>NZ_CP034446.1:0-4800000 GCF_003952445.1 Mesorhizobium sp. M2A.F.Ca.ET.043.05.1.1
TGACCGTTGCCAGCGCGTGGCAACGGAAGGCGAAACAGCGGCGGTTTTCCGCCGCTCTCTTGCCGATCACAGCTTTGTGTTCAAATCGGCGCCGGCAGTTCAGGGCTGATGACACCTTTCCGTTGGCTTGGCGAGCTCGGCCGGCAGCCGTGCCATCGCCTCGTCCAGCGGCACGACCGCCGTGACGTCGGTCGACCAGCGTCCGTCGGAAAAAGCGGTTTTGCGCCTCCAGCAACCGCCGGACCCAGCCTGTCGCGGAACTGGCGCATCCATTCGGCCAGCCAGAAACCCTCGACGCGTTTGTGCTGGAAGATCAGTTGCCCCGGCTCGCGGATAACCGTCGGCTCGGCGTCGAGCCGGCCATAGACGATCCAGCGCGCGCGTTTCGGCATGGCATTGAAGATAGTCGAAGCCAGCGGGCCAGTGACCGCGTCGAGGAAGATGCGCGGCTGCTCGGCCTTCATGGTTTCGCGCAGCACAGCCTCGAAATCCGCCGCCTTCTCATTGAGCACATGGGCGGCGCCGAGGTCCTTCAGCAGTTGGATCTGCTCGCCACGGCGCACGGTGACGATCGGCCGGAAACCCGCCTCTTTCGCCAGCCCGATGATCAGCTTGCAGAGCTGGCTAGCGCCTGCGGTCATGACGAAGGCCTTTTCGCCCTCCTCCCTGACGATGTCAAACATGGCCAGAGCGGTCAGCGGATTGACGATCATCGCGGCGCCATCCTCGTCGCGCACCGTGTCGATGAGCGGGACGCAGGACGCGGCCTCGGCAACCGCATAGTCCGCCCACGCTCCCCAGTTCGACACGCCGGTGGCGAAGGCGACCCGCTTGCCCGCCAGGCTTTTTGCGTACGGGTCGTCGCCGGTGGCGACGACCATGCCAACGCCCTCGAAACCTGCCGGACGACCCTTGACCCGCGGCTGGCCGTACTGGCCCTTGATGAAGGCGATGTCGGAGGGGTTGATCGAGGCGAGGCTGACCTTGATCATCGCCTGTGTCGGCCCGGCTCCGGCACGGCTATGCTGCCAGGCTTAAGGTAAGGCTCCATCGCTTCCAGCGCGGCCGCCGAAGGCGTTCTGGTGTAACCGTCGCCGACAAGCAGCAAGCCTCGCATTTGCGATGGAAGCGTCATGGCTGTCAGACCTTTTCCTGCGTGTATTTCTTCAGTTCCGTGCGCGCCACCTGGCGCCGGTGCACGGCGTCCGGCCCGTCCGCCAGCCGCAGCGTCCGCAGATGCGTCCACGAGCGGGCGAGCGGCGTGTCCTGGCTGATGCCTTGCGCGCCGAACATCTGCACCGCCTCGTCCGTGACCTTCAGCGCGACGCGGGGCGCCACCACCTTGATCTGGCTGATCCAGGGGGCGGCCGCGCGCGCGTCTCCCTGGTCGATCATCCACGCCGCCTTCAGGCACAAGAGCCGCGCCATCTCGATCTCCATGCGGCATTCGGCGATGATGTCGAAATTGGCGCCGAGCTTGGCCAGCGACTGGCCGAAGGCCTCGCGCCGCACCGAGCGCTGGCACAGCATCTCCAGCGCCATCTCGGCCTGGCCGATGGCGCGCATGCAGTGATGGATGCGGCCCGGCCCCAGCCGCCCCTGCGCGATCTCGAAGCCCCTGCCCTCGCCGAGGATCAGGTTCGCCGCCGGCACTCGCACATTCTCGAATCTCAGATGCATATGGCCGTGCGGGGCGTCATCGTCGCCATAGACCTGCATCGGCCGCAATTTGGTGACGCCCTTGCTGTCGGAAGGCACCAGGATCATCGAATGCCGGCGGTGCTGCGGCTCCTCGTCCGATCCGGTCCTGACCATGACGATATAGATGGCGCAGCGCGGATCACCGGCGCCGGACGCCCACCATTTCTCGCCGTTCAGCACATAGTCGCCGCCCTGGCGCTCGCAGCGCATCGAGATGTTGGTCGCGTCCGAGGAGGCAACATCCGGCTCGGTCATCAGATAGGCCGAGCGTATCCTGCCCTCCAGCAGCGGCTCCAGCCAGTTGCGCTTGTGCGCCTCCGAGCCGTAGCGCTCCAGCACCTCCATGTTGCCGGTGTCGGGCGCCGAGCAGTTGAAGGTCTCGGCGCCGAGATGCGCCTTGCCCATCTCCTCAGCCAGATAGGCGTATTCGACGGTGGAAAGACCGTAGCCCCGTTTGGAATCGGTCAGCCAGAAGTTCCACAACCCGCGCTCCCGCGCCGTCTTCTTCAAGCCTTCGAGGATCTCGGTCTGTCTGGCGGTGTAGGCCCAGCGGTCGCCCTCCTTGCCGATTTCGGCGAGAAACTCCTCCCCGAGTGGCGCGATCTCGTCGCGAACCATAGCCGCCACACGCTGGTGGATCGGCTTCAGCCGCTCGGTCATGCCGAGATTCATGTCCGCCATCGCTTCCGGTCCCTTTCGCAGATAAATCTTTACCCGTGGCAAGGATGACCGTACTTCGGCTAGCCTTGTCAACGCGAGTCCCTCGCCGGTTTGATCGAGGGTGCGGAGGAATGCAATGAGCTATCTGGACAAGCTGTTCTCGGTCGCCGGCAAGACTGCGCTGGTGACGGGCGCAGCGACCGGCATTGGCCGCATGGTGGCGACCGGCCTGGTCCGCGCCGAGCGCGTTCAATTCGTTGGCGACCTGGCGCAATCCTCACCTTTGCGCGAGGCGATCATCACATGGCGCCGGCGCGGACCAGGCCGGTCGCCACCATGCGGCCAATGCCGGTCGCTGCGCCCGTCACCAGCGCAGTCTTGCCGGCGACCGAGAACAGCTTGTCCAGATAGCTCATTGCATTCCTCCGCACCCTCGATCAAACCGGCGAGGGACTCGCGTTGACAAGGCTAGCCGAAGTACGGTCATCCTTGCCACGGGTAAAGATTTATCTGCGAAAGGACCGGAAGCGATGGCGGACATGAATCTCGGCATGACCGAGCGGCTGAAGCCGATCCACCAGCGTGTGGCGGCTATGGTTCGCGACGAGATCGCGCCACTCGGGGAGGAGTTTCTCGCCGAAATCGGCAAGGAGGGCGACCGCTGGGCCTACACCGCCAGACAGACCGAGATCCTCGAAGGCTTGAAGAAGACGGCGCGGGAGCGCGGGTTGTGGAACTTCTGGCTGACCGATTCCAAACGGGCTACGGTCTTTCCACCGTCGAATACGCCTATCTGGCTGAGGAGATGGGCAAGGCGCATCTCGGCGCCGAGACCTTCAACTGCTCGGCGCCCGACACCGGCAACATGGAGGTGCTGGAGCGCTACGGCTCGGAGGCGCACAAGCGCAACTGGCTGGAGCCGCTGCTGGAGGGCAGGATACGCTCGGCCTATCTGATGACCGAGCCGGATGTTGCCTCCTCGGACGCGACCAACATCTCGATGCGCTGCGAGCGCCAGGGCGGCGACTATGTGCTGAACGGCGAGAAATGGTGGGCGTCCGGCGCCGGTGATCCGCGCTGCGCCATCTATATCGTCATGGTCAGGACCGGATCGGACGAGGAGCCGCAGCACCGCCGGCATTCGATGATCCTGGTGCCTTCCGACAGCAAGGGCGTCACCAAATTGCGGCCGATGCAGGTCTATGGCGACGATGACGCCCCGCACGGCCATATGCATCTGAGATTCGAGAATGTGCGAGTGCCGGCGGCGAACCTGATCCTCGGCGAGGGCAGGGGCTTCGAGATCGCGCAGGGGCGGCTGGGGCCGGGCCGCATCCATCACTGCATGCGCGCCATCGGCCAGGCCGAGATGGCGCTGGAGATGCTGTGCCAGCGCTCGGTGCGGCGCGAGGCCTTCGGCCAGTCGCTGGCCAAGCTCGGCGCCAATTTCGACATCATCGCCGAATGCCGCATGGAGATCGAGATGGCGCGGCTCTTGTGCCTGAAGGCGGCGTGGATGATCGACCAGGGAGACGCGCGCGCGGCCGCCCCTGGATCAGCCAGATCAAGGTGGTGGCGCCCCGCGTCGCGCTGAAGGTCACGGACGAGGCGGTGCAGATGTTCGGCGCGCAAGGCATCAGCCAGGACACGCCGCTCGCCCGCTCGTGGACGCATCTGCGGACGCTGCGGCTGGCGGACGGGCCGGACGCCGTGCACCGGCGCCAGGTGGCGCGCACGGAACTGAAGAAATACACGCAGGAAAAGGTCTGACAGCCATGACGCTTCCATCGCAAATGCGAGGCTTGCTGCTTGTCGGCGACGGTTACACCAGAACGCCTTCGGCGGCCGCGCTGGAAGCGATGGAGCCTTACCTTAAGCCTGGCAGCATAGCCGTGCCGGAGCCGGGGCCGACACAGGCGATGATCAAGGTCAGCCTCGCCTCGATCAACCCCTCCGACATCGCCTTCATCAAGGGCCAGTACGGCCAGCCGCGGGTCAAGGGTCGTCCGGCAGGTTTCGAGGGCGTTGGCATGGTCGTCGCCACCGGCGACGACCCGTACGCAAAAAGCCTGGCGGGCAAGCGGGTCGCCTTCGCCACCGGCGTGTCGAACTGGGGAGCGTGGGCGGACTATGCGGTTGCCGAGGCCGCGTCCTGCGTCCCGCTCATCGACACGGTGCGCGACGAGGATGGCGCCGCGATGATCGTCAATCCGCTGACCGCTCTGGCCATGTTTGACATCGTCAGGGAGGAGGGCGAAAAGGCCTTCGTCATGACCGCAGGCGCTAGCCAGCTCTGCAAGCTGATCATCGGGCTGGCGAAAGAGGCGGGTTTCCGGCCGATCGTCACCGTGCGCCGTGGCGAGCAGATCCAACTGCTGAAGGACCTCGGCGCCGCCCATGTGCTCAATGAGAAGGCGGCGGATTTCGAGGCTGTGCTGCGCGAAACCATGAAGGCCGAGCAGCCGCGCATCTTCCTCGACGCGGTCACTGGCCCGCTGGCTTCGACTATCTTCAATGCCATGCCGAAACGCGCGCGCTGGATCGTCTATGGCCGGCTCGACGCCGAGCCGACGGTTATCCGCGAGCCGGGGCAACTGATCTTCCAGCACAAACGCGTCGAGGGTTTCTGGCTGGCCGAATGGATGCGCCAGTTCCGCGACAGGCTGGGTCCGGCGGTGCTGGAGGCGCAAAACCGCTTTTCCGACGGACGCTGGTCGACCGACGTCACGGCGGTCGTGCCGCTGGACGAGGCGATGGCACGGCTGCCGGCCGAGCTCGCCAAGCCCAACGGAAAGGTGTTCATCAGGCCCTGAACTGCCGGGCGCCGATTTGAACACAAAGCTGTGATCGGCAAGAGAGCGGCGGAAAACCGCCGCTGTTTCGCCTTCCGTTGCCACGCGCTGGCAACGGTCACGCTCGGATGTTCTATTTCATTTCGATGTGATATCTGGCCGGCGCTTGAGGCCAAACGCCGATGGGAAAGCCGTTCTGGTCGGAATGCGGGGTGCGCTATGATGGTAACCAAGCCGGTTTTCGACCGTTTGGGGTTTTGGCTTTGGGTCGGGTCGTTTCTGATTGTGCTTGGCCTGGCGCTGTGGTCGCCCGACGCGCGTTCGGTGGTCCATATCTATAGACACGGCAGTGAAGCTTTTCTCGCCGGAGAACCGCTGTATCAGGTCGAAGTCGCCATGGGGTACCTATATGCTCCCGCCTTCGCCGTCCTCTATGTTCCGCTGCTGAAGCTCGGGCCGTATCTGGGCAATGTTTTGTGGCACATGCTGGGCTTCGGGGTGCTTACCTTTGCCGCGATGCGCCAGGTCCGCAAGGTGGGCGGCGAGGAGCAGACATGGCTCCTGTCTTTCGGTCTCTTCCTCGCCCTGCCGGTTTCGCTGGCAGCGCTTCGCAATGGCCAGGCGACGATCCTGCTTACCGGGGCCTGCTGGTTTCTGACGCTTTCGGAACTCGAGGGGCGCCGCGCCGAATGCTTCTTCTGGGCCATGCTTGCGATCATCGCCAAGCCGACCGCGATCATCATGCTGCTGCTGGGGGAGCGCTGCGTCCCAGGCTGATACCGGCGCTGGCGCTGGCAGTCCTCGTCGTGCTCGTCATCCCCTATGGCTTTGCGTCGACCGACTATATCAACGCGCAATATCACGATTTCTTCCGGCTGCTGACTTCGATGACGGTCGACCCGACCGGGCCCTTCGTCCCGGCGGACTTCACGGCGCCTTTCACGCGGTTTGGGATGCCGATCCCTGAATCGGTGGCGACGATCGTGCGCGTCGTCGCCGGTTTGCTTACACTTTGGCTGGTGCTCCAGTTCGATCGCAGGCTGGACTCCAACCTCAGCGGACTCGCCATCTTCCTCGCCGCGGCATTCTACATGTGCGTCTTCAATCCGCGTGTCGAGCAGAACACCTATGCCATGGTGGCAGTGCCCGCCGGTCTCTCCATCGCCTTGCTTTGGCGGGAAAAGGGAGCCGGTGCCATACGCTGGTTCCTGGCAACGCTCCTCTTCGTCACGGGGCTGACCAGTGTCGATCTGCGACTGCACGACCTTTTCCATCTGTGGTTCCGACCGCTCAGCGTCAGCATAATTGCCTGCGTGCTCATCGGCTGGCTCTGGACGCAAGACAGACAGAAGGCGCCAGCCGCGGGAGCCATCGCGCATGGCTGAGAGGCTCGACGTCATCGCGCCGTTCTTCAATGAGGCCGAATCCGCGATTGCCTTCGTCGGGCTGCTCGACAGACTCGAGGCGGCCGTGGCGGAGCGCTTCGGCATGACGGTGCGCAAGATCCTCGTCGATGACGGCAGCCATGACGGCAGCGCCGAAACATTCGCGGCGGCGCTGTCCGGTTCCTGGGAGATCGTGCGGCTCAGCCGCAATTTCGGCAAGGAAGCCGCGGTGCTCGCCGGGCTCGACCATTCCCGCGCCGACATGGTCCTGATCATGGACTCCGACCTGCAACATTCCATGGACATCAGCCTGAAAATGATCGGCGAGCTGGTCGACAACCCGGAGATCGATGTCGTCTTTGCGCAGAACGACCGGCGGGAGGGCAGTTGGCGGCGCAGCCAGCTGGCGCGGCTTTTCTACAAGCTGATCAACAGCAGCCAGCGCTTCGATATCCCCGAAAATGCCGGGGACTTCCGCGTCATGCGCGGCGCCGTGGCGCGCGCCCTGACCAGCGTGCGCGACAAGCGTCGTTTCAACAAGGGCCTGTTCGCCTGGGCGGGCTTTCGCCAGAAGGCGGTGCTTTATTCGCCGGAAAGCCGCGCCAGCGGCACATCGAAATGGAGCCGGTTCAACCTGATCGCGTTCTCGCTCGAGGGGTTCACCTCGTTTTCCGTGATCCCGCTGCGCATCATCAGCCTTATCGGATTGCTGGCGGCATTTGCCGGTCTCGCCTATGGCGTGAAAGTGCTCTTCGAGGTGCTGTTTTACGGCATCGCCGTGCCCGGCTATCCAAGCATCATGGTCGCCGTCGTGTTGCTGGGCGGCCTCAACCTGGCGCTGCTCGGCCTGATCGGCGAATATGTCTGGGTCACGCTCAGCGAAAGCAAGGACCGGCCCGTCTACATCGTGCGCGACGTGCTGCATGGCAATGCCGCCGAGCAGGTTGCTCCCGACAGATGACCAGGTCGATCCGCTTGATCGCCGACGATTACGGGCTGGCGCCGGGAGTCTCGAGCGCGATCCTCGACCTGATCGAGCGCGGCCGCCTGACCGGAACAGGATGCATGACCGGTTTTCCCGAATGGGAAGAGGCGGCGGCGCGCATCCGGCCGTTCCGCCGTCGGGCTGCCGTTGGGCTGCATCTGACCCTCACCGATCAGGTCGCCGCGACCGGCCCGTCCAGCCTGGCGCCGGAAGGGAAGCTTCCCGGGCTCGCCTCCCTCGCGCTGCCGGTGCGGCGCGGGCGTATCGACGAGCCGGACGTTCATGCCGAGCTCGACGCCCAGTACGACCGCTTCGTCGAAGCGCTGGACGGCCCACCCGACTATATCGACGGACACCAGCATGTGCATTTTCTTCCCGTGGTGCGGAATTGGCTGCTCGCGCGGTTCGGGGCAAGCGCGCACAAGCCGGCGCTGCGAGGGGCGCCGGGACTTGCGGGCATGGATGCTGCGGCGGCGAAGATCGCGGCGGTCGCCGCTCTGGCCGCAGGGTTCAACGGAGCGATGCGCCGGGCCGGCTTCAGCGTCTTGACGCCGCTTTCCGGGATCTATGATTGGCGGCAGCCGGAGAGGTTCGCTTCAACGCTGCGCGCCGCGATCAAGACCTTGCCCGAACAAGGGGTGTTCATGTGCCATCCGGGCCATGTCGATGACATTTTGCGCGCGCGAGACCCGATGCAGGCCGTGCGCGAGGTTGAGTACGCGGTCCTTTCCTCGCAGGATTTCGGCGCCACCCTCGACAAGGCCGGAACCCGCGTCATGGATGGCGGCGCATGAGCAATGCCGGCCAGCCGCAGCGTTCGACCGGCAACAAGATCGTCCGCTTCGCTCTTGTCGGACTGGTCAACACCGGCATCGACCTCAGCGCATTCTACCTGCTGCTCAAGCTCGCGGCGCCGGCTTTGGCCGCCAATGTCGGCGCCTGGTTCGTGGCGGTCCTCTTTTCCTTCGTGGCGAACCGGTTCTGGTCGTTCGAGCGGGACCCGGACATCCAACTGCACCATTCCTTCCTGCGCTTCGTCTCGCTGGGCGCACTGATTTCGCTTGGTGTTTCCAGTCTCTCGATCGCGGCGCTGGCAGGAGCCATCGGCGTGTGGCCGGCCAAGATCATCGGCGTCGTGGTGGCGGCCGTGCTGAACTTTTTGGCGGCGCGCTGGTCGATCGAGGGCCGGCTGTTGAGATAAGCCGAGGCAGTTTCGTTATTCGGCCGGCTCGATATCAGGACCTGATCCATAATCTGCTCGCGCCGACGCGGTTCCGATCCCTGCCGCACTTTCGTGAAGGCCTAATGCATGTCGCCCAAAAGTGCGTAGCGGTTTTGGACCACGACATGCACCACGACATGCATAGAAACAACAAGCTGAAGCACTGAGGCCGTTCAGGCCCGACGCGCTAGCGCAAGCTCTCCAGATCGCGGATGCGCTTGGCGCCGGCGGCTTCCAATTGCCTCGTCACGGCGCCGATCAGGGTTTCGGCGACCACGAACAAAGCGGCGGACGAATCCCAGGCCGAAGGCACGGCAGTGCGTCCGGCGATCACATGGCGGGCGAAGCGGGCGATCGGCGACAGCCATTGGTCGGTAAAGAGGATGATCTGCACGCCGCGGTGATGCGCCTTCTCGGCAAAGCGGACGAGGCTTTCCTGGTAGCGGCGGATGTCGAAGATCACCAGGACGTCGCGCTTGCCCATGTCGATCAGGCGGTCGCGCCAGATGCTCTCCTGGCCGGCGAGGTGATAGACATCCGGCTGGATGATGGCGAGATGGGCGGCCATGTAGCGCGCCAGCGGATCGGTGAAGCGGCCGCCGATGAGGAAGGTCTTGCCGCGCCGCTCGGCAAGCCGCGCCGCGATGTCGGCCAGCTGTTTGTCGGTGAGGTGGCGGAAAGTCTCGCGCAAATTGTCGAGCGTCGCCTCCAGCATCGGCGAGACGGCGCCGCCGGCCGAGCCCGGATTGAGCGTGCGCGAGGCAGGCGACTGCAATTGCGCGGCCAGCTCATCCTGCAATGCCGACTGGAATTCGGGGTAGTTCTGGAAGCCGAGCCTGGCGACGAAACGCAGGATCGTCGGCGAGGACACGCCGGCCGCGGCCGAGAATTCGGCGACGGTCTTCAGCCCGGTCAAAGGATAGTTGGCAATCAGCGTCTGGGCGGCGCGGCGCTCGCCGGCCGGCATCGCGCCGATGCGGTCGGAGATCAGTTCGGCAATGCTGGAAATCATGGTTTTCCCCCACCCGTTGACCCGCCGCCGCCGTTTTCCCGAATTCGCGTTTGACAAAGCCGGCCAAACTGTATGAAATCATTCACCGGGACGCAATGAGGCAAAATACGTAACATAAGATACAGCGCTCCCGAGGGGACGGCAGTATGGAGAAAGCACGGCCCGCCAGCCTTGCACCGTCGGAGACCGTAAGGGTGACCAACCCTGGCGGCTCGAGCCCCTTCGTCTTCACCTGCGACCACGCCTCGAACTTCCTGCCCGCCGAATTCGGCACGCTGGGGCTGCCCATCGAAGACCTTTCCCGCCACATCGCCTGGGATCCGGGCGCGCTGCCTGTCGCCAGCCGCATGGCCGAGGCGCTCGACGCCACCCTGGTCGAGACCCGTGTGTCGCGCCTCGTCATCGACTGCAACCGGCCGCTCGACGCGCCCGACCTCGTGCCGCCGGTCAGCGAGACGACAATCATTCCGGGAAATTCCGGCCTGTCCGATAAGCAGTGCGCCGCGCGGGTCGACCTTGCCTGGCGCCCGTTCCACGACACGATCGCGCGGATTATCGATGCGCGGCTGGCGCGTGGCCAGGAAACGCGGCTGGTCTCGGTGCACTCCTTCACGCCGGTCTACAAGGGCAAGAGCCGCCCCTGGCATATCGGCATCATCCATGATGACGACCGCAGGCTGGCGGCGCCGCTGATATCGGCGCTGCAGCGGCTTTCGGGCGTCACCGTCGGCGTCAACGAACCCTATTCGCCGGCCGACCGCGTCTACTTCACGCTGGAGCGGCATGCGCGCCCGCGCGGCCTTGCCTGCGCGATGATCGAAATCCGCAACGACGAAATCGCCGGCGACACCGGGCAGCGGAGATGGGCGGATCTGCTCACAGGCATATTCTCGAATCTGGAGCCCGAGGAGGCCAGGGGCTCCCGACAACGCGCAATGAGAAAGTCAGTACAGTCGGCCAGCTAAGAACCAACAGGGGACTAAAATGTCAGCGCAAGACTATACGGAACACGACAAGCACGAGGACTTAAAGGTCCTCCACGGAATGGGCTATGCCCAGGAATTGTCGCGAAGCATGAGCCGCTTCTCGAACTTCGCGATCTCTTTCTCCATCATCTGCATCCTTTCAGGCGGCATCAACTCCTTCGCCCAGGCGACGTCTTCGATAGGCGGCGCCGGCGCGGGCATAGGCTGGATCGTCGGCTGTGCCGTTTCCGGGTTCTTCGCCCTCGCCATGGCGCAGATCGCCTCGGCGTTCCCGACAGCGGGCGGCCTCTATCATTGGGCCTCTATCCTCGGCAACCGGTTCACCGGCTGGCTCACCGCCTGGCTCAACCTGCTCGGCCTGATCACCGTGCTGGGCGCCATCAACATCGGCACCGCCTTCTTCTTCGTCGGAACGTTCGGTAGCTGGTTCGGGCTGACCGGCACGGCAGGCGAGGTCGTCGGATTTGTCGCCATCATCACGGTCATCCAGGCGCTCTGCAATCATTTCGGCATCAAGCTGACCGCCATGCTGACCGACGCTTCCGGCTTCCTGATCCTCGGCGCAACGGCGGTGCTGATCGTCGCCTGCCTGGTGTTCGCCCCGGCAATCGACGTCACCAGGCTCTGGACGTTCACCAATTATTCGGGCGACGCGGGTGGCGGGGTTTTCCCGCAGTCGGATTCCATGACCTATCTGTTCCTGCTCTGCCTGCTGCTGCCGGTCTATACCATCACCGGCTATGACGCGTCGGCGCATACTTCGGAAGAAACGCTGAAGGCAGCGCATTCCGTGCCAAGGGCAATCATTTCGTCGGTGCTTTGGTCGTCGCTTATCGGTTGGGCGATGGTCTGCGCGATCACTTTGGCGATCCCGGACCTGGCTGCCGGCGCCAAGCAGGGCTGGAGCGTCTTCTTCTCGACCATGGACGCGATCCTGCCCGTATGGCTCAAGGAGCTTCTCTATCTGGCAATCCTGATCTCGCAATTCCTCTGCGGCCTCGCCACGGTGACCTCGGCCTCGCGCATGTTGTTCGCCTTCTCGCGTGACGGCGGCATGCCGGTCGGGTCGGCCGGGCTCGCCAAGGTCAGCCCAAGCTGGCGCACGCCGGTGAACGCGATCTGGACCGCGGCGATCCTCGAAATCATCTACGTCTTCCTCGCCCAGTTCATCTCGATCGGCGGCACGAACATCTACACCATCGTCGTCAATTCGACGCTGGTCTTCCTGTTCCTTTCTTTCACCATTCCGATCGTGCTCGGCATGCTCGCCTTCGGGACGGCGAAATGGCCAAAACCCGGCCCGTGGAATCTCGGCGGTGGCCTCTTCAAGCTGTTTTGCATCCTGTCGGTCGTCGGCATGGCGATCATCTTCTACATCGCGGTTCAACCGCCAAACGACAAGGTGCTCTACATCACCATCGGCTTCATCATCTTGACCGCCGTGCTCTGGTTCGGCTTCGAGAACCGCCGCTTCCAGGGTCCGCCGATCGGTGAGCAGATCGCGGCGCGCCAGGCGGCGATCAAGGCGGCCGAGCAGGCGGTCGGCGAGACCGGCAACTGACCTTCGCTTCATGACCATGGCCGGCGCAGTGCCGGCCATGGTCTCGTTTTTTCCCTTTCAAATCGACAGCACTGGAGCGCCAAAGGAATGGCCGGGAATTTCTCGTTCGATCAGTTGAAGAAGGCGGTCTCGGACGGCGAGATCGACACGGTGCTGGCCTGCATCGTCGATATGCAGGGCCGGCTCGCGGGAAAACGCTTCCTGGCTCAGTATTTCGTCGATTCCGCGCATGGCGAGACGCATGGCTGCAACTATCTGCTCGCCTGCGACATCGATATGGAGCCGGTGCCGGGCTACAAGGCGGCGAGCTGGTCGAAGGGCTATGGCGACTTCGTCATGAAGCCGGACCTGTCGACGCTGCGGCGCATTCCGTGGCTGGAGAAAACGGCGCTGGTCATCTGCGACGTGCTCGACCATCACACGCATGAGGATCTTGGGCACTCACCCCGCGCGATCCTGAAGAAGCAGGTCAAGCGCCTGCAGGAGCGCGGCTATATCGGCTATTTCGCCTCCGAGCTCGAATTCTACCTGTTCAGCGAGACCTACGAGTCCGCCCGCAAAAAGCACTGGCAGGGGCTCGACAGCGCTTCGCCCTATATCGGCGACTACCAGATCGGCATCACCACCAAGGAAGAAGGCGTCATGCGCCGGCTTCGCAACGAGATGGAGGCCGCCGGCATCCCCATCGAGAACTCCAAGGGCGAGTGGGGCCCCGGCCAGGAAGAGATCAATGTGCGCTATGCCGAGGCGCTCGAGATGGCCGACCGCCACGTCATCCTGAAGAACGGCGCCAAGGAGATCGCCGATTCCGAAGGCAAGGCCATCTCCTTCATGGCCAAGTACAATTACGGGCTCGCCGGCAATTCCAGCCACATCCACAATTCGCTGTGGAGCGCCGACGGCAAGACGCCGCTATTCTTCGACAAGAAGGCCGAGTGGACGCTGTCGAGCCTCGGCCAGCAATGGGCGGCCGGCCAGCTCAAATACGCCAAGGAGTTCACCTGGTTCCTGGCGCCCTACATCAACTCCTACAAGCGCTTCCAGGCCGGCACCTTCGCGCCGACCAAGATCATGTGGAGCGAGGACAACCGCACCGCCGGCTTCCGGCTCTGCGGCGAGGGCACCAAAGGCATCCGCATGGAATGCCGCATCGGCGGCGCCGACCTCAATCCCTATCTCGCCTTCGCGGCGCTGATCGCGTCGGGCCTAGCCGGCATCGACGAGAAGCTGGAGCTGCAGAAGCCTTTCGTCGGCGACGCCTACCAGGCGTCGCGCCTGCCTGAGATCCCGAAGACGCTGCGCGACGCGACCGAGACGCTGGCCAAGTCGAAGATGCTGAAGCAGGCCTTCGGCGAAGAGGTGATCGAGCACTATGTGCACACCGCCCGCTGGGAGCAGTTCGAATACGACCGCCGCATTACGGATTGGGAACTGCACAGAGGATTCGAGAGGTACTAGAAGATAGTAATATACTATAGCTAACTTGACCGAAAATGTGAACCGAACTAGATTCATGAGATGACCGAAGGAACCAAATATCATCCGCTGTTCGAGCATCTGCTGTTCTCGGGCCAAGGACATTTGTCGATGAGCTTCGACGAGATCGAGCAAATAATAGGTGGCAGCTTGCCGCCGTCGGCGCGACAGCGCGAGGAATGGTGGGCGAACAGCCCGAGCGGCCACAGCCAGGCGCGCGCCTGGCTGCGCGCAAATTATCGGGCGTCTCGCATCGATCTCGCGAACGAACGGGTGGACTTCAATCTGGAGGGATGGCCCGAGGGCTATCGAAAGCCGAATATGGCCACTGCGGACAAGGGCCGCCCGGGAATGGCGGAATCGACGCAGGCAAGCTACGAACATCCGCAGGAAGGGAAGCCATCACATGCGCCAGGGGATGTGGATCATCCGCTCTTCGGCATATGGACAGGCAAGGTTACGCTTCGCCAGGGTATGATTACACCAAACCGGCTTTGGAGCCGGACGCACTGCCGTGACACACAGGCTGCTGCTCGACACTTGCGCGATCATATGGATTGCGTTGAACGAACCGATCAGGCCGGAAGCCAGGACTGCCATCAATACCGCAGGGGCCGCTGACGAGAAAATCCGGGTTTCCCCCATTTCGGCTTGGGAATTGGGACTGCTGAGCGCCAAGGGCCGACTGGCGGCCGCAAAGTCGCCGGCAAGCATTTTTGGGGAAGTGATCGCCACGCCGGGCATCAGGGTCGAGGCTCTTTCGCCGGAATTATTGATTGAATCATCTTTCCTGCCGGGATCGCTGCACGGCGATCCTGCGGATCGTATATTGATTGCGACCGCGCGGGCGTTCGATTTGACGCTCGTGACGCGCGATCAGTCGATACTGGATTATGCAAGGGTGGGGCATGTTCGTGCCCTTGCCTGCTGATGCCTACCTTTCGATAGCTGGAGACGTCTCTTTGGAAACCGTAAAACTCAAATCCCCTATCGACGGCTCGATCTATGCCGAGCGGCCGGTCGCGACCGACCAGGCGATCAACGCGGCGGTCGAGCGCGCCAGGGCGGCGCAGGAGAAATGGGCGGAGACGCCGATCGTCGAGCGCGGCAAATACATGCTGGCGATGCTCGAGGCGCTGGTCGCCATGACCGATGAGATCGTGCCCGAGATCGCCTGGCAGATGGGGCGGCCGGTGCGCTATGGCGGCGAGTTCGGCGGCGTCAAGGAACGCGCCAACTATATGGTGGAGATCGCCGAAGCCGCGCTGAAGCCGGTCATGGCCTCCAATCCGAAGGACGGTTTTCGGCGCTATGTGAAGAAGGTGCCGCTCGGCGTCGTGCTGGTGATCGCACCGTGGAACTACCCCTATCTCACGGCGGTCAACACAATCGTGCCGGCGCTGATGGCGGGAAGCGCCGTCATCCTCAAGCACGCGGCGCAGACGCTGCTGGTCGGCGAGCGCTTCCAGCAGGCTTTCGACAAGGCCGGGCTGCCCAAGGGCCTGTTCCAGAACCTCGTCATGAACCATGCCCAGACCGAAAAACTGCTCGGCTCAGGCAAGATCGACCACGTCAACTTTACCGGATCGGTCGGCGGCGGCCGCGCTATAGAAAGGGCGGCGGCCGGCACCTTCATGACGCTCGGCCTCGAGCTCGGCGGCAAGGATCCGGCCTATGTGCTGCCCGACGCCAAGCTGGACCATGCGGTCGCCAACCTTGTCGACGGCGCCTTCTACAATTCCGGCCAGTGCTGCTGCGGCATCGAGCGCGTCTATGTGCACGAGAAGGTCTATGACGAGTTCGTCGAAGGTTTCGTTGCCGAGACGAAGAACTATGTCGTGGGCAATCCGCTGGAGCAGGCGACGACCCTGGGTCCGATGGCGCAGGCGCGCTTCGCCGACCTGATTCGCGAGCAGAAGGCTGAGGCGCTCCGCAAGGGCGCCAAGGCGCATATCAACATGAAGGTCGAGAACGACAAGCCGGGCTCGCCCTACCTGGCGCCGGAAGTGCTGACCGAGGTCGACCACCAGATGAGCGTCATGCGCGAGGAAAGTTTTGGGCCGATCGTCGGCATCATGAAGGTGCGCAACGACGAGGAGGCGATCGCGCTGATGAACGACAGCCCCTATGGGCTGACCGCCTCGATCTGGACACGCGACACCGAGCGCGCGATCGCCATCGGCGACCGCGTCGAGACCGGCACCGTGTTCATGAACCGCTGCGACTATCTGGACCCGGCGCTGGTCTGGACCGGCGTCAAGGACACCGGCAAAGGCGCGGCGCTCTCGGCCATCGGCTACGACAATCTGACCCGGCCGAAATCCTATCACCTGCGCGAAGCGATCTGACCTTTCGAAAGACAAAAAATGTCCAAGCTGATCTCCAAATGGAACTACCCCACCACCGTCCGTTTCGGCGCCGGGCGCATCAAGGAATTGCCTGATGTGCTCAATGCGACGGGCATCAAGCGGCCGCTCTTCGTCACCGATCCGGGCCTTGCGAAGCTGCCCGTCGTCGCCTCGACGCTGAAGATCCTCGACGATGCCAAGATCCCGTACGGCGTCTTCTCGGAGGTGAGGCCCAACCCGGTCGAGTCCAATCTCACCGCCGGCATCGCGGTGTTCAAGAAGGGCAAGCATGACGGCGTCATCGCCTTCGGCGGCGGCTCCGCGCTCGACCTCGGCAAGCTCATCGCCTTCCAGGCCGGGCAGACACGGCCCGTTTGGGATTTCGAGGATGTCGGCGACTGGTGGACCCGGGCCAATTCGGACGTGATTGCGCCGATCATCGCGGTGCCGACCACGGCGGGCACGGGATCCGAGGTCGGCCGCGCCGGCGTCATCACCAATGAGGAGACCCACACCAAGAAGGTCATCTTCCATCCGAAGCTTCTGCCGGCGATCGTCATTGCCGATCCGGAACTGTCGGTCGGCATGCCGCCCTTCATCACCGCCGGCACCGGCATGGACGCGCTGGCGCACTGCCTGGAGGCCTATTGCGCGCCGGGCTATCATCCGATGGCAGACGGCATCGCCGTGGAAGGCATCCGACTGGTGTTCGAGAACCTGCCGAAGGCCTTCGCCAACGGCAAGGATCTGGTCGCGCGCGCCCATATGATGAGCGCGGCGGCCATGGGCGCCACCGCTTTCCAGAAGGGGTTGGGGGCCATCCATTCGCTGTCACATCCGATCGGCGCGCTCTACGACACCCATCACGGCATGACCAATGCGGTGTTCATGCCCTATGTGCTGGCCTTCAACCGCGAGGCGATCGAGGAGCGCATCGCGCGGCTCGCCGCCTATTGCGGCATCAAGGGCGGCTTCGACGGCTTCGCCAAGGCCATCATCAAGCTGCGCAAGGAGCTCAAGGTGCCGCACGCGCTCCCCGGCCTGATCAAGGGGCTCGACATGGATAAGAAGCGCAAGACCCTGATCGCCGACATGGCGGTGGTCGATCCGACCGCCGGCGGCAACCCCGTGAAGCTCACCAAGAAAGCAGCGCTGACGCTGCTCGAAAACGCCATCGCCGGCTCCGTCTGAGAGCCGGCCTCGATGCCGAGGATTTGAATAAGGGAACACTCGAGGAAAGGGAGGAGGGGCAAAATCAAGGCAGCTAACCATTAGCCGGAAAATTAAGCGCGGGCTAATTGCTACAGTCCGTTAAAAAGAGTTAACTTTTTTCGCTGTGGGGCTCCGGTTTCAAAAAGCCTTCATCTGGCTGTCACACGAAAACGATACCCGCATCGCAGGCGCTTAACCGCGCCAGTTCAACGGAGAGAACACATGTTCAAGTTCACGGGGAAAGTGCTTTCCCTCTCGGCCGCGGCGCTCTTTGCGTCGACGATGATTTCGTCCGCGGATTCGCTGGACGATCTCGTCAAGGCCGCGAAGGCGGAAGGCCAGCTCACTGTCATCGCGCTTCCGCATGACTGGTGCGGCTATGGGGCAGTGATCGACGCTTTCAAGGCTAAGTATCCGGAAATCACCATCAACGAACTCAACCCGGACGCCGGCTCGGGCGACGAGGTCGAGGCGATCAAGGCCAACAAAGACAATAAAGGCCCGCAGGCGCCTGACGTCATCGACGTCGGCCTGTCCTTCGGTCCGACCGCCAAGAAAGACGGCCTTCTGATGCCCTACAAGGTATCGACCTGGGACTCGATCCCGGATAGCGCCAAGGACGCCGATGGCGCCTGGACTGGCGACTACTACGGCGTGCTTTCCTTCGAGGTGAACAAGGATCTGGTCAAGGAATCGCCAGCCGATTGGGCCGACCTGCAGAAGGCGGAATTCGCCAACACGGTCGCGCTCGCCGGTGATCCGCGTGCTTCGAACCAAGCGATCCAGGGCGTCTATGCCGCCGGCCTCTCGACGGGTGCGGCCGCTGGCGAAGCCGCCGGCACCGCCGGTCTCGACTTCTTCAAGAAGCTCAACGCCGCCGGCAATTTCGTTCCGGTCGTCGGTAAGTCCGCGACGCTGGCCCAGGGCCAGACGCCCATCCTGATCACCTGGGACTACAACGCGCTTGCCGGCCGCGACACGCTGAAGGGCAACCCGCCCGTCGACGTCATCGTGCCGAAGACTGGCGTCGTCGCCGGCGTCTACGTGCAGGCGATCAGCGCCTTTGCGCCGCATCCGAACGCCGCCAAGCTGTGGCTGGAGTATCTCTACTCCGACGAAGGCCAGATCGGCTGGCTGAAGGGCTACTGCCATCCTATCCGCTTCAACGATCTCGCCAAGAACGGCAAGATCCCGGCGGATGTGTTGGCCAAGCTGCCGCCGGCCGAGTCCTATGCCGCGGCCGTGTTCCCGACGCTCGATGAGCAGGCCAAGGCCAAGGAAGTCATCAGCAAGAACTGGGACGCCACCGTCGGCGCCAACGTGAAGTAAGACTTGAAATGCACCGGGCGGCCAAGCGGCCGCCCGGCGTTCTCTCGAAGACGGTGCCGGGCGCATGACCGATCTCTCGCTTTCAAATCAGTCGATTGCCAGCAAACCGCTACCGCCAGCCGCGGCGACCGCCTTTCGCTTTCCGATGCAGTGGGTGGGTGTCGCACCCTTCTTCGTCTTCGTCCTGATGTTCCTGATCCTGCCGACGATCTATCTCGTGATCGGCGCGTTCCAGACAGGCGACGGTCAATTCACCCTCGACAACATCCTGCAACTGGTGAGCGATCCGTCGATCAGCAACTCCTACTGGGTATCAATCAAGATCAGCTTCTGGTCGGCCATCATCGGCGCGTTCGCCGGGCTGGCCATCGCCATCGCCATCGTGCGCGGCGGATTGCCCAGCTGGGTCCGTTCCGCGACCCTGACCTTCTCGGGCGTCGCCTCGAATTTTGCCGGCTTGCCGCTGGCCTTCGCCTTCATCGCGACACTGGGCCGCGTCGGCATCGTAACCGTGCTGCTGCGCGACATATTCAATCTGAACATCTATGCGATGGGCTTCAATTTCCTGACCACGTGGGGCCTGATCGTGGTCTATCTGTTCTTCCAGATCCCGCTGATGATCGTGATCATCGTGCCGGCGATCGACGGTTTGAAGAAGGAATGGAACGAAGCCGCTGCAACGCTTGGCGCCACGCAGTGGCAGTACTGGCGCATGGTGGTGATCCCGGTGCTGTTTCCGAGCTTCCTTGGCACCGTTATCCTTCTGTTCGCCAACGCCTTCGGCGCCATCGCGACCGCTTATGCCTTCTCCGGCCCGCAGCTCAACATCGTTCCGATCAAGCTCTACTCGCAGATCAATGGCGATGTGCTGCACAACCCGCAACTCGGCTATGCGATCGCCTTCGGCATGATCGTCATCACCGGGCTGGCGAACGTCTTCTACATCTGGTTCCGGACCCGCTCCGAGAGGTGGCTGAAATGAAGTCGGGCAAGTTCTGGGCCTGGGTCGTCTTCGCAATCGGCACCGCCTATTTCTTCATTCCGCTGCTGGCGACATTCGAGTTTTCGATGCGCATGCGGCGCGGTGTCCATTCCTTCGACGCCTATCAGGTCGTGCTCGGCGATCCACGCTTTCAGGCGACCTTCCTGTATTCGGTGGTGGCGGCGATCTGCACGATCATACTCGGCGTGCTGATCGTGGTGCCGGCGGCCTACTGGATCCGGCTGCGCCTGCCGCAGCTCAGGCCGATCGTGGAGTTCATCACGCTGTTGCCGCTGGTTATCCCGGCCATCGTCATCGTCTTCGGCTACATCAGGATGTACGGCTCGAACTCGCCGCTGCCATTCTTGTCCAGCGATCTGGGCGCCAGCGCCCTGCTGGTGATCGGCTATGCGACGCTGGCGCTGCCTTACATGTACCGCGCCGTCGATACGGGCCTGCGCACCATCGATGTCAGGACGCTGACCGAAGCGGCGCAGATCCTCGGCGCCGGCTGGACCACGATCATCACACGGGTTATTCTGCCCAATGTGCTGATCGCGGTGCTGTCGGGCGCCTTCCTGACCTTCGCGATCGTTATCGGCGAGTTCACGATGGCCAGCCTGCTCAACCGGCCGGCGTTCGGGCCGTATCTGCAGAACATCGGCGCCAACCGCGCCTACGAGCCGGCGGCACTTGCCATCATCGCCTTCGCCATCACCTGGGGCTGCATGTCGCTGATCCAGATCCTGTCCCGTTTCGCGCCGAAATCGGCGAACCGACCGAATTGAGCTGAGAGAAAAGCCATGGCCGAGCCATTCCTGTCCATCCAGCATGTGCGAAAGTCCTACGGCGCCAACACCGTGGTGCAGGATTTCAGCCTCGACGTCGAACCCGGCGAATTCGTTTCCTTCCTCGGGCCGTCCGGCTGCGGCAAGACGACGGTGCTGCGCATGGTCGCCGGCTTCGAGGAGCCCTCGGCTGGCAAGATCGTCGTCGGCGGCAAGGACATCACAAGGCTGAAGCCCAATCAGCGCAATGTCGGCATGGTGTTCCAGGCCTATGCGTTGTTCCCGAACCTGACGGTGGCGCAGAACATCGCCTTCGGCCTGAAGGTGGCCGGCATGTCGAAGCCGGACGCAGACAAGCGCGTCGCCGAGATGCTCGACATGATCAAGCTGCCGCAGATGGCCGACCGCTATCCCTACCAGCTTTCAGGCGGCCAGCAGCAGCGCATCGCATTGGCCCGCGCCATCGCGCCGAAGCCGAAGTTGCTGCTGCTCGACGAGCCGCTGTCGGCGCTCGACGCCAAGGTGCGTGTGTCGCTGCGCGAGGAAATCCGTTCGATCCAGAAGAAGCTCGGCATCACCACCATCTTCGTCACACATGACCAGGAAGAGGCGCTGTCGATCTCAGACCGCATCGCGGTGATGTATGGCGGCAGGGCCGAACAGGTCGGCACGCCGTTCGAGATCTACAACCGGCCGGCAACCAAGTTCGTCGCCAATTTCGTCGGCACGCTCAACGTGCTGGAGGGCAAGGTCACGGACGCCGCCTCGGGCAAGGTGCAGGTCAACAGCCAGGAAGTCTCGCTCAAAGGCAAGCTCAACGGCTCCAAGTCCGGTGACACGCTGTCGCTCGCGCTGCGGCCGGAAGCAATCTCGCTGGGCCGGCAGCCCGGCCATGACGCCAGCCTGTCGGGGAGATCGCCGAAGTGCACTTCCTCGGCTCGGTCATCCGCGTGCGCGTCGGCATCGGCGGCAACACGGTGTCGCTCGACACCTTCAACAATTCCACGACGCCGCCGCCGGTCGTCGGCGACAAGGCGGATATCTCGTTTTCATCCGGCGATATGCTGGTCCTGCATTAGGGAAGAGTGAATGGTGAATAGTAAATGGTGAATGGCGATCGGCACTTTACGTGCTCGAAATCTTCCGATGATGACCATTCACCATTTACTATTCACCATTCATTTTTGCAGTGCCAAACGCCTGGTTCCATCGCTACGATGAACCATGGCCCTGTTTGAGCTCACCCTTGTCCTGCTTCTGATCGCCGTCGCGCTGACGGCGCTGTCGCGCCGGCTCGAGGTTCCCTATCCGTCGCTGCTGGCGCTTGCAGGCGTTGCGCTGGCCTTCGTGCCGGGCGCACCAACGATCGAGATCGATCCGGAACTGGCGCTGGCGCTGTTCATCGCGCCGGTGCTGCTCGACGCCGCCTATGACACCTCGCTGCGCGACCTGAAGCGCTATCGGCTGTCGCTGCTGCTTTTGGCGCTCGGCGCCGTCGTCTTCACCACGGTGGTGGTTGCCTTCGTCGGCTGGAAGATGGCTGGGCTGCCGGTCGCAGCGGCGATCGCGCTCGGCGCCATCGTCGCCCCACCCGACGCGGTCGCGGCAAGCGCCGTGCTCGGCCAGTTCAAGGTGCCGCACCGCATCACAGCCATCCTTCAAGGCGAGAGCCTGCTCAACGATGCCACCGCGCTGCTGATCTACCGGATATCGGTCTCGGCGGCCATCGGCTCGGTCATGCTCAAGGACGCGGTGCCCGTCATACTGCTTGCAACGGTCGGCAGCGTCGTCGCCGGCTATGTGTTCGGCCGAGTGTCGCTGCTCGCGCTGACGCGTATCGAGGATGCGGCAAGCAGCACCGTGGTGCAGTTCGCCGGAACCTTCGCGGTCTGGATCATTGCCGACAAGCTCGGCCTCTCGGCCATCATCACCATCGTCGTCTATGCCATCACCATCGCGCGCACCGCGCCTCGCCACATTTCGGCGAGGCGCCGCGTCAGCACCTATTCGGTCTGGGAATCGGCGGTGTTCGTGCTCAACGTGCTGGCCTTCGTGCTGATGGGCTTGCAGGCGCGGTCGATCGTGGGTCGGCTCTCCGGCGGCGGGCAAGGCGAAGCCTTTCTGTTCGCCGCGACGGTGCTGGCCGTCGTCATCGTGGCGCGCATCGTCTGGGTGCAGGGTTACGTCGCGATCATGCGGCGGTCCCGCTTCAAAAGCGAATACCGAAAGCGGGATGCGCCGACGTTTCGCGGCGCCGTGCTTGTCGGCTGGTGTGGCATGCGCGGGCTGGTGACGTTGGTTGCAGCCATTGCCCTGCCGGCCGGTTTTCCCGGCCGCGACCCGATCGTGCTGGCCGCCTTCGCGGTCGTTCTCGGCACGCTGGTGCTGCAAGGCATCACCCTGAAACCGCTGCTGCGCTGGCTCAACTTCGATCGCGACACGACGATAGACCGGGAAGTCGCCCAGGCACGCGTCGCCATTATGCAGGCCGCGCTCGACGTGCTGAGCCGCAAGACGTCGGCCGCGGCTGCCGTGGTGCGCGAGCAATATGAAGCGCAGCGTCAGATCGCGGAGAATCCGGAAAATGCTGAGGCGGCGACCGAATACGACCGGCTGCGCCTTTATGCGATCAACCGGCAGCGCGACACGCTGGAGGAATTGCGCCGCAACGGCACGATCGGGGACGAGGCCTATCACCGGCTGGAAGAAGAGATCGACTGGTCGGAACTGGCGGCGTCACCTGCGGGAAGCTACCAGCCGCTGACGACCAATTAGAGCGGCTCGCAGACCGTCGGCTGGATCATTCGCCTGCCTACGCGGCACATTGCAACGCCACAGGTGGCACGCTACTGCGATCCTCAGAAGTGAGCCGCTTAATCAATGAAGCTGATCAGCTACAACATCCAGTACGGCTACGGCAGCGACGGGCGCTATGATCTTTCCCGCGCCGCCAGGCTTGTGGACGGCGCCGATATCATCGCGCTGCAGGAGGTCGAGCGGCATTGGCTGCGCACCAATGAGGACGACCAGCCCGAGATCCTGTCCAGGCTGTTGCCCGGCTATTACTGGGCCTACGGCCCCGCCTTCGACATGGACGCCAGCGACAAGCGCGACGGTCGCGTCGTCAACCGCCGGCGGCAGTTCGGCACGATGGTGCTGTCGAAGCTGCCGATCGTCTGGTCGCGGCTGCATGCGCTGCCGATGCGCCGAACGCTGAGACCGCTCAACACCCGCAACGCGGCGCTGGAATGCATGATCCGCACGCCGGCCGGACCGGTGCGGGTGCTTTCCCTCCATCTGGCGCATATTGCGGCCGAGGAGCGGCTGGAGCAGATCGACTATCTGCTGGCCGAGCATCGTCGCGCGCCATCCGATGGCGGCCCGTGGAGCGGCGCCGACGACGAGCCACAGCGCAACTGGTCGAACGGCCAGGCGGAACCCGAAAACCCTCAGGCGGCGATCTGGCTTGGCGATTTCAACATGGAGCCGGGCAGCGCCGAATACCGGCGCATCGTCGGCAATACGCCCTACCATCCCAGCGCTGCTTATATCGACGGGTTCGTCGATGCCGCCGCCGTCGCCAGCGAGCCTGGGCCGGATTTCCACACGCATGAAAAGATCATCGACGGCAGGTTCGCAAAACGCCGGCTCGACCATTGCTTCGTCGGGGCATGCTGGCCGGGCGCGTGCGTTCGGTCAGCGCCGATATCGGCGAAGTGGCTTCCGACCATTTTCCGCTGAGGGTCGATATCGACCTGGAAACGCCGGGCATCGGCTCAAGTTTGGCGGGCAGGTGAGGCGGGCATGACGCTGTTCGTCTTCCTGGCTGTGCTCTCGGCGGCGGCCATGCACGCGATCTGGAACGCGCTGGTCAAGGTGCATCTCGACCGCTTCCTGTCGATCACGCTGATGACGCTCGGCATGGGCGCCGCGGCGCTCGTGGTGCTGCCCTTCGTCGAGGTGCCGAAGGCCGAGGTCTGGCCGTTCATCCTCGCCTCGGTTTTCTTCCACATGGGCTACCGGACATTCCTGATCGGCGCCTACAAAGCCGGCGATTTCGCCCAGACCTATCCGCTGGCGCGCGGCACCGCGCCGCTGCTTTCGGCGCTGGGCGGCATCGTGCTGGTCGGGGAGGTGCCTGCGCCGCTTGCCATCCTCGGCATCGTGCTGTTGTCGATCGGCACGCTGGTCATGTCGTTTCGCGGCGGCGCGCATCTGGAGAAGCTCAATCTGCGCGCCGTCGGCTTCGCGCTCGGCACGTCGATCTTCATCGCCAGCTACACGCTTTCCGACGGCAGCGGCGCGCGGCTGGCGGCGACCGCGACGAGCTATGCCGCCTGGCTGTTCGTCTGCGATGCGACGTGGGCGCTGGTGCTGTGCATTGCCTTTCGCGGACCGCAATCGCTTCCGGTGCTGGCTCGCGACTGGAAAGCCGGACTGTTCACCGGCGTGCTCAGCGGCGCGGCCTACTGGATCGTCATGTGGGCGATGACCAAGGCGCCCATCGCCTCTGTCGCGTCGCTGCGCGAAACCTCGATCCTGTTCGCCATGCTGATCTCGGTGCTGGCGCTGGGCGAGAAGATGACGGCCTGGCGCGCCACGGCCGCGCTCGGCATCGTCGCCGGTGTCGTCGCGCTGAGAATGGGTTGACTGCCATTCACCCGAACACGGTCATCACCTGGCCGCGCTTCTCGGGGCTGAAGCGGATGACGACGATGATGCAGACCGCAACCACGCCGGCAAACAGCGCCAGCGCATAACCGTAGCTGCCTCCCGGCGCTTCGGCGATGCCGGCCTGGTATGGGCCGCCATAGGAAGCAGCCAGATTGCCGGCCTGATAGATGAAACCCGGCAGGGTCGCCCGCACGGAGCCCGGCGACAATTCGTTGAGATGCACGGGGATGACGCCCCAGGCGCCTTGCACGGCCACCTGCATGATGAAGGCGCCGATCGCCAGCATGAAAGGCGTGGTCGTATAGGCCCAGAGCGGGATCGCTGGCAGGGCGATCACGCAGGCCAGCGTGATGGCGTTGATGCGGCCGATCTTCTCCGACAGCGCGCCGAAGGCCAAGCCGCCGACAATGGCGCCGATATTGGCGACGATGGTGATCCAACTCACCGTGTGCGGGTCGAAACCGTGCTGCTTCTTCAGGAAGGTCGGGTAGAGGTCCTGCGTACCATGGCTGAAGAAGTTGAAGAACGTCATCAGCACCACGGCATAGAGGGCGATGCCCCAGTGCTTCCGCAGCGTTTCGAGAAGACCGGGCCGCGCCTGCGAACGGCCTTCGACGAAAGCAGGCGATTCCGGCACATGAGAACGGATGAACAGCACGATCAGCGCCGGCACGAAGCTCAAGAGGAACATGGCGCGCCAGCCGATGTTGAAGTCGCCGATCCTTTGCCCGTAGAGCAGCCCGTAAGCAACGGCGGCCAGCAAATAGCCAGCCGGATAGCCGCATTGCAGGATACCCGAGACCATGCCTCGCGCGCCAGGTGGGATGGACTCCATGGCAAGCGAGCTGCCCAGGCCCCATTCGCCGCCCATCGCGATGCCGAACAGGGCGCGCAGCGCAAGGAATATGCCGAGATTGGGCGAGAACGCTGCCAAGGCGCCGATCACTGAATAGCTGACGATATTCAGCATCAGGATTGGCTTGCGGCCGTATTTGTCGGCAAGCATGCCGAAGAAGAACGCACCGATGAAGCGCGTGGCCAAGGTCAAGAACAGCGCCTTGGAGACGGCCGGGACGTCAGTCTGGAATTCAGCGGCAATATCGGTGAGCAGGAAAGTCAGAAGGAAGAAATCAAATGCGTCGAGCGTCCAGCCCAGAAAGGACGCGACTACGGTTTTCTTCTGCTCGCTGGTGAGGTTCAAGGCGGTGCTCCTTTTGTGTCCCCAAAAGGAGCGATATGTTCCACGGCGGTCAAAAGAGAACGGGACAGCTGCCGGTTTTAAGCCGGCGAGCGGTCACATTTGCGTCACCTCGAGATCGATGACCATCAACCCCTCGGTGCCGCCTTGCAGGGCCGCGACAAGGCGCGCGCCGGCGCGCTGATGCGCCTCGTGCACAAGATAGGCGTCACGGGCGGCGGCATCGCGGAAGTCGATGGTGAAGCCATGCGTGAAGCCGCGCGCGAACGGCTCCGGGCTGACATTGGCGCTGAAATGCACCTTGCCCATGCCGTCGATGACGGCGCGCAGCGCTTCGAGATCGGCATGGATCGCCGCGCGCTCGGCCGTGGGAATATCCTCGCGGAAGCGGACAAAGACGCAATGGCGGATCACTGTTTTCTCCTCAAGCCGCCTGATTGCCATTGAACACGGCCGGCGGCAACGGCTCGCGGCCTAGGATGAGGTCGGCACCCTTTTCGCCGACCATGATGGTCGGCGCATTGGTGTTGGAAGAGGGGACTCGCGGCATCACCGAGGCGTCGCAGACGCGCAAGCCCTCGATGCCGCGCAGCCTGAGATCGGGCGTCACGACCGCCATCGCGTCATGGCCCATGCGGCAGGTGCCGACAGGATGATGATCGGTCTTGGAGGTGCGGCAGGCATAATCGAAAAGGTCTGCGTCGCTCTGCAGGTTCGAACCCGGAAGCACCTCGCGCAACACATAGGTCTGTAGCGCCTTCTGCCGCATGATCTCGCGCGCCAGCCTGAGGCCCTTGATCGACATGTCGCGGTCATACGGGTCGGACCAGTAGTTCGGATCGATCAGCGGGTGGTCGGCCGGGTCGGCGCTCTTCAGCCGCACCGTGCCGCGCGAGCGGGGACGCAGGAAGGCGGAGTTCAGCGTCACGCCCGGGTTCCTCAGCTTCTCGACGCCGGCCTCGATGCCAGAGCCGAGGCCGAGATGGAACTGGATGTCGGGCGAGGCGGCCGTCGGGTCGGCGTACCAGAAGCCGCCGGTCTCAAACAGGCTCGAGGCGACCGGACCCTTCTTGAGCAAGAGGTACTGCAGCCCGGCCCATAGGGTGCGGTGCAGCTTGGCGTAGTTGTCGTAGGTGTGGTCGCCGGTGCATTCGGCGATCACGAACAGGTCGAGATGATCCTGCATGTTGGAGCCGACGCCGGGCAGGTCATGCACCGGCATCACGCCCACCGACTTCAGATGATCGGCGGGGCCGATGCCCGACTGCATCAGGAGCTTGGGCGAGCCGACCGCGCCCGACGAGACGATTACCTCGCGTTCGGCGCGCAGGATGGTCTTTTCGCCACCTGGCCTGTCGACGACCTCGACCCCGATAGCGCGGCCTTTCTCGATGACGACGCGGGTGACGAGAACGTCCGTCCGCACCGTCAGGTTCTTGCGGGCGCCGATCGGCTTCAGATAGGCGACGGAGGCGGACGAGCGCCGCGCATTCTTTTGGGTCAGCTGGTAGTAGCCGACGCCTTCTTGGGCAGCGCCATTGAAGTCCGGGTTGAAGGGTATGCCCATTTCCTGGCCGGCGCGGAAATAGGCCTCGCAGATCGGCAGCGGCGAGATCGGATTGGAGACGCCGAGCGGACCCTGGTCACCATGAAAATCGTTGGCGAAGCGTTGGTTGTTCTCGGCGCGCTTGAAATAGGGCAGCACGTCGCGATAGCCCCAGCCGGCGAGCCCCTCTTCCTTCTCCCAGGCGTCGTAGTCGCGGGCGTTGCCGCGCGTGTAGATCTGGGCGTTGATCGACGAGCCGCCGCCGACCACCTTGGCCTGCGTGTACCAGAAGACACGATCCTTCATGTTCTTCTGCGGCACGGTCGACCAGCCCCAGGAGGCGATGCCCTTGGTCATCTTGGCGAAGCCCGCCGGCATGTGGATCAGCGGATGCCAGTCCTTGCCGCCGGCTTCCAGAAGCAGGACGGAATTGCCCGGATCCTCGCTCAGCCGGTTGGCGAGAACGCAGCCGGCCGGGCCGGCGCCAACAATGATGTAGTCAGCCATTGTTCCTCACAAGCGTGGCACCGAGAGCGCGCCGTCGACATCGATGACCGATCCGGTCGAAAAGCCGAATTTGCCGGAGGCTAGCGCGGCCACCACGGCGCCGATGTCGGCGGCTTCGCCCCAGCGTCTTGCCGGCACCAGGCCGTCCTCGATCAGCGCGTCATATTTGGCGGAGACGCCCGCGGTCATATCGGTGCGGATGATGCCCGGCCGTACCTCGAACACGCCGATGTTCTCGGGCGCGAGCCGCAGAGCCAGATTCTTCACCCACATTGAAAGGCCGGCTTTGGAAATGCAGTAGTCGGCTCGTTCCGGCGAAGCCATGTTGGCGCTGACCGAAGTGATGGTGATGATCGATCTGGCAGCGGTTGCGGGTGTCGCCAGCATAGCCTTGGCGACGGCCTGGCTGAGGAACACCGTCCCGCGCAAATTGATGTTCAAGGCGCGGTCGAAATTCTCGGGCTTCAGCTCCAGCAGGTCGCCGCGCACAACAGCGCCGATGCCGGCATTGTTGACCAGGCAATCGATGCGACCGAAGACGTCCATGGCCGCTTCAACGAGCGCGGCGTGGCCCGCGAGATCGGCGATGTCGCAATGTGCGTAAGTGAATTTCGCGCCCCGCCCCATGATCGTGTCGGCAAGGCCGTCGGCAGGTCTCTCGGCAAGATCGGCCACCAGAATGTCGAAGCCAGCATCCGCCAATGCCTCGGCGCAGGCCAGCCCTATGCCGCGCGCGCCGCCCGTGACGATGGCTGCCGGGCGGGTCATGGGAGACTGACCCTGGGGAGGTCAGTGCTGCCCCTCATCGCCCTGCCGGGCACTTCTCCCCGTATAGAGACGGGGAGAAGGACGCTGTCGTCCGCTCCTCCGCCAATCGCCAGCGTGGCAGAATGGGTGTCGGCGGCGCGGCCAGCGTTCTTCTCCCCGTTCACGGGGAGAAGGTGCCGGCAGGCGGATGAGGGGCGGCGCCGACGGATCATGAGGAAAGCTCCGTCTTGCGGAGATAGTCAGCAACCCGCAGCGCCTGCGCCGCGATCGACAGCGCCGGATTGACCGCGGCCGAGGTCGGCAGGAAGCCGCCGTCGACGACGAACAGGTTCCGGTGATCCCAAGCGCGGCAGAAGGTGTCGAGCGGGGAGGTGGCCGGGTCGTTGCCCATCTTCACCGTGCCGCATTGGTGCGAGGGCGTGCGCTTGTCGAAGGGGCGCGACAGCACGATCGGATAGCCGCAGGCGCGCAGGTTCTCGCGCATGACCTTGGTCAGGCCTTCGAGCGACTGCATGTTCGAGCGCCGCCACTGCATGACGATCTCCTTGCCGTCGACCATGATGCGGCTTTCGGGGTCGGGCAGGTCCTCGCACATCAGGTACCAGTCGACGGCGTGGCCGGCCATGAAGTCGAGCACGAATTTCGGCATCGTCTTCACATTGGCCTTGAGCATGTTGCCGTCGATCTTGCCGAGCAGCTGCACATTGCCAAGCGGCTTGCCGCCCTTGCCGTCCGACAGATAGTAATCGTTGAGCATCAGCGTCTTCTGGTAGACGCTGTCGTTGCGGCGACGCGGATCGATCGCCAGCATGGCGCTCGAATTGTGGTTCATGAAATTGCGCCCGACCTGGTCGGAGCTGTTGGCGAGGCCTTTGCCTTTCGCCGAGGGTGAGCGCAGCAGGATGGCGGCCGAGTTGATCGCGCCCGCCGAGAGGATGACCAGCTTCGGCGACAGCGTCTTTTGCGCGCCATCTTGCGTGTAGTGGATGGCGGCGATCGTCTTGCCGTCCGGCGCGGTTTCGAGCCAGTCGACATGGGCGCCGGTTTCCAGTCGAATGCTCGGGTCCTTCAGCGCTTCCGTCAGGGGCCCGGTCTGCGCGTCGATCTTGCCCTGGCCGGTGTTGGGGAACGCGTCCCAGCCGGTCTTGCCGTCCTTCAGCCAGGTCTCGATGTCGACGCCGAGCGGCAGCGAAGCGGGGTGTAGACCGAGGCTCTTCAACTCGGCGCGGGCGCGGGCAATCGCCGGCTCGTCCGGCACCGGCTTGAAGGGATAGGGGATCGAATGGAGCGGCTCGGTCGGGTCCTCGCCCAGCGTGCCGCGCACGCGAAAGAGCTGCTCGGCCTTCGAGTACCAAGGCTCGAATTCGTCATAGCAAAACGGCCAGGCCGGCGACACGCCGCCGAAATGCTCGAGCTCGGAGAAATCCTCCTTGCGGTAGCGGATCAGCACTGCGCCGAAGAATTTCGAATTGCCGCCGACATAGTAGTAATTGCCGGGGTTGAAGGCGGCCCCGCCAGCCTCGCGCCACATCTCCTTCGGACGATAATACTCGTCGAGGAAGATCGATCGCGTCGAGCGCGCGTGTGGCGTCGCGGGCAGCGGCTCGCCGCGCTCCAGGATCAGGATCGAGGCGCCGCTGCCGGCCAAGCCGGAGGCGATCGTGGCGCCGCCGATGCCGGAGCCGATGATGACGATATCCGGGTTTGTCATGGTTCTTTGTTTTGATGCATGTCGTTGCCCCAAAACCGGACCCACCTTTGGGCGACATGCATTAGAGGATGCGCTTCTCGGTCGCCGGGTCGAAGAACACCGCCTTGCTGAGGTTGAAGGCCAAGGGCGTGCTGGTGCCGGGCTGGATCCTGGCATCGGCTCGCAGCCGCGCCACCACGCCCTTGCCGCCGAGATTGGTGACCGCGAAGGTGTCGGAGCCGGCCGGCTCAACCACCTCGATGTGGCAGTCGGCGGTAGCGATGGCGGACCCGTTGCGTTCGGCGCCTTCCGGATCGGTCAGCGCTTCGGGACGGACACCGAAGATGACCTGCTTGTCCTTGAAGGCCGACAGACCGGCGGGCGCGCCGGGCATCGGCAGCACGATCGGCTGGCGCGACTCGCGGCCCAGCACCACCGAAAGGCCGGCGCCATTGCCGTCGATCTTGGCCGGGATCAGGTTCATCGCCGGCGAGCCCATGAAGTCGGCGACGAAGATGTTGGTCGGGTTGTTGTAGATCTCGGCCGGCGTGCCGAATTGCTGCACTTCGCCGTCGCGCATCACCGCGATCTTGGTCGCCAAGGTCATCGCCTCGATCTGGTCGTGCGTGACATAGACGATCGTCGTGCCGGTCGTGGCATGCAGGCGCTTGATCTCGATGCGCATGTCGACACGCAGCTTGGCGTCGAGGTTGGAGAGCGGCTCGTCGAACAGGAAGAGCTTCGGGTCGCGCACCAGCGCCCGGCCCATGGCGACGCGCTGGCGCTGGCCGCCGGAAAGCTGGCTGGGCTTGCGGTTGAGCAGGTGGCCGATCTGCAGGATCTTGGCGACCTTGTCGATCGCCGCCTGGCGCTCGGCGGCCGGCACGCCGCGCATCTCCATCCCGAAGGCGATGTTTCCGGCAACCGTCATGTTGGGGTAGAGCGCGTAGCTCTGGAACACCATGGCGATGTCGCGCTTCGAAGGGTGCAGATCGTTGATGGCGCGGCCATCGACGCGGATCTCGCCCTCGGTGATCTGCTCCAGGCCGGCGATGGTGTTGAGCAGCGTGGACTTGCCGCAGCCGGACGGACCGACCAGCACCAGGAAGCCGCCCTTTTCGAGCTCGACATTGATGCCCTTCAGGATCTCGACGCTCCCGAAGCGCTTCTTCAGCCCATCAATTTCCAGAAAAGCCATGGTCGTTCCTTCCGAATGGGGTCAGCCCTTGACCGCGCCGGCCATCAGCCCGCGCACGAAATAGCGGCCGGCGACGACGTAGACGATCAGGGTGGGGAGCGCGGCGATCATCGCCGCGGCCATGTTGACATTGTACTCGACGACGCCGGTCGAGGTGTTGACGACATTGTTCAGCGCCACCGTCATCGGCATCACGTCGCCGGAGCCGGCATAGGCGGAGGCGAACAGGAAGTCGTTCCAGATGTTGGTGAACTGGTAGATCACCGTCACAACGATGATCGGCAGCGAATTGGGCAGCATGATGCGGCGGAAGATCTGGAAGAAGGATGCTCCGTCGACCTGCGCCGCCTTGATCAACTCGGTCGGGAAGGCTTCGTAATAGTTGCGGAAGAAAAGCGTGGTGAAGCCAAGGCCGTAGACCACGTGAACGAAGACGAGATTGACGGTCGAATTGCCAAGGCCAAAATTGAAGCCGGTGGCGTTCTGCAAGGTGACGCCGAAGCGTCCGAGGCTGCCGAGAATGGTCGCCATCGGCAACAGCACCGACTGGAACGGGATGAAGCAGGCGAACAGCATCATCGCGAAGACCAGCGTGTGGCCACGGAAGCGCCATTTGGTCAACACGTAGCCGTTAAGCGCGCCAAGCAGCGTCGAGATCAGCACCGCCGGCACGACCATCTTGATAGAGTTCCAGAAATAGCCCTTCATGCCGACGCAGGTCAGACCCGAGCAAACTTCGCTCCACGCCTTTATCCATGGTGCGAAAGTCGGCGCATGCGGCAGCGCCAGCATGTTGCCGTTCTGGATCTCGTCCATGGTTTTGAACGAGGTGACCAGCATGACGAACAGCGGCATCAGGTAGGAGATCGCGAAAAGCGCGAGCAAGCCGTAGATGACGATGCGGTTGATCGTCCTGGCGCTCATGCCGCTCGAAGCCTGGCGGGCGGGTGAAGTGACGGCGCTCATCGCGACTTCTCCCTGAGCTCGGAATAGAGATACGGAACAATGATGGCCGTGATGGTCATCAGCATGATCACGGCGCTGGCCGAGCCGACGGCCATCTCGTTGCGCTTGAAAGTGAACTCATACATGAAGTTCGACGGCAGCCAGGCCGAGCCGCCGGGGCCGCCGCTGGTCAGCGCCACGACCAGGTCATAGGACTTGATGGCCAGATGCGCGAGCACGATGAAGGCCGAGAGGAACACCGGCCGCAGCAGCGGAATGACGATGCGGCGGTAAAGCTGGAAGGTGGAAGCGCCGTCGATCTGCGCCGCCTTCATGATCTCGCCGTCGATGCCGCGCAGGCCGGCCAGGAACATCGCCATGATGAAGCCGGAAGCCTGCCAGACGCCGGCGATGACGACCGTGTAGATGACGAAATCCTTGTTCTTGATCCAGTCGAAGTGGAAGCTCGTCCAGCCCCATTGATGCAGCGTCTGCTCCAGCCCGAGGCCGGGGTCGAGGAACCATTTCCAGGCGACGCCGGTGACGATGAAGGAGAGCGCCATCGGGTAGAGATAGATCGGGCGCAGGACGCCTTCGCCGCGGATCTTCTGGTCGAGCAGGATGGCCAGGAACAGGCCGAGCGCCAGGCAGATGAGGATATAGAGGAAGCCGAAAATGCCCATATTGGTGATCGAGGTGTACCAGCTCGACGGCGGGTCGCTCTCGAAGGTCCATCGCCACAGCCGCTGATAGGCGCGGGGGCCAGTGATGGCATAGGACGGGAAGGTCTTGGAATTGGTGAAGGACAGATAGATCGTCCACAGGATGAAGCCGTAGACGAAGACGATCGTCGCCGCGAAGCTCGGCGCCAGAACGATCTTCGGCAACAGATCCTGCAGCCGCGAACGGACCGACGCGCCGGGACGGGCGTCGTGCTCCGGTGTCAGCTTGATCTGGGTTTCGGCAACTGTGCTCATCGGCTTGTCCAGTTCCGGTTGGTCGGAAACCGCCCGGCGCGAAAACGCACCAGGGTTGTCCCACACCTTTCGTCGACAGGAAGACCTCCCCCGCCGAAGCGGGGGAGACCTGAGTTCAAGCGAAGCTTACTTCGCGTCGTCGATCGCCTTGACCAGCTCGGTCACGGCCTCGTCGGAGCTCTTGATCTGACCATGGACGAATTTCGACACGACGTCCTTGTAGGCGTTGGCGACGGCCGGCGGAGCGCCATAGCCCTGCGCCAGCGAGCCGAACAGCGTGCCGCCTTCATTGGCCTTCTTCAGGTCGGCGATGCCCTTCTTGCCGCAAGCGTCGAAATCGGTGTCCGGCACGTCGGTGCGGGCCGGGACCGAACCCTTCACCACGTTGAAGGCCGACTGGAAGCTCTTCGACAAAGTGGCGGTGGCCAGCGCGACCTGGGCGGCCTTGCGATCCTCCGGGACGTTGAACATGCCGAACATGTCGGAGTTGTAGATCACCGAGCCGTCGGTGCCCGGGAAGCGGTAGCAGAGGAAGTCGGTGCCCGGGGTCTTGTTGGCGGCGTGGAACTCGCCCTTGGCCCAGTCGCCCATCACCTGAACCAGCGCGTCGCCCTTGATGACCATGGCGGTGGCGAGGTTCCAGTCGCGGCCCGAGAAGTTTGGGTCGACATATTTGACGAGCTTGGCGAGGTTGTCGAACGACTTCTTCATCGTGTCGGACTTGAGCGAGTCCTCATCGAGGTCGTTCATCGCCTTCTTGTAGAACTCCGGCCCGCCGGTCGACAGCACGACGGAGTCGAACATGGTGGCTTCCTGCCAGTTCTGGCCGCCCAGCGCGAGCGGGATGACGCCGGCAGCCTTGGCCTTGTCGAGCAGAGCCACGAAGTCGTCGAAGGTTTTCGGCTCGGTGCCGCCGATCTTGTCCATCACCGCCTTGTTGATCCATAGCCAGTTGACGGAGTGGACGTTGACCGGTGCGGCAACCCACTTGCCGTCATAGACGGAGAACTTCTGCAGGGCGGCCGGAACCGACTTGTCCCAGCCTTCTTTCTTGGCGGTCTCGGTCAGGTCGCCCATGACGCCGGCGGCGGCATAGTCGAGCACGGTGTAGCCGAGCATCTGCGAGGCGGTCGGATAGTTGCCGGCCGCGACCATCGCCTTCAGCGCGGTCATGGCGGCGTCGCCGCCGCCGCCGGCCACCGGCACGTCCTTCCAGGCATAGCCTTCCTTGGCCAGATCCTGCTTCAGCACGTTCAGGGCAGCCGCTTCGCCGCCCGACGTCCACCAATGCAGCATCTGCACTTCCTTGACGTCCGCGGCATGCGCCGAGAACGCAAAGCTCGTCGCAAGAGCCGTTCCGATAAGCAGTTTGCGCAACATGTACTACCTCCCTTGTTGCATTCACATAACCGGCGGGTGTCCGCCGGGGTCTCCCAACTCAGCCGACCCACCAACCGGTGCGCTGGCCGCGATGAAACTGGATGGTCTTTTCCTCGGTATAATCCTCGACAGCTCGTTTGCCGAGTTCGCGTCCCAGACCGGACTGCTTGTAACCCCCGAAAGGCAGCTCTGGGTAACCTTCCATGAACGTGTTCACCCAGACCGTCCCCGAACGCACACCGCGCGCCACCGACATGCATGTGTCGATGCTGGCGCTCCACACCCCTGCGGACAAACCATAGGGCGTGTTGTTGGCAATGTGCAATGCCTTTTCAATCGTTTCAAAAGTGAGCACGGACAGCACCGGACCGAACACTTCCTCGCGCGCGATCACCATATCTTCCGTGACGTTACGGACGATGGTCGGATCGAGATATTGGCCGGCGTTGGATTGAAGCCGAGTGCCGCCGCTGAAAACGCTGCCGCCGCCGGTTTGCGCCGCCGTTACATAGCCGGCTACCTTTTCCATATGGTCGGCCGAGATCATGGCGCCGACCTTGGTGCGGCCGTCGAGCGGATCGCCGACTTTCACCTGCTCGGCCAGCGCCTTGACGGCGCCGAGAAAGTCGTCGGCGATCGCCGCATGCACGATCAGGCGGCTGCCGGCATTGCAGCACTCGCCGGCGTTGAAGAAGCCGCCGAACACCGCGGCATCGGCCGCCGCTTCGAGATCGGCATCGGGGAAGACGATCTGGCCGTTCTTGCCGCCGAGCTCCATCGAAACCTTCTTCAAGGAGTTCGAGGCAGCGGCCATGGTCATCTTGCCGACGCGGGTCGAGCCGGTGAAGGAGACCATCTCGACCAGCGGATGGCTGACCATCGGCGCGCCGACATCGGCGCCGTAGCCGGCGAGGATGTTGACGACGCCGGCCGGCAGACCGGCTTCGAGCAGGATGTCGCCGAGCACGAAAGTCGAGGCCGACGTCATCTCGCTCGGCTTCACCACCGCCGTGCAGCCGGCGGCGAGCGCGAAGGGCAGCTTTTGGCTGATGATCAGGAAGGGGAAGTTCCACGGCGTGATGATCGAGACGACGCCGATCGGTTCGCGCAGCACTACGCCCAACATATCGTCGCCGAGATTGGCATAGCTCTCGCCATGCAGCGTGCGGGCGAGCGAAGCGGCATAGCGCCAGATGTCGATCGCGCCGCCGATCTCGCCGCGCGCCTGGGCGATCGGCTTGCCGGATTCCAGCGCATCGAGTCGGGCGATCTGTTCCAGGCTGCTTTCAATAAGGTCGGCAGCCTTGAGCAGAACGGCGGCGCGTTCCGACGCTTTCATGCGCGGCCAGGGGCCGGTCTCGAACGCCTTGTGCGCGGCCTGGACCGCCGCCTCGACCTCCGCTGCGCCTGCCTGCGCGTAGCGCGAGACGATAAAACCGTGGCCGGGGCTGGCGCGCTCGATGCTGCGGCCGTCACGGGCTTCGACATGCTTGCCGTCGATCAGAAGCTTGTAGGCCTTCGGCGCCTGGGACGCCTCTTTCGGCATGGCAATGTTGAGCGGTGCGTTCATCATGTCTTCTCTAGGATCTCGAAAAGGCCGGCTTCTGCTTGGCCTTGAAGGCGCCGACGCCGGCTTTGAGGTCACTTGTCAGCGCAATGAAGCCGCTGGCCAGCGCCTCGGTCGCGGCTGCGTCTTCCTCGCCCTCGGCAACGCCGATCATCAGCTTGGCGGCTTCGATCGCCAGCGGGCCGCGCTCGGCGATCTTTTCGGCCCAGGTTCTGGCCTCGTCGAAAGCCTTGCCGGTTTCGACCAGCCGGTCGACGATGCCGTGCGCGAGCGCGTCGGCCGCCATGAAAACCTCGCCGCCAATCGCCATCCGACGCACGACCTGTGCGCCGAAACGGCGCACGGCGCGCTGCGTGCCCGACCATCCGGGAACGACGCCGATCGAGGTTTCCGGGAAGCCGAGTTTTATCTGCGCCTCAGCGACGCGGAAATCGCAGGCCGCGGCCAGTTCCAGCCCGCCGCCCAGCGCATGGCCGGACAGAACCGCAATGGTCGGTTGCCGCAGCCGCGCCAGCCGGTCGAAGACGCGGTGGCCATAGCGCACCCATTGCACCTGGAAATCGGCGGCGCTCATCGCGCCCCAGGCTTCGACGTCGCCGCCGGCGCAAAAGCCCTTGCCTTCACCACGGATGAGCACGACGCGGACGCCCTCGGCCAGTTCGGCCTCGTCGAGTGCCGCTTCCAGCGCACGCAGCATCGGGATGTCGAGCGCGTTGAATTTTTCCGGACGGCGCAGCGTGACGATGCCGATGGCGCCATCCTGCTCGAAGGTGACAAGCTCAGCCATGCGCGCCTCCGACCGAGGCACCGCCGTTCAGCGACAGGCCGACCGGCCGGTCCTGATAGAGCGCCGCCGGCGTGACCTTGAGGTCATTGGCGACGCCAAGCGGGATCTCGGCCTGCGCCAGCACATCGCGTTCGAGGTCCACACCCGGAGCCAGTTCCGTGACCATCAAACCGTCCGGCGTCAGCTTCATGACGCAGCGCTCGGTGACATAGGTGATGTCCTGCCCTTGAGCGACCGCGCGTTTTCCCGAGAAGGAGATGTGCTCGACCTCCTCGACGATCTTCTTGACCTTGCCTTCCTGGTCGATGCGGATGCCCCCGTTGGCCAGCGAAAGCTTGGCGCCGGCATTGAAGAAGCCGGAGAAGACGATCTTCTTCGCCCGCGACGTGATGTCGACGAAGCCGCCGGCGCCGGCCGTGACATGCGGGCGGGCCGAAAGCTTCGAGACGTTGACCGAGCCATGGCGGTCGATCTGCAGGAATGAGAGTAGCGAGGCGTCGAAGCCGCCGGCCTGGAAATAGATGAACTGGTGCGGCGAGGGCATGATTGCCTCGGCGTTGGACGCGCAGCCGAACTTGAAGTCGAGCAGCGGCACGCCGCCGACCGCGCCCTGCTCGATCACCCAGGTGACCTTGCCGTGCTGGCCTTCCTCCAAGAGGATGCGCGGCACGTTGGCGGAGATGCCGAAGCCGATGTTGACGGCCATGCCGTCGCGCAATTCCATGGCGACGCGGCGCGCGATGACCTTCTGGATGTTCATCTCCGGCGTGCGGAAACTCGACAGCGGCCGGAAGATTTCGCCCGAGATCGCCGGGTCGTAAAGCGTCTGCGTCGTCTGCAACTGGTCGGGCGCAACCACGATATGGTCGACCAGCACGCCGGGAACGCGCACGTCATGCGGCTTCAGCGTGCCGTTCTCGACGACGCGCTTCACCTGCGCAATGACAATGCCGCCATTGTTGCGGGCAGCCAGCGCCTGCTCCAGCCCGCCGAGATAGGCGCCTTCATGCTCGTAGGTGAGGTTGCCGCGCTCGTCGGCGGAGGTGGCGCGGATGATCGAGATGTTGGGCACGATCGCGCGGAAATAGAGCCATTCCTCGCCGTCGAACTGCTCAACCGAAACGATCGGCTCGCTGGCCGCCCCGTTCATGGCGCAGCCCTGATGGCGCGGGTCGGCGAAGGTGTCGAGGCCGACCTTGGTCAGCACGCCGGGCCGCTTGGCGGCGGCTTCGCGATGCATATCGAACAGGATGCCCGACGGCACATTGTAGGCGGCGACCGAATTGTCGCCGATCATCTTCCAGATCTGCGGTGGCTCGGCGGAGGAGGGGCCGGACGGGTAGGAGCCGCACAGAGTCCGCTTCAACAGGCCGGGCTTTGCGAGATGGTCGATGCCCTTGATTCCATACATGTCGCCGGCGGCGATCGGGTGCAGCGTCGTGATATTCTTCGGGTGGCCTTCCGCGTCGAAGCGCTCGCCGATCGCGGCAAGCACGGCGTCGGGGCAGCCAAGGCCGCTCGACGACGACACCGAGACGGTCATGCCGTCCTTGATCAGGCTGGCGGCATAAGCCGCCGAGACGAGCTTGCTCAATCGAGGCTCCCAAGTTGGGGGTCGATGGTCACGGCCTTGCCGGTCTTCGACGATTGCAGCGCGGCCTCGGCCGAAGCCAGCGACCAGATGCCGTCCTCGCCGGTGGCGGCAGGCTGGCCTTCGCCGCGGATCGCGGCGTGGAACTGGCGGACCGAGCGCGTGTAGAGGTCCTCGCGGTCGAAGCTCAGTTCTTCTTCGCCCTTGGCCGTGCGCAGCAGCACCGAGCCGATCGGCTTCTGCGTCATCACATTGGCGGCGATGAGCGAGCCTTCCGTCCCGTGCACCTCGAAGCCAGTGCCGGCATATTTTGTCGTGAAACCTTCGTGCGATTGGGCGATGACGCCGGACTTGAAGCGCCAGATGCACATGGCGCCGTCCTCCAGCCCGCTTCCAGCCATGCCGGCCGATTGCGTGAAGGCCGAAACCTCGACCGGATCGTCGCCGAGCACGAAGCGCAGCGTGTCGGCATCGTGCACGGTGATGTCGAGCACCACGCCGCCGCCGGCCTCTGGCCTGGTGATACGCCAGCCTTGCAGGTTTTCCGGCAGAAAGACCGAGTGGAAGACGCGCGCCGCGACCGGCTTGCCGATGCGGCCGGCGGCGATCGCCTCGCGCATCGCCCGGTGCGCGCCGGCATTGCGCAGATGGTGATTGGTGCCGAAGACGATGCCGGCTTCTTTGGCCGCCGCGACCATCTTGCGCGCATCGGCGCTGGTCAGCGCCAGAGGTTTCTCGCACAGCACATGCTTGCCGGCCTTGATCGCGGCCATGCCCTGTTCGAGATGCAACTCGTTGGTGGTGGAGATGTAAACGGCGTCGATGTCCGAGTTGAGCAGAGCGTCGACAGTCGAGACAGCGGCAGGAATGCCGTTCTCGCGGGCATAGGTCTCCGCGCGCTCCGCGTTCGAACTCATCACAACCGCGACCTCGCCATCGGCCTGCGCGCGGATGGCGTTGATCATGAACTGCTTGGCGATCGTGCTGGCGCCGATCAATCCCCATCGCACGCTCATGCCGCGTCTCCCACCTGGCTGGTGCGGTCCGGACCGCTGCTTTCCCGCACGACGAGGCTGACGGCGCCGATATGGTCCTCGGCGCGCGTGGTGCGCGACTGGATCATCTTCAGCACGACATGGGCGGCGCGCTCGCCGAGCCCCGCGGTATCGACGGCAACGCTGGTCAGCGCCGGGCTGTAATGCTCGGCCTCGGCGACGTCGTCGAAGCCGACGACGGCGAAGTCCGCTCCCGCCTCGAGGCCGTGCTTGCGCAGCGCCAGAATGACACCGAAGGCAACCGCGTCGTTGAAGCAAAGGGCCGCCGTCGGCGGATCGGGCATGGCCAGCGCCGTCTCCAGGCAGGCCATGCCGCCCTTGCGGCTGGTCTCGCCCTCGACGATCGTCCGATCGGAAACCGGAATGGTGAACGCCTCGCAGGCTTCGAGGAACCCGCCCAGACGCTCCTGATAGACGACGAGGTCGGACGAGCCGCCGAAGAAGGCGAGGCGGCGATGGCCCTTGCGGATCAGGTGCTCGGTGGCAAGGCAGGCGCCGCGACGATTGTCGGGCGCGATCGCCGGGATGCGGCTTTCGGGCAGCCTGCGCATGGCGAACACCACGGGCACGCCCGCCGCTTCGATGCGCCGGAAAGCCCCAGGCGTCGTGCCGCGCGCCGGCGAGACGATCAGGCCGGCGACGCCCTGCTCCATCATCGACTTCAGCACCTCTTCCTGTCGCACCGGATTCTCCGCCGTGTTGGCGATAAAGGGGACGACGCCGGCCGCCTGGAAGACGCGCTCCATGCCGACCGCAAGCTCGGCGAAGAAGGGATTGGTGAGATCGTTGATCACCATGCCGATGACGTTGGAATGGGCCTTGCGCAGATTGGCGGCGCCGCGGTTGTAGACATAGCCGACATCCTCGATCGCCTTGCGCACCTTGGTCGCGGTTTCAGGCCGGATCAGCCCGCTGCCCTGCAGCACGAGCGACACCGTCGATTTGGACACGCCGGCCTCGCGGGCAATGTCCAGGATCGTCGCCTTGGCCCGGCTGGCCATCCTCGTTCCGTCCTCCACGGTTCTGAGTAAATTTATTGGAACGTTCTAATCACCGTTCCAAATCAGAGTCAATCGTGATTCCTGCGAGATTTGAAAAATTGATCGATGCGGCTCAGAACTCCCGTCAATGCAAGCGTTTCTCCACGGCGGAACCATGCCTTGCCGGCTCGAATCCCAAGATCATAAAGCTTCTTGATCTATTGGAACGTTCCATTTATAGGAGCCGCAACGGGAGAGTTCCATGGACATCATCTTGCCTGCGGCAAACGGCGACCGGACCAGCTACCGGCTTGTCGGCAAGCCGGTCGAGCCGAGCAAGAACGCGCATTTTTCGCGCATCGCCTATGCCGCCGCCCATGTCGTCGCCGACCCCATCGCCATGACCAATCCGTGGTCGCGGCCAGCGGTCGACTGGGACAAGACCATGGCGTTCCGTCATCATCTGTGGCGGCTCGGCTTCCGCATCGCCGAGGCCATGGACACGTCTCAGCGCGGCATGGGTTTCGACTGGGCGAGCGCCAAGGAGCTGATCCGCCGCTCGATTGCGGAGGCCAAGACGGTGCCCGGCGCCGATCTCGCTTCAGGGGCGGGGACCGATTACCTGGCGCCGGCGGCGGCCAAAACGCTCGACGACGTCATCGGCGCCTATGAGGAGCAGTTCGGCTTCATCGAAGGCAAGGGCGGCAAGGCGATCATGATGGCGAGCCGCGCGCTGGCGGCGGTGGCAAGGGGGCCGGAGGATTATGTCCGCGTCTACGACCGCATCCTGTCGCAGGCCTCCGGCAAGGTCATCCTGCACTGGCTGGGCGACATGTTCGACCCGGCGCTCAGGGGTTATTGGGGCAGCAGTGATTTCGACGCGGCGCTGGATACGGTCGTGGCCATCATCGAGCGCCATGCGGACAAGGTCGAGGGCATCAAGATATCGCTGCTCGATGCCGGCAAGGAAGTGCAGTTGCGCGACCGGCTGCCCGAAGGCGTCGTGATGTTCACCGGCGACGATTTCAACTACCCGGAGCTGATCGCCGGCGACGGCAGGCGGCATTCGCATGCGCTGCTCGGCATCTTCGACGCCATCGCGCCGGTCGCCAACGCCGCGCTGGCGAAGCTTGCGCAAGGCGACAAGGCCGGTTACGACGCGCTGATGGCGCCGACCGTGCCGCTGTCGCGAAAAATCTTCGAAGCGCCGACCGAATACTATAAGGCCGGCATCGTCTTCATGGCCTGGCTGAACGGGCATCAGGACCATTTCACCATGGTCGGCGGCATGCAGTCGGCGCGCGGCATATGCCATTATGCGGACGTGTTCCGCCTCTCCGACCAGGCCGGCCTGCTGGCCGATCCCGACCTTGCCTCCGCCAGGATGAAGAGCCTGCTGGCGACGGCCGGCATGTGAATCGATCGCCCCGCGGCGATTTGCGTTCCGCCGGCAAACCTGTATTCGCTTGCCAAAATCGCGTTGCACCAAGGCGGACTATGGGTGAGCAGATGGAAGTTCCCGGCTTGAGGGGGCGGGTGGCGGTCATTACCGCGGCCGGCCAGAACATCGGCAAGGCCGTCGCCCTGGCGTTCGCTCGAGCGGGGGCGCACATCGTGATTACCGGCGGTAACGACCTGGCCAAGATCGAGGCCGTGGCGGATGAGGCGCGATCCTTAGGCGTCGAGGCGATGGCGTCGATCTGCGACGGCACCGACGAGACTGCCATGAACGCCTTGATCGAAAGGGCGGTCGCGGAACTCGGCGGCGTCGACATCGCGGTATCCTGCGTCGGGATAAGACCGCATCAGCCGATCGCGGAGATCACCCTTCAGGACTGGCAGAAGGTGATGAACACCAATCTCGGATCGGCTTTCATCCTGACCCAGGCGGTGCTTCCGCACATGCGCAGGAGGAAGTATGGCCGCCTGCTTTACATGGCGGGCACGGACGCCCTTTTCCCGCTGGCAAACAGGGCGCATGTCGTCGCCGCGAAGCACGGCATGCATGGCCTGGCGAAGGCCGTGGCGGTGGAGTGTGGGCCGGACGGGGTGACCGCCAACAGCATCGCGCCTGGGTGGCTGGATACGGACCGGAACGCGGCGTGGTATCCCGATCTCGCGGCAACCTACGAGCATGTGAGAGCCACGGTGCCGCTCAGGACATTGGGGACCGCCGGGGACGTCGCCAATGCCTGCCTCTATCTGGCATCGGACATGGGCAAGTTCGTCACCGGGCATTTGTTGCACGTCAACGGCGGCGAGTTCATGGTGTAGGACCGCAATCGGCAAGGGAGCGCGTCGGCGTGAAGGGATACTGGCTCATCGTCGGAACCGAGATTTCGGACCAGGAAGCGCAGGCCGAATATGCCCGGCTCTGGAAGCCGATCGGCGAAAAATATCAGGCACGCACCAACACGACGAAACAGCCGCCGCTGCTCGTCGAGGCGCGTGACGCCAAGCGCATGGTGCTTGTGGAATTTCCGTCGCTGGACATTGCCAAGGCCTGCTATGCGGATCCGGCCTATGCGGAAGCCACGCGCTTCGCGCTGAAGGCGTCGAATCGCACGCTTGTGATGTTCGAGGGGGATCTAAGATAGAGGTGCCGCCAGGCGCCAAAGGCAGGGGATATGTGCCGGCAGCGTCCTGAGTTTATGAGAAGGATGGTGGCGTGACAATGATTGAACTTGTGACCGCGGCTATGTCAATGCAGTGCGTTCTCGGATTTCATTGCAGAATCCGCCGCAAAAGAACGTGAACCGAGCAAAAACATTCGAACATATCTGTGCCGCGACACGGTGGTGGCAAACTCCTAGCGCAATTCGAGGGGAAATAGCCTGAGTCAATCAAGCGCAACCTTCTTTCGCGAAGCACGTTAGAACCCGGCTGATCGTCGGGGGGAGCGCGCAATGGACAGAATCGGTAACCGCGGCAATGGTTTTGAGGCATTTATGGTCTTCATGATCGGCCTCGCCGTGATAGGCGCTAGCATATCGATCGACTTCACCGGCCTCTAACAAGGCTCGCCGGGCCGGTGGACTTCAGAAAACTGACATGCCCGGTCTGCCAGGGCGGCGGGAGGGTGTTTGCATGCAGCCGGTGGAAGACGACGGGCGGAACCTGCTGCCCGGCCGGCACTCACCAGCAAGGTTGCTCGAGGCGCACAGTTAGGTGCACCCCTTGCGAGGGAACCGGCATCAGAAGATGGGTGCTGGAAGATTAGCCGCTGGCGCCACGGAACAGAATGCCGATTTCGGCTTCGGCCAGTGTGATCTGATAGCGCTGTTTGGATCTGTTCGAGTAGATGTCGTCAGCAATAATCGAGACGGTCACATCGCCGTTGTCGCTAATCTGCACATCGTCGAGCCGCAGCGGCGCCGAGTATATGCATTTCGCTGATCCTTGCCTTCGCGCGGGCTGAGTTGATAGCCGCATTTAGGACATCCTCTGCTGTTGCAGGATACCGGGTGCAAGACGGATGCCACCACTTCGGTCCCAAAATGGAGCAAGGCAATAGCCCGCAGACTGCAGAAACTCACAAGCCTACTCCCATCTTCCTCCTTATGGATACATGCCATGCAGTTCAGCACGGCCGTATATCTTCGTTAGCCGGTGAGTTGTTTTGAGTCCGAGCCCTCACTGGTCAGGCCCGGTGTGATTGCTGGCCTACCCCGTCAGCCTGCCGGGCCGCTCCCGGCCTCCGTCGCCGACTGCGGATGTACCAGCGGCGACGGAGCTGGCCCTTGGGCACCAGGGGAAACTGGCACTCATTAAGCTGGCGCCTCGACTAATTTCTCGATGGATAAAAATTTGGGACGTCCGTTCACCCTATCTAAATTAGATAGCCCTCATATTTGCGTGATCGGAAGTCAGGGCTTGTGAAAGATGCAACGGGTAGCGAGTTTTCTACGTGACGATTCCGGAGCAACGGCCATCGAGTATGGTTTGATTGCAGCGCTTATCGCCTTGGGAATCATGGTTGGGGCAACCTCACTGGGCGGCGCGCTAAATGCCGAGTTTGTGTCGATTGCCACGACGCTTAACGGCGCCGGCTCACCGTGAGGGTGCCCTAGGCTTTACGGACAGGGCGTCCAGCCATTCCGGTGTTCCAGTGTCACGGCGTGGTTCGTGAACTGCAGGTTCCGATGGTCTCGGCCGGCGGCGCGGCACTCGTGGCAGTAGATGATTTTCAGCAGATCTCAGTGCAGACAGGGCTGGTCCGGGCCGAACAGCCTGGCCAGCGCGGCGACGTCAAGAACCGCGCGGCGCTGGCAGCCGAAGCGGTGGACGACAAGCCCGTGCCGGCGCCAGTTTGCCGCCCAGCGTGGCTTCTGAAAACGGATACTCCTTGCCCATGGTGATTTCCAACGAGGTCGCCCACCCGGGTGGCTATCTATCTGGAGAATCGCTCCTTGAGTGCCCTGCTCTAGGAAATTTCTTAGGATCCGTTGATTTGGGGCCAAGTCGAAGTGATTGAGCCTTAGGCCCAGGTGCCTGCGGTCGCTCAGCCTAATTGAGCGATTGCTAATACCCTTCAAGATTGCGTGAGCGGGAGGAAACGGTTGCCACCTAGCCAACCCGCATGGCCGGTACAGCACATCCCCAAACCCCGGTGCGCACCGCTGTCGTGCCGGCGGCGCGCTTTTTTACACCCGTCGGGAGGTTTCTGTGCCATTTCTGTGCCACGCGGCACAAGGGCTTAGCTAAGCTATTGAAAGGATGGTGGGCGTGACAAGGATTGAACTTGTGACCCCTGCAATGTCAATGCAGTGCTCTCCCGCTGAGCTACACGCCCATCCGACGCCGCGCATACACCACTTTTGATCCGGCACGTCAATAGCGGGAATGTGGAAAGACGGCTTCCGTTTGTCGCATCGGCGAAGCGCCTGCCGACGCGAGGATCGATGCAGGCCTCATGCGGCCTGCAGCATCTTCTCGACCTCGTTGACGAGATCGCGCAGGTGGAAGGGCTTCGACAGCACCTTGGCGTCCTTGGGCGCCTTGGAATCGGGATTAAGCGCGACGGCGGCGAAGCCGGTGATGAACATCACCTTGAGGTCGGGGTCGATCTCGGTGGCGCGGCGGGCAAGCTCGATGCCGTCCATCTCCGGCATGACAATGTCGGTCAGCAGCAGCGAGAAAGGTTCCTCGCGCAGCCGCTCATAGGCGCTGGCGCCATTGTCGAAATCGCTTACCTGGTAGCCGGCGCGTTCCAGCGCCTTGACGAGGAAGCGGCGCATATCGTCATCGTCTTCCGCCAGCAGAATGCGTGCCATCATGTCCCGTCCGAATCACCCGCCCCAAGCCTGCCGCCGGGCTAGGCCGTTAACCATCCTGTATATGAGATGGAGCCGGTAAACATCAAGTGAATGAAGGGCATGCCAGATGCGGTTCGAGGCGCGGTTTTGCCGCCTGAAATGCTGGACATGCCGCACGCAAGGTGGCAAGTTTTGCCTCATGACGCAGTGCTTCATCCTGGTTCATAAAAATTGAAGACGGCAGCCGAGGATTTTTCGGTCGTTCCACCCTTCGAAATCCGATCGGGCGCCGAGCAGCGCGTCCCTTTCCTGTTCAACTCGCCGCATAGCGGCCGCCACTATCCGGAGCGGTTCCTGGCCATGGCGCGGCTCGACCGCAACGCCATCCGCCGGTCGGAGGACTGCTATGTCGAGGAGCTGTTCGGCGGCGCCGTGCCGCTCGGCGCGCCGCTGCTGGCGGCGAACTTTCCGCGCGCTTATCTCGACGTAAACCGCGAGCCCTGGGAACTCGATCCGCGCATGTTCGCGGAGCCGGTGCCGTCCTTCTGCAATATCCGTTCGGCGCGTGTCGCCGGCGGGCTGGGCACCGTGCCGAAACTGGTCGGCGAGGGGCTCGACATCTATCCCGGCCGGCTGCCTTTGGCCGAAGCCGTGGCGCGCATCGAAGCGGTGTACAAGCCTTATCACGAGACGCTGAAGCGGCTTTTGACCAGGACGCATGCCAGGTTCGGCTATGCCGTGCTGATCGACTGCCATTCGATGCCGGCCTCGATCCGCGTCGGCGACAATGGCGTTCGGCCCGACTTCATCATCGGCGACCGGTTCGGCATCTCGGCCTCGCCGGCGCTCACCGAGATGGCGATCAGCCTGCTTGTCGGCATGGGCTACACGGTCGCGCACAACAAGCCCTATGCCGGCGGGTTCATCACCGAGCATTACGGCCGACCGGCGCGGCATCTGCATGCGCTGCAAATCGAGGTCAATCGCGGGCTTTACATGGACGAGCGGACGTTCCAGAAGTCGGCCGGCTTCGACGCCCTGGCTTGCGACCTGACCCGCTTCTCGGCCGATCTGATGTCGATGCCCGACCATCATTTCGTCGATTTGCCGCTTGCGGCGGAATGACGGCGCGCCCGAGTTCTTAATAAACGCAATTCCGGACGGAAACCCGCCTCACGCTTTTCCTGGAGTTGCTCGAAAAAAAGACCGCATCGTTTTCACGACACGGTCGAAGTCTAGGGAGGAAACGCCCAAGGAGGGCATGGACAGGAAAACCTGTCCGATGACAAAATTATTGTGCGGCGCACAAATGTCAATCGACAGCTGGGTTTTTTAATTCAATATGATGTGGAAATTCCGCTTCGGCGGTTCAGTTGTGGCATTACGGCAACAGAAAGCGGGCGCCTGACCGGTCTTCAGCGCGCCTGTTCTGCGAGAAAGAGCGGCTGGCAAGAGCCGCGATGGGGAGAGCGACTTGGATATCAGCACCGATTTCATGCGGCGCATAGCGCATGCCGCCGCAGCGGAAACCTTGCCGCGCTTCCGCAGCCAGGGCGCCGTCGCCAACAAGGAGGCGGGAAGCTTCGACCCGGTAACGGAGGCCGATCGTGAAGCAGAGCGCTCGATCCGGGCGCTGATCTCCGCCGAATATCCCGAGCACGGCATTCTCGGCGAAGAACATGGCAGCCAGAACATCACCAGCCGGCATGTATGGGTGATCGACCCGATCGACGGCACCCGCGCCTTCATTTCCGGCCTTCCGGTCTGGGGAACGCTGGTCGGGTTGACCGCCGACGGCGACGCGGTGGCCGGCATGATGTCGCAACCCTTCACCGGCGAGCTGTTCTATGCCAACGCGTCCGGCTCGCACTACGAAGGACCGGGCGGCCCGCGCAGGCTCTCGACGCGCAAGACGACCGACCTTGCGCAAGCGACACTGTTCACGACCACGCCCGCCCTGTTCAAGGGCGAAGCGCGCAAGCGCTACGACCAGTTCGAGACAAAGGTCCAACTCGCCCGCTACGGAACCGACTGCTACGCCTTCGCCATGGTGGCCGCGGGCTGCGTCGACATCGTCGTCGATCCGGGCTTGAAGCCCTACGACATCGTCGCGCTGATCCCGATCATCGAGAAGGCCGGCGGCGTCGTCACCACTTTCGAAGGCGGCCCGGCCGAGAAGGGCGGCGATATATTGGCTGCGGCGACGCCGGAGTTGCACGCGGCGGCAATGGCGGCGCTGCGCGGCTGATCCATCTCGGCCGCGGCCTGGTTTCGACTGCGATCAGGGAGCGTCGCCGGTGCCTGGAATGAAGGCATCAAAGGCGGCGAGCAGCTGCTCGCGGTAGATATCCCTCTCCTGCAGGATCTCGTGCTCGGCGCCGTCGATCATCAACAGCGAGCCGACGCGCAATTTCCTGGCATAGGCTTCCACGGCCTTGGTCGAGACCACCCGGTCGGCGCCGGCGGCCACGATCAGCATCGGCACCTTGACCCTTGCCATGAAATCCGGATCGCTGACGGCTTCCGCGGCCGCGGCTGCGGCCTTCAGCCAGCGGATGGTCGGGCCGCCGAGCGCGAGCTGCGGCCAGGCCTCGTAGATCCCGACATTGCGGCGGTAACGCGCCGGGTCGGAGGTCACCTTGTTCACCTCGAAAGCCGGCGGCACTTTCGGCCTCGGACCGATCGCCGCATAGAGCCAGCCGAGGCCAAGCGCGCAGAAGATCGCACACACGCGCCGCACCGTGGCGATCGAGACCGGCATGTCCGGCACCTCCAGAAAAGGCGCCAGCAGCACCATGCGCCGCACCCGGTTGACCATGGACGGCGAGGCAAGCAGCGCAATCACCGCCCCGGTTGAATGGGCGAGGATGTAATAGGGGCCGCGGCAGTCGGGCAGCACGATCTCCTCGAAGAATTGCTCGAGGTCGCGCGCATAGTCGCGGAAGCTGCGGACATGGCCGCGCTGGCGGTCGCGCAGCAGGCGGCTGGAATCGCCCTGGCCGCGCCAATCGAGGATGGCGACGCCGAAGCCGCGATCGGCGAGATCGCGGATGGTCTCGAAATATTTCTCGATGCACTCGTTGCGCCCGGTCAGCAGAACCACCGTGCCCAGCAGCGGGCGGGCGACGGCGGCAAAGACGCCGTAGCGGATCTTTTTGCCGTCGGGCGTTGTGAAGAAGCCGCCCGCGGCGTTCCGCGGCGCGGGATTGTCCTCGGTCAGATGGAAAAGATCCGTCATTCGGCGAGTCGCTGGTTGTTCTTTGCCCGAGCGGGCAAGACGTCGGCATGGTGATAGACGGACGGGCGGCAAAAGCAAAGGCGCCGCGAGGATTTACGCAACCGCCTTGAATGGGAAGGCCGGAAGTGCCTGCGGCGCACTTCCGGCCTCTGTCGATCCGGGAGGAAGGGACGTTGCACCCGGTTCGGCCTCGGCGGCGCCGGGATCAAGGCACCGCTTGTCTCTTTGTCTTGACGCAATTCCGGTCGGAAAGCGCCTCGCGCTTCTCTTGGAATTGGTCCAACTTGACCAAAGCTAGCGCCGAGCGGCTGAACGGATGCCGAAACTGCGGTTCATCCACCGTTCATCAACTTGGCCGCATTGCGGCGCTGAAAAAACCTTGAAATGGGTTTTTGAGCTTCCCAAATGAAGGTTGCGGCCGCCGATTGTCGGGGTCGCTGGCCTATCCGGAACGCCTTTCGAGGGTTTCGCACCGGGTCACACGCAAACCATGTTGCTCAACAGGAGAACACCTCATGCGTCACGTTGATTTTTCCCCGCTTTATCGTTCGACCGTCGGCTTCGACCGGCTGTTCACCATGCTCGATTCGCTCGGCCAGCCCGAGACCGCGCAGACCTATCCGCCCTATAACATCGAGCGCACCGGCGAGAACGCCTATCGCATCTCGATGGCCGTTGCCGGCTTCTCGGAAAACGAGATCTCGATCGAAGCCCACCGCAACGTGCTGACCGTCAAGGGTGAGCGTAAGGAAGAGGGTAATGGCGAGGGTTCTGAGCTGCTCTATCGCGGCATTGCCTCGCGCGCTTTCGAGCGCCGCTTCCAGCTCGCCGACCATGTCGAGGTCGAGGGCGCCACGCTGAAGAACGGCCTGCTCTTCGTCGACCTCAAGCGCAACATCCCCGAGGAGCTGAAGCCGCGCAAGATCGCGATTACCCAGTCCTCGGACAAGGCCAAGCAGATCGAGGCGAAAGCGGCCGCGTAATCCGCGGACTTTTCCAGACGACGTCTCCCTCCCGAGACGAAAGCGGCGCCGCGAGGCGCCGCTTTTTATTGGTGCTCCCGGCTACCGGCCTTTCTTTTGAAGCTGCGGCGGAGCGTGAAGGAACCCTCCTGGTTGACCAGCCGCATCGTCGAGCCGAGCGGCGGCTTGGTCATGGCAGGACGCTCAGCCGAGCAACTGGCCGAGGCGGTCGATCTCCTCGGTCGTGGTCGCGAAGCTGGCGACGAAGCGGTAGATCGCTTCATTGTCGCCGAGATGGCCCTCGAATCCTGAAGGCACGCCCCATTCATGGAATTTGGCGCCGGCCGCCCGCAGCCTTTCAGCCGTGGCGCGGTCCAGGATCGCGAAGACCTCGTTGGCTTGCGGCAACCAGGCGAGCCTGCCCGCCGGTGCATCCTCGATCGTCTCGGCCAGATGCGCTGCCATTTGATTGGCGTGCCCGGCCATCCTCAGCCACAGGTCGTCGGTGAGATAGGCTTCGAACTGGGCCGAGATGAATCGCGCCTTGGAGAAGGTCTGCCCGGCGCGCTGACGCTGCAGGCGCAGGTCCTTAGCGACATCCGGATTGAGGATCACCACCGCGTCGGCCATCCAGCAGCCATTCTTGGTGGCGCCGAAGGAGATGAGGTCGACGCCGCTCTTCCAGGTCATTTCGGCCGGGCTGACGCCGGTCGCGGCAATCGCATTGGCGAAGCGCGCGCCGTCCATGTGCAGCGGCAGCTTATGGCGGCGGCTGACCTCGGCGATCGCCTTGACGTCGTCGACGCTGTAGACCGTGCCGACCTCGGTCGCCTGGGTGATGGTGACCGCCATGGGCTGGCCGGCGGGAGCCAGATTCTGCGAATACCGCTTGATAGCCCGGTCGAGAGCTTCGGGATTGATGCGCCCCAACGGCCCGGGAACCGGCGCCATGCGCGCGCCGCCCGTGTAGAAACCCATCGCGCCGAACTCGTCGACATTCATATGCGCTTCGGAGTGGCAAAGCGCGATGCCGCCGATACGGTTCAACGCGGCCATCGAAAGCGCGTTCGCCGCGGTGCCGGTCGCGGCGAAGAAGACCTCCACCTCACGCTCGAAAATCTCGTTGAAGCGTCGATAGACGGCCCGGTCCAGATCGCCGTCGCCATAGGCGGTCGCAACGCCGTCGGCGTGGCGCGCCAGGTTGGCCGAAATGTCGGGATGGACGCCCGCCCAGTTGTCGGAAGCAAAGAACATCGGGAGGTCCGTATGGTGATTGGCAAAAGCGGCGGGACTTGACCGCTTCGGCGGGAGAAGCGCAAGGGCCAATCGCCGGCAAAGCGGTGAAGCCAGCGCATCGCCTCGAAAGCCCGGACCAAAGCTTGCGTTTCCAGTGTTGGTCACGAAATTTTGTGTCGCGTTGCGCCCAAGTTTTTTGTGAATCGGTCTTGTATAGGTCCCTGATTTCTGCCATAAAAAATTTAGGACAGTAGTGCTGTCTTATTTTGTCGCACAAAGCAGGCTGGACTGGCGTATCATTGCTGCCATTCCGGCCATTGTCGCGAGCGGCGGGTAGACGGCCCGGCTCTGGCCTGTACGATACCGGATGCGAACCGGGCGTATAGCCGTATGGTTCGATGGATTTCGCGAGACGTGCAGCAAGGATCAAGGGGAAGCCTTGTGCTTCCCAAGGCAAACCAGCGCCCTGAGACAGTCGGGGCCAAGGTGGAGAACGGAGGATAGGACGATGACGGAACTGACGCCATCTGCGATCTACGGCCAGGCCGCGCAGACGAAAGCGGCAGCCGTTAAAAATACCGTCCGGACCCAAGCCCTGCGAACTTCCGGCGGTCCGGCCGCCCAGGGCCTCTACGATCCGCGCAACGAGCATGACGCCTGCGGCGTCGGCTTCATCGCCAACATGAAGGGCGTGAAGTCGCACCGGATCGTCGAGGACGGTCTGGCGATGCTGGAAAACCTCACCCATCGCGGCGCCGTCGGCGCCGACCCGCTGGTCGGCGACGGCGCCGGCGTGCTGGTGCAGATCCCGGACGCCTTCTTCCGTGAGGAAATGGCGGCCAAGGGCGTCGAACTGCCTCCGGCCGGCCAGTATGGCGTCGGCCATTGGTTCATGCCGCAGGACGCAGCGCTTCGCGCCCATATCGAGGAGATCATCGCCGAATCGGCGCAGTCGGAAGGGCTGCCGCTGATCGGCTTCCGCGACGTGCCGGTCGACAATTCATCGTTGTCGAAGGCGCCCGATATCGTGGCCTCGGAGCCGTTCCACCGGCAGGTGTTCATCGGCCGTACGGCCGACATCCCGGATGACGAGGAATATGAGGCTCGGCTCTATTTGCTGCGCAAGGTGATCTCGGGCCGCATCTATGCCGAGAACGACAACAAGGACATCGGCGCCTATTGCGTGTCGCTGTCGGCGCGCACCATCGTCTACAAGGGCATGTTCCTGGCCTATCAGGTCGGCGCCTATTACAAGGACCTCAAGGATCCGCGCTTCGAAACGGCGCTGATCCTCGTTCACCAGCGCTTCTCGACCAACACATTCCCGTCGTGGAAGCTGGCGCATCCCTACCGCATGGTCGCGCATAATGGCGAGATCAACACCGTGCGCGGCAACAACAACTGGATGGCGGCGCGCCAGGCCTCGGTCGATTCCGAGCTGTTCGGCAACAACATCTCGAAGCTCTGGCCGATCTCCTATGAGGGCCAGTCGGACACGGCGTGCTTCGACAACGCGCTGGAGTTCCTGTTCCAGGGCGGCTATTCGCTCACCCACGCCATGATGATGCTGATCCCGGAAGCCTGGGCCGGCAACAAGCTCATGGATGCCGACCGCAAGGCTTTCTACGAGTACCATGCGGCGCTGATGGAGCCGTGGGATGGTCCGGCGGCGGTGGTGTTCACCGACGGTCGCCAGATCGGCGCCACGCTTGATCGCAACGGCCTGCGCCCGGCGCGCTACATCGTCACCGACGACGACCGCGTCATCATGGCGTCGGAAGCCGGCGCGCTGCCGGTGCCGGAGGAAAAGATCGTGCAGAAGTGGCGGCTGCAGCCCGGCCGCATGCTGCTGATCGACCTCGCCAAGGGCCGCATCGTTTCCGACGAGGAGATCAAGTCGGAGATCGCGACCAGGCATCCCTACAAGACCTGGCTCGCCAACACGCAGTTGATCCTGGAAGACCTCAAGCCGGTCGAGCCGCGCGCGCTGCGCAAGGATGTCAGCCTGCTCGATCGCCAGCAGTCCTTCGGCTACACGCAGGAAGACACCAAGCTTCTGATGGCGCCGATGGCTACCACCGGCCAGGAAGCTGTGGGCTCGATGGGCACCGACACGCCGATCTCGGCCATGTCGGACAAGTCGAAGCTGCTCTACACCTATTTCAAGCAGAATTTCGCGCAGGTCACCAACCCGCCGATCGACCCGATCCGCGAGGAACTGGTGATGAGCCTGGTGTCCTTCATCGGGCCGCGGCCGAACATCTTCGACCTGGTCGGCACGTCGCGCCGCAAGCGGCTCGAGGTACGCCAGCCGATCCTGACCAATGGCGATCTCGAAAAGATCCGCTCCATCGGCCATACCGAGGACCGTTTCGACACCAAGACGCTCGACATCACCTATGGCTCGAACGAGGGCGCCGCCGGGATGCACGGCGCCGTCGATAGGCTTTGCGAGCGAGCCGAGGCGGCGGTCGCGGGCGGCTACAACATCATCATCCTGTCGGACCGCCAGGTCGGGCCCGACCGCATCGCCATTCCAGCCCTACTGGCCACGGCGGCGGTTCACCACCACCTGATCCGCAAGGGGTTGCGCACGTCGGTCGGCCTTGTCGTCGAATCCGGCGAGCCGCGCGAGGTGCATCATTTCTGCTGCCTCGCCGGCTATGGCGCGGAGGCGATCAACCCTTATCTTGCGTTCGACACGCTGCTCGACATGCACAAGCGCGGCGAACTGCCGGCTGAGGTCGACGAATACGAGGTGGTCTCGCGCTACATCAAGTCGATCGGCAAGGGCATCCTCAAGGTGATGTCCAAGATGGGCATCTCGACCTACCAGTCTTATTGCGGCGCGCAGATCTTCGACGCGATCGGGCTGAAGTCCGATTTCGTCGAGAAGTATTTCACCGGCACCGCGACGCTGATCGAAGGCGTCGGCCTGGACGAGGTCGCCGCCGAGACGCTCAGCCGCCATGCGGACGCCTTCGGCAGCGATCCGGTGCTGCGCAACAGCCTCGAGGTCGGCGGCGAATACATGTTCCGCATGCGCGGCGAGGCGCATATGTGGTCGCCGGATGCGGTCGCTACCTTGCAGCATGCCGTGCGCCAGGGCTCCTGGGACACGTTCAAGGAGTATTCGGCGCAGATCGACAGCGCGACTGCGCGGGCGCAAACCATCCGCGGACTGTTCAAGATCAAGCTGGCCGAAGAAACCGGCCGCAAGAAGGTCGCGATCGAGGACGTCATGCCGGCGGCCGAAATCGTCAAGCGCTTCTCGACCGGGGCGATGTCCTTCGGCTCGATCTCCAGGGAAGCGCACACCACGCTGGCGCGCGCCATGAACCAGATCGGCGGCAAGTCGAACACCGGCGAGGGCGGCGAAGAGGCCGACCGCTATCTGCCGCTGCCCGGCGGCGGCAAGAACCCGGAACGCTCGGCGATCAAGCAGGTCGCCTCGGGACGGTTCGGCGTCACGGCGGAGTATCTGGTCAATTCCGACGTCATGCAGATCAAGGTCGCGCAGGGCGCCAAGCCCGGCGAGGGCGGCCAGCTGCCTGGTCACAAGGTTGACGCCACCATCGCCAAGGTCAGGCACTCGACGCCCGGCGTCGGCCTTATCTCGCCGCCGCCGCATCACGACATCTATTCGATCGAGGATCTGGCGCAGCTGATCTACGACCTGAAGAACGTCAACCCGGCGGCCGACGTCTCGGTCAAGCTGGTGTCGGAAGTCGGCGTCGGCACGGTCGCGGCGGGCGTCGCCAAGGCGCGCGCCGACCACATCACCATCTCCGGCTATGACGGCGGCACCGGCGCTTCGCCGCTGACCTCGCTCAAGCATGCCGGCAGCCCGTGGGAAATGGGCCTTGCCGAAACCCATCAGACGCTGGTGCTCAACGGCTTGCGCAGCAGAGTCGCGCTGCAGGTCGACGGCGGCTTGCGCACCGGGCGCGACGTCATCATCGGCGCGCTGCTCGGCGCCGACGAGTTCGGCTTCTCGACCGCGCCGCTGATCGCGGCCGGCTGCATCATGATGCGCAAGTGCCATCTCAACACCTGCCCGGTCGGCGTGGCGACGCAGGATCCGGTGCTGCGCAAGCGCTTCAAGGGCACGCCGGAGCATGTCATCAACTTCTTCTTCTACGTGGCGGAAGAGGTGCGGGCATTGCTCGCCGAGATGGGCTTCACCCATCTCGACCAGATCATCGGCGACAGTGACCTCCTGGAAAAGCGCGACGTGATCCAGCACTGGAAGGCGCGCGGGCTCGACTTCTCGAAGATGTTCTTCAAGCCCGACGCGCCGCATGAGGCGCTGCATTGGACCGAGCGGCAGAAGCATCCGATCGACGACGTGCTCGACCGCAAGCTGATCGAACTGGCGAAGCCGGCGCTCGAAGCCAGGCAGCCCGTGACCATCGAGCTGCCGATCCGCAACGTCGACCGCTCCGCCGGCGCGATGCTGTCGGGCGAGGTGGCCAAGCGCTTCAAGCACAAGGGCCTGCGCGAGGACACGATCCAGGTGAAGCTCACCGGCACGGCCGGCCAGTCCTTCGGCGCGTTTCTCGCGCGCGGCGTGTCGTTCGAGCTGGTCGGCGCCGGCAATGACTATGTCGGCAAGGGCCTGTCGGGCGGCCGCATCGTTATCCGCCCGCCGGAAGAGGCCAAGATCGTCGCGGCGGACTCGATCATCGTCGGCAACACAGTGCTCTACGGCGCAACCGAGGGCGAGGCTTACTTCGCCGGTGTCGCCGGCGAGCGCTTCGCCGTGCGCAATTCGGGCGTAGCGGCTGTCGTCGAGGGCGTCGGCGACCATGGCTGCGAATACATGACCGGCGGCATCGTCGTCGTGCTCGGCAAGACCGGGCGCAACTTCGCGGCCGGCATGTCGGGCGGCGTCGCCTATGTGCTGGACGAGAAGGGCGATTTCGCCGAGCGCTGCAACATGGCGATGGTCGAGCTCGAGCCGGTCCCGGAAGAGGACGATCTGATGGAGAAGCTCCTCCATCACGGCGGTGACCTCGACCATAAGGGCCGCGTCGACGTGTCGGGCGACATGACCAGCCATGACGAGGAACGGCTCTACCAGCTGATCTCTAACCACGTGCATTACACCGGCTCGGTGCGCGGCCGCGAGATCCTCGAGAACTGGCAGAACTTCCGGCCGAAATTCCGCAAGATCATGCCGGTGGAGTATCGCCGCGCTCTGATCGAGATGGAACGCATGCGCATGAGCGTGGCGGCGGAATAGGTATCGGGCATGGCCGGAAAGACGACTTTCCGGCCGGCATCCTCACCAACAATCCTGACCCCGAGAGCATGACCCCGCAAAGCGGGAACTCGGCGAAGGTCATGCTCCAGCAAGGTGCGGTTGCCATGGCGGCCTTATGGGGTTAACGGGTGCGCGACAAAAGCGTGCCTTCGGACAGCAGGGACTGGACTATGGGCAAGGTAACAGGCTTCCTCGAGATCGACCGGCAGGTGCACAAGTACCAGCCGGCCTCCGACCGCATCCGGCATTTCCGCGAATTCACGCTGCCGATGTCCGACAAGGAGGTCGAGAAACAGGCCGCGCGCTGCATGGATTGCGGCATTCCGTTCTGCCACGGGCCGACCGGCTGCCCGATCCACAACCAGATCCCGGACTGGAACGATCTCGTCTACAATGGCGACTGGGACAGCGCGATCCGCAACCTGCATTCGACCAACAATTTCCCGGAATTCACTGGCCGCATCTGCCCGGCGCCCTGCGAGGAAGCCTGCACGCTGAACCTCGAGGACATTCCGGTCGCCATCAAGACGGTCGAGCAGGCGATCGCCGACAAGGCCTATGAGACCGGCCATATCCGGCCCTATCCGCCCGAGAAGAAGACCGGCAAGCGTGTCGCCGTGATCGGCTCCGGCCCGTCCGGCATGGCGGCCGCCCAGCAGCTCGGCCGCGCCGGGCACGATGTACATGTCTATGAGCGCGAAAGCCGCCCCGGCGGGCTCATGCGCTACGGCATTCCGGACTTCAAGATCGAGAAGCACTATATCGACCGGCGCATCGAGCAGATGCAAGGCGAGGGCGTGACCTTCCATTGCGGTGTCAATGTCGGCGTCGACATGAAGGTGGCCGACCTCATCGAGGAATTCGACGCGGTGCTCTATTGCGGCGGCTCGGAAACACCGCGTCCGGCCGGCATTCCGGGGGCCGATCTCAGCGGCGTCTATGACGCCATGCCCTATCTGGTGCAGCAGAACCGCCGCGTCGGCGGCGAGCCTATCCAGTCGGTGGCCTGGCCTTCGCACCCGATCATCGCCGGCGGCCAGCATGTCGTCGTGGTCGGCGGCGGCGACACCGCGTCCGACTGCATCGGCACCGCCTTCCGCCAGGGCGCAGTGCGCGTGACGCAGCTCGACATCCGTCCGCAGCCGCCGGAGAAGGAAGACAAGCTCTCCGTATGGCCCTATTGGGCGACCAAGATGCGCACGTCCTCCTCGCAGGCCGAGGGCGCCGAGCGCGAATTCCAGGTGGCGACGCTCGAATTCATCGGCGAGGACGGCCAGTTGACCGGCGTGCGCTGCTGCGAGGTGGACGAGAAGCGCAAGCCGATCGCCGGCACAGAGTTCGTTATCCGCGCCGATCTCGCCTTCATCGCCATCGGCTTTGCCGGCCCGGCGGGCGACAGCCTGATGAAGGAACTGGACGGCAAGATCAAGGTCGTCACCGACAGCCGCCGCTCGCGGAATGTCGAGGCCAATGATCGCGACTACAGGACGAGCGTCGACAAGCTCTATGCCGCGGGCGACGTGCGCCGGGGCCAGTCGCTGGTGGTCTGGGCGATCCGCGAGGGCCGCCAGGCGGCGCGCTCGATCGACGAGGCGTTGATGGGGTCGACGGTGCTGCCGCGGTAAGACCGTTTAGAAATTCTACTCCTGCGGCCAGTTGATGGCGTTTTCTGCACTTCCGGTGCTCACGTACGTCAACGTACGCTCCGCTCTGGTTCTCGAAAACACCACCATCTGACTCGCACGAGCGAATTTCTGAAACGGTCTCCGAGCCGATGAGCTACTGATTGATGCCCGCCGCCGTATCGGGCTGAGCGGCGGCGGTCGGCTTTGGCGGCCAGGAAAAATCGTCGGCGCGGCCGGGCGAGGCGGCCGGCGCCTTGCCTTCCAGGATCAGCTTTTCGCCAGGCAGGTTCGGATTGGCCTTGGCTGGTTGCGCGGCACCCAGCAGTTCGGTTCCCCCGTCGAGCGCCGGGTCGCCGAGCAGCATCGGCGCGGTGCGGTCGACGATGACGGGCGCGGCGGCCGGCTTGGGCGCCTCGACCGGAGCGCCCGTCGGCGCGGACACGGTGGTGATGCTTCCCGGCGCCGCCAGTCCGAGAATCTTGGCCAGCGGCTTTTCCGTGTAGAAGGCGAGCTTGCGCTTGCCGGCCTTGGTGACGTTGATGCCGTCGTCGGAGCGCAGGCGCACCGGCTGGCCGTTGATGTCGGGGCCAGAGGTGACGAAAGCGCCGTTCTCGTCGACGAAGCCGTCCCAGACATCGACGAACTCGCCGCCATGGGTCTGGGCGGCCGAGTGATAGATGTCGTTGAAGGCGAGCATGTCGGAGTTCATCTTCGACACACCGAAAGCCGGCATGCCGACCCACAGGAACGGCACCTTGGTCTCCTGAAGAGCCTTGCCCAGCGCATCGGTGCGGCGCTCATATTCCTTGGTCCAGTTCTCCGAACGCGGCTGCTCGCGCACGTCGCCGACCTTCATCTGTTGCCGGTCGTTGGAGCCCAGCATGACAATCACGGCGGCCGGCTTCTCGGTCTCGATCAGCGATTTTATCTGGGCTGGCCAATTGTAGACGTCGTCGCGAACGAAGCCGGAGGAACCGTTGGAGCGGGCGACGATCTTGACAGCGGGATTGTCGGCAAAAGCGGTGTCCAGGCCTTCGGCCAGGCCGCCCGCCAGAAAATCGCCGACCACCAGCACGACGCGAGCGTCGTTGGTCTTCTCGACGATCGGCGTTTCGGGCTCCGCCGGTGGGCTTGGCTTGGGCTTCTTCTTGGGTTTCGGCCTTGGCTGGACTTCGACGGGCGGCTCGATGCGTTCGCTGCGGCGCGGAAACAGAAGATCGCGCAGCGACCAGCCGCGGCTTTCCTCCTGCGCGAACGCAGGGGCGTGGAAAGCGCCGGCGGCGGTGACGACAAGCACGGCAAGGGCAAGAATCAGGATCGGCGTCCGGCGAATGCCCTGCCTGATACGCGCGACCAAAACCAAACACCTCTCCATCCCTTGGCGCATGACCAGGCAAATACGGGAAAGTCATGCGCAAGCCGAAGCGCTACCGCATCCTTGCCGTCTTCGAAAGGATGCCCGGCGCCCTAAAGCGCGTCGCGCTGAAATGGATTCAGTCGACGCGCTTTAAGCTTTGTTTTGATGCATGTCGTTCCCCCAAAACCGCTGCGCACTTTTGGGCGACATGCATTAGAGCGGCTCTGCTACCGCTTGCGGAGCCATTTGAGCACTTCCAGGCTCGGATAGCCATCCTGGGTCAGACCGACCTTTGCCTGGTAGGCCATGATGGCGGCCTTCGAGCCGTCGCCGATCTTGCCGTCGAACTTGCCGTCGTAATAGCCGTGCTCGGAAAGCCGCTTCTGCAGTTCCTGCCGCTCCTCGAAGCTGAGCTTGGTGAAAGGCCGCTGCCAGTCCTGCACCAGGCCGGTGCCGCCGGCGATCTCATCGGCCAAAAGGCCGACAGCCAAAGCGTATTTGTCGGCATTGTTGTAGGCCTTGATCACCGAGAAATTCCGGATCATCAGGAAGGCGGGGCCCCCCCGGCCGTCCGGCACTTTCAGTGTCGCCTTGTCGGTCAGGTTCTTGAACGGCTTGCCGCTGGCTCTAACAACGCCGAGCGCCTGCCACTGCGCGATCGTCTTTGCGCCCCCGGGCAGCTTGCCGGCCGGTATAGTGACCTCATAGCCCCAGGTCTTGCCGGCTTGCCAGCCGTTCTTCTTGAGCAGATTGGCGGAAGTCGCCAGCGCGTCGGGGATCGAATTCCAGATATCGCGCCTGCCGTTGCCGTCCATGTCGACCGCATAGCGCTGATAGCTGGTCGGGATGAACTGGGTCTGGCCCATCGCGCCGGCCCAGGAGCCCATCAGATGGCTCTCGTCGATGTCGCCAGTCTGCAGGATCTTCAGCGCCGCGATCAGCTGGGTCCGAGCATATTTCGAGCGGTTGGGGTCGCCATAGGCAAGGGTGGCCAGCGAACGGATGACATTGCGCATGATGTCGTCGCGCTTGAGGATCTCGCCGTAGTTGGTTTCCATCGACCAGATCGCCAGCAGGATGTTGCGGTCGACGCCGAACCGCGCCTCGATGCGGTCGAGCCATGGCTTCCATTTGCGTGCCATCGCCTGGCCGTTGGCGACCGCCTGGTCATGCACGCGGTTGTCGAAATAATCCCAGGCGGGGGCGGTGAATTCGGGCTGGGTGCGGGCCTTTTCCAGCACGACCGGGTCGGGCTCGATGCCTCGCATGGACTGATCGTAGACAGCGCCCGAGACGCCGCCCGCCACCGCGGTGGCGCGGAAGCCCGCGACCCACTGGCGGAACCCGGCATCGGCGAAAGCGGGTCCGGCGGGCATCAGCAGAGCCAATGTCAGGCCGGCTGCGGTCGCCAGTGCCGTCAGGCGCCTCGCGGTGTTGCGAACGGACATCATTTCCTCCTTCGTCAAATCAGGAAGGATCATTCAACGCCGAACCGGGTTAGTATTTAGTTTACCATAGGTGCCGCCGGGAACGAAAAGAGGTGTCGCGGCTTTTAGCTCTCACATTCAACCTGGACGTTCAGTAGCCCAACATTCCGGCGTGAAAATGATTCCGGCGTGAAAATGTTTGGGGGGATTGCGGAGCGTGCCGCCGAGCGGATAATTGGCCGAAAAGCAGGGGTGTCAGCATGAAGCGCGTTCGCAAGGCAGTTTTCCCGGTGGCCGGCCTCGGCACGCGGTTCCTTCCGGCCACCAAGGCCATCCCGAAGGAAATGCTGACCGTCGTCGATCGGCCTGTCATCCAATATGTGGTCGACGAGGCGCGCGAGGCCGGCATCGAGCATTTCATCTTCGTGACCGGGCGCAACAAGGCGGTCATCGAGGACCATTTCGACGTCCAGTTCGAGCTCTACGACACGCTCGCCCAGCGCGGCAAGGACGACCAGCTCGCCCGCCTGCAGCGGCTGCAGCCGGCGCCGGGACAGACGAGCTTCACGCGCCAGCAGGTGCCGATGGGCCTCGGCCACGCCGTCTGGTGCGCTCGCGAGCTGGTCGGCGACGAGCCCTTCGCGCTGCTGCTGCCGGACATGATCATGCAGTCGGAAAAGAGCTGCATGAAGGGCATGGTCGAGCTTTATGAGGAGACCGGCAACAACATCATCGCCGTGCAGGAATGCGATCCGGCCGAAGCGCATAAATACGGCATTGTCGGGCGCGGCGAGGACACGCATCACGGCTTCCGCATCACCGGCATGGTGGAGAAGCCGAAACAGGGCACCGCGCCCTCAAATCTCTTCATCAACGGCCGCTACATCCTGCAGCCGGAAATCTTCGGCATCCTGGAAAGCCAGGAACGCGGCGCCGGCAACGAGATCCAGCTGACCGACGCGATGCTGAAGCTTGAGAAGAAGCAGCCCTTCTACGGCTATCACTACAAGGGCCGCACCTTCGATTGCGGCTCGCCGGAAGGGTTCGTCGAGGCCAATGTCGCCTTCGCGCTGTGGCGCAGCGACATGAACGCAAGCATGGCCGGCGTCATCCGCACGCTGCTGGACGAGGTGCGGCCGGCGGAACGCCGCGGCGTGGGATTCTAGCCTTCGTGGTCGGCGAGGCTATCGCTGGACCTTCAGACCGAGATAGACGCTGTTGGCCGTATAGTCGCGTCCGGGCAGGTTGCTGGTCAGCTTCTCCGTCCGCACCCTCGTGGTGAGGCCGGCGTAGCGATTGAGCCACCAGGTCAGTCCGGCCTCGGCGCTCAGGATCAGGTCGTGGCCGTCGGAACCGGTATAGTCGCGCCAATCGAGGCCAAGCGCCGAGTTCGCCGTCAGGTTGGCGCGGATCTGGCGCTCGCCGGTCAAACGGCCGGAATAGAGTATATCGCCGCTCTGGCCGGCCGTCGTTGTCGTCTCGACGTTGGTCTTGCCGGTGAGGCCGATGATGGTGCCGCGCTCGGGCGACCATTTGAGGTCGGCGTTGATGCTCGGCCCTGCCACCGCCGGCAGGCGGCTGTCGTCGATCGCCTCGCGCAGCCAGCCGACGGAGAATTCGCCTGAAAGCTTCTCGCCCATGTCGAGCTCGAGGCCGGCACGCGCTCCGATCCGCTTCGAGGAGCGCTCAAAACCTTCCGTATCGAGACGCTGATCATAGACTCTGCGGCCGAGCTCGACCTCCGTGAAGGGCGTCAGCGCCGGCGAGATCTGGTATCCCGTGCGCAAGGTGGCCGTGTAGAGTGTGTTGTCGCGATCCCTCTGTGACACGGTGGTGCCGTTGGAGAGCTCGGCATCGCCGTAGAAATCATGCGAGACCACGCCGGTCAGTGCATAGCGCATCTTGCCGACACTTTTTTCGAGGCCGAGGCTGCCGTCCACGGTCTGGCGCAGCGGCTGCTGGGTGACACCGGCGATCGCATCCGGCGAGGAGGCCGATTCCGGCGCTGCCTCGTAGCCGAGCTTGGCGATGGCGCGCAGCTCGTTGTCGAGATCGACATTGAGCTGGCCCTCGATGCGGCCCTGCGCGTCGTTGATCTTTTGGCCCGAGACGGTGTTGCGGAACTGGCCGTAGCCGGTGATCAGAGCCGAATTCTCGCGCCAGTCGGAGGTCGCGGTGAAACGCAGCGCTGTCTCCGACAGGACGGCCGATTTGCCGGTGCTGCTGGAATCGGCGTTCGAGGTCGCGGTGAAGCCTTGCTCCAGCGTCGGCCGGAAGACAAAGGTGCCGATCCTGACGCCGGGAGCTGCGAAGGGATCTTCCTCCGGCTTGACCTTCCGTCCATCGATCGATCCGGTGCGCTCCTGGCCCGGGTCGAGCTTCTGCTTGTCGACGCTGTCGATGGTGACGGCGCGGCGGTTGCCGCCGTCGTCGGCAGTGGCTGCAGCATCGGCCTGATCACCGGTGGCGGCGGTTGCGGCGGTGGTCGTGTTGTCGGTTGCCTCGCCCGCCTTCTTCTTGGTCTTTTTCTTATCGGCGGTCTTGGTGCTGGCCTTCGTGTCGGCCTTGGCGTCCTGCGTGCGCTGCCTTGCCGTCGAAGGCCGGCGCGGCTTTGCCGGCGCCGTCGTGTCGGCCAGCGGGTCGTTGGCTGCCGGCGGCTGGTCGAAGATGCTGTCCGACGCACCAGCCGTCTGGTCGTCATCCGGAACCGCGCCGGGGCTTGCCGGCTGATAGGTTGTCGGCGCCGTGTCTTGGGCGGCGGCGGGAGCGTTCTGATCCTGCGCCCCTTGCCCCCGCAACTGCCTGGCCTTGCGCTGCTGGTCGGCAAGTATGGCCGATTCGGAAACCTCGCCGCGCAGCTCGGTTTCCTGCGAAAATGCCGGCGCCGGACGCAGCAGGGCAAGCGCGCTTGCCGTCAGCAGCAGTGCTGCAACGGCAATGCCCTTCCGACCGATTTTCGTTTCAGGCTGGCCCCCGGACATCGTCACCACTGCTTGCGCGGCGCGGTTGCGCCATACTTACCGAACCGTAAATGCGGATGGTTAACGGAGGGTTGAGACTGACTGCCCGGGTTGCCCGCAAACGAGGGCAAACGGCAATTCCGTTGGACAGGCGGGCGACATGGCGCTAATGGCTTCTGCCATGCATGCGGGGTCCCCAGAAAGAAAGCAGCCGGACAGGCAGGCTGCGATCGAATCGGCGCTGAGAACGGTGGCGACGGAGCAGGCCGGTGTGGCGGCTCTGGCTGCCGGGCTGGCAGACGGACTGGCCGAGCCCTTTGCGGCGGCCATCGACCTGATTTCGCGGATCGACGGCCGCGTCATCGTCACGGGCGTCGGCAAGAGCGGCCATATCGGCTCCAAGATTGCCGCCACGCTGGCCTCGACCGGCACGCCCGCCTTTTTCGTCCATTCGGCGGAGGCCAATCACGGCGATCTCGGCATGATCGCCCGTGACGACGCCATCATCGCCATGTCGTGGTCGGGCGAAACCAAGGAACTGATGGGCATCGTCGCCTATTCCAGGCGCTTTTCCATTCCCCTGATCGCCATCACCTCGGGCGAGAACTCTGCACTGGCGCGAGCGGCGGATGTGGTCTTGCTGCTGCCGATCGTGCCGGAGGCCTGTCCGCACGGGCTGGCGCCGACGACGTCGACGCTTCTGCAACTCGTCATGGGCGATGCGCTGGCGATCGCGTTGCTCGAGGCGCGCGGCTTCACATCCGATCACTTCCGAACCTTGCACCCGGGCGGGCAACTTGGCGCCAATCTGACCCTGGTTTCGGAGATCATGCGGACCGGCGATCAGGTGCCGCTTGCTTTACTCGGCACCAAGATGCCGGAAGCGGTGATGACGCTCTCGCAAAAGAAAGTCGGTTGCGTCTGCATCGTCGATGCGAGTGGCCAACTGGTCGGGATCGTCACCGACGGCGACGTCGCACGCAATCTGCATCGCAATCTGGCCGACGTCACCGTCGACGAGGTGATGACCCGCACGCCAAAGACGATCGATCCGCAGACGCTGGCGGGCACGGCCATCGCCATGCTCAACGAGCACAATATCGGCGCGCTGGTCGTGATCAAAAACAAAATGCCGGTGGGCGTGGTTCACTTCCACGACCTGCTGCGCATCGGCGCAGCTTAACGCGTGAGATTTCAGGCCGAATCGGCCCGATACTTTGATCTGTCTCGGCTCAGACCGCCTCGACCGTCAGCTCCAGATCGGTATCCGCCGCCCCGGTCACGCGCACCTGCGCGCCGACCGGCAGGTCGGGACCCGAGACACGCCAGAGCGTGTCGCCGAGCCGGATGCGGCCGCGGCCGTTCTTGATCGGCTCGGCCAGCGTCGCCGTGCGGCCGACCATTTGCGCGCCGCGGCGGTTGAGCAGCGGCTGGTCGACGCTGCCTTGCCGGCTGACGGCGATCTGCCGCCCGACATAGGCCGAGATCACGGCCAGCACGAGGAAGGCCAGCACCTGGACCTGCCAGGTCCAGAACGCCGCGTCCCAGATCGCCAGCGAAACAGCGCCGACGATCAGCGCCGCGATGCCGATCCACAGCATGAACACGCCGGGCGCCACGACTTCCATCACCAGGAGCACGATGCCGAGAACCATCCAGTTCCACGGGCCGAGTTCCGAAACGATGCGGTCGATCATTGACGGTCTCCCACAGAGTTAGATGATCAGCTGTCACTCTGCCGCACGATCGGCGGGCGCGAACCCTGGCGCGGCGCGCCCGACGGGCCGTCGCCCTTGAAGACTTCGCGGGCGATCTCGCCGATGCCACCGAGCGAGCCGATCAGCGACGAGGCCTCGAAAGGCATCAGCACGATCTTGTTGTTGCTCGACGAGCCGATCTTGGCCAAGGCCTCGGTGTATTTCTGCGCGACGAAGTAGTTGATCGCCTGCACGTCGCCCTTGGCTATGGCCTCCGACACGACCTGCGTCGCCTTGGCCTCGGCCTCGGCCGAGCGCTCGCGCGCCTCGGCGTCGCGGAAAGCGGCTTCCCTGCGGCCCTCGGCTTCGAGGATCTGCGATTGCTTGAGGCCTTCGGCGGCCAGGATCTGGGCGCGCTTGTCGCGCTCGGCCATCATCTGGCGGCCCATCGATTCCACGAGATTGGCCGGCGGGTTGATGTCCTTGATCTCGACGCGGGTGATCTTGATGCCCCACGGGTGCGCCGCCTCGTCCACGACGCGCAGGAGGCGCTCGTTGATCGCGTCGCGATTGGAGAGCAATTCGTCGAGGTCCATCGAGCCCATGACGGTGCGGATGTTGGTCATGGTGAGGTTGAGGATAGCGTTCTGCAGCCCAGCCACCTGGTAAGCGGCCTGGGCGGCGTTCAGCACCTGGTAGAAGGCGACGCCGTCGACCCCGACGATGGCATTGTCGCGGGTGATGATCTCCTGCGTCGGGACGTCGAGCACCTGCTCCATCATGTTCATCTTGGCGCCGACGCGCTCGAAGATGGGGTTGATGATGTTGAGGCCGGGGGTCAGCGTCTTGGTGTAACGGCCGAAGCGCTCCACCGTGTAGTTGTAGCCTTGCGGCACCGTCCTGATGCCCTTGAAAAGCAGAATGATGACCAGGAAAACAAGAACAATGATGGCAATATCGAAACCGCTAAAGCCCATTTCGCTTCTCCCTCAAAGGCGGCGACCTCACGGAATCACTTAAGTGTGTTTCCGTAGCGTTACAATCAGGTGATCGCCAGAGCCGGATGATTTCAGGCCGGATCGACCTGAATCATCCGGCTCTGGGTCAATAGAAAGAGCATGATGTGGTCCGAAAACCGCTCACACTTTTCGGCATCATGCTCTGATATCGGTTAGCGGCGGGTTTTGCGCACCGGTTTCCAGCCTGTCGGTGAAGCCGGTCACACCCAACCGGAAAGCTCGCGCCGGACCAGCGCCTCGATGACCGCCATGCCCTCGGCGCTGTCATTGAGACAGGGGATATGGGCGAAGTTCCTGCCGCCGGCGTGATGGAAGGTTTCGGCCGCTTCACGGCCGATCTCGTCCAGCGTCTCGATGCAGTCGACGGAAAAGCCCGGATTGACGACGGCGATCGATTTCACGCCGTCCTTGGCCAGCTTCTCGACCGTGACATCGGTGTAGGGCTGTAGCCATTCCTGCGCGCCGAAGCGCGACTGGAAGGTGGTGATGAGCTTCTTCTCGTCCCAGCCGAGCCTTTCCCGCAGCAGGCGCGTCGTCTTGAGGCAGTGACAATGGTAGGGGTCGCCCTTCTCGAAATACGGCTTCGGGATGCCGTGATAGGACGCGATAACGACCTCGGGCTCGAAGTCCAACCCCTCGAGATGCCGCTCTATCGAGTGAGCGAGAGCCTCGATGTAGACCGGTTCATCGTAGTAGGGCGGCACGCTGCGGATCGCCGGAGCGTTTCTGATCTTCATCAGCGCGCGGAACAGCTGGTCGTTGGCGGTTGCCGTCGTGGTTGCTGAGTATTGCGGATATACCGGGAAGGACAGGATACGGTCGCAACCCTGCTCGACCAGTTTTTGCACGACGCTTGCCGTCGAAGGATTGCCGTAGCGCATCGCCCAATCGACCACGATGTTCGACTGATCGGCGAGGGCACTGGCGAGCTTCTCTGCCTGGGAGCGAGTGAAGGTGCGCAGCGGCGACTCGTTCTTCTCCCGGTTCCAGATTCGGGCATAGTTGGCGCCGGACTTTTTCGGCCGGGTCGTCAAAACCAGGCCGTAAAGGATCGGATACCAGATCGCCTTGTTGAGCTCGATGACGCGCGGGTCGGAGAGGAATTCCCTGAGATACCGCCACATCGGGCCGAACTCGATTCCGTCGGGTGTGCCGAGATTGATCAGCATGACGCCAACCTTGCCCTGCTTCACCGCCGGGTGGCCGGCAGGCAGCGGACCAGCGCTCCTCGCGGTCTTGACATCGGTGGGGCTGGCAAGCGTCATCAACGGTCTCCGGTAGCGCCGCGGAAACTAAAGCGCGTCGCGATCCTTCGGATTCGCTCCATGCGCTTTAGGTCTTTGATTTTACGCATGTCTTTATCCCGAAACCGGTTCCCACTTTCGGGAGACATGCTTTTAGCGATGCCCCGCCGGTTTTCAATGCTGCGTCTGGCCGCACCTTACCGTGTTTGGCACCGGAAAAGGAACACCCGCCCGGTTTGCCCGGGCGGGTGCCATGAATTCCGGGCTGCCGCTTACTTCGCCGCCGGCGGAATGGTCAGCGTCGCGCCAAGCGGCAGGCGACGCGGCTTGAAGTCCTTGTTGGCCTCGGAGATGAGCTTCCATTTGGTGGCGTCGCCATAGGCTTTCCTGGCCAGCTCCCAATAGGTATCGCCGGCCGCGACGGTGTGGCTGGTTTCCGCCGGCTTGGTTTCAGCGGGTTTGGCCGGCTCGGCGGCGGGAGCAGGGGTCGCCGGGGCGGTCTCGGCCGGCTTTGACGGTTCCGCGGCCGGCGCCGTTTCAGCGGGCTTCGCGGTCTCGGCGGGAGCCGCCGGAGCGGTTTCAGCCGGAACGGCCGGAGGTGTGCCGGCAATGTCGCTGGAGCCGGAAGGCATAGCCGGCATGGCAGGCTCAGCGTTCGCCGGAGCGGTCTCGGCAGGCTTTGCCGGCTCCGCGGGCTTGGCCGGCTCAGCCGCCGCCGTCGTTGCCGCGATCTCGGTGATGCGTCCGTCGAGCTTGGGCGTGTAGGGCCGATGCGCGCCGAGATAGTCGGCCACGACCTGCTCCAGGCCGGGACCGTAGTCATAGGCGTCCTTGGCCTTCTCGGCGAAGACCTTGTAGCCGTCGCCGCCCTGGCGGACATAGTTGTTGGTGGCGACCAGATATTGCTTGTCGGGATTGATCGGCGCCCAGGCGCCGTTCTCCATCACTTCGACCGATTTGACGCGGCCGGCATTGGGCGCGACCGACTTGTCGAAGGAATATTTCAGCCCTGCGACTTGCGGGAAGCGGCCGGCGCCGTCCTCGACCTGGCTGAGGCCGCTTTCGAGGCCAGCGACCAGGTCCTTGCCCGAAATCTTGAAGGTCGCCAGCGTGTTCTGGAACGGCAGCACGGTCAGCACCTCGCCCATCGTCACCGTGCCCTGGTCGATCGAGGCGCGCAGGCCGCCACCGTTCGAGATGACGATCTCGACGCCCTGACCCTTGGTACGGTCGAGAATGGCGTCGGAGACGAGATTGCCCATCTCGCATTCGCGCGCGCGGCAATTCTCGCGGCTGCCGTCGATCGCCTTGGTGGTCTCGGCCACCTCCTTGTTCTTCAGCGCCTCGATCGGCGCGCCGAGCTCCTTGATGCGGGCAAGGACAGCGGCATCTGGCGTGATCGATTTGTCGAGATAGATCGGGGCGCCGCTGACTTCCTTGACGTTGCCATTGTCGTCGAACACGACCTTGAACTCGCCGAGATATTTCGAATAGGACGCCGCCTGCACCACCGGCACCTTGGAGCCGTCGGGGTTGTCGACCATGGTCGGGTAGGGGCCTTCGGCCTTCGGGTCGGTGTTGGACAGAAGCGTGTGGCTGTGGCCGCCGACCACCACGTCGATCCCCGGTATCTTGGCGATCACGTCGCGCTCGCGCCTGTAGCCGATATGGGTGACCGCGATGATCTTGTTGATGCCCTGCGCCTTGAGCTTCTCGACCTCGGCCGTGATCGATTTGACGTCGTCGGCGATGGCAATGTTCGGGCCGGGCGAGGCGAGTTCCGGCGTGTCGTTGGTGACGGCGCCGATGATGCCGATCTTCTGGCCGCCGACCTCGACCACGATCGACGGCTTGATCTTGCCCGACGCGCCGGACTTGTCGTTGGGCAGCACGTTGGCACTGACGATCGGGAACTTCGCCTTGTCGAGGTAAGGCACAAGTGCTGTCTCGCCGTCGTCGAATTCGTGGTTGCCGAGCGTCACCGCGTCGGGCTTGATCTGGTTGAGGAATTCCTCTTCCACGGCGCCCTTGTAGGTGGTGTAGAACAGCGATCCCTGGAAACTGTCGCCGGCATTGAGCAAGAGCAGGTTCTGCCCTTCGAGCTTCTTGCGCTCCTGCGCGATCGCCGTGATCAGCCGGCCGGCGCCGCCGATGCATTCGCCCTTGGTCTCCTCTTCGGCGGAACAGGTCGACTCGTATTTGTTGTTGCCCTCGATGCGGCTGTGCCAGTCGTTGAAATGCAGGATGTTCAGCGTGTAGTCGGCAAAGGACACGCCGGCCGACAGGCCAAGCGTCGAAGCGGAAAGGGCTAGGATGGCGGCAATCTTCTTCATCTGCGTCTCCCGGATAAGCTGACCTCAACGGTGCTTAACGCCTTCGCTTGACTGGAAAATAACAGTCGGCCTCGGGGCATGTTCACATCGGGTCCCGGCCGATGCAAGCACAAATCGGGGAGATGTTTGCCGGCACAAAAAGGACGGCGGCTCGCGCCGCCGTCCTTTTGATGGATGTCTGCTAGCCTCAGGCCCGACGCGTCAGCACGAAATTCTGGCCGCTGGCGCTGGTGCAGTTGAGCTGGCTGATTGAGACCATCAGGCAGTTGAAACTGACCGGCGTCTGGCGGATCAGCGAGGTGCCGTGGATCTCGACCGAGGTCGGTCCGGTCATGGTGTAGCTGCCTTCCGACAGCTTCTGGCCGGTGTCGGTGGCGACAGTGGTGAAGCTGCCGGCCGCGAAGGTCGACAGGCCGGTGCCCTTGGCGTCGATCCAATTGCCCTCGACGCCCTTGGGCGCGGCTGCGCCCGGTGGTTCCGATGGGCCGGTGGTTGTGCAGGCGGCCGCAGCCAGCAGGCTTGCCGCGGCGCCTGCCGAAAGCAGTTTGCGCGCAATGGTCATTCTTGAAAATCCTCTCCTCAGTCCGCTCCCTTCAATCGCCCGATTTCCGGGCGATTGCAAGGCGCTGCCACCGGTCGGTCCCGGCGCTATCGGACCAGAATGTTGCGGAACTGCCACGGGTCATCCTTGTCCAGGTCTTCCGGGAAGAGGCCCGGGCGATTGTCCAGAGGAGTCCAGTCGGTATAGTAGCCCCTGACCGGCCCGAGATAAGGCGACTGCACTTCGAGGCAGCGCCGGTAGTCCATCTCGTCGGCTTCCACGATGCCGGCCGCCGGGTTCTCAAGCGCCCAGACCATGCCGGCGAGCACCGCCGAGGTGACCTGCAGGCCGGTGGCGTTCTGGTAGGGGGCGAGCTTGCGCGCCTCGGCCAGCGACAACTGCGAGCCATACCAGTAGGCGTTCTTGTCGTGGCCGTAGAGCAGCACGCCGAGCTCGTCGACGCCGTCGACCAGCTCGTTCTCGTCGAGCACGTGGTGGACCCGCTGAGGCTTGCCGGCCGCGCCGAACATCTCGTCCAGCGACAGCAAGGCGTCGTTGCAGGGATGGTAGGCGTAATGGCAGGTCGGGCGGTATTGGACCTTGCCCTTCTTCGAACGCACGGTGAAGAAGTCGGCGATCGAGATCGACTCGTTATGGGTCACCAAGAGGCCGTATTGCGCGCCCGGCGTCGGGCACCAGCTGCGCACGCGCGTGTTGGCGCCGGGCTGCTCCAGATAGATTGCCGCCTTTGAGCCGTGCTTGTGTTTCTTGCCGTTCTTCGGCATCCAGTTTTCGTGCGTGCCCCAGCCAAGCTCGGCCGGCTGCAGGCCTTCCGAGATGAAGCCTTCGACCGACCAGGTGTTCCAGAACACATTCATCGGCTTTGGCTTCTTGGTGCGCTGGGTGTCGCGCTCGGCGATGTGGATACCCTTGACGCCGGCCTTCCTCATCAGCCTGGCCCAGCCCTCGCGATCTTCCTGCGCGGGCTCCGAAAACTCGAGCCCGAGATCGGTGGCGAGGTTGACCAGCGCCTTCTTGACGAACCACGAGACCATGCCGGGATTGGCGCCACAGGTGGAGACCGCCGTCGGGCCACCGGGCTTGTCCTGCTTTTCCTTGATCATCGCCTCGCGCAGCGCGTAGTTGGAGCGGCTGGCATTGTCGGCCTCGGCGTCGAAATAGAAGCCGAGCCACGGCTCGACGACGGTGTCGATGTAGAGCACGCCGAGCTTGCGGCACAATTTCATCAGGTCCACCGAGCCGGTGTCGACCGACAGGTTGACGCAAAAGCCCTGACCGCCGCCATTGGTCAGAAGCGGCGTCAGCAGCTTCTTGTAATTCTTCTCGGTCACAGCGTCCTGCATGAAGGCGATGCCGCGCTCGTCGAGCAGCTTGCGGTCGGTGTCGAGAGGGTCGATGACCGTCATGCGCGACTTGTCGAACTTGAAATGGCGTTCGATCAGCGGCAGCGTTCCCCGCCCGATCGAGCCGAAGCCGATCATCACGACGGGACCGGTGATTTCACCGTAAACGGGCCAGTTTTCATTCGCCATTTTTTCGCACACTCCTTCAAACACGCGCAAAACCGGGCGCCTTGGCCCGAAGGCCAAGCGCTACACCACAGATCATTGTCATAAACCAGCGAAAAGCGCCAACCGCCGGCTAGGCCGTTCTGGGCGTGTGGTTAAGCCGATCCGGCCATGCGGCCGAGGAGTGCAACCAGCCGGTCGCGGTCGGCGGTCAGGCCCTTGTAGTCGAGCTGTTGCTGGTCGAGGGCCAGGAGCTGCTCCGCGAAGGAGGCCGCCAATGTCGCCCGGTCCGGATGGTCAGCGAGCACTTTGAGCGGGTCGAGATGGATGCGGATGGTGAAGAGGATGTCGCGCGACACTGGCAACTTGCGCAGCGTCTGGCGTTCGACGCGTATGAAGGCATGGGCGTTGACGTCGCCGTCGGGGAAGCGGCTCGGGCGGTTGGTGGCGCGGTCGATGCGCTCGACATTGGAGAGCGGATGATAGAGCCTGTCATCGGCTTGGATCGACCAGTTGAAGCGCTCGACCGCCTGGCCCTGCAGTCCGTCGAACATGCGGTTGATGAGCTCGGCCGGCCGCGTGCCGGGTCCGAAGCCGGGCACCGGTTCGTGGATCTGCTGCAGCGGCTTGCCGAATTTCTCCCGCAGCGACCAGGATGAAGGAAAGCACAGCGAGCCGGCGGCTAGCCGCCAGCCCCGCTCGTCGCGGCGCATCAGGATCAGGTCTTCCTGGACGAGCAGCGAGGCCTTCGCGAACGGCGCGTCGCGCAAGGCAGGAGGCAGCCGGTCGGTTATACCCTCGAACCCGGCCGGCTCGACACCGGCTCCGTTACGGCGGTGGGTTACGGGATGCGCGGCTTCGAGATGGGCGACGAGCAGGTCGAGCACTTCGCGCTGAGCGTCACGGGTGCCGTCTTCCTCGACAAAGACCTTTTCCGGGATTTCCGCGTAGAGCCGCTGCTTTTCGGCGAGATGGGGCAGCAGGAACTCGTCGACCTCGATCCAGCGGTCGAAATCGAGCGGCTTCAGCCCGATGCTGAAGAGCTTCGAGGACCCGTCATAGGGCGTATGGGTCGGGTGGCGGACGTTCATGCCTGTTTGATTGTTATCCAGTTTATGTCTCCAGCCCGGTCAGCCAAGCTGCGCCGGGATCAGCCCGCGCAGCGAGTTGCCGACGAAGATCGCCTTCGCCGCCTTCAGATCGTCGAAGCTGTAGATCGCTTCCACGGCGCGGCCTTCGTCCAGAAGCTCGCCGCGCAATATTCCAGGCAAAAGGCCGCAGTCGAGGCGGGGCGTGGCGAGCGGACCGTTGCCGAAATCGGCGAAGAGATTGGTGATCGTGCCCTCGCAGATCTCGCCGCGCTCGTTGGTTAAAAGCACTTCGTCGGCGCGCGTGGCAAGATATTCCGCGCGGGCATGCGTGTAGACCTGACGCAGGCTGGTCTTGTGGCGCAGCATCGTGTTGGTGGAATCGAGACGGATCCGCGCCAACTGCAGCCGCCAGACCTTGCCCACGGGCAGCGGTTCATAGGCTTGAGCGGCAGCCGTCGCTTCGCCATTGTGCTGCAAGGCAAGGCGCACGCGCAAGGCAATCCCGTGTCCGTCGACGGTGTTCGACAGCACTTCGCCGATCCGTTCGGGATCGCAGGCGAAGCCGAGCTCGGCGGCGGACGCATAAAGCCTGGCGAGATGGCGCTCGAAGCGCAGGAAGCCTGAACCCGGCTCCCAGCGCATGGTCTCGATCAGCTCGAAGCCGGGACCGTTCCCGTCGCGAAGCGCGCTTTCAACAGACACTCCCGATACTCCTCCTCGGCGGTGGAATCGAAGACGACGCCGCCGCCGACATTGTAGACGGCCTCGCCGTCGGCAAAGAGCGAGATGGTGCGGATCGCCACCGAAAAACGCATCCTGCCGCCCGGCGCGATCCAGCCGATGGCGCCGCAATAGACGTCACGCGGTGCGTCCTCCAACTCACGCAGGATTTCCATGGCGCGGATTTTCGGCGCGCCGGTGATCGAGCCGCAGGGAAACAGCGCGGCGAAGACCTGGCGGATACCGATGTCGGGCAGCAGCTTCGCCCGCACGCGGCTCACCATCTGGTGCACCGTCGGATAGGTCTCGATGCGGAACAGTTCCGGCACGTCCAGCGTGCCGACCTCGCTGATCAGCGAGATGTCGTTGCGCAAAAGGTCGACGATCATCCGGTTCTCGGCCTGGTTCTTCTCGTCGTTGCGCAGGAAGGCTTTCAGCCGGGCATCCTCGGCCTTGGTCGCGCCACGCGGCGCGGTGCCCTTCATCGGATGCGTCTCGATCATGCCGTCGGCATCGATCTCGAAGAACAGTTCCGGCGAGCGCGACAGAACGACCGGATCGCCGAGCGAGATCAGCGCGCCATATTTGACCGGCTGGCGCTCGGTCAGCGCGTCGAAGGCAGCAAGCGGACCGCCGGACCACTGCGCATGGACCGGGAAGGTAAGGTTGCCCTGGTAGCAGTCCCCTTGCGGATGTGGTTGTGAAGGCGCGCGAAACGGCCGGCATAGTCCTCGGCGGACCACGTCGCCCTGGCGTCGAAGATCGGGCCGTTGCTGGCGGGCCCGAGGCTTTGCGGCACCGCCTGGTCGACAGGCGCATCGAAGATCCCGAGGCAGATCAAGGGCGCGCGCCGGCCTTTGGGCAGCAGCGGCACCAGCTTCGGCTCGAGCAGGTAGCCGGCTTCGTAGGAGAAATAGCCCGCCAGCCATTTGCCGGCGTCGGTAGCAGCCTGGGCTCGCTCGAGCGCCGGCGCGAACTCCTCCGCTGTGCGCGCGAGAATGACCTCGTGCGGCCGGTCGAACACCAACTGACGCGCGCTCTCGTCGTTGCGGAATATGGCTGCGGGCAGGGGCATGAGCCTCGGAAGCGGACAATTCAGTCGACCGGTCTATATGGGGGCCCGGGGACGCGCAATCGAGGGAACGGCGTTGGGCGGCGCAAAGGCGTCCGGTCGGTGAGGAAGTTGTTCGCTAGCTGATTTTGCAGGGATTGGCGGAAACGCCCGAACCTTCGTCATCCACGGGCAGAGCGGGAGCGAAGCGCGCACGTAGACCCGAGGATCCATTCCGTGGCCTCGCGCGAAGAATAAAGGCGGTGCAGAACGAAGACCTTTTTGCACCGCCGCAACGCTTGCAGGTCACGGAATGGCAACTGTGTTCATGCGAAGGCGATTTTGTCGCGCATGATGGCATTGAGGACGACCAAGAGCTTCCTTGCGACGGCGATGATAGCCAGTTTCTTGGAGCCTGAGCGGGCAGCAAGTGCGGTGTAGAAGGTCTTGAAGCGCTCACAGGTTCTGATGGCGGTGAGGGCAGCCATATAGAGGGCGCGGCGCACGCGTGATCGCCCGCCCTGGATATGGCTCCTGCGGTTGAGCTTGCCGCTCTTGTTGTCGAACGGGGCAAGGCCGGCCAGTGCCGCGATCGCCTTGGGTGAGCGCTGGCCGAGCTCGGGCAGGAGCGCCAGCAGCGAGAGCGCGCCGACCTTGGAGACACCGGGCACGGAGACCATCAGCGCATGGTCGCGAGCGGTGTCCTGGTTTTGACGAATGACTTCGGCAATCTGGCTCTCGAACGCCTTGATGCGCGTGTCAAGGAAGGAGATCGTCTCTTCCAGATCGGCAATGACGATCTCATCGAAGGCCTCGGCGAGGTGCTTCTTCAGCGCTGCCCGCATCTCGACCAGGTGGTCGCGGTGGCCGGCAAGCGATTGAAGCCGCTCGACTTCTTCGCGCGGCGCCGGCTCGGCTTCAGGGTTATAGCGACGGCCATAGTCGCTCAGCATCCTGGCATCGAGAGGATCGGTCTTGGCGCGCCGGCGCGTCGACTTCGAATAGTGGTGGGTGTGTGCCGGGTTGTGCCGCGAGAACGGCACGCCGGCCTTGGCCAGCGCATGACGCAGCAGCCGGTCATGCACGCCTGTCGCCTCCATGACGACGAAGTCCCGACTGGGATCAAGACCCGCCACATAAGCCGCGATCGCATCGGCCTGGTTGTCGATGCGCCGAAGACGGCCGCTTGTCTCATCAAAAAAGTCGAGCCACTGCTTGGAGATGTCGCAGCCGACATAGTTCTGGGCTATCATGTCCACGCCTCTTCCTGTGGTGCGAGGTCTGCTTGTAACAGCCCCGTGCAACTGTTCAGGTTGATGGTTCACCGGTGGGAAGGGACCGGGCCATGCCACGGCCTGTCCGAAAGGACGACCAGGATCCACTCGGTCTCCTTCCCACTTCGAACCATACACCAGAACCAACACACAGGATCCTATGGTCTGCGCTCGTCGCTTCGCTCCTCGCTACGCCATAGGATGACGAAAAAATGGGCGCCTGTGGCCGACCGTTGGCGATACTGGCGGGCTGCTCAGGTGTTGCTTGCGGTGCCAGCCGTCGGAAACTGCCTGACGAACTCAGCCTCGTCGCCGGTGGCCAGCAGTTTTGCCTGCTCGATCCATTTTTCGCGCGCGATGCGGCCGTCGAAATTGAGCACCTCCTCGATGCGCTTGACGTCGGCGTCGGTCCAGGCGGCGATCTGGGCGTAGGTGGTGACGCCCTGGCCCTTGAGCAGCCTTTCGTTGACCGGACCGATGCCGATAAGGCGACGCAGATTGTCGGCTTTGGTGGCCGCGGCTTTCGGCGCGGCAGCTTTCTTGGCGGGTGCGGCCGCTTTCTTCGGCGCGGCTGCCTTGGCCGCGGGCTTCGCTGCCGCAGTTTTCGTGGCCGCCGGCTTCTTCGCGGCGGCGGGCTTCGCCGGCGCGGCCTTCGCCGCTGCCGCTGTCGCGCTCGCCGGTGTCGATATCAGCGCCGCCGGCGCCGGCGTGGCGGCCTTGTCGGCGCCGGCCTTGGCGGCAGGCGCGTTACGCAGCCGGCTTTCGAGATCGCCGCGGGCACGGCCGCAGGCATCGAGCTCGCCCTTCAGCCGGTCGCTGTCGGCGCGCAGCCTGTCGCGCTCGCTTCGCGTGCGGTCGAGATCGCCACGCAGACTGTCGAGCTCGCCGCGCAGGCGGCCCCAGATGAACCAGCCAACCAGGATACCCACAACGAACGCCAGGAGCATGTAGAAGAAAGTGCTCATTTCCCTCTCCAGTCCGATCCGTCGGCCGCGGCTGGGAGGGCGCGCTTGCCGCCAAGGATCGTCAAAGGTTCCGTGTTCGGTGGAACCGCCGGCTTCAATCGAGCCATCGGCGTTTCGGTCTTGTCCGGACCGACGGCCATCTTCGCATTCGCCGTAGCGGAGCGGCAGGCATCTCTGGCCTGCGCAATGCGTCCGGCTGAGCTTGAGGCCGGACGCTATCATATGGCTTGTCGAAAGCCAGTTGAAAATGCGCCGGAGAGTTATTCAAGAACAGCTATTTAGGCAAGAATAGAGTCCGGCCAATATGCGTCTTTGCTAAACTATAGCTGCCGATGCAGGCTTCGTTGCTGTTCACTTGTCCAGCGCTTCCAACTCGTCGATCAGCGAACCGATCACGCCAAGGCCGATCTGCCAGAACGCGGGATCGGTGGCGTCGAGGCCGAAGGGCGCCAGGAGCTCGGAGTGATGCTTGGTGCCGCCGGCGCGCAGCATCTCGAAATACTTCTCCTGAAATCCCCGCTCGGCATTCTGGTAAACGGCGTAGAGCGAGTTCACCAGGCAGTCGCCGAAGGCATAGGCATAGACATAGAAGGGCGAATGGATGAAGTGCGGGATATAGGTCCAGAAGACCTCATAGCCGTCGCGCAGCTTGATCGCCGGTCCCAGGCTCTCGGCCTGCACCTCCAGCCAGAATTCGCCCAACCGGTCCGAGGTCAGCTCGCCGTTCTTGCGCTCGGTATGCACCTTGCGCTCGAACTCGTAGAAGGCGATCTGGCGCACGACCGTGTTGATCATGTCCTCGACCTTCTGAGCGAGCATGGCCTTGCGCTCGCGTCTGTCACTGGTCTGTTCGAGCAGCGAGCGGAAGGTCAGCATTTCGCCGAAGACGGAGGCTGTCTCGGCCAGCGTCAGCGGCGTCGAGGCCATCAGCGCGCCCTGGCCCGCGGCCAGCACCTGGTGCACGCCATGGCCGAGCTCGTGCGCCAGCGTCATCACGTCGCGCGGCTTGCCCATGTAGTTGAGCAGCACGTAAGGATGCGCCGACGGCACTGTCGGGTGGGCGAAGGCGCCGGGCGACTTGCCCGGCCGCACCGGCGCGTCGATCCACCTGCGATCGAAAAAGCCGCGCGCGATTTCGGCCATGTCGGGCGAGAAGCGCTGGTAGGCGGAGAGCACCGTGTCCCTGGCGTCGTCCCAGCGGATCACAGCCTTCGGCGTCTCCGGCAGCGGCGCGTTGCGGTCCCAGTGGTTCATCACCTCCATGCCAAGCCAGCGCGCCTTCATCGCGTAATAGCGGTGCGACAGCCGCGGATAGGCCTCGCGCACGGCCGCCGCCAGCGCGTCGACCACGTCGCGCTCGACGCGGTTGGCCAGGTGGCGCGAGTCGGCAATATCCTGGAAGCCGCGCCACCGGTCGGAGATTTCCTTGTCCTTGGCCAAGGTGTTGGTTATGAGGGTGAAGGTGCGCAGGTTCTTGCGGAACGTGGCGGCCAGCGCCTCGGAGGCGCGGCGGCGCACTTCGCCATCCGAATCCTGGAGCCGGTTCAGCGCCGGCTCGAGCGTCAGCTCCTCGCCGTCGACGTCGAAGCGCAGGTCGGTCATCGTCTCGTCGAACAGCCGGTTCCAGGCGCCGCGCCCGGTGACCGACTTTTCGTGGAACAATTGCTCGACGCGATCTTCGAGCTGGTAGGGTTTGTCCTTCCTGAGGTCGAGCACCCAGGGCCGGTAATGGCCGAAGGCCTTGTCGGCGGCCAGAGCGCTCTCGATCGCCGCATCGTCGATCAGGTTGAGCTCGAGCGCGAAGAACAGAAGATGGGCGCTCGCGTCCGTCATCTTTTCCTGGACATCGCCATAGAGCTTGGCGCGCTGCGGATCGGCGGTGTTGCCGGCATAGACGAGGCCGGCATAGGAGACGATGCGGCCGATCAGTTCCTCGAGCGCCTCATAGGCTTGCAGCGCCTCGCCCAGCCGGCCGGCGCCGCCGCGCCCGGCTTCCGCGGCGAGCGTGCCTTTCCAGCGGGTCTCGAAGGCGATGGCGTCGCTGGCCGCCTTGGCGATGTCGCGCTTCAGCTCGGGGCTTCCATGCCGGAATAGAGATCGGCGAGATTCCACTCCGGCAGATCGCCAAGCTCCGCCGCGCCGTGTCCGGACGCTGGCGCCCCGAGCCGATGACCAAATTCCATGCGCATCAGCAATACCTTCTTTGAACTTTGAATCGGTGCCAAATCAGAGGGAAGGAGGAAGCCGGTCAAATCCTAAGGAATTCGTTCACCGGGTTTTTTGAAACCTTATTTAGAACCCTGTGCCAAGATGATCCATGGGGATTATCTCGGGCGGAAAACTCAAACAGTCATGACAGGTTCCATACTCATAGTCGATGACGATCCGGTGCAGCGCAGGCTGGTCGAGGCCGCGCTGACCAAGTTTGGGCACACAGCGATCGTCACCGATAGCGGCGAGGCCGGCCTCGACGCGCTCGATGGGCCGAACGCGCGCGAGGTCTCCGTCGTCATCCTCGACCTTGTCATGCCCGGCCTCGGCGGCATCGGCGTGCTGAAGGCGATGCGCGAGCGCGGCATCAACATTCCCGTCATCGTACAGACGGCCCAGGGGGGCATCGAGACGGTTGTTTCGGCGATGCGGCACGGCGCCTTCGACTTCGTCGTCAAGCCGGCATCGCCCGACAGGCTGCAGACCGCGATCTCCAATGCGCTCAAGGTCGAGGCCGTCGAGGACGAGATGAAGCGCGTATCGCGGCGACGCGGCGGCGGCCATCTCACCTTCAAGGACATGATCACGCGCAGCCCGGCAATGGACCGGGTGATCCGCCTCGGGCAGAAGGCGGCGGCCTCCAACATCCCGATCCTGATCGAGGGCGAATCCGGCGTCGGCAAGGAACTGGTGGCGCGCGCCATCCAGGGCAGCGGCGATCGCCGTTCGAAGCCGTTCGTCACCGTCAATTGCGGCGCCATCCCGGACAACCTCGTCGAATCGATCCTGTTCGGGCACGAGAAGGGGTCCTTCACGGGCGCCACCGAGAAGCATACCGGCAAATTCGTCGAGGCGAATTCCGGCACGCTGTTCCTCGACGAGATCGGCGATCTGCCGCTCGACGTCCAGGTCAAGCTGCTGCGCGCCGTGCAGGAGGGCGAGGTCGATCCGGTCGGCGGCCGCTCGACCGTCAGGGTCGATATCCGCCTGATCTCGGCCACGCATCGCAACCTTCTGCAGCAGGTCAAGGACGGCAAGTTCCGCGAGGACCTGTTCTACCGGCTGAACGTCTATCCGATCTTCGTGCCGCCGCTGCGTGATCGCCGCGACGACATTCCCTATCTCGTCCGGCACTTCATGGAAAAGGTCGCGCCGGCCGATCCGCGCCGGCGCCTTGCCGGCATATCGGCGCCAGCGCTTGCGATGCTGCAGGCCTATGACTGGCCGGGCAACATCCGCCAACTGGAGAATGCGGTCTTCCGCGCGTCGGTGCTTGCCGAGGGCGACGTGCTGACCGAGGAGGAGTTCCCGCAAATCCGGGCCCAGGTGGAAGGTACGGTCAATCTCGGAGCGGAAACGACATCCACCGTTGCCGAAACGGTCGAGGGGGCGTCCAATCCGGCGGATGAGGCGGTTGCCGAGATGATGGGGTCCGCCTTTGCCGACAGCGAGTCACCGGCGCGGCCGCAGCCGCGGTTCGGAACGCTTCGGGCTCTGGACGAGCGCGGCAATGTACGGGCGCTGGCCGATGTGGAGCTCGAGATGATCAAGCTGGCGATCGATCATTATAATGGCCAGATGAGCGAAGTCGCGCGCCGTTTGGGCATCGGCCGTTCGACCCTCTACCGCAAGTTGAAGGAATATGGCATTGATCCCGAAGCTGGTCGCGTCGACCGGCTTGCCTCCTGAGGGGCAAGCGTCGAACCAGCTTGCGCGCCTAAAATCCGAGTCAAATTGTCGCTTTTGACGTGAAAACGCAAGGTTTTCAGCGGTTGGCGTTGCCGGGATCACGCATTAACGCTAACGGTAACAGATCGTGTTCTGGCCGGGGCCGGATTCTTGATCTAAACCAGCGGTTTACCACGAAATGCTGTGCATCATTTTTGACGGGATATCGCCACGGTGTTACCGCATTTCGGCTTCAATAAACGATGATTAACCATTAGGATCGATATTCGGATGTGAAAACCACGCATCCGTTTGGTCAAATCCGGGGACAAACGGCAGCCTGAAAGCCAGTTGATTTGAACAAAGTCGAACGACACACAAACGGGCGGCATTTTCACATGAGCGTCTGGCCGAGGTGGCTGACGTTTGTGATTTTGGCTGTCGGGTTTCTGTCCGCGGCAATGTCGGGCGCCAGGGCTGAGGTCCGCACGCTCAAGCTCTATCACCTGCACACGCACGAGAAGGCCGAGATCGTCTACAAGCGCAATGGCCGCTACGATCCGGAAGGCCTGCGCAAGATCAACATCATCCTGCGCGACTGGCGCCGCAACGAGCCGACGAAGATGGACCCGCGGCTGCTCGACCTCGTCTGGGAAGCTTATCGCGAAGCCGGCGCGACCGACTACATCCAGGTCGTCTGCGGCTATCGTTCGCCGTCGACCAACGCGATGCTGCGTTCGCGCAGCCGCGGCGTCGCCGAGAAAAGCCAGCACATGCTCGGCAAGGCGATGGACTTCTACATTCCCGGCGTGCCGCTGAAGAAGCTGCGCAACATCGGCCTCAAGATGCAGGGCGGCGGCGTCGGCTACTACCCGACCTCCGGCTCACCCTTCGTCCATATGGATGTCGGCAATGTGCGCCACTGGCCGGGCATCAGCCGCCAGGAACTGGTCAGCCTGTTCCCGAACGGCAAGACGCTGCATGTGCCGAGCGACGGGCGCCCGCTGCCTGGCTATGAGCAGGCGCTGGCCGCCTATCAGGCGCGCAAGGGCGCCGGCACCCCGAACATCGAACTGGCCAGCGCCGGCGGCTCGACCAAGCGGTCCGGCGGATTGCTTGCCGCCTTGTTCGGCGGTGGCGCCGACGAGGCCGATGACGCGGCCGACGAAAGCGCTCCGGCGCCTCAGCAGAAAGCTGTAAAGCAGGTTCAGGTCGCGAGCGCCGCGACGGCCCGCAACAGCAATCTCCCGGGCATCGCGATCGTTTCGCCGAAGGATGCCAAGCGCGCCAACGTCCCGCAGATCGCGGATGACAGCGCCGATGATCAGCAGCAGCCGCAGCAGGATACGCCCGAGACGATCATCGCCGCACTGCCGCCCAAGGAAATCCCGTTGCCCGACTTCGCGCCGCGTCCGAAGGTCGATGTCGGCCAGCAGACGCCGCAGAACGTGCCGTTCGCCATGGCGGATGCCTCGGCGACGACCGAGCAGGCGGTTTCGACGGCGCAGGCGCCCTTGCCTGACAAGGTTCCGTTCGGCGCCGCCAGCGCGGCCGAGGCCGCTGGCACCGATCCAGCGCAAGTGGCGGTCAACAACATCCCGCTTCCGACTTGGCGCCCCGATCGCTCGACGCCGGCCGAATTGGCGTCGAAGGACAAGAACGTGCTTCTGGCGCTGGCCGAGACGGCTTCGCAGGACAAGAGCGCGACCGATGCGTTCTCCGTGCTGCCGACCGTCCGGCCGCAGCCCGGCAAGCAGGATGAGGTCAAGGCCGTTCTCGAACAGGCCAACGCGACCGTCGAGGCCGGCGGCGCCGGCGCCGAATACCAGCTTGCGTCGCTGACGCAGCCGGAGCCGCGCTCGGCGTTCAACGACCCGTCAGGGGCCGATGCTGCCTCGCCACGCCAGGCCATCGCCGCCCTTCCGGCAGGCAGCGATCCCACGAAGGCGATCGGCGCCGGCGTGAAGACGACGGCCAAGGAAGGCAGAGCTTCGCCTCGCGACCTCAAGCCGGGACCGAAGGCCATGGTGGTGGCGGCAGCGCCGCAGGCCGCGCGCTGGGCGCTGGGCAGCGGCGTGAACATCGCCTCGGTTTCCGACCCGACGACGGCTCCGCGCTATGCCTATAACATCGTGCATACGCCGCCGAGCGAAGTGTACACCGCCGGCTTCCAAGCGAATGGCGAGATGCAAGATGCCAGCCGTTTCAGCGGCAACGCGGTCAAGTTCCTGTCGGTCGCCCGTTTCCAGACGAAGTAGCCATTTGAGAGACACCGAAGAGAAGCCGCGTTGGACTTGAAGCGCGGCTTTTGTTTTTCATGTCGCGTCCAGACCGTCAGCCTCCCGCTTCGTCTAATGGTAGGACAGCGCCCTTTGAAGGCGTGAATCGTGGTTCGAATCCATGAGCGGGAACCAGTCCTCGGTTGGCGTTATCCGGCATTGCCCGAGCTGCACCGGCTTGAACTTCCCGTGAGGGGGTCGGCGCAAGCCGGCGGGTCTTTATGTTCAGTCGACTTCCAGCGCGGCCGCCTCGCCATTGGCCAGGAGCCGCGCGGCGTCACGCGCCGGAGGCAGCCCGAACTGGCGCGCATATTCGCGGCTGAACTGGGAGGCGCTTTCGTAGCCGACGGTGAAAGCAACCTGCGCTGCGCTGCCCGGTTGGGCAATCAGCAGATGGCGCGCTTCCAAAAGGCGGAGCTGCTTCTGATACTGGATGGGGCTCATCGCGGTCGCCGCCTTGAAATGGCGATGAAAGGCGGCGTTGCTCATATGCGAGAGCTCGGCCAGCTGCGTCACATCGATCGGCTCGTTGTAATGCGCTCGGATCCAGGCGGTGGCGCGGCGGATCTGCGACAGGCGGCCGTCGGCGCGCGCGAGCTGGCGCAGCTTTTCGCCCTGCGGGCCTTGCAAGAGCCTGAACGCGATCTCCCGTTCGAGCATGGGCGCGAGAACCGGAATTTCTTCCGGCCGATCGAGCAGCCGCAGCATCCGTCGCCAGGCGTCGAGTAGGTCATCATCGGCCGTGTTGGTGACGAAGCTGTCGCCGTCGATCGCCACGCTATGATCGATAAGCAGCCCGGCGATCAACTCGATGTCGATGGCGAAGGCGAGAGCCATGTAGGGAGAGGCTCTACTGGCCTCGATCAACTGGCTGGTTGCGGGCGCCTCCACCGCGTAGACAAAATAGCTGCCGGCGCTGTAGGCAAGCGTGCGGTCACCGATCAGCACCGTTTTGGTCCCCTGCAGGACCAGAAGCGCGGTCGGCTGGCAGAGCTCGGGCAGCGGCGGCGTCGGAAGCTCGCTGCGGCCGATGGTGACGCGCGGAATGGCCGTCTTCGTCCGCCGTCCCCGTGCATGGCGCCCGGCCAAGGCGATCAATTCCTGCAGTATGTCACTCATCGTTCCAGCATTGCCGATCCATCGCGGCCAAGCAACAAAGCGAGGCGCTGACGCGCCCGCGAAGACACGAACCTGGTGACGCGAAGACGCACCTGAGAGGATTAGGCAAGAGGCTGAGAGCTTTTGGCGCGCGAAGCAAGCCGGTTCACGTCATCTCTGGGTCACCGAACAGGAGACATGGACATGACGACGAGAAAGAACGCGCTGGTGACCGGCGCCAACAAGGGCATCGGCCGTGAGACCGTCCGGCGGCTGGCGGCACTGGATTACAAGGTACGGCTCGGCGCGCGCGACGCCGATCGTGGCGAGTCCGCGGCGCAGGCATTGCGTGATGAGGGGTTGGATGTCGAATGGCTCGCGCTCGATGTCGCCAGCGACGACAGCGTGGCGGCCGCGGCCAAGACAGTCGCGGCGCGGATATCCAGCCTGGACGTGCTGGTCAACAATGCCGGCATCGCTCCCGGCTATGTCGAGGCGCTGGCCCCGGACGGCCGCTATCAGCGAACGCCGAGCCAGGAGGACATCGCGGACATGAAAGCCACCTATGACGTCAACGTCTTCGGGCCGGTGCGGGTCACGCGGGCATTCCTGCCGCTGCTCCTGGCATCTCCCGCCGCCCGCATCGTCATGGTGAGCAGCTATCTCGGATCGCTGGCTCGCGCGTCCGGCAACAGCCAGTCGCCCAATGTCATGGGCTATGGCAGCTCGAAGACCGCGCTCAACGCCATTACGCTCGCCTTCGCCAGGGAACTCGCGCCGCACGGCATGATGGTCAATGCAGCCGCTCCCGGCTACACCGCGACGGACCTCAACGCGCACAGAGGCGGCCGCACGGTGCAGCAGGCGGCCGAGATCATCGTGCGGCTGGCGACGCTGGAGCCGGGCGGACCGACAGGCGGCTATTTCGATGAGGACGGCGCGCTGCCCTGGTGAAAGCGCTGACTACTTCTTGAGCTTGCTCGCCTCGCGCGCCAGCGCTTCGATCTCGTCCCACATGCCGGCCTTGATGAGATCGTCGGGCGCCACCCAGGAGCCGCCGACGCAGATGACGTTGGGCAGACTCAGATAGTCGGCGGCGTTCTTGGCCGTTATGCCGCCGGTGGGGCAGAATTTCACGTCCGCCAGCGGCGAGGCGAAAGCTTTCAGGGAAGCGATGCCGCCGGATTGCTCGGCCGGGAAGAATTTCAGGAAGCGCAGGCCGGCTTCGCGCGCGGCCATGATCTCGCCGGGCGTGATCGCGCCGGGCAGCAGCGGCACGGGGCTATCCTTGGCGGCGTCGAGGAGCTGGCTGGTGATGCCGGGGCTGACGATGAATGTCGAGCCGGCGCGGGCCGCTTCGTCGAACTGCCTGGCATCGAGGATGGTGCCGGCGCCGACAATCGCTTCCTCGACCTCGGCCGCGACGCGCCGGATCGCTTCCAGCGCGTCGGCGGTGCGCAGCGTGATCTCGATGGCCCGCAAACCGCCGCGCGACAAAGCACGAGCGAGGGGCACGGCATCGGCGACATTGGCGATCTTGAGCACCGGGATGACCGGCTGACCGTTGAGGAGCGACAGGAGCTTTTCGGTCTTGCTGGTCATGTGCTGGTCTCCGTTTCTATGTTTTAAACCGATTAGCAGAAGGGTCCGTCCAAGTCCACGAAGCCCGGCGTGTCGCGATGCCGCGTGCGGATCGTGCGTCGCCTGAACTTCCTTTGCCTTGAAACCGCTTTGACCACAGTCTAGTGGCATCGCCATGACGACAACCAAGGAAATTCAGCCCATCCAGGTCGCCGCGCTTTACAAATTTGCGCGGCTCGACGGATACGAGGCTTTGCGCGCGCCACTCGCCGCCTTCTGTTGCGGGCGCGGCATCAAGGGCACGCTGCTTCTGGCGCATGAAGGCATCAACGGCACCGTCGCCGGCAGCGAGGAAGCGATTGCCGCGCTTGTGGATCATCTGCAGGCCGTCGAAGGCCTTGCCGGGCTGGACGTCAAATACAGCAGCGCCGCCGAGATGCCGTTCCATCGCATGAAGGTGCGGCTGAAGCGCGAGATCGTCACCATGGGCGTCGAGGATATCGATCCGGCAACCAGCGCCGGCACCTATGTCGCGCCGGCCGACTGGAACGCGCTGATCTCGGACGCCGACATCGTCGTCATCGACACGCGCAACGCCTATGAAGTCTCGCTCGGCACCTTCAAGGGCGCGGTCGACCCGAGGACCTCCAGCTTCCGCGAGTTCCCGGCCTGGGTGGAAGAGCACCGTGAAGAGCTTGAAGGCCGCAAGGTGGCGATGTTCTGCACCGGCGGCATTCGCTGCGAGAAGGCGACGGCCTATGTAAAGTCACTCGGCCTAAAAAACGTCTTTCATCTCAAGGGCGGCATCCTGAAATATCTGGAAGACGTGCCGGCCGAGGAGAGCCTCTGGCAGGGCGAATGTTTCGTCTTCGACGAACGGGTGTCCGTCTCGCATGGATTGAGCGAGGGCGAGGCGGAGCTCTGCCGCGCCTGCCGGCATCCGCTGACGGTCGAGGACCGGCTGTCGCCGAAATACGCAATCGGCGTTTCATGCCCGCATTGCTTCGAGGCGCGGTCCGATGCGGACCGCGAGCGCTATGCCGAACGTCACCGTCAGGTCGAACTTGCGCAGGCCCGCGGCGGCAAGCGCCATATCGGCAGCTAGAGCGGCCTGCGACCGAAAAGCTGGTCGTCATTGTAATGTCAAAGCGCGGGGCCTACCTCTTGCCGGTCCGAAACCTTGCCCGCGCGCATTCGGCCGGGCCAATTCTGGAGGCATTGATGCTCGACCCCAAGAAGCTGCTCGACGACCTTCTCGGCTCGCAAGTTCCCGGCACGGGCTCGACCGTTCGCGACAAGGCGGGGCAGGCGGTGCAGATGGCGAAGGACAATCCGCTGGCTGCCGGAGCGCTTGCCGCCGTGCTGCTCGGCACCGGCACCGGACGGCAGGTGACGGGCGCGGCCATCAAGCTCGGCGGTCTGGCGGCGATCGGCGGCCTCGCCTACAAGGCCTATCAGAATTACAAGGCCGGCAACGAGCCGGCGCAGGCGCCTGCGTCCGGCGAGCCTGAACTGCTGCCGCCGCCGGCCGATACCGCTTTCGATCCCGCGGCGGCGCCGCAGGGCGAGGCCGAGTTCACGCTGACGCTGGTCCGGGCGATGATCTCGGCGGCGAAGGCCGATGGCCATATCGACGACGAAGAGCGCAAGAAGATCGCCGACAAGCTCAAGCTCGCCGGCATCGGCGCGGAAGCGGAAAAGTTCCTGCTTGCCGAGCTCGAAAGGCCACTCGATCTCGACACGCTGGTCGCCGGCGCCAAGACCGATGCGCAGAAGCTGGAACTCTACACCGCCTCACGGCTCACCATCGATCCCGACACGCGCGCCGAGCGCGGCTATCTCGACCTGCTCGCCGGCCGGCTCGGCCTGCCGGATGCGCTGATCGACCATGTCGAGGCGACCGTTTCCGCGGCCAAGGTGCCGGCTGGCAGCGCGCCGAGCTCGCCTCGGTGAAGCGGTGTGGTAAACGCCATCAGGCGACGTCTTGCCGGTCTTTAAACTCTCGTTAACCCAGCAAGCGCATCATTCTAATCAGTCGGACCGGCTTATCCTCCTCCCAAGCGCGGTTCAGATCGGGGCGGTCGCCAATGGCCGCCCTTTTTGTTGGCCTCTTGTTTGTCGCCAATAGCGGCTTGCCATGATCCCCGGCATTTGCGATGCCACGTCTTTCCGAGCATGACCGGGAGGACGGCGATGACCGCCATAGCAGAGAAGACCGCCATCGTTACCGGAGCCGGCACCGGCATCGGCAAGAGCGTCGCCACCACGTTGCTCCAGGCAGGCTGGAACACGGTGTTCTGCGGCCGGCGCAAGACGGTGCTGGAAGAGGCGATCGCCGATGCGGGAAAGACGCAAGCCAAGGCATTGGCCGTCGCCTGCGACATCAGCAAGGCGGCGGAAGTCGATGACATGTTCGAGACTGTGCTCGAGGCCTTCGGCCGCGTCGACCTGCTCTTCAACAATGCCGGCATGGGCTACAAGTCGACGCTGATCGACGAGATCCCGGTCGAGGTCTGGAACGACGTCGTCGGCGTCAATCTCACCGGCTCGTTCCTGTGCGCGCGCGCCGCCTTCGGCGCGATGCGGAGGCAGAAGCCGATGGGCGGCCGCATCATCAACAACGGCTCAGTGTCGGCCTATGCGCCGCGCCCAGGCTCAGCGCCCTATACGGCGACCAAGCACGCCATCACCGGGCTCACCAAGACGCTGGCGCTCGACGGCCGGCCCTTCGACATCGCCTGCGGCCAGATCGATATCGGCAATGCGCTGACCGAGATGGCGCAGCCGATGACGGTCGGCGTGCCGCAGGCCAATGGCTCGATCGCCGCCGAGGCGGTGATGGACGTGCAGCGCGTCGCCGACGCGGTGCTGCATATGGCCAGCCTGCCGCTCGACGCCAACGTGCTGTTCATGACGGTGATGGCGACGAAGATGCCGTTTGTCGGCAGGGGTTAGCTCAGGTCCCCCTCACCCGGATTGCCAGTAGCCGAATTGCGAAGGGCAATTCGGGGCAACCCGACCTCTCCCCGGTGGGGAGAGGAGCTCTCCAGCGCTGGCGCCAACCTCTTCTCCCGACCGGGGAGAAGGTGGTCGCGAAGCGACCGGATGAGGGCTCACTTCTTTAGAAACGCCTCGACCCGCTCCAGCGCGCGCAGGATGTTCTCCTCGGAATTGGCGTAGGAAAGCCGGATATAGCCTTCGCCGAGCACGCCGAAATCGGGGCCGCCGATCAGCGCCACGCCGGCATCCTCCAGCAGCGCCGAGGCGAGCTTCTTGGCCTTCCAGCCGGTCTTCGACACGTTGGGGAAGGCGTAGAAGGCGCCCTTCGGCGTGATGCAGGAGATGCCGGGGAGCGCGTTGAGGCCCTCGACGACGATTTTCCTGCGGTTGTCGAAGGCGCGCATCATCTTCTCGACATCGTCCTGCGGCCCGTCGATCGCCGCGATCCCGGCAAACTGGCTCGGCGCATTGACGCAGGACCAGCAGTTCACCGCCAGCTTGCGCACCTTGTCATAGAGATGGGCGCCCTTGTCGCCGTTCGGCCAGATCGACCAGCCCATGCGCCAGCCGGTCATCGCCCAGGTCTTCGACCAGCCGTTGAGCACGATCAGCCTGTCGCGGATTTCGGGGAAGTTGAGCAGGGAGCAGTGCTTCTCGCCGTCATAGGTCATGACGTCGTAGATCTCGTCGGACATGACGGCGACCTCAGGATGCTTCTCCAGGCCCTTGACCAGCTTCTCGATCTCGGCGCGCGGCGTGACGCCGCCGGTTGGATTGGCGGGTGAGTTGAGGATGAGCAGCCTGGTCCGGGGCGTGATCAGGGCCAGCGTCTCGTCGGCCGAGAAGGCAAAGCCGTTCTCCTCGCGGATCGGCACCGGCACCGGCGTGGCGCCGGTGAACTCGATCATTGAGCGATAGATCGGAAAGCCGGGATCTGGATAGAGGATCTCAGTGCCCGGTTCGCCGAACATCAGGATCGCGGCGAACATGGTCGGCTTGCCGCCGGGCAGGATCATCACATTCTCCGGCGAGACCTCGACGCCGGTGGTGGACAGCGTGCGGCGCACGACCGCCTCGCGGGTGGCGAGCAGGCCGTTGGCCGGCGTGTAGCCGTGGTGGCCGTCGCGCAGCGCCTTGATCGCCGCCTCGACGATGTGCTGCGGCGTCTTGAAGTCGGGCTGGCCGATGCCGAGATTGACGATGTCGCGGCCCTGATGGGCAAGCGCGGTGGCCCTGGCCAGCACCGCAAAGGCGTTTTCCTCGCCAAGACGGTCGAAGGCCGCGATCGTGTGGAGCATTTTTCCCGTCCCTGTGGTTCTTTCTGTGAGCGACCGTTTTTGTGACCGTCCGCTGGGAAAAGTCAACGGATTGGAGGGGTCGGTGTCGGAAGATCTGAAGAATTGGCAGCCGCGCCCACGGCCGGAGCGCAAGGCGATCGAGGGCCGCACCGTCCGGCTCGAGCCGCTGAGCGCGGCAAAACATGGCGACGGCCTCTACGAGGCCTCCTCGGTTTCCGATGTCGGCGGACGTTTCGCCTGGCTGCCCGACTACCCGCCGGAAACCCGCGCAGCCTTCCAGCCCTGGCTCGACAAGGCGGAAGCCAGCGAGGATCCGCTGTTCTTCACCGTCATCGACAAGGCGAGCGGCAAGATCGCCGGACGCCAGACGCTGATGCGCATCGACGCCGCCAACGGCGTCGGTGAAATCGGCAACATTTATTGGGGTCCGCTGATCTCGCGCAAGCCGGCGGCGACCGAGGCGCAGTTCCTGTTTGCGAAATATCTCTTCGACGATCTCGGCTACCGCCGCTACGAGTGGAAATGCAACAACCGCAACGAGCCCTCGAAGCGCGCTGCCGAGCGCTTCGGCTTCAAGTTCGAAGGCATCTTCCGCCAGCACCTTGTGGTCAAAGGTGAAAACCGCGATACGGCGTGGTATTCGATCATCGACAAGGAGTGGCCGGCCTTGCGCAAAGCCTATGAAGGCTGGCTCGATCCAGCGAATTTCGATGACGAAGGCGGCCAAAAGCGGCGGCTTGAGGATTTTCGCGCCGACTTCGGAGCGTAACAGGAGTTTGACGATGGCGCACGGTTCGCATGATCACGGTTCCGCCGGTCATAGCCACGGCGCTGGGCATGTGCATGGCTCGACCGACAAGAATCGGGTGCTGGTCGCGGCCTGCCTGACCGGCGGCTTCATGGTCGCCGAGGCGTTCGGCGGTCTGCTCACCGGATCGCTGGCGCTGCTCGCGGACGCCGGCCATATGCTTGCCGATTCGATCGCGCTCGGTCTTGCCTGGTACGCTTTCCATCTCGCCGGACGCCCGGCCACCGGCCGTCTGACCTATGGCTTCGGCCGGGTGAAGACGCTGGTCGCCTACACCAACGGCATCGCCATCTTCGTCATCGCGCTGTGGATCGTCTACGAGGCCTGGGGGCGGCTGATGAACCCGGCGCCCGTGCTTGGCGGGCCGATGCTGGTGGTGGCGGTGGCAGGCCTGCTGGTCAACATCGCCTCCTTCTTCGTGCTGCATGGCGGCGACCGCGAGAGCCTGAACATGCGCGGCGCGATCCTGCATGTGCTGGGCGACCTGCTGGGCTCCGCCGCGGCAATCGCGGCAGCCCTCATCATCCTGGCAACCGGCTGGACGCCGATCGATCCTATCCTCTCCGTCCTTGTGTCGCTGCTGATCCTGTCGACGGCATGGTCTTTGATGCGCGAGGCGGCGCATGTCCTGCTCGAAGGCGTGCCGGCAAGCCTCGATCGCGACGTGATCGCCAAGGACATCGAAGGCGCGGTCAAGGGCGTGCGCGAGGTGCATCATATGCATGTCTGGTCGCTCGACGGCACCTCCAACATGGCGACGCTGCATGCCTGCCTGAATGACGGCGTCGATCCGCATGTAGCGGTGAGCGCCATCAAGAAACGGCTTGCCGCCAAGCACGGCATCGATCATGCCACCGTCGAACCGGAATTCGGACAATGCGCCGACAGTCATGACGAGCATGGCCATCACCATGATCACGATCATACGCATGGCGCGCCCGCCGATCGCCGGCACTATCACTGATCACGATTATGCCTAACAGCCTCGAAGCCAGGAAAGCCTGCTGATGGATCGTGACACACGCAACGCGGCGATTGCCGCGGCTGTGATACTGCTCGTGTTCGGTCTCGCCGCCTATTTCCTGCCGGCCATCATGCTGGCCGCGGGCAAGGTATCGACGGTGCTGGCGGCCGTGATCGCGGTGGTCTTCATGGTCGGGCTGTTCGTCGTCCTATGGCTGCGCGGACGCAGCCAACGCAAGAAAGGTCTCTGAAGATGAGAATTCTGATCACGGGCGCGGCCGGCATGGTGGGCCGCAAGCTTATCGCGCGGCTGGCCAGGGACGGCGCCTTGCGCGGGCGCAAGATCACGGCGCTCGACCTGCATGACATCGTGGCGCCGCAGCCGCCGCCGCTCACAGGCGTCGATGTCTCGATCCACACCGGCGATCTATCCGCGCCCGGCGCCATGGCGGCCCTCGTGGCTCCGCGCCCGGACGTGATCTTCCACCTGGCGGGCATCGTCTCGGGCGAAGCGGAAGCCAATTTCGATCTCGGCTACCGGGTCAATCTGGACGGCACGCGGGCGCTGTTCGACGCGGTGCGGCTGGCGGCCTTCGCGCCGCGCCTTGTGTTCACCTCGTCGATCGCGGTCTTCGGCGCGCCCTTTCCGGATGTCATTCCGGACGAATTCCATCCGACGCCGCTCACCTCATACGGCACGCAGAAGCAGATGAGCGAAGCGCTGCTCGCCGATTACACACGGCGCGGCTTCTTCGACGGCATCGGCATCCGGCTGCCGACGATCTGCGTGCGCCCCGGCAAGCCGAACAAGGCGGCCTCCAGCTTCTTCTCAGGCATCATCCGCGAGCCGCTCGCCGGGCAGGAGGCGATCCTGCCGGTGCCGCGCTCGGTGCTGCACACCCATGCCAGCCCGCGCTCGGCAGTGAATTTCCTCATCCATGCGGCCGAAATCGACGGCGACAAGGTCGGACCGCGTCGTAACCTCACCATGCCCGGAGTCGCCGTCACCGTCGGCGAGCAGATCGAGGCGCTGGAGCGCATTGCCGGCGCCGAGGTCGCAAAGCGCATCCGCGAGCAGCCCGACGAAACGATCTGGGCGATCGTCAAAGGCTGGCCGACGCGGTTCGAGGCAAGGCGGGCGCGTGAGCTCGGCTTTGCCGCCGAGAAGAACTTCGATGAGATCATCCAAGCTCATATCGAAGATGAGCTCGGCAAAACGGTCGCTTAGGTTGAACTCTAAAGGGTCACGGCTTTCCCGAGATAACCGTTACCCGCTTCTCTGCAACTAATTCGACCGTAGGGAGCGAAGGCGAGGGGACGCCCAGTCACCTGCGCTGTCAAAACGTCGTGGTGATGCCACCGTCCACGGCGATTGTCTGGCCGGTGACGAAGGAAGCCGCGTCGCTGGCGAGAAAAACCACGATGCCGGCGATCTCCTCCGGCTTTCCCCAGCGGCCGAGCGCCGTGCGTGTCTTCAGCCAGCGCGCCCAATCCGGATCCTCGGCGAGGCCGGCATTCACCTCGGTCGCGAAGGTTCCGGGGGCGACGGCGTTCACGGTGATCCCGTGGCCGCCGAGTTCGACGGCGAGCGCCCGGGTCAGGCCGTCGATACCGGCCTTGGCTGCGGGATAGGCGACGTCTCCCGCCCGGCCGAGTTGCGCGATGACTGAGGAAACATTGATGATCCGGCCCGGCGCGCCGCGGCGGATCAAGGCACGGGCGATCGTTTGGCTTATCGCATAGGCGGAAACCAGGTGGCCGTTGAGCATGGCGCCGAATTCCTCCGGCGACATGGCGTCGAAGCCGCGGCGATCGCGGCGGCCGACATTGTTGACGAGGATGTCGATGTCGCCCAGCCCGGCAATCGCCTGCTGCGCGGCGTCGCGCCGAGTGACGTCGAACGGCGCGCCATGCGCGTCCAGACCCTGGTCCCGCATTCCGGCGACGGCTGCCTCGAGCGTGGCGGGCTCGCGCCCGTTCAGGATCACGCGGGCGCCGGCTTCGGCTAGGCCGCGCGCCATCTCGAACCCGAGCCCACGCACCGATCCCGTCACCAGGGCGGTTCGACCGGCAAGCGAGAAGCTCATGCTGCGCGCCATCGGATACCTCGACTGAAACGACCGTTTCAGTTAGGTATTACAGCGGGCATGAAAGGAGCGCAAGATGGCCGGGCATGAAGCGGTGACTGCCGAACCTTCCCTCCGGCGGGCGGAACTGCTCGATGCCAGCTATGCCTATGTGCTCGACCATGGCCTCAATGGATTGTCGTTGCGCCCGCTGGCGGCCGCCATCGGCTCCAGTCCCCGTGTGCTGCTCTATCTGTTCGGTAGCAAGGAGAAGCTGCTGCGCGAATTGCTGGTCCGGGCGCGCACCGAACAGATCGCGCAACTGACTGTCGCGCTCGCGGCTGAGGGTCGAAGCCATGGTCTCGAAGAAACGGCGGGGCGACTGTGGGCCTGGATGTCCGCGCCCGAGCAACGCCCGATGGTCAGGCTCACCTATGAGGCGTTCCTGCTTTCTTTCAGCCGTAAGCCCGGTCCGTGGGCGGGATTCGCGGCGGAAGCGGCCCAGGACTGGCTGGACCTGCTGATCGACACCCAGACGCAGCTCCTGCGAGCCGAGGCCGAGGCGCGGGCTACCCGTATACTCGCAACGATACGCGGCCTGCTGATCGACCTTCTGGCCAATGGCGATAATGAAAGAATTGCCGCCGCGGTGCGCATGGGCTGGCTCTGAGTTGGACCGGACGCCGCGCGAAGGCGCCCCCTCCATTATTGCATTGCATACCGACAGCTGTTCCGCTTGCGCAACCGGATGACATCGAAGCTGTCCAGGCCATAAACGCGATCACCGCCAGTCCGGCGACCGCCTCGGGATCGGCCAGCCTGACATTGACGGCCGCGCGCGTTCTTCCTCCATCGTCGGCACTTCAGACGCCGCCCGACAGGCTGGCCGACAGAAGCAGCAAGCCGACGATGAAAATGAAGGCGGCGCCGCCGATCTCGACGATGGAATGGATGCGGTTGCCGATGCGGCCGTCGCCGGCGAAGTAGACAGCCCAATTCTTGGCCAGCACGGCGATCGTCGCCAGCGCCGAGACAGTGATCGCGGTGCCGATCGACATTGCCAGCACCGACAGCAGCCCGCCGAGCCACAATCCGTTGAGCAGCGCGAAGCTCAGCACGATCAGCGCGCCGGAGCAGGGGCGGATGCCGACGGCGGCGACCGCCGACCAAGCGGTCTTCCAGTCGAAGCGGTCGCCCGACAGCATCGCCGGATCCGGCGCATGCGAATGGCCGCAGGTCTCGCAGACTTCGCCCGGGCCATGGTCGTGATGCTGATGTTCATGACTGTGACTGTGCGTGGCATGGTCGTGATGGTGAAGATCGTGCGCGCCGTGATCATGGCTATGTGCATGGTCATGATCGTCATGCACGTGGAGGGTATGAGAATGCGCGGCGTGCGCGTGCGCATGAGAGTGGCCGGCATGGGAATGCGCGTGAGCGTGAGCGTGGGAATGTCCGCCATGAGAATGGGCGGCGTGGGCGGCCGACAGGCTGTAGGCGGGCGCTCTGCCGAACAGGCGGAGCACCGATGGACCGAGCTTGCGCCATAAGAGCCAAGCGCCGAACAAGGTGACCAGCACAAAGCTGGAGATTTCGAGGAACCAGGCGGCGTCGGTCATCGAGATGGCGGTGCCGCGCAGCACGAAATAGGCAAGCATCATGACGACCACCGCCGTCAGGCCCTGCAGCAGCGCCGAAACGAAGGAAAGCAGGATGCCGCGCTTCAGCGCCACTTCATTGGCGACCATGTAGGATGAGATCACCGCCTTGCCGTGGCCCGGGCCGGCGGCATGGAAGATGCCGTAGGCGAAAGACAGGCCGATCAGCAGCCAGAGCTTGCTGCCGTCCTGGCGCATCGCCTTCATGGCCGCCGCCAGCGAATGGTAGAATTCCTGCTGCCTGAGATTGATCCACATCAGGATGTGGGCGAACGGACCTGTGGTGGTCGGCGCCATGCCGTCATTGGTGCCAATGCCGAGCGAGCTTTGGGCATGCGCGGCGCCGGGCAGGTGGGCGATCACCAAGGTGGCGGCCAGCAGGCCAAGCGCCAAGCGGATATTCGTGGGATGCCCCACGAATATCCGCTTGGATTCCCTTGTCTGCCGCAGGTTCCGCTCGCAAAACCGTGCGACACTTTTGCGGAACCTGCTTGCGCGTAACGACGGTTTCATCACCAAATCATCCTTCCGGCGGGCAGTCCAATTCGAGCTTGGTGGCGAAGATCTTGCTCATGTCGGTGCCTGTCGGATCGTTGAAGAACGCGTCCGTCAGGGTCTTCTGGTTTTCCTTGATCGCCTCGTCCGGATCCGGACGGATGACCTTCTTGGCGCAGGTCGAGGGCAGGCCTTCGACGGTCATGTTGGCGTCGTCGGTGAAGTCGATCGCGGTGTAGAAGGTCGGATCGTAGACGCCGATGTCGATCTTGCCGGCAAGCTTGATCGGCGTCTTGGGCTGCGACTCGAACAGGATGATCAGCTGGTCATTGTCGAAATTCGCCATCAGATGCGGCGGCGGCACCATGGGCACGTCCTTGCCGTCCTGGGTGACGAGCTGGAAGTAGTTGAACTCGGCCAGCGAGGAATGGACGGTGTCGGCCACTTCCTTGAGCTCTTTGTCGTCAAGCTTCAGATCGGAGTTCTTGTCGAACTCCATCATCACTGTACTCGAAAACAGGTCGTCGAAGCGCCAAAGGTGGCGCAGCGCCGTCACACTTTGGTGATCCTGGCTGAGGATGACGTCGAGCCGCGCTTCGGCGAAGACATGCGGATGGACTTCAGCCTGCTCGACCGAGGCCAATGTGGCCGCGAGGGCCGAAGCCAGTATGGTTGCTTGCCGTTTCAGATGCATTCCGTGCCGCGATTCCATTGACTTCGGGAGCGGTCCCGAGGGTTGACATAAAGCGGGCGAAATTGGGACGCCCGCTTCACGTTGGTTTTGATGCGCGCCGCTATACAGGTCCGGGGCGACATGCGTCAGACGGTGTCGCGCGTCCGGAACCAGTGCACGAGGAAGTCGACGAAGACCCTTACCTTGGCCGGCAGATAGCGGCGGTGCGGGTAGACGGCGAAGATGCCGGTGCCCGACAGGAGGCGATCGTCGAGCGCTGTGACCAGCTTGCCGGACGCGACGTCGGGGGCGGCGATGAAATCGGGCAGCATGGCGAAACCCAGGCCGGAGAGCGCGGCGGCTCTCGCCACGATCGGGCTGTTGACCTCGATAGGCCCGGAAACGGCGACGCTGATGGATTCCTCGCCTTCGCCCTTGAAGCGCCAGTTGGCCAGCGAGCGGCCGTTGGTGTCGACGATGCAGGGCAGGTTGGCGAGATCCTGCGGGCGCGTCGGCGCGCCATGCTTGGCGATCAGCTCCGGCGACGCGCACAGCCTGACCGAGAACGGCGCCAGCCGCCTGGCGATGAGCGAGGAGTTCTCCAGCCGCGAGATGCGCACGGCAAGGTCGAAACCCTCCTCGACAAGGTCGACGAAGCGGTCGTCGAGATGGATATCGAGCACGATGTCGGGATGCTGCCTGGTAAAGTCGATCAGCGACTGACCGATCGGCGCGTCGGCGAAGGTGCGGGCGGCAGACAGCTTGATCCTGCCGCGGACGTCGCCGGAAGACTGGCGCACCGCCTCGGCAAGGCTGTCGACCTCGCGCACGATCTCCGAGGCGCGCTGATAATAAGTGTGGCCGGCCTCGGTCAGCGAGAACTGGCGCGTGGTGCGGTTCAAGAGCAGCGCGCCGAGCTCATCCTCCAGCTCGCGCACATATTTCGACAACAGCGCCTTGGAGCGGCCGATCTTGCGCGCCGCGGCCGAAAAGCCCTCCGCCTCGACCACGTCGATGAAGGCGCGCATGCGGGTCAATGTATCCATGGTCAGACCTTTCGTGCCGCGTCGAGAATCTTGCGGCCGAGCCGTATCAGGGCAACGTCGCTGCCGGAAGGCCCGAGCAGCGACAGGCCGAAAGGTGCGCCGTCGACGGAGCCGATCGGCAAGGTGATCTGCGGAAAGCCCGAAAGACCCGAAAGGCATAAGAGATGCAGCGCCCTTTCGCGGTAGGCCTGGAACTGTTCCGGGGTGCTGGCGGCGAGCGGCGCCGCGCCGGGAACGGTGGGCAGGACCAGAAAGCCGTCATTGCCAAGCAGGGCGCCAAGCTCGGCCCGGAAAGCCAGCCGCCGCGCCGCTTCGGCGGCGGCAGTTTTGGCATCTATGGTGCGGCCGAAGGCAAAACGCTCTTCGACGCCCGGGCTGAGGCGACCGCCGGCCGAAATCCAAGGGCCATGCTCACGCCAGGCCTCGAAGGCCTGCAGGCGGCGAAAGCACCAGTAAAGCTCGTCGGGGAGCGAGGCGAAGGCATATTCGGTCTCCACAGGCTGGCCTATGACAGAGGCGGCCAGCGCTTTCATGCGCGCATATTGCGCGGCCTCCGCCGGACCCATGACGAAGGCGTCCAGCCAGCGGATCGACAGCGGGCGGTTGAGCGGGTGCTGATGCGGGTCGCGGCCGAGCAGAAGCTTGCCTACCATCTCATAGGTCTCGATGTCGTCGGCGAACCAGCCGAACGTGTCGAAGCTCAATGCCAGCTTCATCGCCCCGTCGAGCGAAATGCGGCCATGGGTGGTGCGTAGCCCGATCAGGCCGCAGAAGCTCGCCGGCGCTCGGATCGAGCCGCCGGTGTCGGAGCCGGTGGCGATGTTCGCCAGCCCACCGACAACCGCGGCCGCCGAGCCGGAAGAGGAGCCGCCGGTGACGCGATCGGGCGCGGCGGGATTGACCGGGTATGGGAAATGCGCGTTCTGGCCGAACAGCGAGAAGGCCAGCTCGTCGGTCTGGGTCTTGCCGACGAATCGCGCGCCGGCGTCGAGGATGGCCTGCACCGTTCGCGCCGTGCGCGAGGCGGCATGCGCCTCCTCGTATTTTTGCGGGTTGCCGCAGCCGGTGCGGTAGCCGGCGACGTCATAGATGTCCTTGACGGCCAGGCGCAGGCCGGCGAGCGGTCCCAATTCCGCATTCGCCACAGGCATTTGGCGCAGATCGAGGAAGGCGTTTAGCGGTCCTTGAGTTCCTGGCATCGTTCGATTTCCGGATACAGTCGGACCAACATTGTTCGATGCCAGAAATTTTACAACCTGGGCTTACGATTTTTATTGATTGTGAAACCCTTCGCTCCTATATCGCGCTTGCCCAAAGTCGCACGTGCCTGTGGGTGTCCGCCGATCGTCGAATGGTGAGGGCAATCGGTAAGGTAACTGGAGCCAACCCTCCAGTCGGTCAGTGGCCAACCACAAGACCGAGGACACCTTGAAGCAACGACGGTGCGGGCCTTTCTGGTTCTCTTCCGGTTGTCCAAAGACCGGGGTTACTAAAGAGGCACACCTTCATTGCCGGCAGTGCGGACGGGGCTCTCCCATCCAAGCCAAGGCAGACAAAGCGAACCGAGGCCGGGCAAGGCCAAGGTTCATCGCCGCGAGACGGCATTTCATGGTTCCGGGGTCTCCACCGGCTGGTTCCATGGATTTGACGTCCCGCCTTTGTTTGACCGCGAGTTCGCGAGGCTGAGCGCCCGCGTTCTGCAGCCTTTGTGCGCGCCGAAAGGCGTTATGGAGAGACCCCGATGGCCACCCAGCGCATCCTTGACTTCCTCGCCACCCGACGTCCGAACGGTCCCTGCCTCGTCGTCGACCTCGATGTCGTGCGCGACAATTTCCGCGCCTTCGAGAAGGCGCTGCCCGATTCCAAAATCTATTATGCGGTGAAAGCAAACCCGGCGCCGGAGATCCTGCGCCTCCTTGCTGCGATAGGCTCGTCCTTCGACACCGCATCGGTTGCCGAGGTCGAGATGGCGATGGATGCCGGCGCGCCGGCCGATCGCATTTCCTTCGGCAACACCATCAAGAAGGAGCGTGACATCGCACGCGCCTACCAGCTCGGCATTCGCCTCTACGCCGTGGACTGCGTCGAGGAGGTGGAGAAGATCGCCCGCGTCGCCCCCGGCTCGCGCGTGTTCTGCCGCGTGCTGACCGACGGCGAGGGCGCCGAGTGGCCGCTGTCGCGCAAGTTCGGCTGCGTGCCCGCGATGGCCGTCGACGTGCTGCGCCATGCCAAGGGCCTCGGCCTCGACGCCTATGGCGTGTCATTCCATGTCGGCTCGCAGCAGACCGACCTGTCGGCCTGGGACCGCGCGCTGGGCGACGCCAAGAAGGTGTTCGCGACGCTCGCCGAGGAAGGCATCGTCTTGAAGATGGTCAACATGGGCGGCGGTTTCCCGACCCGTTACCTGAAGGACGTGCCCGCCGCCCAAGCCTACGGCCAGGCGATCTTCTCGGCGCTGCGCAAGCATTTCGGCAACGCGCTGCCCGAGACCATCATCGAGCCGGGCCGCGGCATGGTCGGCAATGCCGGCGTCATCAAGTCGGAAGTCGTGCTGATCTCCAAGAAGGCCGACAACGACAATGTGCGCTGGGTGTTCCTCGACATCGGCAAGTTCGGCGGTCTCGCCGAGACGATGGACGAGGCGATCCGCTATCCGCTGGTCACCCGCCACGACGGCTCGGAGACCGCGCCTTGCGTGCTCGCCGGCCCGACCTGCGATTCGGCCGACGTGATGTATGAGAAGACGCCTTATCCGCTGCCCTTGTCGCTGACCATCGGCGACGAGGTGCTGATCGAGGGCACCGGGGCCTACACGACCACCTACTCGGCGGTCGCCTTCAACGGCTTCGAGCCTCTCCGATCCTACGTGATCTGAGCCGTTCGCAAGAACCGCTCAGATCAACCGGCGCGAGCGCCTGTCGCCCGCCCGGGCTCGCTTGTGGAACAGATCTCCGCTCGTGAAGGATCGCGGATATGGACTTGGCAAATTTCATCATCGACAGTGGCGTGTGCGGAATCTCCCCCTTGAGGGGAGATGGCCGGTAGGCCAGAGGGGGTCGGTTCGACCGGACTCGACCTCTTGCGGCAGAAAGATGTTGGCGCTTCACGCGCGGCGACCCCTCTGTCGCCTGCGGCGACATCTCCCCTCGAGGGGGAGATTGCTCGCGCGTTTGCGATCGTCGCCGAATCCGTCATCGACACCACGGCGCGCGAAGCGCTGCTCGACCGCGCCATGGGGCCGAAGCGCAGGAAGAAGTCGTCCGAGAAGCTGCGGCGCGGCCGCCGGCCCTCGGAGGGACTGGCCTTCGTCGCCCGCGATGCGTCGGGCGTGGTCGTCGGCACGGTGCGGCTTTGGGATGTGAGGCTGGGCGAGGGCGGTCCGCCAGCGCTTCTGCTTGGCCCGCTGGCGGTCGAGCCTGGCTTGAAGAGCGGCGGCATCGGCTCGGCGCTGATGCGGCATGCGATCGCCGAGGCCGCGCGGCTCGGCCATGGCGCGATCCTGCTCGTCGGCGATGCGCCCTATTACGGACGGTTCGGCTTCTCGGCCGACCGCACCGGAGCGCTCGCCATGCCTGGCCCCTATGAGCGGCACCGGCTTCTGGCGCTGGAGCTGAAGGACGGCGCGCTGGATGGCGTCAAGGGCACAATCAAGGCCGCTGGTCGCAAGATCAAGGGGCAGGCGCCGGGCTTCGTCGCCTGACGCCTATTATTCGACAGAAACAAGGCCGCCCGACGGGCGGCCTTGTTTCTTGCGAACGATCAGCCGAGCAGCTGGCTGAGCGCCATGGCGACCGTCATGTCGCCTTCGACCTTTAGCTTGCCGGCCATGAAGGCCATGGTCGGGTTGAGGTCGCCGGCGATCAGCGAATCCAGATCGTCGAGCGACAGCTTCACGGTGCAGTCGGTCGGCGCATCGGTGGTCGAGACGGTCGCACCGTCGATGACGATGACGCCGTCGCTGCCGGTGTCGAACTTGACCGAATGCTCGAAGCCCGCGCTTGCCACGCGCGACCTGATCTTGTCGGCAATCTCCTGAACGCCCATGGCTGTTCTCCTCGTTGGTTGCGTTGACGCGCATCGGCGCTTGGCCGCTGGGCGAGGTAGATGCGCCGCGCCTGCGCGGTCGCCTGTCACCGCGCATATAGCTTCGAGTTGACGTAAACGTCAACGCGGTCACCATGCGTCATGTCGCAACAGGGCTAAGCGCGGCTAGGCATCCGTGCCGAGCGATCAATGCTCCGGCGCGGCCTTGAACGCCTTGGTCATTGCCGCCGCGGTTTCCCCGGCGCCCCTGCGACGGCGCAACGCGTTGTCCCTGATATCGTCCTTGGAGAGGAAGTTGACCTGGTCGATCAGCACGTCGTGCACCAGCTCGACGCCAATGCGGGTGTTGATGGTATCGCGGATCGACTTTCGGAAGGCGTCGAGATCGATCGATTCCTTCTTGGTGAAATCGATCTGCGGATTGGAATAGAGATAGGAATAGACCTGGTCGGTCATCAACGCCTGCGCCGGGACCGACAGCTTCTTCATCTGCTCCGGCTCAACGGTATAGACCAGCTTGGTGAGGAAATAGCCGTCGATCGTGCCATCGCGCAGCAGCGGCACCGAGATCATGTCGGTCTTGACGTAGTCGAGGCCGCCCAGCATCGGCTTCGGCGGTTCGGCCGCGCCGCGTTGGCTGGCCGCCTGGAAGGAATAAAAGACCGCGCCGAGCGTCACGGCGCAAATCCACAGCGCGGCGGCGACAAATCTTATCACCGGGTCTTTCCTTGCGCCCAGATCATCTCGATCAGGCTCGGGCCATGCCGAACTCGGCGGCCGAATAGGTACCGTCCGTATCGGCTCGCTGAATGGCGTTCCTCAGAAGCGTGGCGACCTCGTTGACGGCGTTGAGATGGGCAAGGATCGCCGCTTCGTTCTTGGCCAGTTTCTGGCGCAGCCTGAGCAGACCCTCGCGATGCTGCTCGAGGAACTCGATCTCGTTGGCGCCCTTGAGCGCCCGGTTCAGCTCGTAAAGATACCGGCTCTTGCGCGCGTTCGAGGCCTTGAGGTCATAGGCCGTTCCGCTGCGGATGCCGGCGGTCTCTTCGTCCACGACTTCCTCGATGCGGCCGATGATGGCGGCGAGGTTGCCTGGTCGTGCGGCGGCGGGCGCGTCCAATGCATTGGCGCGCGCGGGAAGGTTGTAAAGGTCCGTCTGGTCGGCCATGTAGGTCCCTAGATCTTGATGTCCGTTTTTATGGTTGTGTCGTCGCCGGTCATCGACCGTGCGGCCTTGCGCTCAAGCTCCTCGACCATCGAGGTCGAAAGCCTGGTTTGCTGGTCGATCTCCGCTTTCTGCGGTCCGCCGGCAACGGGGCCCACCGGCAGCTTGTGCTTGCCGTCGAGATAGTGGTCGGCAAGCATGGATCGGGCGATGCCGATGCCGCCATGCGCGGCCATGACATCGGCCACCTTCTCGGCGAGCTGCGACTTCCACATGTCGCCGGCAAGGCCCTTGCCGTAAACGCCCTCGGTGTCCTTGGGCATCATGTTCTGAATGAAGGTCGTCAGCACCATCGCCTCGAAGCGCTGGAACTTCTTCGCGGGATTGGCGGCTTCCGCCTTGTCGGCCGTGGCGCGCGAGAGCACGGAGCCGGCATCGACCGTGGCGGAGGGATCGACAGAGAACGGTGCCGAAGTGCCATTCGCCCTTCTTGCGAGCGCCGCGCGCGCGGCCTCGACATCGGCCGGCTCGGCTGCGCGGGCAACGTCCATGACGATGTCGCTGGGTGGGGAAATGGCCAAGAAAGTCCGCCCTTTGCCGGTTTTGTTATCCCCAACATGACTGAACAAGCTTGTGGCAGGCTTGCGCGAAAAGGGAGGCGGAATGCGGATGTATGGATCGGTTATCTGCTCGCGCCACGAGGGGTGTTTCCCGAGCAGATGTTCTGAAGTGGCCTTTGGGGCCGGCAAGAGACGGGCAGCTTCGAGGCCGCGGATGTCAAAGCGGACGTTCGGCTGAAGGGGATATCGTCGTGCCCTGATCCAAAGCAGCCCTTCGGCAGCACCGGCGATCGGACCAAAGACGACGCCGTGTGAGTGGCCCAGGGGCGTGGTGATTGATCGCTGTCGGCGCGCCGGCACTGCACGCTCGCATTCGAGTTAGGACTAGAATACGCTCTCCGCCCGGAGCTTCGACCCACGCAAGAGGCAGGACACAAGCATGGAGCGACGCCTTGCCGCAATCCTTGCAGCCGACGTCGTCGGCTACAGCCGTCTCATGGGAGCCGACGAGGCTGGCACGCTTGCGCATCTGAAGAGGCTTCGCGCCGAAGTTATCGAGCCCAAGATCAAAGAGTCGCGCGGACGCATCGTCGGTTCGGCTGGCGACAGCCTTCTTGTCGAATTCGCCAGCGCAGTCCACGCGGTGCAGTGTGCGGTCGAAGCCCAGGAGGGATTGGCCGCTCACAATGCAAGTTTGCCCGAAGACAAGCGCATGGCTTTCCGCATGGGTGTGAATTTGGGCGACGTGATCGCGCAGGACGATACGATCTACGGTGATGGCGTGAACATCGCCGCGCGGCTCGAGAAGCTTGCAGAACCTGGCGGCATCTGCGTCGCGAGCAACGTCTACGAGCAGGTCAAAGGCAAACTAGACTACAACTACACCGATCTCGGTAGCCATCAGGTCCACAACATCATGGAAGCGGTGCGCGCCTATCGGGTCAGTCGGGCGAAACCCACTTCGGTATTCTCCACAAGGGATATGCTGGCGCTTCCCGACAAACCGTCCATCGCGGTCTTGCCATTCGACAACATGAGTGGCGACCCCGAGCAGGGCTACTTCGCTGACGGGATGGTCGAGGAGATCATCACCGCGCTCTCCCGGACGCGCTGGCTGTTCGTCATCGCGCGCAACTCGAGCTTTACCTACAAGGGCCGGGCCGTGGACATTAAGCAGGTCGGACGCGAGCTTGGTGTGCGCTACGTGCTTGAAGGGAGCGTCCGCAAGGCGGCGAGCAGGGTCCGCATCACCGGTCAGCTTATCGACGCGACAACAGGAGCACATCTATGGGCCGACCGTTTCGACGGCGGGCTGGAGGATGTTTTTGATCTGCAGGAGGAAGTGACCCGGAGCGTCGTCGGAGCGATCGCTCCGAAGCTGGAACAGGCAGAGATCGAGCGGGCCAAGCGCAAGCCGACCGAACATCTTGACGCTTACGACTACTATCTGCGCGGGATAGCAAGCCTCCACCAGTTGACCAGGGAATCCACCGTGAACGCTCTTCAGTTGTTTTACAGAGCCATCGAACTCGACCCTGAATTTGCCTCCGCATACGGCATGGCCGCGTGGTGTGCCGTCATACGCAAGGCGAACGGTTGGATGACGGATCGCAAGCAGGAAACCGCCGAAACCGAGCGCCTGGCTTTGAAGGCCATGGATTTGGGCAGGGATGACGCGATCGCTCTTTCCCGCGGCGGGATCGCGCTCGCCTACGTCGTGGGCGACAACAATAGCGGGGCAGCGTTCATTGACCGCGCGCTTGCGCTCAATCCGAACCTGGCTACCGCGTGGCTATTCAGCGGCTGGGTCAGAGCCGACCTTGGCGATACGGAAACCTCACTTCGGCACCTTGCGACGGCGATGCGCATGAGCCCAGTCGACCCGCTGATGTTCGACATGCAGAATGCGGCTGCAGTGGCTCATCTCTTCGCTGGTCGATTTGAGGAGGCATCAACTTGGGCTGAAAGATCGTTGCGGGAAAAACCGGACTTTTTGCCCTCGTTGCGCTTTGCGGCTGCAAGCTATGCTCACGCCGGCCGAACAGAGGAGGCGCAAAAGGTCGTGAGCCGAATTCTCGGGCTCGATCCCGACCAGCGAATTTCCAATCTCGCCGACGTCGCTTCAACTAGCCGTCCTGCCGATATGGCTCTGCTTGCAGAAGGTTTGCGAAAGGCCGGGCTGCCGGAATAGCTCTGCCAGGCTGGCGCATACGGATCGCGAAGTTGGGAACCCGCCAAGATCGCAAAGACCGCACCCTTGGTGGCGCGGGCCCGGCACAAATCGCCGTAGGGCGGCGCGCCGCACTTCCCTGTCAGAGGTGGGGCACTGATCCCAACTCGCGGCAAAGCACCTGCTCGATCTCAAGCCCTGTCGGCGATCCGTAGGACATCGGCGAAGGCTGCTTCGGCAGGACAATGGCTGATCGTCAGTTTTTGGCGCAACCACGACCTTTCAGCCCAATCGTCGGCAAGGCCCGCTTCCAGGAATCTGCGAAGCGGTCTCAACGGCCGGGATGAGGCGCAAAGATCAGCCGGCCGCCGAGGTGATCGCGGCCGCGCCGCTGGCAAGCGTCCTAGATCTACCTCTTCCATCGGCAGCAGGCCTGGCCAATTTGGCGGCATCAGCCCAAAGCCGCGCTGCCTGGTCCACCGCATATTGAGGTCTGATCGATTACTTCGTCGCGTGAAACTCCGTTTTGCCTGTCGTTCCTTAATCGGAGAAGTCGAGATGGGTCGATTGACTGAGATTCGAGAATGCGGAACACAATTCTGTAGCGCCCCAATAAGAAGAAATCGCAGGAGCTCGATATCTAGTATGGAACTTCAGCGTATCTTATGATGCTCTGTTTTTGCACGTTTTCGACCAATTCATCCGCACGCGATAGAAGCCGGCGAAGCAAGGGCGAGGTATTTGTCTCGTTATATCCAAGCGTGAGATCAACTGTCGGAGGCACTCCTTCCAGCGCTCTGGCAACAACGTTTGGTGCGAGCATATTTTGCGCATAAAGCGGGACAAGAGTAACTCCGCCCGTGGATGCGACAAGCGACATTGCCGACGATATGTTCTCGCCTTCGTATTTTGCCTTGAGCACGATCCCCGTACTCGATGCGTACTCCTGGATGGCAGCTTGCAATACTGGAGACGTTCTCGCCGAACTGACGTAAATTTCGCGGGCGAGATCTTCCGGCCGAATCTTTTTGCTTGATGCCAAGCGATGGCTCGCCGGCAGCACGGCGAGAAGAGGCTCCTTCGCCAGCAATTTGAAGGATAAGCCCAAACTCTGTTTCTCGGGACGAAGGAAGGCTAGGTCCAATCTCCCGCGCATTAAGGCAAGGGCAAGCTCCGGGGACGATAGACTACACAGCGTGACTTCAGTCTCCGACGCTTCCTCACGGATCATGCGCAACAGGTGAGGCAACCACGTGACCTCCAGCCCAACCAGAAACCCCATAGCGAGTGCGGGTCTTTTCGGCTCTGCCGTCCGTCGGGCGCCTTCGATCGCAGCCTCGACTTGCAGAAGTGCCAGCCGAGCATGATCGAGAAACACTTTACCGGCGGCGGTGAGCGTCACGCCACGCGGCTGCCGCTCCAGCAGTTTTACACCGATTTCGGTTTCCAGATCGCGAATTTGCCTGCTGAGGGAGGGTTGGGAAGTGTGTAGCCGTCGTTCGGCTGCGGTCAGTAAGCTTCCCTCCTCGGCAACAGCAGCAAAATAGCGCAAATGCCTCAATTCCATCAGGTCCTCGCTATACCTTTAAGGCATAGCTCGAACATACAAGGTATTTGTCTTTGAAAAAAGGGCGATTTAGTTAACGTCGCAATTCGGGGATATAATCAAACACGCCTCGCCGGAGGTATTTCCCCACTCAACTGTGCCCAATTTGAGAAGGAGCGACTCAATGCCTACGATCAAAACCTCAGACGGCGTAAGCATCTTCTACAAGGACTGGGGCTCAGGCCAGCCGATCGTATTCAGCCACGGCTGGCCGCTGTCGGCGGACGATTGGGACGCCCAGATGACCTTCTTCCTTCGACACGGCTACCGGGTGATCGCCCACGACCGGCGCGGCCACGGCCGGTCCGACCAGCCCGGCACCGGCAACGACATGGACCACTGGGTTGCCGACCTGGCGGCACTGACTGAACACCTCAACCTTCGCGACGCGATCCATATCGGGCACTCGACAGGTGGCGGCGAGGTAGCTCGCTACGTCGCCCGCTATCAGGAGCGCGTCGCGAAGGCGGTACTGGTCGCTTCGCTGACGCCGAACATGTATCGGAGCGAGAACAACCCCGCCGGTCAACCGCCGGAATGGTTCGAAGCGATCCGGGCAGGCGTGCTGGGCAACCGGGCAGAGTTCTTCCGTTTCGTCCCTGAGAATCCATTCTACGGCTACAAGCTGGACGGAGCCAAACCTTCGGAGGCAGTGATTGCGAATTGGTGGCGCCAAGGCATGGCCGGCGGCGCGTTGGCGCACTACGCAACAGTCGACTCCTGGCTCGAAGATTACACCGAAGACCTCAAGAAGATCACCGTGCCGGTGCTGGTGATGCATGGCGAGGCCGATCAGGTCGTCCCGTTCGCAAGTTCCGTGCCGCGTGCGGTCGACCTGCTCAAGAACGGGTCGCTGAAAACCTACCCCGGCTACCCCCATGGCATGCTGACCACGCATGCGGATGTCCTCAATCCCGACCTGCTCTCGTTCATCAGATCTTGACGACATCGACCGGACCACGACCGTCATCAACGTCGGACGGAGAATCTGTCACCCGGCACTGCCGGGTGACAGCTGTAGGTGCTGATACATGACGCATTCCCGAACTGTGCTTCCGACAGTGGCAATTTGCCTGATGCGTAGTGAAAGATGCAATTTGTCGCGCTTAAGTCTTTCGATGCGGTGGCCGATTACTCCACCGGTCGAAATGTCTCGGCGTCTCGGCTTCCGCCATCTAGGAAGTAAGAGCCGGGGGTTCCCGTCGATTTAATGTCGGAAGGACCACCAGCTTCCAAAGTGCCCGTCATAAGCTCGTTTATCGGCTTCCGGCCTTTAGGTAACCGCAGGCTGGCGTTGCCGTCGTATTCGAGTTTTATGGCGCTCAACTCGATGACAGCTTTTGGGACACTGACCATTGTGTCTGAACGGCTGAAATAAGGCGCGAAGCTGTCGTTCACGTGGTGTAGTCCGTAAGTCAACTTCGGGTTATAGGCAGAATTACCGAATTACTCCTCGGCCCGCTTCTCCGTGATCAAATCGAGCCGCTCGCGGTCGGAGCGTTCGCGTTCGTCGCGGCGGCGCACGTCCTCGTAGGCGCGCTCGACCATGTTGGTGCGCGCCGTCGCCGTGGCGATCAGCGCGGCTTCCTGCCTGGCATCTTCCAGGTTCTGTTTCTGGCGGCCAAGCGCGTCGGTGATGTGCTTGTGGTAGAGCGCGGGAAAGAGGCCTGCCAGCGATTTGTCGGTGTCGAAATGCTCGATCAGTTCCTTGGCCTCCGCTTCCGCCTTGACGGCGGCGGCGAGGAAGCCGGCATGGCGGGTCTCGTGCAGCGCCTTCAACTGCTCCTGCACCTTGACCAGTTTCTTCAGGCGGTCTTTTCGCGTCGTCATGGCGGCTATCTTGCCAAGGTGAGGTCGACGAAGCCGTCGACGAACAGCGACAGCAGCGTGCCGACAGCGAAATAGAAGATGATCATGCCGCCGGCGATGACGAAGGGCAGGGAGATGAAATAGACCGGGATCTGCGGCGTCAGCTTGTTGACGAAGCCGATCGTCAGATTGACCAGAATGGCATAGGCGACAAACGGGCTGCCGAGCCGAAGGACCAGGAAGAAGGCGTCCGACACCGTGTCGGTGACGTCGACCAGCGCTGCCTGCGGATTGAAGAACACGTTGACCGGGGCGACCTGATAGGAGGCGACCAACGCCTTGACGATCTCGTGGTCGAAATCGAAGACGAAAAGCAGAAGCAGCGCCGAGAACGAGATGATGGCGGCAAGGGCTGCCTGCGGCTCCGGCTCCTCGATCGCCGGCCCGCCCGAGCCGCCATAGCCGATCAGCGTGGCGATGGCCGAGCCCATGAAACGCAGCGCTTCCATATAGAGCCTTGTCATGGCTCCGATCAGCCCGCCGACCAGCAGCTCCGAGACGATCATTGGCGCGAGCACCTGCGGGCGCGGATCGACGAACGGGTAGATGCGATCCCACAGGAAGGCGAGCAGGCCGCCGGTCGCGGCGATCGACACGAACAGCCTGATCTGCAGCGGCACGCGCGCGCTGGACAGGCCGGGCATCAGCATGAAGCAGGCGCCGATGCGGCAGAAGGCGAGGAAGGCGGCGATCACGACGCCTTGCGAGGGCGCGTTCACGAGATGGTTCCGAGCACCTTGATCTCGACGCCCTTGGCGATCTCGACATGGCTGAGAACGGGAAGCGTCGTGAACAGCCGCTCGATGATCATGCGCACATAGGGACGCGCGTCGGGCGCGGTGACGAGCACGAAGCGTTCGCCGGCCTCGAGATGCTTGCGGATCGCCTTGGTCGCGTCCTGGCCGAATTCCTCGAGCTGGCGCGGATCGATGTCGAACTCGCGCACCTCGCCCTTGGCGTCGCGCTTGAGGCTTTGATGGAAGGCGAGGTCCCAGCGGTTGCCGAGGCGCAGCACCTTGAGCGTGCCGCCTTCGGAGAGGTCGCCGCAGATCTGCTGCGCCATGCGGATGCGCACATGCTCGACGATCTGCTCGGTGCGGCGCACATGCGGCGCGATCTCGGCGATCGCCTCGATGATCAGATGCAGGTTGCGGATCGAGACGCGCTCGGCAAGCAGCAGCTTCAGCACCGCCTGCAGGCCGGGATAGGAGATGTGCGAGGTGCATATCTCGTCGGCGAGCTTGCGGTACTCCGGGTCGAGCCGCTCCAGCAGCGCCTTCATGTCCTTGTAGGAGAGAAGCTGCGGCAGGTTATTGCGGATCACCTCGGAAAGATGCGTGAGCAGCACCGACATGTTGTCGGCGAAGGTGAAGTTCTCGCGCTTCAGATCCTCGGCGAAGGTTTCGAGCACCGAATAGGCGCGCATGCCGAAGGCCGGCTCGCGGATTTCCTCGCCGGGGATGTCCGGCACGCCGCGGGTGCCAAGCAGCACCATGATCTCGCCGACGCGCATCTGGTATTCGGCGACCACCGTGCCGTGCACCTTGATCTGGTAGCTCTTCGGCGGAATGGCGAAGTCGTCGGCGACGCGCACTTCAGGCACGACGAAGCCATATTGCTGGGCGAATTTCTTGCGCATCTTCGACATGCGGAACACCAGTTCCTGATGCGCCACCATCAGCCTGGTCGACAGCTGCTTGCCGATCAGCAGCTCGATCTCGGCGGTGACCAGAGAGGCCTTGACCGAGTTCTTCTCCTCCTCGACCTTGTTCGCCTTCTCCTGCGTCTTCAAGGCTTCGGCGGCGGCAAGCGCGCGGTTGTGGCGCAACGGGATGATGTAGCCGAGGCCGGCCATGCCGCCGGCGAGCGCGAAGAAGGGGAATAGCGGCAGGCCGGGCATCAGGCCGAGGATGACCAGCAGCGAGGCCGCGACATAGAGCGCGCGCGGATGCGCGCCGAGCTGGCCGAACACCGCCTGGTTGGCCGAGCCGCGCGTGCCGCCCTTGGAGACGAGCATGCCGGCGGCGAGCGAAACGATGAGGGCCGGGATCTGGGTGACCAGGCCGTCGCCGACCGACAGCTTGATGAAGACATCGGCTGCCTGGCCGAGGCCCATGCCGTGGCGCAGATAGCCGATGGCGATGCCGCCGACGATGTTGATGGCGGTGATGATCAGGCCGGCGATAGCGTCGCCGCGCACGAATTTCGAGGCACCGTCCATCGAGCCGAAGAAGGAGGATTCCTCTTCCAGCTCGCGGCGGCGCAGCTGCGCCGTCTTCTCGTCGATCATGCCGGCGGAAAGATCGGCATCGATCGACATCTGCTTGCCGGGAATGGCGTCGAGGGTGAAGCGCGCGCCGACCTCGGCGATGCGGGTGGCGCCCTTGGTGATGACGATGAAGTTCACCACGATCAGGATCATGAAGACGATGAGACCGATGACGAAGTCGCTCGACATCACCAGCTTGGAGAAGCCCGAGATGACATAGCCGGCGGCATGCGTGCCCTCATTGCCGTGCGACAGGATCATGCGCGTGGTGGCGATGTTGAGCGACAGGCGCAGCATCGTGGCGATCAGCAGCACGGTCGGAAAGGACGAGAAGTCGAGCGGGCGCTGGATCCACAGCGCCACCATCAGGATCAGCACCGAGAGCGCGATCGAGAAAGCGAGGCCGATATCGATGAGGAAGGCGGGGATCGGCAGGAACAGCACCGCCAGGATGACGACGATGCCGAGCGCGAAGAACACGTCGCGGCCGTTCTTCGCCACCAGGCCGGACGGGAGTGTTTCGCTGATCGCCATGTCGTCCCCAAATCAAGACCCGCCACGCACAGGGCAGGCCCTTGACCGTAACCCCCCAAGCTTGCGCGAAGGTGGGAGAGCGGCTACGCCGGCTCGATCCTGTCGGCGGAAGGAAAATCGCATGCTGCTGATCATCGGCACGATCCGGCTGCCACCGGACAGGCTTGAGCAGGCAAGGCCAGCAATGCAACGTATGATCCTGGCAAGCCGCGCCGAGCCGGGTTGCCAGGGCTATTCCTACGCGCAGGACGTGCTGGACGCCGGGCTCATCCATGTTTCGGAAGCCTGGAGCGACCGTGTCGCGCTCGAAGCGCATTTCAAGTCTGCGCATATCGCCGAGTGGCGCGCGAGCTGGGCGGAACTCGGCATCGGTGACCGCAAGCTCACACTTTACGAGACAGACGGCGGGGCGCCGACTTGAAAGCGGCCGGCCCTGCCGACGGAGCTGCTGGCGATCTTCGTCGCGGAGGACAACGGCGGCCCGCTGACAATCCCGGCAGCTGATTAAATCTATCACCTTTGTCGCGGCGGAAGCCTTCGTAACGCTAATTCGCGCAACGCCAAATTGGCGCCACATGCGGTCGGCATTGCGATTGCCACGCACAGCCGCCGCGCGTATCAGGCACGGCAGTTCTTTTCTTTCGCATACCGGCGAGCCGTTCCGTTGCCTGCCAGAAACGACCCACAAGTCTACGCCCGCCGGCTTCGCGCGGTGCTGATCAGCTCGATCCCCGTGCTCGAGGCGCGCGGCATCGTCATCGTGCTGATGGCCGGCGTGGTTGGCGCGATCGCGGGCGCGCTGGTCACCGGCATGAGCGCGCTGGTGCAAGGCATGCACTATCTGCTGTTCGACGTGCAGGCGGGCGGCCGGCTTTCGGCGATGTTCTCGCTCGCCGACCCGGTGCAGGCGATGTTCCCGGCGGTCGGCGGCCTGCTGCTCGGCCTTTCCGTCATCTGGCTCAGAAAGCGCAAGTTCCGCACGCCGGTCGACCCGATCGAGGCCAACGCGCTCTATGGCGGGCGCATGTCGCTCACCGATACTTTCATCATCGTGGCGCAGACGATGATTTCCTCCGGCTTCGGCGCCTCCGTTGGATTGGAAGCCGGCTACACGCAGATCGGCTCCGGTATCGCTTCCAGGCTTGCCCGCGCGTTCCGGCTGCGCCGCAACGACGTGCGCATTCTGGTCGGCTGTGGGGCCGCCGGTGCCATTGCCGCCGCTTTCGACGCGCCGCTGACCGGCGCCTTCTACGGTTTCGAGCTGGTCATCGGCATCTACTCCGTCGCCAATGTGGCGCCGGTGATGGCGGCGGCTATCTGCGCCTCGCTGACGGCGGAAATGTTCGGCGGTGTGCCGTTTCCGTTGGAACTGTCAGGTTTGCCGAATTTGACCGCCAGCGAGTATGTGCCGTTCCTGTTGCTGGGCCTGCTTGGCGGCGCGGCTTCGATCGCCATCATGCATCTGGTCAGCATCGTCGAGCGCGTCTTCGTGCGGTTGTCGATCGACGCGTCGGTCAGGCCGTTCATCGGCGGCATCTTCGTCGGCCTGCTCGGGCTGGTCACGCCGCAGGTGCTTTCGAGCGGCCATGGCGCGCTGCACCGCGAGTTCGCCATGAATTACGCGCTGCCGGTCGTGGCGAGCGTCTTCGTGATGAAGCTGGCGGCCTCGGCCGTCTCGCTCGGCTCGGGCTTCCGCGGCGGCCTGTTCTTCGCCTCGCTGTTCCTGGGCGCGCTGCTCGGCAAGGTCTTCGCGGGCGTCATGGCGATGACCGCGCCGTCCGCGGGCATCGACCCCGCGGTCGCCGCCGTTGTCGGCATGACCTCGCTTGCGGTCGGCGTCGTCGGCGGTCCGCTCACCATGACGTTCCTGGCGCTGGAATCGACCCGCGACCTGACGCTTACCGGCGTAGTGCTGGCGGCCTCGATCATGTCGGCGATCCTGGTGCGCGAGACCTTCGGCTACTCCTTCTCGACCTGGCGCTTCCATCTGCGCGGCGAGACGATCCGCAGCGCTCATGACGTCGGCTGGATGCGCAGCCTCACCGTCGGCTCCATGATGCGCAAGGACGTCCGCACCATTCCCGCCTCGGCGACGCTCTCGGAATTCCGCAAGGAGGTCCCGCTCGGCTCCGCCCAGCGCGTAATCGCCGTCGAGCATGCCGACCAATATGTCGGCATGCTGTTGGTGCCGGAACTGCACAGCGATCGTTCCGACGGCGATACGCCGGTGAGCGCGCTGGCCCAGTTCAAGGATGCGGTTCTGGTGCCCTCGATGAATGTCCAGACCGCGGCCGAGACGTTCCAGCGCACCGGCGCCGAAGAACTGGCGGTGGTGGAGGATTTTGATGAGCGCATCGTCCTTGGCCTGCTCACCGAAAGCCATCTGATGCGCCGCTATGCCGAGGAGCTCGACAAGGCGCGGCGCGATCTGTCGGGCGAAGGTTGACCCGAACGACAGCCCGGCCAATAAGAGGCCATTTGGAAAATCCACTCCGCCGGCCATCTGATGGCGTTTTGTGCGCTTCCGGTGCTCACGGACCTGAATGTCCGCTCCGCTCCGGTTCTCGAAACCACCACCATATGACTCGCCGGAGCGAATTTCGAAACGGTCTCTAAGACGTCACTCCTGGAAGCCATCCCATGCAAGTCAAGCGCAACGGCGATATCTCGTTCTGGTATGCGGATCTGGGCGCTATCCCCGCGCCGCGCCCGCCCTTGCCGGGCGACATCGAGGCGGATGTCGCGATCGTCGGCGCCGGCTATACCGGGCTGTGGACGGCCTATTACCTGAAGAAGGCGAAGCCATCGCTGCGCATCGTGCTCGTCGAGCGCGAGTTCGCCGGCTTCGGCGCCTCGGGGCGCAATGGCGGTTGGCTGTCGGGCGGTTTCGGCTGGTCGCGCGAGAAGTATCTGAAGACCTCGACACGCCAAGGCGTCACGGCCATGCAGCAGGCGATGGCCGGCTGCGTCGACGAGGTGATCCGGGTGGCAGCGGAAGAGGGCATCGATGCCGATCTCCGCCGCGTCGACAATCTGACGGTCGCCACCAATGCGGCGCAGCTGGAGCGCGTGCGCGAGGAATGCGAGACGACCCGCTCCTGGGATGCCGATCCCGAACGCATCGAGCTGCTTGACGCCGACGCGACGCGGACGCGCATCAACATCCGCAATGTCATGGGCGGCTTCGTCATCCGCGGCCAGGCGCGCGTGCAGCCGGCCAAGCTGGTGCGCGGGCTGGCAGCGGCGGTCGAGCGTCTCGGCGTTTCCATCTATGAGAAGACAACGGTCACCGCCCTTGCCCAGGGCGTCGTGACCACGGACCGCGGCACGGTGCGGGCCGAAACCATCATCCGCGCCACGGAAGGGTTCACGGCCGGTATCCCGGGGGAAGAGCGGACCTGGCTGGCGCTCAATAGCGCGCAGATCGTCACCGAACCGCTGTCGGAAGAGCTTTGGCGCAAGATCGGTTGGGAGGGGCACGAACTGTTCGGCAATGCCGCGCATGCCTATTGCTATGCCCAGCGCACACGCGAGGGACGTATCACCATGGGCGGGCGCGGCGTGCCTTATCGCTACGGCTCGCGCACCGACGTCAACGGGCAGACGCAGCAGGCGACGATCGACCAACTGCACACGATCCTGACGACGCTGTTGCCGCAGACAGCAGGGTGCCGCATCGATCACGCCTGGTGCGGCGTGCTCGGCGTGCCGCGCGACTGGTGCACGACGGTGGGGCTCGACCCGGCGACGCGCATCGGCTGGGCCGGCGGCTATGTCGGGCTCGGCGTGTCGAGCTCAAATCTATCGGGGCGCACGCTGACCGATCTGGTGCTCGGCCAGGATACCGAACTCACGCGGCTGCCCTGGGTCAACCGCAGGGTGCGGCCCTGGGAGCCGGAGCCGTTCCGCTGGCTGGGCGTGCATTCGATGTATCAGCTCTACCGCATCGCCGACCAGCGCGAGGCGGCGGGGCTCGCGCATACCTCAAAGCTTGCCGCCCTGGCCGACAGCATCACTGGCCATTGATCGGTCAGAAAATCAGTGATCGATCGGGCCCTTGGGCGAGACAAGCGTCGTGCCCGCGGTGGTCGGGCGCTCGATCATGCGGCGCACGCGCGGCGGGTTCTCGCCGCTGTGCAGCGCGCGGATGCGTTCGCCGACCACGGCATCGGCATGGGTGGCGCGGCGGTTGTGGCGGATATACTCGACCCAGGTCGGCGTGTGGTAGTGCTCGATCCAGACCGACGGATTTTCGAGATCCCGGGCGAGCGTCCAGTTGCGGGCGCCGTCGCGGCGGCGGATGCGGCCGCGCTCTGCCATGGTCGCCAGGAATTCCGGCACGTCGTCCTCGCGGATGATGTACTCGATCATGACGGCGATCGGGCCGCTGCGCGGCTTGAGATCGAGCGATAGCGTCGGCTCCTTGAAGCGGTTGAGCGGATCGAGGTTGAGAACCGTCTGCTTCGGCAACGGCAGGACAAAGCCGATGGCCGCGCCAGCCAGCATGGCGACCGCCGCCGCGATCAGCGCGGTTTCGGCGCTATGAGCATCGGCGACGACGCCCCAGATCCAGCTGCCCAGCGCGATGCCGCCGAAGGTCGCCGTCTGGTAGATCGACAGCACGCGGCCGACCACCCAGCGCGGCGTCGACATCTGCACGGTGACGTTGAAGTGCGAGAGCGCGATCACCCAGCAGGCGCCGCCGATGAGCAGGCCCGCCGATGTCTGCCAGCCATTGTGGCTGACCGCTGCGTTGAGGGCGCAGAGCGCGAAGCCGGCAAACGCCATGCGCACCATCACCTCGCTCGACAGCAACTGTCTGAGCCGCACACTGATCAGCGCGCCGCCGACCGCGCCGATGCCGAAGGCGCCGAGCATGATGCCATAGGTCAGCGCATCGCCCTTGACGACGTCGCGCGCCACCAGCGGAAGAAGCGCGAGCACCGCGCCGGCGCTGAAGCCGAAGGCAGAGCCGCGGACCAGCACCTTGGCGATGTTGGGCGACATGGCGACATAGCGCAGGCCGGCGCCCATCGCCGCGCCCAGAGACTCGCGCGGCAGGGTCTGCTCGGGCAGCGCCGGCTTCCAGCGGGCGAGCACGGCGATCAGGCCGATATAGCTGACGGCGTTGGCGGCGAAGGCGGCCGCGGCACCCGCGGCGGCGACGATGACGCCGCCGATGGCCGGGCCGACGCTGCGGGTGATATTGAAGCCCAGCGAATTGAGCGCGACCGCCGCCGGCACCTTGGCGCGCGGCACCATGTCGCCGACCGAAGCCTGCCATGACGGGCTGTTCAGCGCCGTGCCGCTGTCGATCAGGAAGGTGAAGGCCAGCAGCGTCCAGGGCGTCATCCAGCCTTGCCAGGTGAACAAGGTGAGCAGCGCCGAGACGACCAGCATGAAGGTCTGCGCGACCAGCATCACCTTGCGGCGGTTGAAGCTGTCGGCAATGGCCCCGGCGACGAGCGCGAACAGCATGATCGGCAAGGTGGTCGAGGCCTGGACCAGCGCCACCTGATAGGACGAGGTGGCGATCGTGGTCATCATCCAGGCGGCGCCCACGCCCTGGATCAGGCCGCCGAAATTCGACACCAGGCTGGCCGCCCAGACGGCTCGGAATATGCCGTGCCGGAACGGCGCCAGCGCGGAGACGCGTTCGCTTTCCGGCTCGTCGTCGATCATGGTTGGGCCTTCGTCCGCTATTAAGGCTCGCCGCGCCCGAAGAGGCCGGCGACTCGCCAAAGAGTGAGACCCAACAACAGGATGGCAAAGGCGAAAATGCGTCGGCGAAGCTTTAAACCAAGCATCTCGCCGGTCTGGACCAACCCAGGCTATTTTTCGCCTCTCGTCTCGACGTGCAGGGCCTCGGTCAGGTCGCCTGTGGTGTCGCCGCGCATGTAGAGCCTGAGCAGCATTTCCATGCCGACGAGCCGCAGGCGCGACGTTTCCTGGCTTCTTGCCATGTCGATCAGGTCGTCCAATTCGGAGGACGACCATTTCATCGCGTCGCGAAGCAGACCGCCGCGCAGCAGCCCTTGCGTGCCGGCCGAAAAAGCATCGGCCATGTCGAAGCCGATCTTTGCCGCACGAATGTTTTCGCGTGGCAGATGGTGTTCGGCGACTTTCTTCAGCAGCCACTTGCCGGTTCCGTCGCGGTATTTCTGCCGGCGCGGCAGGTGAAGGGCGAAGTCGATGAGCCGGTTCTCGAGGAACGGCACCCTGAGCTCGACGGACGCCGCCATGCTTAGCCGGTCATGCCTGTGCAGCAGGTCCTGCAGATGCGAGTAGAGGTCGTAAAAGCAACTTGCCAGGAAGGCGCGATCATCGAGCGGCGTGACGCCGTCCAGCCTGTCGAACAGCTTCGTCTGCAGGAAATTCAACTCGGGCGACAGGGCTCTGAGCGCCATGCTGCGGTCGGAGGGCGAGCCGCGGCCGATCGAGTTGCGGAACGGCGCGCGACGTAGTTCGGCGAATTTGCGTGCGCGTCTGGTCTTCGAGCGGAACAGGCGCTGCAGCCAGGAGCGGCGCCAGAGCCGCATCGTCGACGTCTGCCATTTGTAGCCGCCGAAAAGCTCGTCGGAGCCCTCGCCGGTGAGCAGCACCTTGACGCCGTCGGCGCGGCACTGCTCGGCAAGCGCCAGCAGCGCCGCGTGGCTGGCATGCCAGCCGTCGGTCTCGAGATGCCAGACCGCACGCGGCCAGAACTCGAGGAACCGCTTCCTGTCGAAAGGAACCCGGCGCAGGCCGATACCGATATGGCTGCCGGTGCGTTCGGCGTCCGGCGCCTCGCTACGGCCGAGCTTCTGGTCGATGACATAGCCGTGCAGCTCCGGCCTGAAGCGCTTGGCGAGCGCGGTGATAAGGCCGGAATCGACGCCGCCGCTGCAGGCGGTGGCCAAGTTGGCATCGGCGATGCAATGCAGCTCGACACTCTCCTCCAGCAGCCTCTCGAGCGTCGCCATGTGCTCGGCGTCGGATGTCCTGTCTTCGGCGATGCGCGCCGTCTCGATCACATCGAGGACATGCCAGAAGCGGCGCTTCTCGATGCCATCGCCGGTAATCTTCCAGAGACCGGCGGGCGGCAGCCGGTCTATGCCGTCAAAGACGCTGTAGCTGGAATCGCGGCTCTGCCAGGCCAGCCGCAATGTCAGCTCGCGCGTGTCGATCCGGCGCGCAAAGTCATGGCAGGCGAGAATCGCCTTGTCCTCGGAGGCAAACAGCAAGCGCTCGCCGGTGTCGGCGACCGACAATGGCTTGATGCCGAGCCTGTCACGGGCAAGCCACAAGGCCTCGTCGCGAGCATCGAAATAGGCGAAGGAGAACATGCCGTCGAACAGCGGCACCGCTTTCTGTGGGCCCCAGTGATGCAGGGCCTGAAGCACCACTTCGGTGTCGGACACCGTGCGGAAGGTCAGGCCCTCCGACTCCAGCGTCTTGCGCAGCGCGCGAAAATTATAGACCTCGCCATTGTAGCACAGCACGCCGTTGCCGGATGCGGTCAGCATCGGCTCGCGCGCGGCGGGTGAGGGGTCGATGATGGTCAGCCGCCGGTGCCCGAGCGCCAAGCGGGCGTTGTTCCAGTTGCCGTGGTCGTCGGGACCGCGATGCGCCAATGCCTGCATCATGCGCGCGACATCGGAAAGATCGCCGCTCCCGATCGGATCGCGCTTTCGCCAGACGCCGGCTATTCCGCACATGGCCCGCCGGCCGTTCTTGCCTGATGCATCGCTTCCTGAATCGCCGTTTGCGGCAAAGACGCCGGCCGATGCCGGCACGGCTACAGTCTAGCCGCAACAAACGTCGCCGCAAGCGATCTCGCGCCTTGCGAACAGGCCGCTATCCGCCTGTCGCGGACTTGCGTCAGAAGCCGTGCTCGATGCGCTCGAAGATAACGTTGGTGAAGGCCGATATCTGGCTGCCGATGAATGGGCCGGTCAGCGCCACCACGAGCATGATGGCGACGATCTTCGGCACGAAGGTCAGCGTGATTTCCTGGATCTGGGTCAGCGCCTGGATGAGCGCGATGCCGATGCCGACCACCATCGCCACCAGCACCACGGGGGCGGAGGCGGTGAGAACCGTCCACACCGCGTACTGGACGACATCGAGGGCATCGGCCTCATTCATGCGGGCACACCCCCAGCGGTCAGACTAAAGCGCGTCGCGATCCTTCGGATTCGCTCCATGCGCTTTAGGTCTCTGGTTTTACGCATGTCTTTATCCCGAAACCGGTTCCCACTTTCGGGAGACATGCTTTAGCTGGCCGGCTTGATCGAGACGCCCGCGCCGACCGGGACTTTGGTGCCGTCCTGCAGCACGGCGATGAGGCCGTTGCTGGAAAGCGTCACCGAAGCCACCGTGCCGGTGGTCTTGCCGTCGGCCGAGGTGATCGAGCGGCCGATCAGCGCGTCGGCCTGCGAGAGCGCCGATGACTGCATGATCTGGTCGAGCTTGGTGTTGGTCTGTACCGACTGCTCGACCTGGGAGAAGGTGGCGAGCTGTGCGACATATTGCGTGGAATCCATCGGCTTGGTCGGATCCTGGTTTTTCATCTCGGCGATGAGGAGCTTCAGGAACGACTGGTAGTCCACCGCCGTCTTCGAGGTCTGCTGGCTGGCCTGGTTGGCGCCAACCGGGATCGTTGTCGTCATGTCGACAGCCATCTTATGCTCCTACAGCCAGTGCGCGGGGCGCTTCGGGAATCTCGTCAGTGTCTTCGAGCGCCTTGCGCTCGAGCGGATAGAGCGCGCGGATCGCCTTCAGCGCCTCGTAGATCTCGTCCTCGCCGACCATGCGGTCGATCTGCTTCAGCCTGTTGCAGATGTCCTGGTTGTCGAAGCTCGCGATCAGCATCGGCAGCGAACGGCGGAACATGTCGCGCGCCTCCGCGGCGCCCGCCGGATTGATCAGCATGATCTGCACGATGAAATAGAGCTGCCTGAGCGGCGTCGAGGCCTGTTCGGCCTGGATGACATGGCTTTCGAGCAGGAACTGCACATCGTTCATCAGCTCGATGGTGACCTTGCGGTCGACGCGGATGACCGCGCCATTGATGTAGATCTTCTCGTTGGGCTTCAGCGAGATCTTCAGCGTGTTGGTCATTGGATGCCGTCTCGGATGATCTGAGAGACCTCGATCAGTCCTTCGAAATTGTTGGTGCGGCCCTGGCGGATGTCCTCTGTCTCGCGCAGCAGCCACAGGCCGATGGAGATCAGGTTGGCGCGCAGTTCCTTGGGGAGCGCGTTGTCGCTGGAGCCGAGATCCTCGACGAAGGTGGTCCAGATGCGGTTGGTGAAATGCAGCGCCTCGACCGCCTCCATGGAGTCGGTGCCGACCGCGGCCGCCGCGGCCAGCATGTCGATCGAGCGGGTGAGCAGCTGCCGCTCCCGGTCCTTGGCATCGGCGACGGAGTCGGTCTGGATGTCGGCGTAGGAGAATTGATACATCGTCGGCGCTCTGGCGTTCCGGTTTACGTGTTCAAGTCAGATAGTTGAGCAGGCTGAGCTGCTGCAAACGCGCGGTCAAGGCAAAGGATGTCTCGATATGCTGTGTCAGGTCGGCCACGCGGGTCGCCGCTTCCGTGGGATCGACACCTTCGAGATCAAGGATATGCTTCTCGAAGAGGTCGACCTGGGTCTTCATGCGGTCGCTGGCATCGGACACCCGCTGCTGGGCAATGCCGGTTTCGGCCCGTATCTGGGTGATGCCGCCGATCGCCTCGCCGACCAGCGCCTGGGCGCGGCTGACCACCGCGTTCTGCGCCGCCTCGCTGATGCTGCCCGTCATCAGGCTGCTGACCATGGCGGCCGCCATGGCGAGCTTGCGGATGCCTTGGTCGTTGGCGCTGATCGAGGTCTGGGTGGTCTCGTTGAGCGAAATGCGGCTGGTGATCTGCTCGTCGGTGGCGCTCGACCAGTTGGCCTGCCAGCCGGAGCCCAGGAATTGCGGCTCGACCTGCGTGGTGATGAAGTTATCCATCTGCGCGGCGGTGATGTTGGCCGCAGCCGGGTCGGTCTGGGTAAAGCCGAAATAGCTGGTGAAAGCGGCGTCGAACGCCGCCTTGGCCGGCGAGCCGGCGGCGTTGAAATCGTCGATCGGCTTGACGTCGGTGTTGGTGCCGGCAAACAGATATTCGCCGTTGACGCTGGTGTTGAGGATGCCGGTCATCTGCTGCAGCGCCGAGGCGCCGGCGGTCCGCAGGATGCTGGTCGAGGAGTCGCCCGACACGCCGCTGGTCAGCGCGGACAGGAAGCTCTGCGCGCTGTTGGCGATCTGGCCGAGCGAATCCTGGGTCGATTTCAGGCGCGCCGAGACGAGCGCGTTGGAATCTACAATGCCGTTCAATCGGTCGAGGTCGCGCTGGAAGGTGACGGCCTGGGTCGTGCGGCTGCCGAGCGCCAGTCCGATATCGGCGACCGTGCCGGTCTGTGATTCCTTCGTCGCCTTGATGAGGTCGGCCTGCATCTTCGCCTGCTGGTAGCGCAGCGCGTTGGATATGGCAGCCGAGGAAACGCCTGTCGCTTTCATGAATTATCCCACCGCCGCCAACAGGGAATCCAGCATGTCGCCTACCGTCTTCATCATATGCGCCGATGCCTGATAGGTGTGCTCGAGGTCGAGAAGCAGGGACATTTCCTGGTCGATATTGACCCCGGTGTCGTTGGACAGCGCCTCGGCCGTGCGTGCGGCCAGCGCCTGCTTGTTGTCGGCATTGGTCGAAGCCTGCTGGCGCACGCCTTCGAACCAGCCGATGGCGTTAGCCGCATAGTCGGAGACGCCGGAGCTGACGGCAATGCCGGTGGACGTATCGAAGGCCATCGGCTGATCCAGCTTGTTGCCGTAACCGATCAGCAGGTCCGCATAGGACGCGCCGCCGCCGGTGTTGGCGACATAGGCGACGCCGTTGGCGCCGCCGTCGCGCAGCAGCGCGGGATTGCCGCCGGCGCTCGGATCAAAGGCGGCGTTGACGCTGATCGACCCGGCGAGGCCGTCGACCAGGGTGCCGGCGGGCGGAATTGCCGGCGCGCCGGACCATGTGAACAGGCCGGTCGCATTGGGCTGCGACGGCGCGGTCTCGGCAAATGCCGTGATCAGGCCGCGCGCGATTTCGTCGAGCTGGCTCTGCATGGTCGAGGCGACGCCGTCACGCAGCTTCAACAGGCCCGCCAGCTTGCCGTCGGCGGTGGTGTTGTCGCCGGTGCCGGCGGAAACCGGCACGTTGTCGATATAGATCGTGTTGCCGGGCGTGCCGGCCGAATAGCCGGACGATGGCGTGAAGGTCACCGAGCGCGGCACGGTCTCGAACAGCGTCGTGCCGTCCTTGGTGGTGATGACCATGTCGTTGTCGCCGCGCGTGAAGGTCGAGACCGGGACATATTCCGATATCTTCTTCAAAAGCGCGTCGCGCTGGTCGAGCGCGTCGGATACGTCCGTGCCCGAGCGTGTGCCCGAGATGACGGCCTTGTTGGCGTCCTGGAACTGGCTGAGCAGCGAGTTTAGATCGTTGACGGCGGTGGCGATCTGGCTGTCCGCCTGGGTTCGAAAATCCTGGATCGCCTTGGTGCCGCTGTTCAGCGAATTCACCACCTGCTTGGCGGCGTCGACGACGCTGGTGCCAAGGTTCTGGTTCGACGGCGTGGTGGCGTAGAGCTGCAGGGCTTTCTGCAGGTTGGCGATCGCCGTCGAGGGCGACGACGCGTTGTCGACCCCGTTGACCGACAGATCGAGCTGGTCCATGCCGTCGTAAAGCGCGCTCTGGCCGCTCCACGCCGACAGCGCCTGGAGGTTCTGCCGAAACAGCAGATCATTGGCGGTGCGCTGGATTTCCACCATTCTGGCGCCGGGCGCCGTGCTGGTCACCACGGCGATGCGGCGGGTATAGTCCGGGTTCGAGGCATCGGCCACATTGCGCGATACGACGCTGGTCTGCTTGGAGGTGGCCAGAAGCGCCGACTGGGCAATGCTTAGTGCGGAGGAAAGCGACATGCTGATCTTTCACGGGCGGCGCCCGTCGGTTATCTCTTCAGGTTGACGAGGACGTCCATCAGGTCCGAGCCGGTCTGGAAGACCTTGGAATTGGCGGTGTAGCTGCGCTGCGCCGCAATCATGTTGGTCAGTTCCTCGGCGATATCGACGTTGGAGTTTTCAAGCGCTCCGGAGACGATGGAGCCGAGCTTGCCCTCATTGGCAAAGCCGATATGGACGGCGCCGGAATCGGTGCTCTGCACATAGACGTTGCCGGGCATGGCGGTGAGGTTGTCGGGGCTCTGAACGTCGGCCAGCGGGATCTTGTAAAGCGCCTTGGTCGAGCCGTCCGCGAACTGCGCGTAGATGACGCCGTCCTGGCCGATCTGCACCTTCTGGATAGAGCTAGGCGCGTTGCCGTTGACCTTGGCGTCGGCGACGGTGAAGCCGGTGCCGAGCTGGGTCAGCTTGGAGAGATCGAGGTTGAGGGTCTGGCCGCCCGGAACGGTGAAGGAGACGCCCGTGGTCGCGCCGGTGAGCTTGCCGGTGGTGGTGTCGAAGGTGAGGTTGGCCGATCCCAGCATGCCCCCCGTATAGGGGAACGAGGTGCCCGGGGTCGCCTTCGACTGGTCGAAGACCGCGACCTGCCAGGTGCCGGCGCCGGTGTTGGTGAAGTAGACGTCGAGCAACTTCTTGTTGCCGAGATTGTCGTAGGCGACCAGCGAGGTTTTCGACGTGTACTGGGCGGTCGCGCTGTTGGTGGAGGGCAGACTGCCGGCCGCGACCGGAGTGGCGCCTGCCGGCAGGTTGCCGCTGAATATTCCGCTCGTGCTCGGCGTCGCCGTCATTTCCTGGTCGGAGATCTGCACCGGCACGAGGCCTTCGAAGCCGTTGGCGGTCGCGGCCGGATCGCCATTGGCGTAATCGTAAGCCATGAGCTGGTAGCCCGCGGCATTGACCAGCCGGCCTTGCGCATCCGGGACGAAGGAGCCGGCGCGGGTGAGATAGGGCGTGCCGCCGGCGTCCTGCACGACGAAGAAGCCGTCGCCGTTGACGGCAAGGTCGGACACCGAAGTGGTGTAGGTCATGACGCCTTGGGTGCTGACGGCGGAGCGGATCGTCGTCGTCACGCCGCCCGAATTATAGGCGCCGCCGGTGCCGGGCATGATCAGGGACGAGAACTCGGCCGAAGAGCGCTTGTAGCCGGTGGTGTCGGAGTTGGCGATGTTGTCGGCCACCGTGGACAAGCGGTTGGCCTGCGCGTTCATACCGGAAACGCCGGTCCGCATCATTCCGTAGAGGCTCATCGATGGATCTCCGCAGTGCCTGGGTAGGAGGCCACAAAACTATGCCTCGTGTCTTGCGCGAGGCTGGCGCGGGATGTGCCTTGGACGGCCATCAAAACACCAGCCGATAGCCGAGGAACCGCTTGGAATCGATCGGGTCGTGGCCGAGCTTCTCACGCAGCTTCTTGCGCAGCTTCGAGATGTGGCTCTCCACCACGTTCTCCTCAACCTCTTCGTCGAAGATGCCGTAGATGGCGTTGAAGACCTGCGTCTTGGTCACGCGCCGGCCGCGGTTGCTGGCCAGATATTCCAGGATGCGCCGCTCGCGCCGCGGCAGCGGCAGCGGCTCGCCGTCGATCTCCGGATCGCGGCCATCCATGAAGATGCGCATCGAGCCGACTTCGGTGTAGGCGGCCTCTTCGGAGCCGCGGCGGCGAATGGCGGTGATGCGGGCGAGAATCTCGCGGATATGGACAGGCTTGCGGACGACATCGTCGACGCCGCTTTCGAACAGGCGCAGCGTATGTTCGAGCGAGTGATGTTCGCTGAGCGCGATCACCGGTGCGCCGGTCCGGTCGCGGATCTGGCGCGGCGACACCGCGCCCTCGCGGCAGTCGCCGATGAGAAAGGCCCTGACGGATCTGAGATCGGTGTCGGCGGCGGAACTCACCCACTCGCCGAATTCGCCTGGCGCGAAACCGGCCGTGGCCACGCCCTCGCGATCGAAAAGTGAGGAGTAGCCCTCTGTCACGAGCTCCCGCTCGTCAACTATCACGATCATCGGCCCGCCCTCCGAATCAATTCATTTGCCCCGTGCGGAAAGGGGTACCCGGGTCGGCGAATCCTGAAAAACCATCATTTCTTGTAGCTATTTTCTTGGGAGTTTTTTTGGGAGCCGTAATAAAAGCGATCGTGCAGGTGTATTCGCGCCAGCTGTTGGCGGATGAATATTAGCGCCAGCGGACAGGCCGGCGACAGCCATCGGCATTCAGGAGAAAGCAACTATTGGTTGCAAAACTTGCTGGCATTCGGCGTCCATTTGCCGAAGCCGGTGGCGACCATGTTGGCGATGACGCGGCAGACATAGACCTTCTGCGCCGGGTCGTTGTCGGGGCCGGCATGGTAGCGAGCGACGGCCATCGACCAGGTCATGTGCCGGGCGTGCAGGGCGGCCAGGAAGCGTGCGGCATAGTCGACATTCTGATGCGGGTCGAGCATGTCCTCGACGCTGCGGAAATGGTCGCCGTGATAGTGCTGGTTGATCTGCATGCAGCCGAGGTCGATCAATGTCTTGCCTTCGCGGCGGGCATTCTCGAAGGTGGCGAGAGCTTCATCGCGGCTGCGCGGGAACACAGCTTTTCCCTCTATATTCAAGGCATTAGGCTGAAGGCTGCCTTTCTTTCCGGTTTCTGTCAGGCCGACCGCATAGAGAATGCCGGCCGGCACGCCGTAGCGATCCGCGGCGCGCAGGATCTCCGGCTCGCAGGGATTTGTAGCTGCGCTCGCGCCACCGGCCGCTAAGCTAGATGTACATATCGTCGCCAGCACGCTCGCGAAGAGGCGAAGCCGGGCGGGCAAATTCCTGTGCGCCATTGCTGTCGTTCCTTCCCGGTTGCCGGCCGCCGCCTGCGCCGTTGCCGCCCGAGTTCCCGGGCTGGAATGAAGGCTGGTCGCGACCTGTCGACATCGGCATGGCGCTGTTGGCGTCGGTGCGGCTCGCCGCATGCGCTGCTATCGAAGGTTGCAGGATGGTGACCTTGTCGACGTCGAAGCCGAGGCTGCGCATCGACTTGACGATGGCATCGCTGTCGGTGGTGAGACGGCGATATGCCTCGTGCGTCTCGGGCTTCATCTCAATCGAAAGTTGCTCGCCCGATAGCCGCAGGCTGGCGGTGACCGCCCCGAGCTCCGCAGGGTGGAGCTCGATCTTGAGCACGTGTGTCGGAACGGCAACAGAATTGGTCGTCTGGGAGCCTGCCGAGGCGCTTGCGAAAGCCTGCTGAACGCCGTTGTCGGTGGCAAGCGCCTCAACCAGCGCCGACGCCGTCTGGCCGATTGGGTTTTGCGCCGGCGCCGGGAAGCTCTGCTGGCTGACGACTTCCATGCGTGTGGCGGAAGAAGACGGCTTGACCGGTGTCTGCGAAGCAGCCGGCTGCGATTGTTGTGATGCCTTGGAGGCGGAAGCCGGTCGCCAGCCCTGCGGCAGCACAGGGCTGTCGGCCTGCGGCTCATTCCCTTGCATCGGCAAGATTCTGGTTTCGCTGCGACCGGGCATGTCGAGAGCCATGTCCGCCTTCACCGGCTTCTGCCCGAAGTCGGGCCCGGACGCTTCAGCGGCCGTCGAACGGGCGGATCGCGACTGCGGCTCGGCGGAACTGCCGACCGGCGCGCGCTTGCCAATGCGCAGTTGCAGCTTCAGTGCCTCGTCCTCGCCGGCGCCTTCTCCATCGGCAACCGAATCCTTCCCGTCCGCGCCCGACGATTGCGCGAAGTGCTTCATGTCGCTCAACGCCATCAGCAATGGCAAGCGGTCCTGCAGCGGCACGGAATCGCTGGCTTGCGCCGTGGCATCCTTGTCGGTCGTCGGCGTCGCCTCGTCGGCCCGGGCGGCCGCGTTCCTCGGGGACTTTCCCGCGGCCTTCTGCGAGCCGGTTTTCCCTTGCGGATCCTGGTCAGGCTCCTGCTTGCCGTTGTCGGCCGCCGAGCGCTTTGCCAGATGGGCGCCCGGCAATACGGTCGTGTGCTTGTCCTGCGGCTTTTCCGTCTCGCGCACCATCTCGCCGAAACTCTGATCCTTGTCCTTGTCGCCGGCGGCGTGCGGCCGGGGCTGGGTCGAAGCGAAGCCCGGCAAGGTCTGGTTGACGCTGGTCACTTGGGGGCTGCTCCGAGAAGTTGGTCGATCTGGTCGAGCTGGCGGCGCGTGCTGGCCACGGCGGCGTCGATGGGGTCTTGTACCTTTGGGGCCGTCGGCGCGGAGGCCTGGACCACCGGCGCGGCATCGGCTTGCATCGGAGCGTCGGCCGGCGTTTCAGCCGTTGTTCGCGCCAGTGGCTGGGCAGAAGGCGGCGAAGCCGCGGGTGGAGTGTCCTTCGCCGGATCGCCCGACGCGACCGGCGGATTGCTTGCCGGTACCGGCGGATCGCTTGACGCGACCGCTGGCTGGTCGGGCATCGCTCCTTCCACTGGAGGCAGATCCGCATTGGCCGGATCGGCCGAGGCCTCGGCCGCCGCCTTCGCCTCATTTCCCTTCGCTGCGGCCGGCGCGGCTTCCGCCTTGGCCGGCGCCTTTACCGGCGCCACCACTTCGCCCGCCACGGCCTGCGCGGCGTCAAGCAGGTCACGGTCGTTTTGCGAGAGCTTGCCGCGGTCGATCTTGCCGAGACTGGCACGCACCTCATCGACGCTGGCCGATGTCATGGTGGAAAGGCTGGAATAGAGTTGGCTGCGCGGGTCGTCCTGGCTGCCGCCGCCGTTGCGGCCCAGTTCCGCCTTTGCCGCGGCAAAAGCCGAGAGCTCCGTCATCCCGTCGATCGCGGCGTGGCGCGCGATGCGCAGGTAGATTACCTTCTCGCGCTCGGGATCCATCATCGAGGTGATATCGGCGATCTTGTCCTGGCTGATCGCCATATGCAGCGTGATGACGCCGGAGACAAAGGCATCGGCGAACTGGCTGGCGTAGGGCGAGTAGAGATAGGACGCGACATATTGGGTCGACGCCAGCGCGAAACGGGCGGCGTCGCCCTGCGCGGCCGCGATGCCCACGGAGCGGCGAAGCGCCGCCTCCTCGACCAGCGTGCCGGGGCTGAGCAGGCGCGCCTCGTCCAGCAGGGCGAGCGCCTGGGCAGGGTCATCGGCCGCAAGCAGTGAACCCTTGACCAGCGCCAGAAAGGCGCCGATGTCCGGAGGCACGCTCATCGGATCGATCGGCTTCAGCATTTCGATCGCGTTGGCCGGCCGCCCATTCAGATAGGCGACGACGCCCTTGGCGATGGCGAGGCTTTGCGGGTCGGTCATCGCGCGCGAAGCCGCCGCCGCGACCGTCACCGGATTGCCGCCGCTCATGCCGTAGACCAGCAAGGCGCGGAAATTCTTCGGCTCCTTGAAGTCCTCGGCATTGGCATCGCGCATCCGGGCGTCGATCATTTCGAGGAGCTTCGCCTGCATCGGCAGCGCGGCATGATCACCACCGGCAATGCGGTCCTGGATCAGCTGCAGCGAACGCACCAGCTGATAAGGCTGCAGCGCGTCCCGCGCGAAGGCCGCCGATGGCGACCCCGCCGCAAGCAATAGCAGCGCGATCGCGCCGCCGATGACGCTCCTGCCCTTCATCCGCCGGCCGTCATCAGGATTTCGATGCGGCGGTTCGCGGCCGCCATCGGATCGGAGGCGATCTTGGGCTGCCGGTCGGCGAAGCCCGCGACCTCGGTGATGCGGCTTTCGTCGACGCCGCCGCGAACCAGCATGTAGTAGGCCGCATGGGCACGCGCGGTCGACAGCCGCCAGTTGTCGTAGGTGTCGCTGCGGAACGGCCGCGCGTCCGTGTGGCCGCTGATGGTGATGGTGCCCTTCTTTTCGTTGATGATGTGGCCGATCTTTTCCATCGCCAGCACCAGCTCGCGGCGCGGCATGGCCGAACCGATCTCGAACATGCCGAAATCGAGCTGATCGGTGATCGAAATGACGACCCCCTTGTCGGTGGCCTCGACGGAGACGCCGTCGGCGAGCTTTTCGCCCGGCAGGAATGCCTTGGCGAGTTCCTTCTTGATTTCCGCGGCCTGCTGGAGGGCGGCTTTGCTCGGCGCCTTGTCGCCCTTGTTGGCGCCTTGCTCTTGTTCGGTCTTTTCCACTTTCGCCGCTTCGGCTTTGGTGTCGCCGGCCGCGGCCTCGCGCTTGTCGGCGTCGGCTTTCTTGCCCTGAGCCTTGTCAGTCTTGTTACCTTCACCCAACGGCTTCTCGGCCTCGCCCTGCGCGGCCTTCTGACCGGCCTTGGCTTCGGTCTTTTCCGAGGTTGCCAGCGGCTCCAGCGGCCCGGCCGTCAGCGGGGGAGCCGCCGGAGCAGCCTTTGCCTTCGGCACCGCGACCGTTGCGATCTTCTCGTCAGGCTTGGCGGGATCGCCTTCGATCTTGGCGCGCTCGGCTGTGGCCTCGGCGCCAGGGGCCGCCACCTGCTGCGACCAGAAATCAGGCGCGAAGGGGTCGCGATAGGATTCGCCGCCGGAAGCGCCGGTCGCCGGGCCGGCCGCCTGGGCGCCGCCTTCGCCCTTGGCGCTGACATTCTGCAGCACCCCCGTATCGGCGGCGATCTCCGCCAGCACCGCATAGGGATCGGCAAACAGCTTTTCATCGGACAGCTGGGCATCCTGCGCGCCGTCCTTGGTCTGCCGGCGTTCGGACGAGCCGGCGCCGCCCTTGCCGTCCTCGCCCGCCTTGGTCGCGCCCTGCTGCGGATTGTCCGCGGTCAAACCGACCTTGCTCGGGCCGTCGCCGAGATCCTCGAGGCCCTTGCGGCTGGAATTGCGATCGATCAGCTCGACCGGATTGAAATAGCTGGCGACGGCTGCCTTGGTCTGCTCGTTGGCGGCGTTGATCAGCCACATGACGAGGAAGAAGCACATCATCGCCGTCATGAAATCGGCGAAGGCGATCTTCCACACGCCACCATGGTGATCGTCGTCATGACCGTCGTGATTGCGCTTGACGATGATGATCTCGTGCCGGGGCTCGGCATGGTCGATGGCGCTCATGACAGAACCTCGGACAGGGACGCGGACCACTCGGCGATACGCGTCTCGAACACCGTTTCGTCGATGCTGACGGTCAGGTCGAAGCCCGGCGCCTCGGCGAAGTCGAGATTGGCCGCGCGGGATCCAAGCGCCGCCTTCAGCGGCTCGAACAGCGAGAGCGGTCCCCGAACACCGATGCGGACGGCCTCGTTGTCGGCGACCGCGGCGGCGATGGCGCGTGAAAGGGCCTGAAGCGAACGTTCCTGCAGGTCGTCGCTGAGAAGGCCGCCGATGATGCGGGCAACAGTCGCGCCGGTAAGCTCGGCAACGCGCTGCTCCATGGCCTCGATGCGCGTGGCGACAGCGGCGCCGAGGTCGCCGCCGAAGCTTTCAAGAAAGGCTCTCGCGGCATCGTCGCTGGCCTGGCGCTCGGCTTCGAGCGCGGCCTGATGGGCGAGCGCAAGCCGTGCCTCGAGCGTGGCCTCCGCGTCGGCCACCGCCTCGGCGATCAGCGCGCCGATGTCGGCCTGTGGCGCGTGCGGTGCCGGCGCGGCCGGCATATGCGCGGCTTCGCGCGAGGTCGCCGCCTGGCTGGCATGCGGGGTGCGCGAGCCGAAATCGGGCAGGAGATCGAAGAGGGCCGCCGAGACCATGGCCTAACCCACGGCTTCCGGGGCGGCTGCCCATTTGCGCAGAATCTGCGCGGTGCGCTCCTCATTGAGGTCGACCATGCGGGCAAGCCGCTCCTGCGGCGCCGGCCGGATCTTCTGGCGCAGATCATCGAGCGGGGTTGCGCCGGCGCGCGCGCCGGGTAGGGGCGGGGTCTCGGCGGTGATCGCGGCGACCGGCGCGTCGGGCGTCGGCAGCGAGCGTTGCACGTCATCGAAGCTTGGGCCGGCAATGGCCGCGGGCTTTGCCGACGCCGTCAGCGCGGTGGCCATAGGCTTCAGGCCGAAGAAGGCAACCAAGAAAACGACGACGATGAAAGCGCCGGCATTGATCAGCGTGCCGGTATAGGTGCCGATCGAGGCCAGGATGCCCGGCTGTTCGATCGGCTCGCCGTCGAGGCCGTTGATGAACTCGACCGCCGACACGTCGATGACGTCGCCGCGCTTGTCGTCGAAGCCGGTCGCCGAGGCCACCATCTTCTGGATATCGGCGACGCGCTTGGCGATCTGCTCCGGCGTGGCATCCTTGCCGAGGATGGTCTTCAGCCGATCCTGGTTGACGACGACCGCGATCGACATCTTGTTGACCGTGTAGCCGTTGGAGACGGTGGCGATCTTCTTGGAGTTGATCTCGTAGTTGGTGATCTCTTCCTTGCGGTCGTTCTGCGAGGAGGACTGCGGCCCCTCGGTGCTGGTGGTCTGCGTCTCGGGCAGGTTCTGCTCGACGCTGGTCGGGGTCGAGGCCTGCTTCTGATTGCTCGCCTCGTTGGTCTTCACCGATTGCACCGAACGTTCGACGCGCGAGTTCGGATCGAAGATCGTCTCCTCGGTCTGGCGGCTGTCGGTGTTGACGTCGGCCTTGACGCTGGCGCGGAAATTGTCGGGGCCGAGATAGGGGGTGAGCGCGCGGCGGATGTTGTCGCCGATCTGCGCCTCGACCGTCTGCTCGACGCCCAGCGTGCGCGCGGCGCTCGTGTTGGAAGGATCGTCGCCGGCGGCCAGCAGATTGCCGTTGGAATCGAGCACCGTGACCTTGTCGGCCGAGAGGCCCGGAACCGCCGCGGCGACCAGGTGGCGGATCGACATGGCGCTCTTCTCGGCATCGTTGCCGGTATAGCGGATGACGACCGAGGCGGAGGGCTGTTGCTCGTCGCGGCGGAAATTGGCGCGCTCGGACATGACGATATGGACGCGCGCCGCCTTGACGCCGGAGATCGATTGGATGGTGCGCGCGATCTCGCCTTCCAGCGCGCGCACACGGGTGATCTGCTGCATGAAGGAGGTGAGGCCGAGCGAGCCGACATTGTCGAACAGCTCGTAGCCGGCATTGGCGCTCGTCGGCAGGCCCTTCTCGGCGAGCAGCATGCGCGCCTGCGCGGTGGTGCCGGCAGGCACCAGCACCGAGGTTCCGTCGGAGCCGACATCGAAGCCGATGCCGGCATCGGCCAGCACAAGGCCGATCTGGTTCACGTCGGAACGCTCGAGGCCGACATAGAGCGTTTCATAGGCCGGGCGATTGAGATAGACGGAGGCGATGCCGATGACGGCCATGACCAGGGCCGCGATGCCGCCCATCAGCGCCAGACGCCGCACGCCGAAGCTCTTGAAATTCGCGATGATGCTCTGGATCTGTTCCGGCACGATTCAACGGCTCCCAGCACGACTGTCCGCTGGAAGACTAGACCGCGAAGCTTGTGCGAAGATGATAGCGCGCGCCGGCAAAGAGCCAGCAAGATGCCGAACGCGCAACTTCCTCTCGAGAAACGAAAAAGGCCGCGTTTCAGACACGGCCTTTTCGTCGGTCGAAGGTGATCAGGCGGCTTAGCCGTTCTTGAACAGCTGCAGGATCGACTGCGAGGAGCTGTTGGCGATCGACAGCGACTGGATGCCGAGCTGCTGCTGAACCTGCAGCGCCTGGAGGCGGGTCGATTCCTTGTTCATGTCGGCATCGACGAGCTGGCCGACGCCACGGTCGATGGAGTCCATCAGGCTCTGCGTGAAGGTCTTCTGCAGGTCGATCGAGCTCTTGGCGGCGCCGAGCACGGTGGCGGCGTCAGTAAGCTGGCTCATGACGTTGTCGATCTTGGTGACCATCTGCGTGATGATATCGTCGGTCACGCCCGTTGCCGTGATGTCGAGATTGAAGGCGGAGACGTTGTCGATCTTGACGGGCGTGCCCGTCACCGCGGCCTGGGCGGCGGTGTTGGCGGCGATGTCGGTGGCGCCGCCTGCGATCGCGGTCGCATAGGCGGCGTCATACGCCGACTGGTCCGCTGCCGTGGAATAGATCGAGGTCTTGCGATCGAGGATGCCCTGGTTCTTGACGGCGGTGGCGAGGCCGGAATCGAACAGCTTTGTGCTCTCGACATTGATGTCGATGGTGCCGAGCGAGATGGCGCCGGACGAAGAGCGGTTGAACGAAGAGACGATCTTGGCGTCCTGCTGGACGCCGTCATTGGCGGCTGCCACCTGCGTGGACGTGACCGAAAGGTAGTTCGAGCCGGAGAAAGTGGCGGCGTCGGCGAAGGATTTCATCTGCGCCTGCAGCGCGGTGATTTCGGTCTGCGTCTTGGCCTTGTTGGCATCCGACTGGCCGACGGCCGACAAGAGCTTGGTCTTGATCTTGCCGATGGTGTCCAGCACGTTGTTCATGCCGGTATAGGCGGTGTCGACCTTCGAGGCGCCGAGGCCGAGCGCGTCCTGCACGGTCGACAGCGCCGAGTTGTCGGAGCGCATGGTGGTAGCGATCGACCAGTAGGCGGCGTTGTCGGAGGCCTCGGAGACCCTGTAGCCGGTCGAGATCCGCGCCTGCGTCTGCTCGAGCGATTTGTTGGTGGCGTTGAGGCTTTGAAGTGCGGTCAGCGCCGCAGCGTTCGTCATGATGCTCGCCAAGAAACTCGCTCCTTCTCAAAAGCCGGCATGCCACGCAGGCCTCGACCTGCTCGTCGGTTGCGATCGCGCCGGTCGGGCCGAGTCGACAACCTGTATCAATTGGTTAACCATACCTAGCGCGATATGGTTAATGGCCTGTTAAAAGTAGGCTTTGGAGACGTTAAGAAGCGAAAGTTGCGCGAGCCTTGAGCAAACGCAAATCGGGCCGCGCTTTTGGCGCGGCCCGATGCTTTGGCGTGGTCAGTATAGAACGATCAGCCGCGGAAGAGCGACAGGATCGATTGCGACGAGCCGTTGGCGATCGACAGCGCCTGGACGCCGAGCTGCTGCTGAACCTGCAGAGCCTGGAGGCGGGTCGATTCCTTGTTCATGTCGGCATCGACGAGCTGGCCGACGCCGCGATCGATGGAGTCCATCAGGCTCGAGGTGAAGGTCTTCTGCAGGTCGATCGAGCTCTTGGCGGCGCCGAGCTTGGTGGCGGCGGTTGTCATGGCCTTGAGCGCGGTATCGACGACGTTCATCATCTCCGCGATCTGGGTGTCGCTGGCCCCCTTGCCAGTTGCCGAGTCGAAGATCTTCAGGCCGGCGACCGAGTAGGTGTCGCCGGCAGCCGCAGCCGCACCCAAGGTCGGGTTCTGTGCCGTGGCGACGATGGCGCCGGTCGCGCCGACGTAGTTGGCGTCGAGGATACCCTTCTGCGTTCCCGCCGTGGTGCCGGCTTCATAAAGCTTGATGCTTTCCACGTTGACGTCGATCGTCGAGATCGAAACCGCACCGGTGGCGCTGCGGTTGAATGCCGAGACGATCTTGACGTCGGCAGCGGCGGTGGCGGTGCCGCTGTTCACGGACAGCATGTTGGTGCCGGAGAAGGTGGCGCCATCGGCGTAGGCCTTCAACTGGTCCTGAAGCGCTTTGATTTCGGTCTGGGTCTTCTCTTTCGAAGCGTCCGTCTGACCGAAGGAAGCAGTCAGCTTCTGCTGGATCTTGTTGATGGTGTCGATCGCACTGCTCATGCCGGTGTAGGCGGTGTCGACCTTCGAGGCGCCGAGGCCGAGAGCGTCCGAAACGGTGGACATGGCCTGGTTGTCGGAGCGCATCGTGGTGGCGATCGACCAGTAGGCGGCGTTGTCGGAAGCCTGAGAAACGCGATAGCCCGTCGAGATGCGGGCCTGGGTGGTGTCGAGGTTCTTCTGGGTGGCGTTCAAGCTCTGCAGAGCGGTCAACGCCGAGGCGTTGGTCATGATACTGGCCATGGTACTCGTACCCTATTTTTACACGGATTTTTTTGACATACCGGCATGTCCGGTATGACGGTGCGGCATCATGCCAATGATCTCTAAAACCCGATCACCCGCCATCTGCGAGCAATATGCGGGCCAGTCCCTACCAAAGACCTAAATCGGACGGTTAATCGAAAATATATTGCGCAAAATTTGTGCGGAACGGAGACGGCATTTCAACACCCGTCCCGGCGTCGTCAGGTGAAGGACCGCACCAGGCTGCCGACGAGAAGGTTCCAGCCGTCGATCAAAACGAAGAACAGGATCTTGAACGGCAGCGACACCACCGTCGGCGGCAGCATCATCATGCCCATGGCCATGGTCACGGTGGCGACGATGAGGTCGATGACGAGGAAGGGCAGCACAATGAGAAAGCCGATCTCGAAGCCGCGGCGGATTTCCGAGATCATGAAGGCCGGCACCAGGATGCGCAGATCGACCGTCTCGCGCGAGACAGTCTGGCCACGCTCGCGCGCGAGATCGGCGAAAAGGTCGAAGTCCTTCTCGCGTACATTGTGCAGCATGAAGTCGCGGAACGGACCGGAAATCTTCTCGAACGCCTCGCCTTGCGTGATCTGGTTGTCCATCAGCGGCTTCACGCCGGTGTTCCAGGCCTGGTCGAAGGTCGGCGCCATGACATAAAACGTCATGAACAGCGACAGCGAGATCAGGATCAGGTTTGCCGGCGTCGACTGCAGGCCGATGCCGGCGCGCAGGATCGAGAAGGCGATGACGAAGCGGGTGAAGCTCGTCACCATGATGAGCAGGCCCGGCGCCACCGAAAGCACCGTCAGCAGGCCGAACATCTGGATCAGGTAGCCGACGGTCGTGCCGTCGGCCTTGCCGATGCCGCCGAGATCGAGCTGCTGGGCCGTGGCGATGGATGTGGTGACGACGATGAGCGCCGTGGCTATGAGGAACTTTCTCATTCGAGCAGCATCGTCCTGACGAGAACCTGTTTGACGTGGCCGCCGCTGCGCAGCGCGGCGCGCTCATCGAGATCGGCCTTGAGATGCTGGTAGCCGCTGGCGCCTTCGATCTGATGCAGCTTGATCGTGCGCACGAAGGCGAGCAGATCCTGGTGGATCTGCTCGGTCACTTCCGGCGGCTGCGGGGCATCATAGAGCACCGATGCCTCCAGCCGGATCCAGACGTCCGACGGCGAGGCGAGATTGGTGGTGATCGGCGCCAACTGAGCCAGCGTTGGCCCGGCAGCCGCCTTGCCGCCCTCGGCGGGTTTTTCCGCGGCGCCGGCGTTTTCCGGCGCCACGGGTACCGGCGCCGGCGTTTCGCCTTGCTTGAGATAGCCGCCGGAAACCCAGCCCATGCCGATGGCCGCGCCCGTCATGACCAGCAGGATGGCGAGCTGGATCACCAGGGAAGGCCCCTTCTTGGGCTGGACCTGCTCGACATTGGCCATGGCAGCGTTCTCCCGGCCCTAGAAAGGAAGAACCTGGTCGAGGACCTGCTGGCCATAGGCCGGCTGCTGGACCTCGCTCACACGGCCGCGGCCGCCATAGGAGATGCGCGCTTCCGCGATGCGCTCGTAGGGGATGGTGTTCTCCGCGCCGATGTCGGATGGACGAACCATGCCGGCGATGGTGAGGACCCGCAGCTCGTAGTTGACGCGGACCTCCTGCGAGCCCCTGATCATCAGATTGCCGTTGGGCAGCACCTCCGTCACGACGGCGGCGACGTTGAGCTCGATGTCTTCCGAGCGCTTGATCTCGCCATCGGCATTGGTCTCCGTGCTGGAGCTCAAACCGGCGTCGCCCTTGCCGCTGGTGCTCTTGCCGTCCCATCCGAGCGTGACGTCATAGCCGAGCTTGCGCGCGGCGGTGCGGCTGCGATCGTTCTGGTTCTTGAAATTGGCCCTGTCGTTGAGCTTGATGTTGACGGTCAGGATGTCGCCGGCGCGTAAGGCGCGCGGATCGGTGAAGAGCCGGCTCTGGCGGTCGTCCCATAGCGAAAATTTCTTCGGCCGCGAGGCAGGCGGCTCGGGATAGGTGTAAGGGCCGGAGGCACCGATGCCGGAACCGACGGGTGACATAGCAGGCTCCCGGCCGATCTCCTTGAAATTGGTGCCGCAGCCGGACAAGCCCGCAACCGCGACGAGGACAAAGAACTTCAACTTCATGACGGATCAACCCTTCGCGCCGCGCTGGCCATGATGCCTGTGAGCGTCGCCGCCGCCTTCTGGTCCATTTCATTCAGGATGACGCCGGCCTTGCGCGAATCGAGCTTCATCAGGATGGCCGCCGCGAGCTCGGCATTGACCATCGCCAGCCGCTCGGCGGCGGCGTCCGGCTTCATGCCGGCATAGATCTTGACGACGCCGTCCTCGGCGCGCGCCAGGAACACCTCGCGGCGCTTCAGCCACTCTTCATATTCGGCTTTCTTCGCCTCCAGCGCTTTCATGCGCTCGTCGATGCCGGCCTGCAGCTGCTTCAGCTCCTCCGCCTGCAGGGCGTAGCGGCGGTCGCGCGCGGCATCCGCGATGTTGGAGCAGAAGCGCTGGACCTCGCTTTCGTCAGGCGCTTTCCCAACCGCAAGTCCAACCGGCTGGGCCGATGCCGTCTCGCGCGTGAGTTGGGCCGCCTGAGCTGGCGCCTGACCGCCGGGCAATACCTGGCGCACTTCATCCGCGCGGACCGCGCCGCCCGCCAACGCGACGATCGCGCCAATGGCGAGGAGGCCGGTCACGGGGTGAAGTCTTGGGCGGCGATGCAGTGTTGGGGAGAAGAGCGCGATCATCGGCGTGCCTATTGGAGAACCAGGTCGGCCTGCAGGGCGCCGGCAGATTTGATGCCTTGCAGGATGGCGATGATGCCGTCCGGCTTCACGCCGAGGCGATTGAGGCCGGAGACAAGCGTTTCGAGATCGGGGCCATCGAGCACGGCGACGCGGGCGTTGGGCCGGCTCGCATCGATGGCCGTGGACGGTTCCACCGCGGTCTCACCCCTGGAGAAGGGTTCAGGCTGGACGACCCGAGGCGCTTCGGTGATGCGTACGGTAAGCGTGCCGTGGCTGATCGCCACGCGCGAGATCCTGACATTGTTGCCGATGACGATGGTTCCGGTGCGCTCGTCGATGACGACGCGGGCAGGGGAATCCGACTCGACGACGAGGTTCTCGATCTCGGCATAGAAGCGCGCGGCGGAGACGTTCTTCGGCCGCCTGATCTGCACGGTGCGGGCATCGCGCTCGGCGGCGACCCGCATGCCGAAGCGCTGCGAGGTGTAGTCGTTGACGGCATCGGCGATGCGGATGGCGGTCGAGAAATCGGGATTGCGCAATTGCAGTGTCAACACGCCCTGGTCGTCGAACTCGGCCGGAACGGCGCGCTCGACGATGGCGCCGTTGGGCACGCGGCCGGCGGTCGGCACGCCTTGCGTGAGTTCCTCGGCCTGACCCTTGGCGGTGAAGCCGCCGACAATCACCGAGCCTTGCCCGACGGCATAGATCTCGCCATCGGCCGCCTTCAGCGGCGTCATCACCAGCGTGCCGCCGGCGAGCGAGGTGGCATCGCCCATCGAGGAGACGTCGATGTCGATGCGGGCGCCCGACTGAACGAAGGGCGGCATGTTGGCGGTGACGATGACGGCGGCCACGTTCTTGGCGCGCGCGCTGCCGCCTTCGGTGGCAATGCCGAGATTCTCCAGCATGGCGCGGATCGACTGCTCGGTGAAGGGCGAGTTGCGCAGGCTGTCCCCGGTGCCGGCAAGGCCGATGACCAGGCCGTAGCCGACGAGCTGGTTGTCGCGCGCGCTCTGCAACTGAGCAATGTCCTTGATGCGCGCGGCCACCTGGCCGGGCGGCAGCGTGCTTGGTCCGGTGGAAACGCGGAACATGCGCTGGGTCGTCGCCGGATCATATTCCGGATCGTCGTAGACGCCGCCGTTTTTCTGCGCGAGCTCGCGTTTGGCCTTGGGCGTCAGCCCATCCGCCAAGGCCGGCTGAATGCCGATGGCCGCCGCGAGCAGAAGGACAAAGGCGCGCATCACGAAGCGCCGACCTTGATGGTGCCGTCGGCCATCACCGTGCCGGAGATGATCTTGCCGCTGTCGATGTTGCGGATCTTGATCTGGTCGCCGGCAGCGCCTGGCTGCAGCGTGACGCAGGCCGCCGAAATGGTCAGCGCGCCGGCGGTGAAATAGACCTGCACGGAAGCGCCCTGTTCGACCAGCCAGGCGTCTCGGATAGCGGTGACCGGGATGTAGCGGCCGGGCAGTAGCGTACGCTTGGCGACCTTGCCCTGAAGCTCCTCGGATCGCGTCGCCATGCCGTCCGGCTTGTGCTTGCCGGGTATCAGCGTCACCTGCTTGAGCGAGGCGGATTCGATTGTCTCACCGGGATAGATGACCCGGTTGGGGATCAGCACTGCCTCGCCGATCGCCTGGCCGGCGGCGATCTGGTTCGCCGACTGGCCGGTCGCGTCCTGCGCGATAGCCGGCGTGCCGGCGGCCACCAGGACGGTGGCGAGCATGGCGCGGCGGAGTGCGGAGGAGATCGGCCCGGCCATCATCCGTTACCTGATGTTCTTGGAGACAACCGAGGCCATGTCGTCGGCGGCCTGGATGACCTTGGAGTTCATTTCATAGGCGCGCTGCGCCGAGATCAGCTCGGTGATTTCCTTGACCGGATCGACGTTCGATGATTCCAGATAACCCTGCTGGATCGTGGCGAAGCCGGGATCCCCCGGAACGCCGACATTGGCCGGGCCCGAGGCAGCCGTTTCCTGGAAGAGGTTGTCGCCGAGCGGCGCGAGGCCCGCCTCGTTGGCGAAGTTGGCGATCTGGAGCTGTCCGAGAAGCTGGAGGTTGGTCTGACCGTCGAGGCGGGCAAAGACCTGGCCGGTCTTGTTGACGATAACCTCGATGGCATCGGTCGGCACGGTGATGGCCGGGATGACGTTGGCGCCGTCCACCGTCACAAGCTGGCCGGTGGCGTTGGTGTTGAAGGCGCCGGCGCGGCTGTAGAGCGTGCCGCCGTCGGCGCCCTCGATCTGGAACCAGCCCCTGCCGGTCAACGCCAGGTCGAAGCTGTTGCCGGTGCTGGCGAGTTCCCCCTGGGTGTGGACGTTGCGCACGGCGGTCGTCTTGACGCCAAGACCGATCGAAACGCCTTCCGGCACCAGCGAGGTGTTGGAACGGTTGGGCACGCCTTGCGTGCGGTCGACCTGGTAGAGCAGGTCGGAGAATTCGGCCCGCGCCCGCTTGTAGCCGGTGGTGTTGATGTTGGCGATGTTGTTGGCGATGACTTCCAGGTTGGTCTGCTGGGCGTTCATGCCGGTGGCGGCGATGGCGAGTGCTTTCATGACGCGGTTCCTAGATACTCATGCGACTGATCTCGAGGTAAGCCGAGACGACCTTGTCGCGGATGGCGATGGTCGTCTGCAGCGCCTGCTGGGCGCTCAACACCGCATCGACAACCTGACGGGTATCGGCGTCACCCTTGAGCGCCTGTATCGACATCTGCTCGGCACCCTGCAGCGTGTTGACAGTCTTCGTCGCGGCCTGGCTGAGGACGTCGGCGAAGCTGCTGCCGATGCTTTCGCTGGCCTGCGTCCCGACACCGCCTTTAAGCAGGCCCGGCGCGGCGGAGTCGGCGCCGTCAACCGCCGTCTTGAATTGTATTGCCCCGATACCGCCGATCATTACTGGTTCCTCATCAGGTCGATGGTCATGGAAATCAGATCGCGAGCCTGCTTGATGACCTGCAGGTTGGCTTCATAGGAGCGGTTCGCCTCGCTCATGTCGGCCATTTCGACCAATGTGTTGACGTTGGGCATCTTGACGTACCCTTTGGCGTCGGCGGCTTCGTTGCCGGGCTGGAATTCGATCGGGAAATCCGAAGGATCGCGATTGATGCCGCTCACTTCCACCAGTGAGCCGCCGGTTGCGCGGTCGACCTCGGACTGAAAGGTGATCGTCTTGCGGCGATAGGGGTCGGCGCCGGGCGTGCTGCCGGTCGACTGCGCGTTGGCGAGGTTTTCCGAAACCACGCGCAGGCGCTCCGACTGAGCGCCGAGGCCGGATGCCGCGACTTTGAGGGCTGCGGTGAGGGCGTCCATGGTCAGCTCTTCACCACCATCGTCATCATCGAATGGAAGGCCTTGACGATCGCCGTGTTGAGCTCGAAGGAGCGGCGAACCTCACCGGCTTTCATCAGCTCCTGCTCGAGAACGACGGTGTTCTTCGACGGCATGATCGCGCCGTCAGGATCCTCCGGCTTGACGTTGAAGCCGGCATTGGTGGTTTCGGCGCCAAGATGGCCTGTCTGCGTGGCAGCCAGCGTCACCGCGGTGCGGTCGAGGACCTTTTCGAACGGCTCGACATCATTGGCCGTATAGCCCGGCGTATTGGCATTGGCGATGTTGGAGGCAATCGCCGACTGGCGCACGGCCAGCCATTGCGACTGCCGCGTGGCAAGGTCGAAAAGATTTACGGGTTCCATGGGAATCTCCCGGACAAGTACGCACAAGACTAGGCGGCCAGTCTTGCGCGGACCTTGCGCGGGGAGCGGGGCTGTACGGCCGGGCTACGTTACTTCGAGAGCTGGATCACCTTGTCTGTGTTGGTGACGATCACCCACTTGCCGCCGCGCTGCTCGATCGAGGCGACGCGGCTCGAATCCGGCAGGACGGAGCCGCGCTGAACGACCCACAGACCCGTATCGTCCTCGATCATGGCGCGGCCGTTGGCGACATGCACAATCTTGAATTCGGAAGCGGCGGCCGGGAAGGGCTGGTCGGCGGGCGGCGGGGCGGGCTCATCCTGCACCGTTCCGGTCGCAAACAGGTCGATATCGGAATTGGGAATGTCCTTGGCCGTCAGCGGTCCGCTGCGTTGAGCCGCAACGCCACCGCCCTCGCGTCCGGAATTGCTGCCGCTGCCGCCGAACTTGATGGTCTGGACGCCGAACTGCTCCTGGTTGAAGAAGATGTACCAGGGGAACAACGCGCAGATGAGGCCGAGCGTGATGCCGAGCGCGGCGATGACGAAATCGCTGCGGCGGTCGGCGCTCCTGTCGGCCAGGCGCGGGAACTGGGCTTTCGGCGGCTCCGGCCACTCGGTGCGGGGAAAAAGCCCGTCGAGCACGGAATCGCGGCTGGCCTGCGCGGCATCGGCGGTCCCGGCGGCGGATGTCCGCGGCGGATGCGGCCTGTCGGCTCTGGTCAGGAGAGCCGCTGTCTTCTGTGTCTTGGCATGCGCGACCTTGTCCTTGGCGGATCTTGCCGCGTCGGCCTCGGCCCTTTCCGCCGCCTCGGCCTCGGCAAGCATGTCGCGCAACATGCGTTCGGTATATTGGAGCTCAGTCTCCTTGATCGCCATTCAGCTTCCCCTTGAGATGGCGGGCGAGGTCGGCGAACGGATCGGCCGACGCGCGGTCCCTCGGCGATTGCGTGAGCGCCTCATAGATCAGCGGCACCTGGCGCACGGCGTTGTCGAGCTCGGCATCGGCGCCGCTTTGGTAGGCACCCAAAAGACGGATGTCGCGCGTATCCTCGAAGCGCGCGATCATCGATTTCAGCCTGGTCACCAGCACCCGCTGTTCCGGGCTCCAGGCCTTGTCGGCAAGGCGCGAGATGGACGACAGCGGGTTGACCGGCGGATAGCGGCCCTGCTCGGCAAGGGCGCGATCGAGCACGACATGGCCGTCGAGGATGCCGCGCACCGAGTCGGCGACCGGGTCGTTGTGGTCGTCGCCGTCGACCAGCACGGAAATGATGGCGGTGATCGAGCCTTTTCCCTCGGCGCCCGGGCCGGCGCGTTCGAGCAGCTTCGGCAGGTCGGTGAAGACCGAGGCCGGATAGCCGCGCGCGACCGGCGGCTCGCCGGTTCCCGTCGCGACCTCACGCAGCGCATGCGCGAAGCGGGTGATGGAATCCAGCACCAGGAGCACGCGATGGCCCTGGTCGCGGAAATGCTCGGCCACGCACATGGCGGTGTCGGGCGCGCGGCGCCGCATCATGGCGCTTTCGTCGCTGGTGGCGACGATGGCGACGGTCTTGGCCATGCTCTCGGCGCCGATCGTATCCTCGAGGAACTCGCGCACCTCGCGGCCGCGCTCGCCGATCAGGGCCACAACCACGGTATCGAAGGCCTCGGCGCCGGCGAGCATGGCAAGCAGCGTCGACTTGCCGACGCCGGAACCGGCGAAGATGCCCAGCCGCTGGCCGAAGCAGAGCGGGGTGAAGATGTCGATCACCCTGACGCCGGTGAGAAAGCCGGTGCCGACGCGCTGGCGCGCCAAGGCGCCGGGCGTCGCGCCATGCGTGACATCGGCGGCATTCGGCCGTATCAGCGCGGGACCGCCGTCAATGGGGCGGGTCAAGGCATCGATGGCACGCCCGCGCCAGGAGACATGTGGCGTGACCGTGAGCGGTCCGCGGCGAAAGACCGCGTCGCCGATACCGGCATCGGCGCTGCGCTCGAAGGGCGCAATCACCACCTCGTCGCTGCTGATCTTGACGATCTCGCCGCGTCGCGCGCCGGCCTTGCCGCGCTGCTCGACGATGTCGCCCAGCCTGGCAATTCCGGACAGGCCGCGGACCTTGTAATGCGTCGGCGATATCTCGACGATGCGGCCGCCGCGCAACAGCAGCGCCTGCGGATCGTCGAACCGGCGCCAGACGCGTTCGAGCGTGGCCAGCCGGTCCGTCCTTCCGGAATCGGCCGGGCTCTCGGAAGCGCGCAACAGGGACGAGCCGGTCGTCATGCCGTCACTTCGAGCCAAGCGTCTTGATGGCGTCCTCGGTGGAGGAATCGGTCTGCCGCATCAGCGCCGCCGTGTTCTCGAAAGCGCGCTGCACCTGGATCAGCCGGGTCATCTCCAGCACCGGGTTGACGTTTGACTCTTCCAGAAATCCTTGCGCGATACCGACGTCCGAGCGATCGGTGACGGGTTCGGGCGTGCGCGCCGGAACGACGCCCGAATTGCCGTAGCGGACGAAATTCTCGCCAGGGTCGAAATTGTAGAGGCCGATGGCGCCGACCAGCTGGTCGTTCTGCCTGAGCGAGCCGTCGGCGCCTGCCTTGGGCGGGCCGTTGCGCGGATCGAGCTGGATCGGAGCGCCGCCGCCGTCCAGCACTGGATAGCCTTCGATCGACATCAATTCGCCGTTCTCGTTCATGGAGAAGCGGCCGTCGCGCGTCATCACCGTGCCCGCGGGCGTATCGATGGCGAACCAGGCGTCGCCCTGGACGGCGAAGTCGAACGCGTTGCCGGTTTCAGTCAGCGCGCCATGTGCGCCGGAAAGATAGGTATTGCCGGAAGAGGCGAAGGAGACCGACTTCGGCCCGGTGCCCGAGACCACGTCCTCGAACTTCACGCCGGTGGCGCGAAAGCCGATGGTCGAGGCATTGGCGACGTTGTCGGCGATGGTGTCGAGACGACGCTCTAGAGCGATCTGGGAGGATAGGGCGACGTAAAGGCTGTCCTGCATGATCTCAGAACTTCAATTGCTGCATGGCCATCATCAGATCGGTGGAGATGCCGACAGTGGTCGGCTGCGCAAAAAGCACGCTGACCGATGTCACGGCCGTCGAGGTCGGGTGGGCGATCTCGTACATGCTGGTGAAGCGGGTCAGGAACTTGCTGAGCTTTTCGGGGTCGGTGAAATCCTTGATGTCGAGCTTCTGCCCGAACAGCTGCGCCTGCTTGTCGATGTCGGCCGTGGCAAAGGAATCGGGCAGGCCGAGCGCGGTGCGCACCACGCTGGCCAAAGCGGTATCGGCAAGCACGTCGTACCAGCTGGTGATGTCGGGGGCCTTGCGCTGGAAATAAAGCGCCAGCCGCACGCCCTCGTTGGTCTTGCCGGCATCCTCCTCTAGCGTCTGGCGCATGTACATGTCGACGGTCGGCTGCTGCGCCTGAACGTAGGTGGTGGTGTTTTCGCCGTATTGCTCGAAGTTGAAGGCAGAGGCCAGCCCGGCATAGGCCTTGTTGGTCTGCTGGTTGGCGACGCTGTCGGGATCGCGCACGCCGCCTTGCAGGACCGACCTGATCAGGTCCTTGTCCTCGGTTGCCGAATCCAGGCCGTACGCCGCCAGCGCATAGGTATAGAGCCGGTTGTTCGACATCAGATCGTCGACAGATTTCACCTTGGTGATGTTGGCGAGATAGTAGGTCGTCTCGCCCTTCACATAGTCCGAATTCGGGTCGAGGCCGGCGATCTGGGCCTGGATGGCGTAGTTTTTCGTCACCAGCTGCTGCGCCGGGTTGTAGACGGTCGCATTGGCGCCGTCCGCCGCGAAATTGAAAGCTTTGACGAACTGGGCGTAGCGCTTGTCGGTCAGCTTGTTGGCGAAACTGTTGGGGTCGGAGACACCTTCCTTGAGCGCCTTGACCATGAAGGCCTTGGCGTAGTCCATATCCTCCAGCCCATAGGCCTTCATGGCGTATTTGAACAGGCGATCATTGTTGACGAAATCGTCGATCGATTTCACCTTGGTGATGTTGGCCAGATAATACTGGGTGTCGCGATCGACCGTCGGCTGTTGTTCAATCCGGTCGATCGACTTGCCGATGTCTTTGGCAATCAACTGATAGCTGGTGTAGGTATTGAGCAAGGACACGCCTCCGGCCGAAGCTATCCCGGACAATAACGTCACTTCCTTGCGCGAAGCTGAATCGCGTCCGCCGCCTTCGATTCAAGCCTCACACAAGGCACGGGGACTATCCCTGATCCACGACGTGACATGCGGAAGGACCTGCCGTGGGCATTCTGATCGGACTTGTGGTGACGCTCGGCTGCGTTCTCGGCGGCTTCATGGCCATGGGCGGCCATCTGCACGTGCTGCTGCAGCCCTGGGAAGCGGTGGTCATCTGCGGCGCCGCACTCGGCACCTTCCTGGTCGCCAATCCGATGAAGACGGTCAAGGACACCGGCAAGGGCATTCTGGAAGCCTTCAAGCAGGCGGTGCCGAAGGAGCGCGACTATCTCGAGACGCTGGGCGTCCTGCACAGCCTGATGCGCGAACTGCGCTCGAAATCGCGCAGCGAGGTCGAGGCGCATATCGACAATCCGGAGGAGTCCGCCATCTTCCAGGCCTTCCCGACCGTGCTCAAGAACCATGACCTGACGAATTTCATCTGCGACTATTGCCGCATCATCATCATCGGCAATGCCCGCTCGCACGAGATCGAGGCGCTGATGGATGAAGAGATCCAGACGATCCGCAGCGACAAGCTGAAGGCCTATCACGCGATGGTGGCGGTCGGCGACGGCCTGCCGGCGCTGGGCATCGTGGCCGCCGTGCTCGGCGTGGTGAAGGCGATGGGCGCGTTGGACCAGTCGCCGGAGATCCTCGGCGGCCTGATCGGCGCCGCGCTCGTCGGAACCTTCCTCGGCATCTTCCTGTCTTATGCGGTGGTCGGTCCGGTCGCCACCAAGATCAAGACGGTGCGCGAGAAGAAGAACCGCCTCTACATCATCGTCAAGCAGACGCTGCTTGCCTATATGAACGGCGCGCTGCCGCAGGTAGCGATCGAATTCGGCCGCAAGACCATATCGTCCTACGAGCGCCCGACGATCGACGCGGTCGAGCAGAGCACCATGAACGCCGGCGCCGCCGAGAAGAAGGCGGCCTGAGCATGCTCGATCCGAGACAGGACCGCTTGCCGTCATGACAAGTCCGGGCAGTCCGTCAGAAACGCGGGCCTTGATCATCGAGCGTCTCGTCGGCGACAGCGGCGAGGCGGCGCAGGTGATCGGCGCCGGCCGCGGCATGGCGGAGCGGGCGCTGCCGGTGCTGCAAAAGGCGCTTACCGGCGAGCTCGGCGCGCCGGTGACCGTCGACCTGCAGGCGGTGGAGGTCGGTCGCGTTCCCGAAGCGCGTTCGCGCGCCGGCGATGCCTTCGCGCTGAGCGTGGTTTCCTCGCCCTCCTCGGCCGATGCCATGACGCTGGTGATGGACGCGCAGGCGGTTGCCATAATGGTGAGCGCTCTGTTTGGCGGCGATCCCGACCAGCCGGTCGCGCCGATCGAGCGCGACCTGTCGCAGATCGAGGCCGATGTCGCCACCGCCGTGTTCCAGGAGGTCGCCGTGGCGCTCAACGGATCCGGCAAGCGTTCGCTGGACCTGCGCCTGCCGGTGCCGAGGGCCATGGCCGGCAACGAGGCGAGGCGGCGCGTGCTGCGCGACGGCGCCGCGGTGCGCATCGTCCTTGGCCTTTCCACGCCGTCCGACAGCGGCATGCTCACGGTGATGATCCCGCAGCGCCTGCTGCTTATCTCGCGCGACGGTGAGGCCGCCGCGGGCAAGGACGGCGATGCCACGGAGTTCGACTGGCGAGCCCGCTTCTCGGAAGAAGTGATGCGCTCGACCGTCCGGCTCGAGGCGACCATGCCGCTCGCCAGGCTGACGCTCGGCGACCTTGCGGCGTTCGCGCCCGGCCAGGTGATAGAATTCGAGGAGAAAGCGCAGCTCAACGCCAGGCTCAGCGCCCGCGACAAGACATTGTTTGTCTGCGAGTTCGGCAAGCTCGGACAGAACTACACCGTCCGCATCAGCCATCCGCACGATGCCGGGCAGGATTTCATCGACGGACTGATGCCGGGCTGACGCCAGGCCCGGGATTCATGGAGACGACAGATGGCACAAACCAAGGTAGAAGCCGAGACCGATCAGCCCGACGAACAGCTCGACCGCGCCATCGAGGAACTGCGCGGCGTGCTGCGGGAAGAGGAAAAGCGCCCGGACGACGCCTTTCAGTCGGGCGCCAATTCCTCGATCATCATGACCATTCCGGTCGACGTGCAGATCATCCTCGGCAGCACGGAGATGCCGGTCTCGGAGCTGATGGCGCTGCAGAAGGGCTCCACGGTCGCGCTCAACCGCCGTATCGGCGAGCCGGTCGACGTGGTCGTCAACGGCCGCAAAATAGCGCGCGGCGAGATCACGGTGCTGGAAAGCGATCCGACGCGCTTCGGCATCAGGCTCACCGAGATCATCGCCGCGACGAAGAGCGCCTGAGAATGGTTGGCGGGCGGACCAATCGGCAGCGAGGGCAACACGCATGACGACGGCATTGGCGCTGACACGTCCGCAAAAGGCGGCAGCCATACTGGTGGCCATGGGCAAGCCCGCGGCCAGCCGGCTGCTCAAATTCTTCAAGCAGGATGAGCTGAAGGCGCTGATCGAGGGCGCGCGTCTCTTGCGCACCATCCCGCAGGCCGATCTGGAGCGCATCGTCGCCGAGTTCGAGGCCGAGTTCACCGAGGGTGCGGGCCTGCTCGATTCGGCCGACCGGATGGACACGATCCTCAACGAATCGCTGTCGCCCGAAGAGATGAGCGCCATCATGGGCGAGAAGAAGTTCGAGCCGGTCGAGGAAGGGCCCGCGCCGATCTGGCCGGACCTCGAGAAGCTCGAACCGGCAAGGCTCGGCGCCTTCCTTGCAGGCGAGCATCCGCAGACGTCCGCGATGGTGCTTTCGAAGCTGGCGCCGCAGGCCGCCGCCAATGTTCTGCTCACCATGGAAAAGCCGATGCGCAGCCAGATCATCAAGCGCATGGTGACGATGGCCAACATCCCGGACGCGGCCTCCAGGATCGTCGAGAACCAGCTGCGCGTGAGCGTGCTGTCGCAGAAGGCCAGCAGGGACACCACGGCCGGGCAGGAACGCGTCGCCAGCATGCTCAACGAGATGGCGAAGCCGGAACTGGACGACCTGATGCAGGATCTGGAGGAAGCCGGCACGCCCGATCTCGCCGGCGTCAAGTCGCGGCTGTTCGCCTTCGACGATCTGCCGCTGCTTCCACAGAAGGCCCGGGTTCTGCTCTTCGACGGGCTGTCGACCGAGCTTGTCACGCTGGCGCTTCGCGGCGCGTCGCCGGAACTTGCCGAATCGGCCCTGTCGGCGATCGGCGCGCGCTCTCGCCGCATGATCGAATCCGAGCTTGGACAGGGATCGGAAGGCATTGCGCTTGCCGACATCATGGCGGCCCGCAAGAGCATATCGAGCGCCGCCATCCGGCTGTCGCGCGAAGGAGCCTTCGAGCTGCCTTCGACGCAGGCAGCCACCGCCGAAGCCGCCTGACGATAGCCACACGGTCAGAGCGTCATGGCTGAAGCGGTCGACAAGGATTCCAAAACCGAGGAAGCCACAGAAAAGAAGATCCGCGACACGATCGAACAGGGCAAGCTGCCCCATTCGCGCGAGACCGCGATCTTTGCGTCCTTCCTCGCCATCCTGGTTTTCGCGGTCTTCTACGCCAAGGACGCGATCGTCGACCTCGGCATGTTCCTGTCGACCTTCCTGGAAAAGCCGGAAGCCTGGCCGATGGACACCGAGACCGACGTCATCTCGCTCTACAGGCAGGTGATGAGCGAAATCGGTCGCGCCGTCGTCAGCCTGCTGGTGCTCCTGACGGTTGCCGGCATCGGCGCTTCGGTTTTCCAGAACCTGCCGCAGATCGTCGGTGAACGGATCAGGCCGCAGCTGTCGCGCATCTCGATCGCCAAGGGCTGGAGCCGGATGTTCGGCATGCAGGGCTGGGTCGAATTCCTGAAATCGCTGGCCAAGCTTGGCTTCGCGATCGCGGTGCTGAGCTTCACGCTCTCGCAAGATCATCGCAAGCTGCTCGCCGGCATGATCACCAACCCGGTCTCGTTCGGCCTGGTGATACGCGGCATCTTCGTCGACATATTGGTGGCGATCGTTTTCGTCATGGGCCTGATCGCGGTGGTCGACATCGTCTGGTCGCGTTTCCACTGGCGGCGCGACCTGCGCATGACCAAGCAGGAAGTGAAGGACGAGCTGAAGCAGTCGGAAGGCGATCCGATCGTCAAGTCGCGGTTGCGCTCGCTGGCGCGCGACCGGGCGCGCAAACGCATGATGACGGCGGTGCCGCGCGCGACGCTGGTGATCGCCAACCCGACGCACTATTCGATCGCGCTGAAATATGTGCGCGGGAGGATTCCGCTCCCATCGTGCTCGCTAAGGGGCAGGATCTGGTGGCGCTCAAGATCCGCGAGATCGCCAGGGAGAACAACATCCCGATCTTCGAGGACGTGGCGCTTGCGCGCTCCATGTACAAGCAAGTTTCGGTTGATAGCGTGATCCCGTCGCAATTCTACCAGGCGGTCGCCGAATTGGTGCGGATCGTCTACTCGAAGAAGGCCTCGCGCAAAGCAACCCAATGAACGGACGCCGCTAATCCATGGACCGGCAACCACACGCCAATTCCCGCGAGCTGATCGTCGCCAGCGCCATCGAGCCTGTTGTGGGCGAGTTGAGGCTGATCGACGTTGCCGACTATATCGCCTTCATCCGGCTCGAGCATTTCGCCTGCCTGTCGGACCTGGTGGATTCGGCCGCCGAGCTCTACTTCCGGCCGGGCACGCTGCGGCTCGGCCATGGCGGTGAGGCGCATGTCGACTGGAGCGGCAGTCCGCGCATCGTGCTCGATCTCGAGCTGCGGCCGCGCGGCGTGACGGTCTATTTCCAATTGACGCTGACCGAGCGCGGGCCTTCCGTGGTGGTCAACTATGTGTCGTTCGAGAAGCCCGGCGAGACGCCCGAGCACAACACTGCCTTGCTCGAGGACGCCGTGGAGGAGGCCCGCATCCGCAGGACCGAGCCTCTGGCATTTCCGTAACGATCTGATTGCAGCCGAGCAAGTCTCGCAGCGGCACGTTTACAACGCCGCAGGCTCGGTGTCGCTACTCGATCAGGCCGAGCCGCAACGCCTTGGCGACCGCCTGGTTGCGGTTGACCGCGTTGAGCTTCTGCGTCGACTGGGTGAGGTACTGGTTGGCGGTGTGCACCGAGAGCTTGAGAAGCTTGGCGATCTCCTCGCTGGTGTTGCCGTTGGCGGTCAGTTTCAGGCATTCGAGCTCGCGCTTGGAGATCGAGCGCATCCGGCCGCTGTCGCTGGGGCGGATGCGGGCGACCGCCGCGAAAAGCGCGAAGGAGCGGGCGTGGATCTCGCACAACGTGTCGTCGGACAACGCCATCTCAGAGCCCAGGAAGACGACCAGGCCGCATTGACCGCGGTCGGCATGCACGGGAAGGGCGATGCCGTTGGTGCCGGGCGCCAGCGGCGCTGTCGGCTCGGCCCAGGCGAGCGACTGGAAGACCTGCCGCGATCCGGCGATGCCGTCATCGGCCCACCAGCGCGGCGTGGTCGAGATGCGGCTGTGGCGCACCACATCCTCGCCATTGGCGCCGGAGATGAATTTGGTCGCGACCGCAGTGCTCGGATAGTCGGAATCGAAGCACGCGACGAGACGCGCGCGCTCAGGCGAGGGGCTGACGAAATAAAGGCCGAAGGCCGAGGCGTTGATGTCGACCGCGATCCAGCGGCAGCGGCGCACGGCATCCGGAATGGTGGCCGCATGATGCGTCTCCGAGCCCAGCGAGAAGGCGCCGAAGGGATTGCGCTGATCGTTGAAAAGGGCGGCGGCCGCCTCTTTGACCTGTGCGTGCTTCAAATGATGCCGCTCCTGATCGCCGTTGCGATCGCCATCGCGCGGTTCGAGGCCGCGAATTTCTGGATGGCGTGCGTGATGTAGCTGTTGACGGTGTTGGACGAGACGCCGAGGATGACGGCCACCTCGTCGGTGGTCTTGCCTTCCGAAACCCAGAACAGGCATTCGCGCTCGCGGTCCGACAACGGGTCCTGCATGGATGCCGCCGCGATCAGCTGCGGAATGCTGGAAAGCGCATAGCAGCATTTGAGCTGCGCCTTCATCAGGGCGGTCAGGTCGATCTTGCCTGCCTCGGCGGCCGAGAACAGCACGAACAGGCGCTGGCGGCCGACATTGAGCCGCAACGAGTAGATTTCGGCATGGCCGAGCACGTCGAGCAGGCGGGCCTCTTCGCCGGTCAGCAATGCGCCGGCGTCGGGCGCGTGCGCCGCCACCAATGGCTTCGGGCGCACCCCGGGCGCCACGGTCAGAGGCCCGAGCGCCAGGTTGGCGATCAGCCTTTTGCCGATCAGTTCGATGGCATCGAAGATCCAGTTCGAGGAGACGATGCGCGCATCGTTGCGGTCCTGGTCATGCACAATGGCGACCAGCATGTAGCTGTCTGCGCCGATGTCGGCTGCAAGTTGCATGAAAAAACCGGTGAGATCGCCGCGGGACGTCAGGTGCGGGCCTGAAGCATCGGGTTGGAGAAGCGCGGCGGGACTGCTCATTTCCAATTCTTGGATTCTTGCCGGAATCGATCCTTGTGCCCGGTGCTGGCGAAGCCGGCAGCCGGACCCGAAACACATCACGTTTACGAAGACACACTCACGGACGCGAACGGCGCCCAACCGCGCCGAATCCCTCCAGGGAACGCGAAACCGTCCGCGTCTGGTGCCGGCCTGGCGCCGGAACTTGAGACTTTGGGTGGTCGCCGCGCCCCCCGTGGACCGGCTGATTCGGGTCTAATCTACCCGCAGATGAATCCGACATCAAATGCGATTTGACAAAATCGAATCCGATGGACTCGCGTTGCGACTCAGCAGCCGGTTTTCGCGTTGCTTGGCGGTGATCTCTAAGTCGAATTGATCGGATGATTTCCCGGCCGGGTCGCAAAAAAACGCCCCCGTTTGGATCCGGGGGCGTAGGCCCATTCGCGTGGAGATCAGCGATCCTCGAAGCCGGTCAGCACGCCGACGGCATTGATGCCGATCTCTTCCACGGCGTAGCCGCCTTCCATGACGAACAGCGTGGGCAGGCCGAGCCTGGCGATGCGGCGGCCGATCTTGGGGTAGTCGACGCTCTTCAGCTTGAACTGGCTGATCGGGTCCTTCTCGAAGGTGTCGACGCCGAGCGAGACGATGACGACATCGGGGGCGTAGGCGGTGAGCTTGCCGCAGGCATCCTCCAGCGACGCGCTCCAGCCGTCCCAGTCGGTGCCGAAGGGCATCGGGTAGTTGACGTTGAAACCTTCGCCTTCGCCTTCGCCGCGCTCGTCGGCGTGGCCGAGGAAGAAGGGATACTCGACCATCGGGTCGCCATGCAGGTTGAGGACCTGGATATCGCCGCGGCGATAGAAGATCTCCTGCGTGCCGTTGCCGTGGTGGTAGTCGACATCGAGGATCGAAACGCGCCTGGCGCCCTGGTCGCGGAACCACTGCGCGACGACGGCGGCGTTGTTGATGAAGCAATAGCCGCCCATGAAGGCGGCACCGGCATGATGGCCGGGAGGGCGGCAAAGCGCGAAGGCGGTGCGCTCGCCGCCCTTGACGAGGGCGGCGGCGGTCAGCGCGACGTCATAGGATGACTTGATCGCCGCCCAGGTGCCTTCGACGAAGGTGGCGCCGGCATCGAAGGAATAATAGCCGAGCAGGGCGTCGACGCGCTTCGGCGGAACGTCGCCGCGCAGGCCGCGCGTCGGCCAGGTGAAGCCCATGGCCGAGCCTGTGAAACCGGCGGCGACCCATTCCGGCCAGACCGTCGGCAGGAAATCGATGTAGTGGGCATCATGCACGCGCTTGGCGGCGGCGAGGTCGTGCTCGACCGGTCCGATGATCGGCCCGAGCTTCTCGCTCTCCACCCGCGCCTTGATGAATTCGGCTCGCGACGGTTTCTCGAAGCCGGGCACGATGGCCGATGTGACCAGTTCCATCTGGCCTGAATGACCGGCGTGAAGCGGCGAAAAGACAGTCTTCATGGAATTCCCCTGGAAGTACGAAATCGGTTGGAGGCGCGAAATCAGTCGAGGTTGAGATAGGGGGTCACGAGAGCCAGCCACATGGCTTCCACATCGTCCTCGATAAGGTCGAATGTCTTGCGATCCCGCTTCAGTCCGACAAGCCTGCAGGCGTGCCCGACCTCCATCATCACCAGGCCCAGCCGCTTGGCGGTCTTTTCCTCGAGCGCCGGGTTCACATGCTGCAGCCAGGCTGCGTAGAGGGCGATGATCTCCTTGTCGTATCCGTCCTGGATCGGCCTCAGGTCGGCGTTGCCGGAGATCGCCTCGATCACCGGCATCAGCGTGACGTTGTCGAGATAGAGCCTGGATGTGTCGATGAAGAGCTTGCGCACCTCGCGCTGAAACTCATCACGGTTGGTCGGCCGGGGGACATCGATGCGCTTCTGGATGACTTTTGGAAAAGACGACAGCCAGCGTCGGGCCAGGTCCAGAAGAATGGCCTCCTTGTTGGGGAAGTACTGATAAACCGAACCGACCGACAGGCCCGCCCGCTGCGCGATGGCGAGCGTCGTCGGCGTCCTGGTTCCTTGCTCGCGCGTTAGGATGAGCGCCGCGTCGAGAATCCTGTCGACCACCTTGCTCGACCGTTGCTGCCGCGGCTGCTTGCGCGGTTCGAGCGCTATTTTGGTCTTGCGGTCGAGACTGCGCTTCACTGCTCGTTGTCCCCGTTCCCCGCTCGGCCCCACCATCGGCGCGCGGTGCAGTCCACTATACATGCCAAATTCCAGCTGTTGACAAACGCGAATAAACAGTCGCATTCTTTATCCACGCTGTCTTCCACGATAACAAGGGGAATTTCGAAGACGGCGCATCGGCATCGACTTTTCATCCATGGCGTCGCCCCGGTGGAGCGGCGGCTCGTCGGGCGTGGCGTTGTCGGTCCCTCAGCGAAATGTGGAGTCGCGATGTCGGTTGCGAATGGTGCTGCGGATCTGGTGATCGTCAACGGTCGAGTGCTGACCATGGACGATGACAATCCCTCCGCCGAGGCTGTTGCCGTCAAGGACGGCGCTATCATCGCCATCGGCGACCGCGCTTCCATCGAAGAACTCAAAGGACCGGCGACAAAGATTGTCGACGCCCAGGGCGGCTCGGTGCTGCCGGGTTTCATCGAGGCGCATATGCATCTCTTCGGCGGCGCGGCCGAGCTCGACAATCTGCATCTGGCGGGCGTGCATGGCTTCGACGCGCTGCGCGACGCGATCCAGGATTTCGCCGCCAAACATCCAGACGCCAGGCTGCTGGTCGGCGCCGGCGTCGACTACGCGATCCTGCCGGAGCCGGTGACGCGTCACGACCTCGATCGCATCATTCCCGACCGGCCTTTCATCATGTCGGCATCCGACCACCATACGATGTGGGCGAACACCAAGGCGCTGGAAGAGGCCGGCCTGCTGCATGGCAAGGAGGTCGGCCAAGGCAACGAGATCGTCATGGGCGCGGACGGGCTTTCCGCAGGCGAACTGCGCGAGAGCGAGGCTTTCGGGCCGGTCCTCGACCACTACGGGGCGAACCGCGCGCGGCTTGGCCTGGAGGGAGTCGAGCCGGATCCCCATCCTTCGGCAAACGAGCTGGCGGCCGATCGCGATCTGATGCATCGCGGCCTTGAATGGTGCGCCAAGCACGGCATCACCTCGATCCAGAACATGGACGGCAACCTCTACCAGCTGGAGCTGCTGGCCGGCCTGGAAAAAGAGGGACGGTTGCTTTGCCGCACCAAAATCCCGTTCCACTTCAAGAACTTCATGAAGCTGGACATGCTGGAAAAAGCCTCGCGGATGGCCGCGGCCTACAAGTCCGAGTGGCTGTCGTCGGGCATGGTCAAGGTCTTCTATGACGGCGTGCTGGATTCCTGGACGGCGGTGATGGTCGACGACTATGCCGACCGTCCCGGATGGCGCGGCGAGCCGCTGTTTTCGCCTAAGCATTTCGCCGAAGTGGCGGTCGAGGCCGACAGGCGCGGCCTGCAGATCGCCGTGCATTCGATCGGCGACGGCGCGGTTCGCGCGGTGCTCGACGGCTATCAGGCAGCGGCGAAGAAGAACGGCAGGCGCGACAGCCGCCACCGCGTCGAGCATATCGAGGTGATCACGGCGCCCGACGTGCCGCGCTTCGCCGAACTTGGCGTTCTGGCTTCGATGCAGCCGGCGCATCCGCCGGGGGCGATGAACTTCCCGCTGGAGCCGACGATCTCGCGCATCGGCCGCGACAAGTGGCCGTTGAGCTATGCCTGGCGCACGCTGAAAAATGCCGGCGCGCGGGTCGTGTTCGCCTCCGACTGGCCGGTTTCTCCGGTCGATCCGATCCTGTCCATCCAGGCGGCAGTCATGCGCAAGCCTTGGGCGGAAGGCATGCCGGACCAGAGCTTCTCGTTGCGGGAAGCGATCCAGGGCTACACGGTCGAGGGCGCCTATGCGGAGTTCATGGAAGATCGCAAGGGCCGCCTGAAGACCGGCTATCTCGCCGACATCGTCGTCTTGTCGGCCGATATCGAGGCGACGGCGCCGGAAGCGCTGCACACGGTGCGCCCGGTCACCACCATCTGTGGCGGCAAGGTCACCTATCAGGCCTGAGGTGCGGCATGGGAATTGCGTTTGAAAATCAGGTAGCAGCTCCGCAGTTGCCAAGCCGCACGGCTTATGGTGACAATCAAACAGGAACACACCCGCCGGAAAGAGCAGGCTCTCTCAATGGGGTAATCGTGCCGGAACAACCGGGTAAGAACGCGATCGACGTTCGCGGTGTTCGCAAGGTTTTCGGAACCGGCGAAAACCAGGTAGCCGCCCTCGACACGGTTTCAGTGTCGATCCGCGAAAATGAGTTTTTCACGCTGCTCGGTCCGTCTGGATGCGGAAAGACGACGCTGCTGAGATTGATTGCCGGCTTCGATTTCCCGAGCGCCGGCGAGATCCTGCTGCACGGCCAGGACATCGCGCCGCTGCCGCCGTTCAAACGCCCGGTCAATACAGTCTTCCAGAGCTACGCGCTCTTCCCGCACATGACGGTGGCGCAGAATATCGGCTTCGGGCTGGAGATGCTCGGCAAGCCGAAAGCGGAGATCGAGGCCCGCGTCGCCCAGATGCTGAAGCTGGTCAAGATGGAGGCGCTGAAGGCGCGCCGCACCAGCCAGATCTCCGGCGGCCAGCAGCAGCGCGTCGCGCTCGCCCGCGCGCTGGCGCCGCAGCCGAAGGTGCTGCTGCTCGACGAGCCGTTGTCGGCGCTCGACTACAAGCTGCGCAAGGAAATGCAGATCGAGCTGAAGCGGCTGCAGCACGAGACCGGCATCACCTTCATCTTCGTCACCCACGACCAGGAAGAAGCGCTGACCATGTCCGACCGCATCGCGGTGATGTCGGCTGGCAAGATCCTGCAGGTCGGCACGCCCTGGGATATCTACGACAAGCCCGCGGAACGCTTCGTCGCCGATTTCATCGGCGAGACCAACTTCCTCACCGCGGCCGTCACCGACATCGGCAACGGCAAGGCGCGAGCGACGCTCAAATCCGGCGCCGTCATCGAGGCAACCGTAGCCGACGGCTTCCAGCCGAAAGACAGCGCCACCGTGGTGGTCAGGCCGGAACACGCCAAGCTGGTCAAGGGCAAGGGCGATCTGTCGGGCACCGTCGCGAACGTCGTCTATTTCGGCACCGACACGCATATCCATGTGCAGTTGGACAGCGGCGAGGCGTTCACCGTGCGCCAGCAGAACACCCGAACCGCCGGCTGTGGCTTCGAGGTCGGCGACGCGGTCGGCATCTCGATCGGCAACGACGCGGCGCAAGTGCTGAGGGACTGATGGCCACCGCGGAACAGATCGCGAAGGAAGCGGAGCGACGCGACGTGCGCACGCGTTGGCTGTTGTCGGCGCCAGCGCTGCTGATCATCCTCGTGGCGGCGACCGGGCCGCTGCTGATCGTGCTCGTCTATTCGTTCCTGACGCCTGGTCCTTATGGCGATGTGAAATGGCAGTTTTCGCCGGAGGCCTGGGTGTCGGTGTTCATGGAACGCGACATCTTCGACGACACGCTCTCGCTGGCGGCTGCCCACGTCACCATCTTCTGGCGCTCCATCAAGCTTGCGGTGGTGACGACGATCGCCACTTTGGCGCTTGGATTTCCCACGGCCTATTTCATGGCCACACGCAGCGAGAAAACGCGCGACATCTGGCTTTTCCTGATCACCATACCGTTCTGGACCAACCTGCTCATCCGCACGTTCGCGGTGCTGCAGATCATCCGCAATGAGGGCATCATCAACACCCTCCTGATCAAGGCGGGGATCGTCTCGGCGCCGATCCAGATCCTGTTCACCGATACCGCGATCCTGGTCGGCATGGCCTATGTCTACCTGCCGCTGATGGTGCTGCCCATCTATGCCAGCATGGAAAAGCTCGACTTCCGGCTGGTCGAGGCGGGCTACGATCTTTACGCCAATCGTTTCCAGGTGCTGCGGCGCATCATCTTTCCGCTGGTCAAGCCTGGCGTGATCGCCGGATCCATTCTCGTCTTCATCCCGGCGATCGGCGCCTATGTCACGCCAGTCGTGCTGGGCGGCGGCAAGAACATGATGCTTTCAAACCTGATCGAGCTGCAGTTCGGGCAGGGCCGCAACTGGCCGCTTGGCTCGGCGCTGTCGATTGCCGTCATGATCATCGTCATGGTGGCGCTGCTTGCCTACGTTCGAAACGCCGGACGGACCGAGGTGCGCCATGGCTAATTTCTCCATCAAGCACCAGCCCGGCTTCACGGCCATCGCCATGACCTGTTTCGTGGTTCTCTACATGCCGATCGTGGTGCTGGTCGTCTACGCGTTCAACGCCGCGACATCGACCTCCGAATGGGGCGGCTTCTCGCTGAAATGGTTTCAGTCGGCGTGGCAGAACACGCAGGTCATCGATGCCACCTTGCTGTCCTTCCAGATCGGCTCTGTCGCGGCCGTGCTTGCAACCATCGCCGCAACGATGGCTGCGCTGGCGACGACGCGGACGGCCCCGTATCGTGGCCTGACCTTCAAATATGCGGCGATCAACCAGCCTCTGATGGTGCCGGAGATCGTTACCGGCGTGGCGCTGCTGATCTTCTTCTCGCGCATCAAGATATTCACCGGCTACTCTGGCCTCGGCTACCTCATCGCGGCGCATACGGCGTTCTGCATTCCCTTCGCCTATCTGCCCATCCGGGCCAGGCTGGAAAACATGGACCTGACCCTGGAACGCGCCGCGGCAGATCTCTATGCGACGCCCTGGCAGACCTTTCGCCGCGTCACGCTGCCGCTGCTGTGGCCCGGCATTCTGGCAGGGCTGATGCTGGCTTTCGTCATCTCGCTCGACGACGTCGTCATCACCGAATTCGTCAAGTCCGGCGGCCAGGATACGCTGCCCACCTACATGCTCGGCCAGATTCGCCGAGGAATAACGCCCGAGATCAACGCGATATCGACCGCCTTCCTGCTGCTTTCGGTCGCGATCGTCACGTTGTTTTTCTTCGTCAGCAGGAAACAAGACTGAACAGACAATGGGAGTCAAAGCATGAACTGGAAGACAACAGCGACCGCCATGGCGCTGACATTGCTCGCTTCGACAAGCGTCGTTCGCGCTGACGGTGTCCTGAATATCTACAATTGGGGCAACTACACCAGCCCGGACGTGATCAAGAAGTTCGAGCAGAAATACAACGTCAAGGTGACCATCACCGACTACGATTCCAACGACACGGCGCTGGCCAAGGTCCGCCAGGGCGGCACCGGGTTCGATATAGCGGTGCCGTCCCAGACCTTCGTTCCGATCTGGATCAAGGAGGGCCTCCTGCTCGAGACGGATCCCGGCAAGATGGAAAACTTCAAGAACGTCGCGCCGGAATGGGCCAATCCCGAGTTCGACCCGGGCCGCAAATATTCGGTGCCGTGGGCCTGGGGCACCATCGGCGTGGTCGTGAACACCGACGCCTACAAGGGGCCGGCCGATTCATGGGGCATCATCTTCAACACGCCTGACGAGTTGAAGGGCAAGGTCAACGTCGTTCCAGAAATGAACGATGTCATCTTCGCCGCCATCAAATATCTCGGCGGCCAGCAATGCACCGACGACAAGGCGCTTTTGAAGAAGGTGCGTGACACGCTCGTTGCCGCCAAGCCGAACTGGATCTCCATGGAATACAACACCATCGAAAAGATGGGCGCCGGCGACTTCAAGGCCACCAGCGACTGGAACGGCTCTGCGCTGCGCCAGCGGCTGGCCAACCCGGCCATCCATTACAATTATCCGAAGGAAGGCTTCGGCCTGTGGAGCGACAATGTGGTTGTCCTCAAGGAAGCCAAGAACGTCGAGAACGCCAAGCTGTTCCAGAACTTCATCATGGATCCGGAAAACGCTGCCGGTCTTTCGGCCTTCCACCGCTACGCCAATGCCATCACCGGCTCGGAGAAATACATGCCGGCCGACATGAAGGACGCTCCGGAAGTGGTCATTCCGGCTGACGCCAAGCCGCGCGGCGAATTCCAGCGGATGTGCGCTCCCGAGGTCCAGGATATCTACACCAAGATCTGGACCGAACTGCAGAAGTAGCCACTTTGCTTGAACGGACCCGTCGGCACGCGCCGACGGGTCCGTTTTCACGTTGTCAGGGTAGTTGGTCATGGATTCCTATCGCAACTCCGACCCGCGGCCGCCGATCATGCAGGGCTCGCCGCCCAGGCTGGTGCCGCCGAAGCTCGACTGGGACAGGCCGCCATGGAACCGCTGGGCCTTCCAGCACATCCGCGAATTTCTGCCGACGGTCGAGGTGTGGCGCGGCAGCGGCCACCGCCGTCGCCTGGAGCGCGCCGAAGTCGACCTCGACGAATTGCCGGTGGTCGATAGCAGCGGAGCGCCGACGACGCTCGCCGGCTTGCTCGACGAGACCTATGCCGACGGCTTCCTGGTGCTGAAGGACGGCAAGGTCGCCTATGAGCGCTATTTCAACGGCATGGACGAGCGCACGCTGCACCTGTCGCAGTCGATGGCGAAGTCGGTCACCGGGTCGGTGTGCGGGATACTGGTCGGGCGCGGCCTGATCGATCCGGCGAAGCTCGTCACCGACTATCTTCCGGAACTCGGTGAGACCGGCTGGGCCGGCGCCACCGTGCAGCATGTGCTCGACATGACGACGGGCGTCCGCTTTTCCGAGGAATACACCGATCGCTATTCCGAGATCGGCCAGGTCGATGTCGCAACCGGCTGGAAGCCGATCCCACCGGGCAGCGATCCGGACTTTTCGTGGCCCTCGCACATGTACGAGCTGATCCTGCGGCTGAAGGACCGAGTGCGCCCGCATGGCGAGGCGTTCGAGTACCGCTCGATCGAGACCGACGTGCTCGCCTTCATCATGGAGCGGGTGAGCGGCAAGCGCCTGGCGCAGCTCGTCTCCGAAGAACTCTGGCAAAAGCTCGGCGCCGACGAGAGCGCCTGCTTCACCGTCGACAGCGCCGGCTATGCGCTGGCGGATGGCGGCTTCAACGCGACGCTGCGCGACTATGGCCGCTTCGGGCAATTGATCCTCGACAATGGCGGTAGTGTCATCCCGGCCGACTGGATCGAGGCGACGCGCAGCGGCAAGCACGGACCGGATTTCAATCCCAGCCTGCCGGAGGGCGGCTACCACAACCAGTTCTGGATCGAAGATCCTCGCTCGCGCGCGCTGATGTGCCGGGGCGTGTTCGGCCAGCTGATCCATATCGACTGGGACAACAGAATGGTCGTGGTGAAGCTTTCGACTTATCCGGATTTCACCAACAAAGCCTATTCCGTGGCGACGCTGAAGGCCGTCCATGCCATAGCCGCGGCGCTGGCCTGAACACCCCCAAACATAGCAATCGCGAGAACCTCATGACCGGCAAGACCGCGTTCGAGACCCAGTATGGCTTTGCCCGCAACGATGTGCGGCTTGAGACCTGGCGGCTTTCGCCGTTCAACCGATGGTCGTTCCAGAATGTCGGCGAACTGGTGCCGAGCGTGCATGTCGCGGCGGCGCCCGGCGGCGAGGAGCAGGCAAAATCGCTCGGGGCGCTGCTCGAGGAGAACATCTCGTTCGCCGGCGGCAGCAAAACCGTCGAGAGCTTCTTGAAACGCTCCGACACGGACGGGCTGACGATCCTGAAGCGCGGCAAGCTGGTCGGCGACTGGTCGGCACCTCATATGCCGTTCGGCTCCCGCCACATCATCTTTTCGATCAGCAAGTCGGTGACCGCCATTCTTGCCGGCATATTGGAAGGCGAGGGGGTGTTCGATCCCAATGCGCCGGTTGTTGAGTACATTCCCGAGGCCAAGGACTCGGCCTATGGCGATGCCAGCGTGCGCAACGTGCTCGACATGACGGTCAGCCTCGATTTCGAGGAAGCCTATCTCGATCCGGAAAGCGCGTTTGCCCGTTACCGCCGTTCGACCTTGTGGAATCCGGGCGGCGGGTCGGAAAGCCTCGCGGCATTCCTGCTGACGCTGCAGCGTCTCGCTGAGCCGCACGGGCAGACCTATCGCTACCGCTCGCCCAATTCGGACATGCTGGGCATCCTGGTGGAGCGGGCATCGGGCAAGCGTGTCAGCCAATTGCTCAGTGAAAAGCTGTGGCTGCCGCTGGGCGCCGCAAGCGAAATGTCGGTGACGGTCGACATGGAAGGCACGGCGCGCACCGCCGGCGGCATGTCGATGACCCCGCGCGATCTTGCCCGGATCGGCGAGATGATGCGGCAGGGCGGCACCGCCAACGGCCGCCGCATCGTGCCGGAAGCCTGGGTGCACGACACGGTCGCCACCGGCGGCAGCTTTGAGGCCTGGCAGCGCGGCACGATGGCGTTCCTGTTCCCAAAGGGGCGCTACCGCAACAAATGGTACCAGACCGGCTATGACAGCGGCGCCTTCTGCGGCATCGGCATCCACGGCCAGTGGCTCTACGTCAATCCGAAGGCGGAAGTGGTCATCGCCAAGATGTCGTCGCAGCCGGAACCTGTCGATGATCGGCTCGACCTCGACCTCGTCAGCTTCTTCGAGGCGCTGAGCACGATGGTCTGAGCCGTTCGGCGGGTCGCATTCACAGCTGTTTCCTGTGGACCTCCAGGGTCAGTTGAAAACGGCGTGGTTGGCGCGGCCGGCGTCCCGGCCTATGGTCGCCGCTCTTTTCGACAGGGATCGGCATGGCATCGGACATCAAGCGCATCGCAGCAATCATCGCGGCCGAGATCGGCGCACGGCCGGAACAGGCCGCGGCGGCGATCGGACTGCTCGACGAGGGCGCCACGGTGCCTTTCGTGGCGCGTTACCGCAAGGAAGTCACCGGCGGGCTCGACGACACGCAGTTGCGCGACCTTTCCGAGCGGCTCGCCTATCTGCGCGAGCTCGATGCGCGGCGCGAGACGATCGTCAGCTCCATCCGCGAGCAGGGCAAGCTGACCGAGGAGTTGGAAGCCAAGATCGTCGCGGCAGCCACCAAGGCGGAACTGGAAGACATCTACCTGCCCTACAAGCCGAAGCGCCGCACCAAGGCCGAGATTGCCAGGGAGCGCGGCCTGGGGCCGCTCGCCGAAGCGATCCTGGCCGACCGCTCCAAAATTCCGGCCGAGCTCGCGCTCGCCTATGTCACCGACGAGGTGGCTGACGCCAAGGCGGCGCTTGAAGGCGCGCGCGACATCCTGTCGGAGCAGTTCGCCGAGAATGCCGACCTGGTCGGCAAGCTGCGCGCCTATATGAAGGAACGCGCCTTCCTGCGCGCAAAAGTCGTCGACGGAAAGCAGGAGGCTGGCGCGAAATTTTCCGACTATTTCGACCATGTCGAGCGCTGGTCGGGCGTGCCCAGCCACCGTGCGCTCGCCATGCTGCGTGGCCGCAACGAAGAGGTGCTGTCGCTCGACATCGAGGTCGATGCCGACGACGCCTCGCCGGTGAAACCGGTCGAGCGCATGATCGCCAATGCCTATGCCATCGGCGGCACGCTGCCCGGCGACAAATGGCTGATGGAGGTGGCCGGCTGGACGTGGCGGATCAAACTGTCGCTGCATCTGACGCTCGACCTGATGCGCGACTTGCGTGAACGGGCCGAGGAAGAGGCGATCCACGTCTTCGCCCGCAATCTCAAGGACCTGCTGCTCGCCGCTCCCGCCGGCTCGCGGCCGACGATGGGTCTCGACCCCGGCATCCGCACCGGCGTCAAGGTGGCGGTGGTCGACGGCACCGGCAAGCTGGTGGCGACCACGACGGTCTATCCCTTCCCGCCGAGGAATGACATTCGCGGCACGCAGGCCGAGCTTGCGGCGCTCATTCGCCAGCATAAGGTCGAGTTGATCTCGATCGGCAACGGCACCGGCAGCCGCGAGACCGAGAAGCTGGTGGCGGACATGCTGTCGGACCTGCCGGCCGGCGCCGGGCCGAAGCCGCTCAAGGTTATCGTCAGCGAGGCCGGCGCTTCCGTGTATTCGGCTTCAGCGACGGCTGCTGCGGAGTTCCCCGGCCTGGATGTCTCGCTGCGCGGCGCGGTGTCGATCGCCAGGCGTCTGCAGGATCCGCTGGCCGAGCTGGTCAAGATCGAGCCGAAGTCGATCGGCGTCGGCCAATACCAGCACGATGTCGACCAGTACCGGCTCGGCCGTTCGCTGGAAGCGGTGGTCGAGGATGCGGTCAATGCCGTCGGCGTCGACCTCAACACGGCGTCGGCGCCGCTTTTGGCGCGCGTGTCGGGACTGGGGCCGTCGCTCGCCGAGTCGATCGTTGCGCATCGCGATGCGGCCGGGCCGTTTGCCAGTCGCAAGGACCTGCTCAAGGTGGCGCGGCTCGGGCCGCGCGCCTTCGAGCAAAGCGCCGGCTTCCTGCGCATCCCGAATGGCGTGGAGCCGCTCGATGCGTCCTCGGTGCACCCGGAAGCCTATGGCGTGGCAAAGAAGATCGTTGCCGCTTGCGGCCGCGACGTGCGCGCGCTGATGGGTGACAGCGCCGCGCTCAAGGCGCTGGATCCACGCGTCTTCGTCGACGAGCGTTTCGGTCTGCCGACGGTGCGCGACATCATCGCCGAATTGGAAAAGCCCGGACGCGATCCGCGCCCCGGCTTCAAGACCGCGACCTTTGCCGAGGGCGTCGACGACATCAAGGATTTGAAGCCAGGCATGCTGCTCGAAGGCACCGTCACCAATGTCGCGGCCTTCGGCGCCTTCGTCGACATCGGCGTGCACCAGGATGGGCTGGTGCATGTCTCGCAGCTTGCCGACCGCTTCATCAAGGACGCGCATGAGGTGGTGAAGGCCGGCGACGTGGTGAAGGTGCGGGTCGTCGATGTTGACATCAAGCGCAAGCGCATCGGCCTGTCGATGCGCAAGGATGGCGGCGAAGGTAGCGCGCCGCGTGGCGGCCAGCGCGATCACGGCGGCGGCAAGCCGGCGCCGCGCTCGCCGGCGCCGCAGCGCCAGCCGGAAAAGCCTTCGCAGGGCGCGTTCGGCGCGGCGCTCGCCGAGGCGATGAAGCGGAAGTAGCTACTAGGATCGACTGCGTTCCTTGCAATCAGTAGAGCGTTCTATACCGTCCGTGTGTGGAGAGACGCGCGATATGGCAAGTTTCGGTGAAGTGAGTGTCCGTGAGCTGGCGCGTCTTTGGGACGAGGGCATGGCGAGTGGCAGGTCGGTCGATGCAAACCAGGCTTTCGCCCGGATCAAAAGCAAGCTCGATGCAAAAATTGCCGAAACGCGAGCCGCAATGACACCACGCTTACAGCCGGAAGCCGAGGCGATGAAGCGGAAGTAGCTACCAGGCGAGGACAGCCGGCTCCTTGCCGATCTGGCCCAGCAGCCAGTCGCGAAAGCTGGCGACCGGCGGGTGGCCGCGCTTGTCATTCGGCACGACGAAATAATAGGCGCTGCGGCTCTGCATCGGTTGGCCGGGCGCCGGCACCAACTGGCGGCGCTGCAATTCGCCTGAGATCAGGATTTCCGGCAGCAGCGCCACGCCGAGCCCCGCCATGCAGGCCTGGGCGACCGTTCCGAACTGCTCGAACTGCATGCCGGGCCCGGTCGGCGCCTCCAGCCCCTGAAGCTCGAACCACTCGCTCCAGGCGCCGGGGCGGGTTGCCATGTGCAGCAGTGGCAGGCGGCTGATATCGGCCGGCGTGGCGATGTCGCGGGCGGCGAGGAATTCCGGTGAAACCACCGGCAGCACGGTTTCGCGCATTAGAAGCGTGCAATCGGCGTCCGGCCAGTCGGGCATGCCGTGGTGAATCGCGGCGTCCAGCCGCTCGCGGGCGAAGTCGAACCGTCCGATACGGGTGGCGAAGTTGATGGTGATGTCCGGGTGGCGGGCGACGAAATCCGGGATCAGCGGCATCAGCCAGCGCGTGCCGAAGGTCGGCAGGATGGCAAGGTTGAGAACCCCGCTATGCCGATTGCTCATCAATCCGAGGGCCGCGTCGCGCAACTGGCCAAGCGCGGAGCGCACCGCCTCGGCGTAGGTCTCGCCGGCCGCCGACAGCCGGACATTGCGGCTGTCGCGCTCGAACAGCCGCCGGCCGAACTGTTCTTCCAGCAGATTGATCTGGCGGCTGACGGCGCCTTGGGTCAAATCGAGCTCACGAGCCGCTGCAGTGAAGGAGCCAAGCCGCGCCACTGCCTCGAAGGCGGCAAGCGCGGCGGTGTTCGGCAAGAGGCGGCGCTGAACGTTCATGATCCATTACTAACGCTCATTGATCCGCGATGCAATTTCGTTTGATTTTTCGCGTGCGCAGGCGGATAAGCCGGGCACATCAAAATACTGGGAGCCCGAGGCCATGGCCGCCGATAAGAACGCTTTCGTGTGGAACGACCCCTTCCTGATCGAGGACCAGCTTTCCGAGGACGAGCGCATGGTGCGTGACGGCGCGGCCGCCTTCGCTGCCGACAAGCTGGCGCCGCGCATCGAGGAAGCCTATGCCGAGGAGAAGACCGACCCGTCGATCTTCCGCGAGATGGGCGAGGCAGGTCTGCTCGGCATCACCATTCCGGAAGAATATGGCGGGCTCGGCGCCGGATACGTGACCTACGGGCTAGTCGCGCGGGAAGTTGAACGTATCGACTCGGGCTACCGCTCGATGATGAGCGTGCAGTCGTCGCTGGTCATGTATCCGATCCATGCCTATGGCTCGGAAGCGCAGCGCAAGAAATACCTGCCGAAGCTCGCCTCAGGCGAATGGATCGGCTGTTTCGGCCTCACCGAGCCGGATGCCGGCTCCGATCCGGGCGGCATGAAGACGCGCGCCGAGAAGACCGCGAACGGCTACAAGCTCTCCGGCTCCAAGATGTGGATCTCCAACGCGCCGATCGCCGATGTGTTCGTCGTCTGGGCGAAGCTGAAGGGTGAGAACGGCAAGGACGAAATCCGCGGCTTCGTGCTGGAAAAGGGCATGAAGGGGCTTTCGGCGCCGAAGATCGGCGGCAAGCTGTCGCTGCGCGCGTCGATCACTGGCGAGGTGGTGCTGGAAGGTGTCGATGTCGGCGAGGAAGCGCTGCTGCCCAACGCCAGGGGTCTTGGCGGCCCGTTCGGCTGCCTCAACCGCGCGCGCTACGGCATTTCCTGGGGCGCGATGGGCGCGGCAGAGGATTGCTGGCACCGGGCGCGGCAATACGGCCTCGACCGCAAACAGTTCGGCAAGCCGCTTGCCGGCACGCAGCTCTTCCAGAAGAAGCTCGCCGACATGCAGACCGAGATTGCGCTTGGCCTGCAGGGCTCATTGCGCGTCGGCCGGCTGATGGACGAGGGCAGGATGGCGCCGGAGATGATCTCGATCGTCAAGCGCAACAATTGCGGTAAGGCGCTCGACATCGCCCGCCAGGCCCGCGACATGCATGGCGGCAACGGCATCCAGATCGGCTACCACGTGATGCGCCACGCGCAGAACCTGGAGACGGTGAACACCTATGAAGGCACGCATGACGTGCATGCGCTGATCCTCGGAAGGGCGCAGACGGGCATTCAGGCGTTTTTCTAAGCCGGCAAGGCTGCTTAAATTAGGTGCAGCGCAACATCTCTGCTTGGAGAATGGCCAGCATCTATGTCAGGGTTCGGCGGAGTGAAACGCCGAACTCCGGGGTACCATGGCAATTCTGGCAGCCGTCCATCACCTGACCCACTACAAATACGACCGGCCGGTGGTGCTTGGTCCCCAGGTGATCAGGCTGCAGCCGGCGCCGCATTCGCGCACCAAGGTGCTCAGCCATTCGCTGAAGGTCGAGCCGAAGAACCATTTCGTCAACCTGCAGCAGGACCCCTACGGCAATTTCCTCGCCCGCTTTGTCTTCCCGGAGCCGGTGACCGAGCTCAAGATCGAAGTCGACCTCGTCGCCGACATGACGGTCTACAATCCGTTCGATTTCTTCGTTGAAGAATCGGCCGAGACCTTTCCGTTCAATTACCCGGAAGAGATCAGGGAAGACCTCGCCATCTACCGGAAACCGGAGCCGGCCGGGCCGCTGTTGTCCAAATTCCTTGACAGCATCGACCGCAGCCCGACGAACACCGTCAATTTCCTGGTCGACCTCAATGCCAGGCTGCAGCGCGAGATCGCCTATATCGTGCGCATGGAGACAGGCGTCTTCTCGCCGGAGGAGACGCTTGCCGCGGCCAAGGGCTCGTGCCGGGATTCAAGCTGGCTGCTGGTGCAGATCCTGCGCAATCTCGGTATCGCCGCGCGCTTCGTCTCCGGCTATCTGATCCAGCTCAAGCCCGATCTGGTGTCTTTGGACGGGCCGCCCGGAACGTCGGTCGATTTCACCGATCTGCACGCGTGGTGCGAGGTCTATATTCCAGGCGCCGGCTGGATCGGCTTCGACCCCACTTCCGGCCTGCTCACCGGCGAGAGCCATGTGCCGCTGGCGGCGACGCCGCATTATCGCAATGCAGCACCCATCTCCGGCATGGCGAGCTTCGCCAATGTCGATTTCGGTTTCGACATGCGGGTCGACCGCATCGCCGAGCATCCGCGCATCACCAAGCCGTTCTCGGATGAAAGCTGGGAGGCGCTCGATTCGCTGGGCGAAAAGGTCGACGCGGCACTGAGAGACGGCGATGTGCGGCTCACCATGGGCGGCGAGCCGACCTTCGTGTCGATCGACGATTTCGAGTCCGCCGAATGGAACACGGCCGCCGTCGGTCCGACCAAGCGCGACAAGGCGGACCAGCTCATTCGCCGGCTGCGCGAACGCTTCGCTCCTGGCGGTTTTCTGCATTATGGCCAGGGCAAGTGGTATCCGGGCGAAAGCCTGCCGCGCTGGACCTTCTCGCTCTACTGGCGCACCGATGGCGAGCCGGTGTGGCGCGACCCGTCGCTGATCGCGCGCGAGAATGGTAATGCCGCGATCGGTCCCGAACAGGCCGAAAGCCTGCTCACGGCGATCGCCGGCGAGCTCGGCATCGACAAGGCGATGGTCAGCGAGGCCTATGAGGATCCGGCCGAATGGCTGCTCAAGGAAGGCAAGCTGCCGGATAATGTCGATCCGTCCAATTCGAAGCTGGAAGACCCGGAAGAGCGCAGCCGCATGGCGCGCGTTTTCGAGCGCGGGTTGACCAAGCCATCGGGCTATGTGCTGCCGGTGCAGCGCTGGAACAGCCAGGCTGCCGGGCAGCGCTGGCGCTCGGAGAAATGGAAGACAAGGCGCGGCCGCCTGTTCCTGGTGCCGGGCGATTCCCCGGTCGGCTATCGCCTGCCGCTGGGCACACTGCCTTATGTGCCGCCGGCGCAGTTCCCTTATATCGTGCCGGTCGATCCCTCCGTGCCGCGCGGCGCGCTGCCGGCGCGCGAGGCCATCTTGCCCCAGCCGTCGCCAGCTGAACTGGAAGGCGCGGACGAAATGGCACGCCGCCAGCAGACCGTGTCTTTCACCGCTGCGAGCGCGCAGCAGGACCGCGTCGAGCAGCAACTGACCGAGATCGGCGGCGCGGTGCGCACCGCGCTCACCGTCGAGCCGCGCGACGGCCGGCTCTGCGTGTTCATGCCGCCGGTCGAGGCGTTGGAGGACTATCTCGAACTGGTGGCGGCGGCGGAGAACGCGGCCAAGGCCATCGGCCTGCCGGTCCATATCGAAGGCTACGCCCCGCCGCACGATCCGCGCCTCAACGTCATCCGCGTGGCGCCGGATCCCGGCGTCATCGAGGTGAACATCCACCCGGCCGGCAACTGGCAGGAATGCGTGGCCACCACCACGGCGATCTACGAGGAAGCACGGCAGTCGCGGCTCGGCACCGACAAGTTCATGATCGATGGCCGCCATACCGGAACCGGCGGCGGCAACCATGTCGTGGTCGGCGGCGCGACGCCCAATGACAGCCCGTTCCTGCGCCGGCCCGACCTGTTGAAGAGCCTGGTGCTGCAATGGCAGCGGCATCCGTCGCTGTCCTACCTGTTTTCCGGCCTGTTCATCGGTCCGACCAGCCAGGCGCCGCGCTTCGACGAGGCGCGGCACGATTCACTTTATGAGCTGGAGATCGCTCTGGCGCAGGTGCCGCATCCGGACAAGGGCAATGCACCGTTGCCGTGGCTGGTCGACCGGCTGTTCCGCAATCTCCTGACCGACGTCACCGGCAACACGCATCGCTCCGAAATCTGCATCGACAAATTGTTCTCGCCGGACGGCCCGACCGGCCGGCTGGGGCTGGTTGAGTTCCGCGGTTTCGAGATGCCGCCCAATGCGCGCATGTCGCTCGCGCAGCAATTGCTGGTCCGTGCGATCATCGCTCGCGCCTGGAAGAACCCGCTCGACGGCCGCTTCGTGCGCTGGGGCACGTCGCTGCATGACCGCTTCATGCTGCCGCATTATGTCTGGGCGGATTTCCTCGACGTGCTGGAGGATCTGAAGCTCAACGGCTTCGACTTCCGCCCGAATGGTTCGCCGCCCAGCTCGAATTCCGCTTCCCCTTCTGCGGCGAGGTTCGGCATGCCGGCGTCAAGCTGGAGCTCAGGCAGGCGCTGGAGCCCTGGCATGTGATGGGCGAGCAGGGCGCGATCGGCGGCACGGTCCGCTTCGTCGATTCCTCGGTCGAGCGGCTGCAGGTGCGGACGGAAGGCCTCAATCCGGAGCGTCACGCCATCGTCTGCAACGGCCGCATCGTGCCGATGAAGGTTACCGACACCAGAGAGGTCGCGGTGGCCGGCGTGCGCTTCAAGGCCTGGCAGCCGGCCTCCGGCCTGCATCCGGCCCTGCCGGTCAACACGCCGCTGGTCTTCGACATCTACGACCGCTGGTCGGGCCGCTCGGTCGGCGGCTGCGTCTATCACGTCGCGCATCCGGGCGGCCGCAACTACGACACCTTCCCGGTCAACGGCAACGAGGCCGAGGCCCGACGCCTCACCCGCTTCGAGCCACGCGGCCATACGCCGGGCGGCTATGTGCTGCGCGACGAAGAAGCCTCTGAAGAGTTCCCGATGACCCTTGACCTCAGGCGGCCGGCGAGACTCTGATCGACAATGGCCAAGGGGAATCAGAAACGGGCGGGCGGCAGGCCGCGGGCGCAGAGCCTGCTGGAACGCTACCGGCCGATCGAAGGCGTCGTCGACGAGATGGTCGACGCGTCGGGCAGCCCGCGTCCGGCCTGGCGTTCCTTCATCGACGCACTCGACGGTTTGGGGGCGGAGCGGCTTGGGCAGCGTTTTGCCCGGGCCGACCAGTATCTGCGCGATGCAGGCGTCTATTACCGCGTCTATGACAAGGCAGGCGCCAATGAGCGGGAATGGCCGCTCGCCTATGTTCCGCTGCTGATCGACGAGCAGGAATGGGCCGAGATCAGCGCCGGCCTCGTCCAGCGCGCCGACCTGTTCGAGGCGATCCTGGCCGACATATACGGGCCGAACCGGCTGATCGAGAGGGGCATCCTGCCGGCCGGGCTGATCGCGGCGAGCCCGGAATATCTGCGCCCCATCGCCGGCGTGAGGCCGGCCAGCGGCCATTTCCTGCACATGGTCGCCTTCGAGCTCGGCCGTGGCCCGGACGGCCGCTGGTGGGTGCTGGGCGACCGCACCCAGGCGCCGTCGGGCGCCGGTTTCGCGCTGGAGAACCGTGTCGCCACGACGCGGGCGCTTTCGGACATCTATGGCGAGATGCATGTGCACCGCCTTGCCGGCTTCTTCCGCCGCTTCCGCGACGCGCTGAACGGCATGGCCAAGGATGCCAGCGGCCGTGTCGCCATCCTGACGCCGGGGCCGCTCAACGAAACCTATTACGAGCATGCCTATATCGCCCGCTATCTCGGCATCATGCTGCTCGAGGGCGAGGACCTGACCGTCTCCGGCGGCAGGCTGATGGTGCGCACCGTTTCCGGCCTTATGCCGATCGGCGTCTTGTGGCGGCGGCTCGATGCCGCTTTTGCCGACCCGCTGGAACTCAAGCCGGACTCGCAGATCGGCACGCCGGGGCTGGTCGAGGCGATCCGGCGCGGCACGGTGTCGGCCGTCAATGCGCTGGGCTCGGGCCTGATGGAGACGCGGGCGCTGCTGTCCTTCCTGCCCAGGATCGCGCGGGAACTGCAGGCTGACGAGCTCAAGCTGCCGAACATCGCCACCTGGTGGTGCGGGCAGGAGAGCGAGCGCGCCCATGTGCTGGCCAATATCGACCGCATGGTGGTCGGTCCGGCGCTGTCTACCCGGCTCGCCTTCGAGGACGACGGCGCGACCCGGCTCGGATCATCCCTGTCGGCCGGCGAGCGGGCCGAGCTTGTCGCGCGGATCGAAGCGGATGGCGCCGGTTTCGTCGGCCAGGAAGCGGTGACGCTGTCGACCACGCCGGTGTTTGTCGGCGGTTTGCTGGAACCACGGCCCGCCAGCCTGCGCGTCTATCTGGCGCGCACGCCGGAAGGCTGGACGGTGATGCCCGGTGGCTTCGCCCGCGTCGGCTTCTCGCTCGACCCGACGGCGATCGCCATGCAGCGCGGCGGTCAGGCCGCGGATGTCTGGGTGGTCAGCGACAGGCCGGTCGAGCGCGAGACGCTGCTGCCGCAGGAACATGAGAGCTTCACCCGCAGCATGCCGGGCAGCCTCCCCAGCCGCGCGGCGGAGAACCTGACCTGGCTAGGACGCTATATCGAGCGCTCGGAAGACACGTTGCGCGTGCTGCGCGCCTATCACGTGCGGCTTGCCGAGACGTCCGATCCGGACATGCCGCTGCTGGCCGATATCAGGGACTATCTTGAGCCGTTCGGCATCGACGTCGGAACGGCGATACCGCCGGGGTTGATCGGGACCTTGGACAGCGCGGTCTACAGCGCCGGGCAGATACGCGACCGCTTCTCGCCCGATGGCTGGCTGGCGCTTAAGGATCTGGCGAAGACTGTTCACAAGTTCGCGGAGACGGTAGCGCCCGGAGACGACGCGACGCGGGCGATGACGGTCATGCTGCGCAAGCTCGCCGGCTTTTCCGGCCTGCTGCATGAGAACATGTACCGCTTCACCGGCTGGCGCTTCCTGGAGATCGGCCGCAGGCTGGAACGCGGCATCCAGATTGCCCGCACGCTCAGCCGGCTGACCGGGAAAGGAGCGCCGGAGGGCGCGCTCGACATGATGCTGGAGATCGGCGACAGCGTCATGACCCACCGCCGGCAATATCCGGTGCAGGCCGGGCGGCGCACGGTCATCGACCTGCTGGCGCTCGACCCGCTCAATCCGCGCTCGGTCCTGTTCCAGCTCGAGCGGCTGAAGACCGAGATCGGCATGCTGCCTTCGGTCGGCGGCGAGGGGCACATGTCGACTGCCGCTAAGGAAATCCTGCAGCTCAACACTGCAATCGCGGTGAGGGAACCATCGGACATGACGGCGGATGTGCTTGACGATCTCGCGACCGAGATCGGCAATCTCTATAACAGCCTCGCCAAAGCCTATTTTGGTTAGCATGCTGTACGATATCAGGCTTCACCTCAGCTACGACTATGACGCCGCGGCCGGTGGCAGCCGGCATCAGGTGCGGGTGCTGCCGCCGACGATTGCGGGCGTGCAGCGCGTCGTCGTCGCCTCGCTGTCTTTCGTGCCAAACCCATCTGAGCGCACGGATTTTTCCGATTTCTTCGGCAACAGCGTCACCGCGATCGCCTTTCGCGATGTCCACGACGGCCTCGACATCAAGATGAGCGCACGTGTGTCGGTGTCGCGTCCGGAGCCTGGTCTTGACGTCTCGCCGGATCTGCAGCAGCTCAAAGAGGAACTCGGCTCGGTCCGCTCCCTGTCGCCATCCGCGCCGCATCATTTCCTCGCCGCCAGCGATCATGTCGGCATCGATGCCGCGATCACGGCCTATGCGCGGGAAAGCCTGGCCGGCTCGACGGTGGCCACAGCGGCCGATCTGTGCAATCGCATCCATCGCGATTTCGCCTATGACGGCAAGGCGACCACGGTGCAGACGCGGGCGAGCGACGCCTTCGCGCTGAAGCGCGGCGTCTGCCAGGATTTTTCGCATATCATGATCGCCGGTTTGCGCGGGCTGGGCATCCCCGCCGGCTATGTCAGCGGCTTCCTGCGCACGATCCCGCCCAAGGGAAAGCCGAGGCTCGAGGGCGCCGATGCCATGCATGCCTGGGTCAAGGTATGGTGCGGCCGCGATGCCGGCTGGCAGGAATTCGACCCGACCAACGGCATGCGGGCGAGCAACGACCATATCACCGTCGGCTATGGCCGCGACTATTCCGATGTGGCGCCGATCGTCGGCGTGCTGAAGACGACGGGCGGCCAGGTCGGCGAGCAGGCGGTCGACGTCATTCCGGTTGCCATGGAAAAGGTGTGACGGCAATCCCGATCGCCCGATAGACGCTTCTCAACTGCGCCGGCCGTCGGTATCCTGGGCATGGGATTGACGGGGGGCGCGCCTGCGTGGGTGTGGTGTGCGGCGACAGGGTTTGGAAGAGGTCAGCATCATCATTGCGGCGCACAATGCCGCTCAGACAATTGCTCGGACGCTCGCTTCGCTGGTCTCGGAAAAGGAGGTCATCGGTGAAGTGCTGGTGGTCGACGATTGTTCCTCCGACGCCACCGCTGCCGTCGCCACGGAGACGGCGTTGCGGTTTGCCTTGCCGATGCGCGTCATCAAATCGAGCTGCCGCGACGCCGGCGGCTCCAGGAATCTGGCTCTGGAGCAGGCCCGTTGTCCCTGGATCTATATGATCGACGCCGATGATCTTCATCTGGAAGGCGGTCTGCGCGCGTTGCTGGCCGAGGCCGGCGCACGATCAGGGATCGATATGGTGGTCGGCGCCTTCCGTCGGCGGCTCGACGGCGAGGAGCGGTCGACCAAGATGCCGGGTGTCTACACAGCCAGCGGGCTTGCCAATGCCTGCGCCTATCTCGATGGGCGGATACGGTCGATTGCAGTCGGCAGCGCGCTGGTGTCGCGGCGGGTCATTGGCGAAACGAGATTCCCGGTCGGGCTTGCCTATGACGAGGACACGCTGTTTTGGGCGCGCGTCATCGCCAAGGCATCGGTTGCCGTCGTGAGACAACCGATCTTCATCTATTTCGTGTCTGCGGAGCGCTCCGACGATCGTTTCACGGTCAGATCTGCCGGGCGCTTTCTGGAATGGCGCCTGGCGCTGCGCCGGCTCCGGTCCTGCGGCATCGCGGAGCGGTCTTTGAAGGTCAGGGAAGGCCTCGTTGCCTTGAAAATCGCGCGCGTTCATTACGCGCGCGGCGATTTCGCCAAGGCGGCAAGATTCCTCAACGTGGCCGAGGCCGCGCCACGGGCGGGCGCGAACGTCTGGCGTTGCATGCGCTATCGATTGAAGGTCACTCTACGGCGCCGGTTCTCGGCGCCAGTCGCCCAACCGCAACGCGCCTGATGGCGTCGAGGCCGGGCCTCGCAACTATCTGGCAGCCGGCAATGGATCCTCAAGCCCATGCCAGCCGGCAATACCTCCGACCCATGTTGGTGATGGAAGGCTGTTGGATAGCGGACGTATCGGTCAGCCGGCAGGGCTGACGCCCTTCTGGAACAAGTCACCGGCGCGCGGCTTTATCTACGGGTCATTTCGCGGAGCCGGCATGTTACAGCATTTACAAGCGTCCTCGGACCGTTCGGCGCGGGCCGAGGAAACCCGTAGGAACGGCAATCCCAGCTTGGCCGGGAGCACGTCGCTCAACTATGTAACCGATGCCGATCCCGGCATCCGCAGATTGAGGAAAGGCGCAGGATTCTCCTATCTAGGACCCGATGGCAGAGCCGTCGACGAAACGACGCTTGCCCGCATCAAGGCGATCGTCATTCCGCCGGCCTGGACGGATGTGTGGATCTCGCCCGATCCGGACGGCCATATCCAGGCGACGGGCAGGGATCAGCGCGGTCGCAAGCAGTATCGTTACCATTCGCAATGGACCGAGGAACGCGACGGCGTCAAATATTCCAGCCTCGTCGCCTTCGCGGAAAGCCTGCCCGCCCTGAGGCGCCAGATCGATGCCGATCTGCGCCGGCGGGGACTGCCCCTGGAGCGGGTCGTCGCCTCGGTGGTCTGGCTGCTCGACAACACCATGATCCGCATCGGCAACGCGGCCTATGCGCGCGACAACAAGAGTTTCGGGCTGACCACGCTGCGCGACCGCCATGTCGAGATCAACGGCTCCAGCCTGCGCTTCGCCTTCAAGGGCAAGTCGGGCAAGGAATGGAAGCTGAAGCTGGTCGATCGCCGCATCGCCAAGGTCGTGCGCGGCGCGCAGGATCTGCCTGGGCAGAAGCTGTTCCAGTATCTGGGTGAGGATGGCGACCGGCGGCCGGTGCGCTCGGAGGACGTCAACCGGTACATCCGCGAGGCTTCCGGCGCCGAATTCAGCTCAAAGCATTTCCGCACCTGGGGCGGCACCATCCATGCCGCGTCGCTGTTTGCCGGGACCGAGCTGCCGGAAAGCAAGACGCAACAAAACCGGGTGATCAACAGCGTCGTCGACAAGGTCGCCGAGCGGTTGGGCAATACCCGTGCCGTCTGCCGCAAATGCTACATCCATCCGCTGGTGTTCGAGGCATGGACCGAGGGGCGCCTGCTTGACGAAATGACCGAGGCCAACAAACGCAAACGTCTGATACAAGGCCTCGACGAGGAAGAAACGCTGGTGCTCAGATGGCTGCAGGCGCATGGCGCCTGACGGTCAGGCGCGAGGGACAGCCAAGTCCGTGATTGCCCGCCGAATTTTTTTATCGACCTTGTGTCGGGAAGGGTCCTAGTGTCGCGTCCTTTGACACGGAAAGGACCTGCCATGCTATACGCCATCCTCTGCTACGCCTCCGAAGACGTCGTCTGCTCCTGGAGCAAGGAACAGGACGACGAGGTCATGGCGAAGATCCTCGACGTGCAGGACAAATACGCCAAGGCCGGCCGGCTCGGGCCCGTGGCGCGCCTTTTGCCGACGACAGCCGCGACGACGCTCAGAAAGGTCAAGGGCGAGGCGGTCGTGCTTGATGGCCCGTTTGCAGAGACCAAGGAACAGTTCCTCGGCTTCTACACGCTCGAATGCCGCGACCTCGACGAGGCGGTCGAATTCGCCCGCGAGCTTTCCGAAGTCAATCCGAGCGGCGGCTCCTACGAGATCCGGCCGGTTTCGGTCTTCAATCCGACAAAGGTCGCGGTATGACGGACCTTGCCTGGATAAGCACGGCGATCAGCAACGCCCGTCCGCAGGCGATGGGCGCGCTGCTGCGCTACTTCCGCGATCTCGACGCCGCGGAAGAGGCTTTCCAGGACGCGTGCCTGAGGGCGCTGAAGAACTGGCCGAAGAACGGGCCGCCGCGCGATCCGGCCGCCTGGCTGATCTTCGTCGGCCGCAACAGCGGCATCGACGCGGTGCGCAAGCGCGCCAAGCAGGCGCCGATGCCGGAAGAGGACCAGATCTCCGATCTGGAGGATGCCGAGGGCGACATGGCCGAGCGGCTGGACGGCGCGCATTACCGCGACGACATCCTGCGGCTCCTGTTCATCTGCTGCCATCCGGATCTGCCGGCGACGCAGCAGATCGCGGTGGCGCTGCGCATCGTCTCCGGCCTCACTGTCAAGCAGATCGCGCGCGCCTTCCTGGTCGGCGAGAGCGCCATGGAACAGCGCATCACCCGCGCCAAGGCGCGCATCGCGGACGCCGGCGTGCCGTTCGAGACGCCGGGTGCGGTCGAGCGCTCGGAGCGGCTCGCCGCGGTCGCCGCGATGGTCTATCTGATCTTCAACGAAGGCTATTCGAGCAATGGCGGCGAAGCGCCGGCCCGTGCGCCGCTTTGCGAAGAGGCGATCCGGCTTGCGCGCCTGCTGCTCAGGCTGTTCCAGGCAGAGCCGGAAATCATGGGGCTGACCGCGCTGCTTCTGCTGCAGCACGCGCGGGCGCCGGCGCGGTTCGATGAGCATGGCGAGATCGTCCTGCTCGAGGATCAGGACCGCTCGCTGTGGAGCCGCAAGATGATCGACGAGGGCCTGGCGCTGGTCGACAAGGCGCTGCGCCACCGCAAGCCCGGCCCCTACCAGGTGCAGGCGGCGATCGCGGCGCTGCATGCGCGGGCGGCGACGGCCGAGGATACCGACTGGACCGAGATCGACCTGCTCTACGGTTTGCTGGAGCAGATGCAGCCTTCGCCGGTGGTGACGCTGAACCGCGCCGTCGCGGCCAGCAAGGTACGCGGCCCGGAAGCCGCGCTTGCCATGATCGAGCCGCTGGAGGAGCGGTTGTCGGGCTATTTCCACTTCTTCGGCCTGAGAGGCGGGCTGCTGATGCAGCTTGGCCGCAACGAAGAGGCGCGCGTCGCCTTCGATCGCGCCATCGCCTTGGCCAATACTGCAGCCGAGGCGGCGCATATCCGCATGCATATCGATCGGCTGATCAAGGAAAGCGCCGAGCGGACTCCCGCCAAAAAAGCGCATTGATTCTCCGGCTTCACCCTCTGGCCCAATTTCGCAGCCGGGCCTTGGACCATGCCGGGGTGGCGGTTTTTCCCCGAAACGAGTAATGCCACGCCATCAAAGCGCCCAGGCGTGCCTGGCGGCACGTCAAGGACATGGCGCATGGCTCCATTCCCACCCTTCGAGGTGGAACCTGAAAGGGACAAAAATGACGTTAGCGAAGGAAACGGCTTCACTTCTTGAGAAACTCGGCGTCGCCAAGGAGGCGCTTTCCGGCGGCGACCTCATTGTGCACAGCCCGGTGACGGGCGAGCAGATCGCGGCGCTGAAGCAGATTTCGGCGGCGGACGCCGGCAAAGCCATCGATGCCGCGCACAAGGCTTTCCAGGCCTGGCGCCTGGTGCCGGGTCCGAAGCGCGGCGAGCTGGTGCGGCTGCTGGGCGAAGAACTGCGCGCGCACAAGGACGAGCTCGGCCGGCTGGTGTCGATCGAAGTCGGCAAGATCCCGTCCGAGGGTCTCGGCGAAGTCCAGGAGATGATCGACATCTGCGATTTCGCCGTCGGCCTTTCGCGGCAATTGTACGGCCTCACCATCGCCACCGAGCGTCCTGGGCACCGCATGATGGAGACCTGGCACCCACTCGGCGTGGTCGGCGTGATCTCGGCCTTCAACTTCCCGGTCGCGGTGTGGTCGTGGAATGCGGCGCTCGCCTTCGTCTGTGGCGATGCGGTGGTGTGGAAGCCGTCGGAAAAGACGCCGCTGACCGCGCTTGCCTGCGAGGCGATCTTCAAGCGCGCCGCACGGCGTTTCGGCGCCGATGCGCCGGCAGGGCTGCTGCAGGTGCTGATCGGCGACCGCGTCGCCGGCGAGGTGCTGGTCGACCACCCGAAGGTGCCGCTGGTCTCGGCCACCGGCTCGACCCGCATGGGCCGCGAGGTCGGTCCTCGGCTCGCCAAGCGCTTTGCCCGCGCGGTGCTGGAGTTGGGCGGCAACAATGCCGGCATCGTGACGCCCACCGCCGATCTCGACATGGCGCTGCGCGCGATCGCCTTCGGCGCCATGGGCACCGCCGGGCAACGCTGCACGACGCTGAGGCGCCTCTTCGTGCATGACAGCGTCTATGACGCTTTGTTGCCGCGGCTGAAGAAGGCCTATCAGAGCGTCTCGGTCGGCAATCCGCTGGAAGGCAAGGCGCTGGTCGGTCCGCTGATCGACAAAGCGGCCTTCGACAACATGCAGAAGGCGCTGAAGGAGGCTGAGGCGCATGGCGGCAAGGTGACGGGCGGCGCGCGCGTCGAAAACGGTCATCCGGACGCCTATTACGTGCATCCGGCGCTGGTCGAGATGCCCAGCCAAGTCTCGCCGGTGACGGAAGAGACCTTCGCCCCGATCCTCTATGTGATGAAATATTCCGATTTCGACGAAGCGCTCGAATTGCACAATGCGGTGGGCGCCGGCCTGTCGTCGTCAATCTTCACCCGCGACCTGCAGGAATCGGAGCGCTTCCTCGGTGTCGACGGATCGGACTGCGGCATCGCCAACGTCAATATCGGCACCTCGGGCGCCGAGATCGGCGGGGCATTCGGCGGCGAGAAGGAGACCGGCGGCGGCCGCGAGAGCGGCTCGGACGCCTGGAAGGCCTATATGCGTCGCGCCACCAACACGGTGAATTTTTCCAAGGCGCTGCCGCTCGCGCAGGGCGTCTCGTTCGACATCGATTAATGACAGATACAGGCGCCGCGAAATCGCGGCGCCTGATACCGCTCATCACAAAGCCTTGCCGGTTGCCGGATCGAACAGGCGAAGCGCGTCCGCGTCGAAGACAAACGCGCAAGGCTGGCCCTTGATGACGCGGGCCTGCGGCGGCAAGGTCGCCGTTAGCCGTTGGGTTCCAGCCCGGGCGGTGGTGACCTGCTCTGGGCCGGTCAGTTCGACGACGTCGATCTCGACCGGCAGCGACGAGTCGGCGCCGCTGCCCAGCCCGAGGCGGAGCGCTTCGGGCCTCACGCCGACAATGACCTGGGCGCCGTTACGGACTGCACCTACGAAACGTGCCGGCAGCGCCAGACGCGCATCCGTGCCGACGATGGCGAGCTTGCCGTCCTCGACTGTCGCTTCCAGCATGTTCATCGAAGGCGCGCCGACGAAGCCGGCCACATAGAGCGTCGCCGGCTGGTTGTAGATCTCCTGCGGCGTGCCCAGTTGTTCGATACGGCCGTCGCGCATGACGGCGATCCGCGTCGCCAGCGTCATCGCCTCGATCTGGTCATGGGTGACGTAGACGACGGTCGTCTTGAGCATCTCATGCAGGCGCTTCAGCTCGGTGCGCATTTCCAGGCGCAGCTTGGCGTCGAGATTGGAGAGCGGTTCGTCGAACAGGAAGACCTGCGGCTTGCGCACCAGCGCCCGGCCGATGGCGACGCGCTGGCGCTGGCCGCCGGAGAGCTGGCCGGGCTTGCGGTCGAGCAGGGTCTCGATCTGCAGGAGCTTCGCGGTCTCGCGCACCGCCTTGTCGCGCTCGGTGGCGGGAACCTTGCGCATCTCAAGGCCGAAGCCGATGTTGCGGCTCACCGTCAGGTTCGGATAAAGCGCGTAGGATTGGAACACCATGGCGATATCGCGGTTCTTCGGATGCACGCCGAGCACCGAACGGCCGCCGATCCGCACGTCGCCGCTGGTTGCCTCGGCAAGACCGGCGATGATGTTGAGCAAGGTGGATTTGCCGCAGCCCGAGGAGCCGAGCAGCACCAGGAACTCGCCGTTTTCGAGCGCGATGTCGATGCCTTTCAGCGTCTCGACGCTGCCGTAGTTCTTGTGGACATCGCGGATCTCAAGCGCGCTCATGGACGGCATCCTCGAATTGGGTCGGCCCGCCATAGTCGCGGGGCAAGGTTGAGATGGCGCGCGAGGCCACGCGGATGGCGGCGGACAGGCACTTTTCAAGGGAGCGTCCCTGTGCCAGGGCGGCCAAGAAGGCGGCGTTGAAGACGTCGCCGGCCCCGATCGTGTCGACGACAGCGACGCGCGGTGCCGGCACTTCGATGAGGTTGCCGTCGGCGCCGATGGCGATCGCGCCGTCCGGTCCGCGTTTGACCACGACGATCGCCCCGTCCTTCATGCCCTGGCGGATCTTGCGCGCGGCCGCTACGGGACTTGCGAGGCCGGCCAATGTCGTCGTCTCGACCTCGTTGAACAGCGCCAGTTCGCAGCGCGACAGCCAGCCGCGCGCCGCCGCGCAGTTCGCTTCAGTCCAGCCGTCGATCGGCCATCCCGTGTCGAGCGCGACGGCGATGCGGTTCGCTTCGGCCCAGCCGAAGAGCGCGCCATAGTCGCGCGTAAGATCGTCGGTGAGAAAGGAACCGCTGAGCAGCGCATAGCCGCCGGCGAGGCGGTTGCCGTCGAGCACCGAAAGCACATCGTCCAGGCTGAAACGGGGCAGGTGACCGCGCGTGGTGAAGAAGGTGCGCTCGCCGTCGGGATGGGTCATGCCGACCGACAATGTGGTGCCTTCGGGACGGACCGGCCATTTCTGCGCGCGGTGCCCGAACGCCTCGCGCAGCCAGCGGCCGAACTGGTCGTCGCCGAGATTGGCGGCGATCTCGAAGTCGATGCCCAGCGCCTGCCAGGCAAGCGCGGTGTTGCCGGCCTGGCCGCCGACGCGCAAATCGTCATGATCGACGACGGTCTCGGTGCCGGCCTTCGGCCACGGCACGACCGGGCCGACGATCAGGTCGACATTGACGTTGCCGATCACCGCGAGCGGCCGCATCATTCGCTCCTGGTGATCTTGGTGGTGCGCACAGGCGTCCCGGCATTCTCGACGCGGGTATCGGCGAAGGCGATCATCAGGCGCTGCGCAACCGGCAGCATGGCAAAGATCGCCGCCAGTCCGAAGGCGGGTTTGAAGGCGAGGGTCACGGCGCCTGCGACCGGCGGCTTGCCCGAAGCGTCGAACACGATCAGCGGCGCGCCGGTCTCGACGACGGACAGGGCCATCGCGGTGACGAGGTCGGCGGTCGGATCGTTGCCACGGAAAAGGACGACGCCGATCTTCGGCCCGAGCATTTCCATCGGCCCGTGGCGAAGCTGGCCGCCCTCGAGGGAAAAGCAGGGCAGGCGTGACAGTTCGGTGAAGCCGAGCGCAAGCGCTTCAGCCACGCCTTGCAGCTTGCGGCCGGAGGTGACGATGGTCGCGACCTTGCTCAGCGCCGCCAAGGCTGCATCGATCTCGACCGTTTCAGGCGCCTTGAGCGCCGCGAGCGCGGCGGCGGGGTCTTCGCCAAGCGCCGCGAGGATCGCCAGATGCAGCGCGAACGTCACGGTCAGGCTGCGGGTCGCGGCAAAGGCAAGCTCGGTGCCGCCGGCGCCGACGAGGCAAGGGACCGTACGGCCAAGGAACGAGCCGGCTTCCAGCGTCAGCCCGAAGGTGTCAGCCTGCGGAACCGCTTCGGCAAACCAGCGCAGCACCTCGGCGCTTTCGCCGGACTGCGAGGTCACGATCACCGTCTTGCCGGCAAGCGGCAGCGGCTGTCCAAGATGCTCCGACAGCGGCAGCGCGATGGCATCGATGCCATGCGCGCGATAGAGCGGCTCGACGGCGCGGGCGACGGCATGCGAGGCGCCCATGCCGAGCAGGACGAGCCTGCCGGTCTTGCTGATGGAGGCGGCGACCTTGGCGGCTGCCTCCCGATTGCTCTCGAACGAGGCGAGCGCATCCTCATGCTGGCGCGCCATTTCGCGGTCGATCGCAAGCAGGCCGGATGGACGTGGTTTTTGAGCAGTCATCATTATCCTTTCACGCCGCCGCTGGTGAGGCCCGAGATCAGCGCGCGCTGCATGACGAGGCCGATCAGCACGGGCGGCAAGGCCGCAAGCACGCCGGCGGTGGCGATCAGTCCGTAATCGGAGACGCGGCCGCCGGCGAGATCGGCGATGGCGACGGTCAGCGTCTTCGCCCGCTGATCGGAGGTGAAGAGCAGGGCGTAAAAGAACTCGTCCCAGGCGAGCAGCACGGCAAACAGCGCCGATGTCGCCACCACGGGCGCCGCCAGCGGCAAGGTGATGATGCGCCAGGTCTGGAGCAGCCCCGCTCCGTCGATCATCGCCGCGGCCTCGATCTCGCGCGGGATGGAATCGAAACCCGATTTCATCAGCCAGGTGGTGAAGGGCGCGAGGATGGTCAGATAGATCACTGCCAGGCCGAACACGTTGTTGAGCAGGCCGAGCCAGGACAGGCCCATATAGAGCGGCACGGAGAGCGCCACCGGCGGCAGCATATAGGTGGCGATCACCATCGACAGCGACCAGCCGACCGAAGGCGTGCGCGAGACGGCCCAGCCGGCCGGCACGGCAAGGACGACTGCGGCGAGCGTCGCCATGCCGGCGACTTCCAGGCTGTTGCGCAACGACGACGTAAAAGCCGCGCCGGCGCTGTTTTCGGCGGTCGACAGGAGTTGCGTGTAGCGCGAGAAGTCGGCCGCCTGCGGCCACCAGCGCAGCGGCTTGGCGGCAAGGTCTGCGGCCGGCGATATGCTCATGACGAAGAGCCAGGCGAGCGGCGCCAGGATGACGACGGCGAGCAGGATGGCGCAAACGTAGACGAAGGCGGTGAAAACCGGGTTCTTGCGTTCCATCAGGTAGCGCTCCCCGCGGTCTTCCTCACCAGCGTCGCATATGCAACGGCGAGCACCGTGACGAGCAAGGTGACGATCAGCGCCAGCGAGGCGCCCGAGCCGGCACGCTGGAAGGAAAAGGCCTCCTGATAGACCAGGATCGACAGCGAGCGCGTGCTGTTGGCCGGACCGCCGCGGGTCATCACCCAGATGATGTCGAAGACCTTGAAGGCCTCGATGGTACGCAGCACCAGCGCCACCATCAGTGGGCCGGCGAGATAGGGCAGGATTACGAAGCGGAAGCGGTTGAACGGTCCGGCGCCGTCGACAAGCGCGGCGGCGGTGATGTCGCGCGGCACGGCCTGCAGGGCGGCGAGCGCAATCAGCGCAACAAGCGGAAAATTCTTCCAGCAGTCGGCGACGATCAGCGCCGCAAGCGCCGTGCCCGGTTCGCCCAGCCAGGAGCGATAATCGTCGATCAGGTGGAGCTGCGTCAGCGCCGCGTTCAGCGCACCATATTCCGGATTGTAGATCAGCCGCCAGAGCGTGGCGTTGACGACGGTGGGCAGCGCCCAGGGCAGGATCATCAGCCCGCGCAGCACGGCGCGGCCACGGAATTCCTGGTTGAGCAGAAGGGCCGCCAGCACGCCGAGCACCATTTCGGCGGCGACCGAGACGACCGCGAACCAGGTGGTGGTCGAGAGCGTGCGGGTGAAGTTCGAGCTCGTCAGCATCTTGGTGTAGTTGTCGAAGCCGACGTAATTGCCCGCGGTGCCGACCAACTGTGCGTCGGTGAAGGAAAGCCTGACCGTATCGACCAATGGCCAGCCAATAACGGCGACCATGATCACCAGCAGCGGCAGCATCAACAGCCACGCGCGAGTCGTCATCCAGGTGCCTGACATCAGAGGCGCCTCTTTCCCTTCATCCGGTCAGAGCGGTTCACCGTTTCACGGAAACGGCGAACCGCCCTATCTCTTTGTTTTAACGCAATTCCGGACGGAAAACCGCCTCACACTTTTCCTGGAATTGCTCTCGAAATAGCACGGGCGGCGCTCGTGGATGAGGCCGCCCGCGTCGAGGAATGCCAGATCAGAGGCCGCTGTTTTCGGCGGCGGTCTTGAGCGCGTCTTCCGGCGTCGTCTGGCCAAGCAGCGATTCCTGGATCGCCTGCTGCAGGGCCGTCGACAGCTGCTGGTATTTCGGCGTGGTCGGGCGCGGATACATCGTGGCGAGACCCAGCTTGGCGGCGGCGATCAGCTCTTCCTGGCCTTTGGTGACGGCCGGGTCGTCATAGGACGAAGCCCAGATCGGCAGCGAGAGCTTGGCATACTGGTTCTGCGTCGCCTGCGAGGTCATGAACTCGATGTATTTCCAGGCTTCGTCCGGGTGCTTCGACACCGCCGTGATGCCAAGACCCATCGAGCCGTTGACGGCCGAGACCTCGCTGGTGCCGGCGACGCCGGGCGCCGGCACGACGCCGACCTTGCCGGCGACCTTGGAGTCCTTCGGATCGTTGGCCATGTTGTACATGTAGGTCCAGTTCAGCGCGAAGGCCGCATCGCCGTTCTCGAACACCTTGCGGACGTCCTCTTCCAGGAATTCCTTCGAGTTCGGATTGGTGAGGCCCGATTTGTAGCTGTCGACCATGTATTTCAGCGCGGATAAGCCACCGCCATTCTGGAAGTCGGGCTTGCCGTCCTTGAGGAAGTCGCCGCCATAGGCGCTGACCAGCGTCGTGTAATCGCAGATCGCGGCTTCGGCCTGTGACCAGCTCCAGGCGATCGGCGTCTTCAGCAGCCCCTTGTCCTGGATGGTCTTGGCCTGCTGGCCGAGTTCTTCCCAGGTCTTCGGCGGTGCCTTGATGCCGGCCTTTTCCAGGATTTCCTTGTTGTAGAACAGGTATTTGGTGTCGAGGATCCACGGCATGCCATAGTACTTGCCGTCATATTGCACGGTGGTCCAGGCACCGGGCAGCACGCCCTTCTTCATGTCGTCGGTGATCTTCGAGGATACGTCGACCAGCACCTTGTTGGTCGCGTATTCGGCCGGCCAGATCACGTCGAACAGCACCACGTCGTAGCCGCCGCCCGAGCCTTGGGCGAGCACGGTCTTGTCGTGCAGGCCTTCATAGGGGACGAATTCGAGGTTCACCTTGATGTCGGGATTGGCCTTGGTGAAGGCCTCCGTCATCGAGCGCACGTCGGCCTCGCTATAGGCGGCCTGCGCCATGAAGAGGGCGTTCAAGGTGGTATCGGCGAAGGCGTGGGGGACGAACAGCCCACCGACGAACACCGCGCCCAGAAGTGTCTTACCGATCGATTTCAGCATTTGTCTTTCTCCCATTTCGACAGCTGCAAGTGGGCGGCGAAGCTTATGCCGCCGCTTTCTCGAATTGCATCGCGTGACCGGATCTGTCCTGAACGGCGCGCGGCGGGAGCTTGAGGCTTTGCCGTCTTCTTGTGGAGCCGCCCGGGTTTCACCTATTAAGTCAATTCGCTTGACTTAATTAGTCGATCAATCCTTTAATCGAGTCAAGAGGGGAAAAGACGGTGCACGATATCAGCCCGATCCGCGCCAAGAGCGGCACCAACCAGGAAGGCACCAGCGCGCACAACCGCCGCGTCATGATCGAGGCGCTGCGGCTCAACGGCGCGCTGTCGCGTGCCGACCTGGCGCGGGCGACGCAGCTTACCAAGCAGGCGGTTTCCAACATCATCGAGGATCTCGAGCGCGATGGGCTGGTTGTCGCGCTGGACGCAGTGCGCAAGGGTAGGGGGCAGCCCTTCACACCCTACCGGCTGGTGCCCGAGGGCGCCTTCGCCATCGGGCTGCAGATCGACCGGTATTTGACGCGCGTGGTGGTGGTCGACCTCGTCGGCAAGGTCATCGCGCGCGCCGAGGCAGGTCTGCCGCTCGACGAGCCATCAGCCGGCGTCAAGACCATCCTCGGCCTGGTCGACCGCGTCAGGCGCGAGCTGGCTTCCTTGTTCGCCCAGTCCGAGCGGCGGCTGGTCGGCCTTGGCGTCGCCATGCCGGGGCCGTTCGGCCTAAGGGAATCCGACGACACATGGATGATGCCTGCCTGGCAGCAATTCCCGCTGCTCGAGACGCTTGCCGCCGGCACCGGACTGGATGTCGGGCTGCAGAATGACGCGGCGGCCTGTGCAACGGCGGAGCGCATCGTCGGCGCCGCGCATGGCGTCGATCACGCGGTCTGCCTGTATGTCGGCTACGGCATTGCCGCCGGGCTGATCCTCAATGGCGAGCTCTACAATGGCGGCAACGGCAATGCCGGCGAGATCGGCAGGGCGCTGCTGTCGCCGGGCGGTCCAGGCTCGACGCCGTTGGAGCACCGCGCCTCGCTCGCCTCGCTCTACCAGCATCTCGGCCTCGATCCCGCCGAGAGGGGGCTTTACGAGAAGCTCGGCGCGCTGGCGCTCACGCAGGACGCAAGGGTCATGAGCTGGGTCGAAAGAGCCGCGTCCGACCTGCGCTGGAGCGTGCATCTGATCGAAACGATCTTCGATCCGCAAACCGTCATCCTCACCAGCACCGCGCCCGAGGCGTTGGCCCGGCTTCTGCACCAGGCCATGCATCCGCTTCTGCCGTCGATCGCGGATCGGCCCGCCCGCCGCCTGCCGCGGCTGCAACTGGGCACCACCGATCCCTGGGCGATCGCGGTGGGCGCCGCCGCCGAACCGATCAGCAGGGCCTTCGACCCGCGTTTTTCCGCTATCCTGAAGGCCGGATAGAACGCTGACGATTAGCCGGTCGCCTGCTCCATACAGGCGGCGAAAGCCGCGTCGATGATGGCGAGCTTGACCGCCTGCGCGGTGAGGTACTCGCTGTAGAATTCGTTCGAAATCCACATGACGGAATGGCCGCGCCGCCCAAGCCAGCCGACGCTGCCGAGCGCCTCGGCGTCGCGCAGCTTGCGCGCAAGGTGGGTACGCGACAGCTTCAGCCAACTGGAGAAGTCGCCAATCGACAGCACGCCGGTCGGGATGCGCTCCTGGCCGGCATTCTGCGGGTCGACGCCGGCGATCAGCCAGTCCATGACGACGCCGCCATTGTTGAGCCACGTGAACAGCGAAAAAGTCTGTTGCGGCTCCCGCACCGGCACCGAGGAGATCAGCCCATCCGCGATTAGCGGCTGCAATCGCGCCAACATTTGCGGCCGTGCCTGGAACGTTTCCAGCCGGCTCCCGCCGTCAAGAGCATCAAGCGTGCTCAGATGCATATGAATCCAGCCGATCAACGGCTCCAGGGTTATGGCGGGCAGGTGCAAGGGGCGAATGCGGCCGTCGTCGGCCATTGGACCGACTTCGATGAAATTATAGTGCTGCATTTCCTTGATGAAGGCATGGGCTGTGTTTCGGCTTGCCACTGCATGTTGAACGGTGACGTCGACAAAACGCGCCGCCGTCAGTTCCTTCCGGTAATCGCTGGGATCCCTGCGGAAATGCAGGGCAAGACCGATATGCGCCATCAGCCAGCGCTGCTGGGTGGCAAAGACCGAGGACGCGCGCGGGTTTCCTTCATAGGCCTGCTGCATCGCCCGGGCCTGTGCCTGGACGGCTGCATTCAGGGCCGGATGACCGACAATGTCTTCGAAGTTCAGCGCCATCCCCCCAGACTCCGCCAAATATCGCAATATGCGGATGCGGATAGCAGTTTTGGCCGGCACCTGCCAGCGCAACCAGCGGTATTTGTCGGCTGGGTCCGAGAAGCGGTCGTTGCGCCGGTCAGCTCTCGTACCCCTGGGACAAACTGTCGTCGAAAGCCAGGTCGACGACGGCGAGCTTGGACGTCTGCATGACCATGTATTCGTCGAAGAACTGGCGTGAAACCCACATGACGGAATGACCACGCTGGCCGACCCAGCCGATGCTGCCAAGCGCCTCGGCATCGTTGAGTTTCCGCGCCAGGTGGGTGCGTGACAGCTTCAGCCAGTGCGCGAACTCGCTGACCGAGATGACGCTGGTCGGTATCCTGTCGAGATGAGCGTCCTCCGGATCGATACCGGACATCAGCCAGTCCATGACGATGCCGCCATTGTTCAGCCAGATAAACAAGGAGAAAGTCCGCCCAGGCTCGCGCACGCCCTGGCTGGCCAGCAATCCATCGGCGATGAGCGGCTGCAGCCTGGACAGCATCCCGGGTCGATCGAGGAAAGTTGTCAGCCGGTTTCCGCCATCTATGCGGTCGAGCGTCCTCAGATGTGCGTGGATCCAGCCGGTGAAGGTTTCGATGGTGCCTTCGGTGACCCGCATGGGGTGGGCGCGGCCGTCACCGCTGGCCGAAATATACTCGGCGATGTTGTAGCGAAGCATCTCCTTGACAAAGGCCTCGGCCGTGTTGCGGCTGGCCAGCGAATAGCGGCGTACGACCTCGATGAACCGCGCCATCGTCATTTCGGTGCGGCGGTCATTGGGATCGCGCCGGAAATGCAAGGCCAGACCGGCGTGACCGAGCAGCCAGCGCTGCTGGGTGGCGAACACGGCAGCCAGCCGCGGGCTTGTTTCGTATATGTGGATGAGCGCGCGCGCCTGCTCCTGGATACAGCGAAGCGCTGCCGGATGACGGGCGATCTCTGCGGCGCTCAGCGGCATTTCCTGCGGCACTCCAGGCGATTTTCGAAGAACGGCAAATGAAGATTCCCAGTGTTCGCCGGTTGTGTCCAGTTGCCTATTGGAACAACGAAAGGTCAAGTAGCGCGTTTGTTGCTAACTCGTTGCATCGGTTCGGGAAACCCGTCCCAATGATGGTCCGGCCCGCAGCCCTGCGTTGCATAGGCGGCGTTCTGCCGAGCCATGGGAATGATGTCCACCATCTGTCTCCCGGCCTCGGCTGAGCAGGGCGCCGGCAGGCGATCGGCGCCGGCCGGTAATCCAAGGTGAACTGAGTTCTCGTGTGGACTTTGCAGCGAGGAAGCGGCTACCTATCGTGATGCCTTGACGCCATTTGCCGAGGCCGCCCGGGTGAAATGATGCCGAGAACAATCCGGACACTGACCGCCAGCGAAGTGGAAGCGCTCGTCGACTGGGCGGCTGGAGAGGGCTGGAATCCGGGCATCGGCGATGCCGCGGCGTTCCGGACAGCCGATCCCGACGGTTTCATCGGCGCTTTCGTCGACGGAGAGATGGTGGCCGGCATTTCGGCCCTCGCATACGGCCCGGGCTTCGGCTTCATCGGCCTCTATATCTGCCGGCCCGACCGGCGCGGCGAGGGCCATGGCAAGGCGGTCTGGGATGCTGGCATGACACGCCTCGGCAACCGCATCATCGGTCTCGACGGGGTGGCCGAGCAGCGGGCCAATTACCAGCGCATGGGCTTCGTGCCCGCCTATGAGACCGTGCGCTACATCGGTCGCCCCGCCGGATTGCCGGGGGTGGCGACACACGGCCAGTGACGGCCGGCGACATGGCTGGGATACTCGCCTATGATCGCCAGTGTTTCCCGGCGCCGCGGGAAGCCTTCCTTCGGGAGTGGCTGCGGCAGCCCCGGATTGCGCTGTTCTGTGGCGGATCGGCCGGCATTGCCGGCTACGGCGTGGTCCGCCGATGCCGGGAAGGCTTCAAGGTCGGGCCGCTGTTTGCCGACAGGACGGAGCTTGCCCTGGCATTGCTGGCGGATCTCGCGGGCAGGATCGGCAACGAGGTATTGCATATCGACGTGCCGGCCGGCCAGGTTCAATTCACCGCCATGCTTCAGGCCGCCGGCATGGTCCCGGGCTTTGCGACGACACGCATGTACCAGAGCGGCAAACCCGGCAATGCCCCCTCGACAGTTTTCGGCATCACGACGCTCGAGCTGGGATGATCGGGGGCCGGCGAAGCCACTGAGGTCATTGTTTTGCCTGGCTGGTCCATGCGACAGGGCTCCATGACGTGATTTAGGGACATTGGTGTGCCTTTGCCGGGCGCTGCGTGGCGTGGAGGTTGTCGAATGGCTGGCAGGACGGTTCTGATCGCCGGAGGCGCCGGGGGCATGGGGCTTGCGACCGGACTGCGCCTCGCGGCCGACGGCGAGCGGATCGCGCTCGCCGACCTTCCCGGTCCCAAGCTCGACGCAGCCGTGGCCAAGATGGTCGCGACCGGAGCGGATGCGGTGGGCTTGCCGCTCGACATCCGCTCGGTCGCTGCCTGCCGGGACGTGGTGGCCAAGGCTAGGGACTGGGGCGGCGGCATAGATATCCTGGTCAACGCCGCCGGCGTCTGGCTCGAGGGGCCGGCGAGCGGGGTCGAGGAAGATCAGTGGGACCTTGTGCTGGACGTCAATCTCAAGGGAGCGTTCTTCCTGATCTCGGCGGCTGTCCCGCATCTGGCGGCGGCGCAAGGCGTGATCGTCAACATTGCGTCAGACGCCGGGCTCGTCGGCAACAATGGGGCGGCCGTCTATTGCGCCTCGAAGGGCGGGCTGGTTCTGCTGACCAAGGCTCTCGCGCTGGAACTCGCCCCGCAAGGCATCAGGGTCAACGCCGTCTGCCCCGGCGATACGGCGACGCCGATGATCGAATATCAGGCCAGGACCTATGGCGGGGACGATCCCGACGGCTACAAGCGCCGGCTTCTCGGGCACTATCCGCAAGGGGACAAGGCAAGGTTCATTCAGGTGGAAGAGATCGCATCCTTCATCCACTATCTCTGCCAGCCGGGCGCGGCGCCGATCACCGGGGCCGCGCTGTCGATCGATTTTGGCGTCAGCGCCGGCTATTGAAAGAAAGCCTGGGCGGTTCATCGCGGGTATGATTGGCCGCGCCAGCATGCCAGCATTCCAATCGTGGAGAGGAAATGATCGTGTTCCGCAAATCCCGCAAGGCGCTGGTGACCGGCGCGGGCGCCGCCGACGGCATCGGCGTGGCGGTCGCGCGGGCGCTGGGCGAGGCCGGCCTTTCGGTCGTCATCACCGCTTCGTCGGCGCGCGTCGAGCAGCGGGCCGGGGAACTGCGGGCGGAGGGGCTCGATGTAAGCGCCGTTGTGGCCGACCTGACGGTTTCGGGCGATGTCGAGCGCTTGTGCTCGCAGGCCGGCGAAATCGACGTCCTCGTCAACAATGCCGGGATGGGCACGGTCGCGCAGCCGGCGTTGCAGCGGCGGTTTCTCGATCTCAGCGAACGCGATTGGGACCGCGGCATCGACGTCAGCCTCAAAACCGCGTTCCTGAGCACGCGCGGATTCCTGGCCGGCATGGTGCAGCGCGGCCATGGGCGCGTCATCAACATGGCTTCGGTGACCGGACCTTACGTATCCAATGAAGGCGAGGCCGCCTATTCCGCGGCCAAGGCCGGCATGATCGGGCTGACGCATGCGCTGGCCCTGGAGGTTGGCCGCAACGGCGTCACCGTCAACGCCGTGGCGCCGGGCTGGATCGCGACCGGCGCATCGACGCCGGAGGAACTCGCCGCCGCCCGCAACACGCCGCTTGGGCGCGCCGGCAGTCCCGAGGAAGTCGCAGCCGCCGTGCTGTTCCTGGCGTCGGACGGAGCCAGCTATGTCAGCGGCGCCGTTCTCGTCGTGGACGGCGGCAACATCCTGCAGGAACGCAAGGGACAATAGGGCGGAGGAGCGGGGGACGTCGCTTGGCCACATCGTTGCCGCTTTGAATGGACACAGGTGTACATTCGCGCTAGACATGAGCTTGGCAAAGCGGGTGTCCAGGGGGCGATTGATGCACAAGCTCGGGCTGCAGACAGGGCGGTCAAGCCTTTGCGATGAAGCGACATGCCCGACCGGTGACGGCGGCTTCAGCGCATGACGAGACACTATTCGGCGCTTTCGCTCTTCAAGGAAGGCCTCGCCGGTCAAACTGGTTGGGAAAAGGCCTGGCGCTCACCCGATCCGAAACCGCGCTATGACGCCATCATCATCGGGGGCGGGGGGCACGGCCTGGCGACGGCCTATTATCTCGCAAAGAATCATGGGGTCACCAACGTGGCCCTGCTGGAAAAGGGCTGGATCGGCGGCGGCAACACCGGCCGCAACACCACCGTGGTGCGCTCGAACTACTTCTACCCTGAAAGCGCGGCGATCTACGGGCTGGCGCACAGCCTCTACAAGACGCTTTCGACGGACCTGAACTACAATGTGATGTTTTCCGCGCGCGGCATCCTCACACTCGCGCACAGCGAAGCGGCAATGGAAACCGCCGCTCGTTCGGTCAACGCCATCCAGGTCAACGGCATCGATTGCGAACTGTTCTCGGTCGAGGACGTGCGCCGTGTCGTGCCGATCTACAATTTCGGCCCCGACGCCCGCTTCCCGGTCTATGGCGGCACCTGGCAGCCGAGCGGCGGCACCGCCCGTCATGACGCCGTCGCCTGGGGCTATGCGCGCGCCGCGAGCCGCCTCGGTGTCGACATCATCCAGAATTGCGAGATCACCGACTTCATCATCGAGAACGGGCGCTGCCGCGGTGTCGTCACCTCGCTCGGCGCGATCCGGGCCGAGCGCACAGGCATGGCGGTCGCCGGCCATTCTTCGGTGCTGGCGGCGAAGGCGGGGTTCCGGCTGCCCGTCAATTCCTACGCGCTGCAGGCCTGCGTGTCCGAGCCGGTCAAGCCGATCATCGACACGGTGGTGATCTCGCCGGACACGGGCGTCTATGTCAGCCAGTCGGACAAGGGTGAACTGGTGATCGGCGGCGCGCTCGACCGCATCCCCTCCTACGGCCAGCGCGGCAACCTGCCGGTGCTGGAAGGAGTGATCGCCGGCATGCTCGAGATGTTCCCGATCTTCGGCCAGTTGAAGATGATGCGGCAGTGGGCCGGCATCGTCGACGTGGTCCCGGATTCCTCGCCCATCATCGGCGAGTCGCCGCTGCCCCGCCTGTTCCTCAACTGCGGCTGGGGCACGGGCGGCTTCAAGGCGATCCCCGCCGGCGGCACGCTGCTTGCCCATCTGCTTGCCACCGGCCAGCACCACGACATCAGCCGGCCCTTCGATCTCGACCGCTTCGCCCGCGGCCGCCTGATCGACGAGGCCGCCGGCTCCGGCATTGCGCATTGAAGGTGTAGAAAAGATGCAGCTCTTTCCCTGCCCGTTCTGCGGGCCGCGCGAAGAAAGCGAATTCCACTATGGCGGCGAGGCCGGCAATCTCCGTCCCGACGGCGCCGATGTGAACGCCGAGCGCTGGGCCGGTTATCTCCACATGCGCGACAATCCGAAGGGACCGACCCGCGAGATCTGGGTGCATATGACATGCGGCGAGTTCTTCGCCATGAGCCGCGACAGCGTCAATCACAAGGTGTCGGGTTCTTCCGTGCTCGGCGAAGCGGAGCACGGAAGATGAGCGCTTCCCGTCTCGCCACCGGCGGCAGCGACATCGACCGCAGCCGCCCGCTGAGCTTCACCTTTGACGGCAGGCGCGTCGAGGGTTTTTCCGGCGACACGATCGCCTCCGCCTTGCTCGCCAGCGGCCAGGCCGTGATCGGCCGCAGCTTCAAATACCATCGGCCGCGCGGCATCTGGGGCTCCGGCTTCGAGGAGCCCAACGCGCTGGTCGATGTCGAGAGCCCGGTCGGCCGGGTGCCGAATGCGCGCGCGACGACCGTGCAAGCCGCTGACGGCATCACGGTCAGGAGCGTCAACGCTTCGCCGACGGCCGAGACCGACCGCAACGCGGTTCTGGACCGCTTCGCCCGCTTCCTGCCGGCCGCCTTCTACTACAAGACCTTCATGTGGCCGGACTGGCACCTGTTCGAACCGCGCATCCGCGCCATGGCCGGACTTGGCGTCGTCGATCCGGACTGGCAGCGACGCCAGGTCTCGGACCAGGTCAACCATCATTGCGACGTCCTGGTGGTCGGCGCCGGGCCGGCCGGTCTTGCCGCGGCGGCCAGCGCGGCGGCGGCCGGGCGCTCGGTCGTCCTGGTCGACGACCGGACGCATCCCGGCGGGTCGCTGCGCCATCGCACCGGCGAGGTCGACGGCGTCGAGGGCAAGGCGTGGGTCGAGATGACGGTCGCCAGGCTGAAGGGCGGCGGTCAGCTGGTGCTCAGCGACACCACCGCCTTCGGCCTTTACGACCACAATCTGGTGGCGCTCAACCAGCGGCACGCCGACGGCAGGCCGGACACGCTGTGGCGCGTGCGGCCCCGCCGCATCGTGCTGGCGACGGGCGCGATCGAGCGGCCCGTGCCGTTCGCCAACAACGACCTTCCGGGAATCCTCTCCGCCGATGCGGCGCTCAGCTATCTGCGCCGGCATGGCGTGCTTGTCGGCCGCGATATCGTGGTCGCGACCAACAATGACAGCGCCTATGAGCCGGCCCTGGCGTTGGCCGCGGCCGGCGCCTCGGTGACGGTGGTCGATTGCCGGCGTGAGGGCGGTGCACAGGCGGAGACCGGTATTCGCGTCCTGGCAGGGCGCACGATCGCGGCGACGCGTGGGCGCAATGCCGTCCAGGGCGTCCTGCTGGACGACGGCACGACGCTCGCCGCCGATTGCGTCCTCGTCTCCGGCGGCTGGACGCCCACCGTGCACCTGTTCTCGCAGGCGAAAGGCAAGCTCGCCTGGAGCGACCAGCTGGCGGCCTTCATTCCCGGCGAAGTCATCGACGGGATCGGCGTCGCCGGCGCGGTGGCCGGCACGGTCTCGCTTTCGGATGCCTTGGCCAGCGGCGCCGCGGCTTCCGGCAACTTCGGCTCGTCGTCGCCCGTACCTCGCGGCACGGGAGTGGAGGCAACACTCGGCGTCGTCAGCCTCTGGCCAAAGCCCAAGGCCAAGGGGCGGGTCTGGATCGACTACCAGAGCGACGTCACCGCCAAGGATGTCGAGCTCGCGGCGCGGGAGAACTTCGTCTCGGTCGAACACCTGAAGCGCTACACCACGCTCGGCATGGCGACCGACCAGGGCAAGACCTCGAACCTCAACGGCCTGGCGTTGCTGGCGGACATCACCGGGCGCGGCATCGCGGAAGTCGGCACCACGACCTACCGGCCGCCCTTCACGCCTGTTCCGTTCGCCAGCTTAGCCGGGTCGCGCCGGGGCAGCATGCACGCTCCGGTCCGTCGCCTGCCGCTGGAGGCAAATCATCGCGCCGCCGGCGGCGTGTTCCAGGAATATGGCGGTTGGCTAAGGCCTGCCTATTATGGCGGCGGCGAAGCCAGCGCCTCGATCCAGGAGGAGGCGCAGCAGGCCCGGCAATCCGTGGCGCTTTTCGACGGCTCGACGCTCGGAAAGATCGAGGTGATCGGTCCGCGCGCAGCCGAGTTTGTCGACTTCATCTATTACAACACCATGTCAACCCTGAAGCCGGGTCACTGCCGCTACGGCTTCATGCTTTCGGAGAACGGTGTCGTCTTCGATGACGGCGTGTTGGTCCGCCTGGACGAGCATCGCTTCATCGTCTCCTGCTCGTCGTCGCATGTCGCCGCGGTCCATGCGCGCCTCGAGGAATGGCGGCAGGACCGCTTCGGCCGCGATGCGGTCTATATCCACAATGCCACCGCGCAATACGCCACCTTGACCGTTTCGGGTCCCAATGCGCGTCAGCTCGTGGAAGCGCTCGATCTGGGCGCAGCATTGGACGATGCCAGCCTGCCGCACATGGCCGTTGCCGCCGGCCGCTTTGCCGGCGACGAGGTGCGCATCGCCAGGGTCTCCTTCACCGGCGACCGCAGCTACGAGATCTCCATCCGCGCCGACCGGGCGGAGGCGCTCTGGGCAAGGATGCAGCAGGAGGGCCGCGCCTTCGACGCCGTGCTGCTCGGGCTCGAATCGCTGATGATCCTGCGCGCCGAGAAGGGCTATATCGTCATCGGCAAGGACACCGACGGCACCACCATGCCGCATGATCTCGGCGTCGCCGGGCCGCGGACCAAGCGCGCCAGCGAGTTCGTCGGCCGGCGCTCGCTTTTCACCGAAGCGGCAAACGACGCGGGCCGCAACCAGCTCGTCGGCCTTGCGCTGCGCGAAGGCGAGGCGCCGCTGGCGACCGGCGCGCATGGCGTGGAGAAGCGCGACGGCCGCCGCAGAAGCATCGGCTTCGTCACCTCCAGCTATCAGAGTCCGACCCTGGGACGCCCGGTTGCGCTCGCCCTCATCGAAGGCGGCGCGACGCGGCACGGCGAAACCATCGACGTTCAACATCTGGGTGTCGTGCGGCAGGCGACGATCGTCGCGCCTTGCGCCTTCGATCCGGAGGGGAGGCGGCTCCATGCGTAACCTTGCCGAAAAATGGCCGGCGGCGCCCGATTTCGCCAAGGCGACGCTGAGCAAAGATGGCGTCATCGTGAGGACGGTAGGCGGACTGAACCAGCTTCTGGTCAGCGGCGACCTCGCAGCCTGGTCGAAGGCCTCCGGGCTTGCCGGCGAAGGCGTCGGCGCCGGAGCGGTTGCCAGTGGCGACAAATATAAGGTGCGGATCGCGCGCGACCGGCTTCTTGCGGTCGGCGAACAGCCGTTCCCCATCGCGGCCGGTTGGCACACGGCCGGTTTCGCGGTCACGGTCATGGATGCGGGACTGCATGTGTTCGAGATCGAGGGGCCCGACCTGGACCGCCTGATCGCCAGGGGAACGGCGCTCGATCCGGGAGCGGCAAGCCGCTCGGCTTCGATCCTCTTTGCCGGCATAGGCGTTCTGTTCTACCGGTTCGGCAACCCTGAGCGGGCGCGTCTCCACGTCGACCGGGGCCTTGCTCCGTATCTGTGGGAATGGCTCGAACAGGCGCAAGTGTTGTAGCGGGAATGGTTTCGGGTCTATCTAGCCGGCGTTCAATCTTGGCCCGTCCGCGATGCTCTCCGATTCCAATGCTGATGAAGTCGTGCGGCGGTCCGGTCTGACCGGCAACACCAAGGTGACGCGCGAGGACTGGATGAACCTCGCGCTTGAGACGCTGATCTCCGACGGTGTGGAGGCGGTGCGCGTGCTGGCGCTCGGGCAGAAGCTGAACGTCTCCCGCTCCAGTTTTTACTGGTATTTCAAGAGCCGCCAGGACCTGCTGGACCAGCTGCTGGACCATTGGCGCAACAACAACACGCGCTTCATCGTCGAACAGGCCGGCCGGCCGGCCGCGTCGATCACGCAGGCCGTGCTCAATATCTTCGAGTGCTGGCTGGACGAGAAGCTGTTCAATCCGCGGCTGGATTTCGCCGTGCGCGCCTGGTCGCGCCAATCCCCCGAAGTGCACCGGGTCGTCAACGAGGAAGACGACAAGCGCGTCGATGCGATCCGCGCCATGTTCTCGCGGCACGGTTATGCGGACACGGAAGCCTTCGTGCGGGCGCGCGTGCTCTATTTCACGCAGATCGGCTATTACTCGCTTGAGATCGTCGAGCCGGTCAGCAACCGTCTGTTCCTGACCCCGGCCTATTTGCTCACGCACACTGGCAAGGAACCGCGTGCAGGCGAGGTCGAGGCCTTCGCCGAAAAGATGCTGCTGAAAAGCCCCGGCTGACAGCCTCGCCACGCCCGAAGAAATGGCCAGGAGCATCTCGGTCGCCTATATAAGCGTTTTTCAGCCTGGCCGTCTCCGTGATCCCTGCCCCCGCCTGCAAGCCACAATCGAACTTATGCATGAAGTCGATAGCGTCGCGCGTCCGGCCGATGCTGTCGTCTCGGCCTGGTTTCGGGCCCGGCGCTATATCGGCGACAGGGACCGTGGCCAGATTTTGGAGTTGCTTTATGCGCTTCTGCGGCACCATGCACGGCTTGGCTGGTGGCTGGCGAGACATGGGCGCGAGGATAGGCCCCGCAACCGCCTGCTCGCATGGCTCACGCTGAAGGAAAGCGAGACCCCGATCAGATCAAGCGCCTGTTCAATGGCGCGAAATTCGCGCCTGCCATGCTGACGGACCGTGAGCACGCGCTGCTGGTCAAATTGCAGGGAGGCACGATCGACCATCCCGGCATGCCGGAAGAGGTGCGCCTTGAATGCCCGTCCTGGGCGGCCGATCCCCTGCGGCGCCGTTTCGGGGAAGCGTTCGGCCAGGAGATGTCCGCGCTTCTGACGCCGCCGCCGCTTGATCTGCGCGTCAACCCGATCAAGTCGACGCGCGATGCCATGCTCAACGCGCTGAAGGATCTCGGCTGGCGGGCGCAGCCGTCGGCCATCGCTCCTTTCGGCATTCGTGTGCATGAGCGCCCCTCGCTGGCCGGCCTGCCGATGCTGAAGAAAGGCGAGGTAGAGATCCAGGATGAGGGCTCCCAGCTTGTCGCCATGCTGGTCGATGCCCGGCCGGGCGAACGCGTGGTCGATTTCTGCGCCGGAGCGGGCGGCAAGACGCTGGCCATCGCCGCGCAGATGAACAACAAGGGCCATGTCGTCGCCTGCGACGTCATGGAAGGCCGTTTGAAGCGCGGCGCCGAGCGTTTTCGGCAAGCAGGATTGCACAATATCGAGACGCGGCTCCTGGCCGGCGAAACGGATCGGTGGATCAAGCGCCACAAGGGTGGTTTCGATCGCGTGCTGGTCGATGCGCCATGCAGTGGCACCGGCACGTGGCGACGCAACCCCGATGCGCGCTGGCGCGCGCAGGAGGAACAGGGTCTGGACAAGCTCGTGTCGCTGCAGGCCCGGATCCTGGCAAGCGCGGCGCGCCTGGTGAAACCCGGCGGACGGCTGGTCTACGCGACATGCTCGATGCTGCCCGAGGAGAATGAGGACCAGGTGGCCGCTTTCCTGGCGGCGCATCCCGCCTTTCGTGTGGTGCCGCTTAATGTGGCCGCGCCGCGGCTGACGAATTCGGCCCATTCCGACTACCTGTCGCTGACGCCCGCGCGCAACGACACCGACGGCTTCTTTGCCGCCGTCATGCAGCGGGAAGTCGCGCTCCCAGTCGGGCCGCCGATATCCATTCGCGATCCATTTCTTGAATGACCCGAAGGGGGCCGGAAGCGGACGGTCCGGTTCTGGGACGACCTAGCGAGAAAGGTGCCATTCCGCTGGCGCCCCCATCTTGGCGGCAACGACGTCGCTTGCCGTTGCCGGAAAACAACTGCGGCGCCGCGTCGGCCGCCTTGCGCCAGCACCTGCCTCTTGACGCTTTCAGCCGTGATACGCTCCTACCAATCGGTCATCAGGTGGTGTGTGGCTGAAGGCGGGTGACGAGCGTGGCGAGTTTGGCTTGACGGTGTGTGTCAAACGAATCCTGATTTCTTTAGATTGCGACTAGGCCTAGCCCGGTGGCGAGGCAGCCACAGGATGGACATTTCAGCCCATATGGAAAATGATCATGTGCCGTGCACAACATTGACGTGCTCGGGTCTCGACGAAAAAGGCTGAGCGTAAAAGCGGATCAACCGACCTCCGGGTCCAGCGAGGGGGGACGCAAATGGACACCACAGGCAATGGGCAATTGCGTTGCGACGTGGGCGGGCGACCCCGTCGATCGGCCGGCTGGCTTGCCTGCGCCACCGCGTCGGCGGCATTCCTGCTCGGCATGGCTTTCAGCAGCACTGCGTTTGCGCAGGACCAGCAGCTGCCCGTGGTGACGGCGGCCAAGCCGGTGGTGCGTGACATCATCGAGGACGACGAGTTCGTCGGGCGTTTCGAAGCCGTCGACCAGGTTGCCATCCGTTCGCGCGTCAGCGGCTATCTGGACAAGGTCAGCTTCCAGGACGGCGCACTGGTCAACAAGGGCGACCTGCTCTTCACCATCGACCAGCGTCCGTACCAGGCTGCTTATGATGCCGCCAAATCGCAAGTGGATGTCGCCAAGAGCCTGCTCGAATTCACCAAGATGCAGCTGGATCGCGCCAACGAACTTGCCAAGACCGGCAACATCTCGCCCGCCACGGTCGACGACCGCCGACGGGAATACCTTGCGGCGCAGGCGCAGATGCAGGGCGCGACGGCTGCGCTGACAACGGCCAGCCTGAACATGGAATTCACCGAGATCAAGGCGCCGTTGTCCGGCCGCATCGACCGCCGGCTGGTGTCGGTCGGCAACCTCGTGCAGCCGGATTCCACCTTGCTGACGACCATCGTCACGCGCGACCCGATCGACTTCTATTTCGACGTCGATGAGCGGCTGTATTTCAGCTACGCCCGCGACGCGAAGGCGCGTGGCGGCAGCATGCAGGAAGGCGCCGGCGGGCTCGATGTGCAGGTTCAGGTCGCCGACCGCGCGGAGGCGGTGTTCAAGGGCAAGCTCGACTTTGCCGAGAACCGGATCGACAACGCGACCGGCACAATGCGGGTTCGTGCGACGTTTCCCAACCCCGACGGCGTTCTCCAGCCAGGCATGTTCGGGCGCATCAACGTGCCGGGGTCGCTGCCGCATAGCGGCGTGCTGGTGCCTGACGAGGCGATCGGCGCCGATCAGGATCGTCGCATCGTGTTGCTGGTGGACGAGTCCGGAATGGTGTCGGCGAAGCCCGTGCGCACCGGACCGCTTCTCGACGGCTACCGGGTGATCCGCTCGGGCCTGACCGGCGCCGAGACGATCATCGTCAACGGGCTGATGCACGCAAGGCCCGGCACCAAGGTGAAGGTCGAGATGGTGACGTTGCCGCCCAAGGTCGAAACCGCCGGGTTGCAGCAATGAGGTTCGCGCATTTCTTCGTCGACCGTCCAATCTTCGCATCGGTCGTTTCGATCGTCCTGCTGATCCTCGGCGGGATTGCTTATACCCAGTTGCCGGTCGCGCAATATCCCGAGATTGCGCCGCCGACCATCGTCGTTCGCGCGCAGTATCCGGGCGCCGACGCCCAGACGGTCGCAGCGACGGTGGCAACGCCGATCGAGCAGGAGATCAATGGCGTCGAGGGCATGCTCTACATGTCATCCTATTCGTCGGGCGACGGATCGATGGCGCTGACCATCACCTTCAAGCTGGGCACCGATCTCGACAAGGCGCAGGTGCTTGTGCAGAACCGCGTGTCGGTCGCCGAGCCGCGCCTGCCCGAAGAGGTCCGCCGCCTTGGCATCACCACCACCAAGAGCTCGCCCGACCTGATGATGGTCGTGCACATGTTGTCGCCCGACAATACCTACGACCAGCTCTACGTCTCGAACTACGCCCGCTCGCGGGTGCGCGACATACTGCTCAGGTTAGACGGTGTCGGCGACCTCATCATCTTCGGCGAACGCGAATATTCGCTGCGCATCTGGCTTGATCCGGAAAAACTGTCCGCCCTGGGGATGACCTCGGGCGATGTGGTGCAGGCGCTGCGCGATCAGAACGTCCAAGTGTCGGGCGGCTCGATCGGCGCGCCGCCGACCGGCACCGGCACGGCGTTCCAGTACACGGTCACCACGCAAGGCCGTTTCAACGACGCCCGCGACTTCCGATACGTGATCGTCAAATCGACCGACGGCGGGCGCCTGATCTCGCTGCAGGACGTGGCGCGCATCGAACTCGGAGCCAAGGATTACGTCACCAACTCCTATCTCAACGGCAAACCGGCGGTCGCGCTCGCTATCTTCCAGCGGCCGGGCACCAATGCGCTCGCCGCGGCCGCGGAGATCCAGGACAAGATGAAGGAGCTTTCCCGCGACTTCCCGAAGGGGTTGAGCTACGACATCGTCTACAATCCGACCGAGTTCGTCGCCGAGTCGATCCAGGAGGTCTACAAGACGATCCTCGAGGCGATGCTGCTGGTCATCATCGTCATCATCGTCTTCCTGCAGTCGTGGCGCATGGCGATCGTGCCGATAGTGGCGATCCCCGTGTCGCTGATCGGCACGCTGGCTGTGCTTTACGCCGCCGGCTTCTCGCTCAACATGCTGACGCTGTTCGGCCTCGTTCTGGCGATCGGCATCGTCGTCGATGATGCGATCGTCGTGGTCGAGAACGTCGAGCGCAATATTGCCAGTGGGCTGGCGCCCAATCCGGCGTCGCACCTCACAATGAACGAAGTCGGAACGGCCATCATCGCGATCTCGCTGGTGCTGATAGCCGTGTTCGTGCCGACAGCCTTCATCCCTGGCATTTCCGGGCAGTTCTACCTGCAGTTTGCGATTACCATCGCGGTCTCGACGGCGATCTCGGCGTTCAATTCGCTGACGCTTTCGCCAGCGCTGGCCGCACTGCTGTTCAAGCCGCACCATGCCGCGGCGGCGCCGCCGCGCTTTTTCCTGGCGCGGTTCGGACGGGCGCTCGCCGACGGCTTCAATCGCGGCTTCGACAGGGTCGCCCATTGGTATTCCAGCATCATTCGCGTGCTGGTCGGCTCGCGGATAGCGATCACCGCCATGCTGGCCGTTTTCGCGGCCCTGATCTACGCCACGGTCTACATGGTACAGACGGTGCCGCGCGGTTTCATTCCGTCGCTCGACCAGGGCTATGCGATCGTCGTCGTCCAGTTGCCCGACGGCGCCTCGCTGTCGAGGACCGATACGGTCATCCAGCAGGCGTCGCAAATCATCCAGAAAACCCCAGGCGTCGACTACGCAGTCGCCTTCGCCGGCTTCTCCGGCGCGACCTTCACCAACGCCAGCAACCAGGGCGTGATCTTCGCCAGGTTCAAGCCGTTTGACGAGCGACTGAAAGCCGGCCAGTCGGCGACCAAGGTCATCGGCAATCTGTTCGGCAGCCTGCAAAGCATCAAGGAAGCCTTTATCATAGCACTGCCGCCGCCGCCTATTCGCGGCGTCGGCAATGCCGGCGGCTTCAAGCTGCAGATCCAGGAGCGCAACAGCGCCGACATGCGGCAAATCCTGGCGCTTGCCTACGAAATCGCCGGCAAGGCCAACAAGACGCCGGGGCTGATGGGCGTGTTCACCACGTTCTCCGCGTCGAGCCCGCAATTCTTCCTGGCGATCGATCGCGACAAGGCGCGCATCCTGAACGTGCCGATCCCCAACATCTTCGAGACGCTGTCGATCAATCTGGGCACTGCGTATGTCAACGATTTCAACGCTTTCGGGCGCGTCTACCAGGTGCGGGCGCAGGCCGACCAGGCGTTCCGCCTCGATCGCGCCGACATCTTGAAACTGAAGGTGCGCTCGGCGACCGGCGCGCTGGTTCCGCTCGGCACGTTGATCGAGATCCGCGACGTCACCGGCCCGGCGCTGGTCCAGCGCTACAACATGTATGTCTCGGTGCCGCTGCAGGGCAACGCCGCGCCCGGCGTTTCCACGGGCGACGCGCTGGCATTGATGGAGGGGATCACGGCAAAGACGTTGCCGGCCGGCACCTCCTATGAATGGACCGAGCTCGCCTATCAGGAACGCAACACCGGCAATGCCGCTGTCTATATCTTCGGACTGTCGGTGCTGTTCGTGTTCCTGGCGCTGGCGGCGCAATATGAAAGCTGGGTGCTGCCGTTCGCCATTGTGCTGGTGGTGCCGCTAGGCGTGCTCGCGGCGTTGCTCGGCGTGTCTTTGCGAGGGCTGGACAACAACATCCTCGTGCAGATCGGCCTCATCGTGCTGATCGGGCTTGCCGCCAAGAACGCGATCCTGATCGTCGAATTCGCGCGGCAGGCGCAGGAACGGGGCCTGTCGGTCGCTGAGGCTGCCGTCGAAGCCTGCCGGCTCAGGCTGCGGCCTATCCTGATGACCGCCTTCGCGTTCATCCTCGGCGTCGTGCCGCTGATGATCGCAACCGGCCCGGGTGCAGAAATGCGCCAGTCGCTCGGCACCGCGGTGTTCTCCGGCATGCTCGGCGTCACGTTCGTCGGCCTGTTCCTGACGCCGGTGTTCTACGTCACGCTCAGGTCGCTGTTTTCACGGCGCAAGCCCCGTGCCGACGCGGAGCCCTCGGGGCCGGCCGAGGCGCCATCGGAGGTGGCCGCCGAGTAGGGTTACGAATTCGCCGCGACCGAGCGAACGGCGACGTTTCTTCCTTCCTGTCGAAGGCGAGGTTGGCGATTGTCCGAACTAATGTCGGCCCAACCTCGACGGCTGGTGTCGCTGCCGTTACGACTAGACGCTTGAACCCCACAACGGTCATTCGCCGAGTCGTTCTCAAACGACTGCATTGGGGCGCCAAGCTGCCGGCGAAATCGGATCTGCTTGTGGGTCGGATCGCCACCCGGCAGGTCAGCTATGCTGACGGACCGTTACGGCTCACTTCTTCGGAAACGGCACGCCCTTGGTGGTGAATCTCTGCCCTCTGCCGATCGGGCGCACGGGGCGCTTGGTGGCGGCGGCCTTGCCGGTGCCGGGCGGCTGGTGGGCGGGCACGAGCTGGTCGGGGCGGGGACCGATAAGGTCGGCGCGGCCCATCTCCTTCAAGGCATCGCGCAGCAGCGGCCAATTGTCGGGGTCATGATAGCGCAGGAATGCCTTGTGCAGCCGGCGCTGCCGCCCGCCGCGAACGGTCTCGACCTTGTCGGTCGCACCGCGCCGCACGCCCTTCAGCGTGTTGACGCCGGTATGGTACATGGCCGTCGCGGTCGCCATGGGTGAAGGCAGGAAGGTCTGCACCTGGTCGGCGCGGTAGCGGTTCTTCTTCAGCCAGAGCGCCAGCTGCAGCATGTCCTCGTCGGTCGTGCCGGGATGGGCGGCGATGAAATACGGAATGAGGTAGTATTTCTTGCCGGCTTCCTTGGCGCTGCGTCGAACATCTCCTTGAAGCGGTCATAAGTGCCGATGCCGGGCTTCATCATCTTGTCGAGCGGCCCGCGCTCGGTGTGCTCGGGCGCGATCTTGAGGTAGCCGCCGACGTGGTGGGCCACCAGTTCCTTGACATATTCGGGGCTCTTGACGGCGAGGTCGTAACGCACGCCGGAGGCGACCATCACCTTCTTAACGCCGTTGACCTCGCGGACCTTGCGATAAAGCCGGATCAGGTCGTCATGCGAGGTGTTGAGGTTGGGGCAGATATCGGGAAACACGCAGGACGGAAGGCGGCAGGCCGCCTCGATCTTGGGATCCTTGCAGGCCATCCGGTACATGTTGGCGGTCGGCCCGCCGATATCGGAGATCACGCCGGTGAAGCCCGGGGTCTTGTCGCGGATCTTCTCGATCTCGCGCAGGATCGAGCCCTCGGAGCGGTTCTGGATGATGCGGCCTTCATGCTCGGTGATCGAGCAGAAGGTGCAGCCGCCGAAGCAGCCGCGCATCACCGTCACCGAGAACTTGATCATGTCCCAGGCGGGGATTTTTGCATCGCAATAGGACGGGTGCGGCGCGCGCGCATAGGGCAGGTCGTAGACGGCGTCCATCTCCTCGGAGGTTAGCGGGATGGGCGGCGGATTGAGCCACAGGTCGCGGTCGCCATGGCGCTGGACGAGCGGGCGGGCATTGCCGGGATTGGCCTCGCGGTGCAGCACGCGCGAGGCGCGGGCATAGGCATCGCGATTGCCCTCGACCTGCTCGAAGGACGGCAGCCGGATCACGATATCGCCGGGCTTGCGGCTGGCGCCTTCGTCGGCGGAATCGAGATCGTCGGCATGGAGTTCCGTGAAATGCCCGGGCACGCGGCGAAACAGGGCGACGCCCCTGATGCTATCGAGCTGGCGCGGCGTTTCGCCGGCGGCAAGCCGGTTCGCCACCTCGACGACGGCGCGCTCGGCATTGCCGTAGATCAACAGGTCGGCCTTGGCGTCGGCCAGGATCGAGCGGCGCACCTTGTCGGACCAATAATCATAGTGGGCGATACGGCGCAGCGAGGCTTCGATGCCGCCCAGCACGATAGGCACGTCCTTGTAGGCTTCGCGGCAGCGCTGCGTATAGACGATCGTGCAGCGGTCCGGCCGCTTGCCGCCCTCGCCGCCCGCCGTATAGGCGTCGTCATGGCGCAGCTTGCGATCCGACGTATAGCGATTGACCATGGAATCGAGGTTGCCGCCGGTAACGCCGAAGAACAGCCTCGGCCTGCCCAACGCCTTGAACGGCTCGGCCGACTGCCAGTCGGGCTGCGAGATGATGCCGACCCGAAAATCCTGGGATTCGAGCAGACGGCCGATGATCGCCATGCCGAAGCTCGGATGATCGACATAGGCATCGCCCGTGACCAGCACGATGTCGCATTCATCCCAGCCGAGCGCCGCCATCTCGGCGCGGCTCATCGGCAGGAACGGCGCAGCCTTCCGGGCATGAGGCTTGCTGCCGGACAACGGAACGATGTTCTTTTGGGCGCTGGCTATGGTTTCCATCGGCCGACGTATAGGCCGCCGCCAAGGTGAATTCAATTAAGGTCGATCTTGGGCTCCGGAAATGCATTGGGACGATGGAGCGCGCCCGCTTATGGCTTGCATCGAGCAGGGCCTCAAAACCCGAAAGGCCCGGGCGCCGCAGCAGGAGCGCGTAATTCCACCAAGGGAATGGAGGTCTTGGTTACCACGCCCATCAGCACAACCAGGCCAATTACCACGGGCATTGGAGAAGCTGGTGCCTGCCACCACTGGAGGCAGTCGTGCTCCACCAACTGCGGCAAACTGCAGCATTTTCCACTTTGAGGCGAAATAGTTCTCAACTATGGTCTGCTAGGCTTAAGGCATGGGGGATTGCCGATGGTTCTATCACGCAGGGGTGTCGTGATCGGCGGCCTGGCGCTGGTCGCGGTCGGTGCAACCGGCAATATTGTTCAAGCCGCGACCGCGAAATCCTTTTTCGCCGGCACCTCCATCGACAACAATTTCGTCTATCGAAAGACCAACTTCGCCAAGATAGACAAGAGATGGCATCGCCAGATCGTCAAGTATTTCAGCAGCGAGCCGGTCGGCACCGTCGTGGTCGATACCCGCCACCACTTCCTCTACCTCATCATGGAAAACAAGACCGCCATCCGCTACGGCGTCGGCGTCGGCAAGGAAGGCTTCAAATGGTACGGTCGCGCGACGATCGAGCGCCGCGCGCTATGGCCGCAATGGGTCCCGCCGCCCGAAATGCGTAAGCGCAGGCCGGAACTGCCGGACATGATCGCAGGCGGCGCGTCCAACAATCCGCTCGGGCCACGCGCGCTCTATCTGTACCGCGACGGCGCCGACATCGGCTACCGCCTGCACGGTACGCTGGAGCCATGGAGCATCGGCACCGACGCTTCCAGCGGCTGCATCCGCATGTTCCCGGAAGACATAATCGACCTTTACCAGCGGTGCCCGATCGGCACCGCGGTGGAAGTACTGCCGCACATCGCCGACCAGGCGCCCGCTTCCACCTCTGTCGAATGATGGCGCCTCATGGACCGCATGATTGAAAACACGCGCCGGCTGCTCGCCGCCAGCCTGCTGGTGCTGACCGCATCCTGCTCGACCAGCAACACGCTGGCCCCTTCCACGCCCGACGTCACCAACGCCGAGATTGCCGCCTTCCAGAACGTGCAGCCGGGCAGCGAGGAGGATTTTATCCTTAATGTCGGCCGCCGCACCTATTTCACGAAAGGTTCGGCCGCGCTCGATTCTGTCGCCAAGACCACCCTCGACACCCAGATCGCCTGGTTAGCAAAGTATCCGCGCTGGCTGCTCAAGCTGCAGGGTTTCGCCGACGATCCCGGCGCAAACGAAACGGCGCTGTCGCAGCAGCGCGCCGATGCAGTGATGGGCTACCTCGCCGCCGGCGGCATAGACCGTAGTCGCATGTGGGCCAAGGGTTACGGCAAGGACAGGCTCGTCCGCAACTGTCCCGACACCGCCTGCAGGTCACAGAATCGCCGCGTCGTGTCTAATTTGCGCGATGAGAGGGACGAGCCGTAGAGGGGGACTTGTCTCAGGAGATCGAGCGGCTTTTCAACGCTATTGCCAAGGGCTATGGCGACCCAGCCGTACTGGGGACCTCAACAACGCTGAACGAAGAGCGCAAGAGCGTTTTGGCAGAGTTGGATCGGGTACCCGCTGCGACGGAGTGGTCGTGCTGCACCCTGCGGTGCTCGCCCGCTACGAGGGGCAACTGAACCAACTTCGGACCGGGCGTGCCAAGGGCATTGCTTCGTGGCGATTCCGGATGTGCAGGGGCAATGCGTGGCCTGATCGAAACCGTTACGGTGTTTCGAGATCCTCGAAAACCGGCGCGTTGAAGTCGAAATCGCTGGTCGGATGACGGCACTCTTGGGCAACAGCGCCTTCCCCACAGCGTCCAAGGAGTAGGGGGAAGATGGTAGCGGGAGAGGGACTTGAACCCCCGACCCCAGGATTATGATTCCCGTGCTCTAACCAACTGAGCTACCCCGCCAGGGTGGCAAATGGCCCGGAAAACCGTCCTAAATGGACGGGCGTCGCGAGGCGTTCGCCAAGGTCGCGCGGATATAAGGTTGGGAGGGTGAGCCTGTCAAGCTTGGATGATGCCGACATGCCGGCATAATCCAGCCCGTATAATCTCGTCCCAGAAAAGCTTTGCCGGACAGACGCTCAGGGCTGCGCCGGGGTTGAGTTCGGCGGGGCACGTCGCTATGTCTCGGCAATGAAATTCTAGAGTTTGAACGAATGAAGCCGCGCATCGCCGTCCTCGGTTGCGGATACTGGGGCAGCAACCATATCCGCACCCTCAAGGCGCTTGGCGCGCTGCACGTCGTTTCCGACGTCAACCGCGCTCGGGCCGAGGGTTTCGCCAGCGAGCAGGATTGTCTGGCGATCGAGCCGGACAGACTGTTCGAGAGAAACGATATCGACGCCATCGTCATGGCGCTGCCGCCGCAATTTCATGCCGACACCGCCGTTCGGGCCGTCGAAAGCGGCAAGGACGTGCTCGTGGAGAAGCCGATCGCGCTGACCGTCGCCGATGCGGAGCGCGCGGTGCAGGCGGCCAAGGACAAGGCCCGTGTCTTCATGGTCGGCCATGTGTTGCGCTTCCATCCTGCCTTCGAGACGCTGAAGGGGCTGATCGACAATGGCGAGCTCGGCGAGGTGCGCTACATCCATTCGCACCGGCTCGGCCTCGGCAAGTTCCACACCGAGAACGATGCGCTCTGGGACCTTGCGCCGCACGACCTGTCGATGATCCTCGCCATCACCGGCACCGAGCCGATCGAGGTGAGGGGCGAGGGCGCGGCGCTGCTCGACAATCTCAGCGACTTCGCGCATCTGCATATGCGCTTTCCGAACGGCCTGCGGAGCCATCTCTTCGCCTCGCGCCTCAATCCCTATCGCGAGCGGCGGCTGACGGTCGTCGGCACCAAGGCGATGGCGGTGTTCGACGACGTCGAGCCATGGGAGCGCAAGCTTGCCGTCTACCGCCACGCGGTCTGGCAGGACAGCGGCCAATGGGCGTTCACGGCCAACGAGCCTTCCTACGTGCCGGTCGGCGAGGGCATGCCGCTGACGCGCGAGCTTGCCCACTTCATGCAATGCATCCAGACGCGCGCCGAACCGCGCACCGACGGCGAGGAGGCGATCCGGGTGCTGCGCATCCTGACCGCCGGCACAGTCATACACACGGGCTCGTCGGTCTGAGATGTCCTGAAAGCAGCGACGATATAACTGAGAACTTACTCGGCTGGGATCTGCGCAGGCCTCGCGGCCAGCCTGGACAGCATGGCCTCGGCCTCGGCTCCGCGCTCGGAACGCTCGATGAAACCGCCGCCGAACACCCGAGCCTCGTTTCCATCGTCGGAATAGAGCACGCAGGCCTGCCCGGGCGCGATGCCGGACTCGCCGTCGGCCAGCTCGACTGAGGTCACGCCGGCGCGATGATGCAGCACGGCCGGACGCGGCGGCCTGGTCGAGCGGACTTTTGCGAAGAGCTCGATCCCGCCGGCCGGAACGTCGGACAGCGGGTTGTCGCCCAGCCAGTTCATGGCGCGCAAATAGATCTTGTGCGTCTCCAGCGCCTCGCGCGGGCCGACGATGACGCGCGCCCGGTCGGCATCCAGATGGACGACATAGAGCGGCTCGCCGGAGGCGATGCCGATGCCGCGGCGCTGACCGATCGTGTAGCGCAGGATGCCTTCATGGCGGCCGAGCACCCGGCCATCGATATGGACGATGTCGCCGGGGTTGGCGGCCGCGGGCTTCAGCTTGGCGATGATGTCGGAATACTTGCCCTGCGGCACGAAGCAGATGTCCTGGCTGTCCTGCTTGGCGGCGACGGTCAACCCCATCTCCTCGGCAATGGCCCGGACCTGCGGCTTGGAAAGACCGCCAAGGGGAAATCGCAGATAATCAATCTGCGCCTGCGTGGTGGCGAACAGGAAATAGCTCTGGTCTCGGTCGGCGTCGACCGGCCGGTAGAGCGCGCGGTGCGCGCCATTGGCGCGCGAACGGATATAGTGGCCGGTGGCCAAGGCGTCGGCGCCGAGATCCTGCGCGGTGGCCAGGAGGTCGGCGAACTTGACCGTCTGGTTGCACGATACGCAAGGGATCGGCGTCTCGCCGGCGACGTAGCTCTCGGCAAAGGGATCGATGACCGCCTTGCGGAAGCGCTCTTCATAGTCGAGCACGTAGTGCGGAATGCCGAGTGTCTCCGAGACGCGGCGGGCGTCGTCTATGTCCTGGCCGGCGCAGCACGAACCGGCGCGATGGGTGGCGGCGCCGTGATCGTAGAGCTGCAGCGTCACGCCGACGACGTCATATCCTTCGCGCTTCAGGATGCCCGCGACCACGGACGAATCGACACCGCCCGACATCGCGACGACGACGCGGGTTTCTTCTGGGCGGCGAGGGAGGTCGAGGCTGTTCATGGTGCTTTCACTGTGCGGCGCTCAATGCCAATGGCCGGAATATAGGTCAAGCGCCACGTCTGCGCCAGCTTGCGGCCCAGGACGAAATTACCGGCAATTTCAGGACCTGGAGGCCGGTGTTTCAAATTCTAAACGATATCCTAACCGGGCGTTCACGATCCTTACCTAGTGATTAGGGTTCGCTTAGGCAATTTTTAAAGCTGTGGCGGTACTGTGGCGGGGATTGGGTCTTTGAGTTTTTAGTAGAGAGTACGATGACCGATCTGGTTAGACCTAGAGTCAAGTATGTTATTGGGCCCGACGGCAGCCCTCTTACCATCGCCGATCTGCCGCCGACGAACACGCGGCGCTGGGTTATCCGGCGCAAGGCGGAAGTTGTCGCAGCGGTACGTGGCGGCCTGCTCAGCCTTGAGGAAGCCTGCCAGCGCTACAAGCTCACCACCGAAGAATTTCTATCCTGGCAGGCATCGATCGACGAATACGGCCTTGCCGGGCTGCGCACCACGCGTATCCAGCAATACCGGCACTAGGCTGGATAGACATTAACGAAAAGGGCGCGATGTTCCGCGCCCGTTTCGCTTTTGTAAAACCTCAGACCGTCAGCACAAGCTTGCCGATCGGCCGCGTGGCCAGAAAAGCATGAGCTGCTCCCGCCTGGTCGAGCGGGAAGGCCTTCGCCACATGGGGCGAGAGCTTGCTTGCATCCACCAGCCTGGCAAGCTCGACCAGGCCATCGCGGTCGGGCACCACGGACATGCGCTCGACGTGGATGCCGCGCGCGCCGGCCTTCGCCCTGGTGGCATCGTGAACATTGAGCAGCGAGACCAGAACGCCGCCGTCACGCAGAACTGCCAGCGATTGGTCGGCATGGTCGCCGCCGATCGGATCCAGAACCAGATCGACATTGCCGACTTTCCCCGCGAAATCATCCTTGGTGTAATCGATCACCTCGTCGGCGCCGAGCGCGCGGACGAAATCCGTTTTGCCCGGGCTGGCCGTGGCGATGACATAGGCGCCGCGCGCCTTGGCGATCTGCACCGCCAGATGGCCGACGCCACCGGCACCGGCATGGATCAGCGCGCGTTGGCCCGCCTGCAGGTGGCCGTGGCGGATGAGGCCCTGCCAGGCCGTCAAGCCGGCGAGCGGCAAGGCCGCGGCATGCGCGTGGTCGATGGCCGCAGCCTTCGCGGCCAACTCGTCCGCCGGCGCCGCGGCAAGCTCGGCATAGGCTCCAGCCTGCTTGGGAAAGCGCGGCATGCCGAACACCTCATCGCCGACCTTGAAGACGGTCACGCCGGCGCCGAGCGCGGCGACGGTTCCTGAAATATCCCAGCCGAGAATGAAGGGCGGCTCGCCGAGCAGTGGGTAGGAACCGCTGCGCACGGCGCCGTCGACCGGGTTGATGCCCGCCGCCTTGACGCGCACGAGCACCTCGCCGGGCTTGGGCGCGGGGTCTGGCTGCTCTGCGACGAAAAGGACCTCCGGTCCGCCGACGGAAGTTTGGATAACGGCACGCATGAACGCCTCCTGTTCAAGTGGATGTGCCGCTATCTTTTGGATACTAATAGCTGATTGTCGAGTATACACCTTTTTGATATATAGGTACCTTATGGATAGTGAGGACATTTCACCGCTCGGTTACGACGCATTCCGGCGCACCTGCCCGTCGCACACCGTGCTTGAGATGCTTGCCAGCAAGTGGGTCTATCTTACCGTCTGCGCGCTGCGGCGCGGCAGGCTGCGCAACGGCGAGCTGGCGCGCAAGATGGAAGGCATCACGCCCAAGATGCTGACCCAGACGCTGCGTGTGCTGGAGCGCGACGGTCTCGTGCGGCGCGAGGTGTTTCCCGTCATTCCGCCACGTGTAGAGTATGAACTCACGGAGCTTGGCCAGAACCTGGCGGGGCTGCTCAGCCAGATACGCTCATGGGCCGAAGAACATGCGCCGGAAATCAAGGAAGCCCGAGCGCGGGCATCGGCTGATCATGACGAGATGGCCGTGTCCTGAAGCAGGCGGCGAGGCTGATTCGACCGGCTGGCGGTGCTGAAGCTGCCGGCGGCATGCCTCCGGCTCGACATGTCTGCCGCAATGGCTGCAATATGCCGGCGATCAGCCGATCATGGCGCTGCGGCCGCCTATTTCGGCGTCGCGGATCTTGGTGTCGCGCGATTCCAGCATCTCCGCTTTGGAAAGCTCCGCTTCAGCTTCGCCGAGTAATGATTCGGCGGTGCTTCGCTGCTGGGCGAGGTCGCTTTGTGAATTCCTGAGGTTGTCGCGGCGAAGGCGGGCCGCTTTGGCGAAGGTCGGATAGGCGAAATGGTTGATGTCGGTGATGCCGGCTTTTTTCTCCTCGGCGATGATCTGCGCTTCCAGCTCGACGGCCATGCGTTCGAACTCGGCGATCATCATGTCCAGCTGCAAGAGCTGCCGCCGCTTCTCATTCACCTGAAATTGCTTCAGCCGAACGAGGTTTTCACGTGACTTCATGATTCGATACTCCGCAAACGCACACCTGCAATACCGTCCAGTCCGCCCGGAACGATCCAAGCCCCGCCCGTTTCCCCCGGCTTTCCCTGGGCTATAGGAAACAAAGCCCTAAAGATTTTCGCCGGCGGTAACCATTCGTTTACGGGCATTGTTAATCATACGGGCGAGGACTTAAGGCCGGGTAAAAATTCCGGCTCTCGGCGGAAGCCCGGGCCAGCGAGTCTCTGGAGTCACTTAGGCTGACTTTTTGATGTGGTGCATTAGCGGTTTGCGTCTGTGATTCGTTATTAGATTCAAGTGGGTGTAGAAAGGGGTTAAAAAATCTGGTATCGTGGATGACACGAAATTAGGATTTGTTAACCAGTCGGTGGCACCTTCTGTTCAGGCAATCACTGCTCCGGGTCCCGGACGGGTCGTGACACGGCCCGGCAGCAGAAAAGGGGAATGAAATGCGTGTTCTGCTGATTGAAGATGACAGTGCAACCGCACAGAGCATCGAATTGATGCTGAAATCGGAGAGCTTCAACGTCTATACGACCGATCTCGGCGAAGAAGGTGTCGACCTCGGCAAGCTCTACGATTACGACATCATCCTTCTGGATCTCAATCTTCCCGACATGTCGGGATACGAAGTCCTGCGCACGCTGCGCCTCTCCAAGGTCAAGACGCCGATCCTGATCCTGTCCGGCATGGCCGGCATCGAGGACAAAGTGCGCGGCCTGGGCTTCGGCGCCGACGATTATATGACCAAGCCCTTCCACAAGGACGAACTGGTGGCGCGCATCCACGCCATCGTGCGCCGCTCCAAGGGCCACGCCCAGTCGGTCATCACCACGGGCGATCTGGTGGTCAATCTCGACGCCAAGACGGTCGAGGTCGGCGGTCAGCGCGTGCACCTGACCGGCAAGGAATATCAGATGCTGGAGCTGCTCTCGCTGCGCAAGGGCACCACGCTCACCAAGGAAATGTTCCTCAACCATCTCTACGGCGGCATGGACGAGCCGGAGCTGAAGATCATCGACGTCTTCATCTGCAAGTTGCGCAAGAAGCTGGACGCGGCGTCCGGCGGCCAGAACTACATCGAGACGGTGTGGGGCCGCGGCTATGTGCTGCGCGAACCGGAAGACATCCGCGTCAGCGCGTAAGCGATCCAAACGGTTTGAAGCAAAAACCCGGCTCAGGCCGGGTTTTTTGTTGCACCGCTCCCTGCGAATCAGGCGGCGATCTTCAGGAAACGGAAGCTTTCGAGCAGTTGCGCGCGGTTGAAGGGCTTCAGGAGATAACCTTGAGCGCCGGCGCGCTTGGCGCGCATGATCGCGGCCACATCGACCTCGACCAGCGAGACCAGGATCTGGGGCTTGATGGGAGCTTCCATAGCGCGGATGCGGCGAATAAGGTCCACCGCCTGGACGTCGGTCAGCCCGCCGTCGATGACAATGACGTCCGGCATGCCGTCGGCGCAGATTTCGGTAGCCTCGACCCCGGTCGACGCCTCGACAACAATGATGTCCGAGCCGCCAAGAATACGTTTAGCGACCTTCCTGATGACGCTCGAATCATCGACGAAAAGGCAGCGCTTCATGTCCGGATCCTCTTTGCCATCTGCCGAACCGGCAGCCTCCGGGTAACCGATGAGCACCATAGGCCAATCTGGTAAAGAAGCTGAAAAGCCGTTAGGTAAAGTTTTTCCAAACAGGCGCATCGCGCGGTTTTTGGCCACGACGCTGTTACATGGATCGCGGCCGGCATTGCTCGATCTGCATTGCCAATACAAATATTAGCAATAAAAGATACTTGTAGTTCTTAAAGCGCGCGTCGCGCTGAGCCGGATTCAGGCGACGCTTCAGGTCTTTGTTTGATGCATCTCGTTGTCCCCAGAACCGCTCACACTTCTGGGAGACATGCTTTAGGCAGCCGTCAGCACGATCTCTTCGGGGGTCGCGTGGATCGAGATCGTCATGTTGGCCTCGCGCGCCAGGAGCAGCGTGTAGTAAGGCTGGACCGAGTGGGCGTCGATCGGCTCCTCCGGCTTATGCCCGGAATGCAGTTCGAGGAATTTCGGCGGCACGCGCAGCATCGGTCCACTGGCCGACAGCGAAAAGCGCGGTTCGGTTTCGAGATTTTCCAGCGTGATCACCAGCTTGCCGCCGCGGGGGATCGCCGCATGGGCGACAAGAATGAGGTTGAGCAGCAGCTTGACCTTGTTCTTGGGCAGCAGCGCGCGCGAGCCGTTCCACACAAGTTCCGGTTTTTCGTTCTTCAAGAAGGCGATGGCCACGGCCTCGGCATCACCGGTGTCGATCATCATGCCGGCGGAACCTGCGGCGCCGAAGGCGATGCGGGCAAACTGCAGCCGCGCCGAGGCGTTTTTGGCGCTCTGGCGAATGAGCTTCATGGCGTCTTCGTCGGCGCCGCCTTCGTCGAGCAGCTCCAGGCCATTGTTGATCGCGCCGACCGGCGAAATGATGTCGTGGCAGACGCGGCTGCAAAGCAGCGCCGCGAGATCGGGCGCGGAAAGAGTGAAGAGCTCGGCCATCGGTGAAATCCCTGCTTCAAGTCACTTGTTCATGGCCGAGCGACCGTTTTCGCGCCCGCCTACACGAATCACGCGCCTTTCCAAGGCTTTCTGAATACACAGCGCCTGAGCGCGCAGCAACAAATCCAAATTGCTGAGCCTGAAAATGGTGCGTTCACGGGGGGAAAACCGGTGGTCGGGGCCAAAGCTCAGCCTTCGAACCGCCATCTTCGTGTCGGAGCTTAATGGTTGAAAAAGGATTACGGCATAGTTTGCCCGTGATAGCCACCCTGAACGGCCGCCAAGAGCCGCAAGGGTGCGAGGCGTCGGCGAAAGTGCTCCCTGACGGAGATTGGAAGCATGTTTTCCCGATACTACGACCGGACATTCGTCCGTGTCCTCACCATGACCATCACACTCCTGGGGCTTTGGTCCTTTCGACCGCGGCATCGCGGGCTCAACAGTACACCGCTCAGGAAATCATCGATTCCGGTCATAAATTCTTCGGCGAGACATCCGGTGGCTTGGCCACGGTCGTCGAGAAGATATTCGCGTCCTACGGCCTGCCGAACGGCTACCTGCTGGGCGAGGAGGGATCAGGGGCCCTCATCGGCGGCCTGACCTATGGCGAGGGGACGCTCTACACCAAGAACGCCGGCGACCATAAGGTATTCTGGCAAGGGCCGTCGCTCGGCTGGGATTTCGGCGGCGAGGGCTCCCGGGTGATGATGCTGGTTTACAACCTCGACGACATCAGCAGCCTCTACAACCGCTTCGGCGGCGTTGCGGGCTCCGCCTATGTGATTGCGGGCGTCGGCTTCAACGTGCTGCAGAGCAATCGGGTGCTGCTGGTGCCGATCCGCACCGGCGTCGGCGCCCGCCTCGGGGTCAATCTCGGCTATCTGAAGCTCACCGAAAGGCCGACCTGGAACCCGTTCTGATCGGGTTCTGCCCGTTACAATCGCTCGGACCGTGCTGATCACGCCGCGGCAAGCTCTTGCCGCGGCGTTGAATTTCCGCCATGCCAAGGTGGCACAATCCAGCGATTGCCGCTCCGCAAAGTGGATAGCTCGCCTTGGTCCAGTCGGTTCTGTTCTTCGCACTCGGTTTCCTGAGCGCCGTTTTCCTGGTGTCGCTGATCGCGCCGGCGGTCTGGCGGCGGGCCGTCGTGCTGACGCGCAGACGCCTGGAGGCGTCGCTGCCGCTGACGCAAGCCGAGATCCAGGCGGACAAGGACCGGGTCCGGGCGGAATATGCAATGACGACGCGCCGGCTGGAGATAACCGTCAAGAACCTGCAGGAGAAGGTGGCCGAGCAGCTGGTGGAGATCGCTCGCGGGCACGAGGCCCTGAAGGGGCTCGCGGTCGAAAAGAAGGACAAGAACCAGGCGCTCTCCGATTTGCAGGCCAAAAATGCGGAGCTCAAGCAGCGCGAGGAAGATTTGCACCGCCTGTCGGAAAAGCTTGCGCAGGCCGAGCGGGCGTTGGAGAAGCGCGCGCTGGAGCTGCAGAAGCTCGAGCAGATGTATGATGACGCCAGTTTCTCGTCCTCGAACCGCCAGATCGAGCTGGTTGCCCGCGAATCCGAGCTGGAAAAGCTCGCCAGCGACATCGCGTTGCTCAAGAGCCAGCGCAAGGAGGCGGACCGCCACAGCCAGGAAATCGCATCGGAAAGCAAGGCTGCGCGCGAAGCGTTGAAGGCCGAGAAGAAGAAAACGGCCGAGCTCGAGAAGAAGGTGGAGCGACTGCTCGCCACGCTCGCCGACCGTGAGGAGAAGCTCGACCGGCGCGAGAAGGACCTTGCTCGAATGCGCGAACGTTCGAAGGAGATCGCCGTGGCAAACGGCGTCGCGCGGCTGACCGCCGGGCCGGATGCGAAAAGCGACGATGTCGACAACGCGATCGCCAAGCTCGAGGCCGACCGGGAACGGCTGGAGGCAAGGCTGACGGCGCTGGCGCGTGAGAACAAGCGGCTGAAAAGCGATCTCGCCGACTCGGGGACGGCAGTGCCGGAATCGGCGGGCGACGCACGCTCCGGCGCCGGCCTTCGCGAACAGATGAACGAGCTGGCGGCCGAGGTCGTCAATCTGACGATGAAGCTCGAAGGGCCGGATTCCCCTATCGCCAAGGCCCTGGCGAGTGACGGGCAGCAGAATGGGCGCGGCATCAGCCTTGCCGACCGCGTGAGGGCGTTGCAGAAGTCCGGCTCGTCCAACTGAAGAGACGATCGCGGGGCGCCCTCGGATCGTTCCGCGGACTGCTACCGGTTTGAAAAGTGATGTAAGGCGACGGCCGAAGCTGCCGCGACGTTCAGGCTGTCGAAGTCTTCCGCCATGGCGATCCTTACCGTGTGCAGTCTGGCAAGCAGCTCTTGTGGCAGGCCTTCGCCTTCAGTGCCGAGATAGAGCGCCAGCCTCGATGGCCGCTCCGCATCGCGGATGTCGGTTGCGCCACGCGGCGAGAGCGCGAATTGGCTGAAGCCAAGCCGGTCGAGCGTCGCGGTGAAGGCTGCGGTATCGTTGAAGGACGCGAAGGGAACCTTCAGCGCCGCGCCGACGGAAACGCGGATCGCCTTGCGGTAAAGCGGATCGCAGCAGGTCCGGTCCAGCAGCACCGCGTCCGCGCCGAAGGCTGCGGCATTGCGGAAGATCGCCCCCATATTGTCGTGATTGGAGATGCCGACCAGGACGACGGCCAAGGCTTGCCGAGGCAAGTCTTGCACCAGAAGTTCGGCGGGCGCCGCATCGCCGCGCATGCCGATCGCCAGGACGCCGCGATGCATGTGGAAGCCGGCGATCCGGTCCATGACCTCGCCGGCCGCGACATAGACCGGGAAATCCGAAGGCGCCTTGTGCAGGATCGCCTGCAGGCCCGCCAGCCGGTTTTCGAGGATAAGAGCCGACTCGGCAGTGAAGCGCCCTGTCGACAGCAAGAGGTCCAGCACCACCTTGCCTTCGGCGACGAAGCGGCCCTGCCTACCGACGAGGTCGCGCTCGCGAATGTGGAGATAGGCGGCGACGCGCGGATCTCCAGGATCGTCGATCGGGATGATGTTCATACAGGACCTCGCCGAGGATGGTCAGCGAGGTAATGAGCCACTGGCGCTGCGGGTCAAGCCCCGGCGCGACGCAACCGATAGGCCATCTGCGAAAGATCGCCGTCGCCGAAAATGCCTTCCAGCATACGCAGCAATTCGCGCACCGCTTCGGATTTGCAGGAATAGTAGATCATCTGGCGGTCGCGCCGGGTCTCGACGAGATCGAGCGCCCTCAGCTTGGCGAGATGCTGCGACAGCGCGGACTGGCTGAGTTGCACCTTTTCGGCGATGGCGCCGACCGACATTTCGTCGTCGATCAGATGGGCCACGATCAGCAAACGCTTTTCGTTACCCATGAGAGTGAGAAAGGCGGCGGCCGATTCCGCATTGGCCATTAGTTTGTTTGAGATCATAGATCCCCCAAGGGTCCTGGCTCATCCTGGCGCCAGGGGGCAATGGCGCCTGATTCCACAATGTTCAGATGTCGATAGGCGCTGAATCAGCGCCACAACAAAGGTAGATCATTTCGTTTAAATCTCAAGCGTTGCTTTCGCTGGCGCGCGATCAACTATCGCTCTTGCTCTGCCGCGCGTCCCGTCTTCGCCATCTCGACGAGCACCGAACGCAATTCGCGCGCGGCTTGCAAAGGCTGGGGAAAGAAGATCCTGCAGGTTGCGTCCGGGGCGGCGAGATCCATGCCGTCGGCATCGAAGCCGGTAGCCATCCAGCCGTCGCCCGCGGCGCCGCCGAAGTGACGAGCATAAAGGGCAATCGCGTCGCGATGATCGGCATTCATGTGATCGAGTGCTGCCTGCTCGCTGCCGGCCAGTTCCTCCGCAAGGGCGCTGCCGGTGATGAAATCATCGCGCTCGAGAAGATAGGCCTTGCCGAAGCCGCCATTCAGGCTGGCGCGGCCAGGCTCGAGCCGGAAGAACGAGAAATCGCCGAGCCCGGCATAAAGCTTGGCCTTCGGATTGCGATTGAGGTAGCGGCGTTCGGCTCGGATCTGGTCGGCCGATCCCCGCTCCAGCCGCACGGCCCGGCAGGCCAGGCTGATGCGCGGATGCGCCAGTGGATCGCCCTTTCCGGGTTCGCCAAGCAGCAGCGAGCAGCGCGGATCGGCGACAAGCGCACCGGTGTGCGCGGACAGCATCGAGACCAGGATCAGCGGCGCGCCGTCGATGTCGGTGGCGACGCCGACCCGGCTCGCCAGCGGCGAGCCGGTGCCGGGCTCGATAACCGCGAGCGCACCGAAACGCGCCGACCGGATCAGGGTTTTCGCCAGCCTGATCGCTTCGGCGTCGGTCTCGCGAATGACATCTTTTTTGGTCACAAGCTCACCCGAGATAAGTTGATTTCTATTCTCCGGTTATCGGCCGAGTACACCCGCCTTTGCAAGGGCCGCGATTTCCTCCTGGCTCAAGCCAAGACGGGTCAATATCCTTGCGCTCTCGCGATCGGCGGCGGCCGGTGCTGCCGCAGCCGCTGCCGGGTCCTGCGAGAAACGCGGCGCCGGCGCGGGGCGCTCGAACCCGCCAGACGTCACAAAGCTTTGCCTGGCGCGATTGTGCGGGTGGTTCCTGGCTTCGATCAGCGACAGCACGGGCGCGACACACGCATCGGACGCAGCGAAAAGCTCGGCCCACTCGTCGCGCGTTTTCTCCCTGACCCGCTCGGCAATGGCGGCGCGCATCGTGGGCCACGACGATTTGTCATATTGGCTGCCGACAAAATGCGCGGCGAGCGGCAGCAGCTTGGCGAATTCGCCGAAGAAACGCGGTTCGAGGCAGCCGACGGCAATGTGCCTTGCGTCCGCCGTCTCATAGGTGTCGTAAAACGGTGCGCCGGAATCGAGCAGGTTCTCGCCGCGCCTGTCGCTCCACAGGCCCGCCGCCATGTAAGCGTGGATCGGCGCGGCGAGCATTGAGGCCCCCTCGATCATCGAAGCGTCGACCACCTGACCCTTTCCGGTCAGCGAACGCTGGAAAAGGGCGGCGAGCGCGCCGGCGATCAGCATCATCGCGCCGCCGCCTTGATCCGCGACGAGATTGAGCGGCGGCACCGGCGGCGTGTCCTTCCTGCCGATCGCGTGTAGCAGGCCCGCATAAGCGAGATAGGTGATGTCGTGCCCGGCTCGCCCGGACAGTGGCCCGTCCTGGCCGAAACCGGTCAGGCGGCCATAGATCAGCGCCGGATTGTGTTGGAGCAGGATATCGGGCCCTAGGCCGAGACGCTCCATCACACCGGGGCGGAATCCTTCGACAAGCAAGTCGGCCCATGCCGCGAGCCGAAGCAACAGCTCCGTGCCCGCCGGACGCTTGAGATCGAGCCTGAGGATGGAACGGCCGTGGCGGTCGAGGTCGTATTCTTCCGGCAGGTTCAGAAGCGGCTGGCCGGCATCGGCGCGTTCGATTCGCAGCACGTCGGCGCCCATCTCGGCCAGCATCATGGCGGCAAGCGGCACCGGGCCGAGCCCGGCCATCTCGATGACTTTCAGACCGGCAAGCGGGCCTGTCCTTTCGGTGGAAACACCGGCACCTGTCGGCGATCCGGTCATCCCGCTATTTCGGCGCCATGCGGATTGCGCCATCGAGGCGGATGGTCTCGCCGTTCAGCATCTGGTTCTCGATGATGTGGAGGGCAAGGGCGGCATATTCCGCCGGCTCGCCCAGCCGCGGCGGGAAGGGCACGGCGGCGCCGAGTGAATCCTGCACGTCCTGCGGCATGCCGGCCATCATCGGCGTCTTGAAGATGCCGGGCGCGATGGTGCAGACGCGAATGCCGGAGCGCGCCAGATCGCGCGCGACCGGCAGCGTCATGCCGACGACGCCGCTCTTGGAAGCGGAATAGGCGGCTTGCCCGATCTGGCCGTCATAGGCGGCAACGGAGGCGGTGTTGACGATGACGCCGCGCTCGCCCCCGGCAAGCGGATCGAGCTTCGCCGCCCGATCGGCAACGAGGCGGATCATGTTGAACGTGCCGATCAGGTTGATCTCGATAACCTTGCGGTACTGGTCGAGCGGATGCGGTCCGTCCTTGCCGATCGTCTTCACACCGATGGCAATGCCGGCGCAATTGACCAGGATGCGCGGTTCACCGAGCTTTGCAGCCACTTCGGCGATCGCGACCGTGGCGCTGTCGCCGCTAGAGACGTCGCATTGGACGGCAATGCCGCCGATGTCGGCCGCGACCTTCGCCGCGCGCTCGATGCCGACATCGAGGATGGCGACGCGGGCGCCCTTGTCGGCAAGCGCGCGCGCCGTCGCCTCTCCCAGCCCGGATCCTCCGCCGGTGACGATCGCGATCTGGCCGTTCGGGTTCATGCAAGCCTCCCAGGATTCCGGATTATGCTACGAGGCGCGCAGGGGAGGCGCAACCGCAATGGCCGGCTCGATCGAAAGCGACGCGCTTGCTGCCGGACGGGCCAGGGCCGGGGCAAACTCCGCGACCCTTGCCATGTTGGCGTGGCAGACATCACCGGCAAAGCGGGCGACGGCGCCCGGCTTGATCTCGTGATGCAGCAGCCGGTCGAGATCGACCGGGCGCGGCATGGCGATCTGCCCGCGCGGGAAGCGCTTGAAGCCGAGCGGCCCATAATACGGCTCGTCGCCGACCAGGATGACGGCAGGCGCACCGGCCTTCCTGGCCGCTTCCAGCGCGATCGCGACCAGCTTGCGGCCGATGCCGAGATTCTTGAAGGCGGGGCGCACCGCAAGCGGGCCGAGCATCATGGCGCGTCCCGCGCCCGCGGCCACGCGCGTCATGCGCACCGACGCGATGACCGCGTCGTCCTTGACGGCGACATAGGACATCGAGCGGTCATGCCCGCCCGACTCGCGGATCTTGTAGGCGGCAAGCACGAAGCGGCCCGGGCCGAAGGCCTCGTCGTTGATGGCTTCGATTTCAGCATCATGGGCCGGGGTTTCCGGCAGGTATTTCACGTCGGCAAGGCTCATGGTCTTTGCGTTCCGGTATGCGAGGAAGGTTTGCTGCAAGCGGCAGCGTTCGCCAGTCAGCGCTTTGTTAAGCGCGGGCGCCCTTTCGTCGTCGGTCGAACCGGATCGAGGCAAAGTCGAACATGGGCGCCTCCGCTAGCACCAATTTTGTGCCCCTGCAATCGGCGCTTTTTGTCTTTCTTTGTGTCATTCGACGAACTGGTTCGTCATTTGACGAACTGTTCAGCGTCGAAGGGCTTCGCCAACCCGGTTATCGGCCTAGATTGTTGCGAACCGCAGGGAGATTTCCGCATGGGATTGCTGATCGAAGGCAAATGGCAGGACCGCCCGTTCGAGACCGACAGCGGCGGACGGTTCATACGCAGAGAGTCGCAATGGCGCGACTGGATCACGCGTGACGGCAGTCCGGCGCAGGGCCGCAGGCGGGGCTTCAAGGCGGAGCCCGGCCGCTATCATCTCTATGTCTCGCTCGCCTGCCCTTGGGCGCATCGCACCTTGATCTTCCGTGCCCTGAAGAAGCTCGACGGCATCATCTCGGTGTCGGTGGTGCACCACTTCATGGGCGAAAACGGCTGGACCTTCAAAGCCGAGGACGGCGCCACGGGCGACACGCTCTACGGCCTCGATTTCCTGCACCAGATCTACACCAGGGCCGATCCGGCCTATTCCGGCCGCGTGACGGTACCGGTGCTGTGGGACAAGCAGCAACAGACGATCGTCAACAACGAGTCCTCCGAAATCATCCGGATGCTCAACACCGCCTTCGACGAATGGGGCGATGCGGGTCTCGACTTCTATCCTGCGGCGCTGCGCGCGGAGATCGACAGGATCAATGCGCAGGTCTACCCGGCAATCAACAACGGCGTTTATCGCGCCGGCTTCGCCACCACGCAGGAAGCCTATGAGGAAGCTTTCGGCGAATTGTTCCAGGCGCTCGACACGATCGAGGAGAGGCTGTCGCGACAGCGCTATCTGGCCGGCGAACACATCACCGAGGCCGATTGGCGGCTGTTCACGACGCTGGTTCGTTTCGATCCGGTCTATGTCGGCCACTTCAAATGCAACCTGCGCCGCATCGCCGACTACCCGAACCTGTCGAACTATCTGCGCGATCTCTATCAGGTGCCCGGCGTGTCGGGCACGGTCAACCTTCACCACATCAAGTCGCATTATTACGGCAGCCACAGGTCGATCAATCCGACGGGAGTTGTCCCGGTGGGACCAGAGCTCGATTATGCGGTCGCGCATGACCGGGGCAGGTTCAGGAAAGCGGCGTGATTACCAGTAGGGTGAGATGCGCTCCCCGCCAAATATCTCGGCCATCCTTCGGAGCGTCGCCGGGGTCGTGCCCTCCGGCAAGCGGTCGAGCGGGAAGAAGCCGGCCTCGGCGATCTCATGGTCGGGCAGTTTCGGCGCGGTCTGGCTGAACGCTTCGATTAGATAAAGGCCGACATGGTCGCGCTTGCTGGAGCGCCGGTTGAAATGCATCGACCTCAGCACCGGCGGCGCGAGCAGCGCGATGTTGCCTTCCTCGGCCAGCTCGCGCGTCAACGCTTCCTCGAGCGTCTCGCCGGACTCGACGCCGCCGCCGGGCAACTGCCAGCCGGGAACATAGGTGTGGCGGATCAGGAAGACGGCGTTGGAGGCACGTTCGTAGACCAGGCCGCGCACGCCGAGCGTCATCGGGCGGCGCAACAGAAAGTAAAAATGGAAGAATCTGGCCCGCAGCCCCGGCCAGCCGGTCTGGCGGAAGGCCTCCTCAATATCTGGCCGGTCGTTCATCGACCGATCCCCCAGCAGATGTTTGTGGGTTGCCCCACGAACATCTGCTGGGTCTTCTTCATTTTTCGCAGGGTCTGGCCGGAAAACCGTGGGACGCCTTTGCGAAGCCTGCTTGGGCGAACAGCAAAGGGTGAGTGGAAAGCCTCGCCGGCGTCGCTTAAGAAGGGGTCATGTTCAGGCTCGCGCATATTTCCGATGCTCATCTGGGACCGCTGCCCGATGTAACCTATCGCGACCTCGCGTCCAAGCGCGTGCTGGGCTATGTCAACTGGCAGCGCAACCGACGCCGCCATATGCACGATGCCGTCATCGACACAATCGTCGCCGACATCAAGGCGAACGCGCCGGACCATCTCGCCGTCACCGGAGACCTCGTCAATCTGGCGCTCGACGGCGAGATCGAAATGGCCAAGCACTGGCTGGAGACGCTCGGATTGCCGCACGACGTTTCCGTGGTTCCCGGCAATCACGATGCCTATGTGCCGGGCGCCTTCGACAAGGTCTGCCGGGCCTGGGCTCCCTGGATGACGGGCGACGGCGTCAACAGTCCGGTCGACCGCAATTCCTTTCCTTATCTGCGCGTGCGCGACAATGTCGCGCTGATCGGCGTCACCACGGCGCGCGCCACCGCACCCTTCATGGCCAACGGCTTCTTCATGGAAGGGCAGGCCGAACGGCTCGGCAAGGTCCTTGATGATACCGCGAAACAGGGACTCTTCCGGATCATCATGATCCACCACCCGCCGGTGCGCGGCGCAGTCCCGCAGCACAAGCGGCTGTTCGGCATCGCTCGGTTCCACAAGGTCATTCGCCGGCATGGCGGGGAGCTCGTCCTGCACGGCCACTCGCACCTGCCGTCCTTGTTCACCATCGGCGCACGTGGCGCCAAGGTGCCGGTGGTGGGGGTCGCCGCCGCCGGCCAGGCGCCGGGTGGCAAACATCCCGCGGCGCAGTACAACATGTTCGAAATCGGTGGCGAAAGGGGCAACTGGCGCCTGCGCCTGACCCGGCGCGGCCTGACCGGACCGGCCATGCCGCCGTCGGACCTCCAGACCATGGACCTCGACGTGCCGGCAGACGGGCGCCAGCTCGTCAGAAGCTGATCTTCATCTGCATGATGCGGTCCCAGAACAAGACCAGCGAAACCGCCAGGCCGACAAGGGCGCCGGCGGCGATCAGGCCGAGGCCGGCGAAGAAGGTCGTCCAGCCATTGCGGCCGGTTTCGGATCGGATGGGCGGCTCCGCTTCCTGGACCACGTGACGATGCAGGCCGGGAACGGCGCTTTCCATGCCGCCCTCCATCATGCGCTGCCGCTCGACGACACGTTCGGCCACGTAGCGCGTGACAGCGTCGGCGACGGCTTTCATCTCGGTCGATTCAGCCAGCACCACCCGGCTGACGCGCGTGTCCTTGAGGAAGCGGTAGGTTCTGCGGTCGCGTCCCATGGCGATGTGGCTCACCGCGTCGATCCATAGCCGCGGCTGCAGGCCCGACGAGACGGCGAAGTCGAAGCTGTCCATGTCGGCCGGGACATCGGCAAAGACGGGGGCAAGCTCGGCTGCCAGCAAATCGAGCCGCATGCGGTGCGCCTCGCGCATGTCGACAACCACGTCATCGCGGTCGGCGAAGGCGTTTTTGACGTCGCGTATGGCATCCGAAAGCTTTCGCGATGGCTCGATCGGGGTGATTATGTCGCCTGCATCCTTCATGGCGGCTGTCTCGCTGTTGGTTAACAGCGAGTTAACACAATCGCCGGCAAAATGCACTGAATGATAGCGCCGGTCAGCTTGCTGCTGCCCCGTACACCGGTCGTTGTCGCCTGGCCCGCCGTCGCGTGTTGCGACGCACGACCTCGGCAACCAGGTCCGGAGCCTCCTCGACCAGCATGTGACCCGCGTCAAGGACATGGTGCAGATGGAAATGCGAGGGCAGGGCCTCGGCTTGCTCGACAGGCAGGAGCGGATCCTCCGCTCCCCAAACAATCATCACCGGCATGTCGAGCGCATCGAGCTGCGCTCGAGGGATGACCCCTTGCCGCTCATCCCTGGTCATCGCGGCCGCCATATCGATCAAGGTCTGCAACTGGCCGGGCTGTTCGCGCATGAGGCAGAGCGCGTCCACCACGTGGTCAGGCGGCACGCTGCGCGGAGCCGACATGGCCGCAAGGCTGGCGCGGATCAGCTTTCTGCCGGAAGCCGCCGCATAGCGGCGCAGCAGGGCTGCGTTGATCTCCGGGCCGAAGCCGCCGGGCGCCAACAGCGTGAGCGAAGCCACCCGGCCAGGATCGGCAAGCGCCATCAATGTCGCGATCGCGCCGCCCATGGAATGACCGACGAGATGGACCTTGCTCAGCTGGCGAGCGGCAAGATCGGCGAGAACAGCCCGCGCTGCCGTCTTTGCGCCGCCCGTGCCTTCGCATTGCAGCGAATGACCATGGCCCGGCAGATCGTAGGCCAATATTCTCGCCTCGGCCGCCAGCGGAGCCATGACGTCCCGCCAGATCTCACGGCAGGCTCCAAAGCCATGCAGAAAGACGATCGTCTTCGGACCAGCGCCGGCCTCGACGGCATAAGGGAGTGGAAGCATGAAAAAGGAGCGGTGAGCAGGCAGCAATCAGAAATTGTGGCTGAATTGCTCCCGATCCAGACCCGTGGCCAGTAAAATTTTCGCGACCGAAGCGGTCCGCCAGGCGCTCGACGCGCAAGCGCGTCCTAATAGGTGTCGGATCACAGCGTGATACTTCCGCCTGCGGTGATCAGGTGGCCCAAGCACGGGCGTAAGGTGTGCCTATGTCCTACTCGATCCCAACGCGAAGGCACAGCGTGGCCGCCGAACCCAACCGCCCACACTTTTCCTGAAATTGCTCTAGCTCGGATTGCCAATCCCGGCGGCACGCAAGGATTGCACCAGCCGATCGGTGAGATCCGCGGGATATTTGCGGTCGACGAATGTCGCGCGCGGGTCGGCGGCGAATTTCGGGAATTCGGCGATGAGCTCGTTGGCAAGCTCGCCCGCCAGCTTGTCGCGGCCCGAAAGCCTGGCGCCGATCAGGCGCGCGGCCAGATAATGCGACTTGGATGCCGTCGTGCGCAGCGACTCGCTGGCGATGGCGGCCTTCTTCATATCGCCCTGCATGAAGGCGCCGACGAACAGGCCATAATCCCACCAGGTCGGATGGCCGCTGAAGGCCTCGACCGCGCGGCCCAGGATCGGCGTTCCCTCATCATACTTGCCGGCGAAGATCAGCCCGTAGCCATAGGCGGCGGCCATACCGAGATCATATGGGTTGAGTTCGTAGGCCTTGCGCGTCAAGCGGATCGCTTCGTCCGCGTTGCCGAGGCGCGAGTTGAGGTAGCCGAGGGCACGATGCGCGTGCGGGTTCATGGGGCCCATCTGAACGGCGCGGTGCGCAAGCGACATGGCCTTTTCGAGCGTCGCATCGGGCGGATAGGGATAGCGGGCGGTGACAGCCTCCCCATGAAGCGCGGCCAGTTCCGCATAGACGAGCGACGATTTGGTGCCTTCGGCGGCAAGCTTCTCCAGGCAGCGATACGCAACCTCGTGCGACTGGGCGTTCATGTCGAGAAAGTAGCGGTCGTCGAGCACCAGGCACCCGATCTGGCTGGTCCTGATGTCGCTCTGGTCGATGTAGCTGTAGATCGCGCCGGAAGCGGGAATGGTCGATGTCAGAAGGCTGGCGATGTTGCTTTCAACCACGCCCGGCGCGGTTTCGGCCGATGTCAGGTTGCGCGACAGCAGAACCCGACCGGTCGCGACGCTCTGCAGCTCGACCGTGACGTCGCCGACGGCGGGCCCGGGAACAATATGAAAGACGAAACTAATCGGGTCGGCCGATTGATCGCGCGTCGAATCCGGAGCGCGTCCGATGAAGTCGATGGTGTCGAAACCGGCAAGACCGGCGCGCAACGACGATGCGACACGGGCTGCCTCTGCTCCATCGGCGTTCATGGCAATGTAGATGAGCGGCAAAGAGGCGAATACCGGCTGGGCGGCGGTTCCGGTAGCGCCGGCCGTTTCGGTCGTTGCCGTGGTGTCGCCGCCGCCGAGGAAGGCATCGCCCTGGCGAAGGATGAGCACGCCGAGCATGGCGATGACCAGAACCATGGCAGCCCAGAAGAATCGCAGTTGCCGCGTCAGTGATTGTGCAGGCGCGGCCGGCGCCGTGAGCGGCACGGGCTCGTCCGGCGTCGGGCTGTCGAGATAGTCGGCCGATGCCTGGGGTTGGCGCGCGATGTTGCCGGTGGCGGATTTTGCGTCGCCGGGCAGGCGGATTGCGTTCAGCTCATAGGAGGGGACATAGCCGCCGCGCGGGATCGCAATGCGCACCGGCTCGGCGATGCCTTCATTGGCGAAGTACTGATCCAGGAGCTCGCGTAGGCGACCGGCCTGAACCCTGACCACGGCGTCGGTGGAGGCGTCGAAATCGCCGTCCTTGCCGAAGACGTCCATGGCGATGGAAACGCCCTTCAGCCTGTCCGCCTCGCCAGCCTGCTCGCGCTCTACTAGGTAGCGTAAAAGCCTGCGGGCACGCTCGGATCGTCCGAACGTCTCGCTTGCAAGCAGTCGCTCCAATGTCTCGCGCACTGCGGGGGCGGCAGGCGGGGCATGCTCCAAGTGTCGATCCTTCCGAATTCGGCACAGGTTAGGGCGCGATAATATAGCGCTCGCGCCGGCGCACAAGGATGCTTCTGTTATGTGATCGCGTAAGCCACCGGAAATTCCCCCGCCGGTTAACGAACGACAAGGAAGTTGCGTCTGCTTGCAACACGGCGCGCCTTGCGGACGCGCCGTGTTCGGGAGCTTGGCTGGTCAGTCGGCCTTCCCACCGATGATGCGGTTGGCGGCCGAAACGACGGCCTCCAGCGAGGCGGCGACGATGTTGGTGTTGATGCCGGCGCCGAACAGCTTGCCGCCCGGATATTCCATCTCGACATAGGAGATGGCCGAGGCGTTGGAGCCGCGCTGCAAGGAATGCTCCGAATAGTCGAGCACCGACATGTCGACGCCGACATGGCGCGAGAGCGCATCGACGAAGCCGTCGATCGGGCCGGTGCCCGAGCCGGTGATCGTCACTTCCTTGCCATTGTCGATTATATCCGCCTCCACGATGCGCCGGCCCTTCACCTCGGTATCGGGGAAGGTGCGGTGGTCGAGGAACTTCAGCCGCGCGCCGGGCTGGTCGATATAGGTTTCGAGGAAGCGTTCATGGATGCGCTTGGCCGGCACTTCCTTGCCTTCCGCATCGGTGATCGCCTGGATCGCCTGGCTGAACTCGATCTGCAGATTGCGCGGCAGATTGAGGCCGTAATCCGCCTGCAGCACATAGGCGATGCCGCCCTTGCCGGACTGCGAGTTGATGCGGATGATCGCCTCATAGGTGCGGCCGACATCGGCCGGATCGATCGGCAGATAAGGCACTTCCCAGATCGGAGTGTTGGCCTTCTTCAACGCCTTCATGCCCTTGTTGATGGCGTCCTGATGCGAGCCCGAGAAAGCCGTGTAGACCAGTTCGCCGACATAAGGATGGCGCTCCGGGATCTTCAGCTGGTTCGAATATTCGTAGACATCCTTCATCCGGTTGATGTCGGAGCAGTCGAGCTCCGGATCGACGCCCTGGGTGAACATGTTGAGCGCCAGCGTCACGATATCGACATTGCCGGTGCGCTCGCCATTGCCGAACAGCGTGCCTTCGACGCGGTCGGCCCCGGCCATCAGGCCAAGCTCGGTGGTGGCGACGCCTGTGCCGCGGTCGTTGTGCGGATGCAGCGAGATGATCAGGTTCTCGCGGTTGTCGAGATTGCGGCACATCCATTCGATGCGGTCGGCATAGACGTTGGGCGTCGACATCTCGACCGTCGAGGGCAGGTTGATGATCAGCTTGTTGTCGGCGGTCGGCTTCACGATCTCGGTGACGGCGTTGCAGATCTCCAGCGCGACCTCGAGCTCGGTGCCGGTGAAGCTTTCCGGCGAATATTCGAAGCGGTAGCCGCCGCCGGCCTTGGCCGCCATGTCGGTGATCATCCTGGCGGCGTCGGTGGCGATGCGCTCGATGCCGGCGACGTCCTTTTCGAAGACGACGCGGCGCTGCAATTCGCTGGTCGAATTGTAGAAATGCACGATCGGGCGGTGCGCGCCCTTGAGCGCCTCGAAGGTCCGCGTGATCAGTTCCGGCCGGCACTGCACCAGCACCTGGAGCGATACATCGTGCGGCACGCCGCCTTCCTCGATGCACCAGCGGGCAAAGTCGAAATCGGTCTGCGAGGCCGAGGGGAAGCCGATCTCGATTTCCTTGAAGCCCATGTCGAGCAACAGCGCGAACATGCGCGCCTTGCGCTCATGGCCCATCGGATCGATCAGCGCCTGGTTGCCGTCGCGCAGGTCTACCGAGCACCAGATCGGCGCCTTGTCGATCACCTTGTTCGGCCAGGTGCGATCGGTCAGGCCGACGGTGGGGTAGGACTGGTACTTGCGGGCTGCATCCGGCATGCGGCCGGCCGCGCGCTTGCCGGCTTCAGCCTCGTCGGCGCGGATTTCTTCTCGTGCGTTCATCGTCTCTTCTCCGGGCGGCTCGCATGTTCGCCTTGGGCGGATTGGTGGCGAGCGTCGCCTCTACCAGAATTTCATTCGCTTGATTATGACTTTGCCAAGGAGCATGCGCCTGAGGCGGCGGGTGTCGACCGCCGGGCGCTCCTTCAGCGAACCCGGCGATCGCCGATAAGGCCGAGAAGAAGCAGGGTGGAAGCGAGCGCGCGCGCCGTCTCGCCGGCAAAGCCGGGGCGAGAAGAAGCGACGGGGCGAACGCGCGAGGTCATGGCGGCTCTCTTACAGGAGCGGCCCGCCGGAGGCAAGCGTGCGCAGGGGCGAATGCACCGGGCCTGGTCTCGTCGCGGGCGGAGATGTCTTCCCCACGCCTTGTAAATGGGCCAGACTTGGTTCCGAAGGCTTGGCTGTCAAGCGAAGCTCGGGGAGGGGTTGCCCATGAATTTCGTGTTCTTCTCGCCGCATTTCCCGGCCAACGGCGCCGATTTCTGCGACCGGCTGAAAAAGGCCGGGGCCACCGTGCTCGGCATTGGTGACGCGCCTTACGAGACCCTGAACGGCAAGCTGAAGGCCGCGCTTTCGGAATATTACCGCATCGCGGACATGGAAGATTACGATGCCGTGTTCCGGGCGATGGGCCATTTCATCCACAAATGGGGCCGCATCGATCGCTTCGAGTCGCTCAACGAGCATTGGCTGGAGCTCGAAGCCAATATCCGCACCGACTTCAACATCTATGGCACCAAGCTCGACTTCGTGAAGAATCTGAAACGGAAAAGCCGCATGCGCGCCTTCTTTCGCAAAAGCGGCGTCGAGACCATCCCGCAGCGCAAATGCTCCGACCGCGCCGGCGCCATGACCTTCATCCGCCGTGTCGGCTACCCTGTGGTGGTCAAGCCGGATTCCGGCTCCGGCGCCTCCAACACGTTCAAGATCTCCAATGCCAGGGAGCTCGACCAGTTCTTCAGGGACAAGCCGGAGGACGTCACGTTCGTCATGGAACAGTTCATCGAGGGGCTGGTGGTGACCTTCGATGGGCTGGTCAACCGCGACGGCGAGGTTGTGCTGGCGGCCAGCCACCGCTACGACCAGAGCATCATGGACGCGGTCAACAAGGACCGCCACATGAGCTACACCTGCTTCCCCGAGATCACGCCTGCGGTGGAGGAGGCGGGGCGCAAGATCCTCAAAGCGTTCGACGTGCGCGAGCGCTTCTTCCACATCGAGCTGTTCGAGACCAAGGACAAGCGCGTCATCGCGCTCGAGGTCAACATGCGCCCGCCCGGCGCCTGGATGACAGACGCCATCAACTACACATTCGACATCGACGTCTATGCCGCCTGGGCCGACATGGTGGTCAAGGATGCCGCCGGAGGCCCCTATAAGGGGAAGTATTTCACCGCCTATGCCAGCCGCAAACGCCATATCGACTATTTGCACAGCCATGCGGACGTGCTAGCCGCCCATGGCGACAAGATCGTCCATCACCAGGCCATCGAAGAGGTCTTCAGCCGCGCCATGGGCAACTACGCCTACCAGATGCGTTCGAAGGATCAGAAGGCACTGCGCCAGGCGGTCGACTATATCCACGCGGAAAAGGCCTGAGCCGATGGACGTCTCCTATCACAAGGGCCATGCCCGCAATCTCGGCCGCGACATGGAATACAAGCGCTACGGTCATGCCGGGCGCCCGGTGGTGGTGTTCCCGACCTCGCAAGGACGCTTCTATCAGTTCGAGGATTCCGGCGGGGTTGGCGCGCTTGCCGAGTTCATCGACACCGGCCGCATCCAGCTCTTCACGCTGGACGGCATCGATTCGGAATCCTTCTTCAACAAGCATGCCGATGCGGCGCATCGCATCGCGCGGCACGAGGCCTATTTCCGCTATGTGCGGGAAGAGGCGCTGCCGGAGCTGCAGGCGGTCGCCGCCAAGTCCAATGGCGGCCGTACCTTGAAGCCATTGTTCTGCGGCTGCTCGATGGGCGGCTACCACTCGTCGAATTTCGTGTTCCGTTTTCCCGAGCTCGCGAGCGGCGTGATCTCGCTATCGGGCGTCTATTCGGCCCGCGACTTTTTCGGCCGGCAGCTGGAAGGCAACATCTATTTCAACTCGCCACTGGACTATCTGCCGGGCATCGTCGACCAGAAGCTGCTCGGGCGGCTCAGGGCGCTCAGGCTGATCTTCTGCTGCGGCCAAGGCGCCTGGGAAGAGCGCATGCTGGTCGAGACGCGCGAGCTGGAACAGGTGCTGCGCGACAAATCCATTCCCGCCTGGGTCGACTATTGGGGCGGCGATGTCAGCCATGACTGGCCATGGTGGCACAAGCAACTGGTCTATTTCTTCGGCCGCTGGCTGGATGACGATCTGATGCATAGGTTGGATTGAGCTGTGCCGATATTCAGGTGAGCCCGGCCTGCGAACGGCAGTTTCCTGCGCTTCCGGTGCTCATATGTGGACGGCCCCCTGCTTGCAAGGCTTTGGCTGGAGATGATTTGACCTGATCGCTTGCGCTCATATGTCCGGCCTTTTGCGCGCGGATTTGTGAGCGCTGGCCTAGATGGGCTTCACGGATAGCGAGTTCCAAACACGTACGCGACATTGACTGCCGGTGAGCACCTCGGAGTGTCTCGCTCGTCCCGGTTCGACCGGTCACACCATCTTCTCCTCTACTTGCAAGTTCCGGCCTTCAGTGTCGAACGTGCGCTCGACACCGAACTCTTAATGCTCTCACGGCAGCACAGGCGCTGGATAAGTAGCGCCGATGGGGCGGTATTGCTCGCCGCTGACCATCAGCTTCCAGGCGATGCGGGCCAGCTTGTTGGCCAGCGCCACCGCCGCAAGCTTGGGAGCTTTGCGCGCGATCAGAGCCTGTAACCAAGGCCAGACCCTCTTGCTGCCTCGCCGCATGTGTTGGATGAGAGCGGTGGCGCCCGCCACCAGCACGCTTCGCAGCATCTCGTCGCCGGCGCGGGTGATCACCCCAAGCCTGTTTTTGCCTGCTGTCGAATGGTTCTTCGGCGTCAGTCCTAGCCAGGCGGCAAAATCGCGCCCCGACTTGAAGCCATGCGCATCCGTAACCTTGATGGCCAGCAACGTCGCTCCAACGGGACCGACTGCCGGTATGGCGGCCAGCCGCCGGCTGACTTCGTTTTGCCCATGAAACGCAAGCAGCTTCTCATCGAGCACGGCAACCTCGGCACTGATGTGGGCGTAATCGCGCGCCAGCGTCTCGAACATGTCCCTGGCCATATCCGGGATCGTCGCGTCGGCGCGAATGTCGGCCAAAAGATCACCAAGCCGGGAAAGTCCCTTGGGTGCGATCAGACCGAACTCCGCCGCAAAGCCGCGGATCGAATTGGAGAGCTGCGTGCGCCGGTCGATGAACTGCGCTCGCAGCTTCGCCAGCATCTGCGCTGCCTGCTGATCGGCGCTCTTGACGGCAACGAAACGCATGCGGGGCCGGTTCATCGCTTCACAAGTCGCATCGGCATCGGCCGCATCCGATTTAGAGCGCTGGACATAGGGCTTCACGTGCTGCGCCGGCATCAGCAGCACCTCATGGCCCAACGCGCGCAACTCCCGCGCCCAGTAATGCGCCGCGCCACAGGCCTCCATGCCAACCTTCAGCGGCGCAAGCCCGGCAAAGAAGGTGAGCACCTGATTGCGCCGTAGCTTCTTGCGCAACACCGGTTGTTCGGCTTCATTCACCCCATGTAGCTGGAAAACGCTCTTTGACGTATCCATGCCAATGCGAATAAGTTTATCCACGGACGGTCTCCCTTGATGAGATCTGCAACGACCTCATTCTGGCACATTGTGATGCCGTCGGGGGCCGTCCACCCCAACACGTACTTCAAGTACGCTCCGCTCCGGTTCTCGGAAACCGCCGTTCTCGACTCGGCCTGACCTGAATCTCAGCACAGCTTGGAGGCTCAGCCCATGACCATCACGCCCGATCCGATCCGCCGCTTTGTCGAAGCCACCAACGCCGGCGATAGCGAGGCCTTTCTCGGCACATTCACTGACGACGCTTTCCTGAGCGACTGGGGTCGCGATTTCCATGGGCGCGACGGAGTCGCGCGGTGGAACCGATCGGACAATATCGGCGTGCAGTCCAATCTTCGCATCGTCCGCATCGCGCAGCGCGATGGCGTCCACCATGCCCGGGTCGCCGTGACGGGCAATGGCTTCAACGGCGAGGGCGACATGGCCTTCACGCTTTACGGCGACCGGATCGCGAGCCTGGTTATCAGTTGAAAACCGGACAGGAGGCTGGGTCTTTCCGCAAGTCGACTCAAAATATGACTTTATTGATCATGTTTTAGTGGCAAAGCCGCCGACGCTGTGGCATGCCGGTACCCGTGACGACATCGAAAGGCCCGGCGATGAAGCTCTTGAACGCGCAAACTCGTATCCAAAACGATGACATTCGCGTGGTGATGGACAGGCTGCGCGCCGAGCATAGCGACTATGAAATCGACACCGGCGATGCCGGCCGATGGGAATTCCGCATGCATTACGGCTCGTTGAACGCATCGTTCGACGATCACGGCGTGCTGGTACGTGTGGCGGCGCAGGACGAGACCTGCCTCTCCTATATGAAGATGATCTTTGCCGGCCATATCGCCGCACATCTCAGCACGACCGAAGGATTGCGCTGGCATGGGGACGGCACGGACGCTGGGACGCCGGTGTTCTTCCGCGAAATATCGGTGCTGTCCTCGACGCGGTTGTCGCCGCATATGCAGCGCCTGCGATTCTCCGTCCGCGACCTCGGCCGCTTCGCCCATGGCGGATTTCATGTCCGGCTTCTGTTGCCGCCGGCCGGCCGGCAGGCGGTCTGGCCGACCATGGGCGCCGACGGCCTTATCGTCTGGCCGTCGGGCGAGGATGCGCTGACCATCCGGGTCTATACGATCCGCGCGCTGGACGTGGCCGAGGGCTGGCTCGACATCGACTTCGTGCTGCATCCGGGCGCCGAGACGCCGGCCGCGAGCTTCGCGCAGAATGCGCGGGCCGGCGACATCATCGGCATGATCGGCCCCGGCGGTGGCGGTTTGCCCGAGGCGTCCAACCTGCTGCTTCTGGGCGACGATACCGCGCTTCCGGCGATTGGCCGGATGCTGGAAGACCTGGCGCCGTCCGCCCGCGCCGAGGCCTTCATCGAGGTCGATGGTCCGCAAGAGCGGGTGACGTTGTCGGCGGGCGAGAACATCGCCGTCCGTTGGCTCTACCGGCATGGCCGCGAAGCAGGCCGCGCCGGCCTGCTTCCGCAGGCATTGCGCGAACGCGCCCGGCTGCCATGCCCTGACGATCTCTATGTCTGGGCGGGATGCGAGTTCGCCGACTTTCGCGAGATCCGCCGGATAGCACGCAAGGGATGGGGCTTGCCGCGCGACCGGCATCTGGTCACCGCCTATTGGCGCCGCGGCGTGCAAGGCGAGGACGGAGCCGGCGAGGAATAGCGCCGTCTCGTCTCAGTCGCGGCCGCTGACCATGGCGATCGCCGGCGCTGCCAGCAGCGCGACCACGCCCGCTCCGGCAAACAGCGCACCGTAGCCCAGATGCTGCGCCGCATAGCCGGCCAGGATGCCGCCCGCCATGCTGACCAATGCGTCCATGCACTGGAAAAGCGTGAAATCGACGCCCGCTTGCCTCGGGTCCGACCAGCACATGAACTGCGCATAAAGCGCGACGAAGCCGAGCGCCATGATGCCGGAGGAACTCAGCATTGCGACGGCTGCCAGCGGGCCTGCCGGGAAAACGCCCGAAAGCGCGAAGGCGGCGAGGACGAACAGCGATCCAGCCTGCAAGACGAGCGCGAGCACAAGCACGCTGCGCGTGCCCAACCATCGGACGAGCGCGCCGCCGGCAAGGGCGGCCGCGACGCCGAGGATCATGCTGCCGGCGCCGTTGACCAGGCCGATGGTGGAAAGGCTGAGCCCGGCATCGACGAGAAACGGGCCGAGCATCGCCAGCGCCGCCTTCTGCGCCAGAACGTAGATCGCCGACGCCACCAGGCCGCGTTGTATCTGCGGACGCCGCAACGCCATGCCGAGCGAGGGCACGTGGTCGCGAACTTCCTCGTGCGGCCGGCCAGCGACGCCGAGCAGGAAGGGCAGGCCGAGCAGCACCAGCAGCGAGGCCAAGGCCGACATCGCCGGACGCCAGCCCTGGAGATCGACAAGGAAGAGGAACAGGCCGCCGCCGATCGCCGAGCCGAGATAGGCGCCGCCGACCTGGGCCGCATTACCCCAGCCGAGATTCTTGCCGGCAAGGTTCTGCACTGCAAAACCGTCGCAGGCGATATCGACCGTCGAGGCTGCAAAGGCAACCACCGTCAGGCAGGCGACCACGGGCCAGAAAGCGGCCGGGCCGAGTTGCGCGACAGCCAGCAGTCCGGCGATGGAGACCAGGCCACCGATGAGGACGATCGCGCCGGTTCGGTTCCGCCCCGACAGCGGAAGCCGGTAGCGCTCCACCGTCGGCGACCATAGGAATTTCAGCGCCCATGGCAGGGCAATCAGGGTGAGCAGGCCGATACGGTCGAGCGGCAGGCCCTGGTCGCGCATCACGGCCGGGAGGCCCGTCCAGGTGATGCCGCCGATCACGCTCTGGGCCACATAGAGGCCGCCGATCGCCGCGACGATGGCGGCCGGCGACGAGGCGGCCCGGTTCGAGGCGGAGACCGACATCAGAAACGATAGCGCAGGCTGCCGAACAGCGAGCGGCCCTCGTCGCGGTAGCAATAGCCGGCCGAGCAGATCGTCTGCTGGTTGTCGAACAGGTTCTTGGCGTTGATCTGCAGCTTCACGCCTTCGAGCTTCGGATTGCGATAGCCGAAATCGTAGGACAGCGAGGCGTCGACGAAGGCACGCGCGTCATTCTTGAACGTGTTGGTGTCGTCGCCGTAGCTGGCGCCGGCGAAGCGCACACCGGCGCCGAGTCCGAGCCCTTCCAGCGTGCCGTTCTCGAATTGATAATGGCCCCAGAGCGACAGGATGTGGTTCGGCGTCGCCGACAGTTCCTTGCCGTCGGTGCCTTCGGCGCCGCGTTCGATCTTCACACGCAGATAGGTGTAGGAGGCGATGACGCTGAAGCCATTGTCAAGCGAGGCATTGGCCTCCAGCTCGACGCCGCGCGAGTTTAGGTCGAGCTGGCGCTGCTTGTTGATGCCGGTCGAGGCGTCGAAGACGACGCCGTCCTTCTGGTCGATGTCGAACAGCGCGGCGCTGACGGTCGCGTTGTGGTCGGGGATCTCGTATTTGACGCCGATCTCCTTCTGCGTGGCGATGGTGGGGCGGGCGACGCGGCCGACGGAACTCGTAATGTCGTCATAGACGAAGCCGATGTTGGGCGAGAACGAGGTCGAATAGTTGACGTAGGGAACGATGCCCCATTCGGTCCGGTAGGACAGGCCGACGCGGCCGGAGAAGGCGCTGTCCTTCTGCTTCGACTGGCTGAAATCGGCGGCCGTGGAGGTTGTGTCCACCCAGTCGTAGCGGCCGCTGGTGAACAGGGTGAAATCATTCCACTCCATTTGGTCGTGCAGGTAGACGCCGAGCTGGTTCATCTCCTGCCCGCCGGAATGCGGGACGGGGGCGGCCTTGATGTCCTCGGCCGAGACATAGGAGAGCCCGCTGCCGGCGCCATAGTCCGACCAAGCGTAATCGGTGCCGGCGATCGCTGTGTGCTTGACCGGACCGGTGTCGAATTCAAGCTGGGCCATGTTGTCGACGACGAAGTTCTTCATCGCTTCCGTGTAATGGCCCCAGTAGCGCTCTAGCGGCTGATCGGCGCCGATCGAGTAATGGCCGCTATATTCGATGTCCGAGTCGACGGCGTTGTAACGCAGGTTCTGGCGCACGGTCAGCCAGTCGTTGAAGCGGTGCTCGAACTCGTAGCCGATGCGTCCCTGGTCCTGGGTGAAATCGTTCCAGGCCGGATCGCCTTCATAGACGTTCGACAGCGCGCCATAGGCGGAGTTGTAGAAGGCCGCGGTGCCGCCGGTGACGGACTTCGAATATTCGCCGAGAATGGTGAGCTTGGTGTCCTCGTCCGGCTTGAAGGTGACGGCCGGCGCCAGATAGAGCTTGTCGTCGGGATAGTCGGGCAGACCGGTCTCGCTCAGGCGGCCGAGGCTGGTGAAGCGGTAGAGAATGCTGCCGTCGTCATTGACCGGCCCGGAAGCATCGAGCGCGGCCTGGAAGCGGTTGTGCTCGCCGGCCAGCAGCTCGATCTCATGGAACGGCTCGTCCTTGGGCCGCTTGGTGACGACGTTGACGATGCCGCCCGGACCGCTGACGCCGTAAAGCGAGGATGCCGGTCCCTTCAGGATGGTGACGCCCTCGATGCCGTAAGGTTCTGTCTTGAACCAGGCGGAAGGGCCGTTGTACTGGCGCAGCCCGTCGCGGAACATACTGTTGTAGAAGGCCTGGAAACCGCGCAGGAAGAAGGCGTCGTAGCGCGTGTCGAAACCGAAGCTGTTCGGATTGGCGCTGGCCGTATAGCCCAGCGCGTCGTTCAGCGTACGCGGCTTCTGGTCCTCGATCTGCTTTTGCGTCACGACCGAGACCGCCTGCGGGATCCTGGCGATCGGCGTGTCGGTCTTGGTGCCGATGCGGTCCTTCTTGGCGACATAGCCGTCCTGCTTCAGGATCTCGTTGCTCTCGGCGGTCACCTCAATCCTGTCGAGAACGGTGGCGTCGCCGCCGTCCTGGGCAAGTGCCGGCCAGACATGGCCGAGGATGGCGCTGCCCGCCAGCAATGATAATCCCCGGCGCCACATCCTCGACCGCTTTGGCATTAACCTGTCTCCAATACTCATGTTTGATCACGCCTCCGCGCTCTCAAATATGAAAATGTGAGTCAAGTATTTTTTGACGCCTCCCCGAACTTGATGGCGTCACGCCCCGTCAGCCTTCCTGGCTGGCCGGGAGAGGAGCGATGTCTTGCTGTGGCGCCGATCCGCGACGCAGGCCGAGGAAGACGATGATGGCAGTAAGCACGGTGATCGTCGCCAGCACGATGAGCAGCCGGTCGAAAGCAGTCTCATAGGCCTGGATGAGAGCCGTGGCGCCAGCCATCGGCAGGTGTTGGATCGTTGCGGCGATGTTGCCGGTTGCCAGCAACTGTGCGGCCGCGGCCGCTTCGGCAGGCGAGGCCAGTCCTTGAGCGCCGAGCTGCGTAGCCGTGAAACCCGACAGGACCGCCATGACGATCGCCAGGGCCACGCCCTCGCTGGCGACGCGGGTGGTGTTGAAGATGCCGACCGCCATGCCGGCGCGCTCCTTCGGCACGACGCTGACCGCCAGTCCGTCCATGAGCCCCCAGGGCAAGGCGATGCCGATGCCGATCAGGACCAGCGGGGCCACCAACGCGCCGTCCGCCGCAGGCACGCGGCTGAGCCAGACAAGGCCGGCCGCTGCGACGAGGAGGCCAACGCCGCAGATCGTGGCGGGCGCGATCCAGCGCGCCGCCTGGCCGGCGAGCAGCGGCAGGATCAGCAGCGGGCCGGAGAGGCAGATCATCAACTGCCCCGCCTTGATCTCGCTCATCCCCTCTATACCGATGAAGCGGATCGGCAGGAGCACGAGCAGGACGACGAAGGCATAGGCGGGTGCCGCGGCCAGGAACTGGACGCCGACGAAACGCGGGAAGCGGAACAACGTCAGGTCCAGCATCGGCCGGCGCACCCGCCGCTCGACAATGACGAAGGCGGCAAAGCCGACGGCAGCCACGCCAAGGAGTGCGAGAACGAAGGGATCGGCCCAGCCGCTTTGAGGCGCCTGCAGCACGCCGTAGGTCAGCGCGGCAAGCGCGATGGTGAAGGTGCCGGCGCCAGCCCAGTCGAGCCCGGTTGCGTCCGGGTCGCGTGATTCGGTGACGGTGCGCAGGCCCAGCGCGGCCGCGGCAACGCCAAGCGCCGCCACCAGAAGGAAGATCGCGCGCCAGCCGAATGTATCGATGAGCAGGCCGGAGGCGACAGGGCCGAAGGCGAGCCCGATGCCGAAGCTGGTGCCGAGGAAACTGAAGGCGCGCAGCCGCGATTGCCCGTCGAATTCCTGGGCAAGTGCTGAGGCACCGCCGGCGAAGGCGGCAGCACCGCCTATGCCTTGCAAGGCGCGGAACATGTCGAACCAGACGATGTCCGGCGCCAGCATGCAGCCCAGCGCGGCAAGGAGGTAGACGGCGAGGCCGGCGAGGAAGATGCGCTTGCGGCCATGGTTGTCGGCCAATGCCCCGGCCGCCATCAGGCCGGCGCCGAAGGTCAGCATGAAGGCATTGGTCACCCAATCGAGCGCGAGCGGACTGCCGCCGAGATCGGCGGCAATGCGAGAAAGCGCCACGGCGGGGCCGGTAAAGCTCAACGGCATCGTCATGGCGGCAAGGCAGACCGACAGCAGCACAAGCCATCTGCCGGCGGGGCCGGTTCTGGTCATCAACGTCATGGATTTTCCTATCCGAGGAGGAATTGCCGGCTTGCGCTGACTCGCGTCGCCGATCGCAACCAAAGATAGGACGGGGACATTTCCGGCAAAATAGTATTAAATCTCCATTCATACCGGGATGAAACGCTCGAATGGATTCAAGCGATGGATCGTCTCAACGGCCTTCTTGCCTTTGCCCGCACCGCCGAATTCGGCAGTTTCGTCAGCGCGGGGCGAGCGCTCGGAATTTCCGCTTCCGCCGTCGGCAAGAGCGTCGCCCGGCTCGAGCAGGAGCTCGGCGTGCGGCTCCTGCAGCGCAGCACCCGGCGCATCGGCCTGACCGAGGAGGGCAAGCTGTTCAACGATCGGGTGCGCCGCATCCTCGACGACATCGACGACGCCGAGGCAATGCTGTCGCGGACACGCGAGACGCCGCACGGGCGGCTGCGAATCTCGACGCCGATCGTCACCTATCACCTGCTGTTGCCGGTGCTGTCGGAATTCATGGCGCGATACCCGGAAATCGAGCTCGATATCGATTTCAACGATCGCATCGTCGACGTCATCGAAGAGGGCATCGACGTCGCGATCCGCAGCGGCGAACTGCCCGATTCACGGTTGGTGTCGAGGCCGGTCGCGCCCTTTCGCATGATCCTGTGCGCGGCCTCGTGCTATCTCGATCGGCATGGCACGCCCGGCACGCCCGCGGATCTGGTAGCGCATTTCGGCATCCATTTCCGTTTTCTCAACAGCGGCAGGCTGCTGCAATGGCCATTCATCACCGGAAGCGCCGCGCCGCAGATACGCTCGATGCTGACCTGCAACAACATGGAGGCATTGAAGGGCGCGACGCTTGCCGGTCTCGGCATCGCCTGCATGCCCGATTTCCTGGTGCGGGAGGCGCTGCATGACGGAAGGCTGCGGACCGTGCTCGACGAACATGTCGACGGCCGCGGCCAGTTCCGCATGCTGTGGCCATCCAATCGCCACCTCTCGCCGAAGGTCCGCGTCTTCGTCGATTTCCTGCCCGAGCGGCTTGCTGTCGGGCGATAGGTCCCCCGCGGGGTGGTCAGTAGGTGGTGCGACCGCCCGAGAGGTCGAAGGTGGCGCCGGTGGTGAAGGAGTTCTCGTCCGACAGCATGAAGGCGATCATGGCGGCCGCCTCCTCGACCTCGACGAAACGGCCGCGCGGCACCTTGCCGAGCATGTAGGCGACCTGGGCCTCGGTGAGCTGCTCCAGAATGCGGGTGCGGGCGGGCGAGGGCGTCAGCGCGTTGACGGCTATGTCGTATCCGGCGAGCTCCTTGCCGAGCGATTTGGTCAGCGCCAGCACGCCGGCCTTGGCGGCCGAATAGGCGGCGGCGTTGGGATTGCCCTCCTTGCCGGCCACCGAGGAGATGTTGACGATGCGGCCGTAATTGCGCGCGACCATGCCGGGCACCAGGCGCTTGCAGCAATAGAAGACGCCGTGGAGGTCGATATCGATGATCTGGCGCCAGGCGGCGGGATCGTAGTCGACCACGGTGGCCGCCGGCCCGGCAATGCCGGCATTGTTGACGAGAAGATCGACGGGGCCAAGCGTCCGCTCGGTCTCGGCGGCGGCGCGATCGACGGATTCGATCTGCGACTGGTCGCAAAGGATGGCCTCGAGCCGGCCGAGCGAAGCGAGTTCGGCTACGGCCTTGGCCATTGCGGCCTGGTCGATGTCCCAGATGGCCACGCCGGCGCCCGACGACAACAAGCGTCGCGCGACCGCAAGGCCGATGCCTTGGGCGCCGCCGGTCACCACGGCGACGCGGCCGGAAAGATCGACGGCATTCACACGACGGTTCATGGGCATTTCCTCGCTCCCACCTTGCAATAGCGCGGATCAGGCCCTCACGTTTCGCGCCACCAGCCTGGCTACGCTTGGCCCAATGAGCAGCACGACCAGGAAGCGTGCCGACTGCAAGGCCATGACGAAGGAGATGTCGACGTTGCGTGCCGCGGCGGCGATGATGGCGACGCTGTCCATGCCGCCGGGGCTGGTCGCCAGATAGGCGGTCAGCGGATCGATGCCGAGCAGGCGGCTGATGACGAAGGCCATGCCGCCGCAAAAGGCGATCAGCGCGACGATCGAGCCGACGATCTGCGGCAGCGCGCGCGCCGCGTGGCGCAGGATCGGACGCGTGAAGTTCAACCCGATCGACCAGCCGACCATGGCGTAGCTGATCGCCAGCAGCCAGGGCGGCAACTGCATCGGCACGCCGAGGCCGAGATGGATCACCGCGCCGAAAATGAAGGTGCCGAGAAAGAACGGCGAGGGCAGCCTGACCAGCTTTCCGGCCAGGCCGCCTATGACCGCGATGCCGATGGTGGCGGCGAAGGCTAAGGCATCGATCGGCGGAAACCAGACGATGGGCGGCACCTCGACGCCGGATGTGTCGACCCACATGCTGGCAACGAGCGCGGCCGTCATCGAGACGAAGATGACGCGCAGATATTGCATGAAGGCGACGAGACGCTGGTCGGCGCCAAAGGCGCCAGCCATCAGCACCATGGCCGTGGCGGCGCCGGGCGAGGAGCCCCAGACCGCCGTGGTGCCGGGCAGGATGCGCCAGCGGCTGATCAGCCAGCCAAGCAGGCTGGAGGCGGTAACGGTTGCTATCACCACACCGAGGAAAAGCGGCCATTCCTTGTAAAAGGCCGAAAAGATGTCGGCGGCGATCGAATCCGCCACCAGGCAGCCGACGATCGCCTGGGCCGAACCGAACAGGTGGCGCGGCACGCGGACGGTGGCGCCGTTGGTGCCGGCGAGGATGGCGGCAAGCATAGGGCCGATCAGCAGCGCCGCCGGCAGGGCGGCGAGTTCCAGCGCGCCGGCGAAGAGCAGCGAGAACACCAAAAGCACCAGCCATTGCCGCGGCGGGCGCAGCCGCGCCATGCGCTCGATCGGCGTCTGGTCCTGGTATGGTTGCTCTGGGGAGGAGTCCATATTTTGGTCTTAGACCTGGAACTGGGAAATGCGAACCCCAATACACAGGAAAACCAAACCCCGATCCTGTCTTTGACGGATCTCTGCTCAGACCTTTCGGACAGGACCAGGGTAACGGGCGACAAGATCGTCCACAGTCAGTAAGGTGATGCCTTCCACGGTCGCTTGGGCAATAAGAATTCGGTCGAAGGGATCTTTGTGGAGGGACGGAAGTCCGTCGACAGCGACGGCGTGCTCACTGGTGATGGCTAATTCGCCATAGCCGTTGTCGAGAAGGCCGCGCCGAAGCAAACGCGGATCGACGGTGAAGCCTTCCTTCCCAAGGCCACGTTTGATTGCGACCTCCCAAAGGCTGGCAGCACTGAAAAGCAATTCGTTTGACGTAGCCTCCATCTCGGCCACGGCCGTAAGTGGCAGCCGGTCTGGCTCACTGGCCGCCCATAGAAGCAAGTGGGTGTCGAGCAACAATTTCATTTTTTGAGGCCGAACAACTGTTCGATCTCATCTTGACCCATGCGATCGAAATCGTCGGGCACGGAAAACTGGCCAACCATGAAACCAAGCCGTTTTTTCTGTGCCCCGGCTGGCTGATCGATGGGAACGACCTTGACCAGCGGCTTGCCCGCCTTCGCAATTATGAATGGCTCACCCTTGGCAGCCTGGTCCACGAGACGTGAGAGATTGGTCTTGGCATTGTGGATGTTTACGGTCTGCATCGTTGTTCACCCCAATCAGACTTAGTCCGATAAACTTAGTTTATTAGTTTAGGTATTACAAGTGCTCGGCAACTGGATATCTGCCGCCAATAGCGATGTTGCAGAAGGCCGCGACTCAGCCAGCAAGTTTTGAGGTTTTCGAAGAGCTCAGCCGGCCTTTTCCGGCGCAGGAAGTCCAAAGCCGCCGACCGGATGAGTCTCGATCTGGAATTCGAAGCCGGCGATGAAGGGACGCGCCCTGGCAATCGCGGCCTGGACTTCCGGCAATTGCAGCGAGGCCTTGTGGCTCGCCTGGTCGGTCCACACCTCGGTGACCCAGATGGCGTCGGCGTCGGCCGGATCGGTGGCGATGATGTAGCTCAGGCAGCCGGGGAGCGCGGCAGTGCTTTCGCGCAGCACGTCCATGACCGCATCGCGCTTGCCGCGCGCCGCCCGCATCTTGCCGATCAATCCGTACATGCCTTGATCTCCCTCCAGGTTGCACGCTCAATCAAGTATGCAATCGCCGGCTCACGGCATCAACTGGCCGCCATTAACCTCTATCACCTGGCCGATGATGTAGCCGCTCAACAGATCGGACGACAGGAACAGGTAGGCGCCGACGCAATCCTCGGCCGTTCCGGCGCGTCCCTGCGGAATGGTCGCCACCATCGCCTTGATCTGCTCAGCGCTCGAATAGCGTTCGTGGAACGGCGTCAGGATCGTGCCTGGCGCCACCGCATTGACGCGGATGCCGAAGCCGATGAGTTCCTTCGCCATGCCGCGCGTCACGTTGGAGACGAAGGCTTTCGACGAACCATACAGGCCGGCGCCGCCGCCGGCGCCGTTGCGCGCGGCGATCGAGGTGGTGTTGATGATGAAGCCGCCCTGGCGCTTCAGCCACGGGATCGCCTTGCGCGAGGCGGTCAGCACCGAGCGGGCGTTGAGGTCCATCACCGCGTCGTAATGCGCTTCGTCCTGATCGGCATAGGCGATGCGGCCGAGCATGCCGCCGGCATTGTTGACCAGGCCGTCGAGCCGGCCGAAATGGTTTGCGCTCTCTTCGACCACACGCTCGACGTCGGCGGGTATCGAAAAATCGCCCTGAACCAGAAACACCTCGCCGCCATCGTCGCGGATGGCTTCGGCCACGGCTTCGGCGGGTGCGCGGCTCGCATTGTAATGCAGCGCGACGCGGCATTTCTGCGCCGCGTAAGCGCGGGCAAGGGCGGCACCGATGCCGGTCGAGGCGCCGGTGACCAGCACCGCCTTGCCGGCAAGATCTGGGATGGCAAGTGTGGTCATGTCGGCTGGCCTCCAGGTTGGCACATTTCGTAGGCCATTGCCGGCCTTCCGTTCAAGTGGGTGGCGTTCAAGCGTGGCCGCGTTCAGGGCCTGAGATAGACATAGCCCTGATGCTGCAGTTCGGCGAGTTTGACGACGCCGCCCTTCTCGGCAAGCTGGAAGCCAGTCAGCAGGTCGGTCAGCGTAATGTCCATGCCGCGCAGGGTGTTGCCGCAGGCCTGCGGGACGAGCCCCTGCTGGACGAGGCCGGCAAAGCGGCTGGAAACGGCGCCGGAAGCGCCCTTGGATTTGAAGGCGGCCAGTGCCGGACCATGCACCACAAGGACAATATCGACATTGCCGCCGGTGCCCTCATAGTGGTTCTTGATGTTGCCGAGGACGAAGTTGACCTTGTCGGCGTCGCTGAGGTGATAAGCGACCTTCGGCTTCTCCTCAGCCGTTGCCGCGTTGGCCCGGTTCAGGCCGAAAAGGCCCGCGGCGCCGGCAAGCCCGGCACGAAAAATGTCACGGCGCAGCATTGTACCCTCCATTCGCTCGCCCGCTCGCGCGATTTTGCATGGTCCGGGCGGCGCTCCTAGACTAGCATAAAGCCAGTCGTGTCGGGGGAGGAGGGTCACATGACATCGAGGACCATGGCGGTGAGGACCATGGCGGGCGTAGCGCTTTGCGCCGCCCTTGCCGCTTTTGCCGGCGCGGCGCGCGCCGAACAGCCGCCCAAACTTCCCGAGCTCAGCCCGACCGGTGCCGATGTCTGCTTCGGCCGCATCTACGACGCCGCCCATCTCAAGGCGCATCCGCACCAGAAAGTGGAGCGCATCTTTTTCTTCTATGGCCATGATCCGGTCAGCCGGCCGAACGAAGAACCCCCCGCCAACCAGGATACTTCCTATAACGGCTTTCTCACCACCACCGTCCGCGGCGCCAAGAAGTCCGACTGGGCGGCCGGCTGGTGCAACAAGGAGGATCCGAGCGACAAGGCGAGTGGCATCCGTTGCGGCATGGATTGCGACCGCACGCTCGCCTCGCTGAAAGTCGACGACAAGGGCCGGCTGATGCTCTCCAACGTACAGCCTGATGTGTATCTCGACGCTGGCGCGGAGGAGGATCTCGGCAAAGCCGAGTACAACAGGCAGGCGCTGGGTAGCGAGGACGACAATTTCAAGCTGGAGCCGATGCCGGCCGAGACCTGCAAGGCGGAGTTCGCGCGCATCGACCCCATCGACCCGGCGCTGGGTGATCCGCTGCGCGTGCGGCTGAAGCCGGATCAACCCTTCTGCTTCGGGCGCGACTATGATGACGCGCATCTGAAAACACATCCCAACCAGCTGACGCAATCGATCCGCGTCTTCCGCGGGCCGGTCGAGCTCGCTTCCTTCGTCGCCGGCGGCGATGCCGCGAACTGGCCCGACGGGGCGGACATTGCCGTTTCGGTGACGACCAGGCAGAAGGGGGAAAAGGTCACGCAGACCTATTCCTGCCAGGGCGAGGCCGACCAGTGGCGCTGCTCGGCAAGCTCCAAGATGAGCGATTTTTCCTGCGACATCTCGCAGAAGGAGATTTTTCTCAAGCGCGGCCACAATGGCACGATGATGCTGGCCAATCCCAACAGTGCGGTGGCGGTTGTCGATCTCTGTTCGAAGGCGGCGGACGGCAAGACCAAGTCCGACGACAAGGTTTATCGGCTGCAGCCGATGCCGCAGTCGGCGTGTGCTCCATGAACATTCACTTCGTCATTCTATGGCGGAGCAAGGAGCGTAGCGACGCAGCGCAGACCATAGCATCCATGCCGTGACTTGGAAGCGCTGCTGCGGTGCAAAATTCTGCTCCGTTGCACGGCTTGGCAAAGGTAACGGCACGGATTCCAGGGTCTTCGCGACGGAGCTTCGCTCCTGCTCCGCCCTGCAATGACGAAGTTGGGAGGCTCCGGCTAACTTCCAAAGTGGTGACTCGCTTTAAGCGAAAGGCACCGCCGTGGTGCCTTTCGGCAGTTTGGCCTCGTCGTCCGGCTCGACATGGATGGTGACGCGCACCGAGGGGATCTCGGCCTTCAGCGCGTCCTCGATGCGATCGCAGATGACATGGCTGGCGCCGACGGTCATGTCGGCGTCGACGACAAGGTGGAACTCGATGAAGGTGGCGCGTCCGGCGATGCGCGTCTTCAGGTCATGCACCTCGAGCGCGCCTTTCGAATTGGCCGAGATGATGTCGCGGATCTGCATGTTCTCCTGACTGTCGACGGCACGATCCATCAGGCCGTTCATCGAGGAGCCGATGACATGCCAGCCCTGCCAAAGGATGTTGAGCGCGACGATCACGGCCAATGCCGGATCGAGGATCTGCCAACCGGTGAGCACCGCGCCGACAAGGCCGCCAAGCACGCCGACGGACGTCACCACGTCGGTCATGATGTGCTGGCCATCGGCGACCAATGCTGGCGACTTGGCGTTGCGGCCGACCTGGATCAGAGTCCAGGCCCAGATCGCGTTGATGATGGTCGCCAAGCTGTTGACGGCAAGGCCCTTCCAGGGCTGCTCGAGCGGGGCCGGATGCTGCCACGACTGCCAGACCTCGTTGAGGATCAGGAGCGCCGCGACGACGATCAGCACGCCCTCGAGCACGGCGGAGAAGTATTCGGCCTTGTGGTGGCCGAAGGGATGGTCCTGGTCGGCGGGCTTGTAGCTGACCTGGATCGCCCAGAAGGCGGCGGCCGACGCGATGACGTTGACGATCGATTCCGCCGCGTCGGAATAAAGCGCGACGGAGCCTGTGATGTACCAGGCGGCCACCTTGAGGGCGAGCACGACGAAGGCGACGACGATCGACCAGAAGGCGAGCTTGGCGACCTTCTGCCTGGTCGCGGCTTTCGCCGCGGCCATCGTCGTGTCCAACGCCTCGGTTATCATCCCTACGCGGCCTTTTCCTTGGCCTTGCGCGGCAGATGCGCGACGATGTTCTCGATGATGCGCATGCCCGCATTGTGACCGAGGGTCATGATCGATTCCGGATGGAACTGCACCGCGGCGATCGGTTCCTTGCGGTGCTCGAAGGCCATGATGATGCCGTCCTCGGTCTCGGCCGTGACGACGAAACCATCAGGCAGGCGCACCGGATCGGCGAAGATCGAATGGTAGCGGCCGACGGTCACTTCCTTGGGAAGCCCCGAGAAGATGATGCCGGGTTTCGAGACGCGGATGCGCGAGGGCTTGCCGTGCATGGGGATGTGCAACTGCCGCAATTCGCCGCCATAGGCTTCGGCCAGCGCCTGCAGGCCGAGGCAGACACCGAAGATCGGCAGGTCGCGGGCGCGCGCTCGTCTGATGGTGGCGGCGCAATCGAAATCGGTCGGCGTGCCAGGTCCGGGCGATAGCACGACGAGGTCGGGCTTCAGTCGCTCGAAGACCTCCTCCGGCACCGGCGTGCGGACGGTGGAGACATTGGCGCCGGTCTGGCGGAAGTAGTTGGCCAGGGTGTGGACGAAGGAGTCCTCGTGGTCGACCAGCAGGATGTTGACGCCGTCGCCGACGCGCGCGGTGGTGCGCTCGGCTCCGGTGGCGTTGCCGGTCTTGGCGTCGCGGATGGCGGAGAGCATGGCGGATGCTTTCAATTCGGTTTCGGCTTCTTCTTCCTCGGGCACGCTGTCGAAAAGCAGCGTGGCGCCGGCGCGCACCTCGGCGATGCCGTCCTTGATGCGGATGGTGCGCAAGGTGAGCCCGGTGTTCATGTCGCCGTTGAAGTTGACCATGCCGATCGCCCCGCCATACCAGGCGCGCGGGCTTTTCTCGTTCTGTTCGATGAAGCGCATGGCCCACAGCTTCGGCGCGCCGGTGACGGTGACCGCCCAGGCGTGCGAGAGGAAGGCATCGAAGGCGTCCATGCCTTCGCGCAGCCGGCCTTCGATGTGGTCGACGGTGTGGATCAGGCGCGAATACATCTCGATCTGGCGGCGGCCGATGACGCGCACCGAGCCCGGCTCGCAGACGCGCGACTTGTCGTTGCGGTCGACATCCGAACACATGGTGAGCTCGGACTCGTCCTTCTTGGAGTTCAGCAGCTTCAGGATCTGCTCGCTATCGGAAATGGCGTCGTCGCCGCGCTTGATGGTGCCCGAGATCGGGCAGGTCTCGACGCGGCGGCCGTTGACGCGCACGAACATCTCCGGCGAGGCGCCGATCAGATATTCGTTTTCGCCGAGATTGATGAAGAAGGAATAGGGCGAGGGGTTGATCGATTTCAGCTTGCGCGAGATGTCGGAAGGCTGGGTCTCGCAGCGCTCGTAGAACATCTGTCCGGGTACGACCTCGAACAGGTCGCCACGTTTGAAGCTCTCCATGGCGCGCCGCACCAGGTTGGCGTATTCGCCGGGCTCATGGTCGCCGCGCGGCGGGATGCGGTCGGCGGTCCTGAACGGCTCGACATGGGCATCGCGCGCCAGGCCTTCGGTCGAAAAACCCTCGCCGGAATAGTCGTAGCGGTCGGTCCAGGCCTTGGTCGAATAATGGTCGACGACGAGGATCTCGTCGGGCAGGAACAGCACCAGGTCGCGCTGGCTTTCCTTGCGCTCGAGCTTGTAGTCCACCGGATCGAACTGGAAGGCGAGGTCGTAGCCGAAGGCGCCGTAAAGGCCGAGATTGGCATCCTCGGCGGTCTTGAACAAAGCGGTGATGGCGCGCAGCACGGTGAAGACGGACGGAACGCGGCTGCGCTCCTCCTCGGTGAAGACGCGGCCGGGTTTTGCCACATCGAGGCGGATCAGCGCCTTCGAGGTCTCCGCGATCGTCACTTCGCTCAGCGCGTCAAGCGCCTTTCCGATCACGGGCAGGAGCACTTCGCCGCGCTTATTCAGCGCTTCGATGCGCATGGCGCGGCCGCGCGCGGAGATCACCAGCGGCGGATCGATGATGGCGGTATCCCAGCGCGTGTAGCGGCCCGGATACTCGTAGTTCGAGGAAAACACGGCGCCGCGGCGTGAATTCAGGCCGTCGACATAGGCGTCGATCGCGCCTTCATAGGGCCTGTCGTGCCGTTCGCGGGTGATCGTCACGCCGCCGGCGGTGACGAAGCGCTCCGCCCCGTTGTCCAGAACTTTAGTCGTCATTGCCGTCTCCATCAGCGTTTTGGGCAACGGACCCGGGAATGGCTCTAAAAAACAAATGGCCGCCCGGACATTCCGCTGCGGCCACCCTCATTTTCACGCGCACGCGCACGAACCGGCCGCTGTCAGCGAGCCCACCACCAAACGGTCTTGTTCGAACGCATGTTCATGCCGACTCCCATAGCGGCGAATGCTTGGATCGGCAAGCGGAATCAAGGAAATCGTCGGACGAGGTGAATCGGCTGCCGCGCATGGAACTTTATTCAGCGGGCTGCGGCTCCAGGATCGTACGGCGGTCGAGCGACTGCGACAGCACGGCCACCGCGACGGCCAGAAGCGCGAGCGCGGCGCCCACCAGCGGCAGGTTCGCGTAGGACACGCCCCAGGAGATGGCGAGGCCGCCGATCCAGGCGCCGCCGGCATTGCCGACATTGAAGGCGCCCTGGTTCAGCGTGGCGGCAAGGTTCGGTCCTTCGGCGGCCGCCTCGACGACGCGGATCTGCAGCGGCGGCACGACGATGAAGATCAGCATGCCCCACAGGAAGACGATGGCCACGGCCACGCTTGCGATGGCGCCGAGATTGGTGAAGACGACGAACAGCAGGGCCATGGCAAGCAGCGTGCCGATCACGGTCGGCATCAGCTTCCAGTCAGCCAGCCTGCCGCCGATGATGTTGCCGATGGTCATGCCGGCGCCGAACAGCAGCAGCACCCAGGTCACGGTCGCCGTCGACAGGCCGGAGACGACGGTCAGATAGGGCTTGATGTAGGTGAAGACGGCGAACAGGCTGGCGGAGGCGAGCGAGGCGATCAGCATCGCCAGCCACACCTGCAGCTTGCCGAGCACGCGCAATTCGCCGACCAGCCCGCCGCCGCTGGGTTCGGCGACGTCGGACGGCACCAGCCAGGCGATGGCCGCGACCGAGACGAGGCCGATGCCGACGACGGCGAGGAAAGTGGCGCGCCAGCCGAAGGCTTCACCCAGCGCCGTACCGGCGGGAACGCCCAGGATATTGGACAGCGTCAGGCCGGCGAACATCAGCGCGATGGCGCTCGCCCGCTTGTTGCGCGGCACGAGGCTTGCCGCAACCACGGAGCCGATGCCGAAAAAGGCGCCGTGGCCGAAAGCGGTGAAGACGCGTGCCGCCATCAACAGCCAGTAGTTCGGAGCGATGGCGCAGAAGAGATTGCCGATGACGAAGAGCGTGGCGAGGCCGACAAGCACGGGCTTGCGCGGCAGGCGCGCCGTTGCCATGGCGACGACCGGCGCGCCGAAGACGACGCCCAGCGCATAGCCGGTGACCAGAAGGCCAACCGAAGGGATCGAGACCCCAAGGTCGGCCGCGACCTCCGGCAGCAGGCCCATGATGACGAATTCGGTGGTGCCGATGCAGAAGGAGGCAATGGCAAGCGCTAGGATCGGCAGCGGCATCGGATGTCCGGTCTGAATCGGTTCAAAATCGAAACTGGCTTTGGACCTGGCCGGCGCACAAGCGTCATTGTTGCAACGCAGCAATGCAGAAAGACGAGACCGGCTTTGCGGAGAGGGAGCTATTGGCACTGCACAGGGATTTTGACCGGTCGGCTCTGTTTGCGTCGGCATGCGTTGGAGATTGGCCGAAACGCCCTTCGCGATCGTCATTCCAGGGCGGAGCAGGAGCGAAGCTCGGTCGCGTAGACCCTGGAATCCATGCCGTTACCTTCGCCAAGGCGTGCAACGGAGCAGAATTTTGCACCGTGGCGGCGCTTCCAAGTCACGGCATGGATTCTATGGTCTGCGCCGCGTCGCTTCGCTCCTTGCTCCGCCATAGAATGACGAGGTTGGGGCGGCTTCAGCCAATCCACGGCGTTTGCGCTGATTTCACGCAAATGAACGGAAATCATACGCCAAGACAAACGGCAACCTTTCAATATCCCTGTGTCGGGGAGCTAGTCCAGCGGCTTCAGCTCTTGGGCGATCGTCGGCAGCAGTTCCGAGACATTGGGGTGGATGTGCATGGCGCGCGCCAGCGTCGAGATCGGCGCCTTGGCGTACATGAGGTCGAGCACGCAGTGGATCGCCTCGTCGCCGCCTGGCCCGAGCACGGCGCAGCCGAGGATCTCGCCGGTGTCGGCATCGGCCAGGATCTTCATGAAGCCCTGCGTCTCGCCCTTTTCGACCGCGCGGCCGACACGCGTCATCGGCCGCTGGCCGACCAGGGCGCGGCGGCCGGATTTCTTCACCGCGGCTTCCGTCATGCCGCAGCGCCCAAGCGGCGGATCGATATAGAGCGCATAGGCCTCGATGCGGTCGGTGACCTTGCGCGGATCGTTGTCGAGCAGATTGGCGGCGACGATCTCGAAGTCATTGTAGGAGGTATGGGTGAAGGCGCCTTTGCCGTTGCAGTCGCCCATTGCCCAGATGCCGGGCACGCTGGTGCGCAGCTGGTCATCGACGACGATGAAGCCGCGCTGGTCGACTTCGACGCCGGCCTTGTCGAGACCGAGGTCATCGGTGTTGGGGACGCGACCGAGCGCCAGCAGCACATGCGAGCCCACCGCCGGCGGCTTATCGGCGGAGAAGGTGACGGCGATCTCGTTGCCTTTCCTGGCGAACGCGATGTCGCCGGCGCCGACATGGACGATGATGCCTTCATTTTCGAGAATGGACTGGATCGCGGCGGACGTGTCCTCGTCCTCGCGGCCGGTCAGCCTCGGCGCCTTCTCGATCACCGTGACCTCGGAGCCGAAGCGGCGGAACATCTGCGCGAATTCGAGCGAGATATAACTGCCGCCGACGACGATCAGATGGCTGGGCAGGACATCGAGATCCATCATCGAGGAATTGGTGAGATAGGGGATGTCATGGACGCCGGGCAGGTCGGGCACGGAGGCGCGGCCGCCAGTGTTGAGGAAGATCTTTGGCGCGGTCAGCAGCTCGTCGCCGACACGCACTGTGTTGGCGGATTCAAAGCGCGCGTGACCGCGATAGAGCGTGCATTTCTCCATGCCCGCGATCCATGTTTCCAGCCCCGTACGGGAAGCGCCCGAAACCTTGTCCTTGCGCGCCTTGATGGCCTTGTAGTCGACGCCGACGAGACCGGAAACCGTCACGCCATAATCGGCGGCGCGGCGGGCGAGGTGCGCGGCATAGGCGCTCGCCACCATCGTCTTGGTCGGGATGCAGCCGGTGTTGACGCAGGTGCCGCCGATGAGGTTGCGCTCGATCAGCGCCACGCTCATGCCGGCCGCGTTCAGCCGGCCGGCGAGCGGCGTGCCGGCTTGGCCGGCGCCGATGACGATGGCGTCGAAGGCTTTGGCGCTCATGCGACGGCAGCCACGATCAGCAGCCCGCCGATGATCGCAACGGCGTCCTCAATGAAGGCGGCGGGCGGATCCTTGCCGAAGGCCGCGGCCAGCCGGCCGCGGACCTCGGCGCCGCCCAGCGTGCCGATCACCGCGCCGATCGCGCCGGCGATAAGCCCGCCGATGGTGGCGCCGCCGGTGGCGCCGATCACCGCGCCGGTGAAGGCGCCCAAGACGATGCGGGCACCGAACTGCTGCGGCACCTTCCGGCTCGGCGTCGACGGCAACTGATCGGTGACCAATTCGACGATCGCCAGGATGGTGAAGATGCCGACAGCGATCCAGTGGCCCATAAAGCTCGCCCAGGTGCCGGCGACCGGCAGCCAGCCGAGATAAGAACCCCAGGCGACGGCGGCGGGCGCTGTCATGGCGCGCAGGCCGGCAACGACACCTATCAGCAGTGCAAGCAGGTAAAGCATGATCGACCCCCTCAAAATCGGAACCTCGCACGGCTCCATGAAGGCAGGCTAGCATAGGCCGGGCGTTTGGCCACGGGCTTTTGTCTGACAATGGATTATGCTTTGCGGCAGACAGATCTGGAGGTGTCGCCATGACGGCAAGCGAGCGCATGAAGATGGCGGCGGGAGAATGGTACACCTGCATCGACGATGAACTGGAGGACTTGCGCTTCGCCGCGCGCGATGCGGTGTTCGAGCACAACAGCCTGCCGCCCAGGCAGCGGGGCAATATAGGGCCTGCCTTGCGGGCGCTGCTCGGCGGCGCGGGCGAGGGGGCTCGCATCGAGGCGCCGTTCCATTGCGCCTATGGCTTCAATTTGTTTCTCGGAGACGGCACGTTCATAAACGCCGGCTGCACCATTCTCGACACGGCGTCGGTGCGCATCGGCAAGGGGACGCTCCTCGGCCCCAATGTGCAGATCTACTGCGCCGAGCATCACCGCGAAGCCACTGGACGGTTGGCCGGGCTGGAGATCGCAAAACCGGTGACGATCGGTGACAACGCCTGGATCGGCGGCAGCGCCATCATCCTCGGCGGCGTCAGCATAGGCGAGGGCGTCATCGTCGGCGCGGGCGCGGTGGTGACGCGCGACGTGCCGGCCAATGCGACCGTGGTCGGCAATCCCGCGCGGATCGTCACGCCGCGCTGAGCGCGCCTGCGGTTTTGGAAAACTCCCGCCGATATTGCATCGGCGAGGTTTTCAGCCGAGCGGCAAAATGCTGGCGCAGCGAGGTGGCGCTGCCGAAACCGGCTTCGAAGGCCACCATGTCCATCGACTTGTCCGTCTGCTCCAAAAGCCGCTGCGCCAGCGCGACGCGCTGGTCGGCGAGCCAGTCGCCGAAACTGGTGCCGGTGGCTTTCTGGAAACGGCGCGTGAAGGTGCGGCGGGTAAGGCCGGCCGCGTCGGAGACGCTGTCGAGACTGTGCGCCTCGCCGAGCGTTGCCCGCACGTCATCCAGGGCCTTGGCGAACCGGTCGGCATTCGGCGTCGGCGCAAGCGGGCGCTCGATGAACTGTGCCTGGCCGCCCTGCCGGTGCGGCGAGAGCACGACATGGCGGGCAAGCCGCAGCGCCGCCTCCGCGCCATAGCGGGCGCGCACGATGTGCAGGCAGCAGTCGAGCCCGGCGGCGACGCCGGCGGAGGTGATGATGTCGCCATCGTCGACATAGAGCACGTCGGCGTTGATCTCGATGTCTGGATGAAGCGCCTGGAGTTGATCGGCATAAGCCCAATGGGTCGTTGCCTTCCGCCCGGCCAGCAATCCGGTGCCGGCAATGGCGAAGGTGCCGAGGCACAGACCCACGATCAGCGCGCCGCGCCGATGCGCGCCTTGCAGTGCCTCCTTGAACGGCGCGGCCAGGGGGGCATCGAGGTCCTTCCAGCTCGGGATGATGACGATATCGGCCTCGTCGAGCGCCGAAAAGTCATGCGGCACAACGATGCTCAGCCCCGCGTCGGTATGGATAGGTCCCTCCTCCATCGCGCAGACGCGGAAGTCGAAGCGTGGCAGTCCAAGCCTGGTTCGATCGGCGCCGAACACCAGACAAGGCACGGAGAGGTGGAACGGGCTGATGCCGTCAAAGGCGACAGCGGCAATGATCGGGTTCTTCATGGCTGACATCGTTTGCGTTGACTGGCGAATGTCCCAATTCTTGCGAATGATGTCAATCGGGCCACTTTCGGCCACCGGGACATCCGCCTAGCTTTGCGCCCATCAACCTGGTCGAAAGGAAAACCGCCATGTCAGCACCAGCCATCCAGCCGCGCCGCGCGCTTGTCGTCGTCGATGTCCAGAACGACTACAATGGCGGCAATCTAGCCATCCAGCATCCGCCCTTCGCCGAGACCGTCGTCAATGTGGCGCGCGCCATGGACGCTGCCGCGGCGGCCGGCATCAAGATCGTCGTCGTCAAGCAGATGGCGCCCGAGACCTCGCCGATCTTCGCCAAGGGCAGCCACGGCGGCGAACTCCATGCCGAGATCGCCAGGCGCAGCCGCGACCACTATGTCGAAAAGACGCTGCCTTCGGCCTTCACCGGCACGGATCTCGAGGCCTGGCTGCGCGCCAATGCCATCGATACGATCGCGGTCGCCGGCTACATGACCCACAATTGCGATCTGTCGACCATCATCCACGCGGTGCATATGGGCTTCGCCGTCGAGTTCCTTTCCGACGCCAGCGGCTCGGTGCCCTATGCCAACAGCGCGGGCTACGCGTCGGCAGAGGACATCCACCGGGTGGTAAGCGTCGTTCTGCAGTCGCGCTTCGCCGCGGTGCTGAAGACCGCCGAGTGGATCGACTGTCTGAAGACGGGCGCCTTGCCCGAGCGCGACACGATCTACGCGTCCAACCAGCGGGCGCTGAAGCGGAACGCTGCCTAGAGCGTTTCACCGTTTCACGGAAACGGCGAACCGCTCTAACTCTTTGTTTTTACGCAATTCCGGACGGAAAACCGCTCACACTTTTCCTGGAATTGCTCTAAGTCCGGCAAGCAAAAAGGGCGCCGCAATAGCGACGCCCCCGATCATTCCCGGCCTGAAGGGTGCTTAGAACAGGCCTTCGATCTGACCCTGCTCATTGAGGAAGATCTTTTCCGAGGACGGCGCCTTGGGCAGGCCGGGCATGGTCATGACCTCGCCGCAGATGATGACGACGAAGCCGGCGCCGGCCGAGAGCCTGACCTCGCGCACCGGCACGGTGTGGCCGGTCGGCGCGCCGCGCAGGTTCGGGTCGGTCGAGAAGGAGTACTGGGTCTTGGCCATGCAGACCGGCAAATTGCCGTAGCCGGCCTGTTCCCAGGCATGCAGCTGGTCGCGGATCGACTTGTCGGCGATCGCCTCGTCGCCGCGATAGATGCGCTTGACGATGGTGTTGACCTTCTCGAACAGCGGCATCTCGTCCGGATAAAGCGGCGAGAACTGCGAGGCACCGGATTCGGCGATCTCGACCACCTTCCGGGCGAGGTCCTCGATGCCGGCCGAGCCCTGCGCCCAGTGCTTGCACAGGATCGCCTCGGCGCCCTGCGCCTTGACGAAGTCCTTCATCGCCTGGATCTCGGCTTCGGTGTCGGTGGTGAAGTGGTTGATCGCCACCACCGCCGGCACGCCGAACTGCTTCACGTTCTCGATGTGGCGGCCGAGATTGAGGCAACCCTTCTTGACCGCCTCGATGTTTTCCTTGCCGAGGTCTTCCTTCTTGATGCCGCCATTCATCTTCATGGCGCGCACGGTCGCGACAATGACAGCCGCCGAGGGCTTCAGCCCCGCCTTGCGGCACTTGATGTCGAAGAACTTCTCCGCGCCGAGGTCGGCGCCGAAGCCGGCTTCGGTGACGACATAGTCGGCGAGCTTCAGCGCGGTCGTGGTGGCGACGACCGAGTTGCAGCCATGCGCGATGTTGGCGAACGGGCCGCCATGCACGAAGGCCGGGTTGTTCTCCAGCGTCTGCACCAGGTTGGGCTGCATGGCGTCCTTGAGCAGAACCGCCATGGCGCCGTCGGCCTTGAGGTCGCGGGCATAGACCGGCGACTTGTCGCGGCGATAGGCGACAATGATGTCGCCGAGGCGCTTTTCCAGGTCCTTGAGGTCGGTGGCAAGGCACAGGATCGCCATCACTTCCGAGGCGACGGTGATGTCGAAGCCGGCTTCACGCGGGTAGCCGTTGGCGACGCCGCCCAGCGAACAGATAATCTCGCGCAGCGCCCGGTCGTTCATGTCCATGACGCGGCGCCAGGCGACGCGGCGGGTGTCGATGCCGAGCTCGTTGCCCCAGTAGATGTGGTTGTCGATCAGCGCCGAGAGCAGATTATGCGCGGTGGTGATGGCGTGGAAGTCGCCGGTGAAGTGGAGGTTCATGTCCTCCATCGGCACCACCTGGGCAAGGCCGCCGCCCGCGGCACCGCCCTTGACGCCGAAATTCGGACCGAGCGAGGCCTCGCGGATGCAGATGATCGCCTTCTTGCCGATGCGGTTGAGGCCGTCGCCGAGGCCGACCGTGGTGGTCGTCTTGCCTTCGCCGGCGGGCGTCGGGTTGATGGCGGTGACCAGGATCAGCTTGCCATCCTTGTTGCCCTTCACCGACTTGATGAACTCGGCCGAGACTTTGGCCTTGTCGTGGCCATAGGGCAGCAGATGCTCGGTCGGGATGCCGATTCTGGCGCCGATCTCCTGGATCGGTTTCTTCTTGGCGGCGCGCGCGATCTCGATGTCGGACTTCACTTCGGCCATGACGGCTTTCCTCTGGAGTAGGCGGTGGAGGGGAGGGGTTCGATCATTCGTGCATGGTCGAAACGCCACCCGGACGCAAGGTCATGTTCTAACCCTGTCGCTGGCGCGGCGTCAACTTCCATGCAACTATGTTTCCTGTTAAGAAAGAGTGTTCCTGTCGCCGGGCCTCTTCCAAGGCAGCCGTCTCGGGCCCGGTCGTTGCGCCGTATAGAAGCCAGAGCGGGGGCGGTTTCGCCGTCTCAAAACAGCCGCCTAATGCGCGAAAAGCGACAGGGGCCACGGCGCAAATCCGCCATCGCCCTGTCGCCCCGAGACGGTGCTATTGGGTCAGAACGTTGCTGATCTCGACCATGTTGGAGCGCACGCGCAGGATGTAGAAGCCCATCGTCGTCAGATGCGTCGGCAACAGCCAGCCATCCTCGCGGCCATTGGCGATGATGAAGGGCTGGATGCGCAGCGCCGAGACGAACTGCGAATCCATCGTGTCCCACAGGCTCTGCAGGTGCTTTTCCTTGAGCACGTCCTCGAAGTCGGCCTGGGCGCCCTTCATCAGGCCGTAATAGGCATAGAGCTGGCCATAGGCGAACCAGAAGCGGTCGTCGGCGCGGGTATCGAACCAGCCGTTGTTGTGGTTTTCGGCGCGCTCCTTGAGGATCGCCGAAGTCGAGCCGATATCCGAAGCGATGCGGTCGATATATTGCTTGAGATTGTCGGCGCGTGCGTCGAACGTCGCCTGGCAGGTGGCGAGCCGCGCATTGAAGGAACGCAGCTTGCGCACCGCGTCGCGATAATAGCTCGGCGTCGGCGTCTTGGGGCCGAAGGGGTTCAGGCCGAAATACCAGGTGTACTCGTCGAACTGCAGATTGCCGCGCGCGTCCTGCAGGTCGGCGTCGATCTGCGAGGTGGTGCGCACGCGGCCGAGATTGTCGGCAAGCTCGGTCGCGGTGCGCCTCACCGCCTGGTTGATGCCGCGCTGGAAGGACGCCTTGTTGTCCATCCAGGGCGTGTTGTCCCAATCGATGCCGAACAGGCCGAGCTTGTAGAGGATCATCGACGAGATCCAGGCATTCTGGTTGACGTTGAAGTCCGTCAGATCGGCGGCGACCTGGGCGATCGCCGAGTTGCCGCAGGTCTTGGCCGTGTCGGTGCCGGCGCCGGCGGAAACCTGCTCGCCGGCCGACACGTTGCGCTTCTCGAATGTGTAGGTGTCGGGATAGTTCGGGTTGAAATTGTTCCACCACTGCGTGGCGTAGAAGAAATTGGCGTAGAGGCCGATCAGCACGACAATGGCGAGCCCGACCACCGCCTTCAGGATCCAGCCGCGCTGCCCGTACCAGCGGCCGACCCACATGAACGGCCACAGGATGACGCCGATGACGAAGCCGATGCCGCGGCCGATCCACTGGAAGATCTGGGTGAAGAAGTTCACGATTGGGTCGAGCATGGCTGTGGCACCCCCTTAGAGCATTTCACCGTTTCAAGGGAAACGGCGATCTGCCCTAACCCTTTGTTTTGGCGCAAATCCGCGCGGAAAACCGCCCAGACTTTTCTAATCGATCAGGCCGTAAAGGCGCGCTCGGAACGCCGCCTTGTCCTTCAAATATGTGGTTTTCAGAACGTCCACAACATGGCTTCGCCAGGCGTCGCTGTAGCCCTCGTAGTCCTTGTAGAAGCCGGGCTTGTTGAAGACGTAGCGCGAGACGAAGTCCTGCGGCACGAAATCCGAGATCAGCTGGTTGGTCAGCCAGGCATCGGGGTGTTCGGGTTTGGCGCGCACGACCAGGAAGCGCTGGCGCGGCGGCACATCCTCGATCTTGAGATGACCGAGTTGGGCGATCTCGCGCTTGGCGGCGTTGAGGAAGGGAAAGTTCCCGTCCTGGGCGATCAGGTCGGCATGGCCGTGGATCCAGGTCTGCAGCCAGACCTTGTCGACGTCGGTCAGGTTGCGGTTGGGCTCGGCGTCGCGGATCAGCGCGCGCACAACCATCTCGGCGCGATGCTCGAGATAGCCGGAGGACTCTATCCACGAGGCGCGCGGCAGGTCGAGGCGGCCGGTGGCGGCGAGGAAGCGAAACACCTTGTCGGCGTCGTTGATCGACAGGTAGCTGACCTGCCAGGGGCGTGAGCGGCGGAAGCCGGGAGCAGCCGGATCGCAGATCACCGTCGTCATGTCGGGATCGACGAAGACATAGAGGCCGCCGAAATGGCTGGTCCAGTAGGCATTGTGGCGGAAGATCACCTGGTCAGGGACCAGCGCGTTCTCGCGGATGTCGCCGCAGATTTTGGCCAGATCGACCATGCGCTGCAGCATGGCATTGTCGCGCCAGGCGTCGGGTTCCTGCTTCAGCCGGTCGACCAGCTTGCCGAGCTCGGCCGCCTTGCCCAGCACATCCTCGGCCGACAGCACCTTGAACTCGACCTGGTTGATCGACAAAAGGTCCTCGATGTCGTTGACCTTGGGGACCGAGTCCTCGATCTCGCCGTAGATCACGTCCTTGATGGTCAGCGCGTCGATGGCGCGCTGGTTCTTCGACATGAACTCGAACATCAGCTGCGAGGTGTTGGAGAAGGCGGTGTGCACCACGGGCAGGTCGATCTGCGACGGCGTCAGGATGATGAAGCGGCGGTTGACCTCGTTGGGATCGAGATAGTCGAAGTCGCCGCACTCCTCGGCGATCTCGGGCGAGAAGCCGGTGCGGTCGATCTGGAAGCTCTTCAGCCTGGTCGGCTCGAGGCCGAAGGCGACAAGCGCCTTGTTGTAGCGCTGGATGAGATGCGGCTCGTCGATGGCGAGCAGCCTGCCGTAGATCAGCTCGTTGTCGCGCAGGAGATCGGGTTTCTTCTTCACTTTCCCTTCTCCCCGTTCACGGGGAGAAGGTGCCCGAAGGGCGGATGAGGGGCGGCGCAGCCTTTCCTTCTCCCCTTGTGAGGGCTTTGCACGGAACTGAGTTGGTGATTCCGTAGGTCCGGCATGAAGGGGAGATGATTCGGATGGTCGATCGCGTGCTTGGACAACTGAGCCTTGCGGATGGGCTGGTGTGGTCGGACGTGACGGAGCTTGACCAGATCGCGCGAGTGATCGACTGGGTGCCGATCAAGGCGCTTCTTGGTCAGCGCAGCGGACCAGGACGGGGCAACATTAGCTATCCGGCCGAGGCCTTGCTGCGCTGTCTGCTGCTTGGCGTGTGGAACAATCTCAGCGATCCTTCGCTGGAGGCACAACTGCGCGACCGGCTGTCGTTCCGCCGCTTTGCCGGTTTCAGCCTGTCGGACCCCACGCCGGACCATTCGACGTTGTGGCGTTTCCGCGAGGAGCTGAAGTGCGATGGGCTGATCGACCGGGTGTTTTATGAGATCACGCGGCAGCTTGAGCAGAAGGGGCTGATCGTCAAGCGCGGCACGTTGATCGATGCCTCCTTCATGCAGGCCGCCGCGCGCCCGCCGGCGAAGCCGAAGAAGGGTGAGGAGGCGACGGCGCGGCCATCGGCCGATGGCGAGGCACGTTGGGGACGCAAGGGCAACAAGACCGTGTTCGGCTATAAGGTGCACAACGGCGTCGACGATGCTCATACGCTGATCCGGCGCATGGACTTTACGGATGCATCGGTCACCGATACCGAGCCGGCCGACGGCCTGATCATCGGGGACGAGAAGGCGGCCTATGGCGACCAAGCCTACTACACCCATGCCCGCCATGCCCGGCTGAAGCAGGCCGGCATCAAGGACCGGCTGATGCACAGAGCCAACAAGCACCATCCGCTGACACCGCGTCAGAAGCAGCGCAACCGGCTCATCTCGAAGGTGCGGGCGGCAGTGGAGCGGCCGTTTGCAGTGTTCAAACAGCGCTACGGCATGCGGCGACTGCGCTTCTTCAACCTTGCGACCAACCGGACGCAGTGCATGCTTGCCGGCTGCGGCTACAATCTGCAAAGAGCGGCCGCAGTCCTCTTCCCAAAGAGGAAGCCGGCATGAGGCGCAGTCCGCCCAAAATCCACTGCCAAGGCGGCCTGAGGCCTCAAGAGCGAGGCAAAACAACCCGCCAAAGCGGCCAGAGCGCCTTTCAAAAAACGCCCATCTGCCTCGTGCGCTAAATATCGGCTCCCATGCAAAACCCTCCTTGTGGGAGAAGGTGGATCGGCGCGCCAGCGCCGAGACGGATGAGGGGTGTTCCAGGGAATGCCAGCGTCTCACTCCGCTGGAACACCCCTCATCCGTCGCCTTCGGCGACACCTTCTCCCACAAGGGGAGAAGGTGGCAGTGGCGCGCTTCACGCATTCCACGCCCCTTTCTTCTTCAACTCCTCCATTTCACGCGCCGCACGCTCACGCAGCCTTGCGTCGCGCAACAGCTTCTCCACCGCGGCATCATCCGACTTGTCGGAATAGCGGAATTCGGAATCGGCGTAGCGGTTGATCTCCTGCATGACAATGTCCATCGAGAACGGCCCGCGCAGCTCCTCGATCATCGCCTTCTTGTCGTCGTAGCTCTTGTGCATGAAGGCTTCGGGCTTCTCGAACCAGTCGTCCGGCAGCTCGATATCCATGGCCCGCATCTTGATCGCGTCGGTGACGTTCTTGATGGCGCGACCGGTGAAGCGCGGTTCGGCGTCCTTGATCATGTGCAGATAGGTGCCGATGTCGGCCATGGTCTTGGGCGCGCCGTTTTCCTTCGTGTAGCGCTCATAGACCTTCATCAGCCCGTCTTCCTGCGGCTTCTCATGCTCCTCATAGGCCTCGGCCACGGCGCGCTGGATCTCCTGCGCGGCATAGAGCTCGTGCTCGCCCAGCGGGATCTTGTGGTTCTTGCCGGCGAGCAGAACGAAGATGTCGATATAGTCGTCGCGGGTCTGCGGGCCGTCTACCAGCCAGCGGGCACCGGCGCGCTGGCGCAGCGCGTCGTCGACATTTTCGGGATAGTTCGAGAACATGCCGAAAGAGCAGTTGCCGCGCACGACCGTCGAGGCGCCGGCGAAGGCGTCCATCAGTACGCCGGTGATCTCCTGCTGGCCGGCGGAGGCACGATCGTCGGAGCGGCGCGCGGCCACCTGGTCGATATCGTCGATGGTGCCGAAGCCGATGACGCGCGGATTGAGCACGTTATTGATGAATTGCCGGCAGTTCTGGCCGGACTTGCCCTGATAGGACGAGATCTGGTCGACGCCGAAATTCTCATAGGCGAAGGGATAGCCGGCCACCTGGCAATAGCCGTTGACGAGGCCGGCGATCATCTGGATCAGCGTCGTCTTGCCGGTGCCCGGCGCGCCGTCGCCGATGAAGGTGAACAGGAAGCCGCCGAGCTCGACGAAGGGGTTGAGCTCGCGCTCGAAATCATAGGCCATCAGCATCTTGGCCAGCCTGACCGACTGGAATTTGGCGATGTGGTTGCCGACGACTTCTTCCGGCTTCTTGAAGGTCATGACCAGCGGCTTGGAACGCTTGCCGGGCGCGACGTCGAAGCCGTCGAGGGTGAAGTCGTCCACGTCGATGCGGATATGGGCATTCTCGAACGGGCCGATGCCGTCGAAACGGCCTTTGCGCGCCAAGAGCCCGTCGATGGCGACCCGGGCGAAGGCGCGAGCACGCGTCGTCAGGTCCGCATCGTCCTTCGAGCCGGCGATCGCCTTGTCGAGGCCGGCCACGATCGACTTCACCGCGTCCTGCGGCGTGTCGAACAGGAAGTCGGGCTCGGCGGTATCGTTCGGCGCCTCGCCGTCGCTGTCGATCAGCTGGAAAAGATAGGAGGCAAAGCTGAAAGCGGAGACGTAAGCCGAAGCCGACAGAAGCTTCTTGAAGGTCGACGCCTCGTCGCCCTCCAGCGGCGCACGGGCATTCTTGGCCTGCAGGCTTTCCAGGTCCGAGCCTTCGGCGAAGACATCGGAAATGGCGAGCGCGATCGCGAGGCCACGGCGGGCGCGGTAGAGCAGCGTGTGCTGCGGGATGCTCATCAACTGGTCGTCGGGATGGATCGCTGCAACCGTCTTCGTCAGCTCGACCTCGCGCGTGCGGCGGACCGAACCGACCGACACGGTCGAGACGAAGCGGCGGTTGGTGCCGGCAAGCGCGGCGCCGGATTCGCGCGACGGGTCCTCCAGCACGACGATGCGGGTGATGAAACTCTGCGCGACAGTGCGGTGCTTCTCGATTGCGGCTTCCGAGATCGTGGTCAGGCCGGTGTCCATCGTCAGCTCCTCGTCGGAATTATCGTGCCGTCGCCGGCGGACGCATCGTGAGCCTGATGGGCGGCATCGAGATAGAGGTCCAGCGTCTGGTCCAGCCTTTCGAAAAGCAGTCTGTCGAAGGCGGCATGACCGCCGCCGCGCTGGTCGGTTTCAAGCGCGGCGATGTAGGCAGGGCGATCTTCGGGGCGGATCGCCACCGGCGGATAGCCGGCGCGCGCCAGCACAAGGTTCATCAACAGTCGCGCCGTGCGGCCATTGCCGTCGTTGAAGGGGTGGATGCCGACAAGCCGCCGATGGGCCTCGAAGGCGGTCTGCGGCGTGCTGCGTGCCGCAGTCAGCCAGCGGCCAAATTTCTCCATAAGGGCCGGAATCTCCGTCGGCGTCGGGAAATTATGAACGCCGGCGTCGGTGTTCACATAGCGGGCGACATCGGCGTAGCGGCCGGCGATCTCAGGCTTGGAATTCGCGACGACCAGATGATGCAGGTTGCGGATGTCAGCCTCGACTATCGGCGCATCGCGTTGTGATGCGATTTCCAGCACCCAGTTCAGAGCCCGCGCATGATCGACCGCTTCGAGATGATCCTTGAGGGGCTTGCCGCTGATCGTGATGCCTTTCTCGAGCACCAGGGCGGTCTCACCCGCGGTCAGCGTGTTGCCCTCGATCGCGTTCGACGTATAGGTGATGTCGATCCGCTGGGTGTGCTCCAGGCCATCCAGAGCATCCAGGCGAATTTTCTTTCTTAAAGCGTCAAGCTCTCTTTTCTTGGCGAAAACTCTGCCTGCTGGTGTCATTTTTCGCACCTCGCTCGCGCGCCGCTCCTCTGGCTGCGCAAGCATGTCATACATCGCTGATGACCTGTCCGTTGGACAGGATGTGGACCTTGTAGCCGGAAAAGATCTTCTGCGCTTCACCCGCGGCGTAGAGCGCCTGGTAGGCCTCGTGCGGGATCAGCGCGTGGTTCTCGTAGCTCGAGACGCCCTGGCGCGCGGCTTCGAGATCGTCGGTGTTGATGAAGAATTCCTGCGTCGTCTTCTCGCTGGAGAAAAGACCCCTGCGGCCGGGCTTCTCGCTCTTGGAAAAGACCTCCTGGATTGTCCAGGTGAGCAGCCAGGCATTCTCGGGCTTGCGCACTTTGGAGAGCACCTCGGCCACGATCGAATTGTTGTCGGTGATGCCGGCCGAGTAGAAGGGCCCGAGCACCACGCGCCGCAGCTGCTTGGGGTGCAACGGCTCGAAATCCTTGTCGAGATTGACGGCGATCGTCGCCGGCGAGAGCGTGTAGGCCGAGTTCTTTTCGGTGAAATCATCGAAGCGGTGCGCAAGCTCCGGGTTGAGCAGGCCATCAACGGGAAGCGGAATGTCGACGCGCTCGTTCAGCTTGCCGGTGCTGTCGTCGACAAGCTGGCGCACCATGCTTTCGGAGGAGTCCTCTACCGTCACCATGTAGATCAGCGGCAGGTTGGCGCTGCCGTCGAACGTCGCCCAGTGGACGAGGTAATAGGGCCGCATGGTCTTCGGGTTGACCGAGACCTTGGCCGTCTGCGCAAGAGTGAACGGGCCGAAGGTCGCCTCGCTCTTGACGTCCTCCAGATAGAGCCGCTCGGCCATCGACTTCTGCAGCGCCTCGGGGAACTCCTTGTGGCGCAGGATGAAGTCGGCCATCTCCTCGCGCAGCTCGCCGGCTTGCGGGATGTTGGCCAGGCGGGCGTCGGCCTGCTGGCGATCGTTTTCCAATTCGAGCAGGTTCTGGAACACGGGATATCCGCTGTCGGCGCGCGAGATGCGGAAGGTGTCCATGAAGCCCAGCCGGTTGCGCCAGCAGGCAAAGGATTTGTCCAGCCGCGCGATATATTCCGCGACGATCCTGGCGACGATGCCGTGCCGGTAAAGCGGCGAGCGGTCGTCGCGCATGAACACTTCCAGTCCGCCCAGCGCCGCCGTGATGGCGGAGAAATAACGGGCCGCCGCGTCGTTCTCAGGTGTCATGGGACTGCCGAGGAGATGAGATCAGCGGCAACGCCCAAGCGGATGTTCGTGGGGTGTCCCGCCGATATCTGCTTGGATTCCTTTATTTTTTCGCAGGTTCTGACCGCAAAACTGTGGGACACTTTTGCGGAACCTGCTTAGGACTGCACGTAGTTGGCGGAATTGTGCTTTTTCATCACGTCGTCGAAGCGTCGCGCGAAGGCGTCGTCGGCAAGCTTCTTGCGCCGCTGGATGTCGGCTGAAGCCACCATGTTCTTCTCATGCATCTCGAGCAGGTCGCCGATATGCTTCTGCGAGGCGGCGCCGATGCCGGCCATCGTCTCCTCGGCCGTGTTGTCGACCTGGCTGCCCAGCGTGTTGATCTTGTGGGCGACGTCCTGCTGGGCGGCGGTCTTCAGCGAATCTTCCAGCGCCTTGTACAGCACGATGCGCTGCTCGGTGTCGATGGTCAGCTTGTTGATCAGCGTCGACTGCGCGGCGATCTGGTTGTTGAGCGAATCGACGAAGGTCTGGAACATCGAGGTATAGCGCTCCAGCGTCTGGCTTTCGGCGAGCAGTTCCTGCTCCTTGGCCTGTTTTTCGTTGTACTCGGTCGCCATTTTCGAGCGCTCGCCCTCGAGCTCGGTCCGCTCCTTCTGCGTCGTCGAGGCGGCGATCTTGTTCTCGATGTCGAGCAGCAGGGGGTTCAATTCCTCGATGCGCTTCTGCACGGCCTCGAGGTTGGACATGGTCGTCTTGCGGCGTTCGATCACCTGCGACAGGCTGGTCTCGGAAGTCTTGTAGCGCTGGTCGAGGATCTGTTTCTGCGCCTTCAGGATGCCGACGATAGTATCCGACTTCGCCAAAAGCTCCTGCAAATTGCCGGCCAGCGACATGTTGCGGACGCGGTCGGTGCGCATGCGCTGCTTGCGCTGCTCGGAGAAGACACCGACGAAGTTTTCCCAGCCGGTGTAGCTCTTCATGCTCTCGAACTCGGCGCCGAAAACGTTGGTGGCGTCCTCGAGCCCGATGATCAGGTCGGCGATGTTGCCTTCCATGACCTTCTGCTGCTTGAGCACGTCCTCGATCCGGGCGTTCTCGATGTCGAAATTGGCGTCGCCGATCTTCTTGTCGGCCTGGGCAAGCGTGTCGAGCACCGTGCCGGACTGCTCGATCTTGGTGCGCATGTCCTGCACGACCTGCTTGGTCTTGGCAATTTCGGCATCGAAATTCTGCAATGTCGCCATTGGGGCCTCCCGCTTCGGCATCCGTTTCCATGTCGTGGCGGCGAATATATGTGGGGCTTCAAGGGATTGAAAGAAGGAAGACAAGGAGAGACGTCAAAACAAAAGAACTGGTCAGGTCCTTGAAAGACAAGGCAAGCATGCGCATGGCGGCCAGTAAGCGCGACGCCGTCGAACAGCTTCAGCTTGTATGCCTTAAGCTATTGTTTTTACGGACGGGCCAAGGCGATGACACAGGGCCGGTAAATCTCGTGCGCCGGCGGCAATACCAGTTTCTTTCCAATTCCGATCAGGGTTTTGGGTCAGCCTTGAGATAGGCGACCACGTTGGCGATGTCGTCGTCGCTGGTCAGGCCGGCAAAGGCCATTCTGTTGCCGGGAACCTTTTGCCTGGGCGCCTTGAGATATTCGGCGAGGTTGGCCTCGTCCCAGACCAGGCCGGCGGCGCCGGCATCCTTCATGGCTTGCGAATAATGGCCGGCAAAGCTCTCCGCCGAGCCGGCCTTGCGGCCGACGATGCCCAGCAGATGCGGGCCGACTTTGTCGCGGTCCGTCTCCGCCTCATGGCAGGCCATGCAGCGGTTGAAGGCCTTCTTGCCCAGCGCCGGATCGCCACCGGCATGCGCGGCAAGGCCGCTGGCAAGCAGGAAAAGCGCGGCGGGCGAAATGGCTCGAAGCATGGCTGACCCCGGAGAGTTCTGGCTGTCGGCCTTATAGGGCGAAGCCTTGATAAAGGCCACACCCGGGCTGCAGGCAGTCTCCGCGGCTCAGGCCTGCTGCGCCAGGTCGCGGCGCAGAAAATCATGCAGACGATCGACTGCCGGCGTCGTCGACAAAGGGTTGCGCAGTATGCCGATCTCCAGGTCCGGCAACACAGGCAGCCCCTCATTGGCGCCGATGATGCGCAGCGACGGCGGCACGCTTCGCTGGGCAAGGCCGGCGACCGCCAGCCCGGCTTGGACGACCGCGACCAGTCCGAGCAGGGAGGCGCTGGAATAGGTGCAGCGATAGGATCGGTCGGCACCGCCCAGTGCCTGCAGCACATTCATCCTTGCCGCGCAGCCAGGTTCGAACAGGGCGACAGGCAGCGGATCGGTCTGCCAGGCGACGTGGTTGGGCGAGGCGACCCAGACAAAGCGCTCCAGCCTGATCACATCGAGCGGCTGATCCGGCAGGCGGGTGACGATCGCCAGGTCGAGCCGTCCCTCCGCCAGGGTCTTCACCAGCGCAGTCGACTGCTCGCAGACGAGCTCGACGGTGACCAGCGGGTGATCCTCGGCAAAGCGCGACAGGACAGGCGGCAGCAGGAAGGCGGCGTAGTCGTCCGGCACGCCGAGGCGCACGCTGCCTGTTTCCTTCGGCCGGGTGACGCTCGCCCATGCCTCGTCGGACAGTTTCAGCAGCCGGCGCGCATAGATGAGGAAATCCTCGCCGGCAGCATTGGGGGTGACCGTTCTAGGGCCCCGCACCAGAAGCTGGTTGCCGACCATATCCTCCAGTCTATGCATCTGCATGCTGACCGCCGACTGGCTTCGGCCGACGCGCGGCGCCGCATTGGACAGGCTGCCGCTTTCGACGACGGCAACGAAGGTCTTCAGCAGGTTGAGGTCGAGTGGAGCGGCCATGGCGCTATCAGCATATCGAATAGATACTCACAAATCTATTCGCTTGATTGAAATCGTTGCGGCTGGCCAGATAAGCTTCGATCCGTTCGAGAGCTGACGATGAGGGACATATCGATCGCCCGCTTCCCCGCCGCGAGCCTCGCTCTGGCGATGGTGATTGCCGGCACGGTTGGCGCCTTCGTCACGGAGTCGGGACAACATCCCGTCACCGTCGTCTTCTGGCGATGCGTGTTCGGCTCGCTGTTCCTGGCCGCCTGGTGCTTGCTGCGCGGCTACCTGCCGGACCGGACACTGTCCCCATCCCGGCTTGCGCTCGCCGCGCTCGGCGGCGTTTGCATGGTACTGAGCTGGACGGCCTTCTTTGCCGGCTTCGGCATGACATCGATCGCGACTACGACGATCGTCTACCATGTCCAGCCGTTCTTCGTGGTGCTGATCGGCGTTGTCTTCCTCAAGGAACGCATTTCGCCCGACCAGATCCTATGGATGCTTGGCGCGTTTCTCGGCGTGGTGCTGGCCAGCGGCTTGGTCGTCACACACGGCCATGCCGACGCCAAATGGGCGTTGGGCATCGCGCTGACGCTGGGCGCTGCCCTGCTTTATGCGGTGGCGACGATCCTTGCCAAGGGCCTCGGACAACAGCGCGCGGAGATCACCGTGCTTTGCCAGACGCTGGTCGGGGTCGTGTTGCTCGCCCCGTTCGCCGACATCGGCCATCCTATTGCGCCTGCGTCGTGGGGCTGGCTGGCCGGGATCGGGGTCCTGCATACCGGCATCGCCTATGTGCTGATGAATTCCGCCTTTCCGCGCCTGACGACGCCGGTGATCGGCATCCTCACTTTCATCTATCCTGTCGTCGCCATCATCATCGACTGGGCCTTGTACGGCCACCCACTCGGACCGGCGCAGGCTGCGGGCATGGCGCTGATTGCGCTGGCAACGCTCGGCGTGCGGCTTGGCTGGCGGTTCCCGATGCGGCGTGTCTCGGCCGCCTAAACCTCAGGGGCTGACAAAACCAATTAAATCGTCGGGAGCAGACCTGCCCATTTCCTCTTCCCAATGGCGGCGGCAGAGCGAGACATAGACGTCCTTGCCGATGGCGACCTGCTGGCCCTGCTTCGCCACCTTGCCGTCGGAGCCGAGCCTGACCACCATCGTGGCCTTACGGCCGCAGCGGCAGATGGTGCGCACCTCGCGCAGGTCGTCGGCGATGGCGAGCAGCGCGCGCGAGCCGGAAAACAGATTGCCCTGGAAATCGGTGCGCAGGCCGTAGCACATGACCGGGATGTTCAGCCGATCGGCGATGCGCGCGAGCTGCCAGACCTGCTCCTCCTCGAGGAACTGAGCCTCGTCGACGAACACGCAATGCACGGTCGTATGTTCGTGATGCTCGGCGACCCTGGCGAAGAGATCGTCGCCTTCGCGGAACATCTCGGCCTCGGATTCGAGACCGATGCGCGACGAGATCAAGCCGCTGTCGCCCTTGCGATAATGTCCGGCGACGAACAGCATCGTCGACATGCCGCGTTCGCGATAGTTGTAGGACGCCTGCAAGAGCATGGTCGTCTTGCCGGCATTCATCGTCGCGTAGTGGAAGTAAAGCTTGGCCATGCGTCCTTCTAAGCTCACATGTCGGCGCCCGGGGAGGGGGGCCGAGGCTCCGTCCACCAAAAACTCCCTGCCGTCTAAAATCCGATGTCGTTCAAAAGCCTGTCATGTCGCGTAAAGGCCAGCGCGCGCCGTTCGTCGTGATGTTGAAGCGCTTGAAACGGCTTCAAAATGGTGTTTGGCTGACGAAACAAGGCGGGCGCAAGAACCGTGACTTCGCACCGCCTAGTAATTGCAATGGGAGAAAGTTCATGTCGCGTATGAAATCTATCGCCGCGGGCATCGGCCTTGCGGCGCTTCTGACCACGACCGCCGCTTATGCCGGCGATCCGGCGAGCTGCAAGGCGGTTCGCCTGTCCGATGTCGGCTGGACCGACATCCAGGCCACGACGGGGCTGGCCTCGGTGCTGCTCACCGCGCTCGGCTACGAGCCGCAGACGATCCAGCTTTCGGTGCCGGTGACCTATGCGTCGCTGAAGAACAAGGACCTCGATGTCTTCCTCGGCAACTGGATGCCGTCGATGACCAACGACATCAAGGACTATACCGCCGACGGCTCGGTCGAGACGATCAGCACCAACCTGACCGGTGCCGGCTATGGCATTGTCGTGCCGACCTATGTCGCGGATGCCGGCGTCAAGACGCTGACCGATCTCGGCAAGTTCAAGGACAAATTCAACGGCAAGATCTACGGCATCGAGGCCGGCAATGACGGCAACCGCATCATCCTCGACATGATCAAGAACCCGAAGGACAATCTCGAGGGCTTCGAACTGGTCGAGTCGTCGGAAGCAGGCATGCTGACGCAGGCCGAGCAGTCGATGAAGAACAATGAGTGGATCGCCTTCCTCGGCTGGACGCCGCACCCGGTGATGGGCGCCATGAAGATCACCTATCTCGACGGCATGGGCGACAGCGGCTTCGGCGCCGCCACCGTCTACACCAACGTGCGCAAGGGCTACACCACCGAATGCCCGAACGCCGGCAAGTTCATCGCCAACCTTAAGTTCAATCTCGACATGGAAGGCGAGATGATGGACGCGATCCTGAAGGGCGGCGATGCCCAGACGGTGGCGAAAGACTGGCTGAAGAAGCATCCCGACGCCATTGCGCCGTGGATCGCCGGCGTCACCACCTTCGATGGCGGGGACGCGGCTGCCGCCGTCAAGACCGCGCTCGGGAGCTGAGCCGCTTGGGACCGGCATGATTTCCGGAAAAGGGCAGCCTTGAAGAGGCTGCCCTTTTTCATATGCCTGGAGACGTGAGAGGATGACCGCGCGGCAAGCGCGGCGAAGCCGAGAGGGGAAAGATGGATCCGATTTCGAAATTCCTGACCGACTACAAAATCCCCATCGGGCCGTGGGGCAAGGCGTTCTTCGGCTTCCTGACCGACAATTTCGACACCATCTTCCGGGCTTTTTCAAACGGGTTGAATTTCATCCTCGATGGGGCGGTGAACCTCCTGCTGATGGTGCCGCCAGTGCTTCTGGCGCTGGTCATCGCTATCGTCGCCTGGCTGCTGCAGCGTTCGCGGCCGCTCGCCATCGGCGTCTTCCTCGGCCTGATCTTCATCATCAACCAGAACTTGTGGAAGCAGACGGTGCAGACGCTGGTGCTGGTCGTTGCCGCCGCCGCCATGGCGATGGCGATCGGCGTGCCCCTTGGCATCTGGGCCGCGCACAAGCCGAAGGTCTACCGCGTCATGCTGCCGGTGCTCGACCTGATGCAGACGCTGCCGACCTTCGTCTACCTGATCCCGGTGCTCACCCTGTTCGGCCTCGGCAACGCGCCCGGTCTCATCGTCACCATCATCTTCGTCATTCCAACGGCAGTCAGGCTCACCCATCTCGGCGTGGTCTCGGTGCCCAAGGCGATCATCGAAGCGGGGGAGGCCTTCGGCGCCACCAAGCGCCAGCTTCTGTGGAAGGTTGAGCTGCCATCGGCGCTGCCGACCATCATGGCGGGTCTCACGCAATCGATCATGCTGTCGCTGTCGATGGTGGTGTTCGCCGCCCTGATCGGCGCCGGCGGCCTCGGCACGGAAATCAACCGCGCGCTCGGCTCGCGCCGCATCGATCTCGGGCTTGAGGCGGGGCTTGCCATCGTTGTGCTCGCCATCGTGCTCGACCGCATGACCCGCATCGGCGTTGGAGGCAAGAAATGACCGTCGCGGTTGATTTCAAGAACGTGGACATCGTCTTCGGCGCCGACCAGGCCGGTTCGCTGGCGCTGATCGACCAGGGCGCCACCCGCGCCGAGATCCTGGAGAAGACCGGCAATGTGCTGGGTTGCGCCGGCGCCAGCCTCACCGTGCATGAAGGCGAGATCTCGGTGCTGATGGGTCTGTCCGGCTCCGGCAAGTCAACGCTGCTTCGGGCCGTCAACCGCCTGAACGTCGTGTCGCGCGGCCAGGTGCTGGTCAAGGACGGCGACCGCATCGTCGATGTCGTCACCTGCGACGAGGCGACCTTGCGGCGGCTGCGGCAGAAGCAGGTGGCCATGGTGTTCCAGCAGTTCGGCCTGCTGCCCTGGCGCACGGTCGAGGAAAATGTCGGCTTCGGCCTCGAGCTTGCCGGCGTGCCGGAGGCGGAACGCAAGGCGCGCGTGCAGAAGCAATTGCAGCTCGTCCATCTCGACCAGTGGTCGAAGAAATACGCCCATGAGCTTTCCGGCGGCATGCAGCAGCGCGTCGGCCTGGCGCGCGCCTTCGCCACCGAAGCGCCGATCCTCTTGATGGACGAGCCGTTCTCGGCGCTCGACCCGCTGATCCGCACCAAGCTGCAGGACGAATTGCTGCAGCTTCAGGCGGAACTCAAGAAGACCATCATCTTCGTCAGCCATGACCTCGAGGAGGCGCTGAAGATCGGCAGCCACATCACGATCATGGAAGGCGGCCGCATCGTGCAGACCGGCGCGCCGGAAGACATCGTTCTGCGGCCCGCCAACGACTATGTCCGCGACTTCATCGCCAATGTTAACCCGTTGTCGGTGCTGACGGCGTGGAACGTGATGCGCGACCGCCGCGACCTGGAGCAGGGCGACAATGGCTGGGTGTGGCTCGACAGGCGCAAGACGACGCGCTTCAAGATCGACGAGCATGGCCTGGTGGCGGCGGCCGAACGCGACGGCAAGCCGGCGGTGTGGGTCTCCTGCGCCGATGTCGAGCGCCAGCCGGAGGAAGGGGCCCAGGTGTTCTGGGCCAATCCCGGCACGCCGCTGAAAACGGTGATGCTCGCCATGCATCGCTCACAGACGGCGCCGGTGGCGCTGTTCGACGAAGGCTCGCGCTTCGTCGGCGCGATCGGCATCCGCGACGTGCTCAGCGCCGTGCTGCGGCGATAGGCTTCTTCGCAGGCGTATAGCGCGTTGGCTGGGCGTTTCGCCCGCGGCTTGTCTTTCGCTTCCTTCGGGCGCAGAATCTATCTGTTGCGTGGCCATGCGCCAGAGGGGTGATGCCGACGTCGCGCACAGGGGTTCCAGGCGCGATAGCGCTGTCGATTGTCGCCGGGGTCTCGCTTGGAAGCGGCGCGGCGTTCGCCCAAGATTTTGTCATCGGCAATGGCGTCATTGCCGGCCAGCAGACGATGAGCAATGCTGGTGATGCCGGCCTCGTGGAAGCAAACGGAGCGATCGAAACATTTGGCGCCGGCGCCGATGCCGTGCGGATGTTCAATTCTGGTCAGCGGCTGACCAATTACGGGCTGATCGCAACGTTGGGCGGCGGCGCCGCCAATGTGCATTCGCAAGGGCCCGACGCGACTATCCTCAACAACGGAGGCATCCTGGCGATCGGCGATGGCTCGATCGGCATTTTGTCGGTGGGCGGCAATGCGCAGATCGTCAACAACGGGGTTATCGAAGCGCTTGGCGTCGCCACATACGGGATCATCAGCGATGCCCCGGGCGGGCATGTGGACAATCGCGGCTTTATCGGCGTTTCCGGGACGGCTGCCGCAGGCATAATCGGCGATGGGTCGGACCTGACGGTGGACAATAGCGGATCCATCGAGGCCTATGGGACCGCGGCCGGAGGGATTCTGTGGCAGAGCGACGGGCTGCGACTCGATAATTCCGGGTCGATCATTGTGTCGGGCCTGGCTTCGGTCGGCATCGGCGCCAGCGGCAATGACATCACCATCGCCAACAGCGGCACGGTCGATGTCTTCGGGACGGCTTCGACGGGTATCAGTGCGCTGTTCGGCAACGCCACGATCACCAACTCCGGTTCGGTGATCGTAGAGGGTCTAGGCGCTGTCGGCATTGCGGCCCAGGGCGGCAGTTCCGTCATCACCAATTTCGGTCACGTCTTCAGTGACCAGAGCGTAGCGATCTATTTCGGCGCGTCTGGCGCCACGCTGAACCTGTTGGGCGGGACGGCCATCCAGGGGCCGATCGTCTTTTCCGGTGGCGGCAACACCATCACCTTCGGCCCTGGGCTCAACGCCGTCATGAGTTTTTCAGGAAGCGGCCTGCCGCAAACCATCCTTACCGGCGGCAGGCCGTTCGTGACCAGCGGCGACAGCATGGCGGTGGTCGATATCACCGAGTTTGCGAGCAGCGGGCCGCTGATCGAGGACCTTGTCGAGGGCATAGCCGGTGTCGCCGAGGCCCGTATGGCTGCCCCAGACGACGGCTTGCCTGCGCTACGGAAAGGTCCGGACGCCTGGATTTCCACTTTCGGCGGGATACGCTCCCAGGGTGGTTCCGGCGCATCGGCCGGGTTCAGCGAGGCGCTGGGCGGTGTGGTCGCCGGCGCAGAAAGGCGCTCGGGCGACGGCTTCCTCGGCGGCTTGTTCCTCGGCGGCGCCGCCGGGTCTACCGAGGTCGACGACGACGCGCAGGAGATCGTCCATCGCGGCGCGTTTGCGGGCGGCTATCTCGGCTATGACGCAGGCACGCATTTCGCCGAAGCGGCGTTCGTCGCCGGCGTGCTGCAGGAGCGCAGCCGCCGCCATGTCGCGAACAATCTGGTGCTCGGCGGCATCGAAACGGCGCGGGCCGATTTCAACGGCGTTTTCCTGAGCCCCTCGGTCACGCTCGGCATGCGGCTGCCGGTGACGGCCGGCACGCTGATACCCAGCGTGCGGCTGCGCTACGCTGGGCTCTTCTTCGACGATTACACGGAGACCGGCTCGGACGGCGATCTTGCGGTCTCGCGGCGTGACGTCAACGTCTTCGAGGCGCGCGGCCAACTCGCGCTGGCGCTCGCTCCCGCCAGCACGCCAAGCCAGACCTGGCAAACCACGCTTCGCGCCGGGGTCGATGCGATCGCGCAAAACAGCGATGACGTTTCGGCAACGCTGCTCGGCCAGGACATCTCTTTTCCCGCGGGCGGCAGGAAATTTGTGTTGCGCGGCTTTGCCGGCGCGGACGTCGCGGCGGAAGTGGGCGCCGGCATGACGCTCAATGCCGGCTTCGAGGCGGGTTACGGGACCGACAACGCCTTCACTGTCCGAGGCCAGGCCCGCCTCAGCAAGGCTTTTTGAGGGTTCTGATCGACCAGCCCGCGCCGCATTTGAGGGCTGGCATCCCGTGGCTGCGGGGAAGGCCGTCTACCGGCTAATATATTTTCGAAAATCCATTCCGATTCCGATCGCCGGTGGAGTAGAATATTGCTACGACCGCGAGGCGATGCCCGGCGGTGAAAATGCAGCGGGGTATGCGACGATGATGTTCCGTCAGCTCTTCGATTCCGTCTCGGGAACCTACTCCTATCTGCTGGCCAGCCGGCGCGGCGGCGAAGCGCTGATCATCGATCCGGTGCTGGAGAAGGTCGAGCGCTATCTCCAACTCGTCAACGAGCTCGATCTCAGGCTGGTCAAGGCCGTGGACACGCATCTTCATGCCGACCACATCACCGGCCTCGGCGCGCTGCGCGACAGGACGCATTGTATCACCGTGATGGGCGAGCAGACCAAGGCCGACGTCGTGTCGATGCGGCTCGCGGACGGCGACAAGCTCGGCATCGAGGGGCTGGCGCTCGATGTCATCTACACGCCCGGCCACACCGACGATTCCTACAGCTTCGTCCTGCCCGACCGGGTCTTCACCGGCGACACGCTGCTCATCCGCGGCACCGGCCGCACCGACTTCCAGAACGGCGATCCGCGCCAGCAATATGAATCGATCTTCGGCCGCCTGCTCAAGCTGCCCGACGAGACGATGATCTTCCCGGCGCATGACTATAAGGGCGAGACCGTGTCGACGATCGGCGAGGAAAAGGCCTTCAATCCGCGCCTGCAGGTGAAGTCGGTCGACGAATATGTGAACATCATGAACAATCTGAACCTGGCCAATCCAAAGATGATGGATGTGGCCGTGCCCGCCAACATGCGGGTGGGGCTGCATCAGGACGATATCGCCAGCCGCGGCTGGGCGGTCAGCGCCGAGCAGGCGCTGGCGCTTGTCGGGCGGCCCGACGTGGCGCTGATCGACCTGCGCGAGCAGTCCGAACGCGAGCGCCACGGCGTCATCCCCGGCGCCATCCATCTGCCCTATGCGCGGCTCCAGGAGAACATCATGGCCGGCGGCATGCTGCACGAGCTGGCCAAATCAACAGCCAAGCAGCTGCTGTTCTACTGCGCCTTCGGCGAGCGTTCGGCGATGGCGGTGCAAGCGGCGCAGGATGTCGGGATTTCCAGCGCCCGCCACATCCAGGGCGGCATCGACGCCTGGCGGAAGGCGAGCGGGCCGCTCGCGCACTAGCAGCGGCAGCGGCGTGGCTCAGTTGAGCCCGATCAGCTTGGCGCCGTTTCGGAAGAGAGCTTCTCCGTCCCGGTCGAAGCGGAAGGTGGCGATGAAATCGTCGGCGCGATAGTTCGGCAAGGTGCTGCGGATCGTGGCGGCGAAGGTCCGCGCCTCGTCCTGCCGGCCGGCCAGCGCCAGGCAATGGGCGGCGATCGCCAGGATGATGACATGGGCGTTGGGCCTCGCGGCCGCCTTCAGCGCCCATTCGGCCGCCGATTCGAATTCGCCCAGCCTGGCATGCGCCATGGCGCGCGCGCCCATCATGCCGAACAACAGCGGATCGAAGGGGCTGAGATGGCGCGAATGGTCGGACGAGCCGATCGCAGACTGGGGGTCGCCCGACTGCGAATGGACGAAAGACAGCGCATAATGGCCGAGCGCGAAATTGGGGCTGAGGTCGACGGCGCTCGCCAGTTCCAGCAGCGCGCCGTCCTGCTCGCCGCGCAGCCACAGCGCGCGGCCCATCGCCCAGTGGGCGGCGGGGTTGCGGTCGTCGACCAGCAGGCTCTGGCCGGCGCTTTCGAAGGCAAGCGCGGTCTCGCGATCGCGGTCGCCCCAGCGCTGGAAAGCGTTCTGCCAATGGGTGAAGGACATGCCGGCATAGGCGCGCGCGAAAGTGGGGTCCAGCTTCAACGCTTCGCCGAAGAAATGCTGCGCCAGCTCGTTTTCCTGGCGGGTGAAGCGATACATGTGCCAGAGGCCGCGATGGTAGGCTTCCCAGGCATTGAGCGAATTGGGCGTCTTCAGCAAGGCGCGGTTGCGCTCCACCGTCGCGATCTCGGCGGCAATGGAAGAGACGATGCTGTTGCCGATATCCTCGATGACGATGAAGATGTCGTCGGGCGAGTGCTCGAAGGTATCGGCCCAGACGATCCTTGCCGTGCGGACCTCGACAAGCTCGACCGACACGATGAATCGGCCCGGCAGAGCTCGCACCGAGCCCGTCCCGACATAGTCGACATTCAGCCGACGTCCGGCGTCTTCCGGCGCGATGTTCTTTTCGGCGAGCGCGAAGACCGAGCCGCGGGCGATGACGAAGAAATCGCGAAGCTTGGCAAGCCGCGTGATGATGTCGTGCGTCAGGCCGTCGGCCAGCCCGCCGCGGAAGCCGCCGGTGCCGGCACTCTCGGCAAACGGCATCACCGCGAGCGAAGCCCGGCGCGTCGCCGCGGGCTCGGATTCGATCGCGGCGACCGGCAGGTCCGGGGCCGGGAAGGGCGGCCCGGATCGGGCGCATGGCGTTGCGCCGACGTTGCGGGCTCTTATCTCCTGCCAGGCCTCGCGCAACGGCGTGAAATCCAGCTCTTCCGAGTGGAACAGCTCCGCCGCCGTCGCTAGATGCTCCTCGCCGGCGCCGAACTGCCCGCGCCGTGCCAGGTTCTCCAGCAGCGCCACATGCGCGCGGCCGTCGAAGGGCGCAAGCTCCAGCCATTTGTCGATATAGACGCCGGCCTCGTCGGCTCCCCGCGGTAGAACGTCGATGATGTGCTCCAGAACCGCGACATGGGATGCGCTGAAACGGCGGCGCTGCGCCGTCAGCCAGCTGCCGAAATGCGGGCTGCGATCGACTTCCAGCCCGTCGAGGAAGTCGCCGGCGAACAGTTGCGCAAGTGCCCGCAGAGCGTCGAGGCCAAGCGTCTCGATACCTTCCGCCACCGCGGCAGCGGCTTTGACGGCATCGACGCTCATATCACCGAGGCGAAGCGCCACGGTATCGCCTTCCGTCTCGATCCGGCGCAAGCCCGGTTCGTCGAGCGCGGCACGCAGCTTGCTCAGGCACCAGCGCAGCTCGCCGCGCGGATCGTTGGGCACGTCCCAGAGAAGCTCGCAAAGACGGCTGCGGCGGACGGGGCGCGGCGCCAGCGCCAGATAGGCAAGCAGCGCGCGCAGCTTGCGTGACGAAGGCAGCGCGACGGGAACATCGTCGCGCATGATCGCGAGCGGGCCGAGCAGCCGGATCGACAGGCGGGCTGCATTGCTTTTCTGGGCCGACCAAACGGATTCCACGTCCGTTTCCACGCTCGCTCCCACGCTGACTGGTTGGTCCATGTTCTATCACCAAACACAACAGGGCGCATCTGGCGACGAGTTCTCGAGCCGAATGCGGCCTTTGCCGAATGTCGGCAAGCAACCTAACGCGGCAAGGTGTCGAAACCGCGCCGCCCAGTCCGCCGGTCTGTAACCGGCATGTGAGATTTCGAGGAGAGAGATCCATGTTGCATCAGTTGAAAATCAGGACCACGGCCGGGCGCGGCCGGCTGTTCGACAGCATTCTCGACACGGTCGGCGACACGCCGGTCATCCGCATCAACAATCTCGGGCCGGGTCACGCAACGATCTATGTGAAGGCCGAGTTCTTCAATCCGGCGGCTTCGGTGAAGGACAGGCTGGCGCTTAACATCATCGAGGAAGGCGAGCGCAGCGGCAAGCTCAAGCCCGGCCAGACAGTCGTGGAGGCAACGAGCGGCAACACCGGTATCGGCCTTGCCATGGTCTGCGCGCAGAAAGGCTATCCGTTGGTGGTGACGATGGCCGACAGCTTCTCCATCGAGCGCCGCAAGCTGATGCGCATGCTTGGCGCCAAGGTGGTGCTGACGCCGCGCGCCCAGAAGGGCTTCGGCATGTACAAGAAGGCGGTCGAGCTCGCCGAGGCCAATGGCTGGTTCCTGGCGCGCCAGTTCGAGACCGAGGCCAATGCCGCCATCCACGAGGCGACCACGGGCCGCGAGATCATCAACGATTTCGCGGGCTCAAGGCTGGATTATCTGGTCACCGGCTACGGTACCGGCGGCACGGTGACCGGCGTCGGCCGAGTGCTGCGCCGCGAGCGGCCGGAGGTCAGAATAGTGCTTGCCGAGCCGGCGAACGCGCAGCTGATCGGCAGCGGCAAGGCCCAGGAGCGCGGCGCCGGCGGCGCGCCGGCCGCCAGCCATCCGGCTTTCGAGCCGCACCCGATCCAGGGCTGGACGCCGGACTTCATCCCCAATGTCCTGCAGGAGGCGATCGACCAGCACTACTATGACGAGGTGGTGCCGATCCCCGGCCCCGAAGGCATCAAATGGGCGAAGGCGCTGGCGCAGCAGGAAGGCATCTTCACCGGCATTTCCGGCGGCGCCACCTTCGCCGTGGCACGCCTGATCGCCGGCAAAGCCCCGGCGGGCTCGGTGATCCTGTGCATGCTGCCCGATACTGGCGAACGCTACATGTCGACGCCGCTCTTCGATGGCATCGAGGCCGAGATGGACGCCGAGGAGACGGCGCTGTCGCGCTCGACGCCGAGCTGCCAGTTCGAGGGCTGACGACGATCCGCGGCGTCGCCCGTTTTCGGGTGGCGACGCCGCGGTGATTGGCTGCACATTGGCCGATCTGGAAAGGGCTGCGGGAGAAATCGCATGGATAGCTTGCGGGAATTAACGGCCGCCGACGAAACGCTCGATCCGGCGGACTGGGCCGATGCGGAAGCGCTCTCGCACCGGATACTCGATGACGCCATCACCTATCTCAGGGATGTGCGTGAGCGCCCGGTCTGGCGCGAGATGCCGGCCGAGGTGCGATCGTTCTTCAAGACACCCCTGCCGCGATCGCCGGCGCCAGTGGCCGAGGTCTATGACGATGTCGCCCGCAACGTCATGCCTTATCCGATGGGCAACGTCCATCCGCGTTTCTGGTCCTGGTATATGGGGGCCAGCAACTTCACCGGCGCGCTCGGCGACTTCCTGGCCGCGATCCAGGGGTCCAATCTCGGCGGCGGCAACCATGCCGCCGGTTTGCTCGACTGCCAGGTGGTCAACTGGATGAAGGAGATGATGGGCTTCCCGGCCTCGTCCAGCGGCACGCTGGTCAGCGGCGGTTCGATGGCCAACATCATCGGCTTGACCGTGGCGCGCAACGCCAAGGCCGGCGTCGACGTGCGCGAGCGGGGCGTCGGCGCCATGCCCAAGCCGTTGCGTTACTATGCTTCGGACCAGGTCCATTCCTGCCATCGCAAGGCCATGGAAGCGCTTGGCCTCGGCAACCGGGCGCTGCGGCGAATCCCGACCGACGCAGGGTTGCGCATCGATATCGGCGCGCTCAAAGCGGCCATCGCGGAGGATCGCGAGGCGGGTTTCAAGCCGGCCTGCGTGATCGGCACCGCCGGCACGGTCAATACCGGCGCGGTCGACGATCTGCAGCTGCTGGCGAAAGTGGCGGCCGAAGAAGACCTCTGGTTCCATGTCGACGGCTGCATCGGCGCGCTGATCGCGATCGCGCCCGAGAACCGATCGCTTGTCGCCGGCATCGAGCAGGCGGATTCGATCGCGCTCGATCCGCACAAATGGCTGCATGCGCCTTTCGAGGCCGGCTGCGCGCTGGTGCGGGACGCATCCGCGCACCGCAACACTTTTGCCGTCACGCCGGAATATCTGGAATCGACCCCGCGCGGCCTTGCCTCCGGAGAGTGGCTGCACGACTACGGGCTTCAAACGTCGCGCGGTTTCCGCGCGCTGAAAATCTGGATGGCGCTGAAGGAGCATGGCGTCGAAAAGTTCGGCCGGCTGATCGACCAGAACATCGCCCAGGCCCGCTACCTCACCGGCCTGGTCGAGGCGGAGCCGGCGCTCGAGCTGATGGCGCCGACCACCATCAACATCGTCAGCTTCCGCCACCGGCTGGCCGGCGCGTCCGAAGAGCGGCTCAAGGCGTTCAACACCGAGATCATGCTGAGACTGCAGGAAGAGGGCATCGCGGCTCTGTCCGACACGACCGTGCACGGCCGGCATTGCCTGAGAGTGGCGATCGCCAATCACCGCACACGCCGCGACGATCTCGACCTGATGGTGCGCGAGATGCTTCGGCTTGGGCGGGAGATCAAGGCGGCCACGCCACGAATGTGAAACGCGCCCGAAGCGTATTTCAACGAGCCGCCAGTGTGGCGCCGGGCAGATAGAGCATGATCGGCCGGATTTCGTAGACAGCGGATGGGTTGACGCGCTTGAGATCGCGCGCCGCGGCGATCGCTTCGTCCTGGTTGGCGCAGTCGAGGACATAGAGGCCGAGCAACTGTTCCTTGGTTTCGGCGAAGGGACCGTCGATCACCATGCCGTCGCCGGGACCGCGCAGCGTCACGGCCTTGGCCGTCGCGTCGAGCCTCGCTGCCGGGCCGAGCTTGCCCTCGCGCGTGAGCCTGTCGTTGACATCGAGCAGGTCCTTCATCAGCGCCGCATCCTCGTCGGGCGTCCAGGACTGGACGGTGTCTTCGACGTGGTAGGCCAGGATAGCGTAAAACACGATGCGGTTCCTCATAGCCAGGACGGGCGGCACTATCACAAGGAAGAGCCGGCCGATCCAGTGGCGGATTGGGACCAGCAAGCCGCCTGCTGACTCAAGCTGCCACCGGCAGCCGCAGCTCTGTCAGCAGGCCACCGCCCGGATGGTTGGAAAGATCGACCTCGCCGCCGGCGCCGCGGGCGATGTTGCGGGCGATGGTCAAGCCGAGGCCGAGGCCGCCGGTGGTGCGGTTGCGCGATTCCTCCAGACGCACGAAGGAGCCGAACACCGCGTCCAGCTTCGCCTGCGGGATGCCGGGGCCCTCGTCGCGGATCGAGAGCGTGATCGTGTCGCCCGTTCGCCGCACGCCGAGATGCGCTTTCTTGCCGTAGGTCACCGCGTTCTGGATGAGATTGGTGATGCAGCGGCGCAGCGCCACCGGCCGCGCGATGCAGATCAGGCCGCGCGAAGGCGTCGCGTCCTCGTCGAAGGACGCGTCTTCGAAAGAGTCCGCCACCGATTCCACCAGCGACCAGAAATCGATCCGCTCGGCCTTTTCCTCGGTCACCTCGAATTTGGCGAAGTCGATGACGGAACTCGCGATGCTTTCGATGTCGGCGAGGTCGTGGGCGAGGGCCTCACGGGCCGGCGATTTGCGCAACAATTCGAGGCGAAGCCGCATGCGGGTCAGCGGCGTGCGCAGGTCATGCGCCAGCGCCGCCGCAAGGTGCTCGCGGTCCTCGACATAATCGCGAAGCCGCATCTGCATGGCGTTGATCGCCTTCGCCGCGGCGCGGATCTCGCGGCTGCCGCTCTCTGAGATCGGCGGGCTTTTCAGGTCGTTGCCGATCCGCCTCACCGCCGTTTCCATCATCCGGTAAGGCGCGGTCAGCCGGCGCAGCGACCAGATCGACATGATGACGATCAGACCGGCGATCAGCGAGTAGAGCGGCAGGCTGTCGAGGCTCAGAATCGGCCCCGCCGGCGTGATCGGTTCCGTGAAATTCAACCACTGCCCGTCGGAAAAACGCAATGATGCCGTCAGCTTGTCGCTCTGCGCGAAATCCGCGGCGAGGACCAGAAGGTCGCGTTCGACCTGGCCGACATCCTTGTTCACCGCCTGACCGTCCGGGACGTCGGCCTCCTGGGTGGCCGGATCGCGCCGCACGCGCGCGTCGGTGACGCCGAATTTCGAAAGGCGGCCGACCAGGATGTCCTCCAGCTCGGCCAGTTCATCATCGCCGGCGATCGAGGAGGTGACGGCGGGCGTGTCCGAAACCGTCAGCGCATAGGTCGAGTTGAACAGGCCGGATGCGGTCGCCTTGCGCTCTTCGGGCGTGGCGTCGTGCATCAACTGCACGAGCGAATAGGCACGGTCGTTCAACCGGTAGAGATCGACGACACCGTTGGCGGCGGCGCGGTCGCGCGCCACGATGTAGAGCGTCGCCACCTGGCTGAGCATGAGGCCGGCAATGACGATGAGCAGCACCCAGGCAGGCAGGGTCTGCGGCAGGAAGCGTCTCATTCGGACGTTGTCTCGGGCAGGAACTGATAGCCGCCGCTGCGCACCGTCAGGATCAGTTTCGGCGTTTTCGGATCGTCTTCCATCTTGCGGCGCAGCCGGCTCACCAGAATGTCGACGCTGCGGTCGAAGCTGTAGCCGGTGTCGCCTCCGGAGAGCTCGATCAGCTGCTCGCGGGTCAGCACGCGTCCCGCGCTCTTGACGAGGGTCTGCAACAGGTTGAACTCGGCCATAGTCAGCTCTACCCGCACGTCGTCGGGGGCCGTCAGGCGCCGCCGCGCGCAGTCCATCGTCCAGCCGGCGAAGTGATAGATCTGCTTGGCGACCGGGCGACGCGGCTCGGCGCTGCCGTTGCGCCTCAGCACGGCACGGATGCGGGCCAGGAGCTCGCGCGGATCGAAGGGCTTGGGCACATAGTCGTCGGCGCCCATTTCGAGACCCACAACACGGTCGGTCGTCTCGGTGACCGCGGTCAGCATGATGATCGGCGTGGTGTAGTTGGCGCGGATCTCGCGGCAAAGCTCGAGTCCGCTCCTTCCAGGCAGCATCACGTCGAGAACGATCAGGTCCACCGGCGTGCGGCGCAGGACCGCCTCCATCTCGGTGCCGTCACCGGCCACCGTCGTGTGCAGCCCGCGCTTCTGGAAAAACTCCTGCAGCAGGTCGCGTATGCCCTTGTCGTCGTCGACGATCAGTATGTGTGCGTCCGATTTCACTCGAAACCTATGATTCTGTTAGCCGAGCGTCCCTTCGGCGATCCCTCACACGATAGAATTCGGGCCACATCTTGGCCAGTGGTCGCGATCGCAGCGCCGGTCGGGTTCCCCAGAAACAATCCAGAAACAAAATTCTACAGTCGAGAAAAACTGGTGAAAAATTTCAAGGTCATAACCGGTGCCGTGGCGGTCAGGTCATCGGCTGCGACGCAAGTTTCCGGAGTAACGGACGAGACCAATGCAGAGGTTCTGGATCAGCGTGATGGGTGCTTTGCTCAGCATATCGCTCATCACAGCAGCGGCCGGCGCCTCAACCGCAAAGGTCGCGCCACCGCTCACCCGGACCGAGCGTTGCACCAATCTGAGCCGTCAGGTTGACGAAGCCCTCGAAACCCATGCCGCGGCAACGCAGGTCACCGCGGCGAAAGCACTGCAAAGAAAGGGAGACCGGTTCTGCGCCAACAAGAAACAGGCACAGGGTATCCGGATGCTCGCAAACGCTTTGAAGCTGCTTGGAGTGACACCGATCGATCCCGTTCAGTGACGCTCATCCAGATCTGCAAGAAAAGGAAATGAAGCCATGAAGAAGTCCATCCTCTCCGCCCTCGGCCTGGGTGTTGCTCTCGCTTTCGCCATGCCGGCTCTCGGCAACGCCGCCGCCACGACGACCGCTGCCCCGGCCGCCTCGACCGCGACCACCACGGCTGCTCCGGCCGACGCCACCGCCAAGCCGGTGAAGAAAGTCGCCAAGAAGAAGCACAAGAAGGCCCCCACGAAGAAGGTCGTCAAGAAGACCGAGAAGAAGGACGCTCCGAAGACCTGATCCAGGCTTCGGCATTCCATCTTACAAAGCCGCTCCGGCTCAGGCCGGGGCGGCTTACGCGCGACGGAAGCCTTCTCGATCGGCAGTTTCCGCCGCGCACCCTTAACCTGATTGCAATGCCGGTGCTGTAGGACAATCCGCATGAAGAAGCGGTTTTCGTCCCTGATGCGTTCGCTGACACTCGGCGGCCTGATCGTCACCGCGGCCGCGCGGTCGTTGATCATCTTTACCGCCAGCCCCGTGCCGGATCCAGCCAGCGGCAGGACCGAGCCAGAGCTGTTCGCTCCGCTGATCTCTTCAAGCTTCGACTACATCACGCCGGCGCAGTCCTGGATTCTTCTCGTGCTGACCGGCTCGACGATGATCGGCTTTGCCGCCTGGATGCTCTTTGCGCTGCTGGAGCGCGGATCGGGCGGCCCCGACAGGTCGCGCACGGCCGGGCGGCAGGGCCGTTGACCGGCAGCCAGCGCTTCCCCACATAGAGTTGATCGCCCTGGCCTTGTCGCCGTTGCGCAGTCAAATGGACGAGCGCGTTTCTGCGTGACAAAGTGATGTGAAACCCAGTTCATCGCTGGTGGATTCCAATGCCCGAAACCGTCATCAAACCCCGTGTCAAGGCGCAGCCGAAGACCGAGCGGCCGAAGCTCTACAAAGTCATCCTGATCAATGACGATTTCACACCGCGCGAATTTGTCGTCACTGTGCTCAAAGGCGAGTTCAAGCTCAGCGAGGACCAGGCGCATCGTGTCATGATCACGGCGCACACACGCGGCGTCTGCGTCGTTGCGGTGTTCACCAAGGATGTCGCGGAAACCAAGGCGACGCGGGCGACCGATGCCGGCAAGGCCAAGGGCTATCCGTTGCTGTTCACCGTCGAGCCGGAAGAGTAGGGCCAGGCGCTTTTCCTTCTCCCCCTTGTGGGAGAAGGTGGATCGGCGCGCAGCGCCGAGACGGATGAGGGGTGCTCCAGCTTGGCGCCAAGCTTACCCCTCACCCGGATTGCCAGCCGATTTGTGAAGGACAAATCGGGGCAATCCGACCTCTCCCACAAGGGGAGAGGTAAGAAACTCACCGCCCTTCGCGATACCACATCGAGCCGATGGCGAGCAGCAAGAGGCCGAGGCCGAGAAAGCCGCCGAACAGCGGCACGCGCGATACGGCCTTGAGCGTGCTGTCGTCGGTGGTGCGCAGGCCTATCCAATCGTCACCCGAAGCCGCCGCCGAAGAGCGGATCGGCACGATCGACGGCAGGGCCACGCCACCGGCGAGATTGGCGAGCGTGGATGACGGCGCCAGCCGCCGCACGCTGCCGCCGGTCGCTTCGGCCGGCGCCTTGAGCCTGTCCTCTGTCGAGACCACGTCCTGGAATTCCGGCGCGTTGACCGGACCGACATGGGCGAGCGCCGTGAGATCGCCATTGCCGATCTGGTAGAGTCCGATCTCGCTGGTTCGCAGGCTGCCGGTGAAGATGCCGGGCTCGGCTTTCTCGAGCTTCACCGTCACGGTCTTGCCGGAGGGCGTGATGACCTGGGCGGGGCCCGGATCGTCGCTCATCGTCTGGCGGCGGATCTCCAGCATCATGCCGCGGCCGTCGGCCGTCAGCCGTTCCTCTTCCAGCTCGGGCTCCTTCATCAGCCAGTGGGCGATGCGGCGATAAAGCTGCACATGCGGGCCGCCGCCCTCGAAGCCACGCGCCCACAGCCAGCCTTGGTCCGACAAGAGCATGCCCACCCGGCCTTCACCCTTGCGGTCGAGCAAGAGCAGGGGCCGGTCGTCGGCGCCCTTCATCACCACTTCCCCTTCCGGATTCTTGACGCCGATGGTGCGGAACCAGCGGCTCCAATGCGGCGGCTCGCTTGCCGAGCCGTCGAGCCCGCGCGTCACCGGGTGGCGCTGGCCGAGATCGGTCAGGCGCGGATAGAAGGCCTTGTCCACCACTTCACCGGTGGGCATGGCCGGCAGCGCGGCGTTAAGCGGGGTGCGGGCGATGGAGTTCTCGCCGGCATATTCGGGCCCGGCGGCAATCAGCAGCGCGCCGCCCTTTTCGACATATTCGGAGATGTAGTCGTAATAGAGGATCGGCAGCACGTCGCGGTGCTGGTAGCGGTCGAAGATGATCAGGTCGAAATCCTTGATTTTCTCGACGAACAGCTCGCGCGTCGGGAAAGCGATCAGTGACAGCTCGTTGATCGGCGTGCCGTCCTGCTTTTCCGGCGGGCGCAGGATCGTGAAGTGGACGAGATCGACCGACGCGTCCGACTTCAAAAGGTTGCGCCAGGTGCGCTCGCCGGCATGCGGCTCGCCAGAGACCAAGAGCACGCGCAGGTTCTCGCGGATGCCGTCGACCAGGGCGATCGCCCGGTTGTTGGCGTCCGTCAGCTCGCCGGGCTCGCGGTCGATGCCGAGCTGGACGATGTTGCGGCCGGCATTGGGAATGGTGACCGAGAGCTTCATCGGCTGGCCGACTGTCGCGTGCTCGACCGAGACCTGCTCGCCATTGACCGAGACCCGCACATCCACCGGGGCGCCATTGCCTTCCGTCGAAATGACGCGGTAGGTCATGTCGAGCGGCTTGCCGACGAGGCCGAAGCGCGGCGCGTTCTCGAAGCGGATGCGGCGGTCCTTCTCGTGCTCGCTGCCGGTGATCAGCGCATGCAGCGGCGCGTTGAATTCCGGCGTTCCGCCGGGTGCATCATGCACCTCGCCGTCGGTGATCATGATCGCGCCGCCGATGCGCGACGGCGGCACGTCGCGGAAGGCGCCCTCCAACGCGCTGAACAGCCTGGTTTCGGTACGTTCGTCAGCGGCTTCGGACTTGCCGGCCTCGACGACGCGGACATCGAATTGCTTGAAGCGGCCGAGACGCTCCTGCATCCCGGCCAGCGCCTCGTCGGTCTGCCTGGCGCGGTCGCCGATATCCTGGCTCTGGCTGCGGTCGACGATCAGCGCGACGACGCTCTTCAGAGCCTCGCGCTCCTCGGCGAGGAACACCGGGTTGAGCAAAGCCGCGGCAAGCGCGAGCAGCGCGATGAAGCGCAATGCCGATCCGCGCTGGCGGAACCACAGGCCGACCAGCGCCAGCAGCAGCAACGGCACGAAGAGCAGGCCGAAGAGCGGCCAGGAGACGAGCGGTTCGAAGGAAATCGACCAGTTCATGGAGCTACTGCCCCAGCCGTTCGAGCAGCACAGGCACATGCACCTGGTCGGATTTGTAGTTGCCGGTCAGCATGTACATCATGATGTTGACGCCAGCGCGCAGCGCATAGACGCGCTGCATCGGGTCCGGCGGCACGGTCGGCAGCATCGGATCGCCGTTCTCGTCGACCGCCCAGGCGCCGGCGAAATCATTGGCGGTGATCATGATCGGCGAGACGCCGTCGCCGGTGCGCACGGGGCGGTTCTCGGTGTTGCTGGCGTCGAGCGAGGCCTCGACCCACAGCGGGCTGCCGCTGAAGCGGCCGGGGAATTCCGGCAGGATGAAGAAGGATTTGGTCAGCACGTGGTCGGACGGCACCGGCTCCAGCGGCGGCACGTTGAGATTCGCGAGGATGTCGCGCAGCCGCTCGGTCGCCGGGCTTGCCGAGCCGGCGCCGATGCCGTTCGAGAACTGGTCGCGCGTGTCGAACAAGACCGTGCCGCCCTGCTGCATATAGGCATCGATGCGGGCGATCGCCGCCTGGCTGGGCATCGGCGCCGATGCATCGATCGGCCAGTAGATCAGCGGGAAGAAGGACAGCTCGTCCTTGGCGATGTCGACGCCGGCCGGGGGGCCGGGCTCGAGCGCGGTCTTCTCGATCAGGAAACGGGTCAGGCCTTCAAGGCCGGCGCGGCTGATCGAATCGACGCCGGGCTCGCCGGTGATGACATAGGCGATGCGGGTCTTCGAAATGTCGTCGATCGCCTGGGCGTCGCCTGGCTTCGAATCGTCGGCGCGGGCGAGATCGGCGTGGCCGAAGAGGCCGCCCAGCACGACCAGGACGGCGGCTGTCGTGGCCGCGGCCGCGCGGCGTGGCCGGCGCGCCAGCAGGCCGCCCATCCAGAACACGGCCAAGGTGTCGAGCGCCATCAACAGGAGCGCGACGGCGACCAGCGGGCCCTTGAGGTTCTCCGACTCGTCGAAGGCATAGGGGATGGCGGTCACCGGCAGCGAAATCTGCGGGCGCACCAGCGGCGCGAAGGTGCTCGATGCCTCGAGTAGATTGTGCGCGAACACGCCCGTCTCGGAGCCGTAAAGGCCGGGCGGGTTCTCCAGCGTCACCGGTAGCGGGCCGGCGCCGGGCACCAGCGGCCGGGCATCAGGCGAGGGCGGCGTCAGCATGCCGTCGGCGCCGATCATGCGGTAGGGTGCCAGCGAAGCGGCGGTGGCTTCGGCATTGGCGATCGCCGCGCCCTGGTTGCGCGACAGCTGCACGACGCGCCGCAGCATCTCGACGAAAGTGCCGGAGATCGGCAGGTTCGACCAGGTCGCCTCGGGCGTGACATGGAAGAGCACCAGCGTGCCCTTGTCCTTTTTCATGCCTGTCACCAGCGGCGTGCCGTCGGCAAGCGTGGCCCAGGTACGCTCGACGATGTCGGGCGTCGGCTCGGCCAGAACCTGCCGGCTGACCGTCACCTCGGAGGGCGGGGAAAGGTCGGCGAAGGGACCGTTCTTCGGGAATTCGGTGACCGCCTGCGGTGTCGTCCAGGACAGCGCGCCGCCGAGCGCGCGCTCGCCGCTGCGCAGCCGGACCGGCAAAAGGTCGTCGTCATTGCCGGCCGCGGCAAGACGCGGGCCGGCAAAACGCACCAGCGTGCCGCCCTTGTCGACCCAGTCGACCAGACGCTGCCTGACCTGCTCCGGGATGGTGCCGACATCGGCCATGATGATCATCGCCGGTTTCTGGTCGAGAAGCTGCGGAATGGCGTCGGCGAGGTCGGCGCTCGACGGCTCGACCAGGTCGGCGAAGGGCTGCAGGGCGCGGCGGATGTAGTAGAGCGGCGATAGAAGCGGCTGCGCCTGGTCGGCCTCGGCCTGAGACAGCAGGCCGACACGGCGTCGTTTCGAGCTTTCGTCCAGCACCCGCACCGCGCCCGCCTGGTGCTCGCCGTCGAGCGCGATCGAGGCGAAATCGTTGCGTAGCTCGAAGGGAACCGCCATCGTCGCCGTGGCGGCGGCTTCGCCCGGCGCGAAGGTCAACGTCGCGTCGGCAATGCGGCGGCCCTTGTCGTCGAAGGCGCCCGCGGTGACCTGCGCCGGCGCCGGATTGCCCGGCGCGCGGATAGCGGTCAAAGCGAAACCGTCGACCTGGTTGTCGGCGCTAGTCAGGCCGGTCACCGAGGGCCGGTCGGAATTGGCCCAGACCAGCCGCTTCGCGTTCTTTTCGAGCAGCGTCTTGAAAGCGGCTTCGTCACCTTTGGCGGCAAGGCCATCGGCGAGCACCGCGACGCTGGCGCCCGGCAGGCGCTCCAACGCGGCGGCGACGCGGGCATAGACGGCGGGCCTGTCGGTGGGGATCGGCCGCGGCTTGGCGGCGCGCAGATGGTCGAGCGCGGCTGAGGCATCGAAGGGGCCGATCTCGGCATTGGGCTTCTCGGCGGTGAAGGCAATGACGATCGGCACGCCGTTCGATCCGGCGTCGGCGATCAGCCGCTCGGCGGTGGCGACGCGCTTGCCCCAGTCAGCGGCGCTTGCCCAGCTGTTGTCGATGACAAGCGCCAGGGCGGAACCTTCCGCCGGCAGCTTTTCGCGCGGATTGAAGACCGGCTCGGCCAGCGCCATCACGACAAGCGCCGCCATCAGCAGCCGAAGCAGCGTCAGCCACCACGGACTTTGCTGCGGGGTTTCCTCGCGTCGGAGGACCCGGGCCAGGATTTTCAGCGGCGGGAAAACTTCCGTCTGCGGCTTGGGCGGGGTGAGCCTGAGCAGCCACCAGATCACCGGCAGCGCCAGAAGGCCCCACAGCACCATGGGCGCCCCGAAGGAAAGCGGCAGCCAGCTCATGCGACCGCCTTTCCAGTGTCCTGCGGGGGGTGACCTCTATCGGCCAGCCCTGCATGACCTTTGTCGGCCAGCCCTGCATGACTGCCGCCGATGGTCATTGCCATGTGGACGCGCACCAGCGCTTCGGAGGCGAGCCGGTCCGTGTGATTGACGGTAAAGCTCCAGCCGAGGCGCTTGCACCATGCGGCCAGCTCCTCGCGGCGGGCCTGGTAAAGCAGGCGGTATTCCTCGGCCAGCATCTCGGCGCGACCGGCGGTCAGCTTGTCGCCGGTCTCGGGATCGGTGAACTCGGTGCGGCCGGCATAGGGGAAGGTTTCCTCGGCCGGGTCGGCGACCTCGATCAGGTGCGCGCGCACGCCATGGCGGGCAAGCACCTCGAGCCAGGCCATGGTTTCCTCGACCGGGTCGAGGAAATCGCTGACGAGCACGATGTCGCAGAAGCGGCGGATGGCCGACAAGTCGGGTTTGGCCGGCAGCGCGGCGGCGTGGCTCAACTGGGCGGCGATACGCTCGGCGCCGTTGCGGGCGGTGAACGGGTCGGTCAGGCCCGGCCAGGCGATGCGCTCGCCGCTGCGCGACAAAAGCTCGGCCAAGGCGAGCGCCAGCACCAGCGCGCGCGATTCCTTGGAAACGCCGGCGCCGGTCGATTTGTAGAGCATTGAAGGCGAGGGGTCGGCCCAGAGCCAGACGGTGTGCGCCGCTTCCCATTCGCGGTCGCGCACATAGGTATGGTCGTCTCTGGCCGAGCGGCGCCAGTCGATGCGCGAGGAATCGCCTTCGACATAAGGCCGGAACTGCCAGAAATTCTCGCCGATGCCGCGCTTGCGACGGCCGTGCCAACCGGCGATCACCGTATTGACGATGCGCCGCGCCTCGACCAGCAGGTCCGGCACCAGTGAAGCCCGCAACCGGCCGCGGGCGAGCGCGTCGCGCGTCGCAACCGGTGCCTGGACCTCGCCTATTCGACCCATCAGATGCCTTTTGCCAGCTTCGCCACCACGTCGCGCACCGAAGTGCCTTCGGCGCGGGCGGCGAACGTCAGCGCCATGCGGTGCTGCAGCACCGGTTCGGCCAAGGCGCGGACGTCGTCCACCGACGGCGCCAACCTTCCATCATATAGGGCGCGGGCGCGGGCGCACAGGGTCAGCGCCTGGCTGGCGCGGGGCCCCGGCCCCCAGGCGACATGCTTGTCCGTCTCGGCATTGCCCTGGCCGGGCCGGGCCGAACGCACCAGCTTGAGGATCGCCTCGACGACGCTTTCCGGCACCGGCATGCGGCGGATCAGCGTCTGGATCTCCTTCAGTCTCGCCGGCTGCAGCACCTTGTCGGCCTTGGCTTCGTCGATACCGGTCGTTTCGAGCAGGATGCGGCGCTCCGCATCGATCTCCGGATAAAGGATGTCGACCTGCATCAGGAAGCGGTCGAGCTGGGCTTCGGGTAGCGGGTAGGTGCCTTCCTGTTCCAGCGGGTTCTGCGTCGCCAGCACGTGGAAGGGCGAGGGCAGGTCGTAACGGGCGCCGGCTATGGTGACGTGATATTCCTGCATCGCCTGCAGCAGCGCCGACTGCGTGCGCGGCGAGGCGCGGTTGATCTCGTCCGCCATCAGCAATTGCGTGAAGATCGGCCCGGAAATGAAGCGGAAGGAGCGTTTGCCGAACTCGTCCTGCTCCATCACCTCGGAGCCGAGGATGTCGGACGGCATCAGGTCGGGCGTGAACTGGACGCGGCGCGAATCGAGGCCGAGCACGATGCCCAGCGTTTCGACCAGCTTGGTCTTGGCGAGGCCCGGCACGCCGACCAGCAGCGCGTGGCCGCCCGCCAGAAGCGCCACCAGCGTGCGCTCGACGACCGCTTCCTGGCCGAAGATCACCCGGCCGACCGCATCGCGGACCTTGGAGATGTCGGCCAGCGCTTTTTCAGCTTCCTCGATCATCGCTTTCTCGCTGATCGGGCTTTCCTTGATCATCACGCTCATGCCGTTCGATCCTTGTGGTTGGAGATACCGGCCTGCATTCTCAATGTCGCAGAATGCCGCGATTCGGCTTCGCTTGGCGCCTGTGAATGAACTTAAATCACAGACTTGGGCGGACAAGGCTGACAATCGGGACAACAGTGACTATTTCGTGACCATGGCCGAACGCAGCGAACATCGTGAACAAAGCCCGGGTGAGCAGAGCTCGACGAGCGCTACCGAGGCGCGCGGCCTCGAGGCGCTGATCTCGCGCGCGGCCCGGGCGGGCAAGGGGCCGGCGCCGGTCGAGCGCTGGAATCCGGATTTCTGCGGCGATCTCGATATGGAGATCAAGGCGGACGGCACTTGGTTCTATCTCGGCACGCCGATCGGGCGCATGCCGCTGGTGCAGCTCTTTTCCAGCGTGCTGCGCAAGGATGCCGACGGCAAAACCTATCTGGTGACTCCGGTCGAGCGGGTCGGAATCCGCGTCGCCGACGCGCCGTTCATCGCCGTCGAAATGAATGTCTCCGGGAGCGGCAACGAGCAAGTCATCACTTTCCGCACCAATGTTGGCGACGTTGTCGCCGCCGGGCCCGGCCATCCGCTGCGTTTCGTCGACGAGGTCGAAACCGGCGGGCTGAAACCCTATGTGCTGGTACGCGGACGGCTTGAGGCGCTGGTGGCGCGGGCTGTGATGTATGAGCTGGTCGCGCATGGCGAGGAGATCGACATCGACGGCAAGGCGATGTTCGCCGTCCGCTCCGGCGGCGAGGTCTATCCGATCATGCCGGCCGAAAAACTGAAACGGCTGAGCGCGTGATGGACCAGGTGACCCGGGCGCCGTTTTCGATCGCGGATTTCCGGGCGCGGGCCGCCGCGCAGGCCGCGATCACTGCTGGCGAGGATTTCGGCGATCATCGCTTCAATCCCGATCACCCCAGGCTCCAACACGTCAAGCCTCTGCGTGACGCGGCCGTGCTTATCCCCGTCGTCGACCGCGCCGAGGGCGCCATGGTGCTGCTCACCAAGCGCGCCGAGAAGCTGCGCAGCCATTCCGGCCAGGTAGCATTTCCAGGCGGCACGATCGATCCGACCGATCCCGGCCCCGAGGCGACCGCGCTGCGGGAGACCTTCGAGGAGATCGGCCTCGATCGCGACCATATCGAGATCATCGGCCGCATGCCGGATTATGTGTCGGGCAGCGGCTACCGCATCGTGCCGGTGCTCGCCGTCGTGCGTCCGGGCTTTTCGCTGACGCTCAATGCCGACGAAGTCGACGCCGCTTTCGAGGTCCCCCTGAGTTTCCTGATGGATCCGGCCAACCACACGCGCGACAGCCGCATGTGGAACGATCTCGAATGGTTCTTTTACGATATGCCCTATGGCGACCAGCGAATCTGGGGCGTCACCGCCGGCATCATCCGCACGCTTTATGAAAGGCTTTATGCGTGAGCGTCGAGCTGTCCCTCTCGAGCCAGGCCGGTTGGCTTGGCGACAAGGCCCTGCAGCAATTGCTGGCTGCGCTGAAGCAGGGCGGCGAGGAAGCGCGTGTCGCCGGCGGCGCGGTGCGCAATGCGCTGCTTGGCCAACCGGTGGCCGATATCGACATCGCCGCGACGACACTGCCCGAAGAGACCATCCGGCGGGCGGAGGCGGCCGGCTTCAAGACGGCGCCGACAGGGATCGAACACGGCACCATCACCGTGATTGCGGGCGGCAAGCCCTATGAAGTCACCACACTGCGCGCTGATGTCGAGACCGACGGCCGCCGGGCGAAAGTGACTTTCGGGCGCGACTGGAAACTTGATGCCGAGCGGCGCGATTTCACCATCAACGCGCTCTATGCCGAAGCCGACGGCACGGTCGTCGATCTTGTCGGCGGCATTGCCGATATCGAGGCGCGGCGGCTGCGTTTCATCGGCGACGCGGAGGCACGCATCCGCGAGGATTATCTGCGCATCCTGCGCTTTTTCCGCTTCTTCGCCTGGTATGGCGACGGCCGGCCCGATGCCGAAGGCCTGAAGGCCTGCGCCAGGCTGAAGGAGGGGCTTGCCCAGCTTTCTGCCGAACGCGTCTGGTCCGAACTGAAGAAGCTGCTGTCGGCTCCGGACCCTTCGCGCGCCCTGCTCTGGATGCGCCAGGCCGGCGTGCTGACCGCCGTGCTGCCGGAAAGCGAGAAATGGGGCATCGATGCCATCCACGGGCTGGCCAGGACCGGGAAGGATCTCGGCTGGATCGCCGATCCGATGCTGCGGCTCGAGGCAATCGTCCCGCCCGATGTCGCGCGCATGAAGACCCTTGGCGAGCGGCTGCGGCTTTCGAATGACGAGGCCGCTCGCCTGCGGCATTGGGCGCTGACCATCGCCCCGGATGCGAAGATGACCGAGACCGAACTGGCCAAGAAACTCTATTACGGCGGTCGCGACGGCTATCTCGACGGCATCCGGCTGGCGCTTGCCGCCGCGCGGACGCGTGCCGTGGAAGACAACCAGGCGATGATGGAGGCTGGCGGCCTTTCACGCCTGCTCAACTTCACGCTGAGATGGACAAAACCGGTATTTCCGATCAAGGGCGCCGACCTGACCGAACTTGGGGCGTCGCCGGGGCCGAAGCTCGGCGCGACGCTGAAGAACCTCGAAAGGGAATGGGTCGGATCGGGCTTCACCCTGCAACGCGGCGCGCTCATGGAACGCGCCGCGCAGGCCCTGGAGCCCTAGTGCGTCGGGCGACTTGCGCGAGTCCGTCGGGCGACTGGCGCGCCTGTCAGTGTATCGCCACGGGAGCCAGCGCCCGCGAGAGACTCGCCTCGCCCTTGCCGTAGATGGACGGATCGTAGTTCGCCAGCGTATCGGTGCGGGCCGTGTTGAGCAGGTCGTTGGTGATCTGAACCGGCGTCGCCTTGGTGAACTTGCTGCCGATGATCGCGGCGTAGCCCGAGATGATCGGCGCGGCGAAGGACGTTCCGTAAAGACCGGTCTTGTCGCCTTCGACGCCGACCACCAGGAAATGGCTCTGCACCTGCGTATTGGTACCGGCGTAGTCGGAATACCATGCAAGCTCAGCCTTGTTGGCCGTCGTGCCGTTCGTCGACAGCGCGCCGACGAAGATCGCCGTCGATTTGCCGATCAAAGCGAGATCGAGATAGTCCTGCTGGCCGTTGACGGCCGCGCCAACGGCGACGGCGTCGTTGCCGGCCGCCTTCGAGACGATGGCCGAGCCTTTGGTTGCATACGATATGATCGACGCCTCTTCCGGAGCCCACCAGATCTGGTTCGGGCTGTAGCCTGCGGTGGTGTACATGCCGTAGCTGAGGTTGAGCACGTTGCGGCCGCCCGCCAGCGGGACATACGTGCCGGTCGAGAAATCCTTGGAGCGGATGGTCGCCGCGGGAGCGATCATGCTTGCCTCCTCGCGCGTCCATTCACCGTGCCGCTGCGTCTGCACGCCGATGCCGAAATTGCCGGAAAAGCGGTCTGAACTGCTGAAGTCGTCGACCATGGTGATGGTGACGCCCTTGCCCTTGTAGCCGGCAGCCCATGCGGCGCCGACGTCGGGACTCATCCAGTTCTGTAGGGACTGCGTCGTGCGCGCGACCGGGATCGTGGCGCTCACGCAGATGGACCCGCCGCCGTGGCAGAGCGCAGCCATTTCGTCCGGGCTGAGAGCTTCCTGCGCCGATGCCATCGGCGCCGAAAGAATGGCCAAGGCGGCGGCGAGGCCGAACTTCAAGGACTTAACCGACATGTTCATTCTCCAGTCAGACAGAACCAGGACGGGCGATCGTGAGTTTCGGGACAAGATGATTTCATTTGCCTGCCCCTCCGATCAGAAAGTTAGACGGTAGTTCAGCCAGAGATGCATGGTCTCCGGCCTGGCGCTGACCAGATACTTAAGCGTTTCCTCAGGCGCGGTCTCGCCCGCCGCCAGCCGGCAATTGACGCTGTAGGTTCCGAACTCGCCGTAGTCAGCCTCGCAGGGCTTCTCCGTCAGGTTGCCACCGATTGTGGTGGTGACCGACAGGGACAGGGTGCTGTTGGGATTCGGATGGGTCTGGGTGAGAAATCCGAGCTTGAGGCTCGGCTCGATACGATATTTCTCGGCTTGCTCGCCGGTGCCGAACCCCCAGAGAAAGCCCGTATCGGGCGTGATCTGAGTGAGGAAGTCGACATGCATGTCGACCCAACTCGCGTGATACCAACGGCTGAAGGACACCCAGCTTCCGCTCTGCAATTCATAGCCGCCAGTGCCGAGGCCCCTGGCCTTGTCGCTGAGCGGAGAACCCTGATGGACATCGACGAGCGAGGTGGTCCATTCCTGCGCGGCCGCGGCGGGCGCAAAGAGGAACGCGCACGCCAAGAGCATCGCCGTGCAGAAACCGCCTCGGATGTTGGACCGCTCGCGCATGCGCGAAGCACCTCGCCCCACCATTCCGGACAGCGCCTTGATGGCGAAGGGCTCCTCGGGCAGCCGCCTCTGGCCGGATCATTCGCCGGACAATCGCACGCGCACCGTTACCGCGAGGTTATCTACGCTATTACGAATATAAGAATTCGCGAAATATGCGTGAATATGGCATTGGCCGGCGATCAGAGGAATCGGCAACGCAGAGCGAGACGCGCCGGAAGGGCGTCCCGCCTGCTGCATGTTGGCGTTTCGAAATCCGTGATGAGACTCGCTCAGGCGGCGTCGCGAACCTTCTGGATGCGCGAGCGGATCGCCTCGATCATCGTCTCGCGGATGATGGTCTCGCCATGCGTTTCACGCATATGCTCGACGGCTCGGCGCATGACCTCCGCTTCTGCCTCGGCGCGCGTGTGCCAGTCACAGCCGGGAACCAGCGATCCGCATTGAAATTCCTTCATGGGGATTTTCCTTTCCTCGCGACGGGGCCGCTCGGCCAGAGCGCTCCAGCCATTTGTCTTATGCAATCCCGCCGAAGGCCGATGCGCGTTTTCGCAGGATTGCGCGAATGGATATCAATAACACATGCCGCCGCTTTCGGTTGCACGAAGAAGGGACCGAGAGCGGTCGGCGCGGCAAAAGCATGAACCGAAGGGCGGGGCACTGGTTCTCCGCCCTTCGCGCCGCCTGAGCCTGCTATGCCTCGCCGCGCAGCTTTCCTGGAATTGCTCCAGCCGTTACTTCATGATCTTGACGGCCTCGGCGATCTTCTTCTTGCCGCTCATGTCCCAGGACACGCGGACCTTCTCGCCGGCCTGAATGCCGGGATCCTTGAAGGCCTTGGACAGGGTAAAGGTCGATCCGTTGTCCAGAACCAGGCTCATGGCCGTTCCATCAAAGCTCTTCACGGTTCCCGTGGTGTGCTTGACCGCCGCGAACGCGGCGCCACCGGAGGCGAGGAAGGCGGCGGTCGCCGCCGTCACGATAAGCTTGCGCATGGCATGCTCTCCTGGAAATGCGGGCGCCCGTTGGATCAGGCACCCCTTCTTTGATCAGGGCCGTCAAGTCGCGTCGAGTCACGGCCATAGGATGCGATGATCGCCACCTCCGCCGCCGGCGCTTCCCGACCCGGCGACTTTAAATAGCTCAATTTTTTCAAATGGATATTAGACGAAAAAGACATTGCCCCTGCCACATTGGCCGCCAAGATTCGGCGAATGGGACGGCAATGCGGCCCATGGCCGCGCTCACCGGATCGTTACGGCCATTTTACCTCGGGCGGCAGGCTGGACAGGATCGAGGCGACATTGCCGCCGGTCTTCAGGCCGAAGATGGTGCCGCGATCGTGAAGCAAGTTGAATTCGACGTAGCGGCCGCGCCGGATCAGCTGTTCGTCGCGCTCGCCATCGGTCCAGTTCTGGTTGAAGTTGCCACGAACCAGATGGGCATAGACGACCAGGAAGGAGCGGCCGACGTCCTGGACGAAATTGAGATCGGCGTTCCAGCCGCCCTTGTCCTCGCCCGAATGCAGCCAGTCGAAGAAGATGCCACCGATGCCGCGCGGCTCGTTGCGGTGCGGCAGGAAGAAATACTCGTCGCACCAGGCCTTGAATTTGGGATAGTCGGCGACCGCGGCGTTCTTCTCGCAGGCGAACTGCATGGCGCGATGGAAGGCAATCGTGTCGGGGTCGTCCTGGGTGCGGCGGCGGTCGAGCACCGGCGTCAGATCGGCGCCGCCGCCAAACCATTGGCGCGTGGTGACGACCATGCGCGTGTTCATGTGCACGGCAGGCACATTGGGGTTCCAGGGATGCGCAATCAGCGAGATGCCGCTTGCCCAGAAGCGCGGATCCTCCTCGGCGCCAGGAATCTGCTTCCTGAATTCCGGCGAGAATTCGCCATGGACGGTCGAGGTGTGCACGCCGACCTTCTCGAAGACGCGGCCGCGCATCATCGACATGGTGCCGCCGCCACCGCGGCCTTCGTCGCGCTCCCAGGGCGTCTTCTCGAAACGGCCGGGCGACCATGAGGACAGCGGTCCCTGAAGCTCCTGCTCGAGCTGCTCGAAGGTGGCGCAGATACGTTCGCGCAGCGCTTCGAACCAGAGGCGGGCCTTCATCTTCTTCTGCTCGATGTCGGCCGGCAACCCCACCGGTATTTCGGGTCGTTCCAAAAGCTGTCTCCAGTCGCGGCCGACAAATGACTCGTTTTTTCTGCGCGCGATCCCTAATCTGTTAAAGACAAGGGTCAAGTCCTGTCTGATCCAGGTGCAAAGGAGTTCCTTCGTGCGCACCCCGGCAAGACCGCCGCTGGATGGCTTGAAGAAGAGGCTGGAGCGCTCGCGCGCCGAGCGCGCAGACCTGCCGCGCGACGGTTTCCTGCGGGAGACCTTCGTGCTGCCGAGGCCCGCCGCCCGCCTCAAGGCCAAGGAGTGGTTCGAGCGCTTTCCGAAGCAGGCCTACTGGACCGAGATCGAAAGCTGGTTCGAACGCCCAGGCGATGTGATCGAATTCACCATGCGACGTCTGCCAGCGGCCGATTGAAGCGCGGCCCATTTTCGCCGCCACGGCCTTCGGCGTTACGAGGGCATTTCCGGGCGTATCAATGCCCTGTAGGCGGCGAGCATCGCGTCGGCCGACCGTCCCGTGTCGATGATCGACTGCCGAGCGGCAGCGCGCATCCGCTCGAGGGCCGCCGCGTTGTCGACCAGCCCGGCAATGCGCGGCGTCAGCGCTTCCGGAACCGTGATCGGAACGATGAAGCCGTTGCTGCCTTCGCGGATGACGAGCGCCGCATCGCCGACATCGGTGGTCGCCACCGGGCAGCCCATCGCCAATGCCTCAAGCATCGCCAGCGGTGTGCCTTCGATGCGCGACGGCATCACGAGGATGCTGCAGGCGGCATAGAATCGCGGCATCGCCTTCCGGTCGAGGCGGGGCAAATGATGCAGGCGGTCGGAGATGCCGGCGGCATCGGCCGCATCGCGAAACGCTTTGGTCATAGGGCCGTCGCCCAGCACGAGAAGGCGGACATCAGGATGGGCGGCGAGAATTGGCGCCGCCACCGCCAGGAAGGCGAGGGGACGTTTTTCCTCGCTCATCCGCCCGACGAAGCCGATGACGAAGGTGTTCTCCTCGACGCCGAAGCGCCTGCGGGCCGCGGCGCGGTCGACCCCTTGCGGATTGAAGACGCCTTCGTAATCGACGCCGTTGGGAATAATAGCCACCGTCCCGGGGCGAGCGCCGCCACCGGTGAGCGAGCGCCCAATCCTTTCGTTCACCGCGATGAGGCGATCGATGTGAAACCTGGCACGCAGCGCCGAGGCCAAATGCGCCCTTGGCGCATCATTGTGCAGGATGTCGTAGCTCAGGATGGTCGGAAAACGCGCCTTGATCCGCTTCAGGTTCTTGTAGAGGAAGCGAGATCCGCTTGACAGGATCGCCTTGGAATCGCGCGAGGCCATGAGCGCGGCGACGAATTCGAACCAATATCGCCGGGCGAGCAGATCAGGCAGATGGTAGATTTCGGAAGTGATCGCCGCGAATGCCGGCGCCAGCGCCTGGTCGCCGGTCTCGGTGGTGACGATGCTGAGGCGCCATTCCGCTTTGAGGCTGTCGAGGATGTCAGCCAGCAGCACCTCGGCGCCGCCGATCGGCAGCCAGGGCACCAGGACGAGCAAATGCGGACGCAAGTCGGCAAGATTTCCCGATGAGCGCATCAGGGCGGAAAACGGCTCTTGGGATGCGGCAGCGAGAGGCGTTCCCCGCCCAGGGCGGCCCGCCAGCCGGCGCAATTTGTCGATCTTGCTCGACCAGCTTTTGGCCAGCGCTGTCCACGCAAGGCGCAGCGGCGGCAAGGACCGGTTGGCGCGCGTCATGCCGGCTCGGTGCTCCAGAGCGCCTCATGCGCCGGGGCCGGGATGCCCTGGGCCGGTGTGAATGGCTTTATCGAGCTTGGCGGTTCCGCGAACTGGCTCGGATAAAGCGCAACGAGCGCCAGCTTGTCGGCCGCCGCGGCAATGGGCCAAAGCGAGCGCCGGAGCTTCAATTGCGCGGCAAGGCCCTGGAACCTGGCAAGCCCCGCCGCCCGCGTCCGCCGGACGGAGGCATAGTGCAGATCTTCATAGAAGGCGATGCGCCAGCGCGCCCGCAGGGCGTTATAGTGCCGTAACACGATCTTGAGGACTACCATGTGGTCGATATGCCCGCCGATGGCCATCGGGCAGAAGAGCCAGGGCCGCCGATCCTTGGGCTGTTCCGTTGCCGCGGCAAAGATTGCCGCGACGACCGCTTCGTCAAGCTGCCGCGCATCGTCTTCCACCTCGGTGATGTCGAAGGGGGCGTGCCCGCGCAGCGGCGCCTCGTCGAACCCGCCGAAGCGGAGGCGCAGGCCAACCTGTTCCGCAAAGGCGAGGTCTTCGCGCTGGCGCAGGCTGGAGATCGCGGCGATACGCTCGTCGTCATGCGCCGCGACCGCTCCCGGCTGGGCCACATAGCCGCACTGCGAGAACAAGGTGAGCTGAATGCCTTTCCGCCGCCGAAGCACGAAAGCTCCCAGCGAAAAACAGATATCGTCGCAATGAGGCGCAAGATAGAGATCATGCGTCGAAGCCTCGGCGAGGCCGGCCGGAGCGGCGCGCCAGCGCGAGGCGAAATCCTGCGCGGTCAGGCTCAGGCCCTGCAGGGCCTTCGGGCCAAGGGACGCGATGGCGTTACAATTCATGCCCGTGCGGTCCGCTCGGCCTTTAAAGAAATCCAGGGTCGAAGGCCTTCTCCTGCAGACCAAATCCTTGTCTTGCAAGGATTATCTTTGGCAAGACCGTCAAAAATGCGGACTGGCGCAGGCTGGCGGCAATGGCCTGTCTCCAGGCGAGAGGCGTCCATCCCGTCTGTCTTGAAAGGCGACTGAAATGGAGGGTCAGCGCGCAACCACCAGTCGTCTTGCTCCCGACCCTTGGGCGCTCAGCCGATCTTCCTTGTTCCTCAGCGGGCATTTGTCAATCGACATGCAGCCGCAGCCGATGCAGTCGGTCAGGCCGTCGCGCAATTTCTTCATCTGGGCGATCTTGTGGTCGAGCTCGTCGCGCCAGGCCGTCGACAGCACATTCCAGTCCTCGCGCGTCGGCGTGCGCTCTTCGGGTAGGGACTGGAACGCGGCGGCGATGTCGGCAAGCGAGATGCCGACCTCCTGGGCGACGCGGATGATCGCCACGCGGCGCAGCACGTCGCGGCCGTAGCGCCGCTGGTTGCCGGACGTGCGGTGGCTGCGGATCAGCCCGCGCGCCTCGTAGAAATGCAGCGCCGATACCGCGACGCCGCTGCGCATGGCGACCTGGCCGACCGTCAATTCCCTTACCGGAGCCATTCTCAAATTCCTGCTTGACCTCAAGTTAAGTTGAGCTTGTAGCCAGGAAATATCGATAGGGCAATTGCAGGAGAAGGCGATGTGCGCCTGGGCAGGAATGACGGCGGAAGGGATGGCGGTTCGGGATAGCGCGGAGGCGCGAAAGCTGGCTCGTTGTTTCGACGCAATACCCGACGGAAAACCGTTTCACACTTTTCCTGGAATTGCTTTAGCCGATCTGGCGGAGCGCTTCGCCGGCGACCATGGCGACCGACAGCGCGACATTGATGCTGCGCGCGCCCGGCCGCATCGGGATGGTCAGTCGCGAGTCGGCCGCCTGGTGGACTTCTTCCGTCACGCCGGCGGATTCGCGGCCGAACAGAAGAATGTCGCCGGCGGCGAAAGCAAAGCCGGTATAGGCGGCCGTGGCCTTGGTGGTGAGCAGCACCAGGCGGCGCGCATGCGCGTTTCGCCATTCCTCGAAGGCGTGCCAGTCGGCGTGGCGGGTGAGCGCCGCCATTTCGAGGTAGTTCATGCCGGCCCGTTTCAGCGCGCGGTCGGAGAGCGGGAAGCCGGCCGGCTCGATGATATCGACGGCGATGTCGAGGCAGGCGCCGAAGCGCAGGATGGTCCCGGTGTTGCCGGCGATATCCGGCTGGTAGAGCGCGATGCGGAGACGGTCGTTCATTTTCGCATCCTGCTAATAAGTGGCAGATCGGCCACAGGCATCTCCCGCTTTCGGCGATTTCTGGCCTGTCGGGTGGCCATTTTCTGCGAAGTCGAGTATAGGACCATCATCGTCAACCCGAACCGAATGGAGGGGAACACATGATGACCATGCACATCCAGCGCCTCTCCTGGGCTCTCCTATGCCCAATGGCGGTTTCGGTACGACGATTCTTCTGACACTTTAAGTCTTCATCGCACCGATTCCCGCCGAACCCAGTTTTCGGCCTTCGAAGGAATCTTGCGATGTTTTTCAAACTGCCAAAGGGGCGCCGCGCCCCAGCTGAACGTGCCGGGACCGACGCTTGCCGCGTCCCGATCGACGCTTGCCGTCCGGCCCCCAACGATTCGATCCGCGCCTTCGGTCGAATGCCGGGGATCGAGGCCATATCACCCTTTTTAACGCATTTGCATATGGAGGACGGACCAATGTTCGATCCCTACAAGATACCGGGGTCAAGAAGCCTGCATGAGCGCAAGGCGGCGACCTGGGCGCTGCTGATCGGCGAGACCTATTCGTCGGCGGTGCATGCCGAGGAGCGGCGCAGGCCGCATCGCGGCATGCTGCCGGACGTCGATTTCTCGCGCGCGGTGCCCGACCACAGCCGGCCGACGCTGTTGCGCCGGATCATCCGTCTGTTCCGGCCGGGCGACAGGAACCGGGCAGGCTCCGGCTTTTCGTCGGGAAGCTCGGCGCCGTCAGGATCGTCGAGCGAGCCTGTCGGCGAAAAGCCGGCGAAACCCTATATTGCGAGCAGCAAGGCCGGCGATGCGGATGATTCCGTATCGCCGGCGCGCAATGCCGCGCGGCCGCAAAGCCTAACCCATCAATCCCGCGCCGCGTAAGCGCGCATAGCATCGTGAGTGCCTGGAATGTTCCGCTGGTTTGAACAGAGGCTCGATCCGTTTCCCGCCGCGGAGCCGGTCGAGCCGCCGAAGACGCTGGTCGCGTTTTGCGTGCATTATACGCGCGGCGCCTGGCCCTACATCCTCCTCGATGCGGTGCTGGTGACGGCGATCTCCATCGCCGAAGTGTGGATGTTCGGCTTCATGGGCCGCATCGTCGACTGGCTGTCGGGGCAGAACCGCGAAACCTTCCTTCAGACCGAGAGCTGGAAGCTCGCCGGCATGGCCTTCGTCGTGCTGTTCGCGCTGCCGGGCACGGTCTGGCTGCATTCGCTGCTCAACCAGCAGACGCTGATGGGCAATTATCCCATGCGCATCCGCTGGCAGGTGCATCGCTACCTGCTCAAGCAATCGATGGCGTTCTACCAGGACGAGTTCGCCGGCCGCATCGCCACCAAGCTGATGCAGACGGCGCTCGCCGTGCGCGAATGCGTGATCAAGCTGATCGACGTCTTGAACTACGTCATCGTCTATTTCCTCGGCATGCTGTTCATCGTCGGCTCGGCCGACTGGCGGCTGGCGGCACCGCTCGCCGTCTGGCTAGTCGGCTATATCGGTCTCCTGCGCTTTTTCATCCCGAGACTGGGCAAGGTTGGCGAGGAGCAAGCCAATGCGCGCTCGACCATGACCGGCCGCGTCGTCGACAGCTACACCAACATCCAGACGGTGAAGCTGTTCAGCCACGCGCGCCGCGAGGCGACCTTCGCCAAAGAAGGCATGGCGAGCTTCCTCGACACCGTCTACCGCTCGATGCGGCTGGTGACGGTGCTCTACGGTCTGCTCTACGTCCTGAACTCGCTGCTTTTGTTCTCGGTGACGGCAATCTCACTGTGGCTATGGCTCGGCCAGGCGGTCACGATCGGCGCGGTCGCCGTGGTCATCGGCCTGGTGCTCCGGATGTGGGGCATGTCGCAGTGGATCATGTGGGAGATGTCCGGGCTGTTCGAGAATATCGGCACGGTGCAGGACGGCATCCAGTCGATCTCGCTGCCGCGCCTGGTCGAAGACAGGCCGGGCGCCAAGGACATCGTCGTCAGCCAGGGCGAGATCCGCTTCGACGACATCCGCTTCCATTACGGCAAGCAGAAGGGCGTCATCGAGAACCTGTCGCTCACCGTGAAATCCGGCGAGAAGGTCGGCATCGTCGGCCGCTCCGGCGCCGGCAAGTCGACGCTGGTCAACCTTTTGCTGCGCTTCTACGACCTGGAAAGCGGCAGGATCCTCGTCGACGGCCAGGAGATCGCGGCGGTGACGCAGGATTCGCTGCGCGCCCAGATCGGCATGGTGACGCAGGACACCTCGCTGCTGCATCGCTCGGTGAAGGAGAACATCCTTTACGGCCGGCCGGACGCGACCGACGAGATGCTGATCGAGGCGGCGCGGCGGGCGGAGGCGCTCGATTTCATCGGCGGCCTTTCGGACCACAATGGGCGTAAAGGGTTCGATGCCCATGTCGGCGACCGCGGCGTCAAACTCTCCGGCGGCCAGCGGCAGCGCATCGCGATCGCCCGCGTCATGCTGAAGGACGCGCCGATCCTGATCCTCGACGAGGCGACCTCGGCGCTCGATTCGGAGGCCGAGGCGGCGATCCAGGAGAACCTCTACAAGCTGATGCAGGGCAAGACCGTCATTGCCATCGCGCACCGGCTGTCGACGATCGCGGCAATGGACAGGCTCGTCGTCATGGACAAGGGCCGCATCATCGAGGAGGGCTCGCATGAGGAACTCGTCGCCAAGGGCGGGCTCTACGCCCAGCTCTGGCAGCGTCAGTCAGGCGGCTTCCTGCTCGATGACGAACCGGCCGAGTCCGACGCCAAGGCGACGGAAATAGCGGCGGAGTAACGCGATCGCGATTGGGATCAAGGTTACGGCGATTGCCGGGAATCGATCCCGGGCGTAACCACGGTATGGCCAGAGGCCCTGCCTCGACCTGCTCATAGAGGCCCGCCGGCGACCAAATCGGGTGCCGGCGGGTTTGTGGCCTCCACGAGACAAAAATGTTCGACCGCATCTTCACCTGGTTCGAAAGCCGTTATTCACCGGTGGCGCTGGCCGACGACAGGCAGCCGCCAATGGGGCTTTGGCGGTTCTACTGGTATTTCATTAGGCAGTTTCGCGCCGCCTATCGGCTGCGCATGATCATCGTTGCCGTAGCGGCAATCATCGACGCGATGCTGCCGATTTTCGTCGGCATGATCGTCGGCCTGCTCGCCAGCACCAGGCCCGGCGATTTCTTCGCCGCGCATGGGCCGCTGCTCGTCCTGATGGCCTTCGTCGTGCTTTTGCGTCCGCTGTCGATGGTCGTCGATGCGCTGATCCGCAACCATGCGATCGCGCCGAACCTCATCGACCTCATCCGCTGGCAGAGCCACTGGCATGTCGTGCGCCAGGACTGGTCGTTCTTCCAGAACGACTTTGCCGGCCGCATCGGAACCAAGGTCATGCAGAGCGGCGATTCGGTGGAGATGAGCGTCAATCTCACCGTCGATGCCGTGTGGTATGCGCTGGTGTTCGTCGCGGTCGCCATCGTGGTGCTGGCCCGGCTCGACCCGCTTCTGCTGGCGGTCGTGGCGGTCTGGCTGTTGTTCTATTGCCTGATCTTCTGGTCCGCGATGCCCAGGATCACGCAACGCTCGTCCCAATTGTCGGAGCGGTGGTCGCAGGTGAGCGGCCGCATGGTCGACAGCTACACCAATATCCTGACGCTCAAGACATTCTCGACCGGCGGGCACGAAGACAAATATGTCTCGCAGGCGGTGGTCGAGCACGCCGACACATTCTACCAACTGATGCGCGTTTTCACGCTGATGTGGTCGGCCTTGTTCGTCCTCAACGCGGCGCTGCTTATCGCCGTGAGCTGGCTGGCGCTCGCCGGCTGGAACGCCGGGACGATGACCACCGCGGCCGTGGCGACGGCGATACCGTTCGCGCTGCAGATCGCCAACATTTCCGGCAGGATCCTCGATGTCGGCGCCAATGTCTTCCGCCAGATCGGCGTCGCCAGCAACTCGATGACGACGATCGCGCGGCCGATCGTCATGCAGGACCAGCCCAACGCGCCGGCCCTCGTCGTAACCGCCGGCGGCATCGAGTTCGACCGGGTGAACTTCAACTATTGGCGCAAGGACGGCAAAGGCGGCGTCATCGACAACCTGTCGCTGAAGATCGCGCCGGGCGAGCGGGTCGGCCTCATCGGCCGTTCCGGGGCCGGCAAATCGACGCTGGTCAATCTCGTGCTGCGGCTGTTCGACGTGCAGGACGGCAAGGTGCTGATCGATGGGCAGGACATCCGCAACGTCTCGCAGGAGAGTGTTCGCTCGGCGATTGGCTTCGTCAACCAGGACACCTCGCTCTTGCACCGGTCGGTTCGCGAGAACCTCAAATATGGGCGCCAGTCGGCCAGCGACGAGGCGATGGTCGGCGCCGCGAAAGCCGCCCAGATCGACGAGGTGATCGCGGGGCTCACAGATCCCCATGGACAGAGCGGCTATGAGGCGCTTGTCGGCGAGCGCGGCGTGAAACTGTCCGGCGGCCAGCGGCAACGCATCGCCATTGCCCGTGTTATGCTGAAGGACGCGCCGATCCTCATCCTCGACGAGGCGACCTCCGCGCTCGATTCGGAGGTGGAGGCCGCCATCCAGGAGAACCTCTACAAGCTCATGCAGGGCAAGACCGTCATCGCCATCGCGCACCGGCTGTCGACGATCGCGGCGATGGACCGGCTCGTCGTCATGGACAAGGGCCGCATCGTCGAGGACGGCTCGCATGAGGCGCTGATCGCCAAGGGCGGGCTCTATGCCCAGCTCTGGCGCCGCCAGTCCGGCGGCTTCCTGCTGGAGGAAAAGCCGGTCGCCGACGCCCCGCCGACGAAAGGTGAAGCCGCCGAATGATGCAGGCCATCTATCGCTGGTTCGAGCACTGGGTCTACCCGTTCCGCGAGCCCGCCAATCTGCGGCCGCCCGCCAGCGTCGGCGGCTTCCTCTGGCACTATGTCGGACAGGCGAAGCTCGCCTTCTTCGCCATGCTGATCATCGGCGGCATCGCGCCGCTGGTCGAGGCCGGCCTGTTCTATTTCGTCGGCAGGCTGGTCGACATCCTCGATCAGCTGCCCGGAGAGCGCAGCTGGCACGCGCTGTGGGCCGCGGCCGGACCTGAGCTCTTGTTCATGGGCGCAGTGGTGCTCGTCATCCGCACCGCCGTGGTCGGCCTGTCGGCGCTGGTCGACGAACAGACGATCACGCCCGGCTTCTACAATCTGGTGCGCTGGCAGGCGCACCGGCATGTCTCGCGCCAGTCCTATGCCTTCTTCCAGAACGATTTCGCCGGCCGCATCGCGACAAAAGTCTGGCAGGCGGGGCAGGCGACGGGCGACCTGATGGAAAGCTTCATCGAGGTCATCTGGTTCATGATCATCTATACCGTGACGACGCTGGCGCTGGTCGCCGGCCTGGACCTCAGGCTGGCGGTTATGGTGGTGGTCTGGATCGCCGTCTTCGGATGGCTGGCCAAACTCTATCTGCCGCAGATCCGCAAGCATGCCGAGGCGACGGCCGAGGCCGGGTCGATGATCACCGGCCGGATCGTCGATTCCTACTCCAATGTGCAGACGCTGAAGCTGTACTCGGCGGATGGCGACGACCGCTACATCAGGAACGGTTTCGACATCTATCTCGACGCGCTGCGGCCGTTCACGCGCCGTCTGACCGGAGTGCGCATGGCGCTGACGACGCTGTCGGGCGTCATGATCACGGCGATCGCCGGCTTCGCCATCTATCTGTGGGTCGAGGGTTCGATCACGGTCGGCGCTGTCGCCTTCACGCTTTCTCTCGTCCTCAGGCTCAACATGCTGCTTGGAAGAGTGATGATGCAGCTCAACGGCATTTTGAGAAACCTCGGCGTGCTGGAGAATTCCAAGGCGATGATCTCGCAGCCGCTCGGCCTCACCGACGCCCCGGATGCAAAGGAACTGGTCGTAACCGGCGGTCGTATCGACGTCAGCAACGTCACCTTCCATTACGGCAAGGGGGCAGGAGTGCTCGACGGCATCGACCTCGTTGTGCGTCCGGGCGAGAAGGTCGGCCTTGTCGGCCCGTCCGGCGCCGGCAAGACGACCTTGGCCAATCTGATCCTGCGCCTCTACGACCTTGAAGGCGGCCAGATCCTGATCGACGGCCAGGACATCGCGCATGTGACGCAGAACTCGCTGCGCGGCAATATCGGCGTGGTCAGCCAGGACACGGCGCTGTTCCACCGCTCGCTGCGCGACAACATCAAGCTCGGCATGCCGGACGCCACCGACGCGCAGGTGATCGCCGCGGCCCAAAAGGCCGAGGCGCATGACTTTATCCTGAGACTGCACGACAACCGCGGTCGCGCCGGCTACGAGGCCTATGTCGGCGAGCGCGGCGTGAAACTCTCCGGCGGGCAGCGGCAGCGCGTCGCCATCGCGCGCGTCTTCCTCAAGGACGCGCCGATCCTCATCCTCGACGAGGCGACCTCGGCGCTCGATTCGGACATCGAAGCGGCGATCCAGGAGAATCTCACCCGGCTGATGGAAAACAAGACCGTGATCGCCATCGCGCACCGGCTCTCCACCATCGCGGCGCTCGACCGGCTGGTGGTGCTCGACGGCGGGCGCATCGTCGAACAGGGCACGCATGACGAGCTGGTCGCGCTCGACGGGCTTTATGCACGGCTGTGGAAACGGCAGTCGGGCGGCTTCCTGTTCAACGAGGAAAGCGCGCTGGAAGAGACGCGGCCGGCGGAGTAGAACGGCGTCATGTCGGTACGCATGCCCACAAACTTTGGACGGTCAGGCGCTCAGGAAAGCGCGCTCGACCTGCTCGGCCACGAAATCCTCGCCGAAAAGGCCGCAGCGCTCGGCCGCGCAGGCCAGCGCGTGGAGGAAACCCTTGCCAGATTGCGCCAGAGGGGGGAGGGCGAGCACCGCAACCGGCTGCTCAAGGAAGCGGCCGCGGCCGTGCACGCCTATTTCATCCAGCGCGAGCTTTGCGGTCTGCGCAAGCACGATGCCGTGATCCGCGAATACGACATCCCGAGGGCCGTGCTGGTCAGGCTAGGCGCCAGCTAGAGCGGTTCACCGTTTCACGGAAACGGCGAACCGCTCTATCTCCTTGTTTTACGCAATTCCGGACGGAAAACCGCTCACACTTTTCCTGGAATTGCTCTGAACCGCTATTCCAGCCATTCCGTGATGAAGTGGCCGTTCTCGTGGATGTCGGTGCTTTCGAGCGGACCGGGGCCGAGATTGGTGAATTTGTGCGGCGTGTCGGGGGGCACGATCAGGATCTGGCCGGCGGTGGCCTTGATTTCCTGGTCGCCGATCTTGAACAGGCCGGTACCAGAGCGAATGACGAAGATCTCCGCATAGGGGTGCTTGTGCAGGCGCGGGCCGCCGCCGATCCTTTCCTGATAGTTGAAGATCAGACAGGAGTTGGCGCCGAACTGGCCGCATTGCAGCTCGCCCTTCCAGCGGTCGGGGGATTCGGCCCAGCTGTCGCGTTCAATGACATGCGCCATGGCGACAGAATAGACCGGGCCAGGAGCCGATGTCGAGGCGAACACCGACCCGATCTCGCCCCGGATTTCTGGCAGTTTTCATCCCGCCCGGCAGCATGGCGGCGGCACGCCAGCCACTGCCGCTACGCACCCCGCGACAATCTGCCCTTGTGGCCTCACCCCGCTGGACAAAAACGGGCCGCACGCATAAACCGAAAATCCAAATGCCGGAGGAATTCGCTAGCCTGTTCGCCATGCGCTGTCGGGCAGGTGCGATTGAGCGGGGACAAGGCTCGGCCTCCGGTTAGGAAGAGGCGAAAGGATCAGGCACCCGTGAGCGCAACCGACATCCACGATCCCAACCGTCGCGATTTTCTCTACGTAGCCACCGGCATGGCGGCCGTTGTCGGCGCGGGAGCCGTCGCGTGGCCGTTCATCGACCAGATGCGCCCCGATGCCTCGACGCTGGCTCTCGCCTCGGTCGAGGTCGACGTCTCCTCGCTGCAGCCGGGCAGCTCGCTGATCGTCAAATGGCGCGGCAAGCCGGTGGTGGTGCGCAACCGCACCGAAAAGGAAATGAAGGACGGCGAGGCCGTCAACCTCGCCGATCTCAAGGACCCGATCGCGCGCAATGCCAACCTGCCGTCCGACGCGCCGGCGACCGACGCCAACCGCACGACGCCCGGCAAGGAAGCCTGGATGGTGATGGTACAGGTCTGCACCCATCTCGGCTGCATCCCGCTCGGCCAGGAAGGCGATTTCGGCGGCTGGTTCTGCCCGTGCCATGGTTCGCAATACGACACCGCCGGCCGCATCCGCAAAGGTCCGGCGCCGGAGAACATGGCGATCCCGGTATTCAAGTTCATTTCCGATACCAAGATCCTTATCGGTTGAGGCAGGGGACATTTCGATGAGCGAGGGACACTCGACCTATACGCCCAAGACCGGTATCGAGCGCTGGTTCGACGCGCGCATGCCGCTGCCGCGGCTTATCTATGACAGCTTCGTCGCCTATCCGGTGCCGCGCAACCTCAACTACATGTGGACGTTCGGCGGCATCCTGTCGATCATGCTGGTCTCGCAGATCCTGACCGGCATCGTGCTGGCGATGCACTACACGTCCGACACCAATCTCGCCTTCGATTCGGTCGAGAAGATCATGCGCGACGTGAATTCGGGATGGCTCCTGCGCTATCTCCATTCCAACGGCGCCTCGTTCTTCTTCGTCGCCGTCTACATCCACATCTTCCGCGGCCTGTTCTACGGCTCCTACAAGGCGCCGCGCGAGCTCCTGTGGATCCTCGGCTGCATCATCTACCTCCTGATGATGGCCACCGGCTTCATGGGCTACGTGCTGCCCTGGGGACAGATGAGCTTCTGGGGCGCCACCGTGATCACCGGCTTCTTCAGCGCCATTCCGCTGGTCGGCAACTGGATCCAGCAGCTGCTGCTCGGCGGCTTCGCGGTCGACGATCCGACGCTGAACCGCTTCTTCGCGCTGCATTACCTGTTGCCGTTCATGATCGCCGGCGTCGTGGTGCTGCACATCTGGGCGCTGCATGTCGTTGGCCAGTCGAACCCGACCGGCATCGAGGTCAAGTCGAAGACCGACACCGTCGCCTTCACGCCCTACGCGACCATCAAGGACGCGTTTGGCATGATCGTGTTCCTGTTCTTCTTCGCCTATTTCGTCTTCTACCTGCCGAACTATCTCGGCCACCCGGACAACTACACGGTCGCCAACCCGCTGAAGACGCCAGCCCACATCGTTCCGGAATGGTACTTCCTGCCGTTCTACGCGATCCTGCGCGCCATCACCTTCAACATCGGCCCGATCAACTCCAAGCTCGGCGGCGTGCTGTGCATGTTCGGCGCCATCGCCATGCTGTTCCTGGTGCCGTGGCTCGACACCTCCAAGGTGCGCTCGGCGGTCTACCGTCCATGGTACAAGCTGTTCTTCTGGCTGTTCGTGGCCGACGCCATCCTGCTTGGATGGCTGGGCTCGCAGCCGGCGGAAGGCGCCTACGTGTTCATGGCGCAGATGGCGACGCTGTTCTATTTCGCCTTCTTCCTGATCGTCATGCCGGTACTTGGCCTGATCGAGACGCCGCGCAGGCTGCCGAACTCGATCACCGAGGCGGTGCTGGAAAAGAACAAGGGCGGCAGCGGACATCCGGCAGGCGCGACCGCCGCGCCGGAAACCAAAGGCTGAGGATCTGAGGGGATTTTGGGTATGAAGAAGATTCTCACCTCGCTGGCGCTGCTCGGCCTGGTGGTCGCGGGCACCTGGATGTCAAGTGCTGGGGCCATCGCCGCGGAAGAGGAACACAACGCGGCCGCGCCGACGCATTTCCCGATCAACGAGCCGAAGGAAATGAGCTGGAGCTTCGCCGGCCCGTTCGGCACCTATGACAAGGCGCAGCTGCAGCGCGGCCTCAAGGTCTACAAGGAAGTCTGCTCGGCCTGCCACTCGATGAACCTCGTGGCCTTCCGCACGCTGGAAGGGCTCGGCTATTCGGAAGCGCAGATCAAGACGCTGGCCGCCGGATACACCATCCATGACGGCCCGAACGACGCCGGCGACATGTTCGACCGTCCCGGCAAGCCGTCGGACCACTTCCCGGCGCCGTTCCCGAACGAGCAGGCCGCGGCTTCCGCCAATGGCGGCGCCGCCCCGCCGGACATGTCGCTGCTCGCCAAGGCGCGCGGCGTCGAGCGCGGCTTCCCGCGCTTCATCTTCGACATCTTCACGCAATATGCGCAGGGCGGCCCGGACTATATCCACTCGCTGCTCACCGGCTACGACCAGACGCCGCCGGCCGGCATGGTGATCCCGGAAGGCACGCACTACAACCCGTACTTCCTGTCCGGCGTGTCGCTGAAGATGCCGAAGCCGCTCTCGGATGGCCAGGTGACCTATGACGACGGCTCGCCGCAGACCGTCGACCAGTATGCCCGTGACGTCTCGGCCTTCCTGATGTTTGCCGCCGAACCGCATCTCGAGGACCGCAAGAAGACCGGCTTCCGCGTCATGATCTTCCTGCTGCTCTTCGGCGCGCTGGTCTACATGACCAAGCGCAGGGTGTGGGCCGACGTCGCGCACTGAGCCGCGGCCGGCTTCCAGAAAAATGCAAGGGCGCCGAAAGGCGCCCTTTTTGTATCTCGGAACCGCGTCGATCCGGCCATGTCACATGGCCGTCATTGCGCATGGCGATCCTGCCTTGCCCCTACCGCAAAGGATCGTCCCCATGAAAAGATTCGCGCCGCTCGCAGCCGTGTTGCTGCTTCTTGTCGCCAGCCCGGCCGTCCAAGCCGAGGACGCCCAGCCCTTCGTCACCAACAAGGACATCGACCTGACGATGATCCTGCCGCCGCCGCCCGCCAACGATTCGGCCGAGACCAAGGCCGAACTCGGCGAGGTGCTGACCCTGCAGGTGACGCGGACGCCCGAAATGGAGAAGCGCGCAATTGCCGATGCCGAAGAGAATGTCTGGCGCTTCGCCGATGTCATGGGACCGAAATTCAACAAGGAGACGCTGCCGAAGTTCAGCGCGTTCTTCGATCGCGTGGTCGCGACTGAAGGCGCGGTCGTCGACCCGGCCAAGGACCTCTGGAAGCGTCCGCGCCCGCATCAGCTCAGCGATCTCGTCAAGCCCGTGGTGAAGTTGTCCAATTCCGGTTCCTGGCCGTCTGGCCATGCCACGGTCGGCACCATGATGGGCATCATCCTGTCCGACATGGTGCCGGAAAAGCGCGCCGAGATCATGGCCCGCGCGGCCGAATATGCCCATAACCGTGTGGTCGGCGGCATCCACTACCCGTCCGACATCGAGATGGGCAAGATTTCGGGCAGCGTGATTGCGGCGGTCCTGCTCAGCCGTCCCGATTTCAAGGCCGAGTTCGAAGTGGCACGCTCCGAGCTGCGCTCGGACCTAGGCATGTAGTTGCCAGGCAAGCGCCTGCTTTTCGAAGGGCGCCTTCGCAGGCGCCCTTTTCGTTACGGCCGAGGCCGGTCGGCGCCGATGCTTTGCCGGATGTGCTTGTCTCTGGCGCGACATCGCGGTAGCCCTTGTCGGTCGCGTCGGGCAGCAATGGCCGACGCCAAATCCGACAGCCGGACACGCGGAAAGCCTCGATGAAATCCTCCCTCGAAGACACGCTGCTTGCGGCCATCCGCACCATTCCGGATTACCCAAAGCCCGGCATATTGTTTCGCGACATCACCACGCTGCTTGGCGATGCCCGCGCCTTTCGCCGTGCCATCGACGAACTGGTGCATCCCTATGCCGGTCTGAAGATCGACAAGATTGCCGGCATCGAGGCGCGCGGCTTTATCCTCGGCGGCGCCGTGGCGCACCAGCTTTCGGCCGGCTTCGTGCCGATCCGCAAGAAGGGCAAGCTGCCTTACGAAACGGTGCGCGTCGCCTACAGCCTCGAATACGGCTTGGATGAGATGGAGATGCATAAGGACGGCGTCTCGCCTGGCGAGAAGGTGATCGTGGTCGACGACCTGATCGCCACCGGGGGCACCGCGGAAGCGGCGGTCAGGCTGCTCAGGCAGATCGGCGCCGACATCGTCGCGGCCTGTTTCGTCATCGACCTGCCGGACCTCGGCGGCCGCAAGAAGCTGGAAGCGCTCGGCGTGCCGGTCAGGACGCTGATCGGGTTCGAGGGGCATTAGCGCGGCTTTCCCTTCTCCCCTTGTGGTAGAAGGTGGATCGGCGCGCAGCGCCGAGACGGATGAGGGGTGTTCCAGCGGAGTGAGACGCTGGCTTTCCCTGGAGCACCCCTCATCCGTCGCCTTCGGCGACACCTTCTCCCACAAGGGGAGAAGGAAGAGACATTACTCCACCTTCACCAGCACCGCGCTGTCGAATTCAATCACCTTGTCGCCGGTCGAATCGAACCCTTCCGAGCGCAGCGTGAGCAGGTTCCAGCCCGGGCGTCCCGCGAGCGGGCGGTGTGCCAGCGCGGTGCGCGTGAAGGTCACCGTCTCGCCCGCGTAGACCGGCTTCAGCCATTTCAGATTGCGGAAGCCGGGCGAGGGGCCGAATTCGGGCTGCGGGCCGGGGCCGGTCCAGCGCACGCCCTCGGTCTCCATGCGCTTTGCGAGGTTGTATTTCATCCAGGTGGCGGCGGTGTGCCAGCCCGAGGCGCAGAGCCCGCCGAGCACGCTCTTCTTCGCCGCCTCCTCATCGACATGGAAGACCTGCGGATCGTATTTCCTGGCGAACGCCTTGATCTCGTCAGCCTCGAATTTGTGCGAGCCGAGCGTGACGGTCTGGCCGATCAGGAAGAATTCGTCGAGGGTCATGCCGCGGCCTCGCGGGTGAGGAACATGCCGATGTTCTCCAGCTCGAAGACACTCTCGCCGCGCTGGTTGACCAGTTCGCTGCGCATGGTGATCAAGCCGAGCTGAGGCCGCGATTTGGACTGGCGCTTGGACAGGATCGTGACCGTGCCGCGCAAGGTATCGCCGGCCAGAACCGGCTTCTTCCATTTCACATGCTCGATGCCGGGCGACCCTTGAGACGTCGAATCGAGCAGGAAGGCGTCGCACAGCATGCGCATGAACATCGCGCAGGTGTGCCAGCCCGAAGCCGAAAGGCCGCCGAGGATGCTCGCCCTGCCGGCTTCCTCGTCGAGATGCATCGGCTGGGCATCGAATTCCGAGGCGAATTCGATGATCTCGGCAGCGCTTACAGTCTTGCTGCCGAGGTCGAGCGAGGACCCCTCGACGAAATCCTCATAGGCCCAGGTCTTTCCGGTCATGCTGGCAATCCGGTTGACGAATGCGTGATCCCCAAATCGGCATTCCCGGATGAAGGTCCAAGGCAATTTGGTCAAGTGATTTCTGGTAAGCCAGCCGTCGCCGGCCGACACTGTCAGAGCCAGCCGCGGCGGCGAAAATACCAGAAGGGCAGGATGGCCGAGACCACCATCAGGCCGATGGCGAAGGGATAGCCGAACTCCCATTTGAGCTCGGGGATGATGTCGAAATTCATGCCGTAGATCGAGGCAACCAGCGTCGGCGGCAGAAAGATGACGGCGGCGACCGAGAAGATCTTGATGATGGCGTTCTGCTCGATCGAGATCATGCCGGCGTGGCGTCGAGCAGGAAGGAGATCTTCTGCGACAGGAAGGTGGCATGGTCGGCGAGCGACAGCACGTCGCGCGACAGCGTCTTGATACGGGCGCGCACATCCTTGCTCATCTTGGTCTGGCCCGCGACATGGGCAAGAAAGCCGGCGAGGCGCTGCAGCGAGATCAGGCTGTCGCGGACCGAGGAGGCGAGGTCCTCCTTGCGGCCGATGCCTTTCAGGAGCTCCTGGAAATCACGGTTGCGCTTCGAGGCCTTGGTCGAGCGCGCCTGGAAAATGTCGCGCGAGATCGCCTCGACCTCCCGGCCGGCGCGCTCGAGGATGTCGGCCAGGCGATCGACGATCGCCTCGAGAAGGCCGATCAGGATGGTGTCGCCGCTGGTGCAGCCGGTCGCCACCTTCTCGGCGCGCAGCGGGAAGGTCTTGAAGGCCTTGGGTTCATGGTAGCGGATGGTGATCAACCGATTTCCGGCAAGCGCGAAGGTCACTGGCGACATCAAAGGATCGTCGGCCTCGGTCTGCGCCGGCAGCACGGCGGTCATGAAGTAGCCGCCGTCCTCGACATAGAGGCGGCTCGATATCTCGATCTCCTCCATCTCCTCGCGGGTCGGGATGGCTATGCCCAGCCAGCCCTCGATGCGCGCCTCTTCCTCCTTGGTCGGGTTTAAGAGGTCGGCCCAGACGACCCTGTCGCCATCCGCCGCGAGATCCTCGGTGAGACGCAGGCGGTCATTGTCCACGACGAAGGTCTTTATCATCGCCGGGTCTCCTGAAGGATCAGGTGTTGAACTTGAACAGCATGATGTCGCCGTCCTGGACGACATACTCCTTGCCTTCGTCGCGCGCCTTGCCGGCTTCCTTGGCGGCCACTTCACCGCCCAGCGTGACGAAGTCGTTGTAGGAGATGGTCTGGGCGCGGATGAAGCCGCGCTCGAAGTCGGTATGGATGACGCCGGCCGCCTGCGGCGCCTTATCGCCCTTGTGGATCGTCCAGGCGCGCGTCTCCTTCGGCCCGACGGTGAAGTAGGTGATCAGATGCAAGAGCTCGTAGCCGGCGCGGATCACCTTGTTGAGGCCCGGCTCGTCGAGGCCGATCGAGGCAAGGAACTCCATTTCCTCTTCGTCGGAAAGCTGGGCGACTTCCGCCTCGATCGCCGCCGAGATCACCACCGTGCCGGCGCCCTGAGCTGCCGCCATCTTCTCCACCGCGCGCGTGTGCTCGTTGCCGGTGGCGGCGTCCGCCTCGGCGACGTTGCAGACATAGAGAACGGGATGCGAGGTGAGCAGGTTCAGCCCCTGCAGGATGCGCAGATCCTCCGGCGAGATGCCGTTGAGCAGGAAGCGCGTCGGCTTGCCGGCCTGCAGCAATTCGAGCGACGCCTCCATCATCGGCAGGACGGCCATGGCTTCCTTGTCCTTGCCGGCGGCCCGCTTGCGGACCTGGAGGATGCGGCGCTCGATGCTTTCGAGGTCGGCGAGCATCAGCTCGGTCTCGACCGTCTCTGCGTCGGCGACGGGGTCGATACGGCCCTCGACATGGGTGATGTCGTCATCCTCGAAGCAGCGCAGCACGTGCACGATCGCGTCGACCTCGCGGATGTTGGCGAGGAACTGGTTGCCTAGCCCTTCGCCCTTGGAGGCGCCGCGCACCAGGCCGGCAATGTCGACGAAGGAGATGCGGGTCGGGATGATCTCCTTCGACTTGCCGATCGCCGCGATCTTCTGCAGGCGGGGATCCGGCACCGCCACCTCGCCGGTATTCGGCTCGATGGTGCAGAAAGGATAGTTGGCGGCCTGCGCGGCGGCCGTCCTGGTCAATGCATTGAACAGCGTCGACTTGCCGACGTTGGGCAAGCCAACGATGCCACATTTGAAACCCATGTTCGTCCAGTCCTGTCGGAATTCGATTTTGCTGAGGGCTATGGGCGATAGCGGTGACGAACGTCAAGCCCTGGGCGACGTTCGTTCGGCGCTCACTCCTTGCCGAACAGCTTCTTCAGCATCGCGGCCATCGGGCCGCTCTCGGGAAGCTTTGCCGCCGGCTGCTGCGGGCGCGCCTGGCGGACATGGCTTTGCTGCTTCGGCGGCTTAGGCGGCGGGCGGTCGTCATCGCCAGTCGGCATGAGTTTTTCACGCAAGGCGAGCGTGACGCGGTTCATGAAGGAATTGTCATCGCCCTTGACGAGCAGAGCCGCATCGTCGGCGATTGCGTCCAGCAGGACATCCAGCCATTCGCGATCGGCTTTGGCGAAATCGCCGAGCACATGGCCGTGCACCATCTCCTTGACGCCGGGGTGGCCGACGCCGATGCGCACCCGGCGATAGGCATTGCCGACATGCTGATCGAGCGAGCGGATGCCGTTATGGCCGCCGGAGCCGCCGCCCACCTTGACCCTGAGCTTGCCGGCGGCAAGATCGATCTCGTCATAGAAGACGGTGAGCGCGGACGGCTCGAGCTTGTAGAAGCGCAGCGCTTCGCCCACCGACTGTCCGGAAAGGTTCATGAAGGTCTGCGGCTTGATCAGCAGGATCTTCTCGCCGCCGAGCGTGCCTTCCGAAATCAGGCCCTGGAATTTCCGCGACCAGGGCGAAAAGGAATGGCGGCGGGCAATCGCGTCCGCCGCCATGAAGCCGACATTGTGCCGGTTGTTTTCGTATTTCGCGCCCGGATTGCCGAGGCCTGCAAAGACAAGCATCGCCGCCTCCGGATGCAGAAATAGGTTACTTCTCTTCGGCCGCCGGGGCCGCCGTCTCAGTCGCCGCCACTTCGGTGGTGGCTTCCGTCTCCGGCTTCATGGCAGACGAGCCGGCAATGGTCGCGATGGTGAAGTCGCGATCGGAGATGACCGGCTTGACGCCGGCCGGCAGCTTGACAGCCGAGATGTGGATCGAGTCGCCGATGTCGGTGCCGGCGAGATCGACGGTGATGAATTCCGGGATCGCGTTGGCCGGGCAGTGGAACTCGACTTCGTGGCGAACGATGTTGAGCACGCCGCCGCGCTTGATGCCGGGCGACTTGTCCTCATTGATGAAGTGGACGGGCACGTCGACATTGACCTCGGTGTCCTTGCCGATGCGCAGGAAGTCGACATGGACAGGGAAATCCTTGACCGGGTCGAGCTGGAAATCCTTCGGCAGGACCTGGATCTTCTTGCCGTCGACATCGATCGTGGCGACCGTGGTCAGGAACCCGCCGCCATGGATCTTGTAGAAGATGTCCTTGTAGTTCAGCGCAATCGCCAGGGGAGGCTGCTTGTCGCCGTAGATAACTGCAGGCACTTTACCGTTGCGGCGAACTGCACGGGCGGACCCCTTACCGACCTGTTCGCGCGCTTCGGCTTTGAGCTCATAAGCATCGTGGCTCATGGCATTTCCTTTCGCGTGTTGTGGAGCGCTCGCGGTCGGCGTAAGGCCGACCGTAAACGTCGAAAGCCGTCGCGGCCTTGCACGATCCGTCCGATGCGTTTGGCAATCCAAATGCGTTGGAATCATGCGAGGCCTGGCCGGCCTTCCTCCGCGTTGCCTCCAAGGGTGTCTACGCGGGTGGCGGCTCTATAGCCGAAGGCGGGCAAGGGCGCAAGCGGTTGTGCCGGAAGGCTTGCAGGGTGTTTTTCCGATGCCGAAAACATAAACCGGATCTACCGTTCGTGACAAATGTAGGATCGGGCGGCTTCCGGTCGTCCTGCGGCATGCAACCAGATCCGTGGGGACCAAAATGAAACTCCTGTTCAGCCGTAATCCCAATCCTCGCCTCGCGGTCGCGACGGCGCGCTATCTCAAGGCTAGGATCGCGTTCGAGTTCGCATCGCCGATGGCGCCGGGGCAGGCCGAGCGCTACCAGGCGCTAAACCCCAATCTGACCTTGCCGATCTTGGTCGGCGCGGGATGGAGCCTGTGGGAGACGGACGCCATCGCCTGCCGGCTTTCGCGCGAGATGCGTTCAGATTTCTGGCGCCGCGGGGACGATGAGCCGGACATGATCCGCTGGATCAGTTGGGGCAAGGAACGGTTCGCCTTCGCCTGCGACATGGTGCATTTCGAGCGCGGGACCAAGCAGCGCTATGGACTCGGCCCGATCGATCAGGCGCTGGTCGAGGAGGGGCTCAAGCAATTCCATAAGGCCGCGGCTGTCCTCGAGCCCGAGCTTGCCGCGCGGGAGTGGCTGGTCGGCAATTCCATCTCCTATGCGGACTTCCGCATGGCGACGTTCCTGCCTTTCAATGATGTCGCCGGATTGCCGCTCCACGACTACCCGTCGATCCGCCGCTGGTACGGACGGCTGGACGCGATCGACGCCTGGCGCGACCCGTTCCAGGGGCTGGAGGCGCCGCCGCTGCCGCCGGTGAAGATCGAGGCGTGACCACGCTGGCTTTTGCGCTATTCCGGACGGAGAAGGCTACGCTTTTTTCCCGAAATTGCCCTAGGCGGCGTCAACCACCTGGCCGCCGTTCAACGCATCGCGCAATTTCTGGATTTGCCGGTTTAGGGCATCGAGCTCGGCCAACGTCATGCCCGAGCGCTCGATCAGGGTCTCGTTCAGGCAATTGCACTGGACGAGCAAGGCTCGCCCGATAGGGGTCAGGTCGACCTGCACCTGGCGCTCGTCGGTCTGGCTGCGCTGGCGAGTGACGAGGCCGGCCTGTTCCATTCGCTTCACCAGTGGAGTGATGGTGCTCGATTCCAGGGCGAGCCGATGCGCGATGCTGCCCACCGACATGCCGTCAGTCTCTCCCAGCGCATTGAGCACGAGATATTGCGGATAGGTGATGCCCATTTCGTCCAGCATCGGTTTGTAGGTACGATTGATTGTCATGCTGGTCGCGTAGAGCGTGAAACAGAGCTGATTGTCCAAGGGAAGGGGCACGACACGATCCTTTTGCCAACTGATAACCTATTATGTACCACAGAAAATGTTATCGTGATACATATTTCTATGGACAAGCCGGCTCGATAGCGGTACGCATATCGTTATCGTGATATTATTTATTGCGAAAATTACAAAGGAGATGGAGATGACTGAAGCTTCGCAGACCAAAATCGGCAGCGGCACGATCACCACGAAGGACGGAACGCAGATCTTCTACAAGGACTGGGGGACCGGTCAGCCGATCGTCTTCCACCATGGCTGGCCGCTGAGCAGCGACGACTGGGACGCCCAGATGCTGTTCTTCCTGTCGAAGGGCTACCGCGTCATCGCGCATGACCGGCGTGGACACGGCCGTTCGACCCAGACTGACACCGGCAACGAGATGGACACCTATGCCGCCGATGTAGCGGCGCTCGTGGCGCATCTCGATCTTAAGAACGCGATCCATGTCGGCCATTCGACCGGCGGCGGCGAGGTGGCTCGCTACGTGGCGCAGTATGGTGGCGGCGGTCGGGTTGCCAAGGCCGTTCTGATTGGCGCGGTGCCGCCGATCATGCTGAAGAGCGACGCCAATCCAGGCGGCCTGCCGATCGAGGTGTTCGATGGCTTCCGCGCGGCCCAGGCAGCCAACCGCGCCCAGTTCTTCCGCGATGTGCCGTCCGGCCCATTCTATGGCTTCAACCGTCCGGGCGCGGTGGTCTCGCAAGCCGTTGTCGACAATTGGTGGCGCCAAGGCATGATGGGCGGCACCAAGGCGCATTACGATTGCATCAAGGCCTTCTCGGAAACCGACTTCACCGAGGACCTGAAGAAGATCGACGTACCGGTGCTGGTCATGCATGGCGACGACGATCAGATCGTGCCGATCGCGGACTCCGCGCTGCTTTCGATCAAGCTGCTCAAGAAGGGCGAGCTCAAGGTCTACAAGGGCTTCCCGCACGGCATGGCGACGACCCATGCGGATGTCATCAACGCCGACCTGCTGGCCTTCTTCAAGGCTTGAAGCAGGACGCCAAACACGAAGCACCCGCCAGGCGGCGGGTGCTTCGATCTTCGGAGGCCGTTTGGAGTGCCCGGGCAATCAGGCCCTTCGCGCTTCCTTCATATTGGGCAGGAACACCGTCAGCAGACCGAGGAAGGGCAGGTAGGAACAGATCTGGAAGACGAAATCGATGCCCTTCATGTCGGCGATGACGCCGAGCACGGCGGCGGCGATGCCGCCTATACCGAAGGCAAAGCCGAAGAAGATGCCGGCGATCGTGCCGACGCGGCCCGGAACCAGCTCCTGCGCGAACACCACGATGTTGGAGAAGGCCGACGACAGGATCAGGCCGATCAGCACGGTGAGCACCATCGTCCATTCCAGATTGGCGTAGGGCAGCGCCAGCGTGAAGGGCAGGACGCCGACGATCGAGAACCAGATCATCGCCTTCTGCCCGTAACGGTCGCCGAACGGACCGCCAAGCAGGATGCCCAGCGCCGATGCGCCGAGGAACAGGAAAAGCATGACCTGACTCGTCTGCACCGAGACCCCGAACTTGTGGATGGAATAGAAGGTGTAGTAGCTGGACAGCGAGGCGATATAGGCGTTCTTGGTCAGCACCAGCAGCGTCAACACGGCGAGCGCGCCCATCACCTTCTTGCGCGGAAAGGGCGATACATGGGCAACCTGCTTGCGGGTGGCCTGCGAGGCGCGCATGCGGCTGTACCAGCCGCCGACCTGCCACAGCACAAAGATGCCGATCAGCGAGCCGATGGCGAACCAGGAGATGCTGGTCTGGCCGAAGGGCACGACGATGAAGGCTGCGAGCAGCGGGCCCATCGACTGGCCGAAATTGCCGCCGACCTGGAACAGCGACTGCGCAAGGCCGAAGCGGCCGCCCGAGGCGAAGCGCGCGATGCGCGAGGATTCCGGATGGAAGATCGCCGAGCCGATGCCGATCAGCGAGGCGCCGACCAAAAGCAGCACATAGTGGCCGGCATAGGCCAGCACGATCAGGCCGGCCAGCGACGAAGCCATGCCCCAAGGCAAGGAATAAGGCATTGGCCGCTTGTCGGTGATCATGCCGATCACCGGTTGCAGCAGCGAGGCCGTGACCTGGAAGGTGAAGGTCAGAAGGCCGATCTGCCAGAAATCGAGACCGTAATTCTCTTTGAGGAGCGGATAGATCGCCGGCAGCAGTGACTGCATGATGTCATTGATGCCGTGGCAGAAGCTCACCGAAAGGATGACGACAAAGACCGTCGCTTGCGCCGAGGTGCTGCTTGCCGTCGCCGGCGTGGCGACGGATGTGGCGGTCGTATCAGTCAAGGCAATGCTCCGTAGTTTTTTTGGCGGCGAACCGCAGCAGTCTCATGGGATAGGACGCTTGCCTTATATTCGGCTTGAATGGCGACTTCTTTCGTGGTTTGGTCCAATAGTTTCGCAAGTGGGCCACATCCGATGCCGCATGGCCGGGAAATCTTCTGGGGCGACGCCGCCGAGCTGGGCAGGCTGCATGAAAGCCGCTGGCAGTGGCTGGAGGAGGCCGTCGGGCCGGCGGTGGCGCTGCCGACCGAATATCCGGACGGCTATCACGTGCCGCAACACCGCCACAGCCGCAGCCAGCTTTTGCATGCCCTGGTGGGGGTGGTGTTGGTGACGACGAAGCACGGGCGCTGGATGGTCCCGCCCGACCATGCGATGTGGATACCGGCCGGCACCGAGCATTCGGTCGAGATGCTGGGCGACGTCTCGATGCGCTCGGTCTATGTGATGCCTGATGCCATTGCCGGGCTGCCGGAGGGATTGCGCGTCGTCGGCATCACCGAGCTGATGCACAGCCTGATCGTTGAATCGGAGAAATTGCCGCAAGGCGGCGAGCTCGAAGGGCGGGCAGCGCTGGTCATGGGACTGCTGCTGCACGAGATTCCGAACCTGCCGGAACGCCCGCTTGGGTTGCCTTTCCCGTCCGATCCGAAGCTCGCGGCGCTTTGCAGGCGCTTCGTGGCGGCTCCTTCGCCGCACGCCACGATCGACGCGTGGGCGGATGCCGCAGGCATGAGCCGGCGCACTTTCACCCGCGCTTTCCAGCGCCAGACCGGGCTGTCGCTTTCGACCTGGCGCCAGCAGGCCTGCCTGTTCGCCGCGCTGCCAAGGCTCGCCGACGGCGAGCCGATCACCAGAGTGGCGCTCGATCTCGGCTATGACAGCGTGCCGGCCTTCACCACCATGTTCAAGCGCATGCTCGGCGCTTCGCCGCGCGGCTATATGCGCGGCGCGCGCGATGCCGGTGAAAACCCGCGCCGCACAGGCGGCCCGCTTGCTGCGTGAGACGGCGCCGCGGCATCGGGCCGATGCGTCGCATCTCCGGGTTCCATCCAGACTTCTGATTGCAAATTGCAACCAGATATGATCCTTTGGGGGGACGCGAAATCGGAGGAACGCTATGGCGACGATCGTCTATGCCATGCTGACATCGCTCGACGGCTATATCGCCGGCCCGAGCGGAGACATCAACCTGCCGGTCCCCGAAGAGGAACTTCATCAGCATTTCAACGACGAGATGCGGCGGACGTCGATCGCGCTCTGCGGACGCCGGATGTATGAGACCATGCGCTTCTGGGACAGCCCGGAGCGTGAGATCGCCGCCGAGGAGGCCGAGCGGGATTTTGCCCACGCCTGGCGTGAAACGCCGAAGATCGTGTTTTCGACCAGGCTCCAGGAAGTCGGGCCGAATGCCCGCCTGGTGAAGGGGGACGCCGAGGGCGTGGCGAGGTCGCTCAAGGCGGACACGGACGGCGAGATTTCCGTTTCCGGAGCCGAGCTTGCCGGGCACCTTGCGCGCGCGGGGCTGATCGACGAGTACCGGCTTTACATGCATCCGGTCGTGCTCGGCGGCGGCAAGCCGTATTTCCAGTCCGGCCTGTCGCTGGCGTTGGAGCCGCTCGGCACGGAGCGGCTTGCGCAAGGCGTGACGCTGCTGCGTTACGCGCCTATCGAAATCGACTAGAGCAATTCCAGGTAAAGTGTGAGCGGTTTTCCGTCCGGAATTGCGCAAAAACAAAGGATAGAGCGGTTCGCCGTTTCCGTGAAACGGTGAAACGCTCTAGTCGAACAGGCTCGAGACCGACTCTTCCGTCGCCGTGCGCGAGATCGCCTCGCCCATCAGGTCGGCGATCGAGATGACGCGGATGTTCGGTGCATCGAGCACGCCCTGCGTCGGCTGGATGGAATCGGTGATCACCAGTTCCTGCAGCTTCGAACCGGCGATACGGGCGACGGCGCCGCCCGACAGCACGCCATGGGTGATGTAGGCGGTGACGCTCGTCGCGCCGTTGGCGAGCAGCGCGTCGGCCGCGTTGCAAAGCGTGCCGCCGGAATCGACGATGTCGTCGATCAGCAGGCAATCCTTGCCGGCGACCGCGCCGATGATGTTCATGACTTCCGATTCACCCGGGCGCTCGCGGCGCTTGTCGACGATGGCCAGCTGCGCGTCGAAACGCTTGGCCAGAGCGCGCGCCCGCACCACGCCGCCGATGTCGGGCGACACGACGACGACATTGCCGAGCTGCTTGTACTTGGCCTTCACGTCGCGGGCCATCACCGGCACCGAGAACAGATTGTCGGTCGGGATGTCGAAGAAGCCCTGGATCTGGCCGGCATGCAGGTCGAGCGTCAGCACGCGGTCGGCGCCGGCGCGGGTGATCATGTTGGCGACCAGCTTGGCCGAGATCGGCGTGCGGCCGGAGGCGCGGCGGTCCTGCCTTGCATAGCCGAAATAGGGGATGACCGCCGTGATGCGTCGCGCCGAGGAGCGCATGAAAGCGTCCATCATGATGAGCAGCTCCATCAGATGGTCGTTGGTCGGATAAGAGGTGGACTGCAGGATGAAGACATCCTCGCCGCGCACGTTTTCCTGGATCTCGACGAAGATCTCCTGGTCGGCGAATCGCCTGACGCTGGCCTTCCCTAGCGGGATGTTGAGATAGCGAGCGACCGCTTCGGCCAGCACCCGGTTGGAATTGCCCGCGAAAAGCTTCATGCACCGTTCCTGGCGAAGGATGGAGAGGCCCGAGAGACTCTCAACGAGCCTTTTAAGCGGGCTTTTAGCGGCCCGTGCCGGTATTGCAAGCCTCGTTATCGGGAATCCTCCCGGCGACCGCAACAAACACGCAAAACATCGCAAGCCGGCAACAGTTCGGCCGGCTACCTTACGGTCAACCGGCGCCGCCGCTGCCGAGCCATGCGGCGAACTGGTCGATCGTCTGGTCGGCGATGGCCTGCATGGTCGCGGGCGCCACAGTGGGCCAGCCTTCGCCGCTGCCGACCGTGGGCGCTTTCTGCTGGCCGTTGATGCGATGCAGGCGGTTCCCCGAGGGGTCGTAAATGTCCCAGACATAGATGACGGTGGTGTCCTTGCCCTCGGACATCGCCGAGAAATAGCCTTTCAGCACATGCGTCGCCGTCTGGTCGGTGCTGCCGACAAGCGTCAAGCCGCGTTGCTTGGCGCGGGTCTGCAGTTCCGCCGTCAACGGTGCTGCCGCGTCCACCGATGCGCCGACGATCGGCGCCACCTGCAACCGTGTCTTGGCCAGGGCAGCGGTCTGGGCCGATGTCCTGGGTGACGCTGTGGTGGAAGGCGCGGGAGAAGGGGCAGGCGCGGTCGTGGTCGGGGTTGTGGCCGTCGTCGATGTGCCCTGCGGGGCGGCCGAGGACTGGGCCGAGCTCGCCGGCGGAGTGATGGCCGAAGGTTCGAGCACGTCCTTGGCGTTTGTGCAGGCGCCGAGCGCCAGCGCCGCAAGCAATGACACGGTCGTCATCCGCGATCGTCTCATTTGCTTGAAAACTCCCTACTGGCGAACGCCCCCGCGTGAACCAACCATTATGGATTCACTGCACGATCAAGTCGAGATCATGGCGCGACAGCGGCTTCGGCGCCGATTCCGTGGTGAGGTAGGTGCGGCCGAGCGTCATGGCCGTCTCGGTCTCGGAGTCCATGATGATCATATGCGCGAACAGCGTCATATTGGGCGCGATCGGCTCCGGATTGCCTTGGTAGAACATCGGCATGTCCATCCAGGACGGCGTGAAGCGGGCGCCGACCGAGTAGCCGCAGGCGTTCAGCCGGTGCTTGGTCAGATTGTGTGCTTCGAGCGTGCGGGCATGCGCGTCGAAGACATCGCCGAAGGTGTTGCCCGGCGTCATCGCCTTTTCGACCGCGAGCAGCGCGGCTCGGGAAGCGTCGAACAGTTCCTGATGGCGCTTCGACACCTTGCCCGTCAAAATGGTGCGCATCATGGGGGCATGATAGTGGTGGAACACACCGGCCCATTCGAGCGTCAGCTGGTCGTTCTTGGTAAGCTTGCGGCGGCCGGCCTTGTAGCGGCAGAGCAGGGCGTCCGCGCCTGAGCCGATGATGTATTCGTTGGCCGGATAGTCGCCGCCGCCGGCAAAGACCGCGCCCTGCATGGCGGCGAGGATGAGCCCTTCGTCACCGCCCTGCTTGATCAGCGGCAGGGCGGCATCGAGCGCGTCGTCGGAAAGATTGGCGGCCTTTTCCGCCTTGGCGATCTCGGCCGGGCTCTTGAACAGGCGCAGCCGGCCGACGATGCCGGAGGCATCGGCGATCTGGCCGAAAGTCTGCAACTGCTCGTCGAGCCGGCGGCCGTTATAGGCGGTCAGGCCATGGGTGTCGTATTCGACGCCGATGCGGGCGCCGAGAAGATCGAGGTCGTTGAGCAGGTTGCGCAGGTCGATTGCCGGGTTGGCGCCCTGACGATCGGTCCACAGCACGATGTTCTCGATGGTCGAGGTATTGCGCGCTTGCCTCAGATCAGCCGAGCGGGTGAGCAGCACCATCGAGCCGTCGGCCTTCACCACCAGGCATTGGAAGAAGCAGAAGCCGAACGTGTCGTAGCCGGTCAGCCAGTACATGCTCTCCTGCGCGAACAGGAGCACGGCGTCGAGCTTCTTTTCGGCCATCTCGATCAGCAGCCGATCACGTCGCGCGTCGAATTCCGAACGTTCGAAATGCAGCGCCATTACTCTTTCTCCAGAACGATTGCCGAAACCTGGCGCCCGTAATCCGCTTCCTTGCGGTGTGTGGTGCGCCGGTAGGAATAGAAAAGGTCTTCTTCCGCGTAGGTGCAGCGGCCAAGCCCCTCGGCGGTCACGCCGGCCTTGCGCAGCCGGTCGACCGTATATTGGTTGAGGTCGAACATCGAGTGGCCGACAGTCTTGGATGGCCTGAAATAGCGTTCATTGCCGGCGTCGGCCTCGACGAAGCGGGCGACGAATTCCGGCCCGACCTCGTAATTGTCGGGCCCGATCGAGGGGCCAAGCACGGCGACGATGCGGTCGCGGCGGGCGCCGAGGCCTTCCATCGCCGCGACGGTGTTCTCGAGCACGCCGGTGAAGGCGCCCTTCCAGCCGGCATGGGCGGCGCCGATGACGCGCGCCTCGGCATCGGCAAACAACACCGGCCCGCAATCGGCGGTCGATGCGCCGATGGCGATGCCCGGACGATCAGTGACGATGGCGTCGGCTTTCGGGCGAGGGCCGGCGAAGGGTTCCCTGGCGACAACGACATCCGGCGAGTGGATCTGGTGCGCGGTCAGCAGATGGTCCGCGGGCACACCCATCCAGTCGGCGACGCGCCGCCGGTTCTCGGCGACCAATGTCTGGTCGTCGCTGGAGCCCGTGCCGATGTTGAGGCCCCGATAGATGCCGTCGGAGACGCCGCCGATGCGGGTGAAGTAGCCGTGGCGCATGCCTTGCGCCTTTTCAAGCAGCGGCGAGCGTACTGGATCGGGTCTGTTCTGATTCAGCATGGTTGGGTTTGTCGTCCGTGCAAGGCGGGTTCGTCAAGGCGAAGTTCGGAGACGAGCGGACCAGCCGCCGCGGCCGCTCGCCGATCTCAGCCGCCTTTCGCCTTCGGCAGGACCTTCATCACCTTGAACAACTCGCCCATCGCGTCGGGGCCGGCCAGGCGTTCGACCGCGCCCGAGATGATCTGACGTGTTTCGGCATCGGCATCGGCGCCAAGTGTGCCGGCACGTTCGAGCAGGCCCATGCGGAGCAGGAATTCGCCCTGGGTCGACAATTGCACATCGAGACCGTGCGCCCGCGCGATGTCGGCAAGAGCGGCGAAATCGACATGGGCGGTGAGGTCGGCTTCGCCTGGATTGGCCAAAACGTCCTCGCGCTCGTGCCGGCGCAGCGCCTGGAAAGTGTCGCCGATACCCGGCTGCAGATGGCCGTAGTCGATGAAAAGGCCGGCGCCGCCCTGGCCGGCTATGCGTTCGGCGATCTGCGCCATCAGCGCCGAGCGAGCAGGCGCCACTTCGACGATGGCGCCTTGCGGCGCATCGGCGGCTGCTGGTGGCAGCAGCGCCGGGTCGACGGACCCCGCGCCGGCGAAGAAGTGCAGTTCGTCGGCGCCATCGAGGCCGACCACGCGCTCACGCCAGCCCGCGCCGACATAGACGAACTGCCGGATAGGCACCGCATCGAACAATTCGTTGCCGACGATGAAGAGCGGCTGCCGCGGCAGCGTGTCGATGGTCTGGTGCCAGGCGGGCGCCACGCTCTGGCCGGCGAGCGTCTGTTTCTGGATCTCGGCCAGGCGGGGGCTGGTCTCGATCATGGCGAAGGAGGCGCCGGCCACGAGCGCCGGGTCGAGCCGTGACCAGGTCCGCAGCATGTCCTTCATCAGCGTGCCGCGGCCGGGACCGATCTCGGCAAAGGTCGCGGGCAGGGGCCGGCCGGCACCTTGCCAGGCCTGGTAGAGCCAGACGGCGACGAGCTCGCCGAACATCTGGCTGATCTCGGGCGCGGTGATGAAGTCGCCGACGGCGCCGAAGGGCTCGCGCGTCGTGTAGTAACCCTCCTCGGGATCGAACAGGCAGAGCGCCATATATTCGCTGACCGGGATCGGCCCGGCCGCGCCGATCAGGCCTTTGATGCGTTCCTTCAGCCGGGTCATGCCGCCCGCGGCTGCGGCGCCGGCTTTGCCGTGACCATGGCCCAGATGCCGGCGAGAACCATCGGCGTGGACAGGATCATGCCCATGGTCAGCCAGCTGGTGCCGAGCAGGTAACCGAGCTGCTGGTCCGGCTCACGGAAGAATTCGACGAAGATGCGCGACAGGCCGTAGCCGCAGATGAAGGCCCCGCCGACGAAACGCGGCGTCTTCAGCTTCAGGCGCGAATGGGTGAGGAAGCGCAGCACCAGGAACAGCACCAGGCCCTCGAGCAAGGCCTCGTAGAGCTGGCTGGGGTGGCGGGTGAATGGGCCGCCATTGGGGAATTCGATCGCCCAGGGCACGTTCGACGGCCGGCCCCAAAGCTCCGAATTGATGAAGTTGGCGACACGCACAAGGCCGAGACCGACAGGCACGCCTGCCGACACCACATCGAACAATGTCCAGGTTGGAATGCGGCGCTTGAGCGAAAACAGCGTCATGGCGAGGATCACACCAAGCAGGCCGCCATGGAACGACATGCCGCCCTGCCAGACGGCGAAAATGTCGAGCGGATGCGCGATGTAGCGCGGCAGGTCGTAGAACAGCACATAGCCGGTGCGCCCGCCGAGCACGACGCCGATCGCCGCCCAGACGATGAAATCGTCAAGGTCCTCGGGCTTCATCGGCAGGTGGCCGTCCGGCCAGAGACGAGCGTTGGTGACCAGCCGTTTGGCATACCACCAGGCAAAGAGGATGCCTACGATATAGCCGACGCCATACCAGTGCACAGCCAGCGGCCCGATCTTGACGATGACCGGGTCGATGTGGGGGAAGGGCAGGGAGGCCAGCGGCAAGAGGAAATATTCGCTCAACAGGGTCTCCAGGGCGCGGTCATTCGGGCGCGGACCATGCGGCAGGGTTTTGGCGGGGTCAAGGCAACGGCGGCGATTGCCTTGATCGCACAGACGGCGGTTTTCAAACCGGCCGTTTGCCGGCGACAATTTGCTTTAGAGCGTCGTTGATCCTGTCCTGCCAGCCTGGACCATCTTCCTGGAAATAGTCCAGCACAGCTCGATCGATTCTGATCGAAACAAGCTCTCTGACGTTTGGTGCGCTGGCGGGCTCGCGAATCGGGGCCGCTGGTTTCTTGGCCGGCTTGAAGGCAGCTTCTGCGGCGGCCATCGGATCTGTTGGTCGGCGCGGGGGTGTTGCCATTGGTTGACCCTGACTGAAGAGTGCTGAAGGAATGCAACACACTAGGCGATTTGGCGCCTTCAAGTACAGCCGCGCAAAGCCAATGCTGCGCCATGCGCCATAGCAACGCACAGGGCGCATTGACCCTTAACGTTCTTGCATTCCACGCCGCGCGCCACTACGTCAAAACGACAAAGCGAGGATCTGCCATGGCGACCGGACCGAACCGCATTCTCGACGAATTCGCAAAGATCATGACCGATGCCGCGGGTGCCGCGCAGGGCGTTCGGCGCGAAGTGGAGACGGCGTTCCGGGCGCAAGCCGAGCGCATGCTGAATTCCATGGATGTGGTGCAGCGCGAAGAATTCGAGGCGGTGCGCGAGATGGCGGTCAAGGCGCGGGAAGACAACATCCAACTGGCGACGCGCGTCGAGGCGCTCGAGGCCAGGCTCGCCGAACTGACCGGACAGGCCGCACCTGCGGGTGCCGCGAAGCCCCGCGCAAAAAAATAATCGTTAAACTTTTCCACATAGCGCGATCCGAAAAATCGCTTTGCCGTGAATCGCTTACCGGCATTGCATGAATCTTTGTGACAGCCACCTTTCCACATGCGGATGACCCGGTGCGAAAAATTGGGCTGTTCACGCGACTCCCGATCAATAGACTGAATTTGTTGCATGATTCGAAGCAGGGTCATGCGCCGGGCGGTGGGGTCCGGTTGGGTCTTTGCGTTGGAAAGTCCTGACCGTCCGAGTTCTAGACAAGATTGTTCGTCGTGTGTGCCCCGCGGAGCGTGTGGCGCTCCCCTGAACACAGGAAGCATTCATGGAACTCCTCGAACTCGAATTCTCCCGCGAAATCCACCCGGTGGACGTCATCGAGCAGGTGGCCCACAACAATGACTGGTCCTTCGAGCGCGCCGGCGACGACGAGATTTCGATTTCGGTGGCCGGCAGCTGGACCGACTATCATGTCTCCTTTTCCTGGATGGAGGATTTCGAGGCGCTGCACCTGGCCTGCGCTTTCGACATCAAGGTGCCGGAGACGCGCGCGCTGGAAGTGATGCGGCTGTTGTCGCTGATCAACGAGCAGATGCTGTTCGGGCATTTCGATCTGTGGGAGCAGGAAGGCGCGATCATGTTCCGGCAATCGCTGCTGCTTGCCGGCGGCGTCGAGCCGTCGAGCCAGCAGGTCGAGGTGCTTCTATCGTCGGCGCTCGAGGCCTGCGAATGCTATTTCCAGGCCTTCCAGTTCGTCGTCTGGTCGGGTACATCGGCCAAGGACGCGCTCTCCAGCGTGCTCTTCGAGACCCACGGAAACGCCTGAACCAAGCCGATATCGCCGATGAGTTCCAGCAGCGAGCGCAAGCCCGAGATCAGCTTTGCCGATTTCGACCGTGTCGATATCCGTGCCGGCACGATCGTCGAGGCCGAGCCGTTTCCGGAAGCGCGCAAGCCGGCAATCAAGCTGAAGATCGATTTCGGCCCGGCGATCGGTGTGAAGAAGTCGTCGGCGCAGATCACCAAATACTACGCGCCGGAGACGCTTGTAGGCCGGCAGGTCTTCGCGGTGGTCAATTTCCCGCCGCGCCAGATCGGTCCGTTCATGTCGGAGGTCCTGACGCTCGGCTTTCCCGATGAGGAGGGCGCGGTGGTGCTCGGCGCCATTGAGCGCAAGGTGCCCGACGGCGGGCGCCTATTCTAGGACGAGCCTAGGGCGACCCGGAGCCACCCTGTCCTCGTCGGCGCGCTTACTTGGCATGCCCAGCGCTTCGTCGACCGCGTCGAGGAACATCTCGGCGCAGGCCTTCCAGCTGTAGCGCATGGCGCGCTGGCGCGCTTCCGAGCGGTCGCTGTGAAGCGCCTTGAGCGCGGCCTCGCCCAGGTCCTTCGACACGGCTCCGCCGACGCCATCGCCGACGATGTCGATCGGTCCGGTCACCGGATAGGCGGCCACCGGCGTTCCGCTGGCCAGCGCCTCGATGATGACGTTGCCGAAAGTGTCGGTGCGGCTCGGAAACACGAACACATCGGCCGAGGCGTAGATCTCGGCCAGCTCGTCGTTCGGGCGATGGCCGAGGAAATGCGCGTCGGGATAGCGCGCCTTGAGTTTTGCCAGTTCGGGCCCTTCGCCGACGATCACCTTGCTGCCGGGCAGGTCGAGATCGAGGAAGGCGGTCAGGTTCTTCTCGATCGCGACGCGGCCGACGCACAGGAAGACCGGGTGCGGAAATCGGGTTTCCTTACGCTTGTCGGGCCGGAAATGGTCGGTGTCGACGCCGCGCGTCCAGGGCCTGAGCTTGTTGAAGCCGCGCGCGGCGAGATCGTCCGCCAGCGATTGCGTGGCGACAAGCGTGCCTTGTCCGGAATTGTGGAAGTCGCGCAGCCAGTTGTAGGCCCAGCTCTCCGGCACCGGCAGGCGGGCGCTGAGATATTCGGGAAAGCGCGTGTGATAGCTGGTGGTGAAGGGGCGGCTGGCCTTGCGGCAGTAGCGGCGCGCCATGATGCCGAGCGGGCCCTCGGTGACGATGTGGATGTGGTCGGCCTTGCGCGTTTCGATGAGGCTCGCCACACGACCCGGCGTCGTCAGCGCGAGCCGGATGTCGGGATAGGTCGGCATCGGCAGGGTGCGGAAGAGGTTCGGCGTCAGGAAATCGAGCTCGACGTCGAAGGGTTTCAGCGCCTCGGTGAGGCGTTCCAGCGTGTGCACCACGCCGTTGACTTGCGGCCGCCAAGCGTCGGTGACCATCAGGATGCGCATGGCGATCCCGCTGCCCATGGCGACACTTTGCAATAGTTCCTGGACGCGCCGGCGCGGTGCCGGAACGGCAGCCAGGCAGCAGCCTGGGCTTCGCTCCAGCGCACCCGGGCGGGGGCGGGATCGAAGCCGGGCGGCAGGGCCGAATCAACAAGGGTTGCGCGCTTCATGCGCGCTCTTGACCATGATTTCATGACGGGCGGATGAAGCCTGTCTTGGCCCTGCCTACGCGGGCACCTTGATGACCGCGCGCAGGCCGCCGAGCGGACTGTCCTCGAGGCTGATGTCTCCGCCGTGGCTGCGGGCGATGTCGCGGGCGATCGACAGGCCAAGTCCGGTGCCGCTGGCGTCCAGGTTGCGCGCCTCGTCCAGCCGCAGGAATGGCTTGAACACCTCTTCACGCTTGTCAGGCGCGATACCTGGCCCATTGTCGTCGATGGTGACGGTGAGCGAGCCATGGCCGTGGTTGGCGTGGACCTCGACGGCCTTGGCATAGCGAAACGCATTGCCGATGACGTTCGAAAGCAAACGGGCAAAGGCGTTCGGCCGCACATGCACCGCCGGGTCGCCGGTCTGTGTCGTCGTGAGCTTGCAGCCACGCAATTGCGCTTCCTCGCCGAGCTTCTGGAAATAGGCGTTGAGGTCGAAGCGTCCGGTGTCCTCCGCGGACTCGCCACGGGCGAAAGCGAGATAGCCTTCCAGCATCGACTGCATGTCGTCGATGTCCTGGTTGAGCGCGGCCTTGGTCTCGGCCTTGCCGCCGGCCAGCGCCAGCTGCAGCTTGAAGCGGGTGAGGATGGTCCTGAGGTCGTGGCTGACGCCGGTCAGCATGGCGGTGCGCTGCTCGATCTGGCGCTCGATACGCTCACGCATCTGGATGAAGGCGAAGCCGGCGCGGCGAACCTCCTCGGCGCCGCGCGGGCGGAAATCGCGCGGCATCGGCCGGCCCTTGCCGAAACTCTCGGCAGCCTCGGCGAGCGTCAGGATCGGCCTGATCTGATTGCGCAGGAAGGGAATGGCGATCATCAGCAGAACCAGCGAGGTGCCGACCATCCAGATCAGGAAGATATGCGTATTCGAGGCATAAGCCTGGCTGCGCCGCACAAAGACGCGCAGCACCTTGCCTTCGAGCTGGACGCGGACCTCGACGACGTTCGAGTTGCCGACCGTGTCGATCCAGAACGGACGATTGATCTGTCTCGTGATCTCCGACGACAGCGCCTCGTCGAGGATCGAGAAGAACGGCTTTGGGCCGGGCGGCGGCAACGGATCTGGCGGCAGCAAATCCACTTTCAACTGCATGCGGTCCTGGGCGATGCGGATGATGTTGGCGTAGTCGGCGTCGTGCGGATAGGTCTCCATCATGTCGATGACGGCCGCAATGTCCGAGATCGTCGCCTGCGACAGGCGCTGGGTGACGGTCTGCCAGTGACGTTCCATGAAAACGAAGGCAATCACCGACTGCAGCAGGATCATTGGCGCGATGACGATGATCAGCGAGCGGGCGTAGAGCCGCTTCGGCATGTAGAGCGCGATCAGGCGCCAGAACCGGTTCCAGGCGCGCGGCATCGCCCTCAGCGTCCGCAGCGCGAGATCGCCGGGGCCGCCTCCTTCTGGCTTGTCCAGTTGCGTGGTCGCCATTCGCCCTTCCGCTCGTCGATGGCCGTTCAGCAAAGGGCCTTCGAAGGTAGTTTATTCGACGCTGAGCCGATACCCAATACCGCGCACCGTCTGCAGCCACACCGGATTGGACGGATCGCGCTCGATCTTGCGGCGCAGCCGGTTGATCTGCACGTCGATGGTGCGCTCGCCGACATCCGATTCATCGCCGACCAGCTCATGGCGCGGTATGGTCTCGCCCGCCCGCGCGGCGAAGATCGCGAGGATCTCCTGCTCGCGGTCGGTCAGCTTAAGCGCCTCGCCGCCGCGCTTCAATTCACGCTTGGCGATCTGGAACGTGTAGGGCCCGAACACCAGCTGTTCCACCTTCGGCGTCGCGGCCGGGCCGCCACGGCGCAGGATGTTGTTGATGCGCAGGATCAGCTCGCGCGGATCGAACGGTTTCGGCAGGTAATCATCGGCGCCGGCTTCCAGCCCGGTGATGCGGCTGTCGGTCTCGGACAGCGCCGTCAGCATCAGGATCGGCACGTTCTTCTCGGCCCGCAGCGCCTTGGTGAGGTCGACGCCGGTTTCCCCCGGCATCATGACATCGAGCACCAGAAGGTCGAAGTCGAGGCCGGCGAGCTTGCGCCTGGCTTCGCCGGAATTGCCAGCGACAGTGACGCGAAAGCCATTCTCGGACAGATACTGCTTGAGCAGGTTGCGGATACGCGTGTCGTCATCGACGACCAGAAGATGCGGCGCGTCATCGTCGGGCGCGGCCGGATGATCGACCTTCTCAATGGTCTCCATGGTTCTTCCCCGATGTTTGCGCAGGCACAATGTCGATCTGCGCTCTTAGTTCCGGATTGACCATCGCTTCCAGGAATCGCTCGATCGTGGCGCGTTCGGTGGCTCCGGAATCCTCCAATGCCGCACGGATGCGGCGCGACTGTGGCCGCGCCAGCGCCAAGGCCAGCGCTCGGCCCTTGGCGGTCGGGTAGAGCTCGCGCTGCCGGCGGTCGCGCGGCCCTTGCACCTGGACGATATGATCGGTGTCGATCAACTGCTTCAAGACCCGCGCAAGGCTCTGCTTGGTGATCTTCAGCACATCGAGCAGTTCGGCGACGGTGAGGCCCGGCCTGCGGTTGACGAAGTGCAGCACTCGGTGATGGGCGCGGCCGAAGCCATAGTCGGCGAGGATCTGGTCCGGGTCGGAGGTGAAATCGCGATAGGCGAAGAAGAACAGTTCGATGATGGCGAAGTCGATGCCGTCCTCATCGGCGATCGCCGTCCTGATCGGTTTTCCGGCTGCGGGGCTCGTCATCATTTCTCCATGCGAGGCGGGAATTATGTCAGTACTATTGACGTAATTCCCGGGCAATGATAATTTTTGACAAGCTTTTCGGCGGATTGCGAACGAAAAGGCAAGCGGAAGCCGTTTTTCCGGAACTTCCTGAGTTTGCCACGAATTGAATATCCGCCTACGCTTCCAAGCACTGGCCAGCGTTTCGGATCCTGTTCTGATCCTGTGATGGGGCCGGCACGAAGGCTATAAAAAACATAACGATTGCGGGCACCCGCCCGCGGGAGGTTCCCATGGCATCCGTTCCCTTCGATCAACTGGACGGCTTCATCTGGATAAACGGCGAGTTCGTCAAATGGGCCGACGCCAAGATCCATGTGCTGACCCATGGCCTGCACTATGCCAGCGCCGTCTTCGAGGGCGAGCGCGCCTATGGCGGCCAGATCTTCAAGCTGACCGAGCACAATGAGCGTCTGCATGAATCGGCACGCCTCTTGGGCTTCAAGATTCCCTATCCGGTCGCCGAGATCGACGAGGCCTGCCGGACGCTTTTGAAGAAGCAGGGTTTCCAGGATGCCTATGTGCGTCCGATCGCCTGGCGCGGCAGCGAGCAGATGGGCGTCTCGGCGCAGAACAACCGCATCAATTGCGCCATCGCCATCTGGCAGTGGCCGAGCTATTTCGACCCCGCGCAGAAGCTCAAGGGCATCCGCCTCGACGTCGCCGAATGGCGTCGGCCCGATCCGCGCACCGCGCCGTCCAAGTCCAAGGCCGCCGGCCTCTACATGATCTGCACGCTGTCCAAGCATGCCGCCGAGGCCAAGGGCTATGCCGACGCCATGATGCTCGACTGGCGCGGCCAGGTGGCGGAAGCCACCGGCGCCAACATCTTCTTCGTCAAGGACGGCAAGATCCATACGCCGACGCCCGACTGCTTCCTCGACGGCATCACCCGTCGCACGGTGATCGGCCTGGCCAAGGACCGTGGCTTGGAAGTGATCGAGCGCGCCATCATGCCGGAAGAGCTCGAAGGTTTCGAGCAGTGCTTCCTGACCGGTACCGCGGCCGAGGTAACACCGGTTTCGGAGATCGGTCCATACCGATTCGAGGTTGGCGAGATCGCCAAGACGTTGATGAACGACTATTCTGCTGCAGTGCAACCAAAGCACGCGATCGCCGCAGAATAGCGATAGTCACAGCTTTTTTGTGCAATAAGGGCGGTTTTCGGGCCGCCCTTTTTATTTAAGCTTTCATGCATTTGACTTTCGGACGGTTCGGCGTCTCATGATGCTGTCGGCCCTTGGAGGCAGGCGGCTATGGAGGGACTAGTTACATGGATACGAACACGCTCGTTGCGATCGTTATACAGGTGATTACGGGTGTCATCGGTGGCCAAGCGGTCGGCGCGGCGCTCAAGCAGGCGGCGTTGGGTCAGCTTCCCAAAATCCTCGGCGGCGCCATCGGCGGCGTCGGCGGCGCGGCCATTCTCGGCAGCCTTCTCGGCGGCGGCACGGTCGATCCGGCGGCGGCCGCGGCAGCGGCAGGCGGACTTGGCAGCGCGCTCAACGTGCAGAACATCGTCGGCGGCGCCGGCGGTGGCGCGATCCTGACCGCCATCATCGGCGCGGTCATGGGTGCGATGAAGAAGTAAGGCCTGCCGCTTCAGGCTTTAAAATGGGCGGCTTCGGCCGCCCATTTTCGTTGCCGGGATATTTATGCCGGCCGGCAATGGACGGCGTTTGCCCGCCTGTCTACATCAGGGCGACAACCGGAGCGGTTCGGACTTTTCCTGGAATTGCTCGAGAAAGGAAAGCCATGGGTCAGCTCAATGCCGGCATCGTGCCGGTCACGCCGTTCCAGCAGAACTGCACCATCCTGTTCGACATGGACGACAAGAACGGCGTCGTCGTCGATCCCGGCGGCGATATTGACCAGGTGCTCAAGGCGCTGAAGGACAATGCCATCAAGGCCGGCGCGATCTGGATCACGCATGGCCATATCGACCATGCCGGCGGCGCGATGGAGTTGAAGGATGCGCTGGGCATCGACATTATCGGCCCGCACGAAGCCGACAAGCCGCTGCTTGCCAATCTCGAGAACCAGGCCAAGCGCTTTGGCCTGACCGATCCGGTGCGTAACTGCGTGCCGGACCGCTTCCTCACCGAAGGCGAGACGGTATCCTTCGGCAACCACGTTTTCGAAGTGCTGCATTGCCCGGGGCACGCGCCGGGCCATGTCGTCTACTACAACCGCGCGGCCAAATTCGCGCATGTCGGCGACGTGCTGTTCCGCGGCTCGATCGGCCGCACCGATCTGCCTGGCGGCGACCACGCCGCGCTGATCGCCTCGATCAAGGACAAGCTTCTGCCGCTTGGCGACGATATCGGTTTCATCTGCGGCCATGGACCGGGCAGCCGTTTCGGCGACGAGCGGCGGACCAATCCCTTTCTCACCTGACCCGCATGCAAAGAAAAAGCGCCGCTGGAGGCGGCGCTTTTCTGGGCAGGGAACCCTGGATTTTCTTAGTTCGCGACGCAGAAATGCTGGTCGCCATCGCTGCCCGTATAGGTGCCGGTCCGCGAATTGAAGGTGCGGTAGCGATCCGAGCAATATTCGTACCAGGCCCGGGTCCACGGCTCGGCATAGCGGTCGGCATAGACGACACGCGGCTGCTGCACGTAGTAGCGGCGCACCGGCCGATCGACATAGTAGTCGTCACCATAGGCCGGTTCGTAATAGCGTGGTCCGGGGTTGCTGAGCGCGCTGCCGATCAGGGCGCCGGCCGCGAGGCCGACAACGCCGGCGGCAAGAGCGTCGCCGTTATGATGGCGATGATGGTGCCAACGCCAGTCGTCGGCATTGGCCGTCGAGAAGGTGGCCAGGGTGGTCGCGGCGATGCCAACGCCCAGGATGGCGGTCTTGAGAAAACGGTTCATCTTCGGTCTCCTTCGCGCCGGCACGTGCATTTTTCAGGGGATGCGAGCCGGCTTTAGCAAAGGTTAATAGAAGACCGTGGCTGAACGGAGGCTGAACGGAAATCGGCGTAATCGATTTTTCGTGGCCTGGCGATTTTCGAGGCCTGGCGGTTTCGAGGATTGAGCACAGCCCGATACCGGGCGGGAGCGGTCCCGCCTGAAAGCCTCCGTCGGATCCGTCGTGAGCCGGCTCAGCCGATCGACAGATTGACGGCCTTCGGACCCTTGCCGCGCTTGTCCGGCTCGGTGTCGAATGTGACTTTCTGCCCATCCTCAAGACCGGGAAGGCCCGACGCCTGCACGGCCGAGATGTGGACGAAGACATCCTTTGCGCCATCGTCGGGCGTGATGAAGCCGAAGCCCTTGGCATGGTTGAAGAATTTGACGGTGCCGGTCTGCGGCATGGGAAACTCCTTTGATCCCATCAAGTCAAGTCTCGGGCCGGCAAATTGCCCGAGAGGAAATTTGTCCTTTATTTTAGCGTCATCGGCAAGAGAAAGTTTTCGCCTGCCGATCCAAGCATTTGCGCGCGAAAAAGGCGCGACGGTTCGGTCGCGCCTTCGCAATTTCGAGCCTGTCCAAAAGCCCGTTCAGGATCCTGCCGCATCATTGCATCCGCAAGGACAGGCGATTGCGCCGATCAGGCGGCGCGCAGGTTGACCGCCTTCGGGCCTTTGCCCATGCGGTCCGGCTCGACGTCGAAGGTGACCTTCTGGCCGTCGACCAGCGTGCGCAGGCCGGATGCCTCGATCGCGGAAATGTGGACGAACACGTCCTTGGCGCCGCCATCCGGCGTGATGAAGCCGAAGCCTTTGGTGGCGTTGAAGAACTTTACGGTACCGGTCTGGGCCATTGGGGAAACTCCTTCACCCGTGTCAGTCTTGTGGTTTGCCCGCTGCCTCGCGCCTTGGGCAAATCCCGGTGGTTGCTTCGGCGGTCATGCATTCGCGCATGGTCAAACCCCCCGCCGAAAAACGGGGCTGTCAGAGATTCACACTTATCGGGGAAAGGTCGTCCAAAACGTTCCGCTCTCCGGGTCGCAAATGCCCGAACGGGGAAATTTATTACACGGAAACGTGATGGTTGCAAGACGACGGTCGCGGGCGGCCCGCGGCGCGTCCAACGCTGGGCCTCGATAGACCCCGTGCCGGCACGGGTCATCGGCCAGAGAGGGGCCAAGCATGGGCCAGAGCGAGGCTGTCGGCCAAGGCCCTGGCGGCGTCACAAACGATGGTTGCGTTTGCCGCGTGGAATGCGAGGATATCGCGAGTTGGCATGGGGGTGCCGGACGGAGGAGGACACATGCGCTTGCCGGCGATTTGTCGACAGGGCCCGGTCATTTTCATTCTCGCGGCGCTGCTGGCGGCCTGTACGGTGGTCGTCGACGATGGGCCCCGGCCGCGCCCGCCAAGGCCGCATCCGCAGCTCTGCACCATGCAGTACCAACCGGTCTGCGCCCGGCGCGACGACGACCGCCAGACCTTCGCCAATGCCTGCCTGGCCGAAAGGGAAGGCTACCGCATCGTGCGTGACGGTCCTTGCCGCGACGGCGGCGGCAGTGCAGGCGGCGAGCAAACGTTCTGCACGCGCGAATACGCCCCGGTCTGCGCCAGGCGCCATGGGCAAGTGCGCACCTTCCCGAACACATGCGAGGCCCGCGCGGCGGATTACCGCGTCGTCGGCGACGGGCCGTGCTGAAAAGCAACGCGGTGTCCGGCTCAACATTCGGGTATGGACACCGCAACGCGCGTGGTGTTGCTTAGCCTTGAATCTCTTGCCCGCATGGCTTAGGTCCGACGGACCAACAAACAAGGCAGGTTTCCCATTAACAGAGATCAAAGAAGAGCGGCGAATGCGGGCGGCAAGCCGGGAACGGCCAGCCCGCTCGATCCCTATGTGCAGCGGGCGCTGCAGCTGCACCAGGCCGGGCGCCGTCAGGAAGCCGAGGCGCTCTATCGGCAGGTCCTGGGGCAGCAGCCGAACCATGCCGCCGCCTTGCACTTCCTCGGACTGCTGCTGCACCAGACCGGCCGCAGCGAGGAGGGGCTCGAGCTCATCGAGCAGTCGGTGACGCTGCAGCCCAGGAATGCCGACTTCCTCAACAATTTGGGCACCGTCATGCGCGACCTCGGCCGGGTCGCCGCCGCGGTCGATTTCTTTCGCGGCGCGGTGGATATCAAGCCGGACCAGCTGGCCGCGCGCGACAATCTCGGCTCGTCGCTGAAGCAGCTGGGCCAGTTCGACGCCGCCGAGGAGATCTTTCGCGGCACGATCGGCCGCAACCCGTTCCATGTCCGCGCGCGCATCGGGCTTGCGGAAACGCTGCAGGAGGCCGGACGGCTGGATGAGGCGATCAAGCTGTTCCGCGAGTCCTTGTCGATCCGGCCGAAGGACGCCGAGCTGCTCTACGGGCTGGGCGTGGCCATGATGGAGAAGGGCAAGCTCGACGAAGCCGCCGATCTTGCCCGACAGGCGGTGGCGGTTGTTCCCGGCATGGCCAAGGCTTGGCTGCTCTTGACCCAGGTCAAGCGTCAGACCGAACGCGACAAGGAGCTTGCCGGCATGGAGGCCGAGCATGCCAAGGCACCGCAGGGCAGCCTGGCGCGCATGCAGCTTTCCTTCGGTCTCGGCAAGGTCAATGACGACCTCAAGGACTATGGCCGCGCTTTCGACTATTTCGCCGAGGGCAATGCCATCCGCCGGCAGGGCATCGACTACGATCCGGTCCGCACGCGCGGCGAATTCGAGGCGATGAAAGCGGCCTTCGACACGGCCTTCTTCGAGAAGCACCGGACAAGCGATATTTCAGACGACACGCCGATCTTCGTTGTCGGCATGCCGCGTTCCGGCACGACGCTGGTCGAGCAGATCATCGCCAGCCATCCGCAGGTCTATGGCGCCGGCGAGTTGAACATCTTGAAGACGGCCGTCGGAAAGCAGTTTCCGATGAGCATGCCGGGTGGATTTCCCGCCGGGATCGCCGACACGCCCGACAAGGCCTTCGCCGAGGCGGGTCAGGCCTATCTAGACATGCTGCATAGCCGGTATCCGGGCTACCGCCATGTCACCGACAAGATGCCGGGCAACTTCATGCTGGTCGGCTTCCTGCACATGATGCTGCCGAAGGCCAAGATCGTGCACTGCGCGCGTGACGCGGCGGCGACGTGCCTGTCGATCTTCAAGGTGCATTTCCGCGGCGACAGCCATCGTTACGGCTACGACCTAGGCGAGCTCGCGGATTTCCATAATCTCTACACCGATATCATGGCGCATTGGCACAAGGTGCTGCCAGGCGTCGTGCACGATGTGCGCTATGAGGATTTCGTCGCCGACCAGGAAGGGCAGACGCGGGCGCTGATGGCGCATCTCGGCCTGCCCTGGGACGACAAGGTTCTGTCCTTCCACGAGACGGACCGGCCGGTGCGCACCGCTTCCGCCGCGCAGGTGCGCCAGCCGATGTATCAAGGCTCGGTCGATCTGTGGAAGCGGTATGGGGATCGGCTGAAGCCGCTGCTGGACAAGCTGGGCTGATATTGAGGTGAGGCCGGCCTGCGAACGGCGGTTCCGGTGCTCACTGTTTGGTCGCAGCCTCTCGGCTTCGTCATCCACGGGCGGAGCAGCCGCCAAGCGGCGTCGCGAAGACCCGAGGATCCATTCCGTGACATCGCGCGAAGGGCAAGGCGGTGCAGAACAGAGATCGTTCTGCACCGCAGTGACGCTCACAGGTAACGGAATGGATCCTATGGTCTGCGCTGCGTCGCTTCGCTCCTTGCTTCGCCATAGGATGACGAAGCGAAGGACCGTGCCCTACAGCTCCACGAATGGCTGAAAGCCGCCGAAGATCATGCGCTTGCCATCGAAGGGCATGGCGGACCAGTCCATCTTGAGACGCTCATCGGCCATCACCTTAGCCATGACCGCGTCGCGGCTCTGTCTGGATTCGTAGACGACCCAGGCGAAGATGACGATCTCGTCGTCCTTCGCCTGCACGGCACGCGGGAACGAGGTCAACTCGCCATAGGGCACGTCGTCGCCGATGCATTCGACATAGGAGAGCGCGCCGTGCTCCATCCAAATCGGGCCCGCGGTGTTGGCCAGCTTCTTGTAGTCGTCGAGATTTGCCTTCGGCACGGCAATCACGAAACCGTCGACATAGGACATGTGAAACTCCTTTGCTGAAAAACAAGCGCCGGGTCGGCGGGGATACGACCCAGCGCGGGTGAGCGCGTCAGCCCTGTGGGCAACGCTTGCTCGCTAGGAAATTCACTTCACCGGCGCGTTCATCGCCCAGGCGATGCCGAAGGGGTCTTTCACCTGACCCCAGCGGTCGCCCCAGAACATCACCTGCAGCGGGGTGATGACCTCGCAGCCGGCATCGACCGCGCGCTTCCACCAGGCATCGATGTCGTCGCTGCCGAGATGGAGCTGCAGCGTATAGCCCTGCGCCGCCTGATGCGGGTGGCCGTGTTCCGGATAGGCGTCGCCCAGCATCAGCGTCGAGCCGTTGACATAGAGATGGATGTGCATGGTGCGGCCCTTGTCGTCCGGCGGATAGGCGAACACTTCCTCAGCGCCGAAAGCCTGCTTGTAGAATTCGGCGGCCTTGATGGCGCCGTCGACCTGCAGGTAGGGGGTCAATCCGCCAAGGACTTTTGCGCGGGGCGGGGTCTGATCGTTCATATTCGTGTTCCTCTTCACGGGTTTAACCTGGCTTGCGGCCCAAGGACGGACGAAGCGGCGGCGATCCTACATGCCTCCAGAAATTCTTCTTAAGCGCCTTGCCTTGCAGGTGCGCGGCCGCGGGACAATCGCATTGAAAGCATCATTTTATATGACCTTCGCCGAGAAGGTGCTGGCGCGGCGGCTTTCGCGCGTTTCGAAAATCTCCGGAAAGCCGATGTCCTTGCGCAGCTCTGCGGGCAGCGAAAGCAGGATGCGCTCGCTGCGGTGACGGGCACGCGCCTCGGCATACCGGTTGGCGAGCCGGCCGATGGACGACAGTACCGACATGACAGTTCTCCCTGGTTGATGCCGGCATCATCGTGTCGGCATCCCAAGGACGAGGCGGCAAGAGGCGATCCGACAGATCGCTCCAATCTTTTTCAGAACACCGATGCCGCCAGCGCGGTGTCGTAATATTCCACCATCTCGATGATCTCGCCGTCGCGGACCGTCCAAAAATTGGCGGTGCGCATGATGAGCTCCTCGCCGGTGGTACGGCGCGTCAAATGGATCTCGACCTGCGCGGCAACCTTGTCGCCGCCGTCTATTATCTCAACCGGGACGAAGTGGCGGTATTCGAAGTCATCGTCGAGCGCCAGGAGCCTGGAGAGGAATTCCTGTTTGCCATGCGCGGTGCCGGCATGACGCGATTGCCGGGGATCGGCAATCCAGCGGAACACGACATCCTCCGCGCACCGTGACAAGGCGCCCTCTATGTCGCGGTCCGCATAGGCTTTGTAGAGATTGCTGACGATGTCCACTGCACGCATGGCCCGTTCTCTCCATGGCTGAGCAATCCAAGATGCTCCTTTTTTAGCAAATGGAAAAGTAGCGCCGGCTGGCAGCAAAGGCTGCTGGGCCGACATTGCTTCGAATGCTGGCCCAGCAGATGTCTCGTCTCTCAGTTCGGCGTTTCGGCGACGGAGCGGAAGAACGCTTCCGGGTCGTCGACCTCGGTCAGCCGCCGCTTCTCGATCAGCCAGAAGCGGTTGCCGACGGCGCGGATGAAGGAGCGGTCGTGCGAGGCAAGCAGACAGCTTGCCTGATGCTTCAGCAATTCGTCCTCCAATGCTTCCTGGCCATCGATGTCGAGATGGTTGGTCGGCTCGTCGAGCAGATAGAAATTGGGGTTGGTCAGCCGCAATACCAGCATCATCAGTCTCGACCGCTGCCCGCCCGACAGGGCGCCGATCTTTTTCTCCTGCATCTCGATGGCGACGCCGGCGCCGGCAAGGAGCGAACGCGCCCGCTGCTCGCCGATCTCGAAGCAGCGCGAGACCATCGCCAGCGGCGTATCTTCGCCATCGATGCCCGACAGCGCCTGGTCGCTGTAGCCGAGCACGGTCGACGGCGTCACCTTGATGTTGGCGATCGAGCCGGGTTCGGCAATGGCGTTGCGGATCATGGCGATGAAGCGCGTCTTGCCGACGCCGTTGCGGCCAAGCAGCACGGTGCGATCGTCCTGGCAGATATGGCGTTTTCCGGTCCTGAACAGCACAGTGCCGTCAGGCGTTTCGACTGCCGCGTCGTCCAGCGTGATCAGCACCTTGGCGTGGGTGCCGCGGTTCGCCAGCCTGATCGCGCCGGCCGAGCGCTCACGATGCGCTTGTACGGCGGCATCCTCCAGCTTCTCGGCCCGTTCCTTGAGCTGCTTGGTCTTCACCGTCAAAAGGTCACTGCCTGAATTGATGCCGATGTTGTTCAGCTTGGCGGCCTGCTTGCGCAACTGCTGAGCGATCTTCATGTCGCGCTCGAACTTGCGCGCCGTCGAGGCGTCGAGCTCGTTGAGCGCATGCCTGGCGCGTGAATAGGGCAGCGCGAACACCGGTGAGTCTTCGGGACGCAGGAACAGCGTGCGGTTGGTGGTGGCGTCGAGGAAAGCGCGGTCATGGCTGGCGACGATCACAGGCACGTCGCGCGGCAGCGCGTTGAGCCAGTCCTCCAACTGGCCGATCCTGGCGAGGTCGAGATGGTTGGTCGGCTCGTCGAGCAGAAGCACGTCCGGATCGGTGACCCAGGCGCGGGCGATCAGCGCCAGCCGCTGCCAGCCGCCGCTCAGCGCGCGCATCGGCCGGCTGCGCATGTCTTCCGGCACGTCCAGCGAGTCGAGAACCACGTCGACGCGCCACAACTCGCTGTCGCGCTGCTCGGCCGGCAAGGCGTCGGCGACGACGTCATGGAAGCTGCGGCCGAGCAATGCGTCAGGGACGGATTGCTCGACATGGCCGACGCGCAAGCCGCGCGACCGGGTGATATCGCCGGTGGTGGGCTCGAGCTTGCCGGCCAGGCATTTGAGAAGCGTGGATTTGCCACGCCCATTGGCCGCGACGATGCCCAGCCGGTCGCCGGCGTCGATGGTGAGGTCGAGGTTGGAGAAGAGCGGCACACTCATGGTGACGCCGAGGGATTTGAGGCTGATCAAGGCCATTCGATTTCTCTGGTCTTGCCGACACTTTGTTGGAGCATGATCTTTCCCGAAAACCGGTTCCCACTTTCGGGATCATGCTCTAGCGGCTCAATGCACTTTGACGGTGCGCCGGCTGATCAACGGATCAGCTTAGCGGCACCACGAAGGGCAGACCAAAAATCGAAACGGGAAAAACCCGGACCGTCCGGTCAGCCCTGCAAGCAAGCTCGCAGGGCGCAAATCGGGCCACGCTGACGATGGTGATCGATAGACACGCAGCCCTCCTTCCAGAGTTCGAGATGGGAGACTGGGTACACCGGGGGAGGGCAGGAGGCAAGAGGGCGGTTGAGTGCTTCCCTTCTCCTCTTGCGGGAGAAGGTATCGCCGAAGGCGACGGATGAGGGCCGCTCCAGGGAAAGCGACGTCTCACTCCGCTGGAACACCCCTCATCCGTCTCGGCGCTGCACGCCGATCCACCTTCTCCCGCAAGGGGAGAAGGAAGAAGGCGCTACTGCCCCGGCCGGCCGGTCTTGCCCGGGCGCCGCTTTTGCCGGCGCTCGTCGGCCGGGTCCTCGTAGGAGCCGATGCCCGAACGCTGGCGGACGATGGGTTTGCTGGAAGCGTCGCGTTCCTTCGCGCCCCCCTCTGTCCTGCCGGACATCTCCCCCACAAGGGGGGAGATCGGCTTTGGTTTCGCCGGCACTTTTCCCTCGACGGGCTTTTCCGTCCGCCGCACCGTCATCTCGTCGAGCGAGTTCTTGCGGAACAACGGCTTGGTGCGGTCGCCGGGAATGCCGAAGTCGGAGCCATGCGCTTCCTGCGCCGTCTGCTTCTTGAACAGCGAGCGCGATACCGCGCCGGCGGGCGTCGCCATGTCCGTGCCGGGGCCCATGTCGTCGAGCGAGGGCTTGGCGAAGAGCGGCTTCTTCAACGGCACGGCGTCGTCGGCACCCATCTCGTCGAGATGCGGCTTGCGGAACATGTTGGGTCGGGCAGCCTTTGCCGCCTCCTCGGCAGCGCGGGCTTCGTCGAGCCTGCGGAAGCGCTCCTGTTCCTCGGCCGTCCGATGTTTGGCCACGCCCTTGTTGTGCTTGCCCTTCTCGCGGCCGGATGCGGGACTCTGGCTCTCCACCTCGCGCGCCAGCGGGTCGTCGGAGATCGCAAGCTCCATCTCGCGCAGCCGCTTGATCTCGTCGCGGACACGTGCCGCCTTCTCGAAATCGAGATTGGCGGCGGCATCGCGCATCTGCTTGTCGAGCGCCTCGAGATGCGTCTTCAAATTGTTGCCGATCATCGCGCCGGCATCGTCGGTGAACTGCGAGATGTCGGCGCGGACGTGGTCCTTCTCGTAGACCGAGTCGAGGATGTCGGCGATGCGCGACTTGACGGATTCCGGCGTGATGCCGTTGGCGGCGTTCCACTCCATCTGCTTCTCGCGGCGGCGGTTGGTCTCCGCCATCGCCCGCTCCATCGAGCCGGTGATCTGGTCGGCGTAGAGGATCACCTTGCCGTCGACATTGCGGGCGGCGCGGCCGATGGTCTGGATCAACGAGGTTTCCGAACGCAGGAACCCTTCCTTGTCGGCGTCGAGAATGGCGACGAAGCCGCATTCGGGAATGTCGAGGCCTTCGCGCAAAAGGTTGATGCCGACCAGCACGTCGAAGGCGCCGAGGCGGAGATCGCGCAGGATCTCGATGCGCTCCAGCGTGTCGATGTCGGAATGCATGTAGCGGACGCGAATGCCGTTCTCATGCAGATATTCGGTGAGGTCCTCGGCCATGCGCTTGGTGAGCACGGTGACCAGCGTGCGGTAGCCGAGCCTCGTCGTCTCGCGGATCTCGCCGACGACATCGTCGACCTGGCTCTTGGCCGGGCGCACCTCGACCGGCGGATCGATCAGGCCGGTCGGGCGGATGACCTGCTCGGCGAAGACGCCGCCCGACTGCTCAAGCTCCCAGCCGCCCGGTGTGGCCGAAACCGCGACTGAGAGCGGTCGCATGGCGTCCCATTCCTCGAAGCGCAGCGGCCGGTTGTCCATGCAGGAGGGCAGGCGGAATCCGTACTCCGCCAGCGTCGCCTTGCGGCGGAAGTCGCCGCGATACATGCCGCCGATCTGCGGTACGGTGACGTGACTTTCGTCGATGAAGATCAGCGCATTGTCCGGCACATATTCGAAGAGCGTCGGCGGCGGCTCGCCCGGAGCGCGGCCGGTGAGATAGCGCGAATAGTTCTCGATGCCGGCGCAGGAGCCGGTCGCCTCCAGCATCTCCAGGTCGAAGCGCGTGCGCTGCTCAAGCCGCTGCGCCTCCAGCAAGCGTCCAGCCTTTTCAAGCTCTTGCAGGCGATGCTTGAGCTCTTCCTTGATCGACTTGATGGCTTGATTCAAGGTCGGGCGCGGCGTCACATAGTGCGAGTTGGCGTAGATCTTGACGCTCTTCAGCTCGCCGGTCTTCTGTCCGGTCAGCGGATCGAATTCCGTGATGGACTCGATCTCGTCGCCGAACATCGAGATGCGCCAGGCGCGGTCTTCAAGGTGGGCGGGAAAGATCTCGATCGTGTCGCCGCGCACACGGAACGAGCCGCGCACGAAGTTGATGTCCTGGCGCTTGTATTGCTGGGCGACGAGGTCGGCGAGAAGCGAGCGCTGGTCGAGCCGGTCGCCGACCTGCATCTGGAAGGTCATCGCCGTGTAGGTCTCGACCGAGCCGATACCGTAGATGCAGGACACCGAAGCCACAATGATGACGTCGTCGCGCTCCAGCAGCGAGCGCGTCGCCGAGTGGCGCATTCGGTCGATCTGCTCGTTGATCGACGATTCCTTCTCGATATAGGTGTCGGTCCGGGGCACATACGCTTCGGGCTGGTAATAGTCGTAGTAGGAGACGAAATACTCGACCGCGTTCTCGGGGAAGAACTTCTTGAACTCGGCATAGAGCTGCGCGGCCAGCGTCTTGTTGGGCGCCAGGATCAGGGCAGGGCGCTGCGTTTCCTCGATCACCTTGGCCATGGTGAAGGTCTTGCCCGAGCCGGTGACGCCGAGCAGCACCTGGGTGCGATCGTTCCGCTCGACGCCCTCGACGAGGTCCTTGATCGCCGTCGGCTGGTCGCCGGCCGGCTCGAAGTCCGAGACCATCTTGATGGCAATGCCGCCTTCCGACTTTTCCGGCCGGGCCGGACGGTGCGGCGTCCAGAGCTGGCCGTCCTTGTGCAGCGGATTGCCGGATTCGATCAGCGCCGACAGCGCGGCTACGGTCGCGGTAACCCCGCTGGACGAAACCTGCTCTGCATCCTCCAGGCTGATGTCGAGTCCGGCCACCGGGTTGAGGCCGGCGGCGGCGCGCTCCTTGGCCGAGGCCGCGCCGCCCATTGAGGTGCCGCGCGCCGTCCGCCCGGGCGCCGAGGAGCGTTCGGGGATCTTCTTCGGGGCTTTCGCCTTCGGCTGCTTTTCCGCCTCGCGCTCGATCTGCCCGGCCCAATCGGAGATCGAGCCGGTCAGCGGCGCGCCGGTGAAGTCGGCCTGCGGCGCCTCGGCGAAGCCGCCGGGATTCAGCGGCTCGGCGGCGTCGAGGAATTCGGTCAGCGGGCTGCGCCGCTTCGGCGCGCCGTCTTGCGAAGGCGTCTTCTTGTCAGGATGTCTGGCCATGACCCGAATATGGGTGGACTCGGCCGAAATGGAAAGGGCCGAGTGAAAGGGCGCCGGCCGGGCGCGGATGCTGCTGACAGAAGGCTGTCAGGAGAGGCGTCATGATCCGCTGAGAGAGGCTAACGCGGACCAGGTTCTTGGCGCCCGCCAGAGGGGGGAGAGGTGTCCGCGAAGCGGACGGAGAGGGGGCTTCGTAAGGCGGAAGCCCTTCTCTTCGAGGCGCTTTCGCCGCCCGAACCGGCGCTCCCGCTCCGTCTCGGCTTCGCCGAGCTACCTCTCCCCCATTTCATGGGGTGAGGAACCCAAGGCTTGCGACCCTTAATTGAACCACAGCGCAAACGTCAAAAAACCGGCGCCGCCGAACTCGCGCTGGATCTGGTCGAAATCGTTGCTGGTGAGGATCTTGCCGCTTTCGAGATAGGGCGCGATGCCGGGGCCGGTGATCGACAGAACTAGGTCGAAGGGTTTCGGCTCGTCGAAGAAGCGCTTCATGTTGATGCCCTTGCCGGCGATGCGGAAATGCGGCAGCAGCACGCGGCCTTCGAGAAGGTCCTCGGCCATGGTCAGCGTGGCGAGCCAAGCGGTTACCTGCTCCTGGCCGACGTCGAGGCCGGTGAGGGCATTGGCGCCTTTCTGCTGCGGCCCGGGCAGCCATTCGCGGTCGTTGTCGGTCTCGGCCAGGATCGCTTTCCAGTCCTCGCGCGACAGCCGGATCATCTCCAGCAGATGGCGTCGCGCGGCCTGCCGGCGTTCCGGCTCGATCACCGGCCAGTTGACGAGATGCACCAGCGAGATGAAGTCGGCGAAACGCCATTCCGAGGCGAACATGTTACCGCTCATGCCACCGTCCAGCGGCACCAGCGCGTCCTGCAGCGGCAGTTTGGCGCGCGGGAACAGCATGTGGAAAGAGCCATCGAACATGGCCTTGAAATCATGCGCCAGCCAGAAATCGGCCTGCGCCATCAGGAACTCCGCATAGCCTTGCAGCCAGAAACCGTCCGCGCGGTCGAAGCGGAAGGTGAGCGAGGGCGCGGCAGCGCTCGTGTCGACGCTGCCGCGTGAGAGCGCTGCCATGATCGCGGCGAAGCTTTCGTCCGGCGCGATGGCGCCGTCCTCGTTGAGATCGATGCCAGCGCGGGTGAGGTCGACGACCATGCCGATGTCGGCGTTGGCCGGGACCGAGCCCAGCGTGGCGGCGGATTCTTCCAGCCGGTCGCGGAACGAGACCAGGATGGCGCGGAATTCCTCATAGGTCAGCGGCTGCGGGTTGGGATTGTCCGGCACGGGCAACTGCATCAGCGGCAGCATGAAGGATTTCGGGCTATCGAAGCCGTGGCGATGCAGGCCTCCGGCGAGGAGCTCGAGTGCGGTGAAGAATTCACCGGCGCCCGCCGCATAGGCCGAGGCCGGGTCCTTGGCCGCTGCCGCCTCCAGCGTCGACAGCGCCGCGTTCCGCTCGGCCATGCTCTTCGCCTCGAACAAGGACTTGGCTGCGTCCGGCATCTCCGCCCAGGCGAAGGACGCCGGCAGGAATGCAAACAAGGCTGCTGCAAGGATCGTTCTACGCATCGTCATCGCCCTCCACATGCGTCATGTCGCGAGCATACACGTATTTGGCTCGTGGCGTCGCCTAGCCCACGCCGATTGGCGGGCTGCTTTCGATACGGCGGCCGGCTTCAATCGGCCGGAAAGACAGTCTAGAGAAAGCAAAACTGGACCTGCCCGTGTCGAATTATCCGCTTTCCTACAAACTGTCCTGGTTGCCACGCCTGCTGAGACCCTCTCTCGGTGGCGACCGAAGCGGTTTTGTGGCGCCGGCGGCGAGGTTGATCGATCCGCCGCCGATGCAGACGGTGCGGCTGGCCTTTGTCGGCGACATTTCGGCGGTCGCCAACCGTGATGCGCCGGAATGCGATCCGGCGATCGTCACGCTGCTGTCCTCCGCCGACCTCGTGGTCGGCAATTGCGAAAGCCCGATCGTCGAACGGCCACGCGCGCTGGTGGCGACTTGGCTCGGCACGCATCATGCGATGAGCGAGTGGTTCCTGGCCGATGCGCTCGCAGCCGCCGGCATCGCGCGCGACAGGCTCGTTCTGTCCCTGGCCAACAACCACGTGCTCGATCAGGGCATAGCCGGTTTCGAGGAAACGCTTGCGGCGCTCGACCGGCTCGGGATCCGGAAGATCGGCCCGGTTGCCGGCGGACCTGTCCAGGGTCATGCCGCCGGATCGCTGACCATCGGCTTCGCGGCCTTTACGCTGTGGCGCAACACCGGCGCCGCGCCGTTCGAGGAACGGATCTCGATGCAGACCGCCGAATGGCCCCGCGACGCCATGTCCGGCGTCGACCTTACCTGCGCGGTGCCGCATTGGGATTGGGAGTTCCGGCATTTTCCGCGCAACGCGACGCGGGCGCTGGCGAGACAGCTGGCGGATAGGGGCGCCGGGCTGATCGTCGGCCATCATGCCCATGTCGTGCAGCCGGTCGAGCGCATCGGTGGCGGCGTCACCGCTTATGGGCTCGGCGATTTCCTCGGCACCGCATTGGCCAGGCCGCCATGGCCCGCACGCATCGGCTCGATATTCGTGGTCGACGTCAGCGCCGATCCGGCCACGCACGGTAGGATCGCCGCCTACCGGCAGCATTTCTTCATGCGACTGCGAGCAGGCAACCACGAGCGGCTGGTGCCGGTGGAGGCTCTAGGCGGCGCGCTCAAGCGGCGGGTTGCGGCGCGGCTGGAGACGGTTTTCCCGACTAGCTCCACCCGTCGCAAGCGCAGGCGACTTTCGCGCAAAAGCCGTTATCATAAGCCGATCTCAGTGGCGGCCGGGGTGGCCATGGAAGCAGCGGATTTCATGCCGAGCGAGGCGGTGATCGCGGGGATCAGGCGCGGCATCGAGGCGTATGAGGCGAAACGGGCGTCGGTTCAGAGACAGGTCCGCTGGCGGGTGCCGGTGTTTGTCGGCCTGGTCCTCGTGTTCGTCGCGCTGATAGCCTGGCTGTTCAACGCCGCCGCCGATCCGCACGAGCAATGGCTCTCGACGCCGCATGTCTTTCTCTATCTCGGCGGCATGATCGTCGCGTCGTTGCTCTATTTCCAGGCGCTGCGGCCGGCGACCCGGCTCCAGCAATCCTTCCGCGACACGCTGCTGCCGATGATCTTCGGCTTCGTGCGCGACGTGCGCTATCAGCACGGCGTGCGGCCGAACTCCTTCGACAGGATGCCGCGCGAAACCGTCGGGGCGTTCAACCGGCAAAGCTTCGACGACGTCATTTCCGGACGCTACGAGGATTTTCCCTTCGAGCTCTACGAGGCGAGGCTCTGGGAAGGCTCCGGCAAGAGCGAGACGATCGCCTTCAAGGGCGTCATTGTCGCGTTCGAGACCATCGAACCGTTCCCTGGAACGCTGGTCGCGGCGCGCAAGGCCGGCAAGGTGGCGCATTTCTTCCGCAGCATGTTCGCCTCCAAGATGCAGGAGCTTTCATCCGGCGTCGAAGACCTCGATGAGAGCTATGAATTCCGCACCGACAATGTCAAGGCGGCGCGGCCTCTGGTCACCGGCCGGATGGCGCAGGCGCTGACCTGGCTGCGCGAGACATGGCCCTACGACCAGGCGCGGGTGGCGCTCAGCGGCAGCGACGGCTTTCTGCTGATGCCGCGATCGAAGAACTTCTTCGAGCTGCCGGATATTGCGCAGCCGATCGACTACAACAGGCATGTCGCGCCGATGATCTCCGATCTCGGTGCGATGCTGGCGACGGCCGCGCTGGTGCGCAAGATCGGCGCGAAGGACGAGTCGGTTGGCTAGGCTTAGCAGTCGAAGCCGTACTTGGCGCGCATGTCGTCGGCTTCCTCCTTCGACATCCTTTTGAACATCACGCAGACAGTGAAGCTGCCGACCTGATGGCCGTTCCTGGTGTAGCCCCAGTCGGAAATGTCATCCCTGGTGAATTCGATGTTCTGGCCGAGCACGACGTTATGCACCTCGGCGGGCTGGTTCGACAGGATTCCGACAAATCCGGCTTCGGTGCGGCGGAAGGGCACGACCCAGAAATGCTCGGTGATATTGCCGTCCTTTACCTTCACCTTCAGCTTGAAGCGCGACGTGCCGGCCGGAGGGCTGTCGGCGAGCACGAGGAACTCGTCGAGGCTAGAAAGCGCCTGCTTTGTCGCGGCTGCCATTTCCGGATCGCCCGGAGCGAAAATGGTCACACGGTCGTCATTCGGATCGGTAGCCTGCGCGTCGGCGATCGCCGGCGCCAACACACAGATAAGACACAATGCGGCGCGAACAGCCAAGGTCATCGAAGGGCCCCCATTTTCGAAAGGCCGCTATCTTTCCGCATCGCGGGGATGTGATCAACCGGGTGTTGCAGAGTGACAACGTCAACCGTCTTCAAAAAATGATAAGCGCTACGTCGAAATTGCGCGGAGAGGACAGGACATGCGACTGAGAATTGCGGCTGCGGCGTTCGGCGCGATCATGCTTTGCGCCGGGGCTGTCCGTGCCGAAGACCCGAAGGCCTTCAAGCTGACCATCGATGGCGTGACCGTCGACATCGATCCGGGCGAGGATATCGATGTGAAGCTCCCCAGCGGCAAGACGAGCAAGGTGAGGCTCGAGCACAATGACTTCGCCACCTTTTCCGGCGGCACCTTCTCCTTCGTCCATCCAAGCAATTATTCGGTCACGAAGACCGATCTCGGCGACGGCATCGCCCAGTATCTGATGGCATCGGCGCTCGGCACCCTCGTCGTGGTGCAGAAATACGACGAGATGAACCCGGTCTCCCTCAACCAGCTGATGCTGCAGGAGATGACCAGGGAAACGGTCCAGGCAGGCGGGCAGCTGACACAGCAGCCGACGACCCGCAAGCTCGCCGACGGCAAGGAGCTGACCGGCCTCAAGGCCACCGTCAAGACGCGCACCGACAGGGCGGATTTCGAGATCGTCGGCTTCGGCACAGCCGGTCGGGGGCTGCTCTTCATCACGCGCATCGGCGACCAGGACAATGCGACCGAACAGCCTTTGATCGACAAGTTCTGGGACACTCTCAAGGTCAAGCTGTAAGGCGTGCCGATATTCAGGTGAGGCCGGCCTGACCTGAATTGGATGGGCTTACAGCCCAGTCAATCCGGCCAACCAGCTTGCCGAGCGCTTCGCCGCGTCCACCGTCGCGCCGGCGGCGCGGCTGAGATCGGTCTTGACCACGGCATAGCCGGCCTTGGTGCGGTAAAGCACGGCGCGGCCGCCATCGACCGACCCATCGAAGGCGACAGGCTTCGCGGCTTCCGTTTCGCTGGCCGTCACGGTTCCGCCCACTGGAACGCTTGGGCGGTGGTCGAGCTCGGTCGGCAGCGGGGCGATGGTTTCGACCACGCGGTTCCTGGGCTTCAGATCCGGCCTGGAGGCTTTCGCGGCAAGCTCGGAGGAAGAGGCCGAGCCCTTGACGCGGCAGATGCCCGAAACCAGCGGATAGTTGAAATTGCGCTGGTGCAGCATCTGGCTCTTCATCGCCGCTTCGCAGTCGGCGATCGTCGCCCATTTGGCCGGCGTCTCGCCGATATATTCGCAGAGCTTCGCGTCGCAGTCGCAGCCGACAATGGTCATGGCGACAAGGGCGGTCTTGATCACGGTCTTGTCCCTTCGAAATCGCTCCCATTCCCCACTTGCATCAATCCATGCCGAACAAGGCGGGATTTGGCCGCGATTGTGAAATGTGGATGACGGGAGGTTTCCGAAGATTGCTCACGCGGCGACTGTGACCAAAATGCCTCAGGCAGACTTGGCTAGCCCAAAAAGACAGTCGGCGCTGGGATTTCTCCCAGCGCCTCCCTGTCAGATCAGGAACCGGTTGAGGCAGCAACTTCCGTAAAGTCGTCGCGCCAGGCCGGCCTTGATTTTGACGGTCCTGCCAGTCGCCGCCCGAAGGCAGCGCCCGTTCCAGACCACGCCGATCTCCACCCTTGCGGGCTTCGCCCAGCGTGCCATCGAAGGTTTTTCCCGGCCTTCATGGCAGCATCGGTCCGCCGTCGGCGTTGGCACGCTTTCCGCGGCACCCGTAGGTCTCGGCATCCGTCCCTCCAACAGGCGAACCTGCTCTCGTTCTGGGCCGTACGGGCCTCAGGAAATCCGCCTTGCGCTTTTGCCTTTCGGCTGGGGCGTTCAGTGGCCGCCTGAGATGGGTTGAATGTACGCCGGGTAAGCGGTTTGCGGAATGCCCACTCGCCTGTGGATAGCGGGATTATCGGGGACCGAGGGCAAAAGCCTCGGAATTCGGCGGCCGAACCCCCTAGACAGCCTCCCCCGCTTTTTTAGCGACCTTCGATGTTGGAGCCTTGTCGCGCCGCCCGGTCCGCGTTTGAATGTCGGCAAAAGAGTTTGGGTCGGCAAAAGACTTCGGCGCCAGCGCGGACTCCGCCGCGCATTTCGCGCGATGTGCCTCGGGGGAGGTCGGATTGAAAGTTGGGGTGGTTCTCAATCCGATTGCCGGAGGCGGCAGGCTCAAGCGGCACTGGGCGGAGGTGGCAGCCTCGCTCAAGACGAATTTCGGCGATTTCGACCTGCGCGAGACGCAAGCCGCCGGCGACGCCGAGCGGCTGGCGATCGACCTTGCCGCCGGCGGATGCGACCTGGTGATCGCGGCCGGCGGCGACGGCACCGCCAGCGAGGTGGCCGACGGGCTGCTGCAGGTGCAATCCGAGACAGGTCATGAAAGCGCGCTTGGACTTTTGCCCTGCGGCACAGGCATAGACTTCGCGCGCGGGCTTGGCCTGCCGCGCGGCATCGATGCCACGCTGAAACGGATCGCCGATACCAAGGCGCGAAAAGTCGACGCCGGGCGGGTCTGCTACATCGACGATCATGGCAAGCTGGCCAGCCGCCACTTCATCAACATCGCCAGCCTCGGCCTGTCCGGCGCGACGGATCGCGCCGTCAATGCCGACAAGCGCAAGGGCAGGGTCTCGGCCAAGGCGCTGTTCTTCTGGCGCACGGTGCTGGAGTTCGTCCGCTACCGCTTCCAGGACGTCCGGATCACCATCGACGACGGCGAGCCGGTCGAGGCGCGTATGGCGCTGGTGGCGGTTGCCAACGGCAAATTCTTCGGCGGCGGCATGATGATCGCGCCGGACGCCGAGCTAGCGGACGGCCTGTTCGACATCGTCATCCTGCGCGCAGCCGGCAAGCTCGGCCTGATAAGAGACATCCGCCTGCTCTATGGCGGGCGGCACCGTAACCATCCGGCGATCACGATCCTGCGCGGCCGCAAGGTGCTGGTCGAGCCGCTGGGTGATGCCGAGAAGAATGGCGCGCTGGTTGATATAGACGGCGAGTCGCCCGGGCGGATTCCGGCAACGTTCGAGATCCTGGCCGGCGCGCTGACCTTGAGAGGTTGAATCAACTGGCTGAGGGTTTGATTCGGCCGAAGTGGTCAGGTGATTGAAATAGCTGGCTAAATTATTGCCGGATTACAGTTCGAGCTTGGCCGGGAAGCCTGGCGCGCGAAGCTCCGTGCCGACCGCATCCTCGAGCAGCTTGACGATCTGGGTCGACCAGGCGTCGCCGCCATAGGCACGCTTGCCTTCCTCGAAGATCGCGTTGACGCGTGTTGCCAGATCGAGCGGCGCGCCGAAATCCCGGCCCATGGCCAGCGCGAAGCCGAGGTCCTTCAGCGCCAGGTCCATGGTGAAGCCGATATCGTAGGAGCCGTTGAGCACCAGTTGGCTTTCGGTCTCGTGGACGAAGCTGTTGCCGGAAGAGGCGACGATGGCATGATACGCTTGGGCGAGGTCTAGCCCGCCCTGCTTGGCCAGCATTAGCGCCTCGCCGGCGGCGACCAGATGGATGAAGGCCAGCATGTTGGTGATGACCTTGATCACCGCCGCCGAGCCCACCGGTCCCATCAGGAAGGATCTTGCGCACATCGCCTCGATGGCCGGCCGGTGGCGTTCGTAGAGCGCTGCGTCACCGCCGACGAGCGCGGTGATCTTGCCCACAGCGGCCAGATGCACGCCGCCGGTGACCGGACATTCCAGCGTCTCGATGCCCTTTGCCGAAGCAAGCGCGGCGAGCCGCAAGATCTCATCGCGGCCGTTGGTCGACATCTCGATCCAGGTGCCATCCTTAGGCAGGCCCTTAAGCAATCCGTCCGGGCCGGCGAGCACCGCTTCGCTGACCTTGGGCGAGGGCAGGCAGGTGATCGCATTGCCGGCGCGGGCGGCGGCCTCGGCGGGGCTCGCCGCCGCCGTGGCGCCGAGCGCGACGAGGCGCTCGATCGCCGCCGGGTCGCGATCGACGACGGTGACGGCAAAGCCGTGGCGCAACAGGCTGGCGGCAAGGTTGCCGCCGAGATGGCCAAGGCCAATGAAGGCGTAAGCGAGGGTCACGGCATCAACGGCGTCTGCATCATCTGCAAATGCAGGTCCTTGCCGCTATAGGGATGCGCGTCGCAGACTTCCTCGTTGAGTTCGACGCCGAGGCCGGGCTCCTTCGGCGGGATGACATTGCCGTCCTGCCACTCGATCTTTTTCTTGAGCAGGGTGGCGTGAAAACCGTCCCACTGTTTCAGCGATTCCAGGATGAGGAAGTTGGGCAGCGTCACCGCGAGCTGGATGTTGGCGGCGCCGACGATCGGGCCACAATAGCAGTGCGGCGCCACCTGGATGTGATAGGCCTCGGCCATGGCGGCGATCTTCTTGGTTTCGAGGATGCCGCCGGAGCGGCCGAGGTCGGGCTGCAGGATGGTCGCGGCGCGATTTTCGATGACGCGGGCGAACTCGAATTTCGTCGTCAGCCGCTCGCCCGTGGCGATCGGAATCGAGGTGCCGCGGGCGACCTGCGCCATCACCTCGGGCATATCCGGCGGCACCGGCTCCTCGAACCACAGCGGATCGTAAGGCTCGATGGCGCGGGCGAGGCGCAGCGCGCCCGAAGCGGTGAACTGGCCGTGCGTGCCGAACAGGATGTCGGCCCTGTTACCGACGGCTTCGCGGATCGCCTTGATCATGCGCGCCGAGAGGTCGATGTCGATGAGGCGCGGCTGGTGGCCGTCATAGGCGGTGTAGGGCCCAGCCGGGTCGAGCTTCACGGCGTTGAAGCCCTGTTCGACATATTCGAGCGCGCAGGCGGCAGCCAGGTCGGGGTCGTTGTAGACGTTCTGGCCGCGCGCATCTTCCGAGTGAACGCTGCCGCTGTGCGGATAGAGATAGGTGTAGGAGCGCAGCGTCTCATGCACCTGGCCGCCAAGCAGCTTGTAGACCGGCTTGTCCGCCTCCTTGCCGATGATATCCCAGCAGGCCATTTCGAGCGCCGAGAAGCAGCCCATGCCGGAGACGTCCGGGCGCTGGGTGAAGCCGGACGAATAGACGCGGCGGAACAGATTTTCGAGATCGTGCGGGTCGCGGCCGACGAGGTAGCGTTCGGCCATGTCCTCGATCATCCTGGCGGTGACATGGGCCGAGAAGGTGGCGTTGTAGGCTTCGCCATAGCCGACGACGCCGCCGTCGGTGGTGAGCTTGACGAAGATGAAATACTTGCCGCCGATGCCGGGTGGCGGGTTGCCGACAACCCAGGTCCTCACGTCGGTGATTTTCATTTCTGATCCTCCAGAACCAGGTCGGCGCCTTTCCATCCTGTCAGGATCGAGGCGGCGTTGGTATTGCCCGTGATGTTGTCGGGGAAAATCGAAGCGTCGATGACGCGCAAGCCCTCGAGCCCATGCATCTTGAGTCGCGGATCGACGACGGCGCGTGATGCATCCGGCCCCATGCGGCAGGTTGAGACTGGGTGATAGACCGTGCCCGAGCGCTTCCTGAAATCCTGGATCAGGTCGGCGTCCGACTTTATCGACGGGCCGGGCAGCACCTCTTCCTCGATGACCTCGGCCATGGCCGGCATCGCGGCGATCCTGCGCACGAACTTCACCGCGGCCAGCATCTCGTCGACATCGGCATTGGTCGAATAGGCGTTGGCCGTGATCCTCGGGTAGTCGCGCGGATTGCTCGAGCGGATCATGATCTCGCCGCGGCTCGATGGCCGGCAGTTGGACAGGCCGATCGAGAAGCCCGGCCAGGGGTCGGGCGTCAGGATCGGGCGCTCGCCGCTCTTCGGAATGACGGTCGAGAAGGCTTGGAAATAAAGCTGCATGTTCGGCCGCGCCATCGACGGATCGGTGCGGAAGAAGCCGCCGGCATTGTTCATCGACAGCGACAGCGGTCCGGAGCGCAAGAGGATGTATTGCATGCCGACCAGCAGCTTGCCCCACCATGGGCGCAGGATCTGGTTGAGCGTCGGCAGCTTGCCTTTGAACGTGTAGTTGATGCCGACATGGTCCTGCAGATTGGCGCCGACATTGTCGTTGGCGTGGACCACCGAAATGCCGAGATTGCCAAGCAGCGCCGCGGGGCCGACGCCGGACAGCTGCAGCAGCTGCGGCGAGTTGATCGAGCCGCCCGAGAGGATCACCTCGCGGCCAGCGCGGACGGTTTTGGTCTCGCCGTTCTGCTCATATTCGACGCCGACGGCGCGCTTGCCCTCGAACAGGATTCTTGTCGCCAGCGCGTTTGTCTCGACGCGAACGTTGGGGCGTTTCATCGCCGGCCGCAGGAAGGCGCGGGCGGCCGACATGCGGCGGCCGTTCCTGGTCGTGATCTGGTAGACGCCGACGCCTTCCTGGGAGGCGCCGTTGAAGTCCGGATTGAGCGGCAGCCCGGCCTGCTCGGCGGCGGCAAGATAGCGCTTGGTCAGCGGGTGCACCGCGCGCGAACAATCGGTGATGTGCAGCGGTCCGCCGACGCCGCGCCATTGGTCGGCGCCGGCCGCATTGTCCTCCATTGCCTTGAAGGAGGGCAGCAGATCGTCATAGCCCCAGCCCGGATTGCCGGCGGCGGCCCAGGCGTCGAAATCCTCGCGCGCGCCGCGGATGAAGACCATGGCGTTGATCGAGCTCGAGCCGCCGAGCAGCTTGCCGCGCGGCCAGTGGTCCGCATTGCCGGCGAGACCTGGGTCCGGCTCGGCCTTGTAGTTCCAGTTGACGGCCGGGTCGAAGAAGGTCTTGCCGTAGCCGAGCGGCATCTGGACGTAGAAGCGCCGGTCGGTCCCGCCGGCCTCCAGCACCAGCACCGAGAAGCGGCCCGAAGCCGACAATTTGTCGGCCACGACCGAACCGGCCGAGCCGGAGCCGACGATGATGAAATCATAAGTCTGCATGATAGGCGGGCGCGCTCCGAAATTCGCGGCCTAGCCTAGACATTGCCGGCTCGCGGCGTCGCCGTGGCTTCCGGCATGGCTTGTGAAAAAAGCGACTGCTCCGGCGGCGCAGTTTTCGCTTTCAGCAGAGCTTGCGACATCGCAATCGCATTGGTACGGGTTCGGGAAAGCAGCGGCTGAAGGACTTTCCTATGGTGCATTACGCGGACGGAAAACCGCTTGGCGACCTCACGCTGCGCACGCTCGCCATGCCGTCGGACGCCAATGCGGCTGGCGACATCTTCGGCGGCTGGGTGATGGCGCAGATGGACCTTGCCTGCGGCATCCGCGCCGCCGAGCGCGCCAAGGGGCGCGTGGTCACCGCAGCGGTCAAGGAGATGTCCTTTGCCAAGCCGATGAAGATCGGCGACACGCTTTGCATCTACACCCATGTCGAGCGCGTCGGCCGCACCTCGATGGTGCTCAAGGTCGAGGCCTGGGCGCAGCGCTACCTTTCCGACCTGATGGAGAAGGTCACCCATGCCGATTTCGTCATGGTGGCGCTCGACGGCGAAGGCAAGCCGAAGCCGGTTCCGGCCGAGAGCTGACAGGCTCCGATTCTCCGCGAGCTTGCCGTTTTGTAACAACGCCCGCGCGGCAGATGCGCTTCGCGACATCCAATGGTTGCCTTCGCGCCCCAGTTTGTGGTCGCGAGGGGGAAAACAATGCGTCAACACATGCTGAACGGCTGGCTTGTGGCAGCCCTTATTGCGCTGATCTGCCTGCTTGGAATAACGGCCTATGTTGAGGTCAGCAAAGACCTTCCACGCGTCGCCTGCGTGAGGGACCCGAAGGCGATCGACAAGAAGGCCGCGCAGCAGGAGACCTGCTCGACGGCGTGCTGCAACACTACCGCTGCAAGCGCCTGATCGGTGGCCGGCTAAAGACAGTCATCCTTGTCGAGAGGGCTGCGCGGACACACCTGCGAGGCTGGCTGCGGAGCCGAAGCTAATCCGATCAAAGCCGGAAGGGACGATAGGTCCGGCGCCGAGCCGCAACGGTTCATCCAATGGTTCAGAAACCTTTGAACCACAAGGGGTTCAAGCCTGCTGGCTGTCGAATCTCGCCCGCGCCTCGCGAACCCGATTTGTGTTCTTCCGGGCCCATTCGCCAAGCGCGCCGACCGGCACGAGCAGCTCATGACCGAGCTCGGTCAGCTCGTAATCGACGCGTGGCGGAATGGTCGGAAACACTTTTCGCGTCACGAACCCATCGCGTTCCAGTCCACGCAAGGTGGTGGTCAGCATTTTTTGCGAAATGCCACCGACGGCGGCGCGCAATTCGTTGAAGCGCATCGCGCCGTCACCCAGCTTGCCGACCACGAGCACGGTCCATTTGTCGCCGACCCGCTGCAGGATTTCCGACACGGCACGGCAGTCTTCGGTGATATGCGGGTGCCTCAGTAACATAAACGTGCCCCCTTGCGCGCTCGTTTGTCAGTATCACATATAGCGCCGGTATCCAAACGATACCAAAAATTCCCGCAAGGAGAGCCCCTTATGTCCAAGCCCAAAATCGCCATCGTCGTCGGTTCGACGCGCGCCGCCCGCTTCGCCGACGTGCCGACGCAGTGGATCGCCAAGATCGCCAAGGCCCATGCCGACATCGACGTCGAGATCGTCGATCTGCGCGACTGGCCGCTGCCCTTCTTCGACGAGGTCGCATCCTCCGCCTGGGCGCCGTCGCAGAACGAAGTGGCGCAGCGTTGGCAGAAGAAGGTCGCCGAGTTCGACGGCTTCATCTTCACCGCCGCCGAATACAATCACGCGCCGACCGGTGTCTTGAAGAACGCCATCGACTACGCCGCCAATGAATGGAACAAGAAGCCGGCCGGCTTCGTCGGCTATGGCTCGGTCGGCGGCGCACGCGCGGTCGAACAGCTCCGCCTCATCGCCGTCGAGCTGCAGATGGCGCCGGTCAAGTCGGCCGTCCATATCGCCTGGGGCGATTTCCTTGCGTTGCGCCAGGGCGAGAAGAAGCTCGAGGATCTCGAGCACCTGAACCAGGCCGCCGTGGCGCTGGTCAACGACGTCGCCTGGTGGGCGAAGGTGCTCAAGGCGGCCCGCGCCGCCGACGCGATCGCCGGCGAAGCCCAGGCCGCTTAAAGCGCCTGCGAAAAATCATCCTCCCGAAGGGCGGCGCTTGCGTCGCCCTTTTCAATGTGCGGTGGACTGAAAACCACCGATGTTCCCTGGACCCAGCTTGATCCCATAAGCCGGCGCACTGTCCTGCGTTCGGCCCGGCGACGTTTGGCGGTCCTTGACCGCTCGGAGCGGTGCTTTAGATGCAGGACCGAATCCGCTGAAAGACGAAGACGGTCGTGGAGGAGCGGAATGCCTTGGCTTGGCAGATGGCGCAATCAGTATGGGTCCGTCCTCGATATCACCCGCGAGGACGGCGGCCGGATCGAAGGCACGTTCCGCACGGCGCTCGAAGACAGCAGCTTCTATGGACAGACCGTGCCGATATTCGGCATCGCGCACGGCGACGTCATTGGAGTGACGGCCGCCGGCGAGGGTACGGCCGGCCCCGCCGCGGTGAGCTACACCGGCATATTGCGGGACGGCAAGCTGGAGACGATGTGGCTGACGGTGGCGGGCAGCACCATCACCGGCAAGGAGGGCGAAATCGCTTCCCGCAAGCAGGTCGGAACCTGGCGTGCCTTAGGCACCAGCCTCGACACCTTCGTCCGAGAATAGCCAAACAGCCAGCAGATACTAGTGGCACTGCACAGGGATTTTGACCGGTCGGCTCTGTTTGCGTTGGCAGGTGGCATGCGTTGGAGATTGGCCGCAACGCCCCATCGCGATCGTCATTCCAGGGCGGAGCAGGAGCGAAGCTCCGTCGCGAAGACCCTGGAATCCATGCCGTTACCTTCGCCACGGCGTGCAACGGAGCAAAATTCTGCACCGCGGTAACGCTTCCAAGTCACGGCATGGCAACTGTGTTCATGCGAAGGCGATTTTGTCGCGCATGATGGCATTGAGGACGACCAAGAGCTTCCTTGCGACGGCGATGATAGCCAGTTTCTTGGAGCCTGAGCGGGCAGCAAGTGCGGTGTAGAAGGTCTTGAAGCGCTCACAGGTTCTGATGGCGGTGAGGGCAGCCATATAGAGGGCGCGGCGCACGCGTGATCGCCCGCCCTGGATATGGCTCCTGCGGTTGAGCTTGCCGCTCTTGTTGTCGAACGGGGCAAGGCCGGCCAGTGCCGCGATCGCCTTGGGTGAGCGCTGGCCGAGCTCGGGCAGGAGCGCCAGCAGCGAGAGCGCGCCGACCTTGGAGACACCGGGCACGGAGACCATCAGCGCATGGTCGCGAGCGGTGTCCTGGTTTTGACGAATGACTTCGGCAATCTGGCTCTCGAACGCCTTGATGCGCGTGTCAAGGAAGGAGATCGTCTCTTCCAGATCGGCAATGACGATCTCATCGAAGGCCTCGGCGAGGTGCTTCTTCAGCGCTGCCCGCATCTCGACCAGGTGGTCGCGGTGGCCGGCAAGCGATTGAAGCCGCTCGACTTCTTCGCGCGGCGCCGGCTCGGCTTCAGGGTTATAGCGACGGCCATAGTCGCTCAGCATCCTGGCATCGAGAGGATCGGTCTTGGCGCGCCGGCGCGTCGACTTCGAATAGTGGTGGGTGTGTGCCGGGTTGTGCCGCGAGAACGGCACGCCGGCCTTGGCCAGCGCATGACGCAGCAGCCGGTCATGCACGCCTGTCGCCTCCATGACGACGAAGTCCCGACTGGGATCAAGACCCGCCACATAAGCCGCGATCGCATCGGCCTGGTTGTCGATGCGCCGAAGACGGCCGCTTGTCTCATCAAAAAAGTCGAGCCACTGCTTGGAGATGTCGCAGCCGACATAGTTCTGGGCTATCATGTCCACGCCTCTTCCTGTGGTGCGAGGTCTGCTTGTAACAGCCCCGTGCAACTGTTCAGGTTGATGGTTCACCGGTGGGAAGGGACCGGGCCATGCCACGGCCTGTCCGAAAGGACGACCAGGATCCACTCGGTCTCCTTCCCACTTCGAACCATACACCAGAACCAACACACAGGATTCTATGGTCTGCGCCGCGTCGCTTCGCTCCTTGCTCCGCCATAGAATGACGAGGTTGGGGCGGCTTCAACCAATCCCCGGCGTTTGCGTTGATTTCACGCAAATGAACGGAAAATCTTGCGCCAAGACAAACGGCAACCTTTCAAAATCCCTGTGCAGTGCCACTAGGGCCGCGCACAACTTCGTGTCGGTCGATTCCAAAAGTCGTGCCGCAAAGCGACTTGCATTATGCAATTAACCAGGCTATTTGTGACTTGCATATTGAAAGTAAGTCACGAGAATGGTTGCCAGGACGAGCTTCGAAACGCGCCCATGCCCGATCGCGCGCAGTCTTGACGAGGTCGGCGAGTGGTGGAGCATCCTTTTGCTGCGCGACGCATTCCAGGGCCTGACGCGCTTCGACCAGTTCCAGAAGAGCTTGGATATCGCGCCCAACATCCTGACGCGGCGGCTGAACAGCCTGGTCGAGCGCGGGCTGTTCGAGAAGCGCGCCTACTGCGAGCGGCCGCTGCGCCATGAATATGTGCTGACGGCCAAGGGCCGCGATTTCCGGCCGGTGCTGCTTACGCTGCTTGCCTGGGGCAACCGGCATCTGGCGCCCGAGGGCCCGAGCCTCGTCGTGGTGGACACGGCGGACGGGCGCTGGGCCGATCCCGTCCTGGTCGACAAGGAGACCGGCAGGCAACTCGACAGCGGAGGCTTCGCCCTGGCGACCGGACCGACGGCCAGCGATCGTATGCGGAAACGCTACCGCTTCAGCAGCGAAGGGCCGGGCTTGCCGCTGATCGAGAATGGCGGCCAAGAAGAGGCGCGAAGCAGATGAACAAGGCTCTTTCCCCGGCCGAGTTGCGGGCCTCCGTCGTTGAAGCTCCGAAGCCGGCGAGGAAGCGGCGCAAGCCGTTGCTGCTCGGCGCAGCCCTGATCGCCATCGCTGCCGCTGGTTGGTATGGCGCCGAGTGGTGGCAGGCCAACCGCTTCATGGTGACGACCGACGACGCCTATGTCGGCGGCAATGTCACGCCGCTGGCGCCGCGCGTCGCCGGCCATATCGACCAGGTGCTCGTCGAGGACAATCAGCATGTCAGCGCCGGCCAGCCCGTCATCCGCATCGACGACAGACCGTTCAAGGCAGCGCTGGAACGCGCGCAGGCATCGGTGCAGCAGAAGCAGTCGGCGCTCGACAATCTGCGTGCCCAGATCTCGCTGCAGAACTCGCTGATCGAGCAGGCCAGCGCCGATCTCGAGGCGAAGAGCGCCGCCGCTCTCTTCACCGCGCAGGACGCCAAGCGCTACGCGGTGCTTGCCAGCGCCAGGACCGGCTCGCAGCAGGATGCGCAAAAGAGCGCCGCGGCCGACGGCCAGGCGCAGGCCTCCGTCGCCGCCGCGCGGGCGGCGCTTGCGGCGTCGAGGCAACAGCTCGACGTCCTCAACACCCAGATTTCGGAAGCGACGGCGGAAGTCGCGGCCGCCAAGGCGGATCTCGACACGGCTGAGCTCGACCTCGGCTTCACCGAAATCCGCTCGCCGATCGACGGCATCGTCGGCAACCGGCTGGCGCAGGTCGGCACCTATGTCTCGCCGGGCAGCTATCTGCTGACCATCGTGCCTGTTTCGGGCCTGTGGGTCGACGCCAATTTCAAGGAAGACCAGCTACGCGCCATGGCCGACGGCCAGGCCGCGACCGTCTATGCCGATATCGCCCCCGACCAGCCGCTCAAGGGCCATGTCACCAGCCTGGGGCCGGCCACGGGGGCGATCTTCAGCGTCATCCCGCCGCAGAACGCGACCGGCAATTTCACCAAGATCGTGCAGCGGGTGCCGGTGAGGATCGCGATCGACGCCGACCAGTCGGGCAAGGTGGCGCTGCGGCCCGGCCTGTCCACTGTCGTCACCGTCGATACCGGATCGCGCTGAGGGCGCCATGTCAGCGCCGGCCGCCCCGCAATCCTTCCTCGCCAGCATCCTGCCGTTCATGGTGATGTGCGTGGGTATGTTCATCGCGCTGCTCGACATCCAGATCGTCGCCTCGTCGCTGCAGGATATCGGTGGCGGCCTGTCGGCCGCGCAGGACCAGATCGGCTGGGTGCAGACCTCCTATCTGGTGGCGGAGATCATCGTCATCCCGCTGTCGGGCTGGCTGACGCGGGTGTTTTCAACGCGCTGGCTTTTCACCATCTCGGCCGCCGGTTTCACCTTGGCCAGCATGCTGTGCGGCTTTGCCTGGAACATCGAAAGCATGATCGTGTTCCGGGCGCTGCAAGGGCTGCTCGGCGCCTCGATGATCCCGACGGTGTTCACCTCGTCCTTCCATTATTTCCAGGGCCCAAGGCGCGTCTATGCCGCCGCCGTCGTCGGCAGCATCGCCTCGATCGCGCCGACGCTTGGGCCGGTCATCGGCGGCTGGATCACCGATACGTTGAACTGGCACTGGCTGTTCTACGTCAATGTCATCCCCGGGGCGGTCATCACCGTGCTCGTCGCGCTGCTGGTCAAGATCGACAAGGGCGATCTGTCGTTGCTGAAGGGCGCGGACTATATCGGCATGGCGCTGATGGCGGTCAGTCTCGGCACGGCCGAATATGTGCTGGAGGAAGGCTCGCGCTGGAACTGGTTCGATGACGCCACGATCCGCAACGGCGCAGTTGTCGCCGTGGTGACGCTCGTCCTGTTCGTCGTCCGCAGCCTGACCTATGCGCAGCCGGTGGTCGACTTCCGCGCCTTCGGCAACCGCAATTTCGCCATCGGCTGCTTTCTCTCCTTCATCACCGGCATCGGCATCTTCGCCACGATCTATCTGACGCCGCTGTTCCTCGGCTATGTGCGCGGCTACAACGCGCTTGAAACGGGGCTAGCGGTGTTTTCCACCGGCGTCGCCTCGTTGGTCGGCGTTCCGGTCTACATCTTCCTCGCCAAGCGCTTCGACACGCGCTGGCTGATGATGTTCGGCCTGGCCTCCTTTGGCGCCTCGATGTGGAGTTTTTCCGCCATCACCAGCCAGTGGGGCTCGGCCGAGCTCCTCCTGCCGCAGATCTTTCGCGGTTTCCCGCAGGTCTTCGCCGTGGCGCCCAGCGTCAATCTCGGGCTGGGCAGCCTGCCGCCGGAACGGCTGAAATATGCCAGCGGCCTGTTCAACACCATGCGCAATCTCGGCGGCGCGGTCGGCATCGCCATTTGCGGCGCGATCCTCAACAACCGCACCAATTTCCATTTCCTGGCAATCGCTTCGCATCTGACGCCGCAGAACGAGGCGGCCATGCGCTTGGTCGACAACGTCGCGCAGCGCTACGGCCATTTGCCCGGCGCCGTCGACGAGGGCCATGCCGCCGCGCTGAAGCAGCTCTGGCAGCTCACCTATCGCGAGGCTTCAACCATGGCCTATGCCGACGCGTTCCTGGTCATCATGGTGGCGTTCGTCATCGCCACCGCGCTGGTGCCGTTCCTGCGCAACGTGACGCCGAAGGCGCCGCCGCCGGACGCGCATTGAGGGGCGCGCAAGTGCCGCGGGCAACGCAGTTTACCGCGAACCCGCCCCAAACCAGCGGATAAAAGCAGCGTCCTTGCCGGTGATGTCCTTCACCGCTTTCAGCAACGCCTCGTGCAGGATTTGCATGGAACGGTAGTGATCGCATTGCGTCGATATCAACGGGGCCACGATACTGCGATGCAGCTCTCCCGCCGCCATCAGGAACCGCTGAAGCTCCGACTCCGACAATTGCTTTGCCTTGTTGCGACGAACCACCGCGACCTCCTGCGAGAATCGCCCCACCAAGGATTAAATTCCTATATGCGTCGGAGAATTTCCAGCGACCGCTGGTTGCCTTTTTCGACCTATCGTCGCCAGCCTACCACTTCACGCTGAAGCCGACGGAGCCGCCGAACGCATGACTGTCGCCGAAATCCTCCAGGCTGGAGCGCGCGAGCAGCTCCCCATGGACGGAATAGCGGTCGTCGGCCCAGCTCAGCGAGCCGCCGACGCCGAGGCCACCCCAAAGCTGCTGCGGCTTGCTGGTCAGCCCGGTGCCGGAGACATCGACATCGGTGCCGTCGAGGAAGTCGTAATAGAGATTGGCGATGCCGTAGACATGCGAGCGGCTGGTCTGGCCCGCGCTGCCCTTCCATTCGCTTTCGTAGTCGGCGGAGAGGCCGAGGCGGCCGGTCAGGCTGTCGCTGCTGCCGTTGGAGACCAGCGCGCCGTAAGGATCGGTGAAGGTGTCGAAGTCGACCGAGGCGTAGGAGAGCTGCGCCTGCGGCGTCAGCGACCAGTTGCCCGCGAGCGCGATCTTCTGTCCGGCCTCGATGCCGAGGCCGTAGCCGAAGCCGTTGTTGCCGTCGGCGAGCTTCTTGCCGAGCGTCGCGGAGGACAGATCGCTGTCGAACCAGGTGAGCTCGGCCTGGGTGTCGACATAGAAACCGTTCTTGCCGTACCAGGTCAGCGTGCCGCCGAAGCCGTAGCCGGTGGCGTCGATAGAGCCGGTGCCGAAGGACGAGGAGACGTCCGATTTCACGGTGCCGTAGTGGACGGTGAGACCGCCGACCAGCATGCCGGAGGCGGTTTCGGAGAGCAGCAGGTCGAGGCCGGCCTGCAGCCGCCAGAGGTCGGCGTCATAGTCGGTGCCGGTGGTGCTCGTGCCCGGCTCGAACTCGCTGTGCGAGGCCTCGATGCGCCCCCAGATCGGGTTGCCGCCTTGGCTGGCGCTGCCTGTCGCCGACTGGTCGGCGACAGTCCATGAGCGGTTGCCGATGCGCTGCTGCAGCGTGCCGAGCTGGGTGAAGCTCTGCAGCACGCCGGCATAGGCCTCGTAGACCGGCACGGCGGGTGAATAGAGCGGCGAGGTCGGGCCGCCCGGATCGACGGGATTGATCAGCGCCGAGCGCAGATACCAGTCGCCGTCGGCCGGCGTGCTGACGCCGTTCTGGTAGAGCCGGTAGGCATAGGCGCCGGCGACCACAGCCTGGTCGCCCTGGAAGACATAGTCGCCCTGCAGGTTGAAGGTGCCGGCCGAGGCGCCGCCGACATCGATGATCTTGATGCCGTCGACGGTCTGCGCGCCGGCACCGCCAAGGCCGATCACCTTGATGTTGGCGGTGCCCGAGGTGTCGCCGGTGATGATGAGCTTGTCGGTGGAAGAGGCGTCGCCGTCGAGCATCGCTTCGATCTCGACCGTGCCGCCGGCGCCGGTGAAATTGCCCTGGACGGTCAATTGGCCGATCGAGTTGCCGGGCGCGATGATGCCGCCGGTCTGCAGCGTCGTCGACCCCACCGTGCCGTTGCCGCCGAGCGCGCCGCCACTCAGAACGGTCACCGCGGAGTTGGCGAGGGAGCCGTTGACCGAGAGCTTGCCGGCCCCGATCGTCGTGGCGCCGCTCAGCGTGTTGGTGCCGGTGAGGTTGAGATTGCCGCTCCCCAACTTGGCCAGCGTGCCGGTGCCGGAGATGATGGCGGAGAAGGTGGCATCGGCCGGCTGGTCGAAAACCAAAGCCGCGTTGTCAAGGATGTCGCCGGTGCCGAAGCTCGTTGCCTGGCCGATCAGCGTGCCGGTCGAGATCGTCGTGCCGCCGCTGTAGGTGTTCGTGCCGGAAAGCACGAGCGTGCCGGTATCGGTCTTCACCACGCCGCCGGTTCCGGCGATCTCAGCGGCGACGGTCGCCGTCACGCCGGCGTCGGTCCTGATCGTCGTGGCGGCGGTGTTGGTGGTGAGCGTGTCGCCGTCGATCACATAGCCGTTGGTCATGAACTGCATGCCGGTGAAGCCGACCGTGCCGGCGGAATCATCCACCGTGACGGTGCCGGCCTGACCGGCGAACACCGCGAAATCCTGGCCCCACTTGCCGTTGATCGCGCCGTCGGCTTCCGTCCAGTTGCGGTTCGTCGCATCCCACACGCCGTCACCGCCGTCGATCACGCCGTTATCATGCAGCCCCGTATTGCCGCCATCCCAGAAGCCCAGCGTCACGCCGGCGCTGGAGATCAGATTGACCTGTCCGTTGATGGCGGTCTGGATGAAGAGATCGCTCGCGGAGACGGGCGTGGTCCCGAACTCAAGTCCGTTGTCCGTCAACGCACCGCCGTAGTTCATGAGCCGGTAGACGCCGGGACCGAAGCCGCCGACATCGGTGATGTTCAGCGTGCCGTCGAGGGTGAGATCACCGTTGACCACGATCAGGTCGTTGACGCCGCTGCCGACTGTCCCGGGAGTGCCGAGCTCGTAGTCGAGATTCGCACCTGCGTTGAGCGTCAGCGAACCGACCGTGAGCGTGCCGGGGCTGTCGCCCGGCGCGATTGTGCCATCCACCGTCACCGGCCCCGCGATCGTTCCCACGCCCGCCAGGGTGCCGGAACTGTTGACGCTGACGGCTGTATTTCCGAGCGAGCCATCGACACGCAACCTGCCTGCATCGACCGTCGTTGCGCCGGTATAGGTGTTGGTGCCCGAGAGCGTGAGCGTGCCTGTGCCCAGCTTGGCAAGAGAGCCGCCGGCGCCCGAGATCGAGCCGGAGAACAGGGTGCTGGCATCGCTGCCGATCGTCAGTTTCCTGTCGCCGAGAGCGACATTGCCGGCGCCCGACAACGAGCCGATCGTCTCGTCATCGCTGTTTATGCCGGTGATGCCAGAGGAGATGGAGGGCCGCGCGAGCGACAGCGTGGCGCCGGCCGCCATCGTCACGGCCGAGGCGTCGGGAATGGAGTCGATGCCCGTACCGACCGCAAAGAGCGTGCCGCCCAGGATTTGTGTCGCGCCCTGATAGCTGTTGTTGCCGGCCAGCACCTGGCGGTAGGCGCCGTTCTTGACGAAGCCGCCAGTTCCGGTGATGCCGCCGTAGAACAGCGCGATCGTGTTGGCGAAATTCGTGCTGGTCGTGAGGTCGCCGACAAGCTCCACCGTGCCGGCGTCGCCTGAGAGCGTGCCGATGGTCTCGTCGTCGAGGACGCGGAACACGCCGGCCTGGGCAATCACCGCAGACTGGTCGCCGATCGCGTTGCCGCCCTCGGCCTCGAGGGTCCCGCCCAGGATTCGCGTGCCGCCGGTATAGCTGTTGTTGCCCGACAAGGTCAGCGTGCCGGCGCCGGTCTTGGTGAGAAGGCCGCTGCCGCTGATGACGCCCGTCAGGCCAAGGTCGGCATCGGCCTGGACCGTGCCGTTGTCGGTCAGGGCGACATTGCGGCTGCTGGTGAAGCCGGACGTTGTCTGCAGCGTGCCGCCATTGAAGGTCAGGCCGCCGGAAGCAGCACCGAGATTTGTGTCAGCGGAGACCGAAAGCACGCCGTTGAAGATCGCGGTCCCGCCGGTATAGGTGTTGGCTCCGGTGAGTATAGTGGTGCCGGTGCCGATCTGGTTCACCGCGCCGCTGCCGGAGATCACGCCGCCATAGGTGTAGGTGTCGGAGCGGTCGAAGGCGAGCGTGCCGTTGTTGGCGACATTGCCGAGGATCGAACCGGTCGTACCGCCATTGCCGATCTGCAGCGTGCCTTGCGAGATCGTCCAGGCCTGCGTGGCGGTGTTATCGGCGGTCAGCGCCCAGGTACCGGTTCCAGTTTTTTCGAGGATGTCGAAATTCTGGTACAGGCCCGTGGCGCCGATCGCGCCGTCGAGGATGGCGAAGCCGGCGCCGCCGAGACGCAAAGTATCGCTGGTGCTTAAGGTGCCGGCGATCACATTGCCCACGATCTGCGAGCCGGCCTGAAGCTCGAGGGTCGCCGTGCTCGTTGCCGTCGTGCCGAACTGGATGGCGGTGGTGGAACCGGCGCCCGCGCGGATCGTGCCGCTGTTGACGATCGACATAGTCGTCGTCGAGGCGCCATCGAGACCGATCGCCGCCGCGCCGTTGCCGCCTTCCAAGGTGCCGGAGTTGGTTATCGAAATACCCAGTCCCCGTGCGCGAATCGCGAAGTTGCCGGCTCCAACCCCTGTCAGGTCCGAGCCGCCGCGGATCGTGCCGGAATTGACGATCGTCGCGGGCTTGGCGGTGCTACTGGTTACCCATACGCCGGCGCCGGCATATCCGCCCTGGCTGTTGCCGCCCTGAACGGTGCCGCTGGCATTGTTGATGAGCGTTGCGCCGAAATTGTTGATATTAACACCGGCCCCGTTGTTTCCAATGGGGTTGCCGTTTATCCCGCCGCCGCCGGTGACGGCGCCGTTGTTGACGAAGGTAATGACGTTTGTCAGCGACACGCCGACGCCGCCATTGGAACCAGACACCGTCGCCGAGCCACCGGTTATCGACCCGTTGTTGACGACCTGCGCGGTGGTGCCGCCCGCCGTCGTCACCCCGCTGTCGAAGACAAAGCCGACCCCAACTAGTGCAGTGCCAGTCTGGTTGGCGCCGGCGAGCGTGCCCGAAAGGGTCACCGTGCCGCTGACAAGGGTTCCGCCAGTGAAGCGGACATTGCCCGGGTTTAGGCCGCTCGGAGTGCCGGACAAGGTAAAGCCCTGCGTATCGATCGACAGCGACCTGGTCGGCGTCGGCAGTGTGTCCGGAGCCAGAATACCAAAGCTCTGCGTCATGACGATCAACTGGATGGGGTCGCTGTCGGCATTGGCCGAAATGATCGCGTTGCGCAGGTCCGTCTCGTTGCTGACGTAATAGGTCGTCGTTGCCGAGGCCGCGCTGGGGAGCAGGCAAGCAATCGCCGCACCGCTCACGCCCGCAAGGAGCATCCCGTCCCGCATGCGCCGAAGCGCGCCGCCGCTCGTCTTCATTGGTCTGCCCGCCCGTGAATCCGTTGCCCGCCACGCCGGATCGCCCGCACGGCGCACCGACCAAATCGCCGAGAGGTTAACTTGGCGTTTGATTCCTGTCGCGAAGTTGAATTGTCGATTATTGATTTATTGAGCACCGTTACTTAAAAGAAACATTAGAAAGTGAGAATATAAGCAGTATAAATATATAAGTAAGCCTAGGTTGAATTTATGGGCGGCAAACCAGCCGTCACTGCTGAATGTCGAGCTCGGCGGATCCGGCACGCCGCGTGCTGAAATGGCTGCCCCCTTGATAAGGGCGAAAGCATGTAGCCGCTTCCAAGCGTTTCTCCGTTCGGCACGAACGCCGAACGTTACGCTCGAAACGTGACCGTTACCCAACTCCACCTATTTTTTCTTCAGCAGCCGCGCCTCCCGAAGAAGCGAGCTGGCATCGATGCCGATCATGTCGACAAGGTCGCGGGCCTGGTCTTCTGTGATGCCGGTCTCCTTCATGAGAAACCGGACCCGGAACTCCTTCTCCGCCTTCAGTCGCTCGTCGCGTTCGTGCTTGCTCTCGGCCATGGATTTGTCCCCATGACCTGAAACCGCAAGTTGACGCTAAGGTTCCGCTCAGCGCGCCACAGGGCGATGCCCGTCGGGCAGGCGAGTGGCGATCAGCTTGTCGATGCGGCGGCCGTCGAGGTCGACCACCTCGAAACGCCAGCCTTGCGCGTCGACGCACTCGCCGGTCGTCGGCAGATGGTGGAGATGCGACAGCACATAGCCGGCGACGGTCTCGTAATCGCGGTTCTCCGGCAGGTCGATGCCCAGCACCTCGGCCATCTCGTCGGCCTGCATGTAGCCTGCGAGCAGCCATGAGCCGTCGTCGCGCTCGACGGCGTTCTCCTCCTCGCCGGCCTCGAGGTCGGAGCGGAACACGCCGGTGATCGCTTCGAGGATGTCGGCCGGCGTGACGATGCCTTCGAAATGGCCGTATTCGTCATGGACCAGCGCCATCGGCACGTCCGATTCCCTGAGCTTCTGCAGCACGTCGAGCGCGTCGGCCTGGTCGTGCACGATGGGTGCGTCGCGCACATGCTGGCGCGGATCCAGCACCCTGCCGGCCAGAAGGGCGGCCAGCACGTCGCGGGTCTGGATGACGCCGACCATGGCGTCGACATTGCCGTCGCCGACCGGCAATCGCGAGTGCTGCGTTTCCATCAGAAGCTTTCGGATCACCGTCTCGTCGGATTGCAGGTTGAGCCAGTCGACCTCGGTGCGCGGCGTCATCACGGCGCGCACGGCGCGGTCGCCGAGCCGCATGACGCCGGCGATCATGCGGCGCTCGTCGGACTCGATGGTGCCGTGGTGCTCGGCCTCGGCGACCAGCATCTTGATCTCCTCGTCGGTGACCTTCTCTTCCGCTTCGCCGGCCTGGCCGAGCAGCCACAGCACGGCGCGGCCGGAGAGGTCGAGCAGGAAGACGAGCGGCGCCGAGACGGTGGCGAGGATCGTCATTGCCGGCGCGGCCCTGACCGCGACGCGTTCCGGGTCCTTGAGCGCGATCTGCTTCGGCACCAGCTCGCCGACGATCAGCGAGGCATAGGTGATCAGAGCGACGACGATGCCGACGCCCACCGGGTCGGCGATGGTTTCGCGGATGCCGGTCGATGCCAGATATTGCGCCAGCCTTTCGCCGAGCGTCGCGCCCGAGAAGGCGCCTGAGAGGACGCCGACCAGGGTGATGCCGATCTGCACCGAGGACAGGAACTTGCCCGGATTGGAGCCCAGCGCCAGCGCGCGGCCGGCGCCCTTGACGTTGCGGTCGATCATCGCCTTGAGGCGGGCGGGCCGCGACGAGACGATGGCAAGCTCCGACATCGACAAAAGGCCGTTCACCAAGATGAGGACGGCAACGACGGCGATTTCAACGTAAAGCATGGGCGGTCAATAGCATTGCTGCAGTGCATTCGAAAATAGCCTGCCGGTATTTTTGGAAGATGACAGGCGCAATGTTCAGGCGGCATCCCAAGCTAGCGCCGCGAAATGCCCGACAAGCGCGTCGATGACCACGCGAAGCTTCGGCGTCAGCGCGCGCGTGAGGGGCCACACGGCATGGACGACGATGCGCTCGACCAGATAGTCGGGCAGGACCATTTCGAGCGCGCCGCGCTTCAGGCTCTGGCCGGCAAGCCAGGTCGGCAGGAAGGCGATGCCGCAGCCGGCGAGCGCGGCGTCCAGCATCGGCTCGCCGTGGCCCAGCACAAGCCGCGCCTTGGGCACGAAGGTGGTGAGACGGCCGCCGCTGTCGCGGATGGCCAAGGGTCGGACGACACCTTCGCGCCCATAGCCGATGACGCTGTACCGGGCGAGGTCGTCGATGGATTGCGGCCGGCCATGCCGCTCGAGATAGGCTGGGGACGCGCAGATCGCCGAGCGCTGGGCATAGATGCGACGTGCCGCAAGCGACGAAGAATCGTCGAGGTCGCCCATGCGTACGGCCAGGTCGATGCCTTCCTCGATCAGGTCGACGCGCCGGTCGTTGAAGGAGATCTCGATCATCAGGTCCGGGAACCGATTGGAGATGTTGAACAGCACCGGCGCGACGCATCGGCGGCCGAAGGCGAGCGGTACATCGACCCGAAGCTTGCCCGACGGCACCTGCCGGCGCGAGGCGAGCAACGCTTGCCCGGCCTCGATCTCGGCAAGCGCCCGCGCACAGGATTCGTAGTAGCTCATGCCTTCGCTGGTCGGGCTGAGGCTGCGCGTGGTGCGGTTGAGGAGGCGCACACCCAGCCGCTGCTCCAGTTGCGCGACCGACTTGCCGATCGCCGACTTCGTCACGTCCAGCCGCTCGCCGGCACGGGTGAAGCTGCCGGCTTCGACAGTGTTGACGAATGCGACGACGCCCTGGAGGTCGGCAGGGTCCATATCGAATTCCTTATTGTAGATTTTAGCTCTTCAATTTGTTGCCGAATATCCCGCATCGGAGCACTATTTTCCATAGTCGGATCGCATAAATCTCTCGCGCACCATCAACCAAGGAGCGCGACGCATGAGCACCGATAGCAACAGATCCTGGCAGATGAGCGGGTTCGGCCTTTCGAATCTGCGACCGGTGGAAGGCAAGATCCCCGATCCAGGCCCGCACGAGCTTCTGGTGCGGACGAAAGCCGTCTCGCTGATTACAAGGACAAGATGATCGTGGATGGCGTGCTCATCCCCGATCTGTCCTTCCCATTCGTGCCGACCTCGGACGCCGTGGGCGAGGTCGTGGCGGTCGGCGGCGCGGTGAGCCGCTTCAAGGTCGGACAGCGGGTGCTGGGACAGGTGATCGCCGACTGGCCGGACGGCGACGCGCCGGCTGTGCTCCACCAGCATACGCTTGGCTCCTCGCTTCCAGGCATGCTGTCGCAGCATGTCGTCTTCGGCGAGGACGCGGCGGTGCCGGCGCCGGTCTCGCTGAGCGATGTCGAGGCCGCAACGCTGCCGATCGCGGCGCTGACCGCCTGGTTCGCGATGGCGGAGGCGACAAGGCCGGTGCCAGGCCAGACCATCCTTATCCAGGGCACGGGCGGTGTGTCGCTGTTTGCGCTGCAATTCGCCGCCGCCTTCGGCTTGCGCGCCATCGTCACGTCGAGCAGCGACGAGAAGCTGAAGCGCGCCAGGGACCTCGGCGCGTGGCAGACGATCAACTACCGCAGCCAGCCGGCATGGGACGAGGCCGCTCGCGCCATGACGGACGGGCTTGGCGTGAACCATGTGCTGGAAATGGTCGGCGGCGACAATGCGCGCCGGTCGCTCAGCGCCCTTGCCGCCGATGGCCGGCTGTCCGTCATCGGCGTGCTCGGCGCGATGGAGATCAGCTTTCCGGTCGTTCCGTTCATGCGCAACCGCATCGTGGTCCAGGGCATTTCCATTGGCCATCGACGCGCCTTCGAGCGCATGAACCAGGCTATGGAGGCGCTCGGCATCAAGCCCGTCATCGACAAGGTCTACGGCTTCGACGAGGTGCCCCAGGCGCTCCAGCATCTGGAAAAGGGACCGTTCGGCAAGATCGTGATCACCACGAGCTGAGCGCGCGTGGCAAGGTCACTGCAGCGTCTTCAACACGCCGATCACGGCCATGCCGTCGGTGAAATAGGGATCGCCGCCGCCGTTGCGCCCAGACTTCGTGGCGCCGCTTCCCGGTATCTCGCTGGTGGATATAAGCAGACCGGCGGCCTTCAGGTCGCCGATCAGGAAGTCGCGTTCGGCGTCGATGTCCGGACCGATATGGTGAGTGATGGCGCCGGTGTCGTGGCTGAGGCCGACGCCGCGATCGAAGCTCGCGGCGCCCAGCCAAAGCGGGCGGCCGTCGTCGCCGACCGCGTCCGTCTGCCAGAAGCGGACATGGTGGCGCCGGTCGGCGCTGTCGCCGACCGGTTTCTCGAAGGCCAGGTCTTGGGCGCGGCCCTCGAACAACAGGCGGCTCATCGGCGCATCGGGGTAGGGGCGGGAAAACAGCACACTTTCACCGATATCGATCGCGGTCCTGAGGGTGATGGCATCGGCCGTGTCCCAGCCAGCGACCGCGAAGGCGTGGACCACTTCCTTCTCGGTGCCGACAAGGCCGACATTGATCGGATCGCCGGGAATGCCCTGCGGCGTATGCGTCACCATCTCGAAGGGGCGGGTGCGGAAACCGCGCTCCCGCCAGGTCCAGAATTCCGGCGCGGCGACGTAGGCGAGCGCCAGGTAGAAGGCGCAAATAGCCGCAAGCCAGATCGCCGTCCGCCGCCTCAGGCTTCGCTTACCCACGACCAACCGCTCCCAAATCCTTGCGCGACCATTTTATGCGGTGTTGGCCGTTTTTGGGCAAAGGCCTGTGGAGCCGGCGCGTTGTCGATATGGGATTTTCGTTGGCCACCTTGCGGTGATGCCGTGACGTTGCGTTAGGGACAAAGGCGGTGCAGAACGGAACTCATTCTGAACCGCTGCAACGCTCACAGGTAACGGAATGGATCCTCGGGTCTGCGCGCGTCGCTTCGCTCCTTGCTTCGCCCGTGGATGACGACTTGATCAGCGTTTCGGCCAATCTCGAAGGTTGGTGAACGCTTTGCCTCAAAGAAGCAACTCGCGCCTTTGGCGATTAGCCGAAGCGCCCGAACTTCGTCATCCACGGGCGGAGCGACGCGCAGCGGCGCGTAGACCCGAGGATCCATTCCGTGACGTGGCGCGAGGGAAAAAGGGGTGCAGAACGGGGGCCGTTCTAGACCGCCGCAACGCTCATGCGTCACAGAATGGACCTTGGGTCCACGCGATACGCTTTGCCTCCCTCTCCGCCCTAGGATGACGAAGGTGAGATGGGCGTCAATTTCCAACTTCAAGTCAGCGGCAGGCGCGGTAGCCGCTTTTGCGGTTCTTGATGTCGAAATGGAAATGGTTGCGGTGGTCGTAATTGTAGCCGGGCCCAAGCACCGTGGTGAAATATTCGCAGCCGTCGGCGCGCACATTGTTGAGGAAGCCGCGGGTGCGGAAGGCGAACAGGCCGGGCTTGCGCACGTCGATGTCGTCGCCATTGTTGAGCTCGATGCTCATGACGTCGAGGGCGTTGCCCTTGCCGTGCTCCGACAAAACACCTTCGCCCGCGATGTTGCGGCAGGAATAGCTGGAGCCCTGGTGGATCGCCCTGACGCCGGAGAAATAGCGCCAGCGGGCGGCAGGCTGCAACTCGTTCTTCGTCCAGGCGGCAAAGGTGGCGGCCATATTGCAGGTCAGCGTCGCCGCCGGCTTCATGGCGACGCTGCCGATCGCCGAGACTCTTACGGGGAAATCGATGCCGCACTGGCCTTCATGGATCGGCTGGACGTCCTGATAGACGACGCCCATCCGCTTCAGCTCGTTGCGGCAGTCGATCTCGCTGGCCGGCATCTGCTCGAGAGGCGACATCGGCTCGTCCATGCGCGGGTAGGCGGCCTGGGTCATGTAGGGGTTGGACGGAACAAGGCGCTGCATGCCGGAATATTGCGGCGCGTCGGGCTGTGGCACGGCCGCCGTCTGGCTGCCGACATCGACGGCCGGCTGCAGCGCAAAGACGTCACCCGTGGTACAGGCCGATATCGTCGCGATGGCGCCCGCTGCCAGCCCGGCAATCGCGATCCGCGCGCACCTGTTCCGTTGCGCCGTCACCAGCACAGCGCCAAGTCTTCGAGCCATTGAAAGGCGTCCTTGTCCCCGAATGACACAAGGTTAACCCTCAACAGTAAAGGAAAGATCAGCGCCGGCATTCACGCCTGGGGCGGAAATGCGGCGCTGTTCTTGCCGGGGACGCGACCGAACTTCCGGAATTGTGCCTATTGGCAGAAGGTGCCGCCGTGACGTCGCGGTTCCAGGTCGAGATGAAAATGCAGCGCATGGTCGGCGTCGGCGCCCGGCCCAAGCACCGTCTTGAACGGTCCGCAGGCGGCCTTGCGCACCGCGTCGAGGAACTTCGCATCTTTTTCCAGAGGCGCCGGCCTGACCTCGATCTTGCTCCCGTCCGACAAGGTGAAGCTCGCGATATCGAGCGCGTTGCCGAAGGCGTGTTCCGACAGTTTGCGGGTGCCGTTGCGCGGACGGCAGACGAAGGCCGAGGCCTGGTTGACCGTCTTCAAATCGGCGCCGAGTTCGGCCTTTGCCGTGGGCTGGACGACATCGGCCATGAAGCGAGCCGCTGCCTCGGCCATCGGGCAATTGAGCTCGGTGCCGGGACTGACGCCGATGGATCTGCCGAGCGTCTTCAAGATTATCGGATAGGGAATCGAGCAGCCGATTTCCGCATCGTGCTCGGCCTTGTGCTCCTCGAACTCGACGCCCAGCGCCTTCAGCCGTTCCCGACACGCGGTTTCCTCGGCCGGCATCTTGTCGGCCGGTACATCGGCCGAGCGGGGATCGGGAAGCATCTTTTCCTCGCCGGCATCGGCCGGCTTTTCCGGCGGGTGCGGCGCGGTTTCCGGCGGCTCCGGCTCCAGTTCGGCGGGTTTTTCGGTCGGCGTGGGGACAATCTCCGGCGTTTGCGGTTCGGGCTCCGCCCGCGCCCCAGATTGAGCGCCCTTCGCACGCGGCGGGCGGGCGCCCCATTTCGGATGCGACTTCTCCTGGTTGAGGAAGTCGTCGTTGCTGTCGAGGCGGCTTTTGCCTTGCCCGGACTTGTCGGCACGGTTTTCCATATCCTGAGGACGCGAGCCTGGCGCCGGTGTCGTTTGCGGCGTCTCCGGTACCGGAGCGGCGCTCTCGCTGGCCGGCGGTAAGTGTCTCTTGTGGCGGTGATGATGCTTGGCGGCCGTGGCCGGCGTTACCAACAAGGCTGCCGCCGCCAAAGGCAACGCCAATCTGCACAATCCGGAAATGCTCAGCGTTGCCATCGCCCCGAAACGGCAATCGCGTCGCGAAGTTGCCTGCACCGCCGGCCTTGCCGATCACAATCGGTTACCGGCGCGTTACGCGCCGATGGCTTCAAGGCCTTCCTCCAGCCAGTCGGCAAGCATCGGCAGGCCGAGCAGGTATTTGGCCGTGCGCTTCCTTGGGCGCTCCCTGGCGGCAGCCACCGCGTCAGCCCATTCGGATGCGTCATAGTCGCCGCGCCCGACCCAGGCGAGCGCGATCAACTCGGCCGCTTCGTCGATGTTAAGATCGTTGATCAGCTCGCGGAATTCTTCCTCGGTGAGGTTTTCCGCGGCCTCCTCGACAAGGCCGTCATGGTGATGGCTGGCATGCGCGTCGCCGTCGAACTCGACCTCATGCTCGGCGCCGTCGTCATAGTCCTCGTTGACGGCGGCGCTCAGCGCCTTGGCCTTGAGAATGAACAGGCGCACCGTGTCCGGGTCGATCGAAAGTTCCCACTCCTTCTCGCGGCGCTGCTGCACGGTCCTTCTCCACGTGATGCGCGTGGCCCCGATGATAGCGGATTTGCAGCGCGCGTCACGTCCGGAGGCAAGGCTCTCTTTCGGGTCGTCCAAAATAGTTCGGCAGGACGACGGCTTTTCGGGATGAAACCGGATCGGGCCGGCGTTAGTCTGCCATTGTCACGCTCACGGAGGCATCGATGCGCAGACGATTGCTTGTTCAAGTCATGGCCATTGCGGCGCTGCCGCTGTTCGTTGCCCCGGCTTTTGCGGCCGGTGAAGGTGGGGGAAGCGCCGGCGGCAGCGGTGGCCAGACGACCACCACCTGCAAGAAGGGCGAGGTCTGGGACAAGAAGAAGAACAAATGCGTGAAGCCGCAATATGGCATGCTGGACGACGACAGCATTTATGAGGCCGGCCACGATCTGGCGATGGCCGGGCGCTATGACGAGGCGATCTCGGTGCTGACGCTCGCCGCCAACAAGCAGGATCCGCGCATCCTCAACTATCTCGGCTATTCGCATCGCCATTCGGGCCGCGTCACCGTCGGCCTCGGCTACTACGAGGAAGCGCTGCGCATCGACCCGAACTACACGCTGGTGCGCGAGTATCTCGGCGAAGCGCATCTGCAGATCGGCGATCTCGCCGGCGCTCAGGAACAGCTCAAGGAAATCGAAAAGCGGACCGGCACGGGCTCGCGCGAATACGGCATGCTGTCCGAGCAGATCAATCATTTCCTGCGGAGCTGAACAAGGCTTCAAGCTCTTCGGGCCGGCTGCGAGCAATCGTAGCCGGCTTTTTGTTGTTCACCGCCGGCTGGCGTGCGCGAAAGCGGTGATCATTTCGCCAAACTTCATTTTTGCACGTGAAAATCGCGCCAAGATCGCTATATTCAGGGAAATTGCGGTGAAACGGTTCCGTTAGCCCGAGGCTGCCGGACCGTTTTCTTTTTGTACCCATTTGACAAGGCTGCTCCCGAAAAGCGGGGGTGGCGGCAGGAAAGGTCAGGCATATGATCAAGGTCCCGATGACAGGCGAGGGGTTCGCGTCATTGAAGGAAGAACTGCGTTGGCGCCAGCAAGAGGAGCGTCCGCGGATCATCGAGGCGATCTCCGAAGCGCGCTCGCATGGCGACCTGTCCGAAAATGCCGAATATCACGCGGCCAAGGAGTCGCAGAGCCACAATGAAGGCCGCATCAACGAGCTCGAGGATCTGATCGCGCGCGCCGAGGTCATCGACGTCTCCAAGCTTTCCGGCGACAAGGTGAAGTTCGGCGCGACCGTCGTGCTCGTCGACGAGGACACCGAGGAAAAGAAGACCTATCAGATCGTCGGCGACCAGGAAGCCGACGTGAAGTCCGGCCGCATCTCGATCTCATCGCCGATCGCGCGAGCGCTCATCGGCAAGGAAGTCGGCGACGCCATCGAGGTCAACGCTCCCGGCGGCGCCCGGGGGTACGAGATCGTCCAGGTGCAGTTCATTTAGTGCGCTTCGCCAGATCGGGATGACGTTTCATTGAATTGTCATCCTGATCTAACTCTTTGTTGGAACATGATCTTTCGGTTCTCACTTTTCGAGATCATGTTCTTGCGTCGATTTCTGAGCCGGCTCGCTGCGGATCCATTGCAAACGTTCGGAATTGGCTGAAGCCTCCGTGACGAAGCAGCCGCGGTCTAAGCTGGCGCGTCTGATCTGAGCGCCAGCTGGCGCTCAGCCTCGGCCACCACCTCAGCCGGCGTGACCATGCCGCCAGCTGGCGCAAGCAAGGTCGATGCAAACTTTCCGCGCGGGCCGGTGAGACCGGGCTCCGTTGCCAGGAAGATAGCGACGGTCGGGAGGCCGAAGGCGCTGGCGAGGTGGGTGAGGCCGGTGTCGGCGCCGATGACCAGCGTCGAGCGGCCGAGGATCGCGGCGACGTCCGCGAGCGGCGATTTCGCAACCAGCACCGTCTTTGGCACGGCACCGGCGATGGCCTCTGCCACCTTCTTTTCCGCCTCATTCGACCATGTGACCACCGGCGTGAATTGCCGGTCGGCCAGCTCACGCGCGGTTCCGATCCAGTCCTCGGCCGGCCATTTCTTGTCCTCGCGGCTGGTGCCGTGGAGCAGGAAAGCGGTTTTGCCTTCAACGCCGGGTAGCGCGCCCGCTGGCGGCACGATGCCGGACTCGAGCGCCGACAGGTCAGGCTGGTAGCCCAGCGCCAGGCCGAACAGCCGCCTGGTGCGCTCGATAGCATGCAGATCGCGCGGCACGGCGTATTTGCGCTGATAGAACAACGTCGCCGAAGGCTCACGGGCGCTGGCGCGATCGAAGCCGGCAATCGGCGCGCCGGCCTGGATGGCGACCAGGGCCGACTTCAGCAAGCCTTGCGCGTCGATGACAAGATCGTAGCGGGAGGCACGGAGCGCTCGGCGCAAACCGGCTATCTCACGCCATGTGCCGCCGTCGAAAAGCCTCTTGCGCCAACGCCGGACCGCCACCTTGTGGATCGCTCCGATCGCCGGATGCAAGGCCACGATGCCGGCAAACGGCTCCTCCACGCACCAGTCGAAGCTGATATCGGGGCGGTTGCGCACCGCGTCCTCGACGGCCGGAAACGTGTGAATGACATCGCCCATCGACGATGTCTTGACGATCAGCACTTTCATGCGGCCGCCGGAACCTTGAGCAGGCGGTCGGCCGCGGCAGTGACGCGCGCGACATCGAGCGTCTTCAGGCAGTTGAGGTGCCCGAGCGGGCAGAACTTCTTATGGCAGGGCGAGCAGGACAGATGCAGCCAGATCAGTTCGGAGCGCTCGCTGAGCGGCGGCGTGTTTTCCGGCGAGGTCGAACCGTAGACGGCGACGATGGGCGTGCCGACGGCTGCCGCGACATGCATCAGGCCGCTGTCGTTCGAGACCGTAAGCTTCGCCGCGGCGATCAGGTCGATGGCGTCCTCCAGCCGGGTCTTGCCGGCAAGGTCGATGGCGCCGGGCGCGAGCGTCGCGATCTCCCCGGTCACGCCGGCATCGTTCTTCGAGCCGAGCAGCACGACGCCCAGACCCTTTGCCATCATGTCAAGGGCAAGCCCGGCATAGTGATCGCTCGGCCAGCGTTTTGCCGGGCCGAACTCGGCGCCGGGCATGAGCGCCACGAATTTTCTTCCCGTCAGCCCGAACCGCGCCAGCAGATCGGCTTGGTTGGCCTTGTCGACGGTAAGCTTAGGCGCGCGAAACGTGCCGCCGCGCGCGAGGCCGAAATAGGCGCGCGCCGTGCGCCGCTTCAGCGCTTCCGGCAGCGGCACGATGTCGGTCAGCAGGCCATAGCGCATTTCGCGCAGATTGCCGACACGATGCGGGATGCGGGCAAAGAACGGGATCAGCGCCGATTTCCAGCTCCCCGGCAGCACATAGGCCATGTCGTAGCGGCCGCGCAGCAGGCGGCCGAAGCGCCTGCGGCTGCGGAATTCGAGCGCGCCCGGCATCAGCGGAAAATCGATCTGGCTGCGTATCTCGGGCATGCGCTTGACCAAAGGCGCTGCCCAGGCCGGCGCGAGCACATCGATGGCCGCGCGCGGATGTTTTTCCTTCAGCGCCGCAAACAGGCACTGCGCCATGACCATGTCGCCCACCCAGCGTGGGCCGATCACGAGGATCGTTGGGCCTTCAGCCATTCGACATAGTCCCTGACGCCGGTTTCGACTGTGCGGAATTGGCCATTGTAGCCGGCCGCGCGCAAGCGGGACATATCAGCCTGCGTAAAACTCTGGTAGCTGCCCTTGAGATGGTCGGGGAAGGGGATGAACTCGATCTCGCCCTTGCCCAGCGTGTCGATCACCGTTTCGGCGATGGCGCGGAACGGCTGGGCGCGGCCGGTGCCGCAGTTGAATATGCCGCTCTGGCCCTTTTTCCAAAGCCACAGATTGACGTCGGCGACATCGCCGACATGGATGAAGTCGCGGCTCTGCTCGCCCGGGCCGAAGTCGCCATAGGCGCCGAAGAGTTTCGGATTTTCGCCGCGCTCGACCTGGTTGAAGAGATGGAAGGCGACGGACGCCATGGCGCCCTTGTGCGCCTCGCGCGGTCCGTAGACGTTGAAGTAGCGCAGGCCCGTCACCTGCGAATGGTCGGCGTCGACTTTGCGGCGGACATAGTCGTCGAACAGCTTCTTCGAATAGGCATAGACGTTGAGCGGGCGCTCGAACTCGGGCTCCTCGCGGAACTCGCTGCCGCCGCCATAGACGGATGCGGAGGAGGCATAGAGGAAGGGCACGCGCAGGTCGAGGCAGGCATGCAGGAGCCGCTTCGAATAGGTGTAGTTCACGTCCATCATGAACTTGCCGTTCCACTCGGTGGTGGTCGAGCAGGCGCCCTGATGGAAGACGACCTCGATGCGGCCGAGCGCGCCGTTCTCGAGCTGGGCGAGAAAATCGTCCTTGTCGAGATAGTCGGCAATGCGAAGGTCGGCGAGGTTGGCGATCTTGTGGCCGTCGGTGAGATCGTCGACCACGACGATGTCGTCATGCCCCTCGGCATTGAGAGCGGCGACGATGTTGGAGCCGATCATACCAGCGCCGCCCGTAACGATGATCATGGGGCCCTCTGTCCGCTTGAGATTCCGGCTCTTATAGGGGAGGCTGGTGTGAGTGTCGATAAAGCTGGTGCCGTCCCGCATTGAGGAGTGCCGATCTTGTCTATTCCGCCTGTTTTGTCTATTATGTACAAAACGGAGCGTGTCATGAAACAGTACCCGTCGACTGATTTGAAACAGAATCTCGGTGATGTTCTTGCGGCTGCCAGCCAGCAGCCTGTCTCCATCACTCGTCACAATAAGCCGAGATACGTCCTGATGAGCATCGAGGCCTATGAGGCTCGCTTCGTCAACGACAGCCGCCGTGCCTACGCCGCCAAGGACGCCCCGTTAGAGCATGTCGAGATGCTCGAGGAGTACGCTGCCGAGTTGGATCGTGACTAAGCCGGTTGCCGCCGACATCTGGCGATATCCATATCTGTGGTATCGCCAGCAGGGAGACGGCGAGACTGAAGGCCGCAAGAAACGGCCCGTCGCCTTCGTGGCCGTTCTTCCCGGGAAAGCCGGCGGCACTAACCTCTTCATCCTCGCAATCACCTCCACGCAGCCGGGGCGCGATCGTGTCGCCGTTGCCATTCCGGAAATTGAACGCCGCCGCGCCAGCCTTGACCCCATCCCTCTTTGGGTCATAGTCGATGAGTACAACCACGATATCCTGGAATCGTCGGCTTACTTCGAACCGGGCGCGCGCATAGGCGCGTTCAGTCCGTCATTCCACAAGAAAGTCATGGTTGCTTTCATTGCGGTTGTCCGCAAAGGCCAATCCAAAGCCATCCCCCGTGCGGACTAAGGGACCAAGAATGCCATCGACCGAACTGCTCATCGCGTTCTTCGCCACCACCGCGATCTTCGCCTATATCCCTGGTCCCGCCATGCTTTACGCCGCCGCGCAGACGATGGCGCGGGGCCGCTGGTCGGGGCTGACGGCGGCTCTCGGCATTCATCTCGGCGGCTATGTGCATGTCTTCGCGGCGGCCGCAGGCCTGTCCGTTCTGTTCCACGCCGTGCCGCCGCTCTATCTGGCGGTCAAGCTCGGCGGCGCGCTCTATCTGATCTGGCTCGGCGTCTCAATGATCCGCAAACGGACGGGCGGCGATACGGCTCTGCCGGCCATCGAGCGGAAATCGGCGCGGCGCGCCTTTTTCGAAAGCATCACCGTCGAGGTGCTCAATCCGAAGACGGCGATCTTCTTCATGGCGTTCCTGCCGCAATTCATCGATGCCTCGGCGGCGTTCCCGGTCTGGCTGCAGTTCGTCGTGCTTGGAACCATCGTCAATCTGATGTTTTCCTCCGCCGATATAGTCTGCGTATTCCTCGCCGGCGCGATTATCGCCCGGCTGCGGCGTTCTGGGCGCGCGCAGCGGCTGATGCAGCGCGCAGGCGGTGCCGTGCTGGTCGGCCTCGGCGTCCACGTGGCCCTGCAGAGAAGCTGATTGCACAGCTGGTTTCGGCCGCAGCCAATCGGGGCCTGCCGTTGCGCTCGCCCCAATTGCGGTATATCCGCATCGCGTTGAGCGAGGTGCGCCACAATTCCGGCGCTGAAACCTAATCAAGTCCTGCCTTTTTCAGGCATATGTCGAGCGAGATGATCAAGCACAATCCGCCCTCTCCGGAACCTTTGCATCGCACCATCGCCCGGTTCGGCGAGGTCACCGTGCTGGTGGTCGGCGATTTCATTCTCGACCGTTTCGTCAGCGGCGTGATCGAGCGCATCTCGCCGGAAGCCCCGATCCCCGTGCTGCATGGACGGGGCGAAACGCTGAACATGGGCGGCGCCGGCAACGTCGTCTCCAACATCGTTTCGCTAGGCGGGGCCGCGATACCCGTCTCGGTGATCGGCGCCGACCAGGCCGGCAACAATCTGATGCGCATGCTCGGCGAGATCGGCGTCGACACGGACGGGCTTCTGCAGCGCCAGGACCGCATGACCTCGTCGAAAAGCCGCTTCAGCGCGCTCAACCAGCAGGTGCTGCGCTTCGACGAGGAAGAGATCAAGCCGCTCAGCTCCGCCGAGCGGGCGAAGCTCATCGATCATTTCCAGGCCGCGCTTGGCCGCGCCGACATCGTGATCCTTTCCGATTACGGCAAGGGCATCCTGCTCGACGGCGTCGCCGGCGAGCTGATCGCGATCTGCCGCGATGCCGGCAAGCCGGTGCTGGTCGATCCGAAGGGGCGCGACTACGCGCGCTATGCCGGCGCCACGGCAGTGACGCCGAACCGCAAGGAGCTTGGCGAAGCGGTCGGGCGCAAGGTGTTCGGCGATGACGAGGTCGTGGCCGCTGCGCGCGACCTGATCGCCGAGCATGATTTCGAGTTCATCGTCGCCACGCGAAGCGAGAAGGGCATGAGCGTGGTCTCCGCCGAGGATGCGCGCCACATCTCCACCCAGGCGCGCGAAGTGTTCGACGTTTCCGGTGCCGGCGACACGGTCATTGCGAGCTTCGCGCTGTCGCTTGCCGCCGGCGCCGACCGGGTGCATGCCGCCGTCATCGCCAATGCGGCCGGCGGCGTCGTGGTGGGAAAGCGCGGCACCGCTCGGCTGAATGTCGAGGAACTGTCCGGCGCGCTGTTCCGCTCGCATGGGCCGACGGCTCATACCGATGCCATTCTTGACGCCAATGCCGCGGCCAGGATGGTGGCGGCATGGAAGGAAGAGGGGCTTACAGTCGGCTTCACCAATGGCTGTTTCGACATCCTGCATGCCGGCCATGTCAGCCTGCTGCATGCCGCGCGCAGCCAGTGCGACCGGCTGGTGCTCGGCCTCAACAGCGACGATTCGGTGCGCCGGCTGAAAGGGCCGGGGCGTCCCGTCAACAACCAGCATGACCGCGCCTGCGTGCTGGCAGCGCTTGCCTCGGTCGACGCCGTCGTCGTCTTCGAGGAAGACACGCCGCTCAAGCTGATCGAGGCGCTGCTGCCCGACATCCTGGTCAAGGGCGCGGATTACACGATGGAGACCGTGGTCGGCGCCGATGTGGTGCAGAAAGCGGGCGGGCGCGTGGTGCTGGTCGACCTCGTCGCCGGCAAGAGCACGACGAACACGATCGGCAAGCTGCGTGCCGCAAACTGAGGATCTCATGTCCGATTTGAACGACTATCTGGTCCGCTCCGCGGCGGCGATCTCGGCAATGGTCGAGCGCAACCTCACCGGCGAGATGGAGCGCGCGGTGGGCTCGGTCGTAACCGCGCTTGCGCAAGGCAAGGCGCTGCTGATCTGCGGCAATGGCGGCTCGGCCAGCGATGCCATCCACATCGCCGGCGAGCTGGTCGGCCGCTTCCTGAAGGAGCGCAAGGCCTACAACGTCATCGCGCTGCCGGCCAACGCCGCGGTGCTGACCGCCTGGGGCAACGATTACGGCTTCGACACCGTCTTTTCGCGCCAGGTCGAGGCGCATGGATCGGAAGGCGCCGTGCTGCTTGCGATTTCCACCAGCGGCAATTCGCCAAGCATCCTTGCCGCCGCCGAGCAGGCGCGCATGATGGGCATGACGGTGATCAGCCTGACCGGCGACACCGGCGGCAAGCTCGCGCCGCTGACCGACATCCTGCTCAACGTGCCGTCGACCTCGACGCCGATCATCCAGCAGGGGCATCTCTGCCTCTACCACCATCTATGCGAGGCGGTCGAAGCGCGTCTCAGCAATGGCTGAGAGCGAAGGCTTTCCGCTGGCCCGGCCGGGCCTTTGGGTCGAGCGGGTTGGTGACCGGACCTTTCCGGCCGGCTGGCCGGCGCTGTTCCTCGATCGCGACGGCACGATCAATCTCGATACCGGCTATCCCGACGATCCGGCGGCCATGGCGCTGCGCGATGGCATCGCGCCGGTCATCGCGGCCGCGAATGAGCGCGGCATTCCGGTCGTTGTCGTCACCAACCAGTCCGGCATCGCGCGCGGCTATTTCGGCTGGGACGCGTTCGCCCGGGTCAACGGGCGCGTGCTCGACCTGCTGGCTGAACAGAACGCGTTTGTCGACATGGTGCTGGCTTGCGCCTACCACGAGGCCGGCACCGGTCTACTGGCGATGGCCGATCATCCGATGCGCAAGCCCAATCCAGGCATGCTGCTGGAGGCAGGCCGGCAGCTCGGCCTGGACTTGAAACGATCACTGATCGTCGGCGACAAGCTGGCGGATATGGAAGCCGGCCAGCGCGCCGGCCTCACGAGTGGCTGGCTTGTCGACGGCGAAGGCTCGATGATGGGCGGGCTTTCGGTGTTGCCGTTGCGCGACGCAACGGACCTTGGTGGACTGCTCACTGCGATACGATCGCTTTGATCGCAGGTTGATTCAAGACCTGAAGTTAAGCCTGTTGTTTCTGCAGCGGAATTTCCAGAAGCCGGCACATCAAGTTTGAAAGGCCACCAGCCCCTCATCCTTGACTCGGCGGATGGTCAAGGCGGTGCGCACCGTGTCCACATTCGGGGCCGAGGCCAGTTCCTCGATGACGAAGGTCTGGAACGTGCCGAGGTCGCTTGCCACGCAGTGCAGCAGGAAATCGGATTCGCCGAGACCATCCAGGCGTCGCGCACGATCGGCCAACCGCGCGTGCGTTCGGCGAAGGTCTTCAGCTCGGCATCGGCCTGGTGATGCAGGCCGATCAGGCAGAAGGCGACGACATCCATGCCGAGCGCCGGCGCGTTGAGGAGCGCGCGGTAACCGCGGATGATGCCGGCTTCTTCCAGCCGCCTGACGCGGCGCAGGCAGGGCGGCGCCGAGATGCCGACCCGGCTGGACAATTCGACATTGGTCATGCGCCCGTCGCTCTGCAATTCGCGCAGGATCTTCCAGTCGATGGCGTCGAGGTCGGCTTTGAGCGGCATGGCTGTCTCGGCTCTGCGCAAGAATCTTTCGCGAATTTGTAATTAAACGACTTTTGTGTCCGCGCCAGCCCCTCATCGACGCGATTTTTAGAGGTAACAAAAGCTGCGATTTTGCGAATATCCGGCTGACGGCAGCTTTCCGGGGACGACGGTCCGTTCGTCTTGCTGCCATGGTTTGCAACCCTTACATTAACCTCGACAAAACCACGGCTTTGCGCCGCAGGGGACTTTCATGAACACCAAACATGCGCCCGTTCTCATTATCGGTTCCGGCCCGGCCGGCTATACGGCGGCGATCTATGCCGCCCGCGCCATGCTGAAGCCGATGCTGGTCGCCGGCCTGCAGCAGGGCGGCCAATTGATGATCACCACCGACGTCGAGAATTATCCGGGCTTTGCCGATCCGATCCAGGGCCCTTGGCTGATGAGCCAGATGCTGGCGCAGGCCGAGCATGTCGGCACCGATATCATCAACGACATCATCACCGAGGTCGACCTCAATGTGCGGCCGTTCCGCGCCACCGGCGATTCCGGCACGGTCTACACGGCGGACGCGCTGATCATCGCCACCGGCGCGCAGGCCAAGTGGCTGGGCATCCCGTCGGAGCAGACCTTCATGGGCTTCGGCGTTTCGGCCTGCGCCACCTGCGACGGCTTCTTCTACCGCGGCAAGGACGTCGCGGTGGTCGGCGGCGGCAATTCCGCGGTCGAGGAAGCGCTCTATCTGTCGAACCTCGCCAAAAGCGTCACCGTCATCCATCGGCGCAGCGATTTCCGTGCCGAGCGCATCCTGCGCGAGCGGCTGCTTGCGAAGGACAATGTCCGCGTCATCTGGGACACGGTGGTGGACGAGATCACCGGACGTCCGGGCAAGGCGCCGCTGCCGCCTTCCGTCGAAGGCCTGACACTGCGCAATGTCGTGACCGGCCAGGAATCGAAGCTGCCGGTCGACGGTGTGTTCGTCGCGATCGGCCATGCACCGGCGGTCGAGCTGTTCGTCGGCAAGCTGAAGCAGAAGCCGAACGGCTACCTGTGGACGGCACCCGATTCGACTCGCACCGACGTGCCCGGCGTGTTCGCCGCCGGCGATGTCACGGACGATGTCTACCGCCAGGCGGTGACGGCCGCGGGGCTTGGTTGCATGGCGGCGCTCGAGGCGGAAAAATATCTGGCTGGCATCGAGGTTCACCGCGAAGCGGCGGAGTGACAAATCGGCTGAAAAAGGGCCGTTTAAAAGCCTGATTTTTCATTCAGACGCCAAATGCAACGCGAGGGGAATCATGGCGCTGGACTGGGACAAGCTACGCGTATTTCACGCAGCGGCGGAGGCTGGGTCGTTCACCCATGCCGCCGAGACGCTGCATCTGTCGCAATCGGCCATTTCGCGGCAGGTCAGCGCGCTGGAGCATGATGTCGGCGTAGCACTCTTCCACCGTCATGCGCGTGGCCTGGTGCTGACCGAGCAGGGCGAGATGCTGTTCCGCACGGCGCATGACGTGCTGATGAAGCTGGAAACCATCAAGACGCGGCTCACCGAGACCAAGGACCGCCCGTCGGGTGTGCTCCGGGTGACGACCACGGTGGGGCTGGGCGCCGGCTGGCTGACCGAGCGCGTGCAGGAATTCATCGAGCTCTATCCCGAGATCAGCCTGCAGCTGATCCTGGCCAATGAGGAGCTAGACCTCACCATGCGCCAGGCCGATTGCGCGATCCGGCTGCGCCAGCCGCAGCAGCCCGACCTTATCCAGCGGCGGCTGTTCACGGTGCATTTCCACCTCTACGCGGCGCCGTCCTACATCGCCAAGTTCGGCAGGCCGGCCTCGATCGCGGAGCTCAGGAACCATCGCATCGTCACCTTCGGCGTGCCGGTGCCTTCGCATCTGTCGGAGCTGAACTGGCTGGAGACGGTCGGCGATTTCGAGGGCGCGCAGCGGGTGCCGACACTGCAGATCAACGACATCCTGTCGATCAAGCGGGCGGTGCAGGGCGGCGCGGGCATCGCCATGCTGCCGGACTATGTGATCAACAAGGACTCGAACCTGGTGCAGCTGCTGCCGGAGACCGAGGTGCCGTCCTTCGACACCTATTTCGCCTATCCCGATGCGATGAAGAACCAGGCGAAGCTCCACGTTTTTCGCGATTTCGTTATCGCCAAGGCGCGCAGCTGGTCTTACTGAATGCCCGGCCGAGACTGCTGCCCGCGCCATGGCGTCAGCCGGGGCAGCCAGCCGGGCACGGCGCGGCGGTAGGCCTCGTATTCTTCGCCATAGCGTTGGGCGAGCGTCGGCTCTTCATAGAGCTTGACGAACGAGACCATCGCAGCCGCGGCGATCAGGCCATAGAGCAGCACCGGCCAGCTTGAAAAGATGAGAACCTGGCCGAGGATGATCGCCAGCACGGCCACGTACATCGGGTTGCGGACATGGCGGTAGATGCCGCCCACGACCAGTTTCTCCGTCGGAGCCACAGGAGCGGGCGTGCCCAGCCCTTCGAGGGCAAAACGGGCGAATGCGTGCAGCAGGATCGCAGCTGCTACGATCACGAGAATAGAGCCCGTGGCCACGAAGCCCGGCACATTCGCCTGAGGTTTGCGATAATGGTCGGTCAGCAGCCAGGGCATCAGTCCGGCGACAACGCCCGGCGCGACCACCAGAAACACGGCGCTGCCGGCGATTGCTGAAAAAGTCCGCATCATCGATCTCCTGCCGCAAAAATAATCTCGGCATGCCGAAATCGGCATCATTTGCCGAGTCGCCTATATTTCGGAGCAAATCTGCTTGATTTGGCATTTAAGCAGTCGCTTTAGATCAGGAAACGGCTCGAAATTCGCGATTTTCCTGGTCCTATGGCTTTCTGGAATGGGTTGGACCACAGCCTGCGTCTTTTTGCATGCGTGTGTTGCAAAATAGATGCTTGTTTCTTGGGCATGATGAGCACATATATAGTGGCATCTCCGGGGCGCGTTCTCCTCCCATTAGCGCCCTCGAGTGTTCCCCTCTGGAGGTTAGCCCTAATCGGCACTTCCAATCAAACTCAGCCGGATCTTTATTGATCCGGCTTTTTTGTTGCCCGCATGCCTTCGGGCCGGCAAAAACACGACCGAATCCGACACGTAACAGTGACATGTAACATCGGGTAACATGTCGCAGACGCAGTCTATGGTTTAACTAGAGCATAGGACGCGGTTGGTCGGTTCGAGAGATGGGGGCATCACTCGAAATGGCCGGGCTCAGGCAGCTACCGCGTCCGAACCATTTGTCCGGATGCGGCGGACCAGCCGTTGCCTCCCAGGAAGACGGTCCGCAATTGAAACGGCGTCCGGGTGAACCGGACGCCGTTTTCATATCGTCAGCGGACAGCCCGTCAGGCACTCCGAGCTGTTCAGGCGGCCTTGCCGTTGGCGTTCATCGCCTCGTCGGCGAGCCGGCCGGTGAGCTCGGCCATGTGGTCGAAGGTTGCCTTGTAGCTGGCGACGCCGGCGGTGGCCGAGCGCAGCTCGATGATCAGGTCACCGATTTCGGCCTGCGGCATGGTCGCCTCGACGACGTCCCAGCCCGGCCAGTCGGGCCGCGCGTCATAGCCGAGGATTTGGCCGCGCCGCTGCGGGATCAGCGCGATGATCTTCGACGTCGCGTCGGAAGGCGTGACGATCTCGACCTTCATCACCGGCTCCAGCAGGACCGGCGAGCAGGTGGCCATGCCTTCCTTCATTGCGAGCTTGGCCGCCATCTGGAAGGCCATGTCCGAGGAGTCGACCGCATGGTAGGAGCCGTCCGACAGGTTGACGGCGACGTCGACGACCGGGAAGCCGAGCGGGCCGGTCTTCAGATAGTCGCGAATGCCGGTCTCGACCGACTGGATGTAAGTCTTCGGCACCACGCCGCCGGTGATGGTGTCGGAGAACTGAAAGCCTGAGCCGCGCGGCAGCGGCTTGATCTCGATCACCACGTCGCCGAACTGGCCGTGGCCGCCGGACTGCTTCTTGTGGCGGCCGCGCTGCTGCGCCGATTTGCGGATCGTCTCGCGGTAGGGCACCGCCGGGGCATGGCCCTCGATCGGAATCTGGTTCTTGCCCTCAAGGCGCTCGCGCACCACGCGCAGATGCATCTCGCCGTGGCCCGACAGCACGGTCTCGGCCGAATCCTGATTGTGACGCAGGCTGAGCGAAGGGTCCTCCTCGGCCAACCGCTGTATCGCTGCCGACATCTTGACCTCGTCCTTGCGCTCCTTGGGACGAAGCGCGAAGGCGAAGACGGGCTGTGGCGGCTCGAGCGTGACCAGTGGCCGGATACCGCCTTTGGCCGAACTCAGCGTCTGGCCGGTCTTGACGTTGTCGAGCTTGCCGAGCGCGACGGTGTCGCCCGCCTTGGCCGATGTCTGCTTGATCTGGTCCTTGCCGAGCATCCTGTAGATGCCGGAGACCTTCGTGGTGTCGCCGTTGGAAAGGAAAAGCTCGGCCGCGTCGGCCAGTTGGCCTGAAAGCACGCGCGATACCGAAAGCTTGCCGCCATGCGCCGTGTGGATGGTCTTCATCACCTGCACCACCGTCTGGCTTTCCGGAGCGCCGAGGCGCTTCCTCGTCGCCTCGACATCCGGCGCGTCATGGCGAATGGCCTTCAACAGACGCAGCACGCCATTGCCCTTCTCGGCCGTGCCGATCAGCACCGGCGTCACCGCGCCGGCGCGCAGGTCAGCCGAGAGGTCATCGAAGATCGCGTCCTTCGGCGGCTCGATCTCCTCCAGCAATTGCTCCATCAGGTGATCGTCGTGATCGGCTAATGTCTCCAGCATGGAGAAACGCGCTTCCAGCTCGCGCGCCTTGTCGTCGTTCGGGATCTCGGCGACCTGGCTTTCGGCGTATTCGCGATAGATGTAGGCGCGTTCCAGCGCCAGATCGATCGAGCCGATGACGATGCCGTCCTTGCGCACCGGAATCTGGCGTAAGAGCAGCGGCACCGAGCTTGCCGGCTGCAGCATCTTCAGCGTCTCGCGCACGCCCGCAATCGCCTTGTCGACCTTGTTCAGAAACAGGATGCGCGGAATGGCGAGATCGTCGAGCTTGCGCATGATCAGCTGCAGCGCCGGGATCTTCTTCTCGTCGGCCTCGGCGACGACGACCGCAAGGTCGCACGCGGCAAGCACGGGTTCGGCCTCGAAGGCGAATTCGATGGAGCCGGGGCAATCGACGAAGGTGATCTGCTCGCCCATGAAATCGGTGGTGGCGAAGGTCGCCTCGACGCTCATCGCGTGGGCGCGGGCTTCGGGCGAATGATCGGAGACGGTGTTGCCCGATGAAACGGGTGACTGGCGAGGTATGGCGCCCGTGCGGGCGAGGATTGCTTCGAGAAGTGTCGTCTTACCGCTTGCAAAGGGACCGACTATGGCGATGCATTTCGGTCCCGTGCGTCGTCCTCCGGCGCGAGTACCCATGGCTGACCTCCACTCAGGCGTTTCCCAAGAGAGCGATCAGCAAAAGTGGAAACCGGTTTTTGCGTCCGATCGCACCCTGTGCAGAGCGGCGGCCGGCCTGTTCGGCCGTCGCGGGCGGGGTTTATCCACCCCTTCCCAAGCCCCATCGTCACACGGGTTCGCCGGGAGGGCAAGAAAAATAGGATTTTCGCCGGCTTGGGTTTGTCAGGCCGTGAGGGCGAACGGCTCCCGGCCGGCGACACACAAGGCGCTTGCCTTGTCGCGTGGCGCCGGCTTGCCGAAAAAATAGCCCTGGAAGCGGCTGCAGCCGGCTGTTCGGGCGAGGCTGAATTCCTGCTCGGTCTCGACGCCTTCCGCGACGATGGCGATCTCCTGGATGCGGGCGATCTGGGCAAGCGCCGAGACGAAGATCTGCGCCACCTGGTCATGGGCGAGGCTGCGGATATAGGAGCGGTCGATCTTGACGCTGTCGATGGGCAGCGACTTCAGATAGTTGAAACCGCAATGTCCGGTGCCGAAGTCGTCGAGCGCGATGTGGAAGCCGAGGCCGCGTAGCGCCTCCAGGCGCCTCAGTACCTCGGGCGTCGCGGCCGTCGCCACCGTCTCGGTGATTTCGATGATGAATTGCGAGGCGGAGCGGCCGGTCTCGCGCAGGATCCTGTCGCACATCGTCACGATCTCGTCGCGCTTCAGCTGCTCGCCGGACACGTTGATCGAGATGCGCCTTCCGGGAAAATGCCCGATATCGGCACAGGCGCGCTTGAAGACCCATTCGCCGATCATGTCGATCAGCGTCGAGCGCTCGGCGACCGGGATGAATTCCGCCGGCGAGATCAAGCCGCGCACGGGATGGCGCCAGCGGATCAATCCCTCCAGCGCGTCGACCGACCCGTCGGGATCGACGATCGGCTGGTAGTGCAGTTCCAGCTCGCCGAGATAGATCGCGGCGCGCAGCTCGCGTTCCACCAGTCGGCGATAGCGTTTGTCCGACAGCATCTCCTCGTCGAAGACGGTGACGCGGCCGCGGCCGCCTGCCTTGCTTTCGTAGAGCGCAAGGTCGGCCAGCAGCATCAACTCAGCACCGTTCGAGGCATGCAGCGGCGCAAGCGCCACACCCACCGAGATCGACAGCGGAATGATCTTGCCTTCATGTCTTTTGCCGGCCCGCATCGCATCGAGCAGCCGGCGCACGTCCTTGTTGATGACGGCTACGTCCCCATGCGGAACCATGACGCCGAACTCGTCGCCGCCGAGCCGGCCGATTGCGCCGTCCTCGAAGATGCGCTGCGTTTCGCCGACAAGATGCGCCAGCGCCAGGTCGCCGAACTGATGGCCGAACGTGTCGTTGAGTTGCTTGAAATGATCGAGATCGATCAGAAGCAGGCATGCCTGGCGCCGGTTGCGCAAGCCGCCCAGCCGGTCGCGCAGCGCTTCGATGAAATAGCGCCGGGTCATGGCGCCGGTCATGGCATCGACGGTGAGAAAGCGGTGCTTCTCGGCTTCGGCATCCTCCGCCGATTGCAGGCGCTGGACGACGCTCGAGCGCATATACATCAAGACCAGAAGCGCCATCAGGGTCGATGCCGCCGACATCGTCAGCGCGCCGGCGCGGGAAGCGTTCTCCGTCAGCGCGAAAGCCGCGAGCCCGGTGGCCGCGATGCTCATCACGAGCAGAGCCTGGATGCCGCGATAGATACGGCCGCTATGATCCTTGATTGTCGCCAAGATACTCATGTCCGCGCCCCCACAGCACGCGCCATCGCTAGAACCTCAGCCGTTAACAAACGCTGAGCGCGACGATCGTCTTGACCTGTTCTCTGGCGGCTGGATCGAGGAGGCGATTTTATGGTTAAAAAGCAATGATTTATGACGGTATTCAGACATTATAATATAGAGGCTGCCTGGTGCCTGAGCACGCAACCGGAGCTGCCGCGCCGGCAACATCCTAAAGCCGTTGCAATGGCCTCTCCGCAGGAGGAGACTGCTCCACGAGAGGCCGAGCGCGGCCGCTTGTCCGACCAACGAGTTCGAGGATCTGAACGATGAAGATCATTGCGTGCGGCAGCGTGCCGACGATCATCGCGCCGGAGGCCTATTTCACCGGGCGGGTGCTGCAGACGCCGATCATCGAGAAAGAAGCGCCGGCGCGGCTGAGGGCGACGCTGGTCAGTTTCGAGCCCGGCGCGCGCACTTACTGGCACACGCATCCGCTTGGGCAGACGCTCTATGTCACGGCCGGCGCCGGACTTGCCCAGAGCTGGGGCGAGCCGGTCCAGACGATCAGGGCAGGGGACGTCATCTCCTTCGCGCCGGGCGAGAAGCACTGGCACGGCGCCGGATGGAAAACTGCCATGGCCCATATCGCCATGCAGGAGGCGATGGACGGCGTCCATGCGGAGTGGCTGGAAGCGGTGACACCGGAGCAATATGGCGGCTGAGACAAGCCTCTGACAAAAAACCCGGCGTGACGCCGGGTTCTTCGCGTTCGGAGCTTCTCGCGCCCTTCAGGTCAAGGACGCGGTGAAGCGCTGGATGCGCGTGCAGGCTTCCTCCAGCAAGGTTTCCGAGGTCGCGTAGGAGATGCGGAAATTCGGACCGAGGCCGAAGGCCGAGCCGAACACCACCGCCACACCTTCGGCGTCGAGCAGTTCCGAGCAGAAGGCTTCGTCGGTGTCGATCACCTTGCCGGACTTCGTCTTCTTGCCGATCAGCTCAGCGCAAGACGGATAGACGTAGAAGGCGCCTTCGGGCGAGGGGCAGGAGATGCCGCGCGCCTGATTGAGCATCGAGACGACGAGGTCGCGCCGGCCCTGGAAGATCGCCTTGTTCTTCGCGATGAAATCCTGCGGGCCATTGAGCGCCTCGACGGAAGCCCATTGCGCGATGGTGCAGGCGCCCGAGGTCTGCTGGCCCTGGATCATGTCCATCGCCTTGATCAGCGGCACCGGGCCGGCGGCGTAGCCGATGCGCCAGCCGGTCATGGCATAGGCCTTCGACACGCCGTTCATCGTCAGCGTGCGCTCGTAGAGGTTCGGCTCGACCTCGGCGATGGTCTTGAAGACGAAGTCGCCATAGGTCAGATGCTCATACATGTCGTCGGTCAGCGTCCAGACATGCGGATGCTTGAGCAGCACGTCGGCCAGCGCGCGAAGCTCGGCCTCCGTGTAGGCGGCGCCCGAGGGGTTCGACGGCGAGTTCATCAGCAGCCATTTGGTCTTCAGCGTGATCGCCTTTTCCAGCACCTCGGCCGTCAGCTTGAAGCCGTTGTCGATCGAGGTGTCGGCGAAGACCGACGTGCCGCCGCAGATCGCCACCATTTCGGGGTAGCTCACCCAGTAGGGACGAGGAATGATGACCTCGTCACCGGGGTTCAGCGTCGCCATGAAGGCATTGAACAGGATCTGCTTGCCGCCTGTGCCGACGATGGTCTGCTCGGGCCGGTAGTCGAGGTTGTTCTCGCGCTTGAATTTCTTCGCGATCGCCTCGCGCAGCGGCACGATGCCCGACACCGGCGGGTACTTGGTCTCGCCGCGGCGGATCGCCTCGATCGCCGCGTTCTTGATGTTGTCGGGCGTATCGAAGTCCGGCTCGCCGGCGCCGAGGCCGATCACGTCACGGCCGGCATTTTTCAGCTCGCGCGCTTTCTGCGTCACCGCGATGGTCGCGGAAGGCTTAACGCGGGAAAGGGCGTCGGCGAGAAAGGCCATGACAAAAAGTCTCCTAGGGAAGCGGCCAGGAGCGGCCGCGGCGCCTCTCATGTCGCATCATGGCGCGGAGCGCAAGCATTGTGCGATGAGCCAGAGGTCAAGGAGGCGTGACCAAAGTCAGCCTGCGTGAGCAGCAACGCTAAATTCATCAACGGCCGGTAAACCCTTGGCTGGCAGGATCGCAGATCGGATTGCGCCAATTCGCGGAGCGAGAAACCTTGTCGCGCAGCATCGGGCTTGCCCACATCATCCGTCATGATGACGGCACCTCGACCGGTGTCTGGGGCATCTATACGCTGCAAAGCGCGTTCCAGCCGATCTTCGCCTTCAAGGAGGGCAAGCTATCGGTCGCCGCCTTCGAAGGGCTGATCCGGCCGTTCCGCGACGGCGAGCCGCAGTCGCCGGCGGCGTTCTTCGGCACCTGCCCGGCCGCCGACCGGCTGCATATCGAGGCGCTGACGCGCACGCTGCATCTTCTGAACGCCGGTGCCTGCCTGCCGCAGGAGGCGTCCATCTTCATCAATTTCGACCCGTCGGTCTTCACCGATCGCGGCATTGCCGACAAGGCATTGCGCGATATGCGGCTGGTGCTGCACGAAGCCGGCATCGATCCGCGCCGCATCGTCTGCGAGGTTACCGAGCAGAAGTCGGCCTCGCAGGAAGCGCTCTACGATTTTGTCGAAGCGCTGAGGGCCAATGGCTTCCGCATCGCGGTGGACGACTATGGCGCCGATGAATCCGACATCCACCGGATCCAGGAACTGAAGCCCGACATCGTCAAGTTCGATGCCCAGTGGATCACGCATCTGATGGAGTCCGGCGCCGGCTTCGCGTTGCTGACGGCCATGGTGAAGGGCTTCGAAACCCAGGGTATCCACACCGTCTTCGAAGGTCTCGAGGAAGGCTGGCAACTGGAGCTTGCCGAGAAAGCCGGCGCTTCCATGGTGCAAGGCTATGTGCTTGCCCGGCCCGAACTTGCTCCCACCAGCTTTCGTGTCTTCGTGCAGTCTTCGGCTGAAGAGAGCACGGTGCCAGCTGCCGCAAGCCCTGCGGCTCCGGCGAAGCGGTCGCGGCCGGCAAGGGTATTTGGGCGCAAGGTCGCGCCATGAACGAAAGGCAGGAGAGGCGGCGCAACGTTGCCAAGGCGATCTTCGCCGACGAGATCGGCCTCCAGTTCGGCGTCTATGGCGAATTCCGGCTGTGGAGCGCCTATCAGCCGATCTTCGCCCCGGAGGACACGGTGCTCAGGGCCGTCGCCGTCGAGGGGCTGATCGAGCCGCGCCGCATCGCCGAGCCGGTGGCCCCATCGATCTTCTTCGACAGCGTTCCCGCATCCGACCGGCTGTTCGTCGAAACGATGTGCCGGATGCTGCATCTCGGCAACTACCGCAACATCGGCCTCGAGGGGCTCACGCTGTTCTTCAACTACAATCCGATGATCAACGATCATCTCGGGCGGGCGCTGGCCGAAATCCGGCTGATGACCAGGCATCTCGGCGATTTCGAGCTGGAGCCGGGCCTGCTGGTCTGCGAGATCACCGAACAGGCGGCCGACGATCGCGTTCTTGCCAGCCTGGTGCGTGAAATGCGGCGCGACGGCATCCGTATCGCCATCGACGATTTCGGCACCGGACATTCCACCGAGGCGCGTATCAATCTGCTCGCGCCCGACATCGTCAAGATCGACGGCGCCTGGTTCGGCGCGCTCTGCCGCCACGCCGCCGCCGAGCGCTTCTTCCGGCCATTGGTGGGCATGCTGCAGGAGCGGGGCGCCAAAGTCCTGGTCGAGGGCATCGAGAACGCCCAGCACTTGCGCGTCGCGCTTGAGGGCGGCGCCGACCTGCTGCAGGGTTTCCATCTCGCCCGCCCGGCGCTCGCAGGCACGATCTTCAAGGAAGAGCCGCTTTCCGTCGACGCCCTGCTCGACGCCGGCAACAAGGTTGTGCCGCTGCACCAGCAACGCTGATGCTCAGGAAGACCTATCAGCGGCGCTGATGGTTTTTCGCAAAAACAAATCACTGGATGCGACCCAGCCGCGCGCGCTAGAGCGTTCCCACGAGACTCGAAGAGGGCAAGAGGCATGATCCTTTACGACATGGCCGACAGCGGCAATTGCTACAAGCCGCGGCTGTTGATGGCGAAGCTCGGCATCCCCTTCACCCGGGTCGAGGTGAGCTCGCATACCGGCGAGACGCGCAAGCCCGACTACGTCGCCAAGAATCCGAACGCGATGGTGCCGATGCTGGAACTCGACGACGGCAGGCGCATCGCCGAGAGCAACGCCATCCTGCTTTATCTCGCCGAGGGAACGCGCTTCCTGCCGGCCGATAAATACGAACGCGCGCTGGCTTACCAATGGCTGTTCTTCGAACAATACAGCCACGAGCCCTATATCGCCGTGCGCAAGGCGCTTTTGACCTTTCCGGAACGGGCGAAGGACGCCACGCCCGAGCGGCTGGCGCTAACGCTGGAGCGCGGCAACAAGGCGCTGGGCGTCATGAACCAGCATCTGGAGCAGAACCCATTCTTCGCGGGTACTTCTTACAGCGTCGCCGATATCGCGCTCTACGCCTATACCCACACGGCCGAGAAGGGCGGCTTTCAGCTCGACGCCTATCCGGCCGTCGCCGCCTGGCTGAAACGGGTCGAGGCGGACAAGGGGCATGTGCCGATCGAGTGGGTAGGGTAATTCTTTCTCTACGCTGTGATCATCTCACGGCTATTCAATGCCGAACGCTATTTAAATGAGACGATCGTATTCGGCATGGTTTCCGATCCAGATCCAGTGGAACCCATCGGCGCTTTCCAGGGCCAAGGCCCGGTAATTGTCGTCTATTCTCGCCGACCAGAGTTCTCCCACCTTTTTGAAATGCAGGGACGGGTGTCGGGGATTAGTTTTCAATAACGCAAAGCTCTGTCGGCTACGCGACGAATGGATTTCGGCAGAGAGTTGTATTTTGTCCAAAAGCTCGCTGTAGCGCGGTGCCTCACAGGTCGCGCAACTTGCCGGCAGCTATCTCGGCGCGGGCTTCGGCTAGCAATTTGTTCAGCCGTCCCGCCTTCGCGTCGGCTTCGATCTGCTTATCCCACAAATCAGCCTGCAGCGCCTCGAACCAGGCGGCAAAGGCCTTCAGCTCTTCGGGGCTCAGTTCGGCGACGGACTTTTCGATCTGTTCGAGTTTGGTCATGAGCCAATGGTACCACTATTGGTGCCAAAATGGCACCACCAGTGGAACCATTCAACCCAGCAACTCGCCAAAATCCGGACAACAAAAAAGGCGGGCAATGCCCGCCTTCCTATGCCGGTAGCCTGATCGGGAGCGTCCTGTCCGGGCTGGCAGCTATCTGCTGTTCCAGCTTGTCGGTCTTTCCGCTCCGGCGCGCTTATCGCGCGACCGTCAGTACATCCGTGACTTGCCGCGCGCCCCAAACCTTCGTCCGGCGCGCGCCTTACTTACTCGCATTTCGCGGCGCTTGGCGGTTTAGCCTCGCGGCAAAATGCTTAAGCCAAATCAGGCTGCCTTGCTCAGAGACCCAGCGGCGGACTTGCCGGTGCGGCGGTCCTGCTCGATCTCGAAGTTGATTTTCTGGCCTTCAGCCAGGCTCGTCATGCCAGCGCGCTCGACAGCGGAGATGTGGACGAAAACGTCCGCGCCGCCATTGTCAGGCTGGATGAAGCCGTAGCCCTTGGTGGCGTTGAACCACTTGACCGTACCAGTTGCCATATAGAAAGTCCTTCACATTTGCTTTTGTTTGACCGGACCAACGTCCGGCCGGCGGTATCGAAACTTTGGAGATAGACGTCAGCAAACGCGAAGATCGCGGCCCGATCGATCGGCCAAATTCAATGCACCGGATATAGGATAGTTTTTACAAGAAAACAAGACGTTCGCTTGCGCGCTGACGGCATGCAGCCTCAGGTGTTTGGAAGCGGCGCACGGAAGTTTTGACACCAGTCACACGTTGTGGAGAGATGAAATGCTCGCCGTTCCAGGGAGGAGAACCATGAAAACCATTCTGCTTGCCGCCTGCTTCCTGCTGCTGGCCGCCGAGGCGCAGGCGGTGTCGCGCTACGATCCGACACGCATGAGCTGCGACCGGGTGCAGGCGACGATCGCCAGACAGGGCGCCGTCATTCTGCGCTATCAGTCGACGCGAGTGCCGGGGCTGCCGCTCTATGATCGCTATGTGCGCGACGAGCGCTTCTGCAACGCGGGCGAGGTAAGGTCGCGCGCCTATGTGCCCAGCGCCGACACCAGGTCCTGCATGGTCTATGTCTGCAAGCGGCCGGACTTCGATCGGCGTTTCCGGCGCCGGTTCCTGCACAACGACTGACAGCGGGTGAAGAGCCGGGTAGCGCCCCTCAGAACCCGAACGAGGCCTGCGCGGCGGGCGGCGGGCCGACACGAACGCCTTCCATGGCCAGCATCCTTTCCTTGGTGGCCGAGCCGCCCGGCGCGGAGAAGCCGCCGATCTTGCCGCCGGCCGCCAGGATGCGGTGGCAGGGGATGACAAGCGGCACCGGGTTGGCGCCGAGCGCAGCACCCGTCTCGCGGGCGAGCCCGGCATGGCCGGCGCGCCTGGCCAGTTCGCCATAGGTGGTGGTCTCGCCGAAGCCGAGCTTGCGCGCGGCACCGTAGATGGCGAGGCGAAAATCGTCGATGCCGTCGAGATCGACCGGCACGCCGGAGAAATCGACGTCCTCGCCGGCCGCATAGGCCTGGATCGAGGCGATCAACTCGACCACCCATTGCGGCTGGTCGGTCGATGTCGAAACACCGGGGTGGCGGAACAGCCGGCGCTCGATCGCGTCGCGGCTGCGTTCGGGCAAGCAGAGCCGGATCAGGCCCTTCTCGTTCCAGGCAATGCCCATGAAGCCGATCACTGTTTCTAACACTGCGTGGCCGGCCGTGATCTCAGATGTGGGTTTCATGGCGTTTTCCTTCGGCAAAACAGCGAAAAACGAGTACATATCCAGAACAATATGGCATTGCCGCCCTGTTCCCGCCACCCGAAAACCGCCTGGTGGCCCCGATTGCCGGGTGTGAATCGCTGGTGTAAGGACTCCTTAACAACAGACAAACCGGACCCTCACGGCTTGCCAGCTAAAATCATATTCACCGCGATCGGCGTGCTTGTTGCCGCTGCTGGTCTGAGCGGTTGCACCTCGACCTCGCAAATGAAGGCCGCGCCCGCGCTTGCGGAAGCCTCGACGCCTGTCGTGGCCGACGACACGCCGACGGTCGCGCTGCCCGAAACGGTGGCCGTGCTCCCGGAGCCTTCCGGCCTCGCGCAGGTGCAGACCGCGGCGCTTACCGGCGATGCCGTTGCCATGGCTGCCATGCCCGGCGCGCCGGCGACGCCTGATTCGCTCGCGACGCAAAGCGCGCTTGCGACGCAGGGCGCGCTCTTGCCGCCGCCTGTCCAGCCCGGCGCGGCGCTGGCTCAGCCCGCGGCTTTCGCGGGGGCGACGCCGATGGCCGGCAAGTTTCCGCCGCCGCCAGTGCTGACGGCCGGCGGCTCGCCGACCGGTCCCGGCTCGATCAAACAGGCGGGATCCCTCAAGCAGGCGGCGGTCTATACGACCGCGGGCGTCGCCATGCCGGTCACCGGCCAGTCGGCGAAAGTCGCCCCGATGCCCGGCGTCCAGCAGGTTGCTTACGTGGCGCCGGACAACCCCGCTCTGCTGGCGGCGCCCGGCCAACCCGAGCAGCACGCCAGCGGCCCGCGCGGCGAGATCGAGCGGCTGATCGAGAAATATTCGGCGCTCTATGAAGTGCCGGTCGAACTGGTGCGCCATGTCGTCAACCGCGAGAGCACCTTCAACCCGAAAGCCTATAATCACGGCCATTGGGGGCTGATGCAGATCAAGCACGCGACGGCGCGCGGCATGGGCTATGACGGCCCGGCGACCGGCCTGTTCGACGCCGAGACCAATCTCAAATATGCCGTGAAATATCTGCGTGGCGCCTGGCTGGTCTCGGGCGGCAACGCCAAGCGCGCCGACACGCTCTACCAGACCGGCTATTATTACGACGCCAAGCGCAAGGGCCTGCTCGAGGCGACGGGACTTGGTGTCGACCGCAAGCGGCATCGCCTGCCACCCGACGCCTGAGCGGACAGGTCCGCGCGGCGTTTCGAGACAGCGCCATGCATGAGAACACGACGCCTCGTCCACCGGCGCCCAACGACATCCGCCTGCGCAAGCTGCTCGACGACACGCTCACCGCGCCGCATTGGCCGGAAGGCTTCGTCATGCGCGCTTTCGAACATCGTGACGCGCAGGCCTTGCACGCGCTGCTGGAAGAGGTGTTCGACGACGGCGCCGACGGGCCGTTCGACGATTGGTGGTTACGCATTGCCGGCGACGCCGAGTTCGATCCCGCTCTCTGTTTCCTGGTCATCGACGGCAAGGGCCTGCTTGCGGGCGCGGCGCTGTGCTGGACATCCGGTTTCGTCAAGGACCTCGCCGTCCATCCGGAGTCCAGAAGGCAGGGTATCGGCGAGGCGCTGATGCGGCACGTGTTCCTGATTTTTCGCGAGCGCGGGGCGATGCATGTCGATCTCAAGACGAACACGGTGAAGAACACCGCAGCCTTCAGGCTTTACGAGCGGCTCGGCATGATCCCGGTCGATTGGGAAGGTTAATAGCGTCCCGGCATTGTGAACTCCTTCACATAGGCTGACGTTAGGTCATGCTAATGCGTCGTCGTGCCGGGCGGCCGATCGGCGGATCGACGCTGGCAAGGCGTCGGAGGGGGCTGTGCCGGCATGCGTCAGCCACTCCCAGACGGGCTCCGGGGCGGGGGTTTCGGAGCCCGTCCGCTTTCGTGAAGCGGGTGAAGGAGGCAGGACGCCGACGCGGTCGAGCCAGCCCTGATGGCTTCATTGACCCGCCAGCCCGAACCGGCGCGCATCAGCGCATGGAACCCTAAGCGGCATCGTGCATTCATCGCAGGGGCCTTGATGAGCCGCGACGCCGAGATGGCGCCGCCAGCCGCTGAGGGAGGCCCGCAATCCCGTGAAACTTGTTCCCGCGTTCCTTGCGCTGGCCATCGTCATCCTGCTGGACGCTGTCCAGGCGTCAGCCGTGGAACTGTCGATCGTGTCGGGCGACACCGGCAACGGCATCAAGGTGCTGCGCGAGATCCTCGACCTCTATGAGAAAAAGAGCGGCAACAAGGTCGGCATCGTCGTCATCCCGCCGTCGACCACCGACCAGTTCGGCCAATACAGGTTGTGGCTTGCCGCCGGCAGCAGCGATATCGACGTCTACCAGACCGACGTCATCTGGGCGCCGCAGCTGGCCAGCCAACTGGTCGACCTGACGGAAGCGACGAGGGACGTGGCGGGCGCGCATTTCCCGTCGATCATCCAGTCGCAGACGGTCAATGGCAGGCTGGTCGCGCTGCCGATCTTCACCGACGCGCCGGCGCTCTATTACCGCAAGGATCTGCTCGACAAATATGGCTTGAAGGTACCGACCACCTGGCAGGAATTGCAGGACACCGCGAAGCTCGTCATGGACAGGGAGCGGGCGGCCGGCAACAAGGACCTCTGGGGCTATGTCTTCCAGGGCAATGCCTATGAGGGGCTGGCCTGCAACGCGCTCGAATGGGTGATGTCGAATGGCGGCGGCGGGATCATCGAGCCGGACGGCGAAATCTCCATCAACAATCCAAAGGCGGCCGCGGCGCTCGACAGGGTCAAGGGCTGGATCGGCACGATCGCGCCGCCGGGCGCGCTCGCCTATCAGGAGGAGGAAGCGCGCGGCGTCTGGCAGACCGGCAACGCGGTTTTCATGCGCAACTGGCCCTATGCCTATGCGCTCGGCAACAGCGAGAATTCGCCGATCAAGGGCAGGTTCGACGTGGCGCCGCTGCCGGCCGGCGATGGCGGGCATCCGGTCGCGACACTCGGCGGCTGGAACCTTGCCGTCTCCAGATATTCGAAACATCCAGACGCCGCGATCGATCTGGTCAAGTTCATCGCGTCGCCCGAGATGCAGAAATACCGGACGCTGAAGACGGCTAACCTGCCGACCATCGCGGCGCTCTATGACGACCCCGACATCGCCAGGCAGCAGCCGATCGTGCCGCGCTGGAAAGAGATCTTCCTCAACGCTGAGCCGCGTCCGTCGGCGACCGCCAGGATCAAATACAACGAGGCATCGAGCCAGTTCTGGACCGCAGTCCACAACACGATCTCCGGGAATGGAACCGCCGCCGACAATCTCGCCGATCTCGAAGCGCGGCTGACCAGGCTGAAAGGCAAGGGCTGGTGAGCGCGGCACGGCCATCGCCGCTGGCGCGCCGGCGCGTGCGCACGGCCTGGCTGTTCCTCGCGCCGATGCTCTTCGTGCTTGGCGTCGTCGCCGGCTGGCCGTTCCTGCGCACGGTCTATTACAGCTTCACCGATGCCTCGCTGGCCGATCTCGACGCGCGGCAATGGGTGGGCTTGGATAATTATCTCTCGGTGCTCACCCTGCCGAGCGGGCGGGTGCTCTATGACGGGCTGCTGGTCGATCCGGTTTGGTGGCGCGCGGTGTGGAACACGGTGCGCTTCGCCGTGGTTTCGGTGGCCTGCGAGACGGTGCTCGGCATGATCGTCGCACTGGCGCTCAACGCCGAATTCAAGGGGCGTGGCATCGTGCGGGCGGCGATCCTCGTCCCTTGGGCGATCCCGACCATCGTGTCGGCCAAGATGTGGCAGTGGATGCTCAACGACCAGTTCGGCATCATCAATGTCGTGCTGCTCAATCTCGGCCTGATCGATAGCAAGATCGCCTGGACAGCCAGCGCCGACACCGCGATGGTCGCGGTGCTGATCGTCGATATCTGGAAGTCGACGCCGTTCATGGCGCTGCTGATCCTGGCCGCCCTGCAGATGCTGCCGCGCGAGATTCTCGAAGTGGCGAAGCTCGACGGGGCCAATCCCTGGCAGATCTTCTGGCGCGTGACGCTGCCGCTGATCCGGCCGGCGGTGATGGTGGCGGTGATCTTCCGCGCGCTCGACGCGCTGCGCATCTTCGACCTGATCTATGTGCTGACGCCCAACAACGTCCAGACCAAGTCGATGTCGATCTTCGCGCGCGAGAACCTGTTCGAGTTCGACAAGTTTGCCTATGGCTCGGCCGCCTCGACGCTGCTTTTCCTGATCATCGGCCTGCTCACCATCGCCTATATCCGGCTTGGACGGCTGAGTTTCGAGGGAGGGCGCTGAGATGAAAATGCTGAAGCGCGCCGCCTTCTATCTGCTGCTCGCGGCGATCGTCTTCGTCGCGGTGTTTCCGTTCTACTACGCCATCGTCACCAGCTTCAAATCGGGGACCGAGCTGTTCCAGGCGAGCCTCTGGCCGCGATCGTTCAGCCTGGCCAATTACCGCAACGTGCTGACCGAAGGGCCCTTCCTGCGCAATCTCGTCAATTCGCTGATCGTCTCCGGCGCGGTTGTGGCGATCTCGCTGCTCTTCGGCGTCACCGCGGCCTATGCGCTGGCGCGGATCCGCTTCCGCGGACGCTCGGCGCTGATGCTCGCCATCCTGTCGGTGTCGATGTTTCCGCAGGTCGCGGCACTGGCCGGGCTGTTCGAGATTATCCGGGCGCTGCATCTCTACAATTCGCTCCTGGCGCTCATCCTGTCCTACATGATCTTCACTTTGCCGTTCACCGTCTGGGTGCTCACCACCTTCGTGCGCGACCTGCCGGTCGAGATCGAGGAGGCGGCGATCCTCGACGGGGCGGGGCCGTGGACCATCCTGACGCGCATCTTCCTGCCGCTGATGTGGCCGGCGCTCGCCACCACCGGGCTGCTCGCCTTCATCAGCGCCTGGAACGAGTTCCTGTTCGCGCTGACCTTCACCTCCACCAACACGCAGCGCACCGTCCCCGTGGCAATCGCGCTTCTGTCGGGCAACTCGCAGTTCGAGATCCCCTGGGGCAACATCATGGCCGCCTCGGTGATCGTCACCGTGCCGCTGGTGGGGCTGGTGCTGATCTTCCAGCGCCGCATCGTTTCCGGTCTTACCGCCGGCGGGGTAAAAGGTTAGATGTCGGGCGCGTTGCCGACCTTCTTCTTCATCTCCAGCGCCCAGGCGCGGCCTTCATCGCCGCCCCACAGCAGCCAGGCGATGTAGCCGGCGGATGGATTGTCTTCGTTGCCGTAATTCCGGCCCTTCTTGTCGACCTCGTGGCGAGCGAAATAGCTGACCATGCGCCGGATGGTCGAGGGCGACAGGTTCCTGCGGCTCTTGAGCTCGGTGGCGCGCGCGACGCCGATCTCGGTGCCGCCGCGGCCGAACTGCTGGCGCAACCGCAAGCCCTTGGCGGCGTTGTCGGCAACGACCTGCGGGCAGCGCAGGTCGATCTCGTCGCTGTCGGTCATTTTTTGCTCCCCGTTCCCCAGTGGTTTTAGCTGACGCGAAGCAATGCGGCAAAGCGGGGCTGGTTCCGGCGTGTCTCTTCGAGGCAGCCTTTCAAGCAACCCGGCGGCCGGTGCCGCGTTGGGGAAGGCGGAGGGGCTGTTCGGATCGGAGTTTTGAGATGAAAACGCTGCTGCCCCTGGTCGCCGTCGCGCTTGTTGCCGGCGCGCCCGCCGCGTTCGCCCAATCAGGCGATACCAACGCGGACGCCGTGGGACCTATGGTGACCGACAACAAGGTCGACACCCAGACCTTCGTCACGACCGTGCCGAATGCCAACGCCTTCGAGATCGAGTCGAGCAAGCTGGCGCAAGAGAAGTCGGCGTCGGCCGACGTCAAGGCTTTTGCCGCCGATATGATCAAGGATCACACCAAGGCCGGCGAGGATTTCAAGGCCGCGCTCAGCCAGGGCCAGACCACCGCGTCGATCAAGCCCGCCGGCCCGGCGTTGCAGCCGAAGGAGCAGCAGATGCTCGACGAATTGAAGGCTGCCAGCGGCAAGGATTTCGACGCCAAATACATCAAGATGCAGACCGACGCGCATAAGGATGCGGTCGCGCTGTTTTCCACCTACGCCAATTCAGGCGACGACCCGGCGATGAAGGAATTCGCCAAGAAGACGCTGCCGGTTCTGAAGATGCACGAGAAGCACGTGAAGGACCTGGCGGTCGCGCATCAGTGAGGGGCGCCTTCCCCTTCTCCCCCTGTGGGAGAAGGTGTCGCCGAAGGCGACGGATGAGCGACTATCTGAGGTGTCAAGTTGCATTTGCGAACTGTTTGCGCGCGTCGCGTGCTTTTGCATTGAGGATGACGAGCAGCTTCCTGGCGAGCGCAATGCGAATGACCATCTTTTCCTTTCCAGCCGCCTGCAACCGTTGCTTGAAGGCGGCGAGATGGGGATCATATTTGGCAACGATGCTGGCAACGAGGAAGAGGACGCCTCGCGGCCCGGCGCGGCCACCGCGCACCGCTCTTCGGCCGCTGCGCTTACCGCTGTCATTGGCGATCGGAGCCAGGCCAGCCAGCTTAGCGATGGCCCTGTTGGAGACGATGCCGATCTCAGGCAGTTGCGCCATCAGCCGTGGCACGGTGCGAGAGGCCACGCCCTTGAGCGAGCGAAAGGCCCGGTCGAGGCATGCCCACAACGGATCATCGTCGATGAGCGAAGCGATCTCACCCTCGAGCCTGCGGCTCTGGCGTGTGAGCAGCGCGATCACCTCATCAAGGCTGGCGACGGTCTCGGCGTCGAGGGCAGCACTCTTGCGCTGCTTTTGAACGGTGAGATCGCCAGTCACCTGGGAAAGCCGGGCAACCAACGCCTTGAGCCGCAGTTGGGCCGCATTTGGTGGCGGCATCGCCTTGAGCTGCTTGACCGCGCCATAGCGGGCGATCATGGCGGCATCGATCTTGTCGGTCTTTTCCAGGAAGCCCATCGCCTCGGCGAAGTAGCGCACACTGCGGGCATTGGCCAAGCCACAGCATACGCCCAACTCCCACAGCAGCAGGAAGGCCAGTCGTTCATAGCCGCCGCTAGCCTCCATCACGACAAGCTCGACGTCGTGGCTCTGACACCAGGCGGCCAGATCGGCGATGCCTGCCGCATCATTGCCGAAGCGGCCCACCGCCCCGCTCGGCTCGACATGGGCATCGAGCCATCCTTTCGAAACATCCACTCCACATATGATCTTGTTCACGGTAACCTGCCTTGTGCGTGCGATTGGAGCCAAGCGACTATTCGGTCGTGCGTGACGAAGGCGAAGATCCCAGGCTCATCCACGGTTGTGACCGGAGGGGTGTCGGGCGACTTCGCCAAGCCTCGTATCGGATGGCCGTCCGGTTCGAGGCTCAGTCGCTTTCCTTGCACAAATCTCTGTCCGTGCAGATACAAGGGGTGTTCCAGCGGAGTGAGGCGCTTGTGTTTCAGCAGCCTGAGACGCTGGCATTCCCTGGAACACCCCTCATCCGTCTCGGCGCTGCGCGCCGATCCACCTTCCCCCACAAGGGGGGAAGGCAAGGCTGGCCTTCCCTCGCCGCCGCGATAAGCTCCTCCGCAAATCAGGAGGACCACCATGGACAAGGAAGTCATCGAAGTGCCGGTTATGTCGGCGAAGGTGCGCGCGCTCGGCCTGCCGTGCTCGACGGCGGTGCGGGCCAATGGCTTCGTGTTCATCTCGGCGACGCCGCCGGTGGACATGGTGACCGGCGAGATGGTGCGTGGCGACATCGAGACCCAGACCGAGGCGTCGCTGAAGGCGCTGAAACACTGCCTGGAAGCTGCCGGCACGTCGCTCGACAAGGTGGTGATGGTGCGCATCTACGCCGTCAATTCCGGCTTCTACAACGCCATCAATCGGGTCTATGCGAAGTATTTTGCGACCAACCCGCCTGCGCGGAGCTTCGTGCCGGTGGCGTCTTGGCCGATGGAGTTCGATATTGAGATCGAGTGCGTCGCGGTGGCGTGAGGGGCGATCCTCCGCGTCGCTGGGGCACGATAACAAGGGTTGCTCGAGTTAGACGATTGCGTCACCGGGTCAGCACATTTTTCCAGTCGGCCTAATTTCCTCTTGTCTTTAAAGTAAACTCGTCCTCAAATCCCGTTGGGGACGGAAGGGCGAGTCTTGGCTAAGATTGCCAAAAAATCTGTGGCCGGATTAGGTCAAACAAGATTCTCAAGCGAGCTTCCGCGAATTCGGTGACAAGCAAGAGCGTGGAAGTATAATGAAGTTTATAAAGGAAATAGAGATAGCGTACTTTCGTAGTTTTTACAAAGAGACGCTATACTCGTGCAGGGATCTCAACGTTATATTTGGCAAAAACGACGTTGGTAAATCAAATATTATTAGAGCCTTGAACTTATTTTTTAATAACCAGACAGACGACGTGACGGAATTCAATTTTGATATCGATTTTAGCGACCAGAGGCGAGATGAATCGCAATCGTCAGAAGGAAAACGAAAGTTTATATATGTAAAGATTACCTTTACAACACCAAGCAATTACAAAAAATCGCTAGGCGATGAATTCTATGTTAAGCGTCAATGGACTGTTTCGCGCGAGGACGAGTATGTTGAGGAAGTCTCGTCGCACATAAAGGCTAGCCAAAGGCACATAGTGACTAGATTTCTAAATCTCATAAGGTTCATACATATACCAGCAATCAAGGATATTTCAACATTTAGAACATTGCTTGGAAATATATATGACATTTTGTCAGAGTCTGTCGATTTCCTTCAAGCTGTCGAGGACTTTGCGGCGAAGGTGCAGACCTCAACCAGCGAGTTATTCTCGGCAATGCCGAAGGAGATTGCTCACCAGTCTAAGATATCAGCTCCGTCACGTATGGCCGAACTGTTTGAGACGCTGGACTTCGAGACTATCGGTGTGGAAGGGGGTGCAGCGAAATCTCTTACCTTACAAAGAGGGGATGGGATAAAGGTTAGGCATATTCCAGAGATACTTAACTTTATATGCGACAAAGATTCTTATCAATTTCACATTTGGGGATTTGAGGAGCCGGAAAATTCGCGGGATTTTGTTTCGGCTGAAGCCGAGGCATCGAGGTTCCTTCGGTTGGCACTTGGAGGAGACGTTCAGATATTTGTCACGACTCACAGCCCGTCATTTTATAATTTGAATGGTGACGGTCTTCAGAAGTTTTACGTGACACGCGACTCTGATCAAAAAGTCACGATTGTGCAGGGTAAAAACCTGGAGCGGCTAGACGTAGCAAGTGCTGTTGGAGAAGGTTTCTATCTGCCTGCTGTTGCGAAGGCGCTCGAAGAGTATTCCCTGAGGGAATCCGAAGCGGCTAGCTTCAGAGCTAAAGCTGAAGAGTTTCAGCAGCAGATAATGTCGTTCACCCAACCGGTCGTATTAACTGAAGGGAAGACTGATGAAATCATTCTCTCAGAAGCGTGGAAGCGAATACGCGGTTCGAAGGCGCCTTTTAAAATCAAATGCTGTGACATCACCGATGGAGCAGATGGTGGTTCCGCCGGAGCATCAAGACTGGCTCTCTCATTGAGAGCCGTACCTTACGACAGCCCGAACGTCGTGATTGGCCTATTTGATCGCGATGAGGCTGGCTATAAAGAATGGCGTCTCGACGCAACTTTCACGCAGGCCGATCTATTTTCGGATCTAAAGATTTCCAAGAATGGAAGATCGTTCGCTCTGCTTTTGCCGTCTCCTGATTTTCGCACCGACTGCGCCCGAAATCAGAACCTTCCAATAGAATTCCTGTTCCCCGATGAATTTTTGTCGGCGGCCGTGGATGGAAGGAGACTCGAATTGAAACCAATTATGGCGACCAGGAAATTAGGCGATGAGACAATTCGGGTAAAAATTGGCGACGAAACGGCGTTTCAGCAAATAGACGAAAGTTCCAAAAGTTTTTTCGCGAAGGCAATCGTACCGAGATTTCCAGATAAAGCGTTTTATGGATTCGAGAAGACATTTGCAATTCTTGAGTCTATAGTTGAACGCCCGGAAAAATTGGCACGTTAGGCCTGAGACATCTCTTGCGCGGGCGTTACGATCTTAGTTACCCAAAATACTCCTGCAGCGGCCGCACCTCTAGGTTCCCAGCCCTCAACGCCGCAATCGCCTCCGCCACCGCCGCGGCCCCAGACAGCGTCGTGTAATATGGCACCTTCTGCATCAGCGTCGCGCGGCGCAGCGACTTCGAATCCGACACGGCCTTCTGGCCGTCAGTCGTGTTGAAGACGATCTGGACCTGGCGGTTGCGGATGGCGTCCTCGATGTGGGGGCGGCCTTCCAGCACCTTGTTGATCTTTTCCGCAACAACGCCGTTCTCGGCTAGGAAGCGGGCGGTGCCGGAGGTGGCGAGCACCTTGAAGCCCTGTTCCGCCAAACGCTTGACCGCCGGCAGGATGCCCTTCTTGTCCTCGTCGCGGACCGAGACGAACAGCGTGCCGGAGCGGGGCAGGTCGACATTGGCGCCGAGCTGGCTCTTGGCGAAGGCCAGCGCGAAGTCGCGGTCGAGGCCCATGACCTCGCCGGTCGAGCGCATTTCCGGGCCGAGCAGGATGTCGACGCCGGGGAAGCGGGCGAAGGGGAAGACGGCTTCCTTGACCGCGATGTGGCCGGGATTGCGCGGGTCGGGCATGGCGCCGTAATGGGCGAAGGCGTTTTCCAGCGTCTCGCCGGCCATGATGCGGGCTGCAATCTTTGCAATGGGACGCCCGATGGTCTTGGCGACGAAGGGCACGGTGCGCGAGGCGCGCGGGTTCACTTCCAGCACATAGACCGTGCCGTCCTGGATGGCGTATTGCACGTTCATCAACCCGCCGACATTGAGCGCGCGGGCGAGCGCGGCCGTCTGCCGCTCCAGCTCGTCGACCAGGTCCGGGTGCAGCGAATGCGTCGGCAGCGAGCAGGCGCTGTCGCCCGAATGGATGCCGGCCTCCTCGATATGCTCCAGAATGCCGGAGACGAAGGTCTCCTTCCCGTCGCACAGGCAGTCGACGTCGACCTCGATGGCGCCCTTCAGATAAGTGTCGAACAGCAGCGGGTTCTTGCCGAGCAGCGTGTTGATCTGGCCGGTCTTGTCGTTGGGGTATTTCTGCTTGATGTCCTCCGGCACAAGGCCGGGCACGGTGTCGAGCAGGTAGGTCTGCAGCATGCTTTCGTCATGGATGATCTGCATGGCGCGGCCGCCGAGCACATAGGACGGGCGCACTACCAGCGGGAAGCCGAGCTCGCCGGCGACGAGGCGCGCCTGCTCGACCGAATAGGCGATGCCGTTCTTCGGCTGGGTGAGGTTCAGCTTGTGCAAGAGCTTCTGGAAGCGGTCGCGGTCCTCCGCCAGGTCGATCATGTCGGGCGAGGTGCCGAGGATCGGGATGCCGGCCTTCTCCAGCGCATCGGCCAGCTTCAGCGGCGTCTGGCCGCCGAACTGGACGATGACGCCGACCAGCTCGCCCGAGGCCTGCTCGGCGCGCAGGATCTCCAGCACGTCCTCCGCCGTCAACGGATCGAAATAGAGGCGGTCGGAAGTGTCGTAGTCGGTCGAGACCGTCTCCGGGTTGCAGTTGACCATGATCGCTTCATAGCCAGCGTCGCGCAGCGCGAAGGCGGCATGGCAGCAGCAATAGTCGAACTCGATGCCCTGGCCGATGCGGTTCGGGCCGCCGCCGAGGATGACGACCTTTTTCCGCGCCGACACGCGCGCCTCGTTGGCTGGTTCGCCGACGAAGGGCACTTCATAAGTCGAGTACATGTAGGCGGTCGGCGAGGCGAACTCGGCGGCGCAGGTGTCGATGCGTTTGTAGACCGGATGAATGTCCAGCTTTTCGCGGGCCTTCTGGACGACTTCGGCGTCGGTCTTCGTCAGCGAGGCGAGGCGGGCGTCGGAAAAGCCCATCGCCTTCAGCATGCGCAGGTTGACCGCATCCTGCGGCAGGCCGTGCTCGCGGATGCGTTCCTCCATCGCGATGATGCCGGCGATCTGCTCGAGGAACCACGGGTCGATCTTGCACATGGCGTGCACGTCTTCCAGCGACGTGCCCATGCGGATCGCCTGCGCCACCATGCGCAGCCGGTCCGGCGTTGGCGTGCCGAGTGCTGCACGGATCGCGTTGCGGTCGTCGGTATGGCTGGCGGCCGCGCTGCCATGGCCGAGGCCGGGGATCTCGATCTCGTCGAGACCGGTCAGGCCGGTTTCCAACCCGCGCAAGGCCTTCTGCAGCGATTCCTGGAAGGTGCGGCCGATGGCCATCACTTCGCCAACGGACTTCATGGCCGTGGTCAGCACCGGCTCGGCGCCGGGGAATTTCTCGAAGGCGAAGCGCGGGATCTTCGTCACCACGTAATCGATGGTCGGCTCGAAGGAGGCCGGCGTCGCGCCCCCGGTGATGTCGTTTTCCAGCTCGTCCAGCGTATAGCCCACGGCAAGCTTGGCCGCGACCTTGGCTATCGGGAAGCCCGTGGCCTTCGAGGCCAGCGCCGAGGAACGCGAGACGCGCGGGTTCATCTCGATGACGACGAGGCGGCCGTCGGCCGGGTTGACGGCGAACTGCACGTTGGAGCCGCCAGTCTCGACGCCGATTTCGCGCAGCACCGCGATCGAGGCGTTGCGCATCATCTGATACTCTTTGTCGGTGAGCGTCAGGGCAGGGGCAACGGTGATCGAGTCGCCGGTGTGCACGCCCATCGGATCAAGGTTCTCGATCGAGCAGACGATGATGCAATTGTCCGCCTTGTCGCGGACGACTTCCATCTCATACTCCTTCCAGCCGAGCACGCTTTCCTCGATCAGCACCTCGGTGGTGGGCGAGGCGTCGAGGCCGGACTGGACGATGTCGTAGAATTCGGCGCGGTTGTAGGCGATGCCGCCGCCGGTGCCGCCCATGGTGAAGGAGGGGCGGATGATGGCGGGAAGGCCGACATGGTCGAGCGCCTGGGCGGCGATCGCCATGGCATGGCTGATATAGCGCTGCTTGCGGTCGCCTTCGCCGAGGTTCCAGCGGGTTTCCAGCGCGTCGAGCGCGGCATCGAGGTTTTCCGGGTTCTCGGCCTTCAGCGCGGCGCGCTCCGCCTCATGCGTCTTGCGGTCGGCGTTCTTGACGTCGGTGGCGTTGGCCAGCATCGAGCGCGGCGTCTCCAGCCCGATCTTGCTCATCGCCTGGCGGAACAGCGCGCGGTCCTCGGCCTTGTCGATGGCATGCGCATCGGCGCCGATCATCTCTACTTGATAGCGCTCCAGCACGCCCATGCGCCGCAGCGACAAGGCGGTGTTCAGTGCCGTCTGGCCGCCCATGGTGGGCAGCAGCGCGTCCGGCCGCTCCTTGGCGATGATCTTGGCCACCACTTCGGGCGTGATCGGCTCGATATAGGTGGCGTCGGCCAGCTCCGGATCGGTCATGATGGTGGCCGGATTGGAGTTGACCAGGATGACGCGAAAACCCTCTTCCTTCAGCGCCTTGCAGGCCTGGGTGCCGGAATAGTCGAACTCGCAAGCCTGGCCGATGACGATGGGGCCGGCCCCGATGATCAGGATCGACTTGATGTCGGTGCGTCTTGGCATATTCGAAAAATCCGTTCGGCGAGCGGCTTGCACGAAAAACCGGGACGGGAGGACCCGGCCGGTTGTGCTTGCGATTCTGGTATCAGGCTAGGAGGGCCTTATAGGGAAGAGTTTTGCGGGATGTAACCCCGAAAATGCGGGTTATTGGTTGGCCCGCTATTCCCCCAGCGCCAGCTGATCCGTGATCTCGAAGCGCTCTGAAACGCCGATCCGGATCATGTTGAGCGTGCCTTCGCGGGTGAAGCGGAATTCTTCGGACGAGTCCGAGCTGCTCGGCTGGCCGCCATGGAAGGTGATGATGCGCACACCGCCATCCGGCCAAGTCACCGTGACATCGCTGTCGCCGTCCTTGCGCGCGACGGTCACCGCGCAACGGGTCATCGGCTGGCCGATGCGGCGCGCGCAGGGAATGCCGCCGGCCGCGTCCGGAGCAGGGCCATCGGATTCGGGGCTCGCCGAGGTCACGAAAGCGAGACCGTAGGCATCCAGCATGGCGGTCCTGACGATCTCGGTCGCGGAAGGCGGGTCGGCCGGCTCGCCGCCGGCCAGGCGCGCCGCTATGTCAGGCTGCGGTTCTTCGGGAGGTGGCTGGGGCGCGGCAGCCGCATCCGCCGGCGCGGCGCTGTCTTCAGGGGGCGACGCTAGATTATTGGGGCTGAGATAGCGTGCGGGCGCCCAGCCGGTTATGTGGGCGTCCTGCGTGTCCTCGACCTTGCACCAAGGATAATTGTTGACGGTCTTGCAGCCGTAATTCTTGACGGCCGAGCCGTTGGGCAGGCGCGCTTCGATCTTTCCGCCTGACGAAGCGGTGGCTCGAATATTGAGCAGATCGTCCGGCGCGAGACCACCGATGATCGAGATGATTGTGCCTGGCGCATCCTGAGCCAAGGCCGGGAGGGCGGCCAGACACAAAGGAGCGGCGATCAGCAGCGACGATCGGAGCGTGACTTTGCGCTTCATCCCTCGGCCATGCACTTCAATCGTGGTGCTCGATCCTGGATACGAGTTGCAGCTCAATCCTGGATATAAGCTCCCTCAATCCTGGATATGAGCTGCGCTCAATCCTTTATAAAACCGGTCCGCAGCGCTCGCGCCCATTCCGGCCTCCCCGCTTGTTCGGCCTGCTTTGCGGCGGCTTCATGGTCGTAGTCAACGGCGATGCTCTCGAAGCGGCTGGGACTGCCGTCCTTGCCGAGCTCGACGATGCCGTAGCGGGCGTGCGGTGAGCCTTGCTCCGAGACATGCGCCGGCGGCGTGTCGTCGTCATAGGCCGGGCAGCCGATGCTGCCGGGATTGAAGATGACCGGACCGCCGGGAATTTGGATCAGCTCGTTGCGGTGGCTGTGGCCACACAGCACCAGGCGACAGGCCGGATCGAGCGGCTTCAGCCGGCGCCTGATCGCGGCCAGCGGCGCGCGCACCAACTGGCCGTCGACAATGGCGTCGGCGAGATATTTCTCGTCATGGTCCGGCCGGGCGTGGAAGGCGGTGACACCGGGCGCGATCTCCAATGTCAGCGGCAACGCGAGCAACGCCTCGCGCTGCGACGAGGTCAGCCGTTCCTGGGCGTAGCGATCGGAGGGCCACATGGCTTCGTCGGCCGTGTCCTGCGCGACGCGGCGGTCGTGGTTGCCGCGCACCGTCGGCAGGTTCAGCGCCTGCAACCGTTCCATCGTCTCGCGCGGCCAGAGCGGGCCGGAGACGCAGTCGCCGAGATCGACCGTGATGTCGGCGCCGCCGCGCCGGTTCAGATCGTCGAGCACGGCATCTAATGCCAGGAGGTTGCCATGGATGTCGGCGAGAACGGCGATGCGCATGCTGTTCAGGCCGAAACCTCAACCTCGGACACGCCGACCGCCGGCAGATCCTTGTCGCCGTCGGCCGCGGCGATCACGCTGTCGAGCAGGCCTGGAAAACGCCTGTCCAGGTCGTCGCGGCGCAGCGTGATCAGCCGGCTGGTGCCGACCGCTTCGCTGCGGGTGACACCCGCCTCGCGCAGCTTGGCGAGGTGGTAGCTGAGGTTGGTCTTGGAGGCGAGGTCGAGGAACTTGCTGCAGTTCATCGGCACGCCTTCCTTGCGAGCCAGATAGCGCACGATGGAAAGCCGGGTCGGGTCGCCGAGCACGGCAAGCACGATCGGCAGGCTGATCTGGTCGGCGGTTGGATGGGGCAATGTCATGACCAAGAATTAAGCACAAACGCAACGAACTTCAACGCGGCTCCTTTCCCTGCCTATAGACGCAGCCTCCTTCTTTCGGCCCCGTCCTGACACAGGGCTGTCAGCAGGGTTCAGCTATTTTCTGCCGGCTCGGTTGACATCATGCCCTGTTATGTCCAATTGTTCAATAACTTTTGAACTAAGGACAATTCCCATGGACAAGCGGATCTTCTGGCTGGCGCTCGGGTCGTTCGCGATCTCAACCGAAGGCTTCGTCATCTCAAGCCTTCTTCCCGACATTGCGTCCGATGCCGGCATTTCGGTGCCGCTCGCCGGCTCGCTGATCACCGCCTTCGCGCTTGCCTACGCCATCGGCGCGCCGGTGCTGGCGACGCTGACCGGCGAATGGGACCGGCGGCGCGTCATCTTCTTCGTCATCGGCAACATCGTCGCCGCGCTGAGCTCGTCCTTCGAATTGCTTTTGATCGCGCGCATCGTCATGGCGCTGTCGTCCGGCCTGTTCGCCGCGACGGCGCAGGGCACGGCCGTGGCGCTGGTCGACGACCATCACCGGGCGCGCGCCATTGCCGTCGTCGTCGGCGGCACCACTGTGGCCGTCGCCGTCGGCGCGCCGCTCGGCGCGCTGGTCGCGGCGATCGCCGGCTGGCGCGGCACGTTCTTCGCCATCGCCGCGCTCGGCGCGCTGTCGGGCGCGATCCTTTGGTGGCGGCTGCCACGCGGCATCATCGGCACCAGGCTGCCGCTGAAGCGCAGGCTGGCTGCGGCGCTGCGCCCCGGCGTGATGCCGATCCTGCTGACGACGGCGCTTGCGCTGGTCGGCGCCTTCACCGTCTTCGCCTTCATCGCGCCCTTGGCCATTCAGGGTGGCGGGCTGTCGCCGATCGCGCTGCCCGGCATGCTGCTCGCCTTCGGCGTCGGCGCCGTCATCGGCAACATCGCCGGCGGCCAGGCCGCCGACCGCTTCGGCGCGACCCGCACCGTCGCCTGGTCGCTGACGCTGTCGGCCGCGATGCTCGTCACCTTCTCGCTGATCCCGACCTTCCTGCCGCATTCGATCGCCGGGCCGGCGCTGATGGCCATGATGGTGCCTTGGGGCATCGTCGGCTGGGCCTTCCCGCCGGCGCAGGCGAGCCGCATCCTCAAGATCGCGCCGGACGCCGCCCCGATCGTCTTGTCGCTCAACGCTTCGGCGCTCTATTTCGGCGTCGCGCTGGGCGCGGTGGTCGGCGCCGCGGTGCTGCGCTTCGGCGCGCCGGCTGATCTCGGCCTGATCGCCGCGGTGTTCCCGATCGTGGGGCTCGGCATCGTGCTGGCGGGAAGAATGTTTGCCCGGCCCGTGGCCATGCCCGCGGAGTAAGACGTGCCGATATTCAGGTGAGTCCGGCCTGACCTGAGTCAGCACGTCTTCACAGCTGAAGAATTGATCGGCGGTCGCTTCTTCAGCTCGAGGCGGCGGCCGCCGGCATTTCCAGGTCGAGATCGGCCACCACATCGAGCGCCGCGCGCAGCTTGGCCGCCTGCTCCGCGCCGAGCTTCTCCTCGAATTGCCGCTGGGCGATGCTCCAGAGCTTGAGCGCCTCGTCGAGCTTGGCCCGGCCTCGGGGCGTCAGCCGCACGCGCCTGACGCGGCGGTCGTCCTTGTCGGGAAAGGTCTCGACATAGCCGTCGCGGATCAGCGGCTTCAGCGTGTGGCCGAGCGCGGAAAGGTCCATGATCAGCGCCTCGGCGATGGCGCCCATCGCCGGCTCGTCGCTGATGTGGATCTGAAAGAGCAGGCCGAACTGCGTGCTTTTCAGACCTGTTGGCCCCAGCGTGTCGTCATAGAAGCGGCCGAGGCTGCGCGCGGCGCGGCGTAGCGTGGCGTTGTTGCAGTCGCTGAATCCGGGCTTTCGAGCTTCGGTCATGATCACTCCTTGCCGGCGCAAAGACGCGCCAGCCTGCCGCAGAAATAGTTTTTGCCGCAGCCGTTGACAAGATGGTGGCATATACCTATTTCGCCGAAAGTGGCATATGCCACTGATTGAGATCAGGGGCTCGGCTGATGATGCGATCACCGAAGCTGAGCTGGCGAAGCGAACAAAGGAACAGGACAATGAGCACGAAGGACAACAAGGGCACGGCCGTCATCACCGGCGCGTCCTCAGGCATCGGCGCGGTCTATGCTGACCGGCTGGCAGGGCAGGGCTACGATCTAGTGCTGGTGGCGCGCCGCGCCGACCGGTTGCAGGAGGTGGCCGACAGGCTCGCCTATGCCTATGGCCGCAAGGTTCAGACGATCGTCGCCGATCTCTCCGTCGACGCCGATCTGCGCCGCGTAGAGCAGGCGGTCGCGACGGATGACAGCGTGACGCTGCTGATCAACAATGCCGGCGTGGCCGGCCTGGAAACGATCGCCGACGCCGATGCCGACACGGCGGAGCGCATGATCAAGGTCAATGTCATTGCGCTGACCAGGCTGACCCGCGCGGTGTTGCCGGGTCTGCTCAAGCGCAATCGCGGCGGGATCATCAACATCGCCTCGGTCGTTGCCTATGGCATCGCGGTCGGCGGCATCTACAGCGGCACCAAGGCCTATGTCGCCAACTTCACGGAAGCGCTGCAGAAGGAAGTCGCCGGCACCGAAGTGAAAGTCCAGTCCGTCGTGCCCGGGCCGATCCGCACCGAATTGTGGGACGTCTCCGGAATCAGCCTCGACAGGATCAATCCGGACTGGATCATGAGCGCCGAGGATCTGGTCGACGCGGCACTTGCCGGCTTCGTCCAGGGCGAGACAGTCACCGCGCCCGGCCTTGCCGACGCGGCCGGGCTGACGACCTATCTCGGCGCCAGGGATCAGTTCTTCGGCAGCCTGTTCTCCGGCAAGCCGGCGGCGCGCTACGCGGTCTGACCTCTATGAAGCTGGCCGCCACATCTGCAGGATGGAGGCGGCCAGCAGCAGGCCGAGCACGACGTTGAGCGCCCGCCACTGGCGCTCCGTCTTGAGCAGGCGGGCAAGCAGGGTTCCCGCCACACACCACAGCGACAGCGAGAGGGCTGCGGCCAGGCCGAAGACTGCGCCGAGCAGCAGCGCGAGTTGCAGCGGACCATCCGCCAGGGCCGCGAAGGAGGCCGCGGCTCCAAGCCCCATCGCCCAGCCTTTCGGGTTCATCCACTGGATGCCGGCGCCGCCGAAAAAGCTGTTCGGCCTGGCCATGCTGATGTCGAGGTTGGGCGGACCGCTGCGGCCGATCTTAATCGCCAGCCAGATCAGATAGAGTGAGCCGGCAATCTTCATCGCAAGCTGCAGGGAGGGCACCGCGGCGAGCAGGCCGGCGAGGCCTGCCGCGCCAGCGGCCGCCACAGTCGCCAGCCCCGCCGCGCTGCCGGCCATCAGCGGCACCGAACGGCGAAAGCCGAATTGCGCGCCGGAGGCGGTCGAGAGCGTTGTGGCGATGCCGGGCGTCGAGGTCGAGATCAGCGCGAACAGGACCAGCGGGATGATGGTTTCGGACATGCGGGCTTCCCAGTCGAGAAGCCGGCATGCTTAGGCGCTTCGCGGCATCAGTAAATGCAATGTTTGATATGGTTTGCATTAGAGAATATAATGGAAGCCATGATCCGCGATCTCGACACGACTCTCATCCGAACCTTCGTCACCACCGCCGACAAGGCCAGCATGACGGCGGCCGCCAATGCGCTCCACCTGACGCAAGGCGCCGTCAGCCAACAGATCAAACGGCTGGAAGATGTGCTGGGGCAAAGCCTGTTCGAGCGCGACCGCCGCGGTCTGAAGCTGACGCGTTCCGGCGAGCGGCTGCTCGACAAGGCCAGGCGCCTGCTGCAGCTCAATGACGAGATCCTCGCCGAAATCAGGGGCGGGGCGGTTGCCGGACAGGTGCGGATCGGCGTGCCTTACGATCTCGTCGGCACGCTGCTCGCGCCGGTGCTGAAAGCTTACGCCGAAGCCTATCCGCAGGTGGAGATCTCGCTGGTCTGCGCCTCGTCGCCGGAGCTCGCGGCGGCCCTGGCGGCGGGCACGATCGACCTTGCCGTCATCGAGGAGCGCGTCGGCCGCAGCGCCGGCGAATGCCTGCTCGTCGACCGGCTGGTCTGGGTGGGCGCCAAAGGCGGCGCGGCACGGCTGAAGCGGCCGCTGCCGGTTTCGATCGTTGCCGACACCTGCGCCTTCCGGCCGGCGGTGCTGGCGGCACTTGCCGAGCACGGGCTCGACTGGCGCACCGTGTTCGAAAATGGCAACATCGACGCGACGACCGCGACGGTGCGCTCCGACCTTGCCGTGACCACCTGGCTTGCCTCGACGGTGCCGGCCGATCTCGACATCCTCTCCGATGCCGGTCTTCCGCCGCTGCCGAATTTCTCCGTCAACCTGCACCTGCCAAAGCATGCCACCGCGCCAGCGGCAAAGGCTTTTGGCAGCCACATCCGCGAGGGTCTAGCGCGCTATCGCCAGGCGGCGTGAGCATACTTTCTTTCCTCTCGCCCGCTTTGGCGGGGGAGAGGAAACAAGCCTGGACGCTACTTCCAGGTCCTGCGCCGTTCGAGTTCGGCTTCGGAAGGCTCCTGCTGGGCAAACGAGCCCGTGCGGATTTCGCCCGCGCGCTCATAGGTCGCCATGATGACGCCGGTGGTGGTAGCCTGGGATTTGACGAGCTTGAAGGCTGCCGGCACCGCGTTGTCGCCGAACAGCCGCTTGCCCTTGCCCAGAAGCAACGGGAAGATCATCAGCCGGATCTCGTCGATCAGGCCGTTGGCAAGCAGGGTCTGGATCAGATTGCCGGAGCCCTGGATGAGCAGGTCAGGCCCGTCTTCCTGCTTGATCTCCTTAAGCCTGGCAACGATATCGGGCCCGAGCGACTGGGTGTTCTCCCAGGTCAGAGAATCCGGCCGATGCGTCGCCACATATTTGGTCGTCGGGTTGAAAACATCCGCGATCGAATCCTTCTGATACGGCCAGTAGGCGGCGAAAATGTCGTAGGTTCTGCGGCCGAGCAGCAGGTCGAAGGGTTTGGAGAGCAGCTCCTCCATCGCCGTGCCCGCGACCTCGTCGAAGTAGTGGAACGTCCAGCCGCCGAATTCGAAGCCGCCGACCGGATCCTCTTCCGGTCCGCCGGGCGCCTGCATGACGCCGTCGAGGCTGACGAAGGTGGCGGCGATGATCTTGCGCATAGTCTTTCTCCTTTTGGCTGGTCCGCGCCCGTCGCGGCCGGATTTCGAGCTAAGGACGAACGGCAAGGCCGCTTTCCGACACGGCCCCGCGAATTTCTACCGCGTGTCATCAGCGCGAATGGTGCGTGACGAGAACCAGACATCGCCGAAGACGGCGGTGGCGGTGCGGTCGGGCGCCTTGTCTTTTCTCAGCCAGATCGAGCGGGTGCGCGCGGCGCGCTCGCGGGTCGGTATTTTCGCGCCTGGCTCGACGGCGGAGGCGCCGACGCAAGGAATGAACCACGAGCCCATGAAGGGCCGGCACGCGAAGCCATTTTCCAGGCGGGTTATGAGGACCGCGAGGCCGACGGTTTCGGAGGGACGCCACGGAAAGATCATGCGGCCGCCGGACTTCAGCACTCCCAACCATGCGGCGGGCGGGGCGACGACGCCGGCATTGACATAGATGATGTCGGAGGGCGGTAGCGGATTGGCGACGGCGTCGCCCTGAACCACTTCGACGTTGGAGTACTGGGCAAGGTTCGCTTTGGCGCGCGCGGCAAGATCGGCCTCGATCTCGAAGGCGGTGACGCTGCCGCCCGGCTCGACCAGCTTAGACAGCAGCGCCGTATAATATCCGGTGCCGGCCCCGATATGTGTGACGGCCTCGCCTGGCTTCGGCTCGACCTTGCCGAGCCACATGGCGTGCAGGAGCGGCTCGCCATTGTTGATGCCCTTGTCGGCATCGAGCACGACGAGCACGTTCTGATAGATGTAGCTCGGATCGGCGCTCGGCGTCTCGAACCGGCCTTCGCCGGCAGACACCGTCCACGGTCCCGGGCCGAGAAAGGCCTCGCGCGGCACCGAGGCGAACACCTCCTCGACGCGCGGATCGGCTGAGCGGGCCTGCGCGGCCATCAGCTTGGCGTAGAATCTGCGGGCTTCGTCGCGTTCTGACATAGCGCCAAGATAGCGTGTGCGGCTGGAATGTCGCGATCAGCCGGCGAAGGTATCGTAGAGCAGCTTGAAGTTGAGAACGAGGATGACGGCCGCCACCACCCAGGCCAGCGCTGCAACGCCGCGCGGTACGGCGAAACTGCCCATCTTCTTCCTGTCCGACACGAACTGCACCAGCGGGATGACCGCGAAGGGCAGTTGCATCGACAGCACCACCTGGCTGAACACAAGCAGCTCGGCCGTGCCTTTCTCGCCGTAAAGCGCGGTAACGACCACCACCGGGACGATGGCGATGCCGCGCGTCAGCAGGCGCCGCGCCCATTGCGGGATGCGCAGGCGCAGGAAGCCCTCCATGACAATCTGGCCGGCGAGCGTGGCGGTGACCGTCGAGTTGAGGCCGGAGGCGAGCAGCGCGACAGCGAACAGGATCGAGGCGATGCTGAGGCCGAGAAGCGGCGACAGCAGCTCGAAGGCCTGGCCGATCTCTGCGACGTCGTGATGCCCGGTGTTGTGGAAGGCGACTGCCGCGACGATCAGGATCGAAGCGTTGACGAACAGCGCCAGGATCAGCGCGATCGTCGAATCCGTCGTCGCCCATTTGATAGCGTCACGCTTGCCGGTCTCGGTGCGTTCATAGGCGCGGGTCTGCACGATCGAGGAATGCAGATAAAGGTTATGCGGCATGACCGTGGCGCCGATGATGCCGATGGCGATGTAGAGCATCGCCGGATTGGCGACGATTTCGGATGACGGCACGAACATCGAATGCAGGATCGTGCCGGCCGGCGGTGCGGCGACGAAGATCTGGATGGCAAAGCAGCCGAAGATGATGATCAGCAGCGCGACGACGAAGGCCTCGAGATAGCGGAAGCCCCTGTTCATCAGGAGGAGCACCAGGAAGGCGTCGAGCGCGGTGAGGATGGCGCCGCCGATCAGCGGAATTCCGAACAGAAGCTGCAGCGCGATCGCCGTGCCGATGACCTCGGCAAGGTCGCAGGCGATGATCGCCAGCTCGCAGGCGATCCAGAGCACCAGATTGACGGGGCGAGGATAATAGGCGCGGCAAGCCTGGGCGAGGTCGCGGCCGGTGGCGATGCCGAGACGGGCGGCGAGCGCCTGCAGCAGGATCGCCATCAGGTTTGACAGCATGATGACGAAAAGCAGCGTGTAGCCGAACTGCGCGCCACCGGCGAGGTCCGTCGCCCAGTTGCCGGGGTCCATATAGCCGACCGAAACCATGTAGCCCGGCCCCATGAAGGCAAACAGGCGGCGGAACCAGACGCCGGTCCGCGGCACCGCGATCGAGGCGTTCACCTCGCGCAGGCTTGGCTGCTCGTCGTCCGGCCTGTCGAATCGCCATGAGGGTCGGGCTACGGTTGCTGCATCGGCATCGGACATGGGATTTCCGCTGGAATTGTCAAACGTGCCTCTTATCTATGCCACAGCTCAACATTATGCAATATGCTATATTTCATTGATCATGCTTTCGTGATCCGCGGGAGCAAGTTCCAGGGCGGGCGGCGGAAACGCCGGTTGCACCCGCGCGGGAATGCAAATAAACGGCCGGGTCATCAGGGGTTTCGTGCTATGGATGCGATCCCGATTCAGGAGGAGCGCATATTGGCGCTTAGGAACAAACCAGTTCGACGCGAGGAGCCGCTTCCCGATGCCGAAATCCATTCGGAAGGATTCCGGCAGCAGCGCCAGGCGCGCCGCAGCGCGCTGGTCGAAGACTATGTCGAGCTGATCGCCGACCTGATCGAGGACGGCAACGAGGCGCGGCAGGTGGATATCGCGGCAAGGCTCGGCGTTGCGCAGCCGACGGTTGCCAAGATGCTGACCAGGCTCTGCGCCGACGGGCTGGTCTCGCGAAAGCCCTATCGCGGCGTGTTCCTGACCGAGACCGGCCGCAAGGTCGCGGAGGAAAGCCGCATCCGCCACCAGACAGTGGAAGCCTTCCTGCGCTCGCTGGGCGTCAGCGCCGAGACGGCGCGCATCGACGCCGAAGGCATCGAGCACCATGTCAGCGCCGAAACGCTGGACGCTTTCCGCCGGGCGATGACGCATCGCCAGGCGTAGAGCTCGATCCATCCGAGCGCTTGAGAGCGGAACCGACTGATCTTCGCCGCATTACTTTCCACATCCCGCGATTATCGCGCTTAGGGAGGAAGCAATGGGCATCGAACAGGCACCGACCGCCAAGGGAAGGCAGGCGGCCAGGGAATTGCGGCAGGCCGCCGCCGGAGACGAGCGCAAGACCGAAGCCGAGACCGGCCATCCGCTGAAGAAGGGCGCTGCACGTTTCGAGGAACGGTCGAAAAGTTCGGACGGCAAGAGCGCCGGCGCCAAGCAGAAAAGCTGAGGTTTTCAGCCGGTTTATCGGGAGTGGAAATTAACCAGCCGATCGGAGTTTCCTCCGGCCCGCGCATTTTTCGGGCGCGAAAAATTCTGTGACTTGGGCTGGCCGTTGCGATAGTTGTCAGCACGGGGCGGTCGCGGGCCAGCCCCTCCAGGACATTCGCATTGCGAGGAGTTGCCATGCTTTGGAGAGGCCGTCGTCAGAGCGACAACATCGAGGACGAGCGCAGCGACAGCGGCGGTGGCGGCGGATTGGGTGGCGGCGGTCAGTTCCGCGTCCCGATCGGCGGCCGCACCGGCGGTGGCGGCAGCATCCTCCTGGTCGTCCTGGTTGTGCTCGCGGGATGGTATTTCGGCTTCGACCCGTCGCAGATCCTGGGTGGCGGCGACGGCGGCTTGCTGCCGGGCGGCGGCGGCCAGATCACCGAGACACAGGACAATGGCAACGCGCCCGCCAATGACGAGATGAAGCAGTTCGTCGCGACCGTGCTTGCCGATACCGAGGACACCTGGACCGGCATTTTCAAATCCCAGGGGTTGACCTACGAGGACCCCAGGCTGGTGCTGTTCAGCGGCCAGGTTCGTTCGGCTTGCGGTTTCGCTTCGGCGGCGGCCGGGCCGTTCTACTGCCCGGGCGATCACAAGGTCTATCTCGACATGACCTTCTTCCAGCAGCTCGACCAGCAATTCGGCGCTTCCGGCGAGTTCGCGCGCGCCTATGTGGTGGCGCATGAGATCGGTCATCACGTGCAGAACCTCACCGGCATCATGGGCAAGTTCAACCAGATGCGGCAGGGCATGAGCGAGGCTGACGCCAACCAGCTGTCGGTGCGCATCGAGCTTCAGGCCGATTGCTTCGCCGGGGTGTGGGCGCATTTCACCCAGCAGAAGGGCATTTTGGAGCAGGGCGACATCGAAAGCGCGTTGAACGCGGCCAAGCAGATCGGCGACGATACGCTGCAGAAGAAGATGCAGGGCTATGTCGTGCCGGAAAGTTTCAACCATGGCACTTCGCAGCAGCGGCAGACCTGGCTGGCGCGGGGCTTCAAGAGCGGCAAGCTGTCCGACTGCAATACGATGAGTGGTCCGATCTGAGGTGCACTGCCGCTTCATTTTCCGAGACAGTCCGTGATCCGTGCCAGCTGGCAAGTGGTGTCAGCATAAGGCGTTTGCGTTCGTTCGCGGATTGTTCTCATCGCTGACCTCGCCTATAAGGTCCGTCCCGCCGTGCCCCAGGGCGGATGGAGGAGCTTGTCGCCATGATCGACCCGAAAACCGCCAAGCGGGGCCTTGCGCTCGTTTTCACGACGCTTTTGCTCGACATCATCGGCTTCGGCATCATCATGCCGGTGCTGCCGGCCTATCTGGAGGAACTGAGCGGCGTCAGCGTCAGCGAGGCCGCCATCGAGGGCGGCTGGCTGTTTTTCGTCTATGCGGCGATGCAGTTCTTCTTCGCGCCGATCATCGGCGGGTTGAGCGACCGCTTCGGGCGCCGGCCGGTCCTGCTCGCCTCGGTGCTGACCTTCTCCATCGACAATCTGATCTGCGCCATCGCCTGGTCCTATCCGATGCTGTTCATCGGCCGCGTGCTCGCCGGCATTTCCGGCGCCAGCTATTCGACGACATCGGCCTTCATCGCGGATATCTCGAACGACGAGAACCGGGCGAAGAATTTCGGCCTGCTCGGCATCGCCTTCGGCGTCGGCTTCGTCATTGGCCCGGTGCTGGGCGGGGTGCTCGGCACGTTCGGGCCGCGTGTGCCGTTCTATTTCGCCGCCGCGCTTGCCTTCGTGAATTTCCTGATCGCGATGGTGTTCCTGCCGGAAACGCTGGACGAAAAGCACCGTCGGCCCTTCGAGTGGAAGCGCGCCAATCCGGTCGGCACGCTGATCCAGATGCGCAATTATCCGGGCATCGGCTGGATCGGGCTGGTGTTCTTCTTGATGACGCTCGGCCACATGATGTATCCGGCGGTGTGGGCGTTCGTCTCCAACTACCGCTATGGCTGGAACCAGCAACAGATCGGCTTCTCGCTCGGCGCCTTCGGCCTGTGCGGCGCGATCATCATGGCGACGGTGCTGCCGCGGATCATTCCGAAACTCGGCGAGTGGAAGACGGCGGCGATCGGATTGACCTTCACCGCGCTCAGCGCGTTCGGCTATGCGTTCTCGACGCAGGGCTGGATGATCTATGCGGTGATCGTGGCCGGTTGCCTGGAGGCGCTGGCTGATCCGCCGCTCAGAAGCCTCGCCGCCGCCAAGGTGCCGCCGTCGGCACAAGGCGAATTGCAGGGCGCGATGACCTCGATCTTCTCGATCACTTCGATCATCACGCCGCTGCTCTACACGGCGATCTTCTCCTGGTTCACCAGCCCGGCGGCGCCGGTCGTGTTCGGCGGCGCGCCCAATGTGCTTGGCGCGATTTTCCTGACGCTGGCGGTCATTGTCTTCGTGACGAAGGTGGCCAAGCCGACGCCGAAGGAAGTCGAGCGCATGCACACGCAGGAGCCGCTGATCGACACGGCTTGACGATGACTAAGGCTCGATCCATTCGCTGGGGACATCGAGCGCCTTCGCCAACGTTGCGCTGGTCTGCTCTGACGGCTTACGGCGATTGGATTCGAGGTCCGACAGGAAACCTTGGCTGACACCGATCGCCGCCGCCAGTTCGGCCTGGGTAAGCTTCCGCCAGTTGCGTAGCGCCTTTAGTCGACTGGAGCCGCGCAAGACATCCATGGTCACGTCTGCCGGCAGCGCCCTTTCGGTTTTGAGGTCGGCTTTGCGCTCGTCATATATGGCGACATCCGCAGCATCTTCGAGAGCCTCTTCGGCGGCATGCAGCAACGCCTCGTAATCCGCCTTGGGGATCACGACCAATTCCTCGCCGGTCGAGGTTTTGATGATTTGCGGGGCATTCATGACATCTTGTCCTGCTATGACCTGCTGTAGGTTGTTGTCTCGCGTTTTCCTATGTAGATCGCTAGGATAGTGGTGCGATCCTCATCGAATATAACTCGGTAGCGACCGATCCGCAGCCTGTAGCCGTCTCTACCGGATAGGCGCTTTACATCTCCTCGACCGCTTATCGCGTAATCTATCAGGCCGTCAGATACTTGGTTCCGAACGTCGGCGGGTAGATTGTCTAGATCACGAGCCGCGGCCGCCGAGACGATGATGGTCTTCACCGGATATCGCTGCTCTTGCCTCTATTTTTGCGATATTATAGCTAACTAACGGGTGTGTCAACGTTCCGCCAAAGCTTCCTCGCCGCGCCGCTCGCGGATCAGGTTGACGAAGCGGCGGAAGAGGTAGTGCGAATCCTGCGGGCCGGGCGAGGCCTCGGGATGATGCTGGACCGAGAACACTGGACGGCCGGTCAGCGCGATGCCGCAGTTGGATCCGTCGAAGAGCGAGACGTGGGTTTCCTCGACGCCTTCGGGCAGCGAGTCGGCGTCAACGGCGAAACCGTGGTTCATCGAGACGATCTCGACCTTGCCGGTGGTGTGGTCCTTGACCGGATGGTTGGCGCCGTGGTGGCCCTGATGCATCTTCTCGGTCTTGCCACCGAGCGCCAGCGCCAGCATCTGATGGCCGAGGCAGATGCCGAACACCGGAATGTCGGTCTTCAAGAGGTTCTGGATCACCGGCACGGCGTATTCGCCGGTCGCTTCCGGGTCGCCGGGGCCATTGGACAGGAAGATGCCGTCCGGCTGCATGGCGAGGATTTCCTCGGCGCCGGTCTTGGCCGGGACGACGGTGATCTTGGCGCCCAGGCCCGCAAGCAGGCGCAGGATGTTGCGCTTGACGCCGTAGTCGATGGCCACGACGTGCATAGACGGCGCGTCCTGCTCGCCATAGCCCTCGTTCCACACCCACGGCGTCTCGCGCCAGACCGAGGACTGGCCCGACGTGACCTCCTTGGCCAGATCGAGGCCGATCAGGCCCGACCATGCCGCGGCTTGGCGCTTCAGGTCCTCGATGTCGAAAACGCCGTCGGGCGCATGCGCGATGACGGCATTGGGCATGCCCTTCTCGCGGATCAGCACGGTCAGCGCGCGGGTGTCGATGCCGGACAGCGCGACAATGCCGCGCCGCTTCAGCCATTGGTCGAGATGGCCGGCGGCGCGATAGTTGGACGGATCGGTGACATTGGCCTTGAAGATGGCGCCGACAGCGCCGGCGCGGGCCGCCGGATGCAAGTCCTCGATGTCCTCGTCATTGGTGCCGACATTGCCGACATGCGGGAAGGTGAAGGTGACGATCTGGCCGGCATAGGACGGATCGGTGAGGATCTCCTCGTAGCCGGTCAGCGCCGTGTTGAAGCACACTTCCGCGACGGCCGATCCGGTGGCGCCGAGACCGCGGCCCTCGATCACCGTGCCGTCGGCGAGCACCAGAAGGGCGGTCGGCTTTTCGGTGGCCCAGGGGGCGGTGATCGTGGCCATGGCGGCACTCCTGTCAGGCGCTGCGACTGGTCGACGGGACCACTCGCGCAGCAAAGCGCGCGAAGCAGGATTTCCCAGCCTCCGCGCGTCAACTCATTGTCTCATGCAGGACCGAGTACATAGGCGAAGGCGCCCGAACGGTCAATGCGGACACCGCCAGCCAGCTCTGATTTCCATTCGTCCAGCAATATCAGCGGCTTGCGGTAATTTGCGTTACCCGTTCGGCGAAGCTATTGTCCGCCGCATTCGAAGGAGAAGCACAATGCGCGAGAAAATCGCCGAATCCATGAAGAGCGCGATGAAGGCGCAGGACAAGCACCGCCTGCCGACGCTGCGGCTGATCCAGGCCGCCATCCACGACCGCGACATCGCCAATCGCGGCGCCAGCAAGCCGCCGGCGAGCGAGGAGGAGATCCTGCAGATCCTCGCCAAGATGGTGAAGCAGCGAGAAGAATCGGCCAAGGCCTTCGAGGATGGCAAGCGGCCGGAACTGGCGGCGCAGGAGCGCGGCGAGATGGAGATCATCCGCGAATTCCTGCCGACGCAGCTCGACGAGGCGGCGATCCAGGCTGCGGCGCGCGAGGCGATCGCGGTGACGGGCGCCGCCAGCCAGAAGGACATGGGCAAGGTGATCGGCGCGCTGAAGCAGAAATATGCCGGCCAGATGGACTTCGCCAAGGCGAGCGCCATCATCAAGGGGCTGCTGCAGTAGAAGTGGCAGCCTCAGAGCCCCTTATTTTTTCGCAATTCCGGACGGAAAATCGTTACACACTTTTCCTGGAATTGCTTCAGTCCTGGCAGATCGGCACCGGCTGCGGGGGTGGCGCCGGATGGTCCTTCTTGTATTGCGCGATGATCGGCTCAAGCGTCTGCTTCGGCCAGAATTTGGGCGTGCCGATTTCCTTCAGACAGGAGGCGTTCCAATAGGTGCCCGCGCTTGAGAGCGCCTGGCCTGCGGCCTTGGCGCGCGCAACGGCGGCGATGTCGCGCGATTCCGGATAGATGTAGAGCGTCGTCGGGCTGTTCTTCACGAGGGGGATGATCTGCTCGGCATCGGCCGGCGACCAGCTGGTGCAGCCATTGCTGCGGCCACCGGCGTAATTCACCAGCTTGCCGTAGGGCACAAGGCCGTCATGGTCGGCGTAAGAGCTCTGCGGGTTCTTGCGCATGCACAAGCCCTTCAGGATGGCCGCCGGATGCCCGCCGATGACGCGCTGCCTAGCGTTCGCCGTCTCGCCTTCGCCGTCGAACTGGATGAAGCTGCGCATGAACACCGCGTTCTGCGCGCCGAGGCGATAGTATCCCTTGAAGGACGTCTTCGTTTCGGCGGTCATATAGGCGCCGCCGGCCGTCAACTCGGAATCCATCGCGTTGCCGAAATTCTTCGCGCAACGCCTGCCGTTGGAGAAATCGGCGACGCCTTTCAGGTTGCGGCCGCCGCCATGGCCCGAGGAAACCGCGCGGAAGAGCTGCTTGGCTTCGCAGATGATGTAATAGCGCTGGCCGAGCACGCTGTTGCCGAGGTCGCCAGGACGCGTCGCGTCCATGGCGAAGTAGCAGGGATTGCTGACCGAGCCGTCGCTGACTTTCTTCTGGTAGAGCGCGCGTGCCCGCTCCAGCACGATTTCAGAGATCTGGCCCTCTCCATCGCCGACATGGCGCTGCAGCCAGTCGGGAATGTTGGACGGCCGCAAGGCGGCAAACGAGCTGACCGATGCCGTCAGAGCGGCCAGGATCACGACCAAACAGAAGACGACCGCGCCCAGCGGAACAGATCTCAACCGCACCCTTTTGCCCCTCCTGTCGAAATGTCTCGTAGCTGTGAATCACCGGGACCGATCATAGAAGGTCTCGCACGCATCGGCGAAACACTTCTAGTTTAGCGACGCCTTTTGCAGGTCGGATTTCGGGTCCGCTTCGATTGCGCTATGATCTGATTCCGGCGCGCCCACGCCTCCTCCCTCCATCGGGAAGCATCGTTCATGCAGGGCAGTCCATCACCCAACCAACTGTTCGGGCGCCACGCATAAGGAGGGGTTGCCAAGACTGCTCGCGGCAGGAGGTTTTTCGATGCGGCTTTCCGCACCCGTCTATCATCTGAAACGCCAGGCGAGGCTCTTGTCTCGCCGCGAAAATGTCCCCCTTCACGAGGCGCTCGACCGCGTTGCCGCCAAGGCAGGCTTTGGCAGCTGGAGCCTGCTTGCGGCAAAAGCCGCCGAAGTCGCGCCTGGCGACAGGCTGCTGGAGCGGCTTATGCCCGGCGACATGGTCCTCGTGGCGGCACGGCCTGGGCAGGGCAAGACGCTGATGAGCCTCGAACTCGCCGTGGCGGCCATGAAGCAGGGCAGTCTCGCCGTATTCTTTACCCTGGAATACATGCATGCCGACATCCTCGACCGGTTCCGGGACATCGGCGCCGACCCTGCGGATTTCGACCATCTGTTCACCTTCGACAATTCCGACGCCATCAGCGCCGCCTACATCATCGAGGCATTGTGGTCGGCGCCGCGCGGCACGCTGGCGGTCATCGACTATCTGCAGCTGCTCGACCAGAAGCGGAACAATCCCGAGCTCATGGTCCAGATACGTGCATTGAGGTCGTTCGCTCGGGAACGTGGGCTGGTGCTGGTCTTCATCTCGCAAATCGACAGATCATATGATCCCGCCAAGAAGCCGTTTCCGGATACAGGCGATATCCGGCTGCCGAATCCGCTCGACCTATCGCTGTTCGACAAGGCCTGTTTCCTCAACAAGGGCGAAATCCAGTTCCAGGCGACTTGAGAGCGATCCGCGTAGGGGGCATGCCGGTCTCGACCTCGACCTGAATCTGGACAAACCCGTGGGCCGCGAGACGAACCCATGATCGAAACCGGGTCAAGGTCACTCGCCGGGCCTGGCCAGCCTTCCTTCTTCCGCCTTGTGGTAGAACTGGCTTGCCACGAGCCAGCCCTTGAGCGGCCTGAGCGGCGGGATGCAGGTCGCGAGAACGATCGGGATCGAAACGAAGGCGTGGAACCACATGGAGGGCTCGAAAGTCACCTGCGCCCAGACGGCGAACAGCACCGAGGGCACACAGGCAAAGCAGATGACGAAAAAGGCCGGGCCGTCGGCGGGATCGGCAAAGGAATAGTCGAGCCCGCAGACCTCGCATTTCCGCGCCAGTTTCAGGAATCCGTCGAACAGGTGGCCCTCTCCGCAACGCGGGCAGCGGCCGCGGATTCCCACCTGCCAAGGCACCAGGGGTGGATAATGCGCAAGGTCTTCCATGATCGTCGCTCCAGTGGATCTCGCGTGAGGTCAGCCCGGCCTTGAGATCTCGGTTGCATACATATACCATTCTTGTATGCAGACAATGCGACAAAATGTATGGATGCGAATGAGTGACCCGAGAAAGTGACATGGGCTGGCTTCCGGTTCTGGAGGCGGGACCGCGACCGGTCTATCTCAAGATCGTCGATGCCTTGGCGGATGCCCGGTCGGGCGGCCGGTTGCAGCCGGGCGACCGATTGCCGCCGCAGCGGGAACTCGCCAGGCTCCTCGGGGTCGATCTTACGACCGTCACGCGGGCGTTTTCCGAAGCCAGGCGCAGGAATCTTATCGACGCGACGGCGGGCCGCGGCACCTTCGTCACGCCGGGCGAACCGGAAGAGCCTGTCCTCGATCTCAGCATGAACATCCCGCCGGCACCCGCCGGCCTCAACCTGCCGGCCTTGATCCGGACGGGCATCGAGGGGCTGCTCAAGCGCTCCAGCGCGGAAGCGCTGCTTTCCTATCATCCCGGCCCAGGCTCGCCCGCGGAGCGCGCCGCCGGCTCGTCCTGGCTCGCCGCAACGGGAGACAGGCTGCCGGTCGACAGGGTCGTTGTCGGTTCGGGTGCGCAGGCGCTGCTCACGGCCGTCGTGCTGGCAGAGACGCGCGAGGGCGACACGATCCTTGCCGACGCGCTGACCTATCCCGGGCTGATCGCGCTGGCCGGGACCACGCGGCGCAAGCTCGCCGCCGTCGCAAACGACGGTGACGGCATGCTGCCGGACGATCTCGAAGAGGCGGTGCGGCGGCACGGCGCACGTGTCCTCTATCTCAATCCGACGCTGCAAAATCCGACCGCATCCGTCATGGCCGAAGGCAGGCGGCGCGAACTCGCCCGCATGGCCGACAAGCTCGAGCTGACCATCGTCGAGGACGATCCCTACAGAAGGCTGCTCGTCACACCGCCGCCGGCCTTTCTGACCCTGGCGCCTGAACGAACCTTCCATGTCGCGACATTGGCGAAATGCATCTCGCCTTTCCTGCGCACGGCCTTTCTGGCGGCGCCTGATCCGCAGGCCGCCGAGCGCATCGCGGCAGCGATACGCGGGACCACCATGATGGCGCCGCCGCTGATGACGGGCCTCGCCTGCGAGTGGCTGCGAAGCGGCCTAGCCGGGGAGATCACCGCCGCCGTGCGCGCCGAAGCGCAGGCCAGGCAGGAGATCGCGCGCAACATCCTGCCCAAGGGCTTTGCGGCATCGGAGGCCAGCCTGCATCTGTGGTATCCGCTGGAGAGCCGGTTGCGCTCGGGCGAACTCGCCGACATTGCCCGCCGTCGCGGGCTGGCCATCAGCCCCGCGGAAGAGTTCGCCGTCGGGCCGGACTTCGCCAATGGGTTTCGACTGGCGCTCGGCGCCACGCCCAACCGCGACCGATTGACGGAGGGCCTTGAAAGCCTCGCTTCCATCCTTTCGGGAGTGCCGGGCTCCTCGCGACCGAAGGTCTGAAGCAGCAAACCGTGGCTTGGCGCGGCCCGTTACTCGGCCGCCGCCGGCAGCGGCGGCGTCGCGCGGCTGCGCCATTCCCAGGCTTGCGAGCCGATAGCCACCACCACCGCCACCAGCATGGCCAGGGCGCCTGCGAGCGGCAGGCTGCGATAGCCGTAGCCGGCATTGAGCATCGCAGCACCCATCGACGCAGCGAGCGCGATGCCGACATTGAAGCCGGACGGGATCAGCGCGGAAGCGAGGTTGGAGGCATCGGCCGTCCAGGCGAGGATGCGCGTCTGGATCGGCGCGCCGATGGCGAAATTCAGACCGCCCCAGATGACGATGGCGACGATCATCGGCACCGGGTAGGGGCTGACAAGATGGATGACGCCGAGCGCCACCGCCTGCAGGGCGAGCATGACGATCAGCGACGGCATCAGCTTCCAGTCGGCGAGCTTGCCGCCAACCAGGACGCCGATCGTGGCGCCGACGCCGTTGAGCAGCAGCACCCACGGGATAAGGCTTTCGTCGAGGCCGGTCACTTCGAGCAGCATCGGCGTGATGTAGGTGAACAGCGCGAACTGGCCGATCATCAGCATCAGCATGAGGATCAGCGAGGTCCAGACCTGCTGGCGGCCAAGCACGCGAACTTCGCGCGCCAGCCCGGCGGGCCGGCTGGCGGCGCCCGCCGTTCGCGGCAACAGCGCCAGCATGGCTAGGATCGCGACGAGGCCGAGCACGCCCATCACCCAGAAGGTGGCGCGCCAGCCCCACAGGCTGCCGATCGCGGTGCCGGCGGGCACGCCGATCACGTTGGAAACGGTCAGCCCCGAGAGGATCACCGCGACCGCCCGGCCTCGCTGGTCCTCGCGCACCAGGCTGACCGCAACCACCATGGCGACGCCGAAATAGCAGCCATGCGCCACGGCGGTCGCGATGCGCAGCAGAAGCATCGCGGTGAAATCGGGCGCCAGCGCGCAGGCCACCTGGCCGAGTGTGAAGGCGATCGTCAGTCCGATGAGCAGCGTCTTGCGCGAGACCTTGCTGGTCATGAGCGCCAGCAGCGGGCCGCCGATGGCGATGCCGCAGGCATAGCCGGAAACGAGATAGCCGGCGGTCGGCACCGAAACGCCGAGACCTTGCGCCACCTCCGGCAGCACGCCGGCGATGACGAATTCGGTGGTGCCAAAGGCGAAGGCGGCAAGGAAAAGGGCAATCAGCGGCAGCATGGTTCAAAACATAGGCGAGGAATGCATGGCCTCAAACCACGCCTGGGCGGGCGCGGCAATGGAGAAATTGTCGATACCGCTTTAGCTTTTCTTGAGTTCCCTCAGCTGGCCTTCAGCCGCGAGCCGCCGAGCAGGCCGCGCTCCTCGAGCACCGGATAGGCGATCGAGGCCAGCAGCGAGTTGATCTGCTTCAGGTCGCGGATGGTGTCGAGGTGGATCGAGCTGGTCTCGACGCTCTTGGCGGTGCCTTCGCGCAGTCGCAGGAAATGGCTGGCGCTGGTTTCCTTCTCGCGCTCGCGCAACAGGTCCTTCTCCAGAACCAATTGCCTGGCGGTTTCCGGGTCGCGCGAGACGAGCACGTTGAAGGCGAGCCGCGCATTGGCAAGCACGGAAGAGTGGAAGGCGAAAAGCTCCTGCCAGCCTTCCGGCGTGAACTCCAGGCCGCGCTCCAGCTTCTTCCTGACATGCACCAGCATGTTGCGCACGATGATGTCGCCGACCTGCTCCAGCTTGACGCAGGCGCCGATCAGCTCCTGGCAGCGCAACGCCTCGTCCTCGGTCAGCGGGTTCCGAGTGACTTTGGCTAAGTAGAGCTTGATCGCGGCGTGCTTCCGGTCGACGCGGTCGTCGAGCGCGGCAAGCGCCTTGATCTTGGCGGGGTCGGCATCCTCATAAAGCTCGATGATGCGCTTCAGCATGATCTCGACGATCTCGCAAACCCGCACCACCTCGCGCGTCGCGTTGGCCAACGCCTGGCTCGGCGTATCGAGGGCGCTCTCGTTCAGCGCCGACAGCTCCACGACCTCGAGCGTGGCGGCCGGCTGCGGCGTGCTGCCCAGCGCCACGATCTTTTCGGAAGCGCGGTAGACGAGGCCGGCCAGCGGCAGTCCGGCCAGCAGGATCAGCACATTGAACAGGATGTGGGCGTTGACGATCTGATCGGGCGCGCTTCTGCCGAGGAAGCCGACATCCGGCTTGAAGGTCATGATCAGGACCAGCATGATCAGCGAGCCGAGGCCGCGCATCAAAAGATTGCCGACCGGCACGATGCGCACCTCGGGCGGGGCCGACCGCGTCAGCATCGGCGCAATCAGCGACGAGCCGAGATTGACGCCCAGCACCAGCACGACGCCGAGTTCCGGCGTGATCAGCCCGCGGCCTGCCAGCGTCGCCATCAAAAGCACAGCGGCGATGCTCGACTGGAACAGCCAGGTGACCAGCGCGGCCAGCAAGTAGGTGGTGATGGAGTCGCCGGAGAAATAATTGATGATCAGCGGCATCAGCTGGCTGTTGCGCAGCGGCTCCGACGCCTGGCCGATCATCTCCAGAGACAGGATCAGAAGGCCGACGCCGATCAGGATGCGGCCCGTCTGCCGCCAATCCCGCCGCTCGGTGGCCATGAACATGACCGTGCCCGCGATCAGGCAGAGCGGCACCAAAAGCGTCAGATCGAAGGTAAGCAGCTTGGCCACCAGCGCCGAGCCGATCTCGGCGCCGCGCACAGCCAGTTGTCCGGCGGCGCCCGAAACGATGCCGGCGCCGGCGAAGGAGCCGACCAGCAGCGTCACCGCGGTCGAGCTCTGCAGCGCGACTGCCAGGCCGCAGCCTGTGAGCACCGCCATGACCGGATTGCGCATGGTGGCGCGCAGCCTGTGGCGCAGCACGTCGCCATAGGCGCGCTCGACCCCTGTCTTCACCATACGGGTGGCGAACAGCATCAGCGCCACCGCGCCGGCAAGGTGCAGGAGGACGACGGAGCCGCTCACAGCCAACCCCGCGGGGTTGCTGCGGCGACGTGGAGAGGAGTACGAATCTTAGCCATTCAACGCGTCGAAATATACCAATTAAGATTAGCCGAATAATAGATTTCTCTGATGCGATGATCGTCTCGGCTCGACGGCGCATGTCGGAAATGAACGGAGAAGGCATTGGTTGCATGCGCTTGGCGGCTGCGGTTCGCTTCATGATGCCCAACGCTTGGCGGCGTGGCCGGAGGAATCCGCGGTGTTGTTGAAGCGGCTCGAGCAAGCATCGGAAATCATTACAGAATTGTAATTCCAGCGTTCAGTTCGGTTCATCCATTGGCGGTTACTCCTGCGTCTATCGACAACAAGGAGTACCGACCATGAAGCGTCTCATACTTTCCGCCGTCACCGCCTCGATGCTGGCCGCCTCGGCCTTCTCCGGCCAGGCCGCGCCGATCGCCCAGCCGAGCGCGCCGCAGTCGAATTACACGCAGGTCGACTGGCAGAAGCCCGGCCGGCATGTCGACAAGCGCGTCATCGTCAAGAAGAAGGTCGTGAAGCGCAGCCATTGGCGCAACGGTCAGAGATACCCCAACTGGAAGCGTCACCAGCCGGTCCGCGACTGGAACCGCTACGGCCTGCGCCGCCCCGGACCCGGCCAGGAGTGGATCCGCGTCGGCAACGATTATGTGCTGGTCAGCATCCTGTCCGGCATCATCTTCGGCGCGATCGCCGCGCAGTAAACCGCGACAACCGGTAATGCAGAAGGCGGCCGCCCCGGCCGCCTTCTTTTCGTCTGTGAAAAGCGGGTACGATGGGCCGGACAGAGTCGCAGCGCCCGGCCGGCTTGATTATATGGAGGGCAAACGAGCTTTCTTAGATGCGCTTTCCACCCGCCTTCCTCGACGAGATTCGCGACCGCGTGCCGATTTCATCGGTGATCGGCACGCGTGTCGCGTGGGACAGGAAGAAGACCAACGCATCGCGCGGCGACTATTGGGCCTGCTGCCCGTTCCATGGGGAGAAAAGCCCGTCCTTCCACTGCGAGGACAAGAAGGGCCGTTATCACTGCTTCGGCTGCTCGGTGTCGGGCGATCATTTCAAGTTCCTCACCGAGCTCGACGGCATGAGTTTTCCCGAAGCGGTCGAGAAGATCGCCGAAATGGCCGGCGTGCCGATGCCGGTGCGCGATGAACGGGAAGAACGGCGCGAGAAGGAGCGCGCCAGCCTGACCGAGGTGATGGAGATGGCGACCGCCTTCTTCCAGGAGCGACTGCAGAGCGCCGACGGTGCCAAAGCCCGTGCGTATCTCAGGGAGCGCGGACTGACGTCGGCGACGCAGCAATCGTTCCGGCTGGGCTATGCGCCCGACAGCCGCAACGCCTTGAAAGAGCATCTCGCCGCGAAGGGCGTGCCGAAGGCCGATATCGAGGCCTGCGGGCTGGTGCGGCATGGCGACGACATTCCGGTTTCCTATGACTGGTTCCGCGACCGCGTTATGTTCCCGATCCCGGATTCGCGCGGCAAGATCATCGCCTTCGGCGGTCGCGCGCTGGCGCCGGATGCGCTCGCCAAATACATGAACTCGCCCGACACCGAGCTCTTCCACAAGGGCAACGTGCTCTACAATTTCGCCCGCGCCCGCAAGGCGCTGGCGAAAGGCGGTACGGTGATCGCGGTCGAAGGCTATATGGACGTTATCGCGCTGGCGCAGGCCGGCTTCGAGAATGCCGTGGCGCCGCTCGGCACCGCGCTCACCGAAAATCAGCTCGAGCTGTTGTGGCGCATGGCGCCCGAGCCGGTGCTTTGCTTCGACGGCGACAAGGCAGGATTGAAAGCGGCATGGCGTGCCGCGGATCTGGCCCTGCCTTCGGTGCAGGCAGGACGCTCGGCGCGGTTTGCGCTGCTGCCGGAAGGCAAGGACCCTGACGATCTGGTCAAGGCAGAGGGGCCGGATGCGTTCCGGGCAGTGCTGGCGGAGGCGCGGCCGCTTGTCGATCTCCTGTGGATGCGGGAGACCGCCGGCGGCGTCTTCGAAACGCCGGAACGTCGCGCCGAACTGGGAAAGACGCTGCGCGAACTGACCAGCCGCATCCGCGACGAGAGCACGCGCTACCATTACCAGCAGGCTATGCGCGAGCGGGAGCTGAGCTTCTTCGGCTCACAACGCAATGCTCGGCAGGGTCGCCAGGATGGCGGCCGGCCGGGAGAGCGCGGCCAGGGCAAGGCCGCGGCGCCCGGCGGGCAGTTCGCTAAGGGCGGAAGCGGCCGCATCGCGATCACTGAAAGCCTTGGCCAGTCGGCGCTGGTCAAGCGCGCCGGCGAGGGGATGTCGGTGCGCGAGGCGACGATCATCGTGGCTCTGGTAAACCACCCGGCGCTGATTGACGAGAATTTCGCCCATGTCGAATTCCTCGACCTCGCCAATTCTGATTTGAAGAAACTCCACGCCGCCATCCTCGACGCGATGGCGCATGACGCGGCCGACGAGCGCGGCGCGGTCATCGCCACCATCGAGCGCGCCGGCTGCGGCGGCATCTGGGAGCGGGCGGTGGAGCTGATCAAGCGGGCGCGGCAATGGCCGGCGCTCGAAACCGCCGCGCTCGACGACGCCCGCGACGCCTTCAACCAGGCGATGCACTTGCAGCGCAGCGCCCGCACCTTACATAGAGAGCTGAAACAGGCGCAGGCGGCGCTCGATGCAGACCCTTCGGACGAAAACTTCCGGCATCTCGTCGAGATTCAAGCGCAATTCAACGATGTGCAGGCAACGGAAGCGCTGATCGAAGGGTTCGGCGTTTCATCGGGCAGGGTTGGCCGCGTTTAGGGCCGAACACCACCCATTGGAAGTGAAGTGGAAATGCGCAGCGCGTCGAATCGACGCCTCTAAGTCGGGTAATTGATTCGCTTTTTTCATGCGAATCATGCCAGAGGCGCTTGACCTTCTGGCAGATTGGCGGAATCAGGACGATTCGAAACGTTAACCGTGCCCCGGCGTCGGCGGGAAATTTGAGCGATGTGAGGTGCCGGTGACGGCTGGACAGGCAAAACGCCTGCTCCAGATATCAGGGTTAATCTGGACTTAATGCATGTCGCCCAAAAGTGAAAACCGGTGTGGGGCAAACGAGATGCACAAAACAAAAGAGATGACGCGGTTGCCCGGCCGGTAAAAAGCATTCCGGTACGAGCACATCCGGCGTAACCGGTCCGACAGTTTACGCGGCCTCGATATTGGGCCGCTTGGAGACGACAAAGAATGGCGACAAAGGAAAAGGAAGAGGTCGAGACCGAACGCGAAGGCGCCACCGATGGCCCTCTGCTCGACCTTTCCGACGATGCTGTCAAGAAGATGATCAAGGCCGCGAAGAAACGCGGCTATGTCACGCTCGACGAATTGAACGCGGTGCTGCCCTCGGAAGAGACGGATCCGGACCGCATCGAAGACATCAACGCGATGCTCAGCGACATGGGCATCAACGTCGTCGAGGATGACGAGCAGGGCGAAGAGGCCGAGGCCGAGCCCGCCGGCGACAGCGAGGAAGACGCCAACGAGCTTGCCGAGCAGACCGGCACCGCCGTTGCCGCCACGACCACCAAAAAAGAGCCGACCGATCGCACCGACGATCCGGTGCGCATGTATCTGCGCGAGATGGGCTCGGTCGAGCTTCTGTCGCGCGAGGGCGAAATCGCCATCGCCAAGCGTATCGAGGCCGGCCGCGAAACGATGATCGCGGGTCTGTGCGAAAGCCCGCTGACCTTCCAGGCCATCATCATCTGGCGCGACGAGCTCAACGAATCGAAGATACTGCTGCGCGAGATCATCGACCTCGAAGCGACCTATGCCGGTCCCGAGGCCAAGCAGGCGCCGGTGGTCGAACGCGTCGAAGAAACGGCCAAGCCCGAAGAGAAGCCGCGCGGCCGCGCGGCGGCGCGCGAGGAAGAAGACGACATCACCAATGTCGGCGGCGATACGCGCGGGCTGGAGGAAGAGGAAGACGACGAGGACGAGGCCAGCCTGTCGCTGGCCGCGATGGAAGCGGAACTGCGCCCGCAGGTGATGGAGACGCTCGACGTCATCGCCGACACCTACAAGAAGCTGCGCAAGCTGCAGGACCAGCAGGTCGAGAATCGTCTCGCCGCCGCCGGCACGCTCTCGCCAAGCCAGGACCGCCGGCTGAAGGAACTGAAGGACCAGCTGATCAAGGCGGTGAAGTCGCTGTCGCTCAACGCCGCGCGCATCGAGGCGCTGGTCGAGCAGCTCTACGACATCAACAAGCGCCTGGTGCAGAACGAGGGCAAGCTTCTGCGGCTCGCCGAGAGCTATGGCGTGCGCCGCGAGGAATTCCTCAAGGAATATCAGGGCTCGGAGCTCGATCCGAACTGGACCCGCTCGATCGCCAATTTGACCTCGCGCGGTTGGAAGGAATTCACCAAGAACGAGAAGGACACGATCAAGGAGCTGCGCGCCGAGATCCAGAATCTCGCTACCGAAACGGCGATCTCGATCCTGGAATTCCGCAAGATCGTGAACCAGGTGCAGAAGGGCGAGCGCGAGGCCGCGATTGCCAAGAAGGAAATGGTCGAGGCGAACCTGCGTCTCGTCATCTCCATCGCCAAGAAATACACCAACCGCGGCCTGCAGTTCCTGGACCTCATTCAGGAAGGCAATATCGGCCTGATGAAGGCGGTCGATAAGTTCGAATACCGTCGCGGCTACAAGTTCTCGACCTACGCCACCTGGTGGATCCGGCAGGCCATCACCCGCTCGATCGCCGACCAGGCGCGCACCATCCGCATTCCGGTGCACATGATCGAGACGATCAACAAGATCGTTCGCACCTCGCGCCAGATGCTGCACGAGATCGGCCGCGAGCCGACCCCGGAGGAACTGGCGGAAAAGCTCGCTATGCCGCTGGAAAAGGTGCGCAAGGTCCTGAAGATCGCCAAGGAGCCGATCTCGCTCGAAACGCCTGTCGGCGACGAGGAGGATTCGCATCTCGGCGACTTCATCGAGGACAAGATGGCGATCCTGCCGATCGACGCGGCGATCCAGGCCAATCTGCGCGAGACGACGACGCGGGTGCTTGCCTCGCTGACGCCGCGCGAGGAACGCGTGCTGCGCATGCGCTTCGGCATCGGCATGAACACCGACCACACGCTGGAGGAAGTCGGCCAGCAGTTCTCGGTGACGCGCGAGCGCATCCGCCAGATCGAAGCCAAGGCGCTGCGCAAGCTCAAGCATCCGAGCCGGTCGCGCAAGCTCAGAAGCTTCCTCGACAGCTGATCCGCAGGTCAGACAAGCAAGTCCAAAGGGCGCCTTGGGCGCCCTTTGGCGTTTCCGGCCACCTTTCATGCCGCCTTGCCGCATCTGCCCGACAGGAGGATAATTCCGGTGTCGGATGCATTTGTGGGCGACAAGCCGGATGCCCGCCCCGGCGCCGGTCGTAACGGCGTCGCGCTCCGTGGCTCCCGGTGGGAGGTGTGCCATGACAACCTACATCGTGCTTATCAACTGGACCGAGCTGGGCGCCAGGAACGTGCGGGAGTCGCCGAAGCGGCTCGATGCGGCCAAAAAGCTGCTGGGGGAAATGGGCGGCTCGTTCAAGTCATTCTACCTGACGATGGGCGAATGCGACATGGTCGCCATCGTCGAGGCTCCGGACGACGCGGTGCTCGCCCGCTTCGCGCTGCTGCTGTCGTCGGGCGGCAATGTCAAGACGCGGACGATGAAGGCGTTCCCGGAATTCGCCTATCGCGAGATCATCAGTTCGCTCGGGTAGGCGGCTGAAGCCGGGACCGGCGCGGCTGTTGCGAAGCCGCGCCGCATTCCCGATAGTCGCGCCATGCCCAAGCCGCCGCTGACCGTCTGGTACAACACGCGCTGTCCGGTGTGCGATGCCGGCATCAGCCGCCAGAGGCGGCGGCTGATCGAGGCGGTCAAGGCGGGCCGCGTCGCATTCCGCGACTCAATTTCGAACCCGAAGCGCTTTCAGCCTTCGGCGCCTCGCTCGAGGATATCCGCCGGCGCCTGCACGCGACCGATAGCGAAGGCCGGCTGCTGGTCGGCGCCGATGTGGCGGTCGTGGTCTGGCGGCTCACGCCGGGCGAGGGGTGGCTGGCGAGCTTGTTCGGCAATGTGACAACGCTGCCGCTGACGCGCATCGCCTATGACCGTTTCGCGGACCTTCTCTACGCCTGGAACCGGCGTAAGGGCCGCTGGTAGGCGGAATGCCAAAGGCTTGGCGCCTCCTGCGATACATCGTAAGATATATCTTGACTCGACGAGGAGTGCGCCTTACTTAAGATGTATCGTAAGATATAACTCAAGGAGCAATCCATGCACAGGCACGATCATTCCGGGCATCATTTCGGCGAGCGCATGTTCATGCATATGGCCGGCAAGTTCGGCGGCCGCGGTGGCGGCGGCTTTGGTCCGTTTGGGGGCAGGGGCGGCGGGCGCGGCGGCCCGGGCGACATGTTCCGCGCTGGCCGGATGCTCGCCGACGGCGATCTCAAGCTGATCACGCTGTCGCTCTTGGCCGACGCGCCGCGCCATGGCTATGACATCATCAAGGCGCTGGAAGAGCGCACCAGCGGCGTCTACAGCCCGAGCCCGGGCGTGGTCTATCCGACGCTGACCTTCCTGGAAGAGGCGGGCTACGCGGTGTCGTCCAGCGAAGGCAACAAGAAGGTGTTTTCGATCACCGAGGCCGGCAGGGCGCATCTCGAGGAGAACCGCGAGATGATCGACGGCGTGCTCGACCATCTCGAGCGCTTCGGCCGCAAGATGGCCGCGGCGCGCGAGTGGTTCGGCTGGGGCGACGACAAGGACGAGGGGCGCCGCGGCCGTTCGGAAAAGCGCGACCAGTTCCGCGCGCTGCGACATCGTCTGCGCGCCGCGCTCGGCGACATCGCCGACGCGCCGGAAGACAAGCAGGCCGAGGCGATCAGCATCCTGGAAGACGCCGCCGAGGCGATCGAGGCGCTGGCGCGGCGCTAAGCCATTTTCATACGAGCAGCCAAAAAGCCCGGAGCGATCCGGGCTTTTTGCATTCAGTCAGCGATCGGCAGGGCAAGGACTATTCCTTGCCGACATATTCGCTGATCAGCTTCTCGTTGCGCGCCTTCTCGATCTTGGCGGTGGTCTCGGCCGCGATCCGCTCGTCGGTGCGATATTTGACCAGGTTCACCAGGCTGCCGGTAAGCAGGAGGACACCCATCGCCCAATAGCCCTTGGTCGAGAGGTCGATCGGCGCCAGCCACAGCGACAGGCCGAGCATGAAATAGGCGGCGCCCACGGACACGGTGTTGAACAGGATATAGGTCTGATTGCCGTTCATCGTATTGCTCCTTGGAATTTGATCTGTTTTTTCGGAAAGCGGGTTCAGTTCAGGGATTTGAGGCGCGCCAGGACGTCCTCGGCGCGCACCTTGGTGGCCGGTCCGTGGCCTGCCTCGGCGAGGCGCTCGCGGATCGCCTCGTGGCGCAGCTCGCCATCGATCTCGTCGAGGATGCCGGCCTCCTCGAACGGGTCGCTGCTTTCCCTGATGCGGGCGAGCAGTTCCTCCGCCTCGTTGATGCTCGCCGTGCGGCCGATCGACCGGTTGAGGCGCGACTGCGCCTTGCGCTCGGCGTCAATCGCCCGCGCGGAGATCATGCCCTGATTGAGGCCGATGATGCGGCGATGCGCCTGTTCGACGGACAGGCGCATACGCAAGGTCTTCTCGCCCAGGCTCTTCACGGTGGCGCGGCGCACCTCGCGCTCGTTCTCGAGCTCGGCGATTGCGGAAGCGCCGCCTTCGGCAAGCGCCTGGTTGTTGGCGGAAAGCGCGCTCAGCGTGCGGGTTTCCAGATCGGCGATGCGGCGGTCGAGCTGGTCGAGGCTGGTCTGCTCGGCACGCTGGCGCACGATCAGCGAGGCGAGCGTCTGCTTGGCGGCGGCGAGGCCCGCTTCCGCGTCGCGGATGCGCTGCGCCAGAAGGTCGATGGCGAAACGGTCCTTCAGATTGTCCTCGGCCCGGGCGCTGGCGCCGTCCAGCAATGTCTTGATCAGGCTAAGCATTGAGTCTTCTCCCTGTTGATGTGAACGTTGTTCACGACGCCAACATAGCAGGACATGAACATTGTTCAAGAACTATTTTGAACGCTGTTCAAGGGGTGTCGGACATGGTAAACGCAGGCAAACAGAATGAATTCGGGCCTGCACGCGGGTTCCGGACAGAAGGGCAGGAAAGTGCATGGCGCTGGACAAGGAAGAAATGAGCGAGAAGGTGCTCGCCATCGCCGAGGCGCTGCTCAATGAGGGCGGCGCGGAAAATCTCAAGGCGCGCACCATCGCCGAGCAGGCCGGCATTTCGGTCGGATCGGTCTACAACCTCTTTGCCGATCTCGACGAGGTGCACCGGGCCGTCAACATGCGGCTGCTCGACCGGCTCGGCGCGACAGGCCTCGCGGCCATGGCCGATCTCGAAAGGCAAGGGGTGACCGATGTCCAGCACCGCATCCTGGCGATGGCGGCGGCCTATGTGCGCTTCGTCGAGGCGCATCCCGGCAGCTGGCCGGCGGTGCTTGCCTTCAACCGCCGCCGTGCGACGCGGCCGGGCCCCGATGCCTATGACGCGCTGCTCGACGCGCTCTTCGACATTGTCGCCGGCGTGCTCAAGGCAGGCGATTTCGGCCTCGACGACAACCGCCGCGCGCTTGCGGCCCGGACCTTGTGGTCAAGTGTGCATGGCATCGTAACCAGCGGCTATGTGGCCAATTCCGACAGCCGGCAGGCCGAGGAGATCTGGCATCAGATCGAGCTGCTGGTCGGCGTTTTCGTCAAGGGACTGGAACATGGCGGCGCATTCGCGCATGCTGAGACAAAGTCTGATTAAACAGGGCGCTGCGGATCTTCGACGCCCGCGTAAAATGGAGTTTTAAAAAATGTCTTTTCTGAAAAAGCTTTTCGGCGGCGGCAGCAGTGAGGCCACGGAGACCGGCAGCGCCAAGCCGGCCAAGCAGGTCGAGCACAAGGGCTTCCTGATCAGCGCGACGCCCTACAAGGCCGAGGGCCAATACCAGACCTGCGGCGTCGTCTCGAAGGAAGTGAACGGCGTGCTGAAAGAGCACCGCTTCATCCGAGCCGACCGCTTCGCCGGACTGGACGATGCCGTCGACATCTCGATCAAGAAAGGCATCCAGCTCGTCGACGAGCAGGGCGAGAGGATGTTCGGCTAGGCGCCGTAGCTTCGGCTGCGCCGGCCAGCATCTTTCGATCAGAACGCGACCTTATCCCCGCCCTTGAGCTGCAGGATCTGGCGCGCCTCGTCGGGCGTGGCGATCGAGGCGCCGAGGCCTTCGATGATCTGGCGCACCTTGGTCACCTGTTCGGCGCTGGAGCGGGCGAGCTTGCCCTTGCCGATCCAGAGTGAATCCTCCAGCCCGACGCGCACATTGCCGCCGAGCGCAATCGCCTGCGTGGCGATCGGCAGTTGATGGCGGCCGGCGCCCAGCACCGACCAGTGATAATCGTTGCCGAACAGTCGGTCGGCGGTGCGCTTCATGTGCGCGACGTCTTCCGGATGCGTGCCGATGCCGCCGAGGATGCCGAACACGCTCTGGACGAAGAACGGCGCCTTGACCAGGCCGCGCTCGACGAAATGCGCCAGCGTGTAGAGATGGCCGATATCGTAGCACTCGATCTCGAAGCGCGTGCCGTTGTCGGCGCAGGTGCGCAATATGTGCTCGATGTCGCCAAAAGTGTTGCGGAAGATGCGGTCGCGCGAGGATTCGAGATAGGGCCGCTCCCAGTCATGCTCGAAGGTCTTGAAGCGCTCCAGCATCGGGAACAGCGCGAAATTCATCGAGCCCATGTTGAGCGACGCGACCTCGGGCGCAAAGACCTTCGCCGGCCGGACGCGCTCCTCGACACTCATCGTCGCGGCACCACCGGTGGTGATGTTGACGACGCAGTTGGAGCGCTGCTTGATGACCTGCAGGAAAGGCGCGAAGGCCTCGGTCGATTGGTCGGGGCGGCCGTCGACCGGATTGCGGGCATGGAGATGGACGATCGCGGCGCCCGCCTCGGCCGCCTCTATCGCGGCGGTGGCGATCTCTTCGGCCGTCACCGGCAGATGCGGCGACATCGATGGCGTATGGATCGAGCCCGTGACCGCGCAGGTGATGATGATCTTGTTCCGGTTCGCCACTTTTGATGCCTCGATCTCTTGGTTGTTTGAAGCGCCTATTTGACCGCGCCTTGCGTGATGCCGGAAATGAACTGCTTCGACAGCACGATATAGAGCACGGTAATCGGCAGCGCCGCCAGTGTCAGCCCGGTGAACAGCACCCCCCAGTCGGTGGTGAATTCGCCGACGAACACGGTCAGCCCTTGCGGCAGTGTCTTCCAATTGTCGGAGGTGATCAGCACCAGCGGAAAGAAAAAGTCGTTCCAGATCGGCACCGCGTTCTGGATCGTCACGATGACCAGCGCCGGAGCGAAATGCAGAAAGAGGCAAGCGCTGGCGGGCGCCTGCCTCTTTCATCTCCGGCATCGGTGATCAGGCAGCCGCGGCGGCCTGATTGGCGTTGGCGGCAGCGATCGCATCGACCTTGGCGGTGGCCTTGGCGAGCGCGGCGGTCACGGCATCGGCACCCATGCCGACGCCCTCGACGCGGATCACTTCAACGTCGGTCATGCCGAGGAAGCCGAGCACGCTGCGCAGATACGGGACGGCATGGTCCATCTGCACCGCGGCGCCTTCCGAATAGATGCCGCCGGAAGCGAGCACGATGTAGACCTTCTTGCCGGCGACGAGGCCCTTCGGACCATTCTCGCCGTAAGCGAAGGTCTTGCCCGAGCGGGCGACGTGGTCGACCCAGGACTTCAACGTCGAGGAGATGTTGAAGTTGATGAAGCCGGTGGCGAGGATGATCGTGTCGGCGGCGAAGACCTCATCGAGCACGGCGTCGGAAACGCCGACGACTTCGGCCTGGCGCGGCGTGCGCGCTTCGGCCGGCGTGTAGATGCCGGTGGCGTAGTCGGGGTCGATATGCGGCAGCGGATTGGCGACCAGATCGCGCACGACAAGCGTGTTGGACGGATCGGCGGCAACAAGCTTCTGGGCGAGATCGGTGGCGACGCGGGTCGAGTGCGAAGCGGCGCCACGCGGGCTGGAGGTAACGAGAAGAATAGACATGGCGGTGTCCCCTTGGGGTTGGATTGAAACTTTCCACGCCAATATGGGATTGCTGCTCCATCAGGATAACCGGTATAATATGTATACAATCCATCAACAAAGTGGATGATAGCCGTGCAGCCGAACCCGACATTGGACCAACTCCAGATCCTGGTGGCAGTCGCCGATACCGGCAGCTTCTCGGCAGCAGGGCGCAAGCTCAACCGGGCGCAGTCGGTGGTGAGCTACGGCATCGCCAATCTCGAAGCGCAGCTTGGGCTGAAGCTGTTCGAGCGCGAAGGCGTGCGCGAGCCGCAGCTGACCGATGTCGGCAAGGCGATGCTGGAGGATGCGCGGCGCATGATCGGCGTGCTGCAGCGCATCCGCTCGCGCGCCGACGGCTACCGGCAAGGGCTGGAAGCGGAAGTGGCGATATCGGTCGACGTGACGCTGCCTTCGCCGGCGCTGGTGCGCGTGCTCAAGGCCTTCGAGGCGCAGTTCCCGGCGGTCATGCTGCGGCTTTATATCGGCTCGCTCGGTCTGATCGTCGACCAGGTCGTCAACGGCCAGGCGGATCTCGGCTTCGGCGGCCTGCAAGGCGATGCCGACGTCAATCTGCTGCGCATCGGCTTCACCTCCCTGGTGCCTGCGGCGGCGCCCGACCATCCATTAGCCAGACTGCCGAAGCCGGTCGGTGTCGAGGACCTGCGCGAGCACATCCAGCTTGTCGTCACCGACCAGTCGGAGCGGACGCGCGGGCGAGACTATGGCGTCTTTGCCTATCGCACCTGGCGACTGACCGATATGCGCACCAAGCATGCCCTGATGCGCGAGGGCCTCGGCTGGGGCGGCCTGCCGCGTTGGCTGATCGCCGACGATCTCGCCAGCGGCAGGCTGGTCGAGCTCGATCTCGAGCCTTACCGCGAAGTCCGCTCGCCGATATATGCCATGCACCGCAATGACCGCAGCCCCAAGCCGGCGGCGACCTGGTTGATCGACGAGTTCAGGCGGCAACTCGGCTGCTTCAACGAGATGGAGCCGGGCGTGTGGGCGGAGGACGGACCGGAGACAAGCCGTCCATGAGCGCGATCAGCACAGCACGATAGTCCTCGGCGGGCGCGCCGGCCTCGATGGCCAGAGCCGCCCGGTCGAAGGCGGCGGCGACCAGGGCGGTCAGCGCCTCGGCCGGCAATCTGGTCATCGCTTGCGCGCGCATCGCGGCGACGAGGCCCTCGCGCAGCGAGCGGTTGCCGTGGCGGTTGTCGATCTCGTCCATGGCGGCGCGGCCAAGCACGGCCGGCCCGTCGAGCAGCAGAAGCCGCGTGCGGCCAGGCACCTGCATTGCCTCGAGATACGCGTCCGATCCGGCGATCAAGGCTTCGCGCGCGGACAGCGACGGCGGCGAGGCATGATCGATCTCGGCCGCCACGGCCGCCGCTTCCTGTTCCACGACCGCGGCGAACAGGGCCTGCTTGTCGGCGAAATGATGATAGAGCGCCCCGCGCGTCACGCCGGCCTCGGCGACGATCTCCGGCGTGCCGGTCTCGGCATAGGATTTTTCCGTGAACAGCTTTCGCGCCGCGCGGATCAGATCGGCGCGCGTCGCCTCGGTGCGGTCGCGGTTGGAGCGGCGTCCGGGCTCTTGTTGCATACATGCAGCCTGTATGTTATTGCATTTACATACAAACTGTATGTTGGATGAGAGGAGAAGGAAAGATGAAGACGACCAGCTACTATCCGGTGCTGATGACGGGCGATGTCGAAGGCACGGCGGCCTTTTACGTCGAGCATTTCCGCTTCAAGCCGCTCTTCGAAAGCGATTGGTATGTGCATCTGCAATCGACCGAGGACAGGCGCGTCAATATAGGCGTCGTGCAAGGGGATCATGAGACGATCCCGGAGGAGGGGCGCGGACGAACGTCAGGCCTGCTGATCAATTTCGAGGTGCGCGATCCCGATGCCGTCTACGAGCGCGTGGTTGCCGCCGGCCTGCCGATCCTGCGCAGCTTGCGCGACGAGCCGTTCGGCCAGCGGCACTTCATCACCAGAGATCCCAATGGCGTGCTGATCGACGTCATCAAGCCGATCCCGCCAAGCGAGGAATTCTTGGCGCAATATGCGCAAGGCGCGGTCGGAAGCTAGGCCAGCTGGGCTTAGCTCGCCCGCGCCACCGGGGTCACCGCCACCTGGCTGACGCCGGTGCGGCGCACGACCGTGCAGAGCGTCTCGCGGCCGATGCGCTCGGCGTCGAGCATGCGCACGAGGTCATCGACGCCGGTGACCGGCCGGCCGTCTATCGCCGCGATGATGTCGCCTTCCTTCAGGCCGGCCTTGGCGGCGGGGCCGTTCTTCTCGACGCTGCGCAGGCGCACCGCCGTGTTCGTGGTCACCTGCGACAGGAGCGCCGCCCGGCGCGGCAGGTTGGTCGTATCGGCGGAGACGCCGATGAAGGCGCGGCGCACGCGGCCGAAGCGGATGATTTCCGAAATGACGAAATTGGCGGTGTTGGAGGCGACCGCGAAGGCGATGCCTTGTGCGCCGTGGATCATGGCGGTGTTGACGCCGATCACTTCGCCCGCCGACGACACCAGCGGGCCACCGGAATTGCCAGGATTGAGCGCGGCGTCGGTCTGGATGACATCGTCGATCAGCCGGCCGGTCGAGGCGCGCATCGAGCGTCCGAGCGCGGAGACGACGCCGGCGGTGACGGTCCATTCGAAGCCGAGCGGATTGCCGATCGCGATCGCGATCTGGCCGCGGCGCAGGCGCTTGGAGTCGCCGAGCGGCGCGACGTCGGCGAAACTGCCGTCGGCGCGCACCAGCGCGATGTCGGTGTCGGGATCGCGGCCAAGCACGTGGCCCTCGCGTGAGGCGCCGTCCGGCATGGTGACGCGCACGGCGCGCGCATCGCCGACGACATGGAAGTTGGTGACGACCAGTCCATCCTGCGCGATGACGAAGCCCGAACCGTGACCGCCGGCGCCGATGCGTTCGATGCGGCAGACGGCCGGTCCGATACGGTCGACAGCGTCGGCCACGGATGCCGAGTAAGCGTCGAGCAAACTGTCATCGGATGGAAGTTTTTCGGCTGCGAAGGCCATCGGTGTGTTCCCTTGTGGAATGATGACTATATGTGCGAGGCGGCCGCAATTGCCGCGACCTGACCAGATGGCCAGTCGGGGCGGTGACTAGCCGTCAGGCGAGTATCCGCGGCTGCGCTAGCGAGCGATATCTGGGGCACCGAACCCAGGAGACAGTCTTATGAGCGACTTCAATCTCAGTGCCTTTTCCGACGCGATCGCCGATGTCGCGGCCACCGCTGCGCCCGCGCTGGCGAGTTTCGTCACGCATCACCACCGCACCGCCAGCGCCTTCCACTGGCGAGACGGCTATTTCGTTACCGCCGAGGAAGCGGTCGAAGCCGGCGAGGAGATCGAATTGACGCTGGCCTCCGGCGAAACCGTGAAGGCAGAGCTGGCCGGCCGCGATCCGTCGACGGGCGTTGCGCTGCTGAAGCCCGCTTCCGGCGCTGCCGGTTTGCCGCAACTCACTCAGGCCGGCACCGTGCGGCCCGGCAATCTGGCGATCGCCGTGGGCAACAGCGATGGCGCCGCGCTTGCCGTGTTCGGCACGGTCGGCGAGGTCGGGCCGGCGTGGCGCTCGATGCGCGGCGGCGCGATCGACCGGCGCATCAACCTCGCCATCAATACCGGCGGTCGCTTCGAGGGCGGTCCGGTGCTCGACGCCAAGGGCGGTTTGATCGGCATGCTGTTGTTCGGACCGCGCCGGCGGGCGCTGGTCATGCCTTACGAGACGATCGAGCGCGCGGTTGCCACGCTGCGCGAGAAGGGCCACGTGGCGCGCGGCTATCTCGGCGCCGGGCTGCATCCGATCCGCAACGGCGACACCAAAGGCGCCATGGTCATGAGCCTCGACGACAACGGCCCGGCCAAGGCCGCCGGCCTGCATGTCGGCGATATCGTCGTCGCCTGGAACGGCGAGGCCGTGCATGGCCCGCGCGAACTGATCCGCAAGCTCGGGCCGGACAGCGCGGGTACCGCCGTGACGCTTGGCATTTTGAGCGGCGGCGCTGAGCGCGACGTTTCGATCACCATCGGCGAGAAGCCGCTGAGCTGAGAGGATCGATGGCAAGCAGCGCGGCACAAGTGATCGCACGACCGGAATCGTCAGCCCACCGGCTGACGGTGCTGGTGGCGCTCGGCGATGCCGAGCGGGCCGAGCAGCTTGCCGATGCGCTTGCCGCGAGTGACGATCTGCTGCCGACATTGGCCGGGAGCAGCACAGGCCAGCCAGCGGACGTCGCGGTGACAGACGATGCGGCCTTGGAAAGCCGGGCTGTCGGCTCGACGATGCCTGTTGTGCTGCTGTCCCGCCGCAGCGGACTCGAACGGCTTCCCGGCAATGTGGTCGCCGTGCTGCCATCCTTGGCCGATGGCCTGTTGATCGCCGCGGCGGCGCGGCTCGCAGCTTCCGGCTATCGCATCGACAGGGCAGGGCCATCGGAAGTCGCGCATGGCGATTTCCATGACGGGCTCGCCGAAGAGGACGTCACGGATGACAATCCGGCGCGTCCGGCCCTGTCGCCACGCGAGGCGGAGGTGCTGGCGCTGCTCGCCGAAGGCGCCCCGAACAAGGTGATCGCCCGGCGGCTCAACATTTCGGTCCACACGGCGAAGTTCCATGTCGCCGCCATCCTGATCAAGCTCGGCGCCGCCAACCGGACGGACGCGATCGCGATTGCCATGCGGCAGGGGCTGGTGCTGGTCTAGGCCTTCCGGCACGACGCTGCGTAATCCGTCTTGCCCCTTGCGCCACGGCCTTGCGCCGCGCAAGTTGCCCCCCTTATTGCACAGGGAGGCAAAAGGATGTCGCTCAACGGAAAGACGCTGTTCATCTCGGGCGGATCGCGCGGCATCGGGCTGGCGATCGCGCTCAGGGCAGCGCGCGACGGCGCCAATGTGACGATCGCGGCCAAGACCGCCGAGCCGCATCCGAAGCTGCCGGGCACCATCTACACCGCGGCGCAAGAAATCGAGCAGGCCGGCGGCAAGGCGCTGCCGGTGCTTTGCGACATCCGCGACGAAGCGCAGGTCGCCGAGGCGGTGGCGAAAACCGTGGAGCGGTTCGGCGGCATCGACATCTGCGTCAACAATGCCAGCGCCATCCAGCTCACCGGCACGCTGGAGACCGACATGAAGCGCTATGATTTGATGCATCAGATCAACACACGCGGCACCTTCCTGGTCTCCAAAATGTGCATTCCGCACCTGAAGTTGGCCAAGAATCCTCACATCCTGAATCTGGCGCCGCCGCTCGACATGAAGGCCAAGTGGTTCAAGAACCATGTTGCCTACACGATGGCGAAGTTCGGCATGTCGATGTGCACGCTTGGCATGAGCGCCGAGTTCGCCAAGGACGGCATCGCGGTGAATTCACTTTGGCCGATCTCGACCATCGACACGGCAGCGGTGCGCAATCTTCTGGGCGGCGCGACGGTGGCGGCGATGAGCCGCTCGCCCGACATCATGGCCGACGCCGCACATGCGATCTTCATGCGCCCGTCGCGTGAGGCGACCGGCAATTTCTACATCGACGAAGAGGTGCTGCGCGCCGAAGGCGTGACGGATTTTTCGGTATACGCGCCCGGCGCCGCCGATCAGCTCGCGGGCGACTTCTTCGTTCCCGACGAGGTGTTTGCGAACTCGCAGACGAAGGTCAGAAGAATCTACTGAAGGCGCGCAGGCGGCCAGTCCGCCGCGGCCTTTTTGCCTTTGGCCAACGCCATGACCCGGTGGCAGGACAGCTGGCAGCTGTTCCGGCGACCAGCGATGAGGCGCTCGTTGTGCCGTAGCTCCACATTCCTTGACATCGGATATTTATCCGAAATTATGCAGGAAAGGAGGATCGCAAGCATGACGGGAATCGCGCTATCGGGCGTATCGAAGCACTTTGGCGCGGTCGAGGTGATCCGCGACGTGAGCCTCACCATTGAGCCGGGAGAGCTGGTCGTGTTTCTCGGTCCGTCCGGTTCTGGCAAGACGACGCTGCTCCGGATGATTGCCGGCCTTGAAAGCATTGACGAGGGCACGCTGACGATCGACGGGGTGCGCTCGGAAAACCTGGCGCCGGGCAGGCGCAACGTTGCGATGGTCTTTCAGAACTATGCGCTTTACCCGCATATGACAGTCGCGGAGAACATGGCCTTCGGGCTAAGGAACATTCGGGTCGCGCCGGATGTCATCCGCCAACGGATCGCCGAGGCTGCGCGTATCCTGGAGATCGAAGCGCTGCTCCACCGGCGGCCGTCGCAGCTCTCCGGCGGGCAGCGCCAGCGCGTGGCCATTGGGCGGGCGATCGTCAAGGAGCCCAAGGCTTTCCTGTTCGACGAGCCACTCTCCAATCTGGACGCAGCACTTCGAGCCCGTACTCGCGTCGAGCTCGCCGAATTGCATCAGCGTTTGAAGTCGACGATGATCTACGTCACCCACGACCAGGTGGAAGCGATGACGCTCGCCGACCGTATCGTGATCCTCAACAATTGCCGGATAGAGCAGATGGGAAAACCCGTCGAGGTCTATACACGTCCGGCGTCGCGATTCGTCGCGGCCTTCGTCGGGTCTCCGGCGATGAACATTCTGCCTGTTACGGTTTCGGGCTCAGGCGACAGGCTCAACGCGCGCTTGACGGATGGATCGCTTGTCGAACTTCCGGGCGGGCCTATCAACATGGATTGGCGCGAACTCGGAGTGCGGCCGGATTCGCTGACTGTGGTCGCGGAGGGCGGGGACGCATCCGCCACGGTCACCGTTGTCGAGCGCCTTGGCGAGCGAACGCTCGTCTATGCGCGGCTCGCGGATGGGACGCAGGTGACGGCACAGGATCGCGGGCTTTCGAGCGTCAAACCGGGCGACGCCGTCCGGCTGAAGTTCGACACCACGGCCCTGCATCTCTTCGCCGCGGATGGATCGACCTGGCACGCGCACGCTGGCGGGGCCTGAGCCCGCCGGGTCTGGATTCCGGTTCGCGCGACGCGTTTTAGAGCAATTCCAGGAAAAGTGTGAGCGGTTTTCCGTCCGGAATTGCGTAAAAACAAAGAGATAGAGTGGTTCGCCGTTTCCGTGAAAGGTGAAACGCTCTAGCCCTTGATACCTGCCGAGAGCGTTATCGCTTCGGTTACTCGACGCTGGAAGAAGAGGTAGGCTAGCGCCACTGGAAGGCCGGCCAGTACAGCCGCCGACAGCTGGCGCGCGTAGTAGACGCCGAAGGCATCGTTGACCTGCGTGATGCCGACGGTGATCGTCATCATCTCGGTGCGGGTCACGGAGAGGAACGGCCACAAAAACGCATTCCACGTCCAGATGAAGCAGACGATCGACAGCGCCGTCGTTACCCCCCAGTTCATCGGCATGTAGATCTTGAAGAGGATCCCGAATTCAGACGCATTGTCCATGACGGCGGCCTCGCGGAAGTCCTTCGGGACCTGATCGAAGAACTGCTTGTACACGATGATAATGACGGGGTGGATAAGCTGCGGCAGCATGATTCCGGCCCAGCTGTTGATCAGGCCGAGGTTGGCGACCAGCACGAAATGATTGATGATAAGCGCTGAAATCGGCACCATGAAGGAGGCGAGGATCAGCCACCATAGCGCGATCCGCCCCGGGAAGCGCAACTGCGAGATCGCGTAGCCGCACAGCATCGAGATGAAGATGGTGATGACCGTGACGCCGACCGCGACCGCCACCGAATTGACGTACCAGGCACCGATCTGTGTGGTGGTCAGGGCGCTGATATAGTTCTCCAGCGTCGGCGTCTCGGGCCAGAGTTCGATGTAAGGCCGCACGACCTCGTCGTCCGGTTTGAGCGATGAGATCACACCCCAATAGAGCGGGAACACCCATAGGATGGCCCAGACGAGCGTCAGCGCCGTGATTACCCCGCTCCAAAAGTTCCAGCGTTGCACAGCCATGACGTTCATCGGCGCTGCCTTTCGGCGAACCGCAGCAGTTGGAATTGCAGGACCGAGACGACGACCACAAGGACGAAGAGGGTGACGGCGACAGCCGCCGCCCTGCCTCCCTGGTTCTGCTGGAAAGCCTTCTGGAAGACGTAGTAGACGAGCACCATGTTGTCGTTCGGCCGGCCGCCGATCGAGAACAGATAGACCTGATCGAAGATCTTGAGCTGCAGGATGAGCTGGATGGTGAACACCAGCGAGGTGATCGGCCACAGCAGCGGCCAGGTGATACGCCGGAACGTGGTCCATCGCGTGGAGTTGTCGAGCGCCGCGGCTTCGTAGATCTCCGCTGGTATTGACCGCAGCCCGGCAAGAAAGAGGAGGATCGAGAAGCCCGCGGTCCACCAGATCGTCACCCCGGCCACCGCCGGCAAGAACCAGAGGCGCGACTTGAACACCGGCACGCGCGGGATGCCCAGCCAGTCCAGCACATGCATCGCGATCCCGAACTGGAAATTCAACGTCCAGTCCCAGATCAGATAGACGACGGACACTGGCAGGATATAGGGCAGGAAGAACAGCGCCAGAATGATCGACTGGAAGCGGCCCTTGAGCCGCGACACGCCCAGCGCGATCAACAGCGCGATGAGTGTCCCTGGGACGACCGTCATCAGCACGAAATAAGCGGTGTTCCAGAGCGCCCGCCGGAACATCGGGTCGTTGTCGAGCCGCAGATAGTTGTCGAGACCAACCCACCGACCCGCGCCGATCAGCGGCGCATCGGTGAAGGAGATGCGGAACATCTGGACCGTCGGATAGACGAACGTCAGCAGGTAGATCGCCAGGAAGGGAGCGACCAGCACCAGCGCGACAAGACGTTCAGTGCGGAAGTTGCGAAGCATGGCTCTTCCTCAATATGACTGGGACCGCCCCGGACAGTCCAGCCTTTGAGCTTTACATGCTGTTCAGCTCTTCCTTGATGGATTTCACCGCCTCGCCTGGGTCCATCTCTCCGTTGAGGGTCGGCACGAAATAGTTGGACATGATGTCGAAGATCGGCCCGGCGACACCAGCCTTGGGCGACTTCGGATCGAAGATCATGTTGGCCGTCAGCGGCGAGTAGGTCGCGTTGGGCTCCATTGCCTTGTATTCAGCCGTTTCGGTGACCGGCTTGTAGGCCGGGATGTGGCCTGCCGTGGCCCAGAACAGCGAGTGCTTGTCCATCCATGAGATCACCTCGAGGACCGCGGCACGCTTTTGCGGGCTGATCTCCTTGCCCTTGTTCTTCGGGATTGCGAATGAGTGGCTGTCCGCATAGGTGCATGGCTTGTCGAAGATCACCGGGATCTCGACGGCGCCCCAGTCGAACAGCTTACCTTGCTTGGCAAGGTCGGTCATCGTGGGAACTTCCCAGACGCCGTTGATCATCATTGCGGCCTTGCCCGAGGTGAACAGGGCGACGGTTGCGGGATAGTCCGTGTAGGTCGACTGCAGCCCTGCCTTCGTCCACCCTTGCAGAACCGCCAGCGCCTTCTCCAGCTTTTCGGGATTGTCGCCGGCGAGGAATTCGTTGCCTGTCAGAAGCTCGCCACCCTGCTGGCACACCAGCGAGTAAATGGTGCGGTACATGAAGTTGCCGTCGGCTGTGACGCTGCCCAACGGAAACTCCACGCCGGCATCCTTCAACTTCTTGAGTGTCGCGGTGAATTCCTCCTTGTTGCGCATGCCCAAGGGACGGCCGTCCCCGCCGAGCACGCCTGCCTTCTTCAGGAGGTCGCGATTGTAGTAGAGCACGATTGGATGGGTATCGAGCGGCACTGCGTATTGCTTGCCGTCGACCGTCACCGCATCCATCGTCGTCTGGGCGAAGTCCGAGGCCGAGAGGCCCATCTTGCTCATGTCGTCGGCGGTGATCTCTTCGAGAATGTCCTGGCTCACCGCCAAGGGAATGCGGCTGGCATGATAGGTCATGACGTCTGGCGCCTCACCGACCGAGGCCGAGGTCTGCACCTTCGTGTAGAAGGGCGTTCCCCACTCCAGCGTCGTGGCGTCGATCTTGATCTTGCCGGCGTGGGCAGCGTTGAAGTCGGAGATCATCTGCTTCATGCGCACACCGTCACCGCCGCCGAGGAAATCCCACCACGCGACGGTTTCCTCGGCCTGGGCCGCGACGGACCAGAATCCACCGGCCGCGACCATCGCTATGGCCATCATCTTGCGAAAGTTCATCTCAGCTTCCTCCCGAGCACGGCGGTTAGATCCGCCTTGAACATTTCAATGCTACACCAAACCAAACCGCCCGCAACGGATTTTACGGTATATATCTGATAGCCGGATATTAACTCAGAGCGTCACACGCACCATCGAGTAGGAGTGCGGCGGCAAGTTCAGCGTCATTCCCTTGCTGCTGAGCGCCGCCCCGTTGCCTTTGACCGGCGATACGTTGTCCGGGGCGTCCTTTGTGTTGCATGCCTCGAGATCGTCGTGACGGATGATCGTGTGCTCGATGGATTTGGCGGCGAACCGCTCGAGGGCGATTTCGGCCTCTATCGTCTCGGACCCATGCCGGTTGATTGCGAAGAAGGTCAGCGTGCCGGCGTTCGAATCGTGCACGCCCGCAATGTCGAGCCACGGCACCTTGTCGGCCGCGGCGGCATCATATGCGGGCACCTCGACCGCGAGCTGCAGCGCGGTGCCGCGGCCATGCCTGGAGGCCAGCATGAAAGGCCAGTAGATCGTCTGCCGCCAGGCGCTGCCGCCGGGCTCCGTCATGATGGGCGCGATAACGTTCACCAGCTGCGCAATGCAGGCGATGCGAACAACATCCGATCGCCGGATGAAGGTGTTGATGATGCAGCCGACCTGCAGCACATCCTCGAAATTATAGATGTCTTCCAGAAGCCTGGGCGCTTCCGGCCAGTCCCAGCCGCGCATGCGCTCGGCGTCCTGCTTGCGCTGGTGGTACCAGACGTTCCATTCGTCGAAGGAGATCTTCACGTCCCGCTTCGAGCGGCTCTTGGCCTTCACGTAGTCGATGATGCCAGCGACCGTGCCAATGTAGCGGTCGAGCTTGGCCGGAAGAGCGAGATATTCGGCCGTATTCTTCTCGTAGTTCTCGAAATACATGTGGAGAGAGATGTAGTCGACCTGCTCGTAGGTCGCTTCCAGCACGGTTGCTTCCCACTGCGGATAGGTCGGCATATTGGAATGCGACGAGCCGCAGACGACCAGTTCCACCGTCGGGTCGAGGCCGCGCAGCGCCTTGGCGGTCTCGTTGGCGAGATGGCCGTATTCGCCCGCTGACTTGTGACCAACCTGCCAGGGGCCGTCCATTTCATTGCCGAGACACCAGAGGCGGCAGTTCCAGGGTTGCTTGCGTCCGTTTTTGGCCCTGAGGTCGGACCAGTAGCTGCCGCCCGGGTGGTTGACGTATTCAACGAAGGCCCGCGCCTCGTCGAGGCCGCGCGAACCGAGATTGACCGCAAGCATCATCTCGGTGCCGGCCTTTTCGGCCCAGTCGGCGAATTCGTGGATTCCAACCAGGTTCGGTTCCGTGGTGCGCCAGGCAAGATCGAGCCGCCGCGGGCGGTTCTCCTTTGGGCCTATGCCGTCTTCCCAATTGTAGGCGGACACGAAGTTGCCACCTGGGTAGCGGCAGATCGGCGTGTCGAGCGCACGCACCAGCTCGATCACGTCCTTGCGCATCCCCTGTGCGTCCGCTTGTGGATGTCCGGGTTCGTAGATGCCCGTATAGACCGCTCGGCCAAGATGCTCGAGAAACGAGCCGTAGAGACGTTTGTCGATATCCGCGACGGCATAGGCCGCGTTCGCCGTGACTCTGGCCTTCATGATCCCTCCCACCGCGGATTGTCGATCTAACTTTCCGGTCTATATCCGGGTCTCGGATCAGTTAAGGGCGGAGTTCGTTCGCCCGTCAAGGGCCTAATATGCCCTCAAGCCTTCAGCAGGCGCAGTACGATGTCTTTGCTATAGTTGCCGAAGCCGCTGCCGAAGATGTTTACTCCGCCGGGGTGACGCGCGTCTTCCTTCACACCGATTCGTATCCGGATCGAGCGGTGCCGCTCGAGCTCCAGATCGGCCAGCGAGCATTTGGAAACCTTGTTGTCGTTGCGATAGGTGCCGGTGTTCGTGACGCGCCAGTGTGCGAGGTCACCATATTGCGATCCGGCCAGCTTCCACCAGCCGGGCGTATGCTTGCCGCGCTTGTCGCCATAGTCGGCCGGCGCCGTCCAGGTGTCGATCTCGTGCCCATTGATCGCGACCGTGATGTCGGATGGCCAATCCTTCGATGTGCCCGGGACCTCCGACGAAAGCTCCATCGCCAGTTCCAGCCCGCCGACTTTGGCATTGGCGAGCGTCGCATTGTTGGGAAACTGATATTCGACGAAGCCGCGCGTGAACCACAACAGCCCGGCCCGCATACGATCGGGATCGAGGAAGGTGTCTGGCACATCGAGAAGTCCGATGACGCCGTCCTTTGAACACAGGCCGCAGGGAGCGGAAACTTCGCATCTCGTATAGAGTCCAAGCGGCATCGCCACTTCTATGACGCCGAGATCCTGCGCCGGGGTGCGGTCCTTGAAGACGACGACCAACTCGGAGAAGGTCGAATAGCAAACCTTCTGGCTTCCCTTGCGCGCCTTCTGTGATTTCGTCTCGATCAAACCGACATCGACAAGAACCTGGATGTTGGCGGAAATCGTCGATTGCGGAAGACCCAGTTCTTCGGCCACCTGATTGACGTTTTTCGGCCCCTTGCGGTGCAGCAGATCGAGAATCCGGACCCGGACTTCGCTCGCGAGGCTCTTCAACAAGTCAAGCCGCTCAAGCGGATCGACAACCATGATTTCATTCGACATATCGCCCCGCACTCGTCACACGGGGTTATGTATCAGCAGGTCAGATACAAATAAAGACGGTGGGGTTACGAATTGAACCCCCTGGCTGGCATATCTTTCGTAGCGACTTGATGTTTTTGCTCGTCGCACAGGGCTTTCGAAAGCGCTGGCGCAAAATGCCAAAATCAGCCCATATTCGAGCCGTAGAGCGGCCTGCGCCTTATGGCGCGAAACAGGTCCGGCCCTTGCGCCGCGCTGCCGGGTATCGACGCCTTTGCGGGGTCGAGGCAGATGCGGCGCGGAGCATCGGATCGCAGACCTCGAGGAGTTTTCATGACCAGACATCTTTTGCCTATCGCGCTCGCTGCCGCGGTCGCATTCCCGGCGCTGGCGAGCGCCGCCGACACGCAGCCCCAACCCCGCATCATCGTGTCCGGCGAGGGCGAAGCGACGGTGGCGCCCGACATGGCGATCCTTTCGCTCAGCGTCATGCGCGAGGCGAAGAGCGCGCGCGAAGCGCTCGACGCCAACAACGACGCCATGGCGGCGGTCATTGCGGCGATGAAATCCTCCGGCATTGCCGAGCGCGACCTGCAGACGGCGGGCATCCAGATCAACCCACGCTACAACTATACCAACAAGGCCGACGGCAGCCAGGAGGCCGAGCTCGTCGCCTATCAGGTGACCAACACGCTGTCGGTGCGCGTGCGCGACGTCGACAAGACTGGCGAGATCCTCGACAAGGCGGTATCGCTCGGCGTCAACCAGGGCGGCGGCATCGCCTTCACCAATGACGATCCGAAGGCGACGATCACCGAGGCGCGCAAGAAGGCTGTCGCCGATGCGATGGCGAAGGCCAAGACGCTCGCCGCAGCGGCCGGCGTCAGCCTGGGCAAGGTGCTCGAGATCACCGACCAGAATATTGCGCCGGCGCCGATGCCGATAGCGGCCAAATCATTCGACGCGGCCCGTTCGGCCGTCCCGGTGCAGGCTGGCGAGAATTCCTACAACGTCCAGGTCACTGTCACCTTCGAGCTGATGTAACGCCGGGCCGCGCGCCGCAGGCGCGCCACCACCACGCAAAAAGCCCCGGAGGATCGTTTCCTCCGGGGCTTTTTCGAGCCACGCCTCTTCGTGAGGGGCTGATAGGCGATCCTCGCAGATCGCCCTCTCAACCTCAGCGATAGATGATCGGGCAGCCGCGCTCGTTGGCGAACACCACCACGACGCGGTCGCCATATTGGCGGCCGACCACCTTCACGGTGCGGCGGCTGATGTCGACGATGCGGGCGCGGTGCAGGCCCATGCGCTCGGCCTTGTCGAGGGCGCGGTCCGGCGAGCAGCCGCGCCAGTCGCGGTCACGGCGCCAGTCGCGGCGGTAGTAGCCGTCATCGTCGCCCGTATAGACGCCGAAGCGCGGATCCTGGTTGTTGCCGAAACCGAGATAGAGGCTGTCCGCATGCGCCGGAATCGCGGCAAGCGTGCCGAGCCCGACAAGCGCCGAAAGGGCAGCCGTCTTGATCGTGTTGAACATCGTCTTCTCTCCTTGTTACGGGCTTTCGCCCCTAGAACCGATGGTTGGAGAATGCCTTTTTGTGTCTGAACTTTCCGCGAACCGCCCATTCATGTCCGGTTCATGTAAGCGCGAATCCGCCTGGGTTCGTCGCTCGTATTCAAAAACGCCACCCCCCAAAAGGTTCTAAGCGCGAACCCGCAGGGTTCGTCGTTCCTCGTCAAAAAGCTCGCGCTCAGGGTTCGGTCGTCACGATGCGAACCGGTCAAGGTTCGTCGTCGAGTATGTAATCAAAATAGTCGTCCGGCTCGGCCAGATCGGTCTCCTTGGCCTTCACCCGACCCTGGATCGAAATGCCGGCTTCATGCACGGTCGCAGCACTTCCCGAAACAAGCCTGTGCCACCAATAAAGATCATGGCCCTCGGCGATCAGCCGGTAGGCGCAGGTCTTGGGCAGCCAAGTGATGGTGCGCACATTCTGCGGCGTCAGCCCGACGCAGTCGGGCACCCTTGCCAGCCGGTTCGCATAGTCGGAGCAACGGCAGCTTTCGGCGTCGAACAGCCGGCAGCCAACGCTTGTCCAGAAGATCTCGCCCGTATCCTCGTCCTCGAGCTTCGACAGGCAGCATTTGCCGCAGCCGTCGCAAAGCGACTCCCACTCGGCCGGGGTCATCGCCTCAAGCGTCTTGGTTTTCCAGAATGGTGCGGTCATGGGGGTGGATTTGGCCCTCCGCGGCCTCCCGGTCAAGCGCTGCTGTCACAGTGACCCAGTATCAACATTAGAAAGACACGAAATTGCCCTCAAAAGGCCGGCCGAACATCCTTGGCTGGCGTCAATGCCTTGTAACGGAACCAATTGCGGCTGATGAAAGTTTGGGCAGGGATGGGACCCCATTAGGAGAAAATGATATGAAACGCCAACCACGGATTCTGGCGGGCACGGCAATCGGCCTGCTTATGGCATCCGCGCCGTTGGGCGCGTACCCGCTGCAGGGGGGTGTCGCTTCCGGCGGCCTGCACGGCGCACCGTTGATATTGGTTCAGGCCGCTTGCGCGGAAGGCCAGTCGGCCGAGGAATGCGCGCAGGGCGGAGCCGAACAGCCAAAGAAGAGGAAGCGCGAGCAGCAGCAAAGCGAATCGGCCCCGGCAGCCGAGCAGGCAGCACCTGCCGAGACCGAGCAACAGCCGCGCAAGAAGCGGCATGAGCAGCAGCAGATGGACAATGCCCAGTCCGGGGAAGCCCCGGCCGAGCAGCAGTTCAAGCCGCGCAAGAAACGCGACCAGCAGCAGATTGAGGCAGCGCCCGCCGATCAGGGCGGCCAGGCCGCGACCGACGAGCAGCAGTTCAAGCCCCGCAAGAAGCGCGACCAGCAACAGCAGATCGAGGCCGCGCCGGCCGACCAGGGTGGCGCGCCCGCGACCGAGGAACTGCAGCCGCGCAAGAAGAAACGCGATCAGCAGCAGCAGATCGAGGCAGCGCCGGCTGACCAGCAGCCTGCGGAACAGGTGGCGCCGGCTGCCGGTGATCAGCAGCAAGGCAACCAGGGCCGCAAAAAGCGCAAGCACGATCAGCAGCAGAGCGAGCCCGCCAGCCAGGCCGGCGAGCAGGTCGCGCCGACTGACCAGACCGCCCCCGCCAACGACAATCAGCAAGGCGGCAACCAGTTCAAGAAGAGGCACAAGCAGAACCAGCAGGGCGAGACTGCCCCGGCGGAGCAGACGCAGACCAATGAACCCGTGCCGCAGGCCGAACCGTTGCAGACCGGCGAGCAGCCGGCCCAGGGCGGAGAGACCCAGGACAGGAAGAAGCGCGGCAAGAAACCGACGGCCGAGCAGCCTGCTACCGCGCAGCAACCGGCGACGGGCGAGCAGCCGGCAACAGGCACTCAGCAGCCAACCACGGGTGAGCAAACCCAAGGTAGGAAGCAGTTCGGCAAGAAGCCGTTGACCGAACAGCCCACGACTGAAGAGCAGCCGGCGACAGGCCAACAGCCTGCTACAGGTGAACAGCCGGCCAACAACAATCAGCCCGCCAACAACAACCAGCCCACCAATGGCGGCAACGCCGCGCAAGGCGAAACCGCCAATCCGAATGAGGCGCCCGTCCTCGACAGCCAGAAAGATGCCGTGCGCAAGCACCGAGGCCGCAACGACAACGGCCAGAAGGGCGGTGCCCAAACCGGTGGTGCCCAGACCGGTGGCGCTCAAACTGGAAATGGCCAGGCCGGCAATGGCCAGAACGCCAACCAGGCCGGACAGCAAGGCGGCGAGCAGGCGCAGCAGCCGGCTCCGGTCGATCAGGGTCCGCCGCCCACCGACGACAAGTCGGCACAGCAGGCGATCAAGCCCGAGAGGATCGTCCCGGTGGACCAGGAGAAAGGCAAGCGCATCGAGCTTACGCCAGAACAGGTCGTGCGCGAGCGTCGCCGGCCGCAGGGCGCGGATGTCGTCAAGCAGTTCGGCGACCGCGTCATCCTGCAGTTCAACAACCAGACATTCGTGGAAAGCAACGAGGCGCCTCGCATCACCCGCGGCGCTAGGGACGTCTACTACGAGGATCTCTCGGGCGGCCGCACCCGCGAAATCGTGGAGCGCGACAACGGCGTCAGGATCATCACCATCCGCAATCGTAATGGCGACGTCATCCGGCGATCGCGCATTACGCCGGATGGCCGCGAATATGTGCTGACCTATGTCGACGAGCGCTACTACAACGATGTCGACGAGTGGCGCGATCCCGGCGACGAGCTGCCGCCGATGCGGCTCACCATCCCGCGACGGGACTACATCCTGGATTCGGAGGAAGTCGAGGATCCCGACGAGTATTATACCTTCCTCGAGCAGCCGCCGGTGGAAAGGGTGCAGCGCCTCTACTCCATCGACGAGGTGAAACGGTCGGCCCGCGTGCGCGACATCGCCCGGCGTATCGATCTCGACACGCTGAACTTCGACTTCGGCTCGGCCACGATCTCCGACACCGAGGTGCAGAAGCTCGATGGTGTCGCCAGCGCCATGGAAAAACTGCTCAAGAAGAACCCGGCCGAGACCTTCCTGATCGAAGGCCACACCGACGCCGTCGGCACGCCGGAGGCAAACCTGGCGCTGTCGGACCGCCGTGCCGAAGCCGTTGCCGAGGCGCTCACCAATGCCTTTGGCATCCCGGCCGAGAACCTCACCACGCAGGGCTATGGCGAGGAGTATCTCAAGGTCAACACGCCTGGGCCGAACCGTGAGAACCGCCGTGTCGCCATCCGCCGCATCACTTCGCTGGTGGCGCCGGTGGCGAGCAACAGTGATCAGCAATGAGCGTTTGATTTCAAAATCTTGATCGGATTTTTGGAATCAGCGCTTAAGAGGAAGGCCCGTCCGCGTCGGATGGGCCTTTTCCTTTCCTGGCTCAAGAAGATTTGGTTGTCGAAATCAGCTAACTCATTGAATTGCCGCATTGCGACACCCAGATTCCGGACAGGGCGTTCCCTGCCCTGTCCCGACTCCAGCGGGACTCGACTGAGCCCCGCCGGTCCCCCTCTCCGGCGGGGTTTTTTGTCTTGAAAACCGGCCCTGTCTGGCCGAAATACCCTCTATCGCAATCTGACCGGAACCCTTCATGAAGCGTCTCGAACTCGCCATCGAATCCGTCATCCTGGCCTCGCGCTGGCTGCTGGTCGCCTTCTATCTCGGGCTCGGCGTCGCGCTCGCTATCTACGCGCTCTCCTTCGGCAAGAAGCTCTACGAGTTCGTGACGAGCGTCTTCACGCTCGGCGACACGGACACGATCCTAAAGATGCTCGGCCTGATCGACGCCGCGCTTGTCGCCTCCTTGGTGGTGATGGTGATCATCTCGGGCTACGAGAATTTCGTCAGCCGCTTCGACGATCAGGACGGTGGGGTCCATTGGCTGGGCACGATCGATGTCGGCTCGCTGAAGGTCAAGGTCGCCTCGACCATCGTCGCGATCTCGTCGATCCATCTGCTGCAGATCTTCCTCAACCACGCTTCCTACACGGCGGAGCAACTGATGTGGCTGACCATCATGCATCTGGCCTTCGTGCTTTCGGCGCTGATGCTGGCCTATATCGACCGGGTGATGGCGCTGGCCAAAGGCAAGAAGATGGAAGAGTAGGCGCGAAGAGGCGCTCGGGCCCTTAGTGACCCAAGCGCACTTCCGTTTACCATCCGCGACGGCGGCGACCTTGAGAGTTGCATTTCGCTCGATACGCTGCTGACCGACATCTCGCTCTATTGATTCAGCGACAGCCTGGCCCATTCGCTTAGGCTCTATAAGGAGAACCGGCTTCAGCCGCTGACCTTCCGGGCGGGTGAAGAGGTGGTGCCGCCGCTGGGCATTGCGGTCTTTCCAAAAGAGCTGCCGATGCCGCCGCGGTCCTGGATGGAACGCGTGTTCAACGTCGAGCGATGGACGACCATGACTGTGGGCGGGCATTTCGCCGCTCTGGAGCAGCCGGACCTGCTCGCTGAAGAGGTGCGCGCGTTCTTCAGACCGCTGCGCGGCCGGCGCTCGTAGAGGCGAGGTCCGCGTAACTGCCGCTACCGCTCATCGTTCGAGGCGAAGACACGTCCGTCTCGCCTCGCGCAGAACTTCGGCCCTGAGCAGCGAAAAGCCGCCGGTTCAGCCGCACTTCTCGCCCGGAGCCGCCGTGTCATGGAAGCCAGCAGGGCTCGCCTTGAGCGCGCGTTTGGCCGTGCGGAAGATCGTTTCAAAAAAAGCCGGCCATATAGCTGAAACGGTAATCCTTATCAGGGCGGACAAAATTGTAGCCGGTTGCGACCTTAGTATCGTCGCTCTTGTACATAGACCATATGGCCAGCAATTCGCCGTGGTGAACAAAGACCTTGTCGGTCTTGAAGTACGTTCCCGGCATCTTCTTCTGGAAGTCCTCGATATGCGCGATGAGGCCGTTGCGGGTTTTGCCTTCTCCACCCGGGTTCGTGAACACGACGTCGTCGGAAACGCTCTGCTTGAGAAGGTGCTCGCGTTCGGCTGCGGCGATTGGGCCGTAGGCGGCGAGATAGGCGTCCCACCGTCGTTCAAGACTATCGATAGCCATAATCAAATCCTCGGATGTTTTCGTGTTTGCCCCAAGCATGGGAGTGAAACGCGCAATTGACGTTCAACGTGCCCAGGGAATATATGTCTACGGGGCCGTACGGTCGATAATCGAAAGCCCAAATCCGTTTACGTATCGTCCAATCCGAATGGATCCATTCCTCGATCTCATAGGCTTGCTTCGGCCGCGCGCAACATTATGGGGAGGTCTCGAAGCCTCAGGCCGATGGGCTCTGTCGTTTCGAAAGAGAGACGATCTTCTGTTTTGCTGGGTCGAGCAAGGCGAGTGTCAACTGGTCCGGTCCGCTCATTCACCCGTGCTATTGCAACGCGAGGATTTCGTCCTGATCCGGACTTCCGCGCCATTCACTCTCACATCGGACCCGTCGATAGAGCCGGTGGACAGTGAAGCGGCGGTCGCTGCGACGAAGAATCCTCGTCTGCGGCTCGGTGAGGGCACGGACTCCCCCGTTACCTTGCATGCGGGCCGGTTCAGCTTCGATACGGCCAATGAGAATCTTTTGGCCGGTCTGATGCCATCCTTCGTCCATATACTGGCCGATGACACATCCTCGGTCCGCGTGCGCTCGCTGTTGTCGATGAACGAGACAGAATCCAGATATCCTGGACCCGGCAGCGAATTTATCATCGCACGCTTGGTTGAATTGATCCTTGTGGAGATATTGCGGACAAAAGTGCCGCAAGTGGATGAAGAGCATGCAGGTCTGCTCGCCGGCCTTGCCGATCCGGTCACCTCGCGCGCGCTCTCTGCAATGCACAAAGACGTTGCCCACAACTGGACCGTTGCGGATCTAGCTCGGCTTTGCGGTGTTTCCCGGTCATCATTTGCTACCAGATTCCGCAAGGTCGTGGGAACAGGTCCTATCGAATACCTGCTGCAGTGGAGGATGGCCGTGGCCAAGGATGAGTTGCGCCGCGGAACGCGGAGCGTTGGGGAGATCGCCTTGGCGATCGGCTTTCAATCGTCGAGCGCATTCAGCACGGCGTTCGCACGCGTTGTGGGGTGTCCACCGAAATACTTCAGCTGCCTCCCTCCAGGGCAGCTTTGATCTAGTCGATACGCGGTAGGATGTAGCCGAAGCCACGCATCGTGCGATGAACGATCCTCAAGCCTGTCGTGCGGATTTCCGCAGCAGCTGACGCGTGGGCCTGCACGTCAGCGACACGACATCGGCCGAGCGCCCTGGCTCAGCCGTGCAAGGAGGCCGCGACGAGCTCTGCATCGAGGTGGTCGGACGACCGATCGGCCGCCCCAGCGCGCCACCGTCGTCGAGCGCCCCGCGCGAGGCCGCCGCGTCGGCATCGGCCAGAAGTGCAGCGAGATCGGCTGGCAGGCCGGCGCGAAGCGGCGGCGATCGTCATGTCGCACCAAGGCTTGCGCATCGGGTTAGCGAATGCCCAGCCATAGGCGCGGGTCACGCTGTCCGTGGTGTGCATGAGCGCCATGCCGGCCGCCTTTTGCGCGGCGGAAATGCCGAGCAGACCGATCTCGGTCGCCGTTTTCCGTCTTCCAGGGCGGCACCGGCCCGCGGCCATTGGCACATCCGCCGGAGCCACCATCGCCCGGCGCCGTCGATTCGAGTTCGTCGACGAGGAAAGGGCCGCTGCTTCGGTTTCGGCGAAGCAAAGGACAGAAAAAGACTTCTTTAGGCGACCCGGCCCGGATGCTCTCTTGCGGGACCTAGAACAAGGCCCGCCTGGGAGGGCGACGCATAACAAGAGAGCGGCTGCCGAAACGACAGCCTGGCATACGCCACTCGAATGAGGCCGATGCCAGCAACAGCCATGGGGAACCACGACAATGAAGACATTCCGCAATTGCCTGATGACCGCGGTCAGCGCAGGCCTGCTGGGCTTGGGGCTTGCCGCTCCCGCTGACGCCGGCGCCATTCGCCTCGGCATGACCACCTGGGTCGGCTACGGGCCGCTGTTTCTTGCCCGCGACCTAGGCTACTTCAAGGAAGCCGGCGTCGACGTCGACCTGAAAGTGATCGAAGAATCGGCGCTCTACATGGCGGCGGTCGCCGGCGGCGATCTCGACGGCGCGGCATCCACAGTCGACGAGCTGATGAAGTACCGCTCGGACGACCTCTGCTTCAAATATGTCGTGGCGCTCGACGACAGCCACGGCGGCGACGGCGTCGTCACGCAGGCCGACGTCAAGTCGCTCAAGGATCTGAAGGGCCAGCCCGTCGCCCTGAACGAGGGCTCCGTTTCCGAATTCTGGTTCAACGTGCTCCTGAAGAAGGAAGGCATGACCGAGGACGATGTCAGCATCACCAACATGACCGCCGATGACGCCGCGACGGCCTTCATCGCCGGCCAGGTTCCCGCTGCCGTGACTTGGGAGCCGCACCTGACCGAAGTGCGCAAGGGCGGCAAGGGCAAGGTGCTGATCGACTCCGCGACGACGCCCGGCCTGATCGTCGACGTGATCGCGCTCAAATGCGACCTGATCGAGAAGCATCCCGACGATGTGAAGGCTCTCATCAAGGGCTATTACAAGGCGGTCGACTACATCAAGACCAATCCGGAAAAGGCCTATGAGATCATGGCCAAGGGAATTGGCGGCTATCTTGAGAAGCCCGAGGATTTCGCGGCAGGCGCCCAGGGCGTGCGCTACTACGACCGCGCCCGCAACCTGGAATTCTTCGGCACTCCGGAAAAGAGCGAAGCGTCCGACCTGGTGGACTTCGCCCAGGATATCTGGGGCAAGGCCGGCAAGCTCAAGATGACGATCGACGCGAAGACCATTCTCGACACCGATTTCATCAAGGAACAGTGAGCCTTCGAAACTGACAGGGTCGGCCCCGAGGGGCTGACCCTGTTTTCTCGAAAGCCAGAGTTTCGCGCTTAAATCTACGGAGGCCATCTCATGGCACAGAGGCGGACGGCGTGGACACGCCTGACGACCCCATTCGCCAACATTCCCGCCGGCACCGCAACCACGCTCGCATTGGCAATGTGGATAGCCGTGATCGGCGGCTGGGCTCTTCTGTCCTACGGCCGCGTCGTGCCGAACATGTTCCTGCCGACGCCTGGAACCGTGCTCCAGACGGCCTATCGCATGTCGCTCGACGGCAGTCTTTTCTATCACACTTTCACCAGCGCCAAGGTGGTGATCCTTGGCTTCATCGTGTCCTCGGTGATCGCGGTGCCGCTGGGGTTGTGGATGGGTACCTACCGGGCGGTGCAGGCGCCGCTGGAGCCGCTGGTCAATTTCATCCGCTACCTGCCGGTAACATCCTTCGTGCCGCTGTTCATCCTTTGGATCGGCATCGGCATCGAGCAGCGCATAGCGGTGATTTTCTTCGGCACCTTCTTCCAGCAGCTCGTGATGATCTCCGACTGCGCGCGCAGCGTCTCCCGGGACCTGGTCAACGCCTCCTACACTTTGGGCACCAAGCGTAGCGAAGCGGTGTGGCACGTCATCTTTCCGGCGGCGCTTCCGGCGATCCTCGACACGCTTCGCGTCACCATGGGCTGGGCCTGGACCTATCTGGTCGTGGCGGAACTCGTCGCGGCGTCGAGCGGCCTCGGCTATATCAGTCTCAAGGCGATGCGCGGCTTCCAGGTCGATGTGATCTTCATGGCGATCGCGGCGATCGGGCTTCTGGGCCTCATCACCGACACGGCATTCCGCATTCTGCGGGCAAGGGTCGCGCCATGGGCAGCCTGACTATGAACGCCTCCTCGCAAACCGCAGCCGGATCAAGGGTAGTGATGACCGAAACCATCAAGGCGAACAATCGGGCCGGCACGACCCATGCAGCCGGCGATCAGCGTTCGGCCGGCACCACCATGGCCATCAAGGACGTGACATTGCGCTATGGCGACGCCAACGGCGTGCTGGCGCTGGACGATGTGTCGCTGAAGGTGGCCAAGAACGAATTCTGCGTCATCGTCGGTCCGTCAGGATGCGGCAAATCCAGCCTGCTCTATCTGGCGGCCGGGCTCAACGACGCGACGTCCGGCAGCATCAAGGTGGACGGCAGGGAAGTGATCGAACCCGGTCCCGACAGGGGCATGGTGTTCCAGAGCTATACCTTGTTTCCCTGGCTCACGGTGCGCGCCAACATCGAATATGGGCCCAAGCGCAAGGGCCTGCCGGCGGAGCAGCGCAGGCAAATCGTCGACCAGTATCTCAACGAGGTCGGCCTCGCGCCTTTCGCCGACCATTATCCGGCGCAACTCTCAGGCGGCATGAAGCAGCGCGTGGCCATCGCGCGCGCTCTCGCCAACGACCCGGCCGTGCTGCTGATGGACGAGCCGTTCGGCGCGCTCGACAGCCAGACGCGCGGCACTATGCAGAAGCTGCTCCTGCGCGTCTGGGAGCGGCAGCAGAAGACGGTGCTCTTCGTCACCCACGATATCGACGAGGCGCTGGTGCTGGGCGATCGCGTCCTGGTGATGACGGCCCGGCCCGGCAAGATCAAGGCCGAGATCAAGGTCGACATCCCGCGGCCGCGTTCGATGGACGTGATCCTCGAACCCGACTTCATCGCGCTCAAGCGCCGCATCCTCGGCCTCCTGCACGATGAGATCGACGAGGATCACTAACTAGCCTCTCGGGTTTCTGAAAGGTTGCGGGCTTCAGCGCAGACGCTGGGGATTGGCCGAAGACTCTCAGCTTCGTCATCCACGGGCGGAGCGGGAGCGAAGCGGACGCGGAGACCCGAGGATCCTGTGTGTTGGTTCTGGTGTATGGTTCGAAGTGGGAAGGAGACCGAGTGGATCCTGGTCGTCCTTTCGGACAGGCCGTGGCATGGCCCGGTCCCTTCCCACCGGTGAACCATCAACCTGAACAGTTGCACGGGGCTGTTACAAGCAGACCTCGCACCACAGGAAGAGGCGTGGACATGATAGCCCAGAACTATGTCGGCTGCGACATCTCCAAGCAGTGGCTCGACTTTTTTGATGAGACAAGCGGCCGTCTTCGGCGCATCGACAACCAGGCCGATGCGATCGCGGCTTATGTGGCGGGTCTTGATCCCAGTCGGGACTTCGTCGTCATGGAGGCGACAGGCGTGCATGACCGGCTGCTGCGTCATGCGCTGGCCAAGGCCGGCGTGCCGTTCTCGCGGCACAACCCGGCACACACCCACCACTATTCGAAGTCGACGCGCCGGCGCGCCAAGACCGATCCTCTCGATGCCAGGATGCTGAGCGACTATGGCCGTCGCTATAACCCTGAAGCCGAGCCGGCGCCGCGCGAAGAAGTTGAGCGGCTTCAATCGCTTGCCGGCCACCGCGACCACCTGGTCGAGATGCGGGCAGCGCTGAAGAAGCACCTCGCCGAGGCCTTCGATGAGATCGTCATTGCCGATCTGGAAGAGACGATCTCCTTCCTTGACACGCGCATCAAGGCGTTCGAGAGCCAGATTGCCGAAGTCATTCGTCAAAACCAGGACACCGCTCGCGACCATGCGCTGATGGTCTCCGTGCCCGGTGTCTCCAAGGTCGGCGCGCTCTCGCTGCTGGCGCTCCTGCCCGAGCTCGGCCAGCGCTCACCCAAGGCGATCGCGGCACTGGCCGGCCTTGCCCCGTTCGACAACAAGAGCGGCAAGCTCAACCGCAGGAGCCATATCCAGGGCGGGCGATCACGCGTGCGCCGCGCCCTCTATATGGCTGCCCTCACCGCCATCAGAACCTGTGAGCGCTTCAAGACCTTCTACACCGCACTTGCTGCCCGCTCAGGCTCCAAGAAACTGGCTATCATCGCCGTCGCAAGGAAGCTCTTGGTCGTCCTCAATGCCATCATGCGCGACAAAATCGCCTTCGCATGAACACAGTTGCCATTCCGTGACCTTGGCCGAGGGATGCGGCGGAGCAGAATTCTGCACAGTAGCAGCGCCTTAGCGTAACGGAATGGATTCTATGGTCTGCGCGCGTCGCTTCGCTCCTTGCTTCGCCATAGAATGACGACGTTTGGAGGGCTTAAGCGACTCCGGACGTTTGCGACGGTTCACCCAAACAGCGGTGGCCTACTGGCCCCGTTATGCGCCCCTACCAAGGATCATCTCGGAAGCCTTCTGCCCGATCATCATGCTTGGCGCGTTGGTGTTGCCGCCGATCAGCTTCGGCATGACGGAGGCATCCGCGACGCGAAGCCCGTCGACGCCGCGCACCTTGAGCGTCGCCGGATCGACGACGGCCATGTCGTCCGTTCCCATCTTGCAGGTCCCGACCGGGTGATAGACGGTCAGTGCCTCGGCGCGCAGATAGGCGAGGATCTCGTCGTCGCTGCTTATATCCTGGCCCGGAAGCATCTCCTTGCCGCGCACCGCGTCGAATTCGGGCGAGGCAAAAATCCGGCGCGCCATCTTGATGCCCTCGACCAGCACCATGGCGTCGTCCTCATGCGTGAAGAAACGGTGGTCGATCAGAACATCCCGGCGAGCACTGTCCCGCGACAGCCTGATCTCGCCCACGCTTTTCGGCCTGAGCACGCAGGTGTGGATAGCGTAGCCGTGACCGTATTCGATCAGCCTGCCGCGATGACTGCGATATCCGGGCACGAAGTGGAACTGGATGTCGGGAAGCCCGTTCGCGTACCTGGTCTTGGCGAAGCCGCCGGCCTCGACATAGTTGGTGGTGAGCATGCCCTTGCGGCGCGCGAAATACTGGAAGGGCGCGGCGGTGATGCGGGGCAGGTTGGCGAGCGACAAGCCAAGCGTCCAGGTGCTCTTGGAGCGCACGGTGATCATGCCGTCGACATGGTCCTGCAGGTTCTTGCCGACGCCCGGCAAGTCGAGGACCGGCGTGATGCCGATCTGCCGCAACTCGGCCGCCGGACCGATGCCGGACGCCATCAGGATCCTGGGCGAATTGATGGCGCCGGCCGAAAGCACGATCTCGCGGTTGGCCGAGAACGTCTTCTGCTGGCCCTCATTCCGCACGCGAATCCCCGTCGCACGCCCTTCGGCGATGACGAGGTCGATCACCTCGCATTGGCTGAGCAATGTCAGGTTCCTGCGACCGAGCACCGGACGCATGAAGGCGCTGAAGCTGCTGAAGCGCTGGCCGCGATCCTGGGTGACATTGTAGATGCCGAGGCCGAACTGGCTTTCGGCATTGAAGTCGGTGTTGGCGGGCAGGTCGGCGTTCTTGCCGGCCTTGACGAACATGCTTGAAAGCACGTTCGGATCGCGCGGATTGTCGACCAGCAGTTCGCCGCTGGTGCCGTGATAGCGCGGGTCCTGGCCGAGCAGGTTGCGCTCAAGCTTCCTGAACACGGGCAGCACGTCGCGATAGGCCCAGCCGGCGCAACCGAGTCCGGCCCATTCGTCATAGTCCTCGGCGGCGCCGCGGATATAGACCATCGAGTTGATCGAGCTCGATCCGCCCAGCGCCTTGCCGCGGTTGACCGGAATGCTGCGGTTGTTGAGGTGCGGCTGCGGCACGCCGACGAAACAATAGTCGTAATTGGGATTGCCGTAGAGCGAGAGGATGCCGGCCGGCACCTTGACCCGCAGGCTGTTGTCGCTGCCTCCGGCCTCGATCAGGCATACTTTGACCGACGGGTCGGCGCTCAGCCGATTGGCGACCACGCAACCGGCCGAACCGGCGCCGACGACAATGTAGTCAAAGCTCTCAGTCTGCATCCCAGCCCCTCGAGAATTCCGGAACTCTAGGTGCGTCTCTCGGCGCGAGAAATTCGGAAATGGTTACGCGTGACTTCGGAGATTCGTTATGGGCCCGCGCTGGTACGTGCTGCTACTTGTGAGCGCCAGAAGCGGTCGGATGGCGCAGCCAGTCTGCATCCACCATGGCCCAGGTCGGTTTCATCCCGCGCGGCGGAAGCCGTCGGATAATCAAAAAAGGACTGAGCATGTCGGTTGAGACGATAGACACGCTTGTCGTTGGCGGCGGCCAGGCGGGGGTGGCCATGAGCGAGCACCTGAGCAAATGCGGGGTGCCCCATTTCGTCCTCGAGCGCGGCCGGATTGCCGAGCGCTGGCGCTCGCAGCGCTGGGATTCGCTGGTCGCCAACGGCCCGGCCTGGCACGACCGGTTCCCGGGCATGGAGTTTCCGGTGACAGGACCCGAAGGCTTCCCGCCCAAGGAGGAGGTCGCCAACTATTTCGTCGCCTACGCAAAGCAGATCAACGCGCCGATCCGCTGCGGCGTCGAGGTCAAGCTCGTGCAGAGGAATATCGGCCGTCCGGGATTTCGCGTCGAGACGTCGGATGGCGTGATCGAGGCCAACAGCGTCGTTGCCGCGACCGGGCCTTTCCAGGTCCCCGTCATCCCCTCTCTCGTTCCTGCCGATGCCGGCCTCTTGCAAATCCACTCCAGCGCCTACCGCAATCCGGCGCAACTGCCGAAGGGCGCGGTGCTGGTGGTCGGCGCGGGATCCTCGGGCGTGCAGATTGCCGATGAGCTGCAGCGCGCCGGGAGGCGCGTTTATCTCTCGGTCGGCGCGCATGATCGTCCGCCGCGCTCCTATCGCGGGCGCGACTTCTGCTGGTGGCTAGGCGTGCTCGGCAAATGGGACCTCGAGACCCCGGGGCCTGGCACGGAACATGTCACGATCGCGGTCAGCGGCGCGCGCGGCGGCGAGACAATCGACTTCCGCCGCTTGGCCGCGCGGGGGCTTACGCTGGTCGGCATGACCAAGGCGTACCAGGATGGTGTGATGAGTTTCGCGCCGGATCTTGCAAAGAACATTGCCCGCGGCGACGCCAATTTGATTTCGCTGCTGGACGAAGCCGACGCCTATGTCGCGCGCAACGGCCTCGACCTGCCGGAAGAGCCTGCTCTCCGCAAAATCGACCCCGATCCGGACTGCGTGACCAATCCGATCCTTAATCTCGATCTTGCCGAAGCCGGCGTGGCGACGATCATCTGGGCGACGGGCTTCGCCGTCGACTACAGCTGGCTGAAGGTCGATGCCTTCGACGAGAAGGGCCGGCCAAGGCACCATCGCGGCGTGTCAACCGAACCCGGGATCTATTTCCTGGGACTGCCCTGGCAGTCGCGCAGGGGGTCGAGCTTCATCTGGGGCGTCTGGCACGATGCCAAGCATATCGCCGACCGTATCTCGACGCAGCGCAAATATCTCGCCTACCATTCCGCCGCGAAGCGCGAGCCCGTGGACGCCTGACAAAGCTGCGAGCCCGACCCAATTGGAGACCAAGATGGCGCATACGCGAATTCGCAAATTCAACACCAAGGAAACCTATCCCGAGCAGAAGCTCGACAACGATCTCTGCCAAGCGGTCGTCACGCGCGGCGGCCGCACCGTCTATTTGCGGGGACAGTGCCCGCAGGATCTCGACACGGCCAAGAACATCGACAGCCACGATCCGGCCGAGCAGACACACAAGGTCATGCAGAATATCAGCCAGCTCATCGAGGAATGCGGCGGGAGGATGGAGCATCTGGTGAAGGTGGTGGTCTACATCACCGATGTCCGCCATCGCGAGGCCGTCTACCGGACGATGGGCGAATACATCAAGGGCGTGCATCCGGTTTCGACCGGGCTGGTCGTGTCGGCGCTGGCGCGGCCGGAATGGCTGGTCGAGATCGACGGCACGGCCGTGATCCCGGACTGAGCGCGATGACCTTTTCCATCGTTGCGCGCTGCAAGCGGACAGGCATGTTTGGGGTGGCGGTGTCGTCGTCGTCTCCCGCGGTCGCGGCGCGTTGCGCCTATGCGCAGGCCGGCGTCGGCGCGGTCGCCAGCCAGAACGTCACCGATCCGACGCTCGGGGTCCGGGCGCTGGAGCTGATGGCGCGCGGCGCCTCCGCTGCCGAGGCCGTCGCGATCATCAAGCGCACGGCTGCCTTCAGCGAATACCGGCAGGTGCTGGCGGTCGACGCGGCCGGCGGCAGCGCGATCCACTCGGGGCCCAAAGCGCTCGGCATCTGGGCCGAGGCGCGCGGCGAGGACGTCGCCTGCGGCGGCAATTTGCTTGCGAATGGCGGCATCCCGCAAGCCATGGTCGATGCCTTCCTCGCTTCCGAGGGCCATCTCGGCGACCGGCTGATCGCCACGATGGGCGCCGCGCTCAAGGCGGGCGGCGAAGCGGGACCTGTCCGCTCCGCCGGCATGAAGCTGGTGCGCGATGTGTCCTGGCCCGTCGCCGATTTGCGCTGCGACTGGACCGAGGCGTGTCCGATCGAGCAACTGGCAACGCTGTGGGAGATCTACAAACCGCAGCTCGATGCCTACGTCACCCGCGCCCTCAGTCCGTCCGATGCGCCGAGCTACGGCGTGCCCGGCGACGAGTAGTCCGACCAGTTCCGGAGTCGGCATACGAAACCCGGCGACCCGCTCGACCCGGCATCCAGATTGGGTGCGATGGTCGATGCGCGGTGTGCCGCGAACGTCGTGCGTTCTGAATACCGCCTGAATCAAGTCCCGAGCGGCCGTGACTTGATCGCCGGGTGCAAACCGGCAACATAGGACCATGCCGCTCCGTTTCACGCTCAGACAGCTCGAATATTTCGTCGCCGTTGGCGAAGCCGGCTCGATCGCCAAGGCGGCCGAGCAGGTGAATGTCTCGCCGCCGTCGATCTCGGCCTCGATCGCGCAGCTCGAAGCGGAGTTCGGCGTCCAGCTCTTCGTGCGCAAGCATTCGCACGCGCTGGCGCTGACGGCGGGCGGGCGCCTGTTCCTCAAGGAAGCCGCGCGGCTGCTCAACGACGCGGACGCGCTGCACGACATTGCCGGTGATATCGCGGAAAAGGTGCGCGGACCGCTGGCGGTCGGCTGCCTGCTGACTTTCGCGCAGATCGTGCTGCCGGCGCTGCGCAGGAAGTTCGAGGACGCCTATCCGGATGTGCGCGTCCGGCAATTCGAGCGCAACCAGGGGCAATTGTTCGAGATGCTGCAGCGTGGCGAAATAGATGCAGCTCTTACCTACGATCTCGAACTGTCGCAGGACATGACGTTCGAGCCGCTGATGCAACTGCCGGCCTATGTGATGCTGCCGGCCGCGCATCGCCTGGCGGGGAGAGCGGGCATCACGCCCGAGGAACTGGTCGACGAGCCGATGGTGCTGCTCGATCTGCCCTACAGTCGAGAATATTTTCTCTCGGCGTTCCAAGGCCTGCGGCCCAGGATCGCTGAGCGCACCGGCGACATCGCCGTGATGCGCTCGATGGTCGCCAACGGCTTCGGCTACGGCATCGCCAATATGCGGCCGCTCAACGCCATGTCGCCGGACGGCAAATTGCTGGTCTTCGTGCCCCTGCTGGGCGACATCAGGCCGCTGACCATGGGCATTGCGCTGCCCAATGCCGAGCATCGAACGCTGACGGTGCAGGCTTTCATCGACCATTGCCGCCGCTTCGTCGTCGAGCAAGGCGTCTTCGGCACCGAGCGCATCGTCAAGTAAGATTCACGGCCAGCCGTCGGTGAGCCGCGACAGCAGCCGCTCCAGCATCTCGTCGCAGCGCCGCAACTGCTCGACACTGACATATTCGTCCGGCTTATGTCCCTGCGCCATCGAGCCTGGTCCACAGACGACGGAAGGCGTGCCGAGATCGCGGCTGAACAATCCGCCTTCCGTGCCGAAGGCGACCTTCATAGTGCTGTTGGCACCGGTCAGGGATTTGACGAATGCGACCGCTTCCGAAGCGGCCGGCGTGTCGAGGCCCGGATAGGTGTTGGTGATCTCGATGTCGATTGCGGCTTCTGGTGCGATCGCGGCGGCATCCGCGGCAATGCGCGCGGCGGCGCCGCGCAGCCTGTCGAGGATGCTCGTGGCATCGTCGTCGGCGACGTTGCGGATCTCGAAATCGACCACGCAAAGGTTGGGCACGATGTTGAGCGCCACGCCGGCATTGATCTTGCCGACATGCACCGTCGTATAGGGAATGTCGTAGTCGCCGTCGCGCGCGCCGTCGCGGGCAAGCCGCTCCTGTTCGTCGCGCAAGGCGCGCACAAAATCGCAGCCGAGATGGATGGCATTGAGCGCCAGCGGAGCGAGTGCTGAATGGCCTTCGCGTCCCCTGCAGACGGCGCGCGCCGCCAGCTTGCCCTTGTGCCCCGTGGCCACCTGCATGTTGGTCGGCTCGCCGACAATGCAGAGCAGCGAGCGTCGGGGCGCCGCGCTCAGCATCTCGATCAGATCGCGCACGCCGAGGCAGCCGACCTCCTCGTCATAGGAAAGTGCCAGATGCAAGGGCGTGCGCAGCGGCATCTTCGCGGCCTTGAGGCAGGCCGCGAGCGCTGAAGCCACGAACCCCTTCATGTCCGCGGCGCCGCGCCCGTAGAGCCTGCCGTCGCGCGCGGTCATCGCGAAGGGCGGCAGCGTCCAGTTCTGGCCATCGACGGGAACGACGTCGGTATGGCCGGACAGCATGATGCCGGATTTGTCGGCCGGACCGATGGTGGCAAATAGGTTGGCCTTGTGGCCGTCGGCGCTGTGGATGAGCTGGCTGGCTATGCCGCTCGTTTCGAGCAGGTCAGCCACATAGCTAATGAGGTCGAGGTTCGACTCGCGGCTCACTGTCGGGAAGGCTATCAGCCGTTCGAGGATATCAATGCTGCCCATGTGTCTTGTCCCGTTGCCGCAACCGGCTGTCTACATCGGCCGATGCCCGCCCTGAAGTCGCATTTGGCTCAGCTTCGATTCATTGCAGCCTAATCCCGGCGACGCGAGATTAGGCATGTCCTAACCCGCACAGAAGAATTCCGTAGTTTTCCTGCGTCAGCGCCAACTTATGAGTAGTCTCCGGAGCATCGGCAGCGCCAGCCGACGGGAAGGGAGTACCATGCGCGACCCACGCTACGACATTCTGTTCGAGCCGATGAAGATCGGTCCGGTGACGGCCAAGAACCGCTTCTATCAGGTTCCGCATTGCAATGGCGGCGGCTATCGCGATCCGTCGGCCGCGGCCGAGATGCGCCGCATGAAGTCCGAGGGCGGATGGGGCGTCATCTTCACCGAGCAGACGGAGATGCACCACACCTCGGAGATCACGCCCTTCATCGAGCTCCGGCTGTGGGACGACGCCGACATTCCGGCCCTGGCCAAGATGGCGAAAGCCATGCACGAGCATGGCGCGCTCGCCGGTATCCAGCTCGCCTACTCCGGCATCAACGGTCCCAACCTCTACACCAAGGAGGTCCCGCGCGGGCCGTCGGCCTTGCCGATCCGCACCTTCACCAACGATCCCGTGCAGGCGCGCGCCATGGACAGAGAGGATATCCGCGACCTGCGCCGCTGGCATCGCAATGCCTTCAAGCGCGCCAGGCAGGCGGGTTTCGATTTGGTCTGTCTCTACGGCGCGCACGGCTTCGGCATCATCCAGCATTTTCTGTCCACCGCCACCAACCAGCGCAGCGACGAATATGGCGGCTCGCTGGAGAACCGCTCGCGGCTGATGCGCGAGCTGATCGAGGAAGGGCGCGACGCGATCGGCGACGCCTGCGGCCTGACGCTCAGGCTGTCGCTGGACGAGATGATCGGCGAGCTCGGCTTCGCCAATTCCGAAGTCCGCGACATGATCGAGATGCATGCCGAGCTGCCCGACCTATGGGATCTCGCGCATGGCGCCTGGGAGGACTGCTCAGGACCCTCGCGCTTCAAGGAGGAGGCGGCGCAGGAGAGCCTCGTCTCTGGAATCAAGAAGCTGACCTCGAAGCCGGTCGTCGGCGTCGGCCGCTTCACCTCGCCCGACGTGATGGTGCGGATGATCAGGTCCGGCACGCTCGATTTCATCGGCTGCGCCCGCCCGTCGATCGCCGATCCTTTCCTGCCGAGGAAGGTAGAGGAGGGGCGCATCGAGGACATCCGCGAATGCATCGGCTGCAACATCTGCATCACCGGCGATATGACCATGTCCATCTCGCGCTGCACGCAGAACCCGACCTTCATGGAGGAATGGCGCAAGGGCTGGCACCCGGAGCGCATGCAGCCCAAGGGCGACAGCGACAGCGTGCTGATCGTCGGCGCCGGGCCAGCCGGGCTGGAGGCCGCCCGCGCGCTCGGCCTGCGCGGCTATCAGGTGGCCTTGGCGGAAGCGGGCACCGCGCTTGGCGGACGCGTGGCGCGCGAGTGCCTGCTGCCGGGCCTGTCGGCCTGGGGCAGGGTGCGCGACTATCGACAGTACCAGCTCAGCCAGATGCCGAATGTCGACATCTATTTCGAAAGCCGGCTGTCGGCGGACGACATCCTGTCCTTCGGCTTCCAGAACGTCGCCATCGCCACCGGATCGACCTGGCGGCGCGACGGCGTGGCACGCGCGCATGTCGTGCCGATGCCGATCGACGCCGCCATGCCGGTCTACACGCCCGACGATCTGATGGGCGGCAAGGCGCCGTCCGGCAGCGTCGTGCTGTTCGACGACGACCACTATTACATGGGCGGAGTTCTTGCCGAATTGATGGCGCGGCGTGGCGCCAAGGTGACCCTGGTGACGCCTTCAGCCTATGTCTCGGACTGGACCCGCAACACGCTGGAGCAGGGCGCCATCCACCGCCGCCTGGCGGAACTGGGCGTCAATATCGTCCTCAACCGGACCGTAACGGGCATCACTTCGGGCGGCGTCGTCACGGCCTGCGTCTATACTGGCGCGCGCCAGGAATTGGCGGCCGATGCCGTCGTTCTGGTCACGTCACGCAACCAGGACGACGCGGTCTGGCGCGCGCTGAAAGCCCGGGAAAACGAGTGGGCTGGCAATGGCATCCGCTCGATCAAGGTCATCGGCGATGCCGAGGCGCCGGGGCCGATCGCCTGGGCCACCTATGCCGGCCACCGCTTCGCCCGCGAGCTGGACGAGGCCGATATCGGCGATGCCTTGCCTTTCCGGCGCGAGGTGACGGCGCTGGCGGAGAATTAGAGCCGGTTCAGCTCAATCACACGTCGTCGCGGTCTTGAGCGCTTCGGCACGGGAAGGTCCGGGCAAATTTCCGATCCGTCGAACAGCGGCGTAGAACCGCGGATAGTCGCCTGAGCACAAGTCGAACAGGTGAAGGAACGCCGGGACCTCTTCGCCGTAGACGGCAGTCGCGGCGAGCTTCGCGTTGTTGATCGGGCTGTCGAACCAGGCGTCGTATCCGCGGTATCCGGCCCAACGCTTGTCGCGCATCTGCCGATAGCGTGCCCGCAGCCTGTCGATCGTGGCCGCCTTGGCGGCCGCCATCTGCGCGGGGCTGCGGGGACTTCCATAGACCTGTTTCAGCTCGTCCCGGGTTTTCGCTATCAGGCCGAGAAAATCCGCCTTGCGCTTGCGATCGGCTTCGTAGCTGCGCAATCCGGCGCGATTGCCGGTGGCGCGGAGCCATTTCCTGGTGCCGGTGGTTTCGACGGTAACCGCGAAAGCCTCGTTGAACGCGGAGTCGCCGTTTATATAGACTTTCTGATGCGCCAGCTCATGGAAGACAAGGCTGGCGAGATAGGTGTCGTTCTGGCGCAGCATGGTGCTGAGCAGCGGGTCGCTGAACCAGCCCAGCGTGGAATAGGCCGTGATGCCTGTCACATAGACGTCCAGCCCCTGCCGCTGCAGCGCGGCGGCATTTTCGAGCGCGTCCTTGCGCGAAAAATAACCCTTGTAGGGAACGCAGCCGAACACCGGAAAGCACCATGTTACCGGCGCGAGCGAGAATTGCGGCGCGGCAAAGACCGCCAAGGTCACATCGCTGCGGCCGACATCGACATAGCTGCGGTAGCTGCTGTTGTCGGGCAGCGCCAGTTCTTCCGTGGCGAAGCGGCGTATGGCGCTGGCCGATGTCAGCTTGACGCGCAATGGCTCCGGCGTCGACGGATCACGGATCAGTTTCGCAACATTCTTGCGCGCGGCCATGATCTCGACATGGCCCTCCAGCGATTGCGCATAGTAGGAAATGCTGGTGCATCCGGTCGCGCCGAACGCCACGATCGCAGCAGCAAGCAATCGAAAAACGCGCTTCAAAGCTTGCCCACCGCCTGCTCATCTCCTCGGGAGCAAATGTCCCTTGATCCCGAGTCTCAAACAGGCGCACCTGTTTTCGTCAAGACCTGGAGCGGGCGACGCGGCGCTTGCCCCCGGTCAAGACTTGACGATTTCCGTCACGCAGTGAACGTAGTCCATGCGATGACCTTCTGGAGCTTGCGCGACGTCGGCTTCATAGGCGCCGTAGAAATCGTCGATAATCGCGGAGCGTTCGCTTGGCGGTCGGGCGGGATCGAGCGCGTTGGCGAAAACGGTCTCGGACCAGGAGCGCAGCGTCGGCACATAGGCCCGGGCGAAATCCTTCGCATTGCGATGGGTCCGGAACGCCTCGGCATAGGGGCAGGGCGTCACCATGGTGAATATCGTCTCCAGCCTTAGCCCGGCTTGCGACACAGGCGAAGCGGGATCGCGGAAGGGTGCCGCGAACTCGTCGGGTGTCTTGTAGAACTGCTGGAACGTCGCGTTGACATACTCCGTCTCGCTGATCCGCCCTACGCGAAGCAGGTCCCGCCAATGGCGGGCGAAACTGTCGAACATGTCGGCACCCGTCGTATGTCCGAGATAGCGGCCTTCCTCGTCGACGCAGAAATTGGCCAGCGCAAGTCGCCCGCCTGATCGCAATTCACGCGCCCTGGCAAGCAGGATCGTCTCCCAGTCGCGCAGCGCCTGGGCGCGGAACTGCTCGCGCTCGGCATTGCTTGCACCGACCGCCTGGACGTGGTCGGCAATCATGCACGGCCGCTTGCTGATCCAATGCATCGCGGTGGCGGAGAAGCCGAACGACAGCGAATCGTCCGGCAGGATCTGGCGGTAGAAGCTGGTGCCGCTGCCGAAGATGTAAAGCCCGGGCGTCTCGGCCAGCGGCGCTTCGGTGGAGGTTCCAAGAAGGCCTTGGCTGAGTCGGAACAAGGTCGAGAAATCATTGTGAGGCAGGTCGGTGTAGGTGATCGATATCGCCCGGTCCGGTTCCCTCTCCCGAACGGCGCCGATCAGCCGTCGCATCATGTCCATGGAAGTGCCCCCGTCGGCGGCGCCGAAATCGGCGATGGCGAAGGGCAGGCCGTCGGCCAGCCGGGGCATCCTGGCGACAGCCTCGACGACGAGATCGCCGACCTTGTCGATGACATATTTGGCGCCGACGGTGTTGGCCGAGTAGTAGCCTGCGCCACGCATGGCGATCTTCTGGCCGTCGGCTGCGCTCATCTTTTTCTCCCCTTGTTATTCATAATCCACCCGGCCGCCGCCGGCACCACGCAGGCGCGATCTTTCGCTTTCCGGCACATAGGTCCTGGCGGCGAAGGAATTGAGCGCCGCAAGCGTCCGGTCGTCGATCGCACCGCGCCGGCCTGTGGCTGGCTGCTCGGTTTCGGCGCGGTTGTCGATGACGACATCGGCGCGCGTCGCCAACCCCGCGAGCCGCGCTACGCGCATGGCCGAGCGGCGCAGCATGGCGTCGAGCCAGACCGGCAGGCCGACATCCAGGATCGTCAGCGGCATAGCGCTCGCCGGAAGCGGTTCGTCGAGCAGCAGGGCCGCCGTCCGGATGGGACAAAGCGGCCCTCCAATCGCGACGTCAGTCTGGCCGCTCCGCCAGCGCGCCGCGCGGGCAGGACTGGGTGGCTCGAAGGATTGTGCGTGTTCAGCAAGGCTCAGCATGGCGTGGCCCCATTTGTCGTCCTCGACCGCGATCCGGCGCGCCGCGCGGCCGACATCCTCGGCCAATCCCCATGAAAATCCGGCGCCCCTGGCCGCCTTGGCGCTCAGCGTTTCCACCTCGTTGAGCGACAGGTCGATCACGCGGCCTCTCCCGCCATCGTGGAGACATCCTCGATCAGCGGCTCACCGCTGAACAGCGCGATGCGCAGCCAGCGGTCGGAGCGGGGATCGAAACTGCGCGCGCCGAAGAACGCCAGCTTGGCGCGCAATATGTCGACGGGCCGCAATTCAGCGCCGATCAGGTTGTCGTGGATCTCGGCGTAGGGAAATTTGGCGACGATCTGGGCTCGTCGCACCGCATGGCGCCACTCGGGCCAGCGCAGCAGGAAATCGGCGACACTGGCCGAGGCCGGCGCCTTTGCCAGAGCGGCCGCCAGGCCAAGCGCGTCGCGCGCGGTGGCCAGAGGTTGCTCAAGCTCGGCGCCATCCTCCTCGAAGCGCTCGCCAAGCCGAGGCTCTAGCTTTTCCGCCGACACATACCAGAAGCGCGCGCTGGCGGACGGCTCAGCGAAGTCGATTGCCATCGCCCAGGAATAGCAGTCGAGGAGCGCCTGGCGCAGCGAGCCGCAGTCCATGTCGCCTTCGATGGCATGGCCGGGCGTCTCGTCGGCCTTCATCGTGTCGCCGAGCTCGTCGATCAAGGCGCCGTGCGGTTCGAGGATAAGGGAGACGCAGGCTTCCTGCCCCTCCAGCGAGAAGTGATCTTCAGCGAAGCGATAGAGCGCATCCCAAGGCCGCGGCTTCGTCAGAAGCCGATCGAGGTTTTCCGCCAGCGCGCCCAGGTCGGCGGCCAACATTCGGGTTGCCGTGGCCTGGCGGTTGTCGTCGCTGTGCCAGCGGGCAACGCGCCGGCGCAGATCGGCGAGCGCTTTCGAGAAGGCGTCTCGTTCCGCCGCGCCGCCACGTGGTTCGGCGCGCACCCGCGCCAGCGCGGTTTCGCGGGCCAGGAACCAGCTATGCGTCAACAGCGGATGGCGCACGAGGAAGGGCGCCATGCCGAGTCCGGTCGCGTTGCCCACGCCGAGCGCCCGGCGCAACTCCGGTGCCAGCCTCGCCGCGCCGGCCGGGTTGCGCCGACGGGCAATGTGATCGACGAGGTCGAAAGTGAAGGACCGGATCAGCCAGACAGTGAGCATTTCAGCCTGGAAGGATCCGGCAAGCTCCGGCCGTGAGGATATGTCGTCGCGATCCGCGATGCCGAACTTGCCGTTGCCGTAGACCGCCGTGGTGCGAAGCAGATAGCCGACGCCGAGCAACTGCTCCTCATCCGGCTGTTGTCCCCGCGCCAGCGCCGCGGCGACGTCCTCAAAGAGCCTGACACTTTTGTTCGCGCGCGCCAGCACCAGTTCGCTTCTGGTGTAGCGGCCCGCCTCCTGCAGCGGCGCATTTGCCTCCAACCGCGCAATGTCGGCGACGTCCGGCAAGCCGTCCCAAAGCACGTAACTCGTGTCCCAAGCCTGCGCGATCACCCGGTCCGAGCGCTTCTCGTCATCGAGCGGCGTCGAGAACGCGACCAGGCTGTATATCCTTGCCGGCGCCTCGACCGCATAGACCACGCGCCCGAACCCGTTGTCGTCCAGGTCGAACAGGTGCTTGCGGACACGCCATTTCTCCCGGGTGGCGCGGCGGATCAGCTGGCGCAGGAAGCTGAGCCGCGTCGGATGCGCCGCGCCCAGCCGCTGCAGCCGCATGACGACCTCCGGCGGGCGCAGCGCGATCGCCGTCATGCGGCGGTCCCGGCGAGTTTTTCCAGCGTGGCGAGCGTCTCGGCCGCCACCTCGATGCCTTGGGTGTTGTTCTCGCGCGCGCCGAAACGCCTTGTGCCCGGAAGCCTCGCATCGCCGACGAAAGCGCCGGCGACGGTTTCAAGATTGCCCGCAAACAGCCCACCCGACGTGGCGTCGGGCGACACCGCCAGGAAGAACTGGCCGGTTCCGGGCGGGCCTCCGGCCGTGCCGGAGAACGGGCTCGCGACGAGCCCGGGATTGGCGCCCGTAAGGCATGCGGCGAAAATCTCCACCAAAAGGGCGGAACCGACGCCCTTGTAGCCGCCCGCCGGCGCCATGGTGCCCTTCAGCGCCTCGCCGGCATCGGTGGTCGTCTCGCCGCTCGCGTCGAAGGCCCAGCCGGAAGGGATGGGCTCGCCGGCGCGGGCGCGCTTGATGACCTCGCTCTTGGCGACGACGCTGGCGCTCTGGTCGATGATCAAGCGCGCGCCGCCTTGTCCGTCCGGGACCGCGAGCGACCAGGGATTGGTGCCCACTGCCGCCTTGCGGCCGCCCCAAGGCGCGATCGAGGCCGGCGCGTTGGTGAAACCCAGCCCGACCAGGCCGTCCCGGGCGATGCGCTCGGTGTGATAGCCGAGCGCGCCGCAATTGTAGGAATTGCGAATGGCAAGCGCGGCGACACCTTGGGAGCGGGCCGCTTCGATCAGCGGCGGCAGGCCGGTAGCGATGGCCGCATGGGCAAAGCCGTTGCCGGCATCGACGGCGACAACCGCCGGAGCCGGCCGGGTCAGGCGCGGCTCGGCCAGTCCCAGCACCTTGCCGCAGGTCAAGTGCTCGCAATAGGTCGGCAGATACATCAGCCCGTGCGACTTCAGGCCGTCGCGTTCCGCCGCCGCGATGCCGGCGGCCAGCGCCCCGGCCTGGTGCTCGCTTGCGCCGTGCCGCATCAGCGCTTCTCGGGCGAGCGTTTCGATGCGGACTTCTGTCAGGCGTGTCATCCGGTCACCAACCAATCATGCCGCGGCATAGCCGAACTCTTTCTCGCCCGCCTGAGTCTGCTGGCGAATGCATTCGATGAAGCGCAGCGACGCCGGCTGCAGGTTGCGGCCTTCCTTGGCGATCCAGCCGACCGTCCGGCTCGAACGCGGATCGGCAAGCGGAACGAAGCGCACGGCACGGCTGCACTTCCAGCGGCAGAGCCGGGGCAGGATGGTGACGCCGAGCCCCGCCTCCACCATCGCCAGGTTGGAGCTCACATTGGTCGCGGTGAGTTTCGAGCCCGCGGCAAGCGCCTCGGTCTCGGCAAGCCCGAGTGCTTCGGCCGCGCCATTGCGGATGAAGCTCTCGCCTTCAAGCGGCGCCCATTTCAACGGGCGCTTCGATGTCGCCAGCGGATGATCGACCGGGCAGACGAAATCGAGCGGCTCCTGGAACAGCGGTTCGAAACTGAGCTGCGGCCGCTTGCTGGCGAGCACGCAAAGGCCCACCTCCACCATGCCGTTTTCCACCGCCTCGACGATGGCGCTGGAATCGCTGTCGCGGACATGGATGTCGAACCGGTTGCCTTCGGCGCGGAGCTGGGCGATCGCGCGCGGCAGCAAGGTCACGGCGACCGAAGGCACGCTTGCAACGTCGCAGCGTCCCTGCAGGTCCGCGGCGTAGCTGGTCATCGCCAGGCAGGCGCGATCGTAATGCGCGATCATGGCGCGCGCCTCGTCGAGCACGATGCGGCCGACCGGCGAGAGCGCGCCCTTGCGCTCGCTTTCGAACAGCGGCGCGCCGATGTCGTCTTCCAGCTGTTTCAGGGTCATCGACACGGCCGACGGCGTGCGGCCGATCTGATCGGCGGCGGCGCGCACGCCGCCGGTCTCGCAGACCGCGACGAAGCTGCGCATGCCGGTCAGGCTGATGGTTTTGGTCACTGTTAAGCTTGCCTGAACATTTGTGCCAAAAATTGAGCTTGATTGAAGTTCACAGCATTGCTTAGGTCGTTGTCAACCGAATTGATGCAGGTCGAACAGGATGCTGAACGGTCGGAACTTTGTAGCAGGCGAATGGCGCGACGGCGCCGACTGGGTCGAAGATATCAATCCATCGGATGTGACCGACATCGTCGGGCGCTTTGCCCAGGCGCGGCCGTCCGACATCCATGACGCGGTGGCGGCGGCGCAAAGCGCGCAACGGGAGTGGGCAGCGGCGGGGCTGGAGGCGCGGGCCGCCGTTCTCGACGCAATCGGGCGCGAGTTGATGGCGCGCTCGAAGGAGCTTGGCGAACTGCTTTCGCGCGAGGAAGGCAAGACCCTTCCCGAGGGTGTCGGCGAGGTCTATCGCGCCGGGCAGTTCTTCACCTATTTCGCCGCCGAGGCCTTGCGTAATCTCGGCGCCTCCGCCGACTCGGTCCGGGCCGGCGTGGATGTGCTGATCGAGCGCGGGCCGCTCGGCGTCGTCGCGATCATTTCCCCTTGGAATTTCCCTGTCGCCACCGCGTCCTGGAAGATCGCGCCGGCGTTGGCCTTCGGCAATGCGGTGGTCTGGAAACCGGCCAGCATTACCCCGGCCAGCGCCTGCGCGCTGACCGAGATCATCAGCCGGCAGGCGATCCCGAAAGGCCTGTTCAACCTGACGATGGGGTCGGGTTCGACGATCGGCCGCGAGCTTGCCGCCAATGCCGACATCCAGGGGCTGAGCTTCACCGGTTCGGGCGCTGTCGGCTCCGGCATCGCGGCGCTGGCGGCGGCACGCTTCGTGAAGCTGCAGCTCGAAATGGGATCGAAGAATCCGTTCGTTGTCATGGACGATGCCGACCTCGATCGCGCCGCCGAACTGGCCGTGAACGGCGCCTTCGGCGGGACGGGTCAGAAATGCACGGCCTCGTCGCGCCTGATCGTCCACCAGCCAATCCATGACGCCTTCGTCGAGAAGCTGCTGGCGAAAACCAGGGCGCTGAAGGTCGGCCACGCGCTGGAGGCCGGCGTCCAGATGGGACCGGTGGTGAGCGCAGAGCAGCTCTCGGCCAATCTCGATTATGTGACGCTCGGCATCAGCGAGGGCGCCGAGCTTGCGACCGGCGGCGAAGCGCTCGACCTGGCACATAACGGGCACTACATGGCGCCGGCCGTGTTCCTCAACGGGCGCTCGCGCATGCGCATCAACCAGGAGGAGATGTTCGCGCCGATCACCTGCGTCATTCCGGCCGACGATTTCGACGAGGCGATCTTCCTTGCCAACGATACGCCCTATGGGCTGACAGCGGGGATCGCCACGCGCTCCCTGGCGCGCGCGACAAAGTTCCGCCATGCCTCGCGCTCGGGCTGCGTCATGGTCAACCTGGCCACCGCCGGCACCGATTATCACGTGCCGTTCGGCGGCGTTCGCGCCTCGAGCTATGGTCCGCGCGAGCAGGGACGTTCGGCGGTCGAGTTCTACACGCAGGTCAAGACGTCCTACATCCACGCGGGCGCGGCCGAATGACCAGCGACGCGCCGCACGTGCTCATCGATGGGCTGCAATACTGCAACTGGTCGCGCGAAATTTTCCAGGAGATGCGCCGGGGCGGGATGAGCGCGGTCCATGCCACGGTCGGCTATCACGAAGGTTTTCGCGAGACGGTGCGCCATCTGGTGGATTGGCGCACCCGCTTCCGCGACAATGAGGATCTGATCCTCTTGGCTCGCGATGCCGGCGACATCGAGCGGGCGTGGGCCTCGAACCGGACGGCTATTTTCCTCGGGCTGCAAAACCCGATGCCGATCGAGGACGACATCGGCCTGATCGAAATGCTCTTCGATCTAGGCATCCGTTTCATGCAGCTCACCTACAACAACCAGTCGCTGCTCGGCTGCGGCTGGATGGAGAAGGAAGACAGCGGCGTGACGCGGATGGGGCGCGAGGCGATCGCCGAGATGAACCGGCTCGGCATGATCATCGATCTGTCGCATGCGGGCGAGCGGACGGCGCTCGAAACCATCGCCCTCTCTCGACGCCCGGTGGTCATCAGCCACGCCAACCCGCGCTGGCTGCGCGACAGCAATCGCAATGTGTCCAAGCACGTTTTGCAGGCATTGCGCGAAAGGGAAGGGCTGCTCGGCCTCTCGCTTTACCCGCTGCATCTTCCGAAGGGCTCGGACACGACACTCGACCAATTTGGCAGGATGGCCAGGGAAGCGGCTGAAATCATGGGAGCGGAGCATCTCGGCATCGGCTCGGATCTCTGCCAGGACCAGCCCGACAGCGTCCTGCGCTGGATGCGCGAGGGCCGCTGGACCCGCGAGGTCCAAGCCGCTGCAAGCTTCCCGGCTCAGCCGTCCTGGTTCGGATCGAACCTCGATTTCCGCGGGCTTTCGCAGGGTCTACTCGCTGCGGGCTTCGACGAGACGGGAGCATCCCTTGTGCTCGGCGGCGCCTGGCATCGCTTCATCCGGGACAGCCTGCCTCCCGCTGGCTGAGTGCCGCGCTATTCTGCCGCCTTGTCGTCCGGGTGGCCAAGCTCGCAGAACCAGCCGCCGAGATATTTCACCGAGGGTCTCTTCGGATCGGGAATAGGCGTCTTCGCCTCGACGGCGGCGCGGTACGGCTCGGCGCTGTCCTGCGGGATGAAGCCGAGATGGCCGGCGCCGCTGTTGTCGACCATCTTCAGCTTGTTGTCGGATATGCCGAAGGAGATGGTGTGGCCGACGCGCGGCGCCGTCAGCGAAGCCTCGACCAGGCGCACGCAGTCGGCGAAAGAGAGATAAGACCACAGCATGCGGCGATCGGCTGGTTCGGGAAAGGACGAGAAGATGCGCAGGCATACGGTCTCGATGCCGAACTTGTCCCAATAGAGCCGGCTGAGGCTCTCGACGAAATTCTTCGAAACGCCATAGAGGCTGTCCGGCCGCACCGGCGCGTCGACGCCGATATGCGCCTCGATCTCGTGATAGCCGATCGCATGCACCGAGGAGGCGTAGATGACGCGCTTCACCCCATGTTTCCGGGCGCCCTCATAGATGTGGTAGGAGCCGCGGATGCTGGAATCGAGGATGGTCTCCCATTCGCATTCGAGCGGCGCGCCGCCGAAATGCACGATCGCGTCGCAATCCTTGGTCGCCGCGATTGTGGCTTCCATGTCGGCGAGGTCGAAGACAGCTTCCTCTTCGTGGCGCGCAAGATCGCCGAAGGGCTCGCGGCCCGCCAGGCGGATCGTCTTGGCGAGCGGCACCAGCCCCTTGCGCAACTGCGAGCCGAGCCGGCCGGCGGCGCCGGTGATCAGGATACGTTCATAATGCGGCATCGTTTACTCCACTTGCGCGACGGCGGCTTTGATCCGCGCGATCGCCTCGGTCGACAGGCGCGAGGCAACATAGCTCATCGGTCGTTCTCCGTAATGTAACCCTTGGAACGGTCATTGGCCCGCGCGGCCACGCTGCGCCTGGCCGGATCGCCATAGCCGCCGCCGCCCGGCAGTTCCAGGATCAGCCGTCGCCCGGCCGGCACGTGCTGCCAGCCTTTCGGGCGCATCTTGGTGCCGTCATCGAGCCTGACCACCCCGGCGACGCCCTGCTTGCCGCCCTCGCGGCCGTGCGCCGGATGGTTGACGCGGTCGAACATCGCCGAGAAATCGAATTCGTGGCCTTCGGTCGCCTCGATCTCGATGACCTGTCCGAGACCGCCGCGGAATTCGCCGTCGCCGCCGGAGTCCGGCCGCAGTTCCTTGCGCCAGATGACGATCGGACCGGTATGCTCGGTCGCCTCAATCGGCATTGTGTGCACGCCGGACGGGAAGGCCGTCGCCGACAGGCCGTCGAGGTCGGGGCGGGCGCCCATGCCGCCGGAGTTGAACATCAGCACTTCGGCGCGGCGGCCGGACGCGCCGGCGACAGGCCGCGCCGAGATATGGATGTTCCAGAGCGCCCCGGCGCCTTCGGCGAGGATTTTCCCGGGCAACGCCTTGGAGAACGCGCCCAGCACGAGATCGGGAACCATGTGGCCGAAAATGTGCCTGAGCGCCACCGGCGCGGGCCGCACCGCGTTCATGATGTTAATGGGCGACGACACGGTGAAGAAGGCGAGCGAGGCGGCATTGTTCGGAATATCCGGAGCGACCACGCATTTCAGCGCGTAGCAGGCATAGGCCTTGCTGTATATGATCGGGCAGTTGATGCCCCAGCGGCTCATCGGATCGCTGCCGGTGAAATCGACCTCGACATGGTCGTCGCGGACCGAGACCGTGGCCGCCAGCTTCACCGGCGCGTCATAGCCGTCGGTCACCAGCTCGTTCGACCAGCTTCCCTTGGGCAGCGCCTCGATGCGTTCGAGCATGGCGTCGCGGGTGCGCGAGAAGATGAAGTCGCCGAGACCGTCGAGCGAGGCGAGGCCGGTCTCCTTCATCATGTCGACGAGGCGGCGGTGACCGACCTCGTTGCAGGCTGCGAGCGAATAGAAATCGCCGACGACCTGGTTCGGCTCGCGGACATTGGCGCGCAGGATGCGGACGAGATCGAGGTTGACCTTGCCCTTTTCCGCGAACTTCATGATCGGGATCTGGATGCCTTCCTCGTACACCGACTTGCCGTCGGCGCCGAAGCCGCGGCCGCCGACATCGACGACATGCGCCGTGCAGGCGAAGAAGGCGACGAGCTCGCCGTTCAGGAAGGACGGCGACACCATGGTGATGTCATGCAGGTGGCCCGTGCCGAGCCATGGGTCGTTGGTGACATAGGTGTCGCCCTCGAACATCTGATCGCGCGGGATCGCGTGCATGAAATGCAGCACGGCCTCGGCCATGGTGTTGACGTGGCCGGGCGTGCCGGTGACCGCCTGCGCCAGCATCTGACCGCGCGGGTCGAACACGCCCGCTGACAGGTCGCCGGCTTCGCGCACAGAGGTGGAGAAGGCGGTGCGCAGCAAGGTCAGCGCCTGCTCCTCGACCACCGAGATCAACCGGTTCCACATCACCTGCATGCGGATTGCGCCAATATCGCTCATGCCTGGCTGCCTTTGCGGGTCAGGAGGATCGCTCCGTCGCTTTGGATGACGGCGTCAAAGCTGGTGGTGACGACGGTCGATGTCTCGCGCTCGACGATGACGGCGGGCCCCGCCACGCGGTCGCCGACGCAGAGCGTGTCGCGCTCGACGATGCCATAGGTCTGTGGCGCGCCGGTCGCCGGATCGAACACGACCCGGGTCGTTGTCGGTTCGCTCTTCTTCCTGCCGGTGGTGAGTTCATGCCGTGTCACGGCCGGACGAACGTCCGTCGCCTTGACCGACCAGGTGACAATCTCGATCTCCAGCCCGTCGAGCCCTTCGATGGCCCGGCCGAAGAAGCGCTGATAGCTGGTCTCGAACAGATCCTTGAGCTTGGCGACTGCATCCTCGCCGAATGGTTCGTCGGCCAACGGCACGGGGATTTCCCAGCCCTGGCCAGCATAGCGCATGAAGGCGGTGATCTCGCAGACGATCCTGCCGCTGGCGCCGCTGCGCACAAACCCCTCTGCGGAGGCCTTGAGGTCGGCGAGCAGGGCGTTGACCTCGGCCGGCTTGAAGCGCGACAGGCGCGTCAGCTTGGACGCCAGCGCCTCGTAGCCGAACGGCGCTTTCAGGAAACCGATCGCGGACCCTACGCCGGCGCCGCGCGGCACGATGCACTGGTCGATGCCGAGTTTTTCGCAGAGCCTCGCCGCGTGAAGCGGGGCCGCGCCGCCGAAGGCGATCATCAGATTGTCGGAAATGTTCTTGCCGTTCTCGACGGCATGGACGCGGGCGGCGTTCGCCATGTTCTCGTCCACGACCTCGCAGATGCCGAAGGCGATCGCCAAGGCATCCAGCGACAGGCGCTCGCCGATATCGCGCATGATGGCCTGCTCGGACGCTGACGTGTCGAGCTTGATCGCGCCGCCGGCGAAATTGTCGGGGTCGAGCTTGCCGAGCACCAAGTCGGCGTCGGTGATCGCGGGGCGTTTGCCGCCGCGGCCGTAGCAGGCAGGGCCGGGTTCCGAGCCGGCGCTTTCCGGCCCGGTCTGGATGCGGCCCATGGCGTCGACCCGGGCGATCGAGCCGCCGCCGGCGCCGATCTCGATCATCTCGATCACCGGGATGGAGATCGGCATGCCCGAGCCTTTCGAGAAGCGATAGGTGCGCGCCACCTCGAAGGTCCGCGCCGTGCGCGGCGCAAAATCCTCGATCAGGCAGATTTTTGCGGTGGTGCCGCCCATGTCGTAGGAGACGACCTTTTCCAGGCCGAAGCGACGGGCGATGTCGGCGGCGAAAATCGCACCACCCGCCGGGCCGGACTCGACCAGCCGAACCGGGAATTCCGAAGCGGTCTCCACCGAGATCAGGCCGCCGCCCGAATGGATCATGAAGACGGGGCACTCGGCGCCCATGTCCTTCAGGCGTGTCTGCAGGCGGGCGAGATAGTCGGCCATCTGCGGCCGCACATAGGCGTTGGCTGAGACCGTGTTGAAACGCTCGAACTCGCGCATCTGCGGCGAGACCTCGGCGCTGATCGAGATCGGGATGCTGAGTTTTCGCAAGAGGATTTCGCGCGCCCGGCGCTCGTGGTCAGGATTGGCGTAAGCATGGATGAAACCGATCGCCACCGAGCCGAAGTTGCCCGCCGCTATCCGATCGGCGATCACTTCGAGAGCGGCTTCGTCGAGCGGCTGCAGCTCCTGCCCCTCGGCGCCGATGCGGCCCTTGACGGTAAAACGGTCCTCGCGCGGGATCAGTGGCGGCGGCAGCTGCAGGTTGAGATCATACTGCTCGAAGCGGTTTTCCGTGCGCATCTCGATGACATCGCGAAAACCTTCGGTCGTGACCAGCGCGGTTTTCGCCCCGCGCCGCTCGATCAGCGCGTTGGTGGCGAGCGTCGTGCCGTGGATGATGATGCCGATCTCGGCCGCCGAAATGCCGGCATCGCGGATGACCGCGTCGATGCCGTCGAGGATCGCCTGCTCTGGCGCGGCATAATTGGTCAGCACCTTGGTTGAAAACATCTCTCCCCTGACATCGAGCGCGATGTCGGTGAAGGTGCCGCCAATGTCCGCGCCAAGGCGGATGTCGTCTGCTCGGGAGGTCATGCCATGGCCTTCAGGGAAGAGAATGCAGCGTCACGCACTTAGCGGCAAGCGAACCGGGCTTGCCTTTCAGCTTATACCTGCACTCCAGCGGGCAAGCGCGAAATCAAGAAATGCGGCTCATTCGAAAGTTCTTCTTTACTGTCTCCCAGGCCGGAACGCTTGTCTCGCCGCACTTGTCAGTCCGAAAGCGGAGTCGGTTTCGGCAAGGAAATCTTGAGGTCGCTTCGCCAGTCTTGCTGGGCCAGCCATCGATGAAGCGCGGCCACCGCCTTGACGCGTAAATGCCCGCGCGGGACCATAAGGTAGAAGCCAGGGACTTCCTCCGGCCGCATATCGGCAATGGCGTCGCGGCCGATCGGCGCGACCAGGGCGCCGGAGAGGAAATCCTCCTCGGCGTCGATCACGGAGACCAGGCCGACACCGATGCCTTGCAGGGTCGCCCGGCGCATCGTCGCCGCATCGTCGAAGCTGACGCTGCGGTCGCCGTCGGTCAGCTCCACGCCCAGGTGCCGCAATATGTCCGGCCAGAGTCGCTTCGACTTGACCGTGTCGAGCAACGTGAACTTCGTCAGATCCTGCGGCGACTTGATCTTCTCGCCGATCGCCGGCGTGCAGCAGATGATCTTCGGGTCCGGCACCAGGAGCGTCACATCATAGTCCGGCCAGTTGCCATAGCCCCACTGCACCGTCATGTCGATGTCGTCGCGACCGAAGTCTGGCAGGTCGACCATCGTCGTCAGGCGCAGGTCGGCGCCAGGCAGGATCTCGCGGAACAGCGACAGCCTCGGCAGCAGGTAGTGCGTGGCGAAATAGGGACTGGCGTTGAGGTTGATGCGGTCCCGGTGGTTCGACTTAGTGACGCGGCGAACGCCTTCGGAAAATTCGTCGAAGCCGGCCTTCACGTAATGCGAAAGAAGGATCGCCGACTCGGTCAGTTCGATCGAGCGGCCCTTACGCTCGAACAGCGTCACCTGCAGCGTGTCTTCCAGCAGCTTGATCTGCTGGCCGACGGCCTGCGGCGTGACCAGAAGCTCGTCGGCCGCCTGCCTAAAGCTCTTGTGCTGCGCGACGGCGTGGAAGACGCGAAGCGCATTGAGCGAAGGAAGGCGAAGCTTGCCGCTCATCGTAAGTCCGCCTCCTTCCGTTTGAAACCCCGTTGATCATGCACTGCCGAACCTCAACAGCCGCTGGCTGCCGAAATGATTCTAGGCGTAGATGTAACCACCTGAAACAATGACGTTTTCGCCGGTCATATAGGTGTTCTTCGGACCTCCGGTCATCAGCACCCATTCGGCGATTTCCGTCGGCTCGGCGCCGCGCCCGAGCGGGCTTGCCTTGGCCAGTTCCTCGAGGAAGCCGAGCGCTTTGGCCTTCTCCGTGGCCATGCCGGCGGGCGCGACGGAGTTCACCAGGATGCCGTCCTTCGCGATGTGATGCGCGAAGGACCGCGTGAGGCTGACGACGGCCGCCTTGGTCGCTGCATAATGGGCGTTCTGCGGATGCGCCTTGAAGGCATCGACCGAGGTCAGATTGACGATGCGGCCGCGCACCTGGGCTTTCGGCTCTTGCGCCTGCATGTGGCGAACGGCCGCCACCATCATGTGGTAGGTGCCTTTGATGTTGATGCCGTTGGAGGCGTCCCAATCAGCGTCGGTGATCTCGAGCAGCGGGCGGCGCGGATAAATCGCGGCGCAGTTGATCAGCGTGTCGATGCGCCCGAGCTCGGCCGCGATGGCATCGAAGGCGGCGTGGCATTGCGGGCCCACCTGGATGTCGCATGCGGCAGCCGCTGTCGGGAGGCCCTTGGCCCTTGCCGGCTCGAGCGCGCTCTCCGCCGCTTCCTGGTTGATATCGATGATGCCGATCTTTGCCGCCCCGGCCTCGACAGCCATCTTGGCCAGGAGGGCGCCGAGGCCGGCGCCGCCGCCAACGATCAGAACGGACAGATCCTTCATTCCACTATCCCTTACTTGGTGCCGCTCGGCGAGGTCGGCCATGTCGGCATGATGTCGAAACGGGTGACGTCGGCCCATGCCGGCAGCGCGAGCACGGCAACGACCATTCTGGCCACGTCATCGGGCTGCACCACCTTGCTGGCGTACATGGCGGCGCGCGCCTTCGCGTCGAGGATGTCCTGGTAGAGCTGCGTCTCGACGCGGCCGGCGACGATCTCGGTGACGCGTATGCCGGAGGGGGAGAGGTCGGCGCGCAGCGCGCCGGCAAAGCCGGAAATCGCCGCCTTGGTGGCTGCGTAGACGGCGATGTTGGAAAATGCCGCGTGGCCGGCGACGGAGCCGGTGAACAGGATATGGCCCGACTGCCGCTCGCGCATCTGCGGCACGACGAGGCGGGTGAGCAGGATCGCGGCGCTGAGGTTCACCTCCAGCGTTGCGTCGATGTCGGCGATCTTCATGTCGGCGAAATTGCCGAGCGGCGGCATGATACCGGCATTGTTGATCAGCACATCGATGGTGAGATCCGCCAGCACCGATTCCAGCGCCTCGCGGTCGGTGACGTCGACGGCAATCGGCACGATGCCAGGACGCTCGGCCTGCAGCTCTTTCAGCGCCGCCTTGCTGCGGCCGACCGCGTAGACCTCGTAGCCGGCATCGCTCAGCGCGATCGCGATCGCGCGTCCTATGCCGCTCGTCGCTCCGGTGATGAAGGCTGTCGTCACTTGGGTTTTCCCATTTGCGGCTTCCCGTTTGCCTGGATTTCAGTCTGCGGCGCAGGCCAGCGCCGCGAAACCAAGAAAACCAGCAAAAAGGAAAGATAAACTTTCGAAAGCCGGCGTGGCGTTTGAAACGTTCCGCCCCTCCTGCGCCATTTTCAACGCCATAAAGCAAAGGAAACAATGCTTCGGCGCGCAGGAGAGGTGCTCCTGCCGGCCGATCGAACAAAAACATAGCTTTCGCAACGCGTGGTGGACCCGCCCACAGCGACCTTTCATCTGGTGAAAGGCGAGCCGCGCTGACTGGGATCCGCTCAGGCCGCGTAACGTGTCATTGCGGGCTGCCTCGACCACTGGGCGTACCAGGTGTCGAAGAGCTTGAGCTGTGCCTCGGCAAAGCCGCGCTGGCTGTCGGTCAGAGCGTCGGTCTCGTTGAAGTGCAGCCTGTATTCAGGGTTACCCTTCAGCACCATCATATGCTTGAAATACAGCACCAGGTCCGGCCCCTCGTCGAAGGAGGACAGCACGGCGAGCGCGGCGTCCAGTTCCTGCGCCAGCCGGCGCGCCTCGGCGTCGCCCTTCGCCGCGGCCTGGCTGAGGCCCGCCAGATGCAGCACTTCCTTGGGCAGCACGTTGCCGATGCCGGTGATCGCGCCGGAGGCTCCGCAATTGACGAAACCGTGGAAGACGGCGGTGTCGACGCCGATCATCAGCGCAACCTCGTCGTCGCGGCTGGTGATGTTTTCCGCCGCGTAGCGCAGATCAGACGGGCCGCCGAATTCCTTGAAGCCGACAAGGTTCGGATGCTCGGCGCGCAGCGCGAAGAACAGATCGGCGCGCGTGGCGAAGCCGTAATAGGGGCTGTTGTAGATGACAGCCGGCAGGTCGGGGGCGGCTGAGAGGATCGCCTTGAAATGATGGCGCTGCGCGGTGACCGACGGACCGCGCGACAAAACGCGCGGGATCACCATCAGGCCCCGCGCGCCGACCTTCTGGGCATGCGCGGCGTGGGCCACGGCGCTGGCCGTGTTGACGGCGCCGGTACCGACGATCACCGGCACGCCGGCCTTCACCAGGCGCTCGACGCCCTGCATGCGCTGCTCGTCGCTCAGCAGCGGCCAGTCGCCCATGGAGCCGCAATAGACGACCGCGGACATGCCGGCAGCGATCAATTCGCGTCCCTTGTGCACAAGGGCGTCGAAGTCGGGAAGCCGGTCATCGGTGCAGGGCGTCATCAGCGCCGGCATGCAGCCGGAAAAAACATTGGCGGTCATTTCGGATTCTCCTTGAGGCTGGCACGCACATTGGCCAGTTTGTCCCGCAAAGAACCGCTTGCCAAGCGGATAGTCGCGCCACAGGGAGTGACCATGCGTACCAAAGCCAGCATCCGCGTCGTCGGCTGTCATGCCGAGGGTGAGATCGGCGACGTCATCGTCGGCGGCGTGCTGCCGCCGGCGGGCCGCACGATGATGGAAAAGATGATCGCGATGGAGCGCGATCACGATCATATCAGGCGCATGCTAATCTGCGAGCCGCGCGGCAGCGTCGCCCGGCATGTCAATCTCCTGGTGCCCTCGACACGCGAGGATTGCGCCGCGGGGGCCATCATCATGGAGCCGACGGAGTACCCGCCGATGTCCGGCTCCAACACGATCTGCGTCGCCACAGTGCTGCTCGAGACCGGCATGGTGCCGATGCAGGAGCCGGAGACGCGCTTCAAGCTCGATATGCCGGGCGGCGTCATCGAGGTCAGAGCCGAATGCCGCGACGGCAAGTGCCTGTCGATCACCTTCCGCAACGCCCCCGCCTTCGCCGAACGCCTCGACGCGAATATCGAGGTCGAAGGGTTGGGAACTCTGAAGGTCGATATCGCCTATGGCGGGATGTTCTACGCAATTGTCGACGCGCCCGCGCTCGGCTTCTCGGTCACGCCCGACGAGGCCCGGGAGATTGCCGTGGCCGGCGAGAAGGTCCGGCGTGCCGCGCGCGAGCAGCTCGATGTGGTGCATCCTGAATTCGACAATGTGCGCGGTGTCTCGATCGTGCAGTTCGCGATGCCGTTCCAGGGGCCGGGCAAGGTCACGCGCAACACCTGCATCGTCTCGCCAGGCCGTTCCGACCGCAGCCCCACCGGAACCGGCACCTCGGCCCGCATGGCCGTGCTGCAGGCGCGCGGCCTGATGAAGGAAGGGGAGGTGTTGATCCATGAATCGATCATCGGCTCGCGCTTCACCGGCAGAATTGTCGACCTGACCGAAATCGCCGGACGCAAGGCGATCGTTCCCGAGATCTCCGGCCGTGCCTGGATCACCGGCGAGCACAACTACTATCTCGATCCGACAGATCCCTATCCGCAAGGCTATGTGCTGTCGGACACCTGGGGCACCTCGACCTCGGTGACGCAATAGAACTTCTTGCAACGGCGTCGCCTAGGAGCACTCGGGCACCCGGAACCTTTCTGTTCAAACGCAGGGGCATTGCGCTTGCATATGCTCGGCGGACTTGCAGGGAGGCGCCCGCTCTGATTCCCTGCGCTTGGTGGGGATCACCTGATTCGTGTGCTCGTTGCTCCGGGTTCCGCATCGTCGTGCGGCGGAGCAGCGGGCGCTTTCGGTAGAAAGATGAAAAAATGACCGCCAAGCCGGAAATCCTGGAGATGAGACCCAAGATCACCGTCGTCGGGGTCGGCGGCGCCGGCGGCAACGCCGTCAACAACATGATCGCCGAAGGTCTGCAGGGCGTCGAGTTCGTCGTCGCCAACACCGACGCCCAGGCGCTCACCATGTCGAAGTCGTCGCGGCTGATCCAATTGGGCGCGCATGTGACCGAGGGCCTGGGCGCCGGGTCCTTGCCCCAGGTCGGCAGTGCGGCCGCCGAGGAATCCATCGACGAGATCATGGATCATCTGGCGGGAACGCATATGTGCTTCATCACCGCCGGCATGGGTGGTGGCACGGGGACGGGTGCCGCGCCCGTGATTGCGCGCGCCGCGCGCGACGCCGGCATTTTGACGGTGGCCGTCGTCACCAAGCCTTTCACGTTTGAAGGCAAGCGCCGGGGCCAGGCGGCCGAGGAAGGCATAGAACGCCTGCGAGAAAGCGCCGACACCGTAATCGTCATCCCGAACCAGAACCTGTTTCGGGTCGCCGACGCCAGGACCACCTTCGCCGACGCTTTCGCCATGGCGGACCGTGTCCTCTACGCCGGTGTCGGCTGCATCACGGACCTCATCGTCAAGGAAGGCCTGATCAATCTCGATTTCGCCGACGTGAAGTCGGTGATGCGGGACATGGGCCCGGCAATGATGGGAACCGGCGAGGCCTCCGGAGAGGGGCGCGCAAGGACGGCGGCCGAGGCGGCGATCGCCAACCCACTCCTCGACGAAGCCTCGATGACGGGCGCCAGGGGGCTGCTGGTGTCGATCAGCGGCGGCATGGACATGACGCTGTTCGAGGTCGATGAGGCGGCGACGAGGATACGCGAGGAGGTCGACGCCGATGCCGACATCATCGTCGGCGCCATCTTCGACCAGTCCCTGGCCGGGAAGTTCCGGGTGTCGGTCGTCGCGACGGGACTGCGCAAGAGCGCGAGCGTGATGCAGTTCGAGCAGAGGATCGCCTAACGCGATCGTCGGTCGCGCCGATGGCGCGGCGCAATCGGCTGCTGCCAGCTTCTGGTGGCAAATAGATCCCTGGCCGCCAGATTTCGTCGGCCAGCGCACTTACGCGCGCGCCTCTTCGTCGCTAACTTTCGTGCCACGGCATACAGTCGCGGCTGACGGGAGAGGCTCACATGAAAAGCTTCGTCTACAACGCCCAGCCGGCACGCGTCATCTTCGGATCAGGCACGATCGCAAGGCTCCCGGAGGAGATCGACCGTCTAGGGCTGAAACGTGTGCTGGTCCTGGCCACGCCGCCGCGGGAGGCAGATGCCCGGCGCCATGCCGAGTTCCTCAGCGACAGGGCAGCCGGCGTCTATGCCAAAGCGACGATGCATACGCCGGTGTCGGTCACCGAGGAAGCGCTGCGAGTCGCGGCGGAACTCAAGGCCGACGGGCTGGTCGCCATCGGCGGCGGCTCCACGACGGGTCTCGCCAAGGCGATCGCCTTGCGCACCGACCTGCCGCAGATCGTGATGCCGACGACCTATGCCGGCTCGGAAATGACGCCGATCCTCGGTGAGACGAAAGATGGCGTGAAGGTCACCCAATCGAGCCCGAAGGTGCTGCCGGAAGTGGTGATCTACGACGTCGACCTGACGATGACGCTTCCCGCTTCTTTGTCGGGAACAAGCGGCATGAACGCCATCGCCCATGCGGTCGAGGCGCTCTATGCCAGGGAAAGCAACCCGGTGATAAATCTGATGGCCACAGAGGCCATCGGCAGGTTGGTGAGCGCCCTGCCGGTCATTGCCGGGAAGCCGCATGACCGCGATGCGCGCTCCGAGGCGCTTTACGGCGCCTGGCTCTGCGGCATCTGTCTCGGCTCGGTCGGCATGGCGCTGCACCACAAGCTTTGCCATACGCTGGGCGGCAGTTTCGATCTGCCGCATGCGCAGACCCATACGATCGTGCTGCCGCATGCGGTGGCCTACAACGCCCCTGCCGTTCCGGCCGTCATGCAAACCCTGCGGGCCGTGCTGAAGACGGATGATCCTGCCATGGCGCTCTACGACCTCGCCGGTCGGATCGGCGCAAAACGCGCGCTGTCCGAGATCGGCATGCCGTCCGAGGGGATCGATATCGCGACGGACCGTGCGCTGGCCAATCCCTACTGGAACCCGCGGGCGCTGGAGCGGGAACCGATCAGGGCCCTTATCGCGCGCGCCTATGGCGGCGAGCCGCCGCGGACCTGAGACCTCGAGGGCAAACTGCACAGCGTATCAGAAAAACGAAATTGTCCGCCGACGCTCCAGTCGTAATTGTCCCATACAGGCGAACGGCTCGGAGCCTTGGGAGGATTCCGGTTCAGCTGGCCGCCTGAGGAAGGCGCCAATCATAGGCTGCCTGGGAGGAGGAAAATGCCTGGTTCGGGCAAATCGGACGACAGGCGCCTTGGCTTCAAGGCGTCGCAGGAAGTCGTCGTCGTCGCGATCTCGGTCGTGCTGTTCCTCGTCTTCTCGGCGACGCTCAACAATTTCCTGAGCCAGGGCAATATCATCGCCATCCTTAAGAACGTGTCGATCCTCGGCACGCTGGCCGTCGGCATGGGCTTCGTCGTCGTCGGCCGCGGCATCGACCTCACCATGGTGGCGGTCATGGTCGTCGGCGTCGCCTTCAGCATCTGGATTTCCACCTGGGGCATCGATTTTACGCTTGCGGTGATCTGCGGTGCTATCCTGGTCGCGGCCATCGGCCTGTTCACCGGCGTCATGGTGGCGATCGCGGAGGTGCCGCCGATCTTCGCCACTTTGGCCATCGCCTCGTCGGTCTACGGCTCGGGGCGCATCGTCTTCGCCTCGGACGTCCTCTATGCGCCGCCGGATATCGCCTGGCTGAAATTCGTCGGCAATGGCAGCGTGCTCGGCATACCGATGTCCGTCGTCATCTTCGGCGCGGTGGCGGCTCTCATGGGTCTCTTTCTGAGGAAGACGCGCTTTGGCCGGCTGGTCTACGCAACCGGCGACAATCCGAACGCGGCCCGCACCACCGGCCTGCCGACACGCCCGATCATCGTGACGCAATATGTCATCAGCGCGCTCATCGCGTTCACCGCCGGCATCATCATGACCGGTCTCGTCACCGGTATCGACACGCGCCTCTACAATTCGAGTCTGATCTACGACGTGCTGCTGGTGGTCGTGCTGGGCGGCATCGGCCTGTCGGGCGGGCAGGGCGGTGTGCGTAACGTGATCGCCGGCACCATCCTGGTCGGCATCCTGACCAACGGCATGACGATCCTCAACTTCTCCTACACCAGCCAGAATTTGATCAAGAGCGTGATCCTGCTCGGCGCCCTTGCCATCGACGCCATCATCAATCCGCGCGACGAGCAGACCTCGCAGAGCGGCGACCTCTGAAACAAGAACTCGAACCATCAAATCAGGGAGGAAACCTATGAAACTATTCAAGAAATGCCTGTTGGCGGGCATGGCCGCGCTCGCGCTGCTAGGCGTCGCGCAGGTCGCAAGCGCGCAGGAAACCGATCAGGTCGGCCGGGCTGCCTATCTCGACGGCGTCAAGGGCAAGAAGGTCATCTTCGTGCCGATCTCGCAGGGCATGGACCTCAACCAGGCCTGGGTGATGGTGTGGCAGCGTCACGCCGCCCGCTATGGCTTCACGCTCGAGGTGCGCGATCCGAACGGCGACACCAATGCCGGCATCCGCGCCATGCAGGGCGCCATCGCCGAGAAGCCCGACCTGATCATCGTGCAGAACCCGGACGTGCAGACCTATGCGCGCCTTTTGAAGCAGGCGCAGGCCGCCGGCATCAAGGTGCTGCAGGTCAACATGCAGTCGGCGACCCAGACCGACTCCTATGTCGGCAATGACTGGATCGAGATGGGCCGCCTGGAGATGGGCGAGCTGGCCAAGCAGTGCACCGGGCCGAACGCCGTTTCGCACAAGGTGGTGTGGCTCGCCGGCGTCCAGACGGGCGCCGCCAACATCTATATGCGTACCGGCATCGACGAGGTGCTGAAGGCCAATCCAGAGCTGCAGCTCGTCTCCGACCAGCCGGCCGACTACATCAGCGAAAAGGCCCGCCAAATCACCGAGACGGTGCTGCAGCAGCATCCCGATCTCTGCGGCATCATGGGCATCTGGGACAATGCCGAAGTCGGCGCGGGCGCGGCGGTAGCGGCTGCGGGCAAGCAGGATCAGGTCACCATCGTCACCAATGGCGCGGGTGCCGCCACCGGCTGCGAGAGCATCAAGAACGGGCTGCTCGACGTGATCTTCAACTTCAATGCCCCGATCCAGGGCGAGATCGCGGCGCAGCAGATCTCCGAGTTGCTGCAGCACCCGGATCGGAAGGCGGGCAGCGAGAAGACCATCTTCTTCGGCCCGATCACCCGCGTCGACAAGACCAACGCGACCGGCCGGAACTGCTGGAAGCCCGAAGACATCAAGTAAACGGACTTTCCGATGAGCATGGCCGAAAGCCTTGTGCGCTGGCGCTACCGTCTGCTCCCCGACCATGTGGTCGGGGAGATCCTGACCAAGAAATGGATCGACAGCGTCATTCCCTTCACCGCGCTGGTGATCCTGTGCGCGATCTTCGGCGCGATCGTGCCGGGCTTCTTCGACGTGACGACGCTGACCAATCTCAGCGGCCAGACCGCCGAACTCGGTCTTGTCGTGCTCGGCATGACCATCGTTATGGTGTCCGGCGGCATCGATCTCTCGGTCGGCTCGACCTTCGCACTCGCCGTGCTGGTCACGCTCTACGGCATGAATGTCCAGCAGTGGAGTTTTGGGACCGGCCTGCTGGCGTGCCTCGGCCTCGGCGTCGTCTGCGGCGCCATCAACGGCTTCCTGGTCGGCTTCCTGCGCATGCGGGCGTTCCTGACCACGCTGGTCACGCTCATCATCTACCGATCCACCTTCGACATCGTCTTCCCGCATGTCTCGACGGCGATCGTCACCAGCGGCCCGGATTCGCCGGCCTATGATTTTCTCGGCTTCGGCACGATCTGGGGCGTGCCGACCTCCTTCGCGGTCTTCGTGGTCATTGCCATCGTGATCCACCTGGTGCTGTCGCGCGCCCGCTATGGCTGGCGGCTGTTCGCGGTCGGCGGCGCGCGCCGCTCCGCCTACAATGCCGGCATCAATGTGCGTTTCACCCTGTTCAGCGCCTATGTGCTCTGCTCGGTTCTGGTGGCGCTCTCCGGCTTCTTCTTCTCGGCTCGCATCGGCAGTGCCGCGTCCGATATCGGCACCGGGCTCGAGCTGCAGGTGCTGACCGCGACCGTGCTCGGCGGCATCTCGCTCGGTGGCGGACGCGGCTCGGTCGCCAAGGCGCTGATGGGCACGCTCTTCGTGCTCGTCCTGTCGAACAGCCTGCTCGCGCTCGCCGTGCCCGGCCCGGTCAACTACCTGATCCTCGGCCTCGTGCTGCTGCTCTCGGTCATGCTCGATGTGCGCTGGGTGAAGAACCGCCACAAGATCCTGCGCAGCGTCTATATCTCGCCGACCTTCGCCAAGATGCCGCAGGCGATCTCGACCGCGCCCGGCGCGCCGATGGCTGTGAACGACCGGCTGAAGGATGTCGGCGTCATCGGCCTCGGCTTCCTCGACGGCGCCGAGGATGTGATCTTCGACCGCCAGGACCGGCTCTATACCGGCAGCCGGCAGGGCGACATATTGCGCTTCCAGCCGCCGCACTACACGGAGAGCGAAGTCTTCGCCCATATAGGCGGCTCGCCGCTCGGCATGGCGTTCGACCGCGACGACAATCTTGTCATCTGCGTCGCCGGCATGGGCCTCTACCAGGTCTCGCCGGCGGGCGAGGTGAAGCTGCTCACCGCCGAGACCAACCGCTCGCTGACATCGGTCGTCGACGACTCGAGCATGAAGCTTGCTGACGACTGCGACATCCTCCCAGACGGCCGCATCGTCTTTTCCGAAGCCACCGTCCGTTTCGAGATGCACGACTGGTATGCGGACGCGCTGGAGAGCCGCGGCAACGGGCGCATCATCGTCCACGACCCCAAGTCCGGCTCGACCCGCACGCTGTTGTCGAACCTGGTCTTCCCCAATGGCATCTGCACAGCCTTCGACGGCCAGTCGGTGCTGTTCGCGGAAAGCTGGGCCTGCCGCATCAGCCGCTACTATTTCGACGGTCCGAAGAAGGGCAAGGTGGAGCGGGTCATCGAGGGACTGCCCGGCTATCCCGACAACATCAACCGCGCCTCCGACGGCACCTATTGGCTGGCGCTGATGGGCATGCGCACGCCGGCGCTCGACCTGTCGCTGGAAATGCCCGGCTTCCGCCGCCGCATGGCGCGGCGCGTGTCCGAGGATGCCTGGCTGATGCCCAACCTCAACACCGGCTGCGTGCTGCGCTTCGACGAGAAGGGCCAGATCCTGGAAAGCCTTTGGGACCAGGCCGGCGAGAAACATCCGATGATCACTTCGATGCGCGAGCACAAGGGCATCCTCTATCTCTGCGGTATCTTCAACAACCGCATGGGAACCCTGCCGCTGAAGGGCTCCGATCCCAACTGGTTCAGCTCGGATTCCTACTGGGGCAAAAAGCCATGAGCGCCGTGAGCCGGTTTTTCGATCGCTTCCTTGGCCGTGGCGACTGGGCGGTGACCGTTCCGACGCTCGACGGGCCGCTGCTGCCCAACCAGGACCTTGAGGAGGCGGAGCTCTTCGCAGGCCTCGCTGAGGCCGACAATCTGGTGCGGACCGAAAAGGGCATGCTGGCGAGCAGTGCGAACCGGCTGACGCGGTTCGACGCCGACGGCAAGGCGGAGGTCCTGCAGGAATTCCCGGGCGAGATCACCGCGCTCGCCAATGCACGCGGCATGACCGCCCTGGCCATCGACGGCAAGGGCGTCGTCATCCGCGGCGGCCTGCATGACGGGCGGCAGGCGACGGGCGACGAGGCCCACAGGCTGTCCTGCGTCACCGCGCTGACTTTCCTCGACAGCAACACATTGCTGGTCGCCAACGGCTCGGCCACGCTGCCGGCGAGCGCCTGGCGCCGCGACCTGATGCAGAAGAACGCTTCAGGCTCGGTCTGGCGCCTCGACCTGAAAAGCGGCCGGCTGGAGCTGATCCGCGACGGCCTCGCCTGGCCGGCCGGCATCGCCACGACCGGGTCAAACCGCGTCTACGTCACCGAGGCCTGGCGCCATCGCGTGCTGGCGATCGATCTCGCCGGCAAGGCGACGGCGCCGGTGCTGGAACACCTGCCGGCCTATCCGGCGCGCATCGCGCCCGCCTTCAACGCCGGCTACTGGTTGACCTTCTATTCCGTGCGCAACCAGCTGGTGGAGTTCATCCTGCGCGAGGAGACTTTTCGCAAGCGCATGCTGGTTGAGATCCCGGAAGCCTACTGGATGGCGCCGTCGCTCAGCTCGTGGCGCGACTACCGCGAGCCGATGCAGGGCAGCCAGCTCAAGCAGATGAATGTGCTGAAGCCTTACGCGGTCACCAGGTCCTACGGGCTGGTGGTCCATTGCGACCAGAACATGAAGCCGCTGTCGAGCTTCCATTCGCGGGCCGACGGCACGGTGCACGGCACCATCAGCGCCTGCGAGGTCGACGACGATCTGCTCGTCGCCTCGCGCGGCGGGTCGAGGATCGTGCGCGTGGCCGAGGCCGCCAGCGGCAAGCGGGGTTAAGCGATGTCGGATAACATCATCGAGCTCAGGGACGCGACCAAGGCGTTCTCGCGCATCCCCGCCTTCAAGAACGTCACTTTCGACCTGCGCAAGGGTGAGATCCACGCGCTGCTCGGCGAAAACGGCGCTGGCAAATCGACGCTGACCAAGGTCATGGCCGGCGTGTTCAAGCTGACCGAGGGCAAGCTGTTCTTCGACGGCAAGGAGGTGTCTTTCGCCACGCCCGCCGAAGCGCTGCGCGCCGGCATCGCCATGGTGTTCCAGGAGACCAATTTGGTGCCGGCCATGACGGTTGCTCAGAACCTCTATCTCGGCGAGGAGAAGATGTTCAACCGGCTGCGCGGCCTCTACATCCAGGCGCGCCAGTTCCTCGCCGGCATGGGTTTCCAGGTCGACCCGACCGCGCAGGTGAGCACGCTGGGCGCCGCCCACAAGCAGATGGTGGAGATAGCCCGCGCCGTCCACCACAAGGCGCGCGTCATCATCTTCGACGAGCCGACTGCGACGCTGACCCCGGAAGAGAAGCGCCATTTCTTCAACCTGCTGCAGCGGCTGGTGAAGGAAGGCATCGCCGTCATCTTCATCACCCACGCGCTCGAAGAGGCGCTCGCCGTCGCCAACCGCATCACCGTCATGCGCGACGGTGAGATTGTGGCCTCGGGCGAGGCCAAGGGGTTCACCCGCGCCTCCATCGTGCAGGCCATGGTCGGCCGCACGCTCACCGAAACGCTGCATGGCGAGGTCAAGCGCACCGCGCGCCCCTATGGCGACAAGGTGCTGTCGGTCGAGAACCTCTCCTGCGCCGGCCTGGTGCGCAACTCGTCCTTCTCCGTCTTTTCGGGCCAGGTCACCGGCATGTTCGGCCTGGTCGGCGCCGGCCGCACCGAGATGGCCAAGGTCGTTGCCGGCCTGTTGAAGCGCAACATCTTCCACGGCGGCGAAATCCGCTTGCTCGGCAAGTCGGTGCGTTATCGCGTGCCGCGACCGGCGGTGCGCGACGGCATCGTCTATGTGACGGAGGACCGCAAGTTCGACGGCTTCTTCGAGACGATGACGGCTGGCGAGAACCTGCAGATCGGCGAACTGACCGACAAATCCAACCCGGTGTCGATCGTGTCCCTAACGCGCGCTAGGGAGCTTGCCAAGCAATGGGGCGAGCGTCTGAGGCTGAAGCAGATCAGCGAGCGCGCCAGGATGATCGAGCTTTCGGGCGGCAATCAGCAAAAGGTCGTGATCGCCAAATCGCTGATTCAGCAGCCCAAGCTGGTGATCTTCGACGAGCCGACGCGCGGTGTCGATGTCGGCGCCATCGTCGAGATCCACCAGCTCATCAGCGATCTTGCCGATCAGGGCATGGCCGTCGTCGTCATCTCCTCCTATCTGCCGGAAATCCTTGCGGTTTCCGACCGCATCCTGGTCGTGAAGCGCGGCCGCGTGGTCGAGGAGATGATGCTGTCGGACGCGACCGAGGAGCGCGTCATGTTCGCCGCGGTCCACTGACCAAGAAATAAATTCGCTGGCTAAGCCCGGGCCGGCGCCTGGGCAGGCCTATTGCCTTGCAATCAGTTCCGCGTCTGAATAGGTCAGGAGGCCAGATCACCTGCCCGAGCGGACATGTCCAGCATCAACCTCAAACTTTTGCAGACGTTCCTGCTTGCCGCGGAAAACGGCAGCTTCCGACGTGCGGCTGAAGAGAGCAACCGCTCGCCGTCGGCGGTCTCCATGCAGATACGCGACCTCGAGGAACAGATCGGCATCTCGCTCTTCATCCGCACGGCACAGCGCGCCAGCCTGACGCCGGAGGGCCAGGTGCTGTTCGAGGAGATCGCCAATGCGATGTCGCAGGTACAGACCAGCCTCGATCGGCTGACCGAGATCGCGGCGCGGCGCAAGGGCAAGGTGCAGATCGCCTGCGCGCCGACATTGGCGGCGAGCCGGCTGGGCGACATATTGGCGACGTTCAAATTGCGCTATCCGCGCTCCATCGTCGAGGTCATCGAAACCCCGCCGCAGGCAGCGCTTGCGCTGTTGCAGCAGCAGGAGGTCGAGTTCTATCTCGGCCCCGAGCTGCCGAACCTCAACGACTTCCAGTTCGAGTCGATCCTGGACGATCCGCTGATGGCGTGCATCCCGATGGAGACCTATGGTGGCGAGAAGAAGCTCAATCTGTCCGACCTCAAGCGCTTCCCGCTGATCCTGCTCAACCGCAAGACGGCGGTGCGCGGCCTTCTCGACCGGCTGACGGCGGCGGAAGGGATCGAGCTCAAGCCGCAATACGAGGTCGAAAGCGCGCAGACGGCAGTGGCGCTGGTGTCGTCGGGGCTGGGCGTCTGCGTCGTGCCCGGTATCGCCATCTCGCGCAACGACGAGCGCATGCGGGTGGTGCCGATCGACCATCGCGACGCCCATCGCGCCGTCGGCATCATTACCGCGCGCGGCTATGTGCACCACTCCTTCTCCGAGCAGCTGATGAACCTGATCCGCACCAATCTGCGCGAACTGGCGAGCTGAGCACGCGCTTCAAAATTGGAGCAGAAAGCCCCTCCGTTCGTCATCCTAGGGCGTAGCAAGGAGCGAAGCGACGCGCGAAGACCCTAGGATCCATGCCGGAATCTCGCCCGTAGAGCGCCACGGTGCAGAATGGTCGTTGACAGCAGACCGACTAGGATCGCCACATGACCGGATACGTCCACATGACCGCGAGCCAGAAGGGCGGCACGATCTACATTGGTGTCACCAATGACCTCGCCCGCCGAATTCCGGAGCACAAGACGGCCAAGGTTCACGCTTCACCAGCCGCTACAACGTGCAGCGTTTGGTCTGGTACGAAGAGTTTTTCGATATCGCCGACGCTATTCAGCGCGAGAAATCGCTGAAACGCTGGCCAAGGCAATGGAAGGTCGAACTGATCGAGAAGACCAATCCGACTTGGTCCGAGCTATTTCACGGGATCGGCTGGTGACTATTCTTCACCCCAGCAGCGCTCGCAAGTTCAGGCATGGATCCTAGGGTCTGCGCGCGTCGCTTCGCTCCTTGCTTCGCCCTAGGATGACGAAGGCGTCGGCGGCATTTGCCTCCCTCCCTTTGCAGGCCGGCCTCACCTTATCAGTCGGTCTGGATCCAGACCGCCTTCGTCTCCAGATATTCGTGCAGGTGCTCGATACCGCCTTCGCGGCCGTAGCCGGACATCTTCATGCCGCCGAACGGCACGGCCGGATCGATGGCGTGGTACATGTTGACCCAGACCGAGCCGGCCTTGACCCGGCGGGCGAGCTTGTGCGCGGTGCCGAGATTGGTGGTGAAGATGCCGGCCGCCAGGCCGTAGGGTGTGGCGTTGGCACGCGCCACGGCTTCATCCAGCGTGTCGAAGGGCATGGCCGAAATGACCGGACCGAAGATTTCTTCCCGCGCGATCGTCATCTTGTCGGACACAGCGCCGAAGACGGTCGGCGCGATGAAGTTGCCGCCGTCATAGAGCTCGCCCGTCAGCCGTGAGCCGCCGGCGACCAGCCTGGCGCCTTCGTCGCTGCCGGCCTTGATGTAGTCTTCGACCTTGCCGGCCTGCCTTGCGTTGATCAGCGGCCCGATCTCGGTCTCAGCCTCGATGCCGTGGCCGATGCGCAGCTTGCCGGCGAACTCCGCGACCCGGCGCACGAACTCGTCGTGGATCTCGCGCGCCACGAACAGGCGTGAGCCGGCGATGCAGATCTGGCCGGAATGCACGAACACCGCCATTGCCGCGACCGGCACGGCCTTGTCGATATCGGCGTCGCGGCAGACGATGATCGGCGACTTGCCGCCGAGCTCCAGCGAGACGCGCTTGAGATTGGTGACGCCGGCGCGGGCGATCGCCTGGCCGGTCAGCGTCGAGCCGGTGAAGACGATCTTGTTGACGTCCGGGTGCTCGGCCAGCCGCGCGCCGGCCTCGGCGCCCGTTCCGGTGACGATGTTGACGACGCCGTCGGGCACGCCGGCTTCCTGCATCAGCTTCGCGATCAGGAGCGGCGTCAGCGACGCATCTTCCGACGGCTTCAGCACGACGGTGCAGCCGGTGGCGAGAGCCGGCGCAATCTTCCAGACCGAGGCGGCGGTCGGCGCATTCCAGGGAATGATCGCGCCGACGACGCCGACCGGCTCGCGTCGGGTGAAGGTGACGATCTCGCCGGGGATCGAATTGTCGATCGCCTCGCCGTGCAGCGCGGTCGCCATGCCGCCATAGAAGCGCAGCATGCCGATGACCCGGCGGCGGTTGGCCAGCGTGCGCGTGATCGGCAGCCCCATGTCGAGCGTGTCGGAGACGCTGAGCTCTTCCCAATGTTTTTCGAAGAGGTCGGCGATCCTGAGCAGCACGCATTGCCGCTCGTAGGGCGAGAATTTCGACCAGGGGCCTTCGAAGGCCGCGCGCGCGGCGGCCACCGCCGCGTCGATATCGGCGGCTCCGCCGCGCGGCACTGTCGCCAGCACCTCGCCCGTCGCCGGGTTCAGCGCCTGCATCTCTTCTCCGGACTGCGCCGCGACCCACTTGCCGCCGATGAACATCGGCCGGAATTCGCCCTGGTAGAGCGTCGTGGCCTTCGCCCTCGGGTCGAAGTTCAGCGTCATCGTCTCCTCCTCACGAATTCCGAGGCGACTATTACTCCCGCTTCGGGCGACCTCAAACAAGGAAAGCTAAAAGGGCGTTCAGATAATCGGACTGTGCAACGCGCGCGTCTTCCCCGATGGTGCCGGCAACGGAGGAACAGATATGAGACTTGCTGGCAAGGTCGCCATCGTCACCGGTGGCGGGTCGGGATTTGGCGAAGGCATCGTCAGAAAATTCGTCGAGGAAGGCGCGTCCGTCGTGCTGATGGATCGCGACGAAGCCGCGGCTTCGCGCGTTGCTGGCGAAGCCGGCGACAAGGTGCGGCCGATCACGGGCGACGTCTCGACGCTGGAGAGTTTTGTCGCGGCCGCCGAGCTGGCGCGATCGGTCTTCGGCGGGCTCGACATACTCGTCAACAACGCCGGCGTCGCGCAACCGCCATTGCCGCTTGAGACGATGGACGAAGGCCTGTTCGACCGCATCGCCAACGTCAACATGCGCTCGATCTACAACGGCTCCCGCGCGGTGGTGCCGCATTTCAAATCGAACAAAGCAGGCGCCATCCTCAATGTCGCTTCGACGGGCGGCGTCTCGCCGCGTCCGAACCTCACCTGGTACAACGCCTCGAAGGGCTGGGCGATCGCAGCCACGCGCGCCATGGCGGTGGAGCTCGCGCCGTTCGGCATCCGCGTCAACGCGATCAATCCGGTCGCCGGCGACACGCCGCTTCTGTCCACCTTCATCGGCTCCGGCGAGGAAAACCGCGCCCGCGTCGTCGCCACCATTCCGATCGGCCGGCTGTCGACGCCGCAGGACATGGGCAACGCCGCGGCGTTCCTGTGCTCCGACGAAGCCAGCATGATCACCGGCGTCGACCTCAACGTCGACGGCGGCAAATGCATCTGAATATTTGCGGTTCCTGAGGGATTGGCGATGAAGGATGTCTACCAGATCGCGGTCGTGCATGGCGACGGCATCGGCCCCGAAGTGTGCGCCGCGGCCGTCGAGGTGGTGAAGGCAGCACTGGGGCCGGACTGCCCGTTGCGCTTCACCGAATATCCGGCCGGCGCGGAGCATTTCCTGAAGACCGGGCAGAGCTTTCCCCGGCCGACCTTCGAAGCGTGCCGGGCGGCGGATGCGATCCTGCACGGCGCCGGCGGCCTGCCTGGCGTGGTCTATCCGGACGGCACGGAAGCCGGGCTCGACTTCACGCTGAGGCTCCGTTTCGAGCTCGACCTCTACGCCAACATCCGCCCCATCAGGCTCTTCGAAGGGGTGACGAGCCCGCTCGCCGGGGTGAAGGCCGGCGACATCGACTACGTCATCCTGCGCGAGAACAGCGAAGGGCTTTACGCCGCGCGCGGGGCAGGGGCATTGCTGCGCGGCCAAGTGGCGGTCGACACGCTGGTGCAGACGCGCGCCGGTATCGAGCGCATCGTGCGCAAGGCCTTCGAGCTGGCGCGCCAGTCGAACGGCGCGCCGCGCGACGGCGTTCGCCGGGTGACCTGCTGCGACAAGGCGAATGTGCTGCGCAGCTACGCGTTTTTCCGCTCCGTCTTCGACGAGGTGGCGAAAGACTATCCCGATATCGAGACGGAACATGCGCTGGTCGACGCGATGGCCATGCATCTCGTGCTGAAGCCCGGCCATTTCAACGTCATCGTCAGCGAGAACATGTTCGGCGACATCCTCTCCGACCTTGCCGCGGCGACGGTCGGCGGAATGGGCATGGCGCCCTCGGCGGAGGTCGGCGACGCAAATGGTTTCTTCCAGGCGGCGCACGGCTCGGCGCCGGACATTGCCGGAAAGGGCATCGCCAATCCCTACGGCACGATCCTGTCGGCGGCGGCCATGCTCGATTGGCTTGGCCGCGGCCATGACGATGAAAGGCTGCTTCGGGCCGCCGAACAGATCCGCCGTGTGACGGAGGCATGCCTGGCGAACGGGCTGCTCAGCGCCGATCTGAAGGGAAAATCATCGACCGCCGAGATCACCGGGAACGTCTGCGACCGGCTCGCGGCCTGAGGCGATGGGGCGGCTCGATCACTGCGTATCGGTGGAGGATTTCCGCCAACTGGCGCGCCGCCGGCTGCCGAAATCCGTCTTCGAGTTCGTCGATGGCGGAGCAGGCCAGGAGCTGACCTTGCGCGGCAACCGCGCCGGTTTCGAGCGTATCCGGCTGCTGCCGCGTGTTCTTACCGACGTATCCCAGCCCGATCTCACCACCACCTTGTGGTCGAGGACCTATCCGACGCCGCTGGTGATCAGCCCGATGGGGTCCTGCGCGCTCGTTCGCCCCGGCGCTGACATCGCCATTGCTTCAGCGGCCGCGGCGCGCGGCATTCCCTACACGCTGTCGACCATGGCGACGACCGGCATCGAGCGGATGGCAAGGGCTGTCCACGGCCCGCTCTGGTTCCAACTCTATGTGCTAAAGGATTTCGATTTCAATCGCCGGCTGGTGCGGCAGGCTGAAGAGTTCGGCTATTCGGCGCTGGTCGTCACTGTCGACCTGCAGACGGGCGGCAAGCGCGAGAAGGATCTGAGGAACGGGATTTCGATCCCGCTCAGGCCTTCTTTGCGGCACATGATCGAAGGGATCGCGCATCCGGCCTGGTCGCTTCGCCTGCTTCGCAGCGGCCTGCCGCAGTTCGAGAATGTCCGAGGCTATCTCGGTGATACCAGCGCGGGGCTGACGATCGCGGCGCGCGTCGGCCGCAATCTCCACGCGGGTTTCGACTGGGACGACTTCCGCACGATCCGCGACTGGTGGAAGGGGCCGCTGATCGTCAAGGGTGTCCTGCACCCGGACGATGCCATGAGATTGATCGCGGAGGGCGCGGACGGGATCTGGGTGTCCAATCACGGCGGCCGCCAGCTCGACGGTGCGGTCGCGAGCATCGATGCGACCAGCGCCGTGCATGCGGCCGTTGGCGGCCGGGCTCCAATCCTCATCGATTCCGGCATCCGCACGGGCATGGACGTCATCAAGGCAAAAGCGCGCGGCGCGGCCGCTTCGGCCATCGGCCGCGCCGCGCTGTTCGGCGCGGTGGCAGGACAGGTTGGCGTCGATCGTGTGCTGGATATCCTGCTCGAGGAAATCGCCTCCGGCCTGAAGCTTTCCGGAGTGCCCGGTTTTCAGCAAGTCGGCCCAGACCTGATTGCGCCTGCGGCCTAACCGAACCTAACCTTTGTCGCGCCAGACCTGTGGTTTGCCGAGGCGCCAGGTTGCGCCGACCATGGCCGGCGGTTATGCCGGGCCAGGATTTCCCAACGAGAGGCAACCGATGAAGGTCGTTTCCACCTCCAAATCGCATGGCGGCATCCAGGGCGTCTATACGCACGCTTCCGAGGCCTGCGCCTGCGACATGACCTTCGCCGTCTTCGTGCCGCCCCGGGCCAAGGACGGGCGGCTCCCGGTCCTGTGGTATCTGTCGGGTCTCACCTGCACGCACGCGAATGTCATGGACAAGGGCGAGTACCGGCGCCTGGCATCCGAGCTCGGGCTAGTCATCGTGTGTCCCGACACCAGCCCGCGTGGACCGGCCGTTCCCGACGAAAAGGACAATTGGCAATTCGGCTGCGGCGCCGGTTTCTATCTCGACGCGACCGAGCAGCCTTATGCGAAGAACTACCGCATGTATTCCTACATCGCCGAGGAATTGCCTGCGCTGGTCGCCGCCAATTTTGCGGTCGACATGTCGCGCCAGGCAATCTTCGGCCATTCGATGGGCGGGCACGGCGCACTGACGATCGCGCTGAAGAATCCGCAGCGCTACCGGAGCTGCTCGGCCTTCGCGCCGATCATGCAGCCCTCGACGGCCGGCTGGTCGCGGCCGGCCTTCGAAAAATATCTCGGATCGGACGAAAAGAGCTGGCGCGCCTATGATGCGACGCTGCTGATCGAGGACGGCAAGCGGTTCCCGGAATTTCTCGTCGACCAGGGCACGGCGGATGGTTTCCTGAAGGAGGGCCTTCGGCCATGGCTGCTGGAAGAAGCCTGCGGGAAGGCAGGCATCGATCTGACCCTGCGCATGCAGGAAGGCTACGACCATTCCTACAATTTCATCTCGACCTTCATGGACGATCATCTGAAGTGGCATGCCAGCCGTCTTAAATGACATCCGCAGAATGCGGACCCCGCCGCAATCGAACGGTCCATTCCGGGTCACCCGTGACTGAAGGGATATCGGCGTTCACCTTCCGGTGAGCGCTCGTATTTCCGGCGGAACATTCCTCTTTTCGCGCTGTTAAGCCCCAGCAGCAGCGCGGAAAGGAGCTTGCGCATGGACAATCCGCGATCCACGGCAAGCATAGCCGGCCATCCCATCCATCCCATGCTCGTCACGATCCCGATCGCCTGTTTCGTCGGGACCTTGCTCACCGACATCGCCTACTGGCGGACGGCCGAAATGACCTGGGCCAATTTCTCGGCCTGGCTCCTGACCGTTGGTGTCATCGTCGGTATCCTGGCCGCCATAGCGGGGCTCACCGACTTTCTTGGCAGCCGCAGGATACGCGCCCAGCCGACGGCATGGCTGCATATGGCCGGCAACCTCGTCGCGCTCGTTCTGTCCTTCTTCAACATGCTGATCCACACGCGCGATGCCTGGACGTCCGTCGTGCCGACCGGACTGATCCTGTCGGCGCTGGTGGTGATCATTCTGCTCTTCACCGGCTGGCTCGGCTGGGCGCTGGTCTATCGCCATCATGTAGGAGTGGCCGATGAGACGGTTTGACTGCGCGATAAGATGGCCGACCGCGGCGCTCTGCTGCGCAGCGGCGCTGAGCATTGCCGGCTGCAGCGACGACAACACCGATCCGAACGCGCAGATCGGCCCGAACCCGAAACTGCCGGAGATAAATCAGTACCTGTTCCCGCCAATCCATCTGGCCTCGGTGGTCGGCTGGAAAAACAATGAAAAGCCGGCCGTCGCACAGGGTCTGCAGATCGAGGCGCTGGCCAAGGGACTTCAGCATCCGCGCTCGATTTACGTGCTGCCCAATGGCGACATACTGGTGGTGGAGTCCAAGGGGCCGGATGAAGCATCGGTCAAGCGGCCGAAGGATATCGTCATGGGCTGGGTCGAAAGCTGGGTGACTTCCGGCGGCGACACCGGGCCGAGCAACCGCATCACGCTGCTGCGCGACACCAATGGCGACGGCAAGCCGGATTACCAGGGCGTGTTCCTCGACCATCTCAATTCGCCCTTCGGCGTGGCGCTGGTCGGCAACGACCTTTATGTCGCCAATACGGACGCGATCGTGCGCTACCCCTACCAGCCGGGCGATACAAAGATCACGGCGCCGGGCAAGGTGCTGACGGAACTGCCGGGCGGGCCGATCGATCACCACTGGACGAAGAGCCTGGTGGCGAGTCCAGACGGCTCATTGCTCTATCTCGGCGTCGGCTCGAACAGCAACATCACCGAGAACGGCATCCAGGCCGAGAAAGATCGCGCCGCGATCTGGGAGGTCGACCGCGCCACCGGCCGCTCGCGCATCTTCGCCAGCGGGCTGCGTAATCCCAACGGCCTGTCGTTCGAGCCTGAGAGCAAGGCGCTGTGGACGGTGGTCAACGAGCGCGACGAGCTCGGCCCGAACCTCGTGCCGGATTATATGACGTCGGTGAAGGACGGCGCCTTCTATGGCTGGCCCTACAGCTACTACGGCCAGCATGTCGATCCGCGCGTGATGCCGCAGCGGCCGGACATGGTGGCCAAGGCCATCCCGCCGGACTATGCGCTGAGCTCGCATGTCGCGCCGCTCGGGCTCGCCTTCTACACCGCAAGCAACCTGCCGCAATCCTATCGCGGCGGCGCCTTTGTCGGCGAGCATGGCAGCTGGGACCGCTCCCAGTTCAATGGCTACAAGGTTGTCTTCGTGCCGTTTAGCGGCGGGCATCCGAACGGCATGGCGCAGGACGTCGTCACCGGCTTCCTCAACGACAAGGGCGAGGCGAGGGGCCGTCCGGTCGGCGTTGCCGTCGATAAATTCGGCGCGCTGCTGATTGCCGACGATGTCGGCAACACGGTGTGGCGTGTCACCGCGGCGGCGCCGGGATCGACGTAAGGAACAGGCATCCTTCGATACTACCGCCCGGCCTGGCCGATCAATTGAACGGGTGTCGTAGAGGCGCGATAATCCGGCTGGAAACAGTGGGATCCCGCGCAGGAGGCTGTGGCTTCTGGCGCGGAGACCTGGGCAAATCGCGGCGCGGCAAATCGGCGGCCAACGGCACCTCGATCGATTGGGCAGGAACGATCTGGCGGCTGACGCATTTTGCTTCGCGTCAACAGCCGAGGGACCCGATGCGCATTGCCCATGTCGCGCCGCTCTATGAATCGGTGCCGCCGAAACTCTATGGCGGGACCGAGCGGATCGTCTTCTACATCACCGAAGCGCTGGTCGAGCTCGGCCACGATGTCACGCTGTTCGCGAGCGGCGACAGCAAGACCTCGGCGCGGCTGGTATCCGCACGCGACCAGGCGATACGTCTCGATCCGCGGCCGAAGAAATCGGAGATCGCCGCGCATCTGGCGATGCTTGCCGAGGTGCGCGACCGCGCCCGCGAGTTCGACGTCATCCATTTCCATCTCAGCCACTTCCTGCATTTTCCGTTCTTCGAAGAACTCGCGGGGCGGACGGTGACGACGCCGCATGGCCGGCTCGACTATGTCGACCTGGCGCCGGCCTACAAGCGCTTCCCGCGTTTCCCGATGATCTCGATTTCGCACAGTCAAAAGCGCGGCCTGCCCGACGCGAACTGGCTCGCTACGATCCATCACGGACTGCCGCTAGACGCCTACCAACCGACCTATGAGCCGCAGGCGGAAGAACCATATCTCGCCTTCCTCGGACGCCTGTCGCGCGACAAGCGGCCGGACCGCGCCATCGAGATCGCGCGACGGTGCGGGTTGAGGTTGAAGCTGGCGGCCAAGATCGGCGACGACGACCGCGCCTACTTCCGCGACAATATCGAGGCGCTCATCGATGGCGATCGCATCGACTATGTCGGCGAGATCACCGAGGACGAGAAGGCCGAATTTCTCGGCAACGCGGCGGGCCTGCTGTTTCCCATCGACTGGCCGGAGCCGTTCGGCCTCGTCGCGATCGAGGCAATGGCCTGCGGCACGCCGGTGATCGCCTGGAACCAAGGCGCCTTGCCGGAAATCGTCGACGACGGCATCACCGGCTTCGTCGTGGACAGCGTCGACGCCGCGGTCGCGTCAATGCCCGCGCTTCTCCATCTCGACCGGCGGCAGGTGAGGGCGGTGTTCGAGAAAAGGTTCTCGGCGGCAAGAATGGCAAGCGACTATCTTGCTGCCTATATGCGTCTGACCGGCATGCCGGAGGCCAAGGCCTCCTGACTTGATGCGTGGGGCCCGGATGATTTCAGGTCTGTTCGACCTGATCTCAATCCGGCTGTAAATCAGAGAGATAGAGCATAATGTCGTCCGAAAGGCGCTTCACACTTTTCGGCATCATGCTCTAGGGCCGGGCAAACGAAGAGGTGACGAATGACGGAACTCGACGAGCGCAAGCTCGATCCTGCCGTAGCCCTTTCTTCACTCGACGAGACCGCGCCGCGCGAACCGCACCGGCTTTTCGCCCTCAAGCAGGGGGATTGCTTCGCGGTCGCCGACGCCTATGGCGACATCAGAGGGGCGGGCGACGGGTTCTTCCGCGACGACACGCGCGTGCTCTCGGAATTTCGGCTGACCATCGGCGGCAGGCAGATGTCGCTGCTCGGCGCCTCGCTCAGCCAGGACAATGTGCTGTTCACGTCCAACCTGACCAACCTGCCGATCCAGAGCGCCGTTGGCCGCGACATCCCGCAAGGCGCGATCCATATCGAACGGGTCAGGCTGATCTGGCAGGACCGGCTGTTCGAGCGCATCACGCTGTCAAACTACAGCCGCGAGCATTCGACCATCACCGTCTCGCTGCATTTTGCCGCCGACTTCCGCGACATGTTCGAGGTGCGCGGCTCGACGCGGGTGAAGCGCGGCACGACACATGTCGCCAAGACCGAAAAGGAGTCCGTCATGCTCGGCTATGATGGCCTCGACGGGCTCCCACGGCTGTCAGCGATCTGCTTTTCGCAGGCCCCCGACAAATTGAGCGACAACCGCGCCGACTTCCTGATCGCGGTGACCAAGCGCAGCCAGAAAGTGCTTTATGTCGAAGTCGGACCGGAAGTTTCCGAGGCTCCCAGTCGCGACCGTTTCCGCGCCGCGGCGGCACGGGCCCGCTTCGGCATGCGTGCCAAGCGGCGTCATGGCGCTACGGTGCACAGTTCGGGTCGCGTCTTCAACGACTGGGTCGAGCGTGCCCGCGCCGACGTGGCGCTGCTCACCACCGAGCTTCCGACCGGGCCCTATCCCTATGCCGGCATCCCCTGGTTCTCGACGGCGTTCGGCCGCGACGGGGTGATCTCGAGCCTGCAGATGCTCTGGCTCAATCCCGGGCTGGCGCGCGGCGTGCTGGCTTTTCTGGCCGAGCACCAGGCGACCGAAACGTCGCCCTTTTCGGATTCCCAACCCGGCAAGATCATGCATGAGACGCGCAAGGGTGAGATGGCGGCGCTGCGCGAGCTTCCCTTCGGGCGCTACTATGGCGGCGTCGACACCACGCCGCTTTATATCCATCTGGCTTCCGCCTATGCCGATCGCACCGGCGACATGGCCTTCATCGATAAATTGTGGCCTTCGCTCAAGGCCGCCGCCGAATGGACGGAGGAGGCAAGCCGCGCCACCGGTTTCGTCACCTATCAGCGCGCCGCCGAGTCCGGTCTCGCCAACCAGGGCTGGAAGGACAGCTTCGATTCGGTGTTCCATGCCGACGGCCGCATTCCAAAAGGGCCGATCGCGCTCGTCGAGGTGCAGGGCTACGTCTTCGCCGCCTTTCGGGGTATGGCGGCGCTCGCACGCCGCCGCGGCGAATTCGCCGACGCCGAGCACTGGGAGAACCGCGCCGAGGAAATGCGGGTCGCCGTGGAACGCGACTTCTGGCTCGACGACATGAATTTCTACGCCCTGGCCATCGATGGCGAGGGCGAGCCCTGCAAGGTCCGAACGTCGAACGCCGGGCACCTGCTGTTCGTCGGACTGCCGCAGCCCGAGCGGGCCAGGCTGGTCGCCGACCAGCTGCTATCGGCCTCCTTCCATTCCGGCTGGGGGCTGAGGACGCTTGCCGACGACGCGGTGTTCTTCAACCCGATGTCCTACCACAACGGGTCGATCTGGCCGCACGATACGGCGCTCTGCGGCGTCGGCCTGGCGCGCTACGGCGAACGCGACAGCGTGGTGCGGCTGATGAGCGGCACGTTCGAGTCGGCCGTGCATTTCAACATGCGGCTGCCGGAACTGTTCTGCGGCTTCGCCCGGGCTCCGGGCGAGGCGCCCATCGCCTATCCCGTGGCTTGCCTGCCGCAGGCCTGGTCGGCCGGTTCCACCTTCATGCTGATGCAGGCATGCCTCGGGCTGGAGATCGATGGCTGGAAGGGCGAATTGCATGTCACGCGTCCGAGGCTGCCGATCGGCATCGATACGCTCATGATCAGGCACTTGGCGGTCGGCGACAAAGCGATCGATCTCACCTTCCAACGGGTCGGCGACCGCGTTGCCGCCTTCCTGTCGGACCGACATGAAGGCCAGGTTCCGCTCATCGTGCGAACGTAAACAAAGCGTCACAACCCCGCGTCCAACAATCGAAAAATGTCGGAACTGATCGTTGGTTCGCGCGTTGCAGACCTAAGCCGGTCTGCCCGTCCGCGGCCGGCAAGAACGAAAACAATGAACGGACGGCCGGAGGCAACCTGGCATTTCAATGACACAATACGGCGCCGACCTGCTACTGGTCCTTATTCTCGCAAGCCTCGGACTGTCCGCATTAGCGATTATCATTTCGATATCCCGACACCGTCGCAACAACCCGATGGCGTCGGCCGTGCCGGGTTCCGGCGACGACTCCGCCACCGAAGCCGCGCGCAAGGTGCTGCGCGAATTCGAGAAGAACGGGCAGTCGGTCGATGCGGCTCTGGTCTCATGGTCGCCCGACACCCTGCGCAAGATCCTTGCCGACGAATTGCCGGAAGCGCAGGTGATCGTCGTCTCCAATCGCGAACCGTATATCCACAACGAGACCAGAGACGGCGGCGTCGAGCTCGTTGTCCCAGCAAGCGGTCTGGTCTCGGCGCTGGAGCCGATCACGCGCGCCTGCGCCGGCACCTGGATCGCCTATGGCGGCGGCAGCGCAGACCGCCGGATGGTCGACAAGGGCGACCGGGTTCAGGTCCCGCCCGGTAATCCGTCCTATACGCTGCGGCGGGTATGGCTGAGTGACGACGAATATCAGGGCTACTATCTCGGCTTCGCCAATGAAGGCCTGTGGCCGCTCTGCCATATCGCCTTCACGCGGCCGATTTTTCGCGAGTCGGACTGGGAGGCCTATGAAGCCGTCAACCGCAAATTCGCAGACACGGTGGTTGCCGAGGCGCGCAACGAGCGGCCGATCGTGCTCGTCCAGGACTATCACTTCGCGCTTTTGCCCCGCATGATCCGCGAGCGGCTGCCGGAGGCGATCGTCATCACCTTCTGGCACATTCCCTGGCCGAACTCGGAGGTGTTCAGCATCTGTCCCTGGCGCGAACGCATCCTGGACGGCCTGCTCGGCAGTTCGATCGTGGGTTTCCACACCCAGTTCCATGCCAACAATTTCACCGAGAGCGTCGACCGCTTCATGGAAAGCCGCATCGAGCGAGCCGATGCCGCCATTTCCTATGGCGGCCAGGTGACGCTGGTGCATTCCTATCCGATTTCGATCGAATGGCCGGTCGAGCTCCTTAAAGCCCTGCCCAGCGTCGAGGAATGCCGGGCGCGCGTCCGCAAGCGGTTCAGAATTCCAGCTGGCGCCAAGCTGTGCGTCGGCGTCGAGCGTCTCGACTACACCAAGGGTATTCTCGATCGCTTCCATGCGCTGGAGGAGCTGTTTATTCGCCATCCCGAGATGGTAGGCAATGTCGTTTTCCTGCAGATCGCGGCGCCGAGCCGCGGCACGCTGCCGGCCTACAAGCATCTGCATGAGGAATGCCTGCGCTACGCGGAGGAGATCAATCAGCGCTACGGCAGCGAATCCTACCGGCCGGTCGTCATGGTGGCCGAGCACCATTCGCAAGCGGCGGTCTATGAACTCTATCGCGCGGCCGACATCTGCCTGGTCACCAGCCTGCATGACGGCATGAACCTCGTCGCCAAGGAGTTCGTCGCGTCGCGCGACGACGAGCAGGGCGTGCTTTTGCTCAGCACCTTCGCCGGCGCCTCGCGCGAGCTTCTGGAGGCGCTGATCGTCAATCCTTACGACGCGGCGATGATGAGCGAGGCGATGCTGCAGGCGCTGACCATGGGACCGGACGAGCAGCACGAGCGCATGCGGCGCATGCGCGACATCGTGCGCGACAACAATGTCTATCGCTGGGCCGGCAGCATGCTGCTCGACGCGGCGCGGCTGAGGAAGCGCGGCGACCTGGATCGGGTCACCGCCTTATACGAGCGGCCGGCAAGCCCCACCGGCGACAATGTCGTTTCAATGTTCGAACGCAAACAGGCAGTGGGATTTAGATGAACATTCAGGCAGACCTTACCCCGCCGCTTCCCGCGGGACGGTGGGCGCTTTTCCTCGACATCGACGGCACCTTGCTGGAGCACGCGGCGCATCCCGACGCCGTCTCGGTCAGCGAGGAGTTGCGCGTTCTTCTGCAGACCATCGAGCGGCGTCTGGACGGCGCGCTCGCCTTCATCACCGGGCGCTCCATCGCAGCCGTGGACCATCTGTTCGATCCGTTGAAGCTCAGGATCGCCGGCCTCTATGGGCTGGAACACAGACTAGCGCCGGACGGACCGATCGAAGCCGCCGACGAGCCGGCGGATATGGCGGCGCTTGCCGACGAGATTGAACTCGAGCTGGCAAGCCAGGCCGTCTATGTCGAGCGCAAGGGGCCGGTGCTCGCGATCCACACCAGGGCCGCGCCGCAGCTTCTGGCGCGGGCGACGGAGCTGGTCGAGGCTGCGCTTGAGCGCCTGCCGAAGGGCTACCGCGTGATCGCCGGCAATGCCGGCGTCGAGCTGATGCCGCTCGAAGCCGCCAAGGGCGCCGCGATCCGGCGCTTCATGCAGCTCGATCCTTTCGCCGGCAGGCGCCCGGTGTTCCTTGGCGACGATACGTCCGACGAGAATGGCTTCGAGACAGTCAATGCCGCCGGCGGAATCTCGATCCGCGTCAAACCGCAGGGCGAGACGGCTGCCCGCTTCGCCATCGAGGATGTCGCCAGCGCGATTGCTTGGCTGAAGGCCAATTTCGTAGAACCTGCCGCGCAAACGTCCAGCCGCAATCTCGTTGCCTAAACCGGCCAGATACTCCGCGCCTACTGCTGCTGCAGGCCCGTGATCATGGCGATGATCTCGTTCTTGTCGGTCTTCTTCGTCTCGCGCACGCCGATCTGTTTGCCGCGCCTCAGGACGCAGATGCGGTCCGACAGCTTGAACACCTGATCGAGGCTGTGGCTGATGATCAGGATGCCGACATTGCGCTGCTTGAGCGACTGAACGATCGCCTCCACCCTGGCGGTCTCGGCGACGCCGAGCGCGGCCGTCGGCTCGTCGAGCAGGATCAGCTTGCTCGCCCAGTGCGTCGCCCTGGCGATCGCGACGCCCTGGCGCTGACCGCCGGAGAGGTCGCGGATGGTGGCGTGCGCGGACGGAATGCGCACGTCGAGCTCCTTCACCAGCTTTTCCGTCTCGTCGATCATGCGGCGGCGGTCGAGCAGGCCGAAGCGGTTCAGCGGCTCGCGGCCGAGGAACATGTTCATATAGACCGTCTGCTGGTCGGCCAAAGCGAGATCTTGGTAGACGACTTCGATGCCATGCGCGCGCCCCATCGTCGCGTTCGACATCGTCACCGGCTTGCCCTCGATCGTGATCGTGCCGGAGGAGGGCGGGTGCACGCCGGAGATGATCTTGACCAGCGTCGACTTGCCGGCGCCGTTGTCGCCGACAAGCGCGACGATCTCGCCAGGAAAGACCTCGAGCGAGAAGTTCTCGATCGCGGTCAGGCCGCCGAAATGCTTGCGGATGTCCTGAAGCTGAAGGATGGGGGCGCTCGCATTCATGGTTTTCTCCTAGACGGGCCAGGCATAGGGCTCGCCAAAACCGTTCTCGATCGTTTCGACCACAGGCTTGCCCTTCGAGATGCCTGAGACGCCGACGACATAGGCGCGGGTGACGAAGGTCTGGCCGCGGAAGCCGAAGACGGCGCTGTCGCCGGGCCTCGGCGCATTTGCGCCGGCGGCGTCGATCATGGCGTAGTAGTCGATCGCCGATGGCGGCGGCACTTCGACGCTTCTGAGCGCCGACGCGGCGGTGGTCGGCTCGGCCGAGACGATCGCCTTGACGTCATAGTCGGGAAAGATCGGGTCGATGTAGAAGCCGCCGCCGAAGCAGTAGGCCTTGCCGCCCGACAGATGCGACACTTCGGTGAGGTAGAGCACGGCAGGCAGTTCCGGCAGGTCTTCCATGACATGCAGCGCCGTGGTGCCGTGCAGGCCGTTGCCGGGCTCGCACTGCGTGGCGCCGGCTTCCGCCAGCGCGGCCAGCATGACGCTCGACGTGGTGCCCGGCGCGTTGATTTCGATGTCCCTGCGCCCTGCCTTGGCCAGCGCCTCGGCAGCCTTGCTCAGGGTCACCAGATTGGGCGTCGGCAGCACTTTTCGCGCGGCGTGGTCGAAGAGCAGGGCAGGGAAGGTGGTAATGCCGGCGAAGCGGCCGCCCGGGACGGCATCGAGCCGGTCGGCGACGGCGACGACATCGCCGGCGTCGAAGCCGCCTTCATGGCCGCGGTAGAAAATGTCGCCTTCGGCCGCGATGCGGGCGAGCAGATCCTGGACATAGCCGGCGGTCTTGGCGCCCCTGCCTGCCTCCTCGGCCTTGGTGCCGTTGAAGACGGTCCAATAGTCCGGCTTGAAGGTCCTTGCCGCCGCGTCCGCCTCGAATTTCGCGATCTGCTGCAGATGGCCGAGATGGCCGAGCTTCATGCCGGCCTTATGCGTGGCGCGCGCGCAGGCCATGTCGACCGCGACAGCGCGTTCGATGCCGCCGCGCATCACCGCCTTGCAGAAGGAGCTCGAGCGGCCGACCTGCTTGGTCATGGCGAAGATCTTCAGACCGAGCCGATCGGCTTCCTGCTTGAGGACCTTTGCATTGCGCTCGACCGTGTCGAGATCGAGCACATAGGCGTTGGCCGGCAGCTTGCCCTGCTGGTGAAGGCCGATCGCCGCTTCGATGAAGGCGGGGTTGCGGCGGCGCAGAACGTCAAGAAACATGGAAAAGGTTCCTTCAGCGGGATTTGTCGCGCAGCGACACGGCGACGGCGGTGAGGATGATCAGGCCGCGCACGATCATCTGGTCCGAGACCGAGAGGCCCATCAGGATAAGGCCGTTGTTCAGCATGCCCATCATCAGCGAGCCGACGAGGGCGCCGACGATCGAGCCCTTGCCGCCATTGAGCAGCGTGCCGCCGACGATGACGGCGGCGATCACCGTCATCAGATCGGTCTCGCCGAGCGTGTATTTCGCCGCCTGCAGGCGGCCGGCGTAAAGCAATCCGGCAAGCCCCGCGAGGCCGCCGCTTATGGTGAGCACGGCGAGCCTGATCTTCGGCACGCTGATGCCCGAAACGCTTGCAGCGCGGGCATTGTCGCCGGTCGCCAGCACATGCGCGCCGAAACGCGTCTCGCGGTAGACGAGGTGGCCGATCGCGATGGCGATCACCGTCCACCAGATCAGCGAGGGCACGCCGAGCAGCGAGCCCGAGCCGAAGAAGCCGGTGAAGGCCTCGTTGGTGACCGAGATCGAACGCAGATCGGTCATAGAGCGCGAGACGCCGGCGAACAGGCCCATCGTCGCCAGCGTCACCAGGAAGGACGGCAGCCTGACATAGGCGACCAGCGCGCCGTTGATGAGGCCGACCAGGATACCGGCGCCCAGGCCGGCGACGATGCCTGCCGCCATCCCATAGGAGGCGATGGTGACGGCGGCGGCGAGCGCCGATACCGCCACGATCGAGCCGATCGAAAGATCGATCTCGCCGGCCGACATGACGAAGACGAGGCCGATCGCCATGATCGTCACCGGCGCCGTCTGCAGCACGATGTTGGAGAGGTTGCGGACGGTGAGGAAGCCGCTGTCCCTCAGCATGAAGGCGAAGAACAGGAAGATCGCCAGGAAGCCGAGATAGACGACATATTGCTGCAGATTGAAGCGGCTGGCGAGGCTGCCCATCTCGGTGCCAGTGTTGGCGCTGGTCATGTTCGATCTCCGATGTTGCGTGCTTCGCAGCCTGCCATGCCGTCTATTTCATGGCGTCCGCGATGGTCGCGGGCACGTCCTTGTTGAGCGATTTCTTCCAGCCGTCCTTCACCGTGTCCTTGGTGACGGCGATGGAATCGACCGCGTAGAAAGGCTCGGCCTTCAGGCCGACCAGCGAGCCGGCAGAGGCTCGCGCCAGCGTCACGCCGATCGAATAGGCCTCGTCGGCGACAAGGGCTGCGATGTTACCGCCTTTGACCATGTCGAGCGCGGCCGGTTCGTTGAGGTCGAGCGTGACGATCTTGGTGTGCGTGTTGCCGGCGGCGCGAAGGGCGGAGAGGACGCTCAGCGCCGGTTCGGCCCAGGTGACATAGATGCCGTCGAGGTCGGGATGCTGGGTGATCATCGCCTGCGCGATGTCCTCTGAGCGCGCCGGGTCGGCCATACCGGCCTCGGCGGCGATCTTCATGTCGGGATAGTCCTGCTCGATGGTCTTCTTGAAGGCGCCGTCGCGCTGGTTGGTGACGTAGAAATCGGCGTCGTGGAAGATGTAGCCGACCTTGCCCTTCTTGCCGAGCGCCTCAGCCATGGCGATGCCGGCCTTGTTGCCCATCTGGAAGAGATCGTCGGAGACGATGGTGACGTAATCCGCGCCCTGCTTGTAGCCGGCCGGGCAATTGTCGACGAAGCCGAGCTTCACCCCGGCCTGGCGGGCTGGATCGTAGACGGAGGCCGCGGTCGCCGGGTCGACCGGCAGCGACAGGATGATCGACGGCTTCTTGGCCATCACCGTCTCGACATCGGCCTTCTGGCGGGCGGCGTCGAAGCCGGCATCGGTCTGCGCCGCCACCTCGATACCGAGACGCTTGAACTCGTCATGCGCCCCGGCGTTGACCGCGTTGGTGTACTCGCTCATCTCGTGCCAGACGAGGGCCGCGGTAAACTTGCCGGCCTTGATCTGCTGCTCCTGCGCCGCCGTCAGCGTCAGCGAGGCCGCCGCAACCGGCTTCTCGCCGTTCGGCCCGGTGGTGACGCCTTCGGCGGCGAAGGCATGGGCGGCGCACAGGCCCGCCAATACAGTGATGATACCAAATGCTTTGCGCATATCCGTTCCCCTTCTTGTTCAGGAAGACAACTCCGGCCCGGCAGGCCGAACCGGAGCGTCGGCTCACTTCGCCGCGTCGAGCACCGACTGCGGCGCGTCGCGGTTGAGCGAGTCCTTCCAGCCCTGGGAGACGTTCTCCTTGGTCACGGTGAGCGCCGGCGCGACGACGAAGGCGGGCGTCTGCTGGGCAAGCAGCGACTTCATGCCGGAGGCGGCCATGGCGCGGCCGAGCTCATAGGCCTTGTCGGCGACGAGCGCGGCAACATTGCCGCCCTTGACCATGTCGAGCGCGACCGGCTCGGCAAGATCGAGCGTGACGATCTTGGTGTGGGTGTTGCCGGCGCCGCGCAGCGCCGAAAGCACGCCGTCGGCCGGCTCGGCCCAGGTCACGTAGATGCCGTCGAGATCGGGATGCTGCAGCAGCATGGCATTCGCCAGTTCCTCGGCCCGGGCCGGGTCGGAGATGCCCTGTTCGGCGACGATCTTGATGTCGGGATAGTCCTTCTCGATGGTTTTCTTGAAGGACTGGTCGCGCTGGTTGGTGACGTAATAGTTGGCATCGTGGAAGATGTAGCCGACCTTGCCCTTGCCACCGATGGCCTTGGCCATGGCGTCGGCCGCCTGCTTGCCCATCTGGTAGAGGTCGTCGGTGACGATCGAGGCATAGTCGGTGCCTTGCTTGTAGTCCTTGGGCAGGTTCGACAGGAACACCAGCTTGACGCCGTCCTTGACCGCCTGCCGGAAGGCTTCGGCGGAGGTGACCGGGTCGAGCGGCAGCGCCAGGATGACATTCGGCTTGGCGGCCAAAGCGGTCTCGATGTCGCTGCGCTGGCGGGCGGCGTCGAACTGCGCGTCGGTCTTGACCGCGATCGAGATGCCGGCGCGGGCGAACTCGTCGGTGGCGCCGGCGGTCACAGCATTGGTGAAGTCGGAAGAGGTGTGCCACAGAAGGGCAGCCTTGTAGCCCTTGTCCTTCAGCGCCGCGATGTCGGCGTCGCTCAGCGTCAGGCTGGAACTCGGGGTGGCGGTCTCGCCCTGCGGACCGACCGTCTGCGCGTGAGCCGCGCCGGCGGCGAGCATCAATCCGCCGGCCAAGGCGGCAATCCATTTCTTCATCAGCATGTTTTCAGTCTCCCATTCTCTGCTTCGTTGGTCGTTCAATCGGCCACGCCGCAATAGCGGGCCATGAAGGCTGCGAAGCCGACGATGCCGGCGAGGTATTCCTCGACATCGACGTGCTCTCCGAAAGTGTGGCAATTGCGGATGTCGCCCGGCGCGCAATAGACGGCAGGAATGCCCAACCGGTTGACGAAGAAGGACGATTCCGACCAGAAGGGCGCACCCTCGATCACGCCGCGGCCGCCCATGGCGCCTGCCATCGATTGCGAAAGCATGGCGACTTCGGCGCGGGCCTCGTCGATCTCGGCGGCGGTGCCGCCCAGCCTGTGATCGCGTCCGGCCGGATAGGCGAACTCCACGGCGATCTCGGGATCAGTGATGGCGCCGCGCACCGCGGCCTCGATCTCGGCGGCGGCCGTGTCGAGGGATTCGCCCGGCAGGAGCTTGCGGATCAGCGACAGCGTGCATCGCTCGGGCACGGCGATATAGCCGCCGCCGGTGAGGCCGGTGATCAGCAGGAAGCCGCGCCCGGTGAGCTTGTGCTCGGCCCGGGCGGCCACCTGATCCGAGTGCTCCCACAGCGCCGTCATGGCGGCATGGGCGGCGCGCAACGCATCCTTGCCGAGCTCGGGCACGCCAAAATAGGCCGATTTGCCGGTGATCGTGATGTCGGTGATGAAGAAGCCGATCTGCGCGGCGTAGACGGCAAGCTGCGTCGGCTCGACATAGACGGTAAAGTCGGGCGCAGTAACTTCACCCGCCTCGATGCGGCCGACGAAATGCTTGATGCCGGCGGAGACGCCAGTGCCGGGCTGGCCGCTCTCCTCGTCGCCGACGAAAGCGAAGGCCACATCGCCCTTGAGGCGGATGCCGGCCTTGTCGAGCAGCGAGAGCGCCGCCAGCGAAGCGGTGATGCCGGCCTTGAGGTCGCCGGAGCCGCGGCCCCACACAGCCCCATCGATGACGGGCGCGCCGAACGGGTCCTCGCGCTCGGTGCCGGACCAATGCTCGCGCCAGCCGTCGACATGAACGGTATCGGTGTGGCCGATGAAGAGCAGGCGCTTGCCATTGCCGGCGCCCTTTCGTTCGCCCCAGATGTTCGGCCTGCCCGGCAGGAAATCCGCCCGGCTCAAGCCGTTCAGCCCCAGCTCGCGCATTTTCGCCTCAAGGAAGCCGACGAAATTCGCCTCGTTACCGGTGATGCTTTCGCAGCCGATCGCGCCCCTGAACAGCGCCAGGGCCTGGTCGGGATCGAGAGCGGCTCGCAGCCTGGTCACGATATCTGCGGTCACAGCACGACCTCCTTCAAGGCAGCCGCCTGGGCGGTGGGAAGGGAAATGCGGCCGTCCGGCGCGTCGACGCCGAACAGCGTGTTGTGCAGCTGGCCGAGACCGATGGCGGCCGCGCCGATCAGCGCGGCGCGCGCGCCCAACTCGCCGGCCTCGACGGTGACGGGATAGGGGAAGCACAGCGGCATCAGGTCCTTGACGCGCGAGAGGATCTCCGGCCTGAGGCCGATCGAACCTCCCAGTATGACCTTCTCGGGATTGGCGACGGCGGCGATCGCCGCAATGCCTTGCGCCAGATACCGCGCCGTCTCGTCGAGCACGGCAAGCGCTGCCTTGTTGCCTGCAGCCGCATTCTCGAAGATCGCCGGAACCGTGACCTGGGCGCCGGTCAGGGACCTGTAGCGTTCGGTCATCGCGTGCGTCGCCACCGCTCGCTCGAAAGCGCCGGTGCGCAGCGATTCAGCCGCGAACGGATCGGCGCCGATCGGCATGAAGCCGATCTCGCCCGCGGCATGGGTGGCGCCGCGCACCAGATGCCCGCCCAGCATCAGGCCGCTGCCGACGCCGGTGCCAAGCGCGATATAAGCGAGATTGTCGATGCCCTGGCCCTGGCCAAGCCAATTCTCGCCGAGCACGGCGAGATTGACGTCGTTTTCGATCATCACCGCGACGCCGAGCACCTTTTCGAAGGCGTCGAGGACATTCATGGCGTCGAAGCCGGCAATGTTGGGCGCAAGCAGGATGCGCCCGGTCGCTGGGTCGGGCGCGCCCGGAGCGCCGATGACGGCAAGGCGGATCTTCTTGCGCGGAATGCGCTCGCGGGCGGCGGCCTGAAAGGCAAGCGCCGCGATCTGGTCGATGACGAACTGACCGCCGCGCGGATCGGTCGGCGTCGCCGCCTCGGCGAAGATCTGGCAGGCGAGGTCGGTCAGCGCCACCCGCACCTTGGTGCCGCCCAGGTCGACGGCGATGATGTAGGCGGCGTCGTGGACGAGCTCGTAGGTGACGGCGGTGCGGCCGACATGGCCGCTGGTGCGGCCGGTCTCCTGCACCCAGCCTTCCTGCTCGAGCCCGCGCACGATCTCGGAGATCGTCTGCTTCGACAGGCCGGTGAGCTTCGAGATCGAGGCCCGCGAGATCGGCCCGCCCTGGACAATCGCCTCCATGACGGAGCGCTGGGAGAACTGGCGGGAAATACGCGGCAGGTCGCTCACATACGCCTCGATTAATTCGTTCTGTCACCGAACTTATTGGTGAAATGATGCCTTGTCAACGATCACGTCGGATTGTCGGAGACCGCAATCGAAAGAGGGGTGATTTACTGGGGCGCCAGCTGCCGCACCGACCCGGCAACCGCGGCGAAATCGAGATTGCTCACAGTTCGGGCCGGCGGAAGCGAGCGATCAAGCCGGTTCCGAACACGCGCGTGCTGGCTGGTCAGTGCGTCGAGCCACGTCAGTTCCTGTCGACCGGCTTCGAACGCATCCTCGACACCGTCTCACGCTCCGCACGCTTGGAGCGCAGCGGCGGCAGGCCGCGATCGACGAGGTTCATGTCCTCCAGCACCATGTCACCCATGCGCTTGAAGGCGATGTCGAGGGCGCCGGCGCGATGCGCGGAACGCAGGAAGCCGGGGAGGGTGCGGACGGGATGGTCCTTGGGCAGCGGCTCTTCCGGGAAGACGTCGCTTGCGGCGACGATGTGGCCGCTCTTCACCGCTTGCATCAAGGCCTGGAAATCGACGACGCCGGCGCGGCTGAGCAGGATGAAGGCAGCGCCCTTGCGCATTTTGGCAAAAGAGTCGGCGCCGAGAAAACCCTGGTTCTCGCTGGTGACGGAAGCGACGACGAAGACGAAATCGCTTTGCGACAGCACCTCCTCCAGCGAGGCCGGCTCGACACCATTGTCGACCAGGATAGACGGCGGCAGCCACGGATCATAGACCTTCGTGCGGGTGCGGAAGCCGGTCAGCAGGCGGTGGAGCGCACGGCCGAGATCGCCGAAGCCGATGATGCCGACATCGGCGCCGGAGAGAAGCCGCGCGGTCTGGTTGCCGTCGCCGCCCCACAATTCCTTGCCCTGGCGGAAGGCGAGATCGGCGTCGACGATGTTGCGCGCGAGATTGAGCGCCATGGCGAGGCCGAGCTCGGCCACCGGTTCGGCAAAGACCAGGCCCGTGGTGACGACATGGATGCCGCGCGCGAACAGCGTCTCATAGGGCATGTTGTTGAGGAGGTTGGTCTCGACATTGAAGATGCAGCGCAGCGCCTTCAATTTTTCCAGCGTCTCTGCTGAAATCGGCGGCTGGCCGATGATGTAACGCGCCTCGGTCAGCGTCTCGGCGGGTAGGGCGGAAACGCCTTCCGGCGTGGTCTCGACAATGCGATAATGGCTGCGCAGGCGCGTCAGTTGCGGCGGCGTGAAGATAAGGTCTAGCGTGCGCGGTTCGGGCGCGCTGATCACCAGCGGCAAGGTCTTGTCGGACATGATTTTCCTCCCGGGACACGATTGGATCGCGTCAATCACATCTTGGAGTCTTACGCACGATGAAACGATTTACAAGAACGAAAAATCGATTTATCGATTAGAATAGCGAGGCCGAAAATCGGCTGCCTGCCCTCGGGAGGAGGTCAATGGCGCAACGGGAAACCCAGCAGAGGCGTCCGTCGATCCACGACGTGGCAAGCCATGCCGGCGTGTCCGCGGCCACCGTTTCCAAGGTGCTGGCCGGCGTCACCACGGTGAAGCCGGAAAATGCCCAACGCGTCCTCGATGCCGTCGAGCGTCTGGCCTATCGCGTCGATCCACTAGCTTCCGACATGCGCAGGGCCAAGCGCCGCATCATCGGCGCCATCATGCCCGAGTTTGAAAGCGAGTTCTTCGGCCAGATGGTCACCGAACTTGAGGGCCTTGCCGAGCAGCGCGGCTACACGCTGGTCGCCGCATCGAGCCGTGAATCGGAAGCGCGCGAGAAGGAGATCCTGGCCCGCATGCATGACTGGCGCGTTGCCGGCGTGGTGCTGGCGCCGGTGCGCAACGAGCACGGGCCGGCGGCCGCCTTCATGAAAGCCAACGGCATGACCGGCGTGCTGATCGACCGCGTCTTGTCCGACGACGCTTTCGATACCGTTTCGGCCGACAGCGCCGCCGCCAGCGCCGAGGTTGCGCGGATGCTGGTGGGCAAGGGCCACAAGCACATCCTGATCATCGGTCTCGCCGAAGGCGCGGCAACCGTGCGCGCTCGCCTGGACGGTTTTCGCACCCAGGCGCTGGCGCTCGACCCGTCCATCCGCATCGATGTGATAACCTCGGAAGTCAGTGTCGAGCCGTTGCGATCGTCGCTGCGCGATTATTTCGGTCGGGGCGAACGGCCGACCGCCGTCTATTCGCTGCTGCTCAAGGGCACGCTTGTGGCGCTGTCCGAATTCCGCCGGCGCGGCTGGCATTGCCCGAACGATATCTCACTGGTCGGCTTCGACGACGCCGAATGGATGCAGGTGACATGGCCGGCGATCGCCGCCGTGGTGCAGCCGGTCCGCCAGATCGCCAGCGAGGCGATGAACCTTTTGTTTCGCAGGGTCGAAGGCGCGGTGGGGCCACCCACGGCGCGGCTCGAACCCTGCCAGGTGTTGGAGCGGGAATCCGTTGGCTCGCCAGGCAGCGGCCCGCATTCCGGGGGAGGAGACCGACAATAGCCCCCATTGTCGTGAACGGAAACATGCGCTGGCCCTGGCCAAGGCATCCGGCGCCAAAGATCGAACGGAGGATCGAATGACATCGCATTTCTTGAAGATAAATCGATTTACACTTGCTGTGGGCGTGGCGCTTGCGTTCTGTGCCGTGGGCGCTGCCAAGGCCGAGGACGGAGAATATGGCGTGCTGATGAAGACGCTGGCCAATCCGTTCTGGGGCGCGATGGCGCAGGGCGTTGAGGACGGCGCCAAGGGCGCTGGCGTGAAGATCTTCGAACAGGCGGCCGAAAGCGACCAAGCGGCCGAGCCACAGCTTAACCTCTGCAACACCATGCTCGAGCGCAAGCCGGTGGCGATGATCACCGCCGCCATCAACTCGACCAACCTCCTGCCTTGCCTTAAATCGGCGCAGGATGCCGGCATCAAGATCGTTGACCTCGACAACAATCTCGACCAGGCGGTGCTCGACAAGGAAGGCGTCAAGGTGACCTTCCATATCGGCTCCGACAACATCGCCGCCGGTGCGCAGGGCGCGGAGTATCTGGCCAACAAGCTCGGCAAGGACGCCAAGGGTCCGGTGCTGGTCATAGAGGGCCTCTCCGGCAACATCACAGGCGAGAAGCGCGCCAAGGGCTTTGCCGACAAGCTGAAGGAACTGGCGCCTGGCCTCGAGATCGTTGCCTCGTTGCCTGGCGACTGGGACCGCGGCAAGGCCGCCTCGATCGCCACCGACACGCTGACTGCGCATCCCGACCTCGTCGCCATCTTCTGCGCCAATGACGGCATGGCGCTCGGCGCGGTGGAGTCGGTCTACGCGGCCGGCAAGGGCCCGCAGGTGACGATCATCGGCGTCGACGGCAATGTCGATGCCGTGAAGTCGATCAAGGAAGGCCGCCTCAACGCCTCGGTGGCGCAGCTTCCCTATCTGGTCGGCAAGCAGGCGGTCGAGAACGTCAAGAAGGCGCTCGCCGGCGAGAAGGTCGAGGACAGCATCGCGGTGCCGACTTTGGTGCTGACCAAGGACGTGATCGACGCCGGCAAGGAGCCGATGCTGCAATATGTGAAGTAGGATGGAGGAAGGGAATAGGGCAGTAAGGGAGTAGGGCGGTAAGGGAAGGTAAAAGTTGCGCTTCTCAGGCTTGGCTCCTCTACTCCCTACTGCCCTGCTGCCCTACTGCCTTACTCCCCTACCCGAAGGGTGCAAAGACATGGCTTCTGAACAGCCCGGTTTCTGGGCTCGGGTGCAGCGCGCATCCGTTGAAAGGCTCCACATCAGGCTGGAGTCGCTGGTGGTGCTTCTGGCGCTGAGCACGGCGATGGCGCTGTTGTCGCCCTATTTCCTGTCGCTCAGCAATTTCCTCAACATCCTGCTCGCGACCTCGACGATCGGCGTGCTGGCGATCGCCGCCACATTCGTCATCGGCTCCGGCGGGCTCGACCTGTCGCTCGGCTCGGTGATGGGACTTGCCGGGGTCGCCGGCGCCTTCGTGGCTGTCAATCTCGGCTGGCCGTCGGTGCTCGCGGTAATCGCCTGCATCCTGGCTGGCGCCATCGCCGGTCACATCAACGGGCAGCTGGTCACCCGCGCCTTCGTGCCGGCCTTCATCGTCACGCTCGGCATGCTGGGCCTGGCACGCGGGCTGGCGCTGGTCATCTCGCAGGGCAGGGCGATCTACGGCCTGCCGCCCGAGATCGTCTATATCGGCCAGGGGCGGCCCTTCGGCATTCCGATGCCGGTGATCATCTTCGTGCTGACGGCGATCGTAGCGCATGCGGTGCTTGCCTATACGCGCTTCGGCCGCCACACGCTGGCGCTGGGCGACAGTGAAGGGGCGGCGCGTGCCGCGGGCATCCGCGTAGAGCATCACCGCCGGATCATCTACACGCTCTCCGGCGCGCTTGCCGGGCTCGCGGGCCTGCTCTTCACCGCGCGCGTCAATGCAGGCGACCCGACCGCCGGCATCAACTACGAGCTCACCGCGATCACGGCGGCGATCATCGGCGGCACCAACCTTTTTGGCGGCCGCGCCTCGATCCTCGGCACGATGATCGGCGCGCTGATCATGGGCGTGCTGCAGAACGGGCTGACGCTGCTTGCGGTGCAATCCTACTACCAGCAGATGGCGATCGGTGCCGTGCTGATCCTCGCCGTGTTCATCGACCAGTACCAGGTGCGGAAGGAGTCGCGCGTATGACCCTGCTTTCGCTTCGCGGCATCCGCAAGAGTTTTGGCGCGGTCGACGTGCTGCATGGCGTCGATCTGTCCGTCGCGGCCGGCGAGGTGGTCGGGCTGGTCGGGGACAATGGCGCCGGCAAATCGACGCTGATGAAGACTATCACCGGCATCTACCGCGCCGACGCGGGCTCGATCGAATTCGACGGCAAGGACATTCTTGCCCTCGACCCTGGACAGCGCCGCCAACTCGGCATCGAGATGATCTACCAGGATCTTTCGCTGGCCAAGCAGCAGGACGTGGCGTCGAACATCTTCCTTGGGCGCGAGCCGACGAAACGGCTGTTCGGCCTGTTCCCCGGCTTCGTCGACAAAGGCGAGATGGATCGCCAGGCGTCCAAGATGATCGAGCGGCTCGGCGCGCATCTGCCGTCGATCAACCGGTCGGTCGGCTCGTTCTCGGGCGGCCAGCAGCAGACGGTGGCGATCGCACGGGCGCTCACCTTCAACCCCAAGCTCGTCATCATGGACGAGCCGACGGCCGCACTTGCCGTGCGCGAGGTGCAGAGCGTGCTCGACCTCATCCGGCGGCTGAAGTCTGAAGGCATCGCCGTCATCCTGATCTCGCACCGGCTGAACGACGTGCTGTCGGTCACCGACCGCATCGTGGTGTTGCGCCATGGGCGGGCGGATGCCGATCTTGTCACCGCCAACACCAATATGAACGAAGTCGTCAGCCGCATCGTCGGCGGCGGCGACATTGCCGCCGCGGCGGCGCATGAACAACGAGGCTGACATGAACACGTTCGGACTGCACACTTTCGCCATCGCGCCGGTCTGGGACCTCGCGCGCATCGAGCCGCAGATGGACCGGCTGAAGGAGCTCGGCATCGGGTTGATGGAGATCCCGCTGCTGCGTCCCGAGGAGATCGACACCAAGCGCACGCGCAGCTTTGCCAATCACTATGGCGTCCAGCTGATCCCGTCGCTCGGCCTGCCGCGCGCGCTCGACGTCGTCGAGCGGCCGGACGAGGCGCTCGATTTCCTGCAGCCGGCCTTCAAGGTCTGCAACGAGGTGGGCGCCGAGGCGCTGGGCGGTGTCACCTACGGCACGATCGGCAAGACCACCGGGCGGGCGCCGACACAGCGCGAGATCGACGGCATGTGCCGTTTCCTCGAACGCGCGGCGAAGTTGGCGAAGTCGCGCAGCCTGAAGCTCGGCATCGAGCCCTGCAACCGCTATGAGACACATCTGATCAACCGCGGCGCCGACGCGGCGCGCATCATCGAGCGCGTCGGCGCGGAGAACATCTTCATCCATCTCGACACCTACCACATGCATATCGAGGAAGAGAGCTTTGCTTCCGGCTTCGAGGCGGCGGCGCCCTATCTCGGCTATGTGCATGTGTCGGAAGCCAATCGCGGCGTGCCGGGGCGCGGCATGCTGAACTGGGCGGCCTGCATGAAGGCGATCGCCGACATCGGCTATCAGGGGGCGATCACGCTCGAAAGCATGAACCATGTCGATGTCGACATCGCCGGCGGCCTCGCCGTATGGCGCCCGGTGGCGGAAGACCCGCGGGACGTGATCGAGGTCGGCCTGCCGTTCCTGCGCGAGGAAGCAAGGAAGGCGGGGCTCACGCTGGGGTGAGGGTTCTTCCTCCCCCCTTGTGGGGGAAGGTGGCCTCGCGAAGCGAGGTCGGATAAGGGGGTGTTCCAGGGAAAGCCAGCGTCTCACTCCGCTGGAACACCCCTCATCCGTCTCGGCGCTATCGCGCCGATCCACCTTCTCCCACAGGGGGAGAAGGAAGAAGCGGCCGATCAGAACGGGTAGTGCTGGCCCGGATCCTCGATCGTCACCCAGCGCAGGTCGGTGAACTCGGCGATGGAGGCTTTGCCGCCGAAACGGCCATAGCCCGAACCCTTGACGCCGCCGAACGGCATCTGCGCCTCGTCGCCGACGGTCGGGCCGTTGATGTGGCAAATGCCGGCCTGGATGCGCGCGGCAACCGCCATGGCGCGGCGTATGTCGCGGCTGAAAACGGCGGAGGACAGGCCGTATTCGGTGTCGTTGGCGACGCGCACAGCCTCGTCTTCGCCTTTGACGCGAATGACCGGCTTCACCGGGCCAAAGGATTCTTCCGCATAGACGCGCATGGCGGGAGTCACGTGATCGAGGAGCGTGGCTTCCACGACCGTTCCCGTTCGGTTGCCGCCAGCGGCAAGCGTCGCGCCCTTCGCGGTCGCATCGGCGATCAGCTCCTCCATCTTGTCCGCCGCCTGGCTGCTGATGAGGGAGCCCAACACGACATGGCCGCGTGGGTCGCCGGCCGGAAGTTTCGAGGCGCGCGCGGCGAGCTTGGCGACGAATTCGTCGGCGATCTTCTCGTCGACGATCAAGCGCTCTGTCGACATGCAAATCTGGCCCTGATGCATGAAGGCGCCGAAGGTCGCCGCGTTGACCGCCGCGTCGATGTCGGCATCGCCAAGCACGACGAGCGGCGCCTTGCCGCCGAGCTCGAGCAGCGCCGGCTTGAGGTGCCGTCCAGAGAGCTCGGCGATGATGCGGCCGACCTTGGTCGAGCCGGTGAAATTGACGCGCTTCACCGCCGGGTGCGCGATCAGCGCCTCGACGATTGCCGCCGCGTCCTTCGGGTCGTTGGTGACGACATTGACGACGCCTTTGGGCAGGCCGGCCTCGACCAGCACCTGGCCGATCAGGCGATGCGTACCCGGGCACATTTCGGAGGCCTTCAGCACCACGGTGTTGCCGCAGGCGAGCGGCATTGCGAGCGCACGCGTGCCGAGGATGACCGGCGCGTTCCACGGTGCGATACCGAGGCAGACGCCGGCCGGCTGGCGGATCGCCATGGCCAGCGTGCCTGGCTTGTCGGAGGGAATGACCTCGCCGGAAATCTGCGTCGTCATCGCGGCTGCCTCGCGCAGCATGGTGGAGGCCAGCATGACGTTGAAGCCGGCCCAGGGTCCGGTGGCGCCGGTCTCTTCCATCATCAGCTGCGTGAACTCGCCACCCTTCGAAGCCATCACATCGGCTGCCTTCAAGAGCAGCGCACGGCGTTCACCGGGGCCAGTTTTCGACCACGTGTCGAAAGCAGCGGCTGCAGCATCGACTGCGGCGTTGGCGTCGGCGATGCTCGCGGCCGCGGCGCGTGTCGCCAGCTTGCCGGTGAAGGGATCCAGGCGTTCGTAGGAGGCCTTGCCGGTCGCTGCCTTTTCGTCGCCGTCAATCAGAAGTCCGATGTCCATGGGTTTCTCCCTCGCTGCCGTGGAGCGTTGCAAAATTAGAAGCCAAGCACTTCCGCGTTGATCGACGCCTCCAGGCCGCCGTCGACGGGCACGTTGGCGCCGTTGATCCAACGCGCGCCGTTCGAGCACAGGAACAGCACAACCGGCGCGATGTCGCCCGATGTGCCGGCTCGGCCAACCCGGGCGATGTCGCTGTCGACCTTCGCGTCGCCCAGCACGCCGCGGAACTGTTTGAGGATCGGCGTCTCCACCGGGCCCGGGCTCACCGCGTTGACGCGGATGCCACGGCTCTTGAACAGCTCCTGATGCGCGGCGCGGAAGGTCCACAGGAGCAAAAGCTCCTTCGAGACCGGATAGCCTTCCTCGTTCTTGACCGCGTGCTGGGCAATCACCCTCGCGACATCGGGAAAACCTTCGACGCTGACCATAGAGGCGGCGCGGTTCAGATTGGCGCGCCAGCCGAAGCCGGCGATCGAGGCGACGTTGACGATGGCGCCGCCCTCGCGAAGTTTCGGCGCCAGCGCCTCCGAGAGCGCGCGCAGGCCGTAGAAGTTGACGGCGAGCGTCGGCACGGCGCCGGTGTTGCCGGAGAGGCCGGCGACGTTGCACAGCGCATCCAGACGCTGCGGCAGTTGCCTGACAAGATCGTCGACGCCGGCTTTGGACGAGATGTCGGCCTTGACGAAGATGCCCTGATGATCGGCCGGCTCGCGCATGTCGACGCCGATCACATCGGCGCCAAGTTGGCCCGCCAGTTCCGCCGTGCGGGCGCCGATGCCCGAGGCGACGCCGGTGATGAGGATCGTCTTGCCGAACAGCATGCTCACGCTTTCTCCCGAGATGTCGTTACCTGTGCCGGCGATGGAGTCCCACCGGTCGTGTCGCTTGCGTTGACAGGAAGCCTGACGCGGTAGCCGACCGACAACAGGCGCCAGCCGAAGCGTTCTTCGAGCGTGCCCCACAGACCGCGCGGCAGGAGCAGCGAGAAGATCAGCGCCGTGGCGCCGAGCCCGATCAGGTACCAGACGCCGGTGCCGCCGAACCACGTCTCGATGATAAAGAACAGCAGCGCGCCGAGGATGGCGCCCTCGAAGGTGCCGATGCCACCGACCAGCACCATGAAAATCATGTAGGCAGTCCACTGCACGCTGAAATAGGTTTTCGGCTGGAAGGTGATCGCGGTCGCCAGCCACAGCGCGCCGGCGACGCCGATGCCGAAGGCGGCGAGCACGAAGAGCAGCCGCTTGGTGCCGGTGACGCGCACGCCGATGGACGCTGCCGCGTCCTCATTGTCGCGAATGGCGCGGATGGCGGCGCCCGTGCTGCCGCGCAGCACGCCGAACACGATGGCGAGCAGCGCCCCCATCGAGGCCAGCGCCAGCCAGTAGATGGCCAGCCTGCGCGTCGGTGCATCGTAGACGTTGAGCGAGATCAGCGACGTGCCGGTCTCGCCCTGGATCAGCCGGTCGAGGTTGACGAGCAGATGGGTGAGTGCCGCGATCACCCACATGCCGATGGCAAACTCGCCGTTCCTCAAACTCAGCATGAACAGCGAGACCGGCCAGGACAGGGCGCCGACGATGACTGCCGAAACGAACAGCGAGACGAACGGATTGAGCCCGGCATTGGCGAGGCGGATGGCGAAATAGGCGCCGAGGCCGAAGAACACCTGCTGGCCGACCGACACCAGTCCGCCGAAGCCGGCAAGAGCGTTCCACATTGCGGCGAGGATCACATAGATAAACAGCGCGGTCATGCGGTCGACGGCACCTGCCGAAAGGAACTGCGGCGCGATGGCTAAAAGCAGGATGATGGAGACGACACCGACGCCAGCGATGCGCGAGGCGGCGGTGCCGCGCTCGATGATGGGGGAGGCGGCGCTCATGACACCTTCCCCGTCGAGAACCGCAGCAAGCCGCGCAGGCCAAGGCCGGAGGTGTAAAGCCGGATGAACAGAACGATCAGGAAGGCGGAATGGCCGCCGATGAGAAAGCCTTGCGGGTGTATCTTGGCGCCGAGCGTCTGGGCGAGCGCCAGCACGATGCCGCCGACCAGCGTACCCCAGAGCGAACCGGCGCCGCCGATGACGGCCGCCTCGAATGCGAACAGAAGCTGCGTCGCGCCGGCGTAGGGATCGAAGGTGGCCCGCATGCCGAGGAAGGCGCCGGCCACGCCGACCGTGACCATGGCTATGGCGGCGGCTATCGCCATGGCGCGGCGTGCATCGACACCGACAAGGCCGGCGGTATCAGCGTCTTCCGAGGTCGCGCGGATCGAGCGGCCGAGGCCGGTGCGGGTGAGAAAGAGCTGCAGCCCGCTGAGCAGGACGACGGCGGTGGCGAAGATGATCACCGCGAGCTTGCCGACATAGATGCCGCCCGGCCATTCCCAGGAATCGTAGGACAGGCTGCCGATGAAGGGCGCCAGCGAGCGCGTGTCGGCGCCGAACTGCTCGAACAGCACATTGTCGATGACGATGGCCAGGCCGAAGGTGGTGAGGATCGGTAAGAGCGCGCCGCCCCGCGCGCTGCGCTCAAGCAGGAAGCGCTGCAAGGCCCAACCAATCACCGCCATTAGCGGCAACACGATGGCGAGGCCGTAGAAGGGCGGGATGTGGAAGCGCGAGGCAAGCCGCCACAGCGCGAAGGCCGACAGCACGGCAAGGCTGCCATGCGCCAGGTTGATGATGCGCATCACCGAGAACATGAAGGAGAGGCCGCAGGCGATCAGCGCGTAATAGCCGCCGAGCAGAATGCCCTGGACGATCTGGTTGCTCATGCCGGCACGCCCCCAGCGGCTTTTCGGTGCAGGCCGAAATAGGCCTTGGTCACCTCGTCGCGCGAAACGCTCTTGCTGTCGCCGGCAAGCACGATCCGGCCCTCCAGCATGCAGATGACTTTGTTGGACACGGAGAGCGCGCGGTTGAGGTCCTGCTCGACAAGGATGATCGTCGTTCCGGAGCTGATCAGCTCCTGCAGCGAAGCATAGACGCGGTCGACGACCAGCGGCGACAGGCCGAGCGAGACCTCGTCGAGCAGCAGCAGGTCGGGATTGCTCATCAGCGCGCGGCCGATTGCCGTCGCCTGCTGCTCACCGCCGGAGAGATGACCCGCCTTGGCGTGACGGCGCGGCTTGAGATTGGGGAAGGTGTCGAGCACCTTGTCGACGCTCCAGTCGCCCGGACGGCCGCCGGCGCGGCCGAGCAGGAGGTTTTCCTCGACCGTCATCTGAACGAACAGTCGCCGGCCTTCGGGCACCAGCGCGATGCCCTTGCGGACGCGCTCATGCGAAGGCACACCGGAGAGGTCGGCGCCGTCGAAGCCCACGCGGCCCGAAGCTGCCTGATGCGCGCCGGCAATGGCCCTCAACAATGTCGTCTTACCGGCGCCGTTGGCGCCGACCAGCGCCAGCGTCTCGCCGCGCTCGATGCCGAAGGTGACGCCGCGCACCGCCTGCAGCAGGCCGTGGCGGACGACCAGATCCTCGACCGACAGCAGGCTCATTTCGGGCCTCCGCCGAGATAGGCGCTGATCACCTGCGGGTCGGCCATCACCGCCTGCGGCTCGCCGTCGGCGATGATCTTTCCCGCATCCATGCAGATCAGCCGCTCGGCCACCTGCAGCAGGATGTGGACGATGTGCTCGATCCAGACAATGCCGATCTTGCGGCGGCGCAACTCGCGGATGGTCTCGACGAGCTCGCCGGCCTCGCCATCGGTCAGGCCGCCACCGATCTCGTCGAGCAGAAGCAGCGTCGGCTTCGCCGCCAGCGCGCGCGCCAGCTCCAGCCGCTTGCGGTCGAGCAGGCCGAGCGTCTCGGCGCGCCGGTTGGCGACGCCCAGCATGCCGCAGAGCTTCAGCGAGCCGAGCGCTTCCTCATAGGCCTCGTCGCGGCCGAGGCCGGCGCCATGCGAAGCGGCGACGAAGACATTCTCGAAAGCGGTCATGCCGCCGAAGGGTTTTGGCACCTGGTGCGTGCGGACGAGGCCCAGCCGGCAGCGCTGCGTCGCCGGCAGCACCGTCACGTCGTCGCCCTTGAAGGCAATGGTTCCGGCGCTTGGTGGATAGGCGCCGGAGAGCACGCTGAGCAGCGTCGTCTTGCCGGCGCCGTTCGGCCCTACGATGCCCACTGCCTCTTCGGCGCCCATGGCGAAGTCGATGTCGTCCAGCACCACAAGCGCGCCGAAGCGCTTGTGGATGCCGGCGGCGCTGAGGATCGCACCATTGGGCGTGGCGTTCACGATGCGGTCCTCGACTTAATCAGCCGTTATACGGCTGGAGCTTGGCCCCGACCGGCACCTTCGGATCGGTGGCGTTCTCGGTGACGACATAGTCGAGCGGGAATTTCGAGCCTTCCTTGGCGGCGACCCATTGCGTGCCGATGATCGGACCGGGCGAGACATTGGCGACCGGGCCGCTGGTGAAGTCGACCTTGCCGATCATGGTCTCGGCCTTCAGCGTGCTCAGCGCCTTGGCCACCGCCGCCTTGTCCTTGGCGTTGGAACTCGCCTTCAGGGCTTCGAAGCCGGCGTCGAGCAGCGACATCGAGGCGCCGAGTTGCTGCGTCCATTGCTTGCCGCTTGTCGCCTCGTAGCCATCGGCCAGTTCCGTTCCCGAGACGCCGGTCAGCGGCGATTTGTAGGGGAAGGCCTTGTGCCAATAGGCGGCGCTGGAAATCTTCGTGCCGAGATCGCCGAGCGCCTCGATGTCGGAGGGGAACAGGCCGGTCTTGGCGACCTGGGCGATCTTGATCTGCCTTGTCAGCCCCTGCTGCGCGGCCTGGCGCCAAAAGGCGGCGAAATCGGGCGGGATCGGGAAGGAGTTGAAGATCTCGACGCCTTCCTGCTTGAACAGCGCGATCTGCGAGGAATAGTCGGTGGTGCCGGTCTCGTAGGCGCCGGGATCGACGATCGTGAAACCCTGCTTGGCCAGCAGTGGCGCGAGGTTGGCGCGGATGGCGTTACCGTCGGCGTCGTTCGGATACATGACGCCAACCTTCCTGTTGGTCTCGATCAGGTTCCACTGCGAAATGTAGGTCTTGAAGAATTCGCCGACGCCGAAGCCGAAATGATAGGTCCATTTGAAAGGCGAGGGCGCGCCCGGCTTGGCGCCGCGGCCGAAATACCAGGCCTCCCACGGCATGACGGTGGAGAGGCAGGGCACGCCGGCGGCTTCGCAGGCATCCGCCACCGGATTGATGACCTCCGGCGTGGAGACGGCGAGCATCAGGTCGATGGCCTGGTTGTTGATCAGGTCTTTTGCCAACTGGCCGGCGCGGGACGGGTCGGACTGGGTGTCCTGGTCGAGGATCTCGACGCTGTGTTTCTTGCCGCCGAGCTCGATGCCATTGGCGAGAGCCTTGCGGGCGAGGTCGAGCACGTAGCCGTCGGTCTCGCCAAAGCCGGCGAGCGGGCCGGTGCGCGGACTGACGAATCCGACCTTGAGCGTGTCGGCACTTTGCGCGAAGGCCTTGCCGCGGCCGAATGCCAGTGCCGCGCCGCCGGCCACCGACGTGGCGATGAACTGGCGCCGTGAAATGCCCGATAGAATGGGTTTGCTGCCGATAATGCGAGACATCTGCTCCTCCCTCAATGGCCGTTCGACACGACGGCAAAACGGGTTTCCGCTTGCCTCCGGACAGTACGGCTTTCGATCCTCCGAGGTGACATTGCACTAGCGGTTTGGTTCGGTAAAATGATATTTTACGGTGTTTTATTAACCCCTGGGTTAGTAGAGTTCGAACTGCCAAGGCCGATCGTCAGGCGTGGTGCCGCGCGGCCTCACGGATCGTCTGCAAGAGGATGGTGAAGGCGGGCGAGGGCGCGGTGTCAGTGCGCATGGTCAAGCCCACCGGCCCTTTGGTCTCCTCCGTATCCACCGGCAGGGCGATAAAGGCGCCGCTAGCGATCTCGTTGGCGACGACGCCGGCCGAGATGATCCACACGGCGTTGCTCTGGCGCATGAAGGAACGGCCGAAGGAATCGGAGACGGTTTCGATTTCCGTCGCCGGCGCGGTCATGCCATTGGTGATGAAGAGCCGGTCGACGAAGGGCCGGATGACGGATTCGCGCGTCGGCATCAGGACGGGGAACTCATCGAGCCGTGCGAAAATGTCTGTCCCTGGCTCCGTCAACGGATGCCCGGCCCGCACGACAAACAGCACCTGCTCCGAATAGAGATGTTCGAAGAAGAAGCCGGTCATGTGCTCCGGTGCCGCGAGCCGGCCGACGACGAGATCGAGCGCGCCGACGCGCAATTGCTCGAGAAGCACCGCGTTCTCGCCGGTGACGATCTTGAGCGCGGCGCCAGTGTTTTCCTCGAGGAACAGGTTCATGGCGAGCGGCATCACCCGCGCCGACACGGTCGGCAGCGCGCCGATGCGGATCGGGTCGCGGTTGAGGGCGCCGTCCTGGCGCACGGAATCGACGCCGCGCTTCAGCGCCGAAATCGCCGAGCCCGCGTGTCCGAGAAAGATTTCGCCGAGGCGCGTGACACGGATGCCGCGTCCGTCGCGCTCGACCACGGCGACGCCGAGCGCTTCTTCCAGCTCACGCAAGGTCTTGGTGACGGCAGGCGCGCTGACATGCAGGAAGTCGGCCGCGCGCGCGACGCTGCCTTGCCGCGCGACTTCGAGAAACGCCTGCAGATGGCGGAAGCGGATCCGGCTTTGGGCCATGGTTCGATAACCTCAGAGTTAATGAAACGCCGCAAAATATCATTTTACCGAACCAAATTGCTGGTGCAATGTGGGTTCGGAGGATCGAAATCGTGCCATTCGTCAGCATAGGCGGCGTCACGCTGCATCATCGCCATATCGAGGCGGCCGGCACGTCGCGTCCGATCATCTTCATCAATTCGCTCGGCACCGACTTCCGCATCTGGGACGACGTCGTCGCGAAACTGACGGGCGAAATGCCGCTGCTCGTCTACGACAAGCGCGGCCATGGGCTGTCGGATATCGGCGGCGGCGTGCGCTCGATCGACGATCATGTCGACGACCTGCTGGGCCTTATCGATCATTTCGGCTTCGGAAAGGTGGTGCTCTACGGCCTGTCGGTCGGCGGCCTGATCGCGCAGCGCCTCTATACTCGCCATCCCAAATGTGTGGAGGCGCTGATCCTCAGCGACACAGCGCACAAAATAGGCACCGCAGAGAGCTGGAACACGCGCATCGCGACCGTCGAGCGCCACGGCATCGAGGTGATCGCCGACGGCATCATGAAAGTGTGGTTCACGCCGGATTTTCATGCCTCGCGCGCGGCCGATCTGGCCGGCTGCCGCAACATGCTGACCAGGCAGGCGCTGCCCGGCTATATCGGCACATGCAAGGCGGTGCGCGACGCCGATCTCACCGACGCGGCGCGGCGTATCGCGGTGCCGACGCTTTGCATCGTCGGCGACCAGGACGGCTCGACGCCGCCTGATCTTGTCCGCTCGCTGGCCGGACTGATCCCCGCCGCACGCTTCGAGCTGATCCGCGATGCCGGGCACATCCCGTGCATCGAGCAGCCCGATGCGCTCGTCAGTCTGATCCGCGATTTCGTCGCCTCGTTGCCCGAGGGAAAGTCTGCTCATGGATGATGTCACGAAGAACCGCTACCGGACCGGTCTCGAGGTCCGCCGCGCCGTGCTCGGCGATCCCCACGTCGACCGTGCCGAGGATACCGCCACGGATTTCGACCGGCCGTTCCAGCAGCTGATCACCGAAGCCGCCTGGGGAACCGTGTGGGCGCGACCGGGCTGGTCGAAGCGCGAGCGCTCGATCGTGACGCTGGCGCTGCTTGCGGCACTCGGCCATGACGAGGAAGTCGCCATGCATGTGCGCGCCACCGCCAATACAGGCGCCACGCGAGACGACATCTGCGAGGCCTTCCTGCATGTCGCGATCTATGCCGGCGTGCCGGCCGCAAACCGCGCCTTCAAGATCGCCAAGGAGGTGTTCGCGCAGATGGACGGAGCCAAGACCGCCCATGGCTGAGCCCGGCCCAAACCGCGCGCCGGAAACCGGCGCCTTCTTCCAGCGCGACCGCCAGTGGCATCCGGCGGCCTTCACGCTGAACTACAAGAGCTCGGTGCTGCGCTCGCCGCAGAAAGCGCTTTTGTCCTTCGACAACACGCTTTCGGAACTGACCGGCCCGGTGTTCGGGCACGCGATGCTTGGCGAGCTCGATAACGACCTGATCCACAATTACGCCAGGCCCGGCGAGAGCGCCATCGGCGAGCGCATCATCGTCCATGGACGCGTGCTCGACGAGCGCGGCAAGGGCGTGCCCGGCGTGCTGCTCGAATTCTGGCAGGCCAATGCCGGCGGCCGTTACCGTCACAAGAAGGACGGCTATCTCGCGCCGCTCGATCCGAATTTCGGCGGCTGCGGCCGCACGATCACCGGCGAAGACGGCGGCTATGCCTTTCGCACGGTCAGGCCCGGTCCCTATCCGTGGCCAAACGGTCCGAATGACTGGCGGCCGGCGCATATCCATTTTTCCGTGTTCGGCCACGGCTTCGCGCAGCGGCTGATCACGCAAATGTATTTCGAGGGCGATCCGCTGATCTGGCGTTGCCCGATCGTCGGCAGCATTTCCAACAAGGAAGCTGTCGAGGCGCTGATCGCTGGGCTCGACATGCAGTCGACCATTCCGATGGACGCGCTCGCCTACAGGTTCGACATCGTGCTGCGCGGGCGCCGCTCGACGCTGTTCGAGAACAGGCCGGAGGGCAATTGATGGCGCAGTCGCTCGACCGGCTGAAGGAGAGCCCTTCGCAGACCGCCGGCCCTTATGTGCATATCGGGCTGACGCCGAATTTCTGCGGCATCGGCGGGATCTATGCGAGCGACCTCGGCTCGACAATGGTCAACGGCGAGACCAAGGGCGAGCGCATCGCGCTGCGCATCCGCGTGCTCGACGGCACCGGCACGCCGCTCAAGGACGCGCTGATCGAGATCTGGCAGGCGGACGCCGAGGGGCTTTACAACTCGCCAGCGGAGATGCGCGGCGCGGCCGACCCGAACTTTTTGGGCTGGGGCCGGCAGCCGACCGACATGGAGACAGGCATCTGCCTGTTCCGGACAATCAAACCGGGCCGTGTGCCGTTTCGCGACGGCCGGCTGATGGCGCCGCATATCACGCTGTGGATCGTGGCGCGCGGCATCAATATCGGCCTGCACACCCGGCTCTATTTCTCGGACGAGGAAAAGGCCAATGCCGAGGACCCGATCCTTGCCCGCATCGAGCATCGCGTTCGCGTGCCGACGCTGATCGCCGAGCGCCAGGGCGATACCTACGTGTTCGATGTCCACCTGCAAGGCGAGAAGGAGACGGTCTTCTTCGACAGCTGACCGTGGCCGCCATGACCGTTTCGCCCTTCGATCATCCGCTGCTCTCCGGCCTGCTCGGCGACGAGGAGGCGGCGCGGCATTTCTCCCTGGAAGCGGACATCGATGCGATGCTCACCTTCGAGCGGGTACTGGCTGAAGCCGAGGCTGAACACGGCGTCATCCCACGCGATGCCGCGGCCGCGATCGTGAAGGCGCTGGCGTCGTTCCGGCCGGACACGGCGAGGCTGCGCGCCGGTGTCGCCAGGGATGGCGTCGTGGTGCCGGAACTGGTTCGGCAGATCAAAGCCGCCGTCGGCGCGCCGCACGATGCCTATGTGCATTTCGGCGCCACCAGCCAGGATGTTATCGACACTTCGCTTGTGCTGCGCCTGCGGCAGGCCATCGACCATATCGGCCTACTGCTTGGCGAGAACATTGTGCGCATCACCGGCCTCGAGCTTGAGTTCGGAGATCGTCAGTTCATGGCGATGACGCGCATGCAGCCGGCGATTCCGATCACAGTGACCAATCGGACTGCTTCCTGGAGGGCGCCGCTCGACCGTCACCAGGAACGCTTTGGGGAACTCTCCAGCCGGTTGTTGGTGGTGCAGTTCGGCGGCGCCGCCGGCACGCTGGAAAAGCTCGGCGACAAGGCCACGGCCGTGCGCTCAGCGCTTGCCGCGAAGCTCGGCCTTGCCGATGCGCCGCAACGGCATAGCCAGCGCGACGCGCTCGCTGAGTTCGCCAGTTGGCTGTCGCTGGTGACCGGCAGCCTCGGCAAGTTCGGGCAGGATGTCGCGCTGATGGCGCTGACGGGCGCCGATATAAAACTGTCCGGTGGCGGCGGTTCGTCGGCCATGCCGCACAAGCAGAATCCGGTGAAGGCCGAAGCGCTGGTGGCGCTCGCCCGCTTCAATGCCGTCCAACTCTCCGGCATGCATCAGGCGCTGGTGCATGAGCAGGAGCGCTCGGGTGCGTCCTGGACGCTGGAGTGGCTGATCCTGCCGCAGATGGTCGTGGCGACGGCGGCCGCGCTCAGGCTTGCCGCCGAGCTGGCCGCGCAGATCGAGAGCCTTGGTCACTGATGCGCACGCAGGTGGTCATCGTTGGCTCGGGGCCGTCCGGCCTGCTGCTTGGACAGTTGCTCACCGGCATCGGCATCGAGACGATCATCCTCGAGCGATCGAGCCGCGAGCATGTGCTTGGCCGCGTGCGCGCCGGCGTGCTCGAACAGGGCACGGTCGACCTGCTCGGCGAAGCGGGCGCCGCGGACAGGCTGCATGCCCAGGGCCTGCCGCATGAAGGCATCTCGCTCGCCTTCGACGGCCGCGCGCATCGCATCGACATGAGCGCGCTCACCGGCGGCAAGCACGTCACCGTCTATGGCCAGACCGAGGTGACGCTCGATCTGATGCAGAAGCGCGAGGCGGCGGGACTACAGACCGTCTTCGAAACGTCGAATGTCGTGTTGCATGATTTCGACGGCGCGTCGCCCTTCGTCACCTACGACAAGGATGGCGCGATGCATCGCATCGATTGCGACTTCATTGCCGGCTGCGACGGCTATCACGGCGTCAGCCGCAGGTCAGTGCCGGACGGCGCGCTGAGGACGTTCGAGCGGCAATACCCGTTCGGCTGGTTGGGCGTGCTGGCGGAAGTGCCGCCGGCCGACCATGAACTGGTCTATGCCAATCACGAGCGGGGCTTCGCGCTCTGCTCGATGCGCTCGCCGCAGCGCAGCCGCTATTATGTGCAGGTTCCAGTTGACGAACATGTCGAGGACTGGTCGGACGACCGCTTCTGGGATGAGCTGCGCAGCCGCCTGCCGGCGCAGATTGCGGCCGCGGTCACCACCGGGCCGTCCTTCGAAAAGTCGATCGCGCCGCTGCGTTCCTTCGTGGCCGAGCCGATGCGCTTCGGAAAGCTGTTCCTGGTCGGTGATGCCGCCCATATCGTGCCGCCGACCGGCGCCAAGGGCCTGAACCTCGCTGCCAGCGACGTGCGCTATCTCTTTGCCGGGCTTCGTGAGTTCTACCGCGACAGGTCAGAGGCCGGGCTCGACGCCTATTCGGCCAAGGCGCTGGCGCGGGTGTGGAAAGCGGTGCGCTTTTCCTGGTGGATGACGACGATGCTGCATCGCTTCCCCGAGACGGGGGAGTTCGGCCAGCGCATCCAGGAAACCGAGCTCGATTACCTCGTGCACTCCAAGGCCGCTTCCACGGCGCTGGCCGAAAACTACGTCGGTCTGCCTTATTGATCTGCCTGAGCGGTCAAACCCGCTCCAGCGCGATCGCGATACCCTGGCCGACGCCGATACACATGGTGGCCAAGGCCAGCTTGCCGCCACGTTCGTGCAGTTCCAGCGCCGCCGTGCCGGTGATGCGGGCGCCGGACATGCCGAGCGGATGACCGAGCGCGATGGCGCCGCCATTGGGGTTCACATGCTCCGCCGTCTCGGAAATTCCGAGTTGGCGGAGCACGGCAATGCCCTGGGAGGCGAAGGCTTCGTTCAATTCGATGACGTCGAACTGTTCGGGCGTCAGGCCGAAGCGGGCGCAGAGCTTCTTCGTGGCCGGCGCCGGTCCGATGCCCATGATGCGCGGCGAAACGCCTGCGACGGCGCCGCCAAGGATGCGGGCGATCGGGGTCAGCCCATGCTTCCTTGCTGCCGCTTCCGAGGCGATGATCAGGGCGGCCGCGCCGTCATTGACGCCGGAAGCATTGCCGGCGGTCACCGTGCCGCCCTGGCGGAACGGCGTCGGCAGCTTGGCCAGCGTCTCTATGGTCGTGCCGGCGCGGGGATGTTCATCATTGACGACAACGACCGGCTCGCCCTTCCTCTGCGGGATGATCACTGGCGTGATCTCCTTCGCCAGCCGGCCATTCTCTTGAGCGGCCACCGCCTTGTTCTGGCTGCGGACGGCGAAGGCGTCCTGGTCTGCCCTGCTGACGGAAAAATCCTCGGCGACGTTCTCACCGGTCTCCGGCATGGAATCGACGCCATACTGCTTCTTCATCAGCGGGTTGACGAAGCGCCAGCCTATGGTGGTGTCGTAGATCTCGGCATTGCGCGAGAAGGCCGTGTCGGCCTTCGGCATGACGAAGGGCGCGCGGCTCATCGATTCGACGCCGCCGGCGACCATCAGCTCCGCCTCGCCTGATTTGACGGCGCGCGCGGCGATGGTGACGGCATCCATGCCCGAACCGCACAGGCGATTGACCGTCGAACCGGGAATGTCCTGCGGGAGGCCGGCAAGCAGCAGCGCCATGCGCGCGACATTGCGGTTGTCCTCGCCGGCCTGGTTGGCGCAGCCATAGACGACGTCGTCGATGGCGGTCCAGTCGAGACCATTGTTGCGCTCAACGAGCGCCCGCAACGGGATGGCGCCGAGATCGTCGGCGCGCACGGAGGACAGCGAGCCGCCGAAGCGGCCGATGGGCGTGCGGATGTAATCGCAGATGAAGGCTTCAGCCATCTATGCAGCTTTCCCTTTGGCGGTTCCTTGATGCGCCGCCTTGGTGCGGGCCTGCAGGTCGCGCAATGTCTTCAACTCGAGTTCCGTCGGCGCCGGCGTCTCGTCAAGGGCCTCCGCGAATTTTACGACCCAGCCACAAGTCTCCTGCACCTGTGCGCGCGTCACGCCGGGATGCAGCGAGACGACGGTGAATTCCTTGGTCACCGGGTCCGGCTTCCAGATCGCCAGATCGGTGATCAAAAGCGTCGGGCCGGCGGTGTCGATGCCGAGCCGCTTGCGGTGGTCGCCGCCTTCGCCATGGCCGAAGGAGGTGAAGAAGTCGATCTTCTCGACCATGCCGCGCTTCGACTGCGCCATGGTGATGTAGACCTGTCGCGATGAGGTGGCGATCTCCGGCGCGCCGCCGCCGCCGGGCAGGCGGGTCTTGGGATGCGCATAGTCGCCGATGACGGTGGTGTTGATGTTGCCGAACTTGTCGAGCTGGGCGGCGCCCAGGAAGCCGATCGAGATGCGGCCGCCCTGCAGCCAGTAGCGGAACATCTCCGGCACCGCGACGGTGGTGACCGCCGTCTCGCACAATTCGCCGTCGCCGATCGACAGCGGCAGAACGTCGGGCGCGGTGCCGATGGTGCCGCTCTCATAGATCAGCGTGATGTCGGGCGCGTGCGTCAGCCGCGCGACGTTGCAGGCGGCCGACGGCGCGCCAATGCCAACGAAGCAGACATCGTCGCTTTTCAACGCGCGGCTGGCGGCGATCGTCATCATCTCGTTTGGGGTGAAGCCCAGATTGTCAGCGTCGCTCATGCCGCTTTCCTCAGATGCTCGACGCGGCCGGCAAAGTCGTCGGCGCTGCTCTCGATGACGTTCTTCTGCATCCACGCCTGGAAGCGGTCGCGGTCGGCGGCGATCTCGTCCCATTCGAGATAGGCTGCGTTGTCGCGCTCGTAATAGCCATGCGTGTAGGAGGGATGCGAGCCGCCCGGAACGACGGAAATTGCCGCGATCGTCCAGCTTGGCAATACGGTGAGGTTGGGGTGGAGGTCGTCGAAATTGTCGACCACTTCCTCGACCGTCACGACCGCGCGCTTGGCCGCCAGCACCGCTTCCTTCTGGATGCCGATGATGCCCTCGACCAGAACATTGCCTTTCCGGTCCGCCTTCTGCGCGTGGATGAAGGTGACGTCCGGCCGGATCGCCGGGACGGCGGCCAGCACCTCGCCGGTGAAGGGGCAGGTGACCGATTTGATGTTCGGATTGACCGAAGCGAGACCGGCGCCGCGATAGCCGCGGAACACCGCGCAGGGCAGGCCGGCGGCGCCCGCCTCATAGGCGTTGGCCATGCCGGCATGGCTGTGCTCCTCGACTTCGATAGCGCGCGGAAAGCCGTTCTCGATGGCATCGCGGGCGCGCCGCAACAGGCCGACGCCCGGATTGCCGACATAGGAGAAGATGATCTTTCTGGCCATGCCCATGCCGATCATCTGGTCGTAGATCAGGTCGGGCGTCATGCGGATAAGAGTGAGGTCGCGAAAGCCCTGGCGGATCGCCTCATGCGCGGCGGCGGTGGGGATGAGATGGGTGAAGCCCTCGAAGGCGACGGTATCGCCGTCATGCAGGTTCTCCGCGACTGCCTCTTTCAGCGCCAGGAACTTGACCATCGCAAGGCTCCTTCGATGCAAAAGTTCGCATTGCGAACATATGTTTTATATGAGATACTTCTAGCCCTAACCTATGGATTGAGTCAACGCTGGCCTGGAGAGGTTCGTGGAAGAGGAATCCATCTCACGCGATCATGTCGGTTCGCTGGAACGCGGCCTGGCGGTGATGGAAATCCTCGCGCGCCATCCGGCTGGCATGACGCTGACCGAGATGGCCGAGGAGGCGGATCTTACGCGCGCGGGCGCCCGCCGCTTTCTGCTGACATTGGTCGCCACAGGCTACGCCACGCAGTCCGGCCGGCTGTTTTCGCTGTCGCCGCGTCTCTTGACCGTCGCGCGGACATGGCTCGGCGGCGCTTCGCTCTGGACCTTCGCCGCACCCATCATGCGCGAGGTGGCGGGGAAATTCGACGAAGCCTGCAACGCGGCGGTGCTGTCGGGCGAGGACGTCGTTTATGTCGCGCGCATCCCTGGACGGCGAATCTTGAGCGTTGCGCTCGATGTCGGCACCAGGCTGCCGGCCTACTGCACCTCGATGGGGCGCGTCCTGCTTTCCGGGCTGCCTGCGGACGATTTGAAGGCCTTCCTGACGCAAGCGAGGATCGAGCGGCGAACGCCGAAGACGATCACCGGCCGCGCCGCGCTCGGCAAGGCCATCGACAAAGCGAGGGCTGACGGTTTCGCCATCGTCGACGAGGAACTGGAGCTCGGCCTGCGCTCCATCGCGGTGCCGATCGTCGATCGCGCCGGCCGCACCGTCGCGGCCATCAACGTCTCGACGCAGTCGGCGCGTTTCTCGGTCGAGGCGATGGAGCGCGACATCCTGCCGGTGCTGCGGCAAGCCAAGCAGCGGGTGGAGGAGTTTTTCTTCGTTTGATCTGTGATTGCTGTCGACGCGCCAATTGTCTGAGGCAGGGCTGCCCCTTATCCGGCTGCCGCCACCTTCTCCCCGTATAGTGACGGGGAGAAGGAACTAGCCGTTGACGCTTCATTTCATATCCACTAATGAACAGGATTATACAGGTTCATTGAACAGGTATCGATATGGCCCGTCGCGCGATGCAACTCTCACCCGGCACGGGCAAGCCCGAGCAGATCGCGACGGTTCTGGAGCATGAGATACGCTCCGGTGTGCTCGGCTTCGGCGACCGCCTGCAGAGCGAGAACGAGCTCGTCCAGCGCTTCTCCGTCAGCCGCAACACGGTCCGCAAGGGACTGGAAGAACTGTCGAGCCGGGGACTCATCACTACCAAGGTCGGCATCGGCTCCTTCGTCACCTTCGACGGCATGCCGGTCGACGACGCGATCGGCTGGTCGCGCGCGCTTGCCAATGCCGGCGCCAATGCCGAGACCCGTACCTTGCGGCTCGAGATCATCGAGGACGCCGAGCTGGCGACCAGGCTCGGGGTCGAGAGCCCATCTTTCATCGCCGTCGACCGCGCCCGCACCAATGCCGATGACGGCCATGCCATCTCGATCGAGCGCAGCCGGCTGCCGCTGTCGCCCGAACTGGAAGACATTCCCTTGCGCGGCCTGCGCGAAGGCACGCTCCACCAAACGCTGCGCGGGGCGGGGCTCGTGCCCGACCATGGCGAGGAATGGGTCGATATCGAGATGCTGAGCGCTGCCGACGCCGCGATCCTGGCCTGCGCGCCGGGCACGCCGTTCCTGCGTACACGCCGTCTGACGCGCGCCGCCGACGGACGCGCCATCGAATTCGTCACCAGCCTGCTCAACCCGGCGCATTTCGCGCTGCATCTGGAGTTCTGAGCATGGCAGGGGAGGCGAGCGATCGAACAATTGGCGACAGGGCAATGGGCGCGCTGGTCGGCGGGGCGCTGGGCGATGCGCTGGGCATGCCGACGCAGCTTCTGTCGCCGGTCCGCATCGCCGAGCTTTACGGCCATGTCGAGGATTTCGTCGCGCCCGCCGCCGATCACCCGGTGTCGAAAGGGCTGCCGGCCGGCGCGATCACCGACGACACCGAGCAGGCACTGCTGCTTGGCCGCATCCTGGTCGAATCCGGCGACCGCTTCGACCATGCGCGCTGGGTCAACGCGCTGCTCAACTGGGAGCGCGACGTCAAGGCGCGCGGCAGCTACGACCTGCTCGGACCATCGACCAAGCGCGCCATCGACGCTATCAACAGCGGCGTGCCGGCCGAAGAGGCCGGGCGCGGCGGCGATACCAATGGCGCGGCGATGCGTATCGCGCCGGTCGGCATCATGATGCCGCCGGAGCCGCTTGGCGCGCTGGTCGCCAAGGTGGCGGAAACCTGCCGCGCCACGCACAACACCTCCATCGCAATAGCTTCCGCAAGCGCCGTTGCCGCCGCTGTCAGTCTCGGCGTCTCGGGCGGTGACTGGCGCGCCGCTTGCGGCCATGCCGTCGCGGCGGCAAGGCTTGGCGCCACGCTTGGCCACTGGGTCACCGGCGGCGATATCGCCGCGCGCATTGTCTGGGCGCAGGAGCTTGTCCGCGGCAAGGCGGAGAAGGAAGCGATCAAGCTGATCGTCGATTTGATCGGCACCGGCGTCGCCAGCCAGGAATCGGTGCCGGCTGCCTTCGCGGTGCTGGAGGTCGCGCAAGGCGATGCCTGGCGGGCTGCCGTCATTGCCGCCAATCTCGGCGGCGACACCGACACGATCGGGGCGATTGCCGCCGGCATGGCCGGCGCCTGCGCCGGTCTGTCGAAGCTGCCGCGGGACCGCATCGCCGAGCTGAAAGGCATCGAGATCGCGGAGGTCCGCGCGCTGGCTGCGGATCTGGTCGCGGCCCGGACGGCCAAGACCGGCGCGGGCGAGGAGGACGCGGCGTGAGCGGTCGGCTCGTCCATGTCGGCAGCGCGGTGGTGGATTACGTCTACCGCATCGATGCGTTGCCGGCCGTCGGCACGGAAAAGACCGCGTCAGCTTACGCCCGCGTCGCCGGCGGCGGTTTCAACATGATGGTCGCGGCAAGCCGCACCGGCATGAAGGTGGTGTTCGGCGGCCAGCTCGGCACCGGGCCGGACGGAGACTTCCTGCGCGCCGCCTTCGCCGCCGAAGGCATCGAGACGCTGACGCCGCCGTCGCCGTCGATGGACAGCGGCAATTGCGTGGCCATGATTAGCGGGGACGCGGAGCGCACCTTCGTTTCCTGGCCGGGCGCCGAGAGCCGGCTGACGCCGGACATGATGAAGCCGGTCCAAATCCTTTCGGGCGATTGGGTTTTCACCTCGGGCTATACGCTGAGCTATCCCGGCAGCCGGGATGCGCTGGCCGACTGGATCGAGGCGCTGCCGGACGGCATTCCTTTCCTCTTCGATCCGACGCCGGTGATCGCCGATATTCCGCGCCGGATCCTGGACAGGGTGCTGGCGCGCGCAACCTGGCTGAGCTGCAACACCAATGAGGCCGCAGAGATTGCCGGCGCCGGCGACGCCCAGACCGTCGCCATACGATTGCTGGCCGAGCATTGCCCCAGCGCCGAAGGCGTCGTCATCCGCGCCGGCGCGCATGGCTGCCTGGTGCGCATGGCCGATGGCGGCACCCGCGCGGTTCCCGGATTTGACGTCGAAGCCGTCGACACCAACGGGGCCGGCGACACGCATATCGGCGCCTTCGTCAGTGGCCTTTCGCGCGGCATGTCGCCTTGCGAGGCGGCTCGCTACGCCAATGCGGCCGCCGCGCTTTCGGTCACCCGCCATGGCGGGTCCTCGGCGCCGATCGACATGGAGATCCAGGAGTTCCTGACCGAGCGCGGCGAAGCGATGACCGCGCCTGGCCGGGCGGAAGCGACTGCAACTTAACAAGCCCGTCAATCGGGCGAACAATGAGAGGAAAAGAACATGCGCATGCCCAGACTGACCGCTTTTCTGACGGCCACCGCCGTCTTCGTCTCCGCATTCACGCTGGCAGCACAGGCCGCTGAGGAAGTGCATGTGCTCAACTGGAAAGGTTACGGCGCCGACGAGCCGTGGGCGGTCGCCAATTTCGAGAAGGCGACCGGCTTCAAGGTGGTCAACGACTTCTTCAACTCCGAACAGGAGATGCTGACCAAGATCCGCACCAATCCCGGCCTCTACGACGTCGTCATGATCAACGCCGCCTTCAACGACCAGGCGATGGCCGGCAAGCTGATCCAGCCGATCGACGTCTCGAAGCTCTCCAACTATGCCGATATCGCCAAGGACAAGGCCGGCTCGCCGATGCTCAACCATGACGGCAAGGTCTATGGCGTGCCGTGGGTGTGGGGCCTGACCGCGCTGGCCATCAACGACAAGTCCTTCGACAAGCCGCCGACGTCGATCGCCGAGATGTGGGACCCGGCGCATAAGGGCCGCGTCATCATCCGCGACGACGCGGTCGAGGCGGTGCAGTTCGGCGCGATCGCGTCGGGTCAGAACATCAACGACATCAAGGATATGGATGCGGTCAAGGCGAAGCTCACCTCGCTGATGCCGCAAATCAAGACCTTCTGGAGCTCGGAGAACGACTGGAACCAGATGGTCGCTTCCAACCAGATCGACATCGGCACCTATTGGAGCGGCTCGGCCGATCGCGCCAAGACGCATTTCAAGCTGCCGGTCTCCCTCGTCATCCCGCAAGAGGGTGCCGTCGCCTGGCTCGACGCCTTCTCGATTCCCGTCGGCTCGAAAAACGTTGCCGGCGCCGAGGCCTTCATCAACTACATGATCGATCCGAAGTTCTACGTCGAATGGGTCACCAAGGTCGGCGCGCCGGTTTCGGCCAACACCAAGGCGGTCGACGCGCTGCCGGAGGATGCCTTCAACCGCAAGGTCATGGGCAGCCCGGATGTCGCCAAGCGCATCCAGTTCCAGGCGCCGGTCACCGACGAGCAGCGCGAGAAGTATCTGGCGCTGTGGCAGGAGCTGAAGGTCAACGTGAAGTAATCGAGTCTTTCGGGGAGGAGAGGCGGGATGGCTGACCAGCTTGCGATCGGTTCGCGCCGCGGACTGAAGCCGGCCCTGCCGCTTCTCCTTCCCGCCTATCTGTGGCTGACAGTGGCGATCTTCCTGCCGCTGTCGGCCATGGTCTTCTTCTCCTTCATGACCGACCTGCCGCTGGCCGGAAAGGAATGGTCGTTCACGCTCGGCAATTACGCCGCCTTCTTCTCGCAGAGCCTCTATTCGACGCTTCTGTTGGCCTCGCTGCGGCTCGGCCTCGAAGTGACGCTGTGGTGCGTCGTTGTCGGTTATCCGGCGGCCTATGTGCTGGCCAAGGTGCTGAAGGGGCGCAGCCGCGAGGCGATCTTCCTGCTCGTCATCCTGCCCTTCTGGTCGAACGGCCTTGTGCGCATCTTCTCCTGGGCGATGGTGCTGCGCGAAGGCGGCATCCTCGACACGGCGCTCAACGCCGTGCTGCCGTTCAAGATCAACATCGATCTCATGTATTCCTATCCCGCCGTCATCATCGGCCTGGTGCACTCCTATGTGCCCTACATGGTGCTGACCTGCTATCTCACGCTGCAGGCGATCGACGACTCGCTGGTCGAGGCCGGCCGCTCGCTCGGCGCATCGCGGCGGCAGGTGCTGTGGCGGGTGATCATCCCGCTGTCGATGCCGGGGCTTATCGCCGGTGCCGCGCTGATTTTCGTGCCGGTGGTCGGCTCCTTCATGGAGCCGCGCATCCTCGGCGGCCGCACCGGCACTTTCTACGGCACGGTCATCGAGGATCAGTTCGTCGCCGTCTTCAACTGGCCGCTGGGCGCGGCGCTCTCCTTCATCCTGCTCGCCGTCGTGCTGATCATCCTGGCGCTGGCCGCGCCTGTGCTGCGGAGGGCTGCGTGATGGCGACGACGCGCATCCTCGAATGGGTCGGGCGCTTCTACATCGTGCTTTTGCTCGGCTTCCTCTATCTGCCGATCATCATCATGGCGGCGATGTCCTTCAACGCCTCGCCCTTTTACCAATTACCGTTCGAGTGGACGACGGACTGGTACGCCTCGCTCTGGCAGAACGATCAGCTGATCGCGGCGACCTGGAACAGCATCGAGATCGCGATCATCACCACTTTGATCTCGACGGTGCTGGGCTCGATGGCCTCGCTGGCGCTCTACCGTTACGAGTTCCGCGGCAAGAAACTCCTGCAGGCGCTGCTCTTTCCGCCGATCGCCATTCCATGGCTGATCACCGGCACGGCGATGCTGATCTTCTTCTTCGGCGTCGGCATCGGCCGCGGGCTTGTCGCGATCCTGCTCGGCCATGTCGCGTTGGCGCTGCCTTATGTCATCGTCGTCGTCTCGGCGCGGCTGCAGACCTTCGCGCCAGAGCTGGAGGAGGCGGCGCGCTCGCTCGGCGCCAATCAGTGGCAGGTGACCATGCGCGTGACCTTGCCCTGGATCATGCCTGGCGTGATCGCCGGCGGGCTGTTCGCCTTCGCCGTGTCGTTCGACCAGTTCGTGGTTTCGTATTTCCTGTCGACGCCTGGCCAGACGACGCTGCCGGTCGAAATCTACGCCGCGATCCGCAAGGGTTTTACCCCTGAGATCAACGCGGTCTCGACGATCATCATCGTCGTGTCGATGGCGCTGATGCTGCTCACGGCGCGTTTCTTCAAATTCGGCGGAGAGAAATAATGGCTGGCGTCCAGGTCGCGAACGTCTCCCGCAGTTTCGGCGCGCACAAGGCGCTGGACGATGTCTCGATCGATTTCGCCGATGGCGGCTTCTATGCGCTGCTCGGGCCGTCCGGCAGCGGCAAGACCACGCTGCTGCGCCAGATCGCCGGCTTCGATTTTCCAGATGCTGGCCGCATCGCCATCGGCGGCGAAAGCGTCGAGCGCGTGCCGGTCGAGAAGCGCCGCATCGGCATGGTTTTCCAGAACTATGCGCTGTTCCCGAATATGAGCGTTGCCGACAATGTCGCCTTCGGTCTCTCGGTGCGTGGCGAGCCGAAGGCGACGATCGCCACGGAAGTGCAGCGCGCGCTGGATCTCGTGCAGCTCGGCAAGCTCGGCGGGCGCAAGCCGCACCAGCTCTCCGGCGGCCAGCGGCAGCGCGTGGCGCTGGCGCGCGCCATCGTCACCAAGCCGCGCGTGCTGTTGCTCGACGAGCCGCTCGGCGCGCTCGACAAGGCGCTGCGCGTCGACATGCAGATCGAGCTGAAGCGCATCCAGCGCGAGATCGGCATCACCACCATCTTCGTCACCCACGACCAGGAAGAGGCGCTGACGATGAGCGACCGCATCGGCATCCTGCGCGACGGCCGGCTGGTGCAGGAGGGGCCGCCGGAAGAGATCTACGACAGGCCGCAAAGCGAGTTCGCCGCGACCTTCCTCGGCGACGCCAACATCTTTCGCGGCGATGCGACCGGCTTCGGGATCAAGCTGCCCGACGGCACGACGATCGCGGCTTCGACAGGTGCCTCGGTGCCGGCCGGCGCCAAGGCAAGTTGCGCGGTCCGGCCGGAACGCATCCGGATTTCGACCGGTGCGGCAAAGCCCGATCCAGCCGGTGCCAACATGCTCACTGGACAGGTCTCGAAGCGCATCTTCGCCGGCAACAACAGCACCTATTTCGTCGACCGCGATGGCCAGACGCTGAAGGTGATCGTCCAGAACACCGGGGCCGAAAGGTTGGCCGAAGGTCAGCCGGTCGTGCTTAGCTGGTCGCCGGACAGCACAGTGCTGATCGCGGCTTGAAGCCGGCACGGCATATTGCCAGCGGCCCGCGTTGATGGCGCCGCGCCTGGCGCTCCGCGCCGCAAGGACAGTGCCATCGGGTGTTTTTCTCCGGCAGGCGCTGCGACCGAACAGGTTTGCCGCCGTTACCCGAATATTGGCAGGAAATTCTACCACTCACGGTTGACCCCGAAGCGGCATAACCGCCTATAATTCTACTAAATTCATAGACTAACTGCGGCCGCTTGGCGCCGTCGTTTGTCCCTGAGCGAGACCGGGAGAGCTTCCATGCCGAAAACCGAATCCAACCCCATCGAGCTCGGCACACGGGCCGCCGATTTCATCCTGCCCGACGCACAGGGCGTCCTGCACCGCCTCGGCGATTTCGATGCCAAGCCGGCGCTGCTTGTCGCCTTCATTTCCAATCGCTGTCCCTTCGTCGTGCTGATCCGCGAGGCGTTCGCGGCTTTCGCCAGGGACTATGCCGCCAAGGGCCTGCAGGTTGTGGCGATCAACGCCAACGACCATGAGGCGCATCCCGAGGAGACGCTGGCCCGCATCGGCGAGGAGGTCGAAAAATTCGGCTATTCCTTCCCCTACCTCAAGGACGCATCGCAGCAGACGGCGAAGGCCTACGGCGCGGCCTGCACGCCTGATTTCTTCCTGTTCGGGTCCGACCGCAGGCTTGCCTATCACGGCCAGTTCGATGACGCGCGGCCGGGCAATGGCAAGCCGGTGACGGGCGCCGATCTGCGCGCGGCGGTGGACACGGTGCTTGAGGGCGGCAGGCCCGCCGCGAGCCAGGTGCCGTCGATCGGTTGCAACATCAAGTGGAGCGCCGGCAATGAGCCGGCGTGGTTCTCCGGCGCTGCTCGCGCCGCCTGAAGCAGATCCCGCATTCATTGCCTCATTGCCTCATTGCCGCGTAGCCATGCCCCAGCCACAACGATCCGCTTCCGACAGCCTGCATCTGCAGGCCGACGTGCTGGTGCTTGGCGGCGGGCCTTCGGCAGCGTGGGCGGCGGTCGCGGCGGCTGAAAGCGGCGCCAAGGTGGTGCTCGCCGACAAAGGCTATCTCGGCACCAGCGGCGCCACCGCGCCATCGAACACTGGAACGTGGTGCGTGCCGCCGGGCGAGAATCGGCATGCGGTGGTGGAGCGACGCTGGCAGCGCACCGGCGAACTGGCCGACCAGCGCTGGATGCTGCGCTGCGTCGATACGGCCTATCAAAACCTCCTGAAGCTTTCGGAATGGGGATATCCGTTCCCAAGCGAGGATGACGGGCGGCTCTACATCGCCAATTTGCGCGGTCCCGACTACATGCGCTTCATGCGCCGGCGTGTGCTGATGGCCGGCGTCACCGTGCTGGACCATCACCCGGCGCTCGAGTTGCTCTCGGATGGCGATGCCATCGTCGGCGCGGCTGGTCTTGCCCGGCAAGCGGGCCACGACTGGCGCGTCGATGCCAACGCCGTGGTGCTGGCAACCGGCGGCTGTGCCTTTCGCGAGCGGATACTCGGCGGCACCGGCCTGACCGGCGACGGCTACCTGATGGCGGCGGAAGCCGGCGCCAGCCTGTCCGGCATGGAATTCACGGGCAAGTACACGCTGGCTCCCCATGGTTCCTCGCTGAACAAGGGCCTGCCATTTCGCTGGGCGTCGTTTTATCGCGAGGACGGGTCGCCGATCGTCGGGCCAACCGGCGAGCCATTGCGCAACGGCATCGGCGAGCGCGAGAACGAGGTGGCGCGCGCGCTGATCGAAGGACCGGTCTATGCGCGGCTCGACCAGGCCGAGCCGGCGCTGCAGGGCTGGCTGCGGCAGGGACAGCCGAACTGCTTCGTGCCCTATGACCGGGCCGGCATCAATCCCTTCGCCGAACTGTTCCGTATCACGTTGCGCGCCGAAGGCACGGTGCGCGGCACCGGAGGCATCGACATCGTCTCCGACGATTGCGCCACCGGCGTGCCTGGGCTCTATGTCGCGGGCGACGCCGCCAGCCGGGAGATCATGACCGGCGCGGTTTCTGGCGGTGGCGCCGTCAATTCCTCCTGGGCGCTGGCCAGCGGCTGGTGGGCCGGCAAGGGCGCGTCCGTCCATGCCAAGCGCTGGACCGGCAAGGCCTTCCGCCGGGAGGCGCGGCCCCTGGGCCAGGCCGGACTGCGTCCGTCGGCAGTGGCGCGCGCCGACATCGCGGCGGCCGAGGTCATCGAAGCGGTGCGCGGCGAGGTCACGCCACTGGACGGGAATTTCTTCCGCACCGGCGAGCGTCTCGAAAAGAGCGCCGAGCGGCTGGAAAGTGTCTGGCGCGATGTGCGTGCCCATCTGCAGGGCGAGGGGATGGACCGTCTCCGCAGCCGGGAGGCGGCGTCGATCGCCGCCACAGGGCGCTGGTCGGTTGCAGCGGCACTGCGCCGCGCCGAAAGCCGCGGCATGCACCGCCGCACCGATTTGCCAGGCAAGAACACGGCACTCGCGCATCGGCTGGTCATTACTGGCGTCGATGATTTCCGCATTGCGGGCGCGCCCGAGCGGCTCGCGGAGCTGGCGTCATGATCGAGATCGTCTCGGCCACCCGCTGCGTCGAATGCGACATCTGCGTCAAGGTGTGCCCTACCAATGTCTTCGACGCCACGGATGGCGTGCCGGTGATTGCCCGCCAGGACGACTGCCAGACCTGCTTCCTCTGCGAGATCTACTGCCCGACCGACGCGCTCTATGTGGCCGAGGCCGCCGAAGGGCCGACCGGCATCACCGAAGCGGAGGTCGAGGAGCGCCGTCTGTTCGGTTCATACGCCCGCGCGCTCGGGTGGAAGCGCGGCAAGGCCGGCGGCTCGGAATTCGACCCGACGCATCGTATCCGCGTGGCGCAATAGAGGCGACAACCATGGACCGCATCGTCGTCAGCGATATCAGGAAAACCTTCCAGCTCAAGCCGGGCCAGTTCGTCACCGTCGATGGTGAGGCGACCGACCGCGTGACCGTGCTCGACGGTGTCGATCTTTCCATCCGCAGGGGCGAGTTCATCACGCTTGTCGGGCCAAGCGGCTCGGGCAAATCGGTGCTGCTCGATATTATTGGCGGTTTGACGCAGGCGACGAGCGGCGGCGTTCAGCTCGACGGCAGGCGCATCACCAAACCGGACCCCAAAACCGGCTATGTGTTCCAGCAATATGCCTTGTTTCCCTGGCGTACCGCGCTGGCCAACATCGAATATGCCTTGGAGGTGCGCGGCGTCGGCAAGGCGGAGCGAACCGCCACCGCGCGCCGCCTGCTGTCGCTGTTCGGGCTGGCCGGCTTCGAGGACCGTTTCCCCAACCAGCTTTCCGGCGGCATGCAGCAACGCGTGGCGATCGCGCGCGCCCTGGCGAGCGATCCGGAGGTGCTGTTGATGGACGAGCCGTTCGCCGCGCTCGACCAGCAGACGCGCGAGCTCCTGCAGGGCGAACTGCTCAGGATCTGGGGCGAGATCAGGACGACAGTGATCTTCGTCACCCATTCGATCGACGAAGCGATCTTCCTCGCCGACCGCGTGGTCGTGATGACGGCGCGCCCGGGCACGGTGAAGGAGATCATCGATATCGATTTGCCGCGCCCGCGCGGTGGCGACATCCGTGCCAGCACCACCTTCAACGACTACCGGGCGCGTGTCTGGGAGGTCCTGCGCGACGAGGTCAACAAGGCGCAGAAGGACTGGACGCTGTCGCCGGCCTATAGCCACTGAGGAGTTCGAGCCATGGCCTATCTGACCGAAAAGCTTGGTCCCGTTGCGGGCTTTCGCGCCCTTGCCGGAGCCGGCAAGGCATCGGCCAAGGCTCCGGCCGTCACGGCTCGCAGCGAGGCCCGCGGCATCGGGCGCCGCAGGGGCGCGGCCGGGCTCGGCACTTTCCTCTACGGCCTGCCGCTGCTTGGCCTGTTCATCCTTGCCTGGGAGATCGCGCCGCGGCTCGGCTGGCTGAACCGCATCTTCTTTCCGCCGCTGAGCGAGGTGCTGGTCGCCTGGTGGGACCTGCTCGCCTCGGGCGTGCTGATCGACCATATCGGCATCAGCCTGCAGCGCGCGGCGATCGGCTTTGCGCTTGGCGTGGTGGTGGCGATTCCGCTCGGTCTCCTGATGGGGCGCTATTCGCTGTTCGAAAAGGTGTCCGACCTCCTGGTGCAGACCTTGCGCAACACCTCGCAGTTCGCGCTGCTGCCGGTGTTCATCCTACTGCTCGGCATCGGCGAGGAATCGAAGGTGGCGATCACCTTCTACTCCTCGGTGTTCTTCCTGCTGGTCAACACGATCAGCGGCGTCAAATCGGTCGATCCGCTGCTGATCAAGGCGGCGCGCTCGATGGGCACATCCGATTTCGACCTGTTCCGGAAAGTCATTCTGCCGGCGGCCATTCCCTCGATCGTCGCCGGCGCGCGGCTGGCGGTGAAATCATCGCTGTTCGCGGTGATCGGGGCCGAGATGCTGGCCGCCAAGTCCGGCCTCGGCTTCTTGATCCAGAATTCGCAGCTGATGATGGAAACGGCCGACATGTATGCCGGCATCCTGACGCTCACGGTCATCGGGCTGACCGTCAACTATCTGCTCGTCTGGTTCGAGCGCTGGGCGACCGCCTGGAAAGGCCAGTCCGAAAACTCGCTCGTTTAAGCCATTCAATCGGGAAGGATTCACCATGACCACCGCATTCAACGCATTTCGCCGGCTGCTCCTTAAAGGCGTCGTTGCCGTCGCCATCGGTCTTGGCGGCGCGCCTGCCTTCGCTCAGGACAAGCCCGAGGTGATCCGCATCGGCAGCACCGCGCCTGGGCACTTGAAGTTCATCCTCGCCCAGAAGGACGGATGGTGGGACAAGGAATTCGCCAAGGACGGCATCAAGGTCGAGCTGGTGACCTTCAACGGCGGTTCCGAAGCGACGACGGCACTGGCGACAGGCGCGATCGAGTTCACCTATACCGGCAACAATCCTGCGCTTCGCGTCGCGGCCTCGGGCGCCGACGTCAAGCTGATCGGACTGTCGAGCTATCTGAAATCGGGTGGCTCCTATGTCATCGTCAAGAACGATTCGCCGCTGAAGACGCTGCAGGATCTCAAAGGCAAGAAGGTCGCCTATCTCACCGGCACTGTCAGGCATTCGAATTTCAGCAAGGCGCTGAACAGCGTCGGCCTGACGACCGCCGACGTCGAAGGTCTGAACCTGCCCTTCGAGGCGTCCGGACCGGCACTGCTGCGCGGCGACATCGACGCCATCGTCGAGACCGACTCGACCGCCGCCAAGCTGGTCGACACCGGCGAGGCGAGGGTGCTGTTCGACACCGGCACGCATCCTGAATGGAACGTGCCGAACGTCATCTCGGTCAACGGCGCCTTCGCGGCGAAGTATCCCGATCTGGTCAAGCGGCTGCTGAAGGTTGATATCGAGATTTCGCGCTGGGCCGATGCTCATCCCGAGGAGACCATCAAGACCTTCGTCGAGGCGACCAAGTCGTCTGAGAAATCGGTGCGCAAGACGTATGCCGACGGCCTGTTCCACCAGGACCCGAGGCTCACCGACGATGCGATCGCCGCCTTGAAAGGCGAGGAGAAATTCATGGCCGGCGCCGGGCTCCTGAAAGGTTCCATCGACTACGGCAAATGGGTCGACAAGAGCTTCGTCGACAATGCCGCCGCTGAAGTCGCAACCGTCCAGTAGCGACCGCCAGGCGATCTTCGAGGCCGCGCCGGCTGGCGCGGCCTTTGTCATTCCAGCCCAACGAGCGCGTGCATGCCGATCGCTGTCGCTGATGGGAAATGATGGCGCTGGCCTTGGCTGAGGCCTGGACCATCGCGTTATATCCAGTCCTCGACGGGAGGAATGGATGGCGAGCACGGGTTTCGAGCCGGACGTAAAGGTCCGGGTCAACGACTACCGGATCGGCTGCATCGGCGCCGGCATGATCATGGCCGAATGCCATCTTGCCGCCTATGCGCAGGCCGGCTTTCCGGTGGTGGCGATCGCCTCCCGCACCAAGGCGAATGCCGCGAAGGTCGCGGATCGCTGGCATATCCCGACCGTCCACGACACGCCGGAGCAATTGATCGAGGATGATCGTGTCGAGATCGTCGACCTCGCCTTTCCTCCCGACCAGCAGCCGGCGCTGATCCGCCATGCGCTGAAGCAAAAGCACATCAAGGCGGTCTTGGCGCAGAAGCCGCTGGCGCTTTCGGTCGAGGAAGCGGTGAGGCTGCGCGACGAGGCGGCTGCCTCCGGCAAGGTCCTCTCGGTCAACCAGAACATGCGCTACGACCAGTCGATGCGCGTTCTGAAGCAGATCATCGACAGCGGAGCGCTTGGCGAGATCGTCTTTGCCGAGATCGACATGCACGCGATCCCGCATTGGCAGACCTTCCTAACCGGTTACGACCGGCTGACGCTCGCCAATATGAGCGTGCATCATCTGGACGTGCTGCGCTTCCTGTTCGGCGATCCGGACGAGATCACCACGCTGACGCGCGAGGACCCGCGCACACAGTTCGAGCATACCGACGGCATCACCGTGTCGACGTTGCGCTTTCCTTCCGGCGTGCTCGCGGTATCGCTGGAGGATGTCTGGTCCGGTCCACGCCAGGAAGGCTACGACGACGACCAGCACATCAACTGGCGCGTCGACGGCACCAAGGGCGTTGCCAAGGGCACTATCGGCTGGCCGAAGGGTGTCGCCTCAACGCTGGCCTATGCCTCGACCGAGACGACGGGCGGCAAATGGATCAGCCCACGCTGGGAGACGATGTGGTTCCCGCACGCCTTCATCGGCGTCATGGAGCAACTGCAATATGCCTTGAAGACCGGCACGCCGCCGGCGCTGTCCGTTGCCGACAACGTCAGAACCATGGCGCTGGTCGAGGCCGGCTACCGGTCAATGGCCCTGGGCCGTACCGTCAAGCTGTCCGAAATCCGCGTCGACTGAGCCAGCCGAAAGACGCGGCAACTGAATCGCTTACCCGGAGGACTTCACCTCATGATGCAGGCAGGTATCTTCACAGGCTATTTCCCCTACGAGCTGGAGGAAACGGCAAGGCGCATCCGCGCGCTCGGCTTCAACACCGTGCAGCTCGACCTGCATTTCAAGGACATCGACCTGTCGGCCGGGCAGATCACGAAGGACAAGGCGAGGACGGTGCGCGACACGTTTCGCGACCACAATCTGCCGGTCTGCTGCGTGTCCGGCTACACCAACATCATCCATCCGGACAAGGAAGAGCGGGACAGGCGGCTTGCCTATCTCAAGGAGATCATCCGCAACGCGCGCGACTTCGGTTCCCCCTATGTGATCTCGGAGACCGGCACCTACAACACCGAGTCCGACTGGGTGCATCACCCCAAGAACAAGACCGAGGAAGGCTTCGAGGAATGCCGCAAGGTGATCTCGGATCTCGCCCGGACGGCTTACGACCACGGCGCGGTGTTCCTGCTCGAGACCTATGTCAACAACGTCGTCGGCTCGGTCGAGGAGACGGTGAAAATGTTCGCGCAAGTCGATCATCCAGGCCTTGGCCTGCTGATGGATCCGACAAACTATTTCGAGGCGCACAATATCGACCGCATGGACCAGGTGCTCAACCAGGTGTTCGACACGCTGACCGACAAGATCAAAATCGCGCATGCCAAGGACGTGAAGCGTTCGGGCAGCGACAAGACGGAAAAGCATGCCGATATCGGCGACGCGGACGCGCATGAGGGACTGACCTTCCGCGGCGTCGGCGAGATCGAGCTACCGGCGCCGGGGCTGGGCGCGCTGAACTACGACCTCTATCTCAAGCGGCTCAGCGAGAAGCATCCGAACATCCCGGTGATCATCGAGCATCTGACCGAGGACGACGTGCCGCGCGCCAAGACATTCCTCGACGGCAAATTCCGCGCGAACGGGCTGTGATTGCGGGGAGGGATGATGACGACGGCCTCCGGCACCAAGCGCGACTACAGCCTTGTCGGCGAGAGTACGCGCCGGGCGATCGAGACCGGGCTCGCCTCGGCCGAGTGGTATCACACCGATGTGGCGCGCAAGACCATGAAGGAATTGATGCAGCGCTCGGACGGGCCGGCGATCCGCGATACCATCATCTGGATCGTCGCGATCCTGGGCTCGGCCGCCGGCATCGTCTGGTTCTGGGGCACGTGGTGGGTGGTGCCGTTCCTGTTCGTCTATGGCGTGCTTTATGGCTCGTCGAGCGACTCGCGCTGGCACGAATGTGGCCACGGCACCGCCTTCCGCACCCGCTGGATGAACGACGTCGTCTATCACATCGCCTCCTTCATGCTGATGCGCAATCCGGTGCAGTGGCGATGGAGCCATGCCCGCCATCACACCGATACGATCATCGTCGGCCGTGACGCCGAGATCGCGGTGATGCGTCCGCCGGACCTCGTCAAGGCGGCTTTGGCCTTCACCGGTATCCTCGACTTCCGCTATTCGCTGCCGACGCTGGTGCGGCAGGCCTTCGGCTTATTGTCGGAGGACGAGAAGAGCTACATTCCGGAGATGGAGCAGCACAAAGCGGTGATCGCAGCGCGCTGGCACATGGTGGTTTACGCCGCGACGATCGCTGTCGCCATCGCGCTTAAATCATGGATACCGCTGGTGCTGATCGGCCTGCCGCGCCTCTATGGCACCTGGCACATGGTGCTGACGGGGCTGCTGCAGCATATCGGGCTCGCCGACAACGTCACCGACCATCGGCTCAACACGCGCACCGTCTACATGAACCCGGTCAGCCGGTTCATCTACTGGAACATGAACTACCATGTGGAGCACCATATGTTCCCGATGGTGCCCTACCATGCGCTGCCGAAGCTGCATGAGCTGATCAAGCACGATCTGCCGGCGGCGAACCCGTCGATGTGGCACGCCTATCGCGAGGTCTGGCCGGTGCTGCTCCGACAACTGAAATACGAGGACTTTTACCTCAAGCGGGAATTGCCGCCGACGGCCAAGCCTTATCGCGGCGAGTTCCACGATCTCGACATAACGGCCGCGGCCGCCGAATAGGCGCTACGGCAATTCGGAGATAGACGATGGCGGACTGGGTCGAAGCATGCGCGGTCAATGACGTGGACGAGGAGGACGTGATCCGCTTCGACCATGGCGGCCGCAGCTTCGCGATCTACCGCTCGCCGGAGGACGCCTTCTTCGCCACCGACGGTTTCTGCACGCATGAGAAGGCGCATCTCGCGGACGGGCTGGTAATGGACGACATCATCGAATGCCCCAAGCACAATGGCCGTTTCAACTACAAGACCGGCGAGGCCAAGGGCGCGCCGGTCTGCGTCAACCTCAGAACCTATCCGGTCAAGGTCGAGGGCGGTAAGGTGATGATCGATATCGGCTGACAGCAACGCACCGCAACACATAGAGGGAACCGAAGTCCGATGAGCCGAAAGAGACCGACCGTCGCCGATCTGCGCGCGATGAAGGGCAAGCGGCAGCTGACCATGCTGCGCGTTCTGACGCTGGAAGAGGCCGAGGCCGCTGAGCGGGCAGGGGTGGACATCGTCTCGGTGACGCCGGAGCTGGTGCTCAATCCGCAGTATCGCGATGCGGCGCCCAGCCTCTTCACCATGCCCGGCGAGAACTTCTTCGAAATCGGCACCCCCGACGATTTCCTGCGTTGGGCTTTCAGGCTCTACAAGGCCGGCGCCGACGCGGTCTATTGCAGCGCCGGCTATGCCACGATCAAACGCATGGCCGACGACGCCATTCCGGTAATCGGCCATGTCGGCCTCATTCCTTCCCGCGCGACCTGGACCGGCGGCTTCAAGGCCGTCGGCAAGACCGCGGATACGGCCATGCAGGTGTTCGAGGCGGTGAAGCAGTTGGAAGCCGCCGGCGCCATCGGCGCCGAAATCGAGGTCGTGCCGGTGGAGGTGGCGAAGGCGATCTCCGAGCGCACTTCGTTGATCATGCTGTCGATGGGCGCGGGCACCGGCTGCGACGCGCAATATCTGTTCGCCGAGGATATTCTCGGCGCCAATCGCGGTCACATGCCGCGCCACTCGAAGGTCTACCGCAACTTCGCAGCCGAATATGACCGGCTGCAGCAGGAGCGCATCGCGGCGTTTTCCGAATATGTCGCCGACGTCAACAGCGGCGCCTATCCGGAAGACAGGCACATCGTGCACATGGATCCGGACGAGCTCACCCTCTTCATGAAGAAGGTGGACGGAAAGACCTGAACGGGCGGCGATAGGTCCTGCTTTAAGTTTCTAATTTTAAGCATGTCTTTATCCCGAAACAGGGCCCACTTGTCGGGAGACATGCTTTTAGGCTCGCCACGTTCCGTCGGCGAGCGCGGCGTAGAGTGTGTTGGCACTGGTCCCCAGAGGCCGGTCTTCCTTGAGCGTCGCGACATGAGAGCGGACCGCTGCGTGGATCACCCCGGTTGCCGGCGCCAGCACCAACCCTTCGCGCAGGTCCACGGCCTGGGCCGCCGCCATCAGCTCCAAGGCGATCAGACGCCGCCACAGCACGATCATCTCGCCACATTTGGCGATGGTGAGTGGTGTCTGGGTGGCGTGATCCTCGACGCCCTCTGACACCGGCAGGAAGTCGAGCATTGCTGGATTGGCCTTCTGGCGGATGGCGGCGAGGATTGCCGTGACCGTTTTCTGCAACGGCACGAAGCCAGCTGATGCGCCGCCGATCGGCGACAGATATTTTGGCAGGCCGTGGCGGCTGGAGCCGGTGAGCTGGATGAAACGGGCGGCGCAGGCTGCCGCGCATTGCGCAATCGCTAGGCCAAGCGTCTCGAAAGCGAGCGCCAGCGACGAGGTATGGAAATTGCCGGTCGACAGCACGAGCGCGTCCTCCGCAAGCACCAGCGGGTTGTCGGCGGCCGCGTTCAACTCGATCTCGACCGCCAGCCTGGCGTGATCGATCGCCTGGATCAGCGCGCCGTGAATCGAGGGCATGCAGCGGATCGAGAGCGGATCCTGAATGGTGGTCGGCGCCGGTTCATGGTCGCGCGCGAGCAGCTCTCGCAGCGTCTTTGCGGCCAGCGCCTGGCATGCCGCAGGGCGGGCTACATGCAGGCGCGGGTCCAGAATGGTGCGGTTTGCGCCGAGCGCCTCCATGGTCAGCGCGCCGGCCTGTTGCTGCTGTTCCATCGCCGACAGGACGTCGACAAGCGCCAGCGCACCGGCGCCAGCCGAAACCGCCGAGGCATTGATTAGCGACAGACCGTCCTTCGGCGCCAGACTGACCGGCGCCAGACGCGCCATCATCAGCGCCTTGGCAGAGGGCATGCGACGGCTCTGGTAGTCGGCGTCGCCTTCACCGATCAGTGTGTGCGCGATCGCCGTCATCATCACCAGGTCACCGGCGCCGATCGAGCCCAGCGACGGCATGACCGGATGGACGCCGGCATTGAGGGCTTCGACGAGTGCCGTGAACACATGCGGCGAGAGACCGGAGCCACCGGCCGAAAGCATGGCGATGCGGGCAAACATCACCGCTCGCACGGTCTGTATCGGCAACGCTTCCCCGACTGCGGCGCCACGCCCGTCGAGAAGCTGGCGCTGGAAAGCGCTCGCGTCGCCTTCGACCGCGGTGACAAGATTGGCGCCGAGTCCGGTGTTCAGCCCGTAGATCTGCTGGCCGCCGGCCGCGGCGGCATCGAGGACTTGGCGCGCCTTGGTGAGCTTTTCGAGGACGGAAGGGGTGACCTCGACCTTGCAGGCATTGCGCGCGGCGGCAACCACATCCTCGATGCTGACGCCGGCGCCGGTGAGAACGAGCGGGGTCATGCGAAGCGCAGCCTCTGGCCGATGCCGTTTTCGCCGGCCTTGGCGAGCATGGCCTTGCCGAGCGCGATGTCGGAGAGCGAGAGGCCGCGATGCCAGAACAGGATCGTCTCGCCATCGCTTTGCCGGCCCGGCTTCAGGCCGGCGGCGATCTGGCCGAGCTCGGCATGCAAAGTCGCCTCGCTCAGCCGTCCCGTCTCGACATGGGCGCGCAGCGAGCCGAACTTGCCGCCCTTGCACTGGCCCCAGTCGTCGACGACGATCTTCTGCATGATGTCGGTGAGCGACAGCTCGACCGCGCTCATCGTGCCGAAGGGCACGACCAGCGCGCCGCGCTTGATCCATTCGGTCTTGAGCAGCGGCTGCGGCTCCGGCAGCCGCGAGGCCTCAACGACGATGTCGGCGCCTTCGACGCAGCTTTTCCAGTTGGCCACGGCCAGGACCGGCTTGCCGAGGTCGGCGGCGAGCTTCGCGGCGAAGGCGTCACGGCTTTCGGGCCTGCGCGAATGGACGCGGATCTCGTCGAAGTCGAAGAGGTGGTCGAGCAGCCGTACGTTCCAATAGGCGGTGCCGCGCGCGCCGATATGGGCGAGCACCTTGGACGACTTCTTCGCCAGATGCTTGGCGCCGATGGCGGTGACCGCGCCCGTGCGCATGTCGGTGATGACGGTGGCGTCGAGAATGGCGCGCGGCGTGCCGGTGCGCGGATCGAAAAGATTGAGGATGCCGAATTCCGACGGCAGGCCCTGCATGTAATTGTCGACATAGTCGCCGACGATCTTCACGCCGGCGGCGTCGAGCGGCGCCACATAGCCGCGCAGCACGTTGAAGTGGCCGTGGAAGGAGGGATCCGGCTCGAGATGGACGCGCGGCTCGATAACGGTCTGGCCCTTGCCCTGCGCGACGAGTCCGGCCTCGACGGCGCCGATGATCTCGGCGTCGGTCATGGCAAGCGCTTCGATGTCGAGAGCGTTGAGGTAGTCGATGTAGATAGGCTTCATGCGTTTCCCTCGGCCGGCCCGCGCTCTTCCATAACAGGCGGAGAGGCGACACGAAAGTTTGTTGGATAAGCTCTGGACTGGACCGGGCTTATGCTGTTCAACCACCGCGTCATGACCAGCATTCCCGACAACGCAGCCGTGTCCCCCGCAAATCCCGCGCGTCAGTCACGTCGTGTCGCGCTGATCGTGGCGGTCGCCTTCTTCATGCAACTGCTCGATTCGACGATCATCTCGACCTCGCTGCCGCAGATGGGGCAGTCCTTCGGCGTGCCGGCGGTGGCGATGAGCATCGGCATCACCGCCTATATGCTGACCATGGCGGTGTTCGTGCCGCTGTCGGCCTGGCTTGCCGACCGTTTTGGCGCGCGCAATATTTTCCTCCTGGCGATCGCGCTGTTCACGCTGGCCTCGGTCGCCTGTGGCTTTTCGCAGAGCCTGACCCAGTTCGTCGCCGCCCGCATCGTGCAGGGTCTTGGCAGCGCGCTGATGACGCCGGTCGGCCGCATCCTGGTGTTGCGCAACGCCGAGAAGTCCGAATTGATCGCCGCGACGGCGCTGATAACCTGGCCGGCTTTGTTCGCGCCGGTGGTCGGGCCGGTGCTTGGCGGCTTCATCACCACCTATCTCTCCTGGCACTGGAACTTCTTCATCAACGCGCCGCTGGGGCTGGCCGGACTTGCGCTCGTTGCCCGCTTCGTGCCGGGCGACCGCGATTCCGAGGCGAAGCCATTCGATTGGCCGGGCTTTTTCCTCACCTCGCTCGGCCTTGCAGTGATGCTCTACGGGCTCGAGCGCCTGGCACATCCGCAGGACGGCCTGCTGCCGACGATAGGCTCAATCGGCATCGGCATCGTGATCGGCTGGTTCGCCGTTCGCCACCTTTTGCAGGCCCGGCATCCGCTGCTCGACCTTTCGGCTTTCAAGGTGCTGACCTTCGCGATCTCGACACTTGCCGCGGGCACGGTCTTCCGTGTCGCCATCAACGCCACGCCCTTCCTGCTGCCGCTGCTGTTCCAGGTCGGCTTCGGCCTGCGTCCGGTCGATGCCGGACTGCTGGTGCTGGCGTATTTCCTCGGCAATCTCGGCATGAAGACGGTCACGACGCCGACACTCAGGCGCTTCGGCTTCCGCACCGTGATGGTGGTGAACGGGGCGATCGCATCGGCGGCGATCATGGCTTGCGGCGCGATCTCGCCGCAGACGCCGCAGGTGCTGGTGGTGGCGCTGATGCTGGTTGCCGGTCTCACGCGCTCGATGCAGTTCACGGCGCTCAACACGCTTGCCTTCGCCGATATCGGCGCGCCGCAGCGCAGCTCGGCGGCGACGCTCTCGAGCATGCTGCAGCAGATCTCGATGCTGTTCGGCGTGGCGATCGCGGCGGCGATCCTCAACCTGTCGCAGATCGTCAGGGGCGAAGCCTTGCCAGATGTCGTCGACTTCAGAATCACCTTCGTCGCGATCGGCCTGCTTGGTCTTGCCGCGGCGATGCGTTTCCTGGTGCTGCCGGCCAATGCCGGCGCCGAGGTTTCGGGGCATTCGACGAACGATTGAGGTCGCGCCGCGGGGATTTCGCGGACTCAAATTCCGCCGGCCGCGTCGCCTTCGAACGGGTTCTTCCGCGGGCCGCGCGATTGGGGCAACGAACAGCCAAAAAGCCCAAGAGTTTCCGCCTATTGCGCCAGTTACGGCAATCGATGCGTCCACTCGGAAAATAGTCGGAGAGGGGCGGTTCTTGAACGCGGATTCATTTGACGAGCCGCTGTCGGGCCGATTAGCTTTCGTGCGGGATGGCGGCTTGCAGGGCCTTGCCATCGGGGCGAAAGACAAAAGCGATGAACGCGATCGGCTGGCCGAACTGGAGGCGCCTCAATCAGGAAGGCATTGTCTTTGCCATCGCCATCCTTTTGTTCGCCGCCGCTGCGCTCGGCCTGCCCGGGTTCCTGACCGCCGACAATCTGGTGGCCATCGTCCGCTCCGTCTCGGTGCTCGGCATTCTGGCGCTCGGCATGGCGGTCGTCATTATCGGGCGCGGCATCGACCTGTCGGCAGTGGCGATCATGGCGATGTCGGTCGCCTGGTACCTGCAACTGCTCAACACCGGCACCTCGGACGGGCTGGCCTTCGCCTATGTGCTGGCGGGCGTTCTAGCCATCGGCCTGCTCAACGGCTTTCTGGTCGCCTATGCCGACGTTCCGGCGATCTTCGTCACTTTGGCCACGGGCTCCTTCGTCTTCGGCTATGTGCGCTCGCAACTGATCACGCAGGATGCCGTTCCGGTGCCGCAGGGCCATTGGGTGGAGCTGCTCGGTGGCCTGCGCTTCCTCGACATCCCGGTCGAGGTCTTCGTCTTTGCCGGACTGGCGTTCCTGGTCTTCCTGTTCCTGCGCTACACCAAATGGGGCCGCTTCATCTATTTCGCCGGCGACAACCCGGTCGCGGCGCGCAACATCGGCATTCCGGTGCGCCCCATGCTGGTGCTGCGCTACGCGCTTTCGGCGGTCGTGGCGCTGATCGCCGGCCTGCTCACGGCGGCCAGCCTGCATTCGATCAACACGCGCGTCGTCAATTCGACCCTGCTCTACGACATCGTGCTGGTGGCGGTGATCGGCGGCATCGGCCTTTCGGGCGGCAGGGGCGGGGTGCGCAACGTACTGGTGGGAGCAGCACTGATCGGCATCCTGCTCAACGCCATGACCATCATCGACATTCCGCTGCTCTACCAGAACCTGATCAAGGCGGCGATCCTGCTCGGAGCCATCATCGTCGACGGCATCATCAACCCGCGCGACGAGCAGACCGCGCAACAGGGCGATATTTAGAGCAGATGGGCCAGCCCATCTTGCTTTGGGGTACCCGGAGCGATCGCGACGATCGCCCGGCAATGAAAACCGAACCAGAGGTGTGACATGAGACTACTTAGAACATTGATGGCCGCCGCCACGGCGCTCGCCGTTACCGCCTTCGCGGCGCCGAGCTTCGCCGCCGACGATCCAGGTCCCGCCGCCTATGCCAAGGCGCTCAACGGCAAGCGCGTCATGCTGGTTCCGCTGGCGATGGGCTTCGACCTGGCGCAAGGCTGGGCGCACTACCTGAAGAAGGAAGTCGAGGCCTGGGGCGGCACGTTCGAGACCCGCGATCCGAACTGGGTGGTCGATGCCGGCGCGCAGGCGATCACCGACGCCATCGCTTCCGACACCCGGCCGGATGTTCTGATCATCCATGCGCCGGACCTCAACTCCTATTCGAAGCTGATGAAGAAGGCGCAGGCTGCCGGCACTTATGTGATCCTGGTCGACAATCCCGCCAACTTCCCGGCCGATGCCTTCGTCGGCAGCGACTGGGACAAGCTCGGCCAGCTCGAAGCGGAAGCGGCCATCAAGGGCTGCGGCGAGAATTCGTCCAAGAAGATCGGTCTTGTGCAGGGCGACCAGGCGAACTCGTCCAGCCTCTACCAGTATGCCGGCATCATGAAGGTGCTGGAGAAGCATCCCGACTTCCAGGTCGTCGCCAAGCCGGATTCCAATTGGGACGCGACCACGTCGCGCAACGTGACAACGACGATGCTGCAGCAGCACCCCGACATCTGCTCGATCATCGACTTCTGGGATGGCGACGCCACCGGGGCATCCGCCGCAATCCGCGACGCCAAGCTCGACGGCAAGGTGTTCCTGGTCACCACCGGCGGCGGCGAGAAGACGGCCGACTGCGACAAGCTCCAGGACGGCACCTATGGCGCCGTGGTGATGACCGACCTCGCCCGCCAGTCGGGCGACATGAACGCCATCATCAAGTTCCTGCTGCAGAGCGGCCAGCCGGCCGGCACCTCGCACACCTATATTTACACGCTGGAGAAGGCGACGACGAAGGCGGATCTCAAGCCCGACAGCTGCTGGGACCTGAAGGCGCTGCAGGCGGAAGCGGCGGCGAAATAAGGCGCGGCTCCCGAACGCATCCACGAGGTGGCCGGATCGTTCCGGCCACCTCTTTTCCCGTCTGAATGACAGCAGCCGCCGATGACTTTTCGTGAACGCCTCCAGGCCTGGCGCTACAATCTCGTGCCCGATCATTTGGTCGGCGAGATACTGACCAAGCGCTGGACCGACAACGCCATACCGTTCCTGGCGCTGGTGGCGACGCTCGGCGTCTTCGGCTCGATCATTCCGGGTTTCTTCAAGCTCAACTCGCTGCAGGAATCGACACGCCAGCTCGGCGAATTCTCGCTGGTGGTCATCGGCATGACGGTGGTGATGCTGGGCGGCGGCATCGACCTCTCGGTCGGCTCGATCTTCGCTTTGTCCTGCTTTTCCGCCGTCTATGTCTTCTTCATCCTCGAGCAGTCGATCTGGCTGTCCCTGGCCGCGGCGCTCGCCACCGGCCTCGTCTTCGGCGCCATCAACGGCTACCTCGTAGGGTATCTCAGGCTGCGCGCCTTTCTCACCACGCTGGTCACCTTCATCTTCGGGCGCGCGCTGTTCGACATACTGGTCAGCACCTATGCCGCCGACGTGCAGCTTTCCCAGGCCGCCTCCGACGTGCTCGATTTTATCGGCGACGGGACATTCTGGGGCCTTTCGGTCTCGGTCTGGCTGGCCGTCATCCTCGCCATCGTCACGCATATCGCGCTGACGCGATCGCGGCCAGGCTGGCATGTGCTGGCGGTAGGCGGCTCGCGGCGTTCGGCGCACAATGCCGGCATCCGCGTGCGCCGCACCGTCTTCATGACCTATGTCTTTTCCGGCTTCTGCTCGTCGATCGGCGGGTTTCTCATCGCCTGCCGGCTGAGCGGGGCGGGCCCGGGCACCGGCCTCAATCTCGAGATCATGGCGCTGACGGCGGCGGTGGTCGGGGGCGTCAGCCTCGGCGGTGGACGCGGCTCGGTGGTCAAGGGCCTGATGGGCGCCATCATCGTGCTCACCATGACCAATGGCTTGATCCGGCTCGGCTACGGCACCGGCACCAACCAGATGGTGCTCGGCATTCTGCTCGCGGTCGCCGTCACCATCGACATCCGCTGGCTGAAGAACCGCCACAAGGTGCTGAACGAGGTCTATGTCGCGCCGGTCTATCTCAAGATGGGCGAGACGCAATCGGCCGCGCCCGGCTCCGGCACGCCCTACGAGCTCGACAACCGGCTGTCGGCAGCGGACCATATCGGGTTGGGTGAATTGGAAGGGCCGGAGGACGTCATCCTCGATCGTGACGACCATCTCTATTGCGGCACCCGCCATGGCGAGATCGTCCGCTTCTTCGCGCCGGACTATGTCAAGTCGGAGGTGTTTGCCCATATCGGCGGCTTTCCACTGGGGCTTGCTTTCGACAAGCAAGGCAATCTGATCAGCTGCGTCGGCGCCATGGGGCTCTATTCGGTCTCGCCGGAGCGCGAGGTGAAGCGCCTTTCGGCCGAAACGTCGCGCTCCTGGACCTCGATCGTCGACGATGCGCGCCTGCGCGACCCGAACGACTGCGACATCGCGCCGGACGGCCGCATCTATTTCACGGATTCGACCAAGCGCTATGACGCGCATGACTGGGCATTGGACTCGATCGAGAACCGCGCCACCGGACGCCTGCTGGTCTACGATCCGAAGGACGGCTCGACCAAGACGCTGCTCGACGGTTACCGCTACACCAACGGCGTCTGCATGGCGCATGACGGCAAGTCGCTGTTCTTCGCCGAAAGCTGGGCCTGCCGCGTGCATCGCTACTGGCTGGAAGGGCCGAAGGCCGGCACCGCCGAATGCGTCATCCGCGACATGCCAGGCTATCCCGATAACATCAATCGCGCCTCCGACGGCAATTACTGGATGGCCTGGCTCGGCATGCGCACGCCGAGCTTCGACCTGTCGCTGCGCCACCCAGACATGCGCAAGCGCATGACGCGGCGCCTGCCGCAGGACGAATGGCTGTTCCCCAACATCAACACAGGCGGCGTGGTGAAGTTCAACGAGAAGGGCGGCATCGTCGAGACGCTCGGCGATCTTTCCGGCAACGCGCATCCGATGGTCACGTCGATGCGCGAGCACAAGGGCTATCTGTTCGTCGGCGGCATCCTCAACAACCGCATCGGCCGCTACAAGATTTCGGGCGCCGACCCGAACTGGACCAGCCCCGCTTCCTATTGGGGAGCAAAGCCATGATCCTCGACCCGATCCTGGATGTCTTTCGCGGCAAGGCGGTCACCATTCCGCCGCTCGACGGCGCCTTCCGTCCCAACACGCGGCTGGACGACGCGCCGGCCTTCGCCGAACTGGCAGAACCGGACAATCTGCTGACGGCCGACGGCCGGCTGCTCGTCTCCAGCGGCAACGCCGTCTTTGCGATCGCGGCCGGCTCCCAGCCCGTCGTGGTCGAGGCCTTTCAGTCTCCCGTCACCGCGCTGGCACTGTCGCCAGAGGGAGACCTGACTGTCGGATTGGAAAACGGCAAGCTGCTCATTGCCGGCAAGGAGGTTTCGCTGCCAGCCGAATTAAGGTGCATCACCGCGCTGGCCTATGCCGGTGACGGCACGCTGTGGCTGGCCAATGGTTCGGCACAGCACCTGCCTCCGCAATGGGCGGCCGACCTGATGAAGAAGGGCGCGTCCGGGTCGCTGTGGCGCTGCGGGCCAGGGGGTATCGGTTTCCAGCGGATCGCCGGCGACATCGCCTTTCCCTATGGGCTGCATCCGATCGGCGCCGATGTGCTGGTGAGCGAAAGCTGGCGTCACCAGCTTGTGCGCTTCGACGGCTCGAACGGCAACCGGTCGACGGTGCTGACGCATCTGCCCGGCTACCCCGCGCGGCTGTCGCCGGCCGGCGATGGTGGCGCCTGGCTGACGCTGTTCGCGCCGCGCAACCGGCTGATCGAATTCGTGCTGCAGGAAACGCATTATCGCCAGGACATGATCGACCAGGTGCCGCCGGCCTATTGGATCGCGCCGGCGCTCGCCTCCAGCCGCAGCTTCCTCGAGCCGCTGCAATGCGGCGGCATCCGCACCATGGGCATCCACAAGCCGTGGTCGCCCAACCGCTCTTACGGGCTCGTCGTGAAGCTCGACCCGGCCCTGCAGCCGCAATTCAGCCTGCACAGCCGCGCCAATGGCACGCGCCACGGCATCTGCAGCGTGGCCGAACGGGATGGCCGCCTTTTCGTCGCCTCGAAAGGCGGCGACTGCGTGCTGGCGCTCGATACGGGAGGTTTCTGATGGAACCGATCGTCCGACTGGAAAACGTCACCAAGACCTATCGCGGCGTACCGGCGGTGAAGAACGTCACGTTCGACCTGAGGAAGGGCGAGATCCATGCGCTGCTCGGCGAGAACGGCGCGGGCAAGTCGACGCTGACCAAGATCATCGCCGGCGTCGTCGATGCGACGTCGGGCAAGATGTTCCACAATGGCGTCGAGACGGCTTACGCCTCGCCGCATGCAGCACTTGGAGCCGGCATCGCCATGGTGTTCCAGGAGACCAGTCTGGTGCCGTCGATGACGGTAGCGCAGAACCTCTATCTCGGCACTGAAAAATTCCTCAACCGGCTGCGCGGCACATACATCTCGGCGCAGCAGTTCCTGCAGTCGCTGAATTTTCCGGTCGATCCCAATGCGATGGTGGCCACACTTGGCGCCGCCAAGCGACAGATGGTGGAGATCGCGCGCGCCGTCCACCACAATGCAGAGATCATCATCTTCGACGAGCCCACCGCGACCCTGACGCCGGAGGAGAAGCGCCATTTCTTCGCGCTGATCCGGAGGCTCAAGGCGCGCGGCGTCTCCATCGTCTTCATCAGCCATGCGCTGGAAGAAGCGCTGATGATCGCCGACCGCATCACCATTTTGCGCGACGGCGAACTGGTGATTACCGATGACACCTCCGCCTTCGACCGCGACAGGATCGTCGCCGCCATGGTCGGACGTTCGCTGACGGGGCAGATCTACCGCCAGCGCGACGAGGCGAAGCTGCGCAAGGCCGGCAAGAAAGCGCTCTCGGTGCAGGACATCTCGATGAGCAACATCGTGCGCAATAATTCCTTCTCGATCTTCGAAGGCCAGATCACCGGCGTGTTCGGCCTCATCGGCTCGGGCCGCACCGAGACGTTCAAGATCGTGTCGGGCATCTACAAGCGCGATTTTTTGCGCGGCGGCGCGATCGAGCTCGATGACAAGCCGGTGCGCTATCTGGTGCCGAGTGAAGCGGTGGCCGACGGCATCGTCTACGTCACCGAGGACCGCAAGAGCGAAGGCATCTTCGAGACGATGGGCATCGCCGAGAACCTGTTCGGCGGGTTGCTCGCCGCCGGCCGCGAAAAGGCCTGGGTAATCAACCAGCAGGAAATGCGGCAGCTCTCGGCCGAATGGACCAAAACGCTCAACATCAAGGCGATCAACGACAATGCGCGCGTGGTCGAGCTCTCCGGCGGCAACCAGCAGAAAGTGGTGATCGGCAAGGGGCTGGTGCAGCAGCCGCGCATCGTCATCTTCGACGAGCCGACGCGCGGCGTCGATGTCGGCGCCATCGCCGAGATCCACCAGATCATCAACCGGCTGGCCGACGAGGGCCTCGCCGTCGTCGTCATCTCGTCCTACCTGCCGGAGATCATGAACCTGTCGGACCGCATCCTGGTCTGCCGCCAGGGCCGCATCGTCGAGGAGTTCTCGCCGGCGGAGGCGACGGAGGAGAAGATTATGTATGCGGCGGTGCACTAGGGTGTGTGGCGACGACGGATGATCGCACGGTTGGATCGATACCCATGGAGATTGGCCGAGTCGTCCGTCATGTCGTCATCCACGGGCGGAGCAAGGAGCGAAGCGACGCGCGCAGACCCGAGGATCCATGCCGTTACCTTCGAGCGCTGCTCAGGTGCAGATTTCTGCGCCGCTGTATTCCTTGGCCAAGGTCACGGAATGGATTCTAGGGTCTGCCGCGTCGCTTCGCTCCTTGCTCCGCCCTAAAATGACGACGTTGAGGTGCTTCGACCAACCGCTGCGGTCCCGTGCTTTCGCGCCCTAAAAATTGAGCTGGAAAAACGGGTTAGCCGTCTATGCGCAACGCTTGATTCAACGAATTCCCCCAACGACTCAAACGAAAGGACCGAACCATGGCCACCACGAAACTCCTCAGCGACGCCGAGGCCGAGCAAATCCCGGCGGTGAAGGCCGTGTTCGACGATATCCGCGCGACGCGGAAGTCCGATTTCGTCAACAATTTCTGGCGCGGGCTGGCCAATGATCCGGCGGCGCTGAAGCGGGTGTGGGAGCAGCTCAAGGCGGTGATGGTCGCCGACAGCGCCATCGATCCGCTGACCAAGGAAATGATCTATATCGCCGTCTCGACCGCCAATGGCTGCTCCTACTGCATCCATTCGCACACCGCCGCCGCGCGGGCCAAAGGCATGACCGATGCGCAGCATGGCGAGCTGGTGTCGATCATCGGGCTCGCCGGGCAGACGAACCATCTGGTGACGGCGATGCAGATACCGGTCGACCCGCAATTCGAGGTGAAGTGAGGCGCCGACTTTCCCTTCTCCCCTTGTGGGAGAAGGTGGCGGAGCGCAGCTCGGACGGATGAGGGGTGTTCCAGCGGAGTGAGGCGCTGATGATCTAAAATGCTGAAAGCATTTGATTTTTGCGGCGCCTCATTCCTTCCATCACCCCTCATCCGTCTCGGCGCTGCGCGCCGAGCCACCTTCTCCCGCAAGGGGAGAAGGGGAGGTCGCGCTACACCGGCCGATAGACCTTTTCCGCCGTATTCCAGAAGATGTCCGCCTCGGCCTTTGCACCATGCCTCGCCACCGCTGCGCGGTGCGCGTTGATAAGCTCGGCATGGCTGGTCCAGAGCTTCTCGATCGGGAAGTTGGAGCCGAACATCAGCCGGTCGCTGCCGAGGATATCGATCGCGTTGTCGACGATGTAGGCGATAAGCTCCGGGTCGTTGCGGTGAACGAAGGTGCCAAGCCCCGACAGCTTGGCGTAGACATTGGGCGCCATCGCGAGAATCCGCAGGCCGGCCTTCCATGCTTCGGTCGTTTCCGGCTCCATGCCGGTCAGCATGCCGGCATGGGTGAGGATGAAATTCGTCTGAGGGTTCTCGCCGACCAGCGTCAGGCCGTCCTTCATCTGCGCGGGAAAAAGCTGCAGGTCGAAGGAAAGGCCGTAATCCTTCAGCCGCGCCACGTTCTTCCGCACTTTCGGGTCGATCACCTGATCGGCCGAGGCGGCGAAGCGGAAGGCGGGAGTCTCGTGCCAGTGCAGCTGCATGCGCACGCCGCGCAGCAGCTTGTATTTCATCAATCGGTCGATCTGCGGGCGAACGTCATCGACCGTCATGTCGGCATAGCCGACGATGGCGTGTGGCCAACCGGTTTCTTGCGCCGTCTTCTGCAGGAAGGCGACTTCCTTCTCGAAATCCTCCTTGGCCCAGTTGGTCTGGACATAGACGGCCTTCTCGACGCCCGAGCCTTTCTGGTCCTCAAGGAATTCCGTGATCGGATAGTCGCGGCGGATCGGCTCGTAGGGGCCGAAGATGCGCGGCACCATCGGGCCGGCCAGCCAGGGCTGGTCCTTTTGGCGCCAGACGTGAAAATGCGCGTCGATGGCTTTCTGCATCACAATACCTTTTTCCAGATAGTCTCGGCAGCCGGGGCGGGGCGGGCGAGCGACAGGATGAAATCGGTCAGGGGTCCGATCGACGAGCCGTCGACCAGATCATCCAACAGAGGCAGGATGGCGCGCAGTGCCGTCGTTGCCGGGCGAAAGCGCGGATCGCCGGCGAGCGGTGTCGCCAGCGACAGGCGGAAGGCGCGGGCGCTGAGGCGGCGCATTGCGATCTCCAGGTCGGCATGGCTGCCGCGTTCCAGCCCATCGGACAGGATGACGACGCAGGCGCCGCGCGCGAAGGCGGAGAAGCGCGGCACGGATAGGAAAGCGAGCAGCGTCGGCCCCATGCGAGTGCCGCCGTCCCAATCGTCGACCAGAGCCGCTGCGCGGGCGAGCGCCTGCTCGCGGTCGCGGATGCGCAGGGTCAAGGTGATACGGGTGAGCCGCGTGCCAAAGGTGAAGACCTCGGCGCGGTCCGCGCCCTGCACGGCGGCGTGCGCGAGCTTGAGGTAATCGGCCGTGTGCAGCTTCATCGAGCCGGAGACATCGATGAGCAGGAGCAGTTTGCGCGGCACGGCCTGCCGGCGGCGCAGCAGCGGCGAGGGTATGTCGCCATCGGCGCTGACGATTTCGCTCAGCGAACGCCTGAGGTCGAGCGTGCCGCGCGAGTGGGTGCGGGTGGTGCGGAAGGAGCGGCGGGCGGGCAGGGCGGATACGAGCTTGCGGCGGAACGGGCTGAGGCCATCGGCGTCGCGCTGGAAATCGCGGCTGCTCAGCTGCTCGAGCGCCGAGGACAGCTCGCCGCCTTTTTCCTGGCGAATGGTTTGTCTTTCTTCCTCGCGCGCGCCGCGATCGTCCTTGACGCGGGTCTCGTCGTCCTCTTCGCCCTCTATCAAGGGCTTGGCGTCGCCGTAGAAATAGGCGCGGAAATGCGCCTCGAATTCGCCGCGGCGATCGGGCGAGGGCGCAAGTGTCGCAAGCGCCGCCTCGCGGATGTCGCTCATCGAGCGGGGGCCGAGCAGGGTCACCGCTCGCATAAAGCTGGTGGTTTGTTCGGGGGCGATAGGGAAGGCGTGGCGGCGCAGCAGTCGGGCGAAGCCGAGGAAAGGCGCGGCGGCGCGAGGTAAGCTTTCCTCTCCCCGTTCACGGGGAGAGGATGCCGGCAGGCAGGTGAGGGGCAGCGCCGACTTCTGCCCAGAATGGCGCTGCCCCTCATCCGCCCCTTCGGGGCACCTTCTCCCCGTGAACGGGGAGAAGGGATTGTCGAAGTCGCCCATCACGCCAGCGCCTCCTCGACAATCCTCCCCAGTTCCGGCGTGATCGCCGACAAATCCTCCTCGTCCTTGATCAGCACGCCGATGGCCCGCCGAAAGGCCTCCGGCCACGGGCTGCCGCCCTTTTCGAGGATGGTCGCGGCATTCGCCCATTCCACCGCTTCAGCGATGCCCGGCGGCTTTGCGAGAGGCCGCGCGCGGATTTCCTGCACGGCGTTCGCAACCGCGCGTGCGGTCGCCTCGGCGACATCGCCCGAGCGCAGCATGATGATCTCGGCCTCGCGCCGGGCGTCGGGATAGCCGATCCAATGATAGACGCAGCGCCGGCGTAGCGCCTCGGCCAGCTCGCGCGTGCGGTTCGAAGTCAGGATGACGATCGGTTGCGTCGCCGCGCGGATCGTGCCGCGTTCGGGGATGCTGATCTGGAAGTCGGAGAGGAATTCCAGAAGCAGCGCCTCGAACTCGTGGTCCGAACGGTCGATCTCGTCGACAAGCAATACACGCTCGACCGGCGCGCGCAGCACCTGCAGCAGCGGCCGGGCGATCAGGAAACGGTCGTCATAGATGTCGATCTCGTGCTCGCCGGCATGGCGGATGGCGAGCAGCTGGCGCTGGTAGTTCCATTCGTAAAGCGCATGCCCGGCGTCGATGCCTTCATAGCATTGCAGGCGCACCAGTTCGCGGCCGAGCAGCTCGGCCACGGCCTTGGCGGCTTCGGTCTTGCCGACGCCCGGCGCGCCTTCGAGCAGCAGCGGCTTGCCGAGCCGGATCGCCAGGAAGATAGCTGTCGCGAGGCTGTCGTCGGCCAAATAGCGCGAGGCGGCAAGGCGTTCGGCTATCGCCTCCGGGGATGCCGCGATTTCAACGGCGTCGGCGCTGGTCATCGTCCCTCAGCTCGCGGCCCGCGCCTTCAGTGCGCGCAGGATGCGTTCGGGCGTGATCGGCAGCGTGTCGATGCGAACGCCGACCGCATCGAAGACGGCGTTGGCGACGGCCGGGATCTGCGGGTTGGCGCACATCTCGCCCGGACCCTTGGCGCCGAACGGTCCGTCGGCGGAAGGACGCTCCAAGACGATGATCTCGGTCTCGGCGAGGTCGCCGGGACCGGGCATCAGATACTGGTTGAAGTCGGTGCCGCCATGGTCGCGGTTCGGATAATAAGGCTCCGTCGTCTCGTAGAGCGCATGGCTAATGCCCATCCAGGAGCCGCCGACCAGCTGCTGCTCGACCATCTTCGGGTTGAGCGCGCGGCCGATCTCGAAGACATTTTTCACGGTGAGGACCGTCACTTCGCCGGTCTCGTCGTCGACCTCGACCTCGGCCACGGTGCAGGCATGGGCATAGCAGGTCGACGGCTTCATCGCGCCGGTCTCCTTCTCCGGATAGGAGCGCGGGATCAGGAACATGCCGCGACCCGAGATCGAGCGGCCGCGCTTGAAATGCGCCGACAGCGCGACATCGAATATCGAGATCGATTTCTGCGGCGCACCCTTCACCTGGATGTTGCCCTGGCCGTCGGTCTCGAGGTCAGAGGCGTTCACCTCAAGCTCCTCGGCCGCCACTTCCAGCATCACCTGGCGGGCTTCCTTGGCGGCCTGGATGACGGCATTGCCGGCGCGGTGCGTGCCGCGTGAGGCGAAGGTGCCCATGCAGTGGGGGCCGGTGTCGGTGTCGGCGGTGTCGATGACGACGCGGTCGGTCGGCACGCCGATCGTCTCGGCGCAGATCTGCGCCATGATCTGCTTCATGCCCTGGCCGAGATCGACGCTGGAAAGCGTGACCATGAAATTGCCGGTCGGCGTCGAATGGACCAGCGCCTGGGTCGGGTCGCCGCCGAGGTTCATGCCGGTCGGATAGTTGATCGCGGCGACGCCGCGTCCACGCCGGATCGCCATCTCAGGCTTCCTTCCTGTAGGAGGACATCGCCATGTATTTCTCCGCCACCGGCCAGTTGGCGGCGCGCGAGGCTTCCTGCATGCATTCGATCAGCGCCGCACCCTCGGTCGGCTGGCGATGCGCCTTCATGTCGCCGTCGCGATAGGCGTTGATGAAGCGGAATTCGAGCGGGTCCATGCCGATCAGCCGCGCCAGCCTGTCCATCTGCACTTCCAGCGCGAAGTCACCGATGGTGACGCCGAAGCCGCGCATGGCCGATGAAGGGGTGCGGTTGGTGTAGACGCAGTAGGTGTCGATCCAGACATTCGGGATCGTGTAGGGCCCGGGATAGTGCGCGGCGCCCTTCTGCGCGCCGTAGGGCGAGTGGCGCGAATAGGCGCCGGCGTCGGTGTAGCCGGTCACCTTGCGCGCGACGATGCGGCCGTCCTTCATCACGCCGTCCTTGATGACGATCTTCTCGGCCGCGCGCGGCGAGGAGATCTGCATCTCCTCCTCGCGGCTGTAGACGAAGGAGACCGGGCGTCCCGTGAGCTTGGCGCCGAGAATGGCGATCGGCTCGACGATGACGTCGACCTTGCCGCCGAAGCCGCCGCCGACCGTGCCGCCGACGAAATGCAGCTTCGAACCCGGCATCTGCAGGATGATCGAAGCGTTGTCGAGGGTGAAGAACATCGCCTGCGTGTTGGTGTAGCAGGTGAAGCGGTCATTGCCCTCGGGCGCCGCAACGCAGCCGGTCGTCTCGGTCGGCGCGTGCTCGATCGGCGAGGACTGATAGGGCTGTTCGAGGATGTGGTCGGCCTGGGCAAAGCCCGCCTCGACGTCGCCGAAGCGCACCTTGCGGCATTCGCCGCTGTCGTAGAGATAATAGTTCTGGCCGTGATACTCGTTGACCAAGGGGGCCCCGGGCTTCAGCGCCTCCTCCATGTCGAAGACCGCCGGGAGCACCTCGTAGTCGACCTTGACCTTGGCGGCGGCTTCCTGCGCAGCGCGCTCGGTCTCGGCCAGCACCGCCACCACGGCCTCGCCCTTCCAGCGCACCTTGCCGTCGGCAAGCACCGTCTCGTCCTCGGGACCCACCTGGATCAGGATCAGGATGGTGTAGACGTTGTGCGGCACGTCCCTGGCGGTCAGCACGCGCACGACGCCCGGATGCTTTTCCGCTTCGGACGTGTCGATCGAGCGGATGCGGGCATGATGATGCGGGCTGCGCACCATCTTCAGATGCAGCATGCCCGGGAAGCTCCGGTCGGCGAAATAGGCGGTCTTGCCGGTGACATGTCCCGGAGAATCGAGCCGCGGCCGCGGCTGGCCGATCTCGTTGAGACCGTCCTTGCGGACATCGGCGAAATAATCCTTGCGCAGTTCCATGGCTCGTTCCCTCAAGCGGCGTTCTGCGAGTTGGCGCGCGCGGCAACCAGCACTGCCTGGATGATCGGCTCATAGCCGGTGCAGCGGCAGATGTTGCCGGACAGCGCCTCGACCACGTCCTCGCGGCTGGGGTTCGGCGTGCGGTCGAGAAGCACTTTTGCCGCCATGATCATGCCCGGCGTGCAGAAGCCGCATTGCGTGGCGAAAGCATCGAGGAAGGCGCGCTGCAGCGGATGCAGCACGCCACCCTCGGCAAGGCCGGCGGTGGTCTTGATATCGGCGCCGTTGCAGGTCTCGGCCAGCGTCAGGCAGGATAGCCTCAGCTCGCCGTCAATGATGACGGAGCAGGCGCCGCAGGTGCCCTGATGACAGCCGCCCTTGGGCGAGGTGTCGCCAATTTTGTCCCTGAGCGCGTTGAGCAGCGTCGTGCCGCTCTCGATGAATTCGGCCTTTTCGGCGCCGTTGAGCGTGAATTGAACCGGGACTTTCGCCATTTTTCCTCCCTGCGCGCCTGCCCGGATGAACCGAACAGACGCGCGTCCCCCACGGATTAATTCGACAAGAGCCGGCCGAGATGGACCGGCAGGACTTCGGCGCGATACCAGGCGCTGGCGATCGGGTCGGTGATCGGCGCGATGCCTTCGGCCGCGGCGGCAAGCGCCGGCGCGATTTCCCGCGGCGTGAGCTTGCAGCCGAGCAGCGCCTTCTCCGCCGCCGTGGCGCGGATCGGGCGATCGGCCATGCAGCCCAACGCGATCCGCGCCGAGACCACCGTGCCGTCGGCCGCAAGTTGCAGAAGCGCGGCGATGCTCAGCACCGACACACCCTTGGGTTTGACGCGCGACACTTTTAGGAAACGGAAGCTCTCGGCCTTGGGCAATGCAAAGCCGACAGCGGTGACGATGGCGCGGTTGGTATCGCGGCCTGCCAGGAAGGTCTCGATCGGCGTCTCGCCGTCTTCGGTGACGACGGTCGCGTCCTGCGCCAGCAGCGCCACGGCGAAATCGCCATAGGGGGCAGGGGCGAACAGATTGCCGCCGACGGTCGCCATGTTGCGGATCGCCGGCCCGCCGACGGCACGCGCGGCTGGCGCCAGCGCCGCAAGCTCGGGATGGCTGGCAATCGCGGCCATGGTGACGGAGGCGCCGAGCCGGACCTTGCCGCCGGCAACAGCGATTTGCGAGAGGCCAGGATCGGTGACGCGGACCAGGCTGGAGGTGGACACGTCGCCTTCATTGGCGGCCCGGACCACCAGCGTGCCGCCGCCGAGATAACGTGTGCCGGCGGCCTGCAGCGCGGTGTTGGCGTCTTTCACGCTCGAAAAAGTCTGCAGCGCAAGCGACATGGCGCGCTCCCAGGTTCAACTGTTGCCGGCGAAATGGGCCTTCAGGGCGTTGAAGCCACCCTGGAAGACGTTGGCGCCCATGCCCTCGGCCAGCTTGTCGGCCTCCTCCGGCGCGGCGTCGAAGCTCGCCGTCCATTCCGCATAGGTGCGGTTGCCGTCGGTGACGCGCCGCAATTGCAGCGTCGCCTTGTGATTGGTGAGCGGCTGCGGCGTTTCGAGGATGGAGTAGCTGACCAGGAAATTCTCGTCTGAGAAGTCGAGCAGTTTTTCACGCAATGTCGCGCCGCTGACCAGCTTGAAATTGCGCACGCAGCCGATCGTGGTGGCGTCCTTGCCGTCCTCGATGTGGCTTTCCACCATGCGCGGATGCCAACCAGGTAGGCCGTTGAAGTCGCGGATGCGCGCCCAGACCTGCTCGATCGGCGCGTCGATGACGCTTGAGATGGTGACTTTCGCCATAGACGGGTTCCCTTCCAAAGATCTGGAGAAGGCTAAGGCTGTCGGTCAGCTTGCGCTTATCAATGCGTCTTGAAGGCGTATCAAACAGTCGGAAAAACAGGCGCTTCAGGCCGTCGCCCGAGCGGCTTCGCGGTAAAGCGTCGGCGGCACGCCGACATGGTCGCGGAAGAAGCGCGAGAAATTGCCCTGGGTGGTGAAGCCGAGATTGCAGGCGACGGAGATCAGCGGCTCCTGCGACCACTGCAGCTGGCGCACGGCTTCCTCCATGCGCAGCGTGTTCCAGTAGACGTTCGGGGTCAGGTTGGTCTGCTCCTTGAAGAGCGCAAAGAAATGCGGCCGGGAGAGCCCGACCGAACGGGCGACATCGTCGAAGGAGATGCGCTCGCAGACATTGGCCTTCATCAGCTGGATCGCCTTGCGGACACGGAAGTCGAGCATCGTATTGATCCGCGCGCGGGCTATCTGCGGCGACGAAGCATCCGCTGCGTCGAGCACTGAATCGATGAAGCGCTCGATCTCGTAATTGGCGACGTCGTCGATGCTCTCATTGTCGGCGAGATGATCGAGCAGGTTGGCCGCCGCCTGGTGCAGCCAGGGCTCCAGCGTGATCGCGGCCTGCGTGAACAGTGGCGCCGATGAGGGCAGGTCGCGGCGCCGGCGCGCCCAGTCCGGGTCGATGTAGAAAGCCAGGAACAGGCCGGGCCTGCCGTCATGCGACAGCGCGTGGCTGTGCGGCTGGAACGAGTTGATGCCCGCCGCGGTGCCGGGCCCAAGCCGCACCGTTTCCCGACCGATGGTCATTTCGCCTGCCGTGCCTTCCAGCCAGATGATGAGATGCGCCTCGCCATGGGCATGGGTGACGAAGTCGTTGGCGACATTCAGCACGGAAACATGCCCGAACCGGCCCCAGTAGAGCCTGATCGCGTCCGTCATGGGTATCGTTCCTCCCGCAGGCGACTGGCCTCCCTTCGCCTGCCGGAGGATAGTGCGGCGGGGGTGCGGCTGCGTCAAGGCGGGCGGGAATGATGGCCGACTCGCATCGGCCGTCCGGACCGATTTTCAGACTGGGCGATAGGAGCTAATCGCTGCGCCTGAAATTGCGGATGCGGTCGAACAGCACCGCCAGGATGATCGCGCCGCCGATGAAGGTGCCTTGCCAGAAGGCGTTGATGCCAAGCAGGCCGAGGCTGTTGCGGATCACCTCGATCAAAGCCGCGCCGACGATGGCGCCGAGCGCGGTGCCGACGCCGCCGGCAAGATTGGCGCCGCCGATGACGGTGGCGGCGATGACCTGCAGCTCCATGCCGGTGCCGAGATTGGTGGTGACGGCGCCAAGCCAACCGGTCTGGATGATGCCGGCGAGCCCCGCTGACAGCGCCGAGATCATGTAGACGGCGACCTTGATCTGCTTGACGGGAACGCCGGTCAGCGTCGCCGCGTGCTCATTGCCGCCGATGGCGAAGATGTGCCGGCCGAACTTGGTCCAGCGCAAGATGAAGCCGGTGATCAGCGCCAGGATGATCATGTAGAGAACCGGATTGGCGATGCCGAAGACCCAGGCGCCGCCGCCCAACGCCAGGAGCTTCTGGTGGTCCGGGCCGAACTGGAAGACCACGGTGTTGTTGGAGGCGACCATGGCAAGGCTGCGCGCGACCGAGAGCATGCCGAGCGTCACCACGAAAGGCGGAAAGCCGACATAGGCGATGAGCACGCCGTTGAAGGCGCCGATGGCGAGCGCGGTGACGATCGTGGCCAGGATGCCGATCTCGATCGAATAGCCGGCATGCATGGTGACGGCGAGCACCATGGAGCACAGGCAAAGCACCGAGCCGACGGACAGGTCGATGCCGCCGGTAATGATGACGAAGGTCATGCCCAGCGCGACGATGGCGACGAAGGTGACGTTGCGGGTGATGTTGAAAAGGTTCTTCGAGGTGGCGAAGGAATCGGTCGCGAAGGACAGGAACAGGCAGGCGAGTATGACCGCGATCACCACCCAGAATGTCTGGTTGGCGAGGAGCCGCGACAGGAAAGTGTGCTGCTTCTGCGCGATCGTCTGGTCAAGGGTGACTGCCATTGTCGACCTTTCCTGAGGTGGGACGCGGAACACCGTGCGTCACGCCACCCGTTCAAATCCGTGAGTCATGCCACCTGTTCGATGGCGCCGGTGATCAGCCCGGTGACTTCCTCGGGCGAGCTCGAGGCGATCTTCTTGTCGGCGACCTTGCGGCCGCGCCGCATGACGATGACGCGGTCGGCGACGTCGAACACGTCCGGCATGCGGTGGCTGATCAGCACAACCGCGATGCCCTGATCGCGCAGATGGCGGATGAGGTTCAGCACCTCGGCCACCTGCCGGACCGAGATCGCCGCCGTCGGCTCGTCCATCAGCACGATCTTGGCCTGCGACAGCATGGTGCGGGCGATCGCCACCGCCTGGCGCTGGCCGCCCGACATCTGCTTGACCAGGTCGCGCGGCCGCGTCTCGGATTTCAGCTCGGCAAAGAGCTGGCCGGCGCGCCTGTACATCGCCGCATAATCGAGGATGCGGAACGGGCCGATGCCGCGGCGCAGCTCGCGGCCGAGATAGACGTTTGCCGCGGCCGTCAGATTGTTGCACAGCGCAAGGTCCTGGTGGACGATCTCGATGCCGTGCTGGCGGGCCTCCGCCGGCTTGTGCATGACAATCTCCTTGCCCTCCAGATGCATGGTGCCGTGGCTTGGGCGGAAATTGCCGGCGATCATCTTGACCAGCGTCGACTTGCCGGCGCCGTTGTCGCCCATCAGGCCGACGACCTCGCCGGCCTCCAGCGAGAACGAGACGTCGTTGACCGCCTGGATGGCGCCGAAATGCTTCGAGATGTTGGCGAGTTCGAGAACCGACACCAGCCTTAAGCCTCCCCATGTTGACGCAGCAGTTTGCCGGTTTGCCAGCAGCGCTTGCGTTCCGCCCGTCCATCTCCTCACGAACGGCGCGATACATGCATTTAGGCAAAAGCCGGCAAAGCCGTCAATCAATTGTCTGACGATTAATTTCGAGACTCGACAAAAAATCGGTTTTGTAGGACAAATAGGAATTGACCGTTGGCGAAAAGCCGATATTAGCTAGCCTCGGAGGAATAATTTGCCCACCGAGCGCGCATAGGGCGGAAGGGGCAAATGGCTTGACGATCAAGGATTCGGCTGCGCCGGTACTGGCGCAAACGGATCGGCAAATGCTTATCAGTCCGGCCCGGAACACGAGCATTGGGAAGATGCTCTACATCGTTCTTGCGCATCCGGTCTGATCGGTGTGGCGGGCACGCGGTGTCCGTCTGTTTCAAGGGAGGACTGATATGAGGAAAACACTTTTGCTTGCCGCCGTCGCCGCAATGGCGTTGGGCGCCGGGCCGGCTTTGGCCAAGAAACAGCTCGTCATCGTCGTGAAGGGTCTCGATAATCCGTTCTTCGAAGCCATCCATCAAGGCTGCGAGAAGTGGAACAAGGAAAACGCCAGCTCGGAATATGAGTGCTTCTATACCGGCCCGGCATCGACCTCGGACGAGGCGGGTGAAGCGCAGATCGTGCAGGACATGCTGAGCAAGCCTGACACGGTCGCGATGGCGATCTCGCCGTCGAACGCGCCGCTGATCGCGCAGACGATCAAGAGCGCCAATCCGTCGATCCCGATCATGACGGTCGACGCCGACCTTACCAAGGAAGACGCCGCCCTTCGCAAGACCTATCTCGGCACCGACAACTACCTGATGGGCAAGAAGATCGGCGAGTACATCAAGAAGGCCAAGCCGAATGGCGGCACGATCTGCACCATCGAGGGCAATCCGGCGGCCGACAACATCCTGCGCCGCGCGCAAGGCATGCGCGACGCGCTGACCGGCAAGGAGGGCCTCGCGGCACTTGCCGGCGAAGGCGGCTGGACCGAAGCACCCGGCTGCCCGGTGTTCACCAATGACGACGGCGCCAAGGGCGTGCAGGCGATGACCGACATCCTTGCCGCCAACCCGAAGCTCGACGCCTTCGGCATCATGGGCGGCTGGCCGCTGTTCGGCGCTCCGCAGCCCTATCGCGACCTGTTCAAGCCGATGGCCGACAAGATCGCCAAGAACGAGTTCGTCATCGGCGCGGCCGACACGATCGGCGACGAGGTGGCGATCGCCAAGGAAGGCCTCGTGACCGCGCTGGTCGGCCAGCGACCGTTCGAAATGGGCTACAAGGCGCCTTCGGTAATGCTCGACCTGATCGGCGGCAAGAAGGTCGACGATCCGGTCTTCACCGGCCTCGACGAATGCACCAAGGAAACCGCCGACACCTGCATCCAGAAGTAGGCTGCATCGGAACCGTCGAAAAAACGAGGGGGCGCCCACAAGGCGCCCCCTCACTTTTTCAGAAATTGGTCTCAGATCTTCTGCTTCACGCCGTCCTTCGAAGGCATCAGGTCGACGCCGTTGAGCTTGCCGATGTGAGTGGCAAGCATCGGCACATATTGCTCGGCGGGACCGGCGGCATGCGCCGTCGCAAAGGAATTCTTGGTGGCGTTGCCGAGCGGGTTGGCGATGCCGGCCGCGCCCGCCATCGATTCCAGATAGGTCAGGTCCTTGAAGGCATTGGCGATGGTGAATTTGTGCGCGTCGCGGTCGCCCTCCAAGGTCCAACGCATGAAGGTCTGGTAGAAGCCGCAATCCATGCGGCCGTTGCGGATGACGCTGTCGAAGCGCGACGGCGAGATGCCGACCTTCTGCGCCAGCGCCAGAGCCTCCGAATAGATCGCGGCGTAGCCCAGCGAGACGAAGTTGTTGAGCAGCTTCATGCGGTGGCCGTCGCCCGTGTCGCCGATATGGACGATGCGGCCGGCCCAGGTCTCGATCACCGGCTTCAGCCTGGCGAACACCGCGTCCGGCGCGCCGACCATGGCGTCGAGCGTGCCTTCCCAGGCTTCCTTCGGCGTGCGGCTGAGCGGCGCATCAATGTAATCGACGCCGAGCGCCTTGAGCTCGGCGGCGAGCGCCACGGTTGAGACCGGGTCGGAGGTCGAGCAGTCAACGACCACCGAGCCTTGCTTCAGGCCTTCCTTCAGCCCGCCGGGGCCGCGGATGATCGCCTCCACCTCGCGCGAGCCGGTGACGCAGACGAAGACGATGTCGGAAGCCGCCGCCACCTCCTTGGAGGTGGCCGCTTCCCTGGCGCCGCGTCCCAAAAGGTCTTCCGCGGGCTTGCGGTTCTTGCGGCCAAGGAAGGTCAGCGGATAGCCCTTGTCGACGATGTTCTTGGCGATGCCGTGCCCCATCAGGCCTAGGCCGATGAAACCGATATTCTCGCGGGCAGCGGTGGTGCTCATGTCGTCTCTTCCCCGTCTTTCGTGGTGCTGGGCGCGCCCGCGCGGCGGGCATTTGTCGAGAAGGTTTCCGCGGATCGCGGTTGGCAAGCGATTGCGGAATACCTTATTGTCTGACAATACACTAAATTCCCGAGCCTTGTGGAGAGCAAAATGACGAAGCGGATCATGTTCACCGGCGGCAGCGGCAAGGCCGGCCGGCATGTCGTTCAGTATCTGGTCGAACATGGCTGCCAGGTCCTCAACATCGACACCAGGCCGCTCGACAATCCGAAGGTGCGCACCCTGATCACCGACATCACCGACAGCGGGCAGGTGTTCAACGCGCTGTCGAGCTATATGGGCCTGCACGAATTCGATCCGTCGCTGAGGGCCCAGCCGGTCGACGCGGTGGTGCATTTCGCGGCGATCCCGCGCATCATGATCACGCCGGACAACGAGGTGTTCCGCATCAACGCGATGGGAACCTACAATGTCATCGAAGCGGCGGTGAAGCTCGGCATCCGCAAGGTCATCATCGCCTCTTCGGAGACGACCTACGGGCTGGTCTTTGCCAACGAGCCGCGCAATCCCACGCATTTTCCGCTCGACGAGGAGTATGACGTCGACCCGATGGACTCCTACGCGCTGTCGAAGATCGTCAACGAGAAGACGGCGCGAGCCTTCGCGATGCGCAGCGGCGCCGACATCTATGCGCTGCGCATCGGCAACGTCATCGAACCGCATGAATATTCGCTATTCCCGAAATGGTTCGCCGATCCCGGCTTCCGCAAGCGCATCGCTTGGAGCTACATCGACGCGCGCGACCTCGGCCAGATCACCCTGCGCGCCATCGAGAAGGACGGCCTTGGCTACCAGGTGTTCAACGCGGCCAATGACGATACCTCGTCGGACCTGCCGACGGCGGAGCTGTTGAAGCGCTTCTATCCGGGGGTGCCAGTCAAGGCCGAACTCGGCGAATATGAAACGCTGCTTTCGAACCGCAAGGCGCGCGACGTGCTCGGCTTCCGACCTGAGCACAGCTGGCGCAAATACGTCAAAACGGCCTAAGGCGAGGCCAAGAGCGGGGTGATCTGTGCACATCTCAGCAGGTTGTGGCAAAGCGGGTTTGCCGTGCTTGACAGGCTCTGAAAACGGGATTTTGTGGACCTATGCGGGACGCGAAGCCGAATAACGAAAAGAAGCCGATGAAGACGGCGGCCGCGGAGCGTCCGGCCGGCTTCCGCCGGGCAGACGCGCCACGCATCCCCGGCGCCAGCGTGCACACCTCTCTGGCCAGCGAGATCGGGCTTCGCATCGTGCGCGGCGACTATCCGCCGGGCACCATCCTGCCCAATGAAGCGAAATGGTCGGAGACCTTCGACGTCAGCCGCTCCGCGGTGCGCGAGGCGATCAAGATGCTGATGGCGAAGAGCCTTCTGGCGTCGCGGCCGAAGATCGGCAGCTGGGTTGAGCCGAAGGAACGCTGGAACCTTCTCGACCGCGACGTGCTCGCCTGGTACGCGACGTCGCCGGATCGCGAGGTTTTCCTGAAGACGGTGCAGGAATTCCGCCACATCATCGAGCCGGAGGCGACGGCCTTCGCGGCGATGCGGCGCACCGACGAGCAGATGGCCGAGATCAGCCAGGCCTGCCGCGAGATGGGCGAGGCCACCAACCTGCAGGAGCGAACCCGCGCCGACACGCGCTTCCACCTCGCAATCCTGCGGGCCTCGGGCAACGACCTCCTGGTGCCGTTGGGCGTGCTGATCGAATCCGCCTTCGACCATCTCTTCGCCTACACGACACGAGAGCTGGACGATCTGCAGCATGTCCAGAAGCTGCATGAGGCGATCGAGAGGAATATCCGCCTGAAGAGACCGGATGCGGCGCGCAACGCGGTCCGCAAGTTGTTGGCGAATACCGACGAAGTCATTCAATCTCGCTAAGGTCTTGTACTGGGCCAGTTTTCCGGCACAGAAACTTTGACCGCTACCCATGTGTGCGTTGGCAGATTCCATGCCTTGGCGATTGGCCGAGACGCCTATCGCGGTCGTCATCCACGGGCGGAGCAAGGAGCGAAGCGACGCGCGCAGACCCGAGGATCCATGCCGTGACTTGGGAGTGCCGCGGCGGTACCAGAATTCTGCACCGTTGCACACCTCGGTCCAGGTAACGGCATGGATTCCAGGTCTGCGCGCGTCGCTTCGCTCCTTGCTCCGCCCTGGAATGACGAGGTTCGGGAGCCTTCAGCTCATCGCCAGGGTTTGCGCTGGCCACCCCCACGGACGTTGATGGCGTTGCTCGACAAGTCTGCGATCATTTAAGATCCCTGTGTTAAGGAACTGGTGCTAGTCGCTCCGAGCAACCACCTTAATCCTGCTTCTCGCGGCCGAAGGCGACGCGCAGCTCATCCTTTGCCTTTTCCAGCACCTTCTTGCGCTCCTCGGGCAGGTTCCTGCCGGCGCGGTTGATGTAGAAATTCAGCATCGACATGGCGGATTGGAACGGCTCCGCCTTGCGGCGGTCGCTGTGCTCCGCCGAACGCTTCAGCGAGGCGGCGATCTTCCTGGCGTCGTCGGATTCGAAGACGTGCTCCTCGAGATCCAGCGCATCGCTGTGCTCGGTCACGTCTGCCGACCATTTCTTCTTTGCGGTCATGGCGAAACTCCTTGCCAGAGCGGTTCACCGGTTTGCCGCCGAACCGCTCCATTTCTTTGTCTCCAGCAATTCCGGACGGAAAACCGTTAGACACTTTTCCTGGAATTGCTCTGAGGCAGAACTCCAGGAAATGAGAGGGGTTCCCGGTTCTGGTGCCACGGATTGGCCGGTCGTGGCGCTGCTCGGCCCGGCAAATGCGCCGATAGTGGAGGCGAACCGCCGACTTCGAGAACAGCGGACAGGAACGCCTTGAAGACGATCTCCAGCAATGCAGCGCCCCCGGGCATAGACAGTGCTTATGCCTGGACGAGGCTGGCCATTTCCGTATTGCTGGCGACCATTGGAGGCGTCGGCATGTGGGCGGTGGTCGTCGTTCTGCCGGCGGTCCAGGCCGAGTTTGGCGTCGATCGCGCGGCGGCCTCGATGCCTTACACTGCGACCATGGTCGGCTTCGCTGCCGGCAATGTGCTGGTCGGGCGCGCCATCGATCGTGTCGGTTACTGGATCCCGGCGCTTGCTTCCTCAACCGCGCTGGCTGCCGGCTTCCTGCTTGCGTCGCTCTCCGGTTCAATCCTGCAGTTCACCTTCGCCCAAGGCTTGCTGATCGGGTTGGGGACATCGGCTATTTTCGGACCGCTGATCGCCGACATCTCCCACTGGTTCAATCGCCGGCGTGGCGTTGCGGTGGCTACGGCTGCGTCCGGCAGCTATCTCGCCGGAACGGTCTGGCCGGCGATCATACCGCCGCTGATGCGGGCGGAGGGCTGGCGCTTCACCTATCTGGCGATCGGCATCGCGTGCCTGGCGACGATGGTGCCGCTGGTTCTGATGCTGCGCCGGCGTGCTCCGGCGGTTGTCGCAGGCTCGCCAGGCACGCGCCCGGTCCAGCCGATCGCATTGTCGCCGGCGGCGCTTCAGATGCTGCTGGTGATAGCTGGTCTGGGCTGCTGCGTAGCGATGTCGATGCCGCAGGTGCATATCGTCGCCTATTGCCTGGACCTCGGCTATGGCGTCGCGCATGGCGCCGACATGCTTTCGATCATGATGGCCGCCGGCGTCGTCAGCCGCCTTGCTTCCGGCTTTGTCGCCGATCGGATCGGGGGGATTAGGACCTTGCTGATCGGTTCGGTTCTGCAATGCCTATCGCTGTTCTTTTACATTCCCTTCGACGGGCTTGCCTCGCTCTATGTCGTCTCGCTGGTGTTTGGCCTGTCGCAAGGCGGCATCGTGCCTTGCTACGCGATCATCGTGCGGGAATACATGCCCGCCAAGGAGGCCGGCCAACGCGTGGGCATCGTCATCATGGCGACCATTTTCGGCATGGCTATCGGTGGCTGGATGTCGGGCTGGATCTACGACCTCACCGGTTCCTATTCGGCTGCCTTCCTGAACGGGATTGCCTGGAACCTGCTCAACATCCTGGTGATGCTTCTGGTGTTCTGGAAGGCAAGACGCAGCGTCATCGTCGTGGCCTGACGGCGCGTGCCGGCATTTCCGGGAATACGCTCGGCTTGACAACAAATCGCGGCTGCGCGACGCCAAGGCCAGTGAACGCGGACTGCGAGATGGCGACACCAAGGTCAATGGCATTGCGGGCGCGCAGCGGGCGGGATTTGCCGCACGGGGCTCGCCCTTGACCAAGCCGCGCTCCCGCCGCGGCGGCGGCCGTCCGACCATTGCCGATGTGGCACGCAAGGCGGGTGTCGGCGCGATCACGGTGTCGCGCGCGCTACGCGAGCCCGGACGGGTGTCGCAGGACCTTCGCCGGGAGATCCAGGCAGCGGTCGACGAACTCGGCTACGTGCCGGACCCGAACGCGCGCGCGCTTGCCTCGGCGCGCGCCGAGGTGTTCGGCGTGCTGGTGCCTTCGCTCACCAACAACGTCTTCGCCGAAGTGGTGCGCGGCATCTATGACAGTCTTTCCGACAGCCCGTTCCGCATCCAGATCGGCAACACGCATTATTCCGGCCTGGAGGAAGAGCGGCTGCTGCAGGTTTTCGGATCGCAACGTCCGGCGGCGCTGATCGTGGCCGGCATCGACCAGACCCCCGGCGCGCGACGGTTGCTGGAGAATGCCGGCTGCCCGGTGGTGCAGGTTATGGAGACCGGGCCGGACCCGGTCGATATGATGGTCGGCTTCTCGCATCTCGACGGCGGCAGGACGGCCACCGAGCACCTTCTGCAGGCCGGCTATCGCAAGATCGGCTTCATCGGCGCCAGGATGGATCCGCGTTCGCAGCGGCGCCTTGCCGGCTACCGCGCCGCCATGGAGGCTGCCGGGCTGTTCGATCCGCGGCTGGTCACCACGACGCCGGTGCCGTCAAGCGTGAGCCTCGGGCGCGAGCTGTTCCGCGACGCGCTGGCCAAGATGCCGACGCTGGACGGCGTGTTCTGCAACAATGACGATATCGCGCTCGGCGTCCTGTTCGAATGCCGTCGCGCTTCCATCGACGTGCCAAAACAGATCGGCATTGTCGGCTTCAACGATCTCGACATGATGCAGGTGTCGTTTCCCTCGATCACCAGCGTGCGCACGCACCGCTATGAAATCGGCACCCGCGCCGTCGCCATGGCGCTTGCGGCGATCGCCGGAAACCGGCCGGAACGGCGGATCGTCGATCTCGGTTTCGAGCTCATGCGGCGCGAGAGCACCGCGCGTTGAAGAGCCTGGAAAAATGTCGAAGGCACCGCTTTACAGTCAATCATGGTAGCGCTACCATTTGTCTGTAAAATCGACATTCGGTGGGATCAGAGGCTGTTTATTATACATAAGCAACAGTCGTTGCTTGTTTATTATGTATAATATGATAGTTTTCTAAATTGCCAGGAACGCTGAGGGGGAGAGGAGGATCAGGGCGACGTGGTCGTCCCTGTGGGCGTGTGTGGTGGGCGGAGGTGCCGACCGTGAGCGCCAGGATTTATCACAAGCAGAACTGCAACTGGGAGGAATATCGATGATCAAGTCACTCGTTGGCGGTGTCATTGCCGCCACTGCATTCGTCATGCTGGGTTCGTCGGCGATTGCCGGACCTGAAGTGGTCAAGGGACCCGCGGCAGAGCCGGACTGCTTTGCGCCATGGGCGGCCGACACGCAGTTTTTCAAGTTTCCGAAGAAAGACGGTCCTTACCGCATCGCGCTTGCCAACGGCTACATCGCCAACACCTGGCGCATCCAGATGATCCAGACGGCCAAGGCCTACGCGGCGCAGCCGGATGTCGCCAAGAAGCTCAAGGAATTCAAGGTCGTGTCGACCGGTGAGGATGTGCCGGCGCAGATTTCGGCGATCAACAACTTCATCGATTCGGGCTTTGACGCGATCGTCGTCAACGCCCAGAATCCGACCGCCTTCGGGCCGGTCATCAAGCGCGCCAAGGAAGCCGGCGTCGTGCTCGTCGCCTTCGACAACATCCTCGACACGAAGGATGCCATCAACGTCAATGTCGACCAGAAGGGCCTGGGCGAGCTCTGGGGCAAATGGCTGGTCGCGCATGTGCCGAATGGCGGCAAAGTGCTCGAGGTGCGCGGCGTTGCCGGCACCTCGGTCGACACCGATCGCCACAACGGCATCCACGAGGTGCTGGATGGATCGGGCAAGAAGTGGAATGTCACGGAGGTCGTCGGCAAGTGGGATGACGGCGTGGCGCAAAAGGCCACGGCCGATGCCATCGCCACCAGCGGACCGTTCGACGGCATCACGGGGCAGGGCGGCGACACCGGCATCGTGCAGGCGATGATCGACGCGAAGCATCCTTTCGTGCCGTTCGGCGGCGAAACGGAAAACGGCTTCCGCAAGTTCTGCGCCGCGCATGCCGCCGATGGGCTGAAATGCTCGTCCGCCGGCACTGGCCCCGCACAGGTGGCGGTTGCCATCAAGACCGCGATCTCGGCACTCGAAGGCAATGTCGTGCCGCAATCGGTCAAGCTGCCTTTGGCCATCGTCGAAGATCCGAACTTCAAGGCAGGCCAGGATTTCTTCCCGGACCAGTCCGACAATTTCTTCGTCGGCAATTCCTTCCCGACCTGCGGTATCAATTTCACCGCGCAGGAAATCATGGGCCAGACCAAGGAAAACAAATAGTCTGACCGGACGGTGCCGCGGCGAGCTCGCGGCACCGTCCCCTTGTTCTCAACTCGAAACGGCCGGGGAGGGCTGATGGACGGCGCGGCTCCGCTCTTCCGCATGGAAGGCATATCCAAGCGCTATGGCGGCGTGCGGGCCTTGGAAAAGGCCGACCTGACGGTCACCGCCGGCGGTATCCACGCCATTCTGGGCGAGAACGGCGCCGGCAAATCGACGCTGATCAAGATCATGGCGGGCGTCGTGGCGCCCGACGAAGGCACGATGACGCTCGATGGCCGTGAGGTGAGCTTCGCCTCACCGGCGGCCGCCAATCAGGCCGGCATCGTCTGCATCTTCCAGGAGCTGTCGCTCATCCCGGAACTGAGCGTCGCCGACAACATCGTCATTTCCGATCCGCCGAAGCGTTTCGGCATGATCGACCGCAAGGCGCAGCGGCGCATCGCGGAAGAAGCGCTGGCACGCGCAGGAGCTTCCGACATCCATCCGCGCGCCTTGGTCAAGGATCTCCCGCTGTCGCGCCGGCAGATGGTGGAGATCGCCAAGGCGCTGGCCCGGAAACCGCGTATCCTGATCCTCGACGAGGCAACCTCGGCGCTGACGGCGGCCGACGTCGCTAAGGTGTTCGAGGTGCTGAAGCGGCTGCGCTCGGAAGGACTGGCGCTGCTTTACATCTCGCACCGCATGAACGAGATCGCCGAGCTCGCCGACCACTGCACGGTGTTCCGAAACGGTCGCAACGTCGCCAGCTACCCCGCCGGCTCGAAGAGCGACAATGAAGTGGTCGAGCTGATGATCGGCCGCGAATACAGCCATATCTTCCCGCCGAAACCCGGTCCAGATGCGGCCGCGACGACGGTTCTCGAAGCGCGCAACCTCTCCTGGGCCGACCGCCTGGACAATATCTCGTTGAGTGTCAGGGCAGGGGAAGTCGTGGGTCTCGGCGGTCTCGACGGACAGGGGCAGCGCGAATTGCTGCTTGCCTTTTTCGGCGTGCTGCGCGGCCTTTCAGGCGAGATCCTGATCGACGGCAAGCCGGTTTCGATCGCCAGCCCGACCGCGGCAAGCCACGACCGCATCGGCATGGCGCTGATCCCCGAGGACCGCAAGACCGAAGGGCTGATGCTGCCGATGACGGTGCGCGAGAACCTGTCCTTCGCGGCGCTCGACAGGCTGTCGAAAGGCGGCATCATCGATCGCGTCGCCGAGCAGCGGCTGATCGACGACATGGTCGGGCTCTTGGCCATCAAGACGGCTGGCCTCGACATCCCTGTCGGCGCGCTCTCCGGCGGCAATCAGCAGAAGGTGGTGATCGCCAAATGGCTGATGCGGCAGCCGCGCATCATCCTGCTCAACGATCCGACGCGCGGCATCGATGTCGGCACCAAGCAGGAGCTCTACCAACTGATGCGCAAGCTGGCCGACGCGGGCGCCGCGATCCTGTTCTATTCGACCGACTATGACGAGCTGATCGGCTGCTGCGACCGCGTGCTGGTGCTCTATGACGGCGCGGTCAAGCGCGAGCTGGTCGGCGCCGAGATCACCGAGCACGCGCTGATCGCCAGCGCGCTCAACATCCATGGCGAAGGTGCCGGGCCGAGGCAGGGAGTAGGCGCGTGAAGGACTGGCGTTACTGGCTGGCCGAGCAGCGCGGAACGCTGCTGGCCTTCGGCATCTTCATCGTCATGTTCGCGATCTACAGCGGCAACCATCCGGCCGGCTTCACCGCCAATGTCGTGCAGACGGCGGCCAACAAGGGCGTGCTGCTGGCCTTCGTCGCCATGGCGCAGACATTGGTGGTGATCACCGCCGGCATCGACCTGTCGGTCGGCATGATCTTCACGCTCACCAACTGCATGGCTTCATGGCTGGTGATCGGCACCGGCCTGGAGACGGCGTTTGGCGTGCTGGCTGTGCTCGGCACCGGGCTCATCTGCGGCGCCGTCAACGGCGCGATCGTCATCTACGGTCGGCTGCAGCCGATTGTCGCCACCATAGCCACGGGCGCCGTCTTTTTCGGCTTGGCGCTGCTTTTGCGGCCGGTTCCCGGCGGTTCGGTCAATGAGGACCTTGCGGATTTCCTGACCGGGCGTTTCTTCGGCGTGGTGCCGGCGAGCCTCGTGGCGCTGCTCGTCATCGTGCTCGTCGTCTGGGTGCCGTTCAGCCGCTCCGAATTCGGGCGCGCCGCTTATGCGGCCGGTTCGTCGGAGACGGCGGCTTACATGTCGGGCGTGCCGATTCGCAGGGGAAAGTTCCTGGCTTACACGCTTGCCGGCCTGCTTGCGGCCATCGGCGGTCTGTTCCTGACCTTCTTCACCTATACGGGCGAGGCAGCCTATGCGAGCGGCAACGCCTACACGCTGTTCTCGATCGCCGCCGTCGTGCTCGGTGGCGTTTCGCTGTTCGGCGGCAAGGGCAGCGCCATCGGCGCGATCTTCGGCGCGCTCGCCTTCCGCACCATCGGCGACCTCTTGTTCGTCTTCGACTTCGATCCGCTCTGGCAGCCGCTGTTCCAGGGCGTTATCCTGTTGATCGCGGTCAGCCTCGGCGCTTTCGCGCTGTTTCGGGTGCGCAACCGGCTGGAGTGGTTCCTGTGAGCGAAACGACCATCGGCGGCATCGCCGGCCGCATGCCCAAGTTTCTGCGACGCGCCGATCCGGCTGTTGTCACCTCCTTCGCCTGCATTGTGATCCTGCTCCTGCTCGGCAGCCTCTATTCGCGCAGCTTCCTTTCGCCGGAATATCTGCTGCAACAGTTGAAGGTCGCGTCCTTCCTCGGTGTCATCGCCACCGGCATGATGCTGGTCATCCTGCTCGGCCAGATCGATCTGTCCGTGCCGTGGTCCGTGGCCACAGGCGCGATGATGGCCTGCGCGGCCGCCGCCTACGGATCGGTCGGCGTCGCTTTGGCCATTCCTTTCGGGGTCCTGTGCGGTGTCGCGATCGGCCTCGTCAACGGCATCGGCGTCGCCTATCTGCGCATTCCCTCGATGATCATCACCTTGGCCACCAATGCCGTGGCGCAAGGGCTGATGGTGGTCTATACGGGCGGTTTCTCGCCACAGGATTCGGCGACGGCGGCGATGCGCTATCTGGCAACCGGTTTCACCATCCCGGGCGTTCCCAACGCCGTCATCATCTGGGCGCTGATCGGTGCCGCGATGGTCTTCGTGCTGACCCGCACCAGCTTCGGCCGCGCCGTCTACGGCATCGGCAATCGCGAGCGCGCCGCCTATCTTTCCGGCATCGACACGCGCCGTATCGTGCTGATCGCCTTCGCCGTCTCCGGCGGCCTGTCGGCTTTTGGCGGCGTGCTTCTGGCCGGCTATGCGTCCAAGGCGGCGCAGTCGATGGGCGACGCCTATCTGCTGCCGTCGATCGCCGCCGTCGTGCTGGGTGGCACGTCGATCCTCGGCGGGCGCGGCTCGTATCTCGGCACCGTGGCGGGCGTGATCCTGATCACGCTCCTGCAATCCATCCTCTCGGTCATGCAGATGCCCGAGGCGGGGCGGCAGATCATCTATGGCGTCGTCATCGTCGCCATGCTTCTGCTCTACGGGCGCGCGCCGGCAAGCCGCTGACCGTGGATGAGGCAAGCGCAAGACCGCAGCTTCGCATGACCGATCTTCGGACGGCGCCGGCCATCGTCGTGATGGGCGTTGCCGGTTGCGGCAAGACGGCCGTCGGCGAAGCGCTTGCCGGGGCTCTCGGCGCCGACTTCATCGAAGGCGACCGGCTGCATCCTCCGGAGAATGTGGCGCGCATGGCGCGCGGCGAGCCGCTGACGGATGCGCTGCGCGAGGGCTGGCTCGACGCCATCGGCGCGCGCATCGCGAGTTCCGTTGCCGATGGGCGGAAAGCGGTGGCGGCATGCTCGGCGCTGAAGCGGACCTATCGCGACAGGCTGAGCCGCTTTTGTCCGGAGGTCGTCTTCCTCTACCTCAAGATCGATCGCGAGACCGCCTGGCGACGGGTCGCCAATCGCAAGGGCCATTTCATGCCCGCAAGCCTGGTCGACAGCCAGTTCGCCACGCTGGAAGAGCCTGCCGCGGACGAGCGGGCGGTGACGGCCGACGGGACGCGAAGTGTTGGCGATATCTTGAAAGAGATTGCTGGTTAGAACAGTTCGGGGGATTCAGGCGCCGTCATTGCCGATTGCGGCCTCGGTTGGCCGCTCGGTCAGCCGCGTGGCGCTCGACCAGGCCATCATCTGCTCCGGACAGAGTTTGAGCGTTTCCAGCATATGGTCGCGTTTCGAGAGGATGTATCCCGCCTGGACCGCAAGGTTCTTCGCCGCTTTGTCCCCCGCCGGCAATGCGGGCGCTTGCGTGCCTGCGCTCAACTCGCTGACGATAGCCCGGTACTGGCGGAAAGGGATCGTCTCGATCGTCGCCATATGAAACAGCGCAGCACCCGCGCGTGCGGCGAAGTTTGCCGGCGCCGAGGCGAGGTGGGTCCAGCCACGTTCGCCCATGGCGGCCTCGGCGAAGGCGGAGCCGGCATAGATGGTGTTGGTCATCAGCACCACGCCATTTGCTTTCAGGACCTTCTGGACGCGCGTGGTGACCTGATAGGCGTCGGTGCGCTCGAAGACGATCCGGCTTTTCAGGAAACGGTTCTCGACCTTGACCAGCGGCGGATTGATGACGCGCAAGCCGAATTCGCTTGGCGAAAGGCCGTGATACCGCGCGCTTACCTGATGGGCCTCGACGCCGGCCTCATGCAAGGCGCGCTTGCCCATGATCGTCTGCGCCGTGAACTGGTCGCACCATATGATGACGCCGCGCCCGTTGCGCAGGGCTTGGTGCAGAGCCTCGAGGCCTTCGAGGCGGATCGCCGGCGACCAACGCCAGCCGGCAACGAGATGCGCAGCAAGCGTCAGCCGCCGGCGGTGAACGGCGGCAAGCTGTGCTTCGAACATTCTTCGCGTGTCGACAGTGTCGCCGAGCACCGCCTTCACCGCGATGTCGTAGCGGGCGAACTGCTTGCGGAAATGCCGCTTGCGCCGGAGCCCCGACACCCGGCCGCAGATGGGTTCCCACGACGAGACCGGCAGCAGCGCCGCGACGCCAAGATAGAAACAGGACAGCAGGCTCTCGCGCAGGTCCCGATTGACGAAGCGGCGCAGTTTTCCGGGGCGGATTACCTTGCGGCTGAAGAAGCGAACGGTTTCGTTGCGCTCCGGGACCGGCACGTCGGCGGTGATCTCGGTATGATAGATATCGTTCGACGTTGGCTGCCGGCTGGCCCTGCGGGAATTGCCAAGCCAAGGCAGCCTCATGCGTCAGAGCCCCGTTCCACTTTTTAGATGGAGCATGATCTTGTCCGAAAACCGGTACCCACTTTTTGCGTTCGCTGACCTTCGGTTCGGGATCATGCTCTGCCGCTTTACTGCGTCGAAAGCAGACAAGCAACCAAGGGGCCTCTGTCGAGGGCGAGCCGTTTCAGATCTGCGAAGTGAGCTCTGCCGGGAAATCGTCGTTGTCGGCGTCGCGCATGGCGGCGAGGCTGCGGTTGTCCAGCACCTCGGCGATCGCCTGGCGAACTTCCAGCATCATGTGGCGGACCTGGCAAGTTGCCTCGTCGCAATCCTCGCAACGCTGATATTGCGTGCGGCTGGCGCAAGGGATCGGCGCCAGCGGTCCGTCGAGCACGCGCACGACGTGGCCGATCTTGATCTCGGAAGCGGGCCGGGCGAGGCGATAGCCGCCTTCCTTGCCCTTGCGGCTCTGGACGAAGCCGGCATTGCGCAGTTCGCCCAGGATCGCATCCAGGAATTTCTTCGGGATGTTGTTGGCGACCGCGATGTCGTTGACGAATGCAAGCTGGCCAGCCGGCAGGCTGGCAAGATGCACAAGGGCCTTGAGGCCGTATTTGCCTTTTTTGGTCAGCATGCCCGATTCAATTCATCAAACCCCAATCGCCTGCATCTGGCGGTTGTTTGTGTGCAAATCATGACAGTTTGACCGTCGAACGCCCTCTGGCCCAACAATTTGCCGGTGCAGCTTAGGCACAAACGCGTTGATTCTTCGTAACGTTTTTCACGTTGGGACCGAGATTTCCCCTGCGAACTCGGGCGGCCCCGCTTACAAGAAGAAAGCCGGCAAAACCGGCCTCCTTGCGCTTCCTGATTGTGGAACCCTTTCAGCGGGTGCCATAGGCCTTATCGAGCAGCCCGCCTGCGGCGAAATGCTCTTTCTGAATCTTGTCCCAACCACCGAACACCTCCTCCACCGTCAGCAGGCGAACGTCCGGGAAGTCGGCCTTGTGTTTGGCGGCGACCGTCGCGTCGCGGACCCGCAAGCCGTTCTCGGCGGCGATCTCCTGGCCGTCCGACGTGTAGAGGAAGTCGAGATAGGACTTGGCGAGATCGCGGCTGCCATGCTCGTCGGCGACCTTGTCGACGATCGCCACCGGGAACTCGGCCAGCAGGCTGACCGAAGGGGTGACCTGCTCGAACTTGTCGTCGCCATATTCCTTGCGGATGCCGCGCGTCTCGGACTCGAAGGTGATTAGCACGTCGCCGATCTCACGCTGGACGAAGGTGGTGGTGGCGGCGCGGCCGCCGGTGTCGAAGATCGGAACGTTGTTGAAGAGCTTGGTGATGAACTCCTTCACCTTGGCATCGTCGCCCTTGAAGGCCTCCTTGGCGTAGGCGGTGGCGGCGAGATAGGTGTAGCGCGCATTGCCCGAAGTCTTCGGGTTCGGGAAGATCACCTGCACGTCGTCACGCACCAGATCGTTCCAGTCCTTGATGTGCTTCGGGTTGCCGGCGCGCACCAGAAAGGAGGGCAGGGAATAGAAGGGCGACGCGTTGTCCGGAAAATCCTTCTGCCAATCGGCCGAGACGAGGCCCTTCTTGACCAGGAAGTCGACGTCGGTGACCTGGTTGAAGGTGACGACATCGGCGGCAAGGCCTTCGGCGATAGCGCGCGCCTGCGCGGAGGTGCCGGCATGCGACTGATCGATGGTAACGCCGGGATGCTTGGCGACGAAGGCCTTGTTGATGTCGACGAACAACTCGCGGCCGACATCATAGGATGCATTCAAAAGTTTGTCGGCCGACCAGGCTTGGGAGGACGCGAGGACGAGACCGGCAACAGCTGCGATGCCGAGCAATAGACGCTTCATGAAAGCAGGCTCCAAGGAAAATCCACGAATTGCGGGAGAATAACCGTGACCCTGATGTGCGGCCAGACATGCGCGAGGCGCGATAGTACCGCAGCGAGAAAAGATATCGCCGGAAGAGTCGGTTGTTAGGATTTCTTTCCAGAGAAGACGCGGATTGGGCCCGTTCGGAGGTGAAAGATTGCCTTTTGACGCCGCAGCATATACATGTGGCATATACAAGGAAATGACCCATGGCACGACACCACCGCGCAACGCCGCCGAAGGAAGCAAAACTATTCCGCAACAACCGCAGTCAGGCGGTGCGAATCCCGGTCGAGTTTGAACTCCCTGGGGATAAGGTGCTGATCAGCCGCGAGGGCGACCGCCTCGTCATCGAGCCGGTCCGTAAATCAGGTCTCACGGCGTTGCTTGCCCAATGGGCGAAAGAACCTCCGCTCGGTCCTGAGGACGACTTCCCCGAGATCACGGATAGACCCGTCGAATCCGAGGACATTTTTTGATGCGGTTCATGCTCGACACGAACATCATAAGCGACATGATCCGAAACCCGGCCGGCAAGGCTGCTGGCGCTATGGCGCGCGCGGGCGACGCCGCCGTCTGCACCAGCATCGTGGTTGCTTCCGAATTGCGTTATGGCTGCGCCAGGAAGGGATCGGCCAACCTGCTCAAGAAGGTCGAGGAATTGCTGGCCGAGCTTCCCGTCCTGCCGCTCGATGTGCCGGTTGATGCCGAGTACGGCGTGCTCCGTGCCGAGCTGGAAGGCAGAGGCGAGACCATCGGCCACAACGACCTCTTCATCGCCGCCCACGCCTGCGCGTTAGGTACCACACTGGTGACGGCCAACACGGCGGAGTTCGCCCGCATCGGGAAGCTGAAGGTCGAGAACTGGCTGGAATAACGCCCGGCGCGGCGATCAAGCACCCGGGAAAAGCTTCCAGCGCCGCGGCCTGAAGGCGACGCGGCTCTTCTGCGCGGCGGGATGGTCGACCGGAAGCTCGATCTCGACGCGCTGGCGCTCGCCGCCGATCTCCAGCTCGACGCGCCTTGTGCCTGCGACGCGGCGGCTGGCGGCGACCGTGCCGGCGATGCAGCCGCTGCAGCCGTCGAGCAGGTCGACGTCGTGCGGGCGGAAGTAGAGAACCGCCTCTCCGGGCGGTGCATGCGGCGCCTCAAGTCCGATCGGCCGGTCGGCGATCCAGACCTCGCCGTTCTCGACTTTGACCGGCAGCGAGCTGGATTCGCCGATGAAGGAGTAGACGAAGGGCGAGTTCGGCGTGTCATAGATGTCGTCGGCGGTGCCGACCTGCTCGATGCGTCCCTGGCTCATGACGACAACGCGGTCGGCGAGTTCCAGCGCCTCTTCCTGGTCGTGCGTGACGAAGACGGTGGTGTGGCCGGTGCGGTCGTGGATCTCGCGCAGCCAGCGGCGCAGCTCGCGGCGAACCTGCGCGTCGAGCGCGCCGAAGGGTTCGTCGAGCAGAAGCACCTTGGGCTCGATCGCCATGGCGCGCGCCAGAGCCACGCGCTGGCGCTGGCCGCCGGAAAGCTGCGCCGGATAGCGCTTTTCCAGGCCCGACAACTGGACGAGGTCGAGCAGTTCCAGCGCCCGGCGCCGGATTTCCTGGCCCGAGGGCCTTGCGGCGCCGTGCCGGACCTTCAGGCCGAAGCCGATATTGTCGGCAACCGTCATGTGACGGAACAGCGCGTAATGCTGGAAGACGAAGCCGACGTTGCGCTCCTGGATCGACTTCTGCGAAGCGTCTTCCTCGCCGAAGAAGATCGCCCCCTTGGTCGGCCGCTCCAGCCCGGCGATCAGGCGCAGCAGCGTCGTCTTGCCGGAGCCCGATGGGCCCAGCAGCGCGATGAGCTCGCCGGACTTGATGTCGAGAGACACGTCGTGGAGCGCCGGAAACCGCTCAAACTCCTTGCGCACGTTGACGACGCGAACTTCCATGCAAATCCCTCAGTTCTTTGACGCATATCATTATCCCAAAACCGCTACGCAGTTTTGGGTGACATGCATCTAGTGCCCGCGTGTCGCGGCGATCTCGGCGCCGTAGCGCATCTCGAGAAGTGTTTTCAAGACCAGCGTCACCAGAGCCAGGCCGGCGAGCAGCGAAGCGACCGCAAAGGCGCCGACGGCATTGTACTCGTTATAGAGGATCTCGACATGCAGCGGCATGGTGTTGGTGAGGCCGCGTATGTGGCCGGACACCACCGAGACCGCGCCGAACTCGCCCATGGCGCGCGCATTGCAGAGCAGAACGCCATAGAGCAACCCCCATTTGACGTTGGGCAGCGTCACATACCAGAAGGCCTGCCAGCCGCTTGCCCCGAGCGAGAGCGCCGCCTCCTCGTCGCCATTGCCTTGTTCCTGCATTAGCGGGATCAACTCGCGCGCAACGAAGGGGAAGGTGACGAAGACGGTCGCCAGAACGATGCCTGGCACGGCGAACAGGATCTGGATGCCATGCACCTTCAGCCATTCGCCGAGCAGTCCTTGAGCGCCGAACAGAAGCACATAGACCAAGCCGGAAATGACCGGCGAGACCGAGAAGGGCAGGTCGATCAGCGTGGTCAGGAACGCCTTGCCCTTGAACTCGAACTTGGCGATGGCCCAGGCGGCCGAAAGGCCGAAGACGAGATTGAGCGGCACCGAGATCGCCGCCACCAGCAATGTCAGGCGGATGGCGGAACGCGTGTCGGCATCGCCCAAGGATTGGAAATAGGCGCCGACGCCCTTGGCGAAAGCCTCCTTGAACACGATGATCAGCGGCAACAGGAGGAAGATGCCGAGAAAGACCAGCGTGACGGTCGTCAGCGTGATGCGGACGGGACGGCTTTCGGTGACCGCGGCCGAGCGGCTCTCGTGGTGCGGCTCGTAGGACTTGATCTCGGGATCAGCCATAGCGCTTGCGACTCCATGTCTGCACGAGGTTGATGACGAGCAGCATCACGAAGGACAGCGCCAGCATGATCGCGGCGATCGCGGTGGCGGCGGGATAGTTGTACTCCTCCAGCCGGATGACGATCAGAAGCGGCGCGATCTCGGATTTGTAGGGCAGGTTGCCGGCGATGAAGATGACCGAGCCGTATTCGCCGACACCGCGCGCGAAGGCGAGCGAGAAGCCGGTGATGATGGCCGGCGCAAGGCTGGGCAGAAGCACACGGCTGATGATCTGGAAGCGGCTGGCGCCGAGCGTGGCGGCGGCCTCCTCGACCTCCTTGTCGAGCTCTTCCATGATCGGCTGGACAGTGCGCACGACGAAAGGCAGGCCGATGAAGACCAGCGCCACGATGATGCCGAGCGGGGTGTAGGCGACCTTGAGGCCGAGCGGCATCAGCAATTTGCCGAGCCAGCCGGTCGGGGCATAGAGCGTGGTCAGCGCGATGCCGGCGACCGCGGTGGGCAGCGCGAAGGGCAGGTCGACCATGGCGTCGACGACGCGGCGGCCGGGGAAACGGTAGCGGACCAGCACCCAGGCCACGAGCGTGCCGAACACGACGTTGACGGCAGCGGCGATGAAGGCCGTGCCGAAGCTGATTTCGAGCGCCTTGAGGGTGCGCCGGTCGGTGGCCAAAGCCCAGAAATCGGTCCAGCCTAGCGCGGCCGAACGCCAGATCAGCCCCGACAGCGGGATGAGGATGATGAGCGTGAGGTAGGCAAGCGAGAAGCCGAGCGTCAGTCCGAAACCCGGAATGACACTCGGCTGTCTGAATCGCCACCCCGCGTGAGCGGGTGCTGTGGTCATGCTGTTCTGGATCGTCCCTTCTTACTCAACCAGATTGCAGTCGCCAGTTTCGAGGCTAGGCTCTCACTGGGCCGGCTTATAGATCTGGTCGAATATACCACCGTCGCCGAAATGGTAAGGCTGCGCCTTCTTCCAGCCGCCGAATTGCGGGTCGTCGATGGTGACGAGCTTGATCGCAGGCAGTTTGGCGAGGTCCTCGGCCGGAACCAGTTCGGGCTTGGCCGGGCGATAGTGGTTCTTGGCGATGATGGTCTGGCCTTCCTTCGAATAGAGCCAGGAAAGATAGGCCTCGGCCACCTTGCGCGTGCCTTTGGCGTCGACATTGGCGTCGACCACGGCGACAGGCGGTTCGGCCAGGATCGAGGTCGGCGGGTAGACGATGTCGAAATTGTCGGCGCCGAATTCGTCGAGGGCCAGATAGGCGTCGTTCTCCCAGCCGATCAGCACGTCGCCCAGGCCCTTCTGAGCAAAGGTGACGGTCGAACCGCGTGCGCCGCTGTCGAGCACCGGGGCATTGGCATACAGCTTGCCGATGAATTCCTTGGTCTTAGCCTCGTCATTACCGTCATGCGCGTTGGCGTACGCCCAGGCCGCGAGATAGTTCCAGCGCGCGCCGCCGGAGGTTTTCGGGTTCGGCGTGATCACCTGGACGCCGTCCTTCACCAGATCGCTCCAGTCGTGGATGCCCTTGGGGTTGCCCTTGCGCACCAGGAAGATGATGGTCGAGGTGTAAGGTGCTGAATTGTTTTCGAATTTCTTGCGCCAGTCGGGATTGATCTTCTTCGACTTGGAAACGATGGCGTTGATGTCGCCTTCGAGCGCCAGCGTCACCACATCAGCGTTGAGGCCGTCGATCACCGCGCGGGCCTGGGCGCCCGACCCGCCATGCGACTGCTGGATGGTGACCGTCTCGCCGGTCTCGGCTTTCCAGTGCGCGGCGAAAGCCTCGTCATAGGCCTTGTAAAGCTCCCGTGTCGGATCGTAGGACACGTTCAAAATGGTCGTATCGGCAAACGCGAAGCCGAGCGTGCCGAACTGGACAGATGTGGCGACCAGCGCGCCGAGCAGTTTCCTGAAATGAGGTTTGGTCATTCCCGCCTCCGTTGAACTGCTGCGAACTCTAGCGAGTTTATAGAATTTAGATGCATTGAATGTTGCCTTTTTCGCCTCCTAGAAGCAATTTTTCGCCGTATGTCCGTCGATCGAAGAAATATCTTCCTCAAGCCGGCGACATCAGGAATCCCTGCCAGCCCGCCTAATTAGAACCGGCGACGGTTTGGGCAAGGCTGGATCGTTCCCGGTTAAGGCGCGGTGACCGGGAAATCGAAGCGCTGTTTTGGAAAAGGCTCTTTGGCGAGGGTGAAGTGCCACCATTCGCGCGCGTAATTGCGGAAGCCGGCGGCGTGCATGGCGGCAAGCAGCATCTTTCGGTTCGCCGCCGCCTTGGCGGAGAGCGGGCGGTGCGACGTCTCGCTCATCGGATCGAAGCAGTCGAAACCGGTGCCGAAGTCGAGCGTGTCGCCGTCAGGCGCGCCGCAGGCGGGATGAGTGGTGCCTTTCTTGCCGGGCTCAGCGATAGCGAGGTCGACGGTCGAGCCGCGCGAATGGCTGGACAATTCGCCGACATAGCCCTTGGCGATAAGATCGCCACGCCGGACGGTCGGATACCACTGCGGATCCGGCGGGCCGGCTTCTCGCGTCCATTTGCCCATGTCGGCAACGGCGCGGGCGGACCGGTAGCAGTCGAAGACGATCAGCGTCAAGCCTTTGGCGGTCATGGTTTTCTGGACGCTGGACAGCGCCTTCGCCGCTTGCGTGGTCAGGATGCAGACGGACGCGTCATAACCGTTGACCTCGCGGTGCAGGAAATTTTGGCGGCCGGCGTAGCGGATGTCCTGGCGGATGGTCGGATCGATATCGGCCAGCCTGACGAAGCCAGGGGGCAGAGGATCGGCAAGGGCTGGGGTGGGAGTTGCGGATAGGAGGGCTAGCGCTGCGGCCAGAGCAACTCCTAATGGAAAGGTATGGCGCGAGGCCCCCCTCTCTGCCCTGCCGGGCATCTCCCCCTCAAGGGGGGAGATTGGCAGTTTGGGCGCCGCGCTCGTGCTTCCTGCGTTGAAGACTAGCGAAAGCCGCGAAGCGAATAATCTCCCCCCTTGAGGGGGAGATGGCCGGCAGGCCAGAGAGGGGGGCCTCGCACCGGACCTCAGCGGAGAAACTACGCGCGACCAAGCCTCGAGAAGCGCAATCCCCTGAATCGCTTGCCGCATCCTACTCAACGAAAACCTTCACGCTGGCAGCGCGGCCGGCGGCGTCGATTACCGTCAGCGTCGAATAGCCGGTGCCGTCGGGCTGCCAGGTCGCGGTGCGGCGGCGGTCGATGCCGGCGAGCGGCTTGCCGTTGGCGAGCCAGCGGAACGGCGCGCGGCCGCCCTGCAGCTTCAGCACCAGCGGCGTGGCGTCGGCGGAGTTGGTGCCGAGGTCGACGCGCGCGCCATTGGGCGGGAAGATGATGGTAGGCGCCGGCTCGGTGGCGGTGGCCTGCACCAAACCGTCGGCGCCGGCGCCGAAGCGGGCGAGCGTCACCGGCAATTCCTCGCGCTTGGGATTGAAGACACCCGGCGGCCGGCCGGGCAGCGGCACGCTGGCGAGACCGGAACGGACGAAGCCTTCGAACAGGATCGGCGCGGCGGAGACATAGCCGGACAGGCCGGGGACGGGGCTGGCATCGGCGCGGCCGACCCACACGCCCAGCACGTAGCGGCCGTCGAAGCCTACGGACCAGGCATCGCGGTAGCCATAGGAGGTGCCGGTCTTGTAGGCGATGCCGCGCTGCATGGCGCCTTCCGGCGGTTTCACGCCGGACAGGATATCGTTGATCTGCCAGGCAGCCTGGTCGTCGAGGATGGTGGCAGTGGTGCGCTCGGCATTGGCCGGCTCGGTGCCGTCATGCAGCGTGTGCATCTTGCCGCCATTGGCGAGCCCGGTATACAGCTGTACCAGGTCGCGCAAGGTCACGCCGACGCCGCCAAGCCCGATCGCCAGGCCGGGCGCTTCGTTGGGCGGCAGGGTCGGGTTGACGCCGGCCTGGCGGAAGCGCGCCGTCAGCCGCGCCGGGCCGACGGCGTCGAGCACCCGGATCGCCGGCACGTTGAGCGACAATTGCAGCGCCTGGCGGATAGAGACGTCGCCCTGGTAGCCCATGTCGAAATTCTTCGGCCGGTAGCCGCCGAAATCGGCCGGGCTGTCCTCGATGATCATCTCCTGCGCCACCAGCCCCTGCTCGAAGGCCAAGCCGTAGATGAAAGGCTTCAGCGTCGAACCGGGTGAGCGCACCACCCTGGTCATGTCGATCCAGCCGGAGCGGCTGGCGTCGAAGAAATCGGCCGAGCCGACTTCGCCGAGGATGTCGCCGGTGCGGGCGTCGGCCAGCACCATGGCGATGGAAAGTTTCGGGCCGAGCTTCCTGGCGGCATCCCTCGCCACCTGTTCCAGCCCTTGCTGCACACTCCGACGGATGGTGAGCTGCAGCGGTTTGCCGGGCACGGCCTTTGGCAGCATGGCGTAGGAGGCGTGCGCGGCCAGCGCCGGCAGTTTTCTGCGCAGGCCGGAGACGTCGTCGAGCGCCGCGCGCTGCGCCTCGCGCTCGCCGAGCAGGCCGGCCGAGACCATGCGGGTCAGCACGCGGTCGCGCGCGGCGTGCGCGATGCCGAGATTGCGGTCGGGCCGGCGCTTTTCCGGCAATTGCGGCAGCGCGACGAGAAGGGCGGCTTCCGAAACGGTCAGCCGCTTCGGCTCCTTGCCGAAATAGGCGAGCGAGGCGGCGCGAACGCCCTCGAGATTACCGCCATAGGGCGCCAGCGTCAGATAGCGTTCGAGGATTTCCTGCTTGGTGAGCCGCCGCTCGATCTGGATGGCGCGCAGCATCTGCTTGAGCTTGGAGCCGAGGCTGCGGCTGTCGCGCGGCTCGATCAGCCGGGCAAGCTGCATCGAGAGCGTCGAGCCGCCCGACACGATGTGGCCGCTGGTGAGGAGCTGTCCGGCGGCGCGGCACAGCGCCAACAGGTCCACGCCGCGGTGGTCCCAGAAGCGCTTGTCTTCATAGGTGACCAGCATGTCGACGAATTGCTTGTCCACCTGGTCGAGGCGGGTCTCGAGCCGCCAGTAGCCGTCGGGCGTCGCGAAGGCGCGCAGCAACTGGCCGTCGCGGTCCTGCACCTCGGTCGAGACCGTCAGCTTTGCCGGCAGCGGCGGCGGGAAGGCGCGGTCGAGTTCCCAGAGCGCGACGAGGGAAAGTGCCGCAACGCAAGCAAGCGAGATGCCTGCGATCGCGGTGCGTCTGATGACTTTTCTGGAGAGCATGGTGCTGCCCCTCACCCGCCTGCCGGCACCTTCTCCCCGTATGGTGACGGGGAGAAGGATAGGCCGGCGACCTCGCTATTCCGCCTTCACCTCCATCACGCCGGTGGCGGTGCGGGCCGAATATTGCGGCCGGTACATATCCTCCACCGTCGCCGCCGGATGGGCGTAGGTGCCCGGGGTCACCGCGCGCACGACATAGGCCAACGTGATGTTGCGGTCGCCGTCCCCTTCATTGGGATTGAAGGCGGCGACAAAGCGGTCGTCGCGGAACTCCAGATGCGCGGCGTCAGTCTGCGCCAGCCAGGAGAAGTTCGACAATTGCGCGCTGGAAACCAGGCTCGGATTGTCGATCTCGAAGCCGGCCGGCAACAGATCGGTGATCAGCAGCCGCGACGGCCACTTGTTTTGCTCATAGACCTTGAGCACGACCACATAGCGCTCGTTCTGCCTTGCTTCGGTGACATTGGCCTCGGTGCCGTCGAGCTTGTAATAGGTGCGGTCGATGGTGAAGCCGTCGCCGCCGGCGGGCAGCGGATCGACCGGGGCGGCGACTGCGGTCACCACCGCCTGCAGCGGCGTCGCGCCGGTGTTGGCGATGGTAAGCGGGCTGTCGACGAGGTCACTGCCGGCGACCTGGTCGGAATAGCCGCCCGAATGCGGCGCGCCATTGACGGAAAGCGTTATGGAATCATTGCCTTGCTTCAGCGCCCGCGCGGCAAGCAGCATCCAGGATTCGTCCTGGGTGCTCGTCCAGCGGGCATCGGCGCGTGCCACGCCGACCAGCTTGATCAGCTGCGGCATGATGCTCGGCACCGGCTTCGATTCCGCCGCCAGCGCCAGTATCGCCGCGCCGTCACGCAGCCGCGAGCCATAGTCGGAGCGGTACCAGTCGTAGTCGGTTTCAGCCTGCGCCAGCCTGAGCGCCGTCTGGAAGGTCGATTCCGAACGCTGCGTGTCGCCGTAGAGCGCCAGGCTCGCCGCCAGTTGCGCGACCGCCATCGGGCTGGAGAAAGCTTCGAGTTGCGTGTCGGCGTAGTAGCGCAGGTCGCCTATCGAGGCCTTCTTGTTGCGGGCGAGCACATAGAGCGCGTAAGCGATATCGCTGCCCTTGTCCTGGACGTCCTGGTCGTAGCCGAGCGAGTTCTGCAGGTTGCTCAGCGCCTGGTTCATCGCCAGCGCCGGCACATCGTACTTTTCCTCGCGCGCGCGGGTCAGGAACTCGCTGACATAGGCATCGAGCCACAGATCGCCGGAGCCCGGCCCCCAGAGGCCGAAGCTGCCGCTTGCCGACTGGTAGGACAGCACCTTGTAGATGGCGTCCTGGATGCGTTGATGCAGGTCCGGATCGCTCTCCATGCCGATGCTCTTGGCCATGTCGTTGACATAGAGCAGCGGCATGGCGCGGCTGGTGGTCTGCTCGGCGCAGCCATAGGGGTAGCGGTCGAGGCTCATCAGCAGCGACGGCACGTCGAGCGCGGATGACTGAGAGACGCCGATGCTGACCGAAGCGCCGTCGAGCACGCTGGCGGCAAGCAGCTCCTTGTCGACCCGCAGCGAGCCGCCATGCGGCTTCAGGTCGACAACCATGCGGTTGGTGACCGGAAGCTGCGCCGGCCGCACCGGCAGATAGAGCGTCTGCTCGACCTGGGTGCCGTCGGCATGGGCGAGCTTGACGGTGACGGAGGCGTCGCCCGCGGTCCTGGCGACCAGCGGGAAGGTGAGCGACTGGCGCTTGCCCTGGGCGAGCGTCAGTTTTTCCGGCAACGGCTTGTCGCCGGTCGAAAGGTCGCCGGTGGTGGTGATGGACAGCGCGTAGTCGCCGGCCGGGCCATCGGTGTCGGCTATGTCGAGGCGCATGGTCGCCGCGTCGCCCGGCGCCAGGAATCGCGGCAGGCCGGCGGTGATCACCACCGGATCGCGCACGATGACGTCGGTCTGGGCATGGCCGACGGCCTCCTTGGTCCAGGCGACCGCCATGACGCGAACGGTGCCGTTGAATTGCGGGATGTCGAAGTCGATCCGCGCGCTGCCGTTGGCGTCGAGCTCGACCGGGCCGGAGAAGAAGGCGACCAGCTTTTCGGTCGGCGGGCTGCCTTGCGCCTGCATGTTGGCGCCGTCGCCGCCGGTGCGTATCTTGCCCATCGTGCCGAGCGAGCCGTCGATCAGGCGGCCATAGAGGTCGCGGATCTCCAAGCCCAGCATGCGCTGGCCGAAGAACCAGTCCTCAGGATCGGGCGCCTTGTAGTTGGTGAGGTTGAGGATGCCGACATCGACGGCAGCCACCATCACATAGGCGTTGGTGCCCGGCTGAGCGCCGTTGACCGCAACGGGGATCGATAGCTGCTGGCGCGGCAGGGTCTTTTCCGGCGGCGTCAGCGAGACTGCGAGCTTCTTCGAACCCGGGTCGACCGCCAGCCACTGGATGCCGATGGCTCGGGCCGGCATGCGCGATTCCTGCGCGTCGCCCGGCCGGAACAAGGTGGCCGTGACATAGGCGCCGGCGCCCCAGTCTTCGCCGACCGGGATGTCGACGGTGCTGCCGCCGACCGGCACCGAAGCGGTGACGGTCTTCAACAGCTTCTCGGCGCCGATGGTGACCAGAAGTTCGCCGGCAAAATGCGGCGAGACCTTCAGCTTGGCGACTTCGCCGGCGGCGTAGCTGTCCTTGTCGAGGGCGATCTCCAGGCCGTCGGGCGTCTCGGTGGTGGTCGAGGCGACATACCAGCCGGCGTCGAACTCATAGCTGGTCGCCGGACCATCCGGGTCAGCCGTCTCGACCTCGAGCCGGTAGCGGCCCCAGTCGACGGGCAGCGACACGGTCGCCTCGCCATCGGCCTTGAGATCGACCGCACCATTGGCGACGGCCTTGGTGAGGTTGACCGCCTCGTAATTCCAGGAATTGTTGGAGCGGTACCACTGATAGTTCCGCTCGACCTTGACCAGCGACCACTGGGCGCCTTTCAGGTCCTCGCGCTTGCCGTTCGGATCGACGGCGATGATGCTGAACTTGGCTGTTCCGCCTTGCGGCACCTCGTCGCCTTCGAAATCCGGGCGGATGCCGATGACGTCGCGCTGCGGGCGAACGCCGATGTCGAGCGAGCGCTCGACGGCGCGGCCGCCGGCTTCGCGCATGCGCACTGTGACCTTGGCGTTGACTAGCTTGGTGGTCGACGGCAACTGGTCGACGGTGATCGGGAAGGTCGCCTTGCCGTCGTCGCCGACGACGGGAAGATTGGCGAGGGGCGTCACGGTCGGCTCGCTCGACTGCTCGTCGGCGAGGCCGAAGGTGAAGTCCTTGAAGCTGTCCCAGCTGCTCGTGGTCGACAGCGTCATCTCGCCTTCCAGCGCCAGGCCCGCGGCCGGCGCGCCATAGAGGAAGCGGCCGTCGACGGTGGCGTTGGCGGTCTCGCCCTGGGCGATCTCCTTCTTGTCGGCGGTCAGGTCGAATTCGATGCGATCCGGCACGAAGTCCTCGACCAGGAACATCTGGCTGGCGACCGGCGACTGCTTGGGATCGGTGTAGATCGACACCGTCCAGGTGCCGCGCATGGCGTTGGCCTCGAGCGGCAGGTCGACGGCATGGCCGCCGGCGGACTCGCCATTGCTGACGATGCGCCGGTTCTCGACGCCGTCGGGACGGGTGAAGATGAAGGTCAGCGGCAGGTTCTCGACCGCCTTTGCCGCGCCGTCGCGGGCAAGCGCCGCGACGTGAACATCCTCGCCTGCGCGGTAGATGCCGCGCTCCGTCCAGGCATAGACGTCGAGCGCGCCGGGCGAGGCGCGCCCCTCGACGCCGCGATCGGACAGGTCGAAACCGGCCTTGCCCATGTCGAGGAAGACGAAGTCGTTGTCGCCCTGCTTGGCCATCAGCACGGCCGGCACCATGCCGTTTTCGCCGCGGGTGAGGCCTGGATTGAAGACGGCGTGGCCTTCGGCGTCGGTGGTCGCGGTGCCAAGGATCTCGTTGTTCCTGGCAAGCAGCGTCAGTTCGGCGCCGGGAATCGGCTTGGCCGAGCCCAGCGAACGGGCAAAGACGTTGAGACCGTCCTGGCCGGTATAGGTGGAAAGGCCGATGTCGGAGACCACGAACCACTGCGTGGCGCGTGAGCCGTAATCGTCACTCTTGTCGTCGACAGGCTGCGCGGTCAGGACGTAGACGCCGGGCTTGCGCTGCGGGATCGCCTCATCAACCGGGAAAGAGGTGGTCACCTCCTTGTTGAGATCGTTGGCGATGTCGAGCGTGCCCGACCAGACGGGCTCGCCCATCTGGTCGGAAATGGTGGAAATATCGTAGCCATCGAGCTGATGCAGGAACTGATAGCCGGACAGAAGCTGCGCCAGGGAACGATCACCGATGCGGTAGAGCGTCATCTTGGCGGCATTCATGTTGACCGTGACGACCGGAATGCCGCGACGGGCGCCCGCCGGCAGCACGAAGCTGTCGCCGGTGAAGCGGGCGGACGGAGCGCGGTCCTGGACGTAGATCGACAGCACGACGGGCGCGGCGATCGTTTCACCGATCGCGGCCGGCAGGCCGGCGCGGAAGGTCACGTCATAATGCTGGCCGTGTTCCAGACCCTCGACGCAGATCTGCTTGTCCTTGGCCTCGACGGCTTTTGGCGCGGCGTTGTCGACGGTCACGAATTGCGCATAGTCGACGCCGGTCTTGACCAGTTCCTCGGAAAACTGGGCGCAGATGCGCGGCGAGGAGGAGTCGGCATCGACGGTATGCTCGACGACGCGGAAACCCTTGCGCGCCTTGAGGTCGGCATAGTCGGCCTGGACGGCCGGCGAACTCACCAGCGCAAGGCTCGCCTCATAGGCCTGCAGCGACGGCCGGTAGAGATCGCGCTTGTCGAGGCCGGCGCCAAGCAGCGCCAGCGCCTCGGCGCGGGTCTTTGCCGTGCGCACCAGCTTGTAGCCGTTGAAGGCCGCCGACGTGGCGTTCATCGGGAAGGTCGCGGGTTCAGTGGTGTTCGACGCCGGCTCCACGGCGAGTATCTCGCGCGCCAGCGCCAGCCAGAGCGCGCCGTCATCGGGCAGAACGGAGATCGCGGCTTGGTATTTCTGCATGGCAAGGCGATGGTCGCCGGTGAGCGAGGCCTGCTCGGCGGCGGCCTGCAGGGCAGCAAGGCCTTCGGTCGGCTTGTCATAGGCTGGATCGGTCAGCTTGTTGCGGAACTGCTGGGCCTGGTCGGCCATCCAGTTCGGGAAAAAGGCCAGCGCCGGCGGGGCGCCGATATCGGGGTCGCCGTCGACATTCGCGACCTTGCCGGCAACGGCGCCGGTGAAGGATTTCAACTGGTTATAGTCGGATTTGAGAAAGCACCATTTGGCCTTGGTGTTGTAGGTGAAGGCGCGGCAGGCGGTATCGCCCAGGCACGTGGTCTTGCACTGGTCGAGGCTGACATTCTGCTCCGACCTCAGGTCGAAACCGAAATAGTCGGAATTGTCGGTCGTCACGATTCGCCGGGCTTCGGCCGCAAGCGCCGCCCCGCCCAGGGCGAAAAAGATGAGAAGAAGGTAAAAGAGACCACGAGCCGCGCGCATTGCCATATCACCCTCCAGACATTGCCAGCGTCCGGGCATGATCAAGCTTCGTGCAGGCTTGTCAACGCCCGGGAGCGCCGCGGGTTTATCACCCGCGAACGGTTTCCAAACCGGCCAAAGGCCGGTATTTCGACAGAACCTCTATGAGACGGATCACACTTTCTTGCGGAATCGCAAAAGGTGTGAATTCCAAGCCCGGTCTATTTCAGACAATTGGATTGTGGCCCCTTTACGAACATTTCGGAACTTCATTCCAATTTTAGTTTTGTCGACTAGGTTGTCTTAATGCCGGCGCATGAAACGCAGATGTCAGGAGGGGTCGCGCCAGGGCGCGGGCTTCCGCGCGCCCTGCTTTTCGTGCTGTTTTGCGCCGCAATGCTGGCCGGCGAGGCGCGTCCGGCGGCGGCTTTCGAGATTTTCGGCATCAAGCTCTGGGGCTCGTCAAAGGACGAGGACGCCGATATCGTCGACCCGCTGCGCTATTCGGTGACCATCGACGCGCCGGATGCCGACAAGGATCTGATGAAAAAGCTCGAAAACGCCTCGGCGCTAAAGAACGACGAGGATCATCCGGTGTCGGGATCGCTCGGCCTGATGGCCAAGGCGCGCGGCGACCGCGAACAACTGGTCGCCGCGCTCTACGCCGATGCCCGCTACGAGGGTGTGGTCACGATCACGATCGACGGCAAGTCGATTGACGAGTTGCCGCCGGACGCCGAATTCAAGGGGCCGCAGCCCATTCCGGTCGTCGTCAGCGTCGCGCCGGGGGCGAAATTCACGCTGGGCAATATCCGGCTGAAGGGCGATGCCGCCGGGTTGGCAAGCGCCGATTTCGGGCTGATCGCCGGCGGCGATGCCAGCTCCGGCGCCGTGCTCAAGGCTGAGGCCCTGATCGTGCGGGCGCTGAAAGAAGAGGGCAGGCCGCTTGCAAAGATCACAGACCGCGAGATCGTGGCCGAGCACTCCAGCTCGACGCTGGACGTGACGCTGACGGTGGCCGCCGGCCCGGTCGCCGGCTATGGCGACACCACGGTCGATGGCACGGAAAAGGTCGATCGCGACTTCACCGAATACATGACCGGGCTGAAGCGCGGCCAGCAATATTCGCCGCAGGAAATCGATGATGCCCGCGACCGGCTGCTCGGCCTCGAGGTCTTCAACAGCGTGACCATCAAGGAAGGCGACAGCCTCGACGCCAACGGCAACATCCCGATCGACGTCCAGGTCAGCGAGCGCAAGCCACGCTTTTTCGGCCTCGGCGGCACGTTTTCGAATACGGAAGGGCTGGGGCTAGAAGGCTATTGGGGACACCGCAACCTGTTCGGCCAGGCCGAAAAGCTGCGCATCGACGGTTCGATCAGCGGCATCGGCAGCAACAGCCTTTCAGCGCTCAACTATAATGCCGGCGTCATGTTCGAGAAGCCGGGCGTGCTCGGGCCGACGTCGAAATTCTTCGCCGGCGTAAAGACGGTGTTCGAACATCCCGACGCCTATGACCATTTCTCCGTGAAGGGCGACGTCGGCGTTTCCTACGACCTCGACAAGCAGCAGAGGGTCTCGGCCGAATTCGACCTCGATTATTCGAGGATCACCGACACTTTCGGCAAGCATACCTATCTGATCGCCAGCGTGCCGCTGCAATATGTCTATGACAACCGCGACAACAAGCTGAACCCGACCAGAGGCTTCCGCTTCCTCGCCTATGCCGAGCCGAGCTACGACATATTGAACGGCGCGACCTTCCTGAAGCTGAAGGGCGAGGGCTACACCTATCAGTCGCTGGACACGGCAAGCCGGTTCGTGCTCGCCGAACGGGCGACGCTGGGCTCAATCGTCGGCACCGGGTTGCAGAACGTGCCGGCCGACCGGCGCTTCTATTCCGGCGGCGGCGGCTCGGTGCGCGGCTATTCCTACCAGGGCATCGGTCCGAAGGACATCGACGGGCAGCCGATCGGCGGCCTCTCCTTCTTCGAAACCTCGGTCGAGATGCGCATCGGCGTCACCGACACGATCGGCATCGTGCCGTTCGTCGATGCGGGCACGGTCTCGACCAAATCCTTCCCCGATTTCTCGAATGTAAAGGTCGGCGCCGGCGTTGGCCTGCGCTATATCACCCCGTTCGGGCCGCTGCGCATCGACGCGGCGGTGCCGCTCAACCGCGATCCGGGCGATCCGCATTTCGGCATCTATGCCGGCATCGGCCAGGCGTTCTGACGATGAAGATTTTCTGGCGCATCCTCCGCATTGTTATCTACACGCTGCTCGTGTTGCTGGTAGTGGCGATCGGCGCTCTCGTCGTCCTGACCGGCACCGAAGGCGGCCGCCAGAACCTCGCCGGCCTGATCTCGAAGCTGGCCTCGAGCGAGGACCGGAAGGTTACGGTCGCCGGTATCGAAGGCATATGGTCGGGCGCGCTCAGGGTCGACCATGTCGTGCTGGAAGACCGCGCCGGGCCCTGGATGGTGGCGCGCAAGGTGGCGCTCGACTGGTCGCCGACGGCGCTGCTCTCCCGGAATTTCAATGCCGACCGCTTCGCCGCCGAGCGGATCGAGCTGGCGCGGCTGCCGCAGCCGAGCCAGCAGCCATCGCAGGGCGCCTCGTCCAGCCTGCCAGTGTCTATCGACGTGAAGCAGATCGACCTGCCGGAGATCGCGCTTGGGCAAGAGCTTGCCGGCAGCGGCATCGCCGAGCTGGCAGCCAAAGGCTCGCTCAAGGCCGATCCGTCGCCGCTGGCGATCGAAAGCGTGCTCAATGTCTCCCGCCACGACGGCAAGCAAGGCAATGTCGACACCAAGATCCACTTCGCGCCGGCCGACAACAAGCTCGACCTCGATCTCAAGGCGTCGGAGCCGGCCGGCGGCATCATCGCCAATCTGCTCAAGCTGCCGGATGCGCCGCCCGTCAACATCGTCGTCACCGGCAGCGGGCCGTTGGCCAATTGGAGCGGCGTCGGCACCTTCATGGTCGATGGCCGGATCGTCAGCCAGCTGACCGGCCGGCACCAGCTGACCGACAAGGGCCACCGCATCGAGGCCAAGGGCGATGGCGAGTTCGAAGCGTTCCTGCCGGAGAAGATAAAATCGCTGTTCGCCGGCAAGACGAGCTTCGACCTCGCCGGCACGGCGACCACGGCGGGCGGGGTCGATATCGAGCAGGCCATCATCGAGAGCGAGTCCGTGCACGGCACCGCGACCGGCAATGTCGATCCGAAGGGCGCCAGCGACCTGGCCGTCGAGCTTGCCGCCAAGGACAAGCCCGTCACCATCGATGTCGGCAACAGCGCCGTGCCGATCCTGGTCGCCGTCGAGAAGGCCACGGTGCGCGCCTTCGGCGACGGCAAGGCGCCGATGGTCGATATCGGCACGTCGCTCACCTCCGTCGCCGTCGGCGGCACCCAGCTCAACAATATTACCGGTGCGATCCATTCCGACGGCTTCGACATCGAAAACCGCAGCGGACCGCTCAGCATCAAGCTTGCCGCCGCCGGGCTGAAGACCGACGTCGCCACGCTGGCGCCGCTGGTGACCGGCAAGCTCGCGGCCGATCTTTCCGGCACGATCAGCCGCGAAACCGTGGCCATCGACAAAGGCACCTTGCGCAGCGATGCGCTCAATGCCGGGCTGACGGCAAATGTGGCGCTGGCAGACCTGTCGATGACGCTGAAAATGAATGCCGACGCCGACTCCAAGGCATTGCCGCCGCAGATCAGCTCGCTGCTCGGCGAGCGGGTGCAATTCTCGGCCAGCGCCACGCGCGATCCGCAAGGCGCGTTCGCCGCCAACTCGCTGGAGATCAGCTCCGGCTCGCTCAGCGCCAGCGGCACCGGCAGCATGCAGAGATCGGACCTCCAGGCCAGCGTCAAGGGCACGTTGGGTGACGTCTCGCCGCTGTCGTCGCTTGCCGGCACGCCGCTTGCGGGCGGAGTCAATTTCGCGCTGACGGCAAGCGGTCCGCGTCTGGCGCCGGATTTCACGGTGTCGGCCGACAGCGCCAGCCTGACGGCGGCGGGCCGCACCGTGAAGGACATCAAGCTCTCGGCCAAGGGCAAGGCCGATGTCGCCAATCCGACCGCCGACCTCTCGTTGACCGGCAATGCCGAGGGGCAGGCGCTCGACGTCGAGGCTTCGCTGGTGACCGCCGATGGCAAGCGATCGATCAAAGGGCTCAGTCTGGCGCTCGGCGACAACAAGGTTTCGGGCGATCTCGCGCTCGACGACAAGTTCCTGCCGCTCGGCACGCTGACGCTTGCCGTGCCCGATATTGGGCCGCTCGCCGCGCTGGCAAACCAGACCGCCACCGGCGACATCAACGGCACGATCGCCTTCGCCAAGGAGGGCGAGGCGCCGACCGTCACCATCAATGCGGCGAGCACCTCGATCGCGCGTGGCGCCCTGGCGGCGAAAGCCATCACCGTCAACGCGCTGATCGCCAACTATCTTAAGGGGCCGGCGATCTCGGGCACGATCAAGGCCGACGATGTGACCTCCGGCAGCACGGTCATCAGCGACATCGGCATCGATTTGAAGCGCGATGGCGACTGGACCAACTTTACCGGCGGCGCCACGGCGTCCGGCATTCCGGCCACCGCCACCGGGCGGGTTAAGATCGCCGATGGCACGACAAGCGTGGAAATCACGTCCGGCGAGGCGACAGTGCGCGGGATCAAGGCGGCTATCGCCGAGCCATCCCGCCTTTCGATCGCCAATGGCGTGACGATAATCGAGAAGCTCGCGCTCAACCTCGGCGGCGGCTCGGCGACGGTTTCCGGCAGCGCCGGTGAGACCCTGGACGTGACGGCCAATCTCGCCAACCTGCCGCTGGCACTCGGCAATGATTTCGTGCCGGGCCTCGACGGGGCCGGAACGCTTGAGGGCACCGCGCACGTCACGGGCCCATCGTCCAACCCTGACATCCAGTTCAACGCCAAGGTGGCGGGCGCCGAGACCAGCCAGACCCGGCAGGCGGGGCTCGGGCCGCTGGATCTGGACGCTGCCGGCAGCTACACGCTGGCGGGCGGCGTCGCCCTGGATCACGCCACGCTGTCGGGCGAAGGGATTTCAGGCAAGGCCGCCGGCACCCTCAATCCCAACGGCGCCAGCGACTTCTCCCTCGATCTTTTGTCATCGGGGCCCAGCCTGCCGCTGACGCTCGGCCGCGCCGACAGCCCGGTCAAGGTTGAAGTCCAGTCCCTGTCGACGAAGATGGCGGGCGAAAGCACGCGAGCGCGGCTCGATGTGTCCGCCATCCTGCCGTCCATCGTCGCCAGTCAGGCGAAAGTGGATGGCCTGACGCTCGCGCTGCATTCGGATGCTTTCGACCTCAAGGGACGGGCAGGCCCGGTCTCCGGCACGGTCTCGTTGGACAGGATCGGCCTCGACAATCCGTTGATCGCACCGCTGATCGCCGGCAAGGTGGTCGCCAAGGTCAATGGGCGCCTGGCTCCCGATTCCGTCGCCCTCGACAGCGGCTCGCTGACCAGCGATGCGCTCAACAGCCAGGTCGCCGGCCGGGTATCGCTGGGCGACGGCGCCGTCGACCTCAATATGAGGGCCGAGGTCGCGTCTTCCGCCTTGCCGGCTGCGGCGCGCGGCATGCTTGGCGAGACGGTGCAGTTGAGCGGTGCGCTGAAGCGCGATGCCAATGGCAATGTCAATATAGACGGCCTCAAGCTCAATTCAGGCGCACTCAGCGCCGACGGCCAGGCGAGCCTTGCCGACGGCAAGCTGGCCGCCGGCATCAGGGGCGCGTTGAGCGACGTTTCAGGGCTCTCGAAAGACGCAAAGGGCGTCATCACTTTCGCCCTCAACGCGCAAGGCCCGGTCACCGCGCCCGACCTGTCGATGACGGTGGACAGCGACCGGCTCCTCGTGGCGGCGCGCGAGATCACCGGGTTGAAGCTGACAGCCACCGGCAAGGCCGATGCCGCCAATCCGGCAGCCAATGTGCAGCTCACCGGCACTGTCGCCGGGCAGAATTTACAAGGCAGCGCGGTGCTCGCCACGACCAATGGCAGCCGCGCGATCAACGGGCTTCTGCTGTCGCTCGGGCCGAACAAGATTTCCGGCGATCTCGCGCTCGACGATGCTTTCGTGCCGGTGGGCACCGTTTCGCTCGACCTGCCAGATATCGGACCGCTCGCTGCGCTGGCCTTGGAAAAGGCCGAAGGCAATGTGCGCGGCACGATCGCCTTTACCAAGGCGGCCAACGGGCCGAATGTCGCGGTCAAGGCGAACACCTCGGAGATCAAGCGCGGCAATCTTTCCGCCAGGAATGTCGCCATCGACGCGCAGATCGCGAACTATATGGCAGCACCGGTGATCGCCGGCACGGTGCGGGCGGAGAGCGTGACTTCCGGCGGCACCGCCATCACAGGCATCGATGTCGATCTCAAGCGCGACGGCGACTGGACCGGTTTTTCCGGCGGGGCCACCGTCAAGAACATCCCGGCCAAAGCCGCCGGACGCGTGAAAGTGGCGAACGGAACCACGACCATCGAGCTCGCCTCCGGCCAGGCGACCGTGCAGGGCATCAAGGCCGCGATCGCGCAGGCCTCGACGGTGACCATCGCCAATGGCGTGACCACGCTCGACCGGCTGGTGCTCAACCTCGGCGGCGGCACGACAACGGTGACTGGCAAGGTCGCGCAGGGGCTCGACATCAACGCCAACCTGGCTCGGGTGCCAATCTCGCTCGCCAACAGTTTCTCGCCGGGTCTCGACGCGGCCGGTTCGATCTCGGGCACGGTCAAGGTGACCGGCCAGCCTTCGACCCCCTCGGTCGCCTTCAAGATCGATGCCGCCGGCGTGCAGACCTCGCAGACGCGTGGCGCCGGCCTTGGCGGCATGAATGTGTCGTCATCCGGCACTTTTGCCGGCAACAAGCTCGCCTTCGACGCCAACATCAGCGACGGCGCCGGCCTCGGCCTCAAGGGCGGCGGCTCGGTGACGACGGCAGGCACGCCAACCTTGGCGCTCGACTTCAACGGCAAGGTGCCGTTCTCGTTCCTGGCCGCAAAGCTCGCCGCGCAAGGGCTGGCGCTCAACGGCACCGCCAATGTCGATGTGCAGGTGCGTGGTCCTGCATCCGCGCCGGTTATCAGCGGCAAAGTCACGACATCCGGCGCGCGCCTTATCGATGCGCGTTCCGGCCTGGCGGTGAACGACATCGCCGCCGACGTCTCGATCGGCGGCGGGGTGGCCAGGATCAACCGCCTGACCGGCACGCTGTCGACGCGCGGCAGCCTGTCGGCGAGCGGCACCGTGGGCATCAATCCGGCGCAGGGCTTCCCGGCCGACCTGTCGATCAAGCTCACCGACGGCCGCTACACTGACGGCCGGGTGGTGACCGCCAATCTCGGCGGCGACCTGACCGTCAAGGGGCCGCTCGTCTCGGCGCCGGTGGTTGCCGGCACGATCAACCTGGCGAGGACGGTCATCACCGTCCCGGAAAAGCTGCCGGGGTCGCTCTCGGCCCTGGATGTGAAGCACAAGAACGCGCCGGCGTCCGTGCGGGCGCAGGACAAGGCGCTGCGCCCGGCGACGTCCGGCGGCAGCAGCAACAGCGGCAGCGGCCTGACACTCGACGTTACGGTCAACGCGCCGAACCAGATATTCATCCAGGGCAGGGGTGTCGACGCCGAACTGGGCGGCTCGCTGAAGCTGACAGGCCCCGCTTCGGCGCCGAGGGCGATCGGCACCTTCACCCTGCAGCGCGGACGACTGATCATCCTTTCCAAGCGACTGACCTTCACCGATGGCACGATCGGGTTCCAGGGGTCGCTGGTGCCCTATCTCAACTTGACGGCGACCACGACGACGAGCTCCGCCACAGTCACGGTCGTCGTCTCAGGCGAGGCGACCAATCCGAAGTTCACGTTCTCCTCCGTGCCGGCGCTGCCCCAGGACGAGATCCTGGCACAGCTCATCTTCGGTCAATCCATGTCCAAGCTGTCACCGCTGCAGATCGCGCAACTTGCCAGCGCCGCCGCGCAACTGGCCGGCGTCGGCGGTTCGACCTCGCTGCTCGAGAACCTGCAAAGCGCCATCGGCGTCGACGATCTCGACGTGACGACGGACGAGAAGGGCGGTACCGCGGTTTCGGCCGGCAAATACCTCAACGACCGTACCTATGTGACCATCCAGAAGGGCGACAAACCGGGTTCCGGCAAGGCCACGATCGACCTCAATGTCGGTCGCGGGGTGAAGCTGCGCGGGGAAGCCAATGACGCCGGCGAGGCCAAGGGCGGCGTCTTTTACGAACGCGAATATTGAAGTTGCGCCGCGCCGCATTGGCCAAGCGAACCAGGGGCGACCGCCGGTACGGGGCTCCTATCCTTATAAATGTATTGATTTAATCGCCCGCGGGGATTTTTTAGCGAATCCGCGTCGCGATAACAAATTTGCGTCAAGACTGTCGCTATCGCGCGAACCGGGTTGCAGCCAAAGATGCACATTCCCTGGCATGTTCCTGCTCCACACCGTCTTTTGACAACGCGGTCTGGATGCGGAATGTTAAAAGGCGGAAAGCCAACAATGGGAGCAAGTCATGGCAATCTATAAGAGCAATGGTGATCAGGTTCCGGATCACATCCGGAAAATGGCCGAAGAGGCCAAAAAGGGCGGCGTCGACCGCCGCGAATTTCTGGCCTTGGCCAGCGTCTTCGGCGCATCGACGGCAATGGCCTACGGCATGCTCGGCCTCGCCGATCCGACCCCGGCCAGGGCGGAGGACGTGCAGGGCAAGAAGGGCGGCGTCCTGAAGGTCGCGATGTCAATCAAGGATCCGAAGGATCCGCGCACGGCCGACTGGTCCGAAATCTCCAACGCCGAGCGCCAGGCGCTCGAGCCGCTGGTGAAATACACCAAGGAATACACCTTCGCGCCTTATCTGCTGGCAAGCTGGGACATCAATGACGACGCCACAGAATACACGCTGCATGTGCGGCCGGGCGTCGAATGGAACAATGGCGACAAGTTCACCGCCGACGATGTGATCAACAATTTCACCCGCTGGGCCGACAAGTCGGTGGAAGGCAACTCGATGCCTGGCCGCCTCGGTAGCCTCGTCGACGACACGACCAAGAAGCTGCGCGAAGGCTCCGTCGTCAAGGTCGACGACATGACGGTCAAGCTCAAGCTGACCAAGCCCGACATCGCCATCATACCGAACCTGTGCGACTATCCGGCGCTGGTCGTCCACAAGACCTTCGACGAGAAGGGCGCCAACTTCAAGAGCTGCCCGATCGGCACCGGCCCGTTCGAGCTGGTGTCCTACGACGTCGGCCAGAAGGTGGTCTACAAGCGCCGCGAGACCGGCAAGTGGTGGCAGGGCGAGGCTTTCCTCGACGGCGTCGAGTTCATCGACTACGGCACCGATCCGGCGGCGACCGTCTCGGCTTTCGAGTCCGGCGAAGTCCATACCAATCACGAAACGACCGCCGACTACATCAAGATCATCGCCGATGTCGGCGCTCCGGCTTCGGAAGTCGTGACGGCGGCCACCGTGGTGTCGCGCTTCAACGTCACCAAGAAGCCCTATGACGACCAGAAGGTCCGTCAGGCGATGCTGCTTGCCGTCGACAACGCCACCGTGCTGCAGCTCGGCTACGGCAATGCCGGCACGCCGGCCGAAAACCACCATGTCGCGCCGATCCATCCGGAATACGTCAAGCTGCCCGAGGTCAAGCGCGACGTCGCCAAGGCCAAGCAGATGCTGACGGAAGCCGGCAAGATCGATTTCGAGCACGAGCTGATCAGCAACGACGAGGACTACCACAAGAACACCACTGACGCGATCGCCGCCCAGCTGCGCGAAGCCGGCATCAAGGTGAAGCGCACCGTGCTGCCGAGCTCGACCTTCTGGAACGACTGGACGAAGTATCCGTTCTCGGAAACCAACTGGAACATGCGTCCGCTGGGCATCCAGGTCATCGCCATCGCATACCGCACCGGCGAAGCCTGGAACGAGACGGCCTACTCCAACCCGGACTTCGACAAGAAGGTGAACGAGGCGCTCGGCATCGCCGATGCGGAGAAGCGCAAGGTCGTGATGAAGGATATCGAGCAGACGCTGCAGGATTCCGGCATCATCATCCAGCCTTACTGGCGCAAGCTCTACATCAACATCAAGCCCGAGGTGAAGAACCACTCGATGCACCCCACCTACGAGCACGACTTCGGCAAGGTCTGGCTCGATCAGGCGTGATCCATGGCGCGATGAATACGAGGGGCGACAGCCCCTCGTATTTGCAGCTTCGTCGCCGTTGCATGACCTGCAGCGGTGGCGGGGCGCCATCCGCATTACGAAACAGGGTTGAACGTATCTGACCCCAACCCGGCCGGCAGGGGGGCATAAATGTTCTCATTCATCGCCAGACGCATCGGCACGATACTGCTCACGATGCTGTGCCTGACGCTGGTCGTCTTCTTCCTCGTCAATCTCGAGCCCAATCTGAAGAAGCTGGCGATCAGCCAGACCGAGATGCACACGCCCGCCGACCAACTCGAAAGCTGGCTGGTCAATCATGGCTACCGGCAGAATTTCTTCCTGCGCTACGGCCAGTGGCTGGGCGTCCTGCCCAAGCATCCGATCACCGATCCGGCGACCGGCAAGACCACGCAGCGCTTTTCCTTCTGCAACGATCCGACGGAGCCGAAATTCTCAGGCGTGCTGCAGGGCGACTTCGGCTGCTCGACCAAGTTCAAGACGACCGTCGCGGCGAAGCTCTTTCCGGCGCTCGGCGCCACAGGCTTGCTGATGTTCTGGGTTCTGGCGGTGATGGTGCCGATCTCGCTGCTCATCGGCATTCTTGCCGGCATGCGCGAAGGGTCGCGCACGGACCGGACATTGTCCGTCGCCTCGATCGCTTCGACGGCGACACCCGAATATGTGTCGGGCGTCATCTTCACCGTCATCTTCGCATCCTGGCTCGGCTGGCTGAACGGCTCGGCAGCGTCCGCCAGCCAGGGCATCACCTTCTACAATTTCACGCTGCCGGTGATCACGCTGGCGATCTACGGCATAGGCTATATCGCGCGCATGACACGCGCCTCGATGGTCGAGGTGATGACGCAACAATATATCCGCACCGCCCGGCTGAAGGGCCTGTCCTTCAGCAGCGTGGTCATCAAGCATGCCTTGCGCAACGCGCTGATCGCGCCCTTCACCGTCATCATGCTGCAGTTCCCGTGGTTGCTCACCGGCGTCGTCATCGTCGAGGTGATGTTCCGCTACCAGGGCTTTGGCTACACGCTGGTCGAAGCCGCCGGCAACAACGACATCGATCTGTTGCTTGGCTGCTCGCTGGTCTCGGTGTTCATCGTGCTGATCACCCAGCTCATTTCCGATGTCGGCTACGCGTTTCTCAATCCGCGTATCAGGGTTCAGTAGGGGCAGGGCCGATGCAAACGGAATATATCAGCGCCTTCAATGTCGTCATCGGCGTGCTCTGGCGGTTCTGGCCGGTGTGGGTGGCGCTCATCCTGGTGATGGGCGCCAGCTTTACCTACAAGAAGCGGCTCGGCCTCTATGGCCAACTCTTCGACAGCGGCGTCGGCATTGCCGGCGTGTTCATCTGCCTGTTCTGGCTGTTCACGGCGATCTTCGCCTCCACCATCTCGCCCTTCGACCCGCTGGCCCAGGTTTCGGTGATGAAGGACACGCTGCCCGGCGCGATCGAGCCGGCATCGAAGCTGGTCTATTATTTCGGCGGCGACAAGCTCGCCCGCGACGTGTTTTCGCGCATGGTCTATGGCAGCCAGATCGTGCTGATCATCGCGCCGGCCGCCACCGGCTTCGCGCTGATGGTCGGCATCACGCTCGGCCTGCCGGCCGGTTACTATGGCGGCAAGATCGACACGCTGTTGTCCTTCCTCGCCAATCTGGTGCTGGCCTTCCCGGTGATCCTTTTGTTCTACCTGCTGGTGACGCCGGGCATCATGGATACGCCGATCCCCTACGCGATGGCGGGATTGTTCTTTCTGTTCCCGATCATCTTCTTCTGCGTGCTGTTCTGGACCCGCTACAAGAACCGGCCGGACCGGCTCTATATCCTGCTCGGCATCACGCTGGTGGTCGGCGGCTGGATTTATGCGGGCCTGGTCTTCGACAAGGATCCGCTGCACATCGTGCATATCGATCCCAACCAGCTCAACATCTTCGTGGCGGTGGTGTTCGCCTCCAGCCCCGGCGTGTTCCGCATCGTGCGCGGGCTGACCATGGACATCAAGACGCGCGACTATGTGGCGGCGGCGCAGACGCGCGGTGAATCGCCCTGGTACATCATGCTGTGGGAGATCCTGCCCAATGCGCGCGGTCCGCTGATCGTCGATGCGTGCCTGCGCATCGGCTACACGACGATCCTGCTCGGAACGCTCGGCTATTTCGGCCTCGGCCTGGCGCCGGAAAGCCCCGACTGGGGCACCGCGATCAAGGACGCCAGCCGCCTGCTGCGTTCCTTCATCCACCCGGCGCTGCCGCCGACGATCGCCCTGATGTCGTTCGTGCTGGGGCTGAACCTCCTGGCGGACTCGCTGCGCGAACAGTCGATGAAGGATTGATGGCGAGGGCTCAGGCCCTACCTGCTGGAACAATTTAGGATTGGAGCGACCCATGAACGAGGCAGTTCGAGATCCAGCCAAGGCGACCGGTCAGCCGATCATCGAGATCGAGAACCTCTCGATCTCCTTCTTCACCCGCAAGGGCGAGATCCCGGCCGTGATGGATTTCTCATGCACGGTGATGCCCGGCGAGGCGATGGGCATCGTCGGCGAATCCGGCTGCGGCAAGTCGACGGTGTCGCTCGGCATCATGCGCGACCTCTCCAACATCGGGAAGATCGTCGGCGGGCGCATCAAGTTCCAGGGCAGGGACATGGGCGAGATGTCCGACGAGGAGCTGCGCGCCATCCGCGGCAACAAGATCGCCATGATCTACCAGGAGCCGATGGCGAGCCTCAATCCGGCAATGAAGATCGGCCAACAGCTGATGGAAGTGCCGCTGATCCACGACAAAGTATCGAAGGAGGAGGCTTATAACCGCGCGCTGGAGATGGTGCGGGCGGTGAAGCTGCCCGATCCGGAGCGCATGATGCGCTCCTATCCGCACCAGCTGTCGGGCGGCCAGCAGCAGCGCATCGTGATCGCCATGGCGCTGCTTTCGAAACCTGCGCTGCTTCTGCTCGACGAGCCGACCACCGCGCTCGACGTCACCGTGGAGGCCGGCATCGTCGAGCTGGTCAAAGGGCTGGGCGAGAAGTTCGGCACCTCGATGATCTTCGTGTCGCACAATCTCGGCCTGATCCTCGAGACCTGCGACAGGATCACGGTGATGTATTCCGGCGAGGCCGTCGAGACCGGCAAGATCGAGGACGTGTTCGACCGGATGCGCCATCCCTATACGCAAGGGCTGTTCCGCTCGATCCCGCTGCCTGGCGCCGACAAGAACTCGCGGCCGTTGATCTCCATTCCCGGACAGTTGCCGCTGCCGCATGAGCGGCCGAAGGGCTGCAATTTCGGGCCGCGCTGCCACCATTTTGTCGAGGGCGTCTGCAACGCCGCGGAAATCCCGATGGTCCCGGTCGAGGGCCATGAGGGGCATTTCTCGCGCTGCGTGCGCTTCAACGAGATCGACTGGGAGGCGCTGCCGCCCGGCGCCAAGAAGGTCAACGAGAAGGTCGAGCCCGGCGCGCCGGTGCTGAAGATCCAGGACCTCAAGAAATACTACAAGGTCGGCGGCAGCGAGGTGTTCGGCTCCAGCGAAGGCCGCGTCGTCAAGGCCAACGAGACGATCTCGTTCACCGCGCGCGAATCCGAGACGGTGGCGATCGTCGGCGAGTCCGGCTGCGGAAAGTCGACCTTGGCCAAGGTGCTGCTCGGCCTCGAGACCGCAAGCTCCGGCACGGTGACCTTGGCCAACAAGGAGATCCAGTCGACGGGCATCGAGAGCCGCGGCGTCGATACGGTCTCGTCGATCCAGATGGTGTTCCAGAACCCCTTCGACACGCTGAACCCCAGCCACACGGTCGGCTCACAGATCATCCGCACGCTGGAGAAGTTCAATGTCGGCAAGAATGTCGCCGAGCGACGCCAGCGCATGCTGGAACTGCTCGACCTGGTGAAGCTGCCCAGGGCCTTCGAGACCCGCAAGCCGCGCCAGCTGTCGGGCGGCCAGAAGCAGCGCATCGGCGTCGCGCGCGCCTTTGCCGGCGACGCCAAGGTGGTGGTGGCCGACGAGCCGGTCTCGGCGCTCGACGTCTCCGTGCAGGCAGCGGTGACCGAGCTGTTGATGGACATCCAGCGCAAGAACAAGACGACGATGCTGTTCATCAGCCACGATCTGTCGGTGGTGCGCTACATCGCCGACCGCGTCGTGGTCATGTATCTGGGCTACATCGTCGAGCAGGGCACGACCGACCAGATCTTCTCGCCGCCCTACCATCCCTATACCGAGGCGCTGCTGTCCGCGATTCCGATCGCCGACACCAGCGTCGTCAAGAAGCACATCGTGCTCGAAGGCGACATCCCGTCGGCCATGAACCCGCCGACCGGCTGCCCGTTCCAGACGCGCTGCGGCTACAAGAAGCTGGTGCCGGACAATCTGTGCGAGACGAAGGTGCCGCCGGTGAAAAATCTCGGCGGCGGCCATACGAGCCTATGCTGGCTTTCGGATGACGTGCTCGCCAAGATGGAGCCGGTCATCAAGTTCGACAAGGAGCATGCCGCGCATGAAGGCGTGCCGGATGATGCGCCGCATGGCGTGGGGCCGGGCTTTGCCGGTTCGCCACCGCAGCGACCGGATGGCAAAAACGCCAGCGCGGAAGCCGACGCGATCGGAGAGGGCGTCGAGGAGAACGACGCGGTGCGTAAAGCCCGTCGCCATGAAGTGCGCGACGAGGATTCGGAAACCGGTGTCCCAAGGCCGAAGGATACGACGAGGCGGCACTAATCCGATACGGATGTCAGCTGCCGCATTGGCGTAGCTGCGCCTGATAATCGCGCGCCATCTGGTCGGTGGCGCGCGCGTAGCTTTGAACGCCGGCGTCGCCGCGATTGCCGCGGCCATAGGCGGTCCAGCCGAGATAATAGGCCAGATAGAGATTGTAGGTGTCGTTGCGGGCGACGCCGAACGTGTCGACGGTCTTGGAGTGGTACCAGCCGACGAAATCGATGGCGTCGGCGAAGCGTGTGCGGCGCGCCGCCCAGTTGCCGGTCTCGCTTTGATATTGCGACCAGGTGCCGTCGAGCGCCTGCGAATAGCCCGTGGCGCTCGAGACATGAGTCCACGGGATGAAGCCGAGCAGCTTTGTGCGCGGCGGGCGGGCATTGCTCTTGAAGCCGGATTCCTTGCGCACCGTCGCCATCAGCACGGGAACGGGAATGCCGTATTTCTGCTCGGTGCGCTCGGCGGCGGACTGCCAGTTATCGAACCAGCCGTCATTCTGGTCGAAGACGGCGCAGACATTGTTGATGTGGCTGGGCGCGGTCGCGCAGGCCGATAGCGCCAGCAGCACGCAAACAGCGACAATTTTACTAAAACTCGACCTACGCATTGGAAGACGAATAGGCCGAAATCATAAAAGGAGTCTTGCGCGGTTCCTTAACGCTGACGCAGGAGGCGCGAAAAATCCAGTATCGATATTCCGACCATCTGCGTCGCTATTCTCTTAGTCGATTTCCAAAAATGCCGCCTTAGCTAAAATCACGCCGGCAAATGGCGAATTCCTGACAGCTCGCCTGTGATGCCGGCGCTCTGATGCGCGCATGAGCGAACCAAGACGCAAGCGCGGCGCCGAGCGCACCAGCCACCGCGGGCCAGCCGCCATTCCGCAACTGCCGCTGCGGCGAGTGGAGAATCCCTATCCGCCGATGGCGCTGCTGTCGGCCGACCAGATCGAGGCGATCCACCAGGCGTCGATGGACATCCTGGAGAATTTCGGCATCGAGGTGATGAGCCCACGGGCGCTGTCGCTGTTCGAGCGCGCCGGCGCCAAGGTCGATCACGGGTCGGCGAATGTGCGCATCGACCGCGGCATGGTCGAGGAAGCGCTGCGGTCGACGCGCAGCAGCTACACGCTTACGCCGCGCAATCCGGCTCGAGCCATCCATCTCGGCGGCAGCACCATCAACTTCACGCTGGTGGCCGGACCGCCCAATGTGCATGACATGGAGCGCGGCCGCCGCGCCGGCAACATGCAGGACTATCAGGACCTTGTCCGCTTGGCGCAGCATTTCAATTGCATCCATATGCTCGGCAACCAGGTCTGCGCGCCGATCGAGCTGCCGGCGAATACAAGGCATATGGACACCTATTTCGCCAATCTGACGCTGACCGACAAATGTTTTCATGTCTCGGCGATCGGGCGGGGCAGGGCGCTGGACGGTATCGAGATGATGGCGATCGCGCGCGGGCTGACGCTAGATGAGATGGCGCATGACCCCGGCGTCACCACCATCATTTCGGTCAACTCGCCGCGCCGCTTCGACGAGATGATGGCGGAAGGGCTGATGACGATGGCCGAATACGGCCAGTCGGTTGCCGTCACCCCGTTCACGCTGATGGGCGCGATGAGCCCGGTGACGCTGGCCGGCGCGCTGGCGCAGCAGAACGCCGAGGCGCTGTTCGGCATCGTGCTGACGCAACTGGTGCGTCCCGGCGCGCCGGTGATGTATGGCGCCTTCACCTCCAATGTCGACATGAAGTCGGGCGCGCCGGCCTTCGGCACGCCGGAGAACACCAAGGCCAACATCGCTTCCGGGCAGTTGGCGCGGCGCTACAACTTACCCTATCGCACCACGCCGGGCTCGGCCTCCAACGCCGCCGATGCGCAGGGCGCCTATGAGACGATGATGGCGCTGTGGGGTGCGGTGCTCGGCCACGGCAATCTCGTCTATCATGCGGCCGGCTGGCAGGAGGGTGGACTGACGGCTTCGTTCGAAAAGCTCATCATCGACGTCGAGATGATCCAGCACATGATGGAATTCCTGCGGCCGATCGTTGTCGACGAGGCGGAGCTCGCCGTCGAGGCGCTGGGCGCGGTGCCGACCGGCGGCCATTTCTTCGGCGAACCGCACACGCTGGAGCGCTACGCCACCGCCTTCTACCAGCCGATGCTTTCCAATTGGCAGAATTACGAGGCCTGGCAGGAAGCCGGCGCGCTCGACACGACGGCGCGCGCGACCAGGCTGTGGAAGAAGGCGCTTGGGGAGTATGTTCAGCCGGCCATGGACCCTGCCGTGCGCGAGGCGCTCGAGGCCTATATGGCCCGCCGCAAGGAAGCGATCGGGCAAGGCGAGCCGTGAGGGAACGGCTTCCCATCGTGATTCATTTCAATCTCTCAACTCACTGAACCAACGAGAAAAACCCATGAAGTCGCATGCAAAGGTCGTGGTCATCGGCGGCGGTGTCGTCGGATGCTCGGTGCTGTTCCATCTCGCGCGCCATGGCTGGACCGATGTCGTGCTTCTGGAGCGCGACGAGCTGACTTCCGGCTCGACATGGCATGCGGCCGGCGGCATGCACACCATCAATGGCGATCCCAACGTCGCCAAGCTGCAGAAATACACGATCTCGCTCTACAAGGAGATCGAAGAGCTTTCGGGACAGGCGACCGGCGTGCACCTGACCGGCGGCGTGCTGCTGGCCGCGACCGAGGCGCGGCTCGACTGGCTGCGCGGCGTGGTGTCGAAGGGCCGTTATCTCGGCATCGACCTCGAGGTGATCTCGGCCAAGGAAGCGGCGGAATTGATGCCGCTGATCGATCCGAAGCAATTCGTGGGGGCGGTGCGTAACAAGGAGGACGGCCATCTCGACCCGTCCGGCGTGACGCATGCCTATGCCAAGGCGGCGCGGAAACTGGGCGCGGAGGTCGAGCGCTTCACCAAGGTCGAGGACATCGTGCGCCGTCCCGACGGGTCGTGGCGCGTCATCACCAACAAGGGCGATGTCATTGCCGAGCATGTCGTCAATGCCGGCGGGCTCTGGGCGCGCGAGGTCGGCCGCATGGTGGGGTTGGAGCTGCCGGTGCTGGCGATGGAGCACATGTACCTGATCACCGAGGACATGCCGGAGGTCGCCGACTGGAACAAGAAGACCGGCACCGAGATCATCCACGCGGTCGATTTCGACGGCGAGCTATATCTTCGCCAAGAACGCGGCGGCATGCTGATGGGCACCTACGAGAAGGCCAACAAGGTCTGGTCCGAGTTCTCCACGCCTTGGAATTTCGGCCACGAGCTGCTGGAGCCGGACATCGACCGCATCGCACCGTCGCTGGAAGTCGGCTTCCGCCATTTCCCCGCCTTCCAGAAGACCGGCATCAAGCAGATCATCAACGGCCCCTTCACCTTCGCGCCGGACGGCAATCCGCTGGTCGGTCCGGTGCGCGGCCTGCCGGGCTTCTGGGTCGCCTGCGGCGTCATGGCCGGCTTCAGCCAGGGCGGCGGCGTTGGCCTCGCGCTCTCCAACTGGATGATCGAGGGCGATCCGGGCGCCGACATCTGGGCGATGGACGTGGCGCGCTACGGCGACTGGGCGACGATGGCCTATACGAACGCAAAGGTGCGCGAGAATTATTCGCGCCGCTTCTCGATCCGCTTCCCCAATGAGGAACTGCCGGCCGGGCGTCCGCTGAAGACGACGCCTCTCTACGACACGCTAGCCGCCAAGGGCGCGCAATGGGGCGTGTCCTATGGGCTCGAAGTGCCGCTCTGGTATGCGCCGGACGGCGTCAGGGACGAGTTTTCGTGGCGGCGCTCGACCGACTTCGAGCATGTCGCCAAGGAAGCCGCGGCGGTGCGCCACGGCGTCGGCCTGTCGGAGATCTCGAACTTCGCCAAATACAAGGTGACGGGCGAGGGCGCGGCTGGATGGCTCGACCGCATCTTCGCTTGCAAGCTGCCCAAGCGCGGCCGCATGACGCTGGCGCCGATGCTGAAGGACGACGGCAGACTGATCGGCGATTTCACTTTGGCCAATGTCGACGACGCAGAGTGGTTCGTCGCCGGCTCAGGCATCGCCGAGCAGTATCACATGCGCTGGTTCGAGGCCCATCTGCCCAAGGATGGCTCGGTGCGGATCGAGGCGCTGGGCCAGAAACTCACCGGCCTTGCGATTGCCGGTCCGAAGGCGAGGGAAGTGCTCGCCAAGGTCACCCGCGCCGATGTTTGCAACGCGGGCTTCCCCTTCATGGCGGTGGCTGGAATGGATATCGGCATGGCGCCGTGCCTCGTCGGTCGCGTCAGCTACACCGGCGATCTCGGCTACGAGATCTGGGTGGCGCCGGAATACCAGCGCGCCGCCTACCAGGCCCTGCTCGCTGCGGGAGAGGAGTTCGGCATCGGCCTGTTCGGCTCGCGCGCGCTGAATGCGCTGAGGCTGGAAAAGAACTATGGCTCATGGGCGCGCGAATATCGGCCGATTTACGGGCCGCTGGAAGCCGGGCTCGACCGCTTCGTCGCCTATGGCAAGGACGCCGATTTCATCGGCAAGGAAGCGGCGCTCGCCGAGCGCCGAGAGGGCGGTACGCTTCGGCTGCGCGCCTTCATCGTTGATGCCGTCGATGCCGATGTGATCGGCGACGAGGCGATCTGGCATGACGGTGTCGTGCGCGGCTGGGTCACGTCGGGCGGCTATGCGCATAATTCGAAGAAATCGGTCGCCATGGGTTATGTGCCGAAGGAAATTGCCGACAGACCTGACGGCTTCGAGATCGAGATCCTCGGCCAGCGTCACGCGGCGCGCATCCAGGTGGCGCCGCTGTTCGACGCCAATTTCGAGCGGATGCGCGGCTAGAGCGACTCCAGGAAAAGTGCGAAGCGGTTTTCCGTCCGGAATTGCGTCAAAACAAAAAGCCTCCTGGCGCGCATCCTGCCATCAGGCTCTGGCGCTGTCGCGATTGTCCAGCGCGAAGGCGCCCGAACCGGCAAAGAACAGATAGAGGAAGACGAAGCAGAACAGTATGGCTGCGTCGCCGCCATTGTTGGCCGGGAAGAAGTCACGCGGGAAGTGCGCCATGAAATAGGCGATGGCCATTTCGCCGGCCAGGAGGAACGCCACCGGGCGGGTGAAGAGACCGAGCGCCAAAAGGATGCCGCCGGCGAATTCGAGGATACCTGCAGCCGTCGTCAGGCCGGTGAGGGCGTGCGGCTCGGCGCTTACCGGGAAGTTGAACAGTTTTTGCGAGCCATGTTCGATGAACTGCAAGGCGCTCATGATGCGCAACACGCCCAGCGCTTGCGGGCGGTAGTGAGCAAGGCTTTCGAAAAGCTTCATCCGAAACTCCATTTACCCCCGCTCGGGCCTTAGATTATCGCCCGGCAGTGGACCACTCACTTCCCATGGCCAACCATCAACAATCGGTGAGGCGAAATGGTTTCAGTCCCATATTTCTTCTCGCGATGGTTGCATAAATATCTCTATGGTTGTATTAGAGGGGTGGTGGATCAAACCAAGCGAGTCTCCTTGATCATGAGAAAAGTCATCATCGGCCTCTTCGCAATCCTTGCAGGCACCAGCTTCGCCATGGCCGCCGATACCGGCTGCGAGACCTTCAAATGGCCGGTCGAGCGGGAGCAGGCGCTGTTTCCGGAGGCGCGCGCCGCGCAGTCCGGCGCTACCCTCACGGTCGGGCAAGCGGCGGATTTCTCGCTTGAGGCTGTGGATACCGTCAGCTTCGAAGTGCCGCCGGAGCGGGCACCGAAAGCCGGCACGTTCGGCGCGACAGCAAATGTGACGGTGCCGCCTGATGGCGAGCTGCAGCTCAGCCTGTCCGACGAGGCCTGGATCGATGTGGTGCAGGATGGCAAGACCGTGAAATCGGCAGCCTTCAGCGGCGTGAAGACCTGCCCCGGCATCCGCAAGAGCATTCGCTTCAAGCTCGCCGGCGGCGCAGCGATCATCCAGCTCAGCGGCGCGAAGAAGGCCGATCTGAAGCTGGCGGTGCTGACGCCGGAGTGACTAATTTAAGAGAGTGGCGCCAGCCGGATAAGTCTTGCCTGTCCTTCGCAGCAATTGCGGAGGGTTGATCGCACCTCTCCCAAGAGGGAAGCGCAATCGCAGACGGCAGCGCTGCCCCCCTCTCCGTCCGCTGCGCGGACACCGCTCCCCCATTTCATGGGGCGAGGAAACGCTAACCGCGGATGTCGCGGCCTTGAAAGCTGGGGTTCCTCGCCCCCACGAAATGGGGGAGAGGTGGCTCGGCGAAGCCGAGACGGAGAGGGGGAGCGCCTTATGCGATTGCCCGCTCCGAGGGAGAGAAAATTCTACCTCACCGGAGCCAGCAAGGCGAAATGCGCGCCTTGCGGGTCCTGGCACTGGATGATCCATTGGCCGCTCGGCACGTCCATCGGCCCCATGATGACCTTGCCGCCATTGTCGGTGACGCGCTTGGCGGCGTCGTCGATGGCGTCGACGTTGAAATAGAACTGCCAGACGGAGACCGGGATCTGCGGCGGCTTGTTCATCATGCCGCCGCCGGATTCTGGGCCGGCGCCGAAGGTTTTGTAGATGCCCATCTCGCCCATGTCGAACTCGCCGGCGCTCGTCCAACCGAACTGGCTGGAATAGAAATCGAAGGCGGCTTTCCAGTCCGAGGTGTAGAGCTCATGCCAGCCTACATGGCCAAGCGTGGTTGCCGGCACCGGCGGCTGGTCAGGCTGATTGGGCTGCAGGAACATGAAGGCCGCGCCTTGCGGGTCGGCGACGACGGCGAAGCGGCCGACGCCCGGAATGTCGTCGGGCGCGCGGTGGACGGCGCCGCCGGCGTCCTTGAGCGCCTGGGTGGAGGCGTCGACATCCTTGGTGTAGATGTAGCCCAGCCAGGTTGGCGGCATGCCTCTCTTGGCGGGTTCTTCCGGCATGGTCATCAATCCGCCGACGCCGCGCTCGGCGGAATTCACCACGATGTAGCGGGGCATGCCGGGGGCGTTGTCGAAGGGCTCGGCCTTCCAGCCGACAACGGCGGTGTAAAAGGCCTCGGCGGCGTCGAGGTCGGTGGTCATCAGTTCGTACCAGAAGAAAGGTTGCGGGGATTTCGGCATGGTCGGTCTCCTCACCGGTTCAGGCAGCGATCGTTGTTCGATCCATCCTAAGGTGTGTTGAGATTCAGGTGATGCCGGCCTGCAAACGGCGGTTTCCTGCGCTTCCGGTGCTCACGTACTTAAGTACGCTCCGCTCCGGTTCTCGAAAACCGCCGTTTTCGTCGCGGCCTGACCTGAATCTCAACACACCTTAGGACGATCCTGGCGACAGAAATCCGACATGGGCCGAAAATCCCGGACGGCAAGGCGCTCTGCTCCCTGATCTTGCATAGCCAGCGCTTTTCGACTTTGCTGCCGTCAAAGAGGGGTTCGCGTTCTCCATGCGCCAGATGTCGCTCACGCCCGAGCTTGTGGCTCTTTGCCATCGCGAGGAGATCGATCCCGGTCCGAGCGGGGAGTGGACGCAGCTCAGCGACGACGATTTCGGCGCGCTTGGCAGGCGTCTTGCCGGCGAAGCCGATGAGGGTCCGCTTTGGGTGTTCGCCTATGGGTCGCTGATCTGGAAACCAGCCTTCGAGTCGATCGAGCAGCAGCGCGCCTCGGCGCATGGCTGGCATCGCTCCTTCTGCCTGGATCTCGTGCGCTGGCGAGGCAGCGCCGAGCAGCCGGGGCTGATGATGGCGCTTGAACGCGGTGGGCGCTGCGACGGCGTCATCTACCGCCTGCCGGATGGCGAAAAGCCTGCCCAGATCGAGAGGCTGCTGCGACGCGAGATCGACGACCACGAGAGCGTCGCCTCCGTCAGATGGGTCCCGGTGCGGACGGCGCAAGGTCGGGTGCGGGCGCTGGGCTTCTGGGTCGGCGTGGCGGGCAGGGGGACGTCGCTCGGGCAGCCGCTGGAGAAGGTGGCCTGGGTGCTGGCGCGGGCGTGCGGCCATGTCGGCTCGGGTGCTGAATATCTCTACAACACCGTCAGCCATCTCGAGACCTTCGGCATCCATGACCGCAATCTGTGGCGGCTGCAGGAATTGGTGGCCGAGGAAATCCGGTCGATCCATGGCCACAGGGTGATAAATCCTGACGCGGCAGAGATCACTGAGGCGGCTATAACATGACTTCATTTATCATGTTTTTACTCAACCATTTCAGCGGCTTGGCCGAAAATTGACCAATTGATAAAAAAATAAAACGTGCTAGCCTTCCCCAAAACGACAACAAGGGGAACTGGAATGGCGACTGGTCATTTCATCGAAGGCATTGCCGGCGGCCGGCTGTCTTCCGAGCAATATGCCGACAATTTTTCCGACCTGCACCCGCCGCTCGATCACCACGAAGCGCTGGTCGAATCCGACCGCTGCTATTTCTGCTACGACGCGCCCTGCATGAATGCATGCCCGACGTCGATCGACATCCCGCTGTTCATTCGCCAGATCGCGACCGGCAATCCGCTGGGCTCGGCCAAGACCATTTTCGACCAGAACATCCTTGGCGGCATGTGCGCCCGCGTCTGCCCGACCGAGACGCTGTGCGAAGAGGTCTGCGTGCGCGAGGTGGCCGAAGGCAAGCCGGTGCAGATCGGCCGGCTGCAGCGTTACGCCACCGATGTCGCGATGAGCGAGGGCAAGCAGTTCTACAAGCGCGCCGAGCCGACCGGGAAAAGCATCGCCGTGGTCGGCGCCGGTCCGGCCGGGCTAGCGGCGGCGCATCGGCTTGCCCGCCATGGCCATGAGGTGACGATCCTGGAGGCGCGGCCGAAGGCCGGCGGCCTCAACGAATATGGCATCGCCGCCTATAAGAGCGTCGACGATTTCGCCCAGGCCGAGGTCGACTATGTCACCGCGATCGGCGGCATCGACATCCAGAACGGCAAGGCGCTCGGCCGCGACTTCCAACTGGCCGACCTGATGCGCAACTATGATGCGGTGTTCCTCGGCATGGGGCTCGGCGGCGTCAATGCGCTACGTGCCGAGGGCGAAGACGCCGACGGCGTTACCAATGCGGTCGAGTTCATCGCCGAACTGCGCCAGGCAAGCGACCTCTCCAGCCTGCCGGTCGGCCGGCGCGTCGTCGTCATCGGCGGCGGCATGACGGCGGTCGATGCCGCGGTGCAGTCGAAGCTGCTCGGCGCCGAAGAGGTGACGATCTGCTACCGGCGCGGCCAGGAGCATATGAACGCTTCGGAGTTCGAGCAGGATCTGGCCGCCGCCAACGGCGTCACCATCCGCCACTGGCTGCAGCCCAAGCGCGTCATTGCCGAGAACGGCAAAGTGTCGGCGATCGAGCTCGAATACACCGCTATGAGCGGCGACAAGCTCGCCGGCACCGGTGAACGGCTCACGCTCGTCGCCGACCAGGTGTTCAAGGCGATCGGCCAGAGTTTTGTGCCGGCGCATCTCAACGGCAGCGCAGAGGCGATCGAGCTCGAAGGCGGCCGCATCAAGGTCGATGCCGAAGGCCGCACCTCGCTGGCGAAAGTCTGGGCGGGCGGCGATTGCATCTTCGGCGGCGACGATTTGACCGTCTCGGCCGTGGCGCAAGGGCGCGACGCGGCCGAGAGCATCCACCGGGCACTGACCTCTAATGGGAGGGCATGAGCATGGCAGACATCCGCAACAATTTCATCGGCATCAAGTCGCCCAATCCGTTCTGGCTGGCCTCGGCGCCGCCGACCGACAAGGCCTATAATGTCGAGCGCGCCTTCAAGGCGGGCTGGGGCGGCGTGGTGTGGAAGACGCTGGGCGAAGAGGGTCCGCCGGTCGTCAATGTCAACGGTCCGCGCTACGGCGCGATCTGGGGCGCCGACCGCCGGCTGCTGGGCTTAAACAATATCGAGCTGATCACCGACCGCGACCTGCAGACCAATCTGCGCGAGATGAAGCAGGTGAAGATGAATTGGCCGGACCGGGCGCTGATCGCCTCGATCATGGTGCCTTGCGTCGAGGAAAGCTGGAAGGCGATCCTGCCGCTGGTCGAGGAGACCGGCGCCGACGGCATCGAGCTCAATTTCGGCTGCCCGCACGGCATGAGCGAGCGCGGCATGGGCTCGGCGGTCGGCCAGGTGCCGGAATATATCGAGATGGTGGTGCGCTGGTGCAAGCAGTACACGCGCATGCCCGTCATCACCAAGCTGACGCCCAACATCACCGACATCCGCAAGCCCGCTCGGGCGGCGCATGCCGGGGGCACCGACGCGGTGTCGCTGATCAACACGATCAACTCGATCACCGGCGTCGATCTCGACAGTTTCGCGCCGCAGCCGACCATCGACGGCAAGGGCTCGCATGGCGGCTATTGCGGCCCGGCGGTGAAGCCGATCGCCATGAACATGGTGGCCGAGATCGCGCGCGATCCCGAAACCCGCGGCCTGCCGATCTCGGGCATCGGCGGCATCACCACCTGGCGCGACGCCGCCGAGTTCATGGCGCTCGGCGCCGGCAATGTGCAGGTCTGCACGGCGGCGATGACCTACGGCTTCAAGATCGTGCAGGAGATGATCGCCGGCCTGGAGAACTGGATGGATGAGAAGGGCCACGCCTCGCTCTCCGACATCATCGGCCGCGCCACGCCCAATGTCACCGACTGGCAGTATCTCAACCTCAACTATGTCGCCAAGGCGCATATCGACCAGGACGCCTGCATCAAATGCGGCCGCTGCCACATCGCCTGCGAGGACACCTCGCACCAGGCGATCACCAGCATGGTGGACGGCGTGAGGCATTTCGAGGTTATCGAGGCTGAATGCGTCGGCTGCAATCTGTGCGTCAATGTCTGCCCGGTCGAGGGCTGCATCACCATGGAGCCGCTGGCGGCCGGCGTCGTGGACCAACGCACCGGCAAGCCGGTGTCGCCGATCTACGCCAACTGGACGACGCATCCGAACAATCCGATGGCCAAGGTAGCGGCGGAATAAGCTCGGGTTCCTCGCCCCACGCCAGTGGGGAGAGGTGGCCCGGCGAAGCCGGGACGGAGAGGGGCCTTGCGGCGGTTGGACACCGCCGCGGGCTCCTGATTGCCTTTTTTCCTGCGCCCCGTCCTTGTCCGGTTTTGGCCTCGCAGAAGGTGTCCCCCTCTCCGTCCCGGCTTCGCCGGGCCACCTCTCCCCCGCCTTGCGGGGTGCGAGGAACCCAGGTCCTGCGAAGCGCCCATCCTCTCACTCTGTTATTGCGAATGGGCGGGCAATTTGCATTTTCATATTGCAGATAAGAATTATCCACGATAAAATATATCCATGAATTGGAGATCGGTATCATGAAACTGGGCGATGGCGTCGAAGCGGCCATCCACTGCGCGGCGACGCTGGCCAGCGTGGACGGCAACAGCACCATGCCGGGTGCGGCGCTGGCGGAGTGTTTTGGGCTGTCGCCGAGCTATCTGCTGAAGCATCTCAACCAGCTCACGGCGGCGCGCATTCTTGAGTCGGTTCCCGGGCCGGCGGGCGGCTACCGGCTGGCGCGGGCGGCGGAACGTATCACGCTGCTCGATATCGTGCTGGCGGTCGAGGGCAGGGAGCCTGCGTTCCGCTGCGGCGAAATTCGCCAGCGCGGCCCGGTCAAGATCGACGCCTCGGCCTATGTGAAGCCCTGCGGCATCAACGCCGCGATGCTCAGGGCCGAGCGCGCCTATCGGGCGGCGCTTGCCGACGTGAAGCTGTCCGACATCGTGGCGGAGTACGCCGCCGAAGGCGACCCGCGATCCTATGCCGCGAGCTGCGCTTTCGTCGAGCGCCACCAGCGGCCGCAGAAATCCGCTTCATCCAAGCAGACTTAAACCCCTAACCCGCCCAAAAAACTGGAAGGAAAGACGATGAAACAGAGATTGCAGTTCTTTGCCAAGGCCCCCGAGATCATGAAGGCGGTGTCGGCGCTCAACAAGGCCGTCGACGAATGCGGGCTGGAAGTGAGCCTGCTGCACCTGATCAAGCTCAGGGCTTCGCAGATCAATGGCTGCTCATACTGCGTCGAGATGCACAGCCGCGAGGCGCGGCGCGACGGGGAGACCGAAACCCGGCTCTATCTCGTCGCCGCCTGGAAGGAATCGCCGCTGTTTTCCGAACGCGAGCGTGCCGCTCTCGCATGGACCGAGGCCGTGACGCTGATCGCCGACAATGGTGTGTCGGACGAGCTCTACGCCCGCACGCTCGAGCATTTCTCGGAAGAGGAAATGGTCAAGCTCTCGGTGGCGCTCGGCATGATCAACACGTGGAACCGGTTGTGCATTCCCTTCCACGCCATCCATCCGATGCCGGCCGCCAAGGCGGCCTGATCCTAGGGCGCGCGGATGGGAGTCCGCGCGCCTCCTCTAGGCGGCGAACCTCAAGCCGCCGTCGCAGGTCAGCACCTGACCGGTCATGAAGCTGTTGGAGACCAGGAAGGCAATCGCCTCGGCGACATCCTCGGCGCGGCCGATGCGGCCGACCGGCGTCTTGCCGGCATATTCGGCAAACACCGCCTGCCGCTGATCGTCCGGCAGGAAATCCCACCAGGGGGTGTCGATGACGCCGGGGGCCACGACGTTGACGCGCAGCGGCTTCAGCTCGATGGCGAGGATCGGCGCGACGGTCAAGAGCATGCCGTTGATGGCGCCGATGCCGGCGACGCCGGGCGCCGCGATTTGTGCCGAGACAGCCGAGATGAAGGTGACCGATCCGGTCTTGTTCAGGGTCGGCAGGGCTGCCTGTAGACAGGACAGTTGCGGCCGGACCTTCTCGTCGACGCCGCTGGCGATATCGGCGAGGTCGAGCGTCGCGAACGGTCCCAGTCCCTTGCCGCCGCTGGCGGCGAGAACCAGGTGATCGAACGGCCCTAGGTCCTTGAAAAACCGCTGCGCCTCATCAGGATTGCCGGCATCGAACGCAGCCTTGTCGGCTGAGCCGCCCAGGCTCTTCCACGCAGCCTTGAGTTTTTCCTCGTTGCGGCCGGTGATCGTGACTTTCATGGCGGGGCTAACCAGCTTTTTGGCCGTCGCGAGGCCGATGCCGGATGAGCCGCCTATGATGACGCAATGTTCGATGGTCTCGCTCATGGGTGTTGTTCCTTGGATGTTGCAGAAGATTGTCCGGTCAATTCGAGGCTCAAGGCCCGCAATTGGCGGCGGGCCTTTTCGTCATAGGCCTGCGCATCGGCGCGCGATTCCCGCTGGCCGTCGAAATAGCGGCCGCTGCGCCCTTCGAGCGCCGGCGAGGTCGCAAGGTTGAGGATGGCGTCGGCGCCGGTCTCGACCGAGCTCCATGGCGTGACGCCCGCCTGCCGGACCATCGTGGTGTCCATGTAGCTTGCCGGATGCAAGGCGTTGACGGTGATGCCGGTGCCCTCGAGCTGCTGAGCCAGATCGATGGTGAATAGGATCTGCGCCAGCTTGCTCTGGCAGTAGGCGCGCACGCCGCTATAGCCATGCGTCAGCATGACGTCGTCGAAATCGATCGCCTGCTGGCCGGCCGAGGCGACGTTGACGATGCGCGCCGGCGCGCTTGCCTTGATGAGCGGTAAGAGCTCCGACGTCAGCAGGAAGCCGGCGAGATAGTTGACGGCGAAGCGCAGCTCGTAGCCGTCGGCGCTGACCTGCCGCTTGGCGCCCTGGCCGCCGGTGCCGACGCCGGCATTGTTGATCAGGATGTCGAGCCGGTCGGTCCTGGCGCGCACGGCTTCGGCGAGGCGGCGTACTTCGGCAAGCGAAGCGAGGTCGGCGGCGAGGAATTCCGCCTTGCCGCCTTTGGCCTCGATCGCGGCGACCGTCGCCTTGCCGCGGCCTGCGTCGCGGCCATGCACCAGCACGCGTGCGCCCGCGGCGCCGAGCCTTTCGGCGACCACGCGGCCGACGCCGTCGGTCGAGCCGGTGACGAGAATGGTTTTGTCCTTGAGTTCCATGTCCAGAGCCTCCTTGCGCTGCTCTGAACGAAAAGATGGGACAGGGCGCGCGTCTCAAACAGTTCAAACTTTATCCTGGTATCAGTACTGCTATAATAGGCAGATGGATATCGCGACCCATTCCCCCGAAGATCATCGCCGGCGCGAGCTCGGCGCTTTCCTGCGTTCGCGGCGCGAACGGCTTTCGCCGGATGCCGCCGGCATCGCTTGCGGCGCGCGGCGGCGCACGCCGGGCTTAAGGCGCGAAGAAGTGGCGATGATCGCCGGCGTCGGCACGACCTGGTACACCTGGCTGGAGCAGGGCAGGGACGTGCGGCCCTCGGTCGAGGTGCTGTCAGCGCTTTGCCAGGCGCTGCGGCTCGACGGTGCCGAGCAGCGGCATCTGTTCACGCTCGCCGGCCGCCAACAGCCGGAGCGGCGGCGTATCGTGCAGACAAAGGTCGAAGGACCCTTGCTGCACATGCTGCAGAGCCTGGTGCTGCAACCCGCCTATGTCGTCGGCCCGCGCTGGGACGTGCTGGCCTGGAACGACGCAGCGGTCGCCATCTTCGGCGATTACGGCCAGCTGGAGGGCGATGCCCGCAACATCCTCCACGGCGTCTTCACCGATCCGCACCGGCGGCACCTTTTGGTGGACTGGGAGCAGCTGGCGCGCGCAACGCTCGCCGCCTTCCGCGCCGAGAGCGCGAAATACACCGGCGATCCGGATTTCGAGCGGCTGATCGCGCTGATGATGCGCTCAAGTCCCGAATTCCGCGAATGGTGGCCGCAACGCGATGTCGTGCACAGGCTTTCCGGCTTGAAGCACCTGCGCCACCCGATCGCCGGCGCGATGACATTCGAGCATATGAGCCTGTCGATCGACGATGGCTCTGATATGAGGCTGATCGTCTACACGCCGCTGGCGGAGCAGAACTCGGTCGCCAAGTTGAAGAAGCTGCTGGAGGCACAGACGGCCGAGCGGCGCAGCGCGTGAGCCATCACCGCCGGGTCAGCCCTTCGGCTTCAGCCCATCCAGGAACAACTGCTCCAGAAACCGCGCCGCGTCCTCGAAGCGGCCGTCGCCGCCGCGGTCGGCGCCGAGCACGGCGCGGACCTGGACATCGAAATCGGCATAATGCTGCGTCGTCGCCCAGATCGAGAAGATCAGGTGCCAGGGATCGGTGCGGGCGATCTTGCCGGCGCGCATCCAGCCCTTGATGACGGCGGCTTTCTCGTCGACCAGCGTCTTCAACTCGCCCTCCAGCATCGGCTTGATGCGTGGCGCACCCTGCAGGATCTCGTTGGCGAAGAGCCGGCTTTCACGCGGGAAGTCGCGCGCCATCTCCAGCTTCCTGCGGATATAGCTCCTGAGTTCCGTCAGCGGGTCGCCGACGTCGTCCAGCTCGCGCAAAGGCGCCAGCCAGGTGTCGAGCAGGCGCTGCATCAATGTCTCGTGAATGTCTTCCTTGCGGCGGAAGTAATAGAGAAGGTTCGGCTTCGACATGCCGGCGGCTTCAGCGATCTGGTCGATGGTCGAACCGCGAAACCCGTTCGCAGAGAAGACTTCGAGCGCTGCTTCGAGGATGAGCTCGCGCTTTTCCTGCTGGATGCGGGTGCGGCGGGGAGCGGAGCCTTCCATCGTGTCCGTCATCCTTGCGCGGTGCCGCGCCGACCATCTGGACCAATTCTCTGGACCAGTTTTTCCTTGGGCTGTGGAGCGCGCTTTTTATGCGGCATTTCCGCTAGTAATCCTTTGACCGCCGACAGGCGGCGCTAACGTTTGTCCAACCGGTCAAAAATTTGCGTAGCATGAAAACGCAGCAAAGACCAAGCGTTGGCCGCACCGAAACAGGTTACAAGGGGAAGTCCTGGTCATGTCCAACCGGCTGAAAGTCACGCCGAACGATCTCAGCGCATTCTGGATGCCGTTCACGGCAAACCGGCAGTTCAAGCAGGCGCCGCGCATGTTCGTGTCCGCCAAGGACATGCACTACACGACCAGCGACGGCCGCAAGGTGCTCGACGGCACCGCTGGCCTGTGGTGCGTGAACGCCGGCCACTGCCGGCCGAAGATCACCGAGGCGATCCAGCATCAGGCGGCCGAGCTCGACTATGCGCCGGCCTTCCAGATGGGCCATCCCATTGTCTTCGAGCTGGCGAACCGGCTGGTCGATATCGCGCCGAAGGGCATGGACCATGTCTTCTTCACCAATTCCGGTTCGGAATCGGTCGAGACCGCGCTGAAGATGGCGATCGCTTATCACCGTGTCAGGGGCGAGGGCTCGCGCACCCGTCTGATCGGCCGCGAGCGCGGCTATCACGGCGTCAATTTCGGCGGCATCTCGGTCGGCGGCATCGTCTCGAACCGCAAGATGTTCGGCACGCTGCTCGGCGGCGTCGACCATCTGCCGCACACGCACCTGCCGGAGAAGAACGCCTTCTCGAAGGGCGTGCCGGAGCATGGCGCGGAGCTCGCGAACGATCTCGAGCGGCTGATCGCGCTGCATGACGCCTCGACCATCGCGGCCGTCATTGTCGAGCCGGTCGCCGGCTCCACCGGCGTCATCCTGCCGCCGAAGGGCTATCTGCAGAAGCTTCGGGAAATTTGCACGAAGCACGGCATATTGTTGATTTTCGATGAAGTGATCACCGGTTTCGGCCGCCTCGGCGCGCCGTTCGCGGCCGACTATTTCGGCGTCACGCCGGATATCATGACGACGGCCAAGGGCGTTTCCAACGGCGTCATCCCGATGGGCGCGGTGTTCGTCAAGAAGGAGATCCACGACGCCTTCATGACCGGCCCGGAACATATGATCGAGTTCTTCCACGGCTATACCTATTCGGGCAATCCGATCGCCTGCGCCGCGGCGCTCGGCACGCTGGACACCTACAAGGAAGAGGGCCTTTTGACGCGCGGCGAGGAACTGGCGCCGTACTGGGAAGACGCGCTGCATTCGCTCAAGGGCGAGCCGCATGTCATCGACATCCGCAATATCGGCCTGATTGGCGCGATCGAACTGGCGCCGATCGCCGGCAGCCCGACCAAGCGTGCGTTCTCGGCCTTCGTCAAGGCCTTCGAGCGCGGCGCGCTGATCCGCACCACCGGCGACATCATCGCGCTGTCGCCGCCTCTGATCATCACCAAGGGACAGATCAACGAGCTGATCGACCATGTCCGTGATGTGCTGAGGTCGATCGACTGATAAACCGGCGCGGACATCCTTCCCGTCGAGGGGAGGGTGTCCGTGAAGCGGGCTGGGCGAGGTCGGTGGAGATGCGCCGGCCTCGACAGCGGTGCGATTCAGGCAGGCTGCGCGCCGATGCCGGTCAGGATCACCCGCTTGATGTTTTCCTTGGCTTCCCGCCATTGCCGGTCGGAGAGCGGCTTGCCGCCGTTCAGCGTTTCGATCTGGTGGCCGAAATCCGCGTAATGCTGGGTGGTGGCCCAGAGCATGTAGAGCAGATGGCGCGGGTCGACCGGGTCCATCTTGCCCTCGTCGATCCAGCGCTTGATGATCTCGACACGGCCGTCGGTCCATTCGCGCAAGGTCGATTCCATATAGTCCTGAAGCACCGGCGCGCCGTGCATAACTTCCGAGGCCCAGACCTTCGAGCCATCGGGGTGGCGGCGCGATATTTCCATCTTGGCGTCGATATAGGCGCTGATGCCGTCTATCGGCCCGCGCGCGACATCGAAGCAATTGGCCGCCTGCAGCCAGATCTCGAAGATGTTCTGGACGACGGACTGGTAGAGTTCTTCCTTGGTGGCGAAATAATAGTGGAGATTTGCCTTGGGCAGCCCGGCCAGATCGGCGATCAGCTGCATCGTGGCGCCGCCGAACCCGGCTTCCGCGAACACCTTTTCGGCGGCGATCAGAATGGCTTTTTCATTCTCCCGCCTTATGTCCTGGCGCCGCATCGGACGGGTGGATTCGGTCATGTGTTCTCCAAGATTCTGGCCCAAGATTCTCGTTGACCGCTTGGTCAGCTTGTGTAGTCTGAAAGCTGACCATACGGTCAGGATGCAAACCACTCAAGGGGCGACAAGACCCCTGGTGAAAATGGGAACCGCAAATGGCCGCACCCGGCGAAAATCTGCGAATCAATTCAGACCGTTTGTGGGATTCCCTCATGGAGATGGCGAAGATTGGCCCCGGCATCGCCGGGGGCAACAATCGCCAGACGCTCACCGATTCCGACAAGGAGGGCCGCGCGCTTTTCAAGTCCTGGTGCGACGAGGCCGGCCTTTCGATGGGCGTCGACCAGATGGGCACCATGTTCATGACGCGGGCCGGCACCGATCCGGACGCGCTGCCGGTCTATGTCGGCTCCCATCTCGACACCCAGCCGACCGGCGGCAAGTATGACGGTGTGCTCGGCGTGCTCTCGGGCCTCGAGGTCGTGCGTTCGCTCAACGATCTCGGCATCAAGACGAAGCACCCGATCGTCGTCACCAACTGGACGAATGAGGAAGGGGCGCGCTTCGCCCCGGCCATGCTTGCCTCTGGCGTGTTCGCCGGGGTGCATACACAGGACTACGCCTATGCCCGCAAGGATCTCGACGGCCTGACCTTTGGCGACGAGCTGAAGCGGATCGGCTGGGTCGGTGACGAGAAGGTCGGGGCGCGCAAGATGCACGCCTATTTCGAGTACCACATCGAGCAGGGACCGATCCTGGAGGCCGAGAACAAGCAGATCGGCGTGGTGACCCACTGCCAGGGCCTGTGGTGGCTGGAGTTCACGCTGACCGGCAAGGAGGCGCATACCGGCTCGACGCCGATGAATATGCGCGTCAATGCCGGCCTTGCCATGGCCCGTATCCTGGAGATGGTGCAGACGGTGGCCATTGAGAACCAGCCGGGCGCCGTCGGCGGCGTCGGACAGGTCAAGTTTACACCCAATTCGCGCAACGTTTTGCCGGGCACCGTCGTCTTCACCGTCGATATCCGCTCGCCGGACCAGGCGAAGCTCGATGGCATGCGCGCCCGCATCGAGAAGGAAGCGCCCAAGATCTGCGAGGCGCTCGGCGTCAAATGTTCGGTCGAGGCTGTCGGCCATTTCGATCCGATAACCTTCGATCCGACGCTGGTCGGCCGCGTGCGCACCGCCGCCGAAAAGCTGGGCTACAGCCACATGAACATCATTTCCGGCGCCGGCCACGACGCCTGCTGGGCGGCCAAGGTCGCGCCCGCGACCATGGTCATGTGCCCTTGCGTGGGCGGTCTCAGCCACAACGAGGCCGAGGAAATCTCCAAGGAATGGGCTGCGGCCGGCGCCGACGTGCTGTTCCACGCGGTGGTGGAGACGGCGGGAATCTTCGAATGATCAACTAGACCAATCACCTCGCAACGCCGCTCGCAAAGAAGCGCGAAAGAACAGGGGAACAGATATGACCAAAGTCATCCGAAACGGCACCATCGTGACGGCCGACCGCACGTGGAAGGCCGACGTGCTGATGCAGCACGGCAAGATCGTCGCCATCGGCTCCAACCTGCATGGCGATCATGAGTTCGACGCCACCGGCTGCTATGTCATGCCGGGCGGCATCGATCCGCACACCCATCTCGAAATGCCCTTCATGGGCACCTATTCAGCCGACGATTTCGAATCCGGCACGCGCGCGGCACTCTCCGGCGGCACGACGATGGTGGTCGATTTCTGCCTGCCGGCGCCGCAGCAGTCACTGCTTGAGGCGCTGCAGATGTGGGACAACAAGACCTCGAAAGCGGCCTGCGACTATTCCTTCCACATGGCGATCACCTGGTGGGGCAGGCAGGTGTTCGACGAGATGGCGACCGTTGTCGACCGGGGCATCACCTCGTTCAAGCACTTCATGGCCTACAAGGGCGCGCTGATGGTGGATGACGACGAGATGTATGCGTCGTTCCAGCGCTGCGCCGATCTCGGTGCGCTGCCGCTCGTCCATGCCGAGAATGGCGACGTGGTCGCAGCACTGTCGCAAAAGCTTTTAGCCGCCGGCAACAACGGGCCTGAGGGGCATGCCTATTCGCGTCCGCCTGAGGTGGAAGGCGAGGCGACAAACCGCGCCATCATGATTGCCGACATGGCCGGCGTGCCGCTCTATGTCGTGCATGTCTCGTGCGAGCAGAGCCACGAGGCGATCCGCCGCGCGCGACAGAAGGGCATGCGGGTGTTCGGCGAACCGCTGATCCAGCACCTGACGCTCGACGAGACCGAATATTTCAACAAGGACTGGGACCATGCGGCGCGCCGCGTGATGAGCCCGCCCTTCCGCAGCAAGTGGCACCAGGATTCGCTGTGGGCGGGCCTGCAGGCCGGCTCGCTGCAGGTGGTTGCGACCGACCACTGCTCCTTCACCACCAAGCAGAAGCGCAATGGCGTCGGCGACTTCACCAAGATCCCGAACGGCACCGGCGGGCTCGAGGATCGGCTGCCGGTGCTGTGGACGACCGGCGTCAACACCGGCCGCCTGACGATGAACGAATTCGTCGCGGTGACCTCGACCAACATCGCCAAGATCCTCAACATGTATCCGAAGAAGGGCGCGATCGTCGAAGGTGCCGATGCCGACATCGTCGTGTGGGACCCGAAGCGCAAGAAGACGATCTCGGCCAAGAAGCAGCAGTCGGTGATCGACTACAACGTCTTCGAAGGTTTTGAGGTGACCGGCCTGCCGCGCTTCGTTTTCTCGCGCGGCGAGCTTTCGATCGAGGAAGCGGACGTGAAGGCCAAGGCCGGGCATGGCGAGTTCGTGGCGCGTGAGCCGAACGCTGCGGTCAACCGGGCGCTGTCGACCTGGAAGGAGATTTCCGCGCCACGCAAGGTGGAGCGCACCGGCATTCCAGCCACGGGGGTGTGAGATGCGGTTCGGGGGACTATTTTTAGGCGCAGCCTTTGTGCTTTCGGCCGGCCACGCGTCGGCGGCCAGCATCGATCTCTCAAAACCTTATGGCGACAAATATGGCTGCATCAACCGGAACGGTCAGGAGGTCGCCGCCGACAAGATGCTGCTTTTGACCGACAAGGAATTGATCACGGCGGCCAGCGCCTGCACCTTCAGCGACAAGCAGCCCCAGGCCGACGGATCGCTGGTGGTGACGGCAAAATGCGAGGCGGAGGGCGAAGAAGGACAGGCGCCGACCAAGTTCACCATCAAGCGCAGCGCGAAGAATGCGAAGAAGCTGGTTGTGGCCGACGAGGACGGGAATGTGATGGGCGATGTCTCCCGGTGCAAATGACGGCGAGAGTGGTCCCTTCGGCTTCAGGCAACCAGGCCATCCAGTTCCGGCAGCAGGACGACGCTTTCCTGCTCGTTGGGATCGGTGCGGGCGATCACCGCCGAGGACGGCGCCCCGCTCAGATTGGCGGGCAGATGCGGCACGCCGGCCGGAATGTAGAAGAGGTCGCCGGCCTTGACGACGATGTGGTGCTCGAGCCGGTCGCCGTACCAGGTGTGGACTTCGCCCGAGAGCACGTAGATGGCCGTCTCGTGGCTTTCATGCATATGCGCCTTGGCGCGGGCGCCGGGCGGCATGGTGAGAAGATGCATGCAGATGCCGGAGGAGCCGACGGTCTCGGCGGCGATGCCGGCGAAATAGCTCAGCCCCTGCTTGCCCTGATAGGTGCTTTCGGGGCGAACGAGATGACAGGTGGGTTTAGGCGACATCGGCAAGGCTCCGGGCTGCGTCGATCGGGCGGGACAGGACGAGTGGAAAGCAACGCTATCATAAAATCAACCGGATTGCGGACGGCGCGGCAGCGGCTGCGAAAGGCAGGCTGCAGCCAATGAGCGAACAGCCGCCAACCGTCGTTTCGGCAAGCAAGCTCGGCCTCACCTTCCAGACCAATGACGGTCCGGTGCAGGCGCTGTCCAATGTCGATCTGACCATCGGCAAGGGCGAGTTCGTCTCCTTCATCGGCCCGTCAGGTTGCGGCAAGACGACTTTGCTGCGCGTCATCGCCGACCTGGAAAGGGCGACCTCCGGAACGATCTCCGTCAACGGCATGACGCCTGAGCAGGCGCGCGAGAAGCGCGCCTATGGCTATGTCTTCCAGGCGGCGGCCCTGTTCCCGTGGCGCACGATCGAGCGCAATGTGGGATTGCCGCTGGAGATCATCGGCCTTTCCCAAGCCGAGCAAGCGGAGCGCATCAAGCGTACGCTGGCGCTGGTCAATCTTTCTGGCTTCGAGAAGAAATATCCCTGGCAGCTTTCCGGCGGCATGCAGCAGCGCGCCTCGATCGCGCGCGCGCTCGCCTTCGACGCGGACCTTTTGTTGATGGACGAGCCGTTCGGCGCGCTGGACGAGATCGTGCGCGACCATCTGAACGAGCAGCTGCTCGACCTCTGGGCGCGGACTAACAAGACGATCTGCTTCGTCACGCACTCGATCCCCGAGGCGGTATATCTGTCGACACGCATCGTGGTGATGTCGCCGCGGCCGGGCCGCGTCACCGACATCATCGAATCGACGCTGCCGAGAGAGCGCCCGCTCGACATCCGCGAGACGCCGGAGTTTCTGGCGATCGCCGCGCGGGTGCGCGATGGGCTGAGGGCTGGGCACAGCTATGATGATTGAGGCGGATGAGTTTCCTCCTCTCCCCACGGGGAGAGGGTGGCCGCGCAGCGGCCGGGTGAGGGGACAGCCCCCCGCGCCTTCGTCATCCTAGGGCGGAGCGACGCGAAGCGGAGCGCAGACCCTAGGATGACGAAGGCGCACGGCCCGCGAGGGCAACGCCATGGATAGCTTCCGCTCGAAAATCATCCCCGTCACCACCATCCTCGCCGGCGTGGTGGTGCTCTGGTACGTCTTTGCCGTGATTCTCAACGCGCCGTTCCAGCGCGATCTCGATCAACGAGGCAATGAGACGCCCGGCGCGGTCGAGTTCATCGGCAAGACGCTGTCGCAGCCGAAGCCGACGCTGCCGGCGCCGCATCAGGTGGCGGTGAATTTCTTCGAGAACACGTTTCTGCGGTCCGTCACCTCGAACCGCAGCCTGGTCTACAACGCCTGGGTGACATTGTCCTCGACGCTGCTCGGCTTTGCCTTCGGCACGGCGCTCGGCATCGTGATTGCGGTCGGCATCGTGCATGTGGCGACGCTCGACCGCAGCCTGATGCCGTGGATTATCGCCTCGCAAACCATACCGATCCTGGCGGTGGCGCCGATGATCATCGTGGTGCTGGCGGCGATCGGCATCACCGGCCTGATCCCCAAGGCGCTGATCTCGACCTATCTGTCGTTCTTCCCGGTCGCGGTGGGCATGGTGAAGGGCCTGCGCTCGCCCGAGCTCATGCATCTCGACCTGATGCATACCTACAATGCCAGCGCCTCGCAGACCTTCTGGAAACTGCGCGTGCCGGCCTCGGTGCCGTTCCTGTTCACCTCGATGAAGGTGGCTGTGGCGGCAAGCCTGGTCGGCGCCATCGTCGGCGAGCTGCCGACGGGCGCTGTCGCCGGCATCGGCGCCAAGCTGCTGGCGGGCGCCTATTACAGCCAGACCATCGATATCTGGTCGGCGCTGGTTGCAGGCTCCATCGTCGCGGCGCTGCTGGTGATGGTCGTCGGCATCGCCGGGCGCCTGGTCGACCGCGCCATGGGCGGGAGGCCGGCATGAGCGCCGTCAAGTACAGTTGGCAGGCAAACCTGGCCTTCGTGCTGGTTTTCTATCCGATTGTGATTTTCGTTTTCAACATAGGCGTACCGGGCCTCGCCTGGCCTTATGGCAGCTCTTCAGGGGCATTTGCGATCGCATTGGTTGCCCTTCCGGTTTGGATCGCAGGTCGCCTCCCTAAGCTGTGGGAGGCAGCGATGCTTTTTATCTGCGCCCACGGCGCTGCGGTTCTGCTGCTGGGCAGCATTCGCGGTCACGAAGGTACGGCGGGGCCTGCTTACTACCTTGTGCTCGCCGGGGCCTGGTTGCTCGCCTGGCGCTGTGTTGCGATTTTGTCGGAGCTGCGCGCAAATTCACGCCTGATGTCGACCGCATTGCGCCTGATCATTCCGGCGATCTTCGGCGCCTGGATCCTGATTATCTGGGAAGCGGTGACGCGCGGCGCGGGCATCCCCTTCATCCTCTTGCCGCCGCCAAGCGCCATCGGCGCGCGCATCGCCAACTCGCTGCCGATCCTGGGCTCGGATGTGCGGCAGACGATCTTCAAGGCGGTGCTGATCGGCTATGTCGTCGGCAATCTCGCCGGCTTCGCCGTCGCCATCCTCGCCGACCGCGTGCCGTTCCTGCGGCGCGGGCTCTTGCCAATTGGCAATATGGTGTCGGCGCTGCCGATCATCGGCGTGGCGCCGATCATGGTCATGTGGTTCGGCTTCGACTGGCCGTCCAAGGCCGCGGTCGTCATCATCATGACCTTCTTCCCGATGCTGGTGAACACGGTCGCGGGGCTGGCCGCTTCCGGGCATATGGAGCGCGACCTGATGCGCACTTATGCGTCGGGTTATTGGCCGACGCTGCTCAAGCTCAGGCTGCCGGCGGCAATGCCGTTCATCTTCAATGCGCTGAAGATCAACTCGACGCTGGCGCTGATTGGCGCAATCGTCGCGGAGTTCTTCGGTACGCCAGTGGTCGGCATGGGATTCCGCATCTCGACGGAAGTCGGGCGGATGAACATCGACATGGTGTGGGCCGAAATCGCAGTTGCAGCACTTGCGGGTTCGGTCTTTTATGGCGTGGTCGCTCTCATCGAGAGAGCCGTCACGTTTTGGCATCCCTCTGTCCGAGGTGGATAGGGGCGGTGGGTTTGGGCACTAACTTCAGAGGGTAAAAACATGAAAAGACTGCTGATTTCCGCGTTGGCCGGCGCGATGTCGCTGGCCGCGTTCCAGGCGATGGCCGCCGACAAGGTGACACTGCAATTGAAATGGGTCACGCAGGCCCAGTTCGCCGGCTATTATGTCGCCAAGGCCAAGGGCTTCTATGACGCCGAAGGCCTCGACGTCGACATCAAGCCGGGCGGCCCGGACATCGCGCCCGAGCAGGTGATCGCCGGCGGCGGCGCCGATGTCATCGTCGACTGGATGGGCGGCGCGCTCGCGGCCCGCGACAAGGGCGTGGGGCTCGTCAACATCGCCCAGCCGTTCAAGAAGGCCGGCATGGAACTGGTCTGCCCGAAGGCCGGGCCGATCAAGACGGAAGCCGACTTCAAGGGCCACACGCTCGGCGTCTGGTTCTTCGGCAACGAATATCCGTTCTACGCCTGGATGAACAAGATCGGTCTCAAGACCGACGGCGGCCCGGACGGCGTCACCGTGCTCAAGCAGAGCTTTGACGTGCAGCCGCTGATCCAGAAGCAGGCCGACTGCATCTCGGTCATGACGTACAACGAATATGGCCAGGTGCTGGATGCCGGCTACAAGCCGGAAGACCTGATCGTCTTCAACTACTCGGCCATGGGCAACGACCTTCTGGAAGACGGGCTTTACACGCTCGAGGACAAGCTCAAGGACCCGGCCTTCGAGGACAAGATGGTTCGCTTCGTGCGCGCCTCGATGAAGGGCTGGAAATACGCCACCGAGAACACCGACGAGGCGGCCGAAATCGTCGTCGACGCCGGCGGCCAGGACGAGAACCACCAGAAGTTCATGATGAAGGAAGTGGCCAAGCTGGTCGACAATGCCGACGGCAAGCTGATACCGGCCGCTTACGAGCGCACCGCCAAGGCGCTGCTGGACCAGAAGATCATCAGCAAGGAGGCGAGCGGCGCCTACACGACCGCGATCACCGACAAGGCGATCAAATAAGCTCGCGTCTCTACCACCGGTTTTGAAAGGGGCGGGCGACCGCCCCTTTTTCTTGCCCGCGGTAAAATAATCGTGTGCCGGGATACATCCGGCGACCCAACCGTTGAGTGGCGCATCCGCACGTCGGGGAGCCGTGGAGGATGCTGCAATCAACGGAGGTTCTTCATGCGCATCCTATCCATGCCGATGCTTTCGGCCTTGGCCGTTTCGACCGCCTTCCTAATCGCATCGCCTGCCATGGCCGAGACGATGAAGTTCAAGGCGACGCTCGATGGCGGCCAGCAGAGCCCGCCCGTCACCACCAAGGGCAAGGGGACTGCCACACTGACCTTTGACACGACAAGCAAGAAGCTCAGCTGGAACGTCAAATATTCCGGCCTCAGCGGGCCTGCCGTGGCTGCCCACATCCACGGTCCGGCGGACATGGGCGCGAACGCGGACCCGGTCATCCCGTTCAAGAAGCTGAAGAGCCCGATCAAGGGATCGGCGACGCTGACGGACGCGCAGGCGGCCGATCTCGAGGCCGGCAAATACTATGTCAACGTCCACACCGCCAAGAACAAGGACGGCGAGATCCGCGGCCAGATCGAGAAGGCGATGTAGGTTCCGACAGGATCGCGATCAATTCGGAGGTCGGCGGGACAGCGCCCCCCTCTGTCCGGTAGGCCAGAGGGGACGCGTAGGAACTCCGCCTAAACCCTTCTAGGCACTTCAGCTCTTGTTGCGGATCTGCGTCAGCGTGCGGGTCGGGGTGATCGCTTCGGGATCGAGCTTGATCTCGACGATCGCGGGCTTGCCGCTGGCCAGCGCACGTTCGAAGGCCGGCGCGAAGTCGGCGGTTTTTTCCACCGTCTCGCCATGGCCGCCATAGGCACGGGCGAGCGCCGCGAAATCCGGATTCTTGAGCTCGGTGGCGACGACGCGGCTCGGATATTCCCGCTCCTGATGCATGCGGATCGTGCCGTAAATGCCGTTGTTGACGACGATCACGATGATCGGCAGGTCATACTGAACAGCCGTCGCGAATTCCTGACCGTTCATCAGGAAGCAGCCATCGCCGGCGAAGGCAATCACGGTGCGATCCGGGAACAGCGACTTGGCGGCAACGGCCGCGGGCGTGCCGTAGCCCATCGAGCCGGAGGTGGGTGCTGCCTGCGTGCCGAAGCGGCGGGTGCGGTAGAAACGGTGTACCCAGGTGGCGTAGTTGCCGGCGCCGTTGGTGAGGATGGCGTCCTCCGGCAGGACCTTTCCCAGATGCTCGATGATCGGGCCCATCTGGACGGCGCCCGGGCCGGTCTGCGGCGGCGTCGACCATTCGAGATAGGCGGCATGCGCCTTTTCCGCCTCGGCCGCCCCGGAAGGGCTGGCGGCGGGCTTGCGTTTGGCGAAGGCCTCGACGAAGGCGGCGGGCGAAGCATTGATCGCAATCGTCGGCCGGTAGACGCGGCCGAGCTCACCGGCGTCGGCATGGACATGCACCAGCGCTTGGTCGGGGTAGGGGCTCTTCAGCAGCGTGTAGTCGGAAGACGGCATCTCGCCCAGGCGGCCGCCGATCAAAAGCACGACGTCGGCCTGCTTGATCCGCTCCGCGAGCTTGGGATTGATGCCGATGCCGACATCGCCGGCGTAATTCGGATGGAGATGGTCGAACAGCATCTGACGGCGGAAGGAGCAGCCGACCGGCAGCGACCAAGTCTCGGCGATCACGCGCATCTGCGCCACGGCTTCCACGTTCCAGCGCGTGCCGCCGAGGATGACGAAGGGACGCTTGGCGTTGGCGAGCAGCATTTGCGCCGCATCGAGCTCGGGTTCGCCGGGGCGCGTCTCGACCGGCGTGTGCGGAAGGGCTGCCGGAGCCTCGACCTCGCTGGTCAGCATGTCCTCGGGCAGCGAGATGACCACAGGGCCGGGGCGTCCTGACGTCGCGACGGCGAAAGCCCGGGTGACGAATTCGGGAATGCGCGCGGCATCGTCGATCTCCACCACCCATTTGGCGATGTCGCCGAAGAAGCGCTTGTAGTCGACCTCCTGGAAGGCCTCGCGTTCCTTGGCGTGGCTGGCGACCTGGCCGATGAACAGGATCATGGGCACCGAATCCTGCATGGCGATGTGGACGCCGGCCGACGCGTTGGTGGCGCCGGGGCCGCGGGTGACGAAGCAGATGCCGGGCTTGCCGGTCAACCGTCCCTGGCAGTCGGCCATCATCGCAGCACCGCCCTCCTGACGGCAGACGATGGTGCGGATCGAGGAGTCATGCAGCGCGTCGAGCACCGCGAGATAGGATTCGCCCGGAACGCAGAAGATGCGGTCGGTGCCGTTCGCCTCGAGCGCCTCGACGATCAGTTGTCCGCCGGTCTTCATTTTGCTTTCTCCAATTCGGCAAGGATTTCTGCAGTGTGCTCGCCAAGGCGCGGCGAGGGGCGCTTATAGACGAGCGGTGTGCCCGACATCACCATCGGCGCGCGCACCGAGGGCAGGCGGTTGCCATGGCCGTCGTCGAGGTCGAGCCGCATGCCGCGCGCGATCGTCTGCGGGTCGGCGAACATCTGGCCGATCGTGTTGATCGGACTTGCCGGCACTCCGGCGGCTTCCAGCTTCGCCAGCAGCGGATCGCGATCCCAAGTGGCGAGGGTCTCGATGATCCGTTCGCGCAGTTTCGCGCGGTTGGCGACCCGCGCCGGGTTGGTGGCGAACTCCGGATTGGCGGGCAGGTCGGCGAGACCGACCACCGCGCAGAATTTTGCGAACTGCCCGTCATTGCCGACCGCCAGGATGATGTGGCCATCCTTCACCGGCAGCACTTCATAGGGCGCGATGTTCATATGCGCATTGCCCATCTGCACCGGCGACTTGGCGGAGACCAGATAGTTGAGGTTCTGGTTGCCGAGCGCCGAGATCTGGCTGTCGTAAAGCGCCATGTCGATGTGCTGGCCCTCGCCGGTCCTTTCTGCATGGCGAAGTGCGGCCTGGATGGCGATCACCGAATAGAGGCCGGTGAAAAGATCGGAGATGGCGACGCCGGCCTTCTGCGGCTCGCGGCCGGGCTCGCCGGTGATCGACATCATGCCGGCCATGGCCTGGATGATGAAATCGTAGCCGGCGCGGGGCGCATAGGGACCGTCTTGGCCGAAGCCGGTGATCGAGCAATAGACGAGCCGCGGGTTGATCGCCTTCAGGCTTTCATAGTCGAGGCCGTATTTCTTGAGGCCGCCGAGCTTGAAGTTCTCGATCAGCACATCTGCGGTGGCGACCAGCTTGCGCAGCGTCTCGGCGCCTTCGGGCTGGGAGAAATCGATGGCGATCGAACGCTTGCCGCGATTGCAGGAGTGGTAGTAGGCGGCCGAGAGGTTCTCGCCGTCATGGCTCATGACGAAGGGCGGGCCCCATTTGCGGGTATCGTCGCCGCCGTCCGGGCTCTCGACCTTGATGACGTCCGCGCCGAGGTCGGCCAGCAATTGCCCGGCCCAGGGGCCGGCCAGGATGCGGGCAAGCTCGATAACGCGGATGCCTTTCAGCGGGGGTTCGGCCATGGATCACCGTGTTCTAACGAAAGGCAGCCTCTAGCAACCCGCACCGGTCGTGTCACGACCCATGCAGTAGGCCAAGCCGGATCAGGATTTCAGCACGCTGTCGGCCCAGGCGGCGAAATCGTTCATGACGGTGTCGCGGTTGATCTCGTTCAGGCTTTCATGGCGGGTTTCCGGGTAAACCTTTGAAACCAGATTCGAAAAACCCATTGCTCGCATGCGCTTTGCCAAATGATCGACGGCCTTGCCGTAGTCCGACGCAGGATCCTTCTCGCCGCCGACAAGATTGACGGGCAGGTCGCGCCGAACGCCGGCAAAGCTGGAATCCTTGCCGGCGTGCTGCGCCATTTTGACGACATCGCGCCACATCGAGATCGAGGCGTCCCAGCCGCAGAGCGGGTCGGCGACATATTTGTCGACCTCGATCGCGTCGCGCGACAGCCAGTCGAACAGGGTGCGGTGGTTGGGCACCGCCTTGCCCCAGGCCTGGAAGGTGAGCTTGGGCAGAAGCCGCGACGGCACATCTGAGCCCAGCCGCATCCGTTCCCAGCCGAGGATGAGCAGTGCCAGCTGCCCGAGCAGGACCTGCGAGAAATTGCCGTTCCAGATCGCGGCGGCATGCACGCGTTGCGAATGGCGCAGCACGAAGTTGAGCGCGATCGAGGCGCCCAGCGAATGCCCGAAAACGATCACCGGCAGTCCCGGATGCTCTTTCGCGATCAGGTCGTGAACGGCGTCGACATCGGCGATCACTTTGGCGATGCCGTCACTGTCCGCGAACTTGCCAAGCGGCGCGTCGGGCGCTTTCGTCGCGCCATGACCGCGGTGATCGTGGGCATAGACGTGGAAATCGCGCGGCGCGAGGTAGTCGGCAAAGCGGGCGTAGCGCGCAGCATGCTCGGCCAGACCATGGTTGATCTGCACCACGGCGCGTGGCTTCGCCTCAGCGTGTTTCACATAGAGGTTGAGCTCGGCCCCCGTCGGTGAGGCCAGGCTGGTTTGCTTGTCGAATGGCATGTCTCCCTCCCTTCGTGACTGTTGGGCGAGGGCGCCACATACGTCAAGTGGACGGGCGCGCTTGCGAACATGCTGATGGAGCGCTCAGCTGGGGATTGTTTTCTCGCACGGTGAAAAAAGATCGCAATTCTGACACGTCGGCTGTTCTAGTGTGACGAATCCAATACGGATCAATGATCGCCGGGAGAGCGGGAATGCGGGTTTGGGCATTGTGGGGTTCGATCGTGCTGGCTCTTGCCGGCGCCGGCGCGGCGCATGCCGATGTCAAGATGAGCGGAACTTTCGTGGCCGACAGCGCCTGCCCGGCGACGCAGGCCATCAAGAACGGCAAGAACCCTGGCAACATCTCGACCGAAGCTGGCAAGTCCTACGATCTTCTTGCCGGCAACAAGGACGAGCCCACCCACTATCTCATCCAGGTGCCGGGCGCCGATCCGGAGCGGCGTTGGGTGAAGATCAGCTGCGGCCATGTCAGAGGCGGCAGCGCGGCGGCGACCCCGGCGCAGACCAAGCCTTCGGCCTCCGGAAAACCCGAATATGTCTTCGCGCTGAGCTGGCAGCCGGCCTTCTGCGAGACCAAGGCAAGCAAGCCCGAATGCAAGGCGCAGAACCCCACCGAGTTCGATGCCTCGCATTTCACGCTGCACGGATTGTGGCCGCAGCCGAACGGCAATTTCTATTGCCAGGTGCCGGCGGCCGACAAAGCCAATGACAATCCGGCGCATTGGGGAGATTTGCCGCCGGTAAAGCTCGACGCGAACACGCGCGCCGAGCTCGACCAAGTGATGCCGGGCACCGCCTCCAAGCTGGAGCGGCATGAATGGATCAAGCACGGCACCTGCTACGGCAAGAGCCAGCAGGAGTATTTCTCCGATGCGCTCAACTTGATGCGGGCGGTGAACGCTTCGCAGGTGCGCGATCTCTTCACCAAGAACATCGGCAAGCAATTGACCTCCGACCAGATCCGCGGCGCCTTCAATGCGGCCTTCGGCGCCGGCGCAGGGGACCGCGTGCGCGTCTCCTGCCTGGTCGACCCGTCGAGCGGCCGGCGTCTGATCGGCGAGATCACGCTCGGCCTATCAGGCCCGATCGGGCCCGACAGCAAGCTCGCCGACCTCCTCATGGCGTCCGCGCCGACGGCCAAGGCCGGCTGCCCGAAAGGTACTGTAGACGCGATTGGATTCCAGTAGAGTTCGCACGCCTGGCCAAGAGCGTTCGACATTTGCCGTGCGCTTTTCCTGGCATGCTCCAATGGCATTGCACAGGGGTTTGACCGGTCGGCTCTGTTTGCATTGGCTGGTGGCATGCTTTGGAGATTAGCCGAAACGCCCATCGCGATCGTCATTCCAGGGCGGAGCAGGAGCGAAGCTCCGTCGCGGAGACCCTGGAATCCATTCCGTTACCTTCGCCAAGGCGTGCAGCGGAGCAGAATTCTGTACCGCGGCAACGCTTTGAAGTCACGGAATGGATTCTATGGTCTGCGCCGCGTCGCTTCGCTCCTTGCTCCGCCATAGAATGACGAGGTTGCGGCGGCTTCAGCCAATCCCCGGCGCTTGCGCTGATTTTCACGGACATGAACGGAAAATCTTGCACCATGACAAACGGCAATTTTTCAAAATCTCTGTGTCGGGGAACTAGGCCGATCTGGGCGTCGCCTGGATGATGATCGGCTCGCTGCCTGGCTCCCCGACCACGCGGTCGCGGCCGCTGAATTTGGCCTTGTAGAGACGCTGATCGGCCAGGGCGAAGATGTCGGCCAGGGAGCGTGTCGTCTCGCTGACGGTGGAGACGCCGGCGCTCACCGTGATGTTGAAGCGGGCGGTATGCCCCGAGGTCTTGGTGGCGTTCCTGATGGTCTCGCCGAGCAGCCTGGCGGGCGCGTGCGACTGTTGCGTCAGTATGGCGAATTCCTCGCCGCCGATCCGGAACACCTGATCGTTGCCGCCGATCGTCTCGGCCAGCAGCACGGCCATCGATTTCAACACCTTGTCGCCCTCGGCGTGGCCGAAGCGGTCATTGATCGACTTGAAATGGTCGACGTCGACGATGAGGAGGCTGAGCGGCTTGCCCATCCTGATGGCGGCCGTGACCGCGGATTCGCCGTCGGCATCGAAGCTGCCGCGATGCAGCAGGCCAGTAAGACCGTCGCGGCCGACATATTTGACCAGGGCCTCATAGCGTTCGCGATAGGTGAGGGTGTCGAAGATGTCGGAGAGGCCGCGCGGCACGGCGATATCATTGTCCTCGACCCATTTGATATAGGCGACGAGCATGCCGCTATAGGCAAGCGCGGCACCCATCTTGGCGAGCCAGCCGCCAAAGAAGACCTCGATCGGCGCGCCGGCGACGAAATGCAGCGCGATGAAGAAGCCGGCCTGATCGAAGGTGAGCACGCAGGCGACCGAGGCGAGGATGCGCATGAACGGCCTGGCGCGCAGATAGGCGCCGAGCTTCTCGTAGAGCAGGATGATCAGGATGGCGTCGATGAAGAGCAGCGAGGTGCCCCAGACCATCAGCCAGCCCATCTCGTCGATGAAGGCGATGTCGGGCATCCTGCCGTCGGGAAGCGGCGAAACGACGTGCAGCCGCAGGATCAGCACCAGGCCGATCATCAGCGCGTTGCCGAGCAAAAGACCGTAGATCGGCTGCCGGACGGTCGCCGCGTCCTCCTTCATGTAGAGCAGAAGGATCATCACCAGCTTGCCGGAGAACAGTACGGCGGAGCCCGGCGATACCAGCCCGAACGGCAGCGCGACATAAAAGACGCTGGCGAGGTAGGTTTCGAGGAAGTGCATGACGCCGAGCGCGCAGATGAACACGCCAAGCCCGATGCGTCGCCGGAAGCGGAAAAGCGTGACCATGGCGCCGAAATAGAGAACCGCTTCGGCAAGGAGCAGAGCACCGTTCAGCACGTCGTCGATCCGATCTTTCCCCGAAACCGCGGCATGGCCGCCATTTGCCAACCTATTAGCTTTTTGAAGGCGAATGGTTAACCGCTGATTTCAGGCATGGCCGGCGGCGGTGAAAAGCTATGGACGGAGTGGGACCGCAAAACCGGCGAAAGCGCGCCGTTTGACCGCCTGCGCGCCGAAAGCGATTGCCGTGCAGCGCTTCATCGCCTACATAGCGCGCAACCCCCATTCACTTTGACACTTCAGTTTCCAGGGAAAGCGCGCGTGGCTCGCCAGTTCATCTATCACATGTCAGGCCTGTCGAAGGCCTATGGCACCAAGAAGGTGCTCGATAACGTTCACCTGTCCTTCTATCCGGACGCCAAGATCGGCATCCTCGGCCCCAACGGTTCGGGCAAGTCGACGATCCTGCGCATCATGGCCGGGCTCGACAAGGAGTTCCAGGGCGAGGCGTGGCTGGCAGAAGGCGCGACCGTCGGTTACCTGGCGCAGGAGCCGCAGCTCGACAACACCAAGACCGTGCGTGAAAACGTCATGGACGGCGTCGCCAGGAAGACCGCCATCATCGAGCGCTACAACGAGCTGATGATGAACTATTCCGACGAGACGGCCGACGAGTCGGCCAAGCTCCAGGACGAGATGGACCGCCTCAATTTGTGGGATCTCGAGCAGCAGGTCGAGATGGCGATGGACGCGCTGCAGTGTCCGCCGCCGGAGTCCGAAGTGACCAACCTGTCGGGCGGTGAGCGTCGCCGCGTGGCGCTTTGCCGGCTGCTGCTCGAACAGCCCGACCTTTTGCTGCTCGACGAACCGACCAACCATCTCGACGCCGAGACCACGCAGTGGCTGGAAAAGCATCTGCGCGACTATCCAGGCTCGGTGCTGATCATCACCCACGACCGCTACTTCCTCGACAATGTCACCGGGTGGATCCTCGAGCTCGATCGCGGCCGCGGCATTCCCTACGAGGGCAACTACACCAAATATCTCGATGCCAAGGCCAAGCGCCTGATCCAGGAAGGGCGCGAGGATGACGCCCGTCAGAAGTCGATCTGGCGCGAGCGCGAGTGGATCCAATCCTCGCCCAAGGCGCGCCAGACCAAGTCGAAGGCGCGCATCAAGGCCTATGAGGAATTGGTCGAGCAGTCGCAGAACCGCAAGCCGACCGACACGCAGATCGTCATCCCGGCGAGCGAGCGCCTCGGCAATGTCGTCATCGAGGTCGAGGGCCTCAACAAGGGCTTTGGCGACGAGCTCCTGATCGAGAACCTGTCGTTCAAGCTGCCGCCGGGCGGCATCGTCGGCGTGATCGGCCCGAACGGCGCCGGCAAGACGACGCTGTTCAAGATGGTAACAGGGCAGGAAAAGCCGGATGCCGGCTCGATCCGCATCGGCGAGACCGTCAAGCTCGGCTATGTCGACCAGAGCCGCGACGCGCTCGACCCGAACAAGACGGTGTGGGAAGAGATTTCGGGCGGCGCCGAGGTCATCAAGCTCGGCAAGCATGAGGTCAACAGCCGCGCCTACTGCTCGTCCTTCAACTTCCGCGGCGGCGACCAGCAGCAGAAGGTCGGCAACCTGTCGGGCGGCCAGCGCAACCGCGTCCACTTGGCCAAGATGCTGAAGGGCGGCGGCAATGTCCTGCTGCTCGACGAACCGACCAACGACCTCGACACCGAAACGCTGGCCGCGCTGGAAGATGCGCTCGAAGCCTACGCCGGCTGCGCGGTCATCATCAGCCACGACCGCATGTTCCTCGACCGCATGGCCACGCACATGCTCGCCTTCGAGGGCGACGCGCATGTCGAATGGTTCGAAGGCAATTTCGAGGAGTATGAGAAGGACAAGCTGCGCCGCCTCGGTGCGGAAGCGGCGGCGCCGCACCGCATGACGCACAAGCGGCTGACGCGATAGGAAGCTTACAAACGTTCGAACTGCGCGACAAACTGCTTCGCTAGCTCCTCGCTGGCGAAGCGCCCAATCTCTTCGTAATCTGGGCGGTATTCTGCATCGCCCGGCGATTTCAGAACGACAAAAGCACCAGTGTCGGCAACCACCTGAAACGTTAGGTCTTCACTCTCTACAGGCGTCGCGTGACGTGCCCCGCAGTTCGGGCACTCGTCGTCACACATACAGGACCATTCGTCGATCCAATGTTCACTGCACCTGTAGCATTCGTAGTGGTTTGCGAACCAGGCCATGCTGGAACCTCCCTGCGCCGCGAGACTATAGTGGATTGCTTCTGATACGATAGCGCCCACGTGAAACGAAATCGAGATATCCGCTATCCCGAAGAACTTGCAGTTGCTGACGAATCTTTGGCCGGACATTCCTGTTGTGCGGATATAGAGCGCTCAATCTCCTTTCAAACGAGTAGACCTGCTCGATATCAAATTCCACTGTGCCGATCAGATCGACGCATTTCATAACTTCGACTAGCCAGCCACGAGCTTCCGCTTCCTTCTCGCGAAGAAAAAGGGTCTTCTGCCATTGCGCAATGACTGCGTCCTTCGGAACTGGAATGCTGTTTCGAACGATATAAATTCGCCCTGAGTCCGGCACGCGATCAAGCAGTATGTTCGAGCCGATCCATCCCGCTCTCCTCGCTGTTGCGGCAAGCGGCTTTCTCTTTTCAATAATGTCTGGGATGAAGAAGTGCTTGGGCACCATGCAAACGTTTAATACGGTCATTTTGTTCAGATCGTAATTCAGCAGTATCAAATTTGGATTAGTTGACGATGCCAGCCTATCGATCTTAGTGAAATAAGCACCGTCAGCAACCTTCGCGCCGAAGGCTTTCTTCTGGCCTTTCAGCTCGAATTGGTCGCTGCAATGGCCGCAGAAGAAATCGGCAACGGGCTGATTTGCAGAAAACTGGGTCAGTCGTGAACCTGCGCAGTTAGGGCAATAAAGCCACTGGGAAACCCACTGTTCAGTCCATACCCTCGCGCGCTGAGAACCGCTGACGTATTTGGCTTGCGCTTCCTCGAAACCAAATTTCATTCGCAATCAGCCCATCTGCGGCATCAAGATGTGAATCTACCGTCACGGAACCGCGGCGATCAAGAGCCTGATAGCGTTGCGAAAAGTCGATTGCCCTTTTGGCTTTGAGTGATATCAGCATGTGCCCGGGTCAATCACAGAGATCGGATACAATGACACACGAGGGCAAAGACTGGTCCGCCGCCCAATATCTGAAATTCGAGGACGAGCGCACGCGGCCCGCGCGCGATCTCGTGGCGCAGGTGCCGGTCGATTTTCCGCGCCGCGTCGTCGATATCGGCTGCGGTCCGGGCAACTCGACCGAACTTCTGGTCGAGCGCTGGCCGGACGCGCAGGTGAGCGGCTTCGACACCTCGCCCGATATGATCGAAAAGGCGCGGGCGCGGCTGCCCAATGTCAATTTCGAGCTGGCCGATGCCGCCGCATGGCAGCCCGAGCATCCCGTCGACGTCATCTTCGCCAACGCCGTCTTCCAGTGGCTGCCGGAGCATCCGGCGGTGTTCCAGCGGCTGATGGGGCTTCTGGCGCCGGGCGGCGCCCTGGCCGTGCAGATGCCGGACAATCTCGGCGAAGCCTCGCACCAGCTGATGCGCGAGACGGCCGCGGAAGTGCCGTTCGCTGCCAAGCTCAAGGGCGCCGCGCGCGGGCCGCTGCCGCCGGTGTCCTTCTACTATGACCTGTTGTCGCCGGTCGCCGACCGGCTCGACATCTGGCACACGATCTACAACCATCCGCTGGCCGACGCCGAAGCGATCGTCGAATGGGTCAAGTCGACGGGGCTGAAGCCCTTCCTCGATCCGCTCGACGCGGATCAGAAGAAGGTGTTCCTCGACAGCTATACCGCCAAGATCGCCAAGGCATATCCGAAAACCGCGAACGGCAAGGTGCTGCTGCGCTTCCCGCGTATCTTCATCGTCGCCAAGCGCGCTTGAGCATCCACCACCTGAATGCCAGCGCTGGTTGTCGAATTAAGCTGGAATAAACCGGGCAAATGCGACAAGTGTAGCGCCTCGCCCCGGCACCACTTGCCTCCCCTCGGACGGATTGGACATGCATCGCGTCATCATCAGCGGCATCGGCGCCGAAATCCCTGAACCCGTCATCACCAATGAAGAGCTGGTCGCAAGCTTCAACAGTTGGGTCGACACCGAGAATGCGCGTCGCGCCGACACCGGCGAGCCGCTCCTGCAGAAATCGGACAGCGACTTCATCGTGCATGCCTCGGGGGTCAAGAGCCGCCATGTCATCGAGCGCGAGGGAATCCTTGATCCGACCCGCATGTCGCCGCGTATTCCGGCGCGGCCGGACGATGCGCTGTCATTGGAGGCGGAGTTCGGCATCGCCTCGGCCAGGAAGGCGCTTGCCCATGCGGGCGTCGATGGGTCGGACATCGACCTGGTGATCTGCTCGGCCTCGCACCATCAGCGGCCCTATCCGGCCATCGCCATCGAGATGCAGGAGGCGCTGGGCACCAAAGGCGCCGGCTTCGACATGGGGCTTGGCTGCTCTTCGGCGGCAGCCGCGCTGCATGTCGCCGTCAACCTGGTGAGGGCGGGGGCGCACAAGCGCGTCCTGGTGTCGACGCCGGAGATCATCACCGGCCATCTCAACTTCCGCGATCGGCAGACGCATTTCATCTTCGGCGACGCCTCGGTCGCCATGGTCGTAGAGGGACTGGCGCAAGGCGAGAAGCGGCCGGGGCGTTTCGAGGTGCTCGACACGCGCACCTGGACGCAGATGTCGAACAACATCCGCACCAATCTCGGCTATTACACGCGCACCACACAGGAGGATCCCTACATGATCAACCTGGAAGGCAACCTCATCAAGCAGGTCGGCAACAAGGTGTTCAAGGAAGTCACCGTCGCCGGGCAGAAGTTCATCGTCGAATTCCTGGCCGAGCACGGGCTGACGCCGGGGGGCATCCGCCGCTTCTGGCTGCACCAGGCCAATGCGCGCATGAATGCGATGATCCTGAAATTGTCCTTCGGCCATGACGTCGACCATGACCGCGCGCCCATGGTGCTGGAGCGGCTCGGCAACACCGCCGGGGCCGGCGCGATCGTGGCGCTGTCCGAGAACCATGCCGATATGAAAGCCGGCGATTTCGGCCTGATCTGCGCCTTCGGTGCCGGTTATTCGATTGGGGGAGCGCTGCTCAGAATGCTTTGACGATGCGGCTTCACGCCGGCGCGAATGGCACCAGCATCGGCACGCGCCTGGCATAGTCGTCATAGGCCGGGCCGAGCTCGCCGCGCAGAAAGCGCTCTTCCAGCCTCGCCTTGACGACGACGCCGACAAGTAGCAGCGCCGCGCCCGCGATACCCCATATCGTGCCTTTGACGGCCGCCGTGGCGAGGATCGACAGCAGCAGTCCGGTGTAGATCGGGTGCCGGACGAGGCCATAGGGGCCGGTGTCGACGACGCGGTGATCGGCCTTGGCGGTGACGTTGGCAGACCACAGCCGGCCAAGATGAAGGCGCGCCCACCAGGCGAAGGCGATGCCTATGGCGATCAGCGTAACGCAGATCCAGGCGTCGGTGAGCGTCGGCGTCCAGAGCCGCAGCCTGCCGACATAGCCGTGCGCCGGCACGAACAGCAGCACGGCGCCGGCCAGCCAAAGGACACGATAGCGCGCCTCCGACTTGAGATCGGCGCGCTTTTGCGCGGGATCCGCCCAGGCAGCGGCAAGGACCCAGGACACCACCCAGAACAGCCACAGCGCTGCGACAGCTTGCCCAACCTGCATGATCGAGCCTCCTCCCGATTATGCGCCTACCGTTTATGCCGGCGTCGCGGCGGCAATGCGACGTGTGGTGCGGCGGTGGCGGCGTTTTTGGTAATAACGTCGTGATCGCCATCAAGCGGCGTGATCGGATCATCAGCGCTTTCGACTGGACCGCATTCTTCGGCACCTTTAGACCAGCGGCATGCAGGAAACGAAGCTGGAACTTTTTCCCATGGCGGAACCGGCGGTTGACATCGTGCCGGGCCGCAAGCTCGCGGCCAAGGCAGCGGCGCTCTATGCCGCCCCGCACGATCATTTCGAGACGAGGGCGGTCGAGGAACTGCGGCTTGGCTTCGACGGTATCGCGGGCGACTTCCATGCGGGGGCAACGCGGCGTTCGGGCGGGCGCGAGCCCTGGTATCCGCGCGGCACCGAGATGCGCAACGAGCGGCAATTGTCGGTGGTCGCCGCCGATGAACTTGCCATTGTCGCGCAGCGCATGGGGCTTGAGGAGATCAAGCCGGAGTGGATCGGCGCCAATCTCGAGGTCGAAGGCGTGCCGCATCTGTCGATGCTGCCAGCCGGCTCGCTGATGTTCTTCAAGGGTGGCGTGACGCTCAAGGTCGATGGCCAGAACAAGCCGTGCCGCTTTGCCGGACAGTCGATCGCCGAGCACGTCGGCGCCGTGGATACCGATGCCACCGCGCTGCTGTTTCCCAAGGAGGCGAAACGGCTGCGCGGCCTCGTCGCCTGGGTCGAGAAGCCGGGCGTCATCAGGGCCGGCGAGGAGATCTCGGTGCGGGTTCCGGAGCAGTGGATCTATAGTTAAAGGCAGCCATGCCGCACATGGCGGCATGGCTGACTGTCCGGGTTAGCTCTTCCGGTTCTTGTTGGGGCCTTGCGCCATGACCGAGACATGGTCCCATTTTTCCCAGATGGCGATGCGGTTGGCGTATTCCTGCTTGATCATCGGCAGGCCGCCATCGCCGAAGAAGACCCTGAGCGGCGGCTCGGCGGCATCGACGATCGCCAGCATTGCCGGGCCCGTCGCTTGCGGATCGCCGGCGACCGAGCGGCTGCGGCGCTCGGCCATCGCCGCGCGGACCGGCTCATAGGCGTCCATCGGCTTGGAGACCTTGGCCGACGGCCCTGCCCAGTCGGTGGAGAAGCCGCCGGGCTCGACCAGGGTCACGTGGATACCGAACTGGGCGACTTCCTGGCTGAGCGACTGGCTGAAGGCTTCCAGCGCCCATTTCGAGGCGTGGTAGAGGCCGATCGAGGCGAAGGCGTTGACGCCGCCGATCGACGAGATCTGGATGATGTGGCCGGAGCGCTGCGCGCGCATGATGGGCAGCGCCGCCTGGGTGACCCAGAGCGCGCCGAAGACGTTGGTCTCGATCTGGTCGCGCGCCTCCTGCTCGGTGACCTCCTCGATGGCGCCGAAATGGCCGTAGCCGGCATTGTTGATGACGACGTCGAGCCGGCCGAAGCGCTTGTGCGCTTCGGCGATCGCGGCGTCGACCGCCCGTTTGTCGGTGACGTCGAGCTTCAGGGCGGCGATGTTGTCGCCATATTTCTCGACGAGATCGGCGAGCGTGCCGGCATCGCGGGCTGTGGCGGCGACGCGATCGCCGCGGGCGAGCGCGGCCTCGGCCCAGACGCGGCCAAAGCCCTTCGACGATCCGGTGATGAACCAAACCTTGCTTGTCATGATGTGCATTCCTTGCCCTTGGAGGGCCGTGAATTCTCTCGGAGGATAAGCGGAGGAATCTCCGCTTACGGCATGTACGGCGCTGCCGGCGTTTTTCCAGATGCGTTCCGAGAAATAATCCGTGGGTCAGGGATAACGCACCGCACTCGACCAGGCGGGATCCTCATGCCTTTTCCAGTAGAGCGCCATCAACCTCTCGGTGATCGGACCGACCTTGCCGCCGGCGACAGGCGCGCCGTCGATCGTGGTGACCGGCATGATGCCGCCGGCGGTCGAGGTGATGAAGACCTCGGCGGCGCCTTTGAGAGCGGCGACGCCGATCGCTTCCGCTTTGACGGCGAGGCCGATTTGGGCGCACAGGTCGAAGACGGTGCGGCGCGTGATGCCGGGCAGCACGCCGACGGCGGGCGTCGTGAGCCTGCCGTCCATGACGCAAAAGACGTTGAAGCCCGGGCCTTCGGCGACATTGCCATTGAAGTCGAGGATGAGCGCGGTGTCGGCGCCACGGTCATAGGCATCGTAAAGGCCACGGACCAGATCGAGCCAATGGTAGTTCTTAATCGAGGGGTCGATCGAGGCCGGCGGAATGCGGACCTTGTCGCTGATCGCGACATGCAGGCCGGTGCGCAATTGCTCGGCATTGGCGACCGAGCCGAAGGGGACGGCGAAAGCCATGAAGCGGTTGATCGCCTGGCGCGGGTCGCGGCTGAAGGTCGGCGAGGCGCCGCGCGTGCACAGCATCTCGACATAAGCCGCGCGATGGCCCGACAGCGCGACGCAATTGTGCAGGATCTCCGCAACGCCGTCGCGATCGAACGGGATCGTCATGCGCAGCTTCTCCAGCCCGCCGAAGAACCGGTCGAGATGGAGATCGAGGCGGAAGAAGCGGCCGTCCCAGACATGGACGGTGTCGTAGGTGGCGTCGGAATGCAGAAATCCCCAGTCCAGCACCGAGATTTTGGCCTGCGACATCGGCAGATATTGCCCGTCGAAGAAGGCGACGCCGTCGGGATAGGCATGCGGGTCGATGTGGCGTTCGGAGAGAAAGGGTAACCGCTTGGCTGGCGTGGCGGCGGCCTGGCTCATTTCATTCCTCCCTCGATCGTCGGCAAGGCAGGCTAGCTTCCGGTTGCGGATGAAGTAGAGCCAGGCAGAAGGCGCTGCTTGGCCTCACTCGTCCTCGTCGTCTTCCTCGAGCAGCCTTGTCGCGCGCCAGCGGGTGAGCACCGCGTTGGTCTCATCGATAACGAAGAAGCGCGCCGAATCCCGGTCATAGCCTTCGGCGAGCAGCTTCTCGTAATCGGTGTGGGCATGGCGGACATGGGCGATGGTTGCCAGCCACACCGCGATCGTCGGCGGCAAGGTCTTCATGTGCACCGAACCGGCATCGGTGCGGATCTTTTCCATATCGGCATAGGGCGCGAGCGGAAGAAGCGCTGTCAGCGCCTTGGCGATGGCGCGGCGGCGGCCGGTGGGGGCGCTCATTTGTCGTCGCGTCCTGCGATGGTCGCTTCGGGAAAGGCATCGGTTGAAGCGTAATAGGGCTTGATGTCGATGACCGGCGTGCCGTCGAGCAGATCGATGGCGTCGATCCCGATCCGTCCGTCCTCGATGTCGAGCGTGACGAGCTTCGCCACATGCAAGCCGATAGGATTCGGCCGTGCAGGGGAGCGCAGCGAGAAAACGCCTTTGGGTTCAGCCGCATGGCGCGGTTTCTGCACGATCAGATTTCGCGGCGCGTGATGGAGCCAGGACAGGATGACGATGTGGCTGGCGCGTTCCAGGTTTCGCAGCCCCGGGCGATAAGGCTCGTCGATCAGGACTGTCGCGGTTCGCCCTAATTCACGCGCGGCGCGCATGTTCTTGGGGCAATCCTCGCGCCTCATCCAGGGCGAAACGATGCGGCCGATAAAGACGAGATGGCCGTCCGGCCGCAACTCCGCCGGATCGGCCGCAAGCAGCGTTTCACCTTCACGCGTCTCGAACATGCTCTTCACTCCGCGCAAGAACCGTCTGCCAGGCGCGGATCAAGGCTGCGCCATTTTCTTGTCCGGAAGCGACATAGCGCTTGCCAGGGTTTCGAAATCGACATAAACATATCTTTATATCTTTCAACGAGAGCCCGCTCATGCATGTCTCGCTCGACACAATGGTAGATACATTGAAGGCGGCGGCCGAATCCAGCCGGCTGCGCATCCTGGTGCTGCTTTCGCGCGGCGATCTCACCGTCTCCGACCTCACCGAGATACTCGGACAGTCGCAGCCCCGTGTCTCGCGCCATCTGAAGCTGCTGCTCGATGCCGGGCTGATCGGCCGCTACCAGGAAGGGTCCTGGGCCTTCTTCCGGCTGACCGATACGGACAATTCGCGCGATTTCGTGCAGCGTCTGGTCTCCGGCATCAGCGAGGCCGATCCGCAGGTGGTGCGCGATCTGGAGCGGCTGGCGGCGGTGAAGCGCAAGCGGCAGGACCGGGCCGCCGAATATTTCTCCGAGAACGCCGCGAGCTGGGACCATATCCGCTCGCTGCATGTGCCGGACCGCGCGGTGGAAGCGGCGCTCATCAAGCTTGTCGGCAAGCGGCCGTTCCAGTCGATGCTCGACCTCGGCACCGGCACGGGCCGGCTGCTCGAAATCTTCGCGCCGCTCTACCGGCGCGGCGTCGGCATCGACATGTCGCGCGAGATGCTGACGGTGGCGCGCGCCAATCTCGACAAGGCCGGCATCGCCAATGCGCAGGTGCGCCAGGGCGATATTTTCTCGCCGCCGGTCGAGCGCAACGCCTTCGATCTCGTCACCATCCACCAGGTGCTGCATTATCTCGACGATCCCGCCCGCGCCATCGCCGAAGCGGCGCGGCTGCTCAGGCCATCGGGCCGGCTGATCGTCGTCGACTTCGCGCCGCACAATCTCGAATTCCTGCGCGACCAGCATGCGCATATGCGGCTGGGCTTCTCCGACCGGCAGATGTCCGATTGGTTCGCGGAGGCCGGACTCGACCTCGAGGACAGCCAGGAATTCGAGCCGCGCGGCGGCAACGAGGCAAGGCTCACCGTCAAGCTCTGGCTCGGCCGCGACCGCCGCCTGCAGATCGCAGACCCGTCCAACGATTCCTTGCCAGTGAGGGAAACAGCCTGATGAACCAGTTCCGCTTTTCCCGTCGCCCCGACATCGGCGAGAAGGTCAGCGTCTCGTTCGAGTTCTTTCCACCGAAGACCGACGAGATGGAAGCAAGGCTGTGGGATACAGTCACAAGGCTGGAGCCGCTCAAGCCGGAATTCGTCTCGGTGACCTACGGCGCCGGCGGCTCGACCCGCGAGCGCACGGCGCGCACCGTCAAGCGCATCCTCAACGAGACGACGCTGACGCCGGCGGCGCATATGACCTGCGTCGACGCCGCGCGCGACCAGGTCGACACGGTCATCCGCGAGTTCGTCGACTTCGGCGTCACCCGTTTCGTCGCGCTGCGCGGTGATCCGGCGGCCGGTGTGGGCACGAGCTACCGGCCGCATCCCGATGGCTACGCCAATGGCGCCGAACTGGTCGGGGCGCTGAAGAGCGTCGGCGATTTCGACATCTCGGTCTCGGCCTATCCGGAAAAGCATCCGGAAAGCCCGGATTTCGCCACCGACATCGATATGCTGAAGCGCAAGGTCGACAATGGCGCGACGCGGGCGATCACCCAGTTCTTCTTCGACAACGATCTTTACGAGCGCTATGTCGAGCGGGCGCGCCGCGCCGGCATCTATATCCCGATCGTGCCAGGCATCCTGCCGGTGCATAATTTCACCCAGGTCGCCAATTTCTCGTCGCGCTGCGGCGCGCTGGTGCCGGCATGGCTGGCCGAGCGTTTCGAAGGGCTGGAGAACGACCCGCAGACGCATGCGCTGGTGGCCTCGGCCGTGGCGGCCGAGCAGGTGCTCGACCTTGTCGAGCGCGGCGTCGGCGACTTCCATTTCTACACGATGAACCGTGCCGACCTCGTCTTTGCCGTCTGCCACATGATCGGCATCCGCTCGCATGAGGCGGAGGCGACCGGGTCGGCCGCGGCCTGAGGTCGGCGGAAATGGAAAAGGCCGGGTGGAAACCCGGCCTTTTCGAACTGTTGGACTATTCTCGGTGCTTGGTCTTCCCGGCTTTGGCGGGTCAGGGAAGAACACCTATGATCAGGGCACCGATGAATGCGAATGCGGCACAAATCATCAAAGCGTTGATCGGCCTCGTCAGTCCCATGCCATAGCCTCCTCTTCAGAGCTATGGCAGGAGTCTAGGGGCATTTGGGCCACAGGCAAGCGGAAAACGTGCTGCAATGCGACATGATTGTGGAATTTGCGACCCGGGATTTGCCGTTAGCCGTTGAAACTCTTCGGCAAAAGTCGGCTTCGCCGTTGTGAATAAATTGTGGCGGCGGTGTGGCATGACACCGCTACCATTTGCCGAACAGTCGCCCGTCGATGGTGATGAGGCCCAATCCGATCAGCGTCATGCCGCCGATCTCGAACAGCGCCAGCCGCTCGCCGAGGAAGAGGAAACCGAGCAACACCGCGCTGACCGGGACGATCAAGGTGACCAGCGAGGCATTGGTGGCGCCGGCCGAGGCGACGAGATTGAAATAGAGGATATAGGCGAAGGCGGTGGACAAAAGCGCCAGCCCCAGCACCGCGGCCCAGACCGGTTGCGAGGCCGAGAACAAGCCCGTCGGCCCATAGGCAATGAGCACGATGGGGATCATGATGATGGTCGAGGCGGTCAGCTGGCCGGTGGCGATGACTGGCGATGGCACGCCCTTGAAGCGGCGCGCGATCATCAAGGCGATCGCATAGGATACCGAAGCGCCGATCAGCGCGAATTTGGCCCAGACCGGCCCGCCGAGTCCGGCAACAAGGCCCGGACCGATCATGATCGCGGTGCCGGCGACACCGAGCGCGATGCCGGCCAGCTTGTTCCAGGACAGCTTCTCATCGGTGGTGAGCGCATTGGCCAGGATCAGCGTCCAGAACGGCGTGGTGGCGTTGAGCACCGAGGCGACGCCGGCGCCGAGCTTAGTCTGGCCGGCGAAGATCAGCGAGAAGGGCACGACATTGTTGGTGAGCGCCAGCAGGAAGAACAGGCCGGCATGCGGGAAGGCGAGCCGGAACGAGGGGCCGCGGACCGCCAGATAGAGCTGAAGTGCTGCCGCCGCGATGGCGACGCGGAACAGCACCAGCGCAAGCGGGTGGATCTCGGACACTGCAATGCGGGCAAAGAAGAACGAGCCGCCCCAGATTGCGCCGAGCAGGAGAAGCTGCCCCCAATCCTTGAGCGTCATCGGTCCGCGCGTTGGCGCGGCGGCGACCGTAATCGACATGTCCTGTTCCTCCCCAGGCCGATCGCAATCTCGGCTTCACACCTCACCAACCGATAATGCGTTTGCCTGCAAGGGCCACCCGAAACCTGACTGGTGGTTTAGCGTTGGCAAAACGTGCAGCCGGCCGCGCCGGCTCGCCAGACACAGAACTGTTTTCTTTGGCGGCTAGCTAGGATTAATTGTGCGCGCTCCAGCCCCGAGGATTCGTCCATGCAGCGATTCGAAAATGCCCGCGATGCGGCACTGGCGCTTCGTCCCGACGATCCGGTCTACTGTTTCCGCCCGCAGGTGCTGAAGGCGGATGCCCTGCAGTTCATGGGCATGTTTCCCGGCAAGACCGCCTATGCGGTGAAGACCAATGGTGAGCAGATCGTGCTGAAGACATTGGTCGAAGCCGGCGTCAGCACCTTCGACGTCGCTTCGCCGGGAGAGTTCGCGGCCGTGCGCGCCGTCTCGGCGGATGCCGAGATGCTCTACATGCACCCGGTCAAGGCGCAGTCGGACATCAAGCTGGCGCTGGAGAAATACGGCATCCGGGTGATCTCGCTCGACCATGAGGACGAGATCACCAAGCTGACGCGCGTCGTGCGGGCGCTCGATATCGACCCGGGCGCCATCACCGTCTTCGTGCGCATCCAGACCAAGGGCCACGCGGCTTACGAATTGTCGAAGAAATTCGGCGCCGGGCCGGCCAATGCGGTCGAGCTTGCCGAGCGGCTGAACCGCACCGGCTACAAGGTTGGCCTCTGCTTCCATGTCGGCAGCCAGATCGAGGATCCCGACACCTATGAGCGGGCGTTGGCCTCGGCCGACTGGGTGCGCAATCGCCTGACCTTCGACATTGCCGGGCTCGATGTCGGCGGCGGTTTCCCCGCCGAATACGGCCACGATCCAAACCGCAAGCAGGTCGAGATGCCTTCGCTCGGCCAGCTGATGTCGCGGCTTGCCGGCGACCTGACGGAGTATCAGTTCGACCAGATGCCGCTGGTGGCCGAGCCCGGACGCGTGATCGTGGCGCGGTGCCTGTCGCTGATTGTGCGGGTGCTGCTGCGCAAGGGCAAGCGGCTCTACATCAATGACGGCATCTGGGCTTCGCTGTCGGATTCATGGACCGGCAAGATCACCCTGCCGGCCCGCTTCATCCCCGATCCGGCGATCCGCACGCGTAATGGCGACGAGAGAAACATCGTGCCGTTCAAGGTCTGCGGCGCGACCTGCGATTCCGTCGACATCCTGTCCAGGCCGTTCTGGCTGCCGGAAACGGTCGACACCGGCGACTGGATCGAGATCGGCCATATCGGCGCCTACTCGCTGTCGCTGAGGACCCGCTTCAACGGCTTTTACCCCGACACATTCGTGGAGGTGACGACGCCGTTCGATGAAGGCGACGCGCCGCAGGGGTTCGCGAGCCTGGAGACGATGGCGGACTAGGAAATAAGGCAGTAGAGATTCGGCAGTAGGTCGAAAGAGGGGGGCGTTGATTATCCGTATCCCTTGAATGTCGCCTCGGTATTTTTCTACTGCCTATTGCCTACGCTACGCCACCCCACCGCCGGCCTGGATGTTCTCTCCGGTCAGCCAGCGGGCTTCGTAGCTGGCGAGGAAGACGGCAACATCGGCAACGTCGCGTGGCGCGCCGATCCGGCCGAAGGGCGACATGCCGGCCGCCACGGCACGATCCCGCTCCGGGAGCAGGTCGGTGTCGGTGAAGCCCGGCGACAACGCGTTCACGGTGATGTTGCGCGGCCCGAGCTCACGCGAAAGCACGCGAACGAACTGTTCGACGGCACCCTTGCTGCCGAGATAGAGCGCCGTGTGGGCGAAGAACATCCTTGTGCCGCCCGTCGAAACAGCAATGATGCGGCCACCGTCGCGGACACGTTTGGCCCCTTCCTGCATCGTGAAGAAAGTTCCCCTGGCGTTGGTGCCGAAGACGAAGTCGAAATCCGTCTCCGTCGCCTCGACGAAGGGCTTGATGACGGCCACGCCGACATTGGCGACAGCGATATCGACCGGGCCGAGCTTGGCTTCCGCTTCGTCGAACAGGCGCCGGACATCACCCGGAACGGAAACATCGGCTTGAATGGCGAGTGCCTTGCCGCCCTTGCCGGTGATGGCGGCGACGACTTCCTCGGCGGCATCTCTGTTGCCGACATAGTTGACGACGACTGCGGCGCCGTTGGCGGCGAGCCCTTCGGCTATGGCGCGGCCGATGCCGCGCGAGCTTCCGGTGACGATTGCGGTTTTGCCTTGCAGGGACTGGGACATGATCAGGTTCCTTCGCCTTCAGGTCCCGCTGGTCTGCGCGCGGGGCCGACGGCTGAGAGATAGCGACCTGAGATTAATCGGATAATGCGCTATTATCTGATCAGCTTGTTAACCGAGGAATACATAATGCGTGGCTCCGACTTTAACGAACTCAAGGCTTTCTCGGCCATTGTGGAAGAGGGCAGTTTCGTCCGCGCCGCAGCTCGGCTGCAGGTGTCGCCGCCAGCGCTCAGCCAGACGATCCGGCAGTTGGAGGCGCGTGTCGGCGTAAGATTGCTCAACCGCACGACGCGCAGCGTCTCGCCAACGGCGGCGGGCGAAAAGCTGTTCGGTCGCCTTTCGGTCGTGTTCGAAGAACTGGATGGCGCCTTGGCCGAAGTCCAGTCAGGCCGCGATCGGCCTGCGGGCACGCTGCGCATCAATGCATCGCGGGTCGCCGCGATGCGGTTCATCGCGCCCATCCTCGGCGATTTCCAGCGAGTCTATCCCGACATCGCATTGACGGTTGTCGTCGACGACATGCTGACCGACATCGTCGAAAGCCGCTTCGATGCGGGCATCCGCCTTGGCGAACGGCTGGAGCAGGACATGGTCGCAGTCAAGCTCAGCGGTGAGTTGCAGTTGGCGGCGGTGGCGGCCCCGGCCTATCTTGCTGGACGTGCAGTTCCGCGCCACCCAAAGGACCTGCACCAGCACCGATGCATCAATTTCCAATGGCCAGGCGCCGGCGATATCTATCGGTGGGAGTTCTCACGCGGCAAACGTTCGTTGGAGATCGCCCTCAAAGGCAGTCTCACTCTCAACGACACGGAGTTGATGATCCATGCCGCGCTCGGCGGAGCGGGTGTCGCCTATATGATCGACTATCAAGTCCAGCCCTGGATAGAAAACGGCAGGCTCGTCCGGTTTCTCGAAGCCTGGTCGCCCCGTTTTCCAGGCTTCTATCTATACCACCCAAGCCGGCGGCATGTTCCGCCGGCATTGCGCGCCTTTATCGATTTCGTGCTGAGGAAGAGTAGGGAGTAGGGAGTGTTGTTCTTCGACGCGCCTTCACTACTGACTGATGACTATTCACTCTTCTTAGAGCTTCGCCAAAAGCTCCGGCGTCGGCCAGCCATCCACCGGCAGGCCAAGCCGCATCTGCTCCTTGCGGATCGCTTCGCGCGTGTTGGTGCCCAGGATGCCGTCGACCGTGCCGACATCGTAACCCTTGGCTTCGAGCTTGGTCTGCAGCGCCTTCATCTGGTCGCCGCTCAGGCCCTGCTCGGGCGTGCGCGGGTCGAATGGCGGCGCGCCGGCAAACCGCGTCGCCATGACGGCGGCGGTGAGCGCATAGGTGAAGGACTGGTTCCACTCCAGATAGACATCGAAATTGTCATAGGTCAGGAAGGCGGGACCCTTGCGACCCATTGGCAGCGCCAGGCCGGCTTTCAGACCATTGTCGATGAGCGGATTGCCGTTGGGCTCGGTCACACCCCACTGAGCCCACTGCGATAGCGGCAGCTTGTTGGTGCGGCCGGTCTGGTCCCATGGCATCTCATCGGGGACGCGCACTTCCTGGACCCAGTGCTGGTCGCGCTTCCAGCCGCGCGACTGTATCTTGCTGGCGGTCGTCATGATGACGTCCGGCACGCTGTTCCTGAGGTCGACCTTGCCGTCGCCGTCGCCGTCGACGCCATGCGCCAGATAGTCGGTCGGCAGGATCTGCGTCTGGCCGATCTCGCCGGCCCAGGCGCCCTTGACGTCGGCCGGCAACACGCCGCGATCGATAAGCGTCAAAAGCGGCACCAGTTGCTGGCGGAAGAGCTGAGGGCGGCGGCAGTCATGCGAAAGCGTGACCAGCGCATTCAGCGTATGGAAGTCCCCCTGCACGGCGCCGAAATCGGTCTCCAGCCCCCAGAAGGCGGCGATGACGGCTGGCTGGACGCCGAACTGCTTGTCGGCGCGGTCGAAGACTTCGGCATATTTCTTCAGATTGGCCGCGCCCTGCTTCAGGCGGTAGGCCGAAATCATGCGGTTGGAGAATTCGGTGAAGGTCTGGGTGAAGACGCCCTGGGCGCGGTCGCGCGCCAGCGCTCGCTCGTCGATGGTGGCGTCCTCCAGCGCGTCGAGCCCGGTTTCGCTGACGCCGGCCGCCTTGGCTTCGGCCGCAACACCTTGCTTCCAGGCCTCGAAATCGCCGCCGCATTCCTGCGCCGCAGCGGGCAGTGCAAACGCGCCGACGAAAAACGCCGCTAGGATTTCAACGCGCAATCGCATCGCTTTCCTTTCGAGACCGGCGCATGACCTGATCGTGATCCCGGTAGGGACCGCACAGGCGCATGCGAGGATTTCAAAGCCCAGGAGCCGCGCCAGGCACTCGCGCGAGTGCGCCGCTCCGGATTACCAGCGGTTGCATGTTTCGCCGCCCGCCGTGTCGAAAAGCAGGCGGGAGGGCCGATGTCAACGGGTGTTCTGCCGCAGCCACTTCTTCCAGGCGGCTTCCGAGCCGTTGAAGACGTTGATGTCGGACTTGCCGGTCATGCCGGGCACGATGCCGGTGCCGGTGTACTGCCAGAAGGTAAAGGGATGGCTGCCATATTTCTCACGCGGGTGCCCTGCGACCGAGCGCAGCCAGTAGGGGTAGTCGCGGAACGTCGCCAATTGGTTGTCGTCGAAGAAGTCGACCGAGGTGTAGATGATCGGCTTCTTGCCGTAGTGACGCTCGACCATCTGTAGAAAGACGGTCATCTCACTGCGCACGGTGGCCGGATCGGGGCGCAGCCTGCAGGTCGGCGATTTCGGGTTCCATTCCATGTCGAGCACCGGCGGCATGGCTGACGGGTCATTTGGGACATTGGCGATGAACCAGCGCGCCTGGGCTTCCGCCGGCGTGCAGAAATAGAAGAAATGATAGGCCGCGCGCGGGATTCCGGCTGCCCTGGTGCGTGCCCAGTGCTCGTTGAAATTCTCGTCGAAGCGGTCGCCGCCTTCGGTCGCCTTGATGAAGGCGAAGGAGATGCCGCTGGCCCTGGCGGTGGGCCAGTCGACCGAGGTCTGGTATTTGGAGACATCGGTGCCGTGGATGGCGTAGGTCCATGGCGCGCCGCTGTCCCACTCATGCGGCTTGGAGTCCTCGAATTTGGGCGCGCGCACGGTGACCGTCTGCGAGGACGGTGACAACGGCGAAAGGTCGACGGTTGAGCAGGCGCAGAGCAGCGTCAGCATCAGGATGGCCGCAAGACGGCGCATGATATTCCCCGAGCCGGGTTCAGCCGGCCGCTGATGGGTCCTTTACCGATGGTGGTCGCTAACCTCGCGTCCCCCTGCCGGACGATCGCCCCACGATATCGTCCGCCTCTTTTATCTGTCCATGTCGTTCCCCCAAAACCACTGCGCACTTTTGGGCGACATGGACAAGTTGATCGCCGAACATGGTTGATAATCCATTGACGACGCTTCGACGACACCGATGATTTTGCGGAAGCAATGGCGGCAAATCGATGACATAAATCGAGCCGGCGAATCCAAAGGGTGGAAAAGATGCGGGCTGTCGCGAAGTTGATCAAATGGCTGCTTGGCCTTGTGATCCTGGCGGTGGCGGCGCTCTTCGCCTGGCTCTATTTCGCGCCGCCGGAACTGATCCGGGTTGGCGCCGGCTATTCGGCCAAGATCGTTTGCTCGAATGTCTTCATCGCCGGCCGTGACGCCAACGAAGTGCTGGCCGTCGACGTGCAGGCGCCGGGCCATCCGCTGCTCAGGCTGATGAAAATCTCCGTCGACAAGGAAAGGGGACTTGTCTCCGCCGGCCTGCTGTGGGTGCTGGGCAAGAGCGTCGCGGTGGAACGCGACGGCGTCGGCTGTGCCTCGGTTCCCGACGGTGACACCGGGAAGGCGCGACAGACGTCGCTGCGCGCGGCAGCTTCCGCACCGGCGCAGGCAGACGCGCTTTGGCCCGATGGCGAGCGCGTGGATGCGTCACAAAATCCCGAGGTCGCGAAAATCGTCGACGACTTGGCCATGGCCGGACCCGGCATGCGCGCCATCGTGGTGGTGAAGAACGGCCGCGTCGTCGCCGAGCGTTATGGCGACGGCTTCTCGGCCAAGACGCCGTTGCTCGGCTGGTCCATGACCAAGACGGTGAACGCCGCCATCGTCGGCACGCTGATCAAGGATGGCAAACTCGCCCTCGCTAACAAGGGTCTTTTCGCGCCTTGGAAGGCCGACGGCCGCGCCGCCATCAGCCTTGCCGACATGATGGCGATGTCGAGCGGGCTGGCATTCAACGAGGATTATGGCGATGTCGCCGACGTGACGCGCATGCTCTATCTCGAGCCGGACATGGCCGGTTTCGCCGAGGCCCAGCCGCTGACCGGCGAGGTCGGAAAGGTGTTTTCCTATTCGAGCGGCACGGCGGTGATGCTGTCGCGACTGTGGCAGGACGCGATCGGCGACAAGGCCAAGGCGCTGGCCTGGCCGCGCACGGCGCTGTTCGAGCCGCTCGGCATGAAGAGCGCGGTGCTCGAGACCGACGAGCAGGGCACCTTCGTCGGCTCGTCCTATCTCTATGCCACGGCCCATGACTGGGCGCGTTTCGGCCAGTTCCTGTTGCAGGGCGGCGTTTGGAACGGCAACCAGATCCTGCCTGCCGGTTTCGTCGACTGGATGCGCGAGCCGGCGCCGGCCTCGAAGGTCTACGGCAAAGGCCAGCTCTGGATCGAAGGACCGGGCGATGAGGAAAATCCCGGTGCGGGCGCCGCAGCCGGCCTGCCCAAGGACACAGTTTGGATGGAAGGCCATGACGGCCAGACGGTGGCCATCATTGCGTCGGAGCAACTGGTGGTGGTGCGGCTTGGGCTGACGCCGGCCAAGCTGGGCTACCGGCCGCAGACCATGGTGGGAGCGCTGGTGAAGGCGCTGCACTGATCCGTATTTGTGCAAGCGTGCCTATGCGGCTGTCGGCAAGGGCTTAGCACGATCGACACGCGCCCGCTCGTCAGGCGAGTTCATGACCTGCCAAAGGTCGTTGCGGCGTTGGACATTCAGCCAGAAATCCGGGCTATTGCCGAACACCCGCGCCAATATGAGCGCGGTCGCTGCGGTAACGTTGCGGCGATCGTTGCACAATTCGTTCACATGCTTGCGCGGGACGCCCATTGCCTCGGCCAGAGCGGCTTGCGTCAAGCCGAGCGGGTGCATGAACTCTTCCGTAAGAATTTCGCCAACCGTTGCCGGCTTGCGTGCGGTCATCAACATGTCTCACCTCACTTATAGCTGTGGTCGTCCAGGTAGATGTCCGACGCCTCACCCCGACCGCCATCCCAGCGGAAAACCAACCGCCATTGCTTGTTGACGCGTATGGAACGGAAGCCTTCGAGACTGCCGCGCAACTTTTCGAAATGATTGCTGGGCGGCACGCGCAAATCCTGATCGGTCGCAGCGTCGTCGATCATCTGGAGCTTGCGAAACAAGCGGCTTTCGAGATCGGACGGAATGTTGCGGGAGTGGATATCATCCACGAAGAAGGTCCGCAGCCATCCATCTCTAAATCCAACGATCATCGCATGCTTCCAGGAGGGGATAATGTACCACTCCTTGGGCCATGTTGCAATTGCGCTGCTGTTGGCCGCGCCTGCCGGCGTGCCAGTGGCATCGAGTTGCGAAATTAGATGGCGATCTTGATCACGCCGAGCCAAGCATAGTCGCGATAAAGCGTTCTGAAACGGAAGGTTGCGTCGGCGCGTTCGGATTCCGATTCAAGCACGTCGCGCAGCGAGGCGCGCGGCTCGACATGGAATTTCCGCAGCCAGCCGCGCAGCATCGTTCGGAACCAGTGCGGCAGGCCCTCCTGCTGGCCAAAATCGACGACGTGCAGCGAGCCGCCAGGGGCGAGCACGGCAAGCGCCGCAGTTACGGTCTTTTCCCAGCCGGGGATCATCGACAGCGAATAGGACACGAAGACGCGGTCGAAATGCTCGACGCCGAACAACGCCTTGGCGTCGAAATCGGTGGCGTCGCCGCGCGCCAGTTTGACCTTGCCGGAGAAACCTTCGCGAGCGATGGCGGCATTGGCTGTCTCCAACATCTCGGCCGAAATATCGAGGCCGAAGAAGCGAGCGTCGGGATAGCGGCGGGCGGCAAGCACGATATTGCGACCAGTGCCGCAGCCGAGCTCCAGCACGGCGCCGCCTTGCGGCACGTCCAACCCGTCGATCAGCCGGTCGCGGCCGAGCAGGTAGTATTTGCGGGTCAGGTCGTAGATGTGGCGCTGCCAGCGGTAGACGCCGTCCATCAGTTCGGCATGGCTGGCCGGCAGCTCCGCCGTGCTCATGCGGCGCGCTTCACGTAAAGGTGAAAGCCGCCATAGATCGCCGAGCGGTCTTTTGCCGAGAATTCGCGCGAGGCGTCGGCCTCGTAGGTCCATTGGTCGAGCAGCGAGCCGGAAACGCGGCCAGGCAGCAGGCTGGGTTCTGCCGCGGTGCGAAAGATGACACGGGCGCCAACCGAAGCGGTACGGGTGATCTCGGTCCACAGCGCGTTGAGCAGGTCGTCGGTCATCCAGTCCTGCGCGTCGAGCAGGACGAAGCGATCGACGCTGCCGGCGTCCTTGGCGGCCAGGAACTTGATCAGGTTGGCGTGATGGATGGCGACGCGATCGATGTTGTCGCGGATCGTCTTGTAATTGCGCTGTTCCAGATAGGCAGGCAGCGCCGCCTCGCCAGGCTGCGGATAGCGGCGGGCAAAGGCCTGCCAGGCGAAGTAGTTGTTCTTCAGCGGGAAATCGCAGGCGAGCTTTTCGAGCCGAGCCTTCAAGACGCTCGCCATCGAGCCGTCGCCGGAGGTGATCAGCGAGTCGTACTGCGCCGGCGGGATGCCGAGGCCGAAGAGCGAAGCCTTGCGCGAGGTCGCCCAGCGCAGCAGCTTCTTGTCGAAGACGGGCGCCAGCTCCTCGTTGAAGAAGCGGCGCTGCTCGCCGATATTCTGCGCCTTCATGATGCCGGCCGGGTCGACACCAAACAGCTTGCCGACGCGATGGCCCATGGCGATGAAGAGCCCGAGCAGACCGGTCTGGTAGAAGTTGCCGTCGAAGACCGAGATGCGGCGGCGGCCGCGCCAGTTGCGGCGCTCCCAGTAGTGGCGGCTGACCGCATCGAGATGCGGCGCGATGAAGCGATCATAGGCATCGGAATTGTGGCTGGTATCGGCGGCGCCGAAGAAGCGGAAGAGGTCGCCTTGCGACGGCAGATGGCGCACCGCTTCCAGCTTCATGCGGTTGAGCGCGATGTGCGCGGCGTTGAGATCGACGGCGTCGATCCTGGCCGGGGAGCGGGTCAGGTAGGCCAGAATGTTGCAGCCGCCCGAGGCGATCGTGACGACGCGATGACCGGCGCCGAGCTGCATGGCCTCCATGTCGACATCCGGGTCTTCCCAGATCTGCGGATAGACCAGACCGGAGAACAGGAAGGCGAAGAGCCGCTCGGAGATGCCGTCCTTCGACAATGCGCGGTTCTGGTAGACGGCCTTTCCGACTTCCTTGCCTCGACGATAAACGAGTTCTCCGGATACGTCCGACATGGAAAGGTGATTCCCCGTTTGCGTTGGCGCAAGCGGGTAGCGCAGCGTCATGACAGGCAGGTGACAGCCTGTTGACGGCAGGTTGTCACGAATTCTTACGCGCTTCCGAACGCCCCCGGTGTCGGCGTGGTGACGATGACGGCTTCGCCGGCATCGAGCGTAGTCTGGTCGCAGGCCTTGAGGACGTCGACCGAACCGTCCTTGCGCCTGACCTTGGTCGAGCCGGCCTCGCCATCGCCGCCGCCTTCGAGGCCTTGGGGCGGTCGGTTGCGGTGCGAGGACAGGATCGCGCATTCCATCTTTTCGAGGAAGCGGATGGTGCGCCTGGTGCCGTCGCCGGCATTCCACTTGCCCTTGCCGCCGGAGTTTTCACGGATGTGGAAGTCTTCCAATACAACGGGGAAGCGCAGTTCCAGCACCTCGGGGTCGGTGAGGCGCGAGTTGGTCATGTGGGTGTGAACGCCGGAGGTGCCGGCAAAGCCGCGTCCCGAATTCATCCGTCCGGCCGGCGAGCCGGAGCAGATCGTCTCGTAATACTGGTATTTCTTGTTGCCGAAGGTGAGGTTGTTCATCGTGCCTTGCGCGTTTGCCATGGCGCCCATCGCGCCGAACAGCGCGTTGGTGACATGCTGCGAGGTCTCGACATTACCCGCGACGACGGCGGCAGGGTAGGCGGGCTTCAGCATCGAGCCGTCGGGGATGACGATGTTGATCGGCCTGAGGCACCCGGCATTCATCGGGATCATGTCCTCGACCATGACGCGGAAGGCATAAAGCACGGCGGCGCGGGCGACCGGCTCCGGCGCGTTGAAATTGTTCTTCATGACAGGCGAGGTGCCGGTGAAATCGACGGTCGCCTCGCGCTTTTGCCGGTCGACGGTGATCTTTACCCTGATCACCTGGCCGGTATCGGTCGGATATTCGTAGGCCGCGCTGTCGGGAAGCCGCTCGATCACGCGGCGCACGCTCTCGTCGGCATTGTCCTGGACGTGGCCCATATAGGCCTCGACGACATCGAGGCCGAAATGCGCGACCATCTTGCGCAGTTCCGCCACACCCTTTTCGTTGGCGGCGATCTGCGCCTTGAGGTCGGCGATGTTCTGGGCGGGATTGCGCGCGGGGTAGGGGTGATCGGTCAGCAGCGTCTCCAGCTCCTTCTCGCGGAAGCGGCCGAGATCGACGATGCGGAAATTGTCGAACAGCACGCCTTCCTCATCTACTGTTGTCGCCAGCGGCGTCATCGAGCCCGGCGCGGTGCCGCCGACATCGGCGTGGTGCCCGCGCGAGGCCGCCCAGAACAGGATCTCCTTGCGCGCATCGTCGAAGACAGGCGTCACCACCGTGATGTCGGGCAGATGCGTGCCGCCATTATAGGGCGCGTTGAGCGCGAAGACGTCGCCGGGATGGATGTCGCCGGAATTCAGGCGGATGACGGTTTCGACGGAACGGTCCATGGAGCCCAGATGCACCGGCATGTGCGGCGCATTGGCGACCAGCGCGCCATGGCGGTCGAACACGGCGCAGGAGAAATCGAGCCGCTCCTTGATGTTCACCGAATAGGCGGTGTTCTGCAGCGTCACGCCCATCTGCTCGGCGATCGACATGAAGAGGTTGTTGAACACCTCCAGCATCACAGGATCGGCCTCGGTGCCGAGCGCCGCGGCACGCACTTTCCGCTCCGTGCGGCGGATCACGACGTGGTTGAGACCGGTGATTTCGGCGCGCCAGCCTGGCTCGACGACGATGGTCTGGTTCGGCTCGATGATCAGCGCGGGGCCGGCGACCGTGTTGGACGGCTTCAGGTTCTCACGGCGATAGACGTCGGCCTCGTGCCAGCGGCCCTCGGTATAGATGCGCCGGCTTTCCGAAGGCTTGGGCTCGACTCCTGCCGCTCCGTCAGGGGCGGAGGTTTCAGCCTTGTCCTGTCGAGCGGCCTCCATGCCTTCGACGGCGACGGTTTCTACGACGATCGGCTTGTCGTCATAGACGAATCCGAACTGCGCCCTGTGCGCGGCCTCGAAATCGCTTCTGGCGCGGAAGATCGAGCCATGCTCGAAATTCACTGGCAGTGCCGTGTCGGTGCCGTCGTAGCGGACATGCAGCACGGGCCTCGTTGAAAGCGCTTCCTCGGCAATACCCTGTTCACCGAGTTCGGCGACGACCTCGCTGCGCAAGGCCGCGATGAGCGCCTCGACCGCGGATCGGGATTCCTCGGAAAGCGGCTGCAGCAGGCCCTGCTGGCGCGAGGCGAAGACCGACGAGAGGCCGATCCCGTAAGCGGAAAGCAGGCCGGAAAAGGGATGGATCAGCACCGCTTCCATGCCGAGCGCGTCGGCGACTAGGCAGGCGTGCTGGCCGCCGGCGCCGCCGAAACAGTTCAAGAGATATTCCGTGACATCATAGCCGCGCTGCACCGAGATCTTCTTGATGGCGTTGGCCATGTTCTCGACGGCGATGGTGACAAAGCCTTCGGCGACCGCCTCGGGCGAACGGCCGTCGCCGATCTGGGCGGCAAGTGCCGTGAATTTCTCGCGAACCGCGCCGGCGTCGAGCGGCTGGTCCTGGCCGGCGCCGAAGATCGCCGGGAAGAAATCGGGCTGCAATTTGCCGAGCATGACATTGGCGTCGGTGACGGCGAGCGGGCCGCCGCGCCGGTAGGCGGCGGGGCCGGGATTGGCGCCGGCCGAATCAGGGCCGACGCGGAAGCGTCCCGCCTCGTAATGCAGGATCGAGCCGCCGCCGGCGGCGACCGTGTGGATGCGCATCATCGGCGCGCGGATGCGCACGCCGGCGACCTCGGTGTCGAAGGCGCGCTCATATTCGCCGTCATGATGGGCAACGTCGGTCGAGGTGCCGCCCATATCGAAGCCGATGACTTTTTCGAAGCCGGCGAGTTTCGCCGTCTCGACCATGCCGACGACGCCGCCGGCCGGGCCGGACAGCAGCGCGTCCTTGCCCTGGAACATGTCGGCGGCGGTGAGGCCGCCCGACGACATCATGAACATCAGCCGCGGGCCGGCGCCCAGCTCTTCCGCCACACGCTGCACATAGCGCGAGAGGATCGGCGACAGGTAGGCATCGACCACGGTGGTGTCGCCGCGGCCGACCAGCTTGATCAGCGGCGAGACCTCGTGGGAGACCGAAATCTGGCTGAAGCCGATCTTGCGGCAGACTTTTGCCACGGCTTTCTCGTGGTCCGGGTATTTCCAGGCATGCATGAAGACAATGGCGACCGCGTCGATGCCATCGGCCCTGGCCTGCTCGATCGCCGGGCGGCAGGCGGCGATGTCGAGCAGGCGCTCGACGCAGCCATCGGCGCGCACGCGTTCATCGACCTCGATCACCCGCTCGTAGAGCTGCTCGGGCAGGATGATCTCCTTGGCGAAGATATCCGGCCGCGCCTGGTAGGCGATGCGCAATGCATCGCGAAAACCCTTGCTGATGAGCAGCAGCACGCGGTCGCCCTTGCGCTCGAGCAGCGCATTGGTGGCAACGGTCGTGCCCATTTTGACGTCGCCGATCGCGTCGGCGGAAATGGCGGCGCCGGCCTTCAGACCCAACAGGTCGCGGATGCCCTGGATGGCTGCGTCCGCATAAGCCTCGGGATTCTCGGACAGGAGTTTTCGAGGGTGCAGCCGGCCTTGCGGATCACGGCCGATGATGTCGGTGAAAGTGCCGCCGCGGTCGATCCAAAAATCCCATTTCCGTGTTTCCGCGGTTGCCGGCATTCTGCTTGTCCACTCATGTCTTCGTGCGCATGTTCTGTTAGTTCGGGATTTCCCCGCCAGCAATTGCAAGTTGATGTTACATATCGAAATGCAACGTTACGAAACCGGCGAGCCTGCTGATGCATTTCCCCTGCGACCGCTCACCGAAACGTGAGCGTCTGTTGAAGGAGAGATACCATGAAGAAGCTCATCTTGGCGTCTGTTTCGGCGCTCGCCCTGCTGGGGGTCGCGGCTTGCAGCGACAGTGGCACCGACAAGACCACCACCCAGAGCACCAATCCGCCGGCCAACGAGCAGCCGATGAAGCCTGCTTCGCCCGACGCTTCGAAGCCCGCTGAACCGGCTCCGGCAACAAATCCGGCTCCTGCTGCGCCTGCGCAGTAAGAGCCGACCAATAGATTCAAGAAGGCCGGCAATGCCGGCCTTCTTTTTTGCTCCACCGATCCCGAAGGTCGCACATCACCTGCGGCATTGTCCAGGCTTGATAGAACCGCCCGGTTCGCTCTATGAAGCCGGCATGTCGATTTGGGACCGCCTTGGCGACTTCATCGCTCGTGTTTCGTCGTCGGCGTCCTCGGGGGTCGGGGATGTCGTGGAAGCCGTGCGCACCGTGTTTTCCGGCGACCCGGACCTGCGCCGGCGCGTCGCCTTCTCGGTGGCCATGATCGCGCTCTCCGCCAAGATGGCCAAGGCCGACGGCATCGTTACGCAGGACGAGGTGCGTGCTTTTCAGGAAATCTTCGAGGTTCCGCCGAGCGAGACACGCAACGTGGCGCGGCTTTACGATATCGCTAAGCAGGACGTCGCCGGTTTCGAGACCTATGCCCAGCGCATGGCGCAGCTCTGCGGCTCCGGCCACGCCAACTGCGTGATGCTGGAGGATATACTCGACGGTTTGTTCCACATCGCCAAGGCGGATGGCCTCATCCACGAGCAGGAAGGGCAATTCCTGCATCGGATCGCGGAGATTTTTCAGATCGACGAGGCGCATTACGAGGCGATCCTGTCCAGGCACGTCGATCTTGGCGCCGCCGATCCCTATGTCGTCCTGGGGATCGAGCGGGGCAGGCCGTTCGAGGAGATTAGGAAACGCTATCGCAAGCTGATCTCGGACAATCATCCCGACCGGCTGATCGCGCGCGGCTTGCCGCAGGAATTCATTAAGATCGCCACGACCAGGGTCGCCGCGATCAACGCCGCCTATGAGATGATCGAGCGGGGCCTCAGGCACGCATGAGCGGTTTTCCGCCCGACCATCCAGAGGCGGAGGTTCGGGTCTCGCCCAATTTCGGCCCGCGCCGCGAGACGCTTCGGCCCGACATGATCGTGCTGCACTATACCGGCATGGCAAGCGGCGCCGGTGCCGAGGCGTGGCTGTGCGACCCAGCGAGCGAGGTGTCCTCGCACTACCTCGTTCATGAGGACGGTCGTATCGTGCAAATGGTGCGCGAGAGCGATCGCGCCTGGCATGCCGGCCAGAGTTCCTGGCTCGGGCGAACCGATATCAACTCCTGCTCGGTCGGCATCGAGATCGTCAATCCCGGCCACACGCTGGGCTACAAGGCCTTCCCGCGGCGGCAGATCGGCGCCGTGATCGAGTTGTGCGCGGGTATCGCGGAACGCCATTCCATTCCCGCGGCAAGGGTGCTCGCCCATTCGGACGTGGCGCCGGGCCGCAAGGTCGATCCAGGCGAGAAATTCCCCTGGAAGGCACTGTTCGCGGCCGGTATCGGACATCTCGTGCCGGCGGCGCCGATAAAGGCGGGCGCTGCGCTGAAGGCCGGCGATGCCGGCGCCGACGTTGAAGCACTGCAATCGATGCTGGCGCTCTATGGCTATGGTGTCGAGATATCGGGTGTCTATGATCGGCAGACGGAAATCGTGGTGGCGGCCTTCCAGTTACATTTCCGCCGGCGGCTGGTCGACGGCGTGGCGGACAATTCGACGATCCGCACGCTGCAGAGGCTCCTGGCTTCCGTAAAGGCAACTCCCGTCAAATAGTTGCGCCGGGACCCTTAAATTACAGTCTGTCACTCAAAGTGAATTGCGCCGCCTTCATTGCCGCCAATTCCGCCTGCAAATGCCCCTTCCGCAAGTTGTCGGGCGTCTATCCCCCAAGGCACCCGATGTTGAGTTGACCTAACTGTGCGAAGTTCTTCGTGCAGCTCTAACAGAACAGGACTACATGCAAAAATTGACCGTTGTAGCGGCAGCCGTTGCTGCCGGAGTGATAAGTTTTGCCTTCAACCAGGCCAACAGTGCCCCGCTGAGCCCCAGGGCGGACAACGGCCTTGCAGCCGTAACGCCAAAGGCAGCCTCGAGCACCAAGACGGCAAAAACCGCGCGGGCTGCTCCGGCAAGGTTTCAGAAGGCCGCCGCAACCCGGGTGACAAAATCGACGGCCAAACGCGCCAAGCGCGGCAGAAAGGCTGTCGATCTCACCACGACGGCCTCGATTCAACCCGGCAAGATCGCCGTGGCGACGCCCGCTGCCACCGGCGACGGCCAGTATTCGGCGATCATCGCCCGCTATGCCGCGAGCTATGGCGTGCCGGTGTCGCTGGCCAAGGCCGTCATCAAGATCGAAAGCAACTATCGGCCGAACATGGTCGGCGGCGCCGGCGAGATCGGCCTGATGCAGATCAAGCCGGCGACGGCCCGCATGATGGGTTATACCGGTTCGGCCAAGGGATTGTTCGATCCCGACACCAACATCAAATACGGCATGAAGTACCTCGCCATGGCGCGGGACCTTGGCGGCGGCACCACCTGCGGCACGATCCTGAAATACAATGCCGGCCATGGAGCGACGCGGATGAACCCGGTCTCCGCCGCCTATTGCAGCAAGGTGAAGGTGCAGATGGTGGCGCTGGGCTCGCCGGCCTGACGCTATGCAGCGCGGCGGATTTGGCAACGCGCGCTTTATGCACGTCGTTGCCCCAAACCGCCGCGCATTTGGGACGGGGCGCTTTTTCGTTTGCGTTTTCAGGCGGGAATCCCTTTATACGCGCTTGCCAGCTGGCCGGGCGGCCGCACCCGCGAGAACCGAAAGGTTGCGGGTGAGGAAAGTCCGGGCTCCATGGAGACACGGTGCCGGCTAACGGCCGGCGGGGGTGACCCCAGGGAAAGTGCCACAGAAAGCAAACCGCCGCGGCATTGCCGCGGCAAGGGTGAAAGGGTGGGGTAAGAGCCCACCGCGCGACTGGCAACAGGAGCGGCAGGGCAAACCCCACCGGGAGCAAAACCGAATAGGGGCGGTGCGAGGGGAAACCTTCGAGGGCTGTTTCCGGCCCACCGTCCGGGTAGGTTGCGTGAGGCGCGTGGCAACATGCGCCCAAGATGAATGGCCGCCACGTTCTCGCCGCGAGGCGAGGGCCATACAGAACCCGGCTTACAGGCCAGCTGGCAATTTTTCTCCCTGCGGCGATGGCGATATAAATCAAAAGGTTGCGCCGATGGGTGTGCTTTTCAAGTGATGGCGCGACGGCTGCTTGAACCCCGCTAATCCTTTCCTTGAAGGTGGTGCGATTAAATCGTACCTTCCAAGAAAGGACAGGAGCACGTCATGGGCCAGGTCGATAAACGCAGCATCACGCTTTCGCCGGAACTGGCGCAGGCTGTCGACGATGTCGTCGCCGCCGGAGAGTATGCTTCCGCGAGCGAAGTGATCCGCGATGCGCTCAGGCAGTGGAAGGAGCGTCGCGATCTGCTCGGCTACACCGTCGAGGAGTTGCGGGAATTGGTGCAGGAGGGGATCGATAGCGGACCGGCGCTGGACGGTCCCCCCTTAATGGAGCGATTGCGCGCCAGATATTCGAAGATGGCGGAAGCCAAAGGCGCTGACGAGTGAAGTACCGCCTGCTTCCACAGGCACTGGTCGACCTCGAAGCTAACGGCGACTATATCGCCGCCTACAATCCAAATGCCGCAATCCGTTTTGTGGAAACTCTTCAGCGGCGATGGGACTTGCTAACCTTCCATCCCCGATCAGGCGCACCGCGCGACGACATCCTGCCGGGCATTCGCCACCTTGTTGTCGGGGAGTACCTTACGTTCTATCGAATTGGCGACGATGCAATCGAAATCCTGCGCGTGCTGCATGGCCGGCGAAGGATCGAGACAGAGGATATGGGATCCTAAAGCGCGTCGCGCTGAAACTGATTCAGCCGACGCGCTTTAAGTCTTTGTTTTGATGCGTGTCGTTGTCCCAGAACCGCTGCCCGCACTTTTGGGCGACATTTATTGGCCACTCAACTGGCGACTTTGTCCAGCGACGCCTCGATCGCCTGCCAAAGCTCCTCGACCGGCTCGCAGCCGATCGACAGGCGCACGAAGCCGGGCGGCACGGCGTCGCCGCGCTTCGAGCGCCGTTCGGCCGACGTGTGCACGCCACCGAAGGAAGTCGCCGATTCAATCAGCGCGCAATTGTCGATGAACGCCTCGGCATTCTGTTCCGAAGTCAGTTCGAACGAGATCAGGAAGCCGAAGCGATCCATCTGGGCGCGCGCCAGATTGTGCGAGGCATCGCCCTCGAGGCCGGGATAGCGCAGGCCGCTGACCGCGCGGTGATCCTTCAGCCGCCGCGCGATGGTTTCGGCCGTGGAACACATCCGGTCGAAACGCACCTCCAGCGTTTCCAGCCCGCGATGCACAAGCCAGGCCTCGAAGGGGCCGGGAATGCCGCCGACCAGGCCGCGCCAGTCGGTCACCTTGGCGATGAGGTCGGCATCGCAGCTCGCGACATGGCCGAAGAGCACGTCGGAGTGACCGTTCACCGCCTTGGTGTCGGCGGAGACGACGATGTCGGCGCCGAAGTCGAGCGGACGCTGGCCGAAGGGCGTCATCGTCGTGTTGTCGACGACCAGCAGCCCATCATGCCTGTGGACGGCTTCAGCCACCGCCGTGATGTCGCAGATGTCCAACCGGGGATTGGACGGCGTCTCGGCAAAAACCAGCCGGTAACCGTCGAAGCCACCATCGAGGAAGGTTGGCGTCGGCCTGGTGTCGCAGGCAATGCCGAGGGGAATGAGGAAGCGCTCGGCCATGGCGCGCGTGGCGTGATAGCCGTCTGACGGCAGAAGCACGCGGTCGCCTGCTTTCAGCAGCGCGAAAAACACCGACGAGATTGCGCCCATTCCGGACGGGAAGGCGACGCACTGCGCGCCTTCGAGGTGGCCAAGCGCGTGCTCGACGGCGCGCCAAGTCGGATTGTCGTAGCGGCCATACTGATCGAAGCCGACCTCTGCGCCCGGCGTGTGGAAGATCGATGCCATGGTGAGCGGCAGAGGGATCGGGTCGCCCTTGGCGAAATCGCGGCTGCGCAAATGGGCAAGCGCCGCGGCGCGGGACTTCGCTTTCTCGGACATCAGGCTTCATTCCTTCGGCTGAATAGAAATTGCCCGCGACGCTATGCGTGCCGGCTGTTTGCGGCAAGCAGCGTCCTTTTGGGCCAGAGGGCTCTAAACGCTTCGTTAGGCTTAATGGACGATAAAGACGAGACGTGCCTTCAGCCTGCGCTTTGTGGTTGTGATGCGCGTGTTTGTGATGCCTGTTCCCGTTGACGCCCATAATACCCCATGATATCCCGTTTACATCATCAAGCTTTCGTTCCGCGTCAGGGTGAAGCGTACGCCAATCGGGCAGCCGCGGCGGCTGCGCGTTTGCCGGTTTTCGCCCCGGTGAATGAAGCGATTTGCCGCGAGTGCGGTGAGGGCGCGGAGAACAACATGGGAAGGGGTGCGGCGGCGGAAGCGGCTGTAGCGTTCATTGGACCGATTTCTGTCAAACGCGGTGAACAGGATCGATGCGAAGGGGCGGGTCTCCGTTCCGGCGCATTTCCGTGCGGTGGTTCAGAAACGCGGTTATTCGGAGCTTTACGCGCTGCGCTGCCTGGACCTGCCGGCCATGGATGTCGGCGGACTCGACCTGCTCGACCGCTACGAGCAGCGGATCGCGCTGGAGGATCCCTTTCTGCAGACGGCGGACGACATGTCGTTCTTCTGCCACGGCGACGGGACGTTCCTGAAGCTCGATCAGGATGGCCGCATCACCATGAGCGACTTCATCCGCGAGCATACGGGCATCTCGAACGAGGTGGCCTTTGTCGGCCGCGGCAATTTCTTTCAAGTTTGGGAGCCGGGACGGCTTTCCGCCTATGGTGCGCAGGCGCGCGCCAGGCTTTTGCAGCTTCGGCAGGGGACGAAGCCCGAGGAGCGATCGGAATGATGGCTGGCCACGGCGATGATCCTCACGCCGTTGGCGGACCGGCCCGCCACATTCCGGTCCTCCTTGCCGAGGTGCTCGACGCGCTTGCGCCGAAGGCCGGCGAGACGATCGTCGACGGGACATTCGGTGCCGGCGGCTACACCAGCGCCATCCTCGATCGCGGCGCCTCCGTCATTGCCATCGACCGCGACCCGGACGCGATTGCGGCGGGCAGGGCGCTGGAGCGGCTGGCCGGCGGCCGGCTGAGGCTTGTCCAGGCGCCGTTCTCGACGCTGGACGAACATGTCGAGGGCGCCGACGGCGTGGTGCTCGACATCGGTGTTTCCTCCATGCAGCTCGACCAGGCGGAGCGCGGCTTTTCCTTTCGCGCCGATGGGCCGCTCGACATGCGCATGGCGCAGTCGGGGCTTTCCGCCGCCGACGTCGTCAACACCTTCAAGGCCGGCGACCTTGCCCGCATCTTCGGCTTTCTCGGCGAGGAGCGCCATGCAGGGCGCATCGCGCGCATGATCGAGAGCCGGCGCGAGAAGAAACCGTTCGAGCGCACGCTCGATCTCGCCGACGCCATCGAAACGCATGTCGGACGCGGACCCAAGGACAAGATCCATCCTGCCACGCGCGTCTTCCAGGCGTTGCGCATCTTCGTCAATGACGAGCTTGGCGAGCTTGCAAGGGCGCTGCTGGCGGCCGAGCGGGCGCTGAAGCCCGGTGGCCGGCTTGCCGTGGTGACCTTCCACTCCCTGGAAGACCGCATCGTCAAGCGCTTCATCGCCGATCGTTCCGAAGCCGCCAGCGGCTCGCGACACATGCCCGACGCCCCGCAGCGCGCCGCGACTTTCCGTAAAGCTGGCGGCGGCGTGACGCCGGGGGAGGCCGAGAGAGCGGCCAACCCGCGAGCGCGCTCGGCCAGGCTGCGCGCTGCGATCCGCACAGATGCCCCGGCGCGTGCGGGCGATTTTTCGATTTTCGGCCTTCCAAAGCTTCCCGCCGTCGAACGGCCGGGAGAGAGGTGAGCACGTGTTTCGTACCAGCGACATAGTCCTGATCGCCGTCATGGTCTCGGCCGCGGCCCTGACCTACAAGACCAAGCGCGAGGCCGAGGAGCAACTGGCGGCCGTGCAGAAGATCCAGGCGCAGATCCGCTACGAGGAAGACACGATCGATCTCCTCAAGGCGGATTGGAGCCTGCTCACCCAGCCGTCGCGGCTGCAGAAGCTTGCCGACATCTACAAGAGCCAGCTCGGGCTCGAACCGGTCGGCGCCCGCCAGATCGGTGGCCTTGACGACATTCCGGTGAAACCGGTGACCATTGAGGACCTCTCCTCGCAGCGGCTTGGCGGCATGGCCGACAGTTCCGCCAATGGACCAGCGGACGACAAGGATCCGGTCGTCACGGGGAGCACGGTGCAATGATCGGCGGGCTTCCAAGGATCGGTGAGCTGCTGAAGCGCCGGAAGAAGGCCGCCGAGGACGGCTCGATCGTCGTCGACGCGGCGCGCAAGGCGACGGGCGGCAAGGCCAGGACCCGCATCGTCATGACGATGGCGGTGTTCTTCACCCTCTATTCGACGATTGCCGGCAGGCTTGTCTATCTCGGCCTGCAGAATCCGGACCTGTCCGACGGCCCGCAGAGCAGGGTCACCGCGTCGCGTCCCGATATCGTCGATCGTAACGGCGAAGTGCTGGCGACCGACATCAAGACGGCGTCGCTGTTTGCCGAGCCGCGGCGCATCGTCGATGCCGACGAAGCGATCGAGAAATTGTCGACCGTGCTGCCGGAGATCGACTACGAGCAGACCTACCGCAAGCTCAAGAGCGGCGCCGGCTTCGTCTGGCTGCAGCGCCAACTGACGCCGAAGCAGCAGGCCGACATCATGGCGCTGGGCGTTCCCGGCCTCGGCTTCCGCACTGAAAAGCGCCGCTTCTATCCGAGCGGCGAGACTTCGTCCTATATCGTCGGCCTGACCAATATCGACAACCAGGGCATCTCCGGCATGGAGAAGTATATCGACGAGCAGGGGCTGAGCGACCTGCAGGCGTCGGGCCTTGCCATCGCCAAGGACCTCAAGCCGGTCAGGCTTTCGATCGATCTGCGCGTCCAGCATGTGGTGCGCGACGAGATCGCCGCCGGGCTGGAGCGCTATCGCGCCATGGGCGCCGGCGCCGTCGTGCTGAACATCAAAACGGGCGAAGTGATGGCGATGGCCTCGGTGCCGGACTTTGACCCGAACAATCCGTACAATGCCCAGGACAAGGACCGGCTGAACCGCATGTCGGCGGGCCTCTACGAGATGGGCTCGACCTTCAAGAGCTTCACCTCGGCGATGGCGCTCGATTCCGGCAAGGCGACGATGAACAGCCGCTTCGACGCGTCGCATCCGATCCGGGTCGGCCACCAGGCCATCCACGATTTCCACGGCAAGAACCGCGTGCTGTCGCTGCCGGAGGTGTTCCTCTATTCGTCCAACATCGGCTCAGCCAGGGAGGCAGAGCTCGTCGGCATCGAGGGGCACCGCGAATTCCTGCACCGCCTCGGCATTCTCGACAGGATGCAGACCGAATTGCCGGAGGTCGCGCGCCCGACCGAACCCAAGGTCTGGAAACAGGTCAATTCGTTCACCATCGCCTTCGGCCATGGCGTGTCGACGACGCCGCTGCAAGCCGCCGTCGGCTGCGCGGCGCTGATGCAGGGCTATCTGATCCAGCCGACATTCCTGGTCCGCAGCGAACAGGAGGCGATGGCGGTGGCCAAGAAAGTGGTCAGCGACAAGACGGTCGAAGGCATGCGCTATCTCTATACGCTCAATGCCGAGAAGGGCTCGGCCAGAAACGCCAGGGCTCCCGGCTACCGCGTTGGCGGCAAGACCGGAACGGCCGAGAAGGTCATCAACGGCCGTTACTCCAAGGAGTTGAATTTCAACACCTTCGTCGCCGCCTTCCCGATGGACGATCCGCAATTTCTGGTGTTCACGATCGCCGACGCCCCGCATCCGGAAAAGCCCGGGATGACCGACGTCGCCGCCAACAATGCGGGGGTTATCGCCGGTAATATCATCAGGCGCTCGGCGGCCATGCTTGGCGTGAAGCCAGATTTCAGCCATGAAAATGGTGCAACGCTGGTTTCCTATCAGTGATTCTTGGGGCGCGCCGGCAACTGCGCGCTATTTTGTTGCAGTGAACGGGACTCAATGCATCTAAAAGATCTAGCCGGTATCCTGCCTGTCGAGGGAACAGCTTCCCGCGATCTGGAGGTTACCGGACTTTCCTCCGATTCCCGCGCGGTCAAGACCGGCGTCGTCTTCTTTGCGATTGCCGGCAGCAAGGCCGATGGCTCCGCCTATGCCGCCGATGCCGCCAGCCGGGGTGCCTCCGCAATCGTCACGGGCAAGGGCGCGGCGGTTTCCGGCCTGTCGATACCGGTTCTTGCCGTCGATGATCCGCGCCATGCGCTGGCGCTCGCCGCCGCCCGCTTCTTCGGCCGCCAGCCTGAGACCATGGTCGCCGTCACCGGCACCGCCGGCAAGACATCCGTCGCCGCCTTCACCCGCCAGATCTGGGAGCAGGCGGGGTTTGCCGCCGCCTCGATCGGCACGACCGGCGTCGTGGCGCCCGGCCGCAACGAATATGGCTCGCTGACCACGCCCGACCCGGTGGCGCTGCACCGGTTGCTCAAGGAACTGGCGGATGCCGGCGTGACCCATGCCTCGATGGAAGCCTCGAGCCACGGCCTCGACCAGCGTCGTCTCGACGGCGTGAAGCTCGCGGCCGGCGCCTTCACCAATCTCGGTCGCGACCACATGGACTACCATCCGACCGTCGAGGATTATCACCGCGCCAAGCTGCGCCTGTTCGACACGCTGCTGCCGAAAGGCGCGCCGGCGATCGTCTTTGCCGATGACCCGTGGTCGGAGCCGACGATCAAAGCCGCAATGGCGGCGGGTCTCAAGGTCCTGACCGTCGGCCGCCATGGCGATTTCCTGACGCTCAAGCGGGTCGAGCATGAGCGCCATCGCCAGCGCGCCGAGGTCGTGGCCGACGGCGTGCTCTACGAGGTCGACCTGCCTTTGGCCGGCGATTTCCAGATCGCCAACGCGCTGGTCTCCGCCGGGCTTGCCATCGCGACTGGAACGCCGGTGGATAAAGCCCTGGCCGCCCTGGAAAAATTGAAGGGTGCGCCGGGCCGGCTCGACCTCGTCGGCGCCACCGCCGCCGGCGCTCCTGTCTATGTCGACTACGCGCACAAGCCCGATGCGCTGGAAAACGTGCTGACCTCGGTCCGGCCTTTCACCACGGGCCGCGTCATCGTGGTGTTCGGTTGCGGCGGCGATCGCGATCGGGGAAAAAGGCCGATCATGGGCGAGATCGCGACGCGGCTTGCCGATATCGTCATCGTCACCGACGACAATCCGCGCACGGAAGTGCCCGAGACCATCCGCGCGGCCATCCTCGCCGCGGCGCCCGACGCCATCGAGATCGGCGACCGCCGCAAGGCGATCCATGAGGCGGTGGCGATGCTGCGCGCCGGCGATACGCTCATCGTCGCCGGCAAGGGGCATGAGGAAGGCCAGACCGTCGGCGCTCAGACCTTCCACTTCTCCGACCACGAGGAAGTGCGCGATGCGCTCAAGGAGCGCGCCGCATGAACCTGCTGTGGACGTCGGAAGCTCTGGTCGAAGCCATGGAAGGCAGGCCGATCGGCTCGCTGCCGGAAGGCATCACCGGCATTTCGATCGACAGCCGCAGCCTGGAACCGGGAAACGCATTCTTCGCCATCAAGGGCGAGGCGATGGACGGCCATGATTTCGCGACAGCTGCGGTCAAGGCCGGAGCGGCCGTGCTGGTCGTCGCCGAGGGCAAGCTGCCCTCGCTTGGCCGGCTGACGGCGCCGATGATCGTCGTGCAGGACGTGCTTGCGGCCCTCGAGAAGCTCGGCGTTGCGGCCCGCGCGCGCTCGAAGGCCAGGATCATCGCGGTCACCGGCTCGGCCGGCAAGACGACCACCAAGGAAGCGCTGCGCCATGTGTTGTCGGCGGTCAGCAAGGTGCACGCCTCGGCGCAGTCGTTCAACAATCATTGGGGCGTGCCGCTGACGCTCGCCCGCATGCCGCAGGACTGCGACTACGCGGTCTTCGAGATCGGCATGAACCATCCGGGCGAGATCAGTCCGCTGGTCAGGATGGTCAGGCCGCATGTCGCCATCGTGACGATGATTGCCGCCGCCCATCTCGGTTTCTTCAAGAATCTGGATGAGATCGCCAAGGCGAAGGCGGAGATATTCGAGGGCTTGGAACCCGGCGGCGCCGCGGTGCTCAATCGCGACGACCAGCGCTGGAAGCTGCTCGAGAAAATGGCGAAGGAGGCTGGCGTCGAGCACGTCTTCGGCTTCGGCGAGAATGCCCGTTCGACGTTCCGGCTCACCGGCTGCGAGCTCTACGCCGATCACTCCGACATCACCGCCAAAATCGGCAAGCAGAATGTTGCGGCGCGTGTCGGCGCACCCGGCCGCCATATGGTGCAGAACGTGTTGGCCGTGCTGGGTGCTGCCAAGCTCGTTGGCGCCGATCTCGACAAGGTTGCGGCGGCGCTTGCCGACCTGTCGGCCGAACGGGGGCGTGGCCGGCGCCATGTCCTGCATCACCCCAACGGGCCGATCACGCTGATCGACGAGAGCTACAACGCCAATCCGGCGTCGATGGCGGCGGCGATGGCGCTGCTCAACGCCACGCCCGTCTCGGGCGAGGGGCGCCGCATCGCGGTGCTGGGCGACATGCTGGAGCTTGGCAGCCATTCGGCGAAGCTCCATGCGGCACTGGCCGAACTGATTGTCGGCACCGGCACGCGCAACGTCTTTCTCGGCGGGCCGGAAATGCAGGCGCTGGCCGGGGTTTTGCCGGCCGATGTCCAGACCGAGTACCGGGCAGGCGTCGAGGAACTGAAGCCGATCGTGATCGCTGCCCTCAGGCCCGGCGACGTGGTCATGGTCAAGTCGTCGAAAGGCATCGGCTTTTCAAAGCTGGTCGAGGCATTGCTCGGCAAATTTCCGGCGGAAGCCACAAACATTAGGCCGACTTGAGGTCGGGCTCCGGGGGACGGAAGAACTATGTTCACACTGCTCGTCGATTTCGCGGACAAGATCTCGTTCTTCAACGTCTTCCGCTACATCACTTTCCGCACCGGCGGCGCGCTGATCACCTCGGCGCTGATCGTCTTCATCTTCGGGCCGACGATCATCAATTCGCTGCGCCTGCGGCAAGGCAAGGGCCAGCCGATCCGCGCCGATGGCCCGCAGACGCATTTCAAGAAGGCTGGAACCCCGACCATGGGCGGGCTGATGATCCTGTCCGGCATCATCGGCTCGTCGCTTTTATGGGCGAATCTATCCTCGATCTATGTCTGGGTTGTGCTGCTGGTCACCGTCGGCTTCGGCTCGATCGGCTTCTATGACGATTATCTCAAGGTCACCAAGCAGTCGCATCTGGGCTTCTCCGGCAAGGCGAGGCTGGCGATCGAATTCGTCGTTGCGGCAATAGCCGCTTGGGTGATCATGCATAACGGCCAGGCGCCGTTCTCGTCGTCCCTGACCTTCCCCTTCGCCAAGGAGTTCCTGATCAACCTCGGCTGGTTCTTCGTACCGTTCTCCTGCTTCGTCATCGTCGGCGCCGGCAATGCGGTGAACCTGACCGACGGCCTCGACGGCCTGGCGATCGTGCCGATCATGATCGCGGCGGCGTCTTTCGGCGTCATCGCCTATCTCTCGGGCAACGCGGTCTTCGCCGAATATCTGCAGATCCATTTCGTTCCCGGCACCGGCGAGCTCGCCGTCGTGCTCGGCGCGGTGATCGGCGCCGGCCTCGGCTTCCTCTGGTTCAACGCACCGCCGGCCGCGATCTTCATGGGCGACACCGGCTCGCTGGCGATGGGCGGCCTGATCGGCACCATCGCCGTCGCAACCAAGCACGAGATCGTGCTGGTCATCGTCGGCGGCCTGTTCGTGGTCGAGATCTTCTCGGTCATCATCCAGGTCGGCTACTTCAAGATGACCGGCAAGCGCGTCTTCCTGATGGCGCCGATCCACCACCATTTCGAAAAGCTCGGCTGGACCGAAAGCCAGGTGGTGATCCGCTTCTGGATCATCGCCGTCATCCTGGCGCTGGTCGGCCTCTCCACCCTCAAGCTCAGATAGGACCAGCCTGCTTGATCCCCGCCGCTTCCTTCTCAGGCAAACGCGTTTCGCTCTTCGGGCTCGGCGGCTCGGGGATCGCCACCGCGCATGCGCTGATCGCGGGCGGCGCCGAGGTGCTGGCCTGGGACGACAATCCTGAAAGCGTCGCGCGAGCAGCGGCCGCGGGCATCGCGACGGGCGATCTGCGTGCCGCCGACTGGCCGCGCTTCGCCGCCTTCGTTCTGTCGCCAGGGGTGCCGCTGACGCATCCGAAGCCGCATTGGACGGTGGAGCTGGCGCGCGGCGCCGGCGTCGAGGTGATCGGCGATATCGAGCTGTTCTGCCGCGAGCGCATCGCCCACGCGCCAGCAGCACCCTTCATCGCGATCACAGGCACCAACGGCAAGTCGACGACGACGGCGCTGACGGCGCATATATTGAAGTCGGCGGGACGTGACACGCAGATGGGCGGCAATATCGGCCGCGCCATCATGACGCTCGATCCGCCCGAACCGAAGCGGCACTATGTGGTGGAGTGCTCGTCCTACCAGATCGACCTCGCGCCCTCGATCAACCCGACCGCCGGCATCCTGCTCAACCTGACGCCCGACCATCTCGACCGGCACGGCACGATGGCGCATTACGCCTCGATCAAGGAAAGGCTGGTCGCCGGCTCGGACACCGCGATCGTCGGCGTCGACGATTCCTGGGGCGCCCAGATCGCCGACCGACTCGAGCGGGCAGGGCGGCAGGTCACCCGCATTTCCAAGCGCCTGCCTTTGACCGATGGCTATTTCGCCGACGGCACCAATCTGATGGAAGCCGTGCATGGCCGCTACAGCCGCGTCGCCTTCCTCGAGGGCATCGGCTCGCTGCGTGGCCAGCACAATGCCCAGAACGCGCTGGCCGCCGTCGTCGCCTGCCTCAGGGTCGGGCTTGAGCTCGGCGAGATCCAGGCAGGGCTCGAAAGCTTTCCCGGGCTGGCGCACCGCATGGAACAGGTCGGCCGCAAGGGCCATGTGCTCTTCGTCAACGATTCCAAGGCGACCAATGCCGACGCGGCTGCTCCCGCGCTGTCAAGCTTCCCCAGCCGCATCTATTGGATTGCCGGCGGCCTGCCCAAGGAGGGCGGCATCGAGCCGCTGCGTGGCTTCTTCCCGCGCATCGCCAAGGCCTATCTGATCGGCGAGGCGGCGCCTGCCTTCGCGGCGACGCTCGGCGAAGCGGTGCCCTACGAGATATCGGGAACGCTGGCGGCGGCGGTCGAGCACGCCGCCCATGACGCGGCGAGCGACGCCGGCGGCGAGGCGGTGGTGCTGCTTTCGCCGGCCTGCGCCAGTTTCGACCAGTTCAAAAATTTCGAAGTTCGCGGCGAAGCCTTCAGGCAAGCTGCGACTGCTATTGATGGTGTGAAACCCATCGGAGGGCCACGTTGATGCAAAGCCGTCTCGACAAAAGTCCTGTCGCCACCTGGTGGTGGACCATCGATCGCTGGTTCCTGGCGGCGTTCCTGTCGCTGATGGGGCTGGGCATCGTGTTGTCCTTCGCCGCCAGCCCGGCAGTGGCCGAACGCATCGGCCTCAGCAGCTTTCACTTCGCTACCAGGCAGATCATCTTCACCATCCCGGCCCTTCTCGTGATGCTGGCGGTCTCCTTCCTGCAGGCGCGGCAGATAAGGCGCATGTCGCTGGTGCTGATCTGTGTCATGCTGGTGCTGATGGTGGCGGTGCTCTACGTCGGCGTCGAGGTGAAGGGCGCGAGGCGCTGGGTGTCGCTCGCCGGCCTGTCCATCCAGCCGTCCGAGTTCCTCAAGCCGGCCTTCGTCATCATCTGCGCCTGGCTGTTCGCCGAGCATAAGCGCCAGCTCGACATCCCCGGCAATCTGTTCGCCCTCCTGCTTCTGGTCCTCGTGGTTTCTCTTCTGGTCGCTCAGCCCGATCTTGGCCAGACCATGCTGGTCACCGGCACGTGGGGCGTCATGTTCTTCATGGCCGGCCTGCCGTGGCTGTGGATCATGGCCCTCGGCATCACTGGCGCGAGTGGTCTGTTCGCCGCTTATACGGTGTTTCCGCACGTTGCCTTGCGCATCAACAAGTTCCTGACCGGCGAGGGCGATACGTTTCAGGTCGATATGGGCCGCGAGGCACTGATCAACGGCAGTTGGTTCGGTGTCGGACCGGGTGAGGGAACCGTCAAGCGCATTGTTCCGGACGCTCATACCGACTTCGTGTTCTCGGTCGCGGGGGAGGAGTTCGGCTTGATCATGTGCTTCTTCATCATGTCGATCTTCGCCTTCATCGTGCTGCGCGGCTTGAGCATCGCGCTCAAGGAGCACGACGATTTCACCCGCTACGCGGTGGGCGGTCTTGTCACCATCTTCGGCTTGCAGTCGGCCATCAACATGTGCGTGAACCTGCAACTGATGCCCGCCAAGGGCATGACGCTGCCCTTCATCTCCTATGGCGGGTCCTCGCAGATCGCCATCGCCGTCTCGATGGGCATGGTGCTGGCATTGACGCGCAAGCGTCCGGAAAAGCGCAAGCAGATGGGCTTCGTCCTCGCGCAGCGCGCAATCCCGGCGGAATGAGGCGGGATGGCGAAGGGTGTCATCCTACTTGCAGCCGGCGGAACGGGCGGACACCTGTTTCCGGCCGAGGCGCTCGCGCATGAGCTGATCGAACGCGGCTGGAAGGTGCATCTTGCCACCGACCGGCGCGCCGAACGCTATTCCGGACAGTTTCCCGCCGCCGACATCCATGCGGTCCCGTCGGCGACGCTGGGCTCGAAAAATCCCGTCGCCGTGGTCTCGGCGTTCTGGAAGATCTGGCAGGGCGTGCGCGAAGCAAGCCGGATCATCGCCCGGATCAAGCCGGAAGCGGTCGTCGGCTTCGGCGGCTATCCGACGCTGCCGCCGCTCTATGCTGCGACAAGGCGCAAGGTGCCGACGCTGATCCACGAGCAGAACGCCGTCATGGGTCGCGCCAACAAGGCGCTTGCCGGCCGCGTCGACGCTATCGCCGGCGGCTTCCTGCCGGAAGGCGCGAGCGCCGACGGCGCAAAGACGGTGACCACCGGCAATCCGGTCAGGCCGCAGGTGCTCGAGGCAGCGAAGACGCCCTATGCGGCATCGAACGAAGGCGAGCCGTTCCGCCTGCTGGTGTTCGGCGGCAGCCAGGGTGCGCAGTTCTTTTCCGATGCGGTTCCGGCGGCGGTCGCGCTGTTGCCGCAAGACCTGCGCAGGCGCCTGGTGATCACGCAACAGGCGCGCGCGGAGGATGTAGCGCGGGTGAAGGCGGCTTATGCCGAGCTCGGCGTCGACGTCCAGGTCTCGCCCTTCTTTACCGACATGGCGGCGCGCATGGCGGCGGCGCATCTGGTGATGTCGCGCTCCGGCGCCTCGACGGTTTCGGAGATCGCGGTCATCGGCCGGCCGGCGCTGCTGGTTCCTTATCCGCACGCGCTCGACCACGATCAGGCGGCGAATGCGGCGGCCCTTGCCGCCGCCGGCGGCGCCGAGCTCCATCCGCAGTCGACGCTGTCGGCCGAACGGATTGCGCAACTGGTCGGCGCATTGATCCAGGACCCGGATCGGCTGGTCGCCATGGCCGCCGCTGCCCGTTCGGCCGGGAAACCGAACGCGGCGCGGTTGCTCGCCGATCTGACAGAGGCTATTGCGTCCGGCAAAACGGTTTCGGACTATAGGAGGACGCGCGCATGAAGATGCCGCAGACGATCGGCCTTGTGCATTTCATCGGCATCGGCGGCATCGGCATGAGCGGCATCGCCGAGGTGCTGCACAATCTCGGCTATAAGGTGCAGGGTTCCGACCAGGCCGACGGCGCCAATGTGCAGCGGCTGCGCGACAAGGGCATCGAATGCTTCGTCGGCCACAAGGCCGAGAATCTCGGCGATGCCGAAGTCGTCGTCGTTTCGACCGCAATCAAGAAATCCAACCCCGAGCTCAAGGCCGCGCGCGAGAAGCTTTTGCCGATCGTGCGCCGGGCCGAGATGCTGGCCGAGCTGATGCGTTTCCGCCAGGCGGTCGCCATCGGCGGCACGCACGGCAAGACGACGACCACCTCGATGGTGGCGACGCTGCTCGAGGCCGGCGGGCTCGACCCGACCGTCATCAACGGCGGCATCATCAACGCCTATGGCACCAACGCGCGGATGGGCGACGGGGAGTGGATGGTGGTCGAAGCAGACGAAAGCGACGGCACCTTCCTCAAGCTGCCGGCGGACATCGCCGTCGTCACCAATATCGATCCTGAGCATCTCGACCACTATGGCAGCTTCGACAAGGTTCGCGAGGCCTTCCGTCAGTTCGTCGAGAACGTGCCGTTCTACGGCTTCGGCGTGATGTGCACCGACCATCCGGAAGTGCAGGCGCTGGTCGGCCGCATCGAGGACCGGCGCGTCATCACCTATGGCGAGAACGCGCAGGCCGATGTTCGCTTCACCAACCATCGCATGCTGGGCGCGACCTCGGAATTCGACGTGGTGTTCCGCGACCGCAAGGGGCGCGGCACTGCGACGATAACCGGCCTGCGCCTGCCGATGCCCGGCAAGCATAACGTCTCCAACGCGACGGCGGCGATCGCGGTCGCGCACGAGCTCGGCCTGTCGGATGACGCGATCAAGAAAGGTCTGTCGTCCTTCGCCGGCGTCAAGCGGCGCTTCACACACACCGGCTCGTGGAACGGTGTTGAGGTGTTCGACGATTACGGCCACCACCCGGTGGAGATCGCGGCGGTGCTGAAGGCCGCGCGCAGCGCCACCAAAGGGCGTGTGATTGCCATCGCGCAACCCCATCGCTTCACACGGCTGCACGATCTGTTCAACGAATTCTCCGTCTGCTTCAACGACGCGGATACCGTGATGGTGGCGCCGGTCTATGCGGCAGGCGAGGAGCCTATCGAAGGCGTGACCTCCGATGCGCTGGTTGCGCGCATCCGTTCCGGCGGCCATCGCGACGCGCGCTATATCGAAGGCCCGGCGGCGATCGCGCCAGCCATTCGCGAGCTTGCCAAGCCCGGCGATTTCGTCGTCTTCCTCGGCGCCGGCAACATCACGCAATGGGCTTACGCGCTGCCCAAGGAACTTGGCGGGACACCCTCATGATGCGCGGCCAGGATCTGATCGACAAGCTCGGCGGCAAGCTTTCGGGCCTGCGCGGCCGCATCACGCCGAACGCCGAGATGGACAAGATCACCTGGTTCCGCGCCGGCGGCCTGGCGGAGGCGCTGTTCCAGCCGGCCGACGAGGAAGACCTCGCCGCCTTCCTACGCGCCGTGCCGGAAGAGGTGCCGGTCATGGTGGTCGGCGTCGGCTCGAATCTCCTGGTGCGGGACGGCGGCATTCCCGGTTTCGTCGTCAGGCTCTCGGCCAAGGGCTTTGGCGAGGCCGAGGCCACCGGACCGACCACGATCAAGGCGGGTGCTGCAACCCCTGACAAGCGTGTCGCCGCCGTGGCATATGAAGCCGGCATCGGTGGCTTCCATTTCTACCACGGCATCCCCGGCGCCGTTGGCGGCGCGCTCAGGATGAATGCGGGCGCCAACGGCGTCGAGACGAGGGAGCGCGTGGTCGAGGTGACGGCGCTGGACCGCAAGGGCAACCTCCACACGCTCAGCAACGCCGATATGGGTTATGCCTACCGCCACTCGTCCGCGCCCGCCGGACTGATCTTCACCTCCGCCATTTTCGAGGGGTTTCCGGAAGACAAGGCGGCGATCAAGGCGGCCATGGATGCAGTGCAGAACCATCGCGAGACGGTGCAGCCGATCCGCGAGAAAACCGGCGGCTCGACCTTCAAGAATCCGGAAGGCACCTCGGCCTGGAAGGAAATCGACAAGGCCGGCTGCCGCGGGCTGATGATCGGCGGCGCGCAGATGTCGCCGATGCATTGCAACTTCATGATCAACACCGGCACCGCGACCGGCTATGACCTCGAATATCTCGGCGAGACGGTGCGCGCGCGTGTGCTCGAGAATTCCGGCATCCGGCTGCACTGGGAGATCAAGCGCCTCGGGAATTTCCGGCCCGGTCATGAGGTGCAGGAGTTCCTCGGGCAGCTCCTTTAGCGCCTGTTGAAGTTCATGTGATGCTTGAACTTCGGCGCCTCGCAGCGGCGTCAACCGTTGCTGCAAAGACTCAACAACACACTTTTCTCGACTGTTTTCGCGGAAAGTGAATCTCTCGGAATCATAGGCACTTGCCAGCGAATCAACTCTCTGATTCTCTGCCCTGAAGCGTTTCCTGATTTGAGTCGTTCGACGCGTTCAGCCGCGTTTTCCGTCTGGGGGGCAACCTGCCGGAAGACTCGGACTCAATGCTCGGGAATGCGGTGCGGGAATATCGGTTGCAGGCCCGGCGTGAGAGGGGATGACGGGAAATGAAGAAGAAGCATGTGGCTGTTCTCCTCGGTGGATTCTCCTCGGAGCGGCCCGTGTCTCTGTCCTCGGGGAAGGCGTGTGCTGATGCGCTTGAGACTGAAGGCTATCAGGTCACCCGCGTCGATGTTTCGCGCGATGTCGGGTCCGTGCTTGCCGAGCTCAAGCCCGACGTTGCCTTCAACGCGCTGCATGGCCCATTCGGCGAGGACGGCACCATCCAGGGAATTCTCGAATATCTCGCAATTCCCTATACCCATTCGGGCGTGCTCGCTTCGGCGCTGGCCATGAACAAGGAGCAGGCCAAGAAGGTTGCCAGGGCGGCCGGCATTCCGGTCGCGGAATCCAAGGTGGTCAATCGTTTCGCCGTCAAGGATGTGCATCCGATGAAGCCCCCTTATGTGGTCAAGCCGGTCAATGAGGGGTCGAGCTTTGGTGTCGTCATCGTGCATGAGGGACAGTCGCATCCGCCGCAGGTGATCGGCTCGAGTGAATGGCAATACGGCGAGACCGTCATGGTCGAGCGCTACATCCATGGGCGCGAACTGACCTGCGCGGTGATGGGCGATGTGGCGCTCGGCGTCTGCGAGATCATTCCGACCGGGCATTCCTTCTACGACTACGACTCAAAATACGTGCCCGGCGGATCAAAACACGAAATCCCTGCTAAAATTTCACCGAATATTTACCAAAAAATACAGACACTGGCCCTCAAGGCTCATCTTGCCATTGGTTGCCGGGGCGTCTCCCGATCGGATTTCCGTTACGACGACCGTCACTCCGAAAACGGCGAGGTTGTCTGGCTCGAGGTCAACACTCAGCCGGGCATGACGCCGACGTCTCTGGTGCCCGAAATCGCCGCGCAAGCGGGACACTCGTTCGGCGATTTGTTGAGTTGGATGGTGGAGGACGCTTCGTGTCTGCGTTGAGGTGGGGACAGGGTAATGGCGGCAACGCGGCTGGTCCCGCGCTGTTCGGCGTGCCGCTGTCATTCGACCGTTTCGTCTTGCCGCGTCAGCTTCGCCGGCCGGTGCGCGTGCTGGCGCGCCTGTGCGGCGGCGAGTATGAGGCGCCGCGCTTTTCGGCGGCGATCCTTTCCGCCGCGCTCATCGCGTCGAGCAGCGCCTATGGCGCTTTTCTTGGTGGCTACTCCGACAGCGTCGTGCAGGGCATCACGGCCCGCACCGGCTTTGCCGTCGACCAGATAAAGGTGGTCGGCAACCGTCAGACATCCGAGATCGACGTGCTCGACCGGCTCGGCCTCGACGGCTGGACGTCGCTGATCGGCTTCGATGCCGAGGCTGCGCGCGAGCGCATCGCGACGCTGCCCTGGGTCGAGGGCGCGGCGGTGCGCAAGATCTATCCTCATACGCTGGAAGTGCGCATCGAGGAGCGCGAGCCCTTCGCGCTCTGGCAGCAGGGCGCATCGGTTTCGGTGATCGAGCGGTCCGGCGAGGTGATCGCGCCGTTCTCGGGCGGCAAGCAGGCGCTGCTGCCGCTGATCATCGGTAGCGGCGCGCCGGCCATGGCGCCGGCCTTCCTCGACAAGATCAAGCGCTATCCCGAGCTTGCGGCGCGGGTCAAAGGTTACATCCGTGTCGGCGAGCGCCGCTGGGACCTTAGGCTTGAGAACGGCATCACGATCAAGCTGCCGGAAGACGACGAGGACCAGGCGATCGCCGAACTCGTCAAGATCGACCACGACAACGGGCTTTTGACGCGCGACATCGCCGCCGTCGACATGCGGCTCCCCGACCGGCTGGTCGTGGAGCTCTCGCCGGAGGCGGCCACGCAGCGCGAAGCCGCGCTCAGCGACAAGCCGAAGAACCTGGCCAAGCGCAAGACGGGGACGAAGATATGAGCTGGCTTGGCGGCGGCGGTGACGCTTCTTCGCGCCGGTCGGGCATACTCACGGTGCTCGACGTCGGTTCCAGCAAGGTTTGCTGTGTGGTTGCGAAGCTCAAGCCCAACGAGGACGGCAAGCTTCTGCGCGGACGTTCGCATCGTATCCAGGTGATCGGCATCGGCCACCAGAAATCGCAGGGCGTGAAGTCCGGCGTCGTAGTGGACCTCGATCGCGCCGAGCATGCCATCCGGCTTGCCGTCGACGCCGCCGAGCGCATGGCCGGGCTCACGGTCGATTCCCTCATCGTCAACATGACGGCGGGCCGGCTGAAGAGCGAAGCCTTCTCGGCGACGATCAATCTCGGCGGTCATCAGGTCGAGGAAGTCGACATCAAGCGCGTGCTCGCCGCCGGCGCCAAGCAGGCGCTGAGGGCCGAGCGCGAAGTGATCCATTCACTGCCGGTCGGCTTCTCGCTCGACGGCGAGCGCGGCATGCGCGACCCGCGCGGCATGGTGGGCGATGCGCTCGGCGTCGACATGCATGTGCTGACGGGCGATGCGGCGCCGATGCGCAATCTCGAGCTTTGCATCAACCGTTCGCATCTGTCGGTCGAGCGCATGGTGGCGACGCCCTATGCCAGCGGGCTTGCCTCGCTGGTCGACGACGAACTCGAAATGGGCGCCGCCTGCATCGATATGGGCGGCGGCACGACGACGATCTCGGTCTTCTCGGAAGGCAAGTTCATCCATGGCGACGCCATTGCCATCGGCGGTAACCATGTGACGCTCGACATGGCCAAGGGCCTGTCGACTTCGCTCGATGCCGCGGAGCGGCTGAAGGTGATGCATGGCTCGGCGCTGCCTGGAAGCGCCGACGACCGCGACCTCGTCTCGATCCAGCCGATCGGCGAGGAAGGCGATGTGCCGTCGCAGATACCGCGCTCGGTGATGACGCGCATCATCCGTGCGCGCATCGACGAGACGCTCGAGCTTTTGCGCGACCGGCTCAACAAGTCCGGCTACGGCAATGCCGTGGGAAAACGCGTCGTGCTCACCGGGGGCGCCAGCCAGCTCGCCGGCCTGCCGGAAGCGGCGCGCCGCATTCTCGGGCGCAATGTGCGCATCGGCCGTCCGCTCGGCGTGGCGGGCCTGCCGGAGGCGGCGAAGGGACCGGCGTTCTCGACCCCGGTCGGATTGATGATCTACCCGCAGATGGCGAGCTTCGAGAGCCATTCGGCGAAAGGACTTTCCGGTTTCAGGATGACCGGAACGGGCGGAAGACTGCATCGCATGAGTCAGTGGTTGAGAGACAGTTTTTAATTTGACGGGGACAGCCCCATAGGCGGCCGCAGCGGCGAGGCGGCGGGAAAGGCAAAGGACGGAGACAATGACCATCAATCTGCAGAAGCCGGACATCACCGAGCTCAAGCCACGCATCACCGTGTTCGGTGTCGGCGGCGGCGGCGGCAATGCCGTCAACAACATGATCACCGCCGGCTTGCGCGGCGTCGAGTTCGTGGTGGCCAACACCGACGCACAGGCGCTGACCATGTCGAAGGCCGAGCGGCTGATCCAGCTTGGCGCGCACGTCACCGAAGGCCTCGGCGCCGGCTCTCAGCCGGAAGTCGGCCGCGCGGCGGCGGAAGAGTGCATCGACGAGATCATCGATCACCTCTCCAACACGCATATGTGCTTCGTCACCGCCGGCATGGGCGGCGGCACAGGCACGGGCGCCGCTCCGGTCGTTGCCCGCGCGGCGCGCGAGAAGGGCATCCTCACCGTCGGCGTCGTCACCAAGCCGTTCCACTTCGAGGGCCAGCGCCGCATGAAGACGGCCGACATGGGCATCGAGGAGCTGCAGAAATGCGTCGACACCCTGATCGTCATCCCCAACCAGAACCTGTTCCGGCTGGCCAATGACAAGACCACCTTCGCCGACGCCTTCGCCATGGCCGACCAGGTGCTCTACTCGGGCGTTGCCTGCATCACCGACCTGATGGTCAAGGAAGGCCTGATCAATCTCGACTTCGCCGACGTCCGCTCGGTGATGCGCGAGATGGGCAAGGCGATGATGGGCACCGGCGAAGCTTCAGGCGAGGGCCGCGCGATGGCCGCTGCCGAAGCCGCGATCGCCAACCCGCTGCTCGACGAGACCTCGATGAAGGGCGCCAAGGGCCTGCTGATCTCGATCACCGGCGGCCGCGACCTCACGCTGTTCGAGGTGGACGAGGCCGCGACCCGCATCCGCGAGGAGGTCGACCAGGACGCCAACATCATCCTGGGCGCCACCTTCGACGAGGAACTGGAAGGCGTGATCCGTGTGTCGGTCGTCGCCACCGGCATCGACAAGTCGGCAGCCGAAATCGCCGCGGCGCCGATCTCGATCCGCGCGCCGCAGAAGCCGGCCGCCCGGCCGGCGGCTGCTCCGGTCGCCGAAATCCGGCCCGCTCCGGTTCAGCCGCAGGCCTACGAGCCGCGCGCGGTCGACCCGGTCGCCGAGGCGATCCAGCTTGCCGAGGCAAACGCAGCCGCCATGGCGCAGCCGCGCCCCGCGCCGGTCGACGACTTCCGGCCGCAGAGCAAGATCTTCCAGGCCCCGCCAGCCCAGCCGCAACCGCAGCCGCAGCCGGTGATGCAGCCGCAGGTCATGCAGCAGCCCGCGCCGCAGCGCGAGATGCCGCAGCCAGTGGCCGCCGCTCCGCAGCGCATGCCGCGCGTGGAGGATTTTCCGCCGGTGGTGAGGGCTGAGGTCGAAGCCAAGACCCGCCCGGCGGACCATGAGAACAGCGGTCCGATGGGGCTGATCAAGCGGCTGACCAACGGCCTGACCCGCCGCGAGGAAGAGCCGGCCCGGCTCCAGCCGGCGCAGCCGCGCGAACCGAAGCTGCGCCAGGCAGCGCCCGAGATGCGCCGCCTCGCCAGCCAGGATCCTGCGCTCTACGCGCCGCGCCGCGGCCAGCTCGACGATCAGGGCCGGCTGACGCCGCAGGCCCGCACGGTCCAGGAAGATGATCAGCTGGAAATCCCGGCCTTCCTGCGCCGCCAGGCCAACTGAGCGATACGGCGCACCGCCGATCGTTAACGATATATAACGGTTGTTAACAGGCAGACGAGAAATCGTCTGCTTGTTGCTTTTGCAAAATATATTAAAAACAATCGCTTACGATCTATTTTTAACAAAACCCCGTGGTTACACGGGGTAAGAAACCGTGATTTGGAGTCTCCAGGGCGGGCCACTATCTTCGCCACGGACTAAAGTCGGTTTGCCGGGATTCGGGGAGTAGCCCTGCCTGCCGATCACACAGAGCCGCGTGCTCTTGCTTATTTTGCCGCATTCCATGCGAGCGCCAGACCGTTCACTGGCTGCAAGATACCCAAGGCCGATGGAGCGGACGCAGGCATTTTGGGCGTATGGGGTTACTCTTGCACGACTATCAGACGACAGTGAAATCGCGCGCGACGCTGACTGGCATCGGCGTCCACAGCGGCAAGACCGTCACCGTTCATTTCCTGCCGGCCGACGCCGATACGGGCATCGTCTTCCATCTCTCGAGCGGCGGCGAAGCCCGTGAGCTCCGCGCCCTGGTCGCGGAAGTCGGCGCTACCGATCTTTGCACCATGCTTGGCGATCCGGCCGGCGCGCATATCGGCACCGTCGAGCATCTGATGGCGACGGTGTTCGGCCTCGGCATCGACAATCTCATCATCGAGATCGACGGTTCGGAAGTTCCGATACTCGACGGCAGCGCCATGGCGTTCGTCGAAGCCTTCGACCAGGCGGGCATCGAGACGCTGGCGGTGAAGCGCCGCTATATCCGCGTCGTCAAGCCGGTGCGCGTGGAAGCCGGCGCGTCCTGGGCGGAATTCCGTCCCTATGACGGCACGCGGTTCGAGGTCGAGATCGATTTCGAGAGTCCGGCGATCGGCCGTCAGCAATTCGCCTCCGACATCAACCCCGACATCTTCCGCCGCGACATTGGGCGTGCCCGCACCTTCGGCTTCATGAAGGACGTCGAGAGGCTTTGGGCCGCCGGCTACGCGCTCGGCTCGTCGCTCGAAAACTCGCTGGTTATCGGCGACGACAACCGCGTCATCAATGTCGGCGGGTTACGCTATCCCAATGAGTTCGCCCGCCACAAGACGCTCGATGCGATGGGCGATCTGGCGCTGGCCGGCGCGCGCTTCATCGGCTGTTTCCGCTCCTATCGCGGCGGCCACCGGATGAACGCGTCCGCGTTGCGCCGGCTGCTTTCCGACCACACGGCCTTCGAGATCGTCGAGACCCGGCGCCGCGAGCGTGGCCGCGTCGCCGAGATGATTGCCGTCAGCCGGCCGGTTTACGCACCCTGGGTGATCTGATTTTTAAGAGTTTTCTGGCGTTGTAGTCAGGTTGTGTTGCGCGATTGCATCACGAATCGCTGAAATTGCACAACCTCGGTCGCAGCGCCAGGCCGCCACAAAAATGTGCGATTGGCCGGACATAGCGTTGCCGGGCAAGGGGATAATGGTTTATGGCTTCGGCCCGGACCGAAACGACGCCGAAGGGGCGGAATCCAAACATGTTTTTTTCGCGAGTTGGTCAATCGGTAACGCCGCGTCGGGGTGTTTTGCTGGCGCTGTCGGTGGTTGCTCCCGCGCTTGTTCTTTCGGCCTGCATGTCCTCCGAGAAGGACGTCAACCTGGCGACCTATGTCGATCAGACTGAGCCCGCCGACGTCCTCTACAACCAGGGCTTGGCCAATATGAATGCCGGCCGTCTCGACGAGGCGAGCAAGAAGTTCGATGCGGTCGACCGCCAGCATCCCTATTCGGAATTCGCTCGCAAATCGATGGTGATGGGGGCTTTCGCCGACTATCGCGCCGGCAACTATGACGAGGCGATCGGCACCGCGAAGCGCTATCTGACGCTTTATCCGTCGACCGACGACGCCGCCTACGCCCAATACATCATCGGCTTGAGCTACTACCGGCAGATCAAGGACGTCACCCAGGATCAGAAGGAAGCCCGCCAGACCATCCAGACCATGCAGGATCTGGTGACGCGCTGGCCGAACTCCGAATATGTCGCCGACGCCAAGGACAAGATCCGCTTCGCCAACGACCAGCTTGCCGGCAAGGAGATGCAGGTCGGCCGCTATTATCTCGAGCGCCGCGAATACATCGCCGCCGTGAAGCGCTTCCGCACCGTGGTCGAGAACTATTCCAACACGCGCCATGTCGAGGAGGCGCTCGCGCGCCTGACCGAGTCCTACTATGCGATGGGCTTGACCTCGGAAGCGCAGACGGCCGCGGCGGTGCTCGGCACCAACTATCCGGACAGCCAGTGGTACAAGGATTCCTACAAGCTCCTGCAGAGCAACGGGCTTGAGCCGCGCGAGAATGCCGGATCGTGGATCTCCAAGGCCGGGAAGCTGATCACCGGCGCCTGAAGCTTGCGATGCTGTCCAGACTGTCGATCCGCGATATCGTCCTGATCGAGAAGCTGGACATCGACTTCCTGCCTGGGCTTTCGGTGCTGACGGGCGAAACCGGCGCCGGCAAATCCATCCTGCTCGATGCCTTGTCGCTGGCGCTCGGCGCGCGCGGCGACGCTTCGCTCGTCCGCCATGGCGCGGCGCAAGGCCAGGTCATCGCGGTGTTCGACGTGCCGCGCAACCATCCGGCGCGCGCGCTGCTTGCCGAAAACGACATCGAGGACGATGGCGACATCATCCTGCGCCGTGTCCAGACCGGCGACGGCCGCACCCGCGTCTTCGTCAACGACCAGCCGTCCAGCGTCACGCTGATGCGCGATGTCGGCCGCGCGCTGGTCGAAATCCACGGCCAGCATGACGAGCGCGCGCTGGTCGATCCCGGCGCGCATCGCGACTTGCTCGACAGTTTCGGCGGCCATCTGGGCGCCGTGCGCGGCACGGGCGAAGCCTGGCGCTACTGGCGAAACTGCGAGCAGGAGCTTTCGCGGCATCGCGCCAAGGTCGAGGCGGCGGCGCGCGAGGCCGATTATCTGCGCGCTTCGGTCGCCGAGCTCGCGAAACTCGATCCGCAGCCGGGCGAGGAGACGGAGCTTGCCGAACTGCGCGCGCAGATGATGCGGGTCGAGAAGATCGCCGCCGAAATCCATGACGCGCAGGATGTGCTGTCGGGGCCGTCCTCGCCGCTGCCGCAGCTTGCCAGCCTGTTGCGCCGGCTGCAGCGCAAGGCGGGCGAAGCGCCGGGCCTGCTCGACGACGTGGTGAAATCGCTGGACGAGGCGATGATCTCGCTCGATGCGGCGCAGTCCGGCGTGGAAGGTGCGCTTCGCGCCACCGAATATGATCCGCAACGCCTTGAGAAGGCGGAGGAGCGGCTTTTCGCTCTGCGCGCCGCCTCGCGCAAGCACAATGTCGCGGTGGACGATCTGGCGCAACTGCGCGACACGATGGTGGCCGATCTTGCCGATCTCGATGCCGGCGAGGAGCGGTTGCACGCGCTGGAAAAGCATGCCGCCGCGGCGCGCGAGGCCTACGATATTTCGGCGGCGCAGCTTTCCTCCCTGCGCCAGGCGGCGGCATCGGGCTTGACCAAAGCGGTGATGGCCGAATTGCCGGCGCTGAAGCTCGAACGGGCCGAATTCATCGTCGAGATGGGGAGCGATGCCGAAAGCCGCATGGAAGAAGGCATCGACCAAGTCGAGTTCTGGGTGCGCACCAACCCGGGCACCAGGCCGGGGCCGATGATGAAGGTCGCTTCGGGCGGCGAGCTCTCGCGCTTTCTCCTCGCACTGAAGGTGGCGCTCGCCGATCGCGGCTCGGCACCAACCCTGGTTTTCGACGAAATCGACACCGGCGTCGGCGGCGCTGTGGCCGACGCCATCGGCCAGCGGCTGGCGCGGCTGTCGAAGCGCGTACAGGTGCTTTCCGTCACGCATGCGCCGCAGGTTGCGGCACGCGCCGCGACACATTTCCTGATCTCCAAATCCGGCGGCAAGGACCGTGTCGCCACCGGCATCGCCGAAATGGACCGCGCCGCGCGCCAGGAGGAAATCGCGCGTATGCTGGCAGGCGCCGTCATCACCGACGAGGCACGCGCCGCTGCGGAGAGGTTGCTGCGCGAGAACACGGCCGCGGCGTAGTTAGTCGACATAGGGATTTTGACCGGTCGGCTCTGGTTGCCTTGGCAGGTGGCATGGTCTTGGAGATTGGCTGAAACGCCCATCCCGTCGTCATTCCAGGGCGGAGCGGGAAGCGAAGCGTACCGCGTAGACCCTGGAATCCATGCCGTTACCTTGGCCGAGGAATGCCGCGGAGCAGAACTTCTGAACCCGTTGCAACGCCTTGGCGTCACGGCATGGATCCTCGGGTCTGCGCTCCGCTTCGCGTCGCTACGCCCGTGGATGACGACGGGTGGACGTTTCGGCCAATCTCCAAGGCATGGCACCTGCCAACAAAAACAAAGCCGAACGGTCAAAAATCCCGGCTCGGCGCTTGCTTCTCCAACCTTGCAAGGTGAGTCAGCAGATGGCTGTATCCTGCCGTTGGCCAATGATTTTTCTACGAGCCCTGCCGACGAATCCTGATTTATAGTGGCGCGCCACAATCCAGGGACTGATGCATGTCGGAAAAACCAGTCGAATCGCTGAGCGAGGGTGAAGCCGCGGAGGAGCTGAAGCGGCTCGCGGCGGAGATCGCCGAGCACGACCGGCGCTATCACACTGAGGACGCCCCGACGATCTCGGACGCCGAATATGATGCGCTGGCACGGCGCAACCTCGCCATCGAAGAACGCTTTCCCGATCTGGTGCGCGAGGATTCGCCGTCGCGCCGGGTCGGCGCGCCGCCGGCCGAAGGTTTTGCCAAGGTGCGGCACGCGGTGCCGATGCTCAGCCTCGCCAAGGCCTACACCGATCAGGACGTCGCCGATTTCATCGAACGCGGCCGGCGCTTCTTCGACCGCGACAAGGATCTCGACATCGCCTTCACCGCTGAGCCGAAGATCGACGGCCTGTCGGCCTCACTGCGCTACGAGAACGGCGTGTTCGTGCAGGGCGCGACGCGCGGCGACGGCGCGGTCGGCGAGGACATCACCGCCAATCTGAAGACCATTGCCGACATCCCGAAGAAGCTGCAGGGCTCGGGCTGGCCAGAGACGATCGAGATCCGTGGCGAGGTCTATATGACCTATGCGGAGTTCGAGGCGCTGAAGCAGCGCTCGGCGGCTACAGGCGGCCAGGACTACGTCAATCCGCGTAACACGGCGGCCGGATCGCTACGCCAGAAGGACCCGTCGGTCACGGCCAGCCGCAACCTCAAATTCTTCGCCTATGCCTGGGGTTACACCACCGCCGATCCGGCTCCGACACAGTACGATTCCGTGCAGAAGTTCAAAGAGTGGGGATTCAAGGTCAGCCCGCTGATGGTGCGGGCGAAGTCGATCGACGAACTCATCGCGCAGTACCATCATATCGAGGAATTGCGCTCGTCGTTGGGCTACGACATCGACGGCGTCGTCTATAAGGTCGACCAGCTTGAGTTGCAGCGCCGCTGGGGCTTCGTCACCGGCGAGCCGCGCTGGGCCGTCGCCCACAAGTTCCCGGCCGAGCAGGCGATGACGACGGTCGAGAAGATCGACATCCAGGTCGGCCGCACCGGCACGCTGGCGCCCGTGGCGCGGCTGGCGCCGGTGACCGTCGGCGGCGTGGTGGTCGAGAACGTCACGCTGCACAATGAAGACTACATCAAGGGCTTCGACAGCAACGGTCAGCCGATCCGCGACGGCATCGACGTGCGCATCGGCGACACAGTGGTGATCCAGCGGGCGGGGGACGTCATCCCGCAGATCGTCAGCGTCGTCATCGACAAGCGTCCGGCTAATGCCGTGCCTTACGAATTTCCGCATACCTGCCCGGTCTGCGGCTCGCCGGCGACGCGCGAGATCAACGAAAAGACCGGCAAGGAGGATTCGCGGCGCCGCTGCACCGGCGAGCTGATCTGCGCCGCGCAGGCGGTGGAGAGGCTGCGCCACTTCGTATCGCGCGGCGCGCTCGACATCGAGGGCCTGGGCGCAGAAAACATCGACCTCTTCTTCAATGCGGGGCTGGTGAAGACCGCGGCCGACATCTTCACGCTGAAGGATCGCCGTCCGGCCGTTACCAAGGCGCTGGCCGAGCGGCGCGAGGAGCAGGCGCGGCTGCGCGAGGAGGCGTCGGGCAAGACACGCAAGAATGTGCGCAGCGTCGAGGAGCGCAACTATGAGGGCCTCGACAAGCTCTTCGCCGCCATCGACGCGCGCCGCGAGCCCGAGCTCGACCGCTTCATCTTCGCACTCGGCGTTCGCCATATCGGCGAGACGACGGCTGCCGTGCTTGCCCGACAGTTCTCGACCATCGAGGAACTGATCCGCATCGGCAAGGAAACGGCAAAGGCCGAGGACCCGCAGACGGTTTTCCCGTCGATCAACGGCATCGGCGACACGGTGATCAACGCGCTGCGCGATTTCTTTGGCAATGAGCGCAATGACGACGTGCTGGATGCCTTGCTCGCGCAGGTCCACCCCAAGCCTTATGTCATGGAAATCTCGGCCGGCAGCGAAGTCTCCGGCAAGACGGTGGTGTTCACCGGCACGCTGGAAAAGATGACGCGCTCGGAAGCCAAGGCAATGGCGGAGCGGCTCGGCGCCAAGGTGGCGGGCTCGGTTTCGGCCAAGACCGACCTGGTGGTGGCGGGTCCCGGCGCCGGCTCGAAGCTGAAAGTCGCGAGCGACCTCGGCATCGAGGTGATCGACGAGGACAACTGGCTGCAGCGCATCGGCAGGGGCAGCTGATGGCCGGCGCGTTCAAGGGGTTCGGGCAGAAGGCCATTCCATTCCTGAAGGCGCTCGATTTCCACCAGAGCCGGGAATGGTTCCAGGAAAACCGCGACCTTTACGAGAGCGAGCTGCACGAACCGTTCTGCGATCTGGTTGAGACGCTCACCACGCGCTTCGACGCGGCCAAGCTCGGCTTGCGCGGCGACCGCAAGAGGTCGCTATTCCGCATCAATCGCGACGTGCGCTTCTCAAAGGACAAGCGGCCCTACAACCGGCACCTGTCGGCGATCCTCTCGCCCGACGGCACCAAGATGGAGCAAGGTGTCTTCTATGTGCATATCGGACTCGAGCGGTGCTTTGCCGGCGTTGCCTGGTGGCAGCCGGCGCCTGAATTGCTGCAGGCGATGCGCAAAGCGATCGTCACCAAGCCGGCCGCGTTCCGCGCCATGGTTTCATCGCTCAAGAAGGCCGGGCTGGAACTCGATGCGGAGGACCGCCTGAAGCGGGCGCCGCGCGGCTTCGAAGACGTCGGTGATGAGGATCTCGCCCAGGCGGTGCGCAACCGGCATTTCGTGGTCCGGCACGACATCGATCCGGCGACGATCCATTCGCCGGCGCTGGTCGACGATCTCGTCGACTTCACGCTTCGCGCCAAGCCGCTGCTCGATTGGGGCAGGGCGATCCAGGGGACGGCCGTTGCTGCCTGACGCCATTCGGCAGTCGCCAGGGCTTACATCCGCATCAACAGGCCGCCATCGACGGCGAGCTCGATGCCGGTGATGTAGCTCGCAGCGTCCGACAGCAGGAACAGCGCGGCATTGGCCATGTCCTGCGGGGTGCCGATGCGGCCGAGCGGCGCGTAGTTCGCCACGGCGGCGCGTTTTTCCTCGGTGTCCCAGCGCGCCTGCAGCGGCGTCAGCGCCATGCCGGGGCAGATCGCGTTCGAGCGGATGCGCTCGGCGGCAAGCTGCATGGCGAGCGACTTGGACAGCGCGCACACGCCGGCCTTCGAGGCCTGATAGGCGTCCTGCGGGTTGGGATCGCCGCGATACCATTGGATGGTCGAGAAATGCACCATGGCGCCGCCGCGCCCGCCGGCGCGCATATGGGGAACGACCGCGCGCGCCGTGTGCACGAAGGCTTTCAGGTTGATGTTGAAGACGTCGTCCCAGACGCCGAGATCCATGTCCAGCGCCGACTTGTCGCGGCCGAACCACAGCACGCCGGCGACGTTGGCGAGATAGTCGATGCCGCCGCGCTCGCGGCCGGCGGCGCCGATGACCTGTTCGACGAAAGCGGCGTCGGTCAGGTCGCCCTGCGCGAAGGTCAGGCGATCGTCATAACCGGCAAGCGAGGCCGGGCGCGTTTTCACGTCGATGGCGGTGACGAAGGCGCCGGCATCGAGCAGCGCAAGCGCGATGGCCTCGCCCATGCCGCCGCCGGCGCCGGCTACGACCGCATGCCTGCCGGTGAAATCAAAGACGACCATCCGTCACCCCTCTTGATGTTGGCGCCAAGGCGCGATGGCGGGACAATAGGGGCGGACAAAAATTCCATCAAGCCGTATTCGAAAAAATTTGCCAAAATGGAAAATCGCGATATCGTGCCGCGATTGACGGCTTTCCTTTTGGGTGGATTCCAAGACCATGAACCTGCATTCCGGCGCGCGGACCTTCTCGGTGACCTCTCCTGTCGACGGCTCGATCTACGCCACGCGAAACTATGCCGACGGCGCCGCGATCGAGGCCGCGGTCGCCCGGGCTCGCGCGGCGTTGCCGGGCTGGAGGCGCACGCCGCTGGCCGAGCGCCTGGCGATCCTTCTGCGCTTCGGCGAGGAGATGAAGGCGCGCGCCGCCCCGCTTGCCGAAGCGGTGGCGTGGCAGATCGGCAGGCCCTTGTGGCAGGCCGACGAGACGCCGCGCCTGGCGCTGATCGGGGAGCTGCTTGCCGGTGCGGCGCCGGAGACCTTGGCAGACATGCCGTATCCGTCGGATGAGAACATCCGCCGCTACGCCAAGCCGATGGCCGGCGGGCTGCATCTGTCGATCTGCGCCTGGAATTACCCGACCGCGATGCTCGGCTACCTCGTCACCTCGCCGCTTGCTGCGGGCAATGTGGTGATCTTCAAGCATTCGCCGCAGACGCCGTTGATCGCGGAGCTTGCCGAGGAGGCTTTCCGCGCGGCCGGCGGACCGGAAGGCGTGTTCCAGAGCCTGCATCTCGACCATCCGGACGCCGAGCGGCTGATCGCTTCCGGTGTCCTCAACGCGGTCAATTTCATCGGCTCGGTCAATGGCGGCCGGCGCGTGCATGCGGCAGCGGCCGGCACCTTCACCCAGGTGCATCTGGAACTCGGCGGCAAGGATCCGACCTATGTGCGCTCCGACGCCGACCTCGAAGCGGCGGTTCCGCTGATCGCCGAAGGCACCTATTCCAACGCCGGCCAGTCCTGCTGCTCGGTCGAGCGCATCTATGTCGATCGCCTGATTCACGACCGCTTCGTCGAGGCGCTAGTCGCCGAAACGGCGAAATGGTCGATCGGCCATCCCATCGGCGAAAAGCCGATGGTCGGCCCGGTGGTGCGCGCGGTTGCTGCCGACACCATCCGCGGCCTCACCGAAAGCGCAGTGCAAGCAGGGGCGAAGCGCCTGATGCCGCAGGAAGGCGCCCTCAAGGCGGCAAGCCTCGGAACCGCCTATGTCGCGCCGGAGGTGCTGACCGGCGTCGATCACAGCATGCAGATCATGCGCGACGAGCTGTTCGGGCCGGTGGCCTGCGTCCAGGCGGTTGGCGGCGACGACGAGGCGATCCGGCTGATGAACGACAGCGACTACGGCCTCAGCGCCTCCATCTGGACACGCGATGTCGAGCGCGGCGTGACCTTGCTCGACGAGGTCGAGGCCGGCACGGTCTATCTCAACCGCTGCGACCACGCCGACCTCTATCTACCCTGGGGCGGCATCAAGAATTCCGGTCTCGGACGCACCAATGGACGCGCCGGCCTGATCGAGGCGACGGCGGCGAAGGCTTACCATGTCCGCTCCGTCATCGCCTGAGCGCCAAGGGCATCCGGTCATGCGGGACCTTGAAAAACTAGCCGATGCGGCCGTTGCTGCGCTTGCAGCGGCCGGCGTGGAGCGGTTGCTGCCGGATGCAGCCAGCCCCTATCTCCTGATCGCCGAGCATGCCGGCAATGTCGTGCCGGGGCCGTGGCGAGATCTTGGCCTGGCGGAGCCCTATCTCAGCACGCATTTCGCGGTCGACATCGGGGTCGATGCGCTCACACGGCGGCTCTCGCGAACACTGCGCGCGCCGGCCGTCATCGCGCACTATTCGCGGCTGTTCCTTGACTATAACCGCCCCGCCGATGAGTGGGATTTCATGCGGCCGGACCTCGGCGGCATCCCGGTGCCAAGCAATCTGGCGGTCGACGCGGCGGATGCGAGGCTGCGCAAGCTTGTCGCCTGGGCGCCGGTCGAACGGGCGATCGTCGAAGCCGCCGCCGGCAGGCGCGCGCTGATCTCGGTGCACTCCTTCACGCCGGTCATGGCCGGGGTGAAGCGCAATGTCGATATCGGCGTGCTGTGGCGGGAACAGTCGCCCTTCGTCAATTCGGTGCTGAAAACGCTGGGCGCACAGGGCGCGGAAGCAGGCTTCAGGATTGGTGACAACGAACCCTATGATTGGCGCCAGGCCGTCGGCTACACGCTGAACCGGCACGGGCTGCAGCAGGGCCGGCCCTGCCTCTATCTCGAGGTCCGCAACGACCTGCTTGCCGATCCGGAAAATTTCGAACGCGTCGGCCGCCTTCTTGAAAATGCCTTTGCCACCGTCGCGATATCCCTATGGCCGCAATCAGCCGTAGCCGTCTAAAGGCTGGACGCTCATATGGCGGAACGCTAGAGCGTTTCACCGTTTCACGGAAACGGCGAACCGCTCTATCTCATTGTTTTTGCGCAATTCCGGACGGAAAACCGCTCACACTTTTCCTGGAATTGCTCTAGAGCTTGTCAAATTGGAAACACGACAGCCAAGGGCGTGGACGATGCACGGCAATGTGGGCAGCAAGATCCGCGACGCGCGCAAGCAGCAGAACATCACCTTGCGCGACCTCAGCGAGCGCTCCGGCCTTTCCGTTTCGCAGCTCTCGAAGCTGGAGAACGGCAAGGCGAGGCTGACCGTCGACATCGCGCTGATGATAGCCGGCGTGCTGCATGTGCCGGTGGCCTCCTTCCTGTTCAGCCCGAAGCCCGGACCGCAGGCGCGCCGCTCGATCACGCGCGCCGGCAGCGGCATTCTGCATGAAGGCAACGCCATGGAATTCGAGGTCTTGTGCAGCGATTTCCGCGACAAGACCAACATTTTCTGGCGCGTCACGCTACGCGCCAGAAGCTTCGAGGAAAACGGCGGCTGGCGCAGCCATTCGGGTGAGGAGTTCATCCATGTGCTGAGCGGCAGCCTGCAGCTGCACACGCTCCATTACGACCCGACCGTGCTGCAGCCAGGCGACAGTATCCTGTTCGACGGCGAGATGCAGCACGCCTATGTCGCGCTCGGCGACGAGCCCGTCATCATGCTGATGTCGAACACGGTGCCGCGCGACGGGCTGGCGCCAGGAGCAGGCGTCTGACCACACGACCTTCCGTCAAGAATTTTTCTAAAATGGAAAAAAATGCTTGTTATGGAAAAGTCGGAGGACTAGCATCCTTTTGACCGGCCGACAGGAGAACAGCCAGCGGCCGGAATGGGAGAAATGACCGATGCTGTCGGTTGAGGCAGTCAGCAAGACATTCGGCGGCGTGCAGGCGTTGCGCAACGCCTCGCTGACCTGCGAGGCCGGCGAGATCCTCGGCCTCATCGGTCCGAACGGCGCCGGCAAATCCACCCTCGTCAACGCCATCTCCGGCGTGCTCAAGCCGGACAGCGGCAGCGTGCGCCTGGCGGGCGAGGAGATCACCGGGCGGGGCCCGGAGCATTGCGCGCGGGCAGGGGTAGGCCGCACCTTCCAGACCATCAGGTTGTTCAAGGATCTGACCGTTCGCCAGAACGTCGAGGTCGCGCATATCACCTGCCGCGCGGTGCGCCCCGATGCGGCCAAGCGGATCGGCGTCGATCAGCTGCTGCAGCAATATGAGCTGGCGGGCTTCGCCGACAGCCCAGCCGGAACGCTGCCCTACGGCAGCCAGCGCCGGCTCGAGATCGCCCGCGCGCTGGCGCTGGGGCCGTCGCTGCTGCTGCTCGATGAGCCGGCCGCCGGACTCAACGAGGCCGAGTCGGAGACGCTGGCGATGGCGATCGAGGGCATCCGCCGCGACGTCGGCTGCGCGACCATCGTCATCGATCACGATCTGCGCTTCATCAACCGGCTCTGCGACCGGCTTTGCGTGATGGACCAGGGCCAGGTGATCGCTTCGGGCGAGACGGAAGACGTGTGGCGCGATCCGCGCGTCATCGAGGTCTATGTCGGGCAGTCGGAAACAGCCTGAGGGCCCGGAAGAACAACCACAATGAGATGAAGGAGGGGTAGAATGGAAAAGATTTTGCTGGGAGCGGCGGTGCTGACCGCGGGGCTGCTGCAGGCAGGGCATGCGGGCGCGGCCGATCTCAAGATCGGGCTTGCGGTCGCCATGACCGGCGCCTACGCGCCCTATAGCGAGGCGGAAGGCGCGCGCTGCATGGCCGACAGGCTGAACAAGGCTGCCGGCGCGAACGACCCCAAGGTCGAGCTGATGATCGAGGACAACCGGTCCGATCCGCAGCTTTCGGTCTCGCTCGGCCAGAAATTCCTCGATGCCGGCGCGCAGGTCATCACCGGCGTGCCGTTCCCGGATGCGCTGATCCCGATGGCGCAGACTGCTCAGCCATACGGCGCCACCGTGTTCTCGGCGCCGAACACGCAGCTCGAAATGCAGCAGGCCGGGCTCGACAATTTCATCGCCGGCGCCGTGCCAGATCCGATCAACGCCTCGGCCACCGCGAACGCGCTTTACGGCAAGGGCGCGCGGACCGTGGCGCTGATGGTGTCGCCCGATGCCGGGTCCTACTCGGAGAAGCTGCCGGAGTGGTTCGGCGAAGTGTTCGAGCATCTCGGCGGCAAGGTTGTCGGCAAGTTCAACTATTCCTACGGCACCACCGACTGGTCGCCGCAGATCGCCTCGATCAAGGCGCTGCCGCAGAAGCCGGACGCGATCCATATCTGCGCCGTGCTGCCCGATGTCGGCATCCTGATCCGGCAATTGCGCGCCAATGGCTATGACGGCTGGGTGGCGGGCTGCGACGCTTTCGACGACAAGTCGCTGGAAGGCACCGTCGGCGATCCGAAATCGCTGGAAAAGGTGATGTTCGCGACCCATGGCGCGACCGGCGTCGACGGCCCGATCGACAAATTCCTCGCCCAGTGCAAGGCCGATGGCTACAAGATCAACGGCATCTTCGACGCGCTTGGCGCCGACATGGTGCAGATCAGCTATGAAGCGGCGAAGAAGGCCGGCACCGTCGACCCCGCCGCCTTGCGCGAGGCGATCCGGGCGCCGGGGGGCTATCCGGGCACCACGGCGCCGACGATCTCCTTCGCCGAGAAGAAGGGCTATCCGGTGAAGGCCGTTCCAGTGATGGGCTTTGCCGACGGCAAGCGGGTGCTGATCACCGACACGCCGCCGACTTTCGTTCCGGCGCTGAACTAAGCGGGGCGGGAAGACGTGCTGAAGGTCGAGAAGCTTGTCGTGCGCTATGGCGCCGTCATGGCGGTGCGCGAGCTGTCGTTGGAAGTCGGGCAGGGCGAGCTGGTCGCCCTGCTCGGGCCCAACGGCGCCGGCAAGAGCTCGACCATCAACGCGCTGACCGGGCTGGTCACGCCGGCTTCGGGCCGCATCGTGCTCGACGGCAAGGACATCTCGCATGTCCGCACCGAGGACCGCATCCGCGCTGGGCTGACCTCGACGCCGGAAGGCCGGCACATCTTTGCCAACTTAAGCGTCGGCGAAAACCTGCGGCTGGGGGCGGCGACACGGCGCGACCCTGCCGGGGTGCGTCAGGACATCGAGCGGTTCCTGTCGCTGTTTCCGGTGCTTTCCGAGCGCTACGGCCAGGCGGCGGGCACGCTTTCGGGCGGCGAGCAGCAGATGCTGGCGATCGCCCGGTCGCTGATGTCGCGGCCGAAGCTGTTGCTGCTCGATGAGCCGTCGCTTGGGCTGGCGCCAAAAATCGTGGCGCTCATCTTCGATTTCATCGGCGAGCTCAAGGCGCAAGGGCTGACGCTGCTGGTTGTCGAGCAGAACGCCAGGCAGGCGCTGCGCTTCGCCGACCGCGTCTATGTCGTGAGCTCGGGCACGCTGCGCTATGACGGACCGCCGGCCAGGCTCGCCGACGAGCACGGCCTGTTCAACCTCTATATCGGCGGGTAGGCGGCGATGGACTACGCCCTGCAGCAACTGCTCAACGCGCTTGCCTTCGGCGCGGAATATTCCCTGGTGGCGCTCGGGCTGGCCGTCGTCTTCTCGATCATGGGGCTGGTCAATTTCGCGCATGGCGAGATCATCGGCGTCTCGGCCTACAGCGTGTTCCTGGCTGCCGCGCTCGGGCTGACCTCGCCCTTCGTCGCGGTGCTGCTCGCCGTCGGCATGGCGGCGCTGGCGGCGGTGGTGTTCGAGCGCGTCGCCTTCCGGCCGGTGCGCTACGCGCCGACCACGACCGGGCTGCTCACCGCCTTCGGTGTCTCGATCGTGGTGCAGAACCTTTTCATGCTTCTGATCTCGCCCAAGCCGCAGTCGGTCTCGGTCCTCAACGGCTTGAACCAGATGTGGTTCTTCGGGCCCTTCGCCGTGTCGTCACTGCAGGTGATGGAGCTGATCGTGTCGGGCCTGACCATCCTGGCCCTGGTGCTCTTCCTCAACCGCTCGACGCTTGGGCTCGCCATCCGCGCCGCCTCGCGCGACTTCGCCACGGTGCGGCTGATGGGGATCAAGGCAAATCGCGTCATTGCCACGGCGTTCGCGATTTCCGGCGCGCTGGCGGGCATCGCCGCCGTCTTCATCCTGGCGCGGCGCGGCAGCGTCTCTCCCGATCTCGGCTTCGGCCTGGTGCTGAAGGCCTTCGTCGCCTGCGTTATCGGCGGCTTCGGCTCGTTGCCGGGTGCTGCCGTCGGCGGCATGCTGCTCGGCTTCATCGAGGTCGGCCTGCTCGTCGCGCTGCCGCAGGAATATGCGGGCTTCAAGGACGCGCTCACCTACGCCATCATCGTCGCCTTGCTCATCTACCGGCCGGAAGGCTTGCTCGGCCAACGCATCGAACTCGGCGACAAGGAGATCTGACATGGCAGGCTCCGAATTGTCGCAAGCGGTCGAACAGATGGCGGCTCCGGCCGCGGCCGCGCAGTCCGGCAACGCGGTTGTCCGCTCGCTGGTCGGCGGTCTGGTGACGGCGCTCCCGGTGCTGGTGATCGGGCTTCTGGTGCTGAATTTCGCGCCGACCTACTACACCTTCCTGGCGCTCGGCGCCTTCGTGAACCTGATCGTGGTGGTCGGGCTGCAGGTGTTCATGGGCAATTCCAACATCGCCAATCTCGGCCACAGCGCCTTTGTCGGGCTCGGCGCCTATGGCGTCGCCATCCTGTCGACGCCGCTTGCCATGAAGAAGCTGTCGATCCCCAACGCGCCGTTCGGCTTTGCGAGGCTGGAGCTCGACCCGGTTTCGTCGGCGCTCATCGCGCTTTTGGTCGTCGGCATAATGGCGCTGGTCAGCGGCAAGGTGATCAGCCGGCTGTCGGGGGTCGCCGCGACCATCGTCAGCCTGGCGCTGCTGATCATCGTCCATTCGGTGTTCCTCAACTGGACGGACCTGTTCAAGGGCAACCAGGCTTTCTTCGGCATTCCGAAAGTGGTCGGCCTGCCGTGGATGCTGGTCTTCGCGGTGCTGGCGATCGTGGCGGCGCGGCTGTTCAAGGACAGCCGCTGGGGCCTGCAGCTGCGAGCCAGCGCGCAGAGCCCGCAGGCTGCGGCGGCACTAGGGATTGACGCCAAGAAGCTGCGGCTGATGTCGTGGGTGCTGTCGGCGCTGATCTGCGGGCTCGCCGGCGTGCTCTACGCCTATTTCGCCGGCACGATCAGCCCGAAGCTTTTCTATTTCCAGATGATCTTCAACACGCTGGCGATGCTGATCCTTGGCGGCATGGCGACGGTGACCGGGGCGGTGACCGGCGTCATCGTGCTTTCGATCGGGCTGGAATTCATCCGCAGCATCGAGTCCGGCGTGACCGTCGCGGGTATCCAAATGCCGCAGCTGCTTGGACTGTCGGGCGTGGCGCTCGGCGTGGTCATCGTGCTTTGCATGGCGTTCCGGCCAAGCGGCATCAGCGGCCGGCATGAGCTCGACGAGCTTGTATCGCTTCTTTTCCGGCGCAACGCCAGATAGCGTCGTCATTTCCTGGTGGAGGGTTGAACGTGGATTTTGAGGACAGGGTGGCGGTGTATGCGCCGAAGCTCGAGGCGCTGCAGGCCGAGCTTGCATCGCGCGGCGTCGAGTTCGTCGAGGTGCATACGGTCGATACGTCGGGCGTCGTGCGCTCCAAGATCGCGCCGCTGAAGCTTTCCACATCCGGCGAGTCGATCAACGCCATCCTCTATTGCGTCACCCATGGCGACGGCCAGCCGATGGGCGATGTCGCCTTCGCCTCGCCGAGCGCCAATGAGGAGAACGGCTTTCCCAACATCAAGGGCATCATCGACCCGGATACGGTGGTGCAGCATGGCTGGAAGCCGAAATTCGCTTCCGCCATCACGCGCTCCTACATGCTCGACGGCGCGCCTTGCGCCTACGATCCGCGCAACGTCCTCGCCCGTGTCGAGGAGCGCGCCAGCGCGCTCGGCTACGAACCGAAATTCGCCCTCGAATACGAGTTCGGCATTTTCCACGCCGACCACGATCTGATGCGCGCCGGCCGCTATCGTGAGCTGAAGCCGTGGGGCCATTCGCTGATCAACTACGATCTGGTGCGCAGCGGCGAGTACCAGGATTTCGCCGCCGAGTTCATCACGCGCATGAAGAGCATCGAGATCGGCGTCGCCTCGCTGGTCACCGAATATGGCTATGGCATGTATGAATATGCGTTGACGCCGAAGAGCGCCCTGGCGGCGGCGGATGCGGCGATGCGCGCCAAGCTGCATCTGCGCGAGCTGTGCGCCGAGCGTGGGCTGGTCGCCACCTTTATGACGCGCTTCCAGCCCCGGGCAAGGAAAGTGCCTGCGGCGCGCACCACCATGTCAGCCTGTGGCAGAACGGCAAGCCTGCCTTCGCCGCCGGCCCGAACCGGCTGACGCCGGTCGCCGAAAAATTCCTCGCCGGCGTGCTCAACCGCATGCAGGAGACGCATATTTTCTTCCGGCCGACGGTCAATTCCTACCGCCGCTTCGACCGCGGCGCGTGGTCGCCGGAAGACGTCGCCTGGGGGTTCGAGAACCGCACCGCGCCGATCCGCGCCATCACCACGCCGAACGATGCCGCGTGCCGGTTCGAGCACCGAGCGCCCGGCGCCGACGTCAATCCCTATCTGTCGATCGCCGCCATCCTGGCGGCAGGCTGCGAAGGCATCGAGAAGAACCTGCCGCTCGAGCCGCCGGTGACGAGCAACCTTGCCAATCTCGACAAGCCGAAGCTGCCGCGCACGCTGAACGCTTCCATTGAGGCTTTCGCCGGATCCGATTTCTGCGCCGAGGCTTTCGGCGAGGCGTTCCGCGACAATTATGCCGAGAGCCGTCGCGCCGAGCAGGCGGCCTTCGATGCCTGGCAGGCGTCGCATATCACCGACTTCGAATGGCAGCGCTATTTCGTCAGCTGAGTCGCCAAAGCTTTCGACGCTTCGCACCCGGCGATCAGTTCCGCTGATCGCTGGGTCAAGCGAATTGGTGTGACAAGCGGGGCGACGCTCCCTACATGAGGCCGCTCAAGGAGCGGCGCATGGTAACGGAAGCAATCTCTGAGAGCAGAACCGGCGGCGATTTCTGGGACGGCGTGCGATTGTCGATGCCGGTCGTCGTCGCCTCTGCGCCATTCGCCATCCTGTTCGGCGCGATCGCCGTCGACAATGGTTTCTCGGTGATCGAGGCGTTGCTTATGAGCGCCATGATCTATGGCGGCGCCAGCCAGATGGTCGGCATCGAATTGTTCGGCCAGCATGTCGCGCCATGGCTGATCGTGCTGTCGATCTTCGCGGTGAATTTCCGCCATGTGCTCTATTCGGCCGGCATCGGCCGGCGCATCGCGCATTGGCCATTGCTGCAGCAGGCGCTGGGCTACTTCATCCTCACCGACCCGCAATTTGCCGTGGCGGAGGCGAGGGCCGTGTCAGGCAAGCCGGTCGGGTTCGTCTGGTATCTTGGACTTGGGCTGCCGGTCTATTTGTTCTGGGTGATCGAAAGCGGGTTGGGCGCGGTGTTCGGCAAGCTCATTCCGGACACCCATGCGCTGGGCATCGATTTCCTGCTGCCGATCTACTTTCTCGGCCTGGTCCTCGGTTTCCGCAAGCGGCCGCTCTGGCTGCCCGTCGTCGCCGCAAGCGCGGCCGCATCGATCATCGCCTACAAAACGGTCGGCTCTCCCTGGCATGTCTCGATCGGCGCAGTCGCCGGCGTGCTGCTGGCGGTGGTCCTGCCGCCGCATCACAGCGGAATAGGGGAGCGGCCGTGAGCACGACCTTCTGGATCATCCTTGCCGGAGCGATCGCGACCTATCTGACTCGTGTCGGCGGCCACCTCGTCATCTCGCGCTTCGAGAATATCCATCCGCGCGTCGAGGCGGGGCTGAACGCCGTGCCGGCCGCGGTGCTGACGACGCTGGTCGCGCCGGCAGTGCTTGGCGCCGGGCCCGCCGAATGGGCGGCGCTGGTGGTCACCGCTTTGGTCTCGCTGCGCGGCGGGTTGATGCCGATGTTCCTGGCCGGTGCTGCGGTGTTGATCGTCGCACGGCAGTTTGTGGGGTAGCAATTTTGCCGGAGCGATCGTTTCGGACCGCCGGCGCTGCCCCTCATTGCCCTGCCGGGCATCTCTCCCCGTAAAACGGGGAGAAAGAAGCCAATCTCAAATCTTCGCGTCGTGCGGCAGCGGCGCCGTCGCCTTCTCCAGCCAGGCCAGCGTCTCGCCGTCGACCATCGGGCCAATCTCGGCCAGCACCCAGGCGTGATACTGGTCGAGCCAGTGCAACTCATCGCGCGTCAGGAGCTCGGTGCGGATCAGCCGCTTGTCGATCGGCGCCAGCGTCAGCGTCTCGAAGCCGTGCATGGCGATGTCGCCGCCTTCGATCTGCTCCGCCGGCGTCACCAGGATCAGGTTCTCGATGCGGATGCCGTAGGCGCCTTCCTTGTAATAGCCTGGCTCGTTGGACAGCATCATGCCGGCAAGCAGCTTTTCGGTGCCGGTCCGGGCGATGCGCTGCGGACCTTCATGCACGGCAAGGTAGGAGCCGACGCCATGGCCGGTGCCATGGGCGAAGTCGCAGCCATGCTTCCACAGCGCCACGCGCGCGACGGCGTCGATTTCCGAGCCGCGCGTGCCGGCGGGGAAACGCAGCATCGAGATGCCGATCATGCCCTTCAGCACGAGCGTGAAGCGCTCCCGCATCTCCTGCGTCGGCTCACCGATCGGAACCGTGCGGGTGATGTCGGTGGTGCCGTCCTGATACTGACCGCCGGAATCGAGCAGGAACAGTTCTCCGCTTTCCAGTTTGCGGCTGGTGGCGCGCGAGACGCGGTAATGCATGATCGCGCCGTTCGGGCCGGCGCCGGAAATCGTGTCGAAGGAGATGTCGCGCAGCGGCATCTGGGTTTCCTCGCCGGTCTGGCGGCGCACTTCCTCCAGCTTGGTGACGACGGCGATTTCGTCGAGCGTGCCGGGCTTCTGGCGATCCAGCCAGCACAGCAGCTTGGCGATTGCCGCGCCATCACGGCGATGCGCGGCGCGGCTGCCGGCGATCTCGGCCTGGTTCTTGGTCGCGCGGGGAATACGCGCCGGGTCAGCCGCCAAGACGACCGTTCCGCCATTGTCCTCGGTCAGCATCCGCAGCTTTTCCGCCGCCAGCACCGGATCCAGCGCGAACCTGGCGCCGCTTTTGGCCAGCTCGACAATGGCGGTTTCGAACTCGCCCGGGTCGTGCAGGTCAGCCAATTGCGTAAGATAAGCCGCGACCTGGCGCGGGAATTTGCGCTGGTCCATGAACAGCTGATGCTTGCCGTCGGCGGCGAGGATGGCAAAGCCGAGCGCAAGGGGTGTATGCGGCACGTCGCCGCCACGGATGTTGAAGGTCCAGGCGATGGAAGAGGGATCGGTGAGCACCGCATGGGTGGCGCCGTCCTTCTGGATGGCGCCTGCAAGCCGCACAAGCTTGTCTTTGGCGAGCTCACCGGCAAAATTGAGCTCCTGCAACTCCACCGGCGCCCGCGGCGGCTCGGGCTGGTCTTTCCAGATGAGGTCGATCGGGTTCCTGTCGAGCGGCACCAAGGTCGCGCCGGATTGCTCGGCCGACGCCTTCAGCGCCCTGACCTCGCCGATCGTATGCAGCCAGGGGTCGAAGCCAAGCCTTGCGCCCTTGCCGAGATTGTCCTTGATCCAGCTGGCCGGCGGATTGTCGATGAGGCTTTCGACGGTGAAGATACCGAGATCAACTTCGTTGCGGACCTGCAACGTGTAGCGGCCGTCGACGAAGATGAAGGCGCGGTCGCGCAGGATGATGGCGACGCCGGCCGAACCGGAGAAGCCGGTCAGCCATTTCAGCCGCGCCGAGCGGTCGGCGACATACTCACCCTGGTGCTCGTCCGCGCGGGGAACGATGAAGCCATCCAAGCCATTGTCGGCCAGCCATTGCCGCAGCAACGCCACGCGCGGCTTGCCGACGGCCGGATCGCCAGCGGAATCAAAGGTCTGGAACATGGTGGCCTCTCCTCGGATGCTTGTCAAAAACCTAAAGCGCGTCGCGATCTTTCAGATTCGCTCCATGCGCTTTAGGTTTTTGATCTTACGCATGTCTTTATCCCGAAACGGTTCCCACTTTCGGGAGACATGCTTTAGAGCATTTCGTGTGCCAATTGAAACGGATCTGTCACCAGACGCCATATGATCCAGATATGCTGAAGCGACGATGTGCAAGCCAGGCGGGCGCGCTCGCGTCTTTGCGCATGGTCGCTATGCAGAATCGTTGATTTCCAGACAGGTCGGCAGAGCTTAGTTTCCCGGATGTGGAGGAATGAATCCTGTTGTCCTGCAAAGGAGACTGTCATGTCCACGCTTCCAGCCAGACGCGGATTTTTCAGAAACGCCATGAGCGCGCTGATCGAAGCTCGCCGGCGCGAGGCGACCCGCTACGTCAACGGGGCGCTGCTTTGTCTCGACGATGAAACGCTGAACGCCAATGGCTACGATCGCGAAGAGCTGAAGAAGGCGGCAAACTCGCTTTATGTGTGAGTAACCGCCTCAGCGCTTGAGGTGGATGGTCACCCAGCCCTCGCGATGCAACGTACGCACATGGCGGAAGGCTTGGCCGACATAGGCTGAGATCACCGCGTCGCGCTGCCGGTCGAGGATGCCGGAAAGCACCAGCGAGCCGCCGAGCCTGATATGCCGGACCATCTGAGGCGCGAGCCGCATCAGCGGCCGGGCCAGGATGTTGGCGACGATGAGGTCGAAAGGCGCGCGCCTGGCGAAGATCGGGTTGTGGAAGCCCGGCGCAGTCACCGTTTCGACCAGCGCCTTGACATGGTTGAGGCGGGCGTTGGCGGCGGCGACGCGAACGGCGACCGGGTCGATGTCGGTCGCCAGCACAGGAATATGCGCGAGCTTGGCGAGCGCGATGGCAAGCACCGCGCTTCCGGTTCCGAGGTCGAGCGCGTTGCGCGGCCGTTCGCGCAGCACCACCTGCTCCAGCATTTCGAGGCAGCCGGCGGTGGTGCCGTGGTGGCCTGTGCCGAAGGCAAGGCCTGCCTCGATCTCGATGGCGAGATCACCGGCGTGGCGCTTGGCGCGGTCGTGTGAGCCGTGGACGATGAAGCGGCCGGCGCGGACCGGCTTCAAGCCTTCCAGCGAGCGCGACACCCAGTCGATATCGGGGAGGGTCTCGCATTCGACGGGCTTCGGCAGGCCGAGACCGGCCAGGATATCCCTGACCCGCGCCTCGACGGGATCGATATCGCCGTCGGCATAGAGCGACACTTCGTGGATGTCTTTTTCCTCGTCGAGCTCCAGCACGGCGATCGGCAGCCCGTCATCCTCGAAGGCGGCGTCCAGCGCCGCGAAGATGCGGTCGGCCTCAATCTTGCTGGCGGTGAGGTGCAGCCTGGTCTGGCCCATCAGGAAGACTCTTGCTTGAACATGATCTTTTCCGAAAACCGGTTCCCACTTTTCGGGATCATGTTTGCCCACCAGCCGCCAGCCGCTTCAGCTTGGCGACGGCGGTGTCGGCGCTCTCGCCATAGGCGATGGTGCCGGCGAAATCGCCCTTGGCGTTGAGCAGCAGCACCGAGGCCGTATGGTCCATCGTGTAGTCGCCGTCGCCGGTGTCGACCTTCTTCCAATAGATGCCGAAGGCCTTGGCCATGGCATGCACCTTGTCCGGATCGCCGGTGATGCCGGTGATGCGATCAGAGAAGTTGCTGACATAGGTGTTCATCGTCTCCGGCGTGTCGCGCTCCGGATCGACGGTGACGAAATAGGCGTTGAGGTTCTTGCCGCTGTCGCCCATCGTCTTCAGCCACCCGGCCAGCTCGAACAGGGTTGTCGGGCAGACTTCCGGGCAATGGGTGAAGCCGAAGAACACGACGCTCGGATGGCCCCTGAAGGCGGCTTCGGTGATCGGCGCGCCTTTCTGGTCGACCAGCGTGAAGGGCGCGCCGAAGGGCTCGCCGCCATAATGGCCGCGGTACCAGTCGAACGTCAGCCAGCCGATGCCCGCCGCCATCAGGACGAGAATGCCGACCAGGATTGAACGCATCATCAGTGAATGTCCGTCGTGATTGCCTTGGGGCAAGTTTGGCGACACTCTTAGCGGGTCTGCGCCGGGCACGCAAAGATGCCGCGTTGCCGCAAGCAGAGATCCAGGTGGAGCACAAACCCCGTGTCGGGCGGCTTGCAAACGCCACGATCTTGTCCCACCTGACATCAGCAAACGCCAACCCAGGAGGCACTTTTGCGAAAACTGATCGGCTTGTTCGCCGCATGTCTTGCTCTCAGCGCCGGCGCGGCCATGGCCGACGAGGTGGGCAAAGTGGGTGTCGACTGGGTCGGCAACGACATCATGATCGACGCCATCAAGGACCCGAAGGTCGACGGCGTCACCTGCCACGTCGCCTATTTCGACCGCAGCATCATCGACCGGCTGCATAAGGGCAACTGGTTCGAGGATCCTTCCGATTCCTCGATCTCCTGCCGCCAGACCGGGCCGATCACCATCGGCGACATCGATATGGGCGAGGGCGGCGAGGAAGTGTTCAAGCAGGGCCTCAGCCTGATCTGGAAGAAGCAGGTGGTGAACCGCATCTACGACAGGAAGAACGAGACGCTGATCTATCTGTCGCATTCGCGCCAGGTGCAGAACGGCTCGGCGAAGATGTCGGTCACCACCGTGCCGCTCTACGGCCAGAACGTGGTGTGGACCAAGGGCAAGCCGCAATAGTCTCCCGAGACAGGCTTGGCGGGGGGCAGGTCGCGCTTGCGAGGCCGTCCCCGCCGGCGTAAAGCCGCTTCATGGACCGTCCTGAAAACCTTGTCCTGAAAGATCCCGAGCCGCGCATCCATCCGACCGCGGAGCTCAAAGGCTGCAAGCTCGGCCGCTATGCCTCGATCGGCGAGCGGGTGATCCTGCGCGAGGTGAGCGTCGGCGACTTTTCCTATTTCGAGCGCCATTCGGAAGCGATCTACACGACGATCGGCAAGTTCTGCTCGATCGCCGCCAACAGCCGCATCAACGCGCTCGAGCACCCGATCGAGCGGCTGACGCAGCATAAGGTCAGCTACCGGCCGAACGAGTATTTCCGCTGGCTGGGCGTCGACACTGAATTTCGCGCGCGCCGGCAAGCCAAACCGGTCAGTGTCGGCCACGATGTCTGGATCGGCCATGGCGCGGTTGTCATGCCGGGCGTTGCGATTGGCAACGGCGCCGTCATCGGCGCCAATGCCGTGGTGACGCATGACGTCGCGCCCTACACGATCGTCGCCGGCGTTCCGGCGAAGCCCTTGCGCGAACGCTTCTCAGCGGCAGTCGCGGCGCGTATCGAGGCCTTGGCCTGGTGGGATTGGGCGCCGGAGAAACTGGCGAGCGCAATCCCCGACATGCAAGCCATGCAGATCGAGGCCTTCCTCCATCGCTGGGAAGGCGATACTTGCTGACACACAGAATGCCGTTGAAAGCACAACGGCGCTGTCTGGATGTTAAGCTTCTGTCGGGAGTGGCGCCCCTTCCGCCATGCGGGGGTGGCGCGGCGGAAGGGGCTGGAGGCAAACCGCGTGAAGCGGAAGGAACAGGCTTTCTGGCCTGCACCGGCATTATCGCAAGCAAACCGATAAGGTGTTTCTTCACGCGCCTGCGCTTCTGGCGTGTGGCTGATTGCAGCCCCGTCCCGTGACGAAAATTCGACCCTTTGGAACCCGATGCGGTGGCTGCTTGTTTCTTCGCAAATGCCCGCGCGTCCACGGTTTTTGAGGAATTTGCATGATCGAGAAGGCTTTTACCTGGATGGCCAATCGGGTGGCGCATCTGGCCGGCCTGCCGCCGACCTTCGCCATCTGCGTGCTGATCGTGGTTGTGTGGGCGGCAAGTGGCCCGATCTTCGGGTTTTCAGATACCTGGCAACTCGTCATCAACACCGGCACCACCATCGTCACCTTCCTGATGGTGTTCCTGATCCAGAACACTCAGAACCGCGACGGCGCGGCGATCCAGGCCAAGCTCGACGAGCTGATCAGGGTCAGCCGCGCCCACAATCATTTCATCGGCATCGAGCACCTGACGGAATCCGAGGTCGAGGAGATCCGCGCCAAATGCGAGGCGGCGGCGAAGCGGCACGACCGCAAGATCGCCGAAACGGCCGCCAACAAGGCCACGGCCGGAAAGAACGGTACGAGGCATGCGGCCAAGACAACCGGCGCGGCCGCAAAGAAGCCTGCGGCCGGGAAGAACGCCTCCAAGAAGAAGAAAGCCGCTGCTTGAAAGGGCCGTCAGCGGTCCATGAAGGCCGCGAAGGCGTCCTTGTGATCGGGATGCCAACGCGACAGGGCCGGACGGTTCTCGATGATGTCGCCGATCGCCCAGGCCATGCGCTTTTCATCCGTCGGCCGCGCCACCTCGTTGTCGGGGCACAGGATGTAGAAATCGCCGTCGCTGAGGGATGTCAGCATGAAGTCTATCACCTGCTCGCCGGTCCAGGCGCCGGCGGGCTTTTCCGTCGCGCCTTCGGTCAGGCCGGTGTAGGTGAAGCCGGGGATCAGCAGATGCGCCGACACTTTCGCCCCAGGCTCGTTGCGCAGCGCGTGCGCCAGCCCTTCGGTAAACGTCTTCACGCCGGCCTTGGAGACGTTGTAGGCGAGGTTGCCGGGCGGCGTGGTGATGCCCTGCTTGGAGCCGGTGTTGATGATGAGCCCCGGTTTTCCAGCTGCGAGCATGCGTGGCGCGAATGCCTCGGTGCCGTGCACGACGCCCCAGAAGTTGATGTCCAGAAGCCGCTTCCAGGCGTCGCGGTTCTCCCAGGGCTTGCCTGGATTGTTGCCGACGCCGGCATTGTTCATCAGCACCGACACCGCACCGAAGGCGCCGTAAGCGAGGTCCGCCAGCCGGTCGACTTCTTCGGCCTTGGAGACGTCGGTGGGGATTGGCAGCACGGCATCGTCGCCGGCGATCGCCGCGACTGCTTGCCTGGCCTGGTCGAGGCGCACGCCGCCTATGTCGGCGAGCACCGTCTTCATGCCCATCGCCGCGAACCGTTTCGCGGCGGCGAGGCCGATGCCGCTGGCGCCGCCGGTGATGACGGCGACGTTGCCCGAGGCGAAAGCCGGCAGGGCGGTCTGGATTTCGGCGTCGCTGGTCATGGTTTCCATCCTTGTTCGGGTCGCGCCGAACTTAACGCTCGCCGCCGCCGAGGCAAGGCTGGTTCGTCCCGATGGGCGACCGTGACAGTCGCAACGGGTTGACCATCGCTGTGCCTGCCGCGCATGCTGTCCTGAAAAAGGAGCTCGGTATTTGACCGACTGGATCGGAATCCTCAAAGAGCAGACCGCCAATGGCGACGAGATGGGCCGCGAGGTGCCGAAGATGCTCGCCAATCCCGATATCAGCGAGACGCAGGTGAAAACACTGTTCGCGGCGCTGGAGAAGCAGGCGGATTTCGCCGAGAAGCTGCGGCTTGCGCTGGAGAAGTTCGGCCATGACTTCCCGATCATCAAGGCGGCCGAGCGGCTGGAGGAGCGCTATGCCGACCTTGCGGCTTCTGTCGCCGAGAAGCTGAAGGCGATGCGAAAATAGCTTCCTATTTTTCGATCAGCCTCTCGAAGCGCTTGTCGGGCGCAAACCAGATCGCCGCAACAAGCACGTAGATCGCCACGCTGATCCATTGGTTGAGAAAGCTGAGCAGGACGGCGGCGATGTAGAGCGCCAGTGAAATCTTGCCTTTCTCGTCGTGCCCCACGGCCCTGGCGAAGGTCGTCTCGGCGCCGTGCAGATGGCGCAGCTTGATGACCAGGATGTTGTAGGCAACGGCGCAAAGCGCCAGGTCGAAGCCATAGACGGCGACCGGCACCGGGGCGAAGTGATTCTCCCCCATGAACGCGGTGGTCACCGGCATCAGCGACAGCCAGAACAGCAGGTTCATGTTGGCCCACAGCACGCGCCCGTCGACGCGTTGCACGGTGTGGAACATGTTGTGCAGGTTGTTCCAGTAGATGCCGACATTGATGAAGGAGAGCACATAGCAGAAGAAGACCGGCCACAGCGGCAAGAGGGCGGAAAAATCCTCGCCATGCGGCACCTTCAGTTCCAGCACCATGATCGTGATGATGATGGCGACGACGCCATCGGTGAATGCCTCGACCCGTCCCTTGCCCATGATTCTTCCCTCGCTTTGCGTCGACGTTAAGGGAGGATGCCGCGGCTGACCATCCGGCCTGAACTGTCAGGAGGACATTCGCAGGTTGGAACAGCGCCATTATATGGGCGTTGGGCTTACAACCCTCGGAGGTCGCCATGACCAGCTACGCTCAAACCATGACGCGTGACCATGAGCTTGGCGGGAGGGCCGCGAAGGCCGCCGTCGCCGCCATGATCGCCGCGCTTTTTGCCGGAAGCACCGCGCTGACCCCGCTCTACATCATCTACAAGCAGGCCTTCGGCTTCTCGCAGGTCACGCTGACGCTGGTTTACGCCGTCTACGTTGTCGGCAATCTGGGGGCGCTGCTGTTCCTCGGCCGGGTGTCGGATGTGATCGGCCGCCGTCCCGCCGCGCTCGCCGCGATGGGGGTTGCCGTGGTCAGCGCGCTATTTTTCCTCTCTGCCGAAAACCTCGCCTGGCTCGACGTCGCCCGCATTCTGAGCGGGCTCGGCATCGGCGTCGGCGCGGGTGCGGGCACCGCCTGGCTGGCCGAGCTGATCGAAGGCAAGGACAAGTCGCGCGCCGCTATCATCACCACCAGCACCAACTTCATCGGTCTCGGCGTCGGCGCGCTCATGGCGGGGCTGCTCGCCCAATATGCGCCCTGGCCCCTCAGGCTGACATTTGCCGGCTATCTCGTCCTGCTTGCGTTGGTGACCGTGCTGATCTGGCGCACGCGGGAAACGGTCTCCAGTCCGGGGCGGCTCTCGGACGTCTCGCTGCGGCCACGGCTTTCGGTGCCCGACAATATCCGCGCGCAATTCGTGGCGCCGGCGGTGACCGGCTTTGGCGCCATGGCGCTTGTGGGCTTTTATGCGGCGCTGGCGCCGAGCATTCTCGCGCAGCAACTGCACGTGACCAATCATGCCGAAGCCGGCGGGCTATTCTTCGAATTGTCGATTGCGGCGGCCATCACCATCGTGGCCACCGCCCGGCTTGCTAGCCGCTCCACCATGCTCGCGGCGCTCGTCCTGATGATCCCGGCCGTGGCGCTGGTCGTCGCGGCGCAAATCTACGCCTCGATGGCGCTCATGATCGCGGCGACCGCGGTCTGCGGCGCGGCGGCGGCGCTCGGCTATCGCGGCGGCCTGCAAGTGGTGAATCAGATCGCGCCGGCCGACCGTCGCGCCGAGGTGGTCTCGGCCTTCTTCATCTGCTGCTTCTGCGGCAACGCGCTGCCGGTGATCGGCATCGGCGTGCTGTCGAGCCTGGCCAACGCCACCGTGGCAAGCCTGGCCTTTGCCGGCATGATCATCGTCTTCTCGTTGGTGGCGCTCGGTTTCGGCGTCAAATACGCGCGCTAGAGCGCTTCACCGTTTCATGGAAACGGCAAACCGCTCCATCTCCTTGTTTTTACGCAATTCCGGACGGAAAACCGCCCACACTTTTCCTGGAATTGCTCCAAATCTCAGCTGGCCGGTGTATCAGGCGCAAGATTGGCGCGCTGGCGCGGCACGCCGAGGCCGGTGTCTGGCGGCTCGCCGGCCGCCGGGCGGCCCTCGATCATATGCGTGGTGCGCCAGCGCCCGAGACGATAATAGGCGGCGGCGAGCACTAGCGAAGCGATCGAGCCGGCCGGAAAGCTCCACCACAGCGCTTCCTGGCCGAGGACGCTGCGCATCGAATAGGCAAAGCCGGTGCGAATGAACAACACCGAGATGATCAGGATGATCAGCGGCGGCATGACGGCGCCGGTGGCGCGCACCGTGGCGAAGAGCACGATCGTGATGCCGAACAGGATGAACGACCAGGACGCCACCCTGTTGATATGAGCGGCAATGTCGATCGCGGCGCTGTCATTGCTGAGGAAGAGGCTGAGCACCGGGCGGTCGAAGACGAAGAGCAGCGCCACCAGCGCACCGGTCAGCACCAGGTTGAAGCCGACGCCCGAGGCGGCGACCTTGCCGATGCGGTCCCAGCGGCCGGCGCCGACATTCTGCGCCGCCATCGAGGAGACGGCGGCTCCGATGGCCAGCGCCGGCATCTGGATATAAGTCCAGAGCTGCGCCGCGATGCCGTAAGCGGCGGCGACCTGCGAGCCGTAGGAGTTGACGATGCCCATCACGGTGAGCGCCGCGGCCGAGATGACGATCATCTGCAGGCCCATCGGGATGCCCTTGAAGACGACGATGCGCAGCAGCGCCGGGTCGGGCCGCAGCAGAGCGAGGTCGGCGCCTGCCAGCCGCAGCGGGTGCTTGCGAACATAAAGCACGATCAGGATGGCGATGACGCTCACCGTCTGACCTATGAGCGTCGAGGTCGCCGAGCCGGCGATGCCGAGCTCGGGGAAGGGGCCGACGCCGCGGATCAGCGGCGGATTGAGCACGACGTCAAGAACGACCGCCAGCGCCATGAAGACGAACGGGGTTCGCGAGTCGCCGGCGCCGCGCAGCACGGTCATGACGAAGGACAGGAGGTTCATCATCGGCACCGCGACGAAGATGATACGCAGGTAGCTGCGCGCCAGCGGCAAGGCGTCCGACGGCGTGCCGAGCCCGGTCAGGATGGCGTCGACCCAGATCCAGCCGCAGACGGCGAACACGACCGAGACCAGGAAGAAGAAGGTGGCGCTGGTGCCGACGATACGCTTCGCCTCGGGCAGATCGCGGGCGCCGACCGACTGCGCCACCAGGATGGTCGCCGCCATGCCGATGCCGAACACCGTGCCGAGGATCAGGAACAGCACCAGATTGGCGTTCGAGGTCGCCGTCAGCGCAGCCTCGCCGAGGAAGCGGCCGACCCAGACCGCGTTGATCGAGCCGTTGAGCGACTGCAGCACGTTGGAACCCAGCACCGGCAGCGCGAACAGCAGCAGCGTGCGCGGGATCGGCCCGCTGGTCAGGTCGTGGGTCCGCCTTCGAGTGGGCTTGTCGTCATCCATGGCAGCACCGAAAATGAATCAGGCCCGCGATGCTATCGCAGGCCTGATGCTCATGCATCCGTTCCGCGCTCAGCCGTATGCCCGCTCTGCATACGGCTGAAGCAGAACTAGTTCGCGGCGAGGCTGTTCCCAGACAGTCCAGGCAGGGTGACCTGGTAGACCAGGAAGGTGGTGTCGACATCGGCGCCGTCCTCGGCCTTGTAGGGCGCGCCGACCTGGAAGCCGTCCTGGGTGAGAAAGTCGTTGTCGTTGGCGACGAACAGGAAATAGTCGTCGGGAAGCTTCGGATCGAGGACGGGCGCCAGCGACATCGCCTCCCACTTCTCGGACAGGTTGTTCCTGTCGTTCGGCGCGCCATTGTGCAGGCCGAAGCGGCCGAGCTGGCCCGTGTCGTTGATGTCGATGAAGGAGGTCAGCTTGGCCGGTGTCACCGACGGGTCGAGCACGCCTTTCGGCGCCACCGGCTTGTCGGCGGCATTGAAGGGACCGTTGGCGATGTCGGTCGCGGCGGAGAGGTCGACGATCTCGATCTTGCGATAGACCGATTCTTCGCCCTTCAGGCCCTGGCCGTTGCCCGAGTCGCGCGCCAGCATCAGGAAGCTTTTGTCGGACAGCGCGACGATCTCGCTCTGCGCGGCGACCTTGGTCTTGCCCTTGGCGTCCTTGAACACCGGCAGCGGCACGACATATTCATGCGCCAGCTTGAGGTGAGCGAGATCGGAAGCGTCATAGACCAGGGCGCGGGTGTTCTGGCGCGTCGAGCCGGAATCGCCGCCGTCCTGGCGGGTCGCCGACTGCAGCACCGCGATCAGGAACTTGCCGTCGGGCGTCATCGACATGCCTTCAAGGCCCTGGTTGTTCTGGCGCCCGGTCTCGGGATCCTTCGGATCGGGCTCGGCGGCACCCGGGCCGGGATTGTCGGAAGCGAAATTCGGCTTGCCGTGGCGCATCGGCACCAGGGCCGCGGGCGGCTGCGTCGCCGACATCAGGCGGCCCTCGGCCGAGAAGCGGTAGATGTTGGGGCCGTATTCGTCGGAGATGAACATGGTACCGTCGGGCAGGCGCACGATCGCTTCGTCGTCCAGCGAAAGCTTGCCGTTGTCGGCCTGAGGCAGGATCGGCATGTCGCCAGCGGCGGGGCGCACGCCGTTCAGCGGGTCGAGACCGGTCGCATCGGCGCCCTTGTCGTCGGTCAAGAGCATGGTGTCGGCGAGCGTCGCCTTGACGCCTGACTGTTCTTGCCCGCCGGCGGGCGCGGCACCTGGAGCGGTCGGGGTCAGCTCGATCGCGATGGTGTTGAGGCGCGGGCGGTAATCGGTGGTGCCGACGACATTATAGCCGCGATCCGGCAGCAGCCAGAGCGAGCCCTTGTAGCCCGCGCCGTCGCGCAACCAGCCCTTGGTGTCGATCGCCATGCCGGAACCCGAACCGAACGTCTCGCCGAACTTGTCCTTCTGGCTGGCCGGAATGCGGCCGACGCCGACGAGGCCTTTGTTGACATAGGCGACGCCGTCGGCGAGCGCCGGGGTGAGGGCGGTGAACAGGGCAAGTGCCGCGCCGAGCGCGACGGTTCGGTTGAGATGTTTCATGGAAATCCCCTTCGTGACGAGCAGAGCGGCCATTGGCTCAAAAGGGCGCGGCGCCGACGATGCAACCAGCCCTTGCCGCCGAGCGGTCTAGGACGTGAACGTGATGGTTGCGTGACAGGTGGCGCTTCTTCCTTCTCCCCTTGTGGGAGAAGGTGGATCGGCGCGATAGCGCCGAGACGGATGAGGGGTGTTCCAGCAGAGTGAGGCGCTGGCGTTCCCTGGAACACCCCTGATCCGTCGCCTTCGGCGACACCTTCTCCCACAAGGGGAGAAGGGAAAGCGCTAACGCCTCAATCGCTCTCTCTGGCGACTAGCTCCAGCGGCCAGACCTCTCGGATGATGCGTGCGCCTTCGGGACCGGCGAAGGCGGGGAGGGAGGCGAGCAGCATCTCGGCCAGCCGGCGGCCCATCGGCTCCAGCGACGGACGGAAGGCGGTCAGCGTTGGCGAGAAGTAGCGGCAAAGCGGCGTGTCGACGATGACGATCACCGCGATGTCCTGGCCGGGCCTGATGCCCATCTCGGCCAGTGCCTTGCAGCCGCCGAGCGCCATGGCGTCATTGTTGAAGATGATGGCTGTCGGACGGTCCTTGGAGAGCATCACGCGCGGCGTCACCTGATAGCCGCCGGTCTCGTTGATGAAGCCGTCGGCGATCAGGCCGGGGTCGACCTCGATGCCGTGCCGCTGCAGCGCCTTGCGGTATCCGTCGAGGAACAGGTAGCCGAAGTTGAGATCGAGCGAAGGGCGGATGGCGGCAATGCGGCGGTGGCCCCGCGCGACCAGCCGGTCGACGGCTTCCTCACCCGCCCTCTCGAAATCAATATCGAGCGAAGGATAGCTGTCGCCGCCGGATTGACTTCGGCCAAGCGTGGCGAAGGGAAAGCCGGCCTTGCTGAGATAGTCGATCCGGTCGTCTTCCCGCCGTGTATTGGCCAACACGACCGCGTCGGCCCGGCGCGTCTCAACCACGCGGCGCAGCCTCTCCGGCTGATATTGGCCGGGCTCGCCCATAACGACCATCAGATCGAGGTCGCTTTCGGCGAGCCGCGCCTGCAGACCGGTCAGGAACGGGATGAAGAACGGCTCGCCATATTGCTGGTCGCCGGGATGCGGTTGCAGCATGAAGGCGATCGAATGGGTGGCGCCTTTCCTGAGACTCCGGCCGGACTGGTTGGGCGAATAGTTCAGCGTCCTGGCCGCCTCCAGCACGCGCTGGCGCGTCTCCGCGTTGACATCGGCGCGGCCGTTCAGCGCGCGGGACACGGTGCCGATCGAAATGTTCAGGTGACGCGCGAGATCGTGGATGCTGGACGCCAAGGCCGGTTCTCCCCCTGTCTTCGCTAGCACCGGCCGCCCTTCAGGCCAAGCAGCGGGTGTCGATTTTCGCGAGCAGGTGATTGACATTCTATGCCATCGGGTGTGTTCTCGTAAACGTTTACGGGAAAACGTTTACGGTGATGCCGGAAATGCCGTGACACTCGGACTGGAGGGGCCGAGCGGAGGAGGAGCGCTGGATGATGAAGGTCGTCCTGGTCGGGTGCGGAGCCATGAGCAGGCAGTGGCTCGATGCCGCAAGGCAGATCGACGGGCTCGCCATTGCCGGCCTTGTCGACCTCGATGCCGAGCGGGCGCGAACGAGGGCGCGCGAATATGATCTCAGCAACGCCGTCATCGGCACCAGCGTCGACGCCGTCCTCGACGAGACGAAACCCGACGCCGTGTTCGATGTCGTGGTTCCCGCGGCACGCCGCGAGGTCGCGCTTTCTGCCTTTGCCCATCATTGCCACCTGCTGACCGAAAAGCCGCTGGCCGACAGCCCAGAGAATGCGCGGGCCATTATCGCGGCGGCGCGGCAGGCCGGGCGCGTCCATGCGGTCGTGCAGAACCGGCGCTATGTCGCCAATGTCAGGCGGATCAGGCGCTTCCTCGATTCCGGCGCCATCGGCAGGCCGACCAGCATCCATGCCGATTTCTTCATCGCGCCGCATTTCGGCGGCTTTCGCGAGGAGATGGACCATGTGCTGCTGCTCGACATGGCGATCCACACTTTCGACGCCGCGCGCTACATGGTCGCTGGCGAGCCGGCCAGCGTTTATTGCCAGGAATGGGAGCCGGCCAGTTCGTGGTACCGGCAGGGCTCGTCGGCCAGCGCCGTCTTCGACCTCGGCGGCGGCAAGGTCTTCACCTATGCCGGCTCCTGGTGCGCCGACGGTTTCCGCACCAGCTGGGAAGGCAGCTGGCGCATCGTCGCCGAGCGCGGCAGCCTGCTGTGGGACGGCCATGACGGGCTGAAGGCGGAGGTGGTCGCGTCGGGCCGCGACGGTATCATCGACAAGACGCATTCAATCGAGGTGCCGGCGCTCGACCCCGCCGATCGGGTGGGCGGACATCTCGGCATCATCCAGGATTTCATGCGCGCGATCGAAACCGGCAGCGAGCCGGAAACCCGCGGCGTCGACAACATCAAAAGCCTCGCCATGGTCTTCGGCGCGATCGAAAGCGCGGAGACCGGACGGCGTGTGGCGATCGCGACCCAGGAAGGATGACGATGCCGAACCCGCTTCTCGATATCAGGATCGGCACCATGGTGCGGGCCAATCTCGACGATCCGGCCGCCTATGTCAGGGACATCCTGCCGCTTGGCTTCGAGAGCATTCAGCCCTTCTTCTGGCAGACGCTGGGCGGCAAGGACCTAAAGCGCCTCGCTGGCGAAATTCGCGAAGCGATCGGTGATGCGGACGTCACCGTGTCGTCGCTCGGCGTTTTCGGCAATCCGCTCGAAAGCGGCGAGGTTGATCGCGGCGTGCTCGCCGCCTGGGAGACGGTGATCGACAACGCGCATCTGTTCGGCGCTTCGATGGTCTGCGGCTTCACCGGCCGCATCCGCGGCAAGAAGCTGACCGACAGCCTGCCGCGCTTCCGCGAGGTGTGGGGGCCGCTGGCCAGGCGCGCCGCCGACAAGGGCGTGCGCATCGCCTTCGAGAACTGCGCCATGGATGGCAATTGGGCGAGCGGCGACTGGAACATCGCCCACAACCCGGACGCCTGGGAGCTGATGTTCAACGAGTTGCCCAACGACAATCTCGGCCTCGAATGGGAGCCCTGCCATCAGCTCGTCTACCTGATCGACCCGATCCCGCAGATCCGCAAATGGGCGCCGCGCATCTTCCATGTCCATGGCAAGGACGCGACGGTGCGCTGGGACGTCATCCGCGAGCATGGCGTGTTCGGCCGCCTGCCTTTCGTGCAGATGCGCACGCCGGGCTTCGGCGACAGCGACTGGACGCGGGTGATCAGCGAATTGCGGCTGGCCGGCTACAAGGGCGCCATCGACATCGAGGGCTGGCACGACCCGGTCTATCGCGGCGACCTCGAGATCACCGGCCAGGTCCGGGCGCTGGAATATCTCAAGCAATGCCGGGGAGGGAACAGCTACCTGCCCAATCCGGTTTGAGTGCCGGCCGGCGGGAGGAGCCGGCCGATCCAAATCATTGTCGAAACCCTCCGCTTGCGAGGGACCAAAAGGGAGGAACGTGCATGAGCATCACGACCAGAAGAACTGTTCTGCGCTCGACCGTTGTGGCGGCGGCCACGGCGCTCTGCGCCTCGATTTCCACCTTGCCGGCAAAGGCGCTTGACGCCCAATGGTGCAAGGACGTGCACATCCGCTTCTTCGTCGGCGGCGCCGAGGGCGACGCCTTCGGCACCATCGTCTACAATGGCGCCAAGCAGGCGGCGGCCGATCTCGGGCCGAAGGTCGACTACATCTTTTCCGGCTGGGACGTCGAAAAGATGGTGCAGCAATTGCGCGAGGCGGTCGCCGTCAAGCCGCAGGGCATCGCCATGATGGGCCATCCGGGCGACGCTGCGATCATGCCGCTGGCCGAACAGGCGCATAAGGACGGCATCAAGATGATGTACCAGAACGTTCCGGTACCGACCGTGGTGGCGGCGTTCGGCGGCGGTTATGTCGGCGCGCAGCAGGAGCAGCAGGGGCGCGCGCTCGGCGCCGAGGCGTTCAAGCTGGCCGGGCTGAAGGCCGGCGACAAGGCGATCATGATCGGACCGTTCGAGAATGAGAGCCGCGGCGCGCGCGAGCGTGGGACGGTCGCCGCGCTCAAGGAGGCCGGCGTCGATGTCGTTCAGATCAATTCACAAACCGAATGGGCAGCCGATCCCAATCTCGCGATCCCGCCTATCACTGCGGCGCTGCTCAACAATCCCGGTGTCAAGGCGGTCGGCTATCCCGGCGGGCAGATGCTCGGCAATGTCGCCACCTACATGCAGGCGGCGGGCAGGAAGCCCGGCGACATCTTCAATTTCGGCTTCGACACCAGCCCGCAGATCGTCGAGGCCTTCAAGGGCGGCTGGGTGCAGCTGACGGCCGACCAGCAGCCGTTCATGCAAGGCTATCTGCCGATCCTCAGCCTGTGCCAGCAGGTGGTGCTCGGTCTTGCGCCCATGAATGTCGACACCGGCGCCGGCTTCGTCACGCCGCAGAACTACGAGATCGTCTCAGAGCTCGCCAAGCAGGCGTTGCGCTGACCTCCCAGGCCGCCGGCCGGACCCAACCCGGCCGGCGGGACCGCCTGCGGACGAGGCAGGCATAACAGACAATTCAAGCGAGGATCGCATGAGCGAACGCATCATCGAACTGCGCGACATCAAGAAATCCTACGGCCAGGTCTATGCGCTGGGCGGCGTCAACCTCAGCGTCGATCGCGGCGAAGTGGTCGGCCTGATCGGCGACAACGGCGCCGGCAAGTCGACGCTGATCAAGATCCTGTCCGGCGTGGTCAGGCCGACCAGCGGCGAAATCCTGGTGCGTGGCAAACCGGTCAGCGGATGGAGCGCGGCACGTTCGCGCGACGCCGGCATCGAGACCGTGTTCCAGGACCGGGCTCTGGCCGTGCAGCAGACCATCGTGCGCAACATCTTCATGGGCCGCGAGCTCACCGGCTTCATGGGATGGCTGAAGGTCAACAAGGAGGTCGCGGAGGCGAGCCGGCTGATGCGCGAGATCGGCTTCACCTCGAAAGTGTTCACGCCGCAGTCGATCGTCGGCCAGCTTTCGGGCGGCGAGCGGCAGGGCGTGGCGATCGCTCGCGCCATCTACAAGCAGGCCGAACTGATCATCCTCGACGAGCCGACGACGGCGCTGTCGCTGACCGAGACGGCAAAGGTCTTCCATTTCGTGCGCCAGGTGCGGGCGAGCGGCCGCTCGATCCTGTTCATCGGCCACAACATCCACCACGTCTTCGACATCGCCGACCGTTTCGTCGTGCTCGACCGCGGCAAGGTGGCGCTGACGGCCGATCGCAGCGAGGTGAAGTCGGCCGACGACCTGATCAACTTCATGGAAGACGTAGCGCATCCCGGTGGCCTGCCGGGACTGCACGAGGCCGGCGAAGCGGAGCAGAGAGCGCAATGAGCAAGGCGATGGAACCCGATCTGCAAACGCCTCTCAGGAGAACAAGCGGCCAGGCTGCCAAGGAGTGGGGCCATCCGTCGAACCACTGGCTGCGCGGCTTCGTCCTCGACAACCGCGCTTCGCTCGGCACGCTCGCGGTGTTCATCGTCATGATGGCGGTGTTCATGATCGCCAACCCGACCGTCTTCACCACCTGGTATCTCTACAGCTCGGTGCTGACGACGCTGCCGGTCGCGCTGTTCGTGGTCGTGCCGCTGGTCTTCGTCGTCACCTGTGGCGAGATCGACCTGTCGTTCCCGGCGACGATGGGCTTCGCCTCCTGGGTCTTCGCGCTGGTGGTGCAGGCCGGCTACGATCCATTCCTCGGCATTGCCGCGGCTCTGGTCACCGGCACGCTGCTCGGCTTCCTCGTCGGCTCGCTGGTCGTCTATGGCGGGCTGTCGTCGCTGATCGCCACGCTCGGCATGAACTTCCTGCTGCGCGGCCTGATCCAGATCATCAACGAGGGCAAGTCGACCGCGCTGACCAATCTGGCCGACAGCGCGGCCTACAAGATCTTCTCCAGCCAGATATGGGGCATCCCGGTGCAGATCTTCTGGGCCATCGCCTTCGTCGTGTTCTCGGCGCTGCTCTTCAACCGGCACCGCTTCGGCGCGCAGGTCAAGGTGGTCGGCGACAACCCGGATAGCGCCAAGCAGATGGGCATCGACGTCAAGCTCGTGCGGGTGAAGGTGTTCGTCTTCACCGGCATAGGCGCCGCGATCGCCGGCACCTTCTCGGTGATGATCAACTTCACCTGGTGGCCAACGGCGGGCGACGGCTATCTCTTGCCCGTGCTGGCCTCGGTGTTCGTCGGCGGCACGCCGACCTGGGGCGGCATCGGCACGGTCGTCGGCGGAGCGATCGGCGCGGTCACGGTGTCGTTCATCCAGACAGGCGTGGTGGCGGCGGGCCTCAGCGGCTTCTATGTGCAGTTCTTCAACGGGCTGATCATCATCCTGTCGCTGCTCGGCCATAAATGGAATCAGGCGAGGTACAGGTGAGGAGGCCGATTACACCGGCGCGACAAACCCGTCCAGCACGCGCTTTTGCCCCGCCTTGTCGAAGTCGATGGTGAGCTTGTTGCCTTCGATCGCCGCGATGTTGCCGTTGCCGAATTTCTGGTGAAATACCCGGTCGCCGACATTGAAGGCGGATGGCGTGTCGGCGACGGATTTGGCGACCAGCTCGCCCTCGATAGTACGGCCCTTCACACTAGTCCGGCCGGCGCCGTAGCCGCTATCCGTCTCGCCATAGCCGATGCGCTCGACCTGATGGCCGGAGCGGGTGCCCCAGTTGCGGTCGGTCGCTTCGGTGCGGTTGGCCTGGGCGCGCTGCCAGCCGGGCGTGGCATAGGTGTTGGAGAAGCTGCCCTGGTCTTTCGCCCCGACATTGTCGAAGCGCGAGGCGCCGTAAGGATTCTGCCGGCCGCCACCGCGTCCCGATGCAAAAGCGCCGCCGCCATAGGGATTGCCGTAGCCGCCGTAGCTATTGCCGCCTTCGGCGATGTCGATATGGGTTTCCGGCAGCTCGTCGACGAAGCGCGACGGGATGGTCGATTGCCACAGCCCGTGGATCTGACGGTTGGAGACGAACCAGATGTGCAGGTTCTTCTTCGCCCGCGTCAGGCCGACATAGGCAAGCCGGCGTTCCTCCTCCAGGCCGGAGCGACCGCCTTCGTCCAGCGCGCGCTGGTGGGGGAAGAGGCCCTCCTCCCAGCCGGGCAGGAAAACGGTTTCGAATTCGAGGCCCTTGGCCGAATGCAGCGTCATGATCGAGACGGCATCCTGCTCGGCATTCTGCTCGGCGTCCATGACCAGCGCGACATGCTCGAGGAAGGAGCGGAGCGATTCATACTCCTCCATCGAGCGGATCAGCTCCTTGAGGTTTTCCAACCGCCCCGGCGCGTCCGCGGAACGGTCGTTCTTCCACATGTCGGTGTAGCCGCTCTCTTCCAAAATGGTCTCGGCGAGCTCGGTGTGCGGCTTCGTTTCCAGCGCTTTCTGCCAGCGCTCGAAATTGGCGGCGACCTCGCGGAGCGCGGCGCGCGGCTTCGGCTTCAGCTCGTCGCTTTCGGCAAGCGTCGCGGCCGCCTCCAGCATCGGCACGCGCATGGCGCGCGCGGTGTCGTGGATCTGGCGGATGGTGGCTTCGCCGAGCCCCCTCTTTGGCACGTTGACGATGCGCTCGAAGGCGAGGTCGTCGCCGCTGTTGGCGACGACGCGGAAGAAGGCCAGCGCGTCGCGGATTTCCAGGCGCTCGTAGAAACGCGGGCCTCCGATGACGCGGTAATTCAAGCCCAGCGTGATGAAGCGGTCTTCGAAGGCGCGCATCTGGAAGGACGCACGCACAAGAATCGCCATGTCATTCAGATTGTGCTTCTGCCGCTGATAGGCCTCGATGGCGTCGCCGATGGCCCTGGCCTCTTCCTCCGAATCCCAGGCGGCATGGACATGCACCTTGTCGTCCTCGGGGTCGTCGCGGTCGGTGAACAGCGTCTTGCCTAAGCGGCCCTCATTGTGGGCGATGAGGTGGGAGGCAGCACCGAGGATATGCGCGGTGGAGCGATAGTTGCGCTCCAGCCGGATGATGGTGGCGCCCGGGAAATCCTTGTCGAAGCGCAGGATGTTGTCGACCTCGGCGCCGCGCCAGCCATAGATCGACTGGTCGTCGTCGCCAACGCAGCAAATATTCACGCTCACGGGCTGTTCCGCGCCTGCCGGCGCGGGCCCTCCGCGGGGGCCTCGCAACGGCTCGGACGCCCGGTCGGGCTTGCGGCCTTCGGCCGAGTCGGAACTCGCAGAGCGCCCGGCATTGGGCCGCTGCGCCAGCAGGCGCAGCCACATGTATTGCGCGGTGTTGGTGTCCTGGTACTCGTCGACCAGTATGTATTTGAACTTGCGGTGATAGTCCTTCAGCACGTCCGGATAGGCGCGGAAGATGCGGATCGGGTGATAGAGCAGGTCGCCGAAGTCGCAGGAGTTCAGCGTCTGCAGGCGTTCCTGATAGGCCTTGTAGAGTTGGCGGCCCTTGCCGTTGCCGAAGCTGCGCGCATCGCCTTCCGCAATCTCGTCGGGGCCGAGGCCCTTGTTCTTCCAGTTGTCGAGCATCTGGGCGAAGGTCTTGGCAGGCCAGCGCTTGTCGTCCAGCCCTTCGGCCTGGATCAACTGCTTGATCAGCCGCACCACGTCGTCGGTGTCGAGGATGGTGAAATCGGATTTCAGCCCGGCAAGCTCGGCATGGCGCCGCAACAGCTTCACGCCGATCGAGTGGAAGGTGCCGAGCCAGGGCATGCCCTCGACATTGCCTTCGCCGATCAGGTGGCCGATGCGCTGCTTCATCTCGCGCGCGGCCTTGTTGGTGAAGGTGACGGCCAGGATCTGCGACGGGAAGGCCCTGCCGGTGGCAAGAATGTGGGCGATGCGGGTGGTGAGCACGCGCGTCTTGCCGGTGCCGGCGCCGGCAAGCACCAGGACCGGGCCTTCGGTCGTCTCGACGGCGAGCCGCTGCTCCGGGTTCAGGCCCTTCAGATAATCGGGCGCGCTGTTCTGGCCGCTGCGCGCCGCCATGGCGCGCGCGGCTATGCCGGACGGGGCCGCAGCCGGCCGCGCATTCGGTTCATCGAAAAAAGGCATGTCTTCGGAAAAGCCCGACATCGCCCCCGAATGTAGTGATTCGGGAGCGAAAGACCAGAACTGTCTACGTTTTGTTCTAGTTTCGCGTGTCCCGGATCAACTTGACAGCCGGAGCGGGTGAGGGGAAAGCTGCCGGCAGGGCGGGGCCTGTCGCACCCCGCAAGCTGCTCTATCTTGTTTGACGCAGTTCCGGACGGAAAGACGCTTCACGCTTTTCCTGGAATTGCTTGATGCGCGCAACAGTCGAAGGAGCACCGTCTTGGCTGTCACCATCACCTCCCTCGTCCTCTTCCTCATCGGTCTCATTCTCGGCGGCGGCGGCATCTGGCTCGTCGCGCTGGGTGGTAGTTGGTACTACCTGATCGCCGGCCTCGTCTTCCTGATCACGGCCTGGCTGCTGTTCAGGCGCAGGTCGACCTCGCTCTGGCTCTACGCGCTGTTCGTGCTCGCCACTTTGTGCTGGGCGGTGTGGGAAATCGGCTTCGACTGGTGGCAGCTCGGTCCGCGCGGCGGCGTCATCGTGCTCATCGCCCTGTGGCTTCTGACGCCATGGGCAAGGCGCGGCTTGCGCGGCCCCGACGGACGCGCGCCACTGATCCTGGCCGTGCTCGCCTCGCTGGCGGTCGCCGGTTATTCGATGACCGCCGATCCGCACGACATCGCCGGCACGCTCGGCACCGAAAAGGTGGCGGCGGCGGCCAATCTCGGCGGCGACATGCCGGCCGGCGAGTGGCACTTCTATGGCCGCACGCCGTTCGGACAGCGCTATTCGCCGCTCGACCAGATCACGCCCGACAATGTCGCCAAGTTGCAGCCAGCCTGGACCTACCGCACCGGCGATGTGAAAGGCCCCGACGATATCGGCGAAACGACCTATCAGGTGACGCCGCTGAAGATCGGCGACGCGCTCTTCATCTGCACGCCGCACAACTTCGCCATCGCCATCGATGCCGCGAGCGGCAAGGAAAAGTGGCGCTACGATCCCAAGATCAAGCTCGACAACAACCGCCAGCACCAGACCTGCCGCGGCGTGTCCTATTATGCCGATGCCAAGATCGCCGCCGGCCAGCCCTGCGCGCAGCGCGTCTACCTGCCGACGTCGGACGCTCGCCTGATCGCACTCGACGCCACCAACGGGCAGTTGTGTCCGTCCTTCGCCGAGGGCGGCACGCTGAACCTGATGGGCAATATGCCTTATCCGAAATCGGGCTATTACTATTCGACCTCGGCGCCGCTGATCGTCGCCGGCAAGATCATCGTCGGCGGCGCGGTCAACGACAATTACTCAACCGAGGAGCCGTCGGGCGTCATCCGCGCCTTCGACGTCGACACCGGCGCGCTGCTGTGGAACTGGGATTCCGGCAATCCGGATGTGACGACGCCGCTGCCCGCCGGGCAGACCTATACCCACAACTCGCCCAACATGTGGTCGACCGCCAGCGCCGACGAGAAGCTCGGGCTGCTTTACGTGCCGCTCGGCAACCAGACGCCGGACCAGCTTGGCATGGGCCGCAGCGCCAATGTCGAGAAGTTCTCCTCCTCGATCGCCGCGCTCGATCTCAACACCGGACAATTGCGCTGGGTGCGGCAGACCGTGCATCACGATCTGTGGGACATGGACGTGCCGGCGCAGCCGTCGCTGGTCGACATCACGACGGCAAACGGCATCGTGCCGGCGCTGGTCGGGCCGACCAAGCAGGGCGATCTCTACGTCCTCGACCGGCGCACGGGCGAGCCGATCATTCCGGTGAAGGACGTGCCGGCCCCCGGTGGCGCCATTGAGGGCGATCATGCCTCGCCGACACAGCCGGCCTCCGACCTTTCCTTCAATCCGAAGCCGCTGACCGGCGCCGACATGTGGGGCATCACTCTGTTCGATCAGCTGGCCTGCCGGATCGAGTTGAAGAAATTGCGCTATGAGGGGCGCTACACGCCGCCCTCGCTGCAGGGCTCGCTGATCTATCCCGGCAATTTCGGCGTCTTCAACTGGGGCGGTGTCGCGGTCGATCCGGTGCGGCAGGTGATGTTCGGCATGCCGACCTACCTGGCGTTCACGTCCAAGCTCATCCCGCGCGCGGACGTGCCGCCGCCAGGCGACACCAAGGGCAGCGAGCAGGGGCTGAACCGCAACGAGGGCGCACCTTACGCGGTGGTGATGGGGCCGTTCCTGTCGCCGCTCGGCATCCCCTGCCAGGCGCCGCCCTGGGGCTATGTCGCCGGTGTCGACCTGAAGACCGGAAACATCGCCTACAAGCACCGCAACGGCACCGTCTACGACATGACGCCGCTGCCATTGCCGCTCAAGGTCGGCGTTCCAGGCATCGGCGGGCCGATGATCACGGCGGGCGGCGTCGCTTTCCTGGGCGCGGCGGTCGATGACTATCTGCGCGCCTACGACCTCACCACCGGCAGGCAGCTCTGGCAGGCGCGGCTGCCGGCGGGCGGCCAGGCGACGCCGATGACCTACACAGTGGCCGACGGCCGCCAGTTCGTCGTCATCGTCGCCGGCGGCCACGGCTCCGTCGGCACCAAGCCGGGCGACTATGTGATGGCCTACACGCTGCCCAAGTGAGGGAAGGCGTCGGGCTTCAAAGCCCGAGATGGCCCCGCAGGCTGGGCACCTGGTCCAGCACCTGATTGGTGAGATCGGGGCCGGCGGCAGCTTCGGCCTGCTTGATCAGGGTCTCGCCGGCCTGCCGGATCTGCGCCATGTCGAGGCCGGACGCTTTAAGCGCCGCGATGCCGTTGATCAGCGCGCCGGCCTTCTCGCCGAGCACGCCGCCAAGCGCCCCTTGCAGCGACGACAGCAGGCCGCCGCCCGAATTGGCCGCGCCGGCGACCATCACGTCATATTTCTGGGCCAGCGCGTCGGCGCCGGGGATCTGGGCGAAGAAAGACGAAACGCTGGTGCCTTCCGCCTCGTGCTCCAGCACGGAAAAGATGGTGCCGACGACTTTCTCGGTAGTCGGCTCGTCGAGGCCGGCCTTCGAGGAAACGGTGTTGATGATATCCTGGACGTTCATGGCATTCCCCTTTTCGTCATTCGTATCGGCAAGGCGGCTCCGGCAATTTCTCGTCCCAATGTGACAGCACCATCAAGCCTTTCGGAAATGACCAAAATGTGATGAATCAAGCTGGCTTGCCGGCGCACCGCTCCGTCAGGAATCCCTCGCAGGATCTGTCACCCCGGCGTGACTGGACCCTGCAGCTCTCGACCCTATCTTGCGGATCACCCGCCTAAAGCGCGCCACGTCGGAAATGGATTCCCGTGTCGCGCTGCGCACTTTTGGGCGACATGCACTACGTCGAGGACAGCCATGACCGAACCCGTTGCGAGCCCACGCAGCCCATCATCACGCAACCTCCTATTACTCAGGCGATGATCGACGCCTATGACGAATACACGCATCTGACGCTCGACCGACGCCGCTTTATGGAGCAGCTGACGAGGCTGGCGGGCTCGGGCGCCGCGGCGGCCGCGATCGCGCCGATGCTGGCGGCCAACTCCGCCAAGGCGGCGATCGTCGCCGAGGACGATGGCCGCGTTAAGGGCGAGGACATCACCTATCCCGGCTCGAGCGGCGAGATGAAAGCCTATCTGGTCAAGCCGGCCGACCAGCAGGGCAAGCTTGGCACCGTCATCGTCATCCATGAGAACAGGGGGCTCAACTCGCATATCCGCGATGTCGCCCGACGCGTGGCGCTGGAAGGGTTCGTGGCGCTCGCGCCGGACTTCCTGTCGCCGCTTGGCGGCACGCCATCCGACGAGGATAAGGCGCGCGACATGTTCGCCAAGCTCGACCCTGCCCAAGTCGCGGCAGACGGGGTGGCGACGGTCGCCTATCTCAAGAACCTCAAGGACGGCAACGGCAAGGTCGGGGCGGTCGGCTTCTGCTGGGGCGGCGGCGCGGTGAACCAGCTGGCCGTCCATGCGCCCGATCTCAGCGCTGGCGTCGCCTATTATGGCATGCAGCCCAAGGCCGAGGATGCCGCGAAGATCAAGGCGCCGCTGCTCCTTCATTATGCCGGTCTCGACAGCCGGACCAATGCGGGCATCGATGCCTACAAGAAAGCGCTCGGCGCCGCGCATGTCGAATACAAGGTCTATGTCTATGAGGGCGCCAACCACGCCTTCAACAACGACACCTCGGCCGCGCGTTATGACAAGAAAGCCGCCGATCTCGCCTGGGGCCGGACGATCGCGTTTCTCAAAGAGAAGCTCACCTAGCCGAACAGTTCAGGTATTTGCTGCCGGCTTATGCATGGCGACGCCCGCGATCACCAGCGCAATGCCGATGCAGTCCGTGGCGCTCGGCACCTGGCGCAGCACGATGACGCCGATCAGCGTTGCCGTGAGCGGAAGGAACGAGAGCATCAGCGCGAAGCTCGCGCGCGGCAGCCTCGCCATGGCGAGCTGGTCGCAGATATAGGGGATGACCGAGGAGCAGACGCCGACGCCGATCGCCGCGACAAGCAGTTGCGGCGACGAGAAGGCGGGCAGCGCCTCGCGGAAGCCGATGGGCAACACGACGAGGAATGCGACCGCCATGGCGGCGCCGAGGCCGGCAATGCCGTAGCCTGCCTGGGCGACGCGATGGCCGATCACGATATAGCCGACGAAGAGAGCGCCGTTGAGAAAGGCCCAGAACAGGCCGGCCGGATCGCTCGACCATTTGACGTCGATGAGCAGCAAGGTGCCGATGACCGCGACAGCCAGCGCGGCAAAGTTGCGCGGGCTGCGCAGGCCGACCAGCGCCACCCCGATCGTGCCGACGAACTCGATCGCCGCCACCAGAGAGATCGGCAGGCGGTCGAGCGCCAGATAGAACGAGCAGTTCATCACCGCCAGACAGACGCCGAAGGCCAGCAAAAGCAGTCGCTGAGCGCGGTCGGCGCGCGCGAAGACGCGCCAGGGCCTGGTCAATGGGGCGAAGATGAGAGCGGCGGTGGCGATGCGCAGCCAGGCCATGCCGAGCACGCCGACCTGGTCGAAAAGCAGCACTGCGAAAGCCGGCCCGAGATAGTGGAACACGGCGCTGACGCAGAACCAGACATGCGGCGGCAGCGCATTGGCCAATCCCCCGAGGGCAAGGATGGGGCGCGGGGCGTCGGTTCTGCCGGCGGCCGGGTTTGCAGCTGGCGTTTGCGTTTGGCTGGTCATGCGCGCATTATCGCAGGCGAAATGCATGACTTATATGTGCGATCGACGTTCTGTTTGTCGTTTTGGACTCCAATGGAAGACAAAAAAATTGAAAAACCGTCGAAATGAAGATGCCGAGCTGGACGCTGTGGACCTGAAGATCCTGCGGCTCCTGGAAAAGGACGCGCGCATCAGCACGGCGGAATTGGCGCGCGCGGTCGGGCTGTCGGCGCCGAGCGTGGCGGAGCGCCTCCGCAAGCTGCAGGAGAACGGCGTGATCGAGGCCTATACGGTCAGGATCAATCCGGCCGCGCTCGGGCTGAAACTGTCGGCCTGGCTGAGGATCAGACCGGTTCCGGGACAGCTTTCCGTCGTGGCGGACATCATCCGCGAGCTGCCGGAGATCGCGCAATGCGACCGCGTGACCGGTGAGGACTGCTTCATCGCGCTGGCGCATGTCGGCTCGGTGAGCGAACTCGAGCGGGTGATCGACCGGATCATCCCTTACGCGATGACCAACACGGCCATCATCCAGTCGTCACCGGTCGAGCCGCGCTCGCCGCTGCGCGGGTTCAGGCAAAAGTGACGGGGGACGAATCAGGCGTGGCCGCGCCGCATGCGCGCCTGGGTCAAAATCGCGCGCCAGCGTATCATGTCGAACGGGATAGGCTCGTTGTTGTTGGCGATGTGGAAGATCTCGTTGTCGACGTTCTTCAGCGATCGCCAGAAATCATAGTCGGTGATGCGTGGATCGGCCGCCAAGCGCTCCACCTCGACCTTGATGTCGGTTTTCATGCACTGTCCTCGCACCGCATTCCGCCAGCCGCCCGCGCGCAAACCCGGTAGGGCGGTTTTCAAACGCGTCACTGAGTCGTTCAACGGACTCAAGCGACTTGTTCACGTTAAAACCTTGGTAAGGTTAACGCGGGCGCGCCGGTTTTCAAGCGCTCTTGCGCTTGATGCCGATCGAGCGGCCGGCGCGCTCGGGCATCGGCAGCGCCGCATGCGCGGCGCGCATCGCTTCGACCTTCGCCATCACGTCGGCCGGGAAGGGGGCGACCCGCGGCCCGGCCATGTCGACATGCAGGGCAAGCTGCTCGGATGTGGCGGCCAGCCAGCCGTCGACATGGCGGATTTCCTGATAGGCCCTGAGCCGCTTCTCGTCGTGGTCGATGAGCTGGAACGAGACCTTCACCTTGTGGTCGAGGTGCAGCTCCTGGACATAGCAGACATGGACTTCCGCCGTGTAGATGGTGAGGCGGCGATCCCTTGCGTAGTTCGGCCCCATGCCCATCATCTCGAAGGCCACGTCCGAACAGCGGTCGAACAGCACGTTGTAATAGGCCATGTTGAGATGGCCGTTGTAGTCGATCCAGTCCTTCTCGATGTCCATCGGGTCGGAAATGAACGGGGCGGGGATGGTCATCTGATTTTCCTTGATCGTCGCTGGACAGGGGGTGGTGGGTGAGGTTCTCTTTGTTCCGGCGCAATTCCGGACGGAAAACCGCTTCACACTTTTCCTGGAATTGCTTTAGGCATCATCCATAGCTGCATATCAAGAGTGGCCGCTGGTCCATTCGCGGAGGAATTCATGGCTTTGAGCGACCTCAATCCCGTCGAACGCAACGAGGAAGGCATTGCCGCGGTGCTCGGCATCCTCAAGCAGCGCTTCGGCGAGCGCTTCCAGACCGGCGAGGCGATACGCGGCCAGCACGCGCACACCACCACCTATATCCCGACCCAGGCGCCGGACGGCGTCGCCTTCGTCGAGACGACCGAGGATGTGCAGGAGATCGTGCGCGCCTGCGCTGCCCACCGCGTGCCTGTGATCGCCTTCGGCGTCGGCTCCTCGCTCGAGGGCCACACCAACGCGCCGGGTGGCGGCATTTCCATCGACACCTCGCGCATGAACCGGATCCTCGCCGTCAATCCGCAGGATCTCGACTGCACGGTCGAGCCCGGCGTGACGCGCGAGGACCTCAACAGGCATCTGCGCGACACCGGCCTGTTCTTCCCGATCGATCCGGGCGCGAATGCTTCGCTGGGCGGCATGGCGGCGACCAGGGCTTCCGGCACCAACGCGGTGCGCTACGGGACGATGCGCGAAAACGTGCTGTCGCTGACCGCGGTCATGGCCGACGGCGAGACGGTGACGACCGGCAAGCGGGCGAAGAAAAGCTCGGCCGGCTACGACCTGACGCGGCTTTTGGTTGGTTCGGAAGGCACGCTCGGCATCATCACCTCGCTGACGCTCCGACTGCAGGGCATCCCGCAGGCGATCTCCGGCGGCGTGTGCCCCTTTCCGAGCCTGGAGGCGGCCTGCAACACGGTGATCGCGACCATCCAGATGGGCATTCCGGTGGCCCGCATCGAGCTGGTCAACGCGCTGCAGATGCGGGCGATGAAGAATTATTCCAAGCTCGACTATCCGGAAAGCCCGTGCCTGTTCGTCGAGTTCCACGGCAGCGACGCGGGCGTGGCCGAACAGGCCGAAACCTTTGGCATGATCGCCGAGGAGAATGGCGGCGGGCCGTTCCTGTGGACCAGCGTCGCGGAAGAGCGGACAAAGCTCTGGAAGGCGCGGCACGACGCCTACTGGTCGTCGCTGACGCTGCGTCCCGGCGCCAAGGGCCTGTCGACCGATGTCTGCGTGCCGATCTCGCGGCTTGCCGAGTGCGTCACCGAAACGGAGGCCGACATAGCCGAGATGGGCCTCGTCGCGCCGATCGTTGGCCATGCCGGCGACGGGAATTTCCACGTGCTGGTGCTGATGGATGTCGACAACCCGGCCGAGATCGCGCTTGCGGAAAAATTCGTCGCCAGGCTCAACATGCGCGCGATCGCCATGGAAGGCACCTGCACCGGCGAACACGGCATCGGCCAGGGCAAGGTCGGCTTCCTGCGTCACGAACTAGGGCATGGCGTCGATATCATGCGCACCATCAAGCAGGCGCTCGACCCGCTCAACATCATGAATCCGGGCAAGATTCTGCCGGCGGCGGGGTAACGCGCCGCCCCGATCTATTCCGCCGCGCCCTCGACAAGCTTCTGCAGCATCGGCCGCGTCGGCGCGAAGAAGGTCGTGCCGGTGTGCGGGGTGGAGAAGTCGAGCAACCGGTCGTAGCTGCCAGGCGGCTCGCCGACATACATGCGCTGCAGCATTTTTTCGATCACCCACAGATAGCGCGTGTAGCCGATGAAATAGGTGCCGAACTCGTTCTGTCCGGGACGGCCGAACGGCATGTTGTCGCGCAAGATGTCGTATTCATTGCCGGCGTCGTCCTCGATCGTGGCCAGCGACTTGTGCGACTTGCGCGGCTTGTCGTCGTCATCGATCTCGATGTTGTCGATCTTGGTGCGGCCGATGATCTCTTCCTGGACATGGGTCGGCGTCTCTTTCCAGGCCGCCATGTTGTGCAGGTATTTCTGCACGACGACGTAGCTGCCGCCGGCAAAGTCGCCGTCCTCGTCGCCGACCAAGGCGGAGGCGGGCAGGTCGAGGCCGGTCGGATTCGCGGTGCCGTCGACAAAGCCGAGCAGGTCGCGCGCATCGAAATAGCGAAAGCCGGACACCTCGTCGACGACGGTCACGCTGCCGCCAAGGGCGTCCAGCAGGATGCGCTCGAGCTCGAAGCACATGTCCGGCCGCTCTGCACGGATGTGGAACAGGAGATCGCCCGGCGTCGAGGGCGCCGAATGGGCCGCGCCCTCGATCGGCGCGAACGGTTTCAGCTCGCGCGGCCGGCGGTTGGGCGACAGACGGTTCCAGAGCCCGGCGCCGATGCCGGCGATGCAGGACAGCCGGCCCGACAGGTCGCGGAAGCCGACATTCTTGACCAGATCGTCGAGCTCGCTGAGCACCGAGGCGGCGGTCGAAAGCGCGGCCTGGTCGCTGCCGATCGTGACGACGAGGAAAATCGCGGCTGTCGACAGCGGAGCGTCGACGCTCTGCGCGTCGATGGGCACTCTATCCCAGTTCTTGCCTGACATCGGGGACGCTCCGTGTTGGGTATGGCGGCCAAGGACGTGGCCGGATGGGCAGGGATTCGCAAAAGAGATATCCCGACGACGAGCGGTCGCGCAACTGGAGACATTGGCGGCTGCCGCACGTTGAATTGCCTCTTTATGGACACGCGGATGCAGGTAGAGTGCGGCTGACTTTCAACCCGGGAAACAGATGCTCGCCCGCCTGTTCGTGATCTTCGGTGGCCTGTTCGTGCTGGTGCTGTGCGCGGCGCTGGTGGTGCCGTATTTCATCGACTGGACGGGTTACCGGGGCGATTTCGAGCGGGAGGCGAGCGCCATACTCGGCCGCAAGGTGACGGTGAAGGGCGACGCGACGGCACGGCTGTTGCCGTTTCCCTCGGTGACCTTCTCAAATGTCGAGGTCGCCGGCGGGCCTGAAGGCCAGCCGGCGATGACGGTGGAGACCTTCTCCATGGATGCGGAGTTGGCACCCTTCCTGCGCGGCGAGGTGCTGATCTTCGACATGCGGCTGGTGCATCCGAAAGCCATCATCAATGTGGCCGGCGACGGCACCGTCGACTGGACGCTGCGGCCGTCGACGCCCTTCAACCCCGGCCAGATCGCCATCGAGAAGCTGTCGGTGACCGAGGGGCAGATCGAGTTGCGCCATGCCGCCGGCGGACGCAGCCATCTGATCTCGGAAATCAACTCGACCATTTCGGCCAAGGCGCTTACCGGCCCATGGCGCATGGACGGAACGCTGCGCTTCGACGGCCTGCGCACGGACGTCTCGGCCTCGACTGGCAAGGTCGAGGCCGACGGCCAGATGCGGCTCAGGCTGAAAGCCGATCCCGCTGCCTATCCGCTGATTATCGAGACCGACGGCAATGCCGGCATCGTCAAGGGCGCCACGGTCTATTCCGGACAGTTCAAGATTTCAGGCGCGGACAAGAACTCGGCCGAGCTGCGCGGTAATGATGGCGAACCGGTCAAGATCAGCACCGGAAAGCCTGACCCGGGCTTCCGGCTGAACGGCAAGTTCGCGCTCGACCACCAGAAGCTCAATGTCGACGAGTTCCGTTTCGAGACCGGGCCACTCGACAACCCCTACACCGCCGACGGCAAGGCCTCTGTCGATCTTGGCCTGAAGCCGCATTTTGCGGTCGAGGCCAGCGGGGCGCAGGTGCAGTTCGACGAGGCCGTCGGCGGAGCCGCCGGGTCAGGTTTCACCCTCGACCAGCGCATCGCTGCATTCGAGCAGACACTGCAGCACATGCCGAAGCCGACGATACCGGGCACGCTCGATGTCAGGCTGCCGGCGGTGGTGGCGGGCGACACGACGGTGCGCGACGTGCGGCTGTCGGCCGAGCCGGTCGAAGGCGGCTGGTCGGTCAAGTCGCTAGCCGCGACGCTGCCGGGCCGCACGACGCTCGAAGCCGACGGCATGTTGAGCGTCGAAGACCATTTCGGCTTCACCGGCTCGTTGCTGCTCGCGGTCGGGCAGCCTTCCGGCTTTGCCGCCTGGCTGTCGAAGGATGTTGACGAGGCGATCCGCCGGCTGCCCGCTGCAGGCTTCAAGGCCAAGGTCGACCTCAGCGAGAACCGGCAGTCCTTCAGTGATCTCGAACTCATCCTCGGCAAGGCGAAATTTTCCGGCAGAATCGATTCCAGCCAGCCGGACGGCGCCAGGCCTTCCGTGCTGATGCGGCTGACGGGCGGCGAGATGGACCTTGATGGGCTCGCGGCCTTCGCTTCGATCTTCATCAGCGACAAGGGTGCCAACCGCTTTTCGGACCGCGATCTCGATTTCCAGATCAAGGCAGGGCCGGTCAGCGCCGGCGGGCTCAGCGCCGACACCGTCGACACCGCGCTGCGGCTGCGAGAGGGCCTGCTCGAGATCGACCGGCTGTCGATCGGCGGCCTGGCCGGCGCCTCGATCAGCGCCACGGGCCGGGTCAAGGATTTTCCGCAGAGCCCGACCGGCAAGCTCAACGCCTCCATCGTTGCTGTGGACCTCAAGCCGCTGATAGATGTCGCGGCCGAGCATTATCCCGACAATGCCGTGCTCAAAGGCCTGGCAAGCCGCGCGGCGGCCTATCCCGAACTGTTCCAGGATGCGCGCATCGATCTCTTGACCAGCGCCGCCGAAAATGGCGACGGCACCTCGGGGCTGGCGCTCTCGGCCCAGGGCAATGCCGGCGGCTCGGCTTTCTCGGCTTCGCTTTCCGGCAAGGGAAGCGCAGACAAGCTCACCGAGGCTCCGGTGTCGATCACCTTCAACGCCCGCAACGACAATGCCACGACGCTGCTGGCGCTTTACGGCCTGCCGGCGCTGCCGCTCGGCATGCTCGGCCACGCCAACACCGACGTCTCGGCGAAGGGTTCTATCGCCGGCGGTCTCGCGACCAGCTTCAATCTGACCGCCGACGACTTCAGGGCGAGCTTCGACGGAACGGTCGCCGATACGGCGCAAGGCCCTACAGCCAAGGGCAAGGTCAATCTTGAAGCTGCCGATATCGAGCCGTGGCTGATGACCACAGGGGTAGGCCTGCCCGGCATGGGAACGGGCACGTCGACGTCGCTGGCGGCCGATGCCGATTTCGGCAACGGGCTCCTGGTGCTGAGCGGCCTCACCGGCTCAATCAACAAGGCGGCGGTGTCCGGGGACATCAACATCGACGCCAAGGATGGGCTGCCGCATCTTGCCGGGGCGCTGGCGCTCGATGAGCTCGACCTCGATCCGCTGGCAGTCTCGCTGTTCGGCGACCAGTCCTTCGCGTCCGCCAAGGGCGGATGGCCGACGACGCCATTCAGCCAGAAGTCGACGCTGCCGTTCAACGCGGACCTCGATCTCGACACGTCGGCGCTGGCCGTGGGGCCCTTCGCGACGGCGCATGACGCCTCCTTCTCGCTGAAGCTCGATCGCGAAGGCATCCACGTCTCCGATCTCAAGGCGAAGCTCTATGGCGGCGATCTGACCGGCCTGTTCGACCTGAAGAACACCGAAGGCACCGGCCTGTTCTCCGGCCAAATGCGGCTGGCTGGCGGCGATCTTTCAGCGGTTCTCCCCGATGCCGGTATCGGCGGCAGCGGCGATCTTTCGGCGGCGCTTTCGACCAGCGGCAAATCGGTCGACGCCATGATCACCGCTCTGTCCGGATCCGGCACCGCGGCCCTGAAGGGATTGAAGGTGGACGGCATCAATCCGGACGGGTTTGCCGCCATCATCGCCAAGGCCGATGCGATCGGACGCGATATCGACGCGGCCAAGACGGCCGAGTTCGCGCCGCAGATCGCAGGCGAGGGGAGCTTTGCCGCCGGCGACACGGACGTGGCCTTCACCGTCGCCAACGGGACGCTGCGGGCGCCGCCGATCAGCCTCGGCAGTCCCGGCGCGAGCTTGTCCGCCGATGTGACCGCCGATCTCAACACCAGCACCGTCACCGCAAAGGGGACATTGACCTATCGTCCCGGCGACGAGGCTTTGGTCGGCTCGGAGCCTGCCGTCAATTTCAGCCTGGCCGGCCCGCTCGGCGGCGCTGCGCCCCAATTCGACAGCGGTCCGCTGGCGCAATTCCTGACGCAGCGCGCGCTGGAGAAGGAGCAGCAGCGGGTCGAGGCGATGCAGGCGGCGCTGCTGGAGAAGCAGCGGCTAAGGCGCGAGGTGCGCTATTACGCGGCGCTGCAGACGGAGCGCGACAGGGCGGCCGAGGAATTGCGCCGGCAAGAGGAAGAAGCGCGGCAGAAGGCCGAGGCGGAGGCCAGGGCGAAAGCCGAAGCGGAAGCGCAGGCACAGGCGGAAGCCGAGGCAAAAGCCAAGGCCGACGAAGAGGCGAGGGCGAAGGCGGAAGCCGACGCCAAGGCTCAGGCCGAAGCGGACGCCAAGGCGAGGGCCGAGCAACAGGCGAAGGCCGAGGCCGAGCGGCGGGCCGCGGACGAGGCGGCCAAGGCGCAGGCAGAGGCCGATCGCAAGAAGGCGGAGCAGGCGAAGCTGGAAGCAGCTCGCAAGGCGGCTCAGCAGGCGCCAAAGGCGGACCAGTCACTCCCCGGCGTCAATGACGGTTCGAGTCCGCCGCCGGCCAAGCCGAAGGCCAATCCGTTCACGATCGACAATCTGTTGAAGTCGCTCGACGGCGGTTGAGCTTTTCGCCGCAGGCGCGGCGGAGCTGGTCCCCAGACCGGTCGGCTCTGTTTGCATTGGCAGGTGGCATGCGTTGGAGATTGGCCAAAACGCCCATCGCGATCGTCATTCCAGGGGCGAAGCAGGAGCGAAGCTCCGTCGCGAAGACCCTGGAATCCTGTGTGTTGGTTCTGGTGTATGGTTCGAAGTGGGAAGGAGACCGAGTGGATCCTGGTCGTCCTTTCGGACAGGCCGTGGCATGGCCCGGTCCCTTCCCACCGGTGAACCATCAACCTGAACAGTTGCACGGGGCTGTTACAAGCAGACCTCGCACCACAGGAAGAGGCGTGGACATGATAGCCCAGAACTATGTCGGCTGCGACATCTCCAAGCAGTGGCTCGACTTTTTTGATGAGACAAGCGGCCGTCTTCGGCGCATCGACAACCAGGCCGATGCGATCGCGGCTTATGTGGCGGGTCTTGATCCCAGTCGGGACTTCGTCGTCATGGAGGCGACAGGCGTGCATGACCGGCTGCTGCGTCATGCGCTGGCCAAGGCCGGCGTGCCGTTCTCGCGGCACAACCCGGCACACACCCACCACTATTCGAAGTCGACGCGCCGGCGCGCCAAGACCGATCCTCTCGATGCCAGGATGCTGAGCGACTATGGCCGTCGCTATAACCCTGAAGCCGAGCCGGCGCCGCGCGAAGAAGTTGAGCGGCTTCAATCGCTTGCCGGCCACCGCGACCACCTGGTCGAGATGCGGGCAGCGCTGAAGAAGCACCTCGCCGAGGCCTTCGATGAGATCGTCATTGCCGATCTGGAAGAGACGATCTCCTTCCTTGACACGCGCATCAAGGCGTTCGAGAGCCAGATTGCCGAAGTCATTCGTCAAAACCAGGACACCGCTCGCGACCATGCGCTGATGGTCTCCGTGCCCGGTGTCTCCAAGGTCGGCGCGCTCTCGCTGCTGGCGCTCCTGCCCGAGCTCGGCCAGCGCTCACCCAAGGCGATCGCGGCACTGGCCGGCCTTGCCCCGTTCGACAACAAGAGCGGCAAGCTCAACCGCAGGAGCCATATCCAGGGCGGGCGATCACGCGTGCGCCGCGCCCTCTATATGGCTGCCCTCACCGCCATCAGAACCTGTGAGCGCTTCAAGACCTTCTACACCGCACTTGCTGCCCGCTCAGGCTCCAAGAAACTGGCTATCATCGCCGTCGCAAGGAAGCTCTTGGTCGTCCTCAATGCCATCATGCGCGACAAAATCGCCTTCGCATGAACACAGTTGCCATGCCGTTACCTTCGCCAAGGCGTGCAACAGAGCAAAATTCTGCACCGCAGCAACGCTTCCAAGTCACGGCATGGATTCTATGGTCTGCGCCGCGTCGCTTCGCTCCTTGCTCCGCCATAGAATGACGAGGTTGGGGCGCGGCTTCAACCAATCTCCGGCGGTTGCGTTTTCGTCGTCATGTCTCGACTTATGGCGCTCTCAACGCTTGGCGCACCAAAGCGTCGGAGATAGCGGGGCTATATGGTGCCGCCGCCGCGTTTCGCCCAGGCCAGCACATAGAGCCTCAGCGCCGACGACAGGTTGGCATCGCGGGTGCGCGTCTCGTCGATCTCGGCGACCAGGGCCGCGAGCGACAGCGAACGCTGCGCGGCGATGGTGACGAGGTCGTCGTAGAAGGGCTGCTCCAGCGAAAAGCTGGTGCGGTGACCGCGAATCGTTACCGAGCGTTTTTCGACCGCGGCCATTGCAGGACTCAGCGCTTGCCGGGGTCGTCGGGCTTATCCCGGCGATGGCCGGCCATGAATGTCTCGGCCTTCTCCGATGTCAGCCGGTCGCGCTCGCGCTCCGCCTTCGAGCGGCCGTGCAACGCCCGGTTCTCGCTCGCCTGACGTTCCTTCTCTGTGCGCGCTTTGTGCTTGCGGGCCTGGCGGAGATTGATGACCTCGCCCATGGCGCCGGACTACTTCTTGCGGAAGGCGTCGAGCGAGACGACGTCGGCGCCTTTGCCGCCGGTCTCGGCGACCGCCGGCTTCTTTTCGCTCTCGGCGGCCTTCTTCTTGGTTTCCGGCTTCTTCTCGGGAACGACGGCGATCGGTTCAGGCGCCGGAGCGGCGGCCTCGTCTTCCACGCTCTCCGTCTTGACGTCGAATTCGAGCTCGAAATTGACCGACGGATCGTAGAAGCCGCGCACGGCAGAGAAGGGGATCTCGAGCTTTTCCGGAACGTCGGAGAAGGAAAGCCCGACCTCGAAGCCGGCATCCGTCACCTTGAGATCCCAATACTGGAACTGGATGACGATGGTCATTTGCTCCGGATAGCGCTCGCGCAACCGCGACGAGATGCGCACCCCCGGCGCGCCGGTCAGGAAGGTGATGAAGAAATGATGATTGCCCGGAAGGCCGGTGCGCGCGACCTCGGCCAGGACCTTGCGCATGACGCCGCGCAGTGCCTCCTGGGCCAGAATGTCGTAGCGGATGTGGTCGTCGGCCATGTGATGGTCGGGTTCCGTTGAATCGTCCGCATAGCTGTAATCAAGCTTGAGCGCGGCGTAAACCGCATATAGGCGCAAAGCGGTGAGGCCAAGAGGGGCGCCAGCGATTTGATCGCTCAGGCGTGGGCGAGCGCGGCCTGTTTGCCGGCTGGCGACTTCTTCCTGGCAAAGGCGCTGAGGAAGGTCCGCACGCCGTTGGTGGCGGAGCGCAGCACTTCTCCCTCGGTTGGCGTGCCGCCCAGCATGAACGTGGTCTGAAGCTCGGCGTTGACGAGGGCGAGGAACTGACGCGCCGCGACGTCGGGGTCGCCGATCGAAAGATGCCCGGCGAAGGCAAGCCGGGCGAAACGGGCGGCAAGCGCCGACCAGGTGCGGCCAGGGCCGTGTTCGCGCCATTCGGCAAACAGTTCCGGATAACGCCCGCCTTCGGCCTGGATCAGCTTGCGCAGGAAACGGCCATCGCGGTTGCAGATGCAATTGCGGTTCATACGCACCGCGAAGGCGATCAGGTCGGCCTCGAGGTCGGTGGGCTGGTCGGGGAAGCTGGCGATGGTGGCGAAGATGCCGGCATTGCAGCGATCTGTCAGGTCGCGCACGACGGCGACGAAGAGGTTTTCCTTGTCGCCGTGGTGGTTGTAGACGGTCTGGCGCGAGACCCCGGCCTCGGCCGCGATCAGGTCGATATTGGCGCCGGCATAGCCTTCGCGGCAGAAGACGGAAGCGGCCGCATCCACCACCGACACGCGCTTGGCCTCATGGCTGCGTGGCGGGAAAGTGTCAGGAGAAACGCCGTGCTTCATGAAAATCTATATAGCGGTGATTGACGAATTGGACAAGCCTGTCTAAATTTGTGGACACAACAAAGGGAAATCCCGCTGGAGAGACGAATACGTTCGCCTGATAGGGCGAATGATTCACTCTGATTGTAGGATTCCCCGCGGGATGGAACGTCCTGGGTTCAGACGCCGGTATTCCGGCGGCAACCAGATCCGAAAAGAGCCTTTATCATGAGTCCCAAATTCCTCCGCATCGCGGTCGTGCTCGGCTTGTTGTCTGCGATCGGCCCGTTTGCGATCGATATGTATCTTCCCGCGCTGCCTTCGATCGGCCAGGACCTGCATGCCGGCACCGCCGCCGTGCAGATGAGCCTTCTGATCTTCTTCCTGTCGATGGGCTTCGGCCAGATCGTCGTCGGGCCGATCTCCGACATGGTCGGCCGCAAGGCGCCGCTTTATGCCGGACTCGCTCTGTTCATGGTCGGCGGCGTCGGCTCGGCCATGGCGCCGAATATCGAGTGGCTGATCGCCTTCCGCTTCCTGCAGGGCCTGGGCGCCAGCGCGGGCATGGCGGTGCCGCGCGCCATCGTGCGCGATCTGCACACCGGCAACGAGGCCGCCAAGCTGATGTCGCTTCTGATGCTGGTGTTCTCGGTATCGCCGATTCTGGCGCCGCTGACCGGCAGCCAGATCATCGAAACCTTCGGCTGGCGTGCCGTGTTCTGGACCGTCACGGGCGCGGCTGCCCTGGCCACCATCCTGCTTGCCACCTCGCTCAAAGAGACGCGGCCGGTCGAGGAGCGCGCCGGCTCGTCCTTCGGCACGGCGCTTGCCGGCTACCGCTACCTGATGGGCGACCGCAACTTCCTGGGCCTTGTGGCGATCGCCGGCTTCGGCATTGCGAGCTTCTTCGTCTATCTGTCGAGCTCGTCCTTCATCCTGATCGACCATTATGGCCTGTCGCCGTCGGTCTACAGCGTGTTCTTCTCGATCAACGCGGTCGCCTTCATCGGCATGTCGCAGCTGACCGGGATGCTCGCCGACCGCTTCGGGTTGAAGCGCGTCGTCTGGGTGGCGGTCACCGGCTATGCCACGGTGATGGTGGCGCTGTTCGCCATCATGGCCTCAGGTGTCGACCGGCTCGACGTGATGGCGGCGCTGCTCTTCGTCGGCTACGGCTTCCTCGGCCTCGTCATTCCGACCACCTCGGTGCTGGCGATGGAAGAGCATGGCGAGATCGCCGGCACGGCCTCGGCGCTGATGGGCACGCTACATTTCGCCATCGGCGCGCTGGCCATGGGCGTCGCCGGCATCTTCTTCGACGGCACGCCGCTGCCGATGGTGGCCGGCATCACGCTTTGCGCCGTGATCTCGTTCACGCTGGCCAAGCTGACACTCGGCCGCGCGCGCGAAGCGGTCGAGGCGCCGGCGGAGTAGGGCGCCTCGAAACAACACCAAGAAGGCCGGCTCGCCCGGCCTTTTTCATATCCGTCGCAAATCCGCTCGATCGATGACGAAGCGCACCCGCTCTTCGACCGAGGCAAGAGGTAAAGGCACCAGTTCGTAGCCGAGTTCCGCATAGACGCCGGTCACCGAGCGGTATGTGCGCTCGGCCTCGTCCAGCGTCTGCTTGCGCTCCTCGTCCTGGCTGAAAATCTCCGGCCAGGGCGGCGCGACGAAGACGCGGCGCGCGTAGCGGAATTTTTCAGCCGCGCTTGTGACGTGGTCGGGCACCGGCAGGCCGCAGAGCCTGAGATAGCCGATCGTATCGGCCACGCCGCGGTCGAAGAAAACCGGGCCGGCTTCAGCAGGCGCGGCGTGCCAGGAGCGCAATTCCCACGACAGCATCAGCTCGGCAAAGAGCCCTCGGTCCTGCCAGGGGAGGGCAGGGCCGCCGATGGCCATCTGGTCGCGGATGATGCCGCGCCCGGCTTCGGGGGCCGTCGCGAAACCCTTGGCCTGCAACGCTTCGATCAGCGTCGTCTTGCCCGAGCCCGGGCCACCAGTCAGCACGAAGAATCGGTCGGAATCGTTTTGCATGGCCTGTCCATGGAGGATGAGCGGCAAGGCCGTGCCGCGCATCAAAGCGCCGGACAAGCCTTGGCCGTTCGATTGATGGGAAGAAGCAAAAAGGGAAAAAAGGGAAGGTGGAGGTTTCTGTTGCCAGGTACCTCCGAACCCCGCCTAGAAGTGCGAACCGCTAGGACTTGATTTGAAGCGTTCGCGCCGCATTAAGCAGCGAGACGAGCTTCCGCATAGTTGTCGTTGGCAACTATAAGTTTAGCCCGATGACGGTGGTACAATGCCGGGCAAAAGTACGATCTTTACACCTTCGTCGATCCTATTTCGCCCCCAGCAAAAACCGCTCCGTCAGCCAGAGCGGTTTTTGGTGGAGGCGCCGGGTACCGCCCCCGGGTCCGAACGGCTTATTTCATCGCCTGTTTATTGCCATAGTCGGTCAAGCCGACGAAGCGAATATAGGGAGCGATGAGGGAAAAATAAAGGCCAAACCGGCGGTTATCCGTAATGTCAAACTGTGCAGCCAAGGGTTGACTTGCGCGCCCACTCAATCAAATCTCGCTCCCGGTGAGGAGTCTCTGACCTAGCGCAAAGGTTGCGCGGCGCGCCACAACCCTCATCGACCGGATCCGTGGCGCCGACGAGGGGAAGTTCGATGGCCGACTATCTTGCGGATGTGAAGAAATACGATGCCGGCGCCAGCGCCGACGCGGTCGATAAGATCGTCAAGCACCTGGGCATTGCGCTCAGGAACCGCGATTCCTCGCTGGTGTCCTGCACCGACCCGAAGGAACTCGATCGCGTTCGCGAGAATTGGATCGGCAAGAAGCTCGGCATCGCCGATGCCGCTAAGGCGAATGCCTCGATCGAGAAGACCTGCAAGGCGATGCAGGCAGACAACACCAAGAGCCGCGTGACCTTCTACTACCTGGTTGCCAAGGATCTCGGCAAACTCGGCTCTCTCTGAGTCCTGGCCACAGCAGCCGGCACGAAACCGTGCCGGCACCGTGGGCTTTTGGGTGCGCCCCGCATCCGCAGCCGCTTTGCGGTGTTCGACCGGCTGTCGGTCGGGTATGATTGGCTGTAACCCGAATCGAGGCGGAGCCGATGCGCCAATATCTCGACCTGTTGAAGCATGTGCTGGAGAACGGCAGCGACCGTGGCGACCGCACCGGAACCGGCACGCGCTCGGTGTTCGGCTACCAGATGCGCTTCGATCTTTCGCGCGGCTTTCCGGTCACGACCACCAAGAAGCTGCATCTGAAGTCGATCATCCACGAGCTTCTGTGGTTCCTGGCCGGCGACACCAACATCAAATATCTCAACGACAACGGCGTCACCATTTGGGACGAATGGGCCGACGAGAACGGCGATCTCGGACCGGTCTATGGCAAGCAGTGGCGCTCCTGGCCCGATGGCCATGGCGGCGAGATCGACCAGATTGCGGGCCTTTTGAAGGAAATACGCCGGAATCCCAACTCGCGCCGGCTGATCGTCTCGGCCTGGAATCCGGCTGAAGTCGAGGCGATGGCGCTGCCGCCCTGCCACTGCCTGTTCCAGTTCTATGTCTCGGAAGGCAGGCTCTCCTGCCAGCTTTACCAGCGCTCGGCCGACATCTTCCTCGGCGTGCCGTTCAACATCGCTTCCTATGCCCTGCTCACCATGATGGTGGCGCAGGTGACCGGGCTGAAGCCGGGCGACTTCGTCCACACGCTGGGCGACGCGCATCTTTATTCGAACCATTTCGAGCAGGCGCGCGAGCAGATGCGGCGCACGCCGAAGGCTCTGCCGACGATGTGGATCAATCCGGAGGTGAAGGACCTGTTCGCCTTCCGCTTCGAGGATTTCCGCCTCGAGAATTATTTCGCGGACGCGAATATCAAGGCGCCGATCGCCGTTTAACTCGATCAGTCGATGCCGACCATGACGTCCGAGGCCTTGACCACCGCATAGGCCTGCTTGCCCTTCTCGAGGGCAAGGTCGCGACCGCCTCGTTGGTGGTCGATGTGGTGAAGATCACGCCCGCCGCTGATGTCGATCCTGACATGCGAGGTGGTCGCTCCCTGACGATCTCGGTGACCTTACCCTTCAGGATATTGCGGGCGCTGATCTTCATGCGTCTCTCCTTGAGCAGCGCTGTTTCCGATTTATCGTAGACCGGAACCATGGCGGCCCACACAATGCCACGACAGGCGAAAAGCCTTTCCTTGTTATGTTCATCCGGATATATCGGTCTGAGGCTTCGAGCCGTACGGATTTTGATACCAGGGAGAGACTTCATGACGGGCACGGGTTTCGGGTTGAAGGCGATCGCTATTGGAGGTTTCACGGCAATGCTGATGGCGGCGGTGCCGGCGGCTCATGCCGACGACAAGGTAGTCGTGTTCGCCGCGGCGAGCCTCAAGGACGCGCTCGACGCCGTCAACAAGGCCTGCGAGCCGGAAGTCGGAGAAGCCGCCACCATTTCCTACGCGGCGAGCTCGGCGCTGGCCAAGCAGATCGAAGGCGGCGCGCCGGCGGACGTGTTCGTGTCGGCCGACCTCGACTGGATGAAGTATCTCTCGGACAAGAAGCTGACCAAGCCGGACACCGAGGTGAAGCTGCTTGGCAACCAGATCGTGCTGGTGGCGCCGAAGGATTCCACGGTCGAGACCAAGGTCGAGAAAGGCTTCGACCTTGCCAAGCTGATCGGCGACGGCAAGCTTGCGATGGGCGATTTCAAAGCCGTGCCGGCCGGCAAATACGGCAAGGCGGCGCTGGAATCTCTGGGCGTCTGGTCGTCCGTCGAGGGCAAGGTCGCGCAGGCCGAGAATGTGCGTGCAGCCTTGAAGCTGGTGTCGACGGGCGAGGCGGCGCTGGGCATCGTCTACGCCACCGACGCGCATGCGGAGAAGGGCGTCAAGGTCGTCGGCATCTTCCCGGAAGATTCGCATCCGCCGATCATCTACCCGATTGCCCAGATCGCGGATTCGAAGGACAAGGATACGGCTGCCTTCCTGAAATGCGTCGAATCGGCGAAAGCCGCCGAACTCTTCAAGGAGCAGGGTTTCACGGTGCTCGCGCCGAGCAACTAAGAGAGATCGCCCAAACGCTGACATGAACTGGCTGCTGGACCTCACTCCCGACGAATGGAATGCGGTCCGGCTGTCGATCAAGGTGGCGACGGTGGCGATGATCGCCAGCCTGCCGCCCGGCATCCTGCTTGCGCTGCTGCTGGCGCGAGGGCGTTTCTGGGGCAAGACCCTGCTCAACGGGCTGGTGCATCTGCCGCTGATCCTGCCGCCGGTGGTGACGGGCTATCTGCTCCTGCTCACCTTCGGCCGGCGCGGGCCGGCCGGCGCCTTTCTGGCCGAGCATTTCGGCATCGTCTTTTCGTTCCGCTGGACCGGCGCGGCGCTGGCCTGCGGCGTCATGGGCTTTCCGCTGATGGTGCGGGCGATCCGGCTGTCGATCGAGGCCGTCGACCGCAGAATCGAGGCGGCGGCCGGCACCCTCGGCGCCAATCCGCTCTGGGTGTTCTCCACCATCACGCTGCCGCTGATCCTGCCCGGCCTGATTGCCGGCGCCATTCTTTCCTTCGCCAAGGCGATGGGCGAATTCGGCGCCACCATCACCTTCGTCTCCAACATCCCCAATGAGACGCAGACTTTGCCCTCAGCGATCTACACCTTCACACAGGTGCCCGGCGGCGACGAGGGCGCGCTCAGGCTGACGCTGATCTCGATCGTCATCTCGATGGTCGCGCTCGTCGCCTCGGAGGTGCTGGCGCGGCGCGTCGGCTGGCGGATGGACATCGAATGACGCTCTCGGTCGACATCCGCCATCGCCTGGGCGACTTCGCCGTGGAAGCGCGTTTCGACAGCGCCGGGCGGCTGACGGCGCTGTTCGGGCCTTCCGGCTCGGGCAAGTCGACGCTGATCAACCTGATCGCGGGGCTGATCCGCCCGGACAAGGGCCACATTGCCGTCGACGGGCGGGTGCTGGTCGACACCGAAGCGCGGATCTTCGTGCCGATGCACAGGCGGCGGATCGGCATGGTGTTCCAGGATGCGCGGCTATTCCCGCATATGAGCGTCGCCGGCAATCTGCGCTATGGCCGCTGGTTCACGCCGGCTTCCGAGCGCTACGCCAAGATGGATGCGGTGGTCGAGCTGCTCGGCATCGGTCATCTCCTCGACCGGCGGCCGGCGAAACTGTCGGGCGGCGAAAAGCAGCGTGTCGCGATCGGCCGTGCCCTGCTTGCCAGCCCGAAACTGCTTCTGATGGACGAGCCGCTCGCCTCGCTCGACGAGGCGCGCAAGGCCGAGATCCTGCCCTATATCGAGCGGCTGCGCGACGAAACGAAGATTCCGATCGTCTATGTCAGCCATTCCGTCGCCGAGGTGGCGCGGCTGGCGAGCGACGTCGTCGTGCTTTCGCAAGGCAAGGTCGCGGCCTCAGGCCCGACCGAGGCGATCATGCAGCGGCTCGACCTGTTGCCGGCGGAAGAGCGCGGCGAGGGAGGGGCGGTGCTCGACACCAAGGTTCTGCGCCACGACGAGGCATTCGGCATGACGGTGCTGACCTCACCGGCCGGCGAAATCCGGGTCCCGAAACTGGCGATGGCAGCGGGCGCTCCGGTGCGCATTCGTATCCGCGCCCGCGACGTCATGATAGCGACCGAGCGGCCGGGAGGTCTCAGCGCGCTCAACATTCTGGCGGGAACGATCACCGCCGTCAGGCCCGGCATCGGGCCGACCGTGGAAATCGCCATCGAATGCAATGGCGCGATCGTGCTGGCGCGGATCACCGAACAATCCAAACACACCCTTCGTCTGGCGCTCGGCCAGCAGGTCTTCGCGGTGATCAAGACGGTGAGCTTCGACAGCGCAACGACCGGGGCGGGCCTGCCGGTTGAGGCGGATGGTTGACGAAGGGCCAAATCGCTATGTTGATTTGGAATAGCGATCTGGCGGCGGAGAGGGTAGTCTCGGCATGATCGCGGAGGACAGGGCATGCCATCGTTGAGCCTGCGGATAAATCTCGACCCCGACGGCCGGATCGGCCCCGGCAAGATTGAGCTTTTGGAGCAGATCGCCGCCTTCGGATCGATCTCGGCCGCGGCGCGCGGCATGGAGATGTCCTACAAGCATGCATGGGATCTGGTCGAGGACATGAACCGCGTGTTCGGCAAGCCGCTGGTCGCGGCGCAGACCGGCGGCAAGAAGGGCGGCGGCGCGCAATTGACATCGGTAGGTCTGGCGGTCGTCAGCCGTTTCCGGGCCATAGAGCGGGCCGCTTCATCGGCCGCCGCCGTCCATATGCAGGCGCTGCAGGCGGAGATCGATGCCGGATGAAGGGCAGTAGGGCAGTAGGGCAGTAGAGTGTGACGTCCCGGGGTGCTTGCGCATGGGATGTGCGCGCGCGCCCTATTGCCTTACTGCCCTACTCACTTACTCCCCTGATTTCCTCAGCAGATACGTGTCCATTATCCAGCCCTTTTTGCGCCGGGCTTCCTCGCGGACCTTCTCGATCTCGGCGCCGACATCGCCCAGGCGTCCGGAGATGACGATTTCATCCGGCGTGCCGAGATAGGCGCCCCACTGGATGAAGACATCCATGTCGGCCAGCGTGTTGAAGGCGCATTTGCCGTCGAGCATGACTATGGTCGAGCCGGCATTGGCCGGCAGGCCTTCTTCGATCAGCCGGCGGCCGGTGGTCACCAGGATCGAATCGCCGATGCGGTTGAGCGCGGTCGCGTGGGCTGCGGCCAGCGCCTGGATCGCGGTGATGCCGGGGATGACTTCGAGATCGAAACTCACGTTGCCCCTCAGCCGGACGCGCTCGAGGATGCGCAGCGCGCTGTCATAAAGCGACGGGTCGCCCCAGATCAGGAAGGCGCCGCAACCGTCTTCGGCAAGCTCGTGGCGGATCAGGGTCTCGTAGATTTCGGCGATCGCCTCGTGCCAGTCGTCGACGGTTGTCCGGTAAGACGATGTCGGCTCCGCCCGGACCGGCACCTCGAATTCGACCCGGCGCGATTTCGGGTTGGTGACGAAGCGGTCGCAGATCTGCCGGCGCAGATCGGCGAGATCGTTCTTCTTCGCCCCCTTGTCGGGGATGAACAGCACGTCGGCGCGGTTCAGGCCGTCGATGGCTTGGACCGTCATGTGATCGGGATTACCGGCGCCGATGCCGATGACGAGAAGCTTGCGCATGGCGATCTCCTGCCTGATCGGCGGCGCGGTGTCCAGAAGTACCGGCAAACGGTGACGAAGGGCTTTGAAACGCTATCTTGAAACGGGTAGATGGAAATGCGCATCCGGCTGGTCCCGGTATAGCGGCACAGAGGAGGGGTCGATGTTACGCACCATACTGACCGCGGCGCTGGCGACCATGGCCGCTCCGGCCTTCGCCAATGATTCCGTCGCCGAGCTCGGCACCGGCGGGCTGATCCTGTCGCGCAGCGATGCCGTCGCCATGCAAAGCGAGGACCTCTTCATCTCGCCGGAGAAGGTGACGGTCAACTATGTCTTCCGCAACAACACCGACAAGGATGTCAGCTCCATCGTGGCGTTCCCGATGCCCGACATCGAGGGCGATCCCAACGAGATGCCGGCGCTCCCGGAGGCGCAGAGCGACAATTTCCTCGGCTTCGAGGTGACGATCGACGGCGTCGACGCGAAGCCTCAGCTCGAGCAGAGGGCGTTTGCGCTCGGCATCGACATCACTGCCGACCTCAAAGCGCAGAACGTGCCGCTCTATCCGTTCGGCGATGCCGCCAAGGCGGCGCTGGCGAAACTGCCCAAGGATGTCACCAAGGACTGGGAAGACCGCGGCATCATCATCGAGGATACTGCCGATGACGGTTCGGGCATGCAGACCGCCTATGTCCCCTTCTGGCAATTGCGCTCGACCTATTGGTGGCGCTCGACCTTCCCGGCCAACAAGGAGGTCCATGTCTCGCACCGCTACAAACCAAGCGTCGGCGGCACCTCCTCGGTCAGCTTCTTCTCCGAAGGCCAGTTCCAGAGCCCGCAATACGATACTTACAAGACCCGCTACTGCATGGATCAGACGTTCGAGAACGTGGTGCGCAAGGCGGCCAAGGCGAATCCGGACGGCTACCCGAAATATTACGAGAGCCGGATCGCCTACATCCTCACCACGGGGGGGAACTGGGCCTCCGGCACCATCGGCAATTTCAAGCTGACGATCGACAAGGGCAGCCCCAAAAACCTCGTCTCCTTCTGCGGCGACAATGTCAAAAAGGTCGGACCGACGACATTCGAGATCACCGCGAAAGATTTTTATCCCGAGCGCGACATCGACATCCTGCTGCTCGAGCCGTCCGACAATGGCGGGAACGGCGGCTGATGGATATCGCAATCTATGTCGCCATCGCCGAAACCGGCGTGATCGGCCGCGAGGGCGGCCTGCCGTGGCGGCTTTCCACCGATCTCAAGCGCTTCAAGGCCGATACGATGGGCAAGCCGATCATCATGGGCCGCAAGACCTATGAGGGCATCGGCCGGCCGCTGCCCGGCCGGCTCAACATCGTGGTGACGCGCGACAAGGCCTGGCGCGCCGAAGGCATCGAAGTGGCCCACTCGCTGGGCGACGCGATCGCGCTGGCCAGGGTGCGCGGCCGCTGCATGGCGGGAGCGGAGGAGATCTGCGTGGTCGGTGGCGGCGAGATCTATGCTCAGGCCTTGCCACTTGCCGACCGGCTGCATGTGACGCATGTGCTGGCCAGCGTCGATGGCGACGCGCATTTTCCGCCGATCGACCCAGGCATCTGGCAGGTCGTCAGCGCCGAGGATTTCCCCGCCGGCGAGAAAGACAGCCACGCCACGCGTTACACGGTTTACCAGCGCCGGCGCGACGACCGTTGATGACGACAAAGGGTCGCTACCGATCCAAATCGCATGGGGACGATGGCCCATCGCGTTGAAAGCAGATCGACGCGTCCCTATAGAAGAACGGTGTTGCGGTGGCTCGCGTCCAACCGGACGCACAAGAGGTCGCCGTAATACTTTGATTTTGGCGCATGATTCCTTTTCGAAAACCGATATGGGTTTTCTGGGTCTTGCGTTAGGATTGCGCCGCAAGGCCTGAGGGAACCGAAGCGAAAGGACATTCATGCCCTGGAACGACAAGAGCGGCGGCGGCGGCCCATGGGGCGGCGGCGGCAATCAGGGACCCTGGGGGCAGGGACCGAAAGGGCCAAGCGGACCGCAGGGTTCCCCGCCCGATCTCGAGGACATCATCCGCCGTGGCCAGGACAGGCTGCGACGCGCGCTTCCGGGCGGCGGCGGCGCCAGCCCGGCGGTGCTCGGGCTCATCGCTCTGGCGCTCGTCGCGTTGTGGGCCTTCAAAGCGATCTATACCGTGCAGCCCGACGAGGTCGCCGTCGAGTTGCGGTTCGGCCAGCCCAAGACCGAGCTTTCGCAGCCGGGCCTGCATTTCCACTGGTGGCCGATCGAAACGGTCGAGACGGCCAAGATCTCCGAGCAACTGGTCAGCATCGGCGGCGGCGCGAGCAGCGGCTCCGGGCTGATGCTTTCCGGCGACCAGAACATCGTCAACGTTCAGTTCTCGGTCGCCTATCAGGTCTCGGATCCCAAAGCCTACCTGTTCGACGTCTCCGATCCCGACGGCATGCTGGCGCAGGTCGCCGAGAGCGCGATGCGCGAAGTTGTCGGCCGGCGCCCGGCCCAGGATATTTTCCGCGACGATCGCCAGGGCATTGCAACCGCGGTGCGCGAGATCATCCAGGGCACGCTCGACGGCTACAAGACCGGTCTCCAGGTCAACGCGGTCTCGATCGAGGACGCAGCACCCCCGCGCGAGGTGGCCGACGCATTCGATGAAGTGCAGCGCGCCGAGCAGGACGAGGACAAGTTCGTCGAGCAAGCCAACCAATATTCCAACCAGAAGCTCGGCCAGGCACGCGGTCAGGCGGCGCAGATCCGGGAAGACGCAGCCGCCTACAAGAACCGGGTCGTGCAGGAGGCGGAAGGCGAGGCGCAGCGCTTCATCTCCGTCTACAACGAATACGCCAAGGCGCCCGACGTCACGCGCAAGCGCCTTTATCTCGAAACCATGGAGAGGATCCTGAAGGACTCGAACAAGGTCGTCGTCGAGCCGGGCAACGGTCAGGGCGTGCTGCCTTATTTGCCGCTGCCGGCTTTGCAGCCGAAAGCACCGCCGGCCCCCCTGGGCGCCACGACGGGAGGTAACCAGTGATGGCCAACCGTCTTCCCATCATCGCCGTCATCGCGGCTGTCCTCCTGTTCCTGCTCTATTCCTCGGTGTTCGTGGTCAATGCCGGCCAGCAGGCGATCGTGCTGCGGTTCGGCGAGATCATCGACGTCAAGAACGAGCCCGGCATCTACTTCAAGGCGCCGTTCGCCTTCTTCGATGCCGACAGCGTGCAGATGGTCGAGAAGCGCGTGATGCGCTTCGACCTCGACAACATCCGCGTGCAAGTCTCGGGCGGCAAGTTCTACGAGGTCGATGCCTTCATCGCTTACCGCATCTCGGATCCGCGCACGTTCCGCGCGGCTGTGTCCGGCCAGGTGGAACTTGCCGAAGCCCGGCTGAGGACACGCCTGGACGCGGCGCTGCGCCGCGTCTACGGCTTGCGCGATTTCGAGGCCGCGCTCTCCGAGGAGCGCGGCAACATGATGCGCGAGGTGCGCGATCAACTGCGCCCCGACGCGACCTCGCTCGGCCTCGACATCGAAGATGTGCGCATCCGCCGGACCGACCTGACGGCCGAGGTTTCGCAGCAGACCTATGACCGCATGAAGGCCGAGCGTCTGGCTGAGGCCGAGCGCCTGAGGGCGCGCGGCAACGAGGCGGCGCAGCGCATCAGGGCGCGGGCCGACCGCGAGGTCGTCGAAATCGTTGCCGAGGCGCAGAAGGAATCGGAAATCCTGCGCGGTGAGGGCGAGGCGCAGCGCAGCGCGACCTTCGCGGACGCCTATAAGCGCGATCCCGCCTTCTTCGACTTCTATCGCTCGATGAACGCCTATGGCACGGCGCTGGACAACACCGGAACGACGATGGTGCTCTCGCCCGAATCCGAGTTCTTCCGCTACTTCCGCGATCCGGGCAGCAAGCCCGGCCCGGCACCTTCCGCGCCAACGGCCGCGCCCGCGACGGCCCCTGCCGCGCCTGCGACCCAACCCGGCACCGCCCAGTAGCGGGCGGTGCAGGATTTTCTGGTAGCAATCGGCCTGGTCCTGGTGATCGAGGGGCTGGTCTATGGAGGGTTTCCGGCTTTGGCCCGGAAGCTCGCGGCCGAGGTGCTGTCAATGCCGGAAAATGTGCTGCGGATCGGCGGGCTGGTTGCTATCGCCGTCGGTGTCGGCATCGTCTGGCTGATCCGCGGCTTATGATATTCCTTGGTGCCCAAGCGATTGACGATTTATCTTGCGCCGATAGCTATAGCCGCAAACGTGCCGTATTTTTTGCCAACATGAACCGGACGGGCGCCTTTGCGGATGCGCCTTTCCTTTTCAGAACAACCGGGAGGCCATGATGATATCCGACACCCTGTTGCGCGCGGCGCGGCGTATGGTCTTCGCCGGCGCCACCGCATTCGCGGTCGGCATTGTTGCCGTTCCGTCCTTCGTCACGCCGACGATCGCCGCCGACGGACCGCCTTCGGTCGCCGATCTCGCCGAGCGCCTGCTCGGCGCGGTGGTCAACATCTCGACCTCGCAGACGGTGAAGGGCACCGAAGGACCGGGCGCGGTGCCGATGCCGCAACTGCCCGAGGGCTCGCCGTTCCAGGATTTCTTCGACGATTTCTTCAAGAACCGCGGCGGCGACAAGGGCGGCGGCGGGCAGAAAGTGCAGTCGCTCGGCTCCGGCTTCGTCATCGACGCCGAGCAGGGCATCGTGGTGACCAACAACCATGTCATCGCCGATGCCGACGATATCGAGGTCAACTTCTCCGACGGCATCACGCTGAAGGCGACGCTTGTCGGCACTGACACCAAGACCGATGTCGCGGTGCTGAAGGTCGACCCCAAGGGCCACAAGCTGACGGCGGTGAAATTCGGCGATTCCACCAAGATGCGCGTCGGCGACTGGGTGATGGCGATCGGCAATCCATTCGGCCTGGGCGGCACGGTGACGGTCGGCATCGTCTCGGCGCGCAACCGCGACATCAATTCCGGTCCCTATGACGATTTCATCCAGACCGACGCCGCCATCAACCGCGGCAATTCCGGCGGTCCGCTGTTCAACGCCGCCGGCGAGGTCATCGGCATCAACACGGCGATCATCTCGCCGTCGGGCGGCTCCATCGGCATCGGTTTCTCCATCCCCTCGCAGCTTGCCGCCGGCGTCGTCGACCAGCTCCGCCAGTATGGCGAGACGCGGCGCGGCTGGCTTGGCGTGCGCATCCAGCCGGTGACGGACGACATCGCCGAAAGCCTCGGCATGGCAACCGCCAAGGGTGCGCTGGTGGCCGGCGTCATCAAGGGCGGGCCGGTCGATAATGGCACGGTCCAGGCCGGCGACGTCATCATCAAGTTCGACGGCAAGGATATCCATGAAATGCGCGACCTGCCGCGCGTCGTGGCCGAAAGCCCGGTCGGCAAGGCAGTCGATGTCGTCATCGTGCGCAAGGGTGTCGAGCAGACGGTCAAGGTGACGCTCGGCAGGCTCGAGGACGGGGAGAAGCTGGCCAGCGGCGAGAACGGCAGCACCGATCAGGGCAGTGGCGATAAGGCAACGCCTCCGGTGTCGACGGCCTCCGTGCTCGGCATGACGGTCGGCGAGCTCAACGACCAGACGCGGCAGAAATTCGGCATCGCCGCCGACGTGTCCGGCGTGGTCGTCACCGATGTCGCCAAGGATTCGCCCGCGGCGGAGCGCGGCATCCAGCCCGGCGAGGTGATCACCGAGATCGCGCAGGAATCGGTCGGCACGCCGAAGGACGTGATGGACCGGATCGGAGCGCTGAAGGAGCAGGGCCGCAAGAACGCGCTCCTGATGCTGGCCTCGAAGACCGGGGAACTGCGTTTCGTGACGATCCGGATGGATTGAGTCCGGATCGTTCAGCAAGCGATTGATGTTTCAGTGAATAGGGCGGCTAACGAGCCGCCCTTTTTCGTGCCTGCCATGCCTCGCGCGACAGCCTGTACATGACATGACGCTTGAGATGCGGGTGGCTGTCTGGGACGCTGGGGTGATCGAAGTCGGCACCGGGATCGGCTCGCATGCCGAGCCGCTTCATGACGGCGATCGAACGATGGTTATCCGCGACCGCGAATGACACGATCTCGTCCACGCCAAGCGTTTCGAAACCGAAGGCGAGCCAGGCTTCCGCCGCCTCGGTGACATAGCCCTTGCCCCAGAATTCGGGCGCCAGCCGCCAGCCGATCTCAATCGTGCCGGGCGCCAGCACGTCTATGTCTTCCGTTCCGGACAAGCCGACGAAGCCGATGCATTCGCCGGTCGCGGCAATCTCGGCCGCGGCGAAGCCGTAGCCGTCCTCTTCGATCCAGGCGCGGACTTCGTCCATCTTGGCGTCGGCAGCGGCACGGTCGCGGCGGAACGGGAAGAATTCCATCACGCGTCCATCGGAGTTGATGCGATGGAAAAGCTCGCGGTCGCGATCCTCCCAGTTGCGGAGGATCAGGCGCTCGGTGCGGATCGGCTTCATTCCGCAAACTCGTCCCGGCGGTAGCCCTGGAGATAGAGCAGCGCGGTCAGGTCGCCATGATCGATGCGGATGCGGGCCTGCTCGGCCACCGCCGGCTTGGCGTGGAGCGCGACGCCGGTGCCGGCAAGACGGATCATATCGAGATCGTTGGCGCCGTCGCCGACCGCGATGGCATCCTCTGTTGTCAGCGCGAGCCTCGCGGCAATGTCCAGCAGCGCTTCGGCCTTCGCGGCGCGCCCGAGGATGGGCTCGGTCACCATGCCGGCGAATCTGCCGTCCTCCTCGATCAGGCGGTTGGCCCGATTTTCCTGGAACCCCAGCATCTCCGCAATGCGGCTGGTGAAGACGTCGAAGCCGCCCGAGACCAGCGCAGTCCAAGCGCCGTTGGCACGCATCGTCTGCACCAATGCGCGGCCGCCGGCGGCGAGCGTCAGCCGATTGGCGATGATGCGGTCGACTACCGCCGTGTCCAGGCCTTTCAGCAAGGCGACGCGTTCCCGCAAGGCCGGCTCGAAGGCAATCTCGCCATTCATCGAGCGCGCGGTGATCGCCGCCACATGGTCCTTGACGCCGATTTCGTCGGCAAGCTCGTCGATGCACTCCTGATCGATCATTGTCGAATCCATGTCGGCGAGCAGGATCTTCTTGCGCCTGCCTTCGGCGGGCTGGACGATGACATCGACCGGCTCGGACGCCAGTGCGGCGCGCAGATTGGCGGTCATTTCGCCGATATCCGGCGTCTGCGGCAGGACGAGGTCGCAAGCGACGTCCTCAGCCAACCAACGGACAGCGCTTGCGCCGGCAGCCTGCAAGGCCATATTCGCAAGCGAGGCCGGCACGGCGCGGGCTTCTGGACGGGACACTAGAGTGGCGATCAGCGGCATTGAACATTCCGGCAGGCAGGCGGGCGAAGGCCGCATCAAGAACGCGATCCTGATAGCCGGGCCGACAGCCAGCGGCAAGTCGGCGCTGGCGCTCGATCTTGCCGAACGCGGTGACGGGGTCATCGTCAACACCGATTCCATGCAGGGCTATTCGGTGCTCGACGTCTTGACCGCGCGGCCGACCGCCGCCGAAACGGCACGCGTGCCGCATTTCCTCTACGGCCATGTGCATCCCTCCACGGCCTATTCCACCGGCGCCTGGCTGCGCGACGTGACGAAGCTGATTGACGACGGCGTGCTGTCGGGCCGTCCGGTTGTTTTCGTCGGCGGCACCGGGCTCTATTTCCGCGCGCTGGCCGAAGGCATCTCGGATATGCCGGACATTCCACCGGCTGTGCGTGAGCGCTGGCGCTACGAGCTCAAGGAGCAAGGAGCCGAAAGGCTGCATCGCCTGCTGATGCACGAGGATTCAGCCATGGCCATGCAACTCAGGCCAACGGACGGTCAGCGTATCGTGCGGGCGCTCGAAGTGCTCGATGCTTCGGGACGTTCCCTCCTGGAGTGGCAGGCGGCGCGCGGCCGCCCGCTGATCGACCGCGACAGCGCTCGGTTCCTGGTGATCGAGCCGGACCGGGCGCAACTGGTCCGGCGCATCGAGGCCCGGTTCGACCAGATGCTCGACAAGGGCGCGCTTGACGAAGTGCGGCAGCTTACGGCGCTCGGCCTCGACCCGGATCTGCCGGCCATGAAAGCGATCGGGGTACGCGAGCTGCAGGCGGCGATGGCCGGACGGTCCGGTTTTCCCGAGGCGATCGAGCGGGCCAAGATCGCGACGCGGCAGTATGCCAAGCGCCAATCGACCTGGTTCAGGCACCAGCTGGGCGTGGAGTGGCGCAGGTTGCGACCGGGCGATCAACCGGCAGTTCACGACTGACGAAAAGCCATTTTCAATCAGCGCCTTAAAATCCTTTGCTCTAATTCCCGCCAGGGTTGTCCGGGTTAACGGTCCGTAAGGTCCGATGTGGCATAAGCTCGAGGGTTCCAGTGGTGCGGGGAGTAGATGCGTTTCCATAAGGCGGAATCCGCATTTTTCGTGTTTATTTTCGTGATCCTGGCCGCCGGCCTGGTGACGTTCCATGCCTATGGCCAATTGCAGGACATCGCCTCGGACCTCGACGCGGCATCACGCGGCGACAAAATTGTCTATCTGAACAAATTGCTTTTCGTCACTGGCGCGCTGCTGGCGACCGCGCTGTTTTTCGGCACTTTCTTCATCTACCCGCTGATCCGTGGCCAGGTGCGGGAAGAGGGCAAGCTCAGGGCCATGACGGTCTCGCTCAGCGCCCGTTCGCAGACGCTCGAGCAGGCAGCGCTAACCGACGGTCTGACCGGCATGCAGAACCGCCGCTATTTCGACGATGCGCTGCGTGAATATCTCCACGAATTTCGGCGCATCGACAGGCCGGTCGGGCTGATGATCCTCGATCTCGATCACTTCAAACAGGTCAACGACACACATGGTCACGATGTCGGCGACGAGGTGCTGCGGGCTGTGGCCACCTGCCTGCGGAGCATGACGCGCTACCACGACGTGGTGGCGCGGCTGGGCGGCGAGGAGTTTGCCGTCGTCACGCCCAACATGGATGTCGAGCTGCTTGCCAGGTTCGCCGAGCGCATCCGCAAGGCGATCGCCAACCTGTCGATCCTGTCTGGCAATGTGCGGCTCAAGGTTACCACCAGCGTCGGCCTTGCCGTGTGGGACCATAAGGAGAGCGCGGAGGATTTCTACCGCCGCGCCGACCGTCAGCTCTATGAGGCGAAGAAGCAAGGCCGCAACCGCGTCTGCGCCTAAAATTCCGAAAATGAATTCGTGAGGCCGGCCGTATGCCGCCGTTTTCTGCGCTTCCGGTGCTCACGGACTTGATGTCCGCTCCGCTCCGGTTCTCGCAAACGGCACCATCCGACTCGGCCTGACGAATTCTCTATCGGAATTTACTCACCGTCCGACGTCGGGCGGTTAGTCGTTCAACTGCGCATGCCGAAGGTCGAGGGCTTCAGGCCGTAGCGGGTGTCGAAGTCGTCATCGGGCTGAGGGCGGGGGGCAGCTGTAGCCGGCTTCTTATAGTCCGGGTCGCCGGCCTGCCGGGCCGAGTCGACGGTCTCGGCGAAGGCCATGGCTTGCTGCGGCTTCGGTACGTTGCGGAGCCGCTCGACGATCATGGCCAGATCGACGTCGCTGCCGTCCACGGAGGGCTCGACCTGTTCCCTTTTCGCGGTTCCGGGGATGAACTCCTGCGCCAGCTTCTCGAATTTCAGCCGCATGGTGGTTGCGACGCCTTCGCCGAAGGCGATGGCTTCGCGCTGCCCCATCGAGGACAGGAACGCGAGCGTGGAGGCCGAGGAGTCGGCGATCGCCGAGCGGATGATTGCCTGGTCCTGCTCGTTGGCAAGGCGCATGGCGAAGAAGGTCGAGCACTGCGACAGGATGGTCGGGTCGAGCTCGCCCGGGCGTTGGGTGACGACACCCAGATAGCAGCCATATTTGCGGCCTTCCTTGGCGATGCGCGACAGCGCATGCCTGGTCGGCGCGAAGCCGAGGCGCGGATCGGCCGGCATATAGCGGTGAGCTTCCTCGCAAAGCAGGAGCAGCCTCAGCCGGCCCTCGCTCCACAAGGCCAGGTCGAAGGCCAGGCGCGCCAGCACCGAGCAGACCGAGTTGACCACTTCCGAAGGCATACCCGCCATCTCGAAGCAGGTGACCGGCCGGCCGTGGTTGGGGACACGGAAAATATTGCCTATCGTCTCGTGGATCGTGTCCTCGATCAGGCGGGAATTGAACATGAAGCGGTAACGCGGATCGGCGGCCGCCGATTCGATGCGCGTCTTCAGCGACTTCAGGACCGGGCGATCGTTCTTGCTTTCGAGCAGGCCCATGCGCTCGTCGATCTGCTTGATGAGATCGGCGATGCGGTAGGGCACCGGCGTATCCGACGTCAGCGCATCGCTGCCGCGCCGAACATAGGTGCCGGATCCGGGGTTGCGATAGAGGTTCTTGGCCGCCGGGATCAGGTCGCGCAGGACATCCACTTCCTCGGGCACCGTCTCGCGGCCGCGAAACAGCACTTCGGCGAACTCCTCCAGCCTGAACATCCAGAATGGCAGGTCAAGCGTCTTGGAATCGACCTTGACGCAATATTCCGGCAGCGAGGCCGCGAACTCGTTGTGCGGGTCGAGAATGAGCACGCGCAGGTCGGGCCGCGCCTCGATCGATTTGCGCAAGAGCAGCGAGACCGCCGTGGACTTGCCGACGCCGGTGGTGCCGACGATGGCGAAATGGCGCGCCAGCGTGTCGTCGATGGCGATGTGGGCGTCGATCGATTCATCCTGCGACAGCGTGCCGATGGTGACTGAATGGCGTCCGGCCAGATCGTAGACCGCCTGCAGGTCGCGGCTGCGGATACGATGGGCGATGGCGCCGATATGCGGATAGGCGGTGATGCCGCGGTCGAAGACCGGCTTGGCGCCGGGCTCCGCGCCGTCGCGCACCTCGCCGATCAATTCGATGCTGACCTCGATCGGGTTCTGGCCCTCATTGCTCCAGGCGCGGTCCGATTTGCCGATCTCGTAAACAAGGCCGACCGTGCGCGTCGTGCCGAGATTGATGGAGATCATCTTGCCGACCGTCCATTGGCCGGTGACCGTGCCGTCGGCATCCTCGGCGTAGGCGCTGATGGTGGCGCGCGCGCCGTCGCATTGCACGACATTGCCGAGAATGCGTTTGTCGCTTTGCAGGGCGTTGCGGCGCTCCTGCGAAATCGGTTCGCCAACGGAGGCTTCGCGTTCGACAAACATGACTGACCTGGTCCCATTCCCTGGAGCGTCGACCCTATCCAGGCGGGGTTAAATTGAGGTGAGGTCGAATGGTGTAGACGGTGTTAAGCCGGTCGCGACAATTCGATCGAATACCCTCTTCCCAGCATTCGCAATTCCGATATATTGGACGAATGAACGATATATCGGATGATATCACTGCCACGATCGGCCGGCGGATACACTCCGAAAGGATGGTGAGGGGCTGGTCGCTGGCCGAGCTTGCGGGGCGCTCGGACGTGTCCAAAGCGATGCTGAGCGCCATCGAACGCGGCACGACCAGTGCGACCGCGGCGCTCCTGGTGCGCATCGCGGCCGCCTTCGGCATGACACTGTCGACGCTGATCGCGCGGGCCGAGCTGCAAGGCGGCGGCGTTTCGCGCAGGGACGAGCAGCCGGTGTGGCAGGATCCGGCAACGGGCTACATCCGGCGGCATCTGTCGCCGGCATCTCAGATGCCGCTCGAATTGATCAGGGTCAGCCTGCCGGCGGGCGCCAGGGTCAGCCTTCCGGCCGCCTCCTACGCCTTCATCAAGCAGCAGATATGGCTGATCGACGGAAGGCTGGATTTCACCGAGGGTGATGTGGTGCACCGGCTCGAGCCCGGCGACTGCCTGGCGCTGGGGGCGCCGGCGGATTGTGTCTTTCATGCTCCCGGACCGGCTGCCGCGGAGTATCTCGTGGCGCTGGTCAGGGACTGAGCCCGTGTCTCGCCGGCCAAACCGCTCGCACAATGGCGGGCCGCCGCTCGACGATTATGAAGGCCCGCCCTGGGGCAAGGGCGACGCTTACGTCTTCCGCGCCTGGCGCGCCGCCCACGACAAGGCCTGGAAGGCGCCAAGCCAGGCCGTCATGCTGATGCGTCTGGAGAGAGCCGAGCGCCTCGGGCTGACCTATGAGGAATATACGCTCGAGATCCTGGAGCGCGGTCGCCATCTTAGCGCGGACGACGCCGACCGGATCGCCGAAATCCGGCGGGCGCGGCGGCGCAGGCGGAGCAGCCATTTCGAATGACCTTTCCCGATGTCGCCTCGCCTTGGAGAACACCAGCATGAACGCACTTGAGATCCGGGTGTTGAGCGACGATGCGGCGACCGTCGCGATGCTCGCCGACCTGTTGATCGAGACCGTCGCCACCGGCGGATCGATGAGCTTCATGTATCCATTGCCGGCGGAGGCGGCACTGGATTTCTGGCGCAAGTCGCTTGCCGCGGCCGAGCGCGGCGAAAGGGTGGTGCTGGGCGCATGGCAGGATGGAGTGCTTGCAGGAACTGTCACGCTGCTGCTCGACTTTCCGCCCAACCAGCCGCACCGCGCCGAGATCGCCAAGCTGATGACCGGCCGGCACCACCGCGGCAAAGGCGTCGCGAGCGCACTGATGCGCGCCGCGGAGGCACTGGCGGTCGAGAAGGGCCGCACGCTGCTCGTGCTGGACACGGCAAGCGAGGAAGGCGCGGCGGGGCTTTATGAGAAGCTCGGCTTCAGGCTGACCGGCGAGATCCCCGACTTTGCGCTGAAGCCGCATGGCGGGCTGACCGGCACGCTGATCTACTGGAAGCGGATAGGGAAAGATCGATAGCCATCAAGTTGCGACCATGTGGGCCTTCCCGAAGCTCAAGGCGGGATAGATGGAAGCCCGTGGCGGGCTTCCATCTATGGAAAGCGTCCGGCCTCAAGCCTTGTGGTAGACCTGCTGCAGCCCATACACCGGGGTTGGCAACCCGACCTGCCTGGCCTTCAGCTGCAGCGCAAGATACTGCGAATAGTGGCGCGACTGGTGAAGGTTGCCGCCGTGGAACCACAGCGCTTCCTGCTGCGTCGGCTTCCACATGTTGCGCTGCTCGCCTTCCCAAGGGCCGGGATCCTTGGTGGTGGCGGAGCCGAGACCCCAAACCTTGCCGACCTTGTCGGCTACCTCCTGCGAGATGAGGTCGGCGGCCCAGCCGTTCATCGAGCCGTAGCCGGTGGCATAGATCACAAGGTCGGCCGGCAATTCGGTACCGTCGACGAACTTGACGCCGGTTTCGGTGAGTTCCTGCACCGCGGCGCCCGGTCCGCTCTTCAGTTTGATCGAGCCGTCGATGACGAGGTCGCAGGCGCCGACATCGATATAGTAGCCGGAGCCGCGGCGCAGGTATTTCATGAAGAGACCCGAGCCGTCATCGCCCCAGTCGAGCATGAAGCCGGCCTTCTCCAGGTCGTCATAGAATTTCGCGTCACGCTCCTTCATCTGCTGGTAAAGCGGAATCTGGAATTCGTGCAGGATGCGGTAGGGCAGGGACGCGAATATCATATCGGCCTTGCGCGTCGTCATGCCGTTCTCGACCGCCTGCTCGGAGTAGAGCGCGCCAAGCCCGATATCCATCAGCGTGTCCGACTTGACGATGTGGGTGGATGACCGCTGCACCATGGTCACGTCGGCGCCGCCTTCCCACAGCGCCGCGCAGATGTCGTGCGCCGAGTTGTTGGAGCCGATCACCACCACCTTCTTGCCGCGGTATTTGTCCGGGCCGGGATGGGTCGATGAGTGCTGCTGCTCGCCCTTGAAGATGTCCTGGCCCTTGTATTTCGGCCAGTTCGCCTTGCCCGACATGCCGGTCGCCAGCACCAATTGCTTGGGCTTGAGCACGATCTCCTTGCCGTCGCGCTCGACGACGACGGTCCATTCCTTCGTCTTCTCGTCATATTTGGCGGATTTGGCGGTGGTGGAGGCCCAGTAGTTCAGCTCCATCACCTTGGTGTACATTTCCAGCCAGTCGCCGATCTTGTCCTTCGGCGCGAAGACCGGCCAGTTCTTCGGGAAGTCGATATAGGGCAGGTGATCGTACCAGACCGGGTCGTGCAGGCAGAGCGACTTGTAGCGCTTGCGCCAGGAGTCTCCGGGACGCTCGTTCTTCTCGATGATGATGGTGGGCACGCCGAGCTGCTTCAGCCGGGCGCCGAGTGCGATACCGCCCTGACCGCCGCCAATGATGACGACATAAGGTTGCTTCGTATGACCGAGCTCGGCGATCTCGTCGTCGCGCTCCTCGCGCCAGGTCTTGCGGTCCTTGCCATGCCCGTGCTTGGCGCCGAGCGGACGACTGAAGCCCGCTTTCTCCTCATGCCCTTTCAGCTCCGCCATCGTGGTGAGCAGGGTCCAGATCAGGTCGCCCTTGAACCGCACAAGGCCAAAACCGCGCGCGACGCTTGTCTCGAAGGTGATCCAGGCGGTGATGACGCCGCCATCCTCGGTCGCTTCCTCGCCCTTGGCCACCGCCCATGCGGTCGGCTTGGTGTTGGCCAGCGTCGCTTGCAGCATGTCGCGAACCTGGTCCTGGCCTTCCATGGTCTTCAGGTTCCAGGTGAAGGTGACGAGGTCGCGCCAGTAGCAGTCGGCCTGGAAACAGTTGACGGCGCTGTCGATGTCGCCGGTTTCCAGCGCCTTGCCGAACTTGTCGAGCAGCGCCTGTGCCTTGGTGGTGGGTGTTCTCTCGAGCATTTGTTCTCCTCCACTTGCTAGAGTGCGTCATGAGCAGCAAGCGGCGTGCCAACCGTGGCGCTCATCTGGTGCTATCAATGGAATCAATCTGTTAGGACGCTCTTGCGGCGCCTTGCCTGTTGCATTTTCTGTTGCATGCGCTGCGGCGCGCCACAGCCCTTGCAACTTTAGTTCGGCGCCTCCAGTCGCAGGCGCTTCATGCGGCGATGGACCGTGGTGCGGTCGACGCCGAGACGCCGCGCGGCTTCGGAAATGTTCCAGCCGGTCGCCGCCAGCACGGCCAGTAGGGCTGCGCGCTCTTCCTCGGGCGAGGGGGCGCGCAACGCGACCAGGCTGGCGGAAGGCGCCGGGGGCGCCTTGCGGGCCGTGGCGAAATCGGGCAGGTCGGAAGGATGGATCGTCTCGTCCTCGCAAAGCGCCACCGCCAGATCCACGGCGTTGACGAGCTCGCGGATGTTGCCCGGCCAGCCATGACGGATCAGTGCCAGCCGCGCCGCCGGCGACAGTTTTGCCGCCCGACCGGCAAGGCGCGCCCGCTCGCCGACCAGCCGTTCCAGCAGCCATTCGAAATCGGTGCGCTCGCGCAGCGCCGGCAGTGTCAGCGCGGCGGCGTTCAGCCGGTAGAACAGATCCTCGCGGAAACGGCCCTCGGCAACCAGTCGGCGCAAGTCATGGTGCGAGGCGGAGATGATCTTGATGTCGACAGGCCGAGGTGCTGTGCCGCCAACCGGGATCAGTTCGCGCTCGGCGATCACCCGCAGCAGGCGCGACTGCAGCGCGTAGGGCATGTCGCCGATCTCGTCGAGGAAAAGCGTGCCGCCGTCGGCGCTCTCTATCAGCCCCTTGCGTCCCTTGGCCGTGGCGCCGGTAAAGGCGCCGGCCGCGTGCCCGAACAGCTCGCTCTCGATCAGATGTTCCGGGATGGCGGCGCAATTGATGGCCACGAACGGGCCGGAGCGCCCGGAGCTGTCATGGAGCGCGCGGGCGAGATATTCCTTGCCGGAACCGGTCTCGCCATGGATCAGGATCGGGATGGTGGTGCGCGCCAGCTTGGCGGCCCGCGCCTGCATGGCCGCCATGGCGGGATCGCCGCTGGAAAGCTCGGCGATCGGTTTCGGCAGCGCCTCGACAGGTGTGCGGCGTCCGCTCGACGGCTGCGGCTCGATGGCATGCGCGAACAGCGCGCTGCCGTTGCGGCCGAACACCAGCCGCTCCTCGGTCGGGCGCCCGCGCGTCAGATTCGGCAAGTCGTCGATATCCATATCGAGGTAACGCGAGATCGGCTGGCCGATCGGCGAGGAGAGCCTCCAGTCGGCGCCTCCGGCCTGCGCCAGAAGCAGCGCTCCGCCGCGCGTGGTGCCGAGGATGCGGCCCGAGGCATCGAGCGCGATGGCTGCTTCCGGATCGACGTCGAGGAATTCGGGCGAGCGCGAGAAGCGCAGCACCCATTCCGAATGCATCTGCGCCATCAAATTGGCGAGCTCGATGCGCCGGGCAGACGCCGTCACCAGGTGAAGGGCAAGGTTCTGGCTGACTTTCGGCTGTGGCGAGCGCAACAGCGATATGTCGAGGACGGCGGTCAGTTCGCCCTTGGTGTCGAAGATCGGCGCGGCGGTGCAGGAGAGCGGCGTGTGGGTGGTATCGAAATGGTCGGTCTGGTGAATGGTCATCGCCTCGCCCGTGACGATGCAGGAGCCGACGCCGCAGGTTCCAGTGCGGCTTTCGGACCATTCGGAGCCGAGATAGAGACCGGCCGTGCGCAACTGGTCCATGAACAGCGGGTCGCCGAGGAAGTCGACGGTGACACCTTTCGCGTCGGCCAGCAGCAGGACGTAGTTCTGGCCGGCGACCTGCTTGAACAATGTCTCCAGCCCGCTGCGGGCAATGGCGATCAGTCTTTCGGACTGCTCGCGATGCTCGCGCAACTGGGTATCGGGCACGATGTAGGCTTCCGTCGGACGTGCGGGGTCAAGCCGATGCGTATCGATACAGCGCAGCCAGGATTGAACCACGATATCGTCGCGGACCGATCGCGCGCCGGACAGCACCTCTTCGATCTCGCGGATATGCTCCCGTTCGCCAGCCATGCGTCCTCCTCGCAGCCAACGTCACACCATTGCATGTCGTGCTCCCAACCGCTCCACCCTTCTGGGCGACATGCATCGGCACATACTGGTGCCTCGGCGGCGGGCGCTCAACTGTACTATGGTAGCGCGAAACAGCGCCGTTTCTCACAGGCGGGTGAATTCGCGCCGGACCCCATTGACGAGCCAGCGTTTTCGCCCTTATTGTCCGCGCCCATGAAAACGGCACTCATTCTCGTAGGCTGGCGCGTGGGCAAGGCGGTGTAACCGCCGGGCGAAAACCTCCCATGCGCACCACACAGGCTCCCTCGGGGGCCTTTTTTATTGCCTCCAATCCAACTAAACGACCAGCAATCGCCAGATGGCGAAACAGTACGGGACCAGACCGATGAGCAATGGACAGAACGAGCGGCGCGAAATGACGGGTGCCGAAATGGTGGTGCAGGCGCTCAAGGACAATGGCGTCAAGCACGTCTTCGGCTATCCGGGCGGCGCGGTTCTCCCGATTTACGATGAAATCTTTCAACAGGACGAGGTCGAGCACATCCTGGTTCGGCACGAGCAGGGCGCAGGCCACGCGGCCGAAGGCTATGCGCGCTCGACCGGAAAGGCCGGCGTGCTCCTGGTGACGTCCGGCCCCGGCGCCACCAATGCCGTGACGCCGCTGCAGGATGCACTGATGGATTCCATCCCGTTGGTCTGCCTCACCGGCCAGGTGCCGACCTCGCTGATCGGCTCCGACGCCTTCCAGGAATGCGACACGGTCGGCATCACGCGGCCCTGCACCAAGCACAACTGGCTGGTGAAGGACGTCAACGAGCTCGCCGCCACCATCCATGAGGCGTTCCATGTCGCGACCACGGGCCGCCCCGGCCCGGTCGTGGTCGATATCCCGAAGGACGTGCAGTTCGCCAAGGGCATCTATGTGCCGCCGCAGACGGCGCCGCGCACCAGCTACCAGCCGAAAGTCCAGGGCGACCTAGAAAAGGTGAAGGCTGCCGTCGAGCTGATGGCCGGAGCGAAGAAGCCGATCATCTATTCGGGTGGCGGCGTCATCAATTCCGGTCCGGAGGCCAGCCATCTGCTGCGCGAGCTGGTCGACCTCACCGGCTTCCCGATCACCTCGACGCTGATGGGGCTCGGCGCCTATCCGGCATCCGGCAAGAACTGGGTCGGCATGCTCGGCATGCACGGTACCTACGAAGCCAACATGGCGATGCATGACTGCGACGTGATGGTCTGCATCGGCGCGCGCTTCGATGACCGCATCACTGGCCGCCTCAACGCGTTCTCGCCGAACTCGAAGAAGATCCACATCGACATCGACCCGTCCTCGATCAACAAGAACGTGCATGCCGACATCGGGATCTTGGGCGATGTCGGCCGCGTGCTGGAAGACCTGGTGCGGCTGTGGCGGGCGACCGCGAAGACCGACAAGAAGGCGCTCTATCCGTGGTGGGAGCAGATCGCGAAATGGCGCGCGCGGGATTCGCTGGCCTACAAGATGAACAGCGACGTCATCATGCCGCAATACGCGATCCAGCGGCTCTATGCGCTGACAAAGGACATGGACACCTACATCACCACCGAGGTCGGCCAGCACCAGATGTGGGCGGCGCAGCACTATCATTTCGACAAGCCGAACCGCTGGATGACGTCGGGCGGCCTGGGCACGATGGGCTATGGCCTGCCGGCGGCGCTCGGCGTGCAGATCGCGCATCCGGATGCGCTGGTTATCGATATCGCAGGCGACGCCTCGGTGCAGATGACCATGCAGGAGATGAGCTCGGCGGTGCAGTATGAGGCACCGATCAAGATCTTCATCCTGAACAACCAGTATATGGGCATGGTGCGCCAGTGGCAGCAGCTCTTACACGGCAACCGGCTGTCGCATTCCTACACCGAGGCGATGCCGGACTTCGTCAAGCTGGCGGAAGCCTATGGCGGTCATGGTATTCGCTGCGACAAGCCGGACGAGCTCGACGACGCGATCCGCGAGATGATCTCGGTGAAGAAGCCGGTTCTGTTCGACTGCCGCGTGGCGACCTTGGCCAACTGCTTCCCGATGATCCCTTCAGGCAAGGCGCATAACGAGATGCTCCTGCCGGACGAGGCGACCGACGAGGCGGTGGCCAATGCCATCGACGCCAAGGGCAGGGAACTGGTGTAGGCAGCCGTCAAGGGCGGGCTATCGCGAATAGCCCTGCGCAAACAGAGAATTAGCTCAGAAGTCTGAAATCGAGAATCACGTCATGAACGCACAGCTTCAGCCGACCGGCTCGGCCTACTTCATTGCCAAGGAAACCGAGAAGCCGGAAACCCATACGCTTTCCGTGCTGGTCGACAACGAACCGGGCGTGCTGGCCCGCGTCATCGGGCTTTTCTCGGGCCGCGGCTACAACATCGAAAGCCTGACCGTTTCCGAGACCGAGCACGAGAAGCATCTGTCGCGCATCACCATCGTGACGCGCGGCACGCCGCATGTGATGGAGCAGATCAAGCATCAGCTCGAGCGCATCGTACCGGTGCACCGGGTGGTGGACCTGACCGTGCGCTCGCACGAGCTTGGGCAAGAGCGGCCGCTGGAGCGCGAGCTCGCGCTGGTCAAGGTCGCCGGCACGGGCGACGCCCGTGTCGAGGCGCTTCGGCTCGCGGATGCCTTCCGCGCCTCGGTCATCGACGCCAACACCGAGCATTTCATCTTCGAGATCACTGGCAAGGGCTCCAAGCTCGACCAGTTCATCGCCATCATGAAACCGCTTGGCCTGGTCGAGATCTGCCGCACCGGCGTCGCGGCGATGAACCGTGGCCCGCAGGGGATGTGAGAAAGGCGGGCGATCGCTCGCACCGCTTCAATCGTTTCTCTGGCCCGGCAGTCGTCCATCTTGGCGGCCTTTCGGATCGGTGGACAGCCCGGTCGGATCCCCTGTTACCCGGCTGCCTAACCATTGTGCAGTGCACATTAAATCTTCGTAATGCCGCGTTTTGGCCCTTTTCCGCCAAAGCCGTGTCCTATCTATTCGGCGAAATTCGCGGCGAAAGACCGTGGATCGAGCTAGGATGGACCACCGGGATCGGCGTGTCGGGTAGAGGGCTTGTTTGTCGATGCGCGGAAAAATCGCCTTTGCAGCTGTTGCGGTCGCCTGTCTGGCGGCCGCGGGGCTCTATTATTCGCCCACAACGCTGACCAGGGTCCAGCAGCTGATTTCTGGCAAGCAGGCTGACGCGACCGCCACCGCCAAGAAGGGGAGCGGCGACAAGACGGCCAGTGCCTCGGACAATGCGAAAGGCGAGAATGCGAAAGGCGGCGGTCCGCGTTCGGCCTCGATCGTCTCCGCCGTCGCGACCACCGCCGATTTTCCGATCCGCCGCTATGCCATCGGCTTCGTCTCGTCGCCGGAGGTGGTCAACATCAATGCCCGTGTTTCCAGCCAGATCGTGTCGATCGCGGTCAAGGACGGGCAGATGGTCAAGGCCGGCGATCTGCTCATTTCGCTCGATGATCGCGCGCTGAAGGCGCAGCTCGCCAAGGATCAGGCGACGCTCGCCAAGGACCAGGCGATGCTGGTGAGCGCCCAGGCCGACCTGCAGCGCGCCAAGGATCTTGTCGCCAAGCAGGCCGGCACGCAGCAGACCTACGACCAGGCGCTGGCGGCACAGAAAGCCGCGGCCGCAACCATCGACGCGGACAAGGCGACGATCGACGCCGACACCGTGCAATTGAGCTACGCGACCATCACGGCGCCGATCTCGGGCCGGCTCGGCGCCGTCAACGTGTCGGTCGGCGATCTCGTCACCACCAGCAATGGCAACTCGAGCAGCTCGACGCCGCTTGTCACCATCACGCAGATGGACCCGCTGCAGGTGAATTTCACGCTGCCGGAAAGCAACCTCGCCCTCTTGCACAAGGCGCTCGCCGACCCGCAGCAAGGCAACGTGATGCTCACCAAGGACGGCGACCCCACGCCCATCGGCAAGGGCACGCTCGACTTTGTCGATTCCAGCGTCGATACCGCGTCGGGCACCATCGCCACGCGGGCCAGCATACCGAACCCGGATCTTTCGCTGTGGCCGGGACAATATGTGAATGTGGTGCTCGATGCCGGCACGATGCCGCAGATGACCTCGGTTCCGACGGTCGCGGTGCAGCCCAGCCAGAAGGGCCCCTTCGTCTATGTGGTCAAGCCGGACAACACGGTCGAGATGCGGCCGGTGCAGGTGGCGCTGACGGAGGGCCAGAACAGCGCCATCAGCGATGGTCTCAAGAGCGGCGAGAAGGTCGTCGTCGAAGGCCAGACACGGTTGAAGAACGGCGCGGCGGTGCATGAAGGCAAGGCGGCCGGATCCGGTGACCAGGCGTCACCGAAGGTCGCTGAGGCAGACAAGGCCGGCGGGGCTGCCCAATGATCTCCGAATTCTGCATTCGCAGGCCCGTCGCCACGCTGCTGATGTCGTTCGCCCTCATTCTGGGCGGTATCTTTGCCTACAAGTTCCTGCCGGTGGCGGCGCTGCCCAGCGCCGAATTTCCGGTGGTCAATGTTTCGGCCAGCCTGCCCGGCGCGTCGCCGGAGACGATGGCGACATCGGTGGCCACGCCGCTGATCAAGCAGTTCGCGACGATCGCCGGCATCGATTCGATCTCGACCACCAATTCGCTTGGCCAGACCTCGATCGCCATCCAGTTCGTGCTGAACCGCGATATCGACGCGGCAGCCGCCGACGTGCAGGCGGCGATCGCGCGCACGCAAAGATCGCTGCCGCCGGAAATGACCTCGCCGCCGAGCTATCGCAAGGTCAATCCGGCCGACGCGCCGATCCTTTTGATGTCGCTGGTCAGCGACACGGTTCCGCTGACCGATCTCGACGCCTTCGCGGAAAACGTCATCTCGCCTTCGCTGTCGACCATCGACGGCGTGGCCCAGGTGTCGATCTTCGGCCAGCAGAAATACGCGGTGCGCATCCAGATCGATCCGTCCGCACTTGCCGCGCGCGGCATCTCGATCGATCAGCTGCAGGCGGCGATCGCCTCTGCCAACAGCAACACGCCGCTCGGCGTGCTGCAGAACAACAAGCAGCAGTTGACGATCACCGCCAACACGCAGCTGACCAACGCCGCCGGTTTCTCCAACCTCATCATCGCCACGAAGAACGGCCATCCGGTGCGGTTGGGCGAGGTGACCCGGGTCGTCGATTCCGTTCAGACCACGACAACGGCGAGCTGGTATGACGGCACCCGCGCGATCATCATGGCGGTGCAGCGCCAGCCCGATGCCAACACCGTCGACGTCGTCGACAAGGTCAAGGCGATGCTGCCATCCTTCCAGGACCAGTTGCCGGCCGCCGCCCAGATCAAGCTGCTCAACGACCGCTCGACCTCGATCCGCCAGGCCGTCGACGACGTTCAGTTCACGCTGCTGTTGACCATCGCGCTCGTGGTGATGGTGATCTTCGTGTTCCTGCGCAGGGTGACGGCGACGATCATCCCGGCGGTGGCGGTGCCGATCTCGCTGATCGCCACACTTGGCGCGATGTTCCTGTTCGGCTTTTCCATCGACAACATCTCGCTGATGGGACTGACTTTGGCCGTCGGCCTCGTCGTCGACGACGCCATCGTCATGCTGGAAAACATCTTCCGCCACATGGAAGAGGACGGGCTGTCGGCCTTCGACGCATCGCTGAAGGGCGCGCGCGAGATCGGCTTCACCATCATCTCGATCTCGATCTCGCTGGTGGCGGTGTTCATTCCGGTGCTTTTGATGGGTGGCGTCATCGGCCGCATCTTCAACGAATTCGCCGTCGTGGTGACCGTCGCCATCCTGGCCTCGATGTTCGTCTCGCTGACGCTGACGCCGATGCTTTGCTCGCGGCTGTTGTCGGTGACGAAGGCGGATCGCGAGGCGCATAGCGCCGGCAGGCAAGACATCGTCACCCGTGCCTATGACTGGCTCTTGAGCTTCTGCCTGCGCCACACCTTCCTGGTTTTCCTGGTCTTCATCACCACCGCCGCGGCGTCGGTGTGGGTGATCCAGGTTTCGCCTAAGGGCTTCTTCCCGCAGGAGGATATCGGCCAGATATCGGTCACCACCATGGCGCGCCAGGACATCTCTTTCGACGCCATGGCGAAGCTGCAGGGGCAGGTGGCCAGCGTGTTCTCGAAGTCGCCCTATGTCGACCATGTGGCCTGGTCGGCCGGCAGCGGCAACAACGCGCTCAACCAGGGGCAACTCTTCGTCCAGCTCAAAGGCAAGGACCAGCGTCCCAACATCGAGAAGGTGCTTTCGGATCTGAGACGCCAGCTGGCCGGCGTGCCGGGCATCGAGACCTACATGCAGCCGGTGCAGAACCTGCGGCTCGGCTCGCGGTCGTCCGCCAGCGCCTACCAACTCGTGGTTCAGGGGCTCGATACCAAGCAGACCGACGTCTGGGCACAAAAGCTTAATGATGCCATGGCCGCGGACCACACGGTGTTCACCGACGTCACCAGCGACCTGCAGAACAATGCCTTGCAGGCATCGCTCGTGATCGACCGCGACAAGGCCGCCCAGCTCGGCATCGACACCGACACGCTGCGCTCCGCGCTTTATGGCGGCTTCGGCACCGACCAGGTCTCGACGATCTTCGGTTCGGCCGACAGCTATGAGGTCATCACCGAGCTCGACCCCAAGATCGAATGGTCGCCGGAACACATGCTGGCCATCCAGATGCGGACGTCGAGCGGCACCCTGGTGCCGCTGGGCGCCTTCGCCCGCGTCGACCGCACGGCCGGCGCCCTGACGATCAACCAGCTCGGACAGCTGCCGGCGGTGACGATCTCCTACAACCTGCCGCAGGGCGTGTCGCTCGGCGACACGGTGACCCGCATCGACCAGCTCAAGGAGCAGATCGGCATGCCGACGGCGATCTCGACGAGCTTTGCCGGCACCGCCAAGACCTTCCAGGATTCGCTGGCCAACCAGGGCTTGCTGATCGGCGGCGCGATTCTCACGATCTATATCGTGCTCGGCATGCTCTATGAGAGCTTCATCCATCCGCTCACCATCCTCACCGGCCTGCCGTCAGCGGTGCTTGGCGCGGTGGTGGCGCTGCGCTTCGCCGGCATGGATCTGTCGGTGATCGCGGTGATCGGCATCCTGATGTTGATCGGCATCGTCAAGAAGAACGGCATCATGATGGTCGACGTCGCGCTGGAGCTGAGGCGACAGGGCATGTCGGCGAAGGAGTCCATCCACAAGGCCTGCCTGATGCGTTTCCGGCCGATCATGATGACGACGCTGGCCGCGCTGATGGGCACCTTTCCGATCGCGCTCGGCACCGGCGCCAGCGCCGAATTGCGCCAGCCGCTCGGCATCGCGGTGGTCGGCGGCCTGCTCGCCTCGCAGGCGCTGACGCTGTTCGTGACACCGGTGATCTACGTCTATTTCGAGAACTTCTCGGGCTGGCTGCTCAGCTTCTCGTCGAGACGGAACCAGCCGGCGCTGCATGTGGTGGAGAGCGGCGAGCAGGGCTCGCTGTTCGACGGCGAGGCCGAGCCGAAGAAGGTGGCGGCCGAGTAGACCCGCTGCTGGCCCAAGGCCTCGCGCTTGCGGCCAACGGCAGCCGATCCTAGTCTCGGGGCATGACCCACGATCATGACCACGACAACGAGCTCGATCCGTTCGCGGCGCGCGTGCGCGCGCTGGAGACGATCCTGACCCAGAAAGGCCTGATCGATCCGGCAGCCATAGACGTCATCGTCGATACCTACGAGACGAAGATCGGCCCGCGCAATGGCGCGCGGGTGGTGGCGAAGGCCTGGAACGATCCGGCTTACGCCGAATGGCTAAAGCGCGACGCGACCGCCGCGATCGAATCGCTCTCCTATACCGGCCGCCAAGGCGAGCATATGCAGGCCGTGTTCAACACCGAGGAGACGCACAATCTCGTCGTCTGCACGCTGTGCTCCTGCTATCCATGGTCGGTGCTCGGCCTGCCGCCGGTCTGGTACAAGGCGCCGCCCTACCGCTCGCGGGCGGTGATCGATCCGCGCGGCGTGCTGGAGGAATTCGGGCTGACGCTGCCCAGTACCAAGAAAATCCGCGTCTGGGATTCGACCGCCGAGCTTCGCTATCTCGTGGTGCCGATGCGGCCGAAAGGCACCGAGGGCTGGAGCGAGGAGCAGCTCGCCGAGCTGGTCAGCCGCGACGCGATGATCGGCACGGCGCTGGCCAAGGAGCCGGAGGGGGGGCCGGCATGAACGGGCCGCAGGATCTTGGCGGACAGATGGGCTTCGAGCCGGTCGCGCCCGAGAAGGACGAGCCTTATTTCCACGCCGCATGGGAAAGGCGGGCGCTGGGCGTGACGCTCGCCGCCGGCGGCATGGGGGCGTGGAACATCGATGAAAGCCGGCATGCGCGGGAATCGCTGCATCCCGCCGACTACTATTCGTCGAGCTACTACCAGATCTGGATCAAGGCGCTAGAGGTGCTGCTGAAGCGCCATGGCTTCGTCACCGAGCGCGACCTGGCCGCCGGCAGAGCGGTCGATGCGGCCTCGACGCCGAAAAGGGTGCTCAAGGCAGCGGATGTGCCGGCGGTGCTCGCCAAGGGCGGGCCGTGCGACCGGCCTGTCGCTATGCCGGCACGGTTCCAAGCGGGCGACCGGGTGCGGACGAAGAATTTCAACCCGACCGGCCACACGCGCCTGCCACGCTACGCGCGCGATAAGACCGGGAGGATCGAGGCCGTTCGCGGCGGCTTCGTCTTTCCGGACAGCAATGCGCATGGCAAGGGCGAGAATCCGCAATGGGTCTATACCGTGGTGTTCGACGGAGCCGAAATCTGGGGCGAGGGCGCCGATCCGACGCTCAGCGTGTCGATCGATGCCTGGGAGAGCTATCTTGAGCCGGCATGAAGGCGCCTTGCCGGCGGGTTTCGACGAGCCGGTCTTCGCCGAGCCGTGGCAGGCCGAAGCCTTCGCCCTGACCGTTGCGCTGCACGACAAGGGCCTGTTTTCGTGGAGCGAATGGGCGGAGGCCTTGTCGGCCGAGGTGAAGCAACCTGGCGCGGCGAGTGATGGGCACGATTACTACGAACACTGGCTGGCGGCGCTGGAGAAGCTGCTGTCCAGGAAGGGTGTCGCCCGCAAAGGCGAGGTCGATGAGCTTGCCGCCGCCTGGGAGCGCGCCGCGCACGCAACGCCACACGGCAAGCCGATCCTGCTGGAGAATGATCCAGGGCGCTAGCCGGTAGATCGTCTTTGTTCTCTTTACGTTCCTATTTCCGGCTGATAGCCTGGGCTATCGAAGGTGGCCGCTTTGTCGCCGACAACGGTCGGTATTGCGGCCAATCTTGTCTTTCGCTTGCGAATCCGGTCTGTCGGACAGATGGAATTTTCTCCCCAACAGGACGAGGCTCTGAAGGCGGTCGGGCGCTGGCTCAAAGAGGGCCGGCCGCAGGTCTTTCGGCTGTTCGGCTATGCCGGCACCGGCAAGACGACGCTGGCGCGCTATTTCGCCGAGCATGTCGACGGCCAGGTGCAGTTCGCCGCCTTCACCGGCAAGGCGGCGCAGGTGCTGCGCTCAAAGGGGGCGACCAACGCCCGCACCATCCATTCGCTGATCTATAGACCGAAGGGTGAGGAATCGGTCGAGGACGAGGTGACCGGCAAGACCTCGATGTCGCCGACCTTCTCGCTCAACCGGCAAAGCCCGATTTCGCGCGCCAAGCTCGTCGTTATCGACGAATGCTCGATGGTCGACGAGCAGCTCGGCCGCGACCTGCAGAGTTTCGGCACGCCGATCCTGGTGCTTGGCGATCCGGCGCAGCTGCCGCCGATCTCGGGCGGCGGCTTCTTCACCGAACACGAGCCGGATGTGCTGCTGACCGAGATCCACCGCCAGGCGCGCGACAACCCGATCATCCGGCTGGCGCTCGACGTGCGCGAAGGCCGGGAATTCATGCATGGCGACTACGGCACCGCGCAGGTGATCGGCAGGGAAGCAGTCAACCAGGACCTGGTGCTCAAGGCCGACCAGGTGCTGGTCGGCACCAACCGCACGCGCCGGCGCTACAATCAAAGATTGCGCGAGCTGAAAGGGTTCAACGCGGACTTTCCGCAGGCCGGCGACAAGCTGGTCTGCCTGCGCAACGACCCGGCCAAGGGCCTGCTCAACGGCTCGCTGTGGAAGGTTATGACCTCCTCGCGCGAGACGGTGAAGCCGGGCATCAACCTTCTGGTCTCGCCGGAAGAGGACGACCCCGACCGCGGCGTCGCCAAGATCAAGCTGCTCAAGGCGGCGTTCGAGGATCCCGACACGGAAATCCCGTGGCAGCAGAAGAAGCGTTTCGACGATTTCGACTATGGCTATGCGCTGACCGTGCACAAGGCGCAGGGCTCGCAGTGGAACGACGTCGTGCTGTTCGACGAGAGCTGGGCCTTCAAGGAGACCCGGCAGCGCTGGCTCTATACGGCAATCACCCGCGCCGCCGAGCGGCTGACGGTGGTGCGCTAGGGAGGTTAGGAGTTCAGGTGAGGCTGGCCTGGTTCCTCAACACAGTGACTTTGAAAGATTGCAGGCTTTAAGGGCAAGGCTATCAACGTCCGCTGGGTAGTCAGCGCAAACGTTGGCGATGAGCTGGAGGCTTCTGAACCTCGTCATTCTAGGGCGGAGCAAGGAGCGAAGCGACGCGCGCAGACCCTAGAATCCATTCCGTTACCTGGACCGAAGTATGCAGCGGTGCAGAATTTCTGGACCGCCGCGGCGCTTCCATTTCACGGCATGGCAACTGTGTTCATGCGAAGGCGATTTTGTCGCGCATGATGGCGTTGAGGACGACCAAGAGCTTCCTTGCGACGGCGATGATGGCCAGTTTCTTGGAGCCTGAGCGGGCGGCAAGTGCGGTGTAGAAGGTCTTGAAGCGCTCACAGGTTCTGACGGCGGTGAGGGCAGCCATATAGAGGGCACGGCGCACGCGTGATCGGCCGCCCTGGATATGGCTCCTGCGGTTGAGCTTGCCGCTCTTGTTGTCGAACGGGGCAAGGCCGGCCAGTGCCGCGATCGCCTTGGGTGAGCGCTGGCCGAGCTCGGGCAGGAGCGCCAGCAGCGAGAGCGCGCCGACCTTGGAGACACCGGGCACGGAGACCATCAGCGCATGGTCGCGAGCGGTGTCCTGGTTTTGACGAATGACCTCGGCAATCCGGCTCTCGAGCGCTTTGATGCGCGTGTCGAAGTAGGCGATCGTTTCTTCCAGGTCGGCAATGACGGCCTCATCGAAAGCCTCGGCGAGGTGCTTCTTCAGCGCTGCCCGCATCTCGACCAGATGGTCGCGGTGGCCGGCAAGCGATTGAAGCCGCTCGACTTCTTCGCTCGGGGCCGGCTCGGCCTCAGGGTTATAGCGACGGCCATAGTCGCTCAGCATCCTGGCATCGAGAGGATCGGTCTTGGCGCGCCGGCGCGTCGACTTCGAATAGTGGTGGGTGTGTGCCGGGTTGTGCCGCGAGAACGGCACGCCGGCCTTGGCCAGCGCATGACGCAGCAGCCGGTCATGCACGCCTGTCGCCTCCATGACGACGAAGTCCCGACTGGGATCAAGACCCGCCACATAAGCCGCGATCGCATCGGCCTGGTTGTCGATGCGCCGAAGACGGCCGCTTGTCTCATCAAAAAAGTCGAGCCACTGCTTGGAGATGTCGCAGCCGACATAGTTCTGGGCTATCATGTCCACGCCTCTTCCTGTGGTGCGAGGTCTGCTTGTAACAGCCCCGTGCAACTGTTCAGGTTGATGGTTCACCGGTGGGAAGGGACCGGGCCATGCCACGGCCTGTCCGAAAGGACGACCAGGATCCACTCGGTCTTCTTCCCACTTCGAACCATACACCAGAACCAACACACAGGATCCTCGGGTCTGCGCGCGTCGCTTCGCTCCTTGCTCCGCCCGTGGATGACGATCGCGGTAGGCGTCTCGGCCAATCGCCAAGGCATGCCACATAGCCAACCGGTCAAAACTTCTGTGTTAAGGAACTAGCCCGTCGGCCTTGCGCCAAGCCACTGCCAGGCGGCTTCCTCATCGTCGACATCGAAGCGCCTGACTTCGAAAGGCAGCGTTTTGGGGAACACGCCCGCGACGAGGGAAGCCCAACTCGGCTCGCCAATGACGGCGCAGCGCACGACATGTTCCATCGCGTCGGCCACGCCCTGCCGGAGCGTGTCCTGCTTGATATTGGCCCAGTCGACGCTTTCCTCGTCGGTCAGCCTGATCAGCACGTCGATCCTCGGATGCAGCGCGTAGGCGGCTTCCAGCAGGCCGAACAGGTTTTCCGCATCGGCCGGCGAGACATCGCCGACGACGTCGATGGCAAAAAGCGCGTCGCGGTTGGTCTCGATGCGGCGGATAGCCGGCACGGCTTCAAGGAAATTCACTGCAAATCCTCACCTTAGCCTCCAACTGTCCCCTGGAACACGCGAAACCCCCTATCTGTTCCCGTCAAAGGCGCTATAGATGCCCGCCGATCCACTGGACCCCAGCTCATGCCCGCCAAGCTTTCGGTCAATCTCAACGCCGTCGCCATGCTGCGCAACCGCCGCGACCTGCCGTGGCCGAGCGTCATTGGACTTGGCCGCATTGCCCTTGCCGCCGGCGCGCATGGGTTGACGGTGCATCCCAGGCCAGACGAGCGGCATACAAGGCATTCCGACCTGCCGGAGATCAGGGCTCTGATTGACGACGAATTCCCCACGGCGGAGTTCAACATCGAGGGCTATCCGACGGAGGATTTCCTGGTGCTGGTCGAGAAGAACCAGCCCGAGCAGGTGACGCTGGTGCCGGACGACCCGGCGCAGGCAACCTCGGACCATGGCTGGAACTTCGTCGCCCAGGCGGCGTTCCTCACTCCGATCGTCAAGCGGTTGAAGAAAAGCGGATTCAGGGTGTCGCTGTTTTCCGATGCGGTTCCGGACGGGGTCAATGCGGCGCGCGACACAGGCGCCGACCGCATCGAGCTCTATACCGGGCCCTATGGAGGTTTCCATTCCGATTCCGCAAAGGCGGCGAAAGAGCTGGAAAGGCTGGGAAAAACCGCCGACGCCGCATTCAAGGCGGGGCTCGGCGTCAATGCCGGCCACGATCTGACCGTCGAGAACCTACCGCCATTGGTCAAACACATCCCGGCATTGGCCGAAGTATCGATCGGACATGGGTTGACAGCCGATGCGCTGGAGTATGGCATGGCCGGCACGGTCGGGCGGTTCTTGAAGGCCTGCGGATGGTAGGGGACTTTGGGTAGTTTCGGCAGTCTTGGTGTGTCGCGCGCGTCGCGGTGGCCTCGCAGCGTGACGAATTCGGTAAAGTGGGGTTCATGGTGCTAGCCAACGCCAGCGAAACGGAATCCCTCGAACGCTCGGGCCATGCCGAAACCGAGCGGCAACACAGCACCAAGGTGCTCATGCTTGGCGCGCTGGGCGTCGTCTATGGCGACATCGGCACGAGCCCGATCTACGCCTTTCGCGAGGCGCTGCACGCGTCTTCGAGTTCGGTTGCCCGCAATGACGTGCTCGGCGTGCTGTCGCTGATCGTCTGGGCGCTGACGATCATCGTCACGATCAAATATGTCGCCTTCGTGCTCAGGGCCGACAACAAGGGCGAGGGCGGCACGCTGTCGCTGATGGCGCTGGCGCGCAGCGCCTACCCGCCGGGTTCCAAGCTTATCCTGGTGATCGGCCTTTGCGGCGCGGCGCTGTTCTTTGGCGATTCGATCATCACTCCGGCGATCTCGGTGCTGTCGGCTGTCGAAGGCCTGGAAGTCGTCACGCCGGCGCTCGATACGTTCGTGGTTCCGATCACGCTGGTCATCCTGGCCGTGCTTTTTGCCGTGCAGCGCTTCGGCACGGGCAAGGTGGCGGCGGTGTTCGGGCCCGTGACGGCGACATGGTTCGTGGCGATCGGCGCGGCCGGTGTCTACCATATCGTCGACGATCCGTCGGTTTTCTTGGCGATCAATCCATATTATGCGATCTACTACCTGGCCACGACACCGACCGGAGCCTTCGTTACCGTCGGCGCGGTCTTCCTGGCGGTGACCGGCGCGGAGGCTCTCTATGTCGACCTCGGCCATTTCGGCCGCAAGCCGATCGTGGTGGCTTGGTTCGCAATCGTCTTCCCGTGCCTGCTGCTGAATTATTTCGGCCAAGGCGCCTTCGTGCTCTCGCATGGCGGCAAGCCCACCAACCCGTTCTTCCAGATGCTGCCCGAATGGGCGCTGATGCCGATGGTCGGCCTTGCAACCGCGGCCACCGTCATCGCCAGCCAGGCCGTCATTTCCGGTGCCTTCTCGCTGACCAGGCAGGCGGTGCAGCTCAACCTTCTGCCGCGCATCGAGGTGCAGCACACATCCGAGATGCAGAGCGGCCAGATCTATATGCCGAGGGTCAACCTTCTGGTCGCGCTTGGCGTGATGCTTCTGGTCGTCGGCTTCGGCAGCTCGAGCGCGCTTGCGTCGGCCTACGGCATTTCGGTCACCGGCGAGATGCTGATGACGACTATCCTTTTGTTCGTGGTGATGCGCTGGCTGTGGAAATGGCAGGTTGCGACCGCGCTGGCCCTGGTGGTGCTCTTCGGCGTCATCGATCTCGGTTTCTTCTCGGCCAATGTCGTCAAGATCGTCGAGGGCGGCTGGGTGTCGATCACGGTCGCCTGTCTGATGGGCCTGATCATGTGGACCTGGATCCGCGGTACCCGCTACCTGTTCGACAAGACGCGCCGCAACGAGATCCCGCTCGACTTCCTGGCGTCGAACCTTCTGAAGAAAAAGCCGCAGCTGGTGTCGGGCACCGCGGTGTTCCTGACCAGCGATCCGCTGAGCGCGCCGACGGCGCTGATGCACAGCCTGAAGCACTATAAGGTGCTGCATGAGAAGAACGTCATCCTGTCGGTGGTGACTGCGCCGCAGCCGGTGGTGCCGGACAGCGAGCGCGTCAAGCTGGAGACGGTCAATGAGCTGTTCATGCGCGTGACGCTGACCTTCGGCTACATGGAGCAACCCAACATTCCGCGCGCCTTGGCCATCTGCCGCAAGCAGGGCTGGAAGTTCGACATTATGACGACGTCCTTCTTCCTGTCGCGGCGCTCGCTGAAGGCTTCGCCCAATTCCGGCATGCCGGTCTGGCAGGACCGGCTGTTCATCAGCCTGGCACGCTCGGCTGCGGATGCCACTGAGTATTTCCAGATCCCGACCGGACGCGTCGTTGAAATCGGCACGCAGGTCGCGATCTGACGAGATCCGCCGGATGAACGAGCCGGGCGTTGCGTATACCGAAAGCCTTGCGTCGGCGGCATGGGAGCCCTAACGCTGGGGCACTTGATATTGCACTGCAGCAAGCGTAGAGCACCGCGCATTTTATCGGAGTGTCGTCCATGGCCCTTGCCAATGGTGGTGCAGACGCAGAACCCGCCGACCAATCGAGCCACGCGGAAATTGAGCAGCACAGCACGAAGGTGCTCATGCTTGGCGCGCTGGGCGTTGTCTATGGCGACATCGGCACCAGCCCGATCTATGCATTCCGCGAGGCGCTGCACGCCTCTTCCGGCGGTGATGTCGCGAACCGCGCCGACATCCTGGGCGTGTTGTCGCTGATCATATGGTCGCTCACGATCACGGTGACCGTGAAGTACATCATGTTCGTGCTGCGCGCCGACAACCGCGGCGAGGGCGGCGTGCTGTCATTGATGGCCCTGGCGCGCGGAACTTTCCCGACGCGTTCGGCGATCGTGCTTGGCATCGGCATTGTGGGCGCATCTCTGTTCTTCGGCGACGCGGTCATCACGCCCGCCATCTCCGTGCTTTCGGCTGTCGAGGGCATGAATGTCGTCACACCGGCCTTCCAGCCCTATGTCGTGCCGCTGACGCTTTTGATCCTAGCAGTGCTGTTCGCGGTCCAGCGCTTCGGCACCGGCGGTGTCGGCCTGGTGTTCGGCCCGGTCACCGCCATTTGGTTTCTCGCCATCGGCCTTTCCGGTCTGAAGCACATCATCGCTGATCCGGAAATCCTGTGGGCGATAAGCCCGCATTACATCGTGGCCTTCTTCATCAATTCGCCCGACGTTTCGTTTGTCACCGTCGGCGCCGTCTTCCTGGCGGTTACCGGCGCCGAGGCGCTCTATGCCGACCTCGGTCATTTCGGCCGCAAGCCGATCGTGCTGGCGTGGCTTGCCATCGTGTTTCCCTGCCTGCTTTTGAACTATGCCGGGCAGGGCGCGTATGTGCTTGCCAAGGGCGGCACTGTCGGCCACCCGTTCTTCGAAATGAACGAAGGCTGGGCGCTTGTTCCGATGGTCGTGCTGGCAACGGCGGCGACTGTCATTGCAAGCCAGGCCGTGATCTCCGGCGCCTATTCGCTGACCCGGCAGGCGGTGCAGCTCAACATGTTGCCGCGGCTCGAGATTCTCCATACGTCCGAAAAGCAGTCCGGCCAGGTTTATATGCCGCGCGTCAACATGCTGTTGGCGCTGGTGGTGATGCTGCTGGTGGTCGGCTTCGGCGAATCCAGCAAGCTCGCCTCGGCTTACGGCATCTCGGTAACCGGCAACATGCTGGTGACGACGACGCTGCTGTTCATCGTCATGACCCGCATCTGGAGATGGAACATCTGGCCTGCCGTCGCTCTGACAGTGGTTTTCGCGCTGATCGACATCGGCTTCTTCGCCTCCAACATCGTCAAGGTGTTCGAGGGCGGCTGGGCGTCGCTCGCGGTAGCCTTCGCCATCATCCTCGGCATGTGGACCTGGGTGCGCGGCAGCCGCTACCTGTTCGACAAGACGCGCCGCAACGAGATCCCACTCGATTTCCTGGCGGCGAATCTCCTGAAGAAGAAGCCGCAGCTTGTGTCGGGCACCGCCGTGTTCCTGACCAGCGATCCGCTGAGCGCGCCGACGGCACTGATGCACAGCCTGAAGCACTATAAGGTGCTGCATGAGAAGAACGTCATCCTGTCGGTGGTGACCGCGCCGCAGCCGGTGGTGCCGGACAGCGAGCGCGTCAAGCTGGAGACGGTCAACGAGTTGTTCATGCGCGTGACGCTGACCTTCGGCTACATGGAGCAGCCCAACATTCCGCGCGCGCTGGCCATCTGCCGCAAGCAGGGCTGGAAGTTCGACATTATGACGACGTCGTTCTTCCTGTCGCGGCGCTCGCTGAAGGCTTCACCCAATTCCGGCATGCCGATCTGGCAGGACAGGCTGTTCATCGGCCTGGCCAAGACGGCGGCGGACGCGACGGAATATTTCCAGATCCCGACCGGACGCGTGGTGGAGATTGGCACGCAGGTCGCGATCTGACAGACTGCGGAGCATCGGCCGGAGCAGTGGCTAAAGGGGCGGCGCATGAGCGGCGAGTTGGTGCTTGTGACCGGCGGGTCCGGCTTTCTTGGCGCTCATTGCATCCTTGCGCTTCTGAACGCTGGCTATCGCGTGCGCACCACGGTGCGCTCGGCCAGGCGCGAAGCCGATGTTCTTGCGATGCTGAAGGTCGGCGGCGCCGAGCCAAGCGACGCGCTTTCCTTCGTGCATGCCGATCTGATGAGCGACAAAGGCTGGCCTGAGGCGGTCGCCGGATGCCGGTACGTCCTTCACGTCGCTTCGCCTTTTCCGTCCGGCGTGCCGAAGCATGAGGACGACCTGATCGTCCCGGCCAGGGAAGGGGCATTGCGCGTGCTGCGGGCCGCGCGCGACGCCGGGGTCGAACGTGTCGTGCTTACCTCTTCCTTTGCCGCTGTCGGCTATGGCCAGACACCGGTCGTCGAGAAGCCCTTCACGGAGGAGAACTGGACCAACCTTTCGGAAAAGGTCAGCGCCTATGTGAAGTCGAAGACGCTGGCCGAACGGGCGGCGTGGGATTTCATCGATCGCGAGGGCGGGTCTCTGGAGTTGGCAGTGGTCAATCCGGTCGGCATCTTCGGGCCGGTCCTGGGGCCGGATCATTCGACCTCGACGGATTTCATCAGGCGGCTGATGGATGGCGAGGTGCCCGGACTGCCGCGCATGGTGTTCGGCGTCGTCGATGCGCGCGACGTCGCCGACCTGCATCTGCGCGCCATGACCAATCCTGCCGCCAAAGGGGAGCGGTTCCTGGCCATCAGCGGCGATTTCATGACGATGCTCGAGATCGCGCGGACGCTGAAAGCGCGGCTCGGCAATGCGGCGTCGCGGGTTACGACAAGAGTGCTGCCGGACTGGCTGGTCCGGATCGTCGGGCTGTTCGACGGGCAGGCGGCCCAGATCGTGTCGGAACTGGGCAAAGCCAGGAACGCGACGAGCGCCAAGGCCATGCGCCTGCTTGGCTGGACGCCGCGATCACGGGAAGAGGCGCTGGTTGCTACTGCGGAAAGCCTGGTCCGGCTTGGGTTGCTCAAGAAGTCGAAGTGAAGCGCGCCTGAGAGGCCTTCTCAGGCGCGCCTTGCTTCAGCCGAGCAGGGCCGTCTTGTTCGCTTCGAGGAACTGCTTCAGCGTCCGGGGCTTGCGTCCCGAGAGCTTTTCGACGGCATCGGTCACCTCTGCAATGCGGCCGGCACGCGTGTTGGCATCGAAGGAGACGATGATGCGGGCGAAATCCTCGGGAACGCCCGCCGCCTTGACGCCTTCGGTCAGCGCCTCGTCCGGCAGTTGGATGACTTCCAGCGCCTTGCCGGTCACCTCGCTCACCAGCGCTGCGATCTCGTACGTGGTGTAGGCCTGCGGGCCGGTCAGCGTGTAGATGTGGCTTTCCTTGGAGCCGGACGCGAGGCCGGCGGCAATGGCGGCGGCCATATCGTCGCGCGCGCCGTGGGCGATGCGCCCGTCGGCGGCCGCCGTGTACCACTTGCCCGACGAAATGGCGTGCGGCAGCGACATGAACAGGTTCTCCTGATACCAGCCGTTGCGGAAGATGGTGTAGGGGATGCCGCTCGCCTTGATGGCCTGCTCGGTGCCGTAGTGATCGCCGGCAAAGAGCACGGGCGAGCCCGGCTCGGGATTGGGCATCGAGGTGTAGAGCAGATGCGAAACGCCTGCCGCCTTGGCTGCGGCCACGGCCGTCTCATGCTGCTTCAGCCGGCGGCCCGTCTTCAGATCGAGGTCGCCGGTCGAGATGATCAGCACCCGGTCGGCGCCAGCGAACGCCTTCTCCAGCGAGGTGCTGTCGTTGAAGTCGGCGGCCCTGACGGCGACGCCGCGCGCTGCAAGGTCGGCGAGGTTCTCGGGGTTGCGGGTGGCGGCGATGATGCTCGAGGGCGCAATTTTCTGCGCCTCCAGCAAGTGATTGATGACGGCTCGGCCGAGCTGGCCGGAAGCGCCGGTGACGAGAAGGGTTTCGGTCATGGGGGAGTCCCTGAAAAAATTGCGTCGAAGGCGGATCAAATTGTGGTCTCAAAAAGAGACCAGCACTAAAATAGGAATTGACCTCGGGCCGTAAAGAAGGCAGTTTTTCGGGAGGTAGGCACGGCGGGGGAACCACCCCGGCCGGCCGAACTCGACCAGCGGATGTCGCGATGGACAGCAAGATCTTCAATCTGAAAGCCAAGCTCGAGGTCTATAAGGCCATGACCAACGGCGGCAATTTCGCCGACTGTCCGGTCCGCGACGTGATCCAGGGCATCAGCGGCAAATGGAGCTCGCTGCTGGTCATGGCGCTGGCGGAGAGGCCCTACCGCTTCGGTGAGCTGCGCCGGCTGGTTCCCGACATCTCGCAGCGCATGCTGACGCAAACGCTTTACGAGCTACAGCGCGACGGCTATGTGCACCGCGAGGTGTTCCCCACCAAGCCGCCGAGCGTGGAATACAGCCTGACCGATCTCGGGCGCTCGATGTTTGCGCCCCTGCAGATGCTGGTCCAGTGGGCCGAGCTCAACCATGACGCCGTGCGCGAGGCACGCGCCGCTTTCGACGCGGCTCAAGCCTGACAGGCGTCAAAGCGCCAGCTTGATTTGACTGCTGTGTTGGGAGATTGTCCGGCCGGCTTGGCTTGGGCGGGCAATGAGCAGATCCTACGACATCGCGATTGCCGGCGCCGGGCCGGCCGGATTGGCCGCGGCGCTCTATCTCAAGCGGGCGGGGCACAAGGTCACCATCTTCGAGCGCTTCGACGCGCCGAAGCCTGTCGGCTCCGGGCTCATCCTGCAGCCGACCGGGCTGACAGTGCTCGCCGATCTCGGCCTGCTCGACGACATCCTTTCGCTCGGCAGCCGTATCGAGCGGCTGCACGGCACCGATGCCCAGACCGGGCGCACGGTGCTCGAAGTCCGCTACGACGCGCGGCGCGGCCGTCGCTTCGGCCTCGCGGTCCATCGGGCGGCGCTGTTCGGCGTGCTCCATCGCGCCGCCTTGCGCGAAGCGATCGCGATCGAGACCGATGTCGAGGTCGAGACACCGGAGACGGCCGAGCGCGCGACGCTGGTCTGCGCCAACGGCAAGCGGCTCGGGCCGTTCGACCTCATTGTCGACGCCAGCGGCGCGCGCTCGAAACTGCGGCACTGTCTAGGCGATGCCGCCATGCCGCGACCGCTGGCCTATGGCGCGTTCTGGGCGTCGCTCGGCTGGCGGGACGGCTTTGACAGAAGCGCGCTGCTGCAGCGCTACGACAAGGCAAGCATCATGGTCGGCGTGCTGCCGATCGGCCGGCCGGAGCCTGGCGCGCAAGACATGGCGGCCTTCTTCTGGAGCCTCAAGCCGGCCGATGCCGAACGGGTAAAGGCCGAGGGGCTCGAAGCATGGAAGGCGAGAGTGGTTTCGGTCTGGCCGGAGTGCGAGGCTTTCACCAGCCAGATCGACAGTTTCGGGCAGCTCTCGCTCGCCCGTTACGGTCACCACACGATGACACTGCCGGCAGGCCGGCGGCTTGCCGTCATCGGCGATGCCGCGCATTCGACCAGCCCGCAGCTCGGGCAAGGCGCGAACATGGCGCTGCTCGACGCCGCCGCCCTCGGCCATGCGCTGGCGCGGGCGGACAGCCTCGACGACGCGCTGGCGACTTATGCCAGCGCACGCCGTTGGCATGTGCGCGTGTTCCAGGCGCTGTCACTGTCGCTGACGCCGTTCTACCAGTCGGACTCAGCGGCTTTGCCCTTTGTCCGTGACCGCATGGTGGCGGCGCTGGCGCGTGTGCCGCCGGGGCCGCAATTCCTCGCCGCCATGGTCGCCGGAACGGTGATCGACCCGTTCAGGCGGATCGGGCTTGCGGAGTTTCAGTGGCCTGCCGCCGGATGATCCCGGATAGGTAAGATCCCTTGGCCCGAAGGAAGGCATGCAGCCGCCGCGGATACTCCGCGCCGACCGCCTCCTTGACCGATTGCCGCCTGCTCAAGGCCACGCGCCAGGCCTGGACGCGCGGCTTGCCATCCAGAATGCCGAAATCGCCGATGCGGTCGAAGGTGTCGAAGTAGCGGAAGATCGGCCCGTAGACGGCATCGACCAGCGAGAAGCGCTCGCCGCCGAACCATGGGCCGCTTTGCCTGGCCGGCAGTTCCGCCTCCACGCGAGCGAACATTTCGGACAGCACTCTGCTTTCATGGAGGAAAGCAGCTTCGTCGGCGGCGGAATAGAAGCGGCCTATGCCATTGAGGATGGCCGAGCCGAATTCGATCCAGGCGCGATGCCTGGCCCGCGCCAGCGGATCGGCAGGGTGCAAGGGATTGGCTTCGGTTTCCTCGAGGAATTCGAGGATGACGGCGGATTCGAAAATCACCTCCTCCGATTGGCCGTGTTGGACGCGGAGCAGAGGCACCCTGCCGAGCGGCGAGACAGCTTTGAACCAAACAGGCTTGTCGGCAAGGTCGACATAGAGCCGATCGAAAGGCACATCTTTCTCGGCAAGCGCGATCGTGCCGCGCTGGACGTAGGGGCAGAGGTGATGGCTGACGAGGGTGAGTCTTGCGGTCATCTCACTCTCCCCAGACATAGTTGAGCGCGCCATCCTCGACGCGGGTCGACAGGAACATCAGGCGCGAGCCTTTCGGCGCCGGTCCTTCGAGACGCTCGCCGCTTTCCATGTCGAATTTCGCGCCGTGCCATTGGCAGACAAGCGTGCCGTCCTTGCAGTCCAGCGGTCCGCCGAAATGCAGGCAGACATTGGCAGCCGCGCGGATGCGCTCGCCGCTGCGCCAGACATGGACCTCGCGACCGAAGAAGGGCGCGATCAGGCTGCCGATCTGGGGAATGTCGGCGATCTTGCAGATTTCATGTTTCATCGGAAAGTTCCTTGTTAATGCAATTGCATCTATATGGATGCAAATGCATCGATCGTCAAGCTTGATGCAGTTGCATCTATCGACTAGGCTGCGCCGATGACGAGGACGTCGCCATCTCCAGAAGCGATTGCAGCCTGGGCGCGCCTCGTGCGGGTCTCGCGCCAACTGGTCAAGAGGACCGAGGACGCGCTGAAGGCAAACGCCCTGCCGCCGCTCGCCTGGTACGACGTGCTGCACGAACTCGCCGAAGCGGGCGAGGGCGGGCTCAGGCCGTTCGAGCTGATCGATCGCGTGCTGCTGGCGCAGTACGGCGTCTCACGGCTGCTGGCCCGGCTGGAGGCGGATGGCTTGGTCGAAAAGCTGCCCGTCTCCGACGATGGCCGCGGGCAGACCGTGCGCATCACGGCAAGCGGCCGGGAGATGCGCCGCCGCATTTGGGCGGTCTATGGCACTTGCATTGCCGACCGAATGGACGGCAGGCTTTCAGCCCAGGAGCTGAAGACATTGGCCAGCCTGCTCGGACGGCTGCGCGATCCGCCGGCCAGCGATTAGCTGACGAGCCCTTCGCAGTTTCGCCGGTCATTTTTCGCCGCACCCCTTGCATTGGAAACAGGAATGCGCAATAAGCCGAACCGTAACGTACGGTACGCCTCTAGGCGGCCAGAAAACCGGGAAACAACGTGCTGCAGGCGGGCGCTGATATCGACACAAGCGAAACGCTGACGGAGCGCCAGCAGGCCGTTCTGGACGCGGCGCTCCGCCTGCTGGTGGAAGAGGGCGACAACCTCACCATGACCGCGGTGGCGCGGCGGGCGAGCTGCTCCAAGGAAACGCTCTACAAATGGTTCGGCGACCGCGACGGACTGCTCAACGCTACGGTGCAGTGGCAGGCCTCCAAGGTGCGCGTGGCGCCGGTCGATCGCAAGGGACTCGACCTCGCGTCACTGACGGCAAGCCTCCAACGCTTCGCCTCCGACTGGCTCAAAGTGATCTCCAGCGATACGTCGATCGCGCTCAACCGCGTGGCGGTCGGCCATGCCGGCTCCGGCAAGGATGACCTCGGCGCCATTGTGCTGCAGAATGGCCGCTTCGCGCTGGCCAGGCGGCTGAAGCCGGTGCTTGAAGCAGGGCGTCAAGCCGGGCTGCTCGATTTCGAGGACGCCGAGACGGCGTTCCGGACCTTTTTCGGCCTGGTCGGCCGCGACGTGCAGATCCGTCTGCTGCTCGGCGACCGGGTGGAATTGACTGAGGCGACGATCGGCGGCGATGCCCGCCGCGCGACGCAACAGTTTCTCGCTCTTTTCGGAGCAAAAACCGGGCCTATGGCCTTCTGATCTTCAAAAGGGAAGGAACAGCAAATGCGTGTCTATTACGATCGTGACGCCGATCTCAATCTCATCAAAGGCAAGAAGGTCGCCATCATCGGCTATGGCAGCCAGGGCCGGGCGCATGCGCTCAACCTCAAGGATTCCGGCGTCAAGGAGATCGCCATCGGCCTGAAAGCCGGCTCGGCGACCGCCAAGAAGGTCGAGGCCGACGGGCTCAAGGTGATGAGCGTGGCGGACGCCGCCAAATGGGCCGACCTGATGATGATGGCGACGCCCGACGAATTGCAGGCCGACATCTACAAGAACGAAATCGCCCCGAACATCCGCGACGGCGCCGCGATCGCCTTCGCGCACGGCCTCAACGTGCATTTCGGCCTGATCGAGCCGAAGGCTTCGGTCGACGTCGTCATGATCGCGCCGAAGGGCCCGGGCCACACGGTGCGCGGCGAGTACCAGAAGGGCGGCGGCGTGCCGTGCCTGGTCGCGGTCAACCAGGACGCTTCGGGCAACGCGCTCGATCTCGCGCTCTCCTATGCCTGCGGTGTCGGCGGCGGTCGTTCCGGCATCATCGAGACCAACTTCCGCGAGGAATGCGAGACCGACCTGTTCGGTGAGCAGGTTGTTCTGTGCGGCGGTCTGGTGGAACTGATCCGCGCCGGCTTCGAGACGCTGGTGGAAGCCGGTTACGCGCCCGAAATGGCCTATTTCGAGTGCCTGCACGAAGTGAAGCTGATCGTCGACCTGATCTATGAGGGCGGCATCGCCAACATGAACTACTCGATCTCGAACACCGCCGAATGGGGCGAGTATGTCTCGGGTCCGCGCATCATCACCGCCGACACCAAGGCCGAGATGAAGCGCGTTCTGAAGGACATCCAAACCGGCAAGTTCACCTCGGAGTGGATGCAGGAATATCGGGCCGGCCTGGCGCGCTTCAAGGGCATCCGCCGCAACAACGACAGCCACCAGATCGAGGAAGTCGGCGCCAAGCTGCGCGCGATGATGCCGTGGATCGCCAAGAACAAGCTGGTCGACAAGGCCAAGAACTAGGAAGCTCGCGCCAATTCTACCCTGCCGGCCATCTGCCGCAGGTTTCTGCGCTTCCGGTGCTCACGGACTTTATGTCCGCTCCGCTCCGGTTCTCGAAACCCGCACCAGCTGACTCGGCAGGGCGAATTGTCATCAAGCTTCCGGCCGCGAAGCTGCAAGCCGGCGGATCGATCCGCCGGCCTTTTCGTTGCGAGATTGACGGCAGTGCCGCCGCAGCTCAGCCGTAGTGCCAGTGTGGCTTGGGCTCGGTGCCGGTGAACTCGACGCCTATGCGGTCCTCGCGGCGCCAGCGCACCACGGCCCTGTAGCCGATGCCATCGACCGGCACATAGAGCAGGAATTCGTCCGGCACGCGTGCGTCGATCGGCACTTTCAACTCCGCACCGTTCGAATGCATGTTGCGTACCGTGCACGTCACCTCGGAATTGTTGATGCCGGTCAAGATCGCCGCGCCCTTCAGGACGCGTTGGCGGCGTTGGATTCTGAGTTCGTTTTCGGCCATTGCAGGGTACGTTCTGGCGAATTTTTCGCTGCGAATCGGCATGTCGAGCACCGACTGGATGCATAGGCGCCGCCGATGAATTTAGGGTTATCAAGGTCGCGGCACAGGGTTGCGGCAAAATAAAACGGCGCCGCGAAGGGCGCCGTTTCTGTGCCAGCAGGCCGCTCAGATATAGGGCGAAATGCACTGCCGGCGCGGGCCGTAGTTGGGCTGGAACGTGTTGTCCCAGGCCCGATAGGACCGGTAGCGGTCGTAGCACCATTGGACATGGGCCCTGGAAAGCCGCTCCGTCCGGTAAATGCGCCGCGGCTGAACATAGCGCGGATAGGGGTCATAATAGTAAGGATCGTAGTAATTGTTGTAGGCCAAGCTGCCCAAGCCAAGGCCAAGGCCCAGCCCCAGGATCGCGGCGTCGCTGTCACGGAAGTGCCGGCGGTGATGGTGCCGCCAGCGCCAGTCGCCATCGCCATTCCACCTGTCTCTGTCCCAGTTGCGGTCCCAGTTGCGGGAGAAGTGCCGGTTGCCGTCGCGTCTGAAATCGCGGCCGCGCCACTCGCCGCCGCGCCGCCAGCGCCAGTCATATATCTGCGGCGAGTAGTTGTTGCCGCCAGCCCAACTGTCGCGGACGGGGACGATCGTGGGTGCCACCGCGCTGCTGGCGGTCGAGAAATCGGGCTGCAGGATCGGGCCGGCCACCGACGGCGCGGTCACGCCGGCAACGAGTCCCAAGGCCAAAAGCCCGGATCTGAAGGAAGATAACAGCGGTTTCATTTCACTCTCCAAGGAGTAAAGGCCCCACGCCCAGAGCACCCCGGGAATGGGCTATTGTTGGAACTTTTCGTCTGAACGGAGGATGAACGGAAAGGTTCCATCAACCATGACGAGCATACGACCGGCTCTTGTTTTCGGCCTCGCTTGCGCGCAAAGGTCACCGCCATGTCGCTGCGCCTCGCCACCTTCAATGTCGAAAACCTGATGAACAGGTTCGATTTCTCGGGCTATCGCAACCAGCTCAATGAAGACCGCACGCTGGCGCTGTTCGACATCCAGAGCGAGGCGGAATACCGGACTCTTGAGCAGGCCCGTGCGATCGCCCAGTCCGACGACACCCGCCAGTTGACGGCGCTCGCCATCGCGGCCACCCGCGCGGACATCATCTGCATGCAGGAGGTCGACAATATCGAGGCGCTGAAGGCGTTCGAATATGGCTATCTGTTCAAGATGATCGGGCAGGGCTACCGTCAGAAATACACCACGGCCGGCAACGACTCCCGCGGCATCGATGTCGCGGTGATGATGCGCAACGAGACCATGCAGGGCGAGCCGATCGAGTTCGTGCGCATGACGAGCCACGCCTATGTCACGTTCGAGCGGTTCGGCCTCTTCACGCCGGAGCTTGCGGCGCTCGGGCATGTGGCCAGCGATCGCATCTTTCGGCGGGACTGCCTGGAGGTCGACCTCACTGTCGGCGGCGTGCCGCTGACACTCTATCTCGTGCATTTCAAGTCGATGGGCTCGCCGCGCAACGGGCTGGACGGCCGCGAGGCGACAATGCCGCTGCGCATGGCCGAGGCGCAGGCCGTGCGCCGCATCATCGAGGAGCGTTTCGGCAAGGACCATGCCGCCGACAAGCGCTGGGCGATCTGCGGCGATATGAACGATTACCGGCAGCGCGTGAGGATCGAGGGCGACAGCTTCGACGGCTATCGCTTCGAGGTCGTCGATGAAGCCCAGTCCTCGATCAATGTGCTGACCGCCGGCGGCTTCTGCGAGAATGTCGTCGAGCGGCGGCCGGAGATGGACCGCTGGAGCTTCTACCACACGCGCGGCCCGGAGGAGCGGCATCTTTGCCAGCTCGATTACATCCTCCTGTCGAAAGCCCTGGCGGCGAAGAACGCGACCGCCGTGCCCGACATCATCCGCAACGGCCAGCCCTGGCGCACCATCTTCCCGGCGGGGCAGGAGGTCGAGCGCTTTCCGCGCGCCGGCTGGGACAGGCCGAAAGCGTCGGACCATTGCCCCGTGGCAATCACATTGGACATGGCGTGACCCTTTGAGTTTCGATCTGCCCCGCAACGTCATCCTGCCGGTCGATGCGATCGACGTCCGCCTCGATCCCGGGCCGCACCCCTTCGCCGTCAGCAATGCGGAAGCGATCGCCGAGAACTGGCGTCAGGAAATCGCGGCCAAACCGGCGCTGTTCGACGGCACGGTGGTGCTGCTTTCCGAGCTGGCGTACCGCGACAGCCGCCTCGTCGGCCGCTGCCATGCGGTCAATTATTCGACCTTCATGCTGTGGCGCAAGCGGCGCGAGAATTCCGGCGCCGAGCACGCCTATGCGCATGCCATGCTGGTCGCCGGGGACAACGCGCTGGTGGCGATCCGCATGGGCCGGCACACGATCAATGCCGGCCGCGTGTATTTCGCCGCCGGTTCGTTCGAGCCGGTCGATTTTCGCGACGGTCAGGTCGACGTCGATTCCAACATGATCCGCGAGGTGGGAGAGGAGACAGGGCTCGATCTTTCGGCGGCCGAGCGTGGACAGCGCTATCATGCGCTATCGACGGCGCGCGGCACGGTGATCTTCCGCCGCTACCGTGTCGCCGAAACGGCCGACGCACTGGCGCGGCGCATCAGCGCCTTCGTCGCCGCCGAGGCCGATCCGGAGATCGAAGGGCCAGTCGTAATCCGCCACGCCGCCGATTTGCCCGACGGGCTGATGGGGCATATGAAGCCGCTGATCGAATGGCATTTCGATGGCAGCGACAAGGTTTCCTGACCCGTAGCATCAGTGCCAGCGGGTGCGCTCTATGGAAAGAGCGGTGGCAGCGCGTCGTCACGCGGCGCGCCTTTGCGCGTAACGCCGTCGTCCTTGTAGTAATAGCTGTAACCGTTGATGGCCGGCGCGCCGCCGAGATGCGCATAGAGAATTCTCGCGCCCTCGGGAAAGAAGCCTTTCCTCGTCAGGTCGATCAGCCCCTGCATCGACTTTCCCTCATAGACCGGATCGGTGATCATCGCCTCGGTGCGGGCCGCCAGCCGGATCGCGTCGTTCGTTTCGTTCGATGGAACGCCGTAGGCGGGATGGGCATAGTCGGGGTTGATGACGATTTCGTCCTCGCGGACGGCGCGGCCCAGCCCGACGAGAGCGGCGGTGTCGTCGACGATTCGGCGGACCTGGGCGCGGGTCTGGTCGGGCGTGCCGGAGGCATCGATGCCGATCACCCGGTCGGCGCGATCTTGAGCGGCGAAGCCGACGATCATGCCGGCCTGCGTCGAGCCGGTCACGACGCAGACGATGATGTAGTCGAATTTGAAACCGAGCTCGACTTCCTGTTTCGCGACCTCCTCGGCGAAGCCGACATAGCCCAGACCGCCGAACTTGTGCACCGAGGCGCCGGCAGGAATGGGGTATGGCTTGCCGCCTGCATCCTTGACCGACTGGATCGCATCCTGCCAGCTCTTGCGAATGCCGATGTCGAAACCATCGTCGACGAGCCGGCTGTCGGCTCCCATCAGGCGCGTCAGCAGGATATTGCCGACCCGGTCGTAGACCGCATCGTAGTGCGGCACCCATTTCTCCTGGATGACCACGCATTTCATACCGATCTTGGCGGCCGTCGCGGCGACCATGCGCGTGTGGTTCGACTGCACGCCGCCGATCGACACCAGCGTGTCGGCGCCCGACGCGATCGCATCGGGCACGATATATTCGAGCTTGCGCAATTTGTTGCCTCCCATGGCCAGCCCGGAATTGCAGTCATCACGCTTTGCATAGACCCGCACCTTGCCGCCAAGCGCCGCGCTGAGACGCGGCAGATGCTCGATCGGCGTCGGGCCGAAGGTCAGTGGATACCGTTGAAATTTATCGAGAAGTGACATCGACCTGCCTCCCGCCGTGTTCGTTTGGATAGGCAAAGAATAGACGAATTGCGGCGAAAGGTGCTCTCGAAGAGAGCCGCTGCTTTTTGGATTTCCGCAAAGAAGTGCGCTAAGGTTCATTTAATCGTCCATTGGAACCGATAAATATGGAAGAATCTTCCGATCATATTTTCGACCGCATCGACATCAAGATCCTGCGAGCCCTGCAGGCCGAGGGGCGGCTGACCAATGCCGAGCTGGCAGCGCGCGTGAATGTCAGCGCCGCCACCTGCCATCGGCGCACGCAACGCCTGTTCGAGGAGGGCTACATCACCGGAGTCAGGGCGGAGATCGCGCCCGCCGCGGTCGGGCTCGGCGCGCTGGTCATGGTCGGCGTCGTGCTCGATCGCTCGACACCGGAAAGTTTCGCGGCTTTCGAGGAGGCCGCCCTCAAGCTGAAGGAGGTCCTGGATTGTAATCTTGTGGCCGGCGACTTCGACTATCTGTTGAAGATACGGGTGCGCGACATGGCGGATTTCAACAAGCTGCACGGCCAGAAGCTGATCGCGTTGCCGGGCGTCCGGCAAACCAGGACCTTCTTTGTGATGAAGGAGGTCAAGGAGAACGCGCGGCTGCCGTTTTGACAGGCAGTCCGCGACTCCATTCTCTCGCGGCGCTCAGAGCCGCTCTTTCTGCGGCAATGCCTTGCGGTCATTACGCGCCGCGACGAAGAACAGGATGAAGCAGAGGCCGAGGAGCGCGCCCATCGCCGTGCCCATGGTCTGGCCGACGACTTCCTGGAAATTGGGCGCGACGCGGTCGGGATTGGCCAGACCAAAGCGGGCCAGATACCACCAGATGCCGCCCAGGAACGCCTCGACGACAATTGCCACGAGGATCACCCGCGCCTTCCTGCTCATTTCGTCCGTCCCCTTCAAGGTTTCCCAGGAGACCGCTTTATCACCGCAGGATTTGCGGCAACAGAGCCGAGCGATGCCGGGTGCTATTCGTGCCGCAGCGCGTCGATCGGATCGAGGCGGGCGCCGCGCAGCGCCGGGAAGAAGCCGAACACCATGCCGATCAGCGCGGAGAAGCCGACGGCCAGCAGGATGACGGCGGGGCTCGGCGCAAACGGTATCGTCAGCGCCATCGAGGCCATGCCGGCCAGCGACAGGCCGATCAGGATGCCGATGATGCCACCGAGCAGCGACAGCACCGTCGCCTCGACCAGGAACTGGATGAGGATGTGTTTTTCGTGCGCGCCGATCGCCAGCCTGATGCCGATCTCGCGCGTCCGCTCGGTGACCGAGACCAGCATGATGTTCATGATGCCGATGCCGCCGACCAGGAGGCTGACACCGGCGACGGCGCCCAGCATGCCGGTCATGGTGGTCGTGGCGCTGGTCATGGCGTCGGCGATCTGGGTCATGTCGCGGATGGCGAAATCGGGATCGCGGTCCGGCGTGATGCGGCGCGTGTCGCGCAAAATGTCCTCGACGCGCGGCTGCAACTCGCTGGTCGGGGTGCGGTCGTCGGCGGCGATGTAGATGTTGTCGATGTCGCGGTTGCCGGCGATGCGCCGCTGATAGGCGTGCAGCGGCATCAGCACGACATTGTCCTGGTCCTGGCCGAAGCCGGTATAGCCCTTGGGCTCGAGCAGGCCGATGATCTTGCAGGAGGTGCGGTTGACGCGGATGATCTCGCCCTCCGGATCGCCGGCGCCGAAGAATTGCTGGCGCACCGTCTCGCCGATCAGGCAGACACCGGTGCCGGCGCGCGTTTCAGAATCGCTGAACGGCCGTCCCGACACCAGCTTCCAGTCGCGGGCGTCGAGATAGGCGCTGTCCGTGCCGGTGACTCCCGAGGTCAGGCTTTCAGTGCCGAAGATGACGCGGACCTGTTTTTGCGAGGCGGGCGAGATGGCGCGCGCGCCGCTCAGATGCGCGACGAGCGCGGTGACATCCTTTTCGGCGAGCGGCCGCACGGCCTGATCGAGGCCGCCGGGTCCGCCTGGCCCCGCCGGCCGGCCGGCGCGGACGACGAGAAGATTGCTGCCGAGCTTGGAGATATCGGCCTTGACCTTCTCCGTGGTGCCGGAGCCGATGGTGAGCATGGCGATGACGGCGGCGACGCCGATGACGATGCCAAGCAGCGTCAGGAAAGAGCGCAGCACGTTGCGGCGGATCGAACGCAGCGAAAGGCGGACGGTCTCCCAGATCATGCCGCTTCCTCCGCCTTCAAGGTATCGGAGGCGACATGGCCGTCGAGGAAGCGGATGGTGCGGCCAGCATAGTCCGCGACGTCGGCCTCGTGCGTGACCATGACGATGGAGAGCCCGAGCTCGGCGTTGAGCCTGGTCAGCAGCTCCATGATCTCATGCGTGCGCGCGGTGTCGAGATTGCCCGTCGGCTCGTCGGCAACAAGCAATGTCGGCCTGGTGACGATGGCGCGGGCGATCGCCACGCGCTGCTGCTGGCCGCCCGACAGCTCGGCCGGCGTGTGGTGCTCGCGCCCGACAAGCCCGACCTCGGCCAGCGCCTGCATGGCGAGGTCCCGGCGCTCGCGCGCTCCAACGCCGCGATAGATCAGCGGCAGCTCGACATTTTCCGCCGCGGTGGTGCGCGGCAACAGATTGTAGCCTTGGAAGACGAAGCCGACATAAAGGTTGCGCAAAAGCGCGCGGCGGTTGCGGTCGAGCCGGCCTGCGTCGATGCCCATGAAGGAGTAGGTTCCAGCCGTCGGCGTGTCGAGGCAGCCAATGATGTTCATCGCCGTCGACTTGCCCGAGCCGGAGGGTCCCATGATGGCGACGAATTCGCCGCGCCGGATGGCGAGATCGACGCCGGCCAGCGCATGCACGCGGGCCTCGCCCTCGCCATAGCTCTTCCAGACCTTGTCGAAGGTGATGAGCAGGGGAGCCGACATGTCGTCAGCTCCGCTGCTGCGCGCCGGTGATGACTTGCGCGCCCTCATCGAGGCCGGAGGTGATCTCGGTCAGCTCGCCATCGGTCGAGCCGATCCTGACGTTGACCGGATGCGGCCGGCCGTTCTCCAGCACATAGAGCGTGCGCGAGCCGTCGGTCGGCGCCTTGGTCGGCTCGCGCTGCCGATTGGGGCGGCCCATGCGGCCGGTGAAGAGATCGCTCAGGCTCCAGCCGCGGGCCTGCTGCTGCATCGGGCGATAGCGGAAGGCCGTCGAGGGAACGGTAAGCACGCCCTTGGCCTGCCTTGTGACGACTGAGACCGTGGCCGTCATGCCGGGCCTGAGCAAAAGCTCGCCATTGTCGACCTCCAGGCGCGCATTGTAGGTCACGACGCCGTCGGTGGTGACCGAGGCGTAGGAGATGTCGCGGATCTCGGCATCGAACGGGCGGTCCGGGAAGGCATCGACGGTGAAGCGGGCGTGCTGGCCAGGTTTGACCTGGCCGATGTCGGCCTCGTCGACCGCCGCCCGCAATTCCATGTTGCGAAGGTCGGCGGCGATGACGAACAGCACCGGCGCCTGCAGCGAGGACGCGACCCGCTGGCCGGGATCGACCGAGCGTGTGAGCACGATGCCGTCGATCGGCGCATAGATGGTGCTCTTGGCCAGGTCTGTCTGCTGCGCCTTGAGGTCGGCCTGGGCGATGGCGAGATTGGCCTCGGCGCTGTCCAGCGCTGCCTTCGAGCGGTCGCGCGTCGCGTTTGCCGCTTCGAGCGACTGGTCCGTCGCCATGCCGCGCTTGGTCAGCGCGCTGGCGCGCACGACCGCGTTCTCGTTCTCCTGCAGGGTCACCTTGGCGTCCTCGACGGCGGCTGCCGCCGCCTTGGCGGAGGCGGTGGCGCGCTCGATCTGGACTTCGAGCTTCGCGGTATCGAGCGTCGCCAGCACGTCGCCCTTCTTGACCTGCTGGTTTTCGTTGACCGCAACCGAGCGGACGATGCCGGAAAGTTCGCTGGAGATGTCGACCTGGGTCAGCGGCTGCAGCGTGCCGGTGGCGGATACTTCGACGGTGAGGTCCGCGGTCGCCGCCGGCACGGTGGTGTATTCAATCCTGGGGGGCGCCGCGGCGTACCATTGATAAAGGGCAACGCCGACCGCTGCGACCGCTATCGCCAGCAGGGCGTAAAGCCAGAGGCGGCGACGCTTGCGGGTTACGCCCTTGCGGTCGAGGCCGAGCGCGGCCTCTATGGAAGTACCGGATTCCGCCTTTGGCGGATTGACAACCTGGTCCACCCCGGACCCCTATGCTGGAAATCGATGTCCCTGTCCGTGCACAGATCAGGCTTTAAGGTTCGAATTTCAAATTAAATTTCCCTCATGTTGGGATTGGGGCAGAAATTCGGGGCGAGGCGAAAGGTTTTCTCCATGACGCGCAATTACTTGCTTTACGATGTGTTTACCACCGAAAGGCTGGCCGGAAATCCGCTTGCGGTGGTGCTCGACAGCGATGGGCTTGACACTGCCGGCATGCAGGCGATTGCGCGCGAATTCAACCTGTCCGAGACGGTGTTCGTGCTGCCTCCAGACAATCCGATGCACCGCAACCGTATTCGCATCTTCACGCCCGACTATGAAATGCCTTTCGCGGGCCATCCGACAGTCGGCTCGGCGATCGCGCTGGCGGAACTCGCCGAGGAGGAGGCCGGCATTTTCGTGCTGGAGGAGAATATCGGGCCGGTGCGTTGCGCGGTGAGCAAGCATGACGGCTCGACATTCGCCGAGTTCGACCTGGCGAAACTGCCGGAACCGTTGGAGCTCAAGGCCGATCCGGAAGCGATCGGCGCCGCGCTCGGCCTTGGCCCGCACGAGATAGGCTTCGAGAATCACCGCGTCGCCTTCTGGTCGGCCGGCGTGCCTTACGTGACCATTCCCGTTGCCGGATTGGAGGAGGCGGCCAAGATCAGGCTCGACAACCAGGCATGGTCGGAATTGGCGCCCCGCAAGAGCGAATGGGCTTTCGCCAGTCCATATGTCTATTGCCGAGAGACGGTGCATCATGACAGCGCGTTTCATGTTCGCATGATCGTGCCCGGCACGCCGTCCTACGAAGATCCCGCGACCGGTTCGGCTGCCGCGGCCTTTGCCGGCGCCATCATGTATTTCGACATCCCGACCGACGGCGTCTCGCAGCTCTGGATCGAGCAGGGCCTGGAAATGGGCCGGCCCTCGCGCATCCGCCTCGAGCTCAATGTCGACGGCGGAAAACTGGCCTCCGCGCGCGTCGGCGGCCATGCCGTCAAGGTGGCGGAAGGCAGGCTGTTTGTGTGACGGGTGCGGCAATTCAGCGATTTGTCGGGAAATGATCCGGCAGGGCTAGACATCCCCGAAAGCGGCGGCTATATGCGCCGCCGACGCTGGTTTTCCCGGCGGTGTGGGTGTGTAGCTCAGTTGGTAGAGCAGCTGACTCTTAATCAGCGGGTCCACAGTTCGATCCTGTGCACACCCACCAAATTTTCCTATGGTATTTGTCCTTTTGTTCCGCCTTCGCGGCGGATTGAGTCGCTACGGCTGAAGACCTGCAACGATCGCCCGTCAGACAGCTCTCATGACGATTGCTGCCCAACCGGCGATCGCGATCAATCCGTAAGTGCCAATGCCGCACTAGAGCAATTCCAGGAAAGGTGTGAGCGGTTTTCCGTCCGGAATTGCGTAAAAACAAAGAGCTAGAGCGTTTCACCGTTTCCGTGAAACGGTGAAACGCTCTAGCCCACGGAAGATGTCCGCTACGCCTGGAAGAATTCCTCGATGTCATCCAGAACGGTGATGGTTGCAACGATATCCAACGGACTATCCCAGTCGACATGAAGAAGGAATTCAACGCCTCCTGCTTCCCCGCCGGCCACGCCGTGGGGGCCAACATTGGTCACATAAACATTAGCGGAGCCAAGATTTGGGCGCCCAAGCGTCTTCGGTCCGCCACCAAAGCCACCGAAGGCAGGTATAAATTCCGCTGCTGTTATGATCACCGCAGAGTCTAAGTTGATCGGGTCCCAATTGAAGTTCTGACGAATTGTGCCTTTCATTCCCCGATACAGTACTCTGATCGAACGAGCCATGCCTTCCTCCGTTTCTGAATAAAGATCAACAGTGAAATAACCACGATGTGTGATTTGGCATGGCGCCGGAATTTAATCTGTGATGATAATCACAAATCATCCGAAATTAATCGTAAGATGATCTTCAGCTGATCCGGCGTCAGATCAGTGCATCTGGCAAAATCCGCTAAATTTAGATAAATTTAAGCCGATTTGCAGAAACAGAAAATTGCGGACCAATCTGTTGGGAAGCCCCGTTACTTCTCCGATACCCCCGCCTCGGCGAAGCTCGCCATGCGGGCATGGCACTCCAGCGCCGAGCGGACGATGTTGACGGCGAGGCAGGCGCCTGAGCCTTCGCCGAGACGCATGCCGAGGTCGAGCAGCGGCGGCAGGCCGAGCGCCTCGAGCAGGCGGCGGTGGCCGGCTTCCGCCGAGACATGGGCGGCGATGGTATGGGCGAGGCCAGTTGGATGCAGCCTTGCGAGCGGAGCGGCGGCGGCGGTGCACACAAAACCGTCGAGCAGCACCGGCACGTTGTTCTTGCGCGCGGCGAGCGTGGCGCCGAAGATGGCCGCCAGCTCGCGGCCGCCAAGGGCGGCAGCGATCTTCAGCGGGTCGGAGAGCGAATCGGCGTGGCGCTTCAGGCCGGCTTCGATCGCCACCACCTTGCGCTTCATGCCGGCATCGTCGACGCCGGTGCCGCGCCCGGTCCATTTCTCCGCGCTGCCGCCAAAGAGGGCGGTGGAGATCGCGGCCGCCGGGGTGGTGTTGCCGATGCCCATCTCGCCGAAGCAGACGAGGTCCATGTCGCTGGTTACTGCGTCGTAGCCGGCGGAGACGGCGGCGAGGAAGGCCTGCTCGTCCATCGCGGGAACTATCGTGAAATCGCCGGTCGGATGGTCGAGATCGAGCGGGATGACGTCCAGCTTGGCGCCAGCGATGCGGGCCAGCTGGTTGATGGCCGCACCACCGCCGGCGAAATTCGCCACCATCTGTACCGTCACTTCCGACGGATAGGCCGAGACGCCCTGCGCGGTGACGCCGTGATTGCCGGCAAAGACGAAGACCTTCACATGATCGAGCTTGGGCATGTCGCGGCCTTGCCAGCGGCCGAGCCACGCGGCGATCGTTTCCAGCCTGCCAAGGCTGCCCGGCGGCTTGGTCAGCGTATCCTGGCGGCGGGCGACGGCTCCGGCGGCGATGTCGCTGCCAGCCGGAAGATCGAGGCAGGCGGCGCGAAGGTCTTCGAGCGATTTGAAGGACGTTGATTGAGGGGACATGGGGGCAAGGTCTCCGAAAGAGAATCAGGAAAGGCAAACAGAAGCGACGAGAAGCACGGCGATCTCGCCGAGCTGCTGCAGCGCGCCGATCGTGTCGCCGGTCTGGCCGCCGATCTGGGCGAGGCAAAGCGCGCGCAAGCCCGCGAAGACCAAGCCGAGCAGGATCAGCGCGGCGATGGCGCCGCCGAGGCCGAGCGCCAGCAGCGCCACGGCGCCGAGCGTAGCGCCGATGGCGGCGGTTTGGCTTGCGACCGAGCCCGCATTCGCCGACAGGCCGTCGCTGCGGGCCAGCGGCAGAAGATGCATGAAGGCGCCGAAAAGCCCGCGCGAAGCGGCGTGCGCGGCGAGCAGCGCCAGGAAGATATGGCCGGGACCGGAGAGTTCGGACAGCGCGCTCCAGCGGATCAGCAGCGACAGCCCAAGCGCGGCCGCGCCATAGGCGCCGATGCGGCTGTCGCGCATGATCTCCAGTTTCCTGTCGCGTGTCCGGCCGCCCCCAAAGCCGTCTGCGATGTCTGAAAGCCCGTCCTCATGCAGGCAGCCGGTAACGAGCATGGTCGCGGCGAGTGTGAGCGCCGCGGCAGGGCCGGTGGCAAGACCCAAGCTGTAGGCGATGGCGTAGACAAGCGCGCCGATGATCGCCACCGCGAGACCGGCAAAGGGCGCCGCCCAGATCGCGTCCGCCAGGCTGCGGCCGCCGAAATCGCTCGACGGCAATCTCAGCCTGGTGAAGAAGACGAGGCTGAGGCCGATATCGTCAAGCACTTGCCGGGGCGCCGAAGGGCCGCTCATGCGCTCCTCGCAATGGCATGGAAAAAGGTGCCGCTGACATGGCCGCGCCGGTAGCCGGAAGCGCCTAGCGGGTTGCCCTGGCCATCGGCAAGGTCGGCCAAGGGCTCGTCATTGCCGATGGCCGTCATCTGGGCATAGTGGAATTCGTGGCCGCGGATCAGCGTGCCTTCCGGCCCCAACGGGCAGGCGGCGCGCAGCCGCGCCTCGCGATAGCCGAGATTCATCTTGCGCTTGGCGAAGCTGGTCGAATGGCCAAGCAGGCCGAGCATCCTGTGGTTCTCGCCGTCCGCGTCTTCCAGCCCTTCGCCCAGCACCATGAAGCCGCCGCACTCGCCGTGGACCGGCTTCGCCGCGGCAAAGCGCGCCATTCCCGCCTGGAAGTTCGTCGCGGCCGCGAGCTTGCCGGCATGCAGCTCGGGATAGCCGCCTGGCAGCCAGCAGACATCGCAGTCCGGCGAAGGCCCCTCGTCGGCAAGCGGCGAGAAAGGCGCGATCTCGGCACCTGCCTTGCGCCAATGCGTGGCGACATGCGGATAGAGGAAGGTGAAGGCGGCGTCCTCGGCCAACGCGATGCGTTGCCCGGGAGGTTGGAGCGCGTCACCGAAGTCGCCGGCCGCTGGTCTGAGCGGTTTCGCCAACGCCAGGATGGCATCGATGTCGAGCGACTTTTCGACCATGTCGGCCAGCCGGTCGAGATGTGCCATCAGGTTCTCGTATTCGCCGGCCTGGACGAGGCCGAGATGCCGCTCCGGCAGGTTGAGCGTCGGATCGCGCAGGATGGCGCCGACCACGGGCAGGCCGATCGCCTCGATGGCGTCGCCCGACAGCCGCCGGTGGCGTTCGCTGCCGAGCCGGTTAAGCACGACGCCGGCCATGCGGACGTCGGGATCGTAGGTCGCGAAACCCTTGGCCACCGCCGCCGCCGTGGTCGACTGCCCGGAAACGTCGAGCACCAAAAGGACGGGCAGGCAGTAGAGCCGGGCGAGATCGGCGGCCGAGCCTGAGCGGCCTTGCGAGGCGGGGATGCCGTCAAACAGGCCCATGGCGCTTTCGAGGATGACGTATTCGGCGTCATCCGCGGCCTGGGCCGCCAGCGCGTTGAGCAGGGCAGGCGACATCGCCCAGCTGTCGAGGTTGACGCCGGAGAGGCCGGTGGCGGCGGTGTGGAAGCCGGGATCGATATAGTCCGGTCCGGATTTCGCGCCGCGCACTTTCAGGCCGCGCCGGGCGAGCGCGCGCAACAGGCCGATGGTGACGCTGGTCTTGCCCGAGCCCGAGCGCGGCGCCCCGATGATGATCGCGCGCGCCGTCATGCGTCGCCCGCCAGTGCCGCGCGCATGGCGACGATCCCGCCGACGACGATCAGCGCCGGCGAAGCCAGCCCGGCGGCAGCGGCCTCCTCGGCGATGGTGGAGAGCGTGGCGACGACGATGCGTTCCTGCGGCGTGGTCGCCGCTACGATCACCGCGGCGGGTGTCGACGGCGCGAGGCCGCCTTCGAGCAGCTTTGCCGCGATCACCGGCAGATTGGCCATGCCCATATAGACGACGACCGGCTGTCCGGTGCGGGCGATCGCCGCCCAGTCGATGTCGTCATCCGTGCCGGCGGCGTGGCCGGTGGCGAGAATGACGGCCTTGTTGATGCCGCGCATGGTGGCGGGGATGCCGGTCGCGGCCAGCGCGCTGAGACCGGAGGTCAGGCCGGAAAGCACCCGGAACGGGATTTTCTCGCCCGCCAACGCCAAGGCCTCTTCGCCGCCGCGGCCGAAAATATAAGGATCGCCGCCCTTGAGCCGCACGACGCGGCGACCCTCGCGCGCCAGCCGCACCAGCAGGGCGTTGATGTCGTCCTGCTTCATCGAAGGCCGGCCGCCGCGTTTTCCGGCGTAGAAAAGCTCGGCTCCTTGAGCGACCGCCACGACGTCGGGCGAGACCAGCGCGTCATAGACGAGTGCGTCGCATTGCCCGAGCGCCGCCAGCACCTCCAGCGTCAGGCAGCCGGGATCGCCGGGCCCGGCGCCGGCCAGCCAGACATGGCCGGGCTCAAGTTCGCGCGGCTTGAAGTTCAGCCGCGCCAGCGCCTGCTCCACATTTACCCGTCCGTTCATGTTGGCGCTGCCGTTCACAATCCGTCCCGTCCGCGAAAACGCCGCTGGTAGTGGGCGTCGTAGAGTGAGCTTTCGCCGAAATCCTGCGCTGCGAGCGCGCTGCCGACGAAGATGATCGCCGTGCGCTCCATCGGATTCTGCGCCAATTGCGCTTCGATGGTGCCGAGCGTCCCGGTCAGGATGCGCTCGTCAGGCCAGGAGGCGCGGAAGACGACCGCGACCGGGCATTCGGCGCCGTAAAGCGGCGTGAGGTCCGCGACGATGCGGTCGATGGCGTGGATGGCAAGATGGATGGCAAGCGTGGCGCCGGTGCGGCCGAAGCCGGCCAGGGTCTCGCCGGGCGGCATCTTCGAGGCGCGGCCGGAAACGCGCGTCAGCACCAGGCTTTGCGCGAGCTCGGGGATAGTGAGCTCGCGCCGCAAAGCCGCCGCGGCAGCGGCGAAAGAGGGCACGCCTGGGGTGAGCGTGTAGGGGATGCCGTGCTTTTCCAACCGCCTGATCTGCTCGGCCACCGCGCTCCACACGGAAAGGTCGCCGGAATGCAGGCGCGCGACGTCCTGGCCGGCCTTGTGCGCGGCGACATATTCAGCCTCGATCTCGTCGAGCGACATCGGCGCGGTGTCGATCAGCTTGGTGCCTGGCGCGCAATGTTCGAGCAGTTCCGGCGCGACGATCGAGCCGGCGTGGAGGCAGACCGGGCAACTGGCTAGCAGCCGCGCGCCGCGCAAGGTGATGAGATCGGCCGCGCCCGGACCGGCGCCGATGAAATGGACCGTCATGGCGCGTCTCCGCTGATGGCGATGGCGCAGGTGACCGGGCCAAGCACGGTGCGAGGCCCGAGCAATCTTGCACCGGCCCCAGCAACGGCGAGAGCGGACGCTTCCGAAACCGACGGCGTGCCGGCGCGGCTCTGCGAGAGATCCGAATGACTGAGCAGAGACGTCCCCTCATCCGGCCCTTCGGGCCACCTTCTCCCCGTGGGGGAGAAGAGACTGGCGGCGGCGCCTGTCATCTCCTCTCCCTTTGGGGAGAGGTCGGCCGAGCGAAGCGGAGGCCGGGTGAGGGGGAGTGACGGTTCGGAGCCGGAAGCATCAACCACAATTACGGGAAGGTTGAGTTCACGGCCGGCAGCGAAAATGGCTTCTTCGTTGCGTTTGAACTCGGTCGTCGCCAGCGCCGAAAGCGCCGTCATCGCGAGGCCATGCGCTTCAAGCGCGGTCTCGATCGCCGCCAATACTTCTTCGACACTCACGCCTTTGCGGCTGCCTACGCCCGCGACCATCATGGCTTGATCCAGCTCCACTGCGTGACCGGCATGGCCGGACGCCAGGCTTGCATCGAGCCGACAGGCGCCGCGCGCGACAGGGCGATGCGGATCAGGTCGCCGCCGCGCCTGTTGTGCTGGTCGAGCAGCAGCGCCTCCATTTCCAGTGTCACGGCATTGGCGACGAGCCGGCCGCCGGGACGGAGCGCCTTGATTGCCTTCTCCAGCACGCCGTCATCGCTGCCGCCGCCGCCGATAAAGATGGCATCTGGCGTTTCAAGCTTGGCAAGCGCCTTGGGCGCCGAGCCTTCGACCACGACAAGGCCGGGCACGCCGCAATGCGCGGCGTTGCGGGCGATACGCGCGGCGCGCTCGCCGTTGGATTCGATGGCGATTGCGCGCAGCGAAGGATGCGCCATCATCCATTCGATGCCAATCGAGCCGGAGCCGGCGCCGATGTCCCACAGCAGCTCGCCGCGCCGCGGCGCCAGCGCTGAAAGCGTGATGGCGCGGATCTCGCGCTTGGTGAGCTGGCCGTCATGCTCGAACAGATGGTCGGCGAGGCCGACGGTCAAGGGCAGGACGCGCGCATCCGGCGTCGATTCAATTTCGAGCGCCAGCACGTTGAGCGGGTTGATGTTTTTGAGGTCGAAGGTGTCGGCGCGGGCGGTGCGACGCGCTTCATCGGCACCGCAGAGCGCTTCGAGCACCGTCAGCCGCGACGGGCCGAAGCCAAGTTCGTCGAGCAGCGCGGCGATAGCGGCTGGCGCGTCGGCGTCCGATGTCAGGGCGAGGACGCGCGCGCCGGGATGGAGCAGGGGGCGGATCAAGTCGATCGAATGGCCATGCAGTGAGATGGTCTCGACGTCCTGCAGCGCCCAGCCGAGACGGGAGGCGGCCAGCGATAGAGACGACGGCGCCGGGAGAACGAGCATCTCATCCGGCTTCACCTTGCGCGCCAGCGTGACGCCGACGCCGTGAAAGAATGGGTCGCCGGACGCGAGCACGCAGACGTCCTTGCCCGCGAGCGCCAGCACGTCGCGCATTTCGGCATCGAAGGGCGTCGGCCAAGGTGTCGCTTTCCCCTTAATCAGGGATGCGACGAGACCAAGATGCCGCTTGCCGCCGAAGACGAATTCCGCCTGCGCGATGCGCTGCTTGGCCTCGTCGCCGAGACCCGCTACACCGTCCTCGCCGATGCCGACGATGGTGAGCCATTTTGAGGCGGGCTTGGCGGCGCGCGGACCCTTAGCAGGCATGATGACCCACCGCATTCTGATCCTCGGCGGAACCACGGAAGCCCGGCAACTGGCCGGGAAGCTGGCGCGTCGCCAGGATTTCTCGATCACGCTGTCGCTTGCCGGCCGCACCGAGAGCCCGGTCGCGCAAGGCGTGCCGGTGCGCGTCGGCGGCTTTGGTGGCGCGGACGGGTTGGCCGCCTATCTTCGCCAGGAAAAGGTCGATCTGCTGATCGACGCCACGCATCCATACGCCGCCCAGATCTCGGCCAACGCAGCCGAAGCCGCCAAGCAGTCCGGCGTGCCGATTCTTGCTCTGCGGCGCCCCGGCTGGGAACCGGTCGCGGGCGATCGCTGGACGCTGGTCGACAATGTCGCTGAGGCGGCAAGCGCTCTCGGCGCGGCGCCGCGTCGTGTCTTTTTGGCGATCGGCCGGCAGGAGGCTGGCGCTTTCGAGGCCGCGCCCCAGCACTGTTACCTGATCCGCAGCGTCGACCCGATCGAGCCGCAGCTGGCCGTGCCCGATGCGCTCTATCTGCTGGCGCGCGGACCGTTTCCGGAAGCGGATGAGCGAGCGCTGCTCGAAAAACACGGGATCGATGCCGTCGTCTCCAAGAACAGCGGCGGCGAGGCGACCTACGGCAAGATCGCCGCCGCGCGGGCGCTCGGCATCGAAGTGGTCATGGTCCGTCGGCCGCCTCTGCCTGACGTGCCCTCGGCCGAAACCGTCGATGCGCTGGCGGCCAAAGTCGATCATCTTTTCGCGCCCGTTGCCGAACGCGGCGTGTAGACCAGCGCCGGCTTCTCGCCGCGCCTAATGATGCGGGTCTCGGGCGAGCCGATGATGATGCAGGTCGACATGTCGGCTTTTGCCGCATCGGCGTCCGCGAGCAAAAACACCTCAATACGCTCGTCCGGCCGGCCGGCGGCGCGGCCGAAGATCACCGGCGTGGTGCCGGGCAGGATCGCCTTCAGGCACTCGAAGGCTCGGCCGAGCTGCCAGGGGCGGGCCTTGCTGATCGGGTTGTAGAGCGCGATGACGAAGCCGGCTCCGGCAGCCGCCAGCAGGCGCAGCTCGATCAGCTCCCACGGCTTCAGATTGTCGGAGAGCGAGATGGCGCAGAAGTCGTGGCCGAGCGGCGCGCCGATGCGGGCGGCGACGGCGAGCATGGCGGTGACGCCGGGGACGACAGCGAGGTCGATGGCGCGCCATTCGTCGGGACCGGCCTCGATCGCCTCGCAGACGGCCGCAGCCATGGCGAAGACGCCGGGGTCGCCGCCGGAAACGACGGCGACGCTATGGCCCTCGGCCGCCTTGGCCAGCGCCTCGTTGGAACGGGCGAGCTCCTCGCGGTTTTCGGAGGCGATGCGGGTCTGATCCGGCCGCAGCTCGAGCCGGTCAAGATAGGGCTTGTAGCCATAGAAGAAGGAAGCCTCGGCGACGGCATTGGCAGCCTGCGGCGTGACCTGGTCGGCATTGCCGGGGCCAAGGCCGATGACGGTGAGGCGGCCGCTCATGGCTTAGCCCCGAGGCGGGCCGACCAGCCGGCGACGAGCACGATGGCGAAATAGGGCGCCTTGTCGTCCGGCTTCTCGGCGAGTCGCATCGAGACGCTGCCCGGCATGGTGCCACGCTCGACATAGACAGCCTTCGCCAGCTTGCCGGTCGCTTCCAGCGCGCGCCTGATCTTCGACAGGTTGCGGCCGACCTTCATGATCACGGCGGCATCGGTGTCGGCGAGGCGCCGGGTCAGCTCGAACTCACTCATCGTGCCCGGCAGCACGGTCAGCACGTCATCGCCCTGGACGATCGGCAGGCCAGTGGCCGACCAGCAGCCGGACATGGCGGTGATGCCGGGGATGACTTCGGTCGGGAAGCGATGCGCCAGGCGAACATGCAGATGCATGTAGGAGCCGTAAAAGAGCGGATCGCCCTCCGACAGCACCGCCACCATCCTGCCGGCGCCGAGATGCTCGGCGACCTCTTCGGCCGACTGTTCGTAGAAATCGGTGATCTGCGCGCGGTAGTCGTCGTGATCCTTGTCTATTTCCGTCGTCACGGGATAGTGCAGCGGCAGCTCGATCATGTCCGGCCGGAAGCGCGCCCCGACGATGGCGCGCGCATTGCTGTTGTTGCCGCGCTTGGCGAAATAGGCGACCACGTCAGCCTCGGCCAATGCCCGCGCAGCCTTCAGCGTCAGCAACTCGGGATCGCCGGGGCCGGTGCCGACGCCGACCAAACGGCCTTTCACGATCGCGTTCACAGGCCCGGCCTCGCCAACGAATTGAGCGCCGCGGCGGTCATGGCGCTGCCGCCCAGCCGGCCGCGCACGATGGCATAGGGCACGCCGTAGGCGTTTTCGGCCAGCGCATCTTTCGATTCTGCAGCACCGACGAAGCCGACCGGCATGCCGATGATCGCGGCCGGCTTTGGCGCGCCGTCGCGCAGTTTTTCCAAAAGATAGAAGAGCGCGGTCGGCGCATTGCCGATGGCGACGACCGAGCCTGCCATGCGCTCGCCCCAGAGGTCGATCGCCGCGGCCGAGCGGGTGTTGCCGATTTCTCTGGCCATGTCATGCGTGCGCGGGTCGCGCAGGGTGCAGATCACCTCGTTGCCGGCCGGCAGGCGGGCGCGGGTGACGCCATGCGCCACCATCTCGGCATCGCAGAAGATCGGCGCGCCGGCGGCAAGCGCCGCGCGGGCCGCTTCAACGAAATCGTTCGAGAAAACGAAATGGCTGGCGGCCTCGACCTGGCCGCAGGCATGGATCATGCGGATCGCGACATCGGCTTCCGCCGCGGAGAAGCGCGACAGGTCCGCCTCGGCGCGGATGATGGCGAAAGAGCGCTCGTAGATCGCGTTGCCATCGTGGATATAGTCGTAGGCGGCCATTCACTGGTTCCGTCGATAGAGTTCGGCGATGCCGGCAGCGCCAAGCCTTGTGAGGCAAGCGGCGGCGGTTTCGCCTTGATGTCGTTCACCGCGGACCGCAGCCGCAATGGCGGCGACCCCGCGCGCGGCGTCATAGCCCGGCCTGTATCCGGCAGGAAGGGTCTTTGCCGTCCCGTCCACGACAAGTCCGGCTCCGTTTTCGTCGCCGACCAGGGTGAGCTTCGCTACGCCGGGATGCGCGCAGCCCTTGGCGCAGCCGGAGATGTGGAGCGTCAGCGAGGTATCGAGGAGTTCGGGGCTTTGCGCCGCAATTGTCTCGGCGATGGTGCGCGTGGCGATATTGCCGGAGGCGCAGGCGGGCGTGCCGGGACAGGCGGCGATGCGGGTGCGCGGATCGGTGGGGAAGGTGACGAAGCCGAGGGTGGCGGCCGTGGATTGCAGCGAGGCGCAGGCGGATGGGGAGAGGCCAAGGACAAGCAGGGCGCGGCTTGGGGCGAGGCGGATTTCGGTCGAGCCAAGATCTGCGGCCTTTGTGGCAAGCTCGACAAGGTTCTGCGCCGGCATGCTGCCGAAGGGCAGGACGATGCCGAGGGCAGTGCCTTCATCAACGTTGAAAAGGCCAATCGGCAAGCGAGGGCGCTCTACGGCGCCCCCCTCTGTCCTGCCGGACATCTCCCCCACTAGGGAGGAGATTGGCAGTTCGGCCGAAGGCGCTTCCCAGGCGAAGGTGGAGATATGCTGCGCTCTTTCAGCGCCGGAAATTGGAGAAACCGCCCGCGACGGATCGATCTCTCCCGTTGTGGGGGAGATGTCCGGCAGGACAGAGGGGGGCGCGAAGGAACGCCAACCTGCGAGAGAGGCCAACTGCCGTTCCGACAAATCGCGGGTATGCGCCTCGCGTCCTTTTTCGGCGACCATCCTCAACGCCGCCACAGCAATGTCGCGTGCAGCATCCGCATCGACTGTCGCGAGCGGCTTTCCACTGCGCCCGTCGCCGGCAACCAATACGGCCCAACGAACATCCTCGCCGGCCCGCACCGCCTTGAGCCGCACATCGGCCCCCACGGCATCCATGCTCAGCTGTCCGCCGCCATCGACAACCACCGACACCTTCGGCCCCAGCCTTGCCGTCAGCCCAGCTTCTTCGATCGCCGCCCTGAGCCGCTCGGCCAACGGGCGCGGATCGGCAATCTCCTCAGGGTCGATCCCCGCCAGCGGCCCGATCTCCACCGGAACGCTGGTCCGCACTTCAATACCAAGCGCATCCACCTCAGCCGCCAGGATCCGGGCGGTTTCCGCGCTCAGTCCGCGGATCTGCAAGCTGCCGCGCGCGGTCACTTCCATGATGCCATTGCCGTGGCGCAGGGCGGATTCGCCCAATCGGATCAGCAAGTTTGGCGCAAGTCCTCCAGTGACTGGATTGAGCCGCACCAAGAGCCCATCACCGGTCTGCATCGGCGCGCTGAGAGCAGGGCAGGCGCCGCGGCGCGAAAAGGCATTCATGCCGCCACCTCGTTTGTTTCGGCTTCGGCGATCAAGGCAGCGAGATCGTCGTCGATGGAATTCCTGAGCGGATGCCAGAGACCGCGCCGTCGCGCGGCGAGGAAGCGCTCGGCGATAACTTTCGCCGCCGCCGGGTTCTCGCGCAGCAGGAAGGCGCGGACGTCCGGATCGGCGACATAGGCGTCGTGCACGGCCTCGATCAGCGCGCCGGAAATGGCGTGCGTGGTCTCGGCGAAGCCGACCAGGCGGTCGACCGTCTCAGCGAATTCCGAGGCGCCGCGTGGGCCGTGACGCATCTGGCCTGCGATGAAGCGCGGGTTGACGGCGCGGGCGCGGACCACGCGCGAAACCGCTTCGCCGACCGAGCGCGGCTTCGGCTTCTGCGGGTCGGTGGTGTCGAGCACAATAACGTCGGCGTTGCGGCCAAGCGCTGCAAGCGCCGCCGAAAAGCCGCCGATGAAGGCGACATCGGCTGAGCCTTCGAGGATATCGCGGCCCGGATCGTCGCCGGTGTGAACGAGAAGATCGGCTTCGGCGACCCGGCCTTCGAAGGCGCCGGGCGCGGCAATCGCGTCGCCGTCGGCGCCGCCATAGGCGTGCGAGGTGGCCTCTAGATAGGCGCGGCCGATCTCCTCGCGCACGCCCCATTCGCCGCGCGACAGCAAATCCTCGACGCCGGCGCCATAGGTGCCGGGCGAGGTGCCGAAAATGCGCGGGCTGACCTTGCCGTGAGCGCGCGTCGCCGCGGCGAGCGGGTTCTCCCTATCGTCCTCGTCGCGGCCGGCGACGGCATTCGCGGCGGCGTCGATCAGCGCGATCTGGGTCGGGAACATGTCGCGGAACAGCCCGGAGATGCGCCAGGTGACGTCGACGCGCGGCCGGCCGAGCGCCGCCGGCGGCAACACCTCGATGCCGGTGACGCGGCCGGTGGCGGCATCCCATTGCGTCCGGCAGCCCATCAGCGCCAGGCCTTGGGCGATCTCTTCGCCGCCGGTGCGCAGCGAGGCCGAGCCCCAGAGGTCGATGACCAGCGAGCGCGGCCAGTCGCCATGGCTCTGCATGTAGCTGCGCACGACTTCCTCCGCCGCCGCCTGGCCGAGATCATAGGCGGTCGGCGTCGGCATGGTGCGCGGGTCGGAGGTGAAGAGGTTGCGGCCGGTGGGGAGCACATCGGAGCGGCCGCGCGCCGGGGCGCCGGCGGGGCCTGCCTTGATGTGGCGGCCGTCGAGCGCGGCGAGCAGGTTGGCCTTTTCGGCTTCGGCGCTTTGCCGGCGCAGCGGATCGGCTTCGTCTTCCGGTGCGCGGCCATAGACATGCAGCCCGTCCTTGACGGCGAAATCCTTGAGATCGCAGAGCCAGGCATCGATGCGGCGCAGCGCTTCGTCGGGCTGGTCGGTCCTGGCGACGCCGGCTTCCGAGGCAAGCCCGGTCTTCCGCGCCGTCTCGACGATCAGCTTGGCAAGTCGGTCGCGGCGGCGGCGGTCGAGCCCATCGGCCTGGGCATATTCGTCGACCAGCCGTTCCAGCCTCTGTTGCGCCTCATCAAGGCCGACGCCGGTCAGCGGCGGGGGCAGATGGCCGAGGGTTACGGCCGAGATGCGGCGCTTGGCCTGCGCCGCCTCACCGGGATTGGAGACGATGAAGGGATAGATTATCGGCAGCGACCCGGTGACGATCTCGGGGAAGCAGGTGTCGGAGAGCGCCACTGTCTTGCCCGGCAGCCATTCCAGCGTGCCGTGGGCGCCGACATGGACGATGGCGTGGACGCCGAGCGATTTCCGCAGCCAAAGCCCGAAGGCGATCAGCTCGTGGCGGGGAGGCAGGGTTGGGTCGTGGTAGTCAGCGCGGCGGTCGGCCGAGCGACCCCGGTCGGGTGCCAGTGCGACGGTGACGTTGCCGAAGGTGGCGGCGCGGAAGGGGAAGTGTTGCGGGGCGGCAGCCTTCAAAGGCAGGCGTTCCGTCGCCCCCCTCTCTGTCCTGCCGGACATCTCCCCCTCAAGGGGGGAGATTGGCAGTTCCGTCGCCGGCTCTCCCCTTGCTAGGCCGGAAATTGGTGAAAGCCGAGGTGAAGGATTAATCTCCCCCCCTGAGGGGGAGATGTCCGGCAGGACAGAGAGGGGGGCCTCGCGCAGCCCTATCTGGTCTTCCGCGCTGCCCCAGGCAGCCCTGACTGCATTACGCGCGCCTTCCGGCAGTTCTGCGGACAAGCGCAGGTAGTCTTTTGAACTTAACCCGTGCCCACCCACCTCCAGCGCATCCAACAACGCCCGCGGTGATTGCGGAATCCCTTCAACCGCGTAGCCCTGTTCTTTCAGGTCATGCAGCATTGCAAGCACACTCGACGGCACATCAAGCCCAACGGCATAACCGGTCCGTCCAGGGGCGCCTGGATAGTCAGGAACCAGGATCGCCAGCTTGCGCTCGGCCCGCTCCGTCCGCTGCAGGCGAATAAAGGCCGCGATCCGCCTGGCGACCTGCGCCACGCGGTCCGCCTCAGGCCGGTTGGCGAAGGCGCGAAAGGCCAGTGCCGGATCGGTCTCGATCTCGCCCTTGAAGGAGATGGCGCCGGCCAGGATGCGGCCGTCGAGCTCGGGCAGGACGACATGCATGGCAAGATCGGCGGGCGCCAGGCCACGCTGGTTGTTCTCCCAGACCTCGCGGCGCGTCGTGGCGACGATGACCTGAAAGACGGGCACGCCGGCGCGGTCGAACAGGGTCTCGGCGCCGGGCTCCGCGCCGGAGGCGAACGCGGTGGCGGTGATGATGGCGGCGGGGTTCAGCGAGGCGACGGCGGTTTCGACGAAGGCGAGCGACGCCGGGTCTTTCAGGCTGGAGACGAAAATCGGCACGGGCGTCAGGCCTTGCAGCTTCAACGCCTCCGCGAGAGCGTCGATCGGCGCTACGTCTGCCGCCAACAACATCGAGCGGTAGAAGAGGATGGGGACGACGGCGAAATTGTCGACGTCGAGTTCCGTCGCCCCCCTCTCTGTCCTGCCGGACATCTCCCCCTCAGGGGGGGAGATTGCTTTGTCGTTGACGGTTTCCCCAATCGCGGATGCTGCAGATGGCTCTTTTGATGCCGATGAAGAAAAGGCGCCGAGGCTGGTGACGGCTGATCTCCCCCCTTGAGGGGGAGATGTCCGGCAGGACAGAGAGGGGGGCGAAGGATCGCCAACGCTCGATAAGATAGCGTTCTGTACAACCCCTAACCCAGGTTCATAGTACCCAGCCTTCGGCACGCTCACCGGCTCGGCAACCGCCGCATCCGCCCCCGCAAGCCGCGCCAGCCTCCGCACCAGTGCGCTCATGTTGGCCGGCCCGCCTTCGCGGAAATAGCCGAGCAGGACGTCCAGCTCCGCACGCGGCAGGGTCGAGGCTTCGATCAGCCGCTGGTCCTCGTCATGACTTTCGCCGGGCAGCAGCGCCAGCTTGATGCCGCGCTCGCGCGCCACCGCGGCGAGCTGGTCGCAACCATAGCGCCACCAATCATAGCCGCCGAGGATGCGGACGAGGACGACCCTGGCGTGGCGGGCGACGCTGTCGATCCAGAGATCGACCGACATCGGGTGGCGAAGATCGCGCAAGGCTGCCAGCCGCATCGAGGGCAGCCGCGCGGCATCGGCCTTCCAAGCAGCGGCCAGGCCGGCGAGATCGCTGTCGGTGAAGGACAGCGCCACGACATCCGCAGGCGTCTGCCTGAGGTCGATCGGCTCGGCGAGATCGTCGAGCGAAGCGGATGTGGTGGCGAGGATATGCATAGCGGTTCGGGTCGGCCTTTCGTATTGGCCTCAGCCGGCGAGGATACGCTCGATCGCCGGGCGGTTCAGCCCCTTGAGGCCAATGACGACGAGCCGCGAGCGGCGGTCGTCCTCGGCCGTCCAGGCGCGGTCGTAATAATGGTTGACGCGCGGGCCGACGGCCTGGAGCAGAAGCCGCATCGGCTTGCCGCCGACCTCGACAAAACCTTTGACGCGCAGCACATTTTCCTGCTCGGCGGCAAGGGCGACGCGCTTGGCCAGCTCGTCCGGACTGGCGATCGACGGGATGTCGATGACGAAGGAATCGAAATCGTCATGCTCGTGGTCGAGCTCATCGTCGTGATGGGTCTTGCGGTTCTCGATATCGTCCTCGACGGCGAGGCCGAGGCCGAGCAGCACCGAAGGATCGACCTTGCCCTGCGCGGTCGGCACGATTTTCACGGCGCGCGCCACATGCTCGCCGATGACGGCGTTGGCGCGCTGAGAGCCCGCTGCGTCCATCAGATCGCTCTTCGACAGGATGATCAGGTCGGCGCAGGCGATCTGGTCCTCGAACACCTCTTCGACCGGATCGTCATGGTCGACCGAGTCGTCCGCCGCGCGCTGCGCCTGGAGCGCATCCATGTCGGAGGCAACGCGGCCGTCGGCCAGCGCCGGGCCGTCGACCACGGCAACGACGCCGTCAACCGTCACGCGGCTCTTCACCGTCGGCCACTGAAAAGCCTGCACAAGCGGTTTCGGCAGAGCGAGGCCGGAAGTCTCGATCAGGATGTGGTCGACCTTCGGCGTGCGGGACAGGATCTGGTCGAGCGCCGGCACGAAATCGTCGGCGACGGTGCAGCAGATGCAGCCATTGGCGAGCTCGACGATGTTTTCCTCCGGGCAGGTGTCGACGCCGCAGCCTTTCAGGATCTCGCCGTCGATGCCGACATCGCCGAATTCGTTGACGATGATTGCCAGCCGCTTGCCCTTGGCGTTCTCGAGCAGGTTGCGGATCAGCGTCGTCTTGCCGGCGCCGAGGAAGCCGGTGACGACGGTGCAGGGCACGCGGGAAACGGAAGCGTTCATGGTCAGTCCTTCAGCATGTCGAGAGGAGGGATGCGGGCAACCAGGCCGCGCTTGAGGGAATCGGGCCGGCCGCGCCAGGGGATAAGGCCGTCGGCCGAGGTGGCGAAGAGCTTTGCGCCGGCGACGAGGTCGGCGCCGCTGGTGGTGTCCAGATCGCCGAAGACGTAGCTCCAGCAGCCGTCGCGCAGAAGTGCTGCGCTCAGCCGGCGCTTGCAGTTGCCGAGGCATTCGACGGTGCGGATGCGAATTTTTTCGCTCGAGGCGGCGCGGCGCGTGTCTTCGGCAAGCAGCGCGCCGGCGCGCGGATGGGCGTCCGAGCCGGTTTCGTCGCGGCAGGACGAGCAGACGATGACGGTCACGCCGCCCAACGCGTCGGGCTCGGACGGAATGTCCGCGATGTTTGCCGGGAAACTGCCGTTGCGATCCAAAACCAGGCTCCTTGCCCGGAAAACCCGCCGGGCATTCGGATACTTAAAGTCTCAGACGGCAGGTCTCCTGGCTCGCGGGTCGTCGCCTCAGATGCCGCCTTCCCGGGAACATCCCAGTGGTTTTCGGCCGGGGCTCGTCGCTTACAGTTGCGGGGACAGCCGCGGATTTGGGTTTTTGGGCCCGCACCGCATTCCCTCTTGGCTCCTCCCTTTGCCGGGAGAAGACCGTCTGGGTCAAGATTTAGGCTTACGGCTGGGCGCCTGTCAACGCGCGGCTACGACGCCGCGATGTCGGCCAGCGCCGGGCCGAGGTCGCCGGCCGCCGTCACTTCGATCGCCTCCAGGCCGAGCCAGCCCTGCATCTGCTTCAGCTCCTCGAAGAGCTGGGCTGCCGTCTCCGGCGGCGCGTCGGGCTCGGCATAGGCGGCATGGACGCGCAGCACGCTGGCCGGGCGGTCGGCGCGCAGATCGACACGGGCGACGATGCGGTCGCCGAGCAGAAAGGGAAGCACGTAGTAGCCGTATTGGCGCTTTTCGGCCGGCGTATAGATCTCGATGCGGTAGCGGAAATTGAAGAGCTTTTCGGTGCGCGTGCGTTCGAAAACGACGGGATCGAAAGGGGCGAGCAGGGCGCGCGCCTCGATCCGGCGCGGGATTCGCGCGTCCTTGTGGAGATAGGCGGGCTTGTCCCAACCCTCGACCTTCACCGGCAGCAATTCGCCGGCTTCGACCAGCTCATCGATGCGGTCCTTCGTGTCGCCGGGCGCCAGGCGAAAATAGTCGCGGAGGTCGCCATAGGCGGCGATGGCGTGGGCGCGAGCGGAAATGCGCAGCAATTCGCGATGCGCGTCCTCGACCGAGGGCACCGGCAGGTCGAGCACGGCCTGCGGCAAAACGCGCTCCGGCAGGTCGTAATAGCGTTCGAAGCCGCGCCGGTAGGCGGTGGTGATGCGTCCGGCCCAGAACAGCCATTCGAAAGCGTGCTTGGCCTCGCTCCAGCCCCACCAGCCGCCATTGCCCTTGTGGCCCTCGATATCTGAGGCGGCGATCGGCCCGCGATCGGCGACCTCTCTATAGATATCATCGATCATTTCCTTGCGCTCGCGGCCCCATTTCGCCAGGCCGAGATACATCTCGTCGCCCTGCTCGGCGCGCTGCATGCGCCAGCGCAGCAAGGGGTAGGTCTCGACAGGCAGGAACGACGCCTCATGCGCCCAATACTCGAAGACGGCGCGCTTGCGGCCAACTGCGGCGTTGTCGAGCAGCGCCAGCGGGTAGGGGCCGAGGCGCGAATAGAGCGGCATGTAGTGCGCGCGCACCACCGCGCTGACGGAATCGATCTGCAACAGGCCGGTTCGCGAAAGCACGCGCGCAAGGTGCCGGCGATCCGGAACCCCTGCGGGACGAGGGTCGTTGAACCCCTGTGCTCCAAGCGCAATGCGCCTGGCCATGGCGAGCGAGATCTTCTCCTTCATCAGCTGTCCTTGCCCCGATCGTCCGTTGGATTTTTAGCCGGTGATTCCGGCCATGCTAGCAGGCAAATGGCGGGAGATATGTCAGGAGAGAAAAGTGGAGTAAAAAGTGAAGGAAATCAAACAGGAGCGGATCGGACCAGTTTCTTCCGATATGGCGTCCAGGGCCGCGATTTGAACAAGGTTTGACTTGCGTCACCGAAACCGCTGCGCTAACCCTCGCCGCGTTGCAGCATGGGCTCCCTTAAAACGGTTCAGCGGTTAAACTGTCACGCTTCCGCATTAGAGTTCGTTGCTGTAATCAAAGTGAACTGCCCCGCCGAAGGAAAGCCGCCGCATGAGCGCACTCCTGAGTTCATATCTGCCTATCGTGCTGTTCATCGCCGTGGCGATGATCGTGGGTCTGGCGCTCATCATCGCCCCCTTCCTGGTGGCCTATCGCAATCCCGATCCGGAAAAGCTTTCCGCCTATGAATGCGGGTTCAACTCGTTCGACGACGCCCGCATGAAGTTCGACATCCGCTTCTACCTGGTGTCGATCCTGTTCATCATCTTCGATCTCGAGGTCGCCTTCCTTTTCCCGTGGGCGGTGTCCTTCTCGAAGCTCGGCATGCTCGGCTTCTGGTCGATGATGGTGTTTCTGGCGGTGCTGACCATCGGCTTTGCCTATGAATGGAAAAAAGGAGCGCTGGAATGGGATTGAACGACAGTTCAGGCACCCTCGTCGCGCCGAAGCCCAAAGGCATCATTGACCCCAACACCGGCAGGCCGGTGGGGGAGGACGATCCCTTCTTCCTCGAAATCAACAATGAGCTGGCCGACAAGGGCTTCCTTGTCACCTCGACCGAAGCGCTGATCACCTGGGCGCGCAGCGGCTCGCTGATGTTCATGACCTTCGGCCTCGCCTGCTGCGCGGTCGAGATGATCCACACCTCGATGCCGCGCTATGACTCGGAGCGTTTCGGCGTCGCGCCGCGCGCGTCCCCGCGCCAGTCCGACATCATGATCGTCGCCGGCACGCTGACCAACAAGATGGCGCCGGCACTGCGCAAGGTCTACGACCAGATGCCGGAGCCGCGCTACGTCATCTCGATGGGCTCCTGCGCCAATGGCGGCGGCTACTACCACTATTCCTATTCGGTGGTGCGCGGCTGCGACCGCGTCGTGCCGGTCGACATCTATGTGCCCGGCTGCCCGCCGAGCGCGGAAGCGCTGCTCTACGGCATTCTCCTTCTGCAGAAGAAGATCCGCCGCACCGGCACGATCGAACGGTGAGCCGATGACCCTGGCGTTGAACGAACTCTCCACCTATCTCGGCGAGAAGCTCTCCGGCCGCATCGGCGAAGCCGTGCTTGCCTATGGCGAGCTGACCGTTTCGGTCGAGCCGGGCAATCTGATCGAGGTGGCGACCTTCCTACGCGACGATGCGCGCTGCCAGTTCATCTCGATCATCGACATTTGCGGCGCCGACTATCCGTCACGCGCCAAGCGTTTCGACGTCGTCTATCACCTTTTGTCGCCGAAACAGAATGTGCGCATCCGCCTCAAGGTCCAGGCCGACGAGGAAACGCTGGTGCCGTCGCTGACCGCTGTCTATCCCGGCGCCGACTGGTACGAGCGCGAGACCTACGACCTTTATGGCGTGCTGTTCTCGGGCCATCCCGATCTGCGCCGCATCCTCACCGACTACGGCTTCGAGGGGCATCCGCTGCGCAAGGATTTCCCGCTGACCGGCTTCGTCGAGGTGCGCTACGACGACGAGGCGAAGCGCGTGATCTACGAGCCGGTGGAATTGAAGCAGGAATTCAGAAACTTCGACTTCTTGAGCCCGTGGGAAGGGACGGATTACGTCCTTCCCGGGGATGAGAAGGCGAAGGCAAATTGAGGCGCCAGAATGGCTGAAACCTCCGTCCGCAACTTCAACATCAACTTCGGTCCGCAGCATCCTGCGGCGCATGGCGTTTTGCGCCTCGTGCTGGAGCTGGACGGCGAAGTTGTTGATCGCGTCGATCCGCATATCGGCCTGCTGCACCGCGGCACCGAGAAGCTGATCGAGGCGAAGACCTATCTTCAGGCCGTGCCCTATCTCGACCGGCTCGACTATTGCGCGCCGATGAACCAGGAGCATGCCTTCGCGCTCGCGGCCGAGCGCCTGCTCGGCATCGAGGTGCCGAAGCGCGGCCAGCTGATACGCGTGCTCTATTCCGAGATGGGCCGCATCATGTCGCACATCTTGAATGTGACGACGCAGGCGATGGATGTCGGCGCGCTGACGCCGCCGCTGTGGGGCTTCGTCGAGCGCGAAAAGCTGATGGTGTTCTACGAGCGCGCCTCGGGTTCGCGCATGCATGCAGCCTATTTCCGGCCGGGCGGCGTGCACCAGGATCTGCCGCAGAAGCTGGTCGAGGATATCGGCAAGTGGATCGACCCGTTCCTGAAGTCGATCGACGACCTCGACGCGCTGCTCACCGGCAACCGCATCTTCAAGCAGCGTAATGTCGATATCGGCACCGTTTCGCTGGCCGACGCCTGGGCCTGGGGTTTTTCGGGCGTGATGGTGCGCGGTTCGGGCGCCGCCTGGGACCTGCGCAAATCGCAGCCTTATGAATGCTATTCCGAGATGGATTTCGACATCCCGGTCGGCAAGAACGGCGACTGCTACGACCGTTATCTTGTGCGCATGGAAGAGATGCGCCAGTCGGCCAAGATCATGCGCCAGTGCGTCGATCTGCTGCTCGGCAAGGAAAGCGCCGGCCCGGTGTCGAACCTCGACGGCAAGGTCGTGCCGCCGAAGCGCGCCGCAATGAAGCGCTCGATGGAAGCGCTGATCCACCACTTCAAGCTTTATACCGAGGGCTACCGCGTGCCGGCCGGCGAGGTCTATGCGGCCGTCGAGGCGCCCAAGGGCGAATTCGGCGTTTATCTGGTCTCCGACGGCACCAACAAGCCCTATCGCTGCAAGCTGCGCGCGCCCGGTTTCGCGCATCTGCAAGCCATGGATTTCCTGTGCCGCGGCCACATGCTGGCCGACGTCACCGCCGTGCTTGGCTCCCTCGACATCGTGTTTGGTGAGGTCGATCGCTAAAATGTCAGTTCGTCGTCTCGCAGATGCCAGCGTCCAGCCAGCCACCTTCGCCTTCAACGAGGCGAATGCGGCGGCGGCTGAGCAGTGGATCGCCAAATACCCGAAGGGGCGCGAACAGTCGGCCATTATCCCGCTGCTGATGATCGCGCAGGAGCAGGAAGGCTGGGTCACAAAGGCGGCGATCGAGACGATTTCGGACATGCTCGGCATGCCGCGCATCCGTGGTCTCGAGGTCGCGACCTTCTACACGCAGTACCAGCTCAATCCGGTCGGCACGCGCGCGCATATCCAGGTCTGCGGCACCACGCCCTGCATGCTGCGCGGCTCGGAAGCGCTGATGGATGTGTGCCGCTCGAAGATCCATCACGACCAGTTCCACACCAACGACAAGGGTACGCTGTCGTGGGAGGAGGTCGAATGCCTCGGCGCCTGCGTCAACGCGCCGATGGTCATGATCTTCAAGGACACTTTCGAGGACCTGACGCCTGAGCGGCTGGCCGAGATCATCGATCTCTACGACGTCGGCAAGGGCGCCGAGGTCAAGCCGGGGCCGCAGAACGGCCGCCATGGCTCCGAGCCGGCCGATGGTTTGAAGACGCTTACCAGCGAAAAGGCGATCCTGAAGTCGACGCGTGACAAGGAAGCCAAGGCGGCCGCAAAGGCTGCCAAGGACGCCGCCGCCGCGGCGCCGGCTGCTGCCTCTGCCGCCGTCGTCTCGCAGGTGGTGCCTGCCGCGGCCCCGGCTCCCGCTGCTTCGGCCGCCTCGGGCCCGGTTGCGCCGTCCAAATCCAGCAAGCCGAAGACCGATGCGCCCGAGACCAGCCCGGCCTTGGCGACGCCGTCGCCGGTCAAGGTTGCTCCGGCCACCGAGAAGGCGGCCAGCGTGAGGGCGCCGCGCCATTCGGCCGCCAATGCCAATCAGGCTTCTCCGGAAGTCGAGGCCGTTTCCAAGCCGCGCAGCGGGCCCAAGAACAAGGCAGAGCCGGCTGCCGCCTTCAAGGCGCCGGAAACCAAGCAGCCGGTCGCCAAGACGGAAAAACCTTCGCTGGAGGACAAGAACCGGCCGGCCGGCATCGAGCGTCCGGCGACGGTCGACGACCTCAAGCTGATCTCCGGCGTCGGTCCGAAGATCGAAGCGACCCTGCATTCGCTGGGCATCTACACCTTCGCTCAGGTCGCCGCCTGGAAGAAGGCCGAGCGCGAATGGGTCGACGGCTATCTCAATTTCCGCGGCCGCGTCGAGCGCGACGACTGGGTGAAGCAGGCCAAGGCGCTCGCCAAGGGCGGCGTCGCCGAATACATCCGCGTCTTCGGCAAGAAGCCGGTCTGAGGGACGACAAATGCTTCAGGACAAAGACCGCATCTTCACCAACATCTACGGCCTCTTCGACAAGTCGCTGGCCGGCGCCCAGTCGCGCGGCATCTGGGACGATACGCCCGGTCTGATCGCCAAGGGCCGCGACTGGATCGTCAATGAGATGAAGGCTAGCGGGTTGCGCGGCCGCGGCGGCGCCGGCTTCCCGACCGGGCTGAAGTGGTCCTTCATGCCCAAGCAGAGCGACGGCCGTCCGAGCTATCTCGTCATCAATGCCGACGAATCCGAACCCGGCACCTGCAAGGACCGCGACATCCTGCGCAACGACCCGCACACGCTGGTCGAGGGCGCGCTGGTTGCCGGCTTTGCCATGGGCGCGGTCGCGGCCTACATCTATGTGCGCGGCGAGTTCATCCGCGAGCGCGAGGCACTGCAGCGCGCCATCGACGAGGCTTACGCGGCCAAGCTGATCGGCAAGAACAACACGTCCGGGTACGACTTCGACGTCTATATGCATCACGGCGCCGGCGCCTATATCTGCGGCGAGGAGACGGCGCTGCTCGAAAGCCTCGAAGGCAAGAAGGGCCAGCCGCGGCTGAAGCCGCCATTCCCGGCCAATGTCGGCCTCTATGGCTGCCCGACCACCGTCAACAATGTCGAATCGATCGCGGTGGCGCCGACCATCCTGCGCCGGGGCGCGGCCTGGTTCTCGTCCTTCGGCCGGCCGAACAATGCCGGCACCAAGCTGTTCTGCGTCTCCGGCCACGTCAACAACCCGTGCACCTTCGAAGAGGCGATGTCGATCCCGTTCCGCGAACTGATCGAGACGCATTGCGGCGGCATCCGCGGCGGCTGGGACAATCTGCTGGCGGTCATTCCGGGCGGCGCTTCGGTGCCGCTGGTGCCGGCCGAGCAGATCATGGACGCGCCGATGGATTTCGACGCGCTTCGCGATCTCAAATCCGGCCTCGGCACAGCGGCCGTCATCGTCATGGACAAGTCGACGGATGTCGTGAAGGCGATCGCCAGGCTCTCCTACTTCTACAAGCATGAAAGCTGCGGACAGTGCACGCCGTGCCGCGAAGGCACCGGCTGGATGTGGCGGGTGATGGAGCGGCTGGTGCGTGGCGAAGCGCAGAAGCGCGAGATCGACATGCTGCTCGACGTCACCAAGCAGGTCGAGGGACACACGATCTGCGCGCTGGGCGACGCGGCGGCCTGGCCGATCCAGGGCCTGATGCGGCATTTCCGCGGCGAGGTGGAACGCCGCATCGACGAGTTTTCGCGCAACGCGCACCGGGTCGAGCCGGTGATGGTGGCAGCGGAATAAGACTTCGAAATAAGGGCGCAAGCCCGACACGGAAAGCAGGGGCGGGGCATACGAAGAAACGACCAGGAGAACTCAATGGCGCCGTATTCGATACCCTATCCGTTCATGCCTGATTTGGACCAGCTCGAGAAGATGAACCAGGATCTGACCAAGATGATGCCGAAGGAGATGGCCAGCGCCGTCAACCTTCTGGCGCATCCGGTCGCGGGCGCGGCGGCGATGTCGGCGCTCGGCATCGGTTTTGCCAACCATGCCGTCGGCATGTGGATGGGCGCCTTCACCGGCGCGCTGGAAGCTTCGCAGCGCATGTTCCAGCCTTTCCTCGACGATCTCGAGGCGCAGAGCGAAGCGGCCGCCAATGCGTCCAAGGCGCGCAAGGCGACCGAGACGCTGATCGCCGAGGCGCAGACCTTTGCCAGGGACGTGACCGATATCGCGGTGAACGCGACCGAGAAGGCTCTCGACACGACCGGAGCCGATATTGTCGCCCAGCCGGCAGCGGCCGCATTGATGCCCGAGGATTTCAGGCAACCGAAGGCCGTCGACAAGCCGGCGAAGCCGTCGGACCTGAAGGCGATTTCGGGTATCGGACCGAAGCTTGAGAAGGTGCTCAACGGTCTCGGCATCTGGACCTATGAGCAGATCGCGGCCTGGACGTCGCAAGAGATAGCCTGGGTGGAAGATTATCTGTCGCTCGCCGGCCGCATAGGCCGCGACGACTGGACTGCGCAGGCGGCGGCGCTCGCCGCGAAGTGATTTGAAAAGCCGGGCGCGGTGCAGACCGCGCCCGGAAGATGGATTGCGGATATCCGCAGAGGTTTGAGGCGAATGGCAAAGCTAAAGGTCGACGGGAAAGAGATCACGGTACCCGACCATTACACGCTGCTGCAGGCGGCCGAGGACGCCGGCGCGGAAGTGCCGCGCTTCTGCTTCCATGAGCGGCTGTCGATCGCCGGCAATTGCCGCATGTGCCTGATCGAGGTGAAGGGCGGCCCGCCCAAGCCGCAGGCCTCCTGCGCCATGGGCGTGCGCGACCTGCGCCCCGGCCCGAATGGCGAGCCGCCGGAAATCTTCACCAACACGCCGATGGTCAAGAAGGCCCGTGAAGGCGTGATGGAGTTCCTGCTGATCAACCATCCGCTCGATTGCCCGATCTGCGATCAGGGCGGCGAGTGCGACCTGCAGGACCAGGCGATGGCGTTCGGCGTCGATTCCTCCCGCTATCACGAGAACAAGCGCGCGGTCGAAGACAAGTATATCGGCCCGCTGGTCAAGACGGTGATGAACCGCTGCATCCACTGCACGCGCTGCGTCCGCTTCACCACCGAAGTCGCCGGCATCTCCGAGCTCGGCCTCATCGGCCGCGGCGAGGATGCCGAGATCACCACCTATCTCGAACAGGCGATGACGTCGGAGCTGCAGGGCAATGTCATCGATCTGTGCCCGGTCGGCGCGCTGACCTCCAAGCCGTTCGCCTTCCAGGCGCGGCCCTGGGAACTGACCAAGACGGAATCGATCGACGTCATGGATGCAGTCGGCTCGGCGATCCGCGTGGACTCCCGAGGCCGTGAAGTGATGCGCATCCTGCCGCGCGTCAACGAGGCGGTGAACGAGGAGTGGATCTCCGACAAGACCCGCTTCATCTGGGACGGCCTGCGCACGCAGCGCCTCGACCGCCCCTATGTGCGCAAGAACGGCAAGCTCGCTCCGGCAAGCTGGGCGGAAGCCTTCGCGGCGATCAAGGACGAGGTGGGCAAGACGGCGCCCGAGCGGATCGGCGCGATCGCCGGCGATCTCGCGGCGATCGAGGAAATTTACGCGCTGAAGCTTCTGATGAACGCGCTCGGCTCGAAGAACATCGACTGCCGCCAGGATGGCGCCGCCCTCGATCCGTCGCTCGGCCGCGCCAGCTACATCTTCAACCCCACCATCGAAGGCATCGAGCAGGCCGATGCGGTGCTGATCATCGGCGCCAATCCGCGCTTCGAGGCTTCGGTGCTCAATGCCCGCATCCGCAAGCGTTGGCGCGTCGGCAACCTGCCGGTCGGCGTGATCGGCGAGATCGGCGACACACGCTACGATTACGAGCTTATCGGCGCCGGGCCGGAATCGCTGAAGGATCTCGCCGACGGCAACGGCAAGTTCTTCGAGGTGCTGAGCAAGGCCACGCAGCCGCTGATCATCGTTGGCCAGGGCGCGCTGGCGCGCACGGATGGCGCGGCGGTGCTCGGCCAGGCGGCGAAGCTCGCCACCGCCGTCAACGCGGTGACGCCCCAATGGAACGGTTTTGCGGTGCTGCACAACGCCGCTGCGCGCGTCGGCGGCCTCGATGTCGGCTTCGTGCCGGGCGAGGGCGGCAAGGACGTGGCCGGCATGCTGGGCGACACCGATGTGCTCTTCCTGCTCGGCGCCGACGAAATCGACATGGCCAAGACCGGCGGCGCCTTCGTCGTCTATATCGGCACGCATGGCGATGCCGGCGCGCACCGCGCCAATGTCATCCTGCCGGCTGCCGCCTACACCGAAAAGTCCGGCACCTATGTGAACACGGAAGGCCGTGTGCAGCAGACCAACCGCGCCGGCTTCGCTCCCGGCGAGGCGCGCGAGGACTGGGCTATTCTGCGGGCGCTTTCCGACGTGCTTGGCAAGAAGCTGCCTTTCGATTCGCTGGCGCAGCTGCGCGCCAAGCTCTATGGCGAATTCCCGCATCTCGCCCGCATCGACCAGGTGCAGGCCGGCAGCGCCGACGATATCGCCAAGGTGGCGAAGCTCGGCGGCCGGCTAAACAAGGGCACCTTCACCTCGTCGGTGAAGGACTTCTACCTGACCAACCAGATCGCGCGGGCGTCGGCCGTGATGGCTGAATGCTCGGCGCTGGCCAAGAGCGGCTTCAAGCAGGCGGCGGAATAAGCATGGACACTTTCCTCTCGATTTACGTGCTGCCGGCGCTGCTGATCCTTCTGAAGTCGGTCGTGCTGATCGTCGTGCTTTTGATCGGCGTCGCCTACCTGCTCTATGCCGACCGCAAGATCTGGGCGGCGGTGCAATTGCGTCGCGGTCCGAACGTCGTCGGTCCGTGGGGCACGCTGCAAGCCTTTGCAGACCTTTTGAAATTCGTCTTCAAGGAGCCGGTGATTCCATCGGGCGCCAACAAGGGCGTGTTCCTGCTGGCGCCGCTGGTGTCGGCTGTGCTGGCGATCTCGGCCTGGGCGGTCATTCCGGTCAATAACGGCTGGGCGATCGCCAACATCAATGTCGGCATCCTCTATGTCTTCGCCATCTCCTCGCTCGAGGTCTATGGCGTGATCATGGGTGGCTGGGCGTCCAACTCGAAATACCCGTTCCTCGGCGCGCTGCGCTCGGCCGCGCAGATGGTGTCCTACGAAGTCTCGATCGGCTTCGTCATCGTCACCGTGCTGCTCTGCGTGGGATCGCTCAACCTCTCCGACATCGTGCTGTCGCAGCAGGACGGGCTCGGCACCAGGCTCGGCCTGCCCAACACCTTCCTCGACTGGCATTGGCTGTCGCTGCTGCCGATGTTCGTGGTGTTCTTCATCTCCGCGCTTGCCGAGACCAACCGCCCGCCTTTCGACCTGGTGGAGGCGGAATCGGAACTCGTCGCCGGACATATGGTCGAATATTCGTCGACACCGTTCCTGCTCTTCTTCCTCGGCGAGTATGTCGCCGTCGTCCTGATGTGCGCGCTGGCGACCATCCTGTTCCTCGGCGGCTGGCTGCCGCCGTTCAATTTCGCGCCCTTCACCTGGATACCGGGGGTGATCTGGTTCGTGCTGAAGATCTGCCTGATGTTCTTCATGTTCTCGATGGTGAAGGCTTTCGTGCCGCGCTACCGCTACGACCAGCTGATGCGGCTGGGCTGGAAGGTCTTCCTGCCGATCTCGCTGTTCATGGTCGTGGCCACCGCGGCCTTCCTCAAGATCACGGGGTTTGCGTGATGTCCGCTCTGGCCCAGGCCGCAAAATCGCTGCTGCTGAAGGATTTCGTCAGCGCCTTCTTCCTGTCGATGCGCCAGTTCTTCGCGCCGAAGGAGACGATCAACTATCCGCACGAGAAGGGGCCGACCAGCCCGCGCTTCCGCGGCGAACATGCGCTGCGCCGTTATCCGAACGGCGAGGAACGCTGCATCGCCTGCAAGCTGTGCGAAGCGATCTGCCCGGCGCAGGCCATCACCATCGAGGCCGGCCCGCGCCGCAACGACGGCACGCGCCGCACCGTGCGCTACGACATCGACATGGTGAAGTGCATCTATTGCGGCTTCTGCCAGGAAGCCTGCCCTGTCGACGCCATCGTCGAGGGGCCGAATTTCGAGTTCGCGACCGAGACGCGCGAGGAGCTTTACTACAACAAGGAAAAGCTGCTCGCGAACGGCGATCGCTGGGAGCGGGAGCTGGCGCGCAACATCGCGCTGGACTCGCCTTATAGGTGATTAGCGTGCTTCTGCCCGTTCACGGGGAGAAGATGCCGGCAGGCAGATGAGGGCGGCGCCAGCTTCTGGAAACTTGGCGTTACCCCTCATCCGGCCCTTCGGGCCACCTTCTCCCCGTAAACAGGGAGAAGGAACAAGAAAGTGGACGGCGCAACGTCGTCCGTCTAAGGAACACGCGGTTTCGAACCGGAGGCGGGTCGGAGTCGAAATTTGGAACCCGGGGGAACCCATGCTGAGTGGACTAGAGGCGGCCTTTTTCTACCTCTTCGCCTTTATTGCCGTGGCGTCGGCCTTCATGGTCATTTCGTCGCGCAACCCCGTGCATTCGGTGCTCTTCCTGATCCTCACCTTCTTCAACGCCGCAGGCCTGTTCATGCTGACCGGCGCCGAGTTCCTGGCGATGATCCTGCTCGTCGTCTATGTCGGCGCGGTGATGGTGCTGTTCCTGTTCGTCGTCATGATGCTCGACGTCGACTTCGCCGAGATGAAGCAGGGCGCACTGCAATATGCGCCGATCGGCGCACTGGTCGGGCTGATCCTGGCGGCGGAGCTGATCATCGTGCTCGGCGGCTACACATTCGCGCCGCAGCTGGCCTCGACGGTAGCCAAGGCGACGCCGGACCTCGCCACGCGTTCCAACACGGCGGCGCTCGGCGACATCCTCTATACGGACTACCTCTATTATTTCCAGATTTCCGGCCTGGTGCTGCTGGTCGCCATGATCGGCGCCATCGTGCTGACGTTGCGCCACAAGCCGGGCGTCAAGCGGCAGTCGATCGCCGCGCAGGTCGGACGCACGCCGGCGACGGGCATGGAAATCCGCAAGGTCAAAACGGGCGAGGGCATCTGAGATGGTCGTCGGCATTGCACATTACCTGACCGTATCGGCGATCCTGTTCACGCTCGGCGTGTTCGGCATCTTCCTGAACCGCCGCAACATCATCGTCATCTTGATGTCGGTCGAGCTCATCCTGCTCGCGGTCAACATCAATTTCGTCGCGTTCTCGGCGGCGCTGCATGACCTCGTCGGACAGGTGTTCGCCCTGTTCGTGCTGACGGTCGCGGCCGCTGAAGCCGCGATCGGTCTTGCCATTCTTGTCGTCTTCTTCCGCAACCGCGGCTCGATCGCGGTCGAAGACGTGAGCGCGATGAAGGGTTGACGGGAACCACCATGTATCAGGCTATCGTCTTCCTTCCGCTGCTCGGCTTCCTGATTGTCGGCCTGTTCGGCAATTCGCTCGGCGCCAAGGCTTCCGAATACATCACGTCCGGCTTCCTGGTGATCGCGGCTATCCTGTCCTGGATCGCCTTCTTCACCGTCGGCTTCGGGCATGGCGAGGTGTTCACCGTGCCGGTGCTGCGCTGGATCCAGTCGGGCGGCATCGACGCTTCCTGGGCGCTCAGGATCGACACGCTGACGGTGGTGATGCTGGTCGTCGTCAACACGGTGTCGGCGCTGGTTCACATCTATTCGATCGGCTACATGCACCACGATCCGAACCGGCCGCGCTTCTTCGCCTATCTGTCGCTGTTCACCTTCGCGATGCTGATGCTGGTGACCGCCGACAACCTGATCCAGATGTTCTTCGGCTGGGAAGGCGTCGGTCTCGCCTCCTACCTGCTGATCGGCTTCTGGTACAAGAAGCCGTCGGCCAACGCCGCCGCCATCAAGGCCTTCGTCGTCAACCGTGTCGGCGACTTCGGCTTCGCGCTCGGCATCTTCGGCGTGTTCGTGCTGTTCGGCTCGGTCAATCTGAGCACAGTGTTTGCCAATGCGGCGTCATTCCTGCCGGCCGAGGGCGCGCCTGCCGGCGCCGCCGTGCTGACTTTCCTCGGCCATGCGCTCGACAAGCAGACGGCGCTGACCGTGGTCTGCCTGCTGCTCTTCATGGGCGCCATGGGCAAGTCGGCGCAGGTGCCGCTGCACACCTGGCTGCCGGACGCCATGGAAGGCCCGACGCCGGTCTCGGCGCTCATCCACGCGGCGACCATGGTGACCGCCGGCGTGTTCATGCTGGCCAGGCTTTCGCCGCTGTTCGAGCTGTCGCATTCCGCGCTGACCGTCGTCACCTTCATCGGGGCCTTCACCGCCTTCTTCGCGGCGACCGTCGGTCTCGTCCAGAACGACATCAAGCGCGTCATCGCCTATTCGACCTGCTCGCAGCTGGGCTATATGTTCGTGGCGCTCGGCGTCGGCGCCTATGGCGCGGCGATCTTCCATCTGTTCACGCACGCCTTCTTCAAGGCGCTGCTGTTCCTCGGCTCCGGCTCGGTCATCCACGCGGTGTCCGACGAGCAGGACATGCGCAAGATGGGCGGGCTGCGCAAGCTGATCCCGACCACCTACTGGATGATGATTGTCGGCACGCTGGCGCTGACCGGCGTGGGTGTTCCGGCAACGGTGATCGGCACCGCCGGCTTCTTCTCGAAGGACGCCATAATCGCGACCTCCTTCGCCAGCCACAATGCGGTCGCCGGCTTTGCCTTCATCCTGCTGGTCGTCGCCGCCTGCTTCACAAGCTTCTATTCGTGGCGCCTGATTTTCATGACCTTCCACGGCGAGCCGCGCGCCAGCCACGAGGTCATGCACCATGTCCATGAATCGCCGCCGGTGATGCTGGTGCCGCTCTATGTGCTGGCGGCTGGCGCGCTGTTCGCGGGCATCATTTTCCATGGCGCTTTCATAGGCGAGGGCTATGCCGAATTCTGGAAGGCGTCGCTGTTCACGCTGCCGGACAACCACATCCTGCACGAGATCCACGAACTGCCGCTCTGGGTGGAACTGGCGCCGTTCGTGGCCATGGTGATCGGCCTGCTGGTTGCCTGGAAGTTCTATATCCGCTCGCCGGAACTGCGTCGCAGCGTCGCCGCCAACCACCGCCTGCTCTACGCCTTCCTGCTCAACAAGTGGTACTTTGACGAGCTCTACGACTTCCTTTTCGTGCAGCCGGCCAAGCGCCTCGGCAGGTTCCTGTGGAAGACCGGTGACGGCACCATCATCGACGGGTTCGGCCCCGACGGCATCTCGGCGCGCGTCGTCGACGTCACCAACCGCGTCGTCAAGCTGCAGACCGGCTACCTCTACCACTATGCTTTCGCCATGCTGATCGGCGTGGCCGCTCTCGTCACCTGGATGATGCTCTGATGACCGACTGGCCAATCCTCTCGCTGGTCACCTTCCTGCCGCTGGTTGGTGTTCTCTTCATTCTGCCGATCAGCGACGACAGCGAAAACGCGCGCCGCAACATCCGCGGCATCGCGCTTGCGACGACCACTTTCACCTTCCTGGTGTCGCTGTTCATCTGGAAAGGCTTCGACAATTCGCAGGCCGGCTTCCAGTTCGTCGAGAAATACGCCTGGCTGGATTCGGGCATTTCCTACCACATTGGCGTCGACGGCATCTCGATGCTGTTCGTCATCCTGACGACCTTCCTGATGCCGCTTTCCATCCTCGCCTCCTGGGAAGCGATCGAGAAGCGGGTCAAGGCCTATATGATCGCCTTCCTGATCCTCGAGACGCTGATGATCGGCGTGTTCTGCGCGCTCGACATCGTGTTGTTCTACGTCTTCTTCGAGGCCGGCCTGATCCCGATGTTCATCATCATCGGCGTGTGGGGCGGCAAGCGGCGCGTCTATGCCTCGTTCAAGTTCTTCCTCTACACGCTCGCCGGCTCGGTGCTGATGCTGCTCGCCATCATGGCGATGTTCTTCCAGTCGGGCACCACGGACATCCCGACACTGCTGACGCATCAGTTCCCGGCCAACATGCAGACCTGGCTGTGGCTGGCCTTCTTCGCGTCCTTCGCGGTGAAGATGCCGATGTGGCCGGTGCACACCTGGCTGCCTGATGCCCACGTCGAGGCGCCGACGGCGGGCTCGGTCATCCTGGCGGCCATCCTCTTGAAGATGGGCGGGTACGGCTTCCTGCGCTTCTCGCTGCCGATGTTCCCGGAAGCGTCGGCGATGTTCGCGCCTCTGGTGTTCACCCTCTCGGTCGTCGCCATCATCTACACCTCGCTGGTGGCGCTGATGCAGGAGGACATGAAGAAGCTGATCGCCTATTCGTCGGTCGCCCATATGGGCTTCGTGACCATGGGCATCTTCGCGATGAATCAGGAAGGCGTGCAGGGCGCGATCTTCCAGATGCTCAGCCACGGCCTCGTGTCTGGCGCGCTGTTTCTGTGCGTCGGCGTCATCTACGACCGCATGCATACGCGCGAGATCGACGCCTATGGCGGCCTCGTCAACAACATGCCGAAATACGCCACCGTGTTCATGATCTTCACCATGGCCAATGTCGGCCTGCCGGGCACCAGCGGCTTTATCGGCGAGTTCCTGACCATGCTCGGCGTGTTCAAGGTCAACACCTGGGTGGCGTTCTTCGCCGCGACCGGCGTCATCCTGTCGGCGGCCTATGCGCTCTGGCTGTATCGCCGGGTGATCTTCGGCGCGCTGACCAAGGACAGCCTGAAGAACCTGCTCGATCTTTCGCCGCGTGAGAAGGCGATCATCTACCCGCTGGTGGTGCTGGTCATCTTCTTTGGCGTCTATCCGGCGCCGGTGTTCGATGCGACGGCCCAATCGGTCAAGTCGCTCGTCACCAACGTCACCGCATCCATCAATTCCGCGCAGACCGCGGCGGCGAACTGACTGGGGAATAGACCATGACGCCGGACCTTCTCTCCAGCCTTTCGCTGTCGACGCCGGAACTGATCCTCGCTGTCGGCGCGCTGGTGCTCCTGATGATCGGAGCCTATTCGCGCTCCAATAACACCATGACGGTGACCGGCCTGGCGGTCCTCGTGCTGGTGGTGGCCGGACTCTGGCTCGCCTTCTCCGGCGGGCAAGGCGCTGCCTATGGCGGCGCCTTCGTGCAGGATGCCTTCGGCGCCTTCATGAAGATGCTGGCGCTGATCGGATCGGCGGTTTCGCTGGTCATGTCGATGCGCTTTGCGCGTCAGGAGCATTTCGACAAGTTCGAATTCCCGGTCCTGGTGCTGCTCTGCACGCTCGGCATGCTTCTGATGATCTCGGCCAACGGCATGATCGGGCTTTATCTCGGGCTCGAGCTGCAATCGCTGGCGATCTATGTGCTGGCGGCGATCAACCGCGACAATTTGCGCTCGACCGAAGCGGGCCTGAAATATTTCGTCCTCGGCGCGCTGTCCTCGGGCATGCTGCTCTACGGCATCAGCCTCGTCTATGGCTATACCGGCAACACCGGCTTCCAGGAGATCGCGACGGCCCTTGGCAGCGGCGAGCGCCAGCTCGGCCTCGTCTTCGGCCTGGTGTTCGTGCTCGCTGGCCTCGCCTTCAAGATCTCGGCCGTGCCGTTCCACATGTGGACGCCGGACGTCTATGAGGGCGCGCCGACCCCGATCACCGCCTTCCTGGCCGCGGCTCCGAAGATGGCGGCGATGGCGCTGATCGTGCGTGTCACCATGGGCGCCTTCAAGCCGATCGCTTCGGACTGGCAGCAGATCGTCGTCTTCATCTCGATCGCCTCGATGGCGCTCGGCGCGTTCGCGGCCATCGGCCAGACCAACATCAAGCGCCTGATGGCCTATTCCTCGATCGGCCATATGGGCTACGCGCTGGTCGGCCTTGCCGCCAACAGCCAGGCCGGCGTGCGCGGCGTCGCCATCTACATGCTGATCTATCTTGTGATGACGCTCGGCACCTTCGCCTTCATCTTGGCCATGCGGCGCAAGGAAGGCAATGTCGAGCAGATCAGCGACCTTTCCGGTCTCGCCTCCACCAACCCCGTCATGGCCACCATCCTCACCATCCTGATGTTCTCGCTGGCCGGCATTCCGCCGCTCGCGGGCTTCTGGGGGAAGTGGTATGTGTTCCTCGCCGCCATCAACGCGCATCTTTACGCGCTGGCGATCATCGGCGTTCTGGCCTCGGTGGTGGGCGCCTACTACTATCTGCGCATCATCAAGATCATGTGGTTCGACGAGCCTGTCGGCGGCTTCGTGCCGATGGCGAGCGAATTGCGCCTGGTGCTCGGCGTCAGCGGCGCCTTCGTGCTGTTCTACGTGCTGATCGGCGGACCGATCGGCAGCTATGCCGAAGCCGCCGCGAAGACCTTCTTCTGACGGGATGGCGTTTCGGCTGGCTCCAACCGCGGCGTCGGAGGGGTTCCGGCTCGAGGCGCATGACAGCGTCGGCTCCACCAACGCGCTGGCGCTGGAGCACGCGCGCGCCGGCGATCCCGGCAAGCTCTGGGTCGTGTCGAAGAAGCAGGAGAGCGGCCGCGGCCGGCGTGGCCGCGCCTGGGCGACGCCGGAAGGCAATCTTGCGGCGACACTGCTCCTGGTTCCGGGCGGCGAGCTGCGGCTGGCAGCGACCCTCGGCTTCGTCGCGGGGCTGGCGCTGGCCGACGCGCTCGACGCCGTCGTGCCGAAAGGCCGGATCGCTGTTGCCTTGGATGGCGCGAGCCAGGGGCGCAACCGCTTCGAGCTGAAATGGCCGAACGACGTGCTGGCCTCGGGGGCCAAGCTTGCCGGGATCCTGCTGGAATCGGCGATGCTCGAGGGCGGCCGTTTCGCGGTCGCCATCGGCATCGGCGTCAATGTCGTGGCTTATCCCGAGGACTTGCCTTATCCGGCGACCTCGCTCAGCGCGCTCGGCGCCGATTGCGATGCCGAAACGCTGTTCCTGGCGCTTTCCGATGCCTGGAGCGAGAATGCCCGGATGTGGGATGACGGGCGCGGGCTCGATGCCATCAGAAAGCGCTGGCTTGCCCGCGCGGCGGGGCTCGGCGGCGAGGTTGCTGTCAGAATTGACGGCAATGTGGTGCGCGGCGTCTTCGAAACCATTGACGAGGACTGCCGTTTCGTGATCCGCGACGATGAAGGATCGGTTTTGACGATCGCGGCGGGCGACGTGCATTTCGGCGCTGTCGCCTCGGCCCGGGTATAGTTTTATTTTGCGCCGTTCCGGACGAAGTCATTGACTACGGTTGTCCCGGAATTGCTCCAACGGCTTGGCCTGACGGCCAGGAAGGAAAGAATTCATGGCGAATAGAGAAAACGCCGAACTCGTCTTCGCGCCGCTGGGCGGCGTCGGCGAGATCGGCATGAATTTCGCCCTTTATGGTTATGGGCCCGCTGATGCGCGCGAATGGATCGTCGTCGATGTCGGCGTCACCTTTCCCGATAGCGCGCATCCCGGCGTCGATCTCATCCTGCCCGATACGCGCTTCATCGAGGAGAACATCGACGGCTTGCGCGGCATCGTCATCACCCACGCGCATGAGGACCACTACGGCGCGCTGCTCGATATCTGGCCGAGGCTCAAGGCGCCGGTCTGGATGACGCCGTTCACCGCAGGCCTGCTCGAAGCCAAGCGGCAGGGCGAGCAGAACGCGCCGAAGATTCCGGCATCGATCTACCGGGCCGGCGAGAAATTCACCATCGGACCTTTCGAGATCGAGGCCATTCCGGTGGCGCACTCGATTCCCGAGCCAATGTCGCTGGCGATCACCACGCCGGCCGGCACTGTCATCCATACCGGCGACTGGAAGATCGACCCCGAGCCGACGATCGGGCCGAAGACCGACGAGGCGCGGTTCCGCGCCTATGGCGACAAGGGCGTGCTGGCGCTGATCTGCGATTCCACCAACGCGTTGCGGGAAGGGGAGTCGCCGTCGGAAGTGGCGGTGGGCGAAGGCCTCAAGGGCGTCATCGAGAAGGCCAACGGCCGCGTCGCGGTGACTACCTTCTCCTCCAATGTCGGGCGCATCGTCTCAATCGCCAGGGCGGCGCGCGATGCCGGCCGGCAGTGCCTGGTGCTCGGCCGCTCGTTGAAGCGCGTCATCGATGTGGCGGGCGAGCTCGGCTACATGGACGGCCTGCCGGAGTTCATTGCCGAGGAAGATTATGGCTATATCCCGCGCGAGAACCTGGTGATCATCTGCACCGGCAGCCAGGGCGAGCCGCTCGCCGCGCTGGCAAAGCTGTCGCGCGACGAGATGAAGTCGGTGGCGCTGACGGCCGGCGACACGGTGGTGTTTTCCTCGCGTACCATTCCCGGCAACGAGAGGGCGATCCTGGAAATCAAGAACCGGCTGATCGACCTCGGCATGAAGATCATCGAGGATGGCGACGCGCTTGTGCATGTGTCGGGCCATCCGCGCCGCAGCGAATTGCGCAAGATGTATGAATGGGTGCGGCCGCAGATCGGCGTTCCCGTGCATGGCGAGGCGGCGCATCTGGTGGCGCAGGGCTCGCTGATGTCGATGTCGGGCATCGGCCAGGTGGCGCAGGTGCGCGACGGCGACCTGCTCAGACTCTGGCCCGGCCCGGCGACGATCATCGACCAGCTGCCGTTCGGCCGGCTGTACAAGGACGGGTTCTTGATCGGCACCGACCAGGCGATGGGCATACGCGACCGCCGCAAGCTCTCGTTCGCCGGCCATGTCGCGGTCAATGTCGTGCTCGACGACAAGTACGAGCTTGCCGGCGATCCCGACCTGGTGGCGATCGGCGTGGCCGAGGCGGATGCCAGCGGCGAGACGCTGGAAGACCTGATGCTCGATGCGGCAATCGGCGCGGTGGACTCCATTCCGCGCCAGCGCCGAAAAGACCTTGACCTGGTGCAGGAAGCCGTGCGCCGCGCCGTGCGCGCCGCCGCCAACGAGGCCTGGGGCAAGAAGCCGCTGGTGACGGTGTTCGTCACGCGGTGACGAATAAGGGAATAGGGGAGTAAGGCAGTAAGGCAGCAAGGGAGGAACGAGTACTCGCTTTCTTCAATCTTGTTTTCCCTACTGCCTTACTGCCTTACTCCCCTAAAAGCGGAGCGCTTTATGCTTGGACGCCTGAACCATGTCGCGCTTGCCGTGCCGGATTTGGCTGCGGCGTCGGCCGCCTATCGCGATATGCTGGGCGCGCGATTGAGTCCGCCGCAGGCGCTGCCGGAGCATGGCGTGACGGTGGTGTTCGTCGATGTCGGCAACACGAAGATCGAGTTGCTGGAGCCGCTGGGCGATGCCTCGCCGATCGCGGCGTTTCTCGAGAAAAACCCTTCGGGCGGCATGCACCATGTCTGCTACGAGGTCGACGATATCCTGGCCGCGCGCGACCATTTGAAGGCGAGCGGCGCACGGGTGCTCGGCGACGGCAACCCGAAGATCGGCGCGCATGGCAAGCCGGTGCTGTTCCTGCATCCCAAGGATTTCTTCGGCACGCTTGTCGAGCTGGAGCAGGCATGAACTGGGTCCTGTTCGCGGCGCTGTTCTTCGTCACCTGGTGGCTGGTGCTGTTCATCGTCCTGCCGTTCAGCCTGCGCACGCAGGACGACGACAGGGATGTCACGCTTGGCACGGTTTCCAGCGCGCCGCGCGGGCCGCATATGCGGCGCGCCTTCCTGCGCGCGACCGTCGTGACGGTGGTCGTGATGGGTATTCTCTACGGCCTGACGATGGGCCTGGGATTCAGCTTCGACGACATCATGCAGATCATGCCGGACTTTAGTCCGAATACCCATCACTGACGCGGACACAGTTCTCCGCAAGTATTGCGAAGCATGCGCGCGCAAGGGTTGAGATCGGAAGCCGGCTTCCGATTTTCGCGAGCGCAAGACGGTCAAGCTGTTTGGCAGAGGGTTGGGCTAAGCAGATGATTGCACAAAAAAAATGCAAGGCACGAGGCCTTGCAATTTAAACGCGTCCGATCCGTTTCCGGTGTCCGGCGGCAGCGAGTTACCGCGCCTAGATCGCATCCTCCCAAGACTTTGACCGCGTAGGAGAGCAGATTTTTCTCCGCCCTCTCGGTTATCGGCGCACACTAGACCAAGGCAGGTGAAAATGTCACGAAGAATTTTGCCCGGAAACGGGCAATATCGTGCTGCACTGCACAATAGTGCGGCAAGGCTTGCTTGTGAATCGATCAAAAAGCCATTTGCGGCACTTTGCAGCCAAAATCGCCTTTTTGGTAAGGAGCAGAAGGCCCGATACTTTGGGGCACTCGGGTTTCCATTCGGCCATGAAATGGCTATGAAGCCCGGGCAAGCAGCCTCGGTTGCGCCGATTCCCCCGCGCCGCCATTTTCATTCACGGACCAGTCCATGCGTTTGTCGCGCTACTTCCTGCCCATTCTCAAAGAAAACCCCCGCGAGGCCGAGATCGTCTCGCACCGGCTGATGCTGCGCGCGGGCATGATCCGCCAGCAGGGGCAGGGCAGCTTTTCGTGGCTGCCATTGGGCAAGCGCGTGCTGGACAAGGTTTGCCAGATCATCCGAGAGGAGCAGAACCGCGCCGGCGCGCTGGAAATCCTGATGCCGACCATCCAGTCGGCGGATCTTTGGCGCGAAAGCGGCCGTTACAACGACTACGGCAAGGAGATGCTGCGCATCAAGGATCGCCAGGATCGCGACATGCTCTATGGTCCGACCAACGAAGAGATGGTCACCGAGATCTTCCGCGCCTACGTCAAGTCCTACAAGGACCTGCCGCTCAATCTCTACCATATCCAGTGGAAGTTCCGCGACGAGGTGCGCCCGCGCTTCGGCGTCATGCGCAGCAGAGAGTTCCTGATGAAGGACGCCTATTCCTTCGACCTCGATTTCGAGGGCGCCAGGGCCGCCTACAACCGCATGTTCGTCTCCTATCTCAGGACGTTCACGCGCATGGGCCTGCAGGCCATCCCGATGCGCGCCGACACCGGCCCGATCGGCGGCGACCTCAGCCACGAGTTCATCATCCTGGCCGAGACCGGCGAGAGCCAGGTGTTCTGCGACCGCGCCTATCTTTCGCTAGACGTGCCGGGCGCGAACACCAACTTCTCCGACGATGCCGAGATCGGCGGCATCGTGACGAAATGGACGACGCCTTACGCGGCCACCGACGAAATGCATGACGAGGCTGCCTGGGAGAAGGTCGCCGAAGGCGACCGGCTTTCGGCGCGCGGCATCGAGGTCGGCCATATCTTCCATTTCGGCGAGAAATACTCCAAGCCGATGAACGCCAAGGTGACCGGCCCCGACGGCAAGGACCATTTTGCGTCCGGCGGTTCCTACGGCATCGGCCCGTCGCGGCTGGTCGCGGCGATCATCGAGGCGAGCCATGACGAGAACGGCATCATCTGGCCGGAAGCGGTGGCGCCTTTCGACATCGGCCTGATCAACATGAAGGTCGGGGACGCCGACTGCGACCGCGTCTGCGACGAGCTTTATGCGGCGCTGACCTCGGCCGGCAAGGACGTGCTCTATGACGACACCGACCAGCGGCCGGGCGGCAAGTTCGCCACCGCCGACCTGATCGGACTGCCGTGGCAGGTGATCGTCGGTCCGCGCGGCGTGGCGGCAGGCGAGGTCGAGATCAAGAACCGCAAGTCGGGCGAGCGCGAGACGCTGCCGATCGCCGAGGCCAGGAAACGCCTGGGTATCGCCGCATGAGCGAGGCGGCGACAGCGGCCAGGTCAGGGGCGGGCGCCTTTTCCGGCTTCGAGCGCATGGTGGCGTGGCGCTATCTGCGCTCGCGGCGCAAGGAGACGGTGATCTCGGTCATCGCCTCGATTTCCTTCCTCGGCATCATGCTTGGCGTCGCGACGCTGATCGTCGTCATGGCGGTCATGAATGGTTTCCGCGCCGAGCTGCTCACCCGTATCCTCGGGGTCAACGGCCATCTCATCGTGCAGCCGCTCGATTCGCCGCTGGAGGATTACGCCCAGGTGGCGAGCCGCATCAACGGCGTCTCAGGCGTCAAATATGCCATCCCGCTGATCGACGGCCAGGTACTGGCGCAAGGCAATGTCGGCGGCGGCACGGGCGCTCTGGTGCGCGGCATCCGCGGCGAGGACCTCGGCAAGATCTCGATCGTTTCCAGCAACATCAAGCAGGGCACGCTCGAGGGTTTCGACACCGGCGAGGGCGTGGCGATCGGCAAGCGCATGGCGGAAAGCCTCGGGCTGGTGCTCGGCGACACCATCACGCTGATCTCACCGGACGGCGACGTGACGCCGCTCGGCACGACGCCGCGCATGAAGGGCTACAAGGTGGCGGCGATCTTCGAGGTCGGCATGTCGGAATATGACAGCTCGATCGTCTACATGCCGTTTTCGGAAGCGCAGCTCTATTTCAACATGGACGGGCGTGCGCAGACCATCGAGATCTATGTCGACAATCCCGACAATGTCGATGCGCTGAAGCCGCTGGTCGAGCAGGCGGCGCAGCGGCCGGTCGACCTCGTCGACTGGCGCCAGCGCAACGAGACCTTCTTCTCGGCGCTGCAGGTCGAGCGCAACGTCATGTTCATGATTCTCACGCTGATCGTGCTGGTGGCGGCGCTCAACATCATTTCGGGCCTCATCATGCTGGTGAAGGACAAGGGCCACGACATCGCCATCCTGCGCACGATGGGCGCCTCGCGCGGCGCGATCCTGCGCATCTTCCTGATGACGGGAGCGGCGATCGGGGTCACCGGCACGCTCGCCGGCGTGCTGCTCGGCGTCGTCATCTGCATCAACATCGAATCGATCCGCCAGTTCTTCTCGTGGATGACCGGCAGGATACTGTTCAACCCCGAGCTCTATTTCCTCAGCCAGCTGCCGGCGAAGATGGACCCGCGCGAGACGACCTATGTCGTCATAATGGCGCTGGGCCTGTCCTTCATTGCGACGGTGTTTCCGGCCTGGCGGGCCGCCCGGCTCGATCCTGTCGAAGCCTTGAGGTACGAGTGATGGCCGAAGCCATTATCGAGCTGAAGGGCGTCGAGCGGCACTACGTCCAGGGGCCGCGCAAGCTCACCATTCTGAACGGCGCCGACTTTTCGCTCAGGCGCGGCGAGATGGTCGCGCTGGTCGCGCCATCGGGTTCCGGCAAGTCGACCTTGCTGCATACGGCGGGACTGCTGGAGCGGCCCGATGCTGGCGACGTGATCCTTGCCGGCCGCGCCTGTGGCCGGCTCTCCGACGAAGAGCGAACCGCGATCCGCCGCAACGATATCGGTTTCGTCTACCAGTTCCATCATCTGCTGCCGGAATTCTCGGCGCTCGAGAACATCATGATGCCGCAGCTGATCAAGGGGCTTCCTCCCAAGGAGGCGTCGGAGCGGGCGGCCCAGCTTCTGGATTACATGCAGATCGGCAAGCGCGCGCAGCACCGGCCGGCCGAGCTTTCCGGCGGCGAGCAGCAGCGTGTCGCCATTGCCCGCGCGGTCGCCAATGCGCCGCTGGTGCTGCTGGCCGACGAGCCGACCGGTAATCTCGATCCGACGACCGCCTCCTATGTCTTCGACGCGCTCGAAGCGCTGGTCCGGCAATCGGGGCTGGCGGCGCTGATCGTCACCCACAACCACGAGCTGGCCTCGCGCATGGACCGGCGGGTGACGCTGGCCGAGGGCAAGGTGGTGCCGCTTTAGGTCCCAATGTCGTCATCCAAGGGCGAAGCTCCGCGAAGCGGAGCGAAGACCCTAGGATCCATTCCGTTACCTCTGCCGACGAATACAACGCCGCAGAACCGGCAGAGGGCGGCTCCTGGAAGCCTTGTTCTGCATCGTAGCGAAGCATCAATCTCTCGGAATGGATTCTAGGGTCTGCGCGCGTCGCTTCGCTCCTTGCTCCGCCCTAGAATGACGAAGCCATCGGCGTGTTGGCCAATCGCAAATGCCTGCGGTGTGCTCGCGCAGCAAGCCCGCTAACCTTTCCTTAACCCTGCCCAAACGGACCGGCTGAATTTGCTCCGCCGGGCTATCGACGGTCGTTGACATTCGAACAAAATTAGAACAAATTACGAACATACTAACAACGGAGAGAGTTATGTCTGATCTGGTTCAGGATGTCGTCTCGCTGGTTTGCATGAGCACCTTTCTCGTTTCCATGGCGATCTGGATCGGCGCCATGTGATCAGGCGGCCTTGCCGCCGCTGTTTCGGGCGGGCGAGGGCCCGCCCTTGCGGGATGGGCAAGAACCTGGGACGGGCAAGAGCCCGGCCATTGTTGTTAAGTCTTTCTTGGCCGCGCCGACGTAGGCTGCCCATCCAGACAGGAGCCCAAGACAGGGGAGCCAAGTGTCGGTCTTCGTCACGGTCACCCTCGTGGCCGGCAATCTCGGACTGATCTTCCTTTTGATGACCGTGCCGCTCGGGTCGCGCACGGTGACGGTCAGCCGCGTGATCAAGGCCGACCGCGAGCGCCTCTGGCAGGCGTTGTGGCCGTTCGGCAGCGACGCCGGGTGGTCCGGGGAAATCCTCTCCGCCGAGCCGCTCGACCAAGAGGGGACGGCGCTGATCAGATTGTCCTGGGACGGCCGGGACGGGCGGCCGATCGAACGCAAGTCGCGGTTCGAGGATGTCAGCGACGGCAGCCGCTTCTCGATGACCGTCATCGAGGACACGGCGCTCGATCCGTCGTTCTGGGCGGACTATCGCGAGACCGCCGCGCTTGTGCCGGAGGGGGATGCCACGCGGGTCACGCTCACACAAACCGACCGATATCGCGGCGTTGCCTTCCTGGTTTTCCGCTTCTTCGCCATGCGCCGCGAGCTGCGCAAGCTGGATGTCTGGGCGGCAACCGGTACCTATCGCAAGGGCGGCTGGTTCGAGCATCCGCTGAGCCAGATCGGTTTCGCCGTGCTCTCGGCCCTGATCCTGTGGCCGTTCTTCGGCCTCAGTATCGGCGGGCTGGCGCTGGCCGCGATCCTGACCTCGGTGGTCGCCCTGCACGAGCTCGGTCATATGGCCGCCTTCCGCCTGACGGGACATCGCCGGGCGCGCATGATCTTCATCCCGCTGCTTGGCGGCATTGCCATCGGCGGCAGGCCCTATGACAGCCGCTTCGAGGTTGCTTTCGTGGCGCTGATGGGCGCCGGCTTCTCCGCTTTCCTGGTGCCGGTGCTGATCGCCGCCAGCGGCCTCGCCGGCAGCGAAGGACATCGCCTGGCCGCGACGCTTTTGGCCACGCTTGCCGGCTGCGCATCGCTGTTCAACATCGCCAATCTGGTGCCGGTGTGGAAATTCGACGGCGGCCAGGTGCTGCGCCAGATCTGCCCCGGCCCGGCGGTACTCGCGCTGGCGTCCTTCCTGCTCTTGTCCGCGCTTCTCGCGCTTGGCTGGCGGGCCGGTTTCTCGCCGAGTTTCCTGCTGATCGCCGGCGCGGTGTTCTCTATCCTCAGCCTGATCACCGTGGGCAGCGGCGTGAAGCCGCGTCACGAGCTGAAGCCGATCAAGACCTTCGACCGATTGGTCATGGCCGGCGCTTTGCTCGCGGTCTTCGCCATCCATGGCTATGGGATGCTGTGGGCCTCCGCGCAGCTCATGTAGGGTGTGTCGATATTCAGGTGAGGCCGGCCTACAAATGTCGGCTTCCTGCGCTTCCGGTGCTCGCGTACTATAAGTACGCTCCGCTCCGGTTCTCGGAACCCGCCTTGTTTGGTCGCTTCGCGCCCGTCTTCGACTCCGACTCGGCCTGACCTGAATCTCAACACACCCCTAGGCGGAGCGGCTTAGCCGGCCTTCCGAACTGGCTCCGCGGTCGGAACGGCGGCAGGTCCGAACACATCCTCGAAAGCGGCTTTCAGCGCCAGGTCGAGGTCGGCCATCGTGACCGGCAGGCCGAGGTCGACGAGGCTGGTCACGCCATGGTCCGAGACGCCGCAGGGCACGATGCCGCTGAAATGGCCGAGGTCCGGCTCGACATTGATGGCGATGCCGTGGAAGCTCACCCATCGCCTCAGCCGGATGCCTATTGCCGCGATCTTGTCCTCGGCCGGCGAGCCGTCGGGCAGGGCCGGCCGATCCGGTCGCACCACCCAGACGCCGACGCGGTCCTCGCGCCGCTCGCCGAGCACGTTGAAGGCGGCAAGTGTTTCGATGATCCATTGCTCGAGCGCCGCAACGAAGGCGCGCACATCCTCGCGCCGGCGCTTGAGGTCGAGCATGACATAGGCCACGCGCTGTCCCGGACCGTGGTACGTGTATTCGCCGCCGCGACCCGCGGCAAAGACCGGAAAACGGTCGGGATCGATCAGGTCTTCGCCACGCGCGCTGGTTCCGGCGGTGTAGAGCGGCGGATGCTCGACCAGCCAGACCATCTCGCCGGCAGCGCCGCTGCGGATCGCTTCGGCGCGCGCCTCCATGAAGGCCAGCGCGTCCGGATAGGAGGTGAGGCCGGGTTCGATCACCCATTCCACCGGCGCCGAGCCGGGCAGGGGCAGGAACGACGTGGCGATCTGGCTGCGTTCTGTCATGGAACTTTCTCGATGTTCCTCTCATATGGCGGCAATTGGCCAAAACGTCCAGTTTCACCGGTGTGAAGCCGGGCCGTAGAGCGTTGTGCAAATGAGCGACGAATATTCCGCTCAGCGCACTTGTTTCGCCGGAAACGATTTGCTACAGGCCCCGGGCCGGACGGTTCCGGCTCCTACCACGTGCGGTCGTGGCGGAATTGGTAGACGCGCAGCGTTGAGGTCGCTGTGGGGCAACCCGTGGAAGTTCGAGTCTTCTCGACCGCACCAGAAATTTTCAAAAAAGCCGTGTAATCCTATGGTTGCATGGCTTTTTGATTTTTCATCCCTGATTAATCCACCTTTAGCGAAGTGACTGAAACTTGCCCTGTACGCCTTGATGCGGGTCGATATTACGAGGGTCGGCTAAGGTATTTTGCTGCACGAAACGGCGCCCCGTGCCCACGACTAGGTTCCATGCTATCGGTAAAACATGCGTCAACCATCTCCTCCCAAAATCACCATAGATACAAACTGCGTCGTGGCCCTGTTCGACAGCGGTAGCCAAACAGCTACCTCGATCGATGAACTGCGGGAACTTATGCGTTACGCCCTGTCTGGGGCCGTGAACTTGGCTATTACGACGAGGGTTGAAATTGATTTCGGCCGCGATAGAGACGATGGGCGCCGCGCCGAGATGATGCACCACATAGCGATGATCCCTGTCATCGGAACGGTGGCGCGCTGGGATCAATCGCGGTTCGATGGCGCCGACGTTTTAGTTGCCCGTCATCATCAGTCTTTGCTGGCTGAGGTAAAGGGAATCGTATTCCCTGGCCTCACGCCGGAAAGCGGCAAATACGCAAACAAGCTCGCCGATCTCGACCATCTCGTCGGCCATAAGCTGGCCGGCCGCGATATTTTCGTCACCGATGATGGGGGACTACTCCGCCGCTATCAGCAGTTGCGAGACTCTGTTGGCATTCTGGTGATGTCGCCAGCCGAGGCGCTACGCTTCGTTGATGCTCACCACGCACGCCATCAGCAAAAGTTCCTTGAACCCGCCGGGAACGACGAGGCCTATCGAGACCGGCGGCTGAGAGGCACAGTGACTTTCGACTACTCCAACAACGATCACCGGTTTTCTGTCGGCGAAGGCCTTTACTTGTTCGAGACCAGATGGTCGAAAGCCAGCAATCACAGCATTCATGCATACCGGGATGAACCATCCGTCGAAAGCATCGCGCTAGCACGGGGCGCGGTTGAAATCTCTGAAATCCGAGACGCTTCTGCCTACGATTTTTCGAGTCGCACCAGATCACCGAACATTGGACAAGTCATCGTCTGGCGAAACGTGAACGGCCTGTTCGCTGCTACAAAAATCCTTGCCATCAAGGATGACGGCCGAGGCGATGAACGGGATGAACTTTCATTCGAGTTTGTCATTTTACCAGATGGATCTGCGGACTTTTCCGCCCGCTCGTGATTTGCTCGAATCGGGCACAACACCAAATCGAACCCGAGCCAACCGCGATGGCCAACCGGCGGCGAGCCATGAAGACCGCGCCACCGCCTGGTATTCCTGAGCTGTCGAGCTTGATTACGCCGCCTTCTTCGTCCGCGCCAGCGTGTCCGCAACTACTTCGCCGAAGGAGGCGGGAGTCGGCACGATGACGACGCCGGCTTCCTTGAGGATCTCGACCTTTTCCTGCGCCGACTCGCCGAAGGCGGAGATGATGGCGCCGGCGTGGCCCATGCGGCGGCCTTTCGGGGCGGAAAGGCCGGCGATATAGGCGATCAGGGGTTTGCGCATGTTGTCGCGCGCCCAGATCGCGGCTTCGGCTTCCTGCGGGCCGCCGATCTCGCCGATCATCACCACGGCGTCGGTCTCGTCGTCGCGCTCGAAAAGCTGCAATATGTCCTTGAAGGACGAGCCGTTGATCGGATCGCCGCCGATGCCGACGCTGGTCGACACGCCGATGCCCAGCGCCTTCATCTGCGAGGCGGCCTCGTAACCCAGCGTGCCGGAGCGGCCGACGATGCCGACGCGTCCCGGCAGATAGATGCTGCCCGGCATGATGCCCATCAGCGCCTGTCCAGGCGTGATGACGCCGGCGCAGTTCGGGCCGACGAGGCGCATGCGGTCCTCGAAGCGGTAGCGGCGCATGTAGCGCTTGACCTGCATCATGTCCTGCGAGGGGATGCCGTCGGTGATGCAGACGCAGAGCTTTATCCCGGCATCCGCCGCCTCCATGATCGAATCGGCGGCGAAGGGCGGCGGCACGAAGACGATGCTCGCCTCGGCGCGGGTCTCGCGCACCGCGCCCTTGACGGTGTTGAAGACCGGCAGGCCGAGATGCGTCTGGCCGCCCTTGCCGGGTGTGACGCCGCCGACCAGCTTGGTACCGTAGCGCTTCATGTCTTCGGCATGGAAGCTGCCGATCTTGCCGGTGAAGCCTTGCACGATGACGCGCGTGCTGCGGTTGAGCAGGATTGCCATTTTCTCGACCTCCCTAGAGCATGATGCCGAAAAGTGTGAAGCGGTTTTCGGACGACATCATGCTCTATCTGTTTGATTTTAGAGACGGATTCAGATTTCAGGTCGATTCGACCTGAAATCATCCGGCTCTAGGCTGCTTTCTTTTTCTTGGTGGCTTCGCGCCAGGCGGCGACGGCCTTTTCGGCGGCTTCGGCCAGCGTGTCGGCGACGATCACCGCCTCGCCGGAATCGGCCAGGATCCTGCGGCCTTCCTCGACCTTGGTGCCGGAAAGCCTCACCACCAGCGGCACGTCGACGCCGACCTCGCGAATCGCCTTGATGACGCCTTCGGCCACCCAGTCGCAGCGGTTGATGCCGGCAAAGATGTTGACCAGGATCGTCTCGACTTGTTTGTCGCCGAGCACGGCGCGGAAGGACTTTGCCACCCGCTCTGGCGAGGCGCCGCCGCCGATGTCGAGGAAGTTGGCCGGCTCGCCGCCGGCGATCTTGATCATGTCCATCGTCGCCATGGCGAGGCCTGCGCCGTTGATGATGCAGCCGATATTGCCGTCGAGCCCGACATAGGAGAGGCCGCGGTCGCTGGCGAAAGTCTCGCGCGGGTCTTCCTGGCTCTTGTCGCGCAGTTCGGAGATTTCCGGGCGGCGGAACAGCGCGTTCTCGTCGAACGACATTTTCGCGTCGAGCGCGACCAGGCTGCCGTCGCGGGTGACAACCAGCGGGTTGATCTCCAGCATCGAGGCGTCGTAGTCGCGGAACACCTGGTAGCAGCCGAGGATGGTTTCCGTCGCCTTGCCGATCAGGCTGCTTTCGAGCCCGAGGCCGAAGGCGATCTCGCGCGCCTGGAAACCCTGCATGCCGACGCCGGGATCGACGGTGGCGCGGATGATCGAATCCGGCTGCTTTTCGGAGATGTCCTCGATCTCCATGCCGCCGGCGGCCGAGGCCACGATCATGACGCGCTCTTCCTTACGGTCGAGCACGAAGCCGAGATAGAGCTCCTGCGCGATGTCGACGGCTTCCTCCAGATAGAGGCGCGAGATCAGCTTGCCGCGCGGGCCGGTCTGGTGGGTCACCAGCTTGCGGCCGAGCATGGCTTCCGCGGCGTTGGAGATCTCCTCGTCATTCGAGCAGAGTTTTATCCCGCCGGCCTTGCCGCGCGCGCCGGAATGAACCTGCGCCTTCAGGACCCATTTCGAGCCGCCGATCTCCCTGGCCCGGTAGGTCGCCTGCTCGGGGCTGTAGGCAAGGCCGCCGCGCGGCACATGCACGCCATGGCGGGCAAGCAGTTCCTTGGCCTGGTATTCGTGAATGTCCATCTTGTCCTCCCGGTAATTCTCAGTGCGTAGCTTGGGCTTGGCCGGCGCGCTCGATCGCTTCGCTGACCACCAGCACGTTGCGCGCCATGCGCTCCGATGCGGCGTCGATCATCTTGCCGTCGAGCGCGGCGGCGCCCTTGCCGGCCGCTTCTGCTTCCTTCAGCACCTCCAGGATGCGGCGGGCGCGCGTGACCTCCTTCTCAGGCGGCGAGAACACGTCGTTGGCCAAGGCGATCTGCGAGGGATGGATCGCCCATTTGCCTTCGATGCCGAGCGCCGCGGCGCGCCTTGCGGCCGCCTTGTAGCCTTCCGGATCGGAGAAATCGCCGAACGGCCCGTCGATGGCGCGCAAGCCATAGGCGCGGCAGGCGACCGTCATGCGCGACAGCGCGAAATGCCACTGGTCGCCGGGATAATCGGGGTTCAAGCCGCCGATGTTGACGGTGCGCGCCTTGTTGCTGGCGGCATAATCAGCGACGCCGAAATGCATCGCTTCCAGCCGCCCGGGCGTGGCGGCGATCGCCTCGACATTGGCCATGCCGAGCGCCGTCTCGATCAGCGCTTCGAGGCCGACGCGGGTCCTGAAGCCCTTGGCCATCTCGATCTGGTTGACCATGGCCTCGACCATGTAGAGATCGGCCGGCACGCCGACCTTCGGCACCAGGATGGTGTCCAGACGATCGCCGGCCTGTTCCATGACGTCGACCACGTCGCGGTACATGTAATGCGTGTCGAGGCCGTTGATGCGCACCGAGACGGTCTTGCCCTTGGCGCGCCAGTCGATGTCGTTCAGCGCCTGGATAATGTTCTTGCGGGCACGCTCCTTGTCGGGTGGCGCGACCGCATCCTCGATGTCGAGGAAGACGAAGTCGGCGGCGCTGTTCGCGGCCTTGTCGATCATCTCCGGGCTGGAGCCCGGAACGGCGAGTTCGCTGCGCTGCAGCCTGAGTTTCTTCAGGTGGTTGATGGTGTGGCTCATCGTCCGCTCCTCACGCCGCCTTGGCGACCGGCATTTCGGCCGTGCGGCGGAAGTGCTCGATCGCCGCGGCGACGCCCGAGCCGGGCGCCAGGCGCACGCCGCAGTCGAGCAGCGCCATTTCGGCCGCCGACAGCGAGGCCAGCACCATCACCTCGTTCAGCCAGCCGAGATGGCCGATGCGGAAGACCTTGCCGGCAACCTTGTTGAGGCCGCCGCCAAGCGATGTCTGGTAGGCGCCGTAGGCGCGCTTGACGACGTTGGCGCTGTCGATGCCCTCCGGCACCAGGATGGCGCTGACCGTGTCGGAGTGCCATTGCGGCGCCTTGGCGCAAAGCTTCAGGCCCCAGGCGTCGACCGCCTTGCGCACGCCTTCGGCCAGGCGATGGTGGCGGGCGAAGATGTTCTCCAGCCCTTCCTCGGCGATGAGGTCGAGCGAAGCGCGCAGGCCGCGCAGCAGCTGCGTCGCCGGCGTGTAGGGGAAATAGCCGGCGTCGTTGGCGCGGATCATGTCCTCGAAGGCGAAGTAGCAGTGCCGGTGGGTGGCGATCCGCGCGGCGGCAAGCGCCTTCTGGCTGACCGAGAGGAAGCCGAGGCCGGCGGGCAGCATGAAGCCCTTCTGCGAACCGCTTACGGCGCAGTCGACGCCCCATTCCTCCTGGCGGAAATCGATCGAGCCGATCGAGGACACGCCATCGACGAAAAGGAGTGCGGGGTGGTTCGTGGCATCGAGCGCGGCGCGGCAGCCGGCGACGTCGCTGGTGACGCCGGTCGCGGTCTCGTTCTGCGTGCAGAACACCGCCTTGATACGGTGCGCCTTGTCGGCCTTCAGCCGCTCCGCATAGAGGTCGAGCGGAACGCCGGTGCCCCATTCGCAGTCGATGATTTCGACCTCGAAGCCGAGCCGCTCGGCCATGTCGACCCACAGATGCGAGAACTGGCCGAAGCGCGACATCAGCACCTTGTCACCGGGGCTGAGCACGTTGGTCATCGCCGCTTCCCAGGCGCCAGTGCCGGAGGACGGATAGATGAAGACGCGGCCGGTCTCGTTCTTGAAGACTCGTCTGATGTCCTCGAACAGCGGCAGCGTCAGGTTGGGGAAGGAGGCGGCGCGCATATCCTCCATCGGCAGGTTCATGGCCTGCCGGACTTGCTCCGGAATGTTGGTGGGTCCCGGGATGAACAGATGCGTGAACCCAGCCATACGCGAAATTCCTCCGATCGTTTTGGATTGTGGAGGAAGTTTCGTCCTGGCGAGGCTCGCCAACAACACCTTGCCGGGTAAGTTGTCGGCACTTGCGGGTGGGGTGATCCTACCCGTCTGGCCTACCCGATAGGCGATTTGGACGTGCGTTGTTTCTCGCTGGAATAGAGCGCGACGGCCATGGCGCGATTGCGCACGTCCAGCTTGTCGTAGAGATTCTTCAGGTGGTACTTCACCGTGTTCTCGGAAATCCCTGTACGCGTGGCGATCTGCAAATTGGTCCAGCCGTCGGACAGCACCGCCAGCAGTTCCCGCTCGCGCACGGTAAGCCTGGACAAGGGCGTGTCGTTGACCTTGTTAATGTCGATATAGGGAATGCAGATGCGGCCATGCGCCACCGCCAGGATCGTCTCGAAGATCACCGGCGGCTCGTCGAACTGGAAGCAATAGCCCTGAGCGCCGAGGCGCACGCATTGCTTCAGGATGCCGATGTCATGGTCGTTGGAAAAGATCGTGATGCGCACGCCGAGCTCGCGGCTCTGAACTTCCGTCAGCACATCGGCGCCGTCCATGTCGGCGAGCTTCCAGCCGACGACGGCCACATCGAACTGTGTGGCAGCGGCCATATCCAGGAATTGCGCGCCGCTGTGCACGACACCGAGCAGATCGAAGCGGCCGTCGCATTCCAGCATCTCGCGCAGCGCCGAAACGACGAAAGGATTGCGCTCGGCGACGACCACGCGAACGCGCTTCTCGCCAGCTGTTTCTTCCGTTTTCCGCGACGCGAGGTTCAAGGCCTGCCGCTCACCTTTTCGATTCCACCCATGCGTCGGCCTCTTCGGACCGTGTCATGACAATTCTGCCTCAACGGGGAAGGGGTGCTCTTTCCCCAGCGACATGCGCTGTCGCGTCGGCTGGAGGTATTGTCACAGCCGCGACATGGAGTAGGTGAGCGATTCTGTGGGCAGGATTGCCGCGATATTTCTTCGGCTATTCCGGGCTCTAGCGCGACATCTTATCAAGACGAATCCTGTAGCCGCGCTATCTGCTGCAAAGGTCTGGGATTTCTCCGAAAGCGGTTTCCGGTTTGCGGGGTCATGCGCTAGACCTCATTTTCGGGATTCCTCGATGCGGGAGGCGCTGGTGGAAGGCCAGGACAGACAGACGACCGACGTCGCGCCCGCCGAGGAGCATCACGCCGACATCTATGGCGAGGACGGCGCCGTGCGCGCCGCCTTTCTTGCCCAGATCGGCGCGGCGATCGCCGACCGCGACACGATCACCCTCAAGCGCGAAGTCGACGACCTGCACCAGTCGGAACTCGGTGACGTGCTGGAGGCGCTTCATCCCGAACAGCGCCGCGCGCTGGTCGAGTTGCTCGGTTCCGATTTCGACTTCTCCGCGCTGACCGAGGTCGACGAAGCGATCCGCATGGATATCGTCGACAATCTGCCGAATGAGCAGATCGCGCAGGCGGTGCAGGAGCTCGATTCCGACGACGCCGTCTACATTCTCGAGGACCTCGAGAAGGAAGACCAGGACGAGATCCTGTCGCAGCTGCCCTTCACCGAGCGCATCAGGCTGCGCCGAGCGCTCGACTATCCGGAAGAGACGGCCGGCCGGCGCATGCAGACCGAGTTCGTCGCCGTGCCGCCATTCTGGACGATCGGCCAGACCATCGACTACATGCGCGAGGACAAGAACCTGCCCGAGCGCTTCAGCCAGATCTTCGTCATCGATCCGAGCTTCAAGCTGGTCGGCGCCATCGATCTCGATCAGATCCTGCGCACCAAACGCGCGGTCAAGGTCGAGGAGGTCATGCATGAGACGCTGCATGCGATCCCGGCCACGATGGACCAGGAAGAGGCGGCCCGCGAGTTCGAGCAGTATAATTTGCTCTCCGCCGCCGTGGTCGACGAGAACGGGCGGCTGGTCGGCGTGCTCACCATCGACGACGTGGTCGACGTCATCCAGGAGGAGGCGGAAGAAGACCTTCTGCGCATGGGCGGCGTCGGCGACGAAGAACTCTCCGACACGGTGCTCGCCACATCGCGCTCGCGCGTGCCTTGGCTGCTGGTCAATCTGTTGACCGCTTTCCTCGCCGCGTCGGTGATCGGCCTGTTCGACCGCACGATCGAGCATATCGTGGCGCTTGCCGTGCTGATGCCGATCGTCGCCGGCATGGGCGGCAATGCCGGCTCGCAGACCATGACCGTAACCGTGCGCGCGCTGGCGACCAGGGACCTCGATATCTACAACGCCGCGCGCATCATCCGCCGCGAGCTCGGCGTCGGTTTCATCAACGGCGTGGTCTTTGCGGTGCTGATCGGCATGGTCGCCGGATTTTGGTTCCGCGACCCCAATCTGGGTGGCATCATCGCGGCGGCAATGATCATCAACATGTTTGCCGCCGCGCTTGCCGGCATCCTCATCCCGCTGGTGCTCGACCGTTTCAAGATCGATCCGGCTGTGGCCTCGGCGGTCTTCGTCACGACGGTTACCGACTGCGTCGGCTTCTTTGCCTTCCTCGGACTGGCGACGTGGTGGTTTAGAGTTCCCTAAATCAACACGGTGGCGTTAATTGACTTTTACGTAAATGCCGTGCGAGGTTGCCGTGGGGTCAGGTGCCGATTCCGGCGCTGCATGGGTATCACGGTAGGGAAGGGCGACGCTGAAAGCGGCGATGCCTTGGCTTGGGAGTGGGAATGCGGGAATATTATACGATCACCGAGCTGACGCGGGAGTTCGACGTGTCGACGCGGACGTTGCGTTTTTACGAGGACGAGGGGTTGGTGCAGCCGGTGAGACGCGGCCGCACGCGGCTATTCCGGCCGTCCGACCGGCATCTCATCCGTCAGATCATGCGGGGAAAAAGGCTCGGCTTCTCGATCAACGAGATCCGCGAGATCATCCAGATGTACAAGGAGCCGCCCGGCGAGGTCGGCCAGCTCAAGCTGATGATCCGGCGTATCGAGGAAAAGCGCGAGGATCTGCGCCAGAAGCGGCGCGACCTGGAAGAGACACTGGCCGAGCTCGACCAGGCCGAGGAGTCCTGCGTGGAGCGGCTGGCTGAACTGGGCGTCAATACCTGAAGGGACCGCTTGCTTCCGTTGGACTGGCGGTCGATCGAACCGTGTTCATAATTCTGGCTTGGCTGTTCGCCGCCGCAGTCGTCGTCCACAATCTGGAGGAAGCAATTCTGTTGCCCGCCTGGTCGAAGCAGGCGGGGCATTGGCATAGTCCTGTCGGGGCGCGCGAATTCCGGTTCGCCGTCCTCGTGCTCGCGGCTCTTGCCATCGGTGCCGCATTGCTCGCCGCCCTGCAAGGGCAGGAAAGCATGGGCGCCTATTTGCTGTCCGGCTACGCGCTGGCGATGCTGCTCAATGTGGTCTTTCCGCACCTCCTCGCCACAATCGCCATGCGTCGCTACATGCCGGGCACGGCGACTGCTCTTGCCTTCAACCTGCCGGTCAGCGTCACCCTGCTGCATCGGGCGTTTGAAGAGGGATATATCTCTTCTGCACGTTTTGCGTTGGCGGGGCCAGCTGTCGTGTTGGCGATCGTGCTGCTCATTCCTGCACTGTTTTATCTCGGCCGGAAACTATGGCCCTACAGCGAAATGGCATCACACCGAGCGCACCGCTGATCTTGTCTTGCTTAGATCCAGCGCCGCACCCTTTTTGCATAGTCGCGATATTTCTTGCCAAATTTCGCCGCCAGGATCTTTTCCTCCTTCTCGATCGCCAGCTTCTGCGTCGCGAAGGCGGCGAGGAAGGCGAAGATCAGGAACCAGGCGATGCCGGTGATGAAGGCGACGCCGATCAAGAGCAGCGTGTTGGCGAGATACATCGGGTTGCGGGTGATGCCGAAAGGACCCGACGTCACCAGATGGTCGGGCTCGGCATTGGGGTCGAGCGTCGTCTTGGCCCTGAACATGGCGCGGATGGCCGTGATCCAGAGCATGGCGACGCCGAACAGCGCCACCCAGCCGACGCCGAACAGGAGATCGCCAAAGATGTCGCCGATCCAGGGCAGCGGATAAAACATGCCGAGGGCGACGCTGGCCGCGATCGCCACGACATAGATCACCGGCGGCCAGGGAATGATCCCGTGTCTGGGCTTTGCGATGCCCGTCATTGCTGCCCTCCCTGCATCTGGTCCTCGGTCGCGGCGGTGCAGGTTTCCGCAAGATCGGACAGGTGCGATTTCCAGACGCTGGACTGGTCGTTGGCGTAGAGCTTGTCGAGAGACCCTTCGCCCTTCAGCGTGTCCAGCATGCAGCCACAATAGCTCGTACAGAACTTGCTGTCGCGCTGCTGTTCGCACTGCGCCTGGCAGGCCGGCAGGAAGCCGGCTTCCTTGTCCTGGGGGCCGGCGGGCATGACCTGCGAGAACAGCCAGACCGAGCCGAACAGAAGCGGCTGATGGATGAGGTAGAAGGCGAGGCTGTGGCGGCCGATGAAGGTCAGCGGGTTCGACCAGCGGCCCGGTATCCATGTCCCTAGCCGGGCAAGCAGGCCTGTGGCGGAAGCAAGTTTCACCGCGGCGATGCCGGCAAGCACGGCGCCGAACCATGGGAAAAGCGGCACATAGTCGTTGGAACGCGGGTTGGTGGCGGAAAGGCCAACCCACCACAGCGCCGGATGATCGAAGAACTCCGACCGCAGATAGTAGGGGGCTGCAATGACGGCGGCAGCGACGATTGCCGTCAGCAGCCAGGGCAGCCTGAGAAAGGCGAGGCCGAGGAGGCTGGCCAACGCGATCTCGTGCAGGATGCCGAAGAAGATGAAACCGTCCGGCGTGACGAGATAGGTGACAGCCGAGATGGCGATCGCCGCCACGGCGACCATGGCGAAGCGCTTCCAGAAGCTGGGCCAGCGGATCTGGCGGCCATGGGCGAGGAAGAGACTGACGCCGACCAGGAACAGGAAGGTCGAGGCAATGCAGCGCGCGTAAAGCTTCCACCAGCCGAAGGCAGTGAGGGCTGGCGCAGTGTAGCCGAAATTTTCGAGGTCCCAGGTGATGTGGTAGCTCGCCATCGCGATCAGTGCGACTCCGCGCAGGATGTCGAAGGCGGCGATGCGGCCCTGCTTGGGCGCGTCCTGAACGGGTTCGCTGGTCGTTTGAAGGCTCATCGTCAGGCAATCCGATTCAGTCGTGCCAAACGACTATCACGGTTCAAGCCGACGACAGAAGCAGGCGGCCATCAATGCGTTTCATGGCAGCCATGAAATTCCGCTTTAGGCCAGCGGCGGAAAGCCTTTGGCAGGCTTCGCTTTTCGGCCCTCGGGGGTCGGTTTCCTGCTACTGGCCGACGGCTGGTCCGGCCAGATTTGGCAAAATTTGGATGCATGTCGTTGCCCCAGAACCGCAGCACACTTCTGGGCGACATGCATTGTGATTCACGTCCCGGAGGGCCGATGTCCACCCATGTGCGCCATCCGATCTGGCTTCCGGCCCTGCGGGCGGCGGATGCGCGCACCTTCGCCTCGCTCTATGCAGTGGAATCCTTCGCCCGCGCCACGATCTCCAGCGTGATCCCGATCCAGGCCTACGAGATCCTGCACAATGAGCGGATCGTCTCGATCCTCTACACCATCGTGTCGCTGATGGGCCTTTCGGTGACGCTGTTCATGCCGATGCTGATCCGCCGCTTCGCGCGGCGCTGGGTCTACACGGCCGGCTGCGTGCTGCTGGCGATCGGCTCCGCCTTCTTCATTACCCACACGCTGCCCGGACAGATCGCCGGCATGCTCTGCCGCGTCATGGGGGCGAGCGCGCTGTCGATCACGCTGAACCTCTACATCATGGACCACATCCGCAAGACCGACTTCATGCAGGCGGAATCGCTGCGCATGGCCTGGTCGATGTTCGCCTGGACCGGCGGGCCGACGCTTGGCATCTTCCTCTACACGCATTTCGGCATCTATGCCGCGCATGGCGCGGTCGCGGTCTTTGCGTTCGCGCTGCTTTGCCTGTTCTGGTTCTATCGGTTGAGCGACAACCAGTCGATCCGGCCGGGCAAGTCGCGTCCGGCCAATCCACTTGCCAATATCGGCCGCTTCGTGAAGCAGCCGAGGCTGAGACTTGCCTGGCAGATCGCCTTCGGGCGCTCCTGCTTCTGGACGACGTTCTTCGTCTACGGCCCGCTGTTCATGGTGATCACCGGCGAGGGCAAGCTTGCCGGCGGTTTGCTGGTCTCGGCCGGCAACGCACTTCTGTTCGTGGCGATCTTCTGGGGCAGGGCCGGCGCGCGCTTCGGTGCGCGCCGAGTCATGACCTTCGCCTATTTCGCCATGGCGGCCATGCTGTTCGCGGCTGGCGGCATCGGCGAGGCCGCTCCGCTGCTCACGGCCGCGCTGCTGCTCTTCGGCGCCTTGTTCACCATCGCGCTCGACGCGCTCGGCTCGACCGCCTTCATGCGCTCGGTGCGCACGTATGAAAGGGCGCAGATGGCGGCAGTCTACCGCACCTATCTCGATTTCTCCGAGCTGACGCCGCCGCTCGTCTATTCGGTGGTGCTCACCTTCTTCGGCCTGGGATCGGTTTTCGTCACGCTAGGCATCCTGGCGGCCTTCTGCGGCTTCGTCACCTGGCGCTATCTGCCGAAGGCGTTTTGAACGCCGCGTGGCGCTCGCGCACCCAATCGTGAAAGCGGTGCAGCTCGTACTCTTCCGGCATCAGCACGCCGGCTTCGTGGCGCATCGAGCGCAGGCCTTTCTGGTTGACCTCGCAGATCGCGGCGTCTTCCTCCAGCACCTGCGTGCCGAAGGCGACGATGTTGTCGATATCGGTGTTTCCCAGCGCATCCGGCGCGAACAGCCATTCGGCGGTGAGCTCGGTCTGCTCGGGGCCTAGCGGGGCGAGCCGCACGGTGCGCATGTAGTCGACATGGCCGACGATGAACATCGAGGGCAATGAGGTCGCGTAGATCTGGCCCGCGGCGCGTTCGGCTGGGGTCAGGCTCGGGAAGACCGGGCCATGGACGTGACCGTCGCGCGACCAGGTTTCGGCGCCGGCGCGCAGGCGGCCGGAAAACTCCGGATCGTCATTGTCGGCGTGGCGCGCCCATTCGGGATCGTCATGCCTTGCCATCAGGCCGCGGCCGTAGATCGGTACCAGCCGCGACAGATCCTTGTGCACGCCCGGGCAGTGTAGGCACTCGTTGAAGTTCTCCCAGAAGATCTTCCAGTTGCAGTTCATCACCTTGGTGAGCCGGTGGCCGGTGACGAGCGTCTCCAGCGGCCAGTTGGAAAGATCGCCGGAGGCGCGATCGAACGAGCTTTCCGCCGAGCCTTCGGGCTCCTTGGCGAGGTTGATGAAGACGAAGCCGCGCCAGAGCGAGAGCGCCACGCGATAGAGCGGATAGTCGGCCTTGTCGAAGCCCTCGGGCAGCGATTTCGACGGCACGCGCACGAGATCGCCGCGCAGCGAATAGGACCATGCGTGGTAGGGGCAGGTGAGCAGCCTGGCCTTCAGCCGCCCGGCGCTTTCCTGGCAAAGCTGCGAGCCGCGATGCCGGCAGGTGTTGTGGAAGGCGCGCAAGGCACCGGTCTCGTCTCGCAGAATGACGATTTCCTGGCTGCCGATGCGTACCGTTCGGAAGGCAAGCGGCTCGGCGAGATCGGCCTCTCGGCAGACCATCAGCCAGCTTCGGTACCAGATGGCCTCCAGATCGCGCCGGTAGGCGTCGGCATCCCAATAGGCCGCCGACGGCAAGGTCGGCTGTAGGCTGGTCAGACCGTTGTAAGGATCGCGTTCGCTCGGATTGGGCTGCATCGGCTTCTCCTGCTAGAGCAGCCTGGCAGCTGCTCTAGCTCTTTGTCTTTGCGCAATTCCGGACGGAAAACCGCTGCGCACTTTTCCTGGAATTGCTCTAGCGACAGCCGACACCCGGGCAAAGCTGTTGTCAATTGCCGGCCCTCGCGGATTGTAGCGCCGGCGCGGGGACCTTAAGGTCACTCGCATGCTGCCAAGAACCATGTCGCTTACCGAGGAACTGGTCGCCCGCTGCTTTCGCGTTGTCGAGGACAGCGGGCCCGATCCTGACGCCGCGCATCTGGATGACGCGGACTATGACGCTATGGTGCGCATGCTGGAGGCTCAGCTTCCCGCCGAGGAACCGCTTTGGCTGTTTGGCTACGGCTCCCTGATCTGGAAACCCGAGATCGAGCATGTCGAGGAGCGGGTCGCTCTGCTGCGCGGCTGGCACAGGTCCTTCTGCATGAAGATGACGCGTTGGCGCGGCACCAAGGAAAGCCCGGGCCTGATGATGGCGCTGGACCGTGGCGGACAATGCAAGGGCGTCGCCTTTCGGCTCGGCGATGGCGACCGGCGCGGGCAGCTCGACAGGCTGCTGCGGCGCGAGGTGACGCTGAAGCCGACCAGCTATCATCCGCGCCTGATCAATATGATGAGCGATGCCGGTCCGTTGCGGGCGCTGGCCTTCGTTATCAACCGGCAGGGTACTACCTATGCCGGCCCGCTCACCGAGGAGGATGTTGTCGAGAGGCTCGCGACGTCCTGCGGCCACTGGGGCTCGGGCGCCGACTATCTCTACAACACCGTGAAGAATCTCGAGCTGCGCCGCATCCACGACGCTCATTTGTGGCGGCTGCAGCAGCTGGTCGCGGCGCGGATCGCCGCTTCTTAGCGCCGAAACGCTTGCCGCAATCGCGCCGGGACACGGCGGAAATTGGTTTGCCGGTGGTTGTGCTTCTGCCTAAAGTCGCGCCCCGTCAGCCGTTGGCTGCCGCAAGATTTCATCTAGGGACGAAGACAGGGAATGACCGGCGCGACAGCCGCGAGCGGCAACAAAACTTCCGATCGCAAACTAACCTTCGTCTTGGGCGGCGCGCGCTCGGGCAAGAGCTCGCATGCCGAGAGCCTCACGATCGCCCGTCCGTCGCCCTGGTCCTACATCGCCACGGCGCAGGCCTATGACGACGAGATGCGTGAGCGCATCGCGCTGCATCGGTCGCGGCGGGGCGAGGGCTGGCTCACCGTCGATGCGCCGCTCGACCTGGTCGGCGCGATCGAGGCCTTGCCGGATCACCAGCCGGTGCTGATCGATTGCCTGACGCTGTGGCTCACCAACCAGATGCTGGCCGACCATGATGTCGAGGCCGAATGCCGGCAGTTGGCGGATGTGCTGTCGCGGCCGCGCGGACCGTGGTTCGTGGTTTCCAACGAGGTCGGATTGGGCATCGTGCCCGACAACGCTTTGGCGCGCCGTTTCCGCGATGCTGCCGGACGGCTCAACCAGCAGGTCGCGGCGGTGGCCGACAATGTGCTGATGATGGTGGCGGGGCTGCCGCTCAAGGTGAAATGACATGGTCGAAGACAAGGTGATTAACGAGGGGGACGCCGAGCGCCATCGCGCCAAGATGGCCAAGCGCAAGGCGGTGCAGGACGCCGAGGTGGCCGGCAAGACGATCGAGAAAGGGCTGCTGATCGTCAACACCGGGCCGGGCAAGGGCAAGACCACGGCCGCCTTCGGCCTTGCGTTGAGGATGCTTGGCTATGGCAAGCGCGTCGGCGTCGTCCAGTTCATCAAGGGCAAATGGCACACCGGCGAGAAGGACGCCTTCGCAGCCTTCGGCGACCGCGTCGTCTGGCACGCGATGGGCGAGGGGTTTACCTGGGAGACGCAGGACCTGAAGCGCGATATCGCCGCCGCCGAAGCCGCCTGGGCCAAGGCGCTGGAGCTGATGGCCGATCCGTCGATCAGCCTGGTGGTGCTCGACGAGCTCAATATCGCGCTGCGCTACGATTATCTCGACCTGGAAAAAGTGGTCGCGGCGCTGAAGGCACGCCGGAGCGATCTGCATGTCATCGTCACTGGCCGCAACGCCAAGCCGCTGCTCGTCGAGGCGGCCGATCTCGTCACCGAAATGGGGCTGACCAAGCACCATTTCTCCGCCGGGGTGAAAGCACAGCAGGGGATCGAGTTCTAAGGTGTGCTGGCGCCTTGGCCGCTGATCGAAATGCTCAGGTAGATCACGATCGCCGAGACGACCGCGAACAGGCCGAGCAGCAGCCAGTCCGCCATGCGATAGAGCTTCAACGCCTGGCGGATGTCCGTGCTTTCGGCCTCGCGGCGGCCACCTTCGCCCATGAAAGCGTCCTCGACGACTTCGCCGCCATAGCTGCGCGGTCCGGCGAGGGACAGTCCGAGCGCGCCGGCCATCGCGGCTTCCGGCCAGCCGGCATTGGGCGAGCGGTGTTTCCTGGCATCGCGCCGCATCACCTGCCAGGCGGCGCGCGGATCGGCGCCCGGGACAAGGAAGGCCGCCAGCACGATCAGCAGGCCGGTTAGCCGCGATGCAGGCAGGTTGATCAGATCGTCGAAGCGGGCGGCCGCACGGCCGAAGGCTTCGTGTTTCGGCGTGCGGTGGCCGATCATCGAATCAGCGGTGTTGGCGGCCTTGTAAGCAGCGCCGCCAGCGAGACCACCGACGCCGGTCCAGAAGGCGGGCGCGACGATGCCGTCGGAGAAATTCTCGGCCAGGCTTTCGATCGCCGCGCGGGCGACGCCTGCCTTGTCCAACTTTTCAGGATCGCGGCCCACAATGCGCGAAACGGCGATGCGGCCAAGCGTCAGGCCGCCGGTCTCCAGCGCATCCGCGACCTCCTCGACATGCTCGGCGAGGCTTTTCTGCGACAGCAGCGCGGAACCGAGGACGGCTGCAATGACCAGACCCGTCGGGAAGATCAGCCAGAGCAGGACATGCAGCGCAAGGCCGATAAGGCCAGGCACCAGCAAGATAATGAGCAACGCCCGCACACCCTGGCGGCGACGGATTTCGTCGGAATCCGTGGCGCGGTTGAGCCGGCGATCGAGAAAGGATATCAGCCTGCCGATCCAGGTGACCGGATGGCCGATGGCATTGAACAGCCAGTCCGGATAGCCGAGGGCGCGTTCGACGGCGAGTGACAGGAAAGCGATCAGGACAGACATGAAGCTTCTAAGCGGCGCGATCGCGGCGGTTGATCATGGCGGCAGCCTTGGCCGGGCAAGCGCGCTTTTTCCTCATGCGCCACAACCTTTCGTGGACCTCTCGACAGGTATCAACCCGCACTCCTATCCGCTTTTCGAATTGCCCGCCACCGCCCTGACCCGATTGCCGGAGGCAGGACAACTGCGCGAATTGGCCGAAATTGCGGCTGCGGCCTATGGCGCGCCATCGGCGGCACATGTTGCGGCGGCGCCCGGCACGCAGATTCTGCTGCCGCGCGTGGCTTCGCTGGTACGGCCCGGCAGGGCGCTGGTGCTCGGCCCGACCTATGCCGAACACGCCCGCGCCGCGACCATCGCCGGCCATGCGGTCGCGGAAGTCAGCGACTTCGACGCGCTGGCCGAGGCGGACCTCGCGGTGCTGGTCAATCCCAACAATCCGGACGGACGGGTGATCGACAAGTGGCGCCTGCTTGAGCTCGCGGCGCGGCTTCACGCCAGGGGCGGGCTGCTCGTCGTCGACGAGGCCTTCATGGATGTCGGCCCGAGTGAACACAGCCTGGCGGGGGATGTCGGCGAGGGCGGCATTGTCGTGCTGCGCTCGTTCGGCAAGTTTTTTGGCCTCGCCGGTGTTCGGCTCGGCTTCGCGCTGACGGATCCGTTGACGGCCGAACGGCTGGATGCGCAGCTCGGGCCCTGGGCCGTGGCAGGGCCTGCGCTCGAATATGGTATCCGCGCCTTGTCGGATGCGGCATGGCAGGCCACCATGCGGCAACGCCTGGCAGAGGAAGCCGCGCGGCTCGACGTCCTGCTTGGCCGCTTCGATGTTCCGGTCGCCGGCGGCACCAGCCTGTTCCGCTATTTGTCGTTTGCCCAGGCCCCCAGCCTTTTCTCGGTGCTCGGCGAGCAGGGCGTGCTGGTCCGGCATTTCGCCGAGCGTCCCGGGGTCCTGCGCATCGGCCTGCCTGGCAGCGAACCAGAATGGCGGCGCCTTGAAAGCGCGCTTGCCGCCTGGGCCGCACGGCGTAAGGATGCGCCGAAGGAGTCCGAGCAATGATCCATGTCTGTTCGCTGTCGAAGGTCGACGAGACCGTGGCAAGGACTGGCGCGCAGCGCTTGCTGTCCCTGCTTGCCGCGGGCACGGAGGTGACGCGCCCGGCCTCGATCCTGGCGGAAAACCATCTGCATCTCGTCATGCACGACATCGCCGTGGCGCAGGAAGGCATGATGATGCCCGGCGAGGAGCATGTGCGGGCCTTGCTCGATTTCGCCTATCGCTGGGACCGCGTGAAGCCGCTGGTCGTGCATTGCTATGCCGGCGTCAGCCGCTCGACCGCCTCGGCCTATATCATCGCCGCGGCGCTGGCGCCGAAGCGCGACGAGATGGAGCTCGCCCAGACACTGCGTTTTCTCTCGCCGACAGCCACGCCCAATCCGCGGCTGATCGCGGTCGCCGACATGCTGCTTCAGCGGGACGGCAGGATGATCGCGGCGATCGAAGCCATCGGCCGCGGTGCCGATGCTTTCGAAGGGATACCTTTCGAGCTCGCTATCGAAGGATAGAAGAGCGCCCCGCTACGACAGCCAGTCGGTAAGCTTTGCCTTACGCACGTCCCTGACTAGGCTGATAAAACCGTCTGCCTGATGCTCTGCGGTGAGCCGACCTTTCTCGGCGGTGGCGATCGAGGCATCGCCGACCACGCCGTTGGGGTTGAGGTCGCTGGCGATCCAGGCGAAGGCGTGCGTGCCAGTGTGGCGCAGCAGGGTGAATTCCTGTTCGGCGCGGGCGACATTGGAGACGAAATTGTCGGCCTTGCCCATGTCGACGAGGTCGGGCCGGAAATGCAGCATCAGCGAGGTCTCGACATCGCCGCCATGGATCCCGTGACGGTCTTCGAGCTCGGTAAACATGCCGGCCGGGCGGCCGAAGCGCTGCCAACTCGTCTTCACCGACAGCATCTTGGCGCGTACACGCAATTCGCGCGAGATGATGCCCATGATCTCTTCATTGCCGCCATGCGAATTGACGATGATCAGCTTTCTGACCCCGGCGCGCGCGATCGACAGGCCAAGCTCGGTCCAGGCATCCACCAGCGTGGTCGCCGGCAGGGTGAGGGTGCCGGGCGCATGCAGATGCTCGTTCGACTTGCCGACCGCCTGCACCGGCAGGATGCGGATGTCGAGATCGTCGGGCAGGCGCGCGATCACCGTCTCCAGCATGCCCACCATGATCGAGGTATCGGTCGAGACCGGAAGGTGAGGGCCATGCTGCTCGATCGCTGCCACCGGCAGCACGGCGATCGTGGCTTCCGCATCGATCGAGGCGTATTCGGTCGTCCGGTAATCGCCCCACCACACACGTCTTTTGGCCACTTTAGTCTCCGATTGCTCTGCCGTCCGCACCGGTCGGTGTAATGCGCTTATTGGCTACGGGCAACGCTAGCCTGCCGCCAAAACCTCCACCTCGACCTTGAATTCGGGGCGGGCGAAGCCGGAGACGATCATCAGCGTAGAGGCCGGCGCCGGATCGGAAAAGAGCCGGTTGCGGACATCCATATAGGGCTGCAGGTGGGCACGATCGGTGACGAAGGCGTTGATGCGCACAATGTCGTTCAAGGTCAGCCCGGCTTCGCTCAAGATTGCAGCGATGTTCTTGAAGCAGAGCTCGGCCTGCGCGCCGGCGTCCTCGGGAACATGGTCGTCGGCCCCGATGCCCAACTGACCAGAGCATAGCACAAGCCGTTTTCCGGCAGGTACTTCAACGCCGTGGCTGTAGCGGGCGAAGGGCGGCTTGATGGTCTTGGGGGCGAGGTATTTCAGCATGGCATTCTCCTGTGCGCCCGCAGACTAAGGCTCGATTCATGAAACCTTCAAGATGCGGTGCATGCCTCCCGGGCGATTATGGACAGGCGTCCAAAAAATAGGCACGATGCCTCGCGTACGGCATGACCCGTCCGGTCTCGGCAATGACTGTCGCGCAAGCAGGCGGCCCAGGCGGTGGCATGTGTCTTGCTTCTTGAATCCATGGTGTCGAGCCCAGCGCGTTGCGCGCCCGGGCCAAGAGAGGGTGAGTTTATGATCGGAAATGGGAAGATCCTGGCGGGCTCGATCGCCTTGCTGGTGGCGGGCACGCTGGCTGCTGCCGCGAACGAGAAGGTGACGTTCGGCACCAACTGGCTGGCCGAGCCGGAGCATGGCGGCTACTACCAGGCCGTTGCCGACGGCACCTACGCCGCCTGCGGCCTCGACGTCACCATCATGCAGGGCGGCCCGCAGGTCAGCGGCCGGCCAATGCTGCTTGCCGGCAAGATCGATTTCTACATGGGTGGCAATCTGCTGTCGGCCTTCGACGCCGTGCAGCAGGGCATTCCGATGCGCGTCGTCGCCGCCGATTTCCAGAAGGACCCGCAGGTCATCATGTCCCAGCCGGGGCAGGGGCTGGACAAATGGGAGGACCTGAAGAACGCCGACCAGTACATCCTCGGCGACGAGGGCGCGCAGACCTTCTTCCAGTGGATGGTGACCGAGCTCGGCTTCGATGCGGCGAAGCGCGTGCCCTATACCTTCAATCCGGCGCCGTTCATCGCCAACAAGAAGTCGATCCAGCAGGGCTATGTCACGTCCGAGCCCTTCGCGGTGCAGAAGGCGGGGGCTTCGTGCCGAACCAGTTCCTGCTCGCCGATTATGGCTGGGATACCTATGCGACGACCGTCGAGGTGATGCAGGACACGATCGACAAGCGGCCGGAGGTCGTGCAGTGCTTCGTCGATGGCTCGGCCAAGGGCTGGTACAACTACCTCTACGGCGACAACAAGGCCGCCAACGACATGATCAAGAAGGACAATCCGGACATGACGGATGAGCAGATCGCCTTCTCGATTGAGCAGCTGAAGAAGTTCGGCGTGGTCGATTCCGGCGATTCGGAAAAACTCGGCATCGGCGCCATGACCGACGCGCGCATCCAGAGTTTCTACGACAAGATGGTCAAGGCCAAGGTCGCGCAGCCGGGCATCGACATCAAGAAGGCCTATACGCTGGCTTTCATCAACAAGGGCGTCGGGCTGGAGCTGAAGAAGTAGGGCGGCCTGCCTGAGATGATCCAGGAGAAAGTGGCGAAGACGCCGGCGGCATCGGGCGAGGCCCCGATGCTGCTTTCGTTGCGCGACGTCGGCAAGGTGTTTTCCAACGGCGTGACGGCGCTTAGCAAGGTGGATCTCGCGATCCGCGAAGGCGATTTCCTCAGCCTGCTCGGCCCGTCCGGCTGCGGCAAGTCGACGGCGCTCAGGCTGATCGCCGGCCTGTCGACGCCGACCTCCGGCCAGCTCGACTGGCGCGGTTCGATCGACCGCTCGAACATCGGCTTCGTCTTCCAGGAGCCGACGCTGCTGCCTTGGGCGAGCGTCTTCGACAATGTCTGGCTGCCGCTGCGGCTCAGGGGCGTGTCGCGCGCCAAGGCTGCGCCGGCGGTGATGGAGATGTTGGCGCGGGTCCATCTCACCGGCTTCGAAAATGCCGTACCGCGCGAGCTTTCCGGCGGCATGAAGATGCGGGTGTCGATCGCGCGGGCCATGGTGACCAAGCCACGCATCCTCCTGATGGACGAGCCTTTCGCCGCGCTCGACGAGATCACCCGCTTCAAGCTCAACAACGACCTTCTAGAGCTGTGGCAGGACGAGCGCTTCACCGTCGTCTTCGTCACCCACAGCGTCTTCGAAAGCGTGTTCCTGTCCAGCCGCGTCGTCGTCATGGCCGCGCGGCCGGGCCGCGTTTTCGGCGAGCTCCCCATCAGCGCGCCCTATCCGCGCGACGAGGTGTTCCGGACCTCACCCGACTATGCCGCGCTTTGCCGGCAGGCTTCTGACGTGCTGGTCGACGCCATCAACTCAACCGCCGGACCGCACCATGACGGCCATTGACGACATTGCATTGAAGCTTGACCCCGAGGAGGCGCGCCGCGCCCGCCAGGAGCGTCTTGAGCGCATCGGCAAATGGGTGCTGCCACTGGCGATCATGGTGCTGGCGATCTGGCTGTGGGATCGCATCTGCGTCTGGAACGAGATCCCGCAATACATCCTGCCGCGGCCAGGCGTGGTGCTGCAGACGCTGCATAGCGATGCCGGCCTGTTGTTCTCCTCGCTGCTGGTGACGCTCAGGATCACCTTCCTCAGCCTTTTGCTCGCCGTCATCGGCGGCGTCGGGCTGGCGGTGCTGTTCGCACAGTCGAAATGGGTGGAGATGTCGTTCTTCCCCTTCGCCATCGTGCTGCAGGTGACGCCGATCGTCGCCATCTTCCCGCTGATCAACATCTATGTGAACAACCAGACGGTCAAACTGCTGCTCTGCGCCTGGATCGTCGCCTTCTTCCCGATCCTGTCGAACACCACGCTCGGGCTGAACTCGGTCGACCGGAACCTGCGCGACCTGTTCAAGCTCAATGGCGCGACGCGCTGGCAGCAACTGCGCTATCTGCGCCTGCCGGCGGCGATGCCCTATTTCCTCGGCGGGCTGAAGATTGCCGGCGGCCTGTCGCTGATCGGCGCCGTGGTCGCCGAATTCGTCGCCGGCGCGCAGGGGCAGTCGTCGGGGCTCGCCTCGCGCATCATCGAGGCCGGCTACCGGCTCAACGCGCCGCGCCTTTTCGCGGCGCTGATCCTGATCTCGCTTACCGGCATCCTGATCTTCCTGGTGCTGTCGCTGGTGTCGCATCTGATCCTGCGCCGCTGGCACGAGAGCGCGCTCAAGCAGGAGCATTAGGGTGGTTGGCGTGATTGAAAACGGCGTGAGGCTGGTTGGACCGGAGGCACACCGAACAGGCGTGCGGAGACATCGCGAACAGTTTTGCGCCGCTGCATTCTTCTGCGACCGTAACGGAATGGATCCTCGGGTCTACGCGTCCGCTTCGCTCCCGCTCCGCCCGTGGATGACCAAGGACGGGGAGGCACATGCAAATCGCCAATGCCGGAGATTGGTAGAGGCCCCGGTATCTCCGGCGCTTACGATTGGTGGCGGCATCCTTTCCTTTCGTCATCCTAGGGCGGAGCGGGAGCGAAGCGGACGCGCAGACCCTAGGATCCATGCCGTTCCCTTTGAGCTTAGCGGCGGTGCAAAAACTGTTCGCGATGTCTCTAGGACAGCTGGGAGCAGACCTTGATACCTACCTCTGGTTCTTATCGCTTGGCTAACGTTCGGCTTCACCGTTCGCTGACGCCCGGGCTTACAGCGCCGTTCGACGCGGACGGTTTCGCGCTGGCCGAACTGGCTGTCGCGGATGGCAGGATCACAAGTATTGTCGCCCAAGCCAGGTCGAAGGCAGAAGCCAACGCGATCGACCTCGCCGGCCGGATCGTGCTGCCGTGCTTCGTCGATTGCCACACTCATATCGACAAGGGCCATATCTGGCCGCGAAAGCCCAATCCCGACGGCACCTTCATGGGCGCGCTCAACGCCACCGGCGCCGACCGCGCGGCGCGCTGGAGTGCGGAGGACGTCGCGCGGCGTATGGATTTCTCGCTGCGCTCGGCCTATGCGCATGGCACCAAGGCGGTGCGCACGCATCTCGACAGCGTGCGACCGCAAGAAGAGATCTCCTGGCCGGTTTTCGAGGCGATGCGCGAAAAATGGCGCGGGCGGATCGACCTGCAGGCCGCCTGCCTGCTCGGCATCGAAGGCGTGCGCGACAAGGCCTGGTTCGAACGGCTGGCCAAGCGCGTCGCCGCGGCCAAGGGGGTGCTCGGCGTCGTCACCTATATGGTGCCGGACCTCGAGGAACTGCTCGACCAGGTTTTCGCTGAAGCCATCAAGCACGGGCTCGACCTCGACTTCCATGCCGACGAGACCGACGATGTCGCGGCGATTTCGCTGAAGAAGATCGCCGAGGCGTCGCTTTGGAACGGTTTTGAGGGCAACATCCTGGTCGGCCATTGCTGCTCGCTGGCGCGCCAGCCGGACCTCGAGGTTCTCGACACGCTGGACAAGGTGGCAAAGGCGCGGCTCGCCGTGGTGTCGCTGCCGATGTGCAACCTCTATCTGCAGGACCGCCGCAACAACCAAACGACACCGCGCTGGCGCGGCGTGACGCTGCTGCACGAGATGAAGGCGCGCGGCATCAAGGTGGCGGTCGCGTCCGACAACACGCGCGATCCGTTCTACGCCTATGGCGATCTCGACATGCTGGAAGTCTACCGCATGGCGACGCGCATCCTGCATTTCGATCATCCGGTCGGCGACTGGCCGAAGGCGGTGGCGGCGACGCCGGCCGAGGTGATGCGGCTCGATGGCGCTGGGACGCTTGCCGCCGGCGGCAGCGCCGACTTCATCGTCTTCAAGGGACGGAGCTGGACCGAATTGCTGTCGCGGCCCGAAACGGATCGCATCGTGGTGCGCGAGGGCAAGGCGATCGAACGCCAGTTGCCCGACTATGCCGAACTCGATGAATTGATGGTGTGATGATGGATATCGCAGCGCTGAAGCGCGACCTCGACGGGATCAAGATCGACGACCATCCGGCCATCGTCCAGCAGAAGAGCCGCGACTTCTACTGGTACAGCCCGGTGCTGAAGGCACAGCTCGATCATGTCAAAGGCGATCTCATCGTCACGCCGAAGAGCGAGGACGAGGTGATCCGCGTGCTCGCGGCCTGTCACCGGCACAGTGTCCCGGTGACGCCGCGCGGCAGCGGCACCGGCAATTACGGGCAGGCGATGCCGCTGTCGGGCGGCGTGGTGCTCAACCTCGCCGAGATGAACGCTATCAAGGCGATCGGGCCAGGGCGCGTGGTGACCGGGCCTGGCGCGGTTCTGGCCGAGATCGACAAGGCGACGCGGGCGCATTCCGGGCAGGAGTTGAGACTCTCGCCCTCGACCTACAACACAGCTTCGATCGGCGGCTTTATCGCTGGCGGCTCGGGCGGTGTCGGCTCGATCCGCTGGGGCGGGTTGCGCGACCTCGGCAACGTCATCCGGCTGCGGACGGTGACCATGGAAGCCGAGCCGCGCGTCATGGACCTCACCGGCGAAGAGGTGCTCAAGGTCATGCACGCCTATGGCACCAACGGCATCATCACCGAGGTCGAGATGCCGCTGACGGCGTCCTACGACTGGATCGACGTCATTGTCGGCTTCGACGATTTCATGGAGGCGGCCGGCTTCGGCAATGATCTCGCCGTCCAGGACGGCATCTTGGCCAAGCTGATCACGCCGATCGCCGCGCCCATTCCTTACGACTATTTCAAGCGGCATCAGAAATTCTTCCGGCGCGAGCAGAGCATCGTGGTGTGCATGATCGCGCCGCATGCGATGGACGCCTTCGTCGCTTTCGTGCGCAGCACCAGAGGCGAAATCGTGTTCCGGGCCGACCGTGAGGCCGATCTCAAAGGATTGCCGCCGGCCTATGAACTCACCTGGAACCACACGACGCTGCGCGCCATCCGGGTCGATCCGACGATCACCTACCTGCAGGCGCGCTATCCGTCGCCAGATCATCTCGCCCATGTCAAGGCGATGGTCGAGCGCTTCGGCGACGAGGTGCCGGCGCATCTCGAATTCATCCGCTTCGACGGCGCGATCGGTGCCGCCGGCCTGCCGCTGGTGCGCTACACGACGGAAGAGCGGCTCGACGAGATCATCCGCATTCATGAGAACAATGGCTGCTGGATCTTCAATCCGCATCGCTACACGCTGGAAGAGGGCGGCATGAAGCGTACGGATGATGTGCAGCTTGCCTTCAAGCGCGAGACCGATCCGCAAGGACTGCTCAATCCTGGCAAGATGATCGCCTGGGAAAACCCCGGCTACGACTATCGCTCGGGCAAGCCCTTCCTGTTCAAGGGCCTGCAAGAGGCGGGCTGATGAACATCCTCGTGCTTTACGCCCATCCGGTGGAGACGAGCTTCAATGCCGGCCTGCACCGGACGATCGTCGAGCGGCTGACCGCGGCGGGCCACATGATTGATGATTGCGATCTCTATGCCGAGGACTTCGATCCGCGGCTGACGCGTGCCGAGCGCCTCGGCTATCACGATCCGCGAGGCCCGACCGATGCCGTCGCCGGCTACATCGAAAGGTTGCAAAATGCCGAGGCGCTGGTGCTGTCCTTCCCGGTCTGGAATTACGGCTATCCGGCGATCCTGAAAGGTTTCTTCGATCGCGTCTTCCTGCCAGGCGTGTCGTTCAAGCTGATCGACGGCAAGGTACGGCCGACGCTGCACAACATCCGCAAGCTCGCCGCCGTGACCACCTATGGCGGCAGCCGCTTTCGCGCCATGCTGATGGGCGACCCGCCGCGCAAGATCGTCAAGCGCATGCTGCGGGCCACGATTCTGCCCGGCGCTCCAGTCTCCTACCTCGCGCATTATTCGATGAACCTTTCGACCGACGAGACGCGCAACGCGTTCATGGCAAAGGTCGCGGCCAGCATGGATCAATTCTGATGCGCGTGCTGGTGGTCTATTGCCATCCGGTGCCCGAAAGCTACTGCGCGGCGATCCGCGACACCGCCGTCGAGGTGCTGACGCGAAGAGGCTGGGACGTGCGGCTGCTCGACCTCTATGCCGAGAATTTCAATCCGGTGATGAGCTGCGAGGAGCGGCGCTGCTACAATGACCGGGCGCCGGAAGATCCGGCGCTCAAGCCGCACTTCGATCTTCTTATGTGGGCAGAAGCGATCCTCTTCATCTATCCGACCTGGTGGTATGGCCTGCCGGCGATGCTGAAGGGCTGGTTCGACCGTGTCTGGGCGACGGACATCGCCTTCAAGCTGCCGGCCGGCAAGGGGCGGATCACGTCGCTGATGCGGCATGTCACCAAGGTCGGCGTCATCACCACCTGCGGCGCGCCGACCTGGTGGAGCGTCGTCGTCGGCCAGCCGGGCCGCAAGACGATCCTGCGCGGCTTGCGGGCGTTGTGCGCCACGCGCTGCAAGACGTTCTTCCTGGCGCATTATCTGATGGATTCGTCGACGCCGAAGAGCAGGACGGCGTTTTTGGGGAAGGTGAGGGCGAGGTTGGAGAGGTTTTGAAGCGCGGGGCTTTCCTTCTCCCGTTGTGGGAGAAGGTGGCCGCGAAGCGGCCGGATGAGGGGTGCTCCAGGGAAAGCCAGCGTCTCACTCCGCTGGAACACCCCTCATCCGTCTCGGCGCTGCGCGCCGATCCACCTTCTCCCACAAGGGGAGAAGGAGACGCCGCGCTACATCTTCACCCGTTCCGCTTTCGGATCATACATTGGCTTCAGCGATGCCTCCGCCGCGAAGCGTTCTCCTGCGATCTCCACCTCGTAGGAAGAACCCAGCACATCCGCCTCGCTCTCGCCCTCGCACGGCACGTAGCCAAGCCCGATCGCGCCGCCGAGATGGTGGCCGTAATTGCCTGAGGTGATCGGGCCGACGATCCGGCCGTCGCGCAGAATGGCCTCGTTGTGGAACAGAAGGGGCTGAGGATCCTTCAGGCGGAACTGCACCAGCCGGCGTGACAGGCCGGCTTCCTTCTTCCTGAGCACGGCATCGCGGCCGATGAAGCCGGCTTTGCTGGTCTTCACCGCGAAGCCCAGGCCGGCCTCCAACACATTGTCCTCGTCGGTGATGTCGTGGCCGAAATGGCGGAAGGCCTTTTCGATGCGGCAGGAATCCAGCGTATGCAGACCGCAGAGCTTCAGGCCGACATCGGCGCCGGCTTCAGCGATCGCCTCGAAGACATGGGCGGCCTGCTCGGTCGAGACATAGAGTTCCCAGCCAAGCTCGCCGACATAGGTGACGCGGTGGGCGCGGGCCAGCCCCATGCCGATCTCGATCTCCTGGAAGGTGCCGAACGGATTGACCTCGTTTGAGAAATCGTTCGGGCTGACGTTCTGGATCAGCTTTCTCGCCTCCGGCCCCATGACGCAGATCACGGCTTCGGCGGCGGTCACGTCGGTGATGACGACGAACTCGTCGGCGACATGCTTTCTCAGCCAGGCAAGGTCGCGCCGCAACGTGGCGCCCGGCACGACCAGGAAATAGGCCGTCTCCGACAGCCGCGTCACGGTGAGGTCGCTCTCGATGCCGCCGCGCTGGTTGAGCATCTGGGTGTAGACGATCCTGCCTGGCGCCACGTCCATGTCGTTGGCGCAGAGCCTTTGCAGGAAGGCGCAGGCGTCGCGGCCCTCCACACGAATCTTGCCGAAGGAGGTCATGTCGAACAGGCCGACGCCGTTGCGCACGGCGAGATGCTCCTCGCGCTGGTTGTCGAACCAGTTCTGCCGCTTCCAGGAATAACGGTATTCGCGTTCCTGGCCGTCACGTGCGAACCAGTTGGCGCGCTCCCAGCCGGCGACTTCGCCGAAGACGGCGCCTCGGGCCTTGAGGTGCTCGTGCAGCGGCGACCGCCGCACGCCGCGCGAGGTCGCCATCTGGCGGTAGGGGAAATGGTCGGCATAGAGCAGGCCGAGCGTTTCGGACACCCGCTCCTTGAGATAGCGGCGGTTCTTCTGGAAGGGCTGGGCGCGGCGGATGTCGACCTCCCAGAGATCGAAGGGCGCCTCGCCGTCGTTGATCCATTGTGCCAGCGCCATGCCGGCGCCGCCGGACGACACGATGCCGATCGAATTGTAGCCGGTCGCCATCCAGTAACCGGCAAGTTCCGGCGCTTCGCCGAGATAGTAGCGATCGTCGGGCGTGAAACTCTCGGGGCCGTTGAAGAAGGTATGGATGCCGGCGGTGCCCAATATCGGCATGCGGTTGACTCCCATTTCGAGGATCGGCTCGAAATGATCCATGTCCTCGGGCAGCTGGTCGAAGCAGAAATCCTCGCGGATGCCGTTCATGCCCCAGGGTTTTGCGACCGGCTCGAAGGCGCCGAGCATCATCTTGCCGGCATCCTCCTTGTAGTAGGCGCACTCGTCCGGAACGCGCAGCACCGGCAGGCGAGACAGGCCTGGGATCGGCTCGGTGACGAGATAGAAATGCTCGCAGGCATGCAGCGGAATGGTGACGCCGTTCTGCCGCCCAAGCTCGCGCGCCCACATGCCGGCGCAGTTGACGACGATGTCGGTCTCGATCGTGCCCTGATCCTCGCCCTGCGCCCAGGAGACCCCGGAGACGCGGCCGTTCCTGGTGTGAACCTTGGTGACCTTGACGTTCTCAATGATTGTCGCGCCGCGCTGGCGCGCGCCCTTGGCCAGCGCCATGGCGATGTTGGCCGGGTCGCACTGGCCGTCGAGCGGCAGGTGCACCGCGCCGACCACATCCGAGACATTGAGATGCGGGTACATCTCCTTGACCTCGCGCGGCGAAATCTCGCGCACGTCGACATCGAAGGCGCGGGCAAGCGAGGCCTGCCGATAGATCTCGTGCTTGCGCTCCTCGGTCAGCGCCACGGTGATCGAGCCGACCTGGCGCATGCCGGTGCCGACATCGGTCTCGGCTTCCAGCTTGACGTAGAGGTCGGCTGAGTATTTCGCCAGCCGCGTCATGTTCTGCGAGGCGCGCAACTGGCCGATCAGGCCGGCCGCATGCCAGGTGGTGCCTGAGGTGAGCTGCTTGCGCTCCAGGAGCACGATGTCGGTCCAGCCGAGCTTGGCCAGATGATAGGCGACCGAGCAGCCGGAGACGCCGCCGCCGATGATGACGGCGCGGGCTTTTGTCGGAACAGTCTTGGTCATGCGGCCTCGCGGCGATAGTTGGAGGCGAAGCGGCGCAGGCGAAGCGCGGCTTCCTTGAGGATGGGCTCGGGCTGGCAGAGGCTGATGCGGATGTGCCCGGCGGCGGCCTCGCCGAAGCTCGACCCGGGCATGACGCCGACCTTCTCCTTGTCGAGCAGGCCCCAGGCGAATTTCTCGTCGTCGGGCTCGATGGCGGAGATATCGAGCATGACATACATGCCGCCTTCCGAGCCGTGCACGGTGACGTCGTTCATGCCGCGTATGGCCTCCAGCATCAGGGCGCGGCGCGCGGCGTAGCGGTCGGCGATCTCTTTCACGCCATAGTGGTTCTCGAGCGCTTCGGCGCAGGCGATCGAGATGAAGGCCGGCAGGCCGTAGGTCGTCACGAGGTTGAGATCGGTGAGCAGCCGGATCATCTCTGTCGGGCCGGTCAGCCAGCCCATGCGCCATCCCGTCATGCCGTGGCTTTTCGACATCGAGTTGATGACCAGCGTGCGCTCGGCCATGCCGGGCAGCGAACGCGGCGAGATATGTTCGCCGCCACCGAGCGTCCAGTAGACCTCGTCGGACAGCAGCCAGAGATCGTGCTCCTTGCAGATTTCGGCGAGTTCTTCCAGCCGCTCGCGCGAATAGACAGCACCGGTCGGGTTGTTCGGCGTGTTGATCAGGATGGCGCGGGTGTTGGGCTTCAGCGCGGCGCGGATCATGTCCGCACGGGGCTGGAACCCATCCTCCGCTGGCGTCTCGACCACGGTGAAGGTCGCGCCGGCGGCGCTGAAGGTGTTGGGGTAGGTGGCGTAATAAGGCGCAACAACGATGGCGTGGTCGCCAGGATCCAGCACGGTCTGCACAGCGGCGTAAAGTGCTGCCTGGCCGCCTTGGGTGGCGATGATCTCGTCCGGCTCCGTCTCGATGCCGGTGCAGGCGGTGGATGCCGCCGCCATTGCCTTGCGCAGGCGCGGCAGGCCGGGCAGCGGCGTATAGTGATGATTGCTGCCACGCACGGCGTTGACACAGGCTTCGATCGTTTGCGAGGGCGTGTCGAAGTCGTGGTCGCCGACCGACAGCATGATGATGTCCTCGCCGGCCTGCTGGCGGGCCCAGGCGGCCGAATGGACCTCCCAGCCGTCCTTGCCCGACGGAACGATAGCGGTAATGCGCTTCGATGGTCTTGGCATCAGGAAACTCCCGAAATCCGATGGCCGGCCTGTTCGAGCCGATCGCGCAATGCAGCGATATGAGTCGGGCCAACCTCGCAGCAGCCGCCGACGATGCCGGCGCCGGCTTCGACCCAGCCAATCGCCTGGTCGGCATAGGCCTGCGGGTCGAGGTCGTGGCGGGCGTGCAGCACATCGACCGTGCCGCCATGTTTCAGCGCTTCGACCGAGGTGAAGCCATTGGCATAGGCGCCGACAGGCCCGCCAAGCGCGATCAGTTCGGACATTGCGGCGGTCACTGCTTCCGGCCGACAGCAATTGATCAGCCTGGCGGCGACCGACAGGTCGCCGAGCGCGGCTGAAGCCGCAGCGATCGTTTCGCCGCTGCGCAGGCGCGGTGCGCCATGGTCGGAGAGCGTCCAGGACACCCATACAGGCTTGCCGCTTTCCGAGGCCGCGGTGACGGCCGCGCGTGCCTCCTCTGCTGAGGCCATCGTCTCGCAGAGAAACAGGTCAACGCCGTCCGCCTGTTCGGCGACGATGCGGCGATAGATGTCGAGCGTCTCTTCGAAAGAGATGGTCAGAGCCGGTGCGTAGCTGCCGAAGAGAGGCGACAAGCAACCGGCGATCGCAGTGTCGCCCGCTTCGTCGCGAGCCTGCGTCGCCAGTTGGATGCCGCGCTTCTGCAAAGGCCGGAACAGGTCCTCCGCGCCCTCGCGCGCCAGGCGCTCCGGCGTTGCCGCATAGGTGTTGATGGTGATGACGCGCGCACCTGCCTTGATGAATTCGACATGCAGGTCGCGGACCAGATCCGGCTCGTCGATCAGCACCCTGGCCGACCAAAGCGCCGTCGGCTCGGATTTGCTGCGCCGGACCAGTTCCTGACCCATGCCGCCATCGGTGAGGATGACGGAAGTCATGCGCGCAATCTCTCGTTCTTCGGATCCCATAGCGGCTCGTCCTTCTGCACGATGGCTTTGAAGCGATCGCCAAAAATCTCAACCTCGACCGCCGTGCCCGGCTCGGTCAGGTCGGCGCGCAGCATGCCAAGCGCGATCGACTTGCCGACGCGGTGGCCCCAGCCGCCTGAGGTCGTCTCGCCGACGATCTTGCCATCATGCCAGAGCGTTGACATGTAGGGCGCGTCGCAGTCGCCGGGGTTCTCGACGACCAGCGTGACGAAGCGCTTCTTCACACCCTGCTGTTTCTCATTGAGCAAGGCCGCCTTGCCGCGGAAATCGGGCTTGTCCCATCTGACGAAGCGCTCCAGCCCGCCCTGCAGGATCGAATAGTCGGTCGACAGATCGCCCTTCCAGGTGCGGTAGCCTTTTTCCAGGCGCAGCGAATCCAGCGCGTACATGCCGAAGGGTTTCAGGCCGTGCTTCTGGCCGGCGGCCCAGACGGCGTCGAAGACCGCCAACGTATCGGCAACCTTGGTGTGGATTTCCCAGCCGAGCTCGCCGGCGAAGGAGACGCGCACCAGCTTCGCCCAGCGCCCGGCGATGGTGGTTTCCTGATGCGTCAGCCAAGGCAGGGCCAAATCTGCGTCGCAGACCTCGGCCAGGATCTTGCGCGAATTCGGGCCGGCGAGGATCTGGGTCGAGTATTCCTCGGTGCGGTCGGTCAGCGTGAAGGCAGCGTCGGCGGGCATGCGCGACTTCAGCCATTCGAAATCGTGCCATTGCGCCACCGCGGCGGTGATCAGCGTCATCAGGTCTTCGCGGTGACGCACCACCGACATCTCCGTGACGATGCGGCCCTTGTCGTCCGCGAAATAGACAAGGCCGATGCGGCCGGGTTTTGGCACCAGGCCGGTGACCTGCAGCGCCAGCCAGTCGGCGGCGCCTGGACCTTCGAGATTGAAGCGCGAGAAACCTGGCAGGTCGAGGATGCCGGCGGCGTCGCGCACGGCCAGGCATTCCTCACGCACGGCGCGGTGCCACGGCCCGTCGCGGCGGAAGGTGAGCGTCGCTTCTTCGGAGGTGTCGTCGCCGGGTCCAGCATACCAGGTAGCGCGTTCCCAGCCATTATAGGCGTCGAACTGGCCGCCCAGCGCCTTGACGCGCTCATGCAGCGGCGAAAGCTTGCGGTTGCGCCCCTCCGGCCAGGCATGGCGCGGGAACTGAATGGCGTATTCGTTACCGTAGATCTCCATGCCCTTGGCGACGCAATAATCGGGCGCCGAGGCGAAGGACGTGAAGCGGCGCGGGTCGCAAGACCACATGTCCCATTCGGTCTGGCCCTCCGTGACCCATTCGGCCAGCACCTTGCCGGCGCCGCCGCCTTGCGCGATGCCGAAGGTGAAGACGCAGGCCTCGAAGGCGTTCGGGACGCCGGGCATCGGCCCGATCAGCGGGTTGCCGTCCGGCGCGTAGGGGATCGGGCCGTTGATCACCTTGGAGAGACCGGCCGTGCCGAGGATCGGCACGCGGGCGACGGCGTCGGCGAGATAGCGCTCGAGACGGTCGAGATCGTCGGGGAAAAGCTGGAAGGAGAAATCCTCCGGCATCGGATCGTTGCGCGTCGCCCAATGCGCGCGGCAATTGCGCTCATAGGGGCCGAGATTCATGCCGCTCTTTTCCTGGCGCAGGTAGTAGGAGGTATCGACGTCGCGCAGCAGCGGCAGCTTGTGACCCTGCTCCTTCGTCCAGGCGGCGAGCTCGGGGATCTCCTCGAACAATATGTACTGATGGCTCATCACCATCATCGGCACCTCGCGGCCGAACATCTTTCCAACCTCGGCGGCGCGGTAGCCGGCGGCGTTGATGACGATCTCGCAGCGGATCTCGCCCTGCGGTGTCTCGACCACCCATTCGCCGTTCTCGCGACGCACGCCGGTGACCGGGCAGAAACGGATGATCTTCGCGCCCATGTCGCGCGCGCCCTTGGCCAGGGCCTGAGTCAGCTGCGCCGGGTCGATGTCGCCGTCGCTCGGATCGTAGAGCGCGCCCTTCAGCTCATGCGTCTCGATGAAGGGGTAGCGTCGCTTGATCTCGTCGACGCCGACCACGTCGATGTCCATGCCCTGGTAGCGGCCCATGCCCTTGGCGCGCTGGAATTCCTGCATGCGCTCGCTGGTGTGGGCGAGTCGGAGGGAGCCGGTGACATGGTAGTTCATCGGATAGTCGACGGCCTCGGCCAGGCCCCGGTAGAGTTCGGTCGAGTAGCGCTGCATATTCATCAGCGACCAGGACGAGGAGAAGGTCGGCACGTTGCCGGCGGCATGCCAGGTCGAGCCCGAGGTCAACTCGTTCTTTTCCAGAAGCACGCAGTCTGTCCAGCCCGCCTTGCAAAGGTGGTAGAGCGAGGAGCAGCCGACGACACCGCCTCCGATGATCACCACGCGTGCCGTGGTCGGCAAACCGGCCATGTTTTTTCTCCCCAATTCAATCAATATACCGGTGGTGAAACCACCCAGATCACCACGGCCGGCTCGGTGCCCGGATTGCGCCAGCGATAAGGCTTGCCCTCGAAGCGAAACGAGTCGCCTTCGCCAAGCCGATGCCAGACGCCCGCTATCTCGATGTCGAACAGTCCGGAGACGATGTATCCGGCCTCCTCGGTCGGCCGAAGTGCTGCGGTCTTCATCTCTGCGCCGGGCGCGAACACCGAGCGCACTACCTCGAAACTACCGCCGAGATCGGGCGACAGAAGCTCCTCCACCAGACCCGTTTCGCTTGTGCCAAGCACGCGGCGGCGACCGGCGCGCACGATCACCCCACGTTCTTCCTCAGCGGGCACCTCATGACTGAAGAACAGGCTAATCGGCACATCGAAGAGATCGGCGAAGGCCCGCAAGTCGCCGACCGAAGGCACCGAGAGGCCGCGCTCGACCTGGCTGACCCAACCAACCGAACGCCCCAACTTGAGCGCAATTTCACTGAGCGTGAGGCCGCGCGCTTTGCGGAGTGCGCGGATGTCGCCGGCCAGCAGCCGGTCGCCATTGTCCTGCTCCGATCTGGCCGTGGTCGAGCTCAAAGGCTTCTCGTGAAAAAATCCGGTCAAATTTCATGAGAGGACAAAACCATGAAAAAATCAAGGAGATTTTCATAGGCCACAAGATTTGCTTGCGCGTTTTCGGCGGTTGATGCAAAGGCTCGCACACGAGCGGCGAGTGGGGCGCCCGGTCGGAGACCAGTCTTAGTTCATAGTCTGCGGATGGTCGTCAAGGAAACCGGGTTGCGGGTTTCTGGCCATGCCGAAAGGGACGACCCATGCTTGAAAAGAACATCCGGATCGCGTCGGATGCGGAGATCGTCGATGAGGCGATCACCTCGCGCCGGTCGGTGCGCGCTTTCCTGCCCGATATGGTCGATGACGATACGATCCGCGCGATCCTGGGGGTCGCTGCGCGCGCGCCGTCCGGCACCAACATGCAGCCCTGGCGCGTCTATGTGACCAAGGGCGAGGTCAAGCAGCGCATCAGCGACGCCATCCTCAACTCCGGCATCCGCGCCGAAAAGGCCGAGTGGGACGAATATCGCTATTATCCCGACCAGTTCTTCGAACCATATCTGACGCGCCGGCGCGCCAACGGCTTCGGCCTTTACGGCGCGCTGGGCATCGGCCGGCGCGAGGTCGACAAGATGCGCGCGCAGCACGACCGCAACTTCATCTTCTTCGATGCGCCGGTCGGCATGATCTTCACGATCGACCGGAGACTGAACCAGGGCTCGTGGATCGACTACGGCATGTTCCTGCAGAACATCATGGTCGCTGCACGGGGCAGGGGTCTGCATACCTGCCCACAGGCGGCCTTCGCTCCTTACCATCGGCAGATCAGGCCGGTGCTCAACATTCCCGACGAAGAGATCGTCGTGTGCGGCATGGCGCTCGGCTATGAGGACACCTCCAAGCCCGAAAACGAGTTCCGCACCGACCGCGCGCCGGTTGAGGACTGGGTGACGTTCGCGGAATAGTGCTGGCTTAATCGGTGCTCATATGCGCGCCGTGGCCGCTGACATGAGCGCCGTCACGCGGCGTCAGCCGCAGGTAAGCCGATAGCGCGCAAAGCGTGATCAGCCCTTCGACCACGAACAGGTTGCGATAGTCGTCGACGCTGGCCTTGCCGCCGCCGGCAAGCAGCGAGAGCAGCGCTGCCGCAAGGCCGACGCTGATCGCCACCGCAAGCTGCCACAGGATGTAATAGAGCGCGCTGAAGCGGGCGAGCTGCTCCGGCGCGATGTCCGAATAGGAAAGATTGCCGGTCGAGGCCCATTGCACCGAGCGGAAGACGCCGAAAACAAAAATGTAGGCCAGCACGATCCAGGCCGGCAGGCTCTCCTGCATCAGGGCAAAGCCCGCGACCAGCAAGGCGACAATCGGGGTGTTGGTGACCAGCACGCGCCTGAAGCCGAACCGGTTCAGAAGCCGCGGCATGAAGAAGCGCATAATGAGCGATCCGATCGCGGCGACGAAGGTCAGCGAGCCGGCCTGCACGGCGCTCATGCCGAAGCCGAGCTGAAACATCAGCGGCAGCAGGAAGACCACCGAGCTGAGGCCGATCGTGTCAAGGCTGCCGCCGGTAAGGAATGAGATGCGGAAGGTGCGGATGCGCAGCAGGTTGAGATCGAGCAGCGGGTTGCGGGCGCGCAGGCAGTAGAAGGAGGCAACGGCCAGGATGATGATCGCCAGGCCAAGCTCGATGCCGATCAGGCTGCCCGCGGCATCCTTCGCGGCAAGCGAGTCCATGCCGAAGATCAGAAGACCCATGCCGCTGCCGACGAGCAGGAAGCCCGGAAAATCGAACGGCGTGCGCACCGGCTTGGTCGTTGACGGAAACAGCGAGGCGGCTAGCAGCGCCGCGGTCAGCGCGATCGGGATGTTGATATAGAAGATCCAGCGCCAGGAGACATAGGTGGTGAGCGCGCCGCCGACCAGCGGTCCGACCAGCGGTCCCGATTGCCCGGCGAGCGAGATATACATGTTGATCTTGAGCGTACGGTCGCGCGGGAAGGTCGACAGGATCACGACCTGGCCAAGCGTGCCCATCAGCGCGCCGCCGCAGCCCTGCAGGGCGCGCGAGCCGACCAGCATCCAGATGTTTTCCGAAAGGCCGCACAGCGCCGAGGCGCTGGCGAAGACCAGCAGCGCGAAGCAATAGACGTTGCGCAGGCCGAAGCGGTCGGCCAGCCAGCCGCCGAGCGGCATGGTGACGATGAGGCTTGCGACATAAACGGTGATCAAAAGGCCAAGCTGGCTTGGCGAGCGGTCAAGGCTCTCGCCGATGCCGGGCAGCGCCGTGACCACGACGTTCTGGTCGAGGCTGGTCATGAACACGCCGCAAGCGACGGTTGCCGGCAACAACATCGACGGACCCTCCGCCGGAGCAAAGCGGGTCGTGGCCGTCGCCGAAGTCTCAACAGTCATGGAAGGGTATGGTCGAACTGGTTGCCTGAGCGGACGTTTGCCTGGCAATCGCCCGTGATTCCTTAGCTATCGCGCCTGCTGGCCCGACCCTCAAGCAGCAGTTGTAGCCGTTCGTAGTGCCAGAGTTCTGGCCGACCAATCCCTGGTTCCGCCATGCCGGCTACTGCACCTCGTAGCCGACCTCTTCGCTGGCGTGGCACAAGGCCTTCCAGAACGAACGCGCGAAGGAGCGGAAGACGTAGATGTCGAACTGGTCGGCGCCTGTGCGCTGGATCTGGGCGAAAATGTCGTGATGATTGGTCGAACGGCCGGCACCGAGCGGGAAGGCCGGCAAGGCAAAGTCGATGGCAAAAAACTTCGCCATCACCCATTCGGCCTTCGGGCCGGCGATGCGGATCGCGGTGCGGCCATGCGACAGGTCCGTGAGCGTGCCGATGGCCGGCGTGATGACGCCGGCGAAGGGCGCAGCCAGTCCTTCGGCTTCGTCGACCACGGTGAATTTCCCCGGCGCGAAGCCGAAGGCGGCGCGGGCGCCGCTGTTCACGCCGCCGGCGCCGTCAGGCAGAGTGAGACCGGTGACCTTGCGGATGATCTCGATCAGTCGCTTCTCTTCGCCCGGCCAGGCGGCAAGCTGCAGGATCGAGCCCGGCCGCGTCTCGGACAGGATGACATCAACGCCATGTTCGAAATTGCCGTGCGAACCCGGATGGTAGTCCGGCTCGAGCGGCGACTGGCGCTCGGGCAATTGCTGCTCAGCCATGCATGCGGCTCCCGTCCGGGTCGTAGAAATGGTTCGAGACGATCTCGACCGGCCCGAACCGGTTGCGCAGCGGATCCGAGACGAAGGCGCGGGTCCCGTGCCGCGCCTTGCCGCCCTTGACCAGCGCCAGGGCGATATATTTGCCGAGAGCCGGCGAATAGCAGCAGGCGGTGATATGGCCGATCGAATCGTGCGGATTGGCTTCGTCCAGTTCCTCGACGATATGTCCGCCGCCGTTGAGGGCCCGGTTGTCGAGGGCGATCAGCCCGACCAGCTCGAGCCGGTCCGGGGCGATCAGGCCTTCGCGGTCCATCATGGCCGAGCCGATGAAGGGCTTCTTCTTCGACAGCATCCAGTCGAGATGGAGGTCGCGCGCCGTGGTGCGGCCGTCGATCTCGGCGCCGGTGACATGGCCCTTCTCGATGCGCATCGTGCCCAGCGCCTCGAGCCCGTAGGTGACAAGGCCAAAAGGCTTGCCGGCCTCGATCAGCGCTTCCCAGACGCGGGTGCCGTAGCCGGCGCCGGAATAGACCTCGAACGCCATTTCGCCGGAGAAGGACAGGCGGCAGATCATCACCGGCACGCCGGCGATCCGGCCATGCACGATGCCCATGAAGGGTAGGGTCGCGTTGTCGACGGCAGTGCCGGTAACGCAAGCGGCAAGAATGGCGCGCGCGTCTGGGCCGCCGATCGCGGCCCCCGCCCATTCGTCGGTGACGGAGGTGACGGTGACCTTCAGCTCCGGCCAGATGACGTCGAGGAAATATTCCAGATGCTGCATCACCTTGCCGGCATTGGCGGTGGTGGTCGTCATCAGGAAATCCTGCTCGCCGAGCCGCCAGGTGGTGCCGTCGTCGAAGGCAAGACCGTCCTCGCGCAACATCAGGCCGTAGCGCGCCTTGCCGACGGCCAAAGTGGAAAACATGTTGGTGTAGACGCGGTCGAGGAACTCGGCCGCGTCGGGTCCCTGCACGGCGATCTTGCCCAGCGTCGAGACATCGACGATGCCGGCGTTGTCGCGCGTTGCCTTGGCCTCGCGCACATAGGCCTGCTCGACCGTCTCGCCGGGGAGGCCATAGATCATCGGCCGGTACCAGAGGCCTGCCGAATACATCCTTGCGCCATTGGCGATGTGCCAGTCATGCATCGGGGTCAGCCGCTCGGGCTTGAGGTCACCGAAGCGCTCTGCCGCCAGCGAGCCGATCGACACCGCCGTGTAGGGCGGGCGGAAGCGCGTCGTGCCGACTTCGGGAATAGGCTTGCCGAGCGCCTCGGCCATGATGGCGAGACCCGGCACGTTGGAGTTCTTGCCCTGGTCGGTCGCCATGCCGAGCGTGGTGTAGCGCTTCAGATGCTCGACCGAGACGAAGCCTTCGCGATGCGCCAGCCGCACGTCCTCGGCGGTCACGTCGTGCTGGAAGTCGACGAAGCTCTTGCCCTTGGCCCTGATCTCGAAGACCGGAGCCGGATTGGGATCGCCCGGAGCCGCCTCGACGACGGGCAGGGGACCGGATGAAGCCGTACCGCCAGCCGCCTGGAGACCGGCGGCGCGACCTTCCGCGATTGCCTCCGCTGTCGAAAAACTGCCGGTGAAGGCGCCGGCGCCGATCCAGCGCTGCGTCGGCTTCGGCGGCAGGAAAGCTTGCCTGGCAGGGTCCCACTCGGCTTTCGCGCCGGCCTGGCTGGCGAGGTGGATGGTCGGCGACCAGCCGCCCGACATCAGAAGGCTGTCGGCGTGGATGCTGCGCTCGTCGCCGCTGAGCGAACCGCTCATGGCGTCGAAGCGCTGCACCTTGAGGCCGGTGAGTGCCTTGCCGCCCTCGGTCGCGACCACGGCGTGACCGGCAAGCAGCTCGGCTTCCGCATCGCTCGCCAGCCGGCGCATCTCGTTCGAGACATCGCTGCGGACATCGATGATGGCGACCACCGCGGCGCCAGCCTTCCTCAGGGCGACGACCGAGCGGTAGGCACTGTCGTTGTTGGTGAAGAGCGCGACGCGCTGTCCAGGCAGCACGCTATATTCATTGACATAGCGCTCGGCGGCGTGCGCGAGCATCACGCCGGGACGATCGTTTCCAGGGAACACCAGTGGCCGTTCGAAGGAGCCGGTGGCGAGCACCACCGTGCCCGCGCGGATCGCCCAGTAGCGCTGGCGCGGCTCGCCCTTGGCGGCGACTTCCTTGTGGTCGGTCACCCGTTCAAGCGCGGCCAGCGTGTTGCCGTCGTAATAGCCCCACACCGTCGTGCGCGGCAAAAGCCGCACATTGTCGTTGCCTGCGAGCTGCGCAGCCATGCGCTGGGCCCAGTCGGCGGCAGGCATGCCGTCGATGGTTTCGCCCGACCAGTTGGCGGAGCCGCCAAAATGGGCTTCGAGATCGGCGAGGATGACCCGGGCGCCCTGGTCGGCGGCGGCCTTGGCCGCCATCAGGCCGGCCGGACCGGAGCCGACGACCAGCACGTCGCAGAAAGCGTTCATGCGTTCGTAGCGGGCCGGGTCGGGGGCGATGCCCGCCTTGCCGAGACCGGCGGCGCGGCGGATGAAATGCTCGCAGAACATCCAGAAGCGCGTGCCTTTCAGCGGGCCGATCACCGGCCCCATGAAGGTCTTGTAGTAGAAGCCGGCAGACAGGATCTTACCGCCAAGCTGGTTGATGGCGCCGATGTCCCAGGCGAGCGATGGCGTGCGGTTCTGGCTAACCGCGACGAGCCCGTCATAGATCTCGACCATGGTTGCCGGGATGTTGGGCTCGCGCACCTCGCCGCGCAGCACCGTCACCAGCGCATTGGGCTCCTCGACGCCGGCGGAAAGCAGGCCGCGCGGGCGATGGTATTTGAACGAACGGCCGAACAGCGTCACGCCGCTGGCGAGCAGCGCCGAGGCCAGCGTGTCGCCGGCATGGCCGGTGTAAGGCGCGCCGTCGAAGGTGAAGCGGATGGTGCGCAGCCGGTCGATGCGGCCGCCGGTCTCCGTGCGGCGCGGGCTCACGAGCGGCCCTCCGCCTTGTTGTCGGCAGATTTGTGGCCGCCACGCGCGAAGGCCGTGCTCAGGATCTCATGCGTGATGGTGTTGCGCACGACCCTCAGATGCGCACGGCAACCGCCGGAATGCTGCCAGATCTCATTGTGGTCGCCGGCCGGATTGAGCCGGTCGTAGACATAGGCGTTCCAGGCATCGAGGTCTTGCGAGGCCGGCTGCGGCCGCTTGCGGTGGCCGTCGCCCTGATAGGTGAATTCAATGACGTCGCGCGGCCCGCAATAGGGACAGGTGATCAGCATTTTCTGGTATCTTCTTGTTCAGCCATGATCTTTTCAAAAACCGGTTCCCACTTTTTGGGATCATGGTTCCTAATGCAGGCGCGGGTTCGCGCCCTGGCCTTTGTCGTCGATGATCAAGCCGCGATAGAAGCGGTCGAGCGTGAAGGGTGCGTTGAACTCGTGCGGCTCGTCCTTGGCGATGGTATAGGCAAAGCACCAGCCCGAGGCCGGCGTCGCCTTGAAGCCGCCGTAGCACCAGCCGCAATTGAGATACATGCCCGGCAGCGGGCCGGTGGTGATGATCGGCGAGCCGTCCATCGTCATGTCGCACAGCCCGCCCCAGGAGCGCAGCATGCGTACCCGGGCGAGACCCGGGAACAGCGCCAGCATCTCGCTCATCACCTCATCGACGATCGGCAGGCTGCCGCGCTGGGCGTAGCTGTTGTAGCCGTCGAGGTCACCGCCATAGACGAGGCCGCCCTTGTCGGACTGCGAAATGTAGAAGTGGCCCATGCCGAAGGTGAGAACGGTATCGATGACCGGCTTCAGCGATTCCGACACGAAGGCCTGCAGCACATGGCTTTCGATCGGCATGTGCGAAATGCCGGCAAGCTGCATGACCTGACCAGTGCTGCCGGCAACCGCAAGCGCGACCTTCCTGGCGCGGATTTCACCGCGCGTCGTCGAAACGCCGGTGATGCGGCCGCCGTCGCGGAGGAAGCCAGTGACCTCGCAATTCTCGATGATGTCGACGCCGCGCCGGTCGGCGCCGCGCGCATAGCCCCAGGCGACCGCGTCGTGACGGGCGGTGCCGGCGCGCGGCTGCATCAGCCCGCCAAGCACCGGGAAGCGCGCCGAACCCGAGACCTCCAGCGCCGGCACGAGCCGCTTGATCTGCTCGACATTCATCAGTTCGGCATCGACGCCGAGATGGCGCATGGCGTTGCCGCGCCTCGCATAATCGTCGAGCTGGGCAGGCGTATGCGCAAGGTTCAGGCAGCCGCGCTGCGAGAACATGACGTTGTAGTTGAGGTCGTGCGAGAGGTTTTCCCACAGCTTCATCGAATGTTCGTAGAAGCGGGTGTTCTGCGGCAAGAGATAGTTGGAGCGAACGGCTGTGGTGTTGCGGCCGACATTGCCGGAGCCGAGCCAGCCTTTTTCCAGCACGGCGACATTGGTGATGCCGTGTTCCTTGGCAAGGTAATAGGCGGTCGAAAGACCGTGCCCGCCGCCGCCGATGACGATCACATCGTAGGAAGCCTTGGGGTCAGGCTTGCGCCAAGCGGCCTTCCAATCCTTGTTGCCGGCCAGCGCATTCTTGAGCAGCGAAAAGGCTGAATATTCCGCCATTCTTCCTATCGTCCTTATGATGCGAGGCGGCAGACTATAGAGCAGGCGGGAAGCGCAAAGCCAAGATTGCGCCATCGCTTTTCGACAGGCCGACTCCGCTTGACACGACCGGGACGGCTTGCCGCCCGATAGGCCGGTCTTTATCAAGGGCGGAAATTTCGAGGATTTTCGGCCGCGAGTCGCCAACAAAGCCATGTTTTTCCGTCTGCTACGCCTGATTCTGGTCGTCATCGTCGCTGTCTTGGGGCAGCCGGTGTTCGACGCCTCGGCGCAGGCGATCGGCCACGGCTCGGCGCAACTCATCGCCGATCAGACCAAGGTCATCCAGGACCTGACGGCCAAGACGGACGGGCTGGAGAAGAGACTGGGCGACCCCGACCAGGACGATGCGGGACTGGTCGATATTCGCCTGCAGCTCGAAGACATCTCGCGGGCGGCGCTGACCAGCGCGCTGGCATTCCGCCAGCGCCTCAACGATATCAACGCCCGCGTCGAAGTGCTTGGGCCGCCTCCGGCACAGGGGCAGCCACCCGAGCCGGCGATCGTCAGCAACGAGCGCAGCGCGCTTGTCTCGGAGAAGGCCGAGATCAACGCGGTCGTCGCCAGCGCGCAGAATCTGTCGGTCCGCGTCAACGGGCTGGTCGACAAGATCTCAGTGATGCGCAGCGAGCTTTTCCGCAGCGTCATCACCAAACATTATGATCTGAACGACGCGCTGAGCCCGCAGGCCTTTTCCGACGCGCATGACCAGATCTCGGGTCTTTACAAGGCGGTGTCGTCCTGGCTGAGCTTCGCCCTCAAATTCAAGTTCCAGGCGATCCTTGCCGCGACGCTGATGGCGCTGGCGCTGGCGGCCGTGCTCCTGATCGGCGGCAGGCGCTTGTTCGGCCGCATCTTCGAGGCCGACCCAACCGTCGAGGAGCCGTCCTATCTCAGCCGGCTGTCGGTCGCCTTCTGGTCGACGCTGCTGCCGACCCTGGCGCTCGGCGTCTTCTTCGCCTCGGCCGTGTTCTTCTTCAACTATTACAATGTGCTGCGAGGAGACATCGGCACGTTCCTCAACGCCTTGCTGACGGTGATCGGCATGGTGTTCTGCGTCAACAGGCTGACCAACGCCGCGCTTGAGCCGCGCCTGCCCAACTGGCGCCTGATCCCGGTCGCGACTGGGCCGGCGCGCTGGCTCGTCGGGTTGACGACCGCGATGGCCCTGGTGCTCGGCTTGAATTACTTCCTGTCGGTCGTCAACGAGAAGATGGGCTCGCCGCTTTCGCTGACGATCGCCAGGAGCTTTATCGCTACCATCATCATCGGCGTCATCCTGATCCTGATGGGATGGTTGAAGCCTTTCAAGGCGCAGGACGGCTCATGGCGTCCCTGGCCGGCCTGGCTTCGTTTCCTTGCCGTCGGGCTCGGCCTGTTCACCATTGCCGCGGCACTGCTCGGCTATATCGGCCTGTCGCTTTTCGTCGCGTTCCAGGTCGTGGTGACCGGGACCGTCCTGGTGACGGCTTATATCGGCTTTCTCTCAGCGCGGGCGATCGGCGAGGAGGGCGGCTTCGCCGACACTTCGGTCGGGCGCTGGCTTTCGGAAAATTCAAGCTACGAGGATACCGCGCTCGACCAGCTCGGGCTGGTGGTCAGCATCGCCATCAACCTGATGATCGTTGTGGTGTTCCTGCCGCTGATCCTGTTGATGTGGGGTTTTCAGCCCGGCGATATCGAGGCCTGGGCCTATAAGCTGGCGACCGGAGTCTCGATCGGCTCGGTGACCATCTCTTTCCTCGGCATCCTCAGCGGCATCGTCGTCTTCATCATCGGCTATTTCCTGACGCGCTGGTTCCAGGGCTGGCTGGACGGCTCGGTGATGGCGCGCGGCAAGGTCGATGCCGGCGTGCGCAACTCGATCCGCCTCGGCGTCGGCTATGCCGGCGTGGCGATTGCCGGCCTCGTCGGCATCTCGGCGGCCGGTATCGATCTTTCCAACCTGGCGCTGGTCGCCGGCGCCCTTTCGCTCGGCATCGGCTTCGGCCTGCAGAACGTCGTCTCGAATTTCGTCTCGGGCCTCATCCTGCTTGCTGAACGGCCGTTCAAGGTCGGCGACTGGATCGTCGCCGGCGATGTCAGCGGCACGGTGCGCAAGATCAGCGTGCGCGCCACCGAGATCGAGACCTTCCAGCGGCAGTCGGTGATCCTGCCCAATTCGAACCTCATCAACAATGCGGTCGGCAACTGGACGCATCGTAACAAGCTGGGGCGGGTCGAAATCAAGGTCGGCGTCGCCTATGGCAGCGACGTGAGGCGCGTCCATGCCATCCTGCTAAATATTGCCCGCGCCCATCCGATGGTGCTGAAGAATCCGGAGCCGTTCGTCCTCTTCGCCAATTTCGGGGCTGCCGCGCTCGAGTTCGAAATTCGCGTCTTCGTTGCCGACATAATGAACAGCAGCGTCGTGCAGAACGATATTCGTTTCGCCATCTTCGATATTTTCGAGGACGAGCGGATCGAAATCCCGTCGACGCCGCGCGCCGTGGTCGAGACGAACAAGCACGAGGCCTGGCCGATCGACGACGACAAGATCGAAGCCGAATTTGCCGAGCGCCAGAGGCTGGAGGAGGAAGCCGCGGCCGAGCGGGAACGGCTTGCCAAGATGAAGCGAAGGGGCCGCAAGCCCGACCCGGGCTAAGGTGTATCGATATCCGGGTGAGGCCGGTCTGCAAATGGCGGCTTCCTGCGCGCCCCTCTTGGACGCCGATGCCCGAAGGTCGACGCATCTTCGGTGCAGCCGAAACCGATTGTGGCATGAATGCGGCATTCAGTTGCGGTTCAGGTAACATCTCCTATAAGCTTCGATGCAAAGGGCAAGAATGCCTTGCAAATTTGAACAGAGGCGGTGTGTGAAACACCGGAAATGCAATGTGGAAGTCTGTCGTTGCCGCCATTGCTTTGCTGGCCTTGGGCGGTTCGGCTTTCGCTGCCAGCGCGATCAACAGGGACGCCCAGACGCGGACCCTGGTGGTGACCGAAGGCGGCGCCAAGAGCGAGCTGACGCTCGGTGCCGGCGAGACGGTGGAGTTCTGCTCGAACGGCTGCTTCGTCACCCTGCCCAATGGTGACCTCGAAGCCCTGACCGGTTCGGAAACGGTCGAAATTTCGGGCGGGACCGCCCGCATCAAGTAACGCGCCACGGATTGGCGCGGTAAGATTGGCAAAGGCCGGACCGATGTCCGGCCTTTTATCGTTTTCGGTAGCCGACGCTTAACGATGACGCCCGAAAAACCGGCATGACCATTCTCTGCAACCGCACGTTTTAACGTTCGCTGCGTCATCCCCGGCTATATCTGCCCCCAAGGACGCCGGCCACACGGCGTGGGTTGAATTGGCGCGTGGTCCTTTCCGGGATTTGGAGTTTCGGGATCCTGCGCTCGAACGGGGCAGGACAATGGACGCGAGGTCGGACAGGAACGCAATTCCGCTTGCGGTTGATCTCGACGGGACGTTGGTTGCAACGGACCTTCTGTGGGAAGGCCTGTTCATCCTCCTCAAGAAGAACCCGCTCTATTTCTTTCTGCTGCCGCTCTGGCTGACCGGCGGTCCGGCGCGGCTTAAGCAGGAAATATCCCTGCGCGTCGACATCGACCCGGCCTCGCTGCCTTACCGTCAGGAATTGATCGACCGTTTGCGCGCCGAGCATCGGGAGGGCCGCGTGATCGTGCTGGCGACCGGAACTCCCCGCAAGTTTGCGGAAGCCATCGCGGCGCATCTCGGCATTTTCGATCGCGTGCTGGCGACCGACGGCCCGCATAACATGACCTCGGGCCGCAAGTGCTCCGCTCTGGTCGCCGCCTGTGGCGATGCGGGCTTCGATTACGCCGGCAACAGCCGCCACGACCTCAAGGTCTTCGACGCCGCGCGCAATGCGCTGGTGGTGGCGCCCGACCGCAGCGCCCGGCGCTGGCAGGCGGCGCATCAGGCCGAGGCGATGCCGGCGCCGAAGCCGACGTTGAGAACCTATATCAAGATGCTGCGCATGCATCAGTGGCTGAAGAACGCACTGATCGCCGTGCCGATGGTGCTGTCGCACGAATATTTCAATCCGAACATGATCTGGGAATGCCTGCTGGCGTTCGTGTCCTTCAGCGCCGTGGCGTCCGCCATCTACATCCTCAACGATTTCTTCGACCTGGCGCTCGACCGCAAGCATCCGACCAAGCGCAGCCGGCCTTTCGCCAGCGGCGCATTGTCCATTCCGTTCGGCATGGGCGCGATCGCGGCGCTGCTTGCGATCGGCATCGCCGCTGGCCTGTTCCTGCCGATCGAATTCCTTGGCGTGCTTGCCGGCTATCTGGTCGTCACCACCGCCTATTCGCTGTCGTTCAAGCGCATGCTTCTGGTCGACGTGCTGACGCTTGCCGGCCTCTACACGATCCGCGTGCTGGCGGGCGCGGCCGCCACCGGCGTCGACGTTTCCTTCTGGCTGCTTGCCTTCTCGATCTTCTTCTTCCTGTCGCTGGCGCTGGTGAAGCGCTTCGTCGAACTGCGCACCACCGCCATTCCGCCGGGCGAGCGCATCGCCGGCCGCGGCTATCGCACCGAGGACCAGGAGATCGTCGCCCAGGCCGGCATGGCGTCGGCCTTCTCCTCGGCGCTGGTGCTTGCGCTCTATATGGACAGCCCGGCGGTGCGCGAGCTTTACCCGCATCCCTGGCTGATATGGCCGCTGGCGCCGATCGTGCTTTATCTGACGATGCGCGTCTGGATCCTTGCCCGGCGCGACGAGATGCATGACGACCCGGTCGTCTTCATCATCCGTGACTGGCGCAGCCAGATCGTCGTCGCCATCGGCGCGGTCTTTCTTGTCGCCGGAGGCTGGTGATGGGGGACAGTCGCTTCGGCAGCTTCGGACTGGCGACGCCGCCGGCGCGCAAGGCGATGCCGGCGGACGAGGCCATCGCCTTGCTGAAGCGCGGCGAGGCGAAAGCCGGATCGCTGCTCGCCTACGGCAATGGCCGCTCCTATGGCGACAGTTGCCAGAACGATGCCGGCATGGTGGTCGACACGCGGCCGCTCAACCGCATCCGTTCCTTCAACGCCGAGACCGGCGTGCTGGAAGCCGATGCCGGCACGCTGCTTTGCGACATCATCGCCTATGCCGCTCCCTACGGCTTCTTTCCGGCCGTTGTTCCGGGCACGCAGTTCGTGACGCTGGGCGGCGCGATCGCCAACGACGTCCACGGCAAGAACCATCATCGGCGCGGCACCTTTGGCTGTCATGTCGAGGCCCTCACGCTGCTTCGGTCCGACGGCCGGACCTATCGCTGCTCGGCGACCGACAATGTCCGCCTGTTCGGGGCGACGATCGGCGGCATGGGGCTGACCGGGCTGATCCTGTCGGCATCGATCAAGCTGATGCGGGTGCCGTCGCTCGACATCATGGAGAAGGCGACGCGGTTTCGCGATCTCGGCGAATTCTTCGATCTTGCCGAGGCGGCGGACCAGGCTAACGAATATGCTGTCGCCTGGATCGACCAGCTCGCGGGCGGCCATGGGCGCGGGCGCGGCCTTCTGTTCACCGGCAATCATGCCGAACACGGCTCGCACGCCGCCGCGAATGCCGGCAGCCGGCTTTCCGTGCCGGTGCAGCCGCCGTTCAATGTGCTGAACCCGCCCTTCCTCGCGGCCTTCAACGCAGCCTACCGCTGGAAAAAGGGCAAGTCCGCGGTCCCACGCCAGGCGGGCTATCAGGACTTCTTCTTTCCGCTCGACGGCGTCCGCGACTGGAACCGGCTCTACGGGCCGCGCGGGCTTTTCCAGCACCAGAGCGTGGTGCCGGAGGAGAAGGTCCGCCGCACCGTGCCCGCGTTGCTCGAGGTGGCGCGGCGGGCAGGGCAGGGATCGTTCCTGACCGTGCTCAAGCGCTTCGGCGACGTCCCCTCGCCGGCGCTGCTGTCGTTCCCGCGCCCCGGCTTTACATTGACGCTCGATTTCCCCAACCGGGGCGAAAGGACGTTGCGGCTGCTCGCCGAGCTCGACCGAATCACGGTCGAGGCGGGCGGGGCGGTGAACCCCTACAAGGACGCCAGGATGGGGCCTGAGACATTCGCCGCGTCATTCCCGCAATGGCAGCGGCTGGAGGCGCTTCGCGACCCGGCTTTTATGTCGAGCTTCTGGGCGCGTACCGCCATGAGAATGGAGACCGGACAAGGACGAGCCGAAGCCGCGGAATAGATAAATTTCGAATAGATCATGGTAAATAAAGTGTTACGCCATGGTTTACTCAAAACAATATCGCGACTTCACGAAATATTTGCAGGTTTGTAATATGACCGCCCAAGGGGCGGGGTGGCAACAATGAAATACATAATCTTCATTCTCTTCACGGTCATGACCAATGCCGCGGCACAGCTGATGCTGAAGCAAGGCATGATGTCGATGGGGCCGATCTCCTTCGAAGGCGTCAATCCGCTCGTCAGGCTGCTGCAGATCGTGTTCAGCCCCTGGGTGTTCCTCGGTCTGTGCACCTTCGTCATCTCGATGGCGTCGCATCTCTACGTGCTGTCCAAGGTCGAGCTCAGCTTCGCCTATCCGTTCCTCAGCCTCGCCTATGTCGCCGTGGCGATCTTTGCCTATTTCGTCTTCCGCGAGGACCTCAATGGCTGGCGCATCGCCGGCATCGCCTGCATCTGCGTCGGCACGATCCTGATCGCCCAGAGTGGCAGAGAAATGGGTGGGCGCGAGCACAAGGACCGGACCGCTTCCATCGCGTCCGAGAAAATCCAGACAAGCGAGATCGTTCGATGAGACATGTGATTTTCGGCGGCGACGGTTTCGTCGGCCGTCACCTTGCACCCAAGCTCGTCGCCGATGGCGAGAATGTCGTCGTCGCCGACATCGTCAAGAGCGACCTGCCGCATTACCGTTCGACGCGCTTCATCACCTGCGACGTCACCGATCCGGCCTCGGTCGCGGCGGTCGGGCTCAAGGCTGACGACATGGTCTACAATCTGTCGGCCAAGATGCTGTCGCCTATCCAGGTGCGCGCCAAGCGGCATGATTTCTTCTTTCCGGTGAACTTCCACGGCACCGAGAACATCATCCAGGCGATGGACAAGGCCGGCGCCTCGAAGCTCGTCCACTACACGACCGACATGATCTACGGCCACACGGTGGTGCTGCCGATGACCGAAGATCATCCGGTCGCGCCGCTCGGCGAGTACGGTCTGTCGAAGCTGAAGACCGAGGAGCTCGCCGCCGAATGGCGCAAGCGCGGCATGTCGATCTCGCTGTTCAGGCCTCGCCTGATCATCGGGCCGGGGCGCCTCGGCATCCTGGAAAAACTGTTCAAGCTGATCGACTGGAATCTTCCGGTGCCGATGATCGGTTCGGGCAGGAATCCCTATCAGTTCATCTCGGTGTTCGACTGCGCGGAAGCCGCGCGTGCCGCCTGGAAGGCCGGCGTGCCCAACGAGGCTTACAATCTTGGCTCGCTCAATCCGCCGCCGGTCAAGAAACTGCTCGGCGACCTCATCCGTCATGCCGGCTCGAAGTCGATCCTGCTGCCGACACCGGGCTGGGCAGTCAAGCGCACGCTCGACCTGCTCGATTTCCTCAACATGCCGATCATGGATCCTGAACAGTATCTGATCGCCGACGAGGAATGCGTGCTCGACGTGTCGAAGGCCGAGCGCCAGCTCGGCTGGGTGCCGCAATATCGCGACGAGGACATGCTGATCGCCGCCTACAGCGAATACCGCGCCAAGAAGGACGGCCACGCTGTGACCACCAGACACGTGCCCGCCGAATAGAGCGCGAAGGGGAGATTTTTCAGATGACCGTCATGGCCAAGCCGGAACAGACAGGCGCGCACACGCTGGTTGAAGCGCCGGCGCTGTCGCCCACCTCCATCGCCAAGCCCGATTTGATCAGCGTCGAGCAGGCCAAGGCGCTGGATGTTGCCCGCATCACCGACCTGTTCAAGGCGCATCTCAATCCTGGGCAGCTGCATTTCATGAAGCTGCTCGGCTTCCACAAGGTCAAGATCGAGCGCGCCGAGGGCATGTTCTATATCGACCAGAACGGCCGCAAGATCCTCGACTTCTTCGGCGGCTTCGGCTCGCTCGCTTTCGGCCACAACCATCCGCGCATCCTGGAAGCCCGCAAAAAGTTCCAGGAGGAAAAGCGCCAGGAGATCGCCATCGCCTTCATGTCGCAATATGCGGCCGCACTTGCGCACAACATCGCCAAATGCTCGCCGGGCGACTTAGACATGGTGTTCTTGGGCTCGTCGGGTTCTGAGGCCATGGAAGCAGCGGTGAAGCTTGCCGAGCGCGCCGCCGGCCCGAAGCGGCCGAAAATCGTCTATGCCGAGAATTCCTTCCACGGCAAAACCAAGGGCGTGCTGGCGATCACCGACGGCCAGCTCTACCGCGCCGACTTCAAGGTGGCCGACAATGTCGTGCGCGTTCCCTTCGCCGACATCGACGCGGTCGAGCGCCTGTTCGAGAGCGATCCCGAGATCGGCGTCATCGTGCTCGAAACCATCCAGGGCGGCGGCGGCATCATCCAGGCAGAGGCGCAATACTGGCAGAAGCTGCGCGCGCTGTGCGATCAGCATGGCGTGCTGTGGGTCGCCGACGAGGTGCAGTGCGGCTATGGACGCTCCGGCCGCTTCTACGCCTTCGAGCATTACGGCGTGGTGCCAGACGTGACGGCGCTGGCGAAATCGCTGGGCGCCGGCAAGGCGGCGGTCGGTGCCATGATCGCCAGGCGCGACATCTATATGAAGGCCTATGGCACGCCGAAGACGGCGATGATCCATGCCATGGCGACCTTCGGCGGCATGGGCGAGGCCTGCGTCACCGCGATCGAGGGCATCAACGTGCTCTATGACGACGGGCTGATCGACAACGCGGCCTCGACCGGCGAGTACCTTCTGCAGCGGCTGCAGGCGCTGAAGGAAAAATATCCGAAGATCATCAAGGACGTGCGCGGCAAGGGTTTCATGATCGGGCTCGAGTTCCACGATTTCTCGCAGACCTTGCCGATGGTGCTACGTCCGATCGTGAGCGTGCTCGACGACAAGCTGAAGGGCTCGCTGTCGGGCTTCGTCGGCTCGCTCTTGCTGCGCGACTACGACGTGCTGGTCGCCTTCACCGAATACAACCGCAACGTCATCCGGCTCGAGCCGCCGCTGATCTGCCAGCCCGAGCATGTCGACCGTTTCGTCGACGCCTTCGACAGCCTGTTGTCGCGCGGCATCGTGGCGATCGTGAAGGATTTCGTCAAAAGCCAGGTCGGCAAATAAGAGGCCGCCGAGCATGCTGACCAGGCCCTCCGCGCCCACCAATCCGCTGGAACGGTTGACCGGCGCCGGTCTGGCGTGGGGCGAGGGCGCTTACGCGAAATGGGCTGCCTCGATCGGGGCGATTACGTTTTCGCTCTACATCCTGCTCATCGCGGCGACCGCCTGGTTCATGCCCGACGCCAATTGGGACATGCTGCCCTATCTGGCGATCGCCGAGGAGGGCGCCTATCCCGATTCGCAGGCGCTGCATGATTATGCCTACAGCACGGTCAGAGCAGGCGTGTCGGCCGGCGACTACAAGACATTGACCGACGATGGCGGCGGGTTCCGGAGCCACATGGCGCAGAACGCCGCCGACTTCCATTCGCTGCTCGGCATGTACCGGATCAAATTCCTTTATGCGGAAATCCTGTCCAGCTTCAGCCATGTCGTCGCGCCGGTCGAGGCGATGCGGCTGGTGCAGGTTTTTTCGGTGCTGCTGTTCGGTGCCATCACGCTCGCCTGGCTGCGCGCGGAAGGCGCGCTGGCGCTGGCGCCGGTCGTCGGCGCGATCCTGATCATGGCCGATTTCGGCGACGCGGCGCGCGCCTCGACGCCCGATCTCCTATGCTCGGCGCTGTTCCTCGGCGGTGCTTTCGCCTATGTGCGCAAGCGCGAGGCGGCGACGGCGGTCCTGCTTTTCCTCGCCTTTATGGCGCGGCCCGACAACATCGTCTTCCTCGCCATTTTCGCCGTGCTGCTCGTCGTTTTCCGTGAGAAGGCATGGGGCGCGCTGGCCGGTTTCGCGGCATCCTTCGTCGCCTATTTCGCCATCTCGCACTGGGCGCAGCATCCCGGCTGGTGGCCGCATCTTTGGTTCTCCAGCATCGAACAGCATTACAACATGGACGGCTTCGAGCCGCGGTTTTCCATTGCTGCCTATCTGAAGGCCTTCGCCGCCTCGGTAGTCCGCGCCGTCACCCTCAACAGTTGGGTTGGCGTATCGGTGCTGGCGCTGGCCGGCTGGTATGCGCTGGAGCGCGCCGGCTTCCGGCTGGATCGCCGCGCCGGCATCCTGCTTGCGGCGCTGGTGCTGGGCGTGCTGGCGAAGTTCACCGTCTTTCCGATCCACGACACTCGCATCTATTTCCCCAATCTCCTGCCGCCCTTCCTGCTGCTCGCCGCGCCCTTGATGGCGCTGTGGGCGGCCGCAAACCAGGGCGGGCGCCGCGCGGCGCTGCAGGTCATTCCCGGAGACAAGTCATGAGCTCGCTTTCCAGCCTCGCGCGCACCTTGCTGTCGCTTAGCCTTCCGGCCGGCCTGCTCGATCGCGGGCCGGCGCTGCATGGCACGAAGTTCCTTGCGAAGGCGGCGCTCAGGGCACGCTTCGGCGGCCGGCCGTTCCAAATGGTCAATGTTGGCGCCTGCGACGGCGCGCTGTTCGACGACGTGACGCCCTGGCTGCACCGGATCCCCGGGGCGCGAGCCATGCTGGTCGAGCCGATCCCATATAACCAGAAGCGCCTGCGTGCGAATTACCCGGATGCCAGCCGCTTCATCATCGAGCCGGTGGCTGTCACGAAAACCCAGGGCAGGATCACCGTCCATACTTTCGACGCCGCTGCGCTCGAGGCCGGCACGCTGCCGATCGAGTTCATCGGCTGCTCGTCGGTCACCGACACCAATCTGATGTCGGGCAAGAACGCCTGGGGCGAGGCGGACGCCAACTTCAACAAGTTCGCGCCGCATCTGAAGGATATCGAGGTGCCGTCCGAGACCTTGCAGACGCTGCTCGACCGCAACGGCATCACCCATATCGACGCGTTCCTGGTCGACTGCGAAGGCGCCGACTGGATGGTGTTCGAGCAACTCGATCTGCAACGCTACCGCCCCGGCATGATCAAGATCGAGGTCGGCGCGCTGCCTGCCGCCGAGATCGGCCAGGTCGTGGTCAAGCTCAAGACCGCCGGCTACCAGGTCGGCTTCCAGGCCGAGGACATCTGGGCCTTCGCCTGAGTTGATTTCCTCCGGGTGACCGCTCGGCGCGCGGGGTCGCGGCGTACCTGCGACGTGTCGCAAACAGGCGGTAGCCCAGCCGCCGTCCTCTGCATATTGTGCGCCATTCGAAAGGGCGCAGGCGCGCCCGTTTTATGCTTCTGGAGTCGCGGGCAATGGCAGAGTTTCCGAAAAAGGCGAAGGTCGTCATCGTCGGTCTGGGCGGTATCGTCGGCGCGTCGGTCGCGCATCACCTGATCGAGCGCGGCTGGGACGATATCGTCGGCATCGACAAGTCGGGCATCCCGACCGATATCGGCTCGACGGCGCATGCCTCGGACTTCTGCTACACGACCAGCCACGATTTCCTGTCCTGCTGGACGACGCTCTACTCCATCGATTTCTACCAGAAGATGGGCCACTACGCCCGCGTCGGTGGCCTCGAGGTTGCCCGCGTCGGCGACGATGCCCGCATGGACGAGATCAAGCGCAAGATCGCCTCCGCCAAGGCGTTCGGCACCCGTGCGCGGCTCATCGAGCCGGCCGAGATCAAGGAGAAATTCCCGCTGATCGAGGAGCATCTGGTGCAGGGCGGCCTGTGGGACCCGGATGCCGGCCTCGTCATCCCGCGCTCGCAGACGGTAGCCGGCAAGCTGGTCGACCAGGGCGTCGCTTCCGGCAAGCTGCAGGCCTTCGCCAACACCTCGGCGAAGGAGCTGATCGTCGAGAACGGCCGCATCAAGGGCGTGGTGACCGAGCGCGGCACGATCGAGGCTGATTATGTCGTGGTCTGCACCGGCATATGGGGCCGGCTCACCGCGGCTCTGGTCGGCGAAGACCTGCCGGTCATGCCGATCGACCACCCGCTCACCTTCTTCGGCCCCTACAACGAGTTCGCCGGCACCGGCAAGGAGATCGGCTGGCCGCTGCTGCGCGACCAGGGCAACTCGGCCTATATGCGCGACACCGGCGATCCGAAGACTGCCGAGGGCGGGCAGATCGAATGGGGTTATTACGAGGAGACCAATCCGCGTCTCTGCCACCCGCGCGATCTGCTCGAAAAGCATGAGGCGCGGCTGTCGCCGTCGCAGCGCGACCTCGACATGGAGCAGATCATGGCGCCGCTGGAACGCGCCATGGAACTGACGCCGATCCTGGGCGAGCTCGGCTATAATGAAGGCCATTCCTTCAACGGCCTCTTGCAGGTGACCACCGATGGCGGCCCGTCGATGGGCGAAAGCCAGAAGGTGAGGGGCCTGTGGTACGCCGTCGCCATCTGGGTCAAGGACGGCCCCGGCATGGGCAAGCTGATCGCCGACTGGATGACCGACGGCCGCACCGCGATCGACCATCACCAGATCGACTATTCGCGCTTCTATCCGCACCAGACGCAGGAGCAGTTCATCTGGGATCGCTGCACCGAGACGGCGATGAAGGTCTACAATCCGGCCGTCCATCCGCGCGAGCCTTTCTCCAAGGGCCGCAACATCCGCCGCTCGCCCTTCTGGGAGCGTGAGAAGGAGCTCGGCGGCTATTTCATGGAACTCGGCGGCTGGGAGCGTGCCCACGGCTACGCCGCCAACGAGCATCTCCTGGAGAAATACGGCAACCGCGTGCCGGTGCGCGAGAACGAGTGGGACAACCGCCATTTCTGGCGCGTCTCCAATGCCGAGCATCTGGCGATGAGCGAGGATTGCGGCATCGTCAACCTGTCGCATTTCTCGATGTATGACGTAGAGGGACCCGACCATGTCGCGTTGCTGGAGTGGCTGTGCGCGGCCAAGATCGGCGGCGACAACAATATCGGCAAGGGCATCTACACCCACTTCCTCGACGAGGAGGGCATGGTGCGCGCCGACTTCACGGTCATCCGCATGGCCGATCGCTGCCGCGTGATCGACGGCGCCGACGCTGGTCCGCGCGACTTCCGCTACATGCAGCGCACCGCGCAGGACAAAGGTTTTGACGTCACCGTCACCGACGTGACGGAAAAATACGTCACCATCGGTATCTGGGGGCCGAATGCCCGCACGACCCTGCAGAAGGTGGTCGAGGATCCGAACGGCCTGACACCGGAGAATTTCCCCTTCGCGGCGATCAAACCGATCAAGATCGGCGGCAAGGATGTGACGGCCTTCCGCATCTCCTATGTCGGCGAGCAGGGCTGGGAACTGCATATGCGCTACGAGGACGGGCTCGCCGTCTGGGACGCGCTGCGCTCCACCGGCGTCATGCCGTTCGGCGTCGAGACCTATGCCAACACGCGCCGGATGGAAAAGAGCCTCAGGCTGCAGAATGCCGACCTCTTGACCGAGTACAATCTGCTCGAGGCCGACCTTGCCCGTCCGAAGGTCAAGGAGAATGACTTCTGCGGCAAGGCCAAGCATCTGGAATATCGCGCCCGTGAGCATCAGCCGGCTATGCTGTGCACGCTGGTGATGACCGAGAACACCGATTCCGAGGGCGTGGCGCGGTATCCGGTCGGCACCATGCCGGTGATGGACCCGGCGACCGGCGAGACGCTGGTCGACGAGCTCGGCCGCCGCTCCTTCACCACTTCGGTCGCCTATGGCCCGACGATCGGCAAGAACATCGCGCTTGCCTATCTCCCCTGGGCCTACTGCCAGGAAGGCCGCAAGCTGCAGGTCGAGTATTTCGGCGAGACCTATCCGGTCGAGGTGGCGGGAGTAGGCTACAAGCCGCTCTACGACCCGGAGAACCTCAAGCCGAGGAGCTGAGGATCGGAGGCAGAAAGATGCAAAGCCCGGCTCCGGTCGGGCTTTTCTCTTTTGCACGACAGGAATCTCGCATAGCGTCGCACCGGGCGGAGGAAGCGGCTTGCAACGGTTCGGTTGGGACAGGAAGAACGACGCATTCGTCTTCTGATGAAGGGGGACATTCCCGTTCATGTCAGCTGGACCTTTGCCATTCCAGCCGTCCTGCCGTTCCTGCATGAGTGGTCGAGGCGTCCCCAGGTCGCCCTGATCCATACGGCCATATTCGCCGCGCTCCTGTTCCTATCGGTGTTTCTGCATGAACTTGCCCATGTCTGGGCAGCGCGACGGCGCGGCATCGGCACCCAACGGATGGACCTGTACCTGTTCGGTGGAATTGCCTGGTTCAAGCCCGGCGCGGCTTCGCCCTATGGCTGGGCGTGGATCGCATTTGCCGGGCCGTTGGTGAACATCGTCCTGGCGGCGGGCTTTGCCGCTGCCTATTACCTTTTTGCGCGGCCCTTGTTGCCTGTCGATCCGGAGGGTCTTTTCAGTTCGCCGCCGCCGAGACCGGACACGCTTCTTGAGTGGACGCTTTGGCTTGGCGCATTGCTGAATGCGGCCCTGGCCCTTCTCAACCTCCTTCCGGCCATTCCGCTTGATGGCGGTGCGATCGCCAGGCATCTGCTTGCGCCGCGCTTCGGCGCGGATGCCGCCGTGCGGATCGTCGGCTTCTGCGGCGTCGTGCTTTCGATCCTGCGTTTCGCGGTCATTGTGCCTCCGGCCATGGCCGGAATCCTGTTGTGGTTTCCGCCTTCCTTCAGGCCGAACTGGCGGGCGTTTCGCGCCGCCGGCAATAAGAAGCCCGTTCCGCAGCATCCGGCTTGATGTGCGGGGGGCCAGCGGCTTATGTGGCCCGATCAGAAGCCTGCGAAAGCCTACACCCCATGCGCATCCTGTCCGACGCCTTCATTCCCGAGCTTCCCAATCACTACCACGGCAAGGTGCGCGAAAATTACGACCTGCCGGACGGGCGCCGCATCATCATCGCCACCGACCGTTTGAGCGCGTTCGACATCATCCTGGCCTCGATACCGTTCAAAGGCGAAGTGCTCACCCAGACGGCGCGCTACTGGTTCGAGGAAACCGCCGACATCTGTCCCAACCATGTGCTGGAATATCCCGACCCCAATGTCGTCGTCGGCACGCGGCTCGACATGCTGCCGGTCGAGATGGTCGTGCGCGGCTATCTGGCGGGGACCACCAGCACCTCTATCCTGACCAAGTATCGGAAAGGCGAAAGGAGCTTCTACGGCCACAGCTTTCCAGACGGGCTGCGCGACAATGAAAAACTGCCGGAAGCGATCATCACGCCGACCAGCAAGGCCGCCCATGGCGGCCATGACGAGCCGCTGTCGGAAGCCGAGATCATCGGCCAGCGGCTGCTCACGCAGGAACAGTGGGATACCGTATCGCGCTATGCGCTGCAGCTGTTCGCCCGCGGCCAGCAGCGCGCCGCCGAACGCGGCCTGATTCTCGCCGACACCAAATATGAATTCGGCACCGCGCCGGACGGCACCATCGTGCTGGCGGACGAGATCCATACGCCCGACAGCAGCCGCTATTGGATCGCTGCGAGCTATGACGAGGCGTTCGCGAGCGGCGGGCGGCCGCAGAGCTTCGACAAGGATTTCGTCCGTTCCTGGGTGTCGGCGCGGTGCGATCCCTACAAGGATCCGATCCCGCCAATTCCGGACGAGATCATCAACCAGGCCTCTGCGGTCTATATCCAGGCTTATGAAGCGATAACCGGCGCGAAATTCGTGCCCGACCTTTCCGGCGATACGGTGCTGGAGCGTATCCGTTCGAACCTCGCGCGGTATTTCTAGAAGATCCAGGCCGGCCAGATCCGGCGCCCGGGAATTCCCGGCTTTTGCGCGTGGCGATTTTCGCCTAACCTTCCGCCATGTCTGCTTATGCCCGCGCAAGGCATATCTTTTCAGGCAGCGCCGCTCTGGCGCTGGCGCTTTGGCTGACGCCAGCGGCTTCTCCTGAAGAACCGGTCGATGTCGAGCTGGTGCTGGCGGTCGATGTCTCACTTTCGATGTCGCCGGCCGAGCTGGAGATCCAGCGCCACGGCTACGCGGCGGCGCTGACGCATGACAACGTGCTGAAGGCTATCGCCGACGGCGCCTATGGCAAGATCGCCGTCACCTATGTCGAATGGGCGGGCACGACCTGGCAGCGAGTCGTCGTGCCGTGGACGGTGATCGCCAACCGCGCCGATGCCGAGGGGTTCGTCGCGAAGCTCGACGCCAACCCGCCGGACAGCGCCCGGCGCACCTCGATTTCCGGGGCGCTGAGCTTCGGCAGCGACCTGTTCGCAGAGAGCGGATTCCAGGGGACCAAGCGTGTCATCGACGTTTCCGGCGACGGGCCGAACAACCAGGGCGCGCCGGTCGATCTCACGCGCGACGAGGTGGTCAGGCAAGGCATCACCATCAACGGACTGCCGCTGATGACGCGCGGCGGCTTCAGCGGCGCCTTCGACGTGGACAATCTCGACCGCTATTACAGCGACTGCGTCATCGGCGGATCGGGCGCCTTCATGATTCCGGTCAATGACTGGACGCAGTTTCCCGAAGCGATCCGCCGCAAGCTGGTGCTCGAGCTTGCCGGTCCCGCTTCGCCGCTATGGGCGGCGGACGAGGCCGCGCATGTGCCGGTCGTGCTTGCCGACGACAAGCCGGCCACCGATTGCCTCGCCGGCGAAAAGATGTGGCGCAACCGCGGCTGGGGCATGCCGTGAGGCGAGGAGAAGCAGGCAACCGATCAGGATGACGTTTCGTTGAAACGCCGCTTCATTGACAAGCCTTTTGGCGTCTGTGAGACAATTCGCGCTCACCACAAAAAAGGGGAACCACGATGAAAAGGACCACCATTTTCGCGGCGGCGCTGACGGCGGCCGCCATCCTTAGCGCGCCGGCGATGGCCGCCACGTCGCTCACCATCGGCATCAGCGGCTGGACAGGCTTCGCGCCGCTGACCTTGGCCAAGCAGGCCGGGCTTTTCGAAAAGCACGGGCTCGACGTCACGCTGAAGAAAGTGCCGCAGGCGAGCCGCCCGCTGGCCATTGCCAGCGGCGACCTGCAATGCGCGGCGACCACGGTCGAAACCTGGATGGTGTGGAACGCCAGCGGCGTCACCACCAAGCAGATCTTCCAGCTCGACAAGTCCTATGGCGCCGACGGCATTGTCGTGCGCAACGACATCAAGTCCGTCGCCGACCTCAAGGGCAAGAATGTCGCCTCGTCCGCGCCCGGAACCTCGCCCTATTTCCTGCTCGCCTGGGTGCTCAACAAGAACGGCATGTCGACCAAGGACGTCACCGTCGTCAATCTGGAGCCGGATGCGGCGGCGCAGGCCTTCCTGGCCGGCCAGAACGATGCCGCCGTCACCTATGAGCCGTTCATCTCGGCGGTCCGCGACAAGGCCGACCAGGGCCATATCCTGGCGACCACGCTCGACTACCCGATGGTGCTGGACACGGTCGGCTGCACGCCGGACTTCCTCAAGGCCAATCCCGACGCCGCCAAGGCGCTCGCCGACAGCTATTTCGACGCGCTCGACCTGATCAAGAAGGATCCGCAGAAGTCCTACGAGATCATGGGCGCCGACGTGAAGCAGTCGGCTAAGGAGTTCGAGGATTCGGCCAAATACCTGAAATGGGCCGACAAGGCGGAGAACAAGCAGTTCTTCACCAAGGAATTCCAGGATTTTTCCAAGACCGCGGCCGAGCTTTTGCTGCAGATGGGGCTGATCAAGGAGGTCCCGGATGTGACGACGCTTGCCGATACCAGCGCGGTGGCCAACTGATCGCGCATCAGCCGATCGGCGGCGCAAGGCCGCCGATCCCTTCTCGCTAAAGCGCGTCGCGATCCTTCAGATGCGCTCCTCGCGCTTTAGATTTTTGATTTTACGCATGTCTTTATCCCGAAACCGGTTTCCACTTTCGGGAGCCATGCTTTAAGGACAGGGCCTGATGCTGCGTCCCTTGCACCCCGTTGCGCCGGGCACGCGAACCGTGCTCGGCATCGCCTTCTTCGTGCTGTTCGTGGCGTTCTGGGCATGGATCACGCTCGGCGGCCATGTGAACCGGATCTTCCTTGCCGATCCGCTGTCGATGCTCAAGGACGGCTGGCGGCTGCTCGTCGAAGACCGGTTCTGGCTCGATATCCTGATCACCATCTGGCGCGTCTTCGGCGGCTTCGTGCTGGCCTCGGTCGTGGCGGTGCCGATCGGCATCGCCATGGGCGCCTGGAAGCCGGTCGAAGCCTTCCTCGAGCCGTTCGTGTCCTTTGCCCGCTACCTGCCGGCATCCGCCTTCATCCCGCTGCTCATCCTGTGGGCCGGCATCGGGGAATTCGAGAAGCTCCTGGTGATCTTCGTCGGCTCTGTGTTCCAGATCATCCTGATCGTCGCGGTCAAGGTCGGCGCTACGCGCCGCGACCTGGTCGAGGCCGCCTATACGCTGGGGGCGACCGACAACGGCATCGTCAAGCGCGTCATCATGCCGGCCAATGCGCCGGAGATCGCCGAAACGCTGCGCCTGGTGCTCGGCTGGGCTTGGACCTATGTCATCGTCGCCGAACTGATCGGGTCATCCTCCGGCATCGGCTACATGATCATCAACAGCCAGTCGCGGCTGGCGACAGGACAGATCATCTTCGGCATCATCATCATCGGGCTGATCGGGCTTCTGTCCGATTTCGCCTTCAAGGCGCTCAACCGCTGGCTTTTTCCATGGAGCCTGGCATGAGCAAGCTGCTGATCGAGGCCGTCTCGCGGACCTTTGCCGGGGTCGGGGGAGGGCAGCCGGTGCGGGCGCTGCAGCCGGTCGACCTCGCGGTCGCGGCCAATGACTTCATTACCATCCTTGGGCCGTCCGGCTGCGGCAAGTCGACCTTGCTCAGGATCGTCGCCGGACTGGAGGCGCCGAGCACGGGCCGCGTGCTGCTCGACGGCAAGGCGGTCACAAGGCCGGGGCCGGACCGCGGTATGGTGTTCCAGTCATACACGCTGTTTCCCTGGCTGACGGTCGCCGAAAACATCGGTTTCGGCCTGCGCGAGCAAGGCCGGCCCGAGCGCGAGCGCAACGAGATCGTCGCCTCCTATATCGATCTTGTCGGCCTGAAAGGCTTCGAGAGCCACTGGCCGAAACAGCTTTCGGGCGGCATGCAGCAGCGCACGGCGATCGCGCGGGCGCTGGCCAACGATCCCGAAATCCTGTTGCTCGACGAGCCGTTCGGCGCGCTGGACAACCAGACGCGCGGGCTGATGCAGGAACTGCTGCTCGGCATCTGGGAGCGGCGCAAGAAGACGGTGCTGTTCGTCACCCACGACATCGAAGAGGCGATCTTCATGGCGTCGCGGGTGATCGTGATGAGCGCCCGGCCGGGCCGCATCAAGTCGGACGTTCCGGTCGACCTGCCGCATCCGCGCCACTATACGCTGAAGACCAGCCCGGAATTCTCGGCGCTCAAGGCGCAGCTCACCGAAGACATCCGCATCGAGGCGATGCGAACGGCGCAGACTCAGCCAGCTTAGACAGCTGCGTCTGCTGCCTGCTTAGGCCGCCAAGAGCTGCTTGCGGTCGACGCGTTCCTGCTGCGGCGAGCGGGCATAGAGCTCGCGGTAGCATTTGGAGAAATGCGAGGCGGAAACGAAGCCGCAGGCGACCGCCACTTCGACCACCGGCAGCGACGACTGGATGAGCAGATGCCTGGCGCGGTCGAGCCGGATCTCCAGATAGTAACGGGCGGGGGACCGGCCCATCTCGGTGCGGAACAGGCGCTCGATCTGCCGGCGGGAAAGATCGACATGGTCGGCGATCTCGATCAGCGACAGCGGCTCGGAGAGGTTCGCCTCCATCAGTTCGATGATGGTGAGCACCTTGGAATTCTGGACGCCGAGGCGGGCGCGCAGCGGCAGGCGCTGGCGGTCGGTCGGGCTGCGCACGCGGTCGGTCAGCACCTGCTCGCAGACGCGGTTGACGAGGCTCTCGTCGAAGTCGTCGCCGATCAGCTTCAACATCATGTCGAGGGCGGCGGTGCCGCCGGCGCAGGTGTAGACATTCTGGTCGATTTCGAAGAGGTCGGCGAAGACATTGGCTTTCGGGAAGGCCTCGGAGAAGCCTGGAAGGTTCTCCCAATGGATAGCGCAGCGCTTGTTGGACAGCAGGCCCGCGGCAGCCAGGATATGGGCGCCGGTGCACAGGCCGCCGACAGCGACGCCGCGGTTGTACTCCTCGCGCAGCCATGCGAAGGCCGATTTGTTGTGGTAGCGCTCGACATTGATGCCGCTGCAGACGATCGCCATGTTTGGCCGATCCGGCCCGGCCATCTTCCTGCGCTCCTCCTCCAGCGAGGTATTCACGGCGCATTCGACGCCGTTCGAAGCGCGAACCGGCTTGCCGTCGATGCTCGCCAGGCGCCAGCTATAGGCCTCGTAGCCGAGCATCCGGTTGGCCGAGCGCAGCGGATCGAGCGCCGTCGCGAAGGCGATCATGGTGAAGTCGGGAACGAGGAAGAATACAAACGATCTCTTGATCGGGTGCTTTACGGCATTCACGGGGAAACCTCACGCTGCCATGACGCGAACAGGATGTCGCGAACAGCATAGCGACAACAGGAAAAACCATTCCTGTCAATCGGGTAGGCGGCTAAGTGAAGATTAAATTTGCGACACGGGTCGCAAATGGGCAATCGGTGCAACCGCAGGGCGTCGCTGCGCGGCCGACAACTGCCCGGTCCAAATGAAAACGCCGCCTCGGCAAGCCGGGCGGCGTCGAATTCAGCTGATCGGTGCTGGATTGTCTCAGGCAACAAAGCCGAGACGAGCAGCGGCCACGGCGCCGGTCTGGCCGGGCATGGTCTTGGCGAGGCGCTGACGCTCCAGAGCGGTCGTCAGGTTCATTTCGCGGCGGGCGAAAAGGCGGGCAAAGAGCTTCATCATCATCTCCATTTGGTTGCTCAGACGGGTCGCCTTCGCTTGATGGAGTGGGGCAGCTCGTTTTTTGCTGGCGCTGATATAGGCTCGCTTCGGCAAAAACTAAATCGCAAAAACGAAGCGCTTGATATGAAAAGCGACACGATTTGCGACATTTTTGGGCAATGTGCCCATAATTTCCTATTATTTACAGTGCCTTACCTGACCTGTTAACCCGCTATGCGAGTGGTTCATATGCGTCATGCAGGGGCGGCATGGCTGGAAAGTCGTTTGAATGCAAACAAAAAGGCCTAAAACGAACAAAAAGGCCTGCCGAGCTGACGCGGCAGGCCCTCAGATCTCGATACACACGTGATTACTTCGCTCCGGCCCAGCTTCCGACACCGTGGCGCAGGCCGGTCTTGACGTCGGCTGCTTCCGGCCAGCCGATATCCTTCTGCAGTTCGATCGGCAGCGCATGGATGGCGCGTTCGGTCTGGTAGCGGGCGCGGGCCGCGCTGAACTCGGTCGCAAGCCGACCGATGGATGACAGGATAGACATTTCTTTCTCCTCTATGCGGGCAGGGAGGCGCCCGTCACTGCGTTAAGTCAGGTCTGTTTCAGCTTCATTTCACGTCGATTGCAGGACTGTGTCAGGGTCGTTTCATGGCTGCTTTTGGCAGCATCCTGCATCGATCGAGTTGACTATGCGCCCGGACTGATGTTCAATCAAACGAAATGGAATGATGGATTGCATCAGAAAAATTGAAGGTCGGCTCCCATGAACGCCCCGCTCAATCACCCTTTGCCGCTGCTTGACCTCGATGTGCTGCGCACTTTCGTGGCGATCGCCGAGACCGGTTCCTTCACCACCGCCGCCAACGCGGTGTTCCGCACGCCGTCGGCCGTCTCCATGCAGATCAAGAAGCTGGAGGATATTCTCGGCCGTTCCGTCTTCGCGCGCGATGCGCGTTCGGTGACGCTGACGACGGATGGCGAGATGCTGCTCGGCTATGCCCGCCGGCTTTTGTCGATCAACCGCGAGGTGGTGTCGAAGTTCATCATCCCCGACATTGTCGGCGTGGTGCGGCTTGGGTCCCCGGACGACTATGGCGAGCGCGTGCTGCCGCATGTGCTGAAGCGCTTCGCGCAGTCGCATCCTTCGATCGCCGTTGACGTCACCATCGACCAGAGCATCAATCTGCGCCGGCGCATGGATGACCGCGCGCTCGACATCACGCTGCTCACCAATTCCTACAAGACCAGTGCCGTCGGCGCAGAGGTTCTGCTGACCGAGCCGATCGTGTGGGCGGGCGCCAAGGGCGGCTGCGCGCATCTGCGCGAACCTTTGCCGGTGTCGCTGTGGGAGGAGGGCTGCGCCTGGCGGGCCGGCGCGCTGGAAGCGCTCGGACGCGAGGGCCGCAACTACCGCATCGCTTATATGAGCGCCCACACGGCCGGCCAGCGCGCCGCGATCATGGCCGACCTTGCGGTGGCGCCGCTGCCGAAATCCTTCCTTGGCGACGAGATGGTCTCGCTGGGCGCCAAGGACGGGATGCCGGAGATCGGCACCTACAATCTCGCCATGGTGGTGGCGCCCGACGCCAGCGCGCCGGTGAAGGCTGTCGCCGACCATATCCGCGCGACGTTCGAGCTGTTCCGCGAGACCGGCAAGTTCTGACGAACGTGATGGACCGACTTTCGGTGCTCAGCGACCTCGTTGCGTTCGCAAAGCCGATTGAGCGGCTGACCGACATGATTGACGAGCTTGGCTGGTCGGATACGCCGATCGTTGTCCTTAGCGCCGATCACATAGCGAGGACGCTCCGTCGCTTTCTCACGGGGGAGCTAGCCGCGTCCGACGTGGAGGAATGGGCAAATCTGATCGAACTCAGGGACGATATCAGCTACCAGCCCGATCGAAGCGATGAAATCGCCGACGCGATCTTCGTACTCGCAAATCCGGTCATCAACGGAGCTCTTGATAGGCCCTTGGCCGACGAGTTGACCGTCTCCCTTTCGGCTTGACTGCGGGCTTCATCCCTCAGGAACGATACGATGCTGTCGCGCGCGCGGCGCGCTTCCGGCATCTCGATCAGCGGCCAGACGTGGAACATGCCCTCCTCGTAGACCACGTCCACCTCCACGCCGGCAGCCCGCGCCCGTTCGGCGAAGATGAGATTGTCTGGTGTCAGCATGTCGCGTGAGCCGGTCAGCAGCAGCGTTTTCGGCAGCAGGGACAAGTCGCCGTAAAGCGGGCTGATGTGCCAGTCTTTGCGGTCGAAACCGGCGCTGTAGAGCCGCACCGCTTCCAGCCCACCCGGAATGCCCAGCCAAGGATCCTGGCGCTCGGCCTCGAAGACTTCAGGATTTGCAAGCGAAACGTCGAGGCCGGGCGAGATCAGCACATGGCGCGACGGCGAGGGCAGGCCGTCCTCGGCCGCCGTCATGGTCAGCACGACGGCCATATTGCCGCCGGCGGAATCGCCCATGAAGACGATGTCCTCGGCCTCGGTGTCTTCGAGCATGCACCGGTAGACGTCGCCGACCATGCCGAACATGGCATGGAAATCGTGCTCCGGTGCGATTGGGTAGATCGGCACGGTGATGCCGAAACCGAGACGCTCGGCCATCTCGGCGATCAGCCCCCAATGGTAAGAGGTGATCTGGAAGACATAAGCGCCGCCATGCATGTAAAGTATGCGCCGGCGTTCGCCCGCTTTTGGGGCGATCTCATAGACGGGAAAGCCGTCGATCTCGGTCTCGGTGATGTCCAGCCGCGCCTTGAGCAAGGCCGGCGGATGATGGTCCTCGGTCTTGCGGGCGTAGGCGATCCAGCGCTGCAGGTTCTCGGGACTGGAAAAGGCTTTCTTGCGGCTGTGCCGCAGAACGAACGAAACGAGATGGCTTTTCAAACTGGGCATGCGGATACACGGATCTCGGCAGAGCCGACTAAGAGAATTCCCCCGCTCTGCGAAGATTGTACCTCTGTTTGAAATGTCAAGGAATCACGTTGGCACATCGGCGTGATCCCGTGGTGCCGGTTCTTGTTTACGAAATTCCGGACAGAGGGCTACGGCGAGTGGCCGGGCTGACCGCATCTTACTTTTCTTGCTCTAGCGCCGCTTCGGCAGCAGCGCGGCGCGCAGTTTGTTGTCGCCGGCCGCCGGAACCGCATCGCGGCCCCAGCGCTTGCCAAGCAGCTTGCATTTGTCGGCGAAGGTCATCAGCGCGGCGTGCCCAGAAGCAGCTTGTGCAGTGCTGCCTGCGGGTCGCTCGGCGGCGAGGCCGGCCAGCCGATATCCTTCTGGACATGTGCCGGCAGATCGTTGAGCGCGCGGATCGCCTTGTTCCTGGCATGCGCCTGCCTGATGGTGACACCGAAGCGGCTGAGATTTCCGAACATTGACATTTTCTTCTCCCTTGAAGACCAGCGGCACCCGAGAATGATCCCCGGCCGCCATGCGATGGCCGCTAAATGCGTCACGCATGTATCGGGTCGATTTCGCGAGAACAGTGTTTCGGTTTCGGGATCGCGCGAATCCGGAAACATTTGCATGCAAATGAATTAAGCGGGCCGACGGGCCGGGTCCGGTCCGAATAGCTGCCATCGGCGGTTGACAGAGGCGAGCGGCTGCATAGGTATTGTGCAATGCGGCGTGGGGTGTGTGCACCGCAACATGATGCGAGGCTGGTGAGGGCATCGTGACAAGCATACACAGCATTCAATATCTGCGCGGCTTCGCGGCGTGCGCGGTCGTTTGCTTTCACGTCAGCGAGCAGTTCGGCGGTCCGTTCGACGTCGGGGCAGCCGGCGTCGACGTCTTCTTCGTCATCAGCGGCTTCATCATGTGGGTGACGACGGCGGGCCGGCCGACCAATCCCTGGCGTTTCATGGGGCGCCGGATCACCCGCATCGTGCCTCTCTACTGGATCGTCACGCTGCTGACCGCGATGGGCATCCTGATGAAGCCGCAGTTCTTTTACGACCATTTCTTCAGCGTGGCGAATTTCGTCGGCTCGCTGTTCTTCCTGCCGGTCCTGCAGGAGGATGCGCTGCACCCCATCGTCGTACAGGGTTGGACGCTTTGCTATGAGATGATGTTCTATCTCGTTTTCACGCTCGTCCTGTTCCTGGGCGAGCGGTGGCGGTTCGGCGTTCTGGTGGGTGCGCTTGCCGCCATCGTCGCGCTGCATTTCGTCCTCCCCGCGGGATACGCACGAGCCTTCACCGATCCTGTCGTGATCGAGTTCGCGGCCGGTGTCGTCGTGGGGCGCTTGTGGCTCCAGGGTGCCAGGCTGCCGCTCGGGGCGGGGCTGGCGATGCCTGGCGCGGGAATCCTTCTGCTCGCGGCCGGCCAGTGGTTCGACGCCCATTTGCCTCGCGCCTTGCTCTGGGGGCTGCCGGCCGCGTTGATCGTGGCGGGCGCGGTTTTTGCCGAGCGGGCGCGGCCGTTCAAGCCGGATGCATTGCCCACATTCCTCGGCGACGCGTCCTATTCGATCTATCTGTGGCACATTGTGGTCGGCGTGCTGGCGACGGGTGTCGTCCTCAGGATCGGGATACCCGCAGCTTTGCAGCCGGTGACGATCATAGTCGCCACGCTTGCGCTCTCGGCGATGCTCTATTTGATCGTCGAAAAGCAACTGATCGCGCTACTGCACCCGCAGCGCCCCAAGGCCGCCGTGAAGGCCAGAAGCGCCGCGGCCGCAGGGGCCGCGGAATGAGCTGAAACGTTAGTTGCGGCCGCGGCGCGCCGCGCGCTCCTCGCGTGAGCGCCGGCGCGGGGTGGCGTCGCCTGCGCCGCCGTCCTCGCTCGTTGCCTTGCGCGGCGGCAGCTTCACCGCGGCCGCCAGCTTGGGGAAGGGGTCGACCTTGTTCGGCAGCGCCATGGCGTAGACGAAGTGCTCCTGGAATTTCGGTTCCAGCGCCGTCTCGATCTTCTCGATCCTGCTCACCGTCTCTTCGATCTCGCGACGGTAGCCGCGGTTGAGGAGCGCCATGCGCGCGCCGGCGCCGGCGGCGTTGCCGACGGCCGAGACCTTGTCGAGGTCGCAATCCGGGATCAGGCCGAGCACCATGGCGTATTTCGGATCGATGAAGGAGCCGAAGGCGCCGGCGAAGTGGATGCGGTCGACATGATCGGTGTGCTGCTTTTCCATCAACAGCTTGGTGCCGGCATAGAGCGCTGCCTTGGCAAGCTGGATGGCGCGCACGTCGTTCTGGGTGATGGTGATCTTCGGCTCGCCTTCCTTCAGGACATAAGAGAAGGTGCGGCCGTTGGGCACGACGCGGGGCGAGCGCATGCTGAGCGATCCATCGACAACGCCGTCCTCCGAAATGATGCCCGACAGATACATCTCGGCGATCACCTCGATGATGCCGGAACCGCAGATACCGGTGACGCCGGTCGCCTGCACGCTTTCGGCGAAGCCAGGCTGATCCGACCACAGTTCCGAGCCGATGACGCGGTAGCGCGGCTCCAACGTGTCCGGATCGATGCGCACGCGCTCGATGGCGCCGGGCGCCGCGCGCTGGCCGCCGGAGATTTCCGCGCCCTCGAAGGCCGGGCCGGTGGGGGACGAGGCCGCGACGACGCGGGTCCGGTTGCCCAGCACGATCTCGGCGTTGGTACCGACGTCGACGATCAGCATCATCTCGTCCTGGCGATGCGGGCCTTCCGACAGGGTGACGGCGGCGGCATCGGCGCCGACATGGCCGGCGATGCAGGGCAGCATATAGAGGCGCGCGCCCTGGTTGAGCTTCAGGCCGATGTCTGAGGCCTTGATGCGCACCGCGCCGGAGACGGCGAGCGCGAAGGGCGCGCCGCCGAGCTCGGTCGGATCGATGCCGAGGAACAAATGATGCATGATCGGATTGCCGACGAAGACGGAATCCAGGATGTCCGCGCGCTGGACGTTGCCTTCGGCGCACACCTTGTCGACCAGGCTGGAAATGGCCTCGCGCACGGCAACCGTCATGCCCTCGCGGCCGTCCGGGTTCATCATCACATAGGAGACGCGGCTCATCAGATCCTCGCCGAAGCGGATCTGCGGATTGGATGTGCCGGAGGACGCGGCGACGCGGCCCGACAGCAGCGACACCAGATGCATGGCAATGGTGGTCGAGCCGATGTCGCAGGCAAGGCCGTAGGCCTCGTTCTTCAGGCCCGGCCACAGCGCGATGACGCGTGCGATGTCGCTGTCGGCATCCTTGTGGATGGCGGCCGTTGCGGTCCAGTTGCCCTTGCGCAGGATGCCCTGCACCTGCGGCAGCAGATAGAAGTCGAATTCGAGATTCTTGAGACCCCAGTCCTTCATCAGGGCGATCTTGAGCCGGTCGAGATCGCCGAGCGGCTTGTGCATGTCGGGCTCTTCGATCTCGACATAGCACATGCGGATCGCCGTATCGCGAGCGATCACCCTGGTGTCGGCGTCCTTGCGGATGGTCTGGGCGTTGATGACCGTGTCCTGCGGCACGTCGATGACGAGGTCGCCGAGTATCTGCGCCGAGCAGGAAAGACGTCGCCGCTCGGGCAGGCCGCGCACGCGCTCGTAGCGCTCTTCCTTGGCGCCCTTGGGCGAGATGTGGTCGTTGGACGAGATGATCTTGTGCTTGGCGAAATTGCCTTCCTGGACCTCGATCTGGCAGCGCCCGCAGGTGGCGCGGCCGCCGCACACGCTTTCGACATAGACGCCGAGCTGGCGCGCCGCATCGAGCACCGGCGTGCCGACCGGGAACCGGCCGCGCTTGCCCGACGGCATGAACAGGACGAGCGGATCGGTGATGTTGGGGGGAGGATTCATGCTGGCACGCGTCTCGATGGCAATTGCCGATGCCGTTTAACGGATCGTTCTACTATTGGGCGGAGAGTCCGTTGGTCCAGGGGCCGACCATGTCGGATCTGCTGCTCTCCGCCATCTTCTCCGCGTTCACCATGGTGCGCGTGATCAAAGGCTCGTGGCTGCGCAATCCGCATTACCTCGCCACCGGGATTGTCGGCGCGATCGTCGGAACCCTGGTGCTGCACGCCTACTGGCCCGCCTATGACGATGATTTCATCGTCGGCGGGGTCACGGGCATTTTCGGATCCTGGGCGGGCATGGTGTTGTTCGACGCAATAGTGGGCATGGCCTGAACGCAAAGCAGAACTGCCCGACCGCATCCACGATGCGATCGGACCAGCCTTGTTTGCGGTATGGCCCACGATTGCGCGCTTACCCCCTGGCCATGCGGGCTTCGCGGCCGCCGCGGCGGCGGCCGCCGGCGGCAGCGCCGTCGCCCGGCGTGGTGACCGCGACCGGAGCGGCAACGGCGTGGCCGCCTTCGGCCGGCTTGTAGTCCTTGTAGGTGCGGATCCAGTTGGTGCAGTTCTCGTCGGTGCCGTTGAGCACATTGGCGCCGCGCACGGCTTCCATTTCCTGCGGACGCACCGGGTTCATGATTGCGCTGGTCATGCCGGCGCCGATCACCATCGGGATGAAGGCGGCGTTGATGCCGTGGCGGTGCGGCAGGCCGAAGGAGATGTTGGAGAGGCCGCAGGTGGTGTTGACCTTGAGCTCTTCGCGGAGCCGCCGCAACAGCGCGAACACCTGGCGGCCGGCATCGCCCAACGCGCCGATGGGCATCACCAGCGGGTCGACGACGACGTCATGCGAGGGGATGCCGAAGTCGGCGCAGCGCTCGACGATCTTCTTGGCGACGGCGAAGCGGACATCCGGGTCCATCGAAATGCCGGTCTCGTCGTTGGAGATGGCGACGACCGGGACGTTGTATTTCTTGACCAGCGGCAGGATCGCCTCGAGCTTTTCCTCCTCACCGGTGACGGAGTTGACCAGCGGGCGGCCCTTGGCGACCTTCAGCGCAGCCTCGATGGCGGCGGTCACCGAAGAGTCGATCGACAGCGGCAGATCGACCAATCCTTGCACGATCTCCAACGTCTGCACCAGCAGCGCCGGCTCGGTGGCGTTGGGGTCGACGGCGGTGACTCCGGCATTGACGTCGAGCATGGTGGCGCCGCAGGCGGCCTGCTCCAGCGCGTCCTTGATGACGGTCTCGAAGTTGCCGGCCACCATCTCGGCGGCCAGCTTCTTGCGGCCGGTCGGGTTGATGCGTTCGCCGATCACGCAGAAGGGCTGATCGAAGCCGATGACGATTTCTCGGGTCGCCGAGGCGACGATGGTGCGGGTCATGCGATCTCTCCGTGGGATATAAAGAGTTCTTTATATCGTTATCTGATTTGGTTCAAGTGAATGCGTGCCGACCACCTAGACTCTAAGTTCATGTATGTCGTTGTCCCAAAACCGGTTCCCACTTTTGGGCGACATACATCAATGCGCGGTCTTCACCATGTCCACCTGGGTTTCGGTAATCTCGTCGTGCAGTATGTGGTCGAGCCGCTGGGCGACGATCTGGTCGTCGCGGCGGATTTCGCGCTTCCAGGGCTGGCGGCCTTTCAGCACGCCGGATTCATCGACGATCTCGGCGACATATTCCTCCTGGCGGTAGGCCATCACATGGATGCCGGCGACGCCCGGGATTTCCTTCACCTCGTTGATGATGTCGATGCAGAGCTGCTTGCCTTCCTTCTTCTGATCCTGCGCGCCCTCCAGCCGCTTGATCACCGCATCGGGGATGTGGATGCCCGGCACGTTGGAGCGGATCCACTTCGCCGTCTTGGCGGAAGCGAGCGGCCCGACGCCGCAGAGCAGGAACAGCTTTTCGGTGTGGCCGAGGTCGCGCGCCTTCTGCATGAAGGCTTTGAACATCGGCACGTCGAAACAGTACTGCGTCTGCGCGAATTGCGCCCCGGCGGCGATCTTCTTGCCGAGATGGATCGGGCGGAAGTCGTAAGGCGGCGCGAAGGGGTTGACCGCGCAACCGAGGAACACCTGCGGCGGCGTCGTCAGTTTGCGGCCGGACAGGAACTTGCCATTGTCGCGCATGATGCGGATGGTTTCGAGCAGCGACATGGAATCGAGGTCGAACACCGGCTTGGCGCCCGGCTGGTCGCCGGCCTGCACGCCGTCGCCGGTGAGGCACAGCATATTGGCGACGCCCATCGCCGCGCCGCCCAGCACGTCGCCCTGGATGGCGATGCGGTTCTTGTCGCGGCAGGCGATCTGCATGATCGGCGCATAGCCCATGCGGGTAAGCAGCGCGCAGATGCCGACCGAGGACATGTGGCAGTTGGCGCCCGAGGCGTCGACCGCGTTGATGGCGTCGACCCAGCCGTCGAAGATCTTGGCCCGGTTGTAGACGTCTTCGGGATCGGCGCTGTCCGGCGGGTTGAGCTCGGTCGTCACCGCGAATTCGCCGCGGCGCAGCACGCGCTCCAGCCGGCCGCGCGAGGTGTGGCCGGGCAGGGGATCGAGCGGCAGGTGGATGCCGGCCGGGTTCTCGTCGCGCTGGCGGGCGTTCATGCCGAAGCTCCGGGGGTCTGGGTCGTTTCACGCGCCGCGGCGGCCTGCGCCGTCACCCGCAGCCAGGCCGAAGTTTCGCGCAGCGACTGATCGACCGGCTTCTGCACGGTCAGGATCTTGTCGCCGTGAACCATGTTGCGCGAGCCTTCCCAGGCCTTAACCCAGACGCAAGGCATATCCGGCTCGACCTCGCAATTGCCGTTGGCGCGCACGCCGCCGCACGGGCCGTTGCGCAGCTGCTTGGGGCAGTTCATAGGACAGGACATGCCGGTGGAGGAAAGCACGCACTGGCCGCACATACGGCAATCGAACATGAAGCCCTTCACGCGCTTTTCGACAAACTTCACCGGAGCTTCGACCCGGCTGTAGCCGATACCCTTCCACAGGGGGTGCAGGAGCAGGAAGACATCGGCGAACCGGCTGTAGAACCATTCGAGCAAGCGCGAATGCTTGATCGACCACAGCCGCACGGCAAAGGTGCGCTGGACGCGGCGCTGCGGCGACACATCGGCAGGCTTGTAGTCGGATTTCGGCGCTGCCTTCTTGACCAATGTGGCCTGGGTGACCGCCGGCTGCTTGTCAGACATTTTCTTTCCCGCCAGCCTTGACCAGAGCGACCAGCCGCTCGCGATCATATTTCGCGTCGAGTTCCTGATAGGCCTTCTCGACCTCGGCCTCGATGTCGTCGCCGACCGGAACCGGGTCGGCCTTGCGCCATTCAGCCAGATAGTCGTCGGTGCCGCCGGCGCCGGTGCGCATGGCGCACATGTCGATCGCCTCGGTGAAGCGCAGCGGCAGCTCGCGCTTGGCGTTCTGCCGGCCCTTCCTGACGATGACCTGGGCGGGGATATCGCGCCAATAGACGACGATCAGATCGGCCATGAATTCTCAACTCCTCGATGTCATGGAGCATTGCCGCATGCGCTGTTGGCCCGCTTGTTATGGGACGACGCGCGCCCCTTCAAAAGCGACGCTGGCGATGGCGCAAAGCGAATGCTGGAATCCGTTGCCGGCCAATCACCAGACGCGCTTGGTCAGGCCGGTCCAGAGATAGGACCAGATCGTCGGGTGATACCATTGCTTGGACGGCAGGCCGGGATCGATCGTTTCCAGTCTGCCGGCCAGCGCATCCTTCACCGCCTCGACGCAGATATCGCGCGAAAACGCTGCCTGGCGCAGCGCGTAGCTGGCGATGGTGTCGCCCGTCTTGGGTTTGCCGCGCGCCTGCTTCAGCACGCCGCCTGTGTCGACCCCGGCATCGACGAGATGCACGGTGGTGCCGAAGTTCTGCGCGTCGCCGGAGGCCAGCGCCCAGTAGCCGCCATTCATGCCGCGATATTTTGGGGCGATGCCGGCGTGATAGTTGAGCACCGGGCAAGGCATCCTGGCCAACGTGTCCTTCGACAGCAGCCTGCAGCCGGCGAGCAGGACGACGCCCGGTCCGATGCTGGCGATTTCCTTCAGGCACTCCGGCCCGTTGGCTGAGGGCACGTGGATGATCGCCTGGCCCTGCCGCGGTTCGGCGTCGAGCTTTTCCTCGGCGATCAGCCGCTCGGCATGACCGGCAAGGAAGCGCTTGCCGAGCCTGGTAAGCACCATCGTGCCGAGCTGCCCGATGGCAGAGATCCAGCCCTGCCGCCGGCCGCGGCCCATGAGCAGTCGCTTTTTGGATTCAGGAGCTTCGAGGACGACGCTGACGGGACCGACACGATCAGCAATCGCGTTGACGATGGCCCAGATGTGCGGGCCACCTTCGGTGACGACCACGATCGGTCGCGTACTCGATTCCGACGCTGCCACGGCAAGCACCCGCTTTGAAAACCGGGCGCATGCTATGCGGGCTGGGTTAATCCTTGGTGTGCCGGAGGCGTTTCAGTACCCGGCTCAGCGCTTGAATTCCATGATGTCGAGCTTGGATTCGTAATAGGGCGCGGGGAATTCGATACGCCATTCTGTGGCGCTGTTGCGGAAGGCGTAGCCGACCTGATCGCTTTCGGGGCCGCTGCCATAGACCTTGGGCTTGTCGTTATTGACCGAAAACGAGCCGAGATAGATGGCGCGCTTCTCATTGTCGTCGAAGAAGCGGCCGGTCGTGCGCTGCGAGCCGGTAATCTTCGTAAGGCGCCAGCCGGAGCCGTCGTCGGTCACCTTGCACTTGAACCAGCCATAGATGATCAGCGGGCTCAAGCCGCCCGCCTTGATGGTGCGGCATTTCCAGTCGCCGGTGAGATCCGTGTCGGAGAAAGCGACGAGCGGCTTGGCGAGCAGGTCATCCAACTGCTTGACCTCCGCCGGATTGCCGGCCTTTGCCTCCTCGAGAGCCGCCTTGCGCGTCTCGCCATATTTATCAAGCCGCGCCTTGTCGGCGGCGGTGATCAGCTTCTGCACCTCGCCGTCGGCATGGGTGGGCAAGGTGAGGGCGACAAGGCCGAGAGCGGCAAAAAACAGGCGAGGGGGCATCAAATCGTTTCCTCAAATCGATGGCTGGAACAGTTTTTTTCGTCACTGGCGCACAACTTACCGGTTCGCGCTCGCCTGTCATCCGTGCTTAACAGCATGGGCTCAAAAATGGCGGGATCGATGCGGATATTGCTCACGGGATCGTCCGGATGGCTCGGCAGCGCGCTTCAGCCACGGCTCGAAGCGCTCGGCCATGACGTCATCGGCCTCGATCCGATCGCCTCGGCGCGTACGCAGGTCGTCGGCTCGGTCGCGGATCGCGAGCTGGTCTTCGGAACTATCCGCGACAACCGAATCGAGGCCATCATTCACAGCGGCGCGCTGCACAAGCCGAACATCGAGCACTTTGAGAACAGCGCCTTCGTCGCGACGAATGTGCAAGGCACGCTCAACCTGCTCGACGCGGCGGTTGCCTGCGGCGTCGAGCGTTTCGTCTTCACCTCGACGACGTCGCTGATGATCTCGCAGGCGATCCGCGCCGGCTTCCAGGGCGGCGCGCGCAAGGCGGCCTGGCTGACGGAGGAGATGTCGCCGGAGCCGCGCAACATTTATGGCGTGACTAAACTGTCGGCCGAGCATCTGTGCCGTCTTTATAACCTTCAGCATGGATTGCCGGTTGTGGTGCTGCGCACCGCACGCTTCTTTCCCGAAGCGGACGATATGGCGCATGCGATCGAGCAGTCAGACGCCAACACCAAGGCCAACGAATTGCTGTTTCGCCGGCTGACGGTGGAGGATGCCGCGGAGGCTCATGTCGCGGCGCTGGAGAAAGCTCCGCTGCTCGGGTTCGACACGTTTATCATCTCGGCGCCGACTCCGTTCCGGCCGCTGGACTGCGCCGAGCTTATCGCCGACGCGCCATCGGTTGTCGCGCGCTATTTCCCGGATTATCCCGGACTCTATGCGAGGAAGGGCTGGACGATGTTTTCGTCGATCGACCGCGTCTACGATCCCTCGCGGGCGGGGGAGCGACTCGGCTTCGTCTGCAAGACAAGTTTTGCCGATGTATTGGCGGCGCTCGAAGCGGAGGCGTGAAGCCGTCAAGCGCCGGTTGCCACCCGCGCCAATTCGCTCGTCAGATCACCATAGCCAGTCCGGCGGCGCTCGTAGGCGAGGCCGAGCATAACCGCAGCCTTCTCGGCGACCTTGTCGAGCTCCGGATCGTCGGTCTGGGCGAGATAGATGAGCTTCTCGTAGTTGCCGAAATAGTCCTTGATCAGCTCGGGATGCCGGTCGAGGCCGAGCGGCTTGATGAAGAAGGCCTCGAACTGTCGGCAGAGGAAGTCGGTCATGTAGAACGACATCATGTCGCCATCGGCGACCTTCGCATAGGCGTCCATGCCCTGGTAGAAGGCAAAGCAGTGCGGCCCGGCCATGCGCTCGACGCCGTGCTTCTCGATGACGCGGTCGAGCAGGCCGCCGGTGCCGCAGTCGGCATAGCCGACGAAGATGTGATCGTAGCCTTCCGCCTTGGCCTTCTCGATCGCCTTGTCCATCGCCGGCGCGATGCGGTCCGGATAGAAATGGAACTCGGCTGGCAGGCAGGTCAGCTCGAGATGGTCGAGCTTTAGCTGTTGCTTGACGGCCAAAACTTCGCGCGCAATCATCCCGCAGGCGATGACGAGCAGCCTGTCTGTTTGATTCGGTTCCGTTTTTTGCGTCTTGACCAAGTCAGGCCGGCTTTCGCTGCGGGGCTTAATATCTGTCGAGGGAGACACCGTTCATGAAACTGCTACGCGTCGCGCCGATCGCCATCCTGGCCTGCGCGCTTGCGCTCACGGCCTGCGCCAACACCATCCGCGGCGTCGGCAAGGACGTCAAATCGACGGCAAGGGCGGTCAAGGACACTGTCAACTGATCGGCAGCCTTTTCCATCATCTGGTAACAAAAAAGCCGCGCTGCAAGGCGCGGCTTTTTTAGGTCCATCCTGATGCCTCGTATCAGGCCGAAGCGCGAACGTTGTGCTTGCGCTTCATGAAGTCCTTGGCGGTCTCGACCGCCACCGCGGCGTCGCGGCAATAGGCGTCGGCGCCGACGGCCTTGCCGAACTCCTCATTGAGCGGCGCGCCGCCGACCAGCACGACATAATCGTCGCGGATGCCCTTTTCCTTCATCGTGTCGATAACGACCTTCATATAAGGCATGGTGGTGGTGAGCAGCGCCGACATGCCGATGATGTCTGGCTGGTGCTGCTCGATGGCGTCGAGATATTTCTCGACCGCGTTGTTGATGCCGAGATCGATGACGTCGAACCCGGCGCCTTCCATCATCATGCCGACAAGGTTCTTGCCGATGTCGTGGATGTCGCCCTTGACGGTGCCGATCACCATCTTGCCCTGCTTCGGCGCGCCGGTGGCGGCGAGCAGCGGACGCAGGATCGCCATGCCGGCCTTCATGGCGTTGGCCGAGAGCAGCACTTCCGGCACGAACAAGATACCGTCGCGAAAATCCTCGCCGACGATGCGCATGCCCTCGACCAGCGCCTCGGTCAGCACCGTATAGGGCTGCCAGCCTCGCTCCAGAAGGATGTTGGTGCCTTCCTCGATTTCTTCCTTCAGACCGTCATAGAGGTCGTCGTGCATCTGCTGCACAAGCTCCTCGTCGGAAAGCTCGGAAAGGATGATCTCGTCGTCGGCCATTTTTCCTCGGGCTCCTTGCTGCTCGGAATGACTGCGGCAGCCTAAAAAACGATGCGCCAATACCTAACCCGCGAGGGCAAGCTAGCCATAGCTGATTTGCGACCTCCCGCAAAAGGAAAGCGACTGAAAAATTGACGCTTTTCTTGTCGATTTTGCGACAGGTGTTGGCGCTGGCTGGCCGTTTCCAATAGGGTGCATGGCTACGATCCAGGCAAGAAGCGGCAGCGACGGGCCGCCCAGCCAATTCAGGCCAAGTTATAGGAAGAACGATCATGAGCGATAACGCGGCAGTCGAGCAGGAAGCGTCGGGTGGACGACGCGGACGCGGCGCCAGCGGCGGCGCGGCGGCACGCCGGGCCGCCCGTTCGGGCGGCGGCCCGGGCACCCAGCTCACCTACATCAAGCGCAAGATCAACGTCTATGAGGTCCTCAACGAGGAAGGCCTGGCGCTGATCGAGAAGAACACCGACACGGTGCTGGAAGAGATCGGCATCATCTTTCGCGATGACGCCGAGGCGCTGGCGCTGTGGAAGGAAGCCGGCGCCGACGTCAAGGGCGAGCGCGTGCATTTCCCCAAGGGGCTCTGCCGTTCGCTGCTCAAGACTGCGCCCTCGATCTACACCCAGCATGCGCGCAATCCGGAGCGCTCGGTGCAGATCGGCGGCAACGCGACCGTGTTCGCGCCGGTCTACGGCCCGCCCTTCGTGCGCGACCTCGACGGCAACCGCCGCTACGCGACGATCGAGGATTTCCAGAACTTCGTGAAGCTCGCCTATATGGCGCCGTCGATCCACCATTCGGGCGGCACGGTGTGCGAGCCGGTCGATGTGCCGGTCAACAAGCGCCACCTCGACATGATCTACGCGCATATCCGTTACTCGGACAAGCCGTTCATGGGCTCTGTGACCGCGCCGGAGCGGGCCGAGGACACGGTGGCGATGGCCAAGCTCGTGTTCGGCGACGACTTCGTCGAGAACAACACGGTGCTGACCAGCCTGATCAACGCCAACTCGCCGATGGTGTTCGACGAAACCATGCTCGGCGCGCTGAAAGTCTATTCGCGCCACAACCAGGCCTGCATCGTCACGCCCTTCATCCTGGCCGGCGCGATGAGTCCGGTGACGGTCGCCGGCACGCTCACGCAGGTGCTGGCCGAAGTGCTCGCCGGCGCCTCGTTCACGCAGTTGATCCGCCCCGGCGCGCCGGTGCTGTTCGGCACCTTCGCCTCGTCGATCTCGATGCAGTCAGGCGCCCCGACCTTCGGCACGCCGGAGCCGTCGCTCGTCTCCTACGGCGCAGCGCAGCTGGCTCGCCGGCTCGGCCTGCCGTTCCGCACCGGCGGCTCGCTCTGCGCCTCGAAGATCCCGGATGCGCAGGCGGCCTATGAGAGCGCCAACACGCTCAACTCGACGATCCTCGCCGGCACCAATTTCGTGCTGCATTCGGCGGGCTGGCTCGAGGGCGGTCTCGCTTCCTGCTACGAAAAATTCATGATGGACATCGACCAGCTCGGCATGCAGCAGAAATTCTGCGAGGGCGTCGACCTGTCGGAAAACGGCCAGGCGATGGACGCCATCCGCCAGGTCGGTCCGGGCAGCCATTATCTCGGCTGCGACCACACGCAGGCGAATTTCCAGACGGCGTTCTACCGCTCCAACATCGCCGACAACAATTCTTACGAGCAGTGGCTGGCCGAGGGCGAGAAGACCGCGCCGCAACGCGCCAACGAGCTCGCGCGCCGCTGGCTGGAAAGCTACGAGGCGCCGCATCTCGATCCGGCCATCGACGAGGCGCTGAAGGACTTCATCACCAAGAAGAAGGGCTCGATGCCCGACGCCTTCACCTGAAAGGAGCCCGATTCAGGCCGGGCTAAAGTGGCCGACATCATCCACAAGGAAGTCTGGCGGAGCGCGTTCTCCGACCCGGGCCGGAAGGGATGATTCTTTCACACGGCGCAGCTATCCTCCGGCGGGTTCTGCCGGAGGTCGAGATGAGGCGAAGAGCATTCAAGGGGATCGCGGCTGATGCTGCCGCGTCGTTCATCAGTCGTAACAACGACCTTCATGGCTATTGGGCGATCGGCAAACTTCATTCCCTTGCTAGGGAGCACTCGACGACCAAAATCCTGATCGAGCTACTAGGGCGGTTGCCTGAAGCGTTGTCTGAGTTCGCTTCAATAGCTGCGCGATACGGTTCAATGGTCGAAACTCAAGCCGCGTCCAAAGCCCTCACGATTCGTTCTTGTAAAATTGAAGTTGAATTCGATCTGCCCAAGACCCAGCAGTGCTTGGTGGGCGAAACTGGCTTCATCTGCACGGTGACGATCGTCGACGACCGAGGGCAAGCTTGGTCTCATGACGCTTCCGGTTGCTCCCGCCCGCATGATCCAAAGAGAGAATTGCGCAGCTCGCGAGTTCGTGGCGAAGTTCAAGCCAGATGACCGTTGGTTGTGATCATGTCAGTGAAGCTCTGGCCCGGCATGGACTCATCCTTCGCGGGGGCTTCAATTTCGTTGACTGCGAAGATGCTCCTGTCGGCCCCAGAAACGTCCCCGCCAAGTCCGCGCTGCTGGTAGGGCAGGCAGGAGCGGCGCCTTGGCCGCATTTCCAGCAATGGCGGGAACGGCAGGCGAGGGACATCACCGACCCGCTCGATAGCTGGGCGCGTGAGGTGATCGGCGCGGTCGCGCAAGGCTGCGGCGCGCGCGCGGTGTCGCCTTCGGACCGGCCCTATCTGCCGTTCCAGCAATGGGCGATGCGGGCGGAAGGGCTGAAGCCGTCGCCGCTCGGCATCCTCATGCATCCTCAGTATGGGCTTTGGCACGCCTATCGCGGCGCGTTGCTGTTCGAGGACGAGATTTCTGTTCCCGAACCTCATGCAGCGATTCATCTTTGCGACACATGCGTCGAAAAACCCTGCCTGAAATCCTGTCCGGTGGACGCCTATTCGGTGGATGGCTTTGCGCACCAGGCGTGCCTGGCGCATGTGCGTGGCACGGATGGTGCGCCTTGCCGCGCCGGCGGCTGCCTCGACCGCAACGCCTGTCCCTATGGCGCTGAATATCGCTACCCGGCTGATGTCCAGGCTTTCCATATGGCGGCGTTCGCCGGGGTGTAGACATTCTTCCGGACCGCACGGAAACTTGACCGCCGTTGAGATGTCGTGGCTTGCCCTGGCGGGCGGCGCAGATATCTATCGCGTGGCAACGAGCGGAGCGCGCAATGACGAAGCGGGACATCGAGATCAAGACCCTGGACGGCACGGCGAAGGCTCGGCTGTTTCGTCCAGCCGCGCCGGCCAAGGCCGGAATCATCTTCTACATGGATATTTTCGGTCCGCGTCCGGTGCTCGACCAGATGGCGGAGCGCCTCGCTGGGCATGGCTATGCCGTGCTGGTGCCCGATCTCTTCTACCGCTATGCGCCCTATGGCCCGTTCGATCCCAAAACCGCGTTCACCGAGGCAAAGGCCAAGGCCCTGCTGTTGATGCTGAGCGGCGGTACGACGCAGGGCATGACCATCCGCGACGGCAGCGCCTTCCTCGACGCGTTCGCGGCCGAGGGCATTGGCGGACCGATCGGCGTCGTCGGCTATTGCATGGGCGGCGCGCGGGCGTTGAACGCGGCGGCGAGCTATCCGGACCGGATCGTTGCCGCGGCAAGCTTCCATGGCGGTAATCTGGCCAGCGACGCGGCCGACAGCCCGCATCGCAAGGCGGCTTCGATCAAGGCGCGCGTCTATGTCGGCGTCGCCGGCGTCGACCATAGCTTCCCGCCCGAGCAGTCGGCGCGGCTGGCGGAGGCGCTCAGGGTGGCAGAGGTCGACCATACGATCGAGAACTATGTCGGCGTCGGCCATGGCTGGTGCGTGCCCGATCATAGCGTCTATGACGAGGCGGGCGCTGAACGCCACTGGAAGCGGCTGACGACGTTTTTCAAAGAGACGCTGGGCTGAGTTTCGGTCTCGGATTGTAGTGCGCGTGGCCTAGCGCGAGCCTTCGAATGTCCGCGCCGCCCCTCATCCGCCCTTCGGGCACCTTCTCCCCGTGGAAGGGAGAGAAGGAAAAAGTGGTGCCGCAAAAAAATCTTTTCATCGCCCCAAGGATTGGCCATTAGCCTTCGTCCAACGGGCAAATGAAGGCGATGATGCTGGACGACAGCGAAGCCTCCGATGCCGAGTTGATCGGGCGGGCGAGGGGCGGAGACAGGGGGGCTTTCGGCAAACTGGTCGAAAGGCACTATGGCTTCGTCTATCGCGCCGCCTATCGCTGGTGCGGCAGGAAGGCCGATGCTGAGGACATCGCCCAGGATGTCTGCGTGCGGCTCGGCCGTGCGATCCGCGACTATCAGGGCAATGGCGCCTTCACGACATGGCTCTATGCCATGACGCTGAATGCTTCGCGCGACATGATGCGCAAGCGCGCCCGCGACGCCGCCAAGACCGATGCCTATGGCGCTTACGCGTCGATCGCGGGCGAAGCGCCGGCGGACGATCCCGCCGAGGCGTTGTGGGCCGCGGTGCGGATGCTGCCCGACAAGCAACGCGATGCGGTGCTGCTCGTCTATGGCGAAGGGTTGAACCACGCCTCCGCGGCGGAGGTGATGGCGATCTCGGAGACGACGGTTTCCTGGCACATCCACGAAGCGAAGAAACGGCTGAAGCTGCTGATGCGTTCAGCCGGGGAAGTGTGACCATGGTCGACGACAACGAACTCGAAAGGCTGCGTGACATCGCTGTGCCGGCGCCGGACGGCGAAGCGAAGGCGCGCGCGATGGCCGCCGCAATGCAGGCGTTCGACCTCGATGAAAAAACTTCGACGGCCCCCCAAGGAACGTCCGCAGGCCTTCGTCTCACGGAGCGAGCAAGAAAGCTCTGGAGAGACATCATGCAACGGAAACTCATTGCCACGCCGGCCATCACCGCGCTGGTCGCGCTGCCCATCGCCGGATATGCCGCTTTCGAGATGCTGAAGGAACAGCCGCCCGTCATTACCGGCAACGGCAAGATCATCGAGACGCTGGCCGACAAGACGGTGGAGCAGAAGCCCGCGCCGGAAAAACCGGAGATCAAAGAGCCGCTGGCGGCTGCGCCGGCCACGGCGAAGAAGACCGACGCGGACGCCGAGACGCGAGCCAATTCACAGGTGGCACCGGCACCTCCCAAGCCGGCGACAGAAGTCGACAGCCTGCTCAAGCAGGAGGCAGCGCCCGAAGCCGAGCCGGCCCTGCAACCCGCACCAGCCGAGAGTGGCCAGCTCGCGGCCGGCGGCAAGGACGGCGCCGGGGTAATTGCGGGCTATTCTCCGAAACGGAGCGCCGACGAGTTGGAGCGAGCCGACAAGGCGCCGGCAGGAGTAGCTGCCGCGATTCCGGCGTCTCCTCCGGCAATGGCCGATTCCAAGATGATGGTGCAGCCCGCGCCCATGCTATCCGACCAGATGCAGCCGCAGGAGGAAAACCGCGACCGCATCGAGACTTTCAAGACCAATCCGGTGCACGAGACCGCCCAGGACCCGGTCTCGACCTTCTCGATCGATGTCGACACGGCCTCCTATTCCTTCGTGCGGCGCTCGCTGAAGGAAGGCAGCCTGCCTGATCCGGACACGGTCCGCGTCGAGGAGATGATCAACTACTTCCCCTATGGCTGGAGGGGGCCGGATTCGGCGTCGACGCCGTTCAACTCGACCGTTACCGTGATGCCGACGCCATGGAACGAACACACCAAGCTCATGCATGTCGCGATCAAGGGTTTCGACGTGAAGCCGGTCGAGCAGCCCAAGGCCAACCTCGTCTTCCTGATCGATGTCTCCGGCTCGATGGACGAGCCGGACAAGCTGCCGCTGCTCAAATCCGCCTTCCGCCTGCTGGTCAGCAAGCTGAAGCCCGACGACACCGTCTCGATCGTCACCTATGCCGGCAATGCCGGCACGGTGCTGATGCCGACCAAAGCGGCGGAAAAGCAGAAAATCCTTGCTGCCATCGATAATCTCGAGCCCGGCGGATCGACGGCCGGCGAGGAAGGCATCCGCGAGGCCTACAAGCTTGCGCAGCAATCCTTCGTCAAGGACGGCGTCAACCGCGTGATGCTCGCCACCGACGGCGATTTCAATGTCGGCCAGACCGATGACGACGATCTCAAGCGGCTGATCGAGAAGGAGCGCAAGACCGGCGTGTTCCTCTCGGTGTTCGGTTTCGGGCGCGGCAATCTCAACGACCAGATGATGCAGACCATCGCCCAGAACGGCAACGGCACAGCCGCCTATATCGACACTTTGGCCGAAGCCGAGAAGGTGCTGGTCGAGGATGCCTCCTCGACGCTGTTCACCATCGCCAAGGACGTCAAGATCCAGGTCGAGTTCAATCCGGCCAAGGTTTCCGAATACCGTCTCGTCGGTTATGAGACCCGGGCCCTGAAGCGCGAGGATTTCAACAACGACCGCGTCGATGCCGGCGATATCGGCTCGGGCCATTCGGTGACGGCGGTCTATGAAATCACGCCAAAAGGGAGCGGCGGCGAGCAGGTCGATCCGCTGCGCTACGGCCAGGCCAAGGTCGACAATGGCGGCGTCGCCAATGCCGACGAATATGCCTTCGTCAAGATCCGCTACAAGCTGCCGAGCGAGAATGTCTCGAAGCTGATCACCACGCCGGTGACCACCGCCAACGAGGTCTCGTCCTTCGACGCGGCCGGCGCCGACCAGCGCTTCTCGGTCGCCGTCGCGGCCTTCGGGCAGAAGCTGCGCGACGAGGACCAGACGGCGAATTTCGGCTATGATCGGATCGCCGAGATCGCCAATGCCGCGCGTGGCGCCGATCCGTTTGGCTACAGGGCGGAGTTCCTGTCGCTGGTGCGCCTGGCCTCATCGCTGGACGGCAATAAGTAGAGAGCCGAAGGGCAGGGACCGAAATAGCGAAGGCCGGCGGGCAATTCCTGCCGGCCTTTTCCGCGATCGTTAAATTGCGCTGCTTTTCCGGAATATCATCGCAATTAACTTTTGTTAGTTCGTGCGGATAGACGAGCATCAGGGGCGGGCATTGCATATCACCACGAACTGGAACGCGGCGGCGACGGCAAACACGACGTCGGCGCGTGCTCCGACGCTGGATTCGACGCGCATTCGAAGCGATGTCGATGCCGCCCGCAACACGGCGCTTTCGGCGCTCAACAACGACCGTTTTCGCGTGATGCTGGAACAGATCACCGACCCCGGCGCGTCGGGCGCGCTGGCGACCATGAATTCCGAGAACGTCGTCGATCTCAGCACCGCGCTGTCGCGCTACGCCGAAAACAGCAAATAATCGGGGCCCGTCAGGCTCGGCTGCGCCTGCGTTCGCGCCTGCCTTCGCCGCTGTCCCCGGCGCTTGCCGTCTTGTTGCGCATCGGACCGATGCGCTCGACGATCGTCTCGACGGTCGGGCGCTCAGCCTTGGTGTGGCCGTCGAGCGCCTTGCGCATGGCAGCAAGGTGGGCGAAGGAGGTGCCGCAGCAGCCGCCGACGATCTTGGCGCCGGCATCGACCGCCAGCCGCACATAATCGGACATCAACTCCGGCGTGCCGGAATAGTGGATTTCACTGCCGCGGAATTCAGGAATGCCGCAATTGCCCTTGACGATCACGGTCGCCTCCGGCTTCGCCTCGGTCATGTCGAGCAGCGAGGCGAGGATATCGGAAGCGCCGACGCCGCAATTGGCTCCGACACCGAGCGGGGCCTGCGACAGGCCATCGGCCACAGCGTGGATGTCCTTCGGCAGCAGGCCCATCATGGTGCGGCCTGCGGTGTCGAAGGAACCGGTATAGGTATAGGGCAGGCCGACGCGGATGGCGGCTTCGGCCGCGGCGCGGATCTCGTCGGGCGCCGACATGGTCTCGATCCAGGCGACTTCGGCGCCGCCGGCCTTGAGACCCTCGATCTGCTCGGCGAAGGCGTCAACGGCATCGTCATAGGTCAGGGCGCCGAGCGGCACCAGCAACTCGCCGGTCGGGCCGACGGAGCCGGCGACGATCACCTTGCGGCCGGCCTTGTCGGCGACGGATCGCGCGATCTCGGCGGCGCGCTTGTTCAACTCGTGCACGCGGTCCTGCGCATGATGCAGCTTGAGCCGGTGGCGGGTGCCGCCGAAGGAGTTGGTCAGGATGATGTCGGCGCCGGCATCGACGAAATTCTGATGCAGGCTGGCAATGGTCTCGGGCGCCGTCTCGTTGAGCAGCTCGGGCGCCTCGCCGGCCGGCAAGCCCATCGCGAACAGATTGGTGCCGGTGGCGCCGTCGGCCAGAAGCACACCCTTTTCGGCAAGCAGGGCGTCAATCGGGTTGGTCGCGGTCATGGCTTTGACTTTCGTGTTCGAATTCAAATAACGATATAAAGAAGTCTTTATGTCTAGTCAACGCGTTTGCGGCCGAGAAGACCTTATAGGCCGGATTGATCTCGGCCTCGATTTCGATGCAGCCCCACCATTGGTTGGCTGGTGGCCGACCGGGCAGGCAAGCGCTCAGACCGAGCCTGACGGGAAAGACGTCGCGGCCAGCTTCTGCGCGAAGCTCGCCGCCTCATGCGCATTGATGTCGGCGGCGCGGATCAGATTGTCGAAATGGCTGGTGAGGGTGCGGATGGGCTGGGTCGCGTTCAACACCAGATACATGTCGCCGACATAGATCGCGGCGCGGTAGGGGCCGAAGATCGTGTAAGGGATCGAATAGCGCATGCGTCCGTCATAGAGGAACAGCCGGAAGGTCGGGTAAAGGTCGTCGAGCAGGGCCGCCATGTGCAGCAACTGGGCACGACGGTCGGCTTCGGGAAAACGATCCCAGACGCCGAGGCCGCGCGCGAAGATCTCCAGCGTGTGGCGCGGCATGCAGACCTCCATGTCGGTCTCCGGCCGCCTTGTATAATCGATGCGGTATTGCGTTTCGCCGGCCTGCGCCTCGCGGCTCTTGTTGGTGATGCCGGCCTCATATTCGATCAGCGCCTCCGTGCGCAGAAGGTCAGGGATGCCTGCCGGCACGTAGCGGATTTTCGTGCCTGCCGCCTCGGCGTGCCACTTGGCGAGCAGGGTGCGGTCAAAACCGTCCGGCGCCTCCTCGATCTCCAGGCTCTCTCTAATCTCGCCGGTGACACCCTCGTCCTGGGAGAGGCCCAGCAGCCAGTCGAGCGACACTTTGAACTCGGCCGCGATGTTGAGAAGCGTCTCGGCACGGGGCAGGCGGGTCGAGGCGCCTGACAGGAGCTGCGACAATGCCGAGCGGTCGATACCGACCGCAGCCGCGAAGGCCGACTGGTTGAGGTCGGATCGTGTCAAGAGCATTTTCAACCGCTCCCGGAAGAGAGTCGACAGATCGCGCTTGTCCATCACGCTGCTCCTGCTTCGGGGAGGAAAAATTTGCGCCGGGAGCGTTTTGAACGTGGCTCAGGCGGAAATGAATCCCCATATTTGTTTACAATGTATAACATATGCGGCTGAAAATGCGCACTCGCAACAGTTTGTGCGCTTTGTCGCGTTGCGGCAACGATAGGCTCCTGACACAATGCTGTCAGGAATCGGGTTGGTTCCGGCGACTGGAAGGCAGTGGTCGATAGCATGGCAAGCACGAATACCGGCATGAACAAGAGACGCAGCAACGCACCGGCAATCGAATGGCCGACAGTCTGCCTCATTCTCTTCTGCTACGGTGCGTGGTTCGCAATAGGCTTCCTGCTGCGGCCATCTTATCCGCTTTTGGCGCTTGCTATCCTGCCCTTTATCCTGGCTCTGCAATCCTCGCTGATGCATGAGGTGTCGCACGGCCATCCGACCCGCAACGCCAGGATCAATGAAGCCTTCGTCTTTTTGCCGATCGGCATGGTCTGGCCGTTCCGCCGCTTCAAGACCATCCACCTTCGTCATCACGCGGACGAGCGGCTGACCGATCCGCTCGACGATCCGGAGAGCTATTACCAGGCGCTCTGGATGCACGAGGAACTGCCGCCGACAATGAAGCTTCTGCTCAAGATCAACAACACGATGGTCGGCCGCTTCATTCTCGGACCGTTGCTGTCCTCGGTCGGCTTCTTCATCGACGACGCCAAGCAGATCCTTGCCGGCGACAAGGTGATCCGGAAGGCTTGGCTGCTGCATGCCATCGGTCTCGCGGTTGTGGTGCCGATCGTTACGTTTGGCTTCGGCATTCCGCTCTGGCTCTATATCCTGGTGCCGGTGTGGTTAGGCCAGTCGCTGATCTCGATCCGCACTTATGCCGAGCATCAGTGGTCGGAGCATCCGGAAGGGCGCACAGTGATCGTCGAGCGTTCGCCGCTCTCCTTCCTGTTCCTGAACAACAATCTGCATTTCATTCATCACAAGAGCCCGACCATTGCCTGGTATAGGTTGCCAAAGCTGTTTCGCGAGCGCCGCGAAGAGTGGCTGCGGATGAACAACGGTTATGCCTATCCGAACTATTTCGCGATGCTCAAGGCCCACGCTTTCAAGGCCAAGGAGCCGGTCGTCCATCCGGTGCTGCGCCGCACGCCGGAGCCGGGCCGCGCCTTCAAGCCGCGCGTCAGGGCACGCAATGTGAGCGGGCTTGGCACGGCGCCGGTTCCGGCCGAGCCGCCGAAAGAGTAATCTCGACTTTCCGCGCTCGCTTTTTTCGCGGCGGAACGCAGGCGCCGAAGATCGCCTGTCCTTGAAAGCTGTTCGACATGAGCAAGTTCGTTGCGGCCCTGCCGATGTATGACTGGCCCGAAGCGCGGGGCGAGGTCGATGAGCAATGGGCGCGGCTGCGTGACGCCTTCCGGCAAAGCGGCATCGACGCGCCGGAAACGATCGTGCGCCGCAATGGTGATCTGCCGCCGGTGCCTGGGGGGATCCTAGGCGCCGCCGGTGAGGTGATCGCGCCGGACCCGGCGACGCTGCCCCCGGACGAGTTCGATTTCCACCAGCTCTGGCTGAGCCCGGCGCTTCTGTTCGGGCAAACCTGCTGGGGGCCGATGGAATTCGGCCTTGCCCGGCATGTGCAGGTGATCGCGCAGCCGAACTACGATGCGTTCGAGGGCGGCCAGGGCGAACTTTATTCCAGCGCGCTGGTGATGGCCGCGGATGGCGGTTCGTCGGTTGCCTCGCCGCAGGACGGCAAGGCCGTCATCCCGCTCGATCTTCTGCGCGGCAAGCGCTTCATCTTCAACACTCCCGATTCGATGTCCGGGCTGATCGCGCTGACGCGCGACCTGGAGGCGATGGGCGAAAGCTTGGATATCTTCGCCTCGCGCGGCGAGAGCGGCGGCCACCGGTCGTCGATCGTGGCCATCGCCGAGGGCAGGGGCGATATCGCGGCGATCGACTGCGAAAGCTGGGCGCTGGCGCAGCGCTTCGAGCCGGCCGCGCGGGGTGTCAAGGTCGTCGGCTGGACGGCGCGGCGCAAGGGCCTGCCCTATATCACCGCCAGGACCACCCCGGCCCCGATCATCGCCGCGATGCGCGAGGCCGTCGCGGCGATCGAAGGCGGCGCGTCAGAGCAGCCGTTCGTCCAGCTTGTAGGCTGACAGCTTCTCGTTGCCGGTCTCGGTGATCAGGATCTGTTCCTCGATCTTGACGCCTTCGTGCCCGCCAAGCCTGCCGATATAGCTTTCGACGCAGAGCACCATGCCGGGCTCGAGCACGCCGTCCGGCGTGTCGGTGGTCCAATCGCGGGGGTGCGGCAGCGTCGGATATTCGTCCGCCAGGCCGACGCCGTGATAGAGCACGCCGTAGCGCGTGGGGTAGCAATCGTCCGGCGGCACCGCCGAGCGCTCGACGAGATCGCGGAAGGAGATGCCCGGCCGCATCAGATCCGTGTTGTGGGCGATCTGGTCGACGGCGATGCGGAACAGATCCCGCTGCTCGTTCGACGGCAGCCTGTCGCCGCAGAGCCATGTGCGCGATAGATCGGCGCAGAAGCCATAGGGACCGATCAGGTCGGTGTCGAAGGCGACGAGGTCGCCATTCTCGATTATGCGCGAGGAGCATTCCTGGAACCAGGGATTGGTGCGCGGACCGGACGACAGAAGCCGCGTCTCGATCCATTCGCCGCCGCGCGCGATGTTGCCGCGATGCAGCTCCGCCCACAATTCGTTCTCGGAAATACCAGGCTTCAATGCCGCTTCCATCTCGCCCATCGCCGCCTCACAGGCGACGATGGCACGGCGCATGGCGAGGATCTCGTCCGGCGATTTGATGAGACGCGCATTCTCCATCACCGCCTCGCCATTGCCGATCGCGATGCCGCGGCGGGCGAGCTCCTGGACGCCTTCGGGATTGATGTGGTCGACGGCGATGCGGCGATTGCCGCCGCCATGGTCGGCAACGAGTTCGGCGATGCCGCCGCCCCAGCGGCGGACCTTATCATCGGTCAATTCGCCGCTGTAGAGATACATCCACGATACCGCCGGCCGCACCTCGTCGACGACGCCCGAATGGTCGGACAGGTGCTCGCAGGAGAAATAGTCGAACAGCACCACCGGGCCTTCGGTGGCGACGAAACAGTGGCGCGTCGGGTTGTGCGCGACCCAGAGCTGCATGTTGGTCGAGTCCGTCGCGTAGCGGATGTTGACCGGATCGTAGAGCAGGGCGCCGGCATAATCGCGGCGCTTCAGCTCGGCGCGGATGCGCTCGAGCCGGTAGCTCCGCATGGCAACCAGGTTTGGAGCGGCAGCGCCTGCAGCCGCCCATTCGGCCTCGGCAGTCGTGCCATAGCCCAGCACATGCTGGTTGAGCGAGGCCGCCTTGTCGCGCGAGGCCGCGCGCAACGCTTCGGCGGAGCCGGGTTCGAAGGGCATGATCTTGCGATGGCGGCCGAAGCCCAGCTTGTCCATTCGTCCCCCTCCCCACCTTACGGCGCGATCTTCTTATGCAGTTTGGTGATCGTGACCTTGCGCGGCGGGAAGCCGAGCGCCTGCGGCACCTCGACAGTGCGGTGGACAGTGTCCATCGCATAGCCGGCTCTCGCCAACTCTTCGAAGACGTCCGAGGACGATTCCCTGTCATCGGTCAGGACAAGCACCGCCGGCTCGCGGATCGACCGCGCGAAGTCCGGTGTCTCGTCATCGAGCGCGATGAGATCGGCGTCGACCAGGCGCAGATTGCCGACCCAGAACCAGCTCGACACCACGGTCTTGACCGGTCCGTCAGCGTTGATCTGCTCGTAAAGCGACCGATAATCCATGCGCACGACGCCGCCGCGGCTGTCGCCGCCGTGCAGATGCATGTACCAGCTCAGCGGCAGCACAAGGACGCCAAGAAGAGCGCCGACGAAGACGATGGTGCCTTGCGTCTTGCGGCCCCTTTGACCCATGGCGTCGAAGCGCATGGCAAGAGCCGCCGGCAGGAGGATAAAGATGGGCAGCATCCAGCGGTCGCGAAACTGCGTGATGCCGGCCGCCAGCACGACCGTCACCATGACCACAAGGCCAAGGACGATGGCTCGCCATAACAGTTTTTCCGGCCACCGTACCGGCTGAGGCGGTTCCGTCTGTTCTCTTATCGACAGGCCGTAGGCGACGGCAAAGATCGCCACCGGCAATCCAGCGAAATTGACGATCGCGTTGGCCAATCTGCGGATGCCGAGAAGTGCCGTTTTCGCGATGCTGCCGCCTTCGGCGACGCCTAGGCCTCCCTGGTGCGAGAACAGATCGTCCAAATGCGTGAGGCTCCAACAAAGCGTCGGCAGGCAGGCAAGGATCGCTACCGCCACGCTGATCAGGAAGCGACGGTCGAAGATCGCCTCACGCGTTTCGCGGACCGACAGAGATGCCAGGAACAGGGCGGCAAGGAAGATGACGATGTTGTATTTCGACAGCATCGCGGCCGCCGTAGCCAGGCCCAAAAACGCATAGGCACCGGCCGATCGCCGCTTTTCCACCTCGACCAGCGCCAGAAGCAGCACCGAGGTGAAACAGAATATGGCGACCGAGTGGGTGAGGGCGTGCTGCATTTCCCAGAAGATCTGAGGAAACAGAAGCAGCCCGAACATGCCGGCGGCAGCGGCGCGGTTCGAGTAGCCGAGGCGGCGTATGGCCGTGAAATATGCGGCCAGCCCTGCCGCCAGCAAGCCATATTTGACGATCTTGAGGGCAAGGACGCTGGTTCCGACCACAGAGGCCGCAAGCATCGCCAGCCAGGTGTATAGAGGCGGCTGCGAACTGCCGTAGCCGGCGGCCAGGAACCGCATCTCCATCAGCTGCTCGGAATCATCGACGCCGACGCCGGTGCCCACGACATGGGACAACAGCGTCATCGCCACGATCTGCGTCAGGCAGTAGACGAGGACCGACGCGATCGCGGCGCTGAATGGACCGACCCGTCCATCGCAGAGCCAATCGGTCCATTTCTCTAGCTGCCGCAAGGGGGTGGTCTTCTCATGCTGATGCGCCGATAGCGGGGCATCGACCATGCCACAGCAACCGGCGCGATCCAACAATTCGTGGGGCTTCAGGTCCGCATCTTCTCGCCGCTCGGGTCGAAGGGCGGCTCGACATTGATGCGGGCCGGACGACGGTGGCCGAGAATCTCGATCTCGAACAGGCCAGCGCTTTCGTCCTCGGCGAGAGCGGCAGGGACGTAGCCCTGCGCCATCGACTTCTGGACGTAGTGCGCATAGCCGCCGGAGGTCACCCAGCCGACGACGCGCCATTCGCCATCAACGATGCCGCGCACGGCGGAGGCGCCTTCGGCCGCCTTGGAGCCGCGGACTTCCTTGCCCGTTTCGTCGAAGCGCGGCGCGCCGTAGCCATGCGGCTTCTCGACCGTGCCATAGTCCTTGCTGACCTTGGCCCAGATCGGCTCGTCGCCCATCACGTCGGCGTCGACGGCATCGACGATGAATGAGACGCGCCGCAGTTTTGGTCCTTCGGCATGCTCCTTGGCGGACGCTTCGCGCCCGATGAAGTCGTTCTTCTCCAACTTGATGAAGCGATCCATCGAGCCTTCGAAGGGACCGTAGATCGGGCGAAGCTCGCGGAACCAGGTCGGGAAGTTCTTTTCCAGACGCATCGACAGCAGCGCGCGCATTCCGAAATCGACGAGGCCGAATTCCTCGCCCGCCTCCTTGATCGCCTTGTAGACAAGGCGCTGATAGGCCGGAGCCATCCAGATCTCGTAGCCGAGGTCGCCGGTATAGGTGATGCGGTTGACCATGCAGGGCGCGCCGCCGACCGCCATCTCGCGGAAGTCCATGAAGCGGAAGGCCTTGGTCGAGACGTCGACATCGACCAGCTTCTGCAGGAGGTCGCGGGATTTCGGCCCGGCGATGGAGAGACCCACCAGCGTCTGGTCGAAGCGGTGGATGCGCACCGAACCATCCTTTGGCAGATGCTTCTCGAACCAGCGCATATGGTATTTCTGCGCGGCCGACGAGCCCCAGATCATGAACCGGTCCTCGCCTGATTTGGCGATGGTGAAGTCGCCGATCAGCTTGCCGAACTCGTTGACCATCGGGGTCAGCACGATGCGGCCGACCTTCGGCATGCGGTTCGTCATCAGCCGGTTGAGGAAATCCTCGGCGCCCGGGCCGGACACTTCGTATTTGGCGAAGTTCGCGATCTCGGTGACACCGACCTTCTCGCGCGTCGCGCGCACTTCCTCGCCGATTGGGCCGAAATCGTTGGAGCGGTGGAAGGACACGATGTCCTTCGGATCCGTGCCTTTCGGCGCGAACCAGAGCGGGGTTTCCAGACCCCAGCTATCGCCCATGACCGCGTTGTTGGCGAGCATGGTGTCGTAGAGCGGCGTCGTCTGCGCGGGGCGGGCGGCCGGCAGTTCCTCGTTCGGGAAGCGGATCGAGAAACGGCGCGAATAGTTCTCGCGCACCTTGGCGTTGGTGTAGCGCAGCGTCGCCCATTCGCCGAAGCGGGCGACGTCCATGCCCCAGACGTCGAAGCCCGGATCGCCATGCACCATCCAGTTGGAGAGCGCCAGGCCGACGCCGCCGCCCTGGCTGAAGCCTGCCATGACGGCGCAGGCGCACCAGAAATTGGTCAGGCCCTGCACCGGGCCGACCAGCGGGTTGCCGTCGAGCGCGAAGGTGAAGGGACCGTTGATGATCTGCTTGATGCCGGCCTTCTCGATGTCGGGGAAATGCTTGAAGCCGATCTCCAGCGACGGCGCGATGCGGTCGATGTCGGGCTGCAAGAGTTCATGGCCGAAATCCCACGGCGTGTTGACCGGCGACCACGGCTTGCAGGCCTTCTCATAGGTGCCGAGCAGGATGCCGTTGCGCTCCTGGCGCGTGTAGATCTCGCCCTTGAAGTCGAGCACGCCGATCATCTCGCGGCCGGTCGACTTGTTGAATTCCTCGACCTCCGGCATCGGCTCGGTCAAGAGGTACATATGCTCCATCGCCAGCACCGGCAGCTCGACGCCGACCATGCGGCCGATTTCGCGCGCCCACAGGCCGCCGCAATTGACGACATGCTCGGCGTGGACCGTGCCTTGCTCGGTGACGACGTTCCAGGTGCCGTCCGGCTGCTGCGTGAGATCGACGACGCGGTTGCGCAGCACGATCTCCGCGCCGAGTTTCTTGGCCGCCTTGGAATAGGCGATGGTGGTGCCGGACGGATCGAGATGACCTTCGACCGGATCCCACATGGCGCCGACGAAGTTCTTTTCGTCCATCAGCGGGAACATGGCCTTGGCTTCCGAGGGCGTGATCAGCTCGGTGTCCATGCCAAGATAGCGGCCCTTGGCGTGGGCCAGCCGCAGGAAGTCCATGCGCTCCGGCGTGTCGGCCATCATCACGCCGCCGGTCAAATGCAGCGAGCACGACTGGCCGGAGATCTCCTCGATCTCCTTGTAGAGCTGGACCGTATAGGCCTGCAGCTTGGCGACGTTCGGGTCGCCGTTCAGCGTGTGGAAGCCGCCCGCCGCATGCCAGGACGAGCCGGAGGTCAGCTCCGAGCGCTCGATCAGCATGATGTCGGTCCAGCCGGCCTTGGCGAGATGATAAAGCACCGAGCAGCCGACGACGCCGCCGCCGATGACAACCGCTTTTACATGGGATTTCATGAAGATAGGTCCGTTTTATAGAGACTGAATCGAATGATTGGTATGGAGGCTAAGCGAAGCTCGACGGAGTGGGGGTCGACCGTTCATCCTCGACACGGAAAATCAGAAATCCGTCGGCGCGCCGCCTTCGGCGCGGCGTTTTTCGACGAAATCGTTGAGTTCCTCGCGGATGGCCGGATCCATATACGGCTCTTCGTAGGAGGCAAGGCGCTCCTTCCACACCTTGTTGGTGCGTTCCATCGCCGTCGGCGAGCCGGCCTCGGTCCAGGTTTCGAAGTTGCGCCAGTCGGAAACGATCGGCGAGTAGAAGGCGGTCTTGTAGCGCTCCTGCGTGTGCTGGGTGCCGAAGAAATGGCCGCCGGGGCCGACCGACTGGATGGCGTCGAAGCCGAGCGCGTCCTCGGAGAGGTCGAGCGGGGTGAGGAACTCGGCAACCATCTGCAACAGGTCGATATCGAGGATGGTTTTTTCGTAGGAGCAGCGCAGGCCGCCTTCCAGCCAGCCGGCGCCGTGCATCATCAGGTTGCCGCCGCCCTGGATCGCGCCCCAGAGCGAGAACACGCTCTCGTAGGCAGCCTGCGCGTCGACCGTGTTGGCGGCGCAAGTGTTGGAGGTGCGGTAGGGGATGTTGTAACGGCGGGCGAGCTGGCCGCCGACGAGCTGCGCCTTCATGTATTCGGGCGTGCCGAAAGCCGGCGCGCCCGACTTCATATCCACATTGGAGGTGAAGCCGCCATAGCCGACCGGCGCGCCTTTCTTGACCATCTGCGCGAAGGCGATGCCGGAAAGCGCCTCGGCGTTCTGCTGCACCAGCGCTCCGGCGACGGTGACGGGCGCCATGGCGCCGGACAGCGTGAACGGCGTGACGATGACAGCTTGGCCCATGCTCGACATCTGAATGATGCCTTCCATCATCGGCACGTCGAGCTTGAGCGGCGAATTGGTGTTGATGATGGTGAAGACCGAGGGTTCCTGCATCAGCTGCTCGCGGCTGATGCCGCGGGCGATGCGGGCGATCTCGATGCCGTCGACATTGCGTTCCTTGCCGAGCGAATAGATGTGGAAGACCTTGTCGGTCAGCATGGCGAGGTCGCGGATGCACTCCAGGTGCCGCACCGACGGGTGGATGTCGATCGGCTCGACCGGATAGCCGCCGGTGCATTGCAGGATGTTGTGCATCTGCGCCAGGCGCAGGAAGTTGCGGTAGTCCGCCTGGTTGCCGGGCCGGCGGCCGCGGTCGAGATCGGAGCAGTTGGGCGCCGAGGCCATCATCGACAGGATTAGGTTGTTGCCGCCGAAGCGCAGATTGTGCGCCGGGTTGCGGGCGTGCAGGGTGAATTCCGAGGGGCAGTGCGAGACGAGCTCGAGGATCATGTCGCTGTCGAAGCGCACGCGCTCCGAGCCCTCGCGCACATCCGCGCCATGCGCCTTCATGATGCGGCGGGCTTCGTCGTGCAGAACGTCGACGCCGATCTCCTTCAGCACGCGCAGCGAGGCGAGGTGGATCGATTCCAACTCGTCGTCGGACACGAACTTGGTCGGCGTCAGCGGGTTCTTCAACTGCCGGAAGGCTGGCTGCTCGAAGGCGGCCGAGCCGCCGGCGCGCTTTCCCGCGCGGCCGCCACGGCGGGCGCGATCGGTTGCCAGGGCCGGTTCGGCGGGATGGAGGGCAGCGGTCATGAGAAGCCTCGTGAGAATGCGAATTTGGCCGGCATAATGGACCGGCGGCCATGCAGCCGGTGAGGAGGCGGCGACCACTAGGGCGAGGGAAGCGACATGACGAAAGGAGCGTGCGAGAGCGATTCCTGCAGCTCCACCTCTCCTGACAGGGAGTGGCTGGAACATACGCTTTCGCGGCCAGTTGGCCCTTACAGCGACCGGCCGCAACGGCTAAGCCTCCAACCCATTGGATCAAGAACCGATGGCTCTGGCGGATTCAGAGAGAAGCGAGACTGTGCAGTGGGCTGCGATCACAGGCGTGATTGCGACCGTGTCGGTGTTCGCCGTCGCGCAAGGGCTATCCTATCCGCTGCTGAGCTTCATCCTGCAGCGGCAAGGTGTTTCGCCGGCGATGATCGGGCTGTCGGCGGCGATGACGCCGGTCGGCTTCATCGTCTCCTCGCCGCCAATTCCAGCATTGGCGCGCCAGTTCGGGGCAGGGCGGACCGCGCTCACCTGCGCCGCGCTCTCGGCACTGGTGCTGGCGCTGGTCGGCTGGACGCAGAATGTCTATCTGTGGTTCCCACTGCGCTTCCTGATCGGCGTGGTGACCAACCCGCTTTATGTCTTGAGCGAGATCTGGGTGATCGCGCTGGCGCCGCCGACGCGGCGCGGCCGCGTCATGGGCATCTATTCCACCATCATCTCGGCCGGCTTCGCAGCCGGGCCGCTCTGCCTGCTTGCCGTCGGCACCGAAGGCTGGCCGCCTTTCCTGGTCGGCATCGGCGCCTTCGTCTTCTGCGGCGGCTGCCTGGCCGCGGTGGTGCGCCGCCTGCCCAAGGTCGAGGAGGCAGAGAACAAGGTTTCGGTCCTGGGCTTCATACCATTGGCCTGGCTGCTCCTGTCGGCGGTCGTCGTCGCGGCCGGTTTCGAGCAGGCGATCCTGGCGCTGCTGCCGGTCTATGGAACGCATCACAACATTCCCGAGGCGCGCATGTCGGCGCTGCTGTCGGTGATGATCGCCGGCAACATCGCCATGCAGGTGCCGCTCGGCCTGCTCGCCGAAAAGCTGACGGCGCGCCTGGTGCGCTTCGGCTGCGTCGCCGTGACCATCCTTGGATGCGCGGTTTTGCCGGCGCTGATCGAGACGCCGCTGATCTGGGTCAGCGTCTTCATCTGGGGCGCCGTTTCCTACGGCATCTACACCATGTCGATCATCGAGCTCGGCGAACGCTTCACCGGCTCGGCGCTGGTTGCCGGCAATGCCGCCTTCTCGCTGATGTGGGGCCTCGGCGGCATCGTCGTGCCGCCGCTCACCGGCGGTGTCATGGACGTCATCGGCGCCGCCGGGCTTCCAATCACGCTCGGCGCGATCTGCGCGGCCCTGGCGGCGGCGACGGTCGTGCGCCGGCGGGTTTTGTAGTCGATCTCACCACTGCTCTTGAATATCCAAGCAGCGGACGCGATGTAGGCGGGGCGCCTGATGGAGACCCGCATGACCAGCACGATGACCAAAACCCAGCCTGAATTGGCGGCTGAAGATCCCTTCCTCTGGCTCGAGGATCGCAACGGCAAGGAAGCGCTGGGCTGGGTCCATCGCCAGAATGCGCTGACGGTGGCCGAATTGCAGGGCGATCCGTCCTATCAGGCGACCTTCGAGACCGCGCTCGACCTGATGACGGCCGAGGACAACATGCCGGTCGGGGCAGCGCTTGCCGGCTACGTCTATAATTTCTGGCGGGACAAGACCAATGCGCTGGGCCTGTGGCGACGCACGCCAGTCGCTTCCTACAAGGCCGAGAAGCCGGAGTGGGAAACGATCATCGACTTCGACCAGCTCTCGGCGAAAGAGGGCATTAAGTGGGTGTTCGGTGGGGCAAGCCGGCTCTATCCGGATTTCAACCGCTGCCTGCTCTACATGTCGCCGGACGGCGGCGACGCCAGCGAGATGCGCGAGTTCGACACCGCGACCAAATCCTTCGTCGAGGACGGATTTCGGGCTCCGGCGTCCAAGTCGGGCTTTTCCTGGCTGGACAAGGACACAGTGATCGTTTCGGCGGCTTTCACCGAAGAGGACAAGACGCAATCCGGCTATCCGCGCGTCATAAAACTCTGGCGGCGCGGCACCAAGCTCGAGGAGGCAACGCCGATTTTCGAAGGCGAGAAACAGCATCTCGCGGTCGGCGGCGGTGTCGAATATGACGGCGAAAGGCGGCATGTGCTGCTCGGCAAGACGCTCGACTTCTTCACCTCGCACAGTTTCCTGCGGCTGGCTTCTGGCGAGAACCGGCGCATCCCGCTGCCCGACGACGCCACCGACACGGCGATCTTCAAGGGCCAGCTAGTCTTCGGCGTGCGCAGCCCTTGGACGGCGCCCGACGGCACCCAATGCCTGCCCGACGGCCTTTACTCGGTCGATTTCGACCGCTGGATCGGCGCGGGCGAGTTCGGTCCATTCGAAACCGTGCTTGCGCCGGCGCATCGCGTGTCGATCGCCGGGCTCGCCAGGACGCAGGACCGGCTGTTCATCAACCTGATGGACAATGTGCGCGGCAAGGTCATCGCCTGCGATCGCACTCCCGACGGCTGGTCGCTGAAGCCGGTGGCATTGCCCGACAACGGCAATGTCGGCATCAGCCATGCCGAGCATTTCGGCTCGAGCGTCTCCTTCTCCTTCACCGATTTCCTGACGCCGAGCTCGATCATCTGGTCAGACGACAATGGCGAGACGCTTGAAACCGTGAAATCGCAACCGGCCCGCTTCGATGCCTCGCCTTATGTTTCGGAGCAGTTCGAGGCGCGCTCGAAGGACGGCACGATGATCCCGTATTTCGTGGTGCGGCGCCGCGACCAGAGCGGGCCAGTGCCGGCGCTGCTCTACGGCTATGGCGGCTTCGAAGTGCCGCTGCTGCCGGGTTATGCCGGCATTCGCGGCAAGCTCTGGCTGGACAAGGGCAACGCCTATGTCCAGGCCAACATCCGCGGCGGCGGCGAGTTCGGTCCGGCCTGGCATCAGGCGGCGCTGAAAGGCAAGCGCCAGAATGCCTTCGACGATTTCGCGGCGGTTGCCGAGGATGTGGTCAGGCGCGGCATCACCACGGCGGCACAGCTCGGCATCCAGGGCGGCTCGAATGGCGGCCTGCTTACCGGCACGTCGCTGACGCAGCGGCCTGAACTGTTCGGCGCCGTCATCATCGACGTGCCGCTGCTCGACATGCTGCGCTACACCGAACTGCCGCCCGGCGCTTCGTGGATTGCCGAATATGGTGATCCATCGAAGCCGGAAGAGGCGGCCTGGCTTAGCGCCTATTCGCCCTACCAGCATGTCGCGGAGAACGTCGTCTATCCGCCGGTGCTGTTGATGACCTCGACCGCCGACGACCGCGTGCATCCTGGGCACGCGCGCAAGATGGCGGCGCGGCTGCAGGAGGCAGGCCACGGGAGGACGCTGTTCTTCGAGGAGACCGAAGGCGGCCATGGCGGGCGCGGCGACCGCCGGCCCCAGGCGGCGCAGACGGCGATGCGCTACATGTTCCTCAAGCGGGCTCTCGGCGGCGTCGCCTGACTAAGGTGTATTGATATTCAGGTGAGCCCGGCCTGCGAACGGCAGTTTCCTGCGCTTCCGGTGCTCATATGTGGACGGCCCCCTGCTTGCAAGGCTTTGGCTGGAGATGATTTGACCTGATCGCTTGCGCTCATATGTCCGGCCTTTTGCGCGCGGATTTGTGAGCGCTGGCCTAGATGGGCTTCACGGATAGCGAGTTCCAAACACGTACGCGACATTGACTGCCGGTGAGCACCTCGGAGTGTCTCGCTCGTCCCGGTTCGACCGGTCACACCATCTTCTCCTCTACTTGCAAGTTCCGGCCTTCAGTGTCGAACGTGCGCTCGACACCGAACTCTTAATGCTCTCACGGCAGCACAGGCGCTGGATAAGTAGCGCCGATGGGGCGGTATTGCTCGCCGCTGACCATCAGCTTCCAGGCGATGCGGGCCAGCTTGTTGGCCAGCGCCACCGCCGCAAGCTTGGGAGCTTTGCGCGCGATCAGAGCCTGTAACCAAGGCCAGACCCTCTTGCTGCCTCGCCGCATGTGTTGGATGAGAGCGGTGGCGCCCGCCACCAGCACGCTTCGCAGCATCTCGTCGCCGGCGCGGGTGATCACCCCAAGCCTGTTTTTGCCTGCTGTCGAATGGTTCTTCGGCGTCAGTCCTAGCCAGGCGGCAAAATCGCGCCCCGACTTGAAGCCATGCGCATCCGTAACCTTGATGGCCAGCAACGTCGCTCCAACGGGACCGACTGCCGGTATGGCGGCCAGCCGCCGGCTGACTTCGTTTTGCCCATGAAACGCAAGCAGCTTCTCATCGAGCACGGCAACCTCGGCACTGATGTGGGCGTAATCGCGCGCCAGCGTCTCGAACATGTCCCTGGCCATATCCGGGATCGTCGCGTCGGCGCGAATGTCGGCCAAAAGATCACCAAGCCGGGAAAGTCCCTTGGGTGCGATCAGACCGAACTCCGCCGCAAAGCCGCGGATCGAATTGGAGAGCTGCGTGCGCCGGTCGATGAACTGCGCTCGCAGCTTCGCCAGCATCTGCGCTGCCTGCTGATCGGCGCTCTTGACGGCAACGAAACGCATGCGGGGCCGGTTCATCGCTTCACAAGTCGCATCGGCATCGGCCGCATCCGATTTAGAGCGCTGGACATAGGGCTTCACGTGCTGCGCCGGCATCAGCAGCACCTCATGGCCCAACGCGCGCAACTCCCGCGCCCAGTAATGCGCCGCGCCACAGGCCTCCATGCCAACCTTCAGCGGCGCAAGCCCGGCAAAGAAGGTGAGCACCTGATTGCGCCGTAGCTTCTTGCGCAACACCGGTTGTTCGGCTTCATTCACCCCATGTAGCTGGAAAACGCTCTTTGACGTATCCATGCCAATGCGAATAAGTTTATCCACGGACGGTCTCCCTTGATGAGATCTGCAACGACCTCATTCTGGCACATTGTGATGCCGTCGGGGGCCGTCCACCCCAACACGTACTTCAAGTACGCTCCGCTCCGGTTCTCGGAAACCGCCGTTCTCGACTCGGCCTGACCTGAATCTCAGCACACCTTGGCACGACTTGAATTTTGGGCCTCGGGCGGCATAAGCTGCCGCCATGATCCGTTTCAGCACATCAGGCGCCTTCGGGGTCGCGGTGACGCCGTCACCGCGGACCCTTCGCGCCGAGTTGTTGCGGCTTTGCGCCCGCATCGGCTATTCGCCGCCCGCCTTCCTCTGAGAATCCGCCCCGGCTGCTGCCGGATTGATTCAAGAGGAAAGACCAAATCCATGACCTATCAGAATTATTCGCTGAAGCAGCTTCAGCAGATCGACGCCGCGCATCACCTTCATCCCTTCACCGACCACAAGGAGCTGCGCGAGGCTGGCTCGCGCATCATCACCCATGCCAAGGGACCGTTTATCTACGACGCCGACGGCACCGAAATCCTCGACGGCATGGCCGGCCTTTGGTGCGTCAATGTCGGCTATGGCCGCGACGAACTGGCCGAGGCGGCTTACGCGCAGATGAAGGAGCTGCCTTATTACAACTCCTTCTTCAAATGCTCGACGCCGACGCCGGTGCTGTTGTCGAAGAAGCTGGCGGAGCTGGCCCCCAAGCATGTCAGCCAGGTCTTCTACGGCTCGTCCGGCTCGGAGGCCAACGACACGGCGCTCAGGCTCGTGCGCCACTACTGGGCACTCGAAGGCAAGCCCGAGAAGAACCGCATCATCTCGCGCAAGATGGCCTATCACGGCTCGACCATCGCCGGCACATCGCTCGGCGGCATGGAGCCGATGCACAAGCAGCTCGGCGGCGCGGTGCCCAACATCGTCCATGTTATGATGCCCTATGCCTATGAGCTGGCGCTGCCCGGCGAAAGCGACCATGATTTCGGCATCCGCGCGGCGAAGGCGGTCGAGGACGCGATCCTCGAAGCCGGCGCCGACAAGGTCGCCGCCTTCATCGGCGAGCCGGTGATGGGCGCCGGCGGGGTGAAGATCCCGCCGATGAGCTACTGGCCGGAAGTCGAGCGCATCTGCCGCAAATACGATGTGCTGTTGATGCTGGACGAGGTCATCACCGGCTATGGCCGCACCGGCGAGTGGTTCGCGGCACAGACCTTCGGCATCGAGCCCGACACGATCACCACCGCCAAGGCGCTGACCTCCGGCTACCAGCCGCTGTCTGCGCTGCTGGTCGGCGACCGCGTGGCCAGGACGCTGGTCGAGAAGGGTGGCGAGTTCTATCACGGCTACACCTATTCCGGTCATCCGGTGGCGTGCGCGGTGGCGCTCAAGAACCTCGAGATCATCGAGAAGGAGGGGCTGGTCGAGCGCGTCAAGAACGACACCGGGCCGTATTTCGCGCAGGCGCTGCAGGAGCGGATCGCCGGGCACAGGCTGGTTGGCGAGGTGCGTTCGATCGGCTTGATGGGCGCGATCGAGATCGTCAAGGACAAGGCGACCAAGGAACGCTACCTGCCGTCGGGAAGTGCTGCGGTCGTGGTGCGCGACCACGCGATCGCGAACGGCATGATGCTGCGGGCCACCGGCGACACGATGATTCTTTCGCCGCCGCTGATCTGGAAGCGCGACACGATCGACATGGCCTGCGAGCGGATCGCGAAGGCGCTCGATCTCGCGGACGCTGATTTGCGCAAGCACTGAGGCGATATTGTCCGGGCGCTCCTCAATGGGCGCCCGGTCCATTCCTGGGCGTCGTGCCCGATGCCTGCAAAACGCAAAAACCGCGCCCCAATGGGAACGCGGCTTTGCCAGATACGCATGGCGTTTCGCGACGAGGATACTTGCGAAACTTACGGGCTCCGGTACGCGAGACCTGATCCGGAGCGCCGGGCGGACGCGCTGTCCGCCTCGCAGTCCGTTTTAAAGGCACATCGTTACCGGTGCGTTATCGAGACCTTAAGCAAATCTAAATTTGCCGGCTTCGTGTTCAAAAAAAGCGCTAATAGTCGTTCTAAAGCAGTCGCTTAGCCTTTATCGCCGCGCAGAAAATTAATAATGCCGGAAAAATCGACGCCGGCGTGCCCCTGCGCGTTGAACAGGGCGTAGAGCTGCGTGGCTTCGGCGCCGAGCGGGGTCACGGCGCCCGCGCTTTGCGCGGCTTCCTGCGACAGTTTCAGGTCCTTCAGCATGAGCGCTGCGGCAAAGCCCGGCTTGTAGTCGCGATTGGCCGGCGAGGCCGGCACCGGGCCGGGCACCGGGCAATAGGTGGTGAGCGACCAGCACTGCCCCGACGAGGTGGAGGCGACGTCGAACAGCGCCTGGTGCGACAGGCCTAGCTTTTCGGCAAGCACAAAGGCTTCGGCGACGCCGATCATCGAGATGCCGAGAATCATGTTGTTGCAGATCTTGGCCGCCTGGCCGGCGCCGTCGCCGCCGCAATGAACGATGCGCCCGGCCATCGGCTTCAGGATCGGCTCGGCGGTGGCGAAGGCCTCGTCGGACCCACCAGCCATGAAGGTGAGGGTGCCGGCCGTGGCGCCGCCGGTGCCGCCGGAGACCGGCGCGTCGATCGAGGGCAGGCCGTGCCTGGCGGCAATCGCATGCGCCTTACGCGCCGATTCGACATCGATGGTCGACGAATCGATGAACAGCGCGCCCTTCTTTGCCTTGGGAGCGATGTTTTCGTAAACCGACAGCACATGCTTGCCGGCAGGCAGCATGGTGATAACGACATCGGCGTCCTTCACCGCAGCGATGGCGTTCGCCATCACCGTCACCCCATGCTCTTTCGCGACCGTAAGGTTTTCCGGCACGAGGTCGAAGCCCAGCACAGCGTGGCCAGCCTTTACGAGATTGGCTGCCATGGGATTCCCCATGTTGCCGAGGCCGATGAAGGCGATTGTTGCCATCGTTTTCTCCCGTATTTTCTGTCAGCGGCCGATCAGCGTCCGCGCGATGATGACGCGCATGATCTCGTTGGTGCCTTCGAGGATCTGGTGGACGCGGAGATCCCGCACCAGCTTCTCGATGCCGTAATCGTGCAGATAGCCGTAGCCGCCATGCAGCTGCAGCGCCTGGTTGGCGATGTCGAAGCCGATATCGGTGACAAAGCGCTTGGCCATCGCCGACCATTTGCCGGCGTCCGGCGCCTTGCGGTCGAGCTTCGAGGCGGCGGCGTAAAGGAAGATGCGGGCGGCCTGCAGCTCTGTCTCCATGTCGGCCAGCTTGAACTGCAGCGCCTGGAACTGGTTGATCTTGGAGCCGAAGGCTTTGCGCTCGGCCGTATAGGCAAGCGCCTTGTCGAGCGCCGACTGCGCGCCGCCGAGCGAGCAGGCGGCAATGTTCAACCGGCCGCCGTCGAGCCCGGCCATGGCGATGCCGAAGCCGTCGCCTTCCCCGGCAAGCAGGTTCTCGGCCGGCACCTTGCAGTCCTCGAAGATGACTTGGCGGGTCGATTGCATGTGCCAGCCCATCTTGTGCTCGTTGGCGCCGAAGGACAGGCCCGGCGCATCCTTGGGCACGACGAAAGTGGAAATGCCCTTCGGGCCATCGCCGCCGGTGCGCGCCATCACCACGTAAAGATCGCTGTCACCGGCGCCGGAAATGAACTGCTTGGCGCCGTTGAGGACATAATCGCTGCCGCTCTTCACCGCGCGCGTCTTCAGCGCGGCGGCATCCGAGCCGGAGCCGGGCTCGGTCAGGCAATAGCTCGCCAGCCACTCCATCGACGTCAGTTTCGGCAGGAAGCCCTGGCGCTGCTCGTCCGAGCCGAAGCGGTCGATCATCGAGGCCGCCATGTTGTGAATGGAAATGAAGGAGGAAAAAGCCGGGTCGGCATGGGCAAGCGCTTCGAAGATCAGCACGGCGTCCAGCCGCCCAAGCGCCGAGCCGCCGACATCGTCGCGCACATAGATGCCGCCGAGGCCGAGCGGGCCGGTCTCGCGGATGACATCGGCGGGGAAATGCTTTGCCTTGTCCCAGTCGAGCGCATTGGGCGCGACGCGATCCGCCGCGAAGGCCTGAGCCATCTCCTGGATGGCGCGCTGTTCCTCATTGAGTTCGAACTGGCCAGTGCCCGCATCGACTGCAGCGTCCATGGCGTGCTCCCTGTCGTTTCAGGCCTTCTGGCCTGTCGTTTTTGGCTTTGCGCGCCGTTCAATCTAGACCAATGATGCCGCCGCGCAACCCGGGCCGTTGAGAACCGGCTGTGCATGGAATGACTAACGGAGCTCTTGCGTGCCGACAATTTTCGATGAGTTGCTGGGGCGATTCCACGCCTATCTCGCCGGCGTCGATAACGACCTGGTCGCCGACGAAGTCGCGCGCATCGGCTGGAATATGCCTGTCCGTCCTCTCGAACCGCGCGCGCTTGCCTGCCTTGGCCATCTCGACCGCATTGCCGCGCTTGCGCCGCCGGATGCCAGCCCGCTGGCGCTGTTCGTCGCCGACCACCGGGGCGCATTGCGCTGGGGGCAGACCTATAGCGCCGCCGATTTCGGGCAGGATTTCGTCGACAATTACGGCTGGCTGGAAGTGTTCGGCACGCGAGGGCATTTCGTCAATGATGCGGTCGCGGGCGGCCTGCTGATCCTCGGGCCGGACATCGTCTATCCCGACCACCACCACATCGCGGAAGAAATCTACATCCCGCTCACCGGCGGCACCGGGTGGCGAATGGGCGAGGGCGGGTTCCATGTTCGCGATGCCGGCGAGGTGATCCACCATGCGTCGAATGTCAGCCATGCCATGCGCACCGGCAAGGAGCCGCTGATGGCGCTCTATCTCTGGCGCGGCGGGCCATTGGCGCAGAAGTCGATCATCGGCCCGATGATCGACTTGAGAGGCAGGGGCTGATGGCAAAAGCGATCATGCTGCAGGGCACCGGCTCGGATGTCGGCAAGACCGTGCTGGTGGCCGGGCTTTGCCGCGCCGCGAAGAATCGCGGGCTGAAGGTCCGGCCGTTTAAGCCGCAGAACATGTCGAACAATGCCGCCGTCGCCGACATTCCGGGCGATACAGCCGGCGAAGGCGAGATCGGCCGCGGGCAATGGCTGCAGGCGCTGGCCTGCGGCGTGCGGCCGACCGTGCACATGAACCCGGTGCTGCTCAAGCCGCAGAGCGACATCGGCTCGCAAGTGGTGGTGCAGGGCAAGGTCTTTGGCGAGGCGCGGGCACGCGACTACCAGGCGATGAAAGCCAGGCTGATGGACGCGGTGCTCAATTCCTGGGCCAAGGTCGGCGAGGGGGCCGACCTGGTCATTGTCGAGGGCGCGGGCTCGCCAGCCGAGATCAATCTCCGCAGCCGCGACATCGCCAATATGGGCTTTGCGACGCGCGCCAATGTGCCGGTGATCCTGGTCGGCGACATCGATCGTGGCGGCGTCATCGCCTCGGTCGCCGGCACGCATCTCATCCTGCCGGAAGAAGACCGGCGCATGATCGCCGGCTATCTCATCAACAAGTTCCGCGGCGACGTCTCGCTGTTCGACGACGGCATCAAGGCGATCGAGAAATTCACCGGCTGGCGCTGCTTCGGCGTCGTGCCATGGTTGAAGACGGCCGGGCGGCTGCCGTCCGAAGATTCCGTCGTGCTCGAACGCCTCGCGTCCGGCGAGAGGCGGGCACTGAAGGTGGCGGTGCCGATGCTGGCGCGTATCGCCAATTTCGACGATCTAGATCCGCTGAAGGCCGAGCCGCAGGTCGAGGTGGTGTTCGTGCCGCCGGGCAAGAGGCTGCCGGAGGATGCCGGGCTGGTCGTCGTCCCTGGCTCGAAATCGACCATCGGCGACCTCATCAAATTCCGCGAGAACGGCTGGGACCGCGATCTTGCCGCCCACCGCAAGCGCGGCGGCCATGTCGTCGGCATCTGCGGTGGCTATCAGATGCTCGGCCGCATGGTGCGCGATCCCGACGGCATCGAGGGCAGCGTGAGAGAGGCCGAGGGCCTCGGCCTGCTCGATATCGAAACGGTGATGGAGCCGGAAAAGACCGTGCGCAATTCAAGCGCCCAGTCGGTGCAGTTCGGCCTGCCGCTCGAGGGCTATGAAATCCATCTCGGCCGCACCACCGGTCCGGACACGGCGCGGCCGTCGACGATCCTCAACGGCGCCGAGGACGGCGCGGTCTCCGCCGACGGCAAGGTTATCGGCACCTACCTGCATGGGCTGTTTTCCGCCGACGCCTTTCGCGCCGCCTATCTGGAGAGTCTTGGCGTCAAAGGCGGCGGCATCGACTACCGCGCGGACGTCGAGAAGGCGCTGGACGAGATCGCGGCGGAACTGGAGCGGCATCTCGACTGCGACGCGATTTTTGGGTTGGCGCGATAGGTCCGTTCCACCGCACAGCGGCCGGACCAGCCGCATGTGCCCTGCGCATCGGTGTCTTGGCGATTAGCCGAGCCATTTATGCGGTCGTCATTCTATGGCGGAGCAAGGAGCGAAGCGACGCGCGCAGACCATAGAATCCATTCCGTGACGTCGAGGCGTTGCAGCCGTGCAGAATTCTACTCCGCTGCATTCCGCGGCGAAAGTAACGGAATGGATCCTCGGGTCTACGCGTCCGCTTCGCTCCCGCTCCGCCCGTGGATGACGAAGTTGGGATGCTGTCACTAACTTTCGAGCGACGACGCTGGAAATTATCTTGGGATGGCGCGCTGGCTCGTCGGACAAGGCGCAAGCCCGGCAGAACAGGTTCGCAGAAATCAAAAGCGCCCGGCAGGGCCGGGCGCTCCGAGTTGCCTGAGATCTGCGATTTTCAAGCGCCGCGCATCAAACAGCCGGCGGCGAGCACGATGTAGGCGATGAGCATGATCCAAACGGGCGCAAGCGGAATGAATGCAAGAACGCCAAGAGCGGCGAGAAGGCCGATGACGGCGATGACCAACGAAATAATGAACACGATTTGGGTAGGTGCACTGAGATTCATGTCTAGTCCCTCCAACATGATTCGCGCGCGCTTATTCTACCAGCGGTGCGGTCACATACCAATTAGCTGGCGCAGGGGGTTGGCCGGGTCGGCTAGCAGCTTCGCGGCGAGCGCCAGGCAGACGACCACCAGCAGTGGCTTGATCAGCCTGGCGCCGATGCGGATGGCAAGGCTCGCGCCGACGCGGGCGCCGACGAACTGTGCTGCGCCCATCATCAGGCCGACCTTCCAGTCGATGACGCCGACGGCGGCGAAGACGACGAAGCCGCCGATGTTGGAGGCGAAATTGAGCAGCTTGGTGTGCGCCGTCGCCTTGAGCACGCCGTAGCCGGCAAGCGTGACGAAGGCGAGCATGTAGAAGGAGCCTGCGCCGGGGCCGAACACGCCGTCATAGAAGCCGACCAGCGGCGGGATGATCAGCCCGAACAGGAAAGGCGACAGCCGTTCGGCGCGGTCAACGTCGTCCATGTTCGGCTTGAGCGCGAAATAGAGCGCGATGGCGATCAGGAGCAGCGGCAGCAGCGCGCGCAGGAAATCGCCGGGGACGACCGTCGCCAAAAGCGCGCCGACCGCGCCGCCGGCCAGCGCCAGCAGCGCCGACGGCAGCTGGCGGCGCAGGTCAACCTGACCGTTGGCGGCATAGTGGATGGTGGCCGAGCCGGAGCCGAACATGCCTTGCAGCTTGTTGGTGCCAAGGGCTGCGACCGGCGAAAAGCCGGCGAGCAGCAGCGCCGGGATGGTGATCAGCCCGCCGCCGCCGGCGATCGAGTCGACGAAGCCGGCCGCAAAGGCGGCAGCAATCAGGATGAGGACGGTCTGCAGGGTAAGATCGATCATCGGGGAGGGATGCCTGGAAGGAAACCGCAGCTTCCACCACGCTCGCCCCGTTTGCGCAAGGGCGATTCCAAGCCAGAGCGGCTCGCCGTTACACGCCGAACCGCTCTGTCCGTTGCTTTGCCGCAATTCCGGACGGAAAACCGCTTCACACTTTTCCTGGAATTGCTCTAACAATCAGGTGGAATCGGAAAGGGGAGCTTGATGGCGATGGCGCTGCTCGACCAGATACGTTCGATCTTCGACGGTGACCCGGGCGTTCGCAAGGTGGCGGATGACCCGGTGCTTTCGGCGGAGCTTTTGATGCTGTTTCGCATGATCCTGGCCGACGGTTCGGTCTCGGAGAGCGAGATGGTCGTCTTCCGCCACATCTGCAAGGAAGCCTTCGGCATCCCCGAAACCTCGATCGATAGCGTCATCGAATATCTCAACGATTATGGCTACGAGACCAATGGCTCGCAGGCGATCGCGCTGTTCCGCGACCTTGATGTCGAGCGCCGGAAGCTGCTCGCGCGCCATATGGCCGAGATCGCCAAGGCCGATTCCAAGCTGGCGGAGAGTGAGGTGAAGCTGCTGCGCCGCACCCTCGACCTGCTCGATATCAGCCCGGTCGATCTGGTGAAGCCGGAGGAATAGCCGGCCCGGCCGGCTGCTTAGCCCTGTTCCTGCATGCGTCGCGCGATGGCTCGGTGAAGATCGGGCGCCGCGGCGACCAACGCTCGCGCCGCTTCCGAGCTGGGATGGTTGAGCACGTCGGCGGTCCGGCCGCGCTCGACGATCTTGCCTTCATGCATAACCAGCACCTCGTCAGCCATGGCCCGGGCGACGGTCAGGTCATGGGTGATGAAGAGATAGGCGATGCCGAGCTTCTGGTTGAGCTCGGCGAAAAGGTCGAGGATCTGAGCGCGGATGGAGACGTCCAGCGCGGAGACCGGCTCGTCGGCCACCACCAGCTTTGGGCGGGTGATGATGGCGCGGGCGATCGACAGGCGCTGGCGCTGGCCGCCCGAGAATTCATGCGGATACTTGTCCATGTCGCGCGGACCGAGCCCGACTTCGTGCAGCGCATGCGCGACCATCTCGCGGCGCTCGGCCTGCGTCGGCTGCTTTTCCAGAAGATGCAGCGGCTCGGCCACCAGTTTCTCCACCTTCTGGCGCGGGTCGAAGGAGCCGTAGGGATCCTGGAAGACGGCCTGCATGTCGCGCCGGGTCGGCTTCAGCTCGGCCTCCGCTTTACCCGTGATGGCTTCGCCGCGAAAGCGGATCGTGCCCGCCGTCGGCTTGTCCAGGGCGAGGATCATGCGGGCAAGCGTGGACTTGCCGCAGCCCGAGCGCCCGACGAGCGCCACCGATTGCGCGGGCTCGATGGTGAGCGAGACATTGTCGACGGCGCGGATCGGCTGCGCCGGCCAGAACAGGGATTTGCGCCGGCCCGGATAGTCACGGCCGATGCCTTCGACTTCGAGCAAGGGTTTTGCCGACCCGGCAAGATGCGGCTTCGGCCGCGCCGGCAGGTGCATGGAAGCCAGTGCCAGCTCGCGCGTGTAGGGATGCTGTTGCTCGGACAGCGCGCGCGCGGTGTCGCCGGCTTCCGTCACCTCGCCATGGCGCAGGATGGTCAGGCGATCGGCCATCTCGGTCACCACCGCGAGGTCGTGCGAGATGAGCAGCAGGCCCATACGGTTCTCGCGAACCAAATCGCGCAACAGGTCGAGGATCTGCGCCTGCAGCACCACGTCGAGCGCCGTCGTCGGCTCGTCGGCGATCAGGAGCTTTGGCTTCAGCGCGCAGGCAATGGCGATGACGACGCGCTGCCGCTGGCCGCCGGACAGTTCGTGCGGATAGCGCGACAGCGGGAATTTGGCTTCCGGCAGCCCGACGCGGTCCAGGATTTTTCGCGCGCGGTCCTCGGCGTCGGCGCGGCTCCCCTTGGCGTGCCAGCGAATGCCTTCGGCGACTTGCTCGCCGATCGTCTTGACCGGGTTCAGCGCCGTCATCGGCTCCTGGAAGACCATGCCGATATCGTCGCCGCGCAAGGCGCACATCTGGTCTTCGGTGGCGCGGAGGATGTCGATGCCGTCGAAGGTCACGCGACCCTCGGCGCGCGCCAGATGAGGGAGGAGCTGCATGATTGTCAGCGCCGTCATCGACTTGCCGGAGCCGGATTCGCCGACAAGGCCAACGACCTCGCCCGGCGAGACCGTCAGTTCGACGCCTTTCAGGATCGGCGTGGCGCCGATCGTAAGCGACAGGTTCTCGATCTCGAGCAGGCTCATCGGCGCCGCCGCGATTTCGGATCGAGGATGTCGGCGATGCCGTCGCCGAGAAGGTTCAGCCCAAGCACGGTGACGACGATCGCCATGCCGGGGAAGATCGCCATCCAGGGCGCGATCACCATGCGAGTCTGCGCGTCGAACAGCATGCGGCCCCAGCTCGGCATCGGCGGCTGGGCGCCGAGGCCCACATAGGAAAGTCCGGCTTCGGCGAGGATGCCGAGCGCGAACTGGATGGTGCCCTGGACGAGCAGCAGCGTCGCGATATTGGGCAGGATGTGCTCGACGGTGATGCGCGTCATGCCCTTGCCGGCGGCGCGCGCGGCGAGGATGAACTCGCGCGGCCAGATCGCCAGTGCGCCGGCGCGGGCGACGCGCGCGAAGACAGGTATGTTGAAGATGCCGATGGCGATGATGGCGTTGACGGCGCCGGGGCCGAAGATCGCGGTGATCATGATCGCCGAAAGCAGGGCAGGGAAGGCGAAGACGACGTCGTTGACGCGCATCAGCGCCTCGTCGGTCAGTCCGCCCCGCGCGGCGGCCAGAGCGCCGAGCGGCACGCCGATGCCCATGCCGATGCCGACTGCGACCAGCGCGACCGCGATCGAATTGCGGGCGCCGACCATGACCATCGACAGGATGTCGCGACCGAAATGGTCGGTGCCGAACCAGTGTGCCCAAGAGGGCGCCTGGGACTTGTCGGCGATCACCAGCCTGGCGACGTCGTAAGGCGTCCAGACGAAGGAGACGAGCGCGACAGCCAGAATCAGCAACGTGATGACCAGACCGATCAGGAAAGAGCGGTTGCCGAAGGCCTTGGCCAGCACGCCGGCAAGGGTTTCCTCGGGGAGGTCGATGCGCATGGTCATTGCCGGCCTCTGAGGCGCGGGTCGACGATGGCGTAGGAGAAATCGACGAGGAGGTTGATCAGGATCACGGCGGCGACCAGAAGCATGACGATGCTTTCCACCACGATCAGGTCGCGCTGGGTGATGGCCTGGAAGATCAGCCGGCCGAGGCCAGGCAGGTAGAAGACATTCTCGATGATTATGGTGCCGGCAAGCAGGAAGGCGAATTGCAGGCCGAGGATGGTGAGCACCGGGAGCATGGCGTTGCGCAACGCATGGCGCCACAGAACGGCGCGGTAGGGCAGGCCCTTGGCGCGCGCGGTGCGGATATAGTCCTCGTTGAGCACCTCGATCAGCGCCGAGCGGGCGACGCGCCCCAGGATCGCCGCCTGCGGCAGCGCTAGGGCCACGGCCGGCAGGATCAGGGATTTCAACGCCGTCCAGACACCGGCGCCCCAACCCGGGAAGCCGCCGGCCGGCACGAGCCGCAGCCAGACGGCGAAGAGATAGATCAGCATCAGCGCGAACCAGAAATTCGGCACCGCGACGCCGATCTGGGCCGCGCCCATGGCCAGCGTATCGCCCGCGCGGCCCTGGCGGCTGGCCGAGAACACGCCGACCGGAATGGCGATGATGGTCGACAGCGCCAGCGCGATCAGCGCCAGCGGCAGGGAGACGGCGATGCGTTCACGCACCAGGTCGATGACGGGCACCGAATAGGTGTAGGAACGGCCGAAATCGAGGCTGAGCAAGCCGCCCGCCCAGTGCAGGTAGCGCAGCAGCAGCGGCGCGTTCAGCCCCATCTGGTTGCGCAGCAACTCCACCTGGTCGGCGCTGGCATTGAGGCCCAGCATAAGCCGCGCCGGATCGCCGGGCAGGACCTCCATGACCGCGAACACCACCATCGAGGCCAGCACCAGCGTGAGGGCCGCGATGATGAGGCGTTTGACGAGATAGGCGGTCATGGGAAGCGATCGGGCGATCGCGCCGCCCTCAATCCGTCCACTTCACCTTGGTGAGGTCATCCGCCTCGATCGGCCAGTTCGTCCACATGCCCTGCAGCTTGGCGTCCCAGACGCCAATCTTGGGCAGCTCGAACAGGTAGACGGCGGGCACGTCGTGGGCGAGAATCTTCTGCGCCTCGCCCAGCATCTCCAGCCTCTTGTCCTTGTCGACCGTGGTGCCGAGCGCCTTGATGACATCGTTGAACTTCGGGTTGTCATACTGGAAATAATAGCCGGGCCGCGAATAGATATCGATGTCGTTGGGCTCGACGTGGGAAACGATCGTCAGGTCGTAGTCCTTGTTGGTGAAGACCTGGCTCAGCCACTCCGCCCATTCGACCGGAATGATCTGCAGATCGACGCCGATCTCTTTCAGCTGGGACTGAATCACCTGGCCGCCGTCGCGCGCGTAGGGCACGGGCGGCAGCTTGATCGTGGCCGAGAAGCCGTTCTCCAACCCCGCCTCCTTCAGATACGCCTTGGCCTTGGCGATGTCGTGCGGATAGACGCCGGTGAGATCGACATAGCCCGCGTCGCCTGGCGAAAAATGAGACCCGATCGGCTTTCCAAGACCGTTCGAGGCGGCTGCGATGATGGCATTGCGATCGATCGCCGAGGCAAGCGCCTGCCGCACGGCGAGCTTGTCGAAGGGCGGCTTCTTGTTGTTGATCGACAGGATCGTCTCGCCCTCGGTCGAACCGATCACGACACTGAAGCGCGGATCGGACTGGATCTGCCCGAGCGCGTCCTGCGCGGGCATGTTGGCGAAAGCCTGGATGTCGCCCGAGAGCAAGGCGGGGACGGCCGCGGCCACGTCGGGGACGATACGGAATGTCGCCTTGTCGAGCGCGGCGGCTGTACCCCAGTAGTCCGGGTTCTTGACGAGCGTGATCTCGGAACCCTTGGCCCAGTGATCGAGCTTGAAGGGACCGGTGCCAATCGGCTTGTCCTTGTTGCCGTCGGCCGACCCCTTCGCCACGATCACCGCCGCAACCTGGCCCATGTCGTAAAGGAAGCTGCCCTGCGGCCCGTCGAGAGTCACCTTGACGGTCGCCGGATCGACCACCGTGACATCGGTGATGTGGGCAAAGAGCTGCTTTTGCGGATTGAGCGAATCCTTGGCACGCGCGCGATCCAGCGAGAATTTCACGTCGTCGGCGCTGAAGGCCGAGCCATCGTGGAACTTCACGCCGGAATGCAGCTTGAACGTGTAGGTCTTGCCGTCGTCGGAGACTGCCCAGCTCTCGGCGAGAGCGGGCTGAACTTGGCCGTTGTCGTCGATGCGCGTCAACCCTTCAAAGACATTGGCATAGGTGACTTCGCCGATGGCCGCGGCCGCGCCGGCGGTTGGATCGAGATGTGGCGGCTCGAGCACGATGCCGAGCGTGAGGTCGGTACGCGCGGCAAGGGCCGAGGTGGCGGCGGCAAGCGACAGCACAGCCGCGGCCAGGATGGTCTTCCACAGTCTCATCGCTGAACTCCCATTGCTCAAACATGCTCAAGCTGGCGGATAGAAGCGTGATTTGGCGCGCGAGTAAATTGCGTTTCGTGCTGCCGGGCGGCGCCAGGCGGAATGTTTTTGCCCATCAGCCGGTCGTGCCGCGCAAGAGCACATTGAGGCCGATCGCCATAACCTTGGCCGATTCCACCATGTCGGCGATGCCCACCCATTCGTCCGGCCTATGCGCGAGGTCGAGAATGCCCGGGCCATAGGCGATGCAATCGTAGAGGTGGCCGAGGCGCGCGACGTGCTTCTGGTCGTAGGTGCCGGGCGAGATCACATAGTCGGGTTCGCGGTCGAACACCTCCATGATGCCCTTCGCGACGGCCTTCACCACTGGCGCGTCGCGCTCGGTCATCAGCGGCAGCACCTCCATCAGGTCGCGGATCTCGTAGTCGAATTTCTTGCGCTCGCGTTTCAGCCGCTCCAGGATGCCGGTGACCTCCCCCTTGACGGTGGCGATATCCTCTTCGAGCAGGAAGCGCCGGTCTATGGTGAGCCGGCACCAATCCGGCACGTTGGGCGAGGGAAGCCCCGGCCGGAAATCCTCGGTCTGGCCGCCATGGATGGAATTGATGTTCATGGTCGAGCGCCGGGCGCCTTCCGGCACCACCGGCATGCGTGTCATCTTGCGGTCGAGCGCCGGGAACAGTTCCTCCTCGAAAGCCTGCAGCACGGCGCCCATATGGCGCACCGCATTGTCGCCGAGGAACGGCATCGAGCCATGCGCGATCTCGCCCTTGGTCTCGATCTCCGCCCACCAGACGCCGCGGTGGCCGAGGCAGATGCGATCCTTGTTCAGCGGCTCCGGGATGATGACGTGGTCGACCTTCGGCTTCGAGAAATAGCCGAGCCTGGCCAGGTGGGCGACGCCGCCGAAACCGCCTGATTCCTCATCCGCCGTGCCCGAGATCTCGATGGCGCCGGGGAAATCCGGATAGGTTGCCATGAAGGCTTCGACGGCGATGACCGAGGCTGCCAGGCCGCCTTTCATGTCGCAGGCGCCGCGACCGTAGACCCTGCCGTCCTTCACCACGCCGGCAAAGGGATCGACGGTCCAGCCGTCGCCGGCCTCGACGACGTCGATATGCGAGTTGAAATGCACGCAGGGGCCGGGCGAGCGGCCGTCGAGGCGGGCGACCACGTTGACGCGCGGATAGCGGTCGCTGTCGCCGGGCGCGCCCTCGGCACGGATGAATTCGGTTTCGAAGCCGAGTTTCTTCAGGCGCGCGCCCAGGAACTCGGCGCATGGCCGGTAGGCTTCGCCCGGCGGATTGACGGTCGGGAAGCGGATCAGGTCCGCGGTCAGCGCAACCAGGTCGTCGATCCGGTCCTCGACCGCCCCGAGAAGCCGCTCATTCATGCGAAGTCGTTCACTCATTCGGTGGATTGAAGAAGGAACGCAGCACTTTTGCAAGCAACCAGTCGCACATTGCCGCACGACGATCGGGGGAATGGCCCAACGCTCGCGCTTAAACTTCAGAGGGTGCGTGTCGAGGCGGCAACCATGCCGGGAAAATCGTTCAAATTCATCGGATTGGATTGGCGGATTCGTCAAGGAGTGTGTGGTACTTAACGCATCTGCCGGCAAAAAGATGGAAAAACCGCGTCAATGGCAGGGGCAATCAAAGGGGTTTGATCGCATGAAAAAGTTCGTTCTCATGGCAACCGTGCTGGCGACAGCGTTGTTCGGCATGTCCGTCGCAAGCCGGGCAGCCAACCTGGTCGCCAATATCGACGTCTCGTCGCAGACCATGACCGTCAGCAAATATGGCCAGGTGCTCTACCGCTGGAGCGTATCGACGGCGCGACCTGGCTATTTCACGCCGCGCGGCAGCTACCGGCCGCAATGGACTGCCCGGATGTGGTATTCGCGCAAGTATGACAACTCGCCGATGCCGTATTCCGTGTTCTTCCACGGCGGCTACGCCATTCACGGTACCGGGGCGGTGAGACATCTCGGGCGCCCGGCGTCGCATGGCTGCGTGCGCCTGCATCCGGCCAACGCCGCGACGTTCTACGCGATGGTCAAGGAAGCCGGCTTCGGCAACACGCGGATCGTCGTGACCAACTGAGGTGCTGAAGAGGCTCGTTGCGCAGGCGGCGATTGCCGCCGCCTGGCGTTGCAGCAATGCCTCACATGCCACGAAAAACAAGGGTTTGCGCCGTCCGCCGCAGTGCTGAACCTGGCCCATGCAATGCTGCGGTGGTAGAAGCAGGACCTCAAATTTCTGATCGCTTGGGGGTATTTGGATGCATCGCCTTTTTCTCAGTGCCGCGATCGTGGCAACGGCAACATCGGCTTTCGCCGCTGACGCGCCGGTCGTTCTGGACCAGCAACTCGAACAGCCTCATATTTCCGGCTACGGTGAGATTTATCTTGGCGGCCTTCATTTCTCGACGCCCGGGGATGACGCAAACGGCACGGCCGCCGGCGGCGCGGCTCGGATCAATTTCCCGATCGACGCCCGCTGGAACATCCAGACCGACGCGCTGATCGATTCGCTGTGGGTGGAAGGAACCAACATCTATAGCTATGGCGGCGCCGTCCACGGCTACTGGCGCGATCCGAGTTCGTATGCGCTCGGCGGCTTTGCGACCATCAACGGATATGACGGTGACGAGGGTATAGGCGACGCAGGTCTTTACACTTTCACCGTCGGTCCCGAGGCTCAGGCTTATTTCGGCAACGTGACACTCTACGGTCAGGCCTACTACGGGCAGTTGCGCGCCAGCGGCGAGTCCGAACATTTCGACAATTGGGGCGGCCGTGGCGTCGTGAGATATTTCGCGCAGGACAACCTTCGCTTCGATGGTGAACTCGGCTTCTCGCGGCTGTCCGGCTTTGGCGGACATTTCGACACCGTCACGGCGGCGTTGCAGGCTACCTACAGATTCTCGGGGACTCCTTGGTCGGTGTTTGGCCGCTACCAACTGGATCACCTGACCTTCTCGGAAAGTTCCGGGAGTGTGAACATCCACAAATATGTGGTTGGTCTGCGGGCAAGCTTCGGTTCGGACACCTTGCTCTCCGAGGATCGCAACGGTGCCACCATGGATACGTTCCGGCCGAATTTCACCATCCCCGCTCCGCTTTGAGGGCTCCAATCCAGAACCGCGGGGGCGCTTCCGTACGCGGCGTAGCGTCCCCGGTTGAGTTCGCCCACGGCATTCGGCCGCTGATCCAGACGGAATGAGAGCGTTTTACAGATATAGCGAACCGCTCTACCTCGAGGTAATTCCGGACGGAAAACCGCCCATGGGTTTCGTGGGCTTCTAACCGATTTCTTTGGTCTGCCTTTGCCGCTTGCGGCGGCGGCCGCTGATTTCCCAGCGCTTGTGGAACCACATCCACTGTCCTGGGTCCTCACGCACCCAGCGCTCGACCACATCGGTGAGAAGCTGGGTGGTGGCGTCGACATCGACGCTGCCGTCCTCGGTACGCGGCAGGTCCAGCTTGTCCTCGATCTCCAGACGAAAGCGGTTGCCCGGCAGCCTGACGCAGCGGGCGGGGTAGACATCGCAGTCGTAGTGGCGGGCCAACATGCCAAGCATCGGGTTGGTCTGGCATGGGCGGCCAAAGAAAGTCGTCTCGACGCCGCCTGAGAATTTCTGATCGACCAGCACGCCGATATTGCCGCCCTTTTCCAGGATAGCGGCGAGGGCGAAGGAGGCTCCGGCGGCGGAGGGCAGCAGCGCGCCCATCGAGGAGCGGCGCGTCGAATGGATGTAATCGGCGAGATAAGGATTGTTCGGCGGGCGAAACAGCGCGGTGATGTTCATGCCGAACGTGGCCGCGGCCACCGGCAGCAGCTCGAAATTGCCGAGATGACCGGTGAAGAGGATGTGAGGCTTCTTCTCGCCGGCGATCGCGACGAAATGCTCGATGCCGCGAACCTCGACCCGGCCCGGCTTCGAAGCGTCCGGGTCGAAGTCGAACAATGCATCGAGGAAGATGTATTCGGCCGCCAGGCGGGCCATGTTGCCCCACATGTCGCGTGCGATGGCCTCGATTTCGGCGTCGCTCTTTTGCGGATAGGCCAGGCGCAGATTGTTGACCGCGACCCGGTGGCGCCCGACCATCGGACCGACCCGGCGGGCGGCGCGGTCGGCGAAGTTGAGCGCGCTGTCCGGCGGCAACAGGCGCAGCAGCGACAGCAACACCATGGCGAGCCTGGCGACCAGCCAGTGCTCCATCTGGCGCAGCCGCAGGCCGTAGCGGAACATGAAGTCCCGGCGGGCTTTCCTGAGCGCGTTGCCGACCATCCGCCTTTCCTGGAACTGCTTTAGGAGACGCGCAGGATGATCTTGCCGAAGACGTCGCGGCCTTCCATGCGCTTCAGCGCCGCATCGATGTCGTCGAAACCCACCTCGGTATCGATGACGGGGGCGACGAGACCGGCGGCCATCTTCTGCATGGCGTTGGCCATGTTCTCCATGCGGCAGCCGAAGGAACCGAGCAGCTTCAGCTGCTGCTGGAAGAGCTGCATCAGATTGACCTGGGTCGACACGCCCGAGGTCGAACCACAGGTGACGAGGCGGCCGCCGCGCTTCAGGGACAGCATCGAGCCGGCGAAGGTGTCGGCGCCGACATGCTCGAAGACGACGTCGACGCCTTTCTTCTTCGTCAGCTTGCGCACGACGCCCTCGAAGCGGTCCTCACGGTAGTTGATGACATGGTCGGCGCCGAGCGCCTTCGCCTTGTCGATCTTGTCGTTCGAGCCGACCGTGGTGATGACCGTGCAGCCCATCTTCTTGGCCAACTGGATGGCGGCGGTGCCGATGCCGGAGCCGCCGGCATGAACGAGGATGGTCTCGCCGGGTTCCAGCTTGGCGTTGTCGAACAGCATGTGCTCGACCGTGCCGAAAGTCACGGGCGCGACTGCCGCGCCGATCTCGGTGACGCCGGGAGGAGCGGGTACCAGCAGGCGCGCCGGCAGGTTGATCTTTTCCTGGGCGAAGCCATCAAGATGGAAGCCGTGGACGCCGGAAACGTGCTCGCAGAGATTGTCGCGGCCTTCCCGGCAGGCGCGGCACAGCCCGCAGGTGCGCGCGCCGTAGATCGACACCAACTGCCCCGGCAGCAGGTTGGAGACTCCTGGACCGATCGCCTCGACCTCGCCGGAAGCTTCGGCGCCTACGACCAGCGGCAGCTTGCGTTTGGCGAAAGCCATGCCGCGCCAGCCCCAGACGTCGATATGGTTGAGCGCCACCGCCTTGATGCGCAGCGTCACTTCGCCGAGCGAAGGCGGCGGGGGAGACGGCAGGTCCACCGTTTCGAGACGGCGGTCCTCGATAAGTTGCAATGCGCGCATAGGGCCTGTCAGTTGTCAAAAGCGGGAAAACGTCCGCTTAGACCGGTTCCCGCGCCATGACAAGGCAGGTGTTCTGGCCGCCGAAGCCGAAAGAGTTCGACAAAACCGTGCCGACCTCGGCGTTGCGCTTCTTGTTCGGCACCACGTCGAGGACAATAGCCGGATCCGGATTGTCGTAATTGATGGTCGGCGGGATGACGCTTTCGCGCATGGTCATCAGCGAGAAGGCGGCCTCGACCGCGCCGGCGGCCGACAGCGTGTGGCCGATCATCGACTTGTTCGACGAGACCGGCATCGAGCCGATACGCTCGCCGAACACGGTGGACAGCGACAGATGCTCCATCTTGTCGTTTTCCGGCGTCGAGGTGCCGTGCGCGTTGACATATTCGATCTCGTCCTCGCTCATGCCCGCATCGGCAAGGACGGCGCGCACCGCCGCGATCGCCGGCGACGCATCGGGCTTGGAGCGGGTGCGGTGGAAATCGTCCGCCTTTTCGCCGCAGCCGCGCATGATGCCGAGGATCGTCGCGCCGCGGGCCAGGGCGGCTTCCAGCGATTCCAGCACCAGCGCGCCAGATCCTTCGGCGAGCACGAAGCCGTCGCGATCCTTGGAGAAGGGTTTCGACGCCTTTTCCGGGATGTCATTATGGGTGGACAGGGCAGAAAGCAGCGAGAAGCGGATCAGCGCCTCGGCCGTCGCCGAGCCGTCGGCGCCGATCGACAGCGCCTTGTCGCATTCGCCGCGCCGGATCGCCTCGACGCCGAGCTGGATGGCGGTGGCGCCTGAAGCGCATGCGGTCGAGAGCGTTATCGGCAGGCCGCGCGTGCCGAAGCGGTCGGCCAGGCGGTCGGCGATCGACCCGAACTGAGTGGTTTCGAAGATGTCGAGCTCCTTCAACGCGCGGGCGACGCGCAGCAATCTCTCGGAACCGCCATCCTTCTTGTCGGAATTGTAGAGCGAGAAACGGTCGGCCCAATCGAGCTCGACCGGCGGCGAGGCGAGGAACAGCGGGCCGCCGAAATCGCCGGAATCGAGGCCTGCTTCCGACACGGCTTCCTGGGCCGCGGTCTCGGCCAGTTCGTAAGTGAGGTGGCTTGCGCCCTTCGAGCTCGACGGCAGGAAGTCGACCATGCCGGAAATGCGGGTGTTGAGGTGATCGACCGGAAAGCGGGTGATCGGATGGATGCCGGATTTGCCGGACGTCAGCGCCGCCCAGTTGTCGGTCTTGCCGACGCCCAGCGACGTCACGACGCCGATGCCGGTGACGGCCACGACCGGCCTGCCCATGTGGTCTTTGAGATTGGCCATGTTTTGTCCTGACAGCCTCGATGGTACTCAGGCCGCTTTGATCAGCCCCATGCCCTCGAATTGGTGATAGCCGATCGCCGTTGCAAGGACTGTCTTCGGCGCACCGTCAAACGGCTTCTCGGCTGCGGCATCGAAAACGGGGTAACCGCCCTTGCGGTCGATCGCCATGGCCGCGAGGGCAACGGCGAAGGGGAATTGCGCCTCCTTCATATGGCCGGTCAGCGTCGAGAAGCCGCGCACGGCGAGCGCCGGATTGGCGTCGAGCGCCGCTTTCTCCGCGGCCGTGGCTGCATGGGCGCCCGAAGCGCCGGATATCGTCAGCAGTTCGCCGGCGGGCAATTCGGCCTGCTTCAGCAGGGCCACGACCTCGGCATCCAACTCGCCCAGGCGTCGTCTGGCGCGGCCGGACACGATGGGGCCGAGCTCGGCATAGATCCTTCGGCCGCGGCTTTTCGCGTGCTCGCGCTGCTCCAGGACCAGGAAAGCGCCGCCTGAACCGGTGACCACGCCGCCGCCTTCTGAGCCCTGGCGCTGCCAGACCGGCTTCCAGGGGCCGCGATGCAGGTAGCCAGCAAGCTCATAGCCGAGCAGCATGTCTGAATGCTCGGTCTGGAAGGCGCCGCCGACCAGAACATGGGTCGACTGTCCCGAGCGGATGCGCGCGGCGGCCGTCTCGACGGCCGAGACGCCGGCGCCTTCCTCGCCCATGAAGGTGCGGGAGGAACCGGTGACCTTGTGGACGATCGATATGTTGCCGGCGAGCAGGTTGGAGAGCTGGGCCAGGAACAAAGTCGGCCGCAGTTCCGTGGTCAGCTTCTCGTTGAGCAGCACGTCGCGGTCGTTGCGGGTTTCGGAAGCCGCAAGGATCGCGGCGTCGACGGCCTCGTCGCGCTCGCCGCCACCGGCCGCCACCACCATGTCCATGGTCGTGCAAAGCTCGTCATTGCCCTTGATTCCCGCATCGTCCAGCGCAAGGCCGGCGGCATAGGTGCCGAGACGCTGCCAGGTTTCCATCTGGCGCTGGTCGCCGCGCTTGGCGATCTGCAGGTTCCAGTCGATCTCAGGCAGGGGATGAATGGTATAGGGGGCGAAACGCTCCGCATCCAGCACCGGCTGGAACCCAGGCTGCGTAAGCTTTTGCCAATGGGCATCCGGGCCCTCTCCAAGCGAGGAGACAAGGCCGATGCCGGTGATGACGACGTCGTGGGAACTCATGGGCGGCCGTTGTGGGGCAGGCGACTTTTTGATTTTGCGCATGATCCTTTCCGAAAATCGATGCCGATTTCGGGGTCATGCGCGGAGCGCGTCAAGTTCGCGCTCGCCGTGGACATCAGGCGTTCTTGGCCGCGACCAGCGCGTCGATCTTGGCGCACAGGTTCTTCATGACGAAGTAATCGTCGGTCGAGGCCTTGCCGTCATTGACCTCCTGCGTCCACTTTTCCAGCGGCACCTTGATGCCGAATTCCTTGTCGATGGCAAAGACGATGTCGAGGAAATCGAGGCTGTCGATGCCGAGATCGTCGATCGTGTGGCTCTCGGGCGTGATGGTGTCGATATCGATCTCGCTGGTATCGGCAATGATCTTGGCGACTTTCTCGAACGTGGTGGACAAGGGCTCTTCCTTCGGGTTGCGGGCGGAATCTGTCCGCATCTTGCTTTGGGCGCTGTCTAGTCGGTTTTTCCCGGCAGGAAAAGGCCTGATGCGCCGGGAGCAGATGGGACGCCGCCTTTGGGAACGCAAGAAGGGCCGCCGTTCGAACCGGCGGCCCTTCCCATTTTACGCTGCGTCAGCTGGGCGACATGCATCAGTCGCGGAGCTTGACCAGATCGTTGAGCAGCCCGTCCGTCCCGTTGTGGACGGTGAGCCGCTCGACCTTGCCGGCGATGGCCTCCAGAGCCTCGAGCTCCTTCAGCCGCAGCATCACCGGGTTCTCGGCCATCACCTTGGCCGTGTTGAGCAGCGAACGCGTGGCGTTCGTCTCCTCGCGGCGGCGGATGACGTTGGCCTCGGCCTGCTTCTCGGCCGAAACCACCTGGTTGAGGATCTCGCGCATGTCGCCCGGCAGGATCACATCCTTGAGAGCGATGTCGCTGACCTCGACGCCGATCGCGGCCATGTCGTCGCGCACCTTGGCCGCCGCGTCCTCGTCGACCGTGACCTTCTTGTCGAGGATCTGGTCGAGCGTGAGCGCGCCGAGCGTCTTGCGGAAGGCGTACTGCAGGGCGCGGTAGAGGGCTTCTGAGAAGTCCTTCACCGTGCTCACCGCCTTGACCGGGTCGACGACCCGGTATTCGGCGGCGATGTTGACGCGGATCGTCACGCGATCCCTGGTCAGCACTTCCTGCCCGGCGACATCGAGCGACTGGCGCTTGATGTCGACGACCTTCACCTGGACCATGCGGCCGACGTTCCAGAAGGCATGCACGCCCGCTTCAAGCGTGCGAACGAGCACACCGTCCACGAAGAGCAGCCCGACCTGGCCGTCCACAACCGGGTTGAGGAACATGTGTTCCGTCTTCCGCGCCTGGCCAAGCCGGCGCATCAGCGCCGGATCGATGGCGAGATCGGCCGCCGTGTCAACGGTCGTGACCTTCCACGGACCGGCATCCGTCCACAGCACGAGCTTGCGGTCGGGCGACAGCACAGAATGCAGCGCGCCGTCGCGCTCGACCACGGCGATCTCCATGCGTCCAGTGCGGACGACGGTGAAGTGACGCGCGGCCACGTCCGGGAGCTTGTCGAACAATGCCTTCTCGTAAGCCGAAACGAATTCCGGGTTCTTCAGGTCGTGCCTGGAGATTTCCAGGTTGCCGCGCCGGTTGGCGAGCCAATGTTCGCCCGGCATCAGGATGGCCTGGATCTCGCCCTTGTAGAGGGCGACGGCACGCTCATTTTCCTTTACGAGGACGCGCTGGCGTCCAAGAGCCTTTTCGAGAATGGTCTTCATTGTCTTACTCCTGTCGGGCATGGCCCCATGCGAGGCGTCACGTCATGCGTCGATCATCCTTTTCGTTTCTCGTTTCACGTCGTCTCTTCACAGCTCCTGGGCACGAATGATCCGGGGACCGGTGGCATCCGCGCGAAGCGGGCCTTCGGGAGCGGATCGCGGGGCGGCGAAGCGGGCGCAGGAAGCCGAAGCTTCCCTTGCCGGCCGCGCCGCGCCTTGATCGTCACCGCGGGCCTGGCCGCGCGCCGATGGCGCAGAACTTCGCCGCCCGGCGAGGCCGAAGCCCTGCCGTCCGTGAAGTCCTCGCATTCCGGTCCCCGGACCGTTTTGGATAACACCACCTGAAGGTGTCGGCTTATCAGGCCGTTGGAGAAGGAATCGAACCTTCGACAGTCAGATTACAAATCTGATGCTCTACCCGCTGAGCTATCCGTGGTGCTGATGAAGGGACTCGAACCCTCGACCTCCGGACCCAAATCCGGCGCTCTCACCTCTGAGCTACATCGGCGATCCCAACACCCGAAACGGCGCCGTATACAGAGCGGCAAAGCCGCCTGCACGGGCGGAGGCGAAAGCTCCAACCGTTGTACTCGCTTCGGTTTTCGTGACCGGGAGCGCGCCTATAGACCCTGCGACGGGTTGTCGCAAGCGGCATTATGGCGGCAAATTTGCGGCTCCTTACGGGAGTTGTATTTCGGCAACACTGACCGGCGCGATCCCTTAGAAAGTGACGCGCCCCAGCACTTTGAGGCCGTCGCCGTCCGGCGCCACGACCACGGCCTCGCCCTCGCGAGGCGCCACGCCGGCAAGCGCTTCGATGTTTTCGAGATGCGTGACCAGCACCAGATTGTCCGATCCCGAATAGCCGCGGATCTCCTTCATGATTGCCGCCATCTGGGCGGCTTTCTCAGCCGGATCGGTCTTCAGCAGGTCGAGCGGCGCGAAGGGCTGCGGCTCGGATTCGAAAGCGATGCGGGCAGTATCGAGGCAGCGGCAGTAGCGGCTGGAGAGGACATGGTCGATCGGGGCCGCGCGCGCCGCGAACAGCGCGCCGATGCGGCTTGCCTGCTGCTTGCCGCGCTCCGACAGATTGAGCTGGGTGGCGCAATTGCCGATGTCAAAATTGGCCGGGTCGGTCGCCCCGGTGACGAAGGCATGGCGAAGCAGCACGACATGGCCACCGTCGCGCAGCAGCGCCCAGCCGGCATCGGTCGCGTGGGCAAGGCTCGGAACAACCAGGAGAAAAAGCGCCAGAACAAGTCGCAGCATTTGAAGTCCTATGGCGGCCCGGACGGGCCGAGGCCGTGATCGGCATATAGGGATCGCAAAGCCGTCCGGAAAACAAGCAGAGGCGCCGGAGATCAGCGTGCGGCGCCAATTGCACACCGGCCGGGGCTCGCCTATCACGGGAAAAATGTCTCCGCCCGCAAAATGACTCCACTCACCGAAACCGTCCTCTTCGTCTTCAGCCTCGTGGCGCTCGGCTATCTGGCCGGGCTGACCGGCTATCTGAAGCCGGCGAGCGGGGAGGGCATTTCCGAATTCGCCGTCAATGTGGCGATGCCGCTGCTTCTGTTCCAAACCATGGTCAAGTCGGATTTCCACGGTGTGGCGCCATGGTCGCTGTGGGGCGCCTATTTCGCTGCCGTCGCCATCACCTGGGCCGCGGGCCATCTGGTCACGACGCGGCTGTTTGGTCGGGACGCACGCGCGGGGATCGTCGGCGGCGTGTCCTCGGCCTATTCCAACGTCGTGCTGCTAGGCGCCCCTTTCATCCTGGGCCTATTCGGCGCCAGCGGCTTCGAGGTGCTGTCGCTGCTGGTCTCGGTCCACCTGCCGATTATGATGATGGCCTCGATCGTGCTGTTCGAGATGTTCGGGCGCGGCAGCGGCGAGGCGGTGCACCCGCTGCGCGTTGTCAAAAGCTTCCTCAGGCGCCTGTTCATCAATCCACTGATCATCGGCATCCTGGCAGGGCTCGCCTGGCGCCTCACCGGCGCGCCGCTGCCGGACCTCGTCGAGCGGCTGGTCGACACGCTCGCCGATACGGCAGGCCCGGTGGCGCTGTTCGCCATGGGGCTCAGCCTGCGCCGCTTCGGCATCTCCGGCAATATCCGGCCGGCGCTGGCGCTGTCGGTGCTGAAGCTGTTCCTGATGCCGGCGCTGGTGCTGGTCTTCGTCTGGCTGCTCGGTCTGCCGCCGCTGACCTCCAAGGTCGCGATCGTCGCCGCGGCGCTGCCGTCGGGCATCAATTCCTACCTGATCGCCGTCCAGTTCAACACCGGCCAGGCGCTGGCCTCGAACCAGATGACGCTTGCCACGGCGAGTGCGGTGCTGACCACGTCGTTCTGGTTGACGGTGGTGATCCACGTCTTCGGATAGAGTCGTCGAACGCGGCTCGCTTTTGCTGGCCCAACCCCTATATGCCATCTTGTGATTGCTTGCCTGCCTTTCCCTAGGTAAGAGCAATGCGTCGGCGTGCGCCCCTTGGGCACGCTTCAAAGGATATCCAGAAAAACGGCCGATCAGCGCGCCGAACGGAGGCCAGACATGCTTCAGAAAACCAGCCATTTCATGCGCCAGGCCAATCTCATCAATGGTGAATGGGTGCAGGCCGACAGCGGCCAGACCATCGACGTCAACAATCCGGCGACGGGCCTGAAGATCGGCACCGTGCCGAAGGCCGGCAAGGCCGAGACCCGCCGCGCCATCGAGGCTGCCGAGGAAGCCTTCAAGAGCTGGCGCAAGACCACGGCGCTCGAGCGCTCGAAACTGCTGCGCAAGCTGCATGACGCGATGATGGACAATCAGGACGTGCTGGCCGAGCTGCTGACCATCGAGCAGGGCAAGTCGCTCACCGAATCCAAGGGCGAGATCGGCTCGTCCGCGGCCTACATCCTTTGGTTCGCCGAGGAAGGCCGCCGGGTGTATGGCGACATTGTGCCGTCGCCATGGGGCGACCGCCGCATCCTGGTGACCAAGGAGCCGGTCGGCGTCATCGCCGCCATCACGCCATGGAACTTCCCGTCCTCGATGCTCGCCCGCAAGATCGGCCCGGCCTTGGCCGCCGGCTGCACGGCTGTGGTGAAGCCTGCCTCGCAGACGCCTTATTCGGGCCTCGCTTGGGGCGCGCTGGTCGAGGAAGTCGGCTTCCCCAAGGGCGTTGTCAACGTCGTGACCGGCTCGGCCGGCGAGATCGGCGACGAACTCTGCACCAATCCGCTGGTCAAGAAGATCACCTTCACCGGTTCGACCGAGATCGGCAAGCTTCTGATCCAGAAGTCCGCCACGACGGTCAAGAAAGTGTCGATGGAGCTCGGCGGCAACGCGCCGTTCCTGGTCTTCGACGACGCTGACGTCGACCGCGCGGTGGCCGGCGCCATCACCGCGAAGTACCGCAATTCCGGCCAGACTTGCGTGTGCACCAACCGCTTCCTCGTCCAGGCAGGCATCTATGACCAGTTCGTCGAGAAGCTCGCCGCCGCCAGCAACAACCTCAAGGTCGGCTCGGGCCTCGAGGAAGGCGTGCAGCAGGGACCGCTGATCGACGAGAAGGCGGTCGAGAAGGTCGAGGAATTCATCTCCGACGCCACTTCGAAGGGCGGCAAGGTCGTCGCCGGCGGCAAGCGCCATTCGCTGGGCGGATCGTTCTTCCAGCCGACAGTGATCTCCGGCGCCACGCCGAACATGCGCTTCATGAAGGAAGAGATTTTTGGACCGATCGCGCCCGTGTTCAAGTTCGAGACCGAGGAAGAGGCCGTGGCCTTGGCCAATGACACCGAATTCGGCCTCGCCGCTTATTTCTATACCGGCAATCTCGGCCTAGCCTTCCGGGTCATGGAAGGTCTGAAATACGGCATGGTCGGCGTCAATGAAGGCCTGATCACCACGCCGGAGGCGCCGTTCGGCGGCGTCAAGGAATCGGGTCTCGGCCGCGAAGGCGGGCATCAGGGCATCGAGGACTATCTCGACACCAAATATGCCTGCTTCGGCGGCCTGGGGCTATGATATCGACCGGCCGTACTGGATAGGTTTTGAAGAGCCGCCCATCGTTTCACTGAAACGATGGGCGGCTCTATCTGTTTGGTTCAGCGAAATCCCGGTCGAAAAACAGTCAGACATCTGGAATTGCCTGAGCCTGCCCTTGCCGGATCGTTCATAGCCGGCCTAAATCCATTGATCGACAACTTACATTTCGGGCATGGCGATGAAGGACGGCGAGGTCTTCGGCACGACGCAGGCGGGCGAGGCCGTACGCCGGTTTACGATCCGGGGCGGCGGCTTGACCGCCAACATCATCGGACTGGGCGCGATCGTCCAGGATCTTCGACTGAACGGCCACGACGCGCCGCTGGTGCTGGGCTACGACCGCTTCGAACCTTACGAGACCGACCGCGCCTTCTTCGGCGCCGTGGTCGGCCGCTTCGCCAACCGCATCGGCGGCGGCCGTTTCACCATTGCCGGCCAGCGCTACCAGACCGAGCAGAATTTTCTCGGCAAGCACACGCTGCATGGCGGCTCGGAAGGCTTTTTCCACCGGCCATGGACCGTCTCGCTGCATGGCCGCGATTTCGTGACGCTGACGCTGCACGATCCGGACGGCGCGATGGGTTTTCCCGGCGCGCTCGACGTCACCTGCACTTACCGGCTGAAGATCCCCGGCACGCTCAGCATGGAACTGACCGCGACTTGCGAGGAGCCGACGCTCTGCAATCTGGCGCAGCACTCCTATTTCAACCTCGACGATGGCGGCGCCGGCGACATCCTCGACCATCGGCTGATGCTCAACGCCGGCGCCTACACGCCCGTCGATGACGAGATGATCCCGACAGGTGTCGTGAAGCCGGTCGACGGCACACCTTTCGATTTCCGGCAGGCGCGGGCGCTGCGCATGGAAATGGAGGGCGAGCAGCTTCAATACGACCTGAATTACTGCCTCGCCTCCAGCCGTGGACCGCTGCACCAGGCTGCTTGGGTGCAAGGCGCCAATTCCGGCGTCGAGATGGAAGTCTGGACCACCGAGCCCGGCCTGCAGCTCTATAGCGGCCAGTTCGTCGCGCCGACATCGCCGGGGCTCGACGGTCGCCACTACAAGGCGTTTTCAGGCCTCTGCCTCGAAGCGCAGACCTGGCCGGACGCGCCGAACCGGCCCTATTTCCCGCAGGCGACGCTGTGGCCCGGGCAGATCTATCATCAGGTGACGGAATACCGGTTCCGGTTGCCTTAAGGTTTTTCGATATTGAAGTAATGTGCGCTAAAGCTTCGACGGCGCTTAACTGTCGAATGCTGCCCTCAACGTCGCGAATGGAGCAAGCGCGCCGCGAACCTGCACGACCGCGGCGGCGACTTTATGCGCGCGGCGCACCGCGTCGGCAGGCGCGTGGCCGGCAAGCCGCGCGGCAAGATAGCCGCCGTTGAAGGAATCGCCGGCCCCCGTGGTGTCGACCGGGGCGGCCACGTGCACCGCGTCCACGGTTTGCGAAGCGCCGTTCAGCGCGATCAGGGCCGGCTGCTCGCCATTCTTGACCACGACCTCGCCGGTCAGCTCGCCTAGGCGCTCCGCCGTCGCCTGCGGCGTCGGATCCCCGAACAGCATCTGTTCGTCCGGAAAGGTCGGCAGCGCGATGTCGGCCACGGCAAGCGCCTCCAGGGTAGCGGCCTGGGCTGCCTCGCGGCTCGGCCACAGACGCGGCCGGTAATTTGGGTCGAAGGCGACGAGCGAGCCGGCGGCCCGGGCCGCACCTATGGCCGTCAGCAAGGTTTTCCGCGCGGCCTCGTCCAGAATTGCCAGGGTGATTCCGGAAAAATAGACAAGCGCTTGGTTTTGAAGGCTTTTCGCGAGCGCCGCCGGATCGGAGGCGAGCTGGCGCGCGGCCGCGTCGCTTCGCCAGTAGGTGAAGGCGCGCTCGGCTCCGGTGAGCGTGATTGCATAAAGGCCAGGGCGCGCGCCGGCAATGACCGGACTGTTGCCTATGCCGATGCCGTTCTGGCCGAAGAAGGCGATCTGGTCGCGCGAGAAGGGATCGTCGCCGAAGGCCGAGACATAAGTAGCGGGGTGCTCCGGGCTCAGCGCGTGCAATGCCCACAGCGTGTTGAAGGTGTCGCCGGCAAAGCCCATGCGCCAGCTGTCGCCGGTCTGTCCCGACAATTCGATCATGCATTCGCCGATCGACGCGATACCCTTGGCGGCCATGTGGTTCTATCCTTCTTAAGGTCTTGTTGCTGTAGCTTTTTGCGGCCGGCAGCGCCATGCTTGGCTGGCGGCGAATTTTGCGCCAGAAACGATTTCCCACAGGCAGGGCGGGACGCGGCGAGCGGCCCGCGACGTTAGCAGCCGAAGAGGAACGGGTTTGGCATCGATATGGCGTTACATCCTTGCGGGGCTCGGCCTGGCCGCGTTGCTGGTCGGCATCGTGGCCGTCGTCTATCTGACGCTGCCGCATTCGGCGTCCGGTCCGGACCTGTCGCGCTCCAAGAAGACGGCGAACGGGCTGTTCGTCGCGAGCTTCGAGCCGGAGCGCGGCGTCATCCGGCAGGGCGAGCTGCAATCCTGGCTGCTGACGCTGAAGACCGCCGCCGGCGCGCCGGTGGAGGGGGCGGCCATCACCGTTTCCGGCGGGATGCCGCAGCACAATCACGGCCTGCCGACCAGTCCGCAGGCGACCGATTATCTTGGCGAGGGGCGCTACCGCATCGACGGCGTGAAATTCACGATGAGCGGCTGGTGGCAGCTGCACTTCGGTATCTCGGCGGCGGCGGGTTCCGATTCCGTCGTCTTCAACGTCGTGTTGTGAGCGTTCGATGAGTCGTCTGACGAGCGTTGCATGCCTGCTGGCTTTGGCCGCTCTCGCTTTGCTGGGTGGCTGCGGCGAGCCGCAATTCAGCGACGCTGAGAAGAAGACCATCGCGTCTTTGGCGCTGAACACGCTGCCATCATTGAAACCCGACACCACGAACCAGTATGCGGATATGCCTGCGGCCGCCGCGCTTGGCTCGACGCTGTTCTTCGATGTCGGCATGAGCCGCGACCGCACGGTCTCGTGCTCGACCTGCCACAAGATCGACCGCCAGTTCCAGGACGACCTGCCGCAGGCGGTCGGCGTCGGCCACACCAACCGCCGCACCATGCCGCTGGCGGGTGTGGCGCGCAATCCATGGTACTTCTGGGACGGCAGGCGCGACAGCCTGTGGGCGCAGGCGCTGACGCCGCTTGAAAACCCGCTGGAGCAGGCCGGCAACCGGGCAGCCTTCGCGCACTACATCAAGAAGCGGTTCGGCGAGCGCTACGAGCGCATTTTTGGGCTGCTGCCGGACCTTTCCACCGTGCCGGCCAATGCCAGCCCGCTCGGCAGCGACGCCGAGAAGGCGGCGTGGAACGCGATGCCCGCCTCTCAGCAGGACGATGTCAACCGAGTCTACGCCAATATCGGCAAGGCGATCGCCGCCTTCGAGCGCTCGATCGAACCTCAGCAGACGCGCTTCGACCGCTTCGCCATCGATCTGGCGACCGGCGCCAAGCCAGAAGGAGACGCGGCGTTCTCGCCGGAAGAGATCCTCGGGCTGAAACTGTTCATCGGCAAGGCCAATTGCGTGACCTGCCACAATGGTCCGCGCTTCACCGACAGCGCCTTCCACAACACCGGCGTGCCGCCGGTCGACGGCCTGCCGCCGGACCGCGGGCGCGTCGATGCGGTGGCGCAGGTCGAGGCCGACCCGTTCAACTGCCTCGGCAAATTCCGCGACGGCGACGAGAGCGCCTGCCGCGAGCTGCGCTTCATGGTCAAGAATGGTCCGCAAACCATGCGCGCCTACAAGACGCCGTCGCTCAGGGACGCGGCGGATCGTCCGCCGTACATGCATGCCGGCCAGTTCTCGACACTCGATGAAGTGGTGGCGCATTATTCGAAGGCGCCGCCCAGCGTTGAAGGCGTATCGGAAGTGCACCCGCTCGATCTGTCCGAACGCGAGCGGGCGGCGCTGGTGGCATTCCTGAAAACACTGTCGGAGTAAGGTCAGCGATCCTTGACCGTCTCCATCGCCACGAAGGTAGACGTCTGGGCGACGTGGGGGAGGGCCGAGATGCGCTCGCCGAGCACGCGGCGGTAGGCGGCGATGTCGGTGGTGCGGACCTTCAGCAGATAATCGAAGCTCGAGGCCATCATATGACACTGCTCAATCTCGGGCACGCCCTGGACCGCGCGGTTGAAAGCGTCGAGCGCCGCCGAGCGCGTGTCCGAAAGCTTTACCTGGACGAAGGCGACATGGCCTTCGCCCATGCGTTCGCGGTCGATGACGGCGCGGTAGCCTCGGATATAGCCGTCCTTCTCCAATCGTTTCACGCGCGCCTGCACCGGCGTCTTCGACAGGCCGACCTTCAAAGCCAGTTCGGACATCGAAAGCCTGCCGTCGCGCCCGAGCGCCGACAGGATGTTGCGGTCGATGCGGTCCAATTGATCTTCGATCATCGATTTGGCAGCCGAAATGATAGGAATTCGGCCTCCATGATAGTTTAATTGGCCTACCTTGTCGATTTCTTTGGACCGACTGAAATTCGTAGCTGTGCTAGCTTGCGCCATTCGGTCCGGCGGCCGCCAGATCGTACGTTCACGCTCGCTTTCATGGACCCGACATGCCGCTCGCCGCCATCCGCCAGCAGATCCGCGCCAATTATTTGCCCGATGAAGACGAGGCGGTGAAACGCCTGTCGGCGGCGGCGGGACTTTCGGCGGAAGAGCGCAAGGCAATCTCGGCCCGCGCGGCCGATCTGGTGCGCGCGGTGCGCGGCTCGACCGATCCCAGGCTGATGGAGGTCTTCCTCTCGGCCTACGGCCTGTCGACCAAGGAAGGCGTGGCTCTGATGTGCCTGGCCGAGGCGCTGCTGCGCGTGCCCGACACCGAGACGATGGATGATTTGATCGCCGACAAGATCGCGCCGCATGACTGGTCAGCGCATTCGGGCGGCTCAAGCTCGATCTTCGTCAACGCCTCGACCTGGGCTCTGATGCTCACCGGCCGCGTGCTCGACGAAGGTGAGGGCGGCATCGAAGGCACGCTGCGCGCCATGGTGCGCAGGCTGGGCGAGCCGGTGATCCGCAAGGCGGTCGCCGCGGCGATGCGCGAGATGGGCGAGCAGTTTGTGCTCGGTCGCACCATCGCCGAGGCCGTCAAGCGCGGCCGACCGATGACGCAGAAGGGCTATCTCTATTCCTTCGACATGCTGGGCGAGGCCGCCCGCACCGAGGCCGACGCGCTGCGCTACCACCGCGCCTATGCGGATGCGATCTCGTCGCTCGATGCCGGCTCGAACGGCCCCGACATCCGCTACAATCACGGCATTTCGGTCAAGCTCTCGGCGCTGCATCCGCGCTACGAGGTGGCGCAGCGCGAGACCATGCTGCCGGTGATGGCCGAGCGGCTTCTGTCGCTGGCGCTTGCTGCCCGGCATTCACGCATGGGCCTCAACATCGATGCCGAGGAGGCAGACCGGCTCGACCTGTCGCTCGACGTCATCGAACGCGTGCTGGCCGAGCCGGAGCTCGCCGGCTGGGACGGTTTCGGGGTTGTCGTCCAGGCCTACGGCCCGCGCGCGGCTTTCGCCATCGACTGGCTCTATGCGCTGGCGAAGAAATATGACCGCCGGATCATGGTGCGGCTGGTCAAGGGCGCCTATTGGGACACCGAGATCAAGCGGGCGCAGACGCTCGGCCTCACGGGCTATCCGGTCTTCACCCGCAAGGTGAACACCGACGTTTCCTATATCGCCTGCGCGAAGAAGCTTTTATCGATGACCGATCGCATCTACCCGCAATTCGCCACGCACAACGCGCACACGGTGGCCGCGATCCTGTCGATGGCGAAGGACCGCGACAGCTTCGAGTTCCAGCGCCTGCACGGCATGGGCGAGGCGCTGCACGAGACGGTGCGGCAGACCGAAGGCACGCGCTGCCGCATCTATGCGCCAGTCGGCGCGCATTCCGACCTGCTCGCCTATCTGGTGCGGCGGCTGCTGGAGAACGGCGCCAACTCTTCCTTCGTCCATCAGTTGACCGACGAGGAGGTCGAGCCCGAGGAGATCGCGCGCGATCCGCTCGAGGCCGTCGAGACCCAGGGGCCTGCCGCCAACCCCGCGATCGCGCGTCCCGCCGCGATCTTCGGCGCCGGCCGCCGCAACTCGAAAGGCTTCGACATTACCGATCCGGTGACGCTCGCGGCCATCGACAAGGCGAGGGCGGAATTCGCCGGAGCGGATCGCTGGCACGCCAGGCCGGTGACGCGCGCCGGCGGCTACGGCAAGCCGCGCCAGATCGTCAATCCGGCCAAGCCCGACGAGGTCGTCGGCACGGTGCATGAGGCGGCGGCTAAGCAGGTGGCGACCGCCGTGCGGATCGCCGTCGACGCGCAACCCGCCTGGGCGAAGCGTCCGGTTGCCGAGCGCGCCGCGATCCTCAACCGTGCCGCCGACCTCTACGAGGCCAACGCGCCCGAGTTCTTCGCTCTCGCCACCCGTGAGGCCGGCAAGTCGCTGGCCGACGACGTCGCCGAGGTGCGCGAGGCGGTCGATTTCCTGCGCTATTACGCGGCCGAGGCGGCCAATGCCGAGGCAGGCACCGAAGCGCGCGGCGCGATCGTCTGCATCTCGCCGTGGAATTTCCCGCTGGCGATCTTCGCCGGCCAGATCGCCGCGGCTTTGGTCACCGGCAATTCGGTGATCGCCAAGCCCGCTGAGCAGACGCCGCTGATCGCCTTCCGCGCCGTCGAAATGCTGCGCGAGGCCGGCGTACCGGAGGATGTCATCCAGCTTCTGCCGGGCGATGGCCCCACGGTCGGCGCCCCGCTGACCGCCGACCCTCGCATCGCGGGCGTCTGCTTCACCGGCTCGACCGAGGTCGCCAAGCTGATCGAGAAGCAACTGGCCGAGACCGCGGCGCCCGATGCGATGCTGATCGCCGAGACCGGCGGCTTGAACGCGATGATCGTCGATTCCACCGCGCTGCCGGAGCAGGCGGTGCGCGACATCCTGGCGTCGGCCTTCCAGAGCGCCGGCCAGCGCTGCTCGGCATTGCGCGTGCTCTACGTCCAGAAGGACGTCGAGAAGAAGATGCTGGAGATGCTGAAGGGCGCCATGGAAGCGCTCAACGTGGGCAATCCTTGGGCCATCTCGACCGATGTCGGCCCGGTCATCGACGACGAGGCGCAGGCTTCGATCAGCGATTATTGCAAGAAGAAGGGGCTGGAAGGCCGGCTGGTCGCGAAATTGGAAGCGCCGGCCACCGGCCGCTTCGTCGCCCCGCATGTCTTCCGCGTCAAGGGCATCGAGGAGATGGAGCGCGAGGTGTTCGGCCCGGTGCTGCATGTCGCGACTTTCGATGCCGACGAGATCGACCAGGTCATCGCCGCCATCAACCGTAAGGGCTATGGGCTCACCTTCGGCCTGCACACGCGCATCGAGGGCCGCGTTCAGCATTTCGTCGACGGCATCCATGCCGGCAACATCTATGTCAACCGCAACCAGATCGGTGCCGTGGTCGGCTCGCAGCCCTTCGGCGGCGAGGGGCTTTCTGGCACCGGCCCGAAGGCCGGCGGACCGCATTACCTGCGTCGTTTCCGCAAGGGGCCTGAGGCCGGAACCGAGGTCGCCGATGGCCACAAGGTGACCGCGACGGAGCTTGCCGACAATCTGCCGGACCCGGCACTGGGCGGCTGGTCGACGCGGCCGGACCGCGTCGCGATCCTGAGGAAGCATCTGCGCGGTAAGGGCGCGGCAGCGATCGCCGCGGCCGCCAGCCTCGATTTCGGCCAGGTCGACCTGCCTGGACCGACCGGCGAGGCCAACACTTTGTCGCTGGCGCCACGCGGCCGGGTGCTTTGCCTCGGCCCTGATGCCGAGACGCTGCTTGCCCAGACGATCCAGGCGCTTGCCGCCGGCAATGCGGTGCTGGCGGTGGCGCCGGGCGCGCCGGCAGCACTCTCGGCGCTGACCGGCAAGGGCCTGCCGCTGGCGGCCATCGACGGCCGGCCGGACCCGGTCGAGGCGCGCTCACTGCGCGTCGATGTCGTCGCCTTCTCCGGCACGCCGGAAGCGGCGCGCATCGTGCGCAAGGTGATCGCCGACCGCGCCGGGCCGATCGTGCCGCTGGTCAGCGAGGTGCTCAACCCGGCCGCCTACGCGCATGAGCGCGCGGTCTGCGTCGACACGACGGCGGCAGGAGGGAACGCCAGCCTGCTGGCTGCAGCATAGCTCTCCAGCACGGCGATTTTGGTCAGTCGGCTAGGCATGTGGCGGGGATTGGCCGACGCCTATCGCGATCGTCATCCTTGGGCGGAGCGGGAAGCGAAGCGCACCGCGTAGACCCAAGGATCCATTCCGTTACATGTGAGCGTTGCGGCGATGCAGAATTCTACTCCGCTTGCACTTTTTGATAAAGGTCACGGAATGGATCCCAGGGTCTCCGCGACGGAGCTTACGCTCCTGCTTCGCCCTGGGATGACGAAGTTGGGAGGCGCGTTTCATGCGCCTTCGACGACCGAAAACCCTTCGAACTGAGGGTGGCCGAGGTAATGAACCTTCGAGCCGCCGGCGTTGCGATGGGCGGCGCGGAAGTTTTCCGACTTCGTCCAGGCGACGAAATCCTCCTGGCTCGCCCAGACCGTGTGCGAGGCAAACAGCGTGTAGCCCTCGGTATCGTTGACCGGGCCGCGCAGCAAATGGAACTCCTTGAAGCCTTTCATTTCCGAGAGGCTGGAATCGCGGTTCTTCCAGACGTCCTCGAAGGCTTCTTCCGAGCCGTTCTGGACCTTGAAGCGGTTCATGGCGATGTACATTGGTTTCCTTTCGAATTGCATGAATTGTGGCTTCAACCGAGACTTCAGAAGGGACCGATCCGCGCTTTGAACACCCAACTTGATCTTCCTGTCTCAGGTGGAATGGGAGGGAACGGTGCCTGCTTGCGCACCAGCGTCAAAGCGAATTGATCGAGCTCGGCGGAGCCGGAACTTTCGGCGAGCTGCAGGTCGCTGATGCTGCCGTCGGCCGCGATCACGAAAACCACCCTGGCGTTGTTGCGGGCCTTTGCCTGGACCGATTTCGAAACGCGGCGGTTGGCTCGGGCGAGCCTCTTTTGAATTTCGCCGCTGTAGCGGGATTCCAGGGCATTGCCGGCGCCGGTCTTCATCTTGCCCTTGCTGGCGATGGTCGGCGCATCGCGTGCGTCGCCATCCGCTGTTTCCGTGCCGCGCGTCTCAACGGGTTGGCCTGATCCTGCCGGTGCGCCCGACGTTGCCGCCGGGGCCGGTGGGTGTTCGGGTTCGGCAGGCGACGCGGCAGCGCTTTGCGGCTCGATCGCAGGCGCCGGTTCGCCGGCCATGGGCACGCTCTGATCGTCTTGGCGCGCTGTGGCGGCCGTCAGGATATCGGGCGTGGAAGCAGGCTGCTGGGCAGCTTCAGCCGGAGGCTGAGGCGCTACAGGTTGGCTGGCCGGTTGCGGCGCTTCGGCCGGCGGAGTGGGCTGGACTGCTTGGCGCTTCACCGGCTGCGGATCCGCCACCAAGGTTACATCCACCGTGCCGGACATCGCGTCATTGAGGGCGCTGCCCTGGGCGTCGGCGCCTGACTGGCTGCTGCCTTCGGCCTGGATCGCATCCAGGGGGTCGAATGTTCCGGCAGGCGCGATGAAAAACGCCGCCGCGGCGGCGGCATGGAGCAAGCCGGAGGCGACAATAGCCACCGGCCATTTGCGGTCTTGCGCCGACTGCCGTTGCTGCGGCTCGGCCGGCGGGATCGCCGGTTCGCTGTCGGCGTCGGAGAGGGGGTCGATGTCCTGCATGGCTCGCGAGGAGACCTGCGGCAAGCGATGCGTCCTTGTCAAATCAAGATCGGTCAAATCAAGATCGGTTGCCGCAGGCAGCGTCAGGCCTATGCCGGCCGTCGCTTGTACAAAGGCGTTGCGTGCCGGTTCGAAGCCCACAGCCTGTCAGACCCCGAAAGCGATGGCGGTCCTGGTCGATGTCTTCAAGGCGCGCATGCAGGCCGCGGGTTCGACGCCGGCGCATTCGGTCGCGCTGTTGATCAGCACGCGGCTGAGCTTGCCGCAGTCGGCGCCGGCAAGGTCGAAGCGGGTGACCTTGGTCTTGCCGGCCGGCAGGTCCTTGAAATCAAGCACGGTGAGGCGGTCGACGACGCCCGCCTCGTTGAACAGCGCGATCTCGAAAGCCGCCTTGGACAGGTCGGCGCCGAGCGCGTTGTTGACAACGAAAGTCAGCCGGCAGCCTTTTTCCGAAGGCTGCGCGGTATTGAGCTCGAGGCTGAGAGCCGGAGCTGAGGCAGCGGCCGGCGCGGACTGGGCCCACGCCGGCACCATCGCAAGCGACATCGCGAACGTCGAGGTCAGCAGACGAAAGGATGTCATCAAGCGTTTCATGTCTCGCTCAGCCTCCAAAGCGCATGGTTGCCGCGAGCTTCAGCGTAACGCCGGGTTCGTAGAGGACGGCGGTCGTGCTTCCGTTGAGCGGGTTGGTGTATTTGACGTCGAACAGATTGTCGGCGCGGAAGTCGAGCTTGAGATTGTCCGTCGCCTGGTAGCTGGCGAAGGCGTTGACCAGCGTATAATCCTTGGCCACCGGATTGCCCTTGGGCTTGCCGTTATACTGCACTTCGCCGCCGACGGTCAGCTTGTCCTCAAGGAAGCGCAAGCCGAGCTGGGCGGTGACCTGCGAGGAGGGGATGGTGGCAAGGTCGGCGCGCCCGCCCTCATAAGAGATGGTGTGGCCGTTGATGATGGAGGCCGACAGGCCGGCATAGCCCCAGCCGGCGTCGTAGACGCTTTCCAGCTCGAAGCCGTTGATCTTGGCCTTGGCGAAGTTCTGGTACTGGAAGCAGATCGGAATGCCCGGGCCGAACGGGCAGCCGCTGGTCGGATCGAAGGGCGAGAGCGTCACGCCGTCGATGTAGTCGTCGACATTGTTGTTGAAATAGGCGGCCTTGAGTCGCAGCGCGTCGCCGCCCTCGATGATGTCGTTCTGCTTGTAATTGATGCCGAACTCGACGGTCTTGCCGGTCTCGGGCTTGAGGTTCGGGTTGGGCAAGAACGGGAAGCTGACGCCGGCCGGATGGTTGCCGCTGATCAACGTCTCGGTCAGCGAGGGCGAGCGGTAACCTTCCGCATAGGTGCCGTAGAACTGCAGGCCTGCCAGGCCGGCGCTTTCGAAGGGCGAGACGCCGACCGTGATGCGCGGCGACACCCGGTCGCCGGAGGTCTCGTTCGTATCGTCCTTCAGGCTGTAGTTGTCGTAGCGCAGGCCGCCAATGATCTCGAGCCATTCCCAGGTCAGCTTGTCCTGGATGTAGGCACCGGAGACGTTGCGCTTGCCCGACGGCGTATAAAAACTGTCGCCGCCGGCGCTGCCGCCGGTATCGACATCGTCGCCAACCCAGTCGCCGCCATAGGTCAGCTCATGCGCGACGCCCGCCGTCTCGAAGCGCGAGGTGTTCCAGATGTCGATGCCGGTCGTGCCGACATCGAAGGTCGACAGTGAGCCGGGCGGCAGCACCACGGGCAGGCCGGTGGTCGGATCGAAGCGGTTCTGCGCGGTCAGCGTCGTCAGGTCGAGAACTGTCTTGTTGTAGGAAGCGTTGATGTGGAGGTCGAGCCAGCTCTTGGCATCGTCGGTGATGTTGTAGCGGGCGGTAAAGGTATTCGACTTGAGGTCGACGTCGTTGGCGGGCACGCCGCCGCTGGTCTCGGTCCAGCCGTCCTTGGAGCCGACCCAGCCAAGCTTCAACTCGCTGTTTTCGGTCGGGCGTATGGTGGTCTTGAGCAGGCCGCTCAGCACGTCGAAACCGGTGCCGGCAACGGTGTCGCCGCCGCCGTTCTTGTAGTCGCCATAGTCGCGATAGACGATGTTGCCGAGAACGTCCCAGTTGTCGTTGATCTTGTAGGCGCCGGTGGCGCTGGTGGTCCAGCCCTTGCCGTTGCTCTCATAGCGTCCGGTCAGCGAGCCGGCCCAGGTCTCTTCCGGCTTGAGGAAATCGGCGGCGTCCTTGGTGTCGAAGAAGACGACGCCGCCGATGGCGCCGGAGCCGTAGGTGTTGGCGACCGGGCCACGGATGACGTCGACCGACTTGATGAGCTCAGGATCGACATAGAAGGTCGACTGCGTGCCGTGGTCCGAGCGCTGGAAATCCTGCCTGGCGCCATCAACGATCACCGCGACGCGGCCGAAATCCTGCAGGCCGCGGATGTTGATGCTCGAAGAGACGCGGCGCGCGTCGGCCTGCACGGCGACGCCGGGCACGCCGAGCAGCATCTCGTTCGGCGTCGTCGCCATGCGGCGGTCGAGCTGCTCCTGATCGACATGGCTGGCTGAAGCCAGCGATTGGATCGCCGTCTCGCCGGTGCGGCTGATGACGAGGATCTTGTCGAGCAAGGTTCCTTCGGCGGCGGCCTTCTCGTCAGCCTTCTTTTTTTGATCGGCCTGCTGGCTGGTCGCCGACTGCGTGGCCTGTTGCGCTTTTGCCGCCGATACGCTGAGCGCGATCGCCGCCGCTCCGGCCATCAAGATGGCAATGCCGTTCGCTATCGATCGGAAGCTCGGACCCGCGTTCTCGCCCCCCAGGCCCGTTCGTCCCCAAGTCACCAACCCCATGCCCCAACTCCAGATTTTCAGGCTCGTAGCTGGCTGGCCAATGGCTCGCTCGCATTTTTGATCACGTCCGGCGTCTTAAATGTTGACTCATTTAGTCCGGTAATGCACTGACTAGTAAACATGATTATTCGAGTCAAGAATTGAATCGGCATATTATGAGGCTGCGGCCACGGTGGCCGTCAGAGGAAAGGGACCGACCCGATGAACACGCACAATCCCAACGATTTCCGCTATCGCGTCCGCCGCCCGGAAGAGACGCAGATGCGTTACGAACGGGTGCCGCTGGCGGTGAGAACGCTGTCCAGCAACACACTGTTCCAGGGCGAGCATGAGATCGGCATCGAGCATCACGGCGCACTCTACCGCCTGAAGATCACCCGCCAGGGCAAGCTGATCCTCAACAAGTGACCGCCGTCGGCGGGCGATAGACGAACATCAGGCAATACAGGTGGACGACATGGACCAGCGCGTTAAGCCGTCGCCGGAGGAAATCCGGCGGGCGCGGGAAGAAAATCCGAAAATGCGGGAGCGCGATCTCTCGGCGCAATTGGGCATTTCGGAAGCGGAACTGGTCGCGGCGCATTGCGGCATCGGCGCGGTGCGAGTCGAGCCGCGCGTCAACGACCTTCTGACCGGCCTCGAGGCGGTCGGCGAGGTGATGGCGCTGACCCGCAACGAAAGCGCCGTGCATGAAAAGATCGGCATCTACGACAAGGTCGTCACCGGCAACCACAACGCCATGGTGCTTGGCGAAAACATCGACCTGCGAATCTTCCCGAAGGTCTGGGCGCATGGCTTTGCCGTCGAGAAGCGCGACGGCGACGAAATCCGCCGCAGCCTGCAGTTCTTCGACGCAGCGGGCGAGGCGGTGCACAAGGTGCATCTGAAGCCAGCATCCAGCCTCTATGCCTACCAGAAGCTGGTGGCGAGCCTCGAATCATCGAACCAGGAACCGACCGTCGCGATCTTCCCAAGCGCCGCGGAAGCGGGAGGTGAGGGCCAGGCTTCGGTTGCCTTGATCGACGATCTGCGCGACCGCTGGAGCCGGCTCACCGACGTGCATCAGTTCTTCGGTATGCTGAAGACGTTGAAGCTCAGCCGCCGCGAGGCGGTGCGCATGGTGGGGCAGGACTATGCCTGGCTGCTCGACAATGATGCGGTGAGCGCCATGTTCCATCACGCCGCTGCAGGCGGGATGCCCATCATGTGCTTCGTGGGCAATCGCGGCTGCATCCAGATCCATTCCGGCCCGATCAAGTCGGTCAAGCCGATGGGACCATGGATCAATGTGCTCGACGAGACCTTCCACCTGCATCTGAGGACCGATCACATCCACGAGGTCTGGGCGCTGCGCAAGCCGACCAAGGACGGCCACGTCACCTCGCTGGAGGCCTATGATGCCAATGGCAGCATGATCATCCAGTTCTTCGGCAAGCGTCATGAAGGTGAAGGCGAGCGGGAAGACTGGCGTTTCCTGGCCGAGAACCTGCCCCGCATCCCAAGCCCCACCGCTGCATAAGGTAGCACCCAATGCGCTTTGTTCTCAGTTTCCGCGCGGCGCTTGCGCCGATGCTCGGTGTCCTCCTTGCCGTCGCCATCCAACCAGCCAAGGCGGAAGAAAGCACGGTTGTCTTTTCCGACTCCTCGCGCATCGCCTCCATAGGCGGATCGATCACCGAGATCGTCTACGCGCTCGGCGAGGAGGGCCGTCTCGTCGCCCGCGACTCGACCAGCACCTATCCCGAGGCGGCGGCGAAGCTGCCGGATGTCGGTTACATGCGGGCGCTGTCGCCCGAGGGTGTCCTGTCGGTCAGTCCGACCGGAATCCTGGCGCTGCAGGGCAGCGGCCCGAAGGAAGCGGTCGACGTGCTGAAGAAGTCGAGCGTGCCTTTCATCGAGGTGCCGGACCACTTCAACCATGAGGGCATCCTCGAAAAGATCCGAATCGTCGGCAAGGCGCTGGGGGTTGAAGCCAAAGCCGAGAAGCTGGCTATCGATACCGATGCGAAGCTGACGGCGGCCGAAAAGCAGACGGCCTCGATCAAGGAGCGCAAGCGCGTGCTGTTCGTGCTGTCGACGCAAGGCGGCAAGATCCTTGCCGCCGGCAGCGACACCGCGGCCGACGGCATCATCAGGCTGGCCGGTGCGGTCAACGCTGTCGAGGGCTTTTCCGGTTACAAGGGGATGACGGATGAGGCGATCGTCAGCGCCAAGCCGGATGTCATCCTGACGATGAAGGGCGGCGGTCCGCCGATCTCGGAAGACGAGCTGTTCGCCAATCCTGCCGTCGCTTCGACGCCGGCTGGTACGAACCGCAAGATGGTCAGCATGTGGGGCGGCTATCTGCTCGGCTTCGGCCCGCGCACGGCGGAGGCGATCCACGATCTGGCCGTCTCGCTCTATGGCAACCAGGTCACGGACTGAGCGGCGATGGCCGAACAGTCCATAGCTGGTGTGGGCAGGGTGATGGCGGCCGAGGGCGATCGCTCGACGCGGGCAAGGTTCGTCATCGCGCTCTTGTGCCTGGCGCTGACCCTTTCGGTAGCCCTGTCGCTGACGTCGGGCGCTTCGGATGCGTCCGCCCTTCGCGTCATTCGTGACTGGTTCACCGGAGCCGTGCCGCCGGATGCGGCGCTTGCCGCGCGCGACCAGCTGATCGTCTATGACATTCGCATGCCGCGCGTGCTGCTCGGGGTGCTGATCGGCGCCGCGCTCGCCGTCTGCGGCGCGGTGATGCAGGGACTGTTCCGCAATCCGCTTGCCGATCCCGGTTTGATCGGCGTTTCCGCCGGCTCCAGCCTCGGCGCTGTGGCGATCATCGTACTCGGCACCACATGGCTTGCGCCCTTCACGCTCGCATTCGGCACGCTTGCGCTCCCGCTCGCGGCGTTTTTCGGCGGGCTCGCGGTGACGTTGCTGCTTTATGCCATCGCTACGCGCCAGGGACGGACCTCGGTCGCCACGATGCTGCTTGCCGGCATCGCCATCAGCGCCCTTGCCATGGCGCTGACAGGCGTCCTGATCTTCATGGCCGACGACCGGCAACTGCGCGACCTGACCTTCTGGCAGCTCGGCTCGCTTGCCGGCGCGACATGGCCGAAGATCGGCACCGTCGGGCCGGTGATCATCCTGGCGCTGGCCGCGATGCCATTCCTGTCGCGCGGCCTCAACGCGCTGGCGCTGGGCGAGGCGATCGCGGGGCATCTCGGCATCCCGGTGCAGCGGTTGAAATACATAGCGATAGTCGGAGTGTCTGCGGCGGTCGGCGCTTCGGTCGCGGTCAGCGGCGGCATCGGTTTCATCGGCATCGTCGTGCCGCATGTCCTGCGGTTGGCGATCGGACCGGACAACCGCTATTTGCTGCCGGCCTCGGCCCTGCTCGGCGCATCGCTGCTGCTTATCGCCGACGCGGTCGCCCGCACCGTTGTCGCGCCGGCCGAGCTGCCGATCGGGATCGTCACGGCGGTCGCCGGCGCGCCGTTCTTCCTGTGGATACTGCTGCGCAAGCGCGGCGTCATTGATCTGTGAGCCTGCCATGATCGAAGCGCGCGACATCTCGGTGGCGATCGGCGGCAGGCGTATCGTCTCGCATGTCGACTTCGCGGCGCAGCCCGGTGCGGTCTCGGCCATCGTCGGACCGAACGGATCCGGCAAGACGACTTTGCTCAAGGCGCTGACCGGCGAGTTCGCCTATACCGGCACCGTCACCCTCAACGGCCGCGACCTGTCGGCCATGAAGCCGGTCGAGGCGGCAACGCTGCGCGCCGTGCTGCCGCAGGCCACGGCGCTGTCCTTCCCGTTCACCGTGCGCGAGATCGTGCGCCTCGGCCTGATCGGTGGGCGCTCGGGCGTGCTGCCTGGCGAGGATGCACGGCTCCCCGAGCGGGCGCTGGCGCGTGTCGACCTTGATGGCTTTGCCGGCCGCTTCTACCAGGAGCTTTCCGGCGGCGAGCAGCAGCGCGTGCAGCTTGCCCGCGTGCTCTGCCAGGTCTGGGCGCCGGTGCTGGAGGGGCGGCCGCGCTATCTCTTCCTCGACGAGCCGGTCTCCAGCCTCGACGTCAAGCACCAGCTCATCATCATGAACATCGCCCGCGATTTCGCACGGCGCGGCGGCGGCGTGGTGGCGATCCTGCACGACCTCAATCTGACGGCGATGTATGCCGACCGGATTTTCTTGCTCTCTCGTGGCCAGCTGGCGGCCGCCGGTGCACCGGCGGATGTGCTGAACGATGAACTGATCGAAAAGGTGTTCGACTGCAGGCTGAAGGTCGGCGCGCTGCCCGAAGGAAGCATGCCGTTCGTGTTGCCGCAGTCCGCCGCCTAGGCTGCAGGGGCGCGCTGCTCCAGCAGGTCGATGCCCAGCAGGTGGCGCACATTCGGGCGCGCGGCGATCAGATCGGCGATCGTGTAGCGGGAAAGCACGGCGAAGAAGGCGTTGAGCGCCTCGCGCAGCGCCGAATTCAGGGCGCAGCTGTCGACCAGCGGGCATTCGGCGGCGTCGTTCTCGAAGCACTCCGCCATGGCGAAGCTCTCTTCGGTGACGCGCACGACATCGAACAGGCTGATCTGCTCGGCCGGACGGCCGAGCCTGACACCGCCATTCCTGCCGCGCACGGTTTCGACGAGGCCGGCCTCGACCAGCGGCTGCAGGATCTTGAACAGGAAGAGTTCCGACACCGAATAGGCGGCGGCGATCTCGGGGATGCGGCTCAACCTGTCGGTATTTGCGGCGCAATACATCAGGATGCGCATCGCATAATTGGTCTGGCGCGTGAGCCGCATGGTAACCTCGCGAAATATTAGCTTAAGCCGAATATGGCCCATAGTTTGGAACAATTCCAGACTGGACTGGCACATAGCTGAATAATCGTGTCAACTTTTTGTGCGGGCCGGCGCCGATGGCGGCCCGATTTGCCCTCCTGTGCTTCGGGCGAGCGTTGCGGGCGCAGGCATAAAGCGCGTCGCGCTGAAGCGGATTCAGGCGACGCGCGTTAAGTCTTTGTTTTTATGCATGTCGTTTTCCCAAAACCGCTGCGCACTTTTGGGCGACATGCACTAGATAGAGGCGGGTGCAAACAGGAAACGGCCTTTTCATGTCTCAATCAGCTCCGGCTCTCGCGCCGGTTCGATTCGACGCCGACGCGCAGGCAAAGCTCTCGGCGCTGCGGCGGACCAAATTCATCGCCGCGGCCGCGCTTGCGCTGTGCATCCTCGTCTTCGCGCTGGCGAAGTCCTTCCAGGCTGCCTATCCGTGGCTCGGCTTCGTCGCTGCCTTCGCGGAGGCGGCGACCATAGGCGGCATCGCCGACTGGTATGCCGTGGTGGCGCTGTTCCGGCGGCCGCTCGGGCTGCCGATCCCACACACCGCCATCATTCCGGAGAACCAGCATCGCATCGCTGACAATCTCGGCCGCTTCATCGAGGCCAATTTCCTGGCGCCGGAGCCGGTGCGTGAAAAGCTTGCCGAGGTCGACTTCGCCGCCCTGGTCGCCGACTGGCTGGCCGATGCCGAGCGTGCCGCCGGCCTGTCCCGATTCGTCGCGCGGCTGGTGCCGCAGACGCTGACGGCGGTGGAGCAATCCGGGCTGCGCGACTTCGTCACCAGCCGCATGCTGGAGCAGATCGAAAAGGTGCCGCTGGCGCCGCTCGCGGCGGATCTTTTGTCGGCGCTGACCGACGACCGCCGCCATCAAAAACTGTTCGATGAATTCACGCGGGTGGTCGGACGTTTCCTCAACGACGAGCAGGCGCTGGCGACGATGCGCGAGAAAATCCGCGAGGAATTGCCGTCGCTGTTCAACCTGTTTCGCGCCGATGCCTATCTTTTGAAGAAGATCGTCGCTTCGGCGGGTTCACTGCTGGATGAGGTCAGGGCCGATCCCGACCACCCGATGCGCGCCGAATTCGACCGCTTCGCGCTGGGCTTCATCGAGCGGCTCAGGACCTCGAAGCAATATGCAAGGCGCGCCGAGAAGCTGAAGCGTGATTTTCTCGGCCGCCCGGAGGTGAGGGCGCTGGCTGGCGATGCATGGGCGAGCCTGCGCCTGTTCATCGAGCAGGATGTCAATGCGCCGAGTTCGACGATACGCGAGCACCTGGCGAACATGTTCGTCGAGGCCGGCAAGCATCTGGCCGCGGATGCACAGATCAGGGCCGACATGAACCAGGGCTTCGTCGTGGCGCTGGCCTCGTTTGTCGAGAGCCAGAAAAGCGGCGTGTCGACATTCATCGCCGACCAGGTCAAGCGCTGGGACCTGGCGCAGCTGACTCGGCTGATCGAGACGAATATCGGCAAGGATCTGCAATATATCCGCTTCAACGGCATGATCATCGGTGGGCTGGCCGGCCTGGCGCTCTATACGGCGGAGCGGCTGTTTCTGGTCAATTGACGCGGGCCTAACTGGCACTATTCTCCTTCTGGCACGCCGCAAGGGCAGCAAAACGGGAGGCAGGGCATGGCAAAACAACCGGAATCCGACTCGTTCCTCGACATGTTCAGCAGGTTCGGCCGCGACCTGAAAATGCCGAATGTCGATGTCCAGGCGATTCTCGATCATCATCGCAAGAACCTCGAAGCCCTGGAAAAGTCGGCGCGGGCAGGCGCGGCCGGCGCCTCCTCGGTGCTGGCGAGGCAGCATGAGATGGTGCAGAATGCCATCAACGAGGTCACGCGGATGGCGCAGAACTACCAGGCGCCGGGCAACCCGCAGGACCTGATGAGCAAACAGGCTGAATTTGCCCGCAAGTCGTTCGAGACGACGCTGAAGAACGCCAGCGAAGTGGCTGACCTTGTACGGAAATCCAGCATCGAATCGGTCGAGATCCTGCGCGACCGGATCAGGGACGCGATGGCGGAAATCCGCGCCGGCTACGAAAAGAAATAGGCTGTCCGGCGGGTTTCGAGCCCATCATAGACCGACATGCGATGCAACCGGCGCAGGCGCTCGAGCGTTCTGGCCTGCCCTAAAAGCATCAACTCTACCGGCGAAAATTGCGAAGCGGCGAATTGACAGAGGCCGCCGCTTCATGGTCGGGAGACAGGCAAGAGTGACGGGAAAGCCGGAATGACCGAACCACGGCGGAGAACGCCGCCGACTTTTGAACAGTTGCGCACAATGTCCGGGCAGGAGCTCGGCGTGTCCGATTGGACGACGGTCGACCAGCGGCGCATCGACCAGTTCGCCGAGTGCACGGGCGACCACCAGTGGATCCATGTCGATCCCGCGCGGGCAAAGCGGCAGAGCCCGTTCCGCACCACGATCGCGCATGGCTATCTGACCTTGTCGATCATCGGCGCGCTGGCGCTGGAGATGGGCATCGTGCCGGAAAACACGCAAGCCGCCTTCAACTACGGCTTCGATAAGGTGCGCTTCCTGGCGCCGGTCAAGGCCGGGGCGCGCATCAGGCTGCGCACGACGCTGCTGTCCATGGAGGACCGCGGCCCCGGCCAGTATCTGATGAAGGCTGCCAACACCGTCGAGATCGAAGGCGAGCAGAAGCCGGCGCTGACTGCCGAGACGCTGGTGATGATGTATGAGCGCCGCAAACGGGCAGGCGCTTAGAGGCCGTTTCGAAATTCGCTCCGGCGGCCATCTGGCGGCATTTTCTGCGCTTCCAGTGCTCACGGACGCAGAGTCCGCTCCGCTCCGGTTCTCGAAACCGCCACTATATGACTCGCCAGAGCGAATTTCGAAACAGCCTCTCGGCCATAGTCATCCATGATAGCCAAGGCATATCGCGCCTAGCGCGACAACGCCGCAGGCCGCAATGCGCTTCGGCGTCAGCGTCTCGCCCAGGAAAAGCCGTCCGATCAGCACCGCGAAAACCACGCTCGTCTCGCGGATGGCCGTGATCGGACCGGCCGGCCCGAGCGCGAAGGCCGCAACCACGGCGCCGTAGGCAATCAGGGCGAAAATCCCGCCGCCAAGCGCCTTCAGCGCGTCCGGCGAACGAAGATCCACCGTGAGCTTGCCGCGGCAGATGATGAAGGTGGCCGGCAGCAGCACGCCGTAGATCAACAGCACCCAGGCCGTGTAGGCGCCCGAGCTTCCCGCCGAGCGGACACCGATGGAATCGACCGTCGCATAGGCCGCGATGATCACGCCGGTCGCCAGGGCATAGAGGATTGATTTGGTCGCCGCGCGCCCTTTGCCAAGGGAAAGGCTCATGATGCCGAGCGCGGCGAGGACGACGCCAAGGGTCTGAAGCGTGCTCAGGCGCTCGCCGGCCAGAACGAAACCACCAACCGTCACCAGGAGCGGCACAGAGCCGCGAACGATCGGGTAGACCTGTCCCAATTCACCGTAGCGATAGGCCGCCACGAGAAAGAAGCTGTAGCCGACCTGAAGGCAGGCCGAGAGAACGATATAGGGCCAGGCCGATGACACCGGAAGGGGATGAAAGATCGCCAGCGGAACGGCGGCGATCGTTGCCGAGAAGCTCATGACCGTGACGGTCCACAGCCTGTCGCTGCCGGTTCGCAGGAAGGCATTCCAACTGGCGTGCAGGATCGCAGCGAACAGTGCCAGGCCAATGACCGTCGTGCTCATTGCAGTTTCTCGTGCGAAGCGAGGATGGCCATTGCCGCCTTGCGGGCGTCGCGAATGGCGGAGTCTGGCTGCCCCATCCGGGCCATCAGCGTCGCGCCTTCGATCAGCATCAGCAGGGCAGCGGAAACGCTATCGGCTTCGTCGGTGGGCATCATCTCTTCGAGGATCAGCCGCATCCGGTGCTTGAGGCCGTTCTTCTGCCTGGCGGCGGCCTGAAACACTGGGTGCGCCGGATCGCCGAACTCGGCCAGGGCATGCGCGAACAGACAGCCGTGGAAGTCGGCGCTGTGGAACCAGCGACCGTACCAGTCGAAGATCATGCCGATTTTCCGTTCCGGCGTGGCCGCCTGTTCGGCGAGACGATCGAGTTGACGCTCGAAGCGCTCCGCACGGTAGGCAAGGACCTCGACCATCAAATCGTGCTTGCTGGGAAAGTGCCGGTACATGGTCATCTTGGCCACGTCGGCTTCGGCGATGATGCGGTCGATGCCGGTGGCGTGGAACCCCACGCGCTTGAACAGGCCATAGGCGGTTTCAACGATGTGCTGGCGCTTGTCGGTTCTGGCCGGTTCAGTCATGATAGCAGCAGTAGTGAGACAGGTCTGTCTATTTATGCTTGCGCCACGAGGCCTGTCAATTACCAGTTGACCGGAGGCGGGAGGCAAGCGCGACCGGCATCCGGCTTTGAGCCCCGCAAGATCGCTTGGGCAACCGATGTCGCGCCTACGCGGCTTTGCGGCGGGATGCGGCCATCGCTTTGTCCAGCGCCCTGAAAATGCGCTGATCTTCGCATTGCGCTACGTTGAAGCGCATGAAGCGGCCGGCGGTGTGCGACAGGCTGAAGGCATTGCCTGGCGCCAGCACGACATTGTCCGACAGCGCATGGCGCGCCACTTCCGCCGCGTCGATGCCGTCGGGCAGGCGGCACCAGAGGAACATGCCGGCCGGCTGGTCGATCCAGGGCGTGATGCCCATCGCCTTCAGCCTGCCGGCGGTCTCGGCCATGGCGCGCGACAGGCGCGTGCGCAACTGCTCGACATGCTTGCGGTAGCTGCCGTCCTTCAACAAGGTCAACACCAGGTCGGCCGACAGCCGCGCACCGCCGAATGTCGTGGCGATCTTGAGATCGGTCAGGCCTTCCATCCAATCGGGGGGCGCCGCGATGAAGCCGCAGCGCACCGAGGCCGACAGGGTTTTTGAGAAGGAACCAATCTGGACGACGCGCTGCAACCCATCGAAGGCCGCGAGCCTGGGAGCAGGGCTGTGTTCGAAGTCGGCGAAAATATCGTCCTCGACGATGGTGAGGTCCGCCTGGTCAGCGAGCTTCAGCAACCGATGCGCGGTGACCGGCGACAGGATCGCGCCGGTCGGATTGTGGATGCCGGAATTGGTTATATAGAGGCGCGGCCGATGCTCGGCGAGCGCCGCAGCGAAAAGCTCGATGTCCGGCCCGGAAGGCGTATAGGGCACGCCGACCACCTTGGCTTGGTGGGCGCGCAACAGCGCATGAAAGTTGAAGTAGCAGGGATCGTCGACCAGCACCGCGTCACCCGGTTCGATCAGGAAGCGGCACAAAAGGTCGATGGCCTGGGTGCCGCAGTCGGTCAGCATGATCTGGTCGGGCGAGGCTTCCACGCCATGCTCGGCCATGCGCCGCGCCAGCAATTGGCGCAGCGGCGGCAGGCCAAGCGGGGTGCCGTAATCGGCGAGCACCACGTCGTCCGCGCGGGCCGCGCTGCGCAGCGCACGGCGCAAGGCGACCTGCGGCATCCAGGACGCCGGCAGCCAGCCGCAGCCAGGCTTCAGCATCTCCTCGCCTGCTTCCAGCGATTGCCGCGACACCCAAAGCGGGTCGACCGCGCGGTCAAGCCGAGGGCCGATCTCGGCGAGCGACAATGGCGCAAGCTGGCCGGCGGCGTAGAAACCCGAGCCCGGGCGCGAACGGATCGCGCCTTCCGCGGCGAGGCGCTCATAGGCTTCGACCACGGTCGATTTCGAAACCTGCATGGCTCTGGCCATGGCCCGTATCGACGGCAGGCGGGTTCCGGGCGTCAGCGTGCGCGCCGCGATACGCTGGCGGATCGCCGCCATGACGGTTTCGACGAGGGTGGCACCGCTGGCATTTGGGCCTGATAGGTCCATCTGTACTTCCCTGCCGACCATTACAGTTTTGTGGAATTGTACTCCATTGTCTCTGGCGACACCATGGTCGGCGCCGGTAGGGAAGCGCAAACGGAGCAGATCATGGAAAAGAGTTTCGACGGCTGGCTCAGCGGCTTCATCGGGGTGCTGATCTTCAGCGGATCACTGCCGGCGACGCGGCTGGCGGTGATGGATTTCGACCCGACCTTCCTGACGGCGGCCCGGGCGGCGATCGCTGGTCTTCTGGGGATCGCGATGCTGCTGCTGTTCCGCGAGAAACGTCCGGAGCGAGGAGATCTGGTCTCGCTGGCCGTCGTCGCACTGGGTGTCGTGGTCGGCTTCCCGTTGCTGACGGCGCTGGCGCTGAAACATGTCACCTCGGCGCATTCGATCATCTTTGTCGGCCTTCTGCCGCTGGCGACCGCGGTCTTCGGCGTGCTGCGCGGCGGCGACCGTCCGCGCCGGGCCTTCTGGCTGTTCTCGTGCCTGGGCAGCGCTTTGGTCGCCGGCTTTGCCCTGGCGCAAGGCGTGACCGCCTCGCCGGTCGGCGACAGCCTGATGCTCGGCGCCATCATCGTCTGCGGGCTGGGCTACGCCGAAGGGGCCAAGCTGTCGCGCAAGCTCGGCGGCTGGCAGGTGATCTGCTGGGCGCTGTCGCTGTCGCTGCCGGTCATGCTGGCGTTGAGCTTCGCGACGCTGCCGCCGTCCTTCGAGACCATCGGTTCGAGCGCCTGGATCGGACTTGGCTATGTCTCGCTGTTCAGCATGCTGATCGGCTTCGTGTTCTGGTATCGCGGCCTCGCGCAAGGCGGCATAGCCGCCGTCGGGCAGCTGCAATTGCTGCAGCCCTTCTTCGGCCTGGCGCTGGCGGCGGGCCTGCTGCACGAAAAGGTCAGCCCGATGATGGTGGCCGTCACGCTCGGCGTCGTGGCCTGCGTGTTCGGGGCGAAGAAGTTTGCGCGGTAGACGCCTACTGATTTGCTTTGACGCAATTCCGGACGGAAAACCGTTTCACACTTTTCCTGGAATTGCTCAGAACTTCGTCACGACCCTGATGCCAATGCCCTCAAAGCCGCCCATCGCCATCAGGGCGGCGGGCGCTTCCTCCAAGCTGATCCTTTTGCCGACCAGCAATTCGGGCTTCAGCTTGCCGGTGCGGATCATTTCCATCATCGCGGAATAGCGATAGGCCTGCATGCCGTGGCTGCCGAGGATCTCGAGCTCGAAGGCAATGATCTTGTCCATCGGCACCTGCGGGCGGGCATGCTCGCCCAGCATCAGCCCGACCTGAACGTGGCGGCCGCGCCGGCGCAGGTTCGAGATCGAGTTGAACGAGGTGGTCGGGTGCCCGAGCGCATCCATCGACATATGCGCGCCGCCATTGGTGATCTGCTTGACGGCCTTGACCACGTTCGGCGTCGTCGAGGCGTTGATCGTCGCCACCGCACCGATCTTCTTCGCGAATTCCAGCTTCTCGTCGGTGAGGTCGATGGCAATCACATTGGCGCCCATGGCGCTGGCGATCATGATCGCCGACAGGCCGACGCCGCCGCAGCCATGCACGGCCACCCATTCGCCGGGCGTCACCCGGCCCTGGTCGACGATGGCGCGAAACGAGGTAACGAAGCGGCAGCCGAGACTGGCCGCGGTGGCGTATTCCATCGCGTCGGGCAGGCGCACGAGATTGGTGTCGGCATGCTCGATGCCGACATATTCGGCGAACGAGCCCCAGCCGGTGAAGCCCGGCTGCGTCTGGTGCTCGCAGACCTGATGGTTGCCGGAGGTGCATTCGAAGCAGCGGCCGCAACCGACGGCGAAGGGAACCGTGACACGGTCGCCGGCCTTCCAGCGGGTGACCTGCTTGCCGGCGGCGACGACGACGCCGGCAAGCTCATGTCCGGGAACATGCGGCAAGGTGATGCCGTCGTCATGGCCCATCCAGCCATGCCAGTCGCTGCGGCAAAGCCCGGTCGCCTCCACCTTGATGACGACGCCGTCTTGGGCGGGCTTTGGATCCGGCACGGTCTGAATGGTCGGCGTCTCACCGAATTTTTCGAAGACAACGGCTTTCATAGGATTGCTTCCATATATCTCAGTTCAAATGGCAGGCGGCTGGACGACGATCCGAACTAAGGTGGCAACAGTGGTTGGTCTAGAAGAGGTTGCCGCTTGCGAACCCATTCATCGGCCTCGGCATCCCATGGCCAAACGCCGGAGGTTGTTGGAAAAATTAGCTGCATGATCCGGAAATCCGGCCCGTCGTAGAACCAGATATCCCAACCGAAATATTCGGGATAGTGGTCCGGGTGGACCGCACCGAACTGACAGTCGAAGCCACCTCCCAGGAAACCCGACGCCCGCTCTCCGATGCGGAACCTCTCGCCGCCGCGCACGCGTCTGCAGTACTCATTGATGATGGTCATCGAAAGCTCCGGTTTGAGCCCGATGACGGCCAATTCAGGGACGCCAAAATTGTGCTCTATCCCGACCGAGTATGCGAATGGCGGATTCTCGTCCTCCTCCAGCACATAGAGGATATGACACCCGTACTCGTCGATGTCGGCCAGTGCCTTGGCCTCCTCGGCGTCTTTGGCTTCCCTATTCGGCATCGATCTGGTTCTGCGGCGCTGCCTTCTGGAACGCCGGCAGCGCCATGCAGGCGGCGTTGATGCGCGCGATCACCGGATAGGGCGCCATGTCGACGCCGAAGCGGGCGTTGTTGGTGACCTGGGCGGCGAGGCAGATGTCGGCGAGGCCCGGCGTGTCGCCGTGGCAGAAGGCGCCGGTCTCGGGCGAGGAGGCGAGAATCTTTTCAAGCGGCTGGAAGCCTTCGTTCACCCAATGCCGGAACCAGTTGACGACGTCCTCGTCACCGGCGCCGAACAAAGTGCGCAGCGAGGTCAGCACGCGTAGATTGTTCACGGGGTGGATATCGCAGGCGATCATCTGCGCCAGCATCCGCACGCGGGCGCGTCCCAGCGCATCCTTCGGCAGCAGCGGCGGGTTAGGCTCAATCTCGTCGAGATATTCGATGATCGCCAGCGACTGGGTCAAAAGCCGGCCGTTATCCAGCACCAGCGCCGGCACCAGCCCTTGCGGGTTGACCGCGAGATAGGCGGGCTCGAGATGCTCGCCATGGCGCAGATGATGCGGCACATAGGTGTAGTCCAGCCCCTTCATCGCCAGCGCAATTCGTACCCGGTAGGAGGTGGACGAGCGGTAGTAGTTGTGGAGGACGAGATCGCTCATCGCCTCGGCTGTCCGATGGACACCTCGATCGTGCCGATGCCGTCGACCCCGCCGGTGATCCTGTCTCCGGCCTGAACCGGACCGACGCCGGCCGGCGTGCCGGTGAAGATCAGGTCACCGGGTTTGAGCTCGACCGCCTCGCTGCAGATCGAGACGATGTCGGCGATCGGCCAGATAAGCTCGGCAAGATCGCCGTCCTGTTTTACCGCGCCGTTGACGGCGAGCCAGATGCGGCCTTTCTCCGGATATCCTGATGTCGCGGCCGGAACCAGCGGACCGCAAGGCGCGGACTGGTCGAAGGCCTTCGACCAGTCCCAGGGACGCGCCGCCTTCTTCGCCTGATCCTGCAGGTCGCGACGGGTCAGGTCGACGCCGACGCCATAGCCCCAGACATGGGCGAGCGCATCCGCGCGGGGCACGTGAAGGCCTCCCTTGCCGACCGCGACCACCAGTTCGATCTCGTGATGCAGGTTCGAGGTCAGCGGCGGGTAGGGGATCTCGGCGCCGCTGTCGACAACCGCATCGGCCGGCTTGGTGAAGAAGAAGGGCGGATCGCGCTCGTCATTGCCAAGCTCGCGCGCATGCGCCGCATAGTTGCGGCCGACGCAGAAGATGCGGCGCACGGCAAACCGTTCCGCCGAGCCGGCAATAGCGACCGAGGCGGTTGCTGGCGGCGGAAGGACGAATTCTGGCATGGGCTGTCTCTGTGTTGGCATGAATCATGCGCACCTTCGGCCGATTTCAACGGCCGGGCAAGACTGAGGACGCTCACGCGCACATCGGCCTGTCGTTTCAAAGACAATGCCCTGTACCATTGGGCCCCTGTACCATTGGGCGATATACTATTTGCCAATAATCTGGCCATGGTCACCGGACTATCCTGTACCCGCCGAAACCGAACCGATACCTTTGCAATGAGCTCCGTCAGCGATCGCGCCCGCTTCCTGATCATCGACGATCACCCGCTGTTTCGCGAGGCGCTGCACAGCGCCGTGCAGATGGCCTATCCGGACGTCGACACGGTCGAGGCGCGCTCGATCACGGAGGCGATCGAGCTTCTCGCCGACGCCAAGCCGTTCGATCTCGCGCTGCTCGATTTGAGCATGCCCGACGTGCATGGCTTCGAGGGGCTGTTGCAGCTCAGAACCCGCTACCCGCGGCTGCCGGTGGTGATCGTGTCAGGCTATGAGGAGCCGAAGATCATCTCCGAGGCGCTGTCCTACGGCGCGGCCGGCTTCATCCCGAAATCGGCGAGGAAGAGCGACCTCGCCGCCGCCATACGCTCGGTGATGGAGGGCGCCGTCTATGTGCCGGAAAATTACGAGGGCCAGCCGCCCGACCCCGACAGCACCGACCGCGCGGACATGGTGCAGCGCCTGGCCAGGCTGACGCCGCAGCAGCTGAGGGTGCTGCAGATGCTGCGCCAGGGCATGCTGAACAAGCAAATCGCCTATGAGCTGCAGGTGGGCGAGACCACGGTGAAAGCGCATGTCTCGGAGATTTTGCGCAAGCTCAATGTGTATAGCAGGACGCAGGCAGTGATCGAGGTGTCGAAGCTGGATAATGCGGAGCTGTTTCGGGATCAGGCTGGGTTTTGAGGGGCGGTTCTAAGCCAGCAAATGCGCCAGCAGCGCGCGCAACTGCGCCGGCTTCAGCGGCTTGCGCATCAGCTCGATTCCCGCGGCCCGCGCCGCCTTGGCGACGAGCTCTGACCCATCGGCGGTGACGATCAGCGCCGGCACTGGACGGCCGAGATAGTCGCGCACTTCGGCGATGGTGGCGGTGCCGAGGTCGCCGCCGTCGAGATGCTGGTCGGCGATGATGATGTCGGGCACCCAGTCGGTGTCGCCTAGAAGATCGAGCGCGTCGTCGGTGGAGGTCGCGGCGCGCACCAGGCACTGCCAGCGTTCGAGCAGCGAGGTCATGGCGGAGAGCACGTCGGCGTCGTTCTCGACCAGCAGGACCTTGGTGCCGAAGAGGCCGTAACCGCGCGGACGGTCCATGTCGGCGATGCCCGTCGCCGGTTCGGCGGCCGCCATGCCGATCGGCACGTCGATGTGGAAGATGGTGCCGCGCCCAACCCTCGAGGAAAAGGTGACGGGGTGGCCCAGCGCGGCCGCCATGCGGCGCACAATGGCGAGGCCTAGCCCCAGCCCGCCGGCCAACCCGCCGTCGGCAAGCGTCGAGGTGCCGCGGTGGAACTCCTCGAACACCGCTTCGCGCTGGTCCTCGGCAATGCCGCAGCCGGTGTCGGCGACGTCGATGCGGATGGTGTCGCCGCGATGCCTGGTGCCGACCAGCACGCCGCCGGAGCGGGTGTAGCGCAGAGCGTTGGAGAGGATGTTCTGCAGGATGCGGCGCAGCAGTGTGCGGTCGGAGCGCACCACGACGTTGACCGGCCGGAATTTCAGCGACAGGCCTTTTTTCTCAGCCTCGGGCTGGAAATCCGAGCGCAGCGAGGAAAACAGCGTCTCCAGGCTGACGTCGCCGATTTCGGGCTGCACCACGCCGGCGTCGAGCTTGGAGATGTCGAGCAGCGTGCGTAAGAGGTCTTCCATCGTCTCCAGCGAGCGCTCGACCTGGCGCACCAGCTTCCTGCCTTCCTCGCTGGTCTGGACCTCGGCCAGCGCCGAGACCGACAAATGCGCGGCGTTGAGCGGCTGCAGCACGTCGTGGCTGGCGGCGGCGAGAAACCTGGTCTTGGAGAGATTCGCCAGTTCGGCGTTTTCCTTCGCCGCGCTGAGCTCGATGTTCGATTGCTCGAGCCTGCGCAGCGTCGCGTGCAATTCCTCGGTGCGGTTGCGCACCCGGTTTTCCAGCGAGATGGCGGTCTGGAACAGCGAGAAGGCATTGCCCTGCTGGTCCATGGAGCGCTCGACGCGGCTGACAAGCGCCGCGTTGATCTTCTTCAGCCTGTCGACGTCGTCGATGTCGCGCAGCGGCATGCCGTTCACTCGGCCGCCTGGCGCTCGCCGAAGGCGATGCCGGTGAAGGTCTGGTTGAGATGCATCGAGCGGTACTGCTCGCCATAGGTGCCGAAACCGATCACGTTGTTGGTCCGGTAGAGCTCGGAAATGTCGCGGAAGACCTGGCGGTTGCGCGCATCGAGCCGGCGCAGCACGCAGTCGAAGCCCAGGATCATGTCTATCCCGCCGAGCTTGTGCTCGACATCCTCGAAAGCGGTGCGCGTCGATTCCACCATGTTCTTCGGCTGGGCGATGGAAAGCACGATACCGTCGTCGATGGCGCAGAAGAAGGACAGCGAGCCGTCAGGGAGCATGCGCTGGATCGATCGGCAATAATATTCGCCGCCGACCTTCACCACGACGGGGTGCGAGGCAAAGCTCAGCGGCGTCAGCGTCTGCGGCAGGATGCCGACGGAGGTTGCGTATTCCTCGGCCGCGTTGGCGGCGTTGAATTCGCGCACGATGCGATGGTCGGGGTCGGACGCCGTCACCACCAGCTTCTCGTCGGTCGGGATGAAATTGTCGGTCTTGAAGACGTGGAAAGGAATTTCGGTCGCAACCAGCACGATGACGGCGCTGTCGGAGGCGACCCTGCCATTGGCCATCAGCCTGGTCGTCTCGAATTTGAGGTCGTCGCCGGCCGAGCCGCCGATCAGCGGGACGTCGTCCAGTCCCCAGTGGATGGCCGAGGTCACCGCTTCCTCGGCATAGGACAGCCCGTCGATGAAACAGAGCGCGAAAATCTGCTTCGAGCGGTCGTGGCCGATGCGCTCGCGCAGCAGGCGCCGCAACGCTGCGACCTCGCCGGTGATACTGTCCATGCTGGACGAAGAGAGGTTTTCGACCATGACGGAGACGGTTGAAAATGACGCCGAAGGCAAAAGCAGGGCAAGGATATGCCCTTCCTCCAGTCCCTGGGGCGTGATCTCGCCAGCGGTCGAGCAGCCGGCATAGGCGAGCGAGGGCGCGTATGCTTTCAGCGCCTGCGCCAGCGCCGCCGCGTCGACCAAGCCTTGGGAGAAGAACAGAAGCGCGAAGCCGGCATCGACGATCGCCGCTTCGGCGGCGATGGCCCGGGCAAAGGCATTCGGGTCGGGCTCATCCGTGGTGAGCGCCGATAGGCCCGATGCATAGCGTGTGCTCGAACTGGCCAGCTGCCTTCTCCGCAATTCCTCCGACGCGGTTTATGGGTGTCTTTTCTATGCGTGCCAGGCACGCTCCGCATCGAGGGCATCTTTGCCCTCAATCCCTGATTTGGCAATGGGGCCGGTTGCTGCGCTGCACATAGCTTTTGCCATGATCGAAAGTACAATGGAACCGGCGCTGGCAGCGCTGTTTTGCGCGTTGTACGGTGCGCGAATGGTACTGCCGAAGCACAGCACGGCATCGGCAGGGTGAGGACCAAGGTTAATACCAGGGAGGTTGCATGTCGGACGTGTCCTTGACTGTGAATGGGAAACGGGTCAGCGGGAGCGCCGAAGACCGAACGTTGCTGGTGCATTTCCTGCGGGAGCATCTGGGCCTCACCGGAACGCATGTCGGCTGCGATACGTCGCAATGCGGCGCCTGCGTGGTGCATGTCGACGGCCGGGCGGTGAAATCCTGCACAATGCTGGCCGTTCAGGCCTCAGGCTCGACCATTGTCACCATCGAAGGGCTGGCCGACGGCGCCGAGCTGCATCCGGTCCAGGCCGCGTTCAAGGAGCATCACGGCCTGCAATGCGGCTTCTGCACGCCAGGCATGATCATGACGGCGACCGACATGATCGCGCGCCATCCGGAGGGCCTGGACGAGGCGACGGTGCGCGCCGAGCTCGAAGGCAACATCTGCCGCTGCACGGGCTACCACAACATCGTGAAGGCGATCCTCGCCGCATCGGAGACGATGGCGAAGGGCGCCAAGGGCAAGGCGAAGCAGGCAGCTTAGGGGAATAGGGGAGTAGGGCAGTAAGGGAGTAGGTGAAGAACACACTGATTTCCCTACTGCGTTACTCCCCTACTGCCCTACTCCCCTAAAATTCCGGAGGCATTTCCTAATGGGTATCGAAGGCGTCGGCGCCCGCGTGGCGCGCAAGGAAGACAAGAGGTTCATCACCGGCGGCGGCCGTTATGTCGACGACATGGTGGTGCCCGGCATGAAGCATGCCGTGTTCGTGCGCAGCCCGCACGCGCATGCCCAGATCAAGAAGATCGACGTGAAGAAGGCGCAAGCGATGCCAGGCGTCGTCGGCGTGCTCACCGGCAAGGAGCTCAAGGCCGACGGCATCGGCAATCTGATCTGCGGCTGGATGATCCACTCCAAGGACGGCACGCCGATGAAGATGGGCGCCTGGTCGCCTCTGGCTGTCGACAAGGTGCGCTATGTCGGCGACGCCGTCGTCATCGTCGTCGCCGACACCAAGGGCCAGGCGCGCGACGCGGCGGAAGCGGTCGAGATCACCTACAAGGAGCTGAAGGCGGTGGTCGAGCCGACCAAGGCCATCCAGCCCGGCGCGCCGCAGGTCCATGCCGAAGCGGAGAACAACCTGATCTTCGACTGGGAGCTCGGCGACAGCAAGGCGACCGACGCGGCGATCAAGTCGGCGGCCCATGTCACGCGCATGAAGATCGTCAACAACCGGCTGGTGCCGAATGCGATGGAGCCGCGCGCGGCCCTCGGGCATTACGACAAGGCGGAGGACCACTATACCTGTTGGACGACGTCGCAGAACCCGCATGTCGCGCGGCTGGTGATGAGCGCCTTCTACAACGTCGCGCCGGAAAACAAGCTGCGAGTCATCGCGCCCGATGTCGGCGGCGGCTTCGGTTCCAAGATCTACATCTATCCGGAAGAGATCGTCTGCCTGTGGGCCTCGAAGAAGACCGGCGTCCCGGTCAAATGGGTGGCCGACCGCACCGAAAGCTTCCTGGCGGACGCGCATGGCCGCGACCATGTCTCGACGGTGGAGATGGCCTTCGATAAGGACAACCGCATCACTGCCCTGAAGGTCGACACGATAGCCAATCTCGGCGCCTACATGTCGCTGTTCTCGTCCTGCGTGCCGACCTATCTCTATGCCACGCTCTTGTCGGGCCAGTACAACATCCCGGCGATCCACGCCAATGTGCGCGCTGTCTACACCAATACCGCGCCCGTCGATGCCTATCGCGGGGCAGGGCGGCCGGAGGCCACCTACGTGCTCGAGCGGATGATGGAAACCGCCGCGCGCGAGCTTGGCGTGTCGCCGGCGGAACTCAGGCGCCGGAACTTCATCACGTCCTTCCCGCATCAGACGCCGGTGATCATGGCCTATGACGCGGGCGATTATAACGCATCGCTCGATGCGGCGATGAAGGCAGCCGACTATGCCGGCTTTACCAGGCGCAAGGCGGATGCGGCCAAGCAGGGCAAGCTGCGCGGCATCGGCATGAGCTGCTACATCGAGGCCTGTGGCCTGGCGCCGTCATCGGCGGTCGGCTCGCTCGGCGCCGGCGTCGGCCTCTGGGAATCGGCGGAGGTGCGGGTCAATGCCGTCGGCACGATCGAGGTGCTGACAGGCTCGCACAGCCATGGCCAGGGCCATGAAACGACCTTTGCGCAACTGGTCACCCAGCGCTTCGGCGTGCCGATCGACTCGGTCTCGATCGTGCATGGCGACACCGACAAGGTGCAGATGGGCATGGGCACTTACGGCTCGCGTTCCGGCGCTGTCGGCATGTCGGCCATCGTCAAGGCGCTCGACAAGGTCGAGGCCAAGGCCAAGAAGATCGCCGCACATCTGCTGGAAGCGGACGAGGGCGACATCGTCATCGAGAATGGCGAGGTCAAGGTCGCTGGCACCGACAAGAGCCTGCCCTGGTTCCAGGTGGCGCTTGCCTCCTACACCGCCCATAATTTGCCGGCGGGCATGGAGCCGGGCTTGAAGGAAACGGCCTTCTACGATCCGTCCAACTTCACATTCCCGGCCGGCTGCTACATCTGCGAGGTCGAGATCGATCCGGAGACCGGGCTGACCGAAATCATCCAGTTCGTCGCGGCCGACGATTTCGGCAACATCATCAATCCGATGATCGTCGAAGGGCAGGTGCATGGCGGCATCGCGCAAGGCGTCGGCCAGGCGTTGCTGGAGGGCGCGCATTACGACGCCAGCGGGCAGCTTCTGACGGCAAGCTACATGGATTACACCATGCCGCGCGCGGGCGACCTGCCGTCTTTCAAGGTCTCGACCTCGAACACGCCATGCCCGGGCAATCCGCTCGGCGTCAAGGGCTGCGGCGAGGCCGGCGCCATCGGCTCGCCGCCGGCGGTCATCAACGCCATCACCGATGCGCTCGGCGTCGTCGACATTCCCATGCCGGCATCGCCCGCGACGGTGTGGGCTACCATCCGCGCGACGAAGCACTGAGGAGGAATGAGCATGTATTCGGTCAATTACCATCGCGCTTCTTCCGTCGCTGACGCCGCCAAGCTGCTGAAGAACGGCGACGCCAAGCTGCTCTCCGGAGGCATGACGCTGATCCCGGCCATGAAGACGCGGCTCGCGGCGCCTTCGGACCTTGTCGATGTCTCGCGGCTGAAGGACCTGCAGGGCGTCAAGGTGTCCGGCAAGACGGTCACCATCGGGGCCGCGACGACGCATTACGACGTCTCAACCGACGAGAAGCTGAAGAAGGTGTGCCCGGCGCTTGCGCATATGGCATCGCTGATCGGCGATCCGGCGGTGCGCCACAAAGGCACGCTCGGCGGCTCGATCGCCAACAACGACCCGGCGGCCGACTATCCGGCGGCTTTGCTGGCACTGGGCGCGACGATCATCACCAACAAGCGCGAGATCGCGGCGGACAAATTCTTCAAGGGCCTGTTCGAGACGGCGCTGAAGGAAGGCGAGATCGTCACGGCGGTGAGCTTCACCGCGCCGGCCAAGGCGGCCTACCAGAAGTTCCGCAACCCGGCTTCGCGCTACGCCATCGTCGGCGTGTTCGTGAGCAAGGGCAAGGACGGGGTAAGGGCGGCGGTGACCGGCGCCGGCGAGGACGGTGTCTTCCGCTCGAAGGAGGTCGAGGCCGCCCTGGCGAAGAGCTTCGACGCCGCGGCGCTTGACGGCCTCAAAGTGCCGGCGAAAGGGCTGATGAGCGACCTTCATGCGTCCGCCGAGTACCGCGCCAATCTGATCGCGGTGATGGCCAAGCGCGCGGTGGCCGCCGCCAACGCCTGAACAGCGCCCGCCGCAGGTGAAAGAAGGGGCCATTTCGGCCCCTTTTTCTTGACCAAAAAAAGGTTTGACCGGAATCACCGGTCAAAACGCAGCTTCGCACTTGCACAAAGTTATCCCGCACCGCGCTGGCGAGTTATTACATCGTCGAGAAACCGGCTCGCGGCTGGCTCAACCGCAACTGGTGAGGTCAGGCCTTGCCGTTCTTTCGGGCGGCGAGGTATCGGCGAAGCCCGGTTTCGCCGCGCGGCGTCGTCCAGCGATGGTTCCAGGCGAAGGCGGGCCTGAGCAGCGGCGCCAGGAATTTGAGGATCGGCCTCTCGACTGTGACCTGCCAGACCAGATCGACATGCGTGCCGGCCCCTGACGGCGACAGTTCGGCCCGCCACAGCCCATCGAAATCGCCGAAGGTTTTTACCACCACCAGCCGGCCGGGTATGAGCTCCGCGGCCTCGATGATGAAGTTCAGCTCATAGGGCAGGGCGCCGCGCGCTCGTGCCCTGGCGCGGGCGCCGACGACGCCCTTGCCCTTCTTGTCGAGCGGCTCCACCTCCTTATAGACATCGCCCCACCAGAGCGGCAGCAACTGGGCGTCCGACAGCACATCCCACACTTCCTGTGGTGTGCCTTCAGGGATGTCCCAGCTTTCGTCGAAGCGGAAGACATTGCTCGCCATGATGTCGCGCCCCAGCCAGCCGAGCGGTTATATTAGCTTCGGCTTGTTTTCCTGGCCAGCAGCGTTCGAAGCGTGTTCAGGCGGCGATCGGTTTTACCCAATAGCGCACCGACTTCTTGCCGCCATGCATCACCGCATCGCCGACCTCGCCGAAGCCGAGAGCGGCGTGGAAGGCATCGGACGCCGGGTTGGGCGGATCGGCATTGACCTCGCAGGTTACCATCGTGTGGCCGGCGCGCCGGGCCTGCTCGAACAGATCCTCGTAAAGCCGTCGGGCATGGCCGCGGCCGCGCGCCGCCGCGGCGACCACCACTCGGTCGACATAGACGAAGCGCGGGTAGCGCTCGCGAAACCAGAGGAAGTTCGGGCTGTCGTAATTTGCGTCCTGGTCGAAGCACAGGATGAAGGCCTCGAGCGCGCCGATGCGGCGGGTGTAGAAAGCCTCACCGAGCAGGAAGGAAAGCCGTTCCGGCCCGAGCCAGGACAGTTCCGCCGCATGCTCGTTGTTGAGCGCGAGAATGGGGGGCTCGTCGGCGGGCGAGACGCGTTCGATCGGCAGTAACTCCTTGGTCATCATCTTGGCTATCAGGCTCTCGCGGCCGCGATCGTCGCCGCCACCTTGGCCTGGTCGGTCACCGTGTTGCGGTATTCGCGGTCGAGGTCGGTGCCGCCCATGCCGACATTGGGATTGCGGTAGCGCATGGCGCTGGGCACATCCGCAAGCGCTGCGAAATGCATCTCGGTCAGCCCGGTCCGCTTGCGCACCTCGCCGATCGTATCGGGCGCCAGCGCGCCGCAGCCGAGGATGATGATGCGATCGCCCGCCAGACGCACGAGTCCGGCCAAAAGCTCGACGCCTTCGAGCGCCGTATCGCGCTGGCCGCTGGTCAGCACGCGGCCGACCTTGCAGCGGATGAGCGCCTCGAGCGCCTCGGCCGGATCACGCGTCATGTCGAAGGCGCGGTGGCAGGTGACATTGAGCGGGCCGGCGGCCTCAACCAGCGCGCTCATGCGCGTCTCGTCGATGGCGCCGTCGGCGGTCAGGCAGCCGACGACGACACCGGAAACGCCGAGCTCGCGAAGCGCTTCGACATCGGCCAGCATCGAGCGGTATTCGGCCTCGCTGTAGAGGAAATCGCCACCGCGCGGCCGAACGATGACATGGAAGGGAATGGTCGCGCTTTCGAGCGCGGTGCGCACCGTGCCGAGGCTCGGTGTGATGCCGCCTTCGATCAGGCTGGCGCAGAGCTCGACCCGGTCGGCCCCGGCGGCCTGCGCGGCGAGCAACCCGTCAATGCCTTCGACGCAGATTTCGATCAGGGGTTTTTGCGTGTCCGCCACCAGCTTCCATCCATGCTTTGTAGAAGTTGGGCAGCCCTAGCACCGGTCGCGCCGCCGCGAAAGCCGCAACCATCAGTCCAGCCAGGGAACGCGCTTGACAATGTATAACTGCAAAGTTATGGATGACTCATAACTGGAAAGTTATTGATCGGTACGGGCCTGCCGGCCGCACGAAACCCGAGGAGACGGATGATGGAAGCAAGATTGAAGAACCCGGTGATGCTCATTCCCGGCGCGCTGCAGGCGCTGCTCGCGCTCGACAAGTCGACCGAGGCCGGCGACGTGCCCTATGTCACGCGCAAGCTCGTTCATCTCCGCGCCAGCCAGATCAATGCTTGCGCCGTCTGCGTCGACATGCACGCGCGCGAGCTGAAGAAGGCAGGCGAGAAGGACGAGCGGATCTTCGCCGTGTCGGCATGGCGCGAGACGCCATACTTCACAGGCGCCGAACGCGCGGCGCTTGCGCTGACGGAAGCTGCGACGCGCCTGGCCGATCGTTCCGACGCGGTGCCCGATGACGTCTGGGAGGAGGCGGCGCGTCACTTTGACGACAAGGCGCTCGCCGCTTTGGTGATCCAGATCGCGCTGATCAACGCCTTCAATCGCCTGAACGCCACCACAAGGCAACCTGTGGGCGCCTGGGGCTGAGCAACAACGGGCGACCGCTTCGAAGCGGACGCTCTGCCGGCTACTGTTTCAGGATCGTGTTCTTGGCGCCTTGCTCGACCTGGTCGATCACCAGAAGCTTCACCGGATCGGTGCCGATATTGGTGGCCTGGTGCCATTGGCCGATCATCTCGACGATGAAGTCACCTGATTTGAAGGTGTTGGCAGCGCCGGTCCCGACATTGGTGACTTTGAGCGTTCCCTGCTCGACATAGGCGTAGCGCGGGAAGGGGTGTTTGTGGACCGGGAGCGTTGCGCCCGGCGCGATCTGGTAGGACGAGACCTGCACCTCGACGCTCTTTTGCGGCAGCGTGATCGGCTGGCCCGACGCGGTCGTTGTCTTCGACACCAGCGGTGTCACCACAACGGGCGTGTTCGAACTGTCCAGCGCATTCGCGCTGGTCGTGAAGAATGCCGCCGCCAAAAGCAGCGCCGATGCCGTGATGTTTCGCATGGTCTCCTCCAGTTGCGGCCAGCATCGCGCCGTGATCTTGCGCGCGCAAGCGTGCCGGAGAGCGATTATCGGTGGTGGCGAGATTGCCGTTGTTTGCATGCTATGGAAAGCGCTGGTTCAGGAAGCTTCACGTACCTGCGGGGCATTCGCCATTGCCGAATGATAGCCCGCCCTAGCCAATCGGGAAGTGGCTTGAACCTCGGGATGATATTTGTCAGTCGCCCCGTTGTCCGTGCTTGCGCATATCGTCAATCCAGCGAGCTCGCTTCTTTTCGTCGGCGAAGGTGAGGCCATACAGGCTCTCACGAATAGGTTTGATTCCCGCGAAGCTCAGCATGCTTCGCTCGAAACCGCGCAATCCGTAGGCGCCAAAGTACCAACGATAGAGCAAGACCGGCATCCCCATGGTGACGACGATGCGAGCCGAACGGCCGGCGAGCAGTTGTTTCGGAAAACCTTCCTTTCCATATTCCATGGCAAAGCCTGGCCTGAAGATATGTTCAAGGAAACCTTTGAACAGTGCCGGCATGGTTCCATGCCAAAGTGGGAACAGAAAAACCCAGTGCTCGGCCCAGCGCATGTCATCCCGCGGTTGCACGAGGGCCGGCGGCAATGCTCCGGTCTCGAATTCCGCTTGTGTACGCATGAGCGAAAACTCGAGCGTCCCCACTTCGATGCGACGAACCTCGTGCCCGGCTGCTTTCGCAGCCTCGGCATAAGCGTCTGCCATCGCATGCAGCAAATGATGGCCAGCGGGGTCTGGGTGGCCCTGTATGATCGCGATCCGCTTGGTCATTGGTCCCTACCTCACGCATTCAATCCTAGCGCGTTCTCCCAAAACGCCTCTTTGATCTTGCGCAAGCGGGACACCGGGATTGGATAGCGGCGATCAGGGAAGAAGAGGAACTTGCATCCGTCAACCACTCGATAGCCGAGATCGACAAATGGGAAGCGGCCCACTTCAAGGAGGATGAGGTGCGCGACAGGGTTCTGGAATTGAAGAAGCAATACGAGGACGCTTTGCGCAAGGAACAGTTCGGCTTCTAGAGCAATGCCAGGAAAACTGCGTAGCGGTTTTCCGTCCGGTTTTGGATTTTACGCATGTCTCCCGAAACCGGTTCCCACTTTCGGGAGACATGCTTTAACGTTTCGCCGGCGCCGATTTGGGCGGTCTGAGCAGCAAAGCGAACGGCACCAGCACCGCCGTGGCTATCGCGCAGTAGAAAAACACATCGACGTAGGCGAGCAGCGAAGCCTGGCGGCCGATCTCCTGGCCGATCCAGCCGACGGCCTGCTGCCTGGCCTCGACCAGTGGCGAACCCGCGGCGACGAAATGATCCGTCACCTGGCGAAGCGTCTGCTGATAGGTGTCGCTCGATTGCGCGGTGTGGCCGACCAGCACCGACTGGTGGAATTGGGCGTTCTGGGCAATCACCGTGTTGGACAGCGACACGCCGATGCTGCCGCCGATGTTGCGCGCGACATTGATCAGCGACGATGCCTGGTCGGTCTTCTGCGGCGGCAGACCGACATAGGCGGCGGTGGAGATCGGGATGAACAGGAACGGCAGGCCGATCATCATATAGACGCGGGCATAGGCGAAGAAGCTGAAGGTGGCGTCGGGCGTCAGTGAGGTCGTGTGCCAGAGCGCGACCGCGACCACCGACATGCCCAACATGATGAGATAGCGCGGCTGAACGATGCCGGCGGCAAAGCCCGAGATCGGCAACAGCATGAGCATGGCAATGCCCCCTGGCATCATCGAGAGGCCGGAGAGCGTGGCGGTGTAATCGAAGGTCGTCTGCTGCAACTGCGGCAAAAGCTGCGTGGTGCTGAAGAGCACCGCGCCCACCGCCATCATGACCAGGAAGGACATGCCGAACTGCCGGCTGAACAGCAAGCGGATGTCGACGATCGGATCGCGCCTTGTCCACTCCCACGGGACCAGCAGCAGGAACGACACGGCCGAGATCACGGCGAAGGTCGTGATGAAGGTCGAGGCGAACCAGTCGTTGCGCTGGCCTTCGTCGAGAAAGACTTCGAGGCAGCCGAGCGCCATCGCCACCAGGATGAAGCCAATCCAGTCGACTCTCAGCCCCTTGCTCAACCGCTCCCGGCGCTCGCGTTCGAGGATGTCGGGCTCGATCACCAGCCATTGCACGAGCGCCAGCGACATGATGCCGAACGGCACGTTGATGAAGAAGATCCAGTGCCAGGAGAAATTGTCGGTCAGCCAGCCGCCGATTGTCGGTCCGACCGTCGGCGCGACGATCACCGCGATGCCGTAGAGCGCAAAGGCCTGAGACCGCTTCTCCGGCGGAAAAGTATCGGCGAGGATCGATTGCTCGCTCGGCGCCATGCCGCCGCCGCCCAGCCCCTGCAGGATGCGGAAGGCGATCAGCGTCGGAAGGTTGGGCGCCAGCCCGCAGAGCAGCGATGCAAATGTGAAGGTGGCGACGCAGATCATGTAGTAGCGCTTGCGGCCGATGACGCTGGTGAGCCAGCCGCTGACCGGGATGATGACGGAGTTGGCGACGAGATAGGTGGTGATCACCCATGTGCTCTCGTCCATGCCGGCGGCCAGGCTGCCGGCGATGTTGCGCAGCGCGACATTGGCGATCGAGGTGTCGAGCACCAGCATGAAGGTCGCGATCGAGACGACGGTCGCGATCAGCCAGGGGTTGCGCCCGCCGGCGGCGGAACGGCTTTCGTTGCCCTGGACTGTCGCGGCATCGCTCATCTGACCTTGACCGTCGGAACCACCGACATGCCGGGGCCGAGATAGACGCCGGGCGGCTGATCGAACACGATCTTGACCGGCACGCGCTGCACCACCTTGACGAAATTGCCGGTGGCGTTTTCGGCAGGCAGCAGGCTGAATGCCGTGCCGCTGCCGGCCTGGACGCTGTCGACACGGCCATGGAAGGTATTTTCGGGATAGGCGTCGATGGCGATGTCGACGGGTTGGCCCGGCCGCATCAGGTCGAGCTGTGTTTCCTTGAAATTGGCCTTCACCCAGACGTCGTTGGGCACGAACATCATCAGCACCTGGCCCGGCTGCGCATAGGTGCCTTTCGCCGCAGTTATGCTGGTGGCACGGCCGGCGACGGGCGCCGTGATGGTCGTGCGGGTGAGGGTGGTCTTGGCCTGGTTCTCGGCCGCCTCCGCCTGCCGAAGCTTGGCCTCGGCGCTCTTGCCTTGAGCCTGCAGAACCGCCACCTGACTTTTCGCCGCCTCGGCATTGGCGTTGGCGGCGTCCAGCGCCGCCTGGTCCTGGCGCAAGGTCGAAGCGGCCTGCTGTGCCTGCTGCTGCGTCGCCGTGCCCTTGGCCAGGAGCTCGCGGTTGCGCTGGTCCTCGGACTTGGCGAATTCGAGCGCCGCCTGCGCCTGCGCCACCTGCTTGCCGGCCGCATCGATCTTGGCGTCCTGCGCCTGGGTCTGCGCCTGGACATTGGCGATCTCGGCCCGCGCCGCCGCCACGCCGGCTTCAGCCTGTTTGAGCGAGGCCTGATAATCGCTGTCGTCGATGCGCAGAAGCACCGCGCCGGCCTCGACCGGCTGGTTGTCGGTGACGGCGACATCGGTGATGCGCCCGGCAATTTCCGCGCCGACCGTCACCGTGCGGGCGTCGATGAAGGCGTCGTCGGTCCATTCATAGTGGCGCGCGTTGAGCCACCAGATGACCACGGCCGCGATCACCAGCAGGATGAGGATGCCGACGATCGCGGCTATGTAGGGATGGCGTCTGATGAGGCCCGGCTTGTTGGTGTCGGACGGACCGTCATTAGCGTGCGACTCTTGCACGCGCGTATCCTCGGCGCGCTTGTTTTCCACGCGTTTTTCGTCGCCCGGGGGGCGTCGATCGGACCGGGGCCGAGCCCGCGTTTTCTCGGCGGGAGCGGTTTCGCGCTCTTTTCTTTCAGTTTTGGCGTCCAAGGCAACGGGTCCCAGATATCGTTGACCCCCTCGCAGCAGGGTCAACGAGCGTTTTCCGCAAAGGTTCCTGCCGCCGGGGGACTGGCCCGGTCGTCAGCCGGCCATCCAGCCGCCATCCACCATCAGGTTGGTGCCGGTGATGTAGCTCGCCATGTCGCTGGCGAGAAACAGCGCCGCGCCCGCCACGTCGTTCGGATGCCCGAGCCTTGGCCAGGGCGTGCGGCGGCGCGAATAGTCGAGCGCGTCCGGATCGTTGGCGACGCCGGGTTTGCCGGTGATGATCTTGCCCGGCGCGATGGCGTTGCACACGATCAGGTCGTCCGCGTGGTCGACCGCGATCTGCCGCGTCATCTGGACGATGCCGCCCTTGCTTACCGAATAGGGCAGGTCACCGGGGCAGGCGATCATGCCGTGCTGCGAGGAGATGTTGATGATGCGGCCGCGCACCTCGTTGACCGGCGCCTGGGTGAGCATCTGCGTGACGGCGCGTTTGTTGCAGTTGAAAGAACCCGTCAGATTGACGCCGATGACGCGGTTCCATTGTTCCGGCGTGGTCTCGACCAGGTTGGTGCTGGTGTAGATCGCGGCATTGTTGACCATCACGTCGAGCCGACCGAAGCGATCGACGGTTGCGCCGACAAGCGCGTCGACGGCATTCCAGTCCGAGATGTCGGTCTTCATATAGACGGCCTTGCCGCCGGCGGAGCGGATCAACTCGACTGTGCTCTCTCCGCCCTCGATCGGCTGTTCCACCGTGTCGGCAACGACGATGTTGGCGCCTTCGGCGGCGAATTTGAGCGCGATGGCGCGGCCGATGCCGGAGCTCGCTCCGGTGACGATGGCGGTTTTGTTGGCAAGCAGGGCCACGGTGTTCAGCTCTCCCGGGTGACGATCTTGCCTTGCGCCGGACCGACCAGCCGCCCGTCGCGAACGATCTCGCGACCGCGCAGGAAGACGTTGGTCAGCCGCGCTTTGACAGTCCAGCCGTCGAAAGGCGTGTAGCCCGCCCGCGACACCTGATCGGCATTGGCGATAGTGCTGGATCGGTGCGGATCGAGGATCAGCAGATCGGCATCGTATCCGGCGGCGATGCGTCCCTTGCGCCGGCCGAGGCCGAAGCGCTCGGCTGGGTTGCGCGAGCACATGCGCACCAGATCGGGCAGGGCGATGAGCCCGTCGTCGACCAGCCTCAGCATGGTGGGAAGCAGCGTCTGCAGTCCCGGCATGCCGCCCGGGATGTCGGCGAAAGCCGCATAGCTCGCAGCCTTCTCGACTGGTGCATGCGGGGCATGATCGGTGGCGACGATGTCGATCAGCCCGGCGCTCAGCGCGGCTCGTAGCGCATCGACATCGTGCGGCGAGCGTAAGGGCGGCGATGCCTTCAGATTGGCGCCGTGCGTTTCGTAATCTTGTGCCGTGAAGTACAGGTTCTGGGGCGTGGTCTCGACGCTGGCGTCGGCCATGCCGCGCAGCCGGCTCCAGGTCTCAACGCCGAGTTCGGAGTTGATCTGCCGGACATGGATCTTCGCCTCAGCCGAGGCGGCGGCGACAAGGGCGCGAGCGATGCCGTTGGCTTCCGCGAGCGGCGGCCGGCTGTCCAGGAAGGTGGCGATGCTGCCGGAGCGATCGCGCGCCGTGCTGCCGGCCAGGATCGACTGGTCGCCGGGTGAGATGCCGATCAGCGTATCGGCGCTGGCAAAGGCCTTCAGCGCCTCGGCGATGCTGTCGAGCGTTGCAAACAGGAATCCATCCGGCACGTCGGCGGTGAAAAGCTCGAAGGAGACTGGCGCGTGGTCGAGCAGGCGAGGGATGGGCGACAGATCGCGGCTGACCACGGCCTGCAGGCCGACATCGACATGGATGCGGCCTTCCGCGATTGCCATCTTGTCAGCGAGTTGCTCAGAGGCGGCCGTCCAAGGCTCGTCAGTTGGCATGTCGAGCACGGTGGTCACGCCACCGAGCGCCGCCGCATGGGTGCCGGAGGAAAAATCCTCCTTATGCGTCAGCCCAGGCTCGCGCAGATGCGCGTGCGCATCCACGAGACCGGGCAGCAGGAAACAGCCGGAAGCGTCGATGACCGTCCCGGCTTCGGCGGCTTCGCCTGGCGCGACGACTGCCGCGACCTTGCCCGCGGCAATGCCGATATCGCCGCGGCTCAACCCCTCGGCATTCACCAGCGTTCCACCGCGGATCAGCGTATCGAACATCGCTCAGCCGCGCTGTTCGAAGCGAGCATGATTGGCGTGCCAGAAGCGGGCGATGTCCTCGCGGCGCATGAAGGCGGCGCCGTCGCTTTGCTGGACATGCTCGATGACCTCGCGCAGGCCCGAGGCGCGGTTCGGCTGGCCCGTCCAGCGGGCGTGGATGCCGATGGTCAGCATGCGGCCGCCGGTCTCGTCGGCTTCGGAGAGCATATAGTCGATGGCCGAGCGGCTGTCCTCGGCGAAGTCGCGCGGATTGCTGTAGCCGGGCGCCACAAGGTAGCGGCTGTCGTTGAGCGCCTTGGAATAGGGGACGACCAGGATTTCCGTGCCCCGGTGGTCCAGGAAATAGGGCAGGTCGTCATTGCAGGGATCGGAATGGTAGAGGAAGCCGCCTTCCTTCACCAGCAGGTCGCGTGTGTTGACGCTGGGCAGCGAGCGGCAGTTCCAGCCGAGCGGCCGCTTGCCCAGCAGTTTTTCATAGAGAGCAATCGCCTCGTGCAGATGGCGTTCTTCCTCATCTCGCTCCATCACCGTGTAGTCGATCCAGCGCAGGCCATGGCCCATCAGGTCGTGCCTTCGCGCTTTCATCCACTCGACCAAGGGCGGATTGCGCTCCAGCGCCACGGCGCAGGCGGAAAAGGTGACTGGAATGTCGTAGCGGTCGAACAGCCTGGCGAGGCGCCAGACGCCGGCACGGCTGCCATATTCGTAATGCGTCTCCGTGCCGAGGTCGCGCACCGGCATGCTGCCGGTGAGATTGTATTCGCCCCAATTGTCGTTGCGGCCGTCTTCCAGCCAGTTGTACTCCGACCCTTCTTCGTAGTTGAGCACGAGGTTGACGGCGAGCTTGACGCCGCCCGGCCAGGTGACGAATGGCGGGTGCGGGCCGTAGCCGACAAAGTCGCGCGGCTGCTGCGGTTGCTGCGGATCGGTCGGCATCGGCTGTCTCCTCTGATCTCGTTGGCTCAATTCTCGTTGGCAGCAATCCAATCCATGTAGGCGTGGAAGGCTTCCTTGCCGGGGCGCGGCCGCCATTCCGTGTCGCGCATGATGCGGGCGATGTCATAGGCGCCCCACATCCCGCCTTTCAGCGTCACATCCTGGACGATATTGGCGTCTTCACCCGGCGTCACCTCGGCCTTCAGTCCCGGCACGCGCTCCCTTGCCCAGCCGATGATCTCGCCAATGGTCTGGCTGGACCCGGAGCCGATATTGTAGTGGCGGTAGTTGAGGTGCTGGGCATCGATCAGCGCCAGGATCGCGGCGGCAACGTCGGTCGAGGCGACATAGTCGCCCAGAGGCTCCAGGCTGTTCGGCCTGATCGTCTCGCCGGCCAAGGCCATATGCGCGACGCGGTTGGGGACATGGCGGAAGTTGCGGCTCTCGGTGGCGCGGTCCATCGGGCCGTAGACGGAAGCAAGCCGCACCGAGACCGCCGACAGGCCGAACAGGTCGGCATAGCGGTTGGTGACCATCTCTGAGGCGAATTTCGAGATGCCGTAGAGCGTCAGCGGCGCGACATAGCCGTCTTCCGGCAGCGGCTCGCTCGCCCAATCGGGCCCATTGTGGCGGTAGACGGAACCGGAGCTGACGTAGATGAAGCGCTTCAGGTCGGGATTCGTGCGCGCCCAGTCCAGCATGCGCACGGTGCCCATCAGGTTGACGTCGACGATGCGGGCCGGGTCCTCGGCCTCCGGCTGGCGTTTTGCTTCCGAGGCGCTGCCGCGCGAGATCGGCGTGATCGTCGCGCCGTGCACGATCGCGGTGATGCGGTGCTTGTCGAGCGTCGCTGACCAGGCTTTCGCGTCGAGAATGTCGGCGGAAATCACCGTCAGCCGCTCGCGCACCGGCGCGAAATGCTTTTCGGCGGCGGCGTCGAGGCCGGACCGGTCGAGGATCACGGCGCGGGCTTGCGGATTGCGATCCAGCCAGGCGCGCGCGACCACGCTCATGACGAAGCCGGTGCCGCCGGTGACGAGCAGGGTCATGGGAACTCCTTTGAAAACACGGGCTCAGCGCGTCGCATAGCCGCCGTCCACGAGCATGTCGGATCCGGTGACGAAGGACGCGTCGGAAGAAAGCAGGAAAGCCGCCGCCGCGGCGATCTCGTCCGGCTCGGCGATGCGGTTGAGCAGATGGGCAGGCCCGAGGCCGGCATTGGCCGCCTCGAAATCGGCGAACCGGCGCAGCAGGCGCGTCGTCGCGACCGCGCCGGGCGACAGGCTGTTGACGCGGATCTTGTCGGGCGCGTGATCGACGGCCATCGCCTTGGCGAGGTGGATCAGGCCGGCCTTGGCGGCGCAATAGGCGACGGCCCTGGTGGTGGCGACACGTCCGAATTGCGAACCGATGAAGACGACCGAACCGCCGCCGCTGGCCGCGATCAGCGGCACGGCGAACTTGCTCATCAGGAAGGCGCCGGTCAGCCCGACATCGATCTCGTGCCGCCACGCGCTTTCGTCGAGATCGACGACGGTGGCGCTGGTCGAAGGTGCTGCGGCGTTGTGCACCAACCCGTCGAGCCGGCCGAATTTTTGTTCCGCGAAATGAACGGCCGATCTGGCGGAGTCGATCTTCGTCACATCGCACCGGCAAGCCGCGGCGGAAGGCCCGAGCGCGTCGGCAAGTTTTGTCGGCGGCTCCAGATCATAGTCGGCGCAGACGACCTTTGCGCCTTCGGCAACACAGCGCCGAGCAATTGCCGCGCCGATGCCGCTGGCAGCGCCGGCGATCAGGATGACACTGTCTTGCAGGCGGTTCTTGGCTGGATCCGTCATCAGACCTGCTCCTCTATGGCCTGCATGGTCGCCATGGTGACTGGACGGCGCAAGAGATTGTAGCAGGCAGCGAGCGTGACCAGCACGGCGCCGCCGCCGAGCAGCAGGAACATCGCCGGCGCGCCCATATGCTGCATCAGGCCGGCGGAAATGCCGGGTGTCGCGACATTGCCGATCGAATAGAGCAAAAGCAGTGTGCCGGAAGCGCCGACCATGTACCGGCTGTGCAATTGCGAGGCGCCGAACGCCATGGCCACAGGATAAACGGTGAGAGCCGTGCAGCCATAGACGAAGAACAGGACGAAAAGCAGCGGCACCGAAGAATTGCCGACCCAGGCGATCGTGGCGCATAGCGCGACCGACAGGATGCCCTGGACAAGCAATATGATGCGCCGTTCGAACCTGTCCGATAGCCAGCCGACAGGCGTCTGCGCCAGCATGCCGGCGATGCTGATGGTCGTGACCAGACCGACCGTCGTGGCCGCCGACAGGCCGATCTGCGTGCCGTAGATCGGCGTCAGCACGAAGATGTTCATGTTGGTGATGCCGCCCTGGAAGATGGCGACGACCGTCACCGGCGCCAGCCGGAACAGCGCCAGCGGGCCAAGCCGCTTGACCGGTCTCGCTGAACCCGCATGCTCCGGATCGGTTGCAGGCAGCGCCGGCCAACGTCCGCCAACGAACTTGGAGACCAGCGCCAGCAGCACCGTTGCGGCCGCGACCGTGAACAGATGCGGCGATTGCGGGCCGACCAGGCCGACAAGGAGCTGCCCGAGCAGCACGGCGATCGCCGTCGTCAGCATGTAGAGCGAGAACAGCGCGCCGCGATTGTGCTGCTCGGCATAGAGGTTGATCCAGCTTTCGCAGACGACGAAGAGCGATGCCATCGCCATGCCGCCGAGCAGGCGGAAGCAGATCCAGCTCGGCAGGAAATCGGTGAACACGAAGCCGGACGCCGCCAGCAGTGCCAGCACCAGGATCACCACAAAAGTGCGCTCATGGCCGTATTGCGCGACCGCCGGGCGGGTGACCAGGCATCCGACGAGGAAGCCCACGGGATAGGCGGTCAGCACGATCTGCACGACCTGGGGAGAAATGCCGGGCTTGCCGAGATGCAGCGACACGGCGGTGGTCAACATGGCGCTGCCGATGCAGGCCAGGCAGACGCCGACCATGATCGGCAGCATGGCGCGGGAGCGCTCTGCATTGTGCCAAAGCCTCATCGCGGATTGAGCGATCGACCTCATGGATGCGGCTGCGGCGGCTCCCCTGGCGTGACCGTTGACCGACGGCAGCCCGAGCAGAAGCTACACTTTGCCGTGGTTGCCACAAACGAAGATTGGGGCGGCTATGGCTTAAATTTTTTTGGCCATCGCTGTGAAGGAAAGCGGCATCTCGGCTTTGCTGCGGGCTTTACAGTGGTTTTGCACCCTCCTTACCATAGGCAAAGGCCAGAATCCGAGAAACAGCGGAAGGGAACGATATGACGATCGAACGCCTGGAAAACGGACAGCGCTTCTGCCGGGTGCTGCGCTACAACGGCACCGTCTATGTGGCCGGCCTGACGGCGGACGATCTTTCCGGCGACACCACCAGTCAGACCAAACAGATACTGGCCAAGATCGATGCGCTTCTCGCCAAGGCCGGCAGCGACAAGTCAAAGCTCTTGAGCGCTCAGATCTGGCTCCGCGACATCGCCGATTTCGAGTTGATGAACACGGCCTGGGACGCCTGGATCGACAGGAGCGCCATGCCGGTGCGCGCCACGGTGGAAGCGCGGGTTGCCGGCGACCAGTATCGCGTCGAGATCATGGTGACGGCGGCCGTCGGCTGAGCGGACCGGTGAGGGTGCGCCAATGCATGAGCTGGTGATCAAAGGCGGACGCGTGGCGCTCGACGATGGCTGGGCCGAGTGCGACATCGGCGTTGACGACGGCCGCATCGCCGCCATCGGCAAAGGCCTATCCGGCCAGAAGTCCATCGACGCCGGCGGCCGCTGGGTGATGCCCGGCGGCATCGATACGCATTGCCATCTCGACCAGCCCGTCTGGGGCGGCGCCGGCAATGCCGACGATTTCTATGCTGGCACGATCTCCGCGGCGTTCGGCGGCACCACCTGCATCGTGCCGTTCGGCATGCCCGGACAGGACATGACGACGATCGCCGCCATCGACCGCGCGCTGGAGCGCGCGGCGGGACGCGCCGTGATCGACTACGGGCTGCATGCCGTGGTGACCATCAGCACCGGCGCCGATGTCGAGGCCCAGCTTGGCGCGCTTGCCGGGCGCGGTATCGCCTCGGTCAAGCTGTTCATGACCTATCAGGGTTTTGCCGTCGACGATGATCTGTTCTTCAAGGTTCTCGATACGGCGCGGCGGCTGGGCTGGATCGTCATGGTCCATGCCGAGAACGACGCCGCGATCCGCCGCACGCGACAGCGGCTCATCGATCTCGGCCGCACTGACATCCGCTATCATCTGGTGGCCCACAGCGAGACGATGGAACGCGAGGCGACGCATCGCGCGCTGGCCTTCGCCGAAATAACCGGCGCGCGCATGACCATCGTGCATGTCTCGTCCTGGCAGTCGGCCGAGGAGGTGGCGCGGGCGAAGGCGCGTGGTGTCGACGCGATCGCCGAGACATGTCCGCAATATCTGTTTCTCGGAGCCGCCGATCTCGATCGCCCGGTGATCGACGCTGCACGCTTCGTCTTCTCACCGCCGCCGCGCTCGCCGCGCAGCCATGAGCATCTGTGGCGCGAACTGATCGAGGGCGGCATCGATCTCTGGTCGTCCGACCATTCGCCCTATTACTTCGCCGACAAGATCGGCCGCTCCGAGACGCCCGGCTTCACCACGACGCTGAGCGGCATTCCCGGCATCGAGACGCGGCTGCCGCTGCTGTTCTCGGAAGGGCTTCTCACCGGCCGGCTGACACTCGACCGCTATCTAGACCTCACCTCGCGCAACGCCGCCTCGATCTACGGTTTCGCCGATCGCAAGGGCAGCATCGCCGTCGGGCTCGACGCGGATCTGGCGCTGTGGGATCCGACGGTGCGCTGGACGCTCGGGCATGAGGCGCTGCATTCGCGCGTCGATTTTACGCCCTACGAGGGCAGGGTCGTCACCGGCAAGCCGACCACCGTCCTGGTGCGCGGCGTGCCGGTGGTCGCCGACGGCAAGCTGCAGGCCGAACCAGGCTTCGGTCGCTTCGTGGCACGTAACGCCGCAGATCCCGAGCTCTCGGGAAAACCAGTCGAGGATTGGACGCCATGGCTCGATGCCTGACCATCGCCGTTTGCCAGACCGGACCGATCCAGCGCAGCGCCACGCGCGCCGAGACGGTCGGGCGCCTGGTGCATCTGCTTGAGAAGGCCGCTTCCGCCGGCGCCGAGATTGCCGTTTTTCCGGAAATGGCGCTCACCACCTTCTTCCCGCGCTGGCGCATCGACGACCAGGCCGAGATCGAAGCCTTCTTCGAAGCCTCGATGCCGGGGCCGCAAACGCAGCGACTCTACGATGCGGCCGCGCGCCTGAAAGTCGGCTTCGCGCTAGGCTATTGCGAGCTAACGCAGGAAGAGGGCCGCACGCGCCATTTCAACACCATGGACCTGGTCGGGCCGGACGGCGCCTTCATCGGCCGCTATCGCAAGATGCATGTGCCGGGGTCGAGCGAGCCGGAAGCGGGCATCACCACGCATCTCGAACGGCGTTACTTTGAACCCGGCAATCTCGGCTTCCCCGTCTACGACTATCGCGGCGTGCGCGTCGGCCTCGCCATCTGTAACGACCGCCGCTGGCCCGAAACCTATCGCATGCTCTGCCTCAACGGCGCCGAGGTGGCGCTGCTCGGCTACAACACGCCGCTCCAGCTCGACGAGGCGCCGGCGCTGGCGCATCTACGCATGTTTCACAATCACCTGCCGATGCAGGCCGGCGCCTATCAGAACACGCTCTGGATCGGCGCCGCCGCCAAGGCCGGGCTGGAAGATGGCCAGGCGCTGATTGGCGGCTCCTGCATCATCGCGCCGACCGGCGAGATTGCCGCGCAGGCGATGTCGCTCGACGACGAGGTCATCGTGCACCGTGCAGATCTCGATCTGATCGAGACGTGCCGCAAAGTGAACTTCAACTTCGCGCTCTATCGCCGCCCCGACCAGTACAAGCGCATTTCGGATCCGGTCTGACATCGAATGGGCCTGATCGAGACCAGTTACAGCCAGGCGCCGCGCGCGGCCGATCCGCTGTCGCTCGGCGAGATCGTCGAGAACGGTCTTTGCATCGGCTGCGGCCTCTGCCGGTCGATGGCCGGGCCTGGCGACGTCGAGATGGTGATGACACCGGAAGAGCGCGAGCGGCCGGTGGCACGAAAGGCATTGGACAAGCCGACATTGGCGAAGATCAACGCCGTCTGCCCGGGAACACGCATCGCCGGTCCGGCCGCGGCGCAGATAAACGAGGCCGCGTTGGCGGACACGGTCTGGGGACCGGTCGAGCGGCTTGTGCTCGGTTCCGCCGCAGATCCGACGGTCCGGTTTATCGGCTCCGGCGGCGGGACACTGACGGCGCTTGGCCAATTCCTGCTCAGCTCGGGACGCGTAAAATTCGTGCTTCATGTCGCGGCGTCGCGCTCCATGCCGATGCGCACGGAACGCAAGCTGAGCTTCGACGCCGCTTCCGTGCTCGAAGGCGCGGGCTCGCGCTATGGGCCGGCGGCCACGCTGGTGGATTTCAACGACATCCTCGATCGCGGCGAGCCGTTCGCGCTGATCGCCAAGCCCTGCGACATCACCGCCGTGCGCAACCTGGCGCGGCTCGATCCGCGCGTCGACGAGCACATGCGCTATGCGCTCGCCTTCGTCTGCGGCGGCGCGTCGGACCTCACCAAGTCGGAACAGGTGCTGCAGCGTTTTGGCCTCGGCGAGGACGAGCTAGCCCTGTTCCGCTACCGGGGCCATGGCAATCCCGGCCCGAATCGCATCGAAACCAAGGACGGCCGCGCTTTCGAGATCAGCTACCGGCAGCTCTGGGAAGACGAGGACAAATGGATGATCCAGCCGCGCTGCAAGATCTGTCCTGATGCGATCGGCCAGGTGGCGGATATCGCGGTCTCGGATTCCTGGCTGAACGGCGGGCCGGCTATAGAGGATGAACCGCTCAACGGCATCATCGTGCGCACGAAGCGCGGGCGGGAGCTGTTCGACGCGGCCGTCGAGGCTGGCGCCCTGCAGATCAAGCGCGAGAGCGACATTGCCGAGATCGGCGAATTGCAGTCGCATCAGGTGCGCAAGCGGCGCGCCGTCTGGGCGCGGCTGAAGGGCATGGCAATCGCCGGCAAGCCGGTGCCTTTTGTCACCGACCTCGCTTTGCGGGATTGCGCCGCGCAGAATTCGCCTGCCGAGAATCTGGCCGAGGGGCGGGGCGCCCGCGACCGCGCCCGCCGCGGCCGTCTGGGCGAGCCGCCTGCGAAGCCGCGCTGAGCAGTTTAGGGGGATCGATGAGCGAGCAGACCGAAGTGATCATCATCGGCGGCGGCATGGCCGGCGCCGGCGCCGCGTACGAGATTTCGCGCGACAGGAAGGTCGTGCTGCTCGAGCGGGAGAGCCATTGCGGCTACCACACCACCGGACGCTCGGCCGCGAGCTTCACCGAGAATTACGGCAACGGCGTCATCCGCCGCATCGTGCTGGCCAGCCGCGCCTTCCTGACCGAGCCGCCTGCGGGTTTTTGTGATTATCCGCTGCTCAGCAAGCGCGGCATGATCACAGTGGCGCGCGCCGACCAGCTCGACCTGTTGCGTGAGGATCTGGCCGCCGCGCAGGCGCTGGTGCCCTCGATCGTTGCGATGACGCCGGACGAGGCGATCGTGCGCGTGCCGGTGCTGCGCCGGGACTATCTCGCCGGCGCTTACATCGAACCGAATTCGATGGATATCGACGTCAACGGCCTGCACCAGGGTTTTCTGCGCGGCGCGCGGGCGCGGGGCGCGCGCATCGTCACCAAGGCTGGTGTCAGAGGCATCGGCAGGCAGGGCGGACAGTGGCGGGTCGAGACGGAAGCGGGACCATTCCTTGCGCCGCTGATCGTCAATGCGGCCGGCGCCTGGGGCGACGAGATCGCGGCCATGGCTGGCGTCCGTCCGGTCGGGCTGCAGCCGAAGCGCCGCACCGCTTTCAATATTCCCGCACCTGCGGGTATGGACATAGCCGACTGGCCGCTGGTCAACGATGTCGGCGCCGAATTCTATTTCAAGCCGGATGCCGGGCAGCTCTTCGTGTCGCCGGCCGATGCGACGCCGTCAGCGCCGATGGACGCCTATCCGGAAGACATCGATGTCGCGATCGGCGCTGAGCGCCTCGAGCGGGCAACGACGACCGAGGTGCAGCGCGTGTCGCGTTCATGGGCTGGCTTGCGGACCTTCGTCGCCGACGGCTCGCCGGTGGTCGGGCCTGACGACGAGTTTCCGGATTTCGTCTGGCTGGTCGGGCAGGGCGGCTACGGGATCAAGACCTCCCCGGCGCTGTCGCGCGTCTGCGCCAGCCTGATCGCCGGCGGCGGCCTGCCGGACGATGTCGCGCGGCAGGGCGTGTCGCTGGACGATCTCACGCCGCACCGGCTGCGTGATGTCACGCCCGAAGCCGGCAAGGTTGCCTCATGAACAGCGCCGTCCTTACGGCCGGAGGTCAACTGGCCGGACGCATCCTGGAGACACTCGCTGACGCCACGGCCGACGCGCCAGGCGTCACGCGCGTCGCCTATGGACCGGGCGAGCGCTTTGCTCACGGTCTGGTGCGCGAGGAAGCGCAAAAGCTTGGCGCGGTTGCGCGCACCGATGCCGCCGGGAATCTCTATTTGACGCTCAATGGCCGCGATCCGGACCTGCCGGCTTTGGTCGTCGGTTCGCATCTCGACAGTGTGGCGCATGGCGGCAATTTCGATGGGGCCGCCGGCGTCGTGGCGGGCCTTGCCCTGATGGCGGAACTGATGGCTCAAGGCGTCCGATTGCACCGTGATCTCATCGTGTTGGCCACGCGCGCCGAGGAAGCCGTCTGGTTTCCGCTGTCCTATCCGGGCAGCCAGGCGGCTCTTGGCTTGCTCGATCCGGAGGCGCTTGAAGCAAAACGATCCGACAGCGGCCGCACGCTGGCCGAACACATGCGCGAGGAAGGGTTCGACCCCGATGCGGTGCGGCGCGGGGTTCCTGGGATCTATGCGGCGCGGATCGCGGCTTTCATCGAGGTGCATATCGAGCAGGGACCGCGTCTCGTCGCCGCCGAAGCGCCGGTCGGTATTGTCACCGGGATTGCCGGCGGGTTCCGCTATGTCGATGCGAAATGCCTTGGCGCTTACGCTCATTCCGGCGCCGAGCCGCGCTTCGCCCGGCATGATGCCGTGCTTGGCTTTGCCGATCTGGTCGCCGCGCTGGAGATCGAATGGGACGCGTTGGAACGTGAAGGGCATGAGGCGACGATCACCTTCGGCCGTGTGCAATCCGATCCGACACAGCATGGCGGCAGCCGGGTTCTGGGCGAGCTCGGCTTCACGCTGGATGTGCGCAGCGCCGAAGCGACGGTTCTCGAACGTGTCGAGGCGCGGCTTCGGACTATTCTGGCTGAAGTCAGCGCCAGGCGGGGCGTGGCGTTCGAACTCGGGCAGCGCGTCACCTGGGAGCCGGCGACGATGTCACCGGGGCTGATCGCGGGACTGGATCATGCCGCCATCGAGCTGCGAATAAACGCGCCGCATGTGCCGAGCGGAGCCGGCCACGACGCGGCGACCTTCGCCGGCGCCGGCATTCCGACGGCAATGCTTTTCGTGCGCAACGAGAACGGCAGCCACAATCCGCATGAGAGCATGGAGATCGCCGATCTCGATCAGGCGATCCGGCTGCTTCTGCGTTTCGTCATCAATCCGTTGGATGAGCCATGAACCTCGCCAAGACCGCCTTGCTCGTCATTGACCTGCAGAATGAATACCGTCCTGACGCCGCATGGCCGGTCGTCGGCTATGACGCGGTGCTCGCCAACACTGCCGTGCTGATCGACGCCGCCCGCAAGGCGGGCGTACCCGTCATCCACGCGCAGGCCTGGGTGAAGCCGGAGGAACGCGACGGCTATGCGCGGCAGGAGGAAATCTTGACCGAGGAATTCCGCTCAGCAGTCGCTGGGAGCGAAGGCGCGGATATCTGCGCCGAGGTGGCGGCGCTGCCCGGCGACATCGTCATCCACAAGCACTGGCCAAGCGCCTTCCGCCGGACCGATCTGTCGCAACGGCTCGCCACGCTCGGGGTTGAAAACCTCGTGGTCGCCGGCGTGCTGACCGACAGCTGCGTGACCGCAAGCGTCTTCGACGCGGTTTACCACGGGTTTCGCGTCTGGCTGGTCAAGGACGCCTGCGGCAGCATGACGGAGGCGATGCACCGCACCGGCATGCTCGACATGGCGAACCGGCTCTATGGCGGCGGCATTCTTCGCCATCCTGAGGCGCTGAAGGCGCTGGCCGGCCAATCTTTCAACGGTTGGCGCTGCACGCGGCCGGTGGAATTCGCCTACACGCTGGAGACGGTCGACAGGATTTACGAGGCGCTGTGATCCGCGCCGCAGTTGCATGCGCCTCTGACGATCGGCTTTGAGGCCGAAGGCTTGAGAACCGCGCCAGGCAGCACTCCAGTGGCTCTCCCTTTTCGCCACACCGATACGCCGTTCACAAAGACATGCTCGATACCGGCGGCGGGCCGGCGCGGTTCCTCGAAGGTGGCGGTGTCGATGATCGTCTCGGGGTCGAAGACGACGAGGTCGGCGAAGTTGCCTTCGGCCAGCAGTCCGCGTTGCGCGATGCCGAATTCCTTCGCGGGCAGCCCGGTCATGCGGAACACGGCCTCTTCCAAGGTGAGCAACCCGACGTCACGCGCGTAGTGCCCGAGCACGCGAGGAAACGTGCCCCATAGGCGCGGATGCGGGTGGATATCATGCGGCAGGCCGTCGGAGCCGATCATGGTGCGCGGATGGGCGATGATGTTGCGGACGTCGTCCTCGTCGAGCTGGAAATAGACCGCGCCCGCCGGCAGCAGGCGCTGGCCGGCCTCGCGCTCGGTGCAGTTCCATTCGCGCGCGATGTCGGCGATCTCGCGCCTCGCCATCTCCGGATGCGGATCGGACCAGGTGATCAGGATCTTCAGGCCGGTGTCGCAGCGCTCCAGGCGCAGCACCGTGGAACTCGCGGCATAGGGATAGACATCCATGCCGATGTCTATCGTCTCGCGCGCCCGGTCGATGCGCTCCAGCGAGGGCCGGCTCTTGCCGAAATTGGCGCGGCCGGTGCACTGGTGGTGCGAGATGAAGAGCTTGCCGCCGGCGTGATCGGCAATGTCGATCGCTTCCTCGATCGCTTCGTCCATCGTCTCGAAATAGTTGCGCGTATGGGTGACATAGGGACCACCCAGGCCTGCCGCCGTGGCGGCCAAAGCCTTGACCTCGTCGGTCGAGGAGTTGACGGCCGGCGGGTAGTCGAGCCCGGTGCTGAGGCCGAAGGCGCCTTCCGCCATCGCCTCGGCGACGGCTTCCTGCATTGCCGCCGTTTCCCCTTCATTGGCCGGCCGGTCGGTAACCGGCATGCAGCGCTGGCGCAAGGTGGTGTGGCCGACGAGCAGGGCGGCGTTGGTGGCAATGCCGCGGCGCTTCAGCTCAGCGACATAGTCGGGAAAGCGGTCGAAGCGAAAATTCTCGCGGCCGCCGACCAGCGTGAAGGGCGGCGGCGGAGTCTTGTCGAGCAGCAGCGGCGCGAGGCTGACGCCGCAATTGCCGGCAATCACCGTCGTCACGCCCTGGCTGATCTTCGGGTCCATGCCGCGCGGGGCTAACAGCGCGCCATCGTCATGCGTGTGCACGTCGATGAAGCCCGGCGCGATCACCCTGCCCTTGGCGTCGATCTCCTCGACGCCCTGAGCATCGTCCAGCCGACCGATCGCCGTGATCCGGTCACCGGTGACCGCGATGTCGGCTTCGAATGGTTTCAAACCGTCGCCGGCGATCAGCGTCGCGTGGCGAATGACGAGATCATAAGGCATTAGATGGGTTTCCTAAGCTTCTGGATTCGCCGCAATCTCTTCGCGGCGGCGCGCCACATAGGCGTCGAGCTCCTCGCGTATCGCGGGGTCCGTCACCGGTTCCTCGTAGTCGTGCAGGGCCTGCTGCCAGAGCTCGGTCGCGCGCTCCAGCGCGTCCTTGCCGCCGGCTTCCTGCCAGGCGCCGTAATTCTGCCAGTTGGAGAGCATCGGCTGGTAGAAGGCGGTGGTGTAGCGCGACATGGTGTGCTCGGCGCCGAAGAAATGACCGCCGGCCGGCACTGACTTGATCGCCTCGAAGCCGAGGTCGTCCTCCTGGAACGGCAGCGGCCGCAGGAACTCCATCATGTTCTGCAGGATCTCGACGTCGAGCACGAGCTTCTCGTAGGACGCGGTCAGGCCACCCTCCAGCCAGCCGGCCGCGTGGTAGATGAGATTGGCGCCGCCCAGCACCGCGCCCCAGGTCGCCATCTCGGTCTCGTAGGCCGCCTGCAGATCGACGACGTTGGAGGCGTTCGCGTTGGAGGTGCGATAGGGCAAATTGTAGCGCCGCGCCAACTGCCCCGCGATGATGTTGGCCTTGGCGTTTTCCGGCGTGCCGAAGGCGGGCGCGCCCGACTTCATGTCGACATTGGAGGTGAAGGCGCCGTACATCACCGGCGTGCCGGGATTGACGAGCTGTGTCAGCGTCACGCCGAACAGCGCCTCGGCGTTCTGCTGGCAGAGCGCTGCGGCAAGCGTCACCGGCGTCATCGCGCCCATCAGTGTGAAGGGCGTGACTGTTACTGGCTGGCCATGCTCGGCCATGGCGATCAGGCCTTCGGCCATCGCATCGTCGAAGAGGCGCGGCGAGTTGATCGAGATGATCGTGGTCACGCCCGGCGAAGCGCGCATCTCCTCGACGGAGATGCCGCGCGCGATCGCCATCATGTTGATGCCGTCCATCGCCCTGGCGCGGCCAATCGCGGTGCAGTGGAAGGAGAGATCGCTCAGCGTCAGATTGGCGTGATAGGTGTCGAGATGGCGGGAATTGGCCGGCAGCTCGATCGGCGCCACCACCTGGTTGCCGATGATGTGGATGGCATTGAAGTGGTGCGCCAGCCGGATGAAGTTCTGATAGTCGGGCAGGTTGCCTGGACGCCGGCCGTTGAGGCGGTCATGCACATTGGGCGGACCGGCGACCAGGCCGAAGACCAGCGAATTGCCGCCGAAATGGACTTGCTTGTCGGGGTTGCGGCTGGTCAGCGTGAAGGACGAGGGAACGTTGCGCAGGGCCTCGGTGACGATGCTCTCGTCGATGCGGATGGTGTTGCTATCGCGGTCGACAATGGCGCCGGCCTTGGCGAATAGGTCCATCACCTTTTCGCTCATGACGCGGATGCCGAGCTCCGACAGGATGCGCATCGACGTCTTGTGCAGCTGCTCCATGCGCTCTTCGTCGAGAAGCTGCATCGGGGGATAGGGGTTTCTCACGCTCTGCCACGGCAGTTGCGCGATGCCGCCGCCGCTGCGTCCGAGCCTCGATCGGCGACCGCCGCCGCGCCTGTCCTGTGACATCGGTTTATTTCCTCTCGGGTTCAGTACCCGCGTTCCGGATTGACCATATTCTCCAGCGGCTGGCCTTTGCGGTAGCGCGCCAGATTGTCGGCGAACATGCGCACCGACTTGATGTCCCAGCCGTCATAGGCCGCCGCGCAATGCGGCGTGACGACGACGTTGTCGTAGCTCCAGAGCGGATGCTCGGCCGGCAGCGGCTCGGTCGTGAATACGTCGAGCGCCGCGCCCTTGATCCGCCCGCTGTCGAGCGCGCGCAGCAATGCGGCTTCCTCGACGACGCCGCCGCGCGAAATGTCGATGAGCACGGCGGTCGCCTTCATCGCGGCGAACGCGGCCTCGCCAAGCAGACCGCGCGTGGTCGGCAGCAGAGGCACGCAGCAGACGATGAAATCGGCGCGGCCTACCAATGCCAGCAGCGCATCGGGACCATGTACCTCGTCGAGCGAAGGCATCGGTTTCGGCCGCGCGCGGATGCCGAGCGTGCGCATGCCCATCGCCTGCGAACGGCGTGCGACGGCCTCGCCGGTCTTGCCGAGGCCGACAATGAGGACGGTCTTGCCCTCGATCGGCTCGACGCGGCCGCCGTCCCATTGGCGGGCCTGCTGGCGACGCTCGAAGCCGCGCAGGTCGAGCGAGGAGGAGAGCATGGCGCCGAGCGCATATTCGGCGAGCATGCCGGCGGCGACGCCGGCCGAGTTCGTCACCGTCACGCGCGTAGGGTCCCACCGCCCGAGATGGTCGGTGCCGGAACCGCCGATCGATATCCATTTCACCGTCGGGCTCTCGGTCAACGCCTGGCGCGGATAGCGCGGCGTGCCGTCGAAGCGGATTGAATAGACCACCTCGGCAGCGGTCTGTTCGATCAGGGCTGGGAGGCCGGCATAGGTATCGCAGGCATGGACTTCGAGGTCCGGATGCGTCTCGGCGAGCACGGCAAGCGCGCCCGCCGGCTTGTCGGTGTGCAGGATGATTGTTGGGCGCGCCGACATCGCGACCTCAATTGCGGCCGATATGGTTGGCGGCGCTGCCCAGCGCCGCAATCAGCGCCTGGCCGTTTTCCAGCGTCGCATTCTCATGCGGCGCGCGCAGGTTCAGCCAGCGCCGGTCGCCGGACTTGACCGCAAGCACCGCCTTCATCGCCGGGATCAGCCCGGCATCCTGGATCACCTTGCGGAACGCCTTGACGGCTGCATCCGCCTCGGCGACGTCCTCGCCTTTGCGGGCCGCGTCGTAGAGGCGGCGGATGGCGGCGGCGTTCAGATTGACCGTGGCCGAGATGCAGCCGGCCGCGCCGCTCGCGAGACCCTTGGTGAGTTGCGCCTCCGAGCTTGGGAACACGGAGATATCGGGCGCGGCGGCGATGACGGCGGCGGTGTTGTTCCAGTCGCCGGCGCTGTCCTTGTAGGCGACGACCGTGTCCGGAAAGGCCTTGCTCAGTCTGGCTGTCAGCGCCGGGCTGACCGGCACGCCGGAATTCTGCGGGATGTGATAGAGGATCATGCGCATTGATGGCTTCGCCACCTTCTCGATCAGTTCGCTGTAATAGCGCGCCTGACCATTGTCGCCGGCGCCGGTGTAGAAGAAGGACGGCAGCACCATGACCGCGGCGCAGCCGAGGCCGACGGCATGCGCCGACAATTCGACCGTTTCGGGAAGCGCGGTCACACCAGTGCCGGGCATCAGCCGGTCGGACGCGATGCCGGCCTCGACCAGCCATTCCAGCGCCTGCATGCGCTCACGCAACGAAACTGACAGCGCTTCGCCCGTCGTGCCGAAGGGCGAGAGGAAATGCGCGCCCTGGCCGAGCACCCATTTGGCGTGGGAGATCCAGAGATCGCGCGCGATGCGGCCGTCGTCTTCGAACGGTGTCAGGATGGGGGCGATGGTTCCTTGCGGGCGGGTCATGACTATCCTCTATGCTGTGTGGCCGGCCACCGCCGCGACAGCGCGGGCGAAGTAGGCCGAAGCCGTGATGTCGAAGAGTATGTCGAAACCTGCCGGCGAACGAAACGTCACGGCCTCGACATGGCCGACGCGGGTTTGCGCGATATCGTCGGCGCCGAATTTTTGCGATCTCAGGTCCAGCGCGCAAAGACTGCACATCGCTTCGGCGAGGCGGGGGCCGGAAAGCCGCATCCATGCCCAGCCTTCCTCGCGCCATGACGAGTAGCCTTTCGGCGCCGGGGCGGCCTGCCAGATGGCTTTGACATCGGCGAGAGTTTCCGCGGCGTCCTCCGCGAGGAGCAGGATGTCCTCGTTGCCGAGCCGAAGGACCCTCATACCGCGATGCTCGCCGATGCGGTTGACTGGGGGGAGGGGAATGCCGTGCTGGCCGAGCCAGGCGGCACTGCCGCCGCCTTTCAGGCCGAAGCGCGGCTTGTCTGTAAGATCGCTCAGCGCGACCGCGCCGGAAATCAGCGTCGTGCCGTCGGCCGCGCCGCCGGGCATGAAAGGACAAATGCGAGTCGCTGCGCCGGCGGCCATCTAGATCTCCTGCCGCGCGTTGGTCGGGTCGAAGAAGGCGTGGGCGACGACAGGCGCCTCGACCAACTCGCCGTTGCGGCACTTCACCATCACGCGGCTGCCTTCCGCCTGGTCGTCGACATGGACATAGGCGAGCGCGATGTGGCGCCCGAGCGACGGCGAATATCCGACCGACGTGATCTGGCCGACGGGAGCGCCATTGCGCAGCACCAGGCAGCTTTCGCCGGGGATGTTGCTGGCGCCGGCGGGGAATTGCAGCCCGACCAGCTTGCGGGTCTGGCCGAGCCTTGCGCGCATCTCGATGGAGCGCTTGCCGACGAAGAACGGCTTCTTCTTCGAGACCGCCCAGCCGAAGCCCAGCTCGTCCGGGGTGGTGATCGCATCCGTGTCCTGGCCGATCAGGATATGGCCTTTCTCCAGGCGCAAGATGCGCGACGCTTCCAGCCCATAGGGGCGTAGGCCGTGCGGCTTGCCCGCGGCCATCACCGCGTCCCAGAGGCTGGGTGCCAGGCTCGAGGGACAATGCAGTTCGTAGCTGAGCTCGCCCGTGAAGCCGATGCGCATCACGCGGACCGGCACCCCGGCGACTGTGCCTTCGCGGCCGCTGAGATAAGGGAAGGCGTCGCGGCTGAAATCGATGTCGCTCTCCAGCGTTTCGAGCACCTGGCGCGCCTTGGGCCCGGTGACGTTGAGGCCGCAGAACGCGCCGGTGAGGTTGAGCACGTCGACCTTCAGGCGCCAGTCGGCATTCCAGAAAAGCATGTCGGCATAGACACGCGCGACGGCGCCGGTGGTCGCCGTCACATAGAACTGATCCTGCGTCATCCGGTAGGCGACGCCATCGTCGACCACCGAGCCCATCTCGTTGAGCATCAGGCAGTAGCGGACGCGACCGACAGGCTGGTTGGCGTGCGCCATCGTGTAGAGCCGGTCGAGGAACTCGCCGGCGTCCGGCCCGCGGATCTCCAGCTTGCCGAGCGTCGAGACGTCGAGCAGGCCGACGCCTTCGCGCACCGCCATGATTTCCTCGTGAACGGCTTCCTCGGCGCTGCTTGCGTCACCATAGTGATAAGGCCGCCACCATGCGCCGACCGGCCTCATCGCGGCGTTCAGCGCCAGGTGCCGCGCATGCAGCGCCGTGCGGCGCTCCGGAACTTCGTGATGGCCGGCAAGTACGCCGAGCGTTTCCGGCCCCACGGGAGGACGCGCCGTGGTGATGCCGATCTCGCCGATCGCCCGGCCGGTTGCCTCGGCGACGATCCGGGCGGTCGCCAAGGCCGAGTGACGTCCCTGGCTCGGGCCCATGCCGACAGTGGTGAAGCGCTTGACCAGCTCGATCTCGCGATAGCCCTCCTTGGTGGCGTTCTGCAGATCCTTGACCTGCAGATCCTCGTCGAAATCGACGAAGTCGCGTCCCTTGGCATCGGCGACGATCGGTTGCACATAGCGTGGCCGGGCGACTTTTGGGCTGGCCGCCGGAGGCTCATCGGCAACCGCATGGCCGAGTCTCGAGAGCGCGGCCGACGCCGCGCGCCGGCCGCTGGCGATGGCATCCTCGATCTCGTCCGTGCCGGCAACGGCGCCGGCGAGATGGACCGGACCTTCCGGCAGCATAATCGTCATCATCTGCGTGGCGGCGTCGTAGCCGACCTTGCCGCCGGCCTGACACGGCAATTGCCATGCCGGGGCGCTGCCGATCGAAACCGTCAGCAGGTCGCAGGCGATCCAGCTTCCGCCGAGACGGACGCGGGCGAGGTTGCGATTTCCGACCGTGCCTTCCGCCGCCTCGATAGTCACGCCTTTGCGGATGGCGACGCCCTTGCCGCGGAGTTCGGATTCCAACGGACCGGGCTCGCCGGCAGATCTCGGATCGACAAGCTCGACGACCGACACGCCGGCGTCCAGAAGATCGAGCGCCGTCCGGTAGCCGTCGTCATGGGCGGCCAGCACCACGGCACTGTGACCAGGCCGCACGCCATAGTGGCGGATCAGGCGCTGCGCGGCTCCGCCGAGCATGATCCCCGGCAGGTCGTTGTTGCGGAAGACGGCCGGCTGCTCGATCGCGCCCGTCGCGAGGATCACCTCGCGGGCGCGTGTCCGATGGAGGCGGTTGCCCTCGATCAGCGGCAGCCAGTTGTCCTCGTACCAGCCGTTGCAGACGGTGCCGGTCAGCAGCTTGAGATTGGGCAGCGATGCGAGCCGTGACGACAGGCCGGAGAGGACGGCCGGATCGTAGCGGCCATAGCTCAGCACGCCGCCGATCTCGGGATTCTCGTCGCACAGCACCACGTCGGCGCCGGCATCCGCGGCGGCAATCGCGGCGCTCAGTCCCGTCGGGCCGGCGCCGACGACGAGCACGTCGCAATGCAGATGCGTCTTGTCGAAATGCCGGTGCGGCGCCTTGGTATCGACCACGCCGAGGCCCGCCTTGCGGCGGATCATAGGCTCCCAGAATTTCAGCCAGCTGTCGCGGCGCGGACCCATGAAGGTGCGGTAGTAGAAGCCGACCGGCAGGAAGCGGCCGAACCTGTCCATGACGGCGTCGCGGTCGCGATCGAGCGAGCCGTTGACGTTCTGGGCGCTGACCCGCAGCCCTTCGCTGATCGGCGTGCGCTCGGCGGCGGCGTTCGGCTCGAACGGCAGTTGCACCAGCGCGTTGGCGTCGGCTCCGGTCATCGACAGGATGCCGCGCGGACGGTGGTATTTGAACGAGCGCGACAGCACCCATTGGTCGGATGCGGCAAGCGCGCTGGCGATGCTGTCGCCTTCATAGCCTTCAAAAGTCTTGCCTTCGAAGGTGAAGCGGATGCGGCGGCTCCGATCGATGCGGCTTCCGAAAGGGGCGGGCAGCCGGTTCATGCGCGGTCCCGCAGTTGCGAAGCGTCGAAGGTGCGGATGATCTCGTTGCTGACCAGATCGCGCTCGGCCAGGAAGAAATAGTTGCTCGGCACGTGCCGCCACCACTCGACAACGATGCCCTTGCGGTTTTCGGCGCGGAACAGGTGCCGCGACCAATCCCTGTCGGCGGTTGCGTTCGGATCGGGCCTTGCGCGCACTGGTCCGAAGGACTGGAACTCGTCGATGTTGCGCGAGCCGTTCATGGGGCAGGTGAGCAGTTTCATCGGTCAGTGGCTCGCGGCGGTGGCGCCCATTTCATTGAGCAGCCGGAAGGTTTCGAACCGCTCCAATGCAAATGGTTTCAGGATGTCGGGCACGCGGCCCTCGGCGATCGTCTGCGCCATGCGCTTGCCGGCGACGGGAGTCGCCTTGAAGCCCCAGGTGCCCCAGCCGCAGTCGAGCCACAGATTGGCAAGCGGGCTGGCGCCCATGATCGGGCTGTAGTCCGGCGTCATGTCGGTGATGCCGGCCCATTGCCTCAGCAGGCGCACGCCCTGCAGGAAAGGAAAGAGGTGGACGGCGCCTTCGGCGAGATGCTCCTTCATGTCGAGCGTCGAGCGCGTCGAATAGAGCTGGTAGGGGTCCGAGCCGCCGCCGATGACGACCTCGCCGCGCGAAGACTGGACGAGATAGGTGTGCAGCGAGACCGATGAGACCAGCGTGTGCAGCCATGGTTTCAGAGGCTGGGTCACCATCGCTTGGAGCGGATAGCAGCGGATGGGAAGCTCGACGCCGGCCATCAGCGCCACGTCGTAATTCATGCCGCCGGTGGCGATCAGCACCTGGCCGCAGGCGATGCGGCCCCGGTTCGTGTTGACGGCCTGGACGCGATCGCCGACGACCTCGAAGCCTTCGACCTCGGTGCGCTGGTGGATCTCGACGCCACGTCGCGATGCCTGGGCGGCGTAGCCCCAGGCGACGGCATCGTGGCGCGCCGTTCCGCCGTCGGCATGCCAGAGCCCGCCGAGAATTTCGAGCGGGCCGCCATAGTCCATGTTCAGCAGCGGACAGAGCTCCGCGACGCCCTTCTGGTCGACGACCTCGGTGCGCGTGCCCATATGCTTGCCCATCTCGGCGCGCATATGGAAGCTGCGCATCGTCGCCTCGGTATGCGCAAGCGTCAGCTGCCCGCGCTGCGAGAACATGACGTTGAAGTCGAGCTCTTGCGACAGCCGCTCGAAGAGCTCGACGCCCTCCTTGTAGAAGGCGATGCCTTCCGGGGTGATGTAGTTGGAGCGGATGGTGGTGGTGTTGCGCGCCGTGTTGCCGCCAGCAAGATAGCCTTTTTCCAGCACGGCGACGCTCTTGATGCCGTGATACTTTGCAAGATGATGCGCGCAGGACAGTCCATGCCCGCCGCCGCCGATGATGACGACGTCGTAGGCCGGCTTCAGCTCCGGCGTTGCCGGGATGTCGCCGCTGACCGGATAGTCCCGACTGAGACCGTATTTCAGGAGCCTGAGGGGCATTGCGGGCTTAGCTCGAAATCTTGGGAGGATCGTAGAGCAGCGCCGAGAGATCGGAGAAGCGGCTGTCGCGGTCGTCGAGCGAAAGCACCGCGTCGCGGATCGCCGCGGCGCGGCCGGATCCGAGCACGGGCGCGGCGAACTCCATGTATTTGGCCTCGACGTCCTGCTTCGACATCGTCGCTTCCGGGCCGCCGCGCGCATGCACGTCGCCCGACATCAACACGCGTCCATCATTGGTCATGATGATGACGTCGGCCCAGCGGCCGGCCGGGAAGCGGGCGCTGTGGCGCTCTGTCTCGGTCACGCTGATGCGGGTGAGCATATCGGCGACCGCCGGATCGGCGAGCCCGACGCCGGAAATATGCTCCAGCCCGATGCGCCGGTGGATGATGAAGGTCGCGACGGCGAAGCGGAGGCTGTACTGCGCCTTCGAGGTTGTGTCCGGCATACCTTCGAACAGCGTGGCGGCATAGTGGAAGCTGTTGACCTGGACATGGGCGATGTCGGAGGCGCCGAGATTGTGCACCAGGCAAAGCCCGCGCACCGCGTCGATCGCCGCATGCGCCCAGCGGCAGATCGGATAAGGCTTCACATACTGATGCAATGATTGCCAGAACACGCCGAGATCCTGCCAATGCGTCGCAACCTCCGGCGCTTCGACGGTGATCGCCGGCGCGCCGGTGAAGCCGCGTTCGGCCAGCACCGCCGCCGAAAGGCCGATAAGGGCGCCGGGGCCCGAGCCGTCATGCAGCATGGTCGGCGTGGCGATCTCGCGCATCATCTGGCTGCGCGGGCCGTGATACTCGGCAATGCCCAGCGCCTCGCGCAACTGCGTTTCGTCGAGCCGCCGCAGCCGCGCCGCGATCGCCGCCACGCCCAATGCATTCCAGGCACCCGAGGTGTGATAGTCGCTCACCGTCGCATGCAAGGCGATGCCGGCCCGGCCGGCGACTTCGTAGCCAACGACCAGGGACGCCAGCGCTTCCGGTCCGGTAAGATCGGGCCGCGCCTCCGCGAGCGCGGCAAGCGCCGGCACCACCGCGACGCCGATATGGCCCCTGGTGGGGCTATAGCCATCGTGACCGTCGAGATTGTCTGTCTGCGTGGCGACGGCGTAGGCCGCGCCGGCAATGCTGGCGCGGCGCCCATCGAACAGCATGCGGGCCGAATATTGCGGATCGTTCGAACCATAGAGAAGCACGGCCGTGTCGCGGGCAATCCGGCCTGCTTCCATCGGTCCGGCGGCGACGGCGATGCCCAGCGTGTCGAGCAGAAGGTAGCGTGCCTGCTGCAGCACCGCTGTAGGGAAGACGGAAGCGGGACGCCGCAGCACGAAATCGGCAAGGCGGGCGAACGTATCGGAACTGACGACAGGCCCCTCACGCCGGTATGACGGCACAGCCACGCGCTTATCTCCCCTGTCTTCTCACAACATCATTAAATTGGGTTCATCGCGCAGGCACGCGATTAGTTTGGCGCCTTTGGCCAAAAATATTGATGCCATGTCGCTTGTCTGCGATTGAACGGCCGGTCGCCCATGCGATAGCTATGGACACTACGCAGCTGGAGACCGGGATGAAGCCGCCACCCCCCTTGAACTATATCCGCTCGTTCGAGAGTTCTGCCCGCCATTTGAGTTTCACCACGGCTGCCAAGGAACTGGGTTATACGCAAGCCGCGGTCAGCACGCATGTGCGCGCGCTCGAACACTATATCGGCCGGCAGCTCTTCATCCGCTATCCGCGCAGCTTGAAGCTGACCGAGATGGGGGAGGCGTTCCTGCCGACATTGCGCCAGGCGCTCGACCAGATCGACCAGGCGACCGAGGCGATCGTCGCGTCCTCGCGCAACCGCACCGTGGTGGTTTCCTGCCCGATGAGCCTGGCCGAGAACTGGCTGGCCGGCTGCATGGCCGCGTTCCGCAAGAAGCATCCGGAGATCGAGATCGTGCTGCACGGCACGATCTGGGAAGACTTGAGCGAGCAGATCGCCGACATCACCATTTCGACGCGGCGCTTCGACGACCGGCCGCCTTCGGCGATCCCGCTCTGGAACGACGAGCTGGTCCTGCTTTGTGCCCCGAGCATGCTCGAAGGCGAGCATGCTCTGAAGACGCCGCAGGACATGCTCAAGGTGGACTGGATCTTCGTGCATGGCCGCCAGGAATACTGGCAGGTGGTCACCGAGGCGCTCGGGGTCGACATGGAGGATCACGACAAGGGCCTGTCGACCAACGCCTCCAACATCGCGCTCGAACTGGCCGCCATGGGCGCGGGCCTGGTCGCCACGCAGCGTTCTCTCTCACACGCCTACATGCATCGCGGGCTGCTGGTCGAGCCGTTCCCCGTGCGGCCGCCAAGTCCCTGGAATTACTACCTGACCGAGAGCCAGCTTTCGAAGGGAAATATCGCACGCACGGTCAGGGAATGGATCCTGTCCAGGGCCAGGGAGGACGCCGCGCGACCTTAGAGTTTGACGCAATTCCGGACGGAAAACCGTTACCCACTTTTCCTGGAATTGCTCCAGCACCGGTTTCAGCCTCAAAAAATTGGCGCGCCAATGGCATTGTTTTTTTAGGCCTCAACGGCCGGTTTTCTGCGGTTTGTGAAGGGCCGAGCCCTTCCGGGATTTTTGCATCGCCCCTAACATGCGTGCCGCAAGGGGAATGCAACGGGCAAAAAGCCCTGAACCGGAGAACAACGATGACAATGTTCAAGAGCAACGGTGACCGCGTCCCGGCGGTCATCGAAAGCTACGCAGCCGAAGTCAAAAAGGGCGGAATGGACCGCCGCGAATTCCTGGCCATGGCAAGCGTGATGGGCGCTTCCACGGCGCTCGCCTATTCGATGGCAGGGATTGAGCCGGTCAAGGCCGCCGCGCTCGTGCCCGGCAAGAAGGGCGGCATCCTGAAGATGCAGATGATCATCAAGGACATGAAGGATCCGCGCGCCTGGGACTGGTCGGAAATCGCCAATGTCATGCGCCAGTGCAACGACTACATGATCCGCTACACCACAGACTTCACCTTCGAGGGCCATCTGGTCGAGAGCTGGGAGGTGAGCGACGACGCCACCGAATACACGCTGCATCTGCGCAAGGGGGTGAAATGGTCGAACGGCGACGACTTCAATGCCGACGACATCGTCTACAACATCGAACGCTGGTGCGATAAGACGGCCGAAGGCAATTCGATGGCCGGCCGCATGAGCTCGCTGATCGATCCCGCCACCAAGAAGGCCGCCGCCGGCGCAATCACCAAGGTCGACGACCATACGGTGAAGTTGAAATGCCGCCAGTCGGACGTCACCATCATCCCCGGCTTTTCCGACTATCCGGCGGTCATCGTGCATCGCGACTTCGACAAGAACGGCGCCGACATGCTGAAGACACCAGGCACCGGCCCCTATGAGCTGATCTCCTACAAGGTCGGCGAGTCGGCTTCGGTGAGGCGGCGCAAGGACTTCACCTGGTTCGGCGGCGAGCCCTATCTCGACGGCGTCGACTGGGTCGACTATGGATCGGACGCCTCCAACCCCGCCATCGGCAGCGCCTTCGAGGCCGGCGAGATCGACTGCAACTATCAGACGGTCGGCGGCACCGTCGATCTCTATGACAGCATGGGACTGGTCAAGGAGCAGGTGGTCACCGCCGGCACGATCGTGCTGCGCACCAACGTGACCAACAAGCCTTACGACGACAAGCGGGTCCGCAACGCCATCCAGCTGGCGGTCGACAATGAAACCGTGCTGAAGCTCGGCTATAGCGGCTTGGGCCAGGTCGCCGAAAACCACCATGTCTGCCCAATCCATCCGGAATATTACGAGCTGCCCAAGGTTCCGCGCGACCTGGCCAAGGCCAAGGCCCTGATGGCCGAGGCCGGCCAGACGGACCACGAGTTCGAGCTCATCTCCTACGATGCGGATTATGTGAAGGACCCGGCCGACGTCGTTGCCGCGCAGATGCGCGACGCCGGCTTCAAGGTCAAGCGCACCATCATCCCGGGCTCTTCGTTCTGGAACGACTGGACGAAATATCCGTGGTCGACCACCGACTGGGGCATGCGGCCGCTGGGCGTGCAGGTGTTGGCGATCGCCTATCGCAGCGGCGAGGCGTGGAACGAGTCCGGCTATTCCAATCCAGAGTTCGACAAGAAGCTCAACGAGGCGATGGCCGTCGCCGACCCGGCCAAGCGCAAGGAGCTGATGAAGGAGGTGGAGTTCATCCTGCAGGACTCCGGCATTCTGGTTCAGGCGTTCTGGCGCTCGCTCTACCGCCACCACGCCACCTATGTGAAGAACCTCGGCATGCACCAGACATTCGAACTGCAGCTGGACAAGGTCTGGCTGGACAAGGCCTAGACTGGCAGCTCAAGCGCCAATTCAGGGGCGCGTTTGTGCCCCTGAATTCACCCGCGACTGCGATCGATCAGTCAGCTAAATGAAATCCCAAAACGCTGCCAAGAGCGCGAAGCAAGTCGCCGAACAAAGGGAAGAAAGCTCAACTATGCGTACTCATGCACAAGCCGTCGTCATTGGCGGCGGCCTGATCGGCTGCTCGATCCTTTATCATCTCGCCAAGTTCGGCTGGACGGATGTCGTGCTTCTGGAGCGCAGCGAGCTGACCTCCGGTTCGACCTGGCACGCCGCGGCCAACATCCACGGCCTGCATGATTCCACCAACATCAGCCGGCTGCAGCATTACACGATGGCGCTCTACAAGGAGCTGGAGGCCGAGACCGGCCAGGGCTGCGGCATCTTCCAGCCGGGCTCGCTCTATCTCGCACAGACCGAGGCGCGCGAGCATCAGTTGCGGCTCCAGGAAGCCAAGGCGCGTCGCTACAAGATGAATTTCTACGAGGTCGGCCGCGACGAGGCGGAGCGGCTGCATCCGCTGGTCGATTTCGACGGCATTCGCTGCATCATGTATGAGCCGGAGGGCGGCAATGTCGATCCGTCCGGCGTGACGGCGGCCTATGCCGCAGGCGCGCGCCAGCGCGGCGCCGAGATCCATCGCTTCACGCCGGTGACGGCGACGGAGGCGCAGGGGGACGGCAGCTGGATCGTGCGCACGCCGAAGGGCGACATCCGCACGCAATGGGTGGTCAACGCCGCTGGACTGTGGGGCAGGGAGGTCGCCGCCATGGCCGGGCTGCAACTGCCGCTGATCCCGACCGAGCACCAGTATTTCGTCACCGAGACCATTCCCGAAATCGCCTCCATGGGCCGGCGCCTGCCGTCGGTCGCCGACCGCGACGGCGAATATTATCTGCGCCAGGAGGGCTTGGGGCTGCTGATCGGCGCCTATGAGCGCAACATGAAGTTCTGGGCGGAGGAAGGCACGCCGCTCGATTTCGGCCACGAGCTGTTTCCCGACGACCTCGACCGCATCGAAGAAAACATGATGCGCGCCGTCCAGCGTGTCCCCGCCGCCGCCACCGCCGGCGTCAAGAAGGTGATCAATGGCCCGATGATCTGGTCGCCGGACAGCGCGGTGCTGTTCGGGCCGGTGCCGGAGCTCAGCAATTATTTCTGCTGCAACGGCATCATTCCCGGCTTCTCGCAGTCGGGCGGCATGGGCAAGCTCGCGGCCGAATGGATGATCGAGGGCGAGCCTTCGCTCGACATGTTCGGCTGGGACATGGCGCGCTTCGGCCATTGGGCCGGCAAGGCCTTCACCAAGGCGCGCGTGCAGGACCAGTACAGCCACCGTTTCAAGATCCATTTCCCGAACGAGGAACGCGCCGCCGGACGTCCGGTGCGTACCCGGCCGGTCTATGACATGCAGAAGGAAATGGGCGCCGTGTTCGGCCTCAATTTCGGCTGGGAGCATCCGCTGTGGTTCGCCGCGGCAGGCGAGCCGCGCGAGGAGACGGTCGGCTTCACGCGCCAGAACTGGTGGAGGCCGGTGGGTCGCGAGGCGCGCATGCTGCGCGAGCATGCCGGCATCATCGACATCTCCAATTTCGCCAAATACGAGGTGAAGGGCCCGGGCGCGGAAGCCTGGCTGAACGCGCTCTTCGCCAACCGAATGCCGACCAAGGTCGGCAACTCCTGCCTGACGCCGTTGATCGGCAAGCGCGGCGGCATCGCCGGCGACTTCACCGTGACCAGGCTGGCGGAGGACGAGTTCATGGTGATCGGCTCGGGCATGGCCGAGCGTTTTCATCAGCGCTTCTTCAAATCCGTGCCGCTGCTGGAAGGCACGACCTTCCGCTCGCGCACCGAGGAGCTCGGCGGCTTCAATGTCGCTGGACCGAAATCACGCGAATTGCTGCAGCGGCTGACCAATGACGACCTGTCGAACGAGGCCTTCCCCTTCATGCGCTCACGCCAGATCACCGTGGCCGGCGTTGATGTCGTGGCACTCAGGGTCTCCTTCACCGGCGATCTCGGCTGGGAGCTGCACTGCAAGGCCGCCGACCAGGTCGAGCTCTACAGCGCGCTGCTCAAGGCGGGCGCGGAAGTCGGCGCCGGGCCGGTCGGCTCGCGGGCGCTGATGTCGCTGCGCGTCGAAAAGGGTTACGGCAGCTGGAGCCGCGAGTACTCGCCCGAATACTGGCCGCAGGAGGTCAAGCTCGACAGGCTGATCAAGACGGACAAGGACTTCCTCAACCGCGACGCCTATCTCGCCGTTGCCGAAAAGCCGGCGCGGGACGAGCTCATCATGCTTTCCGTCTCGGCCAAGGATGCCGACGCCACCGGCGGCGAGCCGATCTTCCTGCCGGACGGCACGCCGATCGGCCAGGTGTCGTCGGGAGCCTATGGCTATTTCGTCGAGCAGTCGCTGGCGATGGGCTACGTCAAGGCAGGAACCGCCAAGGCCGGCGACAAGGTGACCGTCGCCATACTGGGCAGGCCGCATGATGCGGTGCTGCTCGCGCATCCGCCCTTCGACCCGGAGGGCAAGCGGCTGCGGTCGTGAGGGTAGCCGTCGCCTGAGACCGCCAGGCGGCGATTGCCGCCGGCCGCCTCAGCCGCCGAAGCGGCTCAGCCAATGGCGGGCGATGTCGGAGCGGCGGCAGACCCAGATATCGGGATTGGCGGTGATCTTGTCGAGGAAGCGCTCCAGGCCGATCATGCGGCCGGGGCGCGCAGCCAGCCGGCAATGCAGCGACACCGTCATCATGCGCGGGGTCTTCTCGCCTTCCGTCAGCAGCCAGTCGACGCCGTCGCTGACATAGTCGAAGAACTGGCTGCCGGTCTCCAGGCCCGAACCTCGCGAAAAGCGGCTGTCGTTGTTGTCGAAGCTGTGCGGCACGACCAGATGCCGCTTGCCGCCGACATCGACGAAATAGGGCAGGTCGTCATTGTAGTCGTCGCAGTCGAACAGGAAGCCGCCATGCTCGACGACCAGCCTTCTGGTGTTAAGGCTTGGCCGGCCGGTGTACCATCCGAGCGGATCGATGCCGGCGATCTTGCGGACCGCATCCACCGTCATGGCGATGTGCTGGCGCTCGTCCTCTTCGCTGAGCGGCGCATAGTCGATCCAGCGCCAGCCATGGCAGACGATGTCGCTGCCGAGCGCGGCGATCGCCTTGCCGGCAGCCGGGTTTAGCTCCAGCGCGCGCCCGACGACGTAGAAGGTCGGGATGACGCCCTTGTCCCGGAAAAGCGAGAGCAGCCGCCAGACGCCGACGCGCGAGCCGTATTCATAGAGCGATTCCATGTTGCGGTTGCGCAGGCCGGGCACGGCGGGCGACACGGCAAGGTCGGACAGGATCGTCTCGGAAACACCGTCGCCTTCGCCGATCGAGTATTCCGCGCCTTCCTCGTAATTGACGACGATGTTGAGCGCCAGCTTCGCGCCACCGGGCCACTCAGCCTGCGGAGGCCGCTCGCCATAGCCGATGAAATCGCGGGCGGGCAGATACGGCATGTCTGACGTCACGTCTTGGAATCTCATCGGATAAAAACCCTTACCAGCATTGCCGGCCGCGCAGGGCGGTGAGCGCGCGCAGCGTGCGATCCATGACGTCCTGCGGCCCGATCGTGATGCGCAGGCAATCGGTGAGGCCGTAGCCGGCGAGGCCGCGCACGAAGATGTCGGCGCCACGCAGGGCGTTGTCGGCTGCCGCCGCTGCCGCCGTGTCGGCAAAGCGCACCAGGACGAAATTCGTCCGGCTTTCCGGGACCTCGTAGCCGGCGGCGCGCAAGCCTTGCGCGAAGCGGTCGCGAATGTCCGATGTGCGCGCCACCGTCGCGCGCATATGGGCCTGGTCCTCGACGGCCGCGACGGCCATGGCAAGGCTGACCGTCGAGACCTGGTTTGAGTTCTGCATCTTGCGCACTTCGGCGGCGATCTGGGGCGCGAACAACCCCCAGCCGACGCGCGCGCCGGCCAGTCCGTATGCCTTGGACAGACTGCGCAGGACGACGGTGTCGCCGCGCCCGGCCAGCGCGAAAACAGCCTGCGGATCCTGATCGTCGAATTCGCCATAGGCCTGGTCGATCATCAGGAGAGCGTCGCCTGGCAGTGCCGCGCGCAGGCGCAGCAGCTCGGTGTTTCTGATGCGCGTGCCGGTCGGGTTGCCCGGATTGCAGACGAAGACGATGCGCGTCGCCGGCGTGACAGCTGCAAGGATGGCGTCGATAGAAACCTCAAAACCGCGCTCCTGCGCCTTGACATAGGCCGCCCCGACACGCGCGGCCGCCGAGGCGGCAAAATTATAGGCGTAGCTGGTGGCGAGCACGTCGGCGCCGGGACCGGCGAAGGCCGCAATGGTGCAGGCGATCAGCTCCATCGAGCCGGCGCCGCACAGGACAAGGTCGCGCTCGACCCCATAGGTTTTCGCGATCGCGTCGCGCAGCAAGGTCCAGTCCGGGTCCGGATAAAGATGGCTGCGCGCGACGGCGTCACGCCCGGCCTCGATCGCCTTGAGGCTGGGCGGGAAGGCGCTCTCGTTCTGCGCCAGCGTCGCCCGGTCATAGCCGCCGAAATTCGCCAGCGCGAAAGCGGACATGGCCTCGATGTGGGCGGCGGCTTTCAAGGGCACGGCATAAAGGTCCGGCTATCGGCTTGGAGGCGAGGTGTTGCGAAGGAAGGCTAAGGCAGGGCGGTGAAGCCGCAAAGCAAAATTCGCCGGCACAATGGCTATGGGAATTTGGCCCATGCTGGGTGGGAGGGGGCGGTCCTTTCCTCAATTAGGGGACAGCCAGCTTTGTGCTGCTCAGTGTTTTCGCCAGAGATGGCTACATGTCGTATCGGGGCACCATCTTCGGCGACCGCAGTTCCTGGGCCATTTTTGCCGCCTGGAAGATTGTCATAAGGACGTAGGTCGTTTCACCCTCGGTCGAATTTATGGCCAAGACCACTCGGCCAATCTCGTCACTCATGGCGCAAGACCAATCCTTGACTGCAATCGCCCGCTTCCCCGCCATGTGCCCCTGCCTTTCCTTCGCGAGGTTATTTGGCGTCGTGAAGAGCAGCAATTTGGACTGAATGCCCATTGCGTTGGGCCTAACGTCGTTGGCTAACGAGCAAGCCAGTGCTTCTGAATTTCAGCAGCCCGTGGCTGGATGCAAAAGGAAGGCGCGCTGTCACCGTAATCTTGCTATCGGTATCGAGATTATCATCAACTCTGCGCGGCGTTCAGGGTTTAAACGCGTCGCGATTGACGGTGATGGCTGGGGGCTTCCACCCGAAGCCTCCAGGCATATGCAACGCAGCGCTACGGAAACTTCGCTCGACTTCAGCGGTATAGGTGCCGTCGTTCTCGAAACGGTCCCAGAGAATGAAGCCGATAATGAGCGCGATGACGAACAGGGGCCAACGCATCGGACGCCCTCAGATGCCCGACCGATATTATCAGCCAGTGGACCCATAAATACAAGCTATTGCTAATATATAATATATAGTGACTTGGCGCGACAGCTATCTATGACCGGGAACTACGACCGGTCGCCAGGTTGCCGGCTGGGCGAATCCCCCAAGTCTGGACTGGGGGCACGAAAATTCCATCGCCGATGCGCCCTCTGCAGGCCGATCCGCTTATCAAAAACGCGATCCATGGTGCCAAGTCTACCCTTCGAGCGGTTCCGGTGTAGATCGGCACCCAGCGAAGTCGAGTTGTATAGATATACCGCAGATCAGCCGATTTTGGCTGCTCTGAAAAACTTTGAAGATCTTGGAATTGTTGGCTCCCCGGGCCGGATTCGAACCAGCGACCAACCGGTTAACAGCCGGTTGCTCTACCACTGAGCTACCGGGGAACGGAGGCTCTGACGTGAGTGGCGCAGCCTATAGCAAACACCTTTCGGCTTTGCAAAGCAGCATTTCGCAATTTTTCTCCAGTTTTTGATGCGGCTATTTGTGCCATCGTTCGGCGTGCCCACATATGAAGGGCTTCACACCGGCACGGAACAAAGCGGCCGGTGATCGCCTTGACATGGCTTAGGCAGCGGATGGGATTGGTTTGAATGACCGCAGCGGACGATGACGACGCACCGGCACGGAAGATTTCGATCTTCGGCCGCGAGTTCACCATGCCGCGCTCGCGCGGCTGGCGAATCGCCATCGGCATGCTGCTTACCCTTGGCGGGCTTCTGGGCTTTCTGCCGATACTCGGCTTCTGGATGATTCCGCTCGGTCTCCTGGTGCTTTCTTATGAATTCGCGATGATCCGTCGCCACCGGCGGCGTTTCATCGTCTGGTGGGAACGTCGGCGTCGACCCGACTGAGAGGCAGGGACGGCTGCGCCACGGCGATGCCGGAGTCGCGACAACCGATTGGTAATCACCACTTTGGCCGTTCCATGCGAAAGCATCGGGAATGACGCGGCGCCGCTTGACGACCTTTGAGCGTCAACATAATGAGTTCGCTCGGAACGCCGGGAGCATTGCGAGGCCTCGTGGCGGAGTGGTTACGCAGAGGACTGCAAATCCTTGCACCCCGGTTCGATTCCGGGCGAGGCCTCCAGATGCTTGCGGGCTCCAGCGCAATCGCGCCGGAGCGGGGGTTCCGGTTGAAGTTTAGCCGCGCGTTTGGCGCGGGGAGCGGATTGTTGGGACATGAGCGCTGATTTTTCCGAACGCCGCGTGAAGATGGTCGACGGCCAGATCCGCACCACCGATGTCACCAGCGCGCCCCTGATCGAAGCGATGCTGACCGTCCCGCGCGAGGCGTTTGTCGGCCCCGGGCAGCGGGATCTGGCCTATATCGACGAAGACATCCGCATTTCGGACGGCGCCAATGGCAGCGGCGCACGCTACCTGATGGAGCCGTCGCCGCTCGCCAAGCTTTTGCAGCTGGCCGAGATCGATGCGAGTGATTCGGTGCTCGATGTCGGTTGCGGCAGCGGCTATTCCGCCGCATTGCTGTCCAGGCTTGCCCGGTCCGTGGTGGCGTTGGAGAGCGATCCCGCGCTGGCGGAGACCGCGAAATCCACGCTTTCCAGCCTTGGCTGCCAGAATGTCACGGTCATCACCGGGCCGCTGCCGCAGGGGCATGCCGCTAAAGCGCCTTACAACGTCATCTTCATTGGTGGCAGCGTCGAGGAAGTGCCGCCGGCGCTGCTCGACCAGCTTGCGGAAGATGGACGTCTGGTTGTGGTGGAAGGACAAGGCAACTCTGGCGTGGCCCGGCTGTTTTTTAAGGCCGGGGGGGTTGTAACCGGCAGACGGGCCTTTAATGCGGCAATTAAGCCACTACCGGGCTTCGAACGTGCTCACGCGTTTGAATTCTGAGCGTTTTTGCCTTGCAGCGAAGGCGCTGTCATGATCGCTTGCGCCTGACAATCGTTGCTGATTTGGTTAACCGTGAGTTATCGGGAGCCTATCAGCGGGGGAACGATAGACAACGCGGCGCCGGTCGATCCGTAAGGGTAGGCTGACGTGGCGTGGTTCCCATGTAAACGAATGAGGGAAATAACGTGCCGCCCCGACACAAAAGAGTTTTAGCAGCTATTCTCGTTTCCGCGACGGCGCTTTCGCCGCTGGCCGCCTCCGCCGAGACCATTACGGGCGCTCTCGCCAAAGCCTACCAGTACAATTCGCAGCTCAACGCTGCTCGCGCCGGCGTGCGCGTCACCGATGAGGGTGTTGCCATCGCCAAGTCGGGCTGGCGCCCGACCGTCACTGGTTCGGCCAACATCGACTACACCAACACGCACGGATTTGGCACCAGCAGGAGACTGACGACCGGCAGCTTCGGCGTGCAGATCAACCAGACGCTATTCGACGGCTTTCAGACCAAGAACAATGTCGCCGCCGCCGAATCGCAGGTGAAGGCTTCGGTCGAAAGCCTGCGCAACACCGAAGAGAACATCCTGTTCAACGCGGCGAGCGCCTATATGGACGTGATTCGCGACCGCCAGGTCGCGGTGCTGACCGAGCAGAACCTGCAGTTCCTGACCGAGCAGGCGCGCGCCGCCCGCTCGCGCTTCGAGGTCGGCGAGGGCACCCGCACCGACGTCGCCCAGGCCGATGCCTCGCGGGCGACGGCGGTGGCGCAGTTGAGCGCCGCCCGCGCGACCGCTCTGGCGAGCGCCGCCACCTACCACCAGATCGTCGGCGACGAGCCGGGCAAGCTGAAGGCGGCTTCGCCGCTGGGCAAGCTGCTGCCGGGCAATCTCGAATCCGCCCTGGCTGTCGCCTCGGCCGAGCATCCGGCCATCCTTGCCACGCAGCATCTCGTCGATGCGGCGGCGTTTTCGGTGAAGTCGTCGGAAGGTGCGCTGCTGCCCCAGCTTTCGGCCTCCGCCGGCATCTCGGACAATTACAGCCACACCTCTCCCGGTTCCTCCAGCAGTCCCAACGGTAGCTCGACTTCCGCCAATATCGGCGCCACTCTGACCATTCCGATCTATTCGGGCGGCAGGACCTCGGCGATTGTGCGGCAGAACAAGGAATCGCTCAGCGAGGCGCGCATCCAGGTCGATGTCAGCCGCGACCAGGTGCGCCAGGCCGTGGTCTCGGCCTGGACGCAATATGTCGCAGCGCGCGAAAGCGTAGATGCCAACAGGCAGGTCATCGACGCCGCGCAGCTGGCGCTGAACGGCGTCATCGAGGAGCGCAATGTCGGCCAGCGCACGACGCTCGACGTGTTGAACGCGCAGAACGCCGTCATCACCGCCAAGATCAACCAGGCAAGCTCCGAGCGCGACGTGGTGGTGGCGAGCTACGCCATCCTGTCGGCGATGGGGCGGCTGTCGGTCGATCGCCTGGGCCTGGCGGTCACCAAATACAGGCCGGAAGAGCATTACAACGCCGTCAAGGACAAGTGGATCGGATTGCGCACCCCCGACGGGCGCTGATTTCCGATCCAGCGTCGATAAACGCCGCGCGTCCCATGGATGCGCGGCGTTTGTCTTTTCCGGATGACTGACCGGGCCTGCGCATCGCCCGAAGCGCGTATGCGCTTTAGGTTTTTGATTTATGCATGTCTTCATCCCGAAACCGTTTCCCACTTTCGAGAGACATGCTTTGTGTTGAAATCCCCTAATCTGTTGAAATCCAAAGAGTCCCCAGATTGGGGATTCTCGGATGGCGATCGGTCGGTTACGCTGTCTCCACTGATTCGAATTCCGGCCCGGGCAGGAACGGAATTGCGTAATGGGTCACAAGGGCGGCGGATGTGACGATGGCGACGGCAAGCAGCGCGCAGCGCGAACCTTCCATGGAAGAGATACTGGCTTCCATCCGAAGGATCATCGAGGACAGCGATACCGGTCGCAAGCAGCCGGCCGAGGCCGGTGAGCTGCGCCAGGACCTGGAGCCGGCCGTCGTCAATATTCCCTCCGCGGCCGTACCCGCTGTCGAGATCGACACCTTTCGTTCCGAGCTGCATGCGGATGCCGGTCCCCGCAAGCCGGCGACGCTGGCGGAAGTCCAGGCCCAGCTTGCAGCGACCGATCCATTGCTTGCGCGCGCCGAGGCTCGCCCGGAGCCGGTGAAGGCAGCGCCGGCGGAGACTGGTGCCAGGCGCGCGGCCGAGCCGAGCGAGCCGGCAGCCGCCAACAGGCCCGCCGCTGCAAACGCTCCGCAGACCGCCGAGACCATTGTCGCCGATTGGCGGCGGGAAATCGCCGCGGCCGGAGGCAGCACCGTCACAGCGAAGCCGGCTGTCCGGGCTCCGGAAGCCGCGCCGCGGGTCGAGATCGACAAGGAAGAACCCGCGGTCGAAGCCGTCGCACATGCCGGCGCTCCCCAGTCCTCCGCGCCTGAGGCTCAGCCGTCCCGTCCCGCGATCCTTTCCGAGCACACGGGCAGGCAGGTTGCCGCAGCGTTCGGCGAGCTTTCCGATGCCTTTGCAAGCCGTGGCAAGAAGAGCTTCGATGAAATGGCCGAAGAAATGCTGCGGCCGATGCTGCAGGATTGGCTCGACAACAACCTGCCGACCCTGGTCGAAAGGCTGGTGCGCGAAGAGATCGAGCGCGTGGCGCGCGGCGCGCAGTAGCCGCCGCAACACGCAGGCTGAAAAGCGCCAGCCTTTGGGCGGTGGCTTGGTCAAGCCTCTCAAGTGAGCGCGCGTAGCTCCCGCTCGGCCGGGATTGTCGCTGGTCGAGGGCAGGCCTATCCGTGGCAGTGATTGCTGCTCTCGCGGTTGACTCGGCCAAGACCTTCCGATTTACACCGGACGCTTGTTACCGACAGTTCGGACCTCCTCCATGCTTGAAAAGACCTACGACGCCAAGACCGTCGAGCCGAAGATCGCCAAAATCTGGGAAGAGGCCGACGCCTTCCGGGCCGGCGCCGGCGCGGAGGAAGGGGCGGAAGCTTTCACCATCGTCATCCCGCCGCCGAACGTCACCGGCTCGCTGCATATGGGGCATGCGCTCAACAACACGCTGCAGGACATTTTGGTGCGCTTCGAGCGCATGCGCGGCAAGAACGTGCTTTGGCAGCCCGGCATGGATCACGCCGGCATCGCCACGCAGATGGTGGTCGAGCGCCAGCTCACGGAAAGGCAGGTCCACCGCCGCGATCTAACGCGCGAGCAGTTCATCGAGAAGGTCTGGGAGTGGAAGGCCGAATCCGGCGGCGCGATCTTCAACCAGCTGAAGCGCCTCGGCGCCTCGGCCGACTGGTCGCGCGAACGCTTCACCATGGACGAAGGCCTGTCCAAGGCGGTGCTGGAAGTCTTCGTCACGCTCTACAAGGAAGGCCTCATCTACAAGGACAAGCGCCTTGTGAACTGGGACCCCAAGCTGCTGACGGCCATTTCCGACCTCGAGGTCGAGCAGCACGAGGTCAACGGCAATCTCTGGCACTTCCGCTACCCGATCGAAGGCGAAGCGTTCGACCCGGAGAACCCGAAGACCTTCATCACGGTCGCGACGACACGTCCCGAGACGATGCTTGGCGACACGGCGGTTGCCGTGCATCCGGGTGACGAGCGCTTCACCGATCTGGTCGGGCGCAAGGTCGTGCTGCCCATCGTCGGCCGCAAGATACCGATCGTGGCGGACGAATATTCCGATCCGGAGAAGGGCTCCGGCGCGGTCAAGATCACGCCGGCGCACGACTTCAACGATTTCGAGGTCGGCAAGCGTCACAAGCTGCCGGCGATCAACATCCTGACGGCCGAAGCCGCCATCAAGCTCAAGGACAACGAGGATTTCCTCGCCGGTCTCGAGGTCACGCCGGAGCGCCAGGCCGTCTGGGACGAGCTCGACGGGCTCGACCGCTTCGCTGCCCGCAAGAAGATCGTCGAGCTGATGGAAGCGGGCGGGTTCCTCGACAAGATCGAGCCGCACCGGCACACCGTGCCGCATGGCGACCGCGGCGGCGTGCCGATCGAGCCGTTCCTGACCGACCAGTGGTATGTCAACGCCGCCGAGCTCGCCAAGCCGGCGATCGCCTCGGTGCGCGAGGGCCGCACGAACTTCGTGCCGAAGAATTGGGAAAAGACCTATTTCGACTGGATGGAGAACATCCAGCCCTGGTGCATTTCGCGCCAGCTCTGGTGGGGCCACCAGATCCCGGCCTGGTATGGGCCGGACGGGCATGTCTTCGTCGAGAAGACCGAGGAAGAGGCCCTGGCCGCGGCGGTCGAATATTACCTGGCGTTGGAAGGGCCGTGGAAGGCCTGGGTCGAGGACAAGCTCGAGAATTTTCAGCCGGGCGAGATCCTGACCCGCGACGAGGACGTTCTCGACACCTGGTTCTCGTCGGCGCTGTGGCCCTTTTCGACGCTCGGCTGGCCCGACCAGACGCCCGAGCTCAAGACCTATTACCAGACCGACGTGCTGGTGACCGGCTTCGACATCATCTTCTTCTGGGTCGCCCGCATGATGATGATGGGCCTGCACTTCATGGACGAGGAGCCGTTCCACACGGTCTATGTGCATGCGCTGGTCCGCGACAAGAACGGCGCCAAGATGTCGAAGTCGAAAGGCAACGTCATCGATCCGCTCGACCTGATCGACGAATATGGCGCAGATGCGCTGCGCTTCACGTTGACGGTGATGGCGGCTCAAGGGCGCGACGTGAAGCTCGATCCGGCGCGCATCGCCGGCTACCGCAATTTCGGCACCAAGCTGTGGAACGCGACGCGCTTCGCCGAGATGAACGAGGTTGCGCGCAACGACGATTTCTGGCTGAACGACGCCAAGCTGCCGGTCAATCGCTGGATCCTCACAGAACTCACGCGGGCGGCGCGCGCGGTCACCGAAGGCATCACCAGCTATCGTTTCAACGAGGCGGCCGGCGCGGCCTATCGCTTCGTCTGGAACCTGTTCTGCGACTGGTACCTGGAACTGCTGAAGCCGGTGTTCATGGGCACGGACGAGGCCGCCAAGGCCGAGAGCCGGGCCTGCGTCGCCTTCGTGCTCGACGAGATCTACAAGCTCCTGCATCCGATGATGCCGTTCATGACCGAAGAACTGTGGGCGCAGACCGCTGGCGAGGGCAAGGAGCGCTCCTCGCTGCTTTGTCATGCCGCCTGGCCGTCGCCCGACTTCGAGGACGAGGAGGCTGCCGCCGACATCAACTGGCTGGTCGACCTTGTCTCCGGCATCCGGTCAGTGCGTTCGGAGATGAATGTGCCGCCGGCAGCGATCGCGCCGCTGATGGTGATCGGCGCCAACACGCTGACGCAGGAGCGGCTTGAGCGTCACGCCCAGGCGATCAAGCGGCTGGCGCGCATCGGCGATATCGCGTTGGTCGACGCGCCGCCAAAGGGCTCGGCCCAGATCGTGCTCAACGAGGCGACGATAAGCCTGCCGCTCGGCAGCCTGATCGACCTCCAGGCCGAGGCCGCGCGGCTGCAGAAGGAATTGGCGAAGGTCACCGAAGAGATCGCTCGCCTGCACAAGAAGCTCTCCAACGAAAAGTTCGTCGCCAACGCGCCGGAAGAGGTGGTCGAAGCCGAGCGCGAAAAACTCGCCGAATATCGCGAGGCGCAGGAGAAGCTATCGGTGGCTTTGACAAGGGTTCGCGACGCCGGCTGAGCGGCAAGAATCGCCCTCAGCGCGGAGATGCTTTCCGGTGCATTAGCTGCCTCGAAAATGGGCGTGCCGCTACGTTAATTTTGACGTAAACGGAAAGTTTGCGCCCCATTGTTGCCGTAATGTAACAATGGAGCCTTTTTCCGCCAAAGTGGCCTGTTTTTGGGGCGTATTGTAAGGTTTTTGCAGCTTTTTCCTGCCATTTGAGGCCTGTTAAGCCGCGATTAGGCTCGGGTTTCGCGGGAAAATGCGGACTGTCAAGGGTGTACATGTACGGCTCCTGATTTCGTTGTTGCGCCGTTAACCCGAATTGGTTCTAGCTTGAGCCACTTGTATCTCGGGGAGGGATTTCCATGAATATTCTGCGGCTCAAAGCTCTGGCGGGGGCAGGCTGCTTTTCGATCGCTTTGATCGGCGCAGCGATGCATCCAGCGCATGCCGGCGGCCTGGAGCGCGGCGGCTATGACATCGACCTGCTGTTCGATCCGGCGCCGGTCGCGACGGAAGCGGAAGCGACCTATGTGATGCCGGATCGCAAATACAAGAATGCGAGGGGTCCGGGAGGAGCCGACATTAGCCCTCTCGGCTTCAGCACCTCGGCCGATGGTGCGGAGCCTTATTGGGTGCCACGCATCGGCGTTAAAGCCCAGATTGTCCAAGGCGTCGACTGCATGTTCGACTATTCGCAGCCCTGGGGTGCACATACTGCGCCGGGTAGCACGTGGAGCGGAGCGTTTTCCAATATCGAAACGGACATCAAGAGCAATAACTACGCGGGTACGTGCTCCTATAAGTTTGACGTGGGTAAAGGTCAGCTCCGTTTCATCGGTGGCGTATTCTACCAGGACATCGGAGGCTTCAAGGAGAACTTGATATCCCTGGCCGGAGCAGTTGGCCGCGTCGACCTAGATGCCAGTGGCTGGGGCTGGCGCGCCGGTGTTGCCTACGAAATCCCTGAGATCGCGCTTCGCGCCAGCTTGGTCTACAATTCGCAAGTCAAGCTCGACAATATCTCCGGTACACTCACGGCACCGGTATTGCCCACCGGCTCTGCGCCGATCTACGGCAGCACGCAGTATATGCCGGACTCGGTGGAGTTGAAGCTTCAGTCGGGCATTGCGCCGGGCTGGCTCGCGTTCGGTTCGATCAAGTGGGTCAATTGGAGCGTGCTGCAGAGCGTTCCTATCTGTATTGTCGGGACTCCAACTGCCGCATGTTTTACAGGTAATGATGCTTCCGGTTCTCTTCAGGCCACCTCTCTTGACCTGATGTATCGTGACGGCTGGACCGTTTCGGGTGGTATCGGCCACAAGTTCAACGACCAGTGGAGCGCCGCCGGCCAGCTTTCATGGGATCGCGGCACCTCGCATGGCTACGGCTCGCAGACCGATACCTGGACGCTCGGTGGCGGCGTTGCCTACACGCCGCGGCCGAATATCGAAGTTCGGTTGGCTGGTGCCATCGGTGTGCTAACCAGCGGGCATTCCGGAGTAGTAAATGGTGAAAACGGCTATCAGGCCGGTACTGACGCCAGCTACGACTTCGGCAACGATCTGATCACGGCGATTTCAGGCGGGATCAAGATCAAGTTCTAAGTTTCTGAAAATTCGATAAACAAGGCCGGGCATTGCCCGGCCTTTTCGTTTTGGGAAGGCGTTTCAACCCTAACGCCCGGTTCTTATGTTGCAGATTCGCCGCACAACCGGGCCTCGTTCGAATGTGACGTTTCGGCAACAGTTTATGAACAACCCCCGCGCTAGAAGTCAGGTCGAGGGAACTGCCCATTTCCCGCCATAAACCCGGAGCACCCGAGATATGTCCCGGGATGCGTGCCAGGTTGGTGAGGCGAGGGGACCGGCCGCGGGGTGTGCGGCAAGGACGAGTATGGACGCCAGGGTAATCTCGAAGGCCAAGCTGCCCAGCCGCTACGTGACCGAAGGTCCGGCGCGGGCGCCGCATCGTTCCTATCTCTATGCCATGGGCCTGTCGGCGGCCGAGATCGCGCAGCCTCTGGTCGGCGTCGCGAGCTGCTGGAACGAGGCTGCGCCCTGCAACATCTCGCTGATGCGCCAGGCGCAGGTGGTCAAGAAGGGCGTGGCGGCCGCCAACGGCACGCCGCGCGAGTTCTGCACCATCACCGTCACCGACGGCATCGCCATGGGCCACCAAGGCATGAAGTCGTCGCTGGTGTCGCGCGAGGTGATCGCCGATTCGGTCGAGCTCACCATGCGCGGCCATTGCTATGACGCCCTTGTCGGGCTTGCCGGCTGCGACAAGTCGCTGCCCGGCATGATGATGGCGATGGTGCGCCTCAACGTGCCGTCGATCTTCATCTATGGCGGCTCGATCCTGCCCGGCAGCTATCGCGGCCGGCAGATCACCGTGCAGGATGTGTTCGAGGCAGTCGGCCAGCATTCGGTGGGCACGATCAGCGATGCCGAACTGCTTGAGATCGAGCAGGTGGCCTGTCCTTCGGCCGGTTCCTGCGGCGCTCAGTTCACCGCCAACACCATGGCCACCGTCGCCGAGGCGATCGGCCTGGCACTGCCCTATTCCTGCGGCGCGCCGGCGCCCTACGAGATGCGCGACCGCTTCAATTTCGCCTCGGGCGAAAAGGTCATGGAACTGATCGCGAAAAACATCCGGCCGCGCGACATCGTCACGCGCAAGGCGCTGGAGAATGCCGCGACGGTGGTGTCCGCCACCGGCGGCTCGACCAATGCGGCGCTGCATTTGCCGGCGATCGCGCATGAGGCCGGCATCAAGTTCGACCTCTTCGACGTGGCCGCGATCTTCGAGAAGACCCCCTATATCGCCGACCTCAAGCCGGGCGGCAAATATGTCGCCAAGGACATGTTCGAGGCCGGCGGCATTCCGCTGCTGATGAAGACGCTGCTCGATCACGGCTATCTGCACGGCGACTGCATGACGGTCACTGGCCGCACTTTGGCCGAAAATATGGAGCACGTTGCCTGGAATGAGAGCCAGGATGTTGTGCGTCCCGCCAATCGGCCGATCACCAAGACAGGCGGCGTTGTGGGCTTGAAGGGCAACCTTGCCCCCGAAGGTGCGATCGTGAAGGTCGCGGGCATGTCGGAACTGAAATTCTCAGGGCCGGCGCGCTGCTTCGATTCGGAAGAGGAGTGCTTCGAAGCGGTCACGCAGCGCAACTACCGGGAGGGCGAGGTTCTCGTCATCCGCTACGAGGGGCCGCGCGGCGGTCCGGGCATGCGCGAGATGCTGTCGACGACGGCTGCGCTCTACGGCCAGGGCATGGGCGGCAAGGTGGCGCTGATCACCGACGGACGTTTCTCGGGCGCCACGCGCGGCTTCTGCATCGGCCATGTCGGGCCGGAGGCGGCGGTCGGCGGGCCAATCGGGCTGATCAAGGATGGCGATGTGATCTCGATCGACGCCGTGAACGGCACGATCGAAGTGGCCCTGTCGGACGCCGAGCTGGCGGCCCGGGCAAAGAAATGGAAGCCGCGCAAGACCGACTACCAGTCCGGCGCGATCTGGAAATATGCGCAAACGGTGGGGTCGGCCCGCGACGGCGCGGTGACTCATCCGGGTGGGGCCAAAGAAACGCACTGCTATGCGGACATCTGAGGTGTTGAGGTCGTCTGTCTTTTCGGCACTGGTCGCGCTTGCGACCTTGGGCGCCGTCGGGCAGGCCATGGCCTTCGATGACAAGGTGTTCGACGACAAGACCGGCGTGAAGCCGCAGTCGAGCCCGTGGGCGGTGTTCCAGTTCGGCTTCTCGGCCTACAAGAGCGGTCACAAGGACCAGGCGGTCGAGGCCTATAAATACGCCGCCGAGAACGGCCAGATCGGCGCCACCTGGAAGCTCGCGCGCATGTATGCCGAAGGTGACGGCGTGACGCGCGACGACTATGCCGCCTTCAAGTTCTTCTCGGAAATCGTCGACCAGGATGTCGAGCCCGGCTCGCCGGAGGAAAGCTACGTCTCGGACGCGCTGGTGGCGCTCGGTGACTATCTGCGCAAGGGCATTCCCGGCACGCCGGTCGAGGAGAACGAAGTCGCGGCGCAGGAATATTATATGCGCGCCGCCGCCAACTACCGCAATCCGAACGCTCAGTTCGAGATCGGCCGCATGTTTCTGAAGGGCGAGGGCGGCGTGAAGGCGAGCGTCAAGCAGGCCGGCCGCTGGCTGCAACTGGCAGCCGAGAAGGGCCATGCCGGCGCGCAGGCGACGCTCGGCAACCTCCTGTTCCAGAGCGGCAAGATCGTGCGCGGCTTGGCGATGATGACGGCCGCGCTTCAGCGGGCTCCGGCGGCCGATCAGCCCTGGATCCGCAGCATGCAGGAAGAGGCGTTCGCCGCTGCCGGCGAGGCCGATCGCCGGACCGCGATCTCGCTCGCCGACGATATCCTGACCAAGGGCAACAACGGCGACCAGTAAGCGCAGGGTAATCTCCCCCCTTGAGGGGGAGATGGCCGGTAGGCCAGAGGGGGTCATTTCGCGTGAAGCGCCAACCTCGCCTGGCATCGCAAAGGGCGTTGGCGCTTCACGCGCGGCGACCCCCTCTGTCGCCTTCGGCGACATCTCCCCCTCAAGGGGGCAGATCAGCGGAGCCTCAGTTCTCGGTCGGCTCCGTCGGCGTTGGACCGGGCGTCGGGGTTGAGATCGATGTCGGATGCGGTTTTGGCGCGTCTCCCGGACATTCATCCTTGATCTTCGTCCAGGACGTGTTGTTGAGGACCATGTCGCAGCGGGCGAGATGGCTTTCGCCGGCAATGGTCAGGCATGCCGTCTGACCGACATTGAAGGACTTGCCGTTGGCCAAACAGGCCGGTGCAGCCAGCGAGGGCGTCGGGACGGCAAGCGCCAAGGCAAGGCCGACCGGCCTGAAAAGAAATCGGATCGCCATTCAACCCCCACAGCAACCTGCATAGAAGACGGGATTTGTGGCGATATCGGGGTCTTGGCGGCGTCTCAGGCCGGCTGCAGGCTGAGCTCGATCGCGACCGGCACGTGATCGGAGGGCTTCTCCCAGGCGCGGACGTGCTTTTCCACCGAGGCCGACGAGAAACGGTTGGCGGCTTCCGGCGACAGCAGCAGATGGTCGATGCGGATGCCGTTGTTCTTCTGCCAGGCGCCGGCTTGGTAGTCCCAGAAGGTGTAGACGCCGGCCGAGTCGGTCACCGAGCGCACCGCCTCGGTGAAGCCGAGATTCTTCAGCCGGCGGAAGGCCTGCCTCGTCTGCGGCTGGAACAGCGCATCGCCCAGCCAGTTTTCCGGGAACCTGGCATCGGCGGGTTCGGGAATGACGTTGTAGTCGCCGGCCAGCACCAGCGCTTCCTCCAGCCGCAGCCGTTCTTCCGCCCAGCGCTCCAGCCGCGCCATCCAGGCAAGCTTGTAGGAAAACTTCCGTTCATCCTCGACCGGATTGCCGTTGGGCAAATAAAGCGAGGCGACGCGCAGGGCGCCCTGGTCGGTGGAAAAGACGCCTTCGATGAAGCGGGCATGGTCGTCCGCATCATCGCCAGGCAGGCCGCGATTGACCTCGTCGAAGGGCAGCTTCGACAGGATGGCGACGCCGTTGAAGCTCTTCTGGCCGTTGGTCTCGACATTGTAGCCAAGCGCCTCGATCTCGGCGCGCGGGAACTGCTCGTCGACCGTCTTGATCTCCTGCAGGCAGACGATGTCCGGCGCGCTTTCGGTCAGCCAATGGGTGAGGTTGCCGATGCGGGCGCGAACGCCGTTGATGTTCCAGGTGACGATCTTCATGCAGGCCTCGATGCGGTTCGGACGGAAGGCGTTCGACGAAGCGGATCGTATTGCCTGCGAGGACCTTTAGAAAGGCTGTCCGGCCGCATTCCTGCCAATAAGCCGCGACAGCCATGCGCCGACGGTTCGCGCCGGTCCCAGGCTCGCGAACTTGTAGCCGGTCAGATGGAGAAGCTGGTGCCGCAGCCGCAGGAGGCGACCGCGTTCGGGTTCCTGATCTGGAAGGACTGGCCCATCAGGTCGTCGACGAAGTCGATCACCGAGCCGCCCATGTAGGCCAGCGAAAGGTCGTCGATCAGGATCGTCGCGCCATCCTTCTCGATGGCGACATCGTCGTCGTTGCGATCGCCGACGAGATCGAATTTGTAGGAAAAGCCGGAGCAGCCGCCGCCTTCCACGGAAACGCGCAGAGCCGTCTTTCCGGGTTCGCCGGAAACAATCCTGGCGATCCGCTTTGCCGCGGCGTCGGTCATTTCGACCTTCATGGCAGTCTTGGCATCCGCGCCCATCGGCGTCACCTTGCTTTCGGTTTCACATGATAGGTATGAAGCGGGCAGGCCTGAGTCAACTGGTGGGTCAATGGAAGAGCAGCGGGGCAAGGATGCCCTCGGCGACATCGGGTTCGGCTATCGGCCGCGCGCCGTCTATGCGAGCGACCCGGCGGGTTCGCGCGGGCGTCTGTTCCCGGAGGCCGAAAGCCCGACGCGCACGCCGTTCCAGCGCGACCGCGACCGCATCATCCATTCCACCGCCTTTCGCCGGCTGAAGCACAAGACGCAGGTCTTCGTCGCGCATGAGGGCGACCATTACCGGACCCGGCTGACGCATTCGATCGAGGTGGCGCAGATCGCGCGCGCCCTGGCGCGGGCGCTGCGCGGCGACGAGGATCTCGCCGAGGCCGTGGCGCTTGTCCATGATTTCGGCCACACGCCGTTCGGCCATACCGGCGAGGACGCGCTCAACGAGAAAATGGCCGCCTGGGGCGGCTTCGATCACAACGCGCAGTCGCTGCGCGTGGTCACAAGGCTCGAGCGGCGCTACGCCGAATTCGACGGGCTGAACCTCACCTGGGAAACGCTGGAGGGGCTGGTCAAGCACAATGGCCCGTTGATCGATGCGAGCGGGAAGGGACTCAAAGGTCCGGTGCCGCAGGCGATCCGCGATTATTCGGAGCTGCACGACCTCGAGCTCGACCGCTTCGCCGGCATCGAGGCGCAATGCGCCGCGATCGCCGACGATATCGCCTACAACACCCATGACATAGACGACGGCCTGCGCGCCGGCCTGCTGACGCTGGAGATGTTGGGGGAGGTCGGCTTGCCGGGCTCCATCCTGAAGGGCGTGCGTGCGAAATATCCTCGGCTGGACGATGTGCGTACCGGCCACGAGCTGATGCGCCGTCAGATCACCCTGATGGTTGAGGATGTCATCGCATCGACCACCGCCAATATCGAGCGTCTGAAACCGGACAGCGCCGATGCGGTGCGCGCCGCGGGCGAGACCCTGGTGACCTTTTCGGCAGGCATGGCCGCGGCCGAAAAGGAATTGAAGGCTTTCCTCTACAAGCATCTCTACCGGCACCCGGAAGTGATGCGGGTGCGGGCCGACGCCGAACAGATCGTGCGCGAGCTGTTCGATGTCTATTTCGCCGATCCGCGCGCCATGCCCGATGGCTGGCGCGAAGGGCTCGACCGGGCCGAGGATCGCATCAAGGCGCGCAGCGTCGCCGACTTCCTGGCCGGTATGACCGACACCTATGCCTTGAAGGAACATCGGCGTCTGTTTGACCATACGCCCGATTTGAGCTAGGGCGAGCCTCGATTTGCCGGCCGTTGGGCCGGTCGCCTCTTGAAGCCCAGAGCACTTCCAATGAATATCTTCGCCGATTTCAACGCTCGGATCGTAAACGCCGTCGAAGGCCTTGACCTGAAGGAAAAGGAGGGGGGCACGCTCGACCTGTCGCGTATCGCGGTCGAGCCGCCGCGCGACGCCAGCCATGGCGACCTCGCAACCAACGCGGCGATGGTGCTGGCGAAGCCCACTGGACAGAACCCGCGCGCGCTTGCCGAGAAACTCGCCGAAGCGCTGCGGGGCGACGCCGATATCGCCTCGGCCGAGATCGCCGGGCCTGGCTTCGTCAATCTCAGGCTCAAGGACGCGTTCTGGCACGCGCATCTGGCGGCGCTGCTTGGCGAGGGGCGCAATTATGGCCGCTCTACCATCGGCGGCGGCCGCAAGGCCAATGTCGAATATGTCTCGGCCAACCCGACCGGCCCGATGCATGTCGGCCATTGCCGCGGCGCTGTGGTCGGCGACACGCTTGCCAATCTGATGGCCTTCGCTGGCTACGACGTGACCAAGGAATATGTCATCAACGACGCCGGCTCGCAGATCGACGTGCTCGGCCGCTCGGCGTTCCTGCGCTACCGCGAGGCGCTTGGCGAAGCCATCGGCGAGATCCCGCCCGGGCTTTATCCGGGCGACTACCTGGTCCCCGTCGGCCAGGCGCTGGCCGAGGAATTCGGCCTCGGCCTGCTGGAGATGCCCGAAGACGAAGCCCTGGCGATCGTCAAGGATCGCACCGTCGACGCGATGATGGCGATGATCCGCGAGGATCTGGCGCTGCTCAACGTGCATCACCACGTGTTCTTCTCCGAGCGCACGCTGCATGCCGACAATGCCAAGAAGATCCGCGCGGCGATCGCCGACCTGACGCTCAAGGGGCATATCTACAAGGGCAAGCTGCCGCCGCCGAAGGGCGAGAAGCCGGACGATTGGGAAGACCGCGAGCAGACGCTGTTCCGGTCGACCGCGGTCGGCGACGACATGGACCGGGCGCTGGTCAAGTCCGACGGCTCGTTCACCTATTTCGCCGCCGACGTCGCCTATCTCAAGGACAAGGTCGAGCGCGGCTTCGTCGACCTGATCTATGTGCTCGGCGCCGACCATGGCGGCTATGTGAAGCGGCTCGAGGCGCTGGCGCGGGCGGTGGCCGGCGACACGGTCAAGCTCACCGTGTTGCTTTGCCAGCTCGTAAAACTGTTCCGCGACGGCGAGCCGGTCCGGATGTCGAAGCGGTCCGGCGATTTCGTCACCTTGCGCGACGTGGTGGAGGAGGTCGGCCGCGACCCGATCCGCTTCATGATGCTTTACCGCAAGAACGACGCGCCGCTCGATTTCGACTTCGCCAAGGTCACCGAGCAGTCGAAGGACAATCCGGTCTTCTACGTCCAGTACGCGTCGGCGCGCTGCCATTCCGTCTTCAGGCAGGCGAGCGAGCAGCTCGGCGAGGCGAATTTCGACCGCAACCGGCTCGCGGCTTCCGTCGCTGCGCTGGCCGACGAGGGTGAGATCGCGTTGATCCGCAAGCTGGCTGAATATCCAAGATTGATCGAGTCCGCGGCGCTTTCGCTGGAGCCGCACCGGCTCGCTTTCTACCTTTATGACCTGGCTTCAGGCTTCCATGCACAGTGGAATCGCGGCCACGACAATCAGGACTTACGTTTTGTTAAGGTTAACGACCGAGAATCAACCTATGCCAGACTAGGGCTGGTGCAGGCTGTTTCGGATGTCTTGACCTCCGGCCTGACGCTGATCGGGGCAGACGCGCCCACGGAAATGCGTTAGGTTTAACTAAAAAACCTGTCACCTTTTGCCCACATTGCGCTGGTAAGGGCCAACCCTGCGCGACGTCCATGGCGTCCGACTTTGTGCGAGTTCGGGAACAATAATGGCAGACAGAACCCCGCTGAAAGTAGCCGACCACAACGATATCGCCGACGATGATCCGTTCGCGGAACTGACCCGGATCATGGGTTTCGACCCGCGCCAGCCGGTAAGACAGCCGGCCCCCGCGGCCGAAAAGGCCATGCCGGCTCATCACGTTGCGGAGGCTGACGATTTCGACATCGACCTCGAGAAGGAGTTGATGGGCGAGTTCGATTCCGTCGAGGAAAGCGAGCCGGTCGCGCAGCAGGCTGCTATCCACCAGATCAGCCATGAGCCGGCCTTCGAGGCTGCAAGTGCTGGCGCGAATGATGACGAGCTCACCGCGTCCTTCGAGCAGGATTTCGTCTTCGACGACGCGGTGGATCACGCCGACTTCGCCGCGGTGCGCGCGCCGGAGCCGCAGCTCGCTCCAGAACCGCACTTCGCCGCGGAGCCGAAAGTCGCGCCAGAGGCGCATTTCGCATCTGAGGGTTTCGAGCCGGAGCAGCAGGCCGCCCCAGAGCCGGAAGTCGCTTTCGACGATGATTTCGACAAGGCCGTCGCCAGTTCGCTCGATATCGCGCCGGTCGAAGATGACCTTTCGATCGATCATGAAATGGCGGCCTCACTGGACCAGGATTTCCAGCTCGACCATCACGAGCCGGCCGACGCCCGTCACGATGCCGTCGAAGCCATGCAGGCCGCGAGCGAAGAGGCGTTCGACGCCGATTTCGACAGCGCGGTCCACATGTCGCTTGAAGACGAGCTGTCGCTTGAAAGCCATGAACCCGAGCAGCATGCGCGGCCCGTCGAGCCGGTCGAAGCTCATGCAGCCGCCCCGCTGATCTCCGAAGAGGATTTAGCCGGCCATTTCGACCAGACGCCGGGCGATGACATCAATCTCGGCCAAGATCAGGATTTTCAGGAGCCGGAGCTGTCGCTCGCCGACGAGCCGGCGCCGATGGTCGAGGCGGAGGCCGCCCACTTTGCCGCCGATCCGGAATCCGCCGCGCATGAACCTTCCGCCGCGCTGACCCTCGATGACGATTTCGAGCTGAGCTTCCGCGACGCGCTGAATGAAGAGCCGCAAGCTCCGGCCGTCGAGCCCGCCGCCGTATTGCAGCCGGCAGAGCCGGCTCCGGTCGTGGCTGCTCCAGTCCCACCAGTTGCCGCTGCTCCGGTCCCTCCGGTCGCAGCAGTGGAACCGGCAAAGCCGGCTGCCAGCGAGCGCAGCCTGGAGGACGAGCTCAACGCGCTGCTCGGCGCCATGACCGCACGGCCGATGCCCACGGTCAAGGACCCTGTTCCCGCGCCACGGCTGGTTGCGGAATCCGCGAGCCGCTCCGGTGGGAACACAGCGGCCGACGACCTCGACTGGGATCTCGACGAGCACCAGCCGGCGCAGGACGGGCAGGACGCTCAGCCGGTGGAGAGCGATCTGGATGACCTGCTCGCCAACGAGCTCGACCGCCAGGGTTTTGCAGCCTCGGCCAAGGCCGAGCCCTCCAGCGCCGGACCTTCGGCGGCCGAACAGGACATTGATTTCGACGACGACGCCTTCGGCGCCGCTTTCGCCAAAAGTATCGAGGCCGAGCAGGCAGCCGCCGCCAGCGCGAGGTCTCCGGCAAATTCGTCCGATTGGATGCATCCGACGCCGGTCGAGCAGACAAGGTCGTGGAGCCGTTCGACCCCGACCGCCGTTCCGCCGGTGCAAGCCTTGTCTGCGGCAAAGCCGGCCCCGGTGGCGCCGGTGCAGGTGGCAGCGCCTTCAGCGCCGCTGCAGATGACCGCGCCTGCTTACCGCAACGAGCCGGCACCGGATTATTCCGCCAATGCCAAACCGGCGCAGGCCCCGATGGCTGCGCCGCAGCCCCGCCAGCATGACGAGGTGCCGGACGTCGAGACAGTCGACGTGCCGGAGCGCGTGGTCGCGCTCGCCGACGACCTCGACATTCCGGAGCTCAGCTTCGAGGAGGATCAGCCGGCGGCGGCCGCTTATGACGATCTGGACGCGGAATTCGCGAGCTTGCTCACCGACATGAACGCGACGGAGATCGCGTCGGCGCCCGTGCAGAACCGTGGCTATGACGACGAAACCTACAGCGCCGGCTTTAACGGCTATGACCGTCGCGACCTGCGGGCCGAGGCTCCGGCGGCTCCGGCCGCTCAGGCTTCCTTCGCTGCCGCGAACGATTACGACGCCGACGATCTGCCCGGCAGCAGGCCGGTCTCACAGGCGGACGAATTCGCTACCGACGAGCTCGCTTACGATCCTGAGCTCGACGAGGCGATGGCGATCCCCGGGCTTGCCGAGCGTGAGGCGGCGCAGCCGCGCCGTCGCGGCATGATGATCGCGGGGCTGGTCGGAGCCGTGGTGGTTCTCGGCGGCCTTGGGGCGCTGGCCTTCTCCTTCGGAGGCAAGGGCGGCAGCGAGGCTCCGGTGATCGTCAAGGCCGACAATTCGCCGATCAAGGTGAAGCCCGAAAATCCTGGTGGCGCGGTGGTGCCGAACCAGGACAACAAGGTTTATGACGCGGTCGCCAAGGGCGGCGGCGCGGCAAAGCCAGCCGAGCCGGTGCAGCAGAAGCTGGTGAACACCACCGAACAGCCCGTGGACCTAGCCACGAAGGAACCGCCGCCGAGCCGCGTGGTCGATCTTTCGCCCACCGACGACGACGCGGCGGCCGGCGCTGATGCCGCCGGCAATACAAGCTCGGCGTTGCCCGGCGTCGAACAAGCCGCTGTGCCCGAAAGCGCCCAGCCTGCCGCACCGGCAAGCGCGCAGCCGGCTGCGCCGGCGCCGAAGTCGGAAGACCGCATCGCGCAGGTGCTGCAGCAGGATGCCGCCAACACCGCCAACAACAACGATGTCGTCGCCGTCGCGCCGCGCAAGGTGAAGACCATGATGGTCAAGCCTGACGGCTCGCTGGTGCCGCGCGAGGATCCGGCTCCGGCCGCGCCGAAGGTCGCGGCGGCCGAGCCGAGCGATCCGGCGCCGCAGCATGTCGCGCCGGCCTCCGACGGCCAGCAGACGGGAACGGTGGCTTCAGATGCGGGCCAGGCCGATACGGGTCAGGCCGATGCGGCGACCGTCAAGCCGGCGAAGCCCGCGAAGAAGGCTGAAGCCAAGGCGCAGTCGAGCAACACGCCCGCGACGGTGCCGGTGGCGCCGGCGCGCCCGTCCGACCAGCCGGTCGATATCGTCGGCGAGGTCAAGCCGGACCAGGTCGCTTCCATCGATCCGGCGGCGGCAGCCGGCGGCGGCTCGTGGTCGATGCAGATCGCCTCGCAGCCGACGGTGCAAAGCGCGCAGTCGACGTATCAGGATCTGCAGCGCCGCTATGGCAGCGTGCTCTCCGGCCGCACCGCCAACATCGTCAAGGCCGAGGTCGCGGGCAAGGGCACCTTCTACCGCGTCCGCGTCCCTGCCCAGTCGCGCAACGATGCGATCAATCTTTGCACGAGCTACAAGGCGGCCGGCGGCAACTGCTTCGTGTCGCGCTGATCCGTCCCAACACACCGAAAGCCGGCGCCGCCGAAAGGCCGCGCCGGCTTTTCGTTGTGGACGGTTGTGGGCTTTGGCCAGTCCAAGGGCAGGGGTGATTCCCTTTGCTCGCTCAAAGCCTTAAGCTTCGGTCCATGAGCGAATCAAAGTCCATGATCCTCGGCTGCGCCGGGAAATCCCTCACCGAAGACGAAATCCGCTTCTATCGGGACGAACGTCCCTGGGGCTTCATCCTGTTTGCGCGCAACATCGGCGAGGCCGGGCAGATCCGCGACCTGGTCGCCGCGATGCGCGACTGCGTCGGCCGTCCGGAGGCTCCCGTCTTCATCGACCAGGAAGGCGGCAGGGTGCAGCGCCTGCGTCCGCCGCTGGCGCCGAACTATCCGGCCGGAGGCGCGCTCGGCGCGCTGTGGCGCGAGGACAAGGAAGCCGGCCGCCGCGCCGCCTGGCTGCTGGCACGGCTGCACGCCTTCGATCTTTCCCGCCTTGGCATCACCGCCGACTGCCTGCCGGTGCTCGACGTACCGGTCGAAGGCGCCAGCGACGTCATCGGAGCGCGCGCCTATGGCAAGGAGCCCAATGCCGTGATCGAGCTTGGCCGGGCCTCGGCCGAGGGCTTGATGTCGGGCGGCGTGCTGCCGGTGATGAAGCATATTCCCGGCCATGGCCGCGCCTTTGCCGACACGCATTTCGCGCTGCCGACCGTCGATACGCCGCTCGAGGAGCTCAGGCGGCATGATTTTGCCCCGTTCAAGGCGTTGAACGCGCTGCCGATGGCGATGACGGCGCATGTCGTCTACAGCGCCATCGACCCCGACAATCCTGCGACGACGTCCGCCAAGGTGGTCGATCAGGTGATCCGCGGCGAGATCGGCTTCGACGGGCTGTTGATGAGCGACGATACCTCGATGAAGGCACTTTCTGGGGATTTCCCGACAAAGGCGGCCTCGATCCTTGCGGCCGGCTGCGATCTCGTCCTTCACTGCAACGGCGTTTTCGAGGAGATGTCGGGGATCGCGTCGCGCACGACGGCGCTGTCGGGCAAGTCCTTGCAGCGCGCGGAGCGGGCGCTGACCTATATAAAGGATCGCGACGTCGCCGACGAAACGGCGATACGCGCGGAATTCGCCACCTATTTCGAAGCGGTGGCCTGAACCGGAAGGGACGAAAGGCAAGTGGCGGAGACATTGGAAGGCAAGGCCGCGAAGGCCGCACCGATGGACCGTCTGTGGGCCGAGAACGACGATTCACGCCTGACCGGCGACCCCTCGCTGGTGGTCGACGTGGCCGGTTTCGAAGGTCCGCTCGATCTTCTCTTGCACCTTGCCCGCAACCAGAAGGTCGATCTGGCGCGCATTTCGATCCTGGCTTTGGCCGAGCAGTATCTGGCCTTCATCGAGAAGGTGCGGGCGCTGAGGCTCGAGCTTGCCGCCGACTATCTGGTGATGGCAGCCTGGCTCGCCTTCCTGAAATCGAAGCTGTTGATCCCCAAACAGCCGGGCGAGGAGGGCGAAAGCGGCGAGGAACTCGCGGCGGTGCTGCAATTCCGGCTGAAGCGGCTGGAAGCCATGCGCGATGCCTCGGCGCGGCTGGTCAACCGCAATCGCCTCGGCCGCGACGTCTTCGCGCGCGGCATGCCGGAAATGGTCATCATCGAGAAGCGCAACAGCTTTTCGGCCTCGCTCTACGATCTGCTCACCGCCTACGCGCAGCAGCGCCAGCGGCAGGCGATCAACAATGTGACGATCGCCCGGCGCGCCGTGTGGTCGCTGAAGGATGCGCGCGAGGTGCTGGCGCGGCTGGTCGGCTCGGTCGGCGACTGGACGGCGCTGGACAGCTTCCTGATCGAATATCTGGCGGCGCCGGAAGAGAAGCGCACGGCGATGGCCAGTTCCTTCGCGGCGACCCTCGAAATGGTGCGCGAGGGCAAGTTGGAAGTGCGGCAGGATCAGGTGTTCGCGCCAATCTATCTGCGCGGCCGCGCGCAAAGGGTGAAGGCAGTCGAGGTGGTATCATGAGCGAACGCGCCAACGCTTCGGTGATCCCGTTCAAGGTCGAGGACGAACCGGAAGACGAAATGGCCGAGCAGGGTTCCATCGAAAACCCCGCCGAGCGGCTGCAATTGTCGGAAGCCGTACGGATGGCCGAGGCGATCCTTTTCGCCAGCGCCGAGCCGGTCAGCGAAAAGCAGCTTGCCGCGCGCCTGCCTGAAGGCGTCAACATTGCCGCCGCGATGGCGGATCTGCAGCAGATCTATGCCAAACGCGGCGTCAATCTGGTGCGGGTCGGCGATGCCTGGGCCTTCCGCACCGCAGGCGACCTCGCTTTTCTGATGAGCCGTGACTCCGTCCAGCAGAGAAAGCTGTCGCGCGCGGCGCTCGAAGTGCTGGCGATCATCGCCTATCACCAACCCGTCACGCGCGCTGAAATCGAGGACATCAGAGGCGTCGAAACGTCGAAGGGCACGCTCGACACGCTGCTCGAAACGGAGTGGGTCAGGATGCGCGGCCGCCGCCGCACGCCGGGACGGCCGGTGACCTATGGCACCACCGACGCCTTCCTCGACCATTTCGCGCTGGAGGAGATCCGCGATCTGCCCGGCATGGAAGAGCTGAAGGGCGCCGGCCTGCTCTCGACGCGCATGCCTTCGAATTTCTCGATGCCGGTGCCGCCGGCCGATCCGGACGCGCTGACCGAGGACGAGGATGAGCTGACCGATATCGATCTCGAGGAGCTCGGGCTGCTGACGCCGCGCGTCACGGAAGAGTGAGCTAAAGCGCGTCGCGATCTTTCAGATTCGCTCCATGCGCTTTAGTTTTTGATTTTACGCATGTCTTTATCCCGAAACCGGTTCCAACTTTCGGGAGACATGCTTTAGGGAACCGGCAAGATTGGTCTATTAGCAAGGCCTGCGCGGATTCGTAGCAAGGCGCTCACGCCGAAAGTGCGTGACATCCGCTAGCCATTTTATCAACTTCATTGCGGTTGTGTTTGAATCCCCGAGCGAAAACGCATAGATCATCGCCGAGGGAAAACATTCGAGAGAGATCGTTATGGGTTCGTTTTCGATTTGGCACTGGATGATCGTGCTGGTGATCGTGCTGCTGGTGTTCGGCCGCGGCAAGATCCCGGAACTGATGGGCGACATGGCCAAGGGTATCAAGAGCTTCAAGAAGGGCATGGCCGACGACGACGTTGACGACAAGCGTACCGTCGAGCACCGCGCCGACGAGACCGTTTCGCCGGGCAAGGAAAAGGTCAGCAAGAGCTGATCCGATTGTTGGTTTGAGCATGCCGTTGTCCCAAAACCGCTTCGCATGTGCGGGCGGCATGCTCTTGTCGGAATAGATTGCCATGTTCGAAGTCGGTTGGAGCGAACTGCTGGTGATCGCGGTCGTCATGATCGTGGTCGTCGGGCCCAAGGATTTGCCCAACATGCTGCGCACCTTCGGCCGCACCGCGGCTAAACTGCGCGCCATGGCCGGTGACTTCCAGAAGCAGTTCAACGAGGCGCTGAAGGAAGCCGAGCTCGACGACGTCAAGAGTTCGATCGACAGTCTCCGCAGCCTCAATCCGATGAATGAGGTGCGCAAGCAGCTCAATCCGTTCGAGCAGGCCGCGGCCGATGTGCGGGCCGGCGTCGACACGATGATGAAGCCAAAGCCCGCCGCCGATCCTGCCGCGCCGGCGGCAGACACGCCGCAGCCCGCCGAGCCGCTCAAGAATGGCGCCACGGACATGCCCGGCGGCGCGACTGAGCCTGCCCCGGCCGCCCCGATCTTCCCGGCCATGACCGACGCCTCCGTCACCGCTCCGGTTTCGGATGCGCCTGTGGCGGCCAAGCCGGTGAAAAAAGCTGCAACTGCGAAGACCAAGACGGCCAGCGCAGCGGCGAAAACGGTGGTGCCACCGAAGCCATCTGCGGCAAAGACACCGGCCAAGGCCGCGCCGGCTGTGGCCAAAGCCGCAGCGTCCAGTGGGAAAGCCGTGCCCAAGGCTGAGGCAAAGCCTGCCGCGGCCAGGAAGCCCGCCTCCAAGAAGACGGCTGACACCAAGAAGACGGCGGGAGCCGCCAAGTGAGCGTATCGGACAAGGAGCGGGAAGAAATCGAGAAATCGTCGGCGCCGCTGATCGAGCATCTCATCGAGTTGCGCCGCCGCCTGATCTGGTCGCTGGGCGGCTTCTTCGTCGCCTTTCTCGTCTGCTTCTTCTTTGCCAAGCGCCTGTTCAACCTGTTGGTCATCCCGTTCAAATGGGCGACGCAATGGGCCGGCCTCGACCCGCACAAGGTTGAGCTGATCTATACCGCGCCGCAGGAGTTCTTCTTCACCCAGGTGAAGCTCGCCATGTTCGGCGGCATGGTGATCGCCTTCCCGCTGATCGCCACGCAGATCTACAAGTTCATCGCGCCGGGCCTCTACAAGAACGAGCGCAGCGCCTTCCTGCCGTTCCTGATCGCGTCACCCATCCTGTTCCTGATGGGCGCCTCGCTGGTCTATTTCTTCTTCACCCCGATGGTGATGTGGTTCTTCCTGGCCATGCAGCAGGTCGGCACCAACGACCAGGTGCAGATTTCGCTGCTGCCGAAGGTTTCGGAATATCTCAGCCTGATCATGACGCTGATCTTCTCCTTTGGCCTGGTGTTCCAGCTGCCGGTGGTGACCAGCCTTCTGACGCGCGTCGGGCTGTTGTCGTCGCAGGCGCTGGCCGAGAAGCGCAAATGGGCGATCGTGCTTTCCTTCGTGGTCGCCGCGGTGCTGACGCCGCCCGATCCGATGAGCCAGTGCGGCCTCGCCATCCCGACCATCATCCTCTACGAGGTCGCCATCTGGTCATCGCGCATGATCGAGCGCGCCCAGGCACGCGACCGCCTGGCGCGCGAGCAGGCGGAGAACTCGGTCGCTAGCAACACGCCGGACGCCTCGTCCAGCTAAACGGGTTCCCAGCCGGGAAAATCGAGGCGGCGCGCCTACCCGCCGTCTTGCATCGATAGCCGATGCGGTTTACCCCCTCGGTCCTTACTTTTGAGGATCGACCATGCTTGATATCAAATGGATTCGCGAAAACCCGAAGGCCCTTGTCGAGGCGCTGGTGAAGCGCTCGTGGTCGGCTGACGAGGCGCAGTCCACGGTCGACGACCTGATTGCGAAGGACGAGGCCCGGCGCTCGCATCTCAGCGAATTGCAGGTCAAGCAGGAGCGCCGCAATGCCGCCTCGAAGGAGATCGGTAACGCCATGCGTTCGGGCGATTCAGCACTTGCCGAGAAGCTCAAGGGCGAAGTCAGCGACATCAAGGCGTTCATCCAGAACGGCGAGGCGCGCGAGCGCGAGCTCGACAAAGCGCTGAACGACGCGCTGGCGGTTCTGCCCAACGTGCCGCTGGAGGACGTGCCGGTCGGCAAGGACGAGCACGACAATGTCGTCAAGCGCATCGTCGGCGAGGTGCCGACGCGGCCGAACTGGGTGAAGGAGCATTTCGAGATCGGCGAAGCGCTCGGCATGATGGATTTCGAGCGGGCGGCGAAATTGTCCGGCGCGCGCTTCACCGTGCTGAAGAGCCAGCTGGCGCGCATGGAGCGCGCGCTCGGCCAGTTCATGCTCGACCTGCACACGACCGAGCATGGATATGAAGAGGTCATTCCGCCGCTGATGGTGCGCGACGAGGTGCTTTTCGGCACCAACCAGCTGCCGAAATTCGAGGAAGACCTGTTCTTCACGCCGCATGGCGACGGTCGGCTTGGCCTGATCCCCACAGCGGAAGTGCCGCTCACCAACCTCGTGCGCGAGGAGATCACCGCGCATGAAAAGCTGCCTCTGCGCTATACGGCGCTGACGCCGTGCTTCCGCTCGGAAGCGGGCTCGGCCGGCCGCGACACGCGCGGCATGCTGCGCCAGCATCAGTTCTACAAGGTCGAGCTGGTCTCGATCACCGACCAGGAAAGCTCGATCGCCGAGCATGAGCGTATGACGCAATGCGCCGAGGAGGTGCTGAAGCGGCTCGGCCTGCCGTTTCGCACGGTGACCCTCTGCACCGGCGACATGGGTTTCGGCGCGCGCAAGACCTACGACATCGAGGTCTGGCTGCCGGGGCAGAACGCCTATCGCGAAATCTCGTCCTGCTCGGTCTGCGGCGACTTCCAGGCACGGCGCATGGATGCCCGCTACAAGGACAAGGACGGCAAGGGCAACCGCTTCGTCCACACGCTCAATGGTTCGGGCACCGCTGTCGGCCGCGCTCTCATAGCTGTCATCGAAAACTACCAGAATGAGGATGGCAGCGTAACCATTCCTGAAGTGCTGCGGCCTTACATGGGTGGTCTTGCCAAGATCGAAACGAAGTGACTTGATGCGCATTCTCCTGACCAACGATGACGGCATCCATGCCGAAGGGCTGGCGTCGCTTGAACGCATCGCCCGCACGCTGTCGGACGACGTGTGGGTGGTCGCGCCGGAGCAGGATCAGTCCGGCTATGCGCATTCGCTGTCGATCTCGGAGCCGCTCCGGCTGCGCAAGATCGGCGAGAAACATTACGCGGTGCGCGGCACGCCGACCGACTGCGTCATCATGGGTACGAAGAAAATCCTGCCCGGACCGCCGGACCTGATCCTGTCCGGCGTCAATTCCGGCGCCAACATTGCCGACGACGTGACCTATTCCGGCACCGTTGCAGGCGCCATGGAAGGCGCGCTGCTCGGCGTGCGCTCGATCGCGGTCAGCCAGGCCTATTCTTATGTCGGCGAGGATCGTGTGGTTCCTTATGAGACGACAGAGGCTCTGGCGCCGGCGCTGCTGAAGCGGCTGGTGGAAACGCCGCTGCCGGATGGCGTGCTGCTCAACGTCAATTTTCCGAACTGCGCGCCAGACGAAGTCGAAGGCACCGTCGTCACCTCGCAGGGCAAGCTGGTGCACAGCCTTTGGGTCGACGAACGGCGCGACGGACGCGGCCTGCCTTATTACTGGCTACGCTTCGGCCGCGAGCCGGTCGAAGGCAAGAAGGGCACGGACCTTTACGCGCTGCGCAACCGGCTGGTGTCGGTGACGCCGCTTCAGCTCGACCTCACCGCCCATGAGCTCCGCGACCAACTGACCAAGGCGCTGTCATGAACATGGCATTGGCATGAACATGGTTTTTGCATGAATACCGGCATCGACGACCGCGAGGGTTTCGCCGCTTTCCTGCTCAGGCTGCGGGGCAGGGGCACGGCGCCGAAGGCGCTGGTCGCGGCCTTCGAGGCGACGCCGCGGCGCGGCTTCCTGTCGGCCCAGTTTCATTCGATCGCCTGGTCGGACGGCATGCTGCCGATCGAATGCGGCGAGGCGATCGAGGGCGCCGATCTGCAGGCCGCGGTGATCGCGGCACTGCACATCGAGCCGGGCAACCGCGTGCTCGAGATCGGCACCGGCTCGGGCTACACGGCAGCGGTCATGTCGCGGCTTGCCGCGCGCGTCATCACCATCGACCGCTACAAGACGCTCACCGAGCAGGCAAAGCAGCGCTTCGACGCGCTTGCCATCAGCAACATCATCGTCCGCCAGGCCGACGGTTCCAACGGCCTGCCCAATGAAGGGCCGTTCGACCGCATCGTCGCCTGGGCGGCCTTCGACAGCCTGCCGCGCTTCCTGCTCGACCAATTATCGAGCGGCGGCATCGTCATCGCGCCGATCGGCCCGGAGGAGGGCGAGCAGGTGCTGGCCAAGCTCACCAAGGTCGGCAGCCGCTTCGAGCGGGAGGACATCGGCATGGTCAGGCTGCAGCCGATCTTGCGCAGCGTCGCGGCGGTGATTTAGCGGGCTTTGGAGCTTCCGCCAAAATTTCCTCCAATGTTTTAAGAAAATTTTCGTCGGATTCTAAGGGGTTAACCCGGCAGTAACATTAACGCGCTTTAATCAGGGCCAGTTTGTACCGGGTCTGTGCGGGTTAGTGCGATGCAATTCAATCACTTGAAAGCAAACAGACGCAATCTGGCGCGCGGTTGCGCTGTCCTGATGATTGCCGGCGCGGCGGCCGGGTGCAGTTCCCAGTCGATGCGCTTCAACGGTGTCGATGATGTCTTCACATCCTCCACCAACAATCAGCGCGCCATCATCAACAAGCAGAATGTCGACCAGCCCTATCCGGGCGACACGGTCGCGCCTGCGCCGGTCGATGGCACGCACACCCAGTCGGTGAGCCGCTCCAGCCTCGAGCCGGTCACGACCCAGCAATTGCCGCCGCCCTCGGCGCCGGCTACGGCAAAGCCGATGCGTACCGCTTCGGCTCCCGCCCCGGCTCCGGCGCTTGCGCCGGCACCGCATCTCGACAGGACGGCCACCGGCACAGTCACGCCGGCAAAACCGTTCAAGACCGCCGAGCCTGACGCGGTCCGTAACGCAAGTGCTACGCCGCATGCGACCGAGATCGTTGTCCGGGACGGCGAGACGCTTTCGGGCCTGGCCGCGCACTACCACGTGCCGGCCGATGCTATCGCCAAGGTCAACGGGATCGATCCGAAGAAGGGCATCCGGTCCGGCCAGAAGATCGTCATCCCCGCTTATGCCTATTCGAGCAAGGCGGAGCCGAAGGTTGCCGAAGGCAAGCCGGCGAACACGCCGAAGCAGCCCGCGCCGGAAAAGGTCGCGGTGCTGCCGCAGCAGCCGAAGGTCAAGGACGGCAAGGCGGCCGCTCAGGTCGATGCGTCGGCTGCGGCCACGGGCTCCAAGAACCCCAAGCCCGCGCCGCAGGTTGCCGAGGCCAAGCCCGCCGGCGCCGGAGGCACCTATACTGTCCAGCAGGGCGACTCGCTGTCGTCGATCGCCAGGAAGACCGGTGTCAGCGTCACGACGCTGAAGCAGGCCAACGGCATGCAGGACGGCTTGCTCAAGATCGGACAGACGCTCAAGGTTCCGGCTGGCGGCACGGTCGTGGCGGCTGCCAAGCCGGCGGCCACCACCGCCAAGCCCGCGGTCGATCCGGTGACGACGGCGACGACGCCGCCGCCGGCGAAGACCACCGAGACGCTCGCCTCCTACACGCCGCCTAAGAAGGATGCCAAGGTCATCCAGCAGGCCGAGGACGACAATGCCGAGGCGCCCGACGCGACCGGCATCGGCAAGATGCGCTGGCCGGTGCGCGGCCGCGTGATCTCCAGCTTCGGCTCCGGCAAGGACGGCGTCGACATCGCGGTGCCGGAAGGAACGCCGATCAAGGCGGCCGAGAACGGCGTTGTCATCTATGCCGGCGACGGTCTCAAGGAGTTCGGCAACACCGTGCTGGTGCGGCATGAGAACGGCCTGGTCACCGTCTACGGCCATGCAAGCTCGATCGAGGTGCAGCGCGGCCAGAAGGTCAAGCGCGGCCAGGAGATCGCGCTGTCCGGCATGAGCGGCACCACCGACTCGCCCAAGCTGCACTTCGAAGTGCGCAAGAACTCGGCGCCGGTCGATCCGTCCGGCTATCTCGAATAGAACAAGAACAATTGCGGGCCGCCTGACCTCCAGTCCGGCCCGCCGTCTTCAGCCCGTTCCGCAAGGAGCGGGCTTTTTCAGTTGCGCGGGATCCAGGGCTCAAAGGTGATCACGGAGCGTGTCGGCGATCATTTCCTCGAGGCTGCTGGCCTCTACGCCCAGAAGCGTCTCCGCGTCGGAGGAATCGAGCAGCAGGGGACTTTCGAAGAGATACCTCATCTCGATCAGCTCCTGCATGCCCAGCGCTTCCATCTCGGGGATGGAGTAGGAGTGCGTCTCGGCAATATCCCGGCCGAGCATCGCCGCGGTTTTGTGGATGAGCTCGTTGGGCGAGGCGTGTTGGGAGGGGACATGAAACGCCCTTCCCCATTCGCCCGTGTAGCGGGAGGCTGCGACGAGCGTCCTGGCGACGTCCTTGGTGAAGCTCCAGGCATGGGTGGCGTCGAGGTCGCCAATGAAGGCGACCGGCTTGTCCTCGATGATGGACGGCAGGGCGATCAGCGAGAAGTAGCTGATCGCGCCGTGCCCAAGATAGTCGCTGGAACGTATCTCGATCGCCGGCACGCTGGCACGGGCCGCCCGCTGCCACATGATCGTCCTGGCGGTTCCCTTCTTCGAATTCGGATCCAGCGGCATGTCGGAGCGCAGCGGGCTTTCGCCATTCGTGCCGTAACCGTAGAGATTTCCGAGCACGATGAGCTTGGCGCCGACTGCTTCGGCCGCGCGCACGGTGCCGTCGATTATGGGGAAAAAGTCGGTTGGCCAGCGATGATAAGTGGCCATGGCGCACATGAATACGGCATCGGCACCCCGGCAGACACGCGACAGCGCCGAGGCGTCCGTGGCATCGGCCTGGATCGACCGCACGTTCCGCAACGCGTTCGAACCGACGCTTCGGCTGGTCAGGATGACATCATGGCCTTCCTCGCCAAGAAGGCGAGCCGTCTCGCGTCCGACCGGGCCCGCGCCGACAACAACATATGAACTCATGGCAACCTCTCTTCCATGTTTGAAGGAGAGGCGGGAGTACCCGTTCGCGGCGTTGAAAATCGCGCGGGAATTGCCAAATCTTGAACAGGTTTCGCCATGAATCGAGAGAGCATGCCTCCGCATTTCGCTCCGGCCCCGTCCGACGTCACGATGCTTTCTCGGCATGTCGGGGCAGGCGTCCATCGGCTGCCTCGGGCAACGCATCATCGCGTCATGGTGCATGCGAGCGCGGCGACGCGCTCCTATTGCGATCAGGCCGGGCGATATTTCGTCAGGCGCGCCGGCGACATTGACCTTGTGCCGGCCGGCGAGGAGGGCGGCTTCGAGGCCGAAACGCCGTTCGACACGATGGAGATCGTCTTGCCGCTGGCCTTGATGGAAAGAGTTGCCGCGGAGCTTGGCGGAAAGGGGCTGATATCGCGGCTTGACACCCGCCATCTGCTGCGTGACCAGCGCATCGAGCATCTCGCTAAAGCGCTGCAAAGCGATCTCGCCGCAGGCGCACCAAGCGGCCCTTTGTTTGCCGACAGCATCGGCGCCGCGCTTGCGGTGAGGCTGCTTGGCCTCGATGGCCCGGACGTGGGTCGAGTGAACCGGTTGTCGGACGCCCAGCTCAAGCGTGTCCTCGACCACATCGAGACCGCTCTCGACGAGCCGCTTTCGATCGATCGCCTGAGCCGGCTTGCCGGCGCGAGCAGCTCGCATCTGCGCACCTGGTTCAAGGCGGCGATGGGCGTCACCTTGCATCGTTATGTGCTGCAGCGCCGTGTGGAAAGGGCGTGCATCCTGTTGCGGCGCGGTGATCTCAGCACGAGCGAGGTCGCGGCATTGACGGGCTTTGCGCACCAGTCGCATCTGGCGCATTGGATGCGCCGTGAGATCGGCCTGACGCCGCGCGACCTGCGGCGGGCGCAGCCGCGCAAGTGACAGTCAATCCTTCAATGGCTTGCCGAGCCGGCCGGCGAGGTCCTGCGTGAACTGCCAGGCGACGCGGCCGGAACGGCTGCCGCGCGTCGTTGCCCATTCCAGCGCTTCGGCGCGCAATTGCTCGGGATCGATGGCCAGGTCGTGATAGCGGACATAGCCGTCGATCATGTCGAGATATTCGTCCTGCGAGCATTTGTGGAAGCCGAGCCACAGGCCGAAACGATCGGATAGCGAGACTTTTTCCTCAACCGCTTCCGAGGGGTTGATCGCGGTCGAGCGCTCATTGTCGATCATATCGCGCGGCAAGAGATGCCGGCGGTTGGACGTGGCGTAGAAAATGACATTGCCCGGCCGACCCTCGACGCCGCCTTCCAGCGCCGCCTTCAGCGATTTGTAAGAGGTGTCGTCATGGTCGAAGGAGAGGTCGTCGCAAAACAGGATGAAGCGGTAAGGGGCCGCCTTCAGGAGACCCATCAGCTTGGGCAGCGTGTCGATATCCTCGCGGTGGATCTCGATCAGCTTCAGCGGCCGGTCGAGCTTGTCGGAGGCGTTGACGGTGGCATGCACGGCCTTGACCAGGGACGACTTGCCCATGCCGCGCGCGCCCCAGAGCAGCACATTGTTGGCCGCGTAGCCGAACGCGAAGCGTTCGGTGTTGTCGAGCAGGATGTCGCGCACGCGGTCGACGCCGCGGATCAGGCCGATGTCGACGCGATTGACCTTGCGCACCGGCTCCAGATAGCCAGGATCGGCCTGCCAGACGAAGCAGTCCGCGATACCCAGATCGGTCTGTGGCACCGGCGGCGGGGCGAGACGGGAAACCGCCTCGATCAGGCGGTCCAGTTTCTTGTTCAAAGCATCCAGGCTGTCGGTCATTTTGGGTCTTTTTGTTGAGGTATTTCAGCGTGTGGGAGCAGCTTCCATGACATCGCTGCAAGAACCAGGTCCAAGCTTTTGTTGGAGCATGATCTTTCGGTGGCCTCGAAGCCGCTTCCGCTGCGACGCTCTAGCACGCTGCAGACGGCTGGAAAAGCAACGGATTGGGCCCGCAGCGCAGTTGCATTGGCAAGTTTACCGACTATATTCCGGCCAAATTTTCGCGGGGCGGCCGCGGCGGAATTTCACCATCCAGGAGTTTCTTGATGTTCGTTACACCGGCATACGCCCAGGGCGTCGGCGCCTCGCCAGACATGTTCATCTCGATTTTGCCGTTTGTCCTGATTTTCGTGATCATGTATTTTCTGATCATCCGGCCGCAGCGCGCGCAGCTGAAGAAGCGCCAGGAAATGCTGACGGCGGTGCGCCGCGGCGACACGGTGGTGACCGGCGGTGGCTTCGTCGGCAAGGTGACCAAGGTGATCGACGACAATGAGCTGGAGATCGATCTTGGCGGCGGAACCAAGGTGACGGCGCTGCGTTCGACGATTTCGGACGTGCGCGTCAAGGGCGAGCCGGTGGCGAACCAGAACGCCAAGAAGTAAGCGCAATCCCGGCGGCGATGGCCGCGGGCAGGGCTCCGACGAACGGCAACATAACATATGGTCCATCTTTCGCGCCTGAAGATCGTTTTGATCGGGCTTGCCCTGGTCTCGATGGTCTTCGGCGCGCCGGCTGTTTTTGCATCGGTGCCGGGCGCACATGTTCTGCTTCACCTGGACACGGATCAGGTAAGAAGCCGCCGGCTGGAAGCAATGCGGGATCAGATCAGGACGCTGCTTCGCGATGCTGAACCGAAGATCAACTATAACGGCCTTGTTGTATCCGGCCTGACGGTTCAGCTGCGCACTAACGATGCCGCGCAGGTCGAGGCCGCCAAGGTGGCGCTCAAGGCGGTGGTCGATCCCATCGCCGGCAAGGAAGGTCCGGTCCAGGAGTTTGCGCTCGACGATAGCGAACCCGGCCTGTTGAAGTTCACCATGACCGATGCCGGAGCGAAGTATCGGACCTCTGCCGCGCTCACACAGTCGATCGAAGTCATCAAAAACCGCCTGAACGAACTTGGCGTGGCCGATGCCACGGTCCAGTTGACGGATGACGGCATACTGGTTCAGGCGCCGGGCGTCGCGGATTTGCACGGGCTGGCGCAAACCCTGGCGCGGCAGGGTCGACTGCGTTTCCAGTTGGTCGATACTTCGATGCCGGTGGACGACGCGGTCAATGGCCAGCCGCCTGCCGGTTCAACCGTGCTTTACACGCCGGACGGTCCGCCAGTTCCCTATCTGATCGAAGACCGGGTGCTTGTCTCGGGCGACAGTGTGCTGGACGCGAAAGCGACCCACGACAGTTCGACAGAACAGTTTGTCGTCGCATTCCGGCTCGATTCCAAGGGTACGCAACGTTTCAAATGGGCAACCACGCGCAATATCGGCAAGCCGTTTGCGGTGATTCTGGACGATCAGGTGATTTCAGCGCCCATCATCCGGGAACCCATTGAGAATGGCACCGCACAGATATCGGGGAATTTCACGGCCCAGAGCGCCAAGGAGTTCGCCGTGTTATTGCGAACCGGTGCGCTGCCGGCGAGATTGACAATCGTCGAGGAAGCGCGATAGGGCCGGCCGTGGTCGGAACGATAACCATAGCTGACAACCTAGCCGATGGCGGAACGCTGCCGCATGTACGCCTGAACGGATAAGAACGAATGCTCTATTTCTCGCGTCTGAAGATGATCCTGATCTGGCTCGCCGTGGCCGTCACAGTGATCCTCGCCGCGCCCAATCTCTTCCCGGCAAGCATGCTGGCGCAATTGCCGAGCTGGGTGCCGAAGCGGCAGATGACGCTCGGCCTCGATCTTCAGGGCGGTTCGCACATCCTGCTCCAGATGGATCAGAACGACCTGATCAAGGATCAACTGGAGACGACGCGCGACGAGATCAGGACGCTGCTGCGCGACGCCAAGATCCAATACACCGGCCTTGGCGGAACCGGCCGGACCGTTCAGGTGCGCATCAACGATCCAAGCCAGGTCGACGCCGCCAAGACGGCGCTGAAGCCGATAACCAATCCGGTCGCGGCCGGCCTCTTTAGCGGTGGTTCCGTCCAGTCGATGACGCTCGATGATTCCGAGCCCGGGGTGCTGAAGTTCACCGTCACGGATGCCGGCATCAAGTACCGCACATCAACGGCATTGTCGCAGGCGATCGAAGTGGTGGAGCGGCGTGTCAACGCGCTCGGCACGACGGAACCGATCGTGCAGCGGCAGGGTGACGATCGCATTCTGGTTCAGGTGCCCGGACTGCAAAATCCGCAAAGGCTCAAGGACATCATCGGCCAGACCGCCAAGCTGACCTTCCAGATGGTCGATACGTCGGTGCCGGTCCAGGACGCGATGAAAAATCGACCGCCGCCCGGCGACTCCGTCCTTTACTCGCAGGACGATCCTCCCGTTCCGTATCTGGTCGAGAACCGCGTCATCGTGTCGGGCGAAGACCTGTCGAACGCGACGCCGACCTATAACTCGCAGACCAACGAGCCGGTCGTTTCGTTCACCTTCAATTCCCGCGGGGCGACGCGGTTTGGCCAGGCGACCCAGCAGAATGTCGGCAAGCCTTTTGCGATCGTGCTAGACAATCAAGTCATCTCCGCGCCGGTCATCCGTGAACCTATCCTTGGCGGCACGGGGCAGATTTCGGGCAACTTCACGGCCGAGAGCGCCAACGACCTCGCCGTACTGCTGCGCGCCGGCGCACTGCCGGCGAAGTTGACCATTATCGAAGAACGCACGGTTGGACCGGGCCTCGGCCAGGACTCCATCCATGCCGGCAAGGTGGCAGGCGTGATCGGTTCGATCCTCGTCGTCGCCTTCATGTTCGTCGCCTATGGCTTCCTCGGCTTCCTCGCCAACGTCGCTTTGGCCGTCCATGTCGCGATGATTGTTGGGGCGCTGTCGCTGCTCGGCGCCACGCTGACCTTACCGGGTATCGCCGGTATCGTGCTCACCATCGGCATGGCGGTGGATTCCAACGTTCTGATTTATGAGCGTATCCGTGAGGAGCGGCGAAACGGCCGCTCGGTGATACAGGCGATCGATACCGGCTTCTCCAAGGCTTTGGCGACGATCGTCGACTCCAACGTCACCTCGCTGATCGCCACCGTAGTGCTGTTCTGGCTGGGCACCGGTCCGGTCAAGGGCTTCGCCATCACTTATGCCATCGGTATCCTGACCACAGTCTTCACCGCTTTCACCTTCACGCGCATGCTGGTGTCGATCTGGCTGCGCCGCGCCCGTCCGAAGGAATTGCCGCGCGCCCCGGTCACCTTCATTCCGCCGGGCACCAAGATCCCGTTCATGGGCATCCGCCGCTGGACCTTTGCGCTTTCAAGCACGTTGTCCATCCTCTCGGTTGTCGGATTCCTGACCCTCGGCATCAACTACGGCATCGACTTCAGGGGCGGTTCGCTGATCGAGGTGCAATCCAAGCAGGGCGACGCGAATCTTGGCGACATCCGCGCGCGATTGTCGGACCTCAACATCGGTGAAATCCAGGTGCAGCAATTCGGTGCGCCAAACGATGTGCTGATCCGCGTCGGAACGCAGGACGCCGGCGAAAATGCCGAACAGACCGTCATCGACAAGGTGCGGGGCGAATTGCAGGACCAGTACGACTTCCGTCGCGTCGAAGTCGTGGGGCCGACGGTTTCCGGCGAGCTCGCCAAGCAAGGCACGATCGCCATGCTGATCGCATTGGCCGGTATCCTGCTCTATGTCTGGTTCCGTTTCGAATGGCAGTTCGCGGTCGGCGCCATCGTGGCGACGGTCCATGACGTGGTCATGACGATCGGCTTCTTCGTCCTGACCGGGTTGGAGTTCAACCAGTCGTCGCTGGCGGCGATCCTGACCATCGTCGGCTATTCACTGAACGACACGATCGTCGTCTATGACCGCGTCCGCGAGGATCTTCGAAAATACAAGAAGATGCCACTGCCGCAGCTGTTGAACAACGCCATCAACGAGACGCTGTCCAGAACGACGTTGACGTCGGTCACGACATCGCTGGCGCTCTTGGCGCTGGTGCTGTTCGGCGGCGAAGTGATCCGCTCCTTCACGCTGGCGATGCTGTTCGGCGTGGTGTTCGGCACCTACTCGTCGATCTTCATCGCCGCGCCGCTGCTGATCCTGTTCCGGTTGCGGCCGCAGGCCGCGACGGAAGAGGAGAAGAAGCCGGTGAACGGCAAGGCCCTGACGACCTGACGTTGCCGGATCAGGAGGACGTTTCGTTGAACCGTCCTGCTGATCCAACCTTTTGTTGGAGCGTGATCTTTTCCGAAAACCGGTTCCCTTTTTTCGGGATCATGCTCTGGAGCCGGATTGTCGCGCTGTAGTCCCATGGCCAAAGGCATCATCATCCGCGAGGCGCATTTCCCCGGCAAGGCGGCGATCGAAGCCTATGGCAATGGTGGCTTTCGCTTTGCCGACATGTCGCATCGCGGATCGCTGCTTGTGCTGCCATCGGGCATCCATGGCTGGGAGCCCGCCGATCCGCTGGCGCTGAAGGGCTCGGACTTCGACAAGTTGCTCGCCGAAGCCGACCGCGTGGAGATACTGCTGGTCGGCATGGGCAAGGATTTGCGGCCGTTGCCGCCAGCGCTGCGCGCCGCGCTCAAGGAGGCCGGCATCTCCGCCGACCCGATGTCGACGGGCGCTGCGGTGCGGACCTACAATGTCCTGCTGGCCGAAGACCGCGCCGTGGCCGCCGCGCTGATCGCCGTCGACTGAATGGCCGCCGCTTCCGACATCGTCAAGAATGGCGACATCGTCAACAATGGCGACATCGTCATGGACGCGGTGCGCGCCGCCGACCATGACCGCTATCTGTCGGCGCTCTACGCGCCGGCCGACAAGCGCGACGCGCTGCTCGCGCTCTACGCCTTCAACGCCGAAATCGCCGGCGTGCGCGATCGCATCCACGAGCCGCTGCCAGGTGAGGTCAGGCTGCAATGGTGGCGCGACGTCATTTCGGCCGACGGGGATGCCGGGACGGGCCACCCGACCGCCGATGCGCTGCGCGCGACGATTGCCGCAAATAAGCTGCCGAAGAGTGCTTTCGAGAACATGCTCGAGGCGCGCATCTTCGATCTCTATGACGACCCGATGCCGTCGCGGACCGACCTCGAGGGCTATTGCGGCGAAACGGCCGCAGCACTTATCCAGCTTGCGGCCATGGTGCTCGATCCGGTGGCGGCGCCGGTCTTTGCCGAACTCGCCGGCCGGGCCGGTTGCGCCCAGGCCATCACCGGGCTGCTGCTTCTGCTGCCGCTGCACCGCCGGCGCGGCCAGTGCTTTGTGCCCGCAGACATCCTCTCTGCAGCCGGCACGACGCCGGAAGAGTTCGTCAAGGGAGAGGGGGGGCTGCCGCCGAGCGCGCGGTTGTGGCGGTGATCGCGCTGGCGCGGGAGCATCTCAACGCCTTCGAGAAAGGAGCGCCGGCGCTTCCCGTTTCGCTGCGGCCGGCCTTTCTGCCGTTGGCGCTGACCCACGCCTATCTCGACAAGATGGAAAAGGCTGGCAGCTCGGCGCTCCGCAGGACGGCAGCGCTCTCCACCTTGCGCCGGCACTGGCTGCTCCTGCGTCATGCGATGCGGGGCTGGATGCCCCTTTGACGTAAACGTCAATCGTGCTAGGAGTTTGTCGCGTGGACCCGCGTCAAAGAAATGCGGGCCGCCGGAGGAGCCGCGTTCCCATGAGCCTGCCAGTCCTGGTCGTCCTCGTCGCGTTCGGCATCGCATTGTCCGTCGCGGCCGTGCATTTCACCGGCGGCACGACCACCGCGATCCTTGCCGGCGCGGATCAAGCGCTCGCACGCTTTGCCGAGGATTTTCCCGACGAAAGGCCGGGCGCCGTGCGGCTGACCGCCGACAATCATGCCGCGTTTCTCGACCTCGGTCCGCAACGCTGCGGCATCGTCCAGAGCATCGGCGACTGTTTTCTGACGCGCATCGTCACACCGAACGACATTCTGGGGCTGACGAGGGACGGGGATGTGGTGTCGCTGCGGCTGAAGGACTTCACCTGGAAAGGTGGGCGGTTTGCTTTTGCCAACGAAGCCGATGCGCGAGCCGTGGCGGCGACCCTGCAGAACAGCGATCGGATCCGGGAGGCGGCGTGATGGACGAGCATAATTTCCCGCAGGTGACCCAGCTTGCGATCCCCTTCTTCGTCGCTGCGATCCTGATCGAGCTCTGGTTGGTGCGCACCGGCCGCGCCAAGGGATCGTTCGAGACGCGCGACACGCTGACCAGCCTGATGATGGGCACCGGCAACGTCGTCGCCGGCCTGCTGCTCGGCGTCGTGTCCTACTCGGCGCTGCTGTGGCTCTGGCAGTTCCGCTTCTTCAATCTAGGCCTGCCCATCTGGGTGTTCATCGCTGCCTTCCTGCTCGATGACTTGCGCTACTATGTCTATCACCGCATCGCGCACCGGGTGCGCTGGGTGTGGGCCGAGCATGTCAATCATCATTCCAGCCAGCATTACAATCTCTCGACGGCCCTGAGGCAGAGCTGGACCGGCCTGTTCACCTTCACCTTCATCCTGCAGGCGCCGCTGGTGCTCGCCGGCTTCCATCCGGCGGTGATCGCCTTCGTCTTCGGCTTCAACCTGGTCTGGCAGTTCTGGATCCACACCGAGACGATCGGCAAGATGTGGGGCTGGTTCGAGTTCATCTTCAACACGCCCTCGCACCACCGCGTCCACCACGCCACCAACCCGCGCTATCTCGACGCCAATTATGCCGGCACGCTGATCATCTGGGACCGCATGTTCGGCACCTTCGTCGAGGAACTGGAGGAAGACCGGCCGCGCTACGGCATCGTCAAGAATATCGGGACCTTCAATCCGCTGAAGGTCGCGTTCCACGAATGGATCGGCATGTTCAAGGATGCCCTGGCGCCGGGGCTGACGCCTGGCGAGCGCTTCAATTATCTCATCCAACCGCCGGGCTGGAGCCATGACGGCTCGCGCGACACGTCGGAAACGCTGAAGGCGGCCTATGTCAGGCGAAATCCTTCCCAAGCAGGCAAGCCGGGATTGCCGCCAGCGCGTGCTGAGCCGGCGGAATAGCCATCGCCAAGGGGAGGTGCTGCCGCGATGCGCGCGATGCCGTCTTCGCTCAGCCAAGTCGAGCCGCTCCGCGCCTCCGACAAGATCAGCAAGCCCTTCATCGCGTTCCCTTTGCGGCGTCTTCGCGGGAAATGCCGTCTATGAGCGCCTCTGGAGGTGCGTCGGGACGAAATTCCGAGCTGACCAGCCAAAAGCGAGGTGCGGCGTAGCGCGCGGCGTTCTCCTCAGTCAGCATTCGTGCGGATCGCAGCGGCCGGCTTTCAAGCCAGACTCTTGTTGCGCCAGGGGGAGTGTCAAGCTGGATCTCGCAAAAGACCTCCAATGCCGTGCCCGCGCGGGGAAGCTTCGGGCGCACATGAAAGGCGGCAACATGCCCGGCGTCGCTGTTGATCTCGAAGGCGAGACGCCGCCATTTCACCGACGCCGGCAATCGGATGTGCAAGCGCAAGATGCCGGCGCGATCGGAAGCGGGGAGAGGCAGATCGGCGCGCAGCATGCCTTGGCCAGCAGGCAAACCCCTGCTGAATTTCGTCTTCAGGCGCGGTCTTAGTTTCTGCTCGCCGCGTGGTTCGGACTGGGCCAGCTCAAGCGACTTGCGGCGCGTCTTTGCAAGCCAACGAAGGGCAGCACCGGCCGGAGTCTCGCTTTGCCTGGGCCTCGCTTGAACGAAAGCCATCCACGCGGCCATCGGCCGGGGTAGGGCCGCCTCAAAGCGTTCCATCGCCTCTTCATCAACCGCATAGCCTGCCCGCGCTTTGAGCCAGCCAAGCGCGATCAAGGCCGGTACCGCAATGTCGCGGGCAAGAACTTCGTCGGAAAACAGCCTCCAATCGAAGCCGGGTTCAACGATGAGGCGGGACAGATCGACCAGCCAGTCACTGTTGGCATGGGCGTCGAGACCGCCATTGGCGATGGCGATCACCGCCAGGTCTTCCCGGACCGGCAGTCCGCAGGCCACCGAATTGAACTCGACCGATCTGGCCCGCGCCCAGATCCGGTCATCGTCTCCGAAACTGCCCTGGCCCGGACGAAAGATGCAGCCGTGAAGATCGATGTCGCCGTAGCGGCCGTTGTGAAGATTGACGCTGCGCAGCCGTCCTGCCAACGTCAGCATGCGCATGGCGCTGGAACCGCTCGACGGCTCCCAGCCCAGTTCAATGAACACGCCCAGGGCATCGCCCAGCCGGTTCCTCGGGACCACGATATCGAGGTCGTGGAACGAGCGTCCCCCCGTCCAACGGGATCAGCGGCACGCGCGGCTCCCTTGGTGAGCATCATCGGCACGCCCGCGTCAGCCAGCGCCGCGAATGCCGGTTGGCACTCTCTCATCAGAAGCATGGTTCGCGTCCATAGCATCCGTTGAAGCCCGGCAAGCCTCGGCGAATCCGGCAGATCCCTCAAACCGGGTCCAAGCCTGTTCCAGGCGGCGAGAATCAGCCGCTGCTCGCTGAACGTGCAATCGTCCAGGTCGTGCGTGCCGATCCAGGCGCGCAGTTCCCTTTCGGCTGCCACCGGATCGACGTGCACGGCGGCCAGCAGGAGGCGCTCGTGATCGCTCGCGGGCCAGGCGCGATCAAGAGACGGGTACAAGAGAGGCCAATTCATTGCCTCCCTCTCTCTCCTTCATCATCACCCCTCTTGGCCATGATCGCCCGGCGTGCGATTTCAAGAAAGTCGGACGCCATGCCGGACGGTGCGCCGCCGGCTACGGCTACCCTTCTGGACAATGTGCCTGGTCGAATACGACGTCGATGAACCGTCTCGTCCAGCATGGTCATTTTCATACCCGCGGCAATAGCCCTGCGGTACCAATCTATGAAGGAACCAGTGCGCAGGCTTTCATCGAACAGGATGCCGAGCCGTTCGACAGCGCCTCGCCGCACCGCAAGCGAACTCGCGAGATAGCCCGGATAGCGGCCTTTCTTATAGTGGAGAGAGTCAAAGGCTTCGGCTGGGTATTCCGGGCTTTCGAAGGTTTCGCTGTGGCCCAGCACGGCGTCCAGCGAGGGATCCGAATCCAGCGCGGCCCGCTGCAGGGCCAGCTTGTCGGGCATCCAGAGGTCGTCGGCATCGAGGAACGCGAGAACCGCGCCCGTGGCGGCCTTTATGCCGACATTGAACGCGGACGGCGCTCCGCCATTGCCCTTCCTGATTATGCGCGGGTGCGATAAATGGGCCTGAGCGACCTCGACCGTGCGGTCGGTCGAGCCGTCATCGACGACGATGACCTCCCGCGGCGAATGGTCATTCTGTTCCGCAATGCTGTCGAGCGTCTCATGAAGCGTGGCGGACGCGTTCCACGCAGGAATGATGACGCTGAAAAACGGCGTTTCCACTCACTCCTCCATCAGATGCTTGAACGGAGGCAACGGCTTTGTGTTGCCGCTTCTGCGCCGACGAATGAGCGACTGCATCAGGGCGCGGTTGAAGTCGCGCTTCTCCTCTGCCGTATAGGTGCTTGTCATCGACTCTGCATGCCGACGATAGCACAGGGTCACCGCATTGAGGATCGTCATCGGAATTTCGGCTTCGCGGATCCGGAGCATGAGGTCGACATCTTCGGAATAAAGGAAGTTCTCGTCGAACATCCCGACCCGGTCGAAAACTGTCCGGCGATAGAGGTCGCACCCAAATGAACATGGAAAAGTTCATCTGTTATCGCCGCGGGATCGGGTGCTGGAGCATCCGTCATTTGTCGGTCGAAATAGCTGACGAAGCCGGAAACGACATCCATATGAGGTGTTCGGGCAAAGCGTGCGAGATGCAGCGACAACTTGTCGGCCGGCCAGAGGTCATCGCAATCCAGGAAGCCGATGAACTCGCCGCCGGCGATCCGCAGACCGACATTTCGAGCTGGCCCCGGGCCGCGCGTCGGCCCGTCGAGGACACGGATCGCGGGGAAACGCGAGGCCAGGGACTGGACGATCTCACGCGAGCGGTCGGTCGAGCCGTCGTCGATCACCAGGATTTCATGCACCGGCCACGCCTGGGCGAGCACGGTTTTCAACGCGTCGGCGATGTATTTCTCGCCGTTTCGCACCGGCATGATGACGCTGATCGTTGGGGCGTCGCTCATGCTCTCAGTTCCCGCACGAACCCTCGCAGCACGGTTGCCGCTTCCATCGGATCGTTGCCGATCAGGAACTCGTGGCATGGAAGCGAGCGCGACAGGCTGGCGGCCTGCTGGAATATCTCGTTATGACCGATCCGCAAGATCTTCGACGTGCTTGGCGAGAGCGCACGGATCATGTCGAACCGTGAAGCGGGACAGATTGTCGAAACATCCCCACCGGTGAGCTTGCAGGAGACAAGAGCTTTCACCGCGATTTGCGGGACCAGCGCATCCGGTATCGTCGTGCTGATCGGGACGAGCGCCTTTTCCCCCGGGCGACGGTCCCGGTTCACTGCTTGCGCGGCAAGCCCACTGAAGAGGATCTCCGCCATCCCGGTGAGTTTCATGGTGTCGAAGAGCGAGTGGCTCCGCCAGTCTGCCCCAGACTGCGACACCAGCACAATATCATCGCCCGTGGTCTGCATCCCCGCGGAAATCGCGGCAGCCGTCAGCGTCGATTTGCCGGAACCTCCCGGACCGGCGAGCATCACGCCCACGCCATTTTCGCCGACAACGGCGGAATGAAGCATCGCATGGCCCGTGGCCAACGCGCCCCAATGGATGTGGTGGCGCAGCGGAGACCCGTATTCCCAGACCGGCAGCCGGGCAGCCGCTCCGACCCAATAGAGGCCGGTGCCGGTGGACCGGTCGTGCAGATGCCAGATTCCGCGGCTCTCGTCGGATACGATTGCGACGCCGGCCTCGATGTCCCATACGGTCCGGGTGACGGCATCGGCCTCGTCGGCTTCAAAGGGCCATTCGGCGGGCGGAGCCGGAAAGCCGTCGTCCTCATGCGAGACTGCATAGACAGTGATCGAGCGGTCTTCCGCAGTGGCTCCCGTTGTTTGCGCATGACGCAGAACCGGCAGGATGACCGGATCGAGCGCGGTTCCGCATGTGCGCAGCCGCAGCGTCAACCCGCCAAGGCGAAAGCGATGCTCAGCGCCGGATTCGGACCACCGGAAACCCGCGTCGGCAATGACGCGGCGGACGAATGCTGCAGGCGCCGTACGGGGATCGACGGCGGCTCGGACCATTCGGATCAGCTGTCTCCCAATTCCCGCCGCAGTGGCCATCCACCGCTCGGATCCACGTCGTGGATGGGGTCGAGGACAATCAGCTCCTGCAAATCCGTGTGGATCTCCAGCTCCGGCCTCACGAACGATGCGCGGCTGGAAATGTCGGGCAGCTTTGGCGATGCGATCGGCGAGGCCGGCTGAAGTATGCCTTCCTCCGCGAGGAGGTCGAGGAAACGTTGCACCGAGGCAACGTCGTCGTCGTCCAAGTCGGGATAACCCGTCCTCAATGCCGTCTCGATCATGGTGGGATCGACAGGCTTACGCAACATCTCCCAGATGAGCTGCGCGCTTCCTTTCATGCCGTAATACTTGCCGGTCGCAAAGTTCACCGCGACGACTTCACCGTCGAAGATCTCACTCGACAAATTTGTTTCGTCCAAGACGACGCCCGACATTATACCACCCTTCGCCCCATAAATCCCGGGTGATACACCATGAGACCGTATGGGGGAAGCGTTCCTTGGTCAAAGTATCACAGGCAACTTCGTTCGGAGCGGTCCTCAGTCGCTGGTGAAAGGTTTGCCGCTGGTCTCGCAAAAGCTGGGGCGGACGCGAGAAGTCAGCCACAGATCAAGCTGCCGCTTCCGTTCGGGGAGCCTGTCCCAACCACTCCCTGCAATCGGCCAGCGCTCTCGCTGTGATCGCATGACGTTTGGCGACGGTCTTGTCCTTGCCGCGCAGGCGCTTGCCGTCGGTCTTCGGCGCTTCGACCGGCGGGAAAAGGCCGAAATTGACGTTCATCGGCTGGAAGGAGCGTTTGCCGGGCTCATCGTCCGACACGATATGTCCGCCGGTGATGTGGTTGAGCAGCGCGCCGAAGGCGGTGGTCGCCGGCGGCAGAGCGGGCGCCTGGCCGAGCCGCTCGGCGGCGGCAAAGCGGCCGGCGAGCAGGCCGATAGCGGCGCTTTCCACATAACCTTCGCAGCCGGTGATCTGGCCGGCAAAGCGCAGGCCCGGCCGCGATTTCAGCTGCAGCGAGGGGTCGAGCAGCGTCGGTGAGTTGATGTAGGTGTTGCGGTGCAGGCCGCCGAGGCGCGCGAACTCGGCGTTTTCGAGCCCGGGAATGGTGCGGAAGATGCGCACCTGCTCGGCATGCTTCAGCTTCGTCTGGAAACCGACCATGTTGTAGAGCGTTCCCAGCGCATTGTCCTGACGGAGCTGCACCACCGCATAGGCTTTTACCGAGGGATTGTGGGCGTTGGTCAGGCCCATCGGCTTCATAGGGCCGTAACGCAGGGTCTCGACGCCGCGCTCGGCCATCACCTCGATTGGCAGGCAGCCGTCGAAATAGGGCGTGCCTTCCCACTCTTTGAACTCGGTTTTCTGGCCTTCCAGCAGCGCCTGGACGAAGGCGAAATACTGGTCCTTGTCCATCGGGCAGTTGATGTAGTCCTTGCCGTTGCCGCCGGGGCCGACCTTGTCGTAGCGCGACTGGAACCAGGCCGTGTCCATGTCGATCGTGTCGAAATGTACGATCGGCGCGATGGCGTCGAAGAAGGCGAGCGCGTCGGCACCGGTCGCCTCGGCGATCGACTGCGCCAGCGAAGGCGCCGTCAGAGGACCGGTGGCGATGATCGCCTGGTCCCAGTCCGCCGGCGGGAGCCCAGGCACTTCCTCGCGCTGGATTGTGATCAGCGGATGCGCTTCGATCTTCGCGGTGACCGCGTCGGAAAACCGGTCGCGGTCGACGGCCAGCGCGCCGCCGGCCGGCACCTGGTTGGCATCGCCGGCGCTCATGATCAGCGAGCCGGCCAGCCGCATTTCGGCATGCAGCAGGCCGACCGCGTTGTTTTCGGCGTCGTCGGAGCGGAAGGAGTTCGAGCAGACGAGCTCGGCCAGACCATCGGTCTTGTGCGCGTCGGTGCCCCGCACCGGGCGCATCTCGTGCAGCACGACCGGAACGCCGGCCTCGGCGATTTGCCATGCCGCTTCGGATCCGGCGAGGCCGCCGCCGATGACGTGTACGGGATTTTTGCTCATGAGCGCCGGAATAATCGCTTGGCGGCCCGATTGCAATTGCCGGGCGGCGACGGCGAGAAACTGGCGCCAAAAACGACAACACCCGCCGGGGGAGGAGGTCCGGCGGGTGTCGTTTTGGGGGTCGATCCTCGGGAGAAGGTGAAGATCGACCTAATTCGCCATCGCCGGGGAGGAGGTCGGCTTTGACGAAATTCCTTTCGCCTCTTTCAGAAGGGGCGAAACCTTCGAAGACGAACTTCGTTCGCTTGAAGACGAACTACGTTCGCTTCTGAACAACGCCCGCCGGGGGAGGAGGTCCGGCGGGCGCCGTTTCGGTGGTCAACCCTCGGGAGGAGGTGAAGGTTGACCTCATTCGTCAGGGTCGGGGAGGAGGTCGACCCTGGCGAAATTCCTTGCTTAGATCGCCTTGCGGGCGACCATCTTGATCTCGTCGCGGACGATGCCGAGATCATGGAGCTGACGGTTGGAAAGCCGACCCAGCTCGGAAACCGTCTCGCGATAAACGCGCCAGTTACGGTAGCTACGGATCAGGTTCATTGTCTTAACTCTCTTCAAAACTGGTTCGGACCATTTGCGGTCCGAAGCGGATTAGACCGCCTTGCGGGCGACGAAGTGGATGTCGCTGCGGCTGATGCCGAGGTCGGTCAGTTCACGGTTCGACAGGCGGTTCAGCTCGGAAACGGTTTCCCGGTAGCGGCGCCAGTTGCGGTAGTTGCGGATCAGGTTCATGGTAGTTCTCGTTTCGTCTTTAGTTCGGATCATTCCGTTTGTGTACGAACAGAAAATAAGTGGGATCATATCGGTTTAAAAGTGCCGTTGGCGCATGGCAGCAATGCAAATTGTGCAATGCAACATTAATGGCCATTCACGCCTGCGTCACAAAGAAGGCCGAATCGAAAAATGCCGCTGCGTCAACGGTTTGGCTGTCTCGACTAAGGAAGTGGTCAGGCTGGGGGAAATGCATGGCGGGCTATGCCACAAGGGTGAGGGCAGATATCGCGCGCTGGCGGGAGATCGGGCTGATCGATCCCGCCACGGCGGAGGCGCTGATGCGCGATGTCGCCGCCAACGAGCGCGCGTCGCTGAGCTTCGGCTCCATCCTGGCGATGATGGCGGCGCTTTTGTTCGGCGCGGCGATCCTGATCTTCGTCGCCGCCAATTGGGAGGCCTTCCCGCGCCTGTTGCGCGTGGCGGCTCTGTTTGCGGTCATTCTTACCGGCTATGTCGGCGGCGCGGTGCTGAAGGCGCGTGACCATGCCGCGATCGGCGAAGCGCTGTGGATCGTTGCCGCAGCGGCGTTCGGCGGAGCGATCGCGCTGATCGGCCAGATGTACCACCTTTCTGGCGACGAGGCCTCGGCGCTGGTGACGTGGTGCGCCGGCACGGCGCTGGCGGCGGTCGCGCTGCGCTCAAGCCCGCTGACGGTGGCGGCCGTGGGCATCGCCGACGCCTGGCTGGTTCTCAAGGGGTTCGGCTTCTACTGGCACGCGGAAACGCCGCATCTTTTCATCGTCGTGGCGATCGTCTTGTTCGCCATCTCGTTCTGGACGCGCAGCCGCGCCGCGCGCCATCTCGTCATTCTGTCGGTCATTCTCTATCTGGTTCTGCTGGCCACGGACCGCGAGACGCTGCCGGTGGCCATGTCACTGGCCATCGTCTCAGTACTGCTCTTTGCCGCTTCGGTCTTTGCGGGCGATGCGATCGACAGGATCCTCCAGCTCGGCGGTCGGCTGCCCTTGCACGCCTTGCTCGGCTTCCTCACCGGCATGGCGATCATCCAGTTCGAGCTGGCGGATGAAAGCACATACAACAGCGGATTTGCCGTCGCTTCAATCGTGGCGCTGGCCAGTATCGTGGCGGCAATCATGCTGGCGGGGCGCGAGAGCAGGGGCTTGCGCTGGCTGGCCTATACCGGCTTCGCCTTCGAGCTCGCCATCATCTACAGCGTCACCTTGAGGTCGATGCTGGATACGGCCGGCTTCTTCCTGGCGGCGGCGGTGCTGCTCGGCATGCTGGCGCTGGTCATCATCCGCATCGAAAAGCGCATGAAAGCGCCTGCCGGAACAGGAGCAGCGGCATGACCGGCAAGAAACTGATCATCTCCGCGCTGGTGCTGGCGCTTGTCCAGATCGGCTTTCTCAGCTGGATCATCGCCGGCCGCGCCGCGATCCTGCGCAACGGCAAGGAAGTGCTCCTGAAGGTCCAGCCCGTCGATCCGCGCGATCTGCTGCGCGGCGACTACATCTCTCTCAACAACAACATTTCGCGCATTCCGGTGAAGCTGATCGCCAACATACCGCAAGGCAAGTTCTCTAGCGACGACACATCGATCGTGGTCCGGCTGAAGAAGGGCGCCGACGGTTATTGGCAGCCGACGACCGCTTGGTTCGGCCAGGCGCCCGCGCCGGCAGGCGAGGGCGAAGCAGACATTGCCGGCCATGTCGTGGAGGGCTGGGGCCTTCGTGATACGGACGCGACGATCGCGCCCGACTATGGGATCGACCGCTTCTATTTGCCGGAAGGCGAGGGCGTGGCAATCCAGGACGACATACGCGTGCGGCCGTTCGGCATCAAGCTTGCGCTCGCATCCGACGGCACGGCACAGATCAAGGCGCTGATGGACGGCGACAAGACGCTGTTCGAGGAGCCGCTCTACTGAGATGTGTCAACATTCGACCCACCTTAAGTCGCGGTTCCAGCAGTGGCCCTGGCTGGTCGGCCCCGGTTCAAGCGCAGCAGGGCCACAAACGCGCCGCAGGAGCAGAGCATCGCGAGGCCGAGCACGGCTTCGCTGCCAAAATGCGCCAACAGTCCGGCCAGCAATGGCGGCGATATGGCGGAAATCAGGTTGAGCGGGAGAGCGATGTTGGATGCGGCCCGCGCGTAAGCCGCCTGGTCGTAGAACACCAGAGGTATCGTCGCGCGCGACACGGCAAGAATGCCGCTGCCCAAGCCATAGAGGAGAATGAAGCCGGCAATCGACCAATGCGTGCCGTGACCCAGAATGAGAAGCAGCATGGCGAGCGGCAGCGCCAATCCGGCGAAAAGCGCGGTCGTGATCCCGTCCCAGCGTCCGCCGCCCAGAAAGTCGACGCCCCTGGCGCCGACCTGAAGGATGCCCAGCATCGAGCCGAAGGCGACGGCTTCTCCGGTGGGAAGTCCCTCGGCCTTGAGCAGTTCGATCAGTATGGCGCTGAATCCGAATGTGACGAAGGCATTGAGCGTGATCGCCGAAACGATCAGACGGAAGATGCCTGCCGGCAGGGCAGGTGTTTTCCTGCCCGCCGGAACCGTTGACGAGGCTTTCGGCGATGGCGACCGGCGCGGCAAGCCGAAGGCATAGAGCGGCAGGCAGACCACGATCATGGCCGCCGCGTAGACGAGGCAAGTCATGCGCCAGCCGATCAGCCCGGACAGGAAGGCGGCGGCTGGCCAGAAGATGCTGCTCGACAAGCCGGTCATCAGCATAAGCACGCCAATGGCGCTCTTGGCGCTGCTGCCGGCGATCTCGTTCAGCATGATGTAGGCCGCCGTGGTCAGCATCGCGCTCCCAGCCGTGCCAAGGATGACCCATGCGGTAAAATAGAGAACCGGCCCGTGCGCGGCCGCCAGCGCCACGAAGCCCGGAGCGGCAAGGATCGTGCCCAAGATCATCACCTTGCGGGCGCCGAAGGCATTGAAAGCCTTTGCCAGCGGCGGCGCCCACAGGCCCATGACCACATAGAATACCGAATTGCCGGCGAACACCGCCGCTATGCTGATTTGAAGGTCGGCGGCTATCTGGCTGCCGACGATCGCCAACAGCCCGACCGATCCCCAGCCCATGAGCTGGGCGATCGCAAGCACGATCAGGGTTCGAACGATGGTCCTGTCCAGAATCGCGATGCGCATGCGGGTGGCCGGTCGACTGCAAACCCGCCTGCTAGCAGAGCCTTAGTGTCGGTTTGATGACTGCATAGAGCAGAAGGCCTGGCGCCGGTCCTCCTCCACCAAGGCTTCGGAGAACGCCTTCGAGCCCCAGGTGGCCTGCCATCCGAAGTTCGAACAGCAAAGGATGGTGCGGATGAAGGGACTCGAACCCCCACGCCTTTCGGCACTGGAACCTAAATCCAGGGCGTCTACCAATTCCGCCACATCCGCTTGTCCCCGGCAATCCCATGTAGCCATCATTCTGTCAATGTCGGGGCTCAGATCATGCTTATCCGGCTAGGCGCGAAGATAGTTGAAAATTGGGCTGGCCTGTGACAAAAGGCGTGTCGAATGTGACGGAACGTGAACTTCCGCCTCTGCAAGATGTGAAAAGTTATAGTAAAAACAGAGACTTATTCGCATCTGGCAAGGCGTAGTTCAGGAGAGTTTGAACCGCGTTAGCGGTCAAATCGCCAGGTTCCGCACCAAAAGCCATTTCCGGCAACATCATACCGGCAGGCTGTAAACGGCTAGGACCGTTTGGCAGTCTCATTGTTGAAAACAAAGGTTCTAGGATGCAGGTCACCGAAACGCTCAACTCCGGTCTCAAGCGCGAGATCAAGATCACCGTGCCGGCCGGTGACATGGAAGCCAAGCTGATGGCGCGGCTGACCGATGCCCGCGACAAGGTGCGCATCAACGGCTTCCGCCCGGGCAAGGTGCCGGTGCAGCACCTGCGCAAGATGTACGGCAAGTCGTTCATGGCCGAGGTCGTCAACGAAATCCTCAACGACTCGACCCGTTCGATCATCACCGGCCGCGGCGAAAAGGCCGCCATGCAGCCCGAAGTGATCATGACGGAGGACGAGAAGGAGGCCGAGAAGATCCTGGCCGGCGGCACCGATTTCGAATTCAGCCTTAACTACGAGGTCATCCCGGCGATCGAGATCAAGGATTTCTCCGATATCAAGGTGACGCGTCAGGTCTATGACGTGCCGGAATCGGAAGTCGACGATCAGGTGAAGCGCGTTGCCGAATCGGCGCGCAGCTACGAGCCGAAGAGCGGCAAGGCCGCCGAGGGCGACCGCGTGAGCATCGACTATGTCGGCAAGATCGGCGGGGAGGCCTTCGCCGGCGGCGCCGGCACCGACCAGCCGCTGGTGCTCGGCTCCAAGGAGTTCATCCCGGGCTTCGAGGACCAGCTGATCGGCACCAAGGCCGGTGACGAGAAGCAGATCACCGTTACCTTCCCCGAGAACTACCAGGCGGCGCATCTGGCCGGCAAGGAAGCCACCTTCGACGTCACCGTCAAGGAAGTCTCGGCGCCCGGCGAGCTCGAAATCAATGATGAGACGGCCAAGAATCTCGGCCTGGAATCGCTTGAGCGCCTGCGCGAGATCGTGCGCGGCCAGCTCGAGAACCAGTTCGGCTCGATGACCCGCCAGAAGGTGAAGCGCCAGCTGCTCGATCAGCTCGACGCATCCTACTCGTTCGAGGCGCCCTCCAAGCTCGTCGAGGCCGAGTTCAACAACATCTGGGCTCAGGTCAATCGCGATCTCGAAGCTGCCGGCCGCACCTTCGCCGACGAAGAGACCACGGAAGAAGAAGCGCGCGCCGAATATATGCGTCTTGCCGAGCGCCGCGTGCGCCTCGGACTGGTGCTCGCCGAGATCGGCGAAAAGGCTGGTGTCACCGTGTCGGACGAGGAACTTCAGCGCGGCCTGTTCGAGCAGGTGCGCCGCTTCCCGGCCAACCAGCAGCAGGAAGCCTTCGAGTTCTATCGCAGCAATCCGGAAGCCATCAACGCGCTGCGCGCGCCGATGTTCGAGGAGAAGGTCGTCGATTATCTTCTCGGCCAGATCTCGGTGAACGACGTCAAGGTCGGCAAGGACGAGCTGATGGCCGACGACGAGGAAGCCGAAACCGCGACCAAGGCGAAGCCGGCCAAGAAGGCTTCGAAGAAGGCTGAAGCCAAGGCAGAGGCGGGCGAAGCCGCCGATGAGGCGGAAGAGCCGAAGAAGAAGGCCGCGCCGAAGAAGAAGGCTGCCAAGGAAGCCGAGTAACGGGTTTCAATACCGTGATCTAGAAAGGCCGCCTCCGGGCGGCCTTTTCATTACGGCCTGTGTCATTGTGGCGGCGCGGCAACACACGCAACTTGTCTTGATGGCCTGCCGCTGGCGATACCAACCGTTGAAGATTATCTGTTTTCGATGGCGTTCGCGGGGTCAGAGGCATTTGTGAGGCTGGGTTCATGGTAAGAGGCTTAGTCGTTGCCGCGACGCTCTTGTTGGCGACGATGGGCGGGAGCGTTCGCGCCGAGCCGGATGTCCCGGCTCTCCTCTTGGCGGCGGCTGAAGGAGGTGCCCGGACCGAGCCGGATCTCGGCAATTGGCGCGTCGACACCGGCAGCGACGCCCAGATAACGGCCTCGCTGCATGCCATCAACAAGCTCATCACAGGGGGCGGAGCGCTGGGCTACAGCCCGGTGCTGACCTTGGCTTGCCGGCGCGATGGCGAACCACGCTGGAGCGAATGGCTACAGCTCAAGGATCCGGTCTCCGCCAGCCGCAAGATCACCATCTCCGTCATTGTCGACGGCGGCAAGACCGATGAAAGCTGGTCGGTCGGCCCGCGCGGCAGAACGCTGGTCAGGGACGGAGACGACGGCATCAAGCGCCTGGTTTCAGCGAGCCGGCTGACGCTGTCATGGCGCTTCGGCCTTCTGTCGGGGCGCGGCGAGGCCGATTTCGAACTTGCAGGTCTCTCCAAAGCGATCGGCCAGATCGCCGCAAGCTGCAAAACCGATCCACCTTGACCCCCGCCGCTTAAATTGGAACTGCCTTCCAGTTCGCTAGCCGTTATCACGCACCGAACAGCTGCCGATGATGTCGAGCATCGCATTGTGCGGGCCTAAAGCGCGTCGCGTTCTTTCAGATTCGCTCCATGCGCTTTAGGTTTTGATTTTACGCATGTCTTATCCCGAAGACCGATTCTCACTTTCGGGAGACATGCTTTAAGCCTCGGTGAAAGCTGGCCTTTTTCTATCCATTTCGACGATTCTGTGGTATGTAGGTGCCGCAATTCCACTGCAGAAACCCCGGATCCTCCGCTCTAATGCGTGCGCACGCAAGCGGGCCGGTGTGGCGCCGATCGTTGCGACGCAAAACGAGACCATCAGGGAGGAAATGCGATGCGTATAATCGCGCTTTTCATCGTCTTGTCCGCTACCACCATCCTCGCAAGCCCATCGCAGGCGCAAGATGCTGCCGCGGGCGAGAAGGTCTTCACCAAATGCAAGGTCTGCCACGTTGCCGACCAGGACCAGAACAGGATCGGTCCGTCTCTGCACGGCGTCATGGGGCGTGTTGCCGGAACGCATCCCAACTTCACTTATTCCGCGGCCATGATCGCGGCTGGAAAATCCGGCGTCAAATGGGACGAGCCGACCCTGACGACCTACCTTCACGCCCCCCAGGCGATGGTCAAGGGCACGAAGATGACATTTCCCGGCCTCAAGGATGACAAGGACATAGCCAACGTCATCGCCTACCTGAAGCAGTTCTCCAAATAGGCTGCCCTTCCGGGCACAATCGCTAGTCGTCCTGCAATTGCGCTGTTGAAATGTCGCGCCCGCATGCCGCTATGCCGGCAGCGCGAAGAACCCCAACAGCAGCAGAACGACTATGCCAAGGCCGAGTATGACCAGCGTTCGCGTGTCCATCACGTTCACCTTCGACCGGGCGGATGACCCGAAAATCGGGATCGATTTCGAAACGGATCATAGGCCCAGCAAAGCGGTACAGCGCGCTGTGCGCGCCCAAAAAGAGCGCGCGATGCGGCAAGAGAACATCTCCTGGCTTTTACGCAATCAGGGGCCAGGTCCGAAAAACGCGATACGGGTCAGCAGCGTATAGTCGGCTTCGAAAACCATCATAGTCACGAAGACCAGCACCAATATCGGCGGCAGGATGATCGCATACATCATCGCCAGCCGCTCCCAGGCCATGTGCATGAAGACGGCGACGATCAATCCCGCCTTGAGCATCATGAAGATCAGGATCAGCGACCATCTGAGATAGCCGTGGATGCCGAAATAGTCGACCAGGTAGGAGCATGTGCTGAGGATGAACAGCCAGGCCCAGACCACCAGGTAGAGCTTGATCGGGTGCTCCTGGTGGGTGTCGGTGGTGGTGACGGCCGCCGCATCATGCGCATGGTCGGCGTGCAGTGCGTGTTGTCCGAGACCGTTTGCGGTTGCTTCAGCCATATCTGCCTCACCAAAGATAGAAGAAGGCGAAGATGAACACCCAGACCAGGTCGACGAAGTGCCAGTAGAGACCCATGATCTCGACATTCTCGTAACGACCCCGGCGGCTGGTGAAGAATCCGGGCCGCCCGATGTCGAAATCGCCACGCCAGACTTTTCGCGCCACGATGATCAGGAAGATCACGCCGATCGTGACATGGGTGCCGTGAAAGCCGGTGATCATGAAGAAGCATGAGCCGAATTGCGCGGCCCCCCAGGGGTTGCCCCATGGCCGCACCCCCTCGGTGATCAGCTTGGTCCATTCGAAGGCCTGCATGCCGACGAATGTCGCGCCAAGCGCCGCGGTCAAAAGCATCAGGATCGCGGTTTTGCGGCGATCGCGGCGGTAGCCGAAATTGACAGCCATCGCCATGGTGCCGCTGCTCGAGATCAGCACGAAGGTCATGATGGCGATCAGGATCAGCGGGATCTCCGAGCCGCCGATGCGCAGGGCAAAGACCTCGCTTGGATTGGGCCACGGCACGCGCGTGGACATGCGCGCGGTCATATAGGAGAGCAGGAAGCAGCCGAAGATGAATGTGTCGCTGAGCAGGAAGATCCACATCATGGCCTTGCCCCAGGACACGTTCTTGAACGCCCGCTGGTCCGAGGCCCAATCGGCGGCGATGCCGCGCCAACCGGCGGGCCTGGCCTCAATCTGGCCGCTATGCGTCATGGTCGTGTCAGCCATTGCGGTCTCCTAGGTCAGCAGCCGTTGGCAGATGTCGATGAAGGTCGCGGCCCAACCCGCCAGCAGGGCGAAGATGCAGAGCCATACGAAAAGCAGGAAATGCCAGTACATGGCGCAGAGCTCGACGCTGAGCCGAAGCCGCTCTGGCTGCGCTCCATTCCAGGCGCCTATACTCGTCCTCCCAAGTCCGACCAGGCCACCGAGTATGTGCAGGCCATGCATGCCGGTGATCAGATAGAAGAAGCTGTTGGCTGGGTTGGACGCGAGCAGATAGCCGTCCCCGGTCAGCTGCCGCCACGCCATCAATTGACCGACGAGGAAGGCAAACGTCGTGAACCCAGCCGTGGCAAGGCCCAGCCGGACGTTGTCGATCTGGCCCTTGCGCGCGGCGACCACGGCACATTGCAGCGCGACGCTGCTCAGCGCCAGCACGCCGGTGTTGAGCCAGAGCAGGCGCGGCAGCGGCAGCGGCTGCCAGTCGGCCAGGCCCATGCGCATGAAATAGGCGCTGGTGAACAGCGAAAACAGGCAGCCGACGACGGCGAGGAAGACGCCGAGGCCGATCTTGGCGGTGGGCAGGGCCGACCGGTCGAAACCGACGAAATCCCCGGCCAGGCCTTGCTCCAGCCAGGGCTTGGCCGTCAGCCGCTGGTGCGAAAGCCACCATCCGGCAAAGCCGGCGATCACCAGCAGAAAGACCAGGATGACGCTCATGCCGGCTCCCTCGATGGTGCGAAGTCGCCCGGCACGTTCTGCGGGATGAAGTCCTCCTTGGCTCCCGGCACGCTGTAGTCATAGGCCCAGCGATAGACGATCGGCAGTTCCTTGCCGAAATTGCCGTGCGCCGGCGGCGTCTCAGGCGTTTGCCATTCGAGCGTCGTCGCTCGCCAGGGGTTGCCGCCGGCCTCGCGGCCATGGCGGATGCTCCAGATCAGGTTGAACAGGAACACCATCTGGGCGAAGCCGACGATGAAGGCCATGATCGAGATGAACGAGTTCAGATGACGAGCTGATTCCGTCATTATGGTCATGTCGGTGAGCTCGGCGTAGCGCCGTGGAACACCCATCAGGCCGAGATAATGCATGGGAAAGAAGATCAGGTAGGCGCCGACGAAGGTCACCCAGAAATGGAAGCGGCCGAGCGACTCGTCCAGCATCCGTCCGGTGACCTTCGGGTACCAGTGATAGATCGCGCCGAAGATCACCAGGATCGGCGCGACGCCCATGACCATGTGGAAATGGGCGACGACGAACATGGTGTCCGACAGCGGCACGTCGACGACGACATTGCCGAGGAATAGTCCGGTCAAGCCGCCATTGACGAAGGTGACGATGAAGGCGAGCGCGAAAAGCATCGGTATGGTCAGATGTATGTCGCCGCGCCACAGCGTCAGCACCCAGTTATAGACCTTGATCGCCGTCGGCACCGCAATGATCAGGGTGGTGGTCGCGAAGAAGAAGCCGAAATAGGGGTTCATGCCGCTGACATACATGTGGTGCGCCCAGACAACGAAGCTCAGGGCGCCGATGGCGATGATCGCCCAAACCATCATGCGGTAGCCGAAGATGTTCTTGCGCGCATGCGTGCTGATCAGGTCGGACACGATGCCGAAGGCCGGCAGGGCGACGATGTAGACTTCCGGATGGCCGAAGAACCAGAACAGGTGCTGGAACAGGATCGGGCTGCCGCCATTGTGCTGCAGCTGCTCGCCCATCTCGACAATCGCCGGCATGAAGAATGAGGTGCCGAGAACGCGGTCAAGCAGCATCATCACACAAGCGACAAACAGGGCCGGGAAGGCGAGCAGCGCCATGACGGTGGCGGTGAAGATGCCCCAGACGGTAAGCGGCAGGCGCATCAAGGTCATGCCGCGCGTGCGGCCCTGCAGCACCGTCACCACATAGTTGAGGCCGCCCATGGTGAAGCCGACGATGAACAGGATGAGCGAAGAGAGCATCAGGATGATGCCCCAGTCCTGCCCGCCCGGCGTGCCGGACATGATCGCCTGCGGCGGATAGAGCGTCCAGCCGGCCCCGGTCGGTCCACCCGGCGCAAAGAAACTCGATACCAGAACGAGCACGGCGAGCAGATAGACCCAGTAGCTCAGCATGTTGACATAGGGAAAGACCATGTCACGAGCGCCGACCATCAGCGGGATGAGGTAGTTGCCGAAGCCGCCGAGGAAAAGCGCGGTGAGCAGGTAGATCACCATGATCATGCCGTGCATGGTGATGAACTGGTAGTAGGCCTCCGGCGTGATGAAGTCGAACGTGCCGGGAAAGCCAAGCTGCAGGCGCATCAGCCAGGACAGAACCAGCGCCACCAGGCCGATCGCGGTTGCCGTCGCCGAGTACTGGACCGCTATAACCTTCGCATCCTGCGAGAAGACATATTTCGTCCACCAGCTGTGCGGATGGTAGAGTTCGACCTCCCCAATTTCGGCGGGCGGAACGGCATCTGCGGGTGTGACGTCGACCATTGGAGCACCTCCGTGCCCTATTGTGCGGACCTCGAAAGTTTCGAGTCTGCCGCGACGCCCAGATTGGACGCCATTATCTTTCCTGGCGGCTGCTTCGCCGAACCCGATTGTTGGGGCGCCGACAATTGCGCGAAGGTCTGCTGCTGGCCGAGCCAAGCCAGATAATCCTGCTCGGTGTCGACCACGACCACGCCATGCATCAGCGGGTGCCCTTGGCCGCATAGCTCGGCGCACAGGACCTGGAAGGTACCGGTCCGGGTCGGGGTGAACCAGAAATAGGTCACCGAGCCTGGGATCATGTCCATCTTGGCGCGGAATTCCGGGATATAGAAATCGTGCAGCACGTCGATCGAACGCAGCAGCACCTTGACCGGCTTACCGACCGGCAGATGAAGATCGGCGGCTTGGACCAGGACATCATCCTGGCCGTTCGGATCCTTGGGGGCGACGCCCAACGGATTGTCAGCGGTGACATCCCGGGTGTCGGAAGTGCCGAGCTTGCCGTCCTTGCCCGGCAAACGGAAGCTCCACTGCCATTGCTGGGCGACCACCTCGATTGCGGTCGCATCGCCTGGCACCGTGACGAAGCGGCTCCAGACGAACAGGCCGGGAACCAGCAAAGCGGTGACGCCGAACGCGGTGACGATCATCAGCCACGATTCAAGGCGCTTGTTCTCGGGTTCGTATGCCGCGCGATTGCCTTCCCGATGCCGGAAGCGGAAGACGCAATAAGCCATGAACAGGACGACAGCGGCAAAGACGATGCCGGTGATCCAGAAGCTGATGATGATGGTGTTGTCGATATAGTCCCAGTTGGAGGCAATGGGCGTCCACCACCATGGGCTCAGGAGGTGGAACAACACCGAGCCCACGACGATCAAAACGAGTACAAGCACAACGGCCATGTCCCGTTCCTCCCGGCATTCCAAACGCGCGAAGCGTCCCGAAATGCCAAGCGCATCATGCTCGTTTTCCGGTTGAAATTCCAGAGCCGACTATCTGATTGGCAAAATGTTGCTCTCTACGCCCGGCTTTCGGGGCGCAAGGCGGCGGCTGCCAGATGGCCGGAACGCCATGCCAGCGCGATCGCTACGTCTCTGGATCGTGCTTCAGCTTGCTCTAGCGGCACCATTTCTCCACGGCAATCGCAATTGCCTTCGTGCAATCGACGAGGTCGCGCACCGAAACGCGCTCATTGGGCTGATGCGCCTGCGCCGGGTCGCCGGGACCGAAATTGACGGTCGGCGTGTTGCCGAGGCCTGTCGGCAGGCCGATGTCGCTATGCGCGCCGAAGCCGCTCAGCACCGGCGACAGATTGGCGTCCTTCACGGCTTCCTGAAAGACACTGACGAACGGATTGTCGGAGGGGATTTCGGCGCAGTCGGCATCGAGTATCCATTCGACGCGGGCAGGGTGCAGGCGCAGATAAGGGTCCGCCTGGCAGACATTGGCGATATGCTCTTCGATCTCGCGCTTGACATTGCCGCCCAGCCTGAATTCGTCATGCTCGCTCGGCAGGTACTGCGCGTCGATGATGATCTCGCCGCGGCCAGCCATGGAGGAGGGGTGCTCGCCGGCATTGATCTGGGTGACGATGATCTGGTTGGGCAGGTCCATCAACGGGTGGTTCTTCCTGGGATCGAACATCCAGCGCCGGTTGAGGATATCAATGCCGTCGAGGATCTGCCGGCAGAGCTGCACGGCATCAACCGGGCCGCTCGAGTACCAGGCGTTCGGCGTCAGCTCGGCATGGCCGCCGATGCCGTCGATGATGATCCTGCCCCAGAGTATACCGTGGCAGAGCGGTGCGATCTTGTTCGCCGTCGGCTCGGTCATGATGCCGGCGTCGGCGTGAAAGCCGCGATCGACCATGGCCAGCGACCCCATGCCGCCGATCTCCTCGTCGACGACGGTGGTGAAGACGATGTCTCCGGAAAGACTGACGCCGAGCCCCTTCAGGATCTCGACCGCCATCAGCATGCAGGCAACGCCGCCCTTCATGTCGACGGTGCCGCGCCCATGCAGAAAACCGTCCTTCAGCACGGGCTGGAACGGATCGGTTGCCCAGTGTCCGGCTGCGCCTGGCGGCACGACGTCGATATGACCGGTCAGCATGATCGAGCGGCCGCCGCCCGTGCCCTTCAGCACGCCGCCCAGATTGGGCCGGCCCTCGAAAGTCCTGCCCTTGTTGGCGCCGGCGCGTCCCTTGTATTTTTCATAGAGCGCCGGGCCGTCCGGATCCCACAGATCGGTGGTGAAGCCGAGCGCCTCCAGGCGCTTCTGCAGATAGAGCTGGCAGTCGCGTTCGCCCGGGCCGGCCTCCTTCGGATTGGATTTCACGATCGAGGGGAAGGCGACGAGATCGCTCAGCGTCTCTACGATGCGATCGGCCGCTGCCTCGACGCGCGCGGCGATGGTCTCTTCCATGGAAGGCATTAGGATCTCCAACGTTGGGAAAGCCGGTCGGCAAGAAGGACAAACACCAGAAGGGCGCCGACGATCCCCACTTGCCAGACCGTGTTGATGTTCAATTGCAGCAGGCCGGTCTTGAGGGTGACCAGGAGCAGCACGGCCGCGAACACGCCGCCGACGCCGCCGCGCCCGCCGGTGATGGCGATGCCGCCAAGCATCGCCGCGGTCAGCGATTCCAGCTCGAGGTTCTGGCCGATATTGGGCCTGCCGCTGCCGAGCCAGGCGAGCGAAACCAGGCCGGCGGCGCCGGCGAGCGCGCCGCTCAGGGCGTAGAGGATGAAGCGCATGCGATCGACGGGAATGCCGACCAGCCTGGCCGAGCGTTCGTTGAAGCCCATCGCATAGATCCAGCGCCCCCAGGCCGTCGCCATCAGCGCAACGCCGGCCAGCGCGAAGCAGGGGATGGCCAGGGTGAGGAAGGGCACGGGAATGCCGGCGACGACACCGCGTCCCCACACAAGCAGCCATCCGGGCACGCCCGACTGCGCCGCGCCGCCGGTGACGGCAAGCGCCACGCCGGAATAGACGAAGAAGGTGCCGAGCGTCGCGATGAAGGGCAGCAGCGCCAGGCCGTTCACCAGCAATCCGTTGAGGGCGCCGAGCGCTGCGCCGGCCAGGATGCAGACGGCCGGCACCAGGACCGGCGGCAAGCCCAGTTTGAGCGACAGCATCGCGATGACGGCGGAGAGCGAAACCGCGCCGCCGACCGACAGGTCTATGCCTGTGCCGCCGGCCAGGATGACCATCCCCTGTCCGAGGCCGACCAGCGCCAGGATGGTCGAGAACTGAAGAATGGTGGTTACGGTGCCGAGATTGAAGACGGAAGGCTTGAGCGCCAGCAGGCCGACAATCACGATCAGCCACAGCGCGCACAGCAAAGCCAGGGTCAGGGCCGGGCCCTGCAGGTCCCGAAGCGTTCTCATGCGCGGGCCCGCTGGAACCGGGTAAGAGGAAGGCGATTGGAGACCGCTTCGAAGCCGAGCACGCCGATGATCAGCACGCCGGTGACGACTGGCTGCCAAAGCGAGGGGACACCGATCAAAAGCAGGCCGTTCTGGAGGATTCTGAGCAGGAGCACGCCAAGCACCGTGCCGAGCAGGCTGCAGCGGCCGCCCAATATGCTCGTGCCGCCGAGAATGACCGCTGCGATGGCATCCAGCGCCGAGGTGCTGCCGATCGACATTTCAACGTTGCGGTAGGTGGCGACATAGAAGGTGGCGGCAATGCCGGTCAGGACGCCGCTGATGACAAAGGTCACGAAGCGGACCTTGATCACCGGTATTCCCGAAAGCCGCGCCTTTTCTTCCGAATTGCCGATCGCCAGCAGATGCAAGCCATAGGGCGTTCGCCGCAGTGCCAGCCAGACAATCAGATAGGCAACGGCAATCACCAGGGCCGGCACGGGGATGCCGAGCACGGTGGCTGCCAACAGATCGGTGAGGCTCGAGGGCAGGCCGGAAAGCCATTGCCCGCCAAGCAGGACAAACACGGCGGTGCGGTAGACGCCGAGCAGGCCAAGCGTTCCGACGATGGCCGGAACGCGGCCCAGGACGACGACGGCGGCCGTCACGCAGCCCAGCAGCGCACCGACGAGCGGGCCCGCGACAAGCGCCACGAGCGGACTGCCATCGGCGCCAAGTATACGGCCGATGGCGATGGCCGCGAGGCCCATGACGATGCCGATCGAGACATCGATGCCGCCCATGGCGAGCAGCAAGGTCATGCCGAGGCCGATCAGCAGCAGTTCGACGCTGTTGCGCAGCACGGTGACCGCGTTGCCCGGGGTCGCGTAATGCGGCGATGCGACAGAGAAGATGACGACCGCCAGCAAACAGGCGACAAGCAAAGACCACTCCCGCCCGTTCATGGAGAAGACACCGGTTCCAGATTGCCGCACCGCGCTCACGTCAGGCTCAGAAGTTGAACTTGTCGACATTGTCCTTGGTGAAGACGGCCGGCGGCCCGAGCAGCAGGATGCCCTTGGCGGCATCATAGGTGGCGGGCTTGTCGAGGCCGGCAATCTTGTTCTCGGCCTCGAAGCTCTTGCCGTCGATAAGCTGCTTGCCGGCCCAGACCGTCAGGTAGCCGAGCTGTTCAGGGTCCCACAGCACGGTGAAGCCGAAGGCGCCGCTCTTCAGATAGGAGCGGGCGGTGTTCGGGCTGCAGTAACCGGTCCCGATAACCGAGCCGATCTTGCCTGCCGTCTCGATGGCCTGGGCTACGCCCGGGCAGGTCGAGGACGCAACGGCGATAATGGCCTTGATGTCGGGATTGGCGGCCATAAGGTCGCCAGAGATCTGCGCGGCGCGCTCGGCCGTGCCGCCGGCGAATTGTGGGGCGAGCAGCTTCAGCTTGGGATATTTGGCGGCGGCTTCCTTCTGCATGAAGCCGATCCAGGCGTTGAGGTTGGACGCGGTCGCCTCACCGGAGACGATGCCGATCGTGGCGTCCTCGCCGACGCGCTTGACCAGTTCGTCGATGATCGTGGTGCCGAGACCCTCGTCCGTCGCCTGCGCCACATAGACCGCGCGGCCGCTGTCGGGCGCATCGCTGTCGCTGGTGAACAATTTGATGCCCTTGGCCTTGGCGCTCTCCACCACCGGGGCGATGCTCGAAGCATCGAGAACGGATACCGAGACCGCTTCGACGCCCTGGTCGATCAGGTTCTGCACGATCTGCAGCTGGTCGACCGGGTTGGTGTCGACCGGGCCGGAATAGACGAAATCGACGCCCAGATCCTTGGCGGCACGGTTGCCACCGGCCTCCATGGCGTTGAAATAGGGGATGCCGATAAGCTGCGGGACGAAGGCGACCTTATGCTTGTCTGCCGCATGCGCCGCCGTCGCGGCGACAAACGACAGCGCGGAGACCGCGAGCACTTTCCTGAGTTGTGAAAGCATTGTGTGTGATCCTCTCTGGAATGACGTGCGTTTCAGTTTGTTTTTTCGAGCGCCCGCACGTCGGGATGGGCGCCTGTTATGAGTGAAACGACTTCCTCGTGATTGGTCTCCGCGGCCAGGCGTTCGGCCACCTTGCGGCCACGCCGGAACACCACGATCCGGTCGGCAACCTCGAAGACTTCGGAAATGTTGTGGCTGATCAGCACGACGGCGCAGCCGCGGCCGGCAAGGCGCCGCGTCAGCGCCAGCACCTTGCGTGTCTCGGCGACGGCAAGGGCGGCAGTCGGCTCATCCATGATGACCAGCCGGGCGTTGAGATTGAGGGCCCGGCAGATGGCGACGGCTTGGCGCTGGCCGCCCGACAGGCTGCCGACCGGAGCCTCGGGATCGGAGATATTGGCGTCGAGCTCCTGCAGAAGGCCGTCGACGCGCTGGCGCATCTCGGCTCGTTTCAGAAAAGGGATGCCAAAAATGGAGCGTTTCAATTCGCGGCCGAGGAAGACGTTCTCGGCGATCGAAAGGTTCTCCGAAAGCGCCAGTTCCTGGAAGATTGTCGCGATTCCGGACGCTGCGGCATCCTTGGGCGAAGCGAACGCGACCGCTTTGCCTTCAATGAGAAGCTCGCCGTCGCTCGGCGGATGAGCGCCGGCCAAGATCTTGATGAAAGTCGACTTGCCAGCGCCGTTGTCGCCGAGCAGCGCCAGCACTTCGCCGGGCCGGATTTCCAGGTCGACATCGGCAAGGGCGGTCAGCGCGCCGAAGCGCTTGGCGATGTTCCTGGCAACGAGAAAGGGTGCCGTCATGACGGTTGCTCCGGCATCGTGGATAGGCTAGGCGGCCTTGCTGACCCAGCGCAGCACATTGGTCCAAAGCCGCGCATAGCCTGGCCATTCGACGAAGCTGTTTGGCAGCCAGTGCGGGCCGATGTCCGACGTCCAGACCAGGGTGCGCCCCTCGCCATGGCGCCCGGTGACCAACAGCGGATGGCCGCCCTGATCCTGCGGCAGCCGCGCCAGGATCTCGACATCGTCGCGGTCTCGGGCAATGACCTCGTTGGCGCCTAGCAGGATCGGCCATTCGCCCTCGATGCCGGCAAGTATCTGGTGATCCCTGGCGCCGGTGATTTGAGGCCGAAAGCCCTCGGGGATTTCGAGCCGGTCGTCATAGGGAAGACAGGTCACCGGCAGCGCGTCCTCGACGGCCGTGCGGTGCCAGCGGGCCTTGCCGTCGATGCCCTGGAAGCTGAAATAGCCGCCGATCATGACCAGGCCGCCACCGCCTCGCGTCCAGTCGCGCAGCAGCTTGAGCCGGTTGGGGACGGTCTTGCCGTGCAGCCAGACATCGGGATGCAGCAAAAGCGAGTTCGCGCCTATATCGGAGAGCACGATCGCCTTGTATTGCGACAGGCCTTCCATGGTGAAAGGCAGCTTTTCGACCGCCTCGTGGGCCGGCATGTATTCAAGATCGAACTCGCTGTCCTTCAAGGCGTTGACCAGGGGCGTGGCGCCAAGATGGAAGGTGACGCTGCCGAACTGGTCGAAGCCCTTGTAGTGGGTGGCGGAACTCATCCAGCTCTCGCCGACCAGAAGGAATTTTGTTTTCGCCATGACCCATGTTCTCCCGATATTGCCTGTTGGTCGCCTGCCAGCCGCCTGGGCCGGTAATCCATTGATCTAGCTGGCCATCACGTCGCTCGCGGCAGCGGTGGCCTTCAGTGTCGCGAAGTCGGCGATGTAGCCTTGCGCGCCTTCGACCGTCGTCGTCAGGCTGGCGCCGACCGCGGCGTAGCGGGCAGCGGTTTCCAGCGACGTGCCATGCAGCCAGAGGCTGAGGAAGATGCCGGCGAAGCTGTCGCCGGCGCCGGTCGCGTCCACCCGGTTGACGGGCAGTGCCGGCACCTCGATCTGCGGGCCGCCGGTCGCCGGAAAGACCACCGCGCCGAACTCGCCGAGGGTGAGCACGACCGTGCCGCGCGGCTTGATGCGCGACAGCATGAGGCGAACCTCTTCGATCATAGTCGCCATGCGCGTGCGCAACCCGTAAATCTCCCTGATCATCACATCATTGATGAAGGTCAGGTCGATCTGCCCGACCATCTGCGCGAAGATTTCAGGCGTGCGCGCGCTCCTGGGCAGGCCGGCAGAATGCAGGCTTACCTTCCAGCCAGCCTGGTGGAAGCGAGCTATGGATGCCGTCATCGTCTCGTAATGGAAGCCTTCGATGTGAAGGCAGGCAGGTCGCTTTTCGGGTTGGATGTCGAGGTTGGCGGTGAGGTCGACTTCGCCCAGCTCGAAAGGCTCGCTGATGATGGTGCGGCTGCCGTTGCGCTCGATGATGACGATCGCTTGCGAGAGCCGGTTGTTGGGGGTGCTGCGGATGGGCAAGGCGTGCACGCCCAGCTTGGAAAGCTCTCCCAGCGCCCAGTCGCTCTCAGCGTCCTCGCCGACCGCCGTCGCCAGCTCCACGTCAAGCGCATAAGGCGCTCCGACGCCGGCCGCGGCAACCGCGAGATTGGCGGCGGGGCCGCCGAGCGCCTTGTCGATATGGCTGGCCGTGATCCGGTCATCGCGATGCGGCAGCACCTCGACGCGGCAGAGGAAGTCGACGCTCACCCGCCCAGCGACCAAAAGCCTGGGCAGATGATCGAGATTTTTCGGCCGCTGCGGAGCGCGGCCGGGCAAGGAGCGCGCAAACGAGCTCGGCCGGTACATCAGGGCGGCGATCGCCTTCTCTATGCGGTCCCGCGTGCCTTCCTTGAGGCCGGCCGTCCCATTGATGAAGTTCGAGACCGTGCCGATGGAGACACCGGCGGTTCGTGCGACATCCGCAATGGTCGGGCGTTTGCGTTGCAAGGGCGCGGTCCGATTGAAGCGTTTCAAAGCTAGCAGCGGATATGCGGAGCCTCAACGGAATTATCTTCTAAAGAAGCTGTCGCGCTCTTCCCTGGATAGAAGATTGATCCACGCCGGAGCCGTCGCGGGGATTATTCTTTGCGCAATTGAACGATTTTCAAATCCAGCCTATTTGCGCGTTGTCCCGCAGGCCGCGCCAGTCATTGGCAGGCGCATGGTCGATCTGCGGTAGCCGGCCAGCCCGTGGCAATCTCCAGCAGCCGATCAGATCAGCAGCAGTCCTTTCATCGAGGCGTTGCCCTTGCGGCCGATGATGATGTGGTCGTGCACGGCGATGCCGAGCGGTTTGGCCGTGTCGATGATCTGCTTGGTCATCTCGATGTCGGCGCGGGACGGTGTGGGATCGCCCGAAGGGTGGTTGTGCACCAGGATGACGGCGCTGGCGGAGAGCTCGAGCGCGCGCTTCACCACCTCGCGCGGATAGACGGGTGTGTGGTCGACGGTGCCGGTCTGCTGCACCTCGTCGGCGATCAGCCCGTTCTTCTTGTCGAGGAACAGGATGCGGAACTGCTCGCGAGTCTCGAAGGCCATGGCAGAGCGGCAATAGTCGAGCAGTTGCGCCCAGTTGGACAGCACCTCGCGACCGCGCACCTCGCCACGCGCCATGCGCTGCGCCGTCGCGGCGATGACTTTGAGGTCGACAGCAACCGTCGGCCCGATGCCTTTGACTTCCTCGAGCAGCGAGGGCGGCGCGCCGAGCACTTCGGCCAGCGAGCCGAAGCGGGCGATCAGCGCCTTGGCGATCGGCTTCGTGTCGACGCGCGGGATCAGCCGGAACAGCAGCAGCTCGAGCAGTTCATAATCGGGCAGGGCGTCTGGCCCGCCGGCGACGAACCGTTCGCGCAGACGATCGCGATGGCCGTGATAGTGCGGCTTTTCGATCGGTGCGGCCTTGGTGGGCCGCCGGACGGGCAGCTCCGCGAAAAATCCCCGCTCGTCGTCGCTGGTTTCCCCCATGGTCGCCCGCCCTTGGCCGGAAAGGCCCGGCAGAAGGAAACTGTAAGCCGACGGGTCGGACGCAGTCGAGTTTTTTCGGCGCGAGCACGAAAATCCCTGCATCGGCCCCGTCATGGTGGGCGCATGCTCCACCGGCGATCATTTGGAGGGGCCCGCATTCGAGGTGCGAGAAGGGTGCAACACGGCACCCTCCTCATGGCCAGTCAAAGTCGGCAACCGGCTTCTGTCCTGCCTTGTCAAAAGCGGTAGGTGACGCCCGTGCCAATCAGCCAGGGGTTGAGCTTGGCCTTGCCAGTCAAGTTCGTGCCGCCGACCGTGACGTCGAATTTCGGCTCCAGAAAGAGCTTCTTGACGTCGAAATTGACGCCCCAATGCTGATCCAGCATGTAATCGAACCCGACCTGCAGAGCGCCGCCGAACGTGTTCTTGACATGGAGGGCGTCAGCGCTGCCGGCATCCTGATTGTAGAAGATCGTGTAGTTCACGCCGGCGCCGACATAGGGCTTGAAGGCGCCGAAATCGGTAAAGTGGTATTGCAGCGTGAGTGTCGGCGGGAGCACCCAGACCTTGCCGACCTTGCCCAACCCGCTGATCGTCCCCTCGCCGTATATATTGGCGTAGGTGGTGCCGAGAATGAGTTCGGCGGCGACGTTGTCGGTGAAGTAGTAGGAAATGTCCAATTCCGGCGTCACGGTATCCGAATAGGAAAGATCGGAGCCGGGGATTCCGTTGACGTTGCCCTTGTCGTCCGTGACCACTCCCAAGGCGCGCAGGCGAATCTGCCAGGGACCCGATGCTGCTACAGGCGGCTCGTTCTGTGTCACGGATTGTATGTCCGCCGCGGTGGCCTGCTGCATCCCTGCCACGACAAGCGCTGCGGCAACCGCGATCCCCCGCCACTGCCCAACCCAGTTTCTCACCATAATATCTCTCCATGAATTCGAATGTGGTGCGCTGCAGCAATGACAGCCGTGGAGAGATGCTCGGTTGATCCAGGTCAACGGTCGGATGAAGTAATTGGAGCAGCGTTCAATCCGACGTCGCCTGTAACAAAAATGCTACATGACGATCATGGCGGGTCCGCTGTCCGGAACGACTCGAAGGAAGGGCCCCTAACGGGGCTATGATGCGGCAGGTCGCCCCGGCCGCTCTTTGTCGCGCGCCAGAGGCCTTTCGCAACTCCAAGGGGCCACGGGTTCGGTTCTCGGGGACGAACGTCAAGCGAGCGCCTAAAGCGCCGGCGGCAAGAAACCTAGGCTGGCAGGCCGGGACGGTCGAGCTTTTTCGGCGACAGCGTGAAGATCTCGCAGCCGATGTCGGTGACGCCGATCGTGTGCTCGTACTGCGCCGACAGCGAGCGGTCGCGCGTGACCGCCGTCCAGCCGTCCGACAGCACCTTCACATGCGGGCGGCCGAGATTGATCATCGGCTCGACGGTGAAGATCATGCCCGGCCGCATCTCGACGCCTTCATTGACGGTGCCGTAATGCAGGATGTTCGGCGCGTCGTGAAAAAGCTGACCGACGCCGTGGCCGCAGAAATCGCGCACCACCGAGCAGCGCTCGGCCTCGGCGTAAGTCTGGATCGCGGCGCCGATGGCGCCGGTGCGGGCGCCGGGCTTGATCGCGGCGATGCCGCGCATCAGGCATTCATAGGTCACCTCGAGCAGGCGCTCGGCGGCGCGCTTGATGGTGCCCACCGGATACATGCGCGAGGAATCGCCGTGCCAGCCGTCCAGGATATAGGTGACGTCGATGTTGACGATGTCGCCATCCTTCAGCGGCTTGTTGTCGGGAATGCCGTGGCAGACGACATGGTTGATCGAGGTGCAGGATGATTTGGTGTAGCCGCGATAATTGAGCGTCGCCGGCAATGCGCCGTGGTCCATGCCGAATTCGAAGACGAAGCGGTCGATCGCTTCCGTCGTCACGCCTGGCTTGACCATCGGCACCAGCTCGTCGAGGCAGCGCGCGGTAAGATCGCAGGCCTTGCGCATGCCGGCAAAACCTTCCTCGCCATAGAGGCGGATCTGGCCGGTGTTTCGAAGGGGGGCCGTGGAGGCGTCGAGATAGGTAACCATTTTTGTCCGTTTGCCGGCGTTGGCTCCAAAGGGAGCCGAGTGCCAAGATCTGCCCCAGATTTGGCACCGGAAGCCGCAAGGTTCAAGGACGAAGTGCGAGCGCGCCGTCCATTGCGGCTTTCCTTCCGCCATTCCATAGGTTAGGGCCGACCAGAAATCCGGAGATAGCCTTGACGGCGCCTGAACGCGAAAGATCGAAGCTGCTGCCGGCCAGGACCGCTTTTGCCGGCCTGGTGGCGCTGCTGATGCTCGCGCTGCTGGGCTTCGCCCAGTCCGGAATCTCCGCGTCGGCGGTCTCGCTCCAGGGTGGCTCCAGCATCAGCGCCGCCCGGCAGGGTGACACGATCGCGCTCAGGACCCCCAGCAAGACGCAGGCGCTCGAGGTTCGGGCCAGCCGGCCGCTGCCTGTAAAGCTTGTCGGCGGCAATCCCGGCGCGCTGGCGCCTGCAGCCGATCTTCTGGTTATCGGCCAGGCGTTGCCAGCCGAAATGGGCGTCACGCCCGCGGCGGGAACTGCAACGCCGTCACGCACCAACCAGCCACGCGCGCCACCCGCCGCATAAAGCCGCTGGCCGCCGAGCGCGGCATCCAAATCAAAACACGTCTTCGCGTCGCGACCCGACGACGGCCGCCGGCCGTCCGCCGGTTGCGTGCGCTTCAATACGGATTTTCTTCAATGCAACGCATCAAGACATTCAAGACACTTACCCGCGCGGCCGCCGCGGCCTGCTTCCTGGCGGTTCAGGCGGTGATTTGCATCGGCACGGTCTACTGGGCCGTTGCCGCCACGCTTCGCATGGAAGGAACGGCGGCCATCGTGCTCGGCGCACTCTTCGCAGTGCCGTCCGCCTATCTGCTGACGGTGGTTACCCGCATGGCCTATGACGCGGAGACCGATCCGGCCAATCAGTAGCGCCGACGATGTGTAACAAGAGCAAGGGCAGGGCGGTGTGGGTAGTGTCGCCCTGTCACATAGCCTGCGCGGATTGGCCGGGCGCGCCGCCTGACGCATCCGTGAACCGATTGTTGACCGCACTGAGGTCACATTCCTGAGTCAGAAGGCCGCAAAAGCAACTTTTCACATCGAGCGGCGTTGCTGGGGCTGCGCCCGTTCGGGAGACAGGGAATGGACAGACTGCAATTCGAGGTGCCGGTGCGCATCACGCCCGCGCCCGGCCTGCCGGTCGAGGAGATCTACAGTGTCGAGCAGGCGCTCGATTTCCTGCAGGACTGGCCGAAGCGCAGGCAGGGCAAGATCTACGAAGCCGCCTTCAATGCCTGCTTCGGGGCGACGGTCGATGTGGCCAGCACCGAGGAAGCCTGCCGGGCGTTCGCAACCTTCTGCCGCGTCAGCGGATTGCTGGCGAGGGACGCGATGTTTCCCGGCAAGCGCAGGGCAGCGACGCATCGCGAGGCACGCGCCTGAGTCTCTATTTCGTCCAGGTCTTTCCCTGAAGATCGCGTCGTCGGCGACATGCATTAGGGCGTTTCACCGTTTCACGGAAACGGCGAAACGCCCTACCCCTTTGTTGCTACGCAATTCCGGACGGAAAACCGCTCACACTTTTCCTGGAATTGCTCCAGGCGTCGATCGCAGCTGGTTCAGCCGCCGAACGACACGCCCCGATAGCGCATTCCCACCTGCACGCCGCGCACGATCACGCGCGACAGGATTTCCATATCCAGCGGCATTTGCGGACGCCACACGTCGAGCAGAAGAGCGACGCGCGGCTGATCCGAGTTGTTCATGACTTCGTGCTCGAACGTGTCGTCCCACAGCATGCATTCGCCGTCGGCGATGCGCCTTTCCTCATGGTTGATCATCATGATCGTTGCCGGGCGGCCGTCCGGCTGTTTGGGGATGGCGAGGCCGAGGTGAAAGCGCATGATGCCGCGGAATGGTCCGCGGTGCGGCGGGATGTGCTTGCGCGGGGCGAGGAAGGACACGGCAGCCGACTTGACCTCGGGGCATTCGGTGAGCAGCCGGCTCAGAACCGGCATGCGCGCGAGATTCTCCGGCACTGTCATGTCGTAGGCCTTGAGCACGAACATGCGCCAGTCGAGCCCGTCATTGGCCGAGATATCGGCCTGCTCCGGCATGATGTCATGAAAACGCGGCGCCTTGTTCAGCTTTGCTGCGAGCGCTTCATCGCGGATGTCCTGCCAGGCGGCGGCGAACTTAGCCGCATTGGGAAAATGCGTGCCGGCATCAAGAATGGCCGGCGCATCTATGCGCTTTTCATAGATACGGCGAACCAGATTGGTTCCGAGATCGTAGGCGGCTGTCATCTCATTACCTCAACGAGGCTGTTATACAGTGGGATATTGTTTGCAACCATGGCTCACGGAGATTTGTTCGGGTCGTCAACAGGCGGATAGACATCGTGCACCTGGTCTCACTGGGTCTTCGATGCCAGCCGCGGACCGGTGTGGACATCGATGATTTCGGGCCTGCCTGTATCGATCGCGCCGTTCCAGCCGCCGCCAAGCGCCTTGTTCAAGGCTATGTAATCGGTGGCGATCGAGACGCGGCTTTGCAGGACGGAATCGTCGGCGGAATAGGCTGAGCGTTCGGCGTCGAGCACGTCGAGAAGGCTGGTCTCGCCAGCCTTGTAGAGCGTTCCTTCAAGCCGCGCGGCATCGCCGTAGGACTTTGCGGAGGAGGCGAGTTTGCCGTTCCTGATGCGCTCCTGCGACAGCGAAACGGTGGCGTTTTCCACATCTTCCAGCGCCGTCAGCACGGCGGTCTTGTAGGCGACGAAATACTGGTCGCGCTGGGCCTTGGCGACGTCGACGGCCGCCTGCAACTGGCCGCCATTGAACAACGGCACGCTGAGCGTCGGACCGAAGGACCAGCCGATGGTGGAGTTCTTGCCGAGATCGCCGAGCTTGAGGGATGTGGTGCTGATGTCGCCGGTCAGGCTGACGCTCGGATAGCGCGCCGCCTCGGCCTGGCCGATCTTGGCGGTGGACTGCGCATACTGCCGCTCGGCCATGCGCACGTCCGGACGGGTGAGCAGGATGTCGGCCGGGATGCCGGTCGGGATCGGCAGGCGAGGCGCTGGGATCGGCGTTGCGTGCCTCAAGCGCTCGTTGAGGGCCGCTGGCGGCCGCCCGGTCAGCACGGAAAGGCGATGCACGGCCTCGGCATAGCTGGCCTCCAGGCTCGGAACGCCGGCTTCCGTGCCGCTGGCCTGTCCTTCCGCCTTGGCTACGTCCGCCGCGGTCGCCGAGCCGGCCAAGGCCATCGTGCGGGTGAGCTGGGCGGTTTGCCGCTGCGATGCGGCAGAGCGCCGGGCAAGCGCTATGCGGGCCTGGTAGCCGCGTGCCTGGACATAGTTGGAGGCGACATCGCCGACCAAGGTCAGTAAGGTCGAGCGCAGGCTTTCCTCGGAAGCGTCCAAGTCGTAGCTGGCGGCCTCGACGCTGCGGCGGTTGGCGCCGAAGAGGTCGAGTTCCCAGCTGGCATCGAAGCCTGCCTGATACTGGTCATAGGTTGTGCCGGTTGCCGTGCCCGAGCTGGTTGCCGTGGACCTATTGCGGGTGGCCGAGGCCGAACCGTTGGCGGATGGGAGGAACGTGCCCACCGACTGCCGGTAGCTTGCCCGCGCCTCGCGGATCTTGGCCTCGGCGGTGGCGACATCGAGATTGCCGGCCACCGCCTCCTCGACGAGCGCGTTCAACTCGGGATCGCGCAGGCGCTGCCACCATTGCGACAGTTGCGCCGGCTTGGCCGGCCTTGCCGCCTTCTGCCCGCTCCACCTCGCCGGCATCGCCAGCAGTGGCTTCTGGTAATCCGGACCGACCACGCATCCCGAGAGCAGGGCCGCGGCAAACGCGGGCAAAAAGAACCCCTTCGCGGTCGCGAGACCGCGTTCAAAACCTGGCATGGAAAAAACCTCTATTCTTGAGTGGCTGTGGCTGGGGTCCCGCCTGAATTCTCGTTGGCTGCCTTGCCCTTGAAGATGCGGCGCACCGTGACGAAGAGTAGCGGCACCAGGAAGACGCCGATCACGGTCGCCGCGATCATGCCGCCCATAACACCGATGCCGACCGAGTTCTGCGCGCCCGAGCCCGCGCCGCTGGCGATCGCCAGAGGCGTGACGCCGAGGATGAAGGCCAGCGATGTCATCAGGATCGGCCGCAGGCGTTGCCGCGCCGCTTCGAGCGTTGCCTCGACCAGCCCCATGCCGGCAGACTGCCGCTCGATGGCGAACTCGACGATGAGGATGGCGTTCTTGGCCGCCAGACCGATCGTGGTGAGCAGGCCGACCTTGAAATAGACGTCATTGGTCTGGCCGAAGAGGGTGGCCGCCGCCAGCGCGCCGAAGATGCCGATCGGCACCGACAGCATCACCGCGAACGGGATCGACCAGCTTTCGTAAAGCGCGGCAAGGCACAGGAACACGACCAGCGCCGAAATCGCGTAGAGGGACATCGCCTGGTTGCCGGAAAGCCTCTCCTGGTGCGACAGGCCGGTCCATTCATGCGAATATCCGGCGGGTAGTTGCGCGACCAATTTGTCGATCTCGTCCATCGCCGCGCCGGAGCTTTGGCCTGCGGCCGCGGCGCCCTGGATCTCGACCGCCGCCGAGCCGTTGTAGCGTTCGAGGCGGGGCGAACCGTAGGTCCAGTGGCTGGAGGCGAAGGCCGAGAACGGCACCATGGCGCCGCCGGAGTTGCGGACCTGCCATTTGTCGAGATCTTCCGGCTGCATGCGGAAATCTGCGCCCGACTGCAGATAGACCGGCTTCACTCGTCCGCGATCGATGAAGTCGTTGACGTAATCGCTGCCCCAGGCGGTCGACAGCGTGTTGTTGATGTCGGCGAGGCTGATGCCGAGCGCGCTGGCCTTTTCCTGGTCGATATCGATCGAGAATTGCGGCTGGTCCTCCTGGCCGTTGGGGCGCGTGTTGGCAAGTAGCTTGCTCTTTGCAGCCAGGCCCAGAAGCTGGTTGCGCGTCTGGATCAGCGCGTCGTGGCCGGCGCCGTTGACGTCCTGAAGGTAGAAATCGAAGCCGTTGGTGTTGCCGAAACCCTGGATGGCGGGTGGGGCTAGCGCGAAGACCTGGGCATCCCTGATCTTGGAGAAGGCGCCCATGGCACGGCCGGCGACCGCAGACACGGACAGAGCCTTGGTCTTGCGCTGGTCGAAATCCTTCATCCGCACGAAGGCGATGCCGACATTCTGCCCGGCGCCGCCGAAGCCGAAGCCGGAAGCCGTGAACACGCCTTCGACCGCGTCCTTCTCTTCATTGAGATAGTGGTTGGTCACCTCGGCCAGCACGCGCTCGGTGCGGTCCTGCGTCGCGCCGACCGGCAGTGAAGCGCTGGTGATCAGGATGCCCTGGTCCTCATCCGGCAGGAACGAGCTCGGCAGCCGGGCGAACATCCAGCCCATGGCGATGACGATGGCGAGGAACACGGCGAGGAAGCGCCAGGAACGCTTGATGATGCCGTGCGAGCCGTCGCGGTAGGCGATGGTGCCGCGATCGAACATGCGGTTGAACCAGCCGAACGGACCCCTTTGCGTCGCATGGTCCTTGGCCGGGCGCAGGATGGTGGCGCAGAGCGCCGGCGTCAGCACCAGTGCCACCAGCACCGAGAGCACCATCGCCGAGACGATGGTGACGGAGAATTGCCGGTAGATGATGCCCGTGGAGCCGCCGAAGAAGGCCATCGGCACGAACGCGGCCGACAGCACGGTGGCGATGCCGATCAGCGCGCCGGTGATCTCGTTCATCGATTTGCGCGTCGCCTCCTTCGGCGGCAGGCCTTCCTCCTGCATGACGCGCTCGACATTCTCGACCACGACGATGGCGTCGTCGACCAACAGGCCGATGGCGAGCACCATGGCGAACATGGTGAGCGTGTTGATCGAGTAGCCGAAGAAGGAGAGCACGCCGAATGTGCCGAGCAGCACCACCGGCACGGCGATCGTCGGGATGATGGTGGCGCGCAGATTCTGCAGGAAAAGCAGCATCACCAAAAAAACCAGCACGATCGCTTCGGCGAGCGTCTTCACCACTTCCTCGATCGATAGCCGCACGAAGGGCGAGGTGTCGTATGGGTAGACGACCTCGACGCCTTGCGGGAAGGTCGAGCTCAGACGATTGATCGTCGTGCGCACCGCTTCCGCCGTGTTGATCGCGTTGGCGCCGGTCGCCAGGCTGACGGCGACGCCGGCGGCCGGCTTGCCGTTGTAATGGGCTTGGGTGGTGTAGCTTTCGGCGCCGATCTCGACCTTGGCGACATCGTTCAGCCGCACCAGCGAGCCGTCGGTATTGCTCTTCAGGATGATGTTGCGGAACTGCTCGGCGGTCTGCAGCCGGCTCTTCGCCGTGACCGTGGCGTTGAGCTGCTGGCCCTTGCGCGCCGGCAACCCGCCGAGCTGGCCGGCCGAGACCTGCGTGTTCTGCGCCTCGACGGCCGTGGCGACATCGCTCGGCATCAGCGCGTATTGCGCTAGTTTGTCCGGGTCGAGCCAGATACGCATGGCATAGCCGGAGCCGAAGAGCTGCGTCGAGCCGACACCTTCGACGCGCTTCAGCGTGTCGTTGATGGTTGAGTCGACATAGTCCGCGAGGTCGGTCGAGTTCATCTTGCCGTCACTGGAGACGAAGCCGATGACCATCAGGAAGCCGGTCGAGGATTTGGAGACGGTGATGCCGTTGTTCTGGACGACCTGCGGCAGCTGCGACTGCACGAGCTGCAGCTTGTTCTGCGTCTGCACCTGGGCGGTGTCCGCGTTGGCGCCGCTGGTGAAGGTCAGCGTGATCGAGGCCTGTCCGGTCGAGGTCGACGTCGCCGTCATGTAATCGAGGTTGTCGATGCCGGTCATGCCCTGCTCGATGACCTTGGTCACCGAGTTCTCGACGGTCTGAGCGTCGGCGCCGGGATAGCTGGCGCTGATGTTGACCGTGGTTGGAGCGATCTGCGGGTATTGCGAGATCGGCAGCGACTGCAGCGCCAAGAGGCCGCCCAGCATGATCACGATGGCGATCACCCAGGCGAAGATCGGCCGGTTGATGAAGAATCCCGACATCGCTTCAGTTCCCGGTTGCGCCGGAGGCCGGCTGCTTGGCGGCACCGGCGGCATTGCCGCCGGCGGAGGTCGCCGAGGCGGAATTCTGCTCGCGGTCCTTGATCTCGCCGGTCGTTTCGTCGATCGTCACCTCGACCGCTGTCGCGTCGCCTCCGGCGCGCACCAGCTGCAGGCCCTCGACGATGACGCGGTCGCCGTCGCCGACGCCGGAATCCACCAGCCAATTGTTGCCGACGCTGTTGCGCACGCTGAGCACGCGCTGCTCGACCTTGCCCTGGGCATTGACGACCATGGCCGTCGCCTGGCCCTTGGGGTCGCGGGTGACGCCGCGCTGCGGCACCAGGAAGCTGTTTTGGGCGACGCCTTCCTCGACGATGGCGCGCACATACATGCCAGGCAAGAGCAGGCGGTCGGGATTGGGGAACTGGGCTCTGAGCGCGAAGGTGCCGGTCGACTGGTCGACATTGGCGCCGGTGAATTCCATCTTGCCGTTCTGTGCATAGATGGTGCCGTTGTCGAGCTTCAGCTTGACGCTGACATTGGACCCGCTGAATTTCAGCCGGCCTTCGTTGATCGCCTGTCGCAGATTGAGCAGATTGGTGCTCGACTGCGTGACGTCGACATTGATTGGATCGAGCGAGCGAATGGTGGTCAGCACCGTTTCCTGGTTGGCGGTGACCAATGCTCCCGGCGTCAATGTCGATTTGTCGATGCGGCCGGCGATCGGCGCGGTGATCGAGGTGCGATTGAGGCTGATCTTCGCGGTTTCGACGCTGGCCTTGGCCGCTGCGACGTCGGCCTGCGCCTGCGCCAGCGTCGCGGCGGCATCATCGTAATCCTGCTTCGAGACGACGTTCTGCTTCAGCAGCCCGGCATAGCGGTCGAACTTGGCCTGGGCGGTGGGCACCGCGGCTTCAGCCTTCTGCTGCGTCGCGACGGCGCTGTCATAGGCGGCCTGATAGCTCGCCGGGTCGATGAGGTAGAGCGGCTGTCCGGCCACCACCTCGGCGCCTTCCTGGAACAGCCGCTGCCGGACGATGCCGTCGACCTGCGGGCGCACCTCGGCGATGAGCGAGGCGGCGGTGCGTCCCGGCAGTTCGGCCGTGATCGCGACCGATTGCGGATGCAGCGTCACGACGCCGACCTCGGGCCTGCCGGCACCCCCCATGCCGGCCGGCACCTGGCTCTTCTCCTGCGAGCAGGCCGCCAGCAACAGCACGGTGCCAAACAGCGCGAGGACCGCCATGCGGCGCGTCGGCAAGGAATGCTGGCTGAATGAAATGCGCATGGCCCGGATCATCTTTCGCTGGAGTTGCTAAGGCCGCCCGATGGCTGACGCAGGCGCATTGCAGAGCCATTGGGCGACGGGCACCTATGAGGGAGGCGTGGGACAAGCATGGAAGGGCGGGGAAAGCCGTTATCGGTCGCGGCAACCACGATGGGTCTTCGCGGTTGGGCGCCGGAGTACCGCGCCTGGGCGTCCAGCAATGAGCCGAAGCGGGTCATGTCGCGCTCCTTTTGCGCGGCCAGGATCGTTCGACGAAGGGGCCGAATGAGCGGCCGCAACGCCCGCCGGCATCAGTATGCCAATCCGTGCCAATAAACCAAGTGCCCTTGCCGATCGGAGGGGCGCGCCTTCAGCGCGGTCGGCCGAGATGGATATCTCCATGGAAGTCCGATTTGTGCGATTTGCTGTGCGGTTTTCGAGGTTTGGCGGCGGGGTCGGCAGCGCGAGGCGGTATCCGGCGAAGCTCAGCCGTATCGCGCCCTTGAGCGTGCGCCGCGCAAGGGCTGGCTGCGGAACACGACGCCTGGGTGTGAAGCGCGGAGCTGCAGACGCGATCAGGCGCAGCATCATCAAAGCTTCCCACATAGTGTTCTCCGTGCGCTTCGCGAAGCCGCTGCCATGTGAGACGCTGCCTTGATTGGAAACCGGCCGGCCCTTGAACGGGTGGGTCAGAGGGCCGGCCGGCGCAGCCGGTCAGAGTTGCTCGCCACTCCGGGGTAGGGGTGGAGGGAGCTGTCCATGATCAGGCAGACCTCCGGGGCCGGCTGCATCCGGCGGATCGCCCCATGGACCGGGGGGTGGCCATGAGGCCGGTCCGCCGAAGCGAGGATTTCGAGCTGTTCGGGCGTCAGCTTGGCACGCAGCACCCCGATGGCGTCCTTGAGCTTGGCGGCGGAAGCGGCGCGTTTGGTCACCTCGTCGGCCAGCTTTTCCTGGAAGGCGAAGGGATCGCGCTTTGCCTGATCCGGCTCGCCACCGGCGGCGGCGTCAGGCGAGCGGCCGGGCGGGGCGAAATCGGGCCGCGGCGGTGGCGCCAGCACCGCCTGCAGCGCGCTGGTATAGTCGCGCCAGGCATCGAGCTGCTCGGAGCGGATGCCGATCCGGGTCTCGAGCGCAGCGAGCCGGGCAGCGAGAAATTCGGGCGGCGGACCCATGCGACGCGGGCCGAAATCTTCCGGGCCTTGACGCATCGCCCAGCGCTGACCGGGCCACGGCTTCATCGGGCCGGGACCGGCATCGTCTTGGCGGCCGATTGCCGGCGGCTCGTCGGCGGGCGCAGCGCCGGGCTCCGGCTGGCCGGCGAACACCGGGTGGACGGTCGCGACCGAGAACAGGCCGAGCGCCAGAAGTCTGCTTCGCATGACGTGATCCTTTCCTGCATGCTTCGGATGCCAGGAGGATAGGAAGCGTCTTTTGCCGCTTTGCTTCGGCGCGTTGCCGAAGGTTTCCAGAAAAAGGAGATTTGTTTCCGAATGTTTCCGACGGGGTCTTGGAAACGTTCCGTTGCAATTTTCCATGCCGCTTGGCGGCGTCGCTCCCTATAATCAGGAATGAAAAGGCAAGCGGGCAGACATGCAGGCACAACCCCACATCCTCGTCGTGGACGACGATCGCGAGATTAGGACGCTGCTCGGGCGCTATCTTGACGGGCAGGGCTTTCGCGTGTCGGTAGCGGCGGACCGGCGCGAATGCGAGCAGAAGCTCGGCTCCGGCCAGTTCGACCTGATCGTGCTCGACGTCATGCTGCCGGACGGCTCCGGTCTCGACATCTGCCGGAGCCTGCGCGATCGCAAGCCGCACATTCCGGTCATCCTGCTGACGGCGCTGAAGGAAGATGTCGACCGTATCATCGGCCTGGAGCTCGGCGCCGACGACTACCTCGGCAAGCCGTTCAACCCGCGCGAGCTTTCGGCCCGCATCCGCGCGGTGCTCAGGCGCTCGGCGCCCGAAGAAGCCGCCCCGCCCAAGGTTCGCGTCTATCATTTTGCTGGCTACAGGCTGGAGCCGCACACGCGAAAAGTGATGGATGCCGATGGCGCCCTGGTAGACCTGACCGGCGCGGAGTTCGATCTGTTGCAGGTCTTTCTCGATCGGCCGGGACGGCTGTTGTCGCGCGACCAGCTGCTCGATCTGACGCAGGGGCGCGAGCGCGAGCCACTCGACCGGTCCGTCGACGTGCTGATGAGCCGGCTGCGCCGGAAATTCGCCGAAGCGGGCGAGGAGGCATTGTTCAAGACCGTGCGCAATGGCGGCTATCAGCTAACCGCGCGGGTCGAAACGGCGGAGACCGAAGCGTGACTTCGCTACGCCGGCGGCTGATCATCCTGCTCGTCGCGTCGATCCTCGGCGTGGTCGGCCTCGCCACCTTCGTCGCGGTAAAGGTGCTCGGCGGACCATCGCCGGAGCTGACGATGGGGCCGCTGGCGCACCAGATCCAATATATGATGCAATTGGTTCCAGGCCACATGCCGAGCAGCGGCGATGCGCCGGTGACGATCAGCGATCGTCCGGCGCCCGGTTTCGAGGACCGCAAGCACACGCGGGTGCTGAACGACATGCTGCGCCAGAACGGTCTCGATGTTTCGGCGGTCGTCAGCCGCACGGCCGGGCAACCCGGGATGATCGCCTCGGTCGCTTTGCCTGACCATCGCTGGATGATCGTCGATGTTCCCGACGTGGGCCCGCCGCGCGATGTCTGGTACGGGTTCGCCGGCTGGATGGCCCTGATCGTGCTCGGCGCCACGCCAGTGTCGATCTATTTCACCGGCGTGCTGGTTCGGCCGCTGGAAATGCTGGAAACCGCCGTCAGCAAGATCGGCTCGGATGGCATGCTGGCGACTTTGCCGGAGAAAGGCTCGGCCGAGGTGAGGGCCACCGCCCATGCGCTCAACGAGCTGTCGGCAAGACTGAAGACGGCGATGGAAAGCCGCATGCGCCTGGTCGCGGCGGCCGGCCACGATCTCAGGACGCCGATGACCAGGATGCGGCTCCGCGCCGAATTCCTCGAGGAGGACCGCGAGAAATGGTTGAGCGACCTCGACGAGCTCGACCGTATCGCCGACAGCGCCATCCGCCTCGTGCGCGAAGAGGTGAACCAGGATGCGGTCGAGCCGGTGGAACTGGACCGGATAGTCCGCGATATCGAGGTCGAAATGGTCTCGCTCGGCCATGCGGTGACGATCGACCATCTCGACCATGTATTCGTCAAGGCCGGCGCGCTCGGCTTGCGCCGGGCGCTGCGCAACCTGATCGTCAACGCCGCTACGCACGGCAAGAGCTGCACCATCGCCCTTGCGCGGCGAGGCGGCCAGGCGGTTCTCACCATCGCCGACCGCGGCGCCGGCATTCCGCCGGACCTGTTGAACAAGGCCTTCGAGCCGTTCTTCCGGGTCGATCCGGCGCGCACGCAGTTCATCCCCGGCGCGGGGCTGGGTCTCGCCATCGCCAAGGAGATCATCGAGCGCTATGGCGGCTCGATCACGCTGGAGAACCGGCCGGGGGGAGGCTTGCTGCAGACAGTGGTTTTTGCAACAGCCTGACCTCGAACGTCATTTGTCCTCGGGCGGCAATTCCAGGGTTTGGGCGCGGGGTTTCAACTGCTTTCAAGGCTTCGCTCGCTGCATCGTGACCGCGCCGCCGTTGCGGAGCGGCATCGCACGATGCGAATTTGGCGATACGATGTTTTGCGAGGATGCCACCATGCCCATAGGCAAGATTGCGTTTTGCGCGGCAGCGATGATCGTTGCCGCCACAAATTTCGCCGATGCACGACCCGACACGCGCACAATGACCTGCGCGCAGACCCAGGCGCTGATCCAGAGCCGGCATGCGGTGGTGCTGACCACGGGGGCGAACACGTATGAGCGCTATGTCCGCCAGTTCGGCAATGAGTGCGATGCTCCCTACGTGCCGATGGTCGATTATGTCCCGACCCGTGACGGGCAGTGCATGGTCTATCGCTGCGAAGAGCCGGCGCCGATGGTTCCGGATTGATCTGAGGCTGCCGCTTCTCTCTGCTGGGCGCCTGCTTTTTCTGAGCTTCAAGCGACCTGACGACGGCGACGGCCTTCTGTTTTCCGCCGCAAGCGCCCGCTGCCACTCATTTGACCTTCTTGATCTCCGGGCCGGTCGGCTGGTCGGTCGCTGGGGCCGGCGTGCAATCCTGCCCTTTGCACTCCAAAGCGGGGTCGTTCCTCGGCGGCAGGCAGTTCTGTCCCTCACAGTGAACGGGCGGCAGTTGTTGCGCCACGTCGCCGTTCGACTGAGCGGGCTGATCCTCGCCGCGGACGGGCTGCAGCCCGGCCAGGCCGGTCATTGCCGCGCATAAGAGAATTGTCAGAAGCAGGTTCATCCGCGCCTCCATGGCGAGGCAGAACTCTACACCGTCTGATCGCTGCCAACATGCGTCACCCAGCAACGCCGTTAATGACGCGTTTCGGCCCCGAGAGCGCGAGGTGCGGGATTCGGCCGTTCAGGGAGGATAAGACTGGTACGCCCAAGGGGAATCGAACCCCTGTTACCGCCGTGAAAGGGCGGTGTCCTAACCGCTAGACGATGGGCGCGCTCAGACGAAGCGGCTTATAATTGCGTTGTCGCCAACCGGCAACCCATCTGCCGCCACATGCGACAACTTTTTTCAAAGGGCTGCAAAAGCCGGCTTTTCGGGGCAGGGCAGGGTTCCGGCCGCATTCGGTCACGCACCCTTGGAGATTGGCTGGGACGCCAGTCGCGGTCGTCATTCTATGGCGGAGCAAGGAGCGAAGCGACGCGGCGCAGACCATAGAATCCATTCCGTGACGCTGACGTATCGCATCGGTGCAGAATCTGCGCCGCTCTACCCTACGGTTGAGGTAACGGCATGGATCCTCGGGTCTGCGCGTCCGCTTGACTCCCGCTCCGCCCGTGGATGACGAAGTTCAGTAAGCTTCAGCCAATCGCAAACGTCGCTGACGGTTTGTCGAAACAAACGGCGGCGTCGGCGGTTATCGGCTCTCAATCGGTCAACCCGGCTATGCGCACTGGGCCAAGCCGAGTATCAGCCATCCTCGCCGCCGCCGCTGCGGCGACGGCAGCGCCAGTTCCAGTCGCGCTCGGGGCCGACGTCGATATGGACGGATTCGGTGTGGCAGTAAGTGCCGACGCCGCCGCGGCCGGGCATCGAGCGGACATAGCTCGCCAGCTCCCACTTCGAGACGCCGGGCAACTGGATGTCGGCAGCGGCGCAGTACATGTGCAGCGAGTTCTTGGCGCCGTTGGCGCGGCGGTTGCGCGAGGGATCGCGGTAGCCGGAGGTGACGACCATCTTGCGGCCGAAATGGCCCTCGATCGTCTTCAGCACCCGCACCAGCGACGGTTTGAGGCAGGCGACGTCGACGCTTTCGTTCTGCTTCAGCAGGCCGTTGGGGGCGAGCCTTGCCATGCCGGCAGCCGAGGCCACCTGATAGGAACCGCCGCCGCCCTCATCCTCGTTGAGGTCGACGTCGCTCTCGTCGTCAATGCCGGACTTGCGCTTGATCTCGAACAGCGCGGTCTGGCGCACGCCGGGAAGGGCATCGGCGCCGGTGATGTGATAGCTCGGGTCGTCCAGCGAGGCGAGCTGCACCGGCTTCGCGGCGGGCGTCGCGGAGGCCAGCTCAACGATCGGCTTGGCGGGGGCGGGCGCGGCGGTTGCGGTCTTGGCCTGCGCCGCCAGTTGGTCGCTGGAGCGCGAATTGATCAGCGGCGCCGGCGCGGCCGAGGCCGGTGTGGTGCTGAACAGCGAGGCGAACAGGCTCTTCTTCGGCGCGGCGACCTGCGGCTGCGCCGGCTCGCCCGCGGTGACATAGACGCCGTTGCTCATGGCCTGCGTGGTCGCCTGCGCCTTGGACGCAATGGCGGCGGCATCGCCGGCGGCGACCTGCTGGGCGACGGCTTGCGTCTGTTCCGCGGTCTGCGCCGGCTGAACCAGCGGTTGCGGTGTGTTGCCGGCAATCGCGGCGGCGCCCGTAGGCACGGCGACGTCAGGGAAGGTGGCTTGCGGCCGCGTCTCCGGCACATAGGCGACCTTCTCGGGCAAAGGCGTGTCGCCTTCGCTCATCACGGTTGCTGCAACATCGGTGGTCGCGGATGCCACTTGGGCCGACGAATCGGCGCTTGTTGCCGTCTTGGTGCCGGACGTCGCGCTCATTTCGGTGGCGGTTGAATTGTAGGCCGGCGAAACGACCGACATGGTCGGGTCGCCGGTCGATGTGCAGGAGGCCAGAAGCACGGAGAAAAGCGCTGCCGCTATGCTGCGACCTTCCCTTCGTGCAAGACGCCAACCTACTGATTTCAAAATAAATTCCCCCTCGGCATCCGGTCGGTCCGTCATCGCCGCGCCACTCCAGCATCGCGCCGCGATAACCCTCCTGTTCCCAACCGGAAACGGGACATGTGTCCAATCTGCAAGCCTCGGAATTAATCTGCGTCGGAAGGCGATTTGAGGCTGTGAAACGATTGACGCCACCATTTCGCCCTGTTTTGGCGGCCCGTCAACTCACCAGACATTACAGTCCGTTACACACGCACCTTGACATAGGTGCCCGGCGCATCTCCCAAGGTTTTCATACGCTTGCCGGGTTCGCGGGCGGGCACGCGGATGTTGTCCTGGTTCTCGATCCAGTGCTGCCAGTGCGTCCACCAGGACCCCGGATGCTCATGCGCCGCGGCGAGCCAGGCGTTGAAATCGCCCACCGGCTTGCCGCCGGTCCAGTACTGATATTTCCTGGCGGCGGGCGGGTTGACGACGCCGGCGATGTGGCCGGAACCCGCCATCACATACTCCACGTCGCCGCCGAAGAACCGCGAGCCCAGGAACACCGAAAGCGCCGGCGCGATGTGGTCTTCCTTCGTGGCAAGGTTGTAGACGGGGATGGTGATGTCGGCCAGCGACACCGTGCGCCCGGCTAGCTCCATCGTGCCGCGCGAGAGATTGTTCTCGAGATAGCAGTTGCGCAGATAGAAGGAGTGGTTGGCCGCCGCCATGCGCGTGGAATCGGAATTCCAGTAGAGCAGGTCGAAGGGCAGGGGTTCCTTGCCGCGCATATAATTGTTGATGACATAAGGCCAGATCAGGTCGCCCGAGCGCAGCATGTTGAAGGCGGTGGCCATCTTGGTGCCTTCGAGATAGCCCTTCTCGCTCATCGAGCGCTCGACGGCGGCAACCTGGTCCTCGTCGACGAAGACCTTGAGGTCGCCGGCATAGGTGAAATCGACCTGGGTGGTGAAGAAGGTGGCCGATTTGACGCGGTTGTCGCCTTCCTGCGCCAAGAGCGCGAGAGCCGCGGCAAGCAGCGTGCCGCCGACGCAATAGCCGATGGCGTTGACTTCCTTCTCGCCGGTCGCCTTCTCAACCATGTCGAGACCGTATTGCAGGCCTTCGCGGATATAGGCCTCCCAGCCCTTGGCGCCATGGCGCTCGTCCGGGTTGATCCAGGAGATGACGAAGACCGTGTGGCCCTGCTCGATCGCCCAGCGGATGAAGGATTTCTGCGGGTTGAGGTCGAGGATGTAGAATTTGTTGATCCATGGCGGGCAGATCAGCAGCGGCCGCTTCAGCACCGTTTCGGTCACCGGATCGTACTGGATGATCTCGGCGACATCGCTGCGTCCGATGACCTTGCCGGGCGTGGTGGCGATGTTCTTGCCGATTTCGAAAGGCGTGTAGTCGGCCTGGCGCAGCTTCAGGTCGCCGCGGCCGGCGGCGATGTCCTCGGCCAGCATCTTCATGCCGCGGACTAGGTTCTCGCCATTCGAGGCGACCGTCTCGCGGAACAGCTCCGGATTGGTCAGGATGAAGTTCGACGGCGCGATCGCGTTCGACACCTGCTTGACGTAGAAGCTCGCCTTGTGGCGGGTGTGGTCGTCCAGGCCCTCGGCGTGCTCGACCAGCTCGTTCGCCCAGCGCGAGGTGACGAGATAGGCCTGCTTGAGGAAATCGAAGAAGGCGTTGCGGCCCCATTCGGGGTCCTGGAAGCGCTTGTCGCCGCGCTCGGGCTGAACCGCGTCCTGTGGCGCCTCGGCATTGGGATTGACCTTCTGGATGGCGTTCGCCCAGACCGTCATATAACCGGCGAAGAGCCGCGTCTGGGCTTCGAGCGCGCGCTGCGGGTCGCCAAGCCAGTACTCCGAGAGCTTGGAGAACGTCTTGACCATGTCGACGACCGGTTCGGCGACATGATCGCGCACCTCACCCTTCTCGCGCGGTTCGGTCCAGGCGGAAGCCGCCTTGCCGGCCTGCTCGATCATGCGGGCCATATTCAAGGCGAAGCGCTCGGGATCCTTCACCAGATATTGCTCGATGGCCGAAGGTCCGCCATTTTCCGCTTTGTCCGAATCGTCAGGTTTGGACATGGTCCGCGGGGTTCCTCCCGGAGCGTTTTCTTGACATATTACCATGGGACATCTGACCGGGTCCAATTCGCAGTAACCCGGCTGCCAGGAAAACAATATGACGATTAATGTTGGCGGGATTTTTTTTCACAGGCTCGGTTCGATCTCCCGCAAGGCGGTCCTGGCCGCGCTGGTCGGCGTGCTGCTGCCCGCTGGCGGCTGCACCAGCACCGGCACCAACAATGCAGCGCCGACGGCCGTTACCGAAGGCCCGAAGGACACCGGCTCCTACCCGAACCTCAACATCCCGCCGCAGGTGGCCGCCAAGCAGTTCACCAAGGAGGAGACCGCGGCGAACCTGGCCAGGCTCAAGGCCGAGCAGCAGGCGCAGGCTGCCAAAGGCGGCAGCGTCAAGGCGCCGGCGAATTCCGCGGCGCTGAAGACGCTTGCCAAGACGCATGGCGGCGACACGCTGAAACAGATCGAGGGCAAATGCGACCCGACCCTCGACCCTAACTGCAATTAGGTTTATATCGCGCGCCGAAAGCGCCCCCTTCGATCGTGTCTGGAACTCCAATGGAAGAATTTCACAAGGTCCGCCGGCTTCCGCCTTACGTGTTCGAGCAGGTCAACCGGCTGAAGGCCAGCGCCCGTTCGCGCGGCGCCGACATCATCGACCTTGGCATGGGCAATCCGGACCTGCCGACGCCGAAAGCCATCGTCGACAAATTGTGCGAGGTGGTGCGCGATCCGCGCACGCATCGCTATTCGTCCTCGCGCGGCATTCCGGGCCTGCGCCGCGCCCAAGCCAACTATTATGCCCGCCGCTTCGGCGTGAAGCTCAACCCCGACACCCAGGTGGTGGCGACGCTCGGCTCGAAGGAAGGCTTCGCCAACATGGCGCAGGCGATCACCGCGCCGGGTGACGTCATCCTGTGCCCCAACCCGACCTATCCGATCCACGCCTTCGGCTTCATCATGTCGGGCGGCGTCATCCGCTCGCTGCAGGTCGAGCCCGATGACGGCTTCATCCCGGCGGTCGAGCGCGGTATCCGCCACTCGATCCCGAAGCCGCTGGCGCTGATCCTCAACTATCCGTCGAATCCGACGGCGCTGGTCGCCTCGCTCGACTTCTACAAGGACGTGGTCGCCTTCGCGAAGAAGAACGACATCATCATCCTGTCCGATCTTGCCTATTCCGAAATCTATTTCGACGGCAATCCGCCGCCTTCGGTGCTGCAGGTGCCGGGCGCGATGGATATCTGCGTCGAGTTTACCTCGATGTCGAAGACCTTCTCCATGCCTGGCTGGCGCATGGGCTTCGCCGTCGGCAACGAGCGGCTGATCTCGGCGCTGACGCGGGTGAAGTCCTATCTCGACTATGGCGCGTTCACGCCGATCCAGGTGGCGGCCGCGCATGCGCTGAACGGCGACGGCGCCGACATCGAGGAGGTGCGCGAGGTCTACCACAAGCGGCGCGACGTGATGGTCGATTCCTTCGGCCGCGCCGGCTGGACCATTCCCGCGCCCGCGGCTTCGATGTTCGCCTGGGCGCCGATCCCGGAACAGTTCCGCCATCTTGGCTCGCTCGAATTCTCCAAGCTGCTCATCGAGCATGCGGATGTCGCGGTGGCACCGGGCATCGGCTTCGGCGAGCATGGCGACGATTATGTGCGCGTGGCGCTGGTCGAGAACGAGCACCGGATCCGCCAGGCCGCGCGCAACATCAAGCGCTTCCTGGCATCGACCGCCAAGCAGCCCAACAATGTGGTGCCGCTCGCCGCTCGGCGCTGAGTCTGCCTGATATTTCTGGATTTTTGAGGGGCGTCGCCGGACATGGCTGAAGCGTTGCGTGTTGGAATTGCCGGCCTCGGCACGGTTGGCGCCTCGGTGGCGCGCGTGCTGCGCGACAAGGCGGCCGAGCTCACCCGCCAGTGCGGACGCGATATCGTCGTGACGGCGGTTTCCGCCCGCGACCGGAAACGCGATCGCGGCATCGACCTCAACGCCGCGGCATGGTTCGACGATCCGGTCCAGATGGCCGAAAAGGCCGACATCGACGTCTTTGTCGAGCTGATCGGCGGCGACGAAGGACCGGCGCGGCTGGCGGTGAAGGCGGCGCTCGAGGCCGGCCGGCATGTCGTGACTGCCAACAAGGCGCTGCTGGCCAAGCATGGCGTGGCGCTTGCCGAGATCGCCGAGAAGAAGGGGGTTCTGCTCAATTACGAGGCGGCGGTGGCCGGCGGCATCCCTGTCATCAAGACGATGCGCGAGGCAATGGCCGGCAATGCGGTGACGCGTGTCTTCGGCATCCTCAACGGCACCTGCAACTACATCCTGACCCGCATGGAGGCCGGGGGCATCTCGTTCGATGCCTGCCTGAAGGACGCGCAGCGACTGGGCTATGCCGAGGCCGATCCGACATTCGACATCGAAGGCCACGACACGGCGCACAAGCTGTCGATCCTGACCAGCCTTGCCTTCGGCACGAAGATCGCCGCCAACGACATCTATATGGAAGGTATCTCCAACATCAGCCAGGCCGACATCCGCGCCGCGGCCGATCTCGGCTACCGCATCAAGCTGCTCGGCGTCGCGCAGCGCACCGACAGCGGCATCGAGCAGCGGGTGCACCCGACGATGGTGCCGACGGCGTCCGTCATCGCGCAGGTGCATGGCGTCACCAATGCGGTGGCGATCGAGACCGACATTCTGGGCGAGCTCCTGCTTTCCGGTCCAGGCGCCGGTGGCAACGCCACCGCGTCGGCGGTGATCGGCGACATCGCCGACATCGCCAAGAGCCGGCCCGGGTTCCAGCACGCTCCGGTGTTCGGCTGGCCGGCGAAGGAACTGAAGCCTTACAAGAAGGCGCGCATGCGCAGCCATGCGGGAGGGTACTTCATTCGCCTGACCGTGCATGACCGCACCGGTGTCTTCGCGGCCATCGCAAAGCGCATGGCCGACAACGACATCTCGCTGGAATCGATCGTCCAGCAGGCGGCCGGCGCGGAGACCCAGGCGCAGAAAACCGTCATCCTCGTCACCCACGAGACGACGGAAGCCGCGGTGCGCAAGGCGGTCGAAGGCATCACCAAGGACGGCCATCTGACCGACAAACCGCAAGTGATCCGCATCGAGCGGGCGGAATAAGCCAGGTCCGATTCCGTCTTCAATCGATTGATTTTGCTGTCATTTCGAAAAATGACGGGCTAGGTCTTGCCGTTGTCATGGAGCTTTGCCAGAAGAAGCCCGCCTCTGGCGGGAGGCGGAGCAATTCCGGTGCTCAACCGTTCTGGGATTGCTCGACGCTAACAGACAACGAGGATTGCCCATCCATGAACATCGCCCAGAACATCGCTGCCGGCCTCGACCGGATCCTCACCATGGAAGTGGTGCGCGTCACCGAGCGGGCCGCCGTCGCGGCCGCCAGGCTGCGCGGGCGCGGCGATGAGAAGGCAGCCGACCAGGTGGCGGTCGACGCGATGCGACAGGAGCTCAATCGCCTCGCCATCAAGGGCACGGTGGTGATCGGCGAGGGCGAGCGCGACGAGGCGCCGATGCTCTATATCGGCGAGGAGGTCGGCACCGGCAAAGGCCCGGCGGTCGACATCGCGCTCGATCCGCTGGAAGGCACCACGATCTGCGCCAAGAACCTGCCCAATGCGCTTGCGGTCATCGCCATCGCTGAAAAGGGCAGCCTGCTGTTTGCGCCCGACGTTTATATGGACAAGATCGCCATCGGCCCCGGCTATCCGGAAGGCTTGATCGACATCGACGCCTCGCCGGCCGAGAACCTCGCCAATCTGGCCAAGGCCAAGGGCGTGGCCGTTTCCGACATCACGGCCTGCATCCTCGACCGGCCGCGTCACGCCAAGCTGATCGACGCCGTGCGCGCCACGGGCACGGCGATCCGGCTGATCGGCGACGGCGATGTCGCGGGCGTCATCCACACCACCGATCCGGACGAGACCGGCATCGACCTCTATCTCGGCACGGGCGGCGCGCCGGAAGGCGTGCTGGCGGCGGCGGCGCTTCGCTGCACCGGCGGGCAGATGCTGGGCCGGCTGATCCTCGACACGCCGGAAAAGGTGGCGCGGGCTGAGAAGATGGGCATTTCCGACCCGAAGCGGGTCTATCGCGCCCAGGACATGGCGCGCGGCGACGTGCTGTTCGCGGCGACCGGCGTCACCGACGGCAATCTGCTCGACGGGGTGAAGTTCGGCCGCACCTTCATCACCACGCATACCATCGTGCTGCGCTCGTCCTCGCGCACGGTCCGCGAGATCAAGGCGCGCCACCAGGATCTGGATAAGTTCTGATTTCGCCCATTTGAGCGCTACCGCGGCGTTCCGGGGAAAAACCTTCCACACTTTTCCCCGGATTGCTCGCCTGCGCCGAATTGCTCCCGCCGTCGCATATTGATATCTGCCCAAAGATGATGTGCAGACGGCGCGTCGCATGACGGGCGAGAAACGGTTCTTCCTCGATGTCAGGCAGTCGGCGACCGGTGTTTCCTGGCAACACCGGCTGACCGAGCGGCAGGACATGGCCGCCTTGGCGATCGCGCAGGGCCACGGCGTGCCCGATATCGTCGCGCGGGTGCTTGCCGGGCGCGGCGTCAGCGCGGAGCAGGCCGAGCGCTTCCTCGACCCGACCATTCGCGAGCTTCTGCCGAACCCGGCATCGCTGACGGACATGGACAAAGCGGCGGCGCGGCTCGCCGATGCGATCGTCGCGCGCGAGAAAGTGGCAATCTTTGGCGACTATGACGTGGACGGCGCCGCCTCGTCGGCGCTCCTGAAACGCTTCCTCACGCATTTTTCGGTGCCGTCGGAAATCTATATCCCGGACCGCATCTTCGAAGGCTACGGGCCCAACCCCGAAGCGATGCGGGAACTGATCTCGCGCGGCGCCAAGCTGATCGTCACCGTCGATTGCGGCACCAACAGCGCGACCTCGATCGAGGCGGCCAGGGAAGCCGGCGCCGACGTCGTGGTGCTCGACCACCACCAGGTCGGCGGGCCGCTGCCGCCGGCGGCGGCCGTGGTCAATCCCAATCGCGAGGACGATTTGTCGGGGCAGGGGCATCTGTGCGCCGCCGGCGTCGTCTTCCTGTGCCTTGTACAGACGGCAAAGCTGCTGCGCGAAAGGCTGCCGGAGGCCGCGCCCGTTGATCTGCTTTCAATGCTCGATCTGGTGGCGCTGGCGACGGTGTGCGACGTGGTGCCGCTCACCGGCGTCAACCGCGCCTTCGTCGTCAAGGGGCTGCAGGTGTTGCGCCAGCAGAAGAATGAGGGGCTGGCGGCGCTGGCGCGGGTCTCGCGCATCGGCGAGCCGATCAACACCTTCCATCTGTCCTTCCTGATCGGGCCCCGGATCAATGCCGGCGGCCGCATCGGCGACGCGGCGCTCGGCAGCCGGCTTTTGGCCACCGACGATCCCGTCGAAGCGGCAAGCATCGCCGAGACGCTCGACCGGCTGAACCAAGAACGGCAGCAGATGGAGCAGGAGATGCTGGCGCAGGCGCGCGCCGAGGCTGATGCCGAGCTTGCCGGCGGCAACGGTCCGGCGGTCATCGTCACGGCCAGCAACAGCTGGCATCCGGGCATCGTCGGGCTGATCGCCTCGCGGCTCAAGGATTATGCGCGCAGGCCGGCCTTCGCCATCGCCTTCAATTCGACCGGCATCGGCACGGGCTCCGGCCGTTCGATGACCGGCTTCGACCTTGGCCGGCTGGTGCGCGAGGCGGCCGCGGCCGGGCTGATCGTCAAGGGCGGCGGCCATGCGATGGCGGCCGGCATCACCGTCGAGCGTGCCAAGCTCGGCGAGTTGCGCGCCTTCTTCGAGGAGCGCGCCGCGGCCGATGTCTTCCGGCTGCAGAACGAGGAAAGCCTGGCGATCGACGGCGCCCTGGCCGCCGAGGGCGCCACGATCGCGCTGCTCGACGCGCTGGAGAAAGCCGGCCCGTTCGGCGCCGGGCACATCGCGCCGGTCTTCGTGCTGCCGCGCCACCGGCTGACCGACGCGCGCGCGATCGGAACCAATCACATCCGGGTCGACCTGCAGTCGCAGAGCGGCGGCAACATCCAGGCGATCGCCTTTCGCGCCGTCGACACTGCGCTCGGCGAATTCCTGTTCAAGAACAGGGGCAGGACCGTGCACGTCGCCGGTTCGCTGTCGGGCAATTACTGGAACGGCAACCGCACGGTGCAGTTCCGCATCAGCGACGCGGCGCTGGCGTAGCAATCGGGAAATTCAGACCAGAACGGACTGCAGCCGGGTCAGCTCGCTGATCTGGGACATCGTCGCCTGGTAGCCGAGGCTGATCGCCTCGTCGGCGCGGTGGAATTCGGTGAGGCCGATATGGCTGAGCTTCGGCTGCAGCGACATGTCGGGCGGATCGCCGGCGAGCCTGGCGCGCGAAATCCGGTCCTGGATGATGTTGAAGGCTTCGACCATGACGCCGGTGATGCCGAGGCGGCTCTGGTGCGACTGGGGATTGACCTGGCCGGGTCGCGGAGCGTCTTTCTCGACGACCAGCTCGCCGGCGCTGTGCTTGATGACGGCGGCGCGTCCAAACAGGTCATAATGCAGGTTGACCGCCACGACGAGCGGCTGCTCGTAGGCGCGGCAGACCGAGACCGGCACCGGATTGACCAGCGCGCCGTCGACCAGCATGCGGCCGTTGCAGGCCACCGGCTCGAACACCCCAGGCAGCGCGTAGGAAGCGCGCATGGCGGTGACAAGCGAGCCGCTCGACAGCCAGATCTCATGGCCGGTGCGGATTTCGGAAGCGACAGCGACGAGGGGTTTCGACAGATCCTCGAAACGGGCGCCGTCGAGGTGCTCGCGCAGGCGCTGGTCGAGCTTCATGCCGCCGAACAGGCCACTGCCGCGCAGATTGAGATCGAGCAGGCCGAAGATGCGCCGCTTGGTCAGGCTCCTGGCGAACTCTTCCAGCTCGTCGAGCTTGCCGGCCAGGTAACAGCCACCGACCAGCGCGCCAACCGAGGTGCCGGCGATCATCGAGACTTCGATGCCGGCCTCGTCAAGCGCGCGCAGCACGCCGATATGGGCCCAACCACGGGCGCAGCCGCCGCCAAGCGCCAGCGAGATGCCCGCTTTCCTGCCTGGTTTCGGATCGGGCACGCCGCCGGACGATGCGGGGCCGTTGGCCTCACGAACGTCAGGTTTGCTGCGCAATGACGCCCATTCGAGCATCATGATCTCCCTTGTCCCATATCCCTTCTACCGCAAGGATATTTGAGAATAGTGAATTTGAGTGGTTTGTGAATATTGAATGGTTCACACCGGCTTCCGATACGTTTCTTCCGCATCGAACAGCGGCCTGCTGCCGTCGCCGGCAAGCGTCGCTTTGCCGTCATCCAGCCCCACCGTCCGATAAAAACAAGAACGCCGTCCGGTGTGGCAGGTTGCGTCGTGGCCCAACACTTTCACGCGCAACCATATCGCGTCCTGGTCACAATCCGTGCGCATCTCCACGACCTGCTGGAAATTGCCCGAGGTCTGGCCCTTCTTCCACAGCGCATTGCGCGAGCGCGACCAGTAGTGGGCAATGCCGGTTTCCAGCGTAAGCGCCAGCGCCTCGGCATTCATATGCGCGACCATCAACAGCATGCCGTCACCGGCATCGGTGACGACGACGGTGACGAGGCCCGCGGCGTCGAAGCGCGGAGAAAAGACGGAGCCTTCCTCCAGCGCTTTCTTGCTTGAGGGAGCTTTTGGAAATTCGACTGCCGACATCGCCGGTCCTTACGTGTTTTGGCCGGCGACGGCCGGCAAATCAGCCGCCTGCGCGCACCATGGTTACGAAGCGGACCTGCTCCTCGGGCGTATCCTTGAAGACGCCGGTGAAGGTCGAGGTCAGCGTGGTCGAGCCCTGCTTGCGGATGCCGCGCATGGCCATGCACATATGCTCGGCCTCGAGCATGACGGCGACGCCGCGCGGGTTGAGCACGTCCTGGATGACGCCGGCGATCTGCGCGGTCATCGCTTCCTGCGTCTGCAGGCGATGGGCGAAGATGTCGACCACGCGCGCGATCTTCGACAGGCCGACGACCTTGCCGTCCGGCAGATAGCCGACATGCGCCTTGCCGATGATCGGCACCATGTGGTGCTCGCAATGCGAATGGAACTTTATGTCCTTGACGATGACAAGGTCGTCATAGCCGGCAACCTCCTCGAAAGTGCGGCCAAGCTCGTCGGCCGGGCACATGTCGTAGCCGTTGAACATCTCGCGGAAGGCTTTGGTGACACGCTTCGGCGTATCGACCAGGCCTTCGCGGTCCGGATTGTCGCCGGTCCAGCGCAGCAATGTGCGCACGGCGGCTTCGACCTCGGCTTCGCTCGGCCGGTCGGTGACGGGCTTGTCCAAATATTGTGAAGGGGGCATGATTTTCTTGATGACGGCATCCATAAAGGCGTCTCCCGTAGTCCCACTCAAAGGTGGGACGAGTTGAACGGACCATGACCTTTTGGGTGAAAATCGCCCATTTCCATCCCGCAAGCGGCGTGAACAGCGGGGCAACGAAGGCAGCTTCCAGCCGCCTTGTCGATGCCCGACTGCCACCATTATATATGGTTGGAGCGGAGCGAAAGGAAGACGCGAGAGCGGCAAACCCTGTTCGCTGGGCGGCGACGGATTGGAAAAATATGATCGACGACGTCTACAATGCGAAAATTCTCGGCTTCGCCGGAAATATCGGGCGTATCGGCCGGCTCGATCATCCCGACGCGACCGCCAGGGCGCATTCCAAATTGTGCGGCTCGACCGTGACCGTCGACCTCAAGATGGACGGCGATGTGGTCACCGATTTCGCCCATGACGTGAAGGCCTGCGCGCTCGGCCAAGCCTCGTCCTCGATCATGGCCCAGCATGTGGTCGGCGCCAAGGCCGGCGAATTGCGCGCGGTCCGCGAAACCATGCTGAGGATGCTGAAGGAAAACGGCGCGCCGCCGGAAGGACGGTTCGCGGACCTCAAATATCTGGAACCGGTGCGCGACTACAAGGCGCGTCACGCCTCCACCATGCTGACCTTCGACGCGGTGGTCGACGCGATCGGCCAGATCGAGAAGAAACGCGCCGGACAGGCGGCCTAAGGACAAGGCTAGGCCGTTCTCCTGGTCACAGCGAATTCGCTTCGGATCCAGTCGGCGAACGCCCTGGCCGGCTCCGGCAGGTTCTTCAAACTTCTGGCCACCAGCCAATAGGCGCCGGAAGCGACATCGATATCGAACGGCTTGATCAAAGTCCCCGAAGCGAGTTCCTCGCCGACCTGCAGGAGATCGCCGAGCGCCACGCCATGGCCGAGCAACGCGGCCTGTTTGGAAAGCGAGACGTCGGTCAGCATCGGGCCGCGCGCGGGGATCGCCTCGGCGGGCACGCCGGCCGCCTGGAACCAGCGCGCCCAGCCCTGGCGGTTTTCCTCATGCAGCAGCGTGTAGTGGCGAAGGTCGATCGGCTTTTCCAGGGGAGGGCCGGCGGCAAGCAGCGCCGGCGACAGGACCGGTGAATCGACGGTCGAGGCCAGGCGCTCGGCCTCGCTGCGCGGCCATGACGTGGCGTGCGCGCTGAAACGCAAGGCGAGCTCGGGCTGATCGCTGCGGAACTCGATCGGCCGTGGATCAACTTCGAGGGAAACGTCGATATCGGGTCGAAGTTGGCGAAAGCGATTGAGCCGTGGCACCAGCCACACCGCGGCGAGCGACGGTTCGACGCTGACGCGCACGACGGCTTGCGCTGGCGAGGCCGTGAGCTCGGAAAGCACGCGGTCGATATCGTCGAAGCTTCTCACCAATCGGCCGAGCAGCCGATGTCCCGCATCCGTCAGTTCGACGCGGCGATGGAGGCGCAGGAACAGCGGTCTTCCCAGAAAGGTCTCGAGCTCGCGTATCTGCCGGCTGATCGCGGCCTGTGAGACATAAAGCTCCTCTGCCGCCCGGCTGAAGCTCAAATGCCGGCCGGCCGTCTCGAAGCTTCTCAATGCCGTCAGCGGCAGGCGGCCCCGCTTCATTCGCATAACCTCAAGTTATCCGAGACGGAAATTATACTCGTTTGAGGAGGAAGGCCAGCGGCAGTCTAATCCGTGTCAAAGGAGACCTGCCATGAACGAGTTCCTGGCCATTTTCAGCGACGTGGTACGGATAGCGACCTTCCAATGGCATGGTGGAGTCGTGCGCGACGGCCGCCATGACCGCCGCGATCTTCCTTCCCACCATCGCCCATGGACCGGCAGCCATCCCGTCCGGCGCTCCAGGGGTTAAGGGCATTGCGTTTCAGCGCCGAAGCCCACATCTATCGCGCAGTGAAACAGGCTGCGGAGCGATGGGCGACCATCACGGACACATGCACCGGCCGATCCAGCAGGGACGCAATTGGCCGGGGCCATGGCGCAAGACGCCCGGGCGCATCCTCGGCACGTCACTCGTGCGCCTTTATCAGCTGACGCTTTCAGGCTTTGTCGGCAACAGTTGCCGGCACCTGCCGACCTGCTCCGAATACGCGCATGAGGCGATCGCCCGCCATGGCCTGTGGGCCGGCGGCTGGATGGGGCTGTTCAGAATCTCACGCTGCGGGCCGTTCGGAACGCACGGCATCGACCGTGTGCCGGAGGTGCTTGCGGCGCGCTATGTCTGGTTCATGCCCTGGCGCTACTGGCGGATCGGCAAAAGGCGCAGCGAAACCGAAATCTGATTGCTTCGCCGTCACGCGCGACCCGGATTTTAACGGTCCGGTAGGGTTAACGCGAAGCTGCGCAAACATTGCCAATTTGAGACAAAATCGAGACAAGTCGCGTCGCTAAGCCGCTCCCGCAATCTCATACCGGAGTGACTTCGCCATGCACCAGATGGACCGCTATCCCTTCATTTTTGCCATCGTCCTTTTCCTTCTGGCCTGGATGCTCGGCTTGCCGGTGCGGGCGCAATCGGCGCCGCTCGACGACATCCGCTGCACGCTGATCCAGGATGCGCAAAGCGGCGCCACGCTTTACCAGGACGGCGTCTGCGACCAGCGCGTCAGCCCGGCCTCGACGTTCAAGGTGCCCCTGGCGCTGATCGGCTATGACGCAGGCATCTTAAGCGACGCGCACACGCCGAGCTGGGACTACAGGCCGGAATTCAAGGCGGCGAAGCGGGACCAGAAGGCCGTCGATCCGACGATCTGGGAACGCGATTCCATCGTCTGGTATTCGCGCGAGATCACGCGGCGGCTCGGCGCCGAGAAGTTCGCCGGCTACGTGTCGAAATTCGGCTATGGCAACAAGGACGTCTCGGGCGATGCCGGCAAGGACAACGGACTGACGCAATCCTGGATCAATTCCTCGCTGGAAATATCGCCGGTCGAGCAGACGGCGTTCCTGCGCCAACTGCTCGCCGGCAAGATGCCGGTTTCGGCGAAGGCGCATGAAATGACCAAGGCAATCCTGCCGACCTTCGCGGCAGGAGACTGGACGGTGCAGGGCAAGACCGGCAGCACCAGGCTTGGCCAAGACGGCAGGCGCTCGCTTGGGTGGTTCGTCGGCTGGGCCGAGAAGGACGGCCGCCGCATCGTCTTTGCAAGGCTGGTTCTCGACACCAAGCGTACCGACGAGCCGAAAGGTCTCGCGACGCGCGCGGCGTTCCTGAAGGATTTGCCGCAACTGGTGAAGTAGCCTCTCTCAGACGCTGCGGCGGGCGCGCAGGATGTGTCCGCCGGAATTGCTTTTGGTGCTAGGGGACCTGGCAAAGCGCGCGGCAATATCGCCGTTGTCGAGGTCTTCGATGTCGTCGAAGCCAAGATCGGCGAGGGCCTTTGCCAATTCATCGGGAACGAAGAAGCTGATCCAGGGCTCGCCGACCGCCGCGACGCGCGCCGCGTAGAAGGCAAGCGTCGCCCGGCCCGCCGCGTCACGATCCTCGGCCGGCTCGCTGTAGTCGAAGACGACCTCCGAGCCGGGGAGACCGGCAATGTAGCCAAGCGTGGCAAAAATCGCTTCGCGCGTCAGGTAGGGCACGACGCCCAGCCAGATGAAGAAGCTCGGCTCGTTCGTTTTCAGACCTGCCGCCGCCAATTCGCCTGCCAGACTCTGGCGTTCGAAATTGACCGGCACGAAGGCGGCGCCGGCCGGCTCGGCAAGACCGGCTTCGGCGATGCGTTGGCGCTTCCAAGCCTGTGTCGCCGGGTGATCGACCTCGAAGACCGCGAGGTCGGGATATGGATTGCGCAGCGCAAAAGTGTCGAGGCCGGCGCCAAGCACCACGACTTGGGCGACGCCGCGTCGCACCGCCGCCGCTAGCCAGTCCTCGGCGAGGCGGGCGCGTGAGGCAACGAACAGGCGCATGCGGCGCCCATGCTCGTCTTCCTGAGAGAGTTCCCCGGCGTTCGGCGCGGCCTCGCCCAGAATCGGGAGCGCGTAGGGATCGCGAAACAGCGCCGCTTGCGGTGAGAATTGATGAAGGGCCCGCAAGCGCGCGACGCGCAGGGCGGTTCGGCTTGGGGATGCGTCTTCCATAGTTCGTATACAAGCTGCGCCGCGCTCTGTTCACAAGCCCGCGCGAAGCGCCTGCGACACTACTGGCGACATTTCCTGACGGGCCGCTCTTTACCTGACGCGGCACTGCCTCTAAAACCGCGCCGCTGCCGGACGCCTCCGGCTAACCCTCTGCATGCAGCAACGCATCCTGCGACATGCATTTCACCACCCGCGCTCGTTTGCGGGACTGGATAGGAGAATTCTGATGCCGAATTCCGTTTCCCTGACATTTCCCGATGGTTCCGTCCGCGACTACGACGCGGCGCTGACCGGCGCTGGCCTTGCCGAGTCGATCTCAAAGTCGCTGGCCAAGAAGGCTGTCGCCTACAGCCTCGACGGCACCGTGCGCGATCTTTCCGATCCGCTCGGCTCGTCCGGCAAGGTCGAGATCATCACCCGCGAGGATCCGCGCGCGCTGGAGCTCATCCGTCATGATGCGGCGCATGTGCTGGCCGAGGCCGTGCAGGAGCTGTGGCCGGGAACGCAGGTGACGATCGGGCCGGTGATCGAGAACGGGTTCTACTACGACTTCGCGAGGAACGAGCCGTTCACGCCGGACGATTTTCCGGTGATCGAGAAGAAGATGCACGAGATCATCCAGCGCAACAAGCCGTTCACCAAGGAGGTGTGGTCGCGCGAAAAGGCGAAGAAGGTCTTCGCCGAGAAGGGCGAGCGCTACAAGCTCGAGCTGATCGACGCCATCCCTGAGGACCAGGACCTCAAGATCTACGCTCAGGGCGACTGGTTCGACCTCTGCCGCGGTCCGCACATGGCTTCGACCGGGCAGATCGGCAACGCCTTCAAGCTGATGAAGGTGGCTGGCGCCTATTGGCGCGGCGATTCCAACAATCCGATGCTGACGCGCATCTACGGCACCGCCTGGGCCGACCAGGCGCAGCTCGACGCCTACCAGACGCTGTTGGAAGAGGCCGAGAAGCGCGATCACCGCAAGCTCGGGCGCGAGATGGACCTGTTCCATTTCCAGGAAGAGGGGCCTGGCGTCGTCTTCTGGCACGCCAAGGGCTGGAAGATGGTGCAGAACCTCATCAACTACATGCGCCGGCGCCTCGACGAGCACGGCTATCAGGAAGTCAACGCGCCGCAGGTTTTGGACAAGAGCCTGTGGGAGACGTCGGGACATTGGGGCTGGTATCGCGACGCGATGTTCAAGGTGACCGTCGCCGGCGACGATACCGATGACGACCGCGTCTTCGCGCTGAAGCCGATGAACTGTCCGGGACATGTGCAGATCTTCAAGCATGGGTTGAAGTCCTACCGGGAACTGCCCGTGAAACTTGCGGAGTTCGGCAATGTGCATCGCTACGAGCCGTCCGGCGCGCTGCACGGGCTGATGCGCGTGCGCGGCTTCACGCAGGACGACGCGCATATCTTCTGCACGGAGGAGCAGCTGGCCGCCGAGTGCCTGCGCATCAACGACCTGATCCTGTCGACCTATGCCGATTTCGGCTTCGACGAGGTCAGCGTGAAGCTGTCGACGCGGCCGGACAAGCGCGTCGGCACCGACGAGGCCTGGGACCATGCCGAGGCGATCATGAGCAATGTGCTGGAGACGATCCGCACGCGCTCCGGCAACCGCATCAAGACCTCGATCAATCCGGGCGAGGGCGCCTTCTACGGGCCGAAATTCGAATATGTGCTGAAGGACGCCATCGGTCGCGAATGGCAGTGCGGCACCACGCAGGTCGACTTCAACCTGCCGGAACGCTTCGGCGCTTTCTATATCGGCTCGGATTCGGAGAAGAAGCAGCCAGTGATGGTGCATCGCGCCGTCTGCGGCTCGATGGAGCGGTTCCTCGGCATCCTGATCGAGAACTATTCCGGCCATTTCCCGCTGTGGTTCGCACCGCTGCAGGTGATGGTGGCGACGATCACCTCGGATGCGGACGAATATGCCTTGAAAGTCGTCGACCGGTTGAAGGCCGCAGGGCTGCTCGCCGAAGCCGACCTTCGCAACGAGAAGATCAACTACAAGGTGCGCGAGCATTCTCTCGCCAAGGTGCCGGTCATCCTCGTCTGCGGCAAGCGCGAGGCGGAAGAAGAAACCGTCAATGTCCGCCGGCTGGGCTCCCGCGACCAGGAATCGCTGAAGCTCGAGGACGCGGTGAAGGCTCTCGCCGACGAGGCGGTCTCGCCGGATCGCAAGCGTCGCGCGGCGGCCTGACATACCGACACTTTCTAAAATGGCGGTGGCCGGTCCACCGCCATTTTCATATGCCTGTCACGCCAGCCCTGTAACGAGCCGCCATGCTCAAATTGAAACCGCGGGAAAGACGTTTTCCCGAGCTCTCCTATGCCAACCCGCATCAGCCGGTGCTGACGCGCTGGTTCATCCATTCGGTCGAGGGTTTGTCCGGCCGCGACCGTTTTGCCGTGCTTTATGACTTCTGGCGCAGGCAGGTGGTGCCGACCGGCGACCGCGTGTTCAGCCGTATGCTGGAACTGATCGACGTCAAGGTCCGCAACGCCGTGCAATGGCCGCCGGCGGCGCTGCCGGACACACCGCTGGTCATCGTCGCCAACCATCCCTTCGGCATCGGCGACGGCATTGCCGTGCTGTCGCTGGCCGAGCAGCTCGGCCGGCCTTTCCGGGTCATGATCCACAAGGATCTGCTCAGGATCCGCGAGATGGAGCCCTATTCGCTGCCCATCGATTTTTCCGAAACGAAGGAAGCGCTGAAGAACAACATGGCTGTGCGCCATGAGGCCGTGCGTCTGCTGAAGGAAGGCGTCACCATCGTCGTGTTTCCGGCCGGCGGTGTCGCCACGGCGCCGAAGGGTTTCGGCCGCGCCATCGACCTGCCGTGGAAGATGTTCCCGGCCAAGCTCGTCCAGGACGCCAAGGCCTCCGTCATCCCGATGCATTTCTCCGGCCAGAACGGCCGCCTGTTCCATCTCGTCAGCGGCCCGATGAACATGGCCGAGCGTGACAACCGCGTGGCGAAGTTCATCGGCAAGGCGTCGCTGACGCTGCGCACCTCCTTGCTCATCCGCGAGTTCGCGCGGCTGTCGGGCAAGGCGATCGAGGTGCGCATCGGCGATGTGCTGAGATGGAGCGACCTCGAGCCGCTGCGCGACCGCAAGGCGCTGCTCGATCGGCTCTATCGGGCGGTGTTCGACCTGTCGGCGCCTTCCGCGCAGCGCACCCGCGTGCCGTTCCTGCCGAAGCGGATGCGCAAGGCGGCCTGACAGCTCAGATGTATCAGTCCGCGCCTTCTTCGGGATCGATGGCCGAGGACTCGTTGGCAACGACCTCGATTTCCTGGTTTTGGCCGGCGACCACCGTGAAATCCTTCTGGTAGATGCGGTCGCGATTCTTGGCGATGATGGTGTACTGGCCCTCGGCCAGCACCATTGAGGCGAAGGCGCCGACCGCTTCCTTGATCGGGTCGCCGCTCTCGTTGAGCAACGACCAGGACGTGTCGGCGATGGCTTCGCCGCCGGGCTCGCGCACCAGCTTCATCGTCATCTCAGCCGCCCGGTGCTCGACGGTTGCCTCGGTCAGCTTGCCGGCCTCGACGCGGATATCGGAGCGGATCACGGCGTTGACCGCGCCATAGGTGGAGACGACGTGATAGGTGCCGGCGTTCAGCCGCACCACGGTGTTCGGCGCCACGTCGGGGGCGATCAGCGCGCGGTCGCCATTGGCGGCGGGATGGTCTTCATAGATCGAGAAGCGCAGTTTCTTCGACTGGATTGGGGCGCCGCCCGATGTCACCGCGTCGAGCTTGAGGCCGCCGGCGTCGAGCACCAGGCTCTCGTGCCTGGCGTCCTTGCCGACAGTGATGCGCTTGGTGGCGCCGGCGCGCCCATAGGAGGCGTGGACGAGATAGCTGCCGGGGTCGAGCTGGAACACGGCCGTGCCGCCATGGGCGGACGCCACCATCGGAAGCTTGCCGTCGCTGGACGGCTGCGGCTTGAACACCCGCCAGACGATGCCGCGGGTGATGTCGGCCCCCTTGTCGGTCAGTTGCGCCGACAGGGTGATGGCGCCGCCATTGCCGAACGCCAGCGGTGCTCCTGTCTTCGGCGTCGCGTAGCTCGAAATGCCCGGAAGCTTGAGGTCGCCGACATCGTTGGCGTTCTGGGCCAGCGCGAAGGAAACCGGCACCGCGAACAACGCAGCGACGAGTGCGATCACGAAAAGGCGCAGGGTCCCCTCAAACATGCCTTGCGTTGAAGCCCAAGGCGGTGGCAATTTCAAGGCCTAGAAGTGCGTCGCGCTGCGCGGCGGCTTCTTATCCGGCGCAAAACGCCACCGCCCGAGCCGCCCGACCTCCCGATGGCGCGCTTCAGCTCAAAATTGAATACTATGGAATGCTTAGGAGATTTGGCCCCCATGGCGTCGCCGATCATCGACTTCCTGCTCACCCGCAATTCCGCGCCGATCCCGGACCTCAAGGAGCCGGCGCCGAGCGATGCCGAGATCGCGACGATGATCGCGGCTGCCTCGCGCGTTCCCGACCATGGCAGGCTCGAGCCCTGGCGCTTCATCCTCTACCGCGGCGAGGCGCGCGTCGAGATCGGCAAGAAGCTGGCAGCACTTGCCGAGCAGCGCGAGGGGCCGTTGCCGGAGGGCAGGCGCAACCAGGAACTGGCGCGCTTCTCTCGTGCGCCGCTGGTGATCGGCGTCGTGTCGGTGCCGAGGGAGAACCCGAAGATCCCGCAATGGGAGATGTTCCTGTCCGGCGGCATGGCAGCCATGAACCTGATGATCGCGGCGAACGCGCTGGGCTACGGCACCAACATGATCAGCAACTGGTACTCCGATGTGCCGGAGGGCAGGGCGATCCTCGGGCTCTCGCCGCAGGAGCGCGTTATCGGCTTCGTCCATATCGGTTCCTATCAGGGGCCGGCGCCGGAGCGGCCGCGGCCCGATCCAGCCAAGCTCTATGCCGATTACGCCGGTCCCTGGGCGGGGTGAGCGGCCTAAAGCGCGTCGCGATCTTTCAGATTCGCTCCGTGCGCTTTAGGTTTTGATTTTACGCATGTCTTTATCCCGAAACCGGTTCCCACTTTCGGGAGACATGCTTTAGGGACGCCGCGAAGGAGTGTGGGACAGTTCACGCTCCTTCGATGCGCCCGCCGAGGGCAGGATTGGCACGGCGCGCTGTCATGACAGCGCGCACGTAGCCGGGCTCACCGATCCGGATGCTGCCGTCCGACAGGCCCAGGATGCGGTCAAGCGCGATCTCGTAGAGCCTGACACGCCTTTCCAGGGCCTCGATCGCGATGTCCATGTCGGCATCGCTGCCGCCGGCGAACGCCTTGGCGATCACGTCGTGCGTGGCCAGGCCGAACTGCATGACGATGTCGGCAACGCCTTCGGGATCGAAAGTCCGGAATGTTCCGTCGTCGACGCCCTGGCGGATGATCTCCACCAGGATCGGCGAGAAGGACTTGCTCGCCGCCAGATTGATGCGGTGGAACAGCACCAGGTTTTCCGGCCGGAACATTGTCTCGAACAGCGCCCATGCTTCCGCCGCGGTCTCGACCTTGGCCTGGCGCGACTGCGCGAGGAGCGCGTTCAGGCGCCCGAGCGGATCGAGGTCCGGATCGTCGAGGATCTTCTGGACACCGGCCAGCGCCTGCCTGGCGAAACGCTCGGCCAATGCCTCCAGCAGCGCCTCCTTGGAAGCGAAGTAGTGATAGAAGGCACCCTTCGAGACGCCGGCGGCCGCGATGACGTCGTTGAGGCTCGCTTTGTCGTAGCCATGCGTCAGGAACAGGGCCTGGGCATGGTCCAACAGTTCTTCGCGCCTGATTTCCGGATGCTTGATGATGCGAGGCATGGCGAAACCTTGTGCATGCGGCGGCCGTTCTCGTCCAGAGTGCCGGGTGTGCCTTGAGTTATAGACCGTCGGTCGGTATAATAGACCACTGGTCGGATTCCGCCAAATCGCGGGCGGCATGTCATGGAAGGTTGGTCATGATCTCGAGATTGGTTCTCCAGACATTCGTGTGGTTCGGTGTGATGGGCGCGCTGATGTTCCTGTCCGCAGGAACGCTGCACTGGTGGGGAGCCTGGGTGTACATAGTCGTGATGGTCGGACTGAGCCTTACCATGGGCGTGGCGCTCGCCCGGCGCGATCCAGGCCTGATGAACGAACGCCTCCGCCCTCCGATCCAGAAGACCCAGACAGCCGCGGACAAGATAGTGCTGAGCATATTGCTCATCGGCATTTTCGCATGGCTGGCCCTGATGGGGCTCGACTTCCGTTTCGGCTGGTCGGCAGCTCCTGTCTGGGTGCAGGCGATCGGGATGCTGGTCCTGCTCGTCGGCATCTGGATCTGCTATCTCACGATGCTGGAAAACAGTTTCGCGGCGCCTGTCGTGAAGATCCAGGACGAGCGTGGACAGAAGGTGATCACCACCGGTCCATACGGCTATGTCCGCCACCCCATGTATGCGGGCGCTATAGTCTATTTCGCCGGAACGGCGCTGGTGCTTGGCTCCTGGTGGGGGCTGGCATCGGTGCTCGTCTTCATCGTCCTGCTCGCCATCCGCACCTTCATCGAGGAAAAGACTTTGCGGACCGGCCTGCGGGGATACGACGATTACGCCGCGCGCGTTCGCTACAAGCTGATCCCGATGGTCTGGTAATCTCAGGTGCCCGACGCCTTGGCGCGGGCCAGCAAACGCTCCGCCAGGCGCAGATGCGGCCGGTCATACATCTTGCCGTCGATGCCGACGACGCCCGGGTTTCCCGCCGCGGCGAAGGCGTTGACGATCGCCTGCGACCGCTCGACCGCTTCGGCGGAGGGCGTGAAGGCGGTGTTGATGACCGGCACCTGCGCCGGATGGATCGCCATCTTGCCGGTGAAGCCGTCGCGCTCGGCCTCGCGGCATTCAGTCTCGAAGGCGGCCATGTCGCGGAAATCGGGAAAGACGGTGTCGATAGCAGCGACTTCCGCCGCTCCGGCCGCCAGAATGGTCATGCTGCGCGCCAAGCGGAACACGTCGGTATAGCGGCCGTCCTCGTCGCGGGCCGTCCGCGCGCCGATCGCGGCAGACAAGTCCTCCGCGCCCCAGGTCAGGCCGGCGAGCCGCGCGCTTGCCCCGGCATAGCTCGCCGCAGCAAGCACGCCGGACGCGGTCTCGGTGATGATCGGCAGGATTCTCATGGCGCCATCCGGCAGTCCGTTTTCGGCCTCATGCACCCGAAGCTTCGCCGCGAGCTGCTGGACATCCTGCCCGCTGTTCGACTTGGGCAGCATGATGCCGTCGGGCTTTGCCGGCACGAGGGCTGCGAGGTCGTCGTCGGTGAGTCCGGTGGACAGGTCGTTGACCCGGACATAGACGGCGGGACCCGTCCGGCGCCTTTGGTTCGAGATGAAGCCAGCCGCGACCGCGCGCGCCGCGCCCTTGTTCGCGGCGGCGACGGAGTCCTCGAGATCGACGATGACCACGTCGGCGCCGGCCTCGAATCCCTTTTCCAGCTTGCGCTCGGAATCGCCGGGCACGAACAGCAACGAGCGCATCAGGCCGCCTTCTTCAGCATCATCGCCTGCCTAGTGCATTTGGCGACAAGAACGTCGTTCTGATTATAGGCGCGGTGCTCGAACTCGACGATGCCGCGATCGGGCTTCGACTTGGACTCGCGCACGGAGACGACCGTCGTCTCGACCCGGATGGTGTCGCCATGGAAGACGGGGTGCGGGAACACCGTTTCCTTCATGCCGAGATTGGCGACCGTTGTGCCGACGGTGATGTCGTTCACCGAAATGCCGATCATGAGGCCGAGCGTGAACAGCGAGTTTACCAGCGGCTTGCCCCATTCGGTTTTCGCGGCGAAGTCGAAATCGATGTGCAAAGGCTGCGGGTTGAGCGTCATGACTGAAAACAGCATGTTGTCGCTCTCGGTCACGGTCTTGCGCAGCGTATGATGGAAGACATGGCCGACGACAAACTCTTCCAGATAAAGCCCGGCCATGATCCATCTCCTGCAATTTCACCGCTTGATAGGCGTTGGCTGCGTCTCCATCAAGCCGGTTAAGAAATATGGTGAACCGTTCGTAAACCATTTCCAGCCTACCGTTCACAACGGGGCCGGGGACATTCCGGCAAGGGCGTAGCTGGTCGGCATGGTTGTTTCGCACTTTCTAAAATGGATTGATACGGCAAGGGTTTCCGAGCGTGCCGCCGCCGCGAGCGCGCTGGCGCGAGCCTATATCAATTCCGATCTGCCGTTCGAGGATCGCTGCGCCGCCGAGGCGGCGCTGACGCTGCTTCTGGACGACGCTTCGTCAAAGGTACGCCAGGCGCTCGCCGAGGCGCTGTCGATGAGCCATCACGCGCCGCCGCAGGTGATCAGCGCCCTGGCCGCCGACCAGCCGGAAGTGGCGGCGCTGGTGCTGGCGCGTTCGCCGCTGCTTACCGATGCCGATCTGGTCGAGCGTATCGCCTGCGGCCAGAAAGCGACGCAGACGCTGATCGCCAACCGTCCGGTCGTCTCGATGTCGCTGGCGGCGGCAATCGCCGAGATCGGCGAGCCGGAAGCCTGCGCGGCTCTGGTCGGCAATAGCGGCGCGGAGATCGCTTCGCTCAGCTTCCGCCGCATGGCCGAGCGGCATGGCCACCTGCCGCTGATGCGCGAAGCGCTGATCGCGGATCGCCGCCTGCCGGCCGACTGTCGGCATATGCTGCTGGTCAAGCTCGGCGAGACCCTGAAAGGATCGCCGCTGGTGCTGGCGATGATGGGCGCGGCGCGCGCCGATCGCGTCATGCGCGATGCCTGCGTGAAGGCCTCGGTGACGCTGATCGAGGGAACCCGCATGGAAGAGCATGCCGCGCTGATCGAGCATCTGAGGCTGCGCGGCGACCTCACCGCCAGCTTCATCATCCGCACCATCGCGCATGGCAAGGTCGACTTCTTCGGTTCGGCTTTGGTGGCTTTGGCCCGACAGTCCGAGCAGCGGGTGACGGCGCTTCTGGCCGGCGGGCACGACGTGGCGCTGCAGGCGCTGTTCCGCAGCGCCGGACTTGCTCCGGCGACGCATGGCATCATCCTGCGCGCGCTGAAAGTCTGGCGCGAGGTCGCCAACGGCCGGCGTGTCGCCGGCGTGCAGGAAGTGAGCTGGCTGATGCTGAAGGAACTCGGCGGCCAATCGGCCGAGGGCGATCTTGCCGGACTGGTGAAGTCGATCCATCTCGACGCGCTGCGCGAAAACGCGCGCGGGCACGCGCTGGCGATTGCCGCGGCCTAGCGCTTATCGGGTCTCAACTGAGCTCCTGGGCAAGTCCGACAAGAAGCCCTTCAGGCCCACGGATGTAGCAGAGCCGATACACGTCCTTGTAGCGGACCACCTCGCCAACGAGCTCGGCACCGTGCTTGCGAAGCCTCTCCAGCGTGTCGTCGATGTCGTCCACGGCGAACATGACGCGGAGATAGCCTAGGGCGTTCACCGGGGCATTGCGGTGATCCGCCACGACCGATGGCCTGAGGAAGCGGGACAGTTCCAGCCGGCTGTGGCCGTCCGGCGTTCGCATCATGGCGATCCCGACATGCTGGTCGCCCAGTCCGGTGACACGTCCGGCCCATTCCCCTTCGATCGTGGCACGCCCTTCGAGTACAAGGCCGAGCTCGTGAAAGAAATCAACCGTCGCGTCGAGGTCCTCGACGACGATACCGATGTTGTCCATTCGTTTGAGCGCCATCTGTCCACCTAAGTATCGACCAGTCTGATAAGGGACCTTTCGGATCCGGTCCGACCTGAAACGCGACATGTCCCTATTTGTTCAGGCACGACCCTTTGCAAAGAAATCCGGATAGTCCTCCATCGCCGCGGCAATGATGCGCAGCGAGGCGGCGATCCGCAGCATTTCGAGCCGATCGCTGCGTTCGCCAATGCTGGCCGCATATTGCCTTGCCACCGCGATGGTCGCGGTCTGCGGCTCGCCCGGCCGCCGGAACAACAATTCACGCGCCAGGCCGCGCAGGAAATTGCCGATGGATTCGACTGTCTCGCGCGGCACGGCGGAGTCCAGTTGCGCATGGCGCAGCCGCAGCACCTCCAATCCAACGGTGACGGCGGCGATGCTGCCGCCAAGAATGGGGTCGCCCCTGCGGCCCGTTCGCTGCACCTGCGGCATCAACTGGTTGATCCGGTCATAGGCGAGGCTTTCGAAAGCCGAACGCCGAGGTATCCGCTCATGCAGGCAAAGCCGCGCCAGATCCTCGCGCATCGCCTGCGAGATACGCTCCACGGTGACCCAAGGGTCGGCGGGCAGCACGACGATGAAGACGCCGATGGCGATCAGAATGCCGACCAGGATCGAGGCCGAGCCCGCGAAGAACGGCCCGGGATCATAGATCATCTGCTGATGCGGGCTGAGGAAGGCGAGGAAGTTGATGGCGAAAGCGGTGGCGACGCCGACATGGCGTGGATTGGCCATGCCGAGCGCCGCAGGCACCAGGATCGGCACGACGAAGAGCATGAACCAGCCGAAGCCCGGCAGCGCCGGCAGCGCGACCTGGCCGACCAGAAAGGCAAAAGGCAGCGCGATCAGCGTGCCGGTGAAGAAACCCCAGGCCGACTGCACGGGATCGGGACGCGTCGCGAACAGGCTGGAGACCACCGCGACGAGGATGACGGTGCCGGCCGCTTCCGACCATTTGGTCGTCAACCAGAAGACGGCGACGAGCAGCGTCGCGAGCGCGGCGCGCACGGCGTTGCGCCACGCGGCCTGATAGTCGCGGTGGACGACCAGCGCCGGCTGGCTTCGCTCATTCGATTTCCGGGAGACTGGCGAGCGAAGCGCATCGAGGCCGTCCAACACCTGTTTCAGCGCTTCGGCAAAATCACCGGCAATGGTGAGGCGAGTGATGGTGCCCACCTTGTCCTCGGCGGCATCGTTTGCACCGGCATCGTCGGGAAGGGCCGGCACCTCTCTGGCCTTGCCCGCGATCGCGTCGAGCCGCGCCACCCAAGGGCCCGTGTCGTCGAGCGCGCCGGGTGTCGCCGCCAGCTCGCCGACAAAGGCTTTCAAGTCGCGTCGCATCGGGATGAGCGCCGCATTCTTTGGCGCGCGGTGGCTGTGCAGCGTGCGCGCCGCCGACAGCGCCCACAGAAGCTGACCGATGGTGCGCCGCACCGGGTGGGCGCGGGGGGCGAAGCTCGGCGCTTCCAGGCGCGCATAGGTGCGCATTTCAGCGAGCGTCTGGGCGTCCGTGATCAGCTTTCGCTGGAGCGCGGCAAGGCTTGCCGGATCGCCGCCGGAAAAGGCGCCGCCGGCATATTCGGCGAGGTCGAGGATGCTGCGCTTCAGCCGGGAGATGATGGCGTCGGCCGCGAGCTTCGGCAGGATCAGCCGGCTGGTGACGCCGGCGCATAGGATGCCGAGCACGATCTCGGCGCAGCGCGCAATGGCGAGATCGACAACGACGATCGGTTGGCCGAGCGCCGGCAGGCTGATGATCATCGCCGTGTAGCCGGCAAGCGCCGCGCCATAGGCCTCCGGGTTGCGCAACAGCGAGGATACGAGCGTGCAGATGCCGACCCAGAGCGCCAGGACTGTGATCAGCAGCCAGGGATTGGCGCCGGACAGGGATGTTATGCCGATCGCGGCCAGGCCGCCGGCCAGTGTGCCGAGCAGCCGGTAGAAGCCCTTCGCCAGCACCATTCCGGCCACCGGCTGGGCAACGATGAACACCGTCATCATCGCCCATTGCGGATGGTCGAGCTTCAGCGCGTAGGCGGCAAGCAGCGCGATCAGCCCGGCCGAAACCGTGCGCAAGGCAAAGATCCAGTCCGAACGGGTCGGCTGCGTCAGACCGCTTAACGATGTCTCGACAAGCTCTTTCAGACGCGTCCAGGTCACATTCGTCTCCGTACAGGAGCCTTTATGGACCCTTCCGCGATCAGATATCCAGCACGTCCGTCTCGGCGAATTCGGCGCGCTCCTGGATGAAGCGGAAACGCGCTTCGGGCTTGGTGCCCATCAGCGCGTCGACGGCATCCTTGGTGGCCTGCTCGGCGTCGATCACGTCTACCCGCAGAAGCGTGCGCTTCTTCGGATCCATCGTGGTCTCCTTGAGCTGCGAGGCCATCATCTCGCCCAGGCCCTTGAAGCGGCCGATCTCGACCTTGCCGCGTCCGGTGAATTCGGTGCGCAGCAATTCGTCCTTATGCGCGTCGTCGCGGGCGTAGCCGACCTTGCCGCCCTGCCGGATCGAATAGAGCGGCGGCACGGCCATGTAGAGATGGCCGCCGCGGATCAGGTTCGGCATCTCCTGGTAGAAGAAGGTGATCAACAGGGAAGCAATATGCGCGCCGTCGACGTCGGCGTCGGTCATGATGATCACGCGGTCGTAGCGCAGGTCCTCGTCGCGGTACTTCGAGCGCGTGCCGCAGCCGAGCGCCTGGATGAGGTCGGAGATCTGCTGGTTGGCGGCAAGCTTGTCGTTGCCGGCGCTGGCGACGTTGAGGATCTTGCCGCGCAACGGCAGCACCGCCTGGCTGGCGCGGTCGCGCGCCTGCTTGGCCGAGCCGCCGGCCGAGTCGCCCTCGACGATGAAGATCTCGGCGCCGGCGGCCGCGTTCTGCGTGCAGTCGGCGAGCTTGCCCGGAAGGCGCAGCTTGCGCACGGCGCTTTTGCGCGAGACTTCCTTTTCCTGGCGGCGGCGCACGCGCTCGTCTGCGCGCGCGATGACCCATTCGAGAAGCTTCGAGGCTTCCTGCGGATTGTCGGCAAGCCAATGGTCGAACGGGTCGCGGATGGCGTTTTCGACGATGCGCATCGCCTCGATGGTCGCCAGCCTGTCCTTGGTCTGGCCGACGAATTCCGGCTCGCGGATGAACACCGACAGCATGCCGGCGGCCGAGATCATCACGTCCTCGGTGGTGATGATCGAGGCGCGCTTGTTGCCGATCAGGTCGGCATAGGCGCGCAATCCGCGCGCCAGCACGTTGCGGAAGCCGGCCTCATGCGTGCCGCCTTCGGGAGTTGGAATCGTATTGCAGTAGGAGTTGAGGAACCCGTCGCCGCCGAACCAGGTCACCGCCCATTCCAGCGAACCGTGGCCACCCTGCTTGTCGCTCTTGCCGGCAAAAACCTCGCGCGTGACCTGGAACTCGTCGCCCAGCGTCGCCTTGAGATAGTCCTTCAGGCCGCCGGGGAAATGAAACTCGGCCTTGGCCGGCGTCTGGTCTTTCTCCTTGATCAGCGACGGATCGCATGTCCAGCGGATCTCGACACCGCCGAACAGATAGGCTTTCGAGCGCGCCATGCGATAAAGCCGCGCCGGCTCGAAGGCCGCGCCCTTGCCGAAGATCTGCTCGTCGGGGTGAAAGCGGGTCCTCGTGCCGCGGCGGTTATGAACCTCGCCCAGATGCTCGAGGCCGCTGATCGGGACGCCGCGGGAAAAACGCTGACGGTAGAGCTGGCGGCCGCGCGCGACCTCGACCTCGAGGTGGTCGGACAGCGCGTTGACGACCGAAACACCGACGCCGTGCAGGCCGCCGGAGGTCTCATAGACCTTGGAGTCGAACTTGCCGCCCGAATGCAGCGTCGTCATGATGACTTCGAGCGCCGGCTTCTTGAATTTTGGATGCGGATCGACCGGGATGCCGCGGCCATTGTCGGTGACGGTCAGGAAGCCGTCGGCGGAAAGCTCGACATCGATGAAGGTGGCGTGGCCGGCCACGGCTTCGTCCATCGAATTGTCGATGACCTCGGCGAACAGATGGTGCATCGCCTTGTCGTCGGTGCCGCCGATGTACATGCCCGGACGGCGCCGCACCGGCTCGAGACCCTCCAGCACCTCGATATCGGCGGCGCTGTAGCTTTCGCTGCCGTCGCGGGCGGCGGTCGAGCGCTTCGCGGCCTGCACCAGCGGATCGGCGGGGCGCGAGGGGGCGCGCACCGGCTGTGCCTGCTTTTCCATCTTGCCGAAGAGATCGTTGCTGTCGTCCATGCTGGGCCTAGCGTCCGATAATGCGAATCACGGCTCGATACTGCCACGCTTTTGGCGGGCGAACGAGTTCCTGTTCCGTTCAGGGATCAAACTGTCTCTTATTCCAAAACCATTCGATAACCAAGCCGGCCGAAATAGGGCGATCGGCGGGTCACGGGATTCCTGATTCTTTAACATTAACGCCTAGCGTGGGGCCCAAACCAACAAAAGACCACGGGCGTCAGGGGTTTCGTTGTGCGGGGCAGGGCCATAACCATGATCGGTATCGCAGCCGTCTTCGGCGCGATCTCGATCTTTGCGGCGGATTTTTGGGTCAAGAGCCAGGCAAAGGCTCAGTCCGAGATCAAGGTGGTCACGGTCGAAGCTCCGCAGCAGCCCAAGGTCGAATTCAAGACCATCGTGGTGGCTCAAGCGCCGCTGCGCTATGGAATGGAGCTCGGACGGCCGCAGCTCGCCGAGATCCCGTGGCCGCAGGATTCGCTGCCGCAAGGCGCTTTCCCGACGATCGACAAGTTGTTTGCCGACGGCAGCCGCGTGGTGCTGTCGCCGATCGAGGTCAACGAACCGGTGCTGCTCACCAAACTGTCGGGACCGAACGGTCGCGCCACGCTTTCCAACATGCTGTCGCCGGGCATGCGGGCCGTCACCATCCGCACCGACGAAATTGCCGGTGTCGGTGGCTTCGTCACGCCGGGAGACCGGGTCGACGTCGTCCTGACGCGCGATGCGGGAGACATCCAGGAAGTATCCAAGAACGCGCAAGGGGCGGCCGGCTCGACGGTGACCTCCGAGATTGTGGTCTCCGACGCCAAGGTGCTTTCGGTCGGGCAGGGCGCCGACGAGCGCAAGACCGAGCCGCAGGTCGCCAATTCAGTGACCATCGAGGTGACCAACGAAGGGGCGCAGAAAGTGGCGCTCGCCCGCACCGTCGGCACCTTGTCGCTGTCGTTGCGGTCCGCGGCCGACGCCAGTGCCGGCAAAGGCGGCCTTACGACGATCTCTTCCTTCGGCGGTTCGGTTGCCGCAAACGCCGAGGCAAGTGCGGCCTCGCTCGTCAATGCGGTGACGAAGGACCAGGACGAGCCGAAATTCAGGACGGTGATCGTGACGCGCGGCGAGAAGGTCGAAGAATACAAGGTTCCTTCACGGGAACCGCCGCAGGAACTGCAGCAATAGCCGGTGGGGACCGGCGGGGACGGGGCAAGATGTTCGGGTTTGATGCATTTCGGACGACCGGGGGATGGCGTCTTCTCGGCGCGATCGCGCTCGCGGCAGCTATGCTTGGCGCCGCCGCGCCGGCAAGGGCGGGCAATGACGTCGTCTATGTCTCGGCGAACAAGAACGCCTCGATCAAGGTCGCCAAGGGCAAGCCGAAGACGATCATGACGAGCGCCGCCTTCTACCAGATCGTCATCGGAGATCCGGAGATCGCCAACGTCAACCCGCTGACCGACAAGTCCTTCTATGTGCTGGGCAACAATCTCGGCACCACTGGTATCGCCCTGTTCGACCAGAACAAGCAGCTTGTCGGCACCATCGACATCGAGGTGACGCTGGATACTGACCAGTTGGCCAGCACCATCCGCGCCAGCGTGCCCGACGCCAAGATCAAGGTGGGCTCGGCAAACGGCCGCGTCGTGCTGTCGGGCGAGGCCGAGGACGCGGTCGCCGCCGACAAGGCCAGCAAGATCGCCTCGCGCTTTTCCGGCAATGAGGAAGTCATCAATTCGGTGAATATCTCGTCGTCGCAGCAGGTGCAGCTCAACGTCCGCTTCGTCGAGATCAACCGCCAGGCCGGACAGGATCTCGGCGCCAAATACGCGGCCAATTTCGCTTATGGCATCGGCAACCGCAAAGTCGTGCTTAACCCGGACGGGGGAGATGTGCCGGCTGCCGGAACGGGCGAGATCATCGGCAGCCTGCTGTCCAACGGCTTGTCGATCGACATCGCCATCAAGGCGCTGGAGGAACGCGGCCTGGCGCGGCGGCTCGCGGAGCCGAACCTGATTGCCCGCTCTGGCCAAACGGCGAGCTTCCTTGCCGGCGGCGAGTTCCCGATCCCGGTTTCCGAGGACAATGGCAAGATCAGCGTCACCTACAAGAAGTATGGCGTCGGCCTCGATTTCACGCCGACGGTGCTGAAGGACGGGCTGGTGAGCCTCGACATCGCGCCGGAAGTGTCCTCGATCGACCCGTCCGCTTCCATCCAGGTCAGCAGCGGCATTTCCATTCCCGCCTTCATCGTGCGCCGCGCCAGGACATCGGTCGATCTCAAGAACGGCCAGAGCTTTATGATCGCGGGCCTTTTGCAGTCTCAAAACGACATTTTCACCTCGCGCCTTCCGGGGCTCGGCAAGCTGCCGGTCCTCGGTCCGCTGTTCTCCTCGAAATCCTATCAGCGGCGGGAGACCGATCTGGTGATCATCGTCACGCCTTATCTGGTCAAGCCGGTCGATCCGTCGAAGAAGATGGTCGAACCGACCGACGGCACCCGGCCGGCAAGCACCGCCGACTATTTCCTCAACAACACCGAGGAAGTGGACGCCTCGGCGCCGAAACGTCCGCTGGCATTCGCCGACGGCGGCGCCGCCCGCTCCGTATCGGCCACGTCCGGCCACTTCCTCGACCTGCCGAAGGACTAAGGCCATGCGCATCGCCCTTTGGACTGTTCTCTTGCTGACCGGGCTCGCCGCCGGCTGTACCAGCGACGACTATGTGCGCACCGAAGGGGTGACGCCGGGGGTCGGCAACGCGCAGGCATCCAACACCGCCATGCAGATGGTCGATCCGTGGAAGTACGGCGTCCAGAACACAAGGCTTCTCGTGCCGGCTCAACGTCCGGGTTCCGAGACTGTCGCCGTCGGCGCGAAAGCCGGCGCCGCGTCCGCGCCGACATCATCATCAACGACATCGAATTGATCGGCCGACAACGATGGCATCTGCTACCAAGACCAAGAAGATCCTGCTCGTTTCCACCGACAGGGCGTTCGTGCAGGACACGCGGACGGCTTTTGCGACCTCCGAGGTCATCGAGCTCCTGACGGTGGAAAAGAGCATCAACGAGCTGCGCGGCGAGGCCCTCGAGACCGATTTCGGCACCGTCATCGTCGACATGGACGCGGCCAAGCTCGAGGAGATCGAGTCGCTGCAGCGCGTCATGCGCCGGCTGGAAGGCAGCGTTCCCGTGGTCGTCGTCACCCAGGAATTCAACGCGGCGGCGGTGCGCATCCTCGTGCAGCTCAAGGTCGCCGACTTCCTGGTCAAGCCGATCACCACGGCAGACCTGGTGCGCTCGGTCATCCGGGCGTTGCAGGGGCCGGGGCGGGAAGAGAACACCGAGTCGCACATCTATACCTTCATGCCGGCCGCCGGCGGCGTCGGCACCACCACGCTCGCCCTGCAGACGGCCTTCCAACTGCATCATTCGGTGACGCGCGGCGCTTCGACCTGCGTGGTCGATCTGAATTTCCAGCAGGGCGCCTGCGCCGAATATCTCGACCTTGAGCCGCGCTTCGACATCACGGAAATCGAGAACCAGCCGGAGCGCCTCGACCGGCAACTGCTCGATGTGATGCTGTCGAAGCATGCGAGTGGCCTGTGCGTGCTCGCGGCGCCGACACGTCCCTCGGACATGCGCTCCTTCAAGACCGATGTGGTGGTTCGCATGCTCGATCTCGTGGCGGCTTACTTCGACAATGTCGTCATCGACATGCCGCGCACCTGGTTCCCCTGGACCGAGACGGTGCTCTTGGGTTCCAACAAGCTCTACATCGTCGCCGAGATGACGGTGCCGTGCCTGCGCCACACGCAGCGCCTCATCCAGGCCGTCTATGAGACCGCAGGCAAGGAAGTGAAGCCCAACGTCATCGTCAACCGCTTCGAGCAGAAGATGTTCGACAGCGGCATCAAGCAGGCCGATGTCCAGGAGATACTCGGCGAGCATTTCGTCGGCGGCATCTCCAACAATTACCGGCTGGTGCGCGAGGCAGTCGACCGCGGCGTGCCGCTGCACGCCATCGACCCCAACGCCAACGTCGTCAACGACCTGAAGAAGATCATCCTGCCGGAGGAGGCCGTCCAGACCACGGTCAAGTCGAAATCGCTGTTCGGCCTCAGCAAGGGCCTGCTGAAGAGGAAGGCCGGATGAACACTCGCTTTTCCAACCTGCAGAACCGCGACACTCGTCCGCAGCGGGCGCCGGAGCCCGCGCCTGTGGTGCACAATGCGGTGATCATCCCGACGACCCGCAAGCCGGCGCCGCCGAAGCCGGAAGCGGCGCCGGCAAAAAGCGCCAACAAGGTGCTCGATGCGCGCGTGCGCATCCATCGCATGCTGCTCGAGGAGATCAACCTGGTGGCGCTCGAGCGGCTGCCCAAGGACGAGATGCGCCGGCAGGTGCATGAATTCGTCTCGGAAAAGACACGCGAGGAGCGGATGGCGATCAACATCGCCGAGCTCGATGCGCTGGTCGACGACATCGTCGACGAGATGGTCGGCCTCGGCCCGCTGGAGCCGTTGCTCAAAGACCCTGAGATCAACGATATCCTGATCAATGGCCACCAGAACTGCTTCGTCGAAAAGCGCGGCAAGCTGCAGCAGGTCCACATCCCATTCAAGGATGAGGCGCATCTGCTTCGAATCATTAATAAAATCGTCGCGGCTGTCGGCCGCCGCGTCGATGAATCTCAGCCGATGGTCGACGCCCGCATGCTCGATGGCTCGCGCTTCAACGCGGCGATCCGCCCGGTCGGCGTCGACGGTCCGCTGGTGTCGATCCGCAAATTCTCCAAGAACAAGCTCGGCCTGCACAAGCTGGTCGAGTTCGGCGCCATTACCCAGAACATGGCCGAAGTGCTGGCGGCGGCGGTGCACGCCCGCAAGACCACGATCATCTCCGGCGGCACCGGCACCGGCAAGACGACGATGCTCAATGCCCTGTCGGCCTTCATCCCGGAAGACGAGCGCCTGATCACCATCGAGGACGCGGCCGAGCTGCAATTGCAGCAGCCGCATGTCGCGCGCATGGAGACGCGCCCGGCCAACATAGAGGGCCATGGCGAACTGAAGCAGCGCGACCTGGTCAAGAACGCGCTGCGCATGCGTCCCGACCGCGTCATCCTCGGCGAGTGCCGCGGCGAGGAAGCCTTCGACATGCTGCAGGCGATGAACACCGGCCATGAAGGCTCGATGGCCACCATCCATGCCAACACGCCGCGCGACGCGATCTCGCGTCTGGAACAGATGCTCGGCATGACCGGCATGCCGATGACGGTGCAGTCGATCCGCAGCCAGATCGCCAGCGCGCTCGACATCATCGTGCAGCTGACGCGCCTTTCCGACGGCAAGCGCAAGGTGACCAGCGTCGCCGAGGTAACCGGCATGGAAGGCGATGTCATCCAGATGCAGGAGATATTCCGCTTCGTGCGCACCGGCATGGAGGCGGACGGCAAGATCCTCGGCCACTTCGAGGCGACCGGCATCCGCCCGCGCTTCCTCGAGGACCTGCGCAACATGGGCATCGAATTCCCGGGCAAGTATTTCGAACCCGGCCGGCCGCAGGACTAGGCCGGTGTTCGAGGGATTCAGCCCGATCTATGTCGTATACGCAGCGGCGGCGCTCACCGGCATCATGATCGCGGAGGGCCTTTACCTGCTCTATGCCGGGCGCAGCGACAAGCGCACGGCGATCAACCGCCGCATGAAGCTCGCCGAGAACAAGATCAGCCAGGAGCAGGTGCTGATCCAACTGCGCAAGGAGCGCGGGATCGACGGCCGCAGCTCCGTCTTCTCCCTCGACCGTTTCCGCGTCCTGCGCACGCAGTCCGGCATGACCACGCCGTTGCCGAAGTTCCTGATGATCACATCGGGGGTCGCCTTCGCATTGGGGCTTCTCACGGTCTGGAAGGGCCTGCCGCTTCTGTTCGGCCTGATCCTTTTTCTCATATTGCTGCCGGTGCTGCCGGTGATGGTGATGCGCTTCATGCGCAAGCGCCGGCACAAGCGGTTCGGGATACAGTTGCCCGAGGCGCTGGAACTGATCACGCGCGGCTTGAAGGCCGGACATCCGGTGCCGGTGGCGATCGCCATGGTGGCGCGCGAAATGGCCGACCCGATCGGCACCGAGTTCGGCGTCGTCGCCGACGAGGTGACCTACGGCTCGGACCTCGTGTCGGCGCTGAATAATCTGTTCGACCGGGTGGGACATGAGGACCTGCCGCTCTTCGTCACTGCGGTGTCGATCCAGAGCAGTTCGGGCGGCAATCTGCGCGAGATCCTCGACGGCCTGTCCGCGACAATCCGCGAGCGCGGCAAGCTGCGCCGCAAGGTGCGCGCCATTTCGACCGAAGGCCGCATGTCTGCCTACATCCTGACCGCGGTGCCGGCGCTTCTGTTCACCGCCATCATGGTGCTGATGCCGCAATTCTACCAGGATGTCTGGGGCGAGCCGAAGACCTGGTACATGCTGAGCGGGGCGATCTTCTGGCTGCTGCTCGGCAACGCCATCATGTTCAAGATGTCGAATTTCAGGTTCTGAAATGGAAGGCGTCATCCGCTTCCTCGCCTCGCTCGCGCCGACGTCGCTGATGCCGGTTGCCGTGCTGCTGCTGGTGCTTGGCGGCGGTGCCGTTGCCTGGCCGCTTGTGCTCGCCAAGGGCGATCGTGGCGAGGTCAAGCGCCGGCTGAAGGTCGAGGTGGTGCAGCCGGCCGAGCAGGTGGACGCTGCGCCCAAGAAGAGCACCAGCGCCGTGCGCGAGAGGGCGGTGAAACGGGCGCAGGAGTTCTATGCCAAGAGCGACCCGGAAAATGTCGCGCGGCTGCGCATGAAGCTCATCCAGGCCGGCTATATGGAGCCGCGCGCCGTCGGCATGTTCTTCCTGATCCGCTTCGCCACCATGATCGGCGCGGCGTTGGGCGCGTTCCTGATCAACCACTGGGCGGCCAGCGCCGAGTCGACCATGACCAGCCGCTGGACCTTCATCATCCTGTCGGGAGCCGGCGGCTATTTCCTGCCGGGCCTGGTGCTGACGCAGAAGGTTCGGGAGAAGATGCGCGAATACCGCAACGGCTTTCCCGATTTCATGGATCTGATGATCGTCTGCTCCGATGCCGGCATGAGCATGGAGGCCGGCATCGAGCGGGTCTCCAAGGAGCTTGCCAGGACCTATCCGTCGCTCAGCCAGAACCTGATCCTGGTGTCGCTGGAGCTGCGGGCCGGGCGCAGTCTCGACGACGCGCTGAAGGCGCTCGCCGACCGTCTCAGCCTGGACGAGGTGCGCTCGTTCGCGACGCTGCTGCAGCAATCCAAGGAGCTCGGCACCAGCCTGTCGGGCTCGCTGCGCGTCTTCTCCGACGAAATGCGGCACAAGCGCATGTCGCTGGCAGAGGAGAAGGCGCATGCCTTGCCGGCCAAGATGTCGGTGCCGGTGACGGTCTGCATCCTGCCGGTGGTGCTGATGATCGCCATTATTCCGATCATTGTGAAGCTGACCGCCCACCATTAATCCAGGCGTCCTGCGTTGGTTAACGCATCCTTGGCGGGCAACCAAAATTTAGCTGCATTTCGGCACCGAAGCTTAATCGCTCTCCTGTATCGTCTTTTCCTGAAGAACGACCCGGCAAATCGGGCGATGGGGCAGGGGCATGCGTCATAGACTTCCCAAGGCAGCGGCGGCATTGGCGGCCGTCTTGATGATCACCGGCTGCACGACGAACAACAACGTCGACACGACCAAGACCACGGCGATCCAGCCGGTGACCAAGGATGTCAGCGCCGATGATCTCGTCGAAGGCAAGGCGCAGTTCCGCGAGGCGAATTTCGGCCTGGCCGAACAGCATTTCCGCAAGGCGGTCGAGCTCAAATCCGACAATGCCGAAGCCTGGATGGGGCTTGCCGCTTCCTATGACGAGCTCGGCCGTTTCGACTTCGCCGACCGCGCCTATGCGCAATTGTTGAAGGTCGCCGGCCGCAAGCCGCAGATCGTCAACAATATGGGTTATTCGCAGCTTCTGCGCGGCAATAAGAAGAAGGCGCGCGCGCTGCTGCTCGAAGCCAAGGCCGGCATGGCCGACCAGACTTTGGTCAACGCCAATCTGGCGCTGCTCGACAAGGGCTGATTGGCGCAAGCGAGGCGGCGCTTCATGCGGCGCATCATTCGAGAGCAAGGCGCCAGCCCGATGCCGGGCCGGCGCTTGAAAATCGCCCGAATGAACGCTGGCCGCTACTCCGCGGCGCCGAGATATTCCGACAGCGGCGGGCACGAGCAGACCAGGTTGCGGTCGCCGGCCACATTGTCGATGCGCGACACCGGCGGCCAGTATTTCGTCGCCAGATCGGCGTCGCCCGCAGGGTAGGCCGCTTCGAGCCGCGAGTAGGGATGCTTCCACTCAGCGGCAAGCGCTTCCGCCGCGGTGTGCGGGGCGTTGACCAGCGGGTTGTCGTTGGGCGGCCACTCGCCCTTCGCCACTTTCGCCGCCTCGCCGGCGATGGCGACCATCGCCTCGCAGAAGCGGTCGAGCTCGCGCTTGGGCTCGGACTCGGTCGGCTCGACCATCAGCGTGCCGGCGACCGGGAACGACATGGTCGGCGCGTGGAAGCCATAGTCGATCAGGCGCTTGGCGATATCGTCGACGCTGATGCCGGCGCTCTCCTTGAGCACGCGGGTGTCGAGGATGCATTCATGGGCGATGCGATCGTGCCTGCCCTTGTAGAGAAGCGGGAAGTGCGGCGCGAGCCGGGTGGCGATGTAGTTGGCGGAAACGATCGCCGTTTCCGTCGCGTGCTTCAGTCCTGAAGCGCCCATCATGCGGATGTACATCCAGGTGATCGGCAGGATGGAGGCGCTGCCGAACGGCGCCGCCGCCACGGCATGGGTCGTGCCTTCCGTCACGTGGCCGGGCAGGTAGGGCTTCAGATGCGCCTTGACGCCGATCGGACCGACACCCGGCCCGCCGCCGCCATGCGGGATGCAGAAGGTCTTGTGCAGGTTCATGTGGCAGACGTCGGCGCCGATATCGCCAGGACGGGCGAGGCCGACCAGCGCGTTGAGGTTGGCGCCGTCGAAATAGACCTGGCCGCCATGCTCATGGACGATGGCGCAGAGGTCGCGCGCGCCTTCCTCGTAGACGCCATGCGTCGAGGGGTAGGTGAACATCAGCGCCGCGAGATCCTTCGAATGCTCGGCCGCCTTGGCCTTGAGGTCCTCGACATCTATGTTGCCGTCCTCGGTGCAGCGCACGACGACGACGCTCATGCCGGCCATCGCGGCGCTCGCCGGATTGGTGCCATGCGCGGAGGACGGGATCAGGCAGACGGTGCGATGACCTTCGCCGCGCGCGCGGTGATAGCCACGAATGGCGAGCAGGCCGGCATATTCGCCCTGGCTGCCAGCATTGGGCTGCAAGGTCACGGCGTCGAAGCCGGTGATCTCCGACAACCAGGCTTCGAGATCGGCGATCATGGCGCGGTAGCCGCCCGAATGGCCGGCGGGTGCGAAGGGATGCAGATTGGCGACGCTGGGCCAGCTCACCGGCATCATTTCCGCGGCGGCATTGAGCTTCATGGTGCAGGAGCCGAGCGGGATCATGGCGCGGTCGAGCGCGAGGTCCTTGTCGGCCAGCCGGCGCAGAAAGCGCATCATGTCGGTCTCGGAGCGGTTCTCGTGGAAGACCGGCTGCGTCAGGAACTCCTTGCCGCGCGGCGTGCCGGGCATCGAGCCGCCTTGCGCGCCTGGCTTGGCGCCGAAAAGGTCGGCGATCGCCTCGAGATCGGCTTCCGTCGAGGTCTCGTCGAAGGCGATGCTGATCTTGTCCGCATCGATGACGCGCGGCAGCCGGCCTGTCTTCTCCGCGGCGGCGGCGATCGCGCCGGCCTTGCCCTTCACCTCGGCGGTCACCGTGTCGAAGCGGCTTGCGCCGATCACCGACACGCCAGCGGCTTTGAGGCCGGAGGCGAGGCGGTCGGCAAGGCCGTGGATGCGACCGGCAATCGCCTGCAGGCCGGCAGGGCCATGCCAGATCGCATAGGCCGTGGCCATATTGGCCAGCAGCGCCTGCGCGGTGCAGATGTTGGAAGTGGCCTTGTCGCGGCGGATGTGCTGCTCGCGCGTCTGCAGCGCCAGCCGGTAGCCGGGGCGGCCCTTGGTGTCGGTCGACTGGCCGACGAGGCGGCCGGGCATCAGACGGGTCAGCTTGTCGGAAACGGCGCAATAGGCGGCATGCGGACCGCCGAAACCCATCGGCACGCCGAAGCGCTGCATCGGGCCGACGGCGATGTCGGCGCCGAGCTTCGCCGGCGCATCCGTCAGGGTGAGCGCCAGCGGATCGGCGATGAAGACGACCAGCGCGCCGGTAGCGCGGGCCTTCTCGATCGCCGCCTTGTGGTCGCCATAGACGCCGAACGTGTCCGGCCAGGAGACGAGCAGGGCGGCGGTGTTGTCGTCGATCGTCTCGCCATCGACCTCGATGCCGAGCGGCTCGGCGCGGGTGCGCACGACATCCAGCGTCTGCGGGTGCGGGGTGCCGGCAAGCGCCACCTTGGTGCGCTTGTCGCGATGATGGCGCAGCGCGATGCCGACGGCCTCGGCAACGGCGGTCGCTTCATCGAGCAGAGAAGCCGACGCCACTGGCAGGCCGGTGAGCTCGGTGACCAGGGTCTGGAAGTTGAACAGCATTTCCAACCGGCCCTGGCTGATCTCGGCCTGGTAGGGCGTGTAGGCCGTGTACCAGGCCGGATTCTCGAACAGGTTGCGCTGGATGACCGGCGGCACGAAAACGCCGTGATAACCGGCGCCGATGAAGCTCTTCAGCACCGTGTTCTTCGCCATCATCGCCGACAGTTCAGCCAGCGCTTCGGCTTCGCTCGCCGGGGCAGGCAGATCGAGAGGCCGATCGAGGCGGATCGACTTCGGCACGGCCTGGCTGATCAGTGTTTCGACAGATGGAACGCCGATGGCGGCGAGCATCGCCCTGACGTCGTTGACGGAGGGACCGATATGGCGGGCCGAGAAAGGAGCAGGTGCTGCGGTCATTTCCAAGATCCTGTTGTCAGCCGATATGGGCTTTGTAGGCGGCTTCATCCATGAGGCTGTCGAGTTGGCCTTCGTTGGAGAGCTTCATCTTCCAGAGCCAACCGTCGCCGGTCGCCGCCGAATTGACCAGCGAAGGGTCGGCCGACAGAGAGCCGTTGGCCTCGGTGATCTCGCCGTCGACCGGCGCGTAAACGTCCGAAGCCGCCTTCACGGATTCGACGACGACGGCGGTATCGCCCTTGACGAGCTTGCGGCCTATTTCCGGCAGCTCGACGAAAACGAGATCGCCGAGCTGTTCCTGCGCATAGTCGGTGATGCCGACAGTGGCGACGCCGCCTTCGACGCGGAGCCATTCATGGTCTTCAGTGAAATAGGTCTTTGCCATCTGGAGATCATCCTTTGCGGTAGCGGTGTGGGGTGAAGGGCAGGGACGTAACGTCGACCGGGATCTTCGTCCCGCGGACATCGGCGAAGAGTTTCGTGCCGGGCCTGGCCAGCGCGGCGTCGACATAGCCCATGGCGACGGGGTGGCCGGTCGAAGGCCCGAAGCCGCCGGAGGTGACATGGCCGGCCGGATTGCCGCCGGCATCGACCAGCGCCGCGCCGGCGCGCACTGGCTGGCGGCCATCGGGCTTCAGCCCGACGCGCTTCTGCGCCGGCCCGCGCTCCAGGATCGAGCGCAGCGCGTCGGCGCCGATGAAATGGCCCTGGCGGACTTCCTTGGGGATCGCCCACATCAGGCCGGCGCTTGCCGGGTCGATCCCGGGCGTCAGGTCTTGGCCATGCAGGCAGAGCCCGGCCTCGAGGCGCAGGCTGTCGCGGGCGGCAAGGCCGATCCATTGCACGCGCTCGTCCTTGAGCAGGCTGGCGACAAGATCCCGCGCGTCCTTCTCCGGCAGGCCAATCTCGAAACCGTCCTCGCCGGTGTAGCCTGACCGGCTCATGAACCAGTTCTGGCGCGGCTCGATGCCATGCATGAAGAGCAGCGAGCCGGTCTCGATGCCGGCCCGTGCCAAAGCCGCCCAGGCATCCGGACCCTGAATCGCCAGGAAGACGCGGTCGAGCGGCGAGACCCTGGCGTCGAAATCCGTTGCCAGAGCGCGCAGATGCTTCTCGTCCTCGATGGCGTTGCCGGCATTGGCCACGACCACGAACCGGTCTTGGCCTAGACGCGTGACGATCAGGTCGTCGATAATGCCTGCCGCCTCGTTGAGGAAGAACGTGTATTTGGACTGCGAGATGTCCAGCGCGCCGGCATCAAGCGGGCAGGCCCGGTTCAACAGCGCCGCGGCGCCCGGACCGCCGACCTCGAACAGCTTCATATGCGAGATGTCGAACAGCCCGGCATGCTCGCGCGTGTGCAGGTGCTCCTTCATCACGCCGGGCGGATAGGTGAGCGGCATCGACCAGCCGGCGAAAGCGCCGAAGCGCGCGCCCGCGGCCTGATGCAAATCCTCGAGGGGTAGGTGCTTGGTGTCTTCGCCTGTCATGTCTTCTCCAGAGTCGCACGCAATCGACCGCCATTGGCGGCCTAGTCCGTGCCCCTCTGTCTGAAGCCTGAGAGACTCGCGCCCCGTAACTCTGTCGGCAGCGCTTACACCTTCGGCGCGGGGCCAGGCCCCGACTTTCCAGAGTTGTCTTTCCCGTCAACGGTTCTTTTGCCTGAGAGATTTCGGGCGATTTCCCCTTCGGCGACAGCTTGCGCTGCTCTCTCCCGCAAACAGGTGGGACTCACAAGCCGAGCCCCCGACGCGCCATCCATAGCTCGTTGGCGACACCTTGTCACCTCCCAGCGACATCAAAGGTGCGCCGATATACAGGTGAGGCCGGCCTGACGTGAATCTCAACAAGGCGCGGCCGGCAAGGCTTCGCTAACCACACCATTTGCCGGTTTCTCAAGACACCGCTGATAAACCTGACGGGATAACGCCGGCAAAAGGCCACGGGCAGGGACGGCAGATGGGCGAATTGATCATGAGCGCTCCGGTGGCGGGGCTGACCTCGAAGAACAAGATCACGGCCGAGGACGTGGCAATGCTGCGGCGCGAGGTATTCGCCGACGGCGTGGTGAGTCGCGGCGAGGCGGAGGCACTGTTCGCGCTCGACCAGACGGCGCGTGACAAATGTGTCGAATGGGCACCGTTCTTCGTCGAGGCGGTGACCGACCACATCGTCCACCAGGAAAAGCCGGAAGGCTATATCTCGGAGGAGAATGCCGACTGGCTGGTCCGCACCGTCTCGCGTGACGGCATGGTCGACAGCCGCACGGAACTCGAGCTGCTGGTGCATGTGCTGGAGGAAGCCAAATCCTCGCCCGGCCAGCTTTCGGCCTATGCGCTGGAGCAGGTCGCGCATGCGGTGATCGACGGCAAGGGGCCGTTGATGATCGGCGGCGAGCTGGTTCCGGGCCTGATCGCCAGGGCCGAGGTCGATCTCCTGCGCCGCATCCTCCATGCCTTTGGCGGCGACGGCAACATCGCCATTACCAAAGCCGAGGCAGAGGTGCTGTTCAGGATCAATGACCGAACGGCGGCCGCAGACAATGATCCGTCCTGGAACGAGCTCTTCGTCAAGGCGATCGCCAACTATGTCATGTGCTCGGCCGGCTACGAGCCGCCAACGCGCGAAGCGGCGCTGCGCCACGAAAACTTCCTCGACGAGGCAGGCCCGGCACTCGGTGGGTTCCTCAGCCGAATGGTGTCGGGCGGATTCGCCTCGGTCCTCGAAGCCTATCATTCTCCCGGCGATATCGAGGCCGAATGGGAAGCCAGAAACCGGGCCGCCGAGGCGCTTGCCCGCCGTGCCGAGACCATCGATGCCGACGAAGCCAAATGGCTGGTCGAGCGCATCGGCGGCGGCCAGCGGCCGCTGCGCGACAACGAGCGCGCGCTGCTGACGCTGATCAGGCACGCTTCGCCGGAAATCCATCCGGCGCTGAAGCCGCTGCTCGATAAAGTCGCTTAGACGCTCGCTGAATCGTCTTGCAAAGGATGATGTTGGAATGGCCTTCGGGCCATCCGGTGAGTTCGGCGATGCGCTCGAAGCCGGCCTTTTCGTACAAGCCTGGCGCCTGGAAATCGTGGGTCGAAACCCATATCCGCAAGGAGCCCCGCGCAGCAGCCTCCGCGACAAAGGCTTCAAGCAGCTTCCTGCCGTGGCCAAGGCCGCGATAAGTTTCGTCGACCCATATCAGCGTGAGTTCGGCGATGCCGGCCCAGGAATAGCCGGCGGCGATCCCGACGACGCGCCCTCGCTCATCCCGCAAGGCAAAGGTGAGGGCACGGTCGTCGTCACGACCGGTCAGCCGTCGGTTGTCGTCATGCAGACGCTCCTCGACGGCATCAAGCTCGTCGGACGGCAGATCGTGCTCGGCCCGCAGGCGAGGGATCATCAAATCCCGCCATACCAGTCGTAGCCATTGTCCTCCCAGTAGCCGCCGCGGCCGCCGCCGATAGTGGCGAAACTGTCGACCAGCTCGATCTTAGAAATGTATTTCGGCATCTTGTAGCCGAGCTGGCGCTCGACGCGTACGCGCAGCGGCGCGCCGTTCTCGACCGGCAGCGGCTTGCCGTTGAGGCCATAGGCCAAAATGGTCTGCGGATGGCGGGCGTCGATCAGGTCGATGGTGCCGTAATATTTGATGTCGCCGGAGAGGCTCTGCTCGATCGTGTCGAGGCAGTGGAACATGACGTAACGCGCCTGCGGCTTGACCACCGCCTGGTCAAGCACCAGCGACAGCGGCGTGCCGGTCCATTTGGCGATGCAGCTCCAGCCTTCGACACAGTCGTGGCGCGTGATCTGCGTGCGGCTCGGCATGTTCTGGAGCTGCTCGCGGGTCAGCGACAGCGGCTTCTCGACGAGGCCGGTCACCTCCAGGCGCCAGTCGGCGAAATTGTTGGCGAGCAGACCCTTGTAGGTGTCGTCATCAGGCGCCGTGACGCCATTCGGCCGCTGCGGCTGGCGGATATCGGCCTCGGTGAATTCCGGCGCCAGCGCGTCGCGGCCTGCAAGAAAGCGCTGCGCGCGGTAAGTCAGGCCGTTGGCGTTTTCGAGGAAGCTGCGCAGGCCGCCGCCAATACCGAGACCGCTGTCGAAGGCGTCGCAGCCCGACAATGCGATGCCTGACAGGCCGAGGCTCCCGGCGGTCAAGAATTTACGGCGCGTGATCTGGAATTTTGCCATGTCAGGCGCTCCTCTCGGTCGGCTGGTCGTGCTTCGCGGGCGGGTCCGTGCGGTACCAGCCGGTGATGATCGAGCGCAGCTCGTTGATCGGGCCGGCGGCGAGGATCATCAGGATGTGGACGATGAAGAAGAGGACGAGCAGCACCATGACGGTGAAATGGATGGTGCGCGCCGTCTGTCGGCCGCCAAGGATTTCGTTGAGCCACGGCAGCACCGAATCCATGCTCGGCGACATGGCGAGCCCGGTCACGATCATCAACGGCAGAGCCACGAACAGCACACCGCCATAAGCCATCTTCTGCAGCGTGTTGTACTCACGGGTGTGGTGGAATCTCAGCTTCGCGTGGTCGACGATGTCGCGCGGCAGCTTGCGCAGATCCGAGAGGCGAGGGGCGAGGTCGCGGCGGATATGGCCGTTGACCAGGCCGGCGATCAGCCAGATGAGCAGTGTCGCGCTGAGCACCCAGGCGAAAAAGAAATGCACGACGCGGGCAGTGCCGAGATCGTAGTAAGAGGGGATCGTCGCCCAGGCCGGAAAGGCGCGGGGCGTTTCCTGTCCGGGCAGACCCGACCAGCCGAGCACGCCGGTGGTGTCGAAGCGGTGGCCGAGGATTGCGGTGAAACCGCGCGGACCGTTGGCGGTGTTTTCGGCGCCGATCTCGAGAATGGTGTTGTTGAACTCGAAACCGGACTGCTTGCCGAGATAAAGCTGCGGCCGCGCGTTGAAGATCTGCAGGCCGGAAAGCAGCATGAAGAACAGCGAGAAAGCCCACAGCCAATGGGTCAACCGCGTCCAGCGCGACTGCCGGTAGATGAGGGTGGTGTCCTTGACGTCCGCCTTGGGGGCGGATCGGTTGTTGGCAACAGCGTCCATCTTGCCTCCGGCCGCCTCAGGCAGGCGGCTTCTCAGGTCCTTGTCTTCCCCTCAATACGTCGCCGCACAAGGCAATGTTTCATGCGATCACGGATTTATTACGGAGAGCCCAGGGTGACCGCGAGATTGACCGCCGCGGCAACGATCACCGTGTTGAAGAAAAAGCTCAAGACCGAGTGGATGAGCACGACCAGACGCATTTGCGAGGTGGTGATGGCCGTGTCGGCTGTCTGCGCCGTCATGCCGATGACCGTCGCGAAATAGAGGAAGTCCCAGCCTTCCGGTCTTTTGCCGCCAGGAAAATCGAGGCCGCCGACCGGCATTTTCTTCTGGGTTTTCTGATCGATCTCGCCTCCATCCTTCCAATAGACATGCGCATAGTGAAGCGACGCCATGGCGTGGATGGTGAACCAGCCGAGCGGGATCGACAGCATGGCGAAGGCAAGCTGCCAAGGGTGCGCCGCGTCTTTCCGGTTGATCAAAAGAAACAGCGAGACGATGGCCGCAACGACGACGAAGAACGTGACGGCGAAGATAAGCAGCACGGGCATGTCGGTCGCGCGCGCGTTCCTGCTGAGATAGCGGCCGGTGAGGCTCGGCATCAGCGCCAGCACCATGGCGATATAGCTCACGAAGAACACATTGGCGCCGATGGAGTAGGGGAGCGGTGCCTTGAGCAGCAGAGCCACCAGCAGGGCGACGATGCCGATCGCAAAGGCCAGGGCGAACTGCATGTGCCGATGCATCGGCGTCTTGAGGTCTTCACCCATGGCTCGGGTCCCTGAAGACGTTGGATCAGTCCGGTGTGACGGATTTGACCGCGCGCCGCAAGATGCGGTCAAGTTCGCCGAGAAACTGCGACCTGTCCTTTTGAGTGAAGGAGGCATTGAAGCCGCGGCTTTCGCCGGTCTCGCGCAGATGCTGCTTCAGATCGCGCATCGCCACCGCCATGCCGATGGTTTCCGGCGTGAACGGGCGCCCGGTCGGCCCCAGCACATGCGCGCCGAGCGCCACCGTGCGCGCGGCAAGCGGAATGTCGGCGGTCACCACAATGTCATTGGCTCTTGCGTTCTCGACAATCCAGTCGTCCGCGGCATCGGCTCCCTTGGAGACGACGACGTTGCGGATCATCGGATCGCGCGACGGCCGCAGCCCGCCATTGGAGACATAGGTGACGACGACGCCATGGCGCTCCGCGACCTTCTCGACCTCGGCCTTGACCGGGCAGGCGTCAGCGTCGACGTAGATAACGGGTGCGGGCAATCGTCTCTCCAAATGTGTAAAGGGCCGGTGCTGGCCGGCCCTTTACATCAGATTTCGCAAATTTTCAGGCCGGCAGCGCGCCGGACTTCTTCGCCGTCCAGGTGGCCATATAGTCCATCAGGCCGGGGTTGAGGCAATCATAGGGCTCCAGCCCGATCGACCTCAGCTGCGCGCGGATGCCGTCCATACGGCTCGGGTCGACGCCGGATTCGATGATCGAGGAGACGAAGGCGGCGAAGCCCGGCGGCGACCAGCCGTCCTCTTCGAAGCGTTCCGGATGGATGAAGGACAGGCCCTTGAAGGGATGGTCGCGCTCGACCGGGCCATGCATGTGGACGCCGCAGCCCGTGCAGGCATGGCGCTGGATGAGTGCCGAAGGATCGACCACCTTCAGCTTGTCTCCATTCTCGGTGACGGTGACGTCGCCGGTACCGGCGACGGCCACGACCGAGAAGATGGCGCCTTCCGGCTTCCAGCATTTGGTGCAGCCGCAGGCGTGGTCGTGGGCGATCTGGCCCTTGACCTTCACCTTCACAGGGTTGCTGGTGCAAAGGCAGACCAGCGTGCCGCCGGAGAAGGATGCGCTTTCCTTCGGCAAGCCATTGTCAATCTTCGGATGCAGTTTCTCGGCCATTCCATTCCTCCCATGTTTTACCACAGAGGTCGCCGGCGTTCCGGCCTGCGGCCTGGTGGCATTGCTTCAGTAAACCACGACGCTCCGGATCGACTTGCCCTCATGCATGAGGTCGAAACCCTTGTTGATGTCCTCGAGCTTCAGCGTGTGGGTGATCATCGGATCGATCTCAATCTTCTTTTCCATGTACCAGTCGACGATCCTGGGCACATCGGTGCGGCCGCGCGCGCCGCCGAAAGCGGTGCCCATCCAGGTGCGGCCGGTGACCAGCTGGAAGGGGCGCGTCGAGATCTCCTGGCCGGCGCCGGCGACGCCGATGATGACCGACTTGCCCCAGCCGCGATGCGAGGCCTCCAGCGCCTGGCGCATCACCTTGGTGTTGCCGGTGCAGTCGAATGTGTAGTCGGCGCCGCCGATCTGGTCGGCGCCGCGCTTGGTCATGTTGACCAGGTAAGGCACGATGTCGCCGTCGATCTCCTTCGGATTGACGAAATGCGTCATGCCGAACTTCTCGCCCCAGGCCTTCTTGTCGTTGTTGACATCGACGCCGATGATCATGTCGGCGCCGGCAAGGCGAAGCCCCTGGATAACGTTGAGGCCGATGCCGCCGAGGCCGAAGACGACGGCCGTCGCCCCTTGCTCGACCTTGGCCGTGTTGATGACAGCGCCAATGCCGGTGGTGACCCCGCAGCCGATATAGCAGATCTTGTCGAAGGGAGCGTCCGGATTGACCTTGGCGACCGCGATCTCCGGCAGCACGGTGAAGTTGGAGAATGTCGAGCAGCCCATGTAATGGAACAGTTTTTCGCCGCCGAGCGAGAAGCGCGAGGTGCCGTCGGGCATCAACCCCTGGCCCTGCGTGGCGCGGATGGCGGTGCACAGATTGGTCTTGCGCGACAGACAGGACGGGCACTGGCGGCATTCGGGCGTGTAGAGCGGGATGACATGGTCGCCCTTCTTGACCGAGGTCACGCCCTTGCCGACATCGACGACGATGCCGGCGCCCTCATGGCCCAGGATCGCCGGAAAGATGCCTTCCGGATCGGCGCCCGACAGCGTGAACTCGTCGGTGTGGCAGATGCCGGTCGCCTTGACCTCGACCAGAACCTCACCCTCGCGCGGGCCTTCGAGGTCCACCTCCATGATCTCCAGCGGCTTTCCGGCAGCGACGGCAACGGCGGCACGCGTTTTCATGAGGCACTCCTCCCAGGCGATCTGTAAGTTTTAGCTAACGGCGGGCTGCCCGTGGCGAATGCCAGCCTGCCATCATTTAGTGTTGGGGTAACATTAGCGAGTTCCGTGCGGACGGCCAACGTCTCTTGCGACGTTTTTCGGCGCGGTTTCTGCAATCGGTGCCAGCCCTGGGAGCCTGCCCGTGGGCACTTGAGGCGCGCCGGAATTATCCATAGAACTGATCCGCTTCGCCGGAGGAACGACATCCGAATGTTCAAGAAGATCCTGATCGCCAATCGCGGCGAGATCGCCTGTCGCGTCATCAAGACGGCGCGCAAGATGGGCATTGCCACCGTCGCGGTCTATTCGGATGCCGATCGCGATGCCGTGCATGTCGAAATGGCCGACGAGGCCGTGCATATCGGCCCACCGCCCGCCGCGCAGAGCTATCTCCTGCCGGAGAAGATCATCGCCGCCTGCAAGGAAACCGGCGCCGAGGCCGTCCATCCGGGCTACGGCTTCCTGTCGGAGCGCGCCTCATTTTGCGAGGCGCTGGAGAAGGAAGGCATCGTCTTTATCGGACCGAAGCCCAAGGCCATCAGGGCGATGGGCGACAAGATCGAATCGAAGAAGTTCGCCAGCGAAGCCAAGGTCTCGACCGTGCCGGGTTGGCTGGGCGTCATCGAAGATGCCGACCATGCCGAGCGGATCGCCGGAGAGATCGGTTATCCGGTCATGATCAAGGCTTCGGCCGGCGGCGGCGGCAAGGGCATGCGCATCGCCTGGAGCGAGGCGGAGGTGCGCGACGGCTTCGACCGGGCGCGTTCGGAGGCGAAAAGCTCCTTCGGCGACGACCGCGTCTTCATCGAGAAATTCGTCGTCGATCCGCGCCATATCGAGATCCAGGTGCTGGCCGACGCGCATGGCACGGCGCTCTATCTCGGCGAGCGCGAGTGCTCGATCCAGCGCCGCAACCAGAAGGTGGTCGAAGAGGCGCCTTCGCCATTCCTCGACGCCAAGACCCGAAAGGCGATGGGCGAGCAGGCGGTGGCGCTGGCGAAAGCCGTCGACTATCAGAGCGCCGGCACCGTCGAGTTCATCGTCGACAAGGACAAGAACTTCTATTTCCTTGAAATGAACACGCGATTGCAGGTCGAGCACCCAGTGACCGAACTGGTCACCGGCATCGATCTGGTCGAGCAGATGATCCGCGTCGCCGCCGGGGAGAAGCTCGGCATCAAGCAGAGCGACGTGAAGCTCAACGGCTGGGCGGTGGAAAGCCGCCTCTATGCCGAGGATCCTTTCCGCAACTTCCTGCCGTCGATCGGCCGGCTGACCCGCTACAGGCCGCCGGAGGAGGGCATATTAGGCGACATCGTCATCCGCAACGACACCGGCGTGACGGAAGGCTCGGAAATCTCGATGTTCTATGACCCGATGGTGGCGAAGCTCTGCACCTGGGCGCCGACAAGGGTGGAGGCGATCGACGCCATGTCGGAGGCGCTCGACAGCTTCGTCGTCGACGGCATCGAACACAACATTCCGTTCCTTTCGGCGCTGATGCAGCATCCGCGCTGGCGCGAGGGACGGCTGTCGACTGGCTTCATCGCCGAGGAATATCCGGACGGTTTTTCGCCGGTCGCACCGGATGGCGAGCAGAGGGCGGTTTTCGCCGCCGTCGCAACAGCCATCGAACTTTTGCGCCGCGACCGGCTCGATCGGCTGAGCGGCCGCCTGGCGCCGCATTCCGGCCATCTCAAGCGCGACTGGGTGGTGAAGATCGGCGCGGACTATCTTCCGGTGGAGATCGTCGACGGCATGGTCTCGATCCCGATGGAGGTCGATCTGTCGATCGACGGCGGCAAGCCGCTGACCGTAGCCTCCGACTGTCGTCCAGGTGATGCGATCTGGCATGGCACGGTCGGCGGCAGCCGGATCGCGGCGCAGGTCCGGCCCGTGCTGAACGGTTTGCGCATCGCCTGGAAAGGCATGTCGGTGACGGCGCGCGCCATGCTGCCACGCACTGCTGAGCTGGAAAGGCTGATGCCGGAGAAACTGCCGCCGGACACCTCGAAGATGCTGCTCTGCCCGATGCCTGGCCTCGTCGTCTCGATCGCGGTGGCCGAGGGCCAAGAGGTCAAGGCCGGCGAGACGCTGGCCGTGGTCGAGGCCATGAAGATGGAAAATGTGCTGCGCGCCGAACGCGACCTCACAATAGCCAAGCTCAACGCCAAGCCAGGCGACAGCCTGGCGGTCGATGCGGTGATCATGGAGTTCGCCTGAGAAGAGGCGGTAGCCGGCCGTAAGCCTGTGCCCTGTAGGTCATTTGTGCTGGACTGGTATGGCCGCGTCCGGGACAATACATCTCAACAGATTGAGTCTTTGGGACAACGCGAAAAAACATGGCGGATGGACGACTTCCACGCGACCCGTTGCAGCGCGAAGCAGCCGTGAAGGCCGCGCGGCCGGAAGCGCCTGTGCGGACCTTCATCCATTTGCGGGTGCACTCGGCCTATTCGCTGCTCGAAGGCGCGCTTCAGCTTGGCGCGATCGTCGGCCATGCGGTCAAGGACGAGGCGCCGGCGATCGCGGTCACCGACACCAACAATTTGTTCGGCGCGCTGGAATTCGCGCAGAAGGCGGTCAAGGACGGCGTGCAGCCGATCATCGGCTGCCAGGTCGATCTCGCCTTTTCCGGAGAGGCGAGCGACGGCCAGCGCGACCGCCGCCGGCATGGGCCGGAGATGTCGCCTGTCGTGCTGATCGCCGCCAGCGAGGCTGGCTATGCCAATCTCGTGCGGCTGATCAGCAAGGTTTATCTGGAGACGCCGCCCGGCGAGCCGGTGCACCTGACCAGCGCCATGCTGGAAGGCCGGTCCGATGGGCTGATCTGCCTGACCGGCGGCCCGCGCGGGCCGATCGGCAGCGCGCTCAAAGCGGACCGGCGCGACCTTGCCGAGCAGCGGCTGCTGTTCCTCAAGGGCCTGTTCGGCGACAGGCTCTATGTCGAGCTGGAGCGGGTCGCCGGCTACGACCGCATGGTCGAAAAATCGACGGTCGACCTGGCCTACACGCACGACCTGCCGCTGGTCGCCACCAACGAGGCGTTCTTCTCCAAGCGCGAGGACTACGAGGCGCATGACGCGCTGATCGCCATCGCCGAGGGATCGGTGGTCGCGGCGGACAATCGCCGGCGGCTTTCGCCGGACAATTTCCTGCGCAGCCAGGCCGATATGGCGCGGCTGTTCTCGGACCTGCCGGAGGCAATCGACAACACCGTCGAGATCGCCATGCGCTGCTCCTACTATCCGAAGAACCGCAGCCCGATCCTGCCGCGCTTCACCGGCGCCGATGCAGCCGACAAGGACGCCGCCGAGAAAGCCGAGGCCGCCGAGCTTGCGCGCCAGGCGCGCGAGGGGCTGGAGGCACGGCTTGCCGCGCACGGGCCGACGCCGGGCTACACGGTCGAGCAATATCGCGAACGGCTCGAATTCGAGCTCGGCATCATCGAGAAGATGAAGTTTCCGGGCTATTTCCTGATCGTCGCCGACTTCATCAAATGGGCCAAGTCGCAAGGCATTCCCGTCGGCCCGGGGCGCGGTTCGGGCGCCGGTTCGCTGGTCGCTTACTCGACCACCATCACCGACATCGACCCGCTGCGCTTCTCGCTGCTGTTCGAGCGCTTCCTCAACCCGGACCGCGTCTCGATGCCGGACTTCGACATCGATTTCTGCCAGGACCGGCGCGAGGAGGTCATCCGCTACGTCCAGCAGAAATATGGCCGCGACCAGGTCGGCCAGATCATCACCTTCGGAACGTTGCAGGCGCGCGCCGTGCTGCGCGACGTCGGCCGCGTGCTGCAGATGCCATACGGCCAGGTCGACAAGCTTTCTAAGATGGTGCCGCAGAACCCGGCCAATCCGGTCAAGCTGGCGGACGCCATCGCCAACGAGCCGCGCTTCGCCGAGGAGGCGGAAAAGGAGCCGATCGTACAGACGCTGCTCGACACGGCGCAGAAGCTCGAAGGCCTTTATCGCCATGCCTCGACGCATGCCGCCGGCATCGTCATCGGCGACCGGCCGTTGTCCGAGCTGGTGCCGATGTACCGCGATCCGCGCTCGGACATGCCGGTCACCCAGTTCAACATGAAATATGTCGAGCAGGCCGGGCTGGTGAAGTTCGACTTCCTCGGTCTGAAGACGCTGACCGTGCTGGAAACGGCGGTGAAGCTCATCCGCCGGCGCGGCGTCGATATCGACCTTGCGCGCATTCCGCTCGACGACAAAGAGACTTATTCGATGCTGTCGCGCGGCGAGGTGGTCGGCGTGTTCCAGGTTGAAAGTGCCGGCATGCGCAAGGCGCTGATCGGCATGCGGCCGGACTGCATCGAGGACATCATCGCGCTGGTGGCGCTCTACCGCCCCGGTCCGATGGAGAACATCCCGACCTACAACGCCAGAAAGCATGGCGAAGAGGAGATGGCCTCGATCCATCCCAAGATCGACCATCTGGTGAAGGAGACGCAAGGCGTCATCGTCTACCAGGAACAGGTGATGCAGATCGCGCAGGAGCTGTCCGGCTATTCTCTCGGCGAAGCCGACCTCTTGCGCCGCGCCATGGGCAAGAAGATCCGCGCCGAGATGGACAAGCAGCGCGAGCGCTTCGTGTCCGGCGCGGTCGAGCGCGGCGTCTCCAAGCCGCAGGCCGACTTCATCTTCGATCTGCTGGCGAAGTTCGCCGACTACGGGTTCAACAAGTCGCACGCGGCGGCTTATGCCGTGGTTTCCTATCAGACCGCCTATCTCAAGGCGCATTACCCGGTCGAGTTCCTGGCGGCGTCGATGACGCTCGACATGAGCAATACAGACAAGCTGGCCGACTTCCGCCAGGACGCCATGCGGCTTGGCATCGAGGTGGTGGCGCCGTCGGTGATGACCAGCTTCCGCCCGTTCGAAGTGGGTGAAAACAAGATCTTCTATTCACTGGCGGCGCTGAAGGGCGTCGGCGACGCGGCGGTCGAGCATATCGTCGCTGTGCGCGGCGAGAAGCCGTTCAAGAACCTTGCCGATTTCTGCGAGCGAGTCGATCCGAAGATCGTCGGCAAGCGCGTCTTCGAAAGCCTGATCATGGCCGGCGCGCTGGATTGCTTCGGCCATGACCGCGCCCAGATGATGGCCGGAGTCGAGCGGATGATGGGCTTGGCTTCGCTGGCGCAGCAGAACGCCATCTCCGGCCAAGCCGACATCTTTGGCGCGTCGCTTGGCAGCCAGTCGCAGGCGCTCAACCTGCCGGCGACCGATCCTTGGCTGGCGGCCGACCGGCTGCACCGCGAGTTCCAGGTGGTCGGCTTCTACCTCTCCGCGCATCCGCTCGACGAGTACAAGGCCGCGCTTCAGAAGATGCGGGTGCAGAACTGGGCGGAATTCTCGGCCGCGGTCAAACGGGGCGCGGCCGCCGGGCGGCTTGCCGGCACCGTCACCACCAAACAGGAGCGCAAGACCCGCACCGGCAACAAGATGGGCGTCGTGCAGTTCTCCGACACGACCGGCCAATATGAGGCGGTGCTGTTTTCCGAAGGGCTGGCGCAGTATCGCGACATGCTGGAGCCCGGCCGCTCGGTGGTGATCACCGTTTCGGCGGAGGACCGGCCGGAAGGCATCAATCTGCGCATCCAGACCGTGCAGTCGCTGGAGGATGAGGCGAGCCGCATCCAGAAGGCGCTGCGCATCTTCGTGCGCGACGCGGCACCACTCGGCACGCTGGCCAACCAGCTTTCGGTCAAGGGCGAAGGGCAGGTGAGCTTCGTGCTGATCAAGGAAGCCGGCCAGGGCGAGGTCGAGATCGAGCTGCCCAATCGTTACCGCATTTCACCGCAAGTGGCGTCGGCAATGCGGGCGGTGCCGGGTGTGGTGGAAGTAGAGCTGGTTTAGCTCAGGGCGTTGCCGCCTCAGCCTCCGCCACTTGCGGCGTCTTCTTCTGCAAATTGAGCAGGTTGCCGGCCAGAATCAGCGCCGCGCCGCCGGCGGTGAAGATGTCGATCTGTTCGTGATAGAGTAGCCAGCCGACAAACGCCGACAGCGGTACGCGCAGGAAATCCATCGGCGAGATGAGGGTGGCGTCCGCATAGGCCAGCGCGCGCGCCATGCAGAAGTGGGACGACATGCCTGTGAAAGCAATCACCACGATCCATGGCCAAAGCGCAAGCGGCGGGTTGCGCCACTCGTAGAGCGCGGGCAGCAGGCCGAGCACCGACTGGATGATCAGCATCCAGAAGATAATGCGCACGACGCTGTCTGTCCTCGTCAGCGATTTCACCATGACCACCGAACAACCGAAGCAGACCGCGGCGCCCAGCACGATGAGCTGCCCCGGGTTGACCGAGCTGACGCCTGGACGCGCGATGATGATCACCCCGATCAGGCCGAGCACGATAGCCGTCAGCCTAGGCCTGGAGAGCCGTTCGCCAAGAAAACCGACTGCGAAAACCGCGGTCCAGATCGGTGTGGTGAATTCAATGGAAATCAGCACGGCGAGCGGTATCAGCGTCAGCGCATAGAGCCACGCCGCCTGGCCGGTATAGTGGATGACATTGCGGGCGATATGCGTGAACGGGCGTTTCGTGAGCATCGCCGGGAAGCCGCCGCTTGTTATCACCAGCGGCAGCAGGATGAAGAAACCGATCACCGAGCGCAGCTCCAGCACCTGGAAGACGTTGAGATCGCTGGTCGTGGCGCGGCCAGCGACGGTCATCGCCAGGAAGGAGGCGATTGACAGCGCCATCCAGAATGCGGCTTTGGGGATCGAGGGAGCGGGTGCCATTTGGGCCTCTATCTCGCAAGCCCGGGCCTGGCCTGCAACCGTTAGCGGCGTCATTCCACTGGGCCAGGGATTCGTGTCAAAAAACAGTCATCGCCGCGGCGGAACCTGACGCCTGGGCATCCGTTAAGCCCACGCCTTCCGTCGGCAGGCGCCGGCCGAACCGTTTCGTACTTTTCCTGGAATTCTACTAGTGATCGCGAGAGGGGAACACCTTGATGAAATCGACCGCTGCTTGGCTGGCCGCCGCCTGTCTTTTCTGCGCGACCGGCGCGCATGCCGACGAGGCGGCCTTCCTGCGTTCGCTGCAGGGTGAGTTTTCCGGCAAGGGAACGGTCAGGATCAGGACGAACACGCCGGTGATGAACATTAACTGCACCTTCACCTCGGACGCGACGGCGGACTCGCTGTCGCTTGATGGCACCTGCCGCGCACTGCTGATCATGTCGCGCGAAATCCGCGCCGACCTGAAGGTCAGCGGAGCGAGCTACACTGGCACCTATATCGGCTCGCGCAGCGGACCCGCCGGGCTCAACGGAAGCCGCAAGGGCGATGCGATCGACCTCGACATCCATTGGGCGAAAGTCGTCAATGGCGACCGCGACGCGGAGCTGACGGTCGAGAAGACCGGGCCGGACAATATGCGCATGACGGTGACCGACATGGATCCCGCCACCGGCAAGATGGTGGTGACCAGCCGGATCGACCTGAAGCGCAACTGACATTTGCTTTGACGCAATCTCGGACGGATGGCTACGGCGAAGTCGCCGAGCCTAACCGCTCACACTTTTCCCGGAATTGCTCTTTAAACCTCAATCCTCCAACGGCTCGGGCGGGTTGGCGGCACGGCCCTTGCCGAATGTATAGCCAGTTTCGACGGCCTTCCTGCCGAACTTGTCGCGCAACGTGTCCATCGCGCCTTCGGCCAGCGCGCGCTTGCGCGATTGCAGGTCGACCAGGTCGGGCGGGTCGGCCTTGTCGTCATTGGAAAGATCGCTGACGCCGATGCCGAGCAGGCGGAACTTCGTGCCGTCGGCTTCGCGTCGCAACAGGTCGAGGCCGGTCTGGAAGATGCGGTCGGCAAGGCGCGTCGGATCGCCGAGCTGGCGGTTGCGGGTGCGGGTCTTGAAATCCTGTGTCTTCAGCTTCAGCACCACGGTGCGCCCCGCAATGCCGGATTTCTTCAGCCGCGCCGAGACCTTTTCCGACAGGCCGCGCAGCACCGGCACCAGTTCCGACAGGGCGCCGATGTCATTGTCGAAAGTGGTTTCGGCCGACACGCTCTTGGCGTCGCCGCCGGGGTCGACCAGGCGGTCGTCCTCGCCGCGCGAGAGCCGGTAGAGCCGGTCGCCCATGACGCCATAGCGGCGCATCAGGTCGCCGCGCTCCATGCGCTGCAATTGCGCGATCATGCGGATGCCGTCGCGCTCCAGCGTCGCGGCCAAAGCCTTGCCGACGCCCCAGATCAGCGTCACCGGCTGCGCGGCGAGGAAGCTCGGCGCCTCCGCTTCGCCGATCACCGAAAAGCCGCGCGGCTTGCGGAAATCCGAGGCGATCTTGGCCAGGAACTTGCAGTAGGAAAGGCCCGCCGAGACGGTGATGCCGAGTTCCTTTTCCACCGTTTGCGCGAAGCGCGCCAGCACCAGCGCCGGCGGCATGCCGTGCAGACGCTCGGTGCCGGCGAGGTCGAGAAACGCCTCGTCGATCGATAGCGGCTCGACCTGCGGCGTCAACGCCAGCATCAACGCGCGGACCTGACGGCCGACGCCGACATATTTCTCCATGTTGGGCGGAATCACCACCGCTTCCGGGCAGAGTTCCAGCGCCTTGAACATTGGCATGGCCGAGCGAACGCCCTGGATGCGTGCGATGTAGCAGGCGGTGGAGACGACGCCGCGACGGCCGCCGCCGACGATGACCGGCTTGTCCTTCAGCGCCGGATTGTCGCGCTTTTCGATCGCCGCGTAGAAGGCGTCGCAATCGATATGGGCGATCTTGAGCCGGTAGAGCTCCGTGTGCCGGACAAGGCGCGGACTGCCGCAGCGATCGCAGCGACGCGTCTCCGAGCGCTGGAGCGCCAGGCAGTCACGGCAAAAACCGCGTTCGGGATTGTTGACAGGAGTCGCCATCGCTGCGAACATAAAGAGAACAAACGCAATGGTACGACAGCGCAGGGCTGGCAACAAGCTTGGCCTGGGGAGAACGCATGAGCATGACCATAGCACCGCTGACCCCCGAGCGCTGGGCCGATTTCGAGGACCTCTTCGGCAAGCAGGGCGCCTGTTACGGCTGCTGGTGCACGCATTTCCGGCTGGCGCCGGCGGAGCGCCGCGCCAGCGACAAGGAGCGCAACAAGGATCTCATCAAGGCGCGCATCGAGGCGGGTCCGCCGCCGGGGCTCCTGGCGTTCGAAGACGGCAAGGCCGTCGGCTGGATGCAGGTCGGCCCGCGCGCCGACGTGCCCGAGTGGAACAATCAGGGCAGGGGCTCGGCCCCGATCGATCCGGCCGATGCCGGCGATCCGGCCGTCTGGGCGATCTCCTGCTTCTTCATCCGCGTCAAAGCGAGGGGCCGCGGCGTCTCGCATAGGCTCGTTGCGGGCGGCATCGCCTTTGCGCGCGAGAATGGGGCGAGGCTGCTGGAAGCCTGCCCGATCGACCTGTCGCGCGATTCGCGCTCGATCGGGCTTTTCGTCGGCTCGTCGCGGGTGTTCGAGAAGGCCGGCTTCGAAAGGCTCGTGGAGCGCAAGCCCGGCCGGCCGCTGATGCGGCTGGTGCTTTAGCCGGATGCGCTTTTGGCCTACAGTCGGCGTCTTGCGGCTGTAACGCTTCTTGCCTACCAGAAGCACCATTGTTTCGTCTTCCGACAGCACGGAGAACCGACGTGAAGCGTATTTTGCCACTTGCCTTTGCCCTCGCGCTCAGCGCGCCCGCTTTTGCCCAGACCGTGGACAGCCAGGGCGCAAAGCAGCTTTCCGACGATCTGGCGCGCTATTTCGGCAAGCAGGCGTTCGACAAGGGCGTGCTCAAGGTTTCGGTGGAGGACGACGCCTACAAGATCGCGCTCGACATCAAAGCACTCGTCAATGCGGTGCCGGAACAGAAGCTCCTGAAGTTCGACATGGCCCCGTACGCGCTGATGGTGAAGCCGCGCAGCGACGGGTCGTGGGACGTCTCCTCGGATTTCTCGCAGGGCGCGTCATTCGAGTTCGATGGGCCGGAAGGCCGCCAGAGCATGGAATTCACGATCAAGGAAGGCAAGCTGACCAGCGTCTACGATCCGGCCCTTGCGGCCTTCACCAATGCAACCAGCTCCTTGGCCGGGATGACCATGACCTCCCGGGACACCAAGCAGCAGGCCGAGGCCTCGACGGGCGCCGGCACCGCCACCGTTGTCGCGACCAAATCCGCCAGTGGCGGCGTAGACTTCACGGCGACTCAAAAGGTCTCGGACTTCGTCGAGACCATCAAGGTCAACGATCCCGACAACGGGATGAATTTTCCGCTCACCTTGAAAACGCCGGAACTTTCCGTTGACGCAACCGGCAAGGGCGTGCGGACCAAGCCGCTGCTCGACCTGCTTGCCTTTGCCGTGGCGAATGAGGACGAAGCCAAACTCAAGGCGAACCAGGCAGAGCTCAAATCGCTGATGCTGGCCGCGCTGCCGATCTGGCAAAGGATCGACGGAAATTACGGGTTCAAGGATTTCGAGGTGGAGAGCCCTGTCGGCAAGTTCGGGGCGAAGCAATTCAGCACCGCATTCGGCATGGACGGCGTCTCCCAGAACGGCAAGGTCGATTACACGATCAAGGCCTCGGGGCTGACGATACCGCATCAGACCCTGCCCGAATGGACCACCCCCTTGCTGCCAACCGACATCGACCTCAACTTCGGCGGCGCCAATATCGATCTCGATACGATGGCGAAGAAGGCGATCGAAGCCTTTGATCTCAACAAGGAACCACCGCTCTCGGATGAATTCGGCAAAGCTCTGGTCGCCGATTTCAAGGCCAAGAATCCCAAAGTGGTCATCGGGCACAGCACGGTGAAGAACGGCGACATCGAGGTCGCGCTGGAAGGCGAGATGACATTTCCAGGCGAGAAACCGGATGCGACCTTGACCGTCGACGTCGCCGGTTATGACAAGATCGTCGATGCCCTGAAAGAAGGCGCCAAGAGCGATGAGCAGATGGCGCAGGCCTTTCCCTTTGCCCTGGCCGTCAAGGGCTTCGGCAAGACGTTGCCGGACGGTCGCCTGGAGTGGGTGATCAAAACCAAGGCCGATGGGTCTGTCGCAGTCAATGGTGCGATGCTGAAGGGCCCGGACGAGGTCCAGGACGACAGCGCTGGACAGGACGACAATTCGAGCGGCGATGACGGCGCGAACGGAACGGACGATTCCACTGGAGGCGACGATTCGGACGGCGCCAACAATGGCGGGGCGGGCGCTAAGCTGCAGCCCTGAAGCATTCGCGCTAGAGCAATTCCAGGAAAAGTGTGAGCGGTTTTCCGTCCGGAATTGCGTAAAAACAAGGAGATAGAGTGGTTCGCCCGTTTCCGTGAAACGGTGAAACGCTCTAAATACGGAGCGCGGCAGCGATCTTGGGCGCGGCTTCGCGCCAGTCCTCGACCGAGATGATGTCTTCCGGCGTCGGCGGCAGGAAGGCGCGCAGCGAGTTGTCGGCCATCAGATGGAAGAGGTGGGCGTCGGCCACGGAATTGCGCGCCGAGACGAGGTTGGAGGGCTGGTCGTCGACGAAGGCGACCGGCCGACCCTTGAAGCCCCGCAGTTTCGCGATGGCCGGCCCCTTGGCCATCTCCGTGGTCAGCAGCGGGTAGTCGAGTCCCAGCGCATCGAGATGGGCGCGGCGCACGGCGCGATGCTTGTGCGGCATCGCGGTCAGCAGGACGATCTCGGCGCTTCGTCCAAGCATCGCCAGGGCATCCGCCGCGCCCTCGGTGATGCTTTGCCAATCCGCCTGGCTGTCGAAGAATTCGCCCAGCAGCGCCGTCACTTCCGGCTGTTCGATCAGCCGGCCGGTCGCCGTTTCGGCGATGTTGCCGGTGAGGCGGAAGGAATTCAGCGTCAGCCCGAAACCGCGTGTTTTGAGGAAATGCGGAAAGGGCCGGACGAATTCGAGCACGACATCGTCGACGTCGAGCACCAGCAGCGGCCGGTCGTCGGCGGCAAGTTCCTCGATCTGCCGCGCCGTCTCGGGATCGTCGCTCATGTCGAGCGCTCGTGATCGTCGTTGCCGAGCGGGAGCGCGCGCAATGCCTTGCCGACGGCGGCTGGCGGCGTGCCGGTCTCCTCGGCGAAGCGCAGCAGCGTCGGCTCATGAGCGAGGATGAATTGCAGAACGCCGGCAAGGAAGCCAGGCTCCGCGGCGGCCTTGCGGATCGAGTTGGCCTCGATGCCGGTGATCGCCAGGAAGCGGGGCAGAAGTTCCGGATCGGCGGCGACGAAGCCCAGCGCCTTGACGGCAATGGTTTCCGCTTCCTCGCGCATTGACGCTGCGTTCGCCATCATTACCTTTGGAATGGTGGATTTTTGAGTCTGCTAACGCAGTAACGGCAAGCGTCGCTTGCGGCAAGCCTCCGCTCTCTCCCACAAAACGCCCGAAGGTGGAATTGGTGCAGCTTTCCAACCTCCGGTTTCCGTTTCGTCAATTATATTGGGCTAGGGTGGAAAGGGTTGGGTGCGGTCCGAGGAGACGCATTACGACGGTCTTCGACTTCGAGGGCGGTCGGGACGGGAAATTGATGGCTAAGAAGGTCATGATCGTCGAGGACAACGAGCTCAACATGAAGCTCTTTCGGGACCTCATCGAAGCCAGCGGTTACGAGACGGTCCGCACGCGCAACGGGTTGGAGGCGTTGGATCTGGCGCGCCAGCACCGGCCGGACCTCATTTTGATGGACATCCAGCTGCCCGAGGTCTCCGGCCTGGAAGTGACCAAATGGCTGAAGGAAGACGACGAATTGCATTCGATCCCCGTCATCGCCGTCACCGCCTTCGCGATGAAAGGCGATGAGGAGCGCATCCGCCAGGGCGGCTGCGAGGCCTATATCTCCAAGCCGATCTCGGTGCCGCGCTTCATCGAGACGATCAAATCCTATCTGGGCGATGCCTGATGCCCGTGACCAGCAGAACCGGAGCCTTTTGAGATGACCGCGCGGATCCTCGTCGTCGACGATATCCCCGCCAATGTGCGGCTGCTGGAGGTTCGGCTGCTTGCCGAGTATTTCGAGGTGCTGACGGCCAATAACGGCCCTGATGCGATCGAGACCTGCGAGAACGGCAAGGTCGACGTCGTGCTGCTCGACGTGATGATGCCGGGCATGGACGGGTTCGAGGTCTGCAAACGCCTGAAGGGTGATCCGGCGACCTCGCATATACCGGTGGTCATGATCACCGCGCTCGACCAGGTCTCGGACCGGGTGCGCGGCCTCGAGGCCGGCGCGGACGATTTCCTGACCAAGCCGGTCAACGACCTGCAGCTGATGACGCGCGTGAAGAGCCTCGTCAGGCTGAAGTCGCTGACCGACGAGCTCAGGCTGCGCGCATCGACCACGCGCAATATCGGGATCGAGGAACTTCTGAGCCGTGATTTCGCGACCGAAGACGTCAAGCCGAAGGTGCTTCTCATCGACGAGCGCAGATCCTCGGTCGAACGCATCCAGAAGATGCTGCGCCACAGCGCCGAGCTCGATGTCGCGACCGATCCGAATGCAGGGTTCTTCCAGGCGGCGGAGACGCCGTATGAATGCGTGCTGATCTCGACCGCCTTCTCCGGCTTCGATGCGCTGAGGCTGTGCTCGCAACTGCGTTCGCTCGACCGCACCCGCTTCCTGCCGATCATGCTGCTCGCCGACGAGGGTGAGGAGGGCCGCATCCTGCGCGGACTGGAGCTCGGCATCAACGACTACCTGATCCGGCCGATCGACCAGCACGAATTGATGGCGCGGCTGCGCACACAGGTGCGGCGCAAGCGCTACAACGACCAATTGCGCGCCAGCGTCGCCCAGACGATCGAGATGGCGGTGATCGACGGGCTGACCGGGCTGCACAACCGGCGCTACCTCGACAGCCACCTGCAGACGCTGTTCGATCGCGCCGCAGCGCGGCGGCGGCCGCTGTCGGTGATGATCACCGATCTCGACCGCTTCAAGTCGATCAACGACACCTATGGCCATGACGGCGGCGACGACGTGCTGCGGGAATTCGCCAGGCGGCTGCGCAAGAATGTGCGCGGCATCGATCTCGCCTGCCGCTTCGGCGGGGAGGAGTTCGTCGTTGTTATGCCCGACACCGACGGCGCGGTCGCCGAGAAGGTGGCCGAGCGCATCCGCGCCGAGATCGCCCAGGCGCCTTTTGCCATCGGGAACGACGGCAAGACGATCGAGGTGACGGTCAGCGTCGGCGTATCCTCGCTTCTGAAGGGAACCGACAGCGTCGCGGCACTGATGAAGCGCGCCGACCTTGCGCTCTATGAAGCCAAAAGCGGCGGCCGCAACCGGGTGGTCGCCAAGGCGGCTTGAAGCGCCTCGCTATCTTCCCGACCCGCTGTTTATGCTTTAGATTTAGATTTCGCGCATGTTCGCGCTTCAGCGGGATGCCTGCAAAAGGCGCCGATTCGCGGCCGTCCCCACAAGGTTAGGAATTTACCTTAACCCAAGCGATTCGCGAGCGGTGGTTAAGAAATGGTTGATTTTTATAGGGTCTTGCGCAAATCTGCGGCGCATAGACAGAAGGCAAAGCCGGCACGAGGGTAGACTAGCCGGCTCGATCCGAAAAATACCCCATGATGCTCAGGTCCGCCGCATCTCCTGGGTCCGTGGGGTCGGCCGGCCGGCGCTGGCACATAGTGGCCTCCTCGTACCGCTGCCAACCGCCGACCGGCCCCCATTTTTTCAAAAGACTAAAGCGCGTCGCGATCTTTCAGGTTCGCTCCATGCGCTTTAGGTTTTTGATTTACGCATGTCTTTATCCCGAAACCGGTTCCCACTTTCGGGAGACATGCTTTGAACCGACCGGGAATCAGCGCTGAACAGCGGGACGGTTCCCTTGCCGCCAGTCCCTCCTGAAAACAAAAACGCCGCCTCAAGGGCGGCGCTTTTGGCTTACACGGCGGGAAACCGGATTACTTGATCTTGGTTTCCTTGAACTCGACGTGCTTCTTGGCGACCGGATCGTACTTGCGGAACGAGAGCTTGTCGGTCTTGGTACGGCTGTTCTTGCTGGTCACGTAGAAGAACCCGGTGTCGGCGGTCGACAGAAGCTTGATCTTGATGTTTGCGGCTTTGGCCATGATGTTCGTCCGTTAATGTTCGTGGAGTTTTGGCCGCTGGAGCACGGGGAAAACACCCGGACGCGGGAAACTTGGCGCGACACATAAAGAACGCGCCCGGAAAGTCAAGCCCGGGCGCTGTCCTTGCCTCATTTCGGCATCGTCGGAGGTCACGCTTCAGGCGTTGTGCTCGACCAGCTGTCCCTTCTTTTTCCAGTCGCCCGTGGTGTTCCACCAGCGGTTGGGATTGGCGCGGTCGTCAAGGCCCTTGGAGCGGCTGGCGAGCAGCGGCTGGATGCGGATGACGGGCTCCTGGTAGGAATGGGCCTGGAATATCGCCTCGACGACACGAGCGGCGAGCGCCTGGTCGTCGGCGATCTCGAACGACACTTCGACGGTCCCGGGGCGCCGGCGCAGTTCGTTCTCAGCGCCGGCAGCGGCGCCCTCGAGCGGCCGGTAGCGCTCGATGCCTTGCGCCGACTGATAGGCGTTGCTGTCATATTTGCCCATGCGCCGCGGCGTGATCGCCACCACCGCCTCCATGATGCGCTCGACATCGGCGGCTGGCGCCTGGAATGTGACGAGCAGAAGCAGTTCCATCCTGAGGGATCTGGTTTCAAAGCCGCTGTCGATCATCGCAATTCTCCTGCCTTGCGTTAGAGGCAGGGTATAGCAGGGGTGCTGCTGACACGGTGATGTCAGGATGTCCGATGCCGGCGGCGTCCGCCTAAAGCGCGTCGCGCTGAAACAGATTCAGGCGACGCGCTTTAGGTCCTTATTTTGATGCATGTCGTTGTCCCAGAACCGCTGAACACTTCTGGGCTACATGCATTAGAGAATCTTGCGCACCAGCCGGACCAGGACCAGAAGCATGTAGGCGGCGAAAAAGATCGCCAGCGACCAACCGAAGCCGGAGGGGCCGAAGGCGTCCATGCCGATGCCGATCGCCTGCGGACCGATCACCATGCCGACGCCATAGCACAGCACGAAGGCGGCGTTGGCGGATGCCAGCTCATGGCCGGAAAGCTGCGAGCCGAGATGGGCAAGGCCGATCGTGTACATGGCCGCGACGACGCCGCCCCAGACAAACAAAAGGGCGGCCATAAGATGCCAGTTCTGCGCGAAGAAGGGCATGAAGACGGTGCCGATCAGGCCGACGGTGGCGCAGCCCAGAAGCAGATGGCGCCGGTCCGAGACACGGTCGCTGATCATGCCGATCGGGATCTGCAGAAGCACGTTGCCGAGCCCGATCATCGTCAGCAGAAGTGCAGCGTCGGCCTCGGAATAGCCGATCCGGCTGCCATAGACGGGGAAGAGCGAGAAACCGCCGGTCTCGACCGCGCCGAAGACAAGCACGGCGAAGGTCGCGGTCGGCACCAGCCAGATGTAGCGCAGGAAATGGCTGGTCTCGCTCTCGGCGACGATTGTCGGGCTCTCGTTGCGGGCCGCCAACACCGGAATGGCGGCAAGCGTCACCAGCGCTATGGTGACGCCGAATGGCAGGAAGCCCGAGCTGCCGAGATGGGCGAACAGCCAGGGGCCGGCGGCAAAGCCGAGCGACAGCACGGTGGCGTAGATGCCAAGCACGAGGCCGCGGCGGTTCGGCGGGGCGGAGGTGCTGATCCAGAATTCCGACAGGATGAACAGCACCGTCAGCGAGATATGCAGGGCGACGCGGAGCGGGAACCACATCCAGAAATCCGGCGCGAAGTGAAAGCCGACGAAGGCGAGCGCGCCGATGGCGATCATCAACAGCATGGTCCAGGCGACGCCGAGCCGCATGGCAAGCGGCGTGGCCAGAGGCGCGCCGGCGATCGAGGCGAGGCCGGCAACGGCCGTGTTGAGGCCGATCATTGAAGCCGAGTGGCCGCGGCTTTCCAGAATGACGCTGAGCAGCGGCATGCCGAGGCCGATGGCGATGCCGACGACGCTGATCGAGGAGATAGCCGCGACCATCGGCAGCCAGTGTACGCGTTCGTCGCCCTGTTGTTGGGTATCGACCGTCATGGGACCAAAATGCTCTGCTTCTAAAGGACTTCGCGGACGAAGCGGTTGCGGACAAGCCGGAAGAACGGCACGGCGCCGCCCGGCCGCAGCAAGGGATCGTCTGCAAGCCGACCTTCCAGTTCTTCCAGTATCATGCGGGTGATGTCCGGGATGTCGGCCTTGCGGGCATCGGCAAGCGGCAGCCAGACGAGTTCCTCCAGCTCGTTGGTCGGGCCGCCGCCGGGCAATTCCACCGCAACGTCGTGGCGCCAGGCGCTGAAGAAACGCGTGTCGAAACGGCGCACGCGATTGGGCGGGGTGATGGCGCGGGCGACGAAGCGTAGCACGTCCAGCGACGGGATGACGCCATGTTCGGCGAAACCCTGCCAGTCGCGCTTCGCGGTCGAGAAGGCGCCCTTGCGGCCGATCAGCAGGCCGGCTTCCTCATAGGTCTCGCGAATCGCCGACAGGGCGATTGCTCGCGCCCGCGCCGCGCTGGCGCGACCGGGGCCGGCGACCAGCTTTTTCTCTTCCTCGCCGCGCAGAGGCGCGCCGACGGCAATGCGGCTGTCCGCGGGATCGGTGCGGCCGCCGGGAAAGACGTATTTTCCGGGCATGAAGGCATGCCTGGCGTGGCGCCTGCCCATCAGCACCAGGACATCCTTGCCCTGGCGATCGAGCAGAATGAGGGTCGCGGCATCACGCGGACGCAACGCGCGGCCGCTGCGCACGGCCAGGCCCTTATCGAGCTTGTCGACATCCGCCTTGGTCATTCCTTCCATGCGCCCGACCTAGCGAAAACTTCCCTGATGTGAAAGTGGCTTGCGCGTCGCGGCTTTTGAACCAGGGCGGACAGCGGTGCGGCCTGGCTTACGAATGGCTCTCGAATTCATCCTTCTCGTCGCCGAAGCCGTGCATATAAAGCGCCCATTGCAGGCCGATGACGGCGCCCTTGACCGGTTGCAAAAGTGCGAGCGCGAGAATGATGGTCAGCGGCACCCAGATCAGCGCGTGCTGTAAGTTTGACAGCGTGGTGGTCGCCTCCACTGCCATGAACGAGCCAACCACGATGTGGCCGACAATAACAATGACCAGATAGGCAGGCAGGTCGTCCGCGCGATGGTGATGGATCTCCTCGCCACAGACGCTGCACGTGTCGACGGTCTTGGTGAAGGCGTAAAACAGCTTGCCTTCGCCGCAACGCGGGCAACGGCCGAGCAGGCCGCGCTTGATCGCCGTCCACAGCGGACGGGCGACACGGCCAGAGCGATGCTCGCCACCGAAAACCTGTTCTTCCACATGCGAATCGCCTGGCATCATCTTCTCCTGCCGCGCGGACCGACGCGCGGTTGCGACGCGCGGGCGCGGCCCTTGGCCTTGTGGAACGACCGCCTCGAGCCGGGCAGGGGCTTCGGGTCGGTCAGCATCTCGAAACGCATCGCGCCGGCCATCGGCGCGACTTCGACCAGCCGAACTTCGACGCGGTCGGCAAGCTGATAGCCTTTGCCGTTGCGTTCGCCGAACAGCGATCGGGCGGTCTCGTCATAGATATAGTAGTCGCCGCCCAGAGTTGACACCGGGATAAAGCCGTCGGCGCCATACTGCGGCAATTGGACAAACAGCCCCGCCTTGGTGACGCCGGAGATGCGCGCGTCGAACGTGTCGTTGACGCGCTCGGCGAGATAGGCGGCGATCAGCCGGTCGACCGTATCGCGCTCGGCGGCCATGGCGCGGCGTTCCGTGGCCGAGATCAGCGCGGCGACCTCTTCCAGCCGATCCGCCTCCTGCTGCGTCAGCCCGCCAGGCCCAAGTCCAAGCGCCGAGATCAGCCCCCGGTGGACGATCAGATCGGCATAGCGGCGGATCGGCGAGGTGAAATGCGCGTAGCGACGGAGGTTGAGGCCGAAATGGCCGATGTTCTTCGGCGAGTACTCGGCCTGGCTCTGCGAGCGCAGCACCACTTCGTTGACCAAGGCCTCGTTGTCGGCGCCGCGCACCCGCTCCAGAATGCCGTTGAACTGGCTGGGCCGCATCTGCGCGCCGCGCGCCAGGGACAGGCTGAGCGTTTGCAGGAACTCACGCAGCGATTCCTGCTTGGCGAGCGACGGCGCGTCGTGGATGCGGTAGACAAGGGGCTCTTTCTTGCCCTCCAGGGTCTCGGCGGCCGCGACATTGGCCTGGATCATGAACTCCTCGATGAGCTTATGCGCGTCGAGACGCTCCGGCACCACGACCCGGTCGACGGTGCCGTCCGGCTTCAGCAGGATCTTGCGTTCCGGCAGGTCGAGCTCCAGCGGCTGGCGGGCGTCGCGGCCGCGCTTCAGCACGGCATAGGCATCCCAGAGCGGCTTCAGGATGCTGTCGAGGAGCGGCCGGGTCTTGTCGTCGGGCACGCCGTCGATCGCGGCTTGCGCCTGCGGGTAGGCGAGCTTGGCCGCCGACTTCATCATCACACGGTGGAAGGAATGGCGCAGCTTGCGGCCTTCCGAGGAGAAGGTGATGCGCACGGCGATGGCCGGCCGGTCCTCGCCTTCGCGCAGCGAGCAGAGGTCGTTGGAGATGCGTTCGGGCAGCATCGGCACGACCCGGTCCGGGAAATAGACCGAATTGCCGCGCTTCAGGGCTTCGCGGTCGAGCGGCTTTCCATAGCGCACATAGGCCGCGACATCGGCGATCGCCACGGTGACGACGACGCCGCCGGGATTCTTCTCGTCCGTGTCGGGCGTGGCGAAGACGGCGTCGTCATGGTCCTTGGCATCGGCCGGATCGATGGTCACCAACGGCAGGTCGCGCCAATCCTCGCGGTGATCGAGCGTCGCCGGTTTCACCGCTTCGGCCTCCGCAATCACGTCCGCCGGAAAGACATGGGGAATGTCGTGGGCATGGATGGCGATCATCGAGACCGCCTTTTCGCTGGTCAGGGACCCCAGCACCGCCAGCACTTTTGCCCTGGGCAGCCCGTAACGGGATGCCCGCGCCGGCTCGACCTCGACGAGATCGCCGTTTTTCGCGCCATTCTGGAATTCCTTGTCGACGATCAGTTCCGGCTGACGGCGTTCGACGGGCTCGATGCGGAACGTGCCGTCCTTCAGCACGCGGAAGACGCCAAGCACCGCGTCGCTGCGCTTCTCGAAGATCTTCATCACCCGGCCGGTATAGGCAGGGCCCGACGGATCGTCGGTCGGGAAGGTTTTGGCAAGCACGCGGTCGCCGATGCCGGGCGCCGGGCCGCTGGCGCCGCGCGATATGCGGATGGCGATGACGGGCGGAGAACCGGCGCCGGTAAATTCGCTCGGATTGGCCAGGAGCACGCCGTCTTCGTCGCGGCCGAAAATATCGAGCACGGCGACATGAGGCACCGCGCCGGCGCGGGTCAGGCGCTTGCGCTCCTTGTTGAGCAGACCCTCATCCTGGAGGTCGCGCAGCATGTCTTTCAGCCAGACGCGATCCTCGCCGCGCAGCGCAAACGCCTTAGCGATCTCGCGCTTGCCGGAGCGGTCGGGATTTTCGGCGATGTAGCGCAGGATCTCGTCGCGCGAGGGCCGATAGTCGTCCTTGACCTTGGCCCTCGTGTCGGCGTGGCGCGGATCGCCGTGGCTTCTTCCGGAGATCCTGCGCGCCACGTCCTGCTACCCCTTCTTCGCCGCCCTGCGGAAGGGCTTCTTGCCGCCTCCGCCCTTGGCTTCCTTTTCGGCGATCAGGGCGAGCGCCTCTTCCATCGTCACCGATTGCGGGTCCTTGCCCTTGGGCAGCGTCGCATTGACCTTGCCGTAATTGACATAGGGCCCGTAGCGACCGTCGCGTACCGTGATCTTGCCGCCGCCGTCGGGATGGTCGCCAAGCTCTTTCAGCGCCGCGGGCGTGGCGCCATTGCGGCCGCCCTTGCCCTTCTGCTGCTTCTCGGCGATCACCGAGACGGCGCGGTTCAGGCCGATCGAGAACACGTCCTCGATGCTCTCCAGATTGGCGTAGGTGCCGTCATGCAGCACGAACGGACCGTAGCGCCCGAGACCGGCCGAGATCATCTTGCCGGTCTCGGGATGTTTTCCCACATCGCGGGGCAGGGCCAGAAGCGCCAGCGCCTTCTCGTGGTCGATCGACTCCGGCGTCCAGCCCTTGGGCAGGCTGGAGCGCTTGGCCTCCTTGCCTTCGCCGCGCTGGATATAGGGACCGAAACGGCCGCTCCTCAGCGTGATTTCCTCGGCCGTGTAAGGATCCTTGCCGAGCAGCTTGACGCCGTCCTCGCCATTGCCGTTCTCGCCATTGGGATTGGCGGCGTCGCCGAGCTGGCGGGTGTAGGAACACTCCGGGTAGTTCGAGCAGCCGACGAAGGCGCCGAACTTGCCGAGCTTCAGCGACAGGTTCCCGGTGCCGCATTTCGGGCAGATGCGCGGGTTGGAGCCGTCTTCGCGCTCCGGGAAAACCAGCGGCGCGAGCTCTTCGTTGAGCGCATCGAGCACGTCGGTGACGCGCAATTCCTTGATGTCGTCGACGGCGCCGGAGAAATCCTTCCAGAAGTCGCGCAGAACGTCCTTCCAGGCGAGCTTGCCGTCGGAAATCTCATCGAGCTTCTCCTCGAGCGATGCGGTGAAGTCATATTCGACGTAACGCTCGAAGAAGCTCTCGAGGAAGGCCGAGAGCAGCCGGCCCTTGGCCTGCGGCACCAGCTTGCGGCGGTCGATGGTGACGTAGTCGCGGTCCTCGAGCGTCTTCAGGATCGCCGTGTAGGTCGATGGCCGGCCGATGCCGAGCTCCTCCAGCTTCTTGATCAGCGACGCCTCGGAATAGCGCGGCGGCGGTTCGGTCGTGTGCTGGGTGGCGTTGATCGCCTGACGGGCAAGCTGCTCGCCGGAGCGGATCTCGGGCAGGCGGCGGCTCTCCTCGTCTTCCGCGTCCTCGTCCTTCTGGTCGGTATAGGCGGCGATGAAGCCGTCGAAGCGGACGACCGAGCCGACCGCGCGCAGCTCGGCGGTGCGGGCGCCGTTGACCGCCTCGATCTCGACCGTGGTGCGCTCGATCTCGGCCGGCTGCATCTGGCTGGCGATGGCGCGCTTCCAGATCAGCTCGTAGAGGCGGGCCTGGTCGGCGTCGAGATATTGCCGAACGGAAGCCGGCGTGCGGCGGAAATCGGTCGGGCGGATCGCCTCGTGGGCTTCTTGGGCGTTCTTGGCCTTGGTGGTGTAGAAACGCGGCTTCTCCGGCAGGTATTTCGCGCCGAATTCGCTGACGATGGCGTTGCGGGCGGCCTCGATCGCTTCGGGCGCCATCTGCACGCCGTCGGTTCGCATATAGGTGATGAGGCCGGCGGTCTCGCCGCCGATATCCATGCCTTCGTAGAGCTTTTGCGCCACCTGCATGGTGCGCGTCGCCGAGAAGCCCAGCCCGGAGGAGGCGGCCTGCTGCAGCGTCGAGGTGGTGAAGGGCGGGCCGGGATTGCGTTTTGTCGGCTTGGCCTCGACCGACAATGCCTTGAAGGTCGCGCCTTCCAGCATCGCCTTGATGTCATCGGCCTGCGCCTTGTTGGCGATGTCGAGTTTTTGCAGCTTCTTGCCGGCAAAGGCAGTGAGCCGCGCCTCGAAGCTATCGTTGCGCGGCGTTTTGAGGATGGCGGCGATCTGCCAGTATTCCTCGCGGATGAAGCGCTCGATCTCGGATTCCCGGTCGCAGACCAGGCGAAGCGCCACCGACTGCACGCGGCCGGCGGAACGGGCGCCCGGCAGCTTGCGCCATAGCACCGGCGACAGCGTGAAGCCGACGAGATAGTCGAGCGCCCTGCGGGCGAGGTAGGCGTCGACCAGCGGCGCGTCGATCTGGCGCGGATTGGCCATCGCATCGAGCACCGAGGCCTTGGTGATGGCGTTGAAGACGACGCGGCTGACCGGCTTGTCCTTCAGCGCGCGTTTCTGCTTCAGGACTTCCAGCACATGCCATGAAATCGCCTCGCCCTCGCGATCCGGGTCAGTGGCGAGGATCAGGCCGTCAGCGTCCTTGACCGCCTTGGCGATGTCGGCGAGGCGCTTGCCGGACGCGGTGTCGACCGACCAGGACATGGCAAAGTCCTCGTCCGGGCGCACCGAGCCGTCCTTGGCCGGCAGATCGCGGACATGGCCGAACGAGGCCAGAACCTTATAGTTCTTGCCCAGATATTTGTTGATTGTCTTCGCCTTGGCCGGCGATTCGACGACGACGACGTCCATGAGGTCTCTTTAATCAGCTGTGAGGTGGCGGAAGAACTCCGCGACGCACGACGAAATCCCACTCTTTTCGTCGCTCACATGGCCGTGCTTTTGCAATCGGTCAAGGGGAAGCGGCCAATTTGGGAAGCGGCTGCCGACGATACACTCTTAGAGTGTATGGCAAAGATCACTTTTTTGGCGATGGAGGCGTGCGCGCCCCGAACCGGCGACGACCGGCGGAAAGATGACTGGCTGCCGGATCAAGGAACCCGGCAGCCGGATCGCTCACCGAGGCGAGCTCAATCAGCCTTGACGACGTGCCAGGCTCCGGCGACGCCTTCGCCGGTCATGTCGCCAGCCTTCTTGTCCTTGACGAAGGTGTAGACCGGCTTGCCGTCATAGGCCCACATATGGGTGCCGTCGGTGCGCTTGACGACAGACCATTCGCCTTCGGTCTTTGCGGTCGCCTTGGCTTTCAGCGGCGGCCAGTTGGCGGCGCATTTGTCATAGCAGTTGGACTTGCCCTTCTCGTCCTTGTCGAAAGTGTAGAGCGTCATGCCCTTGGCGTCGGTGTAGATCTTGGTGCCGCCCACTTCGGCTTCCTTCCAGGCCTCGGCGGCCTGGGACGCGGCGGTGCCGAGCAGAAGGGCGGCAAACCCGAGTGCGATCATTTTCATGATAAATCTCCCTGAACGAGCGCGCGGCAGTCGCGCGCTCGTTCGGTCAACGCGTTGTGGAGTCCGTTTCTTCCTTTGGCGAAGCGGCGACGTGCCACACAATGGGGATTGGCAGGCGCACGCCCGCATCGCTATATCGACGCCAGCACAATCGGGACTCATTGGATGGCATTGGATATCGGCTATGTCAGCGCGGTCGGGGCGGGGGCGATTTCGTTCCTGTCGCCTTGCGTGCTGCCGCTGGTGCCGCCCTATCTCTGTTACATGGCCGGCGTGTCGGTCGACGATTTCCGCGGCAATCATGGCGTGACGGCGCGGGAAGGCACGCGCGGCGCGCTGCTCTATGCCTCGCTCGCTTTCGTGCTCGGCTTCTCCACGGTGTTCGTCGCGCTCGGCGCCGGCGCCTCGACCATCGGCAGGCTGCTGCGGGTCTGGCAGGAGCCGCTGGCGATGGCGGCTGGCGCGCTCATCATCATCATGGGACTGAATTTTCTGGGCATATTGCGCATTCCGCTGTTGTCGCGCGAGGCGCGCTTCCAGTCGCAGGGCAAGCCCGCAAACATGGTCGCCGCCTATGTCATGGGGCTCGCCTTCGCCTTCGGCTGGACGCCCTGCATCGGCCCGGTGCTGGGGCCGATCCTGACGCTCGCCGGCGGGCGCGAGACGGTGGGCGAGGGCGCGCTGCTGCTCGCCGCCTATTCGCTCGGGCTCGGCATTCCGTTTCTGATCGCGGCGCTGTTTTCCGGCGCCTTCATGCGCTTCCTCGGCAAATTCCGCGTCCATCTCGGCCGCGTCGAGAAGGGCATCGGCGCGCTGCTGGTCGTTGCCGGCGTGTTTTTCCTCACGGGCGGCGTGCAGAGCGCGTCCTACTGGCTGCTGGAGAATTTCCCGGTGCTGGGACGGCTGGGGTAGCCGCTGCCATTTTATGCGCGACGATCACTCCGGCACGCCGGCGGCGCCCAAGGCCTCGACGTAACGCTCGCCGAACACCTTGTCCTGCCATGGGTTGATCTGTCTTTGCAGGGTGAGCGTGTAGGTCGGGAACGCCTCCATCAGCCGCTGCGCCGCCGCCCGCGCCTCATCCAACCGATTGAGTTTGACCAGCGCCATGATCACCACCCGGTGCGAGGAGCCGTAGTTCGGCATCTCGTGCAGCGCGCGTTCACCCCATGCCAGCGCTTCCTCGTAGCGCTCGAGCATCAGGTAGCTCATGCCGATGCCCGAGAGCGCGATGCCCTTCTCGGGATCGACCGGGCTCAGCCGCATTGCCCTATGAAAATGATCGATCGCGACGAGCGGGCGGCCGGAATGTGCGTTGACCCAGCCGCAGCTCGTATGGCCCTGCGCCGAATTGGGATTGAGCCGCAGGGATCGTTCGATAGTGGCCAGCGCCATCTCGTAGTCCTTCGCGCTGTAGGCAATCACCTGCGCGGCGAAGCGCAGGCTCGTGGGGTCGTCGCGCGCTTCCGCCAGTACCTCGCGCGCCATGCGCGTGGCGACTCTGGTATCGTCGGGCTCGTGCCAGCACTGGCTCACGGAGATGCTGCGGATATAGGCGCCGAGTGCCTTCGCCAAGTTGAAGCCAGGGTCAATGCTGAGCGCCTCGTTGGTGAGCCGACGCACGTCGGCAAAGCCTTCGCGGGTCATGCTGTAGAAGCGCGGCAGCGCGCGAAGGTAGAGGTCGTAGGCGCTCATGTAGTCGGTCGGCTTCATGCGCGCCTGCTTGATTTCCTCCAGCCGGATGCTCGGCTCGACAGCGCCGACGACGCTCTCGGTCACCTGGTCCTGCAGGTCGAAGATGTCGCACATATCGCCCTCGAAGCGGTCGGCCCAGACATGGTGCCCGCTGATCGCGTCCACCAACTGCCCACTGATGCGAACCCGCGAACCTGCACGGCGGATGCTGCCTTCAAGCACGTAGCGGACGCCCAGCTCGCGCCCGACCTGGCGCAGGTCCACCGCCCGGCCCTTGTAGGTGAAGGACGAGTTTCGGGCGATCACGAAGAAGGAGTCCACCCGGCTCAATCCCGTGATGATGTCTTCCACCAGCCCGTCGGCGAAGTATTCCTGGTCGGGGTCGCCGCTCATGTTGGTGAAGGGCAGAACCGCGATCGAGGGTTTCTCGGGCAGGGGAGGCGGTGCAGCGCTGGCGTCGGCCTCGACGCGGTAAGCGCGCACGGGCCGCTCGATGTTCTTGAGGCGCAGGTCGCCAAGCGGCGTGAAGCCGCAGTCGAGCTTGCCCTGAAGGTGGTCGTAGGCGGTACCCGAGACGACCACGGTGCCTGGATCGGCGACGCTTTCGAGGCGGGCGGCGATATTGACTCCGTCGCCGTAGATGTCACCGTCCTCCTCGCAGACCACGTCCCCGAGATTGACGCCCACGCGGAAGCGAATCCGCTCTTCCTCGGGCGTCTCGGACTCGTGCTCCGCCAAGGCCTGCTGGATCGCCATCGCCGAGGTCACGGCGTTAACGACGCTCGCGAACTCGCACAGCATACCGTCGCCGGTGAGCTTGACGATCCGACCGTGGTGCTCGGAGACCAGCGGTTCGAGGAGATCCTTGCGGTAGGTCTTGAGCCGCTCGAGCGTGCCACGCTCGTCGCGCTCCATCAGGCGCGAGTAGCCGACCACGTCGCAAGCCAGGATCGCTGCGAGGTGGCGCTGCGTGCTCGGCCATACGCCTGCACGCGGGCCGCCCCGCGTCCATGTCCTGCCAACTTCCAGACGCGCCACGCGCATGGTATCCATCTCTCCCAGTCTCCGCCGATATGGAACGGAAACGCAGCTTGACCTTGCCTTCACGAGAATTCGCTATCCCGCTTTCGAGGCGTTGAGCGTTCGAGTCGCCTCCGCCAACAGAGAGCCGACGACACGCTCGCGCAGCCTCCGCCGATGCTGACACAGCACTCCCAGCAGGCCGGGGATATTTCCTGGCCTATGTAACCGGCTGACGCCACCGCGGCGGTGCTTTTGTATCTGGAACTTCACCGGACATCCGCGCCTGGAGACTTCGCTCCGCCGTCTCACCGGAATTTAACCGCATTGGTGCAGCATCACCCGGCTGCTAACATGCATTGATTCAAGCCCTTTCATACGGTTGCCATCCATGAACCAGAGAACCTGCCTGTCCGTCATCCTCGCCGCCGGCGAGGGCACGCGCATGAAAAGCGCCATGCCGAAGGTGCTGCATGCCATTGCCGGCCTGCCGATGGTCGCGCATGTCGTGAAGGCCGCCGAGGCGGCTGGGACTACCGGTCTGGCGCTGGTGATCGGCCACGGCGCCGACGAGATGCGCAAGGCGGCACAGAAATTCGCGCCGAAGGCGGAGACTTTCGTGCAGGAGAAGCGGCTCGGCACAGCGCATGCCGTTCTTGCCGCCCGCGAAGCGATATCAAAGGGTTACGACGACATCCTCGTCATGTTCGGCGATACGCCTTTGATTGATGCGCAAGCTCTGGCCGCGGCGCGGCAGAAGCTCGCGGAGGGCGCTGCAGTAGCTGTGATCGGCTTTCGGCCGCCCAGCCCGACCGGCTATGGCCGGCTGATCGAGAAAGATGGCCACTTGGTCGCCATCCGCGAGGAAAAGGACTGCTCGGAGGAGGAGAAGAAGATCGGCTTCTGCAATGCCGGCATGATGGCGGTGGCGGGCAAGCATGCGCTTCGCTTGCTCGACAAAGTCGGCAACGACAACGCCAAGGGCGAATTCTACCTGACCGACATCGTCGAGATCGCCGGCGCGGAAGGGCTCGACGTGGTTGCCACCGAGGCAAGCTTCGAAAATGCGCTCGGCATCAACAATCGCGCCGAGCTTGCCGAGGCGGAAGCGATCTGGCAGGCGCGCCGGCGACGCGAGGCAATGCTGTCCGGCGTTACGCTGATCGCGCCCGAAACCGTTTATTTCTCGCACGACACCGAGATCGGCGCCGACACGATCGTCGAGCCGAATGTGTGGTTTGGCCTGGGCGTCAAGATTTCCACCGGCGCCACGATCCATGCTTTTAGCCATATGACGGGCGCCACCATCGCGGAGAATTGCGAGGTCGGGCCGTTCGCGCGGCTGCGGCCCGGTGCCGACCTCAGGAAAAAGGCCAAGGTGGGCAATTTCTGCGAAGTCAAGCAGTCGACAGTGGAAGAAGGCGCCAAGGTCAACCACCTGACCTATATCGGCGACGCGCGCGTGGGGGCCGGGGCCAATATCGGCGCCGGCACCATCACCTGCAATTACGACGGCTACTCGAAATTCTTCACCGATATCGGCGAAGGCGCCTTTGTCGGTTCGAATTCCTCGCTGGTGGCACCGGTCTCGATCGGCAAGGGCGGCTATATCGCCTCGGGCAGCGTGATCACCGAAAGCGTGCCCGACGATGCGCTGGCTTTCGGCCGTGCCCGCCAGAAGACGATCCCCGGCAAGGGCAAGGAATTGCGCGAGCGCTTCGCCTCGGCCGCAGCGGCAAGGAAGAAGGCAGCGGCGGAATAGCGTTTCAACGCTTCCTGAAGGGACGCAGCCGCGGCTCGATCAGATATGAACGAGCGGAAACCAGGGTCCGGAAAACCCGAGCGGTTCAGGTAACTGGATTGCAAGCGCCGTCTGGCATGGTGCATGGAGCAAAAGACCGTTCCGCTGACACGGAACGAAACGCAAAGTGACTTTCGCGGCAGGCCGGCAACCCCTAGACAACGCCGGGTTTTCCGCTGGGAATCGGGGGTTATCGCATGTGCGGTATCGTTGGAATCGTCGGCCATTCGCAGGTCGCGCCGCTCATCGTCGACGCGCTGAAGCGGCTTGAATACCGCGGCTATGACTCGGCCGGTGTCGCCACCATCGAGAAGGGCGAGCTCGGACGCCGCCGCGCCGAAGGCAAGCTCATCAACCTCGAACGCCGGCTGAAGGACGAGCCGCTCGACGGCACGATCGGCATCGGCCACACGCGCTGGGCAACGCACGGCGTGCCCAACGAGACCAACGCGCATCCGCATTTTTCCAACGGCGTTGCCATCGTCCACAATGGCATCATCGAGAATTTCGCCGAGCTGCGCGACGAACTCACCCGCGACGGCTACAAAGTCGCCTCGCAGACCGACACCGAGGTCGTGGCGCATCTGGTGGCGCGCGAGCTAGCCAAGGGACTGAAGCCGGTGGAAGCCGCGCATGCGGCGCTTAAGCGGCTGTCCGGCGCCTTCGCCCTGGCGATCATGTTCCAGGGGGACGAGGACCTGATCGTCGGCGCCCGCAACGGTCCGCCTCTGGCTGTTGGCCATGGCGATGGCGAGATGTTTCTGGGCTCCGACGCGATCGCACTGGCGCCCTTCACCAACTCGATCACCTATCTCGAGGACGGCGACTGGGCAGTCGTGCGCCGCGAAGGCGTGACCATCTACGACATCGACGGCAACAAGGTCGACCGCAAGCGCCAGCAGTCGCTGTCGACCAGCTTCATGGTCGACAAGGGCAACCGCCGGCATTTCATGGAAAAGGAAATCCATGAGCAGCCGGAGGTGATCTCGCACACGCTGGCGCATTACGTCGATTTCGTTTCCGGCCAGTCGAAGCCGCTCGACCTGCCGTTCGACTTCGCCAGGATCGGCCGGCTGGCGCTCTCAGCCTGCGGCACCGCCTATCTCGCCGGGCTGATCTCGAAATACTGGTTCGAGCGCTACGCGCGATTGCCCGTCGATATCGATGTCGCTTCCGAGTTCCGCTACCGCGAGATGCCGCTTTCGGCCAATGACGCGGCCTTCTTCATCTCGCAGTCGGGCGAGACCGCCGACACGCTTGCCTCGCTGCGCTATTGCCGCCAGGCCGGCATGAAGATCGGCGCCGTCGTCAATGTGCGGGAATCGACCATGGCGCGCGAATCCGACGTCGTGCTGCCGACGCTTGCCGGTCCGGAGATCGGCGTCGCCTCGACCAAGGCGTTCACCTGCCAGCTGTCGGTTCTGGCGGCGCTGGCGGTGCGCGCGGGCGTGGCGCGCGGCACGATCTCGCCCGATCAGGAAAAGCAGCTGGTGCGTGAGCTTTCCGAAGCGCCGCGTTTCGCCACCCAGGTGCTGAAGCTCGACGAACAGATCGAGCGCATCTCGCGCGAGCTGTCGCGCTACAAGGATGTGCTCTATCTCGGCCGCGACACCAATTTCCCGCTGGCCATGGAAGGCGCGCTAAAGCTCAAGGAAATCTCATACATCCACGCCGAGGGCTATGCCGGCGGCGAGCTCAAGCACGGGCCGATCGCGCTGATCGACGAGAACATGCCGGTGATCGTCATCGCGCCGCATGACCGCATCTTCGAAAAGACCGTGTCGAACATGCAGGAAGTGGCGGCACGCGGCGGCAAGATCATCCTGATCACCGACGCCAAGGGCGCGGCGCAGGCCGGCATCAAGACGATGGAGACGATCATCCTGCCCGAGGTGCCGGAGATCATTTCGCCGATCATCTACGCGCTGCCGATCCAGATGCTCGCCTATTTCACCGCCGTGTTCATGGGCACCGACGTCGACCAGCCGCGCAATCTGGCGAAATCGGTGACGGTGGAATAGCGGGGTTATGCGGCGTTCGCTCCGGCGTAGATTCTAAAAACTTCATAGTTCCAAACCGGCTCGCGGTTCACTAATCTCTGCGCTGCAACATGCGCCGCGGTGAGCCCCATGTCCGACGCCCTGAAGACCTCTGGCATGACCCGGCTGAGGAATTACTTCCTGACGGGGTTCGTCGTCTGCGCGCCGCTGGCGATCACGGCCTATATCGCCTGGTCGCTCATCGGCTGGGTCGATTCCTGGGTGAAGCCCTACATTCCGGGCCGCTACAATCCCGACACCTACCTGCCGTTCCCGGTTCCGGGCTTCGGGCTGATCGTGGCGCTCGTGCTGATCACGCTGATCGGTTTCCTGACCGCCAACATCGTCGGCCGCGCCATCGTCAATTTCGGCGAGCGGCTGCTCGGCCGCATGCCGCTGGTGCGCGGCATCTATGGCTCTCTGAAGCAGATTTTCGAGACCGTGCTGTCGAACAAGGGCGACATGTTCCGCCAGGTCGGGCTGGTCGAGTATCCGCGCAAGGGTGTCTGGTCGCTGGTTTTCGTCGCCAGCGAGAAGGAAACCGAGATCAACCAGAAGCTCGACCAGGATGGCGATCCGCTGATCGCGGTGTTCATGCCCTGCACGCCCAACCCGACCACCGGTTTCCTGATGTATGTGCACAAATCCGAGATCGTGCTGCTCGACATGTCGATCGAGGACGGCGCCAAGCTGATCGTCTCGGCAGGCATGGTGGCTCCTGAAGTCAAGGCAAAGCTGGTGACGCTGAATGGCGAACCCGTCGAAGGTGGTCTCGCCAACCCGCCGCTTGGCGCTCAGCCGGCGCGCAGCAGCCGTACCGCCTCGTCGCGACCGAACAGGTAAAGCAACAGGCGCAGCGCCTCGCCGCGTTCGGACTGCAGTTCCGGGTCGCGCGACAGGATCAGCCGCGCGTCGTCGCGAGCCGCTTCCAGCAGGTCGGCATGGAATTCGAGGCGCGCCACCTGGAAGCCAGGCGTGCCGGATTGGCGCGTGCCCAGCAATTCGCCTTCGCCGCGCAGTTTCAGATCTTCCTCGGCGATCTTGAAGCCGTCCTCCGTCTCGCGCATCACCGACAACCGGCGCTTTGCAGTCTCGCCGAGCGGGTCCTTGTAGAGCAGCACGCAGGAGGAGGGCTTGTCGCCGCGTCCGACGCGGCCGCGCAACTGGTGCAACTGCGCAAGGCCGAAGCGCTCCGCATGCTCGATCACCATGATGGTCGCATCAGGCACGTCGACGCCGACTTCGATGACGGTGGTGGCGATCAGGATGCGTGTCTCACCGTCCTTGAAGGCGCGCATCGCCTCGTCCTTCTCCGCGCCTTTCATGCGGCCATGCACAAGGCCTATCCGGCCGCCGAACAGCGGTTTCAGCGAAGCAAAGCGATCCTCCGCCGACATTAGTTTCATTTCCTCGGATTCCTCGACCAGCGGGCAGATCCAATAGATTTTCTGGCCATCGGCGACGGCATCAAGCATGCGGCCCACCAGTTCATCCAGCCGCTCCATCGGCAGGGTCACGGTGCGGATCGGCTGGCGCCCGGCGGGTTTCTCGGTGAGCTTCGAGACATCCATGTCGCCGAAGGCGGTGAGCACCAGCGTGCGCGGGATCGGCGTTGCCGTCATCACCAGCATATCCGACGCATCGCCCTTGGCGGTGATGGCCAGGCGCTGGTGGACGCCGAACCGATGCTGCTCGTCGATGACTGCCAGCACAAGGTCGTGGAATGTCACCGTTTCCTGGAACAGCGCATGCGTGCCGACGACGATGTCGATCGCGCCGCTGGCAAGGCCTGCAAGCGTCTCAGTGCGCTCGCGGCCCTTCTCGCGCCCGGTGAGTATTGCGAGGCGCAAGCCGACTTTCTCGGCCAGTGGCGCGATGGTCGCCAGATGCTGGCGCGCCAGGATTTCGGTCGGCGCCATCAGCGCCGCCTGGCCGCCGGCCTCGACGGCGCGCGCCATGGCGAGCAGCGCCACTACCGTCTTGCCGGAGCCGACATCGCCTTGCAGCAGGCGCAGCATGCGTTCGGGATCGGCGAGATCGGCGTTGATCTCGCCGAGCGCGAATTCCTGGCTGGGGGTGAGCCTGTAGGGCAGCGCGGCGCGCAGCTTCTCGACGATGCAGTCGTCGCCGACGAGTGGCCGGCCCGAGAGGCGGCGGATTCTGGCCCGCACCAGCGCCAGCGACACCTGGCCGGCCAGCAGCTCGTCATAGGCAAGCCGGCGCCAGGCCGATCCCTCGATGGCAACGTCGATCGGGTCCTTGGGATAATGGATGCGGGCGAGCGCATCGCCGAAGGACGGAAGGGTATGGCGGCGCATGAAGGCGTCGTCCTGCCATTCCGGCAGTTCCGGCAGGCGGCCCAGCGCCTGTCCGATGGCGCGGCGCAGCACCTTGGCCGACAGGCCGGCGGTGAGTGGGTAGACCGGCTCGACCAGCGGCAGGCCCTCGGCCTCGTCGATTGGCGCGATATGGTCCGGATGGACCATGGTCGGGCGGCCATTGAACCACTCCATGCGGCCGGAGATCACCACTCGCTCGCCTTCGGGAAGCATCTTCTGCAGATAGGCGGCGTGGGCATGGAAGAAGGTCAGCGCGACCTCGCCGGTGTCGTCATGGGCATAGACGCGGTACGGCACCGACCTGTTGCCGCGCGGCGGCGGCTGGTGGCGGTCGACCCGCACTTCGAGCGTGACGATCTGGCCCTCGGCCGACAGGGCGATGCCGGGCCGATTTCGGCGGTCGATCACGCTGTTGGGCAGCAAGAACAGAAGATCGGCAGCGCGCGCGGCGCGATCGCCGAGATCGGCCGGCACGACACGTTCGATCAGCAAGCCGACCTTCGGGCCGACGCCGGCGAGCGAAGTGATCGGGACGAACAACGGATCGAGGATGCTGGGACGCATCGTGTCAGCTTATGTCGCGACAGCGGCAGCGCAAGGCTGACACAGGTCTCTATCCACGCTATATGCGCCGCTTCGAACAAGGATAGCGTGCCATGACCGGAACACAGCGATCAAGCGAGGGGTTGGACGCCCGCCGCCGCAAGCTGCTGTTCCGCTCCTGGCATCGCGGCATGCGCGAGATGGACCTGATCCTCGGTTCCTTCGCCGACGCCGAGATCGGCGCCTTGACCGGCGATGAAATCGACCAATATGAGAGGCTTCTCGAAATTTCCGACACCGATTTCCTGCCGATGGTCACCGGCGAGCACCCGGTTCCCGCCGATATCGATTGCGCGGTGCTGCGGAAAATCATGGCGTCGCGCCGGACCATGACATTTTGAAAAACGAATGAGCCTCATTCCTTCCATCGGCCTGCCCAAGGGCCGCGCCGGCCAGTTCATCGTCGACGGCGTCGCCGACGGCTACGAAGCCTTCGCCCTGGTGCAGACGGCGCAGGAGATCGCGCCCGACAAGCCGGTGCTGTTCGTCGCGCGCGACGGCCAGCGGCTGCCGGCGATCATCGAGGCGCTCGCCTTTGCCGCGCCGGGCCTGCCGGTGCTGGAACTGCCGGCCTGGGACTGCCTGCCTTACGATCGCGTATCGCCGGGCGCCGATGCCGCGGCGCGGCGGCTCGACGCGCTTTCCGCCATGATCGCGCTGGCGAAGAAGCCGCATCGCGCCGTGATCCTGACCACCGCGAATGCGCTGCTGCAGCGTATTCCGCCGGCCGAATTGATCGAGGCGCAGACCTTCCACGCCAGGCCCGGCAACCAGATCGACATGAACGCGCTGATCGCGCGGCTGGAGATTTCCGGCTTCGAGCGCGTGCCGACGGTACGCGGGCTCGGCGAATTCGCGGTGCGCGGCGGCATTCTCGATCTTTTCGCGCCCGGCTGGAGCGAGGCGCTCAGGCTCGACTTCTTCGGCGACACGCTGGAGTCGATCCGCGTGTTCGACGTGGCAACACAGCGCACCACCGGGCAGCGCAAGTCGATGTCGCTGCAGGCGATGAGCGAGGTGGCGCTGACGCCCGAGACGATCAGCCGCTTCCGCCGCTCCTATATCGAGGCTTTCGGCGCGCCCTCGCGCGACGACGCGCTTTATGCGGCGGTCAGCGAAGGCCGGCGCTTCGCCGGCATGGAGCACTGGCTGCCCTTCTTTTATGAGCGGCTGGAGACGGTATTCGACTATCTGCCGGACGCACCTATCGTGTTCGACCATCTGGCGCATGAGGCGCTGGCCGAGCGGCACACGCTGATCCTCGACCATTACGAGGCGCGCCGGAAACAGGCCGACAGCGCGCTCAAGGACGCCGTGCCCTACAAGCCGGTGGCGCCGGACCTGCTTTACCTGTCGCCGGACAATCTCAAGGCTTCGCTCGGTCCGCGCGAAGACATCGACTTCACCGTGTTCGATGCCCCGGATGTCGGAGGCAAAAAGGTCTTCCATGCCGGCTCTCGGCACGGCCGCAGCTTCGCCGAGGAGCGCGCCGACCCGAACATCAACGTCTTCGACGTGGTGGTGAAGCACATTGCCATTGAGCGCGCCGCGCGTCGCCGGGTCATCGTCGCCGGCTGGACGGAGGGTTCGCTCGACCGGCTCGGCCAGATCCTGGCCGAACATCATCTCGGCAATCTGAAGACCGTCGCGACGCTTGCCGAGGTCGAAAAGCTCGAGCCGGGGCAGGCGGGTCTTGCCGTGCTGCCGCTCGAATCCGGTTTCGAGACCGACGGTCTGGTCGTCGTCGCCGAGCAGGACATCCTCGGCGACAGGCTGATCCGGCGTTCGAAGCGCAAGAAGAAGGCTTCCGATTTCATCGCCGAAGCCTCGTCGCTGTCCGCCGGCGACATCGTCGTCCATGCCGACCACGGCATCGGCCGCTTCGTCGGCCTGCGCACCATCGAAGCGGTCGGCGCGCCGCATGACTGTCTCGAAATCCACTATGCCGGCGACGATCGCCTGTTCCTGCCGGTCGAAAACATCGAACTTCTGTCGCGCTACGGTTCGGATTCGGCCGAAGCGACGCTCGACAAGCTGGGCGGCGGCGCCTGGCAGGCGCGCAAGGCGCGGCTGAAGCGGCGCCTGCTCGACATGGCCGGGCAACTGATCCGCATCGCCGCCGAGCGGCAGATGCGCGCCGCCCCCGCCATGATCCCGGCGGAAGGGCTCTATGGCGAGTTCGCCGCGCGCTTCCCCTATGAGGAGACCGACGACCAGCAGACGGCGATCGATGCCGTCATGGACGATCTCGGCGCCGGCAAGCCGATGGACCGGCTGGTCTGCGGCGATGTCGGCTTCGGCAAGACGGAGGTGGCGCTGCGCGCCGCCTTCATCGCGGCGATGGAAGGGTTCCAGGTCGCGGTGGTGGTGCCGACGACGCTTTTGTCACGCCAGCATTTCAAGACCTTCTCGCAGCGTTTTTCCGGCCTGCCGATCCGCATCGCGCAGGCCTCGCGCCTTGTCGGTTCGAAGGAGCTGGCGGAAACCAAGAAAGGCATTGCCGAGGGCACGATCGACATCGTCGTCGGCACGCATGCGCTGCTCGGCAGCTCGATCTCGTTCAAGAACCTCGGGCTTCTGATCATCGACGAGGAGCAGCATTTCGGCGTCAAGCACAAGGAGCGGCTGAAGGAGCTCAAGAACGACGTGCATGTGCTGACGCTGTCGGCGACACCGATCCCGCGCACGCTGCAGCTGGCGCTGACCGGCGTGCGCGAGCTGTCGCTGATCGCCACGCCGCCGGTCGACCGCATGGCGGTGCGCACCTTCATCTCGCCCTTCGATCCGCTGGTCATCCGCGAGACGCTGCTGCGCGAGCGCTATCGCGGCGGCCATTCCTTCTATGTCGTGCCGCGCATCAGCGACCTGGCCGAAATCCATGATTTCCTGAAGGAATCCGTGCCGGAGCTGAAGGTGGCTGTGGCGCACGGCCAGATGCCGCCGGGCGAGCTCGACGACATCATGAACGCCTTTTATGACGGGCAGTACGATGTGCTCCTGTCGACCACCATTGTCGAATCCGGCCTCGACATCCCGACCGCCAACACGCTGATCATCCATCGCGCCGACATGTTCGGCCTGGCGCAGCTCTACCAGTTGCGCGGCCGTGTCGGCCGTTCGAAGGTGCGCGCCTATGCGCTGTTCACGCTGCCGGCCAACCGCAAGCTGACCGATACGGCCGAGCGCCGCCTGAAGGTGCTGCAGTCGCTCGACACGCTCGGCGCCGGCTTCCAGCTCGCCAGCCACGATCTCGATATTCGTGGCGCCGGCAATCTTCTCGGCGAAGAGCAGTCGGGGCATATCAAGGAGGTCGGTTTCGAGCTTTACCAGCAGATGCTGGAGGAGGCGGTCGCCGAGGTGAAGGATACCGGCGAGGCGCAGGACGGCGGCTGGTCGCCGCAGATCGCGGTCGGCACCGCGGTGATGATCCCGGAAAGCTATGTGCCGGACCTGCAGCTCCGCATGGCGCTTTACCGTCGGCTGGGCGACCTCGAGACCACCGAGGAGATCGACGGCTTTGGCGCGGAACTGATCGACCGGTTCGGGCCGCTGCCGGAAGAGGTGACGCATCTGTTGAAGATCGTCTTCATCAAGGCGCTCTGCCGCAAGGCCAATGTCGAGAAGCTCGATGCCGGCCCCAAGGGCGTCGTCATCCATTTCCGTAAGCGCGAGTTCCCCAATCCGGTCGGACTGGTCAAGTTCATCGGCGAGCAGGGCTCGCTGGCCAAAATCAGGGCCGACCACAGTGTCGTCTTTATTCGCGACTGGCCGAACGCGGAGAAGAGGCTGGCGGGCTCCGCCGTGGTGATGACGCAGCTGGCGCGGCTGGTCGACAAGGCTGCGTAGCAGCACCCCGCCCATTCGCCACCGCTGAAAAACCCGGCTAGAATAGGCAGTCGGCTTCGTGTAAGGAGCCGCGACCTCTGTTGGGGCGAAAATAGCGGGCAAGGGCGCTCGCCGAGAAGAGTATTGGGTGCAGCGATGACGAAATGGTCGCCGAATTCGTGGAGAGAAAAGCCGATCAAGCAGGTTCCGGCCTATCCGGATCTTGCCGCGCTTAAGGCGACGGAAGCCCAGCTCGCCACGTTCCCGCCGCTGGTTTTTGCCGGTGAGGCGCGCAAGCTGAAGAAGCAACTGGCGGCGGTGGCCGCCGGCGAAGCCTTCCTGCTCCAGGGCGGCGACTGCGCCGAGAGCTTTGCCGAGCATGGCGCCGACAACATCCGCGACTTCTTCCGCGTCTTCCTGCAGATGTCGGTGGTGCTCACCTTCGCCGGCGCACAGCCGGTGGTGAAGGTCGGCCGCGTTGCCGGCCAGTTCGCCAAGCCGCGCTCCTCCGACAACGAGACCAAGGGCGGGGTGACATTGCCGAGCTATCGCGGCGACATCATCAACGGCATTGAGTTCGACGCGAGGTCGCGCATCCCGGATCCCGCCCGGCAGGAGATGGCCTACCGCCAGTCGGCCGCGACGCTCAACCTTCTGCGCGCCTTCGCGCAGGGCGGCTATGCCAGCCTGGAGAACGTGCATCGCTGGATGCTGGGCTTCGTCGCCGACAGCCCCCAGGGCGAGAAATACGAATCGCTTGCCAACCGCATCACCGAGACGATGGAATTCATGCGCGCGGTCGGCATCACGTCGGAAACCAATTTCGCGCTGCGCGAGACGGATTTCTACACCAGTCACGAGGCACTTCTGCTCGGTTACGAGGAAGCGCTGACCCGCGTCGATTCCACCTCCGGCGACTGGTACGCGACCTCGGGCCACATGATCTGGATCGGCGATCGCACCCGCCAGCCCGACCATGCCCATGTCGAATATTGCCGCGGTATCAAGAACCCGCTTGGCCTGAAATGCGGACCTTCGCTGACGCCGGATGGTTTGCTGGAATTGATCGACCTGCTCAATCCAGAGAATGAGCCTGGACGATTGACGCTGATTGCGCGCTTCGGCTCCGACAAGGTGGCCGAGCACCTGCCGAAGCTGGTGCGGGCGGTGAAGAAGGAAGGCCGCAACGTCGTATGGTCGTCCGATCCGATGCATGGCAACACGATCGAGGCGGCGGGTTACAAGACGCGGCCGTTCGACCGCATCCTCAAGGAAGTACAGACCTTCTTCGAGGTGCACCGCGCCGAAGGCACGCATCCGGGTGGCATCCATGTCGAGATGACCGGCAAGAACGTCACCGAATGCACGGGCGGCGCCCGCGCCATCACGGCCGAGGATCTGCACGACCGCTATCATACCCATTGCGATCCGCGCCTTAACGCCGATCAGGCGATCGAGCTCGCCTTCCTGGTCTCGGACCTGCTCAAGAAGAGCCATCCGATCCAGCACAAGCAGGTCGCCAACGCCTGAGCTGCGCCTGGCGCTGGATTATTGGAGGCGCCGGCGAAACCGGCGCCTTTTCAATTCAGGCGGGCGGATCAAGCCTGGCCGGTCATTCCGGGTCGGGCGGCCCGGGCGGGTCTGCCGGGAAACTCGATCTGCCGGGTGGAATGACGGCAAAGTTGATCTCCAGGGGCGGCGCCCTGAGCGACCAGTCGAAAGACACGGTCTTGACCGGCAGGCCCTCGGTCCAGGCCAATTGTCGCGGGGTGAGTGGCCAGCCTTTCGGCCACACCAGCAGCATTCCCTGATCCCGCAGGCGCTGGTCCGTGATCCATGGTGCGAGGCGCCTGTCGAGAGCCGTGAAGATGGAAGGCTGGTCCGCGGCTTCCAGCCCGGCAAGCCTGGCCACGCCGTCTTCGCCGCCGACAATGCCCAACGGCCCGGGCACCGCCTCATGCCATATCGTCTCGGCCGTCCGCGAGATCGATTGCGCCGGCCAGCACATCGGCTGCAGGCGACCGCGGACGTTGCAGCCGGTCCAGCGGGTGACAGCGTAGGCGCTCGACACGGCGACCACGCATAGCAGGGCCAGCACCGTCAACCGGCGCAATTCCTTTGCTCCCAGCCGGTGACCCAGGAGCGCGATCACTAGGGCGCCCACGAGATTGTACATCGTCGCGCCCCAGGACTCGCCGGTGCCTGTGAGCAGCGAGGCGATCATGATGAGGAGTGCCGGCCCCAGGCCCATCCATGCCAGGTAGATAATAGCGCGCCGCTCGGGAGCCGGGTGGGGCTGCAGGGGTTCTTGCCCGGGGGTTGCTCGCCGCCGCAGCAGGCCGGAAAGGGCAAGAACGACGGGAACGGCGGAAAGCGCGGCAAGCTGAACGCCGATATAGTAAAGCCGGGCGCGGTGGGCGAGCACCCATTCGTTGCGATGCGCGGCATAGGTCAACGGCAGGAAATCGAGTCGGAGAAGCTCGACCGCCAGGGGCGCGGCGATGCCAAGGAAAACCGCAAGGCCAAGCCACGGCCATGGGGTGGCGAGCCGGCTTCGGGCACGGCTATCGTATAAGAGCCAGATGCCGCCGAAAACCAGCAGCAAAGCCGTCGAGAACTTGGCGTCAAGTCCCATGCCGGAGACGACGCCGAGGGCGAGCCACAAGCCGGGCCGTCCGTCGCGCGCCGCGCGCCACAACAGCCATGAGATACCGGCCCAGAAAGGCATCTGTGCATAGTCGTGGTTGAATTGCGGGGTCGGCCAGCCAAAGAAGTAGATCGAGGGCATCAGCAATACCGCGGCGAGAGCGCGGGTCGACCCCATGATGTCGCGCGCGAGAAGGTAGACCAGGACGAACGTGGTCGAGACCAGCAGTTGCGAAAGCATATATTGCGGCCAGCGGAACGAGCCGGTCAGGAGATGGCTGATCTCAAGCAGCCAGCAGGGCAGCTGCGGGTGTTTATAGGTCAGCAGAACCCACTCGCGGCCCCACATGAATCCCTCGACGACGTCGTATGGCGGCCCAACGTTGACGAGCGCCGGCATGACGGTCCAGCAAGCGATCTGCGTGAGGCACAAAAGCGCCAGCAATCGCCATGGATGCCGGATCAGTCCGTTCCAGATCGAAGGCGCATTGCCTTCCGCGGCGGCTGCCAGCGGCCAAAGATCAACGGATTCGCTGGTTCTCGACATGCGGGCCTAAAATCACACCGGCGGATTTCTGAACAGTCCGATAGCAAAAGCTTACGAAAATGTATGCTGCCGCAACATTGTAAAACCAAGATCGCGATGGAACCCGTCGCCGGCGCTTCGGGCGGAACCGTGGCCGGCTGAATGTTGGTTGAGCCGGTCGCCTCCCAAGGCGCCGCGGTCCTAGCCATACGGGGTGTCTCCATGCGTCACCAGCACGCCGTCATCCATCATCGCGGGCTCGACTTCTGGTCGGCGCGCGCGGCGGTTCTCGTCGTCATCTGCCTTCAGCTTTTGGTCATCAACAACCTGTCCTTCGGTCCGCGCTGGCTGGCCCCGACCGTCGAGGCGGCGCTGCTGGTGCCCTTGTCGGTGGCGACAGCCTGGACGCAGATGCGGACCCAGAAGGCGGTCGACCACGAGCATTGGTACGCGATCGGCCAATTGCGCCTCTACATCCGCCGCACGGCATTGGTGATGACCGGCGTCATCAGCATCATGAATTGCGGATCGCTGGTCTTCCTGGTGCGTGCGCTGCTTGAAGGGCGCGCCGGCGCCGGCACCACGCTGCTTGTCGATGCCCTCAACATCTGGGTCACCAATGTGATCGTCTTTGCTCTATGGTTCTGGAGCACGGATAGGGGCGGGCCGCCGACCTGTGGCCTGGTCGAGCGCGCGCAGGCCGACTTCCTGTTCCCGCAGATGACGCTGCCAGATCGCGAGATACAAGGCTGGCTGCCGGGCTTTGTGGACTATTTCTTCCTGGCTTTCACCAACGCCACCGCCTTCTCGCCGACCGACACCTTGCCGCTCACGCAGCGTGCAAAGCTCCTGATGATGGCCGAAGCGATGATCTCGCTCTTGACGATCGCGCTGGTGGCGGCGCGGGCGGTCAATATACTGGCATAGCTAACTGCCGGCCCGTCCTGAATCTCGAGAGAGTTTTCCGAACTCAATGGCCGCGTTCCCACCGCATGCCGGCGAGTCGCGGATCGGCAAAAGCGGTGCGTGAGAATTCCAGCCGCTTGTCGGGGAACTCGCAGATCGCCTGCAGGCCGAAAGAGCCGATCCGGATACGCCAGGTCTGCGGCTCCAGCGGCCTGGCCTTGGCAAAGCCCTTGCACGTCAACAAAGCGATGTTGGCGCCCTTGGGATCGCGCACCGAGCGATAGCGGATCGCCTGCATCTCGGCTTCGCGCGCGACATCGGCGATCGCCTGACAGGCGGTGTAATCGGTGGGCAGCGTCCAGGCCTTCTCATCCCGATCGAGCGGCGGCCGCGTCAGGTCGATCGCGCGCCCGCATTTGATCGCGGCGGCGAAGGCAGTGTATTCCGCCGCATCGTTCGGCCATGGCGTCGCCGGCGACTCCGCAAAGAACAGCAAGCGGTAGAAGGCCATCTCTGCCACCGCCGTCAGCACTGTCTCGGCCGCGTAGTAGACGCCTTTCGTCTTGCCCGCGCGACGGAAGCGCGAGCCGTATGGATAGACGGAGCCGTAGCGGAAAGGCGTCGCCAGCAGATAGTGGAGGTGGCGGCATTCCAGCGGGATATGTGGCTTGGTGTCCTCGACGAGGTCCTCGAGCAGCGACTGCTCGTCGAGCGTGTCGACCAGCTTGAGGGTCGACACGCGGTGCTGCGCCTCCACCATGCGCCAGTATTTGCCTTCGAGCCTGACGGCCTCAGACGAGAGCGCGCCGGGAGTCCAGATAGGCAATGACATCGACAAGTCCGGCAATGGTCAGGATTTTCTCGAGCGGCGTGCCGTCGAGCGTGATGTTGGGGTTCCTCAGCCATGCCCGCGCCACAGTCTCGTCGCCGCCGACGATGGCGTCGAGCGAGCGGAACAGGCGCACGAACAGCACCGCCAGCTCGAAGGGCTTGGTGCCGCGTTCGAGCAGGAACTCCTGTTTGCGCATGCGCGAGACCGTTGCCTCCGACACGCCGATCACCAAAGCGAGCGTCCTGGCGGTGATGTCGAGCAGGTCGGCCGCGCGCAGCGTGGCCTTGGTGATGACGGCGTTTTCGGCCGCCGTCGCGGCCGCGACTGGACGTTGCATAAGCGCACCCCTTCATTTCTGTGGAAAATATAGTCCACAAAAATTCTTCTGGAAAGGGTGATGTCAGTCTTTCTTGTAAAGCAGCCAGCCTTTGCCGGCCCGGCCGGCCGTGGCCGAGTGCCTTGTCACGCGGTTGCGGCCGCCGACCTTGGAGCGGTAAAGCGCCCGGTCCGCCTTGGTGTAGAGATCCTCGGGATTTTCCGCCTCCGAGGCCATGCAGATGCCCAGCGATACGGTGACGGTGCCGTAATTCATGCCGGTCTGGCTGCTGGTGAATGGGGTCTGCTCGATCAGCGCGCGGATGCGCTCGGCGATCTCGTAGGTGGCATCCTCGCTGGCGCCTTCGACAATAAAGGCGAATTCCTCGCCGCCGGTGCGCGCGACGAACATGTCAGAACGCACGCTGGACTGGAAGATCTCGGCGATGATCTGCAGGATCCTGTCGCCGACCGGATGGCCGTAACGATCGTTTATGTCCTTGAAATGATCGATATCGGCAAGGATCAAGGCGTTGAACAGGATGCCGCGATTGCTGTTGTAGATCCGGGTGATCTCCTTGTCGAAGGCGCGTCGGTTCCACAGCTGCGTCAGCGGATCGGTGTCGGCAAGCCGCTTATATTCCTCGAGCTTCGACTTGACGCTTTCAAGCTCGGCCGTCTTTTCGCTGAGCGTGCTGGCGATCTGGCGGCCATGATCGATCGTCGAGCTGGTGGCGGCCGACATTGCGCTGGCGATCTTCTGCAGGAGTTCCTGCGAAAGCAAGCTGCGATTGCTCAGGCCGCTCGAGGTTTCGTCGAGGAGACGGCCGTATTTCTCGATATGCGAGCGCTCGCTGCGCAACAGCGCGGCGATGTCCTCGAGCTCCTTGGCGACCATCTCGCGGGCATGCTCGACGATGGCCGGTCCGTGATGCTGGGGGAAGAAGGTGCGCCCGATGCCGTCGAGGTCCTCCTGGGTCGGTCGGTTGCTCAACGAGACGACGGCAAGGCTGAGTTCGTGATTGCTGCCGCTGAGCGCCTCGTAGAAGATTTCATAGTTGCGGGGCAGGCCAAGCACGCCGAGCTGCCGCATCGTCGCCACGACGGTGCTGGCGATGTCGGTATTCCTGTCGGTCGGAACGGCTGCCGGCTGCATGTTCAGTTTCACTGCCCCTTCAGTGCGACCGGAGACCTGCCACCGCCGGGAGTCGCTAACTTGGGGATTTGAATCGGAATTGCGTGCGACGGCGCGTCCCCAACACGACCTTCGCTTGCAGGAAACATAGATGCAGTTGCGCTAAAGTTTCCTTAATGGCCTGCATTTCCTCGATGTCTCTGCTACCTCAGGATGTAGGGTCGTGTGAGGCGCAGCTTTTGAAACGCGTCGCTTCGGTGTCGCATTTGCCTGCGCCCAGCCATTTCAAACCTGAAATTCTGGCCGGCAATGGATCAGAGGATGGTCGAAGGAGGCCGGAAATGGACGACAACCACAGCGGATCATGCCTGTGCGGGGCGGTGCGTTTCAGGACGAGTGGCCCGTTGCGCGGCGTCGTCTATTGCCACTGCTCGCAATGTCGCCGGCAGACCGGCCATTTCGTCGCGGCTACCGCCTCCAGGGATGCCGATATCGTCATAGAAGGGTCCGAAGCGCTCAACTGGTACGGTGCTTCCGATGTGGCGAAACGCGGCTTCTGCCGGACCTGCGGCTCGCTGCTCTTCTGGAAGCACAATGAACTGGATACGATTTCCATCATGGCCGGGTCCTTCGAGAGGCCGAGCGGCCTCACGGCGGAAAGCCACATCTTCGTCGGCGACAAAGGCGATTACTATTCGATCGAGGATGGGCTGCCGCAGTTCGAGAAATCGACGCCGTCGATAAAGGTCGCCGACGGATGAATTTTGGGGCGGCTGCCTTATTCCCTTGATCCCGCCGTTGCGATATCCCCTCACCGTGACTCGAAACGGGGCTGGGCATGCAGCGGCTGATTGACGCTTTCATCAATTCGGTTCGGGCCTTCCGCAAGTTGGCCGCTCACGAAAAGGCATTCCAGCAGGAGCTGCTGTTGCTCGCGCTGGCGCTGCCGGCCGGCTGGTTCATTTCGGTCTCCTGGCGCGGTTATGCCCTTTTGATCGGCGCGGTTCTGCTGTTGATCATGGTCGAAGTGCTCAACACCGGCATCGAGGCGGCCTGCGACGCGATCTCGCGCGAATTCCACATCGAAATCCAGCTCGCCAAGGATTGCGGGTCACTGGCGGTGCTGATTTCGATCGTGATCGCCGGCGGCGTCTGGGGAATCGCCTTGATCGAGCGCCTCACCGGCGCGCCGATCTGATCCTGGCGGATCAGGATCCTGCCCGATCTTCCTTGGCGCGTTCGCGTCCGGCAAAATGATGGCCGACCAGCCAGGCAATGATCGCGACGCCGACGCCGACGCCAAGGGCAATGAGCAGGCGCTCATGCCGCTCGAACGCCTGGCCCACCATGCGCTCCGCGCCTAGGCCGAAGACATAGCCGATAGCGCTGAACAGGGCCGCCCAGACGGCGGAAGAGATGGCATTCAGGATGACGAATCGCGCCATGGGCACGGTCGACAGACCTGCGGCGATACCGCCGACCAGCCGCATGCCGTAGATGTAGCGGTTGGTCAGCACGAAGATGTTGGGATGGGTGTTGAGCAGCCGGTAGGCGCGGCTGAAGCCCGGCCGCCTGCGCAACCTCCTCACATAGCGATGCTCGGCGAAGCTGCGGCCGAGGGTGAAGAAGAACGTGTCGCCGGCGAAGGCGCCGAGGAAGGCGGCCACAAAAGTCTGCCACAGCACGAAGACGTGCTGATGAGCGAAGAAACCGCCAAGGATCGCGGCACTTTCGCCTTCGGCGACGCAGCCCAGGAAGACCGCGATCAGCCCGTATTGCTCGATGAGATGATGGATGGTCCCGTTCATTCTGTGATGGGCCGCGCCGACAGTTTCTCGTCGATGCGCCTGATCTGTTCAGCCATGCGCAGGATCTCGTCCCGCAAGCCGATGATCTCGCTGTGGCGCAGCTCGTCGAGCTTTTCATGCAGGGCCATGATCTCGATCTCGGCCTTCAGATTGACCTCGTAGTCATGCGCCGCGTCGATGCGGTCGCGCTCGGTCTGGCGGTTCTGCGACATCATGATCACCGGCGCCTGGATCGCCGCCAGCATCGACAGCACAAGGTTGAGGAAGATGAAGGGGTAGGGATCGAAGGCGTCGCGGGTCAGCAGCCAGGCGTTGCCGAGGGTCCAAAGCGCAAGAAAGGCCAGGAAGGTCAGGATGAAGGACCATGAGCCGCCGATCCTGGCGATCGTGTCGGCGACGCGGTCGCCATAGGTCTCGTGGAAGGCAACGGCCTTGTTGGTGTCGCGTGTGATGGTGGTGCGCTCGAGCGTCGATTGAAGCACGCGACTCTCGAGCGGACCAAAGCCGTCCGGTTTGCGCTTGAGCAAGCGGTTCGCCATGTCCTCGACGATCTTGTTCATCTGCCTTCTCCTTCGCCCGGGCATCGATAGACGTAGAGGCTGCCGGGCCGCACGTGAAGTGCTAGATTGCGGCGAACAGGCGAGGGCAAAGATGCTCGATTTCCAGAAAATCCATGTACGGGCGGCAAAGCGCAAGGGCGGAGAGGCGGTGCTGGCGCCGCTGCTTGGCCCTGCGCCCGACAACAAGGCGGTGGCGAAAGTCCCCGACGATCGCATTCTCTCCACCATGGCCGAGCGGATCTTCGCCGCCGGCTTCGTATGGCGGGTCATCGAGCAGAAATGGCCGGGTTTCGAGGAAGCGTTTCTCGGCTTCGAGCCGAAGCGGCTTCTGTTCCAGCCGGACGATTTCTGGCACGAGTTGGCATCCGACAGCCGCATCGTGCGCAACCCGCAGAAGATCAGGTCGGTGCGCGACAACGCCGCCTTCGTTGGCCGCGTCTCGAAGGAGCATGGCAGCTTCGGCAAGTTCATTGCTTCTTGGCCAGCCGACGATCAGATCGGCCTGACCGCCTATCTGGCCAAGCATGGCAGCCGGCTCGGCGGCAACACGGGTCAGTATTTCCTGCGCTGGCTGGAATGGGACACGTTCGTCGTTTCCGCCGACATGGCGGCGGCGTTGCGCGATGCCGGTCTCGACATAGCCGAGAACCCAACCTCGAAGCGGGACCTCGAAAAAATCCAGGCGCAGATCAACCAATGGTCGGCCGAGACCGGCCTGCCGCGTCGCCACATCTCGCGCATCCTGGCGATGTCGATCGGCGAGAACCGCTCGGCGGAGGCGCTGCGCGAATATATGGGCGATTAGGCGATCAGGATACGACCGGCCGGCGTCGATCGATCCGGATACGATCGACATCCGTCGATCAGTTCTAATTGGCACAAGCGATCGCCATTGCCGGGCGATTTCTGCCACGCTACATCCATTCCATGACCAAGACCGCTCCCGATATCCTGCGCATCGCCGTCGCCCAGCTGAACCCGACTGTCGGCGACGTCGCCGGCAATCTGGCAAAAGCGCGTGAGGCGAGGGCGGACGCGGCGCGACAGGGCGCCGACCTGGTGCTCTACACCGAGCTCTTCCTCGCCGGTTATCCGCCGGAAGACCTGGTGCTGAAGCCTTCCTTCCTCAAGGCCTGCGAGAAGGCGGCCGAGGATTTCGCGCAGGACACCGCCGATGGCGGACCCGGCGTCATTATCGGCACGCCGCTGAAGCGCAAGACCGGCACGCATAACTCCATCGTCGTCGCCGACGGTGGCAAGATCATCGCCGAGCGCTACAAGCTCGATCTGCCCAACTACGGCGAGTTCGACGAGAAGCGCGTCTTCCAGGCCGGACCGGAACTGCAGGGGCCGGTGAACTTCCGCGGCGTGCGCATCGGCATCCCGATCTGCGAGGACATCTGGGGCGACATAGCGGTCTGTGAGACGCTGGCCGAAAGCGGCGCCGAGATCCTGCTGGTGCCGAACGGCTCGCCCTATTACCGCGCCAAGATCGATGTGCGCCACCAGGTCGTCATCCGCCAGGTCATCGAAACCGGCTTGCCGATCATCTACGCCAACCAGCTTGGCGGCCAGGACGAGCTGATCTTCGACGGGGCTTCCTTCGCGATCGGGGCCGACAACACGCTTGCCTTCCAGATGAGCCAGTTCGAGGAGGCGCTCGACGTCACCACCTGGAAAAGAAGCCGCGTCGCCGCAGGCGCGCAAAATGGAAATAATTCCGATAGCTGGGTCTGTTCGGAAGGCCCGATGTCGAAGGTCCCCGAGCGGGAAGAGGCCGACTACCGGGCCTGCATGCTCGGCCTGCGCGACTACGTCAACAAGAATGGCTTCAAGAACGTCGTGCTCGGCCTCTCCGGCGGCATCGACTCGGCGATCTGCGCGGCCTTGGCCGTCGATGCGCTGGGCGAGGAGCGGCTGCGCACCGTGATGATGCCCTACCGCTATACTTCGAAAGATTCGCTGAAGGACGCGGAAGACTGCGCGCGCGCGCTCGGTTGTCGTTATGACATCGTGCCGATCTCCGAGCCGGTCGAAGGCTTCAAGCATGCGCTGACGCAGCTCTTCGAGGGCACCCAGGAAGGCATCACCGAGGAGAATTTGCAGAGCCGCGCGCGCGGCACCATCCTGATGGCGATCTCGAACAAGTTCGGCTCGATGGTGGTCACCACCGGCAACAAGAGCGAGATGTCGGTCGGCTACGCCACGCTTTACGGCGACATGAATGGCGGCTTCAATCCGATCAAGGATCTCTACAAGATGCAGGTCTACGCGCTGTCGCGCTGGCGCAATTCCCATGTGCCGCCGGGCGCGCTCGGTCCTTCCGGCGAGGTCATTCCGAAGAATATCATCGACAAGGCGCCGTCGGCGGAGCTGCGCGAGAACCAGACCGACCAGGATTCGCTGCCGCCCTATCCAGTGCTGGACGACATCCTCGAATGCCTGGTCGAGAACGAGATGAGCGTCGACGACATCGTCGCGCGCGGCCATGACCGGGCAACGGTGACCCGTGTCGAGCACCTGCTCTACATCGCCGAATACAAGCGCCGGCAGGCGGCGCCCGGCGTGAAGATCACGCGGAAGAATTTCGGCCGCGACCGCCGCTATCCAATCACCAACCGGTTCCGGGATCGCGGTTGATCCCCGGCGAGATCGCGGCAGCACAGCGCATGCAAGACATAGAAATCAGCTTCGACCTGTCGCGGATCGATTTCCGGGCAACGTCCGATCAGCTCATGCAAAGCTATTGGGGCGCGTCGCGGACCGACGAAGCCCACCGCCGCGCCTTCGACAACTCGCTCTGCGCCGGCGCCTATCTCGATGGCGAGCAGGTCGGCTTCGCCCGCGCGATCACCGACTACACTGTCTTTGCCTATGTCGCCGACGTCATCATCTGGCCGCAGCATCGCGGGCGGGGGATCGGCAAGCGGCTCGTCCAGGCGCTGATCGATCATCCCGAAGTCAGCACGGTGACGCATTGGAGCCTCTCGACCGACGACGCTCACAGCCTCTACGAGAAGTTCGGATTCAAGGCGTCGACGGACGGACGCTACATGCGGCTGGATCGCAAAGTGGGCAAGCCGACGGCTTCAAGCGCGTCGGGCTGAAACCGTTCAGCCGTTTCTGCGCGGCATGCACCAGCCCGCGCAACCTGCCGTTGTTGCAAATTCGTCTCAGTGCTTGGACCAGATGTCGTTTTGGCGGCAAGCCGACTTGGCGATCGGCCGATGCCTCCCTATAAGAACCTCTCCGCGATTCCCTTCCGGGAGGACCGTATGGCAGGATTTGACATCGTTATGCGAGGCCGCGAAGCCTAGGTCTGCTCGGGCTTTCCGAAGGTTTTTCGGAGAGCCGGACGCAGGACTGGCATTGGCCACTGCCGGTCGCCGCCTCAGGGCAGGCGGCCTACCATACTGAACCTCCCGCTCTTTTGGGCGCCGCAGGGCGCGGATGCGGGTTTTCCAATTTGATTTTTACCAGGACCGGGCTCGTTTGCGCCCGGATGACATCATGGCTCGTTTCAAGATCGATCTGCGCGCCGGCGCCTTTCGCAGCGTGCTCGGCTTCACGTTCAGCCACTGGCGGCGCCAGCCGTGGCGGCTTTCGCTCATCATGGGCGCATTCCTGCTCTCGACGCTGGCCGATGTGCTGACGCCCTTTTATTCCGGCCGCCTGGTCGACGCGGTCGCAAGCGGCGCCGGGACCGATGAAGTCGCCTGGAACGCGGCGATGACGGCGTTCTCGATCCTGATGGCGCTGGCGCTGGCAGGCGTCGTGTTGCGCAATGTCGCCTTCCTGTGGATCGTCGAGCTGACGCTGAAGATGATGTCGGACATTGCCGCCGACGCCTTCCATCGGGTGCAGCGGTTCTCGACGGACTGGCACGCCAACAGCTTTGCCGGATCGACGGTGCGCAAGATCACGCGCGGCATGTGGGCGCTGGACCTGCTCAACGACACGATCCTGATCGCGCTGCTGCCATCGGTCGTCATGCTCGTCGGATCGACGCTGCTGCTCGGCTGGTTCTGGCCTCTGATGGGAGCTGTCGTGGCGGCCGGCTCGGTGCTGTTCATCGCCGTCACGGCGATGCTGTCGCTCGGCTATGTCGCGCCAGCCGCGCGGCTCGCCAACAGCTGGGACACGCGGCTGGGCGGCGCGCTGGCGGACGCGGTGAGCTGCAATACGGTCGTCAAAGGCTTTGGCGCGGAGGCTCGCGAGGAAGCGCGGCTGGCGCGCGTGGTCGCCAAATGGCGGCTGCGCACCGGCCGCACCTGGATGCGCGGCACCGCCAACGGCACCACGCAAGGAGCGCTGCTGCTGGTCATGCGGGCGGCAGTCATCGGCCTTGCCCTCATCTTGTGGGCGTGGGGCCAGGCGAGCGCCGGCGACGTCGCCTTCGTGCTGACCTCGTTCTTCGTGCTGCAGGGTTATCTGCGCGACATCGGCACGCATATCCGCAACCTGCAACGCTCGGTCAACGACATGGAGGAACTGGTCGACTTCCAGTCCGAGCCGCTCGGCATCGAGGACCGGCCCGGAGCTCGGCCTATCCGGATCACCGATGGGCGCGTCGCCTTCGACAAGGTGACGTTCCACTACGGCAACCATCTTCTGCCGCTCTACCGCGATTTCTCGGTCGACATCGCCGCTGGCGAGCGCATTGGACTGGTCGGGCATTCAGGCTCGGGCAAGACGACCTTCGTCAAGCTGATCCAACGGCTCTATGACGTGGATGCCGGGCGGATCCTGGTTGACGGGCAGGACATCTCGCAGGTCGAGCAGGCGTCGCTGCGCAGCCAGATCGCCATCGTCCAGCAGGAGCCGATCCTGTTCCACCGCTCGCTTGCCGAGAACATCGCCTATGCCAGGCCCGGCGCCAGCCAGGCCGAGATCGAGCATGCGGCGAAACTCGCCAGCGCGCATGATTTCATCACCAACCTGCCCAAGGGCTACGGAACCCTGGTCGGCGAGCGCGGTGTGAAGCTTTCCGGCGGTGAGCGGCAGCGCGTGGCGATCGCGCGAGCCTTCCTGGCGGATGCGCGCATCCTGATCCTGGACGAGGCGACATCGAGCCTGGATTCGGAATCCGAAGTGCTGATCCAGAGGGCGATGGAGCGGCTGATGGTGGGGCGCACGACCCTTGTCATCGCGCACCGGCTCTCGACGGTGCGGGCGCTCGACCGCCTGCTGGTGTTCGATCGAGGCCGTATCGCCGAAGAGGGTTCGCATGACGACCTGATCCGCCTCAATGGCGGCATCTACCGGCGGCTGTTCGAGCGGCAGGCGCTCGAACTGACCAAAGGCCTCGTCGCCTGAGGAAGGGACGGCCCGGCTCCGGCCGGGCCGTCGGTTGTCCGGCTCCCCACGGCAGCGCAGATCAATCCAAGGTCTGCAACCGCGCTCTCGTCATGCGGCTTGAGTGAGGTAATGCGGTGTCTAAATTCGTCTCCATATACTTAAAGTTTGAGTCATTTCATCAGCAACGCTATGCGATATACATTGTTTTAAACAGTTGTCGGCGTATACCTTCAGAAAGGCAAGTCGGATGTGGCATGCGCAGGTCTCCTGGAGATTCTACAGGCATGCCGGTCGGAAGGAGATTTCTTTGGAAATTGTAGGGTCTCACCCGCCGACAGAGGACCTTGCATAGGCATTTATGATGAATTTGGTCTCCGCAAATGGGGGGTCGAGAAAGACGCCGGCGCCGTCGGTGCCCGACCATGGCTCGGTACGGCCGCTCGCCGCCGAGGATCTCGATCGCGTCGCCGCACTCTTCCTGACGAAGTTCCGCCGTCGCCGCCTTCGCGATCACGCGATCGCGCAGACGGCGGACTATATGAGAAAGCTCTATCTTGACGGCGGTGAGAACAAGGCACTTGTCCAGATAAACCCGCAGGGCGGCGTCGGCGGGTTCATGGGCGTTCTGAAAGCCCGCTATGAGCTCAATGGAACGGCATTGAACGCCGCAATCATCGGTCCGTTCATGACAGACTCCAGCATCGATCATGGTTGGGCCGGGCCGCAATTGCTGCGTGCCCTGCATCAGGGCGAGTTCGATCTGTATCTGACCGATTCGGCCAACCGGACATCCTTGGCCTTCGCGCGTCCGATGAAGTATCAGCTCTTGCCGGTGCATTGTCTGGAATGGACCTGTGTTTTTCAGCCGGGCGCCATGGCCGCCGCCTTGCTGCAGCGTAAATGGCCCGGGCTGGCTCGGCTGGCGGTCGGCCCCTGCGGGCGGGCGTTCGATGCTCTCGCAGGAAGACGGCTCGAGCCACCGGTCCAGCCTTCGTCATCGCGACGGATCCACCATGAGCGGATCGATGCCGCGCGGTTTGCGGAGCGGCTGCCGGGGCTGATGTCCGATTATGCTCTTCGACCGAGCTGGAAGGACGGCGAACTGCCGCGGCTGCTCGCGCTGGCGGCCGAAAAGCGGGCGGACGGGCCACTTCATTTCGGCGGGACTTACGACGAAGCAGGCAAGATGGTCGGTTGCCATGCCTTCTACGGGCAGGCTGGCGGCATCGCGAACCTGTTGCAGATCCAAGCGCCCGGACCCCACTGGGGCGCGACGCTGGACGGCCTTGTCGCGGCTGCGCGGGAGATGGGCTGCGTGGGCATAACCGGGCAGACACAAAGCAGGTTCCTGCCGCACCTCTTCGGCTACAACCGTCTCTTCTTCCGCTATGCCGGCGGCACTATGGTGCGCTCACGCATCGCCGAGGTCGCGGAAGCGGTCCGCGCCGGCGACATCTTTGTCGGCGGATTGATGGGCGATCGCTGGACCCGGCTGAGTTCCGATGATTTCGGTCGCGTCTGACGATCAGATGAAGCTGTGCGGCGCGGCGCAAAAACCGGCAATGATCTGGCAAAGGTCCGGTTCATGGACCATTTGGACTGCTTCGATGGCGCCAACCCATTTGCGCGTCCGGGCTCGCTTCTCTTTCCAGCGGTCCGCGATGCGGTCGACATGCAGCGGAAAGACCAGGACTTCGCAGGGCACTTCCTCGCCGGAGGCGAGGACCTTGGCATAGAAATAACGGCCGGCTTCAAGATGCGAGATCGTGCCGCGCAAGCCGGCTTCCTCGCCTGCTTCACGGGCGGCCGCCTTGCAAAGCGGTTCCCTGGCTTCCGGCCAGCCCTTGGGGAGCACCCAGCGCCCGGTGTCGCGGCTGGTGATCAGCATGATCTCGACGCCGTCTTCGCCTTCACGCCAGGGCAGAGCGGCAACCTGGAGGCGACAAGGCGCCTTGCCGAAGAGCCGCCGGACTCTTTCGGCCATCTGGTTGTGCGTCGTCGGCCTCGTCAACATCGGAAGAAGCTGCCCCGCCTCCAGAATCGTTTGCCACCTCACGAATCTTACGGCGGATTATGAGCTTTAAAAGTAAAAAACTTCACTCCGTGGGAAAATGCCACCAGAAAAGGTCAATCTTACAAAGTAGACATGCTCATGGTTCGACTACACGCCGCTCCTTTGAGGCAGATTCTCTGGAAAATATGACGGCCGTTCAGCCGACATGATCGTCCGCGATCGGCTTCTGGTATGTGAAGCCCATGTCCCAGGGAAAGTAGATCCAGGTGTCCTGGCTGACCTCGGTGACGAATGTATCGACCAGCGGGCGGCCCTTCGGCTTGGCATAGACGGTCGCGAAATGCGCCTTCGGCATCATGGCGCGCACGATGCCGGCCGTCTTGCCGGTATCGGTCAGGTCGTCGATGATCAGCACGCCGGCGCCGTCGTCGGCAAGCAGCGGCGGCGAAATCTCCTTGAGAACCTGAAGCTGACCCTGGCTGGTGTAGTCATGGTAGGAGGCGACGCACACCGTCTCGATGATGCGGATGCCGAGCTCGCGCGCGATGATCGCCGCGGGCACCAGGCCGCCGCGCGTGATGCAGACGATCGCTTTCCATTGGCCCTTGCTGGCGCCGGAAAGCCGCCAGGAAAGCGCGCGGGCGTCGCGGTGGAACTGGTCCCAGGAGACGGGAAAGGCTTTTTCGGGAAGGGACATGGCTCACGCACTCCGCAAGGCGCGCCGTGGCGCGCAGAAACACTGGAATGCAGGCGGAATTAGCCGGAAAGCGCCAGGCTTGGCAAGAGCAGGGGCCGGCAACGGCTGTGGACTTAAGGCGCGCCGCGCTCAAACGGGTTCAAGCGGCGCTGGTCTGACTTGCGCAGCGTCGCCCTGAACCATGCCCCCGCTTCCGAGGGATGCTCAACGCGACAGGAAAGCCGCGACATTCGTCGTGCGCAGCACCGTGCGGGTGACACCGCCGAACAGAAGCTGGCGCAACCAGGAGTGACTGTAGGCGCCGAGCACCAGAAGATCGGCGCCGGATTCGGCGATCCTGGCCTGAATCATGTCATCGACCGAAGTGCCGCCGGATTTCTGCACGCAGACGCTGACATTGGCGCCGTGACGCGACAGCGCAGCGGCGATCTCGGCGCCGGCGGCTTCTGGAGATTCATCGAGCGTCTCCGGCGGGTCGATGACGAGAATGTCCGTCTTGTCGGCCTCGGCGATGAAGGGCAGGGCATCGAAAGCGGCGCGGGCCGCTTCCTTGCTGCCGTTCCAGGCAAGCAGCACGCGCCTGAAGGTGGTGACCAGCGGCCCGGCATGGGGCACGACCAGCACCGGCCGGCCGGCGTCGTAAACCAGCGTGTCGACATCGGCGCTCGGGTCGCCGCCGGTATCGCGCTGCGCTGCGATGATCAGATCGGCGGCGCGCACGCTCGTTATGCCAGTCAGCGCGCTGTCGCCGGAGAAGCTTTCCAGGCTTCGCCATTCGAAGGACAGGCCGGATTCCTCGATCCGCTTCAGGAAATAGGCCCGCAGCTTGCCGGCGCGCTCCTTGTTCATCTCGGCCGAGACCTGCAGGAATTCGGTGTCCGGAAAGCCTGTGGCCGACGTGTAGGGAACGGGCAATGCCTCGGCATGGATGCCGACGAGATGGCTCTCGAACCTTTCGGCAAGCGGAAGGGCGTAATCGAGAACGCGCTCGGCGTCCTGCTCGTTCTGCAAAATGGCGACGATTGTCTTGAAGCGCATGGCCGGTCCCTCAATTGTTTGCGCTACGCGTGGGCGCAGCAAGGGAACGCCCCAGCGCGTTGACTGGTTCCAGCCGAAGGCCGGTCAGCCCGCCTTGGCGAAGCCCGCCACCATCGCCTCGACATCCTTGCGCGCGGCCTCGAGCGCTTCCTCGCTGCGGGCTCGCACGACGAGCTCGGTCCAGAACTTGCCGTCGCCATATTTGGGATAGGAGCCGATGATGGTGTCGGGATGCGCCTTCTGGATATCGGCCAGCGGCCCGCCGATCAGGCCCTCGCCGAAGGGGCAGTGCACCGTGGCCGACAGCATTTTGGTGCCGGCCCTGAGCGTCGGCACGACATTGTCGAGCATGGCCTGGAAGATCGACGGCACGCCCGCCATGACATGGACGTTGCCGATGCGGAAGCCCGGCGCGACGGAGACGGGATTGTCGATATGGTCGGCGCCGCGCGGCATGCGGGCCATGCGCTTGCGCGCTTCGGTGAATTCGATACCGCGCCCGGCATAGCTCGCCTCGAGCAAGGCGTAAGCCTTGGCGTCATACTCGCAGGGCACGCCGAAAGCCTTGGCGATCGAGTCGGCGGTGATGTCGTCATGCGTGGGGCCGATGCCGCCGGTGGTGAAGACGTAGGTATAACGGGCGCGCACGGCATTCACCGCCGCGACAATCTCGTCCTCCTCGTCGGGGACGATGCGCACCTCCTTCAGGTCGATGCCGATCGCCGTCATGATGTCGGCGAGATGGCCGATATTCTTGTCCTTGGTGCGGCCGGAGAGGATTTCGTCGCCGATGACGAGCATGGCGGCGGTGACGATTTCAGGCATGGCGGACTCCGGCGCAAAAGCTCGCCTGAGATAACGTGCCCTGAGGCCGGCCGCAATGCGAAAGCCTGATGCGCTTGTGGCGGCGGCCGTTGCGGATATGGTGCGGTCGGTCGAGAGCGGATGAAACCATGCTGATATCGATTGTCCTGTGGCTGCTCGCGGGCTTGCTCGCCGCGGCCGCCCTTGTCTCGCTTGCCCTGATGCTCGCGACATGGCGGATCGGGGCGAAGGCTGAAAGGCTGGTGCCGGCGTGCGGAAAGTTCATCGAGATCGACGGCAACCGCATTCATTATGTGGAAGAAGGCGAGGGCAGGCCGATCGTTTTCCTCCATGGGTTGGGCGCCCAACTTCACCATTTCCGCCATACGCTGTTCGGACGCTTCGGCACCGGCTACCGCCTGATCGCGCTCGACCGGCCGGGCTCGGGTTATTCGGTTCGGGCAAGGAGCGCGACCGGCCGGTTGCCCGAACAGGCGGACATCGTGCGGCGCTTCATCGAGCAACTGCGGCTGGAACGACCTTTGATCGTCGGCCATTCGCTGGGCGGCGCCGTCGCGCTTGCGCTCGCCACCGAGCATCCGACGGCGATTTCCGGCATCGCGCTGCTGTCGCCGCTAACGCATCTCGAAGCGAGGATAGGTCGGCGGTTCGACCTGCTCTATGTTCCATCGCCGCTGCTGCGCCGGGTCCTGGCCTATACGGCGGCGATCCCGCTTAGCCTGCGTTACGCGCAGCCGACGCTGAGATTCATCTTTGCGCCGCAAGCGGTTCCCGCGGACTACATGATCGCCGGCGGCGGATGGCTCGGGTTGCGCCCGTCCCACTATTTCGCCACATCCACCGATATCGTGGCCGTGGAACGGGACCTTGGCCAAATCGAACGGCGTTACAGCGACATAGCGATGCCGGCTGGCATTCTGTTCGGTACCGGCGATCGTGTGATCGGCGAGGCCGTTCATGGCGAACCGATGCTGGACAAGATCAGCGGCCTCGACTTTGAACGGATCGAAGGCCTCGGCCACATGCCGCAATTCGTGGAACCCGAACGGGTCGTGGCCTTCATCCAACGTGTCGCCGCGCGTGGTTTCGCCAACGCGAGATGATTTCGGCCAGAACAATTCCAGGAAAAGTGTGAGCGGTTTTCCGTCCGGAATTGCGTCAAAAACAAAGAGATAGGACGCTTCGCCGTTTCCGTGAAACGGTGAAACGCCCTAACGCCCCGCGCTGCAGCCCACGGGCGTTCACGAAACGTCACATAAAAGTGTCGGACATTCCGTCCTACCCGCAATTTCTAGTGGAACTTTAGGCCCCGTCGCAGGGTTTCGGTCGTATCGCTGTGGGGCTTCGGCCCCACATTTTTTGCGATCGACAGAATGGAGAAATCCGATGCTTACAAGACTTATCGCAGCTTCGGCGCTGGTGCTGGCCATGGGTGGCGCGGCCATGGCGCAGTCATCAGATGACTGGTGGTGGTGGCACCGCGACCATCGTCCCGCCGCGAGCGAGCAAGTAGACCCCTATAGGACCGGCAGCATCGATGGAGGCTCAGGGCTGAGCACCTCCGGCAACAGCACTGGAGCCATAGGGCCGTGCGCGGACATCACGCCGGGGCCGGACGCCAACTCACAACAGAACGTCAACGACAATTACTGCGGCAAATAGAGTCGCATAGTCGCCGGCGGCCGGTATGAAGCCTCGGGCTTTGGTGGTCGCGGAGGCCCCCTCAGTTCTTAGTCCGGGCGTTTCACCGTTTCACGGAAACGGCGAGGCGCCCATACTGCGCTTTTTACGCGATCCCGAACGAAGGCTGCGCCGAAAGGTGCCGAGCCTGACCACACACTTTTCCTGGAGTGTCTAGTCCGATACTTCGGTCTGCGGCCGGTCGCGGCCGTCGGCAAGCTCATCGTGCCACTTTCCTTCGGCATCCTCATACTGGATGCCGTCCGTGGTTCCGGCGACCTGCTGCTCGGACGAGGCGATTTCGGCGGCGCGCAGCGCCTCCTGATGGGTACGGAAAGTCTCGGAAAACGTCGAGCCGACCTTGTAGGCCCAGCCGCCATCATGCTCGACGATCTTGTAAGTCAGCTTCGCCATGAAATCCTCCGGTTAAGAATCGTGCTAGCACGTTTCACCGTTTCACGGAAACGGCGAAGCGCTCTTTGTTTCTACGCAATTCCAGACGGAAAACCGATCAGTTTTCCTGGAACTGCTCAGTGCAGCTTTCCGTCGGGCAGCCTGTCTTCGGTGACCAGCACTTCCGATTCCCTGGCCGCCTCGATAAGGGCGCGACGTGCGTCCGCTGGCGAACGATACCCTTCCAGCGCTTTGAGGCAAGTGTCGAGAGCATCACGATGGCGCTCGCCGCGATTGAGCGGCCAAACGGTCATCAGGCACTCGGCGGCCTCGCGGGTGCTGCTGATCTGGCGGTATTTGCCTACATGGCCGAGCTCGACCACCACCGGCTTCTCGAAAGGTTTGCTGTCTATCATGGCCGCCAACGTAAAGCGGCCAAATTGGTTGCAGTTGTGGCGAGGATCCTGCGCCCAAACGTCTCAGGACCCCGCTGTGATTTCCGGTTTCGTTTTGACGCAATTCCGGACGGAAGGCTACGGCGAAGTCGCCGAGCCTAACCGCGTCGCACTTTTCCTGGAATTGCCCTAGCCGGCGGCCTTCATCCAATGCCGCATCGTCGTCACCGAACGCGCCAGCTGGGGCGCCGGATGGATTTCCTCGCCGAAGGCAGCCGCCGCGCGCCAGCCCCAGCGCGGGTCGGCGAGGAAGGCGCGGGCCAGCGCCACCATGTCGGCACGACCACCGGCGACGATCGCCTCGGCCTGGCTCGGATCGTCGATCAGCCCCACGGCGCGCGTCGGAATGCCGGCGCCCTTGCGCACGGCCTCCGCCAGATGCACCTGGTAGCCGGGGCCGGGCGGCACCTGCTGCAGGGGCGAATTGCCGCCGCTGGAGCAGCAGATATAGGCGATGCCCTCGGCCTTCAGCGCCTTGGCCACCTCGATCGCGTCCTCGACGTCGAAACCGCCGTCGACCCATTCCTTCACCGAAAGGCGCGCGCCCAGCATCATGGACGGGGCGGCCTTCCTCACCGCCCTGGCGATTTCGACCGCGAAGCGCATGCGGTTCTCCAACGACCCGCCCCAACGGTCCGTCCTCTGGTTGGAGAGCGGCGAGAGGAACTGGAAGATCAGATAGCCATGCGCGGCGTGAAGTTCGGCAAAGTCGAAGCCGGCGCGCTCGGCGCGCACGGCCGATTGCGCAAAACGCGCGATGAGCTCAAGAATCTCCTCATCCTCCAACGCGTGCGGCACATTCCAGCCCGTGTCATAGGCAATGGCGGAGGCGGAAACCGTCTGCCACGGGTCTTCGCCGGGCTGCAGCGGACCGCCGCCTTCCCAGGGTCTGCGGTTGGAGGCCTTGCGGCCGGCATGGGCAAGCTGGACGCCGAACTTCGTGCCGGGCGCGGCGACGCGCCTGGCGGCGTCGAGCGTTCGCTTGGCGGCCGCCTCGTTGTCGTCCGAATAGAGGCCGAGACAGCCATGCGAGATGCGCCCGCGCCGCTCGACGTCGGTCATCTCGACGGTGACCATGCCGGCGCCCGACATTGCCAGGTTCATCCAGTGATGGAGATGCCAGTCGCTGGCCGAGCCGTCCTCGGCCGAATACTGGCACATGGGGGCGACCGCGATGCGATTGGGGAAGGTGAGGTCGCCGAGGGTGATCGGCTGGAAAAGCGATGACGTCATGAACGGGCTCCTGGAGAGATACCGCTATCTAGGCAGTCGTGGCGCGTCACGCCAGACACGAGCCGGTGAAACCGCCGCTGGACCAGTCGGTTTCCCGGATTGCGTAGAGGCGCTTTCGTCGCTACCCCTTTGCCGCCACCAAGGAGATCGTCATGGAAGATCGCATTCGCATCCGTTCCGAAGAGGTCCTTTCGGACGACTGGGCGGTGCTGAAGAAGACAGTGCTCGACTACCGCCGCCGCGACGGGCGGTGGGAGACGCAGATCCGCCAGACCTATGATCGCGGCGACGGCGCGGTGATCCTGCCGTTCGATCCGCAGCGCTCGACCGTGCTCCTGGTGCGGCAATTCCGCTTCCCGGCTTACGCCGTGGGTCACCGCGAGCCGCTGATCGAGGCCTGCGCCGGGCTGCTCGACGAAAACGATCCCGAAACCGCCATCCGCAAGGAAGCGGAGGAGGAACTGGGTTACCGGTTGAAGGACATCGAGCGACTGTTCGCGTCATTCATGAGCCCTGGCAGCGTGACGGAACGGCTCTGGTTCTTCACCGCGCGCTATTCGCCGGCCGACCGTATTTCCGACGGCGGCGGCGCGCCGGAGGAGGGCGAGGACATCGAGGTCCTGGAAATACCACTGGACGAAGCGCTGGCCGCCATTGCCGATGGACGTATTGTCGATGCCAAGACGATCATCCTGATCCAGCACTTGAAGTTGAACCCGATCGCGCCTTGACGGGCATCACCGCGTCAACGGCTCATTGGCCCATGGCAGGACACTGGCCGGCGGGGCCGCCCGACGCTGGATATCGATAGATGCGCAGCGGCCCCGCAAAGGGGCATTCCGTCAACCACTCCGGAGGCTTTCCCGTGGCCAACCGGCTGGCCAATGGAAACCGGGCTTCGACCGGCTGGAGGGCCGTTTCCTCTACACGGCAGACCGCGACATGGGTGGCCTTGGTTTGATCGAGAAGCTGCGTCGGGTCGGACGTAGCCGGGTCAAAAATCTAAGGACGCGCTCGATGCCCTTGGCCGATGTGTGAAAAGGGACGGCCACGACGTCGAGTTCCTCAGGAGACCCCAAAGCGGCGATCCCGATATCGGGAGGCGCGAACAGTCTCGCGCCTTTCGGCCAAATAAAATGCGGGCCGCTGCTGGCTTGCGCGCAGGCATTGGCGATGTCGACGCCAAGCAGCTTTGCAGCCCGGGGAGGCCAGACCAGATAGGTTAGAAGAAGAGCAGCAATGACCGCCACGCCCGGGGCGGCCAGAAGCCAGGCGCGCGGCAACTCGTCCCTCGACCTGGCTGCGAAATAGCGCCTCAGCGGCAGGCTGGCTGGAATGCCCTGATGGACGAGCAAGGCAACCCCGGGGCCGACGAAGAGCGGAAAAAACCGCAGGTATCTTAGATAAAGCAGTCCCAACAGGAGGCCGACAGCCGAAAAGACCGCCAAGACCCACCAGGCTCGCTTCCTTGTCGAGGCGGAAATGGCCAAAATGCATGTCGCCGCCGTGCCCAGAATGGCGACGAAAAATCGTGCGAAACGATCGGAGCCCAGAAAGTCCGCGCTGAAGAAGATGCTGCGTTCCTGCTCGATGCGGGAGAGCCAATTGTCGCGAACATAGTCGCTGAGACCGACGAGCGGGCCGCCCGCGCATTGGGGGAAGAGGAAGACAAGTATCGCGGCGGTCGCGCCAGCACCGGCCAAAAGGCACAGGGCGCGTATGTACCAGCGTCCAATTCCTCTGGTCAGCGAGACACCTGCAAGCACGGCGCCGGCAGTCGCAAGCGCGGTGAGGTGCAAAAGCGAATAGCGGTCGCAAGCGGCGCTTTTGTAGGCGTCGGGTCCCACGACCACAAAGAATGCGGCAATGCCGGCGGCCGCCAGCGCCAGACCGTACGCCCCTAGGTCCTTGGCTGCATCCTTCGTTCCGGCGATGAATACCAATGCGTAGAAGCCGGCCGGAAGAGCAAGGAACGGCGCCATTTCGGCGCTGATCGCGGTGGACAGAGCCATTAGGGCGCCGTTCAATCCGGCGGCAACCGGCGCGCCACGGATCGTCAGCAGCACCGCCCCCAGGAGGATGAGCATCTGCAGGTTGTGGTAGTCGATGCGCCAGGGCTGGAATTCCGAAAGCGCGGGCAGCCCGGCGAAGGCGGCGACGATCAGCACCGCGCCTGGATGATCGAACTCGAATTCCCTGATCACGAGGAAAAGCAGGGTTAAAGCGGCCAGGAGGAGCAGGAGCGGCACGGTGAACGCGGCGGCGGATAAAGCAGTTCCCATCCCGACAAAAGGCGCCAGCGCGATGGCCAGCAACGCATAGGGCGCATCGACGATCCAGGGCCAGTGCGAGATCATGGGCTCGGGCTGGGCGATACCGGTCAGCGTTCTGTCGAACGGATTGCCTGTGTGCAGAAGATGCCTGATTTCATGCAGCTTCATGAGATCGTCGACGTCGCCGTTGGGCATGTTGCCGAGCAACAGGAGCAGGCTCAGAACCGCACTGAGCGTCAGCCAGACGAATACGACCGGGGCAGGGGTGTGGCGAAAAATCGCCTTGATCGTCGACATCCCAAGCTCTTCCCCACGCGCCTCGACCATTTGATGCACGGAAAAGCTTTCGATCGCGTAACCTTTGCCCGGCTCGCGGGCCGCCACCCGAAGTTCGAGCGAAGAGTGTGGTCCGCCACCCCAAGCTCGAAGAGCAAAGGGTGGTGCGGACGACGGGAATCGAACCCGTACGATCAGAGATCGAGGGATTTTAAGTCCCTTGCGTCTACCAATTCCGCCACGTCCGCAGGCGTGCCCTTTTCAGATGCCTGATTTGAGCCGTCAAGCGATGTTTCGGACCGACTGATTTTACACAGCCAGCCAGCATGCGATGGAGGTCCGAATTTAATATTAGCGATATGTAAAATGCAAAGTCCGCCAAACCGGTTTCGTTAGCCTTTCTGTGCCAGCATCGAGCTGGCTTTGATGGTGGAACCATGCGTGGGCCAGGCTGGATCCGGGGGCTGCGGGAGGCGGAGGCGCGGCAGCTGCGCTGCGAGATCGATCGGCTCGAGCGCGATCTGATCAAAGCCGCCAATTCGAAAGCCAAATGCAACCTGCACGACGTCGCGCATATGCTGCGCTGGCAGAAGGCCCGGCTCCAGCGATTGGAAGAATGCCTCGCCGCCATGCCGGCCGGAAAGATCGCTTCGGACGGATCCTGATCGGTCCGATTGCAACCTTGCGTCGAGGCTTAACCATTATTGGTCCTGCGCTTGCCGAGCAGGGGCACATTGGGAAGTGGCGCGATCGCGGAATTACGGTTTGCGGGGATGCCGTTAGGTTAGCCCACAAGGCGGATCGATCCGCCGAGGCCGGCGTCTACCAGGCCCCTACCCATTCCCCCGCCCCCTGCGGGCGCCGGCCACCTGATTTTCAAAAGACAACACAGGATGGCGCCTCAGCACTGGCGCTGCTGCGGCAAGCCTCAGAATTTATAGCTGAAATTCACGCCCAGCGTCTGCAGCTTCACGTCCTGATCGCGCTCGGTGAAGGTGTCTGAGGCGTCGAAATGCTCCTTGCCGAAATCGTAGTAGCGGTATTGCGCGCCGACGACGACATTGTTGGTCAAGGCATAGTCGACGCCGGCGCCGAGCGTCCAGCCGGTGCTGGTACGGGTCAGGGCAAAGCTTGTGCCTGCCGTCTGCGAGGTTTCGATGCCGGCGAAAGCGACGCCGCCAATGCCATAGATCAGCAGGCGATCCATGGCGTAGCCGGCCTTGGCATCAACCGATCCGAACCATTTGACGTCGGTGCCGAAGGTGTTTGCCGGGGCGGCATCGGCGGTGCCGTCGATCGAGGCGTAGTTGAGGTCGGCCTCGGCGCCGATCACGGCCTGGTCGAACTGCCAAAGGCCCGCGACATGGCCGCCGACGAAACCGCCGTCGATGTCGGGCTTGACCGAACCGCCGTCGACGGTGATGTCGGACCGGCCCCAGCCATAGCCGGCCTGCATGCCGGCATAATAGCCGGTCCAGTCGAAGCCGGGCGCGGTCATCGGCAGATCAGCGCCCAGATCCGCCGCCCAGGCAGACCCGGGCAGCAGGGCAAGAAAGCCGGCACTGGCGAGCGTCAGTCGACGCATCGGGCACTCCGAAATGGCGGTTCCGAAAGACTCCTTGGGAAAGACTAGCCCCTTTCGCCGCTGAACGGAATTGCATCTCTGCAACAGTGGTTTACGACCTGATGCTCTGGCTCCAGGCACCGACATTTGCCAAAGTGCCTCATGCAGAGGAACTCGCCAATGATGAACGCCAAGCCGACAAGCACCGTAAAATCCAAGCCGTGGACGGAGGTGGCGACACATCTGGTCGATGTCGCGATGGGCCGAAAGCCCGCGGATCTGGTCATCCGCAACGGGCGCTGGGTGAATGTCCATTCGGGCGAGATCATCCCCGGCACCGATATCGCGATCGCCGCCGGCCGCTTCGCCTATTGTGGGCCGAATGCCGGCCATGCCATCGGGCCGGGCACCAGGGTCGTCGATGCCGGCGGGCGCTATCTGGTGCCCGGCCTTTGCGACGCGCATATGCATGTCGAAAGCGGCATGGTGACGGTGACGGAGTTCTGCCGCGCGGTGATCCCGCATGGCACCACCTCGATGTTCATCGATCCGCACGAGATCGCCAATGTGCTCGGACTACCGGGAGTCAGGCTGATGCATGACGAGGCGGTGGCGATGCCGATCAATGTGCATGTGCAGATGCCCTCGTGCGTGCCGTCGGCGCCGGGACTGGAGCACGCCGGCGCCGAATTGACGGTCGCCGACGTGGCCGAGGCCATGACATGGGACAACATCATCGGGCTCGGCGAGGTGATGAATTTCCCCGGTGTCGCCGCCAACAATCCGGTGATGTCGGGCGAGATTGCCGAGACAGTCAAGGCCGGCAAGACGGTCGGCGGCCATTATGCATCGCCCGATCTCGGCCTGCCGTTCCATGGCTATGTCGCGGGCGGGGCGGAGGACGACCATGAAGGCACGCGCGCCGAGGACGCGATCGCGCGCGTGCGCCAGGGCATGAAGGCGATGCTGCGGCTGGGATCGGCCTGGTACGACGTCGCGGCGCAGATCAAGGCGGTGACCGAAGGCGGCATCGACCCGCGCAACTTCATCTTGTGCACCGATGACAGCCATTCCGGCACGCTGGTGCACGAAGGCCATATGGACCGGGTGGTACGGCATGCCATCCAACAGGGCCTGAAGCCGGTGACGGCGCTCCAGATGGCGACGCTCAACACCGCGCAGCATTTCAGGCTGGAGCGCGAGATCGGCTCGATCGCGCCGGGGCGACTGGCCGATCTTCTGATTGTTTCGGACCTTGCCCGGATGACCATCGACGAGGTCTATGGCCGCGGCGTCAGGCTGGCGAAGGCCGGCAAGCTCGAGATCGACATCCCCGCCTATGACTATCCGCAATCGGCGAAGAACACGGTCAAGCTCGGCAGGAAGCTCGCGGCGAAGGATTTCGACATTTCTGCGCCGCAGGGCGCCAACGAGGTGCGGGCGCGGGTGATCGGGGTGATCGAGAACCAGGCGCCGACGCGGGCGCTGGAGGCCGACCTGCCCGTCGAGGACGGGTTGGTCGCCATGGATCGGCGCAACGACATTTGCCAGATCGCCCTCGTCGAGCGCCATCGCGGCACGGGCGGCATCACCAATGCCTTCGTCTTCGGCTTCGGCTATGTGGAAGACTGCGCGATGGCGTCGAGCGTGGCGCATGACGCGCACCACATCATCGTCGTCGGCACCAACAAGCAAGACATGGCTTTGGCCGTCAACCGGCTGGGCGAGGTTGGGGGAGGCGTGGTGCTCTATTCCAAGGGCAAGGAACTGGCGCTGGTCGAGATGCCGATCGCCGGCCTGATGTCCGACGAACGCGCCGAGATCGTCGCGGCGAAAGCCGAGCAATTGACAGAGGCCATGCGCAAGGTCGGCTGCTCGCTCAACAACGCCTATATGCAGCACTCGCTGCTGGCGCTGGTGGTTATCCCGGAGCTCAGGATATCGGATGTCGGTCTTGTCGACGTGACGACCTTCCAGAAGGTCGATCTTTTTATCTAAAGCAGGTCATCCGCCTGTGGCGATGGTCAGCACCTTGAATGGTGTGGTTATGACCACTTCGGCCACCGATCCCACGGCTTTGCCGAGGCCTTGGCCGATATTGTCCAACCCGGCGCCCTGAGGTTCGCCCGCGCGCAGGGCCGCCGGCGTGCGCAGCCGGTCGCCAAGCAATTGCACCAGGATCGGGTTATCGGCGAATTTGGCATGGTTCAAACGGTCGCCGCCTTTGGTATTGGTCAGATCCGCAACAACCACGCCGTAACTCGCGAGATCGGCCGCATTGCCGTAGTCGCCGACGCGCGGCTTGTCGCCGGAGATGAAGCTCGACAGCTTCAGCGCTCGGTCGTCGCCTGAAAGCAGGATGGCGAAGGGCTTGTCGGGCTTGCCGTAGCGGATCATCTGCTTCTTGAAGACGTCGACGTCGATGTCAGGCGACGCCAGAACGACATAGCCGAGCTTGCCGTTGAGATCGCGATCTCCGGTGATGGCGAGCTGGCGCAGCGCCTCCATCGTCAGCCAGGTTCCCATCGAATGGGCGATGATGTCGATGCTCTTCACATGTGTCTTGGCAAGCATCCTCAGCGTAGCCTCGAGATCGTCGCGCGCGGCGGTGGAGCTGTCCTTGTCATAGATATAGCCGGTCGTCTTGCCGCTCGACGCCCAGGAAAACAGCACTGGTGTGCCGGGATAGTTCGTGTCATGCGCGATCTGCGTCAGGCGATAGACACCGTCGTCGAAGCCGTTGTTGAAGCCGTGCACGAAAACCAGGGCGCGGTCGCCACTTGTGGCGATGTTGGCGCCGACCGCCTTGGCGAATTGCGCGGCGTCTGCATAGTGGACGACGTCGGTGGCGGTGAACTGCTTGGCCGGGTTGCTGTCGGCCGATCCTTTGGCGCGCTCGATCGCGCCGACCTCATGGATCTTTGGAACCGTGACATCGACACGGGCGTAGCTGGTGGTCAGCGACCTGTCGCCGTCGAAGACCTGCCGCGGATCCTTGGTCGCCTGCTGGCGGGTGGTGGCGACGAAGATCTCATGCGTGGCGGCAATGTCGGACGCTGGCGCGGTGACGGGCTTGCGGTTGAGAAGGTCATGCGCGCTCTGGCCGGCGCAGCCGCTGACGGCGAGCGCAAACGCAAGGCCAAGCACGATCCTAACACGCAAGATCACCCGGGATCCCCCAAGGGCGGCAAACCTCTCCGACTATTCCGATAAAGCCAGAAGCCGGCCGGGTCCAGTTCTAAAGTGAATGCAAGGCGATGCCGCGCAATCGCGTTACTGGCTGGCGAGCTGGCGGATGCGGTCCGTCACGTCCCGGTCGCTGGCAAAGCCGTCGTCCTCGCGCAGCCGCTGGCCGATCATTTGCACCATCATCGGATTGTCGGCGAATTTGGTGTGATTGAAACTGTCGCTGCCCTTCATCTTGGAAAGGTCGACCACCGTGACGCCATAGGAGGCGAGGTCGGCGGCGTCCCGATAGTCACCGACGCGCGGCCGCGAGCCGGCAATCAGGCTGGAGAGCCTGAGCGCCCGGTCGTCATCCGACAGGAGCAGGATGAAGGGCTTGTCCGGCTTGCCGTAGCGCCGCATCTGGCTCTTGAACACGTCCACATCGATATCGGGCGAGGCGAGCACCACGTCGCCCAGCTTGCCACTCAGATCGCGGTCGCCGGTGATGGCGAGCTGGCGCAGTGTCTCCATCGTCACCCAGGTTCCCATCGAATGGGCGACGATGTCGATACGCCGGGCGCCGGTCTGCGCCAGCATCCTGAGCGTCACTTCCAACTGGTCCCGGGCGGCGGCGGCACTTTCCTTGTCATAGACATAATCGGTGGTCTTGGCCCCTGACGCCCAGGAGAACAGCACCGGCGTGCCGGGATAACCAGAATCATGGACGATCTGGGTCAGCCTGTAGACGGCGTCGTCGAAGCCGGTGTTGTAGCCATGGACAAAGACCATCACACGTCCGCCGCGGGCGTCGATGTCGGCGTTGAGGGCGCTGGTGAATTTGGGCTGCGTGTCGTAGCCGACGACTTCCGAGGCCATGAAATACTTGGTCGGATCGTCCGACTTGCCGCGCGAGCGGCGCTCGATCTGGCCGGTCTGGTGAACCGGCGGAACGGTGACGTTGACGCGGGCGTAGTTGAGCGTCGCGGAGCGTTCGCCGTCGAAGACCTTGTTGGGATCGTCGGACCGCTTGCGCGTGGTGGCAATGAAGATCGAATGGTTGCCCGCGATCTCGGTCGCCTGGGTCGGCACGACCACGCTGCCCAGGATTTCCTGCGTCTGGGGACCCGCGCAGCCTGCCGTCAGCAGCGCAAGGGCAATGATGAAAATCGTCTTCAACCGCACGTCGACACTTCCGCTGCAATTCCACTTTGGCCGCGATTGGCCGTCCACCTCCGCGGAAATCTCCCGGACAGCCGAAGTGCGGCTAAAGTAAGTCGTGTCCAGCGGAATTTGGCTCAGCGACGGGCGAGCACCATCGTGGTGTTGCGCGAAAGCCAAAAGGGCGGCAGGAAGGTTGCGGGCACCGGCAGGGTGCTGGCGCGTGCCGGCGAGATCGAAAATGAGGGACTTGTAGTGAACAGCTTTTCCGCCCGCGTCGCCGTGGCCGCCGAGGCGATCCGCGAAATCTTTCCGGAAACGCCGCTCCAGGAGAACGACTATCTGTCGAAGAAGACCGGCGCTCGCGTCCTTTTGAAGCGCGAGGATCTGACGCCGGTGCGTTCCTACAAGATCAGGGGCGCCTTCAACTTCTTCCGCAAGGCGCTTGCCGCCGGCAACAATGCGGAGCTGTTCGTCTGCGCCTCGGCCGGCAACCATGCGCAGGGCTTTGCCTTTGTCTGCCGCCATTTCGGCAAGAAGGGCGTCGTGTTCATGCCGGTGACGACGCCGCAGCAGAAGATCGACAAGACGCGGCTGTTCGGCGGCGATTTCGTCGAGATCAGGCTGATCGGCGACTTCTTCGACGATTGCTACCGCGCCGCCTTCGAATTCACCGAAAGCGCCGCCGCGCATATGGTGCCGCCCTTCGACCACAAGGACATCATCGAGGGCCAGGCCACCGTGGCCTACGAAATCGCGGCGCAGACGCCGGGCGGGCGCGTGCCCGACATCGTCATGCTGCCGGTGGGCGGCGGCGGCCTTGCCGCCGGCGTGACCCACTATTTCGCCGACCAGCATCGCGACCCGCGTTTCGTGTTCTGCGAACCTGCCGGCGCGCCGAGCCTGCGTGAAAGCCTTGCCAGCGGCAAGCGGGTGAAGCTCGCCAAGGTCGACAATTTCGTTGACGGCGCCGCGGTGGCCGAGATCGGCCGCGAGCCGCTGCGCCACCTCAAGGACTTCACCGCCGACGCCGTGCGGCTGGTTCCGGAGAACCGGCTCTGCGCCACCATGATCGAGATGCTCAACGTCGAGGGCGTGGTGCTGGAGCCGGCCGGCGCGCTGGCTATCGACGCGCTCAAGGATTTTTCACGCAAGGAGATCAGGGGCAAGACCATCGTCGCGGTCGTATCCGGCGGCAATTTCGACTTCGAGCGGCTGCCCGACGTGAAGGAACGGGCGTTGCGCTTCGAGGGGCTGAAGAAGTATTTCATCATCCGCTTTCCGCAGCGGCCGGGTGCATTGCGCGATTTCCTCGAAATGCTCGGTCCCGACGACGACATCGCCCGCTTCGAATATCTGAAGAAGTCGGCGCGCAATTTCGGCTCGGTGCTGATCGGCATCGAGACCAAGGACCGGCGCAATTTCGACCTGCTGAAGGCTAACTTCGACGCCGAGGGCGTGCAGTATCAGGATATCACAGACAACGAGACGCTGGCGGGCTTCATCATATGAGCGCAAAGCGAGGCACGGTCTTCTTCGCGTTGTTTTCCGGCATCAATGTCGGTGGCAACCGCATCGTCAAGATGGCGGAGCTCAAAGCCTTCTTCGAGGGCCTCGGCTTCACCGATGTCGCGACCTATGTGCAGAGCGGCAACGTCGTGTTCCGGGCGAAGAAAGGCGATGCGGCGGCGCTCACCAAGGAGATCGAGGCGGCCTTCGAGAAGAAATGGGATTTCAATTCGCGCATCATGGTGCGCGATGCCGGCTGGTTCGAGCGGCTGGTGAAGGACAATCCCTATCCCGAGATATCGGGGGAACCGACCAAGCTGCATGCCTATGCGCTGGAGCGCGAGCCGACGGCCGAGGAGACGCAGCGCCTCGCGGACAAATGCACCGGCCCCGAACGGTTCGAGATCAAGGGCGACGTGCTTTACCTTCACGCGCCGGACGGGCTCGGCAAATCGGTGTTCGCCAATCTGATCCCGCGCACCTTGAAGGTGCCGGGCACGGCGCGAAACTGGCGCAGCGTGCTGGCGTTGCTCGAAATGGCCGGCAAGGCCGACGGCTGATCGCCGATTGTCAGGCAGCCTTTTGCCAGTCGACGCTCAATTCCTCGCGGAAGGCGAAGCGCTTGATATGGTCGGCGACCACGCTCTCCAGTCGCTCCAGCGAAGCTTCGTCGTCGGCAGCGAGCGCGATGTGCAGCGCCTGATCGTCGGCGTCCATGACGGTGCGGCCGATCGAGAGCTGGATAGCGCCATGCCGCGGGTCGAACTCAACCGGGAATTTGTGCGACCAGTGCTTGCAGAGCTGCTGCAGATAGCGGCTGGCATGTTCGGTGGCGACATCGGCGCGGCTGGTCAGCATGAAATTCTCCTGGCGGATGAAGAAACGCCGGCCTGGATGAGGCTGGCGCCAATTCCCGGTAGATAGGCGGTATCTGGCCAAACGCCAGCGGCGTCCAGGCAAATCGGCGCGGGTTCGCCGGGTTTTACCAGACGCCCGTGTTCGCCATCGACGCCCAAGGTTCGGCCTTTGCCTTGGCCGGGCCTTTCTGCAGGAGCTCGATCGAGATGCCGTCAGGCGAGCGGATGAAGGCCATGTTGCCGTCGCGCGGCGGACGGTTGATGGTCACGCCGCTGTCCATCAGCTTCTGGCAGGTGGCGTAGATGTCGTCGACCTCATAGGCGAGGTGGCCGAAATTGCGGCCGCCCTTGTAGTCCTCCGGGTCCCAATTGTAGGTCAGCTCGACCAGCGGCGCCTTCTCGTTGATGCCGCTCTGCTCATCTTCCGGCGCGGCAAGGAAGATCAGCGTGTAGCGGCCCTGCTCGTTTTCGTAGCGGCGGACCTCCTTCAGGCCGAGCTTGTTGCAGTAGAAATCGAGCGACTGGTCGATATCGGCGACGCGGACCATTGTGTGCAGATAGCGCATGGCGGCTTCCTAGGCTTGTTGGGGTTGTGAGGCACCATAGGGGCCACCCGGCGAAAGGGCAATCGTCCGACAATAGCGGCGGCGGGATCGATTTTAGGGCCTCGCCATTCGTCTCCGGGAAGCGCCGGCAAACAACAATTCAGCCTTTCCGGTGGTGAACGGTGAAAAAAGGCACGTCAGCCCTTGCACACCCCGGAAGCCGCAGTGTTAATCTCTCGGCAAGAATCAGTTGCAGTTCGATTTGAAAAAGGGGGCATTCTTATGGGGGAAAAAGCCTCTTTCACGAGGCGGGACGGCAGCCTTGACGACGCCTTGAAGCGGGACAATGGCGGCGACTCCGCCGAGCTTGTCGAAATCGCCGGGGCTATCAAATGGTTCGACGTGGCCAAGGGCTACGGCTTCATCCTTCCGGACGACGGCGTCTCGGGTGACATCCTCCTCCATGTGACTTGTCTTCGAAAGGACGGCTTCCAGACGGCGCTCGAGGGCGCGCGGGTCGTCTGCCTGGTGAAACAGGGCGAGCGCGGATTGCAGGCTTTCCGCGTCCTGTCCATGGATGCCTCGACGGCCGTCCATCCGGCAGAGCAGGAACAGCGCACCCACGTTACCGTCAGCCCGGAGAGCGGCCTCGAGCGAGCCTTGGTCAAGTGGTTCAACCGCACCAAAGGTTTCGGCTTCCTGACGCGGGGCGAGGGAACCGAAGATATCTTCGTCCACATGGAAACCTTGCGGCGCTACGGCATAACCGAGCTCCGGCCCGGCCAGGTCGTGCTGGTGCGCTTCGGACGTGGCGACAAAGGCCTTATGGCCGCCGAAATCCACCCCGATATGGGTACCTTGTCGGTCTCGCATTAAGGGCTTCTCGACGCCGTCGAAAAGCGCCTTTGCCGTGGACCGACTATCTTGTCCGAAAACCGGTTCCACTTCCGCGGATCATGGTTTAGGACGAGCGTCTGGACGAGGTACCCCATGGCTCATCGCAATTGGCTGACTGCGGGCGCGCTCTGCGCCGCGATCGTTTTCGCCGCCTGTTTCATGGCCGCGAAGCCGAGTTCGGCGGATGCGATGCTGCTGCCGATCGACCGGACGCCGTTGGTGGTGGCGACTGGTTCGGGCGAGCGTTCCTTCTCCATCGAGATCGCCGACACTTCCGCGGAGCGGGAGGCGGGCCTGATGTTCCGCCGGACGATGGCCGACGATCACGGCATGTTGTTCGTCTTCGAAAGAACGGACGAGGTCGATTTCTGGATGAAGAACACGCCGATGGCGCTTGACCTCATCTTCATCGGTGAGGACGGCAGGATCAAAGCCATCAAGCGCGGCGAGCCCGATTCCGAGGCGATCATCTCTCCCGGACAGCCGGTGCGCTTCGTGCTTGAGCTGAAGGCAGGCACGGCCGCCAGGGACGGCATCAAGGAAGGCGATCTTTTGCGCCATCCGGCCATCGGCGCCGCATCCAACTGAAAAGCAGTTTCTGCCGATGCAATTCCTTTCGCATGACGGTTTCGAACTCGCCTATCTCGATCGCCAGCCGGCCTCGGGGCAGGGCGACCCCGTTCTGATGATCCATGGCTTTGCCTCCAGCCACTATGTCAACTGGGTCTCGCCGGGCTGGTTCAAGACGCTGAACGACGCCGGCTACCGGGCGATTGCCTTCGACCATCGCGGCCATGGCTCGTCGTCGAAGAGCTATGACGAGGCCGATTACACGCCGGCCAAGATGGCTTCCGATGCGGCCGCGCTGCTCGATCACCTCGGCATCGAACGCGCCCATGTCATGGGCTATTCGATGGGCGCGCGGATTTCGGCCTTCCTGGCGCTTTCCGACCCGCAGAAGGTCGTGACGCTGGTGTTCGGTGGCCTCGGCATCGGCATGGTCGACGGCGTCGGCGACTGGGACCCGATCGCGGCGGCGCTGTTGGCGGAAGACCCGTCGCAAAACACGCATCCGCGCGGCCGCTCCTTCCGCGCCTTTGCAGACCAGACCCGCAGCGACAGGCGCGCTCTCGCGGCGTGCATCGCAACTTCGCGCGAGCTGCTCAGCGAGGACGACATGGCGCGCATCGCCCAGCCGACGCTGATCGCGGTCGGCACGAAGGACGATATCGGCGGCTCGCCGGACGAGCTCGCCGCCCTGATGCCCAATGCCAGGGCGTTCCACATCGAGGGACGCGACCATATGCTCGCCGTCGGCGACAAGAGCTTCAAGCAGCGCGTGCTCAAGTTCTACGCCGAATATCCGCTCTGAGCGCGCTCGCTCTACGCCTGACCGTGGTCGATCTTCTCGTCACCTACATGGAGATGTCCGCGCCGCCCCAGGGCGCGCCGCGTGCGTCACCTTTGCCCGGCGCCATCGTGGCGCGCGAAAGGCTCGATCCTTCCAGATATCTCGATCTCTACGGCGCGGTCGGCGGTCCAGTGCAATGGGACCAGCGGCTGCGGGTGCCCGGGGCGGAACTCGAAACGCTGCTCGCCGACGATACCACGCATATCCACGTGCTGCGCCTCGATGGCGAAGCCGGTGGATTCTGCGAGTTCAACCATGTCGGGCAGCCGGCAGTCGAGCTCGTTCATTTCGGGCTGGTCCCAGCTTTTCAAGGCAAGCGGCTTGGGCCGTTCCTGCTCGACCAGGCGTTGCGCTCGGCATGGTCGCATCGGCCGGAACGGCTTTGGCTTCACACCGACACTTACGATCATCCAGCCGCGCAGTCAGTGTACGGGCGCGCGGGATTCAGCGCCTATGCGCGACGGACGGAAACTTTTCCGGATTAAGCCATCCTGCCTTCCAGCGCCGCGAGTGATCGCTCGATGTTCTGCCTCGCCTTGGCCTCGAACCGGTTCCGGAACTCGGTCGTATAGAAAACGTGCGGCCGGGCGAGGAAGCTTTTCAGCACGCCCGCGCGACCGGCGCGCCACATCGGCTCCTCCACCCAGCCATATTCCAGCCGGACCGCCTTTTCATAGGCGTCGAACACCGCCGGTTCGGCGCCGAGGATCGCCAGATCCATGTCGAGCAGAAGAGCAGCATCTTTGAGCGCGTCCGCATCGCGGAAAGGTGGCAGTTGGTGCGTGGCGGTGGCGTTGATCATCGCTGCTATGCGGGCGAGGCGGTGGGGATCGACGCGCCCAGACAGCCTTTTCTCGGCCAGTTCGGCGCTTTTTGCTTCATTGTCCTTGGCGCGGCTGTCATAAACGGCGTCGTGGAACCAGATCGCGGCTTCTACGGCCTGCGGATCATCGAGAAGGTGTCGATATTCGCTTGCCAGCGCCAGCATCGCCTCGATGTGGGACAAGCCGTGATAGTGGCGATCTTCGGCGCTATAGAGCGCCGCAAGCTCGCTTTTCAGCGCCTCGTTGATCAAGGGTTCGTTTTCCATCGTCGCTTGAATCTGCGTGAACCAGGTCCATTTGACAAAGCACTAAGGAAAATTGAGTTCAACCGTGCTATGATTTCGCTTATATGTGCCGCCCAAGAATGAGCAAGGCCGGAGACCGTCGATGAACAGCATTACGATTGCCCGCCCCAGCATGGTGCAGCCGGTCGATCCGATCTGGCGGTCGATCCGCGACGAGGCGATGGAGGCGGTGAACCGCGATCCCTTGCTTGCGGCCTTCCTCTATTCGACCATCCTCAACCAGGAGAGCCTGGAAGAAGCGGTGATCCACCGGCTTGCCGAGCGCCTGGCGCATCAGGACATCGGCTCCGATCTCATCCGCCAGACCTTCAAGGCGATGCTGGACGACGATCCGGAGTGGAGCACGACGGTTCGCGTCGACATCCAGGCCTATTACGACCGCGACCCGGCCTGCGACCGCTTCATCATGCCGGTCCTCTATTTCAAGGGTTTTCACGCCATCCAGACGCACCGGCTGGCGCATTGGCTGTGGAACCATGGCCGCAGGGATTTCGCGCTCTATCTGCAGAGCCGCTCGTCCTCGGTGTTCCAGACCGACATCAATCCGGCCGCCCGCATCGGCAAGGGCATCTTCCTCGACCATGCCACGGGCCTTGTCGTCGGCCAGACGGCCGTCATCGAGGATGACGTGTCGATCCTGCATGGGGTGACGCTGGGCGGCACCGGCAAGGCCAATGGCGACCGCCATCCGAAGATCCGCCGCGGCGTGCTGATCGGCGCCGGCGCCAAGATCCTCGGCAATATTGAGATCGGCCATTGCTCCAAGATCGCGGCCGGCTCGGTCGTGCTGTCGCCCGTGCCGCACAACAAGACGGTCGCCGGCGTGCCTGCGCGCGTCGTCGGCGAGACCGGCTGCGACCAGCCTTCGCGGCAGATGGACCAGCTCCTGCCGTCGCAGAGCATGGACCACGTGGTCAGCTTCGACATCTGACCGAGGCTTACCGGCGGCCGAATTGGCCGCCGGTTCCGCTTGGCTGTTCTCCCATGTTATCCTGCCGGCTTGCCTTTACATGGCCATCGTTGGCGTGTCAGAAGCGCGTTCCCACGAACAAGGCCGACATTTCGGAGAAGACTTTTGAAGCCTGACGAAATCAGAAAGCTCGACGCCTATTTCAAGCGCGTCTTCCAGAACCCCAAGCTGCAGGTCAAGGCGCGTCCGCGCAAGGAAGACTCGGCCGAGGTCTATGTCGGCGACGAATTCCTCGGCATCGTCTTCAAGGATGAGGACGACGGCGACTATAATTTCTCGATGGCCATTCTCGACATCGATCTGGGGTAGGCCAGCAACAGGCGCGGTCGGTACGCGGCAACGCAGCCCGGCCGACTGCAACCCGCAGGCGAGTACCGCCTAATCCTGGCAATGCCGGGGAATGTGCACCCGACGCCAGCTGGTGGAACCTTCCCGCACCACCACCCGGCGCGCCACCGTCCCGTATGAAGGCGGGATTTCCCGGATGCGGACTTGCTGCGGCCGCACCAGCACTTCGTGGGCAACCGCTTCATACTCCGCCGGCTGAACGACGCGCCGGACGCGCTCCGGCTGGACCACAACCGTTTCGGCGACGCGCGCATAGCGGGCCTTGCGCCATACCTTGCACAGCACCTTGCGGCCATGGATGACGCGCCACTCCCAGGCATAGCCGCCATTATCGACCTTGACCGTGTGGTAGACCGTGCGCGTGACCGCCGGGACGGTCTCATAAGTGACACGCGGCGGCGCGATCTGGTCCACGCTTTGATAGGCGCCGAAGATCGGCGCGTCGTAATCGACAACCTGTCCGCCGGGGCTCAGCATCACATCCTCGTAGACGGTGTCATAGAGCGCCGGCCTGTGGATCGGCTCGTAGCATTCGAGCGCGCGGCTGCCGGCGGCGGTTCCTGAGACGCTGGCAAGCATCGCGACCGCCGCCAGCGATACGGAGTGTTTGCGGATCATGACATTCCCCCGTTTGAAAAGGACGCCTTCACAACGCAGGACTGTAGCGGAAGGTCCGGGGTCGGACAGTGATTTCAAGGCTTTTCGTTAAGCGGCGCGGTTAAGGAATTGCTACCTTGCGGATGGCTTCGTGCGGCCAACCAGAACCGAAGCCGTCTCGCGCGATCAAATCAGCGGTATTTCACGAGCCGGCCGCGCTTTACTCGACTTAACCAGATGGCTAGGAGAGGCGGCCTTGCGCTAGGGTGAGCCGGCATCCTATTTAGGTCGTAACCGATCCAGAACGATTCCGCGCCGTTGCTCGTATACCAAGGTGCCGGAAATCCATCTCCAACAAGGGTAGTCCATGAAGAACCCCGTTGAAACCTACATGAACCTCGTTCCGATGGTGGTCGAGCAGACCAATCGCGGCGAGCGCGCCTATGACATTTTCTCGCGCCTCTTGAAGGAACGCATCATCTTCATCACCGGTCCGGTCGAGGACGGGATGGCGACGCTGGTTTGTGCACAGCTTTTGTTCCTCGAGGCGGAGAACCCAAGAAGGAAATCAACCTCTACATCAATTCGCCGGGCGGCGTCGTCACCTCGGGCATGGCGATCTACGACACCATGCAGTTCATCAAGCCGGCCGTGTCGACGCTCTGCATCGGCCAGGCAGCCTCGATGGGGTCGCTGCTTCTGACTGCCGGCCACAAGGACATGCGTTTCGCCACGCCGAACGCTCGGATCATGGTCCATCAGCCGTCCGGCGGCTTCCAGGGTCAGGCGTCGGACATTGAACGTCATGCGCAGGACATCATCAAGCTGAAGCGCCGCTTGAACGAGGTCTATGTCAAGCATACCGGCAAGAGCTATGAGGAGATCGAGCGGACGCTCGACCGCGACCACTTCATGACCGCGGACGAAGCCCGGGATTTCGGTCTGATCGACAAGGTCATCTCGAGCCGCGAGGCCGCCGAGACAGCCACGGCTTCAGCCTGATTTCGGCAGCAAATGACAGCATAACGCGCTTTTGGCGCGGCTTGCGGCATTTCGGCCACATTTGGCTGTTCCCTCAGGCGTTGGGATTGCCTACGTTAAGGCTATGTTGATTTTCGACGGCTTAGCTTTGCATGGGGTTGCTGCGAATCATTGCCGCGTTTTCTGATTTCGTGTTTCGTACGGAATGCGCTGTGTGAGCCGGGACACTGGCGGGGGCGGATTCCCGCGATAGATTGGTGAGACGTCACTGAAAGCCAGACCATCGGCGGGCGTTGGTGAAAGGACAGAAAAATGAGCAAGGTCAGCAACGGCGGTGGTGATTCAAAGAACACGCTTTACTGCTCGTTTTGCGGCAAGAGCCAGCACGAAGTCCGCAAGCTGATCGCCGGACCGACCGTCTTCATCTGCGACGAGTGCGTTGAGCTCTGCATGGACATCATCCGCGAGGAGAACAAGACCTCGATGGTGAAGTCGCGCGAGGGCGTGCCGACCCCGCAGGAGATCCTCAAGGTCCTCGACGACTATGTCATCGGCCAGCCCTACGCCAAGCGCGTGCTGTCGGTGGCGGTGCACAACCACTACAAGCGCCTCGCGCATGCCGGCAAGAACAACGACGTCGAGCTGGCAAAATCGAACATCCTGCTCATCGGACCGACCGGCTGCGGCAAGACGCTGCTGGCGCAGACGCTCGCCCGCATCATCGACGTGCCCTTCACCATGGCCGACGCCACGACGCTGACCGAGGCAGGCTATGTCGGCGAGGACGTCGAGAACATCATCCTGAAGCTGTTGCAGTCGGCCGACTACAATGTCGAGCGCGCCCAGCGCGGCATCGTCTATATCGACGAGATCGACAAGATCTCGCGCAAGTCGGACAATCCCTCGATCACCCGCGACGTGTCGGGCGAGGGCGTGCAGCAGGCTTTGCTCAAGATCATGGAAGGCACGGTCGCTTCCGTGCCGCCGCAGGGCGGCCGCAAGCATCCGCAGCAGGAATTCCTGCAGGTCGACACCGCCAACATCCTGTTCATCTGCGGCGGCGCCTTCGCGGGCCTCGACAAGATCATTTCGGATCGCGGCCGCAAGACCTCGATCGGCTTCGGCGCGACCGTGGCCTCGCCCGAGGATCGCCGCACTGGCGACCTGTTCCGCCAGGTCGAGCCGGAGGATCTGTTGAAATTCGGCCTGATCCCGGAATTCGTCGGCCGTCTGCCGGTCCTGGCGACGCTGGAAGACCTCGACGAGCCGGCGCTGATCCAGATCCTGACAGAGCCGAAGAACGCGCTGGTCAAGCAGTATCAGCGGCTGTTCGAGATGGAGAATGTGGATCTGACCTTCCACGAGAACGCGCTGTCGGCGATCGCCAAGCGCGCGATCGAGCGCAAGACCGGCGCGCGCGGCCTGCGCTCCATCATGGAAGCGATCCTGCTCGACACGATGTTCGAGCTTCCGGCGCTGGAAGGCGTGCGCGAAGTGGTGATTTCGGAAGAGGTGGTGTCCGGCAACGCAAGGCCGCTCTACATATATTCCGAGCAGAAGGAAAAGAAGGGCAATGTCAGCGCCTGAAATGGCACTGGACCCGTCATTTTCATGGAACGGCGCCCGCGTGGCGCCGTTTTGCTGTCAATGGGGCGCGGATATGCGATGGAACTGGTCGAGCGACCGTGTTAACCCTTGATCTTTGCCCCGGCTGCATCCACCTAACAGCAGAAGGCCGAGGCGCCGAATTCTGTGCTGTAAAACTCCCGTCACAAACGGTGGTAGGCGGAACGACACTCGGTCGTTAATATGAGATTCGCGGTTGGCTAAAATAAGCGGCCGCGACATGAAAGGTTGGACAATGGCCAAGATATCCAAGGCTTCCGGCGACGGCGTTTTCGCAGTCCTCCCACTGCGCGATATCGTCGTGTTCCCGCATATGATCGTTCCGCTCTTCGTGGGCCGTGAAAAGTCGATCAAGGCGCTGGAAGAGGTGATGGGTCAGGAGAAGCAGATCCTGCTCGCCACCCAGATGAATGCAGCCGACGACGATCCTGAGCCCGATGCGATTTTCGACATCGGCACGCTCGCCAATGTGCTGCAGCTCCTGAAGCTGCCCGACGGCACAGTGAAGGTTCTGGTCGAGGGCGCCTCGCGCGCCAAGATCGTCTCGTTCACCGACCGCGCCGATTTCCATGAGGCCCGCGCCACCGCGCTCGCCGAGCCAGAAGAGGAAGAGGTCGAGATCGAGGCGCTTGCCCGCTCGGTCGTCACCGACTTCGAGAATTACGTCAAGCTGAACAAGAAGATCTCGCCCGAAGTGGTGGGCGCGGCCAGCCAGATCGACGACTATTCCAAGCTCGCCGATACGGTTGCCTCGCATCTCGCCATCAAGATCCCCGAGAAGCAGGAGATGCTCGCCACGCTTTCCGTGAAGGAGCGACTGGAGAAGGCGATGGGCTTCATGGAAGCCGAGATATCCGTGCTCCAGGTGGAGAAGCGCATCCGCTCGCGCGTCAAGCGCCAGATGGAGAAGACGCAGCGCGAGTACTACCTCAACGAGCAGATGAAGGCGATCCAGAAGGAGCTCGGCGAGGGTGAGGACGGCCGCGACGAGGCCGCCGAGATCGAGGCGCGCATCAAGAAGACCAAGCTCTCCAAGGAGGCCCGCGAGAAGGCGGAAGCTGAATTGAAGAAGCTGCGGTCGATGTCGCCGATGTCGGCTGAATCGACGGTGGTGCGCAATTATCTCGACTGGCTGCTGTCGATCCCGTGGGGCAAGAACTCCAAGGTCAAGCAGGACCTCAACTATGCGCAGGACGTGCTCGACGCCGACCATTTCGGCCTCGACAAGGTCAAGGAGCGCATCGTCGAGTATCTTGCCGTGCAGAGCCGGCAGAAGAAGCTGAAGGGGCCGATCCTGTGCCTCGTCGGACCGCCCGGCGTCGGCAAGACCTCGCTCGGCAAGTCGATTGCCAAGGCGACCGGACGCGAGTTCATCCGCATGGCGCTCGGCGGCGTGCGTGACGAGGCCGAGATACGCGGTCACCGGCGGACTTACATCGGCTCGATGCCCGGCAAGGTCATCCAGTCGATGAAGAAGGCCAAGAAGTCCAACCCGCTCTTCCTGCTCGACGAGATCGACAAGATGGGCCAGGACTTCCGCGGCGATCCGTCATCGGCTCTGCTCGAGGTGCTTGATCCGGAGCAGAACTCGACGTTCATGGACCATTACCTCGAGGTCGAATACGACCTGTCGAGCGTGATGTTCGTGACGACGGCGAACACGCTGAACATCCCTGCGCCCCTGATGGACCGCATGGAGATCATCCGCATCGCCGGTTACACCGAGGACGAGAAGATCGAGATCGCCAAGCGTCACCTGATGCCAAAGGTGATCCGTGATCATGCCCTGCAGCCGAACGAATTCTCGGTCGGCGAGGACGCGATCCGCGGCATCATCCAGACCTACACGCGGGAAGCCGGCGTGCGCAGCCTGGAGCGCGAGCTGATGAAGCTCGGGCGCAAGGCGGTGACCGAGATCCTGCGGACGAAGAAGAAGACGGTGAAGATCACGGCGGAAAACCTCGCCGATTATCTTGGCGTGCCGCGCTTCCGCTTCGGCCAGGTCGAGGCCGACGATCAGGTCGGCGTGGTCACGGGTCTTGCCTGGACGGAAGTCGGCGGCGAGTTGCTGACGATCGAAGGCGTCATGATGCCCGGCAAGGGCCGCATGACGGTGACGGGCAATCTGCGCGACGTGATGAAGGAATCGATCTCGGCGGCGGCTTCCTATGTCCGCTCCAGGGCGCTCGATTTCGGCATCGAGCCACCGCTGTTCGACAAGCGCGACATCCACGTCCACTTGCCGGAAGGCGCGACCCCGAAGGACGGCCCGTCCGCGGGTGCCGCGATGGCCACGGCCATCGTGTCGGTGCTGACGGGAATCCCGGTCCGGGCCGATGTGGCGATGACGGGCGAGATCACGCTGCGTGGTCGCATCCTGCCGATCGGCGGCCTGAAGGAAAAGCTGCTCGCGGCATTGCGCGGAGGCATCAAGAAGGTGCTGATCCCGGAAGAGAACGTCAAGGATTTGGCGGACATTCCGGACAATGTGAAGAACGGCATGGAGATCGTTCCGGTCTCGCGGGTCGGCGAGGTGCTCGCGCACGCGCTCACCCGGATGCCGGAGCCGATCGAGTGGGTCGAGCCGGTTAATGCGCCGGCCCCGGTCGACGCCGGCGACGATGCCGGAAAGTCGCTCGCGCACTAACAAATGTTAAGGTGCAGTGCACAAAGAGAAAGCCGGGCCTTGAGCCCGGCTTTTTCATGTGAAAAAGCCACGAAAAAATGCAAAAAAGCCCGGAATTCCGCGGTTTTTGGCTTGGGTTCCGAGAAGCTTCTTTCTAAAGTCCGTTTCCTGCCGGATGAGTCGTAAGTTCCGGTTTTCTCATGGAAGGGAATTTTGATGAACAAGAACGAACTGGTGTCCGCTGTCGCCGATGCCGCAAGCATTTCGAAGGCTGATGCGCAGTCCGCCGTCGATGCGGTGTTCTCCGTGATCACAGGCGAACTGAAGAAGGGCGGCGATGTCCGGCTTGTCGGCTTCGGAAATTTCACCGTGTCAAAACGCGCTGCTTCGACCGGCCGCAATCCGCAGACCGGCGCGGAAGTGAAGATTCCGGCGCGCACCGTGCCGAAGTTCTCGGCCGGCAAGGGCCTCAAGGACGCGGTCAACTAAGACCTTTTTCTTTAAGTGCAGAAAAGCCGGGCTTGCCCGGCTTTTCTTTTTTCGGCTGAGAGGCAGCCGGTTCAGGCCGTCGGCGCGTCGGCGCGCATCAGGCCTTCCTGTTTCAAATCCGCCCACAGCGCCGCTGGTATTTTGGTGTCGAGCAGCGCGCGGTTGCTTTCGACTTCCGACGGCCGTTGGCCGCCGGGGATCACCGACATCACCGACGGATGCTGCAGCGGGAATTGCAGCGCCGCCTCGATCAGGCGCACATTGTGGCGCTTGCAGACTTCCTCGATACGCGCGACGCGATCCAGAATTTCCTTCGGCGCCTCGCTGTAGTTGTAGAAGGCGCCGGGCTTCGGCCCGGTCGCCAGCACGCCGGAATTGTAGGGGCCGCCCAGCACGATGCCGATGCCGCGCTTCTGGCAAAGCGGCAGGAAGGACTGCAGCGCTTCCTGTTCGAGCAACGTATAGCGGCCGGCGAGCAGGAACAGGTCGAAATCGCCGCGTTCGGCCAGCGTCTGCGCGACCTGCCACTCATTGATGCCGCCGCCGATAGCCTTGATCACGCCCTGGTCGCGGAGCGAAAGCAGTCCGTAATAGCCGGACGACATGAACTCCGCGATGCGGGCATCCGAGGCTTCCTTGCTGCCATGGGTGAAGATGTCGACGTCGTGCACGAAGAGGATGTCGATGCGGTCGACGCCAAGACGCTCCAGCGAGGCCTCGAAGGAGCGCATGACGCCGTCATAGGAGTAGTCGTAGACTTCCCGGCGCGACGGCGTCTCGAAGAACTTGCCGATGCCGGTGCGCTGGTCCGGCGGGGCGACGCGCATGAGGCGGCCGACCTTGCTCGACAGCACATAGTCGTCGCGCTTCCTGCCGCGCAGGAACGGGTTGAGGCGGGTTTCCGACAGGCCGAGGCCGTAAAGCGGCGCCGTATCGAAGTAACGGCAGCCGGCCTTCCATGCGGCCTCCAGGGTGCCATTGGCGTCCTCGTCGGAGATGGCGCGGTAGAGATTGCCGAGCGGCGCGGTGCCGAAGCCGAGTTCGGTGAAGGTGATGCCGCCATTGCCGATGCGGTCGAAGTGCCGTGTCTTCATGTCTGACGATGTCCCGGAGCGATTTGTCTGACATGACACTATCACGCCGGTGGCCCAGCAAAAGTGCCGAGGCTCGTTGGACAGCGATTTTCGCAATGGTAGCATGAACAAAAACAAGCCTTTCGCGGCCAGCGAGCCGCCGAATCTGTAGAGACACGCGACATCGCGCAGATAGGGTGAGCCATTCCATGAGCAAAGCCGGATCCGGCATGTTCGCGACCGCGCTGGACGAGCTTGGCGCGGTGCTGGCGCGCACGGATGAAGCGCGGATCGACGCAGCCTGCGCCATGCTGGCCGGCGCCGGCAGGATCGCCGTCTATGGCTGCGGCCGCGAGGCGCTGCAGGTGAAGGGTTTTGCCATGCGGCTCTATCATCTCGGCCTGCCGGTCTCGGTGGTCGGCGACATGACCACGCCGCCGCTCGGGCAGGGCGACGTCTTCCTGGCGAGCTCGGGGCCGGGCGAGACCACCACGGTGCTGACCTTGATGCGGGTTGCCCGCGATGCCGGCGCGAAGGTGCTGCTCCTGACGGCCGAACCGACAGGCAGCGCGGCGAAGCTTGCCGACTTCACGCTGGTCATTCCCGCCCAGACCATGGCCAGCGACCAGGGCGCGGCAAGAAGCTCGGTGCTGCCGATGGGCTCGCTGTTCGAAGGCGCGCTGTTCCTCTTGTTCGAGATCATGGTGCTGAGGCTCCAGGCGCTGACCAATGCGACGCCGGAAGCCATGCGCGCCAGGCACACCAATATGGAGTAGGGCATGCGCTACGAGCTGATGCTGCCGCACCAGATCCGCAAGGCGATCGAGGAGAACTGGCCGGTCGTGCTGCCGCTCGGCGTGCTCGAATACCATGGCGAGCACATGGCGGTCGGGATGGACACTTTGGCCGTCATCAAGACGGTGGAGCTGATCGAGAAGGAGAGGGACCTCGTCATCCTGCCGCCCTTCTATTACGGCGCGGCAAGCTATGCGGTGGCGGCGCCGGAAGGCAGCGGCTCGGTGCAGGTCGGTGGTCCGGTGCTTTCGCCATTCGCCGAGGAGTTGTTCTACGGGCTGTTGCGCATCGGTTTCCACAACATCCACGCCATCATCCACCACCAGACCGAGAATTTCGTGGCGGGCATGCCGACCGACCTCGCCTTCAAGACTGCGGGGCGGCAGGCGATCTTCCGCTTCCTGGAAAAGGAACGCGGCGAGGGCTGGTGGGGGTCGAACAGCATGGCCGATTACTATGCCGGCCATGCGCAGGGCGAGAATGTCTTCAACTGGGTGCAGGTGCATCCACTGATGCCGGCTGCGATGAACGGCAAATACCCGTTCGACCATGCCGGCAAAGGTGAAACCTCGCTGATGCTGGCGCTATGTCCGGAAGCCGTGGACGAGAAGCGTTTGGCCGACAATACCGGCTGGTACACGAAAGACGCGGCGGAGGCCTCGGCAGGCCTCGGCAAGATCGGCGTCGCCATGATCCTTGATCATTTAAGGTCCATCCTGGTGCGATAGGCGCGGTTCTTCCTTCTCCCCTTGTGGGAGAAGGTGGATCGGCGCGCAGCGCCGAGACGGATGAGGGGTGTTCCAGCGGAGTGAGGCGTCCGCGTTCCCTGGAACACCCCTCATCCGGCCGCTGCGCGGCCACCTTCCCCCACGGGAAGGAAAGGTCCAGCTACTTCACCGAGCCGGCCGTCATGCCCATGATCAGGTAGCGCTCGAGCGCGATGCCGATGATCGCCAGCGGCGCGATCGCGGCAGTGGCCAAGGCTGCCATCGACCACCAGTTGATGCCTTGCGAGCCGGTCTGGCTCGCCACCATGACGGGGATGGTCTTGGCGTCGGTCGATGTCAGAAGCGCGGCGAAGAAATACTCGTTCCAGCACAGCACCATCGCCAGGATGAAGGCGGCGACCATGCCGGGCAGGGCGATCGGCATGACGATGCGGAAGAAGGCGCCCCAGATCGACAGCCCGTCGACCAAAGCCGCTTCCTCCAATTCGACGGGAATGGAGTTGAACTGGTCGCGCATGATCCAGATGACGATCGGCAGCACCATCAGCGTGTAGAGGAGCACGAGACCGATGCGGGTGTCGAGGAGCGCCACTTCCCGGTAGAGCACCAGGAAGGGGAGCGCCAGCACGACCGGCGGCAGGATGAGCTGCGACAGGAAGAAGAATGAGATGTCCTCGTTCCTGAACCAGGCGAATTTGTAGCGGTAGCGGACAAGGCCATAGGCCGCGAGGCTACCGATGATGATGGCGAGAGCCGATGCGCCCACCGAGGTGATGACCGAGTTCATGAAGCGCTTGAAGAATTCGTCGCGCACGGTCGAGGTCTGGAAGATCGAATCCGGCGACAGGCCGAGCGAGCGCCAGCCCTTCCAGTCCGGCGTGAAGTCGACGAAGGGAATGAGATGGCCTTGCGTGACGTCGACCGCCGATTTGAACGAGGTGGTGATCGTCCAGTAGATCGGGAACAGGCACACGAATGCCCAGAAGACGAGCGCGCCATAGATGAAGACCCGGCTGGTGATGAAGGCCGCCGGCGAGCGGATTTCGGAAACGGTGTAGTCGGTGGTCTGGACGCTCATGATGCCGCTCAGTTGACGTTGCGCACGAAGCGACTGGCGACTTTCAGCAGCCAGGTCACGAACACGACGATGATGATCAGATAGGCCATGGCGAGCATGGTGCCGTAGCCGACATTCGAGCGATCGCGATATTCGCGATAGATGAAGCTCGACACGGAATCGGTGGCGCCGCCGGGGCCGCCTGAGGTCAGGGTGATGATGATGTCGGCGAGCTTCAGCTTGAAGATGATGCGCAGGATGACGGCGGTCACCGACACCGGCAGCATCAGCGGAAAGGTCACCTGCCAGAAGGTCTGCCAGGCGGTCGCGCCGTCAACGCGGGCGGCCTCCAGCACCTCGCGCGACATAGCCTGCAGGCCGGCAAGCAGCATGATCATCATGAACGGGATGAACGTCCAGGCATCGAGCATCATGATCGAGATGCGGGCGGTGATCGGGTCGGAGAAGAAGGCGGGATTGTCCCAGCCGAGATGGCGCGCCAGCGTCGCCGCCGGGCCGAACCGGTACTCCATCAGCGACTTGCCGACCATCCAGGAGACGGCGACGGGCGACAGCATCAGCGGCAGCAGGAAGACGACGCGGAAGAACTTTCGCGCCTTGATCTGCGCGTTGAGCAGCAGCGCCAGGCCGAAGGCGATGACATATTCGACCAGCACCGCAAGCACATAGAGCACCATGTTGAACAGCGCATTACGGTAATAGGGGTCGGCCAGCATCTGCCAGAAATTGTCGAGGCCGTTGAACCTGCGCCCGGCAAACGAACTTAGGTTCCAGTCGGTGAGGGCGATGTAAAAGCCGAACAGCGTCGGGAAGATCACCATGGCGATGGTGAAGAGCAGCGCCGGCAAAAGGAACAGCGCGCGCTGCCCGTCCTCGCCGCGCGTCAGCACCTGCCAGGCGCCGAGTGCTGCGCCCCACAGAATGTAGGCGTAGATCACCGGCCGCCAGGTGTCGAAGCCGATCGTGGACATCTCGGTCTTGTAGAGGATCTGCACGACGATGATCGCCAGCAAGCCGAGCGTCGCGACGGCCAGCAGGCTCCAGCCGAGGCGCTTGCGGCCAGCCGGGATCAGGTCGGCCGGATTTGCCGGCCACGCATTCGCGGTCGAAGTCTGCTCAGCCACGCCTTGCCTCTTTGCGATTCAAAACCGGCCCGGCCGGTAAAAATGCGGCCCGGTGACGATGTGCCACCGGGCCGCGACGTCTCGTAAGCCAGCCTACATGCCGAGCGAGGCTTTGTAGAGCTTGACCTGGTTTTCGCGGCCGATCTGGTCGGTCAGTTTTTCCCAGGCCGCTGCGATGGCGTCGGCGCCTTCCTGCGCCTTCATCTTGCCGGCGAAGGTGTTGGCCAGGATGTCCTCGGCAGCGGAGTAATACTGAAAGATGCCGGGGATGCGCGGCTCGATCGCCGCGTTCGGATGGTTGTAACTATCGCCTTCCGACTTGAGATAGGAGGTGATGAACGCCTCGTCATAGCCGGCCGCAACCCATTCGGGAATGTTGAAATGGGAGTTGCGGTAGGGCTGAAAGCCCGACGGATACATCGCCGTCCAGATCGACAGGTCCTTGCCGCCGAGATGGGCTGCGGCCGACCATGCGGCCTTCTTCTTCTTCTCGTCGGCATCGACGCGTGCCATGACATAGACGCCCCAGCCGAGATAGGCGCAGTTCGGCGCATAGTTCGGGCCGCTGGCGAGCTTGTCCCACTTGCCGGTCTTGGAGTTGTAGACATCGTCTGAGCCGGGCAGGATCGAGAAGCCGGTGACATCGCCGATGACCGAGCTGTCGTTGGTCTTGACGTTCGAGCCGACGTCGCCCCACCAGGGGATCATCGAGCCGGTACCGGCCAGGAACTGCTGGAAAGCAGTCGTGTTCGGATCGGCGTTGATCTGGTCGGCGGGCTCGGAGGGCAGGGCGTCGATGACGTCCTGGATGGCGCGCACCCAGGCCGGATTGTTGACGCGCGGCTTCATCGTGTCGGCGTCGAACAGCCAGGCCTTGTCATCGGGATGCTTGGCATAGGCGGTGGCGCGGCTGCCTAGGAAATAGAAGCCGAAACCGCCCCAGGGCTTGGGGGCGTCGAGATAGCCATAGACGTCCTGGCCCTTGAATTTCTTGCCCTTCAGGAACTTGGTCACGGCCTGGACCTGCTGCCAGGTCTTGGGCACGCCCCACTCCGTCAGGCCCGCCTTGTCGCCGCTGTCCGCCTTCCAGGCTGCCGCCAGCTCGGAGTCGGAGAACACGTCGGTGCGGTAGTTGAAATTATGCGCATCGCCGTCGATGGTCACGCGATACTGCTTGCCGTTCCACGTGCCGACCGGCGGCTTGAGATAGTTGACCAGGTCGTCGAAGTCGATCTGCTTCTTGACCCAGTCGGGCATCTCGGAGGTGAGGCCCTTGCCGCAGACATCGCCTTCGAATGGCGCGCCCATCTCGATGATGTCGAAGTCGACGGTGCCGGTGGCGATCGATTGCTGCAGGCGGGCGTTGTAGTCGGCCTGGGCGAGGTCGATCCAGCTGATCTTGGCGCCCGTATAGGCCTCCCACGGCTTCAGGAAACCACGGAACAGCACGTTGTGCAGGTTCTGGTTGTTGAGGCCCATGAAGGTGAGCTCGACGCCGGCGAACTCGCCTTCCTTGACGTTGGCCTTTGTCGCTTCCAGGCAGAGCTCGCCGACCTTCTGGAAGTCGGCATCCGTCGGCTGGCCTTTGCCGACGCCCGGGATCTGCAGGATTTTCGCACGCAGACTATCGTCGGCCGCGGCCGGCCTCGTCAGCGCGCCGAGCCCGGCGCCGGACGCAGCGGCGATCGCGGCCATCGAGGCAGCACCCTTCAGCACATCGCGGCGGCTCGCACCGGCGCGCATCAGTTTTTCGTACAGGTCGACTCTCATCTACAGGTTCCTCCCAGAACAACAGCGATTGAATTGAAATGCCAATTTCTCGGACGTGCAAACGTCTACGGTTCTCCTCGATCATACGGGGACGTGGGACCCCACCCTGCGTCGCCGGAGCTCCGATTTCAGGGTAACAGGCCTGCGTCGGATTGGCACTCGCCACTATTCGCGTAATCGATTACCTTGTCAACAAGATTGGCTTTTTATCTATAAGATACCGACTTGCCGTTGCCGCCGGCAATGGCTAGCTTCACCGCAAAAGATAAAGGGGAGACGATGGCTCAAGTCGCGATCAGCAGTGTGGCCAAGGCGTTCGGGACCGTCAAGGTCTTGCATGAGGTCAGCGTCGATATTGCCGATGGGCAATTCGTCGTGCTGGTTGGCCCTTCAGGATGCGGCAAGTCCACGCTGCTCAGGATGGTGGCCGGGCTGGAAACGGTTTCCGGCGGCACGATCTCGATCGGCGCCCGCGTCGTCAACAACCTGCCGCCGGCCAAGCGCGACATCGCGATGGTGTTCCAGAATTACGCGCTCTATCCGCACAAGACGGTGGAGCAGAACATGGCCTTCGCGCTGAAGCTGCGCGGTACCGATCCAGCCGTCGTCGCCGAACGCGTCAAGCGCGCCGCCGACATCCTCGACCTCGCGCCCTATCTCAAGCGCTATCCGCGTCAGCTTTCCGGCGGCCAGCGCCAGCGCGTCGCCATGGGCCGCGCCATCGTGCGCAATCCGCAGGTGTTTCTGTTCGACGAGCCGCTCTCCAACCTCGATGCCAAGCTGCGCGTGCAGATGCGCACCGAGATCAAGGAACTGCACCAGCGGCTGAAGACCACGACGATCTACGTCACCCACGACCAGATCGAGGCCATGACCATGGCCGACAAGATCGTGGTGATGCGCGACGGCCGCATCGAGCAGGTCGGCGCGCCGCTCGAACTGTTCGACCGGCCCGCCAATCTGTTTGTCGCCGGCTTTATCGGCTCGCCGGCGATGAACCTGCTCAAGGGTACTGTGACGAAGGGCGAGAAACGGGTCGTCGACATTGCCGGCACAGCGTTTCCGATGCCCGCCAACAGTGCCGGCGAGGACGGTCAGGCCGTCGTCTACGGCGTGCGCCCGGAGCACCTGGAGATCCATCCCGACGGCGTCGAGGCCAAGATCTCGGTTGTCGAGCCGACCGGCTCGGAAACCCTGGTTTTCGTGCGCTTCGGCGAGGGCGAGATGGTGGCGCTGTTTCGCGAGCGCCACGACTTCAAGCCGGGCGATACGCTGAAGCTCAAGCCGCGTCTCGACCAGGTCCACCTCTTCGACGCCGAAACCGGCAAGCGACTTTAGATCTTTGCGCAATTCCGGACGGAAAACCGCCTTTCCTGGAATTGCTCCAGACCGCACACAGACTTCCGGGAGGAAACCATGCTCAAAGGGATCAATCCGCTGCTCAATGCCGACGTGCTCCAGGCGCTGCGGGCGATGGGCCATGGCGACGATCTGATCATCGCCGACACCAATTTCCCGTCCGATTCGGTGGCGCGGCAGACCGTGCTCGGCAAGCTCTTGCGCATCGATGCGACGGCGGCCGACGTGGTGAAGGCGGTGCTGTCACTTTATCCGCTGGATACATTCGTCAACGATGCCGCGGCGCGCATGGAGATCGTCGGCAAGCCGTACGAGATCCCGCCGGTGCAGAAGGAGGTCCAGAAGGAGATCGATGCGGCCGAGGGCAAGCCCTGGCCGATGATCTCGATCGAGCGCTACGCTTTCTACGAACGCGCCAAGAAGGCCTATTGCGTGATCCAGACCGGCGAGCGCCGCTTCTATGGCTGCTTTGCCTTCCGCAAAGGCGTTGTGCCCCCGGATGCGGAGTAAGGACATGGCCGCCGCCAAGCCTGTCGTGATTTTGGGTGTGTTCGTCGCCGACACCGCCTATCGCGCCGATCGCCAGCCGCGCATGGGCGAGACGATCCTCGGCAATTCGTTCAAGCTCGGGCCGGGCGGCAAGGGCTCGAACCAGGCGGTGGCGGCCGGCAAGCTTGGCGCGGACATCACCTTCCTCACACGTCTCGGCGTCGATGCCTTTGCCGACATGGCCAAGCAGACCTGGAGGGATGCTGGCGTCAAGAGCGCCGTGATCGACACGCCGGACAGCTATACCGGCGCGGCTTATATATTCGTCGAGGAAGGCAGCGGCAACAACGCCATCATCGTCAGCCCGGGCGCGGCGATGCTGATTTCCCCCGCAGACATCGAGGCGCATGCCGGCCTGATCCGCTCCGCCGGCGTCTTCGTCACCCAGCTCGAACAGCCGATCGACGCGGCCTTGAAGGCACTTGAGATCGCGCGCGGGGCAGGGGTGACGACCATTCTCAATCCCGCGCCGGCCGCGAGCCTGCCGGACCGCATCTACACGCTCTGCGACTATGTCACGCCCAACGAGACCGAGGCCGAAGGGCTGACCGGCATCAAGGTGTCGTCGGTCGACGACGCCCGCCGCGCCGCCGACGCTCTGCTGGCCAAGGGTGTCGGGGCCGTCATCGTGACGCTGGGAGACAAGGGCGCGCTTCTGCACACCAAGGACCGCTCCGAGCATGTCGACGCCGTCAATGCCGGCCCGGTGGTCGAGACCACCGGCGCGGGCGATGCTTTCAACGGCGGTCTTGCCGCCGCTTTGGCAAAAGGCGTCGAGCCGCTGGAGGCCGTGCGCTTCGCCTGCGGGGTCGCGGGCATTTCGGTGACCCGCCCCGGCACCGCGCCGTCTATGCCGACATCGCAAGAGGTCGAGGCGCTGCTGGCGAAGGCATGAACTCGTAGTCCACGCGGTTTATTAGCGGCCTCTTGACCCGGAACGCTCCTCAAGCGAGCGCGTTCATCCTCCTGGTTTGCAACGCCGGAACGGCAGGATGAAGAAATTTTACGAAAAACCCACGCTCGTGAAGCGGCAGAAGCTCACCGAACGGACGGCCCAGATTGTCGCTTCCGGCGTCGTCCTGGGCGAATGATTTTCCTTGATCGGGCTCGGATAGCGCTACAGAATCCTGCTGGTCAGTTCCAGCATCGTCGTTGCGCCTTGCTCGCTGCCGGGCATATGCACGACGCGAAGGACGCGGAGGTCCCTGTTCGTTCCCTCGACCGGTATCGACACGCTTTCGCCGACCCGCGGCAGCTCCTGGAAGGCGAGCTCGTCGACATCCCTCTCATCGTCGATGGAAATCCGACATCTCACAGCCATCTGATTTCTCCCGTTTTACCCGAGGGCTGAACGGGACAAGGTTGGAATGGTTCCGAGAAGGCCCTCAGTTGGCAAACCTGCCGCGATATTCGCGCGGCGTCAGTCCTTTTAAAGCCTTGAATGGCCGTCCGAAATTGGCCAGCGACCATAGCCGAATGGTATTCAGGGCACACAGCGGGATGCGCCTCAAAGCGCGCTGCACAAGCCAGATTTTGCGATTGATCCCGCAAAGGAAAATGGCGCGAGTGACGGGGCTCGAACCCGCGACCTCCGGCGTGACAGGCCGGCACTCTAACCGACTGAGCTACACCCGCGCACTGACGAGCACGTGTCAGGCGTGTCGTCGTTGAGGCGCTGGATAAGGGGTTCGCCTGCGGGTGTCAAGCGCGGCTTTCAACCATTACAGCAATCAGGAGAAGGTTTTTTGACAGCGGCGTCGAGGCCGGGGAAAACCTGCCGCGACAGGCGCGCCGTACGGTTCATTTGGCCTTGCGAAGCCGAGCCTAACTGCTTAAAGGTCCGCGCTCAGGCGGGCGATTAGCTCAGTTGGTAGAGCGCTTCGTTTACACCGAAGATGTCGGCGGTTCGAGCCCGTCATCGCCCACCATTACGCCGAACAAGCTTAAGCAGAACGCGGCAGCGGCCCTTGCCAGGGCCACCGCCTTATCGAGCTGCGGTCAGGCCGCTACTGCCTGACGTAGCAGCGCTTGTGAGCGCCTGGAGCGGGATCGTCGCCGAAAGCGTCGTTGCTGCAGCGAACGCCGTTCCTGAAGACGTCCTGCGTGTATTGGCCGCGTGCGCCGTATCTGACCATTGCGCGGCCACGGAAATCGCAGAACTCACCCTCCCTGGCGCAGGCGACCCATTCGCCGCGGTCCGGGCGCGAGCCGTAGTCATCGTCCCCGTAATCGTTGTCATCGCCATAGCCGCCGCCACGCGCCACGAAATAACAGGCCTTCTCGCGGCCGGGGGCGGGGTCGCCAAAAATGCGATTCGAGCAAGGGATGGCTCGACGATCGAAAAACCGGGAGGTCATTCGACCGCGCGCGCCGTAGACCACTTCCGTTGGGTAAGGCAGGCGGCAAATGCCACCCTCATTCGCGCATCGCCGCAGCTGCTGCGCCGACGCGGTGGTGGGGAACAGGGCCGTAGCGGCCGCGGCCAAGCCGACGAGGCAGATGAAGGCCAGCGTTGCTCGGATCGAGACGTGAAAAGTTCTTAACACGAATTGTCTCCCGGTTTGGTTGTACGCCGGCATCCTACAGCAGGCGGATTAAATGCGCGATGAATGCCTGATCGGGAGGCTATTGTTAACTCGGGCGGTCCCACGGGCGGCCGGGGCTCAATATTTAATGATCCGCCGCTCAACGAGGACCACCAGGCAGAACAGCGCGATCGACAGCGATGACGAAAGAACGATCGCGGCGTAGAGCCGGTCGGACTGATAGTTGAAGGTCGCCTGGATGATCAGCGCGCCGAGCCCTTTGTCCGAGCCGATCCACTCGCCGACGATGGCGCCGATCACGGCGGTGGCCGACGCGATCCTGAGTGACGAGAACAACATCGGCAGAGCACGGGGCAGGCGCAGGCTCCAAAAGATCTCCGAGCGTGTCGCCGACAGCACCCGGAACAGCTCGTGTTCGTTGTCGCTGGCCGAATCGAGGCCGCGGATCATGTTCACCAGCGTCGGGAAGAAGCAGATCACCGCGGCGATGACGATCTTCGGCGTCATGCCGAGGCCGAAGATCAGGATGATGATCGGCGAAAGCGCCAGGATGGGGATGGTGTTGAAGAACAGCACGATCGGGAAATAGGCGGCCTGCAGGACGCGGCTGTGGACGAAGAGCACGGCCAGCAGCACGGCAGCGAGATTGCCGATGACGAAGCCGGCCAGCGCCTCGATCAGCGTCGGCCGCAGATAGTCGACGAGAAGCGCAAAATTCTTCTGGAAGACACCAAAGATAGCGGTGGGCGTCGGCACGATATAGGCCGGCACGCCGAGCAGCGGCAGAATGTATTGCCAGGCAAGCAGGATCGAAGCCGCGCCCAGGACCGGAAGCGCGACCGTCGTTTGCGGGGAGAGCGGCGCCTGTCTCACGATGCGCGCTCCAGCGCCGTTCGCAGATCGGCCATGGCGGCGACGATCGCCGCATCCTCGCGCTTGCAGCGATTGCCTTCCTGCTTGAGGGGCCGCATGTCGAGGTCCTTGACGACACGTCCCGCATTGGCGGCCAGCACGATGACGCGCTCGCCGAGATAGGCGGCTTCGGCGATCGAATGGGTGACGAAGAGGATGGTCGTGCCGCTGCGCCGCCAGAGCGCCAACAGCTCGTCGTTCAACCGGTCGCGTGTGATCTCGTCGAGCGCGCCGAAGGGTTCGTCCATCAACAGCAATTTGGGCTCGCCGAGCAGGGCGCGCGCGATCGCCACGCGCTGGCGCTGGCCGCCGGAGAGCTGGTGCGGCAGGCGCTCACTGAGGCCGCCGAGTCCCATCAATTCAAGCAGTTCCGTGCTGCGATCCTCGATCTTGCGTGTCAGGCTGCGCAGGCCGACGCCAAGCGGCAAGCGCACATTGTCGCGCACCGTGCGCCAGGGAAGGAGGGTCGGATCTTGGAAGACGAAGCCGACATCGCGGCGCGAGCGCACCGTATGCGGCGTCTGGCCAAGCACGCTGATCGCGCCGCCGAGCGGATCGAGCAGGTCGGCCACCACCCTGAGCAAGGTCGACTTGCCGCAGCCTGACGGGCCCAGGATCGACAGGAAGGAACCGGCCTCGACGGTGAGGTCGAGGCCGGCGAGCACTTTGACGGCCGTCTGCCGGCCGCCATAGCCGACATCCAGCCGTCGCGCTTCGATCGCGTGCGGCATTAGATCAGCACAACGTCTGATTGGACCGTCATGCTGATCTAACTCTTAGTTGGAGCATGATTTTTTCCAAAAGCCGGTTCCCACTTTTTGAGATCATTCTTTACGCGGCGGGCGCGTCGAGCTTGGGCCGGTCGGCGGCCGAGAGTTTGAGTATCTTCGTGGTGTAGACATCGGCGGCCGCCGGGCGACCGTTTGGATACTGGCCAACCTTGTCGAGCAGCGCCAATTGCTCCTCTATCGAGGCCGGGTCGAACGTGCCCCAGCCGTCCTTGGCGGTGGCGCCGTCAAAGGAGAGTTTCAGCACCAGATTGACGGTCTTTTCCTCCCAGCCAAGATCCATTTCCGGATAGGCGGCGACCATCTTCTTGACCGCTTCCTGCGGATTGGCATGCACCCAGCCCCAGCCTTTGCCGACGGCGCCGATGAACTTCGCCAGCGTCTCAGGATCCTTTTCGATTGCCGCGTCGGTAGCGAAATAGACGTCCGCGTAGGAGCTCAGCCCGAGGTCGCGCGTCAGAAGGTCGATGCGGTCGTCGCCGACGACGCTGAGCGCCTGGGTGTTGGTGATCCAGCCGCCGATGGCGTCGACATCGCCGCGCACCAGCGGCGCCTTGTCGAAGCCAACATTGACGATGGTCACCTCCGACGGGTCGATGCCGTTCTTGGCCAGGATCTCGTCGATGACGAAGCGTGCGGTCGGCTGGATGCCGATCTTCTTTCCCTTGAGATCGGAGACACTGCGGATCGGCTTGGCCGGTTTCGAGGTCAATGCATAAGGACCGGTGCGGAAGCCGCAGGCGATGATCTTGATCGGCACGCCGCTGGCGCGGGCAGAATATAGCTGCGGCGTTTCCGAGAACTGCCCAAGCTGGGCGGCGCCCGAAATGACCGGCGGCACGGTCGACGCGTTGGGGCCGCCGGGGCTGAACTCGACCTCCAGCCCAGCGTCCTTGAAATAGCCGTTGGCGACGGCCGCGATATCGCCGATCTGTCCGTTGGACATCAACCAGTCATACTGGATGACGACCTTGCCCGCGGCCTTGGCGCCCGGCGTCAGCACCAGCTGCATGCCGGCAGATATGGCCGCAACGGCTGCCATGCCGCCTTTTACAAACGCACGGCGGTTCAATTCGAAGTCCCTGTTCCCACTCATTTTTCGCTCCTGTTGCAGACTTTTTTCGTCTCTTCTCCAGGCGCCGTTCCCTTCGGCCCGGCGTCGTCTACGGCTGTTCGTCGTGGTAATCGCCAGGGCCGCCGTCGAGCCAGGCGTAAAGCTCCCAAAGCGTGTCGTCCGGGTCGCTGAAATAGGCGCAGCGCGCGTTCCAGACGTAATCTTCGGGCGGGCCGTAGAAGGGCACGCCCTTGGCGCTCAATTCGCCGTGCAGCCGGTCGATGTCGGCCGGCGTGTCGAGCTGCACGGCGACGCAAACCTTATGCGCGTGGCGCGGCGATCTCAGGTTGGGCACGCCGGTGTGCCGGTTGATGTGGTCGAGCTCCCAGGCAGCGAGCGTCACGCCCTCGCCATGGAAATCGGCAAAGCCTTCGGCGCGGCGGCGCAAGCGGAAGCCGAGCTTGTCGACGTAGAAATCAACCGTCCGTTCGATATTTTCGACCAGCAGGCAGACGTCGGAGATGCGGGTGACGCTCGCAGGCATGGCTATCTCGCTCCGGTGTCTTTCGAGAGCGGCAGCTTGACGCCGACGCGGTTGGCGGCGCCGACGATATGCGTGCGCATCGCCGCCTCCGCCGCGGCCGGATCGCCCGCCACCAGAGCCTCATAGATGCGCACATGCTCGCCGACATTGATCTCGACGAGGTCGTGCAGCGGGTTCGTCATGCGCGCGTAGTGGATCGAGTGGCGGATCTGCTCGCAGACGAACGAGATGAAGGTGTGGATGTAGCTGTTGCCGGTGGCGCGCGCGATCTCGCGGTGGAAGAGCAGGTCGGCGTCGATGCTGCCTTCTTCCCAACGCTCCTCGCCGCCCATGCGGTCGAGCGCAGCCTTGATCGAATCGAGATGGCCCTGATTGCGGCGCGCCGCGGCGAGCGCAGCCGATTCGGCCTCGAGGATGCAGCGCAGCTCGAACAGCCGCTCCATGTTGTGCGTGTCCTTGAGCGCCTCGCGGTCGATGCGGATCGCTGCTCGCTGCTCGGGCGCCAGCACGAAGGCGCCGACGCCTTGGCGCGCCTCGATCATGCCGTCGGCGCGAAGCTGGGCGATCGCCTCGCGCACGACATTGCGGCTGACGCCGAATTTTTCGGACAGTTCCTGCTCGGTCGGCAGGCGCGCGCCGGGGTTCAATTCGCCGGATTCGATCCCGCGGCTGAGGAAGGCAGCGACCCGGTGCGGCAATGTCTCGACAGTGCCGATGGCGGCCAGTCTCTGCTTCATGGAAAAGTCTCCGTCGCGGGCAACAGGCAACCGGGATTCATCAGGCCCTTGGGGTCGAGTGCGCTCTTCAGCGCCGCGACCATGCGGCGATGCGCCGGCGAAAGCCCGGCCCAGAATTCCTTGCGGCGGCTGCGGCCGATGCCGTGCTCCGCGCTGATCGAGCCGCCGAGACCGATGGCGATTTCATAGAGCCCGGCGATGACTTCGGCACCCCAGGCACGGGCTTCATTCTCGGCGAGTTCGAGCGGGGGCAACACGTTGAAGTGGATGTTGCCGTCACCGGCGTGGCCGTAGGCGAGCGGGATCCAGCCGGGATGGTCATTCGCGACGAAGCGGCGGGCTCTTTCGATGAGGCTGGGGATGTCGGAAATCCTCACCGACAGGTCGGTGCGCACATGATAGCCACGCTTGGCTTGGCCTTCGACCAGACCTTCGCGGATCGCCCAAAAACTCCTGGCCTGCGTCGTGCTCGCGGCGAGAACCGCGTCGGTTACAAGGCCATTTTCCATGGCATCGCCGAGGAGGCCGGCCAGCAAGCTGTTGAGGTCGATAGCAGCGCTGGATGACAATTCGATCAGCACGTGGACGGGCGCGGCGACCGGCGCCCTCATCGCCGGGTCGATCAGCTTGGCAAGCTCGATGCATTCGGCACCGATGATCTCGAAAGCGGAGATGAGGTCCGAGCAGTCGCGGCGCGCCTGGTTGAACAGCGCCACGGCCGCCTCGAACGAGGCCAGGCCGAGGTAAGCGGTCTCGGTTCGCGCCGGTTTCGGAAACAGCTTGACCTCGACACCGGTGATGATGCCGAGCGTGCCTTCGGAGCCGATGAAAAGCTGCTTCAGGTCGTAGCCGCTGTTGTTCTTGCGCAGACCGGAGAAGCCGTTCCACAGTTCGCCGTCCGCCAGCACGACTTCGAGACCCAGTATCAGGTCGCGCGCCATGCCATAGCGCAGCACGTTGACGCCGCCGGCATTGGTCGCCGCATTGCCGCCGATCTGGCAGCTGCCTTGCGCGCCGAGCGCGAGCGGAAAGAGGCAATCTTGCACCTCGCAGGCGTCCTTGATCGTCTGCAGCACGCAGCCGGCATCGGCTTGCAGCGCGAAATTGTCTCTATCGATCTGCCGGATGGCGTTCAGCCGCTCCAGGCTCAAGACGACCAAGCCGCTGCCCTTGCTGTCGATTGCGCCTGATACCAGCCCGGTGTTGCCGCCTTGCGGAACGATGCCGAGCCCAAGCTCGTTGCACAAGCGCATCAGGGCCTGGACTTCGCCGACAGAGCCGGGCCGCAGCACGGCAAGCGCTTCGCCGCGATAATCGCCCGCCCAGTCGCTCAGATATTTCGCCATTCCAGCCGGCTCGGCGGCAATGCCGTTTCGGCCGACGGCGCCTTCCATGGCGCTGAGTATTTCCGGCGAGAGGCGATGAACGGTCATCAAGGTTCACGTCTGGATATCGGGTGATACATATCATCCTACAACTTAGTTCGAGTCAATCGCTCTGTTCGGCGAACAGGTCACCGGCTCGTTCAAGGCAGGTGGAACTAACCATGGCGTCCGGCAAGCCGAGACTGCTCGGTAGGCCCTGCCTATGCACCGTCCTGGCCGATTGTCGTCGCTCACGACCACCGCGATGGTAGGACGATAGGGCTTCGTCCCCGACCGGTGAGGAGAAAAGATGATTGAACTGCCTTTTGCCCGCGCAGAGTACCAGCGGCGGCTCGGAAAAATCCGCGCTGAGATGGCCAGGCGCGGCATCGAACTCCTCATCGTCAACGACGTCGCCAACCAGCACTACATCACCGGCTATGACGGCTGGTCGTTCTATACGCCACAGGTGGTGCTTGTTCCGATCGAGGACGCGGAGCCTGTCTGGATAGGCCGCGCCATGGATGCCGCCGGCGGCTTGCTGACGGCCTGGATGAAGCCGGAAAACGTCGTCGGCTTCCCGGAGGACCATGTCCAGCGCGCCGACCGGCATCCGATGGACTGGATCGCGGCCTGGATCGTCGCCAAGGGCTGGGGCAACCGTCACATCGGCATCGAACTCGAAGCCTATTATTTCTCGCCGAAGGCGCATGCGCGGCTCGTCGCCGGACTGCCCAACGCCAAATGGCACGACGCAGACCTCCTCGTGAACTGGATCCGCGCGGTCAAGTCGGCGCCGGAAATTGACTATTTGCGCAAGGCCTCGAAACTGGCAGAAGCGGCGGTCGCGCGGGCCTATGAGGTCATCGCGCCAGGTGTGCGCGAATGCGACGCGATTGCTTCCATTCAGGCGGCCCAGATCGCCGGCAGCCCGGATTTCGCTGGCGACATCACGGCGCTGCCGCCGACGATCCTCGGCGGCGAAAACGCATCCGCGCCGCATATCATGTGGAGCGACCGGCGGTTCGGGAAGGACGAAACCATCGCGCTTGAGCTCGCTGGCGTCTGCCGCCGTTACGCGGCGGGGCTTGCTAGGACCATGCAGCTCGGCAAGACGCCAGCCCGCGTCGCGGACACGGCAAAGGCGGTGATCGAGGGCATGGATACGGTGCTCGACACCGCCCATCCAGGCACGACCGCCGAAGCGGTCGAAGCGGCCTGGCGCAAGGTGATTGCGCGTCACGGGCTGAAGAAGGAATCGCGCATAGGCTATTCCATCGGCGTTGCCTATCCGCCGGATTGGGGCGAGCATACGATCAGCCTGCGGCCCGGCGACAAGACGGTGCTGCAACCGGGCAATGTCGTTCATTCCATCCTAGGCATGTGGATGGATGGCTGGGGCATCGAGGTCAGCGAGACCATTCTGGTGACCGAGACCGGCAACGAGACGCTGACGAAGTTCCCGCGGGATATCCATGTCAAAACCTGACCGGCCGCCCGAGATCGATGCCGGAATTCTCGATCGGATGATCGAGATCCGGCGCCGTCTGCACTGCCACCCCGAGCTGTCGAACCGGGAAGCGGGCACGCAGCGCTATTTGCGCGAGATGCTTGCAAGGGAAGGGATCACCGAAATCCGTGATGTGGCCGGCTACGGGCTTGCCGTCGACATCGTCGGCACCGGCCGGCCTTCGAACCGCAAGGTGGCTATCCGCGCCGATATCGACGCCCTGCCGATCGAAGAGGAATCCGGCGTCGACTTTGCATCCAAAAATCCGGGCGTGATGCATGCCTGCGGCCACGACGCCCACGCCGCGATGGGCTTTGCGGTCGCCGCGCATCTCAATCGCTCACGCGACAGTTTCGGCGGAACGGTTCGCCTCATCTTCCAGCCGGCCGAGGAAGATGAACCGTCAGGCGGCAAACGGGTGATCGAGGAGGGGCTTCTCGACGACATCGATGCCGCGATCTGCGTCCATGTCGATCCGTATACGCCGTCGGGCAAGGTGGCCGTCGGCCCGGGTCCCTACACTCTCGCCTGCGACACGTTCGATGTGCTGGCCACGGGCTCGGCGGCGCATGCGGCAAAGCCCTATGAAGGCATAGACGCGCTGACGGTCGCCTGCTCCATGGTTAGCGAGCTGCAGAAGATCGTTTCGCGCGAGACCGATCCCTATGATCCGCTGGTCATCTCGGTGACCGCCATCAATGGCGGCAATGCCTATAACGTCACAGCCGGCAAGGTCGCGTTCAAAGGCACCATCCGCAGCGGCAACGACGCCACTCGCGTGCGGGCCTGGCGCCGGCTTCGTGAAGAGCTGGAAGGAATAGCGGCAAGCCACGGCGCCAGCGTAAAGATCGACATCCATCGGGGCGAACCGGGCGTCGTCAACGATGCCGGTATGGCCGCGCTCATCATGGCCGGCGCCAGGGCCAGCATCGGCGCGGACAATGCTCTCAACATGCCTGGATGGAGCATTGCCGACGACTTCGCTTACTACAGCGAGAAACGCCCGTCTGTGTATTTCCGGCTCGGCATCCGCAACGAGGAGGTCGGATCGGTCTACCCGCTCCACCATTCCAGGTTCCGTGTCGACGAGACGGCGTTGAAGAACGGCGTCCTTACTCTGGTTTCGGCGGCAACGATGTACCTGGCCGGACAGGAGAATTACGGCGCTTAGCCGATCCGCAGGCGCCTTTGTCGGATAAGCCGGTCAAAGGTATTGCGCGACCTTCTTGCCGACAGTGAGGAAGCGCAGCGGGTCGACCGCCTCGCCGTCGTGGCGCACCTCGTAATGAAGGTGCGGGCCGGTCGAGCGGCCGCTGCTGCCGGTCTTGCCGATGATGTCGCCGGCGGCGAGCTTCTGGCCGACAGTGACGTCGATCTCGCTCAGATGGCCGTAGCGTGTGGCAAAGCCGTTGCCGTGGTCGACCTCGACCATGCGGCCGTAGCCGCCGGCCCAGCCGGCCCTGGTGACGATGCCGGCGGCCGTGACCTTGGCCGGCATGCCGATCGGCGCCCTGAAATCCATGCCCGTGTGCAGGGCGGCGCTGCCCAGGATCGGGTCCGTGCGTACGCCAAACGGGCTGGTCACCGGATGGCCAGGGGCGGGGTTGGCGAGCGGCAGCTTGCGCGCCTCCTTCTTGACCCCGTCAAGCGCGTCGAGCGCCTCGTCCAGTTCCTTGACCTTGCTGTCGAAAACCAGCGAGGGATCGAGCGGCACCAGTGGGCCGCCGACGTCGCTTTTGTTGAGCTCGCTGTCGACCGGCAAGCCCGCGGCTTCCAGCGCCTGGGTTATGGCATCGGCATTCTTGTAGGCGCTGTCGGCAAGCGTGGTGATGCGCGAGAGCTGCTGGCTCTCGATGGCCTTCAGCGAGGCGTTGATCGAGACGAACAGCTTGTCGGCGCGATCAGCGGCGGTTTCACCCTCGAGCGGATCGGACCTTGTCGACCAGAGCGAGAAGGGCCTGGTGTCACCGGCGCTCAAGGATGCGACGGAATAGGTCGGCGCCTGGGAGAGGCTGCCGGTGATCTCTGCGGGTTCATCGCGTTTGGCCGCTGCGGCGCCTGCCGCGGGCGCGTCTCCAACCTCGTTCTCGGCACGCTCGAGGATCGGGCCGAGCCGCCCGTGGCGCTCGCTGAGCTGGGTCTGCCTGGCCAAGAGCTCGCTGACCTTGGTTTCCATCAGCTGCTGGTCGAGAAGCTGGCGGCTGGTGATGCGGTCGACCTGGGCACGAAGGGCCGAGATGCGGTCCTCATAGGCCTGCTGCATGCGCGCCTGCCTGGCCGTCGTGGCGCCGATCAGGTCGTCGCGCAACACCAGATAGGACGTGGCAAGCAGATAGCCGATGGCGATTGCCGCCACGGCCGAGCCGAGGAAGGCGGCAAGCCAGGGGCGGATGGTGAAATGCCTTATCTCGTTGCCGCGGGCGATGATGACCGTGTGCGGTTCCTTGCGCCTGCCGAAGACAGCTGACTGACCGGTTGGTTTCACGGGGACCAGGCTTTCGTTACGGGACCAACGACAAGCCTGATTACACATTATTAGGGTTAACAAAGGCTTGCCGGGTCGACCGCGCGGCGCCGAATGCACGCAGCACGGGCACGAGATTGCGCGAAAATCTCCTGGACGCGCCGCCATGTCGCTAAATCGTTGGCAACGAACACTAATGTTCTGCCAGGGGCAGCCTGTAGCTCTCAGAGTAAGGCGCGGTTTCTTAACTCTCTTCGATTGCGTTTAGTTGACGTTTTTCGAGTAAAGGCGTGTTGGTGTTTGGGATTCACCGTGGCGGTAGGAATGCTGGACGATCTGGTTGGCAAGATCCTCGACAAGATATCGGGCACCAGTCTGCTGGCGACCGGGCTTTTGCTGCTGACTGCCTTTGTCAGCGCGCTTGTAGCCTATTGGCGCACGGTCGATGAAAAGAGCTGGAAGGAGTTCTTCGAGTTCGTCATCCCGCACGAGGTCATTACCCATCCCTCCGCGAGGGCCGACCTTCTGTTCTGGGTCACCAAGAAGGCACTGATGCCTTTCCTGATGCTGCCCGCCGGAATCGTCTTCGTCACCGCGGTGGGGTACGGGACTAACCGGCTGCTTTCGACACTGTTCCACTTCCAGCCGCCTCTGACCGAGGGGCCGGCAGGGCCGGTGACGGTTCTGATCTTCACCGTCAGCATGCTCCTCGCCTACGACATTTCCTATTATCTCTATCACGTCGCCCAGCATCGCTATCCGCTGCTCTGGGAACTGCACAAGGTGCATCACTCGGCCGAGGTGATGGTCGGGATCACCAAGGACCGGGTCCATCCGCTAGACGAGTTGATGAACCGAGCCTGGGACGGCATCATCGTAGGGTTCTGCTTCGGCATCTGGTCGCTGATTTCGCTGAACCTTGTCGAACTGACCGTTTTTGGCGTCAACGTCTATGTCATGCGTAACATCCTGATGATGGATTTCGTCAGGCACACGCATTTCAAGATCTCGTTCGGCCCGCTCAACCATTTGATCCTGTGTCCCCACTGGCATCAGTTGCATCACAGTGTCGATCCGCGCCACTACGACAAGAACTTCGGGCTGCTCTTCTCGTTCTGGGACCGGCTCTTCGGAACATTGTGTGTGCCGAGGCCTGACGAGGACTTCAAGTTCGGGCTGGTCGACCGCGATGTGCGTGACTATCAGTCGCTCGCAGGCCTCTACGTCATGCCGCTGAAGCGGATGTGGGGGCATATCGCCAGGCGCGTCCGGCCCGGAAAGCCACGGTCACGCACCTCGCGAGCCTCGGAGGGGACACCGCCATGAACGGTCCCGTTGTGCTCGCAATCGCGCGGACACACACCTTCGAAGTCGTGACGTCGGCGGCGCGCCTGGCCGAGATCGCACCGGCCTGGAGGGCGCTCTGGCAGCGAGCTGGCGGGCTTGTCTTCCAGCACCCGGACTGGATTGCGGCCTGGTGGCGCACCACCCCGCAGCAGGAGCGGCGCGCGCTCAGGATTGGGCTTGCCTGGAACGGCGACCGGCTCGACGGCGTGATAGCGCTCGCGACCTTCAGGCGTTCCGGCATCCGCATACTCGAATGGGCGGCGAAGGATCACAGTGACTATGGCGACGCGCTGGTTGCACCCGACAGCGACCCGCGGGCGATCTCCCGCCTCTGGCAGTATGTTTTTGACCAGGGTGGCTTCGACCTGATCTATCTCAACCGTCTGCTGCCGGATGCCGGTGTTCATGCCCTGCTGGAACCGGCCCATGGCAAGGCGCTTCGGCCCAATCACCGCACTGAAATCAGCTATCGTGTCGCTGGCTCCTGGCAGCGTGGGGCGGAATGGTTCGAGACGTTGTCCAAGAAGGGCCGGCAGAACTATCGTCGTGGCCGCAAGTTCATGGAAGAAAGCGGTGCATTGCGTTTCCGGCTGCTGGACGCGGCGGAGTCGCGCGAGCCGGTGCTCGAGCGCGTCGCGGCCTTGAAGCGCCTCTGGCTCGCTCGCCATGGTCGTGCCTCGGATCTGTTCGATAAGGGCTCGCCGGTTCTTGCCGCGCTTACTTCGGTGCTGGCCGACCTCGGGCTGTTGCGCATCTTCGTCCTGGAGCTTGACGACACGATCGTCGCCGTCTCGATCAATTTCGAGCAGCATGGCACGATGATGGCTTTCGTCACCACCTATGATCCCGAATACGAGCGCGCCTCGCCGGGCATGGTGCTGATGATGGACTATATCCAATGGTCGTTCGACCGTGGCCTTGCCACCGTCGATTTTCTCTGCGGCGGCGAGGATTTCAAGCGGCGCTTCGCCACGCAATCAGTCACGCTGTCGTCCATGATGGGTGCGCGCGGTTTGCGTGGCCATCTTGCCGCGCTGGCCGACCAAGCGAGCCATCGTTCGAAATCCTGGAGGACGCGGCGGCAGCCGAAGGCCGAGGCACCTGACGATTAACGACCATAATTGTCGATTGCTTTGATGGGCTTTGGCGACGTTCAGAGCGCGCGCACGGCCTCGAGCACTTCTTCGGCATGGCCCTTGAGGCGAACCTTGCGCCAGACGCGGGCAATGCGCCCATCCTTGCCGATCAGGAAGGTGGCGCGTTCGACACCCATATAGTTGCGTCCGTACAACGTCTTCTCGACCCACAAATGATAGGCCTCGATCACCTTGCGCTCCTCGTCGGCGACGAGATCGACGGTGAGATCGTACTTCGCCTTGAATTTGTCGTGTTTCTTCACGCTATCGGGGGACAGCCCGATCACTTCGGCGCCGGCCTTCTCGAACTCCGGCTTCAGCTGCGAAAAGCCGATCGCCTCGCTGGTGCAGCTTGTGGTGTCGTCCTGCGGGTAAAAGTAGAGTACAACGGGCTTGCCCCGGAGCGCGGCGAGACTGAGGGAGCCGCCGCCGTCACGCGGAAGATCGAATTGGGGCGCTGCGTCGCCCACCTCGAGATCAGCCATATCGATGCCCTTGTTTGCGGTTACGCGCGGGAATGCATCGATATAACGTGAGGCGGGGATTCGTCCATGACGAGTTCGTCACAACGGAAGATTGCTTGGATCAGGAAGACCCGCAGCACGAGAAGATCAGGTTCAGGCGTGACGAGATCACCGACCTGGCGAAGCTCCCGTCCGCCTGCAGCGTGCCGCCGCTTGGCCGCGCGGTGGTGCGGCGGCGCTTCCGGGTCCTCGGCCGCGTGTTTGCCGGGCTTTGCGCGCTCGTGCTTCTGGCGGCGGCGGGCGTCTATGTCCTGGGGGCCTCGGGCATCGGCACGGAACGGCTCCGGGCCGAGGCGGAGACCGCCATCGAGAAGCTGGCAGGGGTCGACGTCAATGTCACCGTCGGCGCGGCGCGGCTGACCCTGGACGGATCGAGCTTCATCGCCCTGCAGGTGAACGATGTCAGCCTCAAGACGGCTGACGGCAAGCCGATGGCCGATATCGGGCGAGTGCGTTTCGGCATGCGCCTGCTGCCGCTGCTTTCGGGCGATGTCCGGCTGACCAGCGCCAGATTCTCCAACGCGCACATTGTCGTGGCGGCCATGCCTTCGGGCGGCGGTGACTGGACGGCGGCGCTGCGCAACGAGAACGGGCTTGTCGACCCGGAGAAAGTGTCGGCGGCGGCATTCGCCGGCGTCAACGACGCGCTGGATGCCGTGCGCGAGGACTCGATGCGCCAGATCGATCTGCACAACGTCGAGTTCGAATTGCCGGGCACCGGGCTGGTCAAGCGCGTGACCGTCACCTCGGCAACCGTCGCGCAGACCGGTGCCGGGCGCATGCAGTTCTCCTACGATGCCGATGTCGACGGCCGGCACGCGACCTTGACCGCAACCGCGACCCGCGATGCGACGGCAAGGCGGATCGCCTCGCTGGATGCCAGCATCGAGATGGAAGGCGCGGGCACCTCCGGCGAGGGCGGCTCGACCGAGGCTGCCCCGGCGGCCGATGGCGCCAGACTGGGTTCGATCACTCTGAAGCTTTCGGGCTCGGAAGCGTCGGCCGACAGCCCGTCGCGGCTGGCGGCCTCACTCTCGCTCACCGGTTCCGTGCTCGACCTGGACGAACGCGGGCTGCTGCCTGTCGATGTCGAAGCCGATGCCACGCTGATGGCCGGCTCGAACAAGATCTCGGTCGACCGGCTGCTGATCAAGAACGGTCGCTCGAGCTTCGACTTTGCCGGGTCGATCGGGCCGAAGCCGGCAGCCGCCGGGGAGGAGCCTGCATACCGCTACGATCTCACCAGCGACGGCTCGACGCTGGCGCCCTCGGAATCGCCCGAACCGGCGCTTCAGTTCCTGGCCCGCATCGCAGGCGTCTATCAGCCGAAGAGCCGAAAGGTCGTCGCCGAGCAGATCGGCGTCCGGTCCGGCGGATCGGGTGAAGTGCTGGGCGCGGCCACCGTCGCCTTCGTCGACAACGGTCCTCCGGGCGTGTCGCTGTCGCTCAACGTTCACGACATGCCGGTCTCGCATGTGAAGCAATTGTGGCCATGGTTTTCGGCCCGCAATGCGCGGCTTTGGGTGCTGGGCAACCTGTTCGGCGGTACGGTGACCGACGGCAACCTGCAGTTCCAGGTGGTGCCGGGGCGCCTGGGCAATGGCGTGCCGCTCACCGGCGACGAGGTGTTCGGCCGTTTCCAGATCGAAGGCTCGCGCTTCGATACCGCCGGGCGCATCCCGCCGGTCCGCGACGCCGTCGGTGTCGTCGCGTTCCACGGCAATGATGTCGACATCGCGCTCTCATCGGGCAGCGTCTACATGCCGAGCGGGCGCACCGTGGCGGCAAGCGGCGGGACGCTGACGATCAAGAACGCCAATCGACCGATCGTGGTCGGCGGACTCGACATCGACGTCGCGGGTGAGGCGCCGGCGGTCGCCGAGCTTGCCTCCTACGAGCCGATCAACGCTATGCGCCATGTGGGGCTGGCGCCCGAGGACCTGTCCGGCACCGTTACCGGCCACGTCAGGGCAGACATTCCGCTGACGAGGGGCATGGACACCTCGAAGCTCGATTGGCTGGTTTCCCTCGACTATCAGGACCTGTCGCTCGCCAAGCCGTTCGAAGACCAGACCGTTACCGAGGCGGACGGCTCGATAACAGTGGGGCCAAAGCAGGCGGTGATTTCGGCGGAGGCCAAGCTCAACGGCATTCCGGCCGAGCTCGATCTGGTCGAACCGCTTGCCGATGACGGGCCGGCGCGCAGCCGCAAGGTCACGTTGATCCTCGACGACAAGACGCGCAACGCCAGCATGCCTGGGCTGTCGGACCTGCTTTCGGGAACCATCAAGGTCGCGATCGACAAGAGCGGCGAGGACGCCCAGCAGGTCTCGGCGGACCTGACCAATGCCAGGCTGGATATTCCCTGGGCGGGCTGGAGCAAGGGCGCCGGCATTCCGGCCAAGGTTGCTTTCAACATGGCGAAGTCCGGCAGCACAACGACGCTGTCGGATTTCGCTCTCGACGGAAAAAGCTTTTCGATCGACGGCAATGTGACGCTGGTCAACGGCGCGTTGTCTGCGGCCCGCTTCAGCAAGGTTGCGTTGAACCGAGGCGACGACGTTGCCATTTCAGTCAAGCGCGCCGGCAAGAGCTACGCGGTCGACGTCAGCGGCGCGTCGCTCGACGCCCGCTCGCTGATCAAGCAGTTCACCTCCGATGTCGACACCGCCACCAAGGGAGCCGGCAGCGACGCGATCTCGGTGAGCGCCGATGTGGCATCGCTGACCGGTTTCCACGACGAGGTGCTTTCCAATCTGAAGCTCGAATACAGCGCCGCCGGATCGCGCGTGAACGGGCTCAACGTCACCGCCGCGGCAAGCTCGGGCGCCCCGATCACGATCAACAACACCACCAGCGAAGGCGGCCGGGTGCTCAGGGTGAAGTCGGCCGACGCCGGCGCGATCCTGCGTTTCCTCAACGTCTACGAGCATATGGAAGGCGGCGCGATCACGCTGTCGCTCTCGGGCGCCGCGGACGGACCGATGAAGGGACAGGTGGATGCCCGCAACTTCTATGTCGTCAACGAGCCCAAACTCGCCTCGATCGTGTCGACCACGCCGGCCGGCGATACACGCAGCCTGAACGAGGCCGTAAAGGGCAATATCGATACGTCCAGAGTGCAGTTCGAGCGCGGCTTCGCCGAGATCGACAAGGGGTCCGGCTATCTGAGGCTGGCGAACGGCCTGCTGCGCGGTCCACGTATCGGCACGACCTTCCAGGGAACGCTCTACGATCCGAACAACAACATGGACATGACCGGAACCTTCATGCCGGTCTATGGGCTGAACCGCATCTTCGGCGAATTGCCGCTGTTCGGGCCGCTGCTCGGCAACGGACGCGACCGCGGCCTGATCGGCGTCACCTACCGGCTGCGCGGCAACGCCAACAAGCCGACCCTCAACGTCAATCCGCTATCGGTGGTGGCGCCCGGCATATTCCGCTCGATCTTCGAGTACCGATAAACTCGATCCCGAAAAGCGGTCTCCGGCTTTCGGAAAGGACGACGATCGAGAAGGCGCGGCCGATCAGATCGGCCGCACCAGCACGTGCTTCTTCTTGCCGAGCGATAGCTTCACCACGCCTTCCGGACCGAGATCCTGGGACGTGACGATACGCCGGTCGTCGGTCAAGGGCAGGTCGTTGATGCGCACCGCGCCGCCCTGGATATGCCGGCGCGCCTCGCCGTTCGAGCCGGCCAGTCCGGCCGTGACGAACAGCGCCAGGATGCCGATCCCGGCTTCGAGGTCCGATTTGGCGACTTCGACGCTGGGCAGCGTGTCGGCGAGCGCGCCTTCCTCGAAGGTCTTGCGCGCCGTCTCGCTTGCGGTCTCGGCCGCCTCGCGGCCGTGCAGCATGGCCGTGATCTCGGTGGCGAGGATTTTCTTCGCCTCATTGATCTCCGAGCCACCGAGCTTTTCCAGCCGCGCCACCTCGTCCAGCGGCAGCGTGGTGTAAAGCTTCAGGAAGCGGCCGACATCGGCGTCCTCGGTGTTGCGCCAGTACTGCCAGAATTCGTAGGGGTTCAGCATGTCGCCGTCGAGCCAGACCGCGCCCGAGGCCGACTTGCCCATCTTGGCGCCGGACGAGGTGGTGAGCAGCGGCGTGGTCATGGCGAAGAGTTGCACGCCCTCCATGCGGTGGCCGAGGTCGATGCCGTTGACGATGTTGCCCCACTGGTCCGAGCCGCCCATCTGCAGCCGGCAGCCGACGCGCTTGTAGAGCTCGACGAAGTCATAGGCCTGCAGGATCATGTAGTTGAATTCGAGGAAGGACAGCGACTGCTCGCGGTCGAGCCTGAGCTTCACGCTGTCGAAGGCGAGCATGCGGTTGACTGAGAAGTGCCGGCCGACATCGCGCAGGAAATTGACGTAGTTGATCTGCATCAGCCAGTCGGCGTTGTTGATCATGACCGCGTCGCCGGGGCCGCTGCCGAACTTCAGATAGGGCGCAAAATTCCGGCGGATGCCGACCAGATTGCTGTCGATATCCTCAGGCGTGAGCAGCTTGCGGGCTTCGTCCTTGAAGGACGGGTCGCCGATCATCGTGGTGCCGCCGCCCATCAGCGCGATCGGCCGATGACCGGTCTGCTGCAGCCAGTGCAGCATCATGATCTGGATCAGCGATCCGGCATGCAGACTCCGGGCCGTGGCGTCGAAGCCGATATAGGCGCTTACCGTTTCCGTGGCGAAGAGCTTGTCGAGGCCGGATTCGTCCGAAATCTGGTGGATGAAGCCGCGCTCGCTCATGATGCGCAGGAAATCGGATCTGAAGGCGGACATTTGTTCTTCCTGGAGGTCGCCGGGCACTTGGCCATGCTTGATATGAAGGCGCGCGTTTAGCATCCAAGCGCGATCAGCAAAAGTGGTTTCCGGTTTTGCGTCCTTTGCAGCGAGGCCGCATATCCTTGCTTCATGCCTTTTGCTCGCGTAATGAGGCGCCCTCGCAAGGGTAACACATCCCAAGCGCCGCGACGGGGCCATCCCGCAGTTTCAGATCGGACGAGCTCCCGCGATGAACAGGAACTACATTCTCCTCTTTCTGTTCAGCATCGTCGTGACCGTCAGCGGGCTGGCCAGCCTGCCGCCGGTGGACCGCGACGAATCCCGCTTCGTCCAGGCGACCAAGCAGATGGTCGAGACGGGTGACTATGTCGACATTCGCCTGCAGGACGTCACCCGCTACAAGAAGCCGATCGGCATCTATTGGCTGCAGTCGGCGGCGGTGGCGCTGAGCGGCGAGGGGGCCGCGGCGCCGATCTGGGTCTATCGCCTGGTCTCGATGCTGGGCATCGCGATCGCGGTCGTCGGCATCGGCTGGACCGGGACAAAGCTCTTCGGCGCCAATGCCGGGCTCGCCGCCGGCCTGATGATGGCGGCGATCTTCGCCACAGCCTTCGAGGGACGCGACGCCAAGACCGACGCGATGCTTCTCGCCTGCTGCGTGATCGCGCAGGGCGCGTTGGCCCAGGTCTATATAGCTGCCAAGCGCAACGAGCCGGTACCCGGCCATCTGCCGTGGATCTTCTGGATCGCGCAAGGGTTGGGCATACTGATCAAGGGCCCGGTTTCGCCGCTCTTGTCGCTGCTCACAGCCGCCGCCCTCATCGCCTTCGACCGCGAATGGCGCTGGCTGCTGAAGATGAAGCTGGTGGGCGGCGTCCTGATCGTGCTCGTCATCGTGCTGCCATGGCTAGTCCTCATCACCTGGAAGAGCGGCGGCGCCTTCTTCCAGGAGGCGGTCGGCAAGGACATGCTAAACAAGGTGGCGCAGGGCGAGGAATCGCATGGCCTGCCGCCCGGCTTCTATATGCTGACCTATTCGCTGTTCATGTGGCCGTTCGGGCTGATCGCTGTCGGCGCCGGGCTGCAGGCGATCAACCGGTTCTGGGACGATCCGCGCCTGCGCTTCTGCCTGGCCTGGTACATCCCGTTCTGGCTGGTGTTCGAGGCGATCCCGACCAAGCTGCCGCACTATGTCATGCCGGCCTATCCAGGCATGGCGCTTTTGATTGGCTGGCTGCTCACGCTGCCGGCTGACCTGGCCAACGCGCCACTCAAGCGCTGGCAGACATGGCTTTGGTGGGCGACCGCCTTCGGCCTTGCCGTGGTGGCGATCGGCCTCGCCGTGGTCTGCGTCGGCGCGCCGCTCTATCTCACCAAGACCTTCTCCTGGTGGAGCATACCGGCGGCGATCGCCGCCCTGGTCACGGGCTATCTTGCCTTCCCCAGGCAGTTGCAGGTGCCGCTTCCGCGCCTCGCCGCGATCGCGGTCGGCGCCGGCATCACCTTCAGCCTGCTGTTCGGGGTCATCGCGCCGTCGCTGAAGCCGATCTGGCTTAGCCCCGCGGTCAAAGCCGCGGTCGACGCCAACCGCCTTTGCGACACCACCGTGCTTGCCTCGGCGAAGTTCCAGGAGCCGAGCCTGGTCTTCCTGGTCGGCACCAAGACCGTGCTCACCGACGTCGAGGGCGTGGCGCGGCATCTGCTCGACGATCCGTCCTGCGCGCTCGGGCTGGCGCCGATCAAGGACGAGCAGAAGCTTGCCGATGTGCTGACCGCCCAGGGCAGGTCGGCCAAGCGGCTGACCGAGATCGACGGCATCAACTATTCGTCAGGAGACAAGCTTGCGCTCGGGCTTTACCGGGTGGCGCCGTGATGAATAGCTTCGGGCATCGAATGCACCTATAGACTTAGCGCCAAAGCCATGTCCGCCGCGCCCCTTGCTCTCTACCGCCGTTCGCTCGGCAATTTCCGCGACACGATGTCGATCGTGATGCGGCGCTTTGCCGTGCGGCCGGCGCGCTATCCGAGAATCTTGTGGAGCGTCTGGCTGCTGGCCTGGGTGCTGCTCACGGTGGGGATCTTCCTGCGCCTCGACGCCGGCGCGGGCGAAATGCGCGGCGAATGGTCGCCCGGCTTCGTGCGCTTCACCGATTTCTTCACGCAGTTCGGCCTGGGCGGCTGGTATCTCATTCCGTCAGCGCTCTGCCTCGTCGCCGCCAACCTGACGGATTGGCGCGGCCTGTCCCGGCGCGGCCGGATGCTGGTCTACAACTGGACGTGCTTCGCCTTCCTGGTGCTCTGCGCCGTCGGCCTGTCCGGTCTCTCGGTCAACCTGTTGAAATACGGCATCGGCCGGGCCCGGCCGCTTTATTTCGACAGCTTCGGCGTCCTGTCGCTGCATCCTTTCGCCATGGATGCGCGCTTCGCCGGCTTTCCCTCCGGCCATGCCACGACGATGGGCGCGGTGTTCGGCATCCTGCTGCTTTTGTTCCCGCGGCGCTGGTATGTCGCGCTGGCGGTCACCGCCTGCATTGCCTCGACACGCGTCTTCGTCGGCGCGCATTATCCAAGCGATACGGTTGCTGGCTTCGGCCTAGGGCTGGCATTCGCGGTGGTTTCGGGGCTGGTGTTCGCCCGGCTCGGTTTCATCTTTGGCCAGACAAGCGCGAAGCTGCCGGTGCGCAAACGGACATTCCGGCTGGCACCCTCCCGCGCGCCGAGAGGCAGAGTTTCGATGGCCGGCCCGGTCGTAGGCGGCGAGATCGGCGCCGACCGGACGCCAACCCATTAAAGCTCTTCGACTGTACAGCTGTCCCGCTTAGCGCAGCCGCTTCGGCCTCGGATCCGCGAGCTCGCCGGCGAGGCGCCGGTCGAGGTAGTCAGCGCATTCATGGATCAGCAACTCGGCGTCATTGGCGAAGAAATGGTTGGCGCCGGGCAGCGTCTTCTGGGTGATGGTGATGCCCTTTTGCGTGTGCAGCTTGTCGACAAGCCCCTGCACGTCCTTGGGCGGCGCCACCTTGTCGGCATCGCCATGGATGATCAGGCCGGATGAAGGGCAGGGCGCCAGGAACGAAAAATCGTAGGTGTTGGGCTGCGGCGCCACCGAGATGAAGCCCTCGATCTCCGGCCGGCGCATCAGAAGCTGCATGCCGATCCACGAACCGAAGGAATAGCCGGCGACCCAGCAACTTTTCGAATCCGGGTGTAGCGACTGTACCCAGTCGAGCGCCGCGGCCGCGTCCGACAATTCGCCGGTGCCGTGGTCGAACTCGCCCTGGCTGCGGCCGATGCCGCGGAAATTGAAGCGCAGCACGGTGAAATCGCGCTTTTGGAACATGTAGAAGAGGTCGTAGACGATCTTGTTGTTCATCGTGCCGCCGAATTGCGGGTGCGGATGCAGCACGATGGCGATCGGCGCGCTCTTTTCCTTCGAGGGCTGATAACGTCCCTCCAGGCGACCAGCCGGACCGGCGAAAATGACCTCAGGCATAAAATACTCCACGTGGCATATGAATGCGCTAGCCCGGAACTCTTTCGGCCCTGACTGTCCTGCGGCCCCAAACCTTCTGTGGCCTTGACGCCGGGCGAGCGTCTTCCTAGAAGCTAGTTTAGAATTGTTCAAAACTGGGCGGCCGAAACCCGATGGTCCGGCCGCCCGCGCCGCAAGCCGGGTAAATAGGACGGCTTGCCTTGCAATTTCAAGGAAATAACGCGCTATCCTCGCGGGATAGTTGGCGGAAGGACGAACTGAGCGAAAATGGCCGCAACCCGCGCCTATCTCGACTACAACGCCAGCGCGCCGCTCATTGCGGAAGCGCGGGCGGCGATGGTCGCCGCGCTCGATGCCGCCAACCCGTCATCTGTCCACACGGAAGGGCGCGCCGCGCGCCGGCTGGTCGAGGATGCGCGCCGCGACGTGGCGCGGCTGGTCAACGCCAAGCCCGAGCATGTCGTGTTCACCTCCGGCGCCACCGAAGCCGCCTCGACGCTGCTTACGCCGGACTGGCAGATGGGCCGCGGCGCCATCCGCATGAGCCATCTCTATGTTTCGGCGGCCGACCATCCCTGCATCCTCAATGGCGGGCGCTTCGCGCCGGCGCAGGTGACGCGGATCGGCGTTGACAGCAACGGCATCGCCGATATCGAGGCGCTTGCCGCTGTGCTTGCCCAGCATGACAAGGCAGCCGGCCTGCCGCTGGTGGCGATCCACGCCGCCAATAACGAGACTGGCGTCGTCCAGCCGGTCGGGCGCATCGCCGAAATCGTCAAGGTCGCCGGCGGGGTGCTGGTCGTCGACGCCGTGCAGGCCGCCGGGCGGATTCCGCTCGATATGTCAGGCCCTTATGCCGATTACCTGATCCTGTCCTCGCACAAGATCGGTGGTCCCAAGGGCGTCGGCGCGATCGTCGCCGCGTCCGACCTGATGATGCCGCGGCCGCTGGTCAATGGCGGCGGCCAGGAGAAGGGCCATCGCGCCGGAACGGAAAACGTCGCCGGGATCGCCGGTTTCGGCGCCGCCGCGCGGGCAGCACATGCGGGCTTGGACGACATGGACGCCATCGCGCGCCGACGTGACGAGGTCGAGGCCATCGTGACCGAACTGGCGCCGGACGCGGAAATCTTCGGAAATGGCGCTCAAAGGCTTGCCAACACGACATTCTTCGCTATTCCCGGCGTCAAGGCCGAGACGGCGCAGATCGCTTTCGATCTTGCCGGCGTCGCGCTGTCGGCGGGCTCGGCCTGCTCGTCGGGGAAGGTCGGGCCAAGCCATGTGCTGAAGGCCATGGGCCATGGCGATAGCCTGGGCGCCTTACGCGTCTCGATCGGTCGCGCGACCGGCGCCGAGGAGATAGAAGCCTTCCGGGCCACGCTGGCGGGCATAGTCACGCGCCGGGCGGGCAAGGAAGAAGCCGCCTGACGGCGGCGAAGATGAATTCAGGCCCTGCGGCCTGGTAGAGTGGTGCGTTTTGTCCTGGCCGGGTGAATTTCCGGCGGACACGCACTATATGGAGCTTACTCCGCTGCGCACCCCCGCCGGGATGCGATCACAGCGGTGCCATAGTTTGAAAACTGCCGGGCCTTGACCCCGGCGTGGATGGAGAACGCTTATGCCTGCTGTGCAGGAGACGATCGATCGAGTCCGAAAGATCGACGTCGACCAGTATAAATACGGATTCCAGACAGAGATCGAGATGGACAAGGCCCCGAAGGGCCTGAGCGAGGACATCATTCGCTTCATCTCGGCCAAGAAGGATGAGCCGGACTGGATGCTGGGATGGCGTCTGGAGGCCTACCGCCGCTGGCTGACGCTGGAAGAGCCGACCTGGGCGCGCGTCCACTATCCGAAGATCGACTTCCAGGACATCTACTACTACGCCGCGCCGAAGAGCACGCCGGGGCCGAAGTCGCTGAGCGAGGTCGACCCGGAACTGCTCAAGGTCTACGAAAAGCTCGGCATTCCGCTCAAGGAGCAGGAAATCCTCGCCGGCGTGCAGAAGCCCGCGGTGGCGGACGAGGAAGCGGAGATAGGCGACAACGTCTACAAGTCCGGCCGCGTGGCGGTCGACGCCGTGTTCGATTCCGTGTCCGTGGTCACCACCTTCAAGGAAGAGCTCGCCAAGGCGGGCGTCATCTTCTGCTCGATCTCGGAAGCGATCCGCGAGCATCCGGAACTGGTGAAGAAATATCTGGGCTCGGTCGTGCCGACCTCGGACAATTTCTACGCGACACTGAACTCGGCCGTGTTCACCGACGGCTCGTTCGTCTTCGTGCCCAAGGGCGTGCGCTGCCCGATGGAGCTGTCGACCTATTTCCGCATCAACGAGAAGAACACCGGCCAGTTCGAGCGCACGCTGATCATCGCCGAGGAGGGGGCTTACGTCTCCTATCTCGAAGGCTGCACGGCGCCGCAGCGCGACGAGAACCAGCTGCATGCCGCCGTCGTCGAGCTGGTCGCGCTAGACGATGCCGAGATCAAATATTCGACGGTGCAGAACTGGTACCCCGGCGACGCCGAGGGCAAGGGCGGCATCTACAATTTCGTCACCAAGCGCGGCGACTGCCGCGGCGACCGCTCGAAGATCTCGTGGACGCAGGTCGAGACGGGCTCGGCCATCACCTGGAAATATCCGAGCTGCATCCTGCGCGGCGACGATTCAAGCGGAGAGTTCTATTCGATCGCGGTCTCGAACGGCTATCAGCAGGTCGATAGCGGCACCAAGATGATCCATCTCGGCAAGAACACGTCGAGCCGCATCATCTCCAAGGGTATCGCCGCAGGCTTCTCACAGAACACCTATCGCGGCCAGGTCTCGGCGCATCGCAAGGCGGCCAACGCGCGCAACTTCACCAATTGCGATTCGCTTCTGATCGGCGACCAGTGCGGCGCGCACACTGTGCCCTACATGGAAGCCAAGAACGCGACGGCGAAGTTCGAGCACGAGGCGACGACGTCGAAGATTTCCGAGGACCAGAAGTTCTACGTCATGCAGCGCGGCATTCCGGAAGAAGAGGCGATCGCGCTGATCGTCAACGGCTTCGTCAAGGACGTCATCCAGCAGCTGCCGATGGAGTTCGCCGTCGAGGCGCAGAAGCTGATCGGCATCAGCCTTGAGGGTTCGGTCGGCTGACCGCAATACGATATTCAGGAAGAGATTATGCTTGAGATCAAGAATTTGCATGCCCGCATCGTCGATGACGGCACCGAGATCATCCGCGGCCTGAACCTGACGGTGAAAGCCGGCGAGGTCGCGGCGATCATGGGTCCGAACGGCTCGGGCAAGTCGACGCTGTCCTATATCCTCGCCGGCCGCGAGGACTATGAGGTCACCGAGGGCGACATCCTCTATAACGGCCAGTCGATCCTCGAAATGGACCCGGCCGAGCGCGCCACCGCCGGCATCTTCCTCGCTTTCCAGTATCCGATGGAGATACCGGGCGTGGCGACCATGGAATTCCTGAAAGTGGCGATGAACGAGCAGCGCAAGGCGCGCGGCGAGGAGCCGCTCAAGGTGCCGGAGTTCCTGAAGCGCGTGAAGGAAGCGGCCGCCTCGCTGAGCATGGACATGAACATGCTGAAGCGGCCGCTCAATGTCGGCTTCTCCGGCGGCGAGAAGAAGCGCGCCGAGATCCTGCAGATGAAGCTGCTGGAACCAAAACTCTGCGTGCTCGACGAGACCGATTCCGGCCTCGACATCGACGCGCTGAAGATCGTGTCCGACGGCGTCAACGCGCTGCGTTCTCCGGAGCGCGCCATTGTCGTCATCACCCACTACCAGCGCCTGCTGGAGCATATCGTGCCGGATTCGGTGCACGTGCTCTACAAGGGCCAGGTCATCAAGTCGGGCGACAAGTCGCTGGCGCTCGATCTCGAGGCCAACGGCTATGCCGGTGTGATCGGCGAAGCCGCGTGAGATGGGAGCGGTCGAGGCAAAAGTCATGAACATGCATGCACAGCCCCAGCGGACCTTGGCCGAGACGGCGCTGATCGACGCCTTTGGCGAGCGGCTGTCGCAACTGCCCGGCGACGGCGCGGTGATGGTCAAGCGCGACGACGCGATCGAGGCGATCAAGCACGGCCTGCCGACGCGGCGCGTCGAATCCTGGCATTACACGGACCTGCGCCGGTTGCTGACCAACGTGCCGGCTTTCGAAGCCGACGCCGTGGCCAAGGCATTTGCGCCGGTTCTTGAAGGGTCGGCCGTGCTGCCTGTGCTGAACGGAACCTCACAGACGAAGCTGCCGGAGATCGAAGGCGTCACCGTGCAGCGCTTGTTGGAGAAGCTGACCGACGGGAGCGTTGCGCCGGGACTCGATCCCTATGGCGACGACGACGCGATCGGCGCTCTCAACACCGCTTTCGTCGCCGACGGCTATTTCGTCGATATCGCCGACGGCGCCGAGCTGGAAAAGCCGATCGAATTGCAGAATTTGCAGGCGGGCGGCCAGTCGCATGTGCGGCTGTTGACGCGTGTCGGGGCCGGCGCCAAGGCGGTGATCGTCGAGCGCCAGACGGGCGAGGGCGACGAGGCGCTCGTCTCGTCGGTCAGCCAGCTCGTGGTCGGCGACGGCGCGGAGGTGACCTGGCTGATCGTGCAGGAGCAGCCGGACACGGCCACGCATCTCGCCCAGTTCAAGGCGCATATCGGCAAGGATGCCAAGCTGACGCTGTTCGTGATGAATGCCGGCGGCAAGCTCGTTCGCCAGGAGGTCGTCGTCAGGACGACCGGCGAAGGCGCCGATTTCAAACTGCGCGGCATCAACCTTCTGGCTGGCGACACGCACACCGACACCACCATGGTGCTCGACCATGCCGTGCCGCACACGACGTCGACAGAAGTGATCCGCAACGTCGTGACCGGCAAGGCGCGCGGCGTCTTCCAGGGCCGCATCAATGTGCATCAATACGCGCAGAAGACCAACGCCAAGATGGCCTGCAACACGCTGCTGCTGTCCGACGATGGCGAGTTCTCGACAAAGCCGGAGCTGGAGATCTTCGCCGACGACGTGGTCTGCGGCCACGGCGCCACGGTCACCGAGATCGACCACAACCATCTGTTCTACCTGATGGCGCGCGGCATCGACGAGAAGTCGGCGCGGGGCCTTCTGGTGAAGGCGTTCGTCGCCGAAGTGATCGAGGAACTCGAAGACGAGGCGCTGGTCGATGCGCTCGAAGAGCGGCTCGACGGCTGGTTTTCGACGCACGGCTAGCGCCTAACCTTCTCCCCTTGTGGGAGAAGGTGGATTGGCGCGCAGCGCCGAGACGGATGAGGGGTGTTGGAAGGATCGCGGCCTTGGCCGGCAAGGACTTGGAAATGGACCAGAAGATCGAAACCACCCCTTATGACGTCGAGGCGATCCGCCGCGACTTCCCGATCCTGTCGCGCCAGGTCTATGGCAAGCCGCTGGTCTATCTCGACAATGGCGCTTCGGCGCAGAAGCCGCAGGTGGTGCTCGACACCATCCAGCACGCCTATAGCCAAGAATACGCCAACGTGCATCGCGGCCTGCATTTCCTGTCGAATGCCGCAACCGACGCCTATGAGAATGCGCGCAAGTCGGTGCAGCGGTTTTTGAACGCGCCGAGCACCGACAATATCGTCTTCACCTCCAACACCACCTCGGCGATCAACACGGTCGCCTATGGCTGGGGCATGCCGCGGATTGGCGAGGGTGACGAGATCGTGCTGTCGATCATGGAGCACCACTCCAACATCGTGCCCTGGCATTTCATCCGCGAGCGGCAGGGCGCGAAGCTGGTCTGGGTGCCGGTCGACGATCTCGGCGCATTTCACATCGAGGAATTCGAGAAGCGCCTGACCGACCGCACCAAGCTGGTCGCCATCACACAGATGTCCAACGCGCTGGGCACGGTGACGCCGATCAAGGAGATCGTGCGCATCGCGCATGCGCGTGGCATTCCGGTATTGGTCGACGGTAGCCAGAGCGCGGTGCACATGCCGATCGACGTGCAGGATCTTGACTGCGATTTCTTCGTCTTCACCGGACACAAAGTCTACGGCCCGTCGGGCATCGGCGTGCTCTACGGCAAGAAGCACAGGCTGGAAGAGATGCGGCCCTTCATGGGCGGCGGCGAGATGATCGAGGAGGTGACGGAAGACATCGTCACCTATAACGAGCCGCCGCACCGTTTCGAGGCAGGCACGCCGCCGATCGTGCAGGCGATCGGGCTGGGCGCCGCGCTCGATTACATGGAAACAGTCGGCCGCGAGCGCATCGCAGCGCACGAGGCGGACCTCAAGGCCTACGCGCATGAGCGGCTCCGGGCTATCAACTCGCTACGCATCTTCGGCGACGCACCCGGCAAGGGCGCCATCATCTCGTTCGAATTGCAGGGCATCCATGCCCATGACGTGTCGATGGTGATCGACCGGCAGGGCGTTGCCGTCCGCGCTGGCACCCACTGCGCCCAGCCGCTGTTGAAACGCTTCGGCGTCACCTCCACATGCAGGGCATCGTTCGGCATGTATAATACCAGGGCCGAAGTCGACGCTTTGGCCGAGGCGCTGGAAAAGGCGCGAAAGTTCTTCGGGTGATAATGATGAACGATGTGAGCGCGACCCAAGAGACTGCTCCGGAAACGGCTGGTCCGGAAACGGCCGGCAACGGTATCGTCTCGGCCTCGGCGATCCCCGCCGACGAGCTGGCGCGGCTGACCGACGACATCGTCTCCGCGCTGAAGACGGTCTATGACCCGGAAATCCCGGCCGATATCTATGAGCTCGGCCTCGTCTACAAGATCGACATCGAGGACGACCGTTCGGTCAAGATCGACATGACCCTAACCGCGCCGGGCTGCCCCGTGGCCGGCGAGATGCCGGGCTGGGTCGAGAACGCCGTCGGCGCCGTCGAAGGCGTTTCCGGTGTCGAAGTCAACATGGTGTTCGATCCGCCGTGGACGCCCGACCGCATGTCGGAAGAGGCGCAGGTCGCAGTGGGTTGGTACTAGCAGGCACAGGCTGGCGCACTTGCGCCAGTGGTAAAACTTCACCATTTTAGGTGAGAATCATTCGGCAGGCCTTGAACCTGCAGGGAATGGAGAAGGAAGAATATGGGACGCTTCGCCGTCATCACGATGACCGAAAAGGCCGCCGACCGCGTGCGCGAGATCGTGGCTGCGCGCGACAACGCACATGGCATCCGCCTCGGCATCAAGAAGGGCGGTTGCGCCGGTATGGAATACACGGTCGACCTGGTAACCGAGCCGAACCCCAAGGACGACCATATCGAGCGTGACGGCGCGCATGTCTATGTCGCGCCGGAAGCCGCGCTTTTCCTATTCGGCACAGAGATGGATTTCGAGCAGACGACGCTGCGCACCGGCTTCACCTTCAAGAACCCGAACCAGAGCTCGGCCTGCGGCTGCGGTGAATCCGTCGAATTGAAGCCTGCCGACCTCAAGGCGCTTGCCGAGGCGCGCGCTTCGGCCTGACCAAGCCCGCCGGCGCTTCCGCTCAGTCCGGCAGCGCGGCAATGACGACAAGCTCAACAACAAGATCGGGCTGCGCCAGCGCAGCGACGCCGATCACTTCCGATGGCGGCGGGTTGTTGTAGCTGCAGTGCTTCGGGCAATGTTCGGCAAAGAATTCGTCCAGCACGTCCAGACGGAAGTTGGGTGAGCTGAGGACGCCGCCGGACGGAAACGGCCCTTTGACGTAGAACGTCATCTTAACCAGGTGGTCGAGCGAGCTGCCAAGTTCCTCCAGATCGGACTTGATATTCGCAAGGATTTCGCGCCACTGCGCGGCCGCGTCGCCGACAGCGCCACCCTGGTGTTTCGACGGATCGTAGTCGTCGACTGTGGCTGTGTTGCCGCAGAGGAAAACATACCCCTTTGCGTCGGTGACGACCGTTCCTTTGCCCCAGGGCATCAAACGATCGCCTTTGAATTTCTTGTGCGTCGTGAGGTTCACTTCGGCCTCCTCTCGCCAGATGGTTGCCTTGACGCAATTCCGGGCGGAAAACCGATGGGCAGTTTTGCAGGAATTGCTCTAATCAACCCACATGCCCGTGCGTTTGTGCCAATCGGCGATCGATTCCTCGGGATAGACCTCGAAGACCTTGTCCTTCTTGCCGACCATCGGCTCGACCCAATTCGCTTTGTATTTCAGCATCAGATGCACCTTTTCCGGTGGCTTCGGCAGGTCGGTGTCGATGGCCGAGGCGAAGGGATGGACGAGATCCGGCCAGGTCGGGTCGTACAGCCAGAGCGCCGCGCCGCATTTGCGGCAGAAATTGCGCTCGCCGGTCGAGACCTCGCAATGCGGATGCTCGTCATCCTCGATCTCGGCGCGATAGACGCCGAGGCTGCGCTTGCCCCTGATTTTCATCGTTTCGTAGTCGGCGCCGAGATTGATCGCAAAGCCGCCGCCGCCCTGCTGCTTGCGGCAGATCGAGCAGTAGCAGAGCATGAACGGCACCGGCGTGTGGCTATCCACCTCGAACCGGACGGCGCCGCAGCGGCAGGAGCCTTTGAGCAGGACAGGCATGGCGGGAACTCCGTTTTCCAGGTCTCGACCTGTCAGCATGCCTTTGGTTGCGGCGATGACAAGGCCGATAACGGATGAGATGATCGCGCCATGGATAATACGCGCCTTGAAGAACTGTTCGAAAGCCTCGGCCCGATCAGCATCCGAAAACTGTTCGGCGGCAAGGGCATCTATTGCGAGGGCGTCATCGTCGCGGTGGTGGTGCGCGGCGAACTGATGCTCAAGGCGGATGAGGAGACGATACCCGATTTCGAGGCCGCTGGTTCCAGCCGATGGACCTATGCCGGTTCGCGCCACGGCAAGGAGGTCGCGATGCCCTATTGGAGCGTGCCGGACGAGGCGTTCGACGATCCGGATGAGATGGCGATGTGGGCGCGGCGTGCTTATGAGGCGGGAAGACGGGCGGGGAAGTGATTTGATCCGTTATTGAAGACTACGAGGGCACGTCGAGGCCGCCCCCTCATCCGGCCGCTTCGCGGCCACCTTCTCCCCGTTGGGGAGAAGAGGTTGGCGCAGGCGCTGTCAGCTCCTCTCCCCTTGGGGAGAGGTCGGATTGCCCCGAATTGCTCTTCGCATTTCGGCCTTGGCAATCCGGGTGAGGGGGCTTCGACGTGTGTCCTTACAGCGCCTTCGCGATCTCCGCCGCCAGCCGGGCATTGTTCTCGACCAGCGCGATGTTGGTCTTGAGGCTGCGGCCGCCGGTGAGTTCGAGGATCTTCGACAGCAGAAACGGCGTTACCGCCTTGCCGGTCACATTCTGCGCCTCGGCCGCCTTCTGCGCGGCGTCGATGTAGGCGGCCATTTCGTCGGCCGGGATCTCGTCATCCCGTGGCACGGGATTGGCGACCAGGATGCCGCCGCCCAGGCCGAGCGCCTGGCGCGTGCGGTAGAAATGGGCGATGTCCTCAGGCGCCTGCAGCGTCAGCGGCGCGCGGAAGGGCGACTGCCTCGACCAGAAGGCCGGCATCGTTTCGCTGCCATGGCCGATGACCGGCACGCCGCGTGTCTCCAACACTTCCAGCGTCTTTTCGATGTCGAGGATCGCCTTGGCGCCGGCCGAGACGACGATGACCGGCGTGCGCGCCAGCTCGTCGAGGTCGGCCGAGATGTCGAAGCTTTTTTCGGCGCCCTTGTGGACGCCGCCGATGCCGCCGGTGGCGAACACCTTTATCCCGGCCATATGCGCGGCGATCATCGTGGCCGCAACCGTGGTGCCGCCCGTGCGCTTTTGAGCGACCGCGAAGCCGAGATCGGCGCGCGACAGCTTCATGGCGTCGCCGGTCATGGCGAGCGATTCGCGTTCGCCGTCCGAGAGGCCGATCTTGATGCGGCCGTCGACCACGGCGATCGTCGCCGGCATCGCGCCGGCATCGGCGATGATCTGCTCGACCTTGGCCGCCATGGCGCCATTGTCGGGGTAGGGCATGCCGTGGGTGATGATGGTGGATTCCAGCGCCACCACGGGCCGGCCGGCGGCAAGCGCCTCCGCCACGGGCGGGTGGATGTCGACGAAGGGGCGGGCGGTCTCGGGCGTCATGGCTGTCTCCGACAAGGAGGAAGTAGATTGTGGGTGGCCCTATGCCACCTCCCGTGCCTCCGGCACAAGGGCAAGCGCCTGCGTGAAATTGGCGGTCGTGAAGGACGGCACGGCCTCGGAACTCTCGATGGCGAGCATCGCGGCCGCGACGCCCTCGCGCAGCGCTGCGCGCAGCGGCAGGCCCCGCAGCAGGGCGGCGACCGTCGCGCCGGTCAGCGCATCGCCGGCGCCGGTCACGTCGGCGACCCGGCGCGGCGCGGGCGGGTCGATTTCTAAGATGCCGGCGTCGTCGAAGCCCAGCACCGGAGCGCTGCCGGCGGTGATCACGCCGGCGTTCAGGCCGACCTGCCTGAGTGCGTCGACAAGGGCTTCTCCTGACATTTCGGCGCCAACCAGCGCGGCGGCTTCGCGGCGGTTCATGAAGAGCAGCGACAGATCACTGAGCAGAGGCGCCAGGCGGACAACCTTGGCCGGCGAGACGGCGATGGCAAAGACCGGCCGGTCGCCGGCGAGCGCAACCAGGCGCTCCAGCGCCGCGGTCGGCAGGTTAGCGTCGCACAGGATAGCGTCGGCCGCGGCGATCGCCTCGCGCACCTTGGAACGCCTCATCTGCTTGGGGAACGCGAGATCATAGAGCGCCATGTCGGCCAGTCCGACGATCAATTCGCCCTCGGCGTCGATCAGCGCCGTGTAGCTCGGCGTCGTGCGGTCGAGGAACACCACCGAGAGGTCCGTTATCCCAGCGTTGTCGATCGCCGAGGCGACCGAGTCCGCCGCCGCGTCGCCGCCGCGCACCGAGATCAGCGAGGCAGACACGCCGCGCTTCACCACGCTGCGCAGCGCGTTGAAAACGACGCCGCCGACATCCTCGCGCATCATGCCGGGATTGGAGGCGGCTGGCACATAGGTACCCGAGACCTGGCCGCGCCGGTCGATATGGGCGCCGCCAAAAGCCAAGATCGTTGGGGCCAGGATCGTTGGGGCCATGATAGTTGGGGATGTCGGCATTTCGGGTCGCTGACTTTCATTGATCGTGCGGCTGCGCACACTAGGTTTCCCCGGGTCACCCTGCAATCGGGGCCGCGATTCGGGATGGCCGGACATCGAAATCTCTTCTGGACCAGCGATTGTGCTCCGCACTAGCCCTGGTGAGACAAAAATAGAACAAATCCAGATATTGATTGTTTTTCAGTTATTTGTTGCCCCTTGCCAAATGAGAACAAAAAAGGTACAAAACAGCAGGGATCACGGATTGTCCGGCCTTCATTGACGACCAAGGGGTGATGTATCATGGCTCAGAATACTTTGCGGCTTGTAGAGGATAAGGCAGTGGACAAATCAAAGGCTCTGGACGCGGCGCTGTCGCAAATCGAGCGCGCTTTCGGCAAGGGCTCGATCATGCGGCTCGGCGCCAACGAGCAGGCGGTCGAGATCGAAACCGTACCGACCGGCTCGCTCGGCCTCGACATCGCGCTTGGCGTCGGCGGGCTGCCGCGCGGCCGTATCGTTGAGATCTACGGGCCGGAAAGCTCGGGCAAGACGACGCTGGCGCTGCACACGGTTGCGGAAGCGCAGAAGAAGGGCGGCATCTGCGCCTTCGTCGATGCCGAGCACGCGCTCGATCCGGTCTATGCCCGCAAGCTCGGCGTCGACCTCGAGAACCTCCTGATCTCGCAGCCCGACACCGGCGAGCAGGCGCTGGAAATCTGCGACACGCTGGTGCGTTCGGGCGCCATCGACGTGCTGGTGGTCGATTCGGTCGCGGCGCTGACGCCGCGCGCTGAAATCGAGGGCGAGATGGGCGACGCGCTGCCCGGTCTCCAGGCCCGCCTGATGAGCCAGGCGCTGCGCAAGCTGACCGCCTCGATCTCGCGCTCCAACACCATGGTCATCTTCATCAACCAGATCCGCATGAAGATCGGTGTCATGTTCGGCTCGCCCGAGACCACGACCGGCGGCAACGCGCTGAAATTCTACGCCTCGGTGCGCCTCGACATCCGCCGCATCGGCTCGGTCAAGGACCGCGACGAGGTCGTGGGCAACCAGACCCGCGTCAAGGTGGTCAAGAACAAGCTGGCCCCGCCCTTCAAGGTGGTCGAGTTCGACATCATGTATGGCGAGGGCGTGTCCAAGACCGGCGAGCTTGTCGATCTCGGGGTCAAGGCCGGCGTGGTCGAGAAGTCGGGCGCCTGGTTCTCCTATAATTCGCAGCGTCTCGGCCAGGGTCGCGAGAACGCAAAACTGTTCCTGCGCGACAATCCCGACACGGCGCGCGAGATCGAGATGGCGCTTCGGCAGAATGCCGGGCTGATCGCCGAGAAATTCCTCGAGAATGGCGGCTCCGAAGGCGGGGACGACGGTTTCGAGGATGAAGCCGGCGCCATGTAGGCCGGTTCCAGGAAGATCGCGCGGCGGTTTCCTGTTCGGCGCAGGCAGTTCGTCGGCTTAGCCGGAGTTCGGCCACAATCCTGGTTTATTTGGTTATGCTTATGTAATCGCGTTCTTGAGTACTGCGTACCCGAACCGCCGGCCTTCGCGCCGGCGGTTTTGCGTTTCGCGGGCGGTTTTGAGCCGCTGCCCGCTTGCCGATTGGCCCAACTCCGTGTTTCTGGACAGGCTCAAGAGCTATCGCTAAAAGGCCCATCTATCTTCTGAAATACCAAAGCCCATTTGCCGCCGGCCGGGCCGGTGGTTCTTGCGAAAAAGGCAGTGTGCAATGAGTGGCGTGAACGACATCCGGTCGACATTCCTCGACTACTTCCGCAAGGAGGGCCACGAGATCGTCGCCTCCAGCCCGCTGGTGCCGCGCAATGACCCGACGCTGATGTTCACCAACGCCGGCATGGTGCAGTTCAAGAACGTTTTCACCGGCCTGGAGAAGCGCTCCTATTCGCGCGCCGCGACCGCGCAGAAGAGCGTGCGCGCCGGCGGCAAGCACAATGACCTCGACAATGTCGGTTATACCGCGCGCCATCTCACCTTCTTCGAGATGCTCGGCAATTTCTCGTTCGGCGACTACTTCAAGGAGCGCGCGATCGAGCTTGCCTGGAACCTGATCACCAAGGGTTTCGGCCTGAAGAAGGACAAGTTGCTCGTCACCGTCTATCACACCGACGAGGAGGCGGCAGCTTACTGGAAGAAGATCGCCGGCTTCTCGGACGATCGCATTATCCGCATTCCGACTTCCGACAATTTCTGGGCGATGGGCGACACCGGCCCGTGCGGTCCCTGCTCGGAGATCTTCATCGACCGCGGCGAGCATATCTGGGGCGGCCCGCCCGGCAGCCCGGAAGAGGACGGCGACCGATTCCTGGAATTCTGGAACCTGGTGTTCATGCAGTATGAGCAGGTGACGAAGGAAGAGCGCATCGACCTGCCGCGTCCCTCGATCGACACCGGCATGGGGCTGGAGCGCATGGCCTCCATCCTGCAAGGCGTCGAAAGCGTCTTCGAGACCGACCTGTTCAAGCATCTGATCGATGCCGCGTCCTCGGCGCTCGGCCAGGGGCCGAACCAGGAGAATGTGGCGTCATATCGCGTGATCGCCGATCACCTGCGCTCGTCCTCTTTCCTGGTGGCGGACGGCGTGCTGCCCTCCAACGAAGGGCGCGGCTATGTGCTGCGCCGCATCATGCGTCGCGCCATGCGCCATGCGCAGTTGCTCGGCGCCAAGGAACCGCTGATGTGGCAGCTGGTGCCGGCGCTGGTGCGTGAGATGGGCCAGGCCTATCCCGAGCTGGTGCGCGGCGAGGCGCTGATCACCGAGACACTGAAGCTCGAGGAAACACGTTTCCGCAAGACGCTGGTGCGCGGCCTCGGCCTGCTTTCGGACGCGACCGAGTCCCTCAAGGCTGGCGACATGCTGGACGGCGAGACGGCCTTCAAACTCTACGACACCTACGGCTTTCCGCTCGACCTGACGCAGGATGCGCTGCGCCAGCGCAGCATCTCGGTCGATATCGCCGGCTTCACCGACGCGATGGAGCGGCAGAAGGCCGAGGCGCGCGCGCATTGGGCGGGCTCGGGCGAAGCCGCGACCGAGACTGTGTGGTTCTCGGTGCGCGAAAAGACGGGTGCCACCGAATTCCTCGGCTACGAGACTGAAGCCGCAGAAGGCATCGTCCAGGCGCTGGTCAAGGACGGCAAGACGATCGACAGCGCCTCCCAGGGCGACGCGGTCGCCGTGGTCGTCAACCAGACGCCGTTCTATGGCGAATCCGGCGGCCAGATGGGCGACGCCGGCGTGATCTCCGGCGAGGGCTTCTCGATCGAGGTTTCCGATACCCAGAAGAAGGCCGACGGTCTGTTCGTGCATCTGGGCAAAGTGGTCAAAGGCACGGTGAAGATCGGTGCCGCCGTCGAGCTCAAGGTCGACCATGCCCGCCGCTCGAAGCTGCGCGCCAACCATTCGGCGACGCATCTCATCCATGAGGCACTGCGCGAGGTGCTGGGGACCCATGTCGCGCAGAAGGGCTCGCTGGTCGCGCCCGATCGCCTGCGCTTCGACATCTCGCACAACAAGCCGATCTCGGCCGATGAGCTCGAGGAGGTAGAGCGCATGGCGAACGAGATCGTCGTGCAGAACAGCCCGGTGACGACGCGGCTGATGTCGGTCGATGACGCCATCGCCGAGGGCGCGATGGCGCTGTTCGGCGAGAAGTATGGCGACGAGGTGCGCGTCGTGTCGATGGGCACCGGCCTGCACGGCGCCAAGGCCAATCGTCCCTATTCGGTCGAGCTTTGCGGCGGCACGCATGTCCGCTCGACCGGCGATATCGGCCTGGTTCGCATTCTCTCGGACAGTGCTGTGGCGGCCGGCGTGCGCCGCATCGAGGCGCTGACCGGCGAGGCGGCACGCAGGCATCTCGACGAACAGGACAAGCGCCTGAAGGCCGCCGCGGCGACGCTGAAGATCTCGCCGGCCGATGTGCCGGCGCGCGTCGAGACACTGCTCGAGGAGCGCAAGAAGCTCGAAAAGGAGCTGACCGAAGCGCGCAAGAAGCTGGCGCTGGGCGGCGGCTCGGCCGTTGCCGATGCCCCGGCTGCCAACGAGACGGTCGCCGGCGTCGGTTTCCTTGGTAAGGCGGTCAGCGGCGTGGCGCCGAAGGACCTGAAGCCACTGGCCGATGCCGGCAAGAAGACGCTCGGCTCGGGCGTGGTCGTCTTTGTCGGCGCCGGCGAGGACAACAAGGCAAGCGTGGTCGTTGGCGTCACCGACGACCTGACCGGCCGCTTCAGCGCCGTCGATCTCGTCCGCGTCGCGTCCGCAGCGCTTGGCGGGCAGGGCGGCGGCGGCCGTCCCGACATGGCGCAGGCCGGCGGTCCAGATGCGTCCAAGGCCAATGACGCGATTGCGGCGGTGAAGGCCGCGCTGGAGGCGGCTTAAGATGGTTGGCTTAGCGTAGGCCGGTTCCTAGTTCTGCGAGGTCAGCGCTGCCCCTCATCTGGCTGCCGCCATCTTCTCCCCGTTGAACGGGGAGAAGGCGCTGCTATCGCGGCTTTCGCCAAAGGTCAGCAGGTGCAGGAAAGGCGCCGGCGTTGCAACCGCTTCTTTCTCCCCGTTTACGGGGAGAAATGCCCGGCAGGGCAATGAGGGGCGATGCCGACGTTGAGGAAATTCACTCGGCCTAAAAGCACGTCGCGTTTAATTTGCCTCATATCCGGCAGCTTTGAAGAAGTTTCTGCACTGTAGCGGGTCGAACAGGTCGCATATGTCCTTGAGCGCGTTGCATAAGTCGTCGAAGGATCGCGCGGCCTTCTTTCTGAGCAGCGCCTTGAGTTTCGAGAAGGCCATTTCGATTGGGTTGAGGTCCGGCGAGTAGGCCGGCAGCGGCAGCAGCCAGGCACCGCGCTGGCGCACCAGCTCGGCCGCCCGCTCGCTCTTGTGGAAGGCGACATTGTCGAGGATGACGACGTCGCCCGGTTTGAGTTCGGGTGCAAGCTGGGTTTCGACATAGAGTTCAAAACGCGCCTTGTTCATCGGCGCATCGATGATCCAAGGCGCGATCATGGCATGGCATCTCAAGCCGGCGATGAAGGTCTGCGTCTTCCAGCCGCCGAACGGCGCGGATGTTCGATAACGTTGGCTCTTGGGCGCCCAGCCGGTTCGCTTGGTCAGCCGTGTGTTGGTCGAGGTCTCGTCAATGAAGACGAGGCGCGTCAAGGCCTTGTCGAAGAACGGTTTGCGCCGCCCGATCCAATGCTCGCGCGCCTGCCGGATGTCGGGACGCTGGTGCTCGCTCGCCCGGAGTGTCTTTTTTTGTGACTGAGGCCCAGCCGGTGAAGCAGACGGGCCACGTTCGACCGGTGCACCGTGATGCCGCGCCCGTCCAGCTCCACGCACAGTTCGTCGAGCGTCAGATCGCCATTCTCGGCCATCCGCTGGCGCACGAAGTCGGCATGAGCGGCCAGCTTGCCGCCGCCAGGGCCGTGGCCTTGCCGGCGCGGCTCAAGCGTACCTCTCTCGGCGCGCAGCTTCATCAGATCGTTCACGAACTTCGGCGAAACCCTAAAATGACGCGACGCCTCACGGTTGCTGTTGCCCTCATCCACAAACGCCGCAACACGCTTACGCAACGCCATCGGTAACGGCTTGCCCATCACGGTTCTCCCTTCCACCGCAATGAATCATCAAACCGTCACTCTGGGAATCCCGAATCCTTTAAAGGGCGACGCGCTTTAAGCGACCTTTTCAGTCCGCACAAAGCTCGCACCATCAGCCACGCGCGCAAACCAATCTCGGATTTCCGCAAACCGCGCCAACAGGCTGCGCCCTTCCTCGACCTTCAGGAAATAGGCGATGATCGGCGCCGCGTGCAGGTCGGCCAGCGTCAGTTGCTCGCCAAGCAACCAGGGTCCTTTTGCCTTCAGCGATGTCAGGACCTTGAGCACGGTCTCGGCCTGGCGGAGCCCGGCGGCGATCAGCGCCTCATCCGGCGGCGTTTTCTCCAGCCGCTCGACCGCCACATCCCAGACCATGGCGCGGTAGCCATAGGCATCGAGCATGCCGATGATCTGGTTCATCCGCGCTCGAAGGCGCGGATCAGTAGGCTGAAGGGCCGGACCCTCGAAGGCTTCGTCGACATAGCGCGCAATTGCGCCGGTCTCGAACAGGCGAAAGCCGTCATGCTCGAAGGCCGGGATGCGGCCGAACGGGTGATGTTCCAGATACCAGGCGGAAATGCCGTCGGCGGCGAAGATGTCGAGCGGCACCAGCTCGTAGCCGATGCCTTTCTCCTCCAACGTCATCCGCGCGATGCGCACATAAACGCTGTAGTCGGCGCCATAGAGGATCGGCTTGGCCATCGCTTCCGCTCTTTTTGCTTAACCCACAAAAAAACGAAGGCTCCTTTCGGAGCCTTCGACACTAAGGGACTTTGTCACACGGCCCGGCCCTGCGCTATGGCTCCGGGCGTTCGTCGCTTGAAAAGCCCATTTTGGGGCTTTTCATGCGCTTCGCGCACCACTCCTCACCCCATTGCCTTCTGCAAATTCTCGTCGATCTTGTCGAGGAAGCCGGTGGTAGAGAGCCAGGGCTGGTCGGGGCCGATCAGCAGCGACAGGTCCTTGGTCATGAAGCCGCTTTCGACGGTCTGGATGCAGACCTTCTCCAGCGTCTCGGCGAAGCGCTTCAGCTCGGCATTGTCGTCGAGCTTGGCGCGGTGGGCGAGGCCGCGCGTCCAGGCGAAGATCGAGGCGATCGAATTGGTCGAGGTTTCCTCGCCCTTCTGATGCTGGCGGTAGTGGCGGGTCACGGTGCCGTGCGCGGCTTCGGCTTCCACCGTCTTGCCATCGGGGGTCATCAGCACCGAGGTCATCAGGCCGAGTGAGCCAAAACCTTGCGCGACGGTGTCGGACTGCACGTCGCCGTCATAGTTCTTGCACGCCCAGACATAGCCGCCGGACCATTTCAGGCTCGAAGCGACCATGTCGTCGATCAGGCGGTGCTCGTACCAGAGTTTCCTTGCCTTGAACTCGGCCTCGAATTCCTTCTCATAGACCTCCTGGAAGATATCCTTGAAGCGGCCGTCATAGGCCTTGAGGATGGTGTTCTTGGTCGACAGGTAGACCGGGAAGTTGCGCAGCAGGCCGTAGTTCAGCGAGGCGCGGGCGAACTCGCGGATCGACTCGTCGAGATTGTACATGGCCATGGCCACGCCGGCGCCCGGCGCGTCATAGACCTCGTGCTCGATCACCTGGCCGTCCTCGCCGACGAACTTGATCGTCAGCTTGCCCTTGCCGGGGAAGCGGAAGTCGGTGGCGCGATACTGGTCGCCGAAGGCGTGACGACCGACGACGATAGGCTTGGTCCAGCCCGGCACCAGGCGCGGCACGTTCTTCATGATGATCGGCTCGCGGAAGATGGTGCCGCCAAGGATGTTGCGGATGGTGCCGTTGGGCGACTTCCACATCTTCTTCAGCTTGAACTCCTCGACGCGCGCCTCGTCCGGGGTGATCGTCGCGCATTTCACGCCGACGCCCCATTTCTTGATGGCGTTGGCCGAGTCGATCGTCACCTGGTCGTTGGTGGCGTCGCGGTGCTCGATGCCGAGATCGTAGTATTCAAGCTTCAGGTCGAGATAGGGGTGGATCAGCTTGTCCTTGATGAACTGCCAGATGATGCGGGTCATCTCGTCGCCGTCGAGTTCGACGACCGGGTTCGCCACCTTGATCTTCGCCATGGAAAGAGTGCCTCGTTGCTGGGGGAACTGGACGGCCTTGCCCGCATGGTTTCGGCCGGGGATGCGGAGCGTATATCAAAGGCTTTTTCAGCGCGCAAACCACGATCCGCGCCGGGATGGACGTGTGCCGCTGTTGTGAATGCTTCATTTTCCGGACGAGATGTGGCAGGGGACGCCGAAACGCCGCAAACCCCGGTTACCCACAGCCATGCCAGCCACCGAAGATACAGCCAAGACCGCCTCCGCCGGACCGGCGATCATCCTGGTCGAGCCGCAGCTCGGCGAGAACATCGGCATGGTCGCCCGCGCCATGGCGAATTTCGGCTTGTCGGAACTGCGCCTTGTCAACCCGCGCGATGGCTGGCCGAGCGAGAAGGCGCGCGCGGCCGCCAGTCGTGCCGATCATGTCATCGACGCCACCCGGGTCTTCGACGATCTGGCGTCGGCCGTTGCCGACCTGAACTTCGTCTTCGCCACGACGGCGCGCGAGCGCGACGGCTTCAAGCCTGTGCGTGGGCCGGTGGAAGCGGGCAGGGCGCTGAGGGCACGCGTCGAGGCGGGCCAGCGCACCGGCATTCTGTTCGGGCGCGAGCGCTTCGGCCTCTATAATGACGAGGTCGGGCTTGCCGACGAGATTGTCACTTTTCCGGTCGATCCGGGGTTCTCCTCGCTCAACATCGCGCAAGCGGTGCTTTTGATGTCCTATGAATGGATGAAGTCCGGCCTTGCCGACGAGATTGAGACCAATTTCTCCGGGCCGGAGCTGGTGCCGGCGACCAAGGAGCAGCTGCACAGCCTGTTCGCCTATCTGGAGAACGCGCTGGAGGCGCGAGGCTACTTCCGCCCGGAAGAAAAGAAGCCGAAGATGGTCGACAATCTGCGCGCCGTATTGACGCGCGCGGGCTTTGCCGAGCCGGAGCTGAAGGTTCTGCGCGGCATCATCTCCTCGCTCGACCGGTTCTCGCCGGCCATGCCGCGCGGCGATGGCTCGCCTGGGGATGATCCGAGGCGGCTGCCGGCGGCTGCGCGAAGTCGCGCCAAAGACGAAGAAAGTTAAAATCCGTAAGCTATGAGCATTTGAAGTAACCGATTTTTATTCGGTTATGCCTCATCCTTGCTGCAATAGTGGGGGTGGCACATGTTTACGTCCAATATTGGCCGGCTGCGCTTTTTCCTTTACTCTCTCGGTCTTGCTGTTGCCGAAGCCGTGGTGATCGTTGTCTGCATTGTCGGCACGATCGGTTTCGAAGGACTGATCAATTCGGCACCTGGCCCGGCGCGGCAGGGCATGGCGGGCGCCGTCCTGATCGCCTCGCTTATCTTTGTCGCGCTGCGCGGCAACATCGCCTCGCGCCGCACCCGCGACGCCAATGGACGCCGCTGGATCCTGTGGGCCTATGTCGCCCTTTCCGCCGTCTATGCTCTTCTGCAGGCGGGCGTGCTGCTGGTCGTCAAATTCGACGATCCCGAGAGCATCCCGGGCGGGCTGAACCTGCTTGGGCTTTCGATATTCGGCCTTTGGTGCACAATTCTCTGGGCGAAGCCCGTCGCAGGAAGCAACATCGACGAGCTGACGGATGTTTTCGACTTCGACGGTCCGCTGCCGGCATCGGCTCGCACTGCGCGCACCGCTGCGCCGGCCGCTCCACGCGCCGCGGCTGCCGCTGCAACTCCCCGCGTGCCGCCCGCGCCGCAGCCCTTCGGCCGGCCGCGCCCCGCCGGCTTCGGCAAGCGCGGCATATGAGCGAGCCTGCGAGACAGCTGCGCAAAAGCTGCTCGCATTCGCCTCTTCAAGACCAAGATCATTCGCGATAGAAGTGCCTGCGGTCCAATCACGGACCTGCCGCCTCTCTTTGTTTTGACGCAATTCCGGACGGAAAACCGTTTCACACTTTTCCTGGAATTGCTCTATGACCGGATGACAATGAGCGATCGATCAAGCCAGCGCCCGATCCTGATGTTCGATTCCGGCGTCGGCGGTCTGACGGTGCTGCGCGAGGCGCGCGTGCTGATGCCCGACCGCCGCTTCGTCTATGTCGCCGACGACGCGGCTTTTCCTTATGGCGCCTGGGAAGAGCCGGCTCTCAAGGAACACATCCTTACGCTGTTCGGCAAATTGCTCGACCGGCTGCAGCCGGCGATTTCGGTCATAGCCTGCAACACCGCGTCGACGCTGGTGATCGACGCGCTGCGCGACAAATTCCCCGGACATCCGTTTGTCGGCACCGTGCCGGCAATCAAGCCGGCGGCCGAGCGCACGCGATCCGGCCTCGTCTCCGTGCTGGCGACACCCGGCACGGTGAAACGCCAATACACGCGCGACCTGATCAGCAAATGGGCGCAGAAATGCCATGTGCGCCTGGTCGGTAGCGACCGGCTGGCGGGGTTGGCCGAAATCTATATGCGCCAAGGCTTTGTCGATGAAGAAGCCGTGCGCGCCGAAATCGCGCCTTGTTTCATCGAGCGCGAGGGCAACCGCACCGATATCGTGGTGCTCGCCTGCACGCATTATCCGTTTCTCATCAACCGCATGCGCAAGACCGCGCCCTGGCCGGTCGACTGGATCGATCCGGCCGAAGCGATTGCCCGGCGCGCCATGTCGCTGCTCGACCCTGTTGGCGAGACATCGGGTGAGAGCGAGCCCGATCTCGCCGTCTTCACCTCAGGCAAGGCGGATTTCGCCACGCGACGCCTGATCCAAGGATTTGGACTGACCGCGCTCTAGCCGGCAGTCTCGAAGAGGATGCTGCGTTGATCCGGATCGGCCGAGACCAGTTTCACCGTGAGATCGTCGCCCTGCCTGAGCCCGGAGGCTTTCACGTTGGCGACGACAGGCATGTCGGCAAGCTGCGCGCGCACGCCATGATCGACGAAGTCGGTGACGACGGCCTTGAACGTCTCACCCTCGTGTCCTTTGAGCATCACCGCCTCGGCAAGGTCGATGGCCGCATGGTTGATCTGCGAGGCTCGGGCATCGCCGCGCCCCATCACCTTCGGCAACCTGGCGAAGGCGTCGCTGACCGCCTGCGGCACGGGCTGACCGTTGGCGATTGCCAGCGCGCAGCGCACGACGTAGCGGTCGGCAAGCCGCCTGAGCGGGGCCGTGGCATGCGCATAAGTTGCGGCCATCGCCTCATGCCAGGGGACGACGCCCTGCTGATAGGGCTGGTAGGACGCGCCGTTGCCCGCTCGGCGGATTTCCAGCATCAGCGCCGCCTGTTGCGGATCGGCCGGATCGAGCGTGCGCTGATAGTCGCGCAGGCTGGTGGAGGCCGGCCAGGACAGGCCGAGCGCCTGCGCCGCGCTGCGCAGCCTTTGCACCTTGGAGGCATCAGGCCCCGACATCACCCGGAACAGCCCGGTCTTGTGCGCCAGCATGGCGTCGGCGATCGCCATATTGGCGGCCAGCGAAAGTGCTGCATTGTCCTGTTCGGATTGCAGCAGCGGCCTGAACGAAAGCCGGAACGTGCCGTCGGCGAGCCTTTCCACCTCCTGCTCGGGCGGATCGACGCGCGAAGCACCGCGACGCTCTTCGTTTGCCGCCATACGCCGCGCCAGTTCCGCGAAGCCGGCCGGAACATCTGAAGCCTTGACGCTGTCATAGGCGAGCTTGGCGCGGCTTTGGATGATCGCCCGCTCCGCGCCGTCCAGCTTCACCGCGCCGTCCCCGGCAACCCGAACCGTGAAGATGACCGCCGGGCGGGGTCCATGGGGCAACAGGCTCGCCGCGGCCTCGGCAAGCACCGGCGGGTAGAGCCCGGCCTTGCCGTCCGGCAAATAAAGCGTCTCGCCTCGGTTCCAGGCTTCGAGATCAATCGCGTCGCCGTCCTCGACGAACCAGGCCACGTCGGCGATGGCATAATGCAAGAGGAGATCGCCGCCGCTCGCCTCAATCGAAAAGGCCTGATCAAGATCAGTGGAACTCGCCGGATCGAGCGTGACGAAAGGCATTGCGGTGCGGTCGGCATGCTGGCTGGGCACACGCCTGGCCGCCGCTTCCGCCGCAGCCATCACCTCCGGCGGAAATTCATCCGGCACGTGGAACTCGGTGCGGATCTTCGCGAGGCCGGTGGAGAGTGCCTGTGAGGGATCGGTCAGCGATTTCATGCCGTTGTCCTACACTGGCGTCCCGGACGCGGGAAGTCTGCCAGCGAAGATCGGGCTTCCGGGGATTGACGATGCGGACGCCGGAACTGGCGCCGAGGCGCGGCGTTTCTGCTCTATCTGATTGACGCAGTTCCTGACGGAAACCGTTTCACACCTTTCCTGGAATTGCTCTCAAGCATTGGAGAAACGACCATGCCTGCCACATCGCAAGCCCAGCAAAAGGCAGCCGGCGCAGCGCTTTCCGCCAAGCGTGGTGAGACCAAGAAGAGCGAGCTCAAAGGCGCGTCGCGCGAGATGTATGAGTCGATGAGCGAGAAGCAGCTCGAAGAGTTCGCCGAGACCAAGCGCAAGGGCCTGCCCAGCAAGAAGTCATAGATCGCGATCGGATGAAAAGCCCGCGGTGTTGGCCGCGGGCTTCCGTTGAGGTCTTGCCGAAAGAAGGCTAGCGGCGCCACCAGCAGTATTTCGTCTTATAGCGCACGACATGGCGGTGGCCGTGGCGCCAGACGACTCTTTTCTTCACCACCACGCGGCACACCTGCTTGTGGCCGTGCCAATGCCTGGCCATGGCCGGTTCTGGCGTCATGACCGCCATCGAACCGGCCAAGACGGCGGCTCCGGTCAGGGTAAGGAAGAATTTCTTCATGGGAATTCGCACTCCTCTGCTCCAGTCCCTTCATCATTTGCTGGGCGTTTGGATCCGAAGACGCCGCCCTATGCCGCCGGCGTGCAACTTTCCGCCACGGCCAACGCCGCATGCAACGCAGGGATGATATCGAGTTGCCGTCGGCGTCGCCAGCCGCAAGCTTGACAGCGGTTAAATCTGTGTTTAACAGGCCCCCCAACACCGGGTGGCGACGCCCAGTGGTTTCTTTTGACGTGTCCCGTGGGTTTGCCGTCGCTTTGCGTGGGAAACTCTGTCAGGTCTCGAAAACGGAGGCCAGAGGAGGGCGCGTTTCCTTCGCCCGGAGCCATGGGGTTCCGGGTATATTGTTTTGAAAGGGAATGCGATGAGCAAGCGCGAATCCGCGAAATACAAGATCGACCGCCGTCTCGGCGAAAACATCTGGGGCCGCCCGAAGTCCCCGGTCAACAAGCGTGAATACGGCCCCGGCCAGCATGGCCAGCGCCGCAAGGGCAAGCTTTCCGACTTCGGCCTGCAGCTGCGCGCCAAGCAGAAGCTGAAGGGTCACTATGGCGACGTTTCGGAAAAGCAGTTCCGCAAGGTCTATGAAGAGGCCAACCGCCGCAAGGGCGACACCTCCGAGAACCTGATCGGCCTGCTGGAGTCGCGCCTCGACGCGATCGTCTATCGCGCCAAGTTCGTGCCGACCATCTTCGCCGCCCGTCAGTTCGTCAACCATGGCCACGTCAACGTCAACGGCAAGCGCACGAACATCGGTTCGTATCGCTGCAAGCCGGGCGACGTCATCGAGGTGCGCGAGAAGTCGAAGCAGCTCGTGATCGTTCTGGAATCGGTCGCTCTCGCCGAGCGCGACGTGCCGGACTATATCGAAGCCGACCACAACAAGATGACCGCGACCTTCGCACGCGTTCCGGGGCTGTCGGACGTACCGTTCGCCGTGCAGATGGAACCGAACCTGGTCGTCGAATTCTACTCGCGCTGATCGACATCAATCAGCCGCAACATCCAAGGCCGCCCTCGAGGCGGCCTTTTCTTTGGCGATCAGGTCCGCTAAGCGGAGCGCTGACAACGCGGAGCCGGCGCCATGAACATGCTGCCAGACCTCAAATCCCTGGAGCCGATCGACGACGAGACCGATGGCGGTTTCCACCCACTGTTCCGCGACGTGCCGTCCTCGGTCGAATTCAGCAAGCTTCGCAAGCGGCTGTTGAGGCTCACCCGCCAGGCGATCGAGGATTTCGCCATGGTGAAGCCGGGCGAACGCTGGCTGGTCGCGCTCTCGGGCGGCAAAGATTCCTACGGCCTGCTGGCGCTTTTGCTCGACCTCAAATGGCGCGGTTTGCTGCCGGTCGATCTGCTTGCCTGCAATCTCGATCAGGGCCAGCCGAATTTCCCAAAACACATCCTGCCCGATTATCTCAACGCCAATGGCATCGCGCACCGCATCGAATACCAGGACACGTATTCGGTGGTGACCGACAAGCTGCCGCAGGGCAGCACCTATTGCTCGCTCTGTTCGCGGCTGCGGCGCGGCCATCTCTATCGCATCGCGCGCGAGGAGGGGTGTTCGGCGCTGGTGCTCGGCCATCACCGCGAGGACATCCTCGAGACCTTCTTCATGAACCTGTTCCATGGCGGGCGTCTCGCCGCCATGCCGCCCAAGCTTCTCAATGACGAGGGCGACGTCATGGTGCTGCGGCCGCTCGCCTATAGCGCCGAGGCCGACCTCGAAAAATTCGCCAACGCCATGAAATTCCCCATCATTCCCTGCGACCTCTGCGGCAGCCAGGAAGGGCTGCAGCGCAACGCCATGAAGGCGATGCTCGACGACATCGAGAAGCGCATGCCGGGCCGCAAGGACACGATGATCCGCGCCATGACCAATGTAAGGCCCTCGCATCTCCTGGACAGGAAGCTGTTCGACTTCGCCGCGCTCGATGCGCGCCTCACCACAGGGCAAGACATTTCCGATGACATTTGACGACCGCGCGATCGACTGGCTGGCCGAACTTCTCGCGGAGGCCGCCAGGGCGGAAATTATGCCGCGCTTCCGCAAGCTGGGCGAGGGCGACGTGCGCCAGAAGACGTCCGCTGCCGACCTCGTCACCGAGGCGGACGTCAACGCCGAGAGGCTGATCACCGGCCGGCTGCGCGAGCGCTATCCAGACGCTATGGTGGTTGGCGAGGAGGCCTGCTCCGACAATCCGGCGCTGCTGTCGGGCCTTGGCGATGCCGCGCTTGCCTTCGTCATCGATCCGGTCGACGGCACTTTCAACTTCGCCTCCGGTGTGCCGCTGTTCGGCGTCATGGCCGGCGTCGTCGTCAATGGCGAGACCGTCGCCGGCATCATCCACGATCCGGTCGGCAAGGATTGGCTGATCGGCGCCAAGGGCGCGGGCAGCCATATCCGCCACGCGCATGGCGCGCTGGAGAAGGTCCGCGTCGCGGCGCCGGTGCCGATGTCGCAGATGACCGGCGCCGTTTCCTGGCAGTTCCTCGAAGAGCCTGAGCGCTCGCGGCTCGCCCGCAACCAGACCAAGACGCTGTCGCAATTCGCCTATCGCTGCGCGGCGCATGAATACCGGCTGCTTGCCAGCGGTCACGCCCATTTCGTGCTCTACAACAAGCTGATGCCCTGGGATCATCTCGCCGGCGCGCTGATCCATCAGGAAGCCGGCGGCCATGTCGCGCGCGTCGACGGCAGCGCCTATCTGCCGTCGCATGTCGACGGCGGCCTGCTGGTCGCACCGGACAAGCAAAGCTGGGACGAGTTGCGCCGCGAGCTCTGGGCCGAATAGGCATAAACCGCGCCCCGGCCGGCAATCGTCAGCCAGACGACAACCTAATGCAGATCGGTGACGTGCCCCGAAACAGGGGGATTGTGGGGCTGGAACATCCTGCCCCGCTCGGCGATCAGGATCATCAGCAAGGCCGCGACCGAGACGCTGCAGAAGCCCGCGGCCAGGGGCGTGACCGTGCCGTTGTACGCCTGGCCGATAGCCGCGCCGATCAGGGCACCGAGAAAAGTCTGCATGAAGCCAAGGATGGATGCCGCCGTGCCGGCAAGCTCGCCGAGCGGCTCCATGGCGAGAGCGTTGAAATTCGCGCCAAGACCGCCGAAAGGCAGCATCGCGCCGGCAAAGAAGGTGATGAAGAGCCAGAGCGGCATCTGCATCTCCAACGAAACGACCAGCCAGGCAAGGCTGATGCACAGAAAGATGAGCAGCGCGCCTTGCGACAGACGGCGCATGCCGATCTGTCCGACCAGCCGCGAATTGAGATAATTGGAAAAGGCAAGCACGGCGGCGACACCGGCAAAGATCAGCGGGAATAATTCGCCGACGTGGAAGATGTCGATGTAGATCTGTTGCGCCGAGCTGATGAAGCCGAACATGGCGGCGAAGATGAAGGTGCTAGCGAAGGCATAGCAAAGCGTGAGCCGGTTGGTGAGCACGATGCGGAAGCCGCCGACGACCGAGCTTACCGTGAGCGGCCGGCGATATTCCGCATGCAGCGTCTCCGGCAGGCGCAGCAGAGCCCAGGTCGAAACGATCAGCGCGCCGATGGCCATGGTCACGAAAATCCAGTGCCAGGTGGCGAACAGCATGACGAACTGGCCGATGCTTGGAGCGATGACGGGGATGGCCATGAACACCATGAAGATCAGCGACATCACTTCGGCCATTAGCCGGCCTTCGAACGTGTCGCGCACGATCGAGACGGCGATGACGCGGGTCGCAGCCGCGCCGATGCCCTGGATGAGACGCCAGGTCAGCAGCAAGGCGAAACTGGGCGCTATGGCGGCGGCAGCCGCAGCCACGACATAGACCACCAAGCCAAAGACCAGCGGCGCGCGGCGTCCAAAGCGATCCGAAATGGGCCCGAACAAAAGCTGTCCGCCGCCAAAGCCGAGCATATAGGCGGTGATGACATATTGGCGGTGGTTCTCGCTCTCGACGCCAAGCGAGGCGCCGATCTGCTGCAGCGCCGGTAGCATGATGTCTATGGCCAGGGAGTTGAGCGCCATCAGCGCTGCGCAAAGCGCAATGAATTCCCAGCGCGGAATGGGCAAGCTGCTTGCCCGTTGCGACGCTTCTACCTGCTTGTCCACGGCAAAGTCCGATCTTTCAACGAACAAGCGCCGGCTGGCCGGCGCGCTGGTTCGTCTCATCCCCGCGATCCGGGTTCATGATTGCCGAGGTGGGGGCAGCCCCGGGCGATGCTTGCCGGCCGAAGAGTTAGCCTCCGCCGGCGAGCAAGATTGAATCAGGCCGCGCCTTTGACGCTGACGCCCTTTTCGACCAGGAAGTCCTGCAACTCGCCGGCCTGGAACATTTCACGCACGATGTCGCAACCGCCGACGAATTCACCCTTCACATAGAGCTGCGGGATGGTGGGCCAGTTGGAATAGTCCTTGATGCCTTGGCGCAGTTCGGCAGAGTCGAGCACGTTCACGCCTTTGTAGTCGGCCCCGATGTAGTCGAGGATCTGCACCACCTGGCCGGAGAAACCGCATTGCGGGAAGCCCGGGGTGCCCTTCATGAAGAGCACGACGTCGTTGCTCTTCACTTCATTGTCGATGTAGTCGCTGATGCCGGTCATGGACAATCCTTTCATGCCTGTGGGAGTCAGGCTCGAAGCATGTCCTTCAAATAAACCCATAGGGTGGCTGAAACAAGACGTTAGCCGCGACGCTACTTGAATGGCGCAAGGGATTAACGCGATTTTGTGCCAAGCCTGAGAGGGTGCTGCGTTCAGTCCGGGACGCTGGTCTGCAGCGCCAGCGCGTGCAGCACGCCGCCCATATTGCCCTTCAGCGCGTCATAGACCATCTGGTGCTGCTGGACCCGGCTCTTGCCCCGGAAGCTTTCGGCAACGACCTCGGCCGCGTAATGGTCGCCGTCGCCGGCGAGATCACGGATCGTCACCTTTGCGTCCGGAATGCCTTCCTTGATCAGTTTTTCGATGTCGTGGGCATCCATTGCCATGGCAAAATCCTGTCTCGTGCGGCGAGCAGCTAGGCAGCACCGGTATGATCTGACTCGCGAGCCTAAAACCTTTCCGGCCCGGATTGAAGCCGTTCCGTCCGCGACAGCGGCCTAAGAATTGTTCTGCTTCGAATGGATCACGCCGTCTTCGGTGATGTCATCGCGGGTCGAGAAGGCCCGGCCAAGGCTGAAGGTGAGTATATAAAGCGGGATGTTGATCAGCAGGCCGACGATCGGAAGATAACTCGTCATTCGCCAGGCGGACGAGAAGAAGGATTGGCCATAGCCGTCGCAGACCAGGGACGAGCCATAGTCCCAAGTCGCTCCGGTGATCGCGGCAATGATGAAGAGCTTGATGCAGGTCGCGATATGCTGTGTCCGCGCCGGCTCTGGCGCGAGCCTGTCCCACAGCACCAGGCAGACGATCGGAACCGCGTAGATCAGGGTCTGCAAGACGAGCATTGGCAGCGCACCGTTGGCCGCCGCCAGGAACTCGGCGCGGGTTTCCAGCCGTGCGCACACCTCGCTCGAGGTGGTCGACAGCAACAAGAAAACGAACGGGCCGAGGAACCAGAAGAAGAACAGCGAAGGCCAGAAGACAACTGCGATCAGCGCCCTGGCGGTCAGCCTGGTCAATTCGCCTGGTCCATGAAGCGCGGGAACCAGCCTTCATGGGCGGCCTTCAGCTCGCTCACCGGGACCGGCCGTGCGTCACCCAGTTTCAAGTCACGCCCGCCGGTGGTGCCGATCCAGGGCGCGAAGATGCCGAGCTTGCTCTGCTCCTCGCGGATACTGTCCCATTCGCCGCTTTGCGGATCGAGCGACAGCGTCAGCAGGTAGCGGCCCTGGTCCTCGCCGAACCAGACCGGGATCGGATCGGTGCCGGTGAGCCCCGGAATGGCGGCGCCAATGCCGGAGGCCATCGCCATTTCGGCCAGCGCTATCGCCAAGCCGCCGTCCGAGACGTCGTGCGAGGCGGTGACGATGCCGGATGCGATCAGCGAGCGCACATGGTCGCCGACGCGCCTTTCGCGCGCGAGATCGACCGGCGGCGGCGGACCGTCGGCGCGGCCATGGATGTCGCGCATATAGACGGACTGGCCGAGATGGCTGCCCCAGCTCGACGGCGCGCCGACCAGCACGATCATCTGGCCCTCGGCGGCAAAGCCGATGCGCGCCATCTTCGACCAATCGGCGATCAGCCCGACGCCGCCGATGGTCGGCGTCGGCAGGATGCCGCGGCCATTGGTTTCGTTGTAGAGCGAGACATTGCCGGAGACGATCGGGAAAGCGAGCGCGCGGCAGGCATCGCCGATGCCTTTAACTGCGCCGACGAACTGTCCCATGATCTCGGGCCGCTCCGGATTGCCGAAATTGAGGTTGTCGGTGGCGGCGAGCGGCAGCGCACCGGTGGCGGTCAGGTTGCGCCAGCATTCGGCGACCGCCTGCTTGCCGCCTTCGTACGGGTCGGCCTCGCAGTAGCGGGGCGTGACGTCGGAGGAGAAGGCGAGGGCCTTGGTCGGATGGCCCTCGACGCGCACCACGCCGGCGTCGCCGCCCGGAAGCTGGAGCGAGTTGCCCTGGATTAGCGTGTCGTATTGTTCCCACACCCAGCGCCGCGAGGAGAGATCGGGACCGCCGAGCATCTTCAGCAACGCGTCGGCGACATCGGCCTTGGGCGCATCGTTGGCCGCCAACGGCGCCGGCTTCTTCGCCTCGACCCAGGGGCGGTCATATTCCGGCGCCTGGTCGCCCAATTCCTTGATCGGCAGGTTCGCGACCTCGTCGCCCTGGTGGATGACGCGGAAGCGCAGGTCGTCGGTGGTCTTGCCGACGATGGCGAAGTCGAGCCCCCATTTGCGGAAGATCGCCTCGGCTTCCTCTTCCTTTTCGGGGCGCAGCACCATCAGCATGCGCTCCTGGCTTTCCGACAGCATCATCTCATAGGCGCTCATGCGTTCCTCGCGCACCGGCACCTTGTCGAGGTCGAGCTCGATGCCGAGGTCGCCCTTGGCGCCCATTTCGACGGCCGAGCAGGTGAGGCCGGCCGCGCCCATGTCCTGGATGGCGATGACAGCGCCCGATGCCATCAGCTCGAGGCAGGCTTCCAGCAGGCATTTTTCGGTGAAGGGATCGCCGACCTGCACGGTCGGGCGCTTCTCCTCGATCTTGTCGTCGAATTCGGCCGAGGCCATGGTGGCGCCGCCGACGCCGTCGCGTCCGGTCTTGGCGCCGAGATAGACGACCGGCAGGCCGACACCCTTGGCCTGCGACAGAAAGATGGCGTTGGTCTTGGCAAGGCCCGCCGCGAAGGCGTTGACCAGGATGTTGCCGTTGTAGCGGGCGTCGAAGTTGACCTCGCCGCCGACCGTCGGCACGCCGAAGGAATTGCCGTAGCCGCCGACGCCGGAAACCACGCCGGCGACGAGATGCCGGGTCTTGGGATGGTCAGGCGCGCCGAAGCGCAGCGCGTTCATCGCCGCGACCGGCCGCGCGCCCATGGTGAAGACGTCGCGCAGGATGCCGCCGACGCCGGTGGCCGCGCCCTGATAGGGTTCGATGTAGGAGGGGTGGTTGTGGCTCTCCATCTTGAAGACGACGCAATCGCCGTCGCCGATATCCACCACGCCGGCATTCTCGCCTGGACCCTGGATGACCTGCGGACCGCTGGTCGGCAGCGTGCGCAGCCATTTCTTCGAGGACTTGTAGGAGCAGTGCTCGTTCCACATCGCCGAGAAGATGCCGAGCTCGGTGAAACTTGGCTCGCGGCCAACCAGATCCAGGATGCGCTGGTATTCATCGGGCTTCAGCCCGTGCGCGGCGACGAGCTCGGGGGTGATCGGCACGGAATTGGAAATGGTCATGAGCGGCGATTTTTGTCCGTGGGAGAGGGGAGGTTCTTCGAGTCTCCTCTTATCGCAAGCTTTCGCGCGATACACCCCCACCAGATAGGGAAAACGCCGGAAAACTGCCACTCCGTCGGTGCTAAGGTCTGGGCTTTCAGGCTTGATCAGGAAAAACTGTCGTAGCCGGCGCGGCCTTCGTCGAGCAGGCGGCGGATGACGGCGACGCCGCCGGCGACATCCTGGCTTTGCCGCGGTTGCGAGACGCCGAAGCGCACGCCGTGAAAGACCTGCTCGGAGCGGCCGGCCTTGAACTCGTCCTCGTCGTCGATGAGCACGCCTTGCGCCAGGCAGGCGTTCTTGAAGGTGCCGGACAGCCACGGGTCGGGCAGTGTCAGCCAGACGAAGGGGACGTTGTCCCGCGCCTTGAAGTCGAAGCCCGCCAGCACCTCGCGCACGATGGTGAGGCGCGTCTGGATTTCGGCAATGCAGCGCTTGCGGATCTCGCTTGCCTGGCCCGACGTCACCAGCCTCGTGCCGACCTCGGCCAACAGGAAAGGCAGGCCGCCGGTTATCATCTTGTGCGCGACACGGATGCGGTGGCGGTAGGCCGGCGGGCAGGAAAGCCAGCCGCCGCGCACGCCGGCGGCGACCGACTTCGACAAGCCGCCAGCGACGATGGTGCGTTCCGGCGCATATTCGGCCAGCAACGGTGTCGGATCGTCGGTGAGCTCGCCGTAAAGGTCGTCCTCGACCAGCGCGACATTGTATTCGCGCGCGATCCAAGCGATCGCTTGGCGCCGCTCCGCCGACAGCGTCACAAGCGTCGGGTTCTTCGCGGTCGGCATCAGGAACATGACCTTTGGGTGTTTCTGGGCGCAGACGCGCTCGAAATCGTCCGGGTCGATGCCGTTGTCGTCGGTCGAGACCAGCGCGATACGGCGGCCGATCAGCCCGGCGCTGCGCGCGATCTGCGAATAGGTGAGGTGCTCGAAGACGACGTAGTCGCCGGGCATGGTCAGCGCCGCGATCGCCGCCATGACCGCGGCATGCGTGCCCAGCGTCGGCACGATCGAATCGGGCGCGGGGCGGAAGGCGTTGCGGGCCAGCCAGCGGCTGCCCGCCTCGTACCAGCGTTCGGGGAAATCCCGCGTGTAGCTCGAGATTTCGTGCGGGTGCTCCTGCGCCGTGCGCGCCAGGATGTCGGCGATCACCGCGCCCTGGCCGACATCGGGCGCGGCGGTGCTGTCGAAGCGCAGCTTGCCGCTCGGCGCGTCGATGGGGCGCGTGCCTTGCAAGCCAGGTTCGACGTCGGGTTTCGGCGCCTCGGCGCGCTGGCCGAGCACATAGGTGCCGCGACCGACCTCGCCGCTCACCAGGCCGCGTTCACGCAGCAGCTGATAGGCCCTGCCGATGGTGCCGACGGTCGTGCCGATGTCATAGGCGAGGTCGCGCTGCGGCGGCAGTTTTGCACCGGCATCGATGACGCCCTTGTCGATATCTGACTCAATGCTGTCAGCAAGACGCTGATAGAGCGGACCGGAGCCAGTGGAGAGGTCAGGGAGCCAATTTGTCATGGTGACAATTTTCTATATTGCGCCGCGCGATGAGTCAATCCATATCGAATCCGCGATTGAAAAGGTACAATCGGGACAAGGCAGAACGACAATGGATACAATTGAGACAATTCGCTACGCTCGCCCGGCTTTTGGCGCGCAGGCCGAGCCCTTGGCCCATCGCGGCTTTGTCAGCCGCATGGTGGTTGTGCTCCGTTCCATCGCCAGGCAGATCGACCGCATGCTCGAGCGTCGGCGCGGCCGCCTCGCGCTGCTTGAGATGACGGACGAGCAGCTCAAGGACATCGGCATCTCGCGCTGCGATGCCCATCGCGAAGGCATCAGGTCGTTCTGGGAGTGATGATCTAGTGCGTTTCGCAGAAACGGTGAAACGCAATATCTCCTTGTTTTTGCGCAATTCCGGACGGAAAACCGCTCACAATTTTCCTGGAATTGCTCTATCGGCGGCCCGATTGGACGCGGGTTGCGGGTTTCCTCCGCAACCCGCCGATGCCGTGATCGATCAGCACGGCAAGCACGCTCAATCCGACGAACAGCGCCGTGACGCCCACGGCCGAAACGGCGACGCTGGCCGCGCCGTTCTTGGCCACGTCGAGGAACGGATAGGGCACTTCGCCGGCGAAGGGCGCGCGGATCAGCGCGTAGGCGAGATAGGCCAGCGGATAGATCATCCACCAGGAGATATCGCGCCAGCGCGTCGAGCCATCCGCGCCGGCAATGAGCCACCACAGCACGAAGATCAGCGGCGTGACGTAGTGGAGCAGGATGTCGCAAAGCAGGAACAGGCCCTGTGGTTGCCAAAGCCCTGCCAGCACGGTCGCGTAGACGATGAAGACCAGCGTGATGGACACCGCGACGCCGGCGCGCATGCGCTGCCCGGCGAAGGCCGGGAACCAGGCATAGCCGGTGGGTGACAGCAGCGAAGCATGCACCATCACGGCGGCGATGTTGGTCAAGATGGTGAAGAAGCTGAGAAGAAAGACGATCGAGCCTAGCAGGCTGCGCCCGGCCGCCATCGACGCCGGAATGGTGATCGCGGCTTGCAGGACAAGCGCAATCAGCCCGATGACCAGTCCCGCGATCTGCAGGAACCGGCCCATGGGCGGCCTCAAGCGGTAGCCGCGCAGGACGGGTTTCCGGCCTGCCATCTGGCGATGTCGGAGCCGATGCGGGCGCCGAGCGGCTCGTTCATCAGCGGCCCGAACACGTCGACGCGGCTGGAGTTGCCCTGCGCCTGCACGACCAGCAGCGGCTTGCCGCCATAATGCTTGGCGGGCACCAGCAGGAAGCGCGGCGTGCCGCTGTAGGAATTGAGCTCATTGGCCATCTGGTAAGCCTTGAAGGCCGGATCCTTGCTGGCGATCCAGCATTTATGCGCCGAAATGGCGACCTGTTCCATGGCAAGCAGCGAGGCGCTTTTGCCCGAGGGAACCGGCGTCGTCTTGGGGCTGGACTGGCAGGAAGCCAAGGCGAGCCCGGCGGCGGCCAGGAGAGCAAGGCGAACGATCGTCGGTCTCATGGTCAGTCCGCCCCCGCGTTCCGATAGGATTGTTAAAGGATCAAGCCGCGAGGCCGAGCGCGCTTTCGAATAACGCGCGTCCATCATTGCCGCCATGCGCCGCCTCGATCAGGTTTTCGGGATGCGGCATCAGGCCGAGCACGTTGCCCTTGTCGTTGACGATGCCGGCAATATCGTTGATCGAGCCGTTGGGATTGGTGCCTTCGGCGTAGCGGAACACCACCTGGCCTTCGCCTTCGAGCCGGGCGAGCGTCTCGGCGTCGGCGAAGTAATTGCCGTCATGATGCGCCACCGGCGAGCGGATGATCTGCCCGGGCTTGTAGTGCCGGGTGAACATGGTGTTGGCGTTGGCGATCTCGAGCTTCACCTGGCGGCAGACGAACTTCAGCGAGGCGTTGCGCATCAGGGCGCCGGGCAGCAGTCCCGCCTCGACCAGGATCTGGAAGCCGTTGCAGACGCCGATAACGGGCACGCCCTTGGCGGCCTTTTCGGCCACCGCCCGCATCACCGGCATGCGCGCCGCGATCGCGCCGCAGCGCAGGTAGTCGCCGAAGGAGAAGCCGCCGGGGATGGCGATCAGGTCGACATCGGGGATTTCGGTGTCGGTCTGCCAGATGGTCGCTGGCGCCTGGCCGGAAATCTTGGTCAGCGCCGCGATCATGTCGCGGTCGCGGTTGAGGCCAGGCAGAAGGACGACGGCTGATTTCATGTCAGGCGATCTCCACCGCGTAGTTCTCAATCACCGTGTTTGCCAGAAGCTTGTCGCACATGGCCTTGAGATCGGCTTCGGCCTTGGCCTTGTCGGTTCCGGTGAGCTCGATGTCGAACACCTTGCCCTGGCGAACCTGGCCGACGCCGTCGAAGCCCAATCCGGAGAGCGCATGCTCGATCGCCTTGCCCTGCGGGTCGAGGACGCCGTTCTTGAGGGTCACGGTGATGCGGGCTTTCATCGATACTCCTAAGTGATGGATCAGGCGCTGGACCTGCCATTATCCGGCAGGCCCGTCGGCATTTAGTGCTTCAGCCCCTTGGGCGCATCGGAAGAGGCGACGAGGACCGGACCCGTCGGGCGCGGCGGCTCGTTCTCGTTGATGATGCCGAGACGGCGGGCGACTTCCTGATACGCCTCGACCAAGCCGCCCATGTCGCGGCGGAAGCGGTCCTTGTCGAGCTTGTCCTGGGTGGCGACATCCCACAGCCGACAGGAATCCGGCGAGATCTCGTCGGCGACGACGATGCGCATCATGTCGCCCTCGAAAAGGCGGCCGCATTCGATCTTGAAGTCGACAAGCTGGATGCCGACGCCGAGGAACAGGCCGGAAAGGAAGTCGTTGACGCGGATGGCCAGCGCCATGATGTCGTCAATCTCCTGCGGGCTCGCCCAGCCGAAGGCGGTGATGTGCTCTTCCGATACCATCGGATCGTCGAGCGCGTCGGCCTTGTAATAGAATTCGATGATCGAGCGCGGCAGCACCGTGCCTTCCTCAATGCCGAGGCGCTTGGACAGCGAGCCGGCGGCGACATTGCGCACGACGACCTCGAGCGGGATGATCTCGACTTCCTTGATCAACTGCTCGCGCATGTTGAGCCGGCGGATGAAGTGGGTCGGGATGCCCATGCGGTTCAAGTGATTGAAGATGTGCTCGGAAATGCGGTTGTTGAGCACGCCCTTGCCATCGACCACTTCATGTTTCTTCTTGTTGAAGGCGGTGGCGTCGTCCTTGAAGAACTGGATCAGCGTCCCGGGCTCAGGTCCCTCATAGAGGATCTTGGCCTTGCCTTCGTAGATTCGGCGGCGATTTTTCATCTGATTTTTTCTCTGGGTCTGCGGGCAGGCGGCAAATGACCGGTTCCTGTCCGTCTGCCTAAATTAGTATGGCGACGGTGGCGTTCAATGCCGGTGTTATCGCAATCGCCTGGTTTGCTCAATCGCCAAATCCGGCGAATCAACCGCTTTCGGGACTGAAATGCCGCAGCGCAGCATGCGACGAAGTATATTGACCGGGTCGCGGCCTTTTGATTTGTGCTTGCCCATCACACATATTCACCGCGAACGCGAATCGGATTGATCGGAGGGACGTCATGAGCAGCATGAAAGACCGCGAAGAGGGCTTTGAGCGCAAATTCGCCTTCGACGAGGAACTTCGCTTCAAGGCCGCGGCCCGGCGCAATAAGGCGCTTGGCCTGTGGGCCGCCGAGAAGCTGGGCAAATCCGGCGCCGATGCCGAAGCCTATGCCAAGGAAGTGGTGGTCTCCGATATCGAGGAGGCCGGCGACCACGACGTCTTCCGCAAGATTCGCAAGGATTTCGATGCCGCCGGCGTCAACCAGTCGGACCATCAGATCCGCCGCACCATGGACGAACTGATGGCCCAGGCGATCGAGCAGATCAAGAATGCCTGAGGCGGGATTCTAGCTGGACCAATCGACCGCCCGGCCAAACCGGGCGGTTTTTCTTTGCCTTTGCCGTCGTTTCCGGCTGAACTGCGGGTTGTCATCAAGGAAGGTCCGATGTCGCTCAAATCCCGCCTGGTCGCCGACGAAACGCTGTTCACCGCCTGGTCCGGGGTGCCGGACGCGCTGACGGTGGAAATCATTGCCAAGCAGGATTTCGACGCCGTCACCCTCGACATGCAGCATGGCGGCCACCACGAGGACAGCGTGCTGCGCGGCCTGGCGCCGGTGCTGGCCGCCAACAAGCCCGCTCTGGTGCGCATTCCGGTCGGGCGCTTCGACATGGCGAGCCGCGCGCTCGATTTCGGCGCCGAGGCAGTGATCGCGCCGATGGTGAACTCGGTGGCCGACGCACGGCAGTTCGCCGCCGCGATGAAATATCCGCCCATGGGCGAGCGCTCCTGGGGGCCGACCTACGCATTCCCGCGGCACGGCAAGGGCGACCACGCCGAATGGCTGCGCGACTCGAACCAGCGCACCATGGCCTTCGCGATGGTCGAGACGCGGGCGGCTTTCGAGGCGCTCGACGGTATCCTTGATACGCCCGGCATCGACGGCATCTTCGTCGGTCCGTCGGATTTCTCGATCGCCTGGTCGAACGGAACGACCGTCAATTCGACGCTGGAAAGCATGATGGAGACGGTCGCTTCGATCGCCGAGCGGACGCGCAAGGCTGGAAAGCATGCGGCGATCTACGTGATCGAGCCGGCGATTGCCGGCCGCGTCGTGTCGATGGGCTATCGGCTGCTCGCCATGGGCTCGGACCACACGCTGATCTCGCTCGGCGCGAAGACCCTGTTGAAGAGCATGCGGGATTCCATCGGCGCTTGAGGTCGGCCTTAGGGCTGCTTCAGCTCCGTCAGGAATTTGGCGAAGGTCATCGAACCCTCGGGCCACGGGCCGAAGCCGGCGTCATGGTTGAGATGGCCGGCCTCGCCGGCGTCGATGAAGAGCGATCCCCAGGCGGCGGCAATGTCCTCGGCGACCTCGAAGGCGCAGAACGGGTCATTGCGGCTGGCAATCACGATTGACGGGAAGGGCAGGGGATCGCGCGAATAAGGGCCGAAGGTCATCAGGTGCCTCGGCCTGATTTCCGGATTGGACACATCCGGCGGCGCGACGAAGAAGGCGCCGGCGACGGGCTTCCTGAATTGCGGGATGGCCTGCACCGCGGCCGTGACGCCAAGCGAATGCGCAACGAGCACCACGGGCCGCTCAGCCTCGTTGACGGCGTTCGCCACGCTCGCCGTCCAGTCCTCGCGCACGGGCTTGGTCCACTCCGCCTGCTCGACCCGGCGCGCCGTCGACAGTTTCGACTGCCAGCGGGTCTGCCAGTGCTCGGGGCCGGAATTGGTGTAGCCCGGCACGATCAGGATATCTGCGTCTTTGACTTTCATTGCGCGGATGTAGCGAGCGGCTGTGGGGTCCGCAACCCCGTTGCCAATATCGCTGATGTCGCAATTGTGAACAACTTGTTCGATTCTTGCTCTCTTGTGTGAACGATCGCAATCGACGATTTGGAGGGGGAACAAGAGCTGGCGGCCTGGAACTCCCGTTTGGGAATAGGTGTCGCCCGAACGGAGAGTTTGATGAGCGAACTGCCTTTTGCCGCGACCACCCCGGTCAGCGTGTCGCGTGTCGGGCTGAAGGCGCGCGATGCCGAGAGCCTTGCCGCCTATTATCGCGCGGTCGTCGGCCTGCAGGAACTGAGCCGCGCCGATGGCGCGATTACGCTTGGCGCCGCCAACCGGCCATTGCTGGTGCTTGAACAGGATGCTTCGGCGAAGCCCGACGATCCGCGCAGCGCCGGCCTTTTCCACACCGCGTTCCTGTTGCCGTCGCGAGCGGACCTTGGACGCTGGATCAGCCACGCCGCCGCCAACCGCATCGGCATAGAAGGCGCCTCGGACCATCTGGTCAGCGAGGCGCTCTATCTCACCGATCCGGAAGGCAACGGCATCGAGATCTATGCCGACCGCCGTCCGCAGGACTGGAAATGGAATGGCGACAAGGTTGCCATGGCGACCGAGCGGCTGAACCTGCCGGCGGTGGTGGGCAGCGTGCCGGCGGGCGATGCCGGCTGGCAGGGCGCGCCCGAAAACACCATTGTCGGCCATGTGCATCTGCGCGTCGGCCGGCCCGAGGATGCGGAAGCCTGGTGGCATGACCAGTTCGCCTTCGACACCGTCGCCAAATATGGCAGCCAGGCGGTGTTCCTGTCGTCCGGCCATTACCACCACCATATCGGCGCCAATGCTTGGCAAAGCGCTGGCGCGGGAAGGCGCGATCCGTCACGCTCAGGCTTGGCTTGGGTCGAGATGCGCTCGGACAATGTTAAGGATGAGACTTCGCGGGAAGACCCGTGGGGCACGGTGATCAGGACGGTCCCGGGCAAGGCTTGAGCCAGCGTCGGTGACAGCGTCTTTCTCCCCGTCACTATACGGGGAGAAATGCCCGGCAGGGCAATGAGGGGCAGCGCAAACCTCCGAGATTGCTAAGGTGGATGAAAACCGCCGACGCCGGCGCTGCCCCTCATCCGCCCTTCGGGCACCTTCTCCCCGTGAACGGGGAGAAGGAAGACCTCAAGCTTCCCCGAACACCCGCTTGAAGATCGTATCGACATGCTTGGTGTGGTAGCCGAGGTCGAATTTCTCGCGGATCTCGGCTTCGGAGAGGGCCGCCGTCACGTCCTTGTCGGCCAGCAACTCCTCCAGGAAATCGGCGCCCTGCTCCCAGACTTTCATGGCGTTGCGCTGCACCAGGCGATAGGCGTCCTCGCGTGACAGGCCGGCCTGCGTCAGCGCGAGCAGCACACGCTGCGAATGGACCAAGCCTCTGAACTTGTTGAGGTTCTTCTCCATATTCTCGGGATAGACGAGCAGCTTGTCGACGACGCCGGTCAGGCGCGCCAGCGCGAAATCCAGCGTCACCGTCGCGTCCGGCCCGATCATGCGCTCGACAGAGGAATGCGAAATGTCGCGCTCATGCCACAGCGCCACGTCTTCCATGGCGGGCAGGGCCATCGACCGCACCATGCGGGCGAGGCCGGTGAGGTTTTCGGTCAGCACCGGATTGCGCTTGTGCGGCATGGCCGACGAGCCCTTCTGGCCCGGCGAGAAATACTCTTCCGCTTCCAGCACTTCGGTGCGCTGCAGATGGCGGATCTCGACGGCGAGGCGTTCGACCGACGAGGCGATCACGCCCAGCGTGGCAAAGAACATGGCATGCCGGTCGCGCGGGATGACTTGCGTCGACACCGGCTCAGGCTTCAGGCCGAGCTTTGCCGCAACATGCTCTTCGACATAAGGCTCGATGTTAGCGAAGGTGCCGACCGCGCCGGAGATCGCGCAGGTGGCGATGTCCTCCCGCGCGTGCACCAGCCGGTCGCGGCAGCGCGAGAACTCGGCATAGGCTTGCGCCAGTTTGACGCCGAAAGTGGTCGGCTCGGCGTGGATGCCGTGGCTGCGGCCGATGGTGACGGTGTCCTTGTGCTCGAAGGCGCGGCGCTTCAGCGCGGCGAGCAGGGCGTCGATGTCGTCGAGCAGGATATCGCTGGCGCGGGTCAATTGCACCGCAAGGCAGGTGTCCAACACGTCCGACGAGGTCATGCCCTGGTGGATGAAGCGGGCATCCGGTCCGACGAATTCGGCGAGATGGGTGAGGAAAGCGATGACATCATGCTTGGTGACGCGCTCGATCTCGTCGATCTTGGCGACGTCGAACTTGGCTGCGCCGCCTTTTTCCCAGATGGTCCTTGCCGCTTCCTTCGGGATGACGCCCAGCTCCGCCAGCGCATCGCAGGCATGCGCCTCGATCTCGAACCAGATGCGGAAGCGGGTTTCGGGCGACCAGATGGCGACCATTTCCGGCCGGGAATAGCGAGGGATCATCTGTTTTCAGTCCTGCCTGGGAGAAGCGTCGGCCGCGTCCTAACAGAGGCGGGCCCAATGCTCAACGCTGCTGCCGCGCAAACCGGATGCTAACCCCGACAAGTGCCGCAAAGCCCAGCGGAAAATGGAGCGAACGCCAAGCGCGAGGAACTGGTGGAATGCCGTCAGCAGCGTGAAGGTGAATTCATGCCTATCACGCCATGGTGAACGAGACGCGCCGCGATGCATCCAATTCGGCGTTCATTTGTTATTGTCGGCCGTCTCGCATCCGAAAGGGCAAATCCAGCGGAGAACCAGCATGAGCACCGACATCAGCAAGATACGCGGACATATGGAAGTGATCGGCGCCGATGGCGTCCATATCGGCACCGTTGACAAGGTCGAGGGCGACCGGATCAAGCTGACCAAGGCCGACAGCGGCATGGGCTCGCACAAGGGCCATCATCATTACATTTCGCTCGCCCTGGTCGCGGAGATCGACGGCCAGAAGGTCTGGCTTTCCGCGAATTCCGATGTCGCCGTCACCTTCGAGGAAGAAAAGTCCGACCCGACCTGATCGGCGCCGGCCCAATCAGCGCGACGACCAGACGGGAAACAGATCGCCTTCGGCAGGCGTAGCGGCGTAGACGCCGCGGCTGATCGCGCGCGCCATGGTCGCGCCAGCCGCTGCGAACAGGTCGATCGCGGCATCGGCGCCGAGCTCGATGCCGCTCCTGCCCGTCGCCAGCGCAAACACCAGATCCCCGTCCGCCGGCGTATGGGTCGGCCAGATGGCGCGGGCGAAGCCGTCATGCGCCGAAATCGCCAGCCGCTTGGCCGCGGCCTTGGTCAGCACGGCGTCGGTGGCGATAACGGCGATGGTGGTGCTGCCGGCTTCCCCATGTCCGCCAACACGCCGGTCGCGGTATTTCAGCAGGATCTTCCTGGCGTCTTGCGGCAGTGGATCGGGATAGCCCAGGCCGCCGAACTCGTGGCCGATCTCGAAGGGCGCCGCCCAGAAATGGCGGCTGCGGCCGACGGTGACGGAGCCGGTCGGATTGACGGCGGCGAGCGCGCCGATGGTGACGCCGCTGTCGAGCACGGTCGAGGCGGAGCCCAGCCCGCCTTTCAACCCGTAGGTCAGCGCGCCCGCGCCGGCGCCCAATGTACCGATGGCGAAATCCATTGTTGCCGCCTGCACGGCGTCATAGCCGAGCTCGCGATAGGGCGGATAACGGCCCCATTTCTTGTCGCCGCCATTGCGCAGGTCGAACAGGATCGCGGCCGGCACGATCGGCACGCGGAAGCCGCCGACCTCAACGCCGATGTCTCTCTCGCGCAGCGCCGCCTGCACGCCGGAGGCGGCGTCGAGGCCGAAGGCGGAGCCGCCGGACAGCACGACGGCGTGGATGGTCGCGATCGAATTCTGCGGCTCGAGCAGGTCGGTCTCGCGCGTGCCCGGCGCGCCGCCCAGCACCTGGACGCCAGCCACGGCAGGTTCGTCGCAGAGCACCACCGTGACGCCGGATTTAAGCCTGGCGTCGGCGGCATTGCCGACGCGAAGACCAGCAACGTCGGTGATCAGATTGCGCGGTCCGGTGCGGAACATCACTTGCCCTCCAGCGGTACGAAATGCGTGCCGTCGAAGCGGAAGACGCGGAACGGGTTCTGGCTGAGGTCGCCCTTGTCGTCGAAGCGGATGGTGCCGATCGCGGTCGCGAAATCATGGCCGGTCAGCGCCTCGCCGAGCGGTTGGCCAGAGCTCTCCGCGCCAGCCAGCGCGATCTTGGCGATCTCGACTGCTGCATAGGACGGCAGCGTGTAGCCGTCCGGCACGATGTTTTTTGCGCCGAAGGCCTGCACGATCCTTGGGTCCGCGACCTCCGACCATTCCGGCGGCGCGATCATCAACGTGCCGGCGGCGTAGGGCACGTCGCCTGGCGGCGTGCGCAGGTTCTCGCCGCCGGCAAAGGTGATGCCCGCATCGAGCTGGGCGGCATCGCGGCCCATGATGGCGACATCGTCGCCGTCGCCGCCGGCAAATACTTTTGTCGCGCCGGCCTTCTTCAGCCGGCCGACCAACCCGATCTGGTTGTCGAGCTGCGGCCTGAAAGTGTCGGTGAAGACCGGTTTCAAGGCAGCCTGCTCGGCCGCAGCGCGAAAAGTCTCGGCCATCTCGCGGCCATAGATGGTGCCGTCATCGATTATGGCGAAGAGGTCGTCGCGCCACAGCCGGGTGAGCTCGGCGGCGACCGCGTTGCGCTCATCGTCGCCGCGCGGGCCGAGCCGGTAGACCGGCCAGCCGGTCTTGGCGCGCCGGTCGGTCAGGCTTTCGGTGCGCACGCCGACCGTGATCACCGGTATGTTGGCGTCCTTCAGGATCGGCAGCGCCGCCTCGATCGCCTCGGTGCAGAGAAAGCCCACCACGATATCGACTTTGGCGTCGACGAATTCCTTTGCCGCCGCGGCGCCGCCATCGGCGGTGCAGGCATCGTCTGCAGTCTTGATCGCAAGGCCGTTCGTCTCTGCCGCTAAGGCTGCCCCATCCTCAACTTGCTTGCCCAGGATCGCCGACGGACCGGAAAGCGGCGCCGCAACGCCGACCAGCGTCTCGGCCTCGGCGCTCGCGGCCAGCGACAGCCAGAACAGCACGGCTGATGTCGTCGTGAGAAGACGCATTCGGGCTAAGATATCCTCCATGCCGGGAATACAGTCCCGACACTATTTCAGGAAATGCCTAAAGGCTGGCTAAGCGGCGCGCAACACGCGAATTTGCGGATTGCGGTCAAGCACTTCGCCCGTGATAGATAACTTGTGGCGTGCAATATGCCGCCATATATAACGGGCTTGTTCCGACAGGTGGATTATCGCGTGCTGAAGATCAATGACATCGGGCCGCAGCACTATCGCGATGCGATGGCGCATTTTGCCGGCCATGTGCATGTGGTGACCACGGACGGGCCCGGCGGCAAACGCGGCGCGACGGTGATCGCCGCCTGTTCGGTTTCGGACACGCCGCCGACGGTTCTGGTCTGCCTCAACCGCGAGAACGCCAAGAACGAGGCTTTCATCAAGAACGGCAGGTTCGCGCTCAACACGCTTGCCTCGGATCAGGAAGCCGTCTCGGTAGGCTTTTCCGGTGTCACCGGGTTGCCGGCGGACGAACGCTTTGCGCTGGCCGAGTGGGATGTGATCTCGACCGGCGCGCCGACGCTGAAAGGGGCCCTTGCCGTGTTCGACTGCGAGATCATCGACGCCAAGGATCTTGCCACCCACCGTGTGCTTTTTGGCAAGGTGACAGGCCTGCGCATCGGCGATAATTTGCGGCCGCTGATCTACTATAACCGCGACTATCACGTCCTTTGAAACGTGCAAGCGGGACCCACGGAGACAAGATGACCGCGCCGCGCCCCGCGCCGAAATCGATCGACGAAACGCTCGATCTTTTGACCGCTGCGGACTATGTCGCGGACCGCTCGCTGGCGACCGTGCTGTTTCTTTCACTGCGCATGAAGCGGCCCTTGTTCCTCGAAGGCGAGGCGGGCGTTGGCAAGACCGAGATCGCCAAGGTACTGGCCGACGCCCTCGGCCGCCGGCTGATCCGGTTGCAATGCTATGAGGGGCTCGACGTCTCCTCGGCCGTCTATGAGTGGAATTATGCCGCGCAGATGATCGAGATCCGCATGGAGGAGGCGGCCGGCAAGGTCGTGCGCTCCGACATGGAGCGTAACGTATTCTCCGAAAAATACCTGATCCGCCGCCCGGTGCTCGACGCGCTGACCGGCAAGGCCGGCGCGGCGCCGGTGTTCCTGATCGACGAGCTCGACCGCACCGACGAAGCGTTCGAAGCGTTCCTGCTGGAAATCCTGTCGGACTTCCAGGTTACGGTTCCCGAGCTTGGCACAATCAAGGCGGAAGAGCCGCCGATCGTCATCATAACCACCAACCGCACGCGCGAGATCCACGACGCGCTGAAGCGGCGCTGCCTTTATCACTGGGTCGATTATCCGAATGCGGAACGCGAGCTGGAGATCGTGCGCCGCAAGGTGCCGCAGGCGAACCGCCGGCTGTCGGCGGAGGTCGTGTCCTTTGTCCAGAAGCTGCGCCAGGTCGAGCTGTTCAAGGCGCCAGGCGTTGCCGAAACCATCGACTGGGCCGGCGCGCTCACCGAGCTCGACAAGGTGGCGCTCGACCCGGAGACCGTGTCCGACACGATCGGCGTGCTTTTGAAATACCAGGACGATATTGCCCGCATCGGTGAGGGCGAGGGCCGGCGCATCCTCAATGAGGTGAAGGCCGAGCTTTCGGCGGCGGAGTAGGGGCGATGCCGTCGCCGCGTCCGGAACCCAAAGAGGCGCGCGCCGATGGGCGCATCGCCGATAATATCGTCTATTTCGCTCGCGCCTTGCGCAAGGCCGGCATGCGCGTCGGGCCGGCCTCGGTGAAGGACGCCATCGAGGCGGTGCTTGCCGCCGGCATCGGCTCGCGCGACGATTTCTACTGGACGCTGCATGCGGTGCTGGTCTCGCGGCACGAGGATCATCCGGTCTTCGACGAGGCTTTCCGCCTGTTCTGGAAATCGCGCGAGCTGATCGAGAAGCTGCTGGCGATGTTTTCGCCGGTCGCCCTGGACACAAGCGAAAAGCAAAAGCCTCGGGCGGCCGAGAACCGCGTCAGCCAGGCGATGTTCGAAGGCCACCAGAAGAGCCGGCCGGCCCGGGAAGTGCCGGAGATCGAGGTCGATGCGCGGATGACTTTTTCCGGCAATGAGGTGCTGCGCGGCAAGGATTTCGCCCAGATGGACGCCCGCGAAATGGCCGAGGCCAAAAAGGCGATCATGGCCTTGCAACTTCCCTTCGACCTCGTCCGCACGCGGCGCTTCAGGGCTGACGCGCAGGGGCGCCGCATCGATCCGCGCGCCATGATGCGCTCGGCGGCGCGAACCGGCGGCGCGCTTATCCTGCCGAAATTCCGATCGGCGCGCGAAGTGCATCCGCCGCTGGTGGTGCTTGCCGATATTTCCGGCTCGATGAGCCAGTACACCCGCATCTTCCTGCATTTCCTGCATGCCCTGACGGAGAAGCGCCGGCGCGTGCACGCCTTCGTCTTCGGCACGCGGCTGACCAATTTGACCCGGCAGATGCGCCATCGCGATCCGGACGAGGCGCTTGCCGAATGCTCGGCGGCTGTGAAGGACTGGTCGGGCGGCACCCGCATCGGCGATACGCTCGCCGAATTCAACCAGCTGTGGTCACGGCGCGTGCTGGGGCAGGGCGCCGTGGTTCTTCTCATCACCGACGGGCTGGAGCGCGACGACGTCACCGGCCTGTCGCAGGAGATGGAGCGGCTGCACAAGTCCTGCCGGCGGCTGATCTGGCTCAACCCGCTGTTGCGCTTCGACGGCTTCGAGGCGCGTGCCCGCGGCGTCAAAGCGATGCTGCCGCATGTCGACGAGTTCCGCGCAGTGCATAATCTCGATGCGCTGACCGATCTTTGCACCTCGCTCGACCGGCGGCCGGCGGCCTCGGTCGATCCGCGCCGCTGGCTGCGAACTGGCGGGAGGCGGGCCGCATAGCCATATGCTCTGTCAGGGAATGTCCCGGCGGGAAAACAGACTTTGTGAGAAGCGACGATGGATGAGAGCATTTATCTCGATGAGGCCCGTGATCCGCTGATCATCGCGGAGAGCTGGATGAAGGACGGCAAGGATGTCGCCATCGCGACCGTGGTCGAGACCTGGGGTTCGGCGCCGCGTCCGGTCGGCAGCCATCTGGTCATCGACGCTGAAGGGAATTTCCATGGCTCTGTCTCCGGCGGCTGTGTCGAGGGCGCCGTGGTGACCGAGGCGATCGACGTCATCGGCTCGGGCAAGGCCAGAATGCTGGAGTTCGGCGTCGCCGACGAAACGGCCTGGCAGGTGGGCCTTTCCTGCGGCGGCCGCATCAAGGTCTATGTCGAAAGGCTGGGCTGACCGCCGTGGATCCATACATTCTGAAGACCCTCAACGAAGAACGCCGCGCCCGCCGCGCCGCGGTGCTGGTCACCGACCTTGGCGACGGCCGCGACCGCATTGTGCGCGAGGGCGATCCTGTCGCGGGCGATCTCGGGGCGGCGATCGCCAATGCGTTCCGCACCGGCAATTCGCGGTCGGTGGAGGCGGAAGGGCGGACCTTCTTTCTCAACGCTCATCTGCCGCGCCCGCGCCTCGTGGTGATCGGCGCGGTGCATATCAGCCAGGCGCTGGCGCCGATGGCCAGGATCGCCGGCTATCCCGTCGAGATCATCGACCCGCGCACCGCCTTTGCGACTCCGGAGCGCTTTCCCGACGTCGCGCTGCATGCCGAATGGCCGGAGGATGTGTTGAAGCGCGCGCCGCTCGACAGCTACACGGCGCTCGCCGCAGTCACCCATGATCCGAAGATCGACGATTTTGCGCTGAAGGCGGCGCTCGACGCCCGCTGCTTCTATGTCGGGGCGCTTGGCAGCCGCAAGACCCACGCCAAGCGCGTCGAGCGCTTGCTCGCGCTCGGCGCCGGCGCCGACCAGATCGCCCGCATCCACGCGCCGATCGGCCTCGACATCGGGGCGGCCAGCCCGGCCGAGATCGCTGTCGCGGTGCTCGCACAGACCATCCACGCCTTCCGCTCGCGCGGTCTGGAAGCAAAAGGCGCCGTGGCGTGAAATTCGGGCCGGTTCCGATCGACGAGGCGGAAGGGGCGGTGCTGGCGCATGCGACGGCCGCGGGCGAAAAGCGGTTCCGCAAGGCGCACCGGCTGAGCCGCGAGGATGTCGCTGCACTGAAGGCAGCGGGTGTAGTCGAAGTCGTCGCGGCGGTGCTTGCCGAGGACGATCTCGGTGAGGATGCCGCCGCCACGAAAATCGCGGCCGGCATGAGCCACCGCAACATCGAGGTCAAGCCGGCCGCCACCGGGCGGGTGAACCTGCATGCAGGGGCCTCGGGCGTGTTTACCGTCAATGCCGGGATGATCGACGCCATCAATGCCGTCGATCCGGCCATCACCGTCGCTACGCTGGCGCAGCATGCGCCGGTCGAGAAGGGCCAGATGGTCGCGACCGTGAAGATCATCCCCTTTGCCGTCGCCGCAAACCTGGTGGACAGCGTGGTGAGGATTTGCGTCGGCCGCGAGATCTTTGCCGTCAACGCCTATCGTCCCATCACAGTCGGCATCATCCAGACGGTGCTTCCCGGCGTGAAGCCGAGCGTGCTTGACAAGACGCTGCGCGTCACCGAGGCGCGGCTGGCGCGTTCCGGCGGCCGGCTGACGGCCGAGCGGCGCACGCCGCATGAGATTGCCCCTGTCGCCGCGGCCGCAACCCAGCTGGCGCGCGACAATGACATGGTGGTGATCTTCGGCGCCTCGGCGATGAGCGATTTCGCCGATGTCGTGCCGGCTGCGATCGAACGTGCCGGCGGCACCGTCATCCGCGCCGGCATGCCGGTCGATCCCGGCAATCTGCTGGTGCTCGGAACACTCGACGGCAAGCGCGTCGTCGGCGCGCCCGGATGCGCGCGCAGCCCGAAGGAGAACGGCTTCGACTGGGTGCTCGATCGCCTGATTGCCGGGCTCGATGTGACGGCCGGCGACATTGCCGGCATGGGCGTCGGCGGGCTTTTGATGGAAATTCCGACCAGGCCGCAGCCGCGCGAGCCGGCGCCGCACCCCGCCAGGTCGGCGCTGAAGGTCGATATCGTGCTTCTGGCCGCCGGCCGCTCGAGCCGCATGGGCGGGCCGAACAAGCTTCTGGCGCTGTTCGACGGCGAGCCGCTGGTGCGCCGTACCGCTTCCCGCGCGCTGGGCTCAAAGGCCGCGAGCACCATCGTCGTCACCGGCCATCAGCGCGAGCGGGTGCGTTCAGCGCTTGGAGGCCTTGAGGTGAAACTCGCCGACAATCCCGATTTCGCCGATGGCCTGGCCTCGTCCTTGAAGGCGGGCATTGCGAAGGTCGCGCCCGACGCGGTTGGCGCGATGATCGTTCTCGGCGACATGCCCGGCGTTTCGTCGAAGGACCTCGACAGCCTGATCGATGCGTTCCGCCGCTCCGGCGGTCACGCCGTGGTGCGCGCCTCGCATCAGGGCAAGCGCGGAAATCCGGTGCTTTTGCCGCGATCGCTTTTCGCGGCGGTTGCGCAGCTCGAGGGTGATACCGGCGCGCGACACCTGGTCGAAGCCGAAGGCCTCGACGTCATCGATGTCGAGATCGGGCAGGGCGCATCGATCGATGTCGACACGCGCGAGGCGCTGGAAGGGGCGGGCGGCGTCCTGCAGGATTGACAAACCGAAGCCGAATTTCGCATGCCTCTCGGCATGTTTTTCCGCTTCCTCCTCGCCCTGCTCGTTGCAACCGGTTTTGCCGTCCAGGCTGCCCACAGCCAGACGCTTTCGCTAAAACCGTTCAAGGACGACCTCTTCGCTTATCCAGCGGCGCTGTCCACCGGCGATAATGGCGCCTATACGGTGCTCGACTATCATGAGATGCGCGACATCAACCAGCGCGACGAGGTGCCCGAAAAGCGGGTGCGCGCTCAATATACCGACCCCGGCGTGCGCAAGGTGCAGCAGGACCTGATGCTGAAGACCGACGCCGGCGATGTCAGGCATGTCGCGGTCGGCAGGACGGAAGGCGCTTCCATCATCGTGCTCTACCTGCATGGACAGGGCGGCAGCCGCAAACAAGGCGTCGACGATTTTACTTTCGGCGGCAACTTCAACCGCATCAAGAATCTGATGGCCCAGAATGGCGGGCTCTACCTCTCGCCCGACTTCCCCGATTTCGGCGACAAGGGCGCGGCGCAGGTCGCTGCACTCATCGATCACTACGCCCAACAATCGCCCGGCGCGAAAATCTTCGTCGCCTGCGGCTCGATGGGCGGCATGATCTGCTGGAAGCTCGCCGCGCGGAAAGATACCGGCGGCCGGATCAATGGGCTGCTGCTGCTCGGCTCGCTCTGGGACGACAGCTTTTTGACCAGCCCCGCCTTCAAGCGCCGCGTGCCGGTGTTCTTCGGGCAGGGCAGCCATGACGTGGTCTTCCCGGTAGAAAAGCAGGAAGCCTTCTTCCGCTCGATCCTGGCCAAAAAATCCTATCCGACACGCTTCGTGCGGTTCGAGACCGGCACGCATGGCACGCCGATCCGCATGGTGGACTGGCGCGGCACGCTGAACTGGATGCTGACGAAGACGCCTTGATAGGCGCGTCCCGTGTTCAAGGCGCAGTGTTGTAATCGATGATCGTCTGCGGATTGATCTCGCCGTCATAGGAAGCATCGACGTCGTACTGGACAAGCGAGAAGTCACCGTTGCGGAACAGATAGGTCCCCGAAGACGAGGCATCCCCGACGCCACGCCATTTGTCGGATGTGGTGATGGTTTTCGTGTTCTCGTCATAGTCCGAGTTGGTTGCCCAGCCGCTGGTCTTGAAACCGATGATGTGGATCGATTCGACCTTGCCTTCGCTGTTGTTGTTCTCATAGCGGATGTCGAGATCCGGCTCGGTGAACTGCAGCTGGGTCACGCCGTTGAGGTCATCGGCGAGGTAGTAGACTGCGGTTTCGTTGTAGGCGGCCATCGAGCAGAAGAAGCGGAACAGCCGCGTCTCGCGCTCCGGGTCGGCGGCTTGAGCGTCCTTGTCCTTGTAGTGGATCGAATGGGCCTCGGGCTCACCGATCGGCTTGCCTTCGGGATCCTGTTTGTCGCACTGCCCGACATAAGTGGCGAGAAACGCCTTCTTGGCCTGCTCCAGCGCTTCGTCCTTCTTGGGCGGCGGCGGGCCGTCGCCGCAGCTCGCCGGCACGGCGCTGTCGAAATCCTCGGTCGACTGCTTCAACGTGCCCTTGTCGATGAAGATCGGCTGGAAGGGCGGCTCCTGGATCTGCGCATTGACCTGGCGGACGGTGTAGCAGCCGGCGAAGACCTTGGCCTCGCCCTTCTTGTCGGTGGCCTGGATGGCGACCGGGACGCTGTAATAGATGCTGCCGGCGGCGCCTTCGTCCGATACAGCGCCGGTCTTGACGTCGACGGTATCGGTGCCGTCATAGCCTTTCACGAAAGCGTTGAAATCCTTGGCTGGCTTCGTATCGCCGAAATAACCCCAGGCGCGGGCGAATTCGTGGCGATTGATGGCGCTGTAAAGCGAGCGGATGACGGCGTCGGCGCTGGACCTGTCGTCGATATAGGGCGCATCGGCCGCAAACGCGGACTGGCCGATACTGGACAGGGAAAAGAAGGCAGCCGCAGCGACAAAGACATGTCTCATCGGGAATCTCCGCTCGATAACAGAAATACTACCATGGCGATTGCGGCGGAGCGGTGACGTGGAGGCATGAACGCTTGAAGAATCGTAGCCGGAGGCGTTAGGTCACGGGCCGCGGCGCTGGGGCCGCCTTGGGAGATTGCTCGTGACTGTGTCCATGTACGATATTTCCGTGGGCGTCTTTTCCGCCCGGCTGAAGGCGCTGGCCAGCGTGCTGACGGCGGCGGAGCAGAATGCCGGCGAGCGCAAGATCGATCCGCAGGTGTTCCTCACCGCGCGGCTGGCGCCTGACATGTACGCGCTGGCCAGGCAGGTCCAGATCTCCACCGACCATGCCAAGGGCGCGCCGTCGCGGCTCGCCGGCCGCGAGGTGCCGAAATATGAGGACAATGAAGCGAGCTTTGCCGAGCTGCAGGCCCGAATTGCCAAGACGCTCGATCATCTGGCGACGTTCTCGGCGGCCGATCTGGAAGGTTCGGAGGACCGGACGATCGAATTAAGGCTTGGCGGGCGCGAAACCACGCTGCCCGGCCTGCAGTACCTGCTGTATTTCGCGATGCCGAATTTCTATTTCCATGTCACGACGGCCTACGACATCCTGCGCCACAATGGCGTGCCGCTCGGGAAGCAGACCTTCCTCGGAAATCGCTGACTCTTGAACAGGTTGAAGGTTTCCCGGCAACCCGGGAAACCCGTTTGGTTCAGCGTTGTTCAGCGGGCCGACATTTCGCGCGCGATGCGCGGAAAATCCGCCGGCTTGATGCCGATATCGGCACGGTCGGCATTGCTCATCGCGTTCAGAAGCGCGAGTGCCGCGCGGTAGCGCTGGTGCTCCTGCGGCCGTGGCCGAGCGAACATTTCAGTGAAGAACCCCATGACAGTTGCCCCTGTTGGCCCTCCCAACAACAAAATATAATCGATTTGCTAAAATTGTGCAGTGCAGCAATTGCATGGCTGCCATGCCGCATCAGATTTCCGGCCACAATCGATTTTTTGTGAAACTTTTCGGCGGGCTCGACCGTAGGGGCTATGCCGGCCCATGGCTGGCTTTTTCCTCGCCACTCCTGGCGACCTTGCCGGACTGCACGAAAATGCGGTCCGGCTTTTTGCTTGATGGCTCCAGGGCGGCAAATGCCTGCAATTGTTAACGTCGCCAGAAGTCATTTTTAACGTGGGCGCCCTATTTTCAGCGGCATCAACGCACGCCGTCACGAGGGAGGCTGAGATCGGCACCGGGAACAAGCTCGATTTCGCTTCGTTGCTCGACGACCTGATCGTCGCCTCGGAGAAAGGCGAAGAGGAGGGCGCCCGGCCGTCTATTCCGTTCGACTATCTGTCCGTTGCCGATGAGCTTCATTCCGGGCGCATCAAGGTCGCGAGCGAAAGTGTCGCCGCCGAATACCGCGAGTCCGCCGCCGACCTTGCCGCGGAGTTCGCCGCGCTTCTCGACCAGGCAAAGCTGTCGCTCGCGGGTGAAGAGCAGCGGCCCGAGGAGCAGCTGCCGTCGATCGATCCCGAAGCTATTGCCGGCGAGCTCGGCCTCGACCAGCCAGCGAAGAATGCCGATTTCGGCCGCATCCGGCGCAATTTTGCTTTCGCCAACCATCCGGATCGGGTCGCGCCGCATCTGCGCCAGCGCGCCATGATCCGCATGCAGGTGGCCAACATGCTGATCGACGAGGCCAAGCGGCGGGCTTTGGCCGGGGTCAGGCGGTAGTTCCTCCCACCCATGGATTTTGATAGGTTGCAGGCTGTCGGGGCGAAGGTTTTGCCGTTCGTTTCTCTAATCGGCGCATGCGCCGGGGGTTGGTCGAAGCCTTCCAACCTCGTCATCCCTGGGCGGAGCAGCCGCGAAGCTCCGTCGCGAAGACCCTGGGATCCATGCCGTTACCTTGATCGTTGGGTGCAACGGAGCAAAAATTCTGCACCGTTGCGGCGCCTTGAAGTCACGGCATGGATCCTCGGGTCTGCGCTGCGTCGCTACGCTCCTCGCTCCGCCCGTGGATGACGAACTGACTGGCGCTTCGGCCAATCTCCAAACTGTGCGCTTTGCCAAACGCAAGCGTCTTGCTCTATGTTGGATTTCCTCCCCGCGCTGTCCGCGCAAAACTCCCGCCGGAGAAATCCCATGCACAAACGCCGCCTCGGTCGGACCGACCTCCTTGTCTCGCAAATCTGCCTCGGCTCGATGACCTGGGGGCAGCAGAACACCGAAGCGGAGGGCCACGCGCAGATGGACCTGGCGTTCTCGCGCGGGGTGAATTTCATCGACACGGCCGAGCTTTACCCGATCCCGCCCAAGGCCGAGACGCAAGGGCGGACCGAGAAGACCATCGGCAGCTGGATGAAGGCCAATCGCAACCGCGACAAGGTCATCCTTGCCTCGAAAGTGGTCGGCCGCACGGCCAACACGTGGTTCCGCGGCGATCGTCCCTCGAAGCTGGTGCGCGCCGACATCTTCGACGCGGTCGAGAAGTCGCTGGCCAAGCTCGGCACCGACTATATCGATCTCTATCAGATCCACTGGCCGGACCGGGACATTCCGTGGGGCTCGAATCCGACGCGCGTGGGAGCGGTGGCGCGGCGCCCGGATGCGGCAGGCACTCCGGGAGACGAGACGCCTGTTGCCGAAACGCTCGCCGTCTTCGACGAACTGGTGAAGGCCGGAAAGATCCGCCACCTCGGTCTCTCGAACGAAAGCTCCTGGGGTGTCATGCGCTTCGTCTTCGAAGCCGAAAAGGGCGTGGGTCCGCGCGTCGCCTCGCTGCAGAACGCCTACAACCTCGTCAACCGCACCTTCGAGGTGAACCTTGCCGAGGTCTGCGAGCGCGAGCAGATCGCGTTCCTTCCCTATTCTCCGCTGGCGCAGGGCTACCTGACCGGCAAATACGACCATGGCGCGCGGCCGCAGGGCTCGCGCTCGCAGCTCTTCAACCGCGGCCAGCGCTACGAGACGCCGAATGCGGCGGAAGTGCTGCTTCAATACAATGAGCTGGCGCGCTCCTTCGGCATGGAGCCGGCGCTTTTCGCCAATGCCTATGTGGCGAGCCGGCCCTTCGTGACGGCGAACATCGTCGGCGCGACTACCATCGCGCAGCTCGAGACGGCGCTGTCCTCGGTCGATGTGACCTGGACGGAAGAGATGCAGAAAGCGGTCGACGCCATCCACCAGCGCGTCGGCAATCCGTGTCCGTGACGGGCAATCGTTGAGAGGATAAGGGGGAGATGATGGCGGATTTTCCGATCGAGGCCGTGCGCGGCAGGTTTCCGGCGCTTTCGCTGACCGATAAATGGCGCCGGCGCATCTATCTCGACAACCCGGCCGGCACGCAGGTGCCACTGACGGTAGCGGACGCGGTGTCGCGCTGCCTGCTCTCGACCAACGCCAATCTGGGCGGCTTCTTCGAAACGACGGTCGCTGCGCAGCAGGTGGTCGACGGGGCACATGCCGCGATGGCCGATTTCCTCAACGCATCGAACGTCGAGGAGATCGTCATCGGCGCCAACATGACGACGCTCACCTACCACATGTCGCGCACGCTTGGCCGAACAATGAAGCCGGGCGACGAGATCATCGTCACGCGCATGGACCATGAAGGCAATGTCTCGCCCTGGCTGCAGCTTGCCGAGGATCTCGGCCTGGTCGTGCGCTTCTTGCCGTTCGACGAGCGGAGCTGGCAGGTGGAGGAGACGGCGCTGAAGGCGCTGCTTTCGGACAAGACGCGGCTCGTCGCGCTGAATTATGCATCGAACCTCACCGGATCGATCAACCGGGTGAAAGCGCTGACGGCGATCGCCAGGCAGGCCGGCGCGCTGGTCTATGTCGACGCCGTGCAGTTCGCGCCGCATGGGCTCATCGACGTGCAGGCGCTCGGTTGTGATTTCCTGATCTGCTCGGCCTACAAATTCTTCGGGCCGCATATGGGCATATTGTGGGGACGGCGTGACGTCATCGATGGCCTCAAGCCTTACAAATGCCGCTGTTCGTCGTACGGGCTGCCGGAGCGGTTCGAACTCGGCACGCCGCAGATCGAGCTGATGGCCGGGCTGACGGCGGCAATCGACTATTTCGCCGATCTCGGCGCCGCCGCCGGCGAGGGCGGATCGCGGCGGCAGCGGATCGCCAAGGCTTTCGACGTTTCGATCGCTTACGAGAATGCCCTGGCCCGGCGACTGATCGAGGGTCTCTCCGATATCGAGGGCCTGATCATCCGCGGCATCACCGATCCGGAGCGCCTCGCCGAGCGGGTGCCGACCGTTTCCTTCACGGTCGAGGGCATCGCGCCGGAAACAATCGTGCGGCAGATGAACGCCGAGAATATCTTCCTGTGGTCGGGCCATAATTACGCGTGGGAGATCGTCCACCAGCTCGGCATTCCAGCCGAGCAGGGCGTCGTGCGAATCGGCATTGCTCATTACAACACGGCGGGCGAGATCGAGGAGACGCTGGAAAGCGTGCACCGCGTGATCGCGATGCTGCGGCAGCAGCGCTAGTCTTTCTTGCCACCGAAGCCGGTCAGGAAAGCGGTGAGGTTGTCGCCCAGCGCATCGCAGAGATAGCCGCCTTCCTGGACGATGACCGTGGGCAGGCCGAGCCCGGCAATCGCTTCGCCGATGCGCGAGAAGCCTGGCGTCGTCACCGATAGGCCGCCGAACGGATCGCCTTCGAAGGCATCGAGGCCGAGCGCCACGACCAGTGCTTCCGGCGCGAAGGCGCGGATGCGCTGGAAGGCCGTCGCCAGCGCTTCGAGAAAAGCCGCGTCGTCGGATTTGCGCGGCAGCGGCAGGTTGAGATTGTAGCCGAGCCCGGGGCCTTCGCCGCGCTCGTCGGCATGTCCCCAGAAGAAGGGATAGAAGCGCACCGGATCGGCATGCAGCGAGACGGTCAGCACGTCGGGCCGGGCGTAGAAGATGTCTTGCGTGCCGTTGCCGTGGTGCAGGTCGACATCAAGGATGGCGACGCGGGCGGAACTCTTGCGCAGAACCTGCGCGGCCACGGCCGAATTGTTGATGAAGCAGAAGCCGCCGGCGACATCGGCGAAAGCGTGATGTCCAGGCGGACGGCAGAGCGCATAGGCCGACGGCGCGCCGGCCATCACCGCTTCAGCGGCCTCCACCGCGCTCCAGGCGCTCCACAACGCGCTGTTCCAGGTCTCGGCCGAGATCGGGCAGGCGGTGTCGGCCATATGATAGCCGGCCTGGCCGACCGCCGAGTCCGGATAGGAGCCGTTGCGAGCGATCGGATGGATATTCGGAATGACTTCCGCCGAAGCGCCTTCGATGCGCTGCCAGCGCATGAAGATGTGCTCGAGGAAGTCGAGATATTCAGGCGTATGCACCGCCGCGATTGGGCCAAGTCCATGATTTTTCGGGCGTTCGACCGTCAAACCGGCCGATCTTGCACCGGCTAACAATCTCTCGACCCGCTCCGGCTTTTCCGGATTGGGCTGCGGCGCGCCGCTCGAAAGGAAAGCCTTGGGATCGTGGCGCTTCTGCTCTTCGGCATAGAAGGCTTTCATCGTCATTCCTCCGGAGCGTCGGCAAAGGCGAAAAAGGCATCGCCGACGATCTTCTGCACCTGTTCGTAGCTCGACCAGCCGATGCCCAACTTCTCATAGAAGGTCTTGGCGGTCTCGTTGTCGGTATCGACGGAGAGCCTCAGATAGACGCCGCCCGCCGCGCGGCACTCTTTCGCGACGCGCCGCAGCAGTTTTTCGCCGATGCGGCGACCGCGAAAACGATCCTCGACATAAAGATCCTGCACATAGACGCCCGGACGGCCCATCCAGGTCGAGAAGATCGGGAAATGCAGGCAGAGCCCGGCGAACTCGCCACCGATCTCGGCAATCAGGGTCGAGAAGGCGGGCTTTTCGCCGAAGCCGTAAGTGCGGAGGTCGTCGGCGGTGGATTTGATCTCCTGGTGGGCGCCGGTATGGGTGCCGAGACGCAGCAGCGCGGCGTAGATTGTTTCGACGTCGTCGATGGTGCCGGGGCGGAGTAGAATGTCGGTGGCCTGCTCCCGCATCGGTCAGCCCGCATGTCCGGCGGCGCTGGAGCCGGTCAACAGGTCGTCAAGCTCGCCGATCCTGTCTTCGGAAAAGACACGGATGCCGTTTTCCTCGAGCAGCGCGGTGGTCGTGCCTTGGCCAGCCACGCGGGCCCCTGAAAAGCTCCCGTCATAGATAAAACTGCTGCCGCATGATGGGCTGCCGTCCGTCAATACGGCATAGCGGCATCCGGTTTCCCGCGCGAGGTCGAGCGCCAGTTGCCCGGCTTCGCGGTAAAGGAGCGTGACATCGCTGCCGGTTTGCTCGATCACCCTGCCATGGCCCTGCAGGACCGCATGGCCGTCGCCCGCGCCCTGGATTTCCGCCGGCGGACGCGGCGTCGAAAAACCTGCCGCCACCTCTGGGCAAATCTGCACGATCCGGCCTTCCGACTGCCACCGCGCCAGTACGGGATGGTGATCGAGCCGAAACGAGCCGTTGTAGCGCACCTTGCTTCCGAGCAGGCAGGCCGAGACAAGCACTCTATCCATATCGGCTCCTCCCTTGGCGAGGGCTCAGTGATTGACCGGCAGGTCAAGTTCGGCGGCAAGTGCCTCCAGCGTGTCGCCAAGCACCGCGATGATCTCGCCAATCTGTTCGCGGGTTGTGATCAAAGGCGGGCAGACCATGAAATTATCACTCACCGGCCCGCCGCGCACGCGCCGCGAGTAGATGATGAGTCCACGCTCGAAGGCCAGGTCGATGAGCCGCAAATTGGCGTTGAGATTTTGTGGCAACGGCGTCCTGGCCAAGGGGTCGGCGTAGAGCTCCGCACCCATGAACAGCCCCTTGCCTCGCACGTCGGCAATGAAAGGAAAGCGACCCGACAGCGCTTCGAGTTCGCCCCTCAGCACTTCGCCCATGACGGCGGAATTCTCGACCAGGCCAAGGCGGTCGACCTCGCCGAGGACGGCAATACCGGCCGCGCAGGCGACGGGGTTACCGCCATAGGTATGGCCATGCAGGAAGCCGCCCGCCGCAACGACGGGCCCGACGATCCTCTCTGTCGCGGCAAGCGCCCCCAAGGGCGCATAGCCGGAGCTCAGCCCTTTCGATAGCGCGACGATATCCGGCCGGCAGCTCCAATGGTCGCCGCCCAGGAACTTGCCTGTGCGCCCGACGCCGGTCATCACCTCGTCATGGATCAACAGGATGCCGTAGCGGTCGCAGATTTCCCGGATGCGGGGAAAATAGCTGTCGGGCGGCACCAGTGCCGCCGTCGCCGCGCCGCCAATCGGCTCCATGATGAAGGCAAGCACGCTTTCGGGGCCTTGCTCCAGAATTTTTTCCTCAAGCATGTCAGCGTAGCGGACGCCGCGCTCTTCCAGCGACAGATTATCTTGGTCGCGATGAAAAAACGGCGCCGGCACCAACGGCATCGGCCGTCCGACCGGGTCGAATGTCTTGGTCAGGACATCGTCGCCGGTGACGGCAAGCGTGCCAAGCGTGATGCCGTGATAGGAGGGCATGCGACCTATGATTTTCCAGCGCTTGTCCTGGCCTGTCGCGACCGCCCATTGGCGCGCGAGCTTGAGGCAGGCCTCGACCGCCTCGGAACCGCCGGAAACGAGATAAATGCGCTCGAGCCCGTTCGGAAGCCGCTCGGCCAAGTCCCGCGCCAGCGCGACGGCCTGTTCGTTCTCGAATTGGAAGATGTAGGCGAAGCTGACGCGGTCGAGCTGCCGCTTCATCGCATCGATGACGTTGCGATTGCCGTGACCGACATTGACGTTGACCGCGCCGCTCGACCCATCGATGTAGCGGCGACCGCTCTTGTCCCACAGATAGATGCCATCGGCGCGATCCACCATCGGCTGGGGCCGGCGTGTGAAGTGGAAAAGGTTCGGCCGGCTGACTGTTTCGATCGACTGCGCAGTGTTCATTTGCCCCTCTCGTCTCGGCCAAGATAGCGGTCGAGAACATTCTTGGTCACGCGTTCGACCATCGCGTCCTGCCTTAGCAGGCCGGCGACCCATTCGCAGCTTCCGGCGTGAAACACCTCGCCCTTGCCGCGCGGGAAATTGACGATCATGCCGTTGCCGCGCTTGACCTTGTCGAGATTGGCGTCGCTCGCCTCGCCGAAAAGCGTCTCGGCGGTGAAGCGGCCATCCTCGTCGGCGAGGAACTGGTCCTCGATCGGGATGTCGGCGCTTTCCTCGACCTGGCTCGCCATGCCGACGGCCAGCACCTGCAGGCCGTCGGGCGCGCCGCTGTCCGCGGTCGGGTAGGGCAGGCCGCCGCGGATCTCGAAATCGAGGCCGTCGACCTCGTAGCCATAGACATGGCTGTCGGCGCCGAGCAGGTCGCCATAATAGATGCCGGTGCCGGCGAAGGCCCAGTGCTCGGGACGGTAGACCGGAAAGCCGCGTACGCCGCGCGGGGCGCAGCCGCCCCAGCCGGCATAGACACCCCGCGTCGCATTGAGGCCGAAGGTGGCGCTGCCGGGGCGGCCGATCTCGGGCGCTTCCCAGGAATTGGTGGCGCGGGTGACGTCGCCGCCGCGATAGGCCGGGTCCTCGGCGCGCGCCTTGTATTTGTAGCAGACCTGGCGGCGGCCTTGATCCTCCAGCCTCGTCTGCCACATGAAATTGCCGGCGAAGCGCGCCGCGTGCCCGCCGCGGGTCACATAGTTGTCGACCGCGTCGCGCATCTCCCAGGTCCAGTATTCATCGTGGCCGACGAAGACGACACAGTCGTAACCGTCGAGGATCTCGGGCGAGAAATGCAGCTCGTGCTGGCTGGCGAGATCGACCTGGTAGCCGGCGCGTTCGGCGAAGCGGAAGAAATGGCTGTCATAGCTTGCCCAGCCGGACGATGCGTATTTCTTCGAATGCCCGGTGGCAAAGGCCCACTCCATGTGTGGATAGCGTGGCACGGTCTTCGGCGGCACGGCGACTTCGAGCGGCACGCGCGGCGCGTCCTTTGGCAGCACGACGAAGCCGCGGCACCAAGGACGCTCAATCGACACCGTCGTTGCGTACTGGTCGCGGTTCGGACCGGTGATGCCCTGATAGTGGTTCGAGCCGCCCCAGGTGTTGTAGGCGGTCCAGGTGCCGGTCGCGGCGACCTGCAGCAGGCGGCCCGGCTTGCGGCCGGGCCGGGGCGCGACGATGAAAAGATGGTGGCTGCGGATCGGGTTGCCGTCGCGGCCTTCGACAAGAAGCGCGATGCGATAGGCGCCCGACGGCCAGTCGTCGCCGACGCGGAATTCGAACGACGCCTCCCAGCCGCAACCTTCGACCGAGCATTGGTCGGGCGTGTCCTGCCAGCGCGCCGACAGGCCTGCTCCCTCGAAGACTTTGGTTTCGCCGTCTCCGTCGCGAATGATCGCGATGCTGAATTGCGGCGCCGTCGAACTGACGAAAAGCGTGACTATTTCGCCCGGACGATAGGAAAACCGGTCGCTGTACCCCCAGATTTCGCCGCGCTCACCGTCCATCCCCGGCCATTCGTAATAATGGCCGCGCACCGCCTCGCGGCGCTGCTCGGGCGTCAGCCCGAAATCGGGAAATTCGGTGGGCAATTGCATCAAGCTGGACCTGAGATCACGAAGCCGTCATTGAGACCATCGGCCGGCCAAGCGTCAAATGGAAAGCATCGGGCCAGCAGGGACCCGCGTTTGTCGATATCCGGCAAACGGATTATTCATTGGGCGTTGTTCAGTGCCAGGGAGCCGACATGCTGCGTGTGCAAAAGGTCAAGGTCGACGACATCTACGTGCCGACGGCGCGGCGCAAGACGCTGCATCCCGAGACCGTGCGCCATCTCGCCGAGGATATCCTCGAGAACGGCATGAAGACGCCGATCCAGGTGCGGCACGACGGCAAGCGCCACATCCTGGTTGAGGGACTGCACAGGCTCGAAGCCGCGAAATGGCTGGGCGAGACCATGATCGATGCCTATCTCGTCCAGGCCAAGCGCCACTGATTCCTCTGATTCAGGAAGCCTTGGCCCGTCGCGGCTGGCGCAGATGCCTGACGCCGCTCATTTCGACGAATTTCGTCGCCGTGTCCCAGAGATAGTCGCCATAAAGGAACGGCTCGAAGGGCTCGGCGCCCTCTAGCGGCAGCGGCGCGATCTCGGCGTCGACGCGTGGCTCACAGAAGAACGGAATCGAGAAGCGCGCCTGTTTGGGCGCGATCACCCGATGCCGGGTCGCGCGCACCCGGCCGGCGGTCCAGCGCTCCAGCAGCTGGCCGAAATTGACGGCGAGCGTGTTGTCGGCGGGCGGCACGTCGATCCACTCGCCGGCAAGGTTTTTTGCCTGCAGGCCTTCGACGCCGTCCTGCGCCAGCAAGGTGACGAAACCGGAATCGGCATGCTCGCGGCCGATGATCGTCCGCATCTCGCCTTTGTGCAGCACGGAGAAGTCGGGCCCGCTGAGGTCGACGCCGCTGTTCGGGTCGCGCAGCGGGTAGCGGATCAGACGCAATGTGGAGATGCCGCCCTCGAAATCCTTATCGAAGATGGTCTCGGTCAGCCCCAGGCCGCGCGCGACCGAGCGCAGCAGTGCGTTGCCGACCGTCTCCATCGCCTTGTAGTAGCCGGAGGCAGCCTCGCGCCAGCCGGGCAGGGCGCTTTCCGGCGGGAGCGGCGTGGCCTCGCAGAGCGGATCGCCGGCATCGAGGCCGGAGGGTTTGGTGCGCGCGTCGGCGACGTCCGGCCCCATGTCGATGCCTTCCTTATAGGAGACGGCGCCAGGCTGCAGCGGAAACCAGCCGCGATAAACATTTTGTTTGGTGCGGTCGAAATTCCAGCGCAGCAGCTTCTGCTTTTCAGCCTCCGGCAGCGAAAAGATCGCCAGCAGCCGCGCCCGGTTCCGCTGCGTCAGCCAATCGTCGCCGGGAAAATCGCGGATTGACATGAAGCCGATGCCCGACGCCGCGGCCATGATCCTCAAGTCGGTCTGGTCGCGGGCGGGCGAGGGCGGACCGAACAAGGGTGCGATCGCGATCGTGTCGATGTCGGCCATCAATCTCCCTCCCGTCGGACGCCATAAGCAGGGCGCGGCGGCGGGCTATTGTCAATCGCAGGCGCGGACACGTCGTTAAGCCACCCATATCAGCGCAGGCGATCGCATCCTATCAGTGTTTTTTGTTTGACCCTCTCATGCCGGTCGCTACCTTGCCGGCATTTCCTCGAAACGGGTGTCGGTGATGGCGAAATATGAGGGCGGGTGCCTGTGCGGCGCGGTGCGTTACAGGGCCGAGGCGGAGCCGATCAACGAGCGCGTCTGCCATTGCCGGATCTGCCAGAGGGCGATCGGCGCGGCCTTCAACGCGCGACTCCTGTTCCGCATCGACGATGTGACCATCGAAGGGCCGGTGGCGACCATCAACTCCACGCCGGACCTCAAGCGCGGCTTCTGCCCGGCTTGCGGCACAACCCTGTTCTCGCGCCGCGATTCCAGAAACATTCTCGGCGTCACCTCCGGCTCGCTCGACGACCCGTCGCTGTTCAAGCCGGACATGCATTTCTGGACTGCCTCGAAGCAGCCCTGGCTGATGCTCGACGACGGCCTGCCGCAATATGAAGGCGCGCCGCCGGCGTAGCGTTTTACCTTCTCCCCTTGTGGGAGAAGGTGGATCGGCGCGCTAGCGCCGAGACGGATGAGGGGTGTTCCAGCGGAGTGAGACGCTGGCTTTCCCTGGAGCACCCCTCATCCGGCCGCTTCGCGGCCACCTTCTCCCACAAGGGGAGAAGGGGAAGAGCCCTGCACAAAAATTTCATCTCCGCTGCACGACATAGCCGGCAAAGCGTCATTGGCGGGCCATCTTTGGCTGCCTATCTAAGCGCCATGCGGGCAGGCATCGAGGAGGCGACGGATGAGCGAGAGCATCAACACCCTGGACGAGCTTTTGAACGACCCGATGATCCAGCTCGTGATGGCGCGCGACCGCGTGCGGCCGGCCGAGCTTCGCCTGCTCCTGGAAAAGGCGCGAGACAAGGCCGGCGATGATTCCCGTATCGACCAGGCTTCGGTGCCGCCGGCCCATGTGGTGGCAAGAAGCTGCCTGAAGCAGTGGCTGTACCGCTGAGGCAGCTCCAGGAAATGGTCAGCTCGAATACGCCGGCAGGTAAGCGTAGTGATTGCGTAAATAGGCGAGCTTGAAGCCGAGCCGGTCGTAGTTGCGATAGGCCGGTCCGTCGCGATCGCGGAGCGGCGCTTCAATATCGGCGACAAACAGCTTCGCGCCGGCCGCAATGCCGTCGCGAACCAGCCTTTCCCCAAGCATGGCATCCAGATCGAAGCTCGGCGCCATGATGCCGGGCACCGGAGCGTCGATGCCGCTCCAGGCGGCGCCGTCAGAGCCGATGAAAAGCGAGCGCACCGCGGCGACCGCGCCGCCACGTTTCAGCATGTAGTGGCGCCAACCCTTGCGGCCGACAAGCGCGGTGAGCCAGGGCGAGGTGGGGAGCCTGTATTTGGCATCGATGAAAGAAGCCCATTGCGAAGCCGTCCTGGGGGTCACCTCCTCGATAACGGGATCATCTACCGGGATCAGCGGGTCGCCGGGGAAGAGCGGTTCGGCTGGCAGCGGCGTCGCGTCGCGATAGATGCGTTCCCAGCCGCCCTGATGCTGCAGGCCGCGCGCCTCCAGCCAGCATCTCAGCCGCGCCGGCTCAGTGTGCGGGCTGGTGTAGAACCACGGCCGCGTGATGCCGGCATTGCGATAATGCGCGAGCAGCGCGTCGAGCTGTTCCTCGGTCGCCGGACCATCGACGCCGATATTCTTCACGCAGTTGAAATGGATGAACGGAATCGTCGTGCAGGTGGTCCAGACCAGATCGCCGTCGCTCGCGATCGACAGCCCTTGCCGTGCCGCGAAATCGGCGGGCGCCGCGTCGTAAAGGTCGCGCCAGGCCGCGACTTCGGCGCGCTCGATGGCGCGGCTGATGTCGCGCGATACCTCCTTGATCGCGATTTCCGGGGGGTGCGTTTCCGGCGGCACAACGGGCTCGAGTTCCGAGAGGGCGGCGGTCGACATGGCATGCTCCTCCGATATGCCTTACAGTGTAAGATTAGCGAATGATAATATGGTGCCAACCGTTGTCAAGCAGGATTAGCGGCACCTTACAAATCCGTGAGTTGGAATCACGCTATCGTGAGGCTAAGCCTCTCCCAGAGGGGCTTTTCGAAGACGATTCACTTTTGCCTCGGGCAGGGATCGAGGCGCAGGGAAAAGGGTTGAGATGACCGACGTCTGCACTCAAGGACTGGATACCGGCTTTGTCGGCCTGGGTTATGCCAAAGTGGCATTTCTGGGCATCGTGCAGGGCATCACCGAATTGCTGCCGATCTCGTCCACGGCGCATATGCGCATCGTGCCGGCGGTGCTCGGCTGGCAGGATCCCGGATCGGCCTTCTCGGCCGCGATGCAACTGGCGGCGCTGGCGGCGGTGATCAGCTATTTCTGGAGCGATGTCAGGGACGTGCTCTTCGGATCGATCTCGGCGATCTCGCGCCGCGATTTCGGCGACCGCTATTTCCGCCTGGCGATCAGCATCATCCTTGCCACAATCCCGATCATCATTGCCGGCCTTGCGCTTTCCGGTGTGCTCAACGCCTGCAATTCGCCGCTGCGCGGGCTCGCCGTCATCGGCTGGGCCTGTATAGCCATGGCGATCCTTTTGGCGCTCGCCGAGATCTTCGCCAGCCACAAGCTAATGCTGCGCCAGGCGTCGATCCTCGATGCGCTCTTGGTTGGCGTCGCCCAGGTCGGCGCGCTTATCCCTGGTGTCTCACGCTCGGGCTCGACGCTGACGGCGGCGATGGGGCTGGGCTTCGCCCGGCCGGAGGCGGCGCGCCTCTCCTTCCTGCTCGGTCTGCCGGCCATTGCGCTCGCCGGCCTCAAGGAACTCTATGAACTGCACAAGGTGCATCTCGACGCGCATGGCTGGTCGATCCTCGCCGTCGGCCTCGTCGTCGCCTCGATCTCGGCTTTCTTCGCGATATGGGGGCTGATGCGGGTGCTCGAACGCTTCTCTGCCTGGCCGTTTGTGATCTATCGCGGCCTGCTCGGCGTCGTGCTGCTGGTCAGCGTCGCGGCCGGTTGGTTGACTTGAAACTCGACCAATCCGCATTATCGACAGCTGACCGCCGGACGGGCTGATGGATCTTGGGACGCTGCTGCAATCCGTGCCGTTGCTGGCCACGCTGGTGAAATCGGCGGTGCCTGCCGCCGCAGGCGCCGGCATGGGGCTTGGCCAATGGCTGGCGGCGCTGCCGCCCTGCCGCAACCAGACTTTCGAGAACGCGGCCTATCTGGTCTGTGAGGCCGATCCGAAGCATTTTTCCATCGAGCTGTTCTGGAAGAACAAGGATGGCGACTTCTACCGGTCGCTGCACAATCTGCGCGACGCGCAGCAAGCGGCGGGGCGCAGCATGCTGTTCGGCATCAATGCCGGCATGTACCATCCGAACCTCGCTCCGGTTGGGCTCTATGTCGAGCGCGGCGAGCAGGTCACGCCGGCGAAGACCGGATCGGGAACCGGCAATTTCTCTATGCAGCCCAACGGCATCTTCTATCTCAGCGCCAACAAGGCAGGGGTTCGCGCGACCAAGGATTATCTCAAGCGTCCGCCGCGCGTCGATTACGCCACGCAGTCCGGGCCGATGCTGGTCATCGACGGCAAGCTGCATCCGAAATTCCATGCGGACGGCACCTCGCGAAAAATCCGCGATGGCGTCGGCGTGCGCGCCGACGGCGTGGCGGTCTTCGCGATCTCGGACGATGTCGTGACCTTCCACCAATTCGCGCGCCTGTTCCGCGACCAGCTCGGCTGCCCGAATGCGCTTTTCCTCGACGGCTCGATCTCAAGCCTCTATGCGCCCGGCATCGGCCGCAACGACGATTTCTGGAATCTCGGGCCGATGATCGGGGTGTTCAGGCGCTGACCGGGAACCTTCCCGGCGATGCTCACGAATCGGCCGGTCCGACCAAAGGTAAATTTTGATTCAAACTTTGTTGGTAATTTCTCATTAGGAATGGGGCTTCCGGCGGCGCTGTTCCTGCCTTCGGTCTGTTTTGTCTTGCGTACAGGTCAAAGATGCGGATTTTTGGCGTCGTCAGTTTCGTGCTCGCAGCGCTTTGCCTTGCCGGCTGCTCGTCCACGTCGGGCGTCGATGCCTTGCAGATGCCGTCCAACGAGACGACGAGCTCGGTCGTGCGGCCGAGCGCGCCGGTGTCGAAAGGCGTGAAGACCGCCGTAAGGGAAAAGACTGTCGAGACCGCGTCGATGTCGGGCATGGCGCGCATCACGCCGCCGGCGCCGCTGCTTGACGAAGGTAACGCGGGCGCTGACGACGAGAATTCGCGCCCCTTCGGCCTTGCCGAGGAGGAGACGGTGAACTTCCCGACGGGCGACCTGCCGGACAGCGTCGAGCCGCCGGTGCAGGAGGCGGCACTCGTCTCGCCGCCGAAGCGGCTGTCACGCGCCGCGCCGGCCATGCTTGCCGGGCCGGTCACGCGCTATGCCTTCCGCGATGCCAAGCCGATCAATTTCGGCCGCTCCTCGCCGCGCCATCTGGCCGTGCATGGCGTCGACGTCTCGCGCTGGCAGGGCAACATCAACTGGGAAAAGCTGCGCGCCCAGGGCGCTAACTTCGCCTATATCAAGGCGACGGATGGCGGCGATCATCTCGATCCGATGTTTATGAAGAACTGGCGCAACGCTGATGCCGCCGGGCTGAAGCGCGGCGCTTATCATTTTTTCTACTGGTGCCGCACCGCCGGCGAGCAGGCTGACTGGTTCATCCGCAACGTGCCGAAGATGGACGGCGCATTGCCGCCCGTCATCGACGTCGAGTGGAACGGCGAATCCTCCTGCAGGCGCAAGCCTTCGCGCGAAAAGGTGCTGGAGAAGATGCAGGTGTTCATGGACAAGCTGGAACGCCATTACGGCCAGCGCCCGATCATCTACACCAGCCCCGATTTCTATCGCGATAATTTGCGCGGCGCCTTCCTGGATTATCCGTTCTGGCTGCGCGCGGTGGCGGCTCATCCGTCAAAAGTCTATCCGGGCCGCAAATGGCTGTTCTGGCAATATTCAGGCTCCGGCCTGTCGCATGGCGTGACAGGCCGCATCGACCTCAACGTCTTCCACGGCGATGAGCGGCAATGGCGCGCCTGGCTGGGTGGCGGCGGGCAGATGATGGCCGACGCGGACTGAGGCGCTTCCGATCGCCTCGACTACCTCCGTGGCAGATGTCGCGACTCCGCCATCGTCACATAGGCGAGCACGACCATGAAGGTCGCGAAATAGGCCACGATGGCGGTGACGACGATCAGGCTCTCTGTAGGCATTTCCATCTCCTTGGAAAGAACGGCCGAGGAGACATCAGGAACGATGGACACGCCTTGATCTGGATCATGCGATCGATCAATTGGATTGCTGGCCGCCATGCCGCGCTCAGCAGGTGACCAGATCCGTGTGGCCGAAGCCTTTCGAGTAGTCGAGCACGGAGATCACAGTCGGCATCACGCGGAAGATGCGGACCTGATCCGGCGTCGGCATCGGACCGGGCATCGAGGTTTGCGGCGGATATTTCATCGGCAGCATACGCAACACCTTCTCGGCCTCGGCGCGGTCTTCCACAGGTTGCGCCCGCGCCGCCATGGAAAGCCCGGTGATCTCCATCACCTGCGGCGCGTCGTGGTCTATGGTCAGCGACAGGCGATCGTCCCGCGCCAGATTTGCCGCCTTCTGGCTGTCCAGGCCGCAGAGGAAGTAGAGGGTAAGGCCGTCATTGACGTAGCCCACAGTGGTCGCTTGCGGCCAGCCGTCAGGCCTCAGGGTTGCGACCGTCATGATCCGATGCTGGTCTAAAAGCGTCTGGATCTTGTTTTTGATCTCCTGGTCCATATTCGCCTCCGAAAGTCATTGCTGACGGCGACATGGTAGGGATCGTGGATAATATGGCTTTGATGTACGTCAACGCATAAGCAGCGGCGCAACTCGCGCTTTCGTCATCCTCGGGCTTGACCCGAGGATCCATGCCGTGACGCACGGCGAAGAATGCGGCCAATCAGAATTCTGCACCGCTGCAACGCTTCGACGTCACGGCATGGATTCCAGGGTCTGCGCGCGTCGCTTCGCTCCTTGCTCCGCCCTGGAATGACGAAGTCGCGAAGGCGATCGGTCCTCACCCCTCGTTGATCATCGCCTCGATATTATAACCATCGGGATCGAGCACGAAGCAGGCGTAGTAATTCTCTCCATAATCCGGACGTGGCCCTGGCGCGCCATTGTCGGCGGCGCCCGCCTCGAGCGCCGCGCGATGGAACGCATCGACCTCAGCCTTGCTCTTCGCCCGGAAGGCGACATGCAGATGGGTGAGCGGCGGCGTCTCGCCTGTGCGCTGGATCTCGAACAGGCAGCCATTGCCGACATCGAAGGCCCAGAAGATGCCGTCCTTGCCGAAGGCGAGGCTGTAGCCCAAGGGGGCGAAGGCCTTTTCACAGAAGAGCTTGCTCTTGTCGAGGTCGCTGACTTCGATGGTGATGTGATCGATCATTAAAACCTTCCAAGGTCGAGCGTCACGCTTCGGACAAGTTTGGTCGCTTATGACCATGGAAGCGGAGCAGTGAGATATTCTATGGCGCTACTGACGATTGGCTACGAAGGTTCCGAAATCGGCGATTTCGTGTCCGTTCTCAAAGCGGCAAAGATTGATATTCTTATTGATGTGCGAGATTTGCCGCTATCTAGGAAGGCGGGCTTTTCAAAAAATTCGCTCAGGAAGCACCTCGAAAATTCAGCAATCGAATATCAGCATGCGAAGATCCTGGGCGATCCAAAAGAGGGTCGCTTGGCCGCTCGAGCGGGTGATCGGCGCCGGTTCGAACGAATTTTCAGGAGCCATATTGCGAACGAGGCTGCCAAAAAAACAATTGGCGAGATATCTGCTCAGTCTGAAACAAAAAATATCTGCCTAATGTGTTTCGAGAGAGACCATAAAGACTGCCACCGTTCCATTGTTTGCGAAGAGATATTGAAAAATAGAAATACTGCGGTTAAGCATCTTGGAGTACCGAAGGGTTTTTGTCTAAAGGTGGCTTGATTGGCGTCTGTCACGCAACGTGATTCAGCAGTGATCCTAGTAAAGGCGGCGCCACGCGTAGGGGAGACCCACGGGGAATTGGTTTGCTGCGCGGGAATTAACTTAAGCGGCAGCTGGATTCGTTTGTATCCCGTCGCGTTTCGTACGCTAGAGGACGCCCAGAAGTTCGGCAGATGGGATACTATTGAATAGGGTTGGAGCCTTCCAAAAGGTGACCAGCGAAGTGAGAGCCGGCGGCTCGAACACAAATCTTTGGTGATCACAGGCAGTCTGTCTGAAAAGGCACGACCTCAGTTTTTGGCTCGGCACGTTGTTTCGAGTCTCGCCGCCGAGCTGGAGCAAGGCCGTAGTTTGGCGCTCGTTCGACCAAGAAGCGCGGAATTTCTGATTGAGCGGAAGGATCGTGACACATTTGAGAGTGAAAAAGCTAGATTTCTAATGTGGCATGAACAGGAGGCTAACAGCTTGTTTGGCTTCTTAGGAAAGAGCCTGGTCCCCTACGAGCCGGCACCTTTTTACTTCAAGTATAGATACGAGACCGATGATGGCGTTCGCGAAGGAACATGCCAAGATTGGGAAATTGAAGCCACCTTTCTTAAGTGGCAACGTCGCTACGGAGAGAAAGAGACTTTGCAGAAAATGTCGGATCGATTTGGCGCGGAATATCCGAAGAAGGGCTTTGTTCTCGCCATGGGAACTCATAAAGCCTACCCCCAGTGGTTGATTAACGGGGTTATCCGCCTCGACCATGGGATCGAAAACGAAATCCAACAATCGCTTTTTTGACGTCTAACGCAAATCGGCCCGATCTTACGACCGGGCCGATGATGTTGCGTTTTATTAGCGGCTCAGATTCTCAGCTGCACCCGCTCGTCGATCCACACGTGTCGCACTTCTCGCAGGTGCCGTTGCGCACCATGGTGAAGTTGTGGCATTCCGAGCATTCGTTGCCGGTGTAGCCTTGCAGCAGCGATTGCTGGCGCCTTGTCGCGGCTAGCTTCTTCGCCTCGGCGGCTTCGTTGGCGGCGGCGTCGGTGAAGAGCGCCTCGGCGCCGCCGGCGGCTTCGGCTTCCTCTTCCACCATGTCCTCGGCCAGTTCCCTGGCGCGTTCCTCATAGTCGCGTTTGTAGGCGAGCGCCTCGTCGCTGGCCGGCTTCAGCGCCAGCACGTTGGAACCGGCGAAGGCGGTCGGCGCTGCGCGGGCAGGGGTGATGGTAGCGGGAGAGGGACTTGAACCCCCGCCAAAGCCCTTGGGCTCGCTGCCGATGCCCGACACCAGCTTCACCGGCGAGGCGCCGCGATAGAGGCCCTTGGAAAAGGGCGTCGCCTTGCCTTCGGTGATGCCGCGGCCGAGCGCCGTCTTGTCGAAATCCGACTGGTCGACATGGGCGAGGTCGTGGCGGCCGAGATAGGAGACGGCGAGCTCGCGGAACACGTAGTCGAGGATCGACGTGGCGTTCTTGATCGCGTCGTTGCCCTGCACCATGCCGGCCGGCTCGAACTTGGTGAAGGTGAAGGCCTCGACATATTCATCGAGCGGCACGCCATATTGCAGGCCGAGCGAGATGGCGATGGCGAAGTTGTTCATCATGGCGCGGAAGGCAGCACCTTCCTTGTGCATGTCGATGAAGATCTCGCCGAGGCGGCCATCGTCGAACTCACCGGTGCGCAGGTAGACCTTATGGCCGCCGACGACGGCCTTCTGCGTGTAACCCTTGCGGCGGTTCGGCAGCTTTTCGCGGTCGCGGTAGAGACGTTCCACCACGCGCTCGACGATCTTTTCCGTCACCTGCACAGCGCGCTGCGCGGCCGGCGCGGCGATCAGCTGCTCGACCGCCTCGTCCTCGTCCTCCTCGCCATCGGCGAGCAGCGAGGCATTGAGCGGCTGCGAGAGCTTCGAGCCGTCGCGATAAAGCGCGTTGGCCTTCAGCGCCAACTTCCAGGACAGCATGTAGGCGCTCTTGGCGTCCTCGACCGTCGCCTCGTTCGGCATGTTGATGGTCTTGGAGATGGCGCCAGAGATGAAAGGCTGGGCCGCCGCCATCATCAGGATGTGGCTCTGGATCGAGAGCGAACGCTTGCCGATCTTGCCGCAGGGGCTGGCGCAGTCGAACACCGGCAGGTGCTCGGCCTTGAGGAAGGGCGCGCCTTCGAGCGTCATCGCACCGCAGACATGGATGTTGGCGGCGTCGATGTCCTTCTTGGAGAAGCCGAGCGCCGGCAGCATCTCGAACGAGACGTCGCCGAGTTGCTCGTCGGTGAAGCCGAATGTGTCCTTCACCCAGTCGGCGCCGAGCGTCCACTGGTTGAACACGAACTTGATGTCGAAGGCCGACTTCAGCGCAGCGTTGAGCGCCGCGATCTTCTCATCGTTGAAGCCCTTGGCCTTGAGCGTCGACGGGTTGATGCCGGGCGCCTGGTTGAGGTTACCGTGGCCGACGGCATAAGCCTCGATCTCGGCGATCTGGCTTTCGGAGTAGCCGAGCGTGCGCAGCGCTTCCGGCACGGCGCGGTTGATGATCTTGAAGTAGCCGCCGCCGGCGAGCTTCTTGAACTTCACCAGGGCGAAGTCGGGCTCGATGCCGGTGGTGTCGCAATCCATGACGAGGCCGATCGTGCCGGTCGGCGCGATCACGGTCGCCTGCGCGTTGCGGTAGCCGTGCTCCTCGCCAAGCTCGATGGCGCGGTCCCAGGCGGCGCGGGCATGCTCGGCCAAAGCCGGCTGCTTCAGGTCGGAGGCGACGAGAGGCACCGGATTGACGGCGAGTTTTTCGTAGCCGTCCTTGTCGCCATAGGCAGCGCGGCGGTGGTTGCGCATGACGCGCAGCATGTTCTGGGCGTTGCGGTCATAGTCCGGGAAGGCGCCGAGCTCGGAGGCCATTTCGGCCGAGGTCGAGTAGGCGACGCCGGTCATGATCGCGGTGAGCGCGGCGCAGATCGCTCGGCCCTCATCGGAGTCGTAGGGGATGCCCGAGGTCATCAGCAGGCCGCCGATATTAGCGTAGCCGAGGCCGAGCGTACGGTAGTCGTAGGAGAGCCTGGCGATCTCCTTGGACGGGAACTGCGCCATCATCACCGAGATTTCGAGCACGACGGTCCACAGGCGAACGGTATGCTCGTAAGCGGCGATGTCGATCGTGCCGTCTTCCCTGCGGTAGGGCAGAAGGTTGATCGAGGCGAGGTTGCAGGCCGTGTCGTCGAGGAACATGTATTCCGAGCACGGGTTGGAAGCCCGGATCGCACCGGCGGAGGCGCAGGTGTGCCAGTCGTTCATCGTCGTGTTGAAGTGCAGGCCCGGATCGGCGGAAGCCCAGGCGGCGTAGCCGATCTTTTCCCACAGGTCGCGGGCCTTCAGCGTCTTCAGCACCTTGCCGTCCTTGCGGGCGGTGAGCTGCCAGTCGCCATCGGCCTCGACGGCGCGCAGGAAATTGTCCTTCAGCGAAACCGAATTGTTGGAGTTCTGGCCCGACACGGTGAGATAGGCATCCGAATCCCAGTCGGTGTCGTAGGTGTTGAACGCCATCGAGGTGTAGCCTTGCTTGGCGAACTGGATGACGCGGTAGATGTAGTTCTCCGGCACGGCGTCCTTCTTGGCCGCCTTGATCTCGCGCTTCAGCGCGGTGTTCAGCGCCGGGTCGAAGCAGTCGTCGCCATTGCCTTCGCAATTGACGCAGGCCTTCATGATGGCTTCGAGGTGCTTCTTGACGATCTTGGAGCCGGTCACCAGCGAGGCGACCTTCTGCTCCTCATTGACCTTCCAGTCGATGAACTGCTCGATGTCGGGGTGGTCGGCATCGACGATGACCATCTTGGCGGCGCGGCGCGTCGTGCCGCCCGACTTGATGGCGCCGGCGGCGCGGTCGCCGATCTTGAGGAAGCTCATCAGGCCGGAGGAGCGGCCGCCGCCGGACAGCTTCTCGCCTTCGCCGCGCAGCATCGAGAAGTTAGAGCCGGTGCCGGAGCCGTATTTGAACAGGCGCGCCTCGCGCACCCACAGGTCCATGATGCCGCCCTCGTTGACGAGGTCGTCCTGCACGCTCTGGATGAAGCAGGCATGCGGCTGCGGATGCTCATAGGCCGACTTCGACTTGGTCAGCTTGCCGGTGAAGGGGTCGACATAGAAGTGTCCCTGGCTCGGGCCGTCGATGCCATAGGCCCAGTGCAGGCCGGTGTTGAACCATTGCGGCGAGTTCGGCGCGACGCGCTGAGTGGCGAGCATATAGGCGAGCTCGTCGCGGAAGGCGCGCGCGTCTTCCTCGGACTTGAAGTAGCCGCCCTTCCAGCCCCAATAAGTCCAGGTGCCGGAGAGACGATCGAAGACCTGGCGGGCGTCGGTTTCCGAACCATAGCGCTCCGCCTCGGGCAGCTTCGCGAGCTCGGCCTCGTCGGCGATCGAGCGCCACAGGAAGGAGGGAACGTCGTTCTCCTCGACCTTCTTCAGCCGAGCTGGCACGCCGGCCTTGCGGAAATATTTCTGGGCCAGGATGTCTGCGGCGACCTGGCTGAACTGCGCCGGCACATCGATGTTGTCGAGGCGGAACACGACCGAGCCGTCGGGATTCTTGATCTCCGACAGGGCCTTGCGGAATTCGATCTCCGCGTAGGCTGATTGCTCTGGCTTGGTGAAGCGACGCTCGATGCGCATTGGTCCGGTCCCTTTGTGTCTATATATAGCGCCTTTCCCCGGGGATTTCTGCCCCACATGGCGAAAAGCGCAGTCCGCCGTTTGCCGGCATTGCGAGCAGCGCCGGCACTCTCCTCGTCGCAGGCGCCGGCTTGCAGGCAGCAGAACGCTTTCCCAGGCATTTGCCCAGGCTGCAGGCCGACCCTCGCGGGTCCCTAAACTGAAACTTTGATCGATTCCCTCCGTAGAGGAAGGTCACATTATCTAGCGTCTAGCCTGCCTGCAAACACTAAATATAGTGTTAACAGATGATTTTTTCCAGGCCGACAATTCTCCCTTTCGCCCACCCAAACCCCAAAGATCCCAACGCTTCCGCCGGCCTCGTGAACAGGCGGAAATCCGGGCAAAACGCACAAAATCCGGGAAAAAAGACCGGCCTCGAAACTCTCCGGTCACGCCCGCAACAGGAGCGCATGGCCTATAAAAAGCGACTCGTTCCGACCCGTCAAGGATTCGTTTTTGTAGCTTTTGTGACCCCAACATCTTGTGTGTCACATATGTGGATAACGGGGACATGCGAAGCCCAGGTCCCCCGGCACTTGACGCGGTTTATCAGGCTGCCGCGAAGCCAGTCTGGCCGGCGGCTTTTCATTTTAACTGGCTTGCACTATCTGTTGCGTTCGTGCGGGGGCGCGCCTTGTCAACGCCAAAAGCATCCGCTACGCCCCGCTCATGACAGTCACCGTCCGTTTCGCTCCATCGCCGACCGGCCGCATCCATATCGGCAATGCGCGCACCGCGCTGTTCAACTGGCTTTTCGCCATCAACAACAAGGGCCGTTTCATCCAGCGCTTCGACGACACCGACATTGCCCGCTCGAAGCAGGAATATGCCGATTCCATCCTTTACGACCTGCACTGGCTGGGCATCTTCCCGGATGTCACCGAGTACCAGTCGCGCCGCTTCGATATCTACGACGCGGCGGTCGAGCGGCTGAAGGCGGCGCGGGTGCTCTATGCCTGCTACGAAACACCGGAAGAGCTCGACCTGCGCCGCAAGGTGCGTCGCACGCGCGGCCTGCCGCCGGTCTATGGCCGCGAGGCGCTGACGCTGACGCCGGAGCAGGTGGCTGAATACCAGTCGGATGGACGCAAGCCCCATTGGCGCTTCCTTTTGCCCAATTTCACCAGCGATCCGCTGCAGCCGGAGCGCACGGACGTGCATTGGAGCGATCTGGTGCGCGGCGAGGAGACGGTCGATCTTGCCTCGCTGTCGGACCCCGTCCTGGTGCGTGAGGACGGCACCTATCTCTACACGCTGCCTTCGGTGGTCGACGATATCGAGATGGGCGTCAGCCATGTCATCCGCGGCGACGACCATGTCACCAACACCGGTGTGCAGATCGCGATCTTCAAGGCGCTCGGCGCCGAGCCGCCGGTCTTCGGCCACCACAATCTGCTCACCACCACCACGGGCGAGGGGCTGTCGAAGCGGACCGGCGCGCTGTCGATCGAGAGCCTGCGCCAGGACGGAATCGAGCCGATGGCGGTCGCGTCGCTGGCCGTGCTAGTCGGCACGTCGGAGAATGTCACCGCCGCGCACGACCTCAACGAGCTTGCCAGCCATTTCGACCCGGCGGCGACATCCAAATCCGCTTCCAAGTTCGATCCGGACGAGCTCCTCGTGCTCAACCGCGCGCTGATGCATCACATGTCATTCGAGGACGCCCGCGACCGGCTGATGGTGCTGGGCATTTCCGGCGACAAGGCCGAGGCGTTCTGGCTGGCGGTGCGCGGCAATCTCGACCGCCTGTCGGATGCGGTCGCCTGGTGGCGAATCCTAAGCGAAGGCCCGCAGGAGCCGGCCGAGTTTTCCGGCGAGGACCGCGATTTCCTTCACCAGGCATTCGAGCTGCTGCCGGAGGAGCCGTGGAACGGCACGGTCTGGAAGGACTGGACCGGCAAGATCAGGGAAGCGACCGGGCGTAAGGGCAAGCCGCTGTTCATGCCGCTGAGACTGGCGCTCACCGGGCGGACTTCGGGGCCGGAGCTTTCAGATCTATTGCCGCTGATGGGTCGGGAAGGAACGCTGGCCCGACGACCCTGACCTTGCGCTGATCCGGTGGCAGCATCGAGACCGGCGATACCGGCACCTTGGTGGTCAGCCGCTTGATCGCGTCCTGGTCGAGCCCGCCTTCGGCATTGGCGAGCGTTTCGGGATCGGCGCCCGGATCGGGCTTCACCGCCGGCATGGGAATGAAGGGCGCCATCCCATCCGGCTGCGATTGTTCGGGGTTGGGCGGATTGCCGCCGATGATCGTGAAATTCCCGGCCTGCGCGTTGCATCCGCAAGTGGGCGGCCGCGAATAATTGGCCTGCTTGTAGAGATAGGCGGTCGGCAGCGAGCTGTAGGGTTGGCCGGTGACCGAGGAGGTCATCGATCCCGAATCGTCGTCCATCCCACGCGAATAGAAGACCTGCATCTCGGTGCCGGGGCAGCTCGATTCGCAATTCTTCTGGTCGCGTTCGAAATCGCCGACGGAGGCGGCGTTGGACATCGGGTAGAAATACCCGTCGCAGGTGCGCACGCACATGGTGCGGAACTCGCCGCCCAAGCGCGGCAGGTCCATGCCGTCCGGCTGGTTGATGACGCGGCGGATGTTGCGCACGCTCGGATCATCAAGCGGCACGTCCGCCGTGTCCGGCATGTCAGGAGCGTCGGGCGTTTCGAGCTGCTGGTCCTGGCGCCCGAAAAGCTGCTCGAACAGATTGCCGCCGCCATTGTCACGGGAAGCCTCCTGAAGCGGCGCGCGTCGCGGCGCGATCTCGTCGTCGCGGCAGTTGTTGGCATCGAGCGCCGCCAGGATACGGCTGCGGTCGTGCCGCGTGCCACCGGCGGATAGTCGCTCGCGCTTTGCCTGCAATGTGTCGAGATTGGCATTCATGCGCTCTATCGAGGCGTTGATCGCCGCGCACTGGCTGACATTGCGCGAAAACAGCGTGAAGCCGCAACCGGCATCGCTTGCCCGGCCGCGGGCCTTCGCAAGCTGCTCGCGCTGGCGAGCGATGGCGTCGTCATATTTGCGGACGAGGCCCGGCCCGCCGCCGCCCCCGCGTGTCGCGGCGAGTTCGGCTTCAAGCTGGCGGCAAGTGCGGGAAGCTGCCTGCGGCTCGGTCACGGCAACGGCCGACGCGGCGAACGCTGAAAGCAGCGCCGCGAGATGCGTCAGCTTCAACCCTTTCATCCGCCTGACACCCCGATTGTCCGTAGCCGGAAGGCTAGCGTGCTCGTGGTTAACTGTTTCCTAGCAGGGGCCACACCGAAGCTAACAGAAGCATGGCGATTCCAACAAACGCGACGTTCCAGACGAGCGAGCGAAGCAGGGGAACACCGAATGCGTAGAGCGGAAGATAGACCAGTCTGGCCGAAAAATAGAGTCCGGCGCCCCACTCGCTGAGCGAGGTCTCACGGCCGGCCGCGTGGACAAGAAAAACCGCCGCCACGAATACTGGAAATGTCTCGACGAAGTTCCGCAGTGCCTTTTCCAGCCGTCCCGCCATCCCGGTGAGCGGAGGGACTTCGGCGTCTCGGGCGCTGGCCGTCCAGCGATAACCCCGCTGAAAGCTCGCCGAATGCGAGGCGAGAACTATGTGAATGAAACAGAGCACACAACTTGCGGCCAGCATGGTCAGTTCGAATCTCATTCAACCCTCGCACCTGCCCATTCGTCTTTCGCGCTTGGATACCCAAACGCGACGGTGAGGCCGCGATGGGCATCACCAGCTTACAACGATGCGCCATCGGCATCTAAGGTCAGAGTCGTTCTCAATTCAGGTCGACAAGCGCCTGCGCCTTGTGCGCCGCCTCGACGACGGCCAGCGCGGTCATGTTGACGACGCCGCGCGAGGTCACCGACGGCGTCAATATATGGGCGGGCTTGTCGGTGCCGAGCAGGATCGGCCCGACATGCAGCGCATCCATCATCGCGCCCAGCGCCGTCAGCGTGATATTGGCCGAATCGAGGTTCGGGAAGACCAGCAGATTGGCCTCGCCCGTCAGCCTGGAATGCGGATAGACGCGCTGGCGCAGATGTTCCGAAAGCGCGGTATCGGCATGCATCTCGCCGTCGCATTCAAGGTCGGGCGCGATGCGCGCCAGGATCGCCGCGGCTTGCCGCATCTTGAATGCGCTCGGCGCGTCGCGCGAGCCGAAATCGGAGAAGGAGAGCAGGGCGGCCTTGGGTTCCATGCCGAAACGCCTGATTTCCTCGGCCGCCAGAACGGTCATCTCCGCGATCTCCTCGGCTGTGGGATCGATGGAGACATAGGTGTCGGTGAGAAAGATGATGCCCCGCTGCGAAATCAGCATGGAGAGCGCCGACAGATCGCGGTCCTTGACGCCGGCGCGCGGCCCGATGATCAGCGAGACATTGCGCAAGTGCCGCTCGAAACGACCTTCGAGCCCGCAGATCATGGCATCCGCATCGCCACGCTTCAGCGCGAGCGCCGCGATAACCGTATTGTTGGTGCGCACCATGGTGCGGGCGGCTTCCGTCGTCACGCCGCGCCGGCCGGCGAGCTCGATCAAAAGGTCGACATAATGGCGGTAGCGCGGATCGTCTTCCGGATTGATCAATGCGAAATCGACGCCGGGACGAATGCGCAGGCCGTAACGCTTCAGGCGGACCTCCACCACATGGGGGCGGCCGATCAAAGTCGGTTCGGCGATGCCTTCCTCCTGCACCACCTGGGCGGCGCGGAGCACGCGTTCGTCCTCGCCATCGGCGTAGATGACGCGCTTGGCGCTTGAAGCCTTGGCGGAGGAAAACACCGGCTTCATCACCAGGCCGGAGCGGAAGACGAAGCGGTTGAGCTTGTCGATATAGGCGGCGAAGTCGGCAATCGGCCGCGTCGCGACCCCGGTGTCGCAGGCGGCCTTCGCCACCGCCGGCGCGATGCGCAGGATAAGGCGCGGATCGAAGGGCGAGGGGATAAGAAAATCGGGGCCGAACATCGGCGTCTCGCCGGAATAGGCGCGGGCGGCGACGTCCGAAGGCTCCTCGCGGGCAAGGGCGGCGATCGCCCGCACCGCCGCCATTTTCATCTCCTCATTGATGGCGCTGGCGCCGCAATCGAGCGCGCCGCGGAAGATGTAAGGAAAGCACAGCACATTGTTGACTTGATTGGGGAAATCGGAGCGCCCGGTGCAGATCATGGCGTCCGGCCGGGCGGCGCGCGCCAGCTCCGGCATGATCTCGGGATTGGGGTTGGCCAAAGCCAGGATCAGCGGTTTCGGCGCCATATGCTGCAGGAGCTCGGGCTTCAGCACGCCGGCGGCGGAGAGGCCGAGAAAGACGTCGGCGCCGGAAATGACATCGGCCAGCGTGCGCGCCTCGGTATCCTTCACATAAGGGTCCTTCCAGCGATCCATCTCCTCGACGCGGCCCTTGTAGGCGACGCCGAAACGGTCGGTAACCCAGATGTTTTCCACCTGGGCGCCGAGCGAGACCAGAAGGTTGAGGCAGGCAAGTGCTGCGGCGCCCGCGCCGGAAGTGACGATCTTGATGTCGGAAATCGCCTTGCCGGCCAGTTCCAGCCCATTGAGCACCGCGGCGGCGACGATGATCGCCGTGCCATGCTGGTCGTCATGGAAAACCGGAATGCCCATGCGGGCCTTCAGCCGCTCCTCGACCTCGAAACATTCCGGCGCCTTGATGTCCTCGAGATTGATGCCGCCGAAGGTCGGTTCGAGCGCGGCGACGGTTTCGACCATGCGCTCGATCTCCGGCGCGTCGATCTCGATGTCGAAGACGTCGATGCCGGCGAATTTCTTGAACAGCACGGCCTTGCCTTCCATCACCGGCTTGGAGGCGAGCGGGCCGATATTGCCGAGCCCGAGCACGGCCGAGCCGTTGGAGACGACGCCGACAAGATTGGCGCGGGCGGTGTAGTCGGCGGCGGTTGCCGGATCGTCGCGGATCTCGAGGCAGGGTGCGGCCACGCCCGGCGAATAGGCAAGCGCCAGGTCGCGCTGGTTGCCGAGCGGCTTGGTCGCCTGGATCTCAAGCTTTCCCGGCTTCGGGTGCTTGTGGAAGAAGAGGGCGGCCTCGTCGAGGTCCGACCGGGCCGTTTTCTTGTTCTCGCCGTCCATTGCGGCCCCTCCCTGCGATACTGGTTTGGAGCCTTTTAGCATGCGCCCGCGATTTTTCGCGACCGCAAATCGCAGGCTCCAGCTTCACAATGCCGGAGCAGAAATAATCTTCCGATTCCAGATGGTTGGCTGGAGAGCTTCAGGCGATGCTCAGAAGGCGCTGACGTAGAGGCCGCCATCGACCGGGATATTCTGGCCGGTGAGGTAGCCGGCATGGACCGAACAGAGAAAGGCGCAGATCTGGCCGAATTCCTCGGGCGTGCCGAGACGTTTCGCCGGCACGTCGGCGCTGATGCGGGCCTTGCGCGCGGCTGCCGTGCCCGGGTCTTCCTGAGTGCCTGCTTCATGCGGGCCGCGCAACCGGTCGGTGTCTAGTTTCCCGGGCAGCAGGCTGTTGATGGTGACGTTGCGGTCGATCACCGTGCGCGCCACGCCGGCCAGGAACGAGGTCAGGCCGGCGCGCGCGCCGGACGACAGGTCGAGGCCGGGGATCGGCACATAGACCGACAGCGAAGTGATGTTGACGATGCGGCCGAAGCCGCGCTTGGCCATGCCGTCGATCACCGCCTGGATGAGCTCGATCGGCGTCACCATGTTCTGCGTCACGCCCTCGAGGATTTTCGTGCGATCGAGCTCGCGGAAATCGCGCAGCGGCGGGCCGCCATTGTTGTTGACCAGGATGTCCGGATCGGGGCAGGCGGCAAGGATCGCCTTCTGCACCTCGGGCTTCGACACATCGCCGGCAACTTCGATTACCTTGACGCCGAATTTCTCGCGGATCTCTTGCGCGGTCCTGGCGAGAAGCTCGGCGTTGCGACCGTTGACGACGAGGTCGACGCCGGCTTCGGCCAACGCCATGGCGCAACCCTTTCCAAGCCCCTTGCTCGAGGCGCAGACGATGGCCTTCTTGCCGCGAATGCCGAGATCCATGGTGATTTTCTCCTGATGCTTTGGCGGCGCCAAGCTAGCGCCTGGGCTGGACCAACCGCAAGCAACCGTCATACGGTTGTTGCATGAATCGGGGCATAGGCACGCGAAAGCAAAGGGTAAAATCGCGATGTCAGCCCCAGAGCCCCGCACTTTCCGCGCGCTGTTCATTTCTGACGTGCATCTCGGCTCGAAAGCGGCCAAGGCCGATTTCCTGATCGACTTCCTGCGCCACCACGACGCCGAGATCATCTATCTGGTCGGCGATATCGTCGACGGCTGGCGGCTGCGCCGCAGCTGGCACTGGCCGCAGAGCCACAATGACGTCGTGCAGAAGCTGCTGCGCAAGGCGCGCAAGGGCGCCTCGATCACCTATATCGCCGGCAATCACGACGAATTCGCGCGCCAGTTCCAGGGCGTGCATTTCGGCGGCATCGTGGTCGCCGACCGCGCCATCCACGAAACCGCCGACGGCCGGCGCCTGCTAGTCATCCATGGCGACCAGTTCGACACGGTGGTGCACAACCAGCGCTGGCTCGCTTATCTCGGCGACTATGCCTATGACACGGCGATGCTGATCAACCGCGTGGTGACGAAGCTGCGCCATCTGCTCGGCCTGCCTTACTGGTCGTTCTCGTCATGGGCCAAGGTCAAGGTGAAGAAGGCGGTGAATTTCATCGGCTCGTTCCAGACCGTGCTTTCCGAGGAAGCGCGGCGCTCGCATGTCGACGGCGTGATCTGCGGACACATCCATCATGCCGCCATCGAGAGCTATGGGGAGGTGCAGTACATCAACACCGGCGACTGGGTGGAGAGCTGCACCGCGGTTGTCGAGCATTTCGACGGCCGCATGGAAATCCTGACCTGGGCGCATGTGCTGCCGGAATCGTCCGCAGGCAAGGATGTGCTGGTGCCGGTCGACATCATCGACCTCAATGGCAGGGCGGCGCAGGCGGCCTGAGGGGCTGACTGGAAAAGAAACTGGATGATTTCGGTTATCGAGGTTAGCCCGATATCGTCAAGCCCTTATCGGGCCGGGTCATGCAGACCTTCCTTCGAGGCCGCTGCGGTCATGTAAAGTGGCTGCCTGTTTGCCAGACTCAACGTCGAGTTGACGACCTGCAACGTAGCGACCAGTTGCGAACTCGGCGAAGGCAAGACTAGTGGTCTTTACAGGATTTTTGAAAGGTTGCCGTTTGTCGACGGGCACGATTTTCACCGTTGCTTTCCGTGAAATCAGTGCAACGCTGGGGAGTGGCCGAAGCCGCCCGAACCTCGTCATTCCAGGGCGGAGCAGCCGCGTAGCGGCGTCGCGGAGACCCTGGAATCCATTCCGTGACTTTGATCGAAGAACGCAGCGGAGCAGGATTCTGCACCGCGGCAGCGGCTCGGAAGTCACGGAATGGATCCTCGGGTCTGCGCGCGTCGCTTCGCTCCTTGTTCCGCCCGTAGATGACGACTGGGTGGGCGCTCGGCCAATCTCCAAGGCATGCCACCTGCCAACACAAACATGGCCGACCAGTCAAAATCCCTGTGCTGTGGAACGTCTAGTCGCGTCGAAAACTGAGGATGCCCCTTCCTATCGGATTTCCTGGTGCCAATGGATTCGGCATCCAGGCCGTAAAGACGTGGAGCGTATCTCCATCAAGCTTGTAGTATCGTTCCTGCTCACTGCCGTTCCAGGCTTCATTCCAAGACGAGTCTATCTTTGTGATAAACCGATCCTCATCGATCCTATACCGTCCGGTATAGGCCATCAAAGTACGGAAAAGCGCCGCCAATTTCTCATCTGTATTTCCTGGCTCCCGCGCCGTTGCCGTAACCAGGACCATCATTCGCCCATCAGAGCCGAAAACAAGGTAGCCATTGGGGTTGGCGCCCCACGGTTGACTACGCTCCTTTGAATCCCGAGCCTCGGTTTCAAAAGAAACCAACCGCCAGGAACCGTGGAGTTTGGCGTCGCGCTCAGACAAATTCGCTCCTGCATTGGTTTGCCAAGAACTACCCTCCTGTCGAGGATAGGGCATGTTGCCATGCAAATTGCAAAGCACCAACAAATTCGCGGGATGCGCACTATCAGCGTGCGGCGTTGCGTTGCTCATCAACAGCTTTGCCCTTGATCGACTAGTCCAGGCAGTTCCGCCCTGCCTTGCCGCATGTTAGGGATCGAAACGCGTTGCAGGCCGTCGATTGCAACGCAATTGGATCGATTCATGTCGCTGCCGCCGCTCTCGCCCGAACAACGCATCAAGCCCAGCCATTTCGAACTGCGCATCAGCCTGATCTTCGCGACCTTGTTCGTGTCGCAGGGCACGCATCTGCCTTATTTTCCGCTCTGGCTGCAGGCAAAGGGGTTCCATGCAGAGCAGATCGCGGTGATCCTGGCGACGCCGATGTTCCTGCGCGTGGTGACGACGCCGATGCTGACGGCGCTTGCCGACCGGGCGAAGGACCGCGCCAATGTCTATATCACGCTGGTCGCAGCCTCGATGGGCGTCTCGGCGGGCTATTTCCTGCCGGCCACCTACGCGACCGTGCTTGCCGTGTCGCTGCTGCTCACCATCGTCTGGACGCCGCATTCGCCGATGGCCGATTCGCTGGCGCTGTCAGGCGTCCGGCGCTTCGGCTCCAACTACACGGCGATGCGCAAATGGGGTTCGATCGCCTATTTGTGCGCCAATATCGCGGGCGGATTCATCCTGGCGGCCACAGGTCCGCAGGCCGTTCCGGTGATCATCTTCGTGGCGCTTGGCGCGGCTCTTGCCGCGGGTCTGTGGGCGCCGCGCATGGGGCGGCCGCGCAAGGCCTCGCCGCTGTCGGCCACTGAAATCCAACACAAGGCGCCGAGCCTGTTCAACGGCTATTTCCTCTATTTCACCCTCGGTGTCGGCGTCATCACCGCCAGCCACGCCTTCCTCTACGGCTTCGTGTCGATCTACTGGAAGGCGATCGGCATCGGCGATTCCGTCGTCGGCCTGCTTTGGGCCTGGGGCGTGGTCTCCGAAGTCTGCATGTTCCTGTTTTTCAACCGGATTTTTTCGTCGGTCTCGGTGGTCAAGGTGATGGTGATCGCCGGCATCGGCTCGATCGTGCGCTGGATCGCCTTTCCGCTCGTCTGGCCGCTCGGGTTTGGCGTCGGCGGCTTCTTCCTTGTCCAGTCGCTGCACTCGGTCTCGGTCGCGATGGTGTTGATCGGGCTGCAGAAGATGATCGGCGAGACGGTTTCCGAGGAGCGCACGGGAGCGGCGCAAGGCATTGCCTATTTTTTCAACGGCTTCTTCATGGCGGCGGTGACGCTCGCTTCCGGCCCGCTTTACGACCGCTTGGGCGTCGACGGTTTCTGGGCGATGATCCCGATCGCGATCGTCGGCATAGGGCTGATCGGTCTTGCCGCGCGCTCAGCCCCAAAGCTCCCTGTCGGGGGGTGAAACCAGCGATCCCTGGTAGACGAGGCCGGGCTCGCGATCGCGTGCGAGAAGCAGCGGGCCATCGAGGTCGACGAAGTCGGCATCCTGCGCCAGCAACACCGCCGGCGCCATGGCGAGCGATGTGCCGACCATGCAGCCCACCATGATACCGAAGCCGAGATCGCGGGCTCGGTCGCGCAATCTCACTGCCTCCGTTAGGCCGCCGGATTTGTCGAGCTTGATGTTGACGGCGTCGTAGAGACCGACCAGCGCGTCGAGGTCCTTCGCCGCATGCACGCTTTCGTCGGCGCAGATCGGCACCGGATGCGCGATCCGGCGCAGGATGTCGTCCTTGCCCGCCGGCAGCGGCTGCTCGACGAGCCTGATGCCGTGCTGAGCGGCGAAGGCCAGGTTCGCCTCGACATTTTGGTCCGTCCAACCCTCATTGGCATCGAGGATGATGCGGCTCTTTGGGGCGGCCTCCGTCACCGCGCGAATCCGCGCCATGTCGTTGTCGCCGCCGATCTTGACCTTAAGCAAAGGCCGCGCGGCATTGGCGCGCGCCTGTGCGGCCATGGCTTCCGGTTCGGCAAGCGACAGCGTGTAGGCGGTTTCCAGCGGCTTGGGCGGAAAGACGCCGATCGCTGCCGCCACGGGCGTGCCGGTCAGCTTGGCTTCCAGGTCCCAAAGGGCGCAGTCGATGGCATTGCGTGCCGCGCCTGCCGGCATGGCAGCGAGCAGCGCGGTCCGGTCGATGCCGCCAGCGATTTGGTCGCGCATGGCCTCGATGGCGGCATATACGCCCTCCATGGTCTCGCCGTAGCGCTTGTAAGGCACGCACTCGCCGCGCCCGGAACGTCCCCCGTCAGCAATCGTTACGGTGATGACTTCGGCCTCGGTTTTGGATCCGCGTGAGATGGTGAAGGTGCCGGCGATCGGGAATCGCTCCATTTCGACCGAAATGACACGCGCCATAATTTTCTTCTCCGGCTGTGCGACACCAGTCTGCCGGCAAATCGACACGCCAGTCCCGCCACGCTAAACAGGACGCCATGTTGACCATCCGCAAACGCGACGCAAGCGGCGAGGCCGCCGAGAACGGCGAGCATCGCCCGCGCGTCGCCGTGGGCGAGGAGGGCGGAGTGCTGGGCTGCGCGTTTTCCGGCGTGTGGACGACGCGCACCGTGGCGGCGGTCGATGCGGACATGCGCAAGATCGAGCAGAGAAGCGGCGCGAAACAGCTGATACTCGACCTTTCCCACATCGAAAAGATGGACACGGCCGGGGCCTGGCTGATCGACCGGCTGGCCAGCGCCTTCGAGAAGAAGGGCGTCGAGGTCCATTTGCAGGGGCAAAGCGAGGTCGCCTCGATCCTGCTCGGCGCCGTCGGTGACGCGGTCCGCCGCGAGCCCGAATCGGGCCCGTCCGGGCCGCCCAACATCATCCTGCGCGCTTTGGAGCTGGTTGGCCGGCGGGTGTACGAGATGCGCGACGATTTCTTCGCCTCGATGAATATCCTCGGCGCCACGATCCGCGGCGCGCAGATGAAGCTCGGGCGCGGTCACGCAGTCAATCCGGCCGCGATCTTCAACCAGATCGATCGCATGGGCGTCGGCGCGATCCCGGTGGTGGTGCTGATGTCGGCCATCGTCGGCGCCATCGTCGCCCAGCAGGGCGCCTATCAGCTCAGCTATTTCGGCGCCAATATCTTCGTCGTCGACCTAGTCGGCGTGCTGATCCTGCGCGAGCTCGGCGTGCTGATGACGGCGATCATGCTCGCGGGACGTTCGGGCAGCGCCATCACGGCCGAGATCGGCTCGATGAAAATGCGCGAGGAGGTCGATGCGCTCAAGGTGATCGGCCTCAATCCGATCGGTGTGCTGGTGTTTCCGCGGCTCGTCGCGCTGGTGATCGGGCTGCCATGCCTCACCATCATCGCCAATTTCGCGGCGCTCGGCGGCGGCATCGTCGCCGCCTGGCTCTATTCCGACATCCCGCCGGCTGCGTTCATCGACAGGCTGCGCGTCGCCATCGATCTCAGCACCATCTTCGCCGGCCTGATCAAGGCGCCGTTCATGGCCCTGATCATCGGCATCATTGCGTCTGTCGAGGGCATGAAAGTCGGCGGCAGTGCCGAATCGCTCGGCCTGCACGTCACCGCGTCGGTGGTGAAGTCGATCTTCATCGTCATCATCCTCGACGGGCTTTTCGCCATGTTCTACGCAGCGATCGGCTTCTGAGATGGCGAACGGCAACGGCGCCACGGCAGCGGAGCACACAAACGATGGCGAGATCGTGCTTTCGGTTCGCGACGTCACCGTCGCCATCGGCGACAAGCTGATCCTCGACAAGCTTTCGCTAGACATCAAGCGCGGGGAAATCCTCGGCTTTGTCGGCGCCTCCGGCGCCGGTAAATCGGTGCTGCTGCGCACCATACTGGGACTGATGCCGAAGCAGTCGGGGACGATCAGCCTGTTCGGCGTCGATGTCGACAAGGCAAGCGATGCCGATCGTCTGCGCATCGATATGCGGCTCGGCGTGCTGTTCCAGCATGGGGCGCTGTTTTCGGCGCTGACGGTGCTGGAGAACGTGCAGGTGCCGATGCGCGAATATCTCGACCTGCCCAAGGCGCTGATGGATGAGCTCGCCATGCTCAAGATCGAGCTGGTCGGGTTGCCGACCGACGCCGCGCAGAAGTTCCCGTCCGAACTTTCCGGCGGCATGATCAAGCGCGCGGCGCTGGCACGTGCGCTTGCGCTCGATCCGGACATCGTCTTTCTGGACGAACCGACCTCGGGGCTCGACCCGATCAGCGCAGCCGAGTTCGACGAACTGGTCGTCAAGCTGCGCGACACGATGGATCTCACCGTCTACATGGTCACGCACGACCTCGACACGCTGTTCACCGCTTGCGACCACGTCGCGGTGCTCGGCAAGAAGCGGGTTCTGGTGGAAGGCACGATCGACGACATGCTGAAGAGCGATGAGCCGTGGGTGAAATCCTATTTCCGCGGAAAACGCGCCCGGCAACTTGATCTTGCGGCGCGCGCATAGCGATAAGTGGGGCGATGGAAACAAGAGCCAACTACGTCATCGTCGGCATCTTCACGCTGGGCGCGATCCTGGCGGCCTTCGCCTTCGTCTATTGGACGGCCGCCATCGGCGACAGGGGCGAAACGGCGATGCTGCGCGTGCGCATCCCAGGCTCGGCCTCGGGCCTCAGCCGCGGCAGCCTGGTGCTGTTCAACGGCGTCAGGGTGGGCGATGTGAAAAACGTCTATATCGATGGCGACGATCCGACCGTCGCCATTGCCGACACCGAAATCGCCCGCTGGACGCCGATCACCAAGTCGACGCAGGCCGACATCGGACTGACCGGCCTCAGCGGCCAGGCCAATATCGAGCTCAAGGGTGCCGACCCCAAGGAAGCCAGGTTGCTCGACGAGGCGGAGAAGGAAGGCAGGGTCGCCGAGATCGTCGCCAACCCGTCCGCGGTCACCAACCTTTTGCAGACGGCTCAGAACATCTTTACCCGCGCCGACAAGGTGCTTAGCGAGCTCGAAGGTTTTACCAAGGACGTTCGTGAGCCGCTGACGCAGACGATCAAGAACGTCCAGACCTTCTCGGACGCGCTGGCCAAGAATTCCGACGGCATAGACAAGTTCCTGTCGGCGGTGAGCTCGCTTTCGGATCAGCTGAAGAATGTCTCCGGACGGCTCGACAGCACGCTGAAGGCCGCCGAAGGCCTGCTCAATTCCGTCGACAAGGACCAGATCAAGAGCATTGTGGCCAATGTCGATACGGTGACGGCGAACCTGAAAGAGACCTCGAAGCAGTTCGACACCGTCATCGGCAACGTCAACACGGCGGTCGGCTCGATCAACGATTTCGCCAAGCAGACGCAAGGGACACTGGCCAAGGTCAACGGCGTGCTCGACGGCATCGATCCGGCCGACGTCAAGGAGGCTTTGGCCAATATCCAGAAAGCAAGCGCCAGCGCCGACAAGGCGGCCTCGGACATCGCCAAGGTCACCGACAAGATCGCCAACCGTTCCGACGACATCAATGACACGATCAAGAATGCCCGCCAGCTTGCGCAGCGCCTCAACGACGCCTCGGTGCGCGTCGACGGCATCCTGGCCAAGGTGGACAAGATTCTCGGCTCCGGCGAGGCCGACGGCGTGATGGCCGATGCGAGGGCGACGCTCAAATCCTTCAAGCAGGTGGCCGATACCCTTAACTCCCGCCTCGGCACCATCGTCGACAACCTGTCACGCTTCTCCGGCCAAGGGCTGCAGAATGTGGAAGCGCTGGTGCAGGACAGCCGCCGCTCGATCAATCGCATCGAGGAAGCGGTGACCGACCTCAGCCGCAATCCGCAGCGCATCCTGTCCGGGGGCGAGGGCGAGGTCCGGCAATTCGACGGAAGGGCACGGCGTTGACTTCGGCCGCCGCGACCGCCAAGAAAATGAACCGCGAATGCGGGTTGATCGGGGACAACGGGGATCGCGCGTGAAGTCGGTCAGGGTGGTAGCGGGTAGTTTGAGATCATCCGCGGCGGCATTGCTGGTGCTTACGCTTGCCGGTTGCGCGGTCCTGGGCGGCAAGCCGGCGCCGCTCGACACGTTCGAACTGTCCGCGCCGTCGGTCGACGTGCATGCGCACAGCCGCCGCCAGATCCTGATCGCCCAGCCCTCGGCGCTCAAGGCGCTGGACAGCCAGAACATCGTCATCAGGCCTTCCGACCGCTCGATCCAGTTCCTGAAAGGCGCGCAATGGGCGGACCGGCTGCCGCTGATCGTGCAGGCGAGGCTGGCCGAGACGTTCCAGCGTTCCGGCAGCTTTGCCGGCGTAGGCAAGCCGGGCGAGGGGCTGGCCATCGACTACCAGATCATCGTCGAGGTGCGCTCCTTCGAGGTGCGCGTCAATGGCGGCGAGCATGCCGACGTCGACCTGTTCGTGCGCATCCTGAACGACCGCAACGGCGAGGTGCGCGCCTCGAAGGACTTCACCGCGAGCGCGCCGGTCTCCGGCAGCGGCAATGCGGCTTACGTCCGCGCGCTGGACAATGCCTTCGGCCAGGCGGCGACCGACATCGTCCGCTGGACGGACCAGATGATCTAGACAATGATGAGCGAATCCCAAGTCATTCTCCGCAAATGGAGCGGCCGCATCAGGACGGCCGATGAGGAGGCGTATGTCGCCTACATCGTGAAGACAGGGTTGAAGGACTACTCAGAGACGCCCGGCAACCTCGGCTGCCAGATGCTGATGCGCACGCTGGGCGACGGCGTCAGCGAAATCACCACGCTGAGCTGGTGGCGCGACATGGATGCCATTCGCGCCTTCGCCGGGCCGCAGCCGGAGCGTGCGGTCTACTACCCGGAAGACGACCGCTTCCTGCTCGATCGTCTGGAATTTGTCGAGCACCACCGGGTGATCGCGAGCGACGTCCGTCTCGGCGAGGCATAGAGCATGATCCCGAAAGAAGGTCAGCGACGGCAAAGAGTTGCAGAGCTTTCGGATTAAGACCATGCGACAAAACAAAGAGTCGGAGCGGGATGAATGACTCCACTCCAATTCATCCTGCTGTAAGCACCGGCTAAGCCGACAATCGACATCGTGGACATGAAAAAGGCGGGTCGAGACCCGCCTTTTTGGTTTACGATTCTGCCTGCCGGCGTTCAGTGCAACCGGCCGCTGGCGTGGGCCAGCATGGTGTAGACCTTGCCGGTGTCGGAGGTCAGATAGGTCTGCGCCATGATGTTGTCGCGATCGTTGCGCGAGACATCCTTGAGCAGCTTCTCGAAATCCTCGCAGTAGCGGTCGACCGCGGCGCGGAATTCCGACTCGGCCTGATATTTGCGGCGGATCTCGTCGAAGGTCTGCTGGCCCTTGAGCGTATAGAGGCGGCGCGTGAACACGTCGCGCTCGCCGCGGCGGTAGCGGTTCCACAGCTCGATCGAGGCGTCGTGGTCGATGGCCCGCGCAATGTCGACGGAGAGCGAGTTGAGCGACTCCATGACATGCAGCGGCGAGCGCTGGGCAGGCGCCGCGCGCGGCGCTTCCGCCGGCGCCGCCGGCCGCAGCTCTTCCTCGCGCGAGGCGTTGGTCAGGAGATCGCGCACCCAGCCGCCCTGCTGTGTCTTGCCGTTCTCACGGCGCGGCGCCTCGGCGGGACGTTCGAGGTCAAGCGTGCCGCGCAGCGTGGTCTCGGCGAGCGGCGCTTGAGGCGCGCGCGCCGCCGGTTGCGGCTGTGGCTGTGGCTGTGGGGCCGGCGGGCGGCGCAGCGGCGGCTCGGCGGCGCGGGCCGGCGCCTGCGGAGCAGGGCGCAGACCGCGCGGTTCGCCCTGCTCGCTCGAGCCGCTGCGGCCGGATTTCGCAACGATATCCGACAATTCCTTGAGCGCGTTGATCTGCTCGGCGACGGCGCGCCGGATGGCCGAGGTCGATTCCTTGGCCTCTTCCGGCATCTCGATGACGCCCTTCTTCAGCTCGGCGCGGGTGAGATCCAGCTCGCTCTTGATCGAGCCGGCGGTGCGCCGCATCTCCTCGGTCGCGTCGGCAAAGCGGCGCGTCGCCGAATCGACGACCTCGGCGATGGCCGTGCGGATCTTCTCCGCCGATTCCATCGTGCGGCCCTCGGCGGTCTGCATCGTCTGGCCGACGAGGCTCTCGAAGGAGCGCATCACCTTTTCGAGGTCTTCCGACTTCTTGACCAGGCCGACTGCGAGGTCCTCCAGCGAGGACTGGCGCTCCAGCGTGTGCTCGAGATTGCTCTGCGCGGAGCTGAGCAGGTTCGAGGCGCTGGAGAGCAGCCGGCTGTGCTCGTCGAACTTGGTTGCGATCGCGGCCACCTCGCGCAGAGTCGCCGATGACAGGTCGGTGAGCCGCGTCGTGTTGGAATCGACCAGACGCGCCGAGCTGGCGAAGGTCTGTGCGGCCTTCTCGGTGGTCGTGGCGAAGCTCTGCGTGCTGCCGGAGAGCCGCTCCTCGACCTGGCCGAGATTGACAGCGGCCTGTTCGATGAGTTGGCCGAGCTGGGCGCTCGAGGTCGTCATGCGGCCGATGAGATCGGCCACGCTGTCGGCAAGCGAGGAACGCGCGCCTTCGACGGCCGACAGCGTTTCGGCCGTGCGGCTGGCGAGAGCATTGACGAGGTTCGTGTTCTCGCTGCGCAGCTTCTCGGCCGCGCGTTCTGTGACCTCTTCCATGCTGCGCTGCAATTCGGAGCCGCCCTGGGCGAAGCGTTCCACCAGCGGCTTGGCCGTCTCGTCGAGGATCTTCGCCATCTCGGCCGAACGCGCCGCGAGCATGGTGTTGAGCTCGCGGGTGTTGGCGCCGATCGTGCGCGCGGCTTCGTTGGTGCTCTGGCCGATATGCTGGCCGACCGCCGTGAAGGTCTCGGCGATGACATTGGCGCGCGAGATGAGCTGAGCCTCGGCGCTGGAGACCTGCTCGCTGAGCTTCTGGCCCATCGTCTCGGCGGTGTAGGCGAGGCGGTTTTCCACGCTCGCGACCTGGTCCTCGACGCGCGCGGCGGCAGCGGCGGCGCTCGCGGCAAGCCGCTCGTCGGCGCCGGCCAGCGCCTGCTCGATCTCGCGGGCATGCACGGCGAGCTCCTGGCCGGTCTGGCGGGCGCGGTCGGCGACACGCTGCTCGGTGGCGGCGAAGGCTCCGACGATCGTGTCGGCGTGTTCGCCGATCGTCGAGCTGGTCGAAGCGATGCGCGACACCAGGCGGTTGTCGGCGTCGTCGAATATGCGGCCGATTTCGCCGGCGCGGGCCGAAAGCGCTTCCGACCCCTCGGCGATGCGCGCCATAAGCTGCTGGTCGGCGCTGTCGAAGATGCGGCCGAGATCGGAGGCGCGGGCGGCCAATGCCTCGGCCGATTCGGTGATGCGCATCGACAGCCGCTCGTCGGCGCCCTCGAAGTTGCGCAGGATGTCGCCGGCGCGGGCGGCCAGCGACTGCGCCGTCTCGACGGCGCGGGCAACCAGCTTCTGGTCGGCTGCGTCGAAGGTGTTGGCGATCTCGCCGGCGCGCGTGGCCAGCTTGTCGGCGGTTTCCTCGGCGCGGGCCATGAGCGAGTTCGACGCGTCGTCGGCGCGCGCCATCAGCATGTTGGACGTGTCCTGGGCACGCTCGTGCAGGCGCCGGTCAGCCGCCTCGAAGGCCTGGGCAATGTCCTCGGCCCTGGCAAGCAGCGCGGCGGAGGTCTGCTCGGCGCGCTCGGCGATCTTGCGATCGGCATCACTGAAGGCCGCACCGGCCTGCTCATGCAGGGTACTGGTGACTTCCATGACCTTGTCGCGCAACGCGCCCGCCACGAACACCGCGGTCTTCTCCAGCACGCCGCGCACATTGTCGACACCGGTCGACAGCGCGCGCTCCATGGTGCTGGCGCGTTCTTCGATGACACCGGTCTGGCGGCTGAAGGCCTGCTCGATCTTCTCGACATCGGCGGCGATCGCCGCCGAAATGTCGCCGCTCCGCGCGGCGATCTGGTCGATATGGCCGGAGACCGAACGGTCGACGTCCTTGCGCGCATCGGCGAGCTTGGCGAGATCGTCCTCCAAGGCGCGGGCCAGCATGTCGCGGCCTTCGGACAGCTTGCCGACATGGCCGGCGATGACGTCGTCGATCTCGGATCGGCTTTCCGTCAGCTTCTGAAGGTCGGCTTCGAGGGCGCGCTTGAGGATGTCGCGGCCCTCCGCCAGCTTCTCGACCTGGCCGGCGACCAGGCCGTCGATGCTGGAGCGGCTTTCGGCCAGCTTGGCAAGGTCGGCTTCAAGGGCGCGTGTGAGGATATCGCGGCCTTCGGCGAGCTTCTCGACCTGGCCGGCGACGAGGCCGTCGATGCCGGCGCGGCTTTCGGCCAGCTTGGCAAGGTCGGCTTCAAGGGCGCGCGTGAGGATATCGCGGCCTTCGGCGAGCTTTTCGACCTGGCCGGCGACAAGGCCGTCGATCGAGGCGCGGCTCTCGGCGAGCTTGGCAAGGTCGGCTTCCAGCGCCCGCTTGAGGATGTCGCGGCCTTCCGCCAGCTTCTCGACCTGGCCGGCGACCAGACCGTCGATGCTGGAACGGCCTTCGGCGAGCTTGGCGAGGTCGTCCTCCAGCGCTTTGGACAGCGTCGCGCGGCTCTGCGACAACTGGTCGGCATGCGTCTGCATGAGGCCGCTGGCATTGGCCATATCGGCGTCAAGCGCTCGCGAGAGTTCGGCGCGATGGCCGGTGATCTTCTGCGAATGATCGACGATTGCGCCCTGGATCGTGTTGAGATCGGCTTCCAGCGCGCGCTTGAGGATATCGCGGCCTTCGGCCAGCTTCTCGACCTGGCCGGCGACCAGCCCATCGATGCTGGAACGGCTCTCCGCCAGCTTGGCGAGATCGTCTTCGAGCGACTTGGACAGCACCGAACGGTCCTGAACGAGCCGGTTCTGATGCTCGGCAACGGCGCCACTGACATTCTGAAGGTCATCCTCCAGGGCTCTCGATAGGGCCGAGCGGTCTTGCGCCAGCTTGTTCTGATGATCGGCAATGGCGCCGCTGACGGCCTGCAGATCGGCTTCGAGGGCCTTCGACAGCTGCGAGCGATCCTCCAGCACCTTGTCGGAGTGTCCCGCAATGGCACCCTTGATGGTGTTGAGGTCGGCCTCCAGGGCGCGCTTGAGGATATCGCGGCCTTCGGCGAGCTTCTCGACCTGGCCGGCGACGAGGCCGTCGATCGAGGCACGGCTTTCGGCCAGCTTGGCGAGGTCGGCCTCCAGCGTCTGCGACAGCAGGCTGCGGTCTTCGGCAAGCTTGCCGGCGTGGCTGTCGATGAGGCCACGGATGCCGCTCAGATCGCTTTCAAGGGCGCGGCTGAGCTCGCCGCGGTCCTCGGCGAGCTTGGTCGAATGGGTCTCGACCAGGTTCCTGATGCCGATGATGTCGGTTTCGAGCGCCTTGGCCAGCACGGCGCGGCCCTCGGCGATCTTCTCGACCTGGCTGGCGACGAGGCCGTCGATCGAGGCGCGGCTGTCCTGCAGCTTGCCGAGATCGGCTTCCAGGGCGCGCGCCAGGATGTTACGGCCCTCGGCCAGCTTCCCGACATGACCGGCGACCATTTCGTCAATCATCGTGCGGGCTTGGACGAGTCTGCCGGAGTCTTCGTTCAAAGCCTGGGATAGGCGGTTGCGACCCTCTTCGAGCTGCTCCAGATGGCTGCCAAGCGATGCGTCGATGGCGGCGCGCGACTCGTTCACCTTGCGCAGATCTTCTTCCAGCGCGCGCGAGATCAAGCCGCGGCCTTCGGCCAGCTTCTGCACCTGGTTGGTGACGGCGGCATCGATTGCAGCGCGGCCCTCGGCGAACTTGGCCAGGTCCTCCTGCATGGCAGCGGCCATGCGTTCGCGGCTCTCGGAAAGCGAACGGCTGTGATTCTCGACGGCTTCCTCGATGCCAACACGGGCATCGGCAAGCCGCTGGATATCGGAATCGAAGGAGCGCGACACCACATGCCGGGCCGCTTCCATGCGGCCGGCGAAGTCGGTGGCGCGGGCTTCGAGCATGGAGGAGGTGGACGAGATGATGTCGGCCATATCGGCGCCGATCTGGGTCTTGCCCTGATCGATCATCGCCGACAGCGTGTCCTTGCTCTCGGCGAAGGCATGGGCGATTTCCTTCGCGCGTTCCACCATCGTCTCGTTGATCTGGCGGGCGCGGGCTTCGAGGGCGGCGTTGAGCTTCTGCGTGCCGGTGTCGAGCGCTTCGGCGCGGGTCTGGAATTCGCTGATGAGCGCCTGGCCGCGTTCGGCCAGCGTGCGTTCGATGCCGCTAAGGCTCGCCTCGAATTCGGAGTTCAGCGTGCGTGCAGCGCCGCCGAGCAGCGAGACCATGCCGTTCGTGCGGTCGTCGAGCAGGTCGGTCAGCGAGCGGGTGAGGCCGTCCGTGGTGTCGGTCAGCTTGGCGATACGGGTGTCGAGCAGGCTGGCGAAAGCCTCGCCGGAGGTGGAAAGCCGATCGGTGATGCTGTCCAGGCGCGATTCGACGGAATCGAAGATCGACGTCGAGCTTTCGTTGATGCGATCGATCAGCGTGTCGCCGGAATTGTTGATCGTCATCGACAGCTTGGTCGACGCGTTGAGGATCGAGTCGCGGATGATGTCGCTGGCCGCGCCGATCTCGTCGCGCAGCGTCTCGTGGGCGCTGGCAATGGAAGCGCGCACGCGCTCGGCATGGGTGACGACCGCCTCGCGCTCGCTGCCGAGGCCGTCGACCAGAGAACGGATGCGCGCCTCGTTTTCGGAATAGGAGCGTTCGATCTGGCTGACTTCGCCATGGACGAGCGTTTCGAGCTCGACGGCGCGGGCGAGCGTCCGCTCGATGCCTTCCCCCATGGCCGCCACCTCGCGGCGAACGGCCTGGCCGATCATCATGACGCGATCCTGGGCGAGGTTTTCCGGCTCCGCCAGGCGGAAGGCGACCTCGGTCATCGACTGCGCGGCGATGCGCATTTCCTGCGCGCGCCGAATCATGGCGGCGAACGCCCAGAACAGGATGACCGGAACGATCGCGGCTACCGCCAGGCCGATCAGCTCGGGACGGGCGAAGAACTGGTCGAAGGTACGGATCTTCCAGATACCAGGACCGAACAGGAGGTTGGCCAAGCCGCCGGCGCCGGCTATCCAGGCCAGCGAGATAAAGGCGATCACCCAGTAGACGGTGCTCGATGCACGCCGGTTGAGGCTGTGCAGCAGTGTCTTGTAATCCTTCTGGCGGTCGTCATTGGCGGGCGTGAAGCCGGCCGGGGGCGTGAAGCCGGACGGCTGTCCGTTGCGCGGCTCGACAGGGCGCAGCTCGGCGGGTTTGGCCGCGGGCGCCCTTGGAGGCTGAGGGGCGGAGGGCTGAGGGTTGTTCGCCGGCTCTGTCCGCTGGCTGCGGCCTTCGCGCGCCAGCTCGTCGGCCGCCGCCGATATCTGCGCTTCGAGATCCTCCATCGACGCCGCCATGTCGAGCCCGCCTTCGTCGCCGGCAAGGTCAAGGTCGAGCGCCTTTTCCAGTTCCGCGGCTACGTCATTCTCGAGAGACTTGGTCGTCGTTGGTTTCTTAGCCATGCCTTCGCTACCCTGTACTAGCTGCCGCGGGACTTATGATTTTGGCCGGATTCTGGCCCGATTCTAGCTTGTCTATCCCGAGCAGGAGGCTGAAAAATGGACCTTCGTATCGTAATGACACACAGGGGTAAAGAAAACATGCATTCCGGGCGATACGTAAAACTTTAAATATAGGGTTAACGGAAGCGTGATCCGGTCGCCTCCGTGACAACATTTTTCCCCTCCAATCGTTAACCCGTTGGCGACCGGAATCGCCTATTTCTTGGGCTCGTCTGCCCGCTTTATGGAGTTGCAGTGCGTATGCGTGGCGAAAGTGGTATTGCGTTTTCCATGCCGGGGGGAGATGCCTCCGGAACGGCTCGAGCCCGACCTGTGGATCTCGGCCATCTGGCGCGCCAGACAATGGGTGACCGCGACCTCGAACGGGAGGTGCTGGCGCTGTTCGTGCAGCAGTCGCTCAACGTTCGTGACCAGATCGCGGACGCCGACACCAGGCAGAGGATAATTCTGGCGCACGGCTTGAAGGGCTCGGCGCGCGGCATCGGCGCGTTCGCGGTCGCCGAATGCGCGGCGATCATCGAGAAGCAGCCGGAAGACGTCCGGGCGCTCAAGCGGCTCGGCATGCTGATCGAGGAAGTGCGCGACTTCATCGCGGGCATCAGCCGCTAGAGCGGTTCAGCGTTTCATGGAATCGCTGACTCGCTCTAGCTCTTCATTTTTACGCAATTCCGGGCGGAAAACCGCTGCGCACTTTTCCTGGAATTGCTCTTAGCACTATCTTCTTGAAAAACGTCATTTCGTGGCGCTTTCGCGCCGCAGTTGACTTGTCCGGTGGAGTGATTATCTCCGTCGCGACTCCTCAGGTGACTTAATGACCAAGCTGACTTACATCGCCCATGACGGGACCCGATTTGACGTGGAGGCCGAAAACGGCTCGACCGTCATGGAAAACGCCATCCGCAACGCGGTGCCCGGCATCGAGGCCGAATGCGGCGGCGCCTGCGCCTGCGCGACCTGCCATGTCTATGTCGACGAGGCATGGACGGCCGAGGTCGGCGAGCCGGAGGCGATGGAAGAGGACATGCTGGACTTCGCCTATGACGTCCGGCCGAATTCTCGTCTCTCGTGCCAGATCAAGGTGCGCGACGCGCTGGACGGGCTTGTCGTGCGCGTGCCCGAGCGCCAAGGCTAAAGCCGGCTTCCAGTTTTCTTCGCGCTGGCTGCTTGGCAGCAGGCAACAGCTCATGCAGTCTCGCTCCATTCCCAGAAGGGGCGCAGCGCATGGCCGATACCATCAAGACGGACGTTCTCATTGTCGGCGCCGGGCCGGTCGGCCTTTTCGCCGTGTTCGAGCTCGGCCTGCTCGACATGAAATGCCATCTCATCGATATTCTCGACCGTCCCGGCGGCCAGTGTGCCGAGCTCTATCCGGAAAAACCGATCTACGACATTCCGGGCTGGCCAACGATCTCCGCGCAAGGCCTGGTCGACAAGCTGATGGAGCAGATCCATCCGTTCAAGCCGGAGTTCACTTTCAACCGCATGGTCTCCAGCCTGGAAAAGCTCGACGACGGCAGCTTCCGCGTCGCCACCGACGAGGGCGAGCTGTTCGAGGCCAAGGTGGTGGTGATCGCCGCCGGCGGTGGCTCGTTCCAGCCCAAGCGCCCGCCCATTCCGGGCATCGAGGCCTATGAAGGCAAGAGCGTGTTTTATTCGGTCCGGCGCATGGAGGAATTCCGCGGCCACGATCTCGTCATCGTCGGCGGCGGCGATTCGGCGCTCGACTGGACGCTCAATCTGCAACCGATCGCCAAGAGCGTGACGCTGGTGCATCGCCGCCCCGAATTCCGGGCGGCACCCGACAGCGTCAACAAGATGTATGCCTTGCAGGAGATGAAGCAGCTCAAATTCCTGGTCGGTCAGGTCAGCGGGCTTGCCGGGACCGACGGCCAGTTGTCGTCGGCGACCATCAAGGGCGGTCCGGACGGCGACGTCGAGGTGCCATGCACCCGCATGCTGCCCTTCTTCGGCCTCACCATGAAGCTCGGACCGATCGCCGAATGGGGCCTCAACCTCAATGAGAACCTGATCCCGGTGGACACGGAGAAGTTCCAGAGCTCGATCCCGGGCATCTTTGCCGTGGGCGACATCAACTGGTATCCGGGCAAGCTGAAGCTGATCCTGTCAGGTTTTCACGAGGTGGCGCTGATGGCGCAGGCCGCCAAGCGCATCATCAGCCCGGGTGAGCGCATCGTCTTCCAATATACGACCTCATCGACCAGCTTGCAGAAGAAGCTCGGCGTCCACGACTGAGTATGTTGAATTCAGGTGATGCCGGCCTGACCTGAATCTCAACGCATCTCGGAGAGATTACTCCGCAAGCACCGGCGCGGCGTGCTCGTCGCGGCCGCGCAGTTCCTTTTCCGGCATGAGCGCCAGCACGATCAGCGCAAGGACAAGCGTGATCCCGGTGGTGAGGAAAATCATCACGAACGGCAGGGCCGATGACAATTCGATACGCGTCGCGTCGCCTTCGGACGACAGCGGCAAGCCGTAGCCCAGCGCCACGGCGCCAAGGATCGCCACGCCGAGCGCGCCGCCCAGCGTGCGCAGGAAGGTCAGCACGCCGGTCGCCACGCCCAGGTGAGCGCGGTCGACGGCGTTCTGGACCGAGACGGTGGCGACCGGGAAGGTCGTTCCGCTGCCCAGGCCGGTGAGCGTGGTCAGGATCAGGACCTCGAGCAGCGAGGCGTGTCCCGCAATGGCACTGAGCACGCCAACGCAGACGATGGCAAGACTGACGCCGATCATGGCGATGCGCTTATAGTGGACGAAACGCGGGATCATGCGCCCGCTGAAAGTGGCGCCGGCAACCGTGCCGAGCAGCAGGCCGAGCATGGCGGTACCGGATTGGCTGACCGAAAGACCGACCACCGACTGCAGGTAGACCGGCAGGTAAACCGAAGCGCCGATGTTCGCGGCCTGCAACAGGAACATCGACAGCGTGCCGGCGAGCACGATCGGGTTGCCCAGCACGTCGAGGGAGATCAAGGGCTCGGCCGCTTTGAGCAGCCTCAGCACGAAGAAAGCCCAGAACACGGCCGAGCAGGCCACCAGCCCCAGGATTTCGCCCGATAACCAGGGATAGGCGCTGCCGCCCCAGTTCAGCGCCAGGAGCAGGAGCGACGTAGCGATAACCAGCAGCACGGCGCCCAGCCCGTCGATGCGATGGTTCTTGGCCGCGATCGGCAGCTTCTTCAGCGGGTTGTTGATGATCGCCATGGCCAGGAAGCCGATGGGGAGGTTGATCCAGAAGATCAGCGACCAGTGCAAATGCTCGGCAAAGACGCCGCCGAGCAGCGGGCCGGCGACGCTGGCGACCGCCCATGTGCCGGAAATCCAGGCCGCGTAGCGGGCGCGCTCGCGCGGCGGCACGAGATCGCCGATGACGGTCTGGGCGAGGGCGAACAGGCCGCCGCCGCCGGCGCCCTGGATGGCGCGGCCGATGACCAGCACCAGCATGTTGGGCGCGAGCGCGCTGACGAGCGACCCGAACAGAAAGATCATAATGGCGGCGTAGATGACGGAACGGCGACCATAGACATCCGAGATCCTGCCGTAGAGCGGCGCCATCGCGGTCGCGGTCAAAAGATAGCCGGTGACGATCCACGGCAGATACTCGGCATGGCCAAGCGCGAGCGCGATCGTCGGCAGCGCGGGGGCGACGATGGTCTGGTCAAGGGCTGCCAGCAGCATCGACAACAGCACGCCGCCGATGATGGCGTTCTTCTCGCTCTCGCTTATCGGCGCGGCTTTCGGCGCCATCGTCTCGACGGTCTGGTCCATGCATCATTCTTTCAAAGGCCGGTGCTTGGCGCGCCAAGGTGGCTTTGGCTGGTCGCGCCTGTCATTTCCCATCGTGGATAGGGGGTGTTTCGAACCCGCTATATGTCGGTCGGTATAGGCCGATTTCGACCACCGCTCGAAAGTTCTTCCTATCTGGCACGATGCTTGGACGAAATTGGCCGGATGGCCTTGCCTCTGGTCAGGGCGGCGGCAACTGGCCGGCTTCAATGCGCTGCATCCGATAGCGCATCAGCCGAAGGATGCGGCTTTCGAAATTGGCGCCCTCGACCCGGTCGAAGCGCACCTGGTCCTGATCGTGCCTGGCGAGTTCGGCTGCCTGGATCGATGCGGCCTCCCCTTTTGCCTGTTCGCACGTCCTTTGCGCGGGGCTGGCCTTCAGCGCATCCTCGAGCAAGCGCGCATGGTTCTTGGCGATCTCGACATGGCGTTCCTCATGCCGCTTGATGTCGGCCGAGAGCGTGTCCCAGAACAGCCTGACGTCGGGATCGGCCTTGCGCGGGCGCCGCCACTCGGGGAGGATCACCTTGACCTTCACGGTGACGGCCGCGTCGGCGATGCGGCAGGACTGCGCGCTCTGGGCGTAGCTGATACGGGTCGTAAAGGCCATCTGCGTGGCGCCTGGATGTCGCGAACCGGTGCTCTTCACTTCGGGGCCGTTTCTCGACAGCTGGTTCTGGATATCGTCGAGCGTGCGGCCGCCGACGCTGAAATAGCTGTAGGTCTTCACCAGATTCGCAGCGGCCGCCGGCGTGGCGGCGAGCGCGAGCATCAGGGCGCAGAGCAGGGGACGCTTCATCATATTGCCTCTTCACGCACCTTGCTTTAGGGCCGTCGCCAGCGCAACGGAATTGATTTCCGGCGGATCACGCATGGTTGATGGACGATGACGACAAGGCGATGGCAGTTGGCGCATGGGCGCTATCTCGACCTCGGTCCGAAGGCGGTCGTCGTCGGCATCCTTAACGTGACGCCTGACAGTTTTTCGGACGGCGGTTTCTTCATCGCGCCGGAAAAGGCGCTCGAGCAGGCGCGACGGATGGTGGAAGAGGGCGCCGCCGTTATCGACGTCGGCGGGGAATCGACGCGGCCGGGTTTCGCTCCGATCACGGCTGAAGAAGAGCAGGGCCGCGTGCTGCCGGTCATCGCGGCGCTCGCCGCTTCCGGCGAGGCGCTGATCTCGGTCGACACCTATCGCGAGGATACCGCGCGGCGCGCAGTCGCCGCCGGCGCCCATATCGTCAACGATGTCTGGGGGCTGCAGCGCGAGCCCGCCATCGCGCGCGTCGCCGCCGAAACCGGCGCCGGGCTCATCATCATGCACACCGGGCGCGAGCGGCAGAAACTGCCTGATGTGATCGAGGACCAGTTCCTGTTCCTGCGCAAATCGCTCGAGATCGCGCGTGCGGCCAACGTCGCCGACAGTCAGATCGTGCTCGATGCAGGCTTCGGCTTCGCCAAGGAAACGGCGGCTGAGAACCTCGACCTGATGGCGCGGTTTTCCGAGCTTCAGGCGCTTGGCTATCCGCTGATGGCGGGGACCTCGCGCAAGCGCTTCATCGGCAACGCGACCGGGCGCGAGCCTGGCGATCGGGCCGCCGGCACGGCGGCCACCAGCGTCATCCTGCGCTTGAAGGGAGCCGACCTGTTTCGCGTCCACGATGTCGCAATCAACGTGGACGCGCTGGCGCTGACCGATGCTATGCTTGCCCGCGAAACCGAGCCTCCCCCCGGACCCTGATCATGTACGTCATCCGTATGAAGAACTGCGCCTTCTTCGCCCGCCACGGCGTGCTGGACGAGGAGGAGACGCTTGGCCAGCGTTTCTATGTCGATGCCGAGCTGACCGTCGAACCCAGCCGTCCGCTGACGGAGGATTCCATCGAGGATACCGTCAATTACGGCGTCGCCTTCGCGGTCATCGAGAAGATCGTGACCGGACATCGCCGCTTCCTGATCGAGGCGCTGGCGCTGGAGGTCGCAAAGGCGCTGACGGCGCGGTTCTCGCAGATCAGGAAGGCCGCGATCACCGTGCGCAAGCCGAACGCCCCGGTGCCCGGCGTGCTCGATTATGTCGAGGTGACCGTTGTCTGGCCAGAATAGCGTCGTCTACCTCAGCCTCGGCGGCAATCTCGGCGATCCGGCGAAGTCCATGGGCGCGGCATTGCGCATACTGGATGGCGACGACGCGACGCGCGTCACCGCGGTCTCGTCGCTCTACCGCACGCCGCCCTGGGGCAAGCTCGACCAACCCGATTTCCTCAACGCCGCCGCCGCGATCGAGACGGCGCTCTCGCCGCGCGCGCTGCTCGACCTTTGCCTCGACGTCGAGAGGCGATTGAAGCGCGTGCGCGAGGAGCGCTGGGGGCCGCGCCTGATCGACGTCGACATCCTGGTGTTCGGCGACCGGGTTATCCACGAGACCGGGCTCGAAGTGCCGCATCCGCGTATGCTGGAGCGCGCCTTCGTGCTGGCGCCGTTGGCCGAGATCGCGCCGGGGCTGTCGGTCGGCGGCAGGAGCGTCTCGGAACGGCTCGGCGCCGTCGACACATCGGGGATCGAGCGGCTGCCCTCCGGCCGGGAGTGGTGGCTCGGCTAAGGCTGCCGGTCAGCCGGAGAACCCGCCGCCGTCCAAAAACGCCTGTTCTTCGGGCGTCGTTTCTCGACCGAGCATCCGATTGCGATGCGGAAAGCGGCCGAAGCGCTCGATGATCTCCAGATGCTCCTCGGCATATTTAAGATCGTTCGGTGCTCGCGCGGCGGTGAGCTCCACCGAACGCTTCTGATCGCCAAGCGATTCCGAGTGCTCGAAAGGAAGGTAGAGGAAGACGCGCAGAGCCTCGTCGAGTTCCAGATCCTGTCCGGCGGCGATCGCCCGGTCGGCAAAATGCCTTGCCAGCGGGTCGGTCGCGTACATGTGGCCGGTGCCCCGGAAGCAGTTGCGCGGGAACTGGTCGAGCAGGATCATCAGCGCCAGCGATCCTTCGGCATGGGCGTTCCAATCGTCGCATTCGCGCCGCGCGGCAGCGTAATGCAACTCCAGGAAGCGGCTGCGAAAATCGGTGTCGAAGGCGTCGTTCTTCTCGAACCAGGCGTCCTCGCCGGCGTCGCGCCAGAATTTGGTGACCGAAAGCGCCCGCGCGTCGAGCTCTGCCATGCCTTGCCCCTCAGTTGTTGGTCTCTGCCTCGTTCAGCACGACGGCTGTTTCCTGGTTCAGCGCGCGGCCGGCCCGGCGCGGTTGCGTGAGCGGCGTCGGGATCGGCGTGCCGATGTTGCCCTTGAGGAAACGCTGGCCGGCGCGGATGCCCTCGGCAAGCTGCGTTTCGAAGCGAGCGGTATCGCGACGGCGCACGTCCTCGATGACCTCGGCAACCTCCTCCGGATCGACGCCCAATGCCTCCAGCGCCGAGCCGCCGAAGACCAGCGCTGATTCGAAGGTTTCGCGCAATTGGTAGTCGACGCCGGCACGAATGAGCTGCAGCGCCGTGCCGCGGTCGTAGGCGCGCGCCAGGATGGTGACCAGCGGGAATTCGGCCTTGATCAGCTGCGCGATGCGCACGGCGGCGTCCGGCTTGTCGACGCAGATCAGCACCGCGCGGGCCCTCCCGGCACCGGCCGCATGCAGGATATCGAGCCTTGTGCCGTCGCCATAATAGACCTTGAAGCCGAAATTGGCCGCCGCCTGGATCATCTCCACCTCGTTGTCGATGATCGAGACGTCCAGCCCCCGCAATAGCAGCGGCTGGCTTGCGATCTGGCCGAAGCGGCCGAAACCGATGATCAGCGCGCTGCCGGTGAGGCCCTCGGCGATGTCCACGCCGTCGAGCGACTGCTCGTCGCGCGGGGTGAGGTAGCGCAGCGCCAGGATCGCGAGCGGCGTCAGCACCATCGAGATGATGACGATGGCGGTGAGCGTTGCGTTGGCCTGGCCGTCGATGATGCCGACCGCGGCGGCAGACGAATAAAGCACGAAGGCGAACTCGCCGCCCTGCGCCATGAAGACGGCGCGTTCTAGCGCCTCGCGGTGGCCGCTCTTCAGGATGCGCGCGACGATGTAGATGCCGAGCGCCTTCATGACCATGTAGGCGACGACATAGATGGCGACGAGCCGCCAGTTATGGGCAACGACGCCGAGGTCGAGCGACATGCCGACTGCGAGGAAGAACAGGCCGAGCAGGATGCCGCGGAACGGCTCGATATCGGCTTCGAGCTGGTGTCGGAATGTCGATTCCGACAAGAGCACGCCGGCGAGGAAGGCGCCCATCGCCATCGACAGGCCGGAGAGCTGCATGGCGAGAGCCGATCCCAGCACCACCAGGAGGGCCGCGGCGGTCATGACCTCGCGGGCACGCGCGTCCGCCAGGACGCGGAAGAGCGGATTGAGCAGGTAACGGCCGGCCACGACCAGTCCGACGATCGCGGCAATGCCGATGCCGACTTCGCTCAGCCGCTCCGAAATACTGGTTTCGGCGCCGCCCGGCGCGAGGAAGGCGACCAGCGCCAGCAGCGGCACGATCATCAAATCTTCGAGCAGCAGGATGGAGACGATGCGCTGGCCTTTCGGCGTGGCGATCTCCCCGCGCTCTTCCAGCAGCTGCATGACGATCGCCGTCGAGGTCAGCACGAAGCCGGCCCCGGCAACGAAGGACTGCGCGATGGGAAAGCCTCCGGCCAGTCCGACGAGGGTGAGCAGGACCGCGCAGACGCCGACCTGGAGGGCACCCAATCCAAAGATCTCGCGACGCAGGCCCCAGAGCCGCGATGGCTGCATTTCCAGCCCGATGATGAACAGGAACATGACGACGCCGAGCTCGGCGACGTGGAGGATCGATCCCGATTCGGAAAAGACGCGCAGGCCGAACGGGCCGATGACCACGCCTGCGGCAAGGTAGCCGAGGATCGAGCCCAGCCCCATGCGCTTGAAGATCGGCACGGCGATGACGCCGGCCGCGAGCAACGCCACCACCTGCACCAGATCGCTGCTCGACGTTTCAGCTGCCATGGCTGTCATCCTGTTGCTCAAAAGCGCGTTCGCCTGGAAAAGAATCAGGTGGACGCGCTTCAGGTCTTTGCTTGATGCATGTCGTTGTCCCAGAACCGCTGCACACTTCTGGGCGACATGCATTTGCTGGATGCATGTCGTTATCCCAGAACCGCTGCGCACTTCTGGGCGACATGCATTGGAAGCACTCCTTGCATGCACCGGGAGGGAGAGGCAAGGGCGGGAGACTGACTGGAAGGGTAGGCGCCGTGGGCGGGACCTTCGCTTGCCTGTCGGACGTTCGGCATCTATAATGGCAAAATGTCTGACTATTCGTCCCGCCCGCTTCCGCATGTCCCGATGGATGCGCTCAGCGAAGTCCTGCAGGACTTTCGCTTGAGTGGCGTGAACTATGGCCGCTGCGAGCTGCGACATCCATGGAGCATCGCCTTTCCGCAACAGAGGCTGCTTCGCTTTCACTTTGTCGGCCAGGGTCCGTGCTGGATCTATACTGAAGCGGAAGGCTGGCAGGAGTTGCGCGATGGCGACCTGGTCCTGCTGCCGCAAGGCATAGCCCATCGGCTGGCCAGCGCGCCGGACGTTGTCGGCGACTCCCTCGAGAGCTGCCAGGTGACCAAGTTGGGCAGCAATGTCTGCGAGGTGGTGCGGGAAGGGACGGGCGCGACAAGCACTCTTTTCTGCGGCTCCATGGCCTTGGGCGTCTGTGCGCTCGATCCATTGATCACGTTGATGCCGCCCGTCATCAAAGGCTGCGACGTGGCCGGCAATGACCCGGTCATGCGTCCTTTGCTGGCGGCTATGACAGCCGAGGCCGCGCAACCGCAGATGGGCAGCGCCACGATTCTGTCGCGCATGGCGGACTTGCTGACAGCCCGGCTCATCCGCTGCTGGGTCAATTGCACGGGAGCCGCGACCACCGGTTGGCTTGCCGCTATCCGCGACCCCCATATCGGACGTGCGCTGGCAGCCATGCACCGAAACCCCGGCCATAACTGGACCTTGGAAAGCCTTGCCGGCCTGGCAGGCCAATCGCGCTCGATTTTCGCCGAGCGCTTCAGCACCGTATTAGGGGAGGGCGCTGCCCACTATCTCGCCCGTCTGCGTATGCAGCTTGCCCGCGAGTTGCTGGGGCAAAACGGCTTGTCGGTTGCCGAGGTCGCTACCCGTTTGGGCTATGACAGCGAAGCGTCCTTCGCGCGCGCGTTCAAACGCATCACCAATGTCTCGCCTGGCGTTGTGCGTCGCACAATTTCCGGACGATCGGATATGAATTTCGGATTTTAGGATACATATCATCCGAAAGGACTCGTCTATTGAAGGCCTCCATTCCTTGGAGATCCTTCCGGTGACAGACACAACATTACAGCTTGAAGACGAGGCATTGGACCTCGATACCGCCGCGCCGACCACGTGGAACGCAGCCACCTGGTTCTCGGTCATTTCATTGGCGGCCACCAGCTTTGCCCTGGTGTCAGCCGAATTCCTGCCGGCAGGTCTGCTGACGCCAATGGCGCGCGATCTCGGCATCAGCGAAGGAACGGCCGGACAGGTGGTTACCGCCACCGCTTCGGTCGGCGCCGTGACGGCCATGTTGAGCAATGTTCTCATCGGCCGATTGAACCGCAAGACGGTGCTGGTTGGCCTCAGCGCCTTGGCGGTCGGCTCCAACCTCCTTGCGGCGCTGGCGCCCAATTTCTGGTTGCTGCTGTTGGGCCGGGCAGGGCTAGGAATTGCTCTCAGCGCCTTTTGGGCACTCTCGGTTGCCGTCGTGGCCCGGCTGGTTGGCGCCAATGCCACAGGTCGAGGCATGGGCATCGTCACCCTCGGCGTCTCGCTTGCCACCATTGCCGCACCATCGGCGGGTGCGTTGATCAGCGACTGGATGGGATGGCGCAGCGCCATGGCCTTGACGGCGGGGCTGGCTGTGATTGCCATGCTGCTGCAGTTGCTTAGCCTGCCGACCCTCGCTGCCACGGCCAGCAATAGTCTTGCGGATGTATTTCGGCTGACACGGCGTCGTGGCGTTCAGCTCGGCATGCTGGCCATCCTTTTGCTGATGACGGGGCATTTTGCCGGCTCGGTCTATGTGCGCCCCTTCCTCGAACAGGTGACGCAGCTTGCAACAGGGCCAATTGCCCTGGCCCTGCTCGGATTTGGCGTCGCCGCCGTGATCGGCAACGTTGCCGGAGGCCGCATGGCCGACGCCGATATCCGCTTGGCCCTCGTGGTCACCGCCGCGTTGATGGCGATTGCGGCGTTGGCATTGGTGCTTTGGGGTGTGCACATTGGCGTGGCCTTCGGATTCGTCACGCTGTGGGGCTTGGCCTTCGGCATGGGGCCCGTCGTGCTGCCAACCAATCTGTCGCGCGCGGCGCCTGATGCGCTGGAAGCGGCCGGTAGCCTGATGGTCGTCTCTTTCCAGATTGCCATCACCACCGGCGCGGTTGTCGGCGGCTATGTCGTGGACACCTATGGCGCCTCGGGACCTTTGACCCTTACCGTCGTCCTTGCCGCATCGACAGTCGTGCTGGCGCTGTCGCAGCCTCGCGGGTGAACTTGTTCCGGTAGAGCACCTCACCGTTTCACGAAAACGGTGAGGTGCTCAATGTATTGGGCGGCCTGAACCTGGAACGCCGCGATATTGCAGCCTGGTTACACAAGTTTATGCGGCCCGGTCGTTGCGTGCCGCCACAATCAGCGGTTATGGCACGTTCGGCTTCGGCCATGGGAGGCGGCTGCGATGGGCGGCCGCCTTTTTTGAGGAGATAATTGACATGAAGAAGTTTTTGCTCGTCGCCGTAGGTGTTGCGGCGTTGGCTGCCTCGGCTTGCTCCAAGGGGCCGGAATGCACGCAGGAAATAGCCGCCAAGAAGGCGCAGGACATGGCTGCCGCACTTCAGGCGGCGATCACCAAGGATCCAAGCAAGGCCGCCGACCTGACCGCAAAGGCTCAGGCCGTGACCGCCAAGTACCAGGGCGCGACGACCCTCGACGAGGCTTGCAAGGCTTATGACGAATTGACTGCCACCTTCAAGGGTTGAGCGCAGCCGTCGAGTAACGCGAAGGCGGTGGCCAGGCGGCCGCCGCCTTTTTGTTTCGCTAAGGTCGGCGCCTCTGGTCAGTTCTTGGCGATAGCGCCGACTTCGACCGAATCGACCCGCTTCAGGCTCATGCCGATCACTGGCACCAGCTGTTTGTCGACACGCACCGCCACCGTCACGGTCATCGAATTGTCGTCGGGCACGCGGGCCTGCATGACGCCGTTCAACTGGTTGCGGTTGATGGTGAAGACGACCTTCTGAGCGTCGACGACGTTGCCGCCGACAATATCCATGCCGTTGCCGGTCGAGCCGCCCATGAAGGCGCCCCTGTAGCCGTCGCGACCCTTGCGCTCGACGGTCGCGGACATCTTCTGCGTGAAGACGCCGACCCGGCAGTTGCCGTCCAGCGTCATGCCGACCTTGCCGTCAGGCGTCGAGCCATTGAAATCGCAGATGAATTTGGTGCCCTTGTACTTGCCGGCGATGATCTCGCCAGGGCCTACCCATCGGCCCTCGACGGAACGGAAGAACTGCTTGTCCGGCTCGGCGCCAAAGGCTTTTTCGACCAATCCGAGCGGCGCGGCAATGGCAACGGTCGCAGGCAGCACGCAGGACAGGATTACGCTTCTCATGGACGACACCCGGCATGACAGAGTCTATTCTTGGGACCTGATCGACCATGGCGAAGATTGGTTAATGCTTCGTCACTGGAGGTGGCTTTCGCGTTTACTCTATTGCTCCGCCTGACCGTCTTTTTTGGCCGCGAACGAGGTCAGCGCCGAGAGGAAATCGCCGACGCCTGGTCGCTTCACGGCAATGAATGGCAATGGGCGGGCGGTCTCCATCGCCGCGATGCCGATGCGCGCCGTCATCATGCCGTTGACGACCCCTTCGCCGAGCTTTGCCGAGAGTTTTGCGGCAAGCCCGTGACCGACGATCTGCTGCACGAAACTGTCGCCCACAGCGATCGAGCCGGTCACCGCCAGATGGGCGAGCACGCCGCGCGCCAGCCGGAAGAAGCCGAGCGTGCCTGGGCGGCCGCCATAAAGCTCGGATAGCCGCCGGATCAGGCGGCCCGCCTCGAACACGACATAGGCGATGTCGACCAGCGCGCGCGGGCTGACCGCCGTGATCAGGGAGACGCGCTTGGCGGCCTCAAGGATCATGATTTTGGCGCGGGCATCGAGAGGCGACAGGATCTCTGTTTCGGCCAGTCGCACCAGATTGGCACCGTCGATGATCTCGCCGCGCAATTCGGCGAGCGAACGCCTGCCGGCGGCGGTCTCGGGTTTTGCCGCGACGAAGGCCGAGAGCTCATCAACGAGAGCGCGCGCGGCCTTGGGATCGTCGCGCGCCACGGCATCCAGGGCCTGCTTCTGCATCTTCTCGACTTCGGCAAGGCGAGCAATGGCAAGGAATTCGCGGATAAGGATGACGAGCAGCGACAGCAGCGCGATTCCCGCCATGCCGGCCGCCAGCCAGCCCAGCCATTCGGCGCGCGCAAAGAGGTCGCGGATCAGCTGGTCCGCCCACAGGCCGACCGCCAGCGAGACGAGCACACCGAGGGCGCCGAAGAACAGCCGCGCCAGCAGCGAACGCTTTCGCGGCGCTGTCGCCGGCGGCGGGGCCGCGGCCTCGATGTCCGGCTCGTCGAAAACGTCGACCTCCGAGGGGATCACGACCGCCACGTCGGCCCGCGCGGCCCGCGGCCTGCGCGCCGGCTGCTCCGCGGCGGCGCGGCTCTGGGTGACTTGCGACTTCGGCTCGGTCTCAGGCTCGATGCGGAAGGCCGCCGGTTTGCGGGGCGCGGTCATGCCAGATGATCTCCGATCAGGAACTGCAGCGTGCGGTCGAGCCGGATATGCGGCAAGGACAGCGTGACGCCTTCGGCTGTACGCTCGAGCTTCGGCGGGCGGAACCGCACGAAGCGGATCGCCGGCTCGGCGTTGTCAGGCGATAATCCGGACCTGTCGAACACCGCATCCACCTTTTCCGGCAAATCGCCCGGGAATATGGCGGTTTCGGTCTTTCCGTCGAACGTCTCGCCGTTGATCGTCTCGCCTTTCAGCGGCGTACCGATGATGACCGGCAGCGTCTCGCGATCTTGCTTCACCGACCCTTCGCGGGTCGAGCGGACCGCGGCCATGGCGACGACATCGACGGCGGCGCCGCTGAAGTTCGCCCGCGCCACGGCGCGGTCGGTCAGCCGGCGTACGATCGCCTGCAGCCGGTCGTGGCTTTCGTGGTGCAGATGGTCTGCCTTGGTCGCGGCGACCAGGATGCGGTCGATGCGACGCGAGAAGAAATCGGTGAGGAAATTGCCGCGTCCGGGCCGAAAGCAGGACAGGATCTCGGTGACGGCGCGTTCCAGATCCGCCATGGCGGCCGGACCGGCATTGAGCGCCTGCATGGCGTCGATCAGCACGATCTGCCGGTCCAGGCGGGTGATGTGCTCGCGAAAGAACGGTTTGACGACATGCGTTTTGTAGGCCTCGTAGCGGCGCTCCATCATCGCCTGCAGCGATCCGGAGCGCGGCCGGCCCTGGGACAGCGTCATCAACGGCGCGAAGGTGAGCGCCGGCGAGCCTTCGAGGTCGCCCGGCATCAGGAAGCGGCCGGGCGGCAGCGTCGACAGGGCGCGTTCGTCGAGCTTGCAGGCCTTGAGATAGGCGGCAAAGCTCTCGGCCAAGCGCCGCGCCGTCATCTCGTCGGCGTCGGCATCGGGGCTGACGGTGGAAGCCAGTTCGCGCCAGGCTTGAGACAGGTCGGAGCGGACGGGCAGGGTAGCCAACTCGACCGCCTCGCGCGAAAAGTCGGCGAAGGATTTGCCGAGCAGCGGCAGGTCGAGCAGCCATTCGCCGGGATAGTCGACGATGTCGATCGACAGTTTCCCGGCTGAGAACAACCGGTTCCAGCCGGAAGCCGACTCATATTCGATGGTGAGCCGCAGTTCCGAGATGGCGCGCGTGGAGTCCGGCCAGACGCGGTCGTTCACCAAGGCCGCGACGTGATCCTCGTACTGGAAACGCGGAACGGCATCGTCCGGCTGCTCTTCGAGGAAGGCGCGGGCGATGCGGCCGGATTTTTGCGCTTCGAAGAGCGGCAGGCGTCCGCCATGGATGAGGTTGTGGACAAGGGCTGAGATGAACACCGTCTTGCCGGCGCGGGATAGGCCGGTGACGCCAAGACGCAATGAGGGGGAGAAGAGCCCGGCGGTCCGGCCCGACAGCGTGTCGAGCGCAATCCTTGCCTCGTCGGTGAAAGTGGTCAGCGATGATGCCAAATCAGGCCTCTGGTTGCGCGTCCGCGCCCGATATAGGCGCTGGACCTGGCGTTTGAAATGGCTCAGAGGTCGGCGGGCGTGAGAAAGGCTTCGAGGTAGCCGCTGCCCTGCGCCGCCTCGGCAAGATTGCCGGGAAAGCGCACCACGGCGAGGCCCGAGGTCGGAAAACCGTGCTTCATCATGCCGCGCGCCGCCTCGTCGCCGTCGCCCGACACCGCCATGGCCAGATCCTCGGTCATGGGATTGTGGCCGATCACCAGAAGCTGGTCGGCGCCGGCATTCTTGCGGATGATGTCGAGATAGCCGGCCGCATCCTCGCTGTAGAGCGTGTCGAAGAACAGGACCCGGCCGGTGTCGGTGCGCCCCGCCAGGCCTTCCAGCGTCTGCCGCGCCCGTTTGGCATTGGAGCAAAGCGTGACATCCGGCACGTAGTTGCGGGCCCGCATGGCCTCTCCCATCGCTTCGGCGTCGGCCATGCCCGATGCATCGAGCGGGCGGTCGAAATCGCGCACGCCGGGCAGCGCCCAGCCAGCCTTGGCATGCCGCAACAGATAAAGTCTGCTCAACCGTCCCCCCATGGCGCTGCCTGACAGGCAAAGCGCGATTAGTCACCAGAACCGCGTCATGCACAATGGCCGGCGCGAGCACCTGCAACGAATCATATGCGAATTCGTTTTATGCCGTTGAAACAACGTCGTTGCCGGAGCTGCCGATGCGAGACTAACAATTGCGTGAAACTGTCGTCGATACCGCTTGTGCAGGCTCTTGTCCCCGAATATATAGGCGCCAAATTTGGGGTTGTTGGGTGAGTCGAATGAACGACATCGTTACCGCCGATTACGTACCCTCCGAAGACGAGCCGTTCATGAACGAACGGCAAAAATCGTACTTCCGCCAAAAGCTTATCACCTGGAAGAACGACATTCTGCGCGAAGCGCGCGAAACCCTAGAAATCCTGCAGCAGGAAAACGCCAACCACCCGGATCTTGCCGACCGCGCCTCCTCGGAAACAGACCGCGCCATCGAATTGCGCGCCCGCGATCGCCAGCGCAAGCTCATCTCGAAAATCGACTCCGCGCTCCAGCGCATCGACGAAGGCACCTACGGCTATTGCGAGGAAACCGGGGAGCCGATCGCGCTGAAGCGGCTCGACGCGCGTCCGATCGCGACGTTGTCGATCGAAGCGCAGGAACGCCACGAGCGCCGCGAGAAGGTTTATCGCGACGACTGACGCGAGCTGAAAGCAAAAACGTCAAAAATGGCCGGTTTTCCGGCCATTTTTGTTTTCAGCTCCTGAGCTGTGGAGAGTTCGCGCGTTCCGGCAAGCTGCCGCTAAAGCGCGTCGCGTTCCTTTCAGATTCGCTTCATGCGCTTTAGGTTTTGATTTTACGCATGTCTTTATCCCGAAACCGGTTCCCACTTTCGGGAGACATGCTTTAGGTCAGCGCTTGTGGTTGCCCAGTTCGCCAAGCAGCTTGGCCATCTCATCATCGAGCGAGGGCTTGGGTGCGGGTTTGCTTGGCGCTGCCGGCTGGGAGTGCGTCTCGTCGAGAGAGGTCTCGAGCTCGTGCATCAATGTGTCGTCGATGGAATCGTTTGAGGGCGGCGGCGTGTATCTGGCGCTGCCGTTGGTCGTTCCGTAGCTCGGCAGGGGCGTGACCTTGGCGGTCGGCTGGCTCGGCGCCGCCGGCGCGCGCGGGCGTGCGGCGGCAGCTGGCTGGGCGGCAGGCGGCGGTTGCCTGACGGGGCCAGGGGCGGGCGGAGGTGCCGGCTGCGGCGCGCGCGTGCGCGCGGCGGCGGTTGCCTGCTGCTGGCCGCTGTCCCCGGTCAGCGCCGGCCGGCGCGGCGCCGCCAGCCTGATATCGCGCTCGACCACGACATCGGTCGGCCCGCCGATCAGGATCAGATGCTCGATGTCGTCACGGCGCACCAGCACCAGCCTGCGATGGCTGTCGACGGCGGTCGCGTCCATGACCGCGAGGCGCGTCTTGCGGTTCCTGCCGCCGGCCACGAAAGTGCCGAAGGTAAGATTGCGCACCACCTTGATGACGAGCAGGATGACGACGAGCAAAATGAGTGCTGCAAACGTCCACAGGATTGCGGCGACATAACCCGGACCCGCCACGCTATCCAGCCACTGCAGCATCGGTGCACCCAATCGCCTCTTGAGGTCAGGCGACACTAGACCGCGGTGGCGGCCCGCCGCAAGTTCACATCACCCATCGTGAACAGTTTGAAACATGAATCATTGATTTTATCGGACATTTGCCGCCGGGGCCTTTTCCGCTACAGGAGAATGTGATTCAACCGGCCGTCCGCGCCCGTCGGACACCGGAATCACGAGCAGGGGGAACATGGCCAAGGAAGCGCGCGGCGATTTCTATCCGGTACCGATCGTCGACCAGAACACGCGTCCGGGCGCCGTCACCAGGCTCATCGTCTTCATCGTCGTCTTGACCGGCGCCGCGATCGTCTTCGGACTTTTCCGCGAGCGGCTCGGCGATCCATTCCTGCTCGGCATGCTCGGCGTGCTCGCCATGATCGGCGTCGGCTTCCTGTTCGCGACCGCGATTGGCTTCGTGCAGATCGCGCCGCGGTCGACTGGCGACGAATTGTCGAAAGCCTTTGTCGACTCGATGTCGCAGGGGCTGCTGGTGACCGACACCAAGGGCCGCGTCGTCTACGCCAATCGCGCCTATGCCGACATGACGGGCGCCGCCTCGGCGGCCGATCTCAAGACCGTCGAAGGTCTCTTGTCTGATGTTCCCGAGGCCTCGATGACGATCTACAGGCTGGCGTCGGGCCTGCGCGACGGCCAGGCGGGCGACGGCGAGTTCCGGCTGGCGCAGTCGATCAAGCCCGGCGCCGAGCCCGGCGCGCGCTGGTACCGGGCCCGCGCCCGCGCCTTCAGCATGCCCGGGCAAAGGCTGCCGATGCTGGCCTGGCAGCTTGCCGACATCTCGCAGGAACGGGCGGAGCAGGAGCGTTTCTTCCTCGACCTGCAAAAGGCCATCGACCATCTCGACCATGCGCCGGCCGGGTTCTTCTCGGCCGACCAGGAAGGCCGCGTCACCTATATCAACGCCACGCTCGCCGAGTGGCTGGGCATCGACCTTGCCTCCTTCACGCCGGGCGCCATCACGCTGCCTGAAATCATCGCCGGCGACGGCATGGCGCTGGTCCGCTCGGTCAAGGCCGATCCCGGCACGACCCGCAATGCCGTCATCGACCTTGACCTCACCACCATGAGCGGCCAGGCGCTGCCGGTGCGCTTCATGCACCGGGTTTCGGCAAGCCGCGAGGGCGTGAACGGCCCGACCCGCACCATCGTGCTCAACCGTACCCAGGGCGAGGACGCTTCGGCGGAACTCAGGGCTTCCGAGGTCCGCTTCACCCGTTTCTTCAACTCGACTCCCATGGCTATCGCGGGCGTCGACGCGAGCGGGCGCATCCTGCGCACCAACGCGCCATTCCTGCAGCTGTTTTCATCCGTGGTCGACCGGGACGCCGTCGACCGGCGGGTGAGGTTCGAGACCATCGTCCACGAACGCGACCGTCCGGCCTTCGCCGCCGCCCTCGAGAGGGCCAGGCAGCGGCAGGCCAATATCGAGCCGATCGACTCCGTGCTGCCCGGCAATGAGGAGCGCCACATCCGCTTCTACGTCAACGCCGTCGCCGACAGCGCGGGCGGCGAGGGCGCCGAGGAATCGGCCATCGTCTATGCGGTCGAGACCACCGAGCAGAAGGCGCTCGAGGGCCAGATGGCGCAGAGTCAGAAGATGCAGGCGGTCGGTCAGCTTGCCGGCGGTATCGCGCACGACTTCAACAACGTGCTCACCGCCATCATCATGGCGTCCGACCTTCTGTTGACCAACCACCGGCCGTCGGACCCGTCCTTTCCCGACATCATGAACATCAAGCAGAACGCCAATCGGGCGGCTTCGCTCGTGCGGCAATTGCTGGCCTTCTCGCGCAAGCAGACGCTGCGGCCGGAAGTGCTCAACCTGACCGATGTCCTGGCCGATCTCCGGATGCTGCTTGCCCGCCTTGTCGGCAACGACATCAAGCTGAAGATCGACCACGGGCGCGACCTGTGGCCGGTCAAGGTCGACATCGGCCAATTCGAGCAGGTGGTGGTCAACCTCGCCGTCAACGCGCGCGACGCCATGCCGAGCGGCGGTGATCTTACCGTGCGCACCCGCAACGTCACGGCGGAAGAGTGCAAATCCTTCGCCTATCGCGAATTAACGCCGGCCGACTATGTGCTCGTCGATGTCGAGGACACCGGCAGCGGCATCGCGCCCGACGTTCTGAAGAAGATCTTCGAGCCGTTCTTCACGACCAAGGAAGTGGGCAAGGGCACGGGCCTCGGCCTGTCGATGGTCTACGGCATCATCAAGCAGACCGGCGGCTTCATCTTCTGCGAGTCCGAGGTCGGCAAGGGCACGGTGTTCCGCATCTTCCTGCCGCGCCACATCGCCGAGGTGAAGAAGCAGGCCGAGCCCGGCGAAGCGCCGGCAGCCATGGCGGCGGCCCCGGCCAAGCCGTCCGACACGGCCAAGGACCTGTCCGGCTCGGCCACCGTGCTTCTGGTCGAGGACGAGGACGCCGTGCGCATGGGCGGTGTGCGGGCGCTGACGTCGCGCGGCTACACCGTGCATGAGGCGTCGTCCGGCGTCGAGGCGCTGGAAGTGTTCGAGGCGCTCGGCGGCAAGGTCGATATCGTCGTGTCCGACGTGGTGATGCCGGAGATGGACGGGCCGACATTGCTCGGCGAGTTGCGCAAGCGTCAGCCGGACATCAAGTTCGTGTTCGTTTCGGGTTATGCCGAGGACGCCTTTGCCAAGAACCTGCCGGCCGACGCCCATTTCGGCTTCCTGCCGAAGCCGTTCTCGCTCAAGCAATTGGCGACGATCGTCAAGGACGTGCTGGAATCCTAGAGCGCCGACGCAATTGCGGACGGACGACCCAAGGCGAAGGCGGTGGTGCCTGACCGGCCTTACAGCTCGCTGGAATTGCTTCCAAATGAGCTATCGCTTGCACATTGCGACGGCCCTGCCATGATGGTCGCCGGATGGGTCTATCAGAGGGTAGCAGCGCGTGACGCCGCATATCGAGGCGGACAGGGGCGATTATGCCGAAACGGTGCTGTTGCCGGGCGATCCCGAGCGCGCTCAATGGATGGCGGAGACCTTTCTCGAGGCGCCTCGCTGCGTCAACCGCCGAAGGGGCGCGCTGGGCTTCACCGGTCGCTTCCGCGGCAAGCCGGTCAGCATCCAGGCGACCGGTATCGGCGTTTCATCCTTCCTGATCTACGCCCATGAATTGCTCGACTATCATGGCGCGAAGACGCTGATACGCACCGGCACCAGTGGCGGCTTGTCGGACGATGTGCCCTTGCGCGGGCTCGTCATCTCCAGCGAAGTGCGGGCAGAGAGTGCAGTTAGCGGACAGGTGTTCGGGCTGTACCACCCGGCGGGACCGGATCCGGCGCTGCATGCGTTGGCGCTGCGACGCGCGGCTGATCTCGGCATCGCCTGCAGCGCCGGGCTGACAATCTGTAGCGACGTGTTCCACCATCCCGACGGCCGCGCGCGGTTCGACGAGCCGAGGGCGCTTGGGGCGCTGGCGGTCGATATGGAGACCAGCGCGCTCTACCGGATTGCCGCACAGTTCGGCGCCCGCGCCTTGTCGCTGCTCACCGTGGTCGATCACATCGCCACCGGCGAGCTGACGGACTATGCGGAGCGTCAGGCCCTCTTCACCGACATGAGCCGGCTGGCGCTCGAAGTCGCGGCAGCGGCTTAGGCGGCTTCCCGCTTCAACGCAGCCTGTTCCTCGGCATTGGGCCGGTGGCCGCGCAGATAGAGCGCGCAGGTCGTGCGCAGCATGGAGGCGAAGTTCGGGATCTGGCCGTTGATCTCGATCGCCTCGTCATAGAGCTTCGAGATGAATTTCGGTGTCGTCAGTCCCTGGCTGTCGGCGATCTCGTCAAGCAGATCCCAGAACGTCGCCTCGAGCTGGATGCTGGTCGAATGACCGTCGATGCGAATCGACCGGTTGATCTGCCGGTAGCCTTCCGGGTTTTGTCCGGCGAAGACTCTGCACATCAGTACCTCCCGTTTTTGTTTGTCTTGGGCGCCGATTGAGCGAGCCGGCGCCTTTTTGAACACTGCCTGCGTTTGTCATCTTCGATCCAATGGCCGGCAACGGCAATCAGACTTTCGTCCTTAGGCGCGCCCATCCTCGCCCGCGCCGGGAGACTACCCATTTCCAAGCCGCATGCGTGGTAATCGGCTGCCACCACCTTTTTTCGCCAGCACGCATAATCGGCTTCGAAATCAAGAAAGCTGCGGAGTCCGATTTGGCGAAGGCGATCCATTCCATGATCAGGGTTCTCGACGAGGCACGGTCCGTCGATTTCTACAACAAGGCCTTCGGCCTCGAGGTGGCGCAGCGGCTCGATTTCGAGACCTTCACACTGATTTATCTCAGCAATGCGGACTCGCCCTTCGAGGTGGAGCTGACCGTGAACAAGGGGCGCACCGAACCCTATGCGCTGGGCGACGGCTACGGCCATCTCGCCGTGTCGGTCGCCGATCTCGATAGCGAGCATGACCGGATCGGCGCGCTCGGGTTCAATCCGAGGAAGATCGTCGAGTTCAATCACGACGGGGTGCGGATTGCCCGCTTCTTCTTCATCGAGGATCCCGACGGCTACAAGATCGAGGTCCTGCAGCGAGGAGGGCGCTTCCAATAGGGGACATTCCGCCGCGGAGAGGCGCGGCGCCAGCAACGGCGCCCTCAGGGGCGCGAACAGCAAGCAGGGAGGAAATCATGGTTACAGTTTATGAGAAGAAAGCCGGGCTTTCGCGGCGAGAGCTTCTCAAGCGCGGCGGCGCCGGCGCGCTGCTCATCATCTCCGGCAGCGCCGTCATCAGCCCCGAACACGCTTGGGGTCTCGAAACCTCGGCGCTGAAGCCCGAGACGATGGCGACGCTGATCCAGGTGGCGCGCGACATCTATCCGCACGACCAGGTGCCGGACAAATACTACGCCATTGCCGTCAAGGGCCATGACGAGACGGCGGCCAAGGACCCGGCCCACAAGGAACTGATCGAGAAGGGCATCGCCGAGCTCGACAAGAAGGCCGGCAAGGGCGGTTATCGCGGGATCGGCTGGGAAGAGCAGCGGGTCGCGCTGCTCGCCGGCATCGAGAAGACGCCCTTCTTCCAGGCGGTGCGCGGCGGCCTCGTCGTCAGCCTCTACAATCAGAAGGAGCTGTGGCCGATCTTTGGCTATGAGGGCGAGTCCTATTCCAAGGGCGGCTACATCGCGCGCGGCTTCAACGACATCGAGTGGCTGTAGGCCGCTCTGTCCTGAACCGCATTTCGACGGATTTCATGGGAGGAAACCATGGCAGCATCATTTGATCTCAAGAACGATGGCGTGGTCGTCATCATCGGCTCCGGCGCCGGCGGCGGTACGCTCGGCAACGAGCTGGCGCAGAAAGGCATCGACGTCGTCATCCTCGAGGCGGGCGCACGCCACGAATATGAGGATTTCATCAACGACGAGTGGGATTCCTTTGCCCAGCTCGCCTGGAAGGACAAGCGCACCACCTCGGGCGACTGGCGCGTGGCCAAGGATTTCCCGAACCTGCCGGCCTGGATCGTGAAATCGGTCGGTGGTTCGACCACGCACTGGGCGGGCGCCTCGCTGCGCTTCCAGGAGCATGAATTCAAGGCGGCCACGACCTACGGAAAGGTCAAGGGCGCGAACCTCCTCGACTGGCCGGTAACGCTGGCCGAGATGGAGCCCTATTACGCCAAGGCCGAAGCCAAGATGGGCGTCACCGGCACCAACAATTGGCCGCGGCTGCCGGGCAACAACAATTTCAAGGTGCTCAAGGCCGGCGCCGACAAGCTCGGCTACAAGGAATGCCACACCGGCAACATGGCGATCAATTCGGTGCAGCGCGACGACCGCAATTCCTGCCAGCAGACCGGCTTCTGCTTCCAGGGCTGCAAATGGGGCGCCAAATGGTCGACGCTCTACACCGAAATCCCGAAGGGCGAAGCGACCGGGCATCTGGAGGTGCGGCCGAACTCGATGGTGATCAAGATCAACCATGACGCTTCCGGCAAGGTGACCGGCGTCGTTTATGCCGACAAGGACGGCAAGCTGCAGGAGCAGAAGGCCCGCATCGTCGCCGTCGCCGGCAATTCGATCGAGAGCCCGCGCCTGCTGCTCAATTCGGAATCGAGCAAGTTCCCGCACGGGCTCGCCAACTCGTCGGGGCAGGTGGGCAAGAACTACATGCGCCACACCACCGGCTCGGTCTACGCGATTTTCGACAAGCCGGTGCACATGTATCGCGGCACCACCATGGCCGGCATCATCCGCGACGAGGCGCGCCACGATCCGTCGCGCGGCTTCGTCGGCGGCTACGAGATGGAGACATTGTCGCTTGGGCTGCCGTTCATGGCGGCCTTCCTCAATCCCGGCGGCTGGGGACGTTCCTTCACCACGGCGCTCGACCACTACGATCATATGGCGGGCCTGTGGATCGTCGGCGAGGACATGCCGCGCGAGGAGAACCGCATCACGCTGCACAAGGACGAAAAGGACGAGCACGGCATGCCGATCGCCGACGTCCATTTCGACGATCACCCCAACGACACGGCGATGCGCGACCATGCCTACAAGCAAGGCCAGGCGCTCTATGCCGCTGTCGGGGCGACGCGAACCTTCCCGACGCCGCCTTACCCTTCGACCCACAATCTCGGCACCAACCGGATGAGCGAGAAACCCGAGGACGGCGTCGTCAACAAGCACGGCCAGTCGCACGACATCAAGAACCTGTTCGTCTCCGACGGCAGCCAGTTCACCAGCGGCGCGGCGGAGAACCCGACGCTGACCATCGTGACACTGGCGATCCGCCAGGCCGACTACATCGCGGCGCAGATGTCGGCCAAAACTATCTGAAGCGATTCGGCGTTACCGCCGACCCGCTCCAGCTATTTTTTGTCTGACGCAATTCCGGACGGAAAACCGCTAAGCACTTTTCCTGGAATTGCGTTCATCCTCCCGACTGCCTGCTGGCGCGGGACCCGAAAGGGTTCCGCGCTTTTTTTGTGTGAAGCCGGCGGCTATCTTCTGGTGCAGGTCGAGGCGGTGAAGGCGCCGTCCTGCTGCTTCATGATGATGTCGAAGGAGGGGCCGCTCGGGTCGTCGAGCGTCGCCTGGGTCATCGAGATCGAGTTGCCGCCGCTGGTGTAGCCGCCGAGCGGGCCAAGCCAGGTGATCTCGCCATTGGGGTTCATCTGGTAGTCGTAGGCTTGCGGCGCGGCGCCGAAGGTCACCGGGCCGCTATAGAGGTTGCCCTTGATGGTGATCACGCCGAGATCGAGGAACAGGCCGAGCAGGTAGACCTCGCAGTGATAGGCGCCGTCGGGCAGCTTGCCGTCGGTGAAATCGGCTTGCGCGCTGCCGGCGGCGGACAGCAGAAGCAGGAAGCTCAGGATCGTTCGCAGGGTCATGACGTCGCTCGTTTGCGCGGCGACCTTGCCCCATTTCGCCATGGCCCTGCAACAGGGCCGATCAGCCAGTCTTTGCCTGCATGATGAATTTTAAGGCAGTTTTACCATTTGGGCAAAATCTAGGCAGCACTGCGTAAACTTTTCTCAACTTGGTCGGGGGCGGCAGATCGAAAAGTTTCCCGGCTACTGGGTAACCGGCTGTAATCGCATCGTTATCCCGCAATTCCGTTGCGCGCATTCCCGTCTGGCACGTCGCTTGCACAGTCTATGATGCGGTGCAAACACAAGCTTGGGAGCGTGTCATATGAGGGGTAACTTCGCGAAAATAACAAAGATCCTGTCGGCGGGCGTCGTCGCGGCTGGCCTGCTGGCGTCGGCTTCCGCCAAAGCGGCGGAAGACACGATCAAGGTCGGTATTCTCCATTCGCTGTCGGGGACCATGGCGATTTCGGAGACGACGCTGAAAGACGTCATGCTGATGCTGATCGACGAGCAGAACGCCAAGGGCGGCCTGCTCGGCAAGAAACTGGAAGCCGTGGTCGTCGACCCGGCGTCCAACTGGCCGCTGTTCGCGGAGAAGGCGCGCGAGCTGATCTCGAAGGACAAGGTCGCGGCGGTGTTCGGCTGCTGGACCTCGGTGTCGCGCAAGTCGGTGCTGCCGGTGTTCTCGGAGCTCGACAACATCCTGTTCTATCCCGTCCAGTATGAGGGCGAGGAGAGCGAGCGCAACGTCTTCTACACCGGCGCTGCGCCGAACCAGCAGGCCATTCCGGCCGTCGACTACCTGATGAGCGCCGATGGCGGTTCCGTGAAGCGCTGGGTGCTCGAGGGCACCGACTACGTCTATCCGCGCACCACCAACAAGATCCTCGAAGCTTATCTCAAGTCGAAGGGCGTGCCGGCCGAGGACATCATGGTCAACTACACGCCGTTCGGCTTCTCCGACTGGCAGACCGAGGTCTCGGCGATCAAGAAGTTCGGCTCGGCCGGCAAGAAGACCGCGGTGGTCTCGACCGTCAACGGCGATGCCAACGTGCCGTTCTACAAGGAACTCGGCAACCAGGGCATCAAGGCCGAGGACATCCCGGTCATGGCCTTCTCCGTTGGCGAGGAAGAGCTCGCCGGTCTCGACACCAAGCCGCTGGTCGGCCATCTCGCCGCCTGGAACTATTTCGAGAGCGTCAACACGCCCGAGAACAAGAAGTTCATCGCCGACTGGCACAAGTTCATCAAGAACAACAAGCGCACCACCAACGACCCGATGGAAGCTCATTATATCGGCTTCAACATGTGGGTGAAGGCGGTCCAGAAGGCCGGCACCACCGATCCGGACAAGGTCATCGACGCCATGGTCGGCGTTTCGGTGCCGAACCTGACCGGCGGCTATTCGGCGATGATGCCGAACCACCACATCACGAAGCCGGTGCTGATCGGTGAAATCCAGGCCAATGGCCAGTTCCAGACGGTCTCTAAGACGCCCGGCCTGGTGATGGGCGACGAATGGTCCGACTACCTGCCCGATTCCAAGGACCTGATTTCCGATTGGCGCGCGCCGCTCAGCTGCGGCAACTTCAATGTCAAAACCGGCAAGTGCGGCGGCAAGGGCACGAACTGATCCTCCCGGGCTGGACCATCAGGTCCGAGCCCAAGACTGCGTGCGTCCGGACGGTTTCCTCCACCGTCCGGACGCCCATTAAACCCTCAAGGGCCGCCAAATACCGATGAAGATTTTCCGTGCGATTGGCCTCACGCTTTTGTTCCTGCTGACGACGCTGTCGTCCTCGGGCGCTGCGGAAGCCGATCTGCGTGCCATCATCGCCAAATTCGCGACAGCTGCGGACTTTTCCGAGACTGGAGTTATCGTTCGCGAGTTGACAGCCACAGGCGATCCGGCTGTCGAACGGCCGCTTGCTGCATTGGCGGAAGGCAATCTTTACATTCGCGCCGCCGACTCGATGGTGTTTGTCGGCAAGGAAGGCAGCGACAGCATCCAGCTTTTCGACCCGCTGAGCGGCGAGGCAGCGGGCGAGGCTTCCGCAGATGACTTAACCCAGATCGGCGTCAACAACACCTTGCGTCGCACCATCCGCGATGCATTGGGCACGCTGACGCTTGGTTCCAAGGATCCGACTGTCCGCATCGCCGCCGCCGACACCATGTTCAAGACACCTGATGCTGCGAACATCGAGCCGCTCGACGCGGCGATCGCCAGTGAAACCGTGGCGAGCGTCAAGGCTTTGCTGGAGCAGGCGCGTGGCGCTTCCATACTGGTTTCGGACAAGCCCGATACGGACAAGCTCGCCGCAATTGCCTTGATCGGCGCCCGCGGCGACCGCGACGCGCTCTCGCTCCTCACCTCCGTCGAGGCCAACGCCTCCGGAGCGGTCAAGGAAGCGGCGACGGCCGCAATCGCGAGTATCAATTCGACGCTGGCATTTTGGGATGCGGGGCAGAACATCTGGTACGGCATCTCGCTCGGATCGGTGCTGCTGCTCGCGGCAATCGGCCTCGCCATTACTTTCGGCGTCATGGGCGTCATCAACATGGCGCATGGCGAGATGGTCATGCTCGGCGCCTATACCACATTCGTCGTCCAGCAGGTGATCCGCACCTCGTTTCCCGGCCTGTTCGACTGGTCGCTGGTGATCGCGCTGCCGCTCGCCTTCCTGGTCGCGGCGCTTGTCGGGCTCGCGATCGAGCGCGGCATCATCCGCTTCCTCTATGGCCGTCCGCTGGAGACGCTGCTGGCCACCTGGGGCGTTTCGCTGATCCTGCAGCAGGCGGTGCGGACCATTTTCGGGCCGACCAACCAGGAGGTGGGCAACCCATCCTGGATGTCGGGTTCGTTCGACATCGGCCAGCTCGCGATTACCTGGAACCGGCTGTGGATCCTGGTGTTCGCGCTAGCGGTGTTCGGCGTCCTGCTCTACGTCATGAAGCGCACGCCCTGGGGGCTGCAGATGCGCGCCGTGACCGCCAACCGGCGCATGGCGGCCTCCATGGGCATCAAGACGCCCTGGGTCGACGCGCTGACCTTCGCGCTGGGCTCAGGCATTGCGGGCATCGCCGGCGTGGCGCTCAGCCAGATCGACAACGTGTCGCCCAATCTCGGCCGCGGCTACATCATCGACAGCTTCATGGTCGTGGTGTTCGGCGGCGTCGGCAATCTGTGGGGCACGCTGGTCGGCGCCTTCTCGCTCGGCATCGTCAACAAGTTCCTCGAGCCCTATGCCGGCGCGGTGCTCGGCAAGATCGTCGTCCTGGTGCTGATCATCCTGTTCATCCAGAAGCGCCCGCGCGGCCTGTTCGCGTTGAAGGGCAGGGCGGTGGAAGCATGATCGCGCAGCGCTTCTTTTCCGCCGACCACCGCATTGCCATTACGGTCGTCGCGCTGCTCGCGGCAGCCATCATCGTGCCGCTGCTCAACCTCGCGGTGTCGCCGCAAAGCGCTTTCTACATCCCGCCCTACATCGTGGCGCTGGTCGGCAAATATCTCTGCTACGCACTGCTGGCGCTCGCGCTCGATCTCGTCTGGGGCTATTGCGGCATCCTTTCGCTCGGCCACGGCGCCTTCTTCGCGCTCGGCGGCTATGCGATGGGCATGTATCTGATGCGCCAGATCGGTTCGCGCGGCGTCTACGGCAATCCGATCCTGCCCGACTTCATGGTGTTCCTGAACTACAAGGAGCTGCCCTGGTTCTGGTACGGCTTCGACCATTTCTGGTTCGCGGCGCTGATGGTGCTGGCCGTGCCCGGCCTGCTTGCCTTCGTGTTCGGCTGGTTCGCCTTCCGCAGCCGCGTCACCGGCGTGTATCTGTCGATCATCACCCAGGCGATGACCTATGCGCTGCTGCTCGCCTTCTTCCGCAACGACATGGGGTTCGGCGGCAACAACGGCCTGACCGATTTCAAGGACATTCTCGGCTTTAGCGTGCAGGCGGACGCGACACGCTCGGCGCTGTTTGCGGCGAGCGCCGTCACGCTCGCGCTTGCCGTCTTCGTGACCGCGGCCATCGTGCGTTCCAAATACGGCAAGCTGCTGATGGCCGTGCGCGACGCCGAGAGCCGCACCCGCTTCCTTGGCTGGCGGGCGGAGAACGTCAAGCTCTTCGCCTTCACCGTCTCGGCAATCATGGCCGGCATCGCCGGCGCGCTCTACGTGCCGCAGGTCGGCATCATCAATCCCGGCGAATTCGATCCGGCGAATTCGATCGAGGTGGTGATCTGGACCGCCGTCGGCGGGCGCGGCACCATCGTCGGCCCGATCATCGGCGCGCTGCTCGTCAATGCCGGCAAATCCTGGTTCACCGGCGTGCTGCCGGAATTCTGGCTGTTCGCGCTGGGCGGGCTGTTCGTCGCCGTCACGCTGCTGCTGCCCAAGGGCATCGTGGGCATGTGGGACGGCTGGCGCGGCAGGGCCAAGGCGCTGCGCGCGGCCTCGCTTGCCGCGGAAGCCGGCGCCGATCCAGAGATGCCGCAGCCGAAGATCGTTCGCTCCGCGGCACAGACGCCGGGCGCCTGGTCGACCACCGGGTCCGAGCCGCAGCCGGCGGAGTGAGCGAACATGAACAAGTCGAACACCATCCTTTATCTCGACGGCGTCTCGGTTTCCTTCGACGGCTTCCGCGCCATCAACAATTTGTCGCTGGTGCTCGACAGGGGCGAGATGCGGGCGATCATCGGGCCCAACGGCGCCGGCAAGACGACGATGATGGACATCGTCACCGGCAAGACGCGGCCGGACGAGGGCGAAGTCTTCTTCGACGGCCAGGTCGATCTCACCCGCCATGACGAGGCCGAAATCGCCATGATGGGCATCGGCCGCAAATTCCAGAAGCCGACCGTCTTCGAGAGCCACAGCGTCGAGGACAATCTGATGCTGGCGCTGAAGGGACCGCGTTCGATATTTCCGGCGCTGTTCCATCGCCGTTCCGCCGCCGAGGCGCGGCGCATCGACGACATACTCGGCATCATCCGTCTCGGCGACAAGCGCGACGAGCTCGCAGCCAATCTCAGCCACGGCCAGAAGCAGTGGCTGGAAATCGGCATGCTGTTGGCGCAGGATCCGAAGCTGCTGCTCGTCGACGAGCCGGTCGCCGGCATGACCGATGCCGAAACCGAGGAGACCGCGCGCCTGCTCAAGGACATCGCGCGCGACCACTCGGTGGTGGTCGTCGAGCATGACATGCATTTCGTGCGCGAGCTCGGCGTCAAGGTCACCTGCCTGCACGAGGGCTCGGTGCTCTCGGAAGGCACGCTTGATTTCGTCTCGGCGGACGAGCGCGTCGTCGAAGTCTATCTGGGGCGCTGAGCATGGTCTGGCGGGTTCCGTTCTACCGTTTCGATTTCGCTTTCCTGAAGCGCTGGAGAAGGGGCTGAGCATGCTCGAAGTCTCCAATGCCACGCTTCACTATGGCGCCGCCCAGGCGCTGCGCGGCGTTTCGCTGAAGGCGGGCTCCGGCAAGATCACTTGCGTGCTCGGCCGCAATGGCGTCGGCAAGACCAGTTTGATGAGATCGATCGTCGGCCACCACCGGCTGACGAGCGGAAGCGTTGCCTTCGAGGGGAAGGCGCTCGACCGGAGCGCGGCGTATGACCGCGCCCGGTCGGGCATCGCATTCGTGCCGCAGGGCAGGGAGGTTTTTCCGCTGCTGACGGTGCGCGAGAACCTGGAATCCGGTTTCGCGCCGCTGCGGCGTGCGGACCGCAACATCCCGGCGCATGTCTTCGAGCTGTTTCCGGTGCTGAAGCAGATGCTTGGCCGCCGCGGCGGCGATCTCTCCGGCGGGCAGCAGCAGCAGCTCGCCATCGGACGAGCGCTGGTGATGCGGCCGAAGCTCCTGGTGCTCGACGAGCCGACCGAAGGCATCCAGCCCTCGATCATCAAGGATATCGGCCGCGCCATCCGCTATCTGCGCGACCAGGCGGGGATCGCGGTGCTTCTGGTCGAGCAATATTTAGACTTCTGTCGCGAGCTAGCCGACGAGGTCAACATCATGGATCGCGGCCAGATCGTGCATACGGGTCCGGCGGAAGACCTCGACCGGGCGGACGTGCGGAAGTTCCTCACGGTGTAACTCGCGTCGTCGTCATCCTTGGGCGAAGCAAGGAGCGAAGCGACGCGGCGCAGATCCAAGGGTCCATTCCGTGAAATTGGCCGAAGAGTGCTGCGCTACAGAATAGGTTCTTTGCGCAGCGCCATTCCAAATTCTGCACCATCAGTAACGCTTCCAAGTAACGGCATGGATCCTCGGGTCTTCGCTCCGCTTCGCGTCGCTGCGCCCAAGGATGACGAAGTGTTCGACGGCTCTGGCGCGCTCAATACTCCATGCTAGTCTTTCTTGGCCTTGGTGAGTCGGCCGCTTTCCGTGCCAGTCGCGAATGAGGGGGAAGGCGCGGACACTGCCCGCAAGGTCCACGCAAGCGAGCCCGCTTAGGTTTCCCCGCAGTGATTGTCGGTCAATGCGTCCAAAAAGACTTTTGCCAGGGGATGGCGATGGAACGTTTTGTCGAAGACTATCAGAAGCGGCGCCTCACGGAGCGCGTCGATATCATGACCGCGATCAACATCCTGATGTCGCAAGGCTATGACGAGGATGATCTGCTGGGCGAAATGACCAAGGTTTTTTATGTCGACCTTGACGCCTTCAACGACGTGATTGCTCACCACTGAGAGTGAGCAGGAGGCCCGAAAAGGTCATCCGGCGAGGCGGAAGTCCAGGACGCGATTGCGGCCGGCGCGCTTGGCGGCGTAGAGCGCCTTGTCGGCGGCGCTGAGCACTTTGTCGAAGCTCATGCCGTCCGTGCTGCCGAAGGCGAAGCCGGCGCTGACCGTGCAGCGCAACGGGCCGGTTTCGGTCTCAATCGTGCGTGCGGCGAACGCGGCCCTGACACGCTCGGCCGTTGCTCCAGCCACCTCGGGCAAAATGCGCCTCAACACCATGGCAAACTCCTCGCCGCCCATGCGCGCGACGGAGTCGTTCGGGCGCAGACCGTCGCAAAGCACTTCGGCAAAGGCCCTCAGCACTTCGTCGCCGGCGGCATGGCCGAACTGGTCGTTGATCGCCTTGAAGCCGTCGAGGTCGAACACGACCACAGCGGTGAAGGCGCTGACCGGCGTCTTGCCATGCAGGTCGAACAGAGCGCGGCGGTTGAGCAGGCCGGTCAAGGCATCGGTTTGCGCCTCGCGCTGATGGTGGCGGGCGAGCCGACCCTGGTTGAGCGCCAGCGACAACGCGCCGATACCGGTCATGGAGGCGATCACGATGACGAGGCTCAGATCCTCCGCCCAGTTGCTCGGCGCGTGACCGAGAACCAGTTTGCCATCCCACGCCAGCACGGCCGCGCACAGCACGAAGGATGCCGCGGTCAGTGAATAGAGCAGCGACACGCCGATGAGATGGACGGGCGCCTCCGCGCGGCCCCGCCAATATTCATACGCCGTGCCGAACAGGAGCAGCGCGGCCAGGGCATTCTCCAGCATGAAGCCCAGGCCGTCATAGCCGAGCGCCATGGGAGGCAGCGCCAGGGCACAGGAAATGCCGACGCCGAGCGCGATAAGCGGCAGGGGCGAGCGCCTGGTCCTGAACTGATGGGCAGCACCTAGCATGACCGAGAAGCCCAGCAGCAGCACCGCGAGCGTCAGCACGCCAAGGGCGGTTCCTGGCGCCTTGATATAGGCGTCGTAGGCAAAGACTTCGCACACCACGACCAGCACGCTGACTGCCCAGGTCAAAAGGAACTTGTCGGAACGGGCGGCCATCCAGGTTCCGAACAGGGTGAGGCTGAGGCAAGCGGCGGAGAAGCCGACGGCCAGAAGCAGTGAGTTGTAGTCGAGCAGCATGCGCGTCCTTGCCGGCGCCAGGCTTCTGCAACCTGACGTAGGTCCATAATGGAGCAAGGAAGTATCGATTACGTTACGATCGCCGCGAAGATGCTAGGATTCCTGCGTTATAGGACCACTACCGACAATAGTAGGACAAGGCCGATCGCCATCATCACCAAACCTGGCCAATTCTGCGACAGGCCGAGAAAACCGAGTCCGCGCCGCCGCGGCTCCAATGTCGGGGCCGATGTTGCCAGGTTCGGCATCGGACGAGGTGCTGGATCACTCAGTCGTCCGCGCCTCAGAGTGGCGCCTGCCATGTACACGATGCCTGCAATGGTAAGCAAGGCACCGAGGATGACGATCATCTTTCCTCGCTCTTTTCCAAGGCTGCAGGACTTGGCAAGCGTTCCCGAGGTGGGTGCGTTCCCGTTCCGAGCTTCGGCAGCTGTTGCGACTTCGCAGCGGTCTCCCGCAGTCGGCGGCTGAGACAGAACGGTCAAGACGGCCGGCAGGTTCCGACAAGCCAACGGCCGATTAGCGTCGCGTGGCGCGCCGAACAAAGCTCTGGCGTTTGAACAACGGCCGCTGTGGAGGTTCGCAGCTCTAAGCCGCCACCCGCTTCATCAGCGCCATGGCGCCGAAGGGTGCGCGCACCTTGCCTTCGGTGATGAAGTAGACGAACACGTCGCGCGGCTTGACCGGCGCATCGGTCTTGGGATCGACGCGCGGCAGGTCGGCGGGCTGCTTGCCCTGCGCCCAGGTCTTCACCCGGCCCGCCCATTCATCGAGACCTTTCGGGGTGTAGCAGTCGGGGTTGTCGTCGCTGCCGGTCTGCAACCGGGCGTAGACGAAGTCGCCGGTGACATCGGCGATCGCCGGATACTTCGCGTGGTCGGCATAGACGATCGCGGCGTTGTATTTGCGCGCGAGCGCTGGAAACTCCGGCACGATGAAGCTGTCATGGCGCACTTCCAGTGCGTGGCGCAAAGGCACGCCGTCCTGTTTCTCGGGCAGAAGCTTCAGGAACGCTTCGAAATCGTCCGCGTCGAATTTCTTGGTCGGCGCGAATTGCCACAGGATCGGGCCGAGCTTGTCGCCGAGCGCGGCAACGCCGGAGCCGAGGAAGCGCATCATCGATTCGCCGGCCTCGCCGAGCACGCGGCGATTGGTGACGAAGCGGTTGCCCTTGAGCGAGAAGACGAAGCCATCCGGCGCGTCGTTGGCCCATTTGACGAAAGTCGGTTCCTTGAAGCTGGAATAATAGGTGCCGTTGACCTCGATGCTCGGCACCTGGCGGCTGGCGTAGTGCAGTTGCTTGGCCTTGGCGAGCTTCTCCGGATAGAAGGAGGTATCCCACGGCTCGAAAGTCCAGCCGCCCATGCCCGAGCGGATCGTTCCTTGGGCAGTCATCGTCTTCTTCCTCCGTTTGAACCTGCGATCAGGCTGCCCGGTCGACGGGCTTCACCATGTCGACCAATGTCCATCCTGGTCTGTATGGATTGGCGCGGCGACCCGTTTCACGATAGCCGTACGCCGCATAGAGCGCGATGTTCCGCGCCATGCGCGAATTGGTGTAGAGCCGCACTTCCGGCACGCCCCATGACCGGGCCTGCTTGTCGGCGAAGTCGAGCAATCTGATGCCGAGCTTCCTGCCCTGGAAGGCCGGCGAAACGGCGATGCTGAAGATCATGGCGTGGTCCGCATGACGCTCGAGCACGATCAATCCGGCGAGCGTTGAGTCTTCTTCCAGCAGCCAGACCTCGCCGCGCTCGATGCGCGGCGCATGGTCCTCGGTGACCGGGATCGGCGGCGCGTCGAAGATGGCCGTGTAGGGCGCATAGGCTTCGGTGGTCAGCGCGACGATGCCGGCGAGATCGTCGGGGCGGGCCAGCCTCATGATTGGTCGACTCCGGCAGCGCTCGCGACAACCTTCTGCATCCCGGCAGCTATGGCCGCGACGGCATCGAAGCGGCTTTCGATGGAGATCAGGCCGCTACCTGCCATCACTCGGCCGCTTCGCGTTTGCCTCCGGGGCGCCGCTCAAGGAGCTCCTTCAGGAACTGACCGGTATAGCTGCGCTTCTCGCGCACGATCGCTTCCGGCGTGCCAGACGCCACCAGCTCACCGCCGCCGTCGCCGCCCTCGGGGCCGAGGTCGAGCACCCAGTCGGCGGTCTTGATCACCTCGAGATTGTGCTCGATCACCACCACAGTGTTGCCCTGATCGACCAGCTCGTGCAGCACTTCGAGCAACTTGGCCACGTCGTGGAAGTGCAGGCCGGTGGTCGGCTCGTCGAGGATGTAGAGCGTCTTGCCGGTCGCCTTGCGCGACAATTCCTTGGCGAGCTTGATGCGCTGCGCCTCGCCGCCCGACAGCGTCGTCGCCTGCTGGCCGATATGAATGTAGCCGAGGCCGACCTGGTTCAGCGTCACCAGCTTGTCGCGCACGCCCGGCACCGCCGAGAAGAACTCGACGCCTTCCTCGACGGTCATATCGAGCACGTCGGCGATCGACTTGCCCTTGAACAGCACGTCGAGCGTCTCGCGGTTGTAGCGCTTGCCGTGGCAGACGTCGCAGGTGACGTAGACGTCGGGCAGGAAGTGCATCTCGATCTTGATGACGCCGTCGCCCTGGCAGGCCTCGCAGCGGCCGCCCTTGACGTTGAAGGAGAAGCGCCCCGGCTGATAGCCGCGCGCCTTGGCTTCGGGGAGTCCCGCAAACCAGTCGCGGATCGGCGTGAAAGCGCCGGTATAGGTCGCCGGGTTGGAGCGCGGTGTGCGGCCGATCGGCGACTGGTCGATGTCGATGACCTTGTCGAGGAACTCCAGCCCCTCGATGCGGTCATGCTCGGCCGGATACTCGCGCGAGCCCATGATGCGGCGCGAGGCCGCCTTGAACAGGGTCTCGATCAGGAAGGTCGACTTGCCGCCGCCGGATACGCCGGTGACCGCGGTGAAGGTGCCGAGCGGGATCTCCGCCGTCACGTTCTTCAGATTGTTGCCGCGCGCGCCGACCACCTTGATGCGCCGGTTCTTCTTGGCTTCGCGGCGCACCGCCGGCGTCGTCACTTCGAGCTCGCCCGACAGGTACTTGCCGGTGATCGAGGCGGGCGTCGCCATGATCTGCTGCGGCGTGCCTTGCGCGATGACGCGGCCGCCATGGATGCCGGCGGCCGGACCGATGTCGACGACGTAATCGGCATGCAGGATGGCGTCCTCGTCATGCTCGACGACGATCACCGTGTTGCCGATGTCGCGCAGGTGCTTCAGCGTGTCGAGCAGACGCGCATTGTCGCGCTGGTGCAGGCCGATCGACGGCTCGTCCAGCACATAGAGCACGCCGGTGAGGCCGGAGCCGATCTGCGAGGCGAGACGGATGCGCTGGCTCTCGCCGCCGGACAACGTGCCGGAGTTGCGCGAAAGCGTCAGATAGTCGAGGCCGACATCGTTCAAGAAGCGCAGCCGCTCACGGATCTCCTTGAGCACGCGCACCGCGATCTCGTTCTGCTTGTCGTTCAGCTGCGCCGGAAGGTCGGTGAACCATTGATCCGCCTTGCGGATCGACAGTTCCGTAACCTCGCCGATATGCTTACCGCCGATCTTCACCGCCAGCGCTTCCGGCTTCAGCCTGTAGCCGTTGCAGGCGGGGCAGGGCGTGGCCGACATGAAGCGCTCGATCTCCTCGCGCATCCAGGCCGATTCCGTTTCCTTCCAGCGCCGGTCGAGATTGGGGATCACGCCCTCGAAGGTCTTGGTGGTCTTGTAGGAGCGCAGGCCGTCATCATACTGGAAGGTGATCTCGCGCTCGCCGGTGCCATGCAGCACGGCTTCTTTCGCCTGCGCGCTCAGATCCTTGAACTTGTCGCCGAGCTTGAAGCCATAGGCCTTGCCCAGCGCCTCAAGCGTCTGCGCGTAATAGGGCGAGGTCGACTTCGCCCACGGGCTGATGGCGCCGTCGCGCAGCGAGACGTTCTCGTCCGGCACGACGAGGTTGGGGTCGATGGCGCGCTGGCTGCCGAGGCCGTCGCAGGTCGGGCAGGCGCCGAACGGGTTGTTGAAGGAGAACAGCCTCGGTTCGATCTCGGGAATGGTGAAGCCGGATACCGGGCAGGCGAATTTTTCCGAGAACAGGATGCGCTCATGCGTCTCGTTCTTCGACTTGTTGACCGAGTCCTCGCCGGTCAGGCTGGCATCGAGCGGCCTGTCGGCGAATTCGGCCACAGCCAGCCCGTCGGCGAGCTTCAGCGCCGTTTCCATCGAATCCGCGAGTCTAGTCGCAAGATCGCCGCGCACGACGATGCGGTCGACCACCACGTCGATGTCGTGCTTGTACTTCTTGTCCAGCGCCGGCACGTCGGCGATCTCGTAGAAGGTGCCGTCGACCTTGACGCGCTGAAAACCCTTCTTTTGCAGCTCGAGTAGTTCCTTGCGGTATTCGCCCTTGCGGCCGCGCACGATCGGCGCGAGCAGATAGAGGCGGGTGCCTTCCTCCAGCGCCAGCACGCGATCGACCATCTGGCTGACGGTCTGGCTCTCGATCGGCAGGCCGGTTGCCGGCGAATAAGGAATGCCGACGCGCGCGAAAAGCAGGCGCATATAGTCGTAGATCTCGGTGACGGTGCCAACCGTCGAGCGCGGGTTGCGCGAGGTGGTCTTCTGCTCGATCGAGATGGCGGGCGACAGGCCGTCGATCTGGTCGACATCCGGCTTCTGCATCATCTCCAGGAACTGCCGGGCATAGGCCGACAGGCTCTCGACATAGCGGCGCTGGCCCTCGGCATAGATGGTGTCGAAAGCGAGCGACGACTTGCCGGAGCCCGACAGTCCAGTCATGACGATCAGGCTGTCGCGCGGCAGGTCGAGATCGATATTCTTGAGATTGTGTTCGCGCGCCCCGCGAATGGAAAGATATTTATGGTCGGCCATCGCCGGTCGCCGCCTCAGATCTGGAATTTGCTGGATTGGGCGGGTTTGTCCCGGCCATCCCCTATGTAGGTATTTTTGCCGCCACGTCGAGAGACGCCACAATCTCGACGGAACAGGCCGATCATGGGTTTAACCGCCTTTCGCGCGAGCGGGCAAGCGGAAAGAACAAAGGCCGAACACGCTCCTGACAAAGCGTTGTGGAAACAGTTGCGTTGATCACCGTTCAACTGTCGTTCGAAACGGTGTGGAGACAAGTGCCGCCTATGCCGCCTTGTTGATCCACAGAGCCGCTTGGCTTACCCGCACGTAACCTCCAACCGATCACATTTTTCCGTAACCGGCTATTCAACGGTTGACGTCGCGGACCCAGGGGAGCAGTCTCCAAGGCGTCAACGAAGCCGGCCGTCTTTCGATGGCCTCGCCGCCCAACAGGCGGCCTGCGAGACGCCGCAGGCGATAGCGATTAGCGCTTCGAACGACATTGTCGCAACGGACCCAGGAGCGGAGCATGACGCCACCGGACAGTCCCTTGAGGCTCCACACGGAGATGGAGCCGCGGCGGGCATAAGTGCCAGGGCAGACTTGAAACGCCAGCCCGACAAACCGTGACTTGCCGATTCCCTACAATCAGAGACCATAGTCGGATCGTCGGTTGAATGCCGCGTTGCATCCGAAACAGAACGCCGGCAGTCCACTCCCGGCTAAAGTTGGATTTCAGATCCATGAAGCCCCATCCGTCTGCACAGCAGGGATGGGGCTTACATTTTGTGGGGCGCTCAACCCGCGGCCGCGATCAGTGGTTCGGTAGCTTCATGCCGCCCGTTGCCATGTCGATCGTTATGCTGCCGCCGATCCTGACATCGGTGTTGCCGATCTTGAACGAGCCGTCGCTGCCGGCCGGCTGCGCGTCATCGGGTTCCGGCTGCGGCGCCGGTTTGGCGATGCGATAGTCGCCGCTGACGCCGGGCAGTTTCTGCGACGGGCTGTCGTCGGCCAGCGCGGTGCCGGCCATCAAGGCGCCGGCAAGAGCGGCGAGGGCAGCACATAAATGAACGGACCTGATCATGCGCGGACTATAGGGACGCGGCTGGAGTGAGGCCAGACGCGCGGCGATCAAATTGCCGCGCGTCTGGCCCGCGATGTCAGGCGGCCTTCTTGCGCGTGTCGTAGACGTGGTCGACGAGGCCCCAGTCCCTCGCTTCCGCGGCGCTCATGAAGTAGTCGCGGTCGAGCGTGCGCTCCACTTCCTCGTAGGTGCGGCCGCAATGCCTGGCGTAGAGCTCCGTCATATGCTGCTTGGTGCGCACGATGTCCTCGGCGTGGCGCTGGATGTCGGAAGCCTGCCCCTGGAAACCGCCAAGCGGCTGATGCAGGACGATCCTGGTGTTGGGCAGCGCGATGCGGCGTCCCGGGGAGCCCGCCATCAGGAGAAACGAGCCCATTGAGGCGGCGAAGCCCATGCAGACCGTCGACACCGGACAGGAGATGTATTGCATCGTGTCGTATATGGCGAAGCCGCTGGTCACCATGCCGCCGGGCGAGTTGATGTAGAGCGAGATCTCCTTGTCGGGATTGTCGGATTCCAGCGACAGCAGCTGGGCGCAGACCAGCGCCGAGACATTGTCGTTGATCTCGCCGTTGATGAAGACGATGCGCTCGCGCAGCAACCGCGAAAAGATATCGAAGGAACGTTCGCCGCGGCTCGACTGCTCGATGACCATCGGCACCAGATTGGCAATGCTCATGACGGGTATCCTCTCATCAGGCCGCGCGCAACATCATGCAGGGCGCATTGGCGGCGATCGGGTTCTTACGCGCATGAAGCGAAAGCCCGCAGCCGGCGCCAGCGATGGCTAGAACAGGCTCCGCCAACGGGACGAAGCCATCATGGACGATCCGAAGATGCGTGCCTCCGGAAGCTGTGCGGGCCAGCGTGAAGGTGACGATGCTGTCAAAGGCGGGAAGCTGGTCAGCGTCCTTGTCGGCGGGCCGCTCGCGCCAGGAATAGCGCAGCAGCCGGCCGGGCTCGGCTTCCAGCACCTCGCATTCGATCGGCGCATCCGGTCCGGCAAAGGTGAAGCGGCTGCCGGCTTCAGCCTTGATGTCGTTCGGCATCATCCAGGCGGCCAGCAGTTCCGGCTCGGTCAGCGCCCGCCAGACCTTTTCAGGCGGATCGGCAAGCTCGCATTCGAAGCTGAGCGGGGCCTCTGCCGCTGTCGGGTTCTCTGCCTTGGTCATTGGTCCATTCCCTTCAGAACCGTCTTCAACTTCTCGATGCGTTCCGGCCAGAAGGCGCGGTAGCGGTCGATCCAGCCGAGCAGCGGGTCGAGCCCTTGCGGATCGGCTCGGTAATAGGCGTTGCGGCCGGCGCGGCGCTCGACCACCAAGCCGGCGCCGCGCAGCACGGCAAGGTGCTGCGAGACCGCCGGCTGCGACACGCTCATGCCGGCGCGCAGCTCGCTCACGCTCATCTCGCTGGCGGTCAGCCGCTCATAGACGGCGCGACGGGTGGGGTCGGCGAGCGCCCGGAAAATTTCTGCTTCGATCATGCGGAAAGCATAAGTCGATACTTATTGATTTGGCAAGCGCTGTTTTTATGATGTCCAGCGCTTCACCGGATTCGCGGCTCCGTCGAAGCTTGCTTCGAAGATCGGCGATGCGAGCACGGCATGGATGTGGAGCATGCCGGACCCAATGTTGCGAAAGCCATGCCTGCGATGCGCCGGGATGATCAGCGACTGCCCCGCAGTCAGTACTGCTCGCCTGTCTTCGATCCACATTTCGGCCTCGCCGGCAATCACTGTCAGCACTTCTTCTACCGAATGCGAATGGGTCGGCGCACCGGTTGCCGGTTCGACCCACTGTTCGAATATGCAAAGCTCGGCCGCGCCGTTGGCGGCGGCAACACGCATCCGCGTCTCCACTCCGGTCCGCCAAAGTTCGCGCGGCTGATCCTCATGTGTCAGGGTGTTCATTCGGAGATATCCCCTTTCGTTTCCCACACCAGGACACTACCTCTTGCTGACATTCCTTGACAGAAGCATCGGTTATGCTAGAACGAAAGAGGAACAAAAACCTTGTGGGAAAAGCCAGCCTTTACGGGCATGGGCGACCCTGAGGCTGTAAGGTGAGCGACTTAAAATTTGTTTCGGATGAGCGCGGAGAAGTACGATGGCGGGTAGCGTCAACAAGGTCATTCTGGTCGGCAATCTCGGGGCGGACCCTGAAATCCGCCGCCTGAATTCTGGCGATCCGGTCGTCAACATCCGCGTCGCCACCTCGGAAAGCTGGCGCGACAAGAATTCGGGCGAGCGCAAGGAAAAGACCGAGTGGCATAATGTCGTGATCTTCAACGATCAGCTCGCCAAGGTGGCCGAGCAGTATTTGAAGAAGGGTATGAAGGTCTATGTCGAGGGCCAGCTGCAGACCCGCAAATGGCAGGACCAGACCGGCAATGACCGCTACACGACCGAGGTGGTGCTGCAGAAATTCCGCGGCGAACTGCAGATGCTCGACGCGCGCGGCGAGGGCGGCGGCGGCCAGGTCGGCAATTATTCCGGCGGCAGCAGCCGTGGCTCGGATTTCGGCCAGTCCGGCCCGAACGAAGGCTTCAGCCGCGGTGGCGGCGGCTCCAAGGGCGGCGGCGCGTCGCGCGAGCTGGACGACGAGATCCCGTTCTAAGCGTCTCGACATGATCGTTTAGGGGAAGGCGATGTCGCTCGGACCGCTTTCGTCGGCGCCGCCTCCCATTCCATGGCATGCCTTCGCGGCCTTTGCCGCTTTAGCCATCTATCGTTCGCCGGCAGTAGCCTTCATAGAGCGAGACAGTTGTGAGGGCTTCGGCCGGCGTAGGCCGGTTCTCGGAACCCGCCATTTTCGGCGCGGCCTGACCTGAATCTCAACAGGCCTTAGCGCGGACCTGAATTTCTCAAGGAAGACCACCGTGAAAGCACGCGTCAAATGGGTCGAGGAACGCACCTTTGTCGGCGAATCCGGCAGCGGGCATAAGGTCGTGCTGGGCACGGCGCATGGGCCGGATGGCAAGACGCCTGGACCGAGCCCGATGGAACTGGTGCTGATCGGCACCGGCGGCTGCTCGGCCTATGACGTCGTGCATATCCTGGAGAAAGGCCGCGAGGCAGTCGAGGATTGCGTGGTGGAGCTCGACGCCGACCGGGCCGAGACCGACCCCAAAGTGTTCACCCGCATCCACATGCATTTCATCGTCAAGGGCCGCGCGCTCTCGCATGACAAGGTGAAGCGTGCGATCGACCTGTCGATCGAGAAATATTGCTCGGCCAGCGCGATGATGGCGAAGACGGCGACGATCACGCATGATTTCGAGGTGGTCGAGACGGGGGTGAAGTAGGGCAGTAGGGCAGTAGGGCAGTAGGGCAGTAGGGCAGTAGGGCAGTAGGGCAGTAGGTGGGCTGCTTCGCAGCCGCTTAGACCGCCATCAGCGCCCTGACGCCGTCGGCAACGAACTGGACCGCCAAGGCCGCCAGGATCACGCCGAGCAACCTGGTCAGGATCGAGCGGCCGGTCTGGCCGAGGATGCGGTCGATGCGTTCCGACAGCACGAACACCAGATAGGTGATGACGAGGCAGAGGAAGATGATGCCGACCAGCGCGGCTTGAGCCGCAAAGCCTTCGAAATGTCCCGACAACAGCACCGTCGCCGAGATCGCGCCGGGGCCGGCGATCAGCGGGATCGCCAGCGGGAAGGCGGCGATGTTGTGGATCATGTCCTTGGTGATGGCGACGTCGCCGATCTTCTCCTTGCGGTCCTGGCGGCGCTCGAACACCATTTCGAAGGCGATGAAGAACAAGAGAAAGCCGCCGGCGACGCGGAAGGCCGGCAGCGTGATGCCGAACACCGACAGGATCGAGGCGCCGGCAACCGCGAACAGCGCCATGACCAGAAAGCCGATCACCGAGGCGCGCACCGAGACCTGTTGGCGCTCCTCTCGGTTCATGCCTCGCGTCACGGCGAGGAAGAGCGGCGCAAGCCCCGGCGGGTCGATGGTCACCAGTATGGTGACGAAGGCGTTGAACAGGCTGTCGAAACTCGGCATCGCTGGCCCCTCCCGCCAGGCGAAGCCCAGCCTCCGCAATTGGTAGAGCAAAGCCCGGGCGGTGGAAACAGGCGGGAGGGGAAATGCTGCGCGCGAAACTGTGAAGGCAGGCGCGAAGGATCGCTACGGCTCTTGCTTTGTGCCGCTGCGATCTTCGGTAGCCATCAGCTCTAACCCACGCGCCGGGCCAGGAATTCGACCTCCAAGCGCCAGGTCGCGCCGCCATCATGCGAGCGCTCGCCCAGCCAGCGGAACGAGTTTTCGGTGATGCGCGAAAAGCTCCAACGTACCGACGCGCCGGTTCCGTCGGCGCCGACCTGCACGATCGTGTCGCCCTCGGCGCGGCCGAGCTGCCGGCTGTAGTACTGATTGCGCGGGTCGCTCCAGAAGATGTGCCAGGCGTCGGCGCCGGGATCGTAGACGCGCAATGTCGTGCCGTAGAAGGTCCACGGTCCGAGCGACGGGGAGGGACCTGCGTCGCGGGCGGGCAGTATCCAGACGTCCTGCACGGCCCTGCCTTCCAGAACCCAGCCGAAATGCACCTCGCCGCGACCGGTGAGCTTTGTGCCGTCCTCTAGAATGCGCGTGGCATCGAAAGTCCAGGCGCCGATGAAGCGGCCGTAGAGCTTCAGCCTTTCGGCGAGGTCCGGAATGGGGCCGTCGCTGTGCAAGGCTTCGGCAAAGGGATTGGCCATGGTTGCTGTCTCGTTTGTCAGGAGAGGGCAAGCAATAGGGGCAGGCGGGGTTCGTCGCTTGGGAAAAATTGCTATCCTTCGGGCATGACGACAGCGCAGAGAACTCTGGCTTCCGGATCTGGCTGGCAGGTGTCCGACGTGGTGTGTACCGCCGCCGCGGGCGACAGGCCGTTCGAGGAGGAGCATCGCAGCTTCTGCGTTGCCGCGGTAACCAATGGCACCTTCCGCTACCGCACGCGCCAGGGCACGGCGATGCTGGCGCCGGGTGCCATCCTGCTCGGAAATCCCGGCGCCTGCTATGAATGCGGGCATGAGCACGGCGCCGGTGACCGCTGCCTTTCCTTCCATTTTTCGCCAGCCTATCTGGAACGCGTCGTGGCCGAACTGCCGGGCGCGAAGCGGCTGGGCTTCGCCGATCCGCGCCTGCCGCCCTTGCCGGTGCTGGCGCCTTTGCTGGCCGAGGCGGAGGCTGCGCGCGAAAGCAGCGACAACGAGGCGTTCGAGGAACTCGGCCTGCGCCTTGCCGGCGCGGTGGTCGGGGCTGCCGCCGGTTCTTTCAGAACGGCGCGGACACCAAGCCGCCGCGATCAGAAACGCGTTGCCGAAGCGGTGCGGCTGATCGAGCTCAATGCCGAGCGGCCGCTCTCGCTGGCCGAGCTTGCCGGCGCCACGGCGACGAGCCCGTATCATTTCCTACGCATCTTCCGGCATGTGGCCGGCATGACGCCCTATCAGTTCCTGCTGAGGACAAGGCTGCATCGTGCCGCCGTGCGCCTGCGCAGCTCGGATGCAACGATCTCGGCCATCGCTTTCGACGCAGGCTTCAACGATCTCTCGACTTTCAATCGCCGGTTCCGGCGCGAGATTGGGGAGGCGCCGGGCGCCTATCGCGCCCGGCGCGTTGGCTGAAAAGGCCTGCTGCTGCCCGTCGGGAGTCGATCATGGCATGCTGTCCTGTTCCTTGAGCTGCGGTTTCCTCGGACCAAGTGATTTGATCGCCGCGTCGACGCTGTGGAATATCCGTTCAGCGCCGACGATGTCGACGATGCCGAACCGCGTCAGCGCCGCCTGCGCGCGCAGCGATTCCATGCGCGCGATAGCAAAGACCGCACCTTTGTCGCGACAATGGCGGATGGTGTCGATCAGCGCCTGGGCGGCGGTGTAGTCGATCTCGACGATGTTGCTGGCCTCCAGCACCACCAGCCTCACGTCCTCGCTCCTGGCGTCGATCAGGTCGATGAGGCCGCGCTTGAAACGGTCGGCATTGACGAAGGAAAGCGGCGCCTGAAACGCCGCCACCAGCACGCCGGGCTGCTGCTCGTCCGTGCTGGCACTACTGGGCGGCCACCAGACCGAGGTGCCCGGCACCTGCGCCAACTCGATCGGCTCCGTGCGCGTCGAGCCCCAGATGCCGTGCAGCAGCGACAGACCGATGCCGATCGCGACCCCGGTTTCGATCGGCAGGACGACGATGGCGATCATGGTGATCAGGATCAGCGCGAACTCGCCCGGCGCCTGGTGATATACGTTAACGGCGATTCTCCAGCGCAGGATGTGCTGGGCCACGAACATCAGCACGCCGGCAAGGGCCGCCTGCGGTACATTGGCCAGCAGTGTTCCCCCAAAGATGCTGAGCGCCAGAACGATAGCCGCCGCGATCAGGCCCGACAGCTGCGAGCGGCCGCCGGTCTGGGCGACGATGGCCGTGCGCGGCGGGCTGGCGTTGACGGCAAAGGCGCCGAACAGGGCGGCCACGATGCTGCCCGCGCCGACGCCGACAAAGTCGCGATTGACGTCTGGCGCTTCGCCGTTTTGGGAAGCAAACGAGCGGCTCGTGGCCGCTGTCTGCACCATGACGACGATGGCGATCAGCAGCGCCAGCGGAACAAGTGCCCGGGCATCCTGGAAGTCGGCGGTCGGCACGCCTGGGGCCGGCAACCCGTTCGGCAAGGCGCCGAGCACCTCGACGCCACGGTTCCTCAAATCGAAGGCGACGACGCCAAGCGTCGCCAGGACCATGCCGATCAACGCCGCCGGGATCCGCGCGCTGACCTGTCCGGCGGCGAAGACGATGGCGAAGACACCAAGGCCGATTGCCAGGCTCCAGGGATTGGTGAGGTGGATATTGGCGGCTATCTCGCCGACCCGCCGCACCGTCTCGCCGCTTTCGGCCGGCAGGCCGAGCAAGGAAGGCAGTTGCGAGACGATGATATGGACCGAGATGCCGGCGAGGAAACCCGTCGTGACCGGCACGGACAGCAGATCGGCGATCCAGCCGAGACGGAAGACGCCGCTGAGCGCCACCAGCAGCCCCGCCATCAGGGCCAGCATGGCCGCCAGCGCTAGGTAATGCGGTGAGCCTGAGGTGGCGATCAGCGCCAGACCGCCGGCGAACAAGGGCGTGATCGTCGAATCCGCGCCGGCCGACAGCTGGCGGTTGGCGCCGAGCAGCGCGAAGGCGACAGAGCCGGCGACGAAAGTGAAAAAGCCGATCTGCGGCGCGAAACCGCCAAGGCGCGCCGTCGCCATCTGCTCGGGAATGGCGATCGCGGCCAGCGTGATGCCGCCCGACAGATCGCCGTTGAGGTCCTTGACGCTCCAGCCGCTGAGGGCCCGCATGGGTAGCCATGAGGCCAGCTTCACACCAGTTGCGGTTTTTGCCCGATCCATCGCCGACCTTGCCGCATGACGGCGAAAACGACGGTGGCCATATCGTCGCAATCAGCGGTATCCATTTGAAATTACCATCAAAATTGTCTCTGGAAAAGTCCGGCCGACATTGGAGTTTCGGCAAGGCTTCCTATATAAGCATGCAGTGATTCCCGACTGGATTGTGACCTGATTTGACCGACCAGAAGACACCGCGCGGGCCGGATGGCGGCCCCACCGGCATCGAGCCGATTTCGATCATCGAGGAGATGCAACGCTCCTATCTCGATTACGCCATGAGCGTGATCGTCAGCCGCGCGCTGCCCGACGTGCGCGACGGCCTGAAGCCCGTGCACCGCCGCATCCTCTACGCCATGCAGGAAGGCGGTTACCACTGGAACCGCAAGCATGTGAAATCGTCGCGCATCGTCGGCGACGTGATGGGTAAATACCATCCGCATGGCGACGCCTCGATCTATGACGCCTTGGTTCGCATGGCGCAGGACTGGTCGCTGCGCGTGCCGCTGATCGACGGGCAGGGCAATTTCGGCTCCATCGACGCCGATCCGCCCGCGGCCATGCGCTACACCGAGTCACGGCTCACCAAGGTCGCGCATGAGCTCCTGGAGGATATCGACAAGGAAACGGTCGATTTCCAGGACAATTATGATGGCGCCGAACAAGAGCCGAGGGTGCTGCCGGCGCGCTTCCCCAACCTTCTGGTCAACGGTTCGGGCGGCATCGCCGTCGGCATGGCCACCAACATTCCGCCGCACAACCTAGCCGAAGTGTGCAACGGGGCGATGGCGATCATCGACAACCCGGCCATCGACCTGCCGGCACTGATGGAAATCGTGCCCGGCCCGGATTTCCCGACCGGCGGCATCGTGCTTGGCCGTTCCGGCATCTACAGCGCCTATTCCACCGGCCGCGGCTCGATCGTCATGCGCGGCCGCGTCGAGATCGAAAGGCGCGGAAACGACCGTGAATCCATCGTCGTCACCGAGATTCCCTATCAGGTGAACAAGGCGGCGATGATCGAGAAGATGGCGGAACTGGTGCGCGAGAAGCGCATCGACGGCATCTCCGACATTCGCGACGAAAGCGACCGCCAGGGCTACCGGGTCGTCATCGAGCTGAAACGCGAGGCCGTCGCCGACGTCATCCTCAACCAGCTTTACCGCTTCACGCCGCTGCAGACGTCGTTCGGCGCCAACATGGTGGCGCTCAACGGCGGCAAGCCGGAGGTGATGACGCTGATCGACATGCTGAAAGCCTTCGTCGCTTTCCGCGAGGAGGTGATCAGCCGCCGAACCAAATACCTGCTGCGCAAGGCGCGCGAGCGCGCCCATGTCCTTGTCGGCCTTGCGATTGCGGTCGCCAATATCGACGAGGTGATCAAGCTCATCCGCACCGCGCCCGATCCGCAGACGGCGCGCGAGCAGTTGATGGAGCGGCGCTGGCCGTCGCACGACGTCGCGCCTCTGATCAAGCTGATCGACGACCCGCGTCACCGCATCAACGAGGACGGCACCTACAACCTCTCCGAGGAACAGGCGCGCGCCATCCTCGACCTGCGCCTGCAGCGCCTGACCGCGCTCGGCCGCGACGAGATCGCCGACGAGTTGAACAAGATCGGCGCCGAGATAATTGATTTCCTTGACATTTTGTCGTCTCGCGTGCGCATCCAGCAGATCGTCAAGGACGAGCTGATCGCGGTCCGCGACGAGTTCGGAACGCCGCGCCGCACCGAGCTCTCCGAGGGCGGCGCGGACATGGAAGACGAGGACCTGATCCAGCGCGAGGACATGGTCGTCACCGTCAGCCATTCCGGCTACATCAAGCGCGTGCCGCTGTCGCTCTACCGGGCGCAGCGCCGCGGCGGCAAGGGCCGCTCCGGCATGTCGACCAAGGAAGAGGATTTCGTCACAAGGCTGTTCGTGGCCAACACGCACACGCCCGTGCTGTTCTTCTCCTCGCGCGGCATCGTCTACAAGGAAAAGGTCTGGCGGCTGCCGATCGGCAATCCGCAATCGCGCGGCAAGGCGCTGATCAACATGCTGCCGTTAGAGCAGGGCGAACGTATCACCACGATCATGCCGCTGCCGGAGGACGAGACCAGCTGGGGCGATCTCGACGTGATGTTCGCCACTACGCGTGGCACCGTGCGCCGCAACAAGCTCAGCGACTTCGTCCAGGTCAACCGCAATGGCAAGATCGCCATGAAGCTGGAGGAAGAGGGCGACGAGATCCTCGGCGTCGAGACCTGCACCGACAATGACGACGTGCTTTTGACGGCGAATTCCGGCCAGTGCATTCGTTTCCCGGTCTCCGACGTGCGCGTCTTCCAGAGCCGCAATTCCGTCGGTGTGCGCGGCATAAGCATGGCCGAGACCGACCGCATCATCTCGATGTCGATCATCGAGCATGTCGATGCGTCACCCGCACAACGCGCCGCCTATCTGAAGCGTGCGGCGGCTGAAAGGCGGCTTGCCGTCGGAACGACCGGCGAGGAAGATGAGATTTCGCTGACCAATGAGGAGATCGGCGAGGAGGCGGAGCTTTCCGACGATGACTATGAAAAGCTGAAGGCGCACGAGCAATTCGTGCTGACGGTGACCGAATATGGCTACGGCAAGCGCTCGTCGTCCTATGATTTCCGCCTGACGGGGCGCGGCGGCAAGGGCATTCGCGCCACCGACGTTTCCAAGACGGCCGAGATCGGCCGGCTGGTCGCGACCTTCCCGGTCGGCAATGACGATCAAATCATGCTGGTTTCGGACGGCGGCACGGTCATCCGGGTGCCGGTCAACGGCATACGCTTTGCCAGCCGCGCCACCAAGGGCGTGACGATCTTCAACACGGCCGAAGGCGAAAAGGTCGTCTCTGTGGAGCGGATTTCGGAGCCGCAGTCGGACGAAGAAGCGGAAGACGTGGCTTCGAGCGAGGCTGGTGCGGACGATACGGGCGGGAGCGAATAGATTTCGTCCGGCTCAACCGGCCCGTTGGGCCGGATCGATCATGACGGGGATCAGTGGCGACGGTAGACGTTGCGGTGGGCGAAACCATCGAGGCGCTTGGTGTTGGCCTTGACGCGCACCCGCGCTGCTTCCTGATGCAACCCGAAGGCGGTCGCGATGAGCATCACGATGGTCATTGCTGTGGCAAGCATGTAGATCAGCATTTGCGTGTTCTCCTGGGCTTACAACGACGAGATGGGGATTTTGTTTCGTCCCTTGAAGCGGCAACCTAGTGGACGCTGCGTGAAATGTTCGTGATTGCCGCGTTCATCTGTCGTTCATCGGCGCAAAAAGGTTCACGGTGGGCCAACCTATCGGATTTGCCTTTTTCTGAGAGGTTCGCTAGAGCGTTTCACCGTTTCAAGATAACAGCGAACCGCTCTATCTTTTTGTCTTTGCTCAATTCCGGACGGAAAACCGCTCACACTTTTCCTGGAATTGCTCTAGAAGCCTGCCATGACCGAACGCACCGCCCTTTACGCCGGCTCATTCGACCCGCTGACCAACGGCCATCTTGACGTGCTCAAGGCGTCGCTGGCGGTGGCCGACACCGTCTATGCGGCGATCGGCATCCATCCAGGCAAGAAGCCGTTGTTTTCCTTCGAGGAACGCGTGGAACTGATCGAGGCGGCAACCAAGGCCGAATTCGGCAAGGACAGCGGTCGCATCAAGGTCGTTGCCTTCGACGGGCTGGTCATCGACGCTGCTCGCAAGCAGGGCGCTTCGATCATGATCCGCGGCCTGCGCGACGGCACCGATCTCGACTACGAAATGCAGATGGCCGGCATGAACGAGACGATGGCGCCGGAACTGCAGACGGTTTTTCTGCCGGCGAGTCCCTCGGTGCGCACCATTACCGCCACACTCGTGCGCCAGATTGCCTCGATGGGCGGCGACATTCGTCCATTCGTGCCGGCGGCTGTCGCCGGGGCGCTTACGGCCAAGTTCACCAAATAGGTTTTCCCGGAGATCCCTATGCAGCTGAAGAAGCTCGCTTCGTTCCTTGTCGTGCTTGCCGGCCTTTTCGCGGCATCCCTTTTCTCGGCATCAGTGCCGGCCGTCGCTGCCGACAAGGAAAACACCATGATCATCACGCTCAAGGATGGCGACGTGACGATTACGCTGCGCCCCGATCTGGCGCCCAAGCATGTCGCGCAGATCAAGAAGCTGGTGCGCGACGGCGCCTATGACAATGTCGCCTTCCACCGCGTCATCGACGGCTTCATGGCGCAGACCGGCGACGTAAAGTTCGGCAACATGAAGAAGGGTTTCGACCCGCAAGCCGTCGGCACCGGTGGTTCCGATCTTCCCGATCTGCCGGCCGAGTTCTCGCAGAGCGAGCAATTCACGCGCGGCGTGGTCGGCATGGCGCGGTCGCAGGACCCGAATTCGGCCAACTCGCAATTCTTCATCATGTTCGCGCCGGCGCCGAACCTCGACGGCCAGTACACCATCGTCGGCAAGGTGGTCGGCGGCATGGACCTCGTCGACAAGATCAAGAAGGGCGACGAGGCCGACAACGGCACGGTCAGCGACCCCGACCGCATGATCAAGGTTCGCATCGCCGCCGACGTCAAATAAACCCCTCAATTTTCAAAAAGGATTTCCGACATGGCTGAGATCAAGGATCGCGAGAACGCGCTGATCATGGAAACGACCAAGGGCAAGGTCGTCATTGAAATGTATCCCGAGTTGGCCCCCGGCCACGTCGCCCGCATCAAGGAACTGGCGCGTGAGGGCGCCTATGACGGCGTCGTGTTCCACCGCGTCATCGACGGCTTCATGGCACAGACCGGCGACGTCAAGTTCGGCAACTCCTCGAAGCCGACCTATGCGCCGTCGCGCGCGGGCATGGGCGGGTCCGACAAGCCGGACCTCAAGGCCGAGTTCTCCAACGCCAATCATGGCCGCGGCGCCTGCTCGATGGCTCGGGCGCAGAACCCGAACTCGGCGAATTCGCAGTTCTTCATCTGCTTCGACGATGCCGCCTTCCTCAACCGCCAGTACACGGTGTGGGGCCAGGTCATCGAGGGCATGGAAAATGTCGACAAGATCAAGCGCGGCGAGCCGGTGCAGGATCCCGACAAGATCGTGTCGCTGAAGGTCGCGGCCGACGTCAAGTAAGGGCATAACGATGATGGGCGCAGTCTGGTCCCTGCTCGGCATCCTGTCCGGCGCCTTCATCGCCATCCAGGCGCCGATCAATTCGCAACTGGCGCGCGGCCTCGGCCTTCCCGTGGCCGCCGCGGCGTTTTCGTTCCTGTCGGGCGCCATCGTCCTTGGCATCATTGCCTTCGCGGTGGTGAGGTTGCAGGGCATTTCGCTCGACTGGAAGGCGCCGGCGCCCTGGCTGTTCATCGCCGGCGGCATGCTCGGCGGCTTCTATGTCACGCTCTCCACCATTCTGACACCACGCATCGGCGCTGCGGCCCTGATGGCCTTCCTGGTCGCCGGGCAGTTGCTCGCCGGCATGCTGATCGACCGCGTCGGCTTCCTTGGCGTGGCGGTGCGCGAAATCTCGCTCGGCCGCGTCGCCGGCGCGGTAATGCTGCTCGCCGGGGCGCTGCTCATTCGGCTTTTCTGATGCGTGTCGACCTGTTCGACTTCGAGCTGCCGGAGGAGCGCATCGCGCTTCGTCCGGCGGAACCGCGCGACAGCGCCAGGCTGCTGGTCGTCGAGCCGGGCGAACCATTGCAGGACCGCATTGTCCGCGACCTGCCTTCGCTGCTAAGGCAAGGCGACGTGCTGGTGTTCAACGACACCAAGGTCATCCCGGCGCAACTGAAGGGCATGCGCAAGCGCGGCGAGGCGGTGGCGCAGGTCGAGGCGACGCTGCATATGCGCGTGGCGCCGGACCGCTGGCAGGCCTTCATGCGGCCTGGCAAGCGCATCGCCGCCGGCGACCGCATCCATTTCGGTCATGACGGCAGTTCCTGCTTCCTGGGCCAGCTCGACGCGACGGTGCTCGAAAAGGGCGAGGCAGGCGAGGCGCTGCTCGGTTTCGACCTTTCCGGGCCGTTCCTCGATGAGGCGCTGCATGCCGTCGGCCACATTCCGCTGCCGCCTTATATCGCCTCGAAGCGCGACGACGACGAGCGCGACCGCGCCGACTACCAGACCATCTATGCCAGGGAAGAGGGCGCGGTCGCTGCCCCCACCGCCGGGCTGCATTTCACGCCAGCGCTGTTTGCCGCGCTCGACGCCAAGGGCATCGAGCGCCGCTTCGTCACACTGCATGTCGGCGCCGGCACCTTCCTGCCGGTGAAGGCCGACGACACGGCCGGCCACAAGATGCATGCGGAGACCGGCTCGGTAAGTGCCGAGACGGCGGCGGCGCTCAACGCGGCCAGGGCGCGGGGAGGGCGGATCATCTGCGTCGGCACGACATCACTGCGGCTTTTGGAGAGCGCGGCTCGCGCGGACGGCAGGATAGAGCCCTGGTCCGGACCGACCGACATCTTCATCACGCCCGGCTATCGCTTCCGCACAGCCGACATGCTGATGACCAATTTCCATCTGCCGCGCTCGACGCTGTTCATGCTGGTCTCGGCCTTCAGCGGGCTGGAGACGATGCGCTCGGCCTATGCGCATGCCATCGAGAACCGCTACAGGTTCTACTCCTATGGCGACGCCAGCCTGCTTTACCGAGCGGAGACGAGCGATGGACGATGATCTCGACGGCATGGACCGCGACAGGCTGCTCGCGGAAGTGAGAAAGCTGCGCGCCGGCGTCCGCGCGCATCGCGACACGACCGGGCATGATCTGTGCTGGCATCATCCCGTCCTCTGGGACCTTTTGCCAGAAAAGACCGAGCCGTCGATCGCCGTGCCGCCATGGCCGAAATTCATGCGCGGCTGCATCCGCTACCGCCAGTCGCTCGACGAGCAGGCGCCCGATGCGCCGGTGCACGACAAGGAATTCAATGGCTGAGACTTTTTCCTTCAAGGTGCTTGCCAGCGACGGCAAGGCCAGGCGCGGTCTTGTCTCGATGCCGCGCGGCGAAATCCGCACGCCGGCCTTCATGCCGGTCGGCACCGGCGGCACCGTCAAGGCTATGTATATGGACCAGGTGCGCGGCGTCGGCGCCGACATCATTTTGGGCAACACCTATCATCTGATGCTGCGGCCCGGCGCCGAGCGCGTCGCCCGGCTTGGCGGCCTGCACGAGTTTGCGCGCTGGCCATATCCGATCCTGACCGACAGCGGCGGCTTCCAGGTCATGTCGCTGTCGAAGCTCAGGAAACTGACTGAGCAGGGCGTCACCTTCCGCTCGCATATCGACGGCGCGCCTTATGAAATGTCGCCGGAACGGTCGATCGAGATCCAGGGACTGCTCGATTCCGACATCCAGATGCAGCTCGACGAGTGCACGGCGCTTCCGGCCAAGCCCAACGAGATCGAGCGCGCCATGGAATTGTCGCTGCGCTGGGCCGAGCGATGCAAGGCGGCATTCGGCGACCAGCCGGGCAAGGCGATGTTCGGCATCGTCCAGGGTGGCGACAGCGCGCCGATGCGCGTGCGTTCGGCGCAGGCGCTGAAGGCGATGGACCTCAAAGGCTATGCCGTCGGCGGGCTGGCTGTCGGCGAGCCGCAGCAAGTGATGCTGGAGATGCTCGACATCACCTGCCCGGAGCTGCCGGCGCGCAGACCGCGCTACCTGATGGGCGTCGGCACGCCGGACGATATATTGAAATCGGTGGCGCGCGGCATCGACATGTTCGACTGCGTGATGCCGACGCGCGCCGGCCGCCATGGCCTCGCCTATACGCGGCGCGGCAAGGTCAATCTCAGGAATGCCCGCCACGCCGACGATCCGCGGCCGCTCGACGAGGAAAGCGATTGCCCGGCGGCGCGCGATTACTCGCGCGCTTATCTGCATCATCTGGTGCGCTCGCAGGAAGCGCTCGGCGCCATGCTGCTGACCTGGAACAACCTGTCCTATTATCAGAAGCTCATGCAGGACATCCGGGCAGCCATCGAGGCGCGGGCTTTTGAAGCGCGCGCCGCCGAGATCGCCGAAGGCTGGGCGAGGGGCGACATCCAGGCGATCTAGCCGCTGGTCCCGCCGATTGACGGACGTTCTGCCCGGGAGCAGAATCCTGTCTTGAGGGATCAGCCATGGCTGTGACGTTCGATTTCGCCGGCAAGACGGCGATCGTGACCGGTGGGTCGAGGGGCATCGGCAAGGCCGTGGCCATGCAACTGGCACGATCGGGATGCGACGTCTGGATATGGGATGCCGATCCGGTGCCACTCGACGGAACGCGCAGCCAAACTGTGGATGTAACCAAGGCAGGCGATATCGGAAAAGCCCTGAGCGAAGTGATCGCCGAGAGCGGCCGGGTCGATATTCTCGTTAACAATGCCGGCTACCTCGGGTCCTTTCGCAGCTTCGAGGCTTTCGAGCCGGCCGAGTGGCAGCGCATCATCGGAGTCAACCTCATCGGCACGTTTGAGGTCACACATCAGGTTTTGCCGTTCATGCGCAAGACCGGCAGCGGCCGCGTCGTCAATATGGGGTCGCTGGCCGGCAAGGAGGGATTGCCCAATCTTGCAGCCTATTCGGCGGCGAGCGCAGGTATTATCGCTTTCACCAAAGCCTTGTCGCGCGAAGTTAATGACACCGATATTCGCGTCAATTGCGTCGCGCCGGGGCCGATCGATACCGACCTTATCAGGCGACTTGGCAATCAAGTCGTCAGCGACATGATCGGCGCAAGTCCGCTCAAGCGCCTTGGCGCCGTCGACGAGGTTGCGGCGCTGGTGCTGTGGCTTTGCTCCGATGCCGTCAGCTTCAACACGGGCGCGGTATTCGACATGTCCGGCGGCCGGGCTCGCTACTGAACACCGGTTTATGTGCTGAGGCGACCCGAGACCCTCAAGCCTCCGCTTGAGGGCGCGAACCATTTTGAAACGACTGCGATTGTATAGATTGCCGGGATGATTTCAGGCGAAGGCGCAGACCTTGCTCGTCTCGGAGCAAGCCTCGGTGTCGGGTGAGGCACAAACCAGCCGTGCTAGCGGCTCCCGCGAGCCTGCAGCCGCCTTCCAACAATGGACTGGAGCGGTATTGCTGGCCGTCGCGGTCATCGGGGTGGCCGGCCTCGTTCTGCGGGTGCTCGGCGCGCGGGGGGCCTACGCAGCGGTGGTGGACAGAATGACGCGTGACGGCGCGGCGAATTACGCCACCAACCAGGAATTCCGGACCGTGATGACCGTCGATTATTTTGCCAAACGCCTTGGGCGCCAGGCATCGTTTGTCTCCGTAGACAAAATATGAGCGTCCGTCCTGGCTGATCCTCAAGGGGCCTATCGACCGGCAGCCACAACATCTCGAGGCCGTGCCGACCTGCAGGTCGGCCTATGAGCGTGTCGACGCCTCGACGAGCTGGGGTCTTTCGGGCCTGGCCTGGACATTGTATCAGCGCCGGGATTGAGAGTGGGCCCGGCCAAATTCCGGCCGTCGCGCGCCTTCCCGGAATTGCTCAGGTGCTGACCGAGGCCGAGGCGCGCAAGCTGCAGCCGGTGATCTTGAAACTGCCGTCCGCTTGCTGCTGCAGCGTATAGACCGCCTCGTAATCCTTACCGTCGGGCCCGACGATCAGCACCTGCTGGACGATCGAGCCGGGCCCGGTCTGCTCGGCCCTGCCGAAGGAATAGGATTGGGGCTTTCGCACCGGCGCGTAGCCGTTGGTCACTATGTTCATGAAGGTGTCGACGGTCGGAAATATCTCCTTCACATTGGGCGCGGCGAAACTGTAGGCGGCGGCGCCGTCATTGGCGATGAAGGCCTTCAGCTGGCTGTCGATAACCGTCTGCGCGGCCTTGACCTCCGCATTACCGGCGAAGGCAAGCGAGGTCATCAACATTGGAACAAGAGCTAACGCGAACAATGCTCGGCGCATGGGCTGCCTCCCGGTAAATCGCCTGGCGAACGACTCTAACATACGCGTCGCGGCAGGGCGCGGTTTCACCGACCTGCGAAGATTTCGCCATTTCAGCGCCGGGAGGCGGGATCAGCCACTCTTTGAGTTGCGCGGCGCGTGAAGCTTGAAAGCCGGGCGGCAGTCTGCCACAAGGGCCGCTTATTCACGATGCAGGCGGCAGGACCGGGCAATGAAGGCATTTTTCGTGCAGATCAAGTGCGACCTCGGTAAGGCCTATGAGGTCGCCAGCGCGCTTGCCGACGCCGAGATCGCCTCCGAGATCTACTCGACCGCCGGCAATTACGACCTGCTCGCCAAATTCTACGTCGACGACGAGGAAGACGTCGGTCACTTCGTCAACGAGCGGGTACAGATCCTGCCCGGAATCAAGGACACCTTCACCATCGTGACCTTCCGGGCGTTCTGACCGGTCGGGCGATGCCCCGCCGGCAAGCAGGGGCTGACCCGACCTTGCCGCCTGTGCCTTAAATTTAGGCAATTTGCATAGAGTGGCCGTCACGGCTTCCTAAATCATCGATTGCGCTTGATTTTCTCCGGCGAGGCCAGTGAAATGGTCTCAGAGGGGAGTACTCGATTGGCAGCCTTCGATGAAATGCTTCCGGAAGTTTCCGGATTGAGAAGACCTTATGAGGCTTATGATCGCTGGCTGAAGGAGCAGGACCCGGCCAGGCTTACCCAGAAAATGCAGGACGCCGAGCGTGTCTTCCGCAAAACCGGTATCACCTTTGCCGTCTATGGCGAGCAGGAAGCTTCCGAGCGGCTGATCCCTTTCGACATCGTGCCGCGCATCCTCTCCGGCCACGAATGGCGCCGGCTGACGCAAGGCATCGAGCAGCGTGTGCAGGCGCTGAACGCCTTTCTCGACGACATCTATCACCGCCAGGAGATTCTGCGGGCCGGTCGCGTGCCGAGGGATCTCGTTGCCAGGAACGAGGCCTTCCTGCCCGAGATGATCGGGGTGAAGCCGCCTGCCGGTGTCTACACCCATATCATCGGCGTCGACATCGTGCGCATATCGGAGAACGAGTTCTACGTGCTGGAGGACAACGCCCGCACGCCGTCCGGCGTCTCCTACATGCTGGAGAACCGCGAGACGATGATGCAGCTCTTTCCGGAGCTGTTCCAGAAGATCAAGGTGCGGCCGGTCGAGAATTATCCGCAGCTCCTGCGCCAGTCGCTCGCAGCGGTCAGGCCACAAAGCGCCAAGGGCGCGCCGACCATCGCGGTGCTGACGCCAGGCTCCTACAACTCGGCCTATTTCGAGCATGCCTTCCTCGCCGACCAGATGGGCGTACAACTGGTCGAGGGGCAGGATCTGCGCGTCGTCGATGGCCATGTCGCGATGCGCACGACCGAGGGCTACAAGCAGATCGACGTGCTCTATCGGCGCGTCGACGACGCTTTCCTCGATCCGCTGACTTTCCGCCCGGACTCCGCGCTCGGCGTGCCGGGCATCATGGATGTCTACCGCGCCGGCAACATCACCATCGCCAACGCGCCGGGCACCGGCATCGCCGACGACAAGGCGATCTATTCCTACATGCCGGAGATCGTCGAGTTCTACACCGGCCGCAAGGCCATTCTAGGCAACATCCCGACCTGGCGCTGCTCGGAGCCGGACAGCCTCAAATATGTGCTCGAGCACATCAGCGAGCTGGTGATCAAGGAAGTGCACGGCTCCGGCGGCTACGGCATGCTGGTCGGCCCGGCTGCCACCAAGAAGGAATGCCAGGAGTTCGCCAAGAAGCTGCAGGCGAAGCCTTCGAACTACATCGCCCAGCCGACGTTGGCGCTGTCGACCTGTCCGATCCTGACCGAAAAGGGCCTGTCGCCGCGCCATGTCGATCTTCGGCCCTACGTGCTGGTCTCGGACCGAATCCAGATCGTGCCGGGTGGGCTAACGCGTGTTGCCCTCAAAGAGGGTTCTCTGGTGGTCAATTCCTCACAAGGCGGCGGCACCAAGGATACGTGGGTACTCGACGACTAGAGCGGTGAATGGTGAATGGTAAAATGGTGAATGGTCGGATGCCTGGTTACGAGAGGATGGCAATGACGAAGTGTTGCTGGGTACTACTCACTATTCACCATTCACTATTCACCATTCACTAGGCAAATCCACATGCTTCTCGGCCGCACCGCAAACGGTCTCTACTGGATGAACCGCTATATAGAGCGGGCCGAAAACATGGCGCGCCTCGTCGATGCCGGCCTGCGTATGGCGCTAACGCGCACGCAGAACGCGTCGGAGGAATGGAATTCGGTGCTGCTCAGCGCCGGCTCCGACTATGCGTTCTCGCAGAAATACCAGGACTATACCGCCGCCAACGTCTCCGACTTCCTGCTGCGCGACACCTCGAACCCGTCGAGCACGATGTCGTCGATCGAGACGGCACGCAACAATGCCCGCATGGTGCGAACGGCGCTGACGCGCGAGACCTGGGAAAGCATCAACGAAGCGTGGATGTCGCTGAAGCGCATGCTGGCGAGGCCGATCGACGAGCGCGACCTGCCGACGGTGCTCGATGCCATCAAGCGCGAGACGGCGCTGATCCGCGGCTCGTTCTACGGCACGATGCTGCGCAACGAAATATTCGATTTCTCGCAGCTCGGCACCTATGTCGAACGCGCCGACAACACGGCGCGCATCCTCGACGTGAAGTATTATGTGCTGTTGCCTTCGCTGTCCTGGGTCGGCTCGACGCTGGACAATTACCAGTGGGAGTCAATCCTGCGCTCGGTGTCGGCGCACCGCTCCTATCGCTGGGTTTATGAGGCCGACTACAAGCCGACGAATATCGCGGACTATCTGATCCTCAATGTGCGCATGCCGCGCTCGCTGACCTTCTGCTATCGCTTCCTCGGCGAGCACCTGAAATTCCTCGCCGACGACTATGGCGAGCGCCATGCCTGCCACGCCACGGCCGAGAAGATTCAGGCGCTGCTCAGACGAGGCTCGATCAAGGACATATTCGATCACGGCCTGCACGAGTTCCTGGCCGAGTTCATTCGCGACAACACCAGGCTGGGCGACGAGATCGCCCAGGATTACCGGTTCCATTGAGCGGGGCTGAGGGCGGGCGTCATGCGGCTCAAGATCACCCATCGCACCGAGTACCGCTACGATGCGCCGGTGCAATATCTGCTGCAGCGGCTGCGCCTGCTGCCCCTGAGCGGGCGTACGCAGACCGTCGGCTCCTGGGTGATCAAGGTCGAAGGCGCACGCGAGGAGGTGCGCTTTACCGATCATTTCGGTAACGACACGCGGCTGGTGAGCGCTGAGAGCGGCCACACCGCCATCGTCGTCGAGGCGCAGGGAGAGGTGACGACGCATGACACGGCGGGCGTGACGGGCCCGCATCAAGGCTACGCGCCGCTCTGGCTGTTCGCGCAGCAGACGCCGCTCACCGCCGCCGGCGACGGTATTCGTGAACTGGCCGGCAAGGTCGGGCAGGGGACGGAAATCGAGCGGCTCCACGCGCTGATGGGCGCGATCCGCGAACGCGTCGCCTACAAGCCAGGCGCGACCAGCGTCGTGACGCCGGCCGAAGAGGCCCTGGCGCTCAAATCCGGCGTCTGCCAGGACCACAGCCATATCTTCATCGCCGCGGCCGTCGCGCTTGGCTTTCCGGCCCGCTATATCAGCGGCTATCTGATGATGGATGCCGCCGTCGAGCAGGCCGCCAGCCATGCCTGGGCCGAGGCCTATGTCGTGGGGCTCGGATGGGTTGCCTTTGATCCGGCCAACGGTATTTCTCCCGACGAACGCTATGTGCGGGTGGCGACGGGGCGCGACTATCGCGACGCCTCGCCTGTCTCGGGGATACTGCTGGGGCAGGCGCAAGAGAAGCTTGCCGTCACCGTCACGGTAGAGCAGTAATTTCCGACGAGATTCGCTGCTAAAGAAGAATCATGACCTATTGCGTCGGCCTCAAGATCGATCGCGGGCTCGTGTTCATGTCGGACACGCGCACCAATGCCGGCATGGATTCGATCTCGACCTTCAAGAAGATGCACGTCTGGGAAGAGCCTGGTGAGCGTGTGATCGTGCTGATGTCGGCGGGCAACCTGGCCACGACGCAAGCCGTGGTCAGCCTGCTCGACGAGCGCAACAAGGCCGTTGGCGACCGTCATCCGAAGCTGCTCGAAACGCCATCCATGTACCAGACGGTGCGGCTGGTCGGCGATACGGTCAAGGAAGTCATCGAACATGCCTCGCCGAACGGCGACAAGGCGGATTCCTACTTCAATGCCTCCTTCATCCTGGGCGGCCAGATCAAGGGCAGCCCGCCCAGGCTGTTCATGATCTACCCGGAAGGCAATTTCATCGAGTCGACCGATGACACGCCTTTCTTCCAGATTGGCGAGACGAAATACGGCAAGCCGATCATCATCCGTGCCTATGACCGGACAATGGGCCTGGCCGAAACGGTGAAGCTGCTTCTGGTGTCTTTCGATTCGACGCTGAAATCGAACCTTTCGGTCGGGCTGCCGCTCGATCTGCTGTTCCTGGAGAACGACAGCTTCAAGGTTGGGCTCAACAGGCGCATCGGCCAGGACGATCCCTATTACCGCACCATTTCCGACGGCTGGTCGAACGCTCTGAAGTCGGCCTTTGCCAGCCTGCCGGATTTCCCCGGTTAGGGTCCGCACGTCGCGGCCGGTTGGGCATTTAGCTGGCTTACCCGCTGCATTGCGGCTGGGGTCGGGAGGATAGATGGACAACGAAACATTCCGCGACTGGTCGAGGCGGGCGGCCGACTGGGGCGCCGATTACCGCGCTGGCCTGCGCGACCGTCCGGTGCGGCCGGCAATCGCGCCGGGCGAGATCCTCCGGAGCATCGAGGCTTCGCCGCCCGAAACGGCCGAACCGATGGAAAAGATCTTCGCCGATTTCGAAGAAAAGATCGTGCCGGGCATGACGCATTGGCAGCATCCGCGCTTCTTCGCCTATTTCCCCGCCAATGCGGCGCCGGTCTCGGTCGTGGCGGAGTATCTGGTCTCGGCGATGGCCGCGCAATGCATGCTGTGGCAGACCTCGCCGGCGGCGACCGAGCTCGAGACGCGCATCGTCGACTGGATGCGCCAGGCGCTTGGCCTCCCCGAGGGCTTTTCCGGCGTCATCCAGGATTCGGCCTCGTCGGCGACGCTTGCGGCGGTGCTCACCATGCGCGAGCGGGCGCTCGACTGGCAGGGCAACAAAAAGGGGCTGGCCGGACAGGGCAAGCTGCGCGTCTATTCCTCCGACCAGGTCCATACCTCGATCGACCGCGCCATCTGGGTCTCAGGCATCGGCGAGGAGAACCTCGTCCGCATCACGGTCTCAGGACGTTTTCGTGCCATGGATCCGGCCGCGCTTGATGCCGCAATCGTCGCCGATCGCGCGGCCGGCCTGCTGCCCGCAGGCATCATCGCTTGCGTCGGCGGCACCAGCATTGGCGGCACCGACGACATCGCCGCGGTGGCCGCGGTCGCGGAGCGGCACGGGCTTTACCTGCATGTCGACGCCGCCTGGGCCGGATCGGCGATGATCTGCCCGGAATACCGGCATTTCTGGGCAGGCGTCGAAGGCGCCGATTCCATCGTCTTCAATCCACATAAGTGGCTCGGGGCGCAGTTCGACTGCTCGATCCAGTTTGTTCGTCAGCCGGAAGACCTGGTGCGCACGCTGGCCATAAAGCCGGAGTTTTTGAAGACGTTGGGGCACGACGGCATCATCAACTATTCGGAATGGTCAGTGCCGCTCGGGCGCCGTTTCCGCGCGCTGAAACTCTGGTTCCTGCTGCGGGCCTATGGCCTCGAGGGCTTGCGCGCCATGATCCGCAATCATGTCGCCTGGAGCGAAGGACTGGCAGCGCGCCTCGCCAGGGAAAAGGATTTCGAGCTCGTCAGCGAGCCGATGCTGTCGCTGTTCTCATTCCGGCACGAAGCGCCATCGGGTACCGATCCGGATGAGCACAATCTGCGCTTGGTCGACGCCATCAACACCGACGGCCGCATTTACCTGACGCAAACGCGGGTCGATGGCCGCGTGGCGATCCGCTTTCAGGCGGGGCAGTTCGAGGCGACGGCGGCCGATGTCGACGCCGCGTTCGACGTCATAACCGAGATTGCCCGGCGTCCGTCCTGAGGCGGCGGACGCGTTCCGCGCTGGTTTGCCTTTTGCAATCAGGTGATTTTCGTTAGCCGGCTCATACCTTTTCTTCGCTTTCGTTTTCCGATATAGAGGAGAAAAACGAAAATGGAGGGACGCCGGATGTTTCTTTCGCCACGCCACGCCGAAATCATCCAGATGGCGAAAGACCACGGCCGGGTTCTGGTCGAGGATCTGGCGACGCATTTCAATGTGACGCCGCAGACCATCCGCAAGGACCTCAACGATCTGTGCGATCAGCGGCTGCTCACCCGCGTCCATGGCGGCGCGCTGTTCCCATCCGGGATCGAGAACATGGAATACGAGGCGCGGCGCAAGATCGCGGCCGACGAGAAGGAGGCGATCGGCGGCGCGGCGGCGCGGTTGATCCCGGATAATGCTTCGCTGTTCATCAATATCGGCACCACCACCGAGGCCGTCAGCAAAGCGCTGCTCGACCACAACGGGCTGATGGTCATCACCAATAACATCAATGTTGCCAATAGGATGCGCATCTATCCTACGATCGAGGTGGTGATCGCCGGCGGCGTGGTGCGCGGCTCCGACGGCGGTGTCGTTGGCGAAGCGGCCGTCGATTTCATCCGCCAGTTCAAGGTCGACTACGCCGTCATCGGCGCCTCGGCCATCGATCATGACGGTGCGCTTCTCGATTTCGATTTCCGCGAGGTGAAGGTGGCGCAGGCGATCATCGCCAATGCGCGCCACGTCATCCTGGTCTCCGACCGGACCAAGTTCGAGCGCACGGCGCCTGTCCGGATCGGCCATCTTTCGCAGGTGAATACCTTCATCACCGATCGTTGCGACATCCCCTCGATTCGCCGGATTTGCGAGGAGACCGAGGTCCGGCTGATCGAGACGGCGCTCGAATAGCGGCGCTTCACGGCTGTTTCACGCAGCCATGAAATTTCGTTTGACATTCGCTTTGAGTTCGAAATAATTCCGTCACGGTTTCGTAAAACACAAAAATGGTGCAATGCGAAATCGTTGGAGGAACTTTTGGACACATCCCCGATCCAAGACATTTTCGTCATCGGCGGCGGCATCAATGGCTGCGGCATCGCCCGCGACGCCGTTGGCCGCGGATTTTCGGTTTACCTTGCCGAGATGAACGATCTGGCGAGCGGGACGTCCTCCGGCTCGACCAAGCTTATCCATGGCGGGCTTCGCTATCTCGAATTCTACGAGTTCCGGCTGGTGCGCGAGGCGCTGATGGAGCGCGAGGTTCTGTGGAAGAACGCGCCGCACATCATCTGGCCGATGCGCTTCGTCCTGCCTTACGCCAAGGGCCTGAGGCCCGCCTGGCTGATCCGGCTCGGGCTGTTCCTCTACGATCACATCGGGGGGCGCAAGCTGCTGCCTGCGACGAAGACGCTGGACATGGCGAGCGATCCGGCAGGCAAGCCGCTCAAGCCGTTGTTCCACAAGGCTTTCGAATATTCGGATGGTTGGGTCAATGACGCTCGCCTGGTGGCGCTGAACGCTCGTGATGCCGCCGACCGGGGCGCCATCATCCGCACCCGCACCAAGGTCGTCAGCGCGCGCCGAGACGGTCCGACCTGGACCATCAAGGTGCAGAACGTGCTGACTGGCGACACCGAAGAGGTTCGCGCGCGGCTTCTCGTCAACGCCGCCGGCCCGTGGGTCGATCACGTTCTGCAGACAGCCGTCGGCCAGAACGAAGTCCACAATGTCCGTCTTGTCCAAGGCAGCCACATCGTCGTCGCCAAGAAGTTCGACGATCCGCGCGCCTATTTCTTCCAGAACAAGGACGGCCGCATCATCTTCGCCATTCCCTACGAGGAAGAATTCACGCTGATCGGCACGACCGACCGCGACTATCCAGGCGACCCGCACGATGTGAAGATCTCCGACGCCGAGATCGACTATCTTTGCGCCGCGGCAAGCGAATATTTCGCGGTCGCCGTGAAGCGCTCCGACATCGTCTGGACCTATTCGGCGGTGCGTCCGCTCTATGACGACGGGGCCTCCAAGGCGCAGGAAGCGACGCGCGATTATGTGCTGAAGGCCGATGGCGGGGAGGGCGTCGCTCCGCTTGTCAACGCCTTCGGCGGCAAGATCACGACCTTCCGTCGGCTTGCGGAATCGATGCTTGAGAAGGTCGAAGGCTTTCTCGGCAAGCGCGGCAAGCCTTGGACGCATGACGCGCCGCTGCCGGGCGGTGATTTTCCAGCCACCGGTTTCGACGCGCAGGTCGCCAGGCTGAAAAAGACCTATCCGTTCCTCGACCAGAGGCTGGCGCGCCGGTTCACGCGGCTCTACGGCACGCGCGCGGAGAAGCTGCTCGGGCTCGCCAAGTCGAATACTGATCTTGGCCGCAATTTCGGCGCCGATCTTTTCGAGGTTGAGGTTCGCTATCTCGCCGAGAACGAATGGGCGGTCACCGCCGAGGACGTGCTATGGCGCCGCACCAAGCGCGGCCTGCATTTCAGCCGCGAGCAGACGGCGGCACTGGAAGAATTCATGCGAGGGCTGAGCAGCCGTCACGTCGCGGCGGCGGAATGACGATCGACTGCTGAAGCGCAAGGCCTGGGAGGAGGCGTGATGCTGGAACTGAGGAACGTGACGAAGACGATCGGTGCGCAGGAGCATATCCGCGACGTGTCGCTGACGCTTCAGCACGGCTCGCTGAATGTTCTGCTGGGGCCGACGCTTTCCGGCAAGACCAGCCTGATGCGGCTGATGGCGGGTCTCGACGCGCCGACGTCCGGCTCGGTCTGGTTCGACGGCAAGGACGTTACCGGGCAGCCGGTGCAGAAGCGCAATGTCGCCATGGTCTACCAGCAGTTCATCAACTACCCGGCGATGACGGTTTACGAGAACATCGCTTCGCCGCTCCGGGTCGCCGGCGTGGAGCAGGGCAAGATCGACAAGGAAGTGCGCAATGCCGCCGCGCTTCTCAAGCTCACGCCTTACCTCGACCGCACCCCGCTCAACCTCTCGGGCGGTCAGCAGCAGCGCACGGCGCTTGCACGCGCCATCGTCAAGAACGCCAGCCTGGTGCTGCTCGACGAGCCTCTCGCCAATCTCGACTACAAGCTGCGCGAGGAATTGCGCGCCGAATTGCCGAAGATCTTCGCCGCCGCGGGCACGATCTTCGTCTATGCCACGACCGAGCCGCATGAGGCGCTGCTGCTGGGCGGCAACACGGCGACACTTTCGGAGGGCCGCGTCACCCAATTCGGACCGACCGTCGAGGTTTTCCGCAAGCCGGTCGATCTGGTGACGGCAAGGACCTTCGCCGATCCGCCGCTCAACACCATCGTGCTATCCAAGAAGGGCTCGGACTTCCTGCTCGAAGGCGGCGTCAAGCTGCCGGTGCCGCCGGAACTCGCCGGCATTTCGGACGCCAGCTACACGATCGGCTTCCAGCCGCATCATTTGTCGCTGGAGCGGCCGAACGCCAGCGCGGTGCCGGTGCGGGCCAAGGTCACCATCACCGAGATCACCGGCTCGGAAAGCTTCGTCCATCTCGATTTCGCCGATGCGCGCTGGGTGATGCTGGCGCATGGCATCCTCGATTTTGAGACGGACGACGAGGTCGAGGTGTTCATCGACCCGCGCCACATCCTGGTGTTCGACCACAACGGCCGCGCCGTGACGGCGTCGAAGCTGGCGGCCTGAGGAGGATCAGATGGCGCGCATCGACGTCAACCATATCCGCCACTCCTATCTGCCCAATCCACGGAAGGATTCGGATTTCGCGCTGAAGGAAGTGCATCACATCTTCGAGGATGGCGGCGCCTATGCGCTGCTCGGGCCGTCGGGCTGCGGCAAGACCACCTTGCTCAACATCATTTCGGGATTGCTGCATCCCTCGCACGGCCAGCTTTTGTTCAACGGCCGGGACATCACCAATCTGTCCACGCAGGAGCGCAACATCGCGCAGGTGTTCCAGTTCCCGGTCATCTACGACACCATGACCGTCTACGACAATCTGGCCTTCCCGCTGCGCAACCGCCGCGTGCCGGAGGCGGACGTCGACCGCAAGGTGCGCGAGACGCTGGACATGATCGATCTCGCTTCGCTGGCGAAGAAGAAGGCGCGCGGGCTCACCGCCGACCAGAAGCAGAAGATATCGCTCGGTCGCGGCCTGGTGCGCTCGGACGTCAACGCCATCCTGTTCGACGAGCCGCTGACGGTGATCGACCCGCACATGAAATGGGTGCTGCGTTCGCAATTGAAGCATCTGCATCGCCGCTTCGGCTACACCATGGTCTATGTCACGCATGACCAGACCGAAGCGCTGACTTTCGCCGACCGCGTCGTGGTCATGTATGACGGCGAGATCGTGCAGATCGGCACGCCGGCCGAACTCTTCGAGCGGCCGCGCCACACTTTCGTCGGTTATTTCATCGGCTCGCCGGGCATGAACGTGCTGCCGGTCGCGCTGGAAGGCAGGACGGCGAAGCTCGGCGCGCAGCGCATCGAGCTGCCGGGCGTGCCCCAGACTGTTACCGGAAAGCCGGAAGCCGGCGCCGTCGAGCTCGGCATCCGTCCCGAATATGTGCGGCTCGGCCGCGAAGGCATGGCGGTGCAGGTTTCCAAGGTCGAGGACGTCGGCCGCCACAAGGTCGTGCGCGCCAATCTGGAAGGCAAGGAGATTGCCGCGGTGATCGGCGAGGACGACGAGGTGCCTGCCGACCCGAAAGTCCGCTTCGATCCGGCTGGCATCAACATCTATGCCGATTCCTGGCGCGTAGAGATGGGGGCCTAGATGGACAAGACCTGGAACAACAAGGCTTGGTTCCTTGTCCTGCCGGTTCTGGTGCTGGTGGCCTTCTCGGCCGTCATCCCGCTGATGACCGTGGTCAATTATTCGGTACAGGACACGTTCGGCAACAACGTCTTCTTCTGGGCCGGCACCGAGTGGTTCGAGGAATTGCTGCACTCCGACCGCTTCTGGGAAGCGATGGTGCGCAACCTGATCTTCTCCTTCATCATCCTGGCGATCGAGGTGCCGCTCGGCATCTTCATCGCGCTCAACATGCCGAAGAAGGGCTGGGGCGTGCCGGTCTGCCTGGTGCTGATGGCGCTGCCGCTGTTGATCCCGTGGAACGTCGTCGGCACGATCTGGCAGGTGTTCGGCCGCAACGACATCGGCCTGCTCGGCTATTACGTCAATGCGCTGGGCTTCAACTACAATTATGTCCAGGACCCGTTCGACGCCTGGGTCACGGTCATCATCATGGATGTCTGGCACTGGACGAGCCTTGTCGTGCTGCTCTGCTATGCCGGCCTGGTCTCCATTCCGGATGCCTTCTACCAGGCGGCCAAGATCGACGGCGCCTCGCGCTGGGCGGTGTTCCGCTACATCCAGCTGCCGAAGATGCAGCGCGTGCTTTTGATCGCCGTGCTGCTGCGCTTCATGGACTCATTCATGATTTACACCGAGCCCTTCGTCGTCACCGGCGGCGGTCCCGGCAATTCGACGACCTTCCTTTCCATCGACCTCGTCAAGACGGCCCTCGGCCAGTTCGACCTCGGACCGGCAGCGGCGATGTCGCTGGTCTACTTCCTGATCATCCTGTTGTTGTCGTGGGTGTTCTACACCGTGATGACCAATTACGACGCGGAGCGCTGAGATGACAGGCGCCAACGAGACGACACGCGTGAGCGAAACAGCGATCACCGAAGTCGGCAGCACGCTGTCGCAGGACGAGGTGGCGAAGTTGATGCGCCGCCGCGGCGAGGAATCGCGCTGGTGGTGGATCGTGCCGACGCTCTACATCATCGTGCTGCTCCTGCCGATCTACTGGCTCATCAATATGAGCTTCAAGACCAACCAGGAGATCGTGTCGTCGCTGACGCTCTTTCCGCACGAGCCGACGCTGCGCAATTACAGGATCATCTTCACCGACGCGTCCTGGTACTCGGGCTACATCAATTCGATCACCTATGTGGTGATGAACATGGTGATATCGGTGGCGGTGGCGCTGCCGGCCGCCTATGCCTTCTCGCGCTACCGCTTCCTCGGCGACAAGCATTTGTTCTTCTGGCTGCTCACCAACCGCATGGCGCCGCCGGCGGTGTTCGCGCTGCCGTTCTTCCAGCTCTATTCGGCCTTTGGTCTCATCGACACCCATATCGCGGTGGCGCTGGCGCATTGCCTGTTCAACGTGCCGCTGGCGGTGTGGATCCTCGAAGGCTTCATGTCCGGTGTGCCGAAGGAGATCGACGAGACCGCCTATATCGACGGCTATTCCTTTCCGCGCTTCTTCGTGAAGATCTTCATGCCGCTGATCGCGAGCGGCATCGGCGTCGCCTGCTTCTTCTGCTTCATGTTCTCATGGGTGGAGCTGCTGATCGCGCGCACGCTGACGACAACCGACGCCAAGCCGATCGCCGCCACCATGACACGCACCGTCTCGGCCGCCGGCATGGACTGGGGACTACTCGCCGCCGCCGGCGTGCTGACGCTGATCCCCGGCGCGCTCGTGATCTGGTTCGTGCGAAATTATATCGCCAAGGGCTTCGCCTTGGGGAGGGTCTAAGCCATGAATCTCGACTTCTCCTGGATGGCGTGGACGTGGCCGACAGCCGCCTTCTTCGTCGTCATTGCGCTGATGCTCTGCGGCATGGGCTTTTGGGAATATGTCTCGCCCGGCGGCAATCCGCGCGTCGGCCTGCTGCGCTTCGAGACGACGCGCGGCGACCGCCTCTTCGTTTCGCTGCTCGGCAGCGCCTTCATCCATCTCGCTTGGCTGGGTCTGGTTGGACCCAACCTGTGGTGGGCTCTCGCTCTCTCCGTGGTCTACGCCATTGGCGTGTTCCGATACGTATAGAGGGGGAAAAAGTCGGAGCGGCCGCGTGCTGGCGGCCGCCCCGGATCGCACTTCACAACTTAAGACTGGAGGAGACACATGCGACGGCAATTTCTAACATCAACGACCGCCCTTGTCCTATTGCTGGGCGCGGGCCACGCCTATGCCGGAATGGATGAGGCAAAAGCCTTTCTCGACAAGGAGATAGGCCCCCTGTCGACGCTTTCGCGCGCCGATCAGGAAAAGGAAATGCAGTGGTTCATCGACGCCGCCAAGCCGTTCGCCGGCATGGAAATCAAGGTCGTGTCGGAAACGCTGACCACGCACCAGTATGAATCCCAGGTGCTTGCGCCGGCCTTCACCGCCATCACCGGCATCAAGGTCACGCATGACGTCATCCAGGAAGGCGATGTCGTCGAGAAGATCCAGACCCAGATGCAGACCGGGCAGAACCTCTATGACGGCTGGGTCAACGACTCGGACCTCATCGGCACGCACTGGCGCTATCAGCAGGCGCGCAACCTGACCGACTGGATGGCCGGCGAGGGCAAGGACGTCACCGATCCGATGCTCGACGTCGACGACTTCATCGGCAAGTCGTTCACCACCGCGCCGGACGGCAAGCTCTACCAGCTGCCCGACCAGCAGTTCGCCAACCTCTACTGGTTCCGCTACGACTGGTTCAACGACGAGAAGAACAAGGCCGACTTCAAGGCCAAGTATGGCTACGACCTCGGCGTGCCGGTCAACTGGTCGGCCTATGAGGACATCGCTCAGTTCTTCACCGGCCGCGAGATCGACGGCAAGAAAGTCTATGGCCACATGGACTACGGAAAGAAGGACCCGTCGCTCGGCTGGCGCTTCACCGATGCGTGGCTCTCCATGGCCGGCAACGGCGACAAGGGCATCCCGAACGGCAAGCCGGTCGACGAATGGGGCATCAAGGTCGACGAGAATTCGCGTCCTGTCGGATCGTGCTCCGCACGCGGCGGCGACACGAACGCCCCGGCCTCGGTCTATGCCATCCAGAAATATCTCGACTGGCTGAAGGCCTACGCGCCGCCGGAAGCGCAGGGCATGACCTTCTCCGAATCGGGCCCGGTCCCCTCGCAGGGCAACATCGCCCAGCAGATCTTCTGGTACACGGCCTTCACCGCCGACATGGCCAAGCCCGGCCTGCCGGTCGTGAACGATGACGGCACGCCGAAATGGCGCGTCGCGCCGTCGCCGCATGGCGTCTATTGGAAGGACGGCATGAAGCTCGGCTACCAGGACGCTGGTTCGTGGACATTGCTGAAGTCGACCCCGACCGACCGCGCCAAGGCCGCCTGGCTCTACGCGCAGTTCGTGGTGTCGAAGACGGTCGACGTGAAGAAGAGCCAGGTCGGCCTGACCTTCATCCGTGACTCCACCATCCACGACAAGAGCTTCACCGAGCGGGCGCCGAAGCTCGGCGGCCTGATCGAGTTCTACCGCTCGCCGGCGCGCGTGCAGTGGACCCCGACCGGCACCAACGTGCCGGACTATCCGAAGCTGGCGCAGCTCTGGTGGCAGAACATCGGCGATGCGTCGTCCGGTGCGAAGACCCCGCAGGAAGCGATGGATTCGCTCTGCGCCGACCAGGAGAAGGTGCTCTCCCGTCTCGAGAAATCCGGCGTCCAGGGCGATATTGGACCGAAGATGGCCGAAGAGCACGATCTCGAATACTGGAACAAGGATGCCGTCTCGAAGGGCAACCTTGCGCCGCAGCTCAAGGTCGAGAACGAGAAGGACAAGCCAATCACCGTCAACTACGACGAGCTGGTGAAGAGCTGGCAGAAGTAACTGCATGACGTGGGCGCATTTGCCCGCGTAAGAAATGCAGGGGAGGCGGCTTGGCCGTCTCCCCTGTTGCATGAGTAGTGGAGGGAACGGAATGAGCGGTTTTGTGCTGGCGATCGACCAGGGAACGACCTCGACCCGAGCGATCCTGTTCGACGACAAGATGAAGGTCGCGGGCACCGGCCAGCAGGAATTCGCGCAGCATTATCCGGCCTCCGGCTGGGTCGAACATGACCCGGAAGATATCTGGGCAAGCGTTCTCGCCACGGTGAAGTCGGCGCTTAAGTCCGCCGGCCGTGCCGCTTCGGATGTGGCCGCGATCGGCATCACCAATCAGCGCGAGACGGTCGTGATCTGGGATCAGGCGACCGGCAAGCCGATCCACAATGCCATTGTCTGGCAGGACCGCCGCACCGCGCCGCTCTGCCAGAAATTGAAGAAGCAGGGGCTGGAGAAGAAATTCACGAAAAAGACTGGGCTGCTGCTCGATCCCTATTTCTCCGGCACCAAGATCGCCTGGATGCTGGACAAGGTGAAAGGAGCCAGGAAGCGCGCCGAGAAGGGCGAACTGCTCGCCGGCACGATCGACAGTTTCCTGATCTGGCGGCTGACCGGCGGCAAGATGCACGCGACCGACGCCACCAATGCCTCGCGCACGCTGGTCTACAACATCGAGACGAATGTCTGGGACGAAGAGCTGCTCTCGATCCTGAACATACCGGCAGAGATCCTGCCTCAGGTGAAGGACTGCGCCGACGACTTCGGCGTCACCGAGAAGAGCCTGTTCGGCGCCGAGATGCGCATCCTCGGCGTTGCCGGCGACCAGCATGCGGCGACCATCGGCCAGGCCTGTTTTGAGCCGGGCATGATGAAATCCACCTACGGCACCGGCTGCTTCGCGCTGCTCAACACCGGTGCCGACCTTGTGCGCTCGAGGAACCGGCTTCTGACCACGATCGCCTACCGGTTGAACGGCAAGACCACCTATGCGCTGGAAGGTTCGATCTTCATCGCGGGCGCCGCCGTGCAGTGGCTGCGTGACGGCATCAAGGTGATCGGCAAGGCCGAGCAAAGCGGCGCGCTGGCGGCGACCGCCGATCCGGCGCAAGCCGTCTATCTGGTTCCGGCCTTTGTCGGCCTTGGCGCGCCGCACTGGGACGCGGATGCGCGCGGCGCGATCTTCGGCCTGACGCGCAATTCAGGCCCGGCTGAGTTCGCGCGCGCCGCACTCGAATCGGTCGCGTTCCAGACGCGCGACCTGCTCGACGCCATGCGCAAGGACTGGAAAGGCGCGTCGGCCAAGACGGTGCTTCGCGTCGACGGCGGCATGGTGGCATCCGACTGGACCATGCAGCGGCTGGCCGACATTCTCGACGCGCCGGTCGACCGCCCGACCATCCTGGAGACGACTGCCCTGGGTGCGGCGTGGCTTGCCGGGTCGAAAGCGGGTGTCTGGCCGAAGGCAAAGGAATTCGCGAGGAGTTGGGCGCTGGAACGGCGCTTCAAGCCGGAGATGGATGCCGCATCGCGCGCGGCGATGCTCGCCGGATGGCGCGATGCGGTGCGCAGGACGCTAAGCGCGAGATAGCGATTTATACGGGAACGGGCGAGGGGAAATGCAGCCGGATTGGTATCCTGCATGGCGCGATGAGGCCTTTGAACAGCTCACCGCCAAGAACGCACGCCTGGCGAAGGATTTCCGCCTCGGCAACTGGTCGCGTTACGACTACGACTTGACGGCCGGAAAGCTAGTGTTTTCCGACCAGAGCGGCGTCAAGGTCGTTTCGGAAATCCAGATTGCGGGCTCCACCAGCGCCAAGGCCGGCAATTGGCTCTGGGCCTGGGCCAATTCGAATTGGCCTCCGGAATTCATAACTGACGCCCAGTCAGCCCGATCTTTCGGCAAGAAGCATGGCATCAGCGAGCTAACTAGAGACTATGTGACGAACGAAGATCTCAACGCACTCGGCTGGGAATTGACCTCAGTAGTGACTCGGATTTGCAACGCCTGCGGAGCCTATCGCTGTCCTCCTGATGACGGCGTAGGACTTTATCTGATCCTCAAGACCATTAGCTGGGCAAGCTGACCCGTGGGGCGCACTCAGTTCTTGAAATCCGGTTGAATGACAACGAGAAAGCCCGCGCCTTGCGGCGCGGGCTCAGTTAACGACCCTGGACACTGACTGGAGGCCGTCAGTAGGGCGAGACGCACTGCCGTCGCGGGCCGTTGTTGGGCTGGAATGTGTTGTCCGAGGCGCGATACGAGCGGTAGCGGTCATAGCACCACTGCACATGCGCATCGCCGCGATAGACACGATTGTTCTCGCTGTTGACGATGGCGCCGGTGATCAATGCGCCGGTGGCGAAAGCGGCCAGCGGGAACCAGTAGTCGCCATGCCGGCGATAGCCGTGGCGATATTCGCGATAGCCGCGATGGCCGTTCCAGTAGACAGCGTCACCACGACGCGAGAAATCCCGGTTGAAGCCGCGGTGCCTTCTCCAATCCCGATACTGCACGGTCTGGACATCCGACAGGGCCTGGGGTTGCGGCACATAAGCTGGCTGAGCGTTGACCGGCACCATCTCCGCCGCGATGAACGACGCCGAGAGAGCGGTTGCCAGCAGGCCCGATGCGATCTTGTTCATTACTCTTCTCCTCGAAGTTGATCGACGTCCCTGCTGCGAAAAGGGTCCGGGTTGCAAATTGTTCCCCTTTCAATCTCAACCCGCTGTTGTGGAGCTTTCTGACGCAATGCGGACCCGGATCATTGGCGCAGGCATCGAAAACCGCTCGCAACCAACCTCTCGGCGTCCGTTCGAACCCGTTCAAAAATCCGCCTTGGACGCCCGTCTTTTTCCGGTTGACCGGTCGCGGCACTCTCCCTATGTTCCGCGCAATTTCGAGGGCGGCGTTTCGAGCCCGCGGGAGCGCGTAGCTCAGCCGGTAGAGCAACTGACTTTTAATCAGTAGGTCATGGGTTCGAATCCCATCGCGCTCACCAAATTTGACCGTCCAAGATCGACCTGCCTCATGCTTCATAATTGACGATCGGAGCAGGGCCATTGTCCGCGTTGCCGATAAGGAACAAAAAGCCATGCTCGGCTGTTTCTTTGCCGAAGGGACCGCAAATCGGGATGCGGATACAGTGGACGTACTGAACTTGGAACTGGCGAGGGCCAGGCAGCGTGTCAAGCGCGCGGAGATTTCGCTCAATCACGCAAAACAACTGCTGGACGAGGAATGCGGCGTCGGGATCAATCTTGTGCTGTGCGACCGAATAAGGTCGGAACAGCAGCGGGTCGCGGAGGCCAGGAAGCGACTGGTGAAGATCGCTTCGACCGCCTCAGCCTGACGGTGTGACTTCCCCCAGATAAAGGTGATCCTGCCGCGTTGCCTTGTTCCTGGACAGGGTCATGGTTAAACTCGGGCCTCCGAGGGAGGCTCCACGATGGCACTTGACCTTTCGGTAGAGACCACGGCCCGTAAAGCGGCGACGCCGCCCGGCAAATATCTCTTCGGCCCGGTCGCCGATTTCCTCATGCTCGGCGGCAGCGCTTTTTTGATCCTGCCGGTGCTGTTCTTCGTGCCGCGCGACTATGAAGGTCCGCTAGCCGCGACGATGGTCGTCGTGGCCTATCTGGTGAACTATCCGCATTTCGCCCATTCCTACCAGATCTTCTATCGCAATTTCGGCCGCAAGGCGCGCGGCGAGGGATACGACAGGAGCCTGCAGCTTCGCTACATTTTCGCCGGCGTCATCGTTCCGGCGATCATGGCCCTGTTCTTCGCCTATGGCGCGGCGACGTCAAACACGCGGCTGCTCGGCTTCGCGGCCAATGCAATGTTCTTCTTCGTCGGCTGGCACTACGTCAAGCAGGGCTACGGCATGCTGATGGTCGACGCCGTGCTGAAACGCAAATTCTTCGACGGGCGCGACAAGAAGGTGCTTCTGGTCAACTCCTACGCGGTGTGGATCCTGGCCTGGCTGCAGACCAACACGGCGGTGACCGCGGGACAGTATTACGGGCTCCAGTATTACACCTTCGCCGCGCCGTCATGGATCACCGACATTGCCGTGCTGGCGGCCGTCGGATCGACGGCGGCCACGCTCCTGATGCTGGCCAGACGTTGGCGAAAGAATGGAGGCCTGCCGTATAACGGCATCGTGGCTTATGTCGCCTCGCTCTATCTCTGGATCCTGATTGCCAGGATAAACCCGCTCTGGCTGCTGGTGGTGCCGGCGCTGCACTCGCTGCAATATCTGGCCGTGGTCTGGCGCTACCAGACCAATGTCGAGCGCGACGTCTCGGATGCCGCGCGCGACCCGGAGCCGAAAATCCTATCGGTGCTCGGGCCTCGCTACAGGTTGCGGGTGCTGGGATTCATCATCGGCGGCGGCGCGCTCGGCTATCTCGGCTTCTGGCTTATCCCGTTCGTGCTGACCGCCCTGGTCCCCTATGACAAACAGGTCCTCGGTTCGTCGCTGTTCTTCTTCATCGTGCTGATTTTCATCAACGTGCACCACTATTTCCTCGACAATGTGATGTGGCGCCGCGGCAATCCGGAAGTGTCGAAATATCTGTTTCGATAAGGAAGTTGGCTCTGCCCCGTGTGACAAGTCATGCGATAAGCGACACATTCCCTCCGGCGTGACGCTCCAGCCGTCCGGCAAGGTCGAGCTCCAGCAGCACCATCGATATCTGCGCCGCACTCATGCCCGTGTGGCGGATGATGTCGTCCACCGCGATCGGCGTGGGGCCTAGCGCCTCCAGCACATCGGCGCGGTCGTTTTCACCGGGCGGCGGCAGGGTCGAGATGTCGGGCGCCTCGGCAAGCGGCGCGGTTCTTGGAGGGCGGGTGCCGGCAAGCGGCGCCAGCGCGCCGAGCACGTCGGCGGCTTCGGTGACAAGCGTGACGCCGTCCTTGAGCAGCGCGTTGCAGCCGGCGGCGCGCGGGTCGAGCGGCGAGCCCGGCACGGCAAAGACCAGCCGGCCCATGTCATTGGCGAGGCGGGCGCTGATCAGCGAGCCGGAACGTTGCGCGGCCTCGACCACCACCAGGCCGAGTGCCATGCCGGCGACAAGGCGGTTGCGGCGCGGGAAATCCTGGGCCCGCGGCTGCCAGGCGAAGGGCATTTCCGAAACGATGGCGCCGCCGCGATCGGCGATCTCGTCGCACAGGCCGGCATTCTCGGGCGGGTAGGGGACATCGAGCCCGCCGGCCAGAACGCCGATGGTTCCGGTCGAAACGCTGCCTTTGTGCGCGGCCGTATCGATGCCGCGCGCCAGGCCTGAAACGATGGCGTAACCTTCGCGGCCGAGGTCGGCCGCCAGCATGCGCGCCATCTTGATCCCGGCCAGCGACGCGTTGCGGGCGCCGACAATCGCCACCGCCGGCATACGGAAGACCGCGCCTTCGCCTTTCACCGCCAGCAGCGGCGGCGGATTGTCCAAGGTCTTCAGCAAGGTCGGATAATCGGCCTCGCCGATGCCGACGAAGCGGGCGCCGGCGCGCCGGGCGGCGTCCAGCTCGGCTTCGGCCTCGGCGACGGAGGGGATGCGGACGATGCGATTGGCGCCGCCGGAGATCATCAATTCGGGCAGCATTTCAAGCGCTGCTTCGGCCGAGCCGAAACGGTTGATCAGCTCGCGAAACGAAGCCGGACCGACATTGGGCGTGCGGATCAGCCGAAGCCAGGCAAGCCTCTGCCGGTCGCTGAGGCGCGGGCCGGCTGCCGGAGTGCTCATCCCTTCGCCCCGATCTTGCCTTCAGTTCCGGCCAGCAGCCGCGAGATGTTGGCATGGTGCTTGATGATGACGATCAGACTCATCACGGCGAACAGGCCGGCGATCTGCGGCGTGCTGATGAAATAGAGCGCGATCGGCACGATGACCGCCGCCGCCAGCGCGGCCAGAGAGGAGTATCGAAACAGAAAGGCCATGGCGAGCCAGACGACGGCGAAGACGAGCATGCCCTGCCAGGCAAGGCCGAGCAGGACGCCGAGATAGGTGGCGACGCCCTTGCCGCCCTTGAAGCCGAGCCAGACCGGGAAGAGGTGGCCGAGGAAGGCGCCGAACCCAGCCAGAAGTCCGAAGTCCGGCGAAAAATGCCCGGCTATGAGGGCGGCGGCGGTGCCTTTCAGCGCATCGAGCAGCAGCGTGGCGGCTGCGAGCCCTTTGTTGCCTGTCCTCAGCACATTGGTCGCGCCGATATTGCCGGAACCGATGTTGCGAACGTCGCCGAGACCGGCCGCGCGAGTGATCAGAAGTCCGAACGGTATCGAGCCGAGCAGATAGCCGAAGACGAGCGCGATCGCATATCCCATTGTTTCCCCCGTGTTCCTTCTTTGGCTCGCTCGCCTTAAGATTGATGCAATTTGCGTTATGCAACTCTGGTTTGCAATAGCCGGCGCCTGCGCGGGCATCAGTCGAGCATAATGGTAGAGTCGAGAGGGTTCGCCAAGCAACTCCGTGCCTGGCAGACTTGGCAGCGCTCAATGCGTCGGATGGTCTAGGCGGAAAAAACCGTGCGGCCCGCGACCACCGTCTGCAGGACCCTGCCCTGAAGACGCGCACCTTCGAAACAGGTGTTCTTCGAGCGCGAGCGCAGGCCGCTTTCGCTGACGATCCACGGTTCGTCGAGATCGACGACCGCAAGATCGGCCGGCGCGCCCGGCTGCAGCGTGCCGCCCGGCAGGCCGAACAATCTTGCTGGCGCCGTGGACAGCGTCTCGATCAGCCTGAGCAGCGGCACGTCGCCATTGTGGTAGAGCCGAAGCGCCGCGCCAAGCAGCGTCTCCAGCCCGATGGCGCCGGCGGCCGCGTCGGCGAAGGGCAGGCGCTTGGTGTCGACGTCCTGCGGGTCGTGCGAGGAAACGATGATGTCGATCGTGCCGTCCTTGATCGCCTCGATCATCGCCAGCCGGTCATCCTCGGCGCGCAAGGGCGGGGTCAGGCGGAAGAAGGTGCGGTATTCGCCGACATCGTTCTCGTTCAACGACAGATTGTGGATGGCCACACCCGCCGTGACATTGGCGCCGTCGGTCTTGGCCCGGTTCACCGCGCCCGCTGCCATCGCCGACGAGATTTTTGCCGCGTGGTAGGCGCCGCCGGTCAGCCGGGCCAGCGCCAGGTCGCGTTCAAGCGGGATGAGCTCGGCCTCGCGCGGAATGCCCGACAGGCCGAGCCAGCTCGCATAGAGCCCTTCGTTCATCACGCCGGATGAGGCGAGGTCCGCATCCTGTGTCTCGTGCGCGATCACGCCGCCGAAATCGCGGGCATAGGTGAGCGCGCGGCGCATCACCAGCGCGTTGGCGATCGTGTGGCGGCCGTCGGTGTAGGCGACGGCGCCGGCCTCGCGCAGCAGGCCGAATTCGGTCATCTCGCGGCCTTCAAGGCCCTTGGTGATCGCGGCCGCCGGGAAGATGTTGACGCTTGCGGTGTCGCGTGCCGTGCGCAGCACGAATTCGACCAGAGCCACATTGTCGATCACCGGATCGGTGTCGGGCATCATGACGATGGAGGTGACGCCGCCGGCCGCCGCAGCCACGCTTGCCGAGGCGATGGTCTCGCGATGCTCGCCGCCGGGTTCGCCGATGAAGACGCGCGCGTCGACAAGACCTGGAATGATCGTCTTGCCGGCGCAGTCGATGACGGTGGCGCCTTCGGGCGTCCCCTGGTTCAATGCCGCCTTTCCGGCCGCGGCGATCTTGCGGCCGTCGACGATGACGCTGCCGATCTCGTCGACGCCGCGCGACGGGTCGACAATGTGCGCCTTGCTGAAGACGGTCACGCTCATGCGCCGCGCCCCTCATGGTTGCGGCCCTCACAATTCCGACGGGGGTCGAGCAGCGCCTCCATGACCGCCATGCGCACGGCGACCCCCATCTCCACCTGTTCCTGGATGACGCTTTGCGGCCCGTCGGCGATTTCGGAGGCGATCTCGACGCCGCGGTTCATCGGACCGGGATGCATGACCAGCGCATCGTCCTTGGCGGCTTTCAGCTTTTCGGCATCGAGGCCGAAATAGCGGAAATATTCGCGGATCGACGGCACGAAGGCGCCTTCCATGCGCTCGCGCTGCAGGCGCAGCATCATCACGACGTCGGCGTCCTTCAGCCCTTCTGCCATCGAGCGCGCGACGATCACGCCCATCCGGTCGATGCCGGAAGGCAGCAGCGTCGAGGGCGCCACGACACGTACCTGCGCGCCGAGCGCATTCAACAGCATGATGTTGGAGCGGGCGACGCGCGAATGCAGGATGTCGCCGCAGATCGCCACGATTAGCTTCGACAGCGGGCCCTTGGCGCGGCGGATGGTCAGCGCGTCGAGCAGCGCCTGCGTCGGGTGCTCATGCGCGCCGTCGCCGGCATTGACCACCGAGCAGCCGACTTTCTGGGCGAGCAGGGCGGCGGCGCCGGCCGACTGGTGGCGGATGATCAGGATATCCGGCCTCATGGCGTTGAGCGTCATCGCCGTATCAATCAGCGTCTCGCCCTTCTTCACCGAGGAGCTCGCCACCGACATATTCATGACGTCGGCGCCGAGACGCTTGCCGGCCAGCTCGAAGGACGATTGCGTACGGGTCGATGCCTCGTAGAACAGGTTGATCTGGGTGCGGCCGCGCAGCGTCGAGGTCTTCTTTTCCGATTGCCGCGAGATCGCCACGGCCTGGTCCGCCCGATCGAGCAACAGCTCGATATCGGCAGGGGAAAGATCGCGGATGCCCAGAAGATGGCGGTGGGGAAAGAGCGGCAGGGACGAAGCGTCGGTCATCTCAAGGCGCTGCTATAGGGTGCGGTCCGGCCCGCCGCAAGCGCCAGCTTTGGATTGCGGGCGTTCTCCCCGGTATTTTCGTCGCGCGTGCCGTAATGCTTGGGCTATAAGGCCGGATGGCCTCGGATTCGTGATCGCGGCCTTGGGATGTAAGGAAGACGCGTGACCGACGAGGTGATCAACCAGCCGCCGCCGTTGACAGGCGGCAATGCATGGCGGGGCGATCCGTTGCTCATCCAGCTTGCCGAACGTTTTTCGGATCCCGTGCGCAAGGATCTCGACGGGCTTGGCCGGTTCGTGATGACGCAGGAGGCGCAGGAGCTTGCCCGCCTCGCCAACACCGACACGCCGAAACTGCGCACGCATGACCGCCAGGGCCGGCGCCTTGACCTTGTCGAATACCATCCGGCCTATCACGCCTTGATGCGTCGGTCAGTTGCCGGCGGCCTGCATTCTTCCGTCTGGGAGAACGGCGATGCCGAGATCGGCCGCCGCCATCAGGTGAGGGCGGCGCGCTTCTATCTGACCGCCGAGCTCGAGACGGGGCATCTGTGCCCCATAACCATGACCAGCGCCTCGCTGGCGGCGCTGATGGCGAGCCCGAAGCTTTTCCGCGAATGGGCGCCGCGCGTGACGACGCGCAAATACGACCAGACGCAGAAGCCGCCGGTGCAGAAGACCGGGCTGACGCTCGGCATGGGCATGACCGAGAAGCAGGGCGGCACCGATGTGCGCGCCAACACCACCAGGGCGGAGCGAACCGGCAGCGGCTTTTATCGGCTCACCGGCCACAAATGGTTCATGTCGGCGCCGATGTCGGACGCCTTCCTGGTACTCGGACAGGCGCCGGAGGGATTGTCCTGCTTCCTCGTGCCGCGCATCCTGGGCGACGGTTCCGGCAACGGCTTCCGCTTCCAGCGGCTGAAGGACAAGCTCGGCAACCGCTCCAACGCCTCGTCGGAGGTGGAGTTCGTCAATGCCATCGGCGAGATGGTCGGCGATCCGGGCGCCGGCGTGAAGACCATTATGGACATGGTGACGCTGACGAGGCTCGACTGCGCGGTCGCTTCGTCGGCGCTGATGCGGGCGGGGCTCGCCGAGGCCGTGCACCACACGCGCCATCGCCAGGTGTTCGGCTCGAACCTGATCGACCAGCCGCTGATGCAGCGGGTTCTGGCCGACATGGCGCTCGACGTCGCCGCGGCCACGGCGCTGTCGTTCCGGCTGGCGCGCTCCTTCGACGAGGCGGCCAGCGATCGCGGCGAGGCGGCCTTTGCCCGGGCCATGACGCCGGTCGTCAAATACTGGGTCTGCAAGATCGCGCCGGCGCTGCTCTACGAGGCGATGGAGTGCCTCGGCGGCAATGGCTATGTCGAGGAAGCGCCGCTTGCCCGCTACTACCGGGAGGCGCCGGTCAACGCGATCTGGGAGGGCTCGGGCAATGTCATGGCGCTCGACGTGCTGCGCGTGCTCGGCCGCGCGCCCGGGCTGTTCGAGGAAGTGCTCGCTGGCATCGACCGCGATCTCGGCACCGGCGGCCGCGGCACGATCGGCGTGCTGAAGGCCGCCATGCAGGTCGCCGCGACCGACCAGGGTTCGGCGCGCCTGCTCACCGAACAGCTCGCGCTTTCGGCCGCCGCGGCGGAGCTTCGCAGGCTGGGAGCAGGGCGGATCGCCGACGCCTTCGTCGAAACCCGGCTCGGCGGCCAGTGGCGCACCACCTACGGCATGCTCGATTCGCGCCATGATGCGCGCATGATCATCGACACGCTCTATCCGCCGGTGACCTGATCCGGCTCTGGCGACGGAGCATGATGCCATCCGCCAATTGTCGGCCTGTGGATAGCTGTTAACCTTAACAAATGGTTTCCATTGCGGCGGACCTTCGCAAAGCCCAATCTCCGCTTGTTGGAGTAGGGAAGGGTTAACCATGGCCCGGGCTCCGCGAAGCAGGATTCGTATGCGGCACGTCTTGAGCTCAGTTCTGGCCTTGCATTGGGCGGTGGTCTTTGCCCTGCTTGCCTATGTCTGCATGGACGGCAGCCGGGGCATAGCAGCGGCGCTTGGCGTGCTTGGCCTCTCGATCCAGGGCGGCCGGTTTCCGCAGCTTGAAAATGTCGCCGTGGTCGCGCCGCTTTCGGTCGCGCTCCTGACCGTCGCGGTGTTGTTCTGCTGGGCCTTTGTGGAAACGCTGCTCAACGGCCCGGCAAGGCCGGACGCAGGCGAAAGCGTTGCGCGGGTCGCTTTCATCTTCGCATCGTCGCTGCTTTCGCTGATTCTCATCGGCGGCGTGGTGCAAGGCATCGACGGCCTGTTCGTGATTGTCGGCATTCAGATGACGGCACTGCTTGCCTCCTATGTTGCGGTGACGGCCGAGCGCCGCTCCGCCCTTGCCGCGGCAATGAATTTGCCCCAAGGCGATGTTCGCGCCGCCTCGCGCATGGCGATGGGGGCCGCGCACAGCTCCTTGCTTTCGCGCATATCCGGCCGTCCGGAAAACAAGCCCGGAGGCAGGCGCTGATGCGCACGATATTCACACTCTGGGCTGCTCCGATGGCCATCTTCTGGGGATGGTTCTTCCTGTCGGCCAACGACATGAATTTCGGCTACGCGATGCTGAGCCGACAGGTGCACGATTTCGCCTTCCAGCTCTATGGCCAGATGCTCGGCGTCGACCCGGCCATCATACCGGGAATGGTGGCGCGGACCTGCGTTTTCGACTTCTTCCTGCTCATGGGGCTGTGGGCCTTCCGCCGCCGGCGCAACATCGCCGAATGGATAAGGCAGCGCCGGCAGGGCGACATCAGCCCCGATCGGCTCGGCCAAGCAACTGAAGTCGGTCCAACGCTCCCTGGAGAATAAAGGCGGCAGCCGCCGAATCGATCTTGCCGGCGCGCTTCTTGCGCGAGAAATCCATCTCGATCAGCGTCCGCTCGGCAGCGACCGTCGACAGCCGCTCGTCCCACAGCACGAAGGGCAGGTCGGAAAGCGGCGCCATGTTGCGGACAAAGGCGCGCGATTTTTGCGCGCGGGACCCTTCCGAGCCGTCCATGTTGACGGGAAGGCCAAGCACGATGGCGCCGACATTGTCCTTCGCGAGCTGAGCGAGCAGTTGGGCGGCATCGAGCGAAAATTTCTTGCGCAGGATGACCGGGCGCGGATGGGCGAAGGACAACCCACGATCGGAGACGGCCACGCCGATCGTCTTGTCGCCGAGATCGAGCCCGGCGAGCGCCTTGCCGTCGGCGAGACGCTCCGGCAGTTCCTCGATTGAAATAATGCCCAACGGCTTCCCCTGACATTTGGGCGTCACACATCCTTTTGGCGTTAGGAAGCGCCGTCCCACTTTAAATTTGCCGCCAGCGTTCTATCCTTTGGCAACGGGAAAATCGAGGAAAGCATTCATGAAACTGACCTGGTACGGGCATTCGGCATTCCGCGTCGAGACCAAGGACGCCACCATTCTCATCGACCCCTATCTGGTCGGCAATCCGTCCTGGACGGGCGGCTGGGAAGGCCCGGCGGAAGGTGTGACTCACGTTCTCCTGACCCACGGCCATAACGACCATGTCAGCGGCGCGGTCGAGGTGCTGAAGAAAAGCGGCGCCATGCTGGTCGCGAATTTCGAGATCTGCATGTACCTCGTCGGCCAGGGCGTCAGCGGCGACAAGATCAATCCGGGCAATATCGGCGGCACCGTCGATTGCGGTCCTTTCACCACGACGTTCGTCCAGGCGCTGCATTCGTCCTCCTTCGGCGGTGAAGGCGGCACCAACACCTATCTCGGCAATCCGGGTGGGCTCGTCCTGCATTTTCCCGAAGACAAGACGCTCTACCACATGGGCGACACCGACATCTTCTCCGACATGGGGCTGATCAACGAGCTGCACGAGCCAAAGGTCGGCATCGTGCCGATCGGCGACCGCTTCACCATGGGCGGCGCGGTGGCGGCCCTTGCCTGCCGTCGGTTCTTCGGCTTCGATACTGTTGTTCCCTGCCATTTCAGGACTTTCTCGATGCTCGACCAGACCGCCGACAAATTCGTCGCCGGCATGGAAGGCTCGGGCGTCAACGTGGCGCTGCCTGAGATCGGCAAGGCGATCACGATCTAGGTCGCCTCATCGACCATTGGGGGCAACGGCCGCAATCGCTCCGGCATCATGCATGTTGCGCGGCAGACGCCGCGCCGCTATAGCCCGCACTGGTTTTCCCGAGGCGAAAAGAACATGTCCGTTGATCTTCAGACCGTGAAGCGCGTCGCGCGCCTTGCCCGTATCGCGGTGAGCGAGGAGGATGCCGAGCGCATGACGGGCGAATTGAACGCCATCCTCGGCTTTGTCGAGCAATTGAACGAGGTCGATGTCTCCGGCGTCGAGCCGATGACCTCGGTCACGCCGATGGAGATGAAGAAGCGCCAGGATGTCGTCACCGACGGCAACAAGCCCGCCGACATCGTCGCCAACGCGCCGGCCACGGAAGAGAATTTCTTCCTCGTTCCGAAGGTGGTGGAGTAGATCGTGGCTGTCGAGATCGCCGTCGAGACGCCTCTGCAGGACGACGTGCGCGCGCTGGTCGCCGAACTCAACGCCGCGCTGCTCGAGCTGACGCCGGCCGAGCATTGCTATCACCTGACGGTCGAGCAGATGGCCGGGTCGGACACGACGGTGTTCATCGCGCGCGACAACGGCCTTGCCGTCGGTTGCGGCGCGCTGAAGCGCCACGACGAGGCGACCGGCGAGGTCAAGCGCATGTATACGCGGCCTTCGCATCGCGGCATGAAGATCGGCGCCGAGATCGTCGGGCGGGTCGAGGCGCTTGCCCGGCAGGAAGGGCTGACGCGCCTGGTGCTCGAAACCGGCGATCGCCATCCCGCCGCCTGGACCGTCTATGAGCGCGCCGGATTCACGCGTTGCGGACCGGTGCTGGATTATCCCGACTCCGAATGGTCGGTGTTTTACGAAAAGAGCCTTGCCTGATGAGCGATCTCACACATCTCACCATCTCCGAGGCCCGCGCCCAGCTGCGCGGCAAGGAGATCACCGCGGCCGAGATCACCGAGGCCTATCTGGCGGCGATCGAGCGCGCCAATCCGGTGCTCAACGCCTATGTGGCCGTCACCGCCGACAAGGCGCGCGACATGGCAAAGAACTCGGATGCCAAGCTTGCCAAGGGCGAGAGCGGCGCGCTGGAGGGTATCCCGCTCGGCATCAAGGACCTGTTCGCCACTGAAGGCATCCACACCCAGGCTTGCAGCCATGTGCTCGACGGCTTCAAGCCGCGCTACGAGTCGACCGTGACCAGCAATCTTTGGGCCGACGGCGCCGTCATGCTCGGCAAGCTCAACATGGACGAGGTCGCCATGGGTTCGTCGAACGAGACCTCCTATTACGGCCCGGTGATCAATCCGTGGCGGCGCTCGCGTGTCGATACGGTCGTCATGCCGACGACGCATCAGGGCGACGGCGGCTTTGTTTCAGCAGGCGGCACGAAGACGGCGCGAACTTTGGACAACGCCCAGCTGGTGCCGGGCGGTTCGTCCGGCGGCTCGGCGTCGTCCGTGGCCGCGTTTCTCTGCGCCGGCGCCACCGCGACCGACACCGGCGGCTCGATCCGCCAGCCCGCCGCCTTCACCGGTACGGTCGGCATCAAGCCGACCTATGGCCGCTGCTCGCGTTGGGGCATCGTTGCTTTCGCCTCGTCGCTCGACCAGGCCGGGCCGATCGCGCGCGACGTGCGCGACGCCGCGATCCTGTTGAAGTCGATGGCTTCCGTCGATCCGAAGGACACGACCTCGGTCGACCGCCCGGTACCGGACTATGAAGCGGCGGTCGGCAAGCCGATCAAGGGCATGAAGGTCGGCATTCCGAAGGAATACCGCGTCGACGGCATGCCGCAAGACATCGAGGCGCTCTGGCAGAAAGGCATTGCCTGGCTGAAGGATGCCGGCGCCGAGATCGTCGACATCTCGCTGCCGCACACCAAATATGCCTTGCCGGCATATTATATCGTAGCGCCCGCCGAGGCGTCGTCAAACCTCGCCCGCTATGACGGCGTGCGCTACGGCCTGCGCGTGCCCGGCAAGGACATCATCGACATGTATGAGAAGACCCGTGCCGCCGGCTTCGGCCGCGAGGTCAAGCGCCGCATCATGATCGGCACCTATGTGCTGTCGGCCGGCTATTACGATGCCTACTATCTGCAGGCGCAGAAGGTGCGCACGCTGATCAAGCGCGACTTCGAGAATGTCTTTGCCGCCGGCGTCGACGTCATCCTGACGCCTGCAACCCCGTCGGCCGCCTTTGGCATCGCCGACGAGGACATGGCCTCCGATCCGGTCAAGATGTATCTCAACGACATCTTCACTGTGACGGTGAACATGGCCGGCCTTCCCGGCATTTCCGTGCCGGCCGGCCTCGACGGCAAGGGCCTGCCGCTTGGCCTGCAGCTCATCGGCCGCCCGTTCGACGAGGAGACGCTGTTCCAGACGGCCAATGTCATCGAGCAGGCGGCGGGCAAATTTCAGCCGGAAAAATGGTGGTAGGGTCATACCTCATCTGACAGTGGGTGAGGGATGTTCTACTACTTGTCGAAAGTCTTCTGGTTCTTCGGCCAGCCGATCAATCTGGCGATCTTGCTGCTGCTTGCCGGACTGTCGGCAGCGCTGTTCAGGCGCCGTCGGCTGGCGGCGACGGGCAGCGTGGTCGGCATCGCGATCCTGGTTCTTTCGGCCTGGACGTCGGTCGGCGCGATGATGCTCAACCCGCTGGAAGAACGCTTTCCGAAGCCGCCATTGCCCGAGAAGGTCGATGGCATCGTCGTGCTTGGCGGCGGCTTCGAGGGCGCCATCAACCTGGCGCGCGGCGGTTATGAGCTGAACAGCGGCGGCGACCGCATGGTGGAGACGGCGATCCTCGCCAGGCGCTTTCCCCAGGCGAAGATCGTCGTGTCCGGCGGCAATGGCTCGCTTTTCCTCGACGGCGAGGGCGACGCCGACACGGCGCCGCGCCTGCTTGGCGCGCTTGGCGTCTCCGCCGATCGCCTGATCCTCGAGGACAAATCGCGCAACACCTACGAGAATGCGGTCTTCTCGCGAAAGCTTGTCGAGCCGAAGCCTGGCGAGACGTGGCTGCTGGTCACCTCGGCCTTCCACATGCCGCGCGCCAAGGCGCTGTTCGACAAGGCGGGCTTTGCAACCATTCCGTGGCCGGTCGATTATCGCACCTCGGGCAAGGAAGGCGTTGGCTTCTACCGCGACAATCCGATGGACTCCATACAGGCGACCACCATCGCGGTCCGCGAATGGATCGGGCTTTTCGCCTATAGGCTGTCCGGCAGGATCGATCAGCTTTTCCCCGGACCGGGCGGGTGACCGAGCACCGCCTGGCGCGCCGCTGAGAAGAACTGGCGGCGCACCAGCACCGCTAGAAGCACCAGCGTCGACATCACGAAGACGACCGGGTCGACGAACCAGCCGAGATAGCCGATCGAGAAGAAGACGGCGCGAAGCCCCGCGTTGAAGTGCTTGCCGGCGAGCACGTTCATGCGCGTCGCCCGCCACACCGCGGTTTCGCTGACCGGATTGCGCGAAGCAGGGCCATGCGGGGTCGGCACAGCGCCGATCAGGATCGAGCAATAGTTGAACAGCCGGTAGGCCCAGCCGAATTTGAAGAACGCGAAAGCCAGGATCAGCACCAGGCCGAATACCTTTGTCTGGAAGGTTTCGCGCGACGAAGCCTCGCCGAAGGGCAGGTCGGCCAGAACCTGGAGCACGCGGTCGGAGGCGCCGAGCAAAGCAAAGCAGCCGCCGAGCGCGATCAGGGAAGACGAGGCAAAGAAGGCGGTGCCTTGCTGCAGGCCGCCCATGATGGCGGTATCGACGATGCGGATTTCGCGCTCGGCCATGTTGCGCATCCAGGCCTCGCGCTGGACATTCATTGCGGTCGTCAGCGAGACGCGGCTGATCAGCTTGCCGTCGGAGGCGAGCGTGTGCAGCACCCAGACGACCAGGAAGAAGGTCAAAGCCGCCAGATCTGCCAATGAGAGATGGAGTGAGTCGCCCATGCGTTCTTGTAACACAGGCGACGCCGGCGCTTCGACGGGGCAGGAGGCCTCGGCAGGATGATGTCGCTGGCGGAGCAAACAAGGTCGGCAGCCGCCGCGCCGCGACTTGCAAAACAGCGGAAACATCCAGGGAATTCCTATATGTAAGTTTCTGACCGGCGCTCAGGAGACAACGGCCCGTGTTCCTTTCGGTTTTCGACCTGTTCAAGATCGGCATCGGCCCTTCGAGCTCGCACACGATGGGGCCAATGACGGCTGCGCGCCGCTTCCTCGACGAGATCCTGGCCGGCGACTGGCCGCGGCCGGCAGGCGTCAAAGTCGATCGCATCGGCGCCAGCCTGCATGGCTCGCTTGCCTATACCGGCATCGGCCACGGCTCGGATCGCGCCGTCATCCTCGGCCTGGCCGGCCAGACGCCGCAGACGGTCGATCCGGACGAGGCCGACGGCATCGTCGCTCGCATCGGCGCCGAGAAGCGGATTTCGCCGCCGGGGCACCCGATATACCGTTTCGATCCAGCCAAGGACCTCGTGCTCGACCGCAAGACGCCGCTGACCGGCCACGCCAACGGCATGGCCTTCTATGCCTATGATGTGTCCGACCGCCTGTTGCTCAAGCGCATCTATTATTCGATCGGCGGCGGCTTCGTCGTTTCCGAGGAAGAATTGCAGCGCGTGAAGGCCAAGGGCTCGGTGACGACCGAGGGCAGACGAGTGCCGTATCCCTTCAAGAACGCCGTCGAGATGCTGGCGATGGCGGCCAAGAGCGGGCTCTCGATCGCCGAGATGAAGCGCGCCAACGAGGAAAAGCATATGTCGCGCGAGGAGCTCGACGAAGGCCTCGACGCGATCTGGGGCGCGATGAAAGGCTGCATCGACCGCGGCCTGTCGCAGGACGGCATCATGCCGGGCGGGCTGAAAGTTCGCCGCCGCGCGCGGCAATTGCACGACAAATTACAGGAACAGTGGCAGCAGAACCGGCCCAACCCCTTGCTGGCCAATGACTGGCTGTCGATCTACGCCATGGCGGTCAATGAGGAGAACGCCGCCGGCGGCCGCGTCGTCACGGCGCCGACCAATGGCGCCGCCGGCACGCTGCCGGCGGTGCTGCGCTATTGGCTGCATTTCCATCCCGAAGCCGATCAGCCAAGCATCCGCGATTTCCTGCTGACGGCCGCGGCCGTCGGCGGCATCATCAAGTCCAACGCGTCGATTTCGGGCGCAGAAGTCGGTTGCCAGGGCGAGGTGGGTTCGGCTTCGGCCATGGCCGCCGCCGGTCTTTGCGCCGTGATGGGCGGCACGCCGGAGCAGGTCGAGAACGCCGCCGAGATTGCGCTGGAGCATCATCTCGGCATGACCTGCGATCCGGTCGGCGGCCTGGTGCAGGTGCCCTGCATCGAGCGCAATGCCCTTGGCGCGGTAAAGGCCGTGACGGCCGCTTCCTTGGCCATCAAGGGCGACGGCACGCATTTCGTGCCGCTCGACGCCGCGATCGAGACCATGCGCCAGACCGGCCTCGACATGAACGAGAAGTACAAGGAAACCAGCCTCGGTGGTCTGGCGGTGAACGTGGTGGAGTGCTGAGGTCTTACGGACACTCCAGGCTGGCCCTGTGGAGAAGTCTCTCAAGGCGTTGACGCGTCAACCCTCGCGGCTAAATCTTGGGGCATGTCACTCAATCTTCTAAAACTGTGCGTCGGCTGCGACAGCGTCGAGGATCTCGAAGAGTGGATCGCCTTCCGCCTCGACGAGCGGCGCCGTGCCGGCGAGCCGGCCGAGCACTGGCACACGACCCGCATGGTGCCGACGCGCGGCAGCGAGATCACGGACGGCGGCTCGCTCTATTGGGTGATCAAGGGCAGCGTCCAGTGTCGGCAACTGATCACCGAGATCCGGCCCTTCACCGACGCTGAAGGTATCGGCCGCTGTCATCTGGTGCTCGATCCCGAGGTCGTGCGCACCGACTGGCAGCCGCGGCGCGCCTTCCAGGGCTGGCGTTACCTCAAGCCCGCCGATGCGCCGGCCGATCTCGGCAAGGGCAGGGCGGCACTCGCCGAGATGCCGCCGAAGCTGAGGCTCGAACTCGCCGAACTCGGCCTGCTCTAAGCGCTGGCCCTTCGGCTCGCTGAGCGTGGGGCTTGCAAGCGCCGGACCTAGGTCCCATCCTATTCCTATGCTCAGTCATCCGTATGGCGGCGCAAACCGATGGGTGTGATCCTCGCATTGGCGGCAATCCTTGTGGTGCTTTTTGGCGCCGCGTTGCTCTTTGTGCGTGCTGATGCGGCGAGGATGGCCGACGGTCTGCGATCGCTCGGGCCGGCTTTGCTGGGGCTGGTCGGCGCGCCCATGCTGGTCTTCGGCCGCAGCCTCATCGGCGGACTGCTTCTGCTCGCGGCGCTCGCCTGGGTCGGCTGGATTCGCACGAGACGGCCTCCGGCGCGGGCCGCCGCTTCCAAGCATTCGACGGTGCGCACCGCCGCGCTCGAAATGGACCTCGACCATGACAGCGGCAGGCTCGAGGGGCTTGTTCTGGCCGGGCGCTATGAAGGCAAGATGCTTGGCGCGATGGGGCTGACGGATCTGCGCCAGCTTTATGGCGAGCTCAGCCCCGATCCGGAGAGCCGTCAGCTCCTAGAGACGTATCTTGACGGCCGTTTTCCCGTCTGGCGCAAGGACGCGCAGCCGCACAGTGACGAAGGGCTGGGTGTTGCGCCAGGTGCGGGCGCCATGACTAAGGAGGAGGCCTACAAGGTCCTTGGTCTTGAAGCGGGGGCCGCCGCGGCGGATATCCGCAAGGCGCATCGCCGCCTGATGCAGCGCCTGAACGCCGATGTCGGCGGCACGTCTGTCCTGGCGGCGCGGATCAATGAAGCCAAGGACGTCCTGCTCTCCAATCACGATTAGTCTCCTTCGACGCCGGTACCTTCCGGGAGATTTGAACAGCCGCCTATTGCTCGACGGCGTAGCACGAGATTTTCTTGCGCTTCAGGGCATCGCAGGCCTTCCAGGCGGCATTCTTCGAGCCGAAGCCGCCGAAGCGGGCGCGGTAAAAGGTGACGCCATCCTTATCGAAGGCGACGGTGAAGCCGGAAGCATCGGCGAGGACCTTCGGCGCCTGCTTGGCGGTCTGATCGAGAAGGCTCTGAGCTCCGGATTTGGTGGGCGAGGAAGCAACCTGAACCACCCAGCCTGACGGCACCGACGACGTCTTCACCGGATCGATTGCCGGCGCGGCAGGTGTCGGTTCGGCATAGGCCGTGACCGCCTGCGACGTGGTCTCCTGCGGCTTGGCAGCCGGCGCCATGGCGGCCACCGCAACCGTCTTCACCTTCCTGACCTGGATCACGGGCTTCGTCTCTTCGGCGACCTGTTGGGTGTCGTCCTGGACGTCATCGGCCGAGGCAACGACAGTGTCGTCCGTCGCCGGCTTTTCGTCCGGTGTCGGTGCGTCATGCTTGGGCAAAAAGACCTTGGCCAGCGTCTTGATCGGATTGTCATTGCCCTTGGCGATGAGATCGCCGCCGCCGCGCGTCGAGGCGCGCGGCAGATAGGTGGTGATCAGCGCGGCCATCTGGTTGTCGCGGCTGCGGCCGGAAGCGCCGCCCATCACCACCGCGACGAGGCGGCGGTCGCCGTCGGCGACGGAGGAGACGAGATTGTAACCCGACATGCGGGTGTAGCCGGTCTTGATGCCGTCGACGCCCTTGATGCGGCCAAGCAGGCGGTTGTGGCCGTTGATGCGCTGGCGGCCATACATGAACGAGCGTTGCGAGAAATAGCCGTAATATTGCGGGAAGTGCTCGCGCAGCGCTATGCCAAGCATCGCCATGTCGTGCGCCGTTGTGAACTGGCCCGGATCGGGCAGGCCGTTGGCGTTGCGGAAGACGGTGCCGTTCATGCCGAGCTGGCGCGCCTTGGCCGTCATCATACGGGCGAAATTGTCCTCGCTGCCGCCGAGCAACTCGCCGAGCGCCGTGGCCGAGTCGTTGGCCGACTTCGTCACCATCGACAGGATCGCGGTCTCGACCGGAACCGAGCCGCCGGCGCGCACACCGAGCTTGGTCGGCGGCTGGGCCGCGGCGTGCGCTGAGTAAGGCACCGGCGTGTTCTTGCTGACCCGGCCCTTCGCCAGCGCCTCGAAGGTGAGGTAGAGCGTCATCATCTTGGTGAGCGAAGCAGGGTAGCGCCGGCCATTGGCGTCGGCTGAATAGAGCACCTTGCCGGTCTTGGCATCCACGACAATGGCCGCGGACTTTGCGGCAAGGGCCGACGCCACATCGGCAGCGATAATCGTCATCGCCAGCACGGCGACCATGACTGCCTTGAAGGAGAATGAGGATTTGGAGACCAGCCCCGACAACGCCTGACGCACCGTTACTTACCCTGAAATTTTCGTTGCCCCGGAGGCGGCTACGGGAGTGCCTGCCTCACTTCCGGCCAAGCTATCGCGGTCAGCGTTACCAATCCGTTTATGGTAACCGCCGCGTTCACCATTTTTCGGCAAATCGAGCTTCTCTTTAATCGAATTTTACCGGCCGGCGCGCTGGAGCCCCTGCGCAACAAGGGATTCTTGACTTTTGTGCGTTGCACAATATATTAAGGTGCATTGCACAAGGGCGCCCGGGGCAAAAAGGGCGTTTCAACCAAGGGAAGTATGAAATGACCCAGACCTATGAGGACTTCACGAAATACGGCAAGGAGTTTGCCGACACCGGGCTGAAGAGCTTTGCCTCGCTCACCAAGGGCGCGCAGGCGATCGCCACCGAAGCCGGCGAATACACCAAGAAGAGCTTCGAGGCCGGCAGCGCCGCCTTCGAGAAGCTGTTCGCGGCCAAGTCGATCGAGAAGGCCATCGAGATCCAGACCGATTACGCCAAGCAGAGCTATGAGAGCTTCGTGGCCGAGGCCAGCAAGATCGGCAATCTCTATGCCGAGCTCGCCAAGGAGGCTTACAAGCCGTTCGAATCGGTGGTCGCCAAAGCGAAGTAATTTCGCCGGATCATATCCGATACGGCCAGCCGGCCTGTGAAAAGGACCCGGTCGCGGTAGCGCGGCCGGGTTTTTTCGTGGCCGATCGCAACCCGATGCACATTGCCGCATTCACGATTGAGAAATTCGCTGAGGTTTGCCCACCTAGCCATATTGTCAGCTAAACAGAAGGGCTTAAAATCGTCCATCGAGAACCTACATGTTGAACTCGCATGAGGATTCGAAAAGGCTGGACTACGTGACGATCGGTTTGACTGCCACGGCAGGCGTGGTGCGAATGCAAAGTGACGGGGACCGCAACGATCCCGGTCGCGGTACTGCTGTCATCACGCGCACCAAGACCAAGACCAAAAAGCCCAGTCTCTACCGGGTCCTCATTCTGAACGACGACTACACTCCCATGGAGTTCGTCGTTCACGTCCTTGAGCGTTTTTTCCAAAAGGACCGCGAGGCCGCCACACGCATCATGCTTCATGTTCACAATCATGGAGTGGGCGAGTGCGGCGTCTACACATTCGAGGTGGCCGAGACCAAAGTGTCCCAGGTCATGGATTTCGCCCGACAGAATCAGCATCCGCTGCAATGCGTGATGGAGAAGAAGTGAGGTAACATGCCGGCTTTCTCCCAAGGCCTGGAAAAGGCGCTACATCAGGCGCTGACATTCGCCAACGAGCGGCATCATGAGTATGCGACGCTCGAACATCTGCTGCTTGCCCTGATCGACGACACAGAGGCGGCCGCCGTCATGCGCGCCTGCAATGTCGATCTCGACGAGCTCAAGCACACCGTTCTCACCTATATCGACACCGAGCTGGACAACCTCGTCACCGGCTACGACGAGGATTCCAAGCCGACGGCAGGCTTCCAGCGCGTCATCCAGCGCGCCGTGATCCACGTGCAGTCGTCCGGCCGCGAGGAAGTGTCCGGCGCCAACGTGCTCGTCGCCATCTTCGCCGAGCGCGAGAGCCACGCCGCCTATTTCCTGCAGGAACAGCAGATGACCCGCTACGACGCGGTCAACTACATCTCGCACGGCATCGCCAAGCGCCCGGGCGCTTCGGAATCCCGCACGCCGCGCGGCGCCGAGGACGAGCAGGGCGGCCAGAACGGCGCCGAGCCGCAGGAGGAAAACGGCAAGAAGAAGCAGCAGGACGCGCTGACGGCCTACTGCGTCAACCTCAACAACAAGGCCCGCGCCGGCAAGATCGACCCGCTGATCGGCCGCGACAGCGAGATCAACCGCACCATCCAGGTGCTGTGCCGCCGCTCCAAGAACAACCCGCTCTATGTCGGCGACCCCGGCGTCGGCAAGACGGCGATCGCCGAAGGCCTGGCCAAGCGCATCGTCGAAGGCGATGTGCCGGAAGTGCTGCAGGACGCCACCATCTTCGCGCTCGACATGGGCACGCTGTTGGCCGGCACCCGCTACCGCGGCGACTTCGAGGAGCGGCTGAAGCAGGTCGTGAAGGAGCTCGAGGACTATCCGGGCGCGGTGCTGTTCATCGACGAGATCCACACCGTGATAGGGGCCGGCGCCACTTCGGGCGGCGCGATGGATGCGTCGAACCTCCTGAAGCCGGCGCTGTCGTCCGGCGCGATCCGCTGCATCGGCTCGACCACCTATAAGGAATTCCGCCAGTTCTTCGAGAAGGACCGCGCGCTTGTACGGCGCTTCCAGAAGATCGACGTCAACGAGCCGACCATCGAGGACGCCATCGAGATCATGAAGGGCCTCAAGCCCTATTTCGAGGAGTTCCACAAGGTCCGCTACACCAGCGAGGCGATCAAGGCCTCGGTCGAGCTGTCGGCCCGTTACATCAGCGACCGCAAGCTGCCGGACAAGGCGATCGACGTGATCGACGAGACCGGCGCCTCGCAGATGCTGGTGCCGGAGGCCAAGCGCAAGAAGACGATCGGCATAAAGGAGATCGAGGCGACGATCGCCACCATGGCGCGCATCCCGCCGAAGACGGTCTCGGCCGATGACGAGAAGGTGCTGCAGGGTCTGGACGTCGAGCTGAAGCGCGTCGTCTACGGCCAGGACACCGCGATCACCGCGCTCACCTCGGCGATCAAGCTGGCGCGCGCCGGCCTGCGTGAACCGGAGAAGCCGATCGGCTCCTACCTGTTCTCGGGTCCGACCGGCGTCGGCAAGACGGAAGTCGCCAAGCAGCTTGCCGCCTCGCTCGGCGTCGAGCTAATCCGCTTCGACATGTCGGAATACATGGAACGCCACACCGTCTCGCGGCTGATCGGCGCGCCTCCCGGCTATGTCGGCTTCGACCAGGGCGGCCTGCTCACCGACGGCGTGGACCAGCATCCGCATTGCGTGCTGCTGCTCGACGAGGTCGAGAAGGCGCATCCGGACCTGTTCAACATCCTGTTGCAGGTGATGGACCATGGCAAGCTGACCGACCATAACGGCAAGCAGATCGACTTCCGCAACGTGATCCTGATCATGACCACCAATGCGGGTGCGTCGGATGCGCAGCGCGCGGCGATCGGCTTCGGCTCGACCAAACGCGAAGGCGACGACGTCGAGGCGATCAACCGGCTGTTCACGCCGGAGTTCCGCAACCGTCTCGACGCGATCATCCCGTTCGGCTCGCTGCCGGTGCCGGTGATCCATCAGGTGGTGCAGAAGTTCGTCATGCAGCTCGAGGCCCAGCTCTCCGAGCGTGGCGTCACCTTCGATCTGTCGCAGGACGCGATCGCCTGGCTGGCCGACAAGGGCTATGACGAGCGCATGGGCGCCCGTCCGCTCGGCCGGGTCATCCAGGAGCACATCAAGAAGCCGCTGGCGGACGAGGTGCTGTTCGGCAAGCTAAAGAAGGGCGGCACGGTGCGCGTCACCGTCGAGAAGAAGGAAACCGGCGAGTCCGGCCTGAAGCTCGAATCGCTCGCCGACGAGTCGCCCGTGCAGCCGAAGAAGGAAGAGCCGGAAGACGCGCCGAAGCCGAAGAAGGCGGTGGCCAAGAAGCCTGCGCCCAAGAAGGCGGTGGCGCAGAAGCCGGAGCCGAAGGGCAAGGACGGCAACAAGCGCAGCCTTGTGCCGCAACTGCCGCGCAAGGGCTGATCGGCCTTATCCCGAATTGCAGAAAAGCCCCGGCGACGGGGCTTTTTTGCAGGGAAAGACGTTGGAAATCGGCCGGGTTGTCCTTAACAGTGCGCGTGGCCGATGTCCTCCAACCGCCAACAGATTTTCCTGGATCAATGGAAAGACGATGCGCCCGTGCCGGTGTGGTCGCATCCTATGGCCGCGCATGCTATGGCCGGCACATGTCGACTTGGACCTCGGACGTCACAGCGCCTCGTTCCACTTGGTTCCTGCGTGGTGCCCGCGCGGCCTTTTCCCTGCCTGGCCTGATCCTCGTCAGCTCGTTCATTGGCTTTGCCGCCCTGGCGAAAGACGCCGGGGTCACGGTGGCACAGGCCGCTTTCATGACCGGAACGGTGTGGGCGCTGCCATCCATGGTCGTGCTGGTGGGCGCGATCGCATCGGGAGCGGCGCTGCCGGCGGCGATGTTGGCCGTCACGTTGTCCGCCATACGTCTGATGCCGATGGTGATGGCGCTGGCACCCGAGATGCGCACCGGGAAAACCCGGCAATGCGTGCTCTATCTCCTGGCGCATTTCGTGGCCGTGACCTCCTGGGTGCTGGCCATGGAGCGCCTCAAGCGCGTCCCGCCTCAACTGCGTACGACTTACTATGCCGGCCTCGGCGGCACGCTGGTGACGACGAATGTCATCGTCGTGAGCGTCGTCTATGCAGTGGCGGATGCGCTGCCGTCCGCCGTTTCGGCGGCGTTGCTGATGTTGACGCCGATGTATTTTCTGACCTCGTTGTGGGGGTCCGCACGCGAACGGGCAGGGCATGTCGCAATGGTCCTGGGCCTCGTCCTCGGACCGGTCTTCCACATAGTGTTGCCGCAGGTCGATCTGCTGGTTGCCGGACTGATCGGCGGCACGGTCGCCTATGGCTTGCAATTTTGGCGGCGCAAGGTGCGCACGGCGTGAGCTACTTTTCTAGCGGCGCCTGGTGGTGGCCATACATGTTCATTCTCGTCGCCGGTTTCGCCGCGACGGATATCTGGCGCTTCCTCGGTGTCTATCTTGGCGGCAAGCTTTCCGAAGATTCAGACCTGTTGGTGCTGGTTCGCACCATGGCGACGGCGCTTGTTGCCGCCGTCATCGGCAACCTGATTGTCTTTCCAGGCGGCGCGCTTGCGCACACTTCGCTTGGCTTGAGGATAGCGGCGGCGGCCCTGGGTTTCGTCGCCTATCTGGTGTCGGGAAAGCGCATGGTGGTCGGCATCGCCACAGCCGAGTTTCTGCTGCTGGCGGGACTTTATCTGAACTTTTGATTTCGCCCCATCTCAGTCCGCCAGAGCCGCTCGGATCTTGCCGGCGTTCTCGGCCAGCACCTCCGGCTTCTCCATCTGGCCGGAATGCGGCTTCAGCGGCACGCCCTCGAAGCGCGGCACGACATGGACATGGAGGTGGTAGACGGTCTGCCCGGAAGCCGGCTCGTTGAACTGCATGATGGTGACACCGTCGGCGTTGAAGGCCTTTTTCACCGCCACGGCTATTTTCTGGACGACCGCGAACAGCGGGCCGAGCGTTGCCGGATCGGCGTCGAGCATGTTGCGCGACCGCGCCTTGGGCACCACCAGCGTGTGGCCCATGCCCTGCGGCATCACATCCATGAAGGCGACGATTGCATCGTTCTCATAGACGCGGTGCGAGGGGATTTCGCCGCGCAGGATTTTCGCGAAGATGTTGCCGGGATCATAGGCTTCGGCCATGGGTGACACTCCCAATTGCATTCGCCGTCCGGTGTAGCGAAGCCGCCGGTGGGCGGCAAGGCGTTCAGGCGAGATCGGCCGCCAAGCCGCCTTTTCGCTGCCCAGGATTATTCGCCGAGATCCTTGCGGAAGGGCGTGTGCTCTTCGAGATACTCGCCCATGCGTTCGACTTCGCGCCGCTCGCGCCTGAGATAATCAGCGACGGCGTTGCGCAAGCCGGGATGGGAAATGTAGTGCGCCGAATGCATGGTCACGGGACGGTAGCCGCGCGCCAGCTTGTGCTCGCCCTGCGCGCCTGCCTCCACCACCTTGAGCTTGCGCTCGATGGCGAAGTCGATGGCCTGGTGGTAGCAGACCTCGAAATGCAGGAAAGGGTGGTCCTCGATGCAGCCCCAGTTGCGGCCGTAGAGCGCATCGGAACCGATGAAGTTGATGGCGCCGGCAATGTAGCGGCCATTGCGCTTGGCCATCACCAGAAGAATATCGTCGGCCATGCGCTCGCCGATCAGCGAGAAGAACTGCCGGTTGAGATAGGGCCTGCCCCATTTGCGGCCGCCGGTATCCATGTAGAAGGCGAAGAAATCATCCCAGGCGCTTTCGGTGATGTCCTTGCCGGTCAGCCAATCGATCGAGATGCCGTTAACCAACGCCTCGCGGCGCTCCTTCTTCATCGCCTTGCGCTTGCGTGAGGCAAGGGTGGCGAGGAAGTCGTCATAGGTCGAAAAGCCTTCGTTGAAGAAATGGAACTGCTGGTCGGTGCGATGCAGGAAGCCCGCCGCCTCCAGCGTCGCGACGTCGGGCTCGCTGGCGAAGGTGACATGCGCGGAAGAGACACCGAGCTTGTCGGTCACGAGTTTCAATCCCTCCGCCAGGCCTGCCCGTACCGCACCTTCATTCTCGCCTTTGCTGACAAGCAGGCGAGGGCCGCTCACCGGCGTGAACGGCACCGAGCATTGCAGCTTGGGATAGTAGCGGCCGCCGGCGCGCTCGAAGGCGTCCGACCAGCCATGGTCGAAGACATATTCGCCCTGGCTGTGCGATTTGAGATAACAGGGGACAGCGCCGAGAAGCCTGCCTTGCGCGGTTTCAAGTCTAAGGTGATGACCTTGCCAGCCGGTGCGCCGAACAGCACAGCCGGAATCTTCCAAGGCGCTCAGAAAGGCGAATGAAACCAGAGGGTTGTAGCCGTTTTCTTTATCGCCGCGCGTGGTCCCGGCAAAGCCGTCCCATTCCGCACAGGTGAACGCGCCGATGCCTGCCGCGACGCGGATCGCATAATCCGCATTCGCTGCCCGTCCATCATCGTCGTCGCCTTGATCCATGGGGCTTATTTAAGCGTCCTCAAGGACGCTGCAAGTCACGTTTCGGGCATTCCTCAGGCGACCTTCACCAGGTCTGGCTCGAAACCCTCGAAGGTCATCTGATCGGCGTATTTGAAGGTGAGGTCGACCGCCGGCTGGTCATGCACGGTCCAGGTGATGACGGGCATCTTGAGCTTTTCACGCACGAAGCTGACGAAGGGGTTGGGCAGGTCGCCGGCGGCGTAGGAGGTGAAGGCGAGGTCATGCGCGAGCATGGCGAAATGCGCCTCGATCAGCTGGTTGTCCTTGCCGTAGGCGGTCAGCCCGCCGGGGATGCCCGGTGCGTCCTTGGCGAACTCGCGGATCAGCCAGTGATCGAACGACATGATCGCCACCTTACCCTTGTGGCGCTTGAGCAGCCGGCCGACGGCTGCCACCAGCCCCGCGTCATGGCCGGGAACGCCTTTCAGCTCGACCACCAGCGGCACGCGGCCGTCGACGAGGTCGAGCGCTTCCTGCAGGGTCGGCAGGTGGTCCTTGGTGCCGCCGATCCTGAGCGTCGCCAGTTCGGCCGCGGTGCGTTGCCAGATGAAGCCGTCCTCGCCAGTCAGGCGCTTCAGGTCGCCGTCATGGATGATCACCGGGACGCCATCCGACGAGAGATGCACGTCGCATTCGATGGCATAGCCGCGCTCGGCTGCCGCGGCGAAGGCCGACAGCGTGTTCTCCCAGCGGGTCTTGTTCATGTCATGGAAGCCGCGATGCGCGACAGGCTGCGCGATCAGCCAGGAAAGATCGGTCATCGGGAACCTCACTCGACTTCGAAGATCGCTTCGATCTCGACCGCGGCGTTGAGCGGCAGCGAGGCGGTGCCGACGGCGGATCGGGCGTGCTTGCCACGCTCGCCGAGTGCCGCGACCAGGAAGTCGGAGGCGCCGTTGGCGACAAGATGCTGCTCGACGAAATCGGGCGCCGAAGCGACGAAGACGGTGATCTTGACCACGCGCCGGATTCTCTCGAGATCGCCGAGCGCCGCCTTGGCCTGCGCCAGGATGTTGATGGCGCAGAATTTCGCGCCTTCCTTGCCGGCGGCGGTGTCGATGTCGCGGCCGAGCAGCCCGCTTGCCTGCAGCTTGCCGTCCTTCAGCGGCAACTGGCCGGCGGTGAACAGCGTGTTGCCGGTGCGGCAATAGGGCACGTAGTTGGCGGCGGGCGCGGCGGCGGCCGGAATGGCCACGCCGAGATCGCTTAGCCGCTTTTCGATTGTTTCGCTCATTGGTTTTCCCTATTGCTGGAAGGCGCCGCGTTGGCCGGGCCGAAATTGCTATTTTTGCCTCGCTTCCGCCACGACTTTTTTTAAGCTGGACCATCTTTCCCTGCGGCGTCTCGCGGCCGCGACGATCGGAGCAACGTATGCGCGCAACGCGCCTTTTTCTCGCCGCCGCCTGTCTTTCGGCAGCGTTCCCAATGGCGCCGGCCCTTGCGGTGCCCGCGCTGCAGGCGCATCGCGCAGTCTACGATCTGACACTCAACAAGGCCTCCGACCGTTCGGGCATCACGGGCATCACCGGCCGCATGGTCTATGAGTTCAACGGCTCCGCCTGCGAGGGTTACACGGTCAAGTTCCGCTTCGTCACCCAGATCGTCACCAACGACAACACCAGGCTCACCGACCAGCAGACGACGACTTTCGAGGATGCCGAAGGCAAGACCTTTTCCTTCGTGACGAAATCCTTTGTCGACCAGAACCTCGACAAGGAGGTGAAGGGGGTGGCCACGCGGGAAGCGAAGGGCCTCAAGGTCAATATCGACAAGCCCGAGAAGAGCAGCCTCGAGCTTGCGGCCACGCAGTTTCCGACCCAGCATCTGGTCGAGCTGATCGGCAAGGCCGAGAAGGGCGAGAATTTCTACCAGACCAATCTGTTCGACGGCTCCGAGGACGCCAACAAGGTGATGAGCACCACCGTCATCGTCGGCAAGAAGACCGAATCCGACAAGACGGATCCGGAAGCGCCGGCGCTGGCCAACCTCGCCTCGGACAAATACTGGCCGGTCGACATCGCCTATTTCGATGATACCGACAAAAGCGGCGAAGAGGTGCCGGAGTACCGGATCAGCTTCAAGCTGCACGAGAACGGCATCACCCGCGACCTCGTCATGGACTATGGCGACTTCTCGATGACCGGCAAGCTGGTGAACCTGTCGCTGTTCGACCAGACCAAGCCTTGCCCGGCTTCGAAATAGCGATTCCCGACGATCGGCGACACCGGCTTGCAGGCTTGGCCTCCAGACGCCATGTGTGAGGCCTACCGAGTGCGGCGAGCCTGATGGCGGTCTATGTCGATGCGGCGATCTGGAAATGGGCCGGCCACCGCTGGTGCCACCTCCTTGCCGATGAGGTCGATGAACTGCATCGCTTCGCTGCCGAACTCGGCATCAAACGCTCGTCCTACCAGGGGCCGCCCAAGACGTCGGCGCCGCACTACGATATAACCGGCTTAGAGCGCGACCGCGCGGTGCGGCTCGGGGCCGTCGAATGCAGCCGCGAGGAGATCGTGGCGGTCTTCCGCCGTGTGCGAGTGCCGAATGGGAAAGTGAGACGATGACGGTGACGGCATTCCTGGCATATTGTGTCGCAATCACATTGGCAGCCGCCACGCCTGGACCGGCGATGTTTGCGGTCATCACCAACGGTTTGTCGCGCGGCTTCGGCCGGGCGTTCATCACCGGCGTGGGCGTCGCCGCGGGCGACGCCGTGCTGGTCACCCTGGCGCTGCTCGGACTGGTGGCCATTGCCCAGACCTTCGAATGGATTTTTATCTTGCTGAAATACGCGGGCGCCGCTTACCTCGTCTTTCTCGGGATCAGGATGTGGCGAGCCGCCGCCAAACAAAAGGACGAATCTCCTCAGTCGCAGGCGCGGCTGTCGCGGTCCTTCGCACTGGGCGCTTCCATAGCGCTCGGCAATCCGAAGGCGATCCTGTTCCACGCCTCCATCATGCCACTGATCCTGAACCTCGATACCATGACCTTCGCCGATGGCCTGCTGGTGGTGCTCGTCGTGATCAGCGTCAATGTCATCACCATGGGCATCTACGCCGCGATGGCCGGCCGGGCAGCCGGCTGGTTCAACACCCCGAGGCGCATGCGCCTGATGAACAGGTTCGCCGGCGGCGCGATGATCGGCACCGGTGCGCTGATTGCCGCACGTTGAGCCGCGCAGCGACGCACGGCTTGCGTTTAAGGGACTTCCCCTCTATATGCGCGCTCATTCCACACACGGACTTTGGTGTCTGCCCGGGAGAAATCCGGCTGAAACCTCCGGTGGCATCAGGACATCCCGTCCGAAATGCCTGTGTCCGTGGAGGCCAACCGGAAAGGAACTAAAGAATGGCTCTGCCAGATTTCAGCATGCGCCAGCTTTTGGAAGCTGGTGTTCACTTCGGCCACCAGACCCATCGCTGGAACCCGAAGATGGCGCCCTACATCTATGGCGCCCGCAACAACATCCACATCATCGACCTGTCGCAGACGGTGCCGCTGCTGCACCAGGCCTTGAAGCAGGTGTCCGACACCGTCGCCAAGGGCGGCCGCGTGCTGTTCGTCGGCACCAAGCGCCAGGCCTCCGACATCGTCGCCGACGCCGCGCAGCGTTCGGCCCAGTATTATGTCAACTCGCGCTGGCTGGGCGGCATGCTCACCAACTGGAAGACGATCTCGAACTCCATCCAGCGCCTGCGCAAGCTCGACGAGACGCTGGCCGGCGAGGCCCAGGGCCTCACCGAAGCGCCTGAACCTCGATCGCGAGCGCGAGAAGCTCAACAAGGCTCTCGGCGGCATCAAGGACATGGGCTCGACGCCGGACCTGATGTTCGTCATCGACACCAACAAGGAAGCGATCGCCATCCTCGAGGCCAAGCGCCTCGGCATTCCGGTCGTGGCGATCATCGATTCGAACTGCGATCCGGACAAGATCGACTTCCCGATCCCCGGCAATGACGACGCGGCACGCGCCATCCAGCTCTATTGCGACCTGATCGCCAAGGCTGCCATCGACGGCATCGCCCGCCAGCAGGGCGCGCTCGGCGTCGACATCGGCGCTTCGGCCGAGGCTCCGGTCGAGCCGGCGCTTGACGCTCCGGCCAGCGAAGCTCCGGAAGCTTGATATCGAAGGCCGGAACCCGGCCTTCATCTTTCCAATAAGTTGGCGCGCTAAAGCGCTTTTGCCGAGCGCATCACCCGAGTCCCGGTTGGTGCGTCGGCGCATTTGAAACAAAGAGGCGACAATGACGATTTCGGCTGCACAGGTCAAAGAACTCCGCGACTTGACCGGCGCGGGCATGATGGACTGCAAGGCGGCGTTGAACGAGACCAACGGCGACATGGAAGCGGCCGTCGACTGGCTGCGCAAGAAGGGTATCTCGAAGGCCGACAAGAAGGCCGGCCGCACCGCCGCCGAGGGCCTGATCGGCGTCGATGCCGGCGTGCGTGAAGCCGCCGTCGTCGAGGTCAATTCGGAGACCGACTTCGTCGCCCGCAATGCGGCCTTCCAGGAGATCGTGGCCAACGTGGCCAAGGTCGCGCTCGCGTACGGCACGACGGAGGCGGTCGCCGCCGCGAAGTATCCGGGCTCCGACAAGTCGGTCACCGACACCATCAAGGACGCTGTCGGCACCATCGGCGAGAACATGGGTTTCCGCCGTTCGGCCAAGCTCACCGTACCGCATGGCGTGGTGGCGACCTATGTCCACAACGCGGTTGCCGACGGTCTCGGCAAGCTCGGCGTGCTGGTGGCCATCGAGACCACCGGCAACGAGCATGCCGCCAACGCCTTTGCCCGCCAGGTCGCGATGCATGTCGCCGCCAGCAACCCGGTCGCGCTGACCGCCGAGGAAGTCGACCCGGCGCTCGTCGAGCGCGAGAAGGCGATCTTCTCCGATCAGGCGCGCCAGTCGGGCAAGCCGGAAGCCATCATCGAGAAGATGGTCGAGGGCCGCCTGCGCAAGTTCTATGAAGAGGTCGTGCTTTTGAAGCAAGCCTTCGTGCTCAATCCCGACATCACCGTCGAGAAGGCGCTGAAGGATGCCGAAAAGGAGATCGGCGCTCCGGCGAAGATCACCGCCTATCTGCGTTACGCGCTGGGCGAGGGCATCGAGAAGGAAACGACCGATTTCGCGGCGGAAGTCGCGGCAGCGGTCAAGAAATAGCTCCGATCCAAGGGGAGCGCATCGCGTTTCTCTAAAGGTGAAGAGCTCACGAGCTCAGGCAACTCGGCCGGGTGTCCGCATGGATGCTCGGCCGATTTCTTGTGCGGTGTCGATAAAGGCCCTGAGCTTCGGCGCCATCGACGCGCGGCGCGGAAAATAGAGGAAGAGGCCGGGCTCCTCGATCGCCGTCTGCGGCAGGATCTGAACGAGGCGGCCGGCGGCAAGGTCGGCGCGAGCCAGCGGCTCGAAGACATAGGCGAGCCCGACGCCGGCCAGCGCCAGGTCGATGGCGCCAAGCGAATCCGTAACGACGGCTGTGCCGCGTGTCTCGACAACGACATCCTTGCCGTTGTCGTTCAGATCCCAGCGGTACAGCGCGCCGGATCGGACCAGCCGGTAGCCGATGCAGTTGTGGTTGGCGAGATCGGCCACGTCGCGCGGACGGCCGTGTTTTCCGACATAGGCGGGAGAGGCGACGATCACGGCTTTGAACGGCGGCGTCATCCGGACGGTGACCATGTCCTGCGCGATCATCTCGCCCAGCCGGATACCGGCATCAAAACCTTCGCCGACGATATCGATAAGTCCCTGGTCGGCAACGATCTCGACCGTCACATCGGGGTAGCGTTCGGCCATCGCCGCGACCACCGGCGTCACCGCCAGGGGGATCGCTATGTTGGAGGCATTGATCCTGAGCAGGCCGGCCGGCCTTCCCTTCACGCCGCGGATGCGATCCATCCGCTCGGCAATGTCCTGGAGGGCAGGGGCCGCCGTCTCCACCAGCGCCTTGCCGGCCTCGGTCAGCGAGACGCTGCGCGTCGTGCGTGCAAAGAGCGGCTGGCCGACGCGCTCCTCCACGAGACGCACCGCATGGCTCACGGCGGATGGACTCATGCCGAGCTCAGCCGCGGCAAGCGCGAAACCGCCGCGCCGCGCCACGGCGACGATGACCGGCAAATGTGTGAGCAGATCGCGATCCATTCATGAATGATATCGCATAGTCTTTGCGAACAATGCAATCTTATCGATGCTCTCAAGCCAGCCCATATTGGGCATCAACACATCGGCGGCGGGCTGATGCTTCAAGGAGAGACGAAATGAATGCGTTGAGACATGCAACCTTTGCGGCGGGCATGGCATTGGCGCCGGTCGATGCCGGCGGAGCGGAGGCGACCGGCTGGCAGGCGCTTGCCGATGAGCGCGCGGTGATCCGCATCGCCGACGCCATCGACCGCGCTGTGGATGCGCAGGACTGGAAGCTGGCGCGCAGCTATTTCGCCGAGCGTGTCACCGCCGATTTCAGCAGCCTCTCCGGCCAGCCCGCGGCCAACATCGCCTCCGACGACCTGATCGGCGCGTGGGCAGGCAACCTCAAGGGCAGCAAGACCAGCCTGCATCTGCGCACCAACCATCAGGTCGTGCTCGAGGCCGATGCCGCGACCGTCCATTCCAACGGCTATGCCTGGAACCGGATGGAAGGCAATGGCGACCCGCTCTGGGAGGTTTGGGGCACGTATGAGCACCACCTGACGCGCTCGGCCGCAGGCTGGAGGGTCGATGGCTTCACCTTTCGCATGACGCATGAGCGCGGCAACCCCTGGGTCAAGGCGACGCCTGGACAGTGACCGGCAGCACATCAGTTCAGAATCGGAAGACCACCATGAGCATGACCTATTACACGCTTGGCAACAGCGGCCTCCGCGTCAGCCGGCTGGCGCTCGGCACCATGACCTTCGGAACCGAATGGGGCTGGGGCGCGGACCGGGACACCGCGCGCGCGATGTTCGACGCCTATGTCGAAGCGGGCGGCAACTTCTTCGACACGGCCGATCTCTATACCGGCGGCACAGCCGAGACCTGGCTCGGCGAGTTCGTCGCCGAGCGCGGCTTGCGCGACAAGGCGGTGATCGCCACCAAATTCACCTTCAACTCGGAATCGGGCAATCCCAATGCCGGCGGCAATGGCCGCAAGAACATCATGCGGGCGGTGGACGCCTCGTTGAAGCGGCTCGGCACCGACTATATCGATCTCTACCTGCTGCATGTCTGGGACCGGATCACCCCGGCAGAGGAGGTGCTGCGCACGCTGGACGATCTGGTGCGCGCCGGCAAGGTGCGCCATGTCGGCCTCTCCGACGTGCCGGCGTGGTATGCCGGCCGCGCCCAGGCGATCGCCGAACTGCGCGGCTATGAGCCGGTCTCGGCGCTGCAGCTCGAATATTCGCTCGCCGAGCGCGCCATCGAACATGAATATGTGCCTTTCGCCACCCGTCATGGCGCCGGCATCATGGTGTGGAGCCCTTTGGCCAGCGGCCTGCTCAGCGGCAAATACAGGCCGACGCAAGCCGGGAATGCCGGCCGGCTCGACGGCTTCCGCAACACCACACATCCCGGCTTCCAGAAGTTCAGCGACCGCAACTGGGCGATCGTGGCGGAGCTCGAGAAGGTGGCGGCCGAGCTTGGCCGCAGCATGGCGCAGGTCGCGCTCAACTGGGTGGCGACCCAGCCAGGCATCGCCTCCGTCATCCTTGGAGCGACGAGGCTCGAGCAGCTCGAGGACAATCTTGGCGCGCTCGATTTTTCTATACCCGCCGAGCTTCGCAAGCGGCTGGAAGAGGTCAGCGCCACGCCAGCACCGTTTCCGCATTCGTATTTCGGCTCCGAGATCCAGGTGCGGGTGACCGGTGGCGCGGTGACTGGCGACAAGCCGGCAGGCTATTGCCCTCCCGTCGTCATCGAAGGCGAAGCGGTCAGCATCTCAAGCGACTGATTGAAAAAGGGCAACTGTTCGAAAGGCGGCAACTGACCGAAAAAGCCTGGAATTTTGCACAAGGGCGCGGCGTGACATCGCCGCGCCCTTCGTGTATCGGGTCAACCCGTCATGACAGCATCGCCGGATGAAGCGGGGGCGGTTTTGCCTCCAAAATTGCCGCGCCGAGATTTGCGAGGATCAAGATGACGGATAAGCCCCTCTATCGACGTGTCGTGCTGAAAGCTTCCGGCGAAGCGTTGATGGGCGAGCAGCATTTCGGCATCGACGTCTCGGTAGTCGACCGCATCGCCGCAGACATCGCCGAGGCGCGCGCGCTGGGCGTGGAAGTGGGCGTCGTCATCGGCGGCGGCAACATCTTCCGCGGAGTCGCCGTCGCCTCAAAGGGCGGCGACCGCGTCACCGGCGATCACATGGGCATGCTCGCCACCGTCATCAACTCGCTGGCGCTGCGCACCTCGCTGAACAAGATCGGCGTTGACGCCGTCGTGCTGTCGGCGATCGCCATGCCCGAGCTCTGCGAGAGCTTTTCCCAGCGCCAGGCGACCGCCTATATGAACCAGGGCAAGGTGGTCATCTTCGCCGGCGGCACCGGCAATCCGTTCTTCACCACCGATTCGGCCGCGGCGCTTCGCGCCGCCGAGATCGGCGCCGATGCGCTGTTCAAGGGCACGCAGGTCGACGGGGTCTATTCGGCAGATCCCAAGAAAGATCCGAACGCTGTCCGCTTCGACCGCATCAGCCACGCCGAAGTCATCAAACGCGGGCTTGCGATCATGGATACCGCCGCGATTGCACTTGCGCGCGAAAACAACATTCCGATAATCGTCTATTCGATCCACGAAAAAGGTGGTTTCGGCGATATTCTGAGGGGCGGCGGCCATTGCACGGTCGTCACGGACAAGTAACAGGCCCCGGAATCCGTTAAGCGACTGCGGAACCGCGAACCGAATAACGATAGAAACAGTGAACCCGGCGAACGGGTCGAGGAGATGATCATGAGTGGCGAGTACGAAGACCTGAAGCGACGCATGGATGGGGCGATCGCCGCTTTCAAGCACGATCTGGCTTCGCTGCGCACCGGCCGCGCCTCCAGCAACCTGCTCGACGCCGTCCAGGTGCAGGCCTATGGCACGGCGATGCCGATCAACCAGGTGGCCAACGTGTCCGTCCCGGAGCCGCGCATGATTTCGGTGTCGGTCTGGGACAAGTCGATGGTCAGCGCGGTGGACCGCGCCATCCGCGAGGCCAATCTGGGCTTCAACCCGATCGTCGACGGCACCACACTCCGGATTCCGCTGCCCGAGCTCAACGAGCAGCGCCGCAAGGAGCTGGTCAAGATTTCGCACGGTTACGCCGAGAATGCGCGCGTCGCGGTTCGCCATGTTCGCCGCGACGGCATGGATTTCCTCAAGAAGGCCGAGAAGGATGGCACCATCAGCGAGGACGATCAGCGCAAGCGCTCCGACCAGGTGCAGAAGCTGACCGACGAGATGATCAGCACGATCGATCACCTGCTTTCCGATAAGGAAGCTGAAATCATGCAGGTTTAGGGTCGGGCTTTCCGCTCGAAAGCGAGATTATGGCAACGCCCGCGCATGTCGCGATCATTATGGATGGAAACGGACGCTGGGCCAAGGCGCGCGGTCTGCCGCGTCTTGCCGGCCACCGGGCGGGCGTAGAGGCCCTGCGCAAGACGGTGCGCGCCGCGCCCGATCTCGGCATCTCCTACCTGACTGTCTACGCCTTTTCCTCGGAAAACTGGTCGCGGCCGAAATCCGAGGTCAGCGACCTCATGGGTCTGTTGAAGCTGTTCATTCGCCGCGACCTTGCCGAACTGCATCAGAACGGCGTGCGGGTGAGGATAATTGGCGACAAGCAAGGGCTGCAGCCCGACATCAGGGGCCTGCTGCAGGAGGCCGAATCGCTGACCGCCGGCAACGAGGCGCTGACGCTGGTGATCGCTTTCAACTATGGCGGCCGCGACGAGATCGTGCGCACCGCTCGCAAGCTGGCGGATGCAGTCGCGCGCGGCGACATCGCGAGCGAAGCGATCACGGCGGAGAGCTTTGCTGCTTCGCTCGACACGCAGGGCATTCCTGATCCTGAACTTGTGATCCGGACGAGCGGCGAGCTCAGGCTGTCGAATTTCCTCCTGTGGCAGGCGGCCTATAGCGAGCTTGTCTTCCTGCCTTGCTACTGGCCGGATTTCAGCCGCGAACATCTGGCCGATGCCTTGCGCGACTTTGCCGGCCGCGAACGGCGCTTCGGCGGGCTCGCCGCCCGCGATGTCGCGCTTTAGGCGACGCCACGCATGAGCAACCTCCAGCAGCGCGTCATCTCGGCAATCGTGATGGCGGCGCTGACGCTTGCGCTCACCTGGCTCGGCGGATTGCCGTTCCGGCTGTTCTGTGGGGCAATCGCGGCGTTGATCTTCTATGAATGGACGCGCATGGCGCGCGCCGGCAACGGCGCGGCGCTCGGTTTTCTGCCGGAAGCACTGATTGTGATCTTCATCGGCGCGCTGATTGCCGGCGTGCCGGCCTTGTGGCTGTTGCTGCTGATCGTCATCCTTGTGGCGGTCGCGGCCATTGCAGCCCGGATCAGGGTGGCCGCGCAGTGGGAAGCCTCCGGGGTGGCCTATGCGGCACTATCCGGCTTCTCGCTCGCCTATCTGCGTGACAACAACCACTCCGGGCTGATGGCGATTCTGTTCCTGTTCGCTGTGGTCTGGGCGACTGACATCGCGGCCTATTTCGTCGGCCGCGCGGTCGGCGGTCCGAAACTTGCGCCGTCGATCTCGCCCGGCAAGACACAGAGCGGGGCGGTTGGGGGGGCGGCCGGCGGCCTTGCCGCAGGGCTGCTGCTGGCAATTGCAGCCGGCGCCGGCAATCTCGTTCAGCTCGGACTCGTCGCGCTGGCGCTGTCGATCGTTTCGCAGATCGGCGACCTGTTCGAATCCTGGGTCAAGCGCCGGCATGGCGCCAAGGATTCCAGCAACCTCATTCCCGGCCATGGCGGCGTCATGGACAGGGTCGATGGGCTTGTCGCGGCCGCGCTGGCGCTGTACGTGATTGGTTGGGTCGCGGCGGGCGCCGAGCATCCGGCACTGGGGCTGTTTCCGAACTGAACGACGCTAATGGTCAAGGCGAAAAACGGCGCGCGCCACGGTTTCGCCCGGATTGATGCCACAGTCGCGGCGGAATGTCGTGTGCGGGCGAATTTGAGGGCATGAGTTGAACGACATTTTTCACGCGGTCTTCAGCACGCAAGGCTTCGTCCTTGGCACGCTCGTGCCGTTTCTGTTCGTGCTGACCGTGGTCGTGTTCGTCCACGAGATGGGCCACTATCTCATCGGCCGCTGGTGCGGCATCGGCGTGAAGGCCTTTTCCATCGGTTTCGGCCCCGAGCTCGTCGGCTTTAACGATCGCCGCGGGACGCGGTGGAAGCTTTGCGCCATTCCGCTTGGCGGCTACGTCAAATTCGTCGGCGACATGAATGCGACGTCGAGCCAGCCGAGCGCCGAGGAGATCGAATCACTGACCGACGCCGAGCGCGAGGTCGCCTTCCACACGCAGCCTATCTGGAAGCGCGCCGCGACCGTCGTTGCGGGACCGCTGTTCAATTTCCTGCTGACGATCGCCGTGTTTGCGGTGCTGTTTTCCCTCTATGGCCGCCCGGTTCTGGAACCTACGGTGGCCCAGGTCACCGCGGGCAGTCCAGCTGAGAAAGCCGGAATCCAGCCTGGCGACCGATTCGTCAAAGTCGACGGCAGCAAGGTGGAGACCTTCGCCGATGTGCAGCGCCTGGTTTCAGGCCGGGCAGGCGATGCCATCACCTTCACCATGCTGCGCGACGGCAAGGAAATCGCCGTCACGGCGACACCGGAGCCGATGGAGCAGCAGGATGCGCTGGGCAACAAGGTCAAGGTCGCGGTTATCGGCGTCGTCAACAATGCCGAGCTCGGCCAGCCACGCCTGATCTCCTATACGCCGGCCGGCGCCGTGGTGGCGGCGGTCGAGGAAACCGGACATGTGATCGAGCGCACGGGCCAGTTCCTGCAGCGCTTTGCGCTTGGACGCGAGGACAAATGCCAGTTGGGGGGCCGATCAAGATCGCGAAGATGTCGGGCCAAGCAGCCAAGCTCGGCTTCGAGTGGCTGGTGCAGCTTGTTGCATTTCTGTCAGTCGGAATAGGATTTCTCAATCTCCTGCCGATTCCCCCTCTCGACGGCGGCCACCTGTTGTTCTACGGCGTGGAGGCCGTCATAAGGCGACCTGTTTCGGAGCGAATGATGGAGATGGCCTATCGAACCGGGCTGTTCCTGGTGCTCGGTTTCATGGGCTTCGTTTTTTGGAATGATCTGTTTGGGTGCTGAAATCATGAAGAAATTTGGCTTCAGCGCCGGTCATATTGAGATGCCGTTTACCATGCGTGGGGATATGCGTGACGCGAAAGCCACGCGGTACGGTTAAGTAAATACAAATTAACCGGGAGCCTTGCGTGTAGGGAAAATCCGGTTAATACGGTAAGGGAAAATACCGCACGTCCGGTTTTCTCGCCGTGGGGACTACGAGAAAAAGGTACAAAAGCCCGATGAAGGCAGCATCCAAGTTTCTGAGCGCCGCTTCCGCGGCGGCTTTGTCCGCCGCTCTGGTCGTGCCAGGCGCGCTCGCAGTGCAGTTCGCAGCCACCTCGGTGGCCGAGGCCGCGGTCGTTTCGCGCGTCGAGGTCAGCGGCAACCAGCGCGTCGATGCCGAGACCATCCGCAATTACATTACGATCAAGCCGGGCAAGCCTTTCTCCAGCTCCGATATCGACGACGCCGTCAAGGCGCTGTTCGGAACCGGCCTGTTCTCGGACGTTCAGATCAACCAGGTCGGTTCGAGCCTGGTGGTCAAGGTTTCCGAATACAAGGTCGTCAACCAGGTCCTGTTCCAGGGCAACAAGAAAATCAAGGACAACGCGCTTCAGATGGGTATCCAGCTGAAGCCGCGGGCGACCTTCTCGCAGCAAACGCTCGATGCCGATGTCGAGGCGATCAAGTCGGCATACAAGCGCATTGGCCGCGATGACGCCGCCGTGACCACGCAGATCATGGATCTCGGCGACAACCGCGTGAACGTGGTCTTCAACATCAACGAAGGCGGCCGCACCCAGATCGCGGCGATCAATTTCGTCGGCAATCACGCCTATTCCAGTCGCCGCCTGTCCGATGTCATCAATACCAAGCGTTCGTCCTGGCTGTCCTTCGTGCTGCGCGACGACGTCTATGACGAGGACAAGCTGCGCGCCGACCAGGAGCTGCTGCGCCGCTTCTACTACAATCATGGCTATGCCGACTTCCAGGTCGTCTCGGCCGTCGGCGAGCTTGACGACGCCACCAACAAATACACGGTCACCATCACCGTTCAGGAAGGCGACCGCTACACGTTCGGCGACGTCAGCGTGGAAAGCTCCATTCCGGAGGTCGACTCGAAGGCGCTGGAATCGGCCGTCGAAACCCACAAGGGCGATGTCTACAACGCCAAGGACGTCGAGGATTCGATCGTCGCCTTGACCGAGAAGGTCGCGGGCTCGGGTTACGCCTTCGCCCAGGTGACGCCGCGCGGCGACCGCAATTTCGAGAACCATACCATTTCGGTCGTCTACACCATCGACCAGGGCACCAAGGCTTATATCGAGCGCATCGAAATCCGCGGCAACGACCGTACGCGCGACTATGTCATCCGTCGCGAATTCGATGTCAGCGAGGGCGACGCCTTCAACCAGGTCCTCATCCAGCGCGCGAAGAAGCGGCTGGAAGGCCTTGATTACTTCCAGTCCGTCGACATCTCGACGGTTCCGGGCTCGGCGCCAGACCAGGTCGTGCTCGTGGTCACCGTGGTTGAGAAGTCGACCGGCGAATTCTCGGTCGGCGCTGGTTATTCGACCGGCGGCGACACGCCCGGCCCATCCATCGAAGGCTCGATCACCGAGCGCAACTTCCTCGGCCGCGGCCAGTACATCAAGCTGTCGGCCGGTGGCGGCAAGAATTCGCGCGACTTCGCCCTTTCCTTCACCGAGCCCTACTTCCTTGGCCGGCGCATCGCGGCGGGTTTCGATATCTACAAATCGACCCGCAACTACGATCACTACGACACGGACACCACCGGCGCGAGCGTTCGCTTCGGCCTGCCGATTACCGACAGCATTTCGACGCAGCTGGCTTACAATATCTCGCAGGAGAAGTATGACTACCCAGACAACTGCTTGACCAATGGTCAGCTGGATCCTGCGAAGTGTAATGTTTCGCCTGCAATTCAAGCTGGCATCGCGGAAAGCCCGTGGCTCAAATCTTCGGTGAGCCTCGGCTTGGTCTATAACACCATCGACGACATGAAGAACCCGCATGAGGGTCTTTACATCACCGGTACCACTGAGTTTGCCGGCCTCGGCGGCGATGCGAAGTGGGTGAAGGTGACCGGGCGCGCCAGTGTCTACCAGACCTTGTCGGAACAGCTTGACCTTGTCGGTCTCATTTCGGGTGGCGCAGGCTATATCGCTGGCTACGGTAGTGGTGATCTGCGCATCTTCGACTATTTCCAGAGCAATGACCGCATGATCCGTGGCTTCGAATATGGCGGTATCGGGCCGGTGGCTTCTGGCACCAGCGGGGACCATCTCGGCGGTTCGACTTACTTCAATGCTTCGGCTGAAGCCCAGTTCCCGCTACCGGTCATTCCCGAGAGCTTCGGCCTGCGCGGCGCTGTATTCGCTGATGCGGCTACGCTTTACGGCAACAAGCTCGTCGGTGTCGACTCGGCTTCGGCTGACATGAAGCTGCGCGCTTCGGTGGGTGTCGGCCTGATGTGGGCCTCGCCGTTCGGCCCGATCCGCATCGACTACGCGATTCCGGTCAAGAAAGAATCGACCGACAATGTGCAGGAATTCAACTTCGGCATAGCGACCCGCTTCTAATTTAGCGGTTGCGTTGTTTCCGGGCCGCGTGACGGCCCGGACTAGACTGAGCCGACCCAGCTGGATATTGCTTCTGGAATGACCGATCCGGTGTTCTTCGCGCCTTCACGCCGGTATACGGCTGGCGAGGTCGCGAATCTGACCGGCGCCAGCCTGCTTGATGCCGCGCAGGCTGAAATTGCCATCGAAGGGCTGGCTCCCGCCAATGAGGGCGGTGACGGCGCGCTCGTCTTTGTCGACGGCAAGCGCAATTTCGCGCTGATGCAGTCGCTGAGGGCGGCCGCAGTCCTGTGCCCCGCCGATGTTGCCAGCAAGGCGCCGCCAGGGGTCGCGGTGCTTATGCATCCTCGTCCGCAACAGGCTTTCGCGATGGTCGGGCGCCTTTTGTTTCCGCATGCCGCAACTCCGGGGCCAATGACCGGAGAAACCGGCATCTCGGCGCATGCCTTTGTCGATCCGTCCGCCCATATCGAGGATGGGGCGATCGTCGAGGCGGGCGCCGTGATCGGTCCCGGCGTGTCCATCGGCAGCGGCACGGTCATTGCACCTCACGCGGTGGTCGGCCGTTCCTGCCAGATTGGTCGTGACGGCTTCATCGGCCCCGGCGCCAGCATCCAATATGCGCTTGTCGGCAATCGTGTCATCATCCATGGCGGCGCAAGGATCGGCCAGGACGGTTTCGGCTTTGTGGGCGGCGCCAAGGGGCCTGAACGCGTGCCGCAGATTGGCCGCGTCATCATCCAGGACGATGTCGAGATCGGCTCCAATTCGACCGTCGACCGCGGCGCGATGTCCGATACCATCATCGGCCAGGGCACCAAGATCGACAATCTGGTGCAGATCGCCCACAATGTTCGCATCGGCCGCAATTGCATTATAGCGGGCCTTTCGGGTATCTCCGGTTCCGTCGTCGTCGGCGACAACGTCACCATGGGTGGCGGTGTCGGCCTCGCCGACCATCTGACCATCGGGCCGGGGGCCAAGCTTGCTGCGAGAAGTGGATTCATGAACAACGTGCCGGCAGGCGAGATCTGGGGAGGCTATCCGGCACAGCCGATGGCGGAAGCCATGCGCGAGATAGCGATGCTGCGCAAGATGGCCAGGACGCGCAAGCAAGGCGACGGAAATGGCTGACATGGTGGCAACGACACTCGAGGCGGTCGATATCATGGGGCTGATGAAGCTCCTGCCGCATCGCTATCCGTTCCTGCTGATCGATCGCATTGTCGATATCGATGGCGATGAATCCGCGGTCGGCATCAAGAACGTGACCATCAACGAGCCGCATTTCCAAGGCCATTTCCCGCAGCAGCCGGTCATGCCCGGCGTGCTGATCATCGAGGCGATGGCGCAGACCGCCGGCGCGATCTGCATTCGCACCCTCAACGCTGAAAAGCCGTCGTTGGTTTATTTCATGACCATCGACAATGCGAAATTCCGCAAGCCGGTGGTTCCGGGAGACCAGCTCAGGATCCACGTCAAGAAGATCAAGAAACGCGGCAATCTGCTGAAATTCGCCTGCGAGGCGATGGTTGATGGGGCGAAAGCCGCCGAGGCCGAGGTTTCAGCCATGATGGTCACCGGCTGACGGTTCGAAATGCTCATGAAAGTCGAGACATCCATCCATCCTTCCTCGGTCGTCGAAGAAGGAGCCCGGCTCGGCAAAGGTGTTCGCATCGGACCCTTCTGCCATATCAGCGCCGATTCAATCATCGGCGACGGCGTCGAGCTGGTCAGCCATGTGTCGGTGATGGGCGCAACAACCATCGGAGCCGGAACAAAGGTCTATCCGATGGCGACGCTCGGCGCGCCGCCGCAGAACACCAAGCACAAGGGTGGGCGCACTACCCTCGTCGTCGGTGAGAACTGCACCATCCGTGAAGGCGTCACGATGCATGTCGGCACCGATTCTAGCCGCGGCGAGACGAGTGTCGGCGACAACGGCAATTTCCTTGCCTATGCCCACATCGCCCATGACTGCGTCGTCGGCAAGAACGCGACCTTCGCCAATGGCGCGACGCTCGGCGGCCATTGCGAGATAGGCGACAACGTCTATATCGGCGGGCTGACCGCCGTTCACCAGTTCGTGCGCATTGGCGACAACGCCTTCATCGGCGGCTGCTCGGCGGTTGTCGGCGATATCATTCCCTATGCGATCGCCGCTGGCAATCGCGCCAAGCTGCGCGGCCTGAACATCATCGGACTCAAGCGCTCCGGCCTGCCGCGCTCGGAAATCTACCTGCTGCGCAAGGTTTATCGGTCGATTTTCGACCGTTCCCGCAGCGTCGCGGAGAATATCGATCTCGCCAGGGCGGAATTCGGCTCCTCGTCTCCTGCCGCCACGAAGATGATCGACTTCATCGCCAGCGGCGGCAAGCGGCACTATGCGGTCCCGCCGCTGAAGGGTGGTGGCGACGATGACAGCGGCGATGACGAGGTCTGAGCGCGCCGCATCAGGGATCCAACTCGCGCCGGGCTCGAAGGTCGGCATCATTGCCGGCGGTGGCAGCCTGCCCGTCGAAGTCGCCGACGGCCTGGTGAAGCATGGTTTTGCGCCTTTCATCATCATCGCCGCCGGTGAGGTCGACCGCGAGGCCGACTTTGCGGCCTACGATCAGGAAAAACTTGCGCTGGAGGAGATCGGGCGGCTGTTTCCCTTGCTGAGGCGCCAGGGCATCACCCACCTCGTCCTTGCCGGCGAGATCAAACGCAGGCCGCGGTTGAGCAAGATAAGGCCGACATTTGGTCTGCTGGCGATAATTCCCTTAGTGGTCAGAGCCTTGCGGCGCGGCGATGATGGCCTGTTGAAGATGTTGACCCGAGCCCTCGAAACGCGAGGCGTCAAGGTCGTCGGCGCGCACGAGGTCGTTCCGGAACTGACGGCGGGCGAAGGCACATTGACGGCGACCGGACCAAACAAGTCCGACTGGCGTGACATCGAGGCCGCTCGCAAGGCGGCCAAGGCCATCGGCGCGCTCGATATCGGCCAGGCGGCGATTGCGATCGGAGGTCGCGCCGTGGCGCTGGAAGGCATCGAGGGCACAGCCGGTCTGCTCGACAGAATGCGGGATTTGCGCGGTCATGGCAGGCTGGCCGGCAAGGCGCGGGGCGTGCTGGTCAAATGCGCTAAGCCGGGTCAGGAATTGCGGGCCGACTTGCCCACCATTGGCCCGCAGACGGTCGAGGCAGCGCATGCGGCAGGCCTTGCCGGCATAGCCGTCGAGGCCGGCCGTTCGCTCATCCTTGAAGGCCCGACCACGCTTGCTCGCGCGAACGCCTTTGGCCTTTTCATCGTCGGCCTGCCCGCGACGGAGCTGGCCAAACGGGGAGCCGCTGATGGCCGCTGACAAGCCGCTCAAGCTCGCGATCGTCGCCGGCGAGGAATCCGGCGATCTGCTCGGCGCCGACATCGTGCGGGCGCTCGAGCGTACGACCGGCCGCAAGGTTCAGCTTGTCGGCATCGGCGGCCGGCACCTGCAGCAATTGGGGCTGACGCCGCTGTTCGACGGCGGAGAGATCGCGCTGATGGGTTTCAGCGCGGTGCTGCGCGACCTGCCGCGGCTGATGCGCCGCATCAGCCAGACGGCGGCGACGATCGCGGCCGAGCGGCCTGATTGCCTCGTCACAATCGACAGTCCCGACTTTTCGCTGCGCGTGGCGAAGAAGGTCCGCGCAATGGCGCCGGCCATCCCGATCGTTCACTATGTCTGCCCGAGCGTATGGGCTTGGCGGCCGGGCAGGGCGGTGGCGATGAAGCCCTATGTAGATCACATTCTCTGCATCCTGCCGTTCGAGGTGAAGGCACTTGCCCGTCTCGGCGGACCACCGGGCACTTATGTCGGTCACCGGCTGACGCGGGATCCTGGCGTGCTTGGCGCCGCCAAGGCGCAGAGCCAGCCGCGCGACCTCTCCGACGACCGTGTCAAGACGTTGCTGGTGCTGCCTGGCTCGCGCCGCGGCGAGGTTCGCCGGCTGATGGAACCGTTCGGCAAGGCGATGTCGGCGCTGCGCCAACGCGGCCATCGCCTGCGCCTGCTGTTGCCGACAGTGCCGCATGTCACCGAGCTGGTGAAGGCTTCGGTCGCCAGTTGGGATGACAAGCCGGAAATCATCACCGAGCCGGAGCGCAAATGGCAGGCCTTCGGCAAGGCCGATGCGGCATTGATCGCGTCTGGAACGGTGTCGCTCGAGTTGGCGCTTGCAGGCGTTCCGATGGTTTCCTGCTACAAGCTGGACCCGATTGCGCGCCAGCTGCTGCAGCATATGGTGACGACTTGGTCGGCCCTGCTGCCCAACCTGATTTCCGACCGCACGCTGGTTCCGGAATTCTACGACCAGTATGTCCGGCCGGAGAACCTTGCCCGGCAACTTGAGGCCCTGTTTGCCGACACCGGCATGCGTGCCTGGCAAAAGGCCGGTTTTGCCGAAATTGCCCGGCGCATGGCGACCGAACGGCCCTCCGGCGAGATCGCCGCGGAAGTGGTGATGGGGTGTATCAAGAGAGCGAATAGGGAGTAGCGAATAGCGAGTGGGGCTATCGGTTTGCCTTCTTTCCCTATTCGCTACTCGCTATCTCGCTATTCGCTCAATTACCTTTTCGCAATCGGCACGTAGTCGCGCTCGGTGGCGCCGGTGTAGAGCTGGCGCGGGCGGCCGATCTTCTGGTGCGGGTCCTCGATCATTTCCTTCCACTGCGCGATCCAGCCGACGGTGCGCGCGACCGCGAACAGAACAGTGAACATGGTTGTGGGGAAGCCGAGCGCCTTCAGCGTGATGCCGGAATAGAAGTCGACGTTCGGGTAGAGCTTCTTTTCGATGAAGTAAGCGTCGGTTAGCGCGATCTTCTCCAGTTCCATCGCGATGTCGAGCAACGGATCGTCCTTGATGCCGAGCTCGCCCAACACCTCGTGCGCGGTCTTCTGCATGATCTTGGCGCGCGGATCGTAGTTCTTGTAGACGCGATGGCCGAAGCCCATCAGCCGGAACGGATCGTTCTTGTCCTTGGCGCGGGCAATGAATTCCGGGATGTGATCGACATGGCCGATCTCGCCCAACATGTTCAGCGCCGCTTCGTTGGCGCCGCCATGCGCCGGACCCCACAGGCAGGCGATGCCGGCGGCGATGCAAGCGAACGGATTGGCGCCGGAAGAGCCGGCGAGGCGAACCGTCGAGGTCGAGGCGTTCTGCTCGTGGTCGGCGTGCAGGATGAAGATGCGCTCCATGGCGCGCGCCAGCACCGGATTGATCTTGTACTCCTCGCACGGCACGGCAAAGCACATGTGCAGGAAATTGGCGGCGAAGCCGAGATCGTTCTTCGGATAAATGAAGGGCTGGCCGATATGGTATTTGTAGGCCATCGCCGCGATGGTCGGCATCTTGGCGATCAGGCGCATCGAGGCGACCATACGCTGGTACGGGTCCGAGATGTCGGTCGAGTCGTGGTAGAAGGCCGACAGCGCGCCGACCACGCCGCACATGACGGCCATCGGGTGCGCGTCGCGGCGGAAGCCAGTGAAGAAGCGCGACATCTGCTCGTGCACCATGGTGTGGCGCGTCACACGATAGTCGAAATCCTCCTTCTGCGCCTTGGTCGGGAGCTCCCCGTAGAGAAGGAGGTAACAGACTTCGAGGAAGTCGCCATGCTCGGCAAGCTGGTCGATCGGATAGCCGCGATGCAAAAGGATGCCGGCGTCGCCGTCGATGAAGGTGATTGCCGACTCGCAGCTTGCGGTGGAGGTGAAGCCGGGGTCGTAGGTGAAGGCGCCGGTGGTGCTGTAGAGCGCGCCGATGTCGATGACGTCAGGCCCGGTCGACCCGCTTCGCACCTTGAATTCATGGGTCTTGCCGGCGAGTTCGAGCCTGGCGGTCGACTCGTGCGCCTTGCTGCCCGGTTCCAGTTTTGTCGCAGCTTCGCTCATTCTCAAACTCCCTTTGTATCCTCATGCCGGCAAGGCAATTCCTGCAAACGACACGTCGAAGTCACCGGAATGCGCGAACTCGCCACCGCATTTTAGGAGGTGCGTGCCAGATTGGGCCAAGGCCTAATGTTGCACTGCGAAACACACCTTTCAATGCCAATCTTCTTGGGCCAGTCCGCTCCTAATCGATTTGATCTCCAATGCGCGCCAGGCTTTCCTGGCGGCCCAGCACGGCCAGCACGTCGAACACGCCAGGCGATGTGCTGCGGCCGGTCAGCGCGGCTCTCAGTGGTTGGGCCACCGCGCCAAGCTTGTATCCGCCAGCCTGCGCGAACTCGCGGATCGAAGCCTCCGCCGAGGCGGCGCTCCACTCGCCCTGGACAGAAGACAACGCGCCATGCGCGCCGCGCAGAATCGCGCGCGCATCCGCGCTGAGCAAGCCCGCTGCCTTCTCATCCAGGGGCAGTGGCCGCTCGGCAAACAGGAAGGCCGCGCCGTCGACCAGCTCCACCAGGGTCTTGGCCCGCTCCTTGAGGCCGGGCATGGCGGCAAGCAGCTGCGCCTTTCGCTTGTCATCGAGCTTTGCGGCGAGCGCCGGGCCGCCTTCGAGATAGGGCAGAGTGGCGACGAAGATATCGAACAGCGCGCGATCGTCCATCTTGCGCATATGCACGCCGTTCAGCGCCTCGAGCTTGGCGAAGTCGAAGCGGGCAGCGCCCTTGTTGACGTCGCCGATGTCGAACCAGGCGATCATGTCCTTGATCGACATCACCTCGTCGTCGCCATGGCTCCAGCCGAGCCGCGCAAGGTAGTTGAGCAAGGCTTCCGGCAAATAGCCCATGGCGCGATAGGCCTCGACGCCCAGCGCGCCGTGCCGCTTCGACAGCTTGGCGCCGTCGGCGCCGTGGATCAGCGGGATATGCGACATCGACGGCACCGCCCAGCCCATGGCGTTGTAGATCACCGTCTGGCGCGCGGCGTTGGTCAGGTGATCGTCGCCGCGGATGATATGGGTGACGCCCATGTCGTGGTCGTCGACGACGACGGCATGCATGTAGGTCGGGTTGCCGTCCGAGCGCAGGATGATGAAGTCGTCAAGATCCTTGTTGGGAAAGCGCACCTCGCCCTGCACGCGGTCATGGACGACCGTCTCGCCCTCGGTCGGCGCCTTGATGCGGATCGCGCCCTTGACGCCTGCCGGCGCCTCGGACGGATCGCGGTCGCGCCACTGTCCGTTGTAACGCGGCGGCAGGCCCTTGGCTCTAGCTGCCTCGCGCATCGCCTCCAGCTCCGCGGGCGTCTCATAGCTGTAATAGGCCTTGCCCAGGCGCACGAGCTCCTCGGCCACCTCGCGATGGCGCGGGGCGCGCTCGAACTGGGAGACGGCGTCGCCATCCCAGGAAAGGCCAAGCCAGGTCAATCCGTCGAGAATGGCGGCCGTGGCGGCTTCGGTTGAGCGCTCGCGATCGGTGTCCTCGATACGCAAAAGCATCGTGCCGCCGGTGTGCCTGGCATAGAGCCAGTTGAACAGCGCCGTGCGCGCCCCGCCAATGTGCAGGTAGCCGGTGGGCGAGGGAGCAAAACGGGTGACGACCTTGTCGGACATGGAACTCTCGAAGAAGCACTGAGACGGCATATTTCGCGCGGGCTTTCGCGCGGTCGGCGTTCATGTACCATAGGCGGTCTGGGGCGCAAGGGGCAGACCCGATGGCTGGACGTGGCCGGGGCACGGAGGAGGGCGGGGAAACGATAGCAGGCGTCAGCGAGCGCCTGATGTTTGCCCATGCCGAGCCCGCTGAAGAAGCGCCGCTTTCGCTTCCAGAACTCCATCCGACCGCCGAGTTACCGCCGCCCGGTGGTCGTGCGCTGCAGCCAGCCTCGCCAACCGCTGTCGGCGGCCGGATCCGCAAACAGTTTGGCCGCGCTTCGCTTCCGGCGCTGCGCCGAAGCGTTGCGGTCGCTGCCAGCACTGAGCTCGACCGCGGCGTCGGCTTTCTGCTGGTGCCGGTGTTCCTGGCCGCCGGCGTCATCTATTACTTCTCGCTGAGCACCGAGCCCGATCTCTACAGGCCGCTTGCCGCCGTGGCTCTGATGGCTGTCTGCGCGGCGGTGTCGCGCTCCTGGCAGAAAGCGCACCTTGTCTTCATGGCATCGCTGTTCTGCGCGCTCGGCTTTCTCGCGGCCAAGGTGGAGACCTGGCGGATGGCGACGCCGATGCTGGGGTCCGAAATCCAGACCCGGCTGACCGGCCGCCTGGTCACCGCCGAAGCGATGGCCAATGGCCGTGTGCGGCTGACCATCGATCTGATATCCACCGAGCACCCGACGTTGCGCTACGCGCCGGACCGCGTTCGGCTGTCGGCGCGCAGGATCCCGCCCGGCATGACCGCCGGATCGATGCTGACCGGCTATGCCAAGCTGCTGCCGCCGACCGGTCCGGTCCGGCCGGACAGCTATGATTTTTCCTTCGACAGCTACTTTAGCGGCATTGGCGGCAGCGGCTTCTTCCTGGGCGACCCAAAGCTGTTAGCTCCGCCTTCGACGGCGACAACGGGGGCACCCTTCGGAGCGCGCATTGCGTCGGCCGTGGAAAACGCGCGCGAAGGGATCGCCGACCACATCCGGAGCAGCATCGGCGGGTCCGAGGGCGAGATCGCGGCGGCGCTGATTGTCGGCGTGCGCGCGGGCATTCCGGAAGCGATCAACGAGTCGATGCGACGGACCGGCATTTATCACATCATCTCGATCTCCGGCCTGCACATGGCACTGGTCGCCGGCACGATCATGTTCCTGCTGCGCGGCGCCTTCGCGCTGTTTCCCGATTTCTCGTCGCGCCAGCCGGTGAAGAAATACGCCGCGGCGATCGCGCTGGCCTCGATCGCCGCTTACCTCGTCATCTCCGGCATCGTGGTGGCGGCCGAGCGAAGCTTCATCATGCTTGCGGTGATGCTTGTCGCCGTGCTCTTCGACCGCGCGGCGTTGACGATGCGCAACCTGGCGATCTCCGCGATTGCCGTCATCCTTGTCTCGCCACATGAAGTGGTCGGCCCGAGCTTCCAGATGTCCTTCGCCGCCACCGCCGCCCTGGTCGGCGCCTATGCCGGCTTTGCCGATTATCGCGCCGGCAAAACGACCGCGCCGCCGGTGAAGCGTTCGTTTCTTGCGTTCCTGTCGCGGAAACTCGCGGTTGGCATGGGCGGCGCGGCCGTAACGTCGCTGATCGCCGGCAGCGCGACATTGCTGTTTGCGATCTGGCATTTTCAGCGCGTGTCGCCGCTCAGCCTGCTCGCCAATCTGGCGGTCATGCCGATCGTCTCGCTGATCGTCATGCCGTTCGCCGTGTTGAGCGCGCTCGCCATGCCGTTCGGCTTCGACGGTCCCTTCCTCTATGTGATGGGCAAGGGCCTGACAGCGATGATCGCCATTTCGGCATGGATTTCCGAGCGCTCGCCCCTCGATGCCGTGGGATTGATCTCGATCCAGTCGGTGCTGCTGGCGACAATCGCGCTCATCATCGCGACCATGGCCACCACCTGGCTGAGGCTCGCCGCTGTGCCCTTCGCGCTCGCCGCGCTGCTGGCGATCCCGCATGTGCGCACCCCGGACGTGCTGATCTCGGAGGACGCGCATCTCGTGGCGATGCCGATCGGCGGCGGCGAGCTTGCCGTCAACCGCGAACGCTCCAACGAGTTCACCACTGACAATTGGAAGCGGGCGCTGAAGGCCGAGGGCATCGTGCCGCCCGAGACATTCGCCAAGGACGCTCTCGATATCGCCGACCCGGTCGACCTGCCGCCCGGCTCGCCCTTCTACTGCACCGGCGACCTCTGCATTGGCCGGCATCCTTCCGGCGCGATCGTCGCGCTCGCCGAAAACCGCGACAGCGCACGGCCCGCCTGCGGCTTTGCCGACCTCATCGTCATCAACGATGCGACGGCCTACAATCCCTGTTGGGATCAGCGCGTGCTTGTCGTCACCAAGCGCCAACTGGCGCGTGACGGCAGTGCCGCCGTCTTCTTCGATCCACAATCGGCAACCGCGCGAGCAGCCATCCAATATGCCGTCGAGCAGCCTTACCGGCCCTGGCACGAGCAGCGGAAGTACGCGCGCGAGGCGAGGGGACTGCCGCCTTACGAAAAGCCTGAGAGGGCCAAGCCCTCGCAGCCGGATCAGTAGCGGCGGATCAGCCCGACGAGCTTGCCCTGCACCTTGACCCGGTCCGGCCCGAAGATGCGGGTTTCGTAGGCCGGGTTGGCGGCCTCCAGCGCGATCGAGGCGCCCTTGCGGCGGAAGCGCTTGAGCGTCGCTTCCTCATCGTCAACCAGTGCCACCACGATCTCGCCCGGACTTGCCGTGCTGGCGTTGCGGATGATGACCGTGTCGCCGTCGAAGATGCCAGCCTCGATCATCGAGTCGCCCTTGACCTCCAGCGCATAGTGCTCGCCGCCCATGATCATGTCTGGCGGGACCGAGATCGAATGCGTCTGGTGCTGGATGGCGTCGATCGGCACACCGGCGGCGATGCGGCCCATCACCGGAATGGACACCGCTGAAGCGGCGTCGTCATCATTGCTGGGTGTCGGCGTACGCGAGGGCGCTGCCGGCTTGACCTGGCGGCTTAGATTGCCCTGGCCGCCCTGGATGACGCTTGGCGAAAATTTCTTCGCGGCATTCAGGCCGGGAGCGATCGAGTCGGGCAGGCGCAAGACCTCCAGCGCACGCGCCCGGTTCGGTAGCCGGCGAATGAAACCGCGTTCTTCTAGCGCCGTGATCAGCCGATGGATGCCGGACTTCGAGGCGAGGTCGAGCGCTTCCTTCATCTCGTCGAAGGATGGCGGGATCCCGCTCTCCTTCAGGCGTTCATGGATGAACATCAGGAGTTCATGTTGTTTGCGCGTCAGCATTGGCGGCCCCCACGGGTTTCGAAACCAGAATCAGAAAAACAAACCCAGAACAAACACTATCTGTTCCAGTTGTGTTCCGCAACCGTTTAAAGTTTAATGAATTTCTTAAGGTGGGCGAAAGAATGTTGCATCGGACGGTGCCCGGCCGCCACCGGTTGGGCTGTGTCATTGATTCCGCTCGATTTTGCAATTCTCCTTATGCTGAATTGAGAGCCGACATCGTCGCGAAGGTGCTGAAGGGATCCAGTCAGCTGACGCAACCATGTGCCGTACCGTGAACGAAACGAACTCAAAATGCCAACCTGGGCTGCGATTCCGATCCTCAGCCTTTGCCGTCTATGGACCAGCTAACATAGGACAGAAGGTTCTTGCCGGGTTGCGGACGGTGATGGGACAACCGCCTTGGTCGCCGGAGGATGTAGCGGCCTGAGTCCGAAATGGAGGCGGTAGCACAATGAGGGGAATTCCCGATCTTGCCCAGGTCGAGGCGATGGATGCGGCGGACCCGCTGCGCCCCTTGCGCGATCGCTTCGTCCTGCCGGAAGGGGTGATATACCTTGATGGCAATTCACTGGGCGCCGCTTCGATCAATGTCTTCAACGAGATCGAGACGGCCGCGAAGCAGGAATGGGCGCAGGACCTCATCCGCGCCTGGAACACCGCCGGCTGGTTCGACATGCCTGTCAAGCTGGGCGACCGGCTCGGGCGTCTGATCGGCGCCGCGCCTGGCCAGACTGTGGTATGCGACACCACCTCGATCAACATCTACAAGGTCTTGCATGTGGCACTCGCAATGCGACCCGACCGCTCGGTGATCGTTGCCGAAGGCGACAGCTTTCCGACCGACCTCTACATGGCGGAGGGGGTGTCCTCGACGCGGCCCGGCACGGTGCTGCGGCTCGAAGGCGTCGATGCGCCGACGATCGAGGAACTGATCGACGACCGTGTCGCGATCATCCTGGTCAACCACGTCAATTACAAGTCCGGCCGGTTGCGCGATATGGCGGCCCTGACCCGCAAGGCCCATGACGCTGGCGCGTTGATCGTCTGGGACCTCTGCCACACGGCCGGCGCCCTGCCGGTGGATCTCGACGGCTCGAATGCCGATTTCGCCATCGGCTGCACCTACAAATATCTCAATGGCGGGCCCGGCGCGCCGGCCTTCATCTATGCCGCCACCCGCCATCATCCCGACATCAGCCAGCCGCTCAGCGGCTGGTGGGGCCATGCCCGGCCCTTCGCGTTCGAGCAGGGTTATGCCGCCGGCTCAGGCATCCGGCGATTCCTGTGCGGAACGCAGCCGGTGCTGTCGATGCGGGCGCTGAAAGGTTCGCTGGATCTCTGGGACGAAGTCGACATGACGGCCGTGCGCGAGAAGAGCGTCGCGATGACGGATCTGTTCATCCGGCTTGTCGAAGCCAGATGCGGCGCTTTCGGTCTCGAGCTGGAAAGCCCGCGCAACGGGGCCGAGCGCGGCAGCCAGGTGTCGTTCGCCCATCCGCATGGTTACCAGGTGATGCGCGCCTTGATCGAGCGTGGCGTGATCGGCGATTTCCGCGCACCGTCGACCGTCCGTTTCGGCTTCACGCCGCTCTATGTCGGCTACCGGGACGTCTGGGACGCCGTCGAGGTGCTGGAAGACATCCTGCGCACGGGCGCCTGGCAGGAGGCGCGCTATGCGATCAAGGAGGCCGTCACCTGACTTCGAATGGCATGCCGAACAAAGACAACTCGAAATCGATCTGATCGCGGGAGGGGCCGGTGCTGGGACACCGCATTGTCGACTGGGATGACGCCTACGCCAACGGCGCGAACATCGCTGGGGGCGACCGCTGGCCGGCGGCCTGGGACGGCCCAGCTCAGGCATTTCGCGAAAAGCTGTTGGCGCAGGGCAGGGCGCGGCTCGACATCGTCTATGGCGAGGCGCCGCGCAGCCGGTTCGATCTCTTCCTTCCGCCTGCCGCATCGAAGGGGCTCGTCGTGTTCATCCATGGCGGCTACTGGATGGAATCGGACAAGACATCCTGGTCGCATCTGGCCGCCGGCGCTGTCGGTCGCGGCTTTGCCGTCGCCATGCCTTCCTATACGCTGTGCCCGCGGACCAGGATCGGCGGCATCGTCAATGAAGTCGCGGCCGCGATCGGCAAGGCGGCGGCCATGGTCGATGGCCCGCTGATGCTGACCGGTCACTCGGCCGGCGGACATCTCGCCAGCCGGATGGTGACGACGACTTCGCCGCTGGGCGCCATGGTGGCGAAACGCATACGCATGGTCGTTTCGATTTCAGGCCTGCACGACCTTCGGCCGTTGATGTTCACGGCTTTGAACGAGACGCTGAACATCGACGAGCGGGAAGCGTTGAGCGAAAGCCCGGCGCTGCTGCGGCCCGTGCAAGGAACCCGCATCACCTGTTGGGTCGGCGGTGGCGAGCGCTCGGAGTTCCTGCGCCAGAGCGCCTTGCTCGCCAACATCTGGACCGGGCTTGGCGCCGCTGCCCAGTCAGTTGTCGAGCCGGGTCGGCATCATTTCAACGTCGTCGATGGTCTCGCAGATCCGGAGCATCCCCTGACCCGAACGCTGGTGGACGAATAACTATCGACGTCGCCGATTATGAACGACCGGCGTTGTCGATCTATCAGCGCAGCATAAGCACGCTGCATTCGGCGCCAACCTCCGCAGCCAGCGCGAAGGGCTCGCGCACGATCAGGCCGTTGGCGTCGGCGAGCATCCTGAGCATCGAGGAGTCCTGGATGCCGAAGGGGGTCGCGACCAGGGTGCCGGCGTCCTCGCGCACCACGGCGCGAACATAGTCCTGCCTGAGATCGTTGGCCGGCATCGCGGCGCCAAGCCTGGCCGTTCGCACGTCCTGCCTGAAATTGCGGCCGCCGAGCCGGGCAAGCAGCGGCTTCAGGAAGAGCTGCGAGCAGACGATGCTTGCCACCGGATTGCCTGGCAGGCCGATGCAGCGGACATTGCCAAGCCGGCCGAACATCAACGGTTTGCCGGGGCGCATGGCGATCTTCCAGAAGTCGAGCCGCATGCCTTCGCCGGTCAGCACGTCATGGATCAGGTCGTGATCGCCGACCGAGGCGCCGCCCAGCGTGACGATGACATCCGCGCCCGCCTGTACCGCTTTCCTGACCAGCGCGGCGATCGCCTCCTTGCGGTCGGCGGCGATGCCGAGATCGAGCGCCCGCGCGCCGACCGACTGGGCGGCGGCGGCAACGCCATAGGCATTGGAGGAAATGATCTGATCTGGGCCGAGCGCGCTGCCCGGCGGCAGCAATTCATCGCCGGTGGCGATGATCGCGACCAGCGGCTGGCGCACGACATTCAAGGCAGGGTGGTTGGCAGAAGCCGCCAGCGAAAGAGCCGCCGCGTCGAGCACGCGACCTTTTTCGAGCAGCATGTCGCCCTCGCCGAAGTCGAGCCCGCGTCGGCGGACATTGCGTCCTTGGGCGGCCGGTTCCGTCACCTCGATCCTGCCGTTGCCGAGGTCGCGGACGTTTTCCTGAATGACGATGGTGTCGGCGCCTTCAGGCAGCGGTGCGCCGGTGAAGATGCGCACGGCCTGGCCTTCGCCGACGGTTCCGGAGAAGCCCCGCCCGGCAGGCGCCATTCCTATGACCTCAAGCTGCGCCGGCGCTGAAGCGACGTCGGCGGAACGCGCGGCATAACCATCCATCGCCGAGGCGTTGAAGGGCGGCTGCGTGCGCAGCGCCACAACCGGTTCCGCCAGGACCCGTCCGGCCGCGTCCGCCAGCGGCACGCTCTCGCCCGGCAAAGATGTTGCGCCGTCGAGCAGGCGCGCGAGCGCTTCGGCGACCGGTACCAGCGCCATCAGGCATCCGCCTTGTAGTCACCGGATTTGCCGCCGGTCTTCTCGACCAGCCGGACACCGGAAATCACCATGCCGCGATCCACCGCCTTGGCCATGTCGTAGATGGTGAGGCAGGCGACCGAGGCGGCGGTCAGCGCTTCCATCTCCACGCCGGTCTTGCCTGTGACGCGGGCGAGCGCTGTGACCTTGAGGCCGGGCAGCGAATGGTCCGGCTCGATCTCGACGGCCACTTTGGTCAGAAGCAGCGGATGGCAAAGCGGGATCAGCTCATGCGTCTTCTTCGCTGCCATGATGCCGGCGATACGGGCGGTGCCCAGCACATCGCCCTTCTTGGCGTCGCCGGCCAGAATCATCTCCAGCGTTTCGGGCCGCATCGAGACAAAGCCCTCGGCGATTGCCGTGCGGGTCGTCTCGGCCTTGTCGCCGACATCGACCATGTTGGCTTCGCCCTTGGCGCCGAGATGGGTGAGGGCGGGCATTCTCAAACGGCCTCGGCCGCTGCCTTGCCTGTCAGCAGAAGCTCGGTCGCCGCCGCCACATCAGCCTGGCGCATCAGGCTCTCGCCGACGAGGAAAGTACCGATCTTGCTCTTTTCCAACCGGCGGCAATCCTGATGCGTGAAGATGCCGCTCTCGCTGACCAGCAGCCAATCCGCCGGCACCATGGCGGCCAGCCGCTCCGAAACGTCGAGGCTGGTCTGGAAGGTTCTGAGATCACGGTTGTTGATGCCGATCAGCCGCGAAGACAAAGTAAGCGCGCGCTGCATTTCCTTCTCATCATGCACCTCGATCAGTGCGTCCATGCCGACCTCGAAGGCGGTCGCTTCGAGCTCGCTGGCCAGCGCGTCGTCGACGCTCGCCATGATGATGAGGATCGCATCGGCGCCCCAGGCGCGTGCCTCGTGGACCTGATAGGGATCGAAGAGAAAATCCTTGCGCAAGGCCGGCAGGCGCACGGCTGCCCGCGCTGCCGTCAGAAATTCCGGAGCGCCCTGGAAAGACGGTGCGTCGGTCAGCACCGAAAGGCACGCGGCGCCACCTTGCTGATAGGCCTTGGCCAACGCCGGCGGATCGAAATCGGCGCGGATCAGGCCCTTGGAAGGACTGGCCTTCTTGATTTCGGCGATCAGCGCGAAGCCTCCGCCCCGGCGCTTGGCTTCGAGCGCCGCGAGGAATCCGCGCGGTGGCTCGGCATCCTTCGCCTTCGCCTTGATTTCGGCGAATGGTACGCGAAGCTTCGCCGCCGCGATCTCTTCGCGCTTATAGGCTTCGATCTTGCGCAGGATGTCCGACAAGGCCTTATCCGTTCGAAATCTCGACGAGCTTGTCCAGCACCGCAAGGGCGCGGCCGCTGTCGATCGCTTGCGCTGCCGCCGCGATGCCGTCGGCAAGCGTCGTCGCCTTGCCGGCCACAACCAGACCGGCGCCGGCGTTCATCAGCACCGTGTCGCGATAGGCGCCCGCGGCGCCACCCAACATATCGCGCAGTTGCCTGGCGTTGTAGGCCGCGTCGCCGCCGCGCAGCTCTTCCTTGGTGTGCCGCTTCAGCCCGACGGCTTCCGGCGTCAGGGTGAAGGTGCGGATCTCGCCGCCGGCAAGCTCCGCAACCTGCGTCTCGCCCGTGGTCGTGATCTCGTCATAGCCGTCGCCATGGACGACCCAGGCGTGCTCGGCGCCCAGCGCCTTCAGCGTCTCTGCCACCGGCATGATCCATTCCGGCAGGAAAACGCCGACCATCTGGCGGCTGACGCCGGCGGGGTTCGACAGCGGTCCGAGCAGATTGAAGATGGTGCGCGTGCCGAGTTCGACGCGGGTCGGCCCGACATGCTTCATCGCCGGATGATGCGCCGGCGCGAACATGAAGCCGACGCCGGCCTCATGGATGCAGCGGCCGATCATTTCCGGCGAGATATCTATTCTGACGCCCAGCGCCGTCAGCACATCGGCGGAGCCGGTCAGCGAGGACAGGCCGCGATTGCCGTGCTTGGCGACGGGCACGCCGGCGGCGGCGATGACGAAGGCCGAAGCGGTCGAGATGTTGACCGAGTGCGAATTGTCGCCGCCGGTGCCGACGATGTCGATGGCGCCGTGCGGCGCCTCGACACGCAGCATCTTGGCGCGCATCGTGGCGACCGCGCCGGATATCTCGCCCACCGTCTCGCCGCGCACGCGCAATGCCATCAGGAAGCCGCCGATCTGGCCGGGAGTCGCGTCGCCCGACATGATGATGTCGAACGCCTCGCGGGCTTCCTCGAAAGACAGCGCGGTGCCGGTGGCGACCTTGGCGATGTGTGTCTTCAGCGCGCTCATCGTGTCTGTGCTTGCGAAACGGCGTTCGGATCGATGCGGACGTTGTATTGCGACTGCAACTGCGCCACCAACTGGTCGAGCAGGTCGTCGGACATGCCGGCGCCGAAGGATTTCTGCGCCTCTTCCGGCACCGTGCTGCCGTCGGCGCCCGCCGGCTCGAAGACCTCGGCGACCTTGAACAGGATCTGGCCGTCGCCGGTGGGCGACGGGATCAGGCCGGTGCCGCCTTCGCCGACGCCGAACATGGCCGCGGCACCCTCCTTGCCGAAATCGGCGTCGTCGGCTTCGCGCTTCAAGCCGCGCTTTGTCTGTTTCTCGAGCTTGAGCTCGCCGGCGATGACGTCGAGCGTGGTGCCGGCCTTGAGGCGCTTCTCAAGCTCCTGCGCCTTCGCGTCGAGCCGCTTGTCGGTCTCGGCCTCGGTCCAGTCGGCCACGACCTTCTTGCGGACCTCATCCAGCGTGCGGTCGCGCGCCGGCGTGATCGACTGCACCTCGTAGAAGACGAAACCGTTGTCGGCGGTGGTCAGGGCTTCATTCTCGGTATTGGGCTCGGCCGCGAACACCGCCTTGATGAGATCGGCCGATTGCGGCAGGTCGTTGACAACGGTGCCGTCCGGCCGCTGGCCGGTGCGGTCGATGGCGTCGATGGTGACGACCTTGAGCTTCAGCTTGTCGGCGGCCTGGGCAAGCGAGGCGCCTGAGGCGCGGGTGTCCTCGTAGCTGTCATGCACGTCAAGCAGGATGCGACTTGCCTCGCCGAGCGCGAGGTCCTTGCGGATCTGGTCGGACACTTCCGAAAGCGGTTTCACGACCTGCGGCTTGATCTCGGTGACGCGCAGGAGCACGGGGCCGAAGGCGCCCTGGACGACCTGGCTCACCTCGTTGGCATTGAGCAAAAAGGCCGCGTCGGCGACCGCCTTGTCGGCGATCTTGTCCTTGGACAGCGTGCCGAGCAGCGTGTCGGCCTGCGTCTTGCCTTCGGCGGTGACGAGCTTGTCGAAGGTGGCACCGGCCTTCAGCGAATCCAAAGCCGCTTTGGCCGCATCCGGCGTCTTGAACACCAACTGCTCGATGGTGCGCATCTCGGGCGTCGTGTAGCGCGCGATATTCTTGTTGTAGTCCTCGCTCACCTGCTGGTCTGTCACCGCCGACGGGTCCGCGATGTCCTGCGGTTCCAGCCGGACATAGGAGAACTTGCGGTATTCCGGCGCGGCGTAGTTCTTCTTGTTGGCGTCGAAATAGGCGTTGAGGGCGCTGTCGGACGGCGCCTCGATCGGCTGCACCAGCGTTTTCGGCAGCACCAGATAGTCGATCGTGCGGTCCTCGCCGCGATAGAGCGAGACCGCCTTGAGGAAGGTCTGCGGCACTTTCAGCCCGTCGGAGATCGCCTCGACGATTTGCTGGCGCACGGCCACCTGCGAGCGGTTCTTGAGATAATCCTCGGGCCGCATGTTGAGCTGGCGAAGGAGGTATTCGAACGTCCGGCGATCGAACTGGCCGCTGGGGCCCTTGAAAGCCGGGTCCTCGCGCGTCAGCTCGGCCAGCCGGTCCTTGGAAAGGCCGAGGCCAAGCTTGCGCGCCTGTTCATCGAGCACGGCGCCCGACACGAGCTGCGCCAGCACCTGGTTGTCGACGCCGAGCAGCTTGGCCTGTTCCTGGGTGACGCGCTGGCCATATTGCTGGGAAAGCAGGCTGAGCTGGCGATCATAGGCGAGGCGGTACTCGTTGATCGAGACCTCGGTGCCGCCGGCGGTGATCACCGCGTGATGACCGCCCAGCACGCCACCCACCATGCGTGTGGTGGCGCCCCAGGCGAGGAAACTCACCACCAGCAAGGACAGCAACGCCTTCGCGACCCAGGTACCCGCCGCGCTTCTCAATATACCAAGCATGCATACTTCCGAGTTTTGCGCATTTTCGCATGCGCCGAGTCTGAAACAAGCGCAATAGCGCCCTTCCGGTCCACTGTCGATTGCTTTGTGACCTGATTTTGGTAGTGAGGGCGCTGCTTAATGTCGCTCGGAGAACGCGTCCCATGACCCCTGGAATCCGCCCCCTTGTCGCCGGCAACTGGAAAATGAACGGCACCAGCGCCTCGCTCAACGAGCTGCGGTCGATTGGCAACGGGTTCATGAGCGGCCTCGACGCCGAGACCGAAGCGCTGGTGTGCGTGCCGGCGACGTTGCTCCAGCGCGCCGCCGAGATCCTGTCGCGCACGCCGGTGCGGGCCGGTGGAGAGGATTGCCATCCCAAGGAGAACGGCGCCTTTACCGGCGAGATTTCCGCCGAGATGCTGAAGGACGCCGGCGCGAGCCACGTTATTGTCGGCCATTCCGAGCGCCGCGAACTGTTCGGCGACAACGATGCGACGGTCCATGCCAAGGCATCGGCAGCCTGGCGGGCAGGGCTGGTGGCCATCATCTGCATCGGCGAGACGCGCGCCGAACGCGAGGCTGGCGCCACGCTCGATGTCCTGTCGCGCCAACTCGAAGGATCAGTTCCGACCAGCGCTACCGCTGCGAACACCATCATTGCCTATGAGCCGGTGTGGGCGATCGGCACCGGCTTAACCCCGACGGCGGCCGACGTCGCCGAGGCGCATGCGCATATCCGCGGCAAGCTGACCGGCTTGCTCGGCGATGCCGCGGCCAGGATGCGCATTCTCTATGGCGGCTCGGTCAAGCCGTCCAACGCGGTGGAACTGCTCGGCGTCGAGAATGTCGACGGCGCGCTGGTCGGCGGCGCCAGCCTGAAGGCGGCCGACTTCCTCGCGATTGCGGAAGCCTACATGAATATCTCCTAGAGACCGTCACCTCGGCTTCAGCGGCATAAATCGTTGTATTGGCCGCATTGCTTCCCATATTCCCGGCCACGGGCTTGGAAATGCCGCCAAAGCATTGTAAGGAGCCGCCTCCAAAACACCGGTCGTATGCGCGGCAGCGCTTGGCCTCGCCAGGATAAATTATGGAAACCGTACTGATCGTCATCCACCTCATGGTCGTGCTCGCCCTTGTCGGCGTGGTGCTGCTGCAGCGCTCCGAAGGCGGCGGCCTCGGCATCGGCGGCGGTTCCGGTTTCATGACCGCGCGAGGTGCTGCGAACGCGCTGACCCGTGCGACCGCGATCCTGGCGGCTGCGTTCTTCGTCACTTCGCTGGCGCTGTCGATCCTTGCCCGCTACGGCGAAAAGCCGATCGACATTCTCGACCGGCCTGCGACGTCGAGCCAGGGCAGCGGCGTGCTCAACCAGCTGCCGGGTTCCAATGGGCCGGTGGGCACCTCCAAGCCCGCGTCTCCGGCCAGCGGTACGACTCCCGCAGCTCCGTCGAGCGGTACGACAACCACGACGCCTCTTGCCAACGGCACCATGGCGCCTGCGCCGGCTCCGGCGACAACGCCTGCTCCGGCTGCGCCGGCGCCTGCAGCCAACGGCGTCACCTTGCCGGTCACGCCGCAGGTTCCGAACCAGTAGCCGGCCAAGGAAACCGGGCCGCGATCTGTTGTTCTTTGAACACAGTCGCGGCAAATGCGCGTCCGATCACAAAGATTCAACCGGGCGTGGCGCCTGCCTCAGCTTGAGGCGATGACGGCTAATCGATTATAGATTGCCCGCGGCACTTTATCGGCGTCCTTGGGGGGCGCCGGGCGATGCCGTGGGCAACTTGCTTTTGACAATCGGATCTTCGCCATGCAGCTTCGCAGCTTCATCCTCCTGGGAGTCTGTGCCGTCCTCGGCATGGGCTCCGCGGCCTTTGCCGGACCGGCAAACCTGGCCACTTCCCCGTCGGTAGAGACGACCGACGCAATTCCAGTCGTCGCCGCCAAGAGCGACGCATCGCAGCTGAGGCTTCTCAAGAAGAAGAAAAACCCGACTTCGGACGACCTTGCGCAGATCAGCAAGCTCGAGGCCAAGATCGTGGCCGACAAGGAAGCCGCCAAGCAGAAGGCGCTCGAGGCTCGCAAGCTGGCGATGCGCGAGGCGGCAAAGGCCAAGGCAGACGCGGCGCGCCAGGAATGGCTCGCCAAGAAGGGCGGCGGGGCGGCGGCATCTGAAGTCGCCGACGCCAAACCGGCCAAGAAGACCACCAACATCCTTGCGCCGCTGGAGCCGATAGCGCCGCTCGTTCCGGTCAAGGCCGAGGAGCCGATCCCGGCGGAAGCCATGAACATCACCGCCACCGGCAACAACGGTGAATTGCGCAGTGAGCAGCCCGGCCAGAAGCAGACGAGCAGCGGTGGGCTGTTCGCAGGCCTGTTCGGCGGCGCCTCGGTGTCCTCGATCAGCTATCTGCCGGAGACACGCGCGCTCGATTCGGCGTTGGCCAAGAAGGACGCCAAGCGGCCCTTCAAGGTGAAGCCGGAATTCGTGCCGCAGGACGTCACGTTCACCGGCTATGAGCCGGGCACCATCGTCATCGACACCAGCGCTCGCCGCCTCTACCTCGTCGAGTCGTTTTCCACTGCGCGCCGCTATGCCATCGCTGTCGGCCGCGAAGGCCTGCAGTTCAAGGGCACCGTGGCGGTCGGCGACAAGCAGGAATGGCCGCGCTGGATCCCGACGCTCGACATGCAGAAGCGCGAGCCGAAGCATTACGGCCAGTACAAGGACGGCATGCCCGGCGGCGGCGAGAACCCGCTCGGCGCGCGCGCCATCTACCTCTATGACGGCAAGAAGGACACGCATCTGCGTATCCACGGCACGATCGCGCCGAACTCGATCGGAACCAGCGCCTCCAATGGCTGCTTCCGCATGATCAACGAGCACGTCATGGACCTCTACAGCCGCGTCAAGATCGGCACCAAGGTCGTTATTATCTAACGATTTCCATCAAACTGCCGAAAGGGCCGGCACCGCCGGCCCTTTTGTTTTGACTGAATCCAACCCCGTTCCTTGTGAAGCATGATCTTTCCCGAAAACCGGTTTCCACTTTTCGGGATCATGCTCCAGAGACACCCGCGCCATTTTGGGAAAAAGCCTTCGCGGCGGTTTTTTCTCTGGCGGAATCAATCAGGCCGCGTTAAGCGATGACTCCCATGGCGCGATATGTATTCATCACAGGCGGCGTGGTTTCCTCACTCGGAAAAGGCATCGCCGCAGCAGCTCTTGGGGCTCTCCTGCAGGCGCGAGGCTATCGCGCGCGGATCAAAAAGCTCGATCCTTACCTCAATGTCGACCCCGGAACGATGTCGCCGTACCAGCATGGCGAAGTATTCGTGACCGACGACGGCGCCGAGACCGACCTCGATCTTGGACATTACGAGCGCTTCACCGGGCGTTCCGCGAACCAGCAGGACAACATCACCACCGGCCGCATCTACAAGAACATCATCGAGCGCGAGCGGCGCGGCGACTATCTCGGCGCGACCGTGCAGGTGATCCCGCACGTCACCGACGAGATCAAGCATTTCGTGCTGGACGGCAATGACGACTACGATTTCGTCCTGTGCGAGATCGGCGGCACGGTCGGCGATATCGAGGCGATGCCGTTCCTGGAGGCGATTCGCCAGCTCGGCAACGATCTGCCGCGCAACAACGCGGTCTATGTGCATCTGACGCTAATGCCCTATATCCCGACCGCCGGCGAATTGAAGACCAAGCCGACGCAGCATTCGGTCAAGGAACTGCGCGGCATCGGCATTGCGCCCGACATCCTTCTGGTGCGCGCCGACCGGCCGATCCCGAAGGAAGAGCGGCGCAAGCTGTCGCTGTTCTGCAACGTGCGCGAAAGCGCCGTCATCCAGGCGCTGGACGTGCCGCATATCTATGACGTGCCGATGGCCTATCACCAGGAGGGGCTCGATTCGGAAGTGCTCGCCGCCTTCGGCATCGACCCGGCGCCGAAGCCGCGCATGGAGCCGTGGCAGGCGCTGTCCAAGCGTATCCACAATCCGGAAGGCGAGGTGACCATCGCCGTCGTCGGCAAGTACACCGGCCTTAAGGACGCCTACAAATCGCTGATCGAGGCGCTGTCGCATGGCGGGCTCGCTAATCACGTCAAGGTCAAGCTCGACTGGATCGAGAGCGAGATCTTCGAGAAGGAGGATCCCGCTCCCTGGCTGGAGAAAGTGCACGGCATTCTTGTTCCAGGCGGCTTTGGCGAGCGTGGCTCGGAGGGCAAGATCCTGGCCGCCAAGTTCGCGCGGGAGCGCAAAGTGCCTTACTTCGGCATCTGCTTCGGCATGCAGATGGCCTGCATCGAGGCGGCCCGCTCGCTGGCAGGCGTCGATCACGCCTCGTCGACCGAGTTCGGCCCGACGGATGAGCCAGTCGTCGGCCTGATGACCGAATGGCTGAAAGGCAACATGCTTGAGAAGCGCCGGGCTACCGGCGATCTCGGCGGCACGATGCGGCTCGGCGCCTACCAGGCCGAACTCGCCAAGGGCTCGAAAATTGCGGACATTTACGGCGACACGCAGATTTCCGAGCGCCACCGGCATCGCTACGAGGTCAATATCGATTACAAGCAGCGGCTGGAAGAGTGCGGCCTGGTCTTCGCCGGTATGTCGCCCGACGGTGTGCTGCCGGAGACGGTCGAATATCCGGACCATCCCTGGTTCATCGGCGTGCAATACCACCCCGAGCTGAAGAGCCGGCCGCTCGAGCCGCATCCGCTGTTCGCGAGCTTCATCTCGGCGGCAGTGGACCAGTCGCGCCTGGTTTGAGCGACCGGCTGGCCACCAGCGATGCAGACCTATGTAGCCTTGCTCTACAGCATAGGCCTCGGCGAAGGCCGGCGCCTCGTCATGTCGGACTTCAAGACGATGGCCGAAGGCCTCGGCTTCAACAATGTCCGCACGTTGGTGTCGACCGGCAACATGGTCTTCGAGGCGCGAGCAGGCGAAATTTCGAAACTTGAGCAGCGGCTGGAAAAGGCCTTCGAGAAAACTTTCGGCCGCCATGTCGATATTATCGTGCGCGGCGCCGAGGATTGGTTGAAGCTTGCGGCTTCCAATCCATTCCCTGCCGAGTCGGCTGAAGCCGGCGACCAGGTCGCGATTCGGGTGATGCGCCAACCTGTCGCCGACGAAGCGCTATCTGGACTTCAGGCCCGTGCGGCCGACGATGAGAAGGTGCTTTTGGTCGACGGCGATATCTGGCTTGTCTTCTCGCGCGAGCGGCCGAGCTCGCGGCTGCTTGCAGCCGCCAATCACAAGCGCTTCGGCGTCGGCACGTCGCGCAACTGGAACACGGTGCGCAGGCTGGCGGAGATGGTCGGCGGGGCCTTCCCTTCTCCCCTGTGGGAGAAGCGCAACCATTAGCTTAGGCGGCGTGGTTTGCGGGTGGAGCTTTGCTCCACGGAGTGCCGCGTTCGACGACGGCGTTGGCGAAGATGAGGAGCTTTCTGACACAGGCGATGATGGCTTTCCTGTGGGCCTTGCCGTTGTTCGTAAGGCGGCCGTAGAGAGCGACCAGGGCGGTGTTCCAGCGCTGGGAAGCGGGCAATGCAGCATTGAAGAGCGCTCGGCGGACACGACTGCGACCGCCGGCGATATGGCGCTCGCCGGTACGTTCGCCCGAGTCGTCGTCGTAAGGAGCGACGCCAACCAAGGCAGAGATTTGCTCACGACTGACCTTGCCGAGTTCGGGCAAGAGGATGACGAGGGTGAGCGCGGTGCGTATGCCGATGCCATCAACGCTGGCGATCAGCTCGAGCCGCCGAGCGAGATCATCGTGTTTGCACACGACGACCTGCAGGAGCAGCAGTTCGGCCTCGCGGCGCCGCTGCAGACGCTGAACGTCACGCTTGAGTTGGTTGAGAATCCGCTTGGTGGTGAAGTGCTCGCGCCGCGTCTTGAGGTGAGCGATATCGTACTCCAGTTGCTCGATGAAGAGCAGATGCTCAGCGAACGCGGCCAGCCTGGTGTCTGGCGGTTCATGCAGGTCGCCGAGATTGGCAGCGCACTCGGCGATGAGGGCGGCGTCGATACGATCGTTCTTGGCACGACGCAGCTTGTAGATGGCAAAGGCATGCACTTGACGCGGCTGCAGGAGAGCGACCTCGAAGCCCTGCTCGCGCAAATATTCCACGACGGCTCGTTCGTAACCCCCGGAGGCTTCGATGCCGATGCGTTTGATCTTACGCGCGCTCAGCCAAGCAACCAACTCTTGATGTCCGTCTCTGGCATTGGCTACGCGCAACCTGTCGCTCGTCGGATAGGTTGCGACATCAAGCGACTTCTTGCTGGTGTCGATTCCGGCGGTTCTTGTGCTAGTCTCATTCATCTTCGTCGTTCCCTGCCTTGCATACGAACCAGGTTGTTCCAGCAACCATCCGGGCCACGATGAAGAGCCGATCGCGATCTTGCTTCTCCTTAACCCCACGGGTTCGGGTGGCTGGCGATCCGACGATCGGCGCCAACGGCCGGGTGGCCACCCGGCCGTTGGCGTCCCTTACGGGACGACCACTTCATACAACATCGCTTATGCAAGGTGGCCGCGAAGCGGCCGGATGAGGGGTGTTCCAGGGAAAGCCAACGTCTCACTCCGCTGGAACACCCCTCATCCGTCTCGGCGCTATCGCGCCGATCCACCTTCTCCCACAAGGGGAGAAGGGAAAAGTGCGCTCAGGCCTTGGCTGTCCTGGCACCCGCGCCGAGCGCCATAGTGCGTAGGACGTAGTAGACGGCGCCGGCGATGGCCACACCGAAGAACCAGCCATAGACGCCCCACCAGGACGGCAGCAGGTTGGTAAAATTGGGCAGGATCGAGGAGAAGATCGCGCCGATGCCGGCGGCGATGAAGGCGTTGACATGCCAGCCGCCCTGGAAGCGGAATTCGCCGTCCTCGCGATAGAGCGCCGGTACATCGACCTCGCTTTTGCGGATCAGATAGTAGTCGACCATCATCACGCCGAAGATCGGCCCCATCGTCGCGCCGATGATGCCGACGAAATGCGCGGCGCTGCCTTCCCAGGGCGCGAAGGGATAGAGCACCAGCGCAATCAACGCCGCGATGTAGCCGCCTTTCTTGAAGTCGATCTGACGCGGGAAGACATTGGAGAAGTCAAAGGCCGGCGAAACGAAATTCGCCACCACGTTGATGCCAAGCGTCGCCACCGCGAAGGTGAGCGCTGCAAGCGCCGCTAGGAACCAGCTGTCGAACTTGGCCGAGATCTGGTCGGGATGGAGCAGCACTTCATGGTAGACGTCGTAGGCAGCGATCGTCGTGACTCCGGCGACCAGCGAGAACAGGATCAGATTGACCGGCAGGCCCCAGATATTGCCCTTGCGAAGGGCCGCATTGTCCGGCGCGTAACGGGCGAAATCGCAGAAATTCAGGTAGAGCGCCGAGAAATAAGTCACCCAGATCGCCGCGGCACCGAACAGCGCGGTCCACGACCCCGGGTCGCCTGGAATGCCGGCGTCGGCGGTCTTGTCGCGCAGCACATCCATGGGGATGTCGCTGGTGAAAGCGAAAGTTCCGGACTTCACGCAGAGATAGATGGCCAGAAGCAGCATCATCACCCACACGGCGGGGCCGGCCCAGTCCTGAAAGCGGCGAACGGTCTCCATGCCCTTCTGAATGATCAGCAACTGCAACGCCCAGATAACGACGAAGCAGATCACCTCCAGGGTCGAATGCCCCAGAAGATGCGAGCTCTTGTTGAACTCGTCGAACCATTGCAGGCGCGTCAGCAGCGCCACGATGGCGCCCGACGCCGCGGCCGTCTGAGCGCCATACCAGAAGCAGGCGACGATGGCGCGCACCAGCGCCGGAATGTTGGCGCCCCAGATGCCGAAGGAGGCGCGGGCTAGCACGGGGTAGGGCACGCCGGTCTTCACGCCGGCATAGCCGACCATGTTCATCAGCGCGTAGATGATCAGTGAGCCGATGCCGATGGCGATGATGAAATTAACGAAGCCGCCGCAGAACAGAAACAGGCTGGCCGCCAGATAGTAGCCCCAGAGGCTGTGTACGTCCGAAGTCCAGACATTGAAGATCGAAAACGGTCCCCAGTTCCTGACCGTTGCCGGAGCCAGATCCTCGTTATAGAGGTCAGGCGATGCGCCTTGAATGGTCATGTCGTTGTTCCCCTTCTTGCAAACGCGCCCTCACGCGTAACCGCGGAGGTTAAGCCTGACGCAGGGGAACCGGCAAGCAATCCATTTGCCGGCTTTCGCCTTAAAGACATTCAATGAGAATCGCCGTTATACGCCGCCTCGAAGCCTGCACCTAGCTGAGTCGCGATGGTGCCTCTCTATCCTGCACGCGGCCGGCGGGTTCCGAAGTTTTTCCATCGGCAATCGAATTTGTTTGGAACCAATCCGCCGAACGTGCGTTTATGCGGGTTCGACTGCACTGCGGTCGGCCGGGAGGATGATCATGGATCGCTTGCATTTCTTTACCCCAGTGCGAATTGCGCGTGGGCAGGGATACCCTGTGGAGGAAGTCGATAGCGTCTCCGAGGCGATGGTGTTCCTGCGGAAATGGCCAACGGGCAGACGCGGCCCGGTTTATCAATGCGCCCTGAATTGCTGTACGGCGGCTATGTCGGGCAAGATGTCGGCTGAGGAAGCGCGGAAAGCCTTTGTCGGCTTCGCCCGCATCACCCGGCTGCTCGACGACGACATGGCGCTGCCACTGGGTGGCGCGTCGATGGACAATGTCTACGCGCTGCGGCGGTAGGCCGAAAAAATTCCTTTTGAAATCGGTGTTCTGCGTCGGCGACGGCGCGGCATGTGAGATGTTGCTTGTTTCCAGGTTCCGCATCAGGTCGGATCGGAAACCGATGTTTGACTCATCGAGAGCGCCATTCGCTCTCCGCTAATTTCTAGAAGTTGACGCTTCGAAGCAACAAAAGCGTTGAAAACACTTATACGATTTCGGCGTGAAGTATCTTTAAACCTGTTGGCGCTATCCCTACGTCATCGTTGTTATGTCTATCAAGGCAACACCGATGTAACATCGCTTACGCCACGCCTTTCTCACGGGGGACTCGGGAGGCGCGGTCACCTTTCCAAACAATGAGCAGCCCGAACGTTCGACACGCCTTTTGTGTGTCGGGCGTCTCGGCGCGAAATCTCCCCGCTTTGTCAATCAACACCAGCTGGGTGGCGGCCGGGTGAACGAACCCGCGCGCCCTTAGGAGACAACACATGGAAGCCCTAGAATATCTCGGCCCGATGAAATGGACGGCGATCGAGATCGCCGTGCCGGTTATCGTGCTGGCGATCCTGTTCTGGCGGAGCGGCATGGTCCGCTACATCCCGAACGACAGGCTCGGCATCCTGGAAAAACTATGGAGCTTTCGCGGTTCCGTCAGTGATGGCTTCATAGCGCTCAACCGCGAGGCAGGCTACCAGCCGGAAGTCGTGCGCGGCGGCCTGCATTTCTTCATGCCGTTCCAATATTCGATGCACCGCGCCAATCTCGTCACCATCCCGCAGGGCCAGATCGGCTACGTCTTTGCGCGTGACGGCAAGCCGCTGCCGCCGACACAGACACTTGCTTCCAACACAGATGCCGATGATTTCCAGGATGTGCGCGGCTTTCTCGAAAAAGGCGGACAGAAAGGACCGCAGCGCAAGATCTTGCGTGAAGGCACCTATGCCATCAATCTCGCCCAATTCGTCGTGCTCACCGCTCAATCGACCTATGCCGTCAATCTGAGCTCGTCGGAACAAAGTCTTTTTGCCAACATGTCCAGCTTGATCTCGGAGCGGGGCGGCTTTGAGCCGGTCGTCATCCACAATGCCGAGGACATGATCGGTATCGTCACCATCCATGACGGCCCGGCTCTGCCGGACGGCGAGATCATCGCGCCGACCGTGGCCAACGACCCGAACGACCCGAACTTCCACAACAATTTCCAGGACCCGGAGAAGTTTCTCAAAGCCGGTGGTTACCGTGGCCGGCAGCTGCAGGTGCTGGCCGACGGCAGCTATTTCCTCAATCGCATCTTTGCGACCGTCGAACTGGTCGAGAAGACGATCATCGACGTTGGCACGGTGGGTGTCGTCGTCTCCTATAATGGCCGCCACGGCGCGGACATATCCGGGCAGGCGTACCGTCACGGCGAGCTGGTCGAAATCGGCGCGCGCGGTGTCTGGTCGACGCCGCTGCTGCCGGGCAAGTATGCGTTCAACACCTATGCCGGCAATATCATCATCGTGCCGACCACCAACTTCGTGCTCAAATGGACGAAGGAGCAGTTCGGCGAGCACAGACTGGACGAGAACCTGTCCGAAGTGTCGTTGATCACCAAGGATGCGTTCGAGCCTGTGCTGCCGCTCTCCGTCGTCGTGCATATCGACTATATGAAGGCGCCGCTCGTGGTACAGCGCTTCGGTGACATCAAGCGACTGGTCGAACAGACGCTCGATCCGATGGTTTCCGCCTATTTCAAGAACATCGCCCAGACAAAGACGCTGATCCAGCTCTTGCAGGAGCGTAGCGACATCCAGCGCAAGTCGGGCGAAGAGATGCGCGAGAAATTCAATTCCTACAGCCTCGAGCTGCAGGAAGTGCTGATTGGCACGCCGCGTGCCGCCAATGGCCAGAACAGCATAGAGCAGATCCTGATCCAGCTGCGTGAGCGCCAGATCGCGGTCGAAAAGGTCGAGACCTACAAATTGCAGGAGAGGGCGGCCACTCAGGAACGTACCTTGCGTGAGAAAGAAGCGCTGGCCGAACAGCAAGCCAAGATCACGACCTCGGCACTTACCATCGAGATCAGCGAGAACGAGGGCAAGGCGCAACTCGCCCGCACCCGTCAGGAGGCGGAAACCATCCAGGTCACCGCCAAGGCGGAGGCGGAGAAAGTGCGTCTCGCAGGCCAGGGCGAGGCCGATATGATCAAGGCTGTCGCGCTTGCCGATGCCGAGCGCATCAAGGCGACCGGTTTTGCGGAGGCCGAGAAGGTGCGCGCACTTGGCTTGGCGGAGGCCGAGGCCACCGAGAAGAAGGTCGCGGCCTTCGGCGGTCCGGACTATCAGCTCAACTCGCAGGTTCTCATGCGCTTCGCCGAGGCGATCGAGAATGGCAGGCTGCCGCTCGTGCCGCAGATCCAGATCGGCGCCAATGGCGGCGAGAAGGGGGCCGCCAATGGCCTTGTCGAGATGATGCTTTCCATGCTCGTCGCAGACCGGGTTGGACGACAAAACCTGCCGGATGCAATCCCGGAACCCGTTGAGGAAGAATGATTGGGGAATGGGCCGGTCGCACCGGCCCATTTCGCGTGGCGCGTCGATGGGCAATGTCTACGCCTTGAGGCCCGCCGCCAGGCTGAGCGACGATCCTGGTGAGGCCCCGCACCGATGTCGGCGCGACGGGCCCTCTTTTTCGACAAAGTCCGACTAAGTCAGTTCCGCATCAACAGCTTTTGGGGCGTCAGCCAGAATGGCGGCAGGCAAAGCGGGATGGCCGACAGCAGAAGCATCTCGTCCTTAATTTCGACGCCGAGTTCGTCGGCGACGAAGCGCCTGCGTGCGGCGAAACGGGACGCGAGCGCCGGGTAGCGCTCGGCGATCGTCGCGCGCAGGCCCGCGTCGGCGAACGTCACGGCGTCCTCGCAGTTGAGGGTCACGCCGTCGGGCACCGGCACGGGAATGATGTCGACCTGGAACGGCATGCCGGAGACCAGGCGTTCCGTTGAGCCCGGACGTATCGGCGAATGCATCCACTCGTCGAGCCCGACCAGATGGCCGGGATTGAGGGCCGGCCGCAGCCCGCCACGGGCCAGGGTAGAGATCACCGCTTCGTGGATCGCGCCGCCTTCGACACCGATTCCGGCCGTTTCATACCAGGCGATCAGTCCGTCGAAATAGGCCTTGGCCACCTCCAGGAAGGCGGTGTCGGCCTCGGCGATCAGGCCGCCGCGGGCCGTCAGGCCGCCCCAGTATCCGACCGCGGTGGTGGCACCCTCGCCGCGCCGCGGCACGCGGGCTGTCGGGCTGCGCAGGCCGATGACGGGGCCGCTCGCATCGTTGGAGGCGAACATCGGATGGCAGCTCATCGGCTCGCCGGCATAGCCCATGCGGGACGCGGCCGCGAGCTCGCTGTCGCCAAGGGTGAAGCCCGTGACGATCCGCCAGACCGCCATCGATGCCCTCGACGCTCCCCATTCAGCCTCGGCGATCTGGTCTGCGTCGACCACGGCCCGCAGGCCCTCGACCGGGTGCATCAGCACGCGGGTGGCGTCCACGACGCCGGACGGACCGACGATCGCTGCGATCGCATCCACGATGAAAGACGGCGCGAAGAAGGTCGGCTTCGCCAAATCCCACTCCTCGCCTTCGAGATATTTCCAGCCGACGATGCCGATCGTGGCGCCGGACCCCAGCCCAGCTTCGCGCAGTACCGCGACAAGATCCGGCTTCTGGCTGCGATCCTGGCCCATCAGGCTCAGTGATTGGGCAAGCATCGTGACGATGCCGGGCAGGCCGGCGATCGGCGTGTAGCCGATGTTCTCGTTGCCGGTGACTATGACGCGCTGGCCTGCCTTGCCCAGAAGCAGCAGAGCCTCCTCGAAGCGAGGCTCGAAGCCTGTCAGGAAGGCGATGTTGGCGGCGTGCTCGCGGTCGGCATAGACAACCAGCCAGTCGGCGCCGGACTTCTCGATGGCGCGGGCGCAGCGCGTTTCATACGTCGCGGCCGGGATGGCGGGGCGCTCGACCGGAAGGCCGAAATCCGGGATGTCCACGTTGCGCAGGGTGACGGTCATTTCTGTCCTCGTTGATGCTGTGCCGATGGCGCCGCGATGGACGACCGGCTTGGGTGGCAGGCACGCTATTCGCGCGCCAGAAATCCGATGGCCGACGGCAGGAGAGCGCAGGTTGCCGTGCTGCCGGGGGTCAACTCGCGGGCTATTGCGGAGGGCGCGAGCACGCTCAGTTCCTGGCCGTCTGCCGTGATGACGGTGACGCGTTCCGACGTGCCGACGAAGGACACGTCCGCGACCTTGACGGAGAAGCAGACCGCGCCAGGCGCCACATCGCCGAGGGCGATGTCTTCCGGGCGGACCCAGACCGTGATCGCGCCGTCGCCGTGGCGCGTCCGGTCATAGGCGGCGGGCATCGGCATGCGGATGCCGAACAAATCGAGTTGCGCGCCGTCCGTTTGAGCCGACAGGATGTTGTTGCCGCCGAGGAAGCCGGCGACGAAGCGCGAGGCCGGCGCCCGGTATATTTCGCGCGGACTGCCGATCTGAACGATGTTGCCGTTCTGGAAAACGGCAATACGGTCCGACATGGCGTAGGCCTCTTCCTGGTCGTGCGTGACGAAAACGAACGTGACGCCGGTTTCCTGGTGGAGACGCTTCAGCTCACGCTGCATGGTGTCGCGCAGCTTGCGATCAAGCGCCGAGAGAGGCTCGTCGAGCAAAAGGATCTTCGGCCCGAAGGCAAGCGCGCGGCCGATGGCCACGCGCTGCTGCTGGCCCCCGGACAGTTCGCGCGGCTTGCGTGCGGCGAGCTTGTCGAGGCCGACCAGCTTCATGACTTCATCAACGCGCGCGGCGATGCGCGCCTTGTCCCATTTGCGCACGCGCAAGGGGAAGGCGATGTTGTTTGCCACCGACAGGTGGGGAAACAGCGCATAACCCTGGAAAACCAGGCCGAAGTTGCGGTCCTCGGGATCGACGCCGGTGATGTCGGCGCCGTCGAGCAGGATCGTTCCGGAGTCCGGCCTGGTAAAACCGGCGATCGACATCAGCAGGGTTGTCTTGCCCGAGCCGGATGGGCCGAGCAAGGTGACGAATTCGCCCTCGTTGATCGACAGGTCGACGCCGTCGAGCGCGATTGCCGATCCGTAGGCCTTGCGAAGCGTGCGGATGTCGAGGAAGGCCATTCAGTTCGGGTCCCGAGCGAGCGGCCCTGTCGAGCAATGGATGCCGCCGCCGTTCAGTTCGATGCATTCATAGTCGAGCGTCAAGATGGTGATGCCCGCCTTGTCCAGCCGCTCGGCGAGCCGGGGAGTACGGGTGGCATGCATCACGACCCTGCCGGGTGCGATGGCCAGGCAGTTCAACGAGAAGGCATTGTCCTCGGGCGGCAGCTCGATCAGATTCATGCCGCGCTTCTTGAGGCGGTCGATGAAGAAGTAAGGGAGCTCGTTGATGTTGATGATGGCGGTTTCGTGATCGATCATCATGAAGCTGCCGTCGATGTGGATACGATAGCCCGGCATCGGCACCTTGATCAGCTCGACGCCGAGGCTGTTCAGGATCATCTCGACCTGGCGGATGCCTTCCTCGTTGCAGGCGACGGAGAGCGAGCAGACCGCCGTCTTTTCGTCGATCAGCGCGAAGCCGCCACCCTCGAACACCGCTTCGCCATGCAACGTTCCCAGGATCGGGCAGCCGGCCTTTGCCAGGGCCTGGGTGACCATCAGTTCCTCGCCGCGGCGAGCGCGCCGGGCAAGGCGGGTGACGATGGCGCCGCCTTTGACGCTGATGACGCTGTCACGGCAGAAGGTCGACTTGAGCGCGCCGGGCGCCGCCTTCTCGGTGAGGATCACATCGACGCCTTCCGAGCGAAGCAGCGCGGTGAACGCGTCATGGGCGGCCTGCATGGCGGCGAGATCCGGCGGCGTCTTGCCCATGAAGTACCAGCCCTTCTCCGGGTCGCCGAAGCCGCCGATCTCGGGCATCGGCTTGTTCTTGTCGACGACGTTGATCTCCTCGCCAGGGCGATGCATCAGCACCGCGCGCAGCTTGCCGACATCGTTGATGCAACCCCATGGGCGCCCCAGACCCGTGTCTGTTCCTCGGGATCGTGGAAAGCCGGCGTCGGCACCGATCCGAATGTCTGGAAGAACTTCGCCTCGCGATATTCGTGTTCGCTCATTGCGGCGGTGTGTGCTGACATGTCCTTGATTTCCTTTCTGAACTTGCGGACTGGATGACCGTTTACGACCGGCGCTGCGCAAGACGCTCCCAAACGGTCATGCGCAGCAGCAGGCAGACGATGGTGACGACGAGCATGACGGTGGCGATGGCGGCCAGCGCCGGGTCGACGGCGTCGGCGATGCTTGTCCAGATCTTGCGCGGCAGCGTCACCAGCCGGCGGCTGGTGATGAAGAGCGTCACTGTGATCTCGTCCCAGGAGACGATGAAGGCCAGGATGGCGCCGGCGATCGTGCCCGGCAGGATATTGGGCAGGATCACCCTGCCAAAGACGGTGGGCGGGCGGGCGCCCAGCGAGCGCGCGGCCTGGACGAGGCGCGGATCGAGATTGGACAGCGAGGCGCCGATCGCCAGAACGGCAAGCGGCATCGCCAGGATGACATGGACGATGGTGACGCCGAGCCAGCTGTCGAGCAGCGACAGCTTCGACCACAGCCGCACCATGCCGACGGCATAGATGATCGGTGGCACGATAAGCGGCGAGAGCAGAATGATGCGCAGGGTCGAGGGCCATCGCCCGGCATAGACCCAGGCGCCGATGGCGAAGGCCGCCGACACGCCGGTTGCGGCGATGCTGGAGGCGAGCGCTATGCCCAGGCTGGTCAGGATGCTCGGCAGCCAGCCGGCGCGCCAGTCCGCAAGCGAGGCAAAGTGCTGGAATGAGATGCCGCTGGTCGGCAATGACAAATAGTCCTTCGCCGTCAGCGCCACCGGCACGACCACCAGCACGGGCACGAAGAGGAAGGCAAGCAGCAGCCATGCCAAGGTCCAGGGCAGCCAGCGCTCGCCTATGCGACGCAAACGCGGGCTCATCGGCGTCCGCCCTCGAAGGCGGCGCGAAGTGCTGGACTGCGCGCGGCGACCGCGACCAGCACCCCGACGACAAGCAGCAGCGTCGTGGAGAGGGCGGTTGCCACCCCCCAGCGCAAGGTCGAGGAGATCTGCACCGAGATGTATTCGGCGACCATGAGCACGCGGCCGGCGCCGAGGATGGCCGGCGTCACCAGGAAGCCGAGCGAGAAGATGACGATGAACAGGCTAGCAATCGCAAGGCCGGGCAGGCTGAGCGGCAGCCAGACCCGGGTGAAGATCGTGACGGGCCTCGCCCCAAGCGACCGCGCCGCCTGAATGATGCGCGGGTCGATTTCGGAAAGGTTGGCGTAGAGCAGCAGGATCGCGAACGGCATCATATAGTGGACCATGCCGACGATCACGCCGAACTGATTGTAGACGAGCTCCAGCGGTTCGGCGAGCGCGCCGCTGCCGACCAGTGCCGAATTGAGGACGCCATTGCGGCGCAGGATGGTGATCCAGGCAAAGGCGCGCACCAGCACCGAGACCCAGAACGGCACCATGACCATGAACAGCGCGACGCGGCGCGCGGCCGGACGCATGTGGACCAGCGCGAAGGCGACCGCATAGCTCATGATGATCGTCAGCACGGTCGTCACCGCCGAGACGATGATCGTGGTGCGCACCACCCGCCCGATCGCGGCGCTGCCGAACATCCCGACATAGTTGCCGAAGCCGAAGGTCGGCTCGGTGAATGAGAGCGCCAGCACCTGAAGGATGGGGACCACGTAGAGACAGATCGTCAATAGCGCGGCCGGCACCGTCAGGCCGAAGGCCCAACGCTGGAAAGACGACATGGCGGCTACCCGGCCACCGGCCTGGAAGCCGGTGGCCGTCCCTGATCAGCGAGAGATGAAATCGAGGAACTTGTTCTGCAGCGCGGCTTCGTTGTCGGCGTAATACGCGGCCGAGATCTTCAAGCCTGTCTTGGCGTTCTCAGGCGCCAGCGAATAGACCGCCTTGTCTTCCTCGGTCATGAGAGCGAGCGCCTTGGGATTGGACGGGCCGTTCCCCATGATGCGCAGCAGGGTGATCTGGCCTTCCGGCTCCATCGACGAGTTGATGAAGTCGAACACCTTCTTGCCGGCGGGGTTGCCCTTCGGCACGGACCATGCGCTGGCAAACATCAGGTTGTTGTTCCAGGTCCAGGTGAACTGGGGGTTCTCCTTGCGCAGCAGGTTGGCGCGGGTGTGCCAGATGTTGCCCATCACCACCTCGCCGTCACGGAAGAGCTGCTGGCTCTGCGCGCCCGACTCCCAGAAGATCAGGTTCGGCAGAAGCGGCTCCAGCTTCTTGAAGGCGCGGTCGACGTCGAGCGGATAGATATCCTCGGGCTTGACGCCGTCGGCGAGCAGGACCGCCTCGAGCTGGCCCTGGATCCATTTGCACATCGTGCGCTTGCCGGGGAATTTCTCGAGATCGAAGAAGTCGGCCCAGCTGGAAGGCGCGGTCGAGAGCTTCTTGGAATCGTAGGCGAGCACGTTGGAATAGGTGTAGTTGCAGATGCCGAATTCGGCGGCGAGGCCGTCGCCGACCAGGCTCTTGTCGACGATCGAGTAGTCGATCGGTTCGACATAGCCACCCTTGCCGAGCACGAGCGCGTCGGTCATGCCGCCGTCGGTGGCGTCCCAGGTCACATTCTTGGAATCGACCATTGCGCGGATCGCTCCCGTCTCCGGGCCGGCGCCATCGATCACGACCGGTATGCTCGACTTCTTGGTGAAGGGCTCGCCATAGGCCTTCTGGAAGGCGTCGAGCGCGGCGCCGCCCCAATTGCAGACGACGATCTCATTGGCTTCCGCCGATGCCGCGCCGGGCCGCATCGCGACAGCGAGGCCGAGGCCGGCCATAGCGGTAATGAAGGAGCGACGGTCGATCCGACCGGATTTGAACTTCTCGATTGCTATTAACGCTGCGTCTTGACCAAAGCGGTTGCTGGACATGGCTGTTCCCCTTTTTATGTCCGTCTGGAGTCCTAGTTTTCGGTGACTTCCTCCCGGGCCGGCGCCAAGCCGCCGGTTGGCGGCTCGGAACCGGTATTGCTTGCAGACCGCCATAGCCGGCGGCCTGATGGCGGCGCGACCGATGCACGGACGACGAGCTCGACGCCGATGCGTTCGGTGACCGCTTCTGTTTTTCTGCCTGTGATGAGGTCCAGCAGCATGGCGACGCCGCGCCGGCCGAATTCGGCCGGAGACTGCCGCACCGTCGTCAGCGCCGGCGAAAGAAGGTCGGCATTGCTGATGTCGTCGAAGCCGATGAGCGAGACATCCTCGGGAATGCGCAGGCCCATGCCGCGCGCCGCGCGCATGGCGCCAAGCGCCAGCATGTCGCCGCAGGTGAAGACGGCGGTCGGCGGATCCGGCTGCTCGAACAGCTCCTTGAAAGCGCCAACAGCCTGGTTTTCATCGTAGTCGCAATGGACCACCAGCCGGTTGTCGACCGCCATGCCCGCCGCTTCCAGCGCCTCGGCATAGCCAGACAGCCGCTCGGTCGTGCTGAGCAGGCCATGCGGGCCGGCGATCGCGCCGATGCGGCGATGGCCCTTCTCGATCAGGTGACTGGTTGCCATGCGGGCGCCGTCGGCGTTCCTGGCAAACAGGCGCGGCGCCCGGGCGCCCGGCACATCCTCGTCGAGCAGCACCACGCCGCCGGTCCGGTTGATGCATTTGACCAGCCGGCCGTCGTCCGAATGGTTGGTGAGAAGCAGGATGCCGTCCACCTGATGGTCCTCGATACGCGCCAGGAAGGCGAGCTCATGATCCACCAGGTTGCGGCTGTTGAGCATCAGAAGGTTGTAGCCGTGCCGCGCCGCCTCCGCTTCGGATGCGGAGGCGATGGCGGCAAACAGCGGATAGGCGATGTCCGAGGTTATCAAGCCGAGCGTCTCGCTGCTGCCGCGCGTCAGCCGCCGGGCAATGGCGTTGGGACGATAACCGAGATGGGCAGCCGCCTGCTCGATCTTCAGCGCCGTCGAGTCGGGCAGGCTGATGCGGCCGTTGAGATGGCGCGACACGGAGGTTACCGAGACGCCCGCCGCCCGCGCGACATCCCGGATGGTGATCTTCAATCGATCCGACAAACGCTTCAACGCTCCCGGCAGGACAATGTTGAACTTGGTTGGTAAACCGGTTTCGTAGACCGCCCAAAAAAAAGAGGCCGCCGGTTCCGGACCTGACAAGGCGAGGGCAGGGACGGGAGCGGTCACAGGACGTCTCCCGCACGGAAGAATTCCTGATGCTCGCGCTTGAGGGTGGCCTGGTCGAAGTCGACATTGCGAATGTGCGCGGCCATGAGGCGCGCGGCCTCGCCAGTCTTGCCGGCACGGATTTCATCGAGGATCGCGCGATGCTCCGCGATGATCGAGCGGATGTGATCCGGCTTCATGCCGATCAGGAACTGAACGCGCATCATGTCCGCCGATATATGCTGGCAGGCAGCCCAGGCGCGGGGATGCGCGAAGGCAGCCGTCAGGCCCGAGTGGAAGGCCATGTCGGCGCGATGCAGGGCGCCCATGTCGTCGCTGTCGACCAGCCGTTCCTGTGCCCGCAACGACAGCTCGATTTCGTCGAGCGTGCCGGGGTCCGGATGGACGCCGCTGTTGGCGATGACCGCGCTTTCCAGGGTCGAACGGATGAACACGGCCTCGCGGACACGGGTCATGTCGATAAGCGAGACGCGGGTGCCGGTCTGCGGCGAAATCTCGATCAACCCCTCGTCGAAGAGCCGGGTGAAGGCCTCGCGCACCGGTGTGCGGCTGATGCCCATCGCCTGAGCGACGTCAGTCTCGGCAAGGCTCGCGCCGGGCAGGACGCGCGCGGTGATGATCGCCTCGCGCAGTTCCTGATAGGCCTTGGCCGATATCGTGTTCCGTCGCTCGTTCTGCTCGGTCAGGACTGGTGCGTTCAGCTTCAGCATATCTGTATACTGGCATTCAGGAGTTTTGGGAGTCAAGAAGCGGTTTGCCGGAAACCAGCGGATTTCATGGATCGTCGAGCGCTTTGATCGCCTCCGCGATCGCGGCCGCGGTCCCCTCGGGCGTTGGCAGGCCGCCGCAATGGGGTGTGATGCGCACGCTTTCATGCGCCCAGGCCCAATGATCGGCCGGCAGCGGCTCCTGGAGGAAAACGTCGAGCCAGGCGCCGGCGATATGGCCGCTGTCCAGCGCTTGCCTGAGCGCGGTCTCGTGGAGATGGTCGCCACGCCCCAGATTGACCACATAGGCGCCGGGCGCTAGCAGGCCGAAGACCCGCCCGTCGAGAATGCCGCGCGTGTGCTGGTTGGACGGCAGCAGGTTGACAAGGAGATCGGCCCCCGTGACGGCCGGAACCAGTCCGCCTTCGCCATGAAAGGCGGTCACGCCGACACGTTCGCGGGGCGTGCGCGACCAGCCCGAGACCCGGAAGCCCGCTCCCGCGAGGCCCGACGCGACATGGCCGCCGATCATGCCCAGGCCAAGCACCGCGACCGACAAGGCGCCGCGGTCGCGGATCTCGGAAACAGCCCGCTGCCACCTGCGTGCGCCCTGGCTGCGGCGAACGGAAAAATCGTCCTGCTGGCGGGCGAATGCCGCGTGCATGGCGTAGTCGAGAATTTGCTGTGCTTGCGCGGGATCGCGCAGGCGCAAGACAGGCATATCGCCGGGAAGGCGCGGATCGGAGGTCAACTGATCCATGCCGGCGCCCAGGCAGAGCACAGCGCGCGTCGAGGCAGGCAGCTTCGCCATGTCCGGCGCAAAAGCCCAGGTCACCAGCAGGTCGTAGTCGGTGTCCGGCGCGCATTCGGTCCAGCGGCGGAATTCCACGCCGGGACAGGCCGAGCGCAACGCGGTATCGAACGCCTCCGAATAAGCGAGAGGATCGGCAAGCACGACCCGCACGGCGTCAACGGCCGTGGAAGACGAGGCCCGAGAGCCGACGCAATGCCAGCCACTCCAGTTCGGCGGCGCCGTCCGGATCGGCCTCATATTGCGCGGCGGTGCGTTCGCACACGTCGCTGGACGGAAGATGCACGGGCCGGCCGCTGCCAAGCACGGCAAGCTGGATGCGGCAGGCCTGCTCGAGATTATACATCAGGGAAAACGCCTCGCCGACGGAACGGCCAACCGTCAGCAGGCCATGGTTGCGCAGGATCATGGCGCGATTGTCGCCGAGATCGGTGACCAGGCGCTGCTGCTCGTCCCGGTCGAGAGCGATCCCCTCGAACGCGTGATATCCGACACGGCCGTAGAAGAGCAGGGCGGTCTGGTTGAGCGGCAGCAGGCCCTCTTCAAGGCAACTGACCGCCACGCCCGCGGCGGTGTGCGTGTGCATGACGCAGATGGCGTCGGGCCGTGCCGAATGGACCGCCGTGTGGATGACGATGCCTGCCGTGTTGATCGGAACCTGCGTGCCGCGCACCTGGTGTCCTTGATGGTCGATCACCGCGAGCGAGTCCGCGGTGACCTCCCGGAACAGGTCGCCGTAACGGTTGATCAGCAGGTGGTTCGGCTCGTCCGGCAATCGCGCCGAAATATGTGTGTGGATCAGGTCATCCATGCCGAAATGGGCAACGAGCCTGTAGGCCGCCGCAAGATCCTGGCGCATCGCCGTCTCGGTGGATGAAGTCATTTGCAGGTCGCCTCCTGTTAACGATCGGCATACCTGAACTCCTGTATACAGGTCAATAGTGCCAACTCGGCCTTGCGCCTGATCGCGATGCGGCCTGCCAGCGTCGTCGCGCTCGGCCGACGGCTTTCAAAAGGCGGAGCTGCGACAGGAGATTTTCGAAGATGTTAACTTTAGCCGGGCAAAATATTAGCCGCCTCGGTACGCCACCGCGTTCGGCAATATAACATGCAACCCATGGCACCTTGCCTCGTCACATTGATTTGCGCCACGGGACCGGCCGATGCCGAACATCTACCCGATGTAGGTGCGGTACGCCGAACGACGAAGAAGTATGTGCGGGGGGACATCAACATGCGAAACAGGATGATCATGCTGCCAGTTCAACAGTCCACGCAAAGGTGACTGCGGAAAGAGCCTGATGCCGGAGCAGCTTCAACAAGCCGTCCTGGATATGATCGCCAAGGGACGATCGATCGAGGAAACCGCTGCCCATATCTGCCTTTATGCCGAACAACTTTCGGCAGACACGCTCTGCTCGATCATTACAATCGATCGCGAAGGGATCATCCATCCGCTGGCCGGGCCAAACATATCGAGTGACTACTCCTCGGCATTGGACGGGATACCGATCGGACCCAATGTCGGCTCATGTGGAACCGCCGCCTTTCGGCGGACGCCTGTCGCGGTCCAAGACATCTTCACCGATCCCCTTTGGGGTCCCTATCAGGCGCTTGCCGGCATTTTGGCCAGGGATCATAGCGTCAAGGCCTGCTGGTCCAGTCCGATCATGCAAAGTGATGGCCGCGTGCTCGGAGCCTTCGGATTTTATTATCGGGAGCATCGAGGACCGACAGACGAAGAATGGTTGATCGTCAACCGATGCGTCGATCTTTGCTCACTCGCGCTGGAGCGAGAGGAAGCAAGGGCCGAAAACCAGCGCCTGGCATATTATGATCTGCTCACAGGGCTGGGAAATCGCGCGCATTTCATCAAGGCGTTGGAATTGGCTTCCAGTGCGGGCGAGGATCCACTCGCAATCTTGTTGGTTGATATCGATCACCTCGGCCGCGTCAATGACACCTTTGGTCATGCGACCGGCGACGAAGTGATCCGCAGAGTGGGCCGCACCATTGCGCGGATTGCCGCGCCTGAAAAGACTTTCAGGGTGGATGCGGATGAATTTGCCGTGTTGATCGAGGGGATGAGCCCGGCCATCAGCCTGTCGAGGATCGCCTCGCAGATATTGAAGGCGACAGAGGAACACTCCTTTCCCGGCGAGGAGGCCACATTCTCCCTGTCGGTCAGTTCTGGCGGGGCGGTGTCCAATCAATCGCAGTCCTGCCAGGTGCCAATACTCCTGCAGCATGCAAATCTTGCGCTTCACCATGCCAAGCAGGCGGCACGAGGAAGCTTCGTGCTCTACAATGACGATCTTGCCAGCACGATCGCTCAGCGGTTCCGCATTCTTCAAACGGCAACAAGCGCGCTGGCTGAAGGCCGCGTCGAGGCTCACTATCAACCGATCGTGGATCTGAGCACCGAAAGAACGGTGGGCCTGGAGGCGCTTTGCCGTGTTCGAACTCGGGACGGCGAAATCATCTCGGCCGGCCTGCTGTCGGACGCGCTGCAGGATTTTTCCATGGGAAATCTCCTGACCGACCGAATGCTGGATCAGGTGGCGAGCGCCATCAAATACTGGCTCGAGCAAGCGATACCGCTGCAATATGTCAGCGTGAACGTCTCGATGGCGGATTTTCAGAAAGGGAGCCTGCGCGAGCGGATTTCTCGCGCCTTTGCGCGTCATGGCATTCCGGTCGGGCACGTCGTTCTTGAGGTGACGGAGTCTGTTTATATGGATGACAGCGATGGCAAGGTCGCCCGGGCAATCGAGGAATTGCGTGCCGATGGGCTGCTCGTGGCGCTGGACGATTTCGGAACAGGCTATGCCTCGCTCACTCATCTGCTGAACTTTCCTGTCGACATCATCAAGATCGACAAGAGCTTCGTGGATCAGATGTCCGATGGCGGCGCGGGCGAAATAATCGTCAAAGCCATTATCGATATGGCGAACGGGCTTGCCATGCGTGTCATTGCCGAAGGCGTCGAGACGGCCGATCAGGCGATGCAGCTCAAACGCCTTGGCTGCCGCTTCGCTCAAGGATACTTCTTCGACAGGGCCGCCGACCGCGATAGAACGACCGAAGCCTTACGGCTCGACATGCCGCGAAGATCGTTCCGGGCATAACGGGCGCGCCGCTTGCGCGCTCGTTTTGGCGGCATCTGCTTTCGGATGCCTCGTCCTATCCGCTCAATTGTCCCTGAAAGAGCGAGTAGGGGAAGCCTGCACCGGGGCCAGCATATAGTCGAACAAAGTGTGTTCGCCGGTCAGGATCATGACTTCCGCCGGCATGCCGGGGAACAGGCGCACATCATGGAGCTCTGCAAGATCGGCAGTGTCCACTTTGACCTTGGCGCGGAAATAGGGCTCGCCGGTTTTCTCATCCGTAAGCCGGTCGGCCGACACCGAGACGAGCAGAGGAGCTGGAACTCAGTCTCGCCAATCTGTTGGCGTTCTTCGCCACCTGCGCGCGGTTCGATGCCTGGTTGGCGCGAATGTCGGCCTGGGAGCGCTGCAGCGCCGATATCCGCGGCAGGCGCTCAAGGCCCTTCTTGTACATTTCCTGCGCGGAGGCGAAGGTAACCGGCGTTAAGATGCTCCTCGTCATTCTCCAGGAAGTCGGCCTAGCTTGTAGAGCCGGAATTTTCGAGGAAGCGTTTTGGATGAGCGCTCAGTCCTTCACATAGGCGCCATCAAATCCCACAAACTTTGTCAGGCCCGCAGCGTCGAGCAGGCGGACATGACCCTGGCGGAACTCGAGGAACTTGCGCTCGCGGAGTTCCCGCAACATTCGATTTACATGGATCGGGGTAAGGCCAAGGGCGTCAGCGAGATCGTATTGCGTGAGGGGGCAATCAAAGCCGTTGCGGTCAACGGCGCCAACACGCCGCAGACGCCCCGTCAATTCAAGCAGCAAATGCGCCGTTCGCTCCAAGGCGGTACGCCGTCCTACATTGGCGAGGTGCTGAGCTATCACAGCACCGTTGCGCACCAGAACGTCCATGATGAACGAGAACAGATGAGGCGATTTCATAGCGGCCAGCCTGAGTGTCTTGGTAGGCGCCACCAACAACGACAGTTCGGTTAGGCTCGCGAACGTTTCGACGGTGCCACTTCCATATGATTGAGGCAGAACCACATCACCCGTTAAGGCAAAATCTAAAATTTGTCGCTGTCCCCCAGGTAGCTCGTGGGAAATGCAGCCCCACCCTGACTCAACGATGTATATACGATCGTTGCTGTCGCCCTGGCTGAAGATTACCGCGTCGGCTGGATATCGCTTGGCAGCGAACCCGAGCGTCTTCATCAACGCGGCGTCGTCATCGTTAAGTCCAACGTATGACGAACGGTGCTCGTCCCCTTTCGAAAAAGAACGTGAAGCAAACGTCATCCGTACCCCTCGCCCTCAACTGCCTGTATCCCTCCCTCAACCTCATCATGTATATGAAATTTCACGTGATGAGCAACCTTTTTAAGTCTGGAACGGGAAGGCATTGTGACATCAAACCGAGCGCTAACTCTGGCTCAAAACCAGTTATGGTCCGGTTGATATCCGCGAGGTCGGGTAGCATCTATGACTTACTTCTCTTAAAGTTCTCTCTCATTGACTCAACTATCTCACTGGCAACCAGACAGCTCCGGTTGTCCGCCTGGTCGGCAGCATTGCGCAAAGTCAGCGACGCGTCCCTCAGCAGCCCCCTGATCTCCGCCGGCGACAACACTTCCGAGGCCTCGAGTTCCAAAAGGACCGATTCACTCACATGCAGCGCAGCGAGCGCGACCGCCCGCGGCCTTGTTGCCAGCAACTTCAGGAGATCGCCACTACGCCTGCCTCTCGATTTCTTTTTTGCCATCGTCGTCTTAACTACCCGGACAAAAAGCTTCCTATTTTCAAGATCTTGACGAGTGTGCGCAGTCCAAGAGACCGAGGGTTGGACCCTTCTCTTTAGGGGTGTAGCCAATGGTGACGGTAACCCAGTTTACAGCGGTGACCCAGAGGCAAGGGGATACCGAATTAGCGGTAGCTCGTGTTCTTCGGCATTAAGGACATTCCGCCGGGAGATCCGCCGCCGTCGCGAAGCGAGGCCCCGTCGCTTCTTCAGCCGTAGACCTGCTTCGATGAGGGGCTGTCCTTTTTCTGGGAAGGCAGCGGAAACGGTTCGACCTGTCCCTCGGTCTTGTCGAGATACTGCGTCAGCGCCGTCACCAGATGGTAGAAGATGCTGGCTGGAACCTCAGTCGCAAGCGACCGACCGCGCTCGTCGATCCTGTCCACCCACAGGCCAAGCGGTGCGGGATCGATATGCCATCTGAAAAGGCGCGCGACACGGGCTTCGATTTCGGGTTTCAGATCAGGCCCGCCGATATTGTCCAGCGCGATCGCCGCCTTGACAGCCTCGCATTGCGGCCAGCTGCGCGAGAGTCTGTCGAGAGGCATCCCTTGTCGAGACACGGCCGCATACGCCAGCCCTGTGGCTCGATTCAATCCGCTGGCAACTGCTGAGGAATAGAGTTTCCTGGCGTAAGCAGCCAAGTCCTTTTGCCCGCTGGCCCGCGCGAAGTCCGCGAGCAGGGAGGCCCATTCGAAATGATGCCCCGGTTCGGTCCATTGCCCTTTGTCTCCGGGCAACGGCAGCCAGTCGGCGTCAAAATATTCGCCAAGCGTCCAACTTTCCTGATCGAAAAAATGACACCGGAAGAGATCGATCACGCGAGCCGCTCGACGAAGATATGTACGGTCGCCGGTCGCGTCATGCCAGGCAAGGAACGATTCGAGCATGTGCATGTGCGGGTTCGAGGACCGGACGCCGTTCCAGCCGGGTGTCTCCAGGAAGCCATTCAGGCTGCCATCCTCGAGGTGGGAATCGATAAAATGAAATGTCTCCTGTGCGAGCTGCAAAGCCGTCTGGTGACCGCATCTATAGGCGTGGGCAAGCGCAAGTAGCACGCAGGAATGGTCGTAGGCATCCTCCATCGGATCGGCCACGCTTCCATTGGAATTCAGGGCGCGCACCCAGCCGCCCCGGTCGGTGCGGCCGTGTTTTGCGATGAACTCAATTCCGTGGTCGATGAGCTTATCGGCGGCCCCGGCCCAGCCCCGTTCCTTGGCTACAGCGAAAGCATAGATCTGGCGGGCCATCGTCCGCATCCGCTTGGGCTTGCCCAATGGCCTCGCATCGAAACCGAGCGCTTCGTGAAAGCCTCCATGAACAGTGTCGACCCCTGCGGTCGACCATAGCGGAAGAGTCTCGTTGAAAAGCCAGTGCTCGACGCGCTTGCGCCATGATCCGCTGACAATGACCCGGTCTTCCGATGCCGTGAACTTTGTCTCTAATCGCCCGCTTTTCTCGAGCTGTTCCACGACTTTCTTCACATTCTGGCTATGGCTGACCGGGGCGACGAATATTGCGTCCGGTGTTGCGACCACCGCCACATCCTTCATTCCGATCACGGTGAGCAGCCGACCTTGGCTCCTGAGGTAGGAACCGTCGCAGTCCAGGGCCATGACGTCGCCCATTACCACGTTTCCGTTGCCGTCCGCGGGGCTGGACTCCAGCAATGATTGCCATGACCCAAGATCGTTCCAGCGGAACGAAGCCGTCACCATCGCGATGCGCTGCGCATGTTCCATGACGGCATAGTCGATGGATGTAGAGGGGATCGCCGAATAGAAGCCTTGGGGTAAGTAGAGGCCTGACACGTCGGTCCTTGCTGTCCTGAAGGCCCGTTCCGCAGTATGCCAGATTTCAGGCTGAAACTTGATCAAAGCTTTCTGCATCGTGTCTGCACGAAACAGGAAGATGCCCGCGTTCCAGTAGAACCTCCCCGACGACAGATATTTTTGTGCCGTCTCGATGTCTGGCTTCTCGACAAAGCGGGAAACCGCGGCCGCCCCATCATCATTGGCGGCAACCTCGATGTACCCATATCCGGTCTCCGGATGAGTGGGCTTGATGCCAAACACGACAATGCTTCCCGAGTCAGCGGCAGGCATGCCCGCCTCCACGGTCTCCCAGAACTGCGTTTCGGTCGATATCTCGTGATCGGAAGGGACCACAAGCACAAGCGCATCCTTGCCGTGTTCGGAAATCGTCTGCAGTGTCGCTATTGCGACCGCCGCCGCAGTATTGCGGCCCAGGGGTTCGAAGATCGGCCTTCCACCGTTCAGTCCGAGCGGACTTATGTCAGAGATAACGCGTTCGGCATGACGTTCGGACGCTATCAGATAGATCGGCGTTTCGCTGCTCGGCCACGCCTTCAGGCGGCGGACCGTTTTCGCCAGCATGGAGCCATCCCCCGACAGATCGTGGAACTGCTTGGGGTTGTCTTCGCGCGAGAGCGGCCATAGCCGCGACCCGACACCTCCGCTCATGACAAAACTTACGATCCGGTGTGCCATGCTTCAGTTCCTCTCAGAATGTCTGGTTGTACGCTCCGACCTCTGGATTGCGGCGCAGCACCGCGTCGATTGCCTCGAACATCTGTCGCCGCCGCTCCGACGAGACGGGGCTTTCGACGACGACGACGATCTCGGGCTTGTTCGACGAGGCTCTGACCAGACCCCAGGTGCCGTCTTGAGCCACAACGCGCACTCCATTGACGGTCACGAGGTCGGCCAGCGGTTGACCCGCGAAGTCGGCACCGTCACCTTTCATTTTCATGAAGTCGCCAACCACCTTGTCGACCACGTGGTATTTGACTTCGTCGGGACAATGGGGCGACATCGTTGGGGTGCCAAAGGTTACCGGCAGGGCTCGGTAGAGTTCGGCCAGCGTCTTTCCCGGATTCCGGTCAAGCATCTCGCAGACGGCGATTGCCGTGACGAGGCCGTCGTCATAGCCGCGCCCGATCGGTGGGTTGAAGAAGAAGTGCCCCGACTTCTCGAAACCGGCGATTGCGTTAAGATCGGCAACCCGTCGCTTGATGTAGGAATGGCCCGTTTTCCAATAGTCCGTGCGTGCGCCGTTTTGCGCGAGAACGGGATCCGTCATGAAAAGTCCGGTTGATTTCACGTCAACGACAAAAGTGGATCGTGGATGCAGGCTTGAAATGTCTCGCGCCAGCATGACGCCGACCTTGTCCGCGAAGATCTCGGCCCCCTCATTGTCCACGACGCCGCAACGGTCGCCGTCGCCGTCAAAGCCGAGGCCCAGGTCGGCACCGGTCTCCAAAACCTTGTCCCGGATCGCGTGCAGCATCTGCATGTCTTCGGGATTGGGGTTGTAGCGCGGAAAAGTGTGATCAAGCTCTACGTCCAGTGAGATCACGTCACAGCCGATCTTTTCCAGCACCTGCGGAGCAAAGGCCCCAGCCGTCCCGTTGCCGCAGGCGACGACTACGCGCGGCTTTCGGCGAAGCTTCTTTCCGGCGGTCAAGTCCTCGATGTACCTCTCGCGGACATCGGATACGAATTCATAGCTGCCACCACCGACAAGGTCGAAATCGCCGTTCAGCACGAGCGCCTTGAGGGCTGTCATTTGGTCAGGGCCGAATGTAAGCGGCCTCTGCGCGCCCATCTTCACTCCTGTCCAGCCGTTCTCGTTGTGAGAAGCCGTAACCATGGCGACGGACGGGGTGTTGAGTGCGAACTGCGCGAAATAAGCGGTCGGGGAAAGCGCCAGCCCGATATCCTTGACCCTTGCGCCAGCCGCCATCAGCCCTGAAACCAGCGCCATCTTTATAGACATGGAATAGCTGCGAAAGTCGTGACCGGCGATGATTTCCGGGCCGACGCCCATGCGGCGGATCAGAGTGCCGAGACCGATGCCCAGCGCTTGGGCGCCCATCAAGTTGAGTTCGGGCTCGTTCTCGGAGCCCGGATGCCCGAACCACCAGCGCGCGTCATATTCCCGGAAACCAGTGGCCTTGATGAGCGCGCTGTTTTCGAACGCGAATGTGTTCGGCTTGGCCTGGCTGACTATATTCAAGGTCACGGCTACCACTCCGAAATTGTCGCAACTTTTCTAGCATGGCGGCGTGCCCCGGCCCCTTCATGAATTCGGGTAGCTCTACACCCCGGTTCGCGCGCTATCATCCAATAGGTGATACCGATCGGTGATCGAAAGGATATCTCGCCCGGTCATAGCCATCAGGTATCGTAGGGTTGGTCCGCATCGGTGCCGACCCTGGTTGTGGCTGCATGATGCCGCTCACATCTCTCGAATTGATTTTTCGGAAGAGTGTCGATGACCGGCGCTTCAGAAGCTTGGCACGTGTGCTCGACGGCATTCAGTCGGAGGTCGAAAAGGAAGCGGAGCAGCTTCGCCGGGCTCGAAACCGGATGATGGACTGTGCGGCATTTTCCCTCGAGATGGTGGAAAATGGCGAGCGGAGCGAAGGCATGTCTGCCAAGCTCGATACTCTCGCCCGGGGCCTCGAGGCAAATCGGGCACGACAGTTGCTGCTGGGGCATCAGATGTCATTGCTGACCACAATAAGGGACATCATGCCGAACTTTCTGCGTTCTCATAGGGCGTAGGTCTACGCCAATTGGTGGCGTTTACCTTCCCTCGCGCCGGCGTACTCTTTTTGCATAGTTTGGGATCGCGGGGCCGCCATGAAGCACCTGTATCAGGGCGTTGTGCAGGAGGGATTGTCCTTCGTGCACGTCGAAGACGTTGAATGAACCGCCTTTTCGCCAACCAATGGCCTTTGGTGACCGATCAGCAGGCCAGTGCCGGACAGGAATTCATCGGCCTCTCGGACATAACCGGATTTCTGAGGCACTACGTCGGAACCATCACGGCCTGCCTTGCGGCGGCTTTCTTGGTGGCATGGTTTTACAATTTGACCACGGATCCGGTTTTTACAGCCAGCGCGCAGATTCTGATCGAGCCGAAACTGCCGCAACATCTGCAGGAAGGCGGCGAAGTGAATCTGTCATTGGACACCGCCCAGGTGGAAAGCCAGATCGCCGTGATGCAATCCGAGAAGATCGCGTCGATGGTCATCGACCAGTTGAAACTTGTCGATGATCCCAAATTCAATCAGCCAAAGGCTCCGACATTGCCGGAGAGATTCAAAAAAGTCGGGAAAATCCTTGTCGGGGCTCTTGGGAACAGCACCTGGGCCACATCCCTTCAGCGACGTCTCGGTTTGAGCGAACCCGATGTGCCCGTGACGCTGACCGAATACCAGAAGTCCCGGCGCAGTATGTCGATTTTCCGCAATGACCTCGACATTCGGAGGGTGGGCGTCTCGTACGCGATAGACATCTCTTTCACCTCCGCCGACCCCGAAGGCGCCGCTAATATTGCCAACGCGACTGCCAATGCCTTTGTGCATGAACAGATCGAAACCAAGGCGGAGGCGGCAAAGGAAGGTGGGGCGTGGCTTGAAAAACGCCTCCAGCAACTGCGCACACAGATGAACGAGGCGAGGGCGAGGGCACAAGAGTTCCGTTCCCGACACGATTACAGCGTGAGCGGTGAGGCCGGTGACGGTATCAATCCCGAACCAACTCTCGAAGAGCTGGAGGTGACTGCAGACACCTACCAGAAGATATATGAAAGCTTCCTGCAGGCTTATACCAATTCCGTAAGCCAGCAATCTTACCCGGTCGCCGATGCAAGGGTGATCACAGCCGCGACAGCTCCGCTTTCTCCTAGTGCCCCGAAGCCGAAGCTGGTGCTGGCTTTCGCGGCTGTCGCAGGGCTCATTCTTGGCATTGGCGTATCTTTCGTGCGGCATTCGTTCGATTGGACCATACGGTCGCCACGTCATATTCGCGACAATCTGGGAATGGAGTGCGTGGGTGAATTGCCCCCTACGAGCAAGCGGAGGGAATTCGGAAACGCCGACGAGGTGACCAGGCATCCTTGGTCGCGGTACAGCCAGAGCCTGAGGAAAGCGCGGACGGAAATCAGCCTCGCTGAAACGAGCAACCCGATGAAGGTCCTTGGACTAACCGCGGTCTCGAACAACAGCCAGAAGAGTGCTGTCGCAAGCAATCTCGCCACGCTTTACTCGATGTCCGGGCTGAAGACTTTGGTGATCGATGCCGATGTTCGGAGACCGACGACCACCACACGACTGGTCGGGCGTTCCGATGGCCTGGGCATGGAGTGTCAGAATCCCGTTCGATACAACATCGTCCGCGCTCTGGGGCGGCATTTCGACGTGCTTTCAAGTTTCGTCGTGGTTTCAAGAGATCTGCTCGTGCCTGGGAATATGCAGGCTTTCCTCAGCGAGGTTACCGCCGGCGATCCGGCTGCCCAGGAGCTGGCTGCCTACGACATAGTCATCGTCGACCTGCCGACGCTTGAATCCGGACCCGATGATCTCGTTGTTGGATCGGTGCTCGACGGTGTCGTGGTCGTAGCGGAGTGGGGCAAAACCCATGTCGATACGCTGCGAGAACTCGTCAGAACACTGCAAGCCTCCAGGACACAGATATTTGGCGTGCTTCTCACGAACGCGCGGTCGATGACGTCCAAGTACCGTAGGGTTGCGACCAGCCATGGCGCTTTCGGAAGTCGGCAAAGCGTGTAGAGCAATTCATACGTGAGGATTAGGGCGTAGCCCCTGCAGTATCGCGCTACCTCCTTTGCATTTCTTGCCCTAGAGTTCCGCACTTGGGAGACTGTCGGCGTCAAACAACTAAGAACAATGGCCGCCACATGACAAACGCCTTCGAAAAGCAGTCGCACCAGGGGGCGCTGATCTGGGGGCAGTCGGTTGTGCCGGCGGCGGTCGAGAGCGGGGCTGTCCTGAATGTCGTTTCCTCGCGCGATTACGCCAGTGCCGGGGCGGTATTAAATGACCTGTCGAATGTCATCAACGGGGGAACGACAAACCCTCCGGTTGGAGGTCTGGTCAAAAGGATCATGGACCTGGTCATAGCCGGGATAGCACTCGTTTTGGCCGCGCCTGTCATGGTTCTCGTCGGGGTGTTGATCAGGATTACGGCCGGAGGTCCGGCGATATTCTCGCACAGCCGTGTCGGGTTCGGTGGACGGCCGTTCAATTGCTACAAGTTTCGCTCGATGGTCGCAAATTCGGACCAGGTTCTCGACGCATACCTCGATGCCAACCCTGATGCACGCAAGGAGTGGGAAGATACCCACAAGATCAGGAACGATCCCCGCGTTACGTTCTTCGGGCGACTGTTGCGCAAGTCCAGCTTGGATGAGCTCCCCCAACTCATCAACATACTGCGCGGGGAGATGAGCTGCGTTGGTCCACGACCGATCGTCAGGGACGAGCTCAGGCGTTATGGCGATCACCAGGGAGAGTATCTCGCAACGAGACCCGGCCTCACCGGCCTTTGGCAGGTGAGCGGAAGGAGCAGCATGGACTATGATAACCGCGTCGCGCTGGACAGCCAGTATGTGCGGAACTGGTCGATATGGCTCGATATCGTGATCTTGCTGAGGACTATCGTCGCGGTCATGCGGGTCGACAGGGCCTCTTGAAACGTCGACCGGATCACTCTTCGTTTCGATTCCGGAGGACCGACAGGGATAGGCCTACGAGGTAGGCGCCGGCCAAGAAAAATATCAGAACCAGAGATTTGCCCACGGTCACATAGCCTGGCGATCCCAAGCTATTCCAGGCGACGATTCCGATCACCAGCAGGGCAGTCGCCGCGAGCAGCGCCGCAACCCTGAAGCGAAAACCCAGTAGTATTCCTGCCACCGATACGGCGAGTATGCTTGTGAGCACCAATATCTCCAGTGGCACCCGCAGAACCGGTTTGGCTTGCCGCGGCAGGCAGTTTCGTCAGGGATCAACAGCCCAGCGTGCGCCAACTGATATGCGCCCTCGGAGTGCAAGGCAAGTGTTAAGGAAAGTGCTTGGGAATGCCGTTCGAAATATCGAAACCGGCTCTTGCAGAGGTTGGCGTTTTCCAACAATGGCCGACGACATCACCATGCGTGACTGTGACCGATCATCCAACCGCGACCTGCAGCAGGAACGGCATCGGCCGAGCCGGATGTAGCAACGGGTCGGCGCCGATATAGATCCGGTCAGTTCGTACTTCCAACAGCGTTTGTCTCCGCCTGGACGCTGGCATCCGCTGCAGGCAAGCTATCCAAACCCGATTTCGGCAGCGGGATTTCTACTTTCACGGTATCGCCCGGCTCGACAAGAGTTGTCTCTTGGGCAGCAAGCTCTTCCGTGCCACCGTCTTTCGGCCTCACAATCGTGAAGATCGGCTTGGCCTTTGCGGCGTTTTGCCGGAGCGCCAGCAGAGCGGGGGCAGTAACTTGTGTCTCGTGCAGCAACTGCACCGCGGTGTCGGATTTGCTGGTGACCTCATTGAGCTGTTGCTGTGTCTCGCGCAAGCTCTCTGCGATCTCGCTGGAACGCTGGTTGCCGAGGTTGAGGATTTCGATATCGGTCTTGCTCATGTCCTGCCTGACACGCAGCATCGAGGTCTCGGCCGCCAACCGGTCGCTCTGCATCTGGGCGACGGTCCCCTCCAGGGAAAGTTCCCGCGGCGCAACCGCAAGACCTTTCTGGACGAGATTCGAGACGCCGGCGAGTTCCTTTTGGATGAGCTCGATCTGTTTGTCATGGAAGGTCAGCTGTTGCTCGAGCGAGGCCAGTTCCTTTTGCAGAAAGTCCTTGAGTTCGCGCAGTGAGCGGAGCTGGGTCGCCAGTGAATCCTTGCGGATGGCGAAAATCTTGCGTTCCTGGTCCATTGCCAGCGCGACGGTTTCGTTCGAAGCCCTGTCCCTCAGTTCAGAGGGGAAAGTTATATCCTCACTGCCGGCCAATTCTGCCTGCAACCGGGCCTTGCGAGCAAGCAGGCTGACGTTGCTCAGAGCGAGCAGTCCGACCTCGCCCTGGCTTGAGATGACCTCTCGTTGGAGCCGAGACACATCATCCTCGCGTATCGGCAAACCGCCGGCGATACCCAGCGCCTGTAGCACCGTCAGGCCAGGCCGGTAGGGAAATTCGCCGGGTTGCTTCACGTTGCCGACAATATAAAACGGTCTGTATTGCGCGATCTCCACCGCCACGTCCGGCGGGCGGCCAAGGCCCATATGTTGCATCAGCCGATCGCCTATGGAGCGGGCCAGATCGCCGGGAGCGGTCCCTTCGGCGCGTATCTGCCCGACAAAAGGCAGGAAGAGGGTGCCGTCAGCGCCGACCACGAAACTGTCGTTGAGAGCCGTCCATTCGAAGATCACATCACGCGATGCGCGCCATTCGTAAACCTTCAGCCTGACCTTGTCCTGCGGTCCAAGGAGGTACTCTGCAGCTGACGCCGGCGAGGGGCAGGCAGCTGTTGCGGCTAATGAAATCCCTGCCACTGTTGAAAGCCATTTGCGCATTGTCATTCTCGCCGTCAGATTTTCAGGATGTATTCGGGTTCGATCCGGCCCATGGCGATGTGCAGGATCGCGAGCGCGTTGCCGACGAGCCGGCCTCTGCGATCGACATACGGCTCGGGCCAAAGGCTCTTTGCGAGGTTGGCCGTTATGTTCCTGAACATGAGGGGCAGGGCAAAGGAGGCAGGGACCGTGCCTTTCCTTATTAGATAGATCGCATTGGCGACCTGGGAGTAGCCGAATCGCTTTCCGCTGACGCGACCCGTCTTGATCCCGAGATGGACGCCCGTGATCGACGTCACGCATACAACGCGACCCCTGGATCGCATTTGACTGGTGAAGTCGATGTCTTCCTGCCAGCCATAGAGGACCAGGCGCTCGTCGAATCGCAAATCGCCAATCAGCGACGCGCGGAACGACATGTTGCATCCGTAGGCGCCAACATGATCGACCACTGATGGTCCAGTCGTTTCTCGGCCTTCTGAATTCCTTAGCGCAGCTTCTGCATCGTCCCAGGTCAGACCGGCATTGGTAGCGCCGTCCTTGACGACCCTGCCCATCACTACCGCCCATCCGTCATTTCCAGCAAAAGCCTGCTCGATCTGCTCCAGGTATCGGGCGGACGGAACGAAATCGTCGTCGAAGAACGTTATGATGTCGAAGCGACCCAACGAGGGCACAAGAGCAGTGTTGCGTTGGGCAGCCAATCCTTTGGGCCCGAAAACACTCGACACCGAGAAAGGGCAGTGGTCCGGGAGTTCGATGTGCGTGGCATCGGGTGCCGACAGGATGACCTCGTCGGGAAGCCTTGTCTGGCCACCCAGATATCCCAGCAGGCGAGCAACTTGCTCGCTGCGACCGAGGGTCGGGATAATCACCGCAAGTTTCATTTTTCGTCCAGGTGTCGCTTGCACTGACCCTAGGACGACGCGAGGGCTCAAACAGCCTGCATAAAAGTGGGCCCGATCAACTCGGCCTACCCCTGGGCACCCGCTTTTGAAGTATTGGTCACCGGCAGCTCGCGACCATAAGCGGTAGGTGGAAAATGACTCGGAGCAATCCGTAACCGATCGGACAACTTGCGATGCTCGTGGGACAAAACAGAAACTGAGGCTCCAAGGTGGAAGGGGACATCAATGCTGCATGAACGCTCTTCCGACCTAGCCGTCGCAGCCACGGTCGAAATGCCCATTGAGGATTTTCCGGCTGCCCCGCCGCCCGACTTCGACAGATATGCCAGGATAGCGGTCGTCCACGACTGGTGCCCCAACTTTCGGGGCGGCGAGCGGGTCTTGGCGCAGATTTGCAAGCAATTTCCCAATGCAGAGGTGTTCACACTTTTCGATTTCCTCCCGACCGAGGTGAAAGAGCAATACTTCCGCGACGTGGAATTCCACACCTCCGCGGCCAACCGGATACCGATGGTCCAGAAGTTCTACCGGTCTCTGTTTTTCTTTTGCCCCTTCCTGATCGAACAGTTCGACGTGACCGGGTATGACGCGGTGATCTCCTCTTCGGCCGCATTTTCGCGGGGCGTGATCACCAGACCTGATCAGCCGCATCTGTGCTACGTGCACAGCCCCGTCCGCTATGCCTGGGACGAGCAGTTTTCCTATCTCCAACAAGGCAAGCTCGGCTTTGGCCCGAAGGGAATGCTTTATCGGTACATGCTGCACCGACTGAGGACGTGGGATACGAGAACCGCTCACGGTCCGGACCTGATGCTGGCGAATTCGAACTATGTCCGTTCCCGGATACAGCATATCTATGGACGGGACGCGCGGGTTGTTTTCCCGCCCGTCGCGCTCAAGGAGTTGCCATGTGTCGACGACAAGGACGACTGCTACGTCTCTGCGTCCTTCCTGGCGCCTTACAAGCGCACCGACCTCGTCATCAAGGCCTTCAACGAGATGCCATCGCGAAGGCTGGTTATCGTTGGCGAAGGCCAGCAATCAGCTAGCCTACGGTCGCTGGCAGGTCCGAATGTCACATTTTCGGGGTTCCTTCCCCGCAAGGAGTATGTTGCTACGCTTGCCCGGGCAAAGGCGATGGTCTTTGCGGGGTGCGAGGACTTCGGCATTGCGCTGGCCGAGGCGCAAGCCTGCGGGACGCCGCTGATTGCCTTCGGCCGCGGCGGCGCGATCGATATCGCGCGGCGCCTCGGAGCAGATCCCGAACCGACCGGGGTGCTGTTCAGGGCTCAGACCATCGAGCATCTGAAGGAAGCGGTCAAACGGTTCGAGGAAAACAGCCACCTTATCACGCCCAAAGCCTGCGCCACGAACGCACAGCGCTTTTCGGAAGAGAATTTCGACCGGGCCATCCTGGAATCGATCGGCGCGGTCCAGTCCCTGCATAGCATCATGTGAGCTCGTGCAGCCTGACGACCTTGGTCTCTGTATCGATGCCGTCGGCAGCGGCCATCGCCTGCAGGTAGCGCATCGCGCTCGCTCTCCAGCTATATGCCTCGGCTCTGGCTTTTCCCTTTGCTGCCAACCGCAGGCGCAGCGCTTTGGAGTTGCGCAACCCCATGAAGCGGTCGAGCCATGCCAGTGGGTTGTCGGCAGCGGCATAAAGAGCTGCATTTCCGCAGACCTCCGGCAGGCTGGCACGTTCCGACACCACAACCGGACAGCCGAGCGCCATCGCCTCGACAACCGGAAGACCAAAGCCTTCGGTCAGCGAAGGAAAGGCCAGGCAGAGCGAGTCGGTCAGCAGCGCAGCCAGCTCGCTATCGGAAATGCGTCCGAGCCAATGGATGTTTCCAGCTTCAGCCCTGGCTGATCCTGTTTTGAAAATGTGCGAACCCGGCATGCCGACAACCGCGATTCTAAATCCGGCTTTGCCAAGGCGGTCGGACATGCCCAGAATGAGGTCCACATTTTTGTGTGGCGCGGCGCTGCCGATCATGACGATGGTATCCCGCGAGGCCGCCAGCCGCGTCGCTGCCGAGTGTTCGGGCTTCCACTGCAAGACGTGTTCGTGGCCGTTCGGGGCAACGAAGGCCTTTTGCGCCGGGACAATGTCCCGGCGAACCAATTCGCCCAGCGAAAAATTGGAAACAGTCGAGATGTTGCATGCTGTCTTGCCAAGGCATGGCAGCAGCGTTTTGTAAGAGGCCCTGAATCCAAGTGAATAGCTCTGTGGAGCATTCCACACATTTGCATCATGAATGCAGACAATATGCTTGCGAGACAGAAGCGGTCCGGTATTGCACAGACTGAGCAGCCCGCCTCCGCGCAACGAGGTTGCTAGTTGGGTCTGCTCCCACAGATGCCCACCGGTGCCGCCAATTTCGCAACGTTCGATGGAATTGAGCAGGACGTCCGAGCTGCCCGGCGGACAGTGGAGCCTGATCTCGAGTCCACGGGTAAGTGGCGCACGCTCGGCGATTAAATCGTCCAGTGAACGGACGATCTCCCTTGCATAACGCTGGACGCCAGTTGTCGATTGGGAAAGGAAACGTCCGTTGATAGTCCAGCGCCGTGCCATGTCACCCTCTCGATGTCCTAGTTTGAGACCGCCGGCGCGTGCGGTCACTACGGCCGTTGGGTCATTCGCAGGCGCGGAGGATCATCCAGCCAGGCGAGGGGCAGACGCTGGAACTACCTCAAACGTTTGAGGGCCGTCGTGTCTCCCGGAGTGTTAGGGTGGCTGCTCGTTCGGCAAGGCGGAGAAGGCGATGGGCAATTCTGAGTTCAATGCGGCGCCGGCCGGGCGGTCCAGGCATTTGAACGGCCACAGCACTGCCGCACTGGTTGCCCAGTCGCTTCCAGAAAGCTCGCAATACCTGATTGGCCATCCCGGCAGGACATCGGCGGACTTCGAGCCGCCAAGACGACGTTGGACGATAAATGGCGACTTCACCACGCTTCGGCGCAACGGGGTAGCGCGTTACGGACTGGAGGTGACGACGGCTCTCGACGCCCTCATTTCGGAAGGGCATCCGCTTGGCCGTGATCTGGAAATCGATCTCGTGGTGCCGCGCCCGCTTGTCGAACCTCTTCCTCTGAAAGCTATAACAGTCCGGGTCGTTCCCGAGTTCAATAGGCCGCGACTTCCGCAGTTCTGGGTGCAAGCGCAACTGCCTTGGCATGTGCCTGGCGGATTGCTCAGCTTTTGCAACCTTGCGCCAGTCGTGATGAGGCGTCAGATCGCATGCATCCATGACATGCACACGAGGCTGATGCCGTCGAGCTATGCGCGGGGATTCCGTTGGGCGCATCGCCTGATCCTTCCGCTGGTTGGCAGGCGAGCCGCACGGATCACCACGGTTTCGCAACTCTCGCGGAGCCATCTAGTAAGGTTTGGGATTGCACCTGAGAAAAACATCGTCGTTACCTACAATGGCAGCGACCATGCGAAAAAGTGGGATGCGACCAGATCGTCCCTCGTCGTCAATCGAGACAGGCCATATGTCGTTTGCCTTGGCCGAGGTGATCAAGAATACAAGAACATGGGACTTTTGGCTAAGCTTGCCCCTCGTCTCGATGAAATGGGACTCGACCTCTGGATGCCAGGCGATGTCGACGAGGAAACGATCTTGCGGCACGTCCCCGAATTGCCGGGGAACATCATCCTTCTCGGGCGCATAGGCGATCACGACTTCAAAAAAGCGCTTGAGGGCGCGGTTTGCTTCCTGTTTCCATCCCGCATCGAAGGTTTTGGGTTGCCCGCCGTCGAGGCGATGGCGTCGGGATGTCCGGTCGTCGCCTCGACTTCGCCGTGTCTGCCCGAAGTCTGTGGCGATTCTGCTCTCTATGCAGATCCGGACGATGTCCAATCGTGGGCGGAAAACGTTGGGAAGCTGGCGCTCGACCCGGATTTGCGCAAGCGAATGGTTGGCAAGGGCCATACCAGGGCGAGCAGCTATTCCTGGCGCTGGATTGCATGGAAGTATCTTGAGCTCATGATCCAGGTCGACGCGGATTTCGGGGAAGTCTACGGATAAAGGCTCAGAAGGTGTAGCCGGCCCGGTGGTTGTCGGACGAAGCGAATGTCAATTCGATTCATCCGCGGCAGTCACCGCCAATCATCCGAGCGCTGACTCGAGAAGCGCAATCAAATAGTCATGCCGCCTGATGGCTAGGCTACAGCCTCCAAAAGAGGTAAAGCGCGGCCTCTCATACCCGTATGGGCAAATTGCTTCCGACTCCTGCAGTTCCGACTATCCCGATATTGAAAGTCGCGTAGGGAGGCATGATTGCCATGTCGTTTCGTTTCGCAGCTGCGGCTGCTTTGCTGCTGACAACAGCCGCGCCCGCATCTGCTGATTTGCTCTGGGGGGTGAACGGCCATCCGGTGGTTTCCTACCCGGGTGTTCCAATCGAAAAACAACTCGATTTCGTCAAGGATCTCGGTCTCAAATCATATAGGGTCAACATCACGGACGAAGACGAGGCAGATACCCTGGCCCAAGTCGTCGAGGCCGGGAAAAGGAGAGGGATCGAAATCCTCCCAGTGATTACACCCGGGATGGACCTGGACAAGGAGAAACCGGACCAACTTTATGTTGAGGCCCAGAAATTGGCGGTTGCGCTCGGCACCAGGTTCAAGAACGACATCCGCGTTTGGGAACTGGGCAACGAGATGGAGGTCTACGCCATCATAAAGCCGTGCGAGCAGCGTGACGATGGATCGCAATATCCATGCGGCTGGGGGCCGGCAGGTGGAACTGGAGTGCTCGACTACTACGGTCCGCGCTGGGTGAAGGTAAGCGCAGTCCTTAAGGGGCTGTCCGATGGCATGACGGCCGTTGACCCCAGCATAAAAAAAGCCATGGGCACGGCTGGCTGGGGCCATACCGGCGCCTTCGCGCGGATGAAGCAGGATGGGATCGCCTGGGACATCTCTGTCTGGCACATGTACGGGGAAGACCCCGAATGGGCTTTCCGCGAGATTTCTTCCTACGGCAAGCCGATTTGGGTTACCGAATTCAATAACCCCTACGGAAGTCAGCGGAGCGAGCGGCAGCAGGCTGACGGCGTCAAACAGACGATGACACGGCTCCGCGATCTCCAGGAGAAGTACAAGCTGGAGGCAGCGCATATCTATGAGCTGCTGGACGAGACTTACTGGGCCCCGAGCTTCGAAGCCAATATGGGTCTGGTTAGACTCGTCTCGAATAACAAAGGCAAATGGATAACCGGCGAACCGAAACCCGCCTATAAGGCTGTCCGCGATATCACGCGCGGCCCGCAGCCGTTGCCCAAGCCGCAGCGGGGGTGCAACCCCGAGGCGACGTTTGCCGATGGGGACACTTATGTCCACCAGGCAAGTTTTGCCTATTGTCTCGTCCTTGGCCATGACGGCGACACCGCAGGATTGGATCGCTGGTCGGCAGCGCTCGAGAACGGAGACGCTCGGCTTACCGACGTGGTCATGGAGTTGATTCGCTCCGAAGAATTCGAGGCCAAATATGCTACTATAGGCCTGACGGACCGCGCCTATATTGGGTTTCTTTACATGCTTTTGTTGGATCGCCCAGCGGACGGCTACGGGATGGAAACCTATTCCCGACAGTTGCGCGGAGGATCAATGACGCGCGACGCCATTGCCTTGGGCATCGTCGGCTCTAGTGAGTTCAAATCGCGGCACGCCGTCATGCGCGACGCTTCGGACATGCCCGCGCCCGGCTAGGCGAGGAAGCGACCATGGGATGGCTGGTGGCTGGCAAGTCCATTGCCATGCCACCTGCCACAAAACTTCAGGCCATCGCCGGCAGATACGCCTTCGAAAGGCTTAGCCTGGACCTCCCCGAAAGAAGTAGCCGACGGCTCGTCCAACAGGGCGTCCTGACCGCCTATTGGCGTTCTCCCCGAGCCTTGGCCGCCCAAGTAGCTTTCACGGTAATCAATCCACTCTTGAGAGGTGTACGATGAAAGTCATGGTAACCGGCCATCAAGGCTATATCGGGTCGGTGATGGTGCCGATGCTGCTTCGCGCGGGGCATGCGGTGACCGGCTACGACAGCGACCTTTACCGGCGCTGCACCTTTGCGGCGGGAGGGGAGCGAGCATCCGTTCCATCCATTCAAAAGGACGTCAGGGACGTGCAGCCTCGCGATCTCGAAGGTTTCGACGCCGTAATACACCTGGCAGCCCTCTCGAATGACCCGCTCTCCGATCTCGATCCGGAGATCACATACGAGATTAACCACAAGGGCAGCGTTCGCTTCGCGAAAGCGGCCAAGGAAGCGGGCGTGTCACGCTTTCTCTTCGCGTCGTCCTGCAGCAATTACGGACAGGCGGGCGATGACATGGTGGACGAAACCGGAGAGCTCAATCCGGTCACGCCCTATGGCTGGTCCAAGGTACTTTCCGAACGCGATATTTCCGAACTCGCCGACGGGAACTTCTCTCCGACCTACTTCCGGCCCGCCACGGCCTATGGCTTGTCGCGCCGGCTTCGCTTCGACATCGTGCTGAACAATCTCGTTGCCTGGGCGGTGACCAAAGGCGTGATCCTGCTCAAATCCGATGGGACCCCTTGGCGGCCCATCGTTCACATCGAGGATATTTCCCGCGCTTTCATCGCCGGCCTCGAAGCCCCGCGGGATGTGATCCACAACGAGGCTTTCAATGTGGGGCAGACGGCCCACAATTACAGGATCCGCGACATAGCCGAGATCGTCGCCGATGTGGTGCCCGGCTGCCGCCTGGAGTTCGCGGCCGATGCCGGCCCCGACAAACGTTCCTATCGGGTAAGCTTCGAGAAGATTGCGCGAGCTCTTCCGAGCTTCCGGCCGCAATGGGACGCCCGCAAAGGCGCCGAACAGCTCTACCGGGCCTATCGGCAATCAAATGTCACCTTGGAGGAGTTCGAGGGTCCTCGCTTCCAGCGCATCGGCCACATAAGATATCTGTTGGCGAACGGACTTCTGGACGAGCGCATGCGTGCCGTGGAGGCCTCAATAGCCCTGGAGGCTGCGGCGGGCTAATCCAAATGACGTATGTGGGTCCAGCTGGGCTCGGCTCGGCGCCGCCGGCCGCCGCCGGGGCCGGCCAGGAGATCTATGACCTGGCCGAACGGCTATTTCCGATTTGCCGAAGCATCACCGGCGATGGCGTGCGGAAGACCTTGGACGTTTTGTCCGGGCACATTGACTTGCGGCGGCATGAGGTTTCCACTGGCACGCAGGTATTCGATTGGACGATTCCGAAAGAATGGAACATCCGGTCGGCCAGGATCGCCGCGCCCGACGGTCGGACGATCGTGGACTTTGCCGATTCCAACCTCCACGTAGTCAACTACAGCGTACCCTTCAAAGGTACCTTGCCGCTCAATGAGTTGAGGCAGCATATCCATACCTTGCCTGAACAGCCGGAAGTGATTCCCTACCGCACCAACTACTACACCCCGACATGGGGGTTCTGCATGGCGCATGATCGTTTGCTCGAGATGACCGACGGTCTCTACCAGGTAGAGATTGATGCTGAGCTCAAGGACGGCAGCTTGACCTATGGAGAATACCTGCACCGCGGACAGACCGAGCGGGAATTTCTTCTTTCAGCCCATATATGCCATCCGTCACTGGCCAATGATAACTGCTCGGGCCTCGCTCTCCTGGCGACGCTGGCGAGGACCCTCAGAACCCGGAAGACAAAGTATAGCTACCGCTTCCTCTTTGCTCCAGGAACGATCGGCGCGCTCACATGGCTGTCACGCAATGAGAACCGCATACAACTCATCGATCATGGGCTGGTAGTGTCTTGCGTGGGTGATGCTGGATGCCCGGCATACAAGCGCAGCCGTCGCGGCGACGCCTTCATTGACCGGGCTATGGCGCACCTGCTCGGTGATCGGCCCGGGGCGAAGCTGATCGATTTCTCCCCCTATGGCTACGACGAAAGGCAATATTGCTCGCCGGGCTTCAATCTTCCCGTCGGCATGTTCCAGCGGAGCGTCCACGGCACCTTCCCCGAGTACCATACGTCGGCCGACAATCTCAGCTTCATCGCGCCGGAGTACCTTGAGGATTCCTTGGCGGTTCTCATGGATCTGATCGACGTGGTCGAAGGGGACTGGACGCCCTTGAATCTCTTCCCCAAGGGCGAGCCGCAACTCGGCAGGCGGGGCCTCTACAGCGCCTTGGGAGGGCAGAAGGCGTCCGGCATAACTTCGATGTCCCTGCTATGGGTGCTCAATCTGGCCGATGGACAGCACTCGATTTTGTCGATGGCCGAGCGCTCTGGACTGCCGTTCAAGGAGCTGGCAGCCGCTGCCAGGTTGCTGTCGGAGCATGGCCTCTTGGCTGCGGCCCTATAGGGCCTCGATTGCGGCCCGCTGCTTGACCAGCGGCCATGTCCTGTCCCTTTCCGACATCGCGGTCGGCATCAAGGGCCAGTTTATCGAAAAGGCGGGATCGTTGAAGCGGACGCCCGTCGCTGAGTGCGGCGTGTAGAACTGCGATATCAGGTACGAAACCTCGGTATCGTCTGTAAGTGTCTGCAGTCCATGCGCGAATCCGGTGGGAATATAGACCTGCCTCATGTTTGCGGCCGTCAGTTCGAAGCCCAACCACTTGTAGCGCGTCGGCGAGTTCGCGCGCATGTCAACCACGACGTCGAAGATCGCGCCACGGACGCAGGAGACGAGTTTCACCTCGGCATAGGGGTCCTCCTGAAAATGTAACCCCCGCAGCGTTCCTTTTTTGACCGAATGTGCCCGGCTGTGCTGGACAAAACGCGTCGCCAACCCGCAATCGGCCATTTCCTTCTCGCAGAACAGGCGCGTAAAGGAGCCGCGATCGTCGACCACGGGTGTCGGCTCGATCAGCCACACGCCTTTCAATTCGGTCTCGGCAAACTGCATGTCGCTTCAAGCCCCTTTGGCGGGCAAAAACCGAGGGAATTCTTGGCGTCGCGAGTACCGGCTGGAAGAGCTACCAAAGCCTTAGGTGGCTTCATCGATAGCGGTATGCCCGATGGTCAATCCTACTCGTTCGGCTTGCCTGATGGGGTCATTGCCTCACCCCCTTGCCCTTTAAGGATTAAGGCAGCCGACGCATTGGCAAATCGGACTCGAAGGCGCGTCGCCTTAGGCTTGCGTACATTCCACGGAGGCGCGACGGCGGCAGGTACTTCGTCAGGCCACCGCGTCTCCAATTTTTCTCCAGCAGGCGGACAAGGAGCAGCCAATGAACATACAAGCCGTCGAAGTCGTCCGCGACCAAAACCCGATACGCCGCGGCGTCGGCTGCAGGCTTTGTGGTACGCGTCTGCGGCATACGCTGGTCGATCTCGGCATGTCGCCGCCTTGCGAAAACTTCCTGCGGGCCGATCAGCTGGATCAGGTGGAATTATACTATCCGCTGAACGTCCTGGTTTGCGACACCTGCTATCTGGTGCAGCTCAAGGAATACATGAGTCCCGAAACCATTTTCAGCGAGTATGCTTATTTTTCTTCTTTTTCGACAAGCTGGGTGGCCCACGCGAAAGCCTATTGCGAGGCCATTACGAAACGCCTCGGCCTTGGTTCCGACAGCCTCGCGGTCGAGCTCGCCAGCAACGACGGCTACCTGCTCCAGCACTTTCTTCCGCTTGGCGTTCCCGTTCTAGGCGTCGAGCCTGCCGCAAACGTTGCGAGCGCCGCGCTTGAGAAGGGTGTGCCGACCAGGGTTGATTTCTTCGGGGTTCGCCTGGCGCTCCAGATGGTGGCCGAGGGCCTGCGCGCCGATCTTATCATCGGCAACAATGTTCTGGCCCAAGTGCCCGACCTGAATGACTTCGTCGCAGGAATGAAGGTCCTGCTCAAGCCGGAAGGCGTCATCACCATCGAGTTTCCGCACATCGAGCGACTGATGGCCGAGAACCAGTTTGATACCATCTACCACGAGCATTTCTCATACTTCTCGTTATTGACCATCGACCTTATGGCTACCCGCCACGGGCTGCGGCTGATCGACGTCGAGGAGCTGCCTACCCATGGCGGTTCGCTTCGCATCTATCTCGCGAACGAGGAAAGCAGCTGGCCCGTGAACGACCGCGTTCAACTGCTGCTCGATCGCGAAAAGCGGCATGGGCTGACCGACATGTGGACCTACGCCTCCTTCGGCGACAAGGCGCAGCGAGCGAAGCGAGATCTCCTCGCCTTCCTGATCTCGGCCAAGAACGAGGGCAAGAAGATTTGCGGCTATGGCGCGCCCGGCAAAGGCAACACGTTGCTTAACTATTGCGCAATCGGCCCCGATTTTCTCGACTTCACGGTCGACCGGAACCCCTACAAGCACGGTCGTTTCACGCCCGGCATGCACATACCGATCAAGCCGATAGAGGCGATCGACCATGCCAAGCCGGACTACATCCTGATCCTTCCATGGAACTTGAAGGACGAGATCATCAAGCAGATGCATCACGTCGCCAGCTGGGGCGCGAAATTCGTGGTGCCGATTCCTTTCGTTACAGTGATCGATCCATCGGAGTTGCCGAGATGAAAGTCGTCCTATTCTGCGGCGGGCGCGGCACGCGCATACGTGACTATTCCGACAGCATACCGAAGCCGATGATTCCTCTGGGCCACCAGCCGATCCTGCGCCACGTGATGCAGTGGTACAGCGAATACGGGCATGACGAGTTCATCCTTTGCCTGGGCTATAAGGCCAACGTCATCAAGGATTTCTTCCTGAACACCAGGCCGCAGACCTTCTCTGACTGCGTCGTCACGCAAGGCGGTCGGGATGTGAAGCTGCTCGGCGATACTCCAAAGGACTGGAGCATTACGCTGCTCGACACGGGTATCTGGCGCAACATTGGAGAGCGACTCTGGGCCGCCAGGGATCATGTCAGGAACGAGAAGATGTTCCTGGCCAACTACTCCGATGGCCTGACCAATGTCGACCTCGACGACGTGATTGCGAAGTTCGAGGCCAGCGGCAAGATCGGCTGCTTCCTCGCCGTGCGCGCGCCGCTGACATACCATCTGGCCGACATCGCTGAAGATGGCCGTGTGCGCGAGTTCCGCACGACGGATACATCCGAGATATGGATCAACGGTGGGTACTTTGTCTTCCGGCCGGAAATCTTCGACTACATGCGCGACGGCGAGGAGCTCGTCCTCGAACCGTTCAAACGATTGATCGACGACAACATGCTGATGGCCTACAAGCACGAAGGCTTCTGGCGCTCGATGGATACGCTGCGCGACTGGCAGTCGCTCGAGGACATGGTCGAAAAAGGCGATATGCCCTGGAATCGCAAGGTCACCGCCGAGAAGATCAAGCGTAGCATGGTGATGGCTGCATCATGAAGGGGCTTGGCCTCGCGCGCCGAGGGGAGGAACTCTCGCTCCTCTGCCTTGGAGCCCATTCCGACGACATTGAAATAGGCGCCGGCGGCACAATTCTCAGCTTGATCGCTTCAGGAGTGAAGCTCCACGTCCATTGGTGCGTGTTGAGCGGCGGCGGCTCCCGTTCGGCCGAAGCCAAGGCATCGGCCGAGGCCTTCCTTGAAGGGTCGAGCTCGTCCAAAGTCGAGATCGCGGATTTTGAAGACAGCTACTTCCCAATCCATAGCCGATCGATAAAACACTGGTTGATCGATGTGAGGTCGCGCATCAATCCCGACATAGTGCTCACGCATGCCAGGCTCGATGCCCACCAGGACCATCGGGAAGTCAATCAATTGACCTGGAATGTCTTTCGCGACCATCTGGTGCTCGAATACGAGATCCCGAAGTGGGATGGCGACCTCGGCCGGCCGAATGCATATGTTCCGCTTGCGGCCGACGTACTGGAACGCAAGATCCAGTTTCTCCATAAGTACTTCGGGACGCAGCGCTCCAAGGACTGGTTCGACCGTGACACTTTTGTTGGGCTTGCCAGATTGCGCGGAATGGAATGCAGAGCGCCCGAGCGTTTCGCCGAGGCGTTCACGGTCAGAAAAGCCAGGATTTTCTAACAGTCAGCAATGCCCATCGCCGAAGGGACTTCCGCCCCGAGCGGACCCGCGCAGCGGCGCAAGTGCACGCCGCTCGGTTAGCTGGCCGCGGCGGAAACCCGTACTTCGGCCCCTTCGTTAAATCGACGGAAGACCACCTGGGATGGCCGGCCGACCAAAAACCGGTCCGTCCCCGCTTCCAGGGCCTGGGCATACACCGCCAAGGCGCTGTCGACCGCCTCTATGGTCTTCATGATCGCCGGGTTGTCGTGAGTGTAGCTGACGACCAGTGACGGCATCAGCACTCCGCGCTTGATTGTCTCTTGAAGGAAAAGCGAGCGATATGCCTGCGACGGCTTGCCGTTGGGGTCGAGTGTGGCGAATGCCAGGCAAGAGGGGCGGCCGACGACCTTGAAGTGGTCTCCAACGCCGTGGCGTTTGGCAGCCTCGGTGATACCGTCCTTGAGCTTTGTGCCTTGGAGGTGCAGGTGCTCTATAACAGGTTCGGACTGGTATGTTCGCATGGTCGCGATGGCCGCGGCGAGCGCATGGGTCTCCGCGCCGTGCGTGGTTGACAACAGGAATACCCTTGGGCGGTCCATATGCTCTAACCCGCCAAGCCGCATATATTCGCGCTTGCCCGCCAATGCTGACACTGAGAAGCCATTGCCGAGCGCTTTGCCGAACGTCGTCAGGTCCGGCTCAATGCCATAGAGTTTCTGAGCTCCAGCCGCGTGCCACCGGAAACCGGTGATCATCTCGTCGAGAATGAGCAGCGCGCCGTTTTCCCGGCAGAGACGTTGCACTTCATGCAGGAAGCCGTCTGCCGGGTCGTCTCCGCGGGATGGCTCGAGGATCAGCGCGGCCAGCTTGCCCGGATATCTGTCGAACAGATCTTTTACGCTGGCGATGTTGTTGTATCGGAAGGTGACGGTGAGATTTCGGACCACCTCCGGAATACCGGCATTCATCGGTGTCGTGCCGATGAACCAATCGTCCGTCGAAAAGAATGGATGGTCGGCGCAGCAGGCCACGAAGTCGCGCCCTGTATAAGCGCGGGCCAGGCGCACGGCGCCGGACGTCGCATCCGAGCCATCCTTGCAGAATTTTACCATCTGCGCGTCGACAAGCTCCAGAAACGTCTCGGCGCAGTCGACTTCGATCTTAGCCGGTCGCGTGAAATTGGAACCGCCACTCAACGCTGCCTCAACCGCTCTCAGGACGGTCGGGTAGGCATGCCCCAATCCAACGGAACGATTGCCCATGCCATACTCGATATATTCGTTGCCGTCGACGTCCCAGACATGACATCCAAGTCCACGCTCAATGAAACCCGGGGCGAGAATGGGATACTGATCATCGCCCTTCGCGTATGTATGGCAGCCACCTGGGATCAGTTGGCGCGCGCGACCTTGCAAACGGACAGATTTGCGAAAACAAGGGCTCTGCTCAGACATGTACCACACTCCAGCTGCTGGAAAGTCTACATGTCCGGTCCCAAATTTCGCGATCACCAAATGGCTGCCGATTTAGCACTTATGGTGGATGTTGGAGCCCAATACCGGCGTTTTATGACGAAGACGCCATTTTGCAGCGGCTGCGGAACAGCCGATCGCGAAACGAGGCTAACAAAGACGGCCCGCAGAAGTGAACTCTGGCGGGCCGTCTGAAACCAGCTGTCATTCTTCCGCGAGAGCACCTTCCCCGAAAAGGTCGTTCACCTTGTAGGCAACCTCAGTCCTGTTGGTCGCCTTCAGTTTCTTCATGATATTGCGGATGTGAACTTTCACGGTGCTTTCGCGCAGGTTCAGTTCGTAGGCTATGATCTTGTTCGCCTTGCCGCGCCGAAGCGCCTGAGCCACTTCAGCTTGCCGGTGCGTGAACATAGTCGTCAGCGGACGTGCGTCGCGGCTGCCTGAATCGATCAGATGCCGCATGGACAGCACGCTACTGGCCGGTACGAAGATGCCGCCAGCCGCCGCAAGGTTGACGGCTTCGACACAGACGTCAATGCCAACAGAAGTCGGAATGTATCCGCGCGCGCCGCTTTCAAGGGCGGTCAGTATCTGTGTAAGATCTTCCGTGTCAGCCAGCAGAATCACTGGAACAGAACTGAACTCTGAAGAGATCATGCGGACCTCTTCAGCTATGCTTTGATCGGTAACTTTGCGTCCACCAAGATTAAATAGGATGGCGGCTAGAGGAGGGTATGCTTCCTTCTTTATTCGCCATTCTTCGATCCGGCCCATGGCGGCAACAGTCATGCCAAGCTCATGATCCTCCAGAGCCGATGCTAGACATTCCCGGTCTAGCGCCCTTCCGTCAAGAATAAGTAGGCATTCCTTGTCTAGTTGTTCGTTGCTCTTTGCGCTGCTCGACGAGATTTCTGATTGATTTGTCGAAGCAAGATTATGCAGTCCGATTGCAGAACTCATACTAGCACCCCAACTTTTGCCCAAAACGACCGCCTCATGGCGGCCGACAGCCCCCTCAAATCCTAGATTTTTTTGAAAGTTTCTACCAATCTGAGAGTCCAGCCAGGCCCCCCCAGCTTGGACGCTCATCGCTTCTCCCCTACACCACCTAAAATTCAGTAGTTGATGCTTTACTAGCGAGAGCTAATCTAAGTTAATTTTTTGTAAATTTTTTTGGCTCTCAAGGGATCCCGCTGATGGGCAGGCCATGCGGGCCGAAGCCATTGGGCCGGGTTCCTGGAGTCGTGCACAAAAATGATTTCAGGCAAAGCAGCGCCGCCAAGCTCATCCGATAGGCGGAAGCAGGACCGTTAATCCACGGCGGCTTCTTACTCCAAAGGCTTCGTTGACGTCATGCATTGCCAAAGAAGAACATCTGTTTGCCAGCGTTTGCCCGGGCGTACGCCGGTCTGTCTGCGGATAAAGCGAAGACAGGGTAGGGGAGCCATTCGCCCGCCCCAATGGCTCCCCTATCGCTTTTGCGGTGAGCGGCACAGCAGAAAATCCGCCTGCCAGCATTGTCTGGCAGGCGGATAGATGCTCCCAGAATTGACGATTGGAACCTCAGGCGTGTCCCTGGGGTTCAGTCTCGCTCAGCCAACGGCAGACCGCCTCATGGCTACGGGTCACTGTCTCAAACGCATCGATCAACTTCTTGGCGGCTTTGTTAGCGACGTGCGATTCAGGATACTGGGCGGTCACAGCCTGCGCTCGCTCATAAATTTCCTTGAGTTGCTTCACCTGCTTTGGTCCAAATGCGCCGTGTACAACACGGGTGGTCATACGGATTGTCCTCCTCATGCTGGAACTCTAGAGAACCCACTCCATTGCCCAGAGCTCCCGATATCTCCAATTATCACGACATTTCACGATCGTAAGCAGAAATGTGCCCGCGAGCCTGTGTATAAGGGGGACATAACTCGCCGTCGAGCCGTTCTTTAGTGTGCGTTCGCGAGTTAGCCGTTTGCAGGAAGGGGTAGGCAGGATCCCGGCAGGCCGACGTGTCGACACATTCTGAGCCTGCAACCGCCAGCAGCCCAAACACGAGCGCTTCTCAGCCGCAGCGGATGGCATGCAGCCGGCGATCGTGGCTCGCGGTCGGTTGACGGGCCTCAACGGGCCGAGCCTGGTTGCAAGCCGTGGGGTATTTTCGGTTCTCAAGGAGACCTACGGCTTCTTGCGGAATGCAGGACTACGCCGTTTGGCTCACTTGCCCAAGGTACGTGCCCGTCGAAAGATACCCGCCGTCGGGTAGTGTCTTTCGTCAACATTGGCGGGACCAACCGAGCGAAAGGCTCGATCAACAATGCAGGTTTCTTTGCCGGGTCTGCTGGTGTGCGTGGCCGTTCTTGCCATTGCATACTATGCCCGGGGAGTGCTGATTATCGGGCTGATTGCTTCCCAGGCATTCGGCGCTACGGCCGTCATGACCCTGACTTTCCTGGGTGGGTCATCTCCGCTCATCTACACCATGTTCGAGGCTCTACTCGTCGCGGCCGTCGCAGCCAGACGCCGTATATGGTTCGACCTCGGAAGCGTCTTCGGGAGTATCCGCCCGGTCTGGATACTCGCAAGTCTCATGGTCTACGCGATCATCGGATCGTGGCTGTTTCCCAGGTTCTTCGCCGGGCAGACCGTCGTCTTCGTCCAGTCGAAGACCAGGGGAGCGGTGGTGGAAGCGTCCTTGGCGCCAGTTTCAGGCAACATCTCGCAGACGGGCTACTTTATCCTTGGCGGGCTTGCTGCCATCGCGCTTTGCGTCCTGACGCTGCGCTCTGACCGTATCGATCAGATTCGCCGCGGCTTCTTCGTTTTATGCTGCTTGCACGCCGGGATGGGATTGATTGACTTTGTCGGTAAAAATGCAGGGCTGGGTGATCTCCTCGCCCCCATCAGAACTGCCAATTATGCGATTATAACGGGTGCGTACGAGGCTGGATTCGCCCGCATCACGGGGCCTTTCTCCGAGGCATCTTCCTTCGCCGCTGCTACTCTGGCCTGCCTTGCGTTCTGCTATACCTACTGGCGAAAGACCAAGTCGGTCGTTGCCCAATGGTTGTCGGGCATCTTGCTCTTCCTGACCATTCTGTCGACGTCGTCGACCGCCTATGTTGGGCTTATGGTGCTGTGCGTTCCCGTCGCCTTCTCGATGTTAGCCTCGGTCTTAAAGGGGAAAATTGAGCGCGAGGATATACTGATAGCCGTTCTGATGATTGTCGGCACGGCTGCGGTGTTGGGCATCAGCCTCTACAAGGCAAACGTCCTGGATTCCTTTGTTGGGCTCTTCAACAAAACCATCGTCAACAAAGCGAATTCCGGGTCAGGCCATGAGCGAACCTATTGGAACCTGAAAAGCCTGCAGTCCGTCATCGACACCAACGGCCTCGGCGTGGGTTTCGGCAGTTCGAGGACATCGAGTTGGCCGATCGCGGTCCTGTCCCAGCTCGGGTTTTTCGGATCATTGATGATGGCGATGCTGCTTGGTGTCTTGGCTCGAGGCGTAGGCGGGGTGCGGCGGTGGTTGGACCCCGAGACGGACGCTGTGGTGACGAGTGTCAGGAATTCCGCTCTTGCCGGTTTAGTCGCCGCCTCAATATCAGGTGGCAATGCCGATCCAGGCATTCTCTTCTTCGTCGCGCTGGCCGTTGTTTGGGTCGCACGGGTGCGCGCATTGGGCGCCACGCAACCGTTTGACCGAGCCGGTGGCCAGTATCCGGAAATAACGCCTTTTGCGCGCGCCATCGACGCCGCGCAGGTTAGATGACACTCCGCAACCACGCCAGTTGTCTCGCCAGGTTCAAGTGAATTGCGGCAAACCATCGCAGAAATTTGAACTACTGCTTTCGTACGCAATCGCAGCCTTTTTGGGAGGTTTGCACGCTATCCGCCGGCCCGTAGTGTGAACGCGACATTTGAATCCGGAGTAGTCGCATGCAGGCGCAATCCGAAGCGATAGGGACCAGACCAATCCAGCCGGTCGTTGAGGAGAACCAGCCGGCGCGCGCCCAACGGTCCCGTCCTCACGTCACCTCGTTCAGGCAATGGAATTCGCAACTGGATGATGCATTGTCGCGGCTGCCTGAATCCGACGCGTGCCCGCATGAGCTGTTCCGGATACTGGCCACAAATTCGATCGACAATAGAAAGCTCATCGCGCTTGTGCGTGAGCGGGACGCGCCTGTCGCAATAGTGGCCTTGCGCCGGACGCCTGATGGATGTTGGGTGCCCGTAACCCGCTACATCGTTCCCGGATTTGTCTTGCCGTCGCAACCTGGCCGGCTTCTGGATGCCGTGGCAAGCGTAGGCGTTACTGTCGAGCTTGGCTTCTGGCGCCTGGAAAAGGAACCGCAAAGCCACGGCGCGGTGCGGGCGCTGTGGTCTGAACCAACCTTCGGAATGGATGCCACGGACGACTTTGAAGCGTACTGGCGAAAGACTGGTCGATGGGACGCAATACGAAAGTCTCGCAGAAAATGCAGCGGCTTCTCCGTTGGGATCAATCAGCCGGGCGCGGCGAGATTGATTGTCAAAGAGTGGGGTAAGACCTGGGGGATCGATGGCGCGGAGATAGCAGACCGTGTCGCGGCTGCGGAGTACATGGAGGCCACCGGCCGTCTTGTGTCCATCCTGCTCAGCGACGGTGATCGTCGAGTCGGGGGCGTGACTTGCCTGATACATGAAAATGATCTAGTTGCCCAAGTATATTTCAGAGATCATGAATACGATCGCTTTGATATAGGGACATATTTAATCTATCTGACATTCGAGATGGTCGGCAGATTCAATCTGCGAGGTATCGACTTGGGTGGGGGCCACGACTACAAGCAACGTTTTGCTCCGGTTAAAGGAGTCAAGCACGAAATGCGAATCTGCGGCAACATCATGAGATACCAGTTCGGCCGGGCAGTGCGAAAGCTGCGTAGAGTAACAAATATCAACCGGCCTGCGGAATAATCGGAGATCAAGACCCTTCGCCAGACACTCCAATCCTGTGAAGTCGATCAATGAATTCAGTTAGACGAGCGCTAATTTATACCACTGCTGATCGATACTTCGGTCTTGCCGTCAATTTTGGCCTGACGATGGTCGTGTCGAGGCTTCTTACGCCGAGCGAAATCGGTATATCGGTGACTGGATCGGCTGTTGTCGGTCTTGCGTTGTCGCTGCGAGAGTTTTCCAGCACTGCATTCATAGTTCAGCGGCCCAATCTTTCGAAAGAGGACGTGCGCGCAGCATTTACCGTGATGTTGTCGCTTACGTCCTTGATCTCAGCAGGGCTCCTTCTATTTGCCCCGTTGATCGCCCATGTCTACGGCGAGGATGGCCTTGGGCCCTATCTACGTCTGATATCGGCGGCTCTTGTCATCGAGGTGGTGGCCGCTCCCATACTGGCGCTCATGCGGCGCGAGATGGCATTCGGACAGGTTGCCTTGGTGAACATTGCGATTGCTGTCTCCAGCGCGGTCACCGTCCTCACCCTCACGTCGCTCGGGTTCAGCTACATGAGCTTTGCCATGGCGTGGTTCGTCTCGGCCACTTTCGGCAGCATCCTCGCGCTCCTGCTCCGGAGTGAGTTCTGGATATTCAAGCCGCTGTTCAGCAATTGGCGGGGCGTGATTGCCTTCGGTTATTACAATGGCCTCATCGTGATGCTTGCCCGAATGTACGACCAGATCCCATATCTGGTGCTGGGACGATTTCTCTCATTCAATGCAGCGGGCCTTTTTAACCGGACGCTTACGGTTGCCCAGCTGCCCGACAAGATCTTTCTGGCCAGTTCAATCTCCGTTGTTTTCTCGGGATTTTCATCGGAGGCAAGGAAAGGTGGGGACCTCAAACATCATTACCTGACCGCGCTGACCTACACCACGGCGGTCCACTGGCCGGCGCTCGGCGTGCTTTCTATCCTGGCGCACCCAGTCGTGACGTTCCTCTATGGAGACCAGTGGCTCGAGATAGTGCCGCTGGTCCGGATCGCTGCGATTGCCTCCTTTTTCTCGTTCAGCTATGCATTGAACTACTGCGTGCTCCTGGCGGTTGGCGCCATTCGCGATGCCTTCTTGCGTTCGCTTGTCATATGGCCGGTTTGCGCCGTCCTGCTTTTGATCGCTGCTCCTTTCGGTTTGCGCGGCATGGTGCTCAGCCTGCTTCTGACGGTTCCTTTCCAAGCTATGGTTTCGCTACTTTTCGTACGACGCCACATAAGCATGACTTGGACAGAGTTCGTCTTTGCCTTGTGGAAGAGTGCAGCGGTGACGATCGGCAGCGCCATTGGTCCCGCCGTGGTCGCCCTTGCGTGCTACCCTGCGCAGATCCACCTGGCTGCCGCAGTGGTTGCAGCCGTCCTTTCGGGGCTAGGCTGGGTGCTGGCGATCTGGCTAGTCAAACATCCGGCAATGCACGAACTAGACCACGTCGCCGAGTGGCTGGCCCGGATGCTGCGGACAGGGCGGCAGCCCCATCCGGATTTGTTGGTGATCGCCGAACCCGTCCAGGCTGCGGCGGTCCTGCCGAGCGAGGTGAAATGAAAGCTACAGTTATGTCGATGCCGCATCTCCTGCCGAACCTAGGGTCCGGCATGAGGAAGTGTTGTCCTGGACAACCCTAGGCGCATTGCCACAGTAGACGGTGACTTACCCGTTTCGAACATGCCACGACGCCGGGGGGTGCAGGCAACATTCGAGAGTGATCTTTGATGTATCGACCCCGCGCTGAAGTATCTATTATACTACCAACCTACAATCGCGCTGACACAGTCATGCGGGCGATAGATAGTATAATTGGGCAGACTTTCGAAGATTGGGAACTCATCATCGTTGACGACGGGTCAACCGATTACACCGCGCAACTGACTTTTGAGTTCGACTCGCGTATCCGTTTAATTCGGCAGAGCAACCAGGGCGTGGCCGCCGCGCGCAACGCCGGCATCGCAGCCAGCACTGGTCGACTGATTGCTTTCCTCGATTCTGATGACGAGTGGCTTCCGCATTTCCTGTCCCTATCGGTTGCCTTCTTCAATGAATTTCCGGACGATCAGTACCTTACTTTCGAGTTTTTTCAGGACGATACCGACCATCGGATGATCAAGGGGACGATCGTCAATTGTTATCGGAGCATAGCCCGCGTGATTGGCTCTGATGCGTTCGAACTCCCGGATGGCCAAACCGACGACTATCTGCGCGTTTTTCATACAAAGCGCGCGCTCGGAACTTGGGCGACGCGATGCTCGACCGACAGGGAAGCGTCCGAAGCATTTCTTTACCAGGGGCACATCTTTCGCTACACGCGTTGGGGGTATTTCGCTTGGCTTCCGGCCACGGTGATGACTCGCCAGGCGCTGGAGCTCGTCGGCCGCTTCGACGCCTCCAAGCGCAGCGCGGAAGATTATCCCTTCCAGGCATTACTCGCTCGTCATTTCCGCACGAATTTCATCTCGTTACCTTCCGCACGCAAACACGAACATGGTTTGCATTCCGATCCCCTCAAGGAAGATCACCTTGCGACGGGGCCGAACGCCTACGCTTTTCGCGTTAATCGTCTGCAATATTTTGACCAGCTTCATTGGAACCAAAATCGCAGTGATCCCGAACTCTCGCTGTTGCGGAAGCATTATATTTACGAGACGGCCTGCCTCGCACTGAGATCAGGATATCGAAACAAATCCATAGCGCTGTTCAAAGAGGCTGCATGTTTTCGTAACCGGCTCTGGCACGCCTATTTTTTGGTGGCCCTGGCTGTTTGCTGCCCGTCCGACAAGACAGCTTCCGCTGCTTACGGCACATTGCGCCTTGTCTTGCGGGTCTTGCGGCAATTTCCCTGGGAAACGGCGTAGCAGGGCAGGCATTTGCAGCGACGAGCAGTAACGCTCGGCGACTTGCGAGTTCAGCGAATTCCGGCCGATAAGAGTTCGGCTACCCGCTTGAGGGCACCATTCGTGCGAAACAAGTGGCTTACCGGCGGTATCAGTGCCAATGATGGTCTTAGGCTGAGGCTGTATTTGAACAGGCCAAGGCCAACGGCGGTCTTGCCTCTGTAGATGTGCGAAGCCGCCGACCAAAATGCGGTTTCAGCTGTTCGCCGTGTCGCTACGCGATGTAGTTCAAGAGAACGCGGAATATTTCGCCCTTCCCGACGAAAGAAGCTGTCGAAGGCTGCCTGTTGCTCCCGAAGATCCTTGAGACGATCTTCCCACAGAGCATTACTCAAATTCGCAGCGTGTAGGCGCTGAATTGCCAAGGCCGCGTGAAGGCATACAACCGATCCCATGCAGCCGAGTCTGAGGGCCATCTCCAGGTCGTCCATGTGCTTCAGCGAAGCTCGGTAATGCCCTGCTGCTTTTTGCGCCGAAGTCCTCACCAGTATTGCGTGCACCCCGGGATTCTTGCCTATTGCCTGGCAGCAGAGCTCTATATAGTCCAGCCCGGATTGAACGCTCCAGCCTTCAGGCTGGTCCGTCGGTTCGGGTGGCATTTGGCCCGCCCACGGCGTGCTGGCGCCGACAACAAAAATCGCACCAGGGTTTTGTTCGAGCGCCTCGATCCCACGCTTCAGAGATCCTGCCTGCATGAGGTCATCGGCGCACAGAATGACAAAGTAGTCTGCGCGTGCCAAGTCGATCCCTTCATTGAACGAGGCATGCGGGCCGAGATTTTCCGGATGGCAGACGAGCTCTATTCTCGGATCCGACTCAGCCAGATGTCTTGCAACCTCGACGCTGTTGTCAGTCGAGGCATTGTCGATGATGACAATTCTGACCTCGGAGACACCTTGCGAGAGCACGCTGTCGACGCATTGAGGCAAATAATCCGCGTAGTTGTAGCAGGGGATTATGACGTCCACACTTGGCATCCCAGAGTCTCCAGAAACTGCTAGCCAGCAGCATGTTCACGACAAAATTTCCGACAGAAGTCGCTTGTCTTGCAGATCGAGTTGCTCCATGAAAGCGAGATTACCCGCACGGATCGCGTTTTTGATCTTCTGGGTCTCGATGATGCCCTTCTCAAATTGGGCGATAAGCACCTCGACGTCGAATGTGTCGACATGCTGGCAGTATTCATCGAGGCCCATCTCTGCCAGCAGCGCGTCGTTCTTCGCCGAATATCCCAGGGAGATAACGGGTTTTTCCATCTTCAACGCGCAGACGATGTTGTGAAAGCGTGTGGCGATGACGATATCTGTCTCGGAAATCTCTTCCATCAGATCATGCAGCGAACTCACCAACCCGGTGGATACGCGTTCCGACGCAGAGCCGGCGGCGACCACGCGCAGCCGTGCAAGCAGTGCATCCACGGCCTCCATGTCGGTGGTTTCTCCCGTCAGCAATTTGACGCGATGTCCGCGTTCCAGCAGATGGTTGACGAACTGTGCCAGTTTATCCAGATAGAGATCGAAGACTGCCCCGCCGTCGTGGGCAAATCCGTACCAGCCATCGTATTTCATCACCCCGAGGCCGACGGTCAGGACGCCGGTTCTTGAACTGACCGAGGTCGACTCCGCCGAATTGGCCGGCTTCGGGGTAGGCAGTTTGAAAACGACGTCGGGATAAACCGCGTCGTTCTCCACGTCCAAACCCGCATTCCGCATGAATTCCTTCGAGCGGGCGTCGCGGTAGGATCGATAATGCGCCAGCTTCGCGGCCGAGACCATCAGCCATCGGCTAACGGGATGGCCAATCGGACCGGCTCCTATGCTGGCAAAAGCCACCTTCGTGCCTGACACCCGTGCAGCGAAACACCACATCAAGATATCAAGAGGCATCCCATGCGGCGGCTCACCGAAGTCGTCAAGAATTCCCGTTCCGGGAATGATCATGACGTCGGCGCGCCGGATATCTCGGAATGCCTTGGCGAGGTTGCGAACCCTGCCCAATACCTTGAGAGGAGTCCTGACAATCTTATGCGATAGCTCACCAAAGCGCCCGGATCGCCGGATTGGAATGGCGGGCATTCCAAGTGAGTCCCTGATGGCGGAGGGGTCGGTGCATATGCAAAAAAGCCTCGCCTCGGGCCGCTCGCGGCGGAGGAACTCCACCATTGCAAGAAGCGATCCTTCATTGCCGAAATTGTTGCTTCCAAAATTCCCGAAGAGGGCAATTGTGGAAGTCGCGCTTGCCGGGCGTTCCTTGCGGGACAACCAACCTCGCGTGGCAGCGGGCGGCGTCGCCGCCAGATCGTCTACATGGATGTCGGCGCATGTGTTCATCTAGATTCCGTTAGCGCGAATTCTCAAGGCGCTTCGCGCCGAAAGAGGTTCAAGCGACGCTTTCATGTCTTGGCAATGATGCATGTTGGTCGAGATACATTGAACGCTGCAGCGCAGATAGTAACCCCAAAACTCAATGTAAGAGCGCGGTCACGTTGTCGGCTATTTGCCAATTTTGATGCAGCACGGCTACCACTTTTGGATAACGCCTAATATGGGATGTATTTCGTGCCTCGAAACATCGGACTTCGATGGACATGCCTTGGGCAAATTAGGTGGAATTTTGTTCCTACCGCGCCTGCAACAGGCTTCTCCAGCGCTGCAGAAAGCGCTCTTTCGAGGCGCGTGAGGCAACCTCGCGCAGCTCGCGGCTAGTCTTCGCTTTCTCGGCTGAGCTTCGTGAAAGCGCATGCCGCATTGCCTGTCCGATTGCGGCCACGTCCTTGGGTGGTACTTGTGCGCAGACGCCGTCTACGGCTTCCACCAATGCGCTGCCTTCGGATACGATCGGAAGCAAGCCCATATAGGCGGCCTCCAAAGCGGGCATGCCGAACCCTTCGAGGAGGCTCGGCAAAACGAATGCCTCGGCGTGCGCGTAGAGCCAGCGCAACTGGCTGTCAGGAACGTACCCCGGCATCACAACTCCCGGTATCGATTTCGCAAGATCAATGATCTTTTCACGTCCGTCGCCTCGCGGACCGCAAAGAACGTATTGCACACCTTGCTCGCGGAACCTGCAGTCCCGATACGCCTCGAGCGCAGCGATCTGGTTCTTGCGTGTTTCAAAAGCGCCGACAGTCAAGAAGAACGGCCCGTCGATACCTGAAAGGGGCTCCAAGGGTCCGTCAAACAAGCCTGTACGCACGTATAGCGGAATGGTGGTAAGAAATCGAAAGTTTAGCCCGTAGAGGGAAACGAACTTATCCTTTGACCAATCGCTCACGAAAACAATCCCGGGTCTTTCTCTGCTAATTTTTTCGTACGCAATACGATAATTCGCAACCGTCACGGTGTCATACAGGAAGCTATGACTCAAAGGGCCTACGTCATGGCAGAGCACGATATCTTTTTCAGTCAGCTCTGATCTCAGCACAAAGAGCGGATCGAGAAAGACCTTGGTGTCGCCCCCGGCGGTCTTGCCGCCGATCAAGAAGTGTCGGCTGTCCTTGAGCCAACTGATTTCCAGCATCATCAGGCGAGCCGCGATTTTGCGGGCTAGGCCTTCGGGGCCGCGCGAACCAAGGCGCCAGTACCGAGCCTGTGCGTGGTGGGGCACGAACTCCTGGCAAAGGTCTTTGGCGATGTGCCAAGCACCGGTCCTGTTCAGAATCGATAGCGAGTTTTCAAAGAGCAGCCGACCTGCGGCTGCGCCGGCGAGTGGTGTGAGGCTAGCCGCCGCAATAGTTGTCTTCTCGACAATGCCCCGACTGTGGGAAAGATGCAGCAAGTTGCAACCCGAACAATAGCTTCAAACCGGTGGCGACTTTCAGTTCGCCTCAAGCTATCGGTCAATTGTCCTTCGTCAATGAGACTCGTGGATCGAGGGTTCGTCCAAAAGGGGGAGACGTGTCTAAGCTGATCGGATGTTGGTGTTCGGGCCGGTCGGAAACCAGGAATCGATTTCACCATCCTCCATCGTAGCCTTTTGCAGAAAGTTGCCGATCATTGTGGGATCTACCCTATGCAATCTGCCATGAGAGGATGCTACGCCGATGTCAGTCGATCGTTTCATGGCCGTGGACGGCCGCAGCATGAGACAGGATAGGCTCTATAATCCCGATATCGATGCCGAGCGGTCCGGCACCTTGGGCGGCTCGCTCACGACCAAATAGGATGAGCCGTTCGCGATCGAGAGCCGCGATGTTGCATTTCCCCAGGTGTCGTTGGAGCATATCGAGGGCGGCGGCCTTGGAGCGGCGAGGGGACTTGCCTACATCGCAGATGTCGCCGATATGGAGGTCGATGAGTTCGCCGAAAGTTTTAAGGCGCGCTACACGAGACTTGGTCGGTGTCTCGCCGCGGTCGACTTGGCGTTCGGTTTCGGTTGGCCATCGTCGTGCGTTTCTCGGCGCAAGAACGTCTCGCTGACGTAGCGACCTTTGCAACGAACCTGCACGCGCCAGGAACCGGATCAGAGCTTCGTATAGGTGGCCATTTTTTCGTGTGCGCTCCGCGTGCACTGAGAGATCGAAACTTGGCGAAAAGGGTCGTATTCTGGCGCAAATTCGTGTGCACTCGGCAGGTCCTAAGAAACTGATGTTAAATGAAAAATGCTGAAAATCAGGAGCATAGGGTAGCCGTTGCGCCCATGATGGATTGGACGGACAATTAAGCAAAACCAGCCACTTACGAGAGGTCGTGTGCAAAAATCGCACACGAAAGTTCTGCTTCTCTTCTTTTTTCGTTCTCACGACAGAGCCGCCGACAGTCCTTTTCGGACGCACCTTTGGCGACGAAATTGGCCGCTCGGTCGAGGACGTTCGCTACGATGTCCGCGGGACCTTAGTGTCCGGTGTGGCGTGCGGTTTGCCGGGGTTTCTGGAACCTTCTCGAGCTTTCTGAGTCGCGCTTCAGCCCGAATTGCGGCTGCTCATGGGCAAGGTCGGATATTGGGGCCGTTTTTTGGGATGTCGAAATGGGCGATGGCTTGAATTTTGCAGTGAAACAGAATCTAGGGTTTTTTGATTCAAACCTGTCCTAACCAGTCCGATCAAGCCAGTCGCGCAACATGCTCCAGGGCAGCAGCATGTTGGGCGCGTAGCGTAGCAAGCCGTGAAAGCGGATCGGCGCCGGCGGGGCGAATGGCAGCGGCAGGTCGCGGGCTTCTGTTCCAGCGGCCCAGTCGGCAAGCACCTTGCCCATCGCCGTGGTCATGGCGATGCCGCGTCCATTGCAGGCTCGGGCCGCCAACAGATCTGGGCCGAGGTCGATCAGATGCGGCAGGAAGTCCGGCTCAATGGCGGCGATCCCCGACCAACTGTACTCGATCGGCGTCAGGTCGGAGAGTTCGAGGCGCTTCACCAGCCGCCGCCAGATTGTCCGCGGCACGCGTCCGTCGGCGCCCGCGCCCACTACATGCATGCCGCCGCTGATCAACCGGTTGTGGGCATCGAAGCGGAAGGTGATGAGATTTCGCCTGGTATCGGAGAACCCGTGGCCTCCGGGCAGCAGGTGCTGACGCGCCTTCGATGGCAGCGGCGCCGTCGCGATTTGGAAGACCTTCAACGGAAAATATGTGCGCTCCAGAGTCGGGTTGAGGGCTCCGCCATAGCCGTTGGTGGCAATCAGCACCTTGCCGGCACGCAGCGAACCTGAGGGAGTCGTCAACGTCCAGTTGTCGGAGGAACGGTCGATCGATGTGACGCGCGTGTGCTCAAAAATTCGCGCGCCGGCGGTTTCGGCCGCTTCGGCCAGTCCGCGCGCGAATTCGACCGGATTGAGCACGCCGCCCGAGCGATCCATCCAGCCGCCGACATAGCCTCGCGCGCCGGTCAGTGCCTCGGTCTGCTGGCGGTCCAGCATCACCGCAGGCCTGCCGCGCTCCGCCCATTGTTTGGCGCGGGATCCGATTCTTTCGAGAGCAGCCGATGAGTGCGCCGCTTGGATCCAGCCGTTCTGGACGGCGTCGCAGGCGATGTTATGCCGTCCGATCAGGTTGAACACGAGGTCGGCGCTGCCCGCGGCGACCCCGATCAGCCGCTCGCCGCGCTCCGCGCCGAGATGCGCCACTATGGCGTCCGGATCCATTTTGGCGAAATTTGGGACGACAAAGCCCGCGTTGCGGCCGCTGGCGCCCCAGGCGATGATTTCTGCTTCGAGCACAGCTACCGAAAGACCTTTGCTGGCCGCGTGCAGTGCCGCCGACAGGCCGGCAAAGCCGCCGCCAGCAACGGCAAGGTCGACATCGAGGCTATCTTCCAACGCCGGCCGGAGGCGGTGGTCGCGGCTGACCGCATGCCAAAGGGAAAGCGCTTCTTGCCCCGCCATTCCGTTCAGGATCCGCTTTCGCTGGCTGTGGCCTTCGTCCGCTTGCCGAAACGCGCCCGCCGTGGCCGCTTCCCGAACAATCCGTTCGGCCGAACCAATAGGATAACGCACAGCATCACGCCGATTGCGACGATCTGCAGAGATGCGGCTCGCGCCTGCTGTTCTGGCGCGAAAAGCACGCTTGTGAGCGCGCCAGAGCCCGCCCATATCGCCCAGACCAATACACTGCCCGCAATGGCGCCGGCGTTGCTCCCGGAGCCGCCGACGATCAGCATCACCCATACCTGGAAGGTGAGGATCGACAGGTAATTGTCGGGTGCGATGAAGCCGATGAAATGCGCCTGCAGCGCGCCGGCAAGTGCCATGATCGCGCCGCCGACGGCAAAGGCCTGGACACGATAGAAGCGTGCGCTCTTGCCGAGGGAGATCGCGGCGCGCTCATCTTCGCGCAGCGCTTTCAGGACACGGCCCCACGGACTGCGCGTCAGATGTTCGAGCGCCAGATATGCGGCGAGCATCACCGCCGAGACAATGGCCAGATTTGACAGGTTGAAGAGCAGCGGTGTTTCGGCGAGGTCGCCGAACGGTCGCGGGATGAAGCCGATGCCGAACGGGCCGCCCGTGAGCTTCTGTGCGTTGAGCGCGACCAGTTGCACGACGACCGCGACACCGAAAGTCGTGATTGCCAGATAATCCGATCTGAGCCGCAACGTGGCAACGCCGGTCAGCGCGGCGGCAACCCCGCCAACAAGCATCGCCCCCAGCCAGCCGACGAGGATCGGCAGGCCGAGGCCGCCCAGCCGGGCGGGGTCGTCGGGAGTGGTGAGCAGCGCGGAGGTGTAGGCTCCGATGGCGACGAAGCCGGCGGGGCCGACATTGAACAGACCTGTCAGACCCCATTGTAGGTTGAGGCCGAGCGTGACCAGCGAGAAGATCAATGCCGTCGTCAGGAAGAAGGCGCCGTAGCCCACCAGATCGATCATCTTTCACGCACCCCGAAGAGCCCGATGGGGCGCACGATCAGCACTACCATCAGAATGATGAAGGAGACCGCGGCGCGCCATTCAGCGCCGATCAGCTGTACCGCGCCGGCCTCGGCGAGGCCGATGATCAGACCGCCCAGCACCGCGCCCGGAATGCTGCCGATGCCACCCAGTATGGCGGCGGCGAACATCGGCAACAGCATATCGAAACCCATCAGTGGACGGATCTGAACCAACACGCCGATCATCACGCCGGCGAAGCAGGCCAGCGCTGCGCCGATGACCCAGGTGACGCGCACGACGCTGGCGACGTCGATGCCGGCGATGCGGGCAAGCGCCGGGTTCTGACTCATCGCCTGCATGGAGCGGCCGGTCCGGGTGCGTGTCGTCAGAAGATGGACGCCCAGCACTAGCGCCGCGGTCAGAATAAGGAGCGCGATCTGATCGGGCGTGATGCGGATGCCGAAGCCGACCGGCATCGCGATCTGGATGGCGCGACTGAAATAGGTCGGGCGCGAGGTAAAGATGAATTCGAGCAGGCTTCTGAGCGCCATTGAGGCGCCAAAACTTCCCATAACCGCAATGATCGCCTGCTCCTGCTTGCGCAGTCGCGAAAACAGCACCTCGTCGAGCAGTAGCGCGAGCAGGGCCGTGAACGCCACGCCGACGACCAGCGCGACGATGAGCGGCCAGCCGAATGACAAAGGCGCGATCGGCGCTACCTTGCCGAACATGGCGGCAATGGCGCCGACGACGGTCAAGGTCGCATAGGTGCCCCAGGCCATGAAATCGCCATGGGCGAAGTTCGAGAAGCGCAGGATGGAGTAGGTCAGCGTTACGCCGATGGCGCCAAGTCCGATCATCGAGCCGGTGAGCAGCCCGTCGACGACGAATTGCAGGCTCATGCCGCGCCTCCCGTCTCGGTGTGCGGTGCGCTGTCCTTACGGAGCGGCCGCTGGCCAAGATAGAGCTCTGCGATAACCGGATCGTCCCATAGCGTCGAGGCGGCCGCCTCATGCCGTTCCTTGCCCTCGACCAGCACGTATGCGCGATCGCCGATGGCGAGCGCTGCCTTGGCGTTCTGCTCGACCAACAGGATGGTGACGCCGTGCTTGCGGATGTCCGAAAGCATCTCGAACACCATCGACACGAATTTCGGCGACAGTCCGGCCGAGGGCTCGTCGAGCACCAGCACCTTCGGATGAACGATCAGCGCCCGCGCCACCGCGAGCATCTGCCGCTGCCCGCCCGAGAGGTTGCCGGCGGGGGTCCGCCGCTGGCGCAGAAGGTCGGGGAAGGCCGCATACATTTCTTCGATGCGGGCAGGCGCCTGGCGCCGTTCGAGGATGCCGCAGGCGACCTTCAGATTGTCCTCCACCGACATCCGTGGAAAGACGTTCTCAGTCTGCGGAACGAAGGCAAGGCCGAGGCGGACCATGGTGTGGGCGGGCGCCGCGGTGATGTCCTTGCCATCGAGCAGCACCTTGCCCCGGCTGATCGGGACAAGGCCGGCGATGGCCTTGATCAGGCTCGATTTGCCGGCGCCATTCGGCCCAAGCACGACTGCGATCTCGCCCTTGTTGACGGTGATCGAGGCGCCGCGCACGATCGGTACGCCGGGCTCGTAGCCGGCTTCGAGGTCGCTGACGTTCAGCACGGTTTCGTTCATGCCGGGCCCCCGAGATAGGCCTCGATGACACGCGGGTCCCGCGCCACCTCGTCGGCGGTGCCCTCGCACAGCAGATTGCCGCTCGCCATCACCAGCACGCGGTGGCAAAGCCGCGTCACCATGTCGATATTGTGCTCGATCAGCAGGAAGGTGATGCCGCTCTCGTTGATGTCGCGGATGCGGTCGATGATGACCTCGAGCAGCGTCGCGTTGACGCCGGCCGCCGGCTCGTCGAGCAGGATGATCGCCGGATCGGCCATCATCACACGGGCGAGCTCGAGCAGCTTGCGTTGGCCGCCGGAAAGCACCCGCGCCGGTTCCTGCGCCAGGCGAGTCAGCGAGACGAGCTCCAGCAGCTCGGCGGCTTTCTTCGCGGCGGCTTTCTCTTCGGCGGCGACCCGCCATGGCGTAAGGAAATTGGCAAGCAGCCGCTCGCCAGTCTGCCCTTGCGCGGCAAGCATGACGTTCTCGATCAGCGTCAGGTTGGGGAGCGGCCGTGGAATCTGAAACGTTCGCCCGAGGCCACGTCCGATGCGGCGATGCGCGGCCTCGCCGGAAACGGGCACGCCGCCCAGATAGATCTCGCCGCTGGATGGCAAAATGCTGCCGGCCATAAGGTCGAATAGTGTCGTCTTTCCCGCGCCGTTCGGACCGATCAGGCCCAGAATCTCGCCGGGGCGAACGTCGAACGAGACATTGTTCACGGCGACGAGCCCACCGAAGCGCCTGACGACGTTTCTTGCCGCCAGCACCGGCTCGTGGGGCCTAGCCCCATGCCGTTTCACCGTGTCTCCCATCAGTCCCTCGGGTCGGAAACGTTTATCGCTTCCTGATTTTGATATGTGATCACACTTGCTTTGATCACGCTAATCAGCTTTAATTTTTTCCGCAAGCCGAAAACAGGCAGGTCGGCCAAAAAGGCTGGAGCAGGGAGAGCATGCACAAGGCAGCAGTGGAGCGGACCAATGACGTTTTCGCCGCGCAACTTGCGCCGGTCGGCCGCGAGACTGTGCAGGACCGCGTCTATTCCGAGCTGCGCCGCGCCCTGATCGGCGGTCTGTTCGAACCAAGCCAGGTGCTGACCATTCGCGGCCTTGCCGACGCGCTGGTCACTTCGACCATGCCGGTGCGTGAGGCGCTCGGACGGCTGATCACGGAAAAAGCGCTCGAGGCGCTGCCTAACCGTTCGGTGCGCGTGCCGCCGATTACGCTGGAGCGGATCGACGACCTGCTGCGTGCACGCATCCTGATCGAGGGGGAGGCGATCTCGCTCGCCGCGACGCGCATGGGACCGCGTGGAATTGCAACCGTCGAGACCCTACTGCGCGAATGGGATGAGGTCCGGGCACTGAAGCACAAGAAGGATATCGACCGCGAGGTTACGCTCAACCAGAGCTTCCACTTTGAAATCTACCGTGCCTGCGGGTCTGCTGTGCTGATACCGATGATAGAGAGCCTCTGGCTGCAATCGGGCCCCTGCATCCGCGTCGCCATCTACGCCTTTTCCGAAGCCGGCGAGGTGGACACCGCGCATTACCATCGCAGCATCGTCGCAGCGCTTGCGGCGCAGAATGCCCAGGCTGCGCGCGAGGCTCTGGTGGCCGACATCAGTCGACCCTTTGCATTCCTCCGCGACAAGATGCAATCCAACGCTCGAGCGGAGTGAGATGACAAACCGCGCCATAAAGATCACCGAGCCGCGTTCAGGATTGTCGGCGACGGCGCTGCTGTTGCCGGAAAGGGCGCCGGGCAATGCTGCCTTTCTCTGGAGCTATCTGGAGAAGCCGCGCGTGGTCGCCGGCATCCACGCGATGTGGACCGGCCCTGAAATCTCCTGTCCGGTGCCGCCGCCGCATCTGGAGGGCCAGTCCTATGCCCAGCCGCTGCCAGCCGAGAATGCGACGCTGACGCCTCAGCCAGGCGACATCGTGCTCTCCTATGTGCCGCCGCGCATGTGGGGCGGCAATCCGAACGCGATCTTCGACATCGGCCTGTTCTATGGGCAGGGCGCCCGGCTCTTGTTCCCGATCGGCTGGCTCGCTGGAAGCGTCGTCGCACAGGTGCTGCCGGAGCAGCGGGAAGAGTTCGCCGTCGCCTGCGGCGTTATTCGCTGCAATGGCGCGTGCGACGTCACCTTCATGCGGGCGGAGATCTGAAAATGGCCGAGCGCGACGACGGTTTCGAGCTCTTCGATCTTCGCGTCGAGGCAGTCGTTCCAGAGGGCAAGCCGATCTATTGCGGCGCCAAGGCCGGCGACTATTTCGAACTGAGGGGCGAGATGCTGTCGCTGCCGGCGGGGCAAGGCTTTTCGATTTATTCGCTTGCCGCCGTGCTGCCGCTGCTGGCCGCCAAGCAGCGGCTGACGCACGCCAATGACTGGATGACGTCTGACGCCGAGATTGCCTGTCCAGATCCCAACTGCGCCAGCCGGCTCAGGATCGTCAGGATAGCCAAGCGGCGTTTCAGCCACGCCGAAACGACGGCGGTGCCGCTGCCGGCGCAAGGTGAAGAGAAATGACGACCGTCGAAGTCAGCCCCGGCTACACGATCTCGCGCGTCATCCGCGGCGGCTGGCAACTCGCCGGCGGGCACGGCGCGATCGATCGCGAACAAGCAGTAAGCGATTTGATCGCGACCTTCGACGCCGGCATCTTCACCTATGACTGCGCCGACATCTATACGGGTGTCGAGGAGCTGATCGGCGCCGCGCGTATGCGGCTTGGCAACGAACGCGGCCTCGATGCCGCCGCAAGGATGAAGGTACACACCAAGCTGGTGCCCGATATCGAGCGGCTGGCCGGCATCAGCCGCGAGTATATCAGGGGCATCATCGACCAGTCGCTGCGCAGGCTGAAGACCGAGCGCATCGACCTCGTGCAATTCCACTGGTGGGACTATGCACAGCCTCGTTATGTCGAGGCGATGGCTTGGCTCGACGAGCTCCGCCGCGAGGGTAAGGTTCGCAATCTCGGCACCACCAATTTCGACACGCAGCGGCTCGCCGAAATCTTGGCAACGGGCATTCCTCTGGTCAGTCAGCAACTGCAATATTCCGTGCTCGACCAGCGTCCTGCCCAAGGCCTTGCCTCGCTGGCGAGGAAACATGGGATGCATTTCCTGTGCTACGGTTCGGTTGCCGGTGGGTTCCTCAGCGATCGATGGCTGGGTGCTGCCGAACCGGCGACGCCGCTCGAAAACCGCTCGCTGGTCAAATACAAGCTCATCATCGACGATTTCGGCGGCTGGGACCTGTTCCAGCAATTGCTGCAGGCATTGAAGACGGTCGGCGATCGCCACGGCGTCGACATCGCCACGATCGCCAGTGCCTGGGTGCTGGAACAGCCGCAGGTCGCGGCCGTCATCGTCGGCGCCCGCAACCAGTCGCACGCGCTTGCCAATGCGGCAATCATGGACGTCCAACTGACCCCTGACGACAAGGCGGCGGTCGGCGCCGTGATCGCGCAAAGCCCCGGTCTCGAGGGGGACGTCTACACGCTGGAGCGTGACCGCCATGGCCGCCACGGCTCAATCATGCACTACAATTTGAATGCGGGCCGGGTGTAAGCGCCATGAGCCAGGAGGCCTCGCTGTTTTCCCGCGCCAGCACCGAGATCGTCGACCTGCACCGCTTCTTCGTCGACTGGTTCATCGCCGTGCGCGCCGACGCGGTCGACTTCGGTCGCTTCGAAGCCGTGATGGGCGAAGGCTTGACCATGATCGCGCCGAGCGGCGCGGTCCTCGGCCGCGATGCGGTCGTCGACCATGTCAGGCAAAGCCGCGCCACCTGCGATGACAGCTTTGCCATCTCGATCGAGGACATCCGGCCCGGGTGGCAAACCGACGACACCATCGTCGTCCTCTATGTCGAGGCGCAGCTGCGCGACGGCAAGCTCAGCCGTCGACAGTCGAGTGCCATCTTCACCACCAGTTCATCGGCGCCCAACGGCGTCGAATGGCGGCATCTGCATGAGACCTGGCTGCAGCTGCCGGAACGCTGAACAGGCTCAAGAGATCAAAGCAAAGTCGAATAACTGAAGGGGAACAACAATGAGAAACACGATCCTGAAATTCACCACCGCGCTCGCTCTCGTAACGCTGGCTGGCGCATCGCATGCCGCCGACTGCAAGATCACTGTCGGCCTCGTCATGGAGTTGACCGGCCCGGCCGGCGAATACGGCCAAGCGGGTGCCAAGTCGGTCGAGATGGCTTTTCGCGATATCAATGCCGCGGGCGGCGTGCGCGGCTGCGATCTCGCCACCGATACGCGCGACAGCCAGAGCCAGGGCAATGTCGCGGTCGACGCCGCAACCCAGCTCGTCCAGGTCAAGAAAGTGCCGGTGATCATCGGCGGCATCATCTCTTCGGTGTCGATCCCGATTCTCACCTCGGTCACCGCACCGGCCAAGATCGTCCAGGTGTCGCCTGCGTCCTCTTCGCCGACGTTGACCGCGCTCGGCCGCGACGGCAAGACCAACGGCATCTTCTTCCGCACTATCACCTCGGATGCGCTGCAGGGCGTGGCCGCCGCCAAATACGCCATCGACAAGGGCTTCAAGAAGCTGTCGATCATCCACGTCAACAACGACTTCGGCGTCAACATGGTGGCGGAGTTCTCGCGCGCCTACAAGGCGCTCGGCGGCACCATCGTCTCCGACACGCCCTACAATGAGAAGCAGTCGAGTTATGCCTCGGAAGTGACGGCGGCGATGGCCGGTGAACCAGACGGGCTCTATCTCGTCAGCACGCCGGTCGACGGTGCCACCGTCGCCCGCACATGGATCTCGCAAGGCGGCGTGCAGAAGTTCCTGCTCAATGACGGCATGAACAGTCCTGACTTCATTGAATCCGTCGGGGCCGATTATCTCAAGGATGCCTATGGCACGTCCTCTGGCACCAGCCCGACCGCTTCGACCGACTATTTCAACAAGAACTACAAGGAATTCTCAGGCATCGAGCCGTCGAACCCGGCCGCCGATCGTTCCTATGACGCCGGGGCCATCGTCGGGCTCGCCATCGCCATCGCCGGCTCCGACGACCCGGCCAAGATCAAGGACGCCATGTACAAGGCGGTCGATCCGGCAGGCACGCCAATCTATGCCGGCAAGGAGGAGTTCGCCAAGGCGCTCGGCCTGATCAAGGACGGAAAGCCGATCCGCTACGAAGGCGTGATCGGCCCGGTGTCTTTCGACAAATTTGGCGATATCACCGGTCCCTTCCGGCTCTGGAAAATCGTCGACGGCAAGGTGACGACCGACAGCGAGATGACGACCGATGACGTCAACGCGTTGCAGGCGAAATTGAACAAATAGGCCCTCTGAGCGACTGGACCCCGGATCGCTCGACCCGGGGTCTTTCGAGCCGCCTGTGCTCAAGAATGCTCTGCGCGGACGTGAGGTAACATCCATCGCGTTGAGCGGCTCCGTCTCGAGAGCCGTTTTGTCTAAGGGGCATCCAGTTTGGCTGGGGTTCTTGGAAGCTTTTCGAACTTTCTGGGTCGCGCCTCAGGCGGAATTGCGGGCGCTAATGGATAAGGCGGGACAGCAGATGCGGGTTAGGACCGTTTAGGATGCATCGGGGGTGGACGGCAGCTTCGCACCTCCGTGTCAGTCGTCGAGCAAATCCTAGCCGCTTCCGAAAGCGGACATCCGAGCGAACAGCTGATGCGCTACGTTTGCCGGTTCCCGGCATTGGTAACCAAGTCAGCAAGGGGCCCTACAGGTGGTTTCGGCCTCGGCGAAGCAGCAAGAGCCGTTTCGATCCAGGTGGCGGCTGTGGTCCTCGTCGAGCATGGCTGTGGCCTGCTTCACATGCAGGCGCAGGACGGTGCTCGCCGTCGCCGCGCTGGCGGTCGGTTCGGCCCCGACCAGCCCTGCCTGCATTGGGATCTGCTGAAAATCATTTACTGTCACGAGTGCCGCAGCGCCGGCCGCGACGATCGGAACCTGCAGTTCCAAACGATGCTGTGACGCGCCGGAGCAGCGGAATGGCTGGACGCCTTGCCCTTAGGCCAAGGGCCTCCTCCGTCGCCGCTGGTACATCCGCAGTCGGCGACGGAGGTCGGAAGCGGCCCGGCACGCTGACGGGGTAGGCCAGTGAGCGCCGGGCCTAACCGGGGGACTTCGGCTCGCGCAAATATACGCCTCTGCCCAAATAGGAGGCACATATCCATAAGGACGACGAGGGAGTAGCCACAGCCTGTCTCATCTCGGGACCGAATTGCAGGCATCAATTTTGCAACAGCCGAATTGCTGGCAAGGGGGATACTCTCGCATGCGATTGTCTACTCAGCCTGGGCGGAAGCCAGGATCACCGAAATGCATATACTCAGCGCCACTTCAGATCGACGATGTTCAGATCGATGAGAACGGCGATGTGACCGTCTCGATTGTTGCTGACGACATCTACTCGAAGCAATCAAAACAGCGCTATCAGATCACACTGACCGAAGCCGAAATCGGCCTTCTCTTCCGCGGCGCCGAATGGCGCTTGCGAGCCTGACGCTTGCCGATAAGCCGCCGCTCGTGCATGACCCAAAGGGCATGCTCGAACAAACCAGCGGCCCGACAGTTCCGCGTTGGGGTGCGTTGGTTGAACCGCCGGGCCTTAGCCGAGGCGGTAAGGGAGCTTCGGCCGCTGCAGAGGTCACATTAGCGAGGCTGCATAAAGATAGCGGATGGTTACATTCCACCGGTTTCGCTACTCGCTGGGGGCATTGGCTCTCCGGCGGCGCCAATTTCTGTTGCCGGCATAGTGCCTACTAGTTCCGCCTTCGGAGCGGACCAATGAGGGGCCGCCTTCAGCCGCAAAGACAATTCCCCCCACCACTAATGCATTTCGAATAGCCGCGGCAGTGCGGGGTGTCGGTTCCTGAGCCCGGTTTCAAATTCGTTGATAACCATTTCGCCAAGATTGGCCTTGGCAGCGAGCCGCACTCGCAACCAAGTCAACAGAGCTCTGGCGGCTCTTGCTTGTTCTGGTGTGAGGTCTCGGCTGTCCATAGGATTTGAACATTCAGGACCACTAAAATGTTCCGATGCAGACCAGACCACCTTTCCCGCATGGGGGTTAGCGAGCCGCGTTCTCCAGCAGCCTTGCCGTGATCGGCCTCCTATCCTGCTGTTCCGAATAGGCCCGATCAATCCCCTGCACGGTGATGGCGAATGTCCCGTTCTCAGTCCTGCCAATGAAACCCTTCGCCTTAAGATACCAAAGGTGAAATTCCAGGTGCTCGCGGGGGCAGCCCGATAAGCGCTCGAGTTCTTCGTCGCCAATGCCTGGATTATTGACGTCTTGCCGACGCTTTGCGCAGAGCAGCGCGAGCACTCTTGTCTGGACGATCGTGTCCTTCTCGACGACCCGGGGATCACTCGCTTCTTGAGCCAACTCATTGCTGTGGCCTAGGTATTCGCCGTAGAGGATGTCGTACTGCGCGCGGGTGACAGGATCTCTAAGCGTGTTGTGCGCCTCTACAAGATCGCTGAAGCGCCCTTGATCGCCAGTTTCTGGGTTGTCGGGATGGTATCGTTTGGCGAAGTAGCGGAATATTCGTTCGATAGTATCAGACGTCGCTCTCGGGCTGATTTCCAACAGCTCGTAATAGTCAACAAATGTCATCGTGGCGCTTCCCCAAGCCACCACCCCCACGGATCAAGAATCGCGCAAGTTGACGGCACAAGCAAGTTGGGGTGCGATGCATTCCACCGAATAGGTTAACCGGCGACCGCTGAAACTCGCCGGGCGAGGCCCGCAACAACGCCTCAAGCCCGACGAGCTGCCGACCCTGGGAGGGATGGCAACATCTGCGGTGGAATGCCGATGCCAGCATTTCCGTCCAACAACGATCAGCTTGCCGATAAGCGCCGCTTATGCATTATGCGCGCATTCGCAGATGAGGCGCGAGATGCTGGCGCGGACAGGTGACCTTCCTTGCGACATCCACCGAATAGCTCGAGCCTGCGGCGTCACCCTTCACGTGGGCTGATAGGATGGATAAGGTAAAGCATCGAGTTCCGCGCATCCCTCCCTGTCGGAACATCAGCACAAATGCGCGCTATAGCAGTCTTGCACGCGATTAAGGCCAGGCCGGCAGCTCCTCGAAACGCCCATATCATTCGAGGCCGGCGATCCGCAGCCCCTCGATGTAGGCGGCACGATCCTGTTCCCGAATCATCGGGTAATATTTCTCCACCCATTGGACCGACAGCGTTGAATGGAGTCGCTTCGCTTCTGAAAGGGCACGTGTCGCCTCATCGAGATTCCCTGCTATTGCTGCTGCGGCGGCTAGGGTACGCCACGCAGCGCCAAAATGTGGCCGAAGCTGCACAGCTCGATGCTCGAAACTCGCCGCGTCGACGAATCGTTGGGCAACGAAGTGACACAGGCCCGCCACGGTCAAGATGCCCGGCTGCTGCGTGGAATCTCGAGGGCTAAGTCGCTCGGCCATCGCGAGATGGTGCAGGCCATCCTCCGGCATTCCACCAAAGCCGTATGCGGCGCCCAAAATGACGTGTGCGATGGCAAAGTTTGGATTGAGCGTGATCGCATTGGTTAGTGCGGCGACGGCCTCCTCCGATCGGCGTGCCATCATGTGTACGTAACCCGCAGCGAAATGCGTCCAAGGATCGTCGGCATCATGCGCAATGGCTCGCTGAGCCATCTCATTCGCCTTCGGAAGAACCTCGGCCGGCTCCGCCAATCCGAGCAACGCCCGGGAAGCCATCGTCCAGGCGAACAGGCTATTGGCGCGCGGGTAGTCCGGGTCAGCGTCTACAGCCCTGCGCAGCAGGCGCTCGGCGACCGCGAGCTCGCTTTCTGAGCTCCAGCTCCATATGTGAGGCATCGCCTTCATAACAAAGCCCCAGGCGTCTAGGCTGGCGGGAGGCCGGCTGATGTAACGGTGATGCTCTGCCGCATAGAGTTTAGGTTCGACGGCACCGATGACGCTGTCGGCGATCTGATCCTGTAGCGTGAAGAAATCAGCCAGCTGGACGTCGTATCGCTCTGTCCATACTTGGCGCCCACTGGAGGTGTCACTCGCCTCGGCGCTGATCCTGAGCCGCTGACCCGAGCGGCGGACACTGCCGCCCAGCAAATAGCGGACCCCGAGTTCACGACCGACCTGTTTGACGTCGAGGGCCTTGTTCCTGTAGCTGAACGACGAGTTGCGGGCGCAGACGAAGAGCCATCTTAGCCGGGCCAGCCTCATGATGATATCTTCCGCGAGACCGTCGGCGAAATATTGCTGCTCGGCATCGTCGCTCAGGTTGGCGAAAGGGAGCACGGCGATCGAGGGCTCAGGCTCCGCAGAATTTCGGGTGGCTGCTGCCTCGTCGAGCCTCTCGATCGACCCGGTAAAACGGTAACCAACCCGCGGAACGGTTGCGATCCACTCTTTTGAGTCTGCCATGGAGCCGAGAAGGCGCCGCAGGGACGCGATCTGGACCGAAAGATTGCTTTCCTCGACTGCGGTCCCCGGCCAGGCGGCGTTCAGCAGTTCGGATTTGGTCAGGACCTCACCAGCGTTCCTTGCCATCGCCGACAGGAGCAGCAGCCCCCGGTAGCTGATCGCGACAGGCAGACCCTGCCTCAGAAGCGTTCCCGCCTCGGGGTTGAGCACAAAAGGGCCAAATGCGAGCCGCTCCGGCATTACGAGACATTATGTGTTTTCGGTGATTTTCGGAACTGTTCGGCCGCGCTTCGATACGTTTTGTTGGCAGCCCGACATCTTGGCTCCAGCTCAGCCACAGGAGAGCGTGCGATGCCTGGGAGCCGCGACTACCCGACGATGGCAACTGAAGCCCCAACGGTACGGCCGGCTCAAAGCCCTCGCGGACGTGAGGAGGAGTTCCGTGCCGCGCTCGATCGCTACATGGCCTTCTATGCCGAAGAACAAAGACACTATACAGAGTCCGTCGAGCGGTCTGGCGAAAGCGCAGGAACGTGTCTGCGGAAACGTGCAACGTCCCGCTGGGAACTTTCACCGGCGAAAATCATCGACAAGTTTCGCAGCAGTCCCCAATCGTACCCATTGGGAAAGTTGCTCCTAAAGCGCCTGGGCTGGCGGGCGGCTCAGCAGTCCAGACCGGACATGCTTTGAGTTTCCCTCGGCAAGGGCAAACCAACGTGTGCTCGTGATAGAAACCGGCGCCAGTTCCATCCCGCCGTGGCCATAAGGACGGCTTATCGAAGCCCGATCTGCAAATCTGCGGGCGATTTCCGCCTTCTGGTCACCCGCCGCAGTTCTTGTTCCTCGACGGGGATTCTTGGAAGCTTTTCGAACTTTCTGCGCCTCGCCTCCACCCGAATTGCGGGTGCTTGTGGGTAAGGCGGGCCAGTAGATTAGGTCTTAGGATAGTTCAGAGGCATTGAGTGTAACGACTGCTTTGCGACTTCTCACAGTCATCGGAGCGAGCGCGCCCGGTCGTCGAGCGCATGCCAGAAGCCGCTTTCCTCGCCGAGCACTAGGCCGCGCATGACGCGCCGCGCACCCAGCCGGCGATGTGGTTGCGTCGATCCTTGAAAGGGAGTGGTGGCGACGCTGGCGAGAAGCCCGCAACGAATGACACCGCGCGCGAGGCAGCTAGATCCCAAGCGTCCAATCGGCTCTTGGCACCCTGAGCGGCCGGTCAGGTTCCGCCGACACAGCTTCGATCACCTCGGCCGCTGCCTTCAAGACCAAGTCGGCCGAGCGATCGACCTCATCGAGGCGTCGCATGATTCGAAGGCGGAGACGCACGAGCTGGTGAAGCTCGGCACGCCTCTCGCCAATGGTCAAAGCTTCAAAACGCAAAACACTTACTCGGCACGCGGGACGAGCGGCTATCGTCGCTCAGACCTGTCGCCACGGCGAGATCACCATCTGGCGAACGCCTCCACCGTTTGTGGTACTCCAAGAGCCGATGGGCGGGTCACAATCCGAGCGTTTCGCCCGCTTCCAGCAAAGCAAAATCTGCCGCCGGCCTCTCGTGCCTGGCCGCATCGGCGAACTCCTCCAAGGCCTCTTCGACTTCGTTGACCGAGGTCGCTGTTGCCTGCATGTGAAACAATACCCGGTGCGTAAGCATCGCGATTTTGGCATCGCGGAACAGCCGGTGATGATGTATCGATGCCGTATCGAAATCGGCGATCTGCATGACGGTCGCTCCTCAGTGTGCCGTCGGCGCGATTTTGAGCAGCCGACGGCGAGCAGCTTTCGCGCGTGCCTGGCCGGCTCGTATGCGGCTGCAAAGGGCCAGGCTAACGGCGAGGCCGTGGTCCTCGTCGAGCAGCGCCGTCGCTTGCTTCAGCGAGTGCTCGGCTCGCTTTGCGCGTAGCCGTGCGACCGCTATTTCCAAGACCGTAAGCTCGATCATCGTTCGGCATCCTTCCGGTTTGCCGTCCCTTCGAGAAATCAATCGGCGCCGGGAGCTTTTGTTCCTGCGACGGAATAACGTCTGGGGGCGAGATCATGACGGCTCTCCCGACCTGCAGTCCGTCCTCGACGCAGCTGCGGCGTGACTGGCGCATCCCGCCTTTAGCCTCGTGCTGTCTTGCGCTTAAACGTCACAATGGCCCGGGCACGATCGACATCCGCGTCAAATCCGGCCGCTTGCCACGACTTGCATTGGACATGGGTCGTTGTCTCGGGATCTTCGTTGGCCCACCACCAATCGTATTCCCGGGCCGAGGCCGGCAAGCTGGCCATTTTTTCCAAAGACTTGAAACTCAATGTCACGACGTCATCAGTTCGCGTCATGAGATAGTCCCGCCAGGAATCGTAGTGCGCCATGGGGTGATTAGGGATCAGGGCTTCGGTTTCTTTGGCGGAGCCGGTTTGGCCGGGTTGCCATCTGCGTTCGCAAGCACGGCTCTGGCGAAGCGTTTGGATACGTTACTTTAGCGCGTGTCCCGCAAAGTCTTCGCTGCCAGCGCTTCAATTGACTCTGCATGGGTCTTTTCCACCTCTTAGGGGTTTCCATCTACGCTCCACTGGCGAACGGAACCAACATGCTCTGGAGTTGAGAAATAGTCGAGATGCCTTTCGGGAAAGTGCTCCCGCATGAACACAACTCCAGACCCACAACCCGTCTTCAATGGCCTGGTGCTTGCGGCCTTCAAGGCTCGTCGGGCAGGCGCGCAGTTTGTGGCCGATCTCCTCAACCGCGTTTTCCGTACTGACATCACAGCCGGCGAGCTTGCCCTCGGCGCGGCAGTCCTTTCCGTCATCCGCGCATTCACGCTGCTTGGGTCGACAATCGCGGCCGTCGTGACCGGGATTGGCTTCCTTGCCGACCGCGGAGATGGTGGACGAGCTATTCGCCCAGGCGGAGCGGCGCACGACTAGATACTCACAGTCGCCGGCTGATATCCGAATTAAGGACGAGGTGCCGGGCGGCGCGGCCCGGGAACGGCTGGACGCCTTAGCAGCGGCCCGACAGTTCCGCGCTCTGTTGGGGTGCGTTGGGTTGAACCGCCGGGCCTAGCCGACTCGGGGTGGGGAGTCGGCCGATGGAGATGTTACATTAGAAAGAGTGCATGAATAACACGGTTCGTTACATTCCACCGGTTTCGCTGAAGCTCGCCGGGCGCGTTCTCTCTCCCGGCGGCGCAATTTCTGCTGGCGCAAGTGCGTGCGAGGCAGTGCGCGCGCCACGCTCCTAACGTCGAACCGCCGCCGCTGGTACATCCGCAGTCCGGGACGGGGGTCGGGAGCGGCCCGGCACGACGGGGTAGGCCAGCTACCCAAAATTGATGCCAGCAATTGGGTCCCCAGATGAGACGGCTGTTGGCTGCTCCCAGGTCGTCCTTATGGGGCTCCGCTTCACCAGCAATGAGGTGGATGACGGACCTATAGGCGCGTTACGCCGAAATGGACCAGCTAGTCGGGCATCAAAGACCATGAGATTAGGTATGTCAGGGGCGATCAAGGTATAAACGAACCGTGCCGCGCTGTTTACCATCAACTACAGCCGAGATGAAAAGTGCGCTACGATCCGGTGGCAGCTAGGATCGTGCGGTCATTGAAGGCCGAAGGATGCTATCGCTGATCCGAGGGAGGGGTTGGCAAGAATGCTCGCGCCCGGCGGGCCAATAGGGAATCCGGCGGCGCGGGTGATCGGCATCAGCGAAACCAATCTTGCCAAATCTGCATAGTGGGCTGGTTCTCGCCGTCTTGAGTGTCTTTGGCCTCGGGTGATGGATCGCTATCGCTGTGGACTCTAGCGGAATGCACGTGACATCTGGTCCGTGAGCGGCTTCAGAAGATAGGACCAAACGCTATGACGGCCGGTGCTTACGTGGACCTCGGCCGGCATACCAGGCTTAAGCACCTTTGCGTCGGTCAGGCAATCAGCCTTATCTTGCACAATGATGCGTGCCGAGAAATAGGAGAGCTGGTGCTGCTGATCCTTGATCAGGTCTGCCGAAATCCATTTCACCTTGCCACTGCACGCCGGTGTCGTGCCCGCATCGAACGCCGTTAGGCGAATTGAGACTGGCTGACCCGAACGGACTTCGTCAACCTGGGAGGGGGGGATGCGCGCGTCTACTACGAGGTTGTCCGCATCAGGGACAATCGTCATCAGCAATTCCCCTGGAGCGATTACACCGCCAATCGTGTGAACAGTGGATTGCTGTATCGTTCCCGATTGCGGGGCGCGGATTTCGGTTTTGGACAGCTCGTTCTCCGCGACGATCTTGCGCTCGTCGAGCTCGGTTCGCTTGGCTTCTGTTTCACGCAGCTCTTTGGTCACCTCGCTGCGCGTTTGCTCGTCAAGTTGCAGGACCTGCAATTCGGTTTCGGTGATCTTCACCTGTGCTTCCGCCACAGCCGCGGCCAGACGCCCTGACTCGCCTTTCGCTCTTGTGGCCTCAAGCCTCACATTGCTGAGTCTCTCTTTCGAGACCAGTTTTTTGGAATACAGGTTATCCACATCGCTGAGATCGCGGCCGAGCAAGGTAGCGGATTCGTCCATCGCGGCCTGCTGGGCCTTGAGGCCCTCGAGTTGACGCCCGATCTGCTCGGTCTGGCTTCTAAGAAGCGTTTTCTGACCGGCCAGTTCCGATGCCCTTGTTTCGAGCAGAGTACGCTCGCCGTTGACCAGCGCCACCACGTTCGGATTGCCCATGTCGGCCTGCAGGCCGCTTGGGATCCGCATTGTCGACAGTCCTTGACGTTCGGCCTCCAGTCGAGCAAGTCGCACCGTGGCACGGTCTAGATCCTCGCTGATGATCTCGAGGTTTGCCCGAGCCAGCGTGTCGTCCAGCCTGACCAACACTGCGCCTGCCCGGACATGGTCGCCGTCCTGCACATAGATTCCATTAATGGTGCCACCCGTCTGGTGCTGTACCTTCTTGGTGTCGCTTTCCACGACTACAGTTGCCGGTGCGATCACTGCGCCCGCAATTTCGGTCAAACCGAGCCATAGCCCTCCGCCTACGACTAGCAGGCAAGTGACCGTCAGTCCGAGCGTCAGGCTGGGTCCGAGGTCGCCCGTCGGTGTAAGCTCTTTCGAGGTCTTCGAGCACGAGCCGGCATCGGGCCAGGCGGAAAATGGAAGGTACGAAAGCAAGCGAGGCAGAACGTCACGCATGTCCGCTAACACCAGTTCGAATGGGCATGACAGCGGATGGACGATGCGCGGGGAAGGGGGGGGGCGCACGATGCTAGCCAACACCTCTTCGCGAGAGCCGAATGTCCTGACCATACCATCAGCCAGCACCAATACCTGATCGATGTTGGTGAGAGCGGAGGGACGGTGCGCAACCACGATGACGATGCCCCCACGCTGTCGCACCGCCAGGATCGCACCGGCAAGCGCGGCGTCGCCTTCGACGTCGAGGTTTGAGTTTGGCTCATCCAGAACAACAAGAAATGGGTCGCCATAGAGCGCCCTGGCAAGGCCAATCAATTGTCTTTGGCCAGCCGATAAGGCCCTGCCTCCGTCGCCGATGCGCGTTTGAAAGCCCTCCGGTAAGCTCATGATCAACGAATAGATGCCTGCAGCCCTCGCGGCGGCAAGGATACCTTTCGGGTCGCTCTTTCCGCCGAACCTCGAAATATTGTCCGCAACCGTTCCGTCGAAGAGTTCAACGTCTTGTGGCAGGTAACCGATGTGTGAGCCAAGCGAGCGCGGGTTCCATTGGTCGAGCGAGGCTCCGTCCAGCCGGACTTTGCCCTGGAGGGGAGTCCAGGCTCCGACCAATGCCCGCACGAGGGTGGTCTTGCCTGAGCCGCTTGGGCCGACAATGGCCATGCCGGCGCCGCTGGTAAGGCGAAAGCTTACATCGAGCACCGTCGGCTTCGGCATGCCAGGCGGCGCTACAGTCAGTCTCTCCACGGTCAGCTGTGTATGCGGCCGCGGCAATTCCATGGGGTCGGCCGCAGTTTCGAATGCCTCCAACGTAGCCTTGAGATGGAAATAGCTGTGTCGGGTGGACAGGAAGCCCTTCCAGTTCGCGATTGCTGCGTCGACCGGAGCCAACGCACGGCCAAGCAAAATCGATGATGCAATGATGACGCCTGGCGACGCCTCGCCGCCGATCACCAGGTAGGCGCCAAGCCCCAGCACGCCCGATTGCAGTGACATCCTTAGCGCCTTTGACAACGAAGCAGTTCCGCCAATGATGTCGGACAGCCGCTCTTGGTGCGCCAGATAACCAAGAACGAGTTCGCTCCAGCGTCCCGCCATTCTGGGCAGTAGGCCCATCGCGTAAACGACCTCGGCATTGCGCCGCCCGGACTCGGCAAGTGCGCGTTGCGATATCATTGCCTCTGACGTCAGCTTGGCGGGGGTGCGACCGAAAATTTCCGCCAGCGCGGTTATTGCAACCACTGCAACAGCACCAAGTGTCGCGAGCATGCCGAGCGCCGGGTGGAGCATGTAGATGATCATCAGATAAAAAGGGATCCAGGGCGCATCGAAGACCACAGTCGGCCCTGATCCTGCAACAAAGCCACGCAGGTGCTCGACGTCTCGAAGTGGATCCAGCCGGTCAGCCTCTCGGCCAGCTTTCAGAGGCAAGAGCACCGAAAGCGCAAACGCCCTTTGATGGAGATTTTTGTAGAGCCGGCTTGCAATGCGGGCCAACAGTCGGAGTCGCACGAGGTCGAGCAGTCCATAGGCCGCGTAGAGACCCAGCATGCCAGCAGTCAATCCGACCAGGGTCGGTATGCTCTGGGATGGCAGCACCCGATCGTAGACCTGCAACATATAGAGCGAACCGGTCAACGCCAGCAGATTGGTCATCGCGGAAAAAAGCCCAACACCAAATAGCCCCGGTGCGCAGTCCGACATCGCGCTATGTAAAAGGGACGATACTTGCTTGGTCTTCATTGCCTCTTATTCTTCACGCGGGAGTGCCGCGTGGCCTTGTTGGGCTCTGGCCAATAGGGGAAACCCCGCCCTTGGAATGCTCTCAGTTCGGGCCAATTCCCCTGTGAAAAACGTGAACATGAGGCGTCGCTGAAATATCCGAACTTTAATCAAAATGAAGCAAAATCGTGGCGTCGAGTGCGCTCGCCGGCAGCTAGAGCGGTGAAATTCGGGGATAACGCAGGGGAAGAAAACTGAGTTAACCCCAACTATTCTGGACCCACCGCGCTGGAAACGTGGCGTTTTTTGTCCGCGAGACACCTTTGTGACACGCGGCTTTGATCAACTATTTTGTCCGGCGAAATCGGTACGTGATAAACTTGCGCGCTGCGTTCATTTTTCCACGGTTGATCTAGGCGGGCTGGTAGGAGGCGGATGGGGGTCGTAGATATCGAAGGCATAGCGTCGATTCCCAAATGCTGCTGCAACACTCCGGACAAACCAGGAAATCATCTCGAGAGCCTCAGAGGTCGGACGGATGGCGGTGTTCGAACCGGGCGGGCACCGTAGTGGATTGCTCCTTGATAAGAGACCTCAGTTGCGTTGCACTGCAAGCACGCTGACAGCCGGTTCTTGCGCGCACTATCCCCCCGCTGGCGTGGGACGGCGCGGAAGACAGTGGAGCCAAGACATCTTTCAGTTTGAGCCCTCGCGGCTTCCTCTTTAGCGCTGGATGGATTGAGGTTCTACAGTTCCCGCCAAGAGGGGCCGTCGTCCATCATTCGAACGGACGAGGACAAACGTTAGACCCCTCCGTAGCTTTCCGTGACTTAGGCAATCTCGCACAGTAATCGGGCCATGAGAGATCACTACGATTCCGACGATGTCGGACTGCTGGCCGGCCGCAGTGTTAGCGGAGCGGCAAAATGAAGCCGCATCTGGTCTGCGTCGGCGGCGAAGATCACGCTCTGAGAGTTCCATTCTTCTTGGAGCTGCGTGCGAGAGGTTTCCAGATCACGGCAGTTTCGACTTGCGACGGCGCCTCTTTCCGGAGGCACGGGATATCCCACAAGGGATATGAGTTTGATCGCTTCAGCAGTGGCAGCGGGAAAGCCGGCGCAATCAGAGCACTCCGCGGATTAATCGCCGAGCTGCGTCCGGACATCGTACAGAGCTTCGACACAAAGCCAAATCTTTTGGCTCCGCTCGCGGCGCGGGGGCGGGTGCCGGTTGTTCGTACCATCAACGGACTGGGGTGGACGTTCTCGTCCCTTGCGCTGCGCGCCTTGATGCTGCGGCCACTGTTCATCGGACTGCAACGGCTGGCATCCCTTTGGACGGCGGCGACGGTATTCCAGAACCGAGACGATCAGAAGTTCTTTCATCGATACCGGCTGCTAGGCCATGGCACCAACTGCCTGATTCCGGGTTCCGGCATAGACATAGGCGCTTTCGCGGCTGCCCAGCATCTTGGGCCGCCAGCCGCGCGGCTTCGCCAGGAATTCGGGCTTGAATCGGCAGAAGTCATCATGTTTGTCGGGAGATTGACTCGTCAGAAGGGGATTCTGACCCTCCTCAAGGCGGTGCCGAAGGTTCTGGCCAGACGGCCGAATGCGCGGTTCGTACTGATCGGACCTTGGCAGTCCGAGGGCCGTTCGCCGTCGCCGAATCGAAAATTCGGCAGCTTGGTTCCAACGTTGTGGTTCTGGGCAAGCGCTGCGACATACCGGCCCTTCTGGGTATAGCTGATGTGTTTGCTTTTCCAACGGAATACCGTGAGGGAGTTCCTCGCGTGTTGCTGGAGGCCGGGCTTGCAGGGCTCCCGATTGTTGCTTCAAGGATGCCGGGCTGCACCGATGTCGTCCAGGATGGGTGGAACGGGCATCTTGTGGCGCCACGCGATCCGGATGCATTGGCCAACCGAATCGTCGACCTGCTCGCTGACCGCCAGCGCGCCGTCAACATGGGCAGCCGTTCCGTCGATCTTGTCAAAGAGCGCTTCGCCCTTTCCGGGGTAGTCGACCAGTATTCCGATCTATACAGGGACGTCCTTGCGGCTCGTTCCCATGGCTCTCCCGCCCCTTCATACTTGGCACACCGCCTCTCCAACAGCCGAATGGGGGAGTCGCGCTGATGATGAGGGACGCATTGCTTGCTGCGGGGGTCGCCTTGTCTTTCGCATCGCAGATCTCCGTCCCAGGTCTGCCATTCGGGTATGGCGAACTCTTTCTGATAATTTGGATAATGCTCTCGCTCGGCCGGATTTTGGCGGGGGTTCCATAGTAGCCACGCCGGCCTTCGCGAAATTGGCCAAGTTCTGGTTGCTTCTGTCTCTGACTTTGGCGGTCGGCACCTTCGTCGGCTACTTCACCTCGGTGCTTTATCTGACGGGACTATCACACGATGCAATGGCTTATGTGTTGCTGGCGAGTGTCACTTGCCTTGCAGCACTGGAACCCGATGCGGAATTGCGCTTACGACGGAGCGCTTGGTGGGTGATCGCGATCGCCACCGGAGCCTTCCTGGTTCAGCTTGGGGTGGCGTGGGGCTGGATCCATCAGTCGGAGGTCGAGCCATGGTATTGGGACCGCTTGCGAGGCTGGTCGGAGAATCCCAACCAACTCGCACTCTATTGCGCAGTCTTCGGTCCTCTGGCGCTGCACCTAGCGACGACAACACAGAGCCGATGGGCTCAGTTGTTCGCGTTCTCTAGCCTTGTCCCGATCTTCTACGTCGGACGGCTGACCAAAAGCGACACCTATCTCTACACCACTATCTTGAGCGGTCTCGTATTTCTGGGGCTGTGGCTCAGGGCGTGGTTCGCATCAAGTTCCGGCAAAGCCACCTTGTCCCGAGAGATTGCCCTGCTGCTCGTCGTCGGTGCAGTTCCGCTCGCCATCGCGGCGGCACCATACGTAGTTACCGAAGAGAGCAGCGTGGCCGAGTTTGCCAAGAGCCTCACCAAGGACGGGGGCGACGAAGCAACAGCGGAGACATTTGACCTGCGCGTTTTTCTTTGGGGGCAGGCGATCGAGACGGGACTGCAATCCTGGTCACTTGGCCTTGGTCCGGGACCACACCTTGAGCGACCGCCGGTCGCCGACAAACAGTTCCTGGAGCGCCCATTTGAAGCCCATAGCACAATACTGGATCTCTATCTGCAAGGAGGGTTGGTGGCGGTCCTGGCGCTGGTCTGGATCGTGGGGTCGGCCGCAATGTCCGCCTGGCGAAGCCGCTTCGACGCGCTCTCGGTGCTCCTTGCCTCGGTGGTCGTCTTCAGCTTGCCGCATCTGATCATCCGCCATCCCATCGTTTGGTTTGCGCTGACGTTCTGCCTAGTGGCGGGAATGCATCCAGCAGTCCGGCAGCGGCCCGGGTATGCAGAGGTAAGTTGATGTGCGGGATTGCCGGAATTCTAGTCGCGCCGGAGCACATGGATGCAAATTCGCTACGGCCGATCGGGCACATGACGAGTTCGCTTCGCCACCGCGGACCTGACGGCCAAGGACTTTGGATTGATCGTGATGCCGGCATTGCCTTGGGCCACCGTCGGCTCGCGATCGTCGACCTGTCGAGCACCGGTCAACAGCCGATGCGTTCCGCCAGCGGTCGCTACATCATTTCCTTCAATGGTGAGATCTACAACTTCCGCGACCTGCGGCGCCAGCTCGAGGATGCGGGCTGCGAATTCCATGGCACCGGCGACACTGAAGTGCTGCTTTGCGCGGTAGAGTTATGGGGTCTGGAAGCCGCAGTCAAACGCCTCGCGGGGATGTTTGCCTTCGCGTTGTGGGATCTCAAAACCAGAACTCTTCACCTTGCCAGGGACCGGGTGGGCAAGAAGCCGCTTTACGTGGCGCTGGCAAGAGGGGCCTTGCTCTTCGCCTCGGAACTCAAGGCAATCCGGTGCTTTCCATCCTTCTCGGCCGAGATCGATCTCGAAGCCGCCGAAGCCATGCTGTCGCAAGGCTGGGTTCCAGATCAGGCCTGCATCTGGCGAAACGCGTTCAAGCTGCCACCCGGCTCCTTCCTTTCGGTCAAATCTTCGGATCTCGCGAAAGTGGTCAGTGCGGGTTCGCTTGCGCAGCGTGTCGACCATTGGTGGTCGCTGGCCGAGGTCGCCAGCATCGGACGTGCAAAACAAATCGTCGGCGCCGACGATGATCTCACCAACGAACTCGATGACCTGCTGCGGCTCGCGGTTCGCGAGCGGATGATCGCCGATGTGCCGCTAGGCGGCTTTTTATCCGGCGGGATCGACAGCTCTGCCGTGGTGGCTCTAATGCAGGCACAATCCGCCAGCCCGGTGCGCACCTTCACAATCGCCTTTGGGGAAGGCGGCTTTGACGAGAGTGGCTATGCAGCCGAAGTGGCGCGGCATCTGGGTACCGATCACACGCAGCTTCAGCTTTCGCCTGATGCCGCGCTCGATGTCATTCCGGAACTGCCACGGGTATGGGACGAGCCGTTCGCCGACGAATCCCAATTGCCGACCCTCCTGGTGGCGCGGCTCGCCCGCCAATATGTGACCGTAGCGTTGTCGGGCGACGGCGGCGACGAGTGCTTCGCCGGCTATGGTCGCCACTTCATGGCGGATTGGTTGCGGCGCCGCCAACAGCTGCCCTTTGCAGTACGGCGAACCATGGCTACCGGGCTGAACCTCCTCGCCCGCGCAGCGCGTGAGGACATGCTGCGCCGGCTTCCTCTCGGACCGGGTATTCGCCATATGCTCCGCAGCGATCGTCTCAAGCGGATCTCCGGCCTGATGGGTGCAAGGCATGAGGACGATCTGTATCAGCGCTTGGTAACGCCTCCGACGGCAAACCTCACTCGCCGCGGGCACCCCATACCGGCTCACAGCATACCGAAGCTCGACGGGCTGCTGTCACGGCTCCTCTACGATGACATGGCGGGGTATTTGCCCGGCGACATACTGGTGAAGCTAGATCGCGCGACCATGGCCAACGGGCTTGAAGGAAGATGTCCGTTGCTTGATCATCGGGTGATCGAATTCGCTTGGCGCCTCCCGTCCAATGCAAAGGTGCGCGACGGCAAGGGCAAATGGATCCTTCGCAATCTGCTGCGTCGCTATGTTCCGGACCGGCTGATCGAGCGGCCGAAGCAAGGCTTCGACGTGCCGGTATCCACCTGGCTAAGGGGGTCGCTGCGCAACTGGGCGACCGATCTTATGGCCGACATCCGGCACGATGGCGATGAGGTGCTGGACAGCTCCAAGGTGGACAGATGCTGGCGCAATCACATGCAGGGGCAAGATTGCTCACGCGAATTGTGGTCGGCGCTGATGTTTCAGGCCTGGCGAAATGAGACCAGGAAAACGCCATGGGCGGCTCATTCGCGCCAACTCGACATGGCAGGAGTATGAAAATGGCAAGTTCCGCCGTCAGCCGGATCAAAAATCCGGCTTCCGTTCCTGCATCTGTCCCGGCAGTCGTGGAAGCCGGTCAGCGATTGCGCCCTCGGCGCGAATACGAGCAATCATCTCCCACGCATCAGCTGATGGCAGTTCTGGCAAGAAAAAAATGGCTTATCCTAGCCCTGGCGATAGTAGGCGGGATACTCGCTGCGATCCTCGGTCTCACTCGGCCGGTGATGTTTGAGGCGACGAGTCAGTTGATCATCGACGCCCCAGCGCGAGTTTCCATTGCTCCTGGCGCAGGTTCCGCGCAGGACGTCATCGATTCCAGTATCGACGATCACATCACCATGCTCTCTTCGCAGGGCCATCTGCGACGTGTCGCAGCGGCGCTGCACGCGATCGAAGGTGTTGCGCCGGGGCAGGGTTCGTCGAAGACTGAAGCTCCCGAAATGCGTGTGCCATCGCTGCAGACAATTGCTGCAGGGATTGTCGAGCGGCTTTGGCCACACAGCGAGGCGTCGTCCGACCCCGACCTCAAGCAACTGCGCAATAGAATAAGGATTGGGCAGGAGCTGCGCTCGAGGATCATTTCAATCGCCTTCGCGGACGAGGATCCAGCCCGAGCCGCTTTGGTGGCCAATACATTCGCTCAGGTCTACATCGACGAGCTTGCAAAAAGGAGATTGGCGGAGGACAGGCAGGATCTCAACGTGGTGATCGCCAGTCTGCCGCGGGTGCAGAGTGATCTCGTTGCGGCGATCGACCGGCTGGAGAAGTACCGTCTGGGTGCTGGGGCCGTAGATCAAGGCTCAGCCGATAACGCCGCCCGCGAAAGAGCCGATCTAAGCCAGCAGATATCCATGTCAAAGGCCGATCTCAGGGCAATGGAATCGCGCCTTGAACATACCAATGATCTTCGCAACAGCGGCGCGCCGGTTGCGTCGCTCGCCGAAGCATTGGGGTCGCCCGAGTTGGCTGATCTTGCAGCCCGTCAAGCTGCTGATCCTGCGGACAAGGATCTTGCCTCTGCAATCCAAAACGCTGTCCAGGAAGGGCTTGCCAAGCTCGAGTCGGAAGTGAGCACCTATCGGGCTCAGATCAGCACTCTGGAAAATCGTCAAAATGTTCTCGATGTGGTCGGGGCAGACACCGCCAGCAGACTTTCCGGATTACGCGCGCTTGAACCGCAGGTAACTCTGCTCACGCAGAGATACAACGAGCTCTTGAGCCATCAGCAGGAGCTGACCAGACGCATTGCGGCTCCAACGGCAGGCGTCTCGATTCTTTCGACAGCGTGGCCGCCGACAAAGCCGCAGACGTTGCCACCGATCTTCCTTATCCCGCCGGGCATGATCGGTTTTGCCATTCTTGGTGCCGCCCTGGTGTTGATCTACAATCGTACCAATCGCACTTTGCGGGGCGAGGCCGAAACCGAGGCTGCGTTCAATGTTCCTTGCGTCGGAATGGTGCCGGAGCCCGGTAAGGTCGCCATGAAGAAGCTGCGGGAATTGCTCCTGGATCAGCCCAAAGCGGCCTACAGCCGAGCCGTGATGTCGCTTCTGGTCAGGGCAGGGCCAAATCAAGCCCGGACCAATGCCTCGCAGACAATTCTTGTCGCGTCCAGCGTTCGTTATGAAGGCGCTAGTGAACTTGCCTGGAGTCTGGCCTTGGCGGCCACACGGTTGGGTGGCCCCGTGCTGCTGATCGATCTTGAGTGCTCGCGTCATCAGCTTACGCAAGAGTTCATCCGCCAGGCCGGGGGGCCCAAAGCTTATCGATCGTTCGGTGATTTTGTCGGTACTCGCTGCAGCCTGAAGGATGCAGTCGTGAGTGTCCCTGGCGCCGGCGTCGACCTGATGACCATTGCGTCAGGGGACGATCTTCTCGGGCTGCTGACGCGCGTTGACAGCCTCGAATGCAGGGATGAACTACGGGCGCAGTACAGTCTGGTGGTCATCAACGGACCATCCTGGCTCGCCGGACCCGAAGCAAGCCTGCTGACGAGTTGGGCCGACACGATACTTTTCGCGATCCGTTGGAACAAGACACCACGCCATATCGCCGGAGGCGTTTTGGACATTCTGAGAAGAGACGGTGCTGGTTCGGTTCCAATTGGGTGCGTGCTCACGCGGGTCAATCTGAAGCGGCACGTCAAATATCGTTTTCACGATAGCGCGGATCTCTTGGCGGTGCAGACACCCTGAATCGGCCATCGTTCGACACGTCAGCCGTAAAGCTGGTCGCGAACCTTGCGAGGCACCATACCACTCCATGGGAAAGCGGTCCTGGCTTTGTTACTGGGCCGTCGTCTTTGTCGGTACCAGCCGGGAAACAGTCCTTTGCGGGCTAGGGCGCGATCTGAAGCGCACCGAGTCCGTTGTTTTGTGATGCCGGTTAGTTGCGCAGATCCCGGCGCGTTATCACGTCCGGGGTGCGCGATATTGCACGATGGCGGCTTTGATCGTCCGCGCTTCGGACGGGAGCATAACCGGTACACCGTCACGTACGGGATAAGCCAGCCCAGCGCTCGCTGAGATGAGTTCACCATTGTTCGCGTTCCAGGCAAGGGAACCCTTGGTCATAGGACATACCAGCCGCTCCAAGAGCGCAGGGTTAAAGGAAAGCGTTTTCATCCTGTCGTCTCTCCATCTTACTTGCGCCCCGCCAGCAGCAATCCCAGGGTTTTGTCATACTATGCAATCACCCGGCTTCACGTGGTCTGCGATCTTTCTCGCCAAAAACCGGCAAACGTCGACGCAGCCCGAACAGAGCAACATTTGGACCCCTCTGGGCCCTGTCATGCCATAAACTCCGACAGGCGTCATGGTCGTGTAGGGAGCAACCATGTAGGGACGAGAAAACTGCCTCAGCGGGCCGACTTGAACCCATTGACACTGTTGTTGCAAACGGCGCTCAGGCCTCGGATCCCGTCCGTGAACACGACAACCATCCTAGTTCGAGGGCCCGACACTTTCCTCGTCAGTTTGAATGAATTGCCGGGCCGGGCGAACTGGGTTTCAAGCTAATCAATAGCTTGAAGCGCATGTGTGAAGCTTGAATGACAGCGATAACAGTGTGGCCATGAGCTCTAAATTCTGAGAGTACGCCCTCGTCTCTCTGCCTGCCCCGTTTCGGCGGGGCTTTTGTCCGCAAGTCGTCCCCTCTCGTTCTAGCGATTCTAGTCGCATCCGTGGCGAATTCGGTCCCGCAGGCAGTGCTTGGAGATGCCGCTCGAGTGCGAGCCATCGTCCGAATGGCTACTTTAATGAAGGCAGTTCCGGGTCCCTGCCTTCCGCCCTCTGTCGGGGTATTGTCGCCAGTCAACACGGGTAACGAAGTCGTATACCGGACCCCCGGGAAGGCCCCAGTTGCTGGACCATATCACCTGCGAACCGTCTGGCGAAGGTGACGCGTGGGTCTCACTCCAATAGTCGGAGGGAGCGTTTCGCGTCTGGGCAATGCGGCGTACCTCTCCGCTGCCGTCGGTGCGCAGCGCAATGATTTCCCGCGCATACGGTGCCCAGTCAGGATGCTTCGAGACTTCACCCGGATCCCCGGAATAGCTGAGGAAGACCCAACCGGGTCTGCCAAGGGACCTGAGGGATGCGTGTTGTGCTTCGCCGTATCTCATCAGCGAGGTGACCTTACCGTCTGCAAGCCTGCGCTTGATGACCTGGAATTTGTCAGGATCTGACTTGCTGATTCCGACATATATTTCGCAGCCATCGGCGTCGACCGTCATGTCGCCGTGGCCGGGCCGGTGATGCTCAGTCCATTTCTGCCGCAGATTGCCATCAACAGAAAAAATGAACGTGTGTTCAACGTCACCCTTTTGAATACATACGATGTTAATGCCCAGCGGCGAGATCGAGCATGCACCGTTGGATCCCTCTATCTGTGCAAGATCGATTTCCGCAAACTTGCGACGCTGCAGCAGGTCGAATGCAAAGACGACCATTGTCCCATCCTGTCGAACGGCGCGTACAGCGATACGGCTTCCGTCGCGACTTGGATTTCCCTTGTACGGGCCGAACTGGAGAATGCTGCCGTCAGTGGAGACAAACAGAACCTGCTTTCGATTTGTGCGAGGAGCCCAGGTGAAGATTTCCTGACCGCCTACGCAAATCATCATACTGGGATCGCGCGGGTGCCACTCGCATTCGTCCGACTGAGCACGGCGAAAGAGCGGCACGTAAGTTTGTCCATCAAGGAAACACAAGCCTCCGCAACCGTTGCTGATGACAAGGAGGGTCTGATCCGAATTCCAGGCCTGCGCACTCGAATAGCGGTGGCTGCAATAATTACGACACGCAACGTCATTGCCAAGGAGGCCGGGTTTCGTGATTAGCGTGAAACTTGTTCCCGTTGCCGGATCCAAAGCGGCTTGCAGGTATTCGGGCAATTGCATCGCTACCGGCGCCACGAACCCTGTCGATATCTCCTGCGGACCTGAGGCTCCGTCCACATCTGAAGAGACGGCATTTAAATAGATTAGAATTCCAATAACGCCGAATAACTGACGGGGGTTCATGGAGCTAAACTCACGTATTCAATGTTTTTCTACTTCATTGTCGCTTGTAATTTGCCGTATCTGAATTCAACGTCAGCTCTTTTTGTGAATGAGCCCTGCATCGTTTCGATCGCGTCTCTTGCTATCATGTCGAGAGCCGCTGCGCGCCCACTTGCGTGCGAGCTGTCGATAGAAATCGTTGGCACGCCAAACGATTCCGCGAGCTCTCCGACCAGAGTGACGTGCCGAATGTTGTCGAGGCTGGTCTGAAGATCGACTTCAAGGAGCCTTTGAACGATGCCGAGGTGTCGCTGGCGCTCCCTGAGCCGAGACTCGAGAATCTCTCTTGGCGCTTGTAATCTGACGAGTAAATTCGGTTTGGGTACAAGGTCTAGCGCGCGCGCTATCTTTTCTTGGTTGGTAACCCCGCTGAACATAACCAGCGAGCAGACGAATTGAACCATGCCTTGATCGAAGATCGAGATCGTTTCGTTGGAAGCCAGAGCGGCATTCCATACCTGTATCAGGAGCTCGAAATGCCATTTGAGGCGGGTTGCCCAGAGGTCGCTTTTTGGTGGTAACAGCTCGAATATCTCGGTGGTCAGCGGATTTTGACCCACCCATTTTGAATGCAAGCCATAAGCCAGCTTCAACGCGGCTCTTCTAATTGGATGCCGCCGGTCCCCGATCTGCAACACGACGGGGCACCCGTGGTAGCGCAGAACAGGCACCAGCCCGGACGTGAAAGTCGTCTTGCCAGCTCCTGAGGGCCCGAATACTTCCAGTATCATCTCTCAATCCAACAGAAGCTGGCTTTGTTACAGAACTTTGTCACTCTGTTCAGATCGCACACGCGCCTTCACCGTCCATCCCACGCCAGGCAGAATTCCAAGGCGGACGTGGATGTAGACCGCTTGTGAAATGCTCCAAAAAATCAGCATCGCGCTCGTGCTGATAGCTGCCCCCACGACTCCATCCAGGGCTATGCCCGCTATGCATCCCAAGATGTTGATGACTGCCGAAACAGCCATCAGCGTGGCGGCCGCGCGTTCGTGTCCTGCCATGGTCAGAAGTTGCTGCTGCGGCCCGGCGGCGACCCCAATCAACTGTCCGACCACGAGGATTCGGGTCAGCTCCACGCCGGAGGAAAATCCGTTGCCAAGCAAGTGAAAGATCGTCTCGGTGAACATCAGGAGAGGCATCGCCAGCGCCAGCCCCCCCGCGCAAGACAGAATCGTGGCTTTGGCAAAGACAGTCTGGAGCCTCGCCACGTCGTTGTGCGCTGAGAGGCGCGCTATCGTGGGTGCGAACGCGCTGCTCACCGCAACCCGCGGCAGAGCAATGAGCATCGCCATATTCGCTGCGGCCGAGAATATGCCTGCATCCTTTACATAACCGTCCCATCCAAGCAGCATCACGGCTGTCCGGTTCATCAGGGTATCGATGAAAACCATGATCACGATCGGGAGGAGGGAAGGCCACCATTCCCGAAACGCATAGGCCGGCTTCCCGAAATTCAGTTCAACTGGCCAATGACGCCAGCTGGCAAAAGCTGTGATGCACGCCGCAACGGCGGAGGCAATGAACAACATCCACATCACCGCCACGGCGTCCAGACGCCATGACGTCAGATACGCTGCCCCGCAGAGAAGCGTGAGGACAAGTCCGTCCCGCACGATCCGCTCGGGGAGCAGGGCAGATATCAACGCCTCAAACGCGCGCACGAGACCCCCGCCCGCAAGATAGACGGTGACCAAGGGGAGCGTCGCCATGCCTATTAATAGACTGCCGGCCAGTTCCGGATCGAGTTCGTGGGCCTCTTGGGTGACAAGCAAGATGCCAATGAGCGAAATGACCAGCGCCGCGGCAATGCAGGCCTTTGCACCTAGCATGATGAAACCCAGCGCCATCGGCGGCTGCTTGGTGGTCAGGTAGGTCGGCACGAACCGCATGACTGCCACGTGGAAGCCAAGCGTTGCGCCGTAAGACAATAGCGCGATCCAGGCGAAGACATAGGCGTAGATGCCGTAACTTGCCGGTCCGACCATCCGCGCAATGGCAACTTGAGTGACGAAGGTCAGAGCGGCGCCCGCCATGTAAATGAAGAATGCCCAAAGGCTCGCGTGCGAAAGCCGTTGGGTCAAACCGTGAGTTTCGCCAGGCGTTCTCGCACCCAGGTCAACGCCGCTCGCAGCCCCATTGACAGTCGCCAAGAATTCCGCGTTCTCGGCAGGACCAAATAGGGAGATCCTCGGGGAATCCGGCTTTCCTAGAGAGGCCACTGGCGGCGCTTCAGTAGCTATGCTTCCGGATCGCCCTGGCATTCTCTTTCCGATCTGTCCCCGCAACGGCCTTTTGGCAGCGCCCTTCTTCATCACGGTAGCCATAAGTGATCGCCAGTCGTCATCCGTTCGGGGGATGCGTCGGGCACACCCATCTGGAAGTTTACCCCCGCGATAGTGTCGATCTTGTCGGCCACATCAGCATGGGTTCGATGGGCGTCGCATCTCAAAATCTCGGTCCGGATTGGCCGAGCGGTTACTCACGGGGCCGTTTTGCAAACAAAGTTGGGTCGGAGCGATTTGCCTGGAAGAGTTTCGACCACGTCGAACCCACAAGACTCGGCGTCATAGTTGGCAGACTTCATCGGCAACGGATGTCCTGCCGCCAAAAAGCAAAGGCTGTGCTTCAATGAACGTATTGGACAGAAAATTCCGACCGGGCCTGAATGGGAGCCGGCGAATGGGCCAGGATCGCGAAACAGATGAGGCTGCAGGAGCAATCCTCGCGAAGCCGGTCAATTACGATGCCGATGTCGCGGCCTATGAACTCGCGACCAAACCCAGATATCAAAACCCTGGTTTTGCGGAGCGGTATCTAGCGGGGTATGCCGGACGCCTGAAGCTGTCCACCTTTGCGTCCTACGTCATCGCACGACGGGAGCAGAACTGCATCGCCAAGGCGCTGGAGACCTGTTCTCCACTGCCGTCTCAGATACTGGATATTCCCTGCGGAACCGGAAAGCTCGCCGACGTGCTTATCCGGCACGACTGCCAGGTCATGGCAGCTGACATTTCCATGGAAATGATGGCCTTGGCTAAGACCGCATATGAGGGCCGACCTGGGTTCCAGGGTTTCGTACGATGCGATGTAACCCAGTTGCCAATGGCCAACGAAAGCTTCGATACGGTGATCTGCCTTCGACTGATCCATCTCATCCCGCCGCATCTCAGGCGCAAGATCATCAATGAACTGGCGCGCGTTACGAGTCGCCGCCTCATCGTCTCTTACGGCTTGGCGTCCCGATTTCAGAGAATACGACTAAAACTGCGGAATATGATCACGGGCAGAGTTTCCGCGCCCCATCCTGTCGATTTCAGTGTCGCCCGGGAAGATTTCTCGCAGGCTGGCCTCAAGCTCGTCAGATCGTTCAGTATCCTTCCGCTCCTTTCGTGCGAGCAGGTCTTCGTCCTTGAAAAGGCATAGCCCCGGAGCTCGACTGATCGTCGAGCGCGGGGCGGGAGCTGGTTATGGCGTCCATTGGCAAGGTAGGCACTTCGCGGATGACATCGCTCGACCTGCTCAGGTTGATGGCAGCTCTGGCAGTGATGCTTTACCACTATCTTTTCCGCGGCGCGATCGCTGGAAATCTCGATGTCAGCTACCCTTATGCAGCACCTTACGCCATCTATGGCAACCTCGGGGTCAATCTCTTTTTTTTGATCAGCGGGTTCGTGATTGCCTGGTCCGCCGAAGGCCGAACCTGGCAAGAATTCGCTGTCGCGCGCTTCGCTAGGCTTTATCCCGGGTTTCTCGTGTGCATGACGGCTACGTTCCTTTTTCTGGTTGTCGCCAAGGATCAGCGGCTCCCGACCGACGCTGCGACCTATATCGCCAATCTGACAATGTTCGCTCGAATTTTTGGCCGGCAGTCCATGGACGGCGTCTACTGGTCGATCATGGTCGAAATTCTATTCTATTGCTGGGTCGCGATGCTGATGTTGGCGGGCGCCTTTCAGCGCTGGAAATTGCCGATCGTAGCTGGGTGGCTGGCGGTCGCGGCAGGCAACGAACTCGTGTTCGCAAACACGGCGATACGACTTCTTTTCATCACGGATTATGCGCCCTTCTTCGCCGGAGGCATTCTGGCCGAAGACCTGGTTGCAAGGGGACGTTCTCCCGCAGCGCTCCTGCTTTTTGCTGCCGCGTTGCTGCTGTCCTACAAGACCATGGTGCTTCCCCAAGCCTGGATGCAGGAGCACTATGGCGTCTCGCTTTCGTCCGCTGATCTCGTTGTCGCCAATACAGTGGTCTTTGGGATATTTGTCTGTGCCGTTTCGTTCGGGAGAATCATAAGACCGTCAAAGCTTATGGTGCTGCTCGGCGGACTTACTTACCCATTATACCTCTTGCATCAGTATATCGGCTATATTTCGTTGAATGCGCTCGCTCCCTATGTTGGGAAGAACGTTGCTTTTCTTGTCGTGTCAGGTGGGGTCCTGCTTGCCTCCTTTCTTGTCTGTCGCTTCATCGAAACGCCGGTGCGCAGGCCAATTGTCCGCGCCCTGACGCCTTGGGTTTATCGGCTCGCGCCAGCGGCGCAGCAAATAAGGCCGACCTCGCACACACTGACCCCATAATCACATGCCTGGGGAGGACGTTTACGTCGCGGCTGATATGCGGAGTGTCGCCAGGATGAGGTGATCACCGTTGAGGCATGATAAGCAGAGCCTGCCGGACATGATGCAGGTATGGCCTTCTTTCAATGCGTAGCGCTTCAACGCTTGGTGCTCTGCCGGTCTGCGATACGTGCGCGCCACCCCCGCCGGGCGATCAAGAAATCTCTCACGCGCCCACCGTTTTTGATTTGGCGCTAATTTAGGCCTCCAATAGGTAGGGTGTAGGGCTTTGTCGAACAGCTGAAGGAAATGCGCATGGCCACTCTCCACTACACGTCTGGCGGATCGGGCGCCGACATTGCGACAGCGGGATTCAACTTGGCCGATGTATCATCTGTCGACCAGCTCAACGCCCTACCTGCCGGTATGAAGGGACTGGTCTGGCTGGGCGAGACCAACGGGACCACCGCATCCTTTATCCAGAAGGTCACGCCTTTCATCGGCAACCCGAAGGTGTTCGGCTTCTTCCTAGTTGATGAGCCCGACCCCACCGGCAAATGGGGCACTTATGCCAGCGCTGAAAATCTAAAGGCGGAATCGGACTGGATCCACTCCCATCTGCCTGGCACCAAAACCTACATAACGATGATGAGTTTGGGCACCTCTGCGAACCCCGACTTTTCGAACACATACAACCCCGCCAACACCCATATCGATTATTTCGGGGTGGATGCCTATCCGGTGCGCACCGGCGGCGTGATCGACTACAACATGATCGACCGCTATGTCGCTGCCGCCAAGGCGGCGGGCATCCCGGTGAGCCAGATGATCCCAGGCTACCAGGCGTTTGGCGGCGGCAACTACAATACCGACACAGGTGGAAGATACGTCGTTCCCACTGCCGCGCAGGAACAGACCATCATAGACCATTTTGCCAAGCTGGTGCCATCACCTGCCTTCGATTACGCATATGCTTGGGGCTCTCAGCAGGGCGACACCGCGCTTGGTCAATCACCGGCGCTTAAGGCGTTTTTCCTTCAGCATAACAAAAGCGTGGACAATCTGAACCACTCCGGCGATGCGCCTGCGCCCACCACAACGCCTCCGGTTACTTCCACGCCCTCGACCAGCGCTCCATCCACCGTCACGTCGCCCAGTCATCACGTGTTCAATGGCACCGGAAGTGCGGATGTAATTCATGGCACCACCGGCGCAGACACCATGATTGGCTACGGATACAACGACACCTATTACGTCAACAACGCTGGCGACAAGGTGGTTGAGCTCGCCGGTAGTGGCCGCGATACCGTGCTGGCATCAGTGACCTATGCACTCTCGACTGGATCGGCGATCGAGCGTCTCGCAACAACCAGTCCATCCGGAACCGCCGCAATCAACCTGACGGGGAATGAGTTCTCCCAGACCGTAACTGGCAACGCAGGCAACAATGTCATCAACGGCCGCGGCGGGCACGACATCTTGCGGGGAGGGGTGGGAACGACGTTTTCGTCTTCGATTCGGTGCTCAAGATCGGTGATGTCGCCAAGGTCGCCGATTTCAGTGTGATCCATAACAAGATCCAGCTCGACCACAAGGTGTTCACGGGACTTCATGTGGGCCCTCTAGCCGCAGGACAGTTTCACGTGGGCGCGAGTGCACATGACAGCACCGATCACATTATTTACAACAGCTCGACCGGAGCCCTTTCTTTCGACAGCGATGGGATCGGCGGTGCACATCAAATTCAGTTTGCCGCCCTTTCGCATCATTTGCCCTTGACAGCATCGTCGTTCACCGTGGTGTGAGCACGGAAATCTTTATGCTCTGTTCACGACGTGAATGCCGTGCAGATCCGCAAAAAGCTACCTCAATGAGGCTCGACTTTGCGTCGATCCAAGCCTCATTGAGATTATGTCTGGGTGGTGAGCCCTGAACTGGCGGCGAACTGCGAAAACCAGCGCCGCCGGACCCTTGGACACTACGGCAGCACAGATATGCGCCCTAAAAGGGCAACCAATTCCGCCTGACGCCTCGTTTCTGTTTTGGCGAACAGCGACGCGAGTTGGGTGCGGATAGTGGTTCGGCTCAGCCTGCTGCGCTCGGCAATTTCCAAGGGTGCATCGCCGCTCGCCAAACGCAATGCCAAATGCGTCTCGGCACCGGTCAATCCAAACATCTTTCGTAGGGTCTCTGGATTGGGGCCAGTCCTCGGCTGGCGATCGAGGAGCGCCACCAGGATCGACCCATCAGGAGTGACGGCGCCTTCCTCGCTCACGATGATCGGCCGATCGCCAGGATTGCGAATGACGATCCAGGAAAGCGATCCGGCAGCAAAGTGAGCCGGCACGCCAGCTATCAGGCTCCTCAGGGCTGCCGTCAGATCGCTGCGCGGATCAAGGGACTCGTCGCAGGCCCGCAGGATGGTTTCGGCGGCCGTGTTCCACTCAAGTACTCTTCTTGCCTCACTCAGCACAAGCCACCCGCACCCCATGCGTTCAAGCATGCCGGTCGCCGAATCGAGCGACGGGCGCGCGCATGTGCTGCCCGTTATTGACCTTGCCGTGGTGCGAGGGGCGCGTCGAGCGGGGTTGGTCGCTGCTCTGCCCCCGAAGCCGACCGGCCCCATCCCAGGCGCCGCGATCGATCCCGTGCCGCTTTGCCCGCTATTCAGACCCATGGATAGTTCCTCCTCGTCGTTATTCTCTATCTCGCCCAAGGGCGATATAGCCGGCTTAATAAAGCCTCGATTTCGTTGGATGGGAAAGCTGGCAAGCGAACTACGTGCACGCTCTCCAGTCTAACCTCGACGGATTAGGCCAAAAGTTGTAGCTAGGTCCGCAGGAAGTTGCCGAGGAGGTCCGATCCTGTCGCCGACACACTTGGCGTCGACGGCTGTTGTGGTCGCTACGCTGCTCTTTGAGTTTGGCATTTCTCACGCGGGTGGCACAGACCTGGCCTTCCTCGAATTTGTGCCCGCCATTGTTGTCATGGCGTTCCTTGAAGATCGAAGGATCGCAGCCGCAGCAACTTTGTTGCTGGCCGCCGCCGGGCTTGGCGCAAGACTGATCATGAAGCATCAGCCTCTTGCCGATGAGTTGGCACGCGCCATCCTGCTCGTGCTTTCCGGTGGAATGATTGCGATGCTTTTCGATCGATCCCGTCAGGGCTTGCGGGCCGCGATGGACGTCAAGCTCGCTGCTGTCGAAGCTGCGGAGTCGCGTTACCGCCGGGCCTTCGAGCGAGCCGCGCTGGGCTTTGCAACCGCCAGTGACCGCGGAGTGCTGCTGGGGTGAACAAACGCCTCGGTGTTCTTCTCGGCTACGGCCAAGATGATCTTGTTGGGAAGCGCTTGGATGAGCTTGTGCATCAGGACGATCGTGCGCTGCTGGAGAATTCGCTCAATGCCTTGAGGTCCCAGGCGCCCTGGTTCGGTTCGGAAATTCGCCTGACCCGAAGCGACGGCAGCACGCTCTGGGCCTCGGTAACGCTTTCTCTTTCCGCCTCGGACGCGATCCCGGCAGATAGCCTTTTTGTGGTGGTGGACGACATAACCGAACGCAGAGCAGCCGAAGAGGCGCTTAGAGCCCAAAACGAATGGCTCGACCTCGCGTTGTCGGCCGGTCGACTGGGCACCTGGCGAATAGAGTACGACAAAAGCGTCATCGCAGGCTCGCGTCAGTTCTGGGACATTCTTGGCTTGTCCCCGGCCGCGTCCCGCCCGCTGTCCGATCTGTCATCCATCGTCCACCCAGCGGACTGGGGCAAGCTGGCATCGCCTCCAGGAAAGGTGCGGCCGGGAGCCAATTACGACGTCGAAATTCGTATAAAGCGCGGGGATGGCCAGGTTCGTTGGGTCGCCTTGCGGGGCCGCGAAGAAGACCAAGGCGGCCGTGACCAGCGTATCGGGATCGCCGCAGACCTGACGGAGCGCCGCCAAACCACGCTGCTGCGAGCCGCGGTAAGACGCCAAGAAAAGTTGATGCAGGAGCAGCGCCACCGGTTCAGCAATCTGTTCCCCGTCATCACGGCGATAGTGAAGATGCTGGGCGCGCCTGACGGCGATGTCGACAAATTCAAGGCAACGCTGATTGACCGAATTCGGGCGCTCGAGGCGACGCATCTGCTGCTGACGAACAGCGCCGGTGGATCATCGACGATTCGTGATCTGGTCGGTCAGGAACTACGGCCATTCTTGCAAGGCGGCAAAGCGACAATCACGGGGGCCGACATCAAGATTTCAGGCGGCGCAGCGGAGAGTTTTGCCATGATCATTCACGAACTCACCACCAATTCGGTCAAACATGGGGTGCTGGGCGACCCTGCGGGCGCGGTTGAGGTGCGCTGGGATTTCAACTCAGGCGAGACAGGCGCCGACATTGTTTTTGAATGGATAGAAACGGGCCGCCGGCGCGCGGCTCCGATCACGCGCCAAGGCTTCGGATCAATGGTCCTGGGGTCGATGGAACGCCGCTGGTCGGACATTCCTCGCAGTTCCAGGTTCGGGAGGACGGGTTCCGATATTCGCTTCGAATGTCGTCCAAGGAAGTTCAAGCCTAGCTTACACCGAACCGAGCCAGGTCTTTATCAGAACTGCCGCTTCCGTTCGGTTTCGAACTCCCAATTCCCGCATGACTGCGGCAACATGTATCTTCGTCGTAGCCTCGGCGATATCGAGATCTCGGGCTATTTCCTTGTTGGAGTATCCCTCCGCCATCAGCCGTAGCACATCCTTTTGCCGGGGTGTGAGCCTTTCGAGAGAGCCACCGCTGGCGTTGCTGCCGCCGTAGCGGGCATCAATGGGTTGCTGGTGACTGCCTGGTCGCGATAGCAGCGCCGGTACATAAATACGACCCGAAAGGATTTCCTTCACAGCCAGCACGACTTCGTCGTCACTTTGCGACTTCACGATATAGCCGTGCAGGCCGACATTGAGGGCGGTCAGAATCTCCGAGCGCGAATCGTTGCCGGAAACTATCGCAAACCGAGTGTTCGGGTAGGCCACCAGGACATCCCCCAGCACGTCCTGGGTGAAAAGACCCGGCATGTTCAGATCGAGCATCGCGAGGTTGACGCACTCCTGCTCGGCCAGAAGGCTAACAACCGCGTCAAAACACGTAGCTTCCAGTATCTCCGCGTCTTCGATGCCAGCGCTAAGCGCCAGCCGTAAGCCACGCCTGTAAAGTCCGTGATCATCGGCAATGACAATCCTGTACATATTACCCCAACGCACACACACGTGCGCACATTGGGGCTTCAACGCCAATCGATCGCAGCGATATCGGACCCGATACTGCTGGCACCAAGCTGCTACCCACGGTTGGTCTATCCCCAACGATGCAACGCAGGTTTGATTATGCACCTCTAATGCATTCGTCGGCAAGAAGAAAAGCTACCTTGTGTTAACCATGCCGCAGAGGAGGCCGTCATATCGAGCCCGGTCATGCTGGTGGGGCCAGGCGCTTGCCTCCAGTCCGTGTTTCTCTTTCATTCTGCAGGCGGCGGTTGCAGCCGCTCGAGCTCAAAGACCCGCGCCTATTCTGGTCGTCCTGGTCGCCACCATCCGGGCGCCAACCAGAAAAACAGGACATCAGACTGGCCACGCTTCCTTTTGAACGACACTGGGCCAAGCGGAAGCGGGGCACTTCTGTGAAGCACTCGACAATCTGTAGCGCACCAATGAAAGCGGCTGACCCCCAAAGGCGCAGGTCCTGCGAGGGATCAGGCTAGGAAGCGAAAGAAGGCCGGCGTGCGAGGAGAACATCAAACCGGATATGGCGACGGCTTGGGCTTTGCGGCCACGACGATGAAGCTTTCTGCAAGTCGCGCAGGAATCTGAAGCGCCCTGCTCATTGTCTCTGCGGGCTCCACCAACGCTTCGCAAAGGCCCGGGGCAAACCGGCCAGGCCGAGGAAGGAAGCCGTACGGAATGACTTTCTCGACGAGAAAACCCGCATCAGCCAGAAGCTCTTCCATGCGATCAAGTCTTAGCGTGTTGTATTTTGTGCGTCCGACAACCGTGTTGAGGAGCCTTGAGGCCACCCCAGCCGGCGAGGTTGCATTGAGGTGAATATTGCAGACAAGCTGACCACCTTCAACAAGATGCTCTCGAAGCGCAAGCAGCGCCTGGCGTCTCAGATCCTCATCTGCGTTCAAAAAGAACCGAAAAGCCGAAGCGACGTTGAATCGTTCGTTTAGCGGCTCATTGGTAATGTCGATGAGGCAAAGGCGCACATTGCTGCAGGGCGTCGCGCCTGCAAGCATAGGTTCTGACACATCGACCCCAACGACCGTCCCAAAAAATCTCGCGGCCACATTTGTGATTCGGCCAGTACCACAGGCAAAGTCGAGGCAACGACGATCTGGCCCCCCTGCAGAGCGAAATATCTCCTCAACGATGGGTCTCTCAATTTTTTCCCAAAGCGCACCGTAATAGCCAGATTGAAACGTAGCGGTGTATATGGCGCCGCAGCCTTGGGCAGCATGGCTTAGGCGGTAGTCATGTGAGAGCGCGTGCCCGGGAGGAGAGGGGGCTGAGGCGGATTGCATGTGCATGCGGCTCCTGCGCTCGACTGTTTGCCAGGTGGCTTCTGTCTAACCCGTCTTTGAAGGGCCCGCATCGTCTGAACATACGACGGCTTCAGCAGGTGGGTTCATGCCCTTCATGACCGCCCGCCGACTCTTCGGCCTGTGCAAGTCCGGCACGAAGTGATCCAGTTCGACGACTTCACAGGGCTCGCGAGGAACCGCAATCATCCAAACGAATGTTGGCGTGGTCCGGATTCTACCTAAAGCTCCGCGAAAAGCTGATCGGATTGTCAGGGGCGCGCACACGGACATGATCATCGAACTATTCGGGCCGCCTGGCGCGGGCAAGACCACACTCCTACGCCGCGTCTGTCATGGCATGGCTGAACGAGGCGTTAGCGTAAAGACCGTGAACGGCTATCGGCTCATTGAACAAGCATCGGCATCGCAAGACGTCCCCGAAACGCGCCACGGGATAGGCAGGATCGGCCGGAAGATCGCGACTTGCGGTCCCATCCTGCTGGCCACCTTGCCGAACAACAGTGTCGCTGCGCGTCTCCTGGCGTCCCTCCCTCTTCGAAGCCGCACCTGGTCATGGCGAATGAAGGTCGACATCGCTCTGCTGTGCGAGTCCTGGCATAAAGCGCAAGAATCCGAGGGCTGCTTTATCTTCGAGGAAGGCCTCATTCAGGCCCTGTGCGCGATGCTGGTTTTCGCGCGCAATCCCAGCGTTGACGCAATACGCGACACCCTGGCGTTCCTGCCGAGGCCGGATATCCTGGTTCAATTGGACGCGCCGCAAGAAACTCTGCGCCGCCGCCTTGTGGATCGATATGCGCAGCAACCATTTCTCGAGGTGTTGCTGTTCGAACTCGGGGTGGAAAGGGGACTGAGGCAGGCTGACTTGGCAAGGCAGGTCGGCGAGTGCTTGAACCGGGAGGGATGGCCCCTGATACAAGTAAACGGCGACGACCCTCACAATTTCGAGAAGGTCATCGCAAAGGTGTCCGCAGGACACGTCAAGGAGATCGCCCTGGCGCGACCTGACGATGTTCGGCCTCGATTTGCCGGCACATGATCCGTATTGGCAACGAACAGATCGCCATTCGAACGCACGACGACAGGCCGCTGTCAGAGGGCTAATTTTCTCGCAGGAGGTCGGGGACCAGGTCCGTAGAGGCCGGTCATCGACAAAACTCTGGTCACTGGCCGTGTCGGTCATTTGTGCGGGAGGATCGTATGAAAGCGGTTATTCAATGCGGCGGAATGGGCACCAGGCTTCGGCCGTTCACCTCGGTGCTGCCGAAACCTCTCATGCCGATCGGCGCCCGGCCAGTGCTCGAATTGCTGCTTAAATGGCTGCGGCGCAACGGCATCGAGAATGTCTATGTCACGACCGGCTATCTTGGACATCTGATCCGTAGCGTGTGCGGCGACGGCTCGCAATGGAATATCAAGATCCGCTACACGCAGGAGATGGAGCCGTTGGGGACGATCGGGCCGCTGTCCCTGATCAGGGACGAGTTGGATGAGCCGTTTCTTGTTCTCAACGGCGACGTGCTTACCGACTTGAGCCTCAGCCGCTTCGTGGCAGCGCATAAGGCACACAATGACCTCGTAACCATCGCGACTGCCTCGCGCATCACCAAGATGGATTTCGGAGTTATTGACGAAGTCAATGATACCGTCCAGGTCTTTCGCGAGAAACCGTCGCTCTCACACTTGGTTAGTATGGGGATATACTGCATGGATCCGGGCGTCATGCAGTTTATCCCGTCGGGAATCCCTTTTGGATTCGACGATCTAATGCTGCAGATGCTTCAGAGCGGCAAGCCCGTCCATGTCTTTAAGCACGACGGTCTTTGGCTAGACATCGGTCGCGTCGAGGACTTCCAGAAAGCGCAGGCTACTTCGTGGGAGGAGCAGTCGGCGTCAATTGAGGTCGCAGCAGCATGAAGCTGTCTAAAACCAGGCGAGTTCAGCGGAGGTTGTGATGCTCCTGGTTAGTGAGCCCGTATTGGGCGTGCCGGAAAAGGCCGCCTTATCGAAAGTGATCGACAGCGGCTGGCTGACAATGGGCGAGCGGGTCCGGGCGTTTGAAGAGGCATTCGCGGCGATGCATGGCGCCGATGATTGCGTTGCCGTCAACTCGTGCACTGCAGCCCTTCACCTCATCCTGCACGCACTTGGCATTGGACCCGGCGACGAGGTGCTGGTTCCTTCGTTGACTTTCGTGGCGACGGTGAACGCCGTGCTCTATGTCGGCGCCACGCCGGTTTTCGTGGACATAGAGTCGGACGACGTTCCTCTCATGTCAGTCGCTGACGCAGAGGCCCGATGTACGCCACGCACGAGAGCCGTGATTCTGGTCCACTTCGCAGGCTATCTGGCCCACAAGGAAGACTGGCAGGCATTCGCGAGCGTGCGCGGCCTCTGCATCGTGGAGGATGCAGCGCACGCACCCGGCCTCAAGGAAGTTGGCACTTTCGGCGCCGGGGCGGCCTTCAGCTTCTACGGCAACAAGAACATGACCACCGCTGAAGGCGGCGCGGTCATCTCGAGGGACCCGGATCTACTCGACGCCATCCGTCAAGCCCGCGGCCACGGCATGACAACGGGGACCCATCAGAGACTGAACAGTCGTACCCCACAATACGACGTCACGATGTTGGGCTTCAACTACCGCATGGACGAGATGCGGGCCGCGCTGGGCCTGGTTCAGTTGCGCAATCTGCAGGAGTGGAACGACGTCAGGCGCATTCTTGTTGCGCTCTACCGCCGTCTCATCGCCACGCGGTGCCCGGACATTTCAATACCGTTCAGCGAGCCCCGCACCTCAGCATACCACATTATGCCAATTCTCTTGCCGGCCTACGTCAACCGGCAAGACGTGATCGACGGGCTGCGTGCGCAAGGCATACAGACCACGATCCACTACTCCCCCGTGCACCAAATGACGCTCTACCGCGAACGTTGCCCAGGTGTCCACTTGCCGTGCACGGAAGGCTTCGCCGAACGCGAGCTCACCATTCCTCTGCATCCCCAGATCACATCACCAGTCGTGGAAGCCGTGGTGGATGCGTTGGCCTCGACACTCGTCAGGAGCACGCGTGAAGGGGCCGCTGCATGAACGCGATGGACCTGCCCATTCATCGGCTCGCCACGAGGTCGGTACACCACGGGCTTGCCCGGCGCGCCATGGATGTCCTCGCGGCAATTTCGTGCCTCGTCGTGTTCTCGCCGCTGATGCTGCTTGTTGCGGTGGCTCTGCTGCTGGAAGGTGGGCGCCCGGTGATCTTTGTGCAGACCCGCATAGGCGTGGGCGGCCAGCTCTTTCGAATGTACAAGTTTCGAAAATTCTATCCGCGATGCGATGCGGCGGGCCTCGCATTAACCCTTGCCAATGACCAGCGCATGACAAGGGTCGGCAGGTTTCTCGCTTCCAGCAAGATGGATGAACTGCCGCAGCTGTGGAATGTACTGAAGGGCGAAATGGCCCTGGTCGGCCCTCGTCCGGAGAGCTTGTCGTTCGCCGACTGCTTCAGGGACGGCTACGAAGCCGTGCTGCAATACAAGCCAGGCTTGTTCGGTCCTGCCCAGATCAAGTTCCGCCACGAGGCGCTCTTCTATCCCCGAGATGTCGAGCCAACAGCCTTCTACAGAGAGGTGCTGTTTCCGACCAAAGCCAGGATTGATCTTTCCTACTATGCGCGCCGGACACTTGTGTCGGATGCGGCAATGATCGTTCGAGGAATTTTCATTGTCCTTGGGATGACGGCGGGGCGTCCAAGCGAAACGTAGTCGCGATTTTGGCGGTTCGAATCAAGGTGCTGCAGGGATTGTCTGATCATGAACTACAAAGGCAAAAGAGTTCTGGTGACCGGAGCGGATGGGTTCATCGGATCGCACCTTACTGAGGCTCTGGTCCGCGGCGGAGCCGATGTGACTGCCTTGGCTCTTTATAATTCCTTCGACAGCCATGGATGGCTCGATGATCTCCCGGACGAGATCCGCAACTACCTCAAGCTGGTTCGCGGCGATGTTCGCGACAGCGCGTTCTTGAATCGGATCGTCCGCGGCCAGTCCGTCGTGTTCCATCTCGCCGCGTTGATCGCTATCCCCTATTCCTATGCGGCCGCCCAGTCCTATGTTGAGACCAACATCATGGGCACCGTCAATGTCCTGGAAGCGGCACGCCAGTGGGATACCGAGCGTGTGGTGCATACATCCACCAGTGAGGTTTACGGCACCGCATTGACGATGCCGATCAGTGAATCCCATCCGCTGCAGGGGCAGTCGCCATATTCAGCTTCGAAAATCGGAGCCGATATGATGGCCGAGTCTTACGCGCGCTCCTTCGACGTGCCGGTCGTGATGCTTCGTCCATTCAATGCCTTCGGGCCGCGGCAAAGCGAGCGTGCGATCGTTCCCACCCTCATCAGGCAAGCGATCGATGCGAACTGCCCGGCCATCATGGTGGGAGACACAAGTCCGATCCGTGACCTGACCTTTGTCGAAGACACTGCCGCGGCGTTTCTTAGCGCCGGTTCGGCTGACCTCGAATTCGGCCATGCCTACAACGCCGGAAGCCAGCGTGCCGTGACCATTTCGGACGTGCTCGATCTGGTGGTGGAACTGAGCGGCTCCAACAAGCCTGTGCGCCGCGACGAGAGCCGGCTGCGCCCGCAAAATTCCGAGGTTCGCGCGCTGCTGGCGGATTCGTCCCGGCTTGAGCGCGCGACCGGGTGGAGGGCGCACACGGACCTGCGCGAGGGCCTGAAACGAACCATTGCGTGGTGGCGGGCGCGTCTCAACCGTGGGCTGGTGCGCCATGAAATGGGCTACATGACGTGAAGCTGACCACTCTTCCTGCCGCACTGCCGCGGTGCCTACTGCACCCTCGGCCCGTGGGCTGCGTGCGGTCAGCGAAGGTACGCGCTTATTCCTTTGCGTCGCCCAAGCCGGCCATCGCGCCGACGCATTCCATTATTCTCGTACAGCACGCAAAAGGCTGTATCGTATCATTGGCGCCAAATGCATGCGGCATGTCCGGGGACACGCTCCGCGACAGGTCGCATGCTTCGATTCAAGCGAATGTCAAATTCCGAAGGAGGTCGCTTCAAATGGCCAGCCATAGCCGGTTCTCCGTTGCGGTTCTCGCGGTTTTAGGCACCGCGTCATTGGCCGTGGCGGCCGACACGTCGTCCCTCTATCGGATTTCGCCCGGCGACACGGTCGAGATCGGAATTGCTTCCATCGCAGACCGGACCCAACGCGCGGTCGTCCAGGTGGACGGCACGATCGTGCTGCCTGAAGTCGGCGCGGTTTCCGTCGGTGGCCTGACGCGGCCAGAATTGCAAAGCCGAATGCAAACGATCCTGCCGACCAAGATCTTTCACGTCCGCGCGCCGGACGGTCGCGAACAGATGGCGGTCGTAAGGCCGAGCGACGTGACAGCGACAATCGCCGAGTATCGCCCGATCTATGTTACCGGCGACGTGCTCACCCCCGGACAGCAGGCCTATCGTCCGCTCATGACGGTGCGACAGGCAATCGCGGTCGCCGGCGGGTTCAGCCTATTGCGGGCGCGCACCAACCAGGCAGGCCCGGACCCCATCGATCTCCGACGTGATTACGAGATGATCTGGGGCGAATACACTAGGGAATATTTTCACAGCGCCCGCCTGCGCGCCGAACTGGACAAGCAGGAAAACTTCGACACCCAGCCGCCACAGGGATCGCCCCTTGCCCCGGCGCTGGCAGCAGGATTGGCGAAGGCCGAAGCGGAAGCGTTAAAGCTCTCCTTGAACAATTTCAAACAAGAACAGAGCTTTGTCGAAAAGGGCGCAAAGGATGCTGCAGCGCAGATCGAAACGCTGATGAAGCGCGCACAGGATGAAGCGGCCGGAGTGAAGGCCGATGAAGACGATTTGCAGCAGGTCACCAAGGCGTTCAAAGCTGGCAACCTCACTAACAACAGACTTGCCGATGTCCGTCGCGCCGTCCTGCTTTCGTCAACCCGTGCGCTGGAAACCTCGGTGGAACTGATGCGAACGCAGCGCCAGCAGGAAGACTTTGTCAGGCAAATCGAACGCAACGAGAACCAAAGGCGCATCGGTCTGTTGAACGAGTTGCGAGATACGGAGGTTCGCCTCGCCGATATCGGCACCAGGCTGCGCGCGGCAAGCCAGAAACTCCAGCCCTTGGGTGCGACCGCCGCGCCTTTGTCGATCGCCGGCGAAACCGTTCGAGCTCAGATGACGATCGTCCGAAACGTCGATGGGCAATGGCGCAAGCAAGCATCGGACGAGGACACCGAGGTAGCGCCGGGAGACACCATCGAGGTCCGGTTCAACAACGAGATGGAAAGCGCGGCAGCGCAATAGCGCTACGTCGCCCAGGCGACCGCTCGGCTTCGAGGATGGAGGCAGGTCTTGAGCGAGGATATCGATGTCGCCCACGCCTACAGCAAAGGCAGCACCATCTTCATGGGCGTGGAGATGCTGGTTTCCTCAGGCGCCCTTGTCCCGAGGCCGGAGACGGAGCTGCTAGGCTCGACCGCGGTCGACCTTTTGCGTCAAATGAAGCTGCCGGCGCCGCGTGTCGTTGATATGTGCTGCGGCGCCGGAAATCTGGCCTGTGGCATCGGCCATCATGTTGCTACGGCGCAGGTCTGGGCCAGCGATCTTACCGATAGTTGTGTCGAGGTGGCGCGCCGCAACGTCTCCCATCACGGATTGGCCAACCGAGTGTCGGTCATACAGGGCGATCTTTTCGAACCTTTGTCCACCCTGGTGGCTCCAGGTTCGATCGATGTTGTCGTTTGCAATCCGCCCTACATCTCGGACAAACGGCTAGAGGGCGACCGCTCACATCTGATCACTCTCGAGCCGCGTGAAGCCTTCGCGGCCGGACCCTACGGCATCGCTATCCACATGCGCGTGGTCAAAGATGCGCATCTTTATCTGCGACCTGGGGGCGCGCTTCTGTTCGAGGTAGGACTGGGCCAGGAGCGTCAGGTCGCAGGTCTGTTCGAGCGCAGCAGGAGCTACGACGGCGTTCGCACCGTCAGCAACGGCGCCGGCGAGGCGCGTGTCGTGCTTGGATACGCGAAACCGCGGATTTAGGACCGGTGATTCCAGGAAGTTCAGAGGCGGTTTTGCCGTCTTGATCTGCGGAGGCTGCCTGGGTCCCACTCCTCACCGAAGCGCCGAACGCCAAGCTCGCCTGCGACGCAACATTCACCGGCTCATGCTCTCTTGCGGGCGATGAACTGCGCTATTCCCTGTATTGAATCGAGGTTCTCCGGCAGTAGCTCGCTGTCTTCGACCATGATGCCAAAGGTCTCTTCAATGAAGCCGATGACCTCGAGCACGCCCGTGGAATCGACAATGCCCTGGTCGAGCAGCGACTGCGTGGCGCTGAGTGATTTCACGTCGGCGATGTAAAAGTTCGACGCCAGAAAATCGCGGATTTGTCTGGTGTAAATCTCGCCCTCGAACTTCGTTGCCGAAATCGCATCCATAATCCGCTCTCCGGTTAAAACTAAATACGGTGTGCACCCCAACGCGGCTACAAAAGCGCAACCTTTTTGAGTTTTCCTGTCTCCGTCCTTGGCAGGCTGGATACAATGACGATGGACTTTGGGACCATGAAGTTCTCGAGCCGCTTCTGGCATTCCATCTGGAGCTGCCGCTCACCTGCACGCTCGCCCTGCTCCAGCACTACGAAGGCTTTGACAGCTTGGCCCAGAAGTTCATCGGGGACGCCGACCACGGCAGCCTCCTTGACGCCTGGAATGTTCACCAGCGCGTTTTCGACTTCCTTCGGGGAAACCTTCTCTCCCGGGATTTTATGATCTCGTCGCCACGACCGACGAAGTAAAGATAGCCCTCGGCATCCATGCGGCAGTAGTCGCCGGTGTAAAGCACCAGCTCGCCCGGCAAGGGACCCGGCTTCAGCCGCGTGGCGGTCTCTTCCGGCTTGCCCCAATAACCTTTCATCACCGTCGCGCCGCGGATGACGAGCTGGCCGACGTTGCCGGGCTCCACCCGTCGGTCCTTGTCGTCGACGATCCACATCTCGGTGTTCGGGATAGCTATTCCGACGCTCAGTGGCTTTCGAATGAGATCCTCGGGCGGCAGATAAGTGCAGCGCTTGCACTCGGTGAGCCCGTACATTGAATAGATCCTGGCGCCCGAAAACAGCTCCCTGAGCATGGCGATATGCTTGAGCGGCAGTGCGGCGGCGGTGTTGGTGACATAGCGGATGCTCGAAAAGTCATGGTTCTTCAGCGACTTCAGTTCCGCCAGCGAAGCGAAGATGGTGGGCACGCCGGGAAAGCCGGTGATCTTCTCGTCTTTGATGATCTGAAGGATCCGCGCCGGAAAGGCGAAGGAGCGCTCGAGAACCAGCCGGGCGCCGGCGCGGAAGGCCATCAGCATCTGATAGAGACCGTAGTCAAAGGCGAGAGGCAGGACGTTGAGAATGACTTCGTCCTCGCGAAGCTCCAGATATGACGCGATCGAAGTGCATGCGGCGGTCATGTTGCGGTGCGTCAGCATCACGCCTTTGGGCTCGCCGGTGGATCCGGACGTGTAGACGATGGCGGCGAGATCGATGTCAATCGATTTGCGTTCCGGACCAGCCGACGTTCTTTCGGCGGCCTTTTCCCAGCGTACGGCGCTGGGCAGCCGGCTGAGCTCGTCCTCCTCGATCGGCCCTGATACGATCACCTGGCACAACGATCGACACGTGTGCGCAGGTCCACTGAATACCGAGCGAAGATGCTGGTCGGTGATCAGCGCCGCCGGTCGGCAGTCATTGAGCAGATAATCAAGCTTGGCGCTTTTGGTGAGCGGGTTGACGATGCACACGACTGCGTTCGCTTTCAGCACCGCCCAGAAACTGATGACCGTCTCCGCTGTGTTGTCGGCGAAGATCATCACGCGGTCGCCGCGTTGCACGCCAGCGGTCGCTAGATAGCGTGCGATTCCATTCGAACGCTCATCGATTTCGGCATAGGTGAGGCGTTGCCTGTTGCAGACCAACGCTACCTTGTCGGCGAGGCGGCCGGCCGACCGGACGAGATAGTCTTGCAGGAGCGGTACAGCATCGTGGATCACGCTGGCACCCTTTGCCTGTTCTCATAGTCGACATCGACGCTTAGGTCCGGCACCACTGCGCTACCGGGCCTGACCGCTACAAATTGCTGATGGAGAAGCTGCGTCGACAGCACTCCCACCAGAGCCATGTTGTCGGTGTTCGACATATCGCCGCCGCCGGTTTTGGCCTGGCACTTCCTGACCAGACTGGTCACCGACTTGACGTCGAATACGCCAGCTGCACGCAGTGCCGTCTCGGACAATGCATCGCCGACGTAAGCCGGTGCGTCGCTGGCGAAGAAACTGAGCGCATTCGGAGCCCGATAGGGCTGCTTCTTTCGGGCGACGACTTCCAGCGGCAGGAGGGGCGCCGCCATGCGCTTCAGCACATGTTTTTCATCAAGGCCGTGCAGCTTGTAAGCGTCCGGGAGTTTGTTTGCCAGGGCAGCGACGTTATCGTCCAGGAAGGGGAAGCGGCCCTCGACGGAGTGAGCCATCAACATCCTGTCGCCCTGCGCGGAAAGCAGGTAGCTCGACATCAAGGTTTGGATCTCCAGGTGCTGATCCTGAGCGAGGGGATTCCAGCGGCGAAATTCTGCCGGCAGCATCGAGAGCAGTTCGGTCACGGCGTCGGAGCGCTCCACGGCGGCGGATATATCCGGGCAGAACAATCGCTTGATTGCACTCGTCGTGCGCCAGCGCGTGTCGTGCGCGAAGCCAGGCGCTTGGTGAGCCGCAATGTTGCGCCCGAAGAATTGCCGCGCCAGCGCCTGCTCATGGACGGGAGAGCGCGAGAGATAAGGATAAAGCCGCTGAAGCAGGAGCGCGCGCCTCGTCGACGTCGGCTGGCGTCCCCAGAAGCGGCGAATCTTGCCTTCGCGAAACAGGTCGTAGCCAGCGAACATCTCGTCGGCGCCTTCCCCGGTCAGCACCACCTTGATGCCGCGTTCGCGGACCAGCCTCGAAAGCAGGAAGAGCGGCGCCGGAGCGGTTCGGAGGATTGGCCGCTCCGCGTGGCGGACCACGTCCGGAAAGACATCTGCGATGTCGCCCCGCGAAACAACGATTTCGTGGTGCTCGCTTGCCGTCCGCGCGGCAACCAGACGCTGGAAATCGGTCTCGTCATATTCGGCATCGGCGAAACGCAGCGAGAAGGTGTGGAAACGCTCACCGGCGAAGCGCCTTCCGAGCTTCGCGACAAGGGAGCTGTCGAGCCCACCCGACAGATAGCAGCCGACCGGAACATCGGCCTGCGTCATTCGCGAGGCCGTCGCGGCTTCCAGAGCCGCCTGCACCACCTCGACGGCTTCATTCAAGGAGCCTCTGAACCGATCCTCGTCCTGGTCGCCAATTTTCGGAAAGCGCGGTTGCCAAAATGCCTGTTCGTGCGCCACGCCCTTGTCGTAGACGCGGACATGCCCAGGACGAACCTCGCGGATGCCTTGGAATACGGTCTGCGGAGCGACAGCCGCCCACAGGGTGAAGGTCTGGTCAAGGCCCGCCGGATCAAGGCTGCGCGGTATGGAGGCCTCCGACGCGAAAATCGCCTTTATTTCGCTGGCAAAGAAAAGGTGGCCGCCGTGCTCGCAAAAATGCAGAGGGCAGATGCCATAGCGATCGCGTGACAGCACCAAGCGCCCAGAAACCGCATTCCAGATCGCCAAAGCCCATTGGCCATTCAACCGTTCGAACGCGGCCTGTCCCCACTCCTGATAGGCATGCAGGACGACTTCGGTATCGGAGCGGGTGCGAAACCGATGGCCAAGAGCGATCAACCGGTCCCGCAACTCGAGGTAATTGAAGATCTCGCCGTTGAACACTATCCAGGTCAGGCCTTCTGCATCGGCAAGCGGCTGCTGGCCGTGCTGGAGATCGACTACGGATAAACGGGCATGCGCCAGGCCGGCACGTCTGTCACGGTAGAGCCCCCGCTCGTCTGGACCACGATGGGAAACCGCGGCAGCCATGCGTAGCAAGGCCTCCCGGGAAGGCGGCTTCGCCGTGGCGTTCAGCGCTAATATTCCGGCGATCCCGCACATCGGCTCAGTCCACGTCCATCGGAACGGATGGCAAAGGGCGAGAGTGCAGATAACGCGCTCCGCGGCGCTTGGCTTCGATGTCCTTGAAGACCTTTTCGACCTGGCTGCCGGTGAGGCCCGCCGCCGCCGCTACCTCGTCGGCTCCTATCCCATGGTTCATGCCGAAAAGGCACAGATCGGTGAGCTGGTAAGGCAAAGCAAAGTAGAACTCCTCCTGGCTTTGCGCCAGGGAGAACGTGTCGGTGGTCGGGGGCCTGCGGCGGATTTCCTCGTCCACCCCGAGATATTCAGCCAACTGGTAGACCTGTGTCTTGTACAGGTGCACGATCGGCATCACGTCGGCGATGCCGTCGCCCTGCTTGACGAAGAAACCCTGGTCGTATTCGAGCCGGTTGGGTGTACCCGCAACAGCGTAACCGAGACGGTCCGCATGGTAGTACTCGGTCATCTTGCGGATGCGCTGCTTATAGTTGGTCGCGGCGACAATCTGCAGGTAGGCTGCCGGAGGCAGCCGGACCGTTTTGGTCCTCCCATTCGGATCTTGAACCGTAAGACGGGTGATGTTGAGGCCCTGGCTTTCCAGAATGGAGGTCAGCACCAGCTTGCATTTCCAACCTTCGTCATAGTCAGGAACGACGGAGCGGATCGCCTCGCTCTGCCGCCGGTATGCGCCTATGGCATCGAGCGCCGGGGCAATGTCCTCGACCAGAGTGGCGATGCCGAGCTGGGCCGCGATGACACGTCCCAGCCTCAGCGAGTCGCCCGAGGAGTCTCGCTCCGGCATCAGTATGCCAAGCACCTTTTCCTTGCCGAAGGCGCGTACACACAAGGATGCGACGACGGAACTGTCGATGCCACCCGACAGCCCGACCACCACGCCGCGCCGCCGAAGCGTAACCAGAACCTGTTCGCGCGTCGATGAAATGATGCGGTCTGCTTCTGTGGCGGCGTCCAATTCCAATGCTTGCCTTGTGAATTTCGAAATCATGCTTGCTAGCCCCCCCGTCGAAGCGTTTCGACCGCCGTATAGGTCTCCAGAACGGCCTTCTCGATCAGCGGTCGGTTGGTTGCGACATGTGGCTCGGCGACCAGATCGATGTGGCTGCCGACGACTGGAACAACCTGAAGGTGGCTGAACACCCGATCCCATCCGATGGCGAGGGACATGCCCGGGCGGGCGCAGCGAAACAGCGTGCCATGGATTGGAAGTGCTGGCTTAGGTTCCTTCAGCCAGTGGAAGAACGCCTGAGCCCGCAGCACCTCTTGCAGCTCAAGCTTGATGCGGAAGCAAGCCCCGTTGAACTGGCCATCGGTGTAACGGTCGATCGCGTCTGCAAGACGGCTTTCATGACCCATTCTGACCGTGATCTTCGCGAGTGCGCGACAGGCAACGCGATAAAACGAGATACGGTTGGAGCGTAGTCTGCGCAATGTGCGTGCAACCGTATCCCAAAGGCGGCTGCGCTCACCCTCGAGGCTGGTATCCAGGATCCCCACGAACCTCACGGGCCGGCCGGCCTCAAGCAGGCGGGCGGCGACTTCCATTGCGACCGCCCCGCCCAGCGAGTGGCCAAGTAGCCGGACATTCCCCGATGGCTGGACACGGTTGATCTGTTGGACCGCAGCATCGGTCATGCTTGCCAGGTCGCGTTGACCCTTGAGGATCATCGCGAGACCTGGGTAGCGAACCGGTACGACCTTTGCGGTCGCCCGCATCGCCGATGCGAAGGCGGCAAGGCTTGGACCGTAACCGACAGATCCAGGAAATAGAAAAAGCAGCGGCGGATCATGCTCCGGGGCGGCTTTGCCGTAAGAGGCTACCTGCGCCGCGACTACCGCCCTGACCATCTCATCCGCGGTCATCGAAACGGTGAAGCCCTCGAGGCCCAGTTCCTGGCCGATGAGCGTCTCGATCTCCATGACGCAATGCAGCAGTTTCAGTGAGTCCCCTCCGGCTTCGTCCCATCGCCCTGCTGCTACGTGTGTGTTGAGAACCTTGCGCCACGCCTTTTCCACCAGCTGACGTGTTTGGAAATCATTTCCTGGACCTGGCGGATCGGCAATGGTCGTCGGCTTCCTTGCCAGATGGTCCATCTTTGCAAGTTTCGCCAGGTCAACCTTTCCGCCGCTAAGGCGGGGGATCTGATCCACGCGGTGAAGTCGCAGCGGCCGCAAGGGCGAAGGCAACGCATCTGCAACCAGCCTGCGAAGATCGTCTGTGAAACGTGGGCCGGCAGCATTATTCGGGATTGCGAACGCGATAAGCTCGTTTGTCTCCGTCACCACCGCCACTGCTTCCTGAACGAATGAGGCCGATCGCATTACCCTCTCGAGTTCGGCTGGCTCGATGCGGCGGCCGTTGATCTTTATCTGGCGACCCTTTCGGCCAATGATCCTCAACAGGCCATCGCCACCCAATCGCACAAGATCGCCGGTGGCAAAAATCCGTTGGTTGGGGTCAACGGGGTCGGGATCAGCGGGAAGGACGGCGCCATTTTCCCAGTGCCCGAGAAGCACATAAGGGCTTTTTATCACCAACTCGCCCGTCTCGTCGGCGAGTGCGGCACGTCCCTGCTCGTTCACTATCGCAAAGGCTATGCCCGGCAACAGACGCCCAACCGGCACATCCGCCTCGGCGTCTGCCGGTTGCGGGGGCAAGAACCACTGTGATCCGGTGGTCTCTGTCGACGAATAGCCAATCTGGACAAGACAACCCGGCGAAACTGCTTTGCGCAGAAGCGCAATATCGCTCCAGAGGACTCTTTCTCCGCCGACCCGCACGACCCGGAGCGAACTGAACGTTTCGAGGGGAGAACTGGACAGGAGCGCGCGAAGTAAGGCCGGCACCAGGTAGGTGACTGTGGTGCCCTGGTCCTTGATCCTGGCGCAAACGCCGCGCAGGCCAATCGCTTCCAGATCGACGAGCTGCAAGGTGGCGCCTGTCAGGACGGCCGCAAGAATTTCGCGACAGCCGGCAATCGTGGCCGGGCCTGTCAGGGGAAGAAAGACATCGTCCGAGTTGATGTGACATGCATCGACATATTGTTGCACACGCCAAAGCAGGGCGCGCTGGCTGTTGACTATGCCCTTGGGACGCCCCGTGCTGCCCGACGTATAAAGGATGATCGCCGGCTGATCGACGCAGGGCGAGGGAAGCGGCGCGGCCAAAAGGTCACCGTCCGCGTCGGCGCCCACATCAATCCATTCGACGTCCGCCGGCAGGTCGCCGGGCCTGTGGCCCAGTCCCAGCATCGCGCAGAGCCTGGCCGCTGACACAATCTCCAGGATCCGGGCGTCGGGGTCCTTTGCGTTCAGCGGCACTGAAATCCGCCCGGCGGCAATCGTTGCGAGCATGGCAACGACGTTCCAGACGGAACTTGGCTGGCAGATACCGACCGGGCTGCCTTGCGCCGCAGACCTTGCAACGCGGCGCGACAGCTTTTCAACCGCCGCGCCGAGCGCCGAATATGACAGTTGCTCCGAGCCATCATGGATCGCGACCTTGTCGGGGTATCGCCTCACGATGGTTTCAAGATGATGAGCGATCCCGATTTCCGCAAATTCGCCTGGCAAAGGCGGATATGGGCGCAGGATCGGTCCGCCGTCGTCCAGTGCGTAGGTAGCCACGTCAGTCCACCTGGACTCCTCCAGGGCAAGAGGTGCCTCATCAAGGTCGTGATCCGCCGCAGTTGCCTTCAAGTACGCCGGGAGCATGGCTTGCCTGAGCTAAAAGTGATGTTCCGGTTATCGATCGGCGTGGCGAAACTTTCATCGATCATTCTGATGATGCGTCTCGTGTTCAACAGACGTGAAATGCAAAACGTTCGTGAGGTTGGTCTGACTTGTAAGCTTTGGGATATGCATGACCGTCAGCAGGCCCGTTCTGATCACTGGAGCAGCCGGATTTATCGGCTTTCATCTCTGCCGGAGGCTGCTTTGCGACGGATGGAAAGTCGTCGGGCTCGATTCCTTGAACGAGTATTACGACGTCAACCTGAAGCGCGCCCGGCTCGATAGGCTGCTAGAATTTCCACATTTTGAATTCGAGCACGCCGATCTCGCGGACTGGACCCGTATTTCGGCGCTGTTCGGCTCAGTCGATCCCGAGATCGTCGTCAATCTCGCGGCACAGGCCGGAGTACGCTACTCGCTGGTAAATCCGCACGCGTATGGGGAAAGCAATCTCAAAGGGTTCCTCAATGTCCTCGAGGGATGCCGGCACGCTTCTGTTCGTCATCTGGTCTACGCATCGTCGAGCTCGATCTACGGTGGCAGCACACGTATGCCCTTCTCGGAAAAAGATTCCGCCGACCATCCACTGAGTCTGTACGCCGCCAGCAAGAAAGCCAACGAACTGATGGCGCATTCTTACAGCCATCTTCTCAGGCTCCCGACGACGGGACTACGGTTCTTCACCGTGTATGGGCCATGGGGCCGGCCGGATATGGCCCTGTTCATCTTCACGAAGGCCATACTTGCCGGCGCGCCGATCGACGTCTTCAATGATGGCAACATGCAACGTGATTTCACCTATATCGATGATATCATCGAGGGTGTGGTCCGCGTGATGCAACAGCCCGCGAGAGCCAATGCAGAATGGAGTAGCGCGGCACCTGATCCGGCAAGCAGCAACGCACCCTTCAGGATACACAATATCGGCGGAAATTCCCCAGTTGAGCTCAACCGATTGATCGAAGTTCTGGAGGGTGCACTTGGCAGAAAGGCCAACCGCAACCATATGCCCCCCAGCCCGGCGACGTTTTGGCTACCTCCGCGGACGTCAGCTCACTAGAGAAGTCAACTGGCTTCAGGCCCACGATCCCCGTCGAGATTGGAGTTCCGCGTTTCGTTCAATGGTATCGGGAATTCTATCAGGCGTAGGAGCAGCCTTGCTCGATGCGCAGCGGTCTCAACATAGATCCTTGGGCGGGCCGAATACTGAAGCCAAAGCTTCGGTTGGCATGAGCATGTGCGCATCCAAGTAGTCGGTATCCGCGACCTGGGCAACCAGGCGGCGTTCGGGTACCAGCTGGGGATGGAATGTTCGATGGTCTTGCCTTATATCCAGCGGGAGATTTCGCTCCCAAGTTGCCTCTAAGATGAGGAATACAATCGGCGATGGTGTCCCTATAGGCGGCCCGACAGTTGCGACGTTGGGGTGCGTTTGGCGAACCGTCGGGCCTAACCGACCCTGGGCAAGGTCGGCTAGCCTCAAACTATCAACACCTGGGGATGTAATCGCCGTGCAAACAGACGATGGTCGCGCCAAGCGATCTCGGCTCCGCCGGTGTTGAGCCGACCTGTCAACGGTCAGCTGGTCGACCAACGAGGTGCTTGTGGCGCTCAAAAATTCGCAGCTTTTCTGGATAGCCAAGACGCAACGTTGCACCGCAGGCCGGGCATTCGAATGTGGAGATGACCTTGAACCATGAGCCCTTCCTTGCGATGAGATGGTGGCATCGCGGACATTCAAAGCTGAGCGTCTGGTCGTTTAGATATTGAGGAATTGGCACCCCTGCCTCACGGTCCCTATTGCCCCGGACGGTCGCGGCGGCTGCACTGAAAGGCCGCCCGCCAGGGGCTGAATTGAGAGATACATTTCTGACAGTCTCCCAAATGACGCGGCGGCCTAATCGTTTCACACCATGGACCAATGCCCGGGCGCATCAGACCTCGGTCGGCAACATATGTTAAAATGCGTTGGATAATCGGCCCCACGGTTCTGCCCGTCGCCGCTGGCATGACAACTCGCCGATAGGCAAGGGTAGTTGTGTCTGGCGTCCTCGCCAGACAGCTCGCGATCGCCGAATTCCTGCAGGAGGTCTGACAAATTCAAAGTCGGAGCCCTTTTGGGTTGGGGACTGCGCCGCAGTCACTGAGTGGACTTCGGAAGGTGTCCAGACCGTGTTGCGTTCCTTCGAATGAACGATCAGCTGCTTGCGAGGCAGAGTTAGTATCTGCGCTGAATGTCCAGCTCGATCTTCTGCTGAAGGGAAGGCAAGTACGATGTGCGGTATCGTTGGAATCGTCGGCCATTCGCAGGTCGCGCCGCTCATCGTCGACGCGCTGAAGCGGCTTGAATATCGCGGCTACGACTCGGCCGGTGTCGCCACCATCGAGAAGGGCGAACTTGGTCGCCGGCGCGCCGAAGGCAAGCTCATCAACCTCGAACGCCGACTGAAGGACGAGCCGCTCGACGGCACGATCGGCATCGGCCACACGCGCTGGGCAACGCACGGCGTGCCCAACGAGACCAACGCGCATCCGCATTTTTCCAACGGCGTCGCCATCGTCCACAATGGCATCATCGAGAATTTCGCCGAGCTGCGCGACGAGCTCACCCGCGACGGCTACAAATTCGCCTCACAGACCGACACCGAGGTCGTGGCGCATCTGGTGGCGCGCGAGCTCGCCAGGGGTCTGAAGCCGGTGGAAGCCGCGCATGCGGCGCTTAAGCGCCTCTCGGGCGCCTTCGCGCTGGCGATCATGTTCCAGGGCGACGAGGACCTGATCGTCGGCGCCCGCAACGGTCCGCCTCTGGCCGTCGGCCATGGCGATGGCGAGATGTTTTTGGGCTCCGACGCGATAGCGCTGGCGCCCTTCACCAACTCGATCACCTATCTGGAGGACGGCGACTGGGCAGTCGTGCGCCGCGAAGGCGTGACCATCTACGACATCGACGGCAGCAAGGTCGACCGCAAGCGCCAGCAGTCGCTGTCGACCAGCTTCATGGTCGACAAGGGCAACCGCCGGCATTTCATGGAAAAGGAAATCCATGAGCAGCCGGAGGTGATCTCGCACACGCTGGCGCATTATGTGGATTTCGTTTCCGGCAAGTCGAAGCCGCTCGACCTGCCGTTCGACTTCGCCAGGATCGGCCGGCTGGCGCTTTCGGCCTGCGGCACCGCCTATCTGGCCGGGCTGATCTCGAAATACTGGTTCGAGCGCTATGCGCGATTGCCCATCGATATCGATGTCGCTTCCGAGTTCCGCTACCGCGAAATGCCGCTTTCGGCCAATGACGCGGCCTTCTTCATCTCGCAGTCGGGCGAGACCGCCGACACGCTTGCCTCGCTGCGCTATTGCCGCCAGGCCGGCATGAAGATCGGCGCCGTCGTGAATGTGCGGGAATCGACCATGGCGCGCGAATCCGACGTCGTGCTGCCGACGCTTGCCGGCCCGGAGATCGGCGTCGCCTCGACCAAGGCTTTCACCTGCCAGCTGTCCGTCTTGGCTGCGCTTGCGGTGCGCGCGGGCGTGGCGCGCGGCACGATCTCGCCCGATCAGGAAAAGCAGCTGGTGCGTGAGCTTTCCGAAGCGCCGCGCTTCGCCACCCAGGTGCTGAAGCTCGACGAGCAGATCGAGCGCATCTCGCGCGAGCTGTCGCGCTACAAGGACGTGCTCTATCTCGGCCGTGACACCAATTTTCCGCTGGCCATGGAAGGGGCGCTGAAGCTCAAGGAAATCTCCTACATCCACGCCGAGGGCTATGCCGGCGGCGAGCTCAAGCACGGGCCGATCGCGCTGATCGACGAGAACATGCCGGTGATCGTCATCGCGCCGCATGACCGCATCTTCGAAAAGACGGTGTCGAACATGCAGGAAGTGGCGGCACGCGGCGGCAAGATCATCCTGATCACCGACGCCAAGGGCGCGGCGCAGGCCGGCATCAAGACGATGGAGACGATCATCCTGCCCGACGTGCCGGAGATCATTTCGCCGATCATCTACGCGCTGCCGATCCAGATGCTCGCCTATTTCACCGCCGTGTTCATGGGCACCGACGTCGACCAGCCGCGCAATCTGGCGAAATCGGTGACGGTGGAGTAACGCAGATCGACGGCTATCACCGGCGCTGGACATTCCGGCCGCTAGCAGCCCAACGCTGGCCCCACCGCTTCGTGCTGCACTAGACCTAGCATACTAAGGGAGAAACCGCCGCCGTCTCAGGATCGCAATCAGCATCCTTGTCGCCGCGCTTCGTGCTGTGCTTGCTCCTTGGGGCTCGCCTACGCAGTGCTGACCGACGGCACCGCTGTCAGCCTGGTATTCGTCGCCAGCCGCCGCTAGACGGGGCCTTTTGCTCGGCGTTGCTACCGCGTCGACGAAGAACCTGGCAAGATACTGCGCTCGCTTATTTGAAGCGGTCCAGTGAGTCAGCGGCCATCGGTCGGCCTGACGGAAGCCAATCACCAGATCGGCCTAGGGCGCGCAAACTCAGGAAGTGTTCAACGCAGCTGATCCGGCAACGTTGCAGCCCAGGACGAAGACCAAAACCGGGTGGACTATCCGTGCCGGATTGGAATTCGCATTCGCGGGCAAATGGAGCGCTTGTTGAGTATCGCTACACGGACTTCGGGACCGCAAATGGAAGTCCCGCGCCTCTTTCCCGGGTGTGATCGAAACTATGGCGGAATAAACATCTTCGGCAACGGCTTCGGGAATTACAGCAACGACATCGTTCTGACTGCATATCGGCGCGAGATCGGGGAGGGCGGAACGGGTGAGGCTTCGATGTAAAATCATGCATTCCCGTCAGTGCTTCCGCATGGAGTGACTATAAAGTCGATAGCAGGTGAGGCGGCGCAGGTCGTGATCTTAATGAAGGCTGGAGACAGCGACTTCGATGGGCCAGCCATACTGGCGAAGGCCTTGGACCAACTGGCTGATTGCAGTAAATACCCAGAAGCAGGACATGTAAGAACCGCAGCCGCCATCCGAGGAACCGATGGCTTCGCCCGATGCCCCGACCACCCAGGTTCCAGAGCGTGGTGGAATGGCTAAGTTCGTTGCCGCTGCCCAGTGACCGGTGTTGCAGCGGCCTCCGCATCCAATGATAGGCCGACGGCGATCCCTGCATCGCGAGCCCAGGCAATGAATATTTGTCGCGCGTGATCGGCGGGACGTCGTCCGTCATAGGCGGCACAGCAGACTTCGCTGGCGCATGAGTGCAGCCGTCCTCGCTGCTCAATCGGCCATTCCTCAAGAAATTCGATCGCGTCCATGACGCAACCTATGCTTCGAGCGCCGAGGAACTCGTCATCGACGAGAACGGGACGCGAAAACGTGTCTCGACACTCGTTTCGGGCTGTGCGGACATTCCCTTCTGAAGCGCAGTCAAGGCCGGGAAAGACTTCGGTTGCCATATGCCTGCTCCCACTGCAAGCCATGTGATGTCCCACACGACAAATCCAACGTGGCTAAAATATCGGAAGGCGTTGTTTCGGCGTCAAGGATCGCCGATGAACGCTCAGCCCGCCTATTTTCCTGCATCCGACTGCCGATGCCGCCTGATCTCGAGCGCTCTCTGGAACGCCTTGGCGCCCACGTCGCAGCTGCTCACTAGCGTGGATGACGAGGTCGCATTCTTACACGGTGAACATATGCGCCAAACGCCCGTTGCTGCAGCGGTGCGCAGCGTTCGGCCAAAAGCGATGCGGCTTGTTGCGGTCGGAGATCAGCCATTCGCCAAGATCGCGAAGCCGCTCGAGGTTAGCCAGGCTTTCTGGCGAAGGCACACGACATCAGCGGTTATCGCTCGTCGTTGCCGAGATCCCGTCATAACCCATACGCCCGCTCCGGCTCGCCCGATGCGTGCGCGGGGCACGCCTTGTTGTCCCAGCCGAAGGCCCGGACCTCGGCGAGGCCGCCTTCTTCAGCTGCTTCAGCCCGCCCGGCGTGCACGCGAAACAAGAAGGACGGCCAAAATTGCCCAGCGACCGGGCTTAATCATGCCATGGATGTTGGCGGCGGACCGCTGGATGGTGCAGCATATCGACGGTGGGTAGCCAGAGTCGGGTGCTCCGTTGGTAAAATCCTTCTGGGTCTAAATCTGCTGGGTGTGGCGCACCTGGCGCTGTCGAAGTTCGGCTGATAGACCATCGCGGGTTGACATTCGGGGATCGCTCGCCATGCTGCAATGCAGCATGAACAACAGCCTTACAGAGCCATCGCGTATCGAATGCCTGGATGGCCTTCGCGCCGCCGCCGCATTGTGGGTGCTGGTCGGCCACTGCCTGCTCCTGACCGGCTGGCATCTGCCGGTGCTTGGCGACCCGGCACTCGGCGTCGATCTCTTCATCATGCTTTCCGGCTTCCTGATGGTGTTCCACTATCAGTTGCGCCAGGACAAGGAGCCCTGGCAAAGGCCTGAAACCTGGCTGAAATTCTGGACGCGGCGTTATTTCCGCATCGCGCCGCTGTTCTACGTCATGCTGTTCTTCGCACTGGCGCTCGGCCCGTATGTTTATGAGTCACGGACAGTCATCGACGCGTTCGTGGGCCGCGCGCCGCAGGCGCCCGAGCGCTACCTCGACAGCAGCCTGAAGAACATTTTCGCCCATCTGACATTCCTGTTCGGCCTTTCCCCGAACTTCGCCTACCGGACGCCGCTGCCCGACTGGAGCCTCGGGCTGGAAATGCAATTCTATGCGGTGTTCCCGGCGCTGATGCTTCTGGTGCGCCGCTTCGGCTGGCTCCGGTGTGCGATCGTCGTAGCGGCGCTCGGCGCCTTGGCGGTGGTGGCCCTCAAGTTGATGTCGGTCCGTTTCCCGATGCCGTCCTTCCTGCCGCTGAAGATCCAGGTTTTCCTGTGCGGCATGCTTCTGGCGGGCGTCCTGGGTAAGGACCAGCCGCGGCCGCTGCTGCATCTGGCCCTGGCGATGGCGCTCGCGGCGATCCCCTTCGGCGACGGCCACGGCCTTTCGAAGTTCCTGATACGCGAAGCGCTGGTGCTTGGGTTCTTTGCCTTGGTCCTCTATCGCATGCTGCCCGGCGCGGCGGGCGCCGCGGCGCGAAAAGTCGCCGTCGCATTGGGCGGAGGCATCTTTCATGTGCTCGGCGAACTGTCCTACAGCATCTATCTGATCCATCTTCTCATTCTGCAGCCCGTGGCGGCCTTCGTGATTAACCATTATGGCGACGGGCTCGGCGCGCCGCTGCGCTTCGCCATCGTGCAGGCGGTCGTGCTGCCGGTGGTTTGTCTTCTGTCCTTCGTGACCTACAGGCTCATCGAGATGCCTGGGCAGCAGCTCGGACGCGTGGTGTTGCGCCGGTTTGCACGTAAGAAGCCAGCGCTTGAGCCAAGTCCCGCCGAGTAGCATCAGCAACGGCTGCACATCGCTGGTCTGGCGCGTTGTCCGATCGCCGCCGATGCGGCAGGACCTCGGCTAATTTAGAATTGCGTCACTTCCTCGCGTGCGCGCCGCAGCGAAAGCAGATGCCGCAGCAGCGTCCGCACATTCTTGTCGTAGACGTAGTGCGCGAACGCAGCGACCGCGATGACGAGAATGGATGTTCCCACGACGAATGGCAGGCCGTGCTGGTTCCGCAAGGTTCCAGTGACGGATTCGTCCAGGATGTTCACGATCCTGATCAGCGGCGTGTGAAGCGCATAGATGGCGTAAGAGATATTGCCGGAGAACAGGGCGATCGCGCGCCAGAAGCCCGAGAGCCGCAAGCGGGAAGCCATCAGAACAAGCCATGGCCAGACCAGCGCTATCATCGCCAAGTCGTATAATTGCGCATTTCCGGCAGGGCGGAAGATCATCAGTCCGGCGCAAAGCGCAAGCACGACCGGCATGTAGAGATTGCCATCCCGGCTGACCCGGTCGCATATCGCCGCAGATAAACCCCGAGGAAGAAGGAAAAGGCGATCCGGGCGGGAGCCGCGATCGTGCCGTCCCAATGGGCGCCGCCGCCCAGGCTGAAGCCCTGCCAGGCCAGCAGGGCAAGCGCCAGGAGACCAACGCCGAAGATAGCAGCCAGCGAGCGGCGAGCGAGCCTCAGGGCCAGCGCGGCGAAAACCGCGTTGGCGACAAGTTCATAGAAAAGCGACCACGCCGGACCGTTCAGCGGAAAAAGCAAATCTGGACCGACTGAAAGCGACGGCGGCGTCGGCAGGAAAAGCAGGGAAAACGCAAGGCTCGCAAGCAAATCCAGCCGAGAATACGAGCTTAGCCCGTGCATCGCGATGGTCACTCCCACGCTGGCCATGGCGATGCCGATGCCGGCGAAATATAACGGGTAGAGCCTGACGATGCGGGCTTCCGCGAATTCCCGGAAAGACATGCCTTTTCGGAACTTCTCGTCATAGGCGTGGGCAATCACGAAGCCGCTTAGCAGAAAGAACAGGTCGACTGCGAGAAAACCTGACGGCGCCAGATCAAGATGCTGCGCCGTAAGCTCGCGGAAATGACCAAGCATCACCAGAACGGCAGCGATGCCTCTTAAGCCGTGCAAGGCGTCGAAGTGGGTTGTCTCAGGTCTCAAACCGCTCTCCGGTTATCCCGAACCCGCCAACGTCGCCCAATTCATCTACGCATTGATTGCTGCGTCGCACAAGAAACTTTTTGCGGCGCACGCTAGTGGAATGTGTCCACCACGGTTCCTGGCCTGCAGGAACGAGAGGGCACCTTCTCCCCGAAACGAGGTCCGCTAACGGGGAGAAGGAAGAACCGGCACGATCAATAATCGCCGTTGTAATACCGGTCGTCGCAGGGTGCGGTGTAGATGCGCCCGTAGCGATCCTGGTAGCGGCAGAGCTGCTCGCCGCGGCGCTGCGGGGTGGTGGCGCTGCCGACAACGGCGCCGAGCAGCGCGCCGCTCGCGGCGCCGATCACCGTCGACTTGGTGTTGCCGCCGATCGCCTGGCCGACAAGCGCTCCGCCGGCGCCGCCGATCAGGGCGCCGGTGGTGGCCCGCTGCTGGCCCTCGGTCTGCGTCTCGCAGCCGGCAAGTGCAGCGGTCATCAGCACCGCCAGAATAGCCTTCTTGATGATCATCACTAGAACTCCTCTGAAGCCCCAGGGAAATGACAACAGGTTGAAAACAGGGGCGATTTCGCCCAAGTGCGGGCGCATTGCGGCGGAACGGCGGCGGAGTTCGCTCACGAAGTGAATCAAGGTTTCCCGGCAGTTGAACGCCATGGTTGCCAAACGGGTAAGTTCGCTGGGCAACAGTAAACAGCCGCCCGCCGTTCAGTCGATCTTCAGCGGCACCAAAATCGCAGACCAGCCGCGATTGTCTGGATCGATTTGCTCGAGCGAGGTAGGGAGCGGGACCGCTTTGCCGTCTTCGATCATCCCTTCGACGTGGAACGCCAAGGCTTCCTCGGCAAGGTCGCGCGCCTCGTCAACAGTTGCGCCGGCGGTCACTACGCCGGGAAAGTCGGGAAAGGACACGCCGAAATGGCTGCCCGCCTCTTTGTGGATCAGCCCGACGTACTGGCGCATTCCGTTCCTCTTGCCGCACGGTCATCGACCGCTAGTTTAAATCGCCGGCACGACGGCGCAAGACGATGGACAAAGTTACATCGACCCGCACCACTCCTGAAGGGAGGCCGAGGGTTCGCGCTGCGCAGTATGTGCGCATGTCGAAAGAGCAGCAGACCTACTCGATCGAAAACCAGAAAGACGCCATCCGCAACTATGCCGATATCATGGGCTACGAGATCGTCGCCACGTACGAGGACGCCGGTCGCAGCGGCCTCATGTTGGAAGGGCGCCCCGGCCTGCAAAATTTGCTCGCCGACGTGGAGAGCGGACGCGCCGATTTCGAAACCATAGTTGTCTATGACGTCAGCCGCTGGGGCCGCTTTCAGAACGTCGATGAAAGCGCGTCCTACGAGTACCGGTGCCATCTGGCCGGCGTGCGGATCGAATTCTGCGCCGAGCAGTTCTTGAACGACGGCAGTATCGGCTCGGACGTGCTCAAGGCCATCAAACGCAGCATGGCGGCCGAGCACAGTCGCATGCTCTCGCAAAAGACGTTCATAGGGCAGGCAAGGCTGATCCGGTTGGGATTCCGCCAGGGTGGTAAGCCAGGTCTCGGCTTGAGACGCCAGATTATCGACCATTCGGGACGCCCAAAACTTATCCTCTCTGAGCACGAGCAAAAGAGCGTGCACACCGACAGAACGATCCTGGTGCCCGGGCCGGCGAAAGAGATTGCAACGGTTCGGTGGATCTTCCGTCAGTTCGTCAAAACGCACATGACAGAGCTCGATATGGCAAGGCTCCTGAACAAGCGCGGCGTGCTGACTGACCTTGAGCGACCATGGAAGCGGGAAACGGTGCGCGGCGTCTTGACCAATGAAAAATACGTCGGCACCAATGTCTGGAACAAGCGCTCCCGCAAGCTGAAAGCAAAGGCAGTGAGCAACCCTCCTGAACAGTGGGTGCGCGCGGAAGGGGCATTCGAGCCGATTGTAGATCGCAAGCTATTCGATCGGGCTCAAGCCATCCACAGAGAGCTCTATTCGCATCTGCGCGTGAGCAATGATGAGATTCTGGCTGCACTGAAGAAGGTCCTGGCGCGTCACGGGGCCCTGTCAAGCTCGATCATCGAGGCTGCGCCTGAATGCCCCAAGGCCAGCTTTTATCATCATCGCTTCGGAAGCCTTCTGAAGGCCTACGAATTGATTGGGTATCAGCCGCCGAAGAACTGGCAGTTTATCACATCGCGAGAGCGACTCACGTCGCTGCGCACACAGGCGATCGGGGACCTACTGGCCGCGATCGGATGCGTTGGCGGAAAGGCCACCTACGACGGAGAGACCGACCTCCTGCGGATCAACGACGAGTTCACGGTTGCGGTCGAAATCGCACGCTGCCGCGCTTCCGACCACGGCTACCCTTTCTGGTCCATGGACACCCAACGCCAGTCGGTGGCCGACATTTTCACCCTGATCAGGATGCGCCCGGGTGACCTGGTCATTCGGGACTACCTTATTGCCCCCGCTTCTGAAATCGTCGGCAAATCGCAGTTGGCCGCGAACAATGGAGCGCAGCTGGACACCTACCTCTTTTCCACGCTCGACCCGCTCGTCAAGCTGTCAGCGCGAGCCAGTGCGGAGACCCCATGGTGCAGTTGAAGCGTCGTTTGACCCGCGAAGCTGCCTACAAGGCTTTGCACGGCAGCGCCCAGAGACACGCCCGCGAAATTGCTGCCGATCAACCTGGGTCGAAGGAGAAGCTCTTCGCGCCCAGGCTGTTGCCGGCCTACAAGGCGGCGTGCAGACGCAAGCGCGATTTCATACGAGAAACCGAAGAAGCGGAACGCTGCCTGGTCCGTCTGGCCGAAGCGCTTCGCGTGATAATGAATGACAAAGAGTTTCTCTCGTTGCTCATGTCCGAGGGGTTTGCCACCATCCCAAACTGCCTGGTGCAGAGGTTACACGACGCTACGTCAGAGGCGGCAACAGCAAAGCATGCCGGCATGTCGCCCGCAGGCAGCAGCGCAGGCCGGCAACTTGTCAGCGGGATTTGCCCGGACGTCCTCGCTTTCCTCCAGGACTGCTTTGTGAAAGTGAAGATCTTCGGTCTGCTGCGGCATGTGCTCCCGGCTAGGCAAATGGAAATTGCCCGACTGATGGTCGCCATGGAGCGGGTTACATTCACATACGCAAAGATCCTTATCGCCTTTACGCCGCGCCCTCTGCTGGCGGAGGGTTTCGATCCAACGACGATAGCCAACGTGTCTGAAGATCAACTCGGCGCGATGACGCCAGAACTTGGCAGGCTAAGCAGTGAGTTTCTGAGGGCAGTGGAACGGCGTGGCTCCGCGAGCCTGGAACTGGTGGCAGCTAGCCGTTATTTTGAGCGTCTGATGGATAATTCCAAGGTGGTGCGCTACCTCGCACACAACTTCCCAGACCAATTTGAGGAGTTTCACAGCTTGTCGATCGATTGAAAGTGGTTCGAGCCATTGTGTACGCTCAAACTGCGGTTCTGCTCGATTGTTCCTGTCCATGATCAGGCGCGGGGGTCTGATCCGCCTGCATCGATCCAAGCGGGTGCGTGACGCCCGGCAAGGAAAAGGCCCCGTCGAGAGTTCGACGGGGCCGCATTCCTTAGAGCGGTGTGGTTCGACGAACGCGGTCGCGTTCGGCCTCGATGTCATCATAGGGCTCTGCGGTGGCGTCGAACCCTGTCCAGCCACCGGCTTCATAAGCGCTGCGCCTCTCGTCGAGGTTGACCGAACGCTCCCCGCGCAGAATGCGCTCAGCTTCGCCGGTGAGCCGATCATCCACTCTGGCCGTCACCAGGCTGCCGCCGCGGCGAACTCCCTCGGCATAGACATGAGCGTCGCGCTCCGGAACGCCGGACTCCGTCAGCGCTCCGACGATTCCGCCCGCGGCTCCGCCGACCACGGCGCCGCTCACCGCGCCGACGGCCGTGGCGGCGAGCCAGCCGGCCGCCACAACGGGCCCGACGCCGGGTATGGCCATGATCCCGAGCCCGGTAAGGAGCCCGCCAGCGCCGCCGACGAGCGCCCCAAGGCCGACGCCGGCCGCGGCATCTTCACCGGCGTCTGAAGTCTCGTCCTGCCGATACCGATTGTCGGAATTGTTGGCCACGATGCTGATGTCGTCTCGCGGCACGCCGATCGCTTCCAGTTCGCTTACCGCGTCGGCGGCGTCCTGATAGTCATCGAAAAGTCCGGTGACAGTCGTCATGTTTCACTCCATTTCTGAATGGTTATTGAGCGCCGGCAACAACGTTGCCTTTGAAATCGAGCGCGACGGCAACCTGCTTTCCGTCTTTCTCGGCGGTGCCGCGCCAGATGCCCTGGTCATCCTTCGTCAGGGCGCTGACCTTCGAGAAGCCGGCATCCTGGATCCGCGACTTCGCCTGCGCTTCGGTAAAGCTGTTCGCTCCAGGCACCGGGGCGGATGCATTCTGGTCTGTGTCTGTCGCCGCGGGTACGGTGCTGGTCGTTGCCGTATTGTCGGTTTTGCCTGAGGCGATCTTTTCGATCATCTCCTGGTGCATCTTGAGTGTCGGAAGCGTCTGCTGGGCAAATGCCTTGAGATCAGCGTTGTCGCCGTCGGCCGCATAGTCCTGGAATAGCTTGACCGCGTCCGCATGCGCGTCCTGCTGCATCTTCACGTAGGACTGGTCGGCCGAACCGTTGGCCGATTTCAGCGCCTCGAGATCGCTCTTGTGCTTCGCGTCCGTTTCGGCGGGAATCTGCAGTTTCTGCTCGCCGGCGATCGACTGCAGCTTGGCGTTGGCCGCGCCGTGATCAGTTATCATTTTCTGGGCGAACTCATTGACAGTCTGGTCCTTCGCCTTGCCCTGGACGATCTTGCTGGACTCGACCTCGAAGATCCCGCCTTCGGCAGCCTTGTTGACGAAATCCTGCGCCTTTTCGGCACTGAGCGCCGGATGGGCAAAACCCAAGGCGACGGCCGTGCACAGCGCGGCCGATAACAAACGCAACTTCATAGATGATGTCCTCCAACGCACTGAATTGTGCCTGAAGGCAAACAGAAGGCTGTCGCGTTTGTTCCAACGCCAGCTCGATTTCGCTGAGCGCCCGCTGGAGCTGCCGCCCGGACAAGCGGCTAGGACATCAGGCCGGGAATCTTTCGAGATCAATCGTGATCTCAAGGACAATTCCGGCGGCGTCCCAATCCCGCACGACTCCGCCAAGCTCACTCGCCGCGGCGCGGATCAAGCGGCTCCCGAAACCTTCGTCGTCGGTTGCGACCGGAGGTGGTCCTCCTATCTCTCTCCACTGGACAGTCACCTTGCCGTCAGTGTTCGAGCAGGCGATCTCTATGGAGCCGGCGGCCGCCGAGAGGCTGCCGTGTTTGGCGGCGTTGGTGGCGAATTCGTGGAGCAGGAGAGAAAGCGGCGTGATCATCCTTGAAGGCACCGGCAGATCGATGCCACTGATCGCGAAGCGAGGGTGCTCGTCAGTTCCCTGTCGGTATGGCTCGAGGATTGCAGCGACCAATGCATGCAGGCTCGTCGCGGCCTGAACAGACGAGCCAGTCGCGGGGAGCATCGTCAGCGCATGCGCCCGCGCGAGGGCGCCGAGGCGTTCGGACACGGTGGAGGCGAGCGCGGCCGGCGTTTTAGCGGCTGGGGCGCTCAAACTGACGATTGTTTTTGCGATGGCAAAAAGGTTCTTCACGCGGTGGTCCATCTCGCGAAGCAGCAGCTCGCGCTGCTGTTGCGCGCGCAGCCGCTCGGAAATGTCACGGCCTATCTTGGAGACACCGACGATCGCGCCGGACGCGTCCGCGATCGGGGAAGCGGTGAGGGAGATGGGAATGCTGCTGCCATCCTTGTGCAGGCGAACGGTCTCGAAATGCCCGACATGCTCTCCATTGCGAATGCGCGCCAGAATCTCGCGCTCCTCGTTCTGGCGATCGGGCGGTATCAGCGACATGAGCGGACGTCCGACCATTTCCTCGCGGCCGTAGCCGTAGAGACGCTCGGCGCCGCTGTTCCAGTCCGTGACGATGCCGTCCATATCCGTCGCGAGGATGGCATCATCCGAGGATTCGACCAGTGCGCTCAGTCGCGCTGCTGTCGTTTCCGCCCGCTCCCGTTCGATGGCAAAGCCGAGCTGACGGGCAATGGTCAACGCCAGTTCGCGTTCACGATCGGCGAAGCGATGGGGTGCCGGGTAGTAGACCATGAACTTGCCGATGAGCTCGCGGGAGCTGGCAAGTGGGATAAAGGCCAGCGCTTGGATTCCCTCGCCAAGGACCGTGTCGATGAGCTGCCGGGATTCACTGCTGAGACGAATATCCTCGACAAAGATTGGCTCGGCGTCGTGCTCATTGCAGGTCCAAGGTGTGTGACCGTTGACGGCCCTGCGATAGTCATCAGAGAGAGAGCGCCAGGCGACGAAGCTCATGACGCCGTGGCTGTCAAATCTCAGGATCGAGGCGCGCGACGAACCGAGGGCGTCGCATATGGCGTCCAGCGCTGCATCGTAGATCTCGTCAAGGCCGTTGGCCCGGTAAAGTCGGTCGGTGAGACGAAAGAGGACGGCTTGCTCGCGGACAACATCGCCACCGGCCGGCCCACCCTGGCCTCGCCCCATGCCCGCATTACTCACGGCCCCGTGCTGCATGGCTCTGTCCCACGGACGGCTCTATTGAAGTTCGGCCATCCTCGACCAAATAGCACCGCGTCCAGGGGCCAAGTCCTTGGACCGCAGACCCCGACCAACAAACAATATGCGCCTTGCGCAGTTTCGCAATAGGGACTTCGGGCACTATGCTTGATTAGGACCGTCAATCGGTATTGGTGAGGCGATGAAATTCCGGATTCCCAAATCAAGTATCAGACGCAGCCTGGCCGCCCGGAACTCCCCAGTCGAATGGCGCGGCAGCAGCTCGGCTTCTCTCCTCCTCCTGATCAGAAAACAGCAACCTGTGCTTAGAGCGGCAACACTTAACATTTGAGAGGGCGCCCCTCCGCACGATATGCCTTTATTTCCGCTCGACCCTGGTGGGCCGAGACCAACCTTCAACTTCGCCCGCTGGCTCCGGCCGGCGGGTTTTTTGTTGTTGGAACATCTTTGTCGGGCGGCAGTTCGGGAGCACGACGCACTCCTTTGGCTCGTCATGCGACCGTCGTGTCGGGCTGGTTTCCGACAAGAGCCCGCAGCCCCATCCTTCTCGGTTGCGGGCCTTTCGGGTTCAGGCGGGATCATCGCCTCTCGGTCTCTCGCGGTGCTAGCCATGAACTGAGGAATCTGCGTTCGTCAGCTGCGGCGAGGTTTTGTTATCGGCGCCCCAAAATCGGCACGTTCAGATGTGTCCGTCGGCATCCAGAGTTTGGTATGCGACGAATCCGTGGATCTCATCGGGGACCAGACTGCGTTCGGGATCGATCGGATCGAATCAGAGTTGCTGGAATTGCACCCATGTGGCGCCCTTCGCCGGGGGCTGTCGGTCCCGCATCCCGCCTCACGGCGGCGCTATGCTGATGCTCCTTCGGCCGCCCTGTTGAACCGGTCTCAGGGCCACGAACCTGCTACAGCACCGAACTGACTTATTTCCGCCGACGGACATTTCGGTGCCTCCGCCTTGTACGCCCTTTTTGCGTTGGTCGGGAGATCCTCGGCTCTCCCGACGGAGAGTCAGAGGAGGGGAGTGTTTTTCGCGACGGGTTAAAGCGGAAGGAGAGGCCTTCGGCGCCCGTCGCGGAGAACCGCTATGTCTGTCCGAACCAATCGAGCCCATGCCGCCGACCGGTCAAACCTCTACGACGAGATCACCAACAAGATAATTGCCGAACTGGAAGCGGGCCGTTTTCCTTGGGTACAGCCCTGGGGCACCGCGGCGGCAAAGACGTCGGTTGCTCTGCCGACGAATGCCAGCACGCATCGCACATATAGCGGGATCAACGTGCTTATTCTGTGGGGCGCCGCCGTCGAACGCGGGTTCCCAACGCAGAGGTGGGTAACCTATCGACAGGCCGTCGCCCTCGGCGGGAGCGTCCGCAGAGGCGAGCGTGGCACTACAGTCGTTTATGCCAATCGTTTTGTCCCGGACGATGAGAAGAAGCGCGCTCGCGAGACAGGCGAGAATGCCCAAGCGATGCCGTTCCTGAAGCGCTTCACCGTTTTCAATATCGAGCAATGTGATGGGCTCCCCGATGAAGTCGCACCTTTATCGCCGCCGCCACCCGCTAGCTTGATCGAGCCGCGAGTCGAGGCGTTGATCAAGGCCACAGGTATCGACTTCCGCATTGGCGGCGACAGAGCATTCTACATGCCGCCTTACGACTATGTTCAGGTGCCGCCCCCTCAAGCATTTTTCGAGCCGATCGACTGGCATCGCACTGCGTTGCATGAGCTTGGGCATGCCACCGGCCACTCTTCACGCTTGGCCCGTGACCTCTCCGGTTCTTTCGGCTCAAGGGGGTACGCGTTCGAGGAGCTTGTGGCGGAGATAAACGCAGCTTTCTGCTGCGCGGCGTTGGGCATCGTGCCAACAGTCCGACATTCCGACTATGTCGGCTCCTGGCTGGAAGTGTTGCGAAAGGACAGCCGCGCCATCGTGCGTGCCGCCAGCCGGGCCAGCAAAGCGGCCGAGTGGCTTCTCGGTCACTTGCCGGAAGAGATTAACGTCTCCGTCGGCTTGAGCACCGGCAACGAGAGGAGGGCGGCATGAGCCCGCTCTGTGAGTCCTGCTTGGCCAAGTCAGCGTCAGCCATCGAAAGGATGCGTGTTCTGCAGGTCGCCGCTGCCACCATTCGGGCGCCGGTTCATTGGAGAAATGAAGAGAGGGAAAGATCGGAGGGAAGTCGGTGACGGGTTGAGGACCGGGAGAGAGGCTTTCGGCCCCCGTCGCGGAGAAACCTCGATGGCCAACGCAGTTCAGAAGATCACCCTGTCGCCCTCGCGCGACATTCCTTTCAACAGGCTGGTGCTTGCCCAAACCAACGTCAGACGCATCAAGGCGGGCGTCTCGATCGAGGACCTGACGGGATCGATCGCCCGGCGTGGTCTTATCCAGAGCATCCATGTCCGTCCCGTACTCGACGCCGAAGGCAAGGAAACGGGAATGTTCGAGGTCCCGGCTGGGGGACGCCGTTATCGCGCGCTCGAGATGCTCATAAACCAGAAACGGCTGGCGAAGACCGCAGCCGTTCCGTGCGTGGTGAGCAATTCCACGGGCCCGATCCTCGCGCAGGAGATTTCCCTTGCCGAGAACATCGAACACGCGCCGCTCCATCCTTTGGACCAATATCGCGCATTCAAGGACATGCTCGATAAGGGCATGTCGGAGGAAGAGATCGCAGCCGCGTTCTTCATCTCGACCTACGTGGTGAAGCAGCGCCTAAAGCTGACGGCCGTGTCGCCAGCGCTTCTCGACGTCTACGCCGAGGACGGCATGACGATCGCCCAACTCGAGGCATTCTCCGTCAGCAATGACCCTGTCCGACAAGAGCAGGTCTGGGAGGCGATCAAGAACAGCTGGTCAAAAGAACCGTACCAGATCCGCCGCATGCTGACCGAGAATACCGTCCGCGCTTCAGACAAGCGGGCGGTGTTCGTCGGTATCGAGAGCTACGAGGCGGCAGGCGGCGAAGTGTTGCGCGATCTGTTCCAGTCGGATGATGGCGGGTGGCTGCAGGACGTCCCGCTGCTTGAACGGCTGGTCGCCGAGAAGCTCCAGATGACGGCTGACGAAATCGCCAACGAAGGCTGGAAGTGGATCGAAGTCGCGGTGAGCTTCCCCTACGGCGTGACAGACGGCTTGCGGGAACTCGAGGGCATGCCGATCGACCTTACCGATGAGGAACAGGCGACGCTCGATGCGCTGCGCGACGAGTTCAACAAGCTGCAGGCGCAGTACGAGGAAGCCGACGAGTTGTCGGATGAGATCGAGCAACGGTTTGGCGAGATCGAAACCGCGATCAAATCGCTCGAGGCGCGCCCCGTCCGCTTCGATCCGGCCGAGATCGCGCGCGCCGGTGTCTTCGTCAGCGTCGATGCGGACGGAATGACTCTCGTCGAGCGCGCCTTTGTGAAGCCGGAGGATGAGGCGCCCGCCACGCCCGAGGACCGGACCGATTCCGGCGCCGAAGGAGCCGGCTTATCGGCCACGGGCTCCCTTCAGCGGGCCGTCATCACCACCGGTGGCCAGCCGGCCGACACGGAAGATGATGAGGAGGATGGCATCAAGCCCTTGCCGGATCGTCTGATCGCGGAACTGACGGCGGATCGCACTTTGGCTCTGCGCGACAAGCTCGCAAGCGATCCCGCAACCGCCTTTCTGGCTGTGCTTCACAAATTCGTCCGTGACGTGTTCTCGCGTTACAGCGCGCAAGGCGTGGCGATGGAGGTTTTTGTCCGCGGCACGGTATTTCCGGTCCAGTCCGAAGGGCTTCGGGATACGATTTACGCGCGCTCGGTCCAGGCCCGCCATGAGGGCTGGGACAGGCGTCTTCCAAGTGACGTCGCCGACCTATGGGACGCCCTCGCGGCACTGACGGACACGGAGCAGGCTGAGCTTTTCGCCCATTGCGCATCTTTCGGCGTGAACGCCCTCTACGAACGAGCTGATCGCTACGGCAACGGCGCCATCTCAGTGCACGGTGTCCGGCAGCGCCTTTTGGATGCCGATCATCTCGTGCGGGCAGTTGGGCTCGACATGACTGACGCCGGATGGCGCCCCACTGTCGGCAACTATCTCGGCCGTGTCACCAAGGCGCGTATCCTGGAAGCCGTTCGCGAGGGGGCTGGCGAGCGCGCCTCCCAGCTCATCGATCACCTCAAGAAGAGCGACATGGCCAAGGAAGCCGAACGCCTGCTCGCCGATACCGGTTGGTTGCCTGAGCCTCTGAGGGTTGTCGAGCTTGCTGTCGAAGCAGGCGACCCTAATGCGGGCGAAGATGAAGCTCTTCCAGAATTCCTGGCAGCTGCCAACGATGTCGCCTTGGCCGACCAGGAGGAAGAACAGCTAGACGCCGCCGAATAGGGCGCTCCGCATCCGAACGCCCGGCACTCGCAAGAGTGCTGGGCGTTTCTGCGTATGTGGTGAGAGTAAGTGTCCGGCCGGGACGAGTTGAGCCCGTGCGGTCAGAGAGAGCACCGATGGGCCTTTCCTCCGTCTCGCTCTCCAGAGGAAATCCTATGAACTTCTTGTCTTCGACGGCGGCCGCCAGTGCGGCGCCTTGCGCAACCACGCCTGTCGATAAGGCCGCGGCCGTTTATGCGGCGGCCCTGCATCTACTCTCCTACCTCGAATGCGGCCGGCGCGTCGATGCCGTCGTCATGCGGGCTGCCATGGAAGCCTCATTCGGGGCCTCCGACACAAGCGGTGCCTGGGACTGGAAGATGGCCTATGAAGCCTGCGAGGTCGCGACCGTCCTGTTCCTTCGCAAGTATGGCAAGTCGCTGCTGCGCAAGGCCGGCTCCGTGGCATCGGTCTTACCGCTTTTCAGCCGGATCATGAACCTTCTGCCTACCCATACCCGCCGCTCCGCGGAAAGCCAGGCGCTGCAGCAGTTCTCGACGCCTGTCCCTCTCGGTCTCGCAGCCGTCGCCGCCGCCGCGGTCAGACCAGATGACCGGGTGCTTGAACCTTCCGCCGGCACGGGTCTTCTTGCGATCCTCGCCGAGATCGTCGGCGGCTCGCTTCTGCTGAATGAGATTGCGGAGATGCGTGCCGGACTCCTCTCCAATCTTTTCCCGGCCCTCACGGTCACACGCCTCGACGCGGCGCAGATCGACGACCATCTTGATCCGGCGAGCTTGCCCACCGTCGTGCTGATGAACCCGCCGTTCTCTGCACTCGCCAATGTGCAGGGGCGGCGCGTCACGGACGCGGCCTATCGCCATGTCGCCTCGGCGCTCGCGCGGCTTGCCGACGGTGGCCGGCTGGTCGCAATCACTAGCGCGAGCTTTGGGCCGGAGATGCCAGCGTGGCGCGATGACTTCGCGCGTCTCCAGCAGCATGGCCGCGTCGTCTTTACCGCCACGATCAGTGGGGCCGTCTACGCTCGGCATGGCACAGCGATCGAGACCCGGCTGACGGTCATCGACAAGACCCTGACTGGCGATCCGTCCTCCGCCCCGGCCTCGCCCGGCTTTGCGCCGGATGTCGCTACGTTGCTCGACTGGATCGAGAAGCACGTTCCAGAGCGGCCGCCGATCGCCGAAGCGGCCAAGGTCGTTCCGACCATTGCCGCACCTCGGGCGGTTCGCGGCTATCTTGCCCGCACTGTCGCAGGCACAGCTCGCGGGCAGCTGCCCGAGCCGGTGGGCGTCGAACTGTCGTACGAGACGGTTGATTGGGCGCCCGACGACGGAGCACGGCTGACCGATGCCATCTACGAGGAATATGGATTACAGACGATCCGTATTCCCGGTTCTCAAGCCCACCAGACTAGACTGGTCCAGTCCGCGGCAATGGCGTCTGTCGCGCCGCCAAAGCCGACTTATCGGCCGGTCCTTCCCGGCGATATCCTGACGTTGCTATCCGACGCCCAGCTCGAAACGGTAATCCTGGCCGGCGAGGCTCATTGCGGGTTTCTTGCCGGCTCGTCGTCAGTCGACCACACGCTCGACATTGTCAAAGCGGCACCCGATGACACGCCAGGAGCAGTGCGCTTCCGGCGTGGCTTCTTCATCGGCGACGGAACCGGTGTCGGCAAGGGCCGGCAGTCCGCGAGTATCGTGCTCGACAACTGGCTGCAGGGTCGGCGCAAGGCGGTGTGGATTTCTAAATCAGACAAGCTGCTCGAGGACGCGCAGCGCGACTGGGCCGCACTCGGTATGGAGCGCCTGCTGGTCACGCCGCTGTCGCGCTTCCCGCAAGGGCGCACCATCACGCTTCCGGAAGGCATCCTGTTTACGACCTATGCCACGCTGCGCTCCGACGACCGCGGCGAGAAGATTTCGCGCGTCAGGCAGATCGTCGAATGGTTGGGCTCGGATTTCGACGGAGTGCTCATATTCGACGAGGCGCACGCCATGCAGAATGCCGGCGGGGGCAAGGGAGCCCGCGGCGATGTCGCGCCCTCGCAGCAAGGCCGCGCCGGCCTGCGCCTGCACCATGCTTTGCCCGGCGCCCGCGTCGTCTATGTCTCGGCCACGGGCGCGACTACCGTAGCCAATCTGGCCTACGCCCAGAGGCTCGGCCTGTGGGGCGGCGAGGACTTTCCGTTCTCGACCCGTGCGGAGTTCGTCGAGGCGATCGAGGCCGGTGGCGTGGCGGCAATGGAGGTGCTCGCCCGTGATCTTCGCGCCCTTGGCCTCTATACGGCCCGCTCGCTCTCCTTCGACGGTGTCGAATATGAACTGGTCGAGCATGAGTTGACGCCTGAGCAGCGGCGGATCTACGATGCCTATGCGGGTGCCTTTGCCGTCATTCACAACCATCTCGACGCGGCCATGCAGGCGGCCAACATCACCGGCGACAGCGGCACGTTGAACCGCCAGGCGAAGTCCGCCGCGCGCTCGGCTTTCGAAAGCGCCAAGCAGCGCTTCTTCGCTCACCTGCTGACGTCGATGAAGACGCCGACGCTTGTCCGCTCGATCGAGCAGGATCTTCAGTCGGGGCATTCAGCTGTCATTCAGATCGTCTCCACCGGCGAGGCGCTGATGGAACGCAGGCTGGCAGAGGTGCCGACGCAGGAATGGAACGACGTCCGCGTCGACATCACGCCGCGCGAATATGTGCTCGATTACCTCCAACATTCCTTCCCGGTCCAGCTCTACGAACCATTCACGGATTCGGAAGGAAACCTGTCATCGAGGCCGGTGTTTCGCGAAGGCCAACTGGTCGAAAGCCGCGAGGCGGTCGCGCGCCGCACAGACTTGATCGAAAAGCTGGCGAGCTTGCCACAGGTTCCTGGCGCGCTCGACCAGATCGTCCAGCGCTTTGGCACCGACATGGTAGCGGAGGTGACAGGTCGGTCGCGACGCATCGTCAGGAAGGGCGAACGCCTGATGGTCGAGGGCCGCGCCGCCTCTGCTAATCTCGCCGAGACGCAGGCCTTCATGGATGACGTCAAGCGCATCCTGGTGTTCAGCGATGCCGGCGGGACAGGCCGCAGCTACCATTCGGAGCTTTCTGCGCGTAACACGCGACTGCGCGTCCACTATCTTCTCGAGCCTGGTTGGAAGGCCGATACCGCCATCCAGGGCCTTGGCCGCACACATCGGACAAATCAGGCGCAGCCACCACTGTTTCGACCGATCGCAACCAATGTGAAAGCCGAGAAGCGCTTCCTCTCCACGATTGCCCGCCGCCTCGACACGCTGGGCGCGATCACGCGCGGCCAACGCCAGACCGGCGGGCAGGGCCTGTTCCGGCCGGAGGACAATCTGGAGTCGCACTATGCGCGCGATGCTCTTCGGCAACTCTATCTGCTGATCGTTCGCGGCAAGGTGGAGGGCTGCTCACTCAAGCTGTTCGAGCAGACCACGGGGCTGACGCTGACGGACGCCAACGGCATCAGGGACGAGCTGCCGCCGATCACGACGTTCCTCAATCGCCTTTTGGCGCTCACCATCGAGCTGCAAGACATCCTGTTTGCGGCTTTCGAGCAGTTGCTCACGGCGAAGGTCGAAGGTGCCATCGCGGCCGGGGTCTACGACCTTGGGCTTGAAACGCTGCGAGCGGAGAGTTTCGTCGTCACCAGTCGGCCGACGATTTACACCCATCCGGGCACCGGCGCCGAGACCCGGCTCCTCACCATAAATCAGCGCCAGCGCAACCGACCCGTGCCGGTCGAGGAAGCTGTCGCGCACCTCCATGATCCGCGCGCCATCCTTTTGGTCAACGAACGCTCAGGGCGTGCTGCCGTGCAGGTGCCCGCGCCATCGTTTATGCTCGACGATGGCGAGATCGAGCGTCGGGTCAGGCTGATCCGGCCAATGGAACAGCACCATGCCTCGCTACGTATGATGGAAGACAGCCATTGGCATCAGGCTGATCGCGAGACCTTCACCGCCGCCTGGAGGGCCGAGGTCGCCGGCGTCCCGGCATTCTCGGATTCGATCATCCACATTGTCGCGGGACTGCTGCTGCCGATCTGGAAGCGACTCCCAACTGAGTCAAGCCGGGTCTATCGGCTCCAGACCGACCAGGGGGAGCGCATCATTGGCCGCAAGGTTTCGGCCGCATGGGCCGCCGGGGCGCTCGCAAACCGCGTCGGCACGCTTACGGCACAGGATGCCTTCAACGCCCTTGTGGATGGCAGCACCATGCTCGACCTTGCCGAGGGACTTCATCTGCGCCGCGTCCGTGTGATGAGCGCCAACCGCATCGAACTGTCGGGCTTCACCGATACCATGCGCGAGCGGCTAACGGCCTACGGGCTTTTCCACGAGATCATATCCTGGAAGCTGCGCATGTTCGTGCCCGCGGACGCAAGCGGGCCTGCGGTGCTGGCCAAGGTAATCGAGCGGTATCCATTGCAGCGCATCAGCGAGAGGGAGGCCACCTGATGCCGCCTCGCGATATATCCGAACTGGCACACCGCCTCGGCCGTCGGGCCGAGGCGGTGTGCCGCCGCTACCTTTCCAACGGTCGCCGGGTCGGCAATTACTGGCTGGTCGGCGATGCCCGCAATGCGCAGGGGCGCTCTATGTTTGTCCGTCTCAAGGGATCGGAGTCCGGAAAGGGCGCCGCCGGGAAATGGACCGACGCCGCCACCGGTGAGCACGGCGATCTTTTGGATGTCATCCGAGAATCGCTTGGTCTCGCTGACTTCAGAGACGTGTCGAAAGAGGCTCGCAGTTTTCTGTCTATGCCCTACGTGGACTGCGAACGGGGCGAACCTAGGTCGCCAGCCGTTCCCGCCGCCGGCGGCTCCACCGAGGCGGCGAGGCGGTTGGTCTCCATGTCGTGGTCGATACCAGGAACGCTTGTGGAGACCTATCTTCGCGGACGCGGAGTAACGGCCTTGCATGAGACCGGGAGCCTGCGGTTTCATCCGAGCTGCTATTACCGTCCCGACGGCGGCCCGACCGAAACATGGCCGGCAATGATCGCGACGGTCACCGACCTCAAAGGCAAGCTCACCGGCGCTCACCGCACCTGGCTCGACCCGGCCGGATTCAGCGAGGCCCATCTCGGCCGCGCTCCGATCGACACGCCGAGACGAGCAATGGGCGAACTGCTCGGTCACGCCGTCCGCTTCGGCTGCTGTTGCGATGTCATGGCCGCCGGCGAAGGCATCGAGACCATGCTGTCGCAACGCACCGTCCTGCCTGCCATGCCAGCTATGGCAGCGCTGTCGGCGGCGCATCTGTCAGCAATCCTGTTCCCCGGTACCTTGCGGCGGATCTACATCGCCCGCGACAATGATCCTGCCGGCGACGCAGCTGTGGCAACCCTCATTGAACGGACCAACGCGGCCGGCATCGAGGCGATAGTCCTGACGCCGCAGCTCGGCGACTTCAACGAGGATCTGCGCCTGCTTGGTGCCGATGCCCTGAGGGCAATCCTGCGGGTCCAGCTCGCGCCACAGGATGTCGATCGCTTCATGAAGCGGGCGGCCTGACCGGAAGGGAAAGAGAGGGCGGCGTGCCGGCGACGCGTGGCCGCGGTGCGCAGGCGGACCTTAGCTCGGGCGAGGGCCGACCCACGGCCTTCAAGAGGGCGATCGGGCGACGGCCGATCCGGACAGGCAATGGCTGCGCCCGGCTATTTTCCGGCGGCGCCGCCACCCCACGCGGCAGGCCGCGCGAGGCCCCGTCTTCGGGCCTTCCATCGCGAGACAAAATAGCCGGGCTTCGCCATCCTCCACTGCCGTTGCGGCCCTGCGCTGGCGCTTCGGGTGCAAGTCCGGGCCGTCCATCGCCTTTGTCGCCATGAAGGCCGCGATGGGCGCGGCCGGTCCCACGAAGGTAAGTCCCCATGAGCACCGAGCACGATACCGACTTCGAGCCGCAATGCGCATCATCACCCATTGACCACATGCTTCAGGAGCTTCAGCTCTACGGCCATCGCCCCTTCGACGACGAACCCGATCCGCGGCCGCTTCCCGAGGGCCGCGTCATCGCTGCCAGCATCGCCGACATCTTCGACGCCCTCGTTATGGCGATGACCGACACACGCTTGGAACCCGATCTCGAGGAACTGCTGTGGGGTACGGTCAATCTGTTCCACCGCGCGACCAAGCGGATCGAACGCGAGCTCGATGCAAATGAACTCGCCCAGCAGCGGCTGCAGCGCGAACAGGACGGATCCGAGGTCAAGTCGGTCGAGCTCGAGCGTCTCATTGCCCAAGGTCAGACACTGCTTGAACGCCGCAGCGCCTTCGAGTTGATGCGCGACCAGGCCATCGAGCATTACGAGCGTCACACCCACTCGGTCTGGCGTCCGCGCTCGGGCTCAGTCGTCAACCATCGCCACCTGACCGCGGCAACGATCGACAGCCGCGATTTCCTGGCCGCGAGGAGGCATGCAGACAGCCAGGTGCTGTTGCCACCTGGACCGAAAGTCGCCTTCACCGGCGGGCTCGATTTCAACGATCATCGGCTGATCTGGGCCAAGCTCGACCAGGTCCATGGCAAGCATCCCGACATGGTCCTGCTGCACGGCGGATCGGCCAAAGGCGCCGAGCTGATCGCGGCCAAATGGGCTCAGTGCCGCAAGGTGCCACAGATTGCCTTCAAGCCGGACTGGACCAGGCATGCCAAGGCCGCGCCGTTCAAGCGCAACGATGCCATGCTCGACACCTTGCCAATTGGCGTGATTCATTTTCCCGGCTCCGGCATTCAAGATAACCTCGCGGACAAGGCCCGGAGGCTCGGCATTCCGGTGATGAAGTTCGGCTCGACCTGACCGGGCCAATGTCCGCCCGGCGCAAGTCGTCCGCTCTGTTTCCGTCGCTCCAGGCGCCTTGACCGGACGACCGCTCCTGCGGATGCAGCGTCGAAAGCGAGGCGGCGGACCACGAGGTTCATCCCGTCTCGTCCTGGAATGGAGAACAGAGAACCAATCCTGCGTTTGTTGGCGCAATTCCTTGATCCGGTCCGAGGCCTGATGCCATCAACCCATGAAGGGTCGGACTACGCATAACGTGCCGCCGTTTCGGCGGTGCCTTCACGGTGATCGCGGCCCTCGGCCGGACAAATCGGGCGCCTGTCACGCGGGGATCGATCCCCGCTTCCAGAACAGGAGCAGGAAAAATGTCCCTCGTAGAAGCCAACGCCTTCGCCTTCAGCCTCGCCGCCAGCCTGATGGTCGGCATCGTCATTTTCCGTGCTGGCGACGGTACGCTCTCGGTCGTGCGGGCAGACGAGTTTGAGGGAGAGGTCTCCCAGATTGTCCGGGAAATCGATCCTCACGAGCAATGATCCGGAGAGCCAGCAGCTGCCTGCTTTGCGCCTCATGTCGGCCGGTAAAGTCAGCTTGTGCAAAGCCCGAAGCGGGCATTCACCACGCGTCCACGATGTCAGGGTTTGAACTTCAGCCACCCCGGTTGCAGTGCGGCAGGGCAATTCGCTGCACTCGATTGAGAGCAGCTACCTGGCTGAACTTTTGTGCTGGAAGAACTGCAGGAACAATTCGCGCTCGGTGGTGATGTCGAGCTTTTCATAGATGCGACGGCGGTGGTTCTTCACAGTGCCGACGGTGATGCCGAGCCGCTCGGCGATGTTGGCGGTCGGATGGCCGGCGAGGATCAGCTCCACCAGCTCGCGCTCGCGCAAGGAAAGCTCGGGCCAGAGGCTTTCCGGAATTCTGGGCTTCTGCTGCGGCGAGGCGCCCGGACCGCTCGGCGCCGAGGTGCGGGAGAAGTCTGAGCCGCGCGCCTTGATGTCCAGCGCATGCAGCGCCTTGAACACCGGCAGCCGCTCGGTCAGCAACGCGATCTCGCTGTCCTTGAACGACACCGTCGAGCGGTCGAGAAAGATGCCGAGGCACCAGTCGCCGCCGTCGGAAAGCATAATGCCGACCTCGTCGCAAATCTCCGACTGCGCCAGGAAGCCTGCTATGTATTGCCCGCGCTTGGCCTCCTCGTCGGCCAGCCCTTTCAGCGGCATGATGCCGAGTCGCCGCTCGCGCCGCCAGGATGCATAGAACGGATCGAAGACATAGTAGTTGTCGAGATAGCGCCGAACCATCTCGTCTGAGAAGCCCCGGTGCTTGACGAATTCCGGGGTCCTGGTTGCCGAATAGCGCGTCACCGTCACCAGATCATGCGCGATGTCGGCGCCGATCAGATCGATCAGGCAGTCGACATGCCGGTCGGTGCCGGTGGCGGCGATCGCCCTGGCCAGCGGCGCCCAGATATTGCCCATGCGCATGCCCTTTTCTCGGCGAAGCCGGCCCAAGCGTCATTGTGTCTTTAGGCATATGGCGCGATCCGGCTTCGGGAATCTAGCCTGCGGTCACTCTCGGCAAGGGAAAGCGACCCGTGGACCAGATCACGACCAATCCAATCGTCATCGGCATCGACGCCGGCGGCACCATGACCGATACGATCCTTGTCGATCAGGACGGCCACTTCAAGATCGGCAAGTCGGCGACGACGCCGAAGAACGAGGCCGAAGGCTTCCTCGCTTCGGCCGAAGACGCGGCCGTTGCCTGGGGCATCTCGCTGCAGGACCTGTTCTCCGGCGTCAATGTGGTGCTCTATTCGGGCACCGGCATGCTCAACACGCTGTTGTCGCGCACCGGCCGCAAGCTCGGGCTGATCACCACCAAGGGCCTCGAGGACATGATCCTGATGGGTCGCGGCCTGCAGGCCTGGGCCGACTACTCCTATGCCGACCGCCTGCATGCGGTCACCCATCATCACCCCGATCCGCTGGTGCCTCGCCGCCGCACCCATGGCGTCACCGAGCGTATCGACCAGTTCGGCGACATCATCCTGCCGCTCTACGAGCACGAGGTGCATGCGGCGGCAAGGAAGCTGATCGCCGACAAGGTCGAGGCGATCTGCATCATGACAGTCTTCGCCCACGTCAATCCGGCGCATGAGAAGCGCATCGCCGAGATCTGCCGCGTGGAGATCGCTGCCTCCGGCACGGACATACTCGTCTACACCAGCCATGAGGTGCGTCCGGTCATCCGCGAGCAGTCGCGGCTGAACTCGGTGCTGATCGAGGCCTACGCCACCTCGCGCGGCCGCAAGCAGCTCAAGGGCATCGAGGACGTCTCGAAGAAATATGGTTTCAAATATGGCGTGCAGACGCTGCTCTCCTTTGGCGGCCTGACCTCCATCAACCATCCGCGCCTCCACGAGACGATGATCTCCGGGCCGATCGGCGGCATCCTGGGCGCGGCCTATGTCGGCAAGCTGATCGGCAACGACTCGCTGATCTGCTCGGATATGGGCGGCACATCATTCGACATGGGCGTCATCACGCGCGGCCAGACGCGGATCGAGAACGAGCCGCTGATGGACCGTTTCAAGCTCAACGTGCCGACGCTCCATCTTGACACGATCGGCGCCGGCGCCGGCATGATCCTGAAGGTCGACCCGCTGACCAGGAAAGTCTCGCTCGGGCCGGAAAGCGCCGGTTCGGACCCCGGCCCGATCTGCTTTGCCAAGGGCGGCACCGAGCCGACCATCGCCGACTGCGACGCCATCCTCGGCCGGCTGAACCCACATTACTTCCTCGGCGGCAAGGTCGTGCTGCAGGTCGAGAAGGCGCGGAAAGCCTTCGAGGAGAAATGCGCCCGCGTGCTCGGCGTCGGCGTCGAAGAGGCGGCCGAAGGCATGATCGAGATGCTGGAGGCCGACGCCAACAACGCGCTGCGCCGCGTCATCTCTGGCCAGGGCATTCACCCATCTGAATTCACGCTCCTATCCTATGGCGGCTCGGGACCGCTGCACCTCGCCGGCTGCTCGCGCGGCATCGGCTTCAAGGACATCATCACCTTTCAGTTCGCTGCAGCCTTTTCGGCCTTCGGCTGCACCACCGCCGATTTCATGCGCCGCCATTCGGTGTCGACGCAGATCGATATCGGCGCGCGCGCAAGCGACGACGAATTGCAGGCGTTTGGCGCGAAGGTCACCACTATCTGGGACGACCTGACCAGGGCCGCGGTCGACGAAATGGTCACCGACGGCCACGCGCTCTCTAAGATCAAAACCGTGCCGTTCCTGATGATGCGCTACACCGGCCAGCTTGAGGACGTCGAGGTGATGGCGCCGCTGCCGGCGGTTCGTTCGGCCGACGACATGCGCAAGCTCATCGCCGAGTTCGAGGCGGTCTATGCCAAGGTCAACCACCGCGTCTCGCGCTATGGCGAGGCCGGCTTCTCGATCACGGAACTCGGGCTGATCGCCACCGCCGACAAGGTCAAGCCGATGCTGGTCAAGCGGCCGCTCGGCAGATCCGATCCAGCCTCGGCCCACAAGGGCGTGCGCGAGGCCTATATCGGCGGTCGCTGGCACAAGGCCAATCTCTACGAGATGGACCTTCTGCAGCCTGGCCATGAGGTCACCGGCCCGGCCATCATCGAACACCCGGCCACGACGCTTGTCGTTCATCCGCAGGACCGCGTCCATGTCGATGAATGGACGCTGCTTCACTACACCCACGCTTGAGAAGGGCGAACGCCATGCTGGATAAACCCGCCTCTGCGCTGCGCATCCGCGAAAGGCTGCTCGAATCCGAAAGGCTGATGGACGAGACCGGCTGCTATGACGGCATCACCGAGCTCCATTTGCGCAACCAGGACCCGCTGAAGTTCGAGACGCTGCACACAAAATTGCGCGCCTATTGCGTGTCGGCGCGCGAGATGGCCCGCCGCATCTCGGCTTCGCCTGGTGTGCGCGAGGTCGGCGAGATGGTCGTCGCCATCTATACGCCGGAAGGCGACGCGATCGCGCTCTCCAACGGCATCATGGTGCACGTGCACACGATGAGCCGCTTCATCAAATGGATGATCCGCAACGGCTACGAGGAAAACCCGCAAATCCGCGACGGCGACATCTTCGCCAACAACGACGCCTTCATCGGCACCGTGCAGGTGCCTGACGTCATGGACGTGGTGCCGATCTTCCATTCCGGCAAGCTGGTCGGCTGGGCTGGCGCCGTCTGCCATGAGCTCGAAGCCGGCGGCATCACGCCCGGCGGTGACGTGGCGCTGGCGCAGGAGCGCTTCACCGAAGGCCTGTTCGTCTGCGCCGAAAAGGTCGGCGAGAATGACGAGCTTCGGCGCGACTACGTCATCCGCTGTGAGCGCAATCTCAGGATGCCGATCTATTGGGTGCTGGACGAGAAGGCCAAGGTGGCATCGTGCATCGACATGCGCGAGAGCGTCAAGACGCTGATCGACGAGATCGGTCTCGACTACTGGATGCAGGTGTCGAAGGAATTCATCGAGGAGGGCCGCCGCGCCCAACTCGGCCGTACACGCCAGCTCACCGTGCCCGGCATTTATCGCGGCCACACCTTCTACGGCCACGTCACCGCCGGCAAGCCGGGTTACCAGCCGCTCGGCGATCCCGACTGGCTCTACAACATCCCGATCGAGATGGAGATCACCACCGACGGCAAGATTATTATGGATTTCGAGGGCACGCAGCCCTGGGGCTACCATTCGATGAACTGCACGCCGGCCGGCATGGATGGTGGCATGTTCGTGACGCTGACCCAGCACATGAACTTCGAGGGCCTGGTCAATGATGGCGCCTGGATGGCCACTGAGCTGAAATTGCCACACGGCACCTGGACCAACCCGGACAACGAGATGGTGGCGACGGCCACCTCCTGGGCGCTGCTTCTGCCGGCATATGGCGTCTTCCAGCGGCTCTTGTCGCGCTCCTTCATCGCCCGCGGCTTCGTCGAGGAAGCTTTCGTCGGCCAAGTCAACAGCCCGATGATCGAGATGGGGGGCACCAGCCAGTACGGCACGCCCTTCGGCATGGCGCATTTCGAATGCGCCGCCGCCGGCTCCGGCGCTTTGGCCATCAAGGACGGGCTCGACACTGCCTATGTCGGCTGGAACCCGGAATCCGACATGGGTAATATCGAGATCTGGGAACAGAATATGCCGATGCTCTATATCGGCCGTTCCATCGTTCCCAACTCCGGCGGCGCCGGCAAATATCGCGGCGGCTGCTCCTTCCTGTCGACCTGGCTGGTCTCCAAGACCGATCATCTGCGGCTGGTCACCTCCGAGCATTCCTCGCGCGTGTTCGATAATGGCGGCCTGTGCGGCGGCTATCCGGCGCCGACCTGCCAGAAGCACCGCGCCGTGCGCGACTCGAACATTTTCGAACTGGCCGAAAATGGCGCGCCGCTGGCCCATCACACCGGCACCAATCCCTATCGCTCGGAGCTGGAAGTCCGGCTGGAAGGCGAGCATGTGACGCTGGAAGGCCCCTACATCACCGCGCCGCACAAGACCGGCGACGTCTTCACCCATTCCTACAATGGCGGTGGCGGCTACGGCGACGTGCTGGAGCGCGACCCGATGAAGACCGCCTGGGACGTCGAGAACGGCTTCCTCACCAAGGAGGCTGCCGAAGGCATCTTCGGCATCGTGCTCGATGAGGACGAGGAGGGGTTCCCGGTCGCCAATCTCGAAGCCACCAAGCGCCATCGCGCCGAGATGCGTGCGAAGCGCCTGGCGCGCGCGAAACCGGTTTCGGAGTGGATCGCCAAGGAGCGTGAACGGGTGAAGGCGTCCGATTTCGCGCCCGAGGTGAAGAAGATGTATGCCAGCGCGATCAAGCTCTCGCCGCGCTTCACCAGGGACTTTTCGGCCTTCTGGGATGTCGACGCCAAATCGACCTTCGGCGTGGAGTAAGAACCATGACCTCATACAGCAAGGAAGTCATCGCCGATCTGGTTGCCGGCACGCTGCCCTGGCCGCAGACACGTCGCATCATGAGCGCCTACAAGGACGATGACCGTTTCTTCAAATATGTCGCGGTGTTGCAGGATCGGGTCGCCTGGAGCGATCCGATCCTGCTCCCCGTCGGCGACCATCTCTTCATCTGCCAGAGCGGTGACGAGCGGGTCACGAAATGCGAATGCGGCCACTCCTTCGGCGACTACCGCAAGAACTGGAAGCTGAAGGCGTCGATCATCGTGCGCGATACAGAGGAGACGCTGCGCGAGATCTACCCCAACAGCGACCTGCCGGATCCGGACTGGATGGAGATCCGCGAATTCATCTGCCCGGAATGCGGCACGCTTCACGAAGTCGAGGCGGCCGCGCCTGGCTACCCGATCGTGCATGATTTCGAGCCGGATCTCGAAGGTTTCTACCGCGACTGGCTTGGCAAGCCGCTGGAGCTGTTGAACAAGGGAGACTGATGCCGCAATGGGCCGCGTCGCAGGCAAGGTGGCGCTCGTAACCGGGGCCGGTCTCGGCCTCGGCCGGGCGTCGTCGCTCTTGCTGGCATCGGAAGGCGCCAGACTGGTCGTCACCGACATCGACGAGGGCCTCGCCGGCCATACGGCGGCCGAGATTGGCAAGGCCGGCGGTGAGGCGCTGGCGCTGCCCCATGACGTGTCCAAGCCTGAGGATTGGTCGTCCGTCATGGCGGCGGTCGAGCAACGGTTGGGGCGGCTCGACGTGCTGGTCAACAATGCCGGCATCGCCATCGCCCGGAACATTGAGGACACCTCGCTTGCCGAATGGCGGCGCACCATGGCGGTCAATCTCGACGGCGTCTTCTTCGGCTGCCAGGAGGGCATTAAGCTGATGAAGAAATCCGGCGGCGGATCGATCATCAATCTGTCCTCCATCGACGGCATCATCGGCGAAGCTGAGCTTGCCGCCTATTGCGCCTCCAAGGGCGGCGTGCGCACCTTGACCAAGGCGGTCGCGGTGCATTGTGCCGAGCAGCGCAACGGCATCCGCTGCAACTCCATTCATCCCGGCTATATCTGGACGCCGCAGACCGAGAACTATCTGCGCGACCTCGGCACGCTCGAGCAGGAGAAGGCCAAGGCGCTATCGCGTCACCCGATCGGTTTCCTCGGCGAGCCCAACGACATCGCCTACATGGTCCTCTACCTCGCCTCGGATGAATCGAAATTCGTCACCGGCTCCGAAATGGTCGTCGACGGAGGCTATCTTGCAGTGTGAAAACGGAGCCCGTTGGCGATGACCAATCTCACCGGCCGCAGCGCCATCGTCACCGGCGGCTTTTCCGGCATGGGCTTTGCCATCGCCACCGCGCTCGCCAAGACCGGCGCCAATGTCGCCGTCGGATCCTACGTCGCGCCGCCGCAGGCGGGCAGGGTGGACGCCGCTTATTATCCCGGCGCCGACGAGATCGAACGCGTGAAGTCGTCGCTTGCCACGCATGGCACCAAGGTCCATGCCGCGCATCTCGACGTGCGCGACAGTGACCTCACCAACCTCTTCTTCGCGGAAGCGCAGGCGGCGATCGGCCCGGCCGACATCCTGGTCAATGCCGCCGGCACCACGGCCGAGCAGCCGGTCTGCGGCCATTCCGACGAGCTCTGGGACAAGATCGTCGACACCAATCTCACCGGGGCGTTTCGCACCACGCGCGCGGTGCTGCCCGGCATGATCGAACGCGGCTGGGGCCGCATCGTCAACATCGGCTCGACCGCCGCTTCCGTCGGCTGGAAGGACAATTCTGCTTATTGCGCCTCCAAGGCGGGCTTGCTGGGGCTCACGCGTTGCGTGGCGCTCGAAGGCGCAGCACATGGCATCACCTGCGTCATGATCAGCCCGACTTGGGTCGAGACCGAGCTGATGCGCCGCAACGTCTCGCAGGTCGTCGAGCGCGAAGGCAAGGGCCGCAGCGCCGAGGAATTGATGGACGAGTTCAGGAAGGGCAACCCCCAGGGGCGCATGATGCAGCCGGAAGAAATCGCGGCGCTCGCCGTCTTCCTCTGCTCGGATCTCGCCAAGGGGATTACCATGGAAAATATTCAGATCACCGGTGGAGCCTTATGGTGAAACCCGCCCTGGCAAGGAGCGCCTGCAACCGCTCGCTGCCGGCGATGCCTTCCAAAACGTCACGCCGCCTGCAGCTGAAGCCTTTTCAGCTTCGACACCACGGCCGGACCGAGCATCTTTTCCGAATACTCGACAAGCAGCGCCCGCGCTTCCAGATGCGAGATGGCGTCGTCGGAATGGCCGCGCCGCAGCCAGAAGCCGTCGAGCATCGCGGCGAAGCCGCGCACGAAATGGTCGATTTCCTCTCTCGACCACAGCGGCGACAGCGCCGAGCGGATATTCGACCGCAGGCGCTTGTAGAACAGCTCCTGCAGCCGCGCGTAACGCGGGTTGTGCGCGGCTTCCGCATAAAACGACACCCAGGCATTGGCCGTGTTGCGCTCGAACTTTTCTTCCGGGAAATTGCCGTCGACGATCGCCGTCAGGCGATCCCATCGGGTCTCGGCCTTGCGCAGATTGACCACCACGGCGTCCATCAGCACGCGGTTGGCGTAGCGCACCATCTCGAACAGCACCTGGTCCTTGTCCTTGAAATAATAGGTCAGGATGCCCTGCGACATGCCAGCCTCATGGCAGATGCGGGTCGTCGTCAGGCCCTTCAGCCCGTCGCGCAGGAAGATGCGGTGCGCCGCCTCGATCAGCTCGACCCGCCTGATGTCTTCGATGCGAGTGCGTTGTTTCTTCGTCCTGGTCGCCATGGGTTTCGTATATCCGACGAAAATTTTGTACGCTCTAACAAATTTTTGTATTGTCATATGATTTTGGCAGGCCTAGGCTGCGAAAGCAAGCAGACGCCGGACGGACTATCGATGACATCGCACACACAAACGATGCGGGCCGCGGTCCTGGGCAGTTACGGCGAGCCGCTCGAGGTCACCAGCGTGCCGCGTCCGGTCGCCGGCCCCGGTCAGATATTGGTGCGGCTTCAGGCCTGCGGCGTCTGCCATACCGACGTGCATATCTGGCGTGGCGAGAGCGTTCCGCCGCACGCGCCTTCCCCCTTCGTCATGGGTCATGAGGGCATCGGCCGCGTCGTGGCGATCGGCGAGGGCGTCGGCGGCTGGTCGCTTGGCGATCGTGCCGGCGTGCCCTGGATCCACGACACCTGTCGCCGTTGCGACGAATGCCTGGATGGCTACGAGTCCTTTTGCCAGCACCATCGCGCGCATGGTCTGAATGTGCCCGGCGCCTTTGCTGAATATGTCGTCTGCGACGCGAGCTTCGCGGTGGCGTTGCCGGAAACCATCGATCCGGTGACCACCGCGCCGGTGATGTGCGCCGGCATCACCGCCTATGGTGCGGTGAAGCGGGCAGGGCTGAAAGCCAGCGAGAAATGCATCGTCTTCGGCTGTGGCGGACTCGGCCTCTATGCGGTGCAGATCGCCAGCCGGCTCGGCGTCAGCGTGCTCGCCGTCGACCGCGATCCGGCGAAGCTGGAGATCGCGCGCCGCTACGATGCGGCGGAAACTGAAATCGCCGACAGCGGCTTGCCCTCGCGGCTGGCGGCCAAGGGCGAAAAATACCACGCCTGCATCAATTTCGCGCCGACCACCGCCACCTGGGACGCCATGGTCGCGGGCATCCGGCCGCGCGGCAGGATCATCGCCGCGGCCATGGTCTTCCAGCCTGTGCCGCTCATCCAGGAATGGCTAACGGCCACCGGTGTCCTCATCACCGGCACCAGCGTCGGCACAAGGCAGGAGATGCGCGAGCTGGTCGCCATACATGCGGATAAGCCGCTTGAGACGACGGTCGAGGTCATCGGGCTGGAAGAGGTATCGGCAGCACTTGTCGCTCTCGAACGGGGTCAGTCGAAAGGGAGGTACGTCATCAGTTTTGCGCGGTAACGGAATTTTCCGGCGGCCAGGGGAGTGGCGCGGAAAGAGGCTAGCGGCAGCCTCGCCATCGAGGATGGAAGTTCATCTCGAACCATAACAACCAGACAGGGGAAACATCATGTCGAATACGATCAACAGAATAAGAAATGCAGGAATTGGCCTGGCGCTGATGCTTGCCGCCAGCGCGCCGGTCGCCGCCGCCGATCTCGGCGCCAAGGACGAGCCGATCAAGCTCGCCATGCTCGAATGGACCGGCGCGCACGTCTCCACCCACATCGCCGGACAGCTTCTCGAAAAGCTCGGCTACAAGGTCGAATACGTCACCGCCGGCAACTTCCCGCAGTTTTCCGGTCTCGCCGACGGCTCGCTCAGCGCCTCGGTCGAGGTGTGGATGAACAATGTCGGCGACATCTATCCCAAGACGCTCGCCGCCAAGCAGATCGAGGATATCGGCAAGCTCGACCTGAAGACGCGTGAGGGCTGGATCTACCCGAAATTTATGGAGACGGTCTGCCCCGGTCTGCCCGATTGGACGGCGCTCAACAAGCCGGACTGTGTCAAGGCGCTGTCGACGCCGGAAACCGCGCCCAATGCGCGCTTCCTCGACTATCCGGCCGACTGGGGCTCGCGGGCCGCCACGATCCTTGCCGACAACAACATGCCTTACACCGCCGTTCCCTCCGGTTCCGAGGGTGCGCTCGTGGCCGAGCTCGAAGCCGCCGAGGCTGCCAAGACACCGCTGGTGATGATGTTCTGGGGGCCGCATTACGCACTGGCCGAAAACGACGTCGGCTGGGTCACTATGCCGCCCTGCAAGGAGCAGACCAACGAGCACTGCATCACCCCGCCGGATGTCGACAAGATCGTCTGGTCGGGCTTCGGCGCCAAATGGCCGGCGGCCTACGCCTTCCTCAAGGCGTTCAAGATGGACGCCGGCGAGCAGGAGAAGATGATGCTTGCCGTCGACAAGAAGGGCGAGGACCTCGACGCCGTGGTCAAGGCCTGGATCGACAAGAACGAGGCGGTGTGGAAGCCCTGGGTTGACGGCGCCAAGGGATAAATTCGCCGATGTGCCTGGCAAAGGCTAAGGGCGATAAAGGCCCGGCTTCCGCAATGCGCGGGGCCAGGCGACCAATCGGCAGGGGTCGATCGGAATGAACACTGCAGCGCGTCCGATAAAACTTGCCTGCCGCAATGTCTGGAAGGTCTATGGCCGGCGTCCGGACTATTATTTCGACTCGCGCGGCTATGTGATCGACCCAGATGCGCTGGCCGAGCGTCTGCGCGCGGAGGCGCATCTGCCGGCCGTGGTCGATGCCAGCTTCGAGGTGGCGGCGGGCGAGATCTTCGTCATCATGGGTCTGTCCGGCTCCGGCAAGTCGACCCTGGTGCGCTGCCTGTCGCGCCTGGTCGAGCCGAGCGCCGGCGAGATCCTGCTCGACGGCAGGAACCTGCTCGCCGCCAGCGGCAAGGATTTGATCGAACTGCGCCGCCACGCCATGGGCATGGTGTTCCAGAATTTCGGCCTGCTACCGCATCTGAGCGTGTTGGACAATGTCGCCTTCCCGCTGAAGATCCAGGGCAAACCGGCGAAGGAGCGTGAGGCCCGCGCCCGCGAGATGATCGCGCTTGTCGGGCTCGAAGGCCGCGAGGCATCCTTCCCGCACCAGCTCTCCGGCGGCCAGCAGCAGCGCGTCGGCATCGCACGTTCGCTGGCGGTGGGGCCAGAGCTGTGGTTCCTCGACGAGCCGTTCTCGGCGCTCGATCCGCTGATCCGCAAGCAGATGCAGGATGAGTTCCTACGCCTGCAGCGCATGCTGAAGAAGACCATCATCTTCATCACTCACGATATCGCCGAGGCCTTCCGCCTGGCCGACCGGCTGGCAATCATGCGGGCGGGCAAGATCGTGCAGATCGGCCGCCCCGCCGACATCGTGCTCAACCCGGCCGACGACTATGTCGCGCAGTTCACCGAGGACATGCCGCTGCTGCGCGTAATCACCGCCGGCGACATCGCCACGCCGGCCAATGGCGCGGCGCTGCCGGAGCGCAGCGTCGCCGCCGCCACCAGCCTCGAGGCGTTGATCCCGCAGCTCGCCTCCGGCGTGAGTGCTTTCACCGTGCCAGTCGCTGGTGACGGTCCGCCGGCGGTCCTCAGCGCCGGCGCGGTGCTTGCGGTGCTGGAGCGCGAGCAGGCGAGGCGCAAAAGCTCATGACAGCGCCGGCCGCCATAGCGCGATCCGCTCAAAGGTTCACCATCGCGCCGGCCCTTGTTCCTTGGTGCGCGCTGGCCGTGCTGACGGCGATTTGCCTCCTTCTGAAAAACGAGATCCCCTGGCTGGTCAATTTCCCCAAGGAATGGACGCTGCCGCTTGCCACCTACATCAATGCCGTGACCGACGTGGTCGTCTCGGTGATCCAGCCGGGGTTCCGGGCGCTCTCCGCACTGCTCGATGCGCCGATGCGCGGCGCGCGGCTGGCGCTCGCCTGGCTGCCCTGGCCGGCGGTGATGCTGGCGGTCGCCGCCCTTGCGCTGAAATCGAGCGGCGAGCGGCTGGCGATCTTCGCGCTCGCCACGCTCGCCTACATCCTGCTCGCAGGCTACTGGTCGCAGAGCATGAACACGCTGGCGCTGGTGCTGCTGGCGGTGCCGATCTCGACCGTGCTCGGCTTCCTGCTTGGCGTTCTGGGTTACGCTCGCCCGCGCTGGCGCCCTGTGCTCAACGGCGCGCTCGACCTGATGCAGACGGTGCCGGCCTTCGCCTACCTCATCCCGCTGCTCTTGCTGTTCGGCTTCGGTCCTGTGGTCGGGCTGATCGCCTCGGCGATCTATGCGACGCCGCCGATGGTCCGCAACACCATGCTCGGACTGGACCGTGTGCCGGCGGCGATCAGCGAGGCCGGCTTGATGAGCGGCTGCACGCGCCGCCAGCAATTCTGGCAGGTCGAGGTGCCGACGGCGCTGCCGCAGCTTCTCGTCGGTTTCAATCAGACGACGATGGCGGCGCTTTCGATGGTGATCGTCGCCGCCATCATCGGCGGCTTCGAGGATATCGGCTGGGAAGTGCTCTCCTCGATGCGCAAGGCCGAGTTCGGCCAGAGCATCCTGTCCGGCCTGGTGATCGCGCTGCTCGCCATTCTCATCGACCGCCTCACCATCGGTTTCGCCAAGGCGCCCGAGACCGGACCGACGCGCGCCAAGCGCTGGATGACGCCGCGCCGGCTGGCCCTGTCGCTGGCGGTTGCGCTGGCTCTCGCCGTCGCCATCCGGCTGGCCGCGCCCGATGCGACGCTTCTGCCGGAAACCGGGCTGCGCATGCAGATGGGCGCCGTAAACCAATGGCTGCTGGGGTTGGTGCGTGACTACGCCTGGTTCTTCAACGGCGTGCGCAATGCAGTGCTCTACTGCCTGCTTCTGCCGATGCGCGTCGGCATTTCCGGCTCGGCGACGCCGGCAATGTGGGGCTTCTCGCTGCCGCCATCGGCCCTGGCCGTCTATATGGGTTTGGTTGCGGCCTTGGCCGCGTTGGCCCTGCGCCGTTTCGGCTGGCGGGCGGCGGTCGCCGTGCTGGCCGCCGGCCTTGTTCTCTACACCGGCTTTCTGGATCTGCCTTGGCCCGTCTTCATCCTTGCCGTGGCCTTGCTTGCCGGCCAGGTGGGCGGGCCGCGGCTCGGCCTCTTCTCGGTGGTGGGCTTCGGGCTGATCCTGGTCAATGGCCTGTGGCCGCAGCTGGTGCAATCGCTCTATCTCTGCACACTGGCGGTTCTGCTTTGCCTTCTGGTCGGTGGCGCGCTCGGTGTTTGGGCCGCGCATAGCGAGCGGGTCTCCCGCGCATTGAGGCCGATCTGCGACGCGCTGCAAACCATGCCGCAATTCGTCTTCCTCATCCCGGCGCTGATGTTCTTCAAGGTCGGCGAGTTCACGGCGCTGATCGCCATCATGCTCTACGCGATCGTGCCGCCGATCCGTTACGTCGAGCACGGGCTGAGGCACGTGCGGGCCGACGTGGTAGAGGCGGTCGAGCAGATGGGCGCCACGCCCATCCAGACGCTGCTGCAGGCCAAGCTGCCATTGGCGCTGCCGGTCGTCATGCTAGGCCTCAACCAGACAATCATGGCGGCGCTCTCGATGCTCGCCATAGCCGCCCTCGTCGGCACCCGCGACCTTGGTCAGGCGGTCTATGTCGCGCTCGGCAAGGCTGATGCCGGAATGGGCCTCATCGCCGGCCTGTCGATCGCGTTCCTGGCCATACTCGCCGACCGACTGATTCAGGCTGCCGTAGCGGGTACGACCTCGACCGTCTGGACGGCGCACATGCGATAATGCCGACATGCAGCGGACGGCGCTCGGCGATATCCTAGATCGGTTCAGAGAGGCGGGAGCAGGATCCAAGGTCGTTCGAGGGGAGGGGGCTTAGCCTTGCAAAGGTTCCACCGGGTGATTTCGAACCCGAGCACGTCGACCGGCTGTGACGCATCCGCCGCATTGGGCCCGCGCCGCATGATTGATCGCGCGCGCGGACGCGTTCATTCACCCGATGGGGGCCGTTCGGCTTGGCATGCGATCGCCTTGAGCCCGCGCCTTAGCCGCTACTTAGATCGTGAATGGCCGGCAGTAGACGGTCAGGCGTGATATCAACCGTCGCAAGGGTGATCGGTAGCTTAAAACGACGGTGACCGGCACTGCCCGGATTAAGATATAGCACGCCGTCAACGGTTTTGAGTTTTGGCACATGGGAGTGACCCGACACGACCATGTCGATGCCGAGTGCCGCTGGTGAGACCTGAAGCGCCTTGAGATCATGAAGGACGTAGAAGGTTCTGCCTGCCAGCCGCACCAACACCCTGTCGGCGTAGCTCGCAGCCCACTCAGCTGTATCGACGTTTCCTCTGATCGCGGTAACCGGTGCGATCTGCTGAAGAGCGGCAATAACGTCAGGACTGCCAATGTCTCCGCCATGGATGATGTGGTTTACCCCGGCCAGGCGTCGTTCCGCCTCAGGCCTCAGCAGGCCGTGGGTGTCAGAGATGATGCCTATCCTGAATGTCATTGTCGGCCATTATACGGTGAGCACATCGAGATCAGCCGCAATACGGCTGTTCGGAAATGCCCGCACGGCTTCTGCGAGGATGTCTTCGTCGGCATATCGACCAGAGATATGCGTAAGAACGAGCTGCTTCACGTTGCTGATCGCTGCCAGGGATGCCGCCTGCGCAGCCGTGAGATGACCATAGTCGCGGGCCATGGTCGCATCCCGTTCCAGGAAGGTGGCCTCGATCACCAGAAGGTCGGCGCCGCAGACATGGTCCGCGAGATCATCGGTCGCCTCCGTATCGCCGATGATGACCAGCTTCTTGCCTGCTTCCAGCGGGCCTAATACATCTTCGGGAGCAACTGTTCGGCCATCGACGAGGGTGATAGACCGGCCTTCTACCAGTTCCTTCCTGATTGGACCGTCTGGCACGCCCAGAGACGTGAGGTGCTCGGCGCGAAGGTGGCGGCGCGGTGGAGTCTCGAGCACGAAGCCGTAGCTATCGGTGTCGCGGTGACGAACCTGAAAGCAGTCGATCATGAATTCATCCGCGTCGAAAAACCGGCCGGGCGTCAGCGGCTCGAGCTTTAATGGGATCGGCGCTCGTCCTTCACCCCACAGACCAGCGAGCATGCGCACAACGAGGTCCAGGGTGTCCGAGCCTCCGTGGACGGTCAGGAGATCGTCACTTTGCCGCAACCGGAGTGTCGAGAACAGGCCGGGGATTCCAAGGATATGGTCGAAATGGGCATGCGTGAGCAACAGGCGATGAAGCCGCCTGAAGCCCGCGCCGCTGCGCAGCAGCTGGCGCTGCGTGCCTTCCCCGCAATCAACCAGAATTCGGTGGCCTCCGGCCTCGACAAGCAGTGCAGGGTGATTTCGCTCGGCAGAGGGTACGCTGGCCGAGGTGCCAAGAAACGTCAGTTTGAAAATCATGGGCTAGTCTATCCGCGGCAGCAAGGTCTCAAAGCGGGCAAACAACGCCTTCCACGCTGCCAGTTGCTGCGCCCATCTTTGGCTATTTTGCGTCCATGCCCTGCTCGGGCTTTATCCCGACGCTTTCACCATCACCGTGGACAAGGTCGCGGTCCCAGTCATTGGTCTTGTCAGGCGTCTTGGCCTCCGCCTCCCGAGTATCCCGCTCTTTGTCCGTCCGGGGTTTCGCGCCCGGCATGTCCCGCGATGATTTTGATCTCATATGCCTGTCCTCTTCGGTCGCTCAATCCGAAACAGGACCGGGGGAATTAGGTTCCGTTGGCCGCGGGACCGCAGCAGAAGATGATCTGTCGTTCAGGCGACGCGGTCGATGGGACGGATCTCTATCTCGCTAATCTGTCTAAGAGGGCAAAGGGACAGGACGATGCCTACCGGTCCTCCACGAGGCCTGCGTCGGCTTCTCGTCCCGTCTGTGTAGCCCCATTAGGGAAGTCAGCTAGAAAGTGATCTCAGAGTCCTCGCCGAGCTAACTTTCGATCGGCACGCCACTAGAAGGGCGGCCGCTTTTTGAAATACGTCGCTAGAAGCCGACTGACCGCTTTCCGCCCCACTGCCGCTCAGACGAGACTCCTAATCGATCTCGGAGAGGGGTCCCGAGACAGCCAGTACTTCAAGGCTTTCAATCTCTTGCATTACTTTCCCGGCAATGCCCTGCAAGTCGCCATACATGCCCACCGTCGATTCGATTACTCCTTGGATTTGGGCTTCTCGCTTGGCCCACAGTCGGATGGTGGCTTTGCGCTCACGTGCAAGATCGTCCTGCATGTCTGAGAACTTTTCGACGATGGCCTCGACCCGCTGTCGAAAACGTGGCCCGGTCAGATAACCATAGACCAGCTCCATCTTTGAGGCTTGGCCTACCTGGACCAACCGCGAGTTGGACAATTCGATCAGCGACTGCCGCAGCATAACAGCAACGGGAATGGCGCACTTGGGATGGGCAACATATACGCCGTCGACCAGGTCGAATGTCTCAATTCCCGGGGCAGGGCTTCAGAAATAAGCAAAGCGATATCAGCCTTGGCTGCTCGCTGGTCAGTTCTCAGCTTGGTGAGCCACCCCTGACTCCAATTCTTAGTCCGCTTTGACTCCCAAAGGATGGCCCCGCATGGCTGACCAGCCGGCCCCACGACCCGCTGAAGGACGTCACCACCGAACTCGCCCTTTGCGACCGGCTCGATCACGTCCACTGGGAAGCGACTGCTGATCAGCGCTTCCAATTCCAGCTCCAGAGCTTCACCTTGCAATTGCTGGGAACCCTGTTCAGCGCGGCGCTTCAGCTCCTCGATCTGGCGCTGCATGCCTGCGATCTGTTCCTCTTTCTCGACGATCTTCATTTTGAGACCGTCTTCCGCGTCGCTCCGAGCTTTTGCACGGACCGCGTCCAGTCCCTCCTGCACCCTTCGCTCGATTGTGAGGGCTAGTTCTCTTCGCTCATCCTCCAGCTCGCGCTGCTTGGTAAGGAATTCCGCTTGCTGCTTTTGCGCCTGCTCGAGCTTGTCATCGCGCGCCTTCAGCGTCTCCTGCAACTCGGCCACCTTGCGATCGCGCTCGTCCAAGTCGGCTAAGAGCAAAAGCTTGGCCTTACGAGCCTCGTCGGCCGCAATGTGGCCCCGCTCGATCCTGAGTGTCTCGGCAACGAGGCTCTCGACGCCTTCTTTCGCCGCTGCCACCTCCTGGCGCTGACGTTCGAGTTCTTCTTCCCTGCGGGCAATTGCTGCATTTGTCTGAGCGATGCGCTGCTCATACTCCTCTCGCGTAGCAGCGATTAGCGGCCCCGCGAGCGACTCGTTGAGCTTGATGTCTGTGTTGCAACTGGGGCAGGTGATCGTCGGCTCGCTGAAGATCTTGTCGCCGTGCAGAGTCTTGGTGACAGGTTGAACGGTCATCGAAATCGCCTCGGAAGAATCGGTTTCCTTGACGCGGTAGTTTAGCCGATACTCGCATCAGTGAATAGAACAAAAAGGGAACAGTTCGGGCGCTCCACTAGTATGAGTTAATCGAACGGACGTGGAGGGCGGGGTCTCAGCTTCTTCTGGTCCCGCGCCAGCCGCGCAACGGTGAGTGAGGGTCAAAACGGAACCAAGTTTCGTGTGGCCTGATCCGCTCGGCGCCGGAGCTTCTCCTCCTCCATTCGTCAATAGCTGAATCCAAGGATTTCGCTTAGCGCCACGTCCCCCTATCAAATCCTTGAGCAGGGAAGGATGCGGATGAAGCCGGACACATCTCAGTGGCGTGACCCAGAGGCTTATGCATTCGTTAAAGGCGCCGCCGCCGATGCGATTGCCTGGGAGTTCCTGCGGCGTAATCCGCAATATCAGCAAGACTTCGCTGCCTCCCGCTCAACGAAGGCAATGCGCGTGCTGCGCAAACGCTGGGGGTTACAGTTTCGCTGCCAGGCCTGACCAGTCCGCGGTCGAGCAGCCCGTCTATTGGGCGCCTCAGGTCGACCCTGGGATCGTCAACCTTGTCGAGACCCCGCCGGGTCTCAGCGCGGGGGAGGGCAGCCCCATCGACGTCTCACTTGCCGCTGGCCGGTATGACGAGATCGGCCAACATATGCGATCCCCGCCTGGTGGCACGCAGTTGGCATTTCTCAGCGAGACACAGCCGGGCAAGCCGCTTGCTGCGATCATTCCCCTCGATGAAATGGCACATGACAGGCTTCACGCGATCGAGCGTTTCATCCGCGCGATCCACAGGCAATACCTTCCCGACGCCCGCTTGACCGCAGCCCAGCGCCGCCGCCTGGGCAACATGCTGCGATGCTTGGATGGCCGGGACCAACAGGCATCCCACTTTGAAGTCGCGACCGCCCTGTTCGGTCGGCGGCTGGTCAGCGCCGCTGATTGGCATGACTCGGCTTTCCGCTACCAAACGCATCGCCTCTTGCGCGACGGCCTTAAAATGGTCGAGCGCGGCTATCGCCAATTGCTGCGCACGCGACGGCGTCATTTTTGAAGGGCTCCCGTGCCGTAGTACGCGGTCGTGCGCTTTCGAAGGTCCGGGAGGGAATTGATCGCGTGATCGAAACTGGGAACCGGTCGCTTCACTGTAGTCTGCTCGGAGGCGGTCTGGTGGCGATGTCACCTCCGCATCCATCACTACCACCTTCTTCTTCCGTAGCTCTCTGATCGCTTCATAGAACTCGCGGATTGATGGCGATAGCTGCCGTCGAGGGACGGCATGTGGGTCGCAATGAACTCGCGGTGTTTCGGCGCAAGGCTTGCCCAAGCAAGGGGCGAGGCGAGCGTCATTGCTCACGGCGGCAATGCTGCAGACGGGCTGAGGAGTCAGATCGATCTCGGTTTGTTTACGCCTGTGTTCGCGAGCGAAGCAGCGCGCGATAGGACCATACCGGCACGGAGTGAACTCTCCGTACAGTCCGCACGACGTTATTCAGCCGGGGGCTGCGATGGCCAAGCCGGTTGGGGCCTGATTGTCGAAGGACGAAAGCCTTGATCCCCATACGCCATACGGTTGTCGATATCCTACCGGCGAGCACGTCACTTCAGTGTCTCGTGGGCGCGGATCCGCCATCGCCTCCGCCTCTCCTTTCACGGAGCGCACCAACGACCTCTCGAACGGGCTGATCTGGCCGAAGGACGGCTGCCGCCTCGAGCGCCTATGCCGCAATGGCGCGGCGCGAGTTTCTTCCCCTGGGCGAAGCCCATTCCTCGCGCGTCAAGAAACGCGCGCCTGCGCCATCCTCCGCTTTGCTGCGGTCGCAAGCGATGCGGCAGCGCTCGCCTTCGGCCTCACGATCGCCATCGAGGTCGCATGGTGCGGGCTCGGAAACGAAGAAGACGGAGACTAACATGGCTACGATCGGCACTTTCAAGAAGACCAATGCGAACGAGTTCACCGGCGAGATCGTCACCCTCAGCGTCCAGGCCAAGGGCGTGCGCATCGTCCCCGACACAAGGGCCAACGGCGAGAACGCTCCAACCCATCGCGTGGTGGTCGGCAAGGCCGAGATCGGCGCCGCCTGGTCCAAGCGATCCAACGAGGGCCGCGATTATCTCGGGCTCAAGCTCGACGATCCGAGCTTCACCGCTCCGATCTACGCCAACCTCTTCGCCGACGAGGAAGGCGAGGGCCACAGCCTCATCTGGTCCCGCCCCAACCGCCGCAACGGCGAGTGAATCAAGAGCCTCGCCCGGCCAATGCCGGGCGAGGCGTCTTCTCGTACTGACTGCGGGAGCTCTTCGCGCCGCCGGCCGCCATGACCGGCCTCCTTTCATCAGACGCGTTGCTTGAATCGCGATGGCGTGAAGATGGTTGAGTACGGCTACCGCCATGCCGTGCGAGGCGGCGCCACTTCTGAAATCCTCGTTAGCGGTGCGAAATAGCGCCCCTCAATTTCGCACCTGATCACCGTCCCCAAGCTCCTCCATCCTGGCCATCGATCGCCGTTCAACCGCAACGGCCGGAAGGAGACACCTCATGAACGCTGACGCCGCGCCATTGCCGCCGCGCTACCTGCGCACTTCGGAAGCTGCGCACTTCCTCAGTCTCTCGGCGCGCACGCTGGAGAAGCATCGCACCTACGGGACCGGGCCTGCTTATCGCAAACTTGGCGGCCGCGTCGTCTATTCTGTCGAGGACCTTGAGGCCTGGGCTCAGCGGGGCGCCATGACATCGACAACCGATCCGCGTGGGTCGGTGCTGCCTGCCAAACCTCCCGCGGGACGCCTGATCCCCTATGCCGGGCGCGAGAGGCGCTGAGCCTCCCGTATGTCTCTAAGACCACGCCAACCCTCGGAGCGCGGACAGCTCGATCTGTTCCAGGCGCTGCCAGGTGTCACTGCACCACGCGATGCGCAGGATCTCATGGCCTATCCATTCTTTTCCCTTGCCAAATCCAGGCGCGTCGCGCCGATTGATTTTCGCGCCGGCGATGTGGCGATCCGTGTCGAAGCAATGCCCGATCATGGCATGGCGACGATCTGGGATGCCGACATCCTGATCTGGGCCGCGAGCCAAATTGTCAACGCGCGGGATGCCGGATTGCGCACGTCGCGTCTGATGGCCGCGACGCCATACGAAATACTCAGATTCATCGGGCGCGGGGTCTCGAAGCGAGACTACCAGCGCCTCAAAGCTGCGCTCGACCGGCTACAGGCGACAAGCGTGGTCACCTCCATTCGCCAGCCTGTTGAAGGCCGGCGCCATCGCTTCTCGTGGATCAACGAATGGCAGGAACGCTGCGGGCGCAACGGCTGCCCGCTCGGCGTCGAGCTGATCTTGCCAGACTGGTTCTACCGCGCCGTCATGGATGATGCGCTGATCCTGACGATTGACCGTGCATACTTCGCGCTGACGGGCGGTCTTGAGCGCTGGCTCTACCGGCTGGTGCGCAAGCATGGCGGTCGCCAGCGCGCTGGCTGGCGTTTCGACATTAGCCACTTGCATCGCAAGTCCGGCAGCCTCTCGCCGCTCAAGCGCTTCGCCTTCGAGCTGCGTGACATCGTGCGCCGCCAGCCTTTGCCCGGGTACCTTGTGTTCACCGAGGTCGAAGCCGGCGGCCGTGTGTTGTTGGCTTTCGAGCCGACTCCCATGACTGTTGACAGGTTCGTGCCATCGGGAACCCGAACTATCGTGCCATCGGGAACCGCGTCCTCGTGCTTTCGGGAACCGCGACTGGCGCCAAGCTGCGGACCGGGCGCGGAAAATCGCGCTCCTAACTTAGAGTCTAACTCTCAATCTAACAGTCTTGCGCCCAAGCCACGGACTGGCGGTGAGCAGCGGTGGCTTGGCCGGCGCGAGGGAGACGACGCATGACGCCGTCAACTCCATCGACGCCGCGCGGCGATCTGACGACGGTCGAGCTGACCTGGATCGAGAAGCGGATCGAGCATCGCCTCCGCTTCGGACGTCCTGCCAATCAGACGATCATCGACAAGCGGCGCCGTGTCGTCGCCTTTGCGTCGGGCAGTGTCTTTGCGTTCGTGCGCTGGGCGGCGAACGATTTTGGCACCATCGTTTCGCGCATCGACATCGTGCGCGCCGTCTTTCCCGGTGAAGCCTATCAGACGCTGCCTTACATCCGGCCAGGCGGCGAGATTCTTCTCAAGATCGCGGGCTGGGAGAAGGTCGAGCGCGTTCTCGAATTGATCGATGCGATCGAGGCGATCGGCCTCGATCCGGTCGAGGCGGCACCCGACTATTGGCGCCAGAGCCACAACAGGCTGGTCGCCGGCGGAACGCCGCGAGCCTATTCGCTCGAGCAGCACCGGGCCTTTCTGTTGCGCAAGCGAGCGACATCATGAGCCGCATCGCTTCCATGGCCGCGACGCTCGTGGCCGTCGTCGCCACGGTCGCTCCGGCTGCGATTGGGATGCCGCCGCTTTTGCTATGGAACGCGTCGGCCAGCGCGCCGATCGGGTTCTACGCGATCGGCGAAATGGTCGTTCCAACGGCTGGCGCGCTTGCCGTCATCGACCCGCCAGCGACCGTCGCGCTCTTCGCCGCCGAGCGAGGCTACCTTCCGCTCGGGGTGCCGATGCTGAAGCACATCGAGGCGCTTCCTGGGCAGGAAGTCTGCCGCCTCGGTCGCCTCATCACGGTGAACGGGCGTGCGCTTGGCGTCGCATTGGAGCGTGATCGCAAAGGGCGCGCGCTACCTGACTGGCAGGGCTGCCGCATCGTCGCCGGCGACGAAATCTTCGTCATGAACCGACAAGTCCAAGACAGTCTCGACGGCCGCTATTTCGGCCCTTTCCCGGCGACCTCGATCGTCGGACGCGCGCTGCCGCTTTGGACCGACGAGAGCGGCGATGGCCACTTCGCCTGGCTTGCTCCGGCAACCTGAAAATTCACCCAGCCAACGAGAGGAAGGAGATGGACCATGGGCGAGATCGGCGTCTTCCAGAAAACAGAATCCGGTTACTCAGGACGCATTCGAACACTGCTCATCGATGCCGAGCTGGTGCTCGTCCCGACGACGACCTCCGACGGCAAGGCGCCGGATTTCCGTATCCATATCGGCGCGCCCGGCGGTCCAGAAGTCGGCGCCGCCTGGAAGGAAACCGGCCAAACGGCTGGCGACTACCTGTCCTGCCGATTGGAGGATCCGCTGTTCGGCCGACGCTTCCGCGCCGGTCTCTTCCGATCCGATGACGGCTCCTGGTCGCTGCGCTGGATCCGCCCGAAACCAAAGCCGGAGCGTGCGCGGTGAGTGGGCCATCGGCGCCGAGCTGCGCGGACGAAAGTCGCCCCATCCGTCGGTTGCGCAGTCGGAGTGGCGCACTTTGTCTTGTCGTTGGCATGCTGATCCTCTGTGACGCAATGACAGGGGCGGCCGCACAATCCGCTCCGGCCTCCAGCAAATCCGTGGACGATCCTTATGCCGCGCATATCGCCGAGGCATCGCATCGCTTCCGCGTACCTCAGCGCTGGATACGGGCAGTCATGTATCTCGAAAGCGCCCGCGATCCGCGCGCGGTCTCGCGAAAGGGGGCAGTGGGTTTGATGCAGATCATGCCCGCGACCTGGGCTGAGCTGCGCCTTCGTCACCAACTCGGCCGCGATCCCTATGATCCGCGCGACAACATCCTAGCCGGAACGGCCTATCTTCGCGAACTCTTTGATCGATACGGCTCACCGGGCTTCCTGGCCGCCTACAATGCCGGGCCGCGGCGTTACGAAGCCTCCTTGAAGGGCCGCCCGCTCCCGGCTGAGACCCGGGCCTATGTTGCAAAGCTTCGCCCTTTCTGGGGCGGCGGTGATGCGCCCGGCTCGCTTGCCGCCGCCGACGCAAAGGCCGTGAGCTGGCGGATCGCGCCTCTCTTCGTGCCGCAGTCGGCCTCCGGGCCTGGATCGGATCTTGCGCGCGGCCAAGGCGCTTCCGCCGCGCATTCGGTGGCAGCTTCCGTGGGCGATGTTTTCGCGGCTGGCTCGCAGCGGCGCGAGCTGTTCGTCGGGTCCGAAGCAGGGGCATCGGTGCGGTGACGGCGAAATCTGCAAATCGCACCCGGGCGTTTTGCTGGACGTCAGGGCGTAGGGAAGGGGAGCGCGCGAGGCAACAACCGAGGGATGGCAAGATAAAAGGGCGCACATTGTGCTGCGGCCGGACGGTTGGATTTGCTGGGCTTTTCGAGGCTTTCCTCACATTGCAACGGGTAGGCGCAATGTGTTGAGAGCATCTAAATCATTGTATTTGCCTAGCTGTTCGAAATGTGCAGGCGCTTGCCGTGTCCGATGAGCGCGAATTCCGTGTCCGTCCGGGTCGCATTCGCTCGACGCGAGCCCAATCGTCGCGGCCCTTCGTCGCCCAGGCGCTTGCGGCGGCCCAAAAGGCTGGCGGCAGCGTGTCGCGTTCCGGCCGCATCGGGTCGGGCAAGCGCTCGCAGTTCGGACGCGGCCGCGCGGCGAGCATTCAGGCCAACCGTTTGCTTACCGGCCGCTCCCGCGTCGCCACGATCAAGACCCGGGTGGTCCGCCATTCGAAGCATGGCGCGCCGCTTTCGACCCACCTCAACTACCTGAGCCGCGAGGGCGTCACGCGGGACAACGCGAAAGCCCGAATGTTCGGGCCCGAGATCGACGATGCGTCGACCACGGATTTCGCCGCGCGCTGCAAGGAGGACCGGCATCATTTCCGCCTCATCATCTCGCCAGAGGACGCTGTCGAGATGGCCGACCTGAAATCCTTCAGCCGTGATCTCATGAGTCTCATGGAGAAGGATCTCGGCACGGCGCTCGACTGGATCGCGGTCGATCATTGGAACACCGACAATCCGCATGTCCATGTCATCCTGCGCGGCCGGACCGATGACGGGCAGGACCTGGTGATTTCGCGCGACTACATCAGTCGCGGCATGCGCGATCGCGCTAGCGAGCTCATCACGCAGGAGCTCGGCCCTCGGTCCGATCTCGAAATCCGTCGGCATGTCCAACGCCAGGTCGAGGCTGAGCGATGGACCGGGCTCGACCGTCAGTTGATGCGCGATTCGCGCGACAACGCTGTCATCGATCTCGCGCCGCACGCCGATCGCCTGCCTGATGAATCCACCGCGCTTAAGCTGGGTCGGTTGCGCAAACTAGAAACGCTCGGCCTCGCCGAGCAGCTCGGTCCAGGCCAATGGATCGTCAGCGAGAGGGCCGAGGCAACGCTGCGCGAGATGGGCGAGCGCGCCGATATCATCAAACGCCTGCATCGCGCATTCTCGGACCGCGATATTGAACGCGCGAGCTCCAGCTACGTGCTGGCCGCCGAGAACCTCGATGGGCCGATTGTCGGCCGTCTAATCGAGCGCGGGCTGGATGACGAACTCAAGGGCACCGCCTATGCGGTCGTCGACGGCGTCGACGGCCGTTGCCATCACGTCCGGCTCGCCGATCTCGAGGCGGCCGGCGACGGCGCGCCGGGCTCGATCGTTGAACTGCGCAAATTTGTGGACGTTCAGGGGCGCCGACGCCTGGCGCTCGCTGTGCGCTCCGATCTGGATCTCGACAGACAGGTCGCTGCGGAGGGGGCGACCTGGCTCGACAGGCAGGCGCTCGCCGGTCCCGCGGCAGCTCTTTCCGATGGCGGCTTCGGTGCCGAGGTGCGGCAGGCGCTCGACCGGCGCGTCGAGCAGCTTGTCGGCTTGGGTCTGGCTGAGCGCCAACCGGCCGGGACCGTCTTTGCCGGCAACCTGATCGAAACGCTGCGCCGAAGGGAACTCGATGCGCTGGGAAGCAGGCTCGCGGCCCAAACCGGCCAGCCATTCAACCGAGCCGGCAAAGGCCAATTCGTCTCTGGTACTTACAGTCAGCGCTTCGCGCTCGCATCTGGCCGTTTCGCGATGATCGATGACGGACTCGGCTTCCAGCTCGTGCCGTGGACACCGTCGTTGGAGCGCCATGTTGGCAAGCACGTCTCCGGCGTCATTCGTGGCGACGGCGGCGCCGATTGGAATTTCGGTCGCAAGCTAAGTCTCGGCTTGTGACGGCGCTCTCACCCGGGGCTTGGAGGTGCGACGGAACATACTTCGAGCGTATCGACCTTCTCGTGCGCCATGAGAACAAAATGAGAACAAATTCCTTGCCCGTCAAGCCGGTCTGTGGAATCTTTCTGTCATGAGCGACGAGCCGACACGCCTTGGAGAGCTGATCACGCAGCGCCCCCCAGGCCCGCTCCGGCACGTCTGCGAACACGAAGGCTGCGGCAAGGATGCCGGCTGGGGATTTGCCAAGCCGAAGAGACCGTCGCACTGGTTCTGCTACGAGCACCGCGGCGACGGGAGGCCTGCCTTTGATCGGAAAGCCGCGGCGCACCGGCGACTACCCCGATCGCGAGGTCGATTGTCAGGAGGCCATGGAGCCCGGTTTTCAGGCCATCATAGATTGCATGATCGAGGCAGGCTGGTCTCGCGGGGAGGCCAAGCGATCGGTCCGCCGGCTGATCGCCGCCGACAACATGACCCAGCAGGAAAATGCCAAGGTGGAAGCAGAGCTCGCGATCGCGCGAGCGATGATCCGGGCCGGCCGGCCTCAATGATCAGAGCTGTGCGCCACCGCACTCTCGGCCAGCTCTCCCTCGAAGCTTTCGCTCACCGGACTCCGGGGCTCGCTGCCGAGTGACACGCCGCCAAAGCCCTGCAGCTGCATGATCGCCCAACATTCCGGCACAGCCCGTTCCTTGCCGTCCTTGCGCGCCTGCTGGCCATACATCCAGGCATGGGCGATGCGCTCCTGATCCTTCTTAGTGACCGGCATCATTGTCCTCCCAGAAGTCCTTTAGCATCGCGTGCCGAAGCTGCTCTTCGCCTTTCAGGAACCGCACTCTGCCTGAAAGGCCCGGCTTCAGCCATTCCGCCTTTTGCATTTTGAGCCCCTTCGGCGGCGGCGCGCCGACCTTGCCTTGCACCCTGTCCCATAGCGCTTGGCGCTTGTCCGCCTTGAAGGTCACGAAGGCGCCGCCCATGTAGCGGCCCTTGTCGGCCATCAATACCATGGCCGGCTTGCCGCGCTCGCGCTGCACGCCGATGATGTCCATTTCCTTCTCGATGTAACACTTGATCTTCCGCCAGTTCATGGTCGAGCCGGAGCGGTAAACGCTATCCAGCCGCTTCGAGACGATGCCTTCCAGGTTCGCTTCGCAAGCAAGGTGGTAGACGGCGTCGCCAGTGCCTGGCAGGGCCTCGCTGAACTGGATATGACCGCCGGCCGGAACAAGCGCTTGTAAGACTTCCCTGCGGTCGCTGAGCGGCATGTCGCGAAGGTCGTGGCCGTTGAGGTGGAGAAGATCGAAAGCCACCAGGTAGAGGTGTTGCGGGCGCCGCGTGATGGCCGAGCGCAGCGCATGGAAATCGGAAAGGCCCGCGTCGTTGGTTACGATGATCTCACCTTCGATGACGAAGCTCTCGGCCTTCAGCTTTGCCGCTTCTGCCGCGGTCGGCCGATACTTGCTCGTCCAGTCGATCCCGGTCTTCGTATAGAGCCGGATACCATTCTCGTCCTTGATAAGCTGGGTTCTGTAGCCGTCAAATTTCACCTCATGCGACCAGCCATCGCCCTTCGGAGGCTGCTCGACCAGCTCGGGCTCCATCGGCTTGATGAAATTGAGACGCAACGCACAACCCCAACACAACGCTTTCAAGGCGCGGGCCGCTACCTTAGTTCCGGAACATTTTAGCAAAATTGAATGTTTATTTGGTTATGAAGAACGATCCTGAGTGCCGGGCAGCGCTCCGCATGATCCGGGCAACGATCGAGGAGTATTGCCCGCCCGGCGTCCTGATGAGCGAGGACCAGGTGAACGGCCAGTATGGCCCGACGCTGCTCGACGAAGCCGAGGCACTGTCGGTTGCGATTGTTGCCACGGTGGAGCGGCTCAGTTTTGAGCCCCGAGAGTTCCCTCCAGCGTCGAGCATAAAGACGTGAGTTTCCCCTCAGCACCGGAGCTGACTGCTGCCCATGACGTGAGGAAGCCGAGACTCTCACAAAAAGGCGCCGGGAAGCGCGTAAGCCGCTGCCTCCTAGCTCGCCCGGCGGTAGGCCTGTGTGGTCTGAACCGCCTCAAGCAGCTCTTCTTCCGTTCTCCGGCCGCTCTCGAACATGTTGACAAGAAGCAACGCGGTAGCTTCGGCGTCCGGGGAACCCGGCTGGCAACCGCGCTCGCGGCACAGGACGTCAAACACGCGCTTCAGCACGTCAAGGTCTTCTGGATAAAAGGCATTAGTCGGCAGGTACCGTTGCATCTCTCTATTCCCGTTGAGGGCGAGAGTGCGTTGGTCGCTCTCAAGCAGCGGAGCCCGTAACATAGCCGCTGACCAGCGCACCTTGGCCGCTTACGAAGCGGCTGTCTATTGCATTTGACGTAGCGGCCCGACAGGATCTCGGGATCACGGGTCAAAACGACCACTGTGGCCCGATGACGAGCCCACGTTCCTACCAAGAGGGCCTTGGTGACAGGCGAACCAATACCGACCTCGCGCTCGCGCCTCTGAGCCGGAACAAGGATTGGCGCTCATCGTTGGATCGGTGACCGAATCGGGGCCAAGCATGAAAACCTACCAAGTCGAAGAAATGGCCGGCGAGACGCCGGTTTCCCGTCAAACAGTCACCGCCAATTCGCCGTGGGAGGCTGCGAGCATCGGTACCAAGAAAGAGGTCCAGGCGCGCAGAGATGAGCGGCTATGGGTTCGCGTCACCGAGGAAAGCAGCCGCGCGGTGTACAAATACGCGTTCAAGTAGTCCCCGCGGGCGAGCGGAACGAGAAAAGGACAGCAGCGTTCCTGTCCATGGTTCTCGCCGAAGAGATCGAAATGGTGAAAGGCCATGTGAGGGTGGGTGAGCAGCATCTGCTCCGTCAACACGAACTCATTGCCCAACTGGAGCGGGACAATCTGCCGACGCGCGTCGCGATCGATTTCCTCCAGCAATTAGAGGACATGCAAGCTCTGCACCGCCTGCATTTGTCTCGGCTCCTGCGCAAGGCTGTGGATAGTAACCCCTCGTTCACCATATCAGGGCATTCGAATTGAAGGCCCAGACAGCTCTCATAATCTGGCCTTGCGTCAATTGAGACGCGCCCCCGCCCAATACTGGCGGCCGACGCTTTCATGTACGGACCCCAAATCCTCGTATGCGTCGGCCGCTGGATTTTCACGCGGGGAAGTTCGCGGGGGCGAAATCATGCAGTGGCTTGAGCGCATAACGGCGGGCATGTCCGCCAGAGAATTTCTGGTAGTGCCGCCCAGGGAAGCCCGCTACGAAAGTGCAGCCTATCGGGCGCAGATGGAAGCCGCCCTGTCGGCTGCGATGCCGGACTATACGTTTACCGTGACGCTTGAGCATCCCCAGAGGCAGGACGAGGAGGATATCTTTGTCGAGCCGAATGGCGTGGTGCTCGATCTGGCGCCGTTTCTACAGCGCGTTGCCGAGGCATTGGCGCCGTTCATTGCTGACAGGGCGCCCAGGCCGAACTAGCCCAAACATACGATGCCCGGCCTGCGGGGAGTCGGGGGGACTTCGGGCAGACAGGCCGGGCCCTTACCCCGGTTGAGTGCGGGGCAGAACAACACTATGCGCCAGTTGTGACAAGCCCGCATTATCAATGCTAGGTATCGCTAATGAAAAGCCCGTCGCAGCTAATAAGCGTAAGCGACGGGCTTCTTGCGACCTTTTTCCAGTCCAACGGCTAACATCCGAGGGGCCGACCGCTGCACAGAAACTCAGCGGCGTGCAATGTGTTCCATTTTTCTACTTGAAGCTGCCTTCCCCATTGTCCATCGCTGCGAAGATCACTCGAAAACGCTGTCGACTCGATCGCCGCAATGTCTTCCCGTTGCGCCGCCCTCATCAGCTCGTCAGCCAAGTCACTTACCGCAACCAGGTTGCGCTCATAAACGAGCCCGCACCGAGGGGAACGGTGCGGGCTCGAGTAGGGAAGCAAAAACCCGACGCGACGCTGTAAAGACGCTCTCGGGAAAGGGCAACGTCGAGCTTCAAACACCGCCTGGTCGGAATGTTCCACCAGGGTCAATGCCGATTATTCAAAAAGCGGGCCTCTCTAACCAATGACGGCCAGTCTGTGCCGATCATTTTTCCACCAACTCCTGGGCCTGCTCCTCAGAAATCTCTGCCTCCTTAATGAGGCGAGGAATCAATAAGTCCGCATCATTCTCGAAATCGTCTTTGTCGTTACCGTCACGCATTACGCAACTCCTTCACCGAATGGTGAATGAAGCAGCCTCGAGAAGGTTTCGGAGGCCTTCCTGGATGTAACAGAATGTGAAAAAGGCCCCCGGCCGGATCAATTTCGGCGACATAATAGTTGCTCGCAGCGGACCGACCCGCCTATGCTCTTCGCTGGGCTGGGAGTGACATGGCGCCAAGGTTCTTAGCAAAACAGCTTGCTCGTCCGGCCGGGATCGGCGGCTGGCTAGTCCGAGCCGGAATGAATCGTGGCAACGCTCGGCTGAACAGCTACGCTCTCGATCAATTACAGCTGGTGCCTGACGATCAAGTCTTGGAGATCGGCTTCGGCGGCGGCGCGGCACTCCTGCGACTTCTCAGCGGCGCATCGTTCGTCTGCGGTGTTGATCGCTCTCATGATGTTGTGAGCGCTGCCACCCGCAAGTTTGCCGACGCGGTCGGCGCCGGACGAGCCCAGTTTCACGTGGGCGCGGTTGAGAAACTTCCGCTGCAGGATGCGACATTCACCAAAGCCCTAAGCGTTCACACCGTATACTTCTGGCAGAGTCTTGAAGCCGGATCTGCGGAGCTCGCCCGAGTTCTCGCGCCGGGCGGCCGCGTCGTGTTGGGCTTCCTCCCCAAGAGGCATATGGACCGGATGAACATGCCGGCCGATATCTTCACCCCGCGCGAGCCGGACGACATCGTCGCCGCTTTGAAAGCCACGGGATTCAGAGAGATCGAGGTTCGAACGCCGAACTCGGAGACGACCTGGGCCGTCGCTACAGGTGTGCGAAACTGAGTTTCTCAAGTCTGGTGAACGGACGGCAACAAAAAAGCCCGCCGGCCCGAACCCGCAGGCTTGATGTGCTGCCAGGCGCCAAAGTCTACGCGACAGGCCCAGAGACAATGATCACCTCCGCAGCGACGGTCCCAAGGCGGTCGCGCTTTTGGAGAGTTGGCTTCTCGTAAGTCTTCTTCATGGGAACCCGGCGAAGACAGCCAGCGCTGGTCGGTCACCTGGGTGAGAACTGCCTTGAGGCTTTTCAATGGGTCGATCCGCCGTGCCTGTGGCGAGCGCCAGGCGCGCCGCCTTGCGGCGGGCATGCTAGCCACAGGCGAACCCACCGATCGCCAGGGCCGCGCTGACCAGGGCGAGCTGGCTCTGTAGGTGGGAAGCCTGCCGGCTGTCCCGCCCGCGACGCCGCTACCGGCTGCGGCATCGGCCGGCCTGCTCGACGCGCGCTTTTGGGATCCTAAGCAAAAGGCTCGCCTTCGGCTGCCGTTGACGAATTTTGGCATCCGCGACATTGCGCCGGGATCGTCGCCGCCGATCGCTTGTTTTCCTTGCCGGCAGTGCGCCGCAGCGCCATCGGCGCGAGGCGGCGGTTGAATCTCACCGCAACCTCGTTGAAGTGCCGGCATAAGGAGAAACGTGTGTCGGGAACGAAAGTCCTTTGGGGGCAGATCGTCGCTGTCCTCCTGGTCGTGCTCTTCACGACCTGGGGATCGACACAATGGTCGGCGTGGCAACTAGGCTACCAAGTGGGGTTGGGAACGCCGTGGTTCGTGATCGGCGGCATGCCAGTCTATTATCCGCCTGCCATCTTCTGGTGGTGGTATTTCTACGGAGCCTACGCGCCTGCCATCTTCCTGCGCGGTGGTCTCATTGCCGCGTCTGGTGGCTTCGTCGCTATCGCCGTGGCGATCGGGATGTCGCTGTGGCGTGCCCGCGAGGCGACGAATGTCGAGACTTACGGCTCCGCCCGCTGGGCCGAAAAGAGCGAGGTGCAGGCGGCAGGCCTGCTCGCCCCGGACGGCGTGGTGCTGGGGCGGTATGGGTCTCACTACCTGCGCCACGATGGGCCAGAGCATGTGCTTTGCTTTGCGCCGACGCGTTCGGGAAAGGGGGTCGGCCTTGTCGTGCCCTCGCTGCTCACCTGGTCTGGCTCGGCGATCGTCCATGACATCAAGGGCGAGAACTGGGGCCTGACCGCCGGTTTCCGCGCCCGCCACGGCCGTGTGCTGCTTTTTGATCCGACCAATTCCAGATCCGACGCTTACAACCCATTGCTCGAGGTCCGCCGCGGTGAATGGGAGGTCCGCGACGTGCAAAACATCGCCGACATCCTAGTCGATCCCGAGGGTTCGCTTGAACGGCGCAATCATTGGGAAAAGACGAGCCACGCGCTTCTGGTCGGCGCGATCCTGCATGTGCTCTATGCCGGGCCGGAAAAGACACTGGCCGGCGTGGCGGCATTCCTGTCCGATCCGAAGCGGCCGATCGAATCGACCCTGGCAGCGATGATGACCACGCCGCATCTGGGGCAGGGCGGTCCGCACCCGGTCATCGCCAGCGCGGCGCGTGAGTTGCTGAACAAGTCCGACAACGAACGCTCCGGCGTGCTCTCGACGGCGATGTCCTTTCTTGGGCTCTATCGCGATCCGGTCGTGGCCGAGGTGACCCGCGCATGCGGCTGGCGCATCGCCGATCTGGTCACCGACACCCGTCCGGCAACGCTCTATCTCGTCGTGCCGCCCTCCGACATCAGTCGCACCAAGCCGCTGATCCGTCTTATCCTCAACCAGGTCGGCCGCCGCCTGACCGAGGATTTGCATGCCGGGACCGATCGTCACCGCTTGCTTCTGATGCTTGACGAGTTTCCGGCGCTTGGACGGCTCGATTTCTTCGAATCCGCGCTCGCTTTCATGGCCGGCTATAGGCTGAAGAGCTTCCTGATCGCGCAATCCCTCAATCAGATCGAGAAGGCCTACGGGCCCAACAATTCCATTCTGGACAACTGCCATGTGCGCGTCAGCTTCGCGACCAATGACGAACGCACCGCCAAGCGTGTCTCCGATGCCCTTGGCACGGCTACCGAGCTGAAGGCGATGAAGAACTATGCCGGTCACCGGCTCTCACCATGGCTCGGTCACCTCATGGTTTCACGCTCAGAGACGGCACGGCCCTTGCTGACGCCCGGCGAGATCATGCAATTGCCGGCTGGCGACGAGATCGTCATGCTGGCTGGCACGCCGCCGATCCGGGCCAGGAAGGCGCGCTATTTCGAGGACCTGCGGTTGCGGGAGCGCATTCTGCCGCCACCGGCTCTTTCGGGTCGATTTGAACCGCAGCCTGACGATTGGACGAACCTCCCGTTGCCGCTTTCTCCATCTGGTACACCAGCCACAACTGCCGGAGCGGGAGTCCAGGAGGACTCGACCGACTCCGAATGGCGGTGCCAGCCCGAGCTCGATCCCTTTCTGCCGGCTGCAACGGAGCCGACGTTCGTCAACGAGTTCGAGCCCGATGCGGCCGACGAGACGGATGATCTCGCCGCGAGCAGCAGCCGGTTGGCTCGCCTAGCGCGAGGCGTGGCGCGGCAGATCGCGCTCGATCCGGATGACGGCATGGAGTTGTGACGACCGTGACGTCAGCCAAGAAGAAGGTGCAGATTTCCGTCTATCTCGATCCTGCCGTGAGGGAGGGGCTGGTCGAATATGCTGCCCGGCGCGATCGATCCCAGTCGCTTGTTGCTGAGGCGGCGATCGCCTCTTTCCTCTCTCCGGATGCCGACGGCCAGCGTGAGGCGGCGGTGTCCAAACGGCTCGACCGGATCGACCGCCGGATCGCCAGGCTGGAGCGAGATGTCGGCATCTCCATCGAAACGCTGGCCGTGTTCGTGCGCTTCTGGCTGGCGACCACACCCGCTTTGCCTGAGCCGATGGCCCAGGCAGCGCGCGCCAAGGGAAGCGAGCGTTATGAGGCTTTCGTTGCCGCCCTCGGCAGGCGGCTGGCCAAAGGACCAACCTTGGGGCAGGAAATCCCAGAAGACGTCGCTCCGTCGATCGATCCATCACAAGATTGACCTGAAAGGGCATATCGGCTGAGGGTCGCGCCGCCTGAGCCCGCGCGACGCCTCCAAGTCCTGTTGGTGCAAACGCCTTCGAGTGGCAGAACCGTCAGTTGGCGGCACCGCATAGCTGCGAGGTCGTCAATCCTGGCGGCACGTTTTCCGAGCGGCCAAATCCATACTTCGCCATGATGGTGGCGATCGTGCCGTTCGACATGACCTTCGCCAGACCCTGATTGTAGAGGTCACGCAGATCCCCATCGCCCTTCCTGAAGGCGATCGCGATATAGCTGATCGACTTCTCGCTGGTCGTGAACGGGCTGGCGCGCTCCAAATCGGGGCTCTTGTTGCCGGCAAGCAGCCCGATCACTGTCGGAGAAGAGAACACGGCGGCGTCTATGCGGCCGGCGCGCAATGCCGCCAGATTGGTCTCGATGTCAGGGAACTGCAGGATGCGGTCCTCCGGCACGCCCTCGGCGATGGCATTCCCGATCACGTTGCTGCCGCGGCCACCGCCCATGATCGCGTCGGATTTCTTGGCAAGATCGGCATAGCTGTGGATCGCCTTGGGGTTGCCAGCCAGCACGACCGCCGCGTCGTCCGTTCTCAGATCGGGGGCGCCGAAGGCGACTTGCTGGCAGCGCGGCGGTGTGATCGAAAGGCCTGACGCCACGGCATCGAAACGCCCCGCCATCAGGCCCGGAATCAAGGCGCCGAACTCGGTCACCTCGAAATCGACCTGTTTGACGCCGAGATCGGCAAAAGCGGCTCTGAGGAGATCCGGGTGCCAGCCCAGCAATTCGCCGGTTTCCTCCTTCTTGTAGCCCCATGGCGCGCGGTTATGGATACCGATGACGATCCTTCCGTTATTCAGGACGCGTTCTTTCGTCGTTTCCGCCGTGGCCGGCAGCACAGATCCGACAAGCGCGGCATAGGCGATGCAGGCCAGGCCAACGGCGGCCGATCGGGCTCGAAATTTCATCATGTAGTCCTCCCATCAGATTGAGTTTTCGCGCAGGCGTTCCGCCCTGGCCGCTCAACGCTACGTTGCGGAGGTGTAGTCAGTCAATCTATATGTACAAAATATGTACGTACTGTTGCCATAGAGGGAATGGGAAGCGCTGTCGCTCCTCGCGAGGGAATCAAACATGCGCGTGAACTACCCTCGGGCGCGTCCAATCTCGCCCAGTTGCCGCCGCGATGGCCGCTGCGGTCGGCTAGATAGGCAAGGCTTCCGAGCGCTTGACCTGGCCGAGCGCGAAGCTGCTTTCGATCGAAGCGATGTTATCCAGCCGCGTCAGCTTGTCCTTGATGAACCGTTCATAGGCCTCGAGGTCGCGCACCACGATGCGCATCAGGTAGTCCCGCTGGCCGGTCATCAGATAACAATCGACCACCTCGGGCCAGCGCAGCACGGCTTGCGAGAAGCGATCGAGATCGTCCTCGCGTTGCCGTTCGAGCTTGATTGATGCGAAAGCGCTGATCGGCAGGCCGAGCTTCTTCTGGTCGACCACCACGGTGTAGCCTTTGATAACCCCTGCGCTCTCCAGGATTCTGACGCGTCGGGCGCAAGGCGAGGGCGAAAGACCGACGGCCTCGGCGAGATCATTCGTCGTCGCCTTGGCGTTTTTCTGCAGCGCTGCGATAATCTTCAAGTCGATTGCATCAAGCGCCGGATTTGGCATGTTTCCCTCGTCTGAGCACTACTATTGGCTGGATCAGCCAATATCGTCGATCTGCTTGCGTAAGAATAGTCACTTTTGAGAACTGGAGACCGCTATCGTTGGGCCGTGGTCTGACGGGAGCTGAAGATGACGATCCTTTCCGAGCTTGAACGCAAGGTTCTGTGGCTGGCTGTTTGGATGATCCATCACGCCAATCATGTTCGGGGGTCGGAGGATGGCCTCAAGATCGGCGGTCATCAGGCCTCGTCGGCGTCCGCCTCGACCTTGTTGACGGCGCTCTATTTCCAAGTCCTGAGGCCTGAGGACCGCGTTGCCGTCAAGCCGCATGCCAGCCCCGTCTTCCATGCCATCCAGTACCTGTTCGGCAAGCAGACGCTCGAGCAATTGCAGAATTTTCGCGGCTATCGCGGCGCGCAGTCCTATCCATCCCGAACCAAGGATATCGACGACGTCGATTTCTCGACCGGATCGGTTGGACTGGGCGTGGCGCAGACCCTGTTTTCGTCCCTGGTCCAGGACTATGTCAGGGCAAAGGGCTGGAATGCCGACCGGCCGGAAGGCCGGATGGTTGCTCTTCTCGGCGACGCTGAAATGGATGAAGGCAATATCTTCGAGGCCCTTCTAGAAGGCTGGAAGCACGGCCTTCGCAACACCTGGTGGGTCGTCGACTACAACCGGCAGAGCCTCGACGCGGTGGTGCGCGAGGGCCTGTGGCAGCGCTTCGAATCCCTCTTCCGCAACTTCGGCTGGGAAGTGGTGATCCTGAAACATGGGACATTGCAACAGGCGGCCTTCGAGGAAGAGGGCGGCGAGAAGCTGCGGACCTGGATCGATGCATGCCCCAATCAGCTCTATTCCGCCCTGACCTTCCAGGGTGGCGCCGCATGGCGCAGGCGCCTTCTGGACGATCTGGGCGACCAGGGACCGGTCACCCGCCTGATCGAGAAGCGCAGCGACGAGGAGCTTGCCGCCTTGATGGCAAACCTCGGCGGCCACGACCTGGCCACCATCGTCGATGCCTTCGAGGAAGCCCGCGGTCACAATCGTCCGACCTGTTTCATCGCCTATACAATCAAGGGCTTTGGCCTGCCCTTGGCCGGCCACAAGGACAATCACGCCGGATTGATGACACCGTCGCAAGTCGAAGCGCTGCGGCAAGTCATGGGCGTTCGCGAAGGGTGCGAATGGGACAGATTCGAGGGCCTCGCATACGATGAGGCCGAGATCCGGTCCTATCTGGCATCGACTCCTTTCGCCAAGGCAGCTGCGCGCCGCCACCCAGCCCCTGCAATTCCGGTGCCGGCGCGGATCGATGTTGCCTCCCAGGCGGCGATGTCGACACAACAGGGGTTCGGACTTTTGATGCACGACATTGCAAAATCAGACAGCGATTTTGCCAAGCGTATCGTCACGACGTCTCCCGACGTCACGGTCTCGACCAATCTGGGCGCTTGGGTGAACCGGCGAGGTCTGTTCGCGCGCGCCGATCAGTCGGACTTATTCCGGGAAGAACGTATTCCCTCCACCTTCAATTGGACGTTTTCGCCGTCGGGACAGCATTTGGAATTGGGCATTTCGGAGATGAACCTTTTCACGATGCTTTCGGCGCTTGGTTTGTCCCACTCGCTTCACGGCGAACGCCTGCTCCCGGTCGGAACCCTCTATGATCCATTCATCGAGCGCGGCCTCGATGCGCTCAATTATGCCTGCTATCAGGATGCCCGCTTTATTCTGGCCGCGACGCCGTCCGGCGTCACGCTGGCGCCCGAGGGGGGAGCGCATCAATCAATCGCCACGCCGCTGATCGGCATGGCGCAGGACGGGCTGGCGACGTTCGAGCCGGCCTATGTCGATGAGCTGGCAGTCATCCTGCGTTGGGCATTCGACTACATCCAGCGTTCCGGCGAGGCCGAGCCTGACCACCGCACCTGGCTTCGGGATCAGACAGGGGGTTCGGTCTACCTCAGGCTCTCGACGCGATCGATCGAGCAGCCGACACGTCAGCCGAAGGATCCGCCGGCGCGCGACATCATCGATGGCGCCTACTGGCTGCGCGAACCCGGACCGAACGCTGAAATCGTCATCGCCTATTCGGGGGCTGTCGCGCCGGAGGCGGTACAGGCAGTGGGGCTGATAGCCGGAGATCGGCGCGATGTCGGGCTCTTGGCCGTCACCTCGGCCGATCGGTTGAACGCTGGATGGTCGGCTGCGGCGCGGGCACGCCAGTATGGTCATCCGCGCGCTACCAGTCATGTCGAGCGCCTGTTGGCTGCTCTTCCGGCCTCCTGCGCGATCGTGACGGTGTTGGACGGGCATCCGGCGACGCTCGCGTGGCTTGGTTCGGTGCACGGCCACCGCACGCGGGCGCTGGGCGTCGAGCATTTCGGCCAGACCGGCACGATCGCGGATCTCTACCGGCACTACGGGATCGATGCGCAAGGCATCATGGCTGCGGCGCAATCGGTGTCGGCCGGCCGGCCGCTGAGGCATCTTGGCTTCGCCGCCTGACGACGGCACGTGCGGCCATTCGACAGAAAGCCCGTCAATACCGGAATTCCTTGAGGGCCGCTTGCGATCGTCGGCGCAATCCTCATCCGCGGCGAGAAAGCTGGGGAGGCGGAAATGGCTGGCGCCAGGGATCTTATGAGTGATGAAATCTCGAGGTCGTCGGTTGGGACAGGAACGGCGATCGCGCATCACGGCGAACTCATCCAGGGCGTCTTCAAGGATGATGGCGGGCGCCTTCACCGCGGGCTCGTAACGCTGCCGATTGCCGGCTTGAGATCGGAGGCGAGCTTCGCCAGGAGCGACGACGATGCGATCGTTGTCCACCCCGATCACAAGATCAAGGCGTCAGCGGCCGCCCGGCTCACGCTCGATTTCCTGAACGTTACCGGCGGCGGCGTGCTGACGCTTCAAAGCTCAATTCCCGTGGGGCACGGCTACGGCTCGTCGACTGCGGATGTCGTCGCTTCCATTCGCGCTGTCGCCGCAACCCTCAAGATCCAGTTGCGGCCCTCGAGCATCGGGCGTCTTGCCGTTGCCGCCGAGCGCGCCAGCGACGCGATTGCCTTTGACGATCACGCGGTGCTGTTCGCGCAACGCGAAGGCGTGGTCATCGAGAATTTCGGCGGCGCCCTGCCGCCGCTGCTTCTGCTCGGCTTCAAGGCAAAGGATGGCATCCCGGTCGACACTTTGCAGCTGCCGCCCGCGCGCTACGACAGTGCCGAAATCCAGGAATTCGGTGTGCTTCGGGCCTTGGTGGCGCGAGCGGTCCGGCATCAGGATCCAGATCTTCTCGGGCGGGCCGCCTCGGCCAGTGCCGTGATCAGTCAACGGCACTTGCCCAAACAGGGCTTTCACGAAGTCGCTGAAATTGCCAGGCGAGCCGGAGCGTGCGGGGTACAAGTCGCCCATAGCGGCTCGTTGTTTGGTCTGATCTTCGATCTTTTCGCATCGAACCTGAAGCGACGGGCAGCCCTGGTCGCACAGCAGATAAGGCGCGCGGGCTTTAAGGACGTCGACGTCCATCTGGTCAACGCGGAGGGCTGGACATGGTGACCCCAGCAGTGGACTATTTCAGGGACCTTGAGACCCCGCGTCTCGCGCTCCTGGCGCCAAACCTCGTGGCCGCGGCCTTTCCGCTGATGAAGCTGATGCCGGCCCGCTACATTCTGGATCGGGCAGCATCGAATGGCGAACTGAAAGCCGGTTCCCACATTGTCGAGACGACGTCCGGCACCTTCGGCATGGCGGTGGCGCTGCTCGCGGCGGCACGTGACTATCGCTTGACGCTCGTCACCGCCTCAACACTGATCGATGCCAAATACAAAGCCCGCCTGGAGCGCATCGGCGCCACGGTCATCGCGCTTGATGATCCGCGCGGCGACGGCAACCAGCCCGGCCGACTTGCGCGTCTTCAGGAAATCCTGGCCAAGGAGCGGGACAGCTTCTGGACCCGCCAATACGACAGTCCGGGGAACTGGCTCGCTTATGCGCGGCTGGCCGAACTCTTCATCCGCGCAATTGGCAAGGTTGACTGCCTGGTCGGCTGCGTCGGTACGGGCGGTTCGCTATGCGGCACCGCGTCCTTTCTGCGAACGGTCTTTCCACACCTGACTGTGTTCGCCGTCGATACGCATCGGAGCATTCTGTTCGGTCAGCCCGTCGGCAAACGCATGCTGCGGGGCTTGGGCAACAGCGTTCTGCCGAAAAACGTGAGGCACGAGCTTGTCGACGAGATACATTGGGTTGGCGCCTATCCGGCCTATATGACCGCGCACCGTTTGCTGCGCGAGCACGGGATCTTCATGGGGCCGACCAGCGGTGCCGCCGCGTTGGTGGCGAAATGGGTTGCATCGACGCTTCCGGACGCGCAGGTCGCGGTCATTATGCCTGACGAAGGCCATCGCCACGCCGAGACTGTCTATAATGACGACTGGCTCGGCGCGCTGCCTGGCTGGCCTTGCAAGGAACTGTCCGAGCCGAGGACGCTGACGACAATCGCGCCTGCGGCAGAGACGCAATGGACGCGCTTTCTTTGGCTTCGTCGGAGTCTCGACGATGTGCTGAAAACGCAGTCGGCGAGCGAGGTGCCGCCGGCCGTTGGCGCGGCGGAAAATCTATGAACTGAGCTCCGGCCCGTTTTCGTCAAGCCAGCGCCAGGCTTCGTCCGTCGTCTGGAAGATCCGGTCATGTTGGTTCGATCCGGCGGACCGATCGAGGTCCTTGAGGCCGCTGGCAGTCACCACCGCCACCACACGGTCCGTGGCAGCGATGACACCTCGATCCTTCAACGTCGATATTGCAATCAGCGGCGTGACCGACGCCAGTTCGGCAAAGATCCCTTCGTCCCGCGCAAGGCGTTCCTGCATCGCGATCAGGCCATGATTGTTGACGGGCACGGCGTGCCCGCCGGATTCGCGCAGAGCCTTCAACGCTTGAAACGTGCTGCGCGGCGTGCCGATCGATACGGCAAGACTGTCGAAGAGCATCTTGCGTTCGCTCAAGGCGTCGGCGCCGCTGGCAAGGGCGTCCGTCAGCGAGCCGTGAACCTCTGCGGCGACGAGGCGAGGCAGGCGCGAAATCGCCCCTTGCGCGTACAACTCGCAGAACCCCGCCCACACACCGGACAACGCATCGCCATAGCAGACCGGCAGGACGCACCAGTCTGGCGCCATCCCATCCTGCTGCTCGACGATCTCATAGGCGATCGTCTTATAGCCTTGGATGCCGAGGGGATGGCTGCCGACGACCGGACCGTGATAGGGCGAGGCGATGAACCAGTCGTAGCGGGCGGCGGCCTGTTCAAGCAGCGACCATCGGTCCATCTTGTTGACCAGCGGCAGCACCGTCGCGCCATACTTGCGGATTTGCGCCAGCATCGGGCCGGCTGAGCCCGCGAAAGTGGTGACGACGCATTTCAGCCCGGCTCGGGCGGCGTATGCCGCCAGCGAAGCGCCGGCGTTCCCCGATGAGGCGGTCGCGACGGTCTTGGCGCCACGCGCCCGCGCCACGCTGACCGCGATGGTTGAGAAACGGTCTTTATGCGACCAGGTCGGGTTTCGGCCCTCGTCCTTGACCGCGAGGTTCGGTACGCCGAGAAACGCGCCGATGCGCGGCGCTGCAAGCAACGGCGTCAGACCCTCGCCCAGGCTCACTGCCTCCGCTTCCGTGCAGGGGAGCATAGGCGCGAAACGCCATAGGGAGCGCGAGGTGGTGGCGCTCTCCAAAGGGTGAGGGTTTGGGTCCGAGTAGACCGGCCGAAGATTTGCCGGCGCGGTTTCCTGACACCGCGCGCACCCTTTGGAGTCGATGCTGACATCTGCAGGGTAGGACGCGCCGCATCGGATGCAGGCGAATTCCAGGACCCGGCTTTTGTCACTTTCTGGGCGGCTGGTCTCACCCGAGGAATGCGCGGACATGTCGTGCGCGAGATCGCGAAACGGCCGGCTAGACATGGCTATTCCTTGTCCGGGAAACGATTGAATTCGCTCGTCGTTTCAAACAGCCCAGGGCACCGCTGTCAATGCGGAATGTGCACTATAGTGTGTCGCACCATAGTGCGCGCCGTAGCATCCGTTGTTGGATGAAACTTCGCGGCGTTTTTGGTCTGAACGTGCAGCGGCTTCGGAGAGAAAGAAAACTCTCTCAGGAGCAGTTGTCTTTCGTTTCGGGGCGCACGCGAGCCTATATCAGTAGCGTCGAAGCCGGACGGCGCAACGCTACTCTGGATACAGTCGAGATTTTGGCCAAAGCCTTGAATGTCGAGCCACAAGAGTTGGTCTCGGCGAGCCCGGCAAATAGGAGAGCTATTCGGACGACGAAACAAGGTGCGGCGAAGTCGACGGAATGAAGCCTGATGTTTTCGTCGATACGTTGAGCGCGATTCACCTTTTCTCGACTTTAAGCCGTCTAATTGACTCCTTCAGTGTACATTCGGCGTTGGTCCCATTGAAGATGGCATCTGGACACGCATAGGTTGTTCCGCGGGTAGGGCCTTTTTGTGGTCTAGGTCTGCCAATGGAGAACGAAATCATTGACCTCGTTGCGGCGATCTCGAAGATCGACACTGCACGGTCGGCTGAAGCAATCCTTCAGGAGTTCCGCTCAGCCATGGCGCGCTACGGATTGCGCAGTTTTCTGATCACCGGCCTGCCGGTGCCGCACGATGCGGACTGGCAACGCGAGATCCTGGGTGATGGCTGGCCCGTCGATTGGTATAATCGCTATGTCTCCGAGGATCACTTTCAGCACGATCCTTGCGTTGCCCAGTGCCGGCACTCGCCGCAGCCCTTCCTGTGGCGAGAGCTTCCGGCCGCGAGACTTTCTAAGCGTTCAAGACTGGTGATGGACGAGGCGGCTGAGTTCGGGATGAAAGACGGTATTTGTGTTCCCATTCACGTGCCACTGGCGGGGCCAAGTGTCGTCACAGTGGCGAGCGACCGGATAGAAGTTCCGCCAAGCACCTTGCCCTTTATCGAGACGCTTTGCGTTCATACCTTTCGCAGCCTCGCAGGGCTGGGAACACCCGGCGACGGCGGCGGCGATGAGCCCACGCCTTTGACGGCGCGTGAGCGCGAGCTCCTGGAGTGGAGCGCACAAGGCAAAACCACCGACGATATCGCCTGCATCCTCGGCGTTACCAGGAACACGGTCGAAAGCCATCAGCGCAACATCCGGGGAAAGCTCGATGCGATCAATGTATCACATGCCATCGTCAAAGCGCTGCGACGGCAGGAAATCCACATTTAGCAATACCTGAATACCGTCATACGTACCGCAAGTCCGTTTTCCTACGACCCTCCGCCTGGAGGCGTCATGGTCCGTATACATTTGGTCACCTGGGAAAACAGGAAGCTCTACAGGAAGGTTCTGGAGCGCTACTTTCGCATAAGATACGACATTTACGGTTTTGGCGCTCGACGCCAACGGCAAGATCGTCGGCGGCTCCCGTCTTGTTCCCACGCTGGAGCCGCATCTCATGAGCGAGGTCTTTCCGATACTCGCCGGCGGAACACCTCCGAGGGCGGCCGAAATTTTCGAATGGACTCGCTTCTTTGTCATCCCATCCCTTCGCACGAAGGGAGCCTCGTCGCCGGTTGCTGGGTTCGTTCTCTGCGGACTTCTCGAGACGGCGCAAAGTCTGGGAATTCGACAGATTAGCGTGGTATGCGAAACATTCTGGCCAAAGCGCCTGCGTGCGCTTGGCTGGACGCTCCTCGAACTCGGCAACGCTCTCCAGCATCCCGATGGCGACATCATCGCGCTGCTGATCGATGTCACGCCTGAGGCGATTGAGCAGACGCGCCGCGCTTATGGGATAAGCGGCGTCATATTTGCGGACAGAATTTAGGCTGATTGCCACAGTTAGCCAAGGTTTTGCGGCTGGAGAATGCCGATCGATCGTCCGCGACTTCGATCTTTTGTTGCAATTGATCCCTGCCGGGCGGGTTTTGATGTACCGAGCGCTTGATTGAAGGCCTGGCCGCAAAGCAGTCGCTGTTTGCGGTCAAAACGACGAACCCCAACTTTTGCGCCTGAAGGAGGCAATCCTGGAGGGCACGAAGCTTTGAATCCTTGTCGTACCCTTGAAGGCGCGACAGCATTCCCGACAGGAGGGCAGCGCGGCCGAGCAAGTCGGCATCCGGTGTGAAAATACGATGTGCCGGCATGGCCTCGATCGTTGTCCCGATCCGCTTGATCGCACCCGAAGTTCCAGGGTGGTTGGGATCCAAAGCCCCCACCGTATGCATCAATTCCTGCATGGCAACGCTGGAATGATTGACCTGCCGGAGGTCCAGGAGATCGGCCACCACTTCAGGTGCTTTCCCCTGGAGGCCATGGATGTAGACATTGGTATCCAGCAACAATTCCTGCCCCGGCAGCGCAGTATCGCCGATGATCGGCAACTTACTGTCAGGGCGGTGGCTCAAGGACCTCCGAGGATCTAGGCGACTCCATCTAACGGCGGCCGCGAAGTCGAACCCAGGCACACTAGTACCCGAGCTTCAGGTCTGGATCCACCGTACCTTGGGTCTTCCTGAAGGTCTCGGCGAAGTTGTCCTCCAGGGCCACGTTCGCCAGGGCGAACTCGACAAGTTCGGTATCCGAGGTCAACCCGGTTCGGGCTTTGGCCTTTTCTATCAGAACCGCGCTCACTCGCCCTGTGATCCTGCCATCCTTTTCACGGCGAAGGCCTGACTCTTCCGCTCGCTCGAAAATAGCGGCGACCTTTGCCAGCCTGGGCAGGCTCGTCTTCTTCTTCCCGGCCAATTTGCTGATTGCTCTTCCCCGCTTGCCAGCTGCTACCCCGGGCCGCAACGGTGTGCGCGAAGCGATCTTTGCCACCTGTCCGCTCCCTTGTCTCATCTGTTCAACAAAATTCCAATTTAGACAACATAGCAAACATGGACGCATTTTCAACGAACAGTAGGCCGTGCAACCGGCGAAGGCCTGAACGCGTCCGCCATGGTCCGGGTAGATGGAACGCCGGACACGGGAACTCAAGATCTCCAGCGCCGGCCGGCCGGATGAGGCGCAAAGCTGCCACTCACATTCAATGCCTTCCAAATGGGGACTTAGTCGCGACCTGGAAAGTATGAACGAGTGACAAGAACCGCGGGGATATTGTCATCGCGCCCAATTGCGCGGTAGTCAGCCCTATGATGCGTCAAACTCCGTTGGTGACTCAATGAAGCCGCTGGTCCTGATCTCTTCGAAGGACCCGGACTTTTTCCTCGTTTTCGGGCACATCCTTACAGTTGCAGGCTTCGAAACCCGCCTGATCACCGCAGACAAGCAGATCGCGCGCGCCATCAAGGCCGCGGTGCCGCTTGCCGTCATCCTGGATTGTCATCCAGGCGACCGCGCAATCGCCAAGCAGTGCGTGGCGCTGAAGTCGTCCGAATCGACAAGAGCAACGCCTCTCGCAGGCTTGGTTGCGCCGCGTTCTGGCAAGCTGCATCTTGATTTGATCAAGGCTGGTGTCGACGAGATATTTTCACGACCCTTTGCGCCTGAACAGCTTCTGAACTGGCTGCATGGCAAAGCGGGCCTTGCAAACTCATCGCGCGAAACGGGATCGGGGGATCTTGTGCAGGGCGATTTCCGACTGGAACCAAAGACCTACAGGACATTCTTCAAGCAAAAGGAGATTGTCATGCCTCCGATCGAGTTCAAGCTTTTGCGCAGCCTTTTGGCAAGGCCAGGCAAGGTGTTCAGCCGCGAGGAATTGGTCGCGGCAGCATGGCCTGAACATGCCGCCGCCACCGATGTGCGGGGCGTCGACGTCCATATAGCCAGGCTGCGCAAACGGCTCCGGGCATCCGTGGGAAGCGAAGTCATACGCACCGTCCGCTCGGCTGGCTACGCGTTCGCGCCGGAGTGGTAATCTGCTCGCATCCGCCTGTCGCCATGTCGGCGCCGTGTGCGCCCGTGCCGGCACACTGGCTCAAGGGCATCTGGCATCAATGGTTCAGGATGTTATCCAGGAAAAGCTGGGCGCGTGGGTGAGCTGCCCTTGAGAAAAAGTCCTTGGAAGAGGCATGGACGACGATGCGGCCTTCATCCATGAAAACGATCTGGTCCGCGACTTCGCGTGCAAAGCCCATTTCATGCGTCACGCAAACCATGGTCACACCGCTTCCCGCGAGCGCGACCATGACATCGAGCACCTCCTTGATCATCTCCGGGTCCAGCGCCGAGGTCGGCTCGTCGAACAGCATGATACGAGGATTGAGGCAGAGCGCGCGCGCGATCGCCACCCTTTGTTGTTGACCGCCCGAGAGCTGGGCCGGGTAGGCGTGCGCCTTTTCGGGGATGCGCACCGTCGTCAGGTGATGCATGGCGATCTCTTCGGCCTCGCTCGCCGGCTTCAGCAGAACCCGGCGCAGCGCCAGCGTGCAGTTGGCGAGCACCGTCAGGTGCGGAAAGAGGTTGAAGCTCTGGAACACCATGCCTGTTTGCCGGCGCGCCGTCGCCGTATCGCGAGCATTTCTTCCGAGCGCTGTCCCTTCAAGCTGGATCGTTCCCTTTTGGAAGCGCTCAAGACCGTTGATGCAGCGGATCAAGGTCGATTTGCCCGAGCCGGACGGCCCGCAAACCACGACGCGTGAGCCAGCTCGTACCGCAAGATCAATGTCTTTCAAGACCTGCAGGGCGCCGAACCACTTGTTGAGGCCGACGATCCGCACAAGGGGAGGGTTTCACTGGCTGGGTGTGGAGCTTGCGCGAGCATCAGCGCCGTCCAGCTGCAAGCAGGCGCTGCTCGATGCGCTTCACGCCGTAAGCAACGATCAGTGCAAGCGCGAGGAACAGGATGCCGGCGACCGTCAGCGGCTCCGCGTACCGATAGGTCTCGGAAGCGATATCGAAGGCGCGTCCAAGCATTTCGGGGACGGCCAGGACGGCGAGATAGGGCGTCGCCTTTAGGATCGATACCAGATAGTTGCCGAGCGGTGCGGCGATGTTGCGCAACATCTGGGGCGCGATGACGAAAACAATCGTATCTCGCCGGGTTAGCGACAATGCCCGGGCTGCTTCCTGCTGGCCCTTCGGGATCGCGTCGATGCCCGCTTTGAACACCTCCGCAAGATAACCGCTGTAGTAGAGGCTCAGCCCCAGTATGCCCACCGTCATGGCTCCAAGCCGGATCCCGTAGAAGGGCATGACGAAATAGAGGAAATAGAGCCAGGCCAGTACCGGCGTCGAGCGGATGAAGTCGATCAGGAAGCGGACGGCCAGACCAGGGGCTCCGCCTCCGCGGCGGATCATTTCAAAAGTGAAGCCAAGCGTCGAGGCGCCGAGGCAGCTCAAGATTGTCGCGAGCAGGGTAGCTCCAATCGCGCCAATGATGGTCGGAATGGTCGACAGTGCGAAATGGAGGTCAAATCCCACGAGGCGTTCCTTTTTCAGGGTGGACCCGCGCCTCCAGCCATCGGCCGGCGAGCGCGATCGGATAACAGACGACGAAGAAGGCCAGCAGCAGCGCCGAATAGATCGCGACTGGGTCGTAGTCGGTCTGCGCGATCTCCTTGGCGCGGAAGGTCATGTCGGTGAGTGTGACCAGCGAGACAAGCGAAGTCGCCTTGACGAGCTGGATAAGGTTGTTGACGAAGGTCGGGCTCATGGCGACCAAGGCCTGCGGCAGCTCGATCAGAAGCAGGATCGCCGGGCGCGAGAGGCCGAGCGCCATGCCGGCCTCGCGTTGGCCGGCGGGAAGAGACTGCAGCCCGGCGCGTACAGCCTGGGTGGCATAGCCGCCGATGTTGAGACCGAGCACCAATGCACTGACGGTGAGCGCCGAGAGGGTGATCCCCAGCACCGGCAGCACGTAATAAAAGACGAACAGCAGGACGACGACCGCGGAGCTGCGCCAGAATTCGATCACGGCGGTAACCAGAAGGCGCGTCAGACCGGTGGCAAGAAACTGCGCGACGCCGAAGACGAGCGCGAAGGGGACTGCAAAGACAAGGGCGTAGGCCGTGACCTGCGCGGTGATACCCAGCCCTTGCAGAATGCCGAGCCAGATGTCGAACATGCTCACGTGTCACCCGTCTTTGCCAAGGCGGATATCAACGGTGGCAGTAGCGGTTCGACGCGCCTCGGGAATGTGACCATGCGCCGAGAAATCGCGCTCTGCGTACGGTTCCTCATGGCAATCCTCCGCGCCGTCAAAGGACGGTCGCCTGTGCCGGCAGGCGGCCGATGGAAATCACATAAACCCGGCATGAATCGCATGTCAATAAACATGTACATTATATTGCGAAGCTTCATACAACGAATTTTGCGGTGGAAGCCGCAATAGCTCGCCGAAGAGGGTACCGCCTTCGGCACCGCCGTTGGCCGGTATTTGCTCGCTACGCTACGACGGCGGCTGAAAGCCGTTGAATCGGACTGCGCCGAGGCTCTTTTGATCGTCCCGACCGGGAACAGTTCGACGTGTTCCCGGGTCAAAACGGGGACAGCATGGTCATATCGAACGACAATACCGAGGGACGCGCGCGCAGCTCGCGAATGCTGCGCACCGCGCTTGGACCGGCCATTGCCCGCTTCCTCGACGATCCCGCGATCGTTGAGGTTATGCTGAACCCGGATGGCCGGATCTGGGTCGATCGGCTATCGGAAGGCTTAGCCGATACAGGAGAAATGCTGGCGCCTGCCGCGGGCGAGCGCATTGTGCGCCTGGTCGCCCATCATGTCGGCGCCGAGGTGCATTCCCGTTCCCCACGCGTGTCGGCCGAGCTGCCGCAAACCGGGGAGCGTTTCGAAGGCCTGTTGCCGCCCGTCGTGGCCGCGGCGGCCTTCGCGATCCGCAAGCCCGCCGTCGCCGTGTTCACGCTCGATGACTATGTCGCCGCAGGCACAATGTCGGCTGGCCAGGCCGCGATCTTGCGCGCCGCGGTTGCCGGGCGCGCGAACATCCTTGTCGCCGGCGGCACCTCGACAGGCAAGACGACGCTCACCAACGCGCTGCTTGCCGAAGTGGCGAAAGGGTTGGATCGGGTCGTCATCATCGAGGACACCCGCGAACTGCAGTGCGCGGCGCCCAACCTCGTCGCGATGCGCACCAAGGACGGCGTCGCCACGCTATCCGACCTAGTTCGCTCGTCCTTGCGCTTGCGGCCGGATCGCATTCCGATCGGCGAGGTACGCGGCGCCGAAGCCCTGGACCTCTTGAAGGCATGGGGTACCGGGCATCCCGGTGGCATCGGCACGCTTCATGCCGGCTCCGGCATAGGCGCCCTGCGCCGGCTTGAGCAGCTGATCCAGGAGGCCGTCGTCACTGTCCCGCGTGCGTTGATCGCCGACACGATCAGCCTCGTCGCGGTGCTCGCGGGACGCGGTGCCGCGCGACGGCTTACCGAGCTCGTCCGGGTCGAGGGTCTCGGTCCCGATGGCGATTACCGCATTGCTGAAGCCACACTGATCAACTCAGGAGAAACCTCATGATCCGCCTGCTTTCGCGCTGCCACGGCAGCCTGGCCATGGCCGGCGTCGCCCTTGCCTCCAACGTCATCGTCGCGTCGACCGCCCATGCCTCAGGTTCTTCGATGCCATGGGAGCAGCCACTCGAAAAGATCCTGCAGTCGGTCGAGGGGCCGGTCTCCAAGATCATCGCCGTCATCATCATCATCGTTACCGGCCTGACGCTGGCCTTCGGCGATAGTTCGGGCGGTTTTCGTCGGCTGATCCAGATCGTCTTTGGCCTTTCGATCGCCTTTGCGGCGTCGAGTTTCTTCCTGTCGTTCTTCTCCTTCGGCGGCGGAGCGGTGATCTGATGGCAACGGCTTTGGAACAGCTCGACACGGTGCCGGGCTGGACCGTGCCTGTCCACCGGGCACTGACCGAGCATATCCTGCTCGGGGGCGCGCCGCGTGCAATCGCAATCCTGAACGGCACGCTGGCTGGCGCTGTTGGCCTTGGGCTGCGGCTGTGGCTCGTCGGGCTCCTCATCTGGGCAATCGGGCATCTCACGGCGGTTTGGGCTGCGAGGCGCGATCCACTTTTCTTCGAGGTTGGACGCCGGCACCTGCGGCTGTCGGCGCAGCTGTCGGTTTGAGGGGCGCAGCTATGATGAGCCTTGCCGAATACCGTCGGACCGCCGCTCGCCTTGCCGATTATCTGCCTTGGGCGGCACTGGTCGCGCCGGGTGTCGTGCTCAACAAGGACGGCAGCTTCCAGCGCACCGCGCGGTTTCGCGGGCCAGATCTCGACTCCGCCGTCGCGGCGGAGCTTGTCGCGGTAGCCTCGCGCATCAACAATGCCTTTCGCCGTCTAGGTTCCGGCTGGAGCATCTTCGTCGAAGCGCAGCGGCATGAAGCGACTTCCTATCCTGAGAGCCAGTTTCCCGATGCGGCCTCCGGCCTGCTCGATGCCGAACGCAAGGCCGACTTCGATGAGGAAGGGGTTCATTTCGTATCGAGCTACTTTCTCACATTCCTGTTCCTGCCGCCGCCCGATGATGCCACGCGCGCCGAGGGTTGGCTCTATGAGGGCCACGACCAGTCGCGCGCCGATCCGGGCGAGATCGTGCGCGCCTTTGTCGACCGGACGGAGCGCGTGCTGGCCCTGCTGGACGGATTCATGCCGGAATGCCAATGGCTCGATGACGGCGAAACGCTGACCTACCTGCATTCGACGATCTCGACCAAACGCCATCGGGTGCATCTCCCCGAGACGCCGATCTATCTCGACGCGCTGCTGGCCGACGAGCCGCTGGCCGGCGGTCTCGAGCCGCGGCTTGGCGACAAGCATCTTCGTGTGCTGACGATTGTCGGCTTCCCGACCGCCACAACCCCCGGCCTGCTTGATGACCTCAATCGGCTGGCCTTCCCCTACCGCTGGTCGACCCGAGCGATCCTGCTCGACAAGGTCGACGCTGTCCGCCTGCTGACCAGGATACGGCGGCAATGGTTCGCCAAGCGCAAGAGCATCGCCGCGATCCTGAAGGAGGTGATGACCAACGAGGCGTCAGCACTTCTTGACACCGACGCCGCCAACAAGGCGGCCGACGCCGACGCGGCGCTGCAGGAGCTCGGTGCCGACATGGCGGGTATGGCTTATGTCACCGCCACCGTCGCGGTCTGGGACCCCGACCCGCGCGTGGCCGACGAGAAATTGCGGCTCGTCGAAAAGGTCATCCAGGGTCGCGATTTCACCGCGATTGCCGAAACCGTCAACGCCGTCGACGCCTGGCTCGGCTCCTTGCCCGGGCACGCCTATGCCAATGTCCGCCAGCCTCCGATCTCAACGCTCAATCTCGCCCACATGATACCGCTGTCTGCCGTGTGGGCGGGGCCGGAACGGGACGAGCATCTGGTCAGTCCTCCCTTGCTCTACGGCAAGACCGAAGGCTCGACCCCGTTCCGGCTGGTCCTGCATGTCGGCGATGTCGGCCACACGCTGGTCGTCGGCCCGACCGGCGCTGGCAAATCCGTGCTGCTGGCGCTGATGGCGCTGCAGTTTTGCCGCTACCGCGATGCTCAGATCTTCGCCTTCGACTTCGGCGGGTCGATCCGAGCCGCGACGCTCGCCATGGGCGGCGACTGGCATGATCTCGGCGGTCACATCACCGAAGGCATGCAGGCCTCCGTTTCGCTGCAGCCGCTCGCGCGCATCCACGATACCTACGAGCGCGCCTGGGCGGCTGACTGGATCGTTGCAATCCTGACGCGCGAGGGGATCCAGATCACGCCCGACGCCAAGGAGCATATCTGGGCGGCGCTGACGTCGCTCGCCTCGGCTCCCGTCGAGGAGCGCACCATCACCGGGCTCAGCGTGCTTTTGCAAGCCAATGACCTGAAGCAGGCGCTTCGTCCCTACTGCGTCGGCGGCGCTCACGGCCGATTGCTCGACGCCGAGGCCGAGCATCTCGGCCATGCATCCGTGCTGTCGTTCGAAATCGAGGGTCTGGTGGGCACGGCGGCCGCGCCGGCCGTTCTGTCCTATCTGTTTCATCGCATCGGCGACCGGCTCGATGGCCGCCCAACGCTGCTCATCATCGACGAAGGCTGGCTTGCGCTGGACGATGACGCGTTCACAGGCCAGTTGCGTGAGTGGCTGAAGACGCTGCGCAAGAAGAATGCCAGCGTCGTCTTTGCCACCCAGTCACTCTCTGACATCGACAATTCGACGATCGCTCCGGCGATTATCGAAAGCTGCCCAACCCGGCTTCTGTTGCCAAATGAGCGCGCGATCGAGCCGCAGATTACCGCCATCTATCGCCGCTTCGGCCTGAACGACCGCCAGATCGAGATCCTGGCGCGGGCGACACCCAAGCGCGATTATTACTGCCAGTCCCGCCGCGGCAACCGGCTCTTCGAGGTCGGCCTGTCCGAGGTCGGGCTGGCACTTTGCGCCGCGTCCTCGAAGAGCGATCAGGCCCTGATAGGCACCATCCTCGCCGAGCACGGCCGCGACGGCTTCCTGGCGGCCTGGCTGCGCGCCCGCGGCATCGGCTGGGCCGCCGACCTCATCCCCAATCCCACTGTTCTCGAACCTGGAAAGGATCCACAGCCATGACTGTCCGTCAAAGCCGCCCGCGCGCCCTTCTTCTGGTCACGGCGATGCTAGCCGGGCCGGTCGCGATCTCGCCGATGATGACCGCGCCGGCACATGCCCTCATCGTGTTCGATCCATCGAACTACTCGCAGAATGTGCTGACGGCCGCGCGTTCGCTGCACCAGATCACGAACCAGATCACCTCGCTTCAGAATCAGGCCCAGATGCTGATCAACCAGGCGCGCAACCTGGCCAGCCTGCCATTGTCCTCGCTGCAGCAATTGCAGCAGTCGGTGCAAAGGACGCAACAGCTTCTCGGGCAAGCACAGAACATCGCCTTTGACGTCCAGCAGGTCGACAAGGCCTTTCAACAGCAATATGGCGACGTCTCGCTCTCCGCTCCGGACCAGCAGCTCGTCACGGACGCGCGCTCGCGTTGGCAAAACACAGTCGGCGGCCTCCAGGACGCCATGCGCGTCCAGGCGGGCGTTGTTGGAAACATCGAAACCGGTCGTGCGCAAATCTCGGCCCTGGTCGGTGCCAGCCAGTCGGCGGCCGGTGCGCTGCAGGCCGCGCAAGCAGGCAACCAGTTGCTTGCGCTCCAGGGCCAGCAGCTTGCGGACCTGACTGCCGTGATAGCCGCAAACGGTCGCGCCCAGGCGCTGACCGAAGCCGAACGTGCCACCGCGGTCGACCAGGGCCGCGAGCAACGTCGCCGCTTCCTCGCCCCTGGCTCCGGCTACCAGGCTGGCGACGTTCAGATGTTCAACCGTTGAGGTGATCGTCATGGACGGCAAAGCCCTCGCTCGCCTCGTGAGCGTCGTCTTCGTCGCGCTCGCCGTGACGGCAAGCGCGCTCGAGATGAGCCACAAGGCGGACAAGCCGCTAGGGGAGGGCCTGCACGCTCCGGCGGCTTCGATGCCCGATCCGCTTCGCGATGGCCTGCGCCGCTGCCAGGCCATCGGCGAGGCTGCCCTGCGGGATGATGGATGCGCGCGGCTGTGGGCAAAACAGCGTGATCGCTTCCTTGGTCTCGATAAGCTGTCGGCAAGCTCGACAAGCGCGCCGGCCGTTTCGCAGTCGCCGGGTGCTGCCTTGCGCGAGGTGCGATAGATGGGCAATACCGGTGTCATCGACCAGTTTCTGGCGACCTTCACCCGCTACATCGACTCGGGCTTCGGCCTGCTCGGCGGCGAGGTCGCCTTCGTCGCCACCACGCTGATCGTCATCGACGTGACGCTCGCCGGGCTTTTCTGGAGCTGGGGCGCCGATGAAGACATCCTCGCGCGGCTCGTCAGGAAGACGCTCTTCGTCGGCGTCTTCGCCTACCTGATCTCGAACTGGAACAGCCTGGCGCGAATTGTCTTCGAGAGTTTCTCCGGCCTTGGTCTCAAGGCGAGTGGAACCGGCTTTTCGGCACAGGACCTGCTGCACCCCGGCAAGGTGGCGCAAACCGGCCTCGACGCGGGGCGACCCTTGCTTGAGGCGATCTCCGGATTGATGGGCTACGTCTCCTTCTTTGAGAACTTCATCCAGATCGCTTGTCTGCTCTTTGCCTGGGCGCTCGTCCTGCTCGCCTTCTTCGTCCTGGCTGTGCAACTCTTCGTGACGCTGATCGAATTCAAGCTGGCGACGCTGGCCGGCTTCGTGCTTATCCCCTTCGGCCTGTTCGGCAAGACGGCCTTCATGGCCGAACGGGTGCTGGGCAATGTGATTTCGTCCGGCATCAAGGTTCTGGTGCTTGCCGTGGTGATCGGCATCGGATCGACGCTCTTCGGCGAATTCACCCAAGGCTTCGGCGGCGAGAACCCCACCATCGACCAGGCCATGGCGATCGTGTTGGCGGCGCTGTCGCTGCTTGGCCTCGGCATCTTCGGGCCCGGCATCGCCAATGGTCTCGTCGCGGGTGGACCGCAGCTTGGCGCCGGTGCTGCCGTTGGCACTGGCCTTGCCGCGGGTGGCATGGCGGTCGCAGGCTACGGCGCGGCCGGTCTGGCGGCGCGAGGCGGGACAGCGGCAGTCTCGGGAACTGTGTCGGCAACACGGGGCGCGGCGTCGCTCGCTGGCGGCGGCTCGGCTGCTTACACATTTGCCGCGGTCGGCCAGCCAGGTGCTGCAGGCATCGCCTCCGGCCTCAGTGGCCTTGCGCGCGCTGGTGCTGCGGCGGCGGCCTCGCCGCTGAAGCGCGCCGCAATGAATGCGGGGCAATCGCTTCAGTCCAGCTTTGCCTCCGGCGCCAGTTCGGCCGCTGAAATCACTGGCGGGTCGTCGACCTTGGGAACGATCGGAGGCGGCTGGGCGTCGGCCACGGCTCCTCAGCCCGCAACGGGCAAGTCATTCGGCAATCAAGGACAGCCCGAATGGGCCAGACGTTTGCAGCGCTCACAGCGCCTCTCCCATGGCGCCCAGACCGCCGCCCACGCGGTACGCGCCGGCGATAGCCATGGCAGCGGCGCTTCGATTTCTCTTTCTGAAGGCGAATGACCCCATGAACATCTTTAGGCGCCCCGCCGTCCACTACGGCAAGACCCCTCGACCGGAGACACCCTATCAGAAGGCGGCGCAGGTCTGGGACGAGCGCATCGGCTCCGCCCGCGTCCAGGCGCGGAACTGGCGCCTGATGGCATTCGGATCGCTGATCCTGTCGGCAGGCCTTGCCGCTTCCCTGGTCTGGCAATTGGCCCGCGGTACCGTCGTGCCCTGGGTCGTGCAGGTCGACAGGTTGGGCGAGGTCCAGGCGACCGCACCCGCGATCGCCGGTTATAAGCCGACCGATCCGCAGATCGCCTGGCATCTCGCCCGCTTCATCGAACAGGTGCGCTCCATTCCCGCTGATCCGGTCATCCTGCGTCAGGACTGGCTGCGCGCCTATGAATGGACCACCGATCAGGGTGCTGCGGCGCTCAACGACTATGCTCGGGCCAACGACCCTTTCTCCATGGTCGGCAAGCAACAGGTCGCGGTGGAGATTTCCTCGGTCATCCGCGCCTCGCCGAACTCCTTTCGTGTCGCCTGGATCGAGCGCCGGTATGAAAACGGCCAGCTTTCCGGCACCGAGCGCTGGACCGCGATCCTGACGATCGTAACGCAGATGCCAAATGACGCCGAGCGACTTCGCGCCAATCCGCTCGGCATCTATGTCAACGCCGTCAACTGGTCGCGGGAGATGAGCCAATGAGCCAGACCTTGCGTCTTGAAGCCGGCTCGATGTTTTCAAAATATCTGCTATCAGCCATGCTGGTCTCGGGGACGTCGCTGCTCGCAAGCTGCGCCATGTCTCCGAAAAAGCCCCCGGAGATCAGTTACGACAGCTATGTTCCGCCGTTGCCGCCGGCTCCGGCGGCCGCGACAGAGCAAAGGCCGAAACCTCTGCGCGTGCCACCCGGCTGGGCTCCCGCGCGCGGCGGCGCCATCGGCGAGACACCGGCCGCGCGCGTCGAGAACGCGAACGCCGCGGCGCGCGTGGAGCCGCGCCGGGAGGGCTACTACAACGCCATCCAGATCTACCCGTGGAGCGAAGGAGCGCTCTATCAGGTCTACGCCGCGCCTGGCCAGATAACGGACATTGCGCTTGAGCCGGGCGAGAGCCTGACGGGAGAGGGTCCGATCGCCGCCGGTGATACCGCGCGCTGGATCATTGGCAACACCGAAACCGGTTCGGGCATTGCCCGACGCGTCCACGTCCTAGTGAAACCCTCGCGGGTCGACATCACAACGAACCTCATCATCGCCACTGATCGGCGCAGCTACATGCTTGAGCTACGATCCGGCGCGAAGCCCTATATGCCCGCCGTTTCGTGGTCCTACCCGGCGCTGAAAGCGGGCCTGCTGCAGAGCGTGGCCGCAACGCCGGTCATACCGGACGTTACAGCGCGCAACTATCGCTACGGCCTCACCGGCGACAGCCCGCCCTGGAAGCCGGTGAGCGCCTATGACGATGGCCGCAGGGTCTATGTCGAGTTTCCGCGCGGCATCATGCAAGGCGAGATGCCACCGGTCTTTGTCATCGGTCCGGATGGCGAGGCCGAAATCACCAACAGCCGCGTCTATAAAAACATCCTGATTGTCGACCGCCTTTTCGGCGCTGCCGAACTGCGTCTTGGCGCCGGCAAGCGGCAGCAAACGGTAAGGATAGCCCGCCTCGACGGAGGGAGAACCGATGGATTGTGGCACAGGCCAGGCGACAACGCCGGATCGAAGGCGCCGACCCCGGCGTCGAAGGGAGCGCCGCAGCCATGAACGAGAAGGATAGGCTTGTCGAACCCATGCGGCTTCGCGCCGAGGCGCCGCGTGTCACGCGTCTGTCGCGCAAGATGCTCGCAGCCATCGCCTTCGTAGCCTCGTTCGGTGTCGGCGGCGCGCTGATTTACGCTCTGCAGGACTCCAACAGATTCAAGCAGGGCGAGGAACTCTACCCAACCTCCAATCGGCCGCCCGCCGATGGACTGGCAGGGCTTCCGCGCGACTATACCGGGCCTGTCCTTGGGCCGCCGCTGCCGGGAGACCTCGGCGGACCGATCCTCGATGCCCAAAACAAGGGGCAGGGGGGCGTACCAAACTCGGTCGCAAGCCCTGCGATCGACGAAGCCGAGCAACGCCGGCGGGCCGAGGAGGAAGCCGCCAGAACCTCGCGCGTGTTTTTTCAGATTGCGCAGGAAGGTGCCAGGACCGCCGAAGCGTCCGCCCCTGCTGGCATCGACCTTGCCAGTCAGAACGGACAGCAAAATGCGCATGATCGCCAGCTAGCTTTCCTGTGGGCCGCCGCCGACCGGCGTACCGTGGCGCCAGATCACGTCACGCCTCCGATTTCCCAGTATGTGCTTCAAGCCGGCGCCGTGATCCCGGCCGCGCTCATCACGGGTATCCGGTCCGACCTGCCCGGCCAGATCAGCGCCCAGGTAACTGAAAATGTCTATGACAGTCCCACCGGCCGCTCCCTGCTCATCCCGCAGGGCACTCGTGTTATCGGGCAATACGACAGCGGAATTGGTCCGGGACAGCGTCGCGTGCTGCTTGTCTGGAACAGGCTGATCTTTCCCGACGGGCGCTCCATCGTTCTGGAACGGCAGCCAGGGGCGGGCGCGGAAGGCTATGCTGGCCTCGAGGACGGCGTCGACTATCACTGGGGCCAGCTATTCAAGGCTGCGGCGTTGTCGACTGTTCTGAGCATTGGCGCGCAGGCCGGTACCTCCGACCAAGACAGCGATATCGTCCGTGCTCTGCGCAGCGGCGCCTCCGATAGCGTAAACCAGGTGGGTCAGCAAGTCGTTCAGCGCCAGCTCGCTATAGCGCCGACTCTTATGATCCGGCCAGGATTTCCCGTTCGCGTCCTCGTCACCCGCGACCTTGCGCTTGAACCATATGGAGGTTGACATGGCCAAGTTGAAACTCGCAGTGATCGCCGACGACAAGCCGGTGAAGATCACCGTGGAACTGCCGGCGGCTCTGCATCGCGATTTGGTGAAATATGGAGAGATCCTTGGCCGCGAGACAGGGCAGCCACCCGCCAGCCCGTCGCGCTTGATCGCGCCGATGCTTGAGCGGTTCATCGCGGCGGATCGCGGCTTTTCCAAAGCAAAGAAGGAGCAGGCTTAGATCAGGCTTATCTTCTACCAGCCCACTTGATGCGCTGGCGCACGACCGCTTCGGCCGGTAATCGGGGTAATCCACTCGATCGGCAGTGGCTTGCCCGATCGAGGCAATAGAGGACTAAATTAGCCGCGCCGCTTGCCGGGGACCGGCGGGGCTACGGTTGATTTGGCCCAATGCCGGAGATGGGCTGAAGGAGGCGGGCGACCCTGAGGGTGAGCTTCCTGGGCGTCGCCCGTCTTGGACATGTCAGACCAGCATTTCCAAATCATTCGTTGAAGAAGTTCGCGAGTGCGATTTGGCTGCCGCCGGGCTTCACTCCCGCAAATGCGTCAAGATGCGGAATACCGGCCAACGGGCAATAGCTTCCCGAAGCTTGCTGAAAAGCTTGCTGTCTTTGTCGATGGCAGAACGAACCTGAACGGCAGCCCATCCGGCTTTCATTGTGGCGCCCACATGGCAGTGGCAGACGATGGCGTGCAGCTGCCATTCCGCCAGCTCGAAGAAGCGCTTGGCCTCGCCGTACGTGTCGTCCTTCAAACCTTGCGCGCGCAACACCGGATCCGCGAAGGCGATGCTGAGCGCGGAGCCCACGCACTGTTCTTTGTGGCGCACATCCAGGGTCATGTACTCCGTCCCCGGGAAGGCGACGATGCAACGCTCGGGGTTTCGCTCGAGCAGCATGGCCCAATGCTCCAAGCGCTGAGTTCGCGTCATGGCCGGAAACGATGGTTCGACTTCCGCGACCGCATTCAGTTCTTCAAGTGTCTGGTATTTCATGGCCGTCTCCTGTGCGAGGCCTCCCTCCTGCAGCAGCGCAGTCCAGAGTCGCCTCCGCGTCCCTTCGCAGCCAAACCTCGTTCTGGTTGGGAAGTTCCAGCGTGTAGAAGATTTGAAGTGGCTCCTCCGCCACCTACCCAATGGCCCAACCCTTGGGACACCACAGTGTAAAGAAGCCCGACGGTTTGACGTATGAACGTTACGTCCGGGGGGCGCCGCACCGCCTACGGGACAAGCGACCGACAGGGAACCGAGCCAGAGGCCCGGGCGCCTGGAACCTTATGGAACATTTTATCGCTCGCCTGATTTTTGTGGCAGCCGCTTCGGCATCTCGACGGCCATTCAGCGATGGAGAAACGATTGCTCGCTGAGAGTGAGGTTCATCATAAATCGGAAGATGTTGATGCCCGCGTGTTGTCCGATGTTGTGGCTGCCCTCAACCGCAGAGTCACCATCTCTCACGAGTTCGACATCCCCTACATTGCCGGCTACAGCCTCGATGCCAAGACCGTCTACATCGACAGACATCTACCCCTCACACTGAAGGCGAAGAACAAAGCGGTTCGGATCGAGCCTTTCTTAGTGTGTCACGAGATCGTCGAGAAGGCGCTTCTGGATGAGTTACGACTGCATTACCTTCACGCGCACCAGATTGCCTCACGCATCGAACGGGATGCCGTTCGAACGAGCGGCATAAGGTGGGTGGACTATCAGCGCTTCATGAAGCGTCATGAAAAGGCAATCGACGAAGAAACATTGAAGAAAGTGCCTGCCGATCTGGACCTCACACCATACAAGGACCTTGACGACTACGCGCTTCTTCGGCGGCTCACGAAAACCCATTCCTGAGCCGGTCTGCTTCTACGCAGGAGAGCTCCCACTGGATCGATAGCCCGCAGCTGGTGTGTCGAAGGTTGCCAGTCAGTTTCGCGGCAGCTTGTGGATCTCGAGCCGTACCGGGCCGCCTCGATCGCAACTGGTGCAAAACAGTGCTCTCTCAACCGAGCTGAACAGGGCATCCTTACCATAGCGGCGGATCAGACTAGCGGGTTCGACGGGCGCATGGTGCGAGCAGTTCTTGCACCATGCGCACAGCGTGTGCCATTCGCGCAGATCACCAAGCGACACGTCGAGGCCGGCATGGACGCTGCCCTCGACGATGGTTTCAGGCGGGAGTTTGGGTTCTCCCGGCGTGAGGATTTTCTCCATGATGTGGCGGCTATTGTAGTGGATCAGCAGCATGCCGGGGCGCCGGCGGATAGCCGTCTGCCAGGCGGCTTGGCTGACCGAGAAATCAGGCGAGCGGCTGATCGTCTCGACCAGCGCCGTCTCCTCGCGATCCCAGACCTCAATGCGAAAGTTGTCTTCGTCCGTTTTGGGCATAGCTTCGCCGGCCAGCGCGGTTGAAGCGCGTTGCCCTCGGTCCTTTCCGTCTCCAGATCGAAACAGGAATAAGGAACATATTCCTGTCTCGTCAAGGCTCACCTTGACTTCGTGTTCTTGTTTTGTTCATATCACGCTAATGGATCATAGGAGGCGAGCATGGAGCTTCGCTTGGACATTGAGGGCGCCACACCCGAGGAAATTGCACGCGGCATAAAGGCGGCACAGGCCATTTTTGATCAGGCTAGGATAACGGCTGAGCAGGCCGCCCACGGCATGTTCGCGTTGGAGGGCTGGGACATCAGAGGATTCCCCGAAGGCCAGGAGCCAAGTGAGCAGGAGCAGAAGGCGGCGGATGCGTGGCTGGAAGCCAATCGTGCAGCCTGCGATGCGTGTTGCTCGGGGTGGCCTGAAGACAAGGTCTGCCGGCACCTGGTCTTGGAATTGGTCGGCGTGCTACGTTCGAAGGTGGAAGCGGCAAATCCGGCCAATTGGCCGGAGCGAAGACGACTCTTTGGCGACCTCATCGAGCGCCTGGAAACCGCCACGGGACCGGACCGGCAGATCGACATCGACATTGCTTTTGCGCTTGGATGGGTGGATGAGCGTGGCACGCCGGAACAGGCTGCGGAATTGGACCTGCCCTATCTTACCAGCAATCTGGCGCAGGTCGCCGCGATTGCCCACAAATCCTTGGCGGACTGGACCATCGAGATCGACCAGGAACCCTGCGACGCCCGCGTGATCAATCCTCGCCGCGGAGACGACATCCTGACGATGACCTGAGTATGGCGGCATGGCGCGACTTCGACGGATCGCTGCACATGGAAAAACCACCGGTCAACACCGCCATCGCTCTGACGCTGGCGATCATGCGTGGCCAGGCTGCTCATTTCGAATAGCGTAGACAGTGGTTAAGCGCGGGCGAGGCATCCCGGCGCCGTCGATTATCGACCGCGATTGGCCCCATCAGGTGGCGCTGCCGGACGATATCTGCACGGATCGTAACTTCACGCTGATCGGATGTTTCCTCAGAGAGCGTGGCCTCAAATGTCAGACGCGAATGGTGATCGCAGTCTGGGAGAACGGCAAGCAGGAGCAATGGCGGTTGTATTGCTTCGCCGGGCGCGAAGCCGCCGTCGCATTCCTCAGCCACTTTGGGGGGATTGCGTTTGATCCGAAGCGAGACCGGGAGAGGGGAAGTGCACGCGGCGTTTGGCGGCGCCAGGGCGCCTATGAGCGAATTCTGGTGCTTGGGCCGCTCAGCGTGCCGGAAATCCTGCGGCGATGACCTATGACTTCTCGGGACGCACCATCTCAACCGAGAACGAGCCGACCGGGAGCGGCCGCAGCAACTCCGCTTCGGGCTTGGTCAGGTTGAGCCAGGCCGCCCAGTTCTCCGGCTGAAGGACGACGATCTGACGGTTGTGGATCGGCGCGACGTCGGGTCCGGGCTCGGTGGTGAGCATGGTGAACGTGGGTGGCTTGTTGCCGGCGGCTTCACGCCAAAGGCCGGCAATCGCCATGAATGGCGAGCCGTTGAGCGTAAAACGGTGCTTGGCCTTCGGATACTTCGTTCCTGTAAACTCGAAGAAGGCCGACGCCGGCACCAGGCAACGGTTGCTGTTGCCGAATTGCCGGCCCTCTGAGCGGAAGTTGAACACAGGGCCGCCTTTGAGCCCCGAGGGCGGAAATCCGAAGGTCATCGAGGCGAGCTCGATGGTGTCGCCTGTGGCGCGCATGATGGGCGCCGGATCATTGATGCGGATATCGTCTGCCTGCGGGAGATCGAGCTCGGTTTGATGGGTAGGGATCTTGAGCGCCAGCGATTCCATCATCCGGCAGTATTCAGCCCAGGCGATATGCTGTTCGTAATCGTTGCACATTCGGCTCTCTCACTCGATCGGATGGCGTTCCGCAAAAGTCAGCGGGCGCTACGTTCCCAATCCTCGAGCTGCTTCGCGAGCATTTCAAGCGCCTCGACATCGAGTGCGTAGTTGCCACCTTGCGCCGGGTAACGCTGCATCTGGTGCCGGTAGAAGACCAGCCACTTTGGCAAGTCGGCGATCGGGAATGTCCCTCGCCAAATGTTTTTCTCCAGCGTGAAGGTCCCCGCCGCCGAATCGTAAGTCGCTATGGTCTTCATGCAGGCGTTATAGGTTTGTGTTTCTGAAACAAAAGGCGGGGCCGATCGTTGGCGAGCTGCAACGATGGGTACTCCATGCCATCCACCTCGATCAGGAAAACAGAATACGATCCGACCAGCAGGATTCTCTCGGTCTGGTTCGTGGCCAGCGGCAAGCGTTACGACTTTGAGGGAGTGCCTCCGGAAACCTACACCGCATTCCGGTCGGCTTTTGTCAAAGGCCGCTTTTTCAACAACCATATCCGCAATCACTTCCAGTACCGACGTATTCCCGACTAGCTGTCGAGTTCCAGCGGCTGATGGTCCTCCTGGAACTGGTGCCACATAACCTGTCTGATGTCTTTGCAGTCGACAACCTGACCGCACGTCTCACACCGATAATAATCCGAACCCTCCTTGGAGTCCGGCGGGCGGTGCACCGTCGCTCCTTTGCAGGGCCGAGTTCGGAACGCCACGGCCACTCTTTTCGGGAAGAGTAAAGCGCCCTTGCACCTTCGAGCTCGGCTGATCGGCCAGATCGCAATATCAGTCGTTTAATCGCCCGGACTTTGCGTAATGCGAACGGCGCCCTTCGCCGGGACTTTCGGTCCGCAGCCTGCCCCTGCTGCCCTGAATTATGCAGCCTTCCCCGCGTAGATAGCGTGAAGCGTCTCGGGCTTCAGATGTGTGTAGCGGCGCAGCATCTTCCAATCTTTGTGCCCAGTGACCAGCGCTACCTGTTCAATTGTGAACCCAGCTTCAAACAGACGGCTCGTTCCTTCGTGCCGCAAGTCGTGAAAATGAAGATCCTGGATGTCTAAGTCGCCGCAACCTCGGCGGAAGGCGGTGCCGACCGACTTATGATTGAACGGGAAAATTCGATCATCGTCATTGCTCCGTTTTGCCCGCTGCTCCTCGACGATGGCCCACGCATCATATCCAGTGGCCGCAAACAGCGGTATGCGCTGATTGTTGCCGTTCTTGTTTCGAGGGTCCTTCCGGTCGCGGATTAGGAGCATCCGCGTGCGAGGTTCCAAATCAGACCAACGCACCTTGCAGATCTCCTCCTGGCGCATGGCGGTTGCGACCGCGAAACGAATGATCTGGCCAATCGGCGCAGTTTGGCGAGGGTTCGCATCGAAATGACTAATCAGCTTGTCGAGTTCATCCTGCGTCGGCCGCCTGTCGCGCTGCTGGCCTTTGCCAACCAGACCGAGCCTCTTTAGGGCGATACGCGCCAGATCAACCGGCTCGACCTTGACCGGTAGGCCGTGGACGGCCGCAGCATGAGACAGGATAAGCTTTATAAACCCGATATCGGTGCCGAGCGTCATCGGTCCGGCACCTTGGGCGGCTCGCTCGCGACCAAAAAGGATGAGCCGTTCGCGATCGAGAGCCGCGATGTTGCATTTCCCCAGGTGTCGTTGGAGCATATCGAGGGCGGCGGCCTTGGAGCGGCGAGGGGACTTGCCTACATCGCACATGTCGTCGATATGGAGGTCGATGAGTTCGCCGAAAGTTTTAAGGCGCGCTACACGGGACTTGGTCGGTGTCTCGCCGCGGTCGACTTGGCGTTCGGTTTCGGTCGCCCATCGCCTTGCGTCGTCTCGGCGCAAGAACGTCTCACTGACGTAGCGACCTTTGCGACGAACCTGCACGCGCCAGGAACCGGATGAGAGCTTCGTGAAGGTGGCCATTTTTCGTGTGCGCTCCGTGTGCACTGAGAGATCGAAACGTGGCGAAAAGGGTCGTATTTTGGCGTAAATTCGTCTGCACTCGGCAGGTTGTAGGAATTTGATGTTAAAGGAAAAATGCTGAAAAATCAAGAGCATAGAGTAGCCGTTGCGCCCATGATGGACTGGACGGATCGGCATTGCCGGTTCTTCCACCGTCAGTTGACGAGACGCGCGCTGCTCTACACCGAGATGGTCGTGGCGGACGCGGTCATCCACGGCGCGCGTGAACGGTTGCTCGGTTTCGACGATGTCGAGCATCCGGTGGCGCTGCAGCTTGGCGGATCGGATCCGGCAAAGCTCGTCGAGGCGGCGCGGATCGGTGAGGCCTTCGGCTATGACGAGATCAACCTCAATGTCGGCTGCCCGTCCGACCGTGTCCAGTCGGGGACGTTCGGCGCCTGCCTGATGAAGACGCCGGCCCTGGTGGCCGACTGCGTCGCGGCCATGAAGGCGTCGGTGAAAATCCCCGTCACGGTCAAATGCCGCATCGGCGTCGACGACCAGGACCCGGAGCCTGCGCTCGACACGCTTGCCGACGGCGTGCTCGCGGCCGGCGCCGACGCGCTCTGGGTGCATGCCCGAAAGGCCTGGCTGGAAGGGCTGAGCCCCAAGGAGAATCGCGACATCCCGCCGCTCGACTATCCGCGCGTCTACCGGCTGAAGGCCAGAAAGCCGAACGACTTCATCGGCATCAATGGCGGCATTCAATCGCTTGCGGAGGCGTCGGCGCATCTCGCTCATGTCGATGGCGCCATGCTCGGCCGTGCAGCCTACCATACGCCGGGCATCCTGACCGGCGTCGATACCGCGTTCTATGGCGAGGCGCCTGCCGCCTTCGATTACGCGGCACTGATCGACGCCATGGCCGGTTACGCCGCGCGCCATATCGAGCGCGGCGGGCGGCTCGGCCACATCACCCGCCATATGGTCGGACTGTTCCATGGCCTGCCCGGCGCGCGCCGCTTCCGGCAGATCCTTTCCACGGATGCGAACAAACCTGGAGCCGGGCCGGAGGTGCTGAAGACCGCTTTCGCGGCAATCGATTTCGCGGCGGCGGAAGTCGAGGCCGCCTGACTCGATCCGATTAATCCCGCAGGATCATGCGGTCGCCGCGGACGTCGAAGCCCGACAACGAACCGATAAAGTTCATGCCGAGCAGGCTTTGCTCAAGCATACCGGGCGCGGCGACCATCACCGTCATGTCCTTGCGCACGATGCCGCCGATCGCCACCTCGTCGGTCCTGACCGTTGCCGCGCGCGCCATGCCGTTGGCGGTGGAGACGTCGACGCTGTAGCTGAGCGTCGCCGGGTTGAAACCCGCGGCCTGGGCATCTTCCGACGTCAGCACGGTACTGGTCGCGCCGGTGTCGACGACGGCGCGCACAGGCGCGCCGTTGACCAGGATGCGAGCTTCGAAATGGCCGTTGCCGGCCTTGTCGAGCGTGACGGTCGGGCGGCCATTCTCCACACCGAGCGCCAGCGGGCTGCCCGGCACCAGGCCGGCGGTGACGCGGCTCGCGACGTCCTGCAGCTCGTAGCGATACTGATAGCAGGCGATCAGCACGAGGATCAGTGCGGCCCAGACACCGATATTGCGTGCCATGTCGCCAAGCGGCCGGCCCGAGCGGAGCAGGCTCGCGCCGATCACCATGACCAGCACGCCGACCCAGATCAGCCGGCCGAAATCATTGTTGTTCATGCCGAAAGTGTGGCCGGCCGAATTGTTGAGCATCAGCAGCACGACCCCGGCGCCGATCACCGCCATGACGATCCAGAACAGCCGGTTCATCGGTTTCTTCTCACAGAACGCCGCGTTCACGCGCCATCCGGGCACGCCGGGTCTCGCGGCGCGGGCGGCGCTCCACCGTTTCGAGCCGCGCCGGCAGTTCGGCCATCACCGCCCGGCGAACGTCAGGAGTCATCGTGAGCCAGCCGGAAATCTCGTCACGCGTGCGCCCGCAACCGAAGCAGAACCCGGTTTTCATATCGATCGAACAGACCAGGATGCAGGGGGATTCGATGGCGGTCATGCTGTTCTCTTGGCTTTATTCCACATGGTGCAACCGCCGGAGCAATGCAAGCCCTCCACGATGCGCCGCAAGGCAACCTGTTCGCGGCATCGTCCGGCGGTTGTGCCGGCTGCAGAAGGCGGCTATGCCGCTTGCGATTTCCGCAACGAACTGCGACCGACGCAAATGCCTGCTAAGCCTTTCGATGATTTCCGAAGCCTCCTCACGGCGCTGCCGCCTGCCGATGACGCGGCGGCCGCGCGTGTCCGCGCGCTGTTTGCCAAAGCGGACAAGCCGACCGAATCGCTCGGGCGCATCGAGGACATCGCGGCCTGGATTGCCGCCTGGAGCGGGCGGGCGCCGCCGGCGATCAACCGGCCGCTGGTGGCGATCTTCGCCGGCAATCACGGCGCCGTCAGGCATGGCATTTCGCCGCGGCGTGTGGCGGCGACCGCCAATGAGGTCGAGCTCTGCGCCGCTGGCGGGGCCGCGATCAACCAGGTCTGCATCACCAACGATCTCGGCCTGAAAGTCTTCGACCTGGCATTGGATATCCCGACAGGCGACATCACCGAGGAAGCCGCGCTGGACGAACGCGGCTGCGCCGCGACCATGGCCTTCGGCATGGAGGCGGTCGCCGGCGGCGCCGACCTGTTGTGTCTGGGTGATCTTGGGGTTGGCAATTCGACGATCGCCGCCGCGCTCTGCGCCGCGCTGTTCGGCGGCAAGGGGACGGATTGGGTTGGCCCAGGGTCTGGCGCCGATGCGGCGATGATGGCGCGAAAAGCCGAGGTCGTGGACCGGGCGCTGGCGTTTCATGGTTCCGGCCTCGGCGATCCGCTGGAGGCCCTGCGACGGGTCGGCGGCCGCGAGTTCGCGGCGATCTGCGGCGCTATTCTTGCGGCCCGCATGGAGAAGATTCCCGTCTTGCTCGACGGATTCGTGGCGACTGCCGCGGCCGCTGTTCTGCACGCCGCCAGCCCCGGCACGCTCGATCATTGTCTGCTTGCCGGCCTGTCGCCCGAGCCTGGCCATGCCAAGGCCGCCGAAAGGCTCGGACTGCGGCCGCTGCTCGATTTCGGTATCAGCCATGGCGAAGGGGTAGGGGCTGCGCTCGCTGCCGGCATTGTCAAAGCCGCGGCGTTGACCAGCTCGGGCATGGCGATGGCTGTCCGGCTATAATGCTGCGGATGACGTCAGCGGCGGCCGCGCGTGGCGACCGTCTTGGTTGGCAGGGCCGGCAGTTCCTCCATCACCCGGCTCAGCGGGAAAATGGCAATCGCCTCCGTGCCTTCACGCAACTTGGAATGAAGCTCGAACGTGCCGCCATGCATGGCGAGCAGGCCCTGCACGATTGGCAGGCCGAGGCCGGTTCCCTGTTCCGCGCTCTTGATGGCGATCGAGCCCTGACCGAAAGCGGATAGCACCACCGGGATTTCCTCTTCCGGTATGCCTGGACCGTTGTCCTTGACCGAAACGTACTGGCCGCCGCCGGCGGTCCAGCCGACGCGCACGCGCACTTCGCCGCCGGACGGGGTGAACTTGATCGAATTGGACAGGAGGTTGAGCGTGATCTGACGCACCGCGCGCTCGTCGGCAAAGAGGCGCGGCAAGGTGTCCTCGAACTCCTGGACGATGCGGATGTCCTTGTTGCGGGCCCGCAATTCCATCATGTGGCAGCAGTCCTCGACGATGGTCACCAGCATCACCGGCTCCTCGTTGAGCTGGTAGCGGCCGGCCTCGATGCGCGACAGGTCGAGGATCTCGTTGATCAGGTCGAGCAAATGCTGGCCGGACTCGTGCACATCATGGGCATAGTCGCGGTAGGTCGGATTGTTCATCGGACCCAGCACTTCATTGGCCATCACTTCGGAGAAGCCAAGAATGGCGTTGAGGGGCGTCCTGAGCTCATGGCTCATCGAAGCGAGAAAGCGCGATTTCGCAAGGTTGGCATCCTCGGCGCGCCGCCTTGCCTCGTCCGACATTGATTTCGCCGTCTCCACCTCGGCAATGAGCGCGTCCTTCTCCGAGCGGAAGGACAGCACCATCAACGAGGCCTGATTGAGGTGGCGCGCGACATAGCCGAAGAACGGAAGTGCTGTGATGAGCAATGCCGCCATCGTGGCTTCGATCGGCGTCCACAGGCGCATGATGGTGTACACATAGACGGCTACGGGAATGGCAAAGGTCGCGAACAGCGCGCCGCCAAGCGAGGAGGCCAAGACCGCGGTCGTCGCCATCGCGATCAGCAGCACCATAGCCTTGGCGACATGGAACTGGTCGATCTGGCAGGTGTCGCAGCCGATCCAGGCGAACCACGCCCAGCCAAGGCCACACAGGAAATGGCCGATCAGGAAGTCGCGGCGCGTCTGCGCCGGGTCGAGTTCGGCGGCCTCGGTTCGCTCGACGCGCCGCGACATGAACGCGACGATCGCGTAGCAAAGCAGCATAGCCAGAGCCCAGATGGTGATCTGGTTGTCCAGGCCCGCCAGCCGGCCGAGAGCCGCCACCGCCAGCACCAGCAGCGGGATGGCGACCGCGCTGACCACCATGGCGCGCGCATGCAGTTTCAGGAGTTCGCGATCGAAGTCGAGGCTGCCGGCCTGTTGCGAAAGGCGGTCGCGCGTCTTGCGCACCGCGCGCGCCACATCGCTGTTGCGGTGCGGTTTACGGCGGTCCACAATGAATTTATCCGCTGTGTTCGAGCGTAGCAAAGGCATACGGACTTCAATTTCTGCGCGCAGCGATTTTCAGTTCGTTAAGCTACGTTCGAATGATTAAGAGACTGTTTGCCATATGAGCCGCTTCGGGTCGCGAGGACCGCGCCGGCGCTATGCGGCAACCCCGCCGCGCGGCCTGTGGCGCAAGCTGCTGGACTATGGGCTGGCCTTCCTCTTGCTCGGGTTGCTGATTCTGGTGGTGGCGCGGCTCGATCGCTTCGAGACTCGCAAGGAGCAAGGCACGGCGATCGTCAATGACGGCGATTCGATCACGCTCGGGACCGAGCGCATCCGCATGCGCGGCATCGATGCTCCCGAGTACCAGCAGACCTGCCAGAAGGCCGGCGCCGACTATCCCTGCGGCAAGCTGGCGCGGCAATCGCTGGTACGGCTGATCGCCGGCAGGCCGGTTTCCTGCAGCGGCTGGCAGCGCGACCGTTACGGCAGGCTGCTCGGCGATTGCAGGGCAGGCGACACCGACCTGAACCAGGCCCAGGTGCGGGCCGGATGGGCGGTTGCCTTCGGCGACTTCGAAACCGAGGAAGCGGTGGCGAGAGCGGCCAAGGTCGGCATCTGGGCAGGCGCCTTCGAGGAGCCGCGGGACTGGCGCGACAGCCATCATGACGCGCCGGTCGAGAGAAAGCGCGGCACGCTTGCCTGGTTGAGCGACGCGTTGCGCGATTTCTTTCGCTTCTGGTGATGGGCGGACCCTGGCCCTATGATCCGGTGGAGAAGCTGGAGGATGGAATGAAGCTGTTCGACGGCGGCCGCGCGCCCAACCCCGACGTGTGCGCGTCTTCCTTGCCGAGAAGGGGCTGACGGTGCCGCTTGTGCCCGTCGACATGGCTGCGCTGGAGCATCGCGGCGAAGAGGTGGCGCAGCGCAATCCGCTGCGGCGCCTACCGGTGCTCGAGCTCGACGACGGTACCGTTATCACCGAATCGATCGCCATCTGCCGCTATTTCGAGGAGTTGCACCCCGAGCCCGCGCTGTTCGGCACGGGTGCGCTCGGGAAGGCAAAGGTCGAGATGTGGCAAAGGCGGCTTGAACTCAACCTGATGGTCAGTGTCGCGGCCGCGTTCCGGCATATCCATCCGGCGATGAAGGAGTGGGAAGTGCCGCAGATCCCGGAATGGGCGAGGCCAACAAGCCGAAGGCGATCGAGTTCCTGCATCTCCTCGACCATGAACTGGCGCAGCGCGAATTCGCCGCCGGCGATGCCTATTCGGTCGCCGATATCACCGGAATGATCGCCATCGATTTCATGAAACCAGCCCGCATCAAGGTGCCTGCGGAATGCACGAATGTGCTGCGCTGGTACGCGGCGCTGACGAGCCGGCCGAGCGCGACGGCCTGAGCGACCGAAATTGGATAATCCACCCGATATGAGCGAAGTATTGGAGCGCCTCACCGCGAGAGTGCGGGCCTGCCGCATCTGCGTCGACCAGCCGGTTGGCCGGCCCTTGCCGCACGAGCCGCGCCCGGTATTGAGGCCGTCCTCGAGCGCCCGCATCCTGCTCGCCAGCCAGGCGCCGGGCACCAAGGTGCATGTATCGGGCATGCCGTTCACCGATGCGTCCGGAGATCGCCTCAGAAGCTGGCTCGGCGTCAGCAACGAAGAGTTCTACGACACGGAAAAATTCGCCATCGTGCCGATGGGCTTCTGCTTTCCCGGCCAGGACGCCAAGGGCGGCGACCTGCCGCCGCGTCGCGAATGCGCACCGGCCTGGCGCGCTCAGCTGATGGCGCTGATGCCGCAGATCGACCTGGTGCTGACCATCGGCGGCTATGCGCAGGCATGGCATATGGGCACGACGCGTGCGGCGTCCTTGACGGATACGGTGAGGAATTGGCGCGCCGTCTGGGATGCTCCGGCCAGTCCAAAAGTGTTGCCGCTGCCGCATCCGTCGTGGCGAAACACCGGCTGGCTGAAGAAGAATCCCTGGTTTGAAATGGATTTGCTGCCCTTCCTCAGGTCGGAAATCCGCTATCGCATTGGTTAGGCATTCCGCAAGATATCACCCGCTTTTGGTACCTTTGGCAGAATTTCTTTCTTGTGAAAGGCTCCGATAAAAGGGATTATAGCCAAACTATTCCCCTGGAGCCTCCCCATGGATCGCCTCGACCGAAAAATTCTCCGCCTCCTGCAGGAGGACGCCACGCTCGCGGTGGCCGACGTCGCCAAGAAAGTCGGCCTTTCGACCACGCCGTGCTGGCGGCGTATCCAGAAGCTCGAGGAAGAGGGCGTCATCAAGCGGCGCGTCGCCATTCTCGACCATGAGAAGGTCAATGTGCGCGTCACGGTCTTCGTGTCGATCCGCACCAATTCGCACAGCCATGAATGGCTGCGGCGCTTCTCCGAGGTCATCCAGGAATTTCCGGAGGTGGTCGAGTTCTACCGCATGAGCGGCGACGTCGATTACTTGCTGCGCGTCGTGGTGCCCGACATCGCCGCCTATGACGCCTTCTACAAGCGCCTGATCGCCAAGATCGAGATCCGCGACGTGTCCTCGTCCTTCGCCATGGAGCAGATCAAGTACACAACGGAAATTCCGCTCGATTACATGGTTCTGGACAAGGAATCGGGCGCGAACGCGGCGTGACACTGGTTGCGCCGACCGGCCTTAGTTCTTCTTCTTGTTGAGGAAACTCCACGGCGAGTTGACCGGCAGAGTGACCGTGTCCGGCACGCTGTCGACGCTCGCCACCTCGGCCCTGCGCACCGTGTAGCCGGACTGGACGATCGAGACGCCATCGAGGATAAAGAGCTGGCTCTTTTCCATGCCGGGCTGCAACACGCCGGTGATGGCGACCGGGTCGTAAGCCTCTTTCATCTTGTAGGGATGCGCCGGCGTCACCAGCACGATCTGGTTGGGCGGCGGCGTCGGCATGTGGCTGCAGGCGCCTGTCCACGGCACCAGCAGGAACTGGTAGACGAGGTCGCCGTCGCGATCGACCGGCAACGCATAGCCGGCTAATTGTATGGCCTTGTCCTGCAGATTGAGCGACAGCGTCTCGCCGTGGTCGGGCAGTTTTGCCGCGATCATCGGCAGGTTCGCGTCCTCGGCGATCGCCTGCGTGGCGGGGCGCAGATCCTTCCAAAGGATATGCGCGGTTTCCGCCGAGACATGACTGACGGCGAGGCCAAGTACCGCGGCGATGATCGCGCCTGTGCCGAGACGATTGTTCATTGGCTGCATTCTAGCCGGTCCGTGACTGCGAGCGAGTAAGACTGCCGTGATCTCGGAGCATTTTCCACCCCGATGGATCAGTCACGGGCTATGGAAGCGCTCTGGTGGAACGTCGCGCCGAAGAAACTGCGGGAAATCGTTGTCGAAGTCTTGCCTGACCGGGGCAACGGCGCTGAAGATGCCCGGACGATACGATGGCAGTGAGCCTGTGTCGCGCGACCCCAGCGCACAAGTACCTGGAGAAGTTCCATGCCGACCAGCCATGATCTCAGCGGGCTGATGAAATTTCTCACCCGTGACGAATGGCGCGAATGCTTCGCGGAAGTTTTCAACGAGCATTTCGGCAGGGTGCTCGATGGCGAGGGCGATTTTGAAGACCTTGCCGAAGTCCTCGGCGAGCACTGGACGAATGCCCTTTGGGGTTGTGCTTTCGAGGATTTCCTGACGCAGGATTTCGAGGGTGAACCCAGCAATATGGTCGACGAATATCTGAAGCGCCGAGGCTGGAAGGAAAGGGCGCAAGCAAGAGCCTATATAGCGGCGCTGCGCACCTCCGTCATGAGTTTGTATGAGGTGAGCGACGTCGTTCCAGGAATATCTTTTGTGGCCCGCGACCTTATCCGCGGCGGTGAGCCGTTGACCGTCAGCGAGGGCACCGCCACCAAGACTTTGAAACAGTGGGACAGGCTTGCCGCGCGGATCGTGCCTGTCATGGGCAAAGCCGTAATGGCCGGCGGTGTCTTGCCCTTTACCCCGAAGGCCACCGAAATATTGTTCGATGGGCTGCGGGGCCTGTTCGGCAAGAGAAATGCGAAAAAGCTGCCGGCCATCAAAGACGACGAGCTGCAGGCTGCAGCATTCATGTTCACGCTCTCCTGGTTGTTCGACACCCTTGGAAGAGTGGCGGGGCCTCAGCTGCAAAACACCGATGGTGATGAAATCACTTTCCACGACGTTCGCTTTCCGCTCGCGCCGGGCGTGGGAGCGGATGACATCGCTGTTCGGCTGAACAGCATTCCAGCCTTCTCGCAGGCAGACACGAAATTCTGGAACTGGCTGGAGGAGACACCGAAAGGTGGTAACCAGAAAAATGCGGAGGCTCCCGCTATAGATACCACAATGGACAACGGTTCGCTCGTGCTTGGCAACGTCGAGTTGAAAGGCCGTTTTCTGCATCTGTCCGCCAATTCCGCAGCGCGGGCGGCAAGAGGAACCGCCCTTGTCCAACAGGCCCTCGGCCATCTCGTGAGGACACCGCTGACTAAGATCACGACCGTCGAACAGATGAAGGCCGAGCGGCCAAGTGAAGGTGCTCAAACATCTCGATCGGACATTCCGCCGGAGATCGCCGAACAGGCCATCCGAGAGCACGTGGATCGACACTATCGGGAAACCCTCGACCAGCCGGTCAAAATGTTGGGGAACAAGACGCCACGCCAGGCCGCCAAGACTGCAGCCGGCCGGCAAAAGGTCGCCGACTGGCTGAAATATATGGAAAATCAGACCGCCAAGCGGCCTGACCCGACTGATCCCTTGGCGACCTACAGCTTCGAGTGGATGTGGAAAGAACTGGGCGTCCACGATCTGCGGCGGTAGCGCATTTCCATCCGTGCCCCTTCAACGGCCGAGCCGCATCACATGCCGACGCGTGCCGGCGGTTCCTGTCTCATGGAAGCCCCGCGCGGCGAACATGTCGCGAAAGCCCATGAAGCGATAGCTGGGTGCCGCCTCGTCGACGGGATAGGCCTCGACGGCGCGCGCGCCCTTGCTGAAGGCATGATCGATCGCCGCGTCGAGCAGGGCGGAGGCCAGCCCGCCGCCGCGCAAAGACCTCGGCACATAGAAGCAGACGATCGACCATATGCCGGTCTCACTGTCGTCCTGCTGCTTTGACAGTTTCCGGTAGGTCTCGCGCGGCGCGACCGAGCACCACCCGACCGGCTTGCCATCCAACTCTGCGACGATGCCCACGGGGTGCCGGCATCGATGAGCGCCATCATCATGCGCTTCTTCTCATCGCTCTGGATGTGCTCGCGGCTGGAATGGCGCCAGGCCATGCACCAGCAATATTTCGGCGCGCTCGGCTGCTCGAACAGCGTTTCGAAACGGTCCCGCGTCTCTTGCGTCACCTCAACAAAGCGGACGCCGGAAAGGTCAGGTTTTTGCGGTTGCGAGCCTTGCGAGCTGTTTGGCATCCGTCAGTTCCTTCACCGCATCCTTGCCGATCCAGCGCGCCGTCCTGTCCGACGATGCCGCCAGTTTTTCCGCCAGCGCAAGGGCAGGGGCGTGCAGGCTCATCGAGCGCTTGCCGATCTGCCGCAGCGCCCAATTGACTGCCTTGCGGACGAAATTGCGCGGATCGCGGGCATGTTTCTCGATCAGCGGCAGATAGGCAAGGAAGGTCGCGTCCGGCTCCTTCTTGAGATGCACCGCGCTCCAGGCGAGCATGGCAAAGGCGGTGCGGCGGACGAATTCGCGTTCGTCGTCTGCGAATTCGTCGATCAGGTCGCGCCAGAACGGCGTTTCGGCAAACAGGTCGGCAACGGTGTCGACGATCTCCCAGCTGTCGAAATCCGCGGCCCAGCGCCGGCACTGGTCGATGTCGACCTTCTTAGGCTCGCCGGTGAAGGCCGCCATCAGCCGCGCCTCCCGAATGCCGCTGTCCCACAGCAGAAGCGATCGCTCGTGGTTCTTCCTCAGCTTGCGCGCCAGCGGCCGCAAGTCGGAATTGCCGATGCCAAGCGCGCTCGACGTGTTGATGCCGAAGCGCGCCATGCCTGCCAAATTCGCCTCCGTGCCGATCGCGCGCAGGTGCGCGACGATGTCGTCGGCGCTCCAGCTCGGATCAGGCAACGTCATGTCGCCTATTTTTCCAGGCGGGCAAGCAGCGAGGAGGTATCCCAGCGCTTGCCGCCCATGTCCTGCACATCCTTGTAGAACTGGTCGATAAGCGCGGTCACCGGCAGCTTGGCGCCGTTGCGGTTGGCTTCGGCCAAGCAGATGCCGAGATCCTTGCGCATCCAGTCGACGGCGAAGCCGAAATCATATTTGCCGGCATTCATCGTCTTGTGGCGGTTTTCCATCTGCCAGGAGCCGGCTGCCCCCTTGGAAATCACCTCGACCACCTTCTCGATGTCGAGGCCTGCCTTCTTGCCGAAATGGATGCCCTCGGCCAGGCCCTGGACGAGGCCGGCAATGGCAATCTGGTTGATCATTTTCGTCAATTGGCCGGCGCCGGCCGAACCCATCAGCCCAACCATACGGGCGTAGGCGTCAATGACCGGCTTGGCTTTGTCGAAGGCCGACTGCTCGCCGCCAACCATGACGGTCAGGACACCGTTCTCGGCGCCGGCCTGACCGCCTGACACGGGCGCGTCGAGAAAGGAGAAGCCTGCCTTGCGCGCCGCTTCGTCCAGCTCGCGCGCGACCTCCGCCGAGGCGGTGGTGTTGTCGATGAAAACGGAACCCTTCTTCATCGCGGCGAAGGCGCCGTTGGCGCCGGTGGTGACCGAGCGCAGGTCGTCGTCATTGCCGACGCAGGAGAAGACGAAGTCCTTGCCTTCGGCTGCTTCGGCCGGCGTCAGCGCCAGCTTGCCGCGATGCTGGGCCACCCACTGCTCGGCCTTTGCCTTGGTGCGGTTGTAGACGGTGACGTCGTGGCCGCCCTTGTTCCGGAGGTGCCCGGCCATGGGATAGCCCATGACGCCAAGACCGAGAAATGCAACCGATGCCATAGACCTGCCTTCCAACAAAACACGGTTTCCAGTGGCCGAAGGTCTAGGCCATGCGAAAAATTCGTCAAGGCGCGCCACGCTGCATCGACTAGTGCAGGCGGCCGAGCCGCAGGGAATTATCGATGCAGGTGGACGGTAATCCGGCGCTCGATCCACTCGACACCGTGGCGCACTATCTCGACCATCACAAGATAGATGATCGCCACCCAGATATAGGCCTGGATGTCGAAGGATTTCGCATAGGCGAGCTTGGCGTTGCCCATCAGGTCGTAAACGGTGATGATGGCAACGATCGCCGAGGCCTTGATCATCAGGATGAGCTCGTTGCCGTAGGGCCTGAGCGCGACGATGATCGCCTGCGGCAGGATAACCTTTCGCAGCGTCTGCAATGTGTGCAGGCCGAGCGAGGCCGCACCCTCCCATTGTCCGCGCGGCACGCTTTCGATGGCGCCGCGCAGAATTTCGGCCTGGTAGGCGGCGGTGTTGAGCGAGAAGGCGAAGACACCGCAGTAGAAGGCCTCGCGGAAGAACCACCACAATCCTACAGTTTCCAGCTCCGGCCGGAAGGAACCGACGCCGTAATAGACGAGATAGGTCTGCACGAGCAGCGGCGTGCCGCGGAAGAAATAGACGTAGCAATAGGCAAGCCCCGACAGGATCCAGTTCTTCGACATGCGCCCATAGGCGACCGGCAGCGAGAAGATCGCTCCCAGCACCATCGAGATGGACACCAGCGACAGGGTCGTTCCCAGGCCCTGCAGATAGGCCGGCGCGTAACGGGCGAAGAACTCTGGATTCCAGGCGTAGACGAGATAGGCGACGAGGCCGAGACCGAACAGGATCCATACGCCGACCAGTGCGTAGCCGACGATGCGGGCGCGTGGCCAACCGCGGGCCAGAGGGGGCGGCTTGTCGACGACGATGGCCTGGCTGACGCTCATCGCACCGCCCTCCGCCCGAGATGACGCAGAATATGGCCGGTGGCGATCGACGACAGGATGGCGAGAGCCAGGAAGATCAACGCCGCCACGCTGTAGAACAGGAAGGCATGCTTGGTGACGCGCGCCGCGACGCCGGACTGGCGCAGGGTCTCGGCGAGATTGACCACCGAGACCAGCGAGGTGTCCTTGAGCAGGCTCAGCCAGCAATTCTCGAGGCCGGGGAAGGCGATGCGTATCAGCTGCGGCAGGATGACCAGCCGCATCGTCTGCCATTTCGACAGGCCGATGGCGTAGCCGCCCTCATACTGGCCTTTCGGAATGGCGCGGAACGCGGAAAGGAAGACCTCGCTGGCATAGGAGGAGAAGATCAGCGACAGCACGATCATGCCAGCGATGAAGCTGTTGACGTCGATTGTCGCGGCCGGATTGAACAGCCGCACCAAGTATTGCAGCAGAAGCGGCATGCCGAAGAAGAACAGGAAGAGCGTGACCAGCTCCGGCAGGCCACGGAAAACCGTGGTGTAGATGTTGGCGGCCAGCCGCAGGGAAGGCTCTTCATGCTGCTTGGCGAAGGCGACGAAAAATCCGATCGTCAGGCCGATGGGCAGTGTGGCGAGCGCCAGCACAATGGTAACCAGAACGCCAGACGCAATGTCGTCACTCCAGCCGTCCGGTCCCCAGCTGAGAAGTGTCCAAATGCTTTGGGCCGGCATTGACGGGTCGTGTCTCCGTGGCGATCCCGGGAGAAGAGAAGGGCGGCGAGGGGTGCCTCACCGCCCTTGGCGCAACGATCAGGATTCGGCGCCGTAGACGTCGAACTTAAAGTACTTGTCGTTGATTTCCTTGTATTTTCCGTTTTTGCGGATGGTGTCGATCGCTTGGTTCAGCTTGTTGACCAGATCGGTCTCGCCCTTGCGCACGGCAATGCCGGCGCCCGGTCCGAAGATCTCGACCGGCTGGGGCGAGGGTTGGCCGAGGATCTTGCAGCAGGCGCCGTCCGGCGTATCCAGCCATTGCTGCAACACGACGATGTCGTCCTCGATCGCGTCGAGACGGCCGTTGGCGAGGTCGGCCTGCTCCTCGGGGCTGCTCGGATAGCCCTTGATGGTGCTGTCCGTATAGGTCTTGGAAGCGTAGTTGTAATGCGTGGTCGTGGTGGCGACGCCGATGTTCTTGCCGGCGAGGTCTTCCTTGGTCACGCCCTTGAGCGGCGAATCCTTCGGCACGGCGATGGCCGACGGGGTGTTGTAGTATTTGTGGGTGAAGTCGACCTTTTCCTGGCGCTCGGGCGTGATCGACATCGAGGCGACGATGGCGTCGAACTTGCCGGCCTGCAGCGCCGGGATGATGCCGTCCCAGTCCTGCGCGACGAAGGTGCACTTCACCTTCATCTCGTCGCAGAGCGCCTTGGCGATATCGATGTCGAAGCCGACCAGCTGGCCGTCCGAGGTCAGGTTGTTGAAGGGCGGGTACGCGCCTTCGGTGCCGATCCTCAGGGTCTTTTCCTGAGCCTGGGCGACGCCGAGTGTCAGCAGCGCGGCCGAAGCGGCAAGCGCGATACGCAGTGCAATACGCATGATAATCCTCTCATATTGTCATGGCCGCTGTCCCGTGCGGCTCTTGTGGGCGGAGCTTCTTTACCGCCCGCTGAGGCGGATACTCCCACTCTTTGCGAGAAAAAAGCAACTGCAAATCAACGGCAAGCGACAATCGGGAAGTGCCGCTGCGTTACTTGGTTCGAGCCACGAGACCTGTGCTGCGCTCGACAAAGTCGGCTATCGATTTGGTGTCGTCGAGGTCGAAAACCGGCAGGTTTTCGCCTTCGACCGTAAAGTCGGCGGCAACCGCGACGATGTTGGGATCGTTGGCCGAAAGCGGCGTCCGGTCCTTGGCTTCGAGCCGCCTTGCCTCGATCTTCTTGTGCGCTTCGCGCTTGTAGCCCTCGACCAGCACGATGTCCGACGGCGACAGCCGCGCCAGGATGTCATCCAGCGTCGGTTCGTTCTGGCCGCGCAATTCGTGCATCAGCGCCCAGCGCCGGCCGGAAATGATGGCGACCTCGGTGGCGCCCGCCTGCCGATGGCGAAAGGAGTCAGCGCCCGGCTTGTCGATGTCGAAGTCATGGTGGGCATGCTTCACCGTCGAAACCGTCCAGCCGCGCGCGACCAGCTCGGTGACCAGCTTTTCCGTCAGGGTCGTCTTGCCGGAATTCTTCCAGCCAGTGATGCCGAATACGCGTCTCATGGCCTGAGGCTTTGCAACAGACGCTCCGCCACCGCAAGGTCGTCCGGTGTGTTGACGTTGAAGAATGGGTCGATCTTTTGGCCGCCCGCTTCGATCATCGGGAATTCGACCTCGACATGGCCATGGCGCTCCATGAATGCGGAAACCCGCCGGTTGTCCTCGTCGACCAGGAAATGACGCAGGGCGTCGCGCAGGCCGAGCGGCCAGAGCGCGAAGGTCGGGTGCCACCTGCCGCCCGAACTGGCGACGGCGATCACGCCCGGCCGGTCGTTGGTTGCGGCGGCGAGGCGCTCGACGAGGTCGTCGGGGAAGAATGGCGTGTCGCCGGCGGCGCTCATGAGCCACCGGCAGCCTGTCTGCTTGGCCGCCCATTCGAGGCCGGCGAGGATGCCCGCCAGCGGTCCGGCATGGCCCGGCACCGTGTCCTCGATCACCGGCAACCCCATGCCGGCAAATCGCGCAGGATCGCCGTTCGCGTTGATCCCGAGCGTCGCGACCTGGGGCTTCAATCGCGCGGCGACATGGTCGATCAACCTGGCTTTACCCAATGAAAGCAGCGGCTTGTCGCCGCCGCCCATTCGACGCGCCTGGCCTCCCGCCAGAATGATCCCCGCAACATTTCCGTCCATCGGACTATATGCCGTCCGGCGCCATGTCGGGTCCAGCGCTTTCAGCGGCAGGCTGCTGCCTGCCGACGACGCGCTCGCGATAGAGCGCATAGAGGCCGGAGCCGATGATGATGGCCGCGCCGACGATCATCGGTAGGTCGGGAACATCGCCGAAAATGACGAGGCCGAGCAGGATCGACCAGAGCAGGGCAGTGTAGCGGAACGGCGCGATGAAGGAGATGTCGCCCGCGCGCATCGCCATGATGATGAACTGATAGCCGATGAGCACCAGCACCGCCGCGAGCGCCAGAAGCATGGTCGAGCGGCCGCTCATCGGTGTCCAGCCGCCCATCGGCGACAAGAGCAGCGCACCCAGCACGGTCATAGCAAGCGCGGTCGCCGTCGACACCAGCATGGTCGGGATCGCGTGTGGGATGCGCTTGGTGGAAAGGTCGCGCACCGCGCAGCAGGCGACGCTGGCCAAGGCCACCAGGGAATAGACGCTGAACCCTTCGAAACCCGGCCGCACGATGATGAGCACGCCGACGAAGCCGGCGGCAATAGCGGTCCAGCGTCGCCAGCCGACACTTTCGCCGAACACCAAGGCCGCGCCCATGGTGACCGCCAGCGGCAAAGCCTGCATGACGGCGGAGACATTGCCGATCGGCAGATGCGCAAGCGCGATCAGGAACGACACCGTGGCGCCGGCTTCGCCGGCCACGCGCATGGCCACCATCGGCTGCAGCATGGCGGCCGGATTGACCAGCGCGCCGCGCCGCCAGGCAAGCAGGCCGACGAAGAAGGACGCGAAGGCGCCGCGCACCAGCATGACCTGCGCCATGTTCATCGATTCGGAGGAAAATTTGGTGATCGCATCATTCAAGGTGAAGCCGACCATGGCCACGATCATGAACAGCGCGCCGCGGAGGTTTGGCGAGAGAGGCAAAGGCGTTTCCGGATTCTTTTTCTAGATCAACCCGTAGCAGGCGATCGGCAAACAGCAACGCCAAAAGAAATGGGCCACCAATTCTGCGTGGCCCATGATGTCGATTTGCCGGGCTCCCGGAGACTTACTTCGGCGTCAGCACTTCGGTGCCGTTGCCGTTCTGGCCGGCGATGGTCCACAGCCCATGCAGAGAGCCGTCCTTCTCGATCTTGTAGACGACGAGACCGACTTCCTTGCCCATCGCATAGCCGGCGGAAAACGCATTGTCGTTCCGCATGCAAATGCCGTCCGAAGTCGAGCCGCCGGTTTCCCAGTGGATCGTGCAGGTCGTGTCGCTGGTCAGCGTGATGGTTGCCTCGCCACCATATTTCGAACCATCGAAATTGGTGCCGGCGACCGTGTAGGTGCCGCCGATCGACTGAGCCGCGGCCGGCATGGAAGCAATCCCAAGCATTGCGAGTGAAAGCATGATTGTGCGCATGTGCACTCCCCCTAGAGCGAAAATCGCGCTCGAAGGCTAGGCCGGAAAAGGCCGGCGGTAAATCGGGCGGAGGATCGCGCGGAGGGTTTATTTCGAGTTTGGCCCGGACGCCTCGTGCAAGCTGCCGGCGATGGTGCCGACCAGCGGGTCGTATTTCGCCTTGAGCGCCGCCGGATACTCGATGAACACGCTGTGGATCACGTCCTCCTTGCCGAACACGGACCGCCGATAGAAGATCTTGTCGCCTTTCGTACCCGACAGCACCGCCCAGTTCTTGCCGGCCTTGCCGTAGGTGACTTCTTCACCTGGCTCCGGGCTGGCTTTTTCGTTCTCGACGAGGCTCTTGGGCGTGTCGTCTAGCGCATTGTAGCTGCCGTAACAGGCCACGCTGGCGCCGTCGGAGCTGTGCCACTCCAGGCCGTCGCCGTTTTCCGGCTCCGGCATGCGCTCCGTGAAAATCTGGTCCGGGAAAGTGCACACGGTGCCGAAGCGCGCGTTGACATAGGTGAACGGCTTGGCCAGCGCCGCTGTCGTCAAGAACAGAAGCGCGGAAAACAAGCCGATGCGCCGAAGATACTGCATGTTCTTCACTTTTGGCCTCTGACCAAAGGCGATCATGCATCAAGCCGTTGAAAAAATCAGCCGCCGGTGACGCTCATATGCCGCGAGACCGAGGGACGGCTGGTGCGGCGGTCGATGATGAAATCATGGCCCTTGGGCTTGCGGCCGATGGCCTCGTCGATCGCCGCGTCGAGCAGTTCGTTGCCTTCGGAGGCGCGCAACGGTGCCCTCAGATCCGCGGCGTCCTCCTGGCCGAGGCACATATAGAGCGTGCCGGTGCAGGTCAGCCGCACGCGGTTGCAGCTTTCGCAGAAATTATGCGTCATCGGCGTGATGAAGCCGAGCCGGCCGCCTGTCTCGGCGACATGGGCATAGCGGGCAGGGCCGCCGGTCTTGTAGGGGATATCGGCGAGCGTGAACTGGCGCTCCAGCGAGGCGCGCAGTATCGACAGCGGCAGATACTGGTCGGTGCGGTCGGCCTCGATCTCGCCCATCGGCATCGTCTCGATGAGGGTGAGGTCCATGCCGCGGCCATGCGCCCAGCGCATCAGCTCCGGGATCTCGGCATCGTTGAAGTCGCGGAGCGCGACCGCATTGAGCTTGATCTTCAGCCCCGCCTTCTGAGCGGCATCGATGCCTTCCATCACCTTACGGAGATTGCCCCAGCGCGTGATCTGGTGAAATTTTTCGGCATCGAGCGTATCGAGCGAGACATTGATGCGTTTGACGCCGCAGTCGGCGAGCTCGGCGGCGAAGCGCGAAAGCTGCGAGCCGTTGGTGGTCAGCGTCAGCTCTTCCAGCGCGCCGCTGTCCAGATGACGCGACAGCTGGTGTACCAGATGCATGATGTTCTTGCGCACCAGCGGCTCGCCGCCGGTCAGCCTGAGCTTCTTCACGCCCTTTTCGATGAAGACGGTGCAGAGCCGGTCGAGCTCCTCGAGCGACAGCAGATCCTTCTTCGGCAGGAAGGTCATGTCCTCGGCCATGCAATAGGTGCAGCGGAAATCGCAGCGGTCGGTGACCGATACGCGCAGATAGCTGATCGTGCGACCGAAGGGGTCGATCATATCCATTGCAAGCGTTTCCCGTGGCCTGAGCGGCGTCGTTATATACGGCTATGTGATACGATCCAATGCCGCATTCAAGATAGAAGCTCTCGGTCTTTGGTAACATTCCCCGACCGACATCGTATGTCGGCTGGCCTCAAGTGGCTTTCCGCATCGCGCGAAGCGGCGTAGGGAAGGGCGCAACCCAAAGCATGATGCCGAAAAGTGTGAAGCGGTTTTTCGGACGACATCATGCTCTATCTCTTTGACTTAGAGACGGATTCAGATTTCAGGTCGATTCGACCTGAAATCATCCGTCTCTAGACAGGACCAGTCATGACCGCGCCAAAGGAACTCAGGGTCTCGAAAGACCGCAAGCTCTTGACCGTGACCTTTCCGGGCCATCAGCCGTTCGAATTGCCGGCGGAGTTTCTGCGCGTGGCTTCGCCATCGGCGGAAGTGCAGGGTCATTCGCCGGAACAGCGGGTGACGGTCCCCGGCAAGCGCAATGTCGCAATCCTCAAGATCGAGCCGGTCGGGAACTACGCAGTGCGCATCACCTTCGACGACTTCCACGACACCGGCATCTTCACCTGGACCTATCTTCATACGCTCGGCCACGAAAAGGATGAGCGCTGGAACGCCTATCTCGCCGAACTGGCCGAGAAGGGGCTGAGCCGGGACCGCTAGCCTGCGCCTGGCAACCCAATTTGGCAGCCGGCTGTCGTCAAGACGTCATGGACATGGAGTAGCGCCGGCAAAAGGTCAGGAGGCGAAAAAAGATGTCGCGCATCACATCTGTTGAACAGCTCGAGGCGCTTTACGGGCTGCCGGGCGAGGCTTCGGTCGTCAAGGAACTCGACCATGTGATTCCCGAATATGCCGCTTTCATCGAGGCCTCGCCCTTCGTGGCGCTGGCGACCAGCGGGCCGGAGGGGCTCGACTGCTCGCCGCGCGGGGATCTCGCCGGCTTCGTGCGCCTCGTCGACGACAAGACGCTGATGATGCCGGACAGGCGCGGCAACAACCGCGCCGATTCGCTGAGGAATATCATTCGCGATCCGCGCGTGGGGCTGCTCTTCCTGGTGCCGGGCTCGGGCACGACGCTGCGCGTCAACGGCCGCGCCCATATCACCACCGATGCCGCGCTTTGCGCCTCCTTCACGGTCGACGGCAAGCCGGCCCGCTCGGTCACCGTCATCGATGTCGACACGGTCTATTTCCAGTGTGCCCGAGCCATCGTGCGCTCGGAACTCTGGAACCCGGCCAGGCATCTCGACCCGAAGTCGCTGCCGACGCCCGGCCAGATCCTCGAGATCACCAGCCGCAAGAACATCGATGGCGCCACTTACGACAAGGAGTGGCCGGAGCGGGCCAAGAAAACCATGTGGTGATTGGAAGCGCGCTCAGGCTTCCTTCAGCACGTCGGCGATCTTGCGCATCTGCTCGCCGATCATGTCGCACTGTTCCGGCGTCGACTGGCTCATCGCCTTCTCGATCAGCGCCATGTGGACTTTCAGCGCCTTCATCAGCAGCGCCTCGCCCGCCTCGGTGAGGTTAAGCCGCAGCACGCGCTTGTCCTTCTCGTCGCCTTCGCGCCGCAGCAGGCCGCGCCCCTCGAGTTGCGGCAACAGCATCGTGATGTTGGAGCGGCCGACCAGGAGCTTGCGGGCAAGGTCGTGCTGCGACATGCCGGGATGGCGGTAGAGGTTCATCAGCACGTCGAGCTGCGCCGGCTTGAGGTCGAGCGGCGCAAGCTTCACGGCAAGCGTGCGCTCCAGCACATGGCAGGCGCGCGCCACCGCGACCCAGTTGCGAAAACGCGGGTTATCCCAGGGCAGCTCTTGCTTAATGTTCATGTTTGAACTATTATGTTCATGCTTGAACGAATGGATGGACTGCCAATATGGCATCATTTGGAATGAAGGTCATCCGGGGCGTTTTCGGCGCGGCCGAGCATATCGCGCCGCGCCTCAGCGGTCGCGCCGCGTTCGAATTGTTTTGCCGGACACCCAGCGTCAAAGGGTTGAGCGACGGCGAACGCCGGGCCGTCGAACGCGCGTCAGCCTTCATGGCCGAGGCGCGCCATCACCGGCTGAAGACCAGGACGGATTGCGTCACCGTGCACGAATTCCGGCCGGAGCCGGGCAGGGAGCCGCGCGGCACCGTGCTCGTCATCCATGGCTGGCGCTCGCGCACCGAATATATGCGCGCCTTGATCGAAGGGTTTCGCGGCGCCGGATACAAGGTCGTCTCACTCGACCTGCCCGGGCATGGCCACTCGCTCGGCCGCCATCTGAACATGGTGAATGCGGTGGAAGCGGTGCGTGTCACAGGCGAATGGTTCGGTCCCTTTGCCGCCGTGGTCGGCCACTCCTTCGGCGGCGCGGTTGCGGCCAATGCCGTCGCGGCATCGGTCAAGGGCATGCCACCGCTCAAGGCGCAGAAGCTGGTCTTGATTGCCGCGCCGAGCTCGCTGCCGGCAATCTTCGACGATTTCAGCCACAGGCTCAATGTCGGGCCGCGCTCTCGCGTCGCGATGGCGGACAGGGTGAAACACCTTTCGGGCCGGCCGCTCAGCGAATTCACCGGCGACCGCCAGCTGGCCGAGGCCCCAGTGCCGACGCTGATCATCCACGCACCGGACGATCGCGAGGTCCACGCCGACCATGCCAGGCGTTACGCGGGCGCCGGCGAGCACGTCCACCTGCACTGGGCCGATGGGCTCGGCCACCGCCGCATCCTTGCCGACAGGAATGTCGTTGCACGCGCGGTTGGCTTCGTGACCGAGCAGCGGGAGGCGATCCTGCACTAGTCAGCCTATCAATCCGCCTTCTTCTTCTGCCCCGGCTCGACCGGCAGGCCGGCCGCCTTCCAGGCGGTGTAGCCGCCGAGGATATGTTTGACCGGTGTCAGGCCCATGTCCTGCGCCGTCTTGGTCGCTAAAGCCGAGCGCCAGCCGCCGGCGCAGAAGAAGACGAAGGTTTTGCCCGAGGCGAAGAACGGCTTGTGATAGGGGCTTTCGGGATCGATCCAGAATTCCAGCATGCCGCGCGTCACATGCTTGGCGCCGGGGATCTTGCCATCGCGCTCGACCTCGCGCGGGTCCCGCAGGTCGACGAAGATCGTGTCGTCATCCTCCAGCAGCCCCGCGGCCTCCTCCGGCGACACGACCTCGATCTCGGCATTCGCCTCGTCGAGAAGCTGGCGATACCCTTTCTTCACGGCAATTCCTCCCGGCCACGTTTGCTGCGACCGCCGGAATTTCGATCACAAAGCCTGGTGTTTGTCACGCGGGTCAGGCGACGGCGCCGCCAACGCCTGATTGTTTTCGAGGCCGGGGCGAACGCTGCTCCTGGCCTCACGATGATGTGAAACTGTTCTGCAACACGGCTTCGAAAATTTATGGAAGCTTAACGAAATCGGTATGAATCGGTATAGTCACGTCATAGATCCGCCATGCGGAGGGCGGGACCGTCCAGCGGCGCGGAACGGGAACCGGCCACAACCGGTGCGGGTGAAGCATGAAAATCCTCGGGAACAAAAAAACCGTCCTGCCGATCGCGGTCGCGGCGACGCTTGCCTTCGGGCAGCAGCCGGCAAGCGCGCAGGGGCTGTTCGACATGCTGTTCGGCGGCGGCATCCGACACAACCCGCAAGGCGAATTTCCGCCGCCACCGAAGCCTCGCAAGATAGGTCCGGCAACGCCGGGGGCGGGTGGTGGTGGCGCCCGAATCAGCAGCCCGACCTACAACACCTACCGGGCCGACAAGCTCGTGCGCGTCGACTTCAAGTCGCTGGCGCCTGCGACGCCGCCCGCAACGGCGCAGGATGCCGCCTTCGTGCCGTCAGTGACGAGCACCGCGTTCCGCGATGCGGTTGCCGGCCTGAGCGACTACGAGCTGTTCGCCGAGCCCGACATCGCCAAGGCGCTGATCGCCTATTACTCGGCCAATCCGGATTTCATCTGGGTGAGCGACAACGCCCCCAACAGCAGGGCGCAGGACGCGGTGCGGGTGCTGGGCGAGGCGGCGAGCTACGGTTTGACGCCGGCCGACTACTCCGTCGACATTCCGGCGGCCGCGACTTCCGCCACGCCGGAAGAGCGGACCAGGGAACTGGTTCGGTTCGAGATGGCGCTCTCGGCGCGCGTGCTGCGCTATGCCCATGATGCCCAGAGCGGCCGCGTCGATCCCAACCGGATGACCGGCTATTATGATTTCCCGGCCAAGCCGTTCGATCTGGAAGGTGCGCTGAAGACGCTGGCGCATACCCAGGAGGTCCGCACCTATCTGGAGTCGCGGCATCCGCAGAATCCGGAATACCAGGCGCTGCGCGTCGAACTGGAAGCGCTCGAGGCCAGCGAGGAAAACGAGATCGTCGTTGATCCCAAGCTGTTGCTCAAGCCAGGTGAGAGCAGCCCGGAATTGCCCAAGTTGCTGACGCTGATTGCCCACAATCTCGATGACGAGATGGGCGGCAACTATGGCGAGGTGCTCGCCCGCCTTGGCAAGAGCGAAGTCTACGAACCCGAGCTGGTGCCGGTGATCAAGGCGGTGCAGCAGCGGGAAGGCATGAAGGGCGACGGTGTCATCGGGCCGCGGACGGTGGCTTTGCTGGCCGGCGCTTCGAAGGCCGACAGGATCGAGAAGGTCAAGGTGGCGCTCGAGGAGCTGCGCTGGCTGCCGTCCGATCTCGGCAGTCCGCGCGTCTTCATCAACCAGCCCGCCTTCACCGCCAGCTATATCGACAGTGGCGAGGAGAAGCTGAAGACCCGCGTCGTCATCGGCCGGGTCACCAACCAGACCGCCTTCTTCTACGATCACATCAAGCAGGTCGACTTCCATCCCTATTGGGGCGTGCCGCAATCGATCATCGTCAACGAGATGCTGCCGAGGCTGCGCAGCGATCCCGGCTATCTCGACCGCGCCGGCTACGAGGTGACGGATTCGCGCGGCAGGCAGATCCCGTCGTCAGAGGTGGACTGGGGCGCCTATGGCTCCAAGATCCCATTCAGCGTGCGTCAGCAGCCGAGCGAGGCCAATGCGCTGGGCGAATTGAAGATACTCTTCCCCAACAAGCACGCCATCTACATGCACGACACGCCCCAGAAGTCTTTCTTCGCGCGCGACATGCGCGCGCTCAGCCATGGCTGCGTCCGGCTGCAGGATCCGCGCGGCATGGCCGCCGCAGTGCTTGGAACCTCTGTCGATGACATTGCCGAGAAGCTGAAGCACGGCCATTCGACCGAGAATGTCACGCGCGTCATTCCGGTCTATGTCGCCTATTTCACCGCCTGGCCTGATATGTCCGGCAAGGTCGAGTATTTCGACGACGTCTATGACCGCGATTCCAAGCTGATGCAGGCGCTGGACGCGACCGAAGCGGTGCGCACGCCGTCAAGCTGAGCCTGTAACTTCAAGCGATTCCGGACGGAAGGCTACGGCGATGCCGCCCGGCCTGGCGGCTTCACACTTTTCCTGGAATTGCTTTGATGAGCGGCCGGCGAAAGCCGGCGTCGCGCCCGGCGATCAGCCAGTAGATCAGGCCGGCCACGAGGCCGGCGCCCGCTATGATGCCCATGTCGGCCCAGCGTTCCGGATCATCGGCGTCAGGCCATATCAATGTGAAACCGGCAGCCGCGGCGGCGGCGCCGAAGACCATGTGCAGCCAGAAGCTGCGCAGCGAAAAGAACTCCGCGATCAAGGCGAAGACCAGCGTCTGCATCCCCGTCAGTATGATCGTCAGGAAATAGACGAACATGCCGAGCGGCGGTACGACCAGCACGGCGACGGGGGTGAATTCCATAAGTCTGAAGTAGCCCGGCGCATTGGGCAGCGAGCTCACTATCGCGTAGATCACCACCACCGCGATCAACCCGGCAAGAACCGCGACCAGATAGCCGACGAACACCATCAGGATGCGCTTCAGGACGTGGCCGATCATTGCCATGCACCCCCGTGCCCGCAATCAGTGAGGGGCAGTCAGCCACCAAAGTTGTGACGATGCAAGGGCGGCCCATCGCGCCGGACTCCATGGCGCGGCGCCGAGGTCCTCAGGCGCCACCGCACATATGCTGCGAGTCCGGCAGGGCCCATGCGCCTTTGGCGGCGAGGTCGACGGCGTAGTAAACCCTGCCGCGCAGATCGTCTTTCGGACAGTCACGTGGGATTGCGATGAGGCACATGACGACCGGATCGCCGACCTTGGAACTCGCCAGTCCAGGCTCGCGGTCATAGGAGACCGCCGTGCCGCCATTGGTGAACGTCGCTGCGCTGCCGGCATCCGGGCTGGCGGTTTCCAGCGGATCGTCGCCCAGCCTTGCCGTCAGCGTCTTGATGTGGGTGAAGCCGCAGTTTCCGATCGACGCGGGCAGGGGCTGGTCGGCCGGCTTCAGAGTTCTTGCCGCGAATTCGAGCGCCTCACGGCGCGCTGCCATATGTCTGCAACGCATTGTTCTGGGCGCTGACGATGCAGGAAGCATCTGTCCTGCAGGCATTCCGGTCAGCGACCAACTCCCTGGCGATCTTGCGCTTGTCGCCGCCGAAGGCAGGTTCAAAACCGCCATAGGCCTTGGTGACCAAAGCGTCGATGGCTGACATTTGTGGGTCGGCGCAGATCGCCTTTTCGGTGGGCAACCGCGCCTTTCGGCAATCGAAGGACGGGCCGACCGCCCGCGCCAGGCCGGACATCCCCACAATCGACGCGGTCACAATCAGGGCGCTCGCGCAGGTATGAAGCCGCATGCTCTCCTCGGGTGCTTGTTTCGACGATCGAGTCTTTGCCGAATGCAGGCCCCGCGGAATGGCAGAGGGGGCAAGCGATCGCGGCCTATTTGGGCTCGCCGGTCACCGGGTCATAGGTGATTTGGACCTTGGCCTTGTCGGTGGTGTAGTAGGTGATGGTGTAGCCGTCGCTATCCCAATCGACCTCCTTCACATAGCGGAAGTCGGTGCGGTGCTCGACCTTGGCAATGATTTCCGACAGCTTCTTGGCATTTTGCGGTGGCAGTGGCTGGTCGTCCGCCGCAAGGGCCGATCCGCCGGCAAGGAAGGCCGCGATACCGGTTGCTAAAACAACAGTGCGCATGAGAGCCCTCAAATCGCGTAATTGGCCAAGTTTCATATGGGCCTGGGTGCCGTCAGAAACCAGCACGCGGGCAGCTTGGTTCCGTAGCGTGAAAACAGCGCATTGTGAAGCGTCTGGCTCGACATGGCCGATCTTCGGCTGGCAGCAGCCAAACTCAACATTGCCTGAGGACAAAAAATCAGGTGATTTCAATGGGTAACGGCACGATGCGGATGTGCCTTCCGATATAACGAACGACTAACCATGCGCTGGACAGGGCCTTCGCCATATTAGCTGTTCTTGGTAGAGCTTTCGGCAAGACCCTGATAGAATTCTGGTCATAACAGGGTGGCAACGGCGCGCCGCACCTGCCGGGGGATATCCATCGGCAGACGGCGATGTGTTTCTTTTGAGCGCAGGTCGCCCGTTTTGGACTGTAAGCGGGGACTGGGGGCGCGATCATGGCTGAACGGAATTACACCCGTCAGCTTGCGACAATCATTTCGATCGACGCCGTAGGGTTCTCGCGGCTGATGGGCATCGACGACGAGCTCGCCGTTGCCGCGTTCGAGGAGAGGCGCGACATCATCGCCAGCAGTTGCGGCGCATTTGGCGGGCGCACCTTCGGCGATGCCGGCGACAGCATCATGGCTGAATTCGGCAATCCGATCGAAGCCTTGCGGGCGGCCTTCGATTTCCAGGCGCGGATCGCAGCGCTGAATGCCGCGGTTGCCGAGAACATGCGCATGCCGTTCCGCGCAGGAATCAACACCGGCGATGTGATTGTCCGCGAGGGCCGTCTCTACGGCGACGACGTGAACATCGCAGCCCGGCTTCAGGAATTCGCGCCCCACGACGGCGTCGCCATCTCGGCGACGACCTGGCACCATGTGAAGGACAAGACAGCGGCGGTCTTTACCGATCTCGGCGAGTTCAGCCTGAAGAACATCGCCCTGCCGGTGCGGGTCCTGATCGCGGGCCGCGGCGGCAACGGGCCTGCCACGCCGGCCTCCTTCGCTTCTATTCCGGCCGCGCCCCGCCATTACAAACCCGTCCCCAAGGGGCCACCGGCAATCGCGGTGCTGCCGTTCCAGGGCAATGGGAGCGAACCGGACGTCGGCTATATGGCCGACGGCATCGCCGAGGACATCATCTACGGTCTTTCCAACACGCGCTGGCTTTCGGTCATCGCCAAGGGATCCAGCTTCCAGTTTCGCGACGATAGCCTGGGCACAAGGCTCATCGGCAATGCGCTTGGCGCGCGCTACATCGTCAGCGGCACGCTGGCGCGCCACGACAGGCATATCCGTCTCAACGCATCGCTCACAGATACCTCGAACGGGCGCCTGGTCTGGTCGCAACGCTTCGACCGCGATCTGGTCGACATCTTCAGGCTGCGCGATCAGGTCGGCAGCGAGATCGTTTCCATCCTCGACAAGGAGGTCGATCGCGCCGAACAGGCGCGTACGTTCCAGGTGCCGTGGGAGAGCCTTGAGACTTGGCAACTGGTCAGGCGCGGCCGCTGGCACATGAATAGGCGCACACGCCGCGACACCGACATCGCGCTCGACTTCTTCGACAGAGCCTACCGGGACGATCCGAACTCGAGCGCCGTGCTCAATGAACTTGCCTGGTGGTATTTCTGGCGGGCCTGGCTGCGTTTCGGCGACAGCGACGACCTGGAAAAGGTAGAGGAGCTTGCGCGCAAGGCGTTGCTGATGGACAGCCTCGACGCGCGCCCGCATGCCTATCTCGGCGCGGCCGACATCATGCGCGGCCTGCCGGCATTGGCGGCCGAGCACCTCGCCGAGGCGATCCACATCAATCCGAGCTTCGCCTTCGCCCGCTCGGCAATGGGCAGCGCGCGCCTTTTGCTTGGCGACGCGGCCGGCGCGATCCCGTTCTTTCTCGATACCGAGCGGTTGAGCCCGTTCGACCTCTATCGCTTCCACAATCTGGGTGAACTGGCCGCCGCTTATTGCTTCGTCGAGGACTGGCCGGCCGCGATCGCCACAGCCGAGCGCTCGCTCAACCTGTCGCCAAGTTATTTCTACGCCAGGTTCCTGAAGATAGGCGCCCTGATCAGAAGCGGCAGGCATGACGAGGCAGAGCGCGAGCTTGCGATTTTCATGACTCGGCATCCTGACTTTTCCGAGCAGAGGATACGCTGGATACCGTTCGTTGACGCGGCCAAGAACAATTTCCTGATCGCCAATTTCGATCGGGCCAAGTCAGTGGCATGATTGCCGGGCCGACAACAGATGACTGTGAACGAATTCACATACGCCGGACCGACGCAAACCTAGGCCAGACGGTGCCGGCATCGCATTGACGTGGACAGCCGGGGGCTTGAACGCGCATGATCACACTGAAGTACTTCGACGCTGTCCGGGCCGCCCAGAAGAGCCAGCGCCCCGTCGCCGAAATGCCGCCGTTCGACATCTATCGACTGCGTTCCAAGGGCGGCATTGCGTCGCGCATCGCCGGCTTTCTTCTCGGCGATCCGCGCTGGCTGCTGGCGCTGCTGCGCCGCTTCTGGCCGAATCCCGGCTTCGGCAATTTCCTGCTCGTCACCAAGGGCGCGGATGTGCGCGACATATTGGAGCGCGGCGACGAGTTCGAGACGCCTTACGGGCCGGAAATGGCCGAGCTGGCGAGGGGCTCGAATTTCATTCTCGGCATGCAGGATGGCGCTGCATACCGGCAGATGAAATCGGCCGTGCTGAGCGCGTTCCCACCGGCGGAGGTCGAAGCAACCGTCAGGCCAATCGCCGAGCGCCATTCGCGCGAGATCATGACCCGCGCCAGCCCCGGCTTCGATGCCATTGCAGGCTTGATGAAGATCGTTCCGGTGCGCATCTGCCGCGATTATTTCGGCCTTCAGATCGACGATGAGACCGAATTCGCCGACTGGTCGATCGCGCTCAGCGCTCTGTTCTTTTCCGATCCGACGGCAAATCCCACCACGCGCCAACTTGCCATGGTCGGGGGAGATCGCCTGATCAAAATTATCGACCGCTCGATCGCCGCGGTCCGGGAAAAGGCGGACAAGGATGACAGGCCGCTGGCCCGCTTGGTTGCGTTGATGGACCAGGGACGCCTGTCGCTGCCCGACATTCATTCCATCATGCTCGGCATGGTCGCCGGCTTCGTGCCGACCAATGTGCTCGCCGGCAGCAATTGCCTGGATGTGATCCTGTCGCGAACCGATGCACGGCAGGCCGTGGATGAGGCCCTCGGCGCCGGCGATACCGGCAAGCTCGACCGGGCGATCATGGAAGCCATGCGCTTCAAGCCGATCTGGATCGGACCCTGGCGCTACACCAGGCGTGACGCGGTCATCGGCAAGGGCACCCGTCGCGAGCGCGTGGTCAAAGCCGGAACGGTCGTCATGCCGGCGACACTCTCGGCGATGTTCGACCCGGAGATCGTACAGCGGCCGAACGCGTTCGATACGTCGCGCCCGCATCGCGACTACATGGTGTTCGGTTACGGGATCCATTTGTGCATCGGCGCCGAAATCGCCCGCATTCAGATCGGTGAATGCATCCGCGCCCTGTTCAGCAAACCGAAGCTGGCCCGCGCGCGGGGCAGGGCCGGCAAGATGGTCAATGTCGGCGCCTACCCGGCAAGCCTCAAGGTCGATTTCGAGCGCTCGCCGCTTTGCCGCACTGCCGAGCAGTCGATGGTGACCGTGGTCTGCCCGATCACCCGACCGATGCCGCTCGATGCTGTGCGCGACAAGGTCGCGGATCTCGGCAATCCGGCGATCAGCGAGGTCAGCGCCGCGCTCGACAAGGTCGGCACCATCCATTTCACCAGCCTCGCCGTCGCTCCCACCGGCAAAGACGAAAAATCGGGGGTCGAGACCGGCGCGCTGGTGTTGGAAATCTCCGGCGACGGCAGCACCGACGATGTCATTGCCGCCATGGCGCACGCGATCGGTCACCGGCTGCGGCCGATCTTCAGGGATGTCTGCGGCCTCCCGGACGGCGGTTCGCTGGAAGACTTCCTGAAGAGGAAGCACATCGAGATATCGCCGTCTTTCGGCAGCGCCGCCGGGCTGGTTTTCTCCGGCACGCCGGGACATTCCGTGCGGCGGATCCTGGCCGAGGCCAAGCTCGCCGACAGCGTGCGTGAGATCGTCGAAAAGCCGCGCGCGGGCGCCGGCAATGCGATGGATGTGCTTGCCGAGGCGCGCCACCATGTCCGGTGCCTCGGGCAATTCGGCTGGGCATTCGAGCCCGCCGAAAGCCTGCTGGAAAGACCGCCCGGCCACTGGTCGCGGGCGCTGACGACGACGCTGCTGACGCCGGCGATGTTCGCCACCGTCGCGATCGTCATTCTGGCGTTCTGGCGCATGACCTATGTGCTCGTGTTCGGAAACCCGCATGGGATCACCTTCACCAACATCGCGATTGCGGGCACCTCGCTTCTGCTTTCAGTCCTCGGTCTGCTGGCCATTCTCGCCCTGTTCGTCGGGCTTTGCTTCCTGGCGTTGCGGCGGCTCGAGGACAAGGACCAGCCGGCGAGCACCCCTGTCGAGATCGGCGCGCTCGAAAAGATCCTAGCCCATGAGGACCACACCGCGCAGAACAATCTGACGGCGATCTCGACGATGAAGGCGGGCATCTTGCGGCGGCTGGCGCTGCGGCTCTCCTTCTACCTGATCTCGATATCGGCGCAGAAGGTGTTCAGGCCAGGCTTCCTCGCTACCATCAACACCATTCATTTCGCCCGCTGGGTGCTGTTGCCCGGCACCGACAGGCTGATGTTCTTCTCCAATTACGGAGGCAGTTGGGAAAGCTATCTCGAGGACTTCATCGCCAAGGCCTCGGCCGGCTTGACCGGTGTGTGGAGCAACACCGACGGCTATCCGCGCACGCGCTGGCTGTTCCTGGACGGCGCGCGCGACGGCGATCGCTTCAAGCGCTGGGCGCGGCGCCAACAGGTGCCGACGCTGTTCTGGTACACCGCCTATCCGCACCTCAACACCACGCGTATCCGCATCAACTCCAGGATCAGGCGCGGCATCGCCTCGGCTACCGGCAACGAGGCGCGCGACTGGCTGAGCCTTTTCGGTTCCCTGCCGCGTCCGCAAGCGCTGCCGGCTGACGCGAGGAGCCTGGCGGAGCCTCCGTCCTCGCCCCTCGAAGCGCTGGAATCCGGCGAAATCCAGTCGATCTTCTTCGGGCCGTTCGGCGCGCTCGGCGACGCGCATATGCTTGCGATCCAGGTGCCGGACGGCCTGCCGGCGGCGAAGCGCAAGGCGTGGCTCGACTTCGTCATCGGCAAAACCAGCTTCGGCGACGGGGTGCCCGCGGGCCGCGCCATGACGGTGGCGTTCGGCCCCAACGGACTGCGCCGGCTTGGGCTCGAAGGCGGCGTCGACGACGAACCGCTGGACACGTTCCCGGTCGCCTTCCGGGAAGGCATGGGCACGCCCGAGCGCAGCCGCATCCTCAACGACACCGGCCCTGACGCGCCCGACAAATGGCAGTGGGGTCATCCGCCAAGCCCGTCGATGCCGTCATCGTCTGCTATGCCGAGACACCGGCCTTGCTGAAGGCCGAGATCACGGCCATGAAGCGACAGACGGCAGGCGCCGGGATGTCGGTGACCGCCGAACTGCCGCTGAAGGTGAAGCGCGAAGGCAAGCGGGCGGTCGAGCATTTCGGCTTCGTCGACGGCATCTCGCAACCGATCGTTCGGGGTACGGCGCGCGCCGCCAAGGGAGCCGCGCCCATGCATCTGCTCGCGCCGGGCGAGTTCCTGTTCGGTTATCGCGACGAGCATGGCTTCTACCCGTCTTCGCCGTCGGTCGAGGCGGCGCTGGACCGCGCCGGCATCCTCTCGCAGGTGCGGCGCAACCGCCAGATACCTGGGCAACCGCCTCCGCCGCGCGATTTCGGCCGCAACGGCACGTTCCTCGTCATGCGCCAGTTCGAGCAGCATGTCGAATTGTTCGACGATTATTGCAGGCGGGCCGCCCTGCAGGCCGCAGATGAGAGCGGCGATCCCGCCATCGATCAACGCTGGGTGGCCGCGAAGATGCTCGGCCGCTGGCAGGACGGCAGCTCGCTCGTGCGCAATCCGAACGGGCGGCCGGGCCGCGGCGTCGACAATGATTTCGCGCTCGGCGCCGAGGATCCGCAGGGGCACGCCTGTCCACTCGGCTCCCACATACGCCGTTCCAACCCGCGCGATTCGCTCGGCGAGGACCGCGAGACGCAGATCAGGATCGGCAAGCGCCATCGCATCCTGCGCGTCGGCCGCACCTACGTGAAAAAGGACAGAAGCGGGAAGACAGAGAAGGGACTGCTCTTCATGTGTCTCAACGCCGATATCGAGCGCCAATACGAGTTCATCCAGCAGACCTGGGTCTCATCGAGCTCGTTCCAGGGTCTTGTCGGGGAGACGGATCCGACGATCGGGGCAAGGGGCGGCGGCGGCCGGTTCTCGATCCCGTCCTGGGAAAAGGTCACCGTGCTCAAGGATGTGCCGAAGTTCGTCACCACGAAAGGCGGCGGCTATTTCTTCATGCCGAGCCGCTCGGCGCTGCGCTACATGATCTCGCGGTTGTGATCAGGGGCGCTTAGGCTGTCTGCTGCTTGGGCGAAGTCGCCGAGCCTGCTCAGTCGTCGTCCTGCGATTCGGCGATGTGGTTCAGCGCGGCGGCGTTGATGATGCGCAGGCCGCCGCGCTTGATGGCGATCATCTGACGGTTGCGCCAGTCGTTGAGCGTCTTGTTGACGGATTCGCGCGTCGCGCCGAGGAATTCGCCGAGCTCGGATTGCGAAATCGGAATCCAGCCGGCGGAGTCGGCCATGACCCCGCTCAGGAACACCAGCCGCTTCGCCAGCCGGGCCTCGATGCCGAAGAAGGCCTGGTCGCCCAACTCGCCGCTGACCCAGCGCAGCCGCGTGCACAGCAATTCGATCATCGCTCTCGCGAGAGACGGGTTTTTCTCAATGCGGTCAAAGAGTTGTGTCCGGCTCAGCGAAACCAGCTCGCATGCCGTGAGACAGCTGGCGGTGGCCGTGCGCGGGCGTCCGTCCAGTGCCCCGATCTCGCCGACGAGGCTGCGCGACAGCTCGATATTGGCCACCAGCTTCTGTCCGCCCGGCGAATAGATCGAGATCTCGACCGTGCCGCTTATCACACCATAGATGCGATCGGAGGCATCCTCTTGGACGAACAAATGCTGGCCGGCGGCGTAGCGCTCCAGCTTGCAGCCGCCGAACAGCAGGTCGAAGTGGCGCGGATCGATGCGCGCCAGGCGCGGCAGGTTGCTGTCGTCCGCGCCGTTTGTAGCCATGATACGATTCCGCCTCTGATTAGACGGAAATTGTAGGATAAGTGCGTGCTCGATCAAAGCGTCGTCTCCTTCTACGGTGACTCTCCGAATTCGGCGGGTGGCTGACAGACGTTCCAATGTCATGCCCGACACGTCGAAACCGGATAAGCCGGCAAACTGTAAGGAGACCGGGCGCACTGGCGGTTGCGGGCCGATCCTTGGACGCCGTCCGCGCGCTTGGGGGAGGTGCCCATGCGCGCAGACAGCAAACCTGAAAATGGCTAGGTGATCGAAATTTCTCCTCGAGAACCGCATATTCGGCAGCAGCTTCGGACGCCGTAAATCAGCTCGGGCCATCGATGCCGCCGCTACAGCATCTGAGCGCAAGCGCTTTGTGACGTATGTGAAGGTGCTCACAGATATGCGCGTCGGACGCACCGATGATTATTTTAGAATTTGTAGTTCACGCCTCGATCATCTTTGCTGTCAATCTTTGCCGTGCAGCCGGCATGATTGCCTAGTCGGCAAAGAGATCAGTCGAAGCGCGCCTGGAACCTTGGCTTGACTGCAGCGGACGGTCGGCGCCAAGGTTCATCTTGGGGGAGGGGACGCCGTGGCAAGCGCGAAGGGACTCCTTGTAAAGGTTCGCGGCGACGGCGCGGGGCTATCGGTGCGAGGCGGGCCGCCGCGGATTGGCGGGATCGAAGCCGATCCGATCCTTGCTCTCCCGCCTGGCGCCGCAGCCGCCGGTACGGCCGCGGCCGCGGATCGCGGCGCTACCTGGTTGCGGTTGGCCACGGATGCGGCTGACACCGACAATCCCTGGGACCACGCCCACGATCTTGTCGCCCGGAACCCGGCGCTGGCCGCCGCGGGCGGTGAGGTGCTCGCGGTCGAGCCCGATATCATGCAGCAATGGGATTACCGGAACGGCGCCGGCGAGCGCGGCATGGCGGCGAGCGCGGCTCCGACATGCACTTTCGACGATCAGGATCCGAGCGGTGGACAAGCGACGGTGTCAGGCCGGGTCGCCTGGAATGCCGCGCCGGACTTTAGCCAGTTCAAGGCCGCGCGCGAAAGCGTCGGCGCCAGGCAGGCCAACATCACCATCGCCCATCTCGATACCGGTTTCGATCCCGGTCACGAGACCCTTCCAGCCGGACTTCTTACAGCGCAGCAGCGCAATTTCGTCGACGACGGGACCGGCCCGAACAACGCGACCGATCACGCTCCGGCCGGCACGCTGACCAGCAATCGCGGCCATGGAACCGGCACGCTCAGCCTGTTAGCCGGCAACAAGCTCGACGGAACGTCGCCGCACTGGCCGGGCTTCACAGATTTCGTCGGCGGCGCGCCGCTCGCGAAAATCCTGCCGGTGCGCATCGCCGACTGGGTGGTGCGGCTGACCACTGGCACCATGGTGCAAGGCATCGACTACGCGCGCCAGCAAGGCGCGCAGGTGTTGTCGATGAGCATGGGCGGCCTCGCCTCGCAGGCCCTAGTCGACGCCGTCAACCTTGCCTACGACCACGGCGTGGTGATGGTCACGGCGGCCGGCAACAATTTCACCATCACGCCCAGCAGTATCGTCTATCCCGCGCGCTACAACCGGGTGCTTGCGGCCTGCGGCGTGATGGGCGACGGGCGCGCCTATGCCGGGCTCGCCCTCGGCACCATGCAGGGCAACTACGGGCCGCCCTCGAAGATGGATACGGCGCTTGGCGCCTACACACCGAACGTGCCCTGGGCCGAGATCGATTGCCGCAAGGTGGTCGACATGGACGGCAGCGGCACCTCGGCCGCGACGCCGCAGGTCGCCGCTGCGGCCGCTCTGTGGCTGGCCGAGCATTGGGACGTGGTGAAGAACTATCCCCAGCCGTGGATGCGGATCGAGGCGGTGCGCAAGGCACTGTTCGCCAAGGCCTTGAAATCGACGGCCAAGATGAACGCGGCTGAGACGAAGCAGAAGATCGGGCAGGGCGTCTTGCGGGCCTTCGATGCGCTGGGCTTCCCGCCGCCGGCGGCGAACAGCCTGACGAAACTTGCTCCCGCCACCTACACATGGAGCTGGCTCGACCTTCTGACCGGTGGAAGCTCGTTGGCGGCGCCCACGCCAGCGGCGCTCCGGCAGCGGATGATGTTTGCGCTTGAATTGACGCAGATGGCGCAAGGCAGCGCGGCAATCGAACAGGCGATCGCCGACCCGGATGGCGATCCGGGCAATATCTCGGCCGCGGCACGCAACCGCTATCTCGAAGCCGCCCTCGACCAGGGCAATCCGTCAAAGCCGCTGAAGGCCTTCCTGGAAGGTTTGCTCGGCCGTCCGGGCGCCAGCGCGGCGGTTCCGGCGCCGGTCATGGGCCTGGCGCCGGCCATCAGGCGCAAGCCGCGGCCGCTGCCGCCGCCGCAACGGCGCCTGCGCATCTACGCGCTCGATCCATCGGTCGCAAAGCGGCTGGATTCGGTTTCGGTCTACCAGTCGACGCTTTCGGTGCCTTGGGACGACGAGCCGGCGACCGACAGGCCGCTGCTGCCCGGTCCGATCGGCGAATATCTCGAAGTGGTCGATGTCGACCCGGCGTCCGACCGCGTCTACGACCCCGTCGACCTCAACGACAAAGTGCTTCTGGCGCAGGACGGGCTGCCGCCTTCGGAAGGCAACCCGAGATTCCACCAGCAGATGGTCTACGCCGTCGCCATGACCACGATCGGCCATTTCGAGCGTGCGCTTGGCCGGCGGGCGTTGTGGGCGCCGCACTATGCCGAGGCTCCCGGCCGGACCGGCGACATGACGGTGAAGGCGCACTACGTGCCGCGCCTGCGCATCTATCCGCACGCGCTGCGGGCCGAGAATGCCTATTACAGCCCGGAAAAGAAGGCGCTGCTGTTCGGCTATTTCCCGGCGACCAGCAATGAAGGCGACGTCACCACGCCCGGAACGACGGTGTTCTCGTGCCTGTCCAGCGACATCGTCGCACATGAGATGTCGCACGCCTTGCTCGACGGGCTGCATCGCCGCTTCCAGGAAGCGTCAAACCCGGATGTGCCGGCCTTCCACGAGGCCTTCGCCGATATCGTCGCGCTGTTCCAGCATTTCACGATGAAGGAACTGGTCAGCTTCGAGATCGGCAAGGCGAGGGGCGAGTTGTCGGCCGCCTCGCTGCTCTCCGGCATCGCCAAGCAGTTCGGCGAAGGCAGCGGACGGGCCGGGCCGCTGCGCGAATATGGCGGCGCCGGCATGGCCGATCTCGATTACGACAAGACCTTCGAGGCGCATGACCGCGGCTCTATCCTGGTCTTCGCCGTCTACCAGGCCTTCCTGGCGATCGCCGATCGGCGGACCGACGACCTGATCCAGCTCGCCACGGGCGGCTCCGGCATACTGCCGGCGGGAACCTTGCCTCCAAGCCTTGTCGAGCGCCTGACCGACGAGGTCGCCAAGACCGCGAAGCAGATGCTGACCATGTGCATCCGCGCGCTCGACTATTGCCCGTCCGTCGACATCACCTTCGGCGAATACCTGCGCGCGCTGATCACCGCCGACCGCGACGCCTACCCGGACGATCCGCTGCACTACCGGCTGGCCTTCCTGGAATCGTTCCGCAAATGGAAGCTTCTGCCGCGCGACGTGCGCACCATCTCGGAAGACACGCTCGCCTGGAGCGCGCCGGAGAATCCGTCGCCTGGCTGGCTGAAAGGCCTGCTCAGCAGGATCGACCTCGGCTGGAACCAGAAATTAAAGCGGGCCGAGATCTTCGCGCTCAACGACAAGAACCGCTACGCGCTGTGGAAGGCCATGCACAAGGCCTTTGCCTCCAATCCGGACCTCTACAAGCAGTTCGGCCTGCTGCCCGATCTGCCCCGCTACAATGAGGACGGCACGGTCATGCACGCGCCGAAGAAGGGCGAGACGACCTTCGATGTCTATGGTGTGCGCCCGACGCGCCGCGTCGAGCCGGACGGCTCGTTCCGCGTCGAGGTCGTGGTTGTCATCCAGCAGCGCATTCCGGTCGCGCTCGACGGCACGGCGATGCCGCAAGGCATGGCCAAGGGCGACGGCTTCTTCTGGTTCCGCGGCGGCGCGACGATCATCATCGACCCGCGCGAGGGTTTCGAGGAGATCCGCTACTCGATCATCAAGAACACCGGCAGCGCGGACCGCCAGAAGCGCCAGGCAGGCACCATGGCCGCCAACTATCTGTCGCCGCTCAGAGCGCTCTATTTCGGCGGCGAGGTGTCGGAGCCGTTTGCCTTGCTGCATGCCAGCGATGGAGACGACGACCATGTCTAGAAGGCCAGCGACGCGGACAAGGCCAGCGAGAACGGCTGCCGCAGCGGCACAACAGGCCGCGGGCGTCACCGTACGGCATTACTGTCAGGGCATCGGCGATTGCCATCTGCTTACCTTCAAGAAGGCGGACGGCACGCCGTTCCGCATGCTCATCGATTGCGGCATCCATGTCTCGATCGCAGGCGGTCCGGCGCTGGTCGGCGACATCGTCGCCGACATCAGGAAAGAGACCGGCGGCAAGATCGACATTCTCGTCGTCACGCACGAGCACTGGGACCATGTCTCGGGCTTCCTGACGGCGAAGGACCTTTTCAAGGATTTCGTCGTCGCCGATGTCTGGATGGCGTGGACCGAGAATCCCGCCGACGCCGAGGCCACGGAACTGGGCAAGTTCAAGGGCCAGGCGATCACCGCGCTGCAGGGCGTGGGCCAGAAGCTCGATGGAATGCAGGGGCTCAGTTCCTACATGGCCGGCGTTCGCGACGGCCTGCAGTCCGTGCTCGGCTTCCAGTTCGGCGCCGCCGGCGAGCGTGTGCGCTCGGCCCGCGACGCGGCGGCAAAGCTGTCGCAAAAACCGTCGCCGACCTATTTCGAGCCGGGTGGACCGCCGGTGTCGATCGACGGGCTGCCCAACCTTCGTGTCTATGTCTTAGGCCCACCGCGCGACAAGGCCGCGCTGCGTCTGGAAGAGAAGGCGAGCGAGATGTTCCCGCTGGCCAGCGGCGGCCCGTTCGCGCGGGCGCTGGCCAGCGGCCTCAAGATGAACGAGGCGGCCGACGCCGATTATGTCGACGAGCTCAGTCCCTTCGAGCGCAATGTCGGCACGCCGCTTTCCGCGGCACTGAACGGCGACAAGGGCAGCGACCCGGCCGTCGATATCGGCGCCTATGTCCGCAAGCATTATTCCGGGCCGGTTTCGGCCGTGGCGGCCATGGAAGATCGCGATCAGTCCTGGCGACGCATCGACGCCGACTGGATGGGGATCGCCGCCGACCTTGCCCTGCAGCTCGACCGCGGCGTCAACAACACCAGCTTGGTGCTTGCCTTCGAGTTCATCGACTCGGCCCGGGTACTGCTGTTCCCGGGTGACGCCCAGATCGGCAACTGGCTGAGCTGGAAGGAGTTGAAATGGCCGGTGGGTCAAGGCACCGTCACATCGGCCGATCTTCTGGCGCGCACCGTCTATCTCAAGGTCGCCCATCACGGCAGCCAGAACGCCACGCCGCAGAAACAGGGTTTCGACCTGCTGACTAGCCCGGACCTTTCGGCTTTCATCCCGACCAACAAGGTCGACGCGGTGAAAGTGCATTGGGGCGAGATGCCCTATGACGGCATCCTGACCGCGCTCGAGACGAAGACCAAGGGGCGCGTCATCCGCGCCGATGATCCATGGCTGGCGGACAAGAACGGCAAACCGGCCTTTGCCGCGCCGTCCGGTTCGATCCAGGCGGTGCGCAGCGCACCGCGCGATGCGGCCCGAGGGCCGGGCGGACTGTGGGTCGAGGTGGACCTGGCCTGAGCCGAAACGATGTGACCGTGGGCGGATTTGCCAAGTACGGGCACGAAGCATCCAAGACTTTCCCTATACAATCCTATACAGTTCTTCCACGTAGCCTCTGCGAAGCCAGTAGGGACTTCTGTACATGCGATGAAAGTCAGGACTGGTGCTTAAGAGCTTCGAAACGTGAAGGTGTTTTTCGCCACCCGCTATTTTCTGCTCACCTTCGTGGTTGATGCTCAGGAAGAAGCCTGATGTGGTGCGTCTTATCTGCTCGACATATTCGTCAAAGATGCGACGATTGATTTCCGGAAATGAATCCTGGTTGGCCGTGATACGAAAAGCACCATCAGCCGCCTTCTCGCAATTCCAATTCGCTCTTATCGCGATCGTGTCCGGTCGCGGTTCTTCGCCTTCGAGGCAGACGGCCTCCTGGCCAAGTGTACCGATCAGAAAGTACCCCGACAGAATGTTTACGATCGGAAGATCGAAGATCGTAACATTCTTGCGGCCGAACAAGTTCAAGTAGTAAGCCGCTAACCCGAGTCCTCCTCCAAATTCGCAAATGCGGTCTTGGGGTGCAGCAAAATCCCGGATTCGGGTTGCGAGGTAAACCGCGTTGATGTGCCGGTAGTGCAGCAATCCACTTCCGACACTCAATCCTGCGACATGAACCGTGCCTTGAGGCGGAACGATTTTGATGCCGAGCTGTGCTTCTATGGCACGGACAAGGCCTTCCGGGTCGGATTGAATGTTGTTGCCCCACTTTCCCGAGGGCCCTGTTCCGGGCTTTCAGCCGAAAGGACCCCCAGGGCTTCGCCCAGGCAAACCAATTTGTCGAAGTAGCTGTAAGCTACGAACCGGTCATCGCGATCCCAGTACGTATAACCGTCTACGCCCGTTGTGATGCCACCGAACCATGTGTATTCCCGGCCGAAATCGACGAGGTAGCGCGATAGCTGCTCTGCATCCTCGGCGTGCAGGATCCCCAGCAGCTGACCGAAATGGTCACGTGTCAACGCGGACCAAAGATCGCCGTTCATGATTTGCCGAAGCGGGCTTTCTTGCGACATAGTGGCTTTGTAGGCGGCAATCAGGCGACGAGCGGTCGCCACCTTTCCCTGGTCCCATTCGGCGTCCTTCTTGTCGAACGGTAGGAGCGGCACCTCGCCATGGATCGGATGGACGAGTGTGTGTTGGAAAATGTCGGTCATGCATTCCCCTGCTGCTGGTTGATTCTGCCGTGGATATTAGGGCGCGATCCGCACTTGTGCAGGTTGCATCGTCATGGCCTGTTGCGGTTTTCTCCGTGAAGCAAGGCGACATTTCGTTTTCTGACGAACCGTCGGACGATTAACCGCGACGAGGCTGATTGGTGGTGCTTGTTTGACGGATGCCACTGCAGGATTGCTATCTTGAGCCATTTCAATCCGGCCACCTCGCAAGAAACAAAAAACAGACGTTCGATTGCATGCGCGTTTGTAAGAGATAGCTGACCGCTTTCCTCGGGAAAGTCGGTGGCCGCCAGATTGAGATCCAGGAGCGGCTTAAGTGCTTGGGGACGCGCCCAGAACATCGAACCGGATGGAAAGTCGATATTTTCAAGCGTTTCCAGTTCCACACGCATGCGTTTGGCAAGGGCGCCAGCCAGCTCCTTGCAACCTGCCCAATGAATCCAGGGGCGAATGAACGGGAAATGCTGTGGCGCGATAATGCCAACATAGCTGAAGCGTCGCGCCACCGTGCCGATTGCGAAAAATCGAAAACCGCTCTATGGAGCGTGCGGCTGAAGAGGGCGGCCGCTCAACACATTGCACAAGGTCGCCCCATGCCCGACGAATTCTCGCGCATCATCGCCTTCCTTGCCGTGGTCATGGCCCTGCTGTTCGCCGGGCTGCATTTCCACCAGGGCCACATCATCGCCACGCTCTATTTCATGACCGGCGCCGTATTGGTGACGGCGGTGACGCGGATGAATGTGCGGAGAGGGCTTATTTGAGCCTTGGCGTGCTCAACGACGTAGGCAGCATTGCTTGTGAGCTTGTGGGTCAGATCATCCAACATATTCATTGAGTTGGATGGTGGGCGATGCAGGGATTGAACCTGCGACCCCACCCGTGTGAAGGGTGTGCTCTCCCGCTGAGCTAATCGCCCGCCTGTGGCCCGAAGGCCGAAGCGAGCCGCGATATAAGGTAGGCGGGCGCGGGAAGTCAAGGCGATGTCCCGAGGTATTCCGCGGTTTGATTTCCCTGATTTTCCGTCGGCGGGATTTGGCGCCGGCTCAGCGCGCCGCCGCGATCAGCCGTTCCGCCAGGTCCGGCGTCAGCGTGTCGAAATGCGAGATCACCAGCGTGGGCTCGAATTCGCGGACGTGGCGGTCGGTGTAGCCGAAATCGACCGCGACCACGGGAATTCCGGCTGCCTTGGCGGTGTCGATGTCGGTCTGCGAATCGCCGACCATCACGGCGCTGCTCGGATCGCCGCCGGCCAGCCGGATGGTCTCGGTGAGATGGCGCGGGTCGGGCTTGCGGAAGGCAAACGTATCCTGGCCGCAGATCGCGGCAAAATAGTCCGACATGCCAAGCGCGCCGATCAGCGTCGCGGAATTGGCTTCGTATTTGTTGGTGCAGACGGCCATAAGGTATCCGGCGGCCTGGAAACGGTCGAGCGCGGCAATGACGCCGGGGTAGGGGCGCGACTTGCCGGGAATGTTCAGCGTGTAATGGTCGAGGAAGAGCTTCAGCAGCCGGTCGTGCTCTTCGGCTATCAGCGCCTTGTTCTGCGCGGCATGCGCGCGTTCGATCATGACGCGGCCGCCATGGCCGACGAAGCGCCTGAAGCCGGCTTCGTCGACGGCGGCCAGATCACTCGCCGCCAGGCTGTGATTGAGGCTGTCCAGCAAGTCCGGCGCCGTGTCGACCAGCGTACCGTCGAGGTCGAAGACAATGATCGGGCGGGTCATGGGCGGTCCTGCGAAATTCTTATTGCTGCAGCCGATACAGGCTGGCCAGGGTTCAAGCAAGAAGCCTCGATCGGTCCACAGAGCCTTTGACGAGGGAGCCTTTGACGGGACAGGCAAAAATGCTAGGAGGCGCGCGAAACCGGCGAAATCAGGGCTCCCCATGGATGCAAGGCAGTTGAAGGTCGAAGCCGCGCGGGCAGCGCTCGCCCATGTCGGCGACGGCATGCGGCTTGGCATCGGCACCGGCACCACGGCGGACGAGTTCGTGCGGCTGCTGGCCGAGAAGGTTGCGACCGGCCTCAAGATCATCGGTGTGCCGACTTCCGAGCGCACCGCGGCGCTCTGTCGCGAACTGGGCGTGCCGCTGTCCACGCTCGAGGACACGCCGGAACTCGACCTTACCATCGACGGCGCCGACGAAATCGATCCGGACCTGACCTTGATCAAGGGCGGCGGCGGCGCGCTGCTGCGCGAGAAGATCGTCGCGGCCGCATCCGAGCGCATGATCGTGATCGCCGACAAGTCCAAGCTGGTCGGGACTCTCGGCCGCTTCCCGCTGCCGGTCGAGGTCAACCAATTCGGCCTGCGCGCCACCGAGATCGCGGTTCGCGCCGCCGCGGCAAGGCTCGGCCTTTCCGGCCCGGTTACATTGAGGATGACGGGAAGCCAGCCATTTGTTACAGACGGCGGCCACTTTATCCTCGATGCATCTTTTGGCCGCATTCCGGATACAAGAGCGCTTTCGAATGCTCTCTTCGCCATTCCAGGCGTTGTCGAGCACGGTCTATTCATCGGGCTGGCGTCAACGGCCATCATCGCCGGCGGCGACGGTATCGAAACCGTCCATGTCGCCCGAAAACCAGGGAGTTCTATCGACCATGATGTTGCATAAACGGGTTCGCCGCCTTTCGATGTTTCTGGCGGCCTCGGCCGTCCTCGCGCTCTCCTCGCCGGTGTTTGCGCAGGATGTCAGCGAGTCGCACCTGAAGGCCGCGCGCGCGGCCGTCGCTGCGATCCATGCCACGGACTCGTTCGACAACATTCTGCCGCAGGCGGCGGCCGCGCTGGAGTCGCAGCTCATCCAGAAGAACCCCGACATGCAGGAGCTGATCGGCAAGACCGTGACCGAGAAGGCGCTCGGCATGGCATCGCGTCGCGCCGACCTCGAAAAGGAAGCAGCGCTTGCCTATGCCAAGGTGTTTTCCGAGAAGGAGCTCAACGATATCGCCGCCTTCTACAGCTCCGATTCCGGAAAGAAGCTGCTGGACAGCGGTCCCGCGGTGACGCGTGATCTCGTAAAGGCGGCCGACATCTGGCAGAACGGCGTTGCCCGCGATCTCGCGCAGCAGGTCGGCGAGACGCTTGCCGCCGCTGCCAAGGCCGCGGCGCCGGCAGCGCCAGCTCCGGACGCCACCGCGCCGGCCGACAATTCCGCTCCGGCCGATGGCTCGGCGCCCGCCGACAATTCCGCGAACTGACCGGCTTCAATTCGGCCGTCGGCCGCTGGACCACAAAGCCCGGCTTTGCCCGGGCTTTTCTTTTGCCGCTTGGCAGCCTACCTGTGACCCGTCTTTCTCATCCCCAGGAGCCCAGCACGATGGCCGGTTATGACTATGATCTGTTCGTCATCGGCGGCGGCTCCGGTGGGGTCAGGGCGGCCCGGGTGGCGGCGGCCCTCGGCAAGCGCGTCGCCATCGCCGAGGAATACCGCTTCGGCGGCACCTGCGTCATCCGCGGCTGCGTGCCGAAGAAGCTCTATGTCTATGCCTCGCAATTTTCCGAGCATTTCACTGATGCCGCCGGCTATGGCTGGACGGTGCCCGAGGCGAGCTTCGACTGGAAGACGCTGGTCGCCAACAAGGACAAGGAGATCGCGCGGCTCGAAGCGATCTACAAGAGGAATGTTGAGGGCTCAGGCGGCGAGACCTTCCACTCGCGCGCCGTGCTGGTCGACCCGCATTCCGTCTACCTGGTTGCCGAAGACCGCACCGTCAGCGCCGACCAGATCCTGATCGCCACCGGCGGCAGGCCGGCGCCGCATCCGGCGCTTTCGGGCCACGAGTACTGCATCTTCTCCAACGAGGCCTTCGATCTCAAGGAACTGCCGAAGGCGATCATGATCGAGGGCGGCGGCTACATCGCCGTCGAGTTCGCCAACATTTTCCACGGCCTGGGCGTCGACACCACGCTGGTCTATCGCGGCCAGGAGATCCTCAGCCGCTTCGACATGGATCTGCGCCGCTCGCTGCATGAGACGATGGAGAAGAAGGGGATCAAGATCCTCTGTCCCGCGGTTTCGGAATGGGTGCGCAAGACGCCCGACGGCAGGTTGGACGTGCTGCTGTCCTCCGGCCAAACGCTGACGGTCGACCAGGTCATGCTGGCGATCGGGCGTATCCCCAATACCGAGAATATGGGCCTGGAAGGCGTCGGCGTCGAACTCAGCAAGACGGGCGCGATCATGGTCGACCAATATTCGCGCACCAACCTCGACAACATCTGGGCGATCGGCGACGTCACCCATCGCGTGCAACTGACGCCGGTCGCCATCCACGAGGCGATGTGCTTCATCGAGACCGCCTTCAAGGGCAATCCGACCGCGCCGGATCACGACACCATCCCGACCGCTGTATTCTCCCAGCCGGAGATTGGAACCGTCGGCCTGTCGGAGGACGACGCGGTCAAGCGCTTCCCCGACGTCGAGATCTATCGCGCGTCCTTCCGTCCGATGCGGCACACGCTGTCCGGCCGCGACGAGAAGATGCTGATGAAGCTGGTGGTCGACGGCGCGTCCAGGAAGGTGCTCGGCGCTCATATCCTGGGTCCCGATGCCGGCGAGATGGCGCAGCTTCTGGGCATCCCGCTGAAGGCGGGGCTGACCAAGGACGATTTCGACCGCACCATGGCCGTGCATCCGACCGCGGCCGAGGAACTGGTCACTATGTACAAGCCGACCTACCGCGTGAAGAACGGCGAACGCGTTTGATTGCAGCTTTGGGGCCGCTGGCGACGCCAGCGACCCAAGATTTTTAGAGCAGCGTGCCGCGCAGGATCACCAGCGCCACCGAGAAGTAGATCACCAGCCCGGTGACGTCGACCAGCGTGGCGACGAACGGCGCAGAGGCGCTTGCCGGGTCAAAGCCGATCCGCTTCAGCGCGAAAGGCAGCATCGATCCCGACAGCGAGCCGAAGGTGACGATGCCGATCAGCGCCGCGCCCACCGTCGCCGCGATCAGCATCCAGTGCGGGCCGTAGTCGTAGAGGCCGAAATACTGCCAGAGCGCGATGCGGCAGATGCCGACTACGCCAAGGATCGAGCCGAGCACCACCCCGGTCGGCAGCTCGCGCAGCGCCACCCGCCACCAGTCGCGCAGGCCGATTTCACGCAGCGCCAGCGCGCGGATGACGAGCGACGTCGCCTGCGAGCCGGAATTGCCGCCGGAGCTCATGATAAGCGGAATGAACAGCGTCAGCACAATCGCCTTCTCCAGCTCGCCCTCATAGGACTGCATGGCGTTGGCCGTCAGCATCTCGCTGAGGAACAGCGCGCAGAGCCAGCCGGCGCGCTTCTGGATCATGGCGAGGAAGCCCATCTTCATATAGGGCTCGTCCAGCGCCTCCATGCCGCCGAAGCGATGCACGTCCTCGGTCGTTTCCTCGATCATCGTGTCGATGATGTCGTCGACGGTGACGATGCCGAGGATTCTGCCTTGGTCGACGACAGGCAAGGCGAGCAGGTCGTATTTGGAGATGGTCTGCGCCAGGTTCTCGCGATCGGTGAGCGGCGTCACCGTCACCGGCATACGATCAGGCGCCACCGACAGGATCGAATCCTCCGGATTGCCGGTGATCAACCGGCGCAACCCGGTCGAACGCAGCAGGAGCTGCGTCTCCGGATCGACGATGTAGATGGCGTAGATGGTTTCGCGCGTGCGCTCGACCTTGCGGATGTAGTCGAGCGTGCGGCCGACGGTCCAGTCGGAAGGCACGCTGACGAATTCGGTCGTCATGATCGAGGCGGCGCTGCCTTCTGGGTATCCGAGGATGGACAGCAGCGTGGCGCGCAGCGGCGGGGCAAGCGCGCCGAGCAGCTCCGAGCGGGCCGGTTCATCCAGCTCGCGCAGGATGTCGGCCGCGCGGTCGACCGACATGGCGGTCAAAAGCTTGCTCGCCTTGGCGCGTGGCAGTGCTTCCGCGAGTTCCGGAGCGCTTTCGAGTTCCGGCTGATCGAAAATCTCGACCAGTCGCTCGAACGGCACGGCGCAGAGCAGCTCGATGGCTGTTTCGCGAGGCTCGTGATTGAGGGCTTCGACGACGTCGGCGACGTGATCGTTGGCAAGAACACGGGCGACGGCGACGGCTTCGTCGTCCGATACGGGTGCGAATTCGTTCATGGCTCACTCCTTGCCGTCCGGCAGGACGTGAGTCGTTCAGGTCACGTCAGGGCGGACGGCGGTTGCGTTCGACTGTGACTGTCGCCAGGCATGGCGGGTTGACCTTTCTGCTCGCGGGGTTCGAGTTTGAATTTGGCGAGCTGGCGCAACATAGGAGCGCTTTTTGCCGAGTCAATTGTCAAAAGCTCGGAAATCGGGTGAGGTGAGGTCGGATCGCGAGACTGTGACCGGCAGCCGCAGCAGCCAAGCTATGGAAGCAGGTAAAAGCTTGGCCTGATTGCTATTTCTGCTTCAGCCGGCGGAAGCGCAGCCATTTGTCCTCGGTCGGCCGCGGCGGCTGAGTGAGGATCGTGGTGAGCTCGCGCGGCAGGCTGGGAGCGAGCGGCTTCTTGGTGGCGACGCCGTCGGCGATCGCGACCACGCTGTGGTAGAATTCCTCGCCGGAAAGCGAGCGCGGCGGCACTGCCTCGTGCATGACGCTGATTACGGTGACGTTCGGACAATTGTCCTTGATCGCTTGGTGGAAGGCTATCTTGCCATCGGGGTCGAGCGCGCCGGTCGCCTCATCGAGGAAGAGAAGCCCGGGCTGCTGCAGGATGATGCGCGCGACCACCAGCTTCTGCTTCTGGCCGCCCGAAAGCACCTGGTCCCAGATCTTGCCTTCGCGGCTCTCGTCGGCCAGGTGTTCGATGAAGTCGCCGAGACCGGCCTTGTGCAGGGCGGCCGCAACTTGCATATCGCCGTGGTCGTGCTCTGAGCCCGGCAGGCAAACGAGCTGCTTCAGTGAGACCTGCTGAAGCTTGACCTCCTGCGCGGCATAGAAGCTCGTCACGCTTTCCGGGAACACGATGGTGCCGCGCCCATAGGGCCAGAGGCCGTTGATCGCCTTGATCAGCGAAGTCTTGCCGCAGCCGGACTCGCCCTTGAGGAAGGTCCATTCGCCGCGGCGGAAACGGAGGTTCGCAGCGCTGAGGAAAGGTGTGGCGTCCTCGCCTTGATGGGCGAGTTCCAACTTCTGGATCGTGAGACCGAAAACCGGATTCTGGCTCGCGTAGCTGAAGTCGGATCGGCCGGTCTGCTGGTAGAATTCCCGCGGGCGCTGGACGTTCTCGATCGCGTTGGCGAGCTCGGTCACGCGCTGGCTGTTGGCTCTGAGCGTCGCAATCGCCGGCATGACATGGATGAACCACGAGCACTGGCTGATCAACTGGGCGACCATTTCGGAACCGGTGATGTAGCCTTTGTAGTCGAGGCGGTTGTGGATGAACGACAAGAGGCCTGGCGCGTAGGCAACGATACGGGCGCCGACGAAATTGTAGATCAGCTCGAACGAGGTGTAGCTGGTATTGACGATATTCAGTCGGCCCCATGTCTTGTCGATATCGACATAGAGCCTGTCATGCATCGACTTCTGCACGTCCTCGCCATGCGAGGCGGCAACATGGAAGCTGCGGCGCAGGAATGTAATGAGTTCGCTGCGGTAGCTGCCCTCCGCCTGTTGCATGCGGACATTGAGCCGCTCGAGCAGGCGTCCGAGCTTGACCGCGATCCAGGTGTTCAGCGGCACGTAGATGGCGACGGCAAGGAAAGCCAGAACCGCGGTGCCATAGCCGCCCAGGAATTCTAGGCCTTTGACCTCGACCGACGATCCGATCAGGTTTTCGCCGATGAAGTAGAGCGACGTCGCCACGCCAAGCACGCCCATGGCAAGCCCGATGGCGCCGCCAGTCATGTCCTTGATCGATTCCTGGATCCGCTGGTCGATATTGTCGGGAGCGACGATGCCGCTGGCCGCCGAACCATGCTGGGCATGGAAATGGGTATGATTGCCGTCTAGCAGGGCTTGGTTGAACTGGTTGTCCAGCCAACCGCGCCATTTGCGGTGCAGGGTCGTTGAAACGAGGTTGCGCACGCCGGTGAAGCCGGCATCCTTCAGGATCACCAGCAGTACCAGTATGCCGGCGTTGGTCAGGATGGTCTGCAGCGGATGGGTGTTGGCGGCATCGTGGAGGAAGGCGATCGAATTGCCGAGTTCGCCCAGCGCCACGGCAAACCAAACGCCGGCCTTGCTGGAGAGAGCGGTGAGGGCGGCGATGACGAAGGTGAGCGTCCAGGCTTCCTTCCACCGGTCGGAGAACCAGTAGGCTCGCATCAGCCCCCAGAATGTACGCATCGACGATACCGGCGTCAGGGACGAGGTCTTTGCCTCGCTGGATGTTTGCTCCGGTACTGTACGTTGCGGTCTACCGACCCCAGTCACGATCCCGCCCAAACCTTTCTAGTTTTGTTACACAGGGTAACACCAATTGATCATTTTCCATTAATTTTCTGCGGGCGAATGTGAACAGGGTTACCCCGCCGTGGCGCGAGGGCAACAGAAAGCCAATGCCCAGGGACCGTCCATCGCGCTGATTTCGGCTTTTATTCCAGTGTGTTAAAGGCAATTGAGCCAACAGACGGAAAGCTTCCCTTAGGGAAGCAAAAAACACGGGTTTGTGAACGAAAAAGGGGTGCCGGTCAGCCGAAATGGCTACTGGACGGTGACCGGAATGCCCGAAAATTTGCCGTCGATGACCTCTTCGGGCTTGCCCGATTCGTCTTTTCCGGAGGCGCTGAAATGACCGGAAATGGTCTTTGCGGCTGCGTCGTATTTGTCGATGACGATCTCGCCGCTGCTGAAACGGACATGGCCTACCATGGCGCCGGAATCGAGAATGTTGAAGTTGGCGCTGTTGGCAGGCGAGCCCGTCTTGAGTGGATAGCCGCCAGCAAGGTCGTTCGGATCCTTCAGCTCGAGCATCGAATTGAAGGTCATGGTCGGCGCCCCCTGTTCTGTGCCCGACAAGTTCAGCATCGGCTTGCCGCCCATCTGCATCGTCTGGGCCAAGGTGAAGGACGCTGTCCAGGGCTTGCCCTCGAAAGTCGCCGACATGACGGCTTCCTCGGCGGACACGCGCTGCAATGTCAGCGGAAGCCCAAGGGCGAGTGGCAAGCACAACAACGACAATGCGCGACGCCTGACCGCCATTCGGTGACCCTTCAAATCAGCTGACCCTTGCCGTTCCTAGCTCAGCGCGGTGTTCGGGGCGATTCACCAGATCGTGTTTTGACGGCTGGACCGGATTTGACAACGCCCGCCTGCCGGGTCGAATCTGCCCGGCGATGGTTTATGTCGAGGGGGATGACATGCCTGCACGCAAAATCGCGGCCGGGCTGCTCAGCATTTTCATCTGTTTGTCGGCGGCGCATGCCGGCAGCCAGAGCATTCCGGCCAGCGCCGAAGGCCAGGTCGAATTCAACACGCCGTCCGGCAATATCGGCTGCATCTACACGCCGAAGGGCGGCACCAGCACCTACCAGCCGCGGGATGGCGGGCCGGAGCTTTCCTGCTCGCGCGTCGAGCCGAGCTATGTCACGGTGATTTTGGTACCCAAAGGGCCGGCGGCACTGATCAAGAATCCCGGCGAGCAGGGCTGTTGCAGCGACGCGACCAAGCTCGGCTACGGCAACAGCTGGAGCCAGGGGCCGTTTTCCTGCCAGTCGTCGACGAAGGGACTGAGCTGCACTGGCAGCAATGGCCACGGATTCTTCCTGAGCAAGGCCAAGGTGACCGCGAAATAGGAGAACCGTAGCCTTTCGCCCGAGCTGCGCCGGACGATGCTCAGTCCGCGACGGTTTCCAATTCGCCGCGCGCTTTGGCCCGGGCCACCTGGCGGATCGCGTCGGCAAGCGTGTCGGCATCTTGTGCGCCCATCACCGCGTATTTGCCCTCAAGCAGGAAGCAGGGCACACCGGTGATGCCCATGCGCGATGCGGTGGCGATCTCGTTGCGGACCGCCTCGACGTCGGCGTCGGTTGGCAGCAGCGTCTCGACCACCGATGCATCCATGCCGGCCTCGCCGGCGGCCTTCACTAGCACGGCATTGTCGCCGATATTGGCGCCTTCCTCGAAATTCAGCTGGAAGAGGCGGCGCACCAGCCGGTTCTGCACATCTTCGCCCGCGGCGCCCGCCCAGCGGATGACGCGATGCGCGTCCAGCGTGTTGGCCGCGACCTTGATGGCACCGAATGCGAAGTGGATTCCCTCGGCTTCGCCCAGCGGCTCGATGCGCGCATGGATCTGTTGAATGCGTTCCTCGCTGCCGAACTTGCCGAGCATGTATTGGCGGCGATCCATGCCTCCAGGCGGGATGGTCGGATCGAGCTGGAATGGTCGCCAACTGACACGCACGTCGACATCGCTTGCGGCAGCAATGGCCTTGTCCAACCGCTTCTGGCCGATGAAGCACCAGGGGCAGACGACATCGGACACAACATCGACAGTGATGGAGTTCTCGGCGCTCATGCTCGTCTCCTGTTTGGTTCCGGTTGGTCGGGGTTGCGTCAGTTGGGCTTTCGCCACCAGGTCGGCAGTTGATAGCCGAATATGGGGGTCTTTTGCGGATGTTCCAGATAACTCCAGTAAGCGAGCCATTGCTGCGTGTTGTATTGCATCGGCACGATATAGTTGCCCGAGATCAGAAGGCGATCGAGGACGCGGACGGCAGCGACATAGTCTTCCTTGGTGCGGGCGTTCAGCATCGCGTCGATCGCGGCGTCGACGGCAGGATCGGCAACGCCAGCGAGATTGAACGACCCTTCCGTTTTCGCGGCAACCGATCCCCAGCGGCCGAGCTGCTCGCTGCCGGGCGACAAGGAGTTGTTGAAGCCGCTGGTGCCGATCAGCACCTCGAAGTCGTAACGCTGCTTGCGCGACTGGATCTGGTCGCCGTCGAGCGAGCGGATGCCGACGTCGATGCCGATCTTCTCCAGCGTGCGCTGGTAGATCGCCGCCAGCCGCTCCTCATCCTGCGATGAGGTCAGGATCTCGAAGCCGAACGGATTTCCCTGCGGGTCGAGCATCCGGCCGTCCTGGACGCGGAAGCCTGCGCTCTTCAGCAATTCGAAGGCGGCTTTGAGCACCTTGCGATCCTGGCCCGAACCATCCGTCACGGGCGGCCGCCAGGTGCCGTCCATGACATCGGCAGGCACACGGCCGGGGTAGGGGGCAAGCAGCGCCTTTTCGCGATCGTCGGCCGGGTGACCGAGCGCGGACAGCTCGGAATTTTGCCAATAGCTCATGGTGCGGTTGAACTTGCCGCCGAACAGGTTCTTGTTTGCCCATTCGAAGTCGTAGAGCATGCCAAGCGCGCGGCGGACCACGGGATCAGCAAACTTGGGCAGCCGCGTGTTGAACAGGAAGCCGGTCACCACCGGCGGGATGCCGGTGTTGAAATACTCCTCCTTTACATCGCCCTTTCGGAATGCCGGAAAGTCGATGTCGCGCTCACGCTTGACCGGATCGGTCTCATCATCGAGAGCGCAGATGCCTTTCTTGAACGCCTCCGTCTTGGCATTGGCGTTGAGAAAATACTCGATGGTGACCTGGTCGAAATTGTCGAAGCCGCGCTTGGACGGGACGTCCCTGCCCCAATAATCCGGATTGCGCTTGAAGACGATGCGCTGCCCGGGCAACACCTTGTCCACGATGTAGGGGCCGCTGCCGATCAGCGGCTTCAGCGTCGTCTTGTCGAACGTCTCCTTGTCGAAGGCGTGCTTGGGGACGATGGGCGTCAGCGCGACGATCAGCGGGAATTCGCGGTTGGCCTTGTCGTTGAAGGTGAATTTCACGCTGTGCTCGCCGGTCTTCTCCAGCTTGGCGATCATGCTCATGCGGTCGCTATAGGGCGGGCGGCCCTTGTCCTTGAAAACGTCATAGGTGAACAGCACATCTTCCGGCGTCACCGGCTGGCCGTCCGACCATTTTGCATTGGGATTGAGGTGGAACTCGATCGACTTGCGCTCCTGATCCATGTCGGCGCTCTCGGCGAGCAAGCCGTAGAGGCTGAAAGGCTCGTTGTAGTTGCGCTGCATCAGCGGCTCGAAGACGAGATTGCCGTAGACGGTATCGATCATGCCGCGCGCGGTGGTGCGCAGGCTCTTCAGGATGAAGGGGTTGAGGTTGTCGAAAGAGCCGACGACGCAATAGGTGACGCTTCCGCCTTTCGGCGCGTCCGGATTGACGTAGTCGAAATGCTTGTAATCGGGCGGCAGCGCCGGCTCACCCTGCATGGCAATGCCGTGCTTCGGCTCCGATTGCGCCGGAAGGAGCGAAAGAGCCAGAAACGAGGTCGCGGCGATCAGTTGGACGAGAATGCGGTCCATGACCGTCTCCTTGCCGGGCGGCTTTGTGATTCGCCATGCACCGTAGAGCATTTCGCCATCTGATTGAATCAGCGCGCCAACGGGAATCGGGTTCAGCCGCTCCATCGCCGATCGATGCTCGCTCCTGGGGACACGAAACCACTAAGAAATCGCGGAAACCGGGCTGGATTCGATGCCGCTGGCAGTGTAACACGCGCTCCGAAGTCATCCTGTTGCCTCATTTGGGCAACAGGTAGCTGGACCGCACGGCACGAAGAAGCCGGTCCCCGGGATCATTTGAGAGGAAAGTGCACCATATGACGATCAACGCGTACCGCCTTTCGGTGCTGGCCGCAGGCGTGGTCGGCGTTCTGGGCGCCGGGCTTTTCACTGCCTCGGCCCAACAGCAGCCGCAGATTCCTCAGGGCTGGTTCAAGGCCTGCACCAAGCAGGCAGACGTCGACATCTGCAATGTGCAGAACATCGTCACCGCCGGCAATGGCCAGCTCGTCACCGGCGTCAGCCTGATCGAGCTCAAGGGCAAGGTGAACCGCAAGGTCTTCCAGGTCACGGTCCCGACCGGTCGCCTCGTGCCTCCCGGCATCGGCCTGCAGATCGATGGCGGCAAAGCGCAGAAGCTTGACTATGTGATCTGCTTCCCGGACCGCTGCGTCGCCGAGGTGCCGCTGACGGACCAACTCGTGGCGTCTTTCAAGAAGGGTCAGGCGATTTCGCTGACCTCGATCAACTTCCAGAACCAGCCGAACCCCATCAAGATCGCGCTCACCGGCTTCAGCGGCGCCTATGATGGCCCGCCGCTGCAGCAGTCGGACATTGAGGACCGGCAGAAGAAGCTGCAGGACTTCGTCGCCAAGAACAACCAGGATTTCGCCAAGAAGCTCAAGGACGAGCAGGACAAGGCCAAGACCGCGAACTGATCGCGCAAGCGCGTTTCTCGTGCAAAAAAGCGGGGCAAATGCCCGCTTTTTTGTTACCTCAAGGCCATCGCATTCAATGCTTCGACTGGCGCTTAGGCTCGTAGCGGCCGTCCGGCAGCTTGTCGAACATCTCGCCGATCTGCGGATGCCGCACCGGCTCGCCCGACCGGTCCTCGAGCAGGTTCTGCTCGGACACATAGGCGATGTACTCGGTCTCCGAATTTTCCGCCAGAAGATGGTAAAAAGGCTGGTCCTTGCGCGGCCGCACGTCGGCCGGAATCGCCTCGTACCATTCGTCGGTGTTGGCGAATTCGGGATCGACGTCGAAGATCACGCCGCGGAACGGAAACAGCCTGTGGCGAACCACTTGCCCGATCGAGAATTTGGCCGTTTTCATCGCATTCACCACCTGCAGCGCCGCGCGTCCTCTCGGACGCGCAAAGGACGCTGCAGCACTTTAGTTTGCGCATGATCCTCTTCGAAAATCGATCGATTTTCGGGTCATGCGCTGTTCCGAGGCGCCTTTCGTGGCCGCGCACAGGGCGCCTAAGACCTTGAATTTACACATCACGCAGCCGAAAATCGACTCCGACTTTCGACTGGGCCTATTTGGCGCAGGCGCAGGCGCTATTCAATAGCCAAGTCCTTGACCTCGGACGAAGCAACGGGCTAGCCCGCGCGGGAGTTTTCCCGCCTGAGCGAAAAATGTCTGACGTCATCGGTCTCGTCCTTCCCTTCTTCGGCATGATCTTCATCGGTTTCCTGGTGGCGCGCATCACCCGGCAGCCGCTGGAGGCGCTCGGCTGGATGAACATTTTCATCGCCTATGTCGCGCTGCCGGCGCTGTTCTTCCAACTGCTCGCCACGACGCCGTTCGAGCGGTTGACGGAATGGAGCTTCATCCTTGGCTCGCTCATCGCCACCTATGTCGTCTTCACGCTGATGTTCGCCTGGTCGATTTTCGCCTCCCGCAGCGGCGTCGCGCCCGCGACGATCACCGCCCTTGCCGCCGCCTACGGCAACATCGGCTATATGGGGCCGGGCCTTGCCTTGCTGGCGTTCGGCGAGCAGGCGGCGGTGCCGGTGGCGTTGATCTTCTGCTTCGAGAACATCGTGCATTTCACGGTCGCGCCGATGATGATGGCGCTCTCGGGCAAGGAGAAGGCGCCGCCGCTCCAACTCGCGCTCGGCGTCGCGAAGAAGATCGTGCTGCACCCCTTCATCGTCGCGACCGCCCTTGGTGTCGCCGCCGCTTATGTGGAGTTCCACCCGCCGCTGCCTGTCGATCGTTTCCTGGATTATCTCGCCCGCGCGGCCGCGCCTTGCGCCTTGTTCGCCATGGGCGTCACGCTGGCGCTGAGGCCGCTCAACCGCGTGCCGCACGAGCTGGCATTGATTGCCGGGTTGAAGCTGATCGTCCATCCGCTGCTCTGCTATGTCGTGCTGAGCTGGATCGGCAATTTCTCCCCGACCTGGGTCTTTTCAGCGATGCTGCTGGCGGCGCTGCCGACCGCGACCAATGTCTTCGTCATCGCGCAGCAGTACGACATATGGGTGCAGCGCTCTTCGGCCAGCGTGCTGATCACGACATGCTTCTCGGTGGTGACGGTGACCGTGCTGCTCTACGCGATCCGACACGGAATCCTACCGGCCGACCTCTTTCCGTAAGCCGCCGGCAATGGCGCGAAAGCCGCTGCCCGGCCGCAATCCCTCGCGCATGAAGAAGGCCCGCAGCGGCGCGAAGCTGCCCAGCGCGTTGAGGCCGGCGCTGCGCGCCAGCTGTGCGGGCAGCATGTCCGACAGCAGCGACATGTTGAGCAGGTTCACCGCGCCGCTGCGCGCCCATATGTCGGGTCGGCGCCTGGTATCATAGGCGGCAAGACTCCTGCTCGCCCCCGGATCGCCGCGGTTTTCGCTGGCGATTCCAATCAGATCGTCGATGTCCCTGATGCCGAGGTTGAGCCCTTGGGCGCCGATTGGCGGAAACACATGCGCCGCTTCGCCGACCAGCGCGACACGATTCTGCGCGAACCGAGCGGGCGAAGCCGCCGACAACGGATAGATCTGGCGTCCCGCTTCGACTGAGACCCGGCCAAGCACCGATTGCATCTGCTGCTCGATACGCTCCGACAGGGTTGCATCATCGAGCGCGGCAAGCTCTTGCGCCGTCTCCGGCTTCACGACCCAGACAAGGCTCGAGCGCCTGCCGGGCAGCGGCACCTGGGTGAACGGCCCTGTTTCGGTGTGGAACTCGGTCGACACGAAGCCGTGATCGCTGCGGTGGCCGAAATTGAGGACAAGCGCCGATTGCGGATAAGGCCGCGCGAATGCGCGAATGCCGGCGGCTTCCCGCGCTGGAGACAGGCGCCCGTCGGCGGCGACCGCGAGCGACGCCGAGACTTCGCCGCCGTCGGCCAGCCTTGCACGAGCCTGGTCGGCGTCGAGGCTCCAGGATTCTACCGTGGATTTCAGCCAATGAATGCCGTCATGCGCTGAAGCCGCCTTGGCGAGGATCGGAATAAGGGCATTGTTCGGCAGATTGAGGCCGAACTGCTCCTCGCCGATCTCGCTGGCGCGGAAGGTCACGGTTGGGCTGCGGATCAGCCGCCTTGTGGCGTCGACGATGCGCATCACCTTGAGCGCCGCGGCCTGCGGCTTGAGCTCGGCGAGGACGCCCAGCCGTTCAAGAATCTTCAGGGCGGGGTTCATGAGCGCCGTGGTGCGGCCATCGGTGGTGTTGGCCTCAGGCCCCACCAGCGTCACCTGAAAGCCAGCCTGGGCAAAGCCGAGCGCAGCGATAAGGCCGGCCGGACCGCTGCCGGCAAGCAGGATGCGGGCGCTGTCGTTATGATCCACGTCATGCTTCCACGTTGGAAGGCGCCCCGTCGGGCCCTTATCCAAGATATAGGTCGGATCAGCCGGCTTGATCAACGCGGCGATTCAGCCCATTCGGTTGCCATGAGCGGGGAGCAGCAGGATTTCAACCATCTCGACCGCGCGGGACGCGCGACGGCCGGCGTGGCGCGCAGTCCGCGCTTTGCGGTGACGCTCACGGTGGGCGTCGCCATCGTCCTTGCATGGTTGCTTCTCGGCGCGATGGCGATCCGCAGCGCTGAAGGCAGCCTTGCCGGCAGGCCCGGCGATTTCCTGCTCAAGAATCTCCCGAGCCTGCCTCTGCCGGATTTTCTCGACCGGTTCTTTGCTCTCTGCCTTGTGCCGGCGCCGCTTGCCGGCCCGGCTGGCCTGCAGGTACCAGCGCTTGTGCTGATGTGGTTCCTGATGGCGGTGGCGACCATGCTGCCTTCCGCCGCGCCGCTGATCCGCACCTATTGCGAGATTGCCGACACAGCGAGGATCAAGGGCGAGCCGGTTGTTCATCCGCTGGTGCTCGTTACCGGATACCTCACCACTTGGCTTGGCGCGTCCGCGGCTTTCGCCGCGCTGACGCTCGCGGTCTACGCTTTTGCCGGTTCCGGCCGGATGCTCGATCCCGCAGTCGGTATTGCCGGCGCCGCGGCACTGCTTGTCGCTGGCTTCTATCAGTTCAGCGGCTTGAAACAGGCGTGCCTGGAAAAATGCCGCAACCCGTTCTCGATCCTGTTCGCCAACTGGAGCGCGAAGCCGGGCCGCATCTTCCACCTAGGAGTGGAGCAGGGCGTCTGGTGCCTTGGCTGCTGCTGGGCGCTGATGCTGGTGATGTTCGCCGTCGGCGCGATGAACATCTACTGGATGGCGCTGATCGGCCTGTTCACCCTGATCGAAAAACAGACCACCGGCAGGGTGGCCAGCCGGGTCGCCGGTACGATACTGCTTGTGTGGGCGGCAGCCCTGCTATTAGTTTCGCCGTAAGGGGAGAATTCGATGACCGACCAAAGCTGGGCGATGAAAGGGGAGCTGGTACTCTCCTGCAATTGCACGGTTTTCTGCCCCTGCGTGCTGTCGCTCGGCAGCCACCCGCCGACGGAAGGCTACTGCCAGACCTGGGCGGGCTTCCGCATCGATGCCGGCCATTTCGGCGAAGTCGACCTTTCAGGTCTCAATCTCGGCCTGGTCATGGAAATCCCCGGCTATATGAGCCGCGGCAACTGGAGCGCCGGACTGTTCATCGACAAGCGGGCGTCAGTTTATGCGGTCAAAGCGCTGACCAAGATCTTCACGGGCAAGGCCGGCGGCACCACCTCGCTGCTGTCGATCCTCGTCGGGAAATTCCTCGGCGTCGAGCAGGTGCCGATCACCTACGAGACGCGTGACACGACGCGCGTCTTCCAGATACCGAAGATTATCGACGGCGCGGTGACGCCGATCCCCGGCAAGGACCGAGAGAAGGATACGGTGATCACCAATTCCGAATATTGGATCGCGCCGGAAATCATCGTGGCGAAGTCCGACAAGAGCAAGATGCGGGCCTTCGGCCGCAACTGGAATTTTGCCGGCCGATCGGCCGAAATCTGCAAGCTGGACTGGCGGGGACCGTGAGCAAGAACACAACGGCCAGGAAAGCGGCGAAGAAGATCGCGCAACGGATCCCGTTGCCGAAGAAGAAGGTGACGTGGCCGCAGGCGCGCGCGTTCTCCGTTCATCTGCTGACCGCGTCAGGATCGTTCCTGGCCTTCCTGTCGCTGGTGGCGGCGAGCGAGGAACGCTGGACGGCGATGTTCTGGTGGCTGGGGCTGGCGCTGTTCGTCGACGGCATAGACGGCCCGATTGCCCGCAAGCTCGAGGTCAAGGAAATCCTGCCGACATGGTCGGGAGAGCTCCTCGACAACATCATCGACTACGTCACCTACGTGCTCATTCCAGCCTTCGCGCTCTATCAGCGAGGCTTCATGGGCGAGAACCTGTCCTTCCTGTCGGCGGCCATCATCGTCGTCTCCAGCGCGATCTACTATGCCGACACCGGCATGAAGACGAAGGAGAACTTCTTCAAAGGCTTCCCTGTCGTCTGGAACATGGTGGTGTTCACGCTGTTCGTCATCGAGCCGGGGCAATGGGTGTCGTTCGCCGTGGTGGTGGTTGCCGGTATTTTGACCTTCCTGCCGATCAACTTCATCCATCCGGTGCGGGTCGTGCGGCTGAGGCCGGTCAATCTCGGCATGACGCTCTTGTGGTGCGCCTTCGGCGCGCTGGCGCTGGCGCAGGCAGCGCTTGCCGCCTTCTATGACAAGATCGGCGTGCTGGGAGAGCAGGTCAGCGACTTCACCAAGATCGGCATCACCATCACCGGCCTCTATCTCGCCTGTATCGGGGGCGTCATGCAGATGTTCCCCAGTCTGGGCGCCAGGAAGCCCTGATCCTGGATCAGGACATTTTTGGTCGAACGGTCATCCTGACCTAGCTATTATCGGCGCATGATCTTTCGAACATCGGCTTTCCCCTTTCGGGGTCATGCTCCAGTTTACGTACCCTTCAGAGAGTTGAGCGATGTCCAAGGCAATCCGCATCCACGCCAATGGCGGCCCCGAAGTCCTGGCTTACGAGGATGCCGATCCCGGGCAGCCGGGAGAAGGCCAGATCCTGATCCGGCACACGGCGATCGGCCTGAACTTCATCGACGTCTATTACCGCTCCGGGCTTTATCCGCCCCCCGGCGGTCTTCCGCTGATCCCCGGGAGCGAGGCGGCGGGCGTCGTGTTGGCGCTCGGCACCGGCGTCGACTGGCTGAAGCCCGGCGACCGCATCGCCTATGCGATCAATGTCGGCGCTTATAGCGAGCAGCGCGTGATCGCAGCCGACCGCGTGGTCAAGGTGCCGGACGGCATCGGCGACGAGCAGGCCGCGGCGATGATGCTGAAAGGCATGACGGCCGAATACCTCTTGCGCCGTACCTTCCCGGTGAAGGCCGGCGACACGATCCTCTACCATGCGGCAGCCGGCGGTGTCGGCCTGATCCTCGGCCAATGGGCAAAGCATCTCGGCGCGACCGTGATCGGCACCGCGAGTTCTTCCGACAAGATCGAGCTCGCGCGGGCGCATGGCTTCGATCATGTCATCAACTACAAGGAGCAGGATTTCGTCGCCGGCGTCGCGGCGCTCACCGGCGGGAGAAAATGCGACGTCGTCTACGATTCCGTCGGCGCCGATACTTTTCCCGCCTCGCTCGATTGCCTGCGGCCGCTCGGCATGTTCGTCAGCTTCGGCTCGTCGTCGGGACCGGTCCCGCCTTTCCCCATGTCGCTTCTCGCCCAGAAAGGCTCGCTTTACGCGACCCGGCCGATGCTCTTCGTCTACAACGCCAAGCGTGAGGATCTGGTGAAGTCGGCAGAAGCGCTGTTTGATGTGGTCAATAGCGGCGCCGTCGAGATCAAGATCAACCAGCGCTACGCGCTGAAGGACGCAAGAAAGGCGCAAGCCGATCTCGAAGCCCGCAAGACGACGGGAACGACCGTCCTCATTCCCTAGAGCATGATGTCGTCCGAAAACCGCTTCGCACTTTTCGGCATCATGCCTTTAGCCAACTGCCCTGTTTTTCAGCGACTTGCCGTGGCCGAAGGCGCGGCAAGGCTGAAAAGCTTTGCGGATTTGCCGTTGTTCTCAAGAGGTCTATCTTAGCCCTTGAGTTTCCGCTGAAATTCTTGAAGCTCTTTCAAGTTGGGTGCTGCTTTCCGATGGGAGCCGGCCGCGCATACCATGCTTTCGGGAACACAGAACATATCCGGGAAGCCGGATGGGAGGCACTGTGAGTGCAAATCATGACAGGTCGAACCTGCTAGAGGTTCGTGGCCTTACCAAGATTTTCGGCACGCTGACGGCGTGCGATCACATCGATCTCAACATCGCAAAGGGCGAAATCCACGCGCTGCTCGGCGAGAACGGCGCCGGCAAATCGACGCTGGTCAAGATGCTGTTCGGCTCGCTGGAGCCGAACTCGGGCGAGATCTTCTGGGACGGCAAGGCGGTCAAGATCACCAGCCCGGGCGTGGCGAAGAAGCTCGGCATTGGCATGGTGTTCCAGCATTTCTCGCTGTTCGAGGCGCTGACGGCGGCCGAGAACATTGCGCTTTCGCTCAATGACGGTTCGCCGATCAGCACCATCGCGGCGAAGGCGAGGGCGCTTTCCTTCAGCTATGGGCTGCCGCTCGATCCGGACTCCCTGGTCGGCGACCTCTCCGTCGGCGAACGCCAGCGCATCGAGATCATCCGCTGCCTCTTGCAGACGCCGCAGCTCATCATCCTGGACGAGCCGACCTCGGTGCTGACGCCGCAGGAAGCCGACAAGCTGTTCGAGACGCTGGAGCGACTGCGCTCGGAGGGCAAATCGATCCTCTACATCTCGCACCGGCTGGAAGAGGTCAAACGCATCTGCGATCGCGCCACCGTGCTTCGCCACGGCAAGGTGGTCGGCCACTGCAATCCGCGCGAGGAGACGGCCGCATCGCTGGCTCGCATGATGGTTGGTAGCGAAGTCAAGGCCGTGGAGCGCGCGCCGGCCGAAGGCATCGAGACCGCGCCGGCGCTGCTGGAAATCCGTGGGCTGACGCGCAAGCCGGCGACGCCCTTCGCCATCCCGCTGAAGAACGTCAATCTCACCGTGCGCGCCGGCGAGGTGATCGGCATTGCAGGCGTTGCCGGCAATGGCCAGGGCGAGTTCTTCGAATCCGTCTCCGGCGAAGTGCTGCAGCAGGATGCGGGTTCGGTGCGCATCCGCGGCAAGGACGCCGGCGCGCTCTCCATCACCGGCCGGCGGCTGATGGGCGCCGCCTTTGTGCCGGAAGAGCGCCTGGGGCACGGCGCCGCCCCGCGCATGAAGCTTTCGGAGAACCTGCTGCTGTCCCGTCACGCCACCGACGGCAAGGCTTTCGTCGGCTCCGGCGGCATGGTCAAGAACAGCGCCGTCTATAGCGCCGCCCAGCGCATCATCACCGCCATGGACGTGCGCAAGAGCGCGCCCGATCCGGAGGCGGCCGCGCTCTCGGGCGGCAATCTGCAGAAATTCATCGTCGGACGCGAACTCGACCGCAAGCCGAGCGTCATGATCGTCAACCAGCCGACCTGGGGCGTGGACGCAGGCGCGGCCGCTCGCATTCGCCAGGCCCTGATCGAGCTTGCCCGCAGCGGCTCCGCCGTCCTGGTCATCAGCCAGGATCTCGACGAATTGTTCGAGCTGTCAGATGCGATCGCGGTCATGCACAACGGGCAATTGTCGGCGCCGCTGCCGATCGCCGAGGCGACTTTCGAGAAGATCGGCCTCTTGATGGGTGGCGCCGAGCCCGGCCACGCAGAACACAGCCTGGAGATCGCATGATGCGCATCGAACTGGTCAAACGTCCGCAGCGCTCGGCGCTGTTTTCGGTGCTGTCGCCGTTCATTGCCTTCGCGCTGACGATGATCGCCGGCGCCATCATGTTCGCCTTGCTCGGCGTCAATCCGCTGGATGCATTCAACATCTATTTCATCCAGCCGATCAGCGAGGTGTGGCAATTGCACGAGCTGGCCATCAAGGCAGCGCCGCTGATCCTGATCGCGGTCGGACTGTCGGTCTGCTATAAGGCCAACATCTGGAACATCGGCGCCGAAGGCCAGTTCATCTTCGGCGCGATCTTCGGCTCGATCATCCCGGTGCTGTTCCCGCAATTCGAAGGCCCGCTGGTGATCCCGCTGATGCTCTTGCTGGGCATGGTCGGCGGCGCCTTTTACGCATCGATCCCGGCGTTTTTGAAGACGCGCTTCAGCACCAATGAGATCCTGACCAGCCTGATGCTCGTCTATGTCGCGCAGCTTTTCCTCGACTGGCTTGTGCGCGGCCCATGGCGTGACCCGCAAGGCCATGGCTTCCCGCAGACCATCCAGTTCGGCGATTCCGCGGTGCTGCCGGAGCTGATGCCCGATGCCGGCCGCGCCAATTGGGGCTTCGTCTTCGCCCTGGTCGCCGCCGTAGCGATCTGGCTGATGATGAGCCGCATGCTGAAAGGTTTCGAGGTGCGCGTTCTGGGTTCCAGCCCAAGGGCAGGGCGCTTTGCCGGCTTCGGCTTGAACCGGATGGTGTTCTTCACCTTCCTTCTGTCCGGCGCGCTGGCCGGTCTGGCAGGCATTTCGGAAGTTTCCGGCGCCATCGGCCAGTTGCAGCCGGTGATCTCGCCGGGCTACGGCTTCACCGCCATCATCGTCGCCTTCCTCGGCAGGCTCAATCCGCTGGGCATCGTGGCCGCGGGTCTCGTCCTGGCACTGACCTATCTCGGCGGCGAGGCGGTGCAGAGCGCGCTCGGCATCTCCGACAAGGTGGCGCGCGTGTTCCAGGGCATGCTTCTGTTCTTCGTGCTCGGCTGCGACACGCTCATCCACTACCGCATTCGCCTGATCGGCGTGGCGCTGATGAAGCCGAACGCTGCGAAGCTCGATGCAGCGCCCAAGCTCGAGGAGGCACGCTGATGGACATCACCGTCAACATCCTTTTGACCATCGCGACCGCGGCGACGCCACTGCTGATCGCGGCGATCGGCGAACTGGTCGTCGAGCGCTCGGGCGTGCTCAATCTCGGCGTCGAGGGGATGATGATCATGGGCGCCGTCGGCGGCTTCGGCGCCGGCTATCTCACCGGGTCGCCTTGGATCGGCCTGCTTGCCTCAATCATCGTCGGCGCGCTGTTTTCGCTGCTGTTCGCGGTCATGACGCTGTCGCTCGCGACCAACCAGGTAGCAACCGGCCTGTCGCTGACACTGCTCGGCCTCGGCCTCTCCGGCATGATCGGCACCAGCTTCGTTGGCCAGCCGGGCGTGAGGCTGCCCAATCTCGATATCCCGGTGATCAGCTCGATCCCGGTCGTCGGCAAGCTGATCTTCGGCCAGGATCCGGTCTTCTACATCTCGATCGCGCTCACCGCGGCGGTCATGTGGTTCCTGTTCAGGACGCGCACGGGGCTTACGCTTCGCTCGATCGGCGACAGCCACACGTCGGCGCATGCGCTGGGCATCAAGGTCATCCGCTACCGTTACCTGGCGGTGATATTCGGGGGCGCCTGCGCCGGCCTTGCCGGCGGGCACCTGTCGCTGGTCTACACGCCGCAATGGGTGGAGAACATGAGCGCGGGCCGCGGCTGGATCGCGCTGGCTCTGGTGGTGTTCGCGTCCTGGCGTCCGTGGCGGGTGCTGGCAGGCGCCTATATCTTCGGCGCGGTGTGGATCGGCCAGCTTCATGCACAGGCTTTTGGCATTCCTGTGCCTTCGCAGTTTCTTTCTTCGCTGCCCTATCTGGCAACCATCGTGGTTCTCGTTCTAATCTCGCGCAACAAGCGGCTGACAATGATGAACACGCCGGCTTCGTTGGGGCAGCCATTCGTTCCGGATCGTTGACGACAACAAAAAGACGGGAAGCTCCAAGGCTTAACTCAGAGAGGTAACACAATGAAAAAACTGCTTATTGCGTTGATGACCACGGCTGCGGCCCTGTCGGTCGCGGCAACCGCCGAGGCGGCCGACAAGCTGAAGGCCTGCTGGGTCTATACGGGTCCGATCGGCGACTTCGGCTATTCCTACCAGCACGACCAGGGCCGCCTCGAAGTCGAGAAGGCGCTCGGCGACAAGGTCGAGACCGCCTATCTCGAAAACGTCTCGGAAGGCCCGGACGCCGACCGCGCCTTCGAGCGCCTGGCGCGCGAGAAGTGCAAGATCATCTTCGGCACGTCCTTCGGCTTCATGGACGCCGAGGTGAAGGTCGCGAAGAAGTTCCCCAAAGTGATGTTCGAGCATGCCACCGGTTTCAAGACCGGCAAGAATCTCGGCATCTACAACGCCCGCTTCTATGAAGGCCGGTACGTGCTCGGCCAGATCGCGGCCAAGGAATCGAAGAAGGGCCTTGCCGGCTACATCGTGTCCTTCCCGATCCCGGAAGTGGTGATGGGCATCAACTCCTTCATGCTCGGCGCGCAGTCGGTCAATCCCGACTTCAAGGTCAAGATCGTGTGGGTGAATTCCTGGTTCGATCCCGGCAAGGAGGCCGACGCAGCCAAGGCGCTGTTCGACCAGGGCGCCGACATCATCGTGCAGCACACCGATTCCACCGCCGCGCTGCAGGTCGCCGAGGAGCGCAAGCTGCACGGCTTCGGCCAGTCGTCGGACATGATCAAGTTCGCGCCGAACGCGCAGCTCACCTCGCTCACGGACGAATGGGGTCCCTACTACATCAGCCGCGTGCAGGCCGCGCTCGACGGCACCTGGAAGCCGGACAATGTGTGGCTCGGCATCAAGGACGGCGCCGTCAAGCTCGCGCCCTTCACCAACATGCCCGACGACGTGAAGGCGATGGCGGAGGCAACCACGAAGAAGATCGCCGGCGGTTGGAACCCCTTCACCGGACCGGTCTCCAAGCAGGACGGCTCGCCGTGGCTGAAGGACGGCGAGGTTGCCGATGACGGCACGCTGCTCGGCATGAATTTCTACGTCAAGGGCGTCGACGACAAGCTGCCGCAGTAAGCTGCACCTTGTTGATGTTAAAACTGAAAGGGCGCCGCGCGGCGCCCTTTCTCGTTCGGTATGCCTTCGCTTTGGAGGACGATCAGACGGCCGATCCGTAAAGATCGTAAGCGTCCGCGCGATCGATCTTGACGGTGACGATGTCGCCGGCGCGCAGCGGCCGCCGCGACTGGATGTGGACCGAGCCGTCGATCTCCGGCGCATCGTATTTGGTGCGGCCTTTGCCGGATGCGCCGTGCGCCTCGTCGATCAGCACCGGCAGGCGCTTGCCGACTTTCTTGGCCAACTGCGCCGCGGAAATCTTCTGCTGGCGCTGCATGAAGCGGTGCCAGCGCGCTTCCTTGATCTCCTGCGGCACCTGTTCCAACGCGAGGTCGTTGGAGCGCGCGCCCTTGACCGGCTCGTATTTGAAGCAGCCGGCGCGGTCGATCTTCGCTTCGTCCAGCCAGTCGAGCAGCATCTGGAAATCGTCTTCGGTCTCGCCGGGGAAACCGACGATGAAGGTGGAGCGGATGGCGAGATCCGGGCAGACCTCGCGCCAGCCGCGGATGCGGTCCAGCGTCTTTTCGCCATGCGCGGGGCGCCGCATGTTCTTCAGCACCTGCGGCGAGGCGTGCTGGAAGGGGATGTCGAGATAGGGCAGGATCTTTCCTTCCGCCATCAGCGGAATGACGTCGGCGACATGCGGGTAGGGGTACACATAATGCATGCGTATCCAGATGCCGAGCTTGCCGAGCTCCTCGGCAAGGTCGAGGAATTTTGCCCGCACCTCGCGGTCGCCGAACATCGATGTCTGGTACTTGATGTCGACGCCGTAGGCGCTGGTGTCCTGCGAGATGACGAGGATTTCCTTGACGCCGGCCTTGGCGAGTTTTTCGGCTTCGCGCAGCACGTCCGCCGCCGGCCGCGAGACGAGATCGCCGCGCAGCGCCGGAATGATGCAGAAGGTGCAGCGGTTGTTGCAGCCCTCGGAAATCTTCAGATAGGCGTAGTGGCGCGGCGTCAGCTTCACGCCCTGCGGCGGCAGCAGATCGACATAGGGATCGTGGCTGGGCGGAGCCGCCTCGTGCACCGCCGCCATCACGCTCTCATAGGCCTGCGGGCCGGTGATCGCCAGCACATTGGGATGCTTCTCGCGGATGACCTCCGGCTCGGCGCCGAGGCAGCCGGTGACGATGACGCGGCCATTTTCGGAAAGCGCGGAACCGATGGCGTTGAGCGACTCGTCGCGGGCGGAATCGAGGAAGCCGCAGGTGTTGACGACGACGAGGTCGGCGCCGTCATGCTTGCGCGCGATCTCATAGCCTTCGGCGCGGAGCCGCGTGATGATGCGCTCGGAATCGACGAGCGCTTTCGGGCATCCAAGACTGACGAAACTGACGCGTGGGGCGGACATAAACCTGTTTTCCAAGAGGTGAAGGCGAGATCGAGGATTGAGCCTTCGGCTCTGAAGGTCGATCTACGGCGCGGCTTTGAGCCCTTTCGCGCGGCGCAATAGCACGCTTCGGCACAGAAGCAAACCTGCCGGCGGCCAGTGCAAGAGGGCGTGCGCCAAGCATTCGCCCTAAAGCGCGTCGCGATCTTTCAGATTCGCCCATGCGCTTTAGGTTTTTGATTTTACGCATGTCTTTATCCCGAAACCGGTTCCCACTTTCGGGAGACATGCTTTAAGAGCGCTAGTGACCGTCCGACCCGAACCAGGGCGCCAGGAAGGCAAAATGGTCGGGGAACTGCTGCACGGCGCCGCCAAGAAGCATGTTGATCGCCACGTACAAGATGATCAGCAGACCGATATAGGCGATCCAGCGATATCGGTGCAGCAGCCGGGCGACGAAGGATGCGGCAAAACCCATCAGGGCGATCGAAAGGGCCAGCCCGATGATCAGCACCGTCGGATGCTTCATGGCGGCGCCCGCGACGGCGAGCACATTGTCGAGCGACATCGAGACATCGGCGATGACGATCTGCCAAGCGGCCTGCGAGAAGGTCTTGCGCGCACCCTTCCCGGCGACGGATCCGTCCTTGTTGTAGTCGCTGTTCGACAGCGCTTCGGTCGCGTCGCGCTCGTCGTCATGGCTGACGCGCAATTCGCGCCACATCTTCCAGCAGACCCACAGAAGCAGAAGCCCGCCGGCGATGAGCAGCATCGGGCCGATGCTCAGCAGCCATTGCGTGATGAGGGCGAAGACGATGCGCAGGACTGTCGCCGCCGCGATGCCGACAATGATGGCGCGCTTGCGCTGATCCGCGGGGAGGCCGGCGGCCGCGAGGCCGATCACAATTGCGTTGTCGCCGGCGAGCGCGAGATCGATTGCGACGACCTGAAGGAGAGCTGAAACGCCTGCGGCAGTGAATATTTCCATAGACTAGAAATCCCTTGCCTGAAACGCGGGTCGCCCAATACCCAGACGGCCCTAAAGGCATGGTTCACCGGCGTCAAGACGCAGGTTCGGACATCGCCGGAAAACGGCGCCGCCAGCGCAAGCCCTCAATCATTTCGGGTGTTCGCCGGTCAGGCGGCCGGGCGGGAACTAGAGCCGTTCACCGTTTCGCGGAAACGGCGAACCGCTCTATCCCTTTGTTTTGACGCAATTCCGGGCGGAAAACCGCTCACACTTTTCCTGGAATTGCTCTAATCGTAGAGATTGTATTTGGCCCAGTCGGATTCCGGGATTTCGTCACCGATCTTGTAGCGGAACTGCAGCACCTGCATGTGGTCCGGCGCGGTCTGGCACTTGAACTTCAGCCGGTACCATTGGCCCTTGCTGCGGAAGGCGGCGCCCGAGCTCTTGATGGCATCGGCGCTCATCTGCGGCGTGGCAAAGGCGTAGGCCACGACGCGGTCGGCCTTGTAGTTGCGATCGTCGTGGCTGATCCGGTCGAGCACTTCGGCATCGCACCGCTGCTCGAGGCGGGTTTCGGGATCGAGTTTCATCAGGCCGGCGCGCAACGCATTGTCCATCGCCTTGGCCGGCAAGACCGGCGTCAGCGACGCCAGAACCATCAGGCAGAGCTTTTTCATGGGCGCGAGAAGCAGCATATTTTGTTCGAGAAATCAAATAAACGGTGTTTCACCAACGGTTGACCGCCATGGGCGTCAGGACCGCTTCAGGCCGCCAACTAATACAGGCGCGCAACTCTTGGTGGCCTGCGACTTGCAGAACCGCTAATGCGCACAAAGGTCCGGGCCGGCGCCGGGGGCGCCATGTTCGCATCCCCTTGACGCAAGTCGCGATATGCCCAGAAAAAGTCAGCCCTGACAGACCTGCATCCGACCCTATGCGAGGCCCGGGAGTGTCGCATGACAGGCTCACGCCGCGTGAGCGCGAGGACGGTAGGATGGCCCATGCTGAGCCCTCAATTGGCTGAGGCCAACGGCCTGCAATATCGCGGGGCTTGGAGTGCTGACCAGTATGAGCCAGGCGACTTCTGGCGCTAGCTCTGTAACCAGGCGGAACCCTTCCACCTGTTCGAGGCTTTTCACTGTCGCAATTTGATAAGCGCTGTTGTTGGCCAAGCCCTCCCCGACGAAGAACACAGCGACGCAGGCGACCACCAGAATGATCGGTCGCATGGAACTCTCCCTCAAAAGCTCCTCGTACCCGCCGATAGGATTATGCTCTCGTCGTTGCGGACAACATATAGTTGACGTAACGTTAACGTAGGCGCGACCATTTCGGATTGTGCAGGGTGAGGGCGTTTCAATGAAACTCGTTGTGTTTGGCGTAGCAATGGTATTGGCGGCCACCGGAGCAGCTGTTGCGAAAGAAAAGAAAAAGGTAGCCACCGCTCAGGCAGCAATCTCTTGTCCTGCAGCACATATGAAGGCTGGCAGCGGCAAGCCGGCACCGAAACTGGATTGCAAATCAACAGGCACGGTGGTTGTTGCGCGTCCGTCAAATCAGGCCGCAAATTTCCTGGACCATCGCTTGGGGTACGACACCGATCCGTGGATCCCGACTGGTTATTGATGGCCAGCCTCGGCTTGCCGGGCCTTTTTCATATCCGGCTAAAAGTTATGTCGCGGCCCGACGACTTGGCTTAAGTTATTGATTTTATTGGATCTATGGCGGAGGGAGTGGGATTCGAACCCACGGTGAACTTGCGCCCACGCCGGTTTTCAAGACCGGTGCCTTAAACCGCTCGGCCATCCCTCCATCGTGATCTTCACGAGGCGCTTCGTTCCGTAAGGCCGTGCCGGCAGAAACGCGAGCGCTCCATGCTCTAGTGCGCGGCGCAAAGATCTGTCAATCGCAGGAAAGGCTCAATCAACGTTCTCGGGAGCCGGACGGTTGCAGGAAGCCGGTCGGATGCAATTGACAATGCCTCCAAGACCCTGCCGATCTTCTAACGGGGGAATTCATAAAAAGGATTTATGAGTAGCCGGTCTTGACGAAGCGCTTGAAGCTCTCGCATGTCGTCGCCAACGGGTCGATACGCGGTAACACCGGAGAGTCGGTCCCGGCGCTTCAGCGGGTTTGACGGCGGAAGTCTGCCGCCATCGCCGAAACCGCGGCTCAGGCAGCACTACTTCCGCATCCGCGCCACAATCTCGCCCTGTTGCGGCCATAATCAATTAACATCGTGATAAGCAATTCCTGTGCAAAAAGGGATTGGGGATCAAGGTGTTGGCCTGGTGGGCGACTTCTGGCTCCGTCGGGTGCAGCACGTAGGGGACAATCGAAAACATGCAGACTCCGACGCGCCCGCGTCTTCGTCGCGCTTCTGCTTTCGCCCTGTGCGCCCTTTCGGGCCTGCTGCTGGCCGCCTGCGCCTCACAACCCGAGACGAAGGGGATGGTCTACAAGAAGGCTCGTCCCAAGGAATATTTCGCCGAATCCGAATATGGCGTGAAGGCAAGCCCGCGGGTCCAGTTCATGCGCCGGGGCGGCGGCCGCGACCAGCTCGGCAAGCCCTATCAGGTTCGCGGCAAGTGGTATTATCCCAAGGAAGACAAGAAGGGCTTCACCAAGGTTGGGCTGGCCTCCTGGTATGGCGATGCCTTTCACGGACGTTTGACCGCCAATGGCGAAGTCTATGACATGACGCATCTGACGGCTGCGCATCCGACGATGCCGCTGCCGAGCTATGCCCGCGTCACCAATCTGGAGACCGGCAGTTCCGTGATCGTTCGCGTCAACGACCGCGGCCCTTATCATGAAGGCCGCATCATCGACGTCTCCGAACGCGCCGCGCAGATGCTCGACTATGACAAGGTGGGCACGGCCCGGGTCAAAGTCGAATATGTCGGCCGCGCGCCGCTCGATGGCGACGACGACCAATATCTGGTGGCCTCCTACCGCCCCGGCAACAACCGGCCGGACCCGTCAGACGGCCTGCCGACCGGTGTGATGGTGGCCATGAACGGCCCGTCGCCGAGCCTGTCGGTGGGCGCGCCGCCGGCCGCCGTGCCGTTCCCTGGACAGTTGACCAATTCTGGGCAGGCATTTGCCGCGCAGCCGGGCCTGTCGGAGCAGCCGACCGTGCAGCCGGCAGCGTTCTCGGTGCAAGGCGCCGGCGATGTCGTGCTGCCCGATTTCGGACCGATCGTGCCCGAACGGCCGGATTTCGGCTTGCCGCCGAACTCGCCCTTCGCCATGGCTTCGCTGTCCTATGCGGATGAGCGGGTGAAGCGCGCCGATGTCTTTGCCGCGCTCGATGCCGGCGGCATGTCGCCGGCCGATATCCTGCAATCGTGGAAGAAATCGAACCGCCAGGAACAGACGCCTGGATCCGACTACATCGCCGCTGGTTCCTTCGACGAAGCCGCCGAGGCCAAGCGCGTGGCCGCGGCGCTCGAGCCGTTCGGCCGGACGGAGATCCAGCGCACCGAGCTCGACGGCAATGATTGGTACGCGGTCAATGTCTATCCGGATGGGCACGGCAGCATTGACGACCTGCTCCAGGCAGCCTGGTCACATGGCGCGCCGGACGCGCTGGTTGTGCGTAACTGATCAAATTTGCACTGCACGTTGATCCGGCCGAAAAAACCCTGCTAGCTTGGCCGCGGGGTAGTCTTGGCGCAATTCCGGGCGACTCTCCGGTTTTGCTCAGATTGGGTCGACATTTCATGCAATTGCGCATTCTTCCGCCTTTCGCCAGCCTTCTGGGATTGGTGCTGGCGCTGTTGTGCGCCGCCCCGGCGGGCGCGCAGCTGTTCGAGACCAAGGCGACGCAGGCGTTCATGATCGATGCCGACACCGGCACGGTGCTCTTCGCCAAGGACCCCGACAAGCCGATCCCACCGGCCTCGATGGCCAAGCTGATGACGATGGAGGTGGTCTTCAACGCTCTCAAGGCGAAGCGGATCACGCTCGACGACACGTTCGTCGTCAGTGAAAACGCCTGGCGCACCGGCGGCGCGCCGTCTGGGACCTCGACCATGTTCGCCAAGCTCAAATCCGAGGTCCGCGTCGAGGACCTGATCCAGGGCGTCACCGTGCAGGCCGCCAATGACGGCTGCATCGTGCTTGCCGAGGGCATGGCCGGCTCGGAAGCGAATTTCGCCGCGCAGATGACGGATCGCGCCCGCCAGCTCGGCCTGTCGAAATCGACCTTCGTCAATTCGACCGGCCTGCCTGCCGACGGCCAGCAGACGACGGTGCGCGAGCTGACGATGCTGGCGCTGCATCTGTGGCGCGACTACCCGGAGTTCTTCCACTATTACGGCCAGCCGGACTTCACCTGGAACAAGATCGCGCAGAGGAACCGCAATCCGCTGATCGCCATGGGCATCGAAGCCGACGGCTTTGTCGCCGGCGCCAGCGAACAGGCGGGCTTCGGCCTGGTCGGCACCGTCAATCACAACGGCATTCGCGTGATCGCGGCGCTCACCGGGCTGGCGAATGACCGCGAACGCTCCGAAGAGGCGCGCAAGCTGCTCGACTGGGGCTCGCGGTCATTCCAGAAGACCGAGATCTTCGCCAAGGACGAGGTGGTCGGGGAAGCGCAGGTCTTCGGCGGCGCCAAATCCGGCCTGGCCTTGAAAGCCAAGGGCCCCGTGGACATCTTTCTGCCGATAGCCAACCGCGACAAGCTGACCGCCAGGATCGTCTATCAGGGTCCAGTGTCGGCGCCGGTCGAGGAAGGGCAACCGGTCGGTGAGCTGCGCGTTTGGATAGGCGATACGCTGAGCCAGCAGACGCCGCTCTATGCCGCCGAATCGGTGAAGGTGGGCACGCTGCCGCAGCGTGCGCTCGACGCGGCCAAGGAACTCGCTGTCGGCTGGCTGCGTCAGAAACATTTGTGATCGGGCAAGTTCGTGGACCTTTTGTCGGACGGGAGCTATGACAGCGGCCAGCACGGGCAAAGGCAGTCTCGATTGGCGAGCGGATTTTTCATTACCTTCGAGGGCGGCGAAGGAGCAGGCAAGTCGACGCAGATCGAGCGGCTGGCGCGGCGCATGCGCGCCAAGAAATACGAGGTGCTGGTCAGCCGCGAGCCGGGTGGATCGCCTGGCGCCGAGGCGGTAAGGCACGTGCTTCTGTCCGGCGCGGCCGAGCCGTTCGGCCCGAAGATGGAGGCAATCCTGTTCGCCGCCGCGCGCTCCGACCATGTCGAGCAGGTCATCCGGCCGGCGGTCGAGCGCGGCTCGATCGTGCTGTGCGACCGCTTCATCGATTCCTCGCGAGTCTATCAGGGTGTCACGGGCGGTCTTGATGCCGATTTCATGAAGGCGCTGGAGGCGGTGGCCATCAACGGCTTCATGCCGGACATGACGCTGATCTTCGACATCGATCCGGCTGAAGGCCTGAAGCGGGCGGCCGCGCGGCGCGGCGCCGGTGACGCCGCCGATCGCTTCGAGAAGGAGACCTTGGCCATCCACCGGCGGCGGCGCGAGGCTTTCCTGGCCATCGCCGCGGCGGAGCCGGAGCGCTGCATCGTCATCGACGCGGCCGCCGATCCCGATACGGTGGAAAATGTCGTCACCGCCGCCGTCTTCGCGGCGCTGGAAGAGAGGACGCCGGCGCAAAGGATCGAGACGGCGCCGGCATGATCTTCGAACGCATCGCCCCAGAGCAGCACGACACGCTGGACGGCGTGCCCGAGCCGGCTGAAACGCCGCGGCTGATCGGCCACGCGACGGCGGCTGGGATGCTCGCTGGCGCCTACCGCGCGGGCAAGCTGCCGCATGCGCTGATCTTTGCCGGGCCGCTCGGCATCGGCAAGGCGACGCTGGCGTTCCATCTGGCGCACCATCTTCTGAAATATCCGGATTACAGGACGGCGCCCGACACGCTTGCCGTTCCCGATCCGGCGTCCCCGCTGTTTCGCCAGATCGCCACCGGCGCGCATCCGGGCGTGCTGCATCTGACGCGCCCCGCCAACGACAAGACCAAGAGCTTCAAGACGGTGCTGACTGTGGACGAAATCCGCAGGGTCAGCCGCTTCCTGTCGATGACCTCGCATGACGGCAGCTACCGCGTCGTCATCGTCGACCCGGCCGACGACATGAACACCAACGCCGCCAATGCCTTGCTCAAGAATCTCGAGGAGCCGCCGGCGCGCACCTTGTTCATTCTGATCGTGCACGCGCCGGGCAGCCTGCTGCCGACGATCCGCTCGCGTTGCCAGATGGTGCGGCTGGCGCCTTTGGCCGCTGACGAGCTGATTGCGGTGCTGGAGACTATCGAACCGCCGCCGCCGGATGATGCGGCCGCACGCGCGGCGCTCGCCGAGCGGGCAGGGGGCAGCGCGCGCAACGCCATCCTGCTCACCCAATATGGCGGGCTGGAGATCGCCGGCGCGCTCGACGCACTGGTGACGGCCGGGAAGCCCGACATTGCCGGCGCCCACCGCCTCGCCGAGGCCGTGGCGGGACGCGACCAGGCGATCCAGTTCGACATCTTCAATCGCCGCGCGCTCGATCTGCTTTCGGCCGCCGCCAGCGAAGCGGCGCTGTCCGGCGACCTCGCCAGGGCCAAAACGCTGTCCGAGGCTTGGCAGGAGGCGCTTAACACGATATCTGAGGCCGAGACCTACAACCTCGACAAGAAGCAGCACGCCCTGACCATGATCGACCGCCTGAATTCTGCGATGCGAATGTGACGGCTCGTTCGATGCATGCCGTTGGCCCACTTTCGGGCGGCATGCATTGACCTCGGGATGGCAATCGACGTTCCGATGCGATATCCACCGCCACAACTCACATTCAGATATTCATGACGGTTCATTCATGTCACGCGACACATTCTACATCACGACCGCGATCTCCTATCCGAACGGCAAGCCGCATATCGGCCATGCCTATGAGCTGATCGCCACCGACGCGCTTGCCCGCTTCCAGCGGCTCGACGGCAAGGACGTGTTCTTCCTGACCGGCACCGACGAGCACGGCATCAAGATGCTGCAGACGGCGCGCAAGGAAGGCATCGCGGCGCGCGAGCTCGCCGACCGCAATTCGGCCGAGTTCAAGCGCATGGCGAGCGCGCTGAACGCTTCCAACGACGATTTCATCCGCACCACCGAGGAACGGCATTATGCGTCCTCCCAGGCGATCTGGAAGGCGATGGCCGCCAATGGCGACATCTACAAGGGCGGCTATGCCGGCTGGTATTCGGTGCGCGACGAGGCCTATTACGGCGAAGAGGAGACCGAGGTCCGCGCCGACAATGTGCGCTACGGGCCGCAGGGGACGCCTGTCGAATGGGTCGAGGAGGAAAGCTATTTCTTCCGCCTGTCGGCCTACCAGGACAAGCTCCTCGCGCTCTACGAGAGCCAGCCCGATTTTATCGGTCCGGCCGAGCGTCGCAACGAGGTGATGAGCTTCGTCAAATCCGGGCTGAAGGACCTGTCGGTCTCGCGCACCACCTTCGACTGGGGCGTGCCGGTGCCTGGCGACGAGAAGCATGTGATGTATGTGTGGGTCGACGCCTTGACCAACTACATCACCGGCGTCGGCTATCCCAATGAAAACGATGAGAAATGGCGTTTCTGGCCAGCCGACGCGCACATCATCGGCAAGGACATCGTGCGCTTCCACGCGGTCTATTGGCCGGCTTTCCTGATGTCGGCTGGAATTCCGCTGCCGAAGCGCGTTTTCGGCCACGGCTTCCTGTTCAACCGCGGCGAGAAGATGTCGAAATCGGTCGGCAACGTCATCGACCCGTTCACGATGGTGGACCATTACGGCGTCGACCAGGTGCGCTATTTCTTCCTGCGCGAGGTGCCGTTCGGCCAGGATGGCAACTACAGCCATGAGGCGATCGTCAACCGCACCAACGCGGATCTCGCCAACGGCCTTGGCAATCTGGCGCAGCGGTCGCTGTCGATGATCGCCAAGAATTGCGGCGGCGCGGTGCCGAGGCGCGGCGAGCTGGCGGAGGCCGATGCGGCGATCCTCGACCAGGCGATCGAAGCGCTGGCCGTTTCGCGCCGGGCGATGGCGGAGCAGGGCATCCATCTGGCGCTGGCGGCGATCTTCGGCGTGGTGGCGGAAGCGGACCGCTATTTCGCTTCCCAGGAGCCGTGGGCGCTGAAGAAGACCAATCCGGAGCGGATGGAAACGGTCTTGTGGACAACGGCCGAACTGGTGCGACGCGTGGCACTCCTTTGCCAGCCCTTCATTCCGGGATCGGCGGCCAAGCTGCTCGACCTGCTGGCCGTGCCTGCGGGCAAGCGTGCTTTCGAGCACGCCCATGCCGACCACGCGCTGGTGCCCGGCGCCGCCTTGCCGGCGCCTGAGGGCGTGTTCCCGCGTTATGTCGAGCAGGGCGCCTGATGCTGGTCGACAGCCACTGCCATCTCGACTTTCCGGACTTCGCCGAAGAGCGGGCGGCTATCGTCGCCCGCGCTCTCGCCGCCGGGATAGGCCGCATGGTCACGATCTCGACGCGCGTGAGGCGCTTCCAGCAGATCCTTGAAATCGCTGAAACTTTCAACGAAGTCTATTGCTCGGTCGGCACTCATCCGCACAATGCGGCGGAAGAACTCGACGTCACCGCCGACGAGCTGGTGCTGCTAGCCGAGCATCCAAAGGTGGTGGCGATCGGAGAGGCTGGGCTGGATTACCATTACGACGAGGCGCCGCGCGATGCGCAGGCGCAAGGTTTTCGCACCCATATCGCCGCTGCGCGCCGGACCGGCCTGCCGTTGGTCATCCATGCGCGCAATGCCGACGACGACATGGCGTCGATCCTCGAGGACGAGACAGGGAAGGGCGCCTTTCCCTTCATTCTGCACTGTTTTTCGTCTGGACGCAGGCTGGCCGAAGTCGGCGTGGCGCTGGGCGGCTATGTCTCCTTCTCAGGCATCCTGACCTTCAGGAATTCCCCCGAGTTGCGCGCTATCGCAGCCGATGTTCCGCCTGACCGGCTGCTGGTCGAGACCGACGCGCCCTACCTCGCGCCGATCCCGCACCGGGGGAAACGCAACGAACCGGCCTATGTCACGAACACGGCGAAGGTTCTTGCCGAGACCATCGGTGTCAGCGAAACCGAGATCGCCGATATCACCACCGGCAATTTCTTCAGGCTGTTCACCAAGATGCCGCGCCCGGACATGGCGCGGACATGAGCGACCGGCTGCGCTTCACCATCCTTGGCTGCGGCTCATCGCCCGGCACGCCGCGCATCACCGGCGATTGGGGCAATTGCGATCCCGCGAATCCGAAGAACCGGCGCATGCGCACGGCGGCCCTGGTCGAGCGGATTGCAACCAATGGCGCGCGCACCACAGTCGTCATCGACACGGGACCGGATTTTCGCCAGCAGATGCTGATGGCTTCGGTCCGGCGTATCGACGCCGTCGTCTATACCCATCCGCATGCCGACCATATCCATGGCATCGATGACCTGCGCGGTTTTGTGCACGACCAGCGGCACAGGATCGACATCCACGCCGACGAACCGACGATGGAGCGGCTGCGCCAGGCCTTCGGCTATTGCTTCGAGACGCCGCCCGGCAGCGCCTATCCGCCGATCGTCAAGGCCCATATCATCGATCACGCGAGACCGGTGGTGATCGAAGGCGAGGGGGGCGCCCTCACCTTTGAGCCGCTGCCGCAGATCCATGGCGACATCATTTCGCTGGGCTTCCGCATCGGCGGGCTTGCCTACTGCCCGGATATCAGCGACTTCCCGGCCGCCACGGCCGAGCGGTTGCTGGGCCTCGACATGCTGGTGATCGACGCGCTGCAGTACAACACCCATCCCAGCCATCTGTCGCTTGGCCAGGCGCTCGGCTGGATCGAAAGGCTGGCTCCGAACAAGGCCGTGCTGACGCATATGCATGTGCCGCTGGACTACGCCGTGGTGATGGTCGAGACGCCGGAGCACGTGGTGCCGGCCTATGATGGCATGGTGGTTGAAATTCCTTATGAGTCAGAGTGATAGCGACAGCCGCTCAGTCGGTGTCGCAGCCCGTCATTCGCGCGTTTGGCTGGTAGCCCGAATTCGCGAGGCGGCGCACTCAGCAGTCCACAGTGTTTGTCGCCAATGGCGCCAATGGCGAGCCGCGGCAATTCTCCGAGTGAGTAATACGCAAGTTCCATAATCCATCTTATGCGACTTATGGCGCTGTGCCGCAATCTCAACCCGGCCGCCCTTCCTTGCAGCCCGATCACTGCAGGTCCGACAACTCATCATCGAGGATCAGCGCCTGCCGAGCCGTCGCGTTGAGCGCGCAGCTGACCATGATGTTGTTCTGGCGATCGGTGTTGACGGTTTCGGCGGACGCTTCCGCCGAGCATCGCGCGTCGCGATAAGCGATCCAGGCGCGCTGCATCTTGCGGTAGCCGTCGCGAGCCTTGGGCGCGGCCTTGGCCATCAGCGCCGCATATGTCGTGTTGAGACGATCCTCCCACACGCCGACCTCGCGGTTCGCGCAATCGATCAATCCGAGCTGCGAGCGGCCGTCATCGCTCTCGAAGGAGCACAGCTCGGTCACGTAGTTGATGCACGAGGCGGGCTCGTGTCCGGCGAGCTTGATGGTGTTGTCGATGTGAATCGCCGGTGTCGGCGTATCGTTCACGCCGGGAACGCCACCTTGAAAATCGCCGACATATTTCAGGCATTCGGCAAGCGCCGCCTTGTCCGAAGCGCGCAGTTTCTCCACGGCTGTCACAGGCGATAAGGTGGCAAGGAGCACACCAACACTGGCAAGCATTAGAACACTCCTCATTGCTGCAGCCCCATCTTGTTGCCTAAGACGCGGATTGTCGCAAAACTCCCAGCCGAAGCAACTACCCTACCCCAGACTGTCGCGCGCTGCGGCGCAACAACGAAAGCATCCAGAAAATGACCGCTTCCTTTCTCGGCTTTCCCGATCGCCTCGCCGACGGGCACTTGCCGCGGTGATTTTCGGGGCAGATCACTGCACCGCTTATCCCGGCGGGCACAATGGTGGCGACGCCTCGGCAGCCGACGCCATCCGCCGAGCGAGCCAGGAGGATGCCCCGCTCGTCGAGCATTGGGATTTCGACCTCGGCGGTCCGCTGTTCGCCGGCCGGCCGGTCTGCTGTGTCGATGGTGGCAACGTCGCAACAGCCATGCATGACAATGCCGGCAACAGGAGCCGGATCGAGGCGAAGACGCGCGAGGTGCTGTTGATGGCGGCCGTGCCGATCCTGCTCGGCAGCGATTGTTCCGCCACCATCCCCTTCCTTGCTGGTTTTGGCGAACACGGGCCGGTCTGGGTCTTGCAGATCGACGCCCATATCGACTGGCGTGACGAGGTGCATGGCGAACGCTACGGCTATTCAAGCCCGATGCGCCGGGCGAGCGAGATGCGGCATGTCGCCGGCATGGTGCAGGTCGGCCTGCGCAGCGTCGGCAGCGCACGTCCCGCCGAAATCGAAGCGGCGCGGCGCTATGGCAGCCGCTTCGTCACCGCGCGGGAAGTTCACGCCCATGGCGTCGAAGCCGCTTTGCGCCACATTCCGGAAGGAGCGCGTGTCGTCGTCACCCTAGACTGCGACAGCCTCGATCTCTCGATCATGCAGGGCGTGGCGGCGCGCACGCCTGGCGGCCTCACCTACACGCAAGCGATCGACCTGATCGCGGGCCTCGGCAAGCGGGCCAGGATCGCTGGATTCGACCTTGTCGAGTTCTACCCTCCCGCTGACATTGATGGCCTGTCAGCGCTGACCGCTTCGAGGCTTCTCGTCAACGCGATAGCTGCGATCGTGCGGCAGCCGCGCTTGGAGGGCTAGCATCGGAAGAAACCGGAGCTAGAGAAACCCTTCGAGAAATGCCGCCGTCGCGTCCGAGATGTCGACGATCTTGTTCGTCGCCTGGCGGTAGAATTTGAAATTGAGCTCGGTCTCGGGCCGGCCGTCCTTCCAGTCCCTGAAGCGCTTGAGCTCATTGCGGCCCAGCCGTTTCGTCGCCAGGGCGGTACGGCGGACTGAGACACTGACCCGCGGCATCTGCCGTTCGAGATCGGGATGCCTGGGTGTGGCCTCTGATGAGGTCACGAGGCCGCGCGCGATCAGCCCCTGCCCGCCTTCGTTCTCGCTGGCGAACAGGAAGACGACGTCGCCTTCGGCAATGCGCTTGCCGCCATACATGGTCTTCTGGGCGGCGAAGACGAAACGTTCTCGCCCGCGTGTCCTCGACCCCGGTCTTGATGGCGTATGCCATGCCCTACAGTTCCCGGCTGAGGCCGATCCGGTAGCTCAGGACGCGCCGGGCGCCCGGTTCGATCAGCATGACACCCGGCTTGTCGGCGAACTCGGCGTCGAAATCGGCGGGACTGGCGATACCGTGCCAGGGCTCGATGCACAGGAAAGGCGCGCCGCCGGGCTTGGACCAGATGCCCAGCTCGTTGAAGCCTTGCCACGACATCTCGATCGCCGGCCCGCGCTCGGCGGTGTAGCGCACGCTGGTGCTGGCCGGCTTGTCGAGGATGACGGCGTCGTCGACGAACAATTTTTCGGACAGCGGCAGCGTCTTTCCCTCGACCGGCGTCGGTAGTGGGTTCGGCAGCAGCAGGCCGTCCTTCAGGCGGCGGACGGGCGCAGCTTCATCCTTGGCGAAGGTCAGCTGATAGGCTTCCTTGGGCAATTCCGGCAGCAGCGGCCAGTTAAAGGCCGGATGCGCGCCGATCGAGGCCGGCAGCGGCTCGTCGCCGGTGTTGGTGATCTCGAAGGTCACGCCGAGCTGCCGGGGTTTCAGCTCGTAGCCGATGGCGATGCGGAAGGCGAAGGGGTAGTGCGTCCGCGTTTCGGCGTCATCCGACAGCACCAATGTGCAGGAGGTCGGCCCCTTCTCCGCCCAGGCAAAGCGCCGGTCGCGGGCAAAGCCATGCTGCGTCATCGGATAGGTTTGACCGCGATGGCGCAGCTGATCGCCCTTCAGCCGGCCGACGATCGGAAACAGGACCGGCGAGTGGCGCCGCCAGGCGGGGCCTGCCTGCCACAGAAGCTCGGTGCCGTCGCCATCGCGTAGCGAGACCAGCTCGGCCCCCTGCCCGACGACGGTCGCCGAGATCCCGTCAGCGTGAAGCGTCACCTGTTCCATTGCGTCCTCTTGGCTGGCTGGTTGGGCCGGCAGGCTAGCAAAAGGGCGCGCGTGAACTCAAGCACGGCAAGCAGATCCACCTTGGTCGTGGACGCTTTGGGCGCGGTCGACAAAAATGGCCGGAGGTTTCCCTCCGGCCACGCCGAGGTCAGTGTTGCCTGCTACGGCCCGGGCTATTCGCGCTCGCCGGTGAAATTCAGGAGCAGCTGGAAGATGTTGATGAAGTTCAGATACAGCGAGAAGGCGCCGAAGACGGCGAGCTTCTGCTGCGATTCGGCATCGAAATTCTCCGCATACTGCTCCTTGATGGTCTGCGTGTCCCAGGCGGTGAGGCCGACGAAGACGGCGATGCCGATCACCGAGATGGCGAATTGCAGCGCGGTCGAGCCGAGGAACAGGTTGACGAGGCTGGCGATCACCACGCCGATCAGGCCCATGATCAAGAAGGACGAGAACTGCGTCAGGTCGCGCCTGGTCGTGTAGCCGTAAAGGCTGGTGGCGCCGAACATCGTGGCGGCGATGAAGAAGGTGCGCGCGATGCTGGTCGAGGTGAAGAGCAGGAACACCGAGGCGAGCGACAAGCCCATGACGGCGCAGAAGGCCCAGAACATCGTCTGCGCGCTCGCCGCCGACATGGTCTGCATCTTGAACGAGAAGAGCATGACGAAGGCGAGCGGCGCCAACATCACCACCCATTTCAGCGGGCTGGAGAAGATCGGCACGTAGAGCGCCGGCGTCGAGGCCACGAAGAAGGCGACGAGGCCGGTGACGACGAGACCGAGGCCCATATAGTTGTAGACGCGCAGCATGTGCTTGCGCAGGCCCTCGTCATAGACGGCTCCGGCCTGGACGCCGGTGCCCATTCGGTATCCCAGATTGGGGCTGTTCATTTGGTTCTCCTTGGTTCTCAGTAGAGAGTTCTGGCGAGTTTCTCGGCGGCACGGTCGAGGCTGCCGGCGTCGCCGCGCCCGACCACCGCATAGGCGACCTCGCCGATCTGGAAATAGGCGGTTGAAATGTCGTCGGCGGGCGCGACCGTCGGCTTCACGACGTCGAACGTGCCCGGCCTGATGGCGAACAGCGAGACAAGGCCGAGGTCCTCGGTCTGGACCGCCATCTCGACGCTCGGCCCGAATTGCGAGGGATAGACCTGGACGTCGCGGATCTTCCAGTCGTCGGGCAGCGACGGCATGACGATTGCGGTGGCCGCGCGGATCTCGTCGGCATCATAGCCCGGCGCTTCCCGCTGCGACGGCATTGTCTCGCGCATCAAGGTCGTCCGGTGCGCTCTCACCGCATCCTCGACATAGGCCGGCGGCTGCGTCGAGGCGACCACCTTGGTCACCGCGATTGGCCCAAAGATGCCGTTGGCAAGCCAGCCTGCCGCGACCAGCACGGCCGCCGCCGCGGCGCGCTGCAGCACGGCAAGCATACGCCCCCTGGCAAGGGCCCTTTCCAGCCGCCGCGCCGCTTCGGTCGTGGCCGGACGCGCCGTGCCGACAGGTCCGGCAAGCGCGACGCGCAGTTCGTCGCGCGTCCTCAGGTCCGACATCACGCGCGCCGCCGCTTCCGGGCGCGCGGCGAGGTGCGCCTCGACCTCGATGCGGCGGGCGACATCCAACTGGTCGTCGACATAGGCGTCGAGATCGGCATCGGTTACGGGGTCGACAATGACGGTCATTGATCGTCTCCCACGATCCTGAGATGCGGCTTGGCTTTCTGCGGCGCGCCCTCCTCCATCTCGCGCAGCGCGGCGCGCGCGCGGCCGATGCGCGACATCAAGGTTCCGAGCGGCACGCCGATGACCTCCGCCGCCTGCTGATAGGACAGCCCCTCGATGGCGACGAGATGGAGCGCGGAGCGCTGTTCCTCGGGGAGCGAAAGAAACGCTTCCCGGACCTGCGACAGGCGCACGGAATGGTCCTGCGAGGCCGGCACGCTCTGGTCGGCGACCAGGCCGGCCTGTTCGATGCGCGCCGTCTCGGAGCGGCGCGAGCGCATGCGGTCGATGAAGATGTTGTGCACGATCGCCAAGAGCCAGGCGCGCAGATTACCGCCCGAGCGAAAGGTTGCGCGCCGCTCATAGGCGCGCACCAGCGCGTCATGGACAAGATCCTCGGCATCAGTGCTGTCGCGCGTCAGCGAGCGCGCGTAACGCCGCAGCGAGCCCAACTGCCCGACAATATCGAAGCGTGCCATCGACCGTTTCATGCCCTGTTTACGGAGCATGTAGGGAATTTAATCCCCTGCCCGGCATTTTCTTTAGGCATCGGCGGCGCGCTGAGGAAACCGCTGGCGCGGCGGGATCGATTTGCGTATCACTCCGCCGCCATTGGAGTCCTTTTCGATGTTCGAGACCCTGCAGCCCGCGGCCGCCGACAAGATCCTTGCCCTGATCGGCCTCTACCGCAACGATCCACGTCCGGGCAAAGTCGACCTCGGCGTCGGCGTCTACAAGGACATCGACGGCAAGACGCCGGTGATGCGCGCCGTGCGCGAGGCCGAGAAGCGGCTGCTGGCGAGCCAGGACACCAAGACCTATCTCGGCCTTGCCGGCGACACCGGCTTCAACGCCGCCATGATCAATCTCGCCTTTGGCGAGAAGTCCGACCGTTCGCGCATCCGCGCCGCACAGGCGCCGGGCGGCTCCGGCGCGCTCAGGCTGGTGGCAGAGCTGCTGCAGCGCACGCGTCCCGGTGCGACGGTGTGGCTTTCCGACCCGACCTGGCCGAACCATCCGCCCGTGATGCGGGCCGCCGGCCTTGAGGTTCGCAACTATCCCTATTTCGATGCCGCCTCCGGCGCTGTGCGCTTCGACGACATGCTGGCAACGCTCAGGACTGCCAACAGCGGCGATGTCGTGCTGCTGCATGGCTGCTGCCACAACCCGACCGGCGCCAATCTCGATCTCGATCAGTGGGCGAAGGTCGCCGACGTTCTCCTGGAGCGCGGCCTGCTGCCTTTCGTCGACATCGCCTATCAGGGATTTGGCGAGGGCCTGGACGCCGATGCCGCGGGTCTGCGGCTCTTGGCCGACAAGGTGCCGGAGATGGTTGTCGCTTCGAGCTGCTCGAAGAATTTCGCCGTCTATCGCGACCGCGTGGGGGCTGCGATGATCATGGCCAAGGACGGCGCGCAGGCCGATGTGGCGATGAGCCAGATGCTGGCGGCGGCGCGGGCGCTTTATTCGATGCCGCCGGATCATGGCGCCGCGGCGGTGCGCATGGTGCTGGAAGACGCCGGCCTGAGGAAAGATTGGGAGACGGAGCTCGAGGAGATGCGGCTGCGCATGCTGAGGCTCCGCGTCGCCTTCGCCGAAGCGTTGCGCCGGCAGTCCAACTCGGACCGCTTCGATTTCGTCGCCAGCCATCGTGGCATGTTCTCCCGCCTCGGACTGACGGAGGCACAGGTCGAGCGCCTGCGCACCGAGCACGCCGTCTATATGGTCGGTGACAGCCGCATCAACGTGGCCGGCCTGCCCGAGGACGGCATGGACGATCTCGCAAAGGCGATCGTCTCAGTGCTCGACTGAAGCCCGCGACAGCTGTGGACAAGTCACGCCGGCGAGCCGCCGGGATGGCCGACTTGCGGGCCGCGCGCTAGCTTGAGGCCATGAAACCCTCGAAAGACATTTCCCGGCTGATCGAGATCATGGCCGCGTTGCGCGCGCCGAAGACCGGCTGCCCGTGGGATATCGAGCAGAACTTTTCGACCATCGCGCCCTACACGATCGAGGAAGCCTATGAAGTGGCCGACGCGATCGCGCGCGGCGATTTCGACGACCTGCGCGAGGAACTGGGCGATCTGCTGCTGCAGGTCGTCTACCATGCGCAGATGGCCGAGGAGATCGGAGAGTTCGCTTTCGGTGATGTCGTCGAGGCCATCACCATCAAGATGATCCGCCGCCATCCGCACGTCTTCGGCGATGAGAAGGCGCGCAGCGCCGGCATGGCCAAGGGCATGTGGGAGAAGATCAAGGCTGAGGAGAAGGCTGAAAAGCGCAGTGCCCGCATCGCGCGCGGGCTCGATCCGGAAGATCACGGCAAGGGTTATCTCGACAGCGTTCCGGTGGCGCTCCCTGCCCTGACACGCGCGCTCAAGCTGCAGGAGAAGGCAGCGCGCGTCGGCTTCGATTGGAGCGAGGCTGCCCCCATCCTGGACAAAATCGAGGAGGAAATCGGCGAATTGCGCGAAGCGCTCACCACGGGGGATGCCGCGCCGATCAAGGACGAGTTCGGCGACATGTTGTTTGCCATCGTCAATCTCGGCCGCCATCTCAAGCTCGATTCGGAAGCGGCGCTCAACGGCACCAATGAAAAGTTCCGCTCCCGCTTCCACTATGTCGAGCAGGCCCTGGCGGCTTCGGGCGGTTCGCTCGAGAAGGCGACGCTCGACGAGATGGAAGCGCTCTGGCAGCAAGCCAAAAGCGCCAGGTAATCAGCCGGTTAGCTGCCGTTCTTACGATGCAGGCGGCTCTCGATCTCCTGCCGGGCGCTGTGCGTGGCCGTGAGCGAGAGAGTGACGCTGCCGTCCTCATTGTCGGTGCGCGAAACGATGTCGCCATTGCGGTACAGCCAGTCGACCTGGCCGAGCTGGGCCGGGCTCAACGTCACCGTCATCGTTTCCAGCTCGCCCGACACGCGCGTCTCGATGAGCGCCTTCAGCGTGTCCAGTCCCTCGCCGGTCACCGCCGAAATCGCGATCGGCGGCGACTTGCCGCTCGCGCCCTCCGCAAGCAGCCGCTCGCGATTGCCTTCGTCGAGCAGGTCGATCTTGTTCCAGACCTCGATCACGCGGTTCGTGTCGGCGGCGTCGACGCCGAGATCGGCAAGGATGCGTTCGACATCCTCAGCCTGGGCCGCCGTGTCCGGATCGGAGATGTCGCGCAGGTGCAGCACCAGATCGGCCTCGACCACCTCTTCCAGCGTCGCCCGGAAGGCGGCCACCAGATGCGTCGGCAGGTCGGAGATGAAGCCGACCGTATCCGACAGGATGATCGGCGTGCCGTGCGGCAGCCGCACGCGCCGCAAGGTGGGGTCGAGCGTGGCGAACAGCATGTCCTCGGCCAGCACCCCTGCCCCGGTCAGCCGGTTGAACAGCGTCGACTTGCCGGCATTGGTGTAGCCGACGATCGCCACCACCGGAAAAGGCACCTTCTTGCGCTTGGCGCGGTGCAGGTCGCGCGTGCGCCGCACCGTTTCCAGCTCGTGCTTCAGCTTGGTGATCTTGTCCTGCAGGATGCGGCGGTCGGATTCGATCTGGGTTTCGCCGGGGCCGCCGAGGAAACCGGCGCCGCCGCGCTGCCGTTCGAGGTGGGTCCAACTGCGCACCAGCCGGCCCTTCTGGTAGTTGAGATGCGCAAGCTCGACCTGCAGCGTGCCTTCCTTGGTGCGCGCCCGCTCGCCGAAGATCTCGAGAATGAGCCCGGTACGGTCGAGCACCTTGGCGTTCAGCTCCTTTTCGAGATTGCGCTGCTGAACCGGCGTCAGCGGATGGTCGACAATGACCAGCTCCGCCTTGCGTTCTTTCACGATGTCGGCGAACTCGGCCACCTTGCCGCTGCCGAGCAGCGTGGCCGGCCGCGGGTCGGCGACCGTCACCACCGCGGTGTGGACCGGGTTGAGGTCGATGGCGCTTGCTAGCCCGACCGCTTCATCGTGGCGGGCATCGGCCGAGCGGCTCAGCCGCGGGCGGCTCGACTCATCGTCGCCGCGCGGCTGGCGGGTAAGCACCGGCACAATGACGACGGCCCGGGTCGGATCCTTGGCTTCCGGCCCGAGTTGATGTCCTTGTTTTCCGCGAACGCTGCGGTCCGCGTCCTTATCACGTGCCAATCAGGCGCCCTGGCTTTCCTCGCCATCGAACATCTGAACCGGCTGGCTCGGCATGATCGTGGAAATGGCGTGCTTGTAGACGAGCTGGGAGTGCCCGTCACGCCGCAACAACACACAAAAATTGTCGAACGAAGTGACGACGCCGGTCAGCTTCACGCCGTTGATGAGGAAGATGGTAAGTGGATTTTTGCTCTTGCGAACTGAATTCAGGAACAGGTCCTGAAGGTTTTGCGATCGTTCCGCCATTTTTCTTGTCTTTCGCCGATCCCCTTCGGTTTGCAGCCAATGCGCCAAATTACGCGGCACGTGTCAAGCGCGCAAACCCCCTCTTGCCGATACAAAGGCAAGCAGAACGAGATAGTTGAGGTTAACTCCAGTTGTGCGGTTATCAGGCTGGACTTTTTTCCGCAACGTCAAAAAAAGCCTGCCGCAACGAAAGTGTCATAGAGCCAGGATAGCCATTTGCGATTGGCGCACCGTCGATTTCGACCACCGGCATGGCGATTGTGGTTGCCGAACTGATGAACGCCTCCCTGGCAGCCTTGGCCTCAGTGACCGAAAAACCGCGCTCCTCGATCTTGAGCCCGAGCTTGGCGGCGACATCGAAAAGCGTCGTGCGGGTGATGCCGCGCAGGATGCCGTGCTCGGCCGGCCGGGTCACCAGGACGCCGTCCCTTGTGACAATCCAGGCGTTTGACGAGCCGCCTTCCTTGACGTTGCCATCGCCGTCGACGAACCAGGCTTCCTGGGCGCCGGCTTCCTTGGCCTTCTGCTTGGCAAGCACATTGGGCAAAAGGCCCGTGCTCTTGATGTCGACGCGGTCCCAGCGATTCTCAGGCACGGTGATGACCTTGATGCCGGCCTCCACCCGCTTCGCATTCGCCGCCGGATCGGCTTTCCTGGCGGTTATGACCAGGGAAGATTTCGTGCCTGCCGGCGGAAAAACGAACTCGCGGCTGGCGACGCCGCGCGTCACCTGCACATAGACAAGGCCGTTGACCACGCCGTTGCGGTTGACCACCTCGCGCAGAAGCAGCGGCAGCACGCCTTCCGATACCGGCCAGGCGATCGACAGTTCCTTTAGCGAGCGCTCGAGCCGGGCAAGATGGCGCGGCATGTCGACGATATGGCCGCGCGACACCTCGCAGACCTCATAGACGCCGTCGGCGAACTGGTAGCCGCGGTCCTCGATATGGACGCTGGCTTGGGAATGGACGACATAGCGCCCGTTGACATAGGCAATGCGCGGCATGGGCATCCTCAGGGAAATATCGGGCTTTCTTAGGCGATTCCGCCCCGGCCGTAATGAACAATCGCGTGGGCCAAGCCAGCTCCGGGAGTCTTACGAATTTCCGGGCGGAAAAACCGCTACGCACTTTTCCTGGAATTGCTTTTACACGCCTAGCGACTTCAGCTTGCGATGCAGGGCCGACCGCTCCATGCCGATGAACTCGGCCGTCTTCGAGATGTTGCCGCCGAAGCGGTTTATCTGGGCGATCAGATAGTCCTTCTCGAATTGCTCGCGCGCCTCGCGCAACGGCAGCGCCATTATGTGCTGGTCCGACTGATTGGGCGTGCGTGGCATCACGTCGCCGATCTCGGAGGGCAGAAGGTCGGCGGTGATCGGAGCATCGGGATTTTCCCCTCGCGCCAGGATCATCAACCGCTCGACATTGTTGCGCAGCTGGCGAACGTTGCCCGGCCAGTTGTGGGCCTGCAGCACGGCAAGCGCATCGTCGCCGATGCGGCGCGGCTTGATGCCGGCCTGGCGTGCGATCTGCTTCATGAAATTGTCGACGAGATAGGGAATGTCCTCGCGCCGCTCGGCAAGCCCGGGCACCATGACCGGAACCACCGCCAAGCGGTGGTAGAGGTCCTCACGGAAGCGGCCGTCGGCGATCATCGCCTCCAGGTTTTGCGAGGTGGAGGAGATGATGCGGACATCGACCTTGACGCGCTTGGTGCCGCCTACCCGCTCGAACTGCTGCTCGACCAGCACACGCAGGATCTTGTTTTGCGTTTCGCGCGGCATGTCGGCGACTTCGTCGATATAGAGGATGCCGCGATGCGCTTCCTCCAGCGCACCGACCTTGCGCTCGGTGCCGTTCGATTCGGTGCCGAACAGTTCGATTTCCATACGCTCGGGCGTGATGGTGGCCGCGCTCAGCGTCACGAACGGGCCGGCCTTGCGCGATGACAGGGCGTGGATGGCGCGCGCCGTCAGCTCCTTGCCGGAGCCGGACGGGCCGACGATCATGACGCGGCTGTTGGTCGGCGCGACGCGTTCGATGGTTTGCCGCAGCTGGCTCATGGCCGACGACATGCCGATCAGATCGAAGGTCTCGCCGCTGCGCTGCTTGAGGTCGGATACCTCGCGCCGCAGCTTGGACGTCTCCAGAGCGCGCTCGGCGATCAGGATGAGGCGATCGGCCTTGAACGGCTTCTCGATGAAGTCGTAGGCGCCGCGTCGGATGGCCGACACCGCCGTTTCGATGTTGCCATGGCCGGAGATCATCACGACCGGCATGTTCGGGTGCATGGTCTTGATCTCGTCGAGCAGCGCCAGGCCGTCGAGGCGAGAGCCCTGCAGCCAGATGTCGAGGAAAATCAGCCGCGGCGCGCGGTCGGCGATCGCCGCAAGCGCGCTGTCGGCGTCATGCGCCGTACGGGTTTCATGACCCTCGTCGCTCAGGATACCGGCGACAAGTTCGCGGATGTCTTCCTCGTCATCGACTATGAGAATGTCAGACGCCATTACCGACCTTTTCAGTTTCTCGTTCGTGTTCGTTTCGACCTTCACCGCGTGGCGGCGCGGCTACGACCGTCGCCGGCGGCAGGATGATCGAGATCATCGCGCCCCGGCCACCATGGAAATCCGCTGGCGCGTCGTGCAATTCGAGACGGCCGCCATGGTCCTCCACAATCTTCTTGACGATAGCGAGGCCGAGCCCGGTCCCCTTCTCGCGCGTCGTCATATAGGGCTCGAGAAGCCTTTGGCGATTCTCGCGCGGCAGCCCCTTGCCGTTGTCGATAACGTCGATTCGTATGGCGCCATCTTGGCGCCCGGCTTGAATCCGGATTGTGCCGTCCGAACGATCTGCCGGATCAAGTCCATCGATCGCCTCGGCGGCGTTCTTGATGACGTTGCCGAAGGCCTGCGCCATCAAGCGGCTGTCGAAAGTGCCCTTCAACGGCTCGCTGCCGAAATCGCGCTCGAAGGCGATGTCGGGGCGGCTGACCTCGACCAGGAAGGAGGCCTCGCGCAGCGACTCACGCAGGTCGATCGCCTTCATCTCCGGCTTCGGCATGCGGGCGAAGGCCGAGAATTCGTCGACCATGCGGCCGATGTCCTCAACCTGGCGGATGATGGTGTCGGTGCACTGGTCGAAGACCTCGCGATCCTCGGTGATGACCTTGCCGTAGCGGCGCCTGATGCGCTCGGCCGAGAGCTGGATCGGCGTCAGGGGGTTCTTGATCTCATGCGCGATCCGTCGCGCCACATCCGCCCAGGCCGAAGAACGCTGCGCCTGGACGAGATCGGTGATGTCGTCGACCGTGACCACGTACGATTTCTCTTCCTCGCCGTCGTCGCCGGACTCGACGGTGACCTGGACGTTGAAGGTGCGCTCCAGGCCCGCGCGGAAGAAGGTCACCTGCTCGCGGTAGACCGGCTTGCCCGACTGGCGTCCGATCTCAAAGACCCGGCCGACAAGGGGCAGGACCGCCGAAAGGTTCTGGCCGAGCGTCGCACTTGCCGAAATCGCCAGCATGGTTTCGGCCGAGCGATTGACGATGGTGATGATGCCGTAGGGATCGACGCCGATGACGCCGGCGGTGACGCCGGCCAGCACCGCCTCGGAGAAACGCCGGCGTTCGTCGATCAGATCCTTGGCCGAAAGGAGCTCATTGCGTTGCGATTTGAGCTCAAGGATCATGTTGTTGAAGGTATCGCCCAGCGAGGCGACGTCGCCGTCGGACTGGCGCACGGGCACGGCGACGTCGAGATTGCCGGTGGCCACCTCGTCGGCGGCGCCAATCAGCTGGCGGATCGGCCGCACGATCCGGTCGGCGACGGCGATGCCGGTCCAGATCGCCGACAGGATGATGATCAGCGTGAGCGACAGATAAGGCAGCGCAAAGGCGACCTGCGAGGTCCGGCGGTTGTCTTCCAGATTGCGGTATTCGTCGGTGTTGGCCTTGACGATCTGGCGCGCCTTGATCACGTCGGGATCGACCAGCCGGATCGTGTAGAGGTAAAGCCCTTCGATCTCGCGCAGCTTGATGATGGCGCCCATGATGTTGCGGGTGCGCGGCTCTATCAGAACCGGCTTGCCGCCGGACGCGGTCTCGACGGCGCCCGAGGGTGGCTCCGGCATCGGGAAATCGGAATCGGTCTTGGCGTTCATGACGAACGAGCCGTCGGGCTTGATCAGGGCCGCATGAGCCAGTCCGCGTCCAACGGCTTCCTTGTTCAGCAGATCGAGGAACCCACCCTGGTCGAGGCCGTAGAGCGTGCGCGAGGCATCGAGATCGTATGCCATCGACAATGTCGTGCCCTGCAGGTTGCGCGCGTTCTCCTGCACATAGGCGTCGGCGATCGACAGCGATGAGTTGACGATCGTCTTGGTGCGGATCTCGAACCAGCGGTCTAGGCCGATGTCGAGTGTGATCGAGGCGATGATCGCCACCATGATGGCCGGGATAGCGGCAACCAGCGCGAACATCGCGACGATGCGCACATGCAGCCGCGAGGCGGCCCTGCCGTGGCGCCGCGCCAGGACGATGCGGCGCACCTCGCGGGCGATCAGCGCGATCAGGAACACAACGAAGACGGCATTGGCCGCGACGAGCGCCCAGGTCGTGTCGGCGGTCGGCGCGATCGGCGTTGCGCCGACCAGGATAGCAAACGAGATTGCCGCCGTGATCACCGCGCCGGCGATGGCCACCACGCCGGGCAGCGCCAGCAGCCGTCGGCCGTCACGTGTGCCAGCCTGGCTGAAAAGCGGTTGGTTCAGGGTCGGAGCCTCAGCTGCCATGTCGCGGTACAGAGTCGGTCATTGCGTCGGATGTATGCAACGCATTGTGGCGATTATGCAACAAGTGTGGCCGAGGACGAAATCTTTCCCCCGTCAATTCGCCAATTATCGCAAGCACGAGGCTGCGCTATGGCTGCCTGGACGACTTGTATACGTTGACGCCAAGCTCGCGGATCTTCTTGCGCAGCGTGTTGCGGTTGAGCCCCAAAAGCTCCGCCGCCTTGATCTGGTTGCCGCGCGTCGCCGTCATCGAAGCCAGCACCAGCGGATATTCGACCTCGGCAAGAATGCGCTGGTAAAGTCCCGACGGGGGCAATTCACCGGCGAAGGAGGCGAAATAGCGCTGCAGGAAATGCTCGACCGCCTGGCCGATCGACAGATCGTCGGGGATGAGCGCGCCGCCGTCCGGCACGACCGGCCGCTCGCCGGTCTTGAGCTCGGACTCTATGATCTCCGACGAAATCTCGTCCTGCGAGTAGAGGGCGGCCAGCCGGCGCACCAGGTTTTCCAGCTCGCGCACATTGCCCGGCCAGGGATAGCGCTTCATGAGCTCGATGCCGCCGGACGAAATCCGCTTGGTCTGCAGGCCCTCGCTGGCGCCCTGCTTGAAGAAGTGCCGCACCAGGTCGGGAATGTCCTCGGAACGCTCGCGCAGCGCCGGCAGCCTCAGCGGCACGACATTGAGGCGATAGAACAGGTCTTCGCGGAAGAGGCCCTGATTGATCAGCGTGCGCAGGTCCTTGTTGGTGGCCGCGACGATGCGCACGTCGGTCTTGATCGGCGTGCGTCCGCCGACCGTCGTGTATTCACCCTGCTGCAGGACGCGCAGCAGCCGGGTCTGCGCTTCCATCGGCATATCACCGATTTCGTCGAGAAACAGCGTGCCGCCCTCCGCCTGCTCGAATCGGCCGCTGGAACGGTTCTGCGCGCCGGTGAAGGCGCCCTTCTCGTGGCCGAACAGTTCCGATTCGATGAGGTCGCGCGGAATAGCCGCCATGTTGATGGCCACGAACGGGCCGCCGCGGCGTCGGCCATATTCGTGCAGGGCGCGCGCCACCAGCTCCTTGCCGGTGCCGGATTCGCCGCTGATCATGACCGTGAGATCGGTCTGCATCATGCGCGCCAGCATGCGGTAGATGTCCTGCATGGCGGCGGAGCGGCCGACCAGCGGCATTGTTTCCGGCTGGTCCTCCGCGCGCGCGTCGAGCTTCGGCCGCTTCGGCTCGGACAGCGCCCGGTTGACGATGTTGAGCAGCTCGGTGAGGTCGAACGGCTTCGGCAGATATTCGTAGGCGCCCGTCTCGGACGCGCGGATAGCGGTCATGAACGTGTTCTGGGCGCTCATGACGATGACCGGCAGCTCGGGCCGCGCTTTCTTGATGCGCGGCAGCATGTCGAAGGCGTTTTCGTCCGGCATCACCACGTCGGTGATGACCAGATCGCCTTCGCCAGCCGCGACCCAGCGCCACAGCGTCGAGGCGTTCGAGGTGACGCGCACTTCGTGGCCGACGCGCGACAGAGCCTGGTTGAGCACGGTGCGGATGGCCGCATCGTCGTCGGCGACCAGAATATTGCCGCGAACGCTCATTTGCGGTCTCCTTCTGCTTCATCGCCTGAGCCGGGCGAAGTCTCCTTCCAGGCCGGCATCAGGACGCGGAACGTTGTGCCCCGCGCCGTCGAATCGCATTCTATGATGCCGCCATGCTCGCCGACGATCTTGGCGACCAGCGCCAGCCCGAGGCCGGAGCCATTCGGCTTGGTGGTGATGAACGGATCGAAGAGGATCGGCAGGATGTCTTCCGATACGCCGGGACCGTTGTCGTGCACGCAGAATTCCAGCGGCAGCGAGACGCGGTCCTGCGTTCCAGGCACGGAAACGCGGATGCCGGGACGAAATGCCGTCGACAGCACAATCTCGCCCTGCGGGTCGGCGCCGATCGCCTCGGCGGCGTTCTTGACCAGGTTGAGGAAGACCTGGATCAGCTGATCACGGTTGGCGAAGACCGGAGGCAGTGATGGATCGTATTCTTCCAAGATCTTGATTCGCCTAGCAAAACCGTTCTTGGCGATAGCCTTCACATGATCCAGGACGACGTGAATGTTGACGGGATAGCGCTCGATCGGCCGCTCGTCCGAAAACACTTCCATACGGTCGACCAGCGAGACGATGCGGTCGGTTTCGTCCGTGATCAGGCGGGTGAGCGCCCGGTCCTCGTCGGAAGCCGACAGTTCGAGCAACTGCGCCGCGCCCCTGATGCCGGACAGCGGGTTCTTGATTTCGTGGGCCAGCATGGCGGCCAGGCCGGTGACGGAGCGCGCAGCACCCCGATGCGTCATCTGGCGGTCGATCTTGTCGGCCATCGACCGTTCCTGGAACATCACGACGACGGAACCCGGAAACTCCGGCACAGGCGCGACATAGAGATCGACCATCTTCTCGATGCCGAGGCGCGGCGACGAGACGTCGACGCGGTATTCATTGACCGGCGCGCGGCGCTCGCGCACCTGGTCGACAAGCGTCAGCAACGGGCTGCCGAAGGGCACCAGCTTGGACAGCGTGTTGCGGGCAAGCATGGTCGCGCTGGAGCGGAAGAAATCCTCGGCATCCGCATTGGCGAAAGTGATGAAGCCGTCGGGATCGACCATGATTACCGGGCGGCGGATGGTGTTGAGCACGATGTTGGCGGCGTCCGCCACCTGCTGCGGGGCATCGGCTTTCATGCAGCGCTCCGCAGGCTGTCCGACGGCAAGCTGTCGGTGAATACGCGGCGCAATCCGGCGACGACTTTGGCCGGTTCGAACGATGTGAGGATACGTTTGCGCTGCTCGGCGCAAACACCTGGAGCATGGCGGTCAAGATACCAGCCGAGATGCTTGCGCGCCTGGCGCAGCCCGCTTTCGACGCCGTAGAGCGCGAGCATGTCCTCGTAATGAGAGACGACGTAATCGGTTAACTCTTGCGGCGTCAGTGGAATTCCCCGTGTGTTTGCGGCTGCCGCGACTGCCGCAATGCCGCCGGCGATCCACGGCGCGCCGTAATGTGCGCGGCCGATCATCACCGCGTCGGCGCCGGAAAGTTTGAGGATCGCCGCTGCTTCCTCAGGCGAGCCGACATCGCCATTCGCCACCACCGGGATCGAGACGGCTTGCTTGACGCGCGCGATGGCGCGCCAGTCGGCCTTGCCCTGATAGAACTGGCAGCGCGTGCGGCCATGCACGGTCACCATGCTGACGCCGGCCTGTTCGGCGCGGCGCGCCAGCATCGGGGCGTTGAGAGCGCTTTCGTCCCAGCCCAGCCGCATCTTGACCGTCACCGGCACCGAAACGGCGCCGACCACCGCCTCGATCAGGGACAGCGCATGGTCGAGGTCGCGCATCAGCGCCGAGCCGGCATAGCCGCCGGTCACCTTCTTCGCCGGGCAGCCCATGTTGATGTCGATGATATCGGCGCCCTCGCCCGCCGCGATTCGCGCGGCCTCGCCCATATGGGCGGCCTCGCGGCCGGCCAGTTGCACCATATGTACCGGCAGGCCGGAATGACGTATACGCAGGTCGCAGCCCGCCCTGCCCTTGGCCAGTTCGCCGCTCGCCACCATTTCCGACACGACCAGCCCCGCGCCATGCGCGTGGGCGCGCCGCCGGAACGGCTCGTCGGTGATGCCCGACATCGGCGCGAGGAAAACCCGATTGTGGATTTTTACCCCGCCGACATCAAGTGGCGATGCCAATGTGGTCAGTTCAGCCATGCACAAAAACCAAGCATGTTCGATCGTTGCACATTCTCTAGCCAGAAGTGCGGCGTTGTGCAACGCGCAATGACGTCACATTAAGGCGCATTTTGGAAAATGCTGGCCTTCGGCCATCACCCCGACTAGGACCGATCGGAATGAGCGAGGCAAGCGAAAAGCAAGCGGCGTCCCCAGGCGGCGGGATCGGAGTGGTGATCGTCGCCGCCGGCCGTGGCGCGCGTGCCGGTCAAGCCGACGGTCCGAAGCAATATCAGCGCATCGGCGGCCGGGCCGTTATCGCCCATACTCTGGATATCTTTCTTTCGCATCCGTTGATCGGCCCGGTTGTTGTCGCCATCCACGCCGACGATGCCGAGCTGTTGCAACGCGCCGCGGGGGCACACGCCGAACGTCTCATCACTGTCATCGGTGGCCCGTCGCGCCAGGCCTCCGTCCGGCTCGGCCTCCTCGCGCTGAGGGATCAGGCACCCGAAAAGGTGCTTGTGCATGACGCCGTGCGCCCGTTCGTCGATGCCGGGCTGATCGATCGCACCATCGAGGCCATCGGGGAGCGCCACGGCGCCCTGCCGGCACTGCCCGTCGCCGATACGCTGAAGCGGGAATCGGCCACCGGCATGATCGACGAGACGGTGTCGAGGGCCGGCCTCCATGCGGCGCAGACGCCGCAGGGTTTTCCGTTCTGGCCGCTGCTTGCGGCGCATGAGAAGGCGCATCATCTGGGCAAGACCGAGTTCACCGATGACGCGGCGATCGCCGAATGGGCGCAGATACCGGTCAAGATCGTTCCCGGATCGCCGGACAACGTCAAACTCACCTGGGCAAGGGACATTGCATTGGCCGACGAGCGGCTCTCAAGCGCGCAGCAGCGCTTCCCCGATATTCGCACCGGCAATGGCTACGATGTGCATGCGTTCGAGCCCGGCGACCATGTCACGCTCTGCGGCGTCGCCATTCCCTATGACCGCAAGCTCTCCGGCCATTCGGATGCCGATGTCGGGCTGCATGCGCTGACCGACGCGCTGCTTGCCACCTGCGGCGCCGGCGACATCGGCACGCACTTCCCGCCATCGGACCCGCAATGGAAGGGTGCGGCCTCGAGGATCTTCGTCGAGCACGCGGCCAAGCTGGTGCGCGAGCGCGGCGGCCGCATCGCCAATGCCGACATCACGCTGATCTGCGAGGCGCCGCGCGTCGGGCCGCATCGCGTGGCGATGACGGAGGCGCTTTCGGCCATGCTCGGCATCGCGCCCGAGCGCATCTCGATCAAGGCAACGACCAACGAGAAGCTCGGCTTTGTCGGGCGCGGCGAAGGCATCGCCGCGATCGCCACGGCCTCCGTCGTCTATCCAGGAGAGGTTCCGGCATGAGCAACGCCGAACTTGCCATCGCTTTGCTCCAGGCCTGTCAACAGCGCGGCATCATGCTGGCGACGGCCGAAAGCTGCACCGGCGGCCTGATCATTGCCGCGCTGACCGACATCGCCGGATCGTCCGCCGTGGTCGATCGTGGCTTCATCACCTATTCCAACGAAGCCAAGATGGAAATGCTCGGCGTTTCCGCCGCCACGCTGAACGCGCATGGCGCCGTCGCGCGCGAGACAGTGCTGGAGATGGCGGCCGGCGCGCTGGCGCATTCGCGGGCAAGCCTGTCGCTCGCCGTCACCGGCATTGCCGGTCCGAGCGGCGGCTCGGCGGACAAGCCGGTGGGCCTTGTCTGGTTCGGGATCGGATTGGCCGGACAGCCGATTGCCGCCGAACAGCAGCTGTTCGGCCAGAAGGGCCGCGAATTCATCCGGCACGAGACGGTGCGGCACGCGCTGCAACTCGGCTTGCGCGCGCTCGGCGAAAGTTAGGCCGGCTTCGCGCCATATATGACATCGGCGCGCTTCTCGAAGGCTTCCGAGAACATGCGGAAGGCGCGGTCGAACATCGTGCCCATCAGCGCGCCGAGAATGCGGCTCTTGAATTCATAGTCGATGAAGAAATGCACCTCGCAGCCGCCATCGGCTGGGTCGAAGCGCCAGATGTTGCTGAGATATTTGAACGGGCCGTCGACGTATTTGACGTCGATGGCGTTCTCGTCGGGCTTCAGCAGCACCTGTGTCGTGAAGGTCTCGCGGATCGCCTTGTAGCCGATGCTCATGTCGGCAACCAGGATGGTGCGGCCGTCCCGCTCCTTGCGCGAGCGCACGGTGAGCGATTCACAGAGCGGCAGGAATTGCGGGTAGGCCTCGATGTCCGCCACCAGCGCGAACATCTCTTGCGGTGTATGCGCGACGCGGCGTGTCGCCTCGAATTTCGGCATTGAAAGTCAGCTGGCCTTCGCGAGCTGCGCCTCGCGCGCCGCGCGCAGCCTGGCGAAATCCTCGCCGGCATGATGCGAGGAACGCGTCAGCGGGCTCGATGCCACGAGCAGGAAACCCTTGGTCTTGCCGATCGTCTCGTAGGACTTGAACTCGTCCGGCGGAATGAAGCGGATCACCGGATGGTGCTTCTTCGAGGGCTGCAGGTACTGGCCGATGGTCATGAAGTCGACATTGGCCGACCGCAGATCGTCCATCAGCTGCAGCACCTCGTTCCGCTCCTCGCCGAGGCCGACCATGATGCCGGATTTGGTGAAGATCGACGGGTCGAGTTCTTTCACGCGCTGCAAGAGCCGGATCGAGTGGAAGTAACGTGCGCCCGGACGGACCGTCAGGTAGTTCGACGGAACGGTTTCGAGATTGTGGTTGAAGACGTCGGGCTTGGCGGCGACGACGATCTCCAGCGCGCCGTCCTTGCGCAGGAAGTCGGGCGTCAGGATCTCGATCGTTGTCGAGGGCGTCGCCGCGCGGATGGCGCGGATGACGTCGGCGAAATGCTGCGCGCCGCCGTCGGCCAGATCGTCGCGGTCGACCGAGGTGATGACGACATGGCTCAGCCCCATCTGCTTGACCGCATGCGCGACACGGGCGGGCTCATCCGGATCGAGCGCGGTCGGGATGCCCGTCGCGACGTTGCAGAAGGCGCAGGCGCGCGTGCAGATCTCGCCCATGATCATGAAGGTGGCGTGCTTCTTGTCCCAGCATTCGCCGATATTCGGGCAGCCGGCCTCCTCGCACACCGTCACCAGCTTGTGCGACTTCACGATCTCGCGCGTCTCGGAATAGCCCTTGGAGACCGGCGCCTTGACGCGGATCCAGTCGGGCTTGCGCAGCACCTCCTGGTCGGGCCGGTGCGCCTTCTCAGGATGCCGCGGGCGCGGCCGGTTGGCGATCGTGTCTACGACTGTGACCATCTCAAACCCTTCGCGGCCGCGATTTCTACGGCCGGCTGTCTTCCGTCATCTAGGACTTTTCGCGGCAAAGAAAAAGGCCGGGGCAGCGCATGCCGCCACGGCCGTTTCGCATAACGGCTTTTGCTCAGCGGCGAACGAGTCGCCCGACGAAGATCAGCAGGCAGGCGCCAATGAAGCCGGTGATCAGATAGGCGACCCAGCCGACGCCGAACGACTGGATGTTGAGAGCCTGCAGGATCGCGTTCAGCACGATCGCGCCGACGATGCCCATGATGATGTTCATGAAGATGCCAGTGTTGCTTTTCATGACCATCTCGGCGAGCCAGCCCGCCAAGCCGCCGACGATGATGGCTGCGATCCAGCCGACGCCATTCAAATGCATGTGCCAGTTCCTCCTCGATCAGGTGAAAATGCATCCGGATACGAACTGCCTTGCCGGCAGCTTTCTCCGGCTGCCGCGTGTGAGTCTCACCCGACCAATCTAGCACGGATTGGCCATCTACCACCGGTCGGCGATTTGTCACCGGTTGGTGACCCATCATGCGTTCAAAGCACGGCCATAGGCGTCGAGCACGCTCTCCTTCATCATCTCCGACAGCGTCGGATGCGGGAAGATCGTGTGCATCAGCTCTTCCTCGGTGGTCTCCAGGTTCATCGCCACGACAAAACCCTGGATGAGCTCGGTCACCTCGGCGCCCACCATATGCGCGCCGAGAAGCTGGCCGGTCTTCTTGTCGAAGATGGTCTTGACGAAGCCCTGGTCCTCGCCGAGCGCGATGGCCTTGCCGTTGGCGCTGAAGGGGAAGCGGCCGACGCGGATGTCCCTGCCTTCGGCTTTGGCCTTGGCTTCGGTCAGGCCGACGGAGGCGACCTGCGGGCTGCAATAGGTGCAGCCGGGGATCTTCAGCTTGTCGATGGCGTGCACACCCGGGAAGTTGGCGATCTTCTCGATGCAGACGACGCCCTCATGCTCAGCCTTGTGGGCGAGCATCGGCGGTCCGGCGACGTCGCCGATGGCGTAGACGCCCGGCACATTGGTCTTGCCATAGCCGTCGACGACGACGCATCCGCGGTCCGTCTTCACGCCGAGCGTCTCGAGGCCGAGATTCTCGATGTTGCCCTGCACGCCGACGGCCGAGATCATGCGGTCGGCGGTGATCTTCTCGACCTTGCCGTCCTTCATCTCGACATGCGCCGTGACCGAGTTGGCGCCCTTCTCGACCTTGGTCACCTTGGCTTCGAGGATAATCTTCATCCCCTGTTTCTCGAACTGCTTCTGCGCGAATTTCGAAACTTCGGCGTCCTCGACGGGCATGACCTGCGGCAGCAGCTCGACCACCGTCACGTCGGCGCCCATGGTGCGGTAGAAGGAGGCGAATTCGATGCCGATGGCGCCTGAGCCCATCACCAGCAGCGACTTCGGCATCTCCTTCGGCACCATCGCCTCGAAATAGGTCCAGATCAGCTTGCCGTCCGGCTCGATGCCGGGCAGCGCGCGCGGCCTGGCGCCGGTCGCCAGGATGATGTGCTTGGCGGTGTAGGTGCCCTCGCCCTTGACGCCTTTCGGCACCGGCGGCTGCGGTTCCATCGCCTTCTTGGCCGTCTTCGAGACGACGACCTCACCGGGCTTAGACAGCTTCGCCTCGCCCCAGATGACATCGACCTTGTTCTTCTTCATCAGGAAGCCGACGCCAGTGTTCAGCCTGAGCGATACTTTTCGCGAACGGTCGACCACGGCGGCGGTGTCGGGGCTGACCTTGCCGCCTTCGAGCTTAAGGCCATAATCCCTGAGGTGGTCCGAATAATGCATGACCTCGGCCGAGCGCAGCAGCGCCTTGGTGGGGATGCAGCCCCAGTTGAGGCAGATGCCGCCCAGATGCTCACGCTCGACGATCGCCGTCTTGAAGCCGAGCTGGGCGGAACGCACCGCCGTGACATAGCCGCCGGGGCCTGAGCCGATGATGATGACGTCGTAGGATTCAGCCACGGGGTTTTCTCCCTGAACTTTCTGAAGGTTAGAGTGAGAGCATCACGCGCACGAGCGGCACCAGCGCCTTGCCGATGTTGCGGGTGTTCTCGGCATCGAGATGGACGCCGTCAAGCGGCGTGGTGACGGCCACCGTGCCGGCGTCGAAGAAGCCGCAGCCAGCCTCGTCGGCCAGTGCCGAATATTGCGGCGCCAGACGCTTGGAGGCGTCGTCGCCGCCGGCGAACATCTCCTTGAACTCGGCATTGTCGGTGCGCGTCACCGCCGGTGGCGCGACGATCAGGATCTGCGGCGCCGGCCAGTCGAACGGGTAGTCATGGCCGCGCACGATGTCGATCAGGCGCTGGATGCCCTGTTTGGCTGCGACCGGATTGCCGTGGATCCATGGCTTCATGTCGTTGGCGCCAAGCATGATGATGATCAGGTCGAGCGGCGCGTGGCTGGTCAGGATCGTCGGCAGCACACGGGCGCCATTGCGGTCCACACCGGCCAGATGGTCGTCGAAGGCCGTGGTGCGGCCGTTAAGTCCTTCGGCGATGATCTGGATATCGTCGCCGAGCTCGGCCCCGAGCACGCTCGGCCAGCGGTCCTGCAGCGCATGGCGCCCGAGGCTGGCGGCGTCATAGCCCCAGGTGAGAGAGTCGCCGTAGCAGAGAATCGTCTTCATGCTTTTGCCACACCCCTGCCGTCACCGGTCGACCAGGCCGCCTGCGCGCGATCCGCCCGGCGGAAAGAACAAGGCGAAAGGCCGGTGAAGAATTTCCGCACCGCCTTTTCCCGTCCTACACCAGCATGCCCATCGGGTTTTCGATCATGCGCTTGAAGGCGCCGAGCAGTTCGGCGCCGAGCGCGCCGTCGACCGCGCGATGGTCGGTCGAGAGCGTCACCGACATCACGGTGGCTATCTTGATCTCGCCCTTCTTCACCACCGCCCGCTCCTCGCCCGCGCCGACCGCCAGGATCGTCGCATGCGGCGGGTTGATGACGGCGGCAAAGTCCTTGATGCCGAACATGCCGAGATTGGACACCGCCGTCGTGCCGCCCTGATATTCTTCCGGCTTCAGCTTGCGGCTGCGGGCACGGCTGGCCAGGTCCTTCATCTCGTTGGAGATGACGGACAGCGTCTTTTCGTCCGCGTGCCGAATGATCGGCGTGATCAGGCCGCCGGGGATCGACACGGCGACGCCGACATCGGCATGCTTGTGCTTGACCATGGCGTTCTCGGTCCAGGAGGCGTTGGCATCCGGCACCGCCATCAGCGCCATGGCCATGGCCTTGATCACCATGTCGTTGACCGAAAGCTTGTAGGCCGGAACCTCGCCCTTGTCGGTCTTCCTCATCGGGGCGGCGGCATTGAGCTGCGTGCGCAGCGCCAAGAGCGCATCGAGCTCGCAATCCAGCGTCAGATAGAAATGCGGGATGGTGGACTTCGCCTCGACCAGGCGGCGCGCGATGGTCTTGCGCATGTTGTCATGCGGCACAAGCTCGTAGGAGCCTTCGGCGAAAAGCTTCAGCACCTGGTCGTCCGACATCGGCTTGGGTGCCGGCACCGGAGTCGCGCCAGGGGCACCGGCGGGCGCTTTCGCAGCGGGGGCAGATTTCGCGCCGCCGGAAGAGATCGCCGCTTCGACATCGGCCTTGACGACGCGGCCATGCGGGCCGGTGCCGGTCACGGCGGAAACATCCACGCCCGCATCCTTGGCGATGCGGCGAGCCAGCGGCGACGCGAAGACGCGGTCGCCGGTGGCGTGGCCGTTGGCGACGGGAGCGGGCTCGGCCTTCGCCGGCGCAGGCACCGCGGCCGGCTTGGGTGCTTCCTTGGGGGCTTCGGCCTTCGGAGCGTCCGCTTTCGGCGCTTCGGCCTTTGGCGCGGCGCTGCCACCGCTCTTGGCCGCGGCGCCGGCATCCTCGCCCTCGCCAGCCAGGATGGCGATCAGCGCGTTGACCTTGACGCCTTCGGTGCCGGCCGGAACCACCAGCTTGGCGACCGTGCCTTCATCGACGGCTTCGACTTCCATCGTCGCCTTGTCGGTCTCGATCTCGGCGATCACGTCGCCTGGCGAAACCTTATCGCCTTCCTTGACCAGCCATTTTGACAGGTTGCCCTCTTCCATCGTCGGAGAGAGCGCCGGCATGGTGATGTTGATTGGCATGATGTCCTCCCGACCGGCTTAGCGATAGGTAACGGCTTTGACGGCCTCGACGACCTCGCCGACATTGGGCAGCGCCAGCTTTTCGAGGTTCGCCGCATAAGGCATCGGCACGTCCTTGCCGGCGATGGTGATCACCGGCGCGTCGAGGAAGTCGAAGGCGCGCTGCGAGACCTGGTTGGCGATGTGGTCGCCGACCGAGTTCTGCGGAAAACCTTCTTCCACCACCACGAGACGGTTGGTCTTCTTCACCGAGGCGATGATCGTGTCGAAATCGAGCGGCCGGATGGTCCTGAGATCGATGATCTCGGCATCTATGCCCATGCCGCGCAGCTCGGCCTCCGCCTTGACCGCATAGGTCATGCCGATACCGAAGGAGACGATGGTGACGTCCTTGCCCTGCTTGTGGATGCGAGCCTTGCCGATCGGCAGCACGAAGTCGTTGAGCTTCGGCACATCGAAGGAGTGGCCGTAGAGGATCTCGTTCTCGAGGAAGATGACCGGGTTCGGATCGCGGATAGCTGCCTTGAGCAGGCCCTTGGCGTCGGCCGCGGTGTAGGGCATCACGACCTTGAGGCCGGGGATGTGGCTGTACCAGGCGGCGTAGCATTGCGAGTGCTGCGCGGCGACCCGGGCGGCGGCGCCGTTCGGGCCGCGGAAGACGATCGGCGCGCCCATCTGGCCGCCGGACATATAGAGCGTCTTCGCGGCCGAGTTGATGATCTGGTCGATCGCCTGCATGGCGAAGTTGAAGGTCATGAACTCGACGATCGGCTTCAGGCCGGCCATCGCCGCACCCACGCCGACACCGGCAAAGCCGTGCTCGGTGATCGGGGTATCGACTACGCGCCGCGGCCCGAATTCCTGCAGCAGGCCTTGCGTGATCTTGTAGGCGCCCTGGTATTCGGCGACTTCCTCGCCCATGACAAAGACGTCGCCGTCGCGGCGCATTTCCTCGGCCATGGCGTCGCGGAGCGCCTCGCGCACCGTGGTGGAAACCATTTCGGTGCCGGCGGGAATGTCCGGGTCGGCCGCGACTTCCGTCTTCGGCGCGGCGGCGACAGGGGCCGGAGCCTCGCTCTTGGCAGCAGCGGGCGCCGGCGCAGGCGCGGCTTCAGCCTTGGCAGGTTCTTCCTCGCCGATGCCTTCGCCGGCCTTGTCGACGTCCTCGCCGTCGACCGCGAGCACGGCGATCACAGCATTGACCTTGACCGCTTCGGTGCCGGCGGGAACGACGATCTTGGCCAGCGTGCCTTCATCGACGGCTTCGACTTCCATCGTCGCCTTGTCGGTCTCGATCTCGGCGATGACGTCACCGGCGACGACCTTGTCGCCCTCGTTCTTCAGCCATTTGGACAGATTGCCCTCTTCCATCGTCGGTGAGAGCGCGGGCATGAGAATTTCGATCGGCATGTCCTTGCCCTCCCCTTAGAGTACGATGTCGGTCCAGAGCTCGGACGGATCCGGCTCGGCGTCGTTCTGGGCGAATTCGGCGGCGTCGGCGACGATGTCTCGGACTTCCTTGTCGATGGCCTTGAGCTCGTCCTCGCTTGCCCACTTCTTGTCGAGCAGCCGCACCCGAACCTGCTCGATCGGGTCGTGCTCGGAGCGCATCTTCTGCACCTCCTCCTTGGAGCGGTACTTCGCCGGGTCAGACATCGAATGGCCGCGATAGCGGTAGGTCTGCATTTCGAGGATGAGCGGGCCGTTGCCGGCGCGGCACCATTCGGTGGCGAGATCGGCTGCGGACTTCACGGCGCGGACGTCCATGCCATCGACCTGCATGCCCGGGATTTTGAAGGAGGCGCCGCGATGCGAGAAGTCGGTCTCGGCCGACGAGCGCGACACAGACGTGCCCATGGCGTAGCGATTGTTCTCGATGATGTAGATCACCGGCAGCTTCCACAGCGAGGCCATGTTGAAGCTCTCATAGACCTGGCCCTGGTTGGCGGCGCCGTCGCCGAAATAGGTGAGCGAAACGTTCTTGGTCTCGCGGTAGCGGTTGGCGAAGGCTAGGCCGGTGCCGAGCGACACCTGGGCGCCGACAATGCCGTGGCCGCCATAGAAATGCTTCTCCTTGGAGAACATGTGCATGGAGCCGCCCTTGCCTTTCGACAGGCCGCCGCGGCGCCCCGTCAGTTCGGCCATGACGCCGCGCGGCGACAGGTCCATCGCCAGCATGTGGCCGTGGTCGCGATAGGCGGTGATCATCTGGTCGCCTTCGACAAGCGCCATCTTCATGCCGGTGACGACGGCCTCCTGGCCGATATAGAGATGGCAGAAGCCGCCGATGAAGCCCATGCCGTAAAGCTGGCCGGCCTTCTCCTCGAAGCGGCGGATCAAGAGCATATGCCGGTAGGCGGAGAGCTCTTCCTCCTTGGTGAAATCAGCGGGCTTGGGCGCTGACAGATTGGGCTGCTTGTCGGATCTGGATTTGGCGGGCGCTTTTTTGGCGGCGGTGGCCATGCATCACTCCCTGTTGGCGTCTCTTTGCGGACATTCAGGGAGATCGAAAAGTCTCCCCACCGATTTGCGCGAGGCTAACATGCAAGGATGCATTGCGCCATGCTGAAAAATGCATGGCTGGCATGCATCTAAGCGATTAGAATCATTGCAAATAACGGCGATTAACCGAAACTCGGTTATTTCGTCGCGGAGGGCAGCATGATGGTGATTTCGTCGGGCTGAGACAGATTGAGCGCCTTTCGGGCCTGCTCGTCAAGCATATCCTTTTCCAGCGTGCCTTCATGCATCAGCTGAACACGGCGCTCGAAGTCGACCCGGCGCGCCTTCACGGCATCAAGCTGCGCCTGCAGTTCGGCCGCCCGGGCCTCGAGCCGGTATTTGGAATAGATGCCGAATTCGCCGTGATAGGCGTGGAAGCCGAAATAGGCCAGGAACAGCACGCAAAGCGAGGGGATGATCAGCCTGCCGGTGTTTCTCTGCTTGTGCTGACGTGTCCACATGACCCGAACCCTCGCGGCCGCGAACGCAAGCGGCCATGAGTCGTATTTCGCCCGATTGTGCTTAATGGACGGTTACGGGCGACCTGGTGCGGGGCCGCCGGAAACGAAAAAGGGCGGGAATGCCCCGCCCTTTCCGAACTGTTCCAACAGGCTGGATCAGCCTTTGAACACCGACTTGCCGGCGTAACGCGCCTGCTTGTCGAGCTCTTCCTCAATGCGGATGAGCTGGTTGTATTTGGCCATGCGGTCCGAACGCGACAGCGAGCCGGTCTTGATCTGCCCGCAATTGGTGGCGACCGCGAGGTCGGCGATGGTCGAATCCTCGGTCTCGCCCGAGCGATGCGACATGACGGCGGTGTAGCCGGCCTTGTGCGCGGTCTCGACCGCGTCGAGCGTCTCGGTCAGCGAGCCGATCTGGTTGACCTTGACCAGGATCGAATTGGCGACGCCCATGCGGATGCCGTCGCGCAGCCGCGCGGTGTTGGTGACGAAGAGGTCGTCGCCGACAAGCTGGGTCTTCTTGCCGATCAGGTCGGTCAGATATTTCCAGCCTTCCCAGTCGTCCTCGGCAAGGCCGTCCTCGATGGTGATGATCGGATAGTCGGAAGCGAGCTTGGCCAGGTACTTGGCCTGCGCCTTCGGATCGCGGGTCTTCTTCTCGCCCTCATAGACGTAGTTGCCGTCCTTGAAGAACTCGGTCGCCGCGCAGTCGAGGCCAAGTGCGACATCCTCGCCGGGCTTGAAGCCGGCCTTCTCGATCGATTCCATGATGAAATCGAGCGCCGACGGTGCGCTCTTCAGGTTGGGAGCAAAGCCGCCCTCGTCGCCGACATTGGTGTTGTGGCCGGCCTCCTTCAGCTTCTTGCGCAGCGTGTGGAAAATCTCCGAGCCCCAGCGCACGCCGTCACGCAGCGTCGGCGCGCCGACCGGCAGGATCATGAACTCCTGGAAGTCGATCGGATTGTCGGCATGGGCGCCGCCATTGATGATATTCATCATCGGCACCGGCAGGATGTGCGCCTTGGCGCCGCCGACATAGCGGTAGAGCGGCAGGCCGGCGGCTTCGGCCGCGGCCTTGGCGACCGCCAGCGATACGCCGAGGATGGCGTTGGCGCCGAGGCGGCTCTTGTTCGGGGTGCCGTCGAGCTCGATCATTGTCTGGTCGATATGGATCTGGTTCTCGGCTTCCATGCCGCCGATCGCCTCGAACAGCTCGCCGTTCACCGCTTCGACGGCGCGCTGGACGCCCTTGCCGAGATATCGCGGCCCGCCGTCACGCAGTTCGACCGCCTCATGCGCGCCGGTCGATGCGCCCGATGGCACCGCGGCGCGGCCCATCGAGCCGTCCTCCAGCACCACGTCGACCTCGACGGTCGGATTGCCACGGCTGTCCAGGATTTCACGCCCGACAATGTCGATGATGGCGGTCATTTGCGATGTCCCCGATTGATCGATTGAAGCGTCGCGCCCCTCTTAGCCAAAGCGGCGCAAAAGGCAATCGGCGCGCCCGCAATTATTGCCGCGGGCCGGATTCACGAAGCGCAAATTTCTGTCATCATAAGTCATGCGCATCGCGTGGCCTTCTCGTCTATGGTCGCGTTCGCGCGGGGCGAAACAGGAGGAGTTTCGCCATGTCCCAGTTGAGCGGTATCGTGAGTTTGTTCCTGATCGCGGCGGCGTTCCTGACGTCATGCGACGACCAGAAACCTCAGCAGAGTTCAGTGGAACTATCGACGCTCCAAGCGGCGCAGTAGTTCAAAACGCCAAAGGCCCCCGGGTTTTGCCCGGGGGCCTTTGCTTTCAGCGCACCTAGCAAGCGGTCAATGCCAATAGGGCTTCACGTGATAATACTGGAATGAGGCATCGCGTGCGGCTTCGCCGTCGGCGCCGGTCAGTTCCTCGATCGAATATGCGGGCGCGGCCTGCAACTGCTCCTTGGTGAACGGGACGACGTAGCCGCCTTTGTCCTCGTCATAGTCGAGCGTCGCCCACGGGACGGCGTGGTACTTCTCGCCCATGCCGAGGAAGCCGCCGAAACCGATCACTGCGAACATGATGCCGTTCGACATCTTGTCGAGCATGACGTCTTCAATGCTGCCGATGCTGTCGCCTGCGGTGTTGTAAACCGATGTGCCGATAACGCGCGAGGCGGCAATAGCTTCAGTGTGCCCGGACGGGGTGGTCATGGTGGTGCTCCTCTCGATTGAATGCCTGCATGACAATGAGAGGAGCGCGCTAAGGTTCCCGACTTTTGCTTGCTGTCGACCAGGCAGTGCCAACTCCCACAGGCCAGCGCGAGGTCAGTCGCCGCAATCAGTGATCTTTGGCGATGCGGTCGAGGGCCATGAGCTTTTCCAGCAGCGCCGGCATGTCCTTGAGAGGCACCATGTTAGGGCCATCTGAAGACGTGGAATTGTCGGGGTCCTGATGGGTCTCGATGAAGACACCGGCCACACCGACGGCAACGGCCGCGCGCGCCAGCGTTGCGACGAAGCGCCGTTCGCCGCCGGAGGAGCCGCCCTGCCCGCCCGGCTGCTGCACGGAATGCGTCGCGTCGAAGATCACCGGAGCGCCGATCTCGGCCATGATCGGCAAGGCGCGCATGTCCGAGACCAGCGTGTTGTAGCCGAAGGAGACGCCGCGCTCGGTGGTGAGCACATTCGCATTGCCGGAGCCGGTGATCTTGGCGACGACGTTCTTCATGTCCCATGGCGCGAGGAACTGGCCCTTCTTCACATTGATGACCTTGCCGGTCCTGGCGGCGGCGACCAGCATGTCGGTCTGGCGCGACAGGAAGGCCGGGATCTGCAGGACATCGACATGCGGCGCGACGATGGCGCATTGTTCCTCGGTGTGGACGTCGGTCAGCACCGGGAGCCCAAACTCCTTGCGCAGATCGTCGAAGATCGGCATCGCCGCATCGAGCCCGGCACCGCGCGTCGCCGAAAGCGAGGTGCGGTTGGCCTTGTCGTAGCTGGTCTTGTAGACGAGGCCGATGCCCAGCCGGTCCGTCAGTTCCTTCAGCGCGCCGGCCATGTCGAAGGCGTGCTGGCGCGATTCAAGCTGGCACGGGCCGGCGATCAGCGACAGCGGCGCATTGTTGGCGAAGACGACCTTGCCGACCGTTACCGATGAATTGGGCGCCAGGGGCTTGCTCATGGGGTCTCCCGGAAGATGAAGGCGGCGCCCTGCCCGGGCGCCGGCGGAACGACGATATCATTGCCGCTCATGTTGTGTCGGACTGCGTTTTCCGCAAGCAGTCGCCTGGCGGCGGCCGTGTCGCGAACCGAGAAAACGATGGCCGTGAAACGCAGGTTCGGCGATGGCGCGACCGTCAGGCCGAAGCGCGAGCCATAATCTTCGGACGAGAAAACGCTGAGGACTGCATTCGGCAGCCGCACGGCGTCGCCGTCGCTCGCACCAGCTTCGGCGGCGGTCGCAATCAATCCGATCTGGGCTGCGGGCCTGTCACTGACCGCGATGATTTCGAGAATACCCGTCACGCCATTGGCGTGGGCCTGCAGCGCCGTGCGACCGATCTTTGGCGCGTTGATGCGCTGGCAGGCGAAGAGGAAGGCCTCGTCGGCCTCCTTGTCGGATACGAATGCCAGCTTGAAGGAAGCCATGTCGCTTTTGCCGTTTGCGTCAGTAAAGGCGCGCGAGAAGCTCAGCATTTCGCCGGCCGAAAGACCGGCCTCGACATAGCGCCTATGATCGGCATCGGCATCGGCCGTTCCGAAGACGACCGCGGAAAAACCTTCATCGCCAATGGTTTGACGGTAGAGACGGTCGCGCGCGACGAAGACATTGCCCTCGCTTATGGCGAGGTCCGCCGTCTGTTCATTTCCGATCGCCAGCGGCTCCAGATAGGTGCCGTCGGTGAAAAAGACGCAGGCATTCTCCGTGCCGAAGGGGTGGATGCCCGTGGGCGCGACGACAAAGCCGAGCGACGTCAGGCGCAAGCGGACGGCATCGAGGTTCTGTGCCGGCAGAACGAGATGGTCGAGCGGATGAGCGGATTTTTTGGTCATGCCGGCGCGGTTTGCCCCATTCCGGCCCGCGGTTCAAGGGCGCGGGATCCACAGTATGCGCCCTATGCCGGTTCAGGCCGCGGCAACGACATCGGCCGAATAGCGCAGTTCGCGCATCGGCTTCACCTTGCTGGTCGTATCGGCGTAGATCGGATGCGCCTTGTAGGCGGCAAGTGCCGCCTCGTCCTCGAACTCGGCATAGACGACCACGTCGATCGCGTTGGAGAACAGATCGACCTTGGTGTTGAGCGTCACTTCGAAATGCTTGGAATGCGGAATCTTGCCCAGCGCCAGCAGGCCCGAGCGCACGGCCTCGACATCTTCCTTGCGCCGCACGCTGAAGAAAACGATGTGCCGGATCAAGCCAACCTCCGTGATCGTCGATTCAGCGGTGTTTTTGTGGGAGCGACGCCTGGGCGTCAACCGGCAACGATGTCGCGCCCGCGATATGCAACCGGCAAGGCTTATCCGGTGACTTGGCGCACGATGCGCGACATTTCCCGCACGGTCACGTCGAGATAGTGACCATGATTGTAGAGGCCATCCCAGATCAGGAAGAAGGCAATGGCTGCGATGACGATTACATAACGCATGGCTAAAACTAACGCATGTGGACGGCTGGAACCAGAGCGGGAGCGGCAGCGATCCTTCGAGTTCACGGCTTTTTGCGCCGGGCCGCTTCTCCGGGCCGATCACCAAGCCCTCGACAGCGGCGCCAAGGAAATCAGCTCTTGTCGTCGTCGCCCTGCGTGATCAGCCGGGCGCTGCGCTGACCGGTAAGATAAATCCATAGCCAGCTAAGCGAGACCGCCAGGCGGTTGCGAAAGTCGATCAGGAAATAGATGTGGGCGATGCCCCACAGCCACCAGGCGAGCCAGCCGGTGAGCTTAACCCAGCCGAAATCGATCGCGGCAGCGCGTTTGCCGATCGTCGCCAGATCGCCGGCATGATGGTATTGGAAAGGCCGCGTCGCCGTGTCGCCGGCGAGCCGCGCTTTGATCGTCGCGGCGACATGCTTGCCCTCCTGTTTGGCCGAGGGCGCCACGCCCGGCACCGGCTTTCCATCCGGCCGCAGCACATGCGCGGTGTCGCCGATGACGAAAATGTCCGGGCTGCCCGGCACGGTGAGGTCGGGTTCGACCAGCACCCTGCCCGCCCGGTCGGCGGAAGCGCCCAGCCATTCGGCCGCGGGCGAGGCCGCAACGCCGGCGGCCCAGATGATCGTCCTTGCCGGCAGCTGCTTGTCGCCAAAGACGACGCCGTCGGCGTCGAGTTGGGTGACGGGGCGGCCGAGCTCGACGGTGACGCCGAGCCGTTCAAGCGCCCTGCGGGCGTAGTCGGAAAGCTGCGGTGCGAAATTGGCCAGGATGCGGTCGCCGGCCTCGATCAGCACGACGCGCGCCTGGCGTGTGTCTATGTTGCGGAACTCGCCGCGTAGCGTGTCGTGCGCGAGTTCGACAATGGTGCCGGCGAGCTCGACGCCCGTCGGGCCGCCGCCGACGATGACAAACGTCAGCAACGCCTGGCGCCTGGTGGGATCGGTTTCGCGTTCGGCCTGCTCGAAGGCGAGCAGGATGCGGCGCCGGATCGTGGTGGCATCCTCGAGCGTCTTCAGCCCCGGCGCGAAGGGCTCCCATTCGTCGTGGCCGAAATAGGCATGGCGCGCACCGGTGGCGAGCACCAGCGTGTCGTAGGGAACGGAGCTGCCGTCTTGGAGCAGCACGCGCTTGCCGGCGCGGTCGACGCCGGTGACAGTGCCGAGAAGCGTCGTCACGTCCTTGCGCCTGCGTAAGAGATGACGGATCGGCCAGGCAACCTCCGAGGTCGCCAGCGACGTCGTCGCCACCTGATAGAGCAGCGGCTGGAACAGGTGGTGATTGCGCTTGTCGATCATGGTGATGCGCACCGGCGCACCAGCCAGCGCGCGGGTGAGTTCGAGCCCGCCGAATCCGGCGCCGACGACCACGACATGATGCCTGGCTTCGTTCATTTCATCCACCTCGCGGCGTAAAACTACCACATGGAATGTAGGTATTTTGTGCGCTGCAACAACATCTTGCCGGCTCTGAAACATGCCCCAGAGTCGTCGCGCGGCGTCGTGAATGCATATGTAGCGCGTGCTGCCGCAGGTATAGCGTGAGACCCCATGACAGGAGCCTATCATGGCTGACAATCGCGACGACGAAGGGCCGGCCCAATACGCATCACCGCCCTGCTTCATGCATGAACTCGATCCGGAATACCGGGAGCCGCCGTCCGATTGGACGGATATCAGGCGTTGGCGCAAGGCCGAACGCGAGCGGCTCATCAATGCGCGGCTTGCCGTCTCAGCCGATGCGCGCGCCGCCATGTCGGCACGTATCGCGGACGGCCTCGACGCGCTCATCGGCGACATAGAAAGCCGGATGGTCAGCCTCTATTGGCCGTTTCGCGGCGAGCCGGATCTGCGCGGCTGGATGGCCTCTATCAACGAGCGCGGCGGCCGCACCGCGCTGCCTGTCGTCATCGAGAAGGGTCAGCCGCTGATCTTTCGCGCCTACAGACCGGGCGACCGGCTGGAAAAGGGTGTCTGGAACATTCCGATCCCGGCCGAAGGCGACCCCGTCCTGCCCGACATCGTGATTTCGCCGATCGTCGGCATCGATCCAGGCAAGTATCGGCTGGGCTATGGCGGCGGCTTTTACGACCGCACGCTGGCCGCCATGCCGTTCAGGCCGCTGGTGATCGGCGTCGGCTATGAATTGCAGCGCATCCCCACCATCTACCCGCAGCCGCACGACATTGCGATGACGACTGTGGTGACGGAGGCGAATCCAGCCTAAACGGTCCAGGTCCAATCGATCGGATAGTGGAAAATCGGCGTGAAAGTGACGCCGACCGCCTCCATGTCCCTGCGGCCGTCGACGACCATCTCCTTCAGGGTGTTGAGTTGCGCCGCATGCTCGTCGGTATCCCAGACGCTAACTTGGACCATCTCGCCTTTCGGCGAGACGCCCGAATAAAAGTGGAGCAGCCCCGGGAGCCGTCTGACGGCTGGGATGATGTACTGCGCGGTTTTCTTGCTGGCGGCATCAACCTTGGCAAACCGAGCCGGATCGAAGCTGGCGCGCGAGATGCGGATGACGGAGGTTGTCGGCAATGACTCGGCGAGCGTAGTTCTTTCTGTCATATCGCAGCTGCTGCCTCCTACTGGTTATCAGTCCAGACCCTAGGCCATCTCCGGCCTCAAGCCGACCGCCGTGCGATCGACGATCTCGCGGAGCGCGAAGGACGAGTTGATCTTGGTCACATGCGGCATCGCCGACAGCCATTCCTTGTGGATGCGCTCATAGTCGACGAGATCCTTCGCCGCGATGCGCAGTATGTAGTCGTATTCGCCAGACATCAGATGGCAGGAGAGCACGTTCGGGCAGCGCTTGATCGCCGCCTCGAAGTCCGACAGCGTCTTTTCGAATTGCCCCGACAGCGATATGTGGACGATCGCCGTCATCTGGTGGCCGAGCGCGGAATTGGACAGCCTGGCGTGATAGCCGCGGATGGTTCCGGATTTTTCGAGATTGTCGAGCCTGCGCGAGCAGGCCGATTGCGAAAGGCCGACCTTTTCGGCAAGCGCCGCGTTGGGTATCCGGCCATCCTTCTGCAAAGTCTCCAGAATGGCGATATCAATCCTGTCGAGCGGCATTTTTCGTGGTTCCTGCGAATTTTCGGCTATTTCGCGCAACGATTATCGAAGAGCGATCCTTGCCGCAAGTGCATTCGCAAACACATACGGAACGATTCGTGGTTGACTGCGATTATTGCGTGTCGCCTCCAAATCGCGCGGCGTTCCGGAGCTGATGGCATGCACCAATGACAGGGAGAGCGCCCTTTGAAAGGCGAGGACAGGAGAAGAAAGATGCGTGTCGGCTGCCCCAAGGAAATCAAGAACCATGAATATCGCGTCGGCCTAACGCCCGGCTCGGTCCGCGAATATGTCGCGCATGGCCATGACGTGCTGGTCGAGACCGGTGCCGGCGCCGGCATCGGCGCCGACGACAATGCCTATCGCGCCGCTGGCGCTACCATCGCCAAGACGGCCGCCGACGTGTTCGCCAAGTCAGACATGATCGTCAAGGTCAAGGAACCGCAGCCCAATGAATGGGTGCAGCTGCGCGACGGCCAGATCCTTTACACCTACCTGCACCTGGCTCCGGATCCGGAGCAGACCAAGGGTCTTCTTGGCTCAGGCGTCACCGCGATTGCCTATGAGACCGTGACCGATGATCGCGGTGGCCTGCCGCTGCTCGCGCCGATGTCGGAAGTCGCCGGCCGCCTGTCGATCCAGGCCGGCGCTACCGCGCTGCAGAAGGCCAATGGCGGCCGCGGCGTGCTGCTTGGCGGCGTGCCGGGCGTGCTGCCCGGCAAGGTCACCGTGCTCGGCGGCGGCGTCGTCGGCCTGCATGCGGCCAAGATGGCGGCCGGCCTCGGCGCCGACGTCACCATCATCGACCGCTCGATCCCGCGCCTGCGCCAGCTCGACGACATTTTTGGCGGTCGCGTCCATACGCGCTACTCGACCGTCGAGGCGCTGGAAGAGGAATGCTTCTCGGCCGACGTCGTTATCGGCGCCGTGCTGATCCCGGGCGCCGCGGCGCCCAAGCTCGTCACCCGCGAGATGCTTTCCGGCATGAAGAAGGGCTCGGTGCTGGTCGATGTCGCGATCGACCAGGGCGGCTGCTTCGAGACCTCGCATGCCACGACGCACGCCGATCCGACCTATGAGGTCGATGGCGTCATCCACTATTGCGTCGCCAACATGCCGGGCGCCGTGCCGGTCACTTCGGCGCACGCGCTCAACAACGCGACGCTGCATTACGGCCTGCAGCTCGCCGACAAGGGCCTCAAGGCGCTGGTCGACGACCACCACCTGCGCAACGGCCTCAATGTCCATAAGGGCAAGATCACCAACCGCGCCGTCGCCGAAGCGCTCGGCTACGAAATGGTCGAGCCGAGGGCGGTGCTTGCCGCCTGACGGGCTCGCATAGCTTCATCCAGTCGCCCGCCGGTCATTCTGGCGGGCTTTTCTTTGCGCGCGAGCGTGTTCGTCGAGAAATCCGGGCAACAAAAAAGCGGAGCAAAAGCCCCGCTTCCTCGATGTTGCGATCTGCCGCCGGTCCATCCGCGGTCGACTGATCATCAACCATTGTTTTGTAGCGCGGTAGTACGACGGGAATACGACAGTTTGGAAGGCTCGGTTTTTCGTCTTCCGGCCATTATGCCCCTTGTGTGAAATGCTTCACATTCGCCCGGCGGGAAAGATGCCTAGACACGCAGTGCTACTGGCGGTCTGTGCTGCTTGCCGGGTTCGGACAATCCCGACCTGACAGCGCTTGCCGACAGCTTCTGTCAGACCCTCCAACGGCCCGCCCGACCATCGGCGGGCTTCTTTTTTGGGGCTTATCGGTTTGGGATCAGGCCCGCTCGATGCGGCATTGATAGCAATTGTTCCGCGCCGAGCGGACGTGGATGTAGGCGATGTCGTCGCGCTCAAGCAGTGTTGTCGCGCGCGCTGCGATATCGCCCGTCGGCGTGACGGCGCCGCTGCCATAGACGATGCGATCGTCCTTGCCATAGCCCCTGACGATATAGTCGCTGCTTGCGAGCATTTCCGGCAGCGCCTCCCCGTCGGCGGCGCGTTCGCATTCCTCGGCATGCAGGAAGATCGGGCCGGTCTCGGCATAGGGCTGAAGTTCCGGAAACGGCCGGTAGGCGACGATCAGGTAGCTGTCGCCCGCGGCGACGTTCTTCATGCAATGCCTGCAGGGCACGCCGTCGCCGTCGGAAATCCGGTGTTCCGGGGCGAGGCCATAGGTATCGGGCCCTCCCCGCTGCAAGGCGCGCACGGCTTCGGTCGGCAAGGCTTTGAACTGGATGCTCATGGCAAAATCTCCGGTGGCGATGTCCGGAAATTACGCCTTGGCGGCAGTGCCTCCCACCCGATTCCTGCCTTAGAGCGTTTCACCGTTTCACGGAAACGGCGAACCGCTCTATCCCTTTGTTTTGACGCAATTCCGGACGGAAAACCGCTCACGCTTTTCCTGGAATTGCTCTAGCGGCGCGCACATGAAGAGCCCGGCTGCTTGCGCAACCGGGCTCTCGACCATCGGCATTGTCGGACTGAGCGTTACCGCACGAAGTCGTCGAAGCGGCGCAGCGTCACGCGGCGGTTGCGCCAGTTCTCCTGCTGGGTCGGCACGAGCAGGAATTCCTCGCCATAGCCGACGGTTTCCAGCGCGAATGCGGGCACACCGAACTCGCCTACGAGGGTCCGCTTGAGGGAGGCGGCCCGGCGCTCGGACAGGACCTGGTTCGACTCGAAGGAGCCGACAGCGTCGGTGTGGCCCTCGATCAGGATGCGGGCGCCACGGTCGCGGCGCAGGATGCGATGGAGCGCGTCGGCGATGATCTCGACCTTGCCATATTGCGAGGGGGCGATGGCGGCCGAGCCGAACTCGAAATTGATCGACTGGATGTCGATCGAACGCGCCATGCGCCGCAGGTCCGGCCGGCGCTTGAACTCGCGAATGGTGACACGTTCATTGGGGCGCAGCTTCTTCCTGGGCGCGGCGTCGAGCTGCCGCTCGATGGTCGCGGCCGAAGGCGTGGTCGCCTGTGCGAATGCCAGGCTCGGCATGGCAATTGCCGCAATCGCGGCGAAGGCAAACATACGTCGGGTCAACATGTCTTTTCTCCCAGAAGCTCGGCCTCGTAATGCGGCCGGACAATGGCAAAGACAGTCTGAAGCGGCGATGAACGGAGCGTTCAGGCGCGAGGCAATTCCAGGGTACGGCTTAGCCTCGCATAACGCTGGCCGAGCGCTCGGCGAAGGTCAGCGGGTGTACGACTTCCTTCTTCTGCGCCACAGGCGTGAAGCCGAGTTTCTGGTAAAGCGGCAGAGCCGCCGGATGGTCGAGCGTGCAGGTCTGCACGGAGACGAACCTTGGCCCATATGCCCAGGCCGCCGAGATCGCCGCGCCGAGAAACCAGCGGCCGAGGCCCTGGCCATGCGCATGTTCCATCATGCCGAAATAGGCGAGCTCCACTTCGTCCGGAAGATGCGGCTTTAGGTCGAAGAAGCCGGCTGGAGCGCCGTCGAGATAGAGCACCCTGACGTCGCGGTCCTCGCGGTGCAGGCCGGCGGCAAGCTCCTCGTCGCTCATCCTCAGCACATTGACCCAGTGCCATTTGCGCCCGACGCGATCTATCAAATAGCGGTAGAAATGGAGCGGGATGTCCTTGGTCTTCAGCAGCGCGATCTGCCGGTTATAGGGGATTGGCGGCGAAACCGCGGGTGCGGCGTGCATCTCCAGGAACGTGACCGTGACATCGATAGCTTGCGGCGCGCCGTTTTCCATCACTCTTTCCCCGTCGCCACCGGCGTATCGCTGAGACTGCCCCATTCCGTCCACGAACCGTCGTAAAGCCGGTTGTCGGTATGGCCGAGCGTCTCCAGCGCCAGCGTGATCGCCGCCGCCGTGATGCCCGAGCCGCAGGAGGTGACGACCGGTTTCGACAAATCGATGCCGGCATCCTCGATCACCTTGCGCAAGCGGTCCTTGGGCAGCAGCTCGCCATTCTCGGCAAGCGCCGTGATCGGGACATTATGCGCGCCCGGCATATGGCCCGAACGGACGCCAGGGCGCGGCTCCGGATCGGTTCCGGCAAAGCGGCCGGCCGAGCGCGCATCGGCGATCTGGCTCTGGCGGCCCTCGACGATCCTGCGCATTTCGTCGAGGCCGACAACCCGGCCGGCATCGAAATCGGCATGGAAGACGCTCGGCGCGATCTTGGTCGGCTCGGACGTCACGGGCCGCCCCTCGGCCTTCCAGCGGTCGAAGCCACCGTTCAGAATATAGACCTGGAAAACGCCCATGACGCGGAACATCCACCAGGCGCGCGGCGCCGAGAACAGGCCAGGCCCGTCATAGATGATGATGGTGTCATCGGCCGTAACGCCCATGGCGCCGACATATTGGGCAAAGTGCTGCGGCGAAGCCAAAGTGTGCGGCAATTTGGAATCCGGATCGGAAACCGCATCCTGGTCGAGGAAGCGCGCACCGGGAATGTGCGCCGCATCGTATTCGGCGCGGGCGTCTCGCTTTTGCGCCGGCAGATACCAGGAGGCGTCGATGATGGTGAGGCCGGGCTCGCCAAGCTGCTTCTCCAGCCAGTCGGCGTCGACGATGAAGGGACTGTCCTGCGCCATTTTGTTCTCCATGGCCCGCCTCAATTCGCCGGCATCGGGCCGAAGCGGATGCGGAAGCGCCGGTTCTCGCGGCCCTTTTTCTCGATCTTGCCGATATGGATCTCGCCGACCTCGCCGGTCGACTTCACATGCGTGCCGCCACAGGGCTGGCTGTCGACCGAGCCGTTCTCGCCGATGCAGACCAGGCGGATTTTTCCTGTGCCGACCGGCGGGCGGACGTTCTTCGATTTGACCAGGCCGGGATTGGCCGCGAGCTCGTCGTCGGTAATCAAACGGGTGAAGACCGGATGGTCGGCGCGCACCAGCTCCATCAGCCGGGCCGTCACATCTTCCTTGGTGAAGCCGGTGTCGGGGATATCGAAGTCGACACGGCTGTCGTCCTCGGCGACCGCCGCTCCGGTGATCGGAAACGGGCAAACGACGGTCAGCAGGTGGCAGGCGGTATGCATGCGCATCAGAAGGTGCCGCCGCTCCCAGTCGATCGAGAGCTTCAGCCTTTCGCCGACTGCGGGGAGCGGCTGCTCCGGCGCCGGCACATGGATGATCTCGTCCTTGGTCTCGCCGGTGATGGTGGCGGCGATCGCGATGCGGCCGCCGTCCGCTCGTTCGAGCGTGCCGGTATCGCCCGGCTGTCCACCCGACGTGGCGTAGAAGATGGTGCGGTCGAGAAGGATGCCACCCCGATCGTTGATGGCGACAACCTCGGCCTCGGCCGTCGTCTGATAGGCGTCGTCGCGAAACAGCGCCTCCGTCTTGTGCGCCATCATGCTACCTTTTCGAACGGCACGGAAATGTCGGCCTTCTCTTCCATCCAGCCCGGCACCGGAAGGTTCTTGCCGCGCAGGAACTCCGGATTGAAGAGCTTGGACTGGTAGCGCGTGCCGTAGTCGGCAAGGATCGTCACGATGGTGTGGCCCGGTCCGAGCTCGCGCGCCAGCCGGATGGCGCCGGCGATGTTGATGCCGGTCGAGCCGCCGACACAGAGGCCCTCTTCCTGGATCAGGTCGAAGATGATCGGCAACGCTTCCTCGTCCGGGATCTGGTAGGAGAAGTCCGGCCTGAAGCCTTCCAGATTGGCGGTGATGCGGCCCTGCCCGATGCCTTCGGTGATCGAGCTGCCGTCGGATTTCAACTCGCCGCTGGTGTAAAAACTGTAGAGCGCGGCGCCCAGTGGATCGGCGAGCGCGATCTTGACGTCCTTGCTCTTGCCCTTGAGCCCCAGCGCGACACCGGCGAGCGTGCCGCCGGAGCCTACGGCCGAAACGAAGCCATCGACCTTGCCGCCGGTCTGGGCCCAGATCTCCTCGGCCGTCGTGCGGACATGACCGTCGCGGTTGGCGACATTGTCGAACTGGTTGGCCCAGATCGCGCCGTTCGGCTCCGAGCGTGCCAGTTGCTCGGCAAGCCGGCCGGACAGTTTTATGTAGTTGTTGATGTTCTTGTAGGGCACGGCCGGTACTTCGATGAGCTCCGCGCCCAGGATCTTGATCGTGTCCTTCTTTTCCTGGCTCTGCGTGTCGGGGATGACGATCACGGTGCGGTAGCCGAGCGCCTTGGCGACCAGCGTCAAGCCGATGCCGGTGTTGCCGGCAGTGCCTTCGACGATGAGCCCGCCGGGCTTGAGCAGCCCGCGCTGTTCGGCGTCGCGGATGATGAACAGGCCGGCCCGATCCTTCACCGATTGCCCCGGATTCATGAACTCGGCCTTGCCGAGGATCTCGCAGCCGGTCGCTTCCGAAGCCTTGTTAAGCCGGATCAGGGGCGTGTTGCCGATCGCTTCGATCACTGAACGGGGCATGTGGGATTCCTTCATGTGTGCGGCGAGACCCTAAAAACCGGACGCCGCGGTTTCAAGGCAAGATTTTGCCTGGTCCAGTCGCATTGCGGATGGTGCAACGCTCGCAACCATTTCAGTGCCAGGTGCAAAACCGCTCTTTTCAACCGAATTCTCCGCCGCTAGAGCAAACCGGAACATCCGCAGGACACCCTATGACACTCTACCGGGCCAATCCGAAAGACGGTGTCGCCTGGATCACAGGCGGCAGCAGCGGGCTTGGTCGCGCGCTGGCCAAGGATCTCGCCAATCAAGGCTATGCCGTGGCGGTGACGTCGCTGCCGGAAGATCCAGCCGACACGCTGATCGTCGAAACGGCGCAAATGTCCGGGCATGTGAGGTCCTTTCCCTGCGACGTCACCGACGAGCAGGGCATGGCCCGCACGGCCGCCGCGATCGAGGAGCAGATGGGGCCGATCGTGCTCGCCGTGTTCAACGCCGGCAACTACATCGCCACCCCCGGAGAGAATCTGGTGGTGCGCGATTTTCATCGTTCCTTCGCCGTGAACTATTTCGGCATCGTCAACGGCGTGGTGCCTGTAGTCGAGCATATGCGCGTACGCGGACGCGGCCATGTCGTTCTTGTCGGATCGGTCACCGCCTATTCCGGCTGGCCGACAACGGCGGCCTATGGCGGCACCAAGGCCGCGATCAACATCTTGGCGGAGTCGCTGAAATACGACTTCGACAAGATGAACATCCGCATCCAGGTCATCAATCCGGGGTTCATCGACACGCCTTTGACCGAAAAGAACAAGCTGCCGATGCCGGGCCTCATGCCTGTGCATCGCGCGTCGCGCCGCATGGCGCGCGGCATCAGGAAGGGCGGCTTCGAAGTCACCTTCCCGTATCACATAAGCTGGCCGGTGAAGCTGCTCGGCCTGCTGCCGCGGCCGATCGGCCGCTTCGTCATCGGACTCACCACCCACTGGTGGGGTCGGCCGCTGCATTTCGATCGCAGGCCGGCGGGCAAAAAAGACCCGTCCCGCGACAAGGCGACATGAACCGGCGCGACATAAGCCGGCGAAACGGCGATTGCCTGCCGGCGGGGACGGCCATAGGTTGAGAATCATTGCTTGGAGACTGGAATGGGGCGGCGGATCGTGCTGGCGGTGCTTGGCCTTGCAGTCATGCTGGTCGCCGGCTTCTTTCTCGGCCCGCGCGTGCCGGTAGACACCACAATCCGCTTCAATCCATCGGTGATCGGCGACGATCCGCAGGCCTATCTGGCGCGTGAAGAGGCTGCCGTGCCCAACATCCGCGACGGGCTCGACAAGGAGATCATCTGGGCAAACCCGATGGTCCACGCCAAGACGCCTTTGGCCATCGTCTACATCCACGGCTTTTCCGCCTCTAAAGGCGAGGTCCGCCCCTTGCCGGACGAAATTGCGGATGAACTGGACGCCAACCTCTTCTACACGCGGCTGACCGGCCACGGCCAGGACGGCGCGGCCATGGCGCAAGGCAGCGTCAATGCCTGGATCAACGACTATGAGGAGGCTTTGGCCATCGGCCGCGAAATCGGCGACAAGGTGATCGTCATCGGCACCTCGACCGGCGGCTCGCTGGCGGCATGGGCAGCGACAGAGCCGGGTGCTTCCGACGGTGTCGCGGCCATCGCATTCATCTCACCGAATTTCGGCGTCAAGGCCTCCGGCGCGGAGTTGCTGACCATGCCCTGGGGCAGGCAGATTGCAGAGCTTGTCGGCGGCAAGGAGCGCAGCTTCCCGGCACGCAACGCGCTGCACGAAAAATTCTGGACCACGAAATATCCAATGAGGGCAGTGCTGCCGATGGCGGCGCTCACCGAGCTGGCCTATGCCGCGCCGGTCGAGAAGGCAAAGATACCTGCCCTGTTCATCTTCTCGGATTCCGACAAGGTGGTGCGGCCGGACCGGACGCGCGAGATCGCCGGGCGCTGGGGCGGTCCGCACGAGCTGGTGCCGGTCGACGATACCGGCGATCCAGACAATCACGTCATTGCCGGCGATGTGTTGTCGCCGCAGACCACACGCTTTCTAACGGAGCGTATCGTGGTCTGGGTGAAGGCGCTGATGCAGCAGCAATCTGGCCAGTGAAACGAAAAACGGCCGGAGCATTCGCTCAGGCCGTTCCTCGATCGGATTTGATGGGTTCAAGCAGCGCGGTTCGCCGGACGCTTGCCGCCGAAGCGGCGCTTGTTGTTGCCCTTGAAGCGCTTGAAACTGCCGGACTTGCGCTCGCCGTTCGGCTGGGCGGCCGCCGGGCGTTCGCCCTGCGGCTTCGGTCCGCGCTCGCCATTGGGCTTGCCGGCGAAGTGCTTCTTGCCACCGCCATTGCCCGGTCGGCGGCCATCGCGGCGGCCGCCATGATGCTCGCGGTCATTGGCCGGCTCGAAATGGCGCTCGGTCTTTTCCCTGGGGTCGCGCTGCGGATCCGGGCTGCCGAGGTGGTCGGCAACGACCGGCAGCTTCATGCGGATGATGCGCTCGACCTGCCGCAGTTTGGCATTCTCCGAAGGATCGCAAAGCGTGATCGCGATGCCGTCCCTGCCGTTGCGACCCGTCCGGCCGATGCGGTGGACATAGCTTTCCGCCTCGTCCGGCAGGTCGAAATTCACGACATGGCTGATGCCGGGCACGTCGATGCCGCGCGCCGCGATGTCGGTCGCGACCAGGATGCGGACCGAGCCGTCGCGGAAATCGTTGAGCGCCTTCTGACGGGCGTTCTGCGACTTGTTGCCGTGGATGACGGCGGCTTCAAAACCGTCGCGCACAAGATCCTTGGTGACACGATCGGCGCCATGCTTTGTGCGCGAGAACACGATCACCGTGCGCATCGCCTCGTCGGCCAGCATCTTGGACAGCACCTGGCGTTTCTGCCTTGTGCGGGCAAGCACCACGCTCTGCACGATCTCGGCGGCGGTCGTGCTCTGCGGCGAGACCTCGACGCGGACCGGATTCTTCAGCAGGCCCTTGGCAAGCTCGGCGATCTCGTCGGGCATGGTTGCCGAGAACAGCGCAGTCTGGCGATCCGGCGCGGTCGCCTTGGCGATGCGCTTGACGTCGTTGATGAAACCCATGTCGAGCATGCGGTCGCCCTCGTCGAGGACGAGCCATTTGGTGTCGGCAAGGATGAGGTCGCCTTCCCGCACCAGATCGGTCAGCCGTCCAGGCGTGGCGATCAGGATGTCGACGCCGGGCGCGATCTTCTTCACCTGGCTGAAGCGCGAGACGCCGCCGAGCACCAGCGCGGTCGAGATATGCGCGCCCTTGGCGAGCAGCTTGATGGTGTCCTCGATCTGCACGGCGAGCTCGCGCGTCGGCGCCAGGATCAGCGCGCGCGCCGTCTTTGGCCGGCGCTTGGTGCCGAGGCCGATGATCTTCGACAGGATCGGCAACGCGAAGGCGGCCGTCTTGCCAGAACCGGTCTGGGCGATGCCGAAAATGTCGCGGCCTTCGAGCTGCGGCGGGATGGCCTGCACCTGGATCGGCTTCGGCTCGGTGAAGCCGGCGGCCAGCGTAGCCTTCAGCAGCGCGCCGCCGATGCCAAGGGCCGCGAAACCGGAGAGTTCCCCAGCGTCGTTGTTGGGGAGAGTGTTTTCGTTGGTCAAATTTATCTTCTTTCAAGCGGCGCAATCGCCGCAAACGTCGATGGCGGCAGGGCGCAACCTGCCGTCGAAACAAATATCAGGAAACGACAAGGCGGCGGACGGGAAACGTCCGCGCGGCTGCGCTGTCGTGCCCGCGGACGTCGTGCCCCGGGGCTTTTTCGCCGTCTTGCCGATCGACCGAGGCCGATGTGAAAGAGGGAAAACAGACGCAACCAGTCTCATTCGTGGAGAAAGCCGGACAAGCCGGCCCAAGCGCCTATGCCGCTGCATATGGCCGAGTCCGGCCCGAAATGCAAGGGGGCATGTTGCAATGCAGCAAAACGAGGGTGCTTGCGCTCTCCTGCCCTCGCCATTACCACAAACCACTTATCCGTTTTGGGGACCAGCGATGAAAGACGTGCTGAAGGAACTCGAACGCCGCCGCGAGATTGCCCGCATGGGCGGCGGCAAGGACCGTATCGAGGCGCAGCACAAGAAGGGCAAGCTCACCGCCCGCGAGCGTATTGAGGTCTTCCTCGATGAGGGCTCGTTCGAGGAGTTCGACATGTATGTCGAGCATCGCTCGACCGATTTCGGCATGGAGAAGACCAAGATCGCCGGCGACGGCGTCGTCACCGGCTGGGGCACGGTCAACGGCCGCCCGGTGTATATCTTCGCCAAGGATTTCACCGTGTTCGGCGGCTCGCTGTCGGAGGCGCATGCCGAGAAGGTCATCAAGGTGCAGGAGATGGCGCTGCGCAATCGCGCGCCGATCATCGGGCTCTATGACGCAGGCGGCGCGCGCATCCAGGAAGGCGTGGCGGCGCTCGGCGGCTATGCCGAGATTTTTCAGCGCAACGTGCTGGCCTCCGGCGTCATCCCGCAGATCTCGCTGATCATGGGTCCTTGCGCCGGCGGCGATGTCTATTCGCCGGCCATGACCGATTTCATCTTCATGGTGCGCGACACTTCCTACATGTTCGTCACCGGACCGGATGTGGTGAAGACGGTGACCAATGAGACGGTGACCGCAGAAAGCCTCGGCGGCGCTTCCGTCCACACGACCAAATCCTCGATTGCGGACGGCGCCTATGACAACGATGTCGAGGCGCTGCTGCAGATGCGCCGGCTGGTCGATCTGTTGCCGGCTTCGAACACCGCCGAGATCCCCGAGATCGAGTGCTACCAGTCGGTGACGGACCACGACCTGTCGCTCGACCGGCTGATCCCCGACAACGCCAACAAGCCCTATGACATCAAGGAACTGATCCTGAAGGTCGCCGACGAAGGCGACTTCTTCGAAATCCAGCAGAGTTTTGCGAGAAACATCGTCACTGGCTTCGGTCGCGTCGAAGGGCGTACGGTGGGCTTCGTCGCCAACCAGCCGATGGTGCTGGCCGGCGTGCTCGATTCCGACGCCAGCCGGAAGGCGGCGCGCTTCGTGCGCTTCTGCGACTGTTTTTCGATTCCCATCGTCACCTTCGTCGACGTGCCGGGTTTCCTGCCTGGCACCGCGCAGGAATATGGCGGGCTGATCAAGCATGGCGCCAAGCTGCTCTTCGCCTATGCCGAAGCGACCGTGCCGAAGATCACCGTCATCACACGGAAGGCCTATGGAGGGGCTTACGACGTCATGGCGTCGAAGCATCTGCGCGGCGACATGAACTATGCCTGGCCGACGGCGCAGATCGCCGTGATGGGCGCCAGGGGCGCGGTCGAGATCATCTACCGCAAGGACATCGGTGACCCGGAGAAAATCGCGGCTCATACAAAGACTTACGAGGATCGCTTCCTGTCGCCCTTCGTCGCCGCGGAACGCGGTTATGTCGATGAGGTGATCATGCCGCATTCGACCCGCCGCCGGGTGGCGCGCGCGTTGCGCATGCTGCGCAACAAGGACATGCAGAACCCCTGGAAGAAGCACGACAACATCCCGTTGTGAGAAGCCGCGCCGACAAGAAATGCGCATAACCCTTGCAGCTCAGAGCCTTATTCCGGCCAAGGGGTATGGCGGAACGCAGCGCCAGGTCGAATGGCTGGTCACCGAACTGGTCAGGCTCGGGCACCATGTCGTCCTGATCGCCGCGCCGGGATCGTCGCACCCGATGTGCGAGGTCAGGCATGCGGTCAGCGAAGCCGAGTGCAGGGCGGCGATCCCCCGCGACACGCAGATCGTCAATCTCCACGCCTGGAAAGTCGAGGTCCCCTACCCGACGCTCAACACCGAGCACGGCCACCTTCCGGACTATCCGCGGCCGCAGCCCAACTGGAACTTCCTCAGCGCCCGTCATGCCGAGCTGCATGGCCGCAAGACCTTCGTCTACAACGGGTTTCCTGTGGACGCCTACCGGCTGACGGTGACGAAGAACGATCATCTCTTCTTCATGGCGGCGATTGCGCGCGCCGGAAAGGGGCTGAATCGCGCGGTGGATCTTGCCAAGAAATTCGACTTCATCCTTGATATCGCCGGCGGCTCACGCTGGAAGCTGCTCGGCCGAAGCAAGACGCGCCGCGAGGGCGTGTTTTTCAAGAGCCTTTCCGCCCGCTACCGCTTTCACGGCATGGTCGATGGCCAGGACAAGCTGCGCCTGCTTGGGGAATCGAAGGCATTTCTAAACCCGATCTCGTGGGAAGAGCCGTTCGGCATGGCGCAGGTCGAGGCGATGTTGTGCGGCACTCCCGTGCTCACCACACCGCGCGGCGCGCTCGTGGAAACCGTCGATGCCGATACCGGGCGCTTCTTCCAGACCGACGAGGAGTTCGGGCGCGGTCTTGCTGAGATCGGAGGCCTGTCGGCGCAACGATGCCGCCAGTCGGCCGCTGACAGGTTCCCGATCGAGAAGACGGCGAAGGCCTATCTGGAACTCTATGCGCGCATCCTTGATGGCGAAGCGCTTCCGTGACAAATCACCGTCATATTAGCCATTGGTAGCGATTGTTCCGGATCTAAAGGTAGCGCCCGTTGCGTCCCATCCTAGTCTTCTGCTTGCCGGCGATCGGAGACTTCATCCGTTGCCATTCGGCAATCCAGATTCTGGCCGAGAAGTTTCCCGGGCATCCGATCGACGTCGCCACCTCGCCGCTTGCCGCGCCACTGGCGCGGTTGATGCCGCATATCCGCAAGACATGGATTGTCGAGAAGCACTGGAAGCCCGGGCTGAAACAACGGGCCGGTCTGGCGCGCGAAATCCGCAAGGAGAACTACCAGGCGGCCTATATGCTCACCAGCAGCACCAAGGCCGCGCTCGTGCCATGGCTGGCCGGCATACCGGAACGCATCGGCTATCCACGGGAATTCCAGTTCGGCATCATCAACCGCCTGCCTGCCGGCTGGCTGAAGAGCTTCCTGGCGTTCGGTCCGCGCAAGACCAGATTGTACGAACAGGTCTGCGCCATCGCGATGCTGGGTGAAAAGCCAGCCCACCGCATGCGGTTGCCTGCGCCGCAAATGGCTATTTCGGCCGAAGAGCTTTCCGATTGGCGCGCCCGACACGGGATCGACCCTGCGCGACCGGCGCTGGCGCTTTACACGTCCGCTTTCACCAATTTCCGCTCATGGCCGGCGGAGCGTTTCATCTCGGTAGCGAAGGATCACGCCCGGCGCGGCTGGTCGGTTTGGCTCATCGGCGGCCCACGAGAACGCGAGGCCGCCGCGCAGATCCGGGCAGCGCTTCCGGAGGCAGTGGATTTCACGTCGACACCCCAACTGACCGACGCCATGTGCCAGATCGCCGCCTCGACCGTCTTCCTCGGCGTTGATGGGGGCCTCTGCCATGCGGCCGCAGCCTTGGGCGGACCATGCGTGCTTATCTTCGGATCAAATCGGTCTTATGAGACAGGGCCTGTAAACGATCAGGTGCGTTATCTCGAGCCGCCGATTTCGACGCCGAGCTGGGTGCTTGATACACGCGGTGTCAGCGAGGAGCGGGTTCTCGCGGCCTTGGCCGACGCAGCATCTGGAAAATGAATCTGAGCCCCGTCCGAATCATCGGGGAGTGCCCTCCAGCAGGTCGCGAAGAACCGGCAGCATGGCCAAGGGCAGGTCTTCGGCTATCAAGCCCGGCCCAAAACGGCTGCCGGCCTCGGCATGGATCCAGACCCCGGCGCAAGCCGCTTCGAAGGCCGGCATGCCCTGGGCAAGGAGGCCCGCGATGATACCTGCCAGCACGTCGCCCGAACCGGCGGTGGCAAGCCAGGGCGCGCCATTGCCGTTGATCGCGGCGCGGCCGTCCGGCGCGGCGATCACGCTGTCGGCGCCCTTGTAGACAATCACGGCGTTGGCGCGCTGAGCGGCTTCGCGCGCCTTGGCCAGCTTCGACAACGCCTTGTTGCCCGCAATGTCCGCGAACAGCCTGCCGAACTCACCCTCATGCGGCGTCATGATCAACGCTGGCGCATCCGGTCTGCCGGCTGCCTCGAACAGCGTCGAGGCTCCATTGCGGAAGGAGGTGATGCCGTCGGCGTCGAGCACGAGGCCCTCGACGCCGCCGTCCTGGCGCTTCCTGGCCAGCACGGCGAGCGTGAAATCGCGCGCCTTGTCGCCGATGCCGAAGCCGGGGCCGAGGACAAAGCTGGACGGCCGGCGATCGCCGATCAGGTCATGCACGTCCTCGATCGCGTCAACCTTGCGCAGCATGATGGAAGTCAGATGCGCCGCGTTGACCTGCATGGCGTTTGCCGGCGAGAGCACGGTGACGGCCCCTGCCCCGCTTCTTGCGGCCGCCAGCGCCGACAGCCGCGCCGCGCCGGTGGCCGATGGTCCGCCCGAAAAGACGCTCGTATGGCCGCGCTTGTATTTGTGCGCGTCGACCGCCGGCGCCGGAAAGTTCGCGATCCAAAGCCCGGGCCGGTTCTCGAAGGTCCTTGGCGCGATCTCGTCGATGATCTCGTCGCGAATGCCGATATCGGCCAACACGATCTCGCCGCATCGCTCGCGGCCCGGCAGCAGCAGGTGCCCGAGCTTCTTTCGCGCGAAGGTCACCGTGAGGACCGCGCGAAATGCCGAGCCAAGAACTTCGCCGCTATCGCCGGAAACGCCCGAAGGCAGGTCGATCGCGACAACCGGCAAGTTCATCGCTGTCACGATTTCGACCGCGGCCTTGGCGTCGCCGGTGAGAGGCTTCGACAAGCCTGCGCCAAAGAGCGCGTCGACGACCAGCGAACCGACTTCGGGAGTGAGGGCCGACAGCGGGCGCCGCTCCAGGGTGCAGGCAGCCGCCGCGAGCGCGGCGCCACTGCCTGCCCGCGGTTCGCCCAACGCCCACAGAGCCACATCGACGCCGGCCTCGGCCAACAGCCGCGCCACGACATAACCGTCGCCGCCATTGTTGCCGGGGCCGCAAAGCACATGCGCCCTCTTCGCGTCCGGGTGGCGCGCCAGCACCAGGGTCGCGACCGCTTCGCCGGCGCGTTGCATCAGACCATAGCCGTCGAGCGGCCCGGCCGCGATCGCTAGTCTGTCCGCCTCGGCCATTTCGGTCGTCGATAGAAGTTCATTGCGCATGGGATTGCCGATCTCCGTGCGATCAAGCATTGTCCAGTTTTCGGTTCGAAGCAAACCGCCGCGGCCGCGCATCGTTTGCAGATGCGGCCGCATCCGAGAGGGGTCTGATTGCTATTTGCGCTTCCTGCCCATTTTTTATGCAGGATTGAGGAGGGGCGATGTATAGGGTTTGGGCGTCCATGCCGCATCCGGCGCAGCGGATGACGCGAATTTGCATCCGGGCCCGATGCGGAATCGAAAAGGCCCTGTACCGTCTCCTCCCCTCTGGATTGGCACGGTTCGTGCTAGATGGAGGCGCAAGCGGGGTACACAACCCGTCTTCTTGGCAGTGGAGGCCATTTTTTACATGAAAAAGATCGAAGCGATCATCAAGCCATTCAAGCTGGACGAAGTGAAGGAAGCGCTTCAAGAGGCCGGGCTGCAAGGCATCACCGTCACCGAGGCCAAGGGTTTCGGCCGTCAAAAGGGGCATACCGAGCTTTATCGCGGCGCCGAATATGTCGTCGACTTCCTGCCCAAGGTGAAGATCGAAGTGGTGCTGGGCGACGAAGCCGTTGAAGGCGCCATCGAGGCCATCCGGAAAGCGGCGCAAACGGGCCGTATCGGCGATGGAAAAATCTTCGTTTCCAACATAGAGGAAGTCGTGCGAATCCGCACCGGCGAGACCGGTATCGACGCCATCTGACGTCCCCCATCTTTCTGCAACGTCATCATCAAAAACACGTCATCACACAGGGATACATGACATGACGACAGCCAAAGACATCATGAAGCAGATCAAGGACAACGACGTGAAGTTCGTCGACCTGCGCTTCACCGATCCACGCGGCAAGCTGCAGCATGTGACGATGGATGTCGTCGAGGTCGAGGAAGACATGTTCGCCGATGGCGTCATGTTCGACGGCTCCTCGATCGCCGGCTGGAAGGCAATCAACGAGTCCGACATGGTGCTGATGCCCGACACGGATACCGTCCACATGGATCCGTTCTTCGCGCAGTCGACCATGGTCATCCTGTGCGACATCCTCGATCCGATCTCGGGCGAAGCCTACAACCGCGATCCGCGCGGCACCGCCAAGAAGGCCGAAGCCTACATGAAGTCGGAAGGCATCGGCGACACCATCTATGTCGGCCCCGAAGCCGAGTTCTTCGTGTTCGACGACGTGAAGTACAAGGCAGACCCCTACAACACCGGATTCCGCCTTGACTCCACCGAACTGCCGTCCAATGACGACACCGACTACGAGACCGGCAATCTCGGCCACCGTCCGCGCATCAAGGGCGGCTATTTCCCGGTGCCGCCGATCGATTCCGCCCAGGACATGCGCTCCGAAATGCTGACCGTGCTGGCCGAGATGGGCGTGCGCGTCGAGAAGCACCACCATGAAGTCGCCGCCGCCCAGCACGAGCTCGGCATCAAGTTCGACACGCTGGTGCGCAACGCCGACAAGATGCTGATCTACAAGTATGTCGTGCACCAGGTCGCCAATGCCTACGGCAAGACGGCCACCTTCATGCCGAAGCCGGTGTTCGGCGACAACGGCTCGGGCATGCATGTGCACCAGTCGATCTGGAAGGGCGGCAAGCCGACCTTCGCCGGCAACGAATATGCGGGCCTCTCCGAAACCTGCCTCTATTACATCGGCGGCATCATCAAGCACGCCAAGGCGATCAACGCCTTCACCAACCCGCTCACCAACTCCTACAAGCGTCTGGTGCCAGGCTATGAAGCGCCGGTGCTGCTCGCCTATTCGGCGCGCAACCGATCCGCGTCCTGCCGCATTCCGTTCGGCTCCTCGCCGAAGTCGAAGCGCGTCGAGGTCCGCTTCCCCGATCCGGGCGCGAATCCCTATCTCGGCTTCGCCGCCATGCTGATGGCCGGCCTCGACGGCATCAAGAACAAGATCCATCCCGGACAGCCGATGGACAAGGACCTCTACGACCTGCCGCCGAAGGAATTGAAGAAGATTCCGACCGTCTGCGGCTCGCTGCGCGAGGCATTGCAGAACCTCGACAAGGATCGCGGATTCCTCAAGGCCGGCGGCGTGTTCGACGACGATCAGATCGATGCGTATATCGAACTCAAGATGGCCGAGGTGATGCGCTTCGAAATGACCCCGCATCCGGTCGAGTACGACATGTACTATTCGGTCTGACGACCGAACTTCTCCGCATCGGCGACAAAGACGGACCCCGGCGTTTCGCCGGGGTTTTCGCATGGGCGGTCCATCGGAGGGCTGTCGCCTTTCCGCAAATCCATCGGAGCCATGCAGCATCCGGCCCGGTCCGCCGCTGCAGAAGCAGCAGTCATGCCAAAGTGGTCGCGGCGCTCAATCGCGTGGCGTTGCTGCCGCTGGCGGCGGCGGGAGGCAAAACATTCCCGCTGGTTGTTTGCATGCAAAAAAAGCCCCGGCGAAGAACGCCAGGGCTTTCGACAATTGAAACTTACGAGGCGCGGGCGAGGCCCGCCCCTCGATGATCAGGCGGCAGCCGAAACAGCGTCGGTCGAAACCTGGGAGATCGTCTTCAGGATCTGCGAAGCGATCTGGTAGGGGTCGCCCTGCGAGTTCGGGCGACGGTCTTCCAGATAGCCCTTGTAGTCGTTCTTGACGAAGGAGTGCGGCACGCGGATAGAAGCGCCGCGGTCGGCGACGCCATAGGAGAACTTGTTCCACGGCGCGGTCTCGTGCTTGCCGGTGAGGCGCTTGTCGTTGTCCGGACCGTAGACGGCGATGTGGTCCATCAGGTTCTTGTCGAACTGCGCCATCAGCGCCTCGAAATAGGCCTTGCCGCCGACTTCGCGCATATAGGCGGTGGAGAAGTTGGCGTGCATGCCCGAGCCGTTCCAGTCGGTATCACCCAGCGGCTTGCAGTGGAACTCGATGTCGATGCCGTATTTCTCGGTCAGGCGCAGCAGCAGGTAGCGAGCCATCCACATCTGGTCGGCGGCCTTCTTGGAACCCTTGCCGAAGATCTGGAATTCCCACTGGCCCTTCGCCACTTCGGCGTTGATGCCTTCATGGTTGATGCCGGCGGCGAGGCAGAGGTCGAGATGCTCCTCGACGATTGTGCGGGCGACATCGCCGACATTCTTGTAGCCGACGCCGGTGTAGTACGGGCCCTGCGGCGCCGGGTAGCCGCTCTCGGGGAAGCCGAGCGGACGGCCGTCCTTATAGAAGAAATACTCCTGCTCGAAGCCGAACCAGGCGCCCTCGTCGTCGAGGATGGTGGCGCGCTTGTTGGAGACATGCGGGGTCACGCCATCCGGCATCATGACTTCGCACATGACCAGCACGCCATTGGTGCGGGCCGGATCCGGGTACACGGCGACGGGCTTCAGCACGCAGTCGGAGCTGTGGCCCTCGGCCTGGTTGGTGGACGAGCCATCGAAGCCCCACAGCGGCAGCTGCTCGAGCGTCGGGAACTCGGCAAACTCCTTGATCTGGGTCTTGCCGCGCAGGCTGGGGGTCGGGACATATCCGTCGAGCCAGATATACTCGAGCTTGTATTTGGTCATTCCAGTGCCTCTCGTTGCTAGGACACCGCAAGCGGCGTCAACGCATGGCCGGGCTTGCCGGCCTGCCGATGGTTAAAAAGCAATTCGTATGCCACTCCGCCGTCGGCGGGTGCGGCAAAATGCTCAAAACAACACGTAGATTTTGCTTAGCCGCCCCAATAATGCGCTCGGATCGCTCAATCGATATTTCTGCACAAATAATTGGCAAATAATGATCTTTTTGTAGGCATATTGCCTAAATGAATCGCAGAACCTATCTTGGCTGCTAAGTTGAATCGGCAAGTCCCTAGACAAGCAAGGAGGTCGCCAATGCAGGTCATGCAACCGCGTCCGTCGGCAAAAATCCTGATGTTCCCGCTGGCAGGGCGCAAGTCTGCCTCAAATTTAGGCGCCAAGGCGAAATTCGCGGCAGAGCTTGCGACGCTTCGCGGCGAGCACTCCGACTTTGACGGCTGGTACCACGAAGCAGCCGTCGAGGAAGAAAATCAGCGCAAGAGCTGATCGCCCTTAAAGCGCGTCGCGCTGAAACGGATTCAGGCGACGCGCTTTAAGTCTTTGTTTTGATGCATGTCGTTGTCCCAGAACCGCTACGCACTTCTGAGCGACATGCATTAGGTTTTGTGGACGAAAAAGCCCGGCGCGATCGTTCGCGCCGGGCTTCCTTGTCGAGCAGATGGCCGAGGTCAGTCCTTGGCGTGCAAGTCGGTGCCGAGCGTGTCCCTGACGAAGATCATGCCGATGATGAGCGACATCGCCGCGATGATCACCGGGTACCAGAGGCCGTAGTAGATATCGCCCTTGTAGGCGCTGAGCGCGAACACGGTCGCGGGCAGCAGGCCGCCGAACCAGCCGTTGCCGATATGGTAAGGCAACGACATGCCGGTGTAGCGGATGCGGGTCGGGAACATCTCGACCAGGATCGCGGCGATCGGCCCGTAGACCATGGTCACGAACAGCACCAGGATGAACAGGATGCCGATCGTCATCGGCCAGTTGATGGCCGCCGGATCGGCGAACATGGCAAACGCGCCGCCGCCCGGTATGGTGTAGACCGTGACTTCCGTCGCGCCGGCCGCCTCGTCCTTGGTCAGGATCTTGTCGGCGACCGCCTGATCGGCCTTCACCGTCGCCTTCTCGCCGCCGCGAATGGCCGCGGCGTCCAGCTTCAGTTCCGGATTGGCCGCGATGAAGGCGTCGAGCTTCTGGTCCGCCACCTTGGCCGCGGCGCGCTTCAGCGGATAGCCGCCGTCCTTCAGCGCCATGTTCACCGCCTTCTGGAAAGCCCCCTCCTTGGCCTTGGCCTGATCGCCGGCGGCAACGGCGTCATAAGACTCCACCGTCTCGTTGCCGATCTTGACCGTGGCCGCAGTTCCAGGCGCGGCCGTCGTGACAACGTCGTATGGCACCGAGTTCTTGGTCAGGAACGAGGTCGCGATATCGCAGGATGTCGTGAACTTCGCCGTGCCGACCGGGTTGAACTGGAACCTGCAGTCGCCGGGCGCCGCCGTCACCGTCGCGCGGGTGTTCTGCTGGGCGGTGGCCAGAGCCGGGTTGGCGGCCGAGGTCAACGCCTTGAACAGCGGGAAGGTGCATACGATACCCAAGGCCAGTCCGGCCATGATGATCGGCTTGCGCCCGATCTTGTCGGACAGCCAGCCGAACACGACGAAGAAGATCGAGCCGATGGCAAGCGCTATGGCGATCATGATGTTGACCGACTGCGCGTCGACCTTCAACACGTTGGTGAGGAAGAAGAGAGCGTAGAACTGGCCGTTGTACCAGATCACGGCCTGGCCGGCGGTGAGGCCGAGCAGCGCCAGAAGGGCGATCTTGGCGTTCTTCCACTGGCCGAACGCCTCCGTCAGCGGCGCCTTGGAGCCCTTACCCTCGTCCTTCATACGCTGGAAGGTCGGCGACTCCGACAGCGACAGCCGAATCCAGACCGAAACGGCGAGCAGGATAAACGAGACGATGAAGGGTATGCGCCAGCCCCAGGACGCGTAAGTTTCCTTGCTGAGCGAACCCTGCACGATCAGGATGACGATGAGCGACAGGAACAGGCCGAGCGTCGCCGTGGTCTGGATCCATGAGGTGTAGTAACCACGGCGGTCGTCCGGCGCATGCTCGGCGACGTAAGTCGCGGCGCCGCCATATTCGCCGCCGAGCGCCAGGCCCTGCAGCATGCGCAGCCCGATCAGGATCACCGGCGCCGCGATGCCCCAGCTTGCGTAACCGGGCAGCAGGCCGACCAGGAAGGTCGACAGGCCCATGATCGTCATGGTGACGAGGAAGGTGTATTTGCGGCCGACGAGATCGCCAATGCGGCCGAACACGAGCGCGCCGAACGGGCGCACGAGGAAGCCGGCGGCAAAGGCCAGCAGCGCGAAGATGTTGCGCGTCGCCTCCGGAATCGCCGGGCTGAAGAAGGTCGAGCCGATGAAGGCGGCCAGCGAACCGTAGAGATAGAAATCATACCATTCGAAAACGGTGCCAAGCGATGAGGCGAAGATGACTTTCTTCTCCTCCCGCGTCATGCCGCGGCTGGTTCCGCCGGCGGCCGATGCCATTGCCATTTGTATATCCTCCCGTGAGATCCCGTCTGTCCTCGATGGCTGCACGCCGCACTCCTCCGAACGCAGACTCGAAAACACAGCCAACGAAGCAAAAAATGACAGAAATGACGGCCGAAAGGCACCGCGACGATGGGATTATGACTTTGGTATTAGGTGCGGTGCGAAAACGGCGTGCGCCTGCAGTGGCTCAACTCCGGCGGGTCACCGGTCCACTCCAGATTTGTTTGTCTTACGCAATTCCAGGCGGAATTGCTTTTAGCCTTGCAGTGCCTCGAGCAGGCTGACCGCCGCCATCATGTCGCGTTTGCGCGCCGAGCGGCGCGCGACTGCCTCCGCGTCCTGGCCCCAGTGCTCGATCTGCCAGTCCTCGTCGACATGCGCCGCTGCCCAAGCTTCCTCGGCGTCCAACTCGCCGAAATCCACGGCCAGCGCCAGCAGCGCCGAGCCGGTCAGCGCCGTCATGACATGGATGGCGGCCAGCCGCATCGGCTCGGAACGCTGGCCGAGAAGCGCGCCGAGGATGGCGATGGCCTCGCGCGGCTGCTCGACATGGATGACGCCTTCGGCAAGGTTGAAGCGCGCGCCGAGGCTGCTACGTGCCCAGTCCAGCACCGGATCCCACAGCTTGTTCTGACGATCGACCAGACCTTGCGGACCATCGGCGCGGTAGCAAAGCAGATCGGACGAAGCGAAGCGCAATACATCTTCCAGCACCGCCTGCGGGTCGGAGGCGACGCCGTCGATGGCGGTGTTGACGAGGCGCATGACGGGCATCGTCACGGGGTCGATGACCTCGGCCTGCGCGCTGAATTCGTCGGCCACGAGTGCCGCAGCCCTTTCGGTCGGCAACACCATCACGGCCTTGCCCGGCGTGCGCACCGGACGGCCGTCGAGACGAACGGCAAAGCCGTTTTCCACCGGGACAACCGAAACCTCCTTGTAGAAACGCTTCGGCAGCGGCGTCTTCATCTGGATCTGGGCGCGGCGCACGGGATCGGGATCGGAAAGCAGTTTTCCGGCTTCGAGGTCTTCGAGGATGTCGCGCATGTCGAACTCCCTAAACTGTTGGCTGCCTGCGCGCCGGCCGGTTGACGATGATGAGACCGGCGGCGATCAGGGCCAGAGCCAGGAATATCCTGGTCGTCGGCGCTTCACCAAGGACCACCGCGCCGCACAAGACGCCGAACACCGGCGACAGGAAGGCGAAGCTCGACAGACCGGACGCGGGGTAGCGCCGAAGCAGCCAGAACCACAATACATAGGTGAAGGCGACGATATAGAAAGACTGGAAGAGCAGCGCCAGCGTCGGCAAGGTTGCAACCGCGCGAATGGGCGGGCCGGCCAAGGGCATCACCAGGAAACCGACTATCGCCGCGCCGGCCAGTTGGTAGAGCAGCAGTTTCTCGGCGCTGGTCGCGACCAGTTTCGAGCGCTTGATGACGATGCTGGTCGCCGCCCAGAGAATGCCCGAGCTGAGACTGAGCAGATCGCCGGTCAGCGATGCGTCGCTGCGTTCGACGATGCCGTCGGAGAACACGGCCACCAGGCCGCAGAAGGCCAGGACAAGTCCACCGAGCTTGCGCGCGTTGATGTGCTCGCCGAGCAGGAAATGACCGCCGATCAGCACCCAGAACGGCATGGTGTTGACCAGCAGCGTGTTGCGGGCGACGGTCGTGTATTCGAGGCCGATATAGAGACACAGGAACTCGACGCCGAAAAGCACGCCGACGATAATGCCGGCGCCCAGCGTCCCATCCGCTTCGAACAGCTTGATGCCGCGCAACCGGCACCAGCCAAGCACGCAGGCTCCCCCGATGAGCGAACGGGCGATTGAGACGAAGACGGGATCGTAGCCTGCGTAGGAGATCTTGGCCGCGACGTAGTTCAGTCCCCACGAGAAGGTCAGCCCGACCATGATGGCCGCTGCCGCCATATCGACCGCGTCGCGGCGATCCAGTGCGGGCGCAACGGTCAATCTAGTCCTCCGCGCTCTGTTCGTCGAAGCCGAGCAGGTTCCAGCTTTGCCGCATATGCGGCGGCATCGGCGCCGTCACATCGATGACGCCCTGGTCCGGATGCGGGATGACGATGCGGCGGGCGTGCAGGTGCAGGCGGTTCTGGATGCCGCCCGGGAATTCCCAATTGGTATCGGCCTCGAAATATTTCGGATCGCCGATGATCGGGCAGCCGATATGGGCTGCGTGGACGCGAAGCTGGTGCGTGCGGCCGGTATAGGGCTCCATCTCCAGCCAGGACAGCGACTGCGCCGCCTGCTCGACGACGCGATAGTAGGAAACGGCATGGTCGGCGCCCTTCTCGCCATGCTTGGCGATGCGCACGCGGTCACCATCCGGTGTCGCCTCCTTGACCAGCCAGGTCGAGATCTTGTCCTCGCGCTTCGGCGGCACGCCCTTGACCAGCGCCCAATAGGTTTTCTTGGTCTCGCGCGCCCGGAACGCTTCGGAAAGCTTCATCGCGGCCAGACGGGTGCGGGCGACGACCAGCACGCCGGAGGTGTCGCGGTCGAGGCGGTGGACGAGGCGCGGCTTCTCGCCCTTCTGGTTGCGCCAGGCTTCCAGCATGTCGTCGACATTGCGGGTGACGCCCGAGCCGCCCTGTACCGCCAGGCCGGCCGGCTTGTTGAAGACGAAGACCTTCGGGTCCTCGTGCAGAAGCATCTTGGCGAGCACGTCGGCATCGCCCTGGTTGCGGATCGAGTGACCGGTGAGCGGCGCATCGCCTTTCTTGTCGATGTCGAGCGGCGGGATACGCACTGTCTGGCCAGGCTCTACGCGCGTGTCCGCCTTCGCCCTGCCGCCGTCGATACGGATCTGACCCGAGCGCAACAGCTTCTGCAGGTGACCAAAGCCGAGGCCCGGATAATGGACCTTGAACCAACGGTCGAGCCGCATGCCCGCCTCGCCGGCCTCCACCGTGATCTGTTCTACACCTGCCATGGATACGCTTTTCCGTTTGAAAGCGGCGCCATAGCACTAAGGCGAACAGGTTGCGAGCCAAAGGCCCAACAAAGCGCGGCGATTACCCCAATCACGGCCGATGGTGCGCTAGTCTGCTCGCTCAGTCGGCGGAAGATGACGGTGATACCGCGCAGACCGTCGAGCGCGTCAGGAAGCGCTTCTCGCGGCCATTGTCGAGCGAGAACATGCCGCCCCTGCCCTTCACCACGTCGATGATCAGGTCGGTGTGCTTCCAAACTTCATATTGCGAGGCGCTGATATAGACCGGCGTGCCGCCGATCTCGCCAAGCTTGACGTCATTGTCGCCGATCATGAACTCGCCGCGCGCATAGCACATCGGCGAGGATCCGTCGCAGCAGCCGCCGGACTGGTGAAAGAGCACCGGCCCGTGGTCGGCGATGATCTCGGCCAGCAGCGCCTTGGCTGCCGCCGTGGCCGAGACTTTGCCCAATGAAGCCCTGTCCATGGCAATCCTCCTATGTCGAAGGGAGGGCGCCGTCCGCGGCGCCCTCCCTTCCTCCTTCGCCCTGGGAGGATCAGAAGAAGCCGAGCTTCTTCGGGCTGTAGCTGACCAGCATGTTCTTGGTCTGCTGGTAGTGGTCGAGCATCATCTTGTGCGTCTCGCGGCCGATGCCGGACTGCTTATAGCCGCCGAAGGCGGCATGCGCCGGATAAGCGTGATAGCAGTTGGTCCAGACGCGGCCTGCCTGGATCGCGCGGCCGAAGCGGTAGCAGCGGTTCGCGTCGCGGCTCCAGATGCCGGCGCCGAGGCCGTACAGCGTGTCGTTGGCGATCGACAGCGCCTCGTCATCGTCCTTGAAGGTCGTCACCGACACCACCGGCCCGAAGATTTCTTCCTGGAAGATGCGCATCTTGTTGTGACCCTTGAAGACCGTCGGCTTCACGTAATAGCCGCCGGCAAGGTCGCCCGGCAGGTGGTTCTGCTCGCCGCCGGTCAGCACCTGGGCTCCCTCCTGGCGACCGATATCGAAGTAGGAGAGGATCTTTTCCAGCTGCTCGCTCGAAGCCTGCGCGCCGATCATCGTGGCCGGATCGAGTGGATCGCCCTGCACGATCGCCTCGACGCGCTTCAGCGCGCGCTCCATGAACTTGTCGTAGATCTTTTCATGCACCAGCGCGCGGCTGGGGCACGTGCAGACCTCGCCCTGGTTGAGCGCGAACATCACGAAGCCCTCGATCGCCTTGTCGAAGAAGTCGTCATCCTCGGCAACCACGTCCTGGAAGAAGATGTTGGGCGACTTGCCGCCGAGTTCCAGCGTCACCGGGATGAGGTTCTGCGAGGCATACTGCATGATCAGGCGGCCGGTCGTCGTCTCGCCGGTGAAGGCGATCTTGGCGATGCGGTTCGACGATGCCAGCGGCTTGCCAGCCTCGAGGCCGAAGCCATTGACGATGTTGAGCACGCCTTCCGGCAAAAGGTCGCCGATAAGGTCGGCCCACAGCATGATGGTGGCAGGCGTCTGCTCGGCCGGCTTCAGCACCACGCAATTGCCGGCGGCGAGCGCAGGCGCCAGCTTCCAGCAGGCCATCAGCAACGGGAAGTTCCAAGGGATGATCTGGCCGACGACACCCAGCGGCTCATGGAAATGATAGGCGACCGTGTCGTGGTCGATCTCCGAAAGGCTGCCCTCCTGGCTGCGAAGGACGCCGGCGAAATAGCGGAAGTGGTCGATGGCCAGAGGCAGGTCCGCCGCCGTCGTCTCGCGGATCGGCTTGCCGTTGTCCCACGTTTCGGCGAGCGCCAGCAGGTCGAGATTGTCTTCCATGCGGTCCGCAATGCGATTGAGGATCAAGGCGCGGGCCGCCGGACTGGTCTTGCCCCAGGCATCCTTCGCCTTGTGCGCGGCGTCGAGCGCGGCTTCGACGTCCTGTGCGTCGGACCTTGCGATCTCGCAAAGCGGCCGGCCGGTCACCGGCGAGATGTTGTCGAAGTATCTTCCGGCATGCGGGGCGACCCAGCGGCCACCGATGAAGTTGTCATAGCGCTTGGCGAAGGGGACCTTCGCCGCGCGTGAGAACTCAACCTTGTTCATTGTCTGCCTCCCAGCAAAAACGGCGTCACGGAATGTGGCGCGTCGCTGGAAACACTTGCGGATGCTCTTCAGCCTGTCATCCCCAGGCAAACGGATCGCGGCCGCCGAGTGTCGCAGAACTGCGACAGGTCAGGTTGCGTAAATCAATGCGGCCGGCGGATGCTGAAACGGGCGAGCTTGCGATGCAGCGTCGCGCGCGAGATGCCGAGGCTCTGCGCCGCAGCCGAGACATTGCCGCCGGTGCGCGCCATCGCGCGCTGCAGCACGCTTCGCTCGGCATCGTCGAGGTCCTCCCGGGCCCTGGCCGGGTCCCCGAGTATGTCCGCGGCGAGCAGGCCCTTGGCCAGGCCTTCCGACGTTATGCCGAGAGCAAGCCGCGCCGAGCGTGTCGCGCCGATCACAAGGTCGTCGGCGTCGACGGCGATCAACGCGCCGGCGCTGCGCTCGGCAACCGGCGCAAGCAGGATGCGGACATTGGAATAGACCATACGGAAATTCTCGGCCTCGATACGGCGCGCGGCGTCGCCCACCGCGACCGAGATGAGCTGGACGAAGCCTTCCGTGAGGTCGGAGCGGCAGGACGATACGTCGAGCGCGGCCGCCAGGTTGCCTTCATGGTCAAAGACGGGAGCCGTGGTGCAGCTCATCAGCGTGTTGCGCGAAAAGAAATGCTGGTCGCGATGGATGGTGAGCGGCCGCTGATCGGCGAGACAGGTGCCGATGCCGTTGGTTCCCTCACTGTCTTCGCTCCAGACCGTGCCGATCCACAGGCCCCATTCGTCGAAGGTCTCGTCGTCGGCGACCGCGCCGCGGCGCTCGACGGGGATGCCGTCGCGGTCGGCCAGCATCACGCAGCAACCGACCCCGCCGACCGCCTGATAGAGCCGGTTGAGGCTTGTCTCGGCGGCGCGGATCATCCGTTCCATGCGCTGCCGTGCCTGCCGCAATTCGGCTTCGGTCAGCCGCCTTGGCGCCTTACGCTCAGCCGGATCGAGGCGATGCAGTTGAAGGGAACGCCGCCACGAGGCGACCAACGCCGAATGCGCCGCATCGCTTCTGGCGATCGAAGCCTGGACGAAATCCGCATGACCGGCTGCTTGCCGCCCGCTCAAACCTATCCTCCCAGCGAGCGGACCTCCTTCCGCCCGTCGTTATATCCTTGTGGATATATCCGATGGAAGAGTTGTAACGGTTGCAGCGGATCGGCGCTATAGGACGTTGGTTTAAGAGCATCGAGGCCCGGCCGAGCAGGCCGAGCCAGGAGATTGAAGAGGCCCAGAATCAGTTGGCAGTGGCCTTAGGCTTGGACGAGCCGATCATCTTCCAGTTCTTGTAGAAGACCGAATTGATGCGCTCCACGCTGACCGAGACGATGGCGAGAAGGCCCGCGATCAGTTTTGGGAATGGAGACGGCCTGATGATGTCGACGAAGACGCAGTAGCGGCGGCCGTCATATTCGTTGACCGAGCGGTGGAACAGCGTGTCGTCAAAGATGAACAGAGGGTTGTCGTACCAGTAGTTCTTCTTGCTGCCGCACTGGACGAAGATCTCCGCCTGCACCGGGATCAGATTGTAGAGGATGCGCAGGCTGAGGCGGAGCGGACCGAAATGCCAGGACGTGGATTCGCGCTTGCTGAAAACGGATACGGCGATCGTCTTGATGTATTTGTAGTCCTTGTTGAATTCGGGAACGTTGTCGATCTTGTGCTTGCCGTACCACTGATAGACATACATGCCGCGCCGGCCTGCGCCGAAATTGGCGTCGATGTCGGCGATGATCTCGTCCTTGCGGGCCTTGAAGACACCCAGGACCTCGCTGATCTCGCGCTGATAGTCCTCGGGGAACTGCTCGGGCTTCCAGACGCCGGGGTTGCGGTAGCAGAGAAGGTCGACAATCAGGTTGAACGGCGACAGCAGCCAGGTGAACAGGCCGTTGCCGAGGAAGTAGCGCTCGAACAGGTTTCGGTTCTTCTGATCGTTGCGCATGACGTCGATCAGGCCGCAGACGACCCAGATCGCGGTCAGGATCGGGATGAAGTAGAAGGCGAGCGCGAGAACCACGACCGCGATGGCGGCCTTGCGGAGCGACTTGACGGTTTGCTTTTTCATTGCCATTCGCGCGGGAAGGCGCGATCCTGTTCCATGGGACAAAATCACGGCGACCCCCGCCAGCCGTGCGTCTTGATAGGATTTTTTGTTTCCCGGCACAATGCCGTCGCGTGGGCTCGAGGGGTCTCTCGGCGCAAATATTTGGAGCGAGCTACTCCACTTCAGCCATGGCCGCACAACTCAGCTGTTCCGTTCGGCGCGCAGCTTCGCCCAGTATTCCAGCCGCTTGCGGATGTCGCGCTCGAAACCGCGTTCCGGCGGATCGTAAAAAGTGTGCCGGCCCATCTTCTCCGGGAAATAGTCCTGGCCCGAAAAGGCGTCCGGCTCGTCATGGTCGTAGCGATAGCCGGCGCCGTAATCCTCCTGCTTCATCAGCTTGGTCGGCGCGTTGAGGATGTGCTTGGGCGGCAGCAGCGAGCCGAACTCCTTGGCGGCCGCGGTCGCAGCCTTGAAGGCGGTATAAACGGCGTTCGATTTCGGCGCGGTGGCGAGATAGACGGTGGCCTGCGCGAAGGCGAGCTCGCCCTCGGGCGAGCCTAGATAGTCATAGGCGTCCTTGGCCGCGTTGGCGACGACAAGCGCCTGAGGATCGGCGAGCCCGATATCCTCCACCGCCATGCGCACCAGCCGGCGGCCGAGATAGAGCGGATCCTCGCCGGCATCGAACATGCGGGCGAGGTAATAAAGGGCGGCATCCGGATCGGAGCCGCGTACCGACTTATGCAGCGCCGAGATCAGGTTGTAATGGCCGTCCTGGCCCTTGTCGTAGATCGGCGCGCGGCGCTGGATGACGCGCTGCAGGCCCTCGGGGCCGAAGACCTCGCCTTTCTTGGCGGCGCGCCAGACTTCCTCGGCCAGCGTCAGCGAGGCGCGGCCGTCGCCGTCCGCCATGCGGATCAGCATCGCGCGCGCCTCGTCGTCGAGCGGCAGCGCCCTGCCCTCGGTTTCTTCCGCCCGCGCCAGAAGCTTGGCGATGCTTTCCTCGCCCAGAGAACGGAACACCAGCACGCGCGCTCGCGACAGAAGCGCCGCGTTCAGCTCGAAGGACGGGTTCTCCGTGGTGGCGCCAACCAGCACCACGGTGCCGTCTTCCATCACCGGAAGGAAGCCGTCCTGCTGGGCGCGGTTGAAACGATGGATCTCGTCGACGAAGAGCAGCGTCTGGCGGCCATTGGCGCGCCTGAGTTTCGCCGCCTCGAACACCTTCTTGAGGTCCGCGACGCCGGAAAACACCGCCGAGATCTGCTCGAAGGCGAGATTGGTCTCGCCTGCGAGCAGCCGCGCCACCGTCGTCTTGCCGGTGCCGGGGGGACCCCAGAAGATCATGGAGCCGAGCGAACCGGAATCGATCAGCCTGGTCAGCGCGCCGTCGGGGCCGGTCAGATGCTCCTGGCCGACGACCTCGCCGAGGTTTTTGGGGCGCAACCGGTCGGCCAGCGGCCGCCCGGGCGGCGCTTTCTCCGGCTCATCGGAACTGAACAGATCGGCCATGCAAGTCTTTTGTTGAAACGCGAGCCAGCTCTCTTGAGAGCATGATCTTGTCCAAACACCGGTTCCCACTTTTTTCCAAGCGGACCTTCGGTTCGGGATCATGCCTTAGATGGGCAGACCGCCTCAATAACGCAACACCTGGCGCAGTATCTGCCCGCCGCGTTCGACGGTAAAGCGCCACCAGCGCGTGTCCTGCTGGGCAATTTGCGCCAGCGTCGCCGCGGTGTCGATGCTGGTGCCGTTCACCTCGCGCACGATATCGCCGGGCTGGAAGCCGAAATCGGCGGCCGGCGAATCGCGGCTGATATCGATGACGGTGACGCCCTTGAGGTCGGTGCGAAGGCCAAGCCGCTGGGCAAGCCTGGGCGACAGCTCCGCGACCTTGGCGCCGGCGAAGGGACTGCGGCCGCGCAAGGTGACCTCGCTGGGCTTGGCGCCTTCCGGCGCGCGCTCCAGCGGGATTTCCAGCGTCGCCTGCTGGCCCTTGCTCAGCACGCCGAAGGTCGCCTTGGTGCCGATCGACAGCGTCGCCATGCGATAGTCGAGCGCCTCGATGCTTTCGACGGGCGTGTTGTTGAGCGACAGAATGACGTCGCCGGGCTTCAGGCCGGCCTTGCCGGCGGGCCCGGAACCTTCGACCGATGAAACCAGTGCGCCAGTCGGCTTCTCCAAGCCGAGCGATTCGGCGATCTGCGGCGTCACCAGTTCGAATTCCGCGCCGATATAGGGTCGCTCGAAGAAGTCGAGCCCGGCCTTGGCGGCGTCGGCAAAGGCGCGCACCATGTTCGAGGGAATGGCGAAGCCGATGCCGATCGAGCCGCCGCTGCGGCTGTAGATGGCCGTGTTGATGCCGACCAGCTGGCCGCCCATGTTGATCAGCGCGCCGCCGGAATTGCCGGGATTGATGGCGGCGTCGGTCTGGATGAAATAGCCCGAATCCGAAACGCCGATATGGCTGCGGGCAAGCGCCGAGACAATGCCGCTGGTGGTGGTCTGACCGACGCCGAACGGATTACCGATGGCGAGCACGAGGTCGCCGACCTCAAGCGCGTCGGAATCGCCGATGGCGATCACCGGGAACGGCTTGTCGGCCGAAATCTTGAGCACGGCGAGATCGAGCGTCTCGTCCTTGAGCATGACCTTGGAGGTGAACTCGCGCCCATCCGCCGTCGCGACCTTGACCTCATCGGCGTCCTTGATGACATGGTAATTGGTCACGATGACGCCGCTCGGATCGACCAGCACGCCCGAGCCCAGCGAGGACTGCGCGCGCGGCTGGGCGCGGCCGAAGAACTCCTCGAAGAAGGGATCGCCCTCGAAAGGCGACGTCACCTTGGCGGTCTGCGAGGCATAGACATTGACCACGGCAGGCGCCGTCTGCTTGACCAGCGGCGCGAAGGAGAGCTGCACCTCCTCGCGGCCGAACGGCACCCGCTTGTCGGGGCCGGACGTGCCGTTCTCGCCTTCGACGCCATGCAACAGGTCGGTCAGCACATCGGAGAGGCCCGGATCCGCCGGCTTGGCGGCATCCTCGGCAAAAGCCTGTCTTGCGGCCGGTGCCACGGCGAAGACGGCCAGCGCGGCAACAAGAAACAGTCGTTTGAGGCGCATTTTCGAATCCCTCCAGATCGGGCGCCATTGTCCCGACGATTGTGCAAAATGAAAGGCTAATGCACACAAATGCGACACTTGTCGCGCAAAAGCATGAGCCTGTACGTTAAATTCGGCTCGCTCGGATCAAGCCGCTCCAAATGCAAAAAAGGGGCCCGAAGGCCCCTTGAAGTCATTGAGGAAAACGCAGGCCTCAGGCGGCCGCGGCTTCCTCATTGGCGCCCTCTGCCTCAAGGCGAGCGCGGTCGGCGGCGCCCTTGGCCGAGGTGTCGCGGTCGACGAATTCGATGACCGCCATGGCAGCGTTGTCGCCCTTGCGGAAGCCCGCTTTCATGATGCGCAGGTAGCCGCCGTTGCGGGTAGCGTAGCGCGGAGCGAGGGTCTCGAACAGGCGCTTCACGACCGGCTCGTTGCCGATCTGAGCGATGACCTGACGACGTGCGTGCAGGTCGCCGCGCTTGCCGAGCGTGACGAGCTTCTCGACGATCGGACGCAGGTCCTTCGCCTTCGGCAGGGTGGTGACGATCTGCTCGTGCTCGATCAGAGACACGGCGAGATTGGCGAACATCGACTTGCGGTGGCTTACGCTGCGGGCGAAGCGACGGCCTTTGAAACCGTGGCGCATGGCTCTTTTCCTTCTTCAGTTGTTCAAGAGGCCACGGCCTCTGATGGTTTTCCGCATGACCGTCGGATCGAGCGGCTTTCGCCGCCGATCCTTGGAATTCATGCTCAATATTGGTCTTCGTAACGTTTTGCGAGGTCTTCGATGTTTTCCGGCGGCCAGTCCGGCACTTCCATGCCGAGGTGCAGGCCCATGGCCGCCAGCACTTCCTTGATCTCGTTCAGCGACTTGCGGCCGAAGTTCGGGGTGCGCAGCATCTCGGCTTCGGTCTTCTGGATCAGGTCGCCGATATAGACGATGTTGTCGTTCTTCAGGCAGTTGGCCGAACGCACCGAAAGCTCGAGCTCGTCGACCTTCTTGAGCAGCGCCGGGTTGAAGGCGAGCTCGGTGACGGCTTCGGTCGCGACTTCCTTCTGCGGCTCGTCGAAGTTGACGAACAGCGCGAGCTGGTCCTGCAGGATGCGGGCGGCGAAAGCGACCGCGTCCTCGCCCGAGATCGAGCCGTTGGTCTCGATGGTCATGGTCAGCTTGTCATAGTCGAGCACCTGGCCCTCGCGGGTGTTCTCGACCTTGTAGGAGACCTTCTTGACCGGCGAGTAGAGCGAGTCGACCGGGATCAGGCCGATCGGCGCGTCCTCGGCGCGGTTGCGCTCGGCCGGCACATAGCCCTTGCCGGTGTCGACCGTGAACTCCATGCGGATCTCGGCGCCCTCGTCCAGCGTGCAGATGACGTGGTCGGGGTTGAGGATCTCGACGTCGCCCACGGTCTGGATGTCGCCGGCGAGTACCGCGCCCGGGCCCTGCTTGCGCACGACCATGCGCTTGGGACCATCGCCTTCCATGCGGATGGCGATTTCCTTGATGTTGAGCACGATGTCGGTCACGTCCTCGCGCACGCCGGCGATGGACGAGAATTCATGCAGCACACCGTCGATCTGCACGGCGGTGACAGCCGCGCCGCGCAGCGAAGACAGAAGCACGCGCCGCAGCGCGTTGCCCAGCGTCAGGCCAAAACCGCGCTCGAGCGGCTCGGCCACCAGCGTGGTCAGCGTCTTCTTCTTCGACGAGAACTCGATCTTGTTCGGCTTGATCAGTTCCTGCCAGTTTTTCTGGATCATAAATGTCTTCCTTCCTTTGCCCCGCCACCATCCAATCGTGGCGGGCGACACGGAAAACCGCGGAGGAACCCTGTGGCGCTCGCGCGGCGCTTAAAAATCAGACGCGGCGCTTCTTGCGCGGACGGCAACCATTGTGCGGGATCGGCGTCACGTCGCGGATCGAGGTGATGGTGAAGCCGGCCGCCTGCAGCGCGCGAAGGGCCGATTCACGGCCGGAGCCGGGTCCGCAGACCTCGACCTCGAGCATGCGCATGCCGTGTTCCTGGGCCTTCTTGGCGACGTCCTCGGCAGCCATCTGGGCGGCGAACGGGGTCGACTTGCGCGAACCCTTGAACCCTTGCGCACCGGCCGACGACCAGGCAATCGAATTGCCCTGCGCGTCGGTGATGGTGATCATGGTGTTGTTGAAGGTCGAATTGACGTGGGCAACGCCCGACGAGATGTTCTTGCGTTCGCGACGGCGAACACGAGCGGCTTCCTTGGCCATGGTAGTCCTTTCAGTTGATCTCTACACCGCCGTAATGCCAGCGGCTCCACCTTGGGAAGCGAGTAGGGAGCAGTGAGTTGCGAATAGAACCCTACTCGCTAATGACTGCTCGCTATTCGCTCAATTACTTCTTCTTGCCGGCGATCGCCTTGGCCGGGCCCTTGCGGGTGCGCGCGTTGGTGTGCGTGCGCTGGCCGCGGACGGGCAGTGAGCGGCGGTGACGCAGGCCACGGTAGCAGCCGAGGTCCATGAGCCGCTTGATGTTCATCGAGACTTCGCGGCGCAGGTCGCCTTCGACCTGGTAGTCGCGGTCGATCGTCTCGCGGATCTGCAGCACTTCCGCGTCGGTCAGCTGGTTGACGCGGCGGTCCGCCGGAATGCCGACCTTGTCGACGATCTCCTGGGCAAACTTCTTGCCGATACCGTGAATGTACTGAAGCGCGATGACGACGCGCTTGTTGGTCGGAATGTTGACGCCGGCTATACGAGCCATGTTCTTCTCTTTCTCCATGTAGGCCGGACGAGCCGGCGTTCAAGTTACCCCGCGTCCGGTGGAGGCCGGCCCTTGCGGGAGTTTCCTGGTTCAAAGCGGATGCCTTGCCCGCAAGGGCAAGCAAAGTCCATGCCTGATAGGAAGACGGGCCGCCATACCCCAACGGCCCGTTCCCGTCAAGCGCAATCTTCAATTGTCGGCGCGAGCTATTTCGCCGCGGCCGCGAGCACCTTGCCGATCTCGTCGGTCACGGCATCGATACTGGCCATGCCATCGACCGTCTTGAGCTTGCCTTTGGCGTAGTAGTAGCCGGTCAGCGGCGCCGTCTTCTTGTAATATTCGCGAAGGCGTTCCTCGAACACCGCCGGGTTGTCGTCCTTGCGCACCGGCTGGCCGGCGGCCTTGGCATCCTCGGCGCGCTTGACGATTCGGCCGACCAGCGCCTTGTCGTCGACGACAAGCTCGATGACGGTGTCGAGCGCGATGCCGCGCTCGGCAAGCATGGCCTCGACCGCATCCGCCTGGACCAGCGTGCGCGGGTAGCCATCGAGGATGAAGCCCCTGGCGCAATCCGGCTGATCGATGCGCTCGGCGACGATGGCGTTGACGATCGCGTCCGAGACCAGCTCGCCGGCATCCATCACCGCCTTGGCACGCTTGCCGACCTCGGTTCCGGCCTGGACGGCGGCACGCAGCATGTCCCCCGTCGAGAGCTGTGGGATGCCGTGTTTTTCTACCAGTCTTTGTGCTTGCGTCCCCTTGCCCGCCCCCGGCGGCCCAAGCAATATCAGCCTCATCTGCTCCTCTTCCCCCCACGCAACTTCGACTTCTTGATCAGGCCCTCATACTGGTGCGCGATCAGGTGACCCTGAATCTGCGCCACCGTGTCGAGCGTGACACTGACCACGATCAGAAGCGATGTGCCACCGAGGTAGAAAGGTACGCCAGTCGCTGAGATCAGGAATTCCGGCAGCAGACAGACCAGCACCAGGTAGATGGCGCCGATGACGGTGATACGCGTCAGAACATAGTCGATATATTCGGCGGTGCGTTCGCCTGGACGATAGCCCGGGATGAAGCCGGAATGCTTCTTGAGCTGGTCGGCCGTGTCCTTCGGGTTGAAAACGATCGCCGTGTAGAAGAAGGCAAAGAAGACGATCATGCCCGCATAGAAGATCATGTAGAGCGGCTGGCCGTGGCCGAGCGAGGCGAGGATCGTGCTTGCCCAGGCAGGCAGGTTGGTCGCCTGCGAGAAGCCCGCGACGGTTGCCGGCAGAAGCAGCAACGAGGACGCAAAGATCGGCGGGATGACGCCCGAAGTGTTGAGCTTCAGCGGCAGATGCGAGGTATCGCCCTGGAACATGCGGTTGCCGACCTGGCGCTTCGGATACTGGATGAGCAAGCGGCGCTGCGCGCGCTCGAAGAAGACGATGAGCGCGATGACGATGATGGCCAGCACGATGATCGCGAGGATGAGGCCCGTCGACAGCGCGCCGGTGCGGCCGAGCTCCAGCGTGCCGGAGATCGCCCGCGGCAGGCCGGCGACGATGCCGGAGAAGATGATCAGCGAAATGCCGTTGCCGATGCCGCGCGCGGTGATCTGCTCGCCGAGCCACATCAGGAACATGGTGCCGCCGACCAGCGTGACGACGGTCGAGATGCGGAAGAACATGCCGGGATCGTTGACGATGCCGTTGCCGCCTTCGAGACCGATCGAAATGCCGTAGGCCTGGATCAGCGCCAGGAGCACGGTGCCGTAGCGCGTGTATTGGTTGATGATCTTGCGGCCCTGCTCGCCTTCCTTCTTCAGCGCTTCCAGCGACGGGATGACCGAGGTCATCAGCTGCATGATGATGGAGGCGGAGATGTAGGGCATGATGCCCAGCGCGAAGATCGCCATGCGCTGCACGGCGCCGCCGGCGAACATGTTGAACATGCCCAGCACGCCCTTGCTCTGCGAGGAGAAAGCCTGGGCGAAAGCGTCGGGATTGATGCCGGGAAGCGGGATGTAGGTGCCGAGGCGGTAGACGAGCAGCGCGCCGATGGTGAACCAGATGCGCTTCTTGAGGTCCTCGGCCTTGGCGAAGGCCGCGAAATTCAGATTGGAGGCTAGTTGTTCAGCAGCCGAAGCCATGCCTGATTCTCCGCTAGAGCATGATGCCGAAAAGTGTGGAGCGGTTTTCGGACAACATCCTGCTCTACTTCATTGATTTCCGTGTCACGCTCGACGCCCCCAGCTCAGGCGGCGCGTGTCACCGAAGCTCACGAGATAAGCTCCGGACCTTAAACATGCAAGCGGCCGCGTTGACGCGGCCGCCCAATTCATCTGGTCAAAGCGCGGTTCGAGGGAAAATGCGAAGTCATCCCGGTCGGCCGCGCTTCAAATCGCCGTTACTCGGCGGCGGCGGCCGCTTCCGGCAGCTTCACCGAACCGCCGGCCTTCTCGATCTTCTCGATCGCGGCCTTGGAAGCGCCGGCGACGTCGAAGGAGAGCTTGGCCTTGAGCTCGCCGTCGGACAGCACGCGCACGCCGTCCTTGGCGCGGCGGATGACGCCGGCGGCAACCAGGGCCTCGGCCGTCACGGCCGCCTTGGCGTCGAGCTTCTTGGCGTCGATCGCCGCCTGGATCTTGGCCAGCGACACGACCGCGAAGCTCTTGCCGAACAGGTTGTTGAAGCCGCGCTTCGGCAGGCGCCGATAGAGCGGCATCTGGCCGCCCTCGAAGCCGTTGATGGCAACGCCCGAACGGGCCTTCTGACCCTTGACGCCGCGACCAGCGGTCTTGCCCGAGCCGGAGCCGATGCCGCGACCGAGGCGCTTCCTGGAATGCGTGGCGCCGTCCTTGTCACGCAGATCGTTGAGTTTCATCATTCTTCTCCTGCGCTTCCGTTCAGGCCTCGTCCACGACGCGGACGAGGTGCTGGACGGCGGCGATCATGCCGCGCACGGAAGGGGTGTCTTCCAGCGTGCGCCGCTTGTGCATCTTGTTCAGGCCGAGGCCGACCAGCGTCGCGCGCTGCTCCTTCGGCCGGCGGATCGGGGAGCCGATCTGCTCGACGGTGATGGTCTTGGTAGCTTTCTTGGCCATGGTCGAAATCCCTGGTCAGCGTCGACTATTCTTCAGCCGCAACGGCGGTGCCGCGGCGGGCCTGAAGGGTCGAGTACTTGATGCCGCGCGCGGCAGCCACATCCTTCGGATGCATCTGGCTCTTCAGCGCGTCGAAGGTGGCGCGAACCATGTTGTAGGGGTTCGACGAACCCATCGACTTGGCGACCACGTCATGCATGCCGAGCGTCTCGAAGACGGCGCGCATCGGACCGCCCGCGATGATGCCGGTACCCTGCTTGGCGGCGCGCAGCAGAACGCGTCCGGCGCCCCAGCGGCCTTCGACGTCGTGATGCAGCGTGCGGCCCGAACGCAGCGGCACGAAGATCATGTCGCGCTTGGCCGATTCGGTCGCCTTGCGGATGGCTTCCGGCACTTCGCGCGCCTTGCCGTGGCCGAAGCCGACGCGGCCCTTCTGGTCGCCGACTACGACGAGAGCGGCAAAGCCGAAACGACGGCCGCCCTTCACCACCTTGGCGACGCGGTTGATGTGGACGAGCTTGTCCACCATGCCGTCGTCACGCTCTTCACGTTCACGCTCGCGGCCGCGGCCGCCTTCTCTACGTTCCTGTGCCATATCCTAGTCCTTGTTCTTTTCCGGAAGCACGGGTTGCTGTTTGCCGATGCCGCTTTGGGTCATCAGCGGCGAACTTTTTCCTTTGCATGATCTTGTCCGAAAAGTCTGCAACTTTTCGGGATCATGCATTAGAAGCTCAGCCCGCCTTCGCGGGCAGCTTCGGCCAGCGCCTTGACGCGGCCGTGATAGATGTACGGGCCGCGGTCGAAGACGACTTCCTTGACGCCGGCCTTCGAAGCGCGCTCGGCGATCAGCTTGCCGACCGCAGCGGCGGCGGCGGTGTCGGCGCCGGTCTTGAGCGAACCCTTGAGGTCCTTCTCGAGCGTCGAGGCGGCAGCCAGCGTGTGGCCGTTGGCATCGTCGATGACCTGGACGTAGATGTTCTTCGAGGTGCGGTGCACCGAAAGCCGCGGACGCGCGCCGGCGACCTTCTTCAGCTGACGGCGGACGCGCTGCGCGCGGCGCTGGATAGTTTCCTTGGGGCTTGCCATAATGTCAGTTCCTTGCCTTCAGAAAACGGGGGCAACCCTGTGCGGTAGGCTAGGCCTCCCGCGGCCGCTCCCCGCGGCGTTACACTTCTCAAGCCAGGCCCCGTCCGAAAGTCCGCGACTTTCCGGGCCGAGCCCATTACTTCTTCTTGCCTTCCTTGCGCACGATGCGCTCGTCGGCATAGCGCACGCCCTTGCCCTTGTACGGCTCCGGACCGCGATACTCGCGGATCTCGGCGGCGACCTGGCCGACCTGCTGCTTGTCGATGCCCGAGACCGTGATCTCGGTCGGCTTCGGCACCGTGATGGTGATGCCCTGAGGCGTCTCGTAGACGACGTCGTGGCTGAAGCCAAGCGCGAGCTGCAGGTTCTTGCCCTGCAACGCCGCACGATAGCCGACGCCGGTGATCTCGAGCTTCTTCTCGAAGCCATCCTTCACGCCCTGCAGGATGTTGACGATCTGCGTGCGCGACATGCCCCACTTGGAGCGTGCGGTCTTGGTCTGGTCGCGCGGCTCGACGGAGATCTCGTTGTTCTCCATCTTGACCAGCACTTCGTCGTTGACCACGAACTTCAGCTCGCCCTTCGGGCCCTTCGCCGTCACGGTCTGGCCGTTGACGGATGCGGTCACGCCCTGCGGCAGCGAAACGGGTTTCTTTCCGATACGAGACATTTTGTTGTCCTCGTCACTTCTTTCGTTTCAGGTTCCAGTTCCCGGGCGCGATCCCGAGAACCGAAGCCCATTCATCAATCTCTTGGCCGATCAGAAGATCTGGCAGAGGATCTCGCCGCCGACATTCTGCTCACGCGCCTCATGGTCGGCCATGACGCCCTTCGGCGTCGAAAGGATGGCGATGCCGAGGCCGTTTGCGACCTGCGGGATCGACTTGGCCGAGACATAGACGCGGCGGCCGGGCTTCGAGACGCGCTCGATTTCGCGCACGACCGGAGCGCCGTCGAAATACTTCAGCTCGATCTCAATTTCGGACTTGCCGTTTTCGAAATCGGTCTGGCTGTAGTCGCGGATATAGCCTTCCGACTTCAGCACTTCGAGGACGCGGGCGCGCAGACGCGAGGCCGGGGTCGAGACGCTCGACTTCTTGCGGCCGTAGGCGTTGCGGATGCGGGTCAGCATATCGCCGAGAGGATCGCTCAATGACATCTCAGTGTCTCCTTACCAGCTCGACTTGACCAGGCCCGGGATCTGGCCGGTGTTGCCCAGATCGCGAAGCGCGATACGCGAAAGCTTCAGCTTGCGATAGTAGGCACGCGGACGGCCCGTGACTTCGCAACGGTTGCGGATGCGGATCTTGGCCGAGTTGCGCGGCAGCGCCGACAGCTTCAACTGGGCGCGGAAACGCTCTTCCATCGGCTTGGACTGATCCATGATGATGGCCTTGAGCGCCGTGCGCTTGGCGGCGTACTGGTCGGCGAGCTTGCGGCGCCGGTTGTTCTTCTCGACTGAGCTGGTCTTTGCCATTTCAGATTTTTCCTTTTTCGCTGCCGTTACTGGCGGAAGGGGAAGTTGAAAGCCTTGAGCAGAGCCCTGGCTTCGTCATCCGTCTTCGCCGTCGTACAAACGATGACGTCCATGCCCCAGACCTGATCAACCTTGTCGTAGTTGATCTCCGGGAACACGATGTGTTCCTTGATGCCCATGGCGTAGTTGCCACGGCCGTCAAAGCTCTTCGGGTTCAGTCCGCGGAAGTCGCGAACGCGCGGCAGCGCGATGTTCACGAGGCGGTCGAGGAACTCGTACATGCGTTCCTTGCGCAGCGTGACCTTGGCGCCGATCGGCATGTTCTCACGCACCTTGAAGCCGGCAATCGAGTTGCGGGCACGGGTGACGACGGCCTTCTGGCCGGCGATCAGCGCGAGATCCTCGGCCGCGACCGAGGGCTTCTTGGAATCGGCGGTTGCTTCGCCGACACCCATGTTCAGCACGATCTTGTCGATGCGCGGAACCTGCATCTCGTTGTCGTAGCCGAACTGCTCCTGCAGCGCCTTGCGGATAGTCTCTTGATAGACCTTCTTGAGGCGCGGCTCGTTCTTGGCAGCCGCCTGCTTGGTTTCAGCCTTAGCCATTGATGACTTCTCCCGAGCGCTTGGCGACGCGCACCTTCTTGCCGTCCTTCTGGATGGTGAAGCCGACGCGGGTCGGCTTGCCGTCCTTGGGGTCGGCCAGCGCGATGTTCGACAGGTGGATCGGCGCTTCCTTGGTGATGATCCCGCCCTCTTGGGACTGGGTCTGCTTCTGGTGACGGCGAATGAGGTTCACGCCGCGGACGACCGCGGTGTCTTCCTTCGGCTGCACCGACAGGACTTCGCCCGAACGGCCCTTGTCCTTGCCGGCAAGCACGACGACCTTGTCGCCTTTTCTGATCTTTTGCATTGGTCCGGCTCCTTACAGCACTTCAGGCGCGAGCGAGATGATCTTCATGTGGTTCTTGGCGCGCAGCTCGCGCGGAACCGGTCCGAAGATACGGGTGCCGATCGGCTCTTTCTTATTGTCGACGAGAACGGCCGCGTTCTTGTCGAAACGGATCACGCTGCCGTCCGGACGGCGGATGTCCTTGGCCGTGCGAACCACGACCGCCTTCATCACATCGCCCTTCTTAACGCGGCCGCGCGGAATGGCTTCCTTGATCGACACCACGATGATGTCGCCGACGGAGGCATACTTCCGCTTCGAGCCGCCCAGCACCTTGATGCACATGACACGACGGGCGCCGGAATTGTCCGCGACGTCGAGGTTTGTTTGCATCTGAATCATGACTGGCCGCCTTCTTCTTTTCTAACGGGACAGGCGCGCGACGCCCCTCCCCGGTCTGTCCAAAATTCGTTTGTTTACGCCCAAAGATCAGGCTTGGTCCGAGGTAACCACGACCCAGCGCTTGTCCTTCGAAATCGGCTTCGATTCCTGGATGAACACCTGGTCGCCGACCTTGTGGGCGTTGTTCTCGTCGTGCGCCTTGTACTTCTTGGTCATGCGCACGGTCTTCTTCATCACCGGATGCGTGAAGCGACGCTCGACCTTGACGACAACCGTCTTCTCGTTCTTGTCGCTGACGACGGTGCCCTGCAGGATACGCTTCGGCATGGTCTTAACCCTTCTTGGCCGCGGCTTTTTCCGCGGCGATGGTCTTGATGCGCGCGATGTCCTTGCGGACCTGCTTCACGCGCGCGGTCTTTTCGAGCTGGCCGGTAGCCTTCTGGAAGCGCAGGTTGAACTGCTCCTTCTTCAGCGCGGCCAGGTCGTCGGTCAGCTGATCCTGGGTCTTGGTCCGGATGTCTTCGGCTTTCATGATCGCCTGTCCTTATTCTGCGATGCGCTGCACGAAGCGCGTCTTGACCGAGAGCTTGGCGGCGCCGAGACGCAGCGCCTCACGCGCGGTCTCCTCGCTGACGCCGTCGATCTCGAACATGATGCGGCCGGGCTTCACGCGCGCCGCCCAATAGTCGACGCCGCCCTTGCCCTTACCCATGCGGACTTCGGTCGGCTTCGAGGTGACCGGCAGGTCCGGGAACACCCGGATCCAGACGCGGCCGGCGCGCTTCATCTCGCGGGTGATCGCGCGGCGGGCCGCCTCGATCTCGCGCGCGGTGACGCGGTTCGGCTCAAGCGCCTTCAGCCCGAAACCGCCGAAATCCAGGTTGGTGCCGCCCTTGGCGGTACCGTGGATACGGCCCTTGAACTGCTTGCGGAACTTTGTGCGCTTTGGCTGCAGCATCGTTCTAACTCCAAATTCTCAAATGTCTCAGGCGTTCTCGCGACGACGGCCGCGTTCGCGCTCGCCACCAGCACCGCCGCCATGCGCGGCATCGCCTTCGGTTGCACGGCGCTCGGAAGCCATCGGGTCGTGCTCGAGGATCTCTCCCTTGAACACCCACACCTTGACGCCGCAGATGCCGTAAGCCGTGTTTGCCTCGGCCGTGCCGTAATCGACATCGGCGCGCAACGTGTGCAGCGGCACGCGGCCTTCACGGTACCACTCCATGCGCGCGATTTCGGCGCCGCCGAGACGGCCGGAGCAGTTGATGCGGATGCCTTCGGCGCCGAGACGCATGGCCGACTGAACGGCGCGCTTCATGGCGCGGCGGAACGCGATGCGGCGCTCGAGCTGCTGAGCGATCGACTGGGCGATCAGCGTGGCGTCGATTTCCGGCTTGCGCACTTCAACGATGTTGAGGTGCGTCTCGGACTTCGTCATCTCGGTCAGCTTCTTGCGCAGCTTCTCGATGTCGGCGCCCTTCTTGCCGATGATCAGACCCGGACGCGCAGCGTGGATGGTGACGCGGCACTTCTTGTGCGGACGCTCGATCACGACCTTGGAGATCGCGGCCTGCTTGAGCTCCTTCTCGAGATACTTGCGGATCTTGAGGTCCTCATGCAGCAGCTGGCCGTACTCGCCGGTGTTCGCGAACCAGCGCGAATCCCAGGTGCGGTTGATGCCGAGACGCAGCCCGATCGGATTGACTTTCTGGCCCATTATGCGGCCTCCCCTTTTTCCTCGACTTCACGAACGACGATCGTGAGGTGCGAGAACGGCTTTTCGATACGGCTGGCGCGACCGCGGCCACGAGCGTGGAAACGCTTCATGACGATCGACTTGCCGACATAGGCTTCCGCCACGACGAGCGCGTCGACATCGAGGTCGTGATTGTTTTCCGCGTTGGCGATCGCCGATTCCAGCGTCTTCTTGACCGTGCCGGAAATCCGCTTGGCCGAGAATTCGAGGTCGGAAAGCGCTGTCGCGACCTTCTTGCCGCGGATCAGCGCGGCAACAAGGTTCAGCTTCTGCGGGCTGATACGGATCGTGCGCAGAACGGCACGCGCCTCGTTATCAGCAAGCCTGCGCGGAGCTTTGGCCTTGCCCATGATTATTTCCTCTTCGCCTTCTTATCCGCGCCGTGACCGTAATAGGTCCGGGTCGGAGCGAATTCACCGAACTTATGGCCGACCATGTCCTCGTTCACCGAGACCGGGACATGCTTCTGGCCGTTGTAGACACCGAAGGTGAAGCCGACGAACTGCGGCAGAATGGTGGAGCGACGGCTCCACATCTTGATCACCTCATTGCGACCGCCTTCACGAACCTTGTCCACCTTCTTGAGAAGGTAGCCGTCGATGAAGGGGCCTTTCCAAATCGAACGAGTCACTTGGCGTTACCTCTTCTTAGCTCTTGCGCTGATGGCGCGAGCGCACGATGAACTTGTCGGTCGCCTTGTTGGACCGCGTCTTCTTGCCCTTGGTCGGCTTGCCCCAAGGCGAAACCGGATGACGGCCACCCGAGGTGCGGCCTTCGCCGCCGCCATGCGGATGGTCGACCGGGTTCATGGCCACGCCGCGATTGTGCGGACGCTTGCCGCGCCAAACGGTGCGACCGGCCTTGCCGTCATTGATGTTGCCGTGGTCGGGGTTCGACACCGCGCCGACGGTGGCCATGCAGGAGCCATGCACGACCCGCTGCTCGCCCGAGTTGAGGCGCAGGATCGCCATGCCCTGGTCGCGGCCGACGAGCTGGGCGTAACCGCCAGCCGAACGGGCGACCTGACCGCCCTTGCCCGGCTTCAGCTCAATGTTGTGGACGATCGTGCCGACCGGCATCGAGGCCAGCGGCATCGCATTGCCCGGCTTGACGTCGACCGCTTCGCCGGCCACGATCTTGTCGCCGGCAGCAAGGCGCTGCGGGGCCAGGATGTAGGACAGCTCGCCGTCGTCATACTTGATCAGCGCGATGAAGGCGGTGCGGTTCGGATCGTATTCGATACGCTCGACCGTGCCGACGACGTCGTACTTCTTACGCTTGAAGTCGATGATGCGGTACGAACGCTTGTGACCGCCGCCGATGAAGCGGGCCGTGATGCGGCCGTAATTGTTGCGGCCGCCCGACTTGGTCAGGCCTTCGGTCAGCCCCTTGACGGGCTTGCCCTTGTAGAGGCCCGAGCGGTCGACGATGACCAGCTGGCGGGTGCTCGGCGTTACCGGGTTGAATTTCTTAAGTGCCATTGTCCTGTCCTCGCGGCCTTGCTCAGAGACCCGTCGCGACGTCGATCGACTGGCCGTCGGCCAGCGTCACAACCGCCTTCTTGACGTCGCCCTGGCGGCCAACCGTGCCGCGGAAGCGCTTGATCTTGCCCTTGCGGACGAGCGTGTTCACAGCCGTCACCTTGACGCCGAAGAGAGCTTCCACGGCAGCCTTGATTTCCGGCTTCGACGCCTTCTTGGCGACGTTGAAGACGACCTGGTTCTGCTCGGAAGCCATGGTCGACTTTTCGGTGATCGCCGGCGAGACGATCACGTCGTAGTGACGGAGGTCGGTCATTTAAAGCGCTCCTCGAGAGCCTCGACGGCGGCCTTCGAAAGGACCAGCGTGCCGCGGCGCAGAATGTCGTAGACGTTGATGCCCTGGATGGGCAGCACGTCGATGTTCGGAATGTTGGTCGCGGCCAGCTTGAAGTTCTGGTCAAGCTCGGCGCCGCCGATCACCAGGGCGTTGGTCAGCCCCAGCGTCTCGAGATTCGCCGCCAGCGCCTTGGTCTTGGCTTCGGCAAGCTTCAACTCGTCGACGATGATGAGCGAAGCGCTCTTGGCCTTGGCCGAGAGAGCGTGCTTGAGGCCAAGCGCGCGCACCTTCTTCGGCAGGTCGTGCTCGTGGCTGCGCACGACCGGGCCGTGCGCCTTGCCGCCGCCGCGGAACTGCGGAGCGCGAGCCGAATGGTGACGGGCGCGGCCCGTACCCTTCTGCTTATACATCTTGGCGCCGGTGCGCGCGATCTCGGCGCGGCCCTTGGACTTGTGCGTGCCCTGCTGCTTCTTGGCGAGCTGCCAGCGCACGACGCGCTGCAGGATGTCCTCGCGCGGGTCGAGGCCGAAAATCTCTTCGGAGAGCTTCAGCTCGCCGGCGTCCTTGCCGCCCAGCGTTTTAATCTTGAGGTCCATTATTCCGCTCCCTCAGTGGCCGGGGCTTCGTTCTTGGCGGCAGCAGCGGCACGGATCGCGGCGGGCTTCGGCGCGTTGGCCGGCAGCGCAACCTTGGCAGCGTCGCGAACCAGGATCCAGGCGCCCTTGACGCCGGGAACCGCGCCGCGGATCAAGATCAGGCCGCGATCCACGTCCGTCGAGACGACCTCGACATTCTGCGTGGTCACGCGGGTGTCACCCATGTGGCCGGCCATCTTCTTGCCCTTGAACACCTTGCCGGGGTCCTGGCGCTGACCGGTCGAGCCGTGCGTGCGGTGCGAGACCGAGTTACCGTGGGTCGCGCGGCCACCACCCATGTTGTGCCGCTTGATCACGCCCTGGAAACCCTTGCCGGTCGAGGTGCCAGTGACGTCGACCTTCTGGCCGGCGACGAAATGCTCGACGGTCAGCTCGGCGCCGACGTCGATCATGTTGTCGGCGGAGACGCGGAACTCTGCGAGCTTCGCCTTCGGCTCGACGGAGGCGGCGGCGAAATGGCCGCGCAGCGCCTTCGACGTGTTCTTCACCTTGGCAAGGCCAACGCCGAGCTGGACGGCGGTGTAGCCGTTCTTCTCCTGCGTGCGCTGAGCCACGACCTGGCAGTTCTCCATCTGGAGAACGGTGACGGGAACGTGCTCGCCGGCATCGTTATAGATGCGGGTCATTCCCACCTTCTTTGCAATCACACCTGAACGCATCGGTTCAATTCCTTTAGAGTTCCGGGCCAGGGGCAGCGCCCCTTACCGCGCTCTCGTTCCCTTAGAGCTTGATCTCGACGTCGACACCGGCGGCAAGATCGAGCTTCATCAAAGCATCGACCGTCTGCGGGGTCGGATCGACGATGTCGAGCAGCCGCTTGTGCGTGCGCATCTCGAACTGCTCGCGGCTCTTCTTGTCGACGTGGGGCGACCGGTTGACCGTGAATTTTTCGATCCGCGTCGGCAGCGGGATGGGGCCGCGGACGTTCGCGCCGGTGCGCTTGGCGGTCGACACGATTTCGCGGGTCGAGGCGTCGAGCACCCGGTGGTCAAACGCCTTAAGGCGGATGCGGATATTCTGTCCGTTCATGCGTCAATTCCTTGTTCTGGCGCGGCGCGGGCAGCTCCCGCGCCCGCGACAGATCCGTTTCAGTCCAATTATTCCTTGATGGTGACGACGATGCCTGCACCGACGGTGCGGCCGCCTTCACGGATGGCGAAGCGCAGCTTCTCTTCCATCGCGATCGGCACGATCAGCTCGACGTCGACGGTGATGTTGTCGCCGGGCATCACCATCTCGGTGCCGGCCGGCAGCGTCACGATGCCCGTCACGTCCGTCGTGCGGAAGTAGAACTGCGGACGGTAGTTGGTGAAGAACGGCGTGTGACGACCGCCCTCGTCCTTGGTCAGGATGTAGGCTTCGGCCACGAACTTCTTGTGCGGCTTCACCGAGCCCGGCTTGGCCAGAACCTGGCCGCGCTCGACACCTTCACGGTCGATGCCGCGCAGCAGCGCGCCGATGTTGTCGCCGGCCTGGCCCTGGTCGAGCAGCTTGCGGAACATCTCAACGCCCGTGCAGGTCGTCTTGGCGGTCGGACGGATGCCGACGATCTCCAGCTCCTCGCCGACCTTGACCACGCCGCGCTCGACGCGGCCGGTCACGACCGTGCCGCGGCCCGAGATCGAGAACACGTCCTCGATCGGCATCAGGAACGGCTTGTCCAGCGGACGAACCGGCGTCGGGATGTAGGCGTCGACCTGGGCCATCAGCTCGCGGATGGCATCCTCGCCGATGGTCTTGTTCGAATCCTCGAGAGCGGCCAGCGCCGAGCCCTTGACGATCGGAATGTCGTCGCCGGGAAACTCGTTCTTCGACAGAAGCTCGCGAACCTCGAGCTCGACCAGCTCGAGCAGCTCGGCGTCGTCGACCTGGTCTACCTTGTTGAGGAACACAACGATCGAGGGCACGCCGACCTGACGGGCAAGCAGGATGTGCTCGCGGGTCTGCGGCATCGGGCCGTCGGCGGCCGAAACGACCAGGATCGCGCCGTCCATCTGGGCAGCACCGGTGATCATGTTCTTCACATAGTCGGCGTGGCCGGGGCAGTCGACGTGGGCATAGTGACGGTTGGCCGTCTCATACTCGACGTGAGCCGTCGAAATCGTGATGCCGCGCGCCTTCTCTTCGGGGGCCGCGTCGATCTGGTCATAGCGCTTATATTCGCCAAAATACTTCGTGATCGCCGCCGTCAGCGACGTCTTGCCATGATCGACGTGGCCGATCGTGCCAATGTTCACATGCGGCTTGGTGCGCTCGAATTTACCTTTTGCCATGTGATCTCTCCATTCCTGCCTGCCCGTGCGGGCCTTGAATTAAGGTCTCGTGCAACCCGCTCGAGTTACGCGTATTTCTTCTGAACTTCCTGGGCGACCGCGGTCGGAACCGGCTCGTAGTGGTCGAACTGCATCGTGTACTGGGCGCGGCCCTGCGACATCGAACGCAGATTGTCGACGTACTTGAACATGTTCGCCAGCGGCACCATCGCGTTGATGACGACGGCAACGCCACGCGCTTCCTGACCCTGGATCTGGCCACGACGGCCGTTGAGGTCGCCGATGACGCCGCCGACATAATCTTCGGGCGTCACGACCTCGACCTTCATGATCGGCTCGAGCAACTGCACGCCGAGGCGCGGAGCGGCTTCCTTGAAGCAGGCGCGGGAAGCGATTTCGAACGCCAGCACCGAGGAGTCGACGTCGTGGAAGGCGCCGTCGATCAGGGTCGCCTTGACGCCGATCATCGGGAAGCCGGCAAACGGGCCGGAACCCATGACGCTGTTGATGCCCTTCTCGACGCCGGGGATGTATTCCTTCGGAACCGCACCGCCGACGATCTTGGACTCGAACACGAACTCTTCGCTCTCGGTGTTCGGCTCGAACAGGATCTTGACGCGGGCGAACTGGCCGGTACCGCCGGTCTGCTTCTTGTGCGTGTAGTCCTGCTCGTGCGTGCGGGTGATCGTCTCGCGATAAGCTACCTGCGGCGCGCCGACATTGGCTTCAACCTTGAACTCGCGGCGCATGCGGTCGACGATGATGTCGAGATGCAGCTCGCCCATGCCGGCGATGATGGTCTGGCCCGATTCCTCGTCGGTCTTGACGCGGAAGGACGGATCCTCGGCCGCCAGGCGATGCAGCGCGAGGCCCATCTTTTCCTGGTCGTTCTTGGTCTTCGGCTCGATGGCGATCTGGATGACCGGATCGGGGAATTCCATGCGCTCGAGGATGACCGGGTGCAGCGGGTCGCAGAGCGTGTCGCCGGTGGTCGTATCCTTGAGGCCGGCCAGCGCAACGATGTCGCCGGCGTAGGCTTCCTCGATGTCGGCGCGCGAGTTCGCATGCATCTGCAGCATGCGGCCGATGCGCTCCTTCTTGCCCTTCACCGTGTTGTCGAGCGAGGTGCCCTTGGTGAGCTTGCCCGAATAGATGCGGGCGAAGGTCAGCGAACCAACGAACGGGTCGTTCATGATCTTGAACGCCAGCATCGACAGCGGCTCGTTGTCGTCGGCGTGACGCTCGATCTCGGCTTCGGTCTTGGCGTCGACGCCCTTGATGGCCGGCACGTCGATCGGCGACGGCAGGTATTCGACGACGGCGTCAAGCAGCGGCTGCACGCCCTTGTTCTTGAAGGCCGAGCCGCAGAACATCGGGAAGAACTTGACCGCGATGGTGCCCTTGCGGATCAGCGCGCGGATCTCGTCATTCGACGGCATGTTGCCTTCGAGGTAGTTCTCGAGCGCGGTCTCGTCCATCTCGACCGCGGCTTCGATCATCTTCTCGCGGTACTGAGCCGCCTTCTCCTTGAGGTCGGCCGGGATCTCGACGACGTCCCAGGCGGCGCCCAGGGTCTCATCGCGCCAGACGAGCGCGTTCATCTCGACCAGGTCGACAACGCCCTTGAACTCGGTCTCGGCGCCGATCGGCAGCTGCATGACGACGGCCTGAGCGCCGAGGCGCGAACCGATCATTTCCACCGAGCGGTAGAAGTCGGCGCCGATCTTGTCCATCTTGTTGCAGAAGATCATGCGCGGCACATGGTACTTGTCGGCCTGGCGCCACACGGTCTCGGTCTGCGGCTCCACGCCGGCGTTGGCATCGAGCAGCGCGATGGCGCCGTCGAGCACGCGCAGCGAACGCTCGACTTCGATGGTGAAGTCGACGTGTCCGGGGGTGTCGATGATGTTGAAGCGGCGCATCTTGCCGTCACGACCCTTCCAGAAGGTCGTGGTCGCGGCGGACGTGATGGTGATGCCGCGCTCCTGCTCCTGCTCCATCCAGTCCATGGTGGCAGCGCCGTCATGGACTTCGCCGATCTTGTGCGACTTGCCCGTGTAGTACAGGACGCGCTCGGTCGTCGTCGTCTTGCCGGCGTCGATATGCGCCATGATACCGAAATTGCGGTAGTCTTCGATCTTGTATTCGCGGGCCATGGGAGGTGCCTCTCAGTCTCTTTCGCGTTACCAGCGGTAATGCGCGAAGGCGCGGTTGGCTTCCGCCATCTTGTGGGTGTCTTCACGCTTCTTGACGGCGGTGCCGCGGTTGTTGGCCGCATCCATCAGCTCGCCCGAGAGGCGGTCGACCATGGTGGTCTCGTTGCGGTTGCGGGCCGCGGCGATCAGCCAGCGAATGGCCAGCGCCTGGCGGCGCTCGGGGCGCACGTCGACCGGAACCTGGTAGGTGGCGCCGCCGACGCGACGCGAGCGCACTTCCACATGCGGCGCGACATTGTCGAGCGCCTGGTGGAAGACGGTGACAGGCTCCTGCTTGGTCTTCGCCTGGACCTGGTCCAGAGCGCCATAGACGATGGTCTCGGCAACCGACTTCTTGCCGTCATACATGACGGCGTTCATGAACTTGGTGACGATCAGATCGCCGAACTTGGGATCCGGGTTGATCTCACGCTTTTCTGCACTGTGACGACGGGACATGGGAAACCCTTACTTCGGACGCTTGGCGCCGTATTTCGAACGACGCTGCTTGCGGTTCTTCACACCCTGCGTGTCGAGCACGCCGCGGATGATGTGGTAGCGGACGCCCGGCAGATCCTTGACGCGACCGCCGCGGATCATGACCACCGAGTGTTCCTGAAGGTTGTGGCCTTCGCCGGGGATGTAGCCGATCACTTCAAAACCGTTGGTCAGGCGAATCTTGGCCACCTTGCGCAGCGCCGAGTTCGGCTTCTTCGGCGTCGTGGTGTAGACGCGCGTGCAGACGCCCCGCTTCTGCGGGTTCTGCTGCATGGCCGGGACCTTGTTTCGCTTCACCGGCGCCAGGCGCGGCTTGCGGATCAGCTGGTTGACGGTAGGCATTAAACCCTCTTGTCTCTCAATTCCGTGTCTGCCCTGTCAGGGCCGCTCAAAGCGTCATTTCCATACGCGAATTCGGGCAACACACCGCGTCTCGCGGTCCTGCCCGAACAAATTGCAGAGGAAGCGGAAGCCGCTTCATGCGCGCCGGAAATGTCTTTTCGCTCGTAAAACGAACCCTGTTTGAGACAAACTCCAAAGCGTGTCGCCTTGGAAAGGCTGGTCTCACATCGGTTCTGACGTCGCGGCTTCTACTCGTAAGGCCATTGCCCGTCAACCCCGCAACGCCAAATATTGCGGTCAATTCGAGGCTTGGCAGCCATGCGCAAAAACGCATGTAATTTTATTGCGCCTTTTTTCAAGAGCGAGGAAGAAAGTGACCGACTTGCGGCTGTCTTCCGCACTGGCTTCGTGCCAAAAGGCGGCTTCAACCGGACTTTCCGCCGGAAAACGAGGAATCAGCCCGTGAACGACAATGAAGAACGGCCGGTCACCATCATCACCGGACGAGTCTGGCGCAAGAAGGGCGGCAAGGCTGAGGGCGTGCATGTGATGCTGGTTGCGCCCGACGATGATTCTGCCGTGCGCCGCGCGCTCGAATCGCTCGCCGCCGAGGGATTCGCAGAGGCCGAGCTCGACCAGATCGGCGACATGGAGGGCGAGCCCGACGAGGAGCCGCATCTGTCGGCCTATCAGGGCGCGCTCGAAGGCGAGGTCTCGATCGTCACCTTTGACGAGCCGTTCTGATCTCGCTGCCGGGCGCGACGCCCCTTCCCGCTCTGTCCCGCAACACTTCTCTATCAGACAGCCATTCTTTCCTTCCGGAGTTCCCATGACCAGCAACCCCATCAAGCTCGGCATCGTCGGCGTGGGCAAGATCGTCCGTGACCAGCATCTTCCTGCGGTCGCCAAGGACGGCGATTACCGGCTCGTCGCCGCGGCGAGCCGCCATGGCAAGGTTGAAGGCATTGCGAACTACCCGACGATCGAGGCGATGCTTGCGGCTGAACCTGGTCTCGCGGCGGTCTCGCTCTGCATGCCGCCGCAGTTCCGCTACGACGCAGCGCGCACCGCGCTGGAGGCGAAGAAGCACGTGTTCCTCGAAAAGCCGCCGGGCGCGACGGTAAGCGAGGTCGAGCACCTCAAGGCGCTGGCCGACAAGAACGGCGTCTCGCTCTTTGCCAGCTGGCATTCCCGCTATGCGCCGGCGGTAGAGGCCGCACGCGCCTTCCTCGGTTCGGCCAGGCTGACCTCGGCCGCCATCAACTGGAAGGAAGACGTGCGCCGCTGGCATCCGAACCAGGAATGGATCTGGGAACCAGGCGGTTTTGGCGTGTTCGATCCGGGCATCAACGCCCTGTCGATCGCCACCCACATCCTGCCGCCGATGTTCATCACCTCGGCCGAGCTCGATTTTCCGGAGAACCGCGCAGCTCCGGTCGCGGCGCATGTCGCCTTCCGCACCTCGAACGGCCTGCCGGTGACGATGGAACTCGACTGGTTGCAGACCGGCCCGCAGAGCTGGGACATCGTGGCCGAGACCGACAAGGGCAAGATGCTGCTGTCGGGCGGCGGCGCGAAGCTCGCCGTCGACGGCAAAGTCATTCACGACGAGCCGGAGGCGGAATATCCGATGCTTTACAAGCGTTTCGCCGAGATCATTCGCGCAGGCACTTCCGATGTCGACCTCGCGCCGCTGCAGCACGTGGCCGACGCCTTCATGCTCGGCAAGCGCAATGTGGTCGAGGCGTTCTTCGACTGAGTCAGCGGCAAAGCGCCGAGGCGAGCGATATCCCTATTCTACGATCGCGATGGCAAAGCCGTCATAGCCCTTGGCGCCAACCGTCTGGATGGCGGTGCCGTCCAGCCGCTTCTCGCCGCCGATGAACGAGAACGCGGCGCGGGCGCCTTCGACGTTGACGTCGCCGCTGTTCTTCTTCACGACCGCGCCGTCGCGGATGACGTTGTCGCAGACGATGATCGTGCCTGAGCGCGACAGCTTCATTGCCCAGTCGAGATAGTTCGGGTTGTTGGGCTTGTCGGCGTCGATGAAGATCAGATCGAAGGGCCCGGCATTTTCGTCGACCAGCGCGGCGAGAGACTGGAGCGCGGGACCGACCCGCAGGTCGACCTTGCCGGAAACCCCTGCCTGCTCGAAATTCGAACGCGCGACCCTGGCGTGATGCGGATCTAGCTCCAGCGTCACCACCTTGCTGTCCGCCGGCAGTCCCCTCGCCATCCAGATGGTCGAGTAGCCGCCGAGCGTGCCGACCTCCAGCACGGTCTTCGCGCCGCGGATGCGCACCAGCAGCGACAGCAATTTGCCTTGCGCGGGCGACACGTCGATGGCCGGAAGGCCCTGGTCGCGGTTGGCCCTAAGCACCGCGTCCAGCACGGGGTCCGCTTCGAAAAGCGAGGAAACGATATAGTCGTCGACTGCCGCCCAGGTCTTGCTGCTCATAGCTCTTCCTCGTTCGTGAAGTCAGATCGGGATGACGCTCTTAGATCCACCATTCCGATCCGGTTTCTTTGTGGAGCATGATCTTTCCCGAAAACCGTACCCACTTTTCGGGATCATGCTCTGAATGCAAAAAGGGGCCCGCGTGGGCCCCTTCTCTTCAGTTTCTCACATCATGCCGCTTACTGCGCGGCGTTGACCATGTCGGTCAGCATCGGGTCGGCGACCTCGACACCGGAGGCCTTGCGGCGCTCGTCGATGATGAGCTCGTCGCGCGAGGTGGCGATGCGCCTGATCTGGCTCATCGTGCCGCCGGTGCCGGCCGGGATCAGACGGCCGACGATGACGTTTTCCTTCAGGCCCTGCAGCATGTCGGTCTTGCCGGCAACCGCAGCCTCGGTCAGCACCCTGGTCGTCTCCTGGAAGGAGGCGGCCGAGATGAAGGACGGCGTCTGCAGCGAGGCCTTGGTGATGCCGAGCAGCACCGGCTGACCTTCCGCCGGCTTCTTGCCGTCCTCGATCAGGCGCTCGTTGACCTCTTCCAACTCGATCACGTCGACATGGTCGCCCGGGATGTAGGTCGAGTCGCCCTGGGTGGTGATCTCGACCTTCTGCAGCATCTGGCGAACGATCACCTCGATGTGCTTGTCGTTGATCGACACGCCCTGCAGACGGTAGACCTCCTGGATCTCGTTGACGAGGTAGGAGGCAAGCGCCTCCACGCCCTTGATCGCCAGGATGTCGTGCGGCGCCGGGTTGCCGTCGAGGATGTAGTCGCCCTTCTCGATGACGTCGCCGTCCTGGAGATGGAACGGCTTGCCCTTCGGGATCAGGTACTCCACCGGCTCCAGCGTCGAGTCATGCGGCTCGATGATGATGCGGCGCTTGTTCTTGTAGTCGCGGCCGAAGCGGATCGTGCCATCGATCTCGGCGATGATGGCGTGATCCTTCGGACGGCGAGCTTCGAACAGTTCGGCAACACGCGGCAGACCACCCGTGATGTCCTTGGTCTTGGCGCTTTCCATCGGGATACGCGCCAGCACGTCGCCAGGCTTCACATGGGCGCCCGGCTCGACCGAGAGGATGGCCTCGACCGAGAGCAGGAAGCGCGCATCGCCGCCCTTCGACAGCTTGCCGACCTTGCCCTTGGCGTCCTGGATGGCGATCGCCGGCTTCAGGTCGCTGCCGCGCGGCGTCGAACGCCAGTCGATGACCTCACGCTTGGTGATGCCGGTCGACTCGTCGGCCGTTTCCTGAACGGAGATGCCGTCGACGAGGTCCTCGAACGCCACGCGACCCTCGATTTCGGTGAGGATCGGGCGGGTATAGGGATCCCACTCGGCGATACGCTGGCCGCGCTTCACCTTGTCGCCATCGTCCACGAAGATACGCGAACCGTAGGCGACGCGGTGCGTAGCGCGCTCCTTGCCGGTCTCATCGAGGATGAGCACCGCCATGTTGCGGCCCATGACCATCTGCTGGCCTTCCGAGTTGCGCACCACGTTGCGGTTGCGGATCTGCACCTTGCCCTCATAGGAGGCTTCAAGGAACGAGGAGTCCACCACCTGCGCCGTGCCACCCATGTGGAAGGTACGCATGGTGAGCTGGGTGCCCGGCTCGCCGATCGACTGCGCCGCAATGACGCCGACGGCCTCGCCCTGGTTGACGGGCGTGCCGCGGGCCAGGTCGCGACCGTAGCACACGGCGCACACGCCGGTCCTGACCTCGCAGGTCAGCGCCGAACGGATGCGGACCGACTGCACGCCGGCCTTTTCGATCTGCTCCACATCGCGCTCGTCCATCAGCTTGCCGGCCTTGACCAGCAAATCGCCGGTGACCGGGTGGTTGATGTCGTCGAGCGCCGTGCGGCCCAGCACGCGCTGGCCGACCGAGGCGACGATCTGGCCGGCATCGACGATCGGCTGCATGGTGAGGCCCTTGTCGGTGCCGCAATCCACGGAGTTGACGATGCAGTCCTGCGCCACGTCGACGAGACGGCGAGTGAGATAGCCCGAGTTCGCCGTCTTCAAGGCGGTGTCGGCCAGACCCTTGCGGGCGCCGTGGGTCGAGTTGAAGTACTCGAGCACGGTGAGGCCTTCCTTGAAGTTCGAGATGATCGGCGTCTCGATGATTTCACCCGAGGGCTTCGCCATCAGGCCGCGCATGCCGGCGAGCTGACGCATCTGGGTGGGCGAACCACGCGCACCCGAATGCGACATCATGTAGATCGAGTTCATCGGCTTCTGACGGCCATTGTCCTCGAACTCCACCGCCTTGATGCGCGCCATCATCTCGTCGGCGACCTTTTCCGAGCACTTGGCCCAGGCGTCGACGACCTTGTTGTACTTCTCGCCCTGCGTGATCAGGCCGTCATTGTACTGCTGCTCGTATTCCTTGGCCAAAGCCTCGGTCTCGGAGACCAGCTTCAGCTTGGTATCCGGGATCAGCATGTCGTCCTTGCCGAACGAAATGCCGGCACGGCAGGCATGGGCAAAGCCGAGCGCCATGATGCGGTCGCAGAAGATGACCGTCTCTTTCTGACCGCAGTGGCGGTAGACGGTGTCGATCATCTTGGAGATGTTCTTCTTGGTCATCTCCTGGTTGGCGGTCTCATACGGCACGTTGACGTTCTTCGGCAGAAGCTCGCCGATGATCATGCGGCCGGGCGTGGTGTCGTAGATCTTCGACACGACGTTGCCTTCGGCGTCGACGGTGCGGAAGCGGCCCTTGATCTTGGCGTGCAGCGTCACGGCCTTGGTCTCCAGCGCATGCTGGAGCTCGCCCATGTCGGCGAACACCATGCCTTCGCCCGGCTCGTTCTGGTTAACGATCGAGAGATAGTAGAGACCGAGAACCATGTCCTGCGACGGCACGATGATCGGCGCGCCGGAGGCCGGGTGCAGGATGTTGTTGGTCGACATCATCAGCACGCGGGCTTCGAGCTGCGCTTCCAAGGACAGCGGCACGTGGACCGCCATCTGGTCGCCGTCGAAGTCGGCATTGAAGGCGGTGCAGACCAGCGGGTGCAGCTGGATCGCCTTGCCTTCGATCAGGGTCGGCTCGAACGCCTGGATGCCGAGGCGGTGCAGCGTCGGCGCGCGGTTCAACAGCACCGGATGCTCGCGGATGACCTCGTCGAGGATATCCCAAACCTCCGGACGCTCCTTCTCGACCAGCTTCTTCGCCTGCTTGACGGTCGAGGAAAAACCCTTTGCGTCGAGGCGGGCGTAGATGAAGGGCTTGAAGAGCTCCAGCGCCATCTTCTTCGGCAGGCCGCACTGATGCAGCTTCAGCTCCGGACCGGTCACGATGACCGAACGGCCGGAATAGTCGACGCGCTTGCCGAGCAGGTTCTGGCGGAACCGGCCCTGCTTGCCCTTGAGCATGTCGGACAGCGACTTCAGCGGACGCTTGTTGGCACCGGTGATGACGCGGCCGCGACGGCCGTTGTCGAACAGCGCATCGACGGCTTCCTGCAGCATGCGCTTCTCGTTGCGCACGATGATGCCGGGCGCGCGCAGCTCGATCAGCCGCTTCAGGCGGTTGTTGCGGTTGATGACGCGGCGATAGAGGTCGTTCAGATCCGACGTGGCGAAGCGGCCGCCGTCTAGGGGAACCAGCGGGCGCAGGTCCGGCGGGATCACCGGAACCACCTTCATGATCATCCATTCCGGACGGTTGCCGGACTCCATGAAGTTTTCCACGACCTTGAGCCGCTTCAGATACTTCTTCTGCTTCAACTCGGAGGTGGTCGAAGCCAGCTCCGAACGCAGGTCGCCGGCGATCTTTTCCAGGTCCATGCCGGCCAAGAGGTCATGGATGGCCTCGGCGCCGATCATTGCGGTGAAAGAATCCTCGCCATACTCGTCGACGGCAAGCATGTACTCTTCCTCGCTGAGGAGCTGGTTCTCCTTCAGCGCGGTGAGGCCCGGCTCGGTGACGATGTAGTTCTCGAAGTAGAGCACACGCTCGATGTCCTTGAGCGTCATGTCGAGCAGGGTGCCGATGCGCGAAGGCAGCGACTTCAGGAACCAGATATGGGCGACGGGCGCGGCGAGCTCGATATGGCCCATGCGCTCGCGGCGAACGCGCGACAGCGTGACTTCGACGCCGCACTTTTCGCAGATGACGCCCTTGTACTTCATGCGCTTGTACTTGCCGCACAGGCACTCATAGTCCTTGATCGGACCAAAAATGCGCGCGCAGAACAGGCCGTCACGCTCCGGCTTGAAGGTGCGGTAGTTGATGGTCTCCGGCTTCTTGATCTCGCCGAACGACCAGGACAGAATCTTCTCTGGGCTGGCAAGCGAGATCCGGATGGAATCGAACACCTGCGCAGGCGCCTGCGGGTTGAAGAGATTCATGACCTCTTGGTTCATGCCGTTCTCCTTTTCGGGGTCCTCGATAACCCCTTCAATCGTTCGCGGACGAAATGTCCGCAGACTGGCCGGTCAAACCGGCCGAGAATTTTGAGGCGCGCGCCGCGCTCTGAGCGCGGCGCGCGCCATTAGGCTTTATTCGGCTGCGTCGGGCAGACGCGTCGGAGCCTCTTCGACCTGGGTGTTTTCCAGCTCCACGTTGAGGCCGAGCGAGCGCATTTCCTTGACGAGAACGTTGAAGCTCTCCGGAATGCCCGCCTCGAACGTGTCGTCGCCGCGCACGATCGCCTCGTAGACCTTGGTGCGGCCGGCGACGTCGTCCGACTTCACCGTCAGCATTTCCTGCAGCGTGTAGGCGGCGCCGTAGGCTTCGAGCGCCCAGACCTCCATTTCGCCGAAGCGCTGGCCGCCGAACTGCGCCTTGCCGCCCAGCGGCTGCTGGGTGACGAGCGAGTACGGACCGATCGAACGCGCGTGGATCTTGTCGTCCACCAGGTGATGCAGCTTGAGCATATAAATATAGCCCATCGTCACCTTGCGATCGAACGGCTCGCCGGTGCGGCCGTCATAGAGCTGCGACTGACCGCTGGTGTGCAGGCCCGCCTGCTCCAGCATGGTGTTGATGTCGACCTCATGCGCGCCGTCGAACACCGGTGTCGCGATGGAGACGCCGCGGCGCATCTGCTCGCTCAGGCGAACGATGCTCTCGTCGTCATAGTCGCGGATCGGCTCGTTGCGGTCGTTGGCCGGCATGAAGCTTTCCAGCGTCTTGCGCAGCGGCTTGATGTCGCCGCCACCCTTATACGCGTCGATCAGCTCGCCGATCTTCCTGCCCATGCCGGCGCAAGCCCAGCCCAGATGCGTTTCCAGGATCTGGCCGACATTCATGCGGCTCGGCACACCCAGCGGGTTGAGCACGATATCGGCATGCGTGCCGTCCTCGAGGAAAGGCATGTCCTCGACCGGAACGATGCGCGACACGACACCCTTGTTGCCGTGACGGCCGGCCATCTTGTCGCCCGGCTGCATCTTGCGCTTCACCGCCACGAAGACCTTGACCATCTTCATGACGCCCGGAGGCATTTCGTCGCCGCGCTGCACCTTCTCGACCTTGTCCATGAAGCGCTGCTCGAGCGCCTTCTTGGACTCGTCGTACTGGCCACGCAGAGCCTCGAGCTCGCCCTGGAGCTTCTCGTTCTCCACGGCGAACTGCCACCACTGCGAACGCGGATACTCGTCGAGCGTGTCCTTCGACAGCTTCGAGCCCTTCTTGAAGCCCTTAGGCCCGGCGATCGCTTCCTTGCCGACCAGCGTGTCGGAAAGACGCGCGTAGACGTTGCGGTCGAGGATCGCCTGCTCGTCGTCGCGGTCCTTGGCCAGACGCTCGATCTCCTCGCGCTCGATCGCCATCGCGCGCTCGTCCTTCTCCACGCCGTGGCGGTTGAAGACGCGCACTTCGACGACGGTGCCGAAGGTGCCCGGAGGCATGCGCATGGAGGTGTCGCGAACGTCCGAGGCCTTTTCGCCGAAGATGGCGCGCAGAAGCTTTTCTTCCGGCGTCATCGGGCTTTCGCCCTTCGGCGTGATCTTGCCGACCAGGATGTCACCCGGCTGCACTTCGGCGCCGATATAGACGATGCCTGCCTCGTCGAGGTTCTTCAGCGCCTCTTCCGAAACGTTCGGAATGTCGCGCGTGATTTCCTCCGGCCCGAGCTTGGTGTCGCGCGCCATGACCTCGAACTCCTCGATGTGGATCGAGGTGAAGACGTCGTCGGCCACGATGCGCTCGGAGAGCAGGATCGAGTCCTCGTAGTTGTACCCGTTCCACGGCATGAACGCGACCAGCACGTTGCGGCCGAGCGCCAGATCGCCGAGCTCGGTCGACGGACCGTCGGCGATGATGTCGCCCTTGTTGACGCGGTCGCCCATGCGCACCAGCGGACGCTGGTTGATGCAGGTGTTCTGGTTCGAACGCTGGAACTTCATCAGCCGGTAGATGTCGACGCCCGACTTGCCGGGATCGAGATCTTCCGTGGCGCGGATGACGATACGGGTCGCGTCCACCTGATCGACCACGCCGCCGCGGCGGGCGCCGATGGCAGCACCAGAGTCACGGGCAACGACCGGCTCCATGCCGGTACCGACGAACGGCGCCTCGGCGCGCACCAGCGGCACGGCCTGACGCTGCATGTTCGAGCCCATCAGCGCGCGGTTGGCGTCGTCGTTCTCGAGGAACGGGATGAGCGCTGCCGCGACAGACACCATCTGCTTCGGCGAGACGTCCATCAGGTCGACGTTTTCGCGCGGCGCCATCATCACTTCGCCGGCGTTACGGCAAATGACGAACTCGTCGACGAAGCTGCCGTTCTTGTCGAGCTCGGCGTTGGCCTGCGCGACATAGTGCTTGGCCTCTTCCATCGCAGACAGGTAGACAACCTCGTTGGTCAGCTTGCCGTTCACGATCTTGCGGTACGGGCTTTCGATGAAGCCGTACTTGTTGACGCGCGCGAAAGTGGCCAGCGAGTTGATCAGACCGATATTCGGGCCTTCCGGCGTCTCGATCGGGCAGATGCGGCCGTAATGCGTCGGGTGCACGTCGCGCACCTCGAAGCCGGCGCGCTCGCGGGTCAGACCGCCCGGTCCAAGCGCCGAGAGACGGCGCTTGTGGGTGATCTCCGACAGCGGGTTGGTCTGGTCCATGAACTGCGACAGCTGCGAGGAGCCGAAGAACTCGCGCACGGCCGCCGCCGCCGGCTTGGCGTTGATCAGGTCCTGCGGCATGACTGTGTCGATCTCGATCGAGGACATGCGCTCCTTGATCGCGCGCTCCATGCGCAGCAGGCCGACGCGGTACTGGTTCTCCATGAGCTCGCCGACCGAGCGCACGCGGCGGTTGCCGAGATTGTCGATGTCGTCGATCTCGCCCTTGCCGTCACGGAGCTCGACCAGCGTCTTGACCACGGCCAGGATGTCTTCCTTGCGCAGCACGCGCACGGTGTCCTCGGCCTTGAGCTCGAGGCGCATGTTCATCTTGACGCGGCCGACGGCCGACAGGTCATAGCGCTCGCTGTCGAAGAACAGCGAGTTGAACATGGCTTCGGCGGTCTCGAGCGTCGGCGGCTCGCCCGGACGCATGACGCGGTAGATGTCGAACAGCGCGTCCTGGCGGCTCTCGTTCTTGTCGACGGCAAGCGTGTTGCGGATGTAGGCGCCGACATTGACGTGGTCGATGTCCAGGATCTGGATCTCTTCCTCGCCCGTGCCGAGCAGCACCTTCAGCGTCTTGTCGTCGATCTCGTCGCCGGCCTCGAGGAAGATCTCGCCGGTGGCGTAGTTGACGATGTCCTCGGCAAGGTAGTTGCCGAGCAGGTCCTCGTCGGTCGCCTTGATGGCCTTAAGACCCTTTTCGCCGAGCTGGCGGGCCTGGCGGGCGGTGATCTTCTTGCCGGCCTCGACAACGACTTCGCCCGTGTCGGCGTCGACCAGGTCGCCGACGGCCTTGAGCCCGCGGAACCGCTCGACATTGAACGGAATGCGCCAGTGGTCGCCGGAGCGCTTGTAGGTGATCTTGTTGTAGAAGGTCGACAGGATCTCCTCGCCATCCATGCCGAGCGCCATCAGCAGCGACGTCACCGGGATCTTGCGGCGGCGGTCGATACGGGCGTGCACGACGTCCTTGCTATCGAACTCGATGTCGAGCCACGAACCGCGATAGGGGATGACGCGCGCGGCAAACAGCAGCTTGCCCGACGAGTGCGACTTGCCCTTGTCATGGTCGAAGAAGACGCCCGGCGAGCGGTGCATCTGCGAGACGATGACGCGCTCGGTGCCGTTGACGATGAAGGTGCCGTTCGACGTCATGAGCGGCATGTCGCCCATATAGACGTCCTGCTCCTTGATGTCCTTGATCGACTTCGCGCCGGTATCTTCGTCGATATCGAACACGATGAGGCGCAGCGTCACCTTGAGCGGCGCAGCATAAGTCAGATCGCGCTGACGGCATTCGTCAACGTCGAATTTCGGTGCCTCGAACTCATACTTCACGAACTCCAGCATGGAGGAGCCGGAAAAGTCGGAGATCGGGAAGACCGACTTGAAAACGGCCTGCAGCCCTTCGTCCGGACGGCCGCCCTTGGGCTCGTCCACCATCAGGAACTGGTCATAGGATGCCTTCTGAACCTCGATCAGGTTCGGCATCTCCGCAACTTCCGGGATCTTTCCGAAGAACTTGCGTACGCGTCTGCGGCCATTGAAAGTCTGGGTCTGGGCCATCGTCGCTCCTTAGCTCTAAACTCGGGACGAACCTCGCCGCGGCTCGCCTTGCACCAACGGGCCGCCTCGGCGGCTGCCCCTATCTGTTTTCCGGCCTCCCTTGCCAACAGCTTGGCGGGTACCGGCTAAAACGGGAGAAAACCCGTTTCCGGAAGGCCGCTTTTCGGCCCTCAGGAAAGAGGTTTTCAAACGCCTCGCGCAAACAAAGCCTCCCCCCAGTCCAAGGGAGGGGGCGGACGGCGCGAGACCGTCCGCCCTCGCCTGTTACTTCAGCTCGACCTTGGCGCCAGCTGCTTCCAGCTGAGCCTTGAACTTGTCGGCGTCGGCCTTGGAAACGCCTTCCTTGACCGGCTTCGGAGCCGCTTCGACCAGGTCCTTGGCTTCCTTGAGGCCAAGGCCGGTGATGGCGCGGACTTCCTTGATGACGTTGATCTTCTGGGCGCCGGCGTCGGCGAGAACGACGTCAAATTCCGTCTTCTCTTCAGCCGGAGCAGCGGCAGCGGCAGCACCACCAGCAGCGGCGGCAACAGCCACCGGAGCGGCGGCCGAAACGCCCCACTTCTCTTCCAGGAGCTTCGAAAGCTCAGCCGCCTCGAGGACGGTCAGGCTCGAAAGGTCGTCTACGATCTTCGCGAGATCAGCCATTTTGATATTCCTTTACTTGGTTCGAACGTGTGTTGTTGACAGCGAGGAACGGCCTCATGCCGCCTCGTCCTTCCGGGCGTAAGCGCCGATGACACGCGCGACCGAAGCCGCGGGCGCATTGACGATCTGGGCGATCCGGGTTGCCGGCGTGGCGATCATGCCAACCAGCTTGGCACGCAGCTCGTCGAGCGACGGCATCGTGGCGAGCGCCTTGACACCATCGGCGTTGAGCGAGGTCGAGCCCATCGCGCCGCCGAGAATGATCAGCTTGTCATTCCCCTTGGCGAATTCGGACGCGACCTTCGGCGCCGCAATCGGATCCTCCGAATAAGCGACCAGCGTCTGTCCCTTGAACAGATCGATGATCGATGCGGAGTCCGTGCCCTGAAGAGCGATCTTGGCGAGACGGTTCTTCGCGACTTTGACGGTGCCGCCGGCGGCGCGCATCTTCGACCGAAGGTCGTTCATTTGCGCCACGGTGATACCGGCGTAGTGGGCCACGACGACTGAACCCGCGTTCGAGAACGCATCATTCAGGCCCGTGACGAGTTCGCGCTTTTCCGCTCTGTCCACTGCCTATCTCCAGTTGACCACTGCCTCATTCTCGAGGTCAGAAGTCGGGTTGCCTTTTGCCGGCCGGGCCATCCAAAAATGGATCTCCCGAACGACGCTCGAGGATCCTGCCCCCTTTCGCCACACCGACGGCTAAGCCGGCGATGCGCTGACAAAAGGCAAACACGGTTCGAACCTTTCATTGGAGCCTTTGGCTCCTTTGTCGGGTCTTCACCCGTCTCATGCAGGCCCACATGAATTAAGGCTGTTGGGCCGCCTGCAATCTCGGACAGGATATCCGGAAACCTTTCGGCTCCCGGATTACCGGGCCGCCGACGGATCGGCGGTCCGGAATTCTTCATGGGTCGACGCAGGGCCGACCCGACGACACTTACGACGCGGCGAGCGTCGCGATGTCGAGCTTCAGGCCCGGGCCCATCGTCGAGGTGACCGACACCTTCTTGACGTAGTTGCCCTTGGCGCCCGCGGGCTTGGCCTTGTTCACCGCATCGGCGAAGGCGCGGACATTCTCTTCCAGCGCCTTGACGCCGAACGAGACCTTGCCGACGCCGGCCTGGACGATGCCGGCCTTCTCGACGCGGAACTCGACGGCGCCGCCCTTCGAAGCCTTGACGGCCGCGGCGACGTCGGTGGTCACGGTGCCGACCTTCGGGTTCGGCATCATGCCGCGCGGGCCGAGCACCTTACCCAGACGGCCGACCAGCGGCATCATGTCCGGCGTGGCGATGCAGCGATCGAAATCGATCGTGCCCTTCTGGACGATGTCGACCAGATCCTCGGCGCCAACGATATCGGCGCCGGCGGCCTTGGCTTCCTCGGCCTTGTCGCCACGGGCAAACACCGCGACACGCACCGAGCGGCCGGTGCCGTTCGGCAGGTTGACCACGCCGCGGACCATCTGGTCCGCATGGCGCGGATCGACGCCGAGATTCATCGAGACCTCGACGGTCTCGTCGAACTTCACCTTGGACCGGTCCTTGAGCAGCTGCAGCGCCTCGGAGAGCGCGTAAGCCTTGTTCGGATCGATGCCTTCGCGACTCGCAGCAACACGCTTTGCAATCTTTGCCATGATCTTAGCCCACCACTTCCAGGCCCATCGAGCGGGCGGAGCCCTCGACCATGCGCATGGCCGCCTCGACGTCGTTTGCGTTCAGGTCCTTCATCTTCTGCTCGGCGATCGCGCGCACCTTGTCGCGGCTGATCGTGCCGACCTTGGTCTTGCCCGGCTCCTTGGAGCCCGACTTCAGGTTGGCGGCCTTCTTCAGGAAGTAGCTCACCGGCGGCGTCTTCATGACGAAGGTGAACGACTTATCCTGGTAGTAGGTGATGACGACCGGGATCGGCGACCCCTTCTCGAGCTCCTGCGTCTGCGCGTTGAACGCCTTGCAGAATTCCATGATGTTGATGCCGCGCTGACCAAGCGCCGGGCCGATCGGGGGCGACGGCGTGGCCGAGCCCGCGGCAACCTGGAGCTTGAGCTGGCCTGCAACTTTCTTAGCCATCTCTATTCCTGCCTTTTCTCATGCCGGCCCGTTAGCGGAACACCGGCGGTTGCAGTCTGGTGGTGCGGTTCCGACGGCCGGCTATGCCGCCTTCGCCTCCCACCCGTTCATGCGGCGCCTTAGGCAACCGCCCCGACGCCTCGCGGCGCGGATCCCGACGCCTTGCGGCGCGGGTGTACGGATCAGCCCTTTTCGACCTGTCCGAATTCCAGATCGACGGGCACGGCGCGCCCAAAGATCGAAACTTCCACCTTGAGGCGGGCACGCTCCTCGTCCACTTCCTGGACGACGCCGTTGAAAGACGCGAACGGACCGTCCGAGACGCGGATCGCCTCGCCGATCTCGAAGGTGACCGAGGGCTTGGGCCGCTCGACGCCTTCCTGGACCTGGTTCAGGATGCGCTGCGCCTCGGTCTCGGTGATCGGCACGGGCTTGGAATCGCCCAGGAAGCCGGTGACCTTCGGCGTGTTCTTGACCAGCGAGAACACGGCGTCCGTCAGGTTGGCCTTCAGGAGCACATAGCCCGGGAAGAACTTGCGCTCTGCATCGACCTTGCGGCCACGGCGTATCTCGACGACCTTCTCGGTCGGCACCACGATCTGCTCGATCTCGCCGGCCAGGCCCTTCTGCTTGGCCTTGTTCTCAATATCCTCGGCGACCTTCTTCTCGAAGTTCGAATAGGCGTGGACGATATACCAGCGCGCAGTCATTTCCCGACCTCTCCGTAAACCGCCGAATTAATGCCCGAGACCCAGGATCCACTCGATCGCATAGCCCATCAAAATGTCGGCTGCGAAGAAGAAGAGCATCGCGATCACCGCGAACACCAGGACCATCACGGTCGAGATCATGGTTTCGCGCCGCGAAGGCCATGTCACCTTTGCCGTCTCCGCGCGGACCTGCTGGAGAAAGGTGAAGGGATTAGTGGTTTTCGAAGCCATGTGCCGCCTGTTTTCAAGACCCGTTGGCCGGGCCTCCTGGATGATCCCGCTGGCCGGGACGTGCCGCCTGGGCTCCATGCGGTGCGAATCAGCGCCGCTATTTCACCCACGCAAATCAGACGCGTAAAGCCGGCTTCCCAGCTCCACGCGTCGCGTGTCTGTCTTGTCTACATAAAACCGATTCTTAATCCACGCAAGTGGCAAGGTCCGCTTTATGTCCTGGCGCCGCCTCGGAACCATCCAGTCGTCCCGTCCCGGCTATGCGGGGCTTATGCCCCAATTTTCCCAAAATGGCAAGCCACCCGCCGATTTTCAACTGCGGAGGCTTCCGATTGGCCGTATGGGAGATTGGCACGGGCAGCAGGGCTCGAACCTACGACCTGCGGTTTTGGAGACCGCCGCTCTACCAACTGAGCTATGCCCGTGCATGCGCTTGTTCGGCGCAGGCGCTTCCTAAAAGCTTCCGGGCCCTCTGTAAAGAGCACTGACCTGCCGTTTTCGAAGCTTTGCCGGATTTCTCGATCGCATTTCCGTCGGCAACGGATTGCGTTACCGGAAAACGGGCCTGGGCCTACGATTTTCCGGCCGGCGGCTTGTACGGTCCGCCCGGCACGCCCCAGCCCCAGGCCGGCATCGGCTCCATCTCGGGGTCGCAGGTCTCACCCAGATTCGAGTTCATCTTCGCCAGCCGCGATCCCCATTCGACATAGCCCATGAAGGCGGAGCGGAACTCGGGGTCGTCCGGCAGGCCGACTTCGTCCGCCGCGTCGGCGAGAAGGTTGATCCAGCGCCGGCGCTGCTCCTCGGTCAGGTGCTTGCCGAGATGATGCATCACCATCTCGCGATGGCCGCCAAACTCTTCGCTATAAGTCTTTGGCCCGCCGAAGACCTCGCCGATGAAGGCGGCTACATGCGCCGGATGGTCCGGCGACATGGTCTTGAACACGGGGCCGACGATCGGATCGAGCGCCACCTTGTCATAGAAAGTGCGTGTCAGCCTGTAGAGCGCCTCGCTGCCCCCGGCCCATTCGTACAAAGTCGGGATTTCCGCGCTCATCGCCGATCCTCCGTTCCGCAAATCGCGCGAGGAGGATAGCGGCGCCACCCTGCCCGCCTCAACCTGCCTCGATGGCCAGTGCGGGCTCTCTCCTTGTCTACGCAATTCCGGACGGAAAACCGCAAACACTTTTCCTGGAATTGCTCCTAAAGCGCGTCGCGATCTTTCAGATTCGCTCCATGCGCTTTAGGTTTTTGATTTTACGCATGTCTTTATCCCGAAACCGGTTCCCACTTTCGGGAGACATGCCCTAAAGTTTCGCTGGCGCCTCGGCCGCGGCATTGGCGGCCGGCAGCACCCGGCAATTGTCCGGTTTCGGCGATGAGTTGCAGATGGTCGCCCCAGTCAGCGCATCCACCGATTGCGGTCCGGTCGTGAGCCCGAATTCGCGAAGTTCGCCCTGCTTGAGTTCCCTGTGCTTGGCGAACTGCGCCGACTGCATGGCGGCAAAAAAGCCCGGGCCGATAGCCATCTCGTCGAGATACGCCCTGACCTTCTCTTCCATGTTCATGGAATGCACCAAAAAATGCGCATCGGCGCCGACGAGGCGCCTGATGCCGCCGGCGATCATCACCGCGCAGGCGGCGTCGCATTGGGCGCCTGCATCGATGGTGAGGCCGCTGTAGAGGCCATCGGTTGGTTCGCAACCCGCCTTGCCCGGATCGCAATCGAGAAAGTCGGTTCGGGCGACCGCGACATCCAACCCACGCTCACGGATCAGGCGGCCTGCGGCAAGCGCTGCCTGCACATCGCCACCTGGCGAGTTGACGACCACCGGCAATCTGCGCCCGCCGAGCGTATCGAGCAGCTGGCGAAGCTTGCCGGCCGTGCCCGCGGCGATCGTGCCTTCCGCCGAAATCCACTCCGGACAATCGGGATTGCAGAGCGGGTTGCTGCCGCGAACGACAACGAAGCGCATCTCCTGATCCTGGACCTGCGGCCAGGGCGCCGGGACCGGAGCAGCGGACAAAGGCGCGGCTTCGACCTTCGCGACCTCGGCCGGCTTGGCGTTCGACGGCACCTTGCGGCAATTCGCCGGCACGGGATTGCGCCGGCACATGCTCTTATCGGTCAGCAGATCGAGCGAATCCGGGCTGGTGACGAGCTTCATCTCCAGCATGTCGTCGGGCTCGATCTGCCGGATATCGCTGGCGGGCGTCGTCTTCATCACATCCAGCACGCCCTGCTCGACGCCCATCTCCTTCAGATAAGCCGACAGCCGTTTCTCGATCGCCTTGCTCATCTCATAGGTCTTGTAGCTGCCGGCATTCTTGCGGCTGACGATCGTGGTGCCGATGATCTTCTTCTTGCCGTTCACGATCCGATAGGTGGTGCGGTAGAGCAGTTTTTCACGCCGGAAGGTGGTGGTGATCTGGTGGACACCGAGATAGGCCCATTCGCCAACGACGCGGCGGATGCCGCCGGCAAACATCAGCGGACAGGCCGAATTGCACATCGCGCCGCTGTCGTAAGCGACGCCGGAATAGGGCTGCTGCCTGGCGTCGTTGCCCCGGCAGTTCCTCATCCCTGGCGAGCAGCCGGAAAACTCCGTGATGCCGACCGCGATATCGAGCTTGTTCTTGCGGATCATGCGGCCAAGCTGGAGCGCGGCATCGACATTGCCGCCGGGAGAATTGACGACGATCGGCAGTTGCCTCCCGTCGAGCGTCTTCAGCAAGCGCCTGAACAGCGCCGGCGTGCCGGCCTCGATCGTGCCTTCGGCGGAAATCCATTCCGGGCAATTCGGCTCGCAGCCCGTCGCGCTGCTGCGCACCACCACGAAGCGCATCGTCGGACCGAGATCGGGCGGATCCTCCTTTGCGGCGGCGCCGAAGGCGGCCAATCCCATGGCGATAGGCAGCCCGAGCCGGATAAGCCGCCGCAAAATGATTTTTGAACGAAACGCCGAAACCACGCCTGGCTAGCCCCTCGGGTACAACCCATACTAGTTCCAGCGACGATGCTTGCAACAGAATTGAGCTTGCCGGCCCGATACTGCTTCCAAACGAAAAAGGGCGGCCCGAAGACCGCCCTTTCCTTGTCGAACCGGCAAATGCCGGATCGATTATTCCTTGATGGTGACGACGATGCCTGCACCGACGGTGCGGCCGCCTTCACGGATGGCGAAGCGCAGCTTCTCTTCCATCGCGATCGGCACGATCAGCTCGACGTCGACGGTGATGTTGTCGCCGGGCATCACCATCTCGGTGCCGGCCGGCAGCGTCACGATGCCCGTCACGTCCGTCGTGCGGAAGTAGAACTGCGGACGGTAGTTGGTGAAGAACGGCGTGTGACGACCGCCTTCGTCCTTGGTCAGGATGTAGGCTTCGGCCACGAACTTCTTGTGCGGCTTCACCGAGCCCGGCTTGGCCAGAACCTGGCCGCGCTCGACACCTTCACGGTCGATGCCGCGCAGCAGCGCGCCGATGTTGTCGCCGGCCTGGCCCTGGTCGAGCAGCTTGCGGAACATCTCAACGCCCGTGCAGGTCGTCTTGGCGGTCGGACGGATGCCGACGATCTCCAGTTCCTCGCCGACCTTGACCACGCCGCGCTCGACGCGGCCGGTCACGACCGTGCCGCGGCCCGAGATCGAGAACACGTCCTCGATCGGCATCAGGAACGGCTTGTCCAGCGGACGAACCGGCGTCGGGATGTAGGCGTCGACCTGGGCCATCAGCTCGCGGATGGCGTCCTCGCCGATGGTCTTGTTCGAATCCTCGAGAGCGGCCAGAGCCGAGCCCTTGACGATCGGAATGTCGTCGCCGGGGAACTCGTTCTTCGACAGAAGCTCGCGAACCTCGAGCTCGACCAGCTCGAGCAGCTCGGCGTCGTCGACCTGGTCGACCTTGTTGAGGAACACAACGATCGAGGGCACGCCGACCTGGCGGGCAAGCAGGATGTGCTCGCGGGTCTGCGGCATCGGGCCGTCGGCGGCCGACACGACCAGGATCGCGCCGTCCATCTGGGCGGCACCGGTGATCATGTTCTTCACATAGTCGGCGTGGCCGGGGCAGTCGACGTGGGCATAGTGACGGTTGGCCGTCTCATACTCGACGTGCGCCGTCGAAATGGTGATGCCGCGCGCCTTCTCTTCGGGTGCTGCGTCGATCTGGTCATAGCGCTTGTATTCGCCAAAATACTTCGTGATCGCCGCCGTCAGCGACGTCTTGCCATGATCGACGTGGCCGATCGTGCCAATGTTCACATGCGGCTTGGTGCGCTCGAATTTACCTTTTGCCATAGTCTCTTTCCTTGGACGGCCTTGACCTTCAGTTCAGTCGAATGCGGGGCGATTAGCGACAACGGCCGAAAAACACAAGTACCTTGTGGCTGAGCGGATTCCGGCTCGACCCGAACCGACGGTCGATTTCAGGGGGATGCGGGCGGATATAGGGCTGCCGCGCGTAAAATCAAAGGCTCCAGGCTGGCCCATTGCGGCCGCCGCGCCGCTCTGATCTTGTCCGCCGCATGCAGGTCATTCCATCCAATATCCGCGGCCCGCTGTTCATGGTCGTCTCGACGGGATCGTACCTCGTCAACGACACGATGATGAAGCTCGCGACCACGGGATTGCCGCCCTACGAAGTGCTGTTGCTGCGTGGTGCCGCCGCGACGCTGTGGGGCGTGCCGCTGCTCCTGATGCTGGGTTACGCCCGGCAGATCCCGCTGCTCTTCGAGCGCAAGGTGCTGCGCCGCAACCTGTTCGAGCTCTTGGCTATCCTCTGCTATGTCGTCGCCCTGGCGAACATGCAGATCGCGGATTCCACCGCGCTCGGGCAGATCACGCCGCTCCTCGTGCTGGTCGGCTCCTCAATGCTGTTCGGCGAAAGGATCGGCGCAACGCGCATGGCGCTGATCGGCCTTGGCTTTGTCGGGGCGCTGATGGTGGCGCAGCCGACCATGCAGGGCATTTCGGTCTATGCGCTGCTGGCGCTCGGCAATGCAGCCTTCGCGGCGGTGCGCGATATAGCCGGCCGCAAGGTGGGCGCCGAGGTGCCCGGCATGATCGTCGCCATCTCCGCCGTCCTGGTGGTGCTGGTCGGCTCAGGCGCGGCGCATCTCGTCTCCGAGCAATGGGTGATGCCCGAAGGACGCCATCTGCTGCTAATCGCTGGAGCAGGCCTCTTCCTGATCTTCGGCCATTTCTTCATCTTCATGGCCTACCGGGTCGGACCGACAAGCGCGGTCGCGCCCTTCTATTACTGCTTCACCGTCTGGGCGGTCATATCCGGACTGCTGGTGTTCGGGCAGTTTCCCAACGCGCTCGCCGTCTGCGGCATCCTGCTGGTCATGGCCAGCGGCCTGGTGATCGTTTCGCTCGACGAGAGGAAGCGCCGATTGGCCATGGTCGCCTGACGACGCGCATCAATCTGGGCCGATCCGACAGGATCGACCCACAGCAGCCCGGCCGGCTGCGACTTTCTTGGCCTACAGCGTGCGCTTGCCGCTGATCTGATGATAGGCCCAGAGCACGACGATCGAGCCGATGACGGCCACGATTAAGCTCCAGATGTTGAGGCCGGTGACGCCCGCCGAGCCGAAAGCGCTGAAGATCAGTCCGCCGACGATAGCGCCGACGATGCCGAGCACAATGTCCATGATCATGCCCTGGCCGGTCTTGTTGACGATCTTGCTGCCAATGAAGCCGGCGATAAGGCCCAGAATGATCCAGCTGATGATGCCCATAGTTCCCTCCAAATACCCCCGCCCCCGCCATCATGGTCATATGATTGTCAAAAGCTCAAGACAGCTTGAAATGCCGTCGGTTTGCGCCATTCTGAGGCCGGCGGACTTGACTGGACAAGGAGATCCACGATGGGCCTTTTCGACAATGCCGTTCCCGGCGGGAATATCACCAAACCCCTGATGATCGCGCTCGGCGCGCTTTTGGTCGGCAAGATGCTGAGCGGCAGAAGCGAGGAACCGGCCGCGCCGCAAGCGCCGGCCCCGGCGCCTGCTGGAACCGACGCGTCGGCCGATGGCGGCCTGCTCGGCGGTCTCGGCGGCCTGCTCGGCAAGCTCAAGGATGCCGGCCACGGCAATGTCGCCGACTCCTGGGTCGGCACCGGCCAGAACCAGCCGATCAATCCGGGCGATCTCGGCTCGGCGCTCGGGCCGGCGGTGATCCGCGAGATCGCCCAGCGCACAGGCATGAACGAGCAGGAGCTGCTGCAGCAGCTCTCCACGGCCCTGCCCGGCATCGTCGACAAGCTGACGCCGAACGGCCAGATCCCGCAGAACCATCAGGTCGCTTCGGCCTTCAACAGCTGAGTGGCTGGACGAAAGGCAATGAGCTGCGCGCTACGGCGCGCGGCGTTTTTTGTGCGATTGGCGGCAGGGGCGGGAAATCTGGAGCGGGTAGCGGGAATCGAACCCGCATATTCAGCTTGGAAGGCTGCTGCTCTACCACTGAGCTATACCCGCGCCCTTGCACTGAGGTACCGGATTCACCCGAAAAGCGCCATCCACTTTTCGGTCCGAGACTTTTCGTTTCAGGGCTTCCGGGCCGGCAGTGGTGGAGAGGGTTGGATTCGAACCAACGTAGGCTAAGCCAACGGATTTACAGTCCGTCCCCTTTAACCACTCGGGCACCTCTCCAGTCTGCCGCCGGAGCCATGCAACGAGGCATTTTCGCCGATCCGAAGCCCGAGCAGGATCTTCTCCGAAATCAGCGAAGCGCCTTATGGCGGCAAGGCCGGTGGGTGTCAACCGGCGCGGCGAGGGTTTTTCGAAGATGTTCCGCATTCATTGCCGCAGGCCATATCCTTGGCCCGACAGGGCCGCTATAGAGGCCGCATGAGCGACGAAAAAAGCAACAAGCCCGGCACGCGCAAGGACACCCACTACGCCAAGCTGAGGCGCGCGCATCGCGACCAGAGGGCGGGCGGCGCACCGGCATTCCGGCCGCGCCAGCCGGTGCCGCCGGGGGAAGGGCCTGGCGACGGGCTGGTGCGGCTTTACGGCCTTCACACGGTGCGGGCCGCCCTCGACAATCCGCGCCGCAAGATCAAAAAGATGCTGGTGACCCGCAACGCGGCCGAGCGGCTTTCGATCGGCGATCTGGCCGCCCTGCCCTTCAAGGCCGAGTTGGTCGAGCCGAAGGACATCGACAGGATCACCGGGTCGGACGCCGTGCATCAGGGCGTGCTGATCGAGGCCGAGCCGCTGAAGCCCAAGCGCCTCGACGCGCTCGGCGGCACCAGGCTGGTGCTTGTGCTCGACCAGGTGACGGACCCGCACAATGTCGGCGCGATCCTGCGCTCCGCGGTCGCCTTCGGCGCCGGCGCGCTGATCACGACTGCACGCCACAGCCCGCAGGAATCGGGCGTGCTGGCGAAATCCGCGTCCGGCGCCCTGGAGCATATCGACCAGATCGAGGTGAAGAACCTCGCCGATGCGCTGGGGCAGCTGCACGAGGCCGGTTTCCAGACGATCGGACTCGATTCGGAAGGACCGGCCGAGCTCGAAAAGACCTTCGACGGCCAAAAGATCGCGTTGGTGCTGGGCGCGGAAGGCAAGGGCCTGCGGCAAAAAACCCGCGAGACGGTGGCCGCGCTCGCCCGCCTCGACATGCCGGGCGCCATCCATTCGCTCAACGTGTCGAATGCGGCGGCGGTGAGCCTTTATGCGGCAAGAAAATTCCTAGCGAATAGCGAATAGCGAATAGCGAATAGCGAATAGCGAATAGCGAATAAGCGGAACACAGCGAGGTGCCGGCCTGCAATCCCTATTCGCTACTCCCTATTCGCTACTGGCTAGCCCACTTCGTGGGCCGCCATCCGCTCCAGCGCCCTGACCAGCGCCGAGTGATCCTCCTTGGCGCCGCCATTGGCTGCGCAGCAATTGAACAGCTGTTGCGTGGTCGAGGTGTTTGGCAGCGAGACGCCAAGCGCTTTCGCGCCTTCCAGCGCGAGGTTGAGGTCCTTCTGGTGCAGCTCGATGCGGAAGCCCGGCGCGAAGGTGCGCTTGATCATGCGCTCGCCATGCACTTCGAGGATGCGCGAGGCGGCGAGCCCGCCCATCAGCGCCTGCCTGACCTTGGCCGGATCGGCGCCCGCCTTCGAGGCAAACACAAGCGCTTCGCCGACCGCTTCGATGGTGAGGGCCACCACGATCTGGTTGGCGACCTTGGTGGTCTGGCCAACGCCGTTCGGGCCGACCAGCGTGATGTTCTTGCCCATCTTCTCGAAGACCGGCCTGGCGCGTTCGAAGGCCTTTTCCTCGCCGCCGACCATGATGGTGAGTGAGGCCGCCTTGGCGCCGACCTCGCCGCCCGACACCGGCGCGTCGAGATAATCGCAGCCGAGATCGTTGATCTTTTTGGCGAATTCCTTGGTGGCGATGGGCGAGATCGAGCTCATGTCGATGACGAGCTTGCCCTTGGACAAGCCAGCGGCGACGCCGCTCTCGCCGAAGAGAACATCCGCGACCTGGGGTGTGTCTGGCACCATGGTGATGATGATGTCGGCGACCTTGGCCACCGCATTGTGGCCAGTGACGGCCTTCAGGCCCTTGGCGACAAGGTCGGCAGGCGACTTGGAGCGGTGGTCGCTGGCAACGACCGTGTAGCCGGCGTCGAGGAGGTGCCCCGCCATCGGCGCGCCCATGATGCCGAGGCCGATGAAGCCGATGGTTTCCATTTGTGTCTCCGTCAATTTGTCGAGGTCGCGTTCCTTCGCGCCCCCCTCTGGCCTGCCGGCCATCTCCCCCACAAGTGGGGAGATTGGCAGTTTCGGCGTCGGCTCTAAGCCGCGGCGCTGCCCTGTCCGGCGAACGCGCTGAACCACCCGAGTCCGGCCTCAGTGCCGGCCTTCGGCTTGTATTCGGCGCCGATCCAGCCGGAATAGCCGATGCGGTCGATGTGGTCGTAGAGGAAGGGATAGTTGATCTCGCCCGTCCCCGGCTCGTGACGGCCGGGATTGTCCGCAAGCTGGATGTGCGCGATGCGGCTAAGGTTCGCCTCGATGGTACGGGCGAGATCCCCCTCCATGATCTGCATGTGATAGATGTCGTATTGCAGGAATAGGTTCTTCGAGCCGATGCGGTCGATCAGCGCCAAGGCCTGGTCGGAATAATTCAGGAAGAAGCCCGGGATGTCGCGGGTGTTGATCGGCTCGATCAGCAGCCTGATGCCGGCCTGCTCCAGCTTCTCCGCCGCGAAGGCCAGGTTCTCGGCAAAGACATTTTCCAGCACCGCGCGATCGGCGCCCTGCGGCGCGATGCCGGCGAGGCAGTTGACCTGCTCGCAACCCAGCGCATGCGCATAGGAGATCGCCTTGGCGACGCCCTGGCGGAATTCCGGCACCCGGTCGGGCAGCACGGCAATGCCGCGCTCGCCCTTGCCCCAGTCGCCGGCCGGCAGGTTGAAAAGAACCTGGCTGAGACCGTTCTTCTTCAGGCGCGCCTCGACCACGTCCGGCGTGTGATCATAGGGACCGATATATTCGACGCCCTTGAAGCCCGCGCGGGCGGCGGCATCGAAGCGATCGAGGAACTCGTGCTCGCCGAAGAGCATTGAAAGATTGGCTGAAAAACGCGGCATTCTTTTTCTCCTTCGTCCCGCTAGTCCAACATCACGATCGCCGTCGGCGCATCCTCGTGGCTCTCGGCAAGTTCCTCGAATTCGGTGATCTTGTCGATTTCGGTGCCCATCGAAATGTTGGTGACGCGCTCGAGGATGAACTCCAGCACCACCGGAACCTGGTGCTCCTTCATCAGCCGCTGCGCTTCCTTGAAGGCGCCGGCGAATTCCTCGGGCTTCTTCACGCGGACCGCCTTGCAGCCCATGGCTTCGGCGACGGCGACATGATCGACGCCGTAGCCGGCCTCCGGATCGCCTGCGCGGTTGACGTTCTCGAAGGCGAGGCTCACCTCGTAATCCATCGAAAAGCCGCGCTGCGCCTGGCGGATGAGGCCGAGATAGGCGTTGTTCACGACGACGTGGATGTAGGGCAGCTTGTGCTGCGCGCCGACGGCCAGCTCCTCGATCATGAACTGGAAATCATAGTCGCCGGAGAGCGCCACGATAGCGCGGTCCGGATCGGCGGCCCGCACGCCAAGGGCTGCCGGAAGCGTCCAGCCGAGCGGTCCGGCCTGGCCGCAATTGATCCAGTTGCGCGGCTTGTAGACATGCAGGAACTGCGCGCCGGCGATCTGCGACAGGCCGATGGTGGTGACATAGGTGGTGTCGCGGCCAAAGGCCTTGTTCATCTCCTCATAGACGCGCTGCGGCTTCAGCGGCACCTGCTCGAAATGCGTCTTGCGCTTCATGGTCTTCTTGCGCTGCTGGCATTCCTTGGCCCAGCCCGACCAGTCGCGCAGCCTGCCTGCCGTGCGCCATTCGGTGGCGACGTCGAGCAGGATCTTCAGCGCGGCGCCCGCATCCGAGACGAGGCCGAGATCCGGCGCGAAGACGCGGCCGATCTGGGTGGGCTCGATGTCGACATGGATGAACTTTTTCCCCCTGGTGTAGACGTCGACCGAACCGGTGTGCCGGTTGGCCCAGCGGTTGCCGATGCCGAAGACGAAGTCTGACGCCAGCATCGTCGCATTGCCGTAGCGATGCGAGGTCTGCAGGCCGCACATGCCGGCCATCAGCCGGTGGTCGTCGGGGATCGCGCCCCAGCCCATCAGCGTCGGGATGACAGGCACGCCGGTGACCTCGGCGAACTCGATCAGGAGATCGGAGGCATCGGCATTGATGATGCCGCCGCCGGCGACGATCAGCGGCTTTTCCGCTTCGTTGAGCATCGCCAGCGCCTTCTCGGCCTGGGCGCGTGTCATAGCCGGCTTGAACGCCGCGAGCGGCTCATAGGCGTCGATGTCGAACTCGATCTCCGCAAGCTGGACGTCGAGGGGCAGATCGACCAGCACTGGACCTGGCCGAGAGGAGCGCATCAGGTGGAACGCCTTCTGCAGCGCCATCGGCAGCAGGTAAGGCTCCATGACGGTGACCGCCCATTTGGCGACTGGTGCCGCGATCGACGCGATGTCGACGGCCTGGAAATCCTCCTTGTTGAGGCGCGCGCGGGGAGCTTGGCCAGTTATGCACAAGATCGGGATGGAGTCGGCCGAAGCCGAATAGAGGCCGGTGATCATGTCGGTGCCGGCGGGGCCCGAGGTGCCGATGCAGAGGCCGATATTGCCGGCCTTGGCCCGCGTATAGCCTTCGGCCATATGCGAGGCGCCCTCGACATGGCGGGCAAGCACATGGCGGATGGTGCCCCGCGCCTTCAGCGCCGAGTAGAGCGGATTGATCGCCGCGCCCGGCACGCCGAAGGCATTGGTGATGCCTTCCTTTTCGAGAACGAGAACTGCCGCGTCGACAGCGCGCATCCTGGCCATGACAAGCCTCCATTTCGTTGGTTGGCTTGATAGTGACAGCGCACCTTCGATTTTTCAATTTTTTCAGAATATTTTTTCATTTCTAGCAGACGGCATTTACCCTTTGAATTCACGTCATTTTCGGTTTTCCAGAAATTCACCCTGCCAGAACGATGAAAAACTTTTCCATTGCACCTCGCGCGAATTCAGCGAGAATGCCGCCTATGGAAACGACGGAAAAACGCCAGCGCGGCCGGCCGCGCGCCTTCAACGGTCCTTCCGAAGCGGCTTCGGTGCAGTCGCTCGACCGGGCGCTGCGGATCCTGGCGATCGTCGCTGATGCCAGCGGGCTGTCGCTCAGCGAAATCGCGGCGCAAAGCGGCATTGCCGCCTCCACAGCCTATAGAATGCTGACGACACTGGAAAACCACGGCATGGTCGAGTTCGATACGACCGACCAGCTCTGGTCGGTCGGCGTCGAGACCTACCGCATGGGCGCCGCCTTCCTGCGCCGCCGCAAGCTGGTCGACCGCGCCCGTATCGTCATGCAGGAGTTGATGGAGAAGACCGGCGAGACCGCCAATCTGGGGGTCGCCGAGGATGATTGCGTCGTCTTCGTCAGCCAGGTCGAGACGCATCAGGCGATCCGCGCCTTCTTCCGGCCGGGCACGCGCAGCCCCTTTCATGCTTCAGGCATCGGCAAGGCGGTGCTGGCGCATCTCGAGCCGGAGCGGGTTGCCACCATCCTGCGCAAGGCAGGCTTGCAGCGCTACACCGACAAGACGCTTTCCGACATCTCGGCGCTTGCCCATGACCTCGCGACCATAAAACATCGTGGCTGGTCAGTGGATGACGAGGAGCGCCATCCCGGCATGCGATGCGTGGCCGCGGCCATCTTCAACGAATATGGCGAGCCGATCGGCGGCGTTTCGGTATCAGGCCCGACGGTGCGGGTCACGCCCGAGCGGCTGGCCGAGATCGGCCCGCTGGTGCGCGACGCCGCGGCCGAGGTGACCAGGATGATCGGCGGCGTGAAAGCGTATTAGGACGCACCCGGCAAGGCGCTCTTGGCCGCTACCTCGAAGAAATCGAGCAGGATCGCCAGCCCGACGCCACAGGCCGCCAGGATGAGCCCGGCGAGGAATATCCGACTGGCGCGGTCATGAACGCTTCGCTGTAGGGATTTCATGTCGAGCAGAATGGCAAGCGCCCGGATCTGCAGCGCAATTCCGACCAGGATCGGCAGAACGGCAATCAGATGGTAGGTCTGCCAGGGGATCGGGTTGGCCGCCCAGTGGGTGATGAAGCCTAGCGAGAACGCAAGCAGAATACCCACGATGGTGATGGTGCCGTTGCGGAAAACCGGTTCGACCCGTTCTTCCTTGGGATACTGCTCGTCCATGCCACCCTCCCCTCACTTGGCGTCAAAGCCAGACTAAACGCTTGCAAAATCGCTGTACATCGCTGGATGCCTGGCAGGATCCGACCGGGCATAGGCAGGCCGGACCACCGGCTTGACCATCTTGCCGGGGCGTCGGCATGCATGCGAAAGGGCGCGGATGCGGAAAACAGCTTATCTCCTATCCGCCGCTTCCCTTTGCGGATGCGTGGCGGCGGCACCGGCGCCGGTCGAGCCCATCGGCAGCCCCAGCGGCAACCCGCTGGTCGATCCCGTTCCGATCTCGCTGGCGATGGACGAGATCGTCACCGCCGGCGTCCGCCAGCACCTGAAGAACCCGCTCGCCGCCAAGTTCGGAACGATGCTCGCCGGCGAACGCAGTTTGAACGGCCGCCACGAAATCGTGGTGTGCGGCTATGTCGACGACAAGGGTTCTTCCGGCGGCAACGAGCCTTTCATCGGCAAGATCTATCCCGACGCCGGAAACAGTTTCGAACTCGTCGCGATAAACGACGTTTCGGTCAGCGGAGCCTGCAGGGTAGCCGGACTGGCGATGCCGAGCTGAGGCCCAATTCCTGAATCAGTCGAGGCGGGAAAGATGTCCGCTTCAAATAAAGCCAATCAGGCTAGTGGCACTACACAGGGATTTTTGAAGGTGGCCGTTTGTCGACGGGCACGATTTTCACCGTTCCTTTCCGTGAATCAGTGCAAACACCAAGGATCGGCCGAAGCCTTCCAACCTCGTCATCCCTGGGCGGAGCAAGGAGCGGAAGCGGCGTCGCGGAGACCTGGGATCCATTCCGTGACGCATGAGCGCTGCGGCGGTGCAGAATTCTGATCCGCTGCACTCTTCGATCAGGGTCACGGAATGGATCCTCGGGTCTGCGCGCGTCGCTTCGCTCCTTGCTCCGCCCGTGGATGACGACTGGGTGAGGCGTTTCGGCCAATCTCCAAGGCATTCCACCTGCCTAACATAGCCGACCAGTCAAAATCCCTGTGCAGGGGAACTGGTGTCTAACGCTCGAACGCAAGAAAAGGGGCTGCGTGCAGCCCTCTTTCCTGGCCCGCCTTCTCTTACAGATGGCAATAGTGCGGGTAACCGTCGTAGCCGATATAGGTGTTCGTATCCTGGTCGTAACTGCCGTAGCGGGCCATGCAGCGGCGAACGTGCCAGGAACCTTCGTAGCCGCCCTCCTCGACATAGACCGGGCGCGGCTGCTGAGAGAGGAGGCTGCCGAGGACGAAGCCGCCGACGCCGGCGGCAATGCCGATGCCGAGCTCGCGATTGTGGTGGTTGTGAGCAGCCGAAGGCTGGACGGTGCCGACGAGCGAGCCGGCGGCGACGGTGGTGGCGATGAGGCCGGAAACGATGGTGCGCTTGAACATGACGATCTCCTGGTTTCGTTGGAGAGGCGAACCATCCGCCTCTTGATCGTCTGTCGTCGCGGCCTCGAGAAAGGTTCGAAGATTTTGAGATTTTTTCGAAGGGAGTAGCGAATAGCGCGTAGGGAATAGCGAATAGCGACCAGAACGGAGGTCCTCTATTCGCTATTCGCTCACCTCATCCCATCCCCGTGACATGCCTCAGCCAGAAGGCGAGCACGATGAAGCCGACGAAGGTAGCGACACCGGTCCAGTCGATATTGGCTTTCTTCAGATCGCTGATGAGCTTCACCAGGAGAAGCCAGGTCACGACGATGAGCGGCAGGATGATGACTAATCTGATCATGCGACACCCCGTTCGATGCGATTGCACCTGAACGGAATGTAGGAAGCGGCCCGTCGCTTTTCAGCATGCCGGCCAAACCGCGCCATCCATTAGCAAGCCAAAACGGAGTTTTGTCTTTACTGGCGCACGAAATGTGCTACCGGAGCGCCCATGCCCTTGTAGCTCAGCTGGTAGAGCAGCGGTTTTGTAAACCGAAGGTCGCGGGTTCGATCCCTGCCGGGGCACCAGATATTGCGCGTATTTCTCTTCTGTCGCCTGTCCAGGATCAATGCTCGCCAACGTCCTCGCCGAGGCGACAGGTGTTTGAGCTGAAACCAATCGCAACGCTGTAGGCCGCCCAGATGGCGCTGGCGTAAGCCAATGGCAGCTTGCAGAAAAATCGACGGAAATCGGTTCCCGGAAGTCTCGCGCAATCGGCTGTCCGAACCTTGTTTGCCGTTTTCAAAACCTTCGGTGCGACGGACATTGGAGTTTCCCCTCAGATGTTGTTTAGTCATCGAAGGGCAACGTGGAACAAAGGGCGTGAGGTGGCTGTGAAAAGCCGCGTGAAAATCGCGCAAGAAATCGAAATTCAGAGCAAATCGCGATGAGCTTGGCGCGGCTCGATCTGCTGGGCGGGTTTCGCCTGACGTCTCGGGAGGGAACGAGGCTAGAGGTGCCCGCCAGGAAGAATCGAGCGCTTCTGGGCGTCCTCGCCTTGGCGCCGAACCATGAGGCGACCCGCCAGAAGCTCGCCGGGCTCTTATGGGGGGATCGAGGCGAGGAGCAGGCCCGAAATAGCCTGCGGCAGGCCCTGGCTTCCATGCGCAGGGATTTTGCGGATCTGGATGCCGATACTCTCGTTCTGATCGGAGATCGTGTCGCGCTCAGTCCAAGACGCATATCGGTCGACGTGACGGAGTTCATCGCCGCCTCCGCAAGCCGCGATGCCGCTGGGCTCCGGCAAGCGGCGGATCTCTATGCCGGGCCTTTCCTTGACGGCCTGAGTTCGACGGACGACGTCTTCGAAGACTGGCTGCGCGACGTCCGCGCCGACTTGTTGGCCCGTGCCATTCGCGTGCTCGAGTCCCTGTCAGCATCGGTGAGCGGTAGCGAGCGTGTCGCGGTGGCTGAGCGGCTGGTGGGCCTCGAACCCCTACGCGAACAGTCACACATTGCCTTGGTTCTGGCCCATGTCTCCATGGGCCAGACGGCTCTTGCCATCAAGCAGTACGAGGCATGCAAGCTGCTGCTAAAGCGCGAGTTGAACGTGGATCCCGGCGACCAACTTCAGCAATTGCGCCGTGTGCTGGACGAGACGTCGGTCACGCGATCTGGCAAGGGTCCATCTAGCCACAGCCCGGTGATAGCGGTTCTTCCCTTCGAGAACATGAGCGGCGATTCCGATCAGGACTATTTCAGCGACGGAATTACAGAGGATATCATCACCGAACTGGGCAGATTTGGTGAACTTCACGTCATTGCCCGCAATTCATCCTTCACCTTCAAGGGCAGAGTTGCCGACACCTCCACCGTCGCGAAGCAGTTGTCTGCCGACTACCTTGTTCAGGGAAGCGTCCGCCGTGCCGGCAACCGGGTGCGGATTTCGTCTCAACTCATAGATGTACGGTCCGGCAATCAAATATGGGCAGATCGATTTGATCGGGAACTCGTCGACATTTTCGATCTTCAGGACGAGATCGCCAGAAGCGTGGCCACGATCGTTGCGGGAACGATCCGGATTTCAAGCGTAGGGAAAATACGGCGTGTTCCTATTACTCAACTTGATGCCTATGAACTTTACCTGCAGGCCCGCGTTCGCTTCGTTCGCTATGACACTATCCTGGAAGCGGAGCCTTACCTCGTCAGGGCGATCGAACTGGACCCGAACGTCGCGTCGATCCATGCCATGATGGCGATCGTACTTTCGACAAGATGGCTGCTCGAGGCGAATCCGCACAATCGAGAACTACTCGAGACGGCTTTGGCTCATGGTCGCCGCGCCCTCAAACTCGGACCGCAACAGGCGTGGTGCCACAAGGCGGTGGCTCACCCGCTCATGTTCCTGGGGCAGCTCGACGAGGCTCTTGCCCACCTGGAACAGGGCGTGAGCCTCAACCCCAATGACGTCTGGATACGAGCAATCCGCGGTTTATGCCGCAGCTATATCGGTCAGCACGCGGAAGGGTTGTCCGATCTTGACGCATGTGTTGCCCGTGATCCGCTGACTTACGATTGGTTCTGGGACGTGCGTGGGCAGATTCTTTTGGTTCTCGGGCGGCATTCGGAGGCAATAAAGTCCTACCGCAATCTCAACTCCTATTCATTTTGGTCATACGCGTTTCTTGCAGTTTGCCATTTGCGGGAGGGCGACGTCGCTCTCGCTGCCGATGCAGTCAGGCAATGCTTGGCCGCCAAACCCGGCCTAACCGTCAGCGCCATTCTCTCAGACCCATATCGTGACCCAAAAATCCTTGAGGGCCTTCGGAACGACCTTCTTGCTCTCGGCATACCCGATGGGTGAAAGTCGCAATGCTCGACCGGTTCTCCGCCCGCAAACCGCCATGCCTCAATCGACGAAAGCTCCTAATGCGTGAAAGGAATGGCTCCCTGCGCGGAGGGGCACGTCAGTGAGGAATAGCGTTGCTGTTTGTGACACCCTCACACCCCAATAGCCGCCACCAGCACCCTGTTCTGCCTTCGTATGGCCGCCCTCAGCTCCGATATCTTCGCCTCGTCGCGCTTCACGAACTCGATGAACATCATGTTCATGTTGTTGAAGATCAGCTCGCCCACTGCCAGCCCGTCGATGTCCGGGCGCACAAGGCCGATCTGCTGCAGGCGGGCGATCAAGGCGCTGATCTGCCAGGTCAGTTCCCGGTCCAGCGCGGTATAGGCCTGGCCAAACGGGCTGTCGGGCAGTTGCGTGGAGATCGCCATTGCCTGGCGCCACATCTCCTTGCTGAGATAGTTCAGCGAGTGCTCGATATAGATGCCGATCAGCGTGTCGAGCGCATCGCCGACATTGGCGGGCGGGCTGGCGACCACGCCTCGCCCGGCATTCAGCACCTCGTTGACCTCCATCGACACGATGGCGCCGAGGATGTCGCCCTTGTTCTGGTAGTAATTGTAGATGGTGCCGATCGAGACCTCGGCTTGCGCGGCGATCGCCTCGATCTTGGCGCCTTCATAGCCGGCCTCGCGAAACAGCGCGGTGGCCGCATCGATGATGCGGCGGTGCCGGTCCGCCTTCTGCCGTTCGCGCAATCCGCTCATAATCGGCCTCTCTGCCACAAAATCATAATTGACTCAATTTTAGAATTGGTTCAACTTTTCTTCCAACAAGCCAGCAAGGCAGGGAGAACACTCGATGACCGTCAATGCCAAGAATCCGCTTTCCATGCTGAAGTCGCACCTTTCCGCCGCCTGCGCGGCCGCGGCGCTGCTGCTCGCGACCGGCGGCGCTGAGGCTGCCGATCTCAATGCGCTGATCTGGTGCGACCATTCCGATCCGGCGCTGCTCGAGCCTTTCGAGAAGGCCAACGACGTCAAGGTCAACGTCAAGGAATTCGAGGGCACCGGCGCGGGGCTGGCCATCGTCGACCAGTCGCAACCCGGCGACTGGGACGTGATGGTGATCGATTCCATCGACGTGCCGCGCGGCGTCGAGAAGGGCCTGTTCGAGCCGCTGCCCGAGGACAAATTGCCTTTCGCCGACCTCTTCCCGCAAGTGAAGATGGACAAGTCGACCATCGTCGACGGCAAGCGCTACGGCATCACCGAAAAATTCGGCTACAACACGATCGGCTTCAACAAGACCAAGGTCGATCCGGCCGACATGCAGTCGCTGGCCTCGCTCACCAGCGACAAATACAAGGGCAAGGTCGCGATCTACGATTACTATCTGCCGGTGATCGGCATGGCGGCTTTGGCGATCGGCAAGAAGACCGCCGACCTCACCGAGGCCGATCTGCCAGCGCTGAAGGCGGAACTGCTCAAGATGAAGGCCAATGCCAAGCTGGTCGGCGAGGTCACCGCCAGCCAGACCGCATTGGCCACCGGCGAGGTGGACGTTCTGGTCGGCGGCGGCGAATGGGTCACGGCCGGCCTTGCCAAGGAGAACCCGGCGCTCGACTTCTCGATCCCGAAAGAAGGTGCTGTGCTCTGGTCGCAGTCGCTCGCCATGTTCAAGGATTCCAAGAACAAGGACATGGCGCTGAAATTCATCCAGTACATCATGAGCCCTGAGGGCCAGGCACGGCTTGCCACCTCCTCCTGCTACTGGGGCATGCCGGCGAACAAGACCGCGGCGCTGACCGACGAGCAGAAGAAGATCCTGCGCTTCGACGAGCAGCCCGGCTTCCTCGCCCGCGCCCAGGCCTATCCGGCGCCGAACGCCGATCTCGACAAGAAGATGCAGGACATGTGGACCGAGATGCTGCAGGCCCAGTAAATCGGCCGATGAGTGTTTCTGGAAGCAACTCGCGTGCCCTGCCCTGGGCGCTGGTCACGCCGGCGCTGGCATGGACGCTTTTGTTCTTCGTGCTGCCCTTTATCGCCATGGGGTTTTCCAGCCTCACCGCCCATGAAGGCGGCGGCTTCACCTTGGCCAATTACAGCCAGTTCTTCACCGATCCGTCCTATTGGCGGGCGATGGTGAACTCGCTGAAGGTGACGGGAACCGTCACCGTGATCTCGATCCTGCTCGCCTATCCCTTCGCCTGGATCCTCGCAGAAATGGTTCCGGAACGCTGGCAGCGGCTGGCGCTGATGCTGGCCGTGCTGCCGTTCTGGACGTCCTATGTCGTGCGCTCCTATTCCTGGCTGCTGGTGCTGGCGCAGAATGGGGTCATCAACCGGGCGCTCACCGGCATCGGCCTCATCGCCGAGCCGCTGCAGCTCGCCAACACGCGTTTCGCCACCGTCACCGGCTTCGTGCATTTCTTCGTCATGCTTTTGACGCTGACGATCTTCGCCAACCTGAAGCAGCTCAGCCCGAGCTACCGCAAGGCCGCCGCCGATCTCGGCGCCGGGCCGGTGCGCACCTTCCTGCATGTCGTGCTGCCGCTGACCCTGCCCGGCATCATGGTCGGCGCCTTCCTCACCTTCGTGCTCTGCATCGGCGACTACATCACGCCGCAGATCCTTGGCGGCAACAACGAGCTGGTCATGCCGCAGCTCGTCATGATGCAGATCGGCCGCCGAGGCGATTTCCCGCTGGCTTCGGCGCTTTCGATCATCCTGATGGCCATCGTCACCATCGCCTATCTCGCCTGCGCGCGCTGGCTGAAGATCGAGCGGGCCTGACGATGCGCGCCGCCGTCCGCCTCGCCGCCTGGCTCTATGCCATAGCCGTTTACGGCTTCATCTTCCTGCCGGTGGTCGTGCTGGTGCTCTTCTCGCTGCAGGCCACCTCCTTCCCTATACCGCCTTTCACCGGCCCATCGCTGCGCTGGTACCAGGCGGTGCTTTCCGATGCGCGGCTGACCTCCGCGCTGGTCAATTCGCTGCTGGTGGCGGTGCTCTCCTCGCTCGCATCGGCCACGCTCGGATTTCTGTCAGCCTGGGGTTTCGCGCGCTTCGTCCTGCCGGGCTCGGCCATCCTGCGCGGGCTGATCACGCTGCCGCTCACCGTCAGCTACCTCATCATCGGCATGGGCCTGCTGGTGCTGTTCAACTGGGCCGGCGTGCCGAAATCGCTGCTTGCGGCCGGCATCGGCCATGTCGTGATCAACCTGCCGCTCTGCTTCGCCATCATCTACAGCCAGATGGGCGACCACCAGATCAACATCGAGCGCGCCGCGCGCGACCTCGGCGCCGCCGAATGGAAGGTGCTGCTCCTGATCACCGTGCCGGTGATGGCGCCGGCGATCTTCGCCGGCTTCTTCCTGTCGATGACGTTCTCCTGGGACGAGTTCGTCATCTCGTTCCTGCTCACCCGCTTCGAGACGACGCTGCCGGTGGAGATCTGGAACCTCCTGCGTTCCGGCCTCAATCCCAAGACCAATGCCGTCGGCTCACTGGTCTTTGCCGTCTCCATCGTGCTGGTGGTGTTTTTCGAACTGACGCTGTTGCGGAGAAAGCCGGCATGAGCGCGCCCCTGGTCGACATCCGCAACGTCTCGCACCGCTTCGGCCACTTGCCGGTGCTGAAGAATGTCTCGCTGGCGATCGAGCCCGGCAGCTACACGATCCTGCTTGGGCCGTCGGGTTCCGGCAAGACGACGCTGCTGTCGATCCTTGGCGGCTTCGTCACGCCCAGCGAAGGCAAGGTGTTCATCCGCGGCGCGGACTGCACCGCCGTGCCGCCGGCCAAGCGCCCGACGACCACCGTGTTCCAGGATTATGCGCTGTTTCCGCATATGAGCGTCGGCGGCAATGTCGGTTTCGGCTTGCGCATGCAGGGTGTCGACGGCGCGACCCGGGCGGCGAAGGCGCGCGATGCGCTTGCCCTCGTCGGGCTGGCGGCCGCCTTCGACAAGAAGCCGCATCAGCTCTCGGGCGGCCAGCGCCAGCGCGTGGCGCTGGCCCGTGCGCTGGTCATCGAACCGGCGGTGCTTTTGCTCGACGAGCCGCTCGGCGCGCTGGATCTCAAGCTGCGGCGGCAGATGCAGGACGAGCTGAAAGCGATCCAGAAGCGCGTCGGCACCGCCTTCGTCCATGTCACGCATGACCAGGAAGAAGCGATGGCGCTGGCCGATCATTGCGTGGTGATGAATGACGGCCGCATCGAGGACGAAGGCCCGCCCGAGCGCGTCTATGCGCGGCCGAAGACACGCTTCTCGGCGACCTTCATGGGCGAAAGCACCATTCTTGCCGGCACCGTGACCGAAGCGGAGAACGGGATCGTCACCGTCTCGACGGCGGTCGGGCCGGTCTCGCTGCCCGGCGCATCGACTGCCGGCGCCACGGTCGCGCTCGCCATCCGGCCCGAGCACCTGGTTCTCGGCAAAGCGAAAGGCGATGTCGCGCTCGGCGACGGCAAGGTTGGCGATGTCGTCTTCCAGGGCAGCTTCAAGCGCGTGCTGGCCACGTCGACGCTGGATCCGGCACCGCAGTTCATCGCCAAGGCTTCCGCTTCCGCCACCGTTCAGGCAGGCGACACGATAGCGATTTCGTGCAACGCTCAAGACATCATCCTGCTGGCGGACTGATCCATGGGCACGCTTCCGGTCATCGAGGCTCCAGACTGGTACGAAACCATCCGCATGGGCGACGACATCACGCTCATCCATGAGCCATGGATCAAGCCGTTCTTCCGCTGCAACATCTGGCATGTGCGGGGGCGCGACCGCGACCTGTTGTTCGACACCGGCCTTGGCCATTTCAGCCTGAGAAGCCATGTGCCGCTTGTCAGCGAGCGCAAGCTCACCTGCGTCGCCAGCCACACGCATTTCGACCATATCGGCTGCCATCACGAGTTCCCGGACCGCTGCGTGCATTCGGCCGAGGCGTCAATCCTCGCCGATCCGCGCAACGAATGGACGGTCGCCGACCGCTACGCCAATGAGGAGATGTTCGACGGCGCGCCGGAAGGCTGGGATACGGCGCGCTATCGCATCCCGCCCGCGCCAGCCGGCCGGCTGCTCGAACACGGCGACATCGTCGATCTCGGCAACCGCGGCTTCGAGGTCATCCACACGCCGGGTCACTCGCCGGGCGGCATCGCACTTTACGAGAAGAAGACCGGTATCCTTTTGTCCGGCGACATCGTCTATGACGGGCCGCTGATTGACGACGTCTACCACTCAGACATCGAGGATTATGTCGGGACGCTGCTCGCCATGCGCAACCTGGACGTGTCGGTCGTGCATGGCGGCCATTTCCCAAGCTTCGGCAAGGTGCGCTACCGGCAACTCATCGACGACTATGTCGCCGGCAAGCGCAAGGCGGGCTGCCACCTGCAGGGCGGTTGAGCGAACGGAAAAAGCGAAAGCCTACAGCGCCCGTTGCGGGCAAGGTGTACCCGTGGCATCGCCGCAACGGGAAGCTGTCGGCTGCGGCCGCTGGCTCGTCTCTTCCGAATGACGCACGAGTTCGGCGAACATAAGCGCGAAACTTCCCATCATCAGGAAGACTATGATCAGACGCGTTACCGGCAATAGACAGGTCTCTCGACTGGCCAGCCCCCGCCAACCCATCCACTGTCGGCTAACATGATCGATCCGGCTTTACGAGTGTTTAAGCCTCCTCTTAACCATTGCGGCCATCACATTCATGTCGCGCCTGTCACGAAGCGCGACTGCGGGTGTGACCCGCCAGCCGGCACGCCGCCCTTCACAGATATGGGCGGCGCATGCTACGCCGTCGCCGGCGCGGCCCCGCAGACGGTCGCCCTCCGGGAGCCATGAGCAAAGCCGCCAGTCGTTTCGCCTTCGTCTCTTCCGACACCGACGACGCCCTCGCCGCGCGGGAAAGCCTGTCGGCGCGCTATGGGCACGTGCCTGTCGCTGAGGCCGAGATCATCATCGCGCTCGGCGGCGACGGTTTTTTACTGCAGACGCTGCGCGAGACGATGAGCACGGGCAAGAAGGTCTACGGCATGAACCGTGGCACCATCGGCTTCCTGATGAATGAATATCGCGCCGGCGGTCTCGAGGAGCGCATCGCCAACGCCGTTGCCGAGATGATCCGGCCGCTGGAAATGGTCGCCGTGACGCATGACGGCGAATCCGTATCGGCGCCGGCCATCAACGAAGTGGCGCTGTGGCGCCAGTCCTACCAGACCGCGAAGATCCGCATCACTGTCGACGGCCAGGTGCGGTTGGAGGAGTTGAACTGCGACGGCGTCATGATCGCCACCCCCGCCGGCTCGACGGCCTACAATCTGTCGGCGCACGGGCCGATCCTGCCGCTCGATGCGCCGCTCCTCGCATTGACGCCGGTCAGCCCTTTCCGGCCGCGCCGCTGGCGCGGGGCGCTGCTGTCCAACAAGGCGACGGTGCGCTTCGACATTCTCGAAGCCGAAAAGCGTCCTGTGAATGCCGCCGCGGACCACACCGAGGTCAAGGCCGTGGCTTCCGTCACCGTGCGGGAATCGCCGACGGAGACGGCGACTTTGCTGTTCGATCCGAACCATTCCTGGAACGAACGCATCCTTGCCGAGCAGTTCCGCTACTGAGCCGGCGCAACGATACCTGTTCGATTAAGCATCGCGATTAAGGTTACGTCTTCACAATCGCCGGGATTTCCGGCTGTTTGTGTTGACAAATCGCGGACTTGCGCCTAACTGCAACCGCGATCTTGCAGGCGCGCGGCGCCTGCCGCAACACGCGTTGCGATTTCCCGAACCAGCCAAAGACAACAAACACTTGTCCTCAGACACCCAGACCGTTCAAGAAGCGTTGACATTTTCAGACCTTGGCCTTTCGCCCAAGGTCCTCTCCGCAGTCTCAGATGCCGGCTACACCAAGCCGACTCCGATCCAGGCCGGCGCCATCCCGCATGCGCTGCTCGGCAAGGATGTGCTGGGCATCGCCCAGACCGGCACCGGCAAGACAGCTTCCTTCGTGCTGCCGATGCTGACGCGATTGGAAAAGGGTCGCGCCCGCGCGCGCATGCCACGCACGCTGATCCTCGAACCCACCCGTGAGCTCGCCGCGCAGGTCGAGGAGAACTTCATCAAATACGGCAAGAACCACAAGCTCAACATCGCGCTTCTGATCGGCGGCGTCTCCTTCGACGAGCAGGACAAGAAGCTCGAGCGCGGCGCCGATGTGCTGATCGCGACACCTGGCCGCCTGCTCGACCATCGCGAGCGCGGCAAGCTTCTGCTCAACGGCGTCGAGATCCTCGTCATCGACGAGGCCGACCGCATGCTCGACATGGGCTTCATTCCCGACATCGAGCGCATTTGCGAGATGATCCCGTTCACGCGCCAGACGCTGTTCTTCTCGGCGACGATGCCGCCGGAGATCACCAAGCTGACCGAGAAGTTCCTGCACGCGCCGGTGCGCGTCGAGGTCTCCAAGGCCGCCTCCACCGCGACCAGCATCACGCAGCGGCTGGTGAAGTCCGGCAACAAGCCTTGGGAGAAGCGCGAGACGCTGCGCAATCTGATCAAGGCCGAAGACGCCGACCTGAAGAACGCCATCATCTTCTGCAACCGCAAGGTCGAGGTGTCGGAGCTGTTCCGCTCGCTGTTGAAGCATGATTTCGACGCAGGCGCGCTGCATGGCGATATGGACCAGCGGGCGCGTATGCAGATGCTCAACAATTTCCGCGACGGCAAGCTGCGCTATCTCGTTGCCTCGGACGTCGCCGCGCGCGGCCTCGACATTCCCGATGTCAGCCATGTCTTCAACTACGACGTGCCGATCCATGCCGAGGACTATGTCCACCGCATCGGCCGCACCGGCCGCGCCGGGCGCGCCGGCAAGTCCTTCACTATCGCCACCCGCTCCGACACCAAATATGTCGACGCGATCGAGAGGCTGATCGGCACCAAGATCGAATGGCATGACGGCGACTTGTCGACCGTGACCGAAAGCGAAGGCGAGGAGCAGCCGCGCCGCGGCCGCGGCGCGCCGCGTCGCGCCGGCCGCAATGACGACGACCGCAAGGATCGCGGCGAGCGCCGGAAGGACCGCCACGCCAAGCGCGACGAGACGCCCGAGACCGTGCGCGAAGAGCAGCCCGTCGCCGAAGTGGCCGACATCGCCGAACGCCGCGCCCGTAAGGATGCGATCCGTTCCGAGAACGAACGCAAGGGTTCGGGCAACCGTCACGAGCAACGCGGCGATGCCCGCCCGCAACGCGACCGCCCCGGGCGCCATCGCGAGGAAGACGACGCGACTATCGGTTTCGGCGACGACGTGCCGGCCTTCATGCGGATTGTCGCCAAGGTCTAAAGCTTCCCGCCAATAAAGCAGAAATCAAAACGGCCCCAAAACGGGGCCGTTTCTTTTCAAGCTGCTTGCTCGCCCTGCCCTACATCGGGCCAGGCATCATCTTGGTCGGCTTCTCCAGCATCGGGAACTCGGCCTTGGTGCATTTCACCTTCGGGTTGGTCGGGGTGAACATGCCGTTCGGATTGTCCCTGAACAGCCAGGCATGGAGGTCGTAGTGGACGAACTCCCGCGGGATGAGCGGGTAGTGCCCTTCCATCGGTCCCATGAACTTCTGGCCGAACAGTGTCGGAACCGCCTTCACGTCCGGCGTCAATGGAACCAGCCATTCCACGGCGACCAACTTCAAACCCTTCTTCGTGGGCTCGTAGATCAGGACGTTGGGCTTCATCGGGTCGAGCGGCTTGCCGATGCTCGGGACATTGACGAAATGGATGCCCATGGCGCCCTTAGGATAATACATGGCGCCGTCAATCTTCTCGCCGCCATAGTAGACGCAGCCTTCGGTCGACAGATAGAGGTCGCGGATGGCGGCGGTGTAATCTTCATATTTGGCCAGCGATTTCTTCAGGGCTTCGATATCGGCCTTGTTGGCATCCTCTGCCCGGGCCGTGGCGGCTCCGAGCCATGCGCCCAAAAGGCCAGTCAAAACGAGGACGCCGCAGCGCCCGAGGCGAGTTGTTCTTGTCATGCATTCCTCCCAGATTCCCTTGATCTGGCCGTGCAAGACCGGGGCGGCAGATGCTATTGCGCGGCCGGTTTGACCGCCCCATCCCCTCTGGAACAGCGGAATGGTAGTCCTTTCCCTGGATTTGAAAAGTATCAATTAGAACAAGCTAATGTCCTACGACCTTTGACCATCCTTGGACACGCCAACAAAAAACGGCCCCTTACGGGACCGTTTTGCTTCGATGGCGCTGCGCAGTTGGGCGCGGTTTCTCAGGTGAGCGGCGACAGCTGGATTTCGACGCGCCGGTTCTGTTCGCGGCCGGCGGCCGTCGCATTGGACGCGATCGGGCGCGTCTTGCCGAAGCCGGTGACGGCGAAGCGGCGCTGATCGACGCCCTGGCCGGCCAGGTAATTGGCGACGGCGAGCGCCCGGCGCTGCGACAGGTCGAAATTATGCTCGTCGCTGCCGGTCGAATCGGTGTGGCCGAACACGTCCACCGTGGTCTGGCGGAACTTCTTCAGCACCAGCGCGACGGAATTCAGCACCGGATAAAAGCCCGGCTTCACCGCGTCCTGGTCGACGTTGAAGGTGATGTCGGACGGCATGTTGAGGATGATCTGGTCGCCGCTGCGGGTGACGCTGACGCCGGTGCCCTGCAACTGACGGCGAAGCTCGGCCTCGTTCTGGTCCATGGTCGCGCCGATCGCGCCGCCGGCCAGCGCGCCGATGCCGGCGCCGATCAACGCATTGCGGCGGTCATTGCCGCCGGCGAGCAGACCAAGGCTGGCGCCTGCCAGCGCGCCAAGGCCGGCGCCGGCCGCCGTGTTGGAAATCTTCTGGTCGCCGGTATACGGATCGGTGGTGGTGCAGGCGCTCACCAGCACAGCCGTCGCCACGACGACGAGCACGGTCTTCTTCATGAGATTGGTCCCTCTCCAGTTCGCGGCCCTTGCGGCCACGCCAAATCAGCCCTTCCGCAGCCTTGTAGCATGAAATGCGGCGAAAAACGGAACGGGAATGCAGCCGCAAAACCCTCGGGCCGTTCCCGCTTCGCCTCTACCACAAATTCTTGCCGTCGATGACCACCACCTCGACCTTATCCAAGTCGAAATCGTCGAACAGGCGCGAATTGACGCTAATCTTCGGGTTGTCGAAATCCGGCTTTCCGGTCGACCAGTCAGGGGTCTCGGTGAAGGTGCCGCAACCGCATATGGCGCAGAAACCATGCTTCACGGTCTTCGAGCCCCAGCGATAGAAGGAGACGTTCTCAGGCGGGCTCGTGAGCTTGAATTGCGACGGGACATAGTAGGCCCACAGCGACCCGCGCTTCGAGCAGAACGAGCATGTGCATTGCGTCACCGTCTGCGGCGCCTCGGCAACCTCGAAGGTTGTCGCCTTGCAGTGGCAGCTGCCTTTGATGGTCATGAACTCACCTCTCCATTGTCCGCCGCGCCCGCTGCGGCAAGGCAACATAAAGGAGCCGTCCTGACAACTGTCTGTCGGCAGGGATGGCGATGTTCTGCCGCTAGGGGTCAGGCCTGCGCTTGGCCATCTTCCGCAGCACCTTGGCCGCCTAGTAAGAAGGCGGCGGGACGAACAGGCAGATGGTCTTGCCGGCGTCGAGCCCGGCCTGATGCGCGCACCAGTGGTATTCGCCGTCGGGCGAATTCTTGATCCGCTTGTCGCTGTAGGCCACCACCTCGCCCGTGCCTTTTATGACATAGCCTTCGGGCCGCTCGCTGATCGATGACTGCGGCACTTCCTTGCAATCGAAGTTGGCACAGCAGGCAAAGGGATATTTCCAGCCTTGCGGCACAGCCGCCGTCGGCTGGGCGTCGTGCGCGATGGCCGGCGGCGTCAGCACCGAGACAGCTCCAACAGCGAAGAGGGAGAACAACAGTCGGCCAGCCGGTCGAGCGGCTTGGGCCGATCTTGATGTGGCAGCAGACATCGAAACGTTCCTTTCGAGCATCAAGCGTTTCAGCTTGCCCGTTCCCGGAACGTGTCTTCCCAGTGGCCGGATCGTCGGTCGCAGTTTATGCCGCGTCCGGCCATAAATGCTTCTATCCCACAGCTCGAATGCTGAGCTGATTCCATAGCCAGCGCAAGAAGTGGGCGCGCCATGGCGACGCGCCGGTTTCAAGCTTCGGCGACGGAAAGGATGCGCAGACCTGGCTGGCAAGAACCAGACAACGGCCTGCGCCCAGGGTGCCTAAGAACGAAGTTCCTCCAAAGGAAGTTCCGGCCTTCAGCCGTCGGCGTGTTCACGATATTGCGGCAGATCGTCTGTAATCGTGAACCACGGCGCCTTTGAACCGACGAAGATATGTGCGCTCGGGCGAATGCCTGGATCGTCCATCAGCGTCCCCATAGCGACATGGACATAGGCACCTTCGCGGACCAATGAATAGACGAGCGAGCCGCAGCGGCCGCAATGCGCGTCATGGCTGCTCTCGTCGCCGAAAATCAACAGCCTGTCGTCGCCCGCGGTGAGACGGAACTTGCCACGCTCGATGCCGGCGAAGGGCTTGAACGCCGCCCCCGTCGTGCGCCGGCAGTTGGAGCAGTGACAGTTCGCGGCATAGACGAATTCGTCCGCCACTTCATAGTGAACGGCGCCGCAGAAGCATCTTCCGGTAAGTTTGCGCGTCACCGGCTTCCTCCGTCGTCCAGCGCCGGCAATCCTAGTCGAGGTCCGCCACCGCTTCGCCCGCACCGCCCTCGATGCGATGCGAGAGCGAAGCTTCCATGAACTCGTCGAGGTCGCCGTCGAGCACGCTCGAAGGCGAGGTGCTTTCGACGCCCGTGCGCAGATCCTTCACGAGCTGATAGGGCTGCAGCACGTAAGAGCGGATCTGGTGGCCCCAGCCGATGTCGCTCTTCGACGCCTCCGTGGCGTTGGCGACCGCCTCGCGCTTCTTCAGCTCTTCCTCGTAGAGGCGCGAGCGCAGCATTTCCCAGGCCTTGGCGCGGTTCTTGTGTTGCGAGCGCTCGGCCTGGCAGGCAACCGCTATGCCGGTCGCGAGATGGGTAATGCGGACCGCCGAGTCGGTGGTGTTGACGTGCTGGCCGCCCGAGCCCGAGGAACGATAGGTGTCGATGCGCACGTCGGATTCGGAAACATTGATCTCGATCGAGTCGTCGATAACCGGATAAACCCAGACGCTGGCGAAGGAGGTGTGGCGCCGCGCATTGCTGTCATACGGCGAGATGCGCACCAGGCGGTGGACGCCGGATTCCGTCTTCAGCCAGCCATAGGCATTGTGGCCCTTGATCAGCACGGTTGCCGACTTGATGCCCGCCTCCTCGCCGTCATGGACTTCCAGCACCTCGACCTTGAAGCGGCGGCGCTCGGCCCAGCGCGTGTACATGCGCAGAAGCATCGAGGCCCAGTCCTGGCTTTCGGTGCCGCCCGCGCCGGCATGGATTTCAAGATAGGTGTCGTTGGCGTCGGCTTCGCCGGAGAGCAGCGTCTCGACCTGCCGAGCCTTCGCCTCGCCCTGCATCGAGCGCAGCGCAGCCTCCGCTTCCGCGATTATGCCGTCGTCGCCCTCTTCCTCGCCGAGCTCGATCAGGCCGATATTGTCTTCCAGAGCCTGGGTCAGCCCCTTGACGGCGGCGATGCCGTCCTCGAGCTCCTGGCGTTCCCGCATCAGCTTCTGCGCTTCGATCGGATCATTCCAGAGGCTGGAATCCTCGGCGCGCGAATTCAGGTACTCAAGCCGCTTTACAGCCTGATCCCAGTCAAAGATGCCTCCTCAGCAGGGTTATCGCCTGCCTGATCTCGTCGACAATGTTGAGCGTTTCCGCGCGCATGGCTTTTCGTTCGGTCCTGTTCTTTTCGGTCTTTTCGGAATAGGCGCGATACATAGGCACGGCATCGCCGCCTGTAAAGCGAAATGGGCCGGCGGTTTCGCGCCGGCCCATTCCGGAATGCAGGAGATCAGTAGAGGCCGCCGCCGCCGTCCTGGATGGCCTGGTTGGCCTGCGGCGACAGCGCGCCACCCGAGCCGTTGGAGCCATCCGCGCCCATGCCGATCACCCAGTAGCTGTCGGCCGGGCCGGTGCCGGGCTTGAACGCCTCGACGATGGTGTTGGGATCGCCTTCGGCGGCGCGCATGCCGGTCTTGCGGTTGATGGCGATCAGCTTCATGCCGTCCGGAACCTGGAAGTCGGTGTTCGGCTTGCCGTCCAGCGCCACACGCATGAAATCCTTGAAGATCGGCGCGGCGAGACCGCCGCCCGTGGCGCCCTTGCCGAGGCCGCGCGGCGTATCGTAGCCCATGTAGAGACCGACGACGAGGTTCGGCGTGAAGCCGATGAACCAGGCGTCCTTTTCGTCATTGGTGGTGCCGGTCTTGCCGGCGATGTGGCGGCCGAGCTCGCCGATGGTGGCGCCGGTGCCGCGCTGGACCACGCCTTCCATCATCGAGGTGATCTGGTAGGCCGTCATCGGGTCGAGCACCTGCTCGGAATTGTCGACCAGCTCCGGCTCGGGCTGGTTCTTCCATTCGGCGGCGTTGCAGCCCTCGCAGCCGCGCTCATCCTGCTTGAACACCGTCTTGCCGTAGCGGTCCTGGATGCGGTCGATCAGCGAGGGTTTGATCGATTTGCCGCCATTGGCCATGATCGAATAGGCCGAGACCATGCGCATGACGGTCGTCTCGCCGGAGCCCAGCGCCATCGGCAGATAGGGCGCCAGATGATCGTAGACGCCGAAGCGCTCGGCATATTCAACGACCAGCTTCATGCCCATGTCGTTGGCGAGCCGCACCGTCATCAGGTTGCGCGACTTCTCGATGCCGGAGCGCAAGGTTGCCGGGCCAGCGACCGTGCCGTCATAGTTCTTCGGCGTCCAGGTGGTGTTGCCGCTCTGGATGGTGATCGGGCCATCCATGATCACCGAGGCCGGCGTGTAACCATTGTCGAGCGCGGCCGAATAGACGATCGGCTTGAACGAGGAGCCGGGCTGGCGCATTGCCTGGGTGGCACGGTTGAACTCGGACTGCGCGTAGGAGAATCCGCCGACCATGGCGAGCACGCGGCCGGTGTGCGGATCCATGGCGACGAGACCGCCTTCGACCTCCGGCACCTGGCGCAGCATATAGGTGTTGTCGGAGCCGTCATTCTTCTGCACGAAGACGACGTCGCCGGGCTCCAGAACCTCCGCCGGAGACTTCGCCCTCACGGACTTGCCGTTGACGAAGTGGCGCATGGCAAAGCCCATGTCGTCCTTGCTGACGGTCCCCTGGACGCGGTCCTTGACGAGTTCGCCAGAGACTTGCCGCGTCGGCTGGATGCCGATGGTCAGGCCGTCCGCCGAACTGTCGAGCACGACGGCAAGCGTCCATTCCGGCACATCCTCGAGGCCTTTCACATTGCCGAGCGGCACGCCCCAGTCGCCGGAAATGTCGATATGCGTGACCGGACCGCGGTAGCCGCGCAGCATGTCGTATTTGAGTAGGCCGTTCTGCAGCGACTTGCGGGCGATAAGCTGGATGTTCGGGTCGAGCGTGGTGCGCACCGACAAGCCGCCCTCATAGAGCGCGTTCTCGCCGTAGCGGGCGATGATCTGGCGGCGGACTTCCTCGGTGAAATACTCGCCGGCAAACAGATAGGAGCCGTTGCGGCGCGGCGACACGCCAAGCGGCTCGGCCTTGGCCTTGGCGCCCTCCTCGCGGGTGACATAGCCATTCTCGACCATCTGGTCGATGACCCAGTTGCGGCGCTCGATCGCGCGGTCAGCATGCTTGAAGGGGTGATAATTGTTCGGGCCCTTGGGCAGCGAGGCGAGATAGGCGGCTTCCGCGACCGTCAGCTCGTTGACCGACTTGTCGAAATAGGTGAGCGCGGCACCCGCGACGCCATAAGCACCGAAGCCGAAGAAGATTTCGTTGAGATAGAGTTCGAGGATGCGGTCCTTGGAATAGGCCTGCTCAATGCGGAAGGCCAGTATCATCTCCTTGATCTTGCGCTCGTAGGTCTGGTCCGAGGTGAGCAGGAAGTTCTTCGCCACCTGCTGCGTGATGGTCGAAGCGCCGACCTGGCGCCGGCCCGAGCCGAGGTTCTGCAGGTTGACGATGATGGCGCGGCCAAGGCCGGTGACGTCAATGCCGGGGTGGTTGTAGAAGTTCTTATCCTCGGCCGACATGAAGGCGGCCTTGACGCGGTCCGGGATGGCCTGGATCGGCAGATAGAGGCGCCGCTCGCGCGCATATTCCGCCATCAGCGAGCCGTCGGAGGCATGAATGCGCGTCGTCACCGGCGGTTCGTATTTGGCCAGAACCTCATAGTCGGGCAGGTCCTTCGCGACATGGCTGATATAGATGGCAAGGCCGGCCGCCACCAGCAACGCCAGCGTCGTGCCGATGCCAAAGAAATAGCCGATGAGACGAATCATGCCCGCTCCAGTCCGAGGTTCGGGAGTTTCCTAGACGAAGCCGGCAGTCGCGCAAGCTTCCCGGGGCGGTCCCAATCCGCAATCAAAAGACCCATGTCGCGACCATGTGGACAAAATACGGCAGCGCGAGATTTGAGGACTCGGTCGCCGAATAATAACGCCGGGTGTTGTCGTCATGCAACGGCTGCTTGGGGTTGCAGACCTCGGGCGGTTGTGGGGGCGTGGGCGGATCAACCGCCCGTCGCCGTTCCGGCCTTGGCAGCGGCAAACAGGGCGACCGCGTTGGTTATGCTTTGCGCCGCCTTGCCGCGCCAGTCGGCGCTGAGCAATTGCGCCTCGTCCTTGCTGTTGGAGAGGTAGCCAAGCTCGACAAGTACGGACGGCACGTCCGGAGCCTTGAGCACCTTGAAGCCGGCCGAGCGTTGCGGATTGTTGATGAGGCCAACGCTGGTCGACAATTGGCCGACCAGCGTATGGGCGAAGCTCATCGAGAATCCGTGCGTTTCCCGGCGGATCAGGTCGATAAGAATGTCGGTGACTTCCTTGTTGTCGTCCTCGATCTTCATCCCCGCGAACTGGTCGGACAGGTTCTCGCGATCGGCGAGCGCCTGGGCTTCCGGGTCGGAGGCCTTGTCCGAAAGTGTGTAGACCGTGGCGCCGCGAAGACCTTTGACGGCAATCGTATCGGCGTGGATCGAGATCAGGAGATCCGCCTCGTGCTGCCGTGCGATGCGCACACGCTCGTCAAGCGCCAGGTAGACGTCGTCATCGCGGGTCATGAAGACATCGTATTTGCCGACCGCGGCCAGCTTGTCGCGCAATTCCTTGGCAAAAGCGAGCGTGACGTCCTTCTCGACCGTACCGGCCGAGCTTTCGGCGCCGCCATCGACGCCACCATGGCCTGGATCGATCACCACCGTGAAGCGATGACCGGGCGCCGAGACCGGCCCGGTGCCGACCCGCTCGCCTTTCTCGGTGGAGACCGTCGAACCGGTGGTCAGCGACTGGTTGGCCAGCGCCTCGTCGAACTCCCGTTCGGAGGCGGCCGATATGTCGATGGCGATGCGATAGCCGGTGCCGTCGTCATTCTTGAGCACGTCAAGCTTATCGACGGCGAAAGGACCCTTGCCGGTGAGGATCAGTCGCGAACCATGTCCCTGATCGCCGTAACGGACGGCCCGCACAAGGCCACGCGGCTTCACATCCTTGGCCTCCAGGGCGAATCGCGTTCGCGGCAAGTCGACGACCAGGCGATTGGGGCCGCGCAACAAGAACCATTTGACGTCCGGCTCGCGATCGAAATTAACGACGATGCGCATCTTGGTGGCGTCGCCGGCCATCTTGTAGCCGGTCGCGCCAAGCAGGCCGTCGGCGCGCGCGGCGGCTGCGAAACAAAGCAGCAGCGCCAGCATCAAGGCGGCCCAGGCCAGGCGCGTGACATGCGCCGCGGCCCCGCCCCTCTTGTCCGCGCTGCCCGCCAGTCCCATCTGTTATCCGTTGCTCCCGGTTTGACGCATTGCGCCCGGTCTTCTCGCAGAGTGCCCGTAAGGCCGCCAATTCGATTAACGATTGGTATTCAGAGAAGGTTAACCAAGCCTTTCATGATGTGAGACGAAGGGCACCTTCCCCAACGGAAGCGCTTTTTGCCGGCATCCGAAATCGGGGTTGCCTTCCATCCCGCCAAATCATAAAAGCGACGTTGGATCACTGCAATCCTGGAACCGCTCGCCTCAGCAGTTTCCTGCCAAAGGTCGGATGCAAAGGCGGCTCCTTTATCCTTCCAGGCTCAGGTGGTCGCGACGATTTTCGCAGGCGTGCTCCCGTGGCGGGGGAATCGCTTGCGTGTGGAAAACGGCCGGGTTTGCCCCGCGCCGGCTCTTCGTGAGCAAACAAGCTGGTCCGGCTCAGCCCGGGCTTTGGTTCAAAAGGTTCTGCTGGGTGCCGATGGCTTCAAGCGCAATCATGGAAAGGTCCGCATCAAACCGCGCCATATTGGCTGCGGGCGGCACCGCCATCGCGCTCAAGCGGCGGCTAGCGGACATTCAATTATCCGGCATGCACACAGATACAGGCGCACAGCGGCGGGCATTGCCACGCCAGCTGCGGCCGTCGGCTGCCGGCAGGAAACAAGATAATGCCCAACAAGATGCTGATAGACGCCTCCCACCCGGAGGAAACACGCGTTGTCGTCGTTCGCGGTAACCGCATCGAAGAATTCGACTTTGAATCCCAGGACAAGAAGCAGCTCAAAGGAAACATCTACCTCGCCCGCGTAACCCGCGTCGAACCTTCCCTCCAGGCAGCCTTTGTCGAGTATGGCGGCAACCGTCACGGTTTCCTCGCCTTCAGTGAAATCCATCCCGACTACTATCAGATTCCGGTCGCCGACCGTCAGGCTCTACTGCGCGCCGAAGCGCAGGAGGCCGAGGACGAAGACGACGAGGAAGCGGAGAACGGCGAAGAGCAGCAGGCGCGCGATCGCGGCGGCCGGCGCAACCGCAGGCGCGGCGGCAAGAACCGTGACCGCGGCGAGCACAGACACGCTTCCTCGGAAAACGAGGAAAGCCCGGCTGAGCCCGCAGCCCTCGAAGAGCCCGCGGCAGAGGCTGCCGGGAGCGAGGAAGCCGGCGGCGTAACTGCCGATGCCTCGCCAGAAGACGCATCGGATGCATCGGATGCATCCATCGTCGCCGAAGCCGTCGAAGTCGAAACCGACCAGGAAACGGCTGAAGAGCCCGCCGCCGAGACCGGCGGCGGCGACGCAGCGGACAACGAGGGCGACAAGCCGTCCGAAGGTGGCCCCACCTCGATTGCCGCGAGCGTCGAAGCCGATGTGATTTCCGAGGCGGTCCCGCAGGCGGATCAGCCCGAGCAGACCGGCGACGCCGCCAGCGACAATGATCGCGGCATGCTGGAGGACGTCTCGGCCTCGCATTCGGACGAGCACGAGGTCGAATCGGTCGGCGCCGAGGATGCGCTCGAGGAAATCCGCAGCCGCCGCAAGCCGGTCCGCCGCCAGTACAAGATTCAGGAAGTCATCAAGCGCCGCCAGATCCTTCTGGTGCAGGTGGTCAAGGAAGAACGCGGCAACAAGGGCGCCGCGCTCACCACCTATCTTTCGCTTGCCGGCCGCTATTCGGTGCTGATGCCGAACACGGCGCGCGGCGGCGGCATCTCGCGCAAGATCACCAACGCGCAGGACCGCAAGCGGCTGAAGGAGGTCGTGACCGACCTCGACGTGCCGCAGGGCATGGGTGTCATCCTGCGCACCGCTGGCGAAAGCCGCACCAAGGCCGAGATCAAGCGCGACTACGAATATCTGATGCGGCTGTGGGAGAACGTCCGCAGCCTCACGCTGCAATCCACGGCCCCTGCCCTCGTCTATGAGGAAGGCAGCCTGATCAAGCGCTCGGTGCGCGACCTCTACAACAAGGATATCGACGAGATCCTGGTCTCCGGCGAGGACGGCTACCGCGAGGCCAAGGACTTCATGCGCATGCTGATGCCGAGCCACGCCAAGGTGGTTCAGCCCTACCGGGACACCACGCCGATCTTCGTGCGCAACGGCATCGAGGCGCAGCTCGATCGCATGCTGCAGCCACAGGTGACGCTGAAGAGCGGCGGCTACATCATCATCAACCAGACCGAGGCGCTGGTCTCGATCGACGTCAACTCCGGCCGCTCCACCAAGGAGCATTCGATCGAGGAGACCGCGCTCCACACCAATCTGGAGGCGGCCGAGGAAGTCGCGCGGCAGCTCAGACTGCGCGACCTTGCCGGCCTCATCGTCATCGACTTCATTGACATGGAGGAGAATCGCAACAACCGCGCTGTCGAGAAGCGGCTGAAGGATCACCTCAAGAACGACCGCGCCCGCATCCAGGTCGGCCGCATCTCGCATTTCGGCCTGATGGAAATGTCGCGTCAGCGCATCCGCGCCAGCGTGCTGGAATCGACCATGAAGCCCTGCCCGCATTGCGGCGGCACCGGCCATGTGCGTTCCGATTCCTCCGTGGCGCTGATGGTGGTGCGGGCGATCGAGGAATTCCTGCTCAAGGATTCGCGCAGCCACATCATCGTGCGCACGCCGGCCGCGACCGCGCTTTATGTGCTGAACCACAAGCGCGCCAACCTTGTGGAACTCGAAGCCCGTTTCGGCCTGACGATCACGATCGAGGCTGACGAGACGCTCGGCACCCAGCATTACGCGATCTTCCGCGGCGCCATCGCCGAGAAGCCGGAAGGCTTCGTCGAGGTGCGCAGCCTGCCGGCCTATGTCGAGCCGGACGAGCCCGAGGACGAGATCGTCATCGAGGAGGAAGAAGAGGCTGCGGTTCAGGCCGAACAGCCGCGCCAGCCGCAGCAGCAGGGCCAGCACCAGCAGCGGTCAGAGGACGGCGAAGGCCGCGACCGCAAGCGTCGCAAGCGCCGCCGGCGGCGTGGCGGCAGGGACCGCGACCGCGAGCATAATGGGGATGTCGTGGCGGCGCCGGCGGAAGCTGGCGAAACCAGCGACGATGCCACGGATGCGCCGGAAGAAGCGGCCCAGGAGGCGACCGCTGGCGGCGAAGCCGAGGCAACCGCTACCGATGATGCTTCCGGCAAGAAGCGCCGGCGCGGCAAGCGCGGCGGCAAGCGCAACCGCCGCGACGACGAGGCTTCAGAGGCCGCCGCCGGCGACGTCGAGGAGGAAGCGGCGGAAGATGAGGACGCCGCAGGCGAGCCGGCGGTGGCAGCCGCGCTTTCGCAGCCTGCTGCCCCCGCGGCCGCCAATAACGACGCCGAGGCGGTCGAAAAGCCGAAGAAGCCCCGCCGTTCGCGCGCCAAGAAGGCCGCCGAGGAGGCCGTGGCGGAGACGGTGTCCGAACCGGTGGCGGAAGCTCAGGTCGCGCCCGTGGCGGTCGAGCCGGAGCCGGCACCTGCCGCTCCCGCGGCGGCCGAGGCGGAGTCTGCCGCCAACCCGCATCCGACGCGGCGCAAGCCGCAATCGATCGATGCGCCGGTTGTTCCCGTCGTGTCCTCGAACGTGTCCGAAGAGGCCAAGACCGAGGACAAGCCGAAGCGTGCAGGCTGGTGGCAGCGCAAGGGCTTTTTCTAGGCCTTTCAATCTTCTAAGCTAAGCAGCTAACAAAATCCCGCGCCATCCGGCGCGGGATTTTTGCTATGGGTGTGGCCGAATTGGAAACACTCTGTGTGGCGCTTCACCTACCGCAATTTTAGCATCTCGCCGTCTTTGTAAATCAAAGCGGCTTCTCGGTTGGCTTTCATGTGACTGCGGGCGAACTTGTGGCAGCGTTCGTCCGTGTTGATTTGGCGCTCTACCCAACGTCGCCAATGAGGATCCGATAGTGCGATGCGCTCGGCCTCAAGAATGCTTGCGCCTTGGCGGGAGCGTAGCTCCTTAATATGCAATATCCACCGATTTCGATCTTCCATGGGCCACCTCCTCCCACCTCATTCATCCTATGGCGCGAAGATCGACCAGTTCATCATCCGCGCGAGCTTCTCGAGCGCGATCGAGCCGAGCTTGGAGTTGCCGTTCTCGTTGAGGCCGGGCGACCACACCGCCAGCGAAGCCACGCCGGGCACGATGCCCAAAATGCCGCCGCCGACACCGCTTTTGCCGGGGATGCCGACGTGGAAGGCAAAATCGCCGGAACCGTCATAGTGGCCGCAGGTCAGCATCAGCGCGCCGATACGGCGTGCCCGCTCGGCCGACACGACCGAATGCCCGGTCGCCGGATTCCTTCCGCTATTGGCGAGGAACCGGCCCGCCATGGCAAGCTGCCGGCAACTCATGGCGATGGCGCAGTGATGGAAATAAACGCCCAGTGCCAGCTCCGGCTCATGATGAAGATTGCCGAAGGATTTCATGTAGTTGGCTAAGGCGAAGTTGCGGTAGCCGGTCGCCCGCTCGGACGCCGCCACTTCGCGATCGATGATGATCGTCTCGTCATCGGCGAGGAACTGGATGAAGCGCAGGATCTCGCCGATCGCCTCGCGCGGCTGATGCCCGGCGAGCAGCACGTCGGAGACGACGATGGCGCCGGCATTGATGAACGGATTGCGCGGGATGCCGTTCTCATGCTCGAGCTGAACGATCGAATTGAACGGATTGCCGGACGGCTCGCGGCCGACTCGCTGCCAGAGCGCATCGCCGATCTTGCCCAGCGCCAGCGTGAGGGTGAAGACCTTCGAGACGCTCTGGATAGAGAAGGGCTGATCGGCATCACCGGCAAGGATGACCCGGCCATCATTGGTCACGGCGGCGATGCCGAATCTCTTCGGATCGACCTTGCCCAGTTGCGGGATGTAGGTCGCCACCTTGCCGCGATCGCTACGCTCGGCCATTTCGGCGGCGACTTCCGCCAATGCTTGCTCGAGTTCCGGCATGTCGTCTATTTCAGCCAGCGTTCGATGCGCGCCAGCGCCTCGATCATGTCTTCATGGCTGCCGGCATAGGAAAAGCGCATGGTGCGATGCCCCTGCTGCGGATCGAAATCGCGGCCTGGCGTCGCCGCGACATGCGCCTCGGCCAGCATTTTTCGCGCAAAGGCCATGCTGTCATTGGTGTGACGGGTGACATCGCAGAAGGCGTAGAAGGCGCCGTCCATGGGAGCAGCCAGCGCAAAGCCGAGTTCCGGCAGACGCTTCATCAGAAGGTCGCGATTCCAGGCATAGCGCGCCTTCACCTTTTCGAGTTCCTCCGTGGCCTTGAAGGCCTCGATCGCGGCAATCTGCGACAATTCCGGCGGCGAGATATAAAGGCTCTGGGCGATGCGCTCGACCGGCCGCACCAGTTCATCGGGCAGCACCATCCAGCCGATGCGCCAGCCGGTCATGCAATAGTATTTCGAGAAGGAATTGATCACGGTCACGCCGGCGCCATACGCCAGCGCGGTCACATCGGGCGCCGCATAGGCCAGCCGGTGGTAGATTTCATCGGAGATGACGGCGATGCCGAGTTCCTCGGCCGTCTTCACCAGCGCCGCAAGTTCGTCCGCCGGGATCACCGCACCCGTCGGATTGGCGGGGCTGGCGAACAGCACACCCTTCAGCGGCTTATCGCGATGCGCGCTCTTCAGATGCTCGGCATGCAGATAGGCGTCCGCGCCGAGCTCGATCTCGACGATCTCGATGCCGAGCGCGGCCATGATGTTGCGATAGGCCGGATAGCCGGGCGCGGCGATGGCGACGCGGTCGCCCGGATCGAACATCGCCAGGAAAGCGAGGTTGAAGGCGGCCGACGACCCCGTGGTGACGGCAATGCGCGACGGCGCGACGTCGATCCCGTAATGCTCGCCATAGTGCTCGGCGATCGCCTTGCGCAGATCGGCCAGGCCCAAGGCATCGGTGTAGCCGATGCGGCCGTGCCTGAGGGCCGCGGCCGCCGCTTCGCGGACGCCCGCCGGCGCGGGATCCGACGGCTGGCCGACGGCCATCGACACCACGGGCACGCCGGTGGCCTTCAGCCGGTTGGCTTCGGCCAGGATGTCCATGGCGTGGAAGGGCTCGACTTCCCCCCGGCGCGAAAGCGAAACGACCATTTGACCTCTTCCAACTGCCCTATTTCGGTGAATTCCGGACGCAAGCAGCGCAGACTTGTCCTTGAACTGCCCTAGTTAAAGGAACAGCGCCGCACAAATGCCCGATTGATGTGGGGATCACAAGCGCGCAGGAAGTTGCCGGCGCCGACTTTTCATCTTTCGCCCGCTCGTCTACCAGTGGACCTATGTTGAGCCGACCCCGACCATCGATTGGCAGATCGACCTCTCTCAGCCGAACCGCGCGCGGCTTCGCGACGCTTATGCTTGCCGCCGCCGTTGCCGTGTCGGGCTCGGTCAGCGCCTTCGCGCAAGGCGTGCCGGTGGTGCGCGACGCCGAGATCGAGGCGCTGGTGCGCGATTATGCCCGGCCGATCTTCAAGGCTGCGGGGCTTGCAAATGACGGCATCGACATCGTTCTAGTCAACGATCCGAGTTTCAACGCCTTCGTCACCGGGCGGCGCCTGTTCGTCAACACCGGCGCGCTGGTGACCGCCGAAACGCCGAACGAGATCATCGGCGTCATCGCGCACGAGGCCGGCCATATCGCAGGCGGACATCAGCAGAAATTGCGCGACCAGCTCGACCGCGCCAAGACAATGGCCATCATCGCCACGCTGCTCGGCGCCGGCGCCATGGTTGCCGGCGCGACCACCAACAGCAAGGGCCTGGCGGGCGCCGGCATGGGTGTTGCCGCCGGCGGCGGCGAGATGGCGCAGCGCTCGATCCTTGCCTATCAGCGTACCGAAGAGATCACCGCCGACCGCTCGGCGATCACTTATCTCAACGCCACCGGCCAGTCCGGCATGGGCATGCTGAAGACCTTCGGCCGCTTCCAGAGCGCGCTGTCGCTCGCCGGCACCCAGGTGGATCCCTACCGGATCAGCCATCCGATGCCGCAGGAGCGCATCGCCAACCTTGAAGTGCTGGTCAAGCAGAGCCCCTTCGTCAATGTTGTCGACCCGCCGGCGCTGCAGCAGCGGCACGACATGATGCGCATCAAGATCGCCGCCTATATGCAGGGCCAGGCGGCCGTCGCGCGGCTGATGCGCAAGAATCCGGCCAGCATCGCCTCGCGCTATGGCGACGCGCAGCAGACCTATCTCTACGGCAATCCGGGCGCGGCGCTGACCAAGACGGCGGCGCTGATCAAGGAACAGCCGAAGAACCCCTATTTCCAGGAGCTGCGCGGCGATATCCTGATGAAGGCCAACAAGCCGAAGGACGCGGCGGACGCCTATGCCAAGGCGGTGAGCCTCGATCCCGCGCATTCCGGACTGCTGCTGGTCTCGCTCGGCCAGGCGCTGATGGCGGTGGGCACGCCCGATTCGCTGAAAAAGGCCGTGGTCCAGCTCAACAACGGCGTCGGGCGGGACAAGGAGAATGCCGAAGCCTACCGCTTCCTGGCGCAGGCCTATGGAGAACAGGGCGACATTCCGGCAGCCGATCTTGCCACCGCCGAGGGCCATTACTATGCGGGCGACTACAAGAATGCGAAGATCTTCGCCATGCGCGCTCAACAGAAATTGAAGCGCGGCGAACCCCGCTGGGTACGCGCTCAGGATATTATAAACTACACACCGTCTAACAAACTCAAATGAACCTCCCGGACGTCGACGACGACGAAGGCGGACCGGAACAGGAAAAAGGACGAGGACAATGAACAAGGCAATCCTGCTTGGCAGTGCCGGCGGCCTGGCGGTGGCGCTCGGCATGCTGGCCTTCGGTTTCGTGGCGGGAAATCCGCAGGCCGCGAAGGCCGACACCGTGCAGGTCGCCCAGGTCACGTCCTCCACCGACACCAAGGCGGCCGCCGATACCAAGATCGACCGCAAGGAGGTCGAGGGCATTATCCGCGACTACCTCTTGAAGAACCCGGAAGTGCTGCTCGAGGTGCAGGACGCGCTCGAGGCCAAGCAGAAGGAAGAGCAGCGGCTTGCCGCACTGGGCGTCATCAAGAATTCCAAGGACGAGATCTTCAACTCGACGTTCGACGGCGTCGTAGGCAACCCCAAGGGCAAGGTCACGATCGTCGAGTTCTACGACTATAATTGCGGCTTCTGCAAACGCGCCATCGAGGACATGAAGGCGCTGACCAAGGCCGACCCGGACCTGCGCTTCGTGCTCAAGGAGTTCCCGATCCTGAGCCCCGATTCGCAGAAGGCCAGCGTCGTCTCCATGGCGTTCCACTTGATGCACCCGGAGAAATACGGCGAATTCCATACCGCGCTGCTCGGCGGCCAGGGCCGCGCCACCGAAGCGACCGCTATCAAGGTGGCGCTTTCGCTCGGCGCCGACGAGGCGACGCTGCGCGAGAAGATGAAGGATCCGCGCATCGCCGAGACGCTTTCGCGCACCTATGACCTTGCGACGAAACTGTCGATCACCGGCACACCGTCCTATGTGGTCGGCAACGAGGTGATCTTCGGAGCGCTCGGCCAGCAGGTTCTGGCGGAAAAGATCGAAGAGGCAAAAAGCGCGCTGTAGGCGCTTGCGGATACAAAAGCCGGCCGCTGTGGACAGCGTAAGAACGCACTTGCGCTCTTTTCGCGGGCGGCTATGCCCATTATAGAGGCCCAGTGCGCCGGCTTGGGGTCGGCGTGAAACAAGGTCGGCATATTGAAAACGATTTTCGTCCTCAACGGTCCCAATCTCAATGCGCTCGGCAAACGCGAGCCGGGAATTTATGGCGGCAAGACGCTTGCGGCCATCGAAGAGGACTGCAAGGCGGCGGGCGCCGCGCTTGGGCTCGGGATCGATTTTCGCCAGTCCAATCATGAGGGCGATCTGGTCGACTGGATTCAGGAAGCCGGCGAGAAGGCTGCAGGAATCGTCATCAATCCCGGCGCCTACAGCCACACCTCGATCGCCATCCACGACGCCATCCGCTCTGTTGCGCCGCTGCCCGTCGCTGAGGTCCATCTTTCCAACATCCACGCGCGGGAGCCCTTCCGCCACGTCTCCATGGTCGCGCCGGTCGCTGTCGGCATGATCTGCGGGTTCGGGCCGCTCGGCTACACGCTCGCGCTGCAGGCACTGGCGGCACGCCTGTGACCGGCCCCCAAACAGAAGGCTCGAAAATGTCGATAAAAAAGACCGGTGTTGACCAGCAGCTGATCCGCGATCTGGCGGGCATCCTGAACGACACCAATCTGACCGAGATCGAGGTCGAGCTCGGCGACCTCAAGGTGCGCGTGTCGCGTCAGTCGCAGGCTGTCCATGCGGTTGCCGCGCCCCTGCCCGCGATCGCCGCTCCCGTCGCTGCCGCGGCTCAGCCGGCAGCGGCCGCCGCCGCGGCGCCTGCCGATCCGTCCAAGAACGCCGTGCCTTCGCCGATGGTCGGCACTGCCTATCTGGCGCCCTCGCCCGATGCCAAGCCGTTCGTCGAGATCGGCCAGAAGGTGAAGGAAGGCCAGACGCTTCTCATCATCGAGGCGATGAAGACGATGAACCAGATTCCTTCGCCGCGCGCCGGCACGGTGACGGCGATCCTCATCGAAGACGCCCAGCCGGTCGAGTACGGAATGCCGCTGGTGGTCCTCGAGTAGGAACAGCCAAGAGATGTTCCAGAAGATCCTCATCGCCAATCGCGGCGAAATCGCGCTCCGGGTGCTGCGCGCCTGCAAGGAGCTCGGCATCCAGACGGTGGTGGTCCACTCGACCGCGGATTCCGACGCCATGCATGTGCGGCTCGCCGACGAGAGCGTCTGTATAGGCCCGCCGCCGTCGCGCGAAAGCTATCTCAACATCCACCAGATCGTTGCCGCCTGCGAGATCACCGGCGCCGACGCCGTGCATCCGGGCTACGGCTTCCTGTCGGAAAACGCCAAGTTCGCCGATATCCTCGCCGCGCACAACATCACCTTCATCGGCCCCTCCGGCGACCATATCCGCATCATGGGCGACAAGATCGAGGCCAAGCGCACGGCAAAGCGTCTCGGCATTCCCGTGGTGCCCGGCTCCGACGGCGCGATCAGCGACGAGAAGGAAGCCAAGCGCGTTGCGGCCGACATCGGCTATCCGGTGATCATCAAGGCCTCCGCGGGCGGCGGCGGCCGCGGCATGAAGGTGGCGCACACTGAAGCGGATCTCGAAGTCGCGTTGCAGACGGCAAAGTCGGAAGCGGGCGCGGCCTTTGGCGACGACGCCGTGTATATCGAGAAATATCTGGAGAGGCCGCGCCATATCGAGGTGCAGGTGTTCGGTGACGGCGCCGGTCGCGGCGTGCATTTCGGCGAACGCGACTGCTCGCTGCAGCGGCGCCACCAGAAGGTCTGGGAGGAAGCCAATTCGCCGGCGCTCAATGCCGAGGAACGTTCGCGCATCGGCAACATCTGCGCAAAGGCGATCGCCGATCTCGGCTATTCCGGCGCCGGCACGATCGAATTCCTCTATGAGAATGGCGAGTTCTATTTCATCGAGATGAACACGCGACTGCAGGTCGAGCATCCGGTGACCGAAGCGATCACCGGCATCGACCTCGTGCATGAGCAGATCCGCGTCGCTTCCGGCGGCGGGCTGTCGGTCAGGCAGGAGGACATCAAGTTCACCGGCCACGCCATCGAGTGCCGCATCAACGCCGAGGACCCGCGCACCTTCACGCCTTCGCCCGGCACGATCACGCATTTCCATACGCCGGGCGGCCTCGGAGTCCGCGTCGACTCCGGTGTCTATTCCGGCTACAAGATCCCGCCTTATTACGATAGCCTGATCGGCAAGCTGATCGTGCATGGCCGCAACCGCGTCGAATGCATGATGCGGCTGCGCCGCGCGCTCGACGAATTCGTCGTCGACGGCATCAAGACGACGCTGCCGCTGTTTCGCGACCTTGTCGGCAATCCCGACATCGCCAATGGCGACTACGACATCCACTGGCTGGAAAAATACCTGGCCAAGGGTGAATAGCACGGGGATGCGATGACCCGCCCCTACGCGCCAGGCTATCGCATCCCGACCGACCTGCTGCTCAGGGCTTACGCCTCGGGCGTCTTCCCGATGGCCGAGAGCGCCGACGACCCGGAAGTGTTCTGGGTGCGGCCGGAAACGCGCGGCATCATTCCGCTGGACGGGTTCCATACACCGCGCAGCCTCAAGAAGACGATCCGCAGGCACCCGTTCGAGATCCGCTACGATTTCGATTTCGAGGCGACGATCGACGGCTGCGCCGAGAAGCGCGAAGAGCGCCGCTCGACCTGGATCAATGCGCCGATCCGCGAAGCCTATGTCGAGCTCCATCGCCTCGGCCACTGCCATTCGGTCGAAGCCTGGCGCGAGGACCGCCTGGTCGGCGGCCTTTACGGCGTCTCGCTCGGGCGCGTGTTCTTCGGCGAGAGCATGTTCGCAAGGGAGACCGATGCCTCGAAGACGTGCCTCTATTATCTCGTCGAGCGGCTGAAGGCGCGCGGTTTCGCGCTGCTCGACACGCAGTTCACCACCGAGCATCTGAAGCGCTTCGGCGCCATCGACGTGCCGCGCGGACAGTATGAGAAGCTATTGGCCGAGGCGCTGAAGGGCGAGGCCGTCTTCTATCCCTGAGGTCAGCCCTGCGCCGTATCAATCGGCGTCTGCGCATGGAACATCATCTTCCAGCCGTCGGCCCGGTGAACATAGCCGGTGCTGACCAGCGCGGCATAGGATTCGCCGTTCTCACGCGTCGCGCGCGCTTCGTAAGTCAGCATGACGATATCGCTGCCCGGCTCGACCATTCCCTTCAGCTTGATGTCGAGGTCGCGCCAACGGTTGGGTTTGCTGGCTGTCGCCGCCAGTTCGGCGTTGGTCATCGCCTTGGCCATTTGCGGAAACGCCACCAGGCATTCCACATCGGCATTGGCTTCATAATAGGCGGAATCGCCGGTCCAGAAGCCCTTCTCGATGTCGAGAAGCTCTTGCTTGTTGGCCATGATGGGCTTCGTGGCGGTCATCGCGGAATCCTCCTCGCCTTGCCGAGTTGGAACGGCTGAAAGGCGGGCAGGTTCCGGGATCAGTTGGTGCTGGAAGGATCGTCGTCGGCTGGCTCGGGGCAGTGTCAGCCGGCTCGGCCGCCGGCTCCGCCGAAGCCTTGGGCTTGGCGGCCTGGGTCTTCGGCTTGCCCGTCTCGGCCTTTGCCGCAGTCGGCGGCGGCACGTCCGACTTCTGCTTGCAGCCCTTGAGCCAGACGTCATAGACGGCGTGCTCGACGGCGTTGAGACCAGGGCTTTCGGCAAACATCCAACCCGTGAAGATGCGACGGATCTTGCGATCAAGCGTGATCTCGTCGACCTCGACGAAGGAATCGGTCTTCGGCTGCTCCGTGTCCGGCCGCGAATAGCAGACGCGGGGCGTGACCTGCAAGGCGCCGAACTGCACGGTCTCGTCGACATAGACGTCGAAGGTGATGATGCGGCCGGTGATCTTGTCTATGCCGGCGAATTCGGCCACCGGGTTGGTGATACGCTCGGAGGTAGCCGGCGCAGGGGCCGGCGCCTGCGCGGCGGCGAAAGTGGCTGTCGAGGCAAGCAGAAGGGACGTCCCGGCGATCAGCGCCTTAGAGATTTGGGCTGGAATCCTGAGCCGCAATTCCGAACGGAAAACCGCTGCGCACTTTTCCTGGAATTGCTTAGAAGAGCTCATGCAAAATACCGGTGGTTGTGCCCGGGTGATTCTTCAATGCCCAAGGCTAATCATGGCCGCGCAGTCAGCAAGCAGCTAAACGCCAATTGTGGCGATAAAGGATCGAAGCGGCGCTTTGGATTGCGATCCGGAGGATTACGATCCCGGCGTCCAGGCATCGTAGTCGCCGGTCACTTGCGGACGATGCTGGTTGGTCAAGATCGAACCTTGCGGCCGATAGGCGCCGGGCGTTCCCGTGAGGTTCGCCCGATGCGGCTTCTGCCACTCGCGCGCCTTGTAGCTCTCGCCCGAAGGGGGCGTGTCGACGCGGTGATGGATCCAGCCATGCCAGCCGGGCGGGATCTTCGAGGCTTCCGAATAGTCGCGATAGATCACCCAGCGGCGGGTGCGGCCTTCCGAATCGACGCCGCCTTCATAATAGACGTTGCCTGCTTCGTCCTCGCCGACCTTCTTGCCGAAGCGCCAGGTGTGGAAGCGGGTGCCAAGCGTCTGGCTGTTCCACCAGGTGAAAAACTGCAGCAGGAAAGTTTTCATCCAGATCCTCGCGGCGGCAGCGGCTGCGCCTCTCCCCTGCTTATGGCGTCACGCCACCGCGAAGGCAAGGGTTTTGCCGCTCCCGGAACATAATGCTTCGTGCGCTAAATCGATGCAGCCGCTCCGCTGGCGGCAGGGCGGCTTGCAAAGCCTTGCCTGTCTTTCTAAAGCTCGACCCGCCCCCGGTTCGGGGCGCCTTCAGGGAGGTGACGATTGACCCGGAAACCGTCCGCCGACAGCCGGATCAACGCCGAAGATATCCGCCGCCGCAAGGGCGGCGTGCCGATCGTCTGCCTCACCGCCTACACCTACCCCGTCGCCCGCCTGCTCGATCCGCATGTCGACCTGATGCTGGTCGGCGACAGCGTCGCCATGGTTCTGCATGGCCACGCCACCACGCTCGGCGCCTCGCTGGAGATGATGATCGCCCACGGCCAGGCCGTAGTGCGCGGCTCGGCCAAGGCCTGCGTGGTGGTCGACATGCCGGCCGGCAGCTATGAGACCTCGCCGGCGCAGGCCGCGACGTCCGCGAGGCGCATTGTCGAGGAAACGGGCTGCCAGGCCGTGAAGCTCGAAGGCGGCGTCGACATGGCCGCCCAGATCGCGGCCATCGTCGCCGAAGGCATACCGGTCATGGGTCATATCGGGCTGCAGCCACAGTCGGTGGAAAAGGACGGTGGCTACAAGGTCAAGGGCCGCACGCAGGAAAACATCGCAGAGCTCTTCCGCGACGCCGAGGCGGTGGAAAAGGCCGGCGCCTTCTCGGTCGTCATAGAGGGGACGATGGAGGCCGTCGCGGCGAGGCTAACTCGTCATATTTCCATACCGACCATTGGTATCGGCGCCAGCGCCGACTGTGACGGCCAGATCCTGGTGATCGACGACATGGTCGGCATGACCGTCGACCGCGTGCCTAAATTCGTGAAGGAATACGCCAACTTGCGCGGCGTCATCGCGGATGCGGCGGCGCGCTACGCGGCCGAGGTGCGCAGCCGCGCCTTCCCCGGTGCTACCCATGTCTTCACGACGGCATCCGGCAAGGACGAGACATGAACCCTCCAATCGTCGTCAACAGCGTCGCCACCCTTCGCGCACAGGTCCGTGACTGGCGCCGGGCCGGACTCGGGGTCGCCATGGTGCCGACCATGGGCGCGCTGCATGACGGCCATATCTCGCTGGTCAGGATCGCGCTCGAACGGGCCGATCGCTGCGTCGTCTCGATCTTCGTCAATCCGACGCAGTTCGCGCCGACGGAGGACCTCGACAAATATCCGCGCCAGCTGGCCCGCGATCTCGACCGGTTGCGGGAGGCGGGCGCGCATCTCGCCTTCACGCCGGGCGTAAGCGAAATGTACCCCGCCGGCTTCGCCACCAAGATCTCGGTGGGCGGCCCCTCGTCGGGCCTCGAAACGGACTTCAGGCCAAGCTTCTTCGACGGCGTCGCGACCGTGGTGGCCAAGCTCTTCCTGCAGGCGGCGCCCGATTGCGCCGTGTTCGGCGAGAAGGACTACCAGCAGCTTTGCGTCGTCAGGCAGCTCTGCCGTGATCTGGACCTGCCTGTCGAGATCATCGGCGCGCCGACCGTGCGTGACGCGCACGGCCTCGCCATGTCGTCGCGCAATGCCTATCTGGGCGAAGCCGAGCTCGACATCGCGCGCCAGCTCAACCTAATCCTGCGCCGCGCGGCAGCGGCCCTTTCGGCCGGTGCGGATGAATCCGGCGCCACCGAAGATGCTGCAAAGGCGCTTGTCTCCGCGGGCTTCCGGAAGATCGACTATGTCGCCGCTCGCGCGAGCGTCACGCTTGCACCCTGGCGACGGGACGGCGACGGCCGCCTGCTAGCGGCAGCCTGGCTCGGCACGACGCGGCTGATCGACAATGTGGAGATTCCCTCCGCCTGAGCGTCCGCTGCCCGGTCGGCTGCCGATCCGCGGGCTGTCGCCGCCGTGACGCCTATTCTTCCGACGGCATATGCAGATACATCGACTGAATGCGCGCCGGCGATCTAGCCCAGCCGCTTTTCCATGATGAGCGCGGGCAATCCCGAACCGCCGCCGCAATCGGCGGTCCTGCCCGCCAAGCGGAACCCGTTCGCCTGGTAGAAGGCGATCGCCACGGCATTTGCTTCCTCGACTTCGAGGCGCAGCATATCCATCTCCGGAAAACTGGCCTCGACTTCGTCGAGCAGCGATTGGCCGATCCCCTGCCGCTGACAGCCTGGATGCACGTAGAGCTGGTTCAGAAGGACGATCTTCGGGTCGGTGGTAGCGGCAGCAAATGCCATGCCGCCGAGCCGCTTGCCGTCGTCAGCCACCAGGAACTCGGAATTCGGTCGCGTCAGCCGCGCCTTGAGCGAGGCGATCGAATGCCAGTCGTCGGTGATCGCCGTAACCCGCTCGGCGCCGTAGATGACGTCATAGGTCGCATGCCAGGTCTCGACCAGCAGGGCGCGGACCGCAACAAGATCGCGCTCGCTGGCGGTACGGACGAACATCGCCCTATTCGATGCCCAGCTTGGCCTTGACGAGGTCGTTGACCGCCTGCGGGTTGGCCTTGCCGCCCGTCGCCTTCATCACCTGGCCGACGAACCAGCCGGCCATGGTCGGCTTGGCGCGCGCCTGCTCCGCCTTGTCCGGGTTGGAGGCGATCACCTCGTCGACGGCCTTCTCGATGGCGCCGGTGTCGGTGACCTGCTTCATGCCGCGGCTCTCGACGAGCTGGCGCGGATCGCCGCCTTCGTTCCAGACGATCTCGAACAGGTCCTTGGCGATCTTGCCTGAAATGGTGCCTTCCTTGATCAGGTCGAGCACGGCGCCCAGCTGCTCAGGCGAAACCGGAGCATTTTCAATGTCTTTGCCAGCCTTGTTCAGCTGTCCAAGGAGATCGTTGATGACCCAGTTGGCGGCGAGCTTGCCGTCGCGCCCGGCGGCAACCTTCTCGAAATAGTCGGCGATCGGCTTTTCCGAAACCAGCACCGAGGCGTCATAGGCCGAAAGGCCGAGCACATCGACCAGCCGCGCCTTCTTGTCGTCAGGAAGTTCTGGCAGGTCCTTGGCGAGCGCGTCGACATAGGCTTGGTCGAACTCCAGCGGCAACAGGTCGGGATCGGGGAAATAGCGATAGTCATGCGCTTCTTCCTTGGAGCGCATCGAACGTGTTTCGCCCTTGTTCGGGTCGAACAGACGCGTCTCCTGGTCGATCTTGCCGCCGTCTTCCAGAATGGCGATCTGGCGGCGCGCCTCATATTCGATGGCCTGGCCGATGAAGCGGATCGAGTTCATGTTCTTGATCTCGCAGCGCGTGCCGAACGCGCCGCCCGGGCGGCGCACCGAGACGTTGACGTCAGCGCGCAGCGAGCCTTCGTCCATGTTGCCGTCGCAGGTGCCGAGATAGCGCATGATCGAGCGCAGCTTGGTGACGTAGGCCTTGGCCTCGTCGGCCGAGCGGATGTCGGGCTTGGAGACGATCTCCATCAGCGCGACGCCGGAACGGTTGAGGTCGACATAGGACATGGTCGGGTGCTGGTCGTGCATCGACTTGCCGGCGTCCTGTTCCAGGTGCAGGCGCTCGATGCCGACCTCGATGTCCTCGAACTCGCCCTGGCGGTCGGGACCGACGGAGACGATCACCTTGCCCTCGCCGACGATCGGCTGCTTGAACTGCGAGATCTGGTATCCCTGCGGCAGGTCCGGATAGAAATAGTTCTTCCGATCGAAGACCGACTTGTGGTTGATCGCCGCCTTCAAGCCCAACCCGGTGCGGATCGCCTGCTTGACGCATTCCTCGTTGATGACCGGCAGCATGCCGGGCATTGCCGCGTCGACCAAGCTGACATTGGCGTTGGGTGCGGCGCCGAACGAGGTCGAGGCGCCGGAGAAGAGTTTTGCTTCCGAGATCACTTGCGCATGCACTTCGAGCCCGATGATGATCTCCCAGTCGCCGGTGGCGCCGGGGATCAGGCGTTTCGCGTCGGGGGTGCGGGTGTCGATGATGCTCATGGAGGGCCTACGAACTTAGAATTCTCGGAGTTGCATTAATGCAAATTTCGCTGCGCAACTTCGCTAGTGCAAACCGCACGGAGAGACAAGCGCAAAGCCATCTACTGGCGTTTGCCCGCGCGTTCGCCTAAGAAGCGTGCATCCCAATGGAGAGTGGATGTCCACTTACGCTCAGTCCCGGTGAAGCCCTGACCTCGTAAGCGAGGCAGGGCAGAAAAACCTGAAACCCCGTGCCGCGATTTCTCGCGGCTGCGGCTTTTGTTGTTTTTCCCGGGACTTTATCCAATGGACATTTCGCGCAGCGCATGACCCCGAAAATCGGAACCGATTTTCGGAAAGGATCATGCGCCAACCAAGAGTACCACAGCGTCCTTTTGCGCGTCCAAGAGGACGCGCGGCGCTGTGGGGAACAGCGCATCCTGCACCTGCTCGCGCAGGGCGGGCGTATCGAAATCGAAAAGAACGAGAGCAGGAAGATCGCCTCCGTCCAGTGCTTGACCCGCGACGGCTGGCGCTATCCTGGCTTCGACCTGGAGCTCTTTCGAAAACTGAGGCGCAAGAAAGCGGTTTCCTCGACGGATGGCGGACCTTACCGCATCACCCGGCGCGGGCTGCAGCTCGTCCGCGCCGAACTCGACAACCGATAGAACGCGCCCACGCCGCCGGCTGGCAACAGCCGGCGGTTTTCACTCAAGATCAAGCAGTGGCGATGTATTGCTTGATCTCCTCTGCCTCGCGTTCGACATCCTCGATGCGACGCTTGACCACGTCGCCGATGGAGACGATGCCGTCGAGCAAGCCGTTTTTCTCAACCGGCAGATGGCGGAAGCGGCCCCTCGTCATGATCTCCATGACCTCGTTGACCGTGTGGTTTTCGTTGCAGATCTTCACCTTCGGCGTCATCGCCGAGCGCACGGCGATATCGAGCGCGGCGGCGCCTTCCCTGGCCAGGACCTTGACGATGTCGCGCTCCGAGAGGATGCCGACGATCTTCCGGTCGCCATTGGTGATGACGAGCGCGCCGATCCTGTGCTCGGCCAGCATTCGAATGGCCTCGCTGAGTTTCTCATTGGGCCCGAGCGTGAACACGTCATGGCCCTTGCTTTCGAGAATTGCCTTAACCGTCATGGCGTCCTCCACTGCCTTTGACGCCGGCTCCCCGCCCCGACCGGCTTTTCAGCCCCTGCGCCCCTAGGAAGACACCGGGTGCTTAGCAAACATGGTGCGCCGTGATTGGTTGCTTTTCAAGTGCGCCTAAGGACTAGGCTGCAGCCAGCGGGCGGTCGAAGAAGCGCAATCCGAAGAAGCCGGCGATGAAGCCGCCGATATGGGCTTCCCAGGCGATCTGGCCATCGACGCCCGGCGCGACGCCGAGCAGGCCGGTGGCCAGATTGATCACCATCCAGACGCCGAGAAAGGTCATGACGCCGCGCAAGCGCAACACGGCCGCGATCGGCAGCGGCTCGCCGGCGAAGGCCGCCCTGCCGGATGACCGGTCGATGCGGAAGCCATAGCGCGCGGCCGCGCCCATCATGCCGGAAATCGCGCCCGATGCGCCGACGAGCGGCACCTCGCCGTAGGGATGCAGCGCCCAGAACAGAACAACCGAAGCCAGCCCGGTCACCGCGTAGAATATGGCGAAACGCAGCGCGCCGAGACGATTGGCGAGCGGCGAGCCGAAGGCCGCAAGCCAGATCATGTTGATGGCGATGTGGGCAAAGCCACCATGCATGAACGCATAGGTGAATGGACGCGTGAACAAGAACCAGTCGAAGCCATATTTGCCGGTGTAGAGCACCGGAATGAAGGCTCCGTCGTAGAGCAGCGTCATCTGCTGCGTCTCGCTCAGCACATATTCCTGCAGCAGATAGACGACCGCGCAAATGGCGATCACCGCAAGCACGACCGGCGGCAAGTTGAACACCGGTTCGCGACGCCCGGGCTCGGGCGCCTCGTCCGGCGACGGTTCGGTTTCAGCGGGGCTTGCCGGTTCGCTCATGCGCCTTCGCAGGTCTGGGACTTGAGGTTTCGGCGAGCATGTAGATCACGCCCGTTCGAATCACAAACGGCTAATCGCCACAGCGTCCCAGCAGAAAAGGGGCGAATCAGAACAGGGTCGAATCAAAAAGAAGGCCGTCCAGGTGTCCCCCTGAACGGCCGGTCGAGTCCCCTGCTCCCCGTAAACTCGTGACTGAAGTGCTGCCGATCGCTGCTGAAACGACCGTTTTGGAGTGACTTTTGTGTGCCACGGGCCTCGGCAGCGCGCAATGTAAACCATTCGTTAACCTTAACGACCCCGAGGCGTGAACAAACGTTAACGATACTGGCACGCATCCTGCTCCGCACCGCATGAAGGTCATCGGAGGGCGCCCTGTCTGTTCGCCGATGGGACATCAAAAGACAGATTGTGCGGAGCGGAATGGAAATGAAAGAAAAAGGATCGATCGCGCTGTTCCAATATTGGAACCAGCTGCGTGATGGCCGCCTCGCCCCGAAGCGATCGGAAGTGGAGCCGGCCGACATCAAGTCGCTTCTGGCCGACACCTTCATCCTCGAGCGCGATACCCGCGGCGAAGCGGTGTTCCGGCTGGCCGGCACGAGGCTCTGCGCCTATTACGGACGCGAGCTCAAGGGCTTCTCTTTCCCTTCGTTGTGGCGCGAGAAGGACCAGCGGCTGGTGTCGCGGTTGATGCAGGGCGTCTTCGACCAGAAATCGGTTCTGTTCATGACTTACGAGGGATTCAGCCGCAACGGCCGCTCCAACAAGTTCGAGCTCCTGGCGCTGCCGTTGGACGGGGGCCACGAGAACCCGCGCTGCCTCGGCATCATCAGCACCGCCGAAAAGCCCTTCTGGCTTGGCGCCGACCCGCTCGCCGACGCGCTCATCGAAACGATCCGGGTGATAGATCCCGACAAGGAACCGATGTTCCTGAAGAACCGGCCGGCGATCGAGGTTCCCTCGCTCGTTCCGTCCGAATTCGATCCGCCGGAAACCATTTCGGCGCTCGGCCGTGTGCGCCGGATCCGCCACCTCGTCGTCCTCGACGGCGGACGTCACGAATGAGCCCGGCCGCGCGGGATTTTCCCCTCGCGCGGTTAATTTTTCCACGTCGCGCGAGTCTCATGGCCAGGGCTTTCGCGGCCGATTTTTCCCGTTTGTTAACCTGCTTCGCTGTAGTTTTTCGGGCGAAATTCCACGCATCGTCGCGCGGAATGCCAATGGGGTGTAGGCAGTCATGAGGTCAGCGGCGGTAGAATTTGCACCGTCACGAGCTGAGCGGCGCAATTTTCAGCGTGTCCGGGTCAAGATTTACGGGCGCTTCATGCTGGAAGACCGCACCGAGCATCCATGCCAGGTGATCGATATGTCACCGGGCAATGTCGCGCTGCGCACCGACCGCATCGGCATGCCAGGCGAGAAGGTCATCGCCTATATCGACCATATCGGCCGCGTCGAGGGCATCGTGACGCGCACGTCGCCGGACGGTTTCGCCATGACTGTCATTGCCTCCGATCGCAAGAAGGACAAGCTTGCCGCGCAGCTCACTTGGCTTGCCAACAAGCATGAGCTGGACCTGCCCGAGGACCGTCGCCACGAGCGCGTGGCGCCGCGCAATCCGATGAGCGTCCTGCAGCTCACCGACGGGCGCCAGTATCAGTGCCGCATCATCGACCTGTCGCTCTCGGGCGCAGCGATCGAGATCGACGTCAAGCCGGCGATCGGCATCCAGGTCATGCTTGGAACCATGCGCGGCCAGGTGGTGCGCCATTTCGAGGACGGGGTAGCCATCGAATTCGCCGTCATTCAGCGGCCGGAAACGCTCGACCAGGAATTCAACGCGCCGCGGTCCTGACGCAAGCCACCGCAAAGCGAAAACGAACCGGCCCTCGGCGGCTGGTTTTTTGTTGCCCGGTTTTCACCCGAAATAGGCCACCCGGCACCTACCAAATCTTCACAAATCTGAACAATCCAGGCCCACGGTAGTTCAAATTTTATGCTTATTCTACTGGCGTTTTACTCAATGTCTACTTCGGGTTTTTGCGTCAAATAAATCCCAACGTGGCACAGTCTCCTCAAACGGGGAGACTACAAGAATGACAATGACGAGGGGCAAGCTGTTGCTCTTGGCAATGGCGATGCAGCTTTCCGCCTGGGGCACGGCAAGCGCAGGACCGATTTTCATGCATACGGGTGGCCGCACCACCCAGCCGGTCGGTCACTATGATTTCTGTCAGCGCATTCCGGTCGAATGCAACGAGCGGACACCGAAGGGACCGCCGGTCGAGCTGACGCGCAAGCTGTGGGCGACGATCATCAACATCAACAATTCGGTCAACGCCCGCGTCAAGCCGCGCACCGACATGGAAATCTACGGTGTCGAGGAATACTGGGCCTATCCCGACCATGGCGTTGGCGATTGCGAGGACTACGCGCTGGAGAAGCGTCGCGAGCTGATGGCCACAGGTGTCCCGGCCGGCAATCTGTTGATGACGGTGGTGCGCCAGCCGAATGGCGACGGCCATGCCGTGCTCACCGTGCGCACCAGCCTCGGCGAGTTCATCCTCGACAATCTCGAGCCGAAAGTGCTCGCCTGGAACGATACGGTCTACACCTATCTCAAGCGCCAATCGACTGAGAATTCCGGCGTTTGGGTGACGATCAACGACGGCCGCGAGGACGCGGTCGCCAGCGTCCGCTAAGGCGCCAACGCGATCGGGCACGTCGCGGTGACGCGGCGGCGTGCCCAGGAAGAAAGCCCGGTCGAGTCCCCACCCTCCCCGTCCCCAACGACCGGGTTTTAGGAGCCGGCCCCTGTCCCCGGGGCCGGCTCCGCTGTTTCAGGCCGGGCCTGTCGAGGGCAAACGATCGGGGTTCAGCCGAGGGCCACAGGCCGGGCCGGCCTTTCCGAGCGAGTCGGAAGGGAGCAATATAGCTCCGTTCATTGCGGATGAAGGCGATGCTGGAAGTCCCTGAGGATCGCGGCGCCCGCCACCGGCTGTTCAAGGCCATAGACGAAGCGTTCAAGGCCGGAGATTTCGCGGCCCTGGGCGTTGCGCTCGGCGGCTTCGCGCGCTGGTTCGACGAGCGGATGCCGTTCGAGCTCGGCCTTGGCCATCCGCTGGAATATGCCATCTACTGGAGCCCGACCGCTTTCATCACCGCCTTGCTCGATGCCGGCTCGAACCCGAACTATGACGATCCCGCCGGGTTCCCTTCGATCATAGCGGCGTTGTCGACGGAGCGGCCGGACCGGCTTGACGTCATCCATATCCTGCTCGAGCATGGCGCCGACCCGAACATGCGCGGCGTGAACGACTGGACGCCCCTGCACTATGCGGTATCCCGGCGCGACGCCGAGGCGATCCACCTGCTGTTGCTCTCGGGCGCGGACCCATCGCTAAGAACCCGCGTCGACGACTATGAGACACCATTGGAAGGCGCGGAAGAGGCTGGCTTCGAGGCCGGCGCCTTTCTGCTGCGTGAAGCGATGAACAGCCGCCGCGGATGACGCGCGGAGCGCGGCCGTCGTCATACCACCGTCAGCCTGGCCTTGAAGCGTTTGGCATTGGCCACATAGTGGGCGGCCGAGGCGCGCAGGCGCTCGATCGCCGCATCATTCAGCGTCCTGATCACCTTGGCGGGTGAGCCGACGATTAGCGAATTGTCCGGAAAGACTTTGTTTTCCGTCACCAGCGCGCCGGCGCCGACGAGCGAGTTGTTGCCGATCCTGGCGCCGTTCAGCACGATGGCGCCCATGCCGATCAGGCTGTTGTCGCCGATCGTGCAGCCATGCAGCAGAGCTCTATGACCGATCGTGCAACCTTCGCCGATGGTCAGTGGAAAGCCCGGATCGGTGTGCATGATCGTGTGCTCCTGCACATTGGTGTCGGCGCCGATCGTGATGGGCTCGCCATCGCCGCGGATGGCGACGCCAAACCAGAAGCCGACATTGCGGCCGACCCGGATATTGCCAATCAGCGTGGCATCGGGCGCGATCCAGTTCGTATCGGCGTCCTCGAACTCGGGCGCCTTCCCATCGATCGCATAGACCGGCATTTTTCGTCTCCGATTCGTCTCAACCAGCGAATTCGAAAGACCCTAAATTGGCGGTCGCCCAGGACGCAATGGCGATGAGCACGACACCAAGCGCCAGAGCCCAGACGATGGCCGTGCAGCCGCAGGACAAGAGCGCCATCGTGCCGATGCGGCCTTCGCGGCGGGCGGTCAGGGCTTCGTTGGTGAGCATGAACGGTCCGGCGCAGGCCGTTGCCGCGAGCGAGCGCAGGATTTGGACGGGCGAAACATAGGGCTCGGCAAAGGCCAGGCGCCGGCCTGACAAAAGTTCCATGGCCGATCCGGACAACCCGCAGGCCGTGAGACCAACCGCAAAAGCGTAAAGAACAAGCAGAACGGCACCCATGTTTACCAACCGTTTACCATGAAAACGCACAGTCGTGCCAACGCGCTGCAAGAGCCATGCCGCGCAGGCTGTGCCGCCGAAGGACAGGTGGGCGGATCGGGAAAGAGCGATGAGAGACGCAACGGCTGCCGAGAGCCCGGACTTCGAGGTCGTCGATTCGACCCTGATGAAGCGGGTCTTCTATATTTTTGCGGCGCTGGCGCTGCTTTCGGTAGCGATCAGCCTCGGCGGCAAATGGCTCGGACGGTCGATCGCCATGGCGGGCTATTCGGATGACACGACGGTGCGCCAGGTCGTCATGGGCAACAATCTGATCAGCGTGCCGGCGAACTTCATCCGTTTCGATCAGGCTAGGCGCGACGGCATCGCCTCGCGGCTCGATCTCTATCTGCGTTATCCCGAGATGGACGGCTACAGCGCGGCCGCGCGCGACGACTTCAACCACACCACGACCAGGAAGATCATCTTCCTGTCGTTCGAGCCGCGCATGATGTCGCGCGACATGAGCGGCCGTTTCGCGCCGATCTACAGCGCCCTGATCGAAAAGCCGGGTACGCCCGGCCCGGGCGGCACAACGGTCTACGCTTTCACGGAAAAGTCAGGCTATCTCAACGAGGTGCTGGCCGTCGCTGAGCGTCCCGGCAAGGATCCGTTCGTCGCCCGCTGCCTCAGCGGGCCGAGCGCGGACGAATCGCTGGCGCCTTGCGAGCGCGACATCCAGGTCGGCGACGATCTCAGCCTCACCTACCGCTTTCCGCGCGAGTTGCTGGCGAACTGGCCGGCGCTGGACGCGGCGATTGCCGCCAAGGTGGCGAGCATCCTGAAGGCGGGACACTGAGGGGTTGGCTCAACGCTTCTCCGCCTCGGGCGCCAAGACATTGTCTGGCATCGCGCTGACAAGGCGCGCTAAAGATCGACCATGAAGCCAGCCTATCTCGACTTTGACACATCGAACCGCCACCTGCGTCTGGACCCGCACGAACCGGCCTTCGTGCAGAGCCCTTACGAGGCCTATGCCTTCCTTCATGGCACTGCCAACGCCTTCTTCTGGGAAGACTACGGCTTCTGGTGCTTCGGCGGCTTCGACGACGTCAACCGCTTGCTGCGCGACCGCCGTTTCGGCCGCCAGAACCCGGCGGGGATTCCCGACAGCCGCGGCGTGGGGGACGACCGCTCGCATCTCGCGGCGTTCGACAAGATCGAGGCCAACTCCATGCTGGAACTCGAGCCGCCGGTGCACACGCGGCTCAGAACGCTGGTAAACCGCGCCTTCGTCTCGCGCCAGGTCGAGCGGCTCAGGCCGCGCATCGAGACCTTGGCCAACGAGCTGGTCGACCGCTTCCAGCCAAACGGCGTCGACCTTTTGCCGGCCTACGCCTCGCCCCTGCCGATCACCATCATTGCCGAGATGCTCGGCGTTCCGGTCGAGATGGGGACGCAACTGCTCGGCTGGTCGCATCAGATGGTGGCCATGTACATGCATGGCCGCACACGCGAGGTCGAGGACACAGCCAACCGCGCCGCACGAGATTTTGCCGCCTTTCTGCGCGGTTACGTCGCCGAGCGGCGCAAGAAGCCGGGCGATGATCTGCTTTCCCTGCTGATCGAGGCCCAGGACAACGGCCAGAGGCTGTCGGAGGACGAGCTGGTGTCCTCGGCCATCCTGCTTCTTAACGCCGGTCATGAAGCGACGGTGCACCAGACCGGCAATGCGGTGCGCTCGATCCTGGCCCAGGGCGGCGATCCACGCCGGTTCTTTGAAATGCCGGAGAAAAACGTCGCGACGGTCGAGGAGTGCCTTCGCTTCGACGCGCCGCTGCACATGTTCCTGCGCTATGCCTATGAGGAGATCGAAGTGTCACCAGGCATCGTGGTCAAGCCCGGCGAGATGGTTGCGCTTCTGCTCGGCATGGCCAATCACGATCCCTTGGCTTTTGCCGAACCCGACACCTTCAATCCGGCCCGCGCGGACCAGAAGAACGTCTCCTTCGGCGCCGGCATCCATTTCTGCATCGGCGCGCCGCTGGCCAGGCTTGAGCTGCAGGTGTCGCTGAAGACGCTGTTCGACCGGCTGCCGGAACTACGCCTGGCGGAAACGCCGCGCTTCCGCGACACTTATCATTTCCACGGGCTGGAACGGGTTGCCGTGACTTTTTGATCGGCGAATCGATCCTGCCTCGAGCAGCTAGAATTGTCGTTCGGGAACCTAGACATGAAATTCGCCTACCTGCAGGAACCACCCTTCTGCTTCACCGATGCATCGGGCTTGGTCGTCGGCTGCGACGTGGAGCTCGCCAAGCGGATATGCCAGATGCTCGGGCTGGGCGAGTTTTCTCCCGTCGAAGCCGAGTTCGCTGAACTGCTTCCCGGGCTGGTGGACAACCGATGGGACATGACGACCGGTCTGTTCATCTCGGATGAGCGCAAAAGGCTCGTTGAGTTTACGCGCCCGATCTGGTCGTTGCCTGACGGGCTGATGGTCGCGAAGAACAATCCGTTGGGGCTGGAGGGCTATCGCTCGCTTGTCCGGCACCCTTCAGCGGTGCTTGCCGTGATATCTGACCAGGTTCAGCATCAAACCGCGTTGCAGAACGGCGTCCTGCCCGATCGGATCAGGATGTTCGCGACGCAGGCTCAGGCGGCGGAGGCCGTGGCGAAGGGCATGGCCCAGGCCTATGCCAGCGTCGCCATGGCGCATCGCGGCTACATTGCCCAGCGCCCCGATGCGCGGCTCGATGTCGTCGACGTTCCTGCATCGGAGAAGCAGCCTGCCGCCGGCGCGTTTGCATTGGCCAAGAGCGACGCCGCGCTGCGCCAGCGGATCGATCGATGCCTGAGTGATCTACTCGGCAGTCCTTGGCACCGGAAGATGATGAGCGAATATGGTCTTTCCGATGAGGATGTCGACTGACTGTTGTGATCCGGCCGAAATCGTCAAAGCTTGATCACATATTCCTTGCGCGTCGTCTCGAGCACTTCCCAGCTGCCCTTGAAGCCCGGCCTCAGCACGAAACTGTCGCCGGCCCGCACGGTGCGCGCCTCGCCGCCGTCCTCGGCGATCACCGAGACGCCGGACAGGATGTGGCAGAACTCCCATTCGTCGTAAGAGATGCGCCATTTGCCCGGCGTCGCTTCCCAGATGCCGGCATAGAGACCGCCGTCGCGCTCCTCGACATTCCAGGTGCGGAATTTCGGATCGCCCGAGATCACCCGGTCCGGGGCCGGCGCACCGGCCTCCGGCTCGACGCTGTCGATATTGACCGCAAGGAAGGCCGGCATATCAGACCTTGCCGAGCGCCTGTTCGAGATCGGCGACGATGTCGTTGACGTCCTCGATGCCGATCGACAGCCGTACCGTATCCGGTCCCGCGCCGGCTTTGACCTTCTGCTCGTCGGAGAGCTGGCGGTGCGTCGTCGAGGCCGGATGGATGACCAGCGACTTGGTGTCGCCGACATTGGCGAGATGCGAGAACAGCTCCAGCGCCTCGACGAATTTGACGCCGGCCTCGTAACCGCCCTTGAGGCCGAATGTGAAGACCGCGCCGGCGCCCTGCGGCGAATATTTCTTCTGCAGCGCATTGTTCTTGTCGCTCGGCAGTCCGGGATAGTTCACCCAGGCGACCTTGGGATGGTTGGAGAGCCAGCCGGCGACGCTTGCGGCATTGTCGCAGTGGCGCTGCATCCTGAGCGGCAGCGTCTCCAGGCCGGTCAGGATCAGGAAGGCGTTGAAGGGCGAGATAGCCGGGCCGAGGTCGCGCAGGCCAAGCACGCGCGCGGCGATGGCAAAGGCGAAATTGCCGAAGGTCTCGTGCAGGACGAGCCCGCCATATTCGGGCCGCGGCTCCGACAGCATCGGGTATTTGCCCGACTTCGACCAGTCGAACGTGCCGCCGTCGACGATGACGCCGCCGATCGAATTGCCGTGACCGCCAATGAATTTTGTCAGCGAATGCACGACGATGTCAGCGCCATGCTCGATCGGCCGCACCAGGTAGGGCGAAGCCAGCGTGTTGTCGACGATCAACGGCAGGCCATGCTTGCGGGCGATGTCGCCGATCTTCTCGATGTCGACGAAAATGCCGCCTGGATTGGCGAGGCTTTCGATGAAGATCGCCTTGGTCCTGTCGTCGATCTGGTTCTCGAAGGTCGAGAGGTCGTTGACGTCGGCCCAGCGCACTTCCCAGCCATAGTTCTTGAAGGCGTGGCCGAACTGGTTGATCGAACCGCCATAGAGCTTGTTGGCGGCGATGAAATTGTCGCCGGGCTGCATCAGGTTGTGGAAGACGATTACCTGCGCGGCGTGGCCGGAGGCGACGGCAAGTGCGGCCGTGCCGCCTTCAAGTGCTGCGACGCGCTCCTCGAGCACCGCCTGCGTTGGGTTCATGATGCGGGTGTAGATGTTGCCGAAGGCCTTCAGCCCAAACAGCGAGGCGGCATGGTCGGCATCGTCGAAAACAAAGGAGGTGGTCTGATAGATCGGCGTGGCCCTGGCGCCGGTTGCCGGATCGGGCTTGGCGCCGGCATGAACGGCCAAGGTGTTGAAACCGGGCGTACGGGTCATCTAAATCTTCCTCTCCTGATCTTCGAAAAAACGCCGGGCATTCTTGGCGAAGCCCGGGTTGGAATGCAAAGAAGAAAATATCTTTCCGGGCGCGATCTGCGACGAACGGCCGAGAAAATCCGTTTCTTCCCGGAATAATTTTGCGCGCGCCGCTAGGGCGCCTACTTCTGGCGCACGCCGAAGCTCTGAAACCCCTGGCGCATCAAGGGTTTCTTCGACGACAGAACGCCGGAGTTGACGCCGGTCCAGCCGATCTCGCCTGACAGCTTGCCGTATTCGATCTTCGGGCAGCGGTTCATCACCACCTTGATGCCGGCCGCCTCGGCGCGGGCGGCGGCCTCGTCATGACGCACGCCAAGCTGCGTCCAGACGACCTTGGGCAACGGGTCGAGCTTCAGCACTTGGTCGATGATGCCGGGCACTGCCGAGGAAGCGCGAAAAATGTCGATCATGTCGACCGGCTGTGGCAGGTCGGCTAGGCTGGCATAGACAGTGCGGCCCAGGATCTCCTTGCCGGCATGGCCGGGGTTGATCGGGAACACCGAAAAACCTTTGGCCAATAGATATTTCAGCACGAAGTAGCTCGGCCGCACGTCGTTGGGCGACGCGCCGATCATGGCGATCGTCTTAACCGAGTTCAAAATGCCGGCGATGTAGGCGTTGTCGTAAGTGTCGTGATTCATGCTGCGGTCGTCTTCCTGCGGTAATGGTAGCGATAGAGTTCCCGGCTGAAGCCGAGCGAAGCGTAAAGCGCGCGTGCGGGCGTGTTGTCGGCTACCACCTGCAGGCAGCCAGCCCCGGCACCTGCCCGCCTGGCCCAATCAATCAGCCCGCCGACCGTCCTGCGACCGAGCCCCTGCTGCCTGAATCGGGCGTCGGTTTCAACCGCCTCGACGACGAGCAGCCCGCTGCGGATGACGCCGAAGGCAAAGGCTGCGATTTGGCCATCGCGCTCGCACGATACGAACGCCCTGTCGCTCACGATCAAGCTCGTCATGTAGCGAAAGATGCCGCGCTCGGCGTCATCATAACCCCCTGTACGGAAGCGTGCCTCGAACCAGCGCTCGCTGGGTGTCGGGGAAACCGTGACGTCGTCATAGCTGCATCCCACCAGCGCATCGATGCCGGCATGGAGATGGATGGTCCCGCCTTCCCAACTGTAGCCGCGACGCTCAAGCTCGGGTTCCAGCTCCGCGGCGATATCGGGTATGCGAAACAGCGGAGCCTGACCGTGGCCGGTGTAGAAAGCTTCGGCAACGTCGATCACCCGCTCCGGCGCGCCGCGTTTGCCACGCAAGGGGTTGGCAGAATTGCTGCGCCGGATACGGCCGCCGGAGCGCCGCAGCACCCAGCCATCGGCAATGGTTTCGAGCGCCGATGGCCAGGCCGAGCGGCACGCCTCTTCCATCCGCCAGTTGAGATCGTCCAAAGTCATGCGCTCGCCACTACTCGTCGTCATCCCGCAGCGCCTCCTCCATAAACATCTGTGGGTCGCTGCAGAAGTCGCGCATCATGCGAAAATGGTCGGTGTCCTGAAAATCGATCGGGTCGAGGCCGAAGCGGCTGATGCGGAAGAGCCGCGCATTCGGACAGGCCATCAGCAGCGGCGAGTGCGTCGCCATGATCACCTGCGCCGTGCCGGATTGCTCCATGCGTTGAAGCAATTTGAGCAGCTCGATCTGGCGCGTCGGCGACAGCGCGCTTTCGGGCTCGTCGAGGATGTAGATGCCTTGCCGGCGGCAGCGCTCCTCGAAGAAGCGGATGAAGCCCTCGCCATGCGACCAGGACAGGAAGTCGGGTGGCGGTGGCCTGAACGGATCTTCGAGCGCAACCTTATCGAGATAGCGCGCGACCGAGTAGAAGGATTCAGCGCGGAAGAACCAGCCGGCTGTGACCTTCGGCAGCCAATGGCCGCGCAGCGTGTCCGCAAGCGCCGCGCCGCTTTTGTCGATGGCGATGGAATGATCTACCGGACGATACCCCTTGCCGCCACCCGCCTCATCATAGCCTGCCAATGCTCCGATCGCTTCCAGCAGCGTCGATTTGCCGGTGCCGTTCTCGCCGACGATGATGGTGATGGCCGAGGCGAATTCGAACTCGAATTCGCGGTCGCGAAAAATCGGCAGGTTCCAGGGATATTGGTCCCAATCGGCAACCCGCGAGGGCTCAAGCAGGATGCGCTTGAGGTAAGGCGCTTTCAGCCGTGTCAGTTGCTTGCGGGCAGCCACGTCGAACCTTCAGCGATGGAATGGCGCGGCTCCATTCAACCCGGCTACTCGTCGGACCATTCCGGCTTGCGCTTGCCGATGAAGGCGCCGATGCCTTCCTCGGCGTCGCGCGCCAGCATGTTTTCCACCATCACGCGGCCGGTATAGGCATAGGCGTCGGCCAGCCTCATTTCGGCCTGGGCGTAGAAGGCTTCCTTGCCGGTCTTGACCACCAAAGATGACTTGGAAGCAATGGTTTGGGCGTATTTGTTGACCACCTGGTTGAGATATTCGCGCGGCACGATGCGGTTGATCAGGCCGAATTCCTTGGCGGTCACAGCGTCGATCGTCTCGCCGGTGAGCAGCATTTCCATCGCCTGCTTGCGCGAGACATTGCGCGACAGCGCCACCATGGGCGTCGAGCAGAACAGGCCGATGTTGACGCCAGGCGTGCAGAAGGTGGCCTCATGCGAGGCGATGGCGAGGTCGCAGCTCGCGACCAGTTGCAGACCAGCGGCGGTGGCGAGACCGTCGACCTCGGCGATGACCGGTTTCGGGTGGCGAACGATGGTCTGCATCAACTTCGCGCAGGCAGCGAAGGTTCTTTCGAAGAAAGCTTTGCCGCGGTCCGGCTCGGCGCGGTGCGCCGTCATTTCCTTGAGGTCATGACCGGCGCAGAACACTTTTCCCGACGCCGCCAGGATGATGACTCGCACGGATTTGTCGGCCTTCACGCGATCGAGTTCGGCCTGCAGCGCTGCCATCGTCGCCAGCGAGAGCGCATTGGCTGGCGGGCTGGCGAGCGTGAGGCGCAGGATGCCCTTGTCCTGGCTGACAAGAATGGGGCCGTCGGCGACGGCGGGCTTGATGGCAACAACTTCAGCCATGTCCAACCTTTCGGGTCAGCGCTCGCGGCGCATGGAGCAACAGAACTAGCACGCTGCTGGTTGAAGAACAGCCGCGAGGCGTGCTTTCTCCGTCACACCGTTTGGTCCAGGCCTATCGCCCGGAGCTTGTCACCTCATATAGGACGTTGCCCATGCCCGCCCAAAGCGATCTGAAGCCAATGCTCAATGCGGCCGAAGTCAATGCGCTGATGGCAAGCGTCTATCCGCAGCTCAACGACAGTTTCACCTCCTACGAGGCGATCGACGTGTTTCCCGGCGGCTGCATGGTTCGGCTCAACGCCGACGAACGGCATCTGCGTCCCGGCGGCACGGTGTCCGGTCCGTCGCTGTTCACGCTGGCCGACATTGGCGGTTATGTCTGCGTGCTCAGCCATGCCGGACCGGATGCGCTTTCGGTGACCGTCAACCTCGACATCAATTTCATGCGCAAGGCCGAAGCCGGTCCGATCGACGGCCATTGCCGGATCCTGAAGCTCGGCAAGAGCCTGATGGTGTTCGACATCGACATCGTGGCGGGCCCGGATGGGCACACTGTGGCCCATGCCACAGGGACCTACTCGATCCCGAGGAAGCGAATAAACGACAAGCCCGCCTGACGTATTGCCGGAACTCCCAGTCGATACGTTCGTTCTGCGGCATGCCCGATGTTACAACCTACCTTGCCTTTGTCGGCGCCGTGCTCGCCTATCAGCTTTCCGGTGTCGGCCCCGACATGATGCTGGTGATCAGCCGCGGCGTCGGGCAAGGCTGGCGCCATGCCTTGGCCACCGCAGCGGGCTGCGTATCGGCCGGCGTCGTCCAAATCCCATTGCTGGCAATGGGGCTTGCCTCGCTGGTCACATCCTCCCCAACTCTTTACAGCTTCCTTCAGATCATCGGCGCCACCTATCTGATCGCCATCGGGATCAAATTCCTGTTGGCGCGCCGACTGGGCGAGGGTGGCGGCGCGTCTACCTTTGCCAACACCAACAGCATCCCGGCTGCCTTCCGGCAAGGCATGATCTGCAATCTCACCAATCCGACCACGCTCGCTTTCATGCTGGCGGTGCTGCCGCAATTTGTTCACCCCTGGAGCGGTTCGCCGGCGCTGCAGTTCATCATTCTCGGCGCGACCATGAAAATAACCGGACTGGTCATCCTCGGCGCTGTCGCGTTGACCTCCGGCGCGGTGGGCGGCTGGCTGGCGCGCCGAAACTCCTTTCTTGTCTGGCAAGAAAGGTTGGCAGGAGCTTTAATGATCGCCATCGGCGTCCGACTTCTTCTTACAGCTGTGGGCGGTCGGCGCTGAGCGAGATGATCGTCGATTAGCAACCTGTGGGTGGGGTAAAATAATACCTCTGCCCTTGGCCGTTGAAATTAAACGGTTTTTCATAACGATCGCCCGCAACTGACCCTTGACGTATATGCCCCCCTCGCCTATAAGCCCTCGCGAAGCAGCGGCCCGCAACGGCCGCCGTTTTGTTATTGGCGGCTGGCTCGGCTTTCCGTCAATCCAAGCAACAAGAAACGCCTTCTCCTGCCCCCAGGCAGGAAGGGTCAACCTGAGAGCAAAACCATGGCTACCTTTTCGCAGAAGCCTGCGGATGTGGTGAAGAAGTGGGTGCTGATCGACGCCGAAGGTCTCGTCGTCGGTCGTCTGGCCACCGTCATCGCCAACCATCTGCGCGGCAAGCACAAACCCACCTTCACCCCGCATGTCGATGATGGCGACAACGTCATCGTCATCAATGCCGACAAGGTGGTGTTCACCGGCAAGAAATACACCGACAAGGTCTATTACTGGCACACCGGCCATCCCGGCGGCATCAAGGAGCGCACCGCGCGCCAGCTGCTCGAGGGCCGTTTCCCCGAGCGCGTCGTCGAGAAGGCCGTCGAGCGCATGATCCCTCGCGGCCCGCTTGGCCGCCGCCAGATGAAGAATCTTCGCGTCTATGCCGGCGCCGAGCATCCGCACACCGCCCAGCAGCCCGTCACGCTCGACGTGGCCAAGCTGAACTCCAAGAACAAGAGGGCTTCGTAATGGCTGAGCTTTCCTCGCTCGCAGAACTCGGCACCGTCGCCGCGCAGCCGGCCGCGCCCGTGCATGTCCAGAAGCTCGACAAGTCGGGCCGCGCCTATGCCACCGGCAAGCGCAAGAACGCCATCGCGCGCGTCTGGGTGAAGCCGGGCTCCGGCAAGATCACTGTCAACGACAAGGAATTCGCGACCTATTTCGCGCGTCCGGTGCTGCAGATGATCCTCAACCAGCCGATCGTAGCGGCCAACCGCGCCGGCCAGTACGACATCGTCGCCACCGTCATCGGCGGCGGCCTCTCCGGCCAGGCCGGTGCGGTCCGTCACGGCATCTCCAAGGCGCTGACCTACTATGAGCCGGGCCTGCGCTCGGTGCTCAAGAAGGGCGGCTTCCTGACCCGCGACAGCCGCGTGGTCGAGCGCAAGAAGTACGGCAAGGCCAAGGCCCGTCGCAGCTTCCAGTTCTCCAAGCGCTAAAGAGCGCTTGGGGCTAAGATCCAGGCGCTACGCGCTACTCGATCAAGCTTCTCGAAAGGCCGCCTCCGGGCGGCCTTTTGCTTTCAGGTATGGTCGGGTCAGCCCTGTCAGATAACGCCGGACTGGCTGATCGAACGAGCGCAGCACGACGCTTGATGCAGCGACGATGGCGACGGAGGCAACGAGAGCCGCGAGGTTGTAGGCGGCCAGATCATGCGTGGCCCTCACGACAAGCAGCGAGCAGAAGTAAAACAGCGGCCGGTGGATGGCATAAAGCGGATAGGAGATATCCCCGAGCCACTGCGACCAGCCTACCGTGATGGCAGGCATCGTCTTGTCGCTGGCAGCGGCCACGAGAATGATCGCGCAGAATGCCGCGTCTATCAGCAAGACGAGCATCCCGGGCGGCCTGATCGACGTGGGCATGACGAGAATGAGAACAACGGCGGCAGCGCAAAAAAGCCAGCCGAACCGAACCGCCGTCAATTGCAGCTTGTTCGACATACGGTACATGAGCACGCCCAGGAAGAAGCCAAGGAGCGCGCGGGTGAACAACATCAGCATCCTTATCTCCGGTTGGAGCAAGATGCAGATTGCGGACACGATGACCACTGCAACCAACAAGCCCTGCGCTCGCCGGCTATATAGCCATGCGGCGTAAATCACATTGACGACAATCTCGAAGAACAGCGACCAGAAGACCGTATTGAGAGGGAACAGTTCGTCTCCCTCGGCTATGGCCAATTTCGGGAACAGAATCAGGGAAGCCGAGAACTGAGCCCCCAACGTCCATAGATCACCGGGATGCGCAACATAGTGGGCCAATCCGGCCAAAAGTCCCAGCACGCTGCCGACTACAATCATCGGCCAGAGGCGGATGAACCGCGCAAGGAAGAAGGACGATTGGGCCAGTCCGCCTCTCAACTTGTCCTCGTAGGAAAGGGCGATCACGAAGCCGCTGAGAACGAAGAAGAGATCGACGGCCAAATAGCCGCTTTGAACGACACCAACGCAGTTGTGAAAAAGCATGACGCCGATAGCCGCGATGCCACGAAGCAGGTCCAGCGTCACGTATCGCCGGTGCACGCTATTCTCCCACGGCTGAAGACAGGCGGGGTTTCAGTCTCGAGCCGGCTTCTCCGCGCCGCGGCCAAAAATGCGTGGTCATCGCGATCGACTCTATCGCACCTACCGCGCGACTCTATTCAGTTGTGAAGACTGCCGACAGGGTGCGCCCCCTTCACCGATGGGAGAAGGACCATGCTCATTACGGATAATTGCCGCGTTCGCGCCAGCTACTGCCAGTGCCCGGCCGGCATCTTGATGTAGTCGATGAAGGCACGCAGCGGCGCCGGCACCAAGCGGCGCCCGGGATAGTAGAGAAACGGCCCCGAAAAGTTTTGCCACCACGGCTCCAGCACGGGCTCCAGCACGCCGCTCTCGAAATGCGGGCGTACCCAGTCCTCGAAGAGCCAGAGAATGCCGACGCCGGCGATGGCCGCGTCAATGGCGAGATCGACGCCTCCGCCGATGCTGACGAGCAATGGTCCCGTGGTATCGACCCGCACCACCTCGCCGTCCCGCTCGAACTCCCAGGGCGTCATGACCCCGCTCGGGAAGCGGCCACGTATGCAGGCATGGCCAAGCAGGTCGCGCGGGTGCTGCGGTCGGCCGTGCCGGTCAAGATAGGCCGGCGCGGCGGAGGTTGTGAAGCGCTGCGTGCGCGGTCCGATCGGCACGGCGATCATGTCCTGCTCCAACCGCTCGTCATAGCGGATGCCGGCATCGCAGCCAGCCACCAGCAGATCGATGAAGTTCTCCTCGGCGATCACCTCCAGGCGAATGGCAGGATTGGCCGCCAGAAATCCCGGAATGATCCTTGGCAACACCAGCCGCGAGGCGCTTATCGGCACGTTGAGCCGCAAGGTTCCGGCAGGCCGGTCGCGAAAGCCGTTCACCACATCGAGCGCGGCTTCGACCTCCCCAGCGCGGGGCCGAGCCGCGCCAGCAGGCCGGCGCCAGCCTCGGTCAAAGCGACGCTGCGTGTGGTGCGGTTGAAGAGCCGTACGCCAAGCCGGGTTTCCAGACGGCGGATGGCTTCGCTGAGCGCAGAGGCGCTGCCCGCGGTTGCGCGGGCGCCTTCGCGAAAGCCGCCGGCGCGCGCCACGGCCATGAACGCCTGAAGATCATTGAGATCAGCCATTGTTCTGCAATCCGTACAAGTTGTTTCGGTTATATCCGGTTATCGGGACAGCGGCCATGCTCTATCTCCGTCGTCGACAGCGAAGGAGACCAAGATGTCCAGCGTAGACAAATCCGGCACCTATAAACTCGGCGACCGTCCGGTCCGCCGCCTCGGCTACGGCGCCATGCAGCTAGCAGGCAAAGGCGTGTTCGGTCCGCCGAAAGATCATGACGCGGCCATCGCTGTGCTGCGCGAAGCGGTGGCGCAAGGCGTGAACCATATCGACACCAGCGATTACTACGGTCCCTACGTCACCAACAGGCTGATCCGCGAGGCGCTGTCGCCGTACCCCGACGACCTCACCATCGTCACCAAGATCGGCGCCCGCCGTGGCGAAGACGCCTCCTGGCTGCCGGCCTTCACAGCCGACGAGCTCGAACAGGCCGTGCACGACAATCTCCGCAATCTCGGTCTTGAGGTGATGGACGTCGTCAATCTGCGCATCATGTTCGGGGTGCATGGTCCGGCTGAGGGTTCCATCGAGGCGCAGGTCACCAAGCTGGCCGAGTTGCAGCGCAAAGGCCTGGTGCGCCATATCGGCTTGAGCAACGTCACCCGCGCGCAGATCGCGGAAGGCCGCAAGATCTGCGACATCGTCTGCGTGCAGAACCAGTACAATCTGGCGCACCGCGACGATGACGCGCTGATCGATGAGCTGGCGCGCGAGGGCATCGCCTATGTGCCGTTCTTCCCGCTCGGTGGGTTCAGCCCGTTGCAATCGTCGACGCTGTCCGACGTGGCCGACCGGCTCGGCGCGACGCCGATGCAGGTGGCGCTGGCGTGGCTGCTGCAGCGTTCGCCAAATATCCTTTTGATACCGGGCACCTCTTCGGTCGCGCATCTGCGGGAGAATCTGGCAGCCGCGGAGCTGGAGCTGTCGGCTGATGTGTTGAACGAGCTGGATGGCGTGGCGAAAGCTACGTGATTAGCTAATCTCCCCCCTTGAGGGGGAGATGTCGCCGAAGGCGACAGAGGGGGTCGCTTCGCGTGGAGCGCCAGCGCCTTCCGCGACGCAGGGCCACGCTGGCGATTTACGTGAGACGACCCCTTCTGGCCTGCCGGCCATCTCCCCCTCGAGGGGGGATATCGCAGTTCCAGCGCCTCGCTCAATTAATACTCGCCGTATGCGCCGGCTCGGCCTGCTTGATGCCCGTCGTGTAAGGCACCCGATAGCCATTCGCCGCCAGCCACTCGATCGCGGCTTTCGGCTCGTCGGTCTGGATGATCGTCGCGCCGCGGTCGACCCAGAAACCCCAGGCTTCGCGCGGCAGACCCGCGGCGACGGCGAGTTCGTCGCCGCGACCGCCGGCAAGAAAGCCGCCCGGCTTGTGCACGATGGCGTAGGTGTCGACCCAAAGGTGCCAATCGCCGCGGGCGGCTTCCGCGCGCATATGGTTGCTGAACAGCGGCCCGCCAGAGGCGGTCAGCGTCTCGGCGCCGTTGCGCCAGTTGATCAATTCGATGGCGCGCGGCGCGAACGCCTTGTCGACCTCATCGGCGAAGGCGGCATCATGCACGGCGTCGTCGGCGAGGATCGGCATGAACTGGAAGCCGCCGCCTGCCCTGGCAAGCGCGGCACTGGCGGCATCGATGCGCTGCCGGTTCCAGAGGTTCTCCTTGACGATCACCTGGTCGGCCATGCCGAGGTCGCGCGCCTCCGCGACCATGCCCGGCAGGTCGGTCACCTCCAGCTTGTTGTCGAGGTTGATCAGGATCCTGTCCCTGGTCGTCAGCAGCATCTCGCGCAGCGTCGACACCGTCTCGTTGGTGACGGCGCCCGTGCCCTCGATGACCAGCCGGCATTTCTTCAGCTCGGCCAGCGTGTAGTTCACGACCTCCCCCTTGCAGGTGGTGGTGCGGTTGAGCCAGCTGTCATGCATGATGACGAACTCGCCGTCCTTCGCGCGCCGGACATCGACCTCGACGATCTCGGCGCCGATCGCGATCGACCCTTCGACCGCAGCCAACGAGTTCTCGGCGTAAAGCGTCTTGCCGGCCTGCATGCTGCCAGCGCGGTGCGCGGCGATCATCACATGATCGCGCCATTGGTTGGCGTGCTCGAAGCGATCGAGGATTTGGGCGGCGCGCGTCTCGCCGGCTAGACTTTGGTTAGGAATTGCACCAAGCGCGGCGGACAGAAAAAGGCTCAGCCAGAGTGTTCGCATCGGGGAATCGCTCCGTTCCGGTCGCGACCCGGTTAGGCGATGCCCATGACAGGGCGGTGAACGAAGCCGGCTAGCTGTTTCGTTTCGAAGTCCGTCAAATCCGCTTGGAAAGGCGCCGGAACCAGGCGAGCGCCGGCATTTCGACGAAGCGCCAGGTGAACCACGACGCGACGACGACGGCGATCAACATCGAGATCAAAGCCGCAAAACCGATCAAGGGCGAGCCGGCGCCGAAACCGGTCGCATGCTCACCCCGCAGCATCAGGTCGCCAACGATGCCAAGCCCAAGCTTGCGTTCGATCAGGCCGCCGGCATTGATCAGGCGCGCCTGGACGAAGATGTGGACCATGTAGATCGAATAGGAGAGCGAACCGAGCAGCAGCATCGGCCGGCTGCGCAGCATGGCGCTGACCAAACCGCCCTCATGTGCAAACAGGTAAAGCGCCAGCGCGAAGACGACGGGCGCCGCGATGCCGATGTCATTGGTGCTGGCGATGGAGACGAACAGCGCGATCCCCGCGATCATCACAAGCTCTGCAATCGTCCAGGCGATGCGCCCTGCCCCGCCGCTAAGCGCCTGTCGCGCCTCTGCAATGGAATCATGCTGAAACCAGGCGAGCAGCGCGCCGAGCGAGAAGCCGTAAAGGCAACGGATAAAGCCGAAGTCGAAGGATACGTCCATATGACGCGTCGAGACCGCCACCAGGAAAAGCGGCGCCGTCACCGCGGCGGCGACCAACCATATCCAGGCGCGCTGTCCAGCGGTGAAGACGACGGCGGCAAACAGCAAATAGGTGAAGAACTCGGCCGAAATACTCCAGCTCGGCGCGTTCCAGCTCAGATGATCCTCGACGCCCATGCCCTGCAGGAGGAAGAGGTTGGCGAGGAGGCTTTTCAGGTCGAAACCGGCGGTGAAGGGCGCGGGACCCGTTCCGTGCAGCGCCGGCAGGACGAGCCGCAGCGCCTCGAAGCCGGCGAAAGCGGCAAGCATCAGGACATGAAGCGGATAGATGCGGCCGAAGCGCACGAGCGCGAAACGGGCAAGATCGTCCGGCTCGTTAAGCCGGCTGCCATAGGCGCTGGCGATGACGAAGCCGGAGAGCACGAAGAAGAAATCGACGAACAGATAGGAGCCGCCGACAAAGGCGCTTTGCGAAATCATCGAGGTCGTCGGGAAGTGGAACAGCGCCACCAGCAGCGCACAGATGCCGCGCCAGGAATCCAGCACCAGAAAGCGCTCGGCGGCCGCCGTGCCGGCACGGGTCGCCGCTGGTGCGGGCGCAAGATTGAGCAGAGCCGTCTCAGCCATAATGATACAGATCCTGTGTTGCCGTGGCACTCGCCGAGCGCCGCGCCGTTTCCGCAAGCTGTGACTGGCATGTTGCGTGCCGGTTCTGTAGTTGTGGCTGCCCCGATGCAAACCGAGGACCCGTAATGGCGAACCAAGAGATCGACCACGCCTTCACCGCCCGCTCCAAGACGGGCGCGTCGTTCGAGCCGACCTATGCCGGCGCGCTGTCGTTCATGCGGCGCAAATACACGAAGGACGTGAAGGGCGCGGACGCCGTGGTATGGGGCATTCCTTTCGACGCCGCCGTCACCAACCGGCCGGGCGCCCGCTTCGGGCCCCAGGCGATCCGCCGCGCCTCGGCGATCCTCGACAACGATCCGCAATACCCGTTCTCGCGCGATCTGTTCGAGCATCTTTCGGTGGTCGACTACGGCGATTGCCTGCTGGACAGCGGCAATCATCAGAAGACGCCCGGCACGATCGAGCGCGAGGCGGCCAAGATCCTGAAATCAGGCGCGTTCCTTTTGACCCTCGGTGGCGACCATTTCGTCACCTGGCCGCTGCTCAAGGCGCATGCCGCGATCCACGGGCCGCTGGCAATGGTGCAGTTCGACGCGCATCAGGACACCTGGCCGGATGACGGCAAGCGCATCGACCACGGTTCCTTCGTCGCCCGCGCGGTGAATGAAGGAATCATCGACCCCGATCGCTCGATCCAGATCGGCATCCGCACCCATGCGCCGAATACGTTCGGCATAAAAATCCTCTACGGCCATGAGGTCGAGGAAATGCGCGCCTCTGATATCGCCTATGCGATCGTCGACCGCACCGGCGGCAAGAAGACCTACCTCACATTCGACATCGACTGCCTCGATCCGGCCTTCGCGCCAGGCACCGGCACGCCGGTGGCAGGTGGCCCGTCCTCGGCCAAGATGCTGTCGACGCTGCGTCAACTCGGCCAGGTCGATGTCGTCGGCGCCGACATCGTCGAGGTTGCGCCTGCCTATGATCATGCCGATATAACGGCGATCGCCGGATCGATCATCGCCATGCACTATCTCGGCCTGTTGGCGGAACGAAAGGCACGGGCGGAAGAGTTGAACAACGGCAATCATGCCGCGATAAATCATGCTCTCGGCATATGACATTGGAATCGCAGGGAATTTGACAGGCGATGAAACCGAAAATCTTCATTGACGGCGAACATGGCACGACGGGCCTGCAAATCAGGGCGCTGCTTGCCGACCGCGGCGACCTGGAGATCATCTCCATCCCGACGGAGCGCCGCAAGGAGACCACAGCCCGCGCCGAATTCCTCAACGCGGCTGATGTCGCGATCCTTTGTCTGCCGGATGCGGCGGCGAAGGAAAGCGTGTCGCTGATCACGAACGACACGACCAAGGTGATCGACGCCTCGACCGCGCATCGCGTCGCCGAGGGCTGGGAATACGGCTTTGCCGAAATGGACAAGGACCAGGCGAAGAAGATCGTCAGTGCGAAGCGCATCGCCAATCCGGGCTGCTGGCCGCAAGGGCCGATCGCGACGCTGCGGCCGCTGGTCTCCGCTGGCCTGTTGCCGGCCGATTTTCCGGTCACCGTCAACGGCATTTCCGGCTATTCCGGCGGCGGGCGGCCGATGATCGAGGACTATGTCGGCAAGGGTGAGGACGCGCCCGAGTTCCTGCCCTACGGGCTGACGCTGCAGCACAAGCATGTGCCGGAGCTCCGCGCCTATGCGAAGCTGTCGCACGACCCGATCATGCAGCCGGCGGTGGGTAATTTCGCGCAGGGCATGATCACGGTGGTGCCGCTGCAGCTCGGCGGTCTCGACCGCGTGCCGACCGGCGCCGAACTCCACGCGGCGATCGCCGACCATTATGCGTCGATCGACGGCGGCGTGGTCGAGGTCGCGCCCTACACTCATATGGAGCGGATCCCGGAGATCGATCCCGAGATCTATAACGGCACCAACCGGATGAAGGTCTATGTGTTCGCCAATGACGAGCGGGCGCAGGCATTGCTGATGGCCGTCTACGACAATCTCGGCAAGGGCGCGTCGGGCGCCGCGGTGCAGAATCTCGACCTGATGCTCGGCATCAAGCACTGAGCGGCAATGCAGGCGTTTCCCGAGCGCTGGAAGGTCGGCGCTCCTGAGCTCATTGCCGGCCGTCAGCTTCTGACGTTTATCTCGGTCGGTAGCGGATAGGCGCCCTTGGTGCCGCGCCAATGCGCGGTGGCGAAGCCGAGCAGGACCAGCGCGATCGCCTGATGTGTCAGAGCCATGTGCAGCGGCACCTGCATCAGCAGCGTGCCGATGCCGATCGAGGCCTGGACGACCACAAGCGCGAAGAGAAGCGTGGCGCGACGGGCATGGGTGGTGCCGGGCAGACGCCGCCACGTGGCGATCATATGCCAGAGCGCCACGACAAAGACCGTGTAGGCGCCCAGCCGGTGGACGAACTGCACCGTCTTCGGATTTTCAAAGAAGTTCAGCCAGACGGGCTTCAGGAGAAGCAGATCGGATGGGATCACCTTTCCGTCCATCAGCGGCCATGTGTTGTAGGAAAGACCGGCATGAAGGCCGGCGACCAATCCGCCGAGATAGATCTGGATCAGCGTCAGGAACACGATGAAGCCGGCGAGCCGCTGCGTCGAGCGATCGGCTGCGGGCTCGGAATGCGGCGCGAGACCTCGCGCGACCGCCATGGTGGCGGTGAAGATCAGCGCGGCAAGCGTCAGATGCGTCGCCAGCCGGTACTGGCTGACCGAAACGCGGTCGACAAGGCCGGAAGCCACCATCCACCAGCCGATGGCGCCTTGCAGCCCGCCGAGCGCCAGGATACCGATGAGCTTCAACCCAAGGCCGCGCTCGATGCGGCGCGTTGCCCAGAAGAACAGCAGCGGCAAGGCAAAGACCACGCCGACGCTGCGCGCCAGGATGCGGTGCGCCCACTCCCACCAGAAGATCGACTTGAAATCCTCGAGGCTCATGCCCTTGTTGATCTCGGTATATTGCGGGATCTGCTGGTAGCGCTGGAACTCTTCTTGCCATTCGCCGTCGTTGAGCGGCGGGATGACGCCATGGATCGGCTGCCACTCGGTGATCGACAGCCCCGAGCCGGTGAGACGGGTGGAGCCGCCAACCAGCACCAGCGCGAACAGCACGAGCACTACGACGTAGAGCCAGCCGCGCACCAAAGCGCGGTTACGGAGGTCTCGGTCGCGTGCGGCATAGTGGGCCGTGGCGGTGATGGCAGCCATGGACGTTTTCCGGCAATTGAAACGCTGGAGTGGTGGACCAAGGCTCGCGCCGTGGCAAGGCTGGACAGCGCGGCACGCCGTCGCGCCGGGCCGCGGTGGTTGCACACGCACGCCATTCAGCTTAAGCGAGACGGGTCAACGAGACCGCGACATGCCCATTCGCCTGAAAAAGCTGATCGGAACCATCCTGCTTGTGGCGCTGGTCATCATTTATGCGCTGATCGCCTCCGCGGTCGCGGTCACAAGGCTCGCCGAATACGGGCCTACGGCGCATCTCCTGTTCTTCCTGCTCAGCGGCTTTCTCTGGGTTCTGCCGGCCATGGCCATTATCAAATGGCTGATCATCGAGCCGCGTCCGAAGGGCTGATCCTCGCTGACGCCAGCGGCGCCGGCTGGTCTAGATGGTCACCACCATCTTGCCGGCATTGGCGAGCGGCGTGGTGATGCCTGACAGCATCGTTTGGATATGCGCAACGCTCTGGTAGCGGCCGTTGACGGAGATGCGCGGCAGCGCGTGCAGGAAGCCGGCATGCTCGGCCCTTAATACGCCATGCCGCGTGGTCACCGCCGAGACATAGCCCGCGTCGCGGGCGAAGCCCACTTCGCGGCAGCCGACAGCGCTGGCATAGCCGTAAGGGTAAGCGAAATGACGCGGCTCCTCGCCGAGCCTTTCCGCTAGGATGCGGCGGACGTCGCCGATCTCATGGCGCGCATCGGTTTCGGACAGCCGCTTCAAGTTTCGATGATTGACCGTGTGCGCGCCGATGGTCACCAGCGGGTGTGCGGCCACGGCACGGAGCTCATCCCAATTCATCAAGGTGCATGGGCGGCCTGTGCCGAATTCATAGCCGTTCGATCGGGCAAGCTCGCGCAATGCCGCACCCTGCTCCTCCTCGGGCACTTCCACGGTCAGCCAAGCGTTCAGCCGCGCGACGGCCTGGATCTTCCTGCCCGTGTCGAGCAATCGAACACCCTCGGCTTGCCCGCCATTGTCAGGGTCAGGCGCGAGCTGGTGTCGACGATATCCTCGATGACGTCCCACCAGAGATCGACGGCGCCGTCGATCAGGCCGGGGGCGACGTAGATGGTGATTGGCGCGCCGTGCTTTTCCAGCACCGGAAGCGCCTCGGTCATGTTGTCGCGATAGGCGTCGTCGGCGGTGATGGTGGCGAACTGGCCGCCTTTGCCGCCCGTCTTGATGCGTTCGATCGCTTCATCAAGGGAAACAAAGGCATAACCTCGCCCCTTCATGTCCGCGACTAGCCTGTCGAGGAAAGCGGGAGCGATATTGAGATGGCGGTTGACGCTGTTCGGCTTCTCCGGCGCCGCTGTGACGCGGTGCAGCATCAGGATGGCGCCGATGCCGCCGACAAACGGCCGCGCCAAGGGCGCCAGACCGGAGTAGCGGGCAAGGTTCAACGCCAGTTTCCGGATTGCCTCGCCCCCGTCGATCATTCCTTCACCTTTTGCGCCTAGGCTCATCCAAGCACGACATTCGCCTATGCGAACCCCCAAGTCGGAACCAATACGTCTTAAGGATTGAGGGATGGTTGACGCCGCCGCGTCATTTGACGGCAACCGGGTCGCGGCCAACGAGATTTCCGCGCGCTCCATGCGAGCCGATCAGGGTCGATGGACCGTTGCCGCAAGCGACGGTGCCGGCCTTGCCGATTACATCCAATTCTGCGCCTCGGCGCTGTTTGCGCCGGCGCAAAGCGCATCCTGGGTGAACAACTGGGCAGCCGCGACAGGCGCCGACATGGTTGTCGCCAAGCTGACTTGTGATGCCCGCCCGGCGCTATCGCTGGCGCTGGAAGTCGTGCGGCTCGGCCCGTTCAAGCTTGCCCGTTTCGCCGGCGGGCGTCACGCCAACGGCAATTTCGCGGCGGCCGATCCGCGCTTTCTGCCCGCCATCGACGCTTCGGCGATCCGCTCAATGTTCAAGGCGATCGCCAGGGTGCGCCCGGACATCGACCTGATCTCGCTGGAAAGGCTGCTGCCCAACCTCGATGGCGTCGCCAACCCGTTCGCAGCGCTGCCCAATTTCGCGAGTCCGAACATCGCGCTCGCCATCGATCTCGACGGCGGGTTCGACGCGTTGCTGTCGCGCGCGAGCGGCAAGCGCAAGCGCAAGAAGCACCGCTCGCAGACGCGCAAGTTCGAGGCAGTCGGAACCTTCCGCCGCATCGAGGCCGGCAGCCGCGAGGAGGTCGACAGGCTGCTCGACGCCTTCATCGAGATGAAGGAAGCGCGTTTCGCCAAGATGGGCATCGCCAATGTCTTCGGCGACAGGCAAGTGCGCGACTTCTTCCGGGCGCTGTTTACCGATGCGCTGGCTGAGGAAAAGCCGTCCTTCCTGCTGCACGGCCTGGAGGTGGCGGGAAAGCTGCGCGCGGTGACCGGCTCCAGCCGGTCCGGCAAGCGGCTGATCTGCGAGTTCGGCGCCATCGCCGAGGATGATCTCGCCTTCACCAGCCCCGGCGACTTCCTGTTCTTCGACAACATCCAGGAAGCCTGCGAGCAGGGTTTCGATGTCTACGACTTCTCCGTCGGCGACGAGCCTTACAAGCGGCTCTGGTGCGATATCGAGGTTCAGCATTTCGAGGTGCTCGCGCCGCTGACGCTGAAGGGCCGCGCGCTGGCGACGGGACTGCGGCAAGGCGCGCGGGTGAAGGCCTTCATCAAGAACAATCCGACGATCTGGAGGCTGACCAAGATGCTGCGCCGCAAGGCTGCCGGACAGGCAGCACCTGCCGCAGCCGAGGACGACAGCTAGGCCTGGTCAGAGTCGCTGATTACGCCGCCTGAACGATCTCGACCAACTCAACGTCGAACACCAGGTCCTTTCCGGCCAACGGATGATTGCCGTCGAGCTTGACGCTGGCATCGTCGACGCCGATGACCGTCACTTGCATGGGACGTCCCTCGCGGGTGCGAGCCTGCAATCGGGTGCCAACATCGATGTTGATGTTTGCCGGGACGGCGGCGCGGTTGATGGTTACGACCGCCTCGGGGCGATGGGGACCATAAGCGGCGTCAGCGGGAACTGTGACGGTGCTTTTCGTGCCGACCTCCATGCCCTCGACATGCGTTTCGAGACCAGGAATTACCTGTCCTTCACCGAGTGTAAACTGCAACGGGTCATTGCCGGAAGAATCAAATTGGGTGCCGTCCACCAGACGCCCGGTGTAGTTGATGCGTACGGTGTCGCCGTTCTTGGCTTGTGTCATAGCAGCCATCCTTTGGGAGTTTTGGGGGCCGGCCTAGGAATCTCGGTCCCGCTCTCGATCATCCACGCATCAGAATGCGCAGCGCGAAACATCGAAACTAGGAGCCTTGCCGCCAATGTAAAGTGCGGGAGCCGCCGAGAAATGCTGCGGCAACGCGGGACAGCCTTGTCGGCCTCCGGCCTTATGCAGCCGACCGGCGCCCGGGCAATGGATCTCCCGGCTCATGACCGACCGGGGTGACCAGCGTGACGTCGGGATAGCCGTTCTCGATCAGCTTCACCGCAGCCTGGGTCACCTGGTCGTCGGCTTCCAGCATCGACAGGAAGACTTCGGTGCCATCGCCGACCAGGCGGCTGATGCCTTGCGCATCGGCCGGGCCGCATTCGACTACGACGAGATCGTAGGCCGTGGTCAGCGACTGCATGATGATGGGCAGCCGGTCGGCGGCGCGCATGGCGCGGACCGGGTCTGCGGTGCCGACCGGAATGACATGCGCATCCGAATAGAGATCGGGATGGATGACGTCGCTGAACTGCGCCTCGGAGGCTAGAAGATTGGTGATGCCGGGGAAGAGGCTCGAGTCCAGCATCGGCCGCGATGCCGCGCCCGACGCGGTGAGATCGAGCAGCAACACGCGCAGGCCGGCATCCGACACTTCGCGCGCCACCAGCACGGCGGACGCGGCCGCCTCATCGCCTTCGGGCGACACGAAGATCGCGCGCGCCGCGCCTGAAGCGATCAGCTTCTCCGCCGCCTTGTCGACATCGATCTCGCCGAGCCGGGATTGGCGCGGCTCGAGCGCCGATTTGCCGGGTTGAGAAGGCCCGACAACGGAGTCAGCGGATCCGGCAGCGGGGGCATGAACCTCCACCGGCTCGCTCTCGGCCGGCCTTGGGAGTTCCGCTTCCGCGATTGAATGTCCTGCAGCGGCTTCCTCGTAAGGAGCGAAAGCACGACGCTGGTCATCGATCGCCGGTTCCGTGCGCGCGACAGGCATCGCCACCTGCTCTATGCTCTCAAACCGAGCACCGGGGGCAGGACGCATGGCGCGGCCGGAGAACAACTCGCCAAGCAGTGTGCCGATCGCCATCAGCAGCAGCGAGGCGGCGGCGGCGGCCCCGGTGATCGGCCCGATCTTCGGGAAATAAGGCTGCGACGGCACCTGCGCCTGCGCGATCAGGCTCGCCGCGACGGGGGAGTATTTGCGGTCCTTGCGCGAGGCCGCCGCATTGTAACTTGCCATATAGGATTCAAGCTGTTGGCGCTGAACGTTCGCGTCGCGCTGCAAGGCATCCAACTGCACCTGCTGTTCGCCGGCGCGCGCCGAGGCGGCCTTCAGCGTGTTCACGTCCGCGACCAGCTGATCCTCGCGGGCCTTGGCCGTCTGCGCCTGGGCCGACAGGCCGCGGATGATCTTTTGCGCCTCGTTGCGGATCTGGCCGTCGAGGTCGGCAAGCTGCGACTTCAGCGCCCGGATGCGCGGATGATTGTCCAGCAGGGTCGTCGAAAGGTCGGCAATGTTGGCCCGGAGTTCGACCTGCCGCTCGCGCAGGCGCTGAATCAGCTCGGAGGACAGAACCTCCGGCACGCTGTCCAGCGAACCGCCATTCTGCAGCGCCCGGCGCACGCTCTCAGCACTCGCCTCGGAGGCGGCGCGGCTGGCGCGCACGCGCGACAGCTCGCTCGACAGCTCGGCGAGCTGCTGAGTCGGCAGCACCGCATTGTTGCCGCCCATAAGAAGGTCTGACTGGGCGCGGAAGGCCGCGACCTTGGCCTCGGCGTCCTTCACGCGATTCTGCAGATCGGCAATCTCCGGCGCCAGGAAGTCGGTGGCGGCGGCGTTCGATTCGAGCTTGGCGTCGCCTTTCGAGGCGATATAGGCGTTGGCAATGCCGTTCGCGATATCGGCGGCAAGCTTCGGATCCTTCGAAGAGAACTCGATTGCAATCGCGCGTGTCTTTTCGACGGCGTAGACATTGAGCTTGTCGTGCATGGCATTCAGCACGCGCTCTTCCGGCGGAATATCGAAGGGGTCGCTTTTCAAGCCGACGAGAACGAGGATGCGTCCGAGCGCCGACATCTTCAGCGTTTCATCGAACTCCGGCAGCTTGTCCAGGTCGAGCTTGGTCGCGACCTGCTTGAGGATATCGGGCGAGGAAATGATCTGGACCTGAGTCGCCACGCCCTGTTCGTCGAGAATCGGCTTGTCGTCATCGTTGGTGCCCGGCGGCCTTGTGTATTCCGATTCGCGCGAGCCGATCTCCAGCTTGGCAGTCGCCTTGTAATAAGGCGTCGCGAGCCAGGCCAAAGCGAAGGCGAGCCCGGTGACCACCAGCGTGACGAGAACAATGCGCAGCCAGTTCCTCGCCAGGCTGGCGAACAGCTGTTTCAGGTCGACATCGACATCTGCGGCCGCGGACTGAACGGACATGCATCCTGCTCCGAACTTTGAGTCGAGGATGGACCGTAAACAACTATGGTAACTCACCCGTTAAGATCGGAATGCACACTTATTAGACAATCCTCAAAGAACATCCGGCGAAAGCAATAGAACAATTGGGCTTTTTACCGATCAGCACGCTGCCCGGCCGCCCTCCTTTACCGCCCATTAACCCTAACAGGATGATAACGGTCGCACATTCCTGGGGTTGTGCCGCGGCTTGCGGCAAGAGCGATGAAGGTTCCTGGCCGGTCATGAAAAGCACTGCTTCCCTCTTTCGCGCTTTGCTTGCCCTGTCGCTGCTGACCGGCTGCTCGAGCTATCGCCCGACGCCCGCCGCCTTCCATGAAGTGCTCGACCAGCCCTACCGGCTCGGTGCCGGCGACCGCGTCCGTGTCACGGTGTTCGAGCAGGACGGGTTGACCAACACCTACAGCGTCGACCAGTCCGGCTACCTCTCCTTCCCGCTGGTCGGCGCCGTGCCGGCGCGCGGCCACACCGCGCAGCAGTTGGAAAAGGAGATCGCCGACAAATTGCGCCAGGGCTATCTGCGCGATCCCGACGTTTCGGTCGAGATCGACCGTTACCGGCCGATCTTCGTGATGGGCGAAGTGGGCGCTGCCGGCCAGTATTCCTATGTGCCGGGGCTCACCGTGCAAAAGGCGGTCGCCATCGCCGGCGGCTTCACCCCGCGCGCCAATCAGGAGAGCGTCGACATCACCCGCGACATCAACGGCAAGGTGATGACAGGACGGGTGCTGACATCCGATCCGCTGCTGCCAGGCGACACCGTCTACGTTCGCGAACGCCTGTTCTGAAAAAGTCGTCGTGACGGTGAACCTCAGGATCGTCCACTGCTTCCGCTCACCTGTCGGGGGAATCTTCCGGCATGTGCGCGACCTGACCGAGGCGCAGGTCGCCGCCGGCCATGCGGTGGGAATCGTCTGCGATTCGACGACCGGCGGCGACTACGAGGAGCGGCTGTTCGAGGCGATGAAGGACAGCCTCGTGCTCGGCATCCATCGCACGCCAATGCAGCGTCATGTCGGGCCGGGCGACCTCGCCTCGGCCTGGCGCACCTATCGAATCATTCAGGAATTGCGGCCGGACGTGCTGCATGGGCATGGCGCCAAGGGTGGCGCCTATGCCCGGCTGTTCGGCTCACTGTTGCGGGTTTCAAGGTCTCGCGTGGCCCGCCTTTATTCGCCGCATGGCGGCTCCCTCCACTATGACGAAACGACGGCGACGGGAAAGCTGTTCTTCGGCCTGGAGCGCTTCATGGCGCGCTTCACCGACTGCCTGTTGTTCGTTTCCGACTACGAGCGGAAAACCTATCGGCGCAAGGTCGGCGAGCCGCCCATACCCAACCGGCTCGTCTATAACGGCCTGCGCGCCGCGGAATTCGAATCGGTGGCGGCGGCGACGAATGCCGCCGATTTCCTGTACATCGGCATGATGCGCGACCTGAAAGGTCCGGATATCTTCATCGATGCGCTGGCCTTGGCCGGCAGTGAGCTTGAACGCCCCTTGAGCGCCGTGATGGTTGGCGATGGCGACGACCTGCCTCGCTACCATGCGCAGGTCGAGCGGCTCGGCCTCAAGAACCGCGTTCGCTTCCTGCCGCCGATGCCGGCGAGGAAAGCTTTCGCCCTGGCCGAGATGGTCGTGGTTCCGTCGCGCGCGGAGGCGATGCCCTATATCGTGCTCGAGGCCTTGGCCGCCGGCATGCCGATGATCGCGACCGCGGTCGGCGGCATTCCGGAAGTCTTCGGCGAGGGCTCCCCTGCCCTGATCCGGCCGGATCCCGTCGAGCTTGCCGGCAAAATCGGCATGGCGATCAAAGACATGGAAGCGTACCGCAAGGCGATGCCGCAGGCCGACGAGCTGAAGGCGCGATTCGGCGCCGACGTGATGGCGGCCGAGATCGAGAAGGCCTATTTCGCGGCGCTGAACAAGTAGGTTCGCAACCGCACAACAGCTTCAAAACCACGGGTTGTTTCAAGCCTTTCTTAGCTCTCTTTTGCTAAGCAATTGCGCGAAGCTCGCGGACAGTTCCCATGAATGAGATCGACCCCGCACGCCGCTTTTCCATGGATGCGGTGCGCAACTACGACGCTCCCGCCGAAAGCGAAAAGCCCGGCGGCATCAACGATGTGGCGCGCCAGGTCGCCTCGCAATACCGGCGCGATACCATGTCGCCGATCATGGTCAGCGGCGTGCTGCGCATGGTCGAGTTCGCGCTGCTGTTCCTGTCGGGGCTCGGCGTCTATTTCTACTATGTCGGCTTCTTCAATTATCTGGCCTGGCAATACCCGCTGGCGATCGCGGCGACATCGTTCCTGGCCGTGGTGCTGCTCGACGTCACCGACTGCTACCAGATCGCGGCGCTGATGCGCCCGCTGGCCAATTTCGGCCGGGTGCTGCTTGTCTGGGCCGGCAGCTTCGCGCTGATGGCGCTGACCGCCTTTGCCATCAAGGCGTCGGAAGACTATTCGCGTCTGCTGTTCGGCACCTGGTTCGTGGTCGGCTTCGTGCTGATCTTCGGCCTGAGGCTGGTGATGTCCAGGCTCATCCGGCGCTGGGCGCGCGATGGCCGCATGGAACGCCGCGCCCTCATCGTCGGCGGCGGCAAGGCCGCCGAGCAGCTGATCCGCTCGGTCGAGAAGCAGCCTTACAACGACATCCGCATCTGCGGCATCTTCGACGACCGCAACGACAAGCGCTCGCCGCCGATCGTCGCCGGCTATCCGAAGCTCGGCACGATCTCCGAGCTCATAGAATTCGCCCGCATCGCGCGCATCGACATGCTGATCGTTTCGCTGCCGCTGACCGCCGAATCGCGCGTCCTGCAACTGCTCAAGAAGCTCTGGGTGCTGCCGGTCGACATCCGGCTCTCGGCGCATTCCAACGCGCTGCAGTTCCGGCCGCGCGCCTACTCCTATATCGGCTCCGTGCCGATGCTCGACATCTTCGACAAGCCGATCAACGACTGGGACTCGGTCGCCAAGCGCGCCTTCGACATCGTCTTCTCGCTTGTCGGCATCATCGTCTTCTCGCCGGTGATGCTCGCCACCGCGATCGCCATCAAGCTCGACAGCAAGGGCCCGGTGCTGTTCAAGCAGAAGCGGCACGGCTTCAACAACGAGATCATTGAGGTCTACAAGTTCCGCTCGATGTTCACCGACCGGTCCGACCCGACCGCCAAGCAGACGGTGACCAAGAACGACCCGCGCGTCACCCGCGTCGGACGCTTCATCCGCAAGACCTCGATCGACGAGCTGCCGCAGTTCTTCAACTCGCTCTTCGGCTCGCTGTCGCTGGTCGGGCCGCGCCCGCATGCCATCGCCGCGCAGTCGCACAACCTGCTCTACAACGAGGTGGTGGACGGCTATTTCGCCCGCCACAAGGTGAAGCCCGGCGTCACCGGCTGGGCGCAGATCAATGGCTGGCGTGGCGAGATGGACACCAACGAAAAAATCCGCATGCGCACCGAATACGACCTCTATTACATCGAGAACTGGTCGATGCTGTTCGACCTGCGCATCCTCTTCCTGACGCCGATCCGCCTGCTCAACACGGAAAACGCCTATTGAGCGCCGTCGCCCATGAGTTGCAGCCGCGGGCAATGCCGCCTTCGGCGGTCAACGCGAAGCTGATCTCGCTGATCGCGTCGGCCGCGATCGGCATCGGCATCCTGCTCTCAGGCTTCGTCATCAGCGAGCCCGCGCCCTACGAGATATACATGGCCGGGCTGATCGCGGTCTGGGCGCTGTTCGGCCTTCGAATCTCGCGGGCGATCGTTCCCTTGCTGGTGCTGCTGGTGGCGATGAACATCGGCGGCATGATCGCCATGACGCAGATGGCGGATCTCGCCAACACGCCGCTCTATCTCGCCGTCTCGCTGTTCCTGGCCTTCAGCGCGGTGTTCTTCGCCTCGGTGACCTCGGTCCAGCCCAGCCTCTACCGGCTGATCTTCATCGCCTATGTCGTGTCGGCGGTGGCGACGTCGCTGCTCGGCATCGCCGGCTATTTCCATGTCTTTCCCGGCGCTGAGATGTTCACCAAATACGACCGCGCCGCCGGCGCCTTCCAGGACCCGAACGTGTTCGGGCCGTTCCTGGTGCTGCCCGGCACCTACCTGCTCTACCTTCTGCTCACCGGGCCGGTGTCGCGCATGCCGCTGCTTGCGATGCCGCTGCTCATCATCACCGCCGGCATCTTCTTTTCCTTCTCGCGCGGCGCCTGGGGCATGTTCGCGGTGTCGGCGGTGCTGCTCACGGCATGCCTGTTCCTGCAGAGCGCCAGCGGCAAGTTCCGGCTGCGGGTCGTGGTGATGACGGTCGCCGCCGTGGCGCTGCTGGTCATCGCCTTCCTCATCATCCTGCAACTGCCCGGCGTGTCGGACATGTTCACCCAGCGCGCGCAGCTCGAGCAGAGCTACGATTCGGCGCGACTCGGCCGCTTCGCCCGCTACGCGATCGGCTTCCAGCTGGCGACGGAGCACCCGTTCGGCATCGGCCCGCTGGTCTTCGGCACGATCTATGGCGAGGACACGCACGACATCTGGCTGAAGGCGCTGATGGACTATGGCTGGCTGGGTTTCGTCTCGTTCCTGACGCTGACCTTATGGACGATCGGCGCCGGCTTCCGCATCCTTTTGCGCGACCGGCCCTGGCAGCCCTATCTGCTCTGCGCCTATGTCGCCTATCTCGGCAATATCGGGCTCGGCACCTTCATCGACATCGACCACTGGCGCCATCTCTATCTGCTGCTCGGCCTGGTCTGGGGCGCCATCGCGCTGGAGTACCGGCATCAGCGGGACTTGCGGCTGGCGAGGCCCGCATCCCTTCTTGCAATTTCACCTGCGCGATAGGCACCGAATTCGGTTGACCCGCACAGGGTTATCAAGATACATCGCCACCCGGTCCGGAGTGTAGCGCAGCCCGGTAGCGCACTTGACTGGGGGTCAAGGGGTCGTCGGTTCGAATCCGGCCACTCCGACCATTTTCTACCTGAGACTTGGCCCCAGAGCTTTCATCGACCGGAGAGCGACTCGACCGATTCCGCGCAACCATGCCACCTTGCGCTGTAAGGGTTGTCTGGAACCCAAGCCCGATCCCGGGAGCGGCCGTCGCGCGTCCCACGGAGCGTCCCTTGAGGACGAGCACGACTGCGATTGGGACAGAGCAGCGTCGGCAGCCCGGGGCTTCTGGCTGGCTTATCCCTGGTGGGTCCTGAGCATCTGCAGAGTATGAACGGCACCCACCGACCAGCTTAGCGTTCCGTTAATTCGAGAAGCATTCCTTGAAGACCATCTCCGCGAATGTTCCGATGACGCGCCTACCCACCATACAAAGGCGAGTTCACTCGCCCTGCCGACCAGCCCCCCTATCGTCCGCCCCGTCGCCGGGTTAGGTTCCGGTGTCGACGGATCAGAAGCGGTGGACGACGGAATGGATACGCACGGGGGAGACCTTAAACCGCATCCACAGGAGGTCGTGCGCATTCCGGTGCATGGCTACGAAGTTGCGACTTACAGCTTCGGCAACGGCGAAGAGGTTCTCTTTTGCCTCCATGGCGGACCGGGGCTGTCCTGCGACTATATTCGGGATACCCACTCATGGCTGGCTGACGGTCGATATCGCGTTGTCACGTACGACCAACTCGGCTGCGGAGCCTCGGACAGACCCGACGATGAGAGGCTTTGGAACATAGACCGCTATGTCGACGAGGTTGAAATCGTTAGGAATGCTCTCAATCTCGGCAAGGTTCATCTCCTAGGACAGTCCTGGGGTGCCATGCTCGGCATCGAATATTCGCTGACCCATCCGAACGCCATCAAGACATTGATCATCGTCGACGGCGCGGCCAGCATTCCTCACCTAACGGAACAGCTGGATATGCTACGCGACGCGCTCGACAGCGAAACAGCGGCCATGATGCGACATTGCGAGGCCGAAGGCAGATTCGACCATCCGGACTACCAGGCTGCCATCGAGCTTCTTACGCACCGCCATATCTGCCGTCTCGAGACGGTACCAGAACCCCTGCTGCGCTCGGTCCGCAACGTCAACACCGCCGTTTTCAATGCCATCCAGGGGCCAAACGACTTTGTGTTCACAGGCAACCTGAAGGGCTGGGATAGGCTCGGTCAACTGCATCGTCTTAGCCAGCCGACGCTGCTGCTGTGCGGCCAGCACGACCTTCTGACTCCTGCCTGTTCGCGACTGATGCAGCAGATGTTCCCGAACAGCCGAATGGTGGTTTTTCCCAACAGCTCACATTCGCCATTCCTAGAGGAACCGGAAGCCTACTTCACAATACTGCAATCCTTCCTCGACGAACATGCGTTTTGCGGCGACCCTCTCAGACAAGATACCCAGGTCCGTGATGGTCCAGTCTGATGGACTATGTCTCCGCCACTGATCGGTTTGACCCTTCGTCCTAGTTTGACAACCTAAGTCGAGATACCTGAAGGCGCTGGCGCGTATCCCGGAGCGATCGGATCCGGCCAGCGCATCCCGCCAACCGCTGACCTGCGCACCTAGCGTCCGACGGCGCGCCAGTCGGACGGCTTTTGTATCAGCCCTTGCTGATCGTTATTTCAGTCGCCGTCTTCATCCTGATGGAGGAGCCTGCCCGCAAGCTCCTCCGCGGTTCAATTGCGGAACGGGCAAGCCCTTCCGTCGCCTGATTCATGCCGCATGCCCAGCCAGCATGCGGCGCGCGCTTTCCTCGTCGGTGATGAGCACGGTCGGCGCGACCAGGTTCATGGCGCCGAGCAGCGCCTCGGTCTTCTCCGCTCCGCCGGAGGTGAGGATTCGGATCGGTGCCTTGCGCAGCCGATCGACGTCCACCGACATCACATGGCTGTTGACGGGATGGTCGACCAGGTCGCCCTTGCGGTCGTAGAAATGGAACAGAAGGTCGCCGACGGCGCCACGCGCAAGCAGAGCCTCCCGGTCCGCCTCCTTGAGAAAACCGCCGCGCGAGAAGGTGGTGGCCGAAGCGATGCCGCCGACGCTCAGCAGGACCGCATCGAGCGCGTCGGCCATCTCGAAGATTTCCTGCAGGCCGCAGCGCTCGACCAGCGCGATCTTGGTCTCGATGCTGTCGACGACGGCCGGCGTCGGCATCAGATAGCCGTCGCCCTGAAAAATCTGGGCGAAGCGCCAGGCGAACTCGGCCGGGTTGACCCGGCGCGCGACGCCAACGCCGCCAAGCAGCGAGATGACGCTGAAGTCGGTCAGCGACTTGGCGCTGATGAAAGGCAAGGTGTGGAACAGCGTCACGCCCCAGCCGACGCCGACCCGCATGCCGGATTTCATCGCGTCCGACAGGAACATGCCGGTCTTGGCGGCGATCGCCGGAATCGGATCGGCGTTGGGGTCGGAGAGCGGCGCCACCAGCGCCTGCCGCAGGCCGAAGGTCTTTTCCAGCGCGCGCTCCAGGCGCACGATCTCCAGAAGCTCGCTCTCGATGGTGATCTTCACCTCGTTGCGCGCCCTCGCCTCCGCCAGCATGCGCACGATGGTGACCCGGCCGACGCCGAGCACATCGGCGATCTCGTTCTGTGTCATCTGCTCGACGAAATACATCCAGGCGGCGCGGATCCTGAGCCGGTCGGTCCGGCTTTCATTGACGACCTGCTCGGCCGCCTCCGCTGTCGCCTTGCCGTTTTCAGCTTCGCCCTGCCGTCGCCTGCCCAAGTTCCCCTCCGAGATGCCGTCGCCGATTCTGCGTGCTGGTTAAATATCGTCTATTGATCTACCAATCGACACGAACAATCTAGAGAGGGGCGGCTGGCGCCCCCGAGCCGTTAGCGACTTCAGCATTTCGAGGCAATTGGCGATGCTGCGACAAATCTCCGAGGACGTCCGCGCCAACCTGAAGGACCGGCTTCGGGAACTGCGCGACGCCATTCGCCAGAGCCGGCACGACAGCGCCGGCGAGACGTCTCATGATATAGCAGGGAATTTGCCTCCCTTTCCGGGCCGCAGCCTGCTCGGCCACGCCGCGAGCGCTGTCGACGACGCGCTGACGATCGCCGAATCCTTCGTTCCCCATTCCCGGCCGCTCAAGGTCGACGGAACGACCGTGAAAAGCCTGCGCTCCTATTTCCCGGACGGCGATGAAGACCGGCAGATCGGCGGCGAACGTCAATTCAGGCGCGACATGTATTATCTGACCCGCGCGGTTCTGGCCGGTTACGGCGTCGACAATCCCCGCGTGCACGAGGCGAGTTTTTCCGCCGTGCACGCCGCGATGCGCAAGCGCCATGCCGATCTTCTGGCTGGGGCGACGGCGGATGCGGCCTCCACCGACCAGGTCGCTGCGGCCTGCGCGGCTCTCCTCGTCGAATGCCTCAACCACCGTCCGGTTCAGCCTGGCGAGGCGGCCACGGCCGACCGGTCGCTCGACATAAGATGTCTGGCGCCCGTCGTGCTTGCCTGCGGACTGGCGACCAAGGCGGACGGCGGCACGCCGGAGCCCGACATTCTCGAGATCGCGGTGCTGGCGGCCGAAGTGCGGGAGGATCGCATCCGGCAGGCTTGCGCCCAGGCCAATGCCGTCCAGGAACTGACACCGGTTCTCGCCACTCTGCTCGCGCATCTGACGTAACCGCCGCGAGGGATCCGCTATCGTTCGGCCGCAATGGCCGCGATGGTCTTCTTGGCGCGCTGGATCGAGGCCGGGCTCATGCTGAGCTCGGTCAGGCCCATCCCGATGAAGGCCGGGATAAGGTCCGGACGACCGGCCGCTTCGCCGCACATGCCGACCATGATGCCGGCGGAGATACCCGCCTTGGCCGTCAGTTCGATCGCCGACATCACCGCCGGATTGGTCACGTCATTGAGCTTGGCGACCGTCGGATTGAGGCGGTCGGCGGCCATGATGTACTGGGTGAGGTCGTTGGTGCCGATCGAGAAGAACGCCACTTCCTTCGCCAGCGCCGGCGCGATCAGCACGGCGGCCGGCGTCTCGATCATCACGCCGAGGTCGAAGCTTGCATGCTCCACGCCCTCAGCCTTCAACTCGGCCGCGCATTCATCGACCAGCGCACGGGTCCGCGTCACCTCGGCGATTTCCGAGACCATCGGCAGCATCACCTTGATGTTGCCGTGAACCGCGGCCCTGAGTAGCGCCCGCAGCTGCCTCTTGAAGATGTCGGGACGATCCAGACACATGCGGATGCCGCGCCAGCCGAGGAAGGGATTCTCCTCGTCGGGGAATTCGATGCCGGCGATCGGCTTGTCGCCGCCGATGTCGAGCGTGCGCACGATGACCGAATGCGGCGCGAACGCCCTGGCCAGGGCGCTGTAGGTCTCGGCCTGCATGTCTTCCGAAGGCAGATGCATGTGGCGCATGAAGAGCAGCTCGGTGCGGAACAGGCCGACGCCCATGGCGCCGGCTTCCTGCGCCGCTTCGATCTCCTCCAGCGAGCCGATATTGGCCGCGACCTCGATCACCGTGCCATCCGCGCGGGTCGGCGTCACGCTCTTGAACACTTTCAGCCCGGCGCGCTCCTGCGTCGCGGCTTCAACGCGCTTGTTGAAATCGGAGCGCGTCGCCTCATCCGGATCGACGATCACATGCCCGGCATTGCCGTCGATGGCGACCTCCTTGGCCGCACGCAACTCGTTGACCTTGTCTCCCAGACCCAGCACGGCCGGAATGCCGTGTGAGCGGGCGATGATGGCGATGTGCGAGGTGGCGCCGCCATGGCCGCAGACCACGCCGCCGATGCGCTTCAGCGGCGCGCGCGCCAGATCCCAGGCGCCGATGTCGTCGGCAATCAGGATCGCGCCTTGCGGAATGGTCTCCAGGCTGACTTCGTCCTGGCCGAGCAGCACCAGGCAGATCTGCCGGCCGACGGCATGGACGTCGTCGGCCCGGGCATTGAGATAATGGTCGTCGACCGCGCTGAAATCGGCGGCGATGGTGGACGCGGCCGCGATGACCGCGGAAACCGCATCGTCGCCGCCCTTGATCAGTCTTTCGACCTCGCCGGTCAGGCTGTCGTCGGCGGCGATGTCGCGCAGCGCTGCGACGATGCCGCGGTCGCCGGCGGAGAGATTGTTCTCGGCAAGCGTGCGGTCCATGCGCGCCTGGACGCTGGCGACGGCGCTGCGGAAGCGCTCGAGCTCGCCTTCGATCTCACCGGCCTGCAGCTGCCTGCCCGGCCCCTGGATCTCCGGCGGGAAATGGGCGAAGGCCGGCCCGACCGCCACGCCCTCACTGGCGGCTACGCCCTGGAGTTTCGGCGTTCCATCCGCCGATGCTGCAGCCGGTTCCACGGGCTCCGACGCCAGTGCGACGGCTGCGGTTTCAGAGCTGCCCTCACCCGCTTCGCTCTCGTCGTCGAGACCGGCGCGCGGATTCTCCAGATAGCCGATCAGCGCCTCGATCGCCTCGATGGCGTCGGCGCCGTTGGCGCGCACGGTGACTTCCTGGTTTTCCTTGACCGCCAGCAGCATCAGTTTGACCGAGCTCTTGGCGCTGACCGCCTTGCCGTCCTTGACCAGCTCGACATCGGATTCGAAACCCTTGGCGAGTTTTACGAACCGCGTGGCGGGACGGGCGTGCAAACCTTCGTGCACTCTGACGATGGTCGAGCGTTCCATGGCAATACTCTAGGTTTGGGCGCTTATCGACAGACAGCGCGGATATTATCAGGCGGCGATGGTGATGACAGCGCCCGGTGTCAGGGCGGCCACGAGCGCTCCGGTATCGACCTCGGATGCGCAAACCTCGCCCGGCCTTTCGGCCTCGGATGCTCCGTTGAAGGAGATCACGACATGACCCATCTCGCGGACCTTGCTCCAGGCCGTGGAGCCGACCGCCGTTATCGTCGCCGAGACCGGCCCGAGCGTGATGGAGGCGCCTGTTGCCGGCGCATCGTCGCTCGGGCCTTCCTCCGTCTTGTGCAGCACGGAGACCTCGGCCAGTTCGGGAGGCGAGCCATCCGCGAACAGGATGAGCACGCCGCCCTCGGCGAGGTCCGCCACTTCGGGTCCAATTGCCGTGACCCGTGTCTTGAGAAGAACCGACATATGACGAACCTCGTTTTATTGCTGCTGCTTTAGAACACGATCAGGGACACGACCCATGCGATCAGCACGGAGACCGGGCCCATGATCTGGCGGCTGATGAGCACCGCCGGCACGCCGATTTCGATCGTCTTCGGCTTGGCCTCACCGAGCGCCAGACCGACGGGAACGAAGTCGCAGCCCACCTGAGTGTTGTAGGCAAACAGCGCCGGCAGCGCCATTGCAGGCGAGATGGTGCCGTTGGCGATCTGTGGGCCGATGATGGCGACGCCGATGACCTGGGCGATGACCGCGCCCGGTCCCAGGATGGGCGACAGGAACGGCAGGCCGCAGATGGCCGAGATGATCAGCAGGCCGACGATGTTGTTGGCCAGCGGACCCATCGGCTGCGCCAGCACGTCACCGATGCCGGTATAGAGGATGAGGCCGATCAGCATGGTCACGAAGGCCATGAAGGGCAGCACGTTGCGGACGACCTGGTCGATGGTGCGGCGGCCGGAGTTGAAGAAGATGCCGACCACGCGGCCCATGACGCGGCCGATCGAGCTGATCAGGCCGATAAGCCCGCCTTCGCTCGGCAGCGGCTCGGCCGCCCTGGCAGTGGTGTTGTTGCTTGAACTCATCGTTGCTGCTCCCCCGCAGTGGTGACCGCTTCGGATCCGTCCGCCATTGTGACATTGGCCGGCTTCACGCCCGAAACGTAGATGTCTTCCGTTATGAACTGGGCGAGCGGACCCGCCTGGCCGACCGGCGTCAGATTGACGGTCGGGATACGCTTGCGCGGGTAGACGCCGCAGCGCGCGGTGCCGCCGCAGTCGACGACGACGACCGCCATCTCGCTCTCGATCGGCGGCGACTTGAATCCGTCGACGGCCTGGGCGCCGGTCATGTCGGCAATGAGCTGCGCCACCGGATGGATGCCGCCGCCGGTCACCGACACGACCTTGTTGCGCTGCTCGGTCGGCTCGATGACCAGGGGACCGCCCCAGCCGGTCGAGCCTCTCGATATCTTTACTGCCTTGTATGTCTTGGCCATGGTGTCCTCCCGCTTTAGAGCTCGACGCCCTGGCGGCGTGCCATGATGGCGGTGATGCGCTCGGTCAGGATGCCTTTCAGCAGGATGACGACGAGGCCGACGATGGCGTACCAGATGGCCACCTTAACGTGATAGCCGTTGGCGATAACGCCGCGCTTCTCGAGGTCGAGCAGTGCCACCAGCATGCCGCCCCAGACGAAATATTCGCCGGGGTTGATGTGCGGGAAGAGGCCGAGCGGCGGATGCACATAGGACACCGCCGCGTCATAGAAGGCAGGCTTGTGCTTTTCTTCCAGAAAGGAGCCGAAGGTATAGGCCATCGGGTTGGTGAGGAAGAACACCGAGAGCACAGGCAGCACGGTGTAGCGGGTCAGCGCGATGCGGCCGGCGCCACGCGCCAAGCCGTGGACGCGCTCCTCGCCGACCAGCTCGGTGACGGCGTAGAAGGCCGTCATCAGCACGACCAGGGTCGGGATGATGCCGGTGACGAAGCCGGCGAACACTTCGCCGCCCTTCTGGAAGATGCCGATGAAATATTTGCCGATCGCAGTCAGCCAGCCGAGCTGCTCTTCCTGCTGCACATTCTTCAGCTGTTCCTTGAGCTGATCGGCGGTGACCGGCGCGTTGTCGGTCGTGGCCTGCGCCAGGACCACGAGATGATCGGTGGCATGCTCGACGCCGAGCTTGCCGTGCCAGGCAGCATCCGAGACCATGGTGCCTGCGACATGCAGGTTGTGCACCGCGAGGTCCGCATGCTGCGCAAATAGTGTAATTACAGACATTTCTCCTCCTTATGACCCCTGCCGGTCATTCCCAGCCGGCTGCCGGCGTCGTTTAAGCCCTTGCTATGTTCAAGCCGGCCAGGCCCGGCTTCTTCCCCGGCTCCGACCGTGCGCGGTCGATCTGCTCGATCGCCCGTTTCACAGCCTCGGCCACACCGGGTTCCCCCTCCCCCATGATCGCAGGGTTGGACCGGAGTCGATCGAGGGGGATGCCCTCGAATTCTTCATGTCGCTTGAACTTGGTCAGCACCGAACGGCCGCTCATGACCATCATGCGGCGCACGATGAGATCCGGCGTCACGACGATGAGCGCGATGGTGCCCTTGGCCAGGCGTCCGCGGAAATTGCCCGCGCCGACGAAACCGTCCTTGTACTGGCTGGTGACGCCTTTGAAGACATCCGAATAGTGCCGCATCTGCAGCCAGACGCCCAATGATTGCAGCGCCCATACAACAAACAGCAGAAGCAGTGCCCACTGCCAGATCGCCATTTCGGTCTCCTCCCGATTCTCTTCCTCCGGCACATATTGGACGGAGGCGAGATGACCCGAAAGTGAGAACATTTGTTTCCTCGAATGTCAACATGTATTATATTAGCGGCCGCAACGCTCCACAGGCGACCGGCCGATTTCGGCATCGGCGGCGCTGTGCTAGCCTGTCGTCAAACGGGATGTGAGACATGGACCTGCCCTTCAGGCACGAACTGGCGCTTATGCCGGACCTTCGCCACCGGCTGCGGCAGCTGCGCTGGTTCCGCGCCACCTTCCGCAGCAGTGCGAAGGTGGTGTCGGAAACGTTCGGCGTGCGCTTCGAGATCGACGAGGCCAAGCTGACGCGCGCCTTCCTCGACTGGATCGAGGTCATGGAAGCGCAGAAGCGATTCGCGGCGGTCGACCGCGCGGACTTCATCGTCTTCGCCGCGGGACTGGTGCTGCGTGAGCTGATCCGGCAGGCGCCGGCGCGGGAGGTCTCAGGTCTGAAGGAAATGATCGAGACCGAGGCAAATGCCGGCACGGCGGAAATCGTGCGCTTCTGGCCGGAAGGTTTCCTTTATACCAACTACTGCGTGTCGGCGATCCTGGCAGTGCACGAGCAGGAATTCGGCACCGCGCCCAGCATCGATAAATGCGCCGACGACCTGCGCACCTGGTGGTCCTACCGCGAGAACGCAACGGAAATGCCCGCCTATGCCGTGGCATTCCTCGACCGCTTCCTCGGCGCCGAGCCCAACTGGATCACACCCGACCGCGCCCAGTCACGCCAGGCCATGCAGCGCGCGCTCGGATCTTCGCCGGTAAGCGAGGCGTTGCGCCAGCTTTGAGCCGCTGGAGACGTAGCCGCCTTACTATTGAACATCTGACTATTTACCGATAGCGATGTGCGCATTAGCACAGGAGCTGGGAGAGGCGCGTGGCGCAAGCTAGACTGATGATTTTCGATTGCGACGGCGTTCTCGTCGACAGCGAACCGTTGGCCGCCAAGGCTTACGAGCGCGTCTATGAGAAGCACGGCATGCCGGGCGTGCATGGCGGCATCATCGCGCAATGCATCGGCATGAAGCAGGCCGACATCATCGTGAAGATCAAGGAACTGACCGGCCACCAGTTCCCCCCGGCGGCCGATGGCGACATCTGGGCCGAGACCAAGCTGCTCTTCTCCGAGGAGTTGAAGCCGACGGCGGGGATCGCGCCATTCCTCAGCGCGTTTGCCGGAAACCGTTGCGTCGCCTCGTCGTCCTCGGTCGAGCGCATCAACCACAGCCTGTCGGTGACGGGATTGTCGCGTTTCTTCGGCGAGGCGATCTTTTCCTCCTCGATGGTGAAGAACGGCAAGCCAGCGCCCGACATCTTCCTCTACGCCGCCGAGAAGATGGGCGCGAAGCCGCCCGACTGTATCGTGGTCGAGGATTCGCCCTTCGGCGTTCAGGGCGCGGTGGCTGCCGGCATGATCGCGATCGGCTATACCGGCGGCGGTCACACCTATCCCGAGCACGGCGCGCGGCTGAAGGCTGCCGGCGCCGATTTTGTCTGCGCCGACTGGCATGAGGTTGCCCGACACTTAGCCGAGCTCGGCGTGCCGGCTTAAGCTAGCGGAGACTGGGGAAGCGACGCCGGGTCCAGTCCCCCGGCGGCACCAATCCCCTACACGGAAGTTGAAGGACAGGACCCTCGTTGCATCGGCGTCGACCTCGCAGCGGAAGCTCAGATCGTACCATTGGGTTGTCGTGCTGAAGGCGGCCTGCGGAGGGTTGAGAACATTGCCCTGCTTCAGGGGGATGGTCGGCAGCCATTTCGGCGCGTAGTCGGCACTTTGCAGTTCCTGGTTCAGGACGTTGGCGCAAAGATTGGCGATGCGTTGATCGCGCGGCACGTTCTCCATCGAGCTCGTAGCCTGCATATTGCCGGTCGCACCCGGCGAGTAAAGTTTCCTGACGCCCGGCAGGCCGGAATAGATCGGCGCTCCCGCAGCCGCGCTGTCGGCTGGATTTGATCTCTCTGGGTTCAAGCTCGGCGCTCTCAAGGCTCTTGCGGATTTGAACTTCATCGCCTTGGAAGGTTTGGGCTTTGCCTTTTCGGCCATGGGTGGAGGCGCGGGCTTGTCGCCTGATTCGGCCGACAATGGCTTTAACGGCACGGCCGCTTGCTGCTCGGTGGTTTGCGGCGGCGTCTCTTGTTTGTCGGGCTGCTGCTTGTCGGCATCCTTAGTGGTTTGTTTCTCCTCGCTTTGCGCGGGTTTTTCGTCCGACGCTGCGGTTGCCGGCTTCTCTTGAGCCTTATTGGAATCCGGCTGCTGCTGCTCGGGCGTTGCAGGCGAAGCGGGCTGGCCGGGCGCGGGCTTCGGCGCGACCGGCGGCTTCGCGGGCTCATCCTGGGTCGGCGATGGCGCGTTGGCCGGAGCGCTGCCCCCGTTCAGAGATTTCTCCGGGCCGGTATCCTTCTCGCCGTACTGGAAAACGCGCTTCAGAACCGGGATGTCCTGCGGCTTCGGCGGCTGCGGAGGTGGTGGCCGCGGAGCCGGCTGCTCAGGCGGCTTTTCGACCTTCTGTTCAGGTTTCGGGTCCGGCGGCTTCGGAGCGGGCTTCGGCTTTGGCTGTTCCGGCGGCGGCACGATCGCGACGTTGACCGGCTGTTCCTGCTGGTCCGGCTGTTGCTCGGGCCTCGGCAGGCCAAAGAACAGGAACGCGGCAATCAGGACATGCAGGAACAGCGATGCGGCCAAGGCCCATCGCCAATTCCGAAACCATTCCCGCATCTTGCCGTTCATTGCGCCCGATGTGGAACGAAATGGCGGCGGCTTCAAGCACCGGGCCGGGATTTGCGCGAGCTGCCGGCCTGACAAGTCGGTGATCACAGGGCCCGTAGCGTAAGATCAAGCCGGATCAAAGGCCTGCAGGAGTTGGCTTACACCAGCATGCCCATCGGGTTTTCGATCAAGCGCTTGAAGGCGCCGAGGAGCTCCGCGCCGAGCGCGCCGTCGACCGCGCGATGGTCGGTCGAGAGCGTCACCGACATCACGGTGGCTATCTTGATCTCGCCCTTCTTCACCACCGCCCGCTCCTCGCCCGCGCCGACCGCCAGGATCGTCGCATGCGGCGGGTTGATGACGGCGGCAAAGTCCTTGATGCCGAACATGCCGAGATTGGACACCGCCGTCGTGCCGCCCTGATATTCTTCCGGCTTCAGCTTGCGGCTGCGGGCACGGCTGGCCAGGTCCTTCATCTCGTTGGAGATGACGGACAGCGTCTTTTCGTCCGCGTGCCGAATGATCGGCGTGATCAGGCCGCCGGGGATCGACACGGCGACGCCGACATCGGCATGCTTGTGCTTGACCATGGCGTTCTCGGTCCAGGAGGCGTTGGCATCCGGCACCGCCATCAGCGCCATGGCCATGGCCTTGATCACCATGTCGTTGACCGAAAGCTTGTAGGCCGGAACCTCGCCCTTGTCGGTCTTCCTCATCGGGGCGGCGGCATTGAGCTGCGTGCGCAGCGCCAAGAGCGCATCGAGCTCGCAATCCAGCGTCAGATAGAAATGCGGGATGGTGGACTTCGCCTCGACCAGGCGGCGCGCGATGGTCTTGCGCATGTTGTCATGCGGTACCAACTCGTAGGAGCCTTCGGCGAACAGCTTCAGCACCTGGTCGTCCGACATCGGCTTCGGCGCGGGCACCGGAGCGGACGGGACCTCGACCGGAATCTCGGCGGCCGGCTTGGCAGGGGTGGCCGTGCCTTTCACTGCGATCGCGGCCTCGACGTCGGCGCGCACGACACGGCCGCGCGGACCGCTGCCTTGTATTTCGGCTATCTTGAGACCGGCTTCACGAGCCAAGCGGCGCGCCAGCGGCGTTGCGCGCTCGCCCTGCGATTGGCCAATCTCCCCCCTGTGGGGGAGATGCCCGGCAGGGCAGAGGGGGGCGCGAAGGAATGAGACGTTGGCGGGACAGCGCCACCCTCTGTCGGCTTCGCCGACATCTCCCCCACTTGGGGGGAGATTGGCGCGTAAACCTCATCGTCGGCATAGATCCAGGCGACGGGCTCACCGACAGGAATGTCGACGCGCTCCTTGCCGGTCACGTTGCGCAGCGTGCCGCTGGCCGGCGCGTCGATCTCCATCGCCGCCTTGTCGGTCTCGATCTCGAAGAGCACGTCGCCCTTCTTGACGCGAGCGCCCTCCTCGGCGAACCAGCGCGAGATCTGGCCGGTCGCCATGTCCATGTCGACCTTGGGAAGAATGACTTCTGTCGGCATCGCTCAACGGACCCCTTTCACGAGGTCGCGGGCAGCAGTGATGATGTCGGGAACCTGCGGCACGGTCGCCTTTTCCAGGTCCGGATTGTAAGGGATCGGCGTCTCGGCACCGCCCAGGCGCACGATCGGCGCATCGAGATAGTCGAAGGCCTCGCTTTCGGCGACAAGCGCGCTTACTTCCGCGCCGATGCCGAGCGTCTTCACCGCTTCGTAGACGCAAAGCAGGCGCGAGGTTTTCTTCACGCTGTCGATGATGGTCTGCCTGTCGATCGGGCGGATGGTGCGCAGGTCGACCACCTCGATGTCGATGCCTTCGCCTTCCAGCGCGGCAGCAGCGTCAAGCGCCTTCTGTACCATGATCGACGTGGCGACGATGGTGAGGTCGCGACCTTCGCGGCGGATCTCGGACTTGCCGATCGGAACCGTATAGTGGCCTTCCGGCACATGGCCCTTCATCTTGTAGAGCAGCTTGTGCTCGAAGATCATGACGGGGTCGGGGTCGGCGACAGCGGCAAGCAGCATGCCCTTGGCATCGTGCGGCGTCGCCGGCTGGATCACCTTGAGGCCAGGCACATGGCCGAGCCAAGCCTCCAGGCTCTGGCTGTGCTGCGCGGCGGCACCCGTGCCGGAGCCGGCAGGGAAACGCATCACCACCGGCACCGAGACCTCGCCGCCGAGCATGAAGCGCATCTTGGCCGCCTGGTTGACGATCTGCTCCATGCCGAGCGTCGCGAAATCCGAGAACTGGAATTCGAAGATCGGCCGCATGCCGGTGACGGCCGCGCCCACCGCGACGCCGGCACCGCCCAGTTCGGAGATCGGCGTGTCGATCACCCGGTCGGTGCCGTAGCGCTCGACGAGGTCGCCGGTCACCTGGAAGGCGCCGCCATAGACGCCGATGTCCTCGCCCATCAGGAAGACGCGCTCGTCCATGTCCATGGCGATCGCCATGGCTTCCTGGATCGCCTGGGCGTAGCTCAGTTCACGCACCGCGGCGTCCATCAGGCGTGCTCCGTGTAAACATAATTCTGAAGGGTGGTGATCTCCGGCGCCGGGCTCGCCTTGGCGAATTCGATGCCGTCGGCGATCTCCTTGGCGACCGCGTCGCGGATCGCCTCAATGCCCCGGTCGTCGATGAAGCCGAAATCGCGCAGCTCGGTCTCGAAGAGCGTGATCGGATCGCGGTTCGCCATCCAGTCCTCGATCTCTTCCTTGGTGCGGTAGCGGTTGCGGTCGCTCTTGGAATGGCCGCGGTGGCGGTAGGTCTTGGACTCGATCAGCGTCGGCCCCTCGCCGGCGCGCGCCCGCTCAACCGCCTTGAAGGACGCCTCGGCCACCTCGGAGAAGATGTTGCCGTTGACGATGACGCCCGGCATCGAATAGGCGGCCGCCCGCTCGGCGATGTTCTTCACCGCGGTCGAGCGCGCCGTCGAGGTCGACATGCCGTAACCGTTGTTCTCGCACACGAAGATCACCGGCAGCTTCCAGATCGCCGCCATGTTCAGCGCCTCGTGAAAGGCGCCTTCATTGTTGGCGCCGTCGCCAAAAAAGGAGACCACGACCTTGCCGGTCTTCATCCTCTTGGATGAAAGTGCTGCGCCCACGGCGATCGGAATGCCGCCGGCAACGATGCCGTTGGCGCCGAGATTGCCCTTGGCGACATCGGCGATGTGCATGGAGCCGCCCCTGCCCTTGCAGTAGCCGGTGGTCTTGCCGAAGAACTCGGCGAACATGCGGCTGACCTCGGCACCCTTGGCGATGCAATGGCCATGGCCGCGATGCGTCGAGGTGATCTGGTCGTCCTCGGCGAGTGGCATGCAGATGCCCATGGCGCTCGCTTCCTGCCCGATCGACAGGTGCATGGTGCCGTGGATGAGGCCGCGCATGTAGCACTCTTCCGCGCCCTCTTCGAAGCGACGGATGAGGTACATCTTGTGAAGGACCTGTCTCAGCTGCTCGGGACTGTACTGGCGATAGACGAAAGGCAGGTTGGCCCGGCTATCCATGACGGCTTTGCTGGCTCCGGCCATGATCACGCCTCCACGGTTCCGTAGACGAGCTTGTCCTGGCGGGCGCGCAGCTCGGCGATCTTCGAGCCCGGCGCGGGCGCCGCATTGGCATAGGTGATGAGTTCGCCCTTCTTGATGGGCGCGGTGACCGAGCCGCCCTGCAGCAGACCGCAGGGGATGGCACGCGCCGCATGGGCTTCCGACGCGGTCATGATCCAGGCGCGGTAGCAATACTCGCCGATGGCATCGAGCTTGTCGCCGGGCTTCAGGTCCTTCTTGGCGACGGCGCAGACCTCGGCGACCGGCTTTGCCAGCGGCACCATGTCGGCCTTGCCGTAGAGCACGACGCGGGCGCAGGTCAGCGGCACTTCCAGCGAGGTCAGGTGATAGGGGCGATGGAAGGTGAAGTACGGACCCTTGCCCATCTTCAGGTCTTCCATGCGCTCCGAGATGCGCGGATGCGACATGTCGGCCACGACGAAGACGCCCGGCGCCACGCCCTTGCCGATCGAATAGTCGACGACGCCGACCTTCGACAGCACGCCGCCGTGCTTCTCGGGCACCAGCACCTTCGACAATTCGCCGAGCGTGGCCGCCGGGCCGTGCATGCCCGGCTTGTCGGGCACCAGCCCGGTCGCGTTGGCGATCGCCGCCATCTCGACCATGGTCTTCGAACCATCGACGAATTCGACCAGCATCCGCACATTCATGTGGCGGCGCTTCGCCTCCTCCTCATAGTCCGGAGGCGTGGCGTCGATGTTGAGCGGGTTGTTCTTGCCCTTGCCGGCGGCAACGATCGGATGGCCCATGGCGGAGACGAACTCGATCAGCTCCATGCAGGAAGACGGCTCGTCGCCGGCGCCCAGGGAATAGGTGACGCCAAGCCGGTCGGCCTCGGCCTTGAGATAGGCGCCGATGGTGACGTCCGCCTCGACATTCATCATCACCAGGTGCTTGCCGTGCTCCATGGCGCGCAGGCCGATCTCGGCGCCGACGGCCGGAACGCCGGTCGCGTCGATCACGACGTCGATGAGGTCATTGCCGATGACAAGACTGGAATCGCTGGTGACGGCGATCTTGCCCGCCTCCATGGCAGCGGTCATGGCCGAGGCGTTGGAAACCTCTCGCGCGTGTCCGGTTTCCTGGAAAGCAATGTCGACGGCCTTGCTGGCCGCCGGCAGGTTGAGTTCGGAAATGGCGCCGATCTCGATGCCGGACATATGGGCGACGCGAGTGACGATGTCGGTTCCCATTTCGCCTGAGCCGATGAGGCCGATGCGGATGGGCTTTCCGGACTTGCGGCGTTCCTCGAGATCCCGGGCAAGGCCCGTCAACGAAATATTGGAAGCCATGCCGCTTATTCCTCCCATATCGCATGCTGTTTGATTGTTTGACGGGTATTGAACATATGTATTTCTGTCAAGACTAATGTCCAAAATTTTGGCCGTTAGTCGACGCTTTCGGATTGGTCGAGGCGCGGCCGCGAAAGGCATGGACCATGAGCGCCGCCATCAAACCCAATGCGAGAGTGCGCCTGCGGCCGAATGCCAGCCAAGGCCGCTCGACGGACCGCAAGGAGATATCTAGGCGGCAATTGTTACTGGCAAACGTCGACCCATATGGCGCCGACCAGATCGGCCATGCGCTGCGGCGTGATGCGCACAGCGGCGTTGGTGGCGCCGGCAGCGGGGACGACCTCGTCGAAGGCCTTGAGCGACAGATCGCAATAGACGGGAAGCGGCGCCGGCAGGCCAAACGGACAGACGCCGCCCGGCGGATGGCTGGTGACGGCCAGCACCTCCTCGCCGCCTAACATGCGCGGCTTGCCGCCCATCCTGTCCTTGAACTTGCGGTTGTCGAGCCTGGCGACGCCGCTGGTGACGACCAGCATGGCCTCGTCGCCAACACGCAGGCAGATCGTCTTGGCGATCTGCGCGGGCATCACGCCATGGGCTTCCGCCGCCAGCGCCACGGTGGCCGAACTGGCCTCGGTGACGATGACTTCGATGTCGGGCGCATGCCGCGCAAAGAAAGCGCGAACCGATTCCAAGCTCATGGTGGACCCCTCGTCAGGTCTGTCGGATAGCAGCGGTCGGCGAATCGCACGGCTAAACCATTGTTGGCAAGGGCCAGCGCTTCCCGCCATTCAGGCATTAAAAAGCCCGCCGGGTAAAACCTCGGCGGGCTCGAATGGACGCTTTTCGCGCCTCTACTGATGCGTGGGCCGATTATCGGCGGCCGGCACTTTGATCAATTCCTCTTCCGGCATCTGCAGCGCGGAAGCGATGCGCCGGAGCTTGGCGGGATCGGCGTCCTTGCCGTCCTCGATGTCGACGATCTCGCCCACGGCCAGGCCGCAGGTCAAAGACAGTTCCTCGATCGTATATCCCCTCGTTTCGCGAGCGGCCTTCAGCGGATTGAGGCCGGGCGCGGCAATGATGTCGTTGGAAACGGCGTTCCGTGCGGTGTTGGGCATGGCAACTCCTTTGGATGAAACAGGTCGGATGAAATGTGGCGTTGCCTGAGACTGGCGGGAGAATGCTCGTTAACAAATGATTTGCCAAGAGCTTAGGCCGTCACGCCATCGTGAAGCGGCATTCCGGCCGGTATCGCAGGCCTCCCACATGTAAGGTCGCGTGGCGCCCAATCAAGTTCTTTTGAAGCTCGGCGACCAGTTTCGCCGGCATTTTCGACGCCTCGATTCGTTAGCTAGCCGTCACCGGCAGCCAAAACCCGGGCGAAGGGCGTTTCACGGAAGGATCGAATGCCATGAATTTGAAATCATTCGCAATTGTGCTCGGCGCAATCTCGGGCGTCATCGGCGCGACGGAAACATGGGCGGCGGACGCCACTCGCGTTCGAGGCACTGTCGTCGGCGTTGCCGGATCGACACTGACGGTGAAGGACCGCGACGGCAAAACCGATGCGATCAAGCTTGCCGACGGCTGGAAGATTTCGGGTGTCGCCAAGGGGTCGGCCGCCGATATCAAGCAGGGTGATTTTCTCGGTATCGCCTCGATTTCCAAGGCCGATGGCGGCAGCGGGGCGCTGGAAGTCGTCATCTTTCCCGCGGCGCTGAAGGGCACGGGAGAAGGCGACCGCGACTGGGATCTGCAGCCCAACAGCCGGATGACCAACGGCACCGTCGCCGACGTCACCGAAATCCAAGGCCGCACGGTCACGCTCACCTATGACAACGGCCAGAAAAAGCAGATCGCGATCCCCCAGACGACGCCGATCGTGACATTCGCCGCTGCCACGCCGGCGGATCTCGCGCCGGGCGTCGCGGTGTTCGTCAACGCCCAACGCGGCAGCGACGGCAAGCTCCTCGCGAACCGGGTGGTGGTCGGGAATCACGGCATCGCGCCGCCCATGTGAGGCCGCGCAGGCCGCGGCCGGCCGGTTCGACTCCTCCTCGTCATCTTGGCTTTCAAGCCCGTTCGCTGATCGCCACCCACGGCATGGAAATGGCGGTCGCAAAACGCGGCCGCCATTTCTAAGGCCGTTCCAAAAAAGATCAGCGCCGACTGATCAAAAGGCCGGCAAGCAGTCCGACCACGACAAGTCCGACGGCGGCGGTCGTGGCCGGATGGTCGCGCGCCGTCCGCTCGATCACCCTGCCCTGCGCCTTATTGCCGGCAGCGCCTCGTGAAGGCGGTCGGCAAGTTGCGAGTAATAGTCGGACGCCGCCTCGCGGCCATCCTCATAATAGGCGTCACCGCGCCTGGCCAAAACCTTCTTGAGGTCGTTCAATTGCCGCGAGAGCGCCGCGACCTGCTTGTCGATGTCGAGGTCGGAGAGGGTCGAAAACGATGCCATGCTGATTGTCCTTCTCTTCGAGAAGGCCTAACGCACGGACGACGGGCCAGTTCCGGCGGTCCGACCGCGCGGCATCACGTGGAATGATGCCTTCAACGAACCTGGTCGAGCAGGCGTTTGCATTCCAGCAAGTCGAACAGCGCCTCCTGCAGCAAGGCGCGATTGTCACGCGACAACTTTGAGGCGTCCGGTTGCACCGGACCTTCGTCGTCACTCTTGCCGAGACCGAAGAAACGGCGGCTGGGCTTCACCTTCGGCTGGCCGACGAGCGCATCCTCATCGCCGCGCGGCTGCGCGGCCGCCGTCAGCGGCACCTGCTCGGCTTGACGGCGCTGGGCGATCGCCTCCACCGCGGCCATGTCGCCATTGCCGATGGCGACCAGAAAATGGTTGCCGTTCTCGCGCAACAGCTTCTGTACGCCTTTGATCGTATAGCCCTGATCGTAAAGCATGTGCCGGATGCCCTTGATCAGCTCGACGTCCTGCGGCCGGTAATAGCGACGGCCGCCGCCGCGCTTCATGGGCTTGATCTGGGTGAAGCGCGTCTCCCAGAAACGCAGCACGTGCTGCGGCAGGTCGAGATCCTCCGCGACTTCGCTGATGGTGCGGAAAGCATCGGGGCTCTTGTCCATGGGCCAATCCTCCACACTGGACCACGATCCGGCGCATGATGCCGAATCGCCCCTTATTTCAGCGATTTATGGAGCGATATTCAAGCCCAGCGTCAAAACGGCCGGGGGTTTTCAACCGCATTCGCCAGCAAACTACTTGCCGCCTTTGCCCTTGCTGTTCTGGTGCGAGCGCAGAATCCGGTTCTTGAGCACGTTCGACGATTTGAACGTCATCACCCGGCGCGGCAGGATCGGCACTTCCTCACCGGTCTTGGGATTGCGGCCGATGCGCTCATTCTTGGAGCGGACGTGGAAGGTGGCAAAGGACGAAAGCTTGACCGTCTCGCCCCGAACGATGGCTTCGCAGATTTCATCCAGCACGGCTTCGACGAGTTCCGCCGATTCAGTCCGCGACAGGCCAACCTTCCGATAAACGGCTTCAGCAAGGTCGGCACGCGTCAGTGTCTTTCCCCCATGCGACCGTCCCATCTGCTCGCAGAAAATGTAAATCGATACAGCCAAAGGCAGAGCCTAAGTAATTGATCCGGCAAGGTCAAGGACCGAACCGGCGCGTTCGGCACTTACCAGCGGAGCAACACCGCGCCCCAGGTGAAGCCTCCACCCATCGCCTCGAGAAGCACCAGATCGCCCTTCTTGATGCGGCCGTCGGCGACGGCCACCGAGAGAGCCAGCGGCACCGAGGCAGCCGAGGTGTTACCGTGTAAATCGACGGTGACCACAACTTTCTCCTCGGCTATCCCGAGCTTCCTGGCGGAAGCGTCAATAATCCGTTTATTGGCCTGATGCGGCACGAACCAGTCGAGGTCCTGCGCCGTTATGCCGGCCTCGCCGAAGGTCGCCTCGATGACATCGGTGATCATGCCGACGGCATGCTTGAACACCTCACGGCCTTCCATCCTGAGATGACCGACGGTTCCCGTCGTCGAAGGCCCGCCATCGACGAAGAGCTTGTCCTTATGCACGCCATCGGAGCGCAGGCTCGCCGCCAGCACGCCGCGGTCGGTGATCGCGCCGGCGCCCTCTTGGGCTTCGAGAACGAGCGCCCCGGCGCCGTCGCCGAACAGCACGCAGGTCGAGCGATCGTTCCAGTCGAGGATGCGCGAGAATGTCTCCGAGCCGATCACCAGGACACGATTGGCCAAGCCGCCACGGATATAAAGGTCGGCGGTGGCGACGGCATAGACGAAGCCAGAGCAGACGGCCTGCATGTCGAAGGCAAAGCCGTGATGCATGCCGAGCTTGTTCTGGATCTCAACGGCGGTCGCCGGGAATGTGTTGTTGGGCGTCGAAGTCGCCAGGATGATGAGGTCGATATCGGCTGGCGTCATGCCCGCGCTGTCGAGCGCGGCGCGCGCCGCCGCCTCGCCCAGAGAGGCCGTCGTCTCGTCATCGGCCGCGACATGGCGCTGGCGGATGCCGGTGCGCTGGACGATCCACTCGTCGGATGTCTCGACCATGCCTTCGAAGTCGGCATTCTTCATAATGCGGCGGGGCAGCGCGGCACCATTGCCGCGCACGACTGATCTGATCAAGGTCCGTTCCTATTCCTCGGCGTCGGCGGAGACGCCGGATTTCCTGTTTGCCTGGGCATTGGGATTGCGCGCATGGAACAGATCGAGGTCGGCCTCGATCCGGTCAAGCAGATTGTTGCGCACCATGTCGTAGCCGAGCTCGATCGCCGCGGCGAAGCCATCCGAATCGGCGCCGCCATGGCTCTTCACCACGATGCCGTTCAAGCCCAGGAAGACGCCGCCATTGGAGCGGCCGACATCCATCTTCTCGCGCAGCCGGTCGAAGGCGCCCTTGGCGAAGACATAGCCGATCTTGGCCATGAGCGTGCGGCTCATGGCGGCGCGAAGGTAGCCGGCGATCTGCCTTGCCGTGCCCTCGGCGGTCTTGAGCGCGATGTTGCCGGCAAAGCCCTCGGTGACCACCACGTCGACCGTGCCCTTGCCGATGTCGTCGCCTTCGACGAAGCCGCGGTAGTTCATCGAGGCCATGTTGGCCTCGCGCAGCATGCGGCCGGCCTCCTTGACCTCTTCCTGGCCCTTGATCTCCTCGACACCGACATTGAGCAAGCCGACGCTCGGGCGCTCGATGCCGAACACCGAGCGCGCCATGCCGGTGCCCAGAATGGCGAAATCGATCAGCTGATGCGCGTCCGCGCCGATGGTGGCGCCGACATCGAGCACGACGCTTTCGCCACGCGTCGTCGGCCAGAGCGCCGCGATCGCGGGGCGGTCGATGGTGGCCATGGTGCGCAGGCAGAATTTCGACATCGCCATCAGCGCGCCGGTGTTGCCGGCCGAGATACAGGCCTGCGCGGCGCCGCTCTTCACCGCCTCGACGGCCTTCCACATCGACGACTTCCAGCGGCCGTGGCGTAGAGCCTGGCTCGGCTTGTCGTCCATGCGCACAGCGATCTCGCAATGGACGAACTCGCTTACTTCGGCGAGTTTCGGGAACTTGGCGAGCTCGGGACGCACCACGTCCTCGCGGCCATAGATGACGAAGCGGATGTCAGGGCGGCGGATGACGACCGTCATCAGCGCCGGGATGACCACGCTCGGTCCGTGATCGCCGCCCATGGCATCGATGGAAATCCTGATCACTCGGTGTTTTTCTCACGGTTTGCCTGGCTAGCGGCGGACGCCTGCCAAGGTAAGGGGGCTCGCGAAGGTTCGGCGAAAATAGCGGTTTTGCGCCTGCGCACAACCAACTTTTCCAAAATCCGGACCACTCTCAGGATTTTCCGAGCAGCGAACGCAGCTTTTTCTGGAATTCGCTTTCCTCGGCCTGATCGTCGCCGGCGACGTCGAGCGAGGCTCCCGGCTTGCGTGGATAGGGGTCGATCGCCAAGCCGAAGAACTGTTCGGCCAGCGCACCGACGTCGATCGTGTCGCCGGAGAATGTTTCCGGACTGTCCGGTCCATCGGCGTCGAGAATGATCTCGCCGCCGCCCTCGAAGCCCTCGCGTCCAAGCTTCGACTGCTCAGGCAGGAACAGCGCCTCGACCGGCTCGTCTATATGCGCGCTTACCGGCTCCAGGGTGACGATGCAGGCCTGCGTGATCTCGGCCTCGACGCGGCCGGTAACCTTGACGCCGTTGCGCTTCCACGAAGCAACAAGCAGCTCGGCGCGGTAGCTTTCGACCGAAAGCAGCTCATATTCGGCGGCAAGTGCCTCGCGCTGGCGCTGGTCGGCCTCGACCAGGACCGGCAGGCCCTTTTGCGGCAGCCGCGCGACATTGGCGACAAAGGATACCGGGCTGCGCAATTCAGCGTCTTTCATGCTGGCCTCCTTCATGCGGCCCCGGCGCCGGGAACGCGACCGTGCCGGCGGCGATCGATTCGGTCGGCTGCGCGGCGAGCTTCTTGCTGGCATCGCAGACATAATCCGCCAGCAGCGAGGCCTGCGGCCAGGGGCCCGCGTCCGGCCTGACATTGCGGGCAAGCGCCGCCGCAAGCGCCGCCCGGTCGTTTTCCCGGAGGGCATCATCATAGGCGGCCGTCCGGCCGTAGAACATCCTTGCCAGCTTCTTCATGCGCTTGGGCACGCCGACGTCGCTGATTCCAAGTTCGCGAAGCGAATGATCGACGTCGAGGAAGAACTCGTCGATCAGCACTTGCGCGACCTCGGCCGCCACGCCTTGCTCGCCATGCAGACGGTGCTGGACGAGATAGATATGCAGCGACAGCATCTCGAAGCGGCCGAGCGGCGTATCCGGCACATTCCAGTCCGAATAAAACAGCGTTTGCCGCGCCGCCGCCACGATTTGTGCGTAGAGCGCGTCGGTGATAGCGCGGTTGGCATTGCGTTCGCGGCCAAAAAGGCGCTGGAACATTGAGGGCGGTCTCCCGGGGACCTGTTGTTTGATTTGGCCTTGTTGCATCGGCATGCAAGCTGGTTTACCGGTTTTGCGGCCCAGCGCAAGTTGCGGGGATGTGATGGAGAATTGTTGTTGGGTGCGCTGAAATTCAAGTCGTTTCTTGCGCCCGCCCCGGTGGGCGTGGCCTCACTGCTGATGGTCGTATCAGCGCTTTCCGCCTGCAATTCGTCCAAGATGTTCGGCGATCTCCATCCAAGCGAGACGCTGACCAAAGGCTACGTCATCGACCAGCAGGCAATCGATTCGGTGCCGGTCGGATCGAGCCGTGAACAGGTGCTGCTGGCGCTGGGCACGCCCTCGACGACGGCGACCTTCGACAACGAGGCCTTCTACTATATCTCGCAGACGCGCAAGCGCTACGTCGCCTTCGACAACCCGCACATCATCGACCAGCATGTGTTGGCGGTCTATTTCGGCGCTGACGGCCGCGTGACCCAGATTGCCAATTACGGCCTGAAGGACGGCAAGATCTTCGACTTCATCTCCAGGACGACACCGACCGGCGGCAAGGACCAGAACTTCCTCAGCCAGGTCATCAACGGCGCCGCCAAGCTGGCACCCGGCATCCCCGGCGGTGGCAGCGGCACTCCTTAAGTCCATCGACGGCCTGCAGAGCAATCAAAACCCGCCGCCTCGCCGGCGGGTTTTGTGTATGTGAGGCCAGACGCATACTTGCTTATGTTCCGGCGTCCCCCTATCAATTTGCCGGGGTTTGGGAGCCGGTCATGAGCAACAGCGATCATACTGTGCCGCAAGGCTGGATGGCGACAGGCACGCCCGACCGGCAGACCGTGACACCTGACTGGCTTGTCGTCGATGCGCCGACAATCGACGGCGTCGCGCTCAAGGAAATCCGGCCTGTCGCGACTTCGACCGGCTACCTCACTGAGATCTTTCGCGAGGAATGGGATCTGGACGGGCTTCCCGTCGGACAGGTGTTTCAACGCACGCTTTATCCCGGCGCGGTGACGGGATGGCATGCCCATGGCGTCACAACCGACCGGCTTTTTTGCTCGGTGGGCAGCGTTCGCATCTCACTGTTCGACGGTCGCAAGGCCTCGCCGACATTCGGCGCGGTCTGGCACAAGATCGTCGGCGCGCTCAGGCCTGCCATCGTCGTCATTCCGCCCGGCGTCTGGCACGGAGTCGTCGCGCTCGGACCGGACATTGCATTGGTGCTCAATCTGGTCGACAAGGCTTATGCCTATGACGCGCCCGATCACTGGCGGCTACCGCCCGATACCGAACAGATCCCCTACAAGCTGGCATAGCGTGGAACAGGCCGGCCAGCGCGCACCAAAAGGGCGAATCGAACCGCTTGTCTCGGTCATCATCGCGACGCACAACCGCCCCGCGGTCCTGCGCCAGACGCTGAAAAGCCTCATCGGTCAGACCCTGCAGGACTGGGAAGCCATCGTCGTCGGCGACGCGTGCCGGCCGGACACACCGGCAATTGTCGCCGACTTCGATGACTGCCGCATTTCCTACATCGATCTTCCGGTGAATTTCGGCGAGCAATCAGGGCCGAACAACATCGGCTTCGCCAGGGCTCGCGGCCGCTTCGTCGCGATCTTGAATCATGACGACCTCTGGTTACCCGACCATCTGGCATCCATGAGCGGCTGGATCGACGCCACCGCTGCCGATGTAGTGATCGCCCGCGGCGCGGTCATCGAGTCGGCCGCGAGCAAGGGTTCCAGGCATATGATCCTCGGGATGGGGCGGGACGGCTTCTATGACCCCGTCACCACGGTCGGATTTGGCTCCGCGCAAATGATCCGGCGCACGTCGCTACCAAAGCTTGGGCCATGGCGCCCGGCCAGCCAGTGCGTTTGCGAGAGTTCCCAAGACTGGCTGTTCCGTGCCTGGCGCAAGGGTGCGGTGATCGCGACAATGCCGCATCTGACCGTGCTCATGCTGCATTCGGGCAAGCGCGAAGGCAGCTATGCGCGTGATACGGCGCAGGAGCAGGAAGAACTGATGGACGCGATGAGCTCGCCGGACGCTTTGCGCGCCAGGATTCTTGGCAACGCCGAGGAACCTGCTCCCCTTAAGCGTTCCCGTTACCTTAAACGCAGGTTTCTGGCGATGCTTGGCATACATCCGCGTGCGCGTTCCTTCCGTCGCCAGCATCGCCGAGGCGCCTTCATTGTCATGCTGCGCCAGACACGCGGCTTGCCGCCGATGCCCGAGCGAGAGCCGGACATCGACGCGTTGCTGGCCCGCTATCGCCATGCCAGCGAAAGGCCTGAAGCCAACTGAGCGCCCGCCGGGAAGGCGGCATGGTGTCATGCGAAAAAACAAAGCCCGCGGGATCGCTCCCGCGGGCTTTATCCTGGAATAGCCGCCGCGATCAGCCGTGCGCGAGCACGGCGAGAAGAAGCAGCGCGACGATGTTGGTGATCTTGATCGCCGGATTGACGGCCGGGCCGGCGGTGTCCTTGTAGGGGTCGCCGACGGTGTCGCCGGTGACCGAGGCCTTGTGCGCCTCGGAGCCCTTCAGGTGCTTGACGCCGTCCTTGTCGGTGAAGCCGTCCTCGAACGACTTCTTGGCGTTGTCCCAGGCGCCGCCGCCGGAGGTCATCGAGATAGCGACGAAGAGGCCGTTGACGATCACGCCGAGCAGCGAGGCGCCGAGCGCGGCGAAGGCCGAGGCCTTCGAGCCCGAGATCAGCAGCACACCGAAATAGACGACGAGCGGCGCCAGCACCGGCAGCAGCGACGGGATGATCATTTCCCGGATCGCCGCCCTGGTCAGGATGTCGACGGCGCGCGCATAGTTCGGCTTCGAGGTGCCGGCCATGATGCCCTTGTCCTCGCGGAACTGCTTGCGCACTTCCTCGACGATCGAGCCGGCGGCGCGACCGACGGCGGTCATGGCGATGCCGCCGAACAGATAGGGGATCAGGCCGCCGAAGATCAGGCCGGCGACGACGTAGGGGTTGGAGAGGTCGAAGGAGACGTCGCCCATGCCCTGGAAGTAGGGGTATTTGTCGCCATTGGCGGCAAAGAACCGGAGGTCGTTCGAGTAGGCCGCGAACAGCACCAGCGCACCGAGACCGGCCGAGCCGATGGCATAGCCCTTGGTCACAGCCTTGGTGGTGTTGCCGACGGCGTCGAGCGCGTCGGTGGAGTGGCGCACTTCTTTCGGCAGGCCGGCCATTTCGGCAATGCCGCCGGCATTGTCGGTGACCGGGCCGAAGGCGTCGAGCGCCACGATCATGCCGGCCAGGCCAAGCATGGTGGTGACCGCGATCGCCGTGCCGAACAGGCCGCCGAGCTGGTAGGTCGCGATGATGCCGCCGACGATGACGATTGCCGGCAGCGCGGTCGATTCCAGCGACACCGCGAGGCCCTGGATGACATTGGTGCCGTGGCCGGTCACCGACGCCTGGGCGATCGAGTTCACCGGGCGCTTGTTGGTGCCGGTGTAGTATTCGGTGATCACCACGATGAGGCCCGTCACCAGAAGGCCGATGAGACCGCAGATGAACAGGTTCTTGCCGGTGATGGCGATGCCGGCGACGGTACCGACCTCGCCCCAGCCCACCGTGGCGGAGGTCGCGGCGGCAAGACCGACGATCGACAGCAGGCCGGTGACGATCAGGCCCTTGTAGAGCGCGCCCATGATCGAGCCGTTGGAGCCGAGCTTGACGAAGAAGGTGCCGACGATCGAGGTCAGGATGCAGGCGCCGCAGATGGCGAGCGGATAGAGCATGGCCGCGCCCAGCGCGGCCGTTCCGCCGAAGAAGATGGCGGCCAGGACCATGGTGGCGACAACCGTCACCGCATAGGTCTCGAAAAGGTCCGCGGCCATGCCGGCGCAGTCGCCGACATTGTCGCCGACATTGTCGGCGATGGTGGCCGGGTTGCGTGGATCGTCTTCGGGAATGCCGGCCTCGACCTTGCCGACGAGGTCGCCGCCGACATCCGCACCCTTGGTGAAGATGCCGCCGCCGAGACGGGCGAAGATCGAGATCAGCGAAGCGCCGAAGCCGAGCGAGACCAGGGAGTCGATGACGACGCGGTCATTCGGCTGCAGGCCCATCGGGCCAGTCAGGATGGCGTAGTAGATCGAGACGCCGAGAAGCGCCAGCCCCGCGACCAGCAGGCCGGTGATGGCGCCGGATTTGAAGGCGATATCAAGGCCCGCGGCGAGGCTGTTGGAGGCGGCCTGCGCGGTCCGCACGTTGGCGCGCACCGAGACATGCATGCCGATGAAGCCGGCGGCGCCCGAAAGCACGGCGCCGATCAGGAAGCCGATCGCGGAGGTAATCGAGAGCAACCACCAGGCAAGCAGGAGCACGACGATGCCGACCACGGCGATGGTGGTGTATTGGCGCGCCAGATAGGCCTGGGCGCCTTCGCGTATGGCGGCGGATATTTCCTGCATGCGCTGATTGCCCTGATCGGACGCAAGGACCGAACGTGTCGCCCAGATGGCGTACAGAACTGACAGCAAGCCGCAGGCGATGACGGCGGTAATAATGGTCATTGCCGGATTTTCCTCGATTGATGGCCCAAAAGAACCCCTCCCTGGGCCGTTGGAACGGAGATGGATGCCGCGCGCGGAATCCACCCCTTGGTTGGGGTATGCGAAACAAGGCTTGGAACGTCAAGATATTGTTCGGTTTTTGCCCGGCTTTCGCCCAAAAGAAGAAGGCGGGAATCGTTGTGCCAGTGCGAGCCTGGAATTAGATCGATTAAAATGACGCAGGGCATCACAGGGCAACCCTGCCCGCCTGCCCCCGTATCGCGCTACTCCGCCCCCTGCCCCATGCGCCGCGCGGCGTAGCGTTCGATCGCCGACAGGCCATCATAGATCAGCACCGCAAGCGCTGCCACGATCAGGCCGCCCTGCAGCACGAAGGCAAGGTTGTTCGAGATCAGGCCGGCGATGATCACCTCGCCCAGGGTCTTTGCGGCAACCGTCGAGCCGATCGTCGCGGTGGCGAGGCTGATGACCACCGAAAGCCGGATGCCGCCCAGGATCACCGGGGCGCTCAGCGGCAGCTCGACCTTCATCAGCCTCTGCCAGCCGGTCATGCCGGCGCCGCGCGCCGCTTCCATCACGTTGCCGGGCAGCGTTGTCAGCGCCGTCAGCGCATTCTCGAAGATCGGCAACAGCCCATAGAGGAAGAGCGCGATCAGCGTCGGCTTCTCGCCGAAGCCGACGGCCGGAACCGCAAGCGCCAACACGGCAACCGGCGGAAAGGTCTGGCCGATATTAACCAGGCTGCGCGACAAGGGCAGGAACTCGGCGCCTGCCGGCCTCGTGACCAGGATGGCTAAAGCCACCGCGACAATCGTTGCCGCGACCGTCGCGACAAGGACGGTCCGCAGGTGCTGCAGGGTCAGCGTCAGCAGGCTGCCCTGGTTGTAGATCGCCGGCGCGCCATTCTCCGTCAAAGGTTTCAACAGCGGCTCGAACCAGCCCGGGCTGGTGATGAAGATCACCAGCAGCGCCAGGACAGCCAGCCTCAGCAGCGCGGGCAGCCAGGCTTTCATTGCGGCCTCGCCGCGCGCTTCACCAGGCCTTCGATGGTGACGCGGCCAATGAGTTTGCCGTCGGTGCCCTTCACCGGCAGCGCAGGACGGCCCGACCACAACAGCTCGGCCAGCGCGTCGCGCTGCGTGGCCTCGCCGGGGATCGCATCGCCTTCCGCGCCGCCCGGCTCTATGGCATCGCTCACAGGCCCGAGCGACAGCAGCCGGAACGGCCTTTCGTTGGTGCCGACCAATGTCTCGACAAAATCGCTTGCAGGCCTGGCCAGAATCTCCGCCGGTGTTGCGTATTGCACCAGCTTGCCGGCATCCATGACGGCGATCTTGTCGCCCAGATGCACAGCCTCTTCCATGTCGTGGGTGACGAGAATGATGGTGGTGCCAAAACGCTTCTGGATCGCCAGTAGATCCTCCTGCGCCTTCGTGCGGATGATCGGATCCACAGCGCCGAAGGGCTCATCCATCAAAAGCACGTTGGGCTCGGCGGCCAGAGCGCGGGCCACGCCGACACGCTGTTGCTGACCGCCGGAAAGCTCGTGCGGGTAACGCGGGCCATAGGCCTGTGGATCGAGCTGGTAGAGCGTCATCAGCTCGTCGACACGCGCCTTGATGCGATCCCTGTCCCAGCCGAGCAGCAGCGGCACGGTGGCGATGTTCTGCGCCACCGTGCGGTGTGGAAACAGGCCGTGGCCCTGGATGGCGTAGCCGATGCTGCGGCGCAGCTGATAGCCGGGCACCGAGCGGTTGTCGGCGCCGTCGAGCTTGATGACGCCGGAGGTCGGCTCGACCAACCGGTTGATCATCCTGAGCAGCGTCGTCTTGCCGGATCCGGATGTGCCGACAATGGTGGCGATGGTTCGCGGCTCGATGACCATCGAAACGTTGTCGACCACAGTCGTCTCGTCATAGCGCTTGGTGATGCCCTCGATCTCGATCATGCCTTTTCAACTACCCTGCGCTTGGTGGCGGTCATCTCGATGACCGCGTCGAGGATGATGGCAGCCGCAAAGGCCAACGCCACGGTGGGCAGCGCGCCGAGCAGCACCAGATCCATCGCCGTCTGGCCGACGCCCTGGAAGACAAACACGCCGAAGCCACCGCCGCCGATCAGCGCGGCTATGGTGGCAAGGCCGATATTCTGCACCAGCACGATGCGGATGCCGGTCAGGATCACCGGAAAGGCGAGCGGGAACTCGACATCGAGCAGGCGCTGGCGATCGGTCATACCCATCCCACGTGCGGCGTCGTTGGCCGCTCGGGGCACACCAGCCAGCCCGACCACCGTGTTGGCCACCACCGGCAACAGCGAATAGAGGAAGAGCGCGACAAAGGCGGGCGCGGTGCCGATGCCCCTGATGCCGATCGCGGCGGCCCCCGGCACGTGGACGGCGACCCAGCCGAGCGGCGCGATCAGCAGCCCGAATAGCGCTATGGAGGGAATGGTCTGGATGATGTTGAGCACGTTCAGCACGCCCGCCCGCAGCTTCTCGACGCGATGGCAAAGGATGCCGAGCGGTATGCCGACGATCACCGCGCCAGCCAGCGAGCCAAGCGCCAGGCTAACGTGCTTGGAAGCCTCGGCCCAGAAGCTGTCTGCGCGGCTGGCGTATTCCTTGAGGATGGAGAGGCTGTCCCAGCTTCCCGAGACGAGCAGCACGGCAATGGCGAGCGCGGCAAGGACGAGCACGCCGACGCGCGACCAGGGCGACAGGTTCAGCCTGGTCAGCACATCGGCCAATAGCAGGGTGAAGGCAAAGATCAGCAGCCAGAAACCGGAGGCGGGCGCGACGCGGGCAAAGGTGTTTCCGGCAGGCGTCAGGAAACCGCCGGCGGTGCCGATCAGGACCGATAGCGCGACCAGCGCGACGACGCTGACCGCCAGCCTGAGGATGAGCGGCGTCTTAAGCAAGGCGACGATGGCGGCGACGATCACCATAGCCAGCAGCACCATGCCAAGCGCGGGCGGCAGCGCTTCGAGGATCGAACGCGCCTGGCCTGGCACGATGCGGTTGGCGCGGAACGTCGCAAAGGGGGCCGCCAACGCAGCGTAGACGACGATCGCGGCAATGACGACGCCGAGCTTGTCGAAGCGGATGGTCACGATCGCCCCTCAATCGGCGGCGCGCCGCAGCACGGCGCGCCGAGCTCACCTCACTTCAAGAACCCGTTCTTCTTCAGAAAATCCTCCGCCACGCCCTTTGCAGGCTCGCCACCCAGTTGGACGCGGCCATTGAGCTCCTGCAGGGTGACGAGATCGAGCTTGGCGAAGACCGGCTTCAGCAGCGCCTCGATTTCGGGATGCTGCTTCAGGACCTCTTCGCGGATGATCGGCGCCGGCTGGTAGACCGGCTGCACACCCTTGTCGTCCTCGAGCACGACGAGGCCGGAGGGCTGGATGCCGCCGTCGGTGCCATAGACCATGGCGGCGTTGGCGCCGTTGGTCTGGTTGGCGGCGGCAGCGATGGTCGCCGCGGTGTCGCCGCCGGAGAGGGTGATCAACTGGTCTGGCTTCAGCGTAAAGCCATAGGTCGTCTGGAAGGCGGGGAGCGCCGCCGCAGAATTGACGAATTCGGCGGAAGCCGCGAGCACCACCTTGCCGCCGCTGGCGACATACTTGCCGAAGTCCGACAAGGTGGCGAGCTTGTTCTCGTCAGCCACTTCCTTGCGCAGCGCGATCGCCCAGGTGTTGTTGGCCGGCGACGGCGACAGCCAGACGATCTTGTTGGCATCGTAGTCGAGCTTCTTGGCGGTCTCGTAGCCCTTGGCGGCGTCCTTCCAGACCGGATCGTCGGCCTTCTGGAAGAAGAAGGCGGCATTGCCCGTATATTCTGGATAGATGTCGATCTCGCCGGCGGTGATCGCCTTACGCACCACGGGCGTCGCGCCGAGCTGGATACGGTCGGTGGTCTTGATGTTGTTGGCGTTGAGCACGAGCTGGATGATGTTGCCTAGCACGCCGCCTTCGGTGTCGATCTTGGAAGACACCACCACCTGGGCATTCGCCGATGCCGTCGCGATACCAAGCGCCATCGCCGCGAAAGCGAGCTTTCTACCTGAAAACATTGTGAAAATCCCTTGCTATAAGCCGTTCAATCGGTGGTCGCATATGAGCACAGCTTCAACGGCCGGTCGGGGCATACGGTTTCATAACTAGGGGGATACACGCAATAATTTTGTTCGGCCCAGACGAAGGCCACGGGCGCACCCCGACATGGCTATGCCGACCTAACGTCGGCTGGCCGCCTGCCCTGTTCTGGGGAATACTAGGGAAAGGCGGGTCGGCGGCCAAAAACAGGGAGTGTGTCATGGCCAAGCATAAAGTCGGCTACCTCATCGGCAGCCTTGCCAGGGGCTCCATCAACCGCAAGCTTGCGAAAGCCCTCGTGAAACTGGCGCCGCCCGAACTTGAGATGACGGAAATCCCCTTCAAGGACCTGCCGCTCTACAGCTACGACTATGATGCCGACTTTCCGCCGGTCGCCCTGGAGTTCAAGAAGGCCATCGCGTCCGTCCAGGCAGTGCTTTTCGTCACGCCGGAATACAACCGCTCGATCCCCGGCGGCCTGAAGAACGCGATCGACTGGGCGAGCCGGCCCTACGGCAAGAACTCTTTCGCCCGCAAACCGACAGCCGTCATCGGAACGTCGCCCGGTGCGATCGCGACAGCCGTCGCCCAGCAGAGCCTGCGCAGCGTGCTCAGCTTCTGCAACGCACCCCAGATGAACTCTCCCGAAGCCTATATCCAGTTTACCCCGGGATTGATCACCGACGACGGCGAGGTGACTGTGGCGTCAACCGAAACATTCCTGCGCAATTACATGGACGAGTTCCACATGTTCATCGCGCGGGTGCTGCAGGTGCTCCCGCCTGATGCATGACGCCGACCGTTTCGGACTTGTCGCCGGAACGGCCTCGGCACCTTCCTCAGAGTTCGCGGGAGCCTACCATCCTCAACGTGCCGAGCGCGACAAAGCAAAGCGCGACGACCGGGAAGACGACCCAGTTGAGCATCGTCCAGCCCCATGCGTTGTAGATCGCACCTGACATGAGCGAGGAGAAGGCGACGGAGCCGAACAGGACAAAGTCGTGGAAACCCTGCACCTTGCTCTTCTCTGAAGGGCGGTAGCTGGCCGCGACCATGGCCGTTGCGCCGATGAAGCCGAAGTTCCAGCCAAGCCCGAGCAGGATCAGCGCCGTCCAGAATTGCCACAGATGCAGCCCGGAAAGCGCCACCGTGGCGCAGCCGATCAGGAGCACGAGGCCAGTGGCCAGGATGCGTTCGGCGCCGAAGCGGTGGATCAGCGAGCCGGTGAAGAAGCTCGGCCCGAACATGGCCATGACGTGCCAGGAAATGCCCAGCGTCGCATCGTCTTCCGACAGGCCGCAGCCGACCATGGCGAGCGGCGCGCCGGTCATGACGAAGCTCATCAGCGCGTAGCTGCCGACGGTGCAGAAAAGTGCTGCGACAAAACGCGGCTGTGTGACGATTTCAGCCAGCGGCCGGGCATCGCTTGCAGCGGTTTCGGTGACGGTGTTGGTCGTTGAAGACACACGCAGGAACGACAGGACAAGCGCGCCAACCGCCGCAAGCGGCAGGATCGAAGCGAAAGATCCCGCGAACATGACTGGGGCCAGCAGTTCGCGGGTGTAAATGACGATCTGCGGCCCGAGGATGGCGGTGACGATGCCGCCCGCTAGCACAAAGGAGATGGCGCGTGCCTTGAATTGGGGCGGCGCGTTGTCGGCGGCCGCGAAGCGAAACTGCTGCACGAAGGCGCCGCCGACGCCGATCACGCAAAGGCCGAAGGCAAACAGCCAAAACCTTGCCTGGAAGAGCGCTAGCGTCGCGATCAGGCCGCCGAGCGCGGTGACCACGGTGCCGGTCATGAAACCGCCGCGATAGCCGAGGCTGCGGATGATGGCTGCGGCCGGCAAGGCTCCCAGCGCCACGCCGAGATTGAAACCGGTGACCGGCGCCGTCGCCAGCGATTTATCGGGACCGAGCAGATATTGACCGGCCAGCGCGCCGAGCGAAATGGCGATCGGAGCGGCCGAACCGACGATCGCCTGCGCGGCGGCAAGCAGGACGGCTGTGCGGCGCCCTTCCCTGCCGGTCGCGGCGACCGCGGCCGTTGCGGTCGTCACGAAGCGTCCTTGCCGCGCCCCTCGCCGCGAACCCGGCGCGAGACGCGATCGAGAACGGCATTCACCAGCTTGGGTTCGTCTTCCTCGTAAAAAGCTTTTGCGATGTCGACATATTCGGACACGATCACGGCCACCGGCACGTCTTCGCGCTTCATCAATTCATAGACGCCGGCGCGCAGGATGGCGCGCAGCGTCGAATCCAGCCGCGACAACGGCCAATCCTCGGTCAGCGCCTGGCGGATGACGGGGTCGATGGTCTTCTGGTTCTCGACAACGCCGGTCAGGATGGCGCGGAACCATTGCGCGTCCGCCTCGCGGTAGAGCGCGCCATCGACTTCCTTGCCTAGGCGGAAGGCCTCATATTCAGCCGTAATCTCGAAGACGCCGCTGCCGGCCACATCCATCTGATAAAGCGCCTGGACGGCAGCAAGACGGGCGGCGCCGCGCTTGTTGGCGTGGCGCACCGCTCCGGTCGAGGCAGACTCGGTCACGATTGGGCTCCGAATTTCTCTTTGAGCGCGATCATGGTCAGCGCCGCGCGCGCGGCGAAGCCACCCTTGTCGCCCTCGGTCTTCTTCGCGCGCGTCCATGCCTGCGCGTCGTTCTCGGTGGTCAGGATACCGTTGCCTATCGCGATCGCTTCCTGCACCGCCAGGTCCATCAGCGCGCGGCTCGATTCATTGGCGACGATGTCGAAATGATAGGTGTCGCCGCGGATGATGGTGCCGAGCGCGACAAAGCCGTCATAATGCGTGCCGCCTTCGGCGGCGCCATCGAGCGCGAAGGTGATGACGGCCGGTATCTCCAGCGAACCGGGAACGGTCACGACGTCATAAGTGGCGCCGGCATCATCGAGCGCGGCTGTCGCGCCTTCCAGAAGCGCGTCGGCCAGATCGTCGTGAAAACGCGCTTCGACAATGAGCAGATGCGCCTTCGCCTTCGGGCGAATGAACGCTTTGCCGTGTTGGGATGTGCCTGCCATAAAAGTCTCCGGGGGTTGCCGGTGACTTAGGCCGAAGCGAGGTTGATCGCAAGCGGAAGATGCTGGGCGCGACGTTCTGTGGCCTAGTCAGGCCGGCGCGTTACGGTCTCCACGCGCTTTACGAGGTTCTTGACCCAAGCCTCTACCTCTCTGTGATCGATCACTCGGCCGGCATCGACATCCGCCAACGCGTCAAGAGTCATCTGTCGGCGGTCGGCCTTCTCTTCGGCTCCGGCGGGATCCATCAAAGCCCCTCTTTCGCTGCCTCCGCTAGCCGCGCGGCGTAGCGGGCCATGGTGTCGATCTCGATATTGACGCGGTCGCCGGCCTGGCGTTCGCCCCAGGTGGTGACGCTCAGCGAGTGATGGATGAGAAGCACGTCGAAGCGGGTGCCTTCGACCTTGTTGACGGTGAGCGATGTGCCGTCGAGCGCGACCGAACCCTTGGGCGCGATGAACTTTGCCAGATGGCGCGGCGCCTCCAGCGTGAAGCGCACGGCATCGCCCTCCTCCTTGCGCTCGATGATCTCGGCGGTACCGTCGACATGGCCGGAGACGATGTGGCCGCCGAGCTCGTCGCCGATCTTCAGCGCCCGTTCGAGATTGATCCGGGTGCCGGATTTCCAGCTCGACGCGGTGGTCAGCCTGAGCGCTTCCTCCCAGGCCTCAACCTCGAACCAGCGCGCGTTCGAGCCGTGTTCGGGGAGCGCCGTGACGGTCAGGCAGACGCCGCCGCAGGAAATCGAGGCGCCGATGGCGATGGTCTCCGGATCGTAGGCGGTGACGATCCGCAGGCCGACGCCTTCGGCGAGCGGCTTCACAGCGGCTACCGTGCCGACGTCAGTCACAATTCCCGTAAACATCAGAGAGTTTCTTTCGTTTTGACCATGATCTGATCCAAAAACCGGTTCCCACTTTTGGGATCATGGTCTTATCCACTCGGCGTAGCTGTCCTCGCCGAAGCGCATGTCGCGCAGCTTGCGAAATCCGGCCGGGATGTGGTCTGCGTCGATCGGCGATGCAATACCGTCTTCGCCAATGGCGTCCGGCCCCTGGAACAGGACGATACGGTCGACAAGGTCTTCCTCGAGGAAGGCCTTGGCCACCTTAGCGCCGCCTTCGACCAAAACGCTTGCCATGCCGAGCGCGGCAAGGTCTTCCAGCAATTCCGGCAGGGCGACGACGCCGTCATGGGTTTCGGTGCCGATGAAGCGCACGCCGGCGCGTTCGAGCGCGGCCCGCCGGTGCGGGTCGGCTTCGAGGCACGAGGCGACATAGAGCGGGACGCGGTCGACGCCGGACACCAGCTTGGATGTCTCCGGCAGCCGGATCTGCCGATCGAGGACGATGCGCGCCGGCGAGCGGTTCTCCAGTCCCGGCAGGCGCACGGTCAGCGCCGGGTCGTCCTCGAGCGCGGTGCCGATGCCGATCAGGATGGCGTCGGACTCGGCGCGCATCAGATAGACGTCGCGCCGCGCGATCTCGCCGGTGATGGCGACCTGGCCGGCGCCCTTGCGGCCGATCTTGCCGTCGCTCGAGAGCGCAAGCTTCAGAGTTACTTCCGGGCGCTTCTTCAGAGAACGAGTGAGATAGCCAGCCATCTGCTCTGCGGCTTCGGCTGCCAGCACCTTCTCCACCACCTCGACACCGGCGGCGCGCAGTATGGCGTAGCCCTTACCGGAGACGCGCAAGTCGGGATCGCTGGCGGCGCCGACGACGCGCGCTACGCCGGCATTGACCAGCGCGTTGGCGCAAGGCGGCGTGCGGCCGTGATGGGCGCAAGGCTCCAATGTCACATAAGCGGTGGCGCCTCGGGCCAATTCACCGGCCTCGGCCAGCGCCTCTGTCTCGGCATGCGGGCGCCCACCCACGGCGGTCACGCCGGTGCCGACGATCATCGGCCCGGCGCCGTCATCGCGCACGATGATGGTGCCGACGGAAGGATTGGTCGAGGTGCGGCCGGCATTGCGGCGTGACAGCCTGATGGCCGCGGCCATGAAGCGGCGATCAAGGGCCGCCTGCGCGGCCTCGTCCAGTCGCGGTCCTGCCATGATCAGCCGGCGTCCTCTTCGGTCTTTTCCTCGTCGCCCTTCAATTCGCCCAGCAGCTCGTGAAAATCCCTGGCTTCGCGGAAATTGCGATAGACCGAGGCGAAGCGGACATAGGCGACGTCATCCAGCGACTTCAGCGCCTCCATGACCAAGCGGCCGACCTCGCCTGAAGCGATCTCGGTCTCGCCCGAGCTTTCCAGCTGGCGCACGATGCCGGTGACGGCGCGGTCGATGCGCTCAGGGTCGACATTGCGCTTGCGCACGGCGATCTCGACGGAGCGCAGCAGCTTGTCGCGGTCGAAAGGCACCTTGCGGCCGGACTTCTTGATGACGACGAGATCGCGCAGTTGAACGCGCTCGAAGGTGGTGAAGCGGCCGCCGCAATCCGGGCACACCCGCCGCCTGCGGATCGCCGCGCCATCCTCGGCGGGACGCGAATCCTTCACCTGCGTATCTTCGGACTGGCAATAGGGGCAGCGCATAGGGAGCTTTCGGTTGGCGATTCTCGGGATGCCGCAGGCTTAGTCTGTTTTGCCGCCACGGCAAAGCGCGGAGCCTTCGTATCAGAGATAGCGAGGCGCGGGGATAATTGCCAGCGCCCCGCCCCGCCGGCCGACAGGTGTCAGGGCGCGACATCCTTGGTCGAGAACCCGCAGGACGTGCCGAGATTGCGATAGGCCTTGGTGAAGCCGTCCATCGGGATGCTGGTGACCTGCTGTTTGCCGAAGGTCACATCGAGCGACGTCACCTTGCGCATCGCGCGCAGCAGGGCAAGACTGGTCTTGGCCTGGTCGTCGACCATCCAGCTCGGACGGCCGCCCGCGGCCGCGTTGGAGCTTACGGTCGCGGCCACCTTTACGCCGGGGTCGCCGAAAGTCGCGGCGATCTTGTCGCCGGTCGGAAGCGTCTTGTTGTCGATGATGAACATGATGGCCGGATAGGCGTCCGGCGGCAGCGCGTCGCCGGTCGAGATCGAGAGCGTCAGCGAGCCGGCGTTGCCGTCGCCATCGACGAAAGCCGTCGAGGCGGCGCAGGTCTTGTGTGCGTCCTGCCCGGTATCCAGCGTGTCGATGATGGTGGTCCACCTGCCGAAGCTTTTGGTGGCCGGCATGTCGGAGGCGGACTGCGTCTGCTCCTGCGCATCCGCGCCGGACAGGGCGAAAGCGGTCAGCGAGCCTGACAAGGCCAGGGCGGCAAGGTGGAAAGTGCGCATCATCAAGTCTCCGGTAAGCCGCGCCGCCCGATCAGGGAGCGGCGCGAAGCGCGAGGATAAAAGATGACGCGCGGCGTCCGGTCAACCGAAGGCTGACAGCCGGCGGAGGGATCAACCGAGATAGGGGTAGAGCGGGAAGCGGTCGGTCAGCGCAGTGACCTTGGCCTTCACCGCGGCCTCGACCGCCGCATTGCCTTCGTCGGAATTCGCCACCTTCAGACCGTCCAGCACCTCGGCGATCAGCTTGCCGATCTCGCGGAATTCGGCCTGGCCGAAGCCGCGCGTGGTGCCGGCCGGCGTGCCGAGACGCACGCCCGAGGTGACGAACGGCTTTTCCGGATCGAACGGAATGCCGTTCTTGTTGCAGGTGATGTTGGCGCGGCCGAGCGCCGCCTCGGCGCGCTTGCCGGTGGCGTTCTTCGGACGCAGGTCGACCAGCATCAAATGGTTGTCGGTGCCGCCCGAGACGATGTCGAGGCCGGTCTCCTGCAGGCTGGAGGCCAGCGCCTTGGCGTTGGCGACGATGCTTTCGGCATAGGTCTTGAAGTTCGGCTTCAGCGCTTCGCCGAGGGCCACCGCCTTGGCGGCGATAACATGCATCAGCGGGCCGCCCTGGAGACCCGGGAACACCGCGGAGTTCATCTTCTTGGCGATCTCCTCGTCGTTGCACAGGATCATGCCGCCGCGCGGACCGCGCAGTGACTTGTGCGTCGTCGTGGTCACGACATGGGCATAAGGCAGCGGCGACGGGTGCACGCCGCCGGCGACGAGGCCGGCGATATGGGCCATGTCGACCATCAGATAAGCGCCGATCGAATCGGCGATCTCGCGGAAACGCTTCCAGTCCCAGATGCGCGAATAGGCGGTGCCGCCGGCCAGGATCAGCTTCGGCCTGGTCTCGTGCGCGGTCTTCTCGATCACGTCCATGTCGAGCAGGTGATCGTCCTTGCGCACGCCGTAGGAGACGACCTTGAACCACTTGCCGCTCATGTTGACCGGGGAGCCGTGGGTGAGATGGCCGCCCGAATTCAGATCGAGCCCCATGAAGGTGTCGCCGGGCTGGAGCAGCGCGAGGAACACCGCCTGGTTCATCTGGCTGCCCGAATTCGGCTGGACATTGGCGAAGTTGCAGCCGAACAGCTTTTTCGCGCGCTCGATGGCGAGTTCCTCGGCCACGTCGACGAACTGGCAGCCGCCATAGTAGCGCTTGCCCGGATAGCCCTCGGCATATTTGTTGGTCATGATCGAGCCCTGCGCTTCGAGCACGGCGCGCGACACGATGTTTTCCGACGCGATCAGCTCGATCTCATGGCGCTGGCGGCCGAGCTCGTTGCGGATGGCGCCGAAGATTTCCGGATCGGCGTCGGCAAGCGTGGTCTCGAAGAAGGATACGAATTTGCTGGAGGCTGCCGCTGCATTTGACATGGCTTGCTTTCCCTTGGGGCCGGAGGTCTGCGAGGTCGCCGCGCATTAACACAGTTGTTTTCGGGCCGCCACGTTTGCGGCGCGAAATTTGCTGGCCGGTTTGCGCCAAGATAAAGCCGCCTGGTTCTAATCCCGCGGTTCCCGGCCCTTGAGGATCGCTTCGGAGAAGGTGATCTCGGTCAACAGCTTGCGCGCCGTGTGGTCGTTGATGTCACCGCGGCGCAGCATGGCCTGCAGTTCGGCGCGCTCGGCCTCGATGCCGGCAAGCCTGAATTCGATCTCGATGCGGCCGGAATCGCGGGCTTCGGCGCTCGGCGTTCGAAGCGGCCACAGAAGATTTGAGCAAGCCGAAGATGCGCCCCGACGGCCCCACGTCCGCTCTCTCGCCGCAGCCGCCGCGCTTGGTCGAGAGCGTCCCCCAATGTCGGGGCGCATCCGGCGGCTCGCGATAATCTGGAGCGCCAGCCAAATTCGAAAAAACCGGCCGGCACCCGGCGTCAGCGCAAGGCTGCTAGGGGGCGCCGGGTGGCCGGCCGCCACGCCAAGGCCCTGGAATCGGCGTGGCAAATACAGAAGAGGGCGCCGGGTCCGCACCCTTCCGCCGGAAGCGCGCGGGTGGCTGGCGCCGCGTCTTTCCTGATACCCGAGAGGCCAACTCCATCAACCTCTCGAAATCGCCGGGTTGACAGACGAAGCGCCCCTGCCCTTGCGGCATGGCACGGCCCGTGCAACCCTGTCTTCCCGGGTGGGTTGATACTGGGGTGTGAGATGCTGTCACGATTGATGACGCATGTGGAGGCGGCGTATGCGGCGCCTACGGCCGAAGACGCCAGCGCGGCCTTCTTCGCGGCAATGGAAGATTTCGGCGCCTCCTATCTGCAGACGAGGCTATACCGGCGGCCGGCGGCGATCCTGACTTCGGCCAGCCATTGGGCGGCCGGCGGCTTCATCACCAGGCTGGCGCCAAGCGGCTGGCCCGGCAGTCCGGCCTTCGACTATGTCTGTTTCGAATGCAATCCGCTGCTTGGCGCGATCCGCGAGAGCCGCACGAGCTACCGCTTCAGCGATTTCGCGCCGCACGACGATGCGCAATACGGCGCCTATTGGGAGGCGCTGAGCGAAGCCAATATCGACGACGCGCTCTGCGCCACCTCCTACGGCGCGGAAGGCGTGATCGCTTCGCTGCATCTCGGCTTTCATCGGCGGGAGTTTGCGCCGGACGAGCGTTTCGCAATCCACATGGCGGGCCTTGCCTTGACGGAAAGGCTGATGAGCCTGACCTCGCCGCCCCCGACCACCGCGGTCAGGCTCACGACGCGCGAGCGCGACAGCCTGGCGCTTGTCGCCGAAGGCAAGACCGACTGGGAGATCTCGGTCATCCTCGGCATCGCGGAAGCGACCGTGCGCTTCCATGTCGACAATGCCAGGCGCAAGCTGGGCGCCGTCAACCGCGCGCAAGCGGTCGCGCGGCTGGTGAACCAGCGGCTGATCTAGCAGTTCGGCAGAGAGGCTAGCAGGTCGGGCGAATATTTACGCTAAAAAGCCGAGTTTAAATGCAGCGAAGGAGCCACCGATTAGCACTACGACCAGCACGTAGTTTACCCTGGTCAGCAACGACACGGCTCTCGCTTGTTTGGGTTTCGCCGTCAGTGAAATCGCTATCAACGCAAGCACAGTCCCCAACGCCCAGATCGCCACAGTCATTGGCCCGTACCGCATAAGCAATGCAGCGAAATTTCGGAACTCCGCAGCGTCGTCAAACAGTGCAAATCGAGCCACCAAAACGACGGCCAACGCGACTGCAATTGCTTTGATATGCCAACGCATACCTTATCGCCCTCTTGTTATTTCTAGCCTATATCGGGGTGCATCCTTCTTGGAGGTTAACGGCGCCGGCTGCAGAACCCTCATGCCGCAACAAAAAAGCCGCCCAATAGGCGGCTTTTTGCAAATTATATCGGTTACTTACTGAGCCGAGCTGATCTGCAGCTCCTGGGCGCCGTCAAGCGCATAGATGTCGTCGCGGAACTGCACGACGCCGGGGGCTGTCGACCAGGCCGACAGATAGAGGAAGTGGACCGGTACCGGGTTGACGACATTGATCGGCGTGTTCTCACCGGTCTTGATCGCCGCTTCGAAATGCTGACGGTCCCAGCCGGGCGTGTCGCGCAGGATCCAGGTGACGAGGTCGCGCACATTCTGCACGCGCACGCAGCCCGACGAGTCGAAGCGCATCAGCTTGCCGAACAGGCTCTGCTGCGGCGTGTCGTGCATATAGACGCCGTCCGGGCTCGGGAAGTTGATCTTGACCGAGGCCATCGCATTGTTGCTGCCCGGATCCTGGCGGAAACGGTATTTCGCGGCATCGTCGGTCGACCAGTCGATGGTCATCGGATCGACCTCGCTGCCGTCCGGCGCGAACAGGCGGATGTGGCTGTCCTTGAGGTAGTTGGGATCCTTCCGCATCAGCGGAATGATGTCCTTGCGCACGATCGAGACCGGCGCATTCCAGTACGGATTGACGATGATCTCGTTGATCTTGGAGTTCACGATCGGCGTCTGGCGATCGATCTTGCCGACGATCGCGGTGTGGCGAAGCACGACGCGGTCGTTCTCGACCGCCTCGACCTGGGCCGCCGGAATGTCGACCAGCACATAGCGGCTGCCGAGCGTGCCGGCCTTTTCCTTCAGGCGCTGCAGGTTGGTCTGCAGCTGGCCGAGGCGGATCTGCGCCGGGACGTTCATTGCCGTATAGGTGTACTTGCCCATGGCGCCGTCGGCCGGCAGGCCGTGACGGAGCTGGAAGCGCTTTACCGCGGCATCGACATAGGAATCGAAGGCCGTCGAGATGCCGGCGCTTTGCGGCAGGTCGCCCGAAACCATCAGGCGCTTGCGCAGCGGCACGACATCCGGATCGTCGACGCCGAGCTGCAATTTCTTGGTCGCCGGAACCTGTTCCCAGCCGCCTTGGGCGACGATGTTCTGGTACTGCGCCACGGCCTGCTCGGTGAAGGCCACCGTCTGCTGGCTGAAGATCGGCAGCGTCGAGGCGACCTTGTTGGTGTCGTTGGCGCGTGCGTCGAACTGGTCGTCCCAATTGCCGCGGGTCGAGGATTTCAGGATGTCGCCGATCACGTCCTGGGCGCTGGCCTGGCCGGCAACCATGGCGGCGGCGAGCGCGGAGGCTCCGGTGAGGAAGAAACGGCGGCTGGTTCTCATGGCAGACATTCTTTGTTGATCGCTCTCGCTCAATCGCTTGCCGGGCGGCTTTGTCCGCACTCTAGGGTCGGCAAACTTAACAATTCGCCAACCATGACCCCGCTTCGCCGGCCGCCAGAAACTCGCTGCCGCCACGCGGGTTCCAAGGAGCGCAGGGCATAGGCCCGCAGCTTCACCCGTCATCCGCATCCACCGCGATTATGGCGGCAACGTGGCCTTGGCCCGCGATTTGCCTGCGGGGGCGAGGTGAAAGAAATGGGGGCGATGCCTTTTTGCATCGCAACTACGCCAGCGCGCCTTGTAAAGTCTGCGCCCCTCCCCGTCAGGCACAGAGCTTCAACGCGCGCAGCGATGGTCAAATTACCGTGGATGCCGCCTTTGCAAAAAGAAAGGACCGGCGCGTTCGGCACCGGCCCCATATTCTTTCCCCTTGGCCGCGCTTCTTCGGCGCGGCTTCGATGTTCCTCAAACGCTTACATCCGATACGCGATCGTATCGTTCCAGAAGCGATCAAGCCGCTGCAGGGCGCGGTTCATCTGCTTGAACTCGTCGGTGTTGATGCCGCCGACGGCCTCGATCGAGCCGACATGGCGCTCATAGAGGCCGGCGACGACGTCGGCCACCTCGTTGCCCTTGGGCGTCAGCGAAACGCGGACCGAGCGGCGATCGATGCGCGAGCGCTGGTGGTTGATGAAACCAAGGTCGACCAGCTTCTTCAGATTGTAGGAGACGTTCGAGCCGAGATAGTAGCCGCGCGAGCGCAGCTCGCCGGCGGTCAGCTCCGAATTGCCGATGTTGAAGAGCAGCAGCGCCTGGATGGCATTGATGTCGGAACGGCCGTTGCGGTCGAACTCGTCCTTGATCACGTCAAGCAGACGGCGGTGCAGACGCTCCACCAGCTGCAGCGATTCCATGTACAGCGAACGGATAGCCTCGCGGCGATCGTCGGATACGTTTGCGGTCTTCGCCGCTGGACGCGAATTGATCATTGTCTTTGCCTCTCGTTTGTCGCCTTGGTGATTTTTTGTTTTTCACCTTGATCGCGACACTATCGAATACTCATAAAATTCGACTTAAACGCCAGGGCTAACAAGAGCTTACCGGTAAGAGGTTTCGGAAGACGCTTAACGATGGGTCACCCGAGCAAGAACAATTAACCTAAAGATTTAGCCAACGGATTTGGGGACAAAACGGGCCGCGAAATCGGCCCGGAAAACCAACCCTTGGCCTACTGCCGGAGCTGGCGCTTCTGCAGCCAGATGACCACGCGGAAGACGATATAAAGCAGCGCCACGCTGGCGTGCGAGATCACGATCAGCAGGCGGTGGCCAAAGAGATCGGGGAAGCCGGCATACATCACCGTCTCGGTCACCGCGCAGATGAACCAGATCACCGGCCCCCAGGACGCCAGCATCCAAAGCCCCGCCGCGGCGAAAGGGAAAAAGACGGCAAGCGTCGTCGCCGCGACCTGCCAATGCACCGGCATCAGGTCGAAGCGCCACAATTCGCCGGGATAGATGCCGATCAGGCGGATCCAGTAGAGGATGCCGAACAGAAGGCAATAGCCGGCGATCACACGCTGGAACCAGGCGAAGATGACCTCGGTGGTCGAGGGCTGCAGCACGACACGCCTGGAGGTGACCTCGCTCACAGGGCGAGTTCCTTGTCTCCGAGCGGCGCGAAATAGGCGTCGATGTCGGCGGCACTGACCTCGTCCAGGCTCGCTGGCCGCCACTGGGGCGTCGACCCCTTGTCGATGATGGCGGCGCGGATGCCTTCGTAGAAATCGTGGCCGGCCAGCATGCGGTTGAGGATGCGGAATTCCATCTTCATGCATTCGTCCATCGACAGCGTCGATCCCGTGCTGATCTGGCGCCAGGCAACGTTGAGGCTGGTCGGCGAGCGGCTCTTCAGCGTCGCCAGGGTCTTTGCGGCAAAGGCATCGTCAGCCCCAGCCCGCTCCAGACTGTCGATGATGCCGGCGAGCGAGCTCTGCGAAAAGTGGCGCGCGATCGCCTCCAGGTCCTGCCGCTCCGTCTCGCGTTTTGCAGGCACGAAGAAATCGCGCAGCTCGGCATTGGCGTCGCCGCTCGTCGCCAGCTCGTCGAGCAGGCCCGCCTGGTCCCCGGCCTTGATGGTGTGGGTGGCGAGCCCCGACCACAGCGCGTCGCCATAGCGGATGCGGTTTCCGGTCAGCCCCAGATACATGCCGAACGAGCCGCCGAGATCCGGCAGCAAATGGCTGCCGCCGACATCGGGGAAGAAGCCGATGCCGACCTCGGGCATGGCGAACTGCGCGTTCTCGGTCAGCACGCGATGCGAGCCGTGAAAGGAGATGCCGACGCCGCCGCCCATGACGATGCCGTCGATCAGCGCGACATAGGGTTTCTTGAAGCGCGCGATGCGGGCGTTCAACCGATACTCGTCGGCGAAAAAGTCGATGGGCGGCCTGCCGGCGCGGCCGGCCTCGTAGATGTGCAGGATATCGCCGCCGGCGGAAAACGCCCTGCCCTCGGCCTTGACCACGACGACGCCGACGCCCGGATCCTCCTCCCAGGCGTCCAGCGCTCTGCCGAGCGCCTTGACCATGTTATGCGTGACGGCGTTGAGCGCCTTCGGCCGGGTCAATGTGACCACGCCCGCCCTGCCCAACCGCTCGAAGCGGATCTCGTCGCCGCCGCCAAAATCCATCGTCAGAGAATCCTCCCCCGCGCCTGCGGGAGGTGAAGTGCTAAGCGGCGACCGGGCCAACGTCAATTGTCGAGTACCGGGGACAGGCCGCGCCTCTTGCGCGGGCAGACTACCAGACGAACGGGATAAGCGCGTTCGTGCGGCGCGCATAATCGGGGAACTCGTCGGGAAATTGCCGCGCCAGAAGCCGATCCTCGGCACCGACCCTCCAGATGAAAATCGCCCCGAGCAGGATCAACAGAAAGACGAAGGGGCCGCCGACCACGATCACCGAGCCGATACAGGCGAGCAGGCCGCCCGTGTACATGGGATGACGCAGGCGACTGTATGGACCGGACCTTACCAGCTCATGCTCCTGCTTGGCCGAAACGGTTTGACTCCAGTTGCGGCCGAGAGCCTGCCGCGCCCAGACCAGCAGCGCCATGCCCGCGACGGTGATGGCGGCGCCGATGCCGCCCAGGACCGTGCCGACGGGTGCGAAGTTGACGAAGTCGAAAATCGGCAGCCGCGGCAGCAGGAAGGCGGCGATGATGGCAAACATCAAGCCGAAGCTCTGCAACAGATGCGGTTCGGTGTCCCGCTTCACGCCAATCGCCTGAACGGTCAGGAAGATGATCAGCATAACCCAGGCGGCATAGATGAACCAGATGAAGGCCATGCCCTTGCTCCTTCGGTTAGCCGGCAATCTGCCTTGGCCACCGTGCGCGCCCGGTGCTAGAAAATGGGCATCGTGAACCGGACGGCAAGCCATGCCCGGATTTTCTCGCCTCGCGGCCATGGTGATCGGCATGATCGCCATCTGTTTCGTCTGTCGCCCCGTCATCGCCGCGACGCCCGCCGAGCTTTACCAGGCGCAAACGATCGTCACCGGAACCGGAGACGTGAACCGGCAGATCGGTTTCAAGGATTGCCTCGACAAGGTGCTGGTCAAGGTCTCGGGCGATCAGCGGCTGACGCAGAAGACGCAGATGCTGGCGCTGCGCGAGAAGGCGGCCGATTTCGTCCAGTCCTTCCGCTACCGCGACCGGCTCGAAGGCATTCCGATCCATGACGAGCAAGGCACGCATGACCGACCGCATGACCTGACCTGCCTCTACAAGCCTGCTGTGGTCGACAAGCTGCTGGCGCAGCTCGGCAGCAGGCCCTGGCCCGGCGAGCGGCCGCCAATCGCCGTCTTCATGACCGCCGAGCAGGGCGCGCGGCATTTCGTGCTGACGCAAGACGAGCAGCGCGGCAACGCGATGCGCGAATCCTTCGCCAATGCCGCCGGTCCGCTGCTGATGCGCGTCACCTTTCCAAAGGCCGGGCAGCTTGGCGGGCTCGATGAGAAGGCGCTTTCCGAAGCCGATATGGCAAGGCTCGACAAGCTCGCGAAAAAAGCGGGAGCGGCCCGGGCGCTCGCCGGCAGCATCGTGTGGAGCGACAAGGAGCTTGGCTGGATCGCCGACTGGCGGCTGGCCGATCGCGGCAAGACCTATCGCTGGCAGGCGCGCGGCGTCAGCTTCGACGAGGCCTTCCGGGTCGCGATCAGGGGCGCGGCGCAGATACTGTCGGGGCACGGGCAGCCTTGAGGTTCCTCGCCCCACGCAGTGGGGAGAGGTGGCTCGGCGAAGCCGAGACGGAGAGGGGAGCACCGGTTCCGTCGGCAAAGTGCCTCGTATTGGAAGACTTTCCGTCCTACGAAGGCCCCCTCTCCGTCCGCTTCGCGGACACCTCTCCCCCGCCTTGGCGGGGGCGAGGAACCACGGGCTTCGTCCCTGGCACAATCGTGTCGCATTGGTCAGTGGCCAAGACGCGTGGTAAAAGCCGGCGCAAAAGAGAGTTTCGGCCATGAACAAATTCACCCCTGCAAAGCCTGCCGGCGCGCGCAGCGTCGACGAGATCACCGGCAGCCGGCGGCTCAGGCGTATGCGCAAGGCCGACTGGTCGCGCCGCCTGGTGCAGGAGAACCAGCTTTCGGTCAACGACCTGATCTGGCCGATCTTCGTCGTCGACGGCAAGAACATACGCGAGCCGATTGCCGCCATGCCGGACGTCTATCGGCTCTCCATCGATCTCGCAGTGAGGGAAGCCGAGCGCGCCGCCAGGCTCGGCATTCCGGCGATCGCCACCTTCCCCAATGTCGAGCTTGCGCTGCGCGACCAGACCGGCTCGCATATCCTCGACCCGGACAATGTCATCAACCGCGCCACGCGCGCCATCAAGGACGCGGTGCCGGAAATCGGCATCATCACCGATGCCGCGCTCGACCCGTTCACCAGCCACGGCCATGACGGCATCCTGCGCGACGGCATCATCGTCAATGACGAGACGGTGGAGCAGGTCGCGGCCGCGGCCGTCATCCAGGCCGCCGCCGGCGCCGACATCATCGCGCCGTCCGACATGATGGACGGCCGCATCGGCGCCATCCGCGACGCGCTCGACGCCAACGGGTTCCAGGACGTGGCGATCATGTCCTATGCGACCAAGTTCGCCTCCGCCTTCTACGGCCCCTATCGCGAGGCGGTCGGCACCGCCGGCCTGCTCAAGGGCGACAAGAAGACCTATTACATCGACCACGCCAATTCCGACGAGGCGGTGCGCGAGGCCGAGCAGGACCTCGTCGAGGGCGCCGACATGCTGATGGTGAAGCCGGGGCTCCCCTATCTCGACATCATCCGCCGGCTGAAGGACGAGCTGCAGATGCCAACCTTCGCCTATCAGGTGTCGGGCGAGTATTCGATGATCAAGGCAGCTGCAGCCAATGGCTGGATCGACGGCGAGAAGGCGATGCTGGAATCGCTGCTTTCGCTGAAGCGCGCCGGCTGCGACGGCGTGCTGACCTATTTCGCGCCGACCGTGGCGGAGATGCTGAGGGGGTAAGCCGCCAAACCGGCAAGCAGCGGCGCCACTGACCAGCCTTCAGAATTCCACGTCGAGCTCGACGATCTCCTCTGGCTCGGCGAGCGCGCCTTCGGTCCATTCCCGCATCAGCGGCCAGGCAAAGACCGTCTCGCAGTAGGCGGCGAGCGGAGCCTCAAGGTCAACCGCATAGGTGCGGAAGCGGGTGCAGACCGGAGCATACATAGCATCGGCCATGGTGGGCCATGCCCCGAACAGCCACGGCCCGCCATAGGTCGCCAGGCATTCCGACCAGATCGCCTTGATCCGCTCCACGTCGGGACGCGCGCCGGAAAAGATCTTGAAGCTCTTGTGCCTCGCCTTGAGGTTCATCGGCAGTGCCGAGCGCAGGTTGTGGAATCCCGAATGCATTTCGCCCGACACCGCGCGGCAATGGGCGCGCGCCACGCGCTCGGCTGGCAGCAGGCCGGCGCCCGGCATCGTCTCAGCAAGGTATTCGGCGATGGCCAGCGTATCCCATACGGTAACGCCGTCATGCGTCAGCCGAGGAACCAACACCGACGGCGACAGCAGCAGCAATTCCTGCCGCTGCTCCGGATCATCGATGTCGACGCGCTTCTCCTCGAATTCCAAACCGGCCATGCGGCACAGCAGCCAGCCGCGAAGCGACCAGGACGAGTAGTTCTTCGACGAGATCGTCAACGTCGCCTTTGTCGCGCCTTCCGGCCTCGCCGCAACCGCTTTCGCCGCCTTGGCCATGTCGTGGAACCTCCAAGCCTTTCGCCGGCAATAATCCTCTCGCAATGCAAAATAAATTGCACTAGCTTTTTTGCACTGCACGATGGGCTGTCAGCGGAACGTGGCGCAATGCTTTACCAGGCCTACCAGCTCCAGGACGACCTCATAGCTCCGGCGCGCATTCTTGCCGAACTGTTGGGTTCCGCGACGGCCGGGATGGCGCTCGGCGACGCCGCCAAACGGCGCATCGCGGCCGGGCTGGAGATGATCACCCGTTTCAGGCTCACCCACACGCGGCCCGATTTCGGCATCGAAACTGTCAGGGTCGGCAACCGCGAGGTGCCGGTCGCCGTCGAAACGGCGCTCGCCCTGCCCTTCGGCAAACTGCTGCGTTTTGCCAAGGACATCGACGCCCGCCAGCCGAAGGTCATGGTGGTCGCGCCCCTGTCGGGACATTTCTCGACGCTGCTGCGCGGCACGGTGGAGACGCTCCTGGCCGACCACGAGGTCTATGTCACCGACTGGGCGAATGCCCGCGACGTGCCGCTTTCGGCTGGCAGCTTCGGCGTGGACGACTATGTCGACTACCTCATCCGTTTTCTGGAGGCGATCGGCCCGGGGGCGCATATCCTGGCGGTCTGCCAGCCCTGCGTCCAGGCGCTCGCCGCCGTCGCCGTCATGTCCGAAGACAGGCATCCGGCAACGCCGCGCTCGATGACGCTGATGGCGGGGCCGATCGACCCGCGCGAAAGCCCGACCGAGGTCAACGAATTCGCCGTCAGCAAGTCGCTGGCCTGGTTCCAGAGCTACGTCATCTCGCATGTGCCTTTCCGCCACCCGGGCGGCGGGCGGCGGGTGTATCCGGGCTTCCTGCAGCTCACCGCCTTCATGGCCATGAACAGCGACCGCCACGTCACAGCGCATCGCAAGCTCCATGAGCATCTGGCGGCCGGCGAGACCGCCGAAGCCGAGAAGATCAAGACTTTCTACGACGAGTATTTCGCGGTGCTCGACCTCACCGAGGAATTCTATCTCGAAACCATCGACCGGGTGTTCCAGAAGGCGGAGCTTGCCACAGGCGCGTTCACCTTCCGCGGCAGCAAGGTCGATCCCGGCGCGATCCGCAACACGGCGCTGCTCACCGTAGAGGGCGGACGCGACGACATATGCGCGCTGGGCCAGACCTCGGCGGCGCATGATCTGTGCCGCTCGCTGCGCCCACATCTGAAGCGGCATCACCTGCAGGCCAATGTCGGCCATTACGGCGTCTTCAACGGCAAACGCTGGGAACGCGAAATCTATCCCGTGGTGCGCAACCTCATCCTGGCGATGGAATAGCGGGACGCGCGGACGAACGAACCGGCGCGCCATGGCCGCCCGCTTTTCCGAGTCAGATCCATAAACCGAAACCGGGATCATGCCGCCGGGCGCGATGCCGCTGCCTATCCGCTTGCAATTCGCAATCGGTCAAGCTATCAGTTGACCGATTGCAAATCACAACTGGATCAGGAGGCCTATGATGTCCAGGCTGCGCGTCAACGCTTTCACCCTGTCGCTGGACGGTTACGGCGCCGGTCCCGATCAGAGCCTCGAGAACCCGCTCGGCGTGGGCGGCGAAGATCTGCACAAGTGGATGATCAAGACCCGCTCGTTTTACCAGATGATCGGCAAGGAAGGCGGAACGACCGATACGGATGACGATTTTGCGGTGCGCAGCTTCGAGAATGTCGGCGCCTGGATCCTCGGCCGCAACATGTTCGCGCCGAGCCGTGGTCCGTGGCCGGACGACAACTGGAAAGGCTGGTGGGGTCCCAACCCGCCCTACCACGTGCCGACCTTTATTTTGACGCATCACAAGCGCGCGCCGATCGAGATGGAAGGCGGGACGACGTTCTATTTCGTCACCGACGGCATCCACTCAGCGCTCGAACAGGCGAAGGCAGCCGCCGGCGGCAAGGATGTGCGCGTCGGCGGCGGCGTCTCGACCGTCCGGCAGTATCTGCAGGAGAAGCTCATCGACGAGATGCATCTGGCAGTCTCGCCGCTCCTGCTCGGCTCGGGCGAGCATTTGTTCGCCGGACTCGACATGCTGAAGCTGGGATACCGTTGCACCGGGCAGGTGGCGACCGCCGATGCGACGCATGTGATGATCGGGCGGGTGTAATTACAGCTCTTTCTCCCCGTCACTATACGGGGAGAAATGCCCGGCAGGGCAATGAGGGGCAGCGCTGCCGGTCGGAAATTAGCGATAAGCTATCCATGGTCTTTGGGCCCACGCTGCGAATTGAAGGTCAATCACCGAAGCCGGCGCTGCCCCTCATCCGCCCTTCGGGCACCTTCTCCCCGTGGAACGGGGAGAAGGAAAGCGCCTCAATACTTCTCCGGCACGTAAAGCTCTCGCGGCAGCACTTGGCGCTCGTAAGACGGGTTGAAGACGCGCTCCGGCAGCGTGATCTCCTCGTGCGGAACCTCCTCATACGGCACCTGCTGCAGCAGATGGTCGATGCAGTTCAGCCGCGCGCGCTTCTTGTCGTTGCCCTCGACGATGAACCAGGGCGCCTCCTTGATGTTGGTGCGGGCGAAGGTCTCTTCCTTGGCCTTGGTGTACTGCTCCCAGCGCACGCGCGACTGCAGGTCCATCGGCGACAGCTTCCACTGCTTCATCGGGTCGTGGATGCGCATCAGGAAGCGCATCTGCTGTTCCTCGTCGGTGATCGAGAACCAGTATTTCACCAGCGTGATGCCGGAGCGGACCAGCATGCGCTCGAATTCCGGCACGTCGCGGAAAAACTCCTCGACCTGATCCGCGTTGGCAAACCCCATCACCCGCTCGACGCCGGAGCGGTTGTACCAGGAGCGGTCGAACAGCACGATCTCGCCGCCCGCGGGGAGATGCGGCACGTAGCGTTGGAAATACCATTGCGACTTTTCGCGTTCGGTCGGCGCCGGCAATGCCACCACGCGGGCGATGCGGGGGTTGAGCCGCTGCGTGATGCGCTTGATGACGCCCCCCTTGCCGGCGGAATCGCGGCCCTCGAAGATCACCACCAGCTTCTTCTTATGGTAGGCGACCCAGGACTGCAGCTTGATCAGTTCGGACTGGAGCCTCAGCAGCTCGCGAAAGTAGGTCATCCGCTCGATGGAAGGCGGATGCGACTTCTTGTAGATCTTGGCGATCTCGAGCGAGAGCGCCGGTTCGGAAATCTCCAGCTCATAGTCTTCGTCGAGCGTGTCCTCGAGCTCGGCTTCCAGCCAGTCCTTCGCCCCGGAATTCGATTTCACTTCATTCATCGCGCAGCTCCGTCGCCTGTCAGCCATCATCGCTTCGAAATGCGCCGCGGCTCCGGACGGACATTCCTTAAGCCGACTGAGATACAGAGGCGCAGTGACGGTTTTATTGCAATCGGCCGGCAACGAGGATCGATATAGAAGATATGTGATCGATCCGTATCGATAGCGAGGCGACAAACCGCCCGATTTGTCCTACAAATCCCCTCGTCTCTTTTTTCGGTGCCGGCCACGGCGCTTCTTCAAACCAAAATCGCGAGGATCCGACATGGAATACCGCACCCTTGGCCGTTCCGGCCTGAAGGTTTCGACATTGACCCTCGGCACAATGACCTTCGGCGGCACGGGCCCGTTCGCCGCCGTCGGCAACTCCGATCTTTCGGAAGCCAGGCGCATCATCGACACCTGCATCGATGCCGGCATCAACCTCATCGACACGGCAAACGTCTATTCCAACGGGCTCTCGGAGGAGATCATCGGCGAGGCGCTTGGCGGCAAGCGCAAGAACGACGTGCTGATCGCGTCCAAGGCGCGCATGCGCATCGGCGCCGGTCCGAATGACGAGGGCCTGTCGCGCCACCATCTGATCCGCGAATGCGAAAAGAGCCTGAAGAGGCTCAGGACCGACGTCATCGACGTCTATTTCGTTCACCAGTGGGACGGGCTCACCCCGGTCGAGGAGACGATCGCGGCGCTCGACACTTTGATCAACCAGGGCAAGATCCGTTACATCGGTTGCTCCAACTGGTCGGGCTGGCAGGTGATGAAGGCTCTTGCCGTCAGCGACAGCCGCCATCAGGCCCGTTTCGTCACCCAGCAGATCCATTACACGCTGGAAGCACGCGAGGCCGAATACGAATTGCTGCCGATCTCGGTCGACCAGGGCCTCGGCGTGCTGGTCTGGAGTCCGCTGGCGGGCGGCCTGCTCTCCGGCAAATATCATCGCGACAGCCCGACCGCGCGCCAGCTCGGCGGCTGGAGGGAACCGCCGATCCGCGACGAGGACCGGCTGTGGCGCATCGTCGACGTGCTCTCCGACATCGGCAAGGCGCGCGGCATTTCAGGGGCGCAGGTCGCGCTGGCCTGGCTGCTCGGCCGTCCGGCCGTAAGCTCGCTGGTGATCGGCGCACGCAACGAGACGCAGCTCAAGGACAACCTCGCCGCCGCCAGCCTGTCGCTCTCCGAAGAAGAGCGCCAGCGCCTTGACGCGGTCAGCCGGCCGCCGGTGCTTTATCCCTACTGGCACCAGCAGTTCACCGCCAGGGACCGGTTCGGGCCGGCCGACAAGGTGCTCGACCGCTCGCACGCCTAACAGTCAGTCGGCGATAAAGCGCCAGACTTCCGGATCGGGCTTTATCTGCCCGCTCAGCACGAAGTATTTATAGAGGACGAGCAGCGAGATCGCCTGCTCGTCCTGTTCATTGCCGAATTGGCGGCAATAGGCGTTGGCGGCAGCAGTTATCCGCGCCGCCTCGGCGGGATGCTTTTCGAAATAGGCCACCTTGTCGACAAGGTCGGAGAAATCAGGCTCGAGCGGCACGTAATGGATATTGGGCTCCACCTTGGCTTCCGCAAACCAGGTTTCGTAGGTCGGCTCCGGCATCAGGCAGAGCGAATTGGAGCTCATGATCCATTTCAGATTCGTCGCGACGTCATTGCCTTCGAGCGAGACGATATAGCGATACTGCCGCTGCTGCTCGATGTTCAGGAACGGCTTGCGGTATCCGTCCGGCGCGTCGGGCTTGTGGGAACCCGCGTCGCAAAACGGCAGGTCAGCGGCCTTTTCCACGAAGCGGGTGCGAAGCGGATTGTTGAGATGCCCCCGCCAGACCACCATCGGCCGCTTGTCGGCGAAAGACAGCTTGTCGGGCGGCATGTAGAAGTGGCGGAACTTGTTCAGCTTCATCAGCACGCCGTTGGCGTTGTCGTCGCCGATGGGCCGGTCCTTGACGATCCTCGGCACCTCCGGAATGCCGACGACATCGCCATATTCGAATTCGATCAGCAGGCCAGGATCGAAATAGCGGGCGAATTCCTTGAGGTCGTAATAATACATGCTGGAAGCGGACGGCAGCTTGCCGACGGCCACGGCGTCGGCACTTGGCACGAACGGCTGTTCCAGCTTGTTGTAGTAGTTCAGACGCTCGCGAACGGTCTTGCCTGAAAGCCTGGCTTGGTCGAGCCGGCTGGCCAGGCGGCCGCGGAACAGGGACTGCGGTGCGCGGTCACGCGCGAAATTGCGCGCATAGTAGAACAGCTTTGCGGCGGTTCGAGCGAGTGTGGCCATGCGTCCGCGAGTTCAGCAAGATGGTCAATGGTAGTCAGCCTTCATCCCCCTCGTCTCCTACAGCATTCTCCCGGCCATGTTGCAAGCCTGCTAATGCGAATGGCCACACGAGACTTTACGCTGCGACGACCGCGAACCCTCTTGCGCGCAGACCGCGCCGATCATCATGCAGCGAGGTGACCAGCCGATCGCGGCTGCCGGCGATGTGAGCGGAAAGCAGCTGAGCCGCTTGCTCGGCGTCGCCGCTCCTGACGGCGGCGAGGATGGCGTGGTGTTCGGCCCAGGCGCGGCCGAGCGCCTTTTCATCCCGCACCTCCAGCCAGCGCGCTCGCGACAGCCTCGTCATCGCATCGCGCACGGCCCTCAATAGGAACTCGTTGCCGGAAAGCCTTGCCAGCTCGATGTGGAAATCCAGGCCGACGCGATGCCACTCCTCGCGCGGCGTCTCGGCATCGCAGGAATCGAGCATCGCCGCTATCACATCGATGCCGCCACGGTCTTCGAGCGTCGCCGTCAGGCGTACCGCGGCGACCTCGACCGCCTCGCGGTAGACGGCGATCTGTCCGAGCTCCGCGAGGTTGATCGGCGCGACAGTCCAGCCGCGGCCGTCGCGGCCGATCAGGCCTTCCGTTTCCAGGCGCAGAAGCGCCGCCCGCACCGGCGTGCGCGAAGCGCCGAACCGGCTCTCGATCCAACGCTCGGTCAAACGTTCGCCCGGGCCGATCTCCAGCCCGAGGATCATCTCGCGAAGCTGCCTTTCGACATTCTGCATCTGCGACATTGTCGGTCCGATCTTCAAAGCCGCATTGACAGCGGCAAAGGCAAGGTTCATGACGAATACCGGTTTGGTATCCCAAATTGGTATCCATAACAATCCCAGCATTGGCAAGCGTGACATGACGCCCAACGAAACCGGACAAAGCGGCTTCAACATCCATTGGCGACGCAACCTCGCCGTCTGCTTCGCTGGCTCGTTCAGCACACTCATCGCCATGACGCTGCTTCTTCCGTTCCTGCCGCTCTACGTCGAGCAGCTCGGCGCCGAAGGCCACGCGGCGATCGTGCAGTGGTCGGGCATCGCTTACGGCGCGACCTTCTTCGCGGCCGCGCTGGTGGCGCCCTTGTGGGGCCGGCTGGGCGACCGCTACGGCCGCAAGCTGATGCTGGTGCGCGCTTCGTTCGGCATGGCGATCTGCATGTCGCTGACCGGCATGGTTGAGAGCGTGTGGCAGTTGGTGCTGCTGCGGCTGCTCATCGGCTTTGCCGGCGGCTATTCCTCGGGCTCGACGATCCTGGTGGCGATGCAGACGCCGAAGGAGCGCTCGGGCTGGGCGCTGGGCGTGCTGGCGGCGGGCATCACCGCCGGCTCGCTGATCGGGCCGCTGCTGGGTGGCCTGCTGCCGCCGCTGATCGGTATCCGCGCGACTTTCCTGCTCTCCGGCGCCGTCATCTTCCTGGCGTTTCTGGCGACGACTTTCCTGATCAAGGAGAATCCGCCGGTGCCGAAGCCCGCCTCGGCGGCGAAGCCGAAAAGCGGCTGGTCGCAGATCCCCGACAAGCGGCCGATCGTAGCCATGCTGGCAACGGGCATGCTGCTCGCCTTCGCCACCATGTCAATCGAGCCGATCATCACCATCTATGTGCAGCAGTTCGTCGAGGACCAGAGCAAGGTGACCATGGTCGCCGGCGTCGTCATGTCGGCAGCCGCGCTCGGCACCATTCTGTCCTCGTCCTGGCTGGGCAAGCTCGCCGACCGCGTCGGCCACTGGAACGTCGTAGTCGGCGCCCTCGCCGTCTCGGCCTTGCTGCTTATTCCGCAAGCCTTCGTCACCAATGGCTGGCAATTGATTGGCCTGCGCTTCCTGATGGGCCTGGCGCTGGGCGGATTGTTGCCCTGCATCACCAGCGTCATCCGGCACAATATCCCCGACGGGATCGGCGGCAACGTGCTTGGCCTGGCAATCTCAGCGCAATATGTCGGCCAGGTCGCGGGGCCGCTGTCGGGCGGCTTTGTCGGTGGCCATTTCGGCATGCGCTCGGTGTTTCTGGGCACAGCGGTGCTGATGGCGCTGGGTGCTGCCTACAACTGGATTGTCCAATCGAGGCGGGCGCGGCATATGCTGATCGAGGCAGGCGAGTCTTGATCGGCCTTCCGCCCAACCGCCATGGAGCATCCAGGATGAGCCTCACCGGGCAAGCATCAGACAGCGGAAGCCGCGTCCTCGTGCTGGCAGCCGGCCTCGTCGGCGCGGCGGGCGTGGCGTTGTCGGCCGCCGCCGCGCATCGCGGCGGCGCCTTTACCGGCACTGCCGCCAATTTCCTCCTGATGCATGCGCCGGCTTTACTTGCCATCGGCCTTGCCGGCGGCAACCGTTGCCTCAGGATCGCCAGCCTCGCCCTGCTCGCGGGCCTGCTGCTGTTCTGCGGCGACCTGCTCGCCCGCGACTTTCTAGGCTCGCGGCTGTTCCCGATGTCGGCGCCGATCGGCGGCACCTTGCTGATCGTCGGCTGGGCGGCGATCGCCGTCACGGCGGTGTGGCGCCCTCGGCATTAGGCTATTTCTCAGCGCCTATTTTCGGCCGGCTCGCCGCTTGCGCTCGCGCGCAGGCAGTTCGTCATGGCGGGTCCGCTCAGGCTGCTCGGTCCCGGGCGTGATGCCCCAATAGTTGCGGTAGATGTCCTGAAACAGATGACCAATCGGATGCATGATGCTTCTCCTTGGGTTTGAATCGATCCAATGTACGGGTGCGAAAAATGGCTGCGACTCAGCCGCGTTTACGCTCTACGAGGAAGCGCGGCTTGCGGCGCCAGGGACTCGACCTGCCTCGCCGCTTCTCGCTGACAGCGGCCGAAGCGATGCTCCAGTCGTTGCGGTAGATGTCCTCGAACAAATAGCTCACCGGATGCATGGCATCCTCCTGTCGAAATTCGCTCCACCATGGAGCACGGAACTTGGATCGATTCAAAACATAGACTTCTTTTGCCCACCGTCAACCGAAATTTGAATCGATCCAACAAAAATGTTAGATGACCGGCAGCAATTCAGCGGTCATGTTGGTGACGTGACCGGATTCGGAGGAACGACATGGCATCACTCCTCGAAGGCCAGGCAAGACCGATCAGGCTGGCCGACATCGCCAAGGCCGCCGGCGTCTCGCATGGTACGGCTTCCAATGTCTTCAGCCGGCCCGAGATCGTGCGCGCCGAAGTGCGCGAACGGGTCAAGGCGGTGGCGGAACAGATGGGTTATGCCGGCCCGGACCCGAAAGGCCGGCTGCTGCGCGCAGGCAAGGTCAACGCCATCGGCGTCGCCACCACCGAGCCCCTCTCCTATTTCTTTGACGATCCTTTCGCACGCGTCATGATGGCCGGCATTTCGGAAGCCTGCGACGCCACCGGCGCGGGCATCGCGCTGGTGTCGGCGGCCAACCAGGAGAAGCTTGCCTGGAATATCCAGAGCGCGCTTGTCGACGGCTTCATCCTGTTCTGCATCGAAGGCGGCTCGCGCCTTGTCGACCTGACGCGCGAGCGAAGGCTGCCCTTCGTGGCGCTGGAGCTCGGCTTCCAAGACGAGACCGTCTCGGCCATCGGCGTCGACAATGTCGCGGGCGCAAGGCTGGCCGCACGCCATCTGGCCGAGCTCGGCCATCGCCGGTTCGCGGTGCTGTCGCTGGCCTTCGCAGACAACCGCACCGGCTTCGCCACGCCGGACATCGTGCGCGGCGCGCTCTACACCGGAACACGCGACCGCCTTGCCGGCTATTTCGAGGAGCTTGCCCGCTTCGGCATCGATACGACGAAAATCCCGGTCTACGAGACCGAGAATGAGGAAAGGAGCACCAGGGCCGGCCTCGAGGCGATCTTCGCCAAGGGCGAACCGCCAACCGCCATACTGGCAATGTCGGACCGCATGGCGCTGATCGCCATCGACTGGCTGAAAGCGCGGGGCCTGGACGTCCCGGCGACGTCTCCATCGTCGGTTTCGACGGCGTGCCGGACGGCGCGCTGTGCACGCCCGCGCTGACCACGATCGCCCAGCCGATCACCGAGATCGGCCGCCGCGCCGCGCGCATGATCCTCGACCATGACGGCGCGGTGCGGCGCGAGACGATGGGTGTCGAACTGATCGTCAGAGCCTCGACCGGCCCGGCCCGCAAAGGCTGAGCGCTCTTGCGGCGTTGCGCAATTGCGAGCGGAAACCGCTCCGCACTTCTCCTGAAATTGCTTCAGAATCCTCCCGCCCTTGCCGGCACCGGCTGCGCGCCGAACGGCCTGTGCGGAGCCTCCCCGCGCGCTTCCTTGGCGCGGGACGGCCCAAGACCGGCAAGCCATTCAAGGTAGAGCGCAAGCGCGAACTGCATGGCGATGCCGGCCGCGATCAGCAGCGTATCGTAAGCCGGGCCGCCCGGGTTGATCAGCTTCAGCACCTGCGCCGCCATCGCAAGCAGCGTGCCGGCGATGAACACCGGCAGCGAGCGCTTGCCCAGAATGGCCAGCGGATTGTCGGGCCTGACGCGGAAGAGGTTGGAGACAGCCGGCAACGCGACGATCAGGTAGCTGACCGACAGGATGTGCAACAGCCTCGGCAGCGACAGGAAGGTCTTGTCGAAGCCGCCGATCACCACCGGCAGATTGAACCAGGTGATCTGGCCCCAGAGCGGGCTGTGCACCCAGATCGCCGCGCCGACCACGTAGATGCCCGCGGCGCCAAGCAGCCACGGATTGATCGGGATTCGCCCGCCCCGCTTCACATGCAGCATGGCGGCAAGGCCGATGTTGAAGAGGAACTGCCAGGACAGCGGGTTGAGGAACCAGAGGCCAGGCTCCGGGTAGTTTGGCGGCGCGATCTGCCAGATGCCGGCGACGAGCCAGAGCAGGCCTGACACGATCAGCGCCATCACCGGCCGATAGCTGACGAACAGCACGAAAGCCGGCGCCGCCAGAAGCAGCGCCGCATAGACCGGCAGGATGTTGTTGTAGCCGAGCTGGTGGCCAAGCGTGACGATGCCGAGCAGCACCTGCGGCGTGTTCTTCATCAAGGGCTCGATGTTGATCATGGTCAGCATTTCCGGCCGGTGCGCGAAAAGCGCGGCGGCGCAAAACAGCGCGATCACCACCATCGTGATGACGATGTGGGCGATGTAGAGCACGCCAGCGCGCCGCCACATCTTCAGGGTCGCGAGCAAACGGCCGCCCGGCTTGAACTTCGTGCCGTAGGCCAGCGCCACCGAGATGCCGGAGATCAGCACGAAGGCTTCGGCTGCGTCGGAAAAGCCGAAATTCTTGTAGGTCCAATTCTCGAAGACCGTGCCCGGCACGTGGTCGACGAAAATGGTGAGCAGCGCGAGCGCGCGCAGCACGTCGATACGTGTGTCACGCTCTCCGATACGCTTGTCGCGTTCGTTGGAAACAGGGGTGGTCATCGACAAAAGGCCTCAAAGCTGGTTGTTCATAGCCAGCAATGCGACCCCCGGGGCGCACCGCTTCGATTCCTCCCGCGGGAGGGGTATCGGCGCTGAAACGGACTGAAATGCGCCTGGTTCAATCAACTTTCACGGAGCGCGAAAATATTCCGTTTTGAAGCCGGCAAATCAATGAATCTCTCATGGAATCAAATGGATGTGAGCGTGTCCGAATATAGTGACGAAAACAGTATCCTGTACGGCGATCTAGGCTTTCGCTACCGCGTGGTGACGCCGGCAAGGTCGACCGGCAAATGCCTTTTTGTGCTGCACGGATCGGGTGTGGACGAAACGACACTCATCCCGCTTGCACGGAAGATTGCACCTGACGCGACGCTGGTTGCCGCGCGTGGGCGCATCCCTCAGGACGACGGCTTCCGCTGGTTCGAGCGAATCACGCCGACAAGTTTCGAACAGACCAGCATCCGCGACGAGACCGCCGCCTATGCCGAATTCGCCGTGGAAGCATCGGTGCGCCATGACCTCGACCTGCGGCGCACGACCTTCCTTGGTTATTCGAACGGCGCCAACGTCGTCTCCAGCCTGATGCTGCTCCATCCCGGCCTGATCCGGCAGGCGGCGCTTCTGCGAGCGATGCCGGTGCTCGACACTTCGCCGATGACCGATCTCGGCGGAACGCGTGTCTTGATCATCGCCGGCGCCGCCGACCAGACCTACGGCCCGTTCGCCCCGGCTCTTGTGACGCTGTTCAGCGAACGCCGCGCCGAGGTCGACGCGCGCATCGTTGCCTCGGGCCATGAACTCGGCGACGCCGACGCCGCGATCGCGCGCCAGTGGCTGGCAGGTCCCATGCCGGCGGCCTGACCGCGCCCGCCCTCCGGGCAATGCTGCGTTAGAGAGCTGGCTCGGGACGTGGCGGCTTAGGAATTCTACCCCCGTCCCATCCGGTTCCAGGCATCCAGGCCCGCGATCTTGTAGGCTTCCGCCAGCGTCGGATAGTTGAAGGTGTTGTTGACGAAGAAATCGACCGTGCCACCGAGATTGATCACCGCCTGGCCGATATGAATGAGCTCTGTGGCGCCCTCGCCGACGATGTGGGCGCCAAGGAGGCGGCGCGTCTTGACAGAGAACAACAGCTTCAGGAAACCGCTTGAGACGCCCATGATATGGCCGCGCGATGTCTCGCGAAACCGCGCCAAACCAACCTCATAAGCATCGCCGCTCTCGCGCACCTGCTCTTCCGACAAGCCCACCGTCGAGATCTCCGGCACAGCGTAGATGCCATAGGGAAAGCTCTCCGGCGGCGGCGGCAGATTGACGCCGAAGGCGTGGCATGCCGCCACCCGGCCCTGCTCCATCGAGGTCGAGGCAAGGCTCGGGAAGCCGATGACGTCGCCGGCCGCGTAGATGTTCGGCACGCTGGTCTGGAAGGTCTGCGGATCGACCTTGACTCGGCCTCGGGCGTCGGCCTCGATGCCGACCGCGTCGAGGCCGAGGCTGGCGATGTTGCCGGTGCGGCCGGCGGCGTAGAGCACCATCTCGGAGCGGATTGTGCGGCCATCGGCGAGCGTCACCTCGGCATAGTCGGGTTTGGAGGCGATCTCCTTGACCGGACTGCCGAGCCGGATGGTCATGCCGCGGTCGCGCATCTGGTGGATGAAGTCGTCGACGATCTCGCGGTCGATGAAATCCAGGATGGAGTTGCGCGGCTCGACCAAGGTCACCGGCACGTCGAGCGCCGAAAAGATCGTGGCATATTCGACGCCGATGACGCCGGCGCCGATCACCGTCAGCGTGCGTGGCAGGTGGTGGAGTTCCAGCATCTCGTCGCTGTCGAATATCCGCTTCCCGTCGAAGGGCACGTCGGCCGGCCGGTGCGGCCGGGTGCCGACGGCAATCAGCGCGTTGGCAAAGCCAACCTCGCTGTAATCGCCATTGTCGGCGGTCAGGCTGGCCTTGTTCGGCGTGAGGAATTTAACCGCGGCGCGCGCGCTCTTCACGGTGTTGCGCATGAACTGGTGCTGCAACACCTCGACCTCGTGGTCGAGGGTCTTGTGCAGCCGTTCGACCAGATCGCCGATCGAAATGTCCTGCTTCACCCGGTAGCCGCGGCCGTAGAAGCCGCGTTCGCGCCAGCCCGAGAGATTGAGCACGGTCTCGCGCAACGTCTTCGACGGAATGGTGCCGGTATGCACCGAGACGCCGCCCAGACGCCTGCCCCGATCGACTACCAGGACCGACTTGCCCAGCTTGGCCGATTGCACGGCAGCGCGGCGTCCCGAAGGGCCGCTGCCGATGACCAGCATGTCGTAATCCATGAACCCCTTCCCCGCATCTTGTGCGCCGCAACAAGCTAATCCGGCGGCGGCGTCATATTCAACTGCCTATCGCGCCTGCCTACCGCGGAAAATCTGGAAGAAGCGGCCATATGAGCCGTGAACTTAACCCGACGGCAACGCTTGCGTGCAATGGTGATAAGCGAGGGAACTACGGGGTGGCTGAGTTTTCATGTCCAAAAGCGATACCTTGCCTGGCACAGCGACTGGTTTCCTGTCTGACCTACAGGCCCACCCGGTCTTCCTGGATCTGCGTGAAGGCCTGTTTCGTTTCATCGCGCTGCTCGTCGCCGCGATCTTCATCTATCGCGGCGTGAACAACGTCATCGTCGATCCGGGCCGCCTCAACGTCCTGCTGCTGACGATCTCCGAGACGCTTACCTTCATCTGGCTGCTTCTGGCGCGGCGGCCGATTGTCCGCGACTGGAGTCCTTTCACGGTATTCATTTCGCTGACGGCAGGTTTCGGCTCGGGCTTCGTCTCGCTTCAGGAGGGCGCCGCCATCATTCCGTTGTTCATCGCGGCGCCACTGCAGTTCCTGGCCCTGTGGCTGGTGATCTGGGGGAAAATGTCGCTCGGCCGCTCCTTCGCCATCCTGCCCGCCAATCGCGGCGTCGTCACCGGCGGGGCCTACCGCTACGTGCGGCATCCGATCTATGCGGGCTACCTGGCAGGGCACATCCTGTTCCTGCTGTCGAGCTTCTCGCTCTACAATTTCACCGTCTACGCGATCATCACGCTGTTCCAGGTGCATCGCATCCTGCGAGAGGAACGCATCCTGGCGCTGACGGAGGAATATCGCGACTATCTCGGGCGGGTTCGCTACAGGCTCTGTCCCGGCATTTTCTGAGATCACGCCGCCCGCCCGCGGGCACGTTCCTTGAATTCCGGGCCACTCTCACCATTTGAGAATGCGGCAGGCATCCTTATGCGGATGCGGCGATCGAGGAACGGATATGAACGCACGCGTTTTGGATGGTGAGATCATTACGACCAGGTTCGAGGACACCCGCGCCTATCGCGGGGTGCGGACAAGGCGCATCTTTGCCTTCCTGCTCGACTATTTCTTCGTCGCGCTGCTGACCATTCCCTTTGCCATACTGGTGGCCATTCTCGGGCTTTTGACCTTCGGCCTTGGCTGGGCGCTGTTTTCGGTGCTGGTGCCGATGGTCGCCATCCTCTACATCTGGAACACGCTGGGCAGCCGTGACCAGGCGACGACCGGCATGAAGATCATGGGCATCCGCCTGGAGAAGCTCGACGGCAGCCGTATCGACGGCATGACGGCGGTGGTGCATTCCGTTCTGTTCTGGGCCGGCAACGTCATCCTGACGCCGCTGGTGCTGCTGGTCACGCTGTTTTCCGACCGCAAGCGCACGCTGCACGACCTTTTGCTCGGCACCGTGGTCACCCGCACCGACATCTGACGGTGTCGACAGCCGCATCCATCGAACGACCAAGCCGCCTGTGCCCAAATATGAACAGGCTTGGGCCGCCGCGCCCGCACAATCCTGTTGAATTTTTCGCCGGCCGGGCCAAAGGTAGGGCGATTCGCAGGAGCGTTTCCAAGATTAGATGACGCAGCATCCGACCCAGTCGCCGCAGTTCTTCCTGACCGCGCCGTCGCCGTGTCCCTACCTGGAGGGACAGTTCGAGCGCAAGGTGTTCACGCACCTTGTCGGCGACAAGGCGCCGGAGATGAACGATCTGCTCACGCAAGGCGGCTTCCGGCGCTCGCAGAACATCGCTTACCGCCCGGCTTGCGAGTCCTGCCGCGCCTGCGTGTCGGTGCGCATCCTGGCGCAGGAATTCGATCCCAGCCGCAACATGCGCCGCGTCATCCAGCACAATGCCGATCTCGTCGGCGCCATGCATGACGCGCAGCCCTCGACCGAGCAATACTCGCTCTTCCGCAGCTATCTCGACGCCCGCCATCGCCGCGGCGGCATGTCGGACATGACCGTGCTCGACTATGCGATGATGGTGGAAGACACGCATGTCGACACCAAGATCATCGAATACCGGCGTCGCAGCCCCGATACCTTCATAACCGGCAAAGGCCAGGGCGAACTGATCGCCGTGGCGCTGACCGACAAGATGGCGGACGGCCTGTCGATGGTCTATTCCTACTTCAATCCCGACCTCGAGGACCGCTCGCTCGGCACCTTCATGATCCTCGACCACATCGCCCGCGCCAAGGCGATGGGCCTGCCCCACGTCTATCTCGGCTACTGGGTCAACGGCTCGCGCAAGATGAACTATAAGATGCGCTTCATGCCGCAGGAGCATCTCGGCCCGAAAGGCTGGGAACGCTACGACCACGAAGCGGTCAGTCGCTGAGCCGCCCTACGCTTCACCCTTAGACTGTTTCAAGGAGGAGGACGCTGGTCTTTCGGCCGTCGGGCTGGAACGACCGCGACATGGCCCCTGTGCGCCTCTTCAAGACTGCTTTGCGAGATTGCCCGCGTGTCCACTCATACCGACCACCAAAAAGGTCTCCTGATCACCGCCATCGGTGGCCTCACACTGACCGTCGACATACCGCTGATCCGGCTCGCCGATGGCGCACCCTGGACGATCATGCTGCTGCGCACCGGCACCACCTTGCTGGCGGGGCTGGTGATGTGGGCGATCTGGAGGTCGCTGGACAGGAACGCGCCGAAGCTCATCCCGGGCTGCTCGGGGCTCGCCGTTGCTGTCTGCTACGGTTTGACCGGCATAAGCTTCGTCACGGCCGTCTATCATACATCGACCGCCGACCTTGTCTTCATCCTGGCCTTCAACACCGTTTTCGCGGCGCTGCTGTCGTGGCTCTTCCTCAAGGAAAGACCACGGATTGCGACCATAACCGCCATGCTGGCGATGATCCTCGGCGTGCTGATCATCGTCGGCGGCTCGGTCGGAACCGGGCATCTGTTCGGCGATTTCATGGCGCTTTGCTCGGCCTTCTTCGTTGCGCTCGCCATCACCATCTCGCGCGCCAGCGGCGAGGACATGGGCTTCACCGGGCTGGTCGGCGTCATCCTGCCGCTGGCGCTCGCCGCCTTCATGGTTTCGGGCGAAGGTTTTCACGTCAACGCGCCGTGGTGGATCATCTTCAACGGCGCCGTGATCATGCCGATCTCGTTCTTCTGCCTGGCCAATGGGCCGAAATACATTTCGGGGCCGGAGGTGGCGATGTTCTATCTTCTGGAGACCGTGCTGGCGCCGATCTGGGTCTGGCTGATCTTCGCCGAGGCTCCCACGCGCAACAGCCTGATCGGCGGCACGATCCTGATCGTGACGCTGGTGGCGCATTCGCTGTGGCAATTGCATGAGGGCCGCAAGAGGCGGGCGGCGCTTGCGGTGGTTCACCCGGCCTGAATCTTCCTCGGCTCGGCCGCCGCCTCGATCTGGGACGGCGCGCCGGCGTGATCGGCGACCGGGGGAATCTCGTCCATCAATTCCACCTCGCGCAGCCATTCGCGCCAGATGGCGACGAGCAGGGCCATCAGCACTGGGCCGATGAACAGGCCGAGGAAGCCCATCGTCTTGACGCCGCCGATCAGACCGAAAAAGGTCGGCAGGAAAGGCAGCTTGATCGGGCCGCCCACCAGCTTGGGCCGCAGCGTCTTGTCGACGATGAAGAGCTCGACCGCGCCCCACGTGAACAGCGCAAGGCCGGCGAACAGCTTGCCGCTGGCCGCGAGGTAGATCGAGACCAGGGTGAAGGAGAGCGGCGCGCCGCCCGGGATCAGCGCCATGATGCCGGTGAGCGCGCCGAGCGTGACCGGCGACGGCACGCCGGCGAGCCAGTAGGCGATGCCCAGCACAAGGCCTTCGCCGATGGCGATGATGGTCATGCCCGTCACGGTCGAGGAGATGGTCGCCGGCACGACGCGCGAGATGCGCTCCCAGCGCGTCGGCAGGATGCGCTCGCCCAAGCGATCGACCTGGGCGGCGAAAGACTCGCCGTCGCGATAGGCGAAGAACAGCGCGATCATCATGAACAGAAGCGTCAGCAGCAGGCTGAAGGCACTGCCGCCGGCAGCCAAAGCTCCGCGATAGATGTTTCCGATATTGGAGCCGCTGACCGCCTGGATCAATTCGCCGATGCCGCCGGGATGGCCAAGATAGGATGTCCACTGCTCGTTCAGCCACTCGCCGATGACCGGCATGGTGGCAATCCAGCCCGGTGTCACCGCGCCGTGCCGGTTGGTTTCGATCGCCCAGGTGACCCACTCGCGCAGCTCGTTGATGGCATAGGTGCCGGCCAGCGCGATCGGCACCACCAGGAAGGTGAGGATGAAGAGGATCGCAAGCGTTGCGCCTATGGTGCGGTTGCCGCCGACGGCGACGAGCAGGCGGCGGTAGAGCGGCCAGCTGGCGAAGGCGATGACCAGCGCGGCCAGAACCGGGAACAGGAAGCCGTGGAAGAAATAGACGCCGGCGGCGACGATCAGCACCAGGAGCCAGCGCGCCGCCGACAGCGGCGGAATGACGGCCGCCCTGAGCGGCGTCGACAGGCCGAACAGGCGCTGCCCCGGCTTCTGGATCTCGGCCCGCTTCAATCCGGCGTTTCTCCCTGCCCGATGGCTCAATGGGTCTTTATGCACCATCATAGTGCAGCAATCGTGACGATAGTCCAAATAGTGCCTTTTCCTTCTCCCCTTGTGGGAGAAGGTGGATCGGCGCGCAGCGCCGAGACGGATGAGGGGTGTTCCAGCGGAGTGTGACGTCAAAACATCCAAGGAATTTAAGTGCTTAGACTGAAAGGTCGCGATCCTTCCAACACCCCTCATCCGGCCGAGCTTCGCTCGTCCACCTTCTCCCACAAGGGGAGAAGGGGGAGCTCCGCTACCCGAATTTCCCCGTCCGCGGGAAGCCCTTCGGCACCATGCGGCCGGCGGCGGCGCGGGCGCCCATCCACTCGGCGAGTTCCTCGCGCGACTTGGTGAAGGTGCGGTCGGCCGAATCCTGCCAGGAGAGCCCGACCTCCAGCGTGAAGGTCTTCAGGTCCAGCACGCCGCCGTCCTTGTATTTCTGCAGACGCACGCCCTTGCCGCGGGCCATTTCCGGGATGTCGGAGAGCGGGAAGACCAGCATCTTGCGGTTCTCGCCGACAATGGCGAGGTGGTCGCCCGAAACCGGAATGCAGCGCTTGGCTTCGTCCGGCGCCTTGACGTTCATGACCTGCTTGCCCTTGCGGGTGTTGGCGACGACCTCTTCCTCCGAAACGACGAAACCATTGGCGTCGTAGGACACCAGCAGCAGCTTGCGCTTCGGATCGTGGACAAAAGCGGTGACGATGTCCTGGTCGTTCTCCATGTCGACGATAATGCGGATCGGCTCGCCATGACCGCGCCCGCCCGGCAGCCGGTCAGCGCCGATGGTGTAGAACTTGCCGCCGGTGGTGAAGACCAGGATCTTGTCCGTGGTCTGGGCATGGAAGGCAAGCTTCAGGCTATCGCCTTCCTTGAAGGCGAGCTGCGAGTAATCGGTCAGGTGGCCCTTCATGGCGCGCAGCCAGCCCTTTTCCGAGACGACGACCGTGACCGGCTCGCGTTCGATCATCGCATGTGCGATGTCGGTGAGATCGTGCTCCGGCGCGTCGGCGAACTGGGTGCGGCGCTTGCCGAGCTCGGTCTCGGGGCCGAACTTGTCGCGAAGCTGGGTAACCTCCCACTTGATCGTCGCCCATTGCTTGGCGTCGGACGCGAGCAGCGCCTCGATCTGCTTCTTCTCCGCGGTGAGCCCGTCGAACTCCTTGCGGATCTCGATCTCTTCCAGCTTGCGCAAGGCGCGCAGGCGCATGTTGAGGATGGCTTCGGCCTGGTTGTCGGTGAGCGACCAGCGGGCCATCATCACCTGCTTGGGCTCATCCTCCTCGCGGATGATCCTGATCACCTCGTCGATGTTCAGATAGGCGATCAGGTAGCCGGCGAGGATTTCGAGCCGCTTCTCGATCTCGCCGAGACGATATTTCGAGCGGCGGACGAGAACGTCGCGACGGTGGTCGAGCCATTCCTTCAGCACGCCCTTCAGCGAGAGCACGTTCGGCACCTTGCCGCGCGACAGGACGTTCATGTTGAGCGGGAAGCGGCTTTCGAGCTCGGTGAGCTTGAACAGCGATTCCATCAGGAGGCCGGGATCCACGGTGCGGCTCTTCGGCACCAGCACGATGCGGATGTCCTCGGCGCTCTCGTCGCGGATGTCTTCGAGCAGCGGCAGCTTGCGCGCCATCAAGAGTTCGGCGATCTTCTCGATCAGCCTGGCCTTCTGCACGCCGTAAGGGATCTCGGTGACGACGATGCTCCAGGTGCCCCTGCCCTGGTCCTCCTGGCCCCATTTCGAGCGCACGCGAAAACCGCCGCGGCCCGTCTCATAGGCTTCGAGGATCGAGGCTCGGCTGTCGACGATGATGCCGCCGGTCGGGAAATCCGGCCCCTGGACGAAATCCATCAGCTTCGCCACCGGCGCTTCCGGATGTTCGATCAGATGGAGAGCGGCGTCGCAGAGTTCGGCGGCGTTGTGCGGCGGGATCGAGGTCGCCATGCCGACGGCAATGCCCGAGGAGCCGTTGGCGAGCAGGTTCGGGAAGGCGCCCGGCAGGACGGACGGCTCCTCGTCCTCTTCATTGTAGGTCGGGCGGAAATCGACCGCGTCTTCATTGATGCCGGCAAGCAGCTCGCTCGCCACCTCCGTCATGCGCGCTTCGGTGTAGCGCATGGCGGCGGCGTTATCGCCGTCGATGTTGCCGAAATTGCCCTGCCCGTCGACCAGCGGGTAGCGCATCGAGAAATCCTGCGCCAGGCGCACCAGCGCGTCGTAGATCGACTGGTCGCCATGCGGATGGAACTTGCCCATCACGTCGCCGACGATGCGGGCGCATTTGGCAAAACCCTGATCGGGGTTAAGCCTGAGCAGCCGCATGGCATGCATGATGCGGCGATGGACAGGTTTCAGTCCGTCGCGCACATCCGGCAGTGCCCGGTGCATGATGGTCGACAGCGCGTAAGCGAGATAGCGCCGCTCGAGCGCTTCCTTCAGATCGACCGGTTCGATTTTGTCGCCGCCGCCATTGTCATCGGGCGGCAAAAGCCTCTTTCCCATGGATTTGGACTAGCCGAGCGGGTGATTCGCGGCAAGCGCCGCGTGAACATCGGCGCTTTGGTCGCGGCTACGAACAAACCGGCGATGTGAAGGGCTTCACGGAAGCGCCCGGGAGGCGGCTGCAATTTGCCACCGATCTGCAACAGGCCGCGGCGGCACCATGACGCCGGCCAACATCAACTCGTTACACGCGGCCTCTATCTGGCATGCAACACGCTGGCGGAGGAAAGCCGCGATCTTCATGACAAATTCACCGCATCGCGCAATGGCTGCCCGCCGGCGTTTGCTTTTCGTCGCCATTTTCGACAAATGTGCCGGAAAATGCCTTCTTCCCGTCCCGTTCGTCACGGAATGGTGAATGGAGCAGGTTTCAAAACAATTTTCATAGCCAAATCAGGACAGGGAACTCGCCATGACAATCCAACGCTCAACGCTCAAGAAACTGGCTTTTTCGACCTTTCTGCTGACGCTGCCTCTCAATGCAGCCTTCGCCGCCGATCCGGCGGTGGCCGAGCGCATCAAGGCAGCCCTTGCCGCCCAAGGCGTCGAGATTTCCTGGACCGGGGTCTCGGGCGACGATTCCAACGCCGTGCTGCAGGGCGTCTCCATCAAGCCGGCGGCCGAGAAGGAAGCGCTGCCGATCGGAGACGTGAAGCTGGAAGGTGTGACCGAGGCCAATGGCGGCTATGCGATCGCCACCGTCTCGACCTCGCCCTTCGAACACAGCAAGGACGGCGTGACGCTCGACCTTAGCCCGGTGGTCATCCACGACATGAAGGTCCCTGCCGAAGGCAGCACCGATCCGCTCGGCTCGCTGATGATGTACAAATCGGCGGAGCTCTCCAACATGACGGTCAAGGTCGGCGACAAGACGGCGTTCGCGATGGACGGGCTTGCGGTCCAGATCACCCCGCCGGCCGACGGCAAGGCGATGGACTTCACCGCCAACACCGAGAAATTCACCGCGGATCTCTCGCTGATCGACGATCCCAAGTCGAAAGAGGCGATCGAGGCACTCGGCTACCAGAATATCTCGGGCAATATTGCCATGGCCGGCACATGGCAGCCGAGCGACGGCAAGATGGAGCTGTCGAAATATGACATCTCGGTCGAGAATGCCGGCACGCTCGGCATGACCTTCAACCTCGGCGGCTACACGGTCGATTTCATCAAGTCGATGCAGGCGATGCAGAAGCAGCTCGCTTCGCAGCCGGAAGGCGCCGACAATTCCGCGCAGGGCATGGCCATGCTCGGCCTGATGCAGCAGCTTTCCTTCAACGGCGCATCGGTGCGCTTCGAGGACGATTCGCTCACCGGCAAGGTGCTCGACTATGTCGGCAAGCAGCAGGGCATGTCGGCCAAGGACGTCGCCAACCAGGCCAAGGCGATCGTGCCGTTCGGCATGGCGCAGCTCAACAATCCCGAGCTGACGGCGGAAGTCTCGTCGGCGGTCAACACCTTCCTCGACGATCCGAAGAGCCTGGAAATCTCGGCCGAGCCGCCGTCGTCGGTGCCGTTCGCGCTGATCATGGCCGGCGCCGTGTCCAACCCGCTCGACCTGCCCAAGACGCTGGGCGTCAAGGTCAAGGCGAACCAGGACTGATCGAACTGGCTGCCTTCTCCCCGTCACTGTACGGGGAGAAGGTGCCGGCAGGCGGATGAGGGGCAGCGCCGGCGCTTGCGAATATGAAATTCGATGCCTGGCCGGTCAGAAGGCTCGGCTGCCACCGATGAAAAATCGCCAGCGTCCGCGCTGCCCCTCATTGTCCTGCCGGACATTTCTCCCCGTATAGGGACGGGGAGAAAGAGCAGTTGCCGCGCTGCCGTTAGTCCTTCTTTGCTACAGCCACCCGCAGCGACAGCTCGCGCAGCTGTTGCGGGGTCGCTTCCGACGGCGCGTTCATCAGGAGGTCGTAAGCCTGCTGGTTCATCGGGAACATGGTGATCTCGCGCAGGTTCTTGGCCCCCACGAGCAGCATGACGATGCGGTCGACACCGGCCGCCATGCCGCCATGCGGCGGCGCGCCATACTGGAAGGCGCGATAGAGGCCGCCGAAGCGTTCTTCCACGGTTGCGCGGTCGAGACCGACCATCTCGAAAGCCTTGACCATGGTTTCCGGCAGATGGTTGCGGATGCCGCCCGACGCGATCTCGAAGCCGTTGCAGACCATGTCGTACTGGAAAGCCTTGATGCCGAGCGGCTCCTGGCCGTTCAGCGCGTCAATGCCGCCCTGCGGCATGGAGAAGGGGTTATGGGCGAAATCGATCTTCTTCTCGTCCTCGTTCCATTCGAAGAACGGGAAGTCGACGATCCAGCACAGCTCGAAGCGCTCACGGTCGACGAGGTTCAGCTCCTCGCCGGCGCGGGTGCGCGCAGCGCCGGCGAAGGTGACGAACTTCTTCGGATCGCCGGCGACGAAGAAAGCGGCGTCGCCGTCGGCAAGGCCGAGTTGCTGGCGGATCGCCTCGGTCCGTTCCTCGCCGATGTTCTTGGCAATCGGACCGGCGCCTTCGAGTTTTTCGCCTTCCTTGCGCCAGAAGATGTAGCCGAGGCCCGGCTGGCCCTCGCTCTGCGCCCAGGAGTTCATGCGGTCGCAAAAGGCGCGGCTGCCGCCGGTCTTGGCCGGAATGGCCCAGACCTCGGCCTTCGCATCGTTGGCCAGGATGTTGGCAAAGACCTTGAAGCCGGAATCGCGGAAATGATCCGAGACCGCCTGCATCTCGATCGGGTTGCGCAGGTCCGGCTTGTCGGAGCCATAGGTGCGCATCGCCTCGTCATAGGGAATGCGGCGGAATTTCTGGGTTACCGGCTTGCCGTTGGCAAATGTCTCGAAGACGCCGCGAAGCACCGGCTCCATGGTGGAGAGCACGTCGTCCTGCTCGACGAAGCTCATCTCGAGGTCGAGCTGGTAGAATTCGCCCGGCAGCCGGTCGGCGCGCGGATCCTCGTCGCGGAAGCAGGGCGCGATCTGGAAATAACGGTCGAAGCCGGACACCATGATCAGCTGCTTATACTGCTGCGGCGCCTGCGGCAGCGCATAGAAGGTGCCGGGATGGATGCGCGACGGCACCAGGAAGTCGCGAGCGCCTTCCGGCGAGGAGGCGGTGAGGATCGGCGTCGAGAACTCGGTGAAGCCGACCTCGCCCATGCGCTTGCGCATCTCGGCGATGATCTTCGTCCGCGCCACAATGTTCCTGTGCAGCGTCTCGCGGCGCAGGTCGAGGAAACGGTATTTCAGGCGGATGTCCTCGGGATACTCCGGCTCGCCGAACACCGGCAGCGGCAGTTCCTTGGCGGCCGACAGCACCTCGATCTCGCGCGCGAAAATCTCGATCTCGCCGGTCGGCAGATTGGCGTTCACCGTCTCCGGCAGCCGCGCCTTGACCTCGCCGTCGACGCGGATCACCCATTCGCCGCGCACGGTCTCGGCCACTTTGAAGGCCGGCGAATCCGGATCGGCGACGATCTGGGTCAGGCCGTAGTGGTCACGCAAATCGATGAAGAGCAGCCCGCCATGGTCTCGCACGCGGTGCACCCAGCCCGACAGGCGGACCGAATTGCCGACGTCGCTCTTTCTCAACTGGGCACAGGTGTGGCTGCGGTAACGATGCGTGGTCATGGGTAAAGTCCGGAAATTGCGGGCACCAGCCCGGCTCGAAAATTGGCGCGAAAAGCGCATGAGAGGCCGGCTTTGTCAAGGCAAGCGGTCACACAGGCGCGCTTCTGCTCAGGCAAAGTGAATTTGCGCGCCTTGGCTTTGAAAATCGGCGAGCGTGGCGGCAGGCGCGGTCTTTTCCACCACGAGATGGCGGATCGCATCGGCGCCGGCGACACGATACGGCGCAGCAGTCGCAAGCTTGTCGTTGGTGACGGCAATGACGATGCCGGCGCTGTTTTTCGCCATGGCGCGTTTCACCTCAGCTTCGGCCGAATCGAAGGCGGTGACGCCGCGCGCGGCATCCAGACCGCAGGACCCTAGAAAGAACAGATCGGCGCCAAGCTGGGCCACGGCGGCCAGCGTATCGGCGCCCACGCAGGTGCCGAGATCGGGAACATAGCGGCCGCCGAGCACGATCAGTTCGACCAGAGGACGATCGACCAGCGCCGAGGCGACCCCCAGCGAATTGGTGGCAATGGTCAGTTCCATATCGCGCGGGATTGCCCTGGCGATGGCTTCATTGGTCGTGCCGCCATCGATGAACAGGGACTGCCCCGCCACGAGCAGCCCCACTGCCGCTTTCGCCAGGCGCGTCTTTTCCTCGACCGCATGCCCGCTGCGCTGGCTGAGCGTCGCGGCGGCAAACGGCGCCGAGGCGACCGCGCCGCCATAGACGCGGCGCAGCTGCCCGGCCTTGGCCAATTCCCTGAGATCGCGGCGCACCGTGTCTTCCGAGACGCCGAAACGGCTGGCGAGTTCGCCGGCCAGCACCTTTCCGTCCGCCGCAAGCTGATCGCGAATGAGTTGATGGCGTTCTTCGGTGAGCATACACGATCCTATTTATTCGTGCACGTTGTTGCATGTTTTGCCTGTTCATGCAAGAAACAGAGTCGTCAGCGGGTCCCGAAGTTCGCCTGCCGTATCTCCCTGTTGTTGGATGCCCGCGATGAACCTTGGCCTGAAACTCGCTCCGCAGCACCGCGTCTATGCGGGCTTTGCGGTCTATTCCTTTGCCATGGGCAACATCTTCCCGCGCCTGCCCGACATCAAGCGAGCCATGCGGATCGAGGATGGCACGCTCGGGCTTGCCCTGATCGGCACGCCGATCGGCACGCTGATCGCGCTGACGCTGGCGACGCCGGTCCTGGAGCGTGTAGGCTTTCGCCGCGCGCTGCTTTGGCTGGTGCCGTTGCTTGGCCTGGCCTATGCGATAGCGGTGCACGCGCCTGGCCCGGCGTCTCTGTTCCTGATGCTGCTTCCGGTCGGGCTGATGATCGGCAGCATCGAGATCATCTTGAATGTCGAGGCCGACAGGACCGAGTTCCTGCTCAAGCGCCGCATCATGAACCGGGCGCATTCCTTCTGGAGCATCGGCTTCTTCGGTGCCGGCCTGTTCGGCGGCGCGCTGGCGCATCTCGGCCTGCCGCCGCAACTGCATCTGGCGCTGGTGGTGCCGATGGTGGCGGCCGCGATGGCGCTGTTCCTCGGCGGCTTCGAGCCGGCGCCGGCGCGGTTCGCCACGACCAGCGACGAAGCGCCGATATTCGCGCGCCCCACGCTGCCGATCCTCGTCCTCGTCGCGGTGACGCTGTCGGCGATGCTGATGGAAGGCGCCAGCATGGACTGGTCGGCGATCTATATGCGCACGGTGTTCGAATCCGGCCCGCTGACCGCCGGCTTCACCGTGGCGCTGTTCGCCTTCTCGCAAGCGACGACGCGCTTCTTCGCCGACAGCTTTGTCGACCGCCACTCGCCGAGCGGCGTGGCGCGCGTGCTGTTGGCGACGATGATGGCCGGCGTCTTCACCGTCTTTTTCTCGCCCCTGCCCTTCATTTCGATGCTGGGCTTTGCGCTTCTGGGGATCGGCAGCAGCGCCATCTTCCCGCTGGCAATCTCGGCGGCGGCTCAGCGCACCGACCGCCCCGCGGCGATCAACGTGGCGGCGCTGTCGCAGATCTCCTTCGTCGCGTTCCTGCTTGGGCCGCCGCTGCTCGGCTTCGTGTCGGACCATTGGGGCATCCGCTCGGCCTATGGCATCGGCATACCTTTCATCCTGCTCAGCCTGGCGGCAGCGGGCGCGCTCGGCCGGCGGCCATCGCCGAGCGCGGTTCCGGACGGCGCGATGTCCAGTCCAACAAGAGAGCGGGTGCCGGCGCGGGCCTATGAGGCATGAACGGCTCTTGGCGGAGCGGAGCGTGACGGCCTGAGGGTATGGCGGCTTGGCGCGCAGGCGCGCCGTGCGATTTCGCATGGGAGAACCCGGCGATCCAGCCACCGCTTACGTTGCGGCGGCTTGACGAAAGCGCGCGCGGCTGAAATTGAAAGGGGCCTAATATTGTGCCAGAAGCGATTTGATGCGCGTCATCACCACACAGGAAGAACTCGAGAACGTTGTCGCGGCGTTCGAAAAGTCGGAATTCGTTACCGTCGATACCGAATTCATCCGCGAGACGACCTTCTGGCCGATCCTTTGCCTGATCCAGATCGCCGCGCCTGGGATCGAGGCGCTTATCGATCCGTTGGCCCCCGGCATCGACCTGAAGCCGTTTTTCCGGCTGATGGCCAATGAAGCGGTGCTGAAGGTTTTTCACGCGGCGCGCCAGGACATCGAAATCATCGTCCATCTCGGCAATCTCGTGCCGCATCCGGTGTTCGACACCCAGGTGGCGGCGATGGTCTGCGGCTTCGGCGACAGCGTTTCCTATGACCAGCTCGTGCAGAAGGTCACGGGGGCGCGCTTGGACAAGTCGTCGCGCTTCACCGACTGGCGGCACCGGCCGCTCTCCGACAAGCAGCTCGAATACGCGCTTGCCGACGTCACCCATCTGATCAAGGTCTATCAGCACCTCAGCGCCGAGTTGAAGCGCGAGGATCGCGCGCACTGGCTGAACGAGGAGATGGATATCCTCACCTCGCGCGAGACCTACGATCCGCATCCCGAGGATGCCTGGAAACGGCTGAAGATGCGGCTGCGCAAGCCGCAGGAGCTGGCGATCGTGCAGGCGGTGGCCGCCTGGCGCGAGCGCGAGGCGCGCGAGCGCGATGTGCCGCGCGGCCGCGTGCTCAAGGACGACGCGATCTACGAGATCGCGCAACAGGCGCCGCGCGACGCGGCGGCGCTCGGCAAGCTGCGCACCACGCCAAAGGGCTGGGAACGCTCCGCCACGGCAACGGCGCTGCTCGGCGCGGTCAACACAGCGCTGGCCTTGCCCAAGGAGGCGATGCCGAAACTGCCGAAAAGCGTGCAGCCGCCAGAGGGTTCGAACGCTGCGGCGGAGCTGCTCAAGGTGCTGCTCAGGATCGTCGCCGAAAAGGAAGGCGTCGCCACCAAGGTGCTGGCCTCCAGCGACGATATCGACCGCATCGCGGCCGAGGGCGACGAAGCCGACGTGCCGGCGCTGCAGGGCTGGCGGCGCGCCGTTTTCGGCGAGCAGGCGCTGAGGCTGGTGCGCGGCGAAATCGGCATCAAGTTCGACAAGCGCAGAATCGCGGTGTTCGATCTGTAACGCCCTCCTTTCCCTATCCCCTTGTGGGAAAAGGTGGCCTCGCGAAGCGAGGTCGGATAGGCGGCAATTTCGAGCGTATTGCCAAGCTGGAACACCCCTCGTCCGTCTCGGCGCTGCGCGCCGATCCACCTTCTCCCACAAGGGGAGAAGGGAAAGTCCGCTCACCGCCGGTGCCCGGCCAGCGCGAAGACGGCGATAACGAAGACCGGGATCGCCAGCAGCGCGAATTTGGTGACGGTCAGCAAGGAAGCGAAGGCGAGCGAATCGGGATTGGCCGATTGGAAATCGGACAGCAATCGCGCCACGGCAAAATTCTGGGCGTAGTCGGCGACCGCGTAGGGAAGCACCAGCACCAGCGAGAACAGTGCCTGCAACTGCGCCGACATGGCGCGGAACGTGCTGAGCCGCCGCCCGTAAACAAGGATGAGACTCACCAGCGTCAGCGACAGCAGCGCCGGGAACAGGAGGTCGAAGGTCAAATAGTGCCAGACGATGATGATCTCGCCGCCGCGCCGGCCGAGCGCCGTGAGCCAGGCCATGCCTTCGTCGGGAGTGAAGCCGGCAACGCGGATGTCAAGCGAGGCCAGGCCGCCGCTCAAGCGCTGGAAATAGAGGAACTCCAGCGCCGTCATGGTCAGGAAAAGCGCCATCGAAGCGATGGAAAGCGCCGCCGCGTGCCGCGACAGCCGCAGCACCGCCACGCTCAAATCACGCCACAGTCCGCCCTGACGATCGGACTGATCGGCCTCCCGATCAAATTCCGCCCGGGTAATTGGGGCTTTCGCGGGTGATCGTGACGTCATGGGCGTGGCTTTCACGAAGTCCGGCATTGGATATGCGCACAAAGGTGGCGCGCTCGCGGAAGTCTGCAAGGTCACGTCCACCCACATAACCCATAGCGGCTTTCAGGCCGCCCGCAAGCTGGTGCAGCACGCCAGCCACAGGTCCTTTGTAGGGAACCTGCCCTTCGATGCCTTCCGGAACCAGTTTCAGCGTATCGCGGACCTCCGCCTGGAAGTAGCGATCGGCCGACCCGCGCGCCATGGCGCCGACCGAGCCCATGCCGCGGTAAGCCTTGAAGGAGCGGCCCTGGTGCAGATAGACCTCGCCCGGGCTCTCATCCGTGCCGGCGAGCAGCGAGCCGATCATGGCCGCACTTGCGCCCGCGGCGAGCGCCTTGGCCAGATCGCCCGAATATTTGATGCCGCCGTCGGCAATGACGCTGACGCCGGCCTTGCCGGCCGTCTCGACCGCCGACATGATCGCCGAAAGCTGCGGCACGCCGACACCGGCGACGATTCGCGTGGTGCAGATCGAGCCCGGGCCGATGCCGACCTTGACGGCGTCGGCGCCGGCATCGATCAGCGCTTTCGTGCCGTCGGCGGTGGCGACATTGCCGGCCAGGATGCGCACGGAGTTGGAGAGCTTCTTGGCCCGCGCCACCGCGTCCAGCACGCGCTGCGAATGACCGTGCGCTGTGTCGATGACAAGCAGGTCGACGCCGGCGTCGATCAGGCGCTCGGCGCGCTCGAAGCCGTCATCGCCGACGCTGGTGGCGGCGGCGGCGCGCAGCCTCCCTTGTGCGTCCTTTGTGGCATGCGGATTGAGCTGCGACTTCTCGATGTCCTTGACGGTGATCAGGCCGACGCAATTGCCGTTCCTGTCGACCACCACCAGCTTCTCGATGCGGTGCTTGTGCAGCAGGCGCTTGGCCTCGTCCTGGTCGACATTCTCCTTGACCGTGATCAGGTTCTCACGGGTCATCAGCTCATAGACCTTCTGCGCCGGATCGGAGGCGAAACGCACGTCGCGGTTGGTGAGGATACCGACCAGGCGGCCGACCGTGTGGCCGCCGGTGCCGCCATTCTCCACCACTGGAATGCCGGAAATGCTGTTGGAGCGCATCAGCGCCAGCGCGTCGGCAAGCGTGGCGTCTGGACCGATGGTGACCGGGTTCACCACCATGCCGGATTCGAATTTCTTCACCTGCCGGACCTGCTCGGCCTGCTCGGCCGGGGTCAGGTTGCGGTGGATGACGCCGATGCCGCCGGCCTGCGCCATGGCGATCGCCAGCCGCGCCTCGGTGACGGTGTCCATGGCGGCCGACAGGATCGGCACGTTGAGGTCGATATCGCCGGCGATGCGGGTGCGGATGTCGGTTTCGCCCGGCATGACCTCGGAATGGCCGGGCTGCAAGAGCACGTCGTCGAAGGTCAGCGCCAGGGCGCCGGTGGACGTTTCGATGATTTTTCCCATGGCCAGTCCTTTTGAATGCGGAAAAGGCGCTGGGCCGATTGGCCAGCGCCGACTCTCATCTTCCCTTTCAGGATTGGCGCTGGCTGGTAACACGTCCTGGGACGGAAGGAAAGACGGTCGTTGCGCGAGGCGTCGAGTTCCTATCCGGTGCCAAGAAGCGTATCGAGCAATGCATGGCGCGGCGACGCAAAAGGATTGACGACGGTCACCCCGCCCCAGGTAAAGCCGTCTTGAATGTCCTCTGACAGAAGAAGCCGGCAACCCGCCTGCGAGGCGGCGGAAAGAATGACCGCGTCCCAGATGCCAAAACGATGGTCGGCGGCCAGATCGGCTGCCATCGTCATCACTTCGGGCGTCGTTGCGGTAACTGGAAATGCGTCTCGCCAACTCAAGAGAGCGTCACGAGCTGTTTGCGGCGATCGCCCGGCCTTGCGGACAAGCAGATTGTACAGTTCACCAAGCACCTGGACGGGGACGATGGCAGTCTCTTGTGGAACGTTGCGCAACAGTTCGAGAACGGTATCGCGTTTTTCAACGCTGTTGATCCCTTCCGCATAGGCGAGGATGTTGGTGTCGAGTGCGACCTTCACCGGTCGTTCTCATAAAGCTCGTCACGGGTCCAAGGTCCCGCTTGCACGGCCGGCTGCCGTTCAAGTCGTGATAACAGTGCCCCCCGTGCGCGCGCAGGCACGCCTTCGCGCTTATCCGCAGGCACGATCCGAGCCACTGGACGTCCATGGCTGGTCACGACGTAGCTCTGCCCCTCACGTACCGCACGAAGGATATGAGAAAATCTGCGGTTGGCATCGGCAGCCGATACGGCTTCATCCACGATTGCACCTATTTGTAGTTATTTTCACTACAATAGCGATAGTCGCCCTGTTCATCAAGCATATTGGCAGTGACTTGCGCCACCAGTTGTGCGTTCGCGCAAAAGTGACAGCAATTTAATGCGACATCCGGGCGAAGGCGTGATACCCGCCCGTCGTAGCCGGTTCGCCCCCAAGCCGGGCCTAGAATTCGCGAAGACAAATCAGGGCGTTTCCCCTTGAACCGCATCATCCCGCTCATCCTGGCGGTCGCACTTTTCATGGAGAAAAGCGCCAATCCCTAGTCTGTGCGGCAATGTGCATACCCCCTGCCCTCAATTCATAAGAGGTTTCATAACCTGAGGCGGGGCGATTTCCCAAAAATCCGCTTGCCGAATACGGGCGCGACAACTCACATTTGCGCACATTCGCAAGACAGGCGCTCGCGGGCGCCCGAGCACATTCGCAAAACAGGGCATGGAAATGGACCGCCTATCGACCAAACAGACGCTCGAAAAGCTCGGGCTGACGCACCGCAACAGCCTGCGCTCCCGGATCGAAAGCGGGCAGCTAACGCCTATCGTGGATCGAGGCCGAAACTACTATGACAGGGCGCAGGTCGAGGCGCTGGTAAATCCGCCGATCATCTACACAACGCCGTCGGCGACGATGCTGGCGACAGGCGAACCGGAAGGCGGTTGGTAGGGTCTCACGCGCCGAACTCCGATATGCTTACCGTAATAGCATGGGAGAAAGCCGTGCCAAGGAGCACCCCTACTCGTAGCGGTAGCTATCTCAGGTCCGACCTGTACGCTATCCGCCGCTATCTGCCCGGTGAGATGACCGAAAAGACCGAGTACTGGTTTTTCAAGATCGCCAGGGTATCTGCAGATGGATATGCGCGATACAATCGTGAGCGATTTCGGTGGCACTCAAAGGCGGAGTTGCCAGCCTTGGTCGACGCGCTGAGAACCGAAGATGACGTGCTGTTTGGGTATGACCCAAACGAACCCCTGGACTTCATTAAGCTGTGGGAACCACTCGGCCCATACAGGCAGTTTTGGTGGAACTGAGGAAGGCGGCATAGAGCCGCCTTCCTTTCGTGAGTCTCATTGGCGCAAGCTTCGCATTAAGGCGTAATGGCGAGCACGTTCTCGTTGCACTTTGACAGGGTCGCCGCTCCGCCCGGCATTCGCTACCTTGGCAATGCTCCAAAGAACCACCGGAGCGAACTTGCCATGTGTGCGTTCGAACTTCTGGATTCGGGTCATTTCGATTTCTCCCGCAAAGGTGAATTTACCCGGGATAATACAATGGCGGCCCGAAATCGTTCAAAGCGATCCCAAAAATTCGATCTGAGACACGGCCTGATCGGCGCTTGACCTCTGGTGTCAGTGATCATCACAGAGGGGCGGTTCCGCGCTGCCCCTCTGCATGCCCGGAACGCCAGGCGATCAAGTGGCGCTCTTTGGCCGACCATGTCGCCGATGCGGATTCGCGGCTGAAATCAAGCTCGCACAAATACGCCAAGGCGTCGTCCCTGCTGGCCTGAGGATTGGCGCATAGATACGCCGCGAGCAGTTGGCCGAGTGGTCGGCGGGCCGTTCCGCAAATCGAGATCGAGGACAAGTCGTTCCTTTGAATGGCGCAACGCTCAGGCGCTGCGGTTTCGTTACGCGACGTCCCACCCGAACGCCGACGCGATACGGGCAAGCAGGCCGGGCTTGCGTGTCTGCATGGCTGCGAGCAACGGCGACAGCGGGGAATCGTATGGCAGCACTCGTAAGCGACGCCGCAATTCGTCTTGATCAACCTCGCGGTTCGCCTTTCGAGCCTCGCGCTCCATCTGCAATCGGATCGCGCGCTTCACTACCTCGCGCTGGTGGTGCTCGAACGCTGAGACGCCATGCGGGACGCCTCCGGTCTGCACCATGCCGATCTCACCCTCTCGGTACTCGCTCATTCTTTCAGGCCCCATTCCTTCAAAACATCATCAACTAGTCCGCGCATGCCACGGAACGGCACGACGTTGCTCTTTGCGGGCGCTTCCTTGTCGGGAAGCTTCGCTTGGTACGCCTCGACCTCGGCGATTGCGTCTCGTGTCTCGCGCTCGCTCATTGGCGGCGCAGCGTCGAGGTCCGATGCCACAGGGGTCGTCTCAGGCTCGGGTTCGGCGGTGGCGATCTCTGGTTCTGGCAGCGCATCGACCAAGAATGGAACATTGATCCGGTCGAACTCAATGCGCGGCACGAGCAGCGTCTCGCACCAAAGGCGATCCTCGCTGTCCGTCCAATTCGTCTCGACCGGGTAGACCCCTGTGGCACGCACCTCGTCCACAAGCGCCACCGTGTCCTCGCCGTCGTCGCTCGCATTCATGGCCACATACTTGCCGGTCGGAATCGCTATGATCCGCAAAGCATCGGGAAAGTCGGGCTGGACCAGAATCGTGCCGTCGTGCCGCTCAATGGTGTAATCGCCGCTCGATACCAGCTTGCCGTCGACTGAGACGATCCGAGCGAGGCGCCGGTCTTGCGCATCCAGCTTAGCCATGAGGGCGGGCGTTTGCATGTCAGGCGGCCGTTATTACCTGGAGGGCCGAAACGTCCTTGCGAGGGCGACCGGGACCACGTGGCGCTGTGCCATCCGCGCTGTTAGGGGTGATATCGAGCAAGGCCTTTTCCAGGCGGGCATTCTGCGCGAGTAGCAGGTTGATCTGCGCAGTCTGATCGCCGGTGATCACCGACAGCACGACGTCCAGGTCTCGCTTGGTGATCGAGCCGTTAGCGAATAACTGCAATGCCGCGCCTCGCCGCTTCTCGATTGGCTGGTCAAGCAGCGCTTCCAACGCCTCAGGATCGCCGCCGAAACTGTCGTCGGAATCGACTTGACATAGTTCAACCAGCGTCTGTGACGCCTTCAACCGTACCGCTGCGTCGGTGCATTGGGTGGCGAGGTCTTTGATTTGACGAACCGCGGTTTCGGCATGCTCGCGCGCAAGGTCGCCGAGTGTTTTGACCTGCGGAAGGCCCGCCGCCTCGCGAGCGAGCCTGTCAAATTTAGCGAGCTGTGACTTGGTGTATTGGGCCATTGCGCACCCTGTGGCAAATGTATTCATGCACAAATACACGCCTTTACTTTAGGTATACAATACATCGCGAAAATTTATTTTTGAAATGGGGTGCCCTGATTTCGCAATGTGTTATCGTATTCGCATCGGACTTTGATCGCGCTTCGGCGCGGACGGTTCGGTGAATCTCCTGACCGGGCTAGAGAGGCGCGGGCGGGATGAACTCTTGCAGCGATTCCCGCTCGCGCCCTTTGTCTCTTGGCAGGCATAAAGAAGGACGCGAAATTCCGATGAAATCCTACGAGTGCAAGCCCGGGTGTGGTTGCCCCTCCTGCAACCCTGCAAACCGCGTCTCGGATGCGAGCGATCCGGTGCACTTCACGAAGACGCTCAAGATGGTCAATGAACTCGCGGCGGCAAAGGCAACGCCGGAGGTGCCCGGCTTGCAGCCAAAGCCGACAGCCGAAGAATCAGACGCGCTGATGCGTGAGATGAAGCTCGGCCCGTATAAGTTCTACTAAGGCGCGCCGCACCATGCCGTATCGTCTCGAAGGTTTCGCGTCGCTGCCCGTGCGGGATGCGGAAGACCATCTCGTCGCGCTCAAGAGCCTGAGCTGGAACGCACCGAAACTGCTGTACCGTCACGACGATAAGGTGGTCGCCGGTAAGATCGTCTCGCTCAAGTGGCGCGACCAAGGGCTTTGGATCGAATGTGACGCCGAAGACCAGTATGCGGAAAGCCCGGCCTTCTCGATCCGGTTCAGCGTTCGCGAGCACGAGATCAAAGGTGTTGGTCGTGAGGCTCACGCCATCGTCAAGCGCGGCATCCTGACCGAGGTCAGTCTAGTTCAAACGCCATGCTGCCCCGGCGCGCTGGTCGTCCATCGGCACAAGTTGCCCGACACGCCCATAACGAAGTCTACCAACCCGTTCAACGATGCTGAGTGGCAGGTACGCCACGAGCAGCGACAGATCAAGATCAAAACATTGCTAAGCGAGATGAAAGGCGGCAATTGACATGAGCACCAACTACTCCGAACTGCGCAAGATTCTGAACAATTCAGGGTGGCCGGCGCACGCCATCGCGAAGAGTGCCCGCGTGCCGGAAACGGTCGTCAAGGATTACCTCGCCGACACAAAGGAAATTTCGCCGCTCGACTTCGGCCGCATTCAGGCTTGGTCGGAAAATCATATCGGGATCACGCCCGCGACCGGCAAGATCATCTTCACAAAGTGGCGCGGCGACGATCTGAAGATGCCCGACCTCTCGATCATGCCGCCCGTGATGCCGGGCCGCGCGCCGGAATTCGAGCCGAATATCTCGGTGGTCGACGCGGACAAGACGCTGGCCGCTCAGGCCAATTATCTGAACGGCGCCATGACCGGCTCGGAAATCAAGATTCGCGCCGAGAACGTCATCGCCAAGAAACAGGTCGTTCGCGAGGGTGAAGGCGCCTAATCGCCCCCTGTGGCAGCAGACAAGGAACGTAGTCATGTCGTGGCAACCCTCAACTGTCGAAGAATGCGACCGCTTGCTCAAGGCGTCTGCCACCGAGATCGCCGAGTTGATCGTGCAGCGCGCGCGATTGATTGTCGGCGTTCCTGACTACGTTCCGACCGCAGAAGACTATCAGTTTATCCTGCGAACCATCGTGCTCAATGCGATGCCGACGGAAGGGGCACGCCCGCAATGAGCCAGCAGAACTGCCCGAACCTACCGCCGTGCGAGCCGGGATTTGTGCGGGATACCTACACGCCCGGCTGTCCATGCGTCCCTATGTCGGCAGGTGCGAAAGGATCGCGCCGATGAGCAATCCCATTCAAGCGAAACTGGCCGAAATGCTCGCCGAGAACGGTGGGGCGATCCCGACACCGCCGCATCTCGCGGAGCATTTCAAGCGCCTGCTGCCTTCGGAACACCTCGAGTCCGTCGAGCGCAATTTGCCCGACCCGGCGCCCGTGTCACAGGGCAAGGCGCGGCTCGGACCGGCACGCAAAAAGCGCCTCAAGCAACCGAAAGCCTGACCATGTTCAACCTGCTCGATGTCGCTACCGTCGCCGCCATTTCTTGGCCGGCAGCGATTACGATTTACACGTTTTTGGTGACGTTCAGATGAGCCGCCGCGCCAGGAACCATATGGCCGACATCCTGCGCCAGGACGAGTTCGAGCGCCAGGAGCGCCGCGAGGCCGAGAAGGCCGAAGAACGCGACCTACTGAAAGCCTTCACCGTGGGAAGGGGCGACCAAGGTTCGGGCCGGAACAGGCGCCGGCACTCGCATGACGAGCCGAAGGAACAGGGCACGACCGGCACCACTCGGTGGTTCCGCAACTTCTGAGGGCAGAACAATGAAACTTCACACAACCTCAACTCCCGCCGAGCGGTACCACCCCGCCGACGAGCAGGTAGTGGTCCCGGGCGGTGACAGCGCGTTTGCCTCGATCCGCATCTTTGATGACGGCAAGGGCAACCCGGTCTCGCTGAACGTCGAGACAGCGCAGCAGCTTGGGTTGAAGCCGTGGCAGGGAGCAACGCTGTGACCGTCACCTGTCAACCCAAGTCCTGCCGCAATCCCTCGCAACCGCTCCCGCCAGTCGTCCAGCCTGCCTATGATCGCGGTACGGACGGCATTCTCGCCCCGGTGTCGCCATGAACGGTAAGCCTGTCCCATACCGCGATGCTATAGCGTTGCTTGGTCTGCAACACGTTGCCAATGATCAGTTCGAGAATCGTGCCACAGGTGAGCATGTTCGCCTGAGCATAGACGAGCGCGGTTTCGTTTACCTGGACGGGAGGCGGCACCGCAGCATCACCGTCAAGACCGCAGTCGTCCCTCGCGAGATGCGCTGATGAGCAAGGCCAAGAACCATTTCAAGGCCATGCGCAAGCTCGGCGCGGCGCAGACGAAACGCGGCGACAAGGTGCGCGCTCTGCCCGCTGTGGCACAAATCCCCGTGCAGTTCACGCGCGGTACGTTCAAGAAAGGTTGAGCAATGGCCAACTTCGTAGAACAAGCCACACTTCGGCTGGTCGACCAGTCTTCGGGACCGATCCGCAAGGTCAATGCTGAACTGAAAAAGCTATTTACGACCGTAAACAAGTTGCAGTCGAAGACGATCAAGCTCGACGTGAACGCCAAGGGACTTAACCAGGCGACGACGGCAACGCGGAAGCTCAACGCCGATCTGAGCAAGCTGGCCGCAAGGCGCCCGCGAGTGAACGTCAACACCACAGCCGCGCAGCAGCAGATCAACGCGCTAAAGAACGCCGTCAACAGCCTGCCGAAGTCGCGAACGATCCGCCTCAATACCAGCGGCAATCCGAACGTGCCGCAGGGTGCAGGCGGCGGTAACGGCAGCGTTCAGCGCGCCAATAATCTCTTCGCCTCGCGCCGCGCCGATAACGACTGGGTCGCTGCCGGACGCATCATCGCCCGTTCATTCGTCGCCAGCATGGGATTCACCCTCGCCCAATTGACCCGCAATGCCACGAAGACGGCGGGCCAGGGTATCATGTCGCTGGACGATGCCCGGGCGCTGGCTCGCGTGTCTGGCGTTGACGTGGGCGGTCTTGAGGCATCGGCGTCAAGGGCCGCGGCAGGGACGAAGGGCGTTTCCATTGCCGACATCATGGCGGCGGCTGTCGAGCAACAGGGCCAATTGCAGGCACGCCTTAAGGCAGGAACGATCACGCAGGCCGAGTACAACCGACAGCTTGACGCGACCACCACGCAGATCGCCAAGTCCACGCAGATTTACGGCACGCTGCAAGGCGATTTCAAAGGCGGTGCAGAACAGGCTCGGCAAGTGCTGAAAGCGCTCGATCTGACGACCAGCAGCAATGATCCGGTCAAGAATTTGCAAAAGCGTCAGGCAATGACCGACGCTATCATGAAGTCGCAGATTGCGGTCGGCGGCGACGTTGACGCAGCCGACATCAAGCGCAAGTTGCAGCAGCTAGGCCCGGTGGCAGCGCAGAGCCTTACGCCGCGCGGTATGCAGGTGCTCATCCATTCTATGGACGAGGCGGGCGCAAGCGCTGCGGCCAATATCCGGTCGTCGTTCCGCGACCTCACGCGCGGCGATCTGAACAAGAAGGACAAGCAGCGCCAGATCGCGGCTGGTCTTCGGGACAAGAACGGTAAGACGGTATTCACTGACGAGCAGCTTGGTGATCCGCTCGCTATGGCAGCGGACGTTATCATTCCGAAGCTGAGGGCGATGGGCACAAATCTGGACTCGACCACCGCTGTCATGGCGGCGCTCGACGACCAGCTTGGCTTCACCACCAAAGGCGCGCAACTGTTCGCTTCGATCATTCCGCAGATCGCGCAGAAGGAACAGGAGCTCACCCGCGCTAACACCGTTGATCCCAATAAGATCCTTGGCGACCAATCAACGCTGCGCGCGAATCTCGCCGAGATCAACACGGCATTTCAGGATGCGGTAGGCAAGGTTGCTTCCAGCACACAGGCGCTTGATCTGATGAAAGGTGCGGCAGCTACAACAGGCGAGGTGCTGACATCACTTTCAAAGGGCGAACTACCGTCTGGTAAGGATGCTATTGCAGCCGCAGGCGGCCTTGCCGCACTCGGGATCACGTCGGCGATTGCGGCCACGCTTGATCCCGCCACGGCACCGCTAGGCACCGCTGCCCTCGCGCTGGACGGATCAGCGGCAGCGCTGACAGCCTCCGCTGCTGCCTTGACGGGTGCGGCAGGTGTCAATGCAGCGACGGGTCTTGCCACAGGTGCAGCAGCCGGTGGCGGCATCCTATCGACCCTGCTTAAGCGAACCGGTCTCGGCGTGCTTGCCGCCGGATCAATCGCACTGCTCAATAAGGCTGTGCAAGCCGACGCCGAGCGCGAAAGGAACGGCGACAAGAATACCCTGCTCGGCGCGATCCGCGACGTGTTCAAAGGCGCTCGTGATAATATCGCCACCCGGGATTCGATAGCGCGCTCCGTGCAGACCCAGCGGGACGAGCAGCGGACAACCCGCATTGAATCTCAGGTCAGGCGGCTTGAGAATGATACCCGGATCAGGGCGTCGGCGCTCATGAAGCCGGGCCAAGTCCCTGACCAGATCGCTAACCTGAAACTGCAAGCGCAGACAATCAAGGTCGATGCTGCCACGGCCGAGATGGGCCGCATCATGAAGCTCGAACAGCAGGACCGCAGCGCCGCCGACCTAGTCGCCGCTCGCAAGCTCAATGCGAACCCGGCCTTGGAGGATCGGGCGACACGCGCCACCCGGACTAATGACTTCGCGGCCATGATCAACAGCATGGACGCGGCGGCCAGTACCATTCAATCCGCCATTGGGACGGGCAGCGCACAAGGTGGCGCGACAATTCAGACCGACATGATCGCGGGAGGGGCGAGCGCAGCCGCCGCGATCCTCGGCGCTGGCACAGGATTCGGCTCGACCGCAGCGGGCATCATGGCAGCAGCAGGAGCCGCATTCGGCGACAATGCTGCGGCTCGGATCAATGCTGCCGCAGCCAACATCCGACTGAGCATTCAGCAGCCCGGCCCTTCTCCTAACGTTGGCACCGTCAAGCCGTCTAACAGCTAATAGTCGCTGCGTCCTTGGGAAGGGCGCGCAGCGTGAGCGGGGATCGGTCCTTGCCTTGTGCCGATCCCCGCAATCAAATCGAGGAATCGCCTGTGGCACGTAAGCACCGTGAATTGTCGCCAATTTTCTGCCGGGTCTGTTCGAAGCAGATGAAGCGAACCCGGCATAACGCAACTAAACTCTATTGCGGCCGGCGATGCCAGAAGCGAGCGGCACAGGAACGGTCCTTGGTCGCTGCGGAATGTCTGCCGTTGCCTCGGCCTGAGCCGATGTTTTAAGCGCCCAAAATCGTGAAGCCGGACTCTGTTGACACGCCCATTTTGCCTGGGAATGGCGAGATCAACGTTCACTTTTTTGGAACCCCCTGTCAAAGGTCGCGAAGCTTAGAGTATTTAGAGGGTCATCTTTAACAAAAGGGATTCTCCTTAGATGACTTTTCTCCAGATTGCTTACCTTCTGATTGCGTTCTCCTACCTCGTTGCTGTGATGGCGCTGTATTTCTCCCACTAACCGTGATGACGTACCAGCGCCGTCAGCGCGCGGGCGCCGTCGCCCGCGCCAATGATCACCCGACATCATTGCCGCGCGTTGCAGGGCGGTGCACAGCGGATTGTGTGCATGAAAAAGGGCGCACGCGGCGCCCCTTGTCGTCTCGATATCGTGGCAACTGTCAGAAGTCGATCACGTCGGATTCAGCCGCGACGCGTCCGCCGTTCGGACGGCCAGCGATATCGTGTTTGAAGGCGCTGTCCGACACGAAGCGGTTGCCACGCGAAGCAGCGTATCCGCGCGTTTCGATCAACGCGTTAGAACGCTTGATGTTGAACAGATTCACCAGCATCTCGACGCGCTCGCCGACGGTCATGGCTCGTTCCTTGACCATTGGATGCGCGTTGAACGCCCAACAGATATCCCTAGCGGTCTGCGCCTTGGCACGAACGTCGGCGCGAATGGTGTTGGCGTTGAAGGTCATTGTCGCCCCTTTACGTTCTCGTTCGCGAAGCGCGGTCATCGGCCTTCTTTAGCTGAATCTTGATTGTTGCGGGATGCAGATTCTTCGCAAGCAGCGCGGCGATGCAGTCGGCGCGCGACATGGTGGGGTTGGCATTTGCAAAGGCGCGGATAATGCCGCACGGCCCGAGTTCGTCGCTTGCCACAGGGGCGACGGGCGCGGCCTTGCCCTTCCCCTTCTTCGGCGTTCCGAACACCTTGGCGACGGTGGCGGCGATTGCCTTTTCACGGATCGCATAGGTGTCGGCGCCGTCCTTGCGCTCACCGATGATATCGAACGTGCCAGCCTTGAGGCCTTGTTCCCTGGCGGCGGCCTTGGCTTCGTTTTTCGTAGCGTACATGGTATTGCTCCATTGGTTGCGCCGCGACAACTACGGCGTGCAATACATGTATCTGAAGCAATCTGCAGTGGCACCTCCACTGGGCGGTACCGCTGCAATCATCCGCAGGCCGAGGCCTTTCCCAGAGGAGGGCCTATCAAACGTCGTCGCTGTGGACTTGGCCTGTCTTCTTGATAACACGGCCCTTTCCCAACGTTCGCCGGTATTCACGAATCCAGCTCGCAGTGAAATTGGTCATCACCGTGACGGGCTGGCTTTGGCGAGTTGGACGGTTGCTTGTGAAAGTGAGAACGTTCGGAATTAGGAGCCTGACGGCGGTGTCCATGTCTATTTGCCCGCGTGGTCGATCAAAAACTGTTTTGTATTCGAGGATCAATTCGACCATCTGGAGCTTCTCGTCCGGCGTGGGCTTGCCGGTCATATCAACTATGTCGTTTGGGTGAATTCCGAAAGCCAGACGGTCGTCGGCACCGGCGGGAAACAGATCGGCCAGGACGTATGAGTTAACCCGCAAAGGTGTTAGAGGAGGGTCAAGGTCGAATTGCTCAGAAGAAGCCCGGAACACAGCCGTCAGATCGTATGCTGGGCTTTGGCCCGAGTTCCTTACTTGCAAGATGATTTTGGGTAGAGCGTTCGCATTATTTTCGAGCCACGCTTTGGTGACCGAAATGTAGGCTCGGGCTTGGGCCTCGCCTATTTGGCGCGACACCTCTGTGGCGACTTCGGCGGTCTTGACACTACGTCCGGCGTGTTCCGCGCCATCGCGGGTATATTGAGCGGCCCGACCAGCGTACCAAGCGGCAAGGCCAGCGGCAATCAACGTTAGGCCGCCAACGATCACCCCTATCATAGTCCAGAATGCTGACTGCTCGGCCGCGTCCGCAGCTTTCCATTGAGCGCAAAGGTCGGAGTTGCGATCGTCCTGGCCGACTTCGCATGGATCTTTATAACCGGGAGGATCGCCAGCGGTTGAGGCGGGCGCGTTGGGGGTTGCAGTTGCAACCGCCGCTTGGTGTTGCTGTCCTGTGATTGTCGGGTCGCGGAATTCAGGAACGGCCCAAACTAGAAATAGCAGCGCGATACCAAGGGCGATGACCAAACCAAGCGCAGCGTCCGCGAACCGCCTAGACATCAAGAAGACCGCCCCATTTCCCGGCAGCGACTATACTTGCAATAAGCGCCGCCGCAACATGCCCCTGTTGCACGAGGCGGCGCTAGGCCACCACTGGCACAAACGCGCTCGCGATCTTAAACTGAAGCTCGAAAATTGTTTTCGCTAGATGCTCAAACATCTCGGTGCACTTCTCAAGCTCCGCTTTGTCAAAGATGAATTTTCCCAATAGTTCTTTGCGTTCTTTCTCCGTCTTGTAGGTGGGACCGAACACTTCTTCGACCGAGAAAATGCGTATCAATTCAGTGTATTGGTAACCATTAGCGTCAAAGTGATGCGTTTCTCTCCACCTACCGTGGATTATTCGATTTCTGAGTGTCGCCTTCTTCCCAATTTTCTCGGTTGTGCGCTCAACTTCTTTCAGAAGATCGTCGCGCTTACGAAGATGGGCGCGAGCCGCCGCCTCGATAACGCGCAACTGGGCTTGGATGCCGATGATCGAGATGAGGATCGACCCGGATTTGTTAAGGTCGGTTGGCGTGCTCACGGAGTTGAAAAGAAACATCATCTGCCATTCGACCTTTGACCAGGCGTCGATGGCGGCTGCAAAGGCGATATAGGTTTCGTCGCGGGTCGGGCGAAAAACCAGCTCTTTCGGAATTTCCTGCATATGCCTGAGACCAAAAAAGGAGGGAAACGGAGTGGGTGATTGCGCCAGAATCCCATTTTCCAGAGACCACCACTAATAGACGAAATTGCTAAAAAATCCAGTGCTCAGCCACTAGACCTTGCCCCCTGTGGCAGGAACGCTCACGGGCATGGCGTCCACCCCTTCCGCTGCTCTGGCGTCAATGCATGGTTGGTGAATTGGAGATTGCGGTCATCCCGGCCAGCGGCGCGGCATTCGTGGCAATAGATGATCTTGATCAAGTCCCAATGCAGGCAGGGTTGATCCGGTCCGAAGCGCTTCGCGAGTTCGGCGACGTCGAGTACCGCCCTGCGACTGCATGTCAGGCAGTAGACGGATAGGCCTGTGCCCGCCGCAAGCTTCCCGCCAAGCGTGCCTTCCGAAAAGGGATATTCCTTGCCCATCGCGATCTCCAAACGAGGTCGCCCCACCCGAGTCCGGCATATAAGGCGCCCCCTTACATTCGCCAAGAACGAAACCGGAACAAATTGTCTTGACCGCCGAGCCGCACCTGTGGAATCCATGCCTTACGCCACAGGAGGCGAAGGTATGGGAACGCGCTATTCGATAGAAGCCTGCCCCGATGATGCGACAGTGCTGCACATGAAGCTGAATGAGGCAGCGGACAACGGTGGCCGCGTCGTGAACGTGATTTGGCAACCCGAGCGTGAAGTCGTCACCAGTCGCGAGTTCGCCGACGACTTCAAAGTCATGGTCGAATCCGGTTACATCATCATTCTCGAATATTTCGAGCAGGACATGAAGAATGAGCGATGAGCCGGAAGTCACAACGTTGCATGCCCAACAGCTTCCGCTGCCACCTAAGGAAATTAGCTTCCAAAATCATGTCGAGAGGCAGTGGGAGAAGATAATCCGATTTTGGAAGAACGGCTGGGCTGACGAGTCAAGCCTGTCGAACCTAGAGAGCTTGATAGAGTTCGAAAGGGCCAAGCTGTTCGACAGAAACGAGCCGGATCCACGCCCGTTCGATTGGAAATCGGACTGGATTGAGGCGAAGATGATTCACGACTTCAACGTCGATGTGGTGAAGAACAGGAAGCAGCATGTCGATGACGTCAAGAAGATGTGGTTTGAGTGGACCGAACGAAGCTTCACGTACTTCTCAGACGTGAGCCTTGAGGCGCTCAAATCGATGGTATTGATTGATGGTGCAGCTATTATCGCTGCCCTGACCGTGCTATCGGGGCAGATCGCTCAGCCCTGGCCTGCTGCTGTACTCGTCTCGAAATTGACCGTCTTCACGTCGGTTACCAGCTTGCTGATGATGGGAGCAGGCCATTCGGTGCTTTTTTTGCGAATGAGTGACCTGGTTAGCCAGGTGCGATCCATCCTTATCGGGAATACCAAGCACCACAAACTCTACGCCATACCGAGATACCTGAAACGATACGCCGATCCTGCGACCAAATTGGCGAATACGCTTATCTTCGGCTCAATCGCCGTCTTTGGAATTAGCGCGTTTTTGTCGGCCCTCATATTGCTGTTTGCCCCCGGTCCGTCGGCACTCCCCTGAGTCAAAGCTGAAAGTCTACACGAAGCTCCTAAGGGTAACCTCATGGCAAAGCTTGGTCGACCATACGAACAGGTCGTCGGCGATGTAGCAAAACAGTTCGATCCCTCAGCCGAGGTGAAAGTCGGCGAGTGGGTGGAAGGACCCGACGGCCTTAGAGAGATCGACGTTTTGATCACTGGCACGGTCAACGGCGCGACAAGGCAAGTCCTGATCGAATGCAAGGACTATGACTCCCGGAAACGACGAATAGGGATCGGTGTGGTCGATGCGACTGATTCTAAGCGTCGAGACCTCGGGGTTGACGTCACGCTGCTCTGCAGTAACGCCGGGTTTTCTAAGGACGCAATGCGAAAGGCACGTCGGGTTGGCATTGGTCTGATTGGGGTGCTGAAAGAAGCCGACCCTCGCATTCGATACAAGGTCTTTGACGAGATCTACATCCGACGGGTCAATTTGAGCTTCAAGGCCGATATCGACATCAAAGTCGTGCCAGGTGGTGTCGCGCCTAGGGATGACGTGGAGGCGATAATGTTCGAAGGCGCCTCGGTATTCGCATGGCTGCAGCACCGGACGGTACTATTCATCACCCACAATCGCGTGGTGAAGGGAGCCCACCGACTTCGCTTCAGGTTCAGACCGGCTGTTCTTATACAGCAGAAGTCTAGTTCTGCGTTCATGACCGAAATTGCGGTGAGATTCACCCTCACTGGCCAGTGGATTGCCCAGTTGGTCGAAATCGACGCCACGTCCGGTCTTTACGACTGGCTCCGCCAGAGAGTTCGGCTCGCTCCGTCTCCCGGGGAAACCAAACTGATCTACAAGGATGTTAAGTGGGGGACTGGCGGCACAGTCCTAGAAATTCATCCGAACCTTGACTCACTGTCGCCCAGTCCGGTGAAGGAGAACGAGGTGCATATGGAGATACTCGACCTTGGCGGGTTCGTTGTGCCGACAGAATACGCCCAGCTCGATCCCCACGTGGTGCCCGAAGACGCCGATCCCGTGCGTGCCGATATTCCTGCTGAAGCGTTCCGATCTTCACCGTCCCTTTGACCGGCTTAAGTCTCCGTCGCGTGGCTTGTGCATTGCCTTCAATATTGGTTTTTCTTTGCGCAGCAGTTTTCGGAGAGGGTGATGGGCTGGAAGTTTTACGGTTACGGGGCGGTCTATGGATCGCCGGATACCCATTGCGACATCTTGCTTCAAGGATGCTTCACCGCCTTTCTGTCTAAAACGGATGTGTCAACCATTCCGCTGACAAATGGTCACGGTGGCCCAGTCGTCGGCAAATGGCTCCGGATGTTCGAAGATGGCTTTGGGCTGTTCGTCATTGGAGAACTGGATGGGACAGCCGAACTTCCCGGCCCGCCGTTTGCCGGTCTATCCGTCACACCGGTCAACGCTCAAGGTTCGCCTTATCCAAATCCTTGGGGCGGTAAGACCTGTCGATTTGGCGATATTGCGGAGATCAGCCTTGTCGAGACGCCGGCCCACCCTGGCGCTCGCGTTATGGGGCCTTGGACTTCTGTATGAACATAAATGACTGCATATTAGCAAGCGCTTGACTAAGGCTGCCGCCGCACCAGACTCACCTCTATGGCGAAGGGGTTCAACATAGGCGACGAAGTCGCGATTACCGCGACTGTGCGCCGTCGCGTCACGGAGGACAGGGTGAGCGTGTCCATCCCCTCCTATGGGTTCCCTCATTCGGTCATCGACCGAACTTCGAATGTGAAGAAGGGTCAGCACCTGGAATTGATTGGCGATGTCACGCATACCGACGGCGATCTAGTGACGGTGGACTTAGGCGTGCCGGTGACCGTCAACGCCGACGTGCTGCGGCTGGTGACGCCGTACAAGCCGCCGACGCGGAAGAAGCCGCTCGTTGACAAGCCGAGTTGATGGCCCTCGTGGCACGTCGCGCTAGGCGATCTCGCGGTTCAGGTGCTCGCGCTCGAAAGCTTCGACCGACTGCTGTTCCTCGCGTTCAAGCGTATGGAGCAGGGTGTGGCGCTGCGTCTCGGTCAGGTCGTCACGACTGGCGATCATGGACAGCACGACCGAATGATGCAGCATCGGGCGGTAGGCGTCGGGATAAAGCTGTTTTAGGTGGTCGCTGATCTGGCGAGCGTTGGCGGGGGTCATGGTCGGTTCCTTTCGCTGTTAAATCTTGATGCCGCGCTCGTGGATCAGGGTGCCGCACATAAGCATCACCACGCGCGCCTGTTGTTTCAGATTGCCTTCTAGCTCGGGCAGGAGGTCGACGATCTCGCCATGCAACTCGACTGGATCGTCTATGCATGAGCCGTCGCTACACTCAGCGGCGAGAATGGCGCGGATCGTCTTGCCGATCTGCCATGACGCCAAGTCGGCGTCGAGTTTTTCGGTCGATACCTCGACCGGCGTGAAGAAATCAGGGTTAAACAACATGGTTGCCGCCAGTACAGATGCTGTTTGCATTCTGTTCTCCTCGTTGCGTTGCTGTGTTGTGTGGGGCCGTCATCGATGCGCGCGCGTTCGATACGCTGTCAAAAGTTTTCGTGCGCGTGACGCGCGGTACGTGCGGATTTCGTGGGGTTCAAGCGTCGTTGCTCGGGTCGACCCAGTCGACATCCCAATGCCGCTGTTCGATGCGCACCCGCAGGTGGTTCAGCACGATGACCGTCCGACCTTGTGTGAAGACCGAAAGCTTCAAATGCTTGCCATGAAGTTCGCGTGAGGACAAACCAACGCGCACCATTCCGAGCGCTTCGACCAAGCTTGCAAACCGCCCGCATTCGACATCACGCACCGTCAAGCTGGCATCGTTTATGTGGAACTGTTCCTCGATTTTCCTGCCGGTATAATCGCCCTCGACTATCATATACGTGATCACGATCACGCCTTTCTGGTAGCGTGGCGACACGAGTGAAGCGCCGTTGGCCATGCGCGCCTCGCTGTCAATGACAACTGCCAGGTATTCCCCATGTGGCAGCGGATCGTTATCGGTCGGCATCGCCCATGACGGGATTGGTACGACGGCATTCATATTAGCGATCCTCGTGGATATACTTTAGCGTTTGAGGTAACGTCGCGAACGACGCAAATAACCGTTGACGAATACATGAACGACCACGTATTGATTTGTCAATAACGACTTTTGAAATAATCAGGAGACGCAGCAAATGAACACGAGCGCGTATAGTGCCGACGATATTAACCGCGAACCGATCCCGCTAGACCTTGTCGCCACGCAAGAATATCTTCGCCACTTGGTCAAGACGAGCAAGGATCGGCAGCAGCTGTCACTCGATTCTCGGGTCAAGTACGGGCGCCTGAATTACTTCGCCAACAACCCGGGCTCCTCGCTGTGCATCGCCGACATGCAGCAGCTCATGGAATTTCTCGGACTAGCGAAGCGGCCCGAAGCGGCATAAACTGGTCTTACGCGATTCCGCGACGGGCACCTGTTGGCCGTGGTAAGCATACATGCCTCCTGCTAGGCACGCGATTGCCGGAAAGCGAAATCCCAAGGCACAAAACGACACAACCCCCGCTTGGTCAGGGCGGGGTCGCTATAGGAAAGCAAAGGGTGTGTCGGAAACACGCCCAACATAATCGCTTTCCTTCGGCGCGTCACCATGCCGTGGGAAGAATTTCGCATGCTTCACGCAAATTGTTATTTGGACAACGTTGCGCTTGTCCTTCGTAAATACCCAAGCTGGATAATATATCGCCTAGTCCAGGCGCAAGGTAAGCTTAAGAAGGTGCCGCATTGTTGGCGCGACCTGTCGCTTGGCGAGGTCAGCGCGTTCAACCTGGCGAACTGGGGCACCTTCGATCAATGCCGCCTCGCCGCGGTTGCCGCAGGACCAGAATTCGGCATCGGCATTGTGCTCGGCCAAGGCGTCACCGTTGCCGACATCGATTACCGCGAAGCGACCAACGTTGACGCGCTCAAGCAGAACATACTCGATTTCCGCAGCCTGTTCCCGACGCTCCACGAATGGTCGGTAAGCGGCGAAGGCGAACACCTCTATTATTTCGGTCAGCTTCCACAGGGGTGGCGCAGCATGGGAGGCGGCGTCACGTTCTATGACGGCATCGAGAACGGCGCGCGCTTCATCGCTGTGACCGGCAACGGGATGGCGCCGGGACAAACCATTACCGCTGGCTATGATGCATTCATGAGGCTCGGACGCATTGCCGCGCGAGAGCCGGTCGCCCCTGTGGAATATGACAGCATCACCTATGGCGACAATGAAGCGCTGATCGATGAAGCGTCCAAGTACGTCAAAGGCGGCGCGGGTCTTCGCCCGCTGTTGAACACGCCGATCCTGTATCCTGGTCCTGGTAATTGGTCAGCGGTGCTCGGCACCATCGTTCTCGCCCTCGCCAGCGCGCGGGCTGACAAGCTGGTCGCCTTCCGCGTTCTTGAGGCGTCGCCATTCGTGCAGCGCTCGACGCCGCGCGATAACGAGACGCGACCGAGAAAGCTGCATCGGGTCTTTTACGGCAGGAACGCCAAGGAATGGGAGCGCGCCGTCGCGCGCGTCGAGAACGCTGGCAGGGTCTCGAACGGCCTCGATAAGTCGGCGGCACTCAGCATGAAATTTCAGAGCAGGGCATGACCATGACTATTTTCGAGCAGGTCGAGAATTACGTTAAGCAGCGCTATTTGGCGGGCGATGGCGAGGCCGTAATAGTTCAAGCGCTCGAAGCGACGGGATGGACAGCCAAGCAGGCGAATGCCGCTGTAAGGCATGTCGTCGGCATGAACGGGTTCGCGCGTGACATCGGCGCGAGCAGCCCTTTGGCACCTGTCACGTACCAGTCCCTTGTCGTGGAGGCCAATCAACTTACTAGCATGGTGCAGGGCGGCAGCACGGCGGTCGACGTGAACAATATCCTGGTTAAGGCGGCGGGCGTCAGACTGAACCCGGGCGAGGTTGCCGAGCTCCTGGCGCAGATCGCCAATAAGAAGATCTCGGGTCTCGGCAAAGAGGCCGTTCGCGCCATGTATGGCAAGGCGATTGCGACCGTCCGAAACGACCGCAAGGCGAACAGCGACCATTGGCGCGACAAGCTCGACGTGGACAAGAATGATGTCCCGTACTCGAACCTCGCAAACTGCCTTATCATGTTTGCCGGCGAAAGCTCGATCCGCGATTGCCTTGTCTTCGATGAGTTCATGAATGCCGTTCTGATCACCCAGTGCCCGCCGTGGCAGGTCGATGATGGCACGACCTGGACGCAGCGCGAATTGGTCGAGGAGGACATAATTCTTGCGACCGCCTTCACGCAGCGGAACGGGCTGCATCGCATCGGCAAGGAAATCGTCACCGATGCGCTGACAATCGCAGCACGCGGCAGGACACAGAATTGCGTGGTCGATGGCCTCGACGCCGAGCAATGGGACGGTACGTCGCGCCTGGATACGTGGTTGATCGATATTTGCCACGTTGCCGATACGCCATTCGCTCGCGCCGCAGGGGCGCGTTGGTGGATCGGCTTGGTTGCTCGCGCTCGCGATCCGGGCTGCAAGTTCGAAAACGTGCTTGCGTTAGAAAGCGATCAAGGCTTTCGCAAAACGACGCTGTTCGAAACCGTCGCCGCGCATTTCAGCAAGGACTTCTATTTAGAGTTCACTGACGACATTTCGAACAAGGACAGTTGGCAGAAACTGCGCGGCCGCCTGATTGTCGAGTTCGGCGAAGGCCATTCGCTCAAGGGCCGCGCCGGCACGCAAACGAAACCGTTCATCAGCCGCAAGGTTGACGATTACCGGCCGCCTTACGCCCGCCTCAACGCCAAGTTCCCGCGCACCTTCGGCTGGGCGTACACAGGCAACGAATCCCATTACCTCAATGACCCAACCGGCGCGCGGCGCATGTGGCCCTTTGCGGTAACGCGAGTGATCGATATCGCAGCCATGGAGCGAGATCGAGCGCAACTATGGGCAGAGGCAGATGCGCGATACAAGGCTGGCGAGCGTTGGTGGATCGACGCAAGCCTTGAAGCTGAGATCGATCTGGCGGCCAAGGGCGCTGTCGCTGAGCGGTACGATGAGGAGGTTTGGGCCGAGCGTATCGAGCAGTATTTGCTGGCAGATGCCACAGGGGCAACCAGGTCTGATGGCATTCCGGGGACGTGGCGCGAGGGATACACGGCGGCTGATGTGCTGCGATACTTGGGGTTCCCCGATGAGCGGATGAAGCAGACTGACAAGAACCGTGTCGGCAATGTTGTGCGTCGTTTGGGCTATCTGACCAAGACAATGCGCGTGAATGGTGTGCGGGGCGAGCGGTATTATCTGCCCGAGCGGTTGAAGATTACGCCGTTTGATTACGTTCGCATGGCAGAGGAGGCTGCAAAATCCGCGCAAGAACAATGAGAAACGTGAAAATTCATGCCGAAATTTGTCATGCGTCATGCGTCACGAGTGTCGTTTTTCATAGAAGCATTACCGGGGGAAATTGTGTCAAGGTGTCGCGTGATACATTTTACCCTCATTATTTCTCATGACACGCCTGCCACGCCTGACAATGCAATGAAATCAATGCGTTACAGTGGCAGGCGTTTGTCATGCGTCTCAACACCGCCTGACAAAACTCCGAAATCGGCACGAAAATCCGCACAAAACCGGGGCGAAACCTGCTCCACCTGTGGCATGAGCGATGTCCGCTGAATACGATCTCTCCTACGAGCGCGGTTTCGATGCCGGTCTAATCGACGGCAAGGAAGGCGAGCGTTCGCCCTATCCTCGCGCTGAGACCAAGGCGGAATGGGCGGGATACGCTGCCGGTTACGATACGGGCTGGCTTGTCGGGTACGAGCGCGAATTGGAGCGCATGCTGCATCTGTGGCGCTTGGCGCAATTGCTGCCGCCCGATCCTTACCGCCTAGCTGCGGAAGCCGCGCTGGCCTACAGCGGGCATGAGCCGTTCTTTACGCCTGCCGAGCTTGAAGCGATCCGGGCCGAGCAGGAAGCGATTGCCCGAGTGATCACCGTGCCGAGCTGTTTGCAGCGGCGCGACTGACGGCACCCACCCTGTGGCACGAACGACCATCTTATGACCGATCTTATGAACCGTGGCGCTGACCGGCGGGAAACCGCGCAAATGCGCGCTGGTAACTGTTCGATCTGAACACGTCCGCCCAGCCACCGTGGCGTCGGTATAACGCGCGCTGAGCGTCGGACGCCCACGACATCGGCCCGAGCGCTCGGATCGCTTGTACCGCCCTGCAAATCGGCGTCGGCAACGTTCGCGGCGACCAGCGAAGGGCGCCACAATCATTCGCCCGGCTCCGGGGGCTGGTGCCACCACCATTTGATGAAGCGGGCAATCGCGATCAGTCCGGCGACGACGCCGAACAAGCTTGCGAGCAGGGTGAGCGCCTGCCCTAGGTCGAGGGTGATTATCATGGGGGCGGTTCCTTTCAGACAAATCTCGCCATTGAGAAAAAGTCATGTAAAGGAATCAGCTAATTAATGAGCGCCGATCTCCGGGCCGGAGTCAACACTAAGACTGGAACATTTCAGCAACAGAAGGGCCTAAGACACTCACAAACGCCCGTCGTTCACAGGTACCGGGCATAACTAAGTCGGGATCAGGCGGACGGCAGCAGGTAGTCGGCCCAAGCGTCCATCATTTCGCGCCGCTGTGGCAGGCGGTCGTCTCGGTCGTAAGCGCGAGTGACGGCGGTGCCGATCAGATGCCCTAGGCAGCGCTGTGCCATGTCGTCGGTGAACGTGCTGCCCGGGCGCGTCGCCCAGCCAACAAAGGACGTGCGGAAGCCGTGCGCCTTGAACGGTTCGGGTATCAACGTGGCGAAGGCGTGCTGCGACATCGGACGGCCCTTTAAGCGCCCGGCGAAGACCAGAGCGTCGGGCTCGCGGTTCGAGACGATGCCCTTCAACAGATCGACGGCGGCTTTCGAGAGCGGCACGCGATGGTCAACGCGGGTCTTGTAGCGCGCCTTCGGGATCACCCACAGCGCGGCGTCAAGATCGACCTCGCGCCAAGTCATCTCGCGGACCTCACGCTGACGCGAGGCGGTCAGGATGGCGAACAGCAGGGCGGGCTGAACATACCCCGGTGTGGAACGCAAGGCTTTGGCAAAGGCAGGCACGTCGGCGTAAGGCATGGCCGCGTGGTGTTCGCCTTCATAGTCGCGGTCGTGCAGCACGTGCTTGACCGCGTCGATCCGCGCCGGGTTCAGGCGCTCGGGGCAGATTCCCGACACCATGGCGTAATCCAGGATGCGCTCAACGAACGAGCGAACGAAAGGACCGGTAGGCGTGTCCCATATCGGCCGCAATGCCTCGCAGATGCTCAGCGTGGTCAAGTCGCAGCACGACACACTCGACAACGTGCCGAGATGGTTGCGAATGTAGCCGCGATACTTGGTGGCGATGTCGTGGGTCCAGCCCTTTTCCTTTGCCCGGACGAACTGCTCGGCGACGTTCGCAAACGCGGTCAACTCCGCCTGTTCCTGCTCGCGAGCCTGCGCCTCAGCCTCGCGAACCAAAGCGAGGGCAGCAGCCTCTTTCGCAGCATCGCGCGCTTCAATGGGATCGCCCCCTGTGGCACGAATCTTACGCGCCGCATCAGCCCGCCCGCGAGCATCGGCCAGACCCACCGAAGGATAAGCGCCCAAGCCCATCTCGCGGCGTTTGCCCCCTGCCCCGGCGTAAATGTAGACCCATGAGCGACCCGAACCCTGGACGCGCAGATACAGCCCATCGCCGTCGCCATAAATGCCGTTGTCGATCTTCGACCGCTTCAACCACGTGTCGGTCAGTTTATTGGATGCTCGCGCCATGTTGATGCCCATGTGATGCGACACACCACTATGGCGTGTGCTAATGGCCGCATTCATAAGATGGCGCGGTGAGCGTGGCAATCCGCTTCATAAGTTGTTCATAAGATCGGGCGCTGTTCGCCAATGTGCGCAAATGTGCATGGATGACACCCGAAAAGGCAAAAGACATTGATCTACAATGGATTAAATCGCCGTCGCATGTTCGCCAATGTGCAGACCCTGCCCCTAATTTTGGCCACGGCGCTGTTCATGGAGAACATGGATTCGACCGTCATCGCGACTTCGCTGCCGGCGATCGCGATCGACATCCACACCAGCCCGATCGCGCTGAAGCTGGCGCTGACGGCCTATTTGGTGTCGCTGGCGATCTTCATTCCGATCAGCGGCTGGATGGCGGACCGGTTCGGGGCCAAGACCGTGTTTCGCGCCGCGATCGGCGTCTTCATCGCCGGCTCTGTCGCCTGCGCGTTTTCCAATTCGCTGCCGGCTTTCGTGGTGTCGCGCTTCCTGCAAGGCATAGGCGGCGCGATGATGACGCCGGTCGGCCGCCTCGTGCTCGTGCGCGCCACGCCGAAGAGCGAGCTGGTCGCGGCAATGTCCTGGCTGACCGTGCCGGCGCTGGTCGGCCCCCTGGTCGGCCCGCCGATCGGCGGCTTTATCACCACCTATCTGACCTGGCACTGGATCTTTCTGATCAACGTGCCGATCGGGCTGCTGGGCATCTGGCTCGCCACGCGCTATCTGCCGGAAACCGCGCCGGCCGAGACGCCGCCGCTCGATTTCCCAGGATTTGTGCTCAGCGGTCTCGCAGCGTCCGGCGTCGTCTTTGGCCTTTCCGTCGTCAGCCTGCCGGCGCTGCCGCCGATGGCCGGCTTCATCACTGTGGCGGTCGGGTTGATCTCCGGCGTGCTCTATCTCATCCACGCCCACCGCGCGAAGAACCCGCTGCTGGCGCTGGAGCTGTTTCGCAACCAGGTCTTCCGATCCTCCGTGCTCGGCGGCTCGCTGTTTCGCATCGGCATCGGCGCGGTGCCGTTCCTTCTGCCGCTGATGTTCCAGATCGGTTTCGGGCTGACGCCTTTCCAATCGGGCATGATCACCTTCGTTTCGGCGATCGGAGCCATCGGCATGAAGTTCGTGACCGCGCTGCTCTTCCGGCTCGCCGGCTTCCGGCGCGTGCTGATCTGGGGCTCGCTGGTCGCCGCCGCCTCGATCGCCATCTATGGCCTGTTCACGCCCGACACGCCCTACATGCTGATGCTGGCGATCCTTCTGGTCGGCGGCTTCATCCGGTCGATGTTCTTCACCGGCGTCAATGCGCTTTCCTATGCCGAGATCACGCCCGCCGACACCAGCAAGGCGACGCCGATCACAGCAGTCTTCCAGCAATTGTCGATCGCGCTCGGCGTGGCGCTGGCCGGCGGCATCCTCGAAGTGTCGACCTCGATCCATGGCGGGCCGCTGACCTTGAGCGACTTCCACATCGCCTTCTTCATCGTGGCGGCAGTGTCCGCGGCGGCATCGATCACCTTCATGCGGCTTGCGCCGGAGGCCGGCAGTGCCGTCTCGGGCCATGGTCGGCTGGCCACGCCGAAGACGCTGGAAACGGTGAGCACGGCTGGGAAGTAGAGCACCTTTTCCTCCTCCCTTGTGGGAGAAGGTGGATCGGCGCGATAGCGCCGAGACGGATGAGGGGTGTTCCAGCGGAGTGAGGGGTGGGTGTTCCCTGGAACACCCCTCATCCGGCCGCTTCGCGGCCACCTTGCATAAGCGATGTTGTATGAAGTGGTCGTCCCGTAAGGGACGCCAACGGCCGGGTGGCCACCCGGCCGTTGGCGCCGATCGTCGGATCGCCAGCCACCCGAACCCGTGGGGTTAAGGAGAAGCAAGATCGCGATCGGCTCTTCATCGTGGCCCGGATGGTTGCTGGAACAACCTGGTTCGTATGCAAGGCAGGGAACGACGAAGATGAATGAGACTAGCACAAGAACCGCCGGAATCGACACCAGCAAGAAGTCGCTTGATGTCGCAACCTATCCGACGAGCGACAGGTTGCGCGTAGCCAATGCCAGAGACGGACATCAAGAGTTGGTTGCTTGGCTGAGCGCGCGTAAGATCAAACGCATCGGCATCGAAGCCTCCGGGGGTTACGAACGAGCCGTCGTGGAATATTTGCGCGAGCAGGGCTTCGAGGTCGCTCTCCTGCAGCCGCGTCAAGTGCATGCCTTTGCCATCTACAAGCTGCGTCGTGCCAAGAACGATCGTATCGACGCCGCCCTCATCGCCGAGTGCGCTGCCAATCTCGGCGACCTGCATGAACCGCCAGACACCAGGCTGGCCGCGTTCGCTGAGCATCTGCTCTTCATCGAGCAACTGGAGTACGATATCGCTCACCTCAAGACGCGGCGCGAGCACTTCACCACCAAGCGGATTCTCAACCAACTCAAGCGTGACGTTCAGCGTCTGCAGCGGCGCCGCGAGGCCGAACTGCTGCTCCTGCAGGTCGTCGTGTGCAAACACGATGATCTCGCTCGGCGGCTCGAGCTGATCGCCAGCGTTGATGGCATCGGCATACGCACCGCGCTCACCCTCGTCATCCTCTTGCCCGAACTCGGCAAGGTCAGTCGTGAGCAAATCTCTGCCTTGGTTGGCGTCGCTCCTTACGACGACGACTCGGGCGAACGTACCGGCGAGCGCCATATCGCCGGCGGTCGCAGTCGTGTCCGCCGAGCGCTCTTCAATGCTGCATTGCCCGCTTCCCAGCGCTGGAACACCGCCCTGGTCGCTCTCTACGGCCGCCTTACGAACAACGGCAAGGCCCACAGGAAAGCCATCATCGCCTGTGTCAGAAAGCTCCTCATCTTCGCCAACGCCGTCGTCGAACGCGGCACTCCGTGGAGCAAAGCTCCACCCGCAAACCACGCCGCCTAAGCTAATGGTTGCGCTTCTCCCACAAGGGGAGAAGGACAAGCGCTATCCCTTAAACTCCTTCGCCAGCAGATAAAGCTCCACCGATTCATCCCTTGAAGCCGGCGGCTTCACGTGATGGACGGAGCGGAAGTTCTGCTTCAGCAGCGACAAGAGCTCGTTCTCGGCGCCGCCCTGGAAGGTCTTGGCGAGGAAATGCCCGCCGGGTTTCAGGACGTGCAGCGCGAAATCGGCCGCGACTTCGCACAGATGCATGGTGCGCAGATGATCCGTGCGGCGGTGGCCGGTGGTGGGTGCTGCCATATCGGACAACACCACGTCCGGCTGGCCGCCGAGCGCCTCGGCCAATTTCTGCGGCGCGTCGGGGTCGAGAAAATCCATCTGCAGGATGACGGCGCCGGGAACGGCATCCATTTCGAGATAGTCGATGCCGACGACATGCGGATTCTCGGCGCCTGACTTCGTCCGCGCGGCTGCCACCTGGCACCAGCCGCCGGGCGCCGCGCCCAAGTCGATGACCTTCATGCCGGGCTTCAGCAGATGATGCTTGTCGTCGATCTCGATCAGCTTGTAGGCGGCGCGGGAGCGGTAGCCGTCGGCCTTGGAGCGCTGCACATAAGGATCGTTCATGTGCCGCTCGAGCCAGCGGCGTGACGATTCCTTCAGGCCGCTCTTCTTCTTGATCCTAGTCTTGAGGACGCGCAGGCTGGCCGAGCCCGGCTTTTCCGGTTTCTTTGTCATCGGCGCCCATCATTCCGCCAGACGCCGTCATCGGCCATCAGCTCGCTCAGGATCCCTTCGCGCAGGCCGCGGTCGGCGACACGCAGCCGCTCGGACGGCCACACGCCGCGGATCGCCTCCAGGATGGCGCAGCCGGCGAGCACGAGATCGGCGCGGTCGGCGCCGATGCAGGGGTTGGCGCAACGCTGCTGGAAATCCCAACCGATCAGCCGCTCGATCATGCGATCGACGCTGTCGCGGTCCATCCACAGCCCGTCGACACGGCGGCGGTCGTAGCGCTCGAGATCGAGATGCACGCCGGCCAGCGTCGTCACCGTGCCGGAGGTGCCAAGCAGGTGGAAGTTGGGGCTGGCCAGCACATGGGCGAGCCGGTCGCGGCCGTCAAAAGCCTTCAGCCGCGCGGCCACGTCGTCGACCATCGCGGCAAAGGTCTCGCGCGTCACGGTGCGGCCGCCGAAGCGTTCGGCGAGCGAGACGACGCCGACGGGCAGCGACGTCCAGGAGACGATGTGATTGGCCAGACGTGGCGAGCGCCGTCCGGTCAGGTCGATCAGCGCGATTTCCGACGAGCCGCCGCCGATGTCGAACAGCACCACGCCTTGCGTGTCGCGCTCGACCAGCGAGCCGCAGCCGGAAACGGCAAGGCGGGCCTCGGTCTGGCGGTCAATAATCTCGAGCTTCAGCCCGGCCTCGCGCTCGACGCGATCCAGGAACTCGACACCGTTGGCGGCCGAGCGGCAGGCCTCGGTGGCAATCAGCCTGGCTTTCCTGATCTTGCGGTTGCGCAGCTTCTCGCCGCAGACCTTCAGCGCCTCGACAGCGCGATCCATCGCCGCCTGGCCGAGCCGGCCGCTGGCCGTCAGCCCCTCGCCCAGCCTGACGATGCGCGAGAAAGCGTCGATGACGCGGAATTGGCCGTGACGGCCAGGCACCGCGACCAGCAACCGGCAATTGTTGGTGCCGAGGTCGAGCGCGGCGAAGACAGGCAATTCCTGCTGGGGCGGACGTGGCGGAGGCTGGAGCGGCGGCCTTCGCTCGGCCTGCAGGGGCGGGCTCTGAGGCTGGCTTGCCGTCGTGCCGGCAGGCGCGGCATTGGGCACGGCGCCGTTCTCGTCCCGCGCGAACACCTTGCGGCCGCGCTTGCGCTTGCGGCGCTTGCGCGTCTTGCCTTTCGGTAGATCGCCATGCTGGTCGGCCTGACCGGCGCCAGTCTGTCTCTGGCCGACATGTTTGGGGCCGGCATGTCTGGGGTCGGCATGTCTTTGGTGCGCACCCGCGTGGCGGCTGAATCGCGCCGGTTGCGGGCCTCCCGACTGCGCCGGCGATGCCCCGGACATGCCCACTGCCGACGCGCCCGCGCCGGTATCGTGGTCTTCCACTTCAGTTCCTTCCGGCGCCGCGCGAACCGGGAACGGACGCAGCAGGCACCTCGATTTGTTTCAAGTTGGCAACAGAGTAGCAGTGCCGTTCGCAATCACCAAGAGCGCGGGGCTCGAATTTTGGCAGGTCACGTTGAGGCAATGTCTTGCCGGTTGAATAGCCGGCTTCAATCAGGCATGTCTCAAATGTGGGTTCGAAGAGGTTGGGCACCATCAAAACAATGAGCTGCAACGCATGATGACGACGCCATGAATTGGAGGCGCTATTTCTGGCCGGTCATAGGCATCGCGGCCGTCGCGTTCTCGCTGTGGCTGCTCATTCACGAATTGCGCGGCGTATCGCTCGACGATGTCTGGGCCGGCATCGCCGCCATCCCGCCGCGCGGCTGGGTGCTGGCGGCGCTAAGCTCCGTCGTCGCCTATGCCTCGCTCGCCGGCTACGACCACATAGCGCTCTTGCATATCGGCAAGAAAGTATCGTGGCTGTTCGTCACGCTGTGCTCCTTCACCACCTACGCGGTGTCGCACAATATCGGTGGCTCGGTGTTTTCCGGCGCGGTGATCCGCTATCGCGCCTATGGCACAAGGGGGCTGACCGGCCAGGAGATCGGCGTGCTGGTGGCGATCTGCTGGTTCACCTTCATTCTCTCCAGCGTCTTCCTCGGCGGCCTCGTTCTGCTGTTCGAGCCGCAGATCATCGATCGCTTCACCGGCGCGCCGCACCATGGCGCCGCCTTCGCCGCCGGGCTTGCCATGCTCATCCTCGTCGGAGCCTATGCCTTCGGCAGTTGGCTTCGGCTGAGACCTTTGAAGATCGGCTCCTTCCAGTTGCACTATCCCGCGCTGCCGATCGTGGCGCGGCAGTTGCTGGTCGGGCCCGTCGAGCTGTTGGCCGCCGCCGCGATCATCTATTTCGCCCTGCCGGAGACCGGCAATCCCGGCTATTTCGTCGTGCTCGGCGTGTTCATGGTGTCGTTCTCGATCGGGCTCCTGTCGCATGCGCCGGGCGCGCTCGGCGTCTTCGAGGTCGTCTTCCTCACCGGGCTATCGGACATGGACCCTGTGGGCGTGCTTGCAGCACTTCTGGTGTTCCGCCTGTTCTATCTCATCATTCCGCTGCTGATCGGCCTTTGCATGGTGCTCTATTTCGAGCATTCGCAGTACAGCAAAGGCGAAGGCTGACGGCCTTTGGGGAGCTTGGCAGACCGCTTCGGCAAAAACCCTGCGATTGAACTCAGTTGCGGGCTTGACTATTTTCCGATGGCGGCTACAACGCAGCGCTCGCGGCACATGAGCCGCTTGGCTAGCGCGATACCAGACGCGCCTGCTGGGGAATAGGTTAACGGTAGACCCACGGACTCTGACTCCGTTAGTCCTGGTTCGAATCCAGGTTCCCCAGCCAAAGTTTTCTCCGCGCATTCCCCGCACGTGAACCGTAAGTTTATCGCAACGGGCATCGCTGTCGGCTGAACTCCGGTTGATTTTCCGGTCATATTAGCAATCAACTATATATTAATAGCTGCGGCGCAGCCTGCTCGAATCGGGAATGTCCCCGATCGACGATCCGGCACTCTGTGTGCCGAGACGCTCGACCGATGCGGAGCAAACGCATGAGTGTCGAAACAGCATTGGCGCAGCTGTTGCGCATGATCCACCGCCGTGCCCTGAATTTGGCGACGATGCCGGACGATGAGAGAGATCCCTACTACGACAGCATCCGACGATCATGTTGCGGAGCCGCCGAGCATATCGGGCAATCTCCCGACAATGCAGCCATCACGGCAAACAGTATGGTTGAATTTACCCGGGCGATGGTCGGTATCATCGAGGCGGGCCGCGGGTAAACCGCAGACGTCGACAAGCTCGCGACGAGCTTGGCAGGTGCCAACAAGCACGGTTACAGCGCATCGCCCGAAGCTCGCAAGGCGAGGTCTCGCCGGCGAAGCCTTTTCGCGTTTGAAGTGGATGTAGCGGCTGCCCGTCGCCCTTGACACTCTTCCGGTTGTGGACCGGGCTCGCTACTCCGCCGCCTCATACCCTGCGATGCCCTTGATCTCGAGGAAATCCTCCAGGCCGTATTCGGCATATTCGCGGCCGTTGCCGGACTGCTTGTAGCCGCCGAAGGGCAGGCCGGCGTCCCAGGTCGGGTAGTTTATGTAGACGTTGCCGGAGCGCATGCGGGCAGCCACCTCGCGCGCCTTCTCGATGTCCTTGGCCTGGATGTAAGAGGCCAGGCCGTAGACCGTGTCGTTGGCCTGCTCGACTGCCTGCTCGACCGTGTCGTAAGGCATGATCGATAGCACCGGACCGAAGATCTCCTCCCTGGCGATGCGCATGTCATGGGTGACATTGGCGAACACTGTCGGGCGGACATAGTAGCCACGATTGAGCTCGGCCGGGCGGCCGGGGCCGCCGGCGACCAGCGTGGCGCCTTCGTCGATGCCGCTCTGGATCAATCCTTGAATCTTGTCGAACTGGATCTGGCTCACCACCGGGCCGAGCTTGGACGTGGGCGCGTCGGCCGGGCCGACGGTGAATTTCTCCGCCGCCTTCTTCGCGTAGCCGGCCGCCTCGTCGTGCCGGTCGCGCGGCACGAACATGCGGGTCGGCGCGTTGCAGGACTGGCCGCTGTTGCCAAAGCAGCCGGCGACGCCCTTGGTGACGGCCCGTTCCAGATCGACATCGGGAAACAGGATGTTGGCCGACTTGCCGCCGAGTTCCTGATGCACACGCTTGACCGTGTCGGCCGCCGCCTTGGCGACGAGGATGCCGGCGCGGGTCGACCCCGTGAACGACATCATGTCGACACCCAGGTGGCTGGCCAGCGCCTGGCCGACGGTCGGGCCATCGCCGTTGACGAGATTGAAAACGCCCTTCGGCACGCCGGCCTCATCGATGATCTCGGCGAAGATGATGGCGTCGAGCGGCGCGATCTCCGACGGCTTCAGCACCATAGTGCAGCCGGCGGCAAGCGCGGGGCCCACCTTGCAGGTGATCTGGTTCAGCGGCCAATTCCACGGCGTTATCAGGCCGACGACGCCGATCGGCTCTTTCACGATCAGCGACGAGCCTTTGACGTGGCGGAACTGAAAGGTCTTCAGCACCTCGGCCATCTTTTCCAGATGCGCCTGGCCGACGCCGACCTGGCTGTCCAGCGCCATCTGGCGCGGCGCGCCCATCTCGCGCGAGACGGCGAGCGCGAGGTCCTTGCTGCGCTTCTTGTAGATTTGGATAACGCGGTTGAGGATGTCGAGTCGCTCCTCGACCGAGGTGAAGCCGAAGCTGGCGAAGGCGCGCTTGGCGGCGGCCACCGCCTTGTCGACATCGGCCTTGGAGCCCAGCGATATCTGCGCGAAGGCGTCTTCGTTCGAGGGATCGATGACATCGAGCGCGTTCGGCACGACCGGATCGACCCAGGCGCCGTCGATATAGAATTGCAGATTGTGGGACATGGTTTTCCTCCTCGGCCAGCCGCGGGTGCTCGATTGTGGTGGGTTGGGTCGTCGTATACCGCCAGAGATAACGACGCCGCAAGGGCCCTGTCAAACGCGAGCGCGGGCGATTGAGCCAGCCGTCCGTCGAGCCTGATGTGCCGGCTGACTCCCGCCGGGACCGATTACAGCAGCGTATGTCCAGCGTCACCCAGCAGCTGCGCCGCCGCGGCTTGATCGGCGGCCTTCACCAGCAGATGGTCGCCATCGAAGGTGGACACCACGAAGATGCCGAGGCCGTTCTCCGACAGCGGCCGAATGACAGACAGCACGATGCCAGTTTCGCCGAAGGCAAAGGGACCTTCGAATTTGATGGCGACCCAGTCGCGATCCTGCCTGGCCAGATCCGGAACGCGCTCCTGCAGGCAGGTTATCGAAAGCTCATCCTCCGTTCTGGTGATGCTGACGAAACCCGGCCCGTCCGCCCAATCGGGAATGCCATGTCCAGCTTCCAGCCTCGAAATCGCGTATAGGCCTGGCAGTTGCTTCAGCCTGATCCTGGCAGCCATGGCCCCGCTCCGATTCCCGGTCATCCCGCGATCCTCTTGCTCATATAAACGGTCGAGCCGTTCATGAACGGCTCTTCCCGGTCTATCGAGTAGCCCTGTCCCTTGTAGAGCGACACATTCGCCTCGAACGCGCCGTTGGTCAGCAGGCGAAGCTGATGGCGCCCGGCCTCGCGCGCCTTGCCCTCTGCCCGCTCCAGTAGCAGCCGGCCGATCCCTTTGCCCTGCGCCTCCGGCGCGACGCAAAGATTCTCGATCCAGAGATGATCGTCGGCGAGGACGGATTCAAGCATCCCGACAATGCGATCCTGCGCGATGGCGAGGTCGAATGGATGCTCGGCGACAGCCTTGTCGTAATCGGCGCGCATCGGCAGCGGCTCGCGGCCGATAACCGGCACCCATTTGGCATAGGCGGCGCGCACGATATCGCGGATGGCGGCGGCGTCCGCCGCTTCGGCCGCCCGAAACCGGATGGGAAAATCGATGGTCATTGCGAGGCTCCATAAATGAAAACCCCGCCGGCTGAAGTCGCGGGCGGGGCAGGAAACGAACGAACCTTATTTATCGTATCGGGTTATCGTCGCACAATCGGCCTGCCGCTCCGCACTCGGCGAAGGCGGCGTCGCTTGGTATTGGCGGGCGCGCTGGTGAACATCGCGGCAGGCTGGAGGAGGCACCGGCAAGCGTCAAGGCTTGGCCGATGCCGGTTATTGGGCCAACCCGCTAGCGGCTCGCCGATCGTTCGCAAAAATCGATTGTTATAACTCGAACAATTCGTTGGAACGATTAGTTGCGGAATGGCATTCCGGCACAGAACGCGCCCGGAGAATTCGATTGTCTTTCCTGCCCGCCACCGCGAACGATCTTCCAGACCACCTGAACCCGGCCGCCGCCGGGCGCAGGCACCCTGCCCTGACCGAGGTCTCGACCGGCATCATGCCGGGACTGGTGCTGGTGGCGATGATCACCAGCGTCGCCTACTCGGCACGCGGCTTCTCCGGCCTGTTCAGCCCGATGATCCTCGCCGTCGTCGCCGGCATGATCTTTTCCAACATGCTCGGCGTGCCCGCGCACGCCAAGGCCGGCATTGCGTTTTCACAAAAGCGCCTGTTGCGCTTCGCCATCGTGCTGCTCGCCTTCCAGCTCACGCTCGGCCAGGTGGCGGGCATCGGCCTCGGCGGCGTCGGCATCGTCGCCGCCACGCTCGGCGCCACCTTCCTCTTCACCGTCACGCTCGGACGGCTGATCGGCGTCGACCGGAAGCTCGCGCAGCTGATCGCCGCCGGCACCTCGATCTGCGGCGCCTCGGCGATCGTCGCCACCAACATCGTCACCGACGCGGCCGACGAGGATGTCACCTATGCGGTCGCCGCCATCACGCTGTTCGGTACCATCGCCATGCTCGGCTTCCCGCTGCTGGCGCCCGTGTTTGGGCTCGACCAGCATACTTTCGGCTTGTGGGCAGGAGCCTCGATCCATGAGGTGGCGCAGGTGATCGGCGCCGGCTTCCAGAACGGCACGCTTGCCGGCGAGACCGCGACCGTCGCCAAGCTGACGCGGGTCGCCATGCTGGCGCCGATGGTCATCGCGCTCGGCCTGATGGCGCGCCGCGGCGGCACCGACGCATCCGGCGCCAAGCCGCCGATGCCCTGGTTCGTCGCGGCTTTCGTGGCGGTGGTGGCGCTGAACAGCCTGGTCGCGATCCCGGCGCAGATCCATTCGGCGATCGCCTTGGCCACGCAGATGATGCTGACCATGGGACTCGCCGCCATGGGCCTGCAGGCCGATATTTCGGAGCTGCGCTCGCGCGGACTACGGCCGCTGATGCTCGCCTTCTCGGCCTTCCTCTTCATCGGCTGCTTCAGCCTGATGCTCGTGAGGTTTGCGTAAGCTCTCGCGAAACCACTACCGGGTTGCACCGACGCCAGCCAGGATGAGATCGATGCCGGCCAGGAATTGCTCGCGGTCATCGTGATCTTGGAACCGTGGTGCAATTCGGTGCAGGAACGGAAAGCCAGCGGGATCCGGCGCCGTCCATCGCTCGATCATGGCTGACAGAAACTCCGTTCTGTCCGTATCGTGCGGCGCCAGTCGGGCGTTTGCGGCGTTCTGCGCGGCGGCGCCGAGGATGTAGTGCACCAGGGCGGATGCCGCGTCGAACAGTGCCCGGTCCGGAACATCGAGCGCGTCGAGGTGCCCGCCGATGCTTTCGAATATCCTCCCCACCGCCGGCTGCCACGGCGCGCGCGAAAGCTGGGCACCCGCCCACGGATGCGCGTCGATCGCATCGAACAGCCCCAGCGCGACCGCTCGTATCGCCTCCCGTGGGTCCGCTTCCTGAATCGCCTCCCTCATGACACGGTCGATGACCTCTTCGGTCGCCGTGGCGAGCAGTTCGTCCTTGTCCTTGACGTGCCAGTAGATCGCCCCGCTTCCCGTCGCCAGGCGTGCCGCGAGCGCACGGAAAGTCAGGCCGCTCTCGCCGCCTGAATCCAGGATCTCGACCGCGGCCCCGATGATCCGCTCCTTCGAAAGCGCATCGGTGCGCCGCTCAATCCGTCCACTCTTTGCCATGCCGCATCTTGACATGAATGGAACGACGTTCCAAATACTATTTATGGAACATCGTTCCAATATCTCGTCGAAAAAGGATCATGACGATGACAGAGGTAACAATCGTGGGCGCGGGTCTTGGCGGCCTCACCCTGGCGCGCGTGCTTCATACCCAGGGCATAGCTGTAACGGTCTATGAAGCGGAGGCTTCGGCGTCGGCGCGCACGCAAGGCGGGCAGATCGACATCCACGAGCATAACGGACAGATCGCGCTCGAAGCCGCTGGCCTCACCGAAGCCTTCCACGCCATCATCCACCAAGGCGGCGCGGCTAGCCGCGTGCTCGACCGGCACGGCACGGTGCTGCTTGAGGAAGCGGACGATGGCGGCCGACCCGAAGTGCTACGCGGCGATCTGCGGCGCATTCTGATAGACTCGCTGCCCGCCGACACCATCCGCTGGGGAAAGAAGCTTGCCGGCGTCGCCGCTCTGGGTGCCGGCCGGCACGAACTGACCTTCACCGACGGATCGGCTGTCGAAACCGAGCTTCTCGTGGGGGCTGACGGCGCATGGTCGAAGGTGCGGCCGCTACTGTCGGACGCAACGCCACGTTATGTCGGCGCAACGTTCATCGAGACGTATCTATACGATGTTGACGATCGACACCCCGCCGCCGCCGAAGTGGTCGGCTTGGGCACAATGTTTGCGGCTGCCCCGGGAAATGCGATCGCCGCGCATCGAGAAGCGGGAGGCGTCCTCCACACCTATGTTCAATTGAGCCGGCCCGCGGAATGGTTCGCAGGCATCGACTTCACCGATGCCGACGCCGCCAGAACCCGGATCGCCGCCGAGTTTGAAGGCTGGGCGCCGGCGCTTACCACGCTGATCACCGACGGCGAAACCGCGCCGGTTCCGCGCATGATCTACACGCTGCCCGATGAACACCGCTGGGGTCGCGTCGCAGGCGTGACACTGCTCGGCGATGCCGCGCACCTCATGCCACCGTCCGGCGAGGGCGCCAACCTGGCAATGTTCGACGGCGCCGAGCTCGGCAAGGCGATTGCCGCGAACCCGTACGACATCGAGAAGGCGCTTGCCGACTATGAGGAGCCGATGTTTGCCCGCGCCGCCGCCGAAGCCCCGGACGCGCGCCGGGTGCTGGAGCTTTGCCTCGGCGAACGCGCGCCGTTCTCACTGGTGGACTTCTTCAACGACGTCGCGCGGGAAAAGCACGCGTGATCCTGACGACCCTTCGAACGTTCCAATCGCGAGCGAGCCTGTGCCCTCAGTCCTCGAACTCGCACGCCGCGACATAGATCGCGGCGAGCTTCTCGATGCCGGCCTGGTCCTCCTTGTCGAAGCGGCCCGGCAGCGGGCTGTCGAGGTCGAGCACGCCGAACGCGCCATCGGCGTCGCGCAACAGCACCACCAGCTCGGAGCGCGAATCGGCATCGCAGGCGATGTGGCCGGGGAATTCGTTGACGTCCTTGACCAGCATCGACATGTCGAGCTCAATGGCCTTGCCGCAGACGCCCTTGCCGACAGCGATGCGCACGCAGGCCGGCTTGCCCTGGAAGGGTCCGAGCACCAGCTCGTCATCGGAGGCGAGGAAATAGAAGCCCGCCCAGTTGAGGTCGGGCACCATCTGGTAGATCAGCGCCGCCGTGTTGGCGGCGTTCGCGACGGAATCGCCCTCGCCTTCCAGCAACGCTTTCAGTTGCGTGGCCAACTCCTTGTAGAAGGCCGGCTTGTCCTTGGTGTCGATGACGGTTGCCGCGAACATCGTGTTGTCTCTCCGTTGCAAGCCGAGTGCTTGGCCTACAGATTGCTGTGCATCATCAGTTCCTGAACGGTTTTGATCGGCAGGAACAGCCGCAATTCGTTGGACGGCAATGCGGTGAAACCATGATCGAGATAGAGCTTCTTTCTGCGCGCCACCTTGGCCGGGTCGCCGCAATCCAGCACGTCCAGCATGACAACGGCAATTCCGATATGTTCAGCAATCCCCGCTATGCGCACCAGTGCGTCGAGCAGAAGGTCGCCGCCATATCCATTGCCTGCGAATCGCAAGTCAACACCCATCATGGACAAATAGGCCGCGGGGATGTTCCCATGTCCCGGCCGGGTTCTCGCGTATTTGTGCGGCAGCTCGCTATAATCCACCGAGTGCGAATTGATGGCGTAAAAGCCGATCAGGCCTCCAGCCGGACTGACCATCACGAAGACCCGAAGATTGTCGGCTTTGGATAGCTTGTTGGCGGTCCTTTTGAAGAAATTGTCGACCTGATCCACGCCACAGGAAAAAGCCGTTCGATCGTGCTTTTCAGGATCGAACGGCTCTACGACCTTGGCGAGTTCGGGCTGCCGCGTCACTTGGAAATGACGGTTTTGACATAGCGCGCAAACGACGCCCGCAGCCGATCCGTCGGCTGCGGGGGATTGTCGAGGGCCGCAAAGAAGGCAGCATGGTCGACAGGCCGCAGAGCGGTGCGCTCATGAGCCTCAATCGTTTCCATGGCGGCCTTGTATGCGGCATTCATTGTGAAAACCGAGTCATCGACACCGGCAAGAGCGGCGGCTTGTTGAATGGCTTTCTTGATGCGTGGTTTCGTGCGGAAGTTCATCCGCTCGCTGCTGCGCTCCTCGATCTCTCGAATTTCATCATGGAATGTTTCCATGTCCTTGCTCCTTCGTACGCCTTATGTACGTCGCATCGGCGTACAGGTCAAGAAAGTTGCATAACAGCAAGCTGCGGCGGTTGCCGCAAACTTCCTGGTCGTTTCTCCGTTGCAAGGGCGCGCCCGTGCCCGATACACTCCGACCTCTCTGCCACCAAAACCGCCGCGAGGAAACAGCCTGTCGTGACCTCCAGCCATTCCGGAACAGTGACGACCAGGACAATCCGCATCGCCGCCGCGGTGATCCGCGACGAAGGCGGCAGGCTGCTGCTGGTGCGCAAGCGCGGCACAAAAGCCTTCATGCAGGCCGGCGGCAAGATCGAGCCGTGTGAGTTGCCCCCCGCAGCCCTGGCGCGCGAATTGCGCGAGGAACTGGGCATCGTCGTCGATCCGGGCGCTGCCTCGCATCTCGGCGTGTTTTCGGCGCCAGCCGCCAACGAGCCGGACGCCCGTGTCGAGGCCGAGCTGTTCGAGCTCTCCATCACCGGCGAGCCGATCCCGGCGGCGGAGATCGAGGAGATGATCTGGCTTAACCCGGCGCTGGCGAGCGGCATGGACCTGGCGCCGCTGACCGCCGATATCGTCCTGCCGCGTTACGGCCGCCAGCCATGAGTTTACGCAATGTGGAAAAACAGCCGGGCGGAGCGCCTCTCACCTTCGCGGTGCTGGTCTTTCCCGGCTTTCCGATGATGGCGTTTTCGTCCGTTATCGAGCCGCTGCGCGCCGTCAACATCCTTGCCAAGCGCGACTGCTACCGCTGGGTCATCGTCGGCGCCGATCCGGGCACGGTCGAAGCCTCCAATGGCGTCGTCATCCAGCCCGGCTTTTGCGCGGCGGACGCACCGAAGGTCGACCGCATCGTGGTGTGCTCCGGTGGCGATGCCGACCATGTCGTGGCCGACGAGGCGATGAGCTGGATCCGCAAGAGCCTGCGCGGCGGCGCTCATATCGGCGCGGTCGCGGACGCTGCCTTCTTCCTTGCCCGCGCCGGCCTGCTCGACGGTCATGCCTGCACCTTGCACTGGACCAGCCAGCCCGCCTTCACCGAGGCATTCCCGGATATTGAGCTTCGGCGCGATCTCTTCGTCATCGACCGCAAGCGTTTCACCTCGGCCGGCGGCGTCGGCAGTCTCGACATGATGCTGGAGATCATCACGCGCGACTGTGGCGCCGAGCTCGCGGCGGGTGTCGCCGAATGGTTCGTGCACAGTCCACTGCGCTCCAGCGTCGACCGCAAGCTTATGCCGCTCAGGCTGCGCACCGGGGTGCAGAACGAGCTGGTTCTATCGGCCATCGCCATCATGGAGGATGCGGTCGAGGAGCGGCTCGGCATGGCGGAACTTGCGGAGCGGCTCGGCGTGTCGCCCGACAAGCTCGAGCGCAATTTCCGCGCCGAGCTGGATATCTCGCCCAACGGCTATTACCGGCGGCTCAGGCTGAAGCGGGCGGCCGACCTTTTGGCGCATTCGACGCTGATGGTGCGCGATGTCGCGCTGGCCTGCGGGTTTGCGTCGATGTCCAGTTTTGCCCGGGCGTTTCGCGAGGAGCATGGGCACGCGCCGAAGGCGATGAGGAGGCATTAGGTAGAGTTAGCGCGACTCCACGTAACAGTCGTCATCTTAGGGCGAAGCGACGCGCAGCGGAGCGGAGACCCTAGGATCCATGCCGGGACTCGCGAGCGTCTCGGCGGTGCAGAATCGACAGCGCCATGCCCAGCGAGGATTTTCTGCCGTGGCGCTCTCCGGTCGAGGTAGCGGAATGGATTTTAGGGTCTGCGCGCGTCGCTTCGCTCCTTGCTTCGCCCTAGAATGACGAGGTTGTGATGCGGCACTCAGCATAACATTTGCGGAATTCCGCACAGCGATCTTATAGCGTCCGGCTATGTTCTTCCCATCAGGAGGCCGCCATGAGCATCGTCGTATTCGATCCCGACAGCACCGAGGATGTGGACTTCAAGGACCGCATGCGCCACTCGGCCGCGGCTGATCCCGCGGGCGGCATGTGGCTCTCCGACACCGAGCCGTCCTTCATCGATGCGGATGCTCTGCGTAAGGGACGCCTTACCAAGCTGCGCGCATGGATGCGCGAGGCGGGTTATGGCGGCGTCGTTTTGTTCGATCCTTACAACCAGCGCTACGCCACCGGTTCGCGCAACATGTTCGGCTATTTCCTGCGCAATTCGACGCGCTACTTCTTCATTCCGACCGAAGGGCCGATCGTGCTCTTCGAATATCCGCAGAGCTACCATGTCTCGATGGTGCTCGACACGATCGACGAGGCGCGGCCATCCAAGCTGGTCTGGTCATCGGTGTCCGGCCGCGACGACGAAACCGCCGGCCCCTTCGCCGACGAAATCACCGAGCTTCTCAAGAAGCATGGCGGCGGCTCGATGAAGCTCGGGCTCGACCGCTGCAGCCACCTGCAGGCGCTGGCGCTGGAAAAACGCGGCTGCGAGGTCCGGGACTGCCAGGGCGAGATTTTGGCGGTGCGCGCGGTAAAGACGCCCGAGGAAGTAAAATGCCTGCAAGCATCGATGGCCGGCGCCGAAGCCGCGGTGGCTGCGGTGCGCGAGGCGATCAAGCCCGGCGTTTCCGAAAACGAGCTGTTCGCCATCATGTATCACGAAGTGATCCGTCAGGGCGGCGAGTTCATCGAGACCCGGCTGCTTACCTCCGGGCAGCGCACCAACCCATGGTTCAACGAAGCGAGCGGGCGCAAGATCAGGCCGGGCGAACTGGTCGCGCTCGATACGGACACGATCGGCTGCTACGGCTATTATTCCGACTTCTCGCGCACCTTCCGCTGCGGCCCCGGCAAGCCCACCCCCTATCAGAAATCGCTCTACCGCATGGCGCACGACCAGGTGCAGCACAATATCGGCATCGTGAAGCCCGGCATGGCTTTCCGCGAGATCGCCGAGAAGGCATGGAAAATCCCGGATCGTTTCGTCGACCAGCGCTACACATCGGTGATGCATGGCGTCGGCATGCATGGCGAGACGCCTTTCATCGCCCACTCGATGGACTACGAGACCTATGGCCGCGACGGCATCATCGTGCCGGGCATGGTGGTGAGCGTGGAAAGCTATATCGGCGAGAAAGGCGGCCGCGAGGGCGTCAAGCTCGAGGACGAGATTCTCATCACCGAGACCGGGACGGAGCTGCTCTCGCGGTTTCCTTATGAAGACGAGTTTTTAGAATGAGCGGTTTGATGCCGATACGTTCTGTTGGCGCCGCTCATACGTTGTCACAGGCGTCCGAGATTGGCTGCAGCACTCATGTCGTCGTCATCCTAGGGCGAAGCAAGGAGCGAAGCGACGCGGCGCAGACCCTAGGATCCATTCCGTTACGTCGGAGCGCCGCAACGGTGCAGAATTCTGTTAGGCCGCGCTCTTCGATCAAGGTAACGGAATGGATTCCAGGGTCTTCGCGACGCCGCTTCGCGGCTGCTTCGCCCTGGAATGACGAAGCTGATAAGCTGCGGCACATTCCGACGCGCCGCGGCACCTCTTCGAGAGCATACGCATGAAAACGCCCATTTCCATCCGACGCGGCACGGTCGCCGCGGTGTTCATCGATCTCCAGGAGGAGCATCGCAAGGACAAACGCTATCTGGTCGAGGGGTTTGCCGACATCCTCGCCAATGTGCAGCGCCTGCAGGAGGCGGCGCGGCGCAATTTCGTGCCGCTCCATCACTGGGCCTATATCGTCGACCTCGCGGCGGCGCGGCCTTTCCACCCTGTGGACGAAAGCGGCAAGTCGGCCTTCTCCGATAAGGACGATCCGCTGACGGCGATCTGCCATGAAGTGGCGCCGCGGAACAGCGAAGCCATGCTGGTCAAGCAGGAAGCGAGCGCCTTCGGCAAGAACGATTTTGCCGACAAGCTCAAGGCCTCCGGCATCGAATGGCTGGTGATTGCCGGCGTCTGGACCGAGGCCTGCATCGACGCCACGGTGAAGGATGCGGTGGCGCTTGGTTTCCGCGTGCTGCTGGTCAAGGACGCCTGCGGCAGCGCAAGTGCCGCCATGCACCAGACCGGCATCCTAAACCTCGCCAATCGTCTCTATGGCGGTGCCGTCACCAACACGCTCGACGCCTGCCGGCTAATGGCCGGCGACACGGTCAATGTGTGGCAGGTCGAGGGTTCGGTGCCGCTGCGCTTCACCTTCGAGAACGCGGCGCGGCTCTACGCCGAGCTCTGACGGTAGTGGCTGGCAACGCAACCGATCCGGCGAGCCGCGGCAAATATGCCGATCGGCTCGACCCGGAGCTTTGGGAATACATCGACAAGGTCAACAGTTGGTACCCGCCGGAGATCGTTGCGGCACCGATCGCCGAGCAGCGCGCGGTCTATGACCGGATGTGCGAGGCGTTTCACCAAGGCCGTCCCGAGGGTGTGACCACCAGTGACGGCATCGTCGCTACCGCGGCGCATGCGATCCCGGTCCGCCGCTATCGCATGGAGGGTAAGCCGGCGGCGATCGTCGTCTACTATCACGGCGGCGGGTTCGTGCTCGGCGACCTCGACAGCCATGACGACATCTGCGCCGAGATCTGCGCCGGCACTGGATTCGAGGTGGTCTCGGCCGACTACCGGCTGGCGCCGGAACATCTGCATCCGGCTTCCTTCAACGACGCGCTGGCCGTGTTCGACTGGGTCGCCGCGACCAGTGGGCTGCCGATCGTGCTTTGCGGCGAGAGCGCCGGCGGCAATCTCGCCGCTGCGGTGGCGCAGGCGACGCGGCGGCATCAACGGCACGCCGTTGGCCAGATGCTGATCTATCCCGGCCTGGGCAGCGACGAGACCGGGCGCTCCTATGTCGAGCATGCCGAAGCGCCGCTGCTGACGCTCGCCGACATCGAGTTCTACCGGCGCGTCCGGTCCGCGCCCGGGCAGTCACCCGACGACCCAACGTTCTCGCCGCTCACGGATCGTGACTTTTCCAGACTGCCGCCGACGATCATCGCCACCGCCGAATGCGACCCGCTGTCGTCGGACGGAGAGGCCTATCGCGACCGGATTGTTGCCGCTGGCGGACAAGCGTGGTGCCGCGAGGAGAAGCGGCTGGTGCACTCCTTCCTGCGCGCCCGCCCGACGGTGCCGCGCGCGGCGGAGGCGTTTGGGCGGATTGTTGCGGATATCGGCGCGCTCGGACGGGGCGAGTGGCCGTATTGAACGGCGCTCCCCCTCACCCAGCCTCCGCATCGCTCGGCTGACCTCTCCCCAAGGGGAGAGGAGCCTGTCAGCGCCGGCGCGAACCTCTTCTCCCCTCGGGGAGAAGGTGGCCGCGAAGCGGCCGGATGAGGGGGCGACGCCGTCTGAGTCAACTTAGCCTGCGGAACAGCGCACAAGAACTGCGGAAAACCAAACATTTCGCCGCGGAAAGCGGACCTATCATTCCCTCGCAGGCAACGGCGCCCTGGCGGTCGCATCCGCCCCGCGCCTGGCAATCCCGGGGCGACCGTTGGCTCGTGCAAGTCGTTGCCCCAACAGACCGCCGCGCGGGCAACGTGCGCCAACAACAGAGGGAACGACGATGAAATTCATGCTGACCGACAGGAAACTGCACCCGCGCGCGGAGCCCACCGCCAATGACCTCAAGAAAGGCGCGATCAGCCGGCGCGAATACATGGCCTTGATGGCCGGTTTCGGCGTCAGCGCCGCCGGCGCGATGGCGCTGGGCGGGATCGCCCCCTCGCCTGCCCGCGCCGCCGAGCCGAAAAAGGGCGGCGTGCTGCGCGTCGCGATGAACGTCAAGGGGTTCAAGGATCCGCGCACCTTCGATGGCGTCGAGATGTCGAATGTCGCGCGCCAGTGCAACGAATATCTGGTGCGCTGGAACACCGATTTTTCCTTCGAACCCTGGCTCTTGGAAAGCTGGGAGACCAGCGACGACGCCAAGACGATCACGCTTCACATGCGCAAGGGCATCACCTGGTCGAATGGCGACACATTCAACGCCGACGATGTGATCCACAATCTCAACCGCTGGTGCGACGCCTCGGTCGCCGGCAATTCGGTCGCGGCGCGCATGGGCGCGCTGGTCAATGCCGACACCAAGAAGCCGGTCGACGGCGGCATCCAGAAGGTCGACGACTACACCGTCAAGCTCAACCTGCCGAAGCCCGACATCTCGCTGATCGCCGGCATGGCTGACTATCCGGCGCTGATCATGCACCGCTCCTATGAGGGCGATGCCGATCCGAAGAAGGCCTTGGCCATCACCACCGGCCCCTGCGAGCTGGTGAGCTGGGACGCCGAGACCGGCGCCGAGGTGAAGCGCAAGGACAAGCCCTGGTGGAAGGGCGAGTTCCATCTCGACGGCATCAAATGGGTCGATTACGGCTCCGACCCCAACGCCATGCTGTCGGCCTTCGAATCCGGCGAGATCGACACCGACCACGAGACCGCGTCGGATGCCGTCTCGCAGACCGACAAGATGGGCCTGCAGAATTCCGAGATCGCCACCGGCTCGACCATCGTGGCGCGCTTCAATGTCGCCAACGCGCCCTATGACGACATCAAGCTGCGCCGCGCCGCCCAGCTTGCCGTCGACAATGCGGCGGTGCTGAAGCTCGGCCTCGACGGCCGAGGCAAACCCGCCGACAACCACCATGTCGGCCCGATGCATCCGGAATTCGCCGACATCGGCCCGGCCAAACGCGACGTCGACCAGGCGAAGAAGCTGATGTCGGAATCCGGCAAGGCCGACCACGAATATGAGCTGATCTCGGTCGACATCGAATGGCAAAAGAGCACCGCGGACGCGATCGCGGCGCAAATCCGCGAGGCGGGCTTCAAGATCAAGCGCACCGTGCTGCCGGCAGCGACCTTCTGGAACGACTGGAGCAAGTTCCCCTACTCCTGCACCGAATGGCTCGGCCGCCCGCTCGGCGTCCAGGTGCTGGCCTTGGCCTATAAATCGGGCGCGGCCTGGAACGAAAGCGCCTATTCGAACAAGGAGTTCGACGAGCTTCTCGACAAGGCGCTTGCGACGCCGGACGCCGCGGCGCGCAAAGAGATCATGGCCAAGATCGAGACCAATTTGCGCGACAGCGGCATCATCATCCAGCCCTACTGGCGCTCGGTCTACCGCACCTATCGCAAGGGCGTGCAAGGCTGCGAACAGCACCAGGCGCTCGAGCAGCATTTCGAAAAGGTGTGGCTGGAGTCCTGAGCCTCCCAGGACCGAGGCGGCCGGCGCGACCCTCCAGTCGCGTCGGCCGGTTTGTGGCGGCCTGCACAGTCAGGATTGATCGTCCGGCTGGCGCAGGGGAGCACCTACTGACATCCGCTCAATGATCGTCGTCGGCAGGACTATGCTTTCAGGGGGCCGATCATCACCTTTCAGGCGGCGGATCAGAAGCTCCGCCGCCGATTTTCCGAGTGCATAGACCGGCTGATCGATCACGGTGATCGGCGGCGTCGTCACGCTGGTCCAGTCGGCATCGTGGAACGTGACTAGCGATATGTCCCGCGGAATGCCGAGGCCGCATTCCCGGATCGCCTTGAAGAGATCGAGCGCCACGACGCTGTCGGAGGCCAGGATTGCAGTTGGCCTGTCGGCGCTCCCGAGCATCTCCAGCAGCAGGGCATGGGACCTCTCCGATCGGCTGCTGCCGAAATGAATATTGCGCTCCGCATTCTCGATGTCGGCTTCGCGGCAGGCTTCGAGGAAGCCCAGGATACGCTCCCGCACCGTGGAAGTATTGATCCTTGAAGCGGCACCGCGAAAATCCCCCGACAACACCGCGGCGGTGACATAGGCGATCCTACGGTGCCCGGCTTGGGTCAGCATGCGGGTCGCGCGTAGCGCAGCGTTGCGATCATCCACCGTTACCGTGTCGACATCCAGCTCCGGCAGTGCCCGATCGAGCAGCGCCAGCGGGCAGGAAATCTCCCTAAGGTGGGCGATGTCTGCAGCCTGGGCGGGCGTGACGATCAGCCCGTCGACCTGCTTTGCCAGGAGCACGCGTATGGCGCTCTTTTCCGCTTCGACCTCCTCACCCGAGTTGGCCAGAATGACGTTGATGCCCGACAACCTTGCGACATCGCTTATGCCGCGCACCGCGAGCGAGAAGAAAGGGTTCTCGATGTCGCCGACGACGACCCCGATACTACCCGAACGGCCGGTCGTCATGCTGCGCGCCAGCTCGTTCGGCCGATAGCCCAGCGCCTTGGCCGCCTCCAACACGGCCGCGTGCACTGACTGACTGACGCGGCCATAGCCGCCCAGGACGCGCGCAGCGGTCGCCTTCGAAACCTTCGCCTCCCGGGCAACGTCGCTGACAGTGATAGAGGAAATCTTGGGCGGACGCTTCATTGTGGAAAAATCGCTCTTCAAATTCGTTGACGGATGCTCGTCGTCGTGCCTACAAATGTCAAGAGACCGGTCTCATCCGCATTTGAGACCGGTCTCATAACAAGAAGAACGCCCCATGGCGTCGATCGCAGGCCGTACAGAAATTGTTCGCTGTGCCCCCCGCACGGACCGATCTTGAGAGTGGAGAACAACCATGCACATCAGACGTCTTTTCATTTCAAGCCGACGTCAGCGCGTCGGCGCCTTCATCTTAGCAGTCGCGCTTGCCGTCCTATCGCTGCCAAAGGCGTGGGCGACGGATAATCCCTACAATCTCATAGATCCAAGACGATCAGCGTCGGCACGATGGGAGATGCCAAGCCTTATGCCTTCACCACTGCCGACGGCAAGTTCACGGGGTTCGATCTCGAATTCTTCCTGAACGTGGTAGGTCGGATGGGCTTCAAGCCGGACCAGGTGACCTTCACCGGCCAGGAATTCTCGGCGCTGATGCCATCGGTCGCCAACCAGCGCTTCGACGTCGCGGTCGCCGCGATCGGAACGACCGAGCAGCGCAAGAAGACCGTCGATTTCTCGGACGGCTATCTCGCCGGATATCTGTCGGTGCTGACGTCGGACCCCAAGATCACTTCCGCCGACGGCCTTGCCGGCAAGCGGCTCGGTGTGGTCCAGGGGACGCTGCAGGAGATTTATGCCACCAAGAATTTCAAGAACACGGACCTGGTGAAGTTCCCAGACAACAACTCGGCCATCGCCGCGCTCAACAACGGCACGATCGACGGTCACTTCCTCGACTATGAAGCCGCCAAACAATATGGCGAGCGCTATCCGAGCCTGAAGATCGCCGTCAACATCCCGTCGTTTGACGCACCCGCCGGTTTTGTGGTGCGCAAGGGCAACGACGCGTTCCGCGAGGCGCTCAACAAGGGCATCCACGAAGCCATGCAGGACGGTACCTGGCGGACCTCTACCAGAAATGGTTCCCCGGATCGCCGATGCCGGATCAATACCTCCCCAAGAAGAACTGACCCGAACTCGGCCGCCGGTGCGAACGCCGGCGGCCATTCCCTTGGCAGACGGCAAATGACCGGCCGAGCGGCCATTTGCGCCGCCTCGCAATGCAGGATGACGAATGGACTGGCTCGCAAATCTTCAACGGAGCTTCTTCGACTGGGACGCGATGGCATCGGTGCTGCCGTCGTTGCTCACTGTCGGGCTGAAGAACACGCTGATCCTCGCCGCGGCCTCGACAGTGCTCGGCATCCTGATCGGCATGGTGCTCGCCGTGATGGGCATCTCGCGCTCTGCCTGGCTGCGCATTCCGGCACGCGTCTATACTGACATCTTTCGCGGTCTCCCGGCCATCCTCACCATCCTCTTGATCGGCCAGGGCTTCGCCCGGATCGGGCGCGAGATCTTCGGCCCCTCGCCCTACCCGCTCGGCATCCTGGCGCTCAGCCTGATTGCAGGCGCCTATATCGGGGAGATTTTCCGCTCCGGTATCCAGAGCGTCGAAAGCGGCCAGATGGAGGCCTGCCGCGCGCTCAGCATGAGCTACAGCCAGGGCATGCGGCTGATCGTAGTTCCACAGGGCATACGCCGCGTGCTTCCCGCGCTGGTCAACCAGTTCATCGGCAACGTCAAGGATTCCAGCCTCGTCTATTTTCTCGGCCTGCTGGCCTCAGAACGCGAGATCTTCCGCATCGGCCAGGACCAGGCGGTCGTCACCGGCAATCTGTCGCCCCTGCTTCTGGCCGGCATGTTCTACCTCATCATCACCGTGCCGCTGACCCACGTCGTCAACACCATCGACAACCGCTTGCGCCTCGGCAAGCAGAAGCCGGGCGGCGTGGTCAGCGGGTTGGTTGAGGTCGGCGAGTTGAAGGACACCGCCTCGCCGGGCGCGGCGCGGCCAACGATCAAGGCCGGCAGCCTCGAAGTGAGCGATCTCGACATGGCCTATGGCGAATTGCAGGTCCTGAAGCAAATAAGGCTCAAGGTCGAACCCGGCACTGTCACCTGCGTCATCGGGCCGTCCGGTTCGGGAAAGTCGACGCTGCTGCGCTGCCTCAACCGGCTGGTCGAACCCAAGGCCGGCGACGTGCTGCTCGACGGCCAGAGCATCCTGGCGATGAAACCGGAGATGCTGCGCCGGCGCGTCGGCATGGTCTTCCAGCATTTCAATCTGTTCCCGAACCATACAGCGATCGAGAACGTCATGCTGGCGCTGACCAGGATCAAGGGCGTGCCGGCAAGCCAGGCCAGGCGCACAGCCGAAGCGCGCCTGGTGGAAGTGGGTCTTGCCGCCCGCGCGGGGTACCGTCCGAGCCGCCTTTCGGGCGGCCAGCAACAGCGCGTGGCGATCGCGCGGGCTCTCGCGATGGAGCCCGAGGTCATTCTCTTCGACGAAGTCACCAGCGCGCTCGATCCCGAACTCGTCAAAGGCGTGCTCAACCTGATGGCCGACCTCGCTCGGCGCGGCATGACCATGATCGTCGTGACCCACGAGATGGGATTCGCCCGCAAGGTAGCCGACCAGGTCGCGTTCATGGACGAAGGCCGCATTGTCGAGGTCGGGCCGCCGGCGGAGATCTTCGACCGACCGAAGAGTCAGCGGCTCAAGCAGTTCCTGGCCGAGGTGCTGTGAGGAACGCCGCGCCAGGTGGCCGACGTGCTCAGCCTCCTTCAAACTCAACCCGTTGCGACAATCGAAAGCTGCACAAATGACTGGTAAATCCGCACTCAAGGTCGTCATCATCGGCGGCGGCATCTTTGGCGTATCGACGGCTGTCCATCTCGCCCGGCTTGGCGCGGACACGACGCTCGTCAATGACGGTCCCGTTGCGAATGGGGCATCGTCGCGCTCACTGGCGTGGCTCAATTCGGCGCGAAAGCGCTCGGCAGCATATCACAAGCTGCGTGTTCAAGGCCTTGAGCGCTACAAGGCTTTTGCGGCCAGTCACGATTGCAGCGCCTGGCTGCGGTTCGACGGCGGCCTCACCTGGGACGCCGACAATGCTTCCAATCAGATAGCAGAAATCCACCGGCACGAGCGGTCGATTGGCTACCAGACACAGCTGCTCGCGCCTTCTGAACTCAGCGCTGTCACGCCTGGTGTCGACCTGCGCGCTGTCTCGCCTCAGGGCGCCATCTTCAATGCCGGCGAAGGCTGGGTAGACCTGCCTTCTCTGATCGACTTCCTCTTGAGGGAATTTCGCGAACTTGGCGGGCGCGTGGTAACCGATGCCGGCGCCGCCGAGGTGACGCTCGCCAATGGCCGCGCCAATGGTGTAAGGACCGGCTCCGGCCAGGCGGTTGCTGCCGATGCAGTGGTGGTTGCGACCGGCCCGGCAGTACCGGACATGGCTGCCAAGGTTGGCAGGCGTATCGGCGACGGCACCACGCGTGCGCTCCTCGTCTTCAGCAAGCCGGTCCAGCATCCGCTCCGAGCCGTGCTGAATACGCCGCGCGTCGCCATCCGCCCAACGCCGAACGGCGCCTTCGCGCTGGATTCGGCATGGTCTGAAGAGGAAGTCATCGTGCGCGACGATGGCACATACGAGGCCAAGTCATCCACGATCGCGGGGCTGCTCGAGGAAGCCTCCAAAGTGCTGGAGGGTAATCCGAGGCTTGTCCTGGAGAGCCTTCACATGGGCCCGAAACCAATTCCGGCCGATGGCGAACCGGTCGTCGGCCAGCTGACCGGCATTCCCGGCTATCACGTCGTCTTCAGCCACAGCGGCGCGACACTGGGCCTCGTGGTGGGAGAATTGCTCGCTCATGAGATCGTCAGCGGCACATCCAATGCGTTGCTTGAGCCGTTCCGTCCAGCGCGGTTCGATAGCTGAGAAGCCGTTTGCCAAGCGATTGCCTTTCAGCTCAGATTGCGCTCGACCGGTACCCGCCGGCGCGGAATATGAGAACAGGCAAGGCATGGATCACTTCGACCTCGGCGCCTATCGCCGCCCGATCTCCACATCCTCGGCCGAAACGCAGCGCTGGTTCGATATCGGGCTGAACTGGTGCTACGGCTTCAACCATGAGGAGGGGATCAAATGCTTCGAGAAGGCGCTGGAGAGCGATCCAGCTTGCGCCTTCGTGCATTGGGGCATCGCCTATGCCGCCGGGCCTTTCTACAATCTGACCTGGAAGGAGCATGGCAAGGCCGAGGCCGATCATGCCGCCAGGCGCTGTTTCGAGCATGTGCGGCTGGCGCAAGCCAATGCAGCGAGCGCGAGCGCTGTCGAGCGGCGGCTGATCGAGGCGCTCGGCGCTCGCTTCCAGCAGCCGCATGGCGTGAGCGCCGCCGAATTCGAAAAATGGGACGACGCCTACGCCGCCGCGATGCGGCAGGTTTTTCGCGACTTTCCCGACGATCATGACGTGATGGTGCTGACGGTCGAGGCGCTGATGATGCGCACGGTGCGGCGGCTGTGGAACCTCAAGACCGGCGCGCCGGCACCGAATTCCGATGTTGTCGAGGCGCTTGAGATTTGCGAGCGCTCGATCCGGCTGTCAGATGAGGCAGGCGCCGCGCCGCACCCGGCGGCCCTGCATCTGCATATCCACCTGCTTGAAATGTCGACGCAGCCCGAACGCGGCATGCGCTCGGCGGAGCGGCTGGGCGCGATGTGCCCGGATGCCGGCCATATGAACCATATGCCGGGGCACATTTACGTGCTGTGCGGCGAATATGAGAAGGCCAAGATTGCCAGCGAGAAGGCGGTGCGCGCCAACGACCTCTACCTCGCCTATGCCGGCGAGCCGACCTACTACCTGCTCGGATGCTGCCACGACCTGCATCTGATGATGTTCACCTGCATGTTGCTTGGCCAGTACCGCCCTGCCCTGTGGGCGGCCGACAAGGTGCGCAGCCTGGTGACGCGTGACGTCGTGAGCATCCCCGAGCGGCCGAAGCTGACGCAGACGGTCGAAGGCTATCACGCGATGAAATCGCATGTTCAGGTGCGCTTCGGACGCTGGCGCGAGATCATCGATGAGCCGATGAACGGTGAGCCCGATCTCTATGTGGTGACCACGGCGCTGCAGCACTACGCCAAGGGCGTGGCGCATGCGACGCTGCGCGACTTCGCCTCCGCCGAACATCATCGCGATTTGTTTAACCGGCAAATCGAAAACATTCCGCCGGAGCGCCGCTTCCTCAGCAACCCCACGAAAGCCTCGCTTGTGGTCGGCGCGACACTTCTCGACGGCGAGCTCGCCTATCACCGGGGTCGGCATGACGAGGCCTATGGTCATCTGCGGCGCGCGGTCGAGCTTGACGACAATCTGTCCTACACCGAGCCATGGGCCTGGATGCATCCGCCGCGCCACGCACTGGCGGCGCTGCTACTGGATCAAGGCCACGCGACGGAGGCGGAACAGGTCTATCGCGACGATCTTGGCTTGAGCGGCGCCGTGCAGCGCTGCGCCCAGCACCCAGACAATGTCTGGGCGCTGCACGGGCTAGTCGAATGCCTGAAGCAGCGCGGCGAGAAAGACGAGCTGCCGGGGCTGCAGGCGAAGCTGGCGGCGGCGCTTGTGAAGGCGGATGTGGCGATCACCTCGTCATGCCTGTGCCGGACGAGCGTGCAGGCGGACTGTTGCTGTTGTCACTAGGCGGCTGTCGCTCCTCGACCGTGGCGGCCGCTACGAGAAAATCTCCGCCAGCTCGTCGATGCTTGCCCCTTCCTTCGCCTGGCGGAGTTCGACATAGCTCACCGCCGTGGCGATCGAGAGCACCATCGACACCACGGTCTGCACCAGCGCCGCTCCGATCTCGGCGATGAGGCCGCCGAACAGCACGAGGACGAGCAATATCCCCCACTGGATGATCATCGCGATGATGATCAGAATGAGGAACAGGCCGAACAGCGACCAGCGGCTGCCTTTGGTCAGGGCTCGGCTGCGCGACATAGAACCGAACACGCCTCGCCGTTCCTGGATCAGGACCGGCACCGACATCGACCAGCCGAGCCACAGAACGATGCCGGGCACGATCAGCAGCATCAGGCCGATGCCCGCGCCGAGAGCGACAAGAATACCGATCGCCAGGGTCGGCAGCAGAAAGCGGATCGCAATCTGGACGCAGTCGCCGAAGGACGGCCGCTTGCCGTTGAGGTCCTCGATGGTCGCCCGCACCAGCGCCGATTGCAGCAGAAGCGTGCACACAAATGAAACCAGACCGGCGATGATGGTGATGTAGGAATTGCGAAATGCCGCGCTCGGATCAGGCATGGCACCAGGATCCCTTTGCAGTATCGCGTCGATCTGAGGCTGGGTCGCCATCCGGATCACCAATGTCGGCAGGCCGGCGAACAGCGCCGCCAGCCCCACGCAAAGCCCGATGTTTCGGCCAATGACGGCGAAGGTATTGCTGAATACCCTGCCGATCTCGAACCTGCCGGGTTGTCCCAATGTCGCAGTGGTCATGATAATTTCCCCCGAGTCATCGCTGCATCCAATCGATGACTTCAAAGTAAATTTGCCAAGATTGCGGGGCTGCGTCCAGTGCACTTGCAATTGTCATGGCGTATTGCCAGTGTCGGTTCCGAACCGCAGGTTGCAGGGGAAACGGGCGGGTGACAGCCGCAGGGACGGAAGACGCGGAACGGCTGGCACAGTTGCACAAGCAACTGCTGACTGACGATTCGATCCAGTTCGGGCTGCCGACCTATGTGCGGCCCGAGCCTCCCGAATGGCTGAAGCCGTTGCTGGACGGCTTGGCCAAGCTCGGCCCCTATATGATCTATCTGTTCTGGGGCGCGGTGATCATCGGCGTCGCGATCATCGCTTTTCTGCTCCTGCTTGAAGCCAGAGGCGTCGCTTGGCGCCTGCCCTGGCGGCGCAAGCGCCAGGAGACCGAGGAGAAGGAGGAATGGCGCCCGGACGTGGGTGTCGCCCAGGTCCTGCTCTCCGAAGCAGACGCGCTTGCCGCGCGCGGCGAGTTTGACGAGGCGGTGCATCTTCTGTTGCGCCGCAGCGTCGCCGACATCGCGACCCGCATACCGGACTTCCTGCGACCGTCGCTCACCGCGCGCGACATCGCGGCCGCCGGCTCGATCCCTAGCCGGCCCCGCGCCGCCTTCAGCGAGATCGCCCGCATCGTCGAAGCCGCCCTGTTTGCCCGGCGGCCCGTCGGCGCCGAAGGGTGGCAGCAGGCGCGCGGCGCCTATGAGCGTTTCGCCTTCCGGGACGCCTGGGCATGAGCGCGGCAACGACGGAAACAGTGCAGGAGCCGTTCAGCCGCAAGACGTTGTTCTGGGGCATCTTCGCCAGTCTTCTGGCCGCCGCCGGCTTTTTCCTGCTGTCCACCTATGCGCCCGATTTCCGCCAGCCAGAAGGCGGCGCCACGCCGTTCTCGAAAGGCGGCACCGGTTATGTCGGGCTTGTCGAATGGCTGAAGCTCACCAATGGACAGGCGCCGCCGATGGAGCGCGGCGAGAAGGACCTGGAGTCGCCGCTGGCTTCGACCTTCCTGCTCGTCGTCACCATCGCGCCGGGCAGCGACCCGGCCGCGCTCGATCACCTCATCAAGCTGCGCTCGGGCAAGGACACGCTTTTCGTGTTGCCGAAATGGCAGACCATGCCATTGCTGGGCCGGGACGGTTGGGAAACGAAAATCGAACGGCTGCCGAACTCGGTCGTCAATGACTGGCTCGGCCGCATCGCCAAGGCGAAGCTTGGCGAAGGCAAGCCGACGGTTGACACGATCGATGTCCAAGGCCGCAGGATCGCCGCGCCGGACGAACTGCAATGGGTGGCGGATGATCATCCGCTCATCGCGGCCGGTGACGGCAAAGCCATCCTCACCGAGCTCGATAACGAACCCTTCTACATCCTCACTGATCCCGACTTCATCAACAATGCCGGGCTCAAGGACGAGCAGACGGCAGCCGCGGCGCTCGACATGATCGCCATGCTGGAGCCTGCTAAGGGCGCGGTCATGTTCGACCTGACGCTGCACGGCATCGGCCAGAAATACGATCTCGCCAAGCTTTTGGTCGAACCGCCCTTCCTGGCTTTGACGCTTTCGGTGCTGGTGGCGGCCGCGCTTGCCTTCCTGCACGGGCTCGGCCGCTTCGGGCCGCCGAGGGCGGAAGGCCGCGCCATCGCTTTCGGCAAGCGGGCGCTGGTCGACACCACGGCGACGCTGTTGAGGCGCGCCGGGCGGCTGGAAGGACTTGGCGACCGGTACGCGGCGCTGATGCGGCAGCGCGCCGGCGCGCTGCTTGGCGCGCCGCACGGGCTGCAGGGCGAGGCACTCGACCGCTGGCTCGATTCCCGCGACAAAAGCGAGGCGCACGGCTTCACCCGGCGCTTCCAGGCCGCGAACGAATCCAACAATTTGGCAGCAATGCATGAAGCAGCCGAACAGCTGCATGACTGGACAGCAAGGAGGCTCGGTGAACGTCGATAAAGTGAAGGCCCTGGCGAACGCGATCAGGGAAGAAGTGGCGAAAGCGATCACCGGCCAGCACGACACGGTCGACCTGATGCTGACGGCGCTGTTTGCCGGCGGCCATATCCTGCTCGAAGGCCCGCCGGGCACCGCCAAGACCATGACCGCGCGCTGCTTTGCGCAGGCGCTGGGCGTCGCCTATGGCCGCATCCAGTTCACGCCCGACCTGATGCCAGGCGACATCGTCGGCGCCAACATCTACAATTTCCAGACCGGGCAGTTTACGCTGACGCGCGGCCCGATCTTCTGTGACCTTTTGCTCGCCGACGAAATCAATCGCACGCCGCCGAAGACGCAGGCCGCCCTGCTTGAAGCCATGCAGGAACACGCCGTCACCTTCGACGGCACCACGCATTCGCTAGGGCAGAATTTCATGGTGGTGGCAACGCAGAACCCGATCGAGCATCAGGGTGTCTATCCGCTGCCCGAGGCTCAGCTCGACCGCTTCCTGTTCAAGCACCGGGTAAGCTATCCGGACCTCGCGGAAGAGCGCGCCATCATCGTCAACCACGGCGGCGGCTCGGCCTCGCACGACATCGGCCAATACGGCATCAGGGCGCAGACCGACCGCAGGACGCTGGAAGCCGCACTTGCCACCGTCGGCGACGTCACGCTGGTCGGCGATGTCGTCGGCTACATCGCGGCGCTGGTGCGCGGCACGCGCGAAAGCCCTGACCTGGAGGTGGGCGCCAGCCCTCGCGCGGGCGCCATGCTGGCGAGAGCCGCGCGCGCCAGGGCGGCGCTCGACGGCCGCAACTATGTCATCCCGGACGACGTCAAGGCTCTGGCCGTGCCGGCGCTGCGCCACCGCGTCGTGCTTTCGCCGGCCGCTCAGATCGACGGGCGGCTGGTCGAGCAGATCGTCTCCGACCTCGTCGACCACACGGAAGCGCCGCGTTGATCTATCCGAGCGGGCGAGCGGTCTGGGCAGCAGCGGCGGGGGCGATCCCCGCCTTCCTGATCGCGCTCGCGCTGCCTTCTGTCTGGTATCTCGGCCTGTTGTGGGTCTGCCTGCTGCTTGCCTTCCTGGCGGTGGACGCGGCGGCCGGCAGAGGCCGCGCCTCGCTCGATGCGGTGCTGACGGCGCCGCCCCAGGTCGGCATCGGCGGGCGCTTCACGCTGCACATCGCGGCCGGTGTCGGGGCAAAGTTGCGGCGCCTGGAGGCGCGCATCGGGCATGACCAGCGGGTTCAGCCGGTCGCCGGCACAGGCGGTGCGCTGCCGGCCAATGGCGGCACGCTCGACCTCGAATTCGAGGCCATCCGGCGCGGCATCGCCAGTTTCGACCGACTGTGGCTGCGCTGGCAGGGCCCGTTCGGGCTGGTGTGGAATCAGGTCACATTGCCGGTCGACCGCAAGGTCGCGGTGCTGCCCAACGTCAACAGCGCGCGCGACGAGGCGATCACGCTCTTGCAGCGTTCTGCCCTTGCCGACGGCCATGCGCAGAAGCGCGCTGGACAGGGCCGCGAGTTCGAGGCGCTGAAGGACTACCAGCCCGGCATGGGCCGGCGCATGATCGACTGGAAGCGCAGCGCCCGCCACGGCAAGCTTCTGGCGCGCGAGTTCCGGATCGAGGAAAACAACAACATCGTTCTGGCGATCGACAGCGGCCGGCTGATGTGCGAGCCGGTCGACGGCGTGCCGAAGGTCGACCGGGCAGTGACGGCCGCACTCCTGTCGGCCTTCATCGCGCTCAAGGGTGGGGATCTCGTCAGCCTGTTCTCCTTCGATGCCCGGCCGCGCGTCTCCAGCGGCGCGGTGCGGGGCTCGCCCAGCTTCACCATGATCCAGAAGCGCGCCGCCGAGATCGACTATTCGACCGAAGAGACCAATTTCACCCTGGCGCTGACCACGCTGTCAGCCAAGCTTGATCGGCGCTCGCTGGTCATCGTCTTCACCGATTTCGTCGACCCGATCAGCGCCGAATTGATGCTGCGCACCGTCGGCCGGCTGACCGAGCGGCATCTGGTGCTGTTCATGCTGATGCGGGACGTGGAGCTCGAAACGCTGGCCGACATGGCGCCGGCGGCGCCAGAGGATGTCGCCCGCTCCGTCACCGCCGGTGATCTCCTGAAGCAGCGGCAGGTGGTGATCGGCAGGCTCAGGCTGCTCGGCGCGCATGTCATCGAGGCCGACCATCAGCGGCTCGGCCCCGCGCTGGTCGAACGCTATATCCAGCTCAAGGAGGGGAACCTTCTATGACGCTCGCCGCCGGCACCGATGCGGTGCGCCAGTCGCTGGCGAGCTTCCGCCAGGAGCGCGAGGCCGACTGGAAAGCCTTCGAGGCGCTGTTGGCGCGGGTCGAGAAACGCGCGCCGCGCGCACTGTCGGAAGACGAATTGTTGTCGCTCCCCCTACTCTACCGCTCGGCGCTGTCCTCGCTTTCAGTGGCGCGCGCGACATCGCTCGACAGCGCGCTGATCGCCTATCTCGAGGCGCTGTGCCTGCGCGGCTACTTCTACCTCTACGGCGCGCGGCGCTCCTTGCGGACGCGCATCGGCGACTTCTTCCTGCACGATTGGCCGGCGGCGATCCGCGATCTGTGGCGCGAGGTGTGGACGTCGGTCGCCCTCACGGCGATCGGCGCGATCGCCGGCTATTGGCTGGTCGCCTCCGACAAGCGCTGGTACGACGCCATCATCGCGCCGAGTCTGGCGGGCGGGCGCAATCCGGACTCCTCGGCCGAGACGCTGCGCGGCGTGCTTTACGGCGGCGGCGACCATTTCCTGTCGGGATTCGCCGCCTATCTCTTCACCCACAACACGCAGGTCTCGATCCTGGCGTTTGCGCTGGGTTTCGCCTTTGCCGTGCCGAGCGTCCTGATCATCCTGATGAATGGCTGCATGCTCGGCGCCATTTTCCAGATCTATGCCGCCAAGGGCCTGGGTTTCGAGCTCGGCGGCTGGCTTTCGATCCATGGCACGACGGAGCTGTTCGCCATCGCCATCGCGGGTGCTGCGGGCATGCGCATCGGCACCAGCATCGCCTTTCCCGGCGAACTGACCCGGATGGCGGCTGCCGCCCGGGCCGGACGCGTCGCGGCGACCGCCATGATCGGCGTCACGGTGATGCTGCTTTTCGCCGGATTGCTGGAGGGCGTCGGCCGGCAGACGATCACCGGCGACATCGTCCGCTATTCGATCGGCGGCGGCATGCTCGCCTTATGGATCTGCTATTTCTACCTGTTCCGGATGGTGCGGCATGGCGACCGCTAGGACAGCGAAGGTCAAGAACCCGGCGGCATTGATCCGCCCGCTTGTCACGCCGGAGGGCGTCGACCTGCGCGTGAAACTGGCGGATGCCGGCACCCGGGCTTCCGGATTCCTGCTCGACGTGGTGATCATCGTCGTGGCGGCAATCGTGGTCAGCCTCGTCGCGCTGTTCGGCCTTGGCGGGCTTGGCGTGCAAGATGCCGAGCCGCTGTTCATCGTCTGGATCATCTTCATCTTCTTCCTGCGCAACGTCTATTTCATCGCCTTCGAGGCGGGACGTCGGGCAGCCACACCGGGCAAGCGCATGGTTGGCGTGAGGGTCGCGTCGCGCAGCGGCGCCGGCCTCACGCTGGACCAGGTCATCGCGCGCAACCTGATGCGCGAGATCGAGGTTTTCCTGCCGCTTTCGATCCTCGCCGCGCGCGCCAGCGCGGATGTCGCCGACACGCTGTCGACCATTTTCGGCCTGGTGTGGGCGCTGCTGTTCTCGCTGTTCCCGCTGTTCAACCGCGACCGGCTGAGGATCGGCGACCTGCTCGCCGGCACCTGGGTGGTCGAGGCGCCGAAAGTGGCGCTGGTCGAGGACCTTTCATTGCGAAAGGACCCGATTGCCTCCCGCTTCCAGTTCAGCCCCGTGCAGCTCGACGCCTATGGCATCGCCGAGTTGCAGAAGCTCGAGGAAGTGCTGCGCCGCGACGATCATTCCGCGCTCAAGGCGGTGGCGGAGACGATCGCCCGCAAGATCGGCGCCAGGGTCGAACCGGTCGATTCAAAGGCTTTCCTCACCGCCTATTACGGCGAGCTGCGCGCGCATCTGGAACGCAAGCTGCTGCTGGGCAACCGCAAGGCGGATAAGTACGCGCGGTAGATCGGAGTTCCAGCGTGCGCGCCAAGATCAGCGAAGCAGAAGAAGCCAGGATCAACCGCGCCATTCAGGCCGCTGTTTCCGGATCCTGGAACGAATTTGCCAAACTCACCGACGCTCCGTTCTCAAACGATGCGTCGATGAGAGAGCAGTTTGAGGATTCGTCCCAGCGCCTTCAGCAAGCCGCCGGGAATTGGAAGGTGAGCTCAGAAGTGGGTATCGTGTCTGATGGGACGCGCCTGATCACTACGCGGATCGAGAGCCCGCCCTCCGTGGATATTATCCTCTCCCTCCACAGCACGAATGACCGAGACGACAGTACAATCAATGTCTGGACGTTCTATCAGCAGCTGAACTGGGTCGACTAACCCCGCCTACCCCACCCATTTCTCATAGTCCGACACCAGCAGGTGCAGCGGCGCGACGTCCTCGTCGATGTTGGAGAAGCGGCCGATCGGCTCGCGGAAGACGTTGTCGGTGAGGTCGTCATTGACGGTGGAAACCTCGCCGATCAGCACATCCTTGCCCTCGGCCCAGAAGGCGTGCCAGACGCCGGGCAAAAGCGTGACGCTCTGGCCGGGATCGAGCTTCAGGAGCCCGCCGGCCGGCAACCTGGTGATGGTGCCGTCGACCGGCACCGACACTTCGGCCTTCGGGTCGATGCCGCCGTCGCGGTCATGCATGAAGAGTTCCAGCACCAGCTTGCCGCCGCCGCGGTTGATGATGTCCTCGGCCTTGATGTTGTGGCGGTGCATCGGCGAGAGCTGGTCCTTGCGCGAGATCATGATCTTTTCGGCATAGAGCATGCCCATGCCGAGCTTCATGTCCTCGTAGCGGCCGTTGCGCACGGTGAACAGGAACAGGCCGAGCTCGTCGAACTTCTCCTGGCCGTAGTCGGTGATGTCCCAGCCGAGGCGCGAGGTGAAGATGGCGGAAGAGTCGGCCTTGTGCGCCTTCATCTCTTCCGGCGACCAATAGGCGAAGGGCGGCATGATATAGCCGAAGGAGCGGATGAAGGCGTCGGCTTCGCGGATGATGTCGTTGATCTTGGAGCGCTTCATGATGGTTCTCCTCCGGCCGATGCCTTGCTGAAATCTGACCATCCGAATAGCCCAATGCCGGTCGGCTGTCGACGCAAACCCGCTGTTCTGGCCCCGTGACATCCGTTCGGATCGGGACCATAAACCCAGCCGGACTTTTCGATTTTGCGCATGTCTTTGTCCAGAAACCGGATCCCGCTCTCGGGAGACATGCTTTGAATGGTGATTTCATGCCAAGCATAGACGACCTCGACACGCCGGCGATCCTGATCGATGCGGCCCGTGCCGAAGCCAACATCAAAAAAGCGCAGGCGCATGCCGACGCCCACGGGCTGAAGCTGCGGCCGCACATCAAGACGCACAAGCTGCCCTACTGGGCGAAGAAGCAGGTCGCGGCGGGCGCGGTCGGCATCACCTGCCAGAAGATCGGCGAGGCCGAAGTGATGGCCGATGCGGGGCTTGAGGATATTTTTCTGCCCTACAACATCCTTGGCCGCGCCAAGCTGGAGCGGCTGAAGGCGCTGCATGGGCGCGTCACGCTCTCGGTGACGGCGGACAGCCATGAGACGCTGGAAGGCCTTGCCGCCACCTTCACCGATGCCGGTCATCCGCTGCAGGTGCTGGTCGAGTGCGACACCGGCATGGGCCGCTGCGGCGTGCAGAGCCCGGCCGATGCGGTGGCGCTTGCGAAGGTAATCGACCAGGCCAAGGGCCTCGCCTTCGGCGGGCTGATGACCTATCCGGCGGCCGGCCGCGCGGCGCAAGCCGAGGCCTGGCTGAAAAGCGGGCACGACGCGCTTGCCGCGGCGGGGCTCGAATGCGTGCGCGTCTCCAGCGGCGGCACGCCGGATATGTGGCGCTCCGGCGAGAACAGCATCGTCACCGAATACCGGCCCGGCACCTATATCTACCTCGACCGCTACCAGGTCGCCAAAGGCGTCGGCACGCTCGAGGACTGCGCGTTGACGGTGCTTGCCACCGTCGTTAGCCACCCGACGCCGACCCGCGCCATCCTCGACTCAGGCAGCAAGGCGCTGTCGTCCGACACGCTCGGCCTGCCGGAGTTCGGCGAACTGCTCGGCATGCCCGGCGCCCTCGTGACCGGTTTGAGCGAAGAGCATGGCACCGTCACGCTTGCCGACGGCGCCGCCTTGCGCATCGGTGAGCGGGTGCGCGTCGTTCCGGATCATTGCTGCGTGGTGACGAATTTGTTCGACCAGGTGCATCTGATCGACGGCGACAAGGTGCTGGAAACGCTGCCAGTGGCGGCGCGAGGGAAGATGGGGTGAAGCGCGCCTTTCCCTTCTCCCCTTGTGGGAGAAGGTGGATCGGCGCGCAGCGCCGAGACGGATGAGGGGTGTTCCAGGGAACGCCAACGTCTCACTCCGCTGGAACACCCCTCATCCGGCCGCTTCGCGGCCCCGGCCCGGCCCTTCGCAGGCTCAGGGCGTTCGAAGCTCGAAAAGCCAAGCAGTTGGCTTTTCGTCCGCTAACGCGGACCGCTTCTCACCCCACAAGGGGAGAAGGGGGAGCCTTCTCAGCCTGCCTTGCCGCCACTCTCCGCATCGCCGTCACCCGCCGCCTGAATATCTCCGTGCGCATCACCATCAGATGCAGGGCGAAGAACAGCACCGTGAAACCCAGCGCCATTACGGCCAGCGGCCATAACATCGACGGGTCGATGGTCGGGCCGCCGAGGCGGAAGACGGAGGCCGGCTGGTGCAGCGTGTTCCACCAGTCGACCGAGAACTTGATGATGGGGATGTTGATGAAGCCGACCAGCGTGATGATGGCCGCCGCCCAGGCGGCGCGGCCGGCGTCATCCAGCGCGCGGGTCAGCGCGATGATGCCGAGATACATCAGGAAAAGCACGAAGACAGAGGTCAGCCGCGCGTCCCATACCCACCAGGTGCCCCACATCGGCTTGCCCCAGATGGAGCCGGTGATCAGCGCCAGCGCGGTGAAGGTGGCACCGATCGGGGCCGCCGATTTGAGCGCAACATCGGCCAGCGGATGGCGCCAGACCAGCGTGCCCAGCGCCGAGATCGCCATGATCGTGTAGCACATCATGGCCAGCCAGGCGAAAGGCACGTGGATATACATGATGCGCACGGTGATGCCCTGCTGGAAATCCTCCGGCGCGGTGAAGCTCATATAGAGGCCCACGCCAAGCAGGATGGCCGCGACCGCCGCCAGCCACGGAATGAGCTTGTCGGCCAGCCCGACGAAGCGCGTCGGGTTGGCGAGATCGATCCAGCCGGAAAAGCGTGAAGTGGTGTCGCTCATAGCGACCTAAATAGACCCGCAGTGGGTTTGGGGCAATTCCCCTTCTCCCCTTGTGGGAGAAGGTGTCGCCGAAGGCGACGGATGAGGGGTGCTCCAGGGAAAGCCGGCGTCTCGCTCCGCTGGAACACCCCTCATCCGTCTCGGCGCTGCGCGCCGATCCACCTTCTCCCACAAGGGGAGAAGGAGGAGCGCTGTACTTTACGCCGCTTCCGTCACCGGACGGCTGAGACGGCGGACCTCTTCGTCGTTGAGCAGGCCGCCGGCGCGCAGCAGGGCGGCGAAGCGGCCGTTGCGCAGCGACAGCTCGGTGAAGCCGCCCATCTCGACCACCTTGCCCTTGTCCATGAAGACGACGAGGTCGGCGTCGCGGACCGTGGTCAGGCGGTGGGCGATGATGAAGGTCGTGCGGTTGCGGCGCAGCTCGTCGATCGCTTCCTTGACACGGTCCTCGGTCTCGACGTCGAGCGCGCTGGTCGCCTCGTCGAGCACCAGGATCGGCGCATCCTTCAGCACGGCGCGGGCGATGGCGATACGCTGGCGCTCGCCGCCCGAAAGCTGGCCCCCGCGCTCGCCGACGACGGTGTCGTAGCCGCTGCTCTTGGCCAGGATGAAGTCCTGCGCGGCGGCCGCATTGGCCGCGGCGTGCACTTCGTCATTGCTCGCATCGGCGCGGCCGACGCGGATGTTGTCCTCGATAGAGCGGTTGAGCAGGCCGGCGTCCTGGAAGACGGTGGCGATCGAGTGCCGCAGCGACTTGCGGGTCACGGTCCTGGTGTCGATGCCGTCGATCAGGATACGACCGCTGGACGGCGTGAAGACCCGCTGCAGCAGATTGATCAGCGTCGTCTTGCCAGCGCCGGTCGGGCCGACGATGGCGACCGTCTGGCCAGCCTGGACCTCGAACGAGACGTCCTCGATGCCGTGGCCCGAATTGGCGAACTCGAAGCTGACGTCCTCGAAGCGCACATGGCCGGTGACGTTGGTGAGCTCGCGCAGGCCGTCCGGCTCGATGGTCTCGGCAGCCGAGTCCTCAAGGCGGTAGAAATCCTCGAGCTTGGCGCGGGCCTCGGAAATCTGGGTGGTGAAAGCCGACATCTGGTCGAGACGGGCGATCAGCATCCCGGCAAAGCCGGTGAAGGCGACGACGTCGCCGACGCGGAGCTGGCCACGGGTGACGAGATAGGCGCCGATCGACAGCACGATCATCATCGAGATGGTCGACGACAGGCGGTTCAGCGCATTTGCGATCGCCCACCAGTCGAGCACAGGGTTCTGCGCGTCGAGCAGGTCCTTGACGTAACGCTTCAGCGTCGCGGTCTCGTGGCCGATGCGGTTGTAGCTCTGCAGCACGGCGACATTGCTGACGCTGTCCGACACATGCGCAAAGACGGTGTGGTAGTGGCGCTCGACGGCGGTCTGCCCCGCCTTGGTGCGGCGCATGACGATACGGCCGATGCCGACATAGAGAATGCCGAGGCCGAGCAGCACGACGGACATGCGAATGTCCATGGCAAGCGCGGTCGGCACCAGCAGAACCAGCGCGATGGCCGTCGACAAATGCACGCGCATGAATTCGAGCCACAGGCTGAACAGGGTCTCGACGGCGCGAAGAAGCGTGTGCAGCGAATTGGACGTGCCGCGCTGGTGATGCCAGGCAAGCGGCATGGTGATCACGCGCTCGAAGGACTGGCACAGCACTTCCGAGCGGCGGGCATGGGCGAACCGGTCGGCGCCGCGCGCCACCAGCACGAAGGCAATGACGTTGAAAGCACCAAGCGCGGCCCACACGGCGAGCGTCGAAAACACAGGGCCTTTCTCGGAGATGGCTCCGATCACCCTGCCCAGCAGGATCGGCTCGAGGATCGCAATCGCGGCGAGCGCGACGTTGGCGCCGCAAATCAGCGCGACGCGCTTCTTGTCGGCCGCCAGATAACCCAGCGCTCTAAAGTAGATCTGCAGAAGTGACACTTCAGCTACTCCGCCAAACTCTTGTTTGTGCTCAATGCCCGAATTGTGCACCGCACCATTTTGTGACACGTAACGGTAAACGTGTCGCGAAACAATGCGTCGTCTATCCCTTCCGTTCCCATTTAGCGAACAAAAGATGACGACGGTACGAAATCTGACGTGATCACCTAACGGTTTGAGATAAAAGGTGAAATGTCAGCCTTGCGGCAAAATAGTGGCACTTGCTCCCCGCTGCCACATTTTTAATCACAGCCTGCTTGCTTAGCCTGCCCTAAAGGAAGGCGCGCGATGGAGTGCGGCAACCGCGCCAAGTAAAAAACGGCGATCGGCCGCGCACCCCGAGGGATGCGCGGCCGAGAAGCCAAGTCTTTGATTTTACGCAGGTATCCTGACGACGACCTCGGTCTTGTCGCCGGCTTTCGGCTCGAAGGAGGCCGATTTTTTCTTCGAACCGTCGACTTCTAGCGAGATCGACTTGGTCTTTTTGTCGCGGATGACCCGAACCTTGATCTCGCCGCCGAACATCTTGAGCGTCGCGGCGTAGCCGTCCCAGTGTCCGGGCAGCTTTGGCCGAAACGTGATCTCCCTGCCGCGCCGCTCGATGCCGAGGATGCCTTCCACCGCTGCGCGGTAAAGCCAGCCGGCCGAGCCCGTGTACCAGGTCCAGCCGCCGCGGCCGCCCTTGCCTTCGCCGGCATAGATGTCGGCGGCCACGACATAGGGCTCGACGCGGTAATGCTCGGCCGCCGCCTCGTCCGAGGCGTGGTTGACCGGGTTCAGCATCGAGAAGCAGTGATAGGCCTCGTCGGTGCGGCCCATTTCGGCCAGCGCGATCACGAACCAGGTGGCGGCGTGGGTGTACTGGCCGCCATTCTCACGCACGCCCGGCGGGTAGCTCTTGATGTAGCCGGGGTCCTTCTCGCTTTTCGAGAAGGGCGGCGTGAACAGCTTGACGATCTTGAGCTCGTCATCGACCAGCATGTTGGTCGCCTGCTCCATGGCCGTCGTCGAGCGGGCCGGATCGCCCTCGCCCGACAGCACGCTCCAGGATTGAGCGATCGAGTCGATCTTGCACTCGTCCGAATTGTGCGAGCCGAGCGGCGTGCCGTCGTCGAAACTGCCGCGCCGGTACCATTGACCGTCCCAGGCGGTGCTTTCCAGCGCCCGCTTCAGCACGTCGGCGTGCTTCAGCCAGGCCTGTGCCTGCTTGGTGTCGCCCTGCCCCTTGGCGACAGGGGCAAAGTCGGTGAGGGTCTTCAGGAGGAACCAGCCCAGCCACACGCTCTCGCCCTTGCCGCCCTCGCCGACACGGTTCATGCCGTCGTTCCAGTCGCCGCCGAGGATGAGCGGCAGGCCGGCGGGGCTGCTGCGCTTGATCGCAAGATCGAGCGCCCGGGCGCAATGGTCGTAGAGCGAAGCGGTGTTCTTGGTGATCTCGGGCGTGAAGAAGGCGTCATGCTCGCCTTCTCCAAGCTGCTGCCCGTCGATGAAGGGCAACTGCTCCTTGAGGATCGCGGCGTCGCCGGTCACCTCGATGTAGCGCGCCGTCGCATGCGCCAGCCAGACGACATCGTCCGAGATCATGGTGCGCACGCCGGCATCGGTGCGCGGCAGCCACCAGTGCTGCACGTCGCCTTCCGGGAACTGCCGGCGCGCGGCATTGAGGATCTGGTCGCGCGCCAGCTTCGGATCGTGCGCCAGAAGCGCCAGCGTGTCCTGCAGCTGGTCGCGGAAGCCGAAGGCGCCGCTTGCCTGGTAGAAGGCCGAGCGCGCGCGGATACGGCAGGCCAGGCTCTGGTAGGGCAGCCAGTGGTTGACCATGGCGTTCATCGCCTCGTCCGGCGTCTCGACCTGGATGGTGTCGAGGAAGCCGCGCCAGGCCTTTTCATTGTCGGCCAGGCGCTGGTCGAAATCCTTGCCGCGATGGGTCTGCACCAGCGCGCTTGCTTCGGCGGGCGTGGCCGCGTCGCCGAGCAGCCAGGACAGCGTGACGTCGCCGCCGGCGGGAATGTCGATGTCGCTGGCGACGACCGCGCAAGGGTCATCGCCCGCCTCGATGCGACCGGAGAGCGCAAGCCCGCCCAGCACGGCCTGCGGATACTCCGTCGTGCCGTGCCTGCCGATGAATTCGGAGCGGTCGGCGGTCACCGAATGGATCGGATGGCTTGCTCCCAGGAAGGCGACGCGCTCGCCGAAGTCGAGGCCGTAGGGGTTCTGCGCCAGCATGGCCCCTGTTGCCGTGTCCCGCGCGGGCACGATGGTCGCCGCCGTGCGCGAGCGATGGCCGCCCAGCACCCATTCGGCATAGGCATAGACGCGCAGCCGCGCCGGCACAGATCCGGAATTCTGGATGCGCAACCGGCTGATTTTCACCGGATCGACGGGATCCACCACCTGCGTCAGGTCCATCGACAATGGGCCGCGCTTGGAGCGGAAGGTCGAAAAGCCCTGGCCGTGCCAGGTCTCATAGGTCATCGCCGGATCGCGGACCGTCGCCGCCATCGGCGAGAACGCCTTGCCGCTGGCATGGTCGAAGACATAGAAGCCCTCGCCCGGCCGGTTCGACACCGGGTCGTTCGACCATGGCGTCAGCTGGTAGTCGCGGCTGTTGCGGCTCCAGGTGAAGCCTGCGCCTTCGGCCGAGACGTGGAAGCCGAAGGAGGCGTTGGAGATGACGTTGATCCAGGGCTGTGGCGTCACACGCCGTCCGGTCAGCCGCGTGACATAGTGGCGGCCGTCGCCGTCGAAGCCGCCATAGCCATTCCAGAGGCTGAGGCCTCGGCCGTCGGCGGCGATGTCGGCTCCAGCCTGGCTTGCCGGCACCGGCAAGGGCAGCGGTGGGTTGGGTTCACGCGGTGAGCCGCCCTCGGCCTGCAGCAAGGCATCGCGGGCCTGCAGCGCCGCGGTCTCGGCGCGTTCGAGCTGATCGAAGATCGTGCCGTTGCGGGTGTGAAGAACCACCCGCGCGACCGACAGCAGGGTCTTGTAGGTCGGCTCGTCCATCAGGTCGCGGCGCACCGCGAAGATGTGCTGGCGCGGCCCAAGCTCGCGGCCGCGCAGGCGGCTGTTCTCGCACAGCGTCTCCACCGCGCGCTGCAGGTCCTGCACATAGGACGAGGCCTGCTCGTTGACGACGACGAAGTCGATCATCATGCCGCGCGCCCGCATATATTCCTGGAAGCGCAGCGCCTGGGCGACGATCTCGAGATCGGCGACGTCGCCGATGCGCACCAGGAAGATCGGGAAATCGCCGGAGATGCTGGTCGGCCACAGGCTCGACTGGCGACCGAGGCCCGAGGCGATGGATTCCGCCGGCAGGCGCAGGAACGGATCGGGATAGATCAGGTAGCGGGCGAGCTTCTGCACATTGGCGGCGTCGGTGAGGCTGAGGCCCAGATGGCGCGTCTGCACCTGGCTGCGCGTCCAGGCAAGCATCGCCTGGCGTGCGAAGCTCTCCTGATGGTCGAGCCGGGCGATCGCCTCGTCGAGCTCGGCGCGATTGGCGCCGACGGCGGTCCAGAAGGTCAGCGATATCTTCTTGTTGGCCGGCACGCGGACCTGGCGGCGCAGCGCCGCCACCGGGTCCAGCGTGAAGCCCTGGCTGCCGGAAAGCCGGACGCCGGGGTCGAAGGCGACGGCATCGGCGATGGTGCGGCCGCGGCCGATGAAGGCGCGCCGGTCGGTTTCGGCCTCGGCATCGCGCGACGGGCCCGACGGGTCGGTGACGAAATGCACCATGGTGAGGTCGGGGTCGTTCTTGTCGCGCTTGCGCCTGGTGGCGAAGATCGCGCCGTTGTTCGGCGCGATCTCAGTCTCGACGAACATCTTGGAGAAGGCCGGATGCGCGTTGTCCGAGGCCTCGTTGCCCAGCACCAGCTCGGCGAAGGAGGTCACCTCGATATGCCGGTCGGTGGCACCGTCATTGTAGAGGGTGATGCGGCGGCCTTCGCCATTGCCCTCGGAAATGACGATGCACTCGACCTCGGAACGCAGCGAGCCGACGGACTTGGTGAAGCTCGCCTTGTCGTCGCCGAACAGCGTCTGGACGCGTTCGCCTTCGGCGCGCTTCGGCTCGGCGGTGGCGGACCACCAGTCGCCCGTCGCGGTGTCGCGCAGGAAGATGTAGGAGCCGAGGCGATCCTCGCTCGGATCCGGCTGCCAGCGGGTGACGGCAAGCTCGCCGAAGCGGCTGTAGCCGGAGCCCGTCGCTGTGACCATGACCGAATAGCGGCCGTTGGACATGACGTTGGTCGCCCGCAGCGCCTTGATGGGGTCGAGGATGACCCGGCTGTCCGGGCTCTCGGTCTCGGTCTCGTCCTTGGATCGCTCGTCGGCTTCCGTCCTGACGGTCGCGGTCGGAATGTCGCGCGGCGCCTTCTCCTGCAGGAGGAGCTCGGCCGACTCGATCACCGGGTCGCTGTGGAAACGCTCGCGCAGCCGGCCCTCGAAAATGGCGTCGGCGACAGCGGCGATCGACATGCCGGAATGGTGCGCCATATAGTTCTGCACCACGGCGTGGTCGGTGCCTTCAGGCACGCGCTGCGGCGTGAAATCGACCGCGTCATAGAAACCGTGGCGGCCAAGCGCGCCGATCGAGCGCAACCTCTGCAGGTTCTGCACCGCCTCGCGCGGGCTGAACTGCGCCGCGAGAATCGTCGCATAGGGCGCGATCACGGTGTTCTGGCCAAGGCCCCGTTTCAGGCCGAGGCCGGGCACGCCGAAATTGGTGTACTGATAGGTGAGCTCGCGGTCGCGGGCGTTGTAGGCCGCTTCCGAAATGCCCCAGGGCACGTTCTTGGAACGCGCATATTGGATCTGGCGCTTGATGATGAGCTTGCTGGTCTGGTTGAGGATCGAGCCCTGCGGCTCCTTCATGACCAGAGGCGGCATCAGATACTCGAACATCGAGCCCGACCAGGACATCAGCGCGCCCTGGAAGCCGATCTCGACGATCGGGCGTCCGAGACGGAACCAATGCTCGGTCGGCAGGTCGCCCTTGGCGATGGCGAACAGGCTCGTCAACCGCGCCTCGGAGGCGAGAAGGTCGTAGCAGCTTTCGTCGAGCTGGCGGTCCTCGACGCGGTAGCCGATCGAGAGCAGCTTGCGCTCCTGACGCATCAGGAAGGAGAAATCCATCTCGAAAGCGTAGCGGCGGCAGCGCTCGCGTAGCGCCAGCAGCTTGGCGCGCAGAGCGGCGACTGCGCTCTCGTCATTGTGCGAATCGTGCACATGCGCCTCGCAGGTCGCCTCGAGTCTCGCCGCCCAATCGGCGATGACATCGCTCTTCGGCGAGGCGGCCTCGGTGTGGATGGCGGTGGCGAGCTTGCGGATCTCGCCGGCGAGCACGGCAAGGTTGATGGTCCGGATCGAGGCCATCTCCGGCTGCGCCTTGATGGTCGCAACCGCGCGGCGCATGCCGTCGAGACGGTCGGCCAGGCGCTGGCGCAGCGGCCGCAGCTGCCGGCGGTCGTCCGGCAGCTCTTCCAGGCTTTCGTCGAGGATGGTGACGGTGTCGATGATGCCTTCGAAATCGCCCTGCAGATGCACGGACGGCGCTTCGGCCCATTCGGCGCAGGAGGCCGCAACCGCGACCAGATGTCCGGCGAGATTGCCGCTGTCGACCGCCGAGATGTAAAGCGGATAGAGCGGCTTCAGCGTCGTCGTGTCATACCAGTTGTAGAGATGGCCGCGGTCGCGCGGCATGTTCTCGATGGTCGTCATCGTCGCGTCGATGCGGGTGATGGCGTCCGACAGGCTGATCCAGCCGAAATCGCGCGCCGAAACCACCGACAGCAGATAGACGCCGATATTGGTCGGCGAGGTGCGCGGCGCCACCACCGGCGCCGGGCTTTCCTGGAAATTGTCCGGCGGCAAATGATGCTGCTCGGGCGTCACGAAGGTCTCGAAATAGTGCCATGTGCGGCGCGCGAAGGTGCGCAGCACCTGGATGTCGGCGCTCGAGATGCGCAGCCTGTCCTCGGTCTCGGCCGAGCGGCTGATCCAGCAGGCGACGGCGGGCGAAGCGATCCAGAAGATGGCGAAGAAGAAGGCGACGAAGGCGCCTGTGGAATCGGCCAGCACCGGAATAGCCAGGCCGACGACGCCGATGATCACCGCGCCATACATCATGCCATAATAGGCGCCGAGATCGTTGCCGCCCTTGGCGGCCTGCGAGGCGGTGCGCCATTCGAGCAGGTTCTGCCGGCTGACGAAGAGGCGGTAGATGGTGCGAATGATGGCGTCGCCCATCATCCAGGCGAGATGCGCCATCAAGAGCACCTTCAGCGCCACCAGCGCCGTGCCGAACACGGTGTCGCGCGCAAGTGCCGAGAAATGGCCGCGCGGCGTCTGGTCGCCGCTCTTGGGCAGGATGCCGTTCACGATGTCGAAGGTAGGCGCCATGAACAGGCTGAGGATCATAAGCGCCTGCCACTGCGCCGCCTGGGTGAAGGGCAGCAGCGTCCAGCCGGCGACGCAGGCCAGGACCCAGAAGATCGGGGTGACCGAGCGGCGCAGATTGTCGACCATCTTCCAGCGCGACAGCGCCGGCACCCCGGAGCGCGGGTCGAAAATATAGCCGAGCAGCTGCCAGTCGCCGCGCGCCCAGCGATGGTGGCGCGAGGCGTCGACCGAGTAGCGGGTGGGATAGTCCTCGACCAGCTCGACGTCGGTGACCAAAGCGGCGCGCGAGAGCGCGCCTTCGAGCAGGTCGTGGCTGAGGATGGTGTTTTCGTCGATGCGGTTCTTCAGCGCCGCCTCGAAGGCGTCGACATGGTAGAGGCCCTTGCCGGTGAAGGAACCGTCGCCGAAGACGTCCTGGTAGACGTCGGATACGGCGAAGACATAGGGGTCGAGGCCGCGATTGGCCGAGAAGACGCGCTGGAAGAAGGAGGCGTCGTCGCCGCTGGTCAGCGACGCCGTGATGCGCGGCTGCAGGATCGTGTAGCCCGCGGTGACGACGCGCTTGACCGGATCGAAATGCGGGCGGTTGAGCGGATGGGCGAGCTTGCCGACCAGGCTCGAAACCGCGTCGCGAGTCGTGCGCGTGTCGGCGTCGAGCGTCATCACATAGACGACCTTTTCCGGCAGCGGCACGTCGAGCGGCAGGAAGGTGGTGTCGCTGTCGCCACGCAGGAGAAGGTTCAGCTCATGCAGCTTGCCGCGCTTGCGCTCCCAGCCCATCCAGCAGCCTTGCGCCTGATTGTAGAGCCGGCGGCGATGCAGGAGATAGAAGCGCGGCGAGCCTTCCGACGGATAGCGGGCGTTGAGCCTGGCGATCTCGTCACGGGCATATTGCAGGATCTCGATGTCGGCGGCGTCGATCTCGGTCTTGGAATCCGGCCAGTCGGACAACAGGGCGAAATGGATCTCTTCGGCCGTGTTGGCGAGGTGGTGCACCTCGATGTTACGGATGTTTTCCTCGACGTCGTCGCGCGAGCCGATCAGCGAGGGCACCACGACCAGCGTGCGCGCCTCGGCCGGGATGCCGTGCTTGTTGTAGTCGTAGCCGACAAGCCGGGTGGGTTTGAGGAACAGCGCCACGACGGTGTTGAAGAAGGCCAGCGCGCCTTCGCTTGCCGGCACTGCGAACAGCGCCAGCATCAGCGTGATCGGCTCCACCGACAGGCCGAGATTGGCGAGCGCCCTGCCCGACAGCACCAACAGCAGCGCCGTCAGAAGGAAAACCGGGCCGACGATGCCCATCCAGCCGGCGCTGGCAAAGGCACGCTTGAAGGTCACATAGAAAGGCGGCCGGTAGCCGATCGCCTTTTCCAGCTCCTGACGGCGCGGCCCGACCAGGAAGAAGCCGACATCGGTGTGCACGTCCGGATCCGCTGTCTCCGGCACGCCGGATGCATCGGTGACGCCGGGCGTGTGGCCGGCAAGCTCGATCGCCTTTTCGGCCACCCGGTATTCGGAGAGCTCCGAGCGCCGCGCCAACTGCTCGATCGCGGTGCGGTACTGATCGCGCGAGAAGAAATCCAGGTCGGCGAAATCGGTCTTTTCACGGAGCAGCGTGTCGATGCGGCTGACGCCTTCGAACCAGACCGTCCAGTCGACGTCGTTGATGAGGCGCAGGCCGCGGATGATGTTGCCGGTCGTGACATTGCCGCTGGAGAGCGTCTGATGCTCGGAGATGATGATCTCCTCGGCATCGGAGCCGGTCTTTTCCAGCTCTCCCTCCAGCCATTCCAGCGCCCGGCCGGCGTTCTGCGACCCGTCGCGCAGGCGGTAGAGCAACTGGGTGGCAAAAGTGGTGTCCTGCGCATGCGCGCTGTAGTTGGACAGGATCCTGGTGCGGTCGGCATTGTCGTCGGTCGCGAGAACCCGGTCGGCAACCTCGTTGGCGATGTGTCGCATCTGCCTGGTGCGGTCGACGCGCACGGCGATGCGACGCAGGTTCTCGATCAGCACAAAGCGCAGCAGCGAGGGCAGCGCCCAGAGCTCGCCGATCTTCATCGGCTCGACCGACTGGAAGCCCTCGACAATGGCCTTGAACATGTTGGCCGAGACCGAGCTGTCGGAATGCTCGACATAGCTCCAGGCAACGACGAAGGCGCGCGGCAGCACAGTGCCGTCGCCGAGCGTGAGCGTCGGCAGCTGGCGGTAGAAGCGGCGCGGCAGGTCGCGCTTGACCTGGAAGATCGTCTCCTCGACCAAATAGTTGTTGTCGAGCAGCCATTGCGCGGCCGGCGTGATGGTCTCGCCCTTGGCCTGAGCGGCATTGGTCGAACGGTAGACTTCGAGGATCTTCTTGGCGCTGTCGCGGATGCGGGCCTGGAACTCGAACGGGGCGAGGCCGAACAGGTCCTTGACCTCGCCCTTGGCTAAAGCGACGCCCAAGGCGCGCAGCCGGTCCTCAGGCAGGAAATTGGAGCGTATCGGCGCTTCCGTCACCAACGGGAAGCCGGCGCTTGTCTGTTCGATCTTATTGGGATTGGTCTGAATGTTCATTGAAAATTCCGTAAGCGGGGGCGCAATGCGGCGTCACCGCCACGGCAATGGCCCTAAAACCGGTTCAATTGCAATTGGTTGCATGACTGATCCGCCGAAAGTTTGTTCTGCGCACCACAACAGGGCGTGCCCTTTCGACAGCTTGCGGGCGAACGCCCCTCGCTCTTCGCCCCCGGTTGGATCAGGGCAAGGAATCAGGCTTTTTCGTGATACATGCAAGGGGCCGGGCGATAATTCGCCCGCGCCGCGATCATGTTTGGCAACAGCCGTTAATGGTTGGCGGCGAGGCGATCGATCGCGATCACGAAAAGCAGCCCCTGCCCCTCAGGCTGGAGCCGCAATTGCGGGCTGTCGCGCTCGAGGATCAGCGTATCGAGCGGTCCGAGGCTCTGCCTGTCATCCGTGAGAAGCGTGAAGCCTGCGTTGACTGCCAGAACCAGCGTCGTGTCGGCGCGCGAAGTGATGCTAATCTCGCCGGAGAGCGGCCGGCGCTCGACGGCATGGGCCATGCGGCCACGGCGGGTCATGACGTTGAGATCGGTGATCGGACCGCCGATCAGCGCCGCGCTGGTCGGCACGTCGCCCGCAAAGGCGAGCGGCACTGACGCCGTGGTCAGCCGCGCCGTCGGCTGGCCGGCAATGTCGAGGACAATCCCCTCGCCTTTCAGCACCGACAGCGTGCGGTCGATGCCGGCGAAGCTGGAGAACGGCCCGCTGGTTTCGACGCGGGCCATCGAGACGCGCCAGTCGAACTCGTCGAGTCCGGCGCCGTCGGGCGAAACCGCGATCTCCGTGGTCGTGCCGCCGCCATTCTTCCACGGCATGACGCGGTAATCGGCGGCACGAAGGATACGCATCCGTTCAGCCCAATATGCCCGGCAGGTTGAGCTGGTGCTCCTTGGCGCACTGGATGGCGATGTCGTAGCCGGCGTCGGCATGGCGCATCACGCCGGTCGCCGGATCGTTCCACAACACGCGCTCGAGGCGCTTCGCCGCGTCAGCCGTTCCGTCGGCGACGATCACCATGCCGGCATGCTGCGAGAAGCCCATGCCGACGCCGCCGCCATGATGCAGCGACACCCAGGTGGCGCCCGACGCGGTGTTGAGCAGCGCGTTGAGCAGCGGCCAGTCGGAAATGGCGTCCGAGCCGTCCTTCATCGCTTCGGTCTCTCGGTTCGGCGAGGCGACCGAGCCGGAATCGAGGTGGTCGCGACCGATGACGACGGGCGCCTTGAGCTCGCCCTTGGCGACCATCTCGTTGAAGGCGAGACCGAGCCGGTGACGGTCGCCGAGGCCGACCCAGCAGATGCGCGCCGGCAGACCCTGGAACGAGATGCGCTCGCGCGCCATGTCTAGCCAGTTGTGGAGGTGCGTATTTCCGGGGGTGAGCTCTCGTACCTTGGCGTCGGTCTTGTAGATATCCTCCGGATCGCCAGACAGCGCTGCCCAACGGAACGGACCGATGCCGCGGCAGAACAGCGGCCGGATATAGGCCGGCACGAAGCCGGGGAAGGCGAAAGCGTTCTCAAAGCCTTCGTCCTTGGCGACCTGGCGGATGTTGTTGCCGTAGTCGAGCGTCGGCACGCCGGCGTTCCAGAACGCCACCATCGCCTCGACATGCTCGCGCATCGATGCGCGAGCCGCCTTTTCGACGGCTTTCGGATCAGAGGTGCGCTTCTCGCGCCATTCGGCCATGGTCCAGCCTTTGGGTAGATAGCCGTTGATCGGGTCATGCGCCGAGGTCTGGTCAGTGAGGATGTCGGGGCGGATGCCGCGCCTAAACATTTCGGGCACGATCTCGGCGGCGTTGCCGAGCAGGCCGACGGACTTCGCCTCGCCGGCCTTGGTCCAGCGGTCGATCATCTCCATCGCTTCGTCCAGCGTCTCGGCCTTCTCGTCGAGATAGCGGGTGCGCAGGCGGAAATCGATCGAGTCAGGGTTGCACTCGATGGCGAGGCAAGAGGCACCGGCCATGACGGCGGCCAGAGGCTGGGCGCCGCCCATGCCGCCGAGACCGCCGGTCAGGATCCACTTGCCCTTGAGGTCGCCATTGTAATGCTGGCGGCCGGCCTCGACGAAGGTCTCGTAGGTGCCCTGCACGATGCCCTGCGTGCCGATATAGATCCAGGAACCGGCCGTCATCTGGCCGTACATCATCAGGCCCTTCCTATCGAGCTCGTTGAACTTCTCCCAGTTCGCCCAATGCGGCACGATGTTGGAGTTGGCGATGAGCACGCGCGGGGCATTGGAATGGGTCTTGAAAACGCCGACCGGCTTGCCGGACTGAACCAGCAGCGTCTCGTCCTCGCCCAGCGTCTTCAGCGAAGCGACAATGCGGTCGAAATCGTTCCAGGTGCGCGCCGCCCGGCCGATGCCGCCATAGACGACCAGCTCGTTGGGGTTCTCGGCGACCTCCGGGTCGAGATTGTTCATCAGCATGCGCAGCGGCGCCTCGGTCGTCCAATAGCGGGCGTTGAGCTTGTCGCCGCGGGGCGCACGCACTTCGCGGATGTTGTGGCGCGGATCGTTCATCATTGTCCCTTTCGAGTAAGGCGGCGCGTCAGCGCCCAGCCCATTCAATGGCGGTTTCGAGAATGGTTTTCAGCGTGGCGCGGATCGGCGCGGCATAGCTTGGGTCGTAAGGGACCGGCCAGTTTTCCGGCGAACCCTTTTCGGCCGGCTCGCGCATATAGCCGCGGTTGGAGAGCTCCATCTGAAGCGCGTGGACGCCGTTCTCGGGCTGGCCGAAGCTTCTGGTGATCCAGCCGCCTTTGAAACGGCCGTTCACCACCCAGCTCTCGCCGGTCGCGGCAAGGATCTCGCTGACCTTTTGCTGCAGCGACGGATCGGTGCTCCTGCCGTCATTGGTGCCGAGGTTGAAGACCGGCAGCGTGCCTTCGAACAGGCGCGGCAGCACCGAGCGGATCGAATGGCAGTCATAGAGCACGATGTTCTCATGCATGCCGCGCAGCCGGTCGATCTCGGCCTGCAGGGCGGCATGATACGGCACGAAATATGTCTCGCGGCGCTGGTCGATCTCGGACGGCGTCGGTTCGTCACCCATATTGTAGAGCGGACCGCCGTCAAAAGTGTCCGTCGGGCAGAGCGTCGTCGTCGCCTGGCCCGGATAGAGCGAAACGCCGGACGGGTCGCGGTTGACGTCGATGACAGTGCGCGAAATGGCGGTGTGCACGACGGTCGCGCCAAGGTCGGCGGCAAAATCATAGAGCTTGTCGATCCACCAGTCGCAGTCGCGCCGGCCAAGCCAGGTCGAGACCAGGCGGGAGTCCAGGCCTGCAAGATCAATACCTGTGTGCGGGATCGAGACCAGCAGGGGCGCAGTGCCTCGGGTGACGGTAAGCCAGGGAGGGGTCATGCGAGACCTCCGTGCGTTGGCGCTCTACGGCGCCGTGTCGTCGTTAGCATTCTCACGACGCAATCCCCGGCAGCTTCACAGCACCCGCCGCCTTCACCGCGGCGCCGCTGCGCACCATGGCGATCGCCTTCTCCATGTCGGGATGGAAATGCCGGTCATTGTCCAGACACGGCACCTCGGCGCGGACCAGCTTGCGCACGGCTTCGAGCGCCTCGCTCGAAGCCAGCGGCGCTTGGAAATCGCAGCCTTGCGCCGCGGCCAGCAATTCGATGCCGATGACGGCGGTCGCATTCTCGATCATGCCGAGCAGACGGCGCGCGCCGTGCGCGGCCATCGAGACATGGTCTTCCTGGTTGGCCGAGGTCGGGATGGAATCGACGCTCGCCGGATAGGCCTTCTGCTTGTTTTCCGAAACAAGCGCTGCCGCCGTCACCTGCGGAATCATGAAACCGGAATTGAGCCCCGGCTTGGGCGTGAGGAAGGCCGGCATGCCGGACAGCGCCGGATCGACCAGCATAGCGATGCGCCGCTCCGACAGCGAGCCGATCTCGCAGACCGCCAGCGCGATCATGTCGGCGGCGAAGGCCACCGGCTCGGCGTGGAAATTGCCGCCAGAAAGGGCGGTGTCGTCCTCGGCGAAGATCAGCGGGTTGTCGGTGACGCCATTGGCCTCGGTCTCAAGCGTGTCGGCGGCCTTGCGCAGCACATCGAGCGCGGCGCCCATCACCTGCGGCTGACAGCGCAGACAGTACGGATCCTGCACGCGCTCGTCGTCGACGCGATGCGATTCACGGATGGCGCTGCCGGCCATCAGATTGCGCAAGGCATCCGCCGTTTCGATCTGACCGCGATGTTTTCTCAACAGATGAATGCGCGGATCGAAGGGGGCGTCGGAGCCCTTGGCTGCGTCCGTCGACAGCGCGCCGGCGACCAGCGCCGACTGGTAGAGCACCTCGGCCTCGAACAGGCCGGCCAGCGCAAAAGCCGTCGAGAATTGCGTGCCGTTGAGCAGCGCCAGCCCCTCCTTGGCGCCGAGCGTCACCGGCTCCAGCCCATGCGAGACGAACGCAACCTTGGCCGGGAAGCGGCCATGCGGGGTAAAGCATTCGCCGACGCCGATCATCACGGCGGTCATGTGCGAGAGCGGCGCGAGGTCGCCGGAAGCGCCGACCGAGCCCTGCGCGGGCACGACCGGAATGACGTCGTTGGCGAGCATGCCTTGAAGCAGGTCGATGGTCTCGGCGCGAACCCCGGAAGCCCCCTGGGCAAGGCTGGCGAGCTTCAGCGCCATCATCAGCCGCACCACCGCGACGGGCATCGGCTCGCCGACACCGGCGGCATGCGAAAGCACGATGTTGCGCTGGAGCGTCTCGAGATCGCTTTCTGGAATGCGGACGCTGGCGAGCTTGCCGAAGCCGGTGTTGATGCCATAGACCGGCTCGCCCTTGGCGAGGATGCGAGCCACCGCCTCGGCGCTCGCCTTGATCTTCGGCCGGCAGGCGGCGTCGAGCTTCGGCACGGCGCCGCGATAGATGGCGCGCCAGTCGGCAAGCGTCGCGCTGCCGGGCGTCAGGGTCAGTTCGGTCATTGTCCTCTCCAGATGCGGGCATGGAGCGGATTGAAGCCCATGCGGTAGACGAGTTCGGCCGGGCGCTCGATGTCCCAGATGGCGAGGTCGGCCGATTTGCCGGCTTCCAGCGTGCCAGTCTTGTCGAGGAGTCCCAGCGCACGTGCGGCCTCACGGGTGACGCCGGCGAGGCATTCGTCGACGGTCATGCCGAACAGAGTCGCGGCCATGTTCATGGTGAGCAGCAGCGAGGTGAGCGGCGAGGTGCCGGGATTGCTGTCGGTAGCGACCGCCATTTTCACGCCGTGGCGGCGGAACAGATCGACCGGCGGCTTCTTCGTCTCGCGGATGAAGTAGTAAGCGCCGGGCAGGATTGTCGCCACGGTGCCGGCTTTGGCCATCGCCGCGGCGCCCTCCTCGTCCGTGTATTCAAGATGGTCGGCCGACAGCGCGCCATAGCGCGCGGCAAGCGCCGCGCCATGCAGATTGGAAAGCTGGTCGGCATGAAGCTTCACCGGCAGGCCGAGCGCCTTGGCCTTGTCGAAAACGCGCGCCATCTGCTCGGGCGAGAAGGCAATGCCCTCGCAGAAACCGTCGACGGCGTCGGCGAGCTTTTCGGCGGCGACCTGCGGCAGGATGGTATCCGCGACGAGATCGATGAACGCGTCCTTGTCGCCCTTGGCTTCCGGCGGCAGCGCATGGGCCGCGAGACAAGTGGTGCGGATCGTGACCGGGCGCTCGTCTGCCAGCCGGCGGGCGGCGCGCAGCGATTTTTTCTCGTTGTCAGCATTGAGGCCGTAACCGGACTTCACCTCGACGGTCGTGACGCCTTCGGCGAGCAGCGCGTCGAGACGCGGCAGAGTCTGGGCGACGAGCTCGTTCTCGCTGGCGGCGCGCAGCGATTTGACCGAGGAAACGATGCCGCCACCGGCGCGCGCCACTTCTTCATAGGTGGCGCCCGCCAGCCGCATCTCGAATTCATTGGCGCGGTTGCCGGCATAGACGAGGTGCGTGTGGCAATCGATCAGGCCAGGCGTGATCCAACGCCCCACGCAATCAACGGTCTCGGCGCCCTGCCCGGCCGCAGCCGGCATATCGGCCTCGCGACCGGCATAAACAATGAGGCCGTCGCGCGCGACGACCGCGCCTTTCTCGACGATACCGAGACCGGTCGCGCCCTCAGCCATGGTCGCCAGGCGCGCATTGCGCCAGACCCGATGGCCGCTCTTCCCGCTTGCTCCACCCATCATCTTTTCCGTTTGCTTGGATAGCGATTATGTATATACATATTGAAACGCGACGCAAGCGATAATGTCGCTCGGACTTCAGATTCGGAGAGGAACGTGACGGCAATCTTTGCAGAACAGGCGCTGCTGCCCGAGGGCTGGCAAAGCAATGTCAGGATCGCCTTTGAGGATGGCCGCATCTCCAAGGTCGAGGCCGGCGCTATCGCGCAGGCGGGCGACGAGCGCCATGCCATCGTCCTGCCTGGCATGCCCAACCTGCACAGCCACGCCTTCCAGCGCGGCATGGCAGGTCTTGCCGAATTGCGCGGCCCTTCGGCCGACAGTTTCTGGAGCTGGCGCGAGGTGATGTACCGCTTCGCGCTGTCGATGACGCCGGATCAAGTCGAGGTGGTCGCGGCGCAGCTTTATGTCGAGATGCTGGAAGCCGGCTTCTCGCGCGTCGGCGAGTTCCACTACCTCCACCACGACTGCGACGGACAGCCCTACGCCAACATCGCCGAGATGGCGGAGCGGATCGCGGCGGCAGCCGGAGAGACCGGCATCGGCCTAACGCTCCTGCCGGTCTTCTATGCACATTCGGCCTTCGGCGGCGCCGCTCCCAATGAAGGCCAGCGGCGATTCATCAATGATGTCGAACGTTTCGGGCGTCTGCTTGAGAAAGCCCGCGAGGCTGTTCGTCCGCTTGAGCAAGCCGTTGTCGGCGTCGCGCCGCACAGTTTGCGGGCCGCAACGCCGGACGAACTCAATTCAGTCGCAGCGATGGCGCCGAACGGTCCGATCCACATCCATGTCGCCGAGCAGGTGAAGGAGGTCGAGGATTGCGTTGCCTGGTCGGGCAAGCGTCCGGTCGAATTCCTGCTCGCCAACGCCAAAGTCGACAAAAGTTGGTGCCTGATCCACGCCACGCATATGACCGAGGCCGAGACGATCGCCATGGCCCGGACCGGGGCGATCGCGGGGCTTTGCCCGATCACCGAGGCCAATCTCGGCGACGGCACTTTCGCGGCGCCGCTTTTCGTTGAGCATGGCGGCCGTTTCGGTGTCGGGTCCGATTCCAACGTGCTGATCGGGCTGCCGGACGAGCTGAGGCAGCTCGAATATTCGCAGCGCCTCGCCCATCGCGCCCGCAATGTGCTGGCGCGTCCCGGCGGTTCCAACGGGCGCGCCCTGTTCGATGCGGCGCTCGACGGCGGCAGCCTGGCGCTGGGCGCCGGCCCGTCGCGAATTGCCGCCGGCGGCGCTGCCGACCTCGTCTCGCTCGATCAAAACCATCCATCGCTGGCCGGCAAGACGGGAGACGCGATCCTCGACGCCTGGATCTTTGCCAATGGCAGCACGATCGATTGCGTCTGGGTGCATGGCAGAAAGCAGGTCAGCGGCGGCAGGCATGTCAAGCGCGAGGCCGTTGCCAAGCGGTTCCGCGAAGTCATGACCGCATTGTCGCAAGGCTGAACAGGACCGTCCGATGAGCCTGGTCGAGACAGACGATGTCGATGGCGGCGAGATCCTCTCGCTGCATCAGCGCATCCTCTCCGACATCCGTGAAAAGATCCTCTCGGGCGCCTGGACGCCCGGGCATCGCATCCCCTTCGAGCACGAACTGACGGCCCAATACAATTGCTCGCGCATGACGGTGAACAAGGCGCTGTCGCAGCTTGCAAAGGCCGGGCTGATCGAGCGCCGGCGCCGGTCGGGTAGTTTCGTGCGCCAGCCGCAGTCGCAGGCGGCGGTGCTGGAACTGCACGACATCAGGATCGAGGTCGAGGCGCTCGGCCTGCCCTATCGCTACGAGCGGCTGGAACGCCTCAAGCGGCGCAGCAGCGCCGATGACCGCGCGCGGCTCGGGCTTTCCGCCGCGGGTCCGGTGCTTGCGCTGGAAGGCCTGCATTTTGCCGGCGAACGGCCGTTCGCGCTGGAGCAGCGGCTGATCAACCTTTCGGCCGTACCCGAGGCCGGCGAGGAGGAATTCCTCGACATCGCGCCGGGCCCTTGGCTGATCGGCCGCGTGCCGTGGAGCGAGGCCGAACATCGCATCCGCGCCATGGCCGCCGACGAGAATATCGCCGACGCGCTCGACATCGACGCGAGCGCGCCCTGCCTGGTGGTCGAGCGCCGCACCTGGAGCGCTGAGCACCCGGTGACCCATGTACGCTTCATCTATCCGGCGGAGAGCCATACGCTGGTGGCGAGGTTCACGCCGTCGCAGGGGTAGCGCTCTTCTCCTTCTCCCCTTGTGAGGGCTTTGCACGGAACTGAGTTGGTGATTCCGTAGGTCCGGCATGAAGGGGAGATGATTCGGATGGTCGATCGCGTGCTTGGACAACTGAGCCTTGCGGATGGGCTGGTGTGGTCGGACGTGACGGAGCTTGACCAGATCGCGCGAGTGATCGACTGGGTGCCGATCAAGGCGCTTCTTGGTCAGCGCAGCGGACCAGGACGGGGCAACATTAGCTATCCGGCCGAGGCCTTGCTGCGCTGTCTGCTGCTTGGCGTGTGGAACAATCTCAGCGATCCTTCGCTGGAGGCACAACTGCGCGACCGGCTGTCGTTCCGCCGCTTTGCCGGTTTCAGCCTGTCGGACCCCACGCCGGACCATTCGACGTTGTGGCGTTTCCGCGAGGAGCTGAAGTGCGATGGGCTGATCGACCGGGTGTTTTATGAGATCACGCGGCAGCTTGAGCAGAAGGGGCTGATCGTCAAGCGCGGCACGTTGATCGATGCCTCCTTCATGCAGGCCGCCGCGCGCCCGCCGGCGAAGCCGAAGAAGGGTGAGGAGGCGACGGCGCGGCCATCGGCCGATGGCGAGGCACGTTGGGGACGCAAGGGCAACAAGACCGTGTTCGGCTATAAGGTGCACAACGGCGTCGACGATGCTCATACGCTGATCCGGCGCATGGACTTTACGGATGCATCGGTCACCGATACCGAGCCGGCCGACGGCCTGATCATCGGGGACGAGAAGGCGGCCTATGGCGACCAAGCCTACTACACCCATGCCCGCCATGCCCGGCTGAAGCAGGCCGGCATCAAGGACCGGCTGATGCACAGAGCCAACAAGCACCATCCGCTGACACCGCGTCAGAAGCAGCGCAACCGGCTCATCTCGAAGGTGCGGGCGGCAGTGGAGCGGCCGTTTGCAGTGTTCAAACAGCGCTACGGCATGCGGCGACTGCGCTTCTTCAACCTTGCGACCAACCGGACGCAGTGCATGCTTGCCGGCTGCGGCTACAATCTGCAAAGAGCGGCCGCAGTCCTCTTCCCAAAGAGGAAGCCGGCATGAGGCGCAGTCCGCCCAAAATCCACTGCCAAGGCGGCCTGAGGCCTCAAGAGCGAGGCAAAACAACCCGCCAAAGCGGCCAGAGCGCCTTTCAAAAAACGCCCATCTGCCTCGTGCGCTAAATATCGGCTCCCATGCAAAACCCTCCTTGTGGGAGAAGGTGGATCGGCGTGCAGCGCCGAGACGGATGAGGGGTGTTGGAAGAAACGAGGCGCTGAAGAACAGGGGGCTTCAAGCGCCCATTTCTTCAACGCAGCGATCCTTCCAACACCCCTCATCCGGCCGCTTCGCGGCCACCTTCTCCCACAAGGGGAGAAGGGGAAGCGCCGCGCCCTACAGCGCCGCCGTCACAATGATCTCGACCAGATATTCCGGAGTAGCCAACTTGGCTTCGCCGGTGGCGCGGGCCGGGGTGTGGCCCTGCGGCACCCACTTGTCCCATTCCGAGTTCATCTCGGCGAAGGTGCCCATGTCGGCCAGCCAGATGATCGCCTGGACGATCTTGGTCTTGTCGGTGCCGGCCTTGGCCAGCAATTCGTCGATGGTCTTCAGGATGTCGCGCGTCTGCGAGGCGACGTTGCCGCCGGGCTGGCCAACCTGACCGGCCAGGTAGACGGTATTGCCGTGGATGACGATCTGGCTCATGCGCGGGCCGACATCGATGCGACGAATGCTCATTGCAGGTTCCTTCGTTTCTTGGAGTCGCGCTTGTTTAGAGTCCGGACCGCCCTGGGGCAAGGCCGGTGGCCGCGAAACCAATTGAGCCAATTGTCCGGAGAGTCCGCCCATCCGCCTACACGGCGAGTTGACCGGCCGTGTCACAATTCCGCCGGACCGCGATGTTGACTAATGTAATAACATCACATATCGACAAGCTACCCGATTTCGCGGACCGACGCCTGATGACCAATGCCTGCCTGACCTTCCGCGACCTGACGCTCGGCTATGGCAGCCATCCGGCGATCCATCATCTGAACGGCGTCGTCCGCAAAGGCTCGTTGACCGCGGTGGTCGGCGCCAATGGCTCGGGCAAGTCGACGCTGATGAAGGGCATCGTGGGCGTGCTGAAGCCGATGGAAGGGGCCGTGGTCCGCATGCCGGGCGTCCGCACCGCCTATCTGCCGCAGCAGTCGGAACTCGACCGCTCCTTTCCGGCGCGGGTCGTCGATCTGGTCTCGCTCGGCCTGTGGCCGAAGCGCGGGATGCTCGGCCGCTATACGAAAGAGGATCGCGAGTCGGTCAGCAAGGCATTGATGGCGGTCGGGCTCGGCGGCTTCGAGAAGCGGCCGATCGACACGCTGTCCGGCGGCCAATTGCAGCGCACGCTGTTTGCCCGCGTGCTGTTGCAGGACGCCGACCTCATCCTGCTCGACGAGCCTTTCAATGCGGTCGACGCCAAGACCGTCGGCGATCTCATCCAATTGATAAAGCGCTGGCATGGCGAGGAGCGTACGATCATGGTCGTCGTGCATGACCTCGATCTCGTGCGGCAGAATTTCCCGGAAACGCTGCTGCTCGCCCGCCAGCCGGTCGCCTGGGGCGACACAAAGGAAACGCTGCGGCCGGAAAACCTGCTCAAGGCACGGCGCTTCCACGAGGCCTGGGAAGAGAATGCGCCCTGGTGCGAGCCGAGCGAGCATGATCACGCCCATGACCATGGGCACGACCATCACGATCATGCGCATGATCATCATCACGACCACGGCTCCGGACCGAGGGCGGCGTGATGGAATTTTTCTACGGCTTGTTCATCGCACCCTTCGCCGATTTCGCCTTCATGCAGCGGGCGCTGTTCGGCTCGCTGATGCTGTCGCTCGGCGCCTGCCCGGTCGGCGTCTTCCTGATGCTAAGGCGCATGAGCCTTTCGGGCGACGCCATGGCGCATGCCATCCTGCCGGGTGCCGCCGCCGGCTTCCTGCTCTACGGGCTCGAGATCCTGCCGATGACCGTCGGCGGGTTGATCGCCGGCATCATCGTGGCGCTCGGCGCGGGAGCGGTCTCGCGCTTCACCATCCAGCGCGAGGACGCCTCGATGGCGGCCTTCTATCTGATCTCGCTTGCGGTCGGCGTGCTGATGGTGTCGATCCGCGGCTCCAGCGTCGATCTGATGCATGTGCTGTTCGGCACGGTGCTCGCGCTCAACAATGAGGCGCTGATCCTGATCGGCGGCATCGTGGCGGTGACGCTCGCCTGCCTCGCCATTTTCTGGCGCGCGCTGGTCGCCGAATGCCTCGATCCGCTGTTCCTGCGCTCGGTGAGCCGCATGGGCAGCCCAGTGCATTTCATCTTCCTAGGCCTTGTCGTGCTCAACCTCGTCGGCGGCTTCCAGGCCCTGGGCACGCTGCTCTCGGTCGGGCTGATGATGCTGCCGGCAGCTGCCGCCCGCTTCTGGACGGTGCGCGTCGAACCGATGTGCGTGCTCGCCGTGCTGATCGGCTTTGCCTCCTGCATCGCCGGGTTGCTTCTGTCCTACCACGCTTCGCTGCCTTCCGGCCCGGCGATCATCCTTTCGGCCGGCGTCGTCTATTTCTGCTCGATCCTGTTCGGCACGCGCGGCGTGCTGCGCGCCCGCATCGTGCATCACCGCCACCGCACCGCCTGATCAATTCCCAAAGCAAGGAGACTGTCCCAATGCTGAAATCCTTCCGTGCCGCGCTGGCGTTGAGTGTTATAACATTAAGCGCCTTCGCGACCTCTTCCGCATTCGCGGCGCCGCTCAAAGTGGTGGCGAGTTTTACCGTGATTGCCGATTTCGCCAAGAATGTCGGCGGCGACCGGGTCAACATCACCACCATCGTCGGGCCGGACGGCGACGCGCATGTCTATGAGCCGAGCCCGGCCGACGCGGTGGCGATGGCAGGCGCCGACGTCGTGCTGGTCAACGGCCTGCATTTCGAAGGTTTCCTGCAGCGCCTGGTCGACGCCAGCGCCACCAAGGCCGCGATCGTGACGTTGACCAAGGGTGTCACGCCGATCGACTTCAAGCCGGAATTCGCCGACGCGGACGCTGCCGAAGGCGCCGGCACCGGCGGCGGCAAGACCGTCACCGATCCGCACGCCTTCCAATCGATCGCCAATGCCAAGATCTATGTGAAGAACATCGCCGATGCTTTTTGCGCGGCCGACAATGAAGGTTGCGACAGCTATAAGGCCAACGCCGCAGCCTACACCACCAAGCTCGACGCGCTGGAAGGCGACGTGAAGGCGGCGATCCAGTCGATCCCGGAGGCGAAGCGCGTGGTCATCACCTCGCATGACGCCTTCGGCTATTTCGAGCATGAATACGGCCTGACCTTCCTGGCGCCGCAGGGCATCTCGACCGATTCCGAGCCTTCCGCGGCCGACGTCGCCAAGCTCGTCGAACAGGTGAAGCAGGACAGGGCTGCGGCGATCTTCGTGGAAAACATCACCAATCCGCGGCTGATCGAGCAGATCGCCGGCGAGACCGGCATCAAGGTCGGCGGCACGCTCTATTCGGACGCGCTGTCGGGGTCGGACGGCCCGGCTTCGACCTATATCGACATGATGCACAACAACATCACGCAGATCAAAGGCGCGATCCTCGGCAGTTGAGCCGGCTTGTCAGCCTGCGTTGAGAACCGGCCAACGCCGCCTTTCCAGCCGGACCATTTCCGGCTGGATTCCCGTGTGAAAATGTCTATCTGCTGAATGAGTATCTCCTTATCGACGCGGATTGGCTTTCCATGACCGACTTCACGCCTTTCCAGTCTCTGCTTGGCGGAGCCCTGATCGGGCTGTCGGCCGTGCTGCTTATGGCATTGCATGGCCGCATTGCGGGAATGACTGGGATACTGACCGGCGTTATCCCGCCGGTGTCCGCCGACTGGAAGTGGCGCGCTGCCTTTCTCGCCGGCGCGATCGGCGCGCCGTTGCTGATCCAGCTCGCCGGGAAGGACATCGAGTTCAATGTGCCGGTGCCGACGTTGGCCCTTGTCGTCGGCGGCTTTCTCGTCGGTGTCGGCGTGCATTTCGGTGGCGGTTGTCCGAGCGGGCACGGCATTTGCGGCATCGCGCGACTGTGGCCGCGCTCGTTCGTCGCCGTCGCGACCTTCATGGCCACCGCCTTCGTCACCGTTTTTGTCACCCGTCATGTGATTGGAAGCTGAACCATGAGCAAGCTCGCCTCGGCCTTCCTGATCGGCGGCCTCTTCGGTTTGGGCATCGCTGTGTCCGGCATGATCAACCCGGCGAAGGTGCTGAATTTCTTCGACATCGCCGGAACCTGGGATCCTAGCCTGATCTTCGTGATGGGCGGCGGCCTGGCCGTTGCCTTTGCCGGTTACCGCCTCATATTCGCCCTCCGCAAGAGGCCGGTGTTCGAAACGGCTTTCGCCTTGCCGGGCAGGAAGGACATCGACAGCCAACTCGTCGGGGGCGCCGCGCTGTTCGGCATCGGCTGGGGCATTGCCGGCTTTTGCCCCGGCGGCGCCATTCCGGCGCTCGGCCTTGGCCGCGCGGAGACGCTGATCTTCGTCGTCGCGATGGTGGCGGGCATCGCGGTGGCGCGCTTGGCCAGGACTCGGCTTGCCCGCCTGGCGACCACATAGGAAATCTCCACCGCAGTGGTTGCCGGCCGGTCTGGGGAGTGGCAGAACTGCGCCCAAGCCAACAGGCGCCTAGAATTGCGAGGACGACATCATGGAATACCGCCAGATCAGCGACGACTATTCGGTCTCCGGCCAGATCCAGCCGCAGGACATCGCCGCCATCAAGGACGCCGGCTTCAAGAGCGTGATCTGCAACCGGCCGGACGACGAGCAGCCTGGCCAGCCCTCTGCCGACAGCGTCAAGGCCGCGGCTGAGGCGGCAGGGCTGGCGTTCCGCTACATTCCGGTCATCAGCGGCCAGATCACCATGGACAATGTCGAGGACCAGGCCGCCGCGCTCGACGAGCTCGAAGGGCCGGTCTTCGCCTATTGCCGCTCCGGCGCCCGCTGCACCAATCTTTACGGGCTGATCCAGCAGCAGCGCGGCTGACGATTTGCCGAGAAAGTGTACTGATATTCAGGTCAGGCCGGCCTCACTTGAATATCAGCACACTTTAAATCGGCAGCGCGCCGGTTTCCTTGAGCGTCTCCAGCACGATCGCCGTCTTCACGTGCTGCACGGATTCATGCGGCAGCAGAACGCCGTTGACGAACTCCGACAGTGATTTGAGATCGGGCGTCACCACCTTGAGGATGTAATCCATCTCGCCGGTCAGCGCGTGCGCCTCCTGCACCTCGGGCAGTCGCGCCACCAGTTCGCCGAAGCGGCGGGCATTGTCGCGATTGTGGGTGGCCAGGGTCACCGAGATGACGTTGACCAGCGAAAAGCCGAGACGATCGCGGTCGAGCACGGCGCGGTAGCCCTTGATGTAGCCATCGTCCTCCAGCCGCTGGCGGCGGCGCGAGCATTGCGAGGGCGACAGGTTCACGCGCTCCGAAAGATCGTTGTTGGTGTATCGCGCATCGTCCTGCAGAAGCGCCATTATCTTGCGGTCAAACTGATCAAGGCGCGCATCATCCATACCTATTCCTCCACTCATGCACAATTTGCGCACATGATGCGCGTTATGGGCGGCTGAATGCAAGCACCGTGCGGCGGCTCCGCGCTATCATGGCGAGCATGGCCAAGCTTGGCCGCAACAGCTTTCGGAGGACTGCCATGGGCCCCTTCCCGCACGACGCGCCACCCGCGAAAATCAGCAAGCAAAATCCCGCCGGCACCGACGGTTTCGAATTCGTCGAATTCGCGCATCCGGAGCCCGCCAAGCTTGCCGAGCTTTTCACCCGCATGGGTTATGTCGCGGTGGCCAAGCACCGGACCAAGAACATCACCGTCTGGCGCCAGGGTGACATCAACTATGTCGTCAATGCCGAGCCGGGCTCGCATGCGATGAAGTTCGTCGAAAAGCATGGCCCTTGCGCCGCCTCGATGGCCTGGCGCGTGGTCGATGCCAAGCACGCCTTCGAGCACGCCGTGTCGAAGGGCGCGACGCCCTATGAAGGCACCGACAAGGCGCTCGACGTGCCGGCCATCGTCGGCATCGGCGGTTCGCTGCTCTATTTCATCGAAGCCTATGGCGAGAAGGGGTCGGCCTACGATGCCGAGTTCGAGTGGTTAGGCGAGCGCGATCCCAAGCCCGAAGGCGTCGGCTTCTACTTCCTCGACCACCTCACCCACAATGTCTATCGCGGCAACATGGACAAGTGGTGGGATTTCTACCGCGACCTGTTCGGCTTCAAGCAGATCCATTTCTTCGACATCGACGGCAAGATCACCGGCCTGGTCAGCCGGGCGATTACCTCGCCCTGCGGCAAGATCCGCATTCCGCTGAACGAATCCAAGGACGAGACCAGTCAGATCGCCGAGTACCTCAAGAAGTACAATGGTGAGGGCATCCAGCACATCGCGGTGGGCACCGACGCCATCTACGAGGCCACCGACAAGCTTGCCGCCAACGGGCTGAAGTTCATGCCCGGCCCGCCCGACACCTATTATGAAATGTCGCATGAGCGCGTGCACGGCCATGACGAGCCGATCGAGCGCATGAAGAAGCACGGCATCCTGATCGACGGCGAAGGCGTGGTCGACGGCGGCATGACCAAGATCCTGCTGCAGATTTTCTCGAAGACCGTGATCGGCCCGATCTTCTTCGAGTTCATCCAGCGCAAGGGCGACGAAGGCTTTGGCGAAGGCAATTTCCGCGCCCTGTTCGAATCGATCGAGCAGGACCAGATCAAGCGCGGCGTGATCAAGCTGGACGGCAAGGCGGCGTAGGCGATCCGATTCGGATGTCTTGCGATGCGATCAATTATGACCTAAATTATGGTCATAAAGGATCGCATCCATGAATGTCTCCATCGCCGAAGCCAAGGCCAAATTGTCGGAACTCGTAAGCCGCGCGGAAGCCGGCGAGGAGATCGTGCTTACGCGCCATGGCAGGGTTGCCGCGCGTATTGTACCTCCGGAGGTGGTCGAACCGCTTCCGCGTATCGGCGCCCTGAAGGGCAAGATCTGGATTGCGGACGACTTTGACGAACTCGGTCCCGAATGGGACGAGTACGTCAAATGACGACAGGTCCGTTTCTCGCCGACACGCATATTATCCTCTGGTCGATTTCGGACGATCGACGTCTCAGCGAACAGCACCGTGCCATCCTGAACTCCGAAGCGGTGGTGTTCGCGAGCGCGGCAAGCGTTTGGGAAATCGCCATCAAACGATCAATTGGAAAACTTCAGGCGCCAGATGACCTGCCCGCATTGCTTCCAAGGATGCGATTTCAGCCGCTCGCCGTCACATTTCGGCACGCGCATGCCGTCGGCGATCTGCCCCCTCACCACGGCGATCCGTTCGACCGGTTGCTGATCGCGCAGGCGCAGATGGAAAACCTGACTATCCTGACATCAGACCCGCATTTTGCCCGATACGAGGTCGCACTGGCCTGACTGCCATACGATCAAGCTACTTTTGGAGGCCGGCGGCTTTCCGCAGAATGTCGTTGATGCGGCTCTGCCAGCCGGGTCCGCCGGCGCGGAAGCGGGCGACCACGTCGCTATCGAGACGCAGCGTCACCTGCTTCTTCGGGTTGTCGAGCGCAGGTCGGCCGCGCGAACGGCGGATGCTTTCGGCGAGGTCCGGGAACACTTCCGTGAAGGGGCGGGCGTTTCGAAAATCCTCCTCGGTCCATTCGGGATTGTCCGAAACCGCGTCCCAATCTTCCTTGGTAAAGCCCTTGCCTGGTTGAAAATCCTTGTCGGGTTTCATGATGCTCAGCTTAGCTTTCGCCATTGAACAATCTCCTTTCCGTCTGGTTGGCCAGCCGCATTGAAATGATGGAGATGCCTTCGGAGCCAAGCCGGGCAAAGACCACCGCAACAACGCTACCGACTACCCGACCAATCGCCATGAAGCGGCCAGCTTTGGCCACCCGGATCGTCGAAGCCAGAAAGAACTCCTCGTCCAGAACGGCGAAATCCAGCCCATGCTTCTCGATATTGGCCAACCGTTTCGGTTCGTCCCAAACGATCTTCATCTGAATTTATGTACCTACAATAATTCAGTCAAGAATTTTCGTAACTACGGTAATTTTCACAGACCCAACCGCTCAACCTCGTCCTTCCTGAGCTTCACGTCATAATCGAGCAAAAACTCATCCAGCTGCGGCGGCGCAACGGACGTGCCGGAGAGCATCGCGTGCACCTGGCCGCGGTGGTGGATGTCGTGCAGGAAGACATGGGCGAGGATGTCGCCGATGCGCTCGGGAATCAGGCCGTCCTCGCGTCGGTCGGTGATGACACGGCGGTCCAGATCGGCTTCGGAGAGACCGTCGCAGAAGGCGATCAGCCTGCGGTCGAAATCGGCTTGCGCCGCCGCCAGGCTCGTCGCATCGTCGAACGGAACGAAGTTGTCGTAGGCCGCCGCGCCGAGACCACCATCGGTCAGGAAGTCGAGATAGAGAAGGTCGACCGCAAGGATGTGGTTGAGCGTCTCCTTGATCGAAGGGAAGAAGCTGGTGCGCTTGCCCTCGAACTCGCCGGGCTGGAGCGCGAGCACGGCGCGGTAGAGCCGGTCGTTCGACCAGAGATTGTTGCGCGCCATGCGGCGCAGGTGATCGAGCAGCGTCACCGTTTAGGCCTCCTCCCCCGGCCCGCGCCTATTTGACGTATTTCTCGACCTTCTGCTCGATGGCGCCGAAGATCGAATGGCCGGCCTTGTCCTTCATCTCGATCCGCACCGTGTCGCCGAAACGCAGGAACGGCGTCTTCGGCTCGCCGCTCTCGATGGTCTCGATCATGCGCAGTTCGGCGATGCAGGAATAGCCGGCGCCGCCGGCCGAGACCGGTTTGCCCGGCCCGCCATTCAGCTTGTTGGAAACGGTGCCGGAGCCGATGATGGTGCCGGCGGCAAGCGGCCGGGTTTTCGCGGCATGCGCGATCAATGCCGGAAAGTCGAAGGTCATGTCGACGCCGGCATTGGCGCGGCCGAAGGGCTTGCCGTTGAGATCGGCGAGCAGCGGCAGGCTGACCTTGCCGCCATCCCAGGCATCGCCCAGTTCGTCGGGTGTGACAGCGACCGGCGAGAAAGCCGATGACGGTTTCGACTGGAAGAAGCCGAAGCCCTTGGCCAGCTCAGGCCCGGTGATGGCGCGCAGCGTCACGTCGTTGACCAGCATGACGAGGCGGATCGCCTCCCTCGCCTCTTCCAGGCTCGCGCCCATCGGCACGTCGTCGACGATGACCGCAACCTCGGCCTCCATGTCGATGCCGAAGGCTTCATCGGCCATGCGGATCGGATCGCGCGGGGGAACAAAACTATCCGAGCCGCCCTGGTAGATCAGCGGATCGGTCCAGAAGCTTGCCGGCATTTCGGCGCCGCGCGCCTTCCGCACCAGCTCGACATGATTCACATAGGCCGATCCGTCTGCCCATTGATAGGCCCGCGGCAACGGCGAATGCGCGTTGTGTTCGTGGAAACGCTCCGACGGGACGGCGTTGGTCTCGAGCGATTCCGCCAACGTCGCGAGATGCGGGGCAATGCGGCGCCAGTCGTCGAGTGCGGCCTGCAGCGTCGGCACCAGGAAGGAGGCATCGGTGAACCGCGTCAGATCGCGCGAGACCACGACAAGCTTCCCGTCGCGCGTCCCGTTCTTCAGTGTGGCAAGCTTCATGCGGTTTCCTCTCCTCGCGCGGCTTTGGCGCCGCTTAGTTGTACAACAAGGCCGTCGCGGGCGATCGTCAAGTCACCCGCCCACGATTTCCTGACAGCGGCGACCCAATCGGCTTCGCCGATGGCTGGATCGTCGGCCGGAATGAGATGGTTGAGCACCAGCCGCCGCACACCGGCATCGCTGGCGATGCGGCCGGCATCCTCGGCGAGGCTGTGGCTGGCGAAGAGGTGCTCGCGCAGCCGCGCGCCGTTGCCGGTCCGGGCGACCAGCCTTTCCACACCTTCTTCCAGCATGGCCTCATGGACGAGAATGTCGGCCTCTTTGGCAAAGCCGGCCAGCGGCGGAAAGAAGGCCGTGTCGGCGGAAAAAACTACGCTTCTACCGCCATGCCCGAAGCGCAACGCAAAACAGTCGGTCACCGGCGGATGGTCGACGCGCAGCGCCGTCACTATCAGTCCTTCCTCCTCCAGGATGGCGCCCTCGCCGAATTCCTTGATGGAAACCAGTTCGCGGATATCCGGCCGGCCCTCGTCCACGATGCGGATCCCGATGTCGAATTCCATCGCCCGGCCGAAATGCCGCCAGTAGTCCTGTGTGCCGGGTGGGCCGAAAACGGTCATCGGCGTCGTCAACCCCGCTGTCCAGGCGGTGTGGATCAGCGGCCCGAGTTCCAGAATATGGTCCGAATGGAGGTGCGTGATGAAGATCAGGTCAAGCGCCTTGAGGCTGATGCCGGCATCGACCAGGCCGCGCGTGACACCCAGCCCGCAATCAACGACGATGGTGCGCTCGCCGATCTCGAGTAGCGAGGAGCTCGGCCACGGACCGCCCGGCCGCAATGCCGGGCCGCCCTTGGAGCCGAGCAGGACGAGTCGGTCCGCTGCTTCAGCGCTCAAGACCAGTCGCCCTCCGGGGTGCCGTTGAAACGCTTCTTCAGGTCGGCCCAGCAGTCGATGTAGTTCTCCTGCAAGGTTCCGAGTTCCGCGGCATAGCGCGTCAGCATCTGGGGAAATCGGGTCTCGAACATGAAGGCCATGGTGTTGTCGAGCTTGACCGGCTTCAACTCGGCGCGGGTGGCTTTCTCGAAGCCGGAAGCATCCGGCCCATGCGCCAGCATCTGATTGTGCAGGCTGATGCCGCCCGGCACAAAGCCCTCTTCCTTGGCGTCGTACTGGCCATGGATCAGGCCCATGAACTCGCTCATGATGTTGCGGTGGTACCATGGCGGACGGAACGTGTCCTCTGCAACCAGCCAGCGCGGCGGGAAGATGACGAAGTCGACGTTGGCCGTGCCCTCCTCGCCGCTCGGCGCCGTCAGCACGGTGAAAATAGACGGATCGGGATGGTCGAACAGGATGGCTCCGACCGGCGAAAACGTAGCCAGGTCATACTTATAGGGCGCATAGTTACCGTGCCAGGCGACGACGTCGAGCGGCGAATGGCCGAGCTCTGTGACGTGGAAGGTGCCGCACCATTTGACGGTCAGCCGGCACGGCGTCTCCTTCTCCTCGAACCAGGCGCAGGGCGTCTTGAAGTCACGCGGATTGGCCAGGCAATTGGCGCCGATCGGGCCGCGGTCCGGCATGGTGAACTTGGCGCCGTAATTCTCGCAGACATAGCCGCGCGCCTCCTTGTCGGTGAGCTCGACCTTGAAGACCAGGCCGCGCGGCAGCACGGCGATCTCGCCGGGGCGAAGCTCGATGACGCCCATCTCGGTGACGAAGCGCAGCGCGCCGACCTGCGGCACGACCAGCAATTCGCCGTCGGCGTTGAAGAAATGGTCGTCGACCATCGAGCGGTTGGCGACATAGACATGCGCGGCCATGCCGGATTGCCCGACAGCATCGCCGGCCGTGGTGAAGGTGCGCATGCCGGAGATGAAGTCCGTCGGCTCGGAGGGCATGGGCGTCGGATTCCAGCGATATTGGCCGAGCGCCAGCTCATGATCGCCGATGTTGGGACCTGTCTTCCACAGCGGGTAGCTCGCGGCCTTGAAGCGGCCGGTATGTTTCACGCTCGGGCGGATGCGGTAGAGCCACGAACGCTCATTGGTGCCGCGCGGCGCGGTGAAAGGCGAGCCGGAGAGCTGCTCGGCATAAAGCCCGTAGGCCGGCCGCTGCGGCGAGTTGCGCCCCTGCGGCAGCGAGCCGGGCAGAGTCTCGGTCTCGAAGTCATTGCCGAAGCCCGGCATGTATGAAAAGCCCATCCGATCCTCCCTGATCCCGGTGCCCAAACCTCGCAAAGCGTAGCTTGCCGGTGATGTTGACCAAACTGGTTTCATTTGTAACCATCGAAAATGTAACTATCAACGGCGCGCTGCATCCCGGGGAGCGCTTCATGGAACCTGAAATCCTCGAACTCGAAAGCTTTCTCCCGTACCGTCTCTACCGGCTTGCGGACACCGTCAGTCGCGAGTTCTCCCGCATCTACAAGGAGCGCCACGGCCTGACGCGGCCGGAATGGCGCACGCTGTCGGGGCTGGGCCAGCACGGCACGATGACGGCGACAGCGCTCGGAGAGCAGTCGGCCATGCACAAGACCAAGGTTTCGCGCGCGGTGGCCGAGCTGGAGCGCCGGCGCTGGCTGACGCGCACGCCGGACGAGAAAGACCGGCGAGTCGAGCATCTTGCGCTGACCAAGGCGGGGCTTGCGGCCTATCGAGAAATGGTGCCGCTGGCGAAGGCGTTTGAAAGGGAGTTGCTGGCGAGGTTGAGCGCGGGCGAACGGGCGGCGATCGTGACGGGGATCGCGGCGCTGGAGGGGCCTTGGAAGAAAAGGGCTGATAGGCTGGCGCGAGGCCCCCCTCTCTGTCCTGCCGGACATCTCCCCCTCAAGGGGGGAGATTAGATGTCACGCCGGCTTTCGCCAATCGCCAACGTTGCAGGATGAGAGCTGGCGCCGAGGCGGCCAATCTCCCCCCTTGAGATGTCCGGCAGGACAGAGAGGGGGGCGAAGGAACTCGACGTTTCCTTAGAAGCCCCTCACCAATCCATCACCACCTTGCCCGAACTGCCGCTCCGCATCGCGTCGAAGCCCACCTGAAAATCGTCGATCCCAATGCGGTGCGTGATCAGCCCCGAGACATCGAGCGGCCCCTGCACGAGCGCGATCATCTTGTACCAGGTCTCGAACATCTCGCGACCGTAGATGCCCTTCAGATGCAGCATCTTGAAGATGACCTTGTTCCAGTCGATCTCGAAGCCGGTAGGCGCGATGCCCAAAATGGCGATCTTGCCGCCATTGTTCATGGTGTCGATCATGTCGCGGAAGGCGGGCGCGGCGCCCGACATCTCCAGGCCGACATCGAACCCTTCGCTCATGCCGATCGACGGCATCACGTCGCGCAGCTTTTCCTCCGAGGCGTCGACGACATGCTGGACACCCAGCTTGCGCGCCAGATCCAGCCGGACCGGGTTGATGTCGGTGATGACGACTTTTCGCGCGCCGACGCATTGCGCGACCAGCGCGCCCATGATGCCGATCGGGCCGGCGCCGGTGACCAGCACGTCCTCGCCGACCAAGTCGAAGGACAGTGCGGTGTGAACCGCATTGCCGAGCGGATCGAAGATGGCGGCGATTTCGTCCGGCACGTCGTCGGGGATCGGCACGACATTGTGCTGCGGGATCGCCATGTACTCGCCGAAGGCGCCGGGGCGGTTGACGCCGACGCCCAGCGTGTTGCGGCAGAGATGGCCCCTGCCCGCACGACAGTTGCGGCAGTGACCACAGACGATGTGCCCCTCGCCCGAGACGCGCTGGCCGACCTTGTATTCGGTGACCGCGGCGCCGAAATCGGCGACGGTGCCGACGAATTCATGGCCCGTCACCATCGGCACCGGCACGGTCTTCTGCGCCCATTGATCCCAATTGTAGATATGAACGTCGGTGCCACAGATCGCGGTCTTCTTGACCTTGATCAGCACGTCGTTGGGGCCGATCTCCGGCACCGGCACCTCTTCCATCCAGATGCCCGGCTCAGCCTTGGCCTTCACCAGCGCTTTCATCATGTTCGACATTCTGTTGTCCTTCGAATCCATTGATCCGGAATCTTTTTCCAGCGCCGGGCGTTCAGGAAATGACGCCCAGTTCCTTGCCGACCTCGCCAAACGCCTCGACCGCGCGATCGATGTCGGCGCTGGAATGCGCCGCCGACATCTGTGTGCGGATGCGCGCCTGGCCCTTCGGCACCACCGGGAAGGAGAAACCGATGACATAGATGCCGCGCTTCAGCATGCGCGCGGCCATCTCCTGCGCCAGAGCGGCGTCACCCAGCATCACCGGGATGATCGGATGGTCGGCGCCGGCAAGCGTAAAGCCAAGCTTACCCATGCTGGAGCGGAACCGGTCCGCATTGTCATATAAGCGCCGGCGCAGCGCGTCGCCATGGCGGATCAGGTCGAACACTTTGATCGAGGCGCCGGCGATGGCCGGCATCAGCGTGTTGGAAAAAAGATAGGGCCGCGAACGCTGGCGCAACCAGTCGACCACCTGCCTCTTGCCGGACGTATAACCGCCGGAGGCGCCGCCCAGCGCCTTGCCCAGCGTGCCGGTGATGATGTCCACCCTGCCCTCGACACCGCAATGCTCGGCCGAGCCGCGGCCGTTCCTGCCGACGAAGCCGACCGCATGGCTGTCGTCAACCATCACCATCGCATCGTATTTCTCGGCCAGATCGCAGACGCCGCGCAGATTGGCGATGATGCCGTCCATCGAAAACACGCCGTCGGTGGCGATCAGCCGGAAGCGGCAGTCCTTCGCCTCCTTCAGCCGGGCCTCGAGATCGGCCATGTCGTTGTTGGCGTAGCGGAAGCGCTTGGCCTTGGAGAGCCTGACCCCGTCGATGATCGAGGCGTGGTTCAAGGCATCGGAGATGATGGCGTCCTCCTCGCCAAGCAGCGTCTCGAACAGGCCGCCATTGGCGTCGAAGCAGGAAGAGTAGAGGATGGTGTCCTCCATGCCGAGGAACGACGAGATCGTCGCCTCGAGTTCCTTATGCTCTTCCTGCGTGCCGCAGATGAAACGCACCGAAGCCATGCCGTATCCGTAGCGGTCGAGCGCATGCTTTGCCGCGTCGCGCAGGTCCAGGCTGTCGGCGAGGCCGAGATAGTTGTTGGCGCAGAAGTTCAGCACCTTTTCGCCGCCGACCTCGATCTCGGCGGACTGCATGGAGGAAATCACCCGCTCGGCTTTGTAGAGCCCGGCCGATTTCAGCCCCTGGAGCTCGCTGTCGATGTGGGAAAGGAATGCTTTGCTCATGGGTCTGGCCCTGTTCGGTTCGAGGCCGGACTGTCGCGCCACGGCTGCAAAAAATCCATCGCAAAAGCGACCGCTTCGGTGGCGTCGCGAAAGCCGGACGGCAATCCTTTCTGGCGAGGCACCAGCAATGCGATCAAAAAGCTGTGCGCGGGAAACGACATGATAACCATCTTGCGAGCTTTGTCGCGCCGCTGCGTTCGCCATCGGCCTCCTTTGCCGAGCTGTTAACCCTTTCAAGGCAAGCGTCTTCCCGTCACGAAGGCGGGAATCCGTCGACCGGAGGGTCACTTAAGTCATGTCGCAGCAGCCAGTGCAGAGCGTTTCGCGCAAGCTGATCCTGCTCATTAAGACCGGCTACTGGCTGGCGCTCGCGATTATTGCCGCCATGGTGGTGGCCTCCTTCATTCTTCTGCAGCAGCTGATGGCGCAGCAGCAGCACAATGATGCCCTGCTCGACATCGTCTCGACGCAGAAGGCGCTGTCGCAACGCATCGTCTTCCTGGCGAGCGCCACGGGCGCTGCCTCGCGCGACAAGCAGCCGGCGCTGGTCACCGCGCTCAAGCAGGCGACGGGCGAATTCGAAACCAGCTACGACCGGCTGCTCAAGGAGACCGGCGCCGATCCGCTGTCGCCGGCACGCAACGATCCGAAGTCGATCGAATATGTGCTGTTCAACAAGCCGTTCCACCTCGATTACTTCTCGGTCGGGCTCGTCGCCAATGGCGAAAGGCTGGTCTCGTCCTTTGAGTCGCAGCTCGGTATGCAGAGCAACGGCTACAAGGCCGGCGGCGAACGCGCCGGCCTCGATGCTTCCGTCGCCAATGCGACACTGTCGGGCTATGCCGCGCTCGGCCAGCGCATCAGCGCGTTCGCCGACGCGCAGTCCAGCAACATCCTCGACCTGCACCGCACGCTGTTCTTCGCCACCCTCGGCGTCATCGTGCTGGTGGCGCTGTTCATCTTTCGGCCGATGTCCAACGCCATCCTGCGCAAGACCCGCGAGCTGGTGGACGCGCGCAACTCCATGGCCTTCATCGCCGTGCATGACGGCTTGACCGGTCTCCACAACCGCACCTTCCTCACCGACCATTTCGATACGCTGATCAAGGGCGCACACCGGCGCCGCGAGCGCCTGGCGGTGGTCCAGTTCGATCTCGACCGCTTCAAGCAGATCAACGACACGCTCGGACACGCCGCCGGCGACTATGTGCTGGTGGTGACGGCGCAGCGCATGCGCGATTCCTGCCGCGCGTCTGACCTCTGCGCGCGGCTCGGCGGCGACGAATTCGTCATGATCCTCAACGGGGCCGGCACCACCGAGGACATCCATGCGCTGGCCAAGCGCATCCTTGCCGAAATCAACGAGCCGATCACCTTCCAGGGTACGACCATCATGCCTGGCGCCAGCGCCGGCATCGCGGTCTATCCAGTCGACGCCGACAATGCGCAGGACCTGCTCGTCCATGCCGACCTCGCCCTCTATTCCGCCAAGAAGCTCGGCGGCGGCAATTTCTCCTTCTTCTCGGAGGAACTGCGGCGCGAGCTCGACTACCGCAAGCAGCTCGAACAGGACATCCGCACGGCGATCGCCGACAAAAGTTTCGAGGTCTATTTCCAGCCGCAAGTATCGCTGACCAGCGGCAAGATCAGCGGCATCGAGGCCTTGGTGCGCTGGAACCACGCCACGCGCGGCATGATCTCGCCCGGCGAGTTCATTCCCGTCGCCGAGAAATGCGGCTTCATGCCCGATGTCGGCCGCATCGTCATCAGCAAGGCGATCAACGAGGCCGCCGAATGGGATCGGGCCGGTATCGATTTCGGGCGCATTGCCGTCAATGTCTCGGGCACCGAGTTGCGCGAGCCTGATTTCGACGAGTTCCTGTTCGGCACGCTGGAGCGCGCCGGGCTGGCGCCGCAGAAGCTTTCGCTGGAAATCGTCGAATCCGTCATCCTCGACGATGAGAAGACCGGAATCGCCGCCAAGCTCCGCCACATCCGCGCCGCCGGCGTGCATCTGGAGCTTGACGATTTCGGCACCGGCTATGCCTCGCTCAGCCACGTCAACCCGAACGAGATCGACCGGCTGAAGATCGACCGGCGCTTTGTCCAGAACATCAATGAGAATGGCGACAACAGCAAGATCGTACGCGCCATCACGGAACTTGCCAGGGGGTTGGGCATCTCGATCGTCGCCGAGGGCGCCGAGACCGAGGCCGAGCTCGACTCGCTGATGGCGATAGGCTGCGACCAGGTGCAGGGCTATTCCATCGCCTTCCCGATGCCGCAGGACAAGGCGCGCGAATGGCTGGCGGCACGCAGCCCGAAAAAGGCGAAGCTGAAAGTGCTGCAGGGCAGCCTGGGCTAGCGCAACCGCCAACAAGCTTGACACAACCGGGCGTTATGGCGGCCTATCGGGATCGCAACCGGGTTTTGCGAATGCTGCTTCGTTATATCCTGCCGTTCCTGCTGCTTGTCGCATCGCCCGCCTCGGCCGCCGACCGCACCATCTACCTCACTTTCGACGACGGTCCGCTGAACGGTACAGCCAACATCCTCGACGTTCTGCAGGCCGAGCAGGTGCCCGCAACTTTGTTCATGGTCGGCATGCATGCCGAGGCCAACGCTACCAACCGGGCGCTGTTGCAGCGGGCGAAATCGATGCCGCTCGTGACGATCGGCAACCACAGCTACAGCCATGCCTATAATCACTACCGGCATTTCTTACGGCGACACCGAAGGCGTGGTCGCCGACATGCTGAAGGCCAATGTTGTGCTCGGGCTGAAGCCGGCCGTGCATGCGCGGCTGCCCGGACGCGACGTGTTCCGGCTGCCCAATTACTCGAAGGACGACAATTCACTCGGGCTGGCCGAGGCCGGCCGCGAGGATCCGGACTACGAATTCGTCGCGGCTTCAGGCTTCTGGCTTTACGGCTGGGATCACGAGTGGGTGCATGAGGACAGCGGCAAGCCGGTTCAGAGCGTCGACCATCTGGTCAGCGAGATCGACCATCTGTTCGCCTACGGCCATTTCGCCAGGCCGAACAAGCTGATCCTGCTCATGCATGACGAGATGTTCCAGGATGCTTTCGACGGCAAGACGAAGCTGACGACCTTGATCGCGGCGCTCAGGCTGCGCCACTACGCTTTCGGGGCGATTGCGGGCTACGACCAGTAGTTGGTTATAGTTTGACCCTCCGACCCGGTCTGCGCGAACGAGGCGGGATATCTTCCTTTTCTACGGGAAACGACGTCAGCAAGCTTCCAAAGCTGGGGGCTTCGACATTCGCCCGCAGCGCCGCCAGCATCTCGGCGAATTCCGCGAGCCGTTCGTCCGGCAGACCGGCCCGCAGCCGCTTGTCGAAGTCGACGGCCGCGAGACGCAATTTCTCGAACAGCGCTTCTCCGGCTTCAGTCAGCGCCACCTGGTGGACCCGGCGGTTTTCGGGATCGCGGCGGCGCGTCAGCAAACCTTGCGCCTCCATGGCGTTGAGGTGATGCGTCAGCGTCGCGCCCTGGATGCCGATCATGCCGGCAAGCTCGCGCTGGTTGGCCAGTTCCTTCGACTTGACCGACAGCAAGGTCAACCAGACCGGCAGCGTGCCGCCGGCCTCGACCAGGGCGGCATCGAAGGCCTGCGCCACCACTTTCGAGGTGCGGGCGAGGTTCATGCCGACGGGCGGGCGGTCAAACGGTGTCATGACGTGACAGTAGAGCATGCAATGAGAACGTGAAACTCGGCTCCATGAATTGACATCTAATCGTTAGATATCTAACTTTGCCTTATTGATGGCGTCGCGACGTGGCAGCGACGTGCGGCGGGCGGCAGAGAGGAATGCGGTCATGCAATATGTCTATATCGTCATCATCGGCCTGCACGTCATGGCCGGCGTGTTCTGGGCCGGCACCACCATTGCGGTCGCCCGCGATCCGGAGATCAAGGCGGAGCGCTTCATCCGGCCGCAGCTTGGCGCCTCCGGTCTGGCGTTCCTGACCGGCATTCTGCTCTGGTATTTCTTCCATGAGGGCGCGTTCGGCCCGATGGAGAAGGCGCTGGCGCTCGGCATTGTGACCGCGCTGATCGCCGCCGGCGTGCAGGGCGCGCTCGTCGCCTCCGCCAGCCGGCAACTGGCCGGCGCCGATCAAGCGACGCAGACCCAGCTGCGGGCGAGAATGACCAGAGGCGAACGCATCGCCGGCGGGCTGCTGGTCATCACCGTGGTTTGCATGGCGACCGCCAAGCTGTTTTGACATCGCACGGCCGGCACAACCGACCGGGCGCGACGCGCAACGGACCAGAGCGGCAGGTGGCTCTCCTTGCAAAGGTCCGTTGCGCGTCACAAGCCGGCGGCCGGGACGACACGCCTAAGCCATCTCGGGGCGCCTGGATGCCTCGCGAATGGCCTTGTGGACATTGCGCTGCAGGTCCATGAAAGCGGCGCTCTCCATGACCTCCTCGCGGCGCGGGCGCTCGATGTCAACGTCAAAAGTCCGCATGATGCGCCCCGGGCCGATGCCCATCACGACAATGCGGTCCGACAGGTAGACAGCCTCCTCGACGTCGTGGGTGACGAAGAGCACGGTCAGCCTGTGCTCCTCCCAGATCTGGGTGAGCAGCTCCTGCATCTGATGCCTGGTCAGGGCATCGAGCGCACCGAAGGGCTCGTCCATCAAGAGCATCTTGGGGCGGTAGGAAAGCGCGCGCGCAATGGCGACGCGCTGCTTCATGCCGCCCGACAGTTCGGATGGATAGAGATTGGCCGAGTGCGGGAGCTTGACCAGGTCGAGATGCTCAAGCGCGATCCGACGGCAGGTGGCGCGGTCATGGCCGGCGGCCTTGAGGGCGAACTCGATGTTCTGCTGCGCCGTCAGCCAGGGCAGCAGCGTATAGGACTGGAAGACGACGCCGCGATCGAGACCTGGCTTCAGGATCGGCGACCCGTCGATGTCGAGTTCACCCGAGTCGAAATCCTGCAGTCCGGCGACGATCGACAGCAGCGTGCTCTTGCCGCAGCCCGACGTGCCGACCAGCGACACGAACTCGTTGTCGGCGAGGTCGAGATTGATGTCGCGCAGCACTTCGGTGCGTCGCGCTCCGGTGCCGAAACTCTTGTGGAGGCCCTTGATCCGCAGTTTTGGGGAATTCATCGGCCGGACCTCGTCATGAACGGCTGTCCTGGCGGAACAGCACCTTGCCCAGCGCCTTCATGACCTGATCGGTGATCAGGCCGAGGATGCCGAGCAGAAGGATGTAGCCGATGATGGTGTTGGTCTGAAAATAGCGCTGCGAGACGGTGATGCGATAGCCGAGGCCGGATGTCGCGGCGACGAGTTCGGCCAGCACAAGCCACGTCCAGGCCCAGCCCAGGCTGATGCGCAGCGTATCCCAGATGCCCGGCAAGGCGCTTGGCACCACGATGCGCGTCAGGATCTTGCGGTCCGGCAGGCCGAGCGTCCGGCCGAGACCGACGAAGTCGGCCGGCACGCGCTTGACGTTGTCCATGATCATCAGCACCTGCTGGAAGAAGGTGCCGATGAAGATGATCAGGAATTTCTGGACGTCGCTCGTCCCCGCCCACAGGATGGAGAGCGGCACGAAGGCGACCACCGGCATATAGCGGATGAAATCGACCAGCGGCTCGATGGCCGCTTCCCAGGTCCGGAAGCTGCCGATCAGCACGCCGATCGGAATGGCGAGCACCGAGGCGATGAGAAAGCCGACCGAAATACGGTAGATCGAGGCCTCGAGATCGGTGAGCAGCGTGCCGTCGGCCCAGAGCTTGCCGAGTTGCGTCGCCACGCTGGCGGGCGACGGCAGGAAGATCGGCTTGACCAGGTCGAGCCCCGTCGCCGCCCACCAGGCGAGGCCAAGACCCGCAAAGACGGCCACGGCGATGATCAGAAAACGGGCGCGCGCGATGGGCGCGCCGATCCCGGAGGAGCGGCGACGGCGCATCGCCTGCCTGGCGGTAGGTCCCGTCGCCGGGCCAGGCGCGCTCGCTTTGCCGACAGGCTCGTCGGGCATCTCGGCGACCGCCACGGCCCGGTCTACTGCGCGGCCTTGACGAAGGCCGGGTCGATCATCTGCTCCGGCGTCACGTCGGCCTGAAGCAGCCCGGCATTCCTGGCGGCGGCCTCGACATCAGCGAATGTCTTGGTGGAAAAATCGCCTGTCAGCGCGCTCTTGTTCTCGGCAAGCGAATAGTAGCGCACGCCGTCGAAGGCGGTGTTGAGGTCCTCGACGCTCGAGCCGACCGCCTTGGAGATGATGGCGCGGCCGCCGGGCGTGTCGGCATTGTAGTCCTTGAGCGCCGCATCCCAGGCCTTGATCATGGCCAGCACCTGGCCGGGCCGCGACTTGATCACCTCGTCGCGCACCACCAGCACGTCGCTGATCAGGCCGGGATCCTCGCCGGCGGTGAACAGAAGCTTGACGTCCTTGTTCTGTGCCCTGGCGGTGGTGAGATAGGGCTCATAAGTGACAGCGACCGGGACGCGGCCGGCGATCAGCGCGCTGCCCGCATCCGCGGCCGGCATCGGCACCGGCTGGACGTCGGCGATCGACATGCCGCTCTTGGCCAGCGCGTATTTCAGCAGGATGTCGCTGGTCGTGCCTTCCTCGAAGGCGACCTGCTTGCCCTTGAGATCGGCGACAGAGTTGACGTCCTTGCCGGCGATCATGGCGTCGGCCGTCATCGAGACGTCGAGCAGCAGCACGATCTTGACCGGCAGGCCGGCCGCGACCATGCCCATGGCGGTGTGGGTGGCGATGTTCGCCGCATCGAGCTGGCCGCTCGCCAGGGCGGCGTTGATGTCCTTGTCCTCGCTGAAGTTGACGATCTGGACGTCCGACAGACCGCTCGCCTTGAACAGGCCCTTGGCTTCGGCGACATGCCACTGGCCGTAGCCCAGCCACGGCTCGATGCCGATCTTGAACGATCCGGCCTCGGGCGTCGCGGGAATGGCCGTATCGGCGGCGTGGGCGAGTGGGGCGAAGCCGAGGGTCGCCGCTACCACGAGCGCACGGAATTGTCCTGTGAGGTTACGCATCATCTTTGTTCCCCTTGATGATCCAGAGCGCTTTTTTGAACCAAACTTCCCGTCCGGTGAGAATGCGGCTTCTGCTTCTTGCGGCACTGTGCCTCGGCGTCTTACCTGCCACGACGACGGAAGTGAAACGATATTCAACGTCGACGATGATGGATGTCAAGGCTAAAATACATACATGCATATACAAGCTGGAGAGGCTGATTTCCGTGCTCTTGTTAGCATTTGGGCGGGCCGATCCCTGCCCGGTCATGACCGGCACCGGAGGCATGAACAATTCGACCCGCCTCACGTCTTGCGCGACGGAGAATAGCGGCTGCCGAGCGAGTAGCGGCTGCCGACATAGGTCAGCTTGCTGATGGTGGCGACGACCGCACCCGTCCATGTCCGGCGATGCAGGAGAAGGCAGCAACTGCCGACGTCGATGGCGAGGCGCCGCGCCGTCTCGGCATCGGCCGGGACCGCGGAAATGATGTGTTCGACCTCGGTCACCGGCGTCTTCTGCATCAGGTAATCATAGGTCGCCGTCTTCGAGAAATCCTGCTTGTCATAGTCGGGTATCAGGCTCGGATTGACGAACCGCTCTTCCAGTTGCACGGGCAGGTCGTTCTCGAAATTGACCACCACCGAATGATAGATCGCCGCGCGCTTGGCGAATTCGAAGGACAGCGAGAGATCCTTGGTCGGCATGATCCTTTCGAGGACGAGAACCTCGGAGCGATGCCTGTTGCCGCGCGCGACGATCTCGGCCGCGATGTTGTTAATCTCGATCAGCGTCGATTGTGGCTTTGGCGGCGCGATGAATGTCCCCACGCCCTGCAACCGGATCAGGAAGCCGGCCGATGTCAATTCCCTCAAGGCGCGGTGGACGGTCATGCGCGACACGCCGAGCGCGGCCACGAATTCATTCTCGGACGGCAGCTTGCTGTCCTTGGTCCACTTGCCGGTTCCGATGTTGGTCAGGATGTAGTCCTTGACCTTCTCGTAGAGGGGGCTGGCCGTATCGGGCAAAGCACTCATTTCAAAAGTCCTTTCCGGCGAACATCGGAAATCAGGTGCCGGCAGGCTGCCGCAGCCGGATGATGGTTTTCAAGCCGTCGCCCTGCCCCGCCAAAAGACGCTCATAAGCGGCAGGAATATCGTCCAGGCCGATCTCGCGATCGATCAGGCTGATCAGTGGTCCGGACAGCTCCGCCAGCATCCCGATGGCGTCGGGCAGCTCATCGGCAAAGGCATGGCAGCCCAGCAGACCGATCTCGCGTTCGACCAGCATGTTGGGGTCTATGTCGAGGCGGCCGTGGAAAATGCCGACCAGCGCCACGGTGGCGCCGGAACCCAGAACACCCAGCAGCTGGTTGAGCGCGGCGATGCTGCCGGTGGCCTCGACGGCCGCAAGCAGAGGCGCATCGGCGGTGGCTTCGGCAATGGCCTCGCGGTCGAGATCGACGATGGTGGCGCCGGTCACCCGGGCAACGCGCTCGCACCGAGCCTTGTTGCGATCGGCGATCAGCACCCTGCCCGAGAACGTCCGCGACAACAGCAGCGCCGCCAGGCCGCCGATGGTGCCGCAGCCGACGACAAGCACCGAACCCGCGGTCTTCGGCAGGCGCCGCACAGCATGCAGCGCGACGGCGAGCGGCTCGGCCATGGCCGCCACTCTTTCATCCAGCGCGGCGTCGATGAGATGCAGCAGGCGCGCCGGCAGCACCGTCTCCTCGGCAAAGCCGCCGTCGCATATTTCGCCGACGAAGCCCAGCGAGGCGCACAGATGCCGCCTGCCCGCGCGGCATTGCGCGCATTCCCCGCACCAGAAGCGGGAATCGGCGACCACCCGGTCACCCACGGCGACGGTGCCGACGCCCTCGCCGACCGCGACCACCGTGCCTGTCAATTCGTGGCCGGCCGTCGACGGCGCGCGGCTTATCCATTGTCCAGTGCGGAAATTGTGGAGGTCGGAGCCGCAGATGCCGGCGGCGTCGACATTGAGCTTCACCCAGCCCGCCTCGGGAGCCCCCGGCGCGGCGATGTCCTCGACGCGCAGGTCGCCTGGTCCATGGAGTCTGGCGGCCTTCATCGCGCCGGCCCGTCAGGCGCCGAGATAGCGGTCGCGGATTTCCGAGACCGCGTTCTCATGCGAGCTGAACCCCTCATAGCGGGCAAGCCTGCGGGCATGGCCGGCAAGCTCCGGATAGGCGGCCGAGGTCACATAACCGACCGACGAACGTTTCAGGAAATCCGTCACTGAAAGCGGCCCGTAAGTGCGCGCCCAGCGGCTGGTCGGCAGCACCGCATTCGGCCCGAGGACGAAATTGGCGAGCGTCACCGGCGTGTGCGGGCCCATGAGGATCTCGGCGGCCTCGGTGATGTGGCCGAGATGCGCGAACGGCTCCCTGGACAGGATTTCGAGGTGCTCGGGCGCATAGTCGTTGATGAAGCGGTAGCTGTCCTCCAGTGACGCGGTCAGCACGATGCCGCCGCGCTTGCCGGTGAGCACCGCGCGCGAGAACTCGACCCGCTGCTCGGTCATACGGGACCAATGGTCGGGAAGTGCTGCCAGGGCCGCGTCGGCGACCTTGCGGCTGTGCGTCACGAGATAGGCGGAAGAGTCCGGTCCGTGCTCAGCCTCGATCAGAAGGTCGAGCGCAGCGAGGCCGCCGTCGACGCTGTCGTCGGCGAAGATGATCGCTTCCGACGGGCCGGCCGGAAGGCCGGTGTCGATGATCGAGGACAGCAGGCTCTTGGCCGCAACCACCCAAGGGCTGCCCGGGCCGACGATCTTGAGCGCGGGCTTCACCGTCTCGGTGCCGTAGGCGACGGCCGCGACCGCATGCGCGCCGCCGCATTTGTAGACGGTCTCGACCCCGGCGAACCGAGCGGCGACCAGGGTCGCGGCATCGACGGAACCGTCCGCGGTCGGCGGCGTCACGATGGCGATCTGCGGCACGCCGGCGATGACGGCCGGAACCGAGGTCATCATGGTCACCGACGGGAAGGCGCCCTTGCCGCGCGGGACGTAGAGCGCGACCGAGCCGATCGGCGTGTAGCGGTCGCCGGCATAGGCGCCGGGGCGGACTTCCTTGAGCCACATCGTCTCGGGACGCTGCTCCTCGTGAAAATGCCTGATGTTTGTGATGCCGAAGCGGATGCTGTCGATGACATCCTTGTCGACCTTGCCGAAGGCCGCGTCGAACTCCGCTTCCGAGACCTTCAGACTGCCCGCGGCCACATCGGCCTTGTCCAGATCCCTGACGAAGCGGAGCAGGGCCGCGTCGCCTTCGGTCCTGACCGCCTCGAGGATCGGACGGACCTTCTCGACGAAGACCGAGAGGTCGGCTTCGGCGCGCTTCAGCAGGCTCGCCCGCTGTTCGGCGCTGGCGGATGAGAGGTCGTGGAAGCTGATCTCGGACATGGCTGCTCCTCAGAAAGGCGGGAAAAGTATATACATGTATGTATAATGCTCGCCAGCATTTTTCTGCATCCTCCGGGCGGACCGGCCACGGCAAACCGCATCAGATGGAGGCAAGAAAGCCCCCATCCACCGGAAAGCACTGCCCGGTGATGTAGGCCGAGGCGTCCGAGGCCAGGAAGACCGCAATGCCGTGCAGATCCGAAAGGTCGCCGAAACGATGCTGCGGGATCTTGGCGAGCATCGATTGCTGCCACGCCGCGTCGGCGTAGAACACCTCGGTCATCGCCGTCCTGAAATAGCCGGGCGCAATCGCATTGACCCTGATCCCGAGACCCGCCCATTCCGCCGACAGCGCCCGCGTCATGCCGAGCAGGCCCGACTTCGACGAACCGTAGGGCACGGCCGTGGGTATGCCGACCTCGGAGGTCAGCGAGCACAAATTGATGATGGCGCCAGGCCGTCCGGCATCGCGCATGTGGCGGGCGGCGGCCTGGGCGCAGAAGAAGGCGCCCTTGAGATTGGTGTCGACAATCCTGTCCCAGAGCGCTTCGTCGACATCGAGCGAAGGCCTGACCTCTTCCATGCCGGCATTGTTGACTAGGATGTCGAGGCCGCCAAGCAGGTTGGCTGCCTCGGCGGTCGCGGCGCGGCAGCGGGCGACGTCGGTGACATCCAGGGCAATGGCATGCGCAACGCCACCGGCGGCCCGGATCGCCGCCGTTGTCTCCTGCAGCGAAGCAAGGCTGCGCGCCGTGACGGCGACAGCGGCGCCGGCAGCGCTCAGCGCCTCGGCGATGCCGCGCCCGATGCCGCGGCTGGCGCCGGTGACGAGCGCCTTCCTGCCCGACAGGTCGAAGAGGGAAGCATTGCGCATATCGATCCTCCTTGGCCTTGCCGGCCTGCCCTCGCCCGCGAGACTAACCGATCCTTGGTTATACATACAAGCATATACAATGACTTTGGGAGCCACGCGCTACCCGCAACCGATACCGCAAGCCGTACGGCATTCCCTGCCGCTGCGATTTCGCGCGGCGACCTGTCCCTCAGATCCTGATCCCGAACCGGATGCCGTCATAGATGGCGGCGTGGATGTTGCGCGAGGCGACCGCGTCGCCGATGCGGAACAGCACGAAGCCGCCGTCGGCATTGCGCGATGGGAAGATGTCGCCGCCTTTCACCAGCCGCTCATAGTCGACCGCGCCGCCATTCTTCGACAGCGGTTTGAGCGCAAGGTAGAGGTCGTCGAGCGGCGCCGTGCCGTGCTCGACCACCACCTGGTCGACGCGCCTTTCGCCGCGCCAACCGTCGGCGAAGTCCGACGCGAGCTCGGCGACGAGCTGGTTGCCCTCGCGCCGCACCGAACGCAGGCGGGTGTTGATGGTGACGGTGACGCCTTTCTCGTGGAAGGCGCGCATATAGGGCACGTGGTTCATGCCGCCCATTTCCGGCGCGAAGAAGCGCTCCGGCGAGACCAGCTCCAGCTTCGAGCCGCTGTTGGCGATGAGCTCGGCCGCGCCCATGCCCTGATGGCCGCCATTGTCATCATAGAGCAGGACATTCTCGGCCGGCTTGACGGAGCCTGCCATGATGTCCCAGCTCGAGGTGACGAGATTGTCGCCGGCGTTCAGCGGCGGGTTCTGCGGCATGCCGCCGGTCGCCACGATCACCACGTCCGGCGCCAGCGCCAGCACATCGTCCCTCTCGGCCCAGGTGTCGTAGCGGATCTCGACACCGAGGCGGTCAAGCTCGGCCAGCCGCCAGTCGATGATGCCGATCAGTTCCTTGCGGCGCGGGTTCTGGGTGGCGAGCCTCACCTGGCCGCCCGCCTGGCTGGAGGCTTCGAGCACCGTCACCTGGTGACCGCGTTCGGCCGCGACGCGCGCGGCTTCCAGGCCACCCGCGCCGGCGCCTACGACCACGACCTTCTTCTTCGGTCCTTCGCTCTTGGCGATGATGTGCGGAACGGTCGCCTCGCGGCCGGTTGCGGCGTTGTGGACGCACAGCGCCTCGCCGCCCTCATAGATGCGGTCGAGGCAATAGGTGGCGCCGACGCAAGGCCGGATCTCATGCTCGCGGCCTTCCATCACCTTCTTGACGATATGCGGATCGGCGATATGGGCGCGCGTCATGCCGACCATGTCGAGCTTGCCGGTGGCGATGGCGTGGCGCGCCGTGGCGACGTCGGAAATGCGCGCGGCATGGAAGGTCGGGAACTTGGTCGCCGCCCTCACCTCGCCGGCGAAATCCAGATGCGGCGAGGAGCGCATGCCGGTCACCGGGATCACCTTGGTCAGCGACGCGTCCGTCTCGATCGTGCCGCGGATGATGTTGAGGAAATCGACCTTGCCGGAATTGGCAAGCCGCCTGGCGATCTCGACGCCGACTTCCTTCGAGATGCCGTTTTCGAGATCCTCGTCGGCAACCATGCGAATGCCGACGATGAATTCTTTACCGACCGCGGCACGCACGGCGTCGAGCACCATGTCGGTGAAGCGCAACCGATTGTCGAGCGAGCCGCCGAACTCATCGTCGCGATGGTTGGTGAGCGGCGACCAGAAGCCGTCCATCAGATGGCCGTAGGATTCGAACTCGATGCCGTCGAGGCCGGCCGCCTGGCAGCGCTGCGCGGCCGCGGCGTAGTCGGCGACGATGCGCTCGATGTCCCATTCCTCGATGGTCTTGGGAAAGGCGCGATGCGCCGGCTCGCGCACCGGCGAAGCCGACAGCACCGGCAGCCAGTCGGCCTTGTTCCAGCCGGTGCGGCGACCGAGATGGGTGATCTGGATCATCACCTTGCAGTCATGCTCATGGCAGGCATCCGCCAGTTCGGCGAGCCAGGGCACGATGCGGTCGTCATAGACATGCAAATTGCCGAAGGCGGCCGGGCTGTCGCGCGAGACGATCGCCGAGCCAGCCGTCATTGTGAGCGCCATGCCGCCCTTGGCCTTCTCGGCATGGTAGAGCCGGTAGCGCTCCTTCGGCATGCCGTCCTCGGAATAGGCCGGCTCATGGCTGGTCGACATCACCCGGTTCTTCAGCGTCAGGTGCTTGAGCTGGTAGGGTTGGAGAAGCGGGTCGTTGCTGGTCATCGTCTTCCTGCCGTTTCAAATTGTGCTAATGAGCGCGCCAAATGTGCCGCGCCCGAAAGAATTGCGGTGCCTTCTTCGTTCTTCGTTTACGCCCGCCACCTTCGAACTGCGGTTCGGACCGGCGGCAAGGAGCCATTGATGACCGACGCCAAGAATCTCACCCAGCTCGGCAAGCACGTCGAGACGCCACAGAGCCCCGAACAGGCGGTCCTGGAGACCGTGCCGTTCCAGCGCGGAGATGGCCCACCGGCGATCGTGCGCTTCACCTGCCCCGAATTCACCTCGCTCTGCCCGGTCACCGGCCAGCCGGATTTCGCCCACATCGTCATCGACTACGCACCCGACCGGACGCTGGTGGAATCGAAGTCGCTGAAGCTGTTCATGACCTCGTTCCGCAACCACGGCGCCTTCCATGAGGAATGCACGGTGATGATCGGCCGCCGCATCGTCGAAGCGACCAAGCCGCTCTGGCTGCGCGTCGGCGGCTACTGGTTCCCGCGCGGCGGCATCCCGATCGATGTCTTCTGGCAGACCGGCGCTCCGCCCGAGGACGTATGGCTGCCCGATACCGGCGTGGCGCCCTATCGTGGGAGAGGGTGAGCGCTCAGACATGGCTGGCCTGGCAAATGTTCTTTGACAGGAAAGGCAGAACCGCCTTGCGGTAACGAGACTCATCGTAGCGCAAGAGGTCGACGTGACCGGCGCCTTCGAACCAGACGAGCTCCGACGCGGGCGCCGCGTTATGCAAGGCCGCCATCTGGCCGCGATCGATGAACGGATCGGAACCGCCTGCCAGCAGCATCAGCGGTTTGCCGATCTTGCCGATGCGGTCCACAGGCCTGACGTCGTCGGCGCCGAAGCCAAGGCGCACCGACATTTGTGCCAGCAAGATATCGGCCTGCAAGCTGCGCAAGGCATAGAACGGCATGCGCCGGGCCGTCGTCTCGCGCAAGGTCGCGTAGAGCTGTTCGAGCACATAGGCGTCGGCCAGTGCCTGCGGCGTCGCAAAGACAAACGACGCGGCACCCAGCGACGAGCCGAGCGCGCCGATTTTCTGACCGAGAAAGCGCTGCCTCGCATAGGCCAGGATTCGGGCGGCGTCTTGCCCCTCACTGTAGCCGAAGCCCTGAACGGTACCGCCGCTCTCGCCGTGACCCGACAGGTCGAAGAGGACCACGGAATAGCCGGCGTCGAACAGCATTTTCGCCCTTTGCACCGTTGCCAATCGATTGGCGCCCCGCCCATGCAACAGGACGATCGCGCCGCAACTGCCCTTGCGCTCGGCCGCCCAACCGACAAGCTCTGGCGCACCAGTTTGTTCGAGCACCACGCGTTCGACTGGCAAATCGCTCGGTGCCATCAGACTTTGACGAGGCTCTCGCGCGATCAGCGTCGTTCCGACCGCCCAGTCGACGACGCCGGCAGTGGCGAAAAGTCCCACAATGGCGGTAGCAAGCAGAGCGCGCCGTTTCATCCGTCGATCTGCCCTGTCACCATCATTCGCACTGATACTGGCTCAGCGCCCATTCGCCGGTGACCGACAGGAGATCGGAGACCTTCCAGGCGCCGCCGACCTTCTTCAGCTTCCATTCCAGGCGGTGCTGGTGGCCCTCGACGACGAAGGCGACGACCACCTTGGCCTCGTCGCCATTGACGGCTTCGATGGTGCGCAGACTCCGGTCGATGGCCAGTTTGTCATAGTCGGCATTGTCGAGGGCCATGTTGGGGTCGAGGCATTCCCCCTGCCCCGAGGCGCGCAGCGCATCGCTCTTGTCGAGCACGGTTTTCGCCGGATCGGTGAAGTTCTTGCGCTGCGCAGGATCGAGCTCCAGCCCGAGATGCTCGTAGAAGGGCTTCACCACCGCGGTCGGCGATCCGGGCAGAACAGGGGCCACGGGCGCCGGTTCGGCCGGCTTGCTGTCCGGCGCAGCGGCTGCGGGCGGCGACGTGTCGGCCGCAGGCGGCGAGGTGTTGTCGCCGGATGAGGCTTTCGGCGGCGGCGCGCTGAAGAGCCCCTGCGCAGAGGCGACGCCGCTCAGCCCCGCGGCCAGCATCGACAAGCTCGCCAGCGCGAGGACAAAGCGCCGAGGCACGGCGTCACTCCGTCGAGGCGCCGCATCCCAGCGCGCTGAGCTTCCAGTCGCTGGTTTTGGAACTGATATCGGCGATCTTCCACTTGCCGTCCACTTTCTTCAGCGACCACACCATTTCGCGTTTGGAGTCATCGCCTTCCGGGAAAAGATTGAAGTTGGCCGTCACTTCGGCGGTGTCGCCATTGACGGTCTCGGTGAGCTTCAGCGTCTTCGACAGGGTCTTCTGATCGAAATCCTGCGCGTCGAGGCCTGGGTCGAAGTCGAGGCAGGACACCTCGTCGGGCTTCTCCTTTTGCGCCTTGTCGTTGGCTTCGAACAGCTTGGTGACCGGCTCGGTGAAACGGTCGCGGTATTTGGCGTCTCCCTCGAACTTCACCGAAGGCACGTAGAAGAACTTCACGGCGTTGGAGGCCGGCCCGGCAAGCACGGCGGCGGGCAAGGCAATCGAGAAGACAGCGGCAAGCACTATCGGCTTCATGCAGGATCTCCGGGGTTCGGCGGCGTGGCGGCACGCTTGCCACCACGCCTCCTGCATATCGCCTTTTTTGCGGCTCATGAAGTCTTTGCGGCTCATGAAGCCCGGGCGCGCTCAGGCATCCAGCCAGACGTTCTGGAAGTCCATCTCGTATGTCTGGTGCATCGAGTAGTTCTTCACCTTCTTGTTCATGTGGCAGTAGAGCTTCTGCCAGAAGGGCTGGATGATGACGCCGGAGTCCTGCAGGATCGTCTCGACGTCCTTCATCACCTCCTTGCGCTTGGCGACGTCGATCTGCGACAGCGCCTCCTTGAGCTTGGCGTCGAACTCCGGATTGGAGTAGGCCGTCTCGTTCCAGGCCTCGCCGGTGCGGTAGCCCAGCGCCAGAACCTGGACGCCGAGCGGGCGCATGTACCAGATGGTCATGGAATAGGGATATTTCGTCCAGTCGTTCCAGAAGGTGGAGCCGGGCAACACGGTGCGCTTCACCTTGATGCCGGCATCGCGCAGCTGGCCGGCAATGGCATCGCCGGTGTTCTTCTGCCACTCGTCCTCGACGGTGATTAGCTCATGCTCGAAGTCGGCCTGGCCAGCTTCGGCCATCAGCTTCTTGGCGCCGGTGGCATCGCGCTCCTTCTTGGGCAGCGGGTAGTATTCGGGATGGATCGGGGCGACGTGATGGTTCTCGCCGACCGTGCCGCGGCCATTATAGCCAAGCTGCATCACCTGGTTGTTGTCGACCGCCATCTGCAGCGCGTTGCGCACCCGCTTGTCGTCATAGGGCTTGTGGGTGACGTTGGTGCGGGCAACGAGCGTGGTCGCGGTCGCGACCTCCGACTTCACCAGGCCCATCTTGTCCAGCGGGTCGATGTAGTCGGCCGGTGTTTCGAAATCGAGGTCGACCTCGCCGGAATCGAAGGCATTGAGCGTGGCGTTGAAATCGGTGCCGTAGTCTATGAACTCCACCCCGTCGAGCGGCGCCTCGCCGCCCCACCATCTGCCGTTCTCGCGGCGCTTGACGACCGCTTTCTGGCCGACATCGTAGGAGACCAGCTCGAACGCTCCGGTGCCGATCGGCTTCTTGATCGGATCGGCGCCGTCCTTGTCGAAGTCGCGATGCACGACCAGCGCCGGATAGTCGGTGAGGCCCGGGATGATGGCGATATCGGCTTCGACGAGCTTCAGCTTGACCGTGTGGTCGTCGACCTTGGTGATGGCGCCATCCTTGGCCTTGCCGGTCTTGGTGTCGATCAGCGCGCCGACGCGGGCGGCCATGGAATTGCCGGAAGCCGCCTTGTCGCACCAGCGGTTCAGATTGGCGACAACGTCATCGGCGTTGAAGGCATCGCCATTGTTCCAGGCGACGCCCTTGCGCAGATGCAGCGTGTATTCGGTGGCGTCGTCATTGACGTCCCAGCTTTCGAGCAGAACCGGCTCGAAGGTGAACTGGTGGGTGTAGCGCACCAGCGGCTCCAGCCACGTGCGGGTGACGTTCGCCATCTCGGTCCAGTCATAGGTGCGCGGGTCCTTCTGCGCCTTGACCGACATCGCGACATGCAGCGTTCCGCCCTTCTTCGGCTCGTCGGCCAGCGCCTTGGTCGGCGCGGCAAGGCCGAGCATGCCATAGGCGAAAGCCGTGGATGCGCCGAAGGCGCTGGCCAGCGCCAGGAATTCGCGCCGGTCGACACGGCCCGCGCGCGCCTCCCCGGCCATCGTCTCGATCGCGGCCGGGACCCGGTCACCATTGCTTCTGAAAAGTGTCATTCTCGTTCTCCCATTGATCTGGTCGGGTCTTCGCCCGGTTGGTTTAACTCTTTTTTGGAGCATGATCTTTTCCGAAAACCGGTTCCCACTTTTCGGGATCATGTTCCGACGCTGCCTTCCATCAACTGACGCTGTCCGGCAGCTTTTCCTCGCGCCGCGCGATCAAATCCCTGAGACCTTCGGCAATGCCCTCGTCGAGCTTCGGCTCCTGGTAGTCGGCCAGCATGGCGCGCGCCTTCTCGAGGCCGCGTGTGTCATGGTCCTTCGCGCCCTCGGCGCTCCATTGCTCGAAGGAATTGAAGTCCATGATGTTGGGCATGAAGAAGGCGCTCTCGAAATGCTCGAGCGTATGCTGCGTGCCGAGGAAATGGCCTTGCGGGCCGACCTCGCGGATCGCCGCCATCGCGTCCTTGAAATCATCGAAGGACACACCGCCGGCATATTTGTACCAGCCGACGAGCTGCTCGCAGTCGGTGGCGAATTTCGAATAGCCGCAGGTCAGCCCCGCTTCCAGCCAGCCGGCGGAATGCCAGATGTAGTTGGCGCCGGAAAGGATCGCGGCATGCATCAGCATGTTCGCCTCGTAACCCGCCTGCGCGTCGTTGAGCTTCGAGCCGACATGGAAGCCGGAGGTGCGCCAGGGCAGCTTGTATTTCCTGGCCAGCGCTCCCATCAGATACATCATCTGGGCGGCCTCCGGGGTGCCGCCCATCGGCGCGCCGGTCTTCATGTCGACGGTCACCATGAACTGACCGTAGAGCTGCGGCGAGCCGGGCCGGATGAGCTGGGTCAAGGCCACGCCGGCGAGCGCTTCGGCGTTGACCTGCGCCACCGCGCCGACGGCGGAGGCGGAGGTCGAAGCGCCGCACAGCGCGAAGGGGGCCAGGATCAGCGGCTGGTTGTGGCTGGCATAAACCCGCATCGCGTCGATCATGGTGGCATCCCACACCAGCGGCGAATTGCAGTTGGTGATCGAAACCAGCACCGGGTTGTCGCGCACGAACTCCTCGCCGAAGACGATGCCAGCCATCGCCATCGTGTCTTCGGCGCGCTCCTTGGACGTGACGATGCCCATGAACGGCTTGTCGGAGTGCTTCAGCGCCGAATGAATGATGTGAAGGTGCCGCTTCGGCACCGCGATCTCCATCGGCTCGCAGATGACCGAGCTCGAGGAATGCAGCGCCGGCGCCATGTAGGCCATCTTGTGGAAATTGTTGAGGTCGGCCAGCGTGCCGTAGCGGCGCTTGTTGTCGAGGTCGCGGACATAGGGCGCGCCATACATCGGCACGAAGATGGAATTCTTGCCGCCGACGCGCACTGTCCTCTCGGGGTTTCGCGCGTGCAGCGTGAACTCCGGCGGGACCTTCGAGACCAGCTCCATCAGGAGCGCGCGGTCGATGCGGACACGCGTTTGCCTGACATCGGCGCCGGCCGCCTTCCAGAGCTCGATCGCGCCGTCGTCGCGGAATTCGCAGCCCACCTCCTCGAGGATCTTCAGCGATTCCTCATGGATCAGCTCCACTGCCTCGTCGGGCACGATCTCATAGGCGGGGATTTTGCGCACAAGGGTGGGGAAGGACGCGATCGGCGCGCTTCTCAGCGCCTTGCGGCCGAGCCGGCCGCCGCCGCGGCGGTGGGTCTGTTCGGTCAGTTCAACGGCCGGTGCGTTCATGGAGGCTCCTTCTTCCCGCCCGACCAAGTTAGCGAGAGGAAATATGGATGTGATGCTGGAAAATCCTGATCTCTTGTATAAGCTGCGCTTATGCGAAACCTACGCCAGCTTCTGCCCTCCGCCGGCAGCCTGATCGTCTTCGAGGCCGCGGGCCGGCTGTCCAGCTTCACCGCCGCCGGGCGCGAGCTCGGCATGACGCAGGCGGCCGTCTCCTATGCGGTGCGCGGGCTGGAGGAGCAGCTTGGCGCCAAGCTCTTCCAGCGGCGCCACCGGCAGGTGCTTCTGACGGAAGCCGGCGAACGTTTCCATGCCGATGTTTCGCTGGGCCTCTCGCATATCCGCAAGTCCGCGGAGGACCTTCGCCTGCAGGCGACCGGCGGTCATGTGACCTTGGCCGCCTCGACCGCCTTCGGCTCCTTCTGGATGATGCCGCGCCTGCAGCAGTTCCGCGACGAATTGCCGGGCGTCGACCTGCGCATCCAGACCGCCGACCGCGACCTCGACATCATCGCCGAAGGCATTCCGCTCGGCGTGCGCGGCGGCGTTCCGCGCGACTGGCCGGACTATCATTCGCTGTCGCTGTCCGACGAAGAAATCTTTCCGGTCGCCGGCCCCAGCTATCTCGCCAGATTCGGCAAGCCGAAGACGGTCGAGGAACTGGCAACGCACCGGCTGATCCATCTGGAAGAACCCTATCGCGAGGCGCCGACCTGGGACGAATGGTTCGCGTCCGCCGGAACCAGCCTGCGCAATGCCGAACGAGGCCTGCGCATCAACGACTATGCGCTGGTGATCCAGGCGGTGATGGAAGGGCAAGGCATCTCGCTCGGCTGGCGCCATCTCGTCGAGCGGCTTGTGGCCTCAGGGCTGCTGGTGCCGGTGACCGATCATGTGATGAGGACCGGCATCGGCTTCCATGTCATCTGGCCGAAGAACCGCGATCTAACCGACAATGCGCGCAAGGTCAGGGATTGGCTGGTGGCGCAGGCGTGAATCTGGGAGCGCGAGGCGCCTCCCATAACAGCGTTGGCGCGGCCGAGAGCGTGATCTCCCCCTCGAGGGGGAGATGGCCGGCAGGCCAGAAGGGGTCGTCTCGCGTAGATCGCCGAGGTCTTCCGCGTCGAGAGGCGGCGTCGGCGCTCGACGCGAGACGACCCCCTCTGTCGCCTTCGGCGACATCTCCCCCTCGAGGGGGGAGATTTGGCGCCATTCTCCCCTCCCCCACGCCGTTCGAATCCGCCTATAATCGCCGCATGCCCATTCGACAGCTTTCCGAAACGATGATCAACCAGATCGCCGCCGGCGAGGTCATCGAGCGTCCGGCGAGCGTGGTGAAGGAGCTTGTCGAGAACGCGCTCGACGCCGGCGCGTCGCGCGTGGAGATCGTCACCGCCGGCGGCGGGCTGAACCTCATCCGCGTCACCGATGACGGCTCGGGTATCCCCGAACAGGAACTCGCGCTGGCCATTGCGCGCCACTGCACCTCGAAGCTCTCCAATGACATCCACGACATTCGCTCGCTCGGCTTCCGGGGCGAGGCGCTGCCTTCGATCGGTTCGGTGGCGCGACTGTCGATCCGCTCGCGCACGGCGTCAGGCGACAGCGCCGCCGAGATCGGGATCGACGGCGGGCGCGTCTTACCGGTGAAGCCGGCGGCGGCCAATCGCGGCACCACGGTCGAGGTGCGCGACCTCTTCTTCGCCACGCCGGCCAGGCTCAAATTCATGAAGGGGGAGCGCGCCGAAAGCTCGGCCACCAGCGACGTGGTGAAGCGCATCGCCATCGCCTTCCCGGCCGTCCGCTTCACGCTGGCCGGCTCGGACCGCACCACCTTGGAGCTGCCGGCGATGGACGACACGCCGGAGGGCCGGCTCGCCCGCGTCGCGCAGGTGATGGGCAAGGATTTTCCGGACAATGCGATTGCCATCGATGCCATGCGCGATGGCGTGCATCTGGCCGGCCACGTCTCGATCCCGTCCTACACGCGTGCCAACGCGCTGCAGCAATATGCCTATGTCAACGGGCGGCCAGTGCGCGACAAGCTGATCGCCGGCGCGGTCCGCGGCGCCTTCGCCGACGTTTTGCCGCGCGACCGGCACGCGGTGACGGTGCTCTTCCTGTCGCTCGATCCCTTGACGGTCGACGTCAATGTCCATCCGGCCAAGGCCGATGTGCGCTTCCGCGACCCGGGCCTGGTGCGCGGGCTGATCGTCGGCGCCATCCGCGAGGCGCTGGCCGGCGCCGGCATCCGCGCGGCGACCACGGGTGCCGCCGGCATGATGGCGGCCTTCAGGTCTGGGGCGACGCCCTATTCGCATCCCGGCCCGACCGGCGGCCATCGCAGCTACGAGGCGGCCTATCACGCCTCCGGTTCCGGAGGCTTCGACCCGCTGCGCTCGGCGCAGCGACCGCTCGACATGGGCAATGGCGAGATGGGCTATGGCGGGGCGAGCCATCAGCGCAATGGTTTTGCCGAGAACGACCAGGCGGCCTTCGACACCGGCCCGCTCGCCAGTGCCGACGCGCGGGCCGGCATGGCCGAGCCGGCCGAAGCGCTGCTCGGCATGGTGCTGGGCGCGGCGCGCGCGCAGGTGCATGAGAACTACATCGTCGCCCAGACCAAGGATTCGCTGGTCATCGTTGACCAGCATGCCGCGCATGAGCGGCTGGTCTACGAGGCGCTGAAGAACGCGCTGCATTCGCGCCCGGTGCCGTCGCAGATGCTGCTTTTGCCCGAGATCGTCGATCTGCCGGAAGAAGACGCCGAGCGGCTGGCGATGCACTCTGAGACGCTGGCCAAATTCGGCCTCGGCCTGGAGCGCTTCGGCCCCGGCGCGGTGGCGGTGCGCGAGACGCCGTCGATGCTCGGCGAAACCAATGTGCAGCAGCTGGTGCGCGACCTTGCAGACGAGATCGCCGACAACGACACCGTCGAGACGCTCAAGGAACGGTTGGACAAGATCGCCGCGACCATGGCCTGCCATGGTTCCGTCCGCTCGGGGCGGCTGCTCAAGGCCGAGGAGATGAACGCGCTGCTGCGCCAGATGGAGGCGACGCCCGGCTCCGGCACCTGCAACCATGGCCGCCCGACCTATATCGAGCTCAAGCTCGCCGATATCGAAAGGCTGTTTGGAAGGCGGTGAGTGCGCCACGGCCCCTCACCCAGCCTCCGCTGCGCTCGGCTGACCATTCCGGGGCGAGCCACGGGTCTCGCCCGTCCTTCGGACCCCGGTGGGGAGAGGAGATTGTCGGCGCCGGCGCCAATCTCTTCTCCCCATGGGAAGAAGGTGGCCGGGAAGCGGCCGGATGAGGGGGCAAGAAAAGAGCAGCTCGAAGCGGCTCTTTTCTTGAGAACGGCTCCAATAATTTGATTTACCGCTTCAAATTCACCACGATCACGCCACCCAGCGCCAGCGCACCGCCGAGGATGCCGAGCAGCGACGGCACTTCGCCCAGCCAGAAGAAGCCGATCAGCGCGGAGGTCGGCGAGACCAGGTAGAGGAAGTTCGAGGCGCGGGCGGCAGGCAGGCGCGACAGCGCGGTCGCCCAGGCGGCATAGGCGATCAACGAGGGCACGATGCCGAGATAGATGACCGCGCCGAGACCGGCAGTGTCGGCGACCGCCGCCTGCGAAAACGCTTCCGGCAGGAATGGCGACAGGCAGAGCGCACCGAGCACCATGTTGGAGGCGGATATCGTCAGCGGATGATGGCGGGCGAAGAGCGGCTTCTGGACGATGGTGTTGACAGCGGAGCAGAGCGCGGAGCCCAGCACCAGCAGCGCGCCGGTATTGAAATGCAGGCCGTGCCCGTCGGCCACCGCGATGATGCCGATGCCGGCGAAGGAGATGACCGTGCCCAGCCAGGCGATGCCTGAGAACCGCTCGCCGAGCAGGGCCATGGCCATGATTGCGGTGAAGATCGGGCTGACATTGATGATGAAGCCGGCCGCACCCGCCGAGACGGTGAGCTCGCCGAAATTGAGCATGGCGGTGTAGAGCGCGACGAAGATGGCGCCGCCAAAGGCGAAGCGCCACAGCTCGTCGATCCTGGGCAGCGCCGGGCGCTTGACCGCGAGAAATATGGCGGCCGGGACCGCCGCGATGGCAAAGCGCAGCGCGCCGAGCTCCAGCGGCTGGAAGGCGGCGAGGCCGGCCCGGATCGCCGGGAACGCCGAAGCCCAGCCAAGCACCGTAAGACCCACCGCGACGGCCGCGGTGCCGTCCATGCGCTGTGTCTCATTCAACGTGCCGGTGTAAGCGCTCATTGCCGTAACCTCGTCTTTCTGTGCCATGGATGCAGAAAACGCCATTGCCGGCCAATTGACAAACGAGCAAATCGAGGGTCAGCTGTGAGCATGGCTCACAGCTCTGATCAGATACTGCCGTTGGAAACCTTGCGCGCCTTCGATGCCGCGGCGCGCACGGGGAGTTTTTCCGCGGCGGCCGAAAAACTCAACCTCACCCATGGCGCGGTAAGTCGCCAGATCGCCAAGCTCGAGGACTGGCTGGGCTTGAAAGTCTTCGAGCGCAATGCGCGCGGCGTGACACTAACCATCGAGGGCAATCGCCTGCATCTTCGCACCACAGAGGCCTTTGCGCTGATTTCGGTCAATTCCGACCGCTGGGTCGAGCCTCGCGGCACGGCCGTGGTGCGGCTGGCCTCGATCCCCTCGGTGAGCGGGCTGTGGCTGATGCCGCGCATGGCCGGGCTTGAGAACAACCCGACCAAGCTGCGCATCGTGCTCGATGTCGACAACCGCCAGGCCGACCTTGCCGACGAAGGCATCGACCTTTCGGTGCGCTGCGGGCGCGGCCGCATCCCGGGCCGCGTCTCGGTGCAGCTTTTCGAGGAGCAGATTTTCCCCATCGCCTCGCCGGAGCTCGCAAAGGAGATCGGGCTGGGCGACCCTGCGCGGCTGCTGAAGTACCCGCTGATCAACGATTCCGATGCGTCCGGATGGCGCGCATGGCTCGCCGCGCAAGACATCGATTACCGTCCCCGTCCGCAGGACCGGCGTTTCGAGGATTACAATCTGGTTCTGGACGCGGCGGCACATGGGCTGGGCATCGCGCTGGCGCGCCCGCCGCTGACCGCGGACCAGCTCCGGTCCGGCCGTATCGTTGCCGTCGACGAGCGCGTTGCGCTCAATCCGGTGTCCTATTGGATGGACCGCCCCATCGGCCGGCCGCGCGCGGCCGCCGCAGATCTGGCTAGGCGCATTGCCGAGCAGGCAGGGCTTGCGCCGGAGAAGGTCGAAGCTTTCCTTCAGGACGATGCCTAGCGAAGCAGGAGGACCATGATCGTTGCCGTCACCGCCGAGACGATGGCCGTGACGACCGAGATCGTCCAAAGGGATATCGGCGCGGATTCCGATCGCGGCGCGTGACCAGCCGGGCGGATCGCAGCGCCGCGAGGCTGCGGCGCGTTGGCGTTGGCTGCTACCAGCACCGCGGCGGAAGCGACGGCCGGCGAAAATGTGGACAATGCCGGCGCAACTGCGGGCCTGGACACATTGTCTGCAACCGCTGCCTGCGGTGAGGCGAAGCCGCGCGGAGCCTGATCGGCATCCGTCGCCGCCCTGCCCGTCGTGGGCGTCGCCGGCGAGGCGTCGGTTACGGCATCGGGCTCCATCACAGCGTGGTAAGCATCCTCGACCTCTGAGGACGACAGGCGCTGCGATGCCTGGGCGGCAGGGCGCGGCTGCGCGCTTTGCAGCGACTGGGCCGCGATTTGCGCCGCCTGACCCGTCGACGGCGCCGGCGGCTGGACCAGCGTCTTGATCAAAGCCGCCACCGCGGGATCGGCCTTGGGCGACGGCACCGGCTGCGGGGTAAGCGCTTCACCGATCAGTGCGTTCAAGCGGGTCGAGGTGATGTCCATGCCGGCTTCCGGAAACTATTTTGACGCTCAGCCATACCGGATGAGCATTGCGTCAAGCTTGACGTTGCTTGCGATTTGTGGCGATTGAAACCCAGATGAACGCAAGCGTCCTTTCATGATGAACCGTTTCGAAGGCCCGGGCGGCAGGGAAGCCCGGATCCGCTATCTCGACGGCGACTTCCAGGTCACCAGTCCGGGCTCGTTCGTGCGCTGCGCGGTGACGGGCGAGAACATTCCGCTCGACGAACTCAAATATTGGAGCGTCGCCCGGCAGGAGCCCTATGTGAACGCGGCGGTCTCGCTCGCCCGCGAGATCGAGATGCACCCGGAACTGCGCAAACGGTGATAGGCCGGGCGAGCCCACGACGCCGTGATAGTCACCTCGATTGCGCCTTAGGCTACCGAATTGAAAAACTTCAAGAAGTCTCTCAAGACCTTTCTTCGCATGCCGCTTATCATGCGTGCGAGAATGCGCGATCGGGCGGTATCGAAAGCCCCACGGTTCAAGCTGGCGGCCTGCGCCATCTTCCGTGAAGAAGCGCCGTTTCTGGCCGAATGGATCAGGTTCCACCAGAGCGTGGGATTTGAGCATTTCTATCTCTACAACAACTTCTCGACCGACGACTTCAAAGCCGTATTGGACCCGTTCATCCAGCAAGGGCTGGTTACGCTGGTCGACTGGCCGCGGCCGGTGGGACAGCTGTCGGCTTATAGAGACTGCATCCGCAGGCGCTGGCGTGAAGCATTGTGGATCGGATTCTTCGACATCGATGAGTTTCTTTTCGCGCCCGACGGACGTGACGTGCCCTCGGTTCTCAGGGACTATCGCGACCTTCCGGGCGTTTGCGTATGGCAGGCGTTCTATGGCTCTTCCGGCCATGTCGAGCGGCCGGAAAGTCCACTGGTCGAGGCCTTTACGATGCGAGCCGGGCCGGACATCACGACGGTCAAGACTATCCTCAACCCTCGCATGGTCTACAGGCCTGGCGTCCATCAGTCGAAATTCCTGTCCGGTGAAGGGGTGGACACTGATCGACGGACCATCGTGCCCGGCATGGCTCCCAAGCTCGATATATTGAGGATCAATCACTATTGGTCGCGATCGCTCGCCGACCTCGACCAGAAGATCCGGCGCGGCGACGCCTCGACTTCCACGCCGCGCGACAGGGATTGGCATTTCGACTTCGAAAGCAAGCTCAATGTCGAGCGCGACGAGACCATCCTCGAGGCGATGCAGCGTCAGCGCTGAGGCAACCTGCAACTTGGCCTGTCGCGGCTTCACGGCCGGCGCCATTCACCCGGGAGGCCAGCCCATACACGTTCCTGGCCGAGTGCCGGCAACAATCGATCGTCGCGACGAAAAACCCTTCTTCCAACGCACGTGACAGGTTCGTGACTCTGCGGTTATAGACAATGCCGTGGGTATGGGGGATTTGCCGTGAAGGCTCTAGTGACCGGCGGTGCCGGCTTTATTGGTTCGCATCTATGCGACCTGTTGCTGGCAAGCGGCCATGAAGTAATATGCCTCGACAATTTCTCGACTGGTTCGGATGAGAACATCCGTCACCTGTCAAACAATGCGCGGTTCAGCCTGCTGAGGCACGACGTCACCGTGCCGCTTCAGGCCGAGGCCGATGAGATCTTCAATCTCGCTTGCCCCGCCTCGCCTGTTCACTACCAGCGCATTCCGATCGAGACGACAAAGGCTTGCGTCTATGGCGCCATCAACATGCTCGACCTTGCATGCGCTTCGGGCGCCAGAATCCTTCAGGCGTCGACGTCCGAGGTCTATGGCGATCCGCAAGTCCATCCCCAGACCGAGGCCTATTGGGGCCATGTCAACCCGATTGGCCCGCGCAGTTGCTACGATGAAGGCAAAAGATGCGCCGAAGCGCTGTTCTTCGACTATCGGCGCCGGTCGCAACTGCCGATCAAGGTGGTGCGCATCTTCAATACATATGGACCTCGCATGCACCCTTCGGATGGGCGCGTGGTCAGCAATTTCATCGTTCAGGCATTGCGCAACGACCCCATAACCATCTACGGCGACGGAAGCCACACCCGCAGTTTCTGCTATGTCGACGACCTGGTGGATGGGATGGCCCGGATGATGGCGACGCCCGACGATCTCGTCGGGCCCGTCAACATCGGAAACCCGACGGAAGTCACGATCCTCGAGCTGGCCGAGCTGGTGCTGGGCATCGTCGGCGGCAAGTCAAAGATCGAGTTCAAGCCCCTCCCCGAAGACGACCCCCAACAGCGCCAGCCCGATATAGGCCTGGCGCGTGCGGCGCTGGATTGGTCCCCTCGTGTTGCCCTCGAAGACGGGCTTGGCCAGACGGTTCGCTATTTCCGTGGGCTTATCAACTGACGGTAGGGCACCGTATCAACTAGAGCGGTTCACCGTTTCACGGAAACGGCGAACCGCTCTATCTCTTTGTTTTGACGCAATTCCGGACGGAAAACCGCTCACACTTTTCCTGGAATTGCTCTAGGCGCGGCGCAAAACTCAACCCCGCATCTTGCGCTGACGCCAGGCATCGAGCGTCTCGCCGATGATGCGTTCGGGCACGTGATCAAGCTCGAACACGGCCTCGATATCGAGCACGTCCAGTTGATCGAGGAAACCGGCGGGCACCTCGCCGTGGCGCAGCCGCGCGGCGTCCTTCGCCGTGGTGACGAGGCGCAGCCCCTCCTGCCGGGCGAGCGCCAGAAGGTCGGCAAGCTCGTCCTGGGCGTAGAAATGATGATCCGGAAAGGCGCGCGAAAGCGCGACTTCGCCGCCCGCGCCGCGCACCGTGTCGAAGAATTTCTCCGGATGGCCGATGCCGGCGAAGGCCAGGAACCGGCCGCCGGCGAAGCGTGACGGATCCGCCGGCTCGACATGCGCCAGGAAGATCGGCCGGCCGGCACGCGCCGCCTGGCGCACGACGCCGTCGGCGGCGGCCCCCTCGCCCATCTTCAGCAAGCCGCTGGTGAAGACCAGCTGGTCGACGATCTTGGCGCGGAGCGGTCCACCCGGAATGACGCGGCCGTTGCCGACGCCGAAGCGGGCGTCGACCACGACCAGCGCATAGTCGATATGGATGCGCGCCGACTGGAAGCCGTCATCCATGATCAGCAAATCGCAGCCATGTCCCTCGATGAGCAGTTTTGCGCCCGCGGCGCGGTTCGCCGTCACCGCCACCGGCGCATGTTCGGCCAGAAGCAGCGGCTCGTCGCCGACATGCTTGGCGGCGTCGTGATGCGCATCGACGACATGCGGCTTGGCGAACGAACCGCCATGGCCGCGCGACAGGAAGCCGGGCGTGAGCTGCATGCGCCTGGCTTGTTTGGCCAGGGCAATGGCGACCGGGGTCTTGCCGCTGCCGCCGACGGTCAGGTTGCCCACGCACAGCACCGGCGCGTCGACCTTCTCGCGGGGGGCATGCCGCATGCGGCGGCCGGCAATCATGCCGTAAGCAGCCGACACCGGCGACAGAGCGAGCACGCGCCAGTCCGGCTTTTCCCACCAGAAGGGCGGCGCCTCGCTGGTCATCTCATCGACCGTTGGCGCCCTTCAGCCGCGCCTTGACGACCAGCGGCTGAATATAGGGCTCCAGAGATTTCAGCGTGCGCGCAAGCGCGCCGCGCATCTCGTCGACGGTGGCGGCACCCGCCGCGATCATTTCGTGGCGCGCCACTTCGTTGGTCAGAAGGAAATTGACCGCGCCGGTCAGCATGTCGCGGTCGCGCACAAGCTTGGCGCCGCCGCTGTCGAGCAGGCGCTGATAGGCCTCGCGGAAATTCTGGACGTTGCGGCCGGCAAGCACGGCGGTTTCGAGCATCGCGGGCTCGAGCGGGTTCTGGCCGCCTTCCGAGGTCAGCGAACGGCCGACGAAAGCGATCTCGGTCAGCCTCAGGTAAAGCCCCATCTCACCGATCGTGTCGCCGAGAAGGATATCGATGTCGGGCGAGATGCGGTCACCCTTGCTGCGCCTTGCCACCGTCAGGCCCATGCCGGAAATCTGCGCGGCAAGCGCGTCGGCGCGGTCGGGATGACGCGGCACGATGATGGTCAAAAGCCCATGATGGCGCCTGTGCAGGCTGGCATGGACCTCGGCGGCCACGACCTCTTCGCCGTCATGGGTCGAGATCGCCGCCCAGGTCGGGCGATTGCCGATCTGGCGCTGCAGGGTGGCCAGGGCCCGCTCGTCAACCGGCGGCGGGTTGGTGTCGACCTTGAGATTGCCGGAAACCGTGACCGGCCGGGCGCCGAGCGCGCGGAACCGCTCGCCGTCGACATCCGATTGGGCGATGACATGGGCGAGATTCTCGAACAGCGCCTCGGCAACGCTTGCGCGCTTCTTCCACGAGGTGAAGGAGCGGTCCGACAGCCGGCCGTTGACCAGAACCTGCGGCACGTTGCGGGCGCCGAGTTCCAGGATGGTCATCGGCCAGATTTCCGATTCGGCGATGATCGCCAGTTCCGGCCGCCAGTGATCGAGGAAACGGCTTACCGCGGGCTTGAGATCGAGCGGCACATATTGGTGGATGATGCGGCTGCCGAGGCGCTCGTCGGCGACCTTGGCCGAAGTCACGGTACCGGTGGTCAGGACGACGTTGACGCCGTAGTCGAGGATGCTCTCGACCAGCGGCACCACCGCGATCGTCTCGCCGACGCTTGCCGCATGGATCCAGATCACCGGCCCTTCCGGCCGGGGCCGGCCGGCGACGCCATAGCGCTCGCGGCGCCGGGCGCGATCCTCCTTGCCGCGCGAGGCGCGCCAGGCGACATAAGGACCGATCAGCGGATAGGCGGCCGCCCCCGCATAGCGGTAGGCGGTCAGAGCCGCACGCGCCCAGCGCTCGCTCATTTGCCGCCATCCACGAGGCGATAGGCCTCGGCCGTCGCGGCGTTGAGGGAGGCGGTGACCTCCTGGCGCTTGCGCTCCATCTCGGCATCGTCGGCATCGGCCGGCACGAAGACCGGGGGGCCCACGATGACCGCGGAGCGCCCGAAAGGCAGGTTGATGGTGGTCTTATCCCAGCTCTTCTCAAGCACCTTGCGGCGACTGGTGGCGATGGCCGAAGGCAGGATCGGCCGGCCGGAAAGCCTTGCCAGAAGAACGATGCCAAGCCCGGCCTCGCGCGGCTTGCCGTTCGGAATATCGGCGATCATGGCGACGTTCTTGCCGATCACGAGCGACCTCTTGAGCGCGATCAAGGCCTTGGCGCCGCCCTTGTCGAGGTGGTTCGAACTGTTGCGGCCGCCGGAACCGCGCACCGCCTCGATGCCGAATTTCTCGAGCATCAGTGCCTGGAGCTCGGCGTCGGCGCTGCGGGAGACCATGGCGACCAGCGGCCGGCCCTTGGGGTAATAGGCAGGGGTCAGGAGTTGCTGGCCGTGCCAGAGCGCGATGATGCCGGGCTCAAGATGCGCATAAGCGCCGCCGGCAACCTTCGTCGAGCCTTCGACAAGCGGGCTGGTGAGGCGAATCAGCCGCAGGAACCAGGCGAACAGGCTGGCGATGAAATTCTTGACGAAACTCGACTGCGCCAACGGCTCGCGGATGCGCCGCCACAGCGTACGCGTTCCGCCGCGTCTGGCAGCGCGCCGCCTGGTCGCGCCTTTCACCGCTTCATGCTCCATCGACGTCAACCGCCGACCTTTGTTTCTGGATCGAGCAGACGGTGCAGATGAACAACGAAATAACGCATATGGGCATTGTCGACACTGGCTTGCGCCTTCGCTTTCCACGCAGTGTGCGCCGATTGATAGTCGGGGTAGATTCCGACGATGTCGAGCGCGTCCAGGTCACGAAACTCGGTTCCACCCAGCTTTTTCAGCTCTCCACCGAAAACCAGGTGCAAAAGCTGTTTCTTTCCGTCTTCCACGGCCATGCCGATCCTTCGCAGATTCATGAATTTTGTGAAACGTTTAGCCCAAAGCAGACGATTTTGGAACTGTGGGCCGACTCACCCTTGGTCAATGCGGGCAATTACACCGGCGAGCACGCCAAGCAGTTCGCCGCTGCCGGCCGCGAGCGCGCCGTGATTGATCACCTCGCCGGCATAGCGCGGCGGCTTGCCGGCGCGATCAAGCAGTGCGCCGCCAGCCTCGGCGAGGATGAGATCGGCGGCGGCGATGTCCCAGTCATGCGCATTCGGCTTGACGAAGGTCGCATCGAGCTTGCCGGCGGCGATCATCGCCAGCCTATAGGCAAGCGAGGGGATGTAGGCGGCCCGCCGCAGCCTGTCGTGCCAGACTTCCGGCATCAGGTCGACCAGCGGCTTGGGTCCGCCGATATCGACGCTCTCACCCAGCGGACGCACATGGATGCGCTTGTCGTTGAGATAGGCGCCCTCGCCCGGCAGGGCCCAGTAAGTCTCATGCTTGGCCGGGCATTCGAGCACGCCGGCCAGCGAGCGGCCGTCCTCGACCACGGCGACGCTGACGCACCAGGAATGCAGGCCGTCGAGAAAGCCGCGCGTGCCGTCGATCGGGTCGACGACGAAGGTGCGGCGGGCCGACAGCCTGGCGTGGTCATCGGCGGTCTCTTCCGACAGCCAGCCATAATCCGGACGCGCCTTGAGCAAGGTCTCGCAAAGATAGGCGTCCGCCGCATGGTCGGCCTCGCTCACCGGCGAGGTGCCGCCCTTCATCCACACCTGCGGGTTGTTGCCGAAATAGCCCATGGCGATGGCGCCGGCTTCGCGGGCGGCTTCGCGCAGCAATGCAAGGTCGTCCCCAGCCTCGCTCGATGTCAGTTGGTCAAGCGCCGGCAAGGGTCATCCCTTCGATCAGGAGCGTCGGGGCAGCCGTGCCGAAATTGCGGTCGAGGTCGCTCGCCGGCACCATGTTGAGGAACATGGTCTTCAGGTTGGAGGCGATCGTCACCTCGGCCACCGGATAGGCCAGCGCGCCGTTCTCGATCCAGTAGCCGGAGGCGCCGCGGCTGTATTCTCCGGTCACCATGTCGACGCCCTGGCCGAACACCTCGGTGACGTAAAAGCCGCGCTTCAGCGACGCGATCAAGTCGTCCGGCGAACGCTCACCGGGCTCGATGGCGAGATTGGTCGAGGACGGCGAGACCGACGAGCCGCTGCGCGAGCCGCGTCCATTTGTGACGAGACCGAGCTCGCGCGCGGCCGAGGTCGACAGGAACCAGTGGTTCAAGATGCCCTTCTCGACCATCAGCAGCTTCCCGCCCTCGACGCCTTCGCCGTCGAACGGGCGCGAGGCCTGTCCGCGCCGGCGCAAAGGCTCGTCGGTGACGGTGATCGCGGCCGAGGCCACTTGCTTGCCCATCATGTCGCGCAGGAAGCTGGTCTTGCGGGCGACCGCCGCGCCGTTGATGGCGCCGGCGAGATGGCCGGCGATGCCGCGCGCCACGCGCGGATCGAACACCACATCGACCGGGCCGGTCGCCGCCTTGCGGGCGCCGAGGCGGCGCACGGCGCGTTCGCCGGCCTTGCGGCCGATCTCTTCCGGCGCGTCGAGATCGGCGAAATGCTGGCGCGAGGAGAATTCATAGTCGCGCTCCATAGCCGTGCCCTCCCCGGCTATGACGCTGGTCGAGCGCGAGAAACGCGAGGCGACATACTGGCCGACAAAGCCATGCGAGGTGGCGAGCACGAGGCCGCCCAGTCCGGCGCTAGCGCTGCTACCGGAGGAATTGGTGACGCCCTTGACGGCCAATGCGGCCGCTTCGGCGGCAAGGGCCGCCTCCTTCAACTGGTCGGCCGGTACCTCGGTCGGATCGAAAAGGTCGAGGTCGCGCAAATTGCGGGCGAGCAACGCGGGATCGGCGAGGCTCTGGAACGGATCCTCGGGCGAGACTTTGGCCATGGCGACGGCCCGCTCGGCAAGCGATTTCGGATCGGAAGCGGCGGTCGCCGAGACGCTCGCCACGCGTTGGCCGACGAAGACGCGCAGCGACATATCCTCGCTCTCCGACGATTCGGTGCCCTCGACCTTGCCCAGCCGCACCGACACGCCGGTAGAGCGGCCGCGCACCGCCACCGCGTCGGCCGCGTCGGCGCCGGCACGCCTGGCAGCCTCGACGAGCGCCGTCACGCGATCGGTCAATTTCGCTGCGTCGAGCCGGTTGGTCATAAGGTTGTTCCCGTTTGTTCATGCAATCTGTCAGGGCCATGCACTTTGTCACGCCCTGCGGCACCTGTCGCATCGTCTTGTGCATGCCGAAGCGCCAGCTGTCGCACCATCTATTGTTCCATCCACGCTAGTGCAATGGCGGATGCGGCAATCTCAAGGCAATCGCGGTGGTTCGTGTGGATGCGCAGGGCCGAAAAGGGCGTGCTATCCGGCCACCGGCGCCCAGATCACGTCCTCGATCCTCGTTGCCCCCGTCGCCAGCATCACCAGCCGGTCGAAGCCCAGCGCCGAGCCGCTTGCCTGCGGCATGATGGCCAAGGCCGCCAGGAAATCCTCGTCCAGCGGATAGCGCTCGCCATAGACGCGCTCTTTCTCGTCCATCTCGGCGAGGAAGCGGCGGCGCTGCTCTGCCGGGTCGGTAAGCTCGCCGAAGGCGTTGGCGAGCTCGACGCCGCAGCAATAAAGCTCGAAGCGCTCGGCAACGCGCGGATCCTCGGCGCTCGGGCGGGCAAGTGCCGCTTCCGAAATCGGATAGCCGTAAAGGATGGTGGCCCGCCCCTGCCCCAGCGCCGGTTCGATCTTCTCCACCATCACCCGGCTGAACAGATCGGCCCAATTGTCGTCGGGCGCGGTGCGCAGGCCAGCCTTGACCAGCGTGGCATGAAGTCCGTCGCGATCCGTGCTCCCGTCAGCCGCGACGGTCGCCAGAAGGTCGATGCAGGCATATCGAGTGAAGGCCTCCGCCACGCTCAGCCGCTCCGGCTCGGCGAAGGGGTCGGCCTCGCGTCCGCGAAAACGGAAACGCCTGGAGCCGGCCTTCTCCGCGGCAAGCGCCAGGAATTCGGCGCAGTCGTCCATCAGGCGCTCGTAAGCTTCGCCGACGCGGTACCATTCGAGCATCGTGAACTCGGGATGATGCAGCGGCCCACGCTCACGGTTGCGCCAGACGGCGCCCAGGCTGAAGATGCGCTCCTCGCCGGCGGCGAGCAGCTTCTTGCAGGCGAATTCCGGCGAGGTGTGGAGATAGAGCGGCCGGCGCGACGCGTCGGGTCCGATCGCCTCGGTGGCGAAGGCGGAAAGATGCGCCTCGTTGCCCGGCGAAACCTGCAGCGCCGAGGTCGTCACCTCGATGAAATCACGTTCCGCGAACCAGCCGCGAAGTGCCGCCGCGATGGCGTTGCGCGCCATCAGCCGGGGCCGGCGGTCGGCATGGATGTCGGGCATCCACCAGGGCGAAGCGGCGGTCATGGGCAGGAAAATCGCCGGGAAGGCTGGCGGTTCGGCGCAAGATGCGCTAGGGCGCACGCGATGGCCGCCGTCGCCGCTTCGCGGAAATCGACGCTTGCAGGCCGAAAAACTCGAACGGGATCGAATATCGTGGTCAAGGTCATCGCCAGCTCCTTACGCAAAGGCAACGTCGTCGATAAGGACGGCAAGCTCTATGTCATCCTCTTTGCCGAAAACATCCACCCTGGCAAGGGCACGCCGGTGACCCAGCTCGACATGCGCCGTATCGGCGACGGGGTGAAGGTCTCGGAACGCTACCGCACGACCGAAATGGTCGAGCGCGCCTATGTCGAGGAGCGCGAGCACACCTTCCTCTATTCCGACGGCGAGGGTTTTCACTTCATGAACCCGGAAAGCTACGACCAGGTCGTGGCTTCGGAAGCCGTGGTCGGCGATTTCGCGCCCTATCTGCAGGAAGGCATGGCCGTTCAGCTCGCCCAGTTCAACGGCGTGCCGATCTCGCTGACGCTGCCGCAGCGCGCCACCTTCGAGGTGGTCGAGACCGAGCCGGTCACCAAGGGCCAGACGGCGTCTTCCTCCTATAAGCCGGCCGTGCTCTCCAACGGCGTGCGCACCGCCGTGCCGCCGCACATCTCCGCCGGCACGCGAATCGTGGTGATGACCGCAGACGGCTCCTACGTCGAGCGCGCCAAGGACTGATATTTTACGGCGGCACGATTAGCGCGGCTCGCCTGCAGGGGCGGGCTACGCACGAATGCGCCCCGCCGACTTCTGCAAGGTATGAGAGGCATGTCCCTTGTGGGCAGTATCAGCCGCAAGTTCGGCTGAACTACTGTCCCGAAGGCGACGATATCAGCACATATCCGCGGGTTTTGTTCTCGTTGTCGCTGTCGACCGTGTTCATCGCTCCGAACAGGTCGGCCGTCGTCACCCATACCGGCGGATATTTGTAGCGGGCGACATCGAGGATCAGGAACCTGTCCGCTTTCTCGTCGTAAGCGGCCAGCGGCGATATATGCCCGCCCTTCTCCTGGCCCATCGCCTTGCGCAGATAATTGACGATGACGAAGTGCCCGGGCTTGGCAAGGAACGAACTGGCCTGGGTGCGAAACTGCTCGAGGCTGGCATCCGAAGCATGGCGGACCTCAGCCTTGATAGGCTGGGTGGAAAGAATGGCCCCGATCTGGTCGAGCGTCATTCCCTGCTTGTCGAGGACCTGACGAGGAAGAATGGTTTCCGTGCGCTCGTTCAGGACATTATCCTGCGTGAACGTCTTGTAGGGTTCGTATTCGGGCACCGAAGGCGCCGGAACGTTGAGCGCGTTCAGCACCATGACGATGCTGGCCACGCCGCAATAGGCCTGCGTCTTTTGCGTGAGAAAGTTGCTCGCGAGGGGGAAATAGGCTTCCTTCGCCATGCTCTCGGCAAGAAAGCTCTCTCCGGCAGGGGAACTGAACCCCGTCAGATTGTCCGGAAGCTTCAGCGTCTCGGAGAAGGCGCTGGGCGCAATCAGGAGAAACGTTAGCAGGAGCGAATAGAAACGCGCAGACATGGTGACCCTCAGCCTCGTGGAGAAAGCATCGAGGGATGCTATCAGCTTTCGCAGGCCATCGCACGTTGATCTGCCGGCGCGCCCGGGTCAATCAACCAGCCGCATCATCAGGCGGCCGCCGCCACCAGCAGGCCGGCGGCTTTCCATTCCGGCATGCCGTCCTCGAGGCGGCGCGGAACGTCCGACCGAGCCTCGGCTGCGGTTTAGCCGTTCTCCAACCCTTTCCCGAAAACTGTCGAAACGCTTAATATGCCCAGATGCAGGGGACTCGCATCGCTTTTGGTCCGTTCGTACTCGATCCCGACACCGGGACGCTCCTTAAAGAGCGTACCCCGATCGCCGTTGGGCATCGTGGGCTGACGTTGCTTGCCGCGCTTGCGGCACGGCCCGGCGAAATCGTGACCAAGGCTGAGCTGATGGACGCTGCCTGGCCGGGGACCGCCGTTGAGGAAGGCAACCTTACCGTCCAGATCGCGACACTAAGAAAGGTTCTTGGTCCGGCTGACAACGGCGGCGAGTGGATCGCCACCGTGCCTCGCGTCGGCTACCGCTTCACCGGGACGATTGAGCCGGTGGCGAGCACATCCTCCAAACCGATGCCGGCATCCGGCAAACCGTCGATTGCGGTGCTGCCTTTTGCCAATTTGGGCGGCGACCAGGACCAGCAATATCTCAGTGACGGCATAACCGAGGACATAATCACGGAGCTGGCCAGATTTCGCTCCCTCCTCGTCATCGCACGCAACTCGTCTTTTCAGTTTCGCCATCCGGTACCGGACATCGCCGAAGTCCGTCGCAAACTCGGGGTTCGCTACCTCGTCGAAGGCAGCATACGAAAGCTCGGTGAACGCATTCGCATCACCACACAATTGATTGATGCCGCCACCGGCACCCACCTGTGGGCCCAACGGTACGATCGGGCCCTCAACGACATCTTCACATTGCAAGACGAGGTTGCCGCTCTCATCGCCTCGATGGTCGAGGGCCAAACGGAGGCCGACTCGGCAAGCCGCTCCAGGCGCAAGCCTCCAGCCGATTGGGATGCATACGACTACTATCTGCAAGGGCGCGCGCTCTTCCATCGATATGAACTGGACAAGTCCGAGCCGCTGTTCGTTCGGTGCGTCGAGCTCGATTCGACCTTCGCTCAAGGCCACGCCTTCCTCGCCCAGGCAGCCGTTGGCAGATTCTGGTATGACAACGATCCGAGGACGCTACAGAAGGCTTGGGACTCGGCCCGAACGGCGCTCGATCTCGACAGGAGCGACGGCGTCTGTCACCAGAGCATGGGGCTGGTGCTTACGCACATGCGCCAGCACAGCGATGCGGGAATGCATTTCGAGCGAGCACGCTCGCTGAACCCGCTGGACGTGAACATCGCAGGAGATTACGCAAGCTGGCTCAATTATGGCGGACGGGCCGAGACGGCGCTCAACGTGCTCCAAAGCGCGTTACTGCGCGACCCGTTACCTCCGACATGGTTCTGGGAGGTGAAGGGCAGTTCGCTCTTCCTGCTTGGAAGATACTCGGAAGCCGTCGGTTCGTATCAGAGGGCCGGAGACCATTTCTTCACTCATGCCTTCCTCGCGGCGACTTACGCGCATTTAGGCGAGATGGAGAAGGCGCGCGCTGAAGTCGAGGAAACACTGATGAGGAAACACGACGTGACTGTTCGGCTGATTTCAGGTCTCCCGTTCGCCGACCCAGTCGCTCTCGAGCTTTTCACATCAGGCTTCAGAAAGGCCGGTTTTCCCGTGTGAACGCCACCGCCGTCGCGCTCGGCCTCAAGGCCAACTGGAAGCAGTTTTCGCTGCTCGTGCTGATCAACGCCTTCGTCGGCGGGATGGTGGGCATCGAGCGGACCGTCGTGCCGCTGATCGGCGCGGAGGAATTCGGCGTCGCTTCCACCACGCTGATCGTCTCCTTCATCGTCAGCTTCGGCGTGGTCAAGGCCTGCGCCAATCTCGTCTCCGGCCAGCTTGCCGATAGATGGGGCCGCAAGCGCGTGCTGGTCCTGGGCTGGCTGTTCGGCTTGCCGGTGCCCTTCATCATCATCTGGGCCCCGAGCTGGGGCTGGATCGTGGCCGCCAACGCCTTGCTCGGCATCAACCAGGGCTTCGCCTGGTCGATGACGGTGATCATGAAGGTCGATCTCGTCGGGCCGAAATCGCGCGGGCTGGCCGTCGGCCTCAACGAATTCGCCGGCTACCTCGCCGTCGGCGTCACCGCCTTCCTCACCGGCTATCTCGCCAGCCGCTACGGGCTGCGTCCGGTGCCGATCTATCTCGGCGTCGGCTATGCGATCCTGGGTGCGACGCTGTCCATCCTGCTGGTGCGCGACACGCGCGGGCATGTAGAGCTGGAACTGGCCAATCACCCAAAACAGATTTCGCCGCTCAGCTTCCGTGAGATCTTCATGCTGACCTCGTTCGGGGACCGTAACCTGTTCGCCGCCTCCCAGGCCGGCTTGGTGAACAATCTGAATGACGGCATGAGCTGGGGGCTGTTCCCGCTCTTCTTTGTCGCCAACGGGCTCGGCGTCGAGCGCATCGGCATCCTCAAGGCCGTCTATCCGGCGGTGTGGGGCGTCCTGCAGGTCGCGACCGGGCCGCTCAGCGACCGGTGGGGCCGCAAGGGCCTGATCGTCGCCGGCATGTGGGTGCAGGCGGCGGGACTTCTCTTGACCGCCATGACGCGCGAATTCGGCTGGTGGCTGCTGGCGAGCCTGCTGCTCGGCCTCGGCACGGCGATGGTCTATCCAAGCCTGATCGCGGCCGTTTCGGACGCCTCGCATCCGTCGTGGCGAGCGCGCTCGCTCAGCGTCTACCGCTTCTGGCGCGACCTCGGCTACGCAATTGGCGCCCTCACCGCGGGCCTGATCGCCGATTTCTTCGGCTTCGTCGCGGCGATCGGGGCCATCGCGGCGCTGACATTCCTGTCGGGCGCGATCGTCGCGATGGCGATGCGCGAGACGCATGTCGCCGGCCAGTCTCCGTAAGGCGATGGTTAACGCGGGCCCCGAACAAGGTTTCCGTTTACGATATCGTAAGCTTGTTGCTGCGGGCCATTCGCCGGTCCGCTACAATCGCGGCAGTTGAATTTTCCTTGAGATCGCGCATGAGCAGCCCCAACCGCATGCCGTGGGTGGACACGGCAAAAGGCCTTTCCATCATCCTGGTGGTGATGATGTATTCGGCCTACAACACAGGCGAGTACACCGGCGGTGTCGGCTTCCTGCACTATGTGATCGGCTTCGCGACGCCCTTCCGCATGCCGGAATTCTTCCTGATCTCGGGCCTGTTCCTGTCGCAGGTGATCGACCGGCCGTGGCGGCGTTATGTCGACCGCCGTGTCGTCCACTATCTCTATTTCTACGTGCTGTGGGCGCTCATCTCGATCGGGCTGAAGATCGGCATCTTCAGCCGCGACCCCGCCGGCATGCTGCACGACCTGGCAATGGCCGTCGTCCAGCCCTATGGCGTCTTGTGGTTCATCTACATGCTGGCGGTTTTCGGCATCGCGATCCGCGTGCTGCGCGAGCTTCGCGTGCCGCACTGGATCGTCATCTTGGCTGCCGCCGCGCTGCAAATGTGGGCGCCGAAGCCCGACAGCTACGCGCTCGAGCAGTTCGCGGCCTATTTCGTGTTCTTCTATCTCGGCTTCGTGCTCGCGCCGCTGATATTTCGGCTGGTCGAATGGACACAAGCTCGTCCGGCGATCGCCGTCGCGGGCCTGCTCGCCTGGGCGCTCGTCAACGGGCTGCTCGTCTATTCGCCGGGCTATGCCGTGCAACCTGTCGGCATGCAGATGGGCCTAGCGGCATGGCCGCCACTGCATCTGACGCTGGCCGTCGCAGGCGCGGTGGCGCTGTGCGTGGCCGGCGGCTTCCTGTCGAAATTCGCTTCCATGGAGTGGCTGCGCTGGCTCGGCGAGCATTCGCTGGTCGTCTATGTCGCCTTCACCATTCCGATGTCGATCTTCCGCGGTGTCATGCTGGCGAGCGGCCTTCTGACCGACACCGGCATGCTGAGCCTGGCTGTGCTGCTTGTCTCGGTCATCAGCCCGGTGGTGCTCTATTTCATCGTCAAGCGCATCGGCTTCGGCACCTTCCTGTTCGAGCGGCCGGCCTGGGCGCATGTCGACGGGCAGCATGCCGGCCAAATCTCAAACAAAGGCGTTGCGCGGCCGGTGCGCGAGGCGGCCTGATCGAGGCTGGATGTTTCGTGTCAATCCAGGTCTTGACCCGCACCTGATCGCGGCCCGGGAGGAGCTTCTTCCTTGTCTACGCGCGGCCGCGCAGACCGGCCTTGCGTAGATTCTTCCGGAAATGCTCAAGGTAAGCGGCATCGCCATACGGCGCCAGCTTCGGATCGGTCCATTTTTCCAGCGTAGCGCCGGCATCGAGTTCGAGAGCGCGTTTCACAGATTTCTGGGCCTGCTGCGGGTTCCCGGCGGCCGCGAAGCTGGCCGCCTGATAGATACGCATCACCGCGCTATCCAGCGAACGCAGGCTGGCAAAGGTGGCGATGGCCTTGTCATAGTGGCGGGTATCGAAATAGATCTGGCCCAGTTGAGAAGTGTACCATTCATAGTGATACGGGTTGAGGCGCATGGCTTTGCGCGCATGTTCGATGCCCTCTTCCCCCCTGCCCGCATAGCTGAGGCAAAGCCCGTAGTCGGTCGTCACCTCGGCGTCGTTGGGATTGCATTCGAGGCCCTTTCGGAACGCATCGAGCGCCACGCCATGATTTGCTGTGTACAAATGATAGTTGGCGAGGGCCCAATGGGACCAGGAATCGCCATCGTCGCAGGCGATTGCCTTGATTGCCCATCGTCGGGCCAATTCCATCGAGACGTCGTAGTCGTCAGCCCAGCCGCAACAGGCGTCGGCAAGATGACTCAAAGCCATTTTGCTGTAGGCCTTGGCAAGCGTTGGATCACATTCAATCGCCTTCGTCAGATGCTTCCTGGCGAGGCTCTCTCCTTCCTTGTTGAAACGACAGGCATCAATTGCGCGCTGCATGTGATCCAGGGCAACGAAACTCTCAAGTCCGGCGGACTTGCTTCGATCACGCCAGGCCTTGCCGAGTCTGCCGCCATAGCCGGACGCAAGCGTTCCTATGATCATGCCGGTGATTTCGTCCTGGACCGCGAAGATATCGGTCAGTTGCCGGTCATAGATCTCGGTCCAAAGCTGCCGATTGTCGGCTCCGTCGACAAGTTGGACAGAGACGCGGATGCGGTCACCAGCTTTCTGAACGCTTCCCTCTATGATGTAGCGAACTGAAAGTTCACGCGGCCTCGGCCGATGTCACCGTCCGGTTCCGATAGGCCAGGGTCGAAAACCTGTCGATGACGAACAGCTCGTGAAAGCGCCCGAGGTTGGCGACGATGTTGAGCGCCAATCCTTCGCAGAAGATTTCCTGCGCCGAATCGCCGCTCAGATTGGCGAAGGGAAGGACGGCGATGGATGGTTTTGTCTGCGGCGAGGCGTCATCCACAACAGGTGCAGCCGGAACGGGCCTCGGTCCCGCATATTTGTAGCCCCGACCGTGCACGGTCATGATTGTGCCGGCGTCAAGAACCTTGCGCAGTGCCGAAATATGGACCTGCAGCGTGTTCTCCTCCACCACCAGGCCCGGCCAGACCGCATCGAAAAGTTCGGTCTTGCCGATCACCTCATCCGGCTTCTCGAGCAAACTGGCAAGGATGTCGAAGGAGCGGGTCGAAAGCTCCACCGGCCCATTCGGCCCCAGTAGCTGCCGCTCGGTTCGCTTCAAACGATAGTTGCCGAACTCCAAGTCCATTGGCCAAGAATCCGTCCCTCACGGCCAAGATAATCCAACAAGATAACCCAAGATCATCCTGAAGGCGAACTTCAGGCCTGTTCAGGATTCTTCAGGTCAAAGCCAAGGACCGGAGTGGAAAGCGGTGTCATGTTCTTCGTCATAGGAGGGCTATCATGGCTGACATCCTCACCACCGCCCCGACCGCTGTCCGACGCTTCAATCTACCACGGCCAAGCCTTCCAAGGCTTGCAATCGGCGCGTCACTCAGTGCCATACCCGGCCTGTGGAGCGATGCACTCCGCTTGGCCTACCTGGCCCCTTACACCAGTCCTGGTCGCCAAGCACAGATCGTTCCGGACGATAATCTCGAAGGCCGCGACCTCACCTGGTGACTTGCAAGCTTTCAGTCGGTGCCGGATAACGGCTTGACCTTCCCGTTATTTGCGGGGAGCGGAAACCTTCTCCGTCGCGCCCTGCCCCGGACGCTTTGCGGCCTTGATCTTGCCGCTGCTGCCGCCACCGCAGAAGAAGCAGCCGCCGCCGTCGGATTCCAGCCCCGACACCCCGGAGGGCATCGCCAGTTCCTGCAGTACGTCGCCCGTGTCGGGGTCGACGCGCACCAGATCGCCCTCCTCGCCCTCCCAGGTGGCATGCCAGAGCTCGCCATCGACCCAGGTGACGCCCGTGACGACGCGCTTGGATTCGATCGTGCGGATCACACTGCCCGTTTCAGGATCGATCTGATGGATCTTGTGCGCCCGGTATTCGCCGACCCAAAGCGAACCCTCGGCCCACGCCATGCCTGAGTCCCCGCCATTGCCGGGGGCAGGAATGGTGGCGACGACCTTGCCGATCTTCGGGTCGACCTTGTGGATGCGATCCTCGGCAATCTGGTAGAGATACTCACCATCGAAGGCAGTCCCGGCATGCGAGGCGACATCGATCGTACGCACGATCTTGCCGCTGTCGGGATCGAGCGCGTTCAGCTTGTCGCCACTGGCGAACCAGATATTTTGGCCGTCATAGGTGACGCCATTGACGCGCTCGACGCCGGGGAACGGTCCATATTCGCGCAGGATCTCGGCAGCGGCTCGTTTCATTTTCAGCCTCCATTCGAACAATGGCCGCAGACTAGTCGGTCGGCAGCGGCCCCGGGAGTAACAACACAGTCGGGAATCCGGTCACCGGCGGCATCATCCAGCGGCGCGCCCGGCCCCGGCCGACCGGCTGCACCTTGTTCTGCGTCGACAGCTCTTCCAGCGCCCGCTGCACGGTGCGCGCGCTGGCGCCGAGCGCGATCGCCAGCGCCGAGCTCGACCAGGCCTCGCCGTCGGTCAGGAAAGCGAGCACCGCGCCGTGTTCCTCCTCGACAGGCGGCGCCAGCACGACGACGTCGGCGGCTTTGAGGGGCGTCAGCGCAAACCCGGCGGCGGTCGCATTGATATCGGCCAACCCAGCGAGCTCGGCGCGCAGCCGCCCCATCTCGACCCTCAGCCGCGCGCGATGAGATTCATCCGCGTGCCTTGCCCGAAAGGCGCGTCTCAACAGCATCTCACGCGAGGCATCCGCCGGCCATGCCTCGGCAAGCGTGCGCGCCAGCGCGAACAGCACCGGCCGTGTCGCCAGCGAGACGACCGCATCGGCCTCGCGCACCACGTTGCGGCAGGCATCGATGACCAGCGCGCCCGAGCTCAGCAACGCCTCGACCTCGTCGAGCAGCAGATCTTTCTCTGCGCCGCGCGCGATCAGCCTGCCGACCGGCGTGTTCAAGACCAGGGATGCCGCTTCGACTTCGGCCTTCAAGGCCGGGATGTTGGCTTCGTAAGCGGCCAGCGATGCCCGACCGAACGCCGAGCGCGCCGCCTTTGTCCTCAGACGCCTGACCGCGATGCCGGCCGCGGCCAGTTCATGCGCGACGCGCGCAACCGGCGGCAGCGGCGCCGGATCGAAATCCGAAAGCAGCCGCTCGGCCTCGTCGAGCCGGCCGATCAGGATGAGGCGGCGCGCCTCGAGGCTGCCGGCATAGGCGGCGTTCAGCCGGTCGCCATGCGCGGCAAGCGTGGCGCGTGCGGACCGCAAGGCCTTCTCCGGCCAGCCGAGGTCGCGCGAGACCAACGCGATCTCGGCCTCGGCGACGACGCAGCGCGCGCGTGCGACCGCCTCCTTCGGGCTGAAGGAGCGGACGGCGTCCTTCAGCAGCGCCTTGGCCTTGGCGAAATCGCCGAGCTGCGCCATCGCGATGCCGCGCAGCGCCAGCGCCGGCGCGTCGTCGCGCAGGGCGACGCGCTTCAAGGCGCCCAGCGGATCGCCCGCGGCGAGTGCGCGCCCGGCGGCGTTGATCAGCGAGTCCATGCCGCCGCCTCAGGGCCCGGCGGATCAAATCGCGTCACACTTGTAACTCTCACCATCGAAGCATGCGGCCTATGTCTGTCCCTGTCACCCCAAACCAAACCCAAGAACGGGACAAGAGCAATGACCCAACAGATGAAGACACCGCCGGTCGTTTCGCAGGAAGCGTGGGAAGGCGCCTATGAAGAAATGCTGGTCAAGGAAAAGGCGATGACCCGCGCCCGCGACGCATTGGCCGCCGAACGCCGCCGCATGCCGTGGATGGAAGTCACCAAGGACTATGTGTTCGACGGCCCGAACGGCAAGGTGAGCCTGCTCGACCTCTTCGAAGGCCGCCGCCAGCTCGTGATCTACCGCGCCTTCTTCGAGCCGGGCGTCTATGGCTGGCCGGAGCACGCCTGTCGCGGCTGCTCGCTCGGCGCCGACATGGTCGGTAACCTCGCCCATCTCAACGCCCGCGACACCACGCTTGCCTATGCCTCGCGCGCGCCGCAGGCCGACATCCAGCGGTTGAAGCAACAGATGGACTGGAAAATGCCCTGGTACACCATCACCGACAGCTGGGATAAGGATTTCGGCGTCGACCAATGGCACGGCCACAACGTCTTCATCCATGACGGCAAGCGCATCTTCCGCACCTATTTCGTCAACAACCGCGGCGACGAAGCCTTCGGCACCGTGTGGAGCTATCTCGACGTCACGCCGCTCGGCCGTCAGGAGGTGTGGGAGGATTCGCCCGAGGGCTATCCGCAGACCCAGACCTACAAATGGTGGAACTGGCACGACAATTACGAAGAAGGCGCCGCGCCTGACCAGAGATGGGTCGAGGTCTCGGATGCCGGCGAAGCGGCGTTCCGCAACAAGAGCGCCTGAGCGTGAAGCAACTCCGGCGGCGCGACCCGCGCCGCCGAAGCCGATCTCGCCAAGCCTTGTCTCTCTGACCCCTGCAAACCTGACCGCTTCAGAAGGTGAATGTCATGAGCATCGACAACCCTCGCCCGAGCAGCTTCCGCCTCGCCGACTGGCTCTGCCTCGCCGCGGCGCCAACCTTCGCCATGATGGCGCTGCTGACGGCTGCCTATGGCGACCACGACACGATGTGCATGACGGGCGCCTCGGTGCTGAGCGGTATGGCGCCGATGTATCTGTTGATGGCGGGCTTCCATCTGACGCCTTGGCTGCGGCTGATGGCGAGGCGCACCAACGGGATTTGACGCAAGCGCTCAGCGTTCCCGTTACGTTGCGTTTAGCTCTGCCATGTAGAGAATTCGGATGCGGAGGCGGCGTCTGAATGCTGGATAACTATGAGGCGGACGAATTCGGCGTGATCCACCAGATCGACTTCACGCCGATCAAGTACGACAAAAAATACATCTCCTACTACGAGGACCTGAGCGACCGGACCATCAAGCTCGGCTATCAGCGGCTTGGCTGGGTGCTGGGGATCACCGGCGAGGTTCCGCGCTCGGTGCTGGAAATCGGATATGGCACCGGCACATTCATCGAAGCCGCCAAGATTACCGGCGTCGCCGATTGCGCCGGCTGCGACATCGCCGAGTTTCCGCTGCCCCAAGGTGTCCGCTTTGTCGATTGGGAGGAGGCGCTCGCTGGCTCGTGGGATCTCGTCGCCATGTTCGACGTGCTCGAACACATCCCGGATCTCAGTTTCCTCGCCCGCCTGCAGACCCGGCATCTGGCCGTCGCCGTCCCTTATTGCCGCTGGCGTGAGCTGGGCGCCGACGGCGACGCTTGGTTCCGGACCTGGCGCATGCGCCTCCCCAACGAGCACCTGCACCACTTCGACCGCGACTCGCTGGTGGCGCTGCTCGCGCACAACGGCTTCGACTGCGTGACCCTGAACTGTTTCGAGGACGGGATCAGGCTGCGGCCCGGAGAAGCGGGTCCGAATATTCTGTCGGGCTTCTTCAGGAAGCCATGGACCGAGGAGCCGGCTGAGCGCCAACGGCGGACTACCCCGCCCAGGCAAGCTCGCCCAGATGGCCACGGACCCAGTTCGTCTCTTCAGAAGCCGTGCGCCCAAAATGCCGCTTGAAGTCACGGCTGAACTGAGCCGCGCTCGCATAGCCGACCGAAGCCGCGGCCTGAGCGATCGTGCCCTTGCGTGCGATCATCAGTCTTGCCTCGTGCAGCCGCATGGCTTTCACGTACTGCATCGGGCTGCTTCCGGTCATCTCCCTGAAATGGACGTGGTAGGAAGGCACGCTCATGCCTGCTTCTCTCGCCAGATTGGCAACCGAGATTTCGCAGCTGTAGTTTTCCCGCAGCCACGCAAGGCTCCGCACGATCCTTCCCGACCTGCCCCTTTGCTGCAAGGCCGCGATCATTGCGCCGCCTTGCGGGCCAATCAGCACCCGGTAATGCAGCTCGCGCAGCAGGCCTGATCCAAGAATGGCGGTCTCGGCAGGGTTGCGAAGCGCCTTCAAAAGGCGCAGCAGCACATCCTCGATATCGGCCTCCATCCTGTTCGATATGAGACTTTGCGGCCTGTCGCTTCCCATTGCGGAATGCGTCTCCAGCCGCCCTGCAATCTCGGCCGCCAGCCGCATGTCAAACTCGACATAGACGGCAAGCAGCGGACGATCGGGGCTGGCCATCGACTCCATTCGAAACGGAACCGGCACCGACACCGCCAGATAGTGTTCTTCGTCGTAGAGGTAGACCTCCTGTTCGAGGATGCCTCGCTTGCTTCCCTGCAGGACGAACACCGCGCCCGGCTCATAAAGCACCGGGACGTCATGGAGCACGGCCTCCGTCCGGAGCACCCGTACGCTCTCGAGCGCGGTCGCGTTGTATCCAATGCGTTCGCCGAGAGCTCCGGCCAGGTCGACCAGTTCCCGTCTTCGTCCGGCGTCGAATCCAATAGGATTTGGCAAGCCATTCATAGAAAACGCAATCGAAGATCCCATCGCCCAATACTATTTGCCAACGCGCACTCGATCAACAAAGGACCGCAGACCATGGCGAAAAAGACCTTCTTCATCACCGGCGCCAATTCCGGCTTTGGCCTCGCCATCGCTTCCGCCGCCATCCAGACGGGCCATACGGTCATTGGGACCGTACGGTCCGAGACGTCACGCGCGGCACTCGGCAGATCCCTGCCCGCGATGCGGACGGTCATGTGCGATGTCACGGAGTTCGACCGCGTGCCGGACGTCGTCGCGCAGGCGGAGAAAGAGCACGGGCCCGTCGATGTCCTGATCAACAATGCCGGCTATGGCCACGAAGGGGTGCTTGAAGAGTCGCCGCTCGAAGAGATGCGGCGCCAGTTCGACGTGAACGTCTTCGGCGCCGTGGCGGTCGCCAAGGCGTTTCTTCCGAGGTTCCGCGAGCGACGCCGTGGCTTCATCGTCAATGTCACTTCGATGGGCGGCATGATCACGATGCCGGGCATTGCTTACTATTGCGGCAGCAAGTTCGCGCTCCAGGGCATATCGGAGGTGATGCGTTCGGAAATGGCCCCGTTTGGCGTTCGCGTTACCGCCATCTGCCCCGGTTCCTTCCGGACGGACTGGGCCGGACGTTCCATGGTCCGGACCGAAAGGTCTATCGCGGATTATGACGCGCTGTTCGACCCGATCCGGGAAGCCCGGCTGACGAAAAGCGGCAAGCAGCTTGGCGATCCGGACAAGCTCGCAACGGCCGTATTGGCTTTGGTGGAATCCGAAGCTCCGCCGCCGCAGCTTCTGCTTGGCAGCGACGCCCTCAGGCTCGTGTCCGAGCGTATCGAACGCCTGCAGCAGGAGATCGAAGCCTGGAGGGCCGTAACCATCTCGACCGATGGCTGAATGAGCGCTGGAATAACCCGCCGCATTGCCTTTCCGGCCCGGCTCGCTCCATAGTCGGGTCAATGCTTGACGCGATTGCGAGTCACTGGTCGACGCTTATCCTGATCCTCTCGCTGGCGATGGCGGCGGTCGGCATCGTGCATGCCATCATGACCAAGGAAGACGTGCGCGCCGCCACCGGCTGGGTCGGCGTGATGCTGCTCTCGCCCTTTCTCGGCGCGATCATCTACGCCATTGCCGGCATCAACCGCATCCGCCGTGCGACGATCAGCGCGATGCGGCCGGTCTCACCCGAGGCCGCCGCCGCCCGGCACGACCGCGATGTCGCGCTGGAAGCCCTGATCAACGCCGAATACGGCCAGCGCTTCACCGGGTTGAAGACGCTTGGCGACAGGGTGGCGCGGCGTCCGCTGACCTCCGGAAACACCATCGCCGTGCTCAAGACCGGCGACGAGGCCTATACGGCGATGTGTCGGGCAATTGACACGGCGCAAAGAAGCGTCCTGCTCGAAACCTATATTTTCGACAATGATGCGGTCGGGGCGCTTTTCGTCCAGTCGCTCGGCAACGCCGTCAAGCGCGGCGTCACCGTGCGCGTGCTGATCGACGCCGTCGGCGTGCGCTATTCGGTGCCGAGCATCCTGAAACAACTCAGGGAGGCCAACGTCAGCGTCGACCTCTTCAACGGCAACATCGTCATGGGTCTGAGACTTCCCTATGCCAATCTGAGGACGCACAGGAAGATCCTGATCGTCGACGGCGCGGTGGCGTTCACGGGAGGCATGAACATCCGCAAGGGATTCTCGGCCGAATTCGCCGGTTCCGACAGTTCGCGGGACACCCATTTCGAGGTCACCGGACCGGTGGTGGCCGACCTGTTCTCGGTTGCCGCCGAGGACTGGCGCTTTGCCGGCAACGAGGCCTTGAAGGACGGTCCGTGGCAGGTTGAGCGCGCCGCGGCGCCGCCCGGGCAGCCGGTGCTGGTGCGCGCGGTGGCGACCGGGCCGGACGCGTCCAACGAAACCAACCTGAAGCTGCTGATGGGAGCGTTTTCGGTCGCCCGCAAATCGATCCGCATCATGTCGCCCTATTTCCTGCCGGACCGGGAGTTCATCAGCGCGTTGACCACGGCTGGCCGCCGCGGCGTCGAAATCGACATCGTCGTGCCGGCAGTGAACAACCTTTTCCTCGTCGATCATGCGATGACGGCGCAGTTCGACCAGGTTTTGAAGCATTATTGCCGGGTCTGGCGCCACGAGGGCTCGTTCGATCATTCCAAGCTGATGGCGATCGACGGCGTGTGGGCCTATGTCGGCTCCTCCAATCTGGACGCGCGCTCGCTGAGGCTGAATTTCGAGATCGACATGGAAGTCCTGGACAAGAACTTCGCCGCCGAGATCGACGCCCGCATTGCGGCTGCCATCTCGACCGCCCAGCCGGTGACGCTGGAGACGCTGAATGCAAGGCCATTCGTAATCCGCGTCTTCGACCGTTTGCTGTGGCTGGGATCACCCTATCTTTAGAACGGAATCGAGCATCGGGACTATGGAGACAAACGACATCAAGGGACGCAGCCTGCCGGAGACCGTGCTCCTGTCGATCCGCGCCAGGAGCGCGCGCAAGGCGAAGGCGACGCCGCGCAAGCGAGTCAACGACACTGAAATCGTCGTCGCCTCCTACAACGTCCACAAATGCATCGGCACGGACCGCAGATTCGACCCTGACAGGACGGCCCGCGTCATCCGCGAAATGAGCCCCGACGTGATCGCCCTGCAGGAAGCCGACAACCGCTTCGGCGACAGGGCCGGGCTGCTCGATCTCGCCCGCCTGGAGCTGGAGACGGGACTGGTGCCGGTGCCGGTCTCGGGCAACGGCAAGGGGCATGGCTGGCGCGGCAATGTGCTCCTGTTCAAGCGCGGCACCGTGCGCGACGTCCACCAGCTCAAGCTGCCGGGACTGGAGCCGCGCGGCGCGCTGGTCGCCGAGATCGATCTTGACGAGAAACGGTCGCTGCGCGTGATCGCCGCCCATCTCGGCCTTTTGCGCCGCTCGCGCTCCGAACAGGCCCGCGTCGTGCTCGACATCATGAGCAGCGCCGACGAAAGGCCGACGCTCTTGCTCGGCGACCTCAACGAATGGCGGCTCGGCAACCGCTCGGCGCTGAACACGCTGCACACGACCTTCGGGCCGACGCCGCCGGCGGTGCCGACCTTCCCGTCGGGCCTGCCGGTGCTGGCGCTCGACCGGATCATGGGCAACCGGCACGGTTTGGTTTCAGGCGTCGAGGCGCATGACACGCCGCTGTCGCGCGTCGCCTCCGATCACCTGCCGCTGACGGCTTTCGTGCATCTGTAGATTGCCGCCCTACCCTTCCCTCAGCCAGACCAGCATCTCGCCGGGGTCGCGATTGTCCCAGGCGAAATAGGGAATTGCCTTGAGCTTTGTCGCCTCGATCGCCGGCGATTCGGGACGATAGAGATCGTGGCCCCAGTTTTCCGTCTCGGCCCTGCTGCCGATGGCCGAAAGGGTGACGACGCCGCCGAGCAGGCTCGGCTCGGCATGCGCCTCGAGCCTTGCCTCGCGCGGCAGGGCGAAGCGATGCAGCCCACCGCCATTGTCGGTTTCCTCGACGCAATAGATCAGCGGGCCGCGCGCCAGCGCCACGCGACCGATGTCCTGGCGCACATTCGGGTTGGCGAAGAGGCGCGCCATCGACATTTCGAGGTCGAGCTCGACCGTGTCGCCCTCGCGCCATTCGCGGCGGATCGCGGCATAGCCGTCGACCGTCGCCGCCTCGAGATCGACCAGCTTGCCGTTTATCCGAAGCGCCGCCTTGCGGCACCAGGCCGGCACGCGCAGGTGAAGCGTGAACGCAACCGGCGCATCCGGCCCGACCTCGATCGCGACGGCGCCGTCCCAGGGATAGTTGCTCGTCTGGACCAGGGTGACCTGGCGGCCGGCGATCTCGAAGCGGGCGTTCGAGTCGCCATAGAGATGGACGGCCAGCGCGTCGTCGGCGAGGCCGTAGAAATAGCTGCCGATCGAGGCCACCATGCGGCCGATATTGGGCGGGCAGCAGGGGCAGCGGTGCCATTTCCAACGGTGGTGACCGCCCCTGCTCTCCAGCGGATTCTCATAGAAAAACAGCGAGCCGTCGAGCGACAGGCCGGAGATCGAGCCGTTGTAGAGCGCGCGCTCCATCATGTCGGCGTAGCGGGCGTTCGGCCCCATGCCGAGCATGCGGCTTGCCCAGAACACCAGGCCGACCGAGGCGCAGGTCTCGGCATAGGCTGTCTCGTTGGGCAGGTCGTAGTCGCTGGTGAAGCCCTCATTGTGCGCCGACGGCCCGAGGCCGCCGGTGACATAGAGGCTCTTGGTCATCAGATCGTCCCAGAGCCGGTCAAGTGCCACGCGCAGCGTGTCGTCGCCATATTCGGTCGCGATATCGGCCATGCCGGAATAGAGATACATGGCCCGCACCGCATGGCCGACGACCTTGTCCTGCTCGCGCACCGGCTTGTGCGACTGGTTATACTCGTAGGTCTTGAAGTGATAGGCCTTCGGATCGGCGCCGCGGGCGCGCGCCTCCTCGTCGAAATAATGCGGCTCAAGGCCGCGCTGGTCGATGAAGTACTTCGCCAGGTCCATATACTTGTTCTCGCCCGTCACCCGCGCCAGCTTGACCAGCGCCAGCTCGATCTCCTCATGGCCGCAATAGCCCTTTTTCTTGCCGGGCTCCGGGCCGAACATCGAGGCGATGTGGTCGGCGTAGCGGCACATGATGTCGAGCAGCTTGCGCTTGCCCGTCGCCTGGAAGTAGGCGACCGCGCCCTCGATCAGATGGCCGGCGCAGTAGAGCTCGTGGCAATCGCGCAGATTGGTCCAGCGCAGCCCAGGCTGGATGCGCTGGTACCAGCTGGAGAGATAGCCGTCCTCCTGCTGCAGCTTGCCATACATGTCGATGACGGCGTCGATCTTCTGCTCCAGCTCCGGGTTGCGGCGGCGGTAGAGCGAATAGGCGGCGGTCTCGATGGTCTTGCCCCAATCGGAATCCCAGAACATCTGCGTCGTCACCGTCGAGCCGGTGAACTCGGCGCCCTGCCCGTCGGCCTCGTCCGGCGACGGCGAATGGAACGGAATGACGACGCCCGGCGACGGCCGGTCCGGATCGATCTGCTCCAGCATGCGCGCCTCGACGCAGCGGTCGTAGAGGATGCCGGCGGTCCTGGCGGCGACCGCGTCGACACGGTCGCCCCAGAAGCCGCGGACGTCGACCTGCGGCACCGGCAACGGCCGGAAGGCGAGCTTCGGCCTGACGGAGGTGCCGGTCTCTTTGGCGGGATTCGATGCGGTCATGATTTCACTCCATTCGAATTACTTGACGGCCCCGGCCATCAGGCCGCGGATGTAGAAGCGCTGCAGCGCCAGGAACAGGATCAGGCAAGGCACCATCATCACCGTGACGCCGGCCTGCACGGCGCCCCAGTCGATGGCGCCGAAGCGGCCGGACTGAAGCGCGGTCATCATCACCGGCAGGGTGAATTTGGACTGGTCGGTCATCAGCACGAGTGCTGCCAGGAACTCGTTCCAGGCGCCGAGGAAAGCGAACAGGGCGATGGTGACAACGCCCGGCCAGACCAAGGGCAGCATCACCTTGACGAGCATGGTGACGTTGTTGGCGCCATCCATGCGCGCCGCCTCCTCGATCTCGCGCGGCACGGCGTCGAAGGCGTTGCGCATCATGAAGATCGAGAAGGGCAGCTGCAGCGTGACATAGACGCAGACCAGCCCGGTCAGCGTGTTGTGCAGGCCGAGCCTGGTCAGCACCAGGAAGATCGGCGTCAGGATCGACTGGAACGGGATCATGATCGTCGACAGGATGAGGACGAAGAAGAAATCCCGGAACGGAAAGCGGAAGCGCGAGAAGCCGTAGCCGGCCAGCACGCTGACCAGCACCGAGAGCAGCACCGTCATCACCGAGACATAGATGCTGTTCTGCGCCGAGGCCCAGAGCCCGTCGCCGAAGGCGTTCAGCGTCTCGTAATTCTCGACCGAGAAGCCGGTGGTCGGCCAGGGCGGCAGCGGCGGTTGGCGCGCCTCCTGCGCCGGCTTGAAGGTCGACAGCACCGTCCACACGATCGGCGCCAGGAACAGCACCGAGGCGATGATGCCGGTCGAATGCCTGGCGAGGCTGAAGGCGGCCCTGCGGTTCTGCGACATCGCCTCGGCCATCAGTCGAGCCCCTCGGGCTTGCGAAGCAGCCAGAGCTGGATAAGGCTGAGCGCCACCAGGATGGCCAAGAGCACCATGGAGAGTGCCGCGCCATAGCCTAATTTGAACGACACGAAGGACTGGTTGAAGATCCAGTAGACCGCCGTCAGCGTCTGGTTGCGCGGGCCGCCGCGCAGGATGATGTAGAACTGGTCGAAGGCGAGGATCGAGCCCGCCACCGACAGGATCAGCGCCAGCGCCAGCGTGCGGCGCATCAAGGGCAAGGTGATCGCCCTGAACCTCGCGAACGGCCCTGCCCCGTCGATGACGGCGGCCTCCTGCAGATCCTGCGGGATCGACTGCAGGCCGGTCATCAGGATGATCATGGTGAAGCCGGCGACCTTCCAGACCACCATGGCGATGATCGACCAGAAGGCCGGCTGGAAGGTGGCGAGAAGATTGACCTTCTTTTCGGTCAGGCCGAGGTCATAGGCGGCCGGGCTGAACAGGCCGGAATCGACATTGAGCAGCCAGGACCAGAGCAGGCTCGCCGAAGCGAAGCCGACCACCGCCGGCATGAAGAAGGCGGTGCGGTAGAGGTTGGTGAGCGGGCGCGGCTTTTCGATGAAGATCGCCAGCGGAAAGGCGACGGCGAAGATCGCGATGGTGACGATCACGGTATAGTAGAAGGTGAATTTCAGCGCGTTCCAGAAGCGCGTGTCGCGCAGGATCGCGACATAATTGTCGAAGCCAATGAAGGCATGCTCGCCCATCAGCGGCCAGTTGTTGAGCGACATCCAGGCCGTCATGCCGAGCGGGATGACGAAGAAGACGGTGACGAAAGCGACGGCCGGCAGGACGTAGAGCAGGCCAACCCACTGCCGCAGGCTGGTGGCAGTGCGAGGCCTGGCGCGGGCGGAGGTAGCGGCGATGGCGGTCATGGCCTGGCTCCCCCTTCTCCCCTTGTGGGAGAAGGTGTCGCCGAAGGCGACGGATGAGGGGTGTTCCAGCGGAGTGAGAGGCTGGCGTTCCCTGGAACACCCCTCATCCGTCTCGGCGCTGCGCGCCGATCCCCCTTCTCCCACAAAGGGAGAAGGGGGAAGCGAACTTGCCGACGCCCCCTCACCCGGATTGCCAACCGAATTGCAAAGGGCAATTCGGGGCAATCCGACCTCTCCCCAAGGGGAGAGGAGATCGCGAGCGCCGGCCCTAACCTCTTCTCCCCACCGGGGAGAAGGTGGCCGCGAAGCGGCCGGATGAGGGGTCTTGTGTCAACGCGTCAGTTCCTGCCGTTCAGCGATGCAACATCCCGGCCGCCCGGCCAGGGAGACGGGGCGGGCGGCCGGTCAGGGCGGTGGCGGCGGGGCGTCGCGCGATCCCCGCCGCCGGCCGGCCTGGTGTCTACTTGTTCGGCGCCTGGTCGATGATCGACTGCATGGTCTCCTGCGCGTTGGCGATGGCGCCGTCGACGTCGTCGCCGAAGAACACCTCGTTGACCATCTGCGTCCAGGGACCGTTGGCGGAGTTGATCAGGTCGTTGAACACCACCGAATAGGGCGTCCTGCCCTTGGCCATCGCCTCGGCCGCCACCTGGTAGCGCGGGTCGAGATCCTTCAGCGCGTCCTTGGCGATGTCGTTGCGCACCGGCAGGCTGCCATATTTAGCGAGGATGGTCTGGCCTTCGAGCGAATAGGCGAAGTCCAGGAACTCCTTCACCACGGCGATCTTCTTGGTGCCCTTGGTGACGACGAAATTGTCGCCTCCGGCGAAGGACGACCAGCCGCCATCCTTGCCCGGCAGGAAGGTGATGCCGTAGTCGATATCCGGATATTGTGTGTTGAGCGCGCCGATGGCGAAGGCGCCGGAGGGCGAGATGCCGATCTTGCCGCCGGCGAAGGCGGCGAAGAAATTGGCGCCGGTGTCGGTCTGCGCGCCCTCGGGCACCAGACCCTTCTTGATCATCGAGCGGTAGAGGTCGATCGCGCCGCGCAGCTGCGGGCTGTCGAGCGTCGCCTTCGAGCCGTCCTCCGACAGGATGTCGCCGCCCGAGGCCCAGATCAGCGGCGTGAAGGTGAAGATGTTGCAGCCGCCGCAATTGCCGGAGAAGTAAAAACCCTTGATGTCGCCGCCGAGCGCGTTGACCTTCTCCGCGTCGGCCGCGATCTCGGCCCAGTTGGTCGGCCCCTTCTCCGGGTCCAGCCCCGCCTGCTTGAACAGCTTCTTGTTCCAGATCAGCACCGAGGCGTCGGCCGAGAACGGCAGGCCATAGATGCGGTCCTTATAGGTGCCGGTCTTCACATGCGCCGGCGAGAGGCTCGAAAAATAGGGCAAGGATTTCGCCCAGTCGGTGATGTCCTCCAGCTGGCCGGCGGCGGCGAAGGACGGCGTGTAGATCAGGTCGAGCGAGAGCGCGTCGGGCGCCGTGCCGCCGGCGGCGGCCGCGCCATATTTCGGGATGATCTCGGCATTGGGAATGATGTCGAGCTTGATCTGGTCCTTATGCGCCTTGTTGAAGGCGTCGACGATGCGCGGCATGAAGTTCGAGCCGTCGGCGCGCACCCAGATGTTGGCGGTCTCGGCGGACGCCGCCTGCAGGCCGCCCCCGATGACGGAAGCGGCAAGCATCAGCTTGGCAAGCATGGTCTTCACGTTACTCCTCCTCATGGTTCTCCTCCCAGTTTGGCCACGCCGCCCGGCGGATGCGGGCGCGTGGCCGCGTTGCTTCATTCCGCCCCGCATGACTGACGCACCACCAGCCGGCACGGCAGTTTCCTGATGCCCGGCGCGGCCGGCTGGCCGTCGACGAGCGAAAGCAAAGCAAGCCCGGCCTCGCGGCCGAGCGCCGAAAGATTCATGTCGACGGAGGTGAGCGGCGGGCGCGTCGCCTCGGCCACGATCTGCCAATTATCGAAGCCGATGACGCCGACATCCTCGGGCACGCGGATGCCGCGCTCGCGCAGCGCGTCGATGACGCCGCGGGCGATCTGGTCGTTGCCGCAGAAGACGGCATCCGGCCAGCCTTCCCTCCCCGCCCCGCCGAACAGTTTTTCGACTGCATCATGCCCCCAGGCTTCCGACCAGGCGCCGAGCAGCGGCTCGCTCGCGGCCAGGCCATTCTCCTTCAGCACATCGCGCCAGGCTTGCGCCCGCGCGTGCACCACAGCAAAACTCGCCGGGCCGCTGACATGGGCGATGCGCCGGCGCCCGAGCCGCAGAAAATGCTCCACCGCCAGCCGCGCGCCGCCGGCATCGTCGGAGACGAGGCCGACCGCGCCGGGATCGGGCTGAGTGAAGGCATAGACGACCGGAATGCGCAAACCGGAGAGATCGACCGGCAGATGGCGGTCGATGCGCTTTCCGGTGGCGACGATGCCGTCGACGCGCTTGTCGAGCATGGCCTCCACATGCAGCTGGCCGAGCCGCTGGTCGTCCTCGACATTGCACAGGAACACCGACACGCCCTTGTCGACCAGGGCATCCGAAACCCCGGCCATCAGCGGCAGCGAGAAGCGGCCGTAGGTATCGTTGGTGAGCAGCCCGACGGTGAAGGAGCGTTTCCTGAGCAGGCTCTGCGCCAGGCTGTTCGGCCGGAAGCCGAGCTGCCTAGCCGTCTCGCGGATGCGCTCGCGCGTCTCCGCCGTCATGCGCCCCTGCCCGTTAAGCGCCTTCGACGCCGTTGCGACGCTGACCCCGGCCGCCGCCGCGACCTCGCGCAGCGTCACCGGCGGCTTGGCGGAAACTGGCGCTGGTTCGGGGTCGGCAGACATGGGCGCGGCGGATTCCCTAAGTTGGGAAAAGGTTTTCTCTTATTGTCCTACGGGGTGATGACGGGTGAGGTCAGTGGGCGCAGGGCGGGTTGGGAAAAGGTTTTCTCAGGGGGAGAGAGTAGGGGAAGGCGGGGAGGTTGGCAAGGGGGGACGTCCATCGCCGCCCTGCGCCAGAACCATTCATCGCGACCAGCTCTGGAATGACCGGGCGCGTTGGTAGCGATTAGCAACCCTTGGCGTGTGAGAAACAACGACGGACGTTCAGCCCACGGTCTTACAAGCGGCGGGTGGCGAGACAGCGAGCCGGCGATTTGTCCACTCAGTACTCAACCGTTACGCTACTTCGTCCAGCGTTCTGTCACTGAAGAAGCTTTTCCCTGAGATGCCTGCATACTCGAAGAATGCCCTGTTCCGGGCCTTGGCATCGGCAAGCAGATCATCCCAACCGATCAGTTCAATGATGCCGTTAAAGCCAAACCTCGGTTGCAAGATGCGGCCGCGCCCATCTGCGGTCCGTTGCCAAGAATAGGTCCACTCATCTAGTTTTCCGACGATATCGGCCACGATATAGCAATAGATTACAGTGTCAGATCCGAGCTTAATTGGTCGGCCTTTCGCATCGATTCGCCCTCCCGCAAGTAGCTGCTTTACATAGCGCTCAATTTGCATCTGCGGGTTTTCATTGTCGTCGTAACTCGTCCTTCCCGGCCTTTTTAACTCAAAGAGGAGCACCTTGGAGGGATCGTCGGTCTGCATCAGGCCATGCACGTGATCGAAAATGAGAATGTCTGGCCTTTCATCGCTCTGTACGCCTTTGGTAAGAACGGAGAATTCAGTGTCCGAACTGAAATACTGAGCGAACGTAAGCCGCTCGTCTATGATCCACAAATCATGTGAAGCGACCGGCTCGACCTTTCGCCCGTCACCCTCAAGCGTGTTAATTCTTACGGGGCATATCATCGAATGGAGGATGTCCTCTCGCTGGTATGAACTATCCCGCGTGTCGTCTCGGACCTTCTCCAAAAGCACCTCGATAAAGTCCAGGACAACCTTTCTACGGACAACATATTCAGCCAAACTTTTTTGCTCGGCGTCCTCTATCGCGTCACGGGCCTCTTCAATGGCCTTGTAGAAATCTTCAACCTTTGCGACCCCTCCCCGGAGACGATGAAGTACGCCGCGTATCTTCTCACCCTGCCGCTGGTCACGGCGGAAACGCTCGCGGGATAGGTGCGCGTATATCGCGTCTTCGTTAAGTTCGCCGGCCGGAAGTTTCGCTTGAAGCTCGTCCGTGCTCCCGTACGCAACCGAAGGGTAGGACTCCGTGATAGCGTCGATCTTAGCCCGCTGTGCCCCGCTTAATTTGGCGAGTGGCTCGGCCAAGAAGGTTTCCACGTGCGGCCACAGGACGTTGATTATCCGATCCAACACCGCATCTTCAAACATGAAGGCAGTGCGCTCCTGATTAACATTCTCGTCCAGGTATTTACCCGTAAGAATCGCGTGGAAGACGCGGTTATCGTCACCGCCGAAGTATTTAAGTCCAAGCTTCCCATCAACGCATTGAGATTGCACGGTTCGGTCATGAGCAATGAAGTGGACGAAGTGCGTGCCTTTAAGATCGGAACTGGCAACCTTATCGCACTCAAGCAACGTCAGCTTGAGCTCGCCATATTCTTCGGTCAAAATTGGGATCTCTGACGTCCGGCGGTGAACGATGCTCGCCATCGCCTCTGGGTACTCGCGCGATTCGTCTCCACAGATCACCGTGATCTTGGGGCTACGGCCCCCGATGAATGTGGGGAGAAAGTGAGAGGTGAAGTGCTGGAAAACGTAGCTATCTCGCCCGGGAAACTTGGCGCGATATCCGTTGTCCCTTAACCCTTGAAATTTGACGTGGAACATCGTCTCGGTGGCCTCTGGGGCATTGACCACCTCAAGGTCTTTGATCTGGTCTTCTTGACTGAGCACGAACGAGAACGTGCGACGAGATAGGCGGCCATTTTCCCGAAACACGCTGTTCACTTCAACGTTTTCAAAACAATCAAGCCACAGGAGCCGCCCCACTCCCTTTCCACCAATCGTGATTTTATTGTCTGTGTCGGTGGTGGTGAAGGCCTCGAAGTTGCGAGCGTCCAGACCTACGCCGTTATCTTCCACGGCAGCCCACGGGTCTCCCTTTTTCCTATCAATCGACACCGTGACTGTAATTTTCCCCTTCTCCGTTACAGCATCATCAAACTTGAACTGCGTTGAGTGTATTGCATTACTGACAGCTTCGAATAATGGCTGCATTGCCCCGGCAACGTTGGTTGGCTTCGGCAGACGCTCAATGCGCTTCACGATATTTGATTTTAGCGACGTCAAGATGTTCCCCCAAGACTGCAGCGATTATTGTATAAGGAGCATATGCCTTGGCCCGTGACAAGCCGGAACGTTGGACGACGACTGGCCTTCCCCTAGAAGGCCGCCTAGGGGGCTGGTTGGGCCGGGCGGAAACCCGCCTACCGCCTCCTAAAAGCCCGACAGAATATTCGGCCCCACCTCCCCAGGACTCAGCCTAATCCCGTCCTCGAACCCGTTCAGGGTCACGCAGTCGAAGCCGTTATGCGCGAGCAGTGCCACCAGCGAGTCGCGATCGAGTGGCGCAGGTGCTCGTTGGGGACGCGCATGCGCCAGGCTCGGAACCCGGCGTCGCCGTCGGCGCCAAGCTCGCGCCAGCGGCAATAGGAACAGCGACCACCAGGCGCCAGGTCAAGGTCCTCGCCCATCGAGTCCCGTGGCAAATCGACCAGCCTCACGGCCTCTGCAACCAAACTGACCTTTTTTGGGTGGATTTTTGCCGGAACCGCCGAGTCCTGCGGAAAGCTGCCCAGGAATTGGGCAGTTCGATCCTCGGGTGTTGCATTTCTGCTACTACGAATCTCGACAACCCCTGCTAGAAACGCGGCGGTTTTAAATTGGGGTTATGGGCTATGCTTCTTCTTCGTGTTTCCGCGAAATCCGTTCTGCTGGGCGCTGTTTCGGCCGTTGCCTTGATGTCGGCCGCGCATGCCGCCGACGTTGTCCAGGAGCAGGCGGCTCCCGGCTTCAACTGGAGCGGCGTCTATGTCGGCTTTGGCGTCGGCGCCGGCGCCAATGTGCACAAGCTGAGCAGCGATTTCCTCCCGGGAGCCTCGCTCAACGGTATCGGCGGCGAAGGCATCTACGGCCAGGCGACCGTGGGCTACGACTACATGGTCTCGCAGCGCTTTCTGCTTGGCGGCCTGATCGACGCCCATGTCGGCACGATCAAGACGTCGCTTGATGTGGGCGCCCTGGGCGGCCTCAGCGCCGACCTCAAGGAAACCTACGGCTTCGACGTCGGCGTGCGCGCCGGCTACCTGCTGACGCCGAGCACGCTGGGCTATGTGCTGGGCGGCTATGCCTGGCAGAAGTACAAGCTCGACACCAATGCCGGGTTTGGCATGGATTGGGATCAGGGTGGCTACTTCGTCGGCGCCGGTGTCGAAACTGCGATCAACAGCAACTGGACGCTGAAGGGCGAGTATCGCTACACCCGCTTCGGCACCAAGGACAATCTGCTTTCCCAGTTTGGGCTGCCGGATGGCGCGCTCAATCTCGACACCTCGCGCCACACCTTCGAAGTGGCCGCCAGCTACCGCTTCAACGCCAATGACGGCGGCGCCGCCAGCTTCGAGACGCCGACCTACAACTGGACCGGCTTCTATGTCGGCGGCGGACTCGGCGCCGGCGCGGTGGTGCATCAGATCGAAGTTCCGCCGGCTGATGTGAAGGTCAACGGCCTGGGCGGCGAAGGCGTGTTCGGCGAAGCCAGCATCGGCTACGACCAGGACATGGGCAGCTGGGTGATCGGCGGACTCTTGGACGCGCGCCTCTCCGGCATCAAGTCGAAGCTCGAGCTGGGCGGGCTTCTGGGTGGCGGTGTCGATTCGATCAGTCTCAACACCGATTATGGTTTCGACGTGCTCGGCCGCATCGGCATGAAGGTCAACGAGGCGACGCTGGCCTATGCGCTCGCCGGCTACAGCTGGCAGCACTTCAAGCTCGATGCTCCGGCACCGCTCGACGTCGATTGGGGCTCCAGCGGCTTCTCGGTCGGCGCGGGCCTGGAAACGGCTGTGTCGGACAAGATGACCGTCGGCATCGAATACCGCTACTCGCAGTTCGCCAAGGAAGATTTTTCGGACGAATTCCCGATCCCGAGCGGGCTTGTGACCTCGACGCCGTCCTTCCACACCGTGCGCATCGACGCCAAGTACAAGTTCAACTAAGCAAAGGCCTCCAGCCAGAGCAGGAAAGCCCGCCGATTGGCGGGCTTTTCTTTTCATATTGTCCCGGCAGAACCTGCGCGTCGCCCGCCAGCTTACCGGCGCCGGACTGATCGACCGCGCCATTTGCCCGGCAACGACGCAGAACAATTGGGGGGCAAGGTGCCCCCATCGCTGTTTGCGCGAGGTCAGCGCGCAGCTTGTTAGACGAGGAAGACGCTAGCGTCCGGATGCAGCTGGTTGTTCATCGCATCGAAGGCGTTGGCGACATCGTTGATCCCGGGTTGACCGGTCTCGCCGAAGTTGGAGGTCGGGGCGTTGGTGTCGTTAAGGACGTCCCGCACCGCACCAGCCACCTCGATCGGTTGCAGCGTGTGATCGTGGTTCGCATCGATCAGATTGAGAATGGAGATGATGGCCGGGTCCGAACTGGTCGCCGCGGAGAAGCTGAAATTGAGCTCCGGTTTACCGCCGAGGCCGTCGGGCACGGCGGTGACGGCAGCCGAGAGATACGCCGCCGCCGAGGAGCGTTCGAGGTGATGGATGCCGCCACCCTTGGCTGCCAACGCATCCGCGATCGAGGGATTTCCAGAGATAATGTTGAGGTTCTGGAACTCGAAGATCTCCTCAAAGGAGGTCTTGGAGGTCCAGCCCGAATGGTACTCGCCCAGCTCCTGATTCAAGATATCGATGTGGTTCTTCCAGAAGCCAGGCGTCAAGCCTTGGCCCGGCGGTGGCAGGAAGTTGGTGAAGTCGTTGCCGATGTCAACGCCGCCGCTGCCGGGGTTGTCGACCGTCTGCACGAGGATGCCGGTCTGCTCGGAGCCGTCCGGCACCACTTCGTAGATGCTCTTCCCGACATCGTCCAGCGTGAGACCGCCGATCGACCAGGCACCGCCGGCCCCCGTCGTCGTCGAAAGGTCGCCGGCGTCAAACACGTGGTTGTCGTTGATGTCGATGTAGATGGTCACAGGATCGTGCGACCATGGAATGTCGTCGCCGGTCTTGCCGTTGCCGGTAAGGTCCTCGTACTTGGTGCCCGAGACCGAGAAGAATTTGAAGTTGGCGAAGTCGAGATCGTCCTGGTCGGCGCCGGAAGTGCCGGTGATGGTGTAACCGGCGCTGCCCAGCGTCTGCACCGAGCCGCCCGGCAGCACCTCGTAGACCTTGTCGCCGGCATAGCTGGCGTCGAGCCCGGTGAACTGCCAGAAGCCGTTGGCGTCCGTGGTCGTCTGCAGCTCGCCATTGTCCAGCGTCTGGTTGTTGTTGGCGTCGATGAAGATGGTCACGCCTTCCCACGGCTTGTCGTCGGAGGTGTTGCCGGGCGTGCCGTCGTCGCCGTTGACGTCCTCGAACTTGTGGCCGGAGATCTCGAACAGCTTGAAGTTGGCGAAGTCGAGATCGTCCTGGTCGGCGCCGGAAGTGCCGGTGATGGTGTAACCGGCGCTGCCCAGCGTCTGCACCGAGCCGCCCGGCAGCACCTCGTAGACCTTGTCGCCGGCATAGCTGGCGTCGAGCCCGGTGAACTGCCAGAAGCCGTTGGCGTCCGTGGTCGTCTGCAGCTCGCCATTGTCCAGCGTCTGGTTGTTGTTGGCGTCGATGAAGATGGTCACGCCTTCCCACGGCTTGTCGTCGGAGGTGTTGCCGGGCGTGCCGTCGTCGCCGTTGACGTCCTCGAACTTGTGGCCGGAGATCTCGAACAGCTTGAAGTTGGCGAAGTCGAGATCGTCCTGGTCGGCGCCGGAAGTGCCGGTGATGGTGTAACCGGCGCTGCCCAGCGTCTGCACCGAGCCGCCCGGCAGCACCTCGTAGACCTTGTCGCCGGCATAGCTGGCGTCGAGCCCGGTGAACTGCCAGAAGCCGTTGGCGTCCGTGGTCGTCTGCAGCTCGCCATTGTCCAGCGTCTGGTTGTTGTTGGCGTCGATGAAGATGGTCACGCCTTCCCATGGCTTGTCGTCGCCGGTGTTGCCGGGCGTGCCGTCGTCGCCGTTCACGTCCTCGAACTTGTGGCCGGAGATCTCGAACAGCTTGAAGTTGGCGAAGTCGAGATCGTCCTGGTCGGCGCCGGAAGTGCCGGTGATGGTGTAACCGGCGCTGCCCAGCGTCTGCACCGAGCCGCCCGGCAGCACCTCGTAGACCTTGTCGCCGGCATAGCTGGCGTCGAGCCCGGTGAACTGCCAGAAGCCGTTGGCGTCCGTGGTCGTCTGCAGCTCGCCATTGTCCAGCGTCTGGTTGTTGTTGGCGTCGATGAAGATGGTCACGCCTTCCCATGGCTTGTCGTCGCGGTGTTGCCGGGCGTGCCGTCGTCGCCGTTGACGTCCTCGAACTTGTGGCCGGAGATCTCGAACAGCTTGAAGTTGGCGAAGTCGAGATCGTCCTGGTCGGCGCCGGAAGTGCCGGTGATGGTGTAACCGGCGCTGCCCAGCGTCTGCACCGAGCCGCCCGGCAGCACCTCGTAGACCTTGTCGCCGGCATAGCTGGCGTCGAGCCCGGTGAACTGCCAGAAGCCGTTGGCGTCCGTGGTCGTCTGCAGCTCGCCATTGTCCAGCGTCTGGTTGTTGTTGGCGTCGATGAAGATGGTCACGCCTTCCCATGGCTTGTCGTCGCCGGTGTTGCCGGGCGTGCCGTCGTCGCCGTTCACGTCCTCGAACTTGTGGCCGGAGATCTCGAACAGCTTGAAGTTGACAAAATCCTGGTTGGTCAGGTCCTTGCCGGCGGTCAGGCTGTTCTGGTTGATCTGCACCGGGCTCAGATGCGTCCAGCCCGCCTTGTTCTCTTCCTTGATGATGTAGTCGCCAGGCGCCAGCCCGGTGAACTGGTAGGCGCCGCTGCCATCGGTCGTCGTCTGCGCCACCTGCTCGCCGGCATCGGCGACGTTGTTGTGGTTGGCGTCATTGTAGAGCGTGATTGTCCAGCCGCTCACCCCAGTCTCGTCGCCGGTCGTCGCCAGGCTGCCGTCAGCGTCGACATATTTGTGGCCCGAGATCGAGCCGAGCTGCGTGTTGATGAAGTCTTGGTTCGTCAGGTTCTGGCCGGAGGTGAGATTGTCCTGGTTGATCGTGACCGGACTCAGATGCGTCCAACCCGCCTGGTCCTGTTCCTTGATCAGATAGTCCCCGGGCACCAGACCGGTGAACTGGTAGAGGCCGTTGACGTCGGTCGTCGTCTGCGCCACCTGCTCGCCGGCATCGGCGACGTTGTTGTGGTTGGCGTCGTTGTAAAGCGTGATCGTCCAGCCTTGCACCGCAGTCCGGTCACCGGTCGTCGCCAGGCTGCCATCGGCGTCGAGATATTTGTGGCCCGAGATCGAGCCCAGTTGGAAATTGCCGAAGTCGTTGTTGTGGCTGTTCTGACCGGCCGCCACCGTGATGGCGAACTCACCCTGGGCATTGTTCGGCGCATCCTGCGTCCATCCCGCTTGCGGCTGCTCGCGGATCGTGTAGGTGCCGGGCGTGACGGTGAATTTATAATACCCGTTCGCGTCGGTGACCGCGAAGGGCTCGCCCGCGTCTAGCGTGTTGTTGTTGTTGGCGTCGATATAGATCGTCCAGCCGGCGAGAGCCGGCTCCCCGGCCTCCCAAACACCGTCTGCGTTCAGGTCGTTGAACTTGTGACCGTCGATCACCTGGCCGATCTGGCGATTCCACTCTTCGAAGCCGGACTCAGAGGTCCAGGTGCTCTGCGCCGATTCCGTAGGACCTTGATAGGTGCCGTCCTGGTAGCCCATCGCCGAATAGAGATAGATATAGGGCTTGCTCGGATCGAAGGAACTGACCGGAACCAGCAACGACATATCGGTGGTGTTGCCGCTGCCTGGCTGGAGGTTGCCGTTCAGCCCGACGAATTTGTCGCCGCCGGCATCCATGTTGTAGATCAGCGAAGCGTTGTCCCCTGCGGGGAACGCGCCGGTGCTCTGGTCCGGGGCTGCTCCGGGGTCGTAATCACTCAAATTCCCGACGCTGGCCTGCCAGATCTGGAGCGAATCCAGGGAAAGGTTCTGGGAAGTTGAAGTGTTGGACTCGTTGATGTCGAGATCAAATCGATAGTAGCCGACGCCGTTTATAAATTGAATCGGAATATCGGAAATGTTCACCGCGTGAACATACTGACTACCACCCTGAGTGGTATCATCGAGCACTTTAACACTGGCGTCAGTGTTATACCCCTGTTCCGACGTGTTGTTGCCTTGTTGCGAAATTCGGACGAAAGGATCGAGCAAACCCGTTCCCGCACCGGTTGCGACATCCGAAGAGGAAAAGATGGCGCCATTGATCGTTACGGTATTGGCAAAGGTCAGATCGTAGGTTGGCGGATTTAGCGGCGGCGGCGGCTTCGGCGCGTCGGTGAAGTTTGCCGTCGCGGAGGCGCCGGTCGCCTCATCAGTGGCCGTCAGCACGAAAGCCTGGTTTGCCGCATCGGCATTGACGTACCACGACGTCTGGATCGATCCGTTGACGACGCCGTCGAGATCGCCGGCGCCGCCGTCGGTGACGGTCCAGGGCGTGCCGGTTCCCGTGAGATCATATGAGAGCACATCGTCCGCAGTGCCGAGGACGCCATCAGCGCCGGCGCTGAGATGAGCGACCTCGAAGGTGAACGTGCCGCCGTCCGAGACATTGGTGGTCGTGATTCCCACCGTCTCGCCGGGCGCGTAATCCGCATCCGCCTGATCAAGCGAGATTGCAGGCGGCGCGACGGGGTCGATGCTTCCGGTCGTCGTGGGATCGGTTACCGTGAGCGGATCACCTGTCAGATTGTCCGTAATGTCGGCCATGACGTTTCCCCTTGAATTTGACTGCGGTTGCGTTCCGTATCTGCTGTTTCCATTTTCCCGCTCCAGGCGGGGCTTACTGTCTGAAGGCTCGGGTGATCTGGTCCTGCAACGGCTTCACCAGATAGGACATCACCGAACGGTCCTCGGTCTTGATGAAGGATTCCACCGGCATGCCGGGGACCAGCTTGACGTCGCCGAGGCGTGCAACCTGGGCGGCGGTCGTCCTGATGCGCACGGTGTAGTAGCTGACGCCGGTGCGCTGATCGGTGGCGATGTCGGGCGAGGTCCGCTCGACCACGCCGTCGATCTGCGGCGTGGTGCGCGTGTTGAATGCGGAAAAGCGCAGTGAGGCCGACTGGCCGGCCCATAGCTTGTCGATGTCGCTGGGCGCGATCCTGGCTTCCACCGCAAGGCTGTCATTGTCGGGCACGACCTGCATGATCGTCTCGCCCGGTTTCACCACGCCGCCGACCGTATAGGCGATCGACTGCTGCACGACACCGTCCTGCGGCGCGCGGATGTCGACCCGCTTCAGCTGGTCCTCGGCGGCGACCTTGCGTTCCAGGAGCTCGCTCATCTGGCCGTCGACATCGCGCAGGTCCTTGTTCACTTCGGTGCTGAGGTCGAGATCGATCTGGATGATCTGCAGCTTGATCTCGGCGATCTTCCCCTCGGCCTGCGCCTGGGCGGCGATGAGCTGGCCGCGCTCGCCGTCGAGGCGGGTGGCTTCGCGCTCGGTCTGCGTCAGGCGATCGATGGAAATGAGCTTCTTGGCCCAAAGCGCGCGCACCGAAGCGAGCTCCTTTTGCTCCAGCTTGATCTCCTTGCCCTTGGCATCGGCCTGCGCGACGTCTCCGGCTATCTCCTTCTCGAGCTGGGCGATGCGTTCCCCAAGCTGGCTTTTCTGGCCGGCACGGGAGGTGCGCCGGGTCTCGAAGTGCTGCTTTTCGCCGGCCACAGCCTCGGCGACGTCAGGATCGGCGACGCGGTCCAGAAGCTCACGCGGAAAAACGATGGAATCGCTCCCCTGGCGCTCCGCATCGAGCCGGGCCTTGCGCGCCGTGAGCTGGTCGAGCGCCTTGCTCACCACCGCGAGATTGGCGGCCGGCACGGTGCGGTCGAGACGCAGCAGAAGGTCGCCGGCTTTCACCTTGTCGCCGTCGTGGGCATCGATCTCGGCAACGATGCCACCGATCGCATGCTGCACGTTCTTGACGTGGGAATCGACGACGAGCGTGCCGGGGGCGATCACCGCGCCGGCGATCTCTGTGACCGAAGCCCAGCCGCCGACGCCTCCGGCAAGCAGCAGCACGGCTCCAAGCCCAAGCCTCGTGTAGAAGCGGATCGACGCGTGCGAGGCGCTCGACACTGCCATGTCAGTTCCCTCCCCCGGTTCCGTTTGCGGCAGCCATGCGGGGGCCTTCCGCCGCCTTCGGCGGCTGGTTCCCTGAAGGGACCGGCCGCAGCATCGGGAACATCTTGGCGAAAACCTCGTCCTTCGGTCCGAATTCGTGCACGCGCCCCTGGTTCATCGCCATGATGAAATCGACGGCGGCCAGCACGTTCGGACGATGGGCGACAATCACCACCACGCCGCCGCGCTCGCGAACGCCGAGCATCGCGCGGATCAGTGCCTGCTCGCCATCCATGTCCAGGTTGGAGTTCGGTTCGTCGAGCACGACGAGGAACGGATCGCGATACAGCGCGCGGGCGAGCGCGATGCGCTGGCGCTGGCCGGCCGAAAGCGCTTCTCCATGCTCGCCGATCTCGGTCTCGTAGCCCTGGCGGAAGCTGACGATCAAGTCATGCGCGCCGGCCGCCTTGGCTGCGGCGATGATCGCGTCAGCGTCGGTTTCCGGTTCGAAGCGGGAGATGTTTTCGGCAACCGTGCCGGCAAACAGCTCCACGTCCTGCGGCAGGTAGCCGATATGGCGGCCGCGCTCTTGTGACGACCACTGGTCGAGATCGGCGCCGTCAAGCTTGACGCGGCCGCCGACAGGCTGCCAGGCCCCAACGAGAGCCCTCACCAGGGTGGACTTTCCCGAGCCGCTCGGACCGATGATGCCGAGCCCATGGCCGGCCTCCATGGCGAAGCTGGCGTCCTGGACCAGCAGCCGCTGCACCCCCGGAGCCGCGATCATCGCATTCTGCATTGTCACGTTGGCGTTCGGCGCCGGCAGCTGCAGCGGCTCGGTCTCGGCGGGCATGGCCGCCAGCACTTTGGCCAACCGTTGCCAGCCCTGGCGGGCGCTCACGAAACCTTTCCAGTTGGCAATCGCAAGATCGACTGGCGCGAGCGCGCGGCCGCTGAGGATAGAAGCGGCGATGATGACGCCCGCCGTCGCCTGCTCCTCGATAACCAGCCAGGCGCCGATGCCGAGCATCGACGACTGCAGCAGCATGCGCAGCACTTTCGATACCGAACCGAAGCTGCCGGCAACGTCGCTCACCTTGCGCTGGTCGGCAATGAATTCGAGGTTGGCATCTCGCCAGCGCGACGCCAGCCCGCCAGCCATGCCCATGGCGGCGACCACTTCAGCATTGCGAGTGCCCGCCGTGATCAGCCCGCCGCGGCGATTCCCGCTCGAGGTGGCGGCCGATACCGGTTGCCGGGTCAGCCGCTCGGCAAGCAGGGTCAGCACGACCAGCACGGCCGCCCCGAGCAGCGCCGTCACGCCAAGCACCCAGTGGAACATGAAGATGATGACCAGATAGATCGGCATCCATGGCAGGTCGAACAGCGCCGTCGGGCCCATGCCGGACAGGAAGCCGCGCACGCTGTCGAGATCGCGCATCGGCTGCAGGCTGTCGCCCTGGCGCCCTGCCTTCAGCGGCAATCTCAGCATCGAGGTATAGACACGATGACCAAGAGCTTCGTCGAGGGCGCCGCCGATCCGCACCAGAACCCGCGCGCGTACGAAATCGAGAAAGGCCTGCCCGCAATAGAGGATGACGAGCAGGATCGAAATGCCGACGAGGGTCGGCAGGCTGCGGCTCGGCAGCACGCGGTCATAGACCTCGAGCATGTAGAGCGAGCCCGCCAGCGTCAGCACGTTGAGCATGCCGCTGAACAGGCCAACGGAGACGAAGGCGGACCGGCAGCTGGCAAGTGCGGCAGCGAGTTCCGAACGAGCGGAGCCGGCGGGCCGACGGCCGGTCGCTCTCGTCGAAGGTTTGCTGCGTGTCCCTGTGCGAGAATGTGCGGCGTCGACGACGCTTTGCGCCGCGGCTTGCACGACGTCGCCGCGGGCGCGGAACATGGCCAGGCAACCGAAAGCCGCCATCGCCGCCGCGACGAGCATCGAGCCTATCGATGCATGCCGGCCGGAGCCGAAGAGGAGAAACATGGCAACGCAAGCCACGAGGATCAGGCCGACAAGCCGCACCTTCGCCTGCGCCGAACGAAAGGTTGTGCCCATCAACCTGAGCGACGCGTTACCGAACCCCACAGCCACGACACGCCTTTCACATCCTGGGCGCGTCAGTTGCCGCCGTTGGCAGGATGGCCGCGCAAGGCAGCCCAAACACCCGTGCCAAGAGCGCTGAGATCAGCGCCTACTCCGTAGAGGGGGGATTCGCATAACGTCGAGCAAGCCGCACCAACTGCTCAGGCCGGCGAGTGGCGGCTCTCGACGGCTTACTGATCAAGGATGACGGCGACGGCGGCGAAAATGCCGCAATGCTATTCCTACCCCAGTAGCGCCGTAACTCGTTGTTGCCGGTCAGGAGGCTTTTCACGCTACTCTTTATTAGCAGATTATTAACTCTACCGGGGCGTGCGTCAACGGGCAACTCCATGAAGTGTTTATGACATGCCTCAAATCCATGCATAAAAGGCGGCCACTCAGCATAAAGAATACTTCGTGTTATTCTTAGGTCCAGCGCAACCAAAGACCTATGCGCCAATCTATCGGACTTCGGTTGTCGGACCTAGGTCGCCATCGCGAGGACCTGAAGGGGCGCGGCCGGGGGAACCCTCAGACAACCTTCTTCTTCCCGTGCTTGCCGCCATGCCTGGCGACCGCCTTCTCGACGGCGCGCTTCAATTCGTCCTTGATCTCTGCCGTATCGGCCATCAGCGCCTCGATCTTCAGGAAATCGAGCACGCGGTACTTCGAGACTTTCGGGCGGATCAGGATGTCGGGCCTCGACTGCTGCAGCTTGTTGGCGATGATCGACTGCATCATCAATTGCGAGGCGCCGTACATCAGGTCGACCGTGGTCGGGTGCTTGCGCTCGGCATCGCTCGGCGCTCCGACCACGTCGATCGCGATGATGATGTCGGCATCCTTTTCGAGGAGATCGAAGGGGACGGGGTTGTAGATGCCGCCGTCGATCAGCAGGCAGCCATTGCGCACCACCGGACGGAACACCGCAGGGATGGCTGCCGAGGCGGCGAGCGCGGAATGCAATTCACCCTCGGCGAGCACCGCCAGCTTGTGGCCGAAATAATCGGTCGCCGTCACCTTGAGCGGGATCTTCAGCGCGTCGAACGTCCGCGGGATCGGCTCAGGCAGGAAGGCCTTCAGGATGCGCTCGATGTTGAACTGGCCTACGCGGATGCCGCCTTGCATGGCCTCCGCGATCGTGCCCGGCCGCGAGCGCCACATGCGCGCCGCCACTTCGGCGCGGCTGCCGAGGATCGATCGGGCATAGCCGTGGATCTCGGCGCCCGTCATGCCCGACGCCATGCCGGCTCCCATGATGGAGCCGATCGACGAGCCGGCGATCGCCACCGGCGTGATGCCAAGCTCATCGAGCGCCTCGATGATGTGGATATGCGCGAGACCGCGCGCGCCGCCGCCGCCGAAAGCCACCCCGAAGGTCGGGCTCATCCCTTGCCGCCTCCCGCCACCTGAACCAGCGGCGGGCCGATGACCATCACGGCGGGATCGGCCGACAGAAGCTTCTTCGCCGCCGCCTTGACGTCGGCCAGCGTCACCGCGTTGATGAGCGCGGCGCGGCGCTTCATATAGTCGATGCCGAGATTGTCGACCTGCAGCTCGACCAGCGTCGCGGCAATGGAGGCGGAGGAATCCAGATTGTTGATGGCGTAAGCGCCGATCATGTATTTCTTGATCGCCGCGAGCTCTTCCTCGGTGGGGCCGTTCTCGGCCATATCCTTCACCACCTGGCGCACGATCGAAAGCGTTTCGGCGGCGCGGTCGGAGCGCGTCGCCGTCGTCACCAGCAGCGCGTGGGAATGCTCGTTGTCGACCAGATCGGAACTGACGCCATAGGCAAGGCCGCGCTTCTCGCGCACCTCCGAAAAGAGCCGGGAGGTGAAGGTCGAGCCACCCAGGATCTCGTTCATCAGGACGATGGCAAAGAAATCGGGATCGCTGCGTTTCACGCCCGGCCAGGCGAGCTGCAGCGAGGTCTGCGGCAAGTCGTAGTTCACCTCGAGTTGCTGCCCCAGCTTTGGCGTGACATCCGACACCGGAGCCAGCGCCTGCTTTTCAGGCAGATCGCCGAAGACGTCGTCCAGCTTGTTGCCCAGTGTCGCGGCGTCGATGTCGCCGACCACCGCCACATGCAGGCCGCCGCGGGCGAAATTGGCCTTGTGGAAGGCCCTGATGTCATCCGCGGTGATGGTGGTCAGGCTGCCCTTCGTCCCCTGGTCGGAACGCGAATAGGGATGCTCGCCGTAAATGGCGCGCAGCCAGCGCTGCTGCGCCACCGTGTTCGGATCGCGCTCATTGGCGAGAATGCCGGAGAGCACCTGGGCGCGGATACGGTCGATCGGCGCCTGGTCGAAACGCGGGCTGTTCACCGCCAGTTTCAGCAGGCCAAAAGCCTCGTCCTTCTGCTCGGACAGCATACGCATCGAGCCGTAGGTGCCGTCGCGCGCAGCCTGAAAACTCATCTCGGCGCCGGCATCGTCGAGCTTCTGCTGGAAGGCGTCGCTGTCGAGGTCGCCGGCGCCTTCGTCGAACAGGCCGGTCATCAGGTTGACCAAGCCCTCCTTGCCGGCCGGATCCTGCGCGCTGCCGCCATCGAAGACGAAGCGGATGGCGATCAGCGGGATCGAATGGTCCTCCACCAGCCAGGCGGTGATGCCCTTTTTCGACTTCACCTCCTGGATGTTCATCTCCGCGCGGGCGGCAAGCGCCGGCAGGAGCAGGAAGAACAGGGCAAAGCAAAGCGTGGCGACGGCGCGATACATTTTTCCTTCTCCCCTTGTGGGAGAAGGTGGATCGGCGCGCAGCGCCGAGACGGTTGAGGGGTGGGTGACAGATCGCCATCCCAGCCAAGGTGGAACACCCCTCATCCGTCCGAGCTTCGCTCGGCCACCACCTGGGGGCGAGCCACGGGTCTCGCCCCGTCCTTCGGACCCCACAAGGGGAGAAGGGAAGAACCGCCGGCGCACCGAAACCATGCTCATCATCAATTCTCCGCCTGTTGCTGCGGCAAGAGATAGCCGGTGGTCGAATGCTCGAGCACCAGGTAGCGGGCGGCGACCGCCTTGACCTCATCGGCGGTGACCTTGCGGATGCGGTCAGGCCATTCCTGAACGTCCTTGACGTTGCCGCCGGTGGCAAGCGTAGAGCCATACATGTTGGCCATGTCGTCCTGCTTGTCGCGGGCAAAGATCATGGAGCGCACATAACGGGTCTTGGCCCGTTCCAGCTCATCGTCGCTCACGCCTTCCTTGACGATGCGGGCGATCTCGGCGTCGACCGCCGCCTCGACATCGGCAAGCTTGGCGTCGCCGCGCGGCGCGCCATAGACGGCGAAGTTGGTGTCGTCGAGCATCGTGCCCTGGAAATAGGCGGCCGCGTCGGAGGCGATCCCCTGCTTGACGACGAGCTCCTGGTACAGCCGGCTGCGGTTGCCGCCGCCGAGGATCTCGGCCAGCAGGTCCAGCGCCTCCGCCTCGCCGGGCTTGGCCGTATGATAGGATGGCACCACCCATTGCGTCGAAAAGCTCGGCACCGAGACGCGCGCGTCGGTCAGCGTCACCGTGCGTCTGGTGTTCTGCTCCGGCTCGACCGGGCGGATGCGCGGCCGCAGGTCCGGACCGCGCGCGACCTTGCCGTAGGTGCGCTCGGCCATCGCCTTGACGGCATTCGGCTCGACGTCGCCCGCTACGATCAACACCGCGTTGTTGGGCCGGTAGTAGTTGTCGTAGAAGGCTTTGGCGTCCGGACGGTTCAACTGCTCCATTTCCTGCATCCAGCCGATCACGGGAATGCGGTAGGGCTGGTTCTGCCAGAGCGTCGCATCGACCTCCTCGTCCAGAACCGCCTGCGGATTGCTGTCGATGCGCGAGCGGCGCTCCTCCAGGATCACATCGCGCTCGGTCTTGATGACATCGTCGGTCAGGATCAGGTTGCGCATGCGATCGGCCTCGAAGCCCATCATCTGTTCGAGCGCCGAGGGTGGCACCGTCTCGTGGAAGGCGGTGTAGTCGTAGGAGGTGAAGGCGTTGTTGGAGCCACCGATCTCGGACACGGCGCGGTCGAATTCGCCGGCGGCGTGGTTGGTCGTGGCCTTGAACATCAGATGCTCGAAGAAATGCGCGATGCCGGATTTGCCAGCGGGCTCGTCGGCGCTGCCGATCTTGTACCAAACCATGTGGGTGACGATCGGCGCGCGGTGGTCCGGGATGACGACCACCTCCATGCCGTTATCGAGGAGGAAATCCTTGACGTCGCCATCGTCGGCCGCGCGGGCCGGAGCCGACGCCATCATCGCCAGCGTGCCGACAAGGAGCGCCGCGCGCAGCGCCATCCGCGTAGGTGTCATCAAGTTCTCCGGTCCCGGTTGCGCGACGATAGGCAAGGTTCGCTGGCGAGGCAAAGTGATTTGTTCGGCATTTTCGAGGCGCGGCTAGAACAAGCTAGCCGGCCTCGATGAAGCGGATGACCGTTTCGCCGTAATTGCGCTCGTCCATCACCGAAAAACCGGCGCCAGGATCGAAGGGCGCCGATGCCGCCTCCTCGACTACGCAGAGCGCGCCGGGCAGAAGCCAGCCGCCGTCCTTGGCCGAGCGCAGCGCCCGTTCGCCTAGACCTTTGCCATAGGGCGGATCGGCGAAGATCAGGCCAAAGGGCGAGATCGTGCCGGCTTCGCCGAGATGCGTGGCGTCGCGGCGGAAGATCTTTGTGCGGCCGGTGAGCCCGTAGGCTTCGACATTCTCGCGGATCAGGCCGCGCCCCTCGGTCGATTCCTCGATGAAGACACAGTAGGAGGCCCCGCGCGACAAAGCCTCAAGCCCGAGCGCGCCCGTGCCGGCGAAGAGGTCGAGCACACGGCCGCCCTCCAGCTTGCAGGCGTAGCGATGCGCCAGGACGTTGAACACCGCCTCGCGGGTTCGGTCGGTGGTGGGGCGAATGGCATTGCTTTTCGGCGTCGCCAGCGGACGCCCGCGGAAATCACCGCCGACGATCCGCATCGCCGCCCCTCTTCGGACCACGCGGCCTGTTGCCGCCATCGCCTTCGGGGCGCTCGCCACGGGGCTTGCCGAATGGCTTCGGGCCCGGCTTGCCCTTGCCGCCCGGTTTGAACGCCGCCTTGCGCGCCTTCGCCTCGGCGGCCCTGGCGGCGTCGGCTTCCGCCCTGCCCTTGCCGATCGGCCGGGCGCCCGGCGCCATCCAGACATTGGCCTTGCGCTGGCCCGGCGGCTCGATCGGCCGCTGCTCGCGCTCGGATTTCTTGCCGCGCGGTTTGTCGCCAAAGCCGCCACGCGGCTTGTCGCCGAAGCCGCCGCGATCGGACTTCGCACCGCGCTCCCCAAATGCCCTGTCCGGTTTGGTCGAGAGCTTGCTCAGCGCCTCGTCGCGGCTGTCCTCGCGGCGCTTGCGCGCCTTGATCAGCCCGCCCTCGCCGATCGGCCGACGGTCGCCGTCGCGCGTGAATTTCGGCCGGTCGGCCTCTTCGCGGCGCGGACCGCCGCCGCGCACCGGCTTGTTGGAGAAAGGCTTCTGGATCTCGGCATCGAAATTGGCGCCGGATTCCTCGATCAGCCGTTCGCCGAGCTGCTCGCGCAGTACCCGGCCCTTGATCTCCAGCACATGGCCCTCGGGCAGATCTTCCAGCTGGAAGGGGCCGTAGGAGATGCGGATCAGCCGTGTGACATCGAGGCCAAGCGCGCCAAGGATGTTCTTCACCTCGCGGTTCTTGCCTTCGCGCAAGCCCAGCGTCAGCCAGGCATTGGTGCCCTGCTCGCGGTCAAGCGAGGCCTCGATCGAACCGTAAAAGACGCCGTCGACGGCGATGCCCTCACGCAAGCCGGCGAGCGCGCTCTCCTCGACCTTGCCGTGGACGCGCGCACGATAGCGCCGCAGCCAGCCGGTGGCCGGCAATTCGAGCACGCGCGACAACCCGCCGTCATTGGTAAGCAGCAGCAGGCCTTCGGTGTTGATGTCGAGGCGGCCGATCGTCATCAATCGCGGCAGGCCGGACGGCAGCACGTCGAAGACGGTCTTGCGGCCTTCCGGATCGCGGTTGGTGGTGACGACACCCGCCGGCTTGTGGAACAGGAACAGGCGCGTGCGCTCGATCGGCGGGATCTCGGTGCCGTCGAGATGGATGACGTCGGTGGCGCTGACGTTGAAGGCCGGCGAATCCAGCACCTTGCCGTTGACCTTGACGCGGCCGGCCGCGATCAGTTCCTCGGCGTCGCGGCGTGAGGCGATGCCGGCACGCGCCAGCCGCTTGGCGATGCGCTCGCCGGCCTCCGGCGCGGCTTCCGAAGGACGCGGGCGCGGCTTGAAGCCGCCCTCGGGCTTTCCCGTGCCGCGCGGACGATCGCTGAAATCGCGCTTCGGCCGGTCGGCAAAGTCGCGTGCCGGGCGCTCGCCGAAGTCGCGCTTGGGACGGTCGAAACGGGGTTCGCCACGCTCGCCTTCAGCGGCCACCGGGCGGTCACCGCGCGGCACAAAGGGCTTGCGGCCCTCGCGTTTATCGAAGCCGTCGCGCGGCGGGCCTTTGCGGAACGGCCGGTCGCCACGTTCCGCGCCCTCGCCCATTTCACGCGGCTTGTAGCTGCGCTTGAAATCGCGGGCCGGGCGCTCGCCTTCGGCCATCGGCCGGTCACCGCGTGGCGTATAGGGCTTGCGGCCCTCGCGTTTATCGAAGGGCTTACCGTCACGCGGCGGACCTTTGCGGAACGGCCGGTCGCCACGTTCCGCGCCCTCGCCCGCTTCGCGCGGCCCCATCTCACGCGGCTGGTAGCGCTTGAAGTTGCGCTCGCCTTCGGCAGCCATCGGCCGCTCCCATTTTGCGAACGGCTTCTTGGCGCCGTGGGCCGGCTTGCCGCCGCGCGGGCCCGCCGGTTTCGAGCCGCCCTTGCGCGGTCCGGGTGGAGATTTCTTATCGTCGTCCATTACTTTGCTCGTCTTTGCCTGCTACAGCGCCGCGCGCCCTTTCGGACGCCCAACGCAGGCAGTGTCATCTTGATTTTGCGCATCCGGCGGCGCGGCAAAAACCGATTCCGGTTTTCAGGGTCTCGCGCTAGATAACAGGATCACTCTCGGGTGGCGAGGAGTAATCGGGATGGAAACCGTTTGAAACGACCGGATTTCATGGCCTTGGCGCTTGAAGAGGCCGAGGCGGCCGCCGGCCGCGGCGAAGTGCCGGTCGGCGCGGTGATCATCAGCGGCAACACGGTGGTCGCGAAAGCCGGCAACCGTACCCGCGAGCTTGCCGATCCGACGGCGCATGCCGAGATGCTGGTGATCCGCGAGGCCTGCCGGAAGCTCGCCAGCGAACGCCTCACCGGCCACGACCTTTATGTAACGCTGGAGCCCTGCGCGATGTGCGCCGGCGCCATCTCCTTCGCCAGGCTGCGGCGGCTCTATTTCGGCGCCGCCGACGAGAAAGGCGGCGCGGTGGTGAACGGCACGCGCTTCTTCGCGTCGCCCATCTGCCACCACGCGCCGGACATCTATCCGGGGATCGGCGAGAGCGCCGCCGCCCTTATCCTCAAGGACTTTTTCCGCGGGAAGCGAAATGGCGGTGAATGGTGAATGGTGAAGAAACTAGCGAGTAGCGAGTAGTGATCTATTCATTATTCACTATTCACAGCCCCAGCCAGTCGAACCAGCCGCCCTTCTTGCCTTCCGCCTGTGCCTTGAGGCGGCGCTCCTTCTTGTACTCGTCCTCGCCGAGTTCGTTCTGTGGCGCGGCATCGGAGGGCTGGCGATAGGCAAGCGGCGGCTCGCTCAGATATTTGCGGGTGGTCGGGTCGCCCTGCTTCTGCTCGGCAAGCCGGCGCTGGATCTCGGCGGTGCGCGTAGCGCTGGAATCATCGGGCGACCAGCGTGGCGGGTGGCTGGAGGCCGAGTCAGCCATCGCCTTCTTCACCGACGCGGGATCGGTCTGGACATCCTCGACGGCTTCCGGCTGGTAATTCGGGTCGTTCTGATGCGCGGTGGCGTCGGCGCGGATGCGGGCGCGGCGGGCCTCCGGCGATTCGGGCCACTCGGTGCTCGCCGTCTCGATGCTTTCCTGCGGCGGCGGCAGGCTTTCCTTCTGCCCCGGCGCGGGTTTCACCAGTTCAGGGCGCGGCTTGTAGTCGATCGGAGTGCGACGCTTCGGCGTGATCGAGGCAGCGCCCGAAACGTCGTCGAAGAGCTGCGCGGCCGCCGTCTTGTCGGTTCCGTAGGTCGGCGAGCTCATGCAGCCCGACAAGGCGATGGCCGATACCACAAGCGGCGCCACCAGCGCGGCGCGCGCGAACGTTCTGTCGGTCATGCAAAAAGTCCCACTCTAACTGCCTTTCGGTCGCCACCGGCCAAGGGCACGGTCCCCTTCTTCCCCGCACTTGCGACGGAAATCCGGCGACAATTTGTCTGCCGGAGTGTCGCGTGTTTACCTCAACCACTTGTTAAGGGCAACGCACGGGCGGATATGGGCCGCCCGGCGTGGTACTTTTGCACTTATTTGACCGGCGCATGTCGTTGATCCCAAAACCGCCGCACACTTTTGGGCGACATGCACTTGTTTGAAGAGTGCATGTCGTTAGCCCAAAACCGCCGCACACTTTTGGGCGACATGCACCTAGAGACGCCCGAGCGCCTTCAGCTCGTGCAGCACGGCCGCGTCGCGGGCCGAGACATCCGGGAATTCCGGGTCCTGCCCGACATCGGCGGTGTAGCGCCAGGAGCGCGCGCATTTGGTGAGGCCGCGATCCTCGGCTTTATCCACGACCACGGCCACACCCTTGACGTCGTCGAGCGTGAAAGCGCCCTCTGGCGCCTTGCCATGCTTGATGACGAGGTCGCTGGTGATCGCCATCTCGGCCATGTCGACATCGGCGATGGCCGCTTCCAGCGCGGCGTCGTCCAGCGTCACCACCGGCACGGCTTCCAGCGACGAGCCGATCAGCTTCTCGGCGCGCGCGATCTCCAGCGCGCCGGTGACGACGCGGCGCACCTGCCTCACCTTGCGCCATTTCTCGGCCAGCGCCTCGTTGCGCCAGTTCTGCGGGATCTCCGGGAACTGGTCGAGATGCACCGAGACCGCTTCCGGATGGCGGTCGAGCCAAGCTTCCTCGGTGGTGAAGGGCAGCATCGGCGCCAGCCATTTCACCAGGCATTCGAAGAGATGGCGCACCACCTGGACGGCCGCGCGGCGGCGCAGGCTCGACGGCCCGTCACAGTAAAGCGCGTCCTTGCGGATGTCGAAATAGAAGGCCGAAAGCTCGACCACCATGAAGTCGAGCAGCGCGCGGGTGATGCGCTTGAACTCGAACGCGTCGTAGCCCTGGCGCACCACTTCGTCCAACTCGGACAGCCGGTGCAGCATCAACCGCTCCAGCTCCGGCATCGTCTCCACCGGCACGTCCTTGCCGTCGTCATGGGCGAGCGTGCCCAGCATCCAGCGGATGGTGTTCCTGAGTTTGCGATAGGCGTCGATATTGGTCTGCAGCACGTTCTTGCCGAGTCGCTGGTCTTCCCAATAATCGGTCGTCACCACCCAGAGCCGCAGGATATCGGCGCCAGACTGCTTTATCACGTCCTGCGGCACCACCGTGTTGCCGAGCGATTTCGACATCTTGCGGCCTTCCTCATCCATGGTGAAGCCATGGGTGATGACCGCCTCATAAGGCGCCCTGCCCCTCGTGCCGCAGCTTTCGAGCAGCGAGGAATGGAACCAGCCGCGATGCTGGTCGGAGCCCTCGAGATAAACGTCGGCCGGCCATTTGAGGTCCGGACGGTCTTCCAGCGTGAAGACATGGGTCGAGCCGGAATCGAACCAGACGTCCAGGATGTCCATCACCTGGTGCCATTTCGAGGCATCGTGATTGCCGAGGAAACGTTCCTTGGCGCCGTCGGCGAACCAGGCGTCGGCGCCCTCCTTCTCGAAAGCCTCCATGATGCGCTGGTTGACGGCCTCATCCTTCAGCACATTGCCGTCCTCGTCGGCGAAGACGGCGATCGGCACGCCCCAGGCGCGCTGGCGCGAAAGCACCCAGTCCGGGCGCTCCTCGATCATGGCGCGGATGCGGTTCTGGCCGGCCGCCGGCACGAAACGGGTGTCGTCGATCGCCTTCAGCGCGCGGCTGCGCAGCGTCGTGCCGTCGCCGAGATCCTTGTCCATATAGACGAACCATTGCGGCGTGTTGCGGAAGATGACCGGCTTCTTCGAGCGCCAGGAATGCGGATAGCTGTGCTTCAGCCGGCCGCGCGCGAAGAGCGCATTGCGCTTGATCAGCTCGTCGATGACCGCCTGGTTGGCGTTGCCCTTCTTGCCGTTGTCGTCGATGACACGCGCGGCGCCGCCTTCGCGTCCCGGGCCGAAGCCCGGCGCGTCCTTGGTGAAGAAGCCGGCGTCGTCGACCGTGAACGGGATCGTGGTGTCGACGCCGCGTGCCCGAAGGTCGGCGGCCGCCTCCATCCACGCGTCGAAGTCCTCGCGGCCATGACCGGGCGCGGTGTGGACGAAGCCGGTACCCGCGTCATCGGTGACATGCTCGCCGGCAACCATCGGCACCGGGAACTCATAGCCGCCGCCGAGACCCTTGAAAGGATGCGAAAGCGTAAGCTTCCCAAGCTGTTCGGCCGGGACGCTGTGAAGCCTGTTCAACGTGACCTTGGCCTTGGCGGCGCAGTCCTCGGCCAAGGCATCGGCAAAGATCAGCTTCTCGCCGGGCTGCGGGCCGAAGGCGTTCTCGGCCGCCGTCACCTCATAGAGGCCATAGGCTATGCGCGGCGAATAGCTGACGGCACGGTTGCCGGGGATGGTCCAGGGCGTGGTCGTCCAGATGACGACATGCGCCTCGACCAGATCGAGCGCCGTGTCGTCCAGCGCCGGCGCCGCGCCGGCGACCGGCTGGGCGAGGCTCGCAACCGGAAACTTCACCCAGATCGTGTCGCTCTCATAATCCTGATACTCGACCTCGGCTTCGGCGAGCGCGGTGCGCTCGACCACGCTCCACATCACAGGCTTCGAGCCGCGGTAGAGCTGACCCGACATGGCGAATTTCAGCAGCTCGCCGGCGATGCGCGCCTCGGCATGGTAGGCCATGGTCGTATAGGGGTTGTCGAAATCGCCGATGACGCCCAGGCGCTGGAACTCTGAGCCCTGCACCTTGATCCAATCGGCCGCGAAGTCGCGGCATTCCCTGCGGAACTCGTTGACCGGCACCTCGTCCTTGTTCTTGCCCTTGGCGCGATACTGCTCCTCGATCTTCCACTCGATCGGCAGGCCGTGGCAGTCCCAACCCGGCACGTAGTTGGCGTCGTAGCCGCGCATCTGGAACGAGCGGTTGATGACGTCCTTGAGGATCTTATTCAGCGCATGGCCGATATGGATGTTGCCATTGGCGTAGGGCGGACCGTCGTGCAGCACGAATTTCTCGCGGCCGGCGGCCTCCTCGCGCAGCTTCCTGTAAAGGTCCATGTCCTGCCAGCGCTTGACCAGGCCGGGCTCCTTCTCAGGCAGGCCGGCGCGCATCGGGAAATCCGTCTGCGGCAGATAAAGTGTCTTGGAATAGTCGATCGTTTCAACAGCGTCGGTCATTGGGGTGTCGGTCATTGATCTGCCATCTGCGTTGCCCGGCGGCGGAAAGCCCGGGCGTTGAGGTCTTAGCTGACGCATATCGCTTTCCCAAAACCGGAGCCCACTTTTGGGCGATATGCGTTGATTTTCTTGAAAAAGCGCGAGGGGCGCGCGCGAAAACTCCCGGCGGCTCCAGCGGCGCTCAGGCCGCCCGGAACACCGGGCCCGTAATTCGTATCGCGATCGCGAAAAGGCGCGAAAAGCTCATCATGGCGTGGCTTTTAGCGGATGGCGCGGCAGGAATAAAGCGCGGAATTCAAGGCATGAAGCCGTTTCGCGGCCTACATGGTGAAATTAAAGCGGTAAGTGGTAGAGACACCGAAGGTCCATTGGTTGCGATCGCCGCGTTCCTTGACCAGGCTGGAATCGGCAGCCGGCCCCATCAGGCGCGAATATTCGGTGAAGACGCTGGCCGTCATCGGCTCGGTCACCTTCCAGGTGATCGCGCCGCCGAGGCCCGCCGATTTCACACCGCCGCCCGGATGGTATTCGCTCAGGCCCGAAGCAGCCGCTTCCTTGGCGTTGACGCCGTAATAGGCGTCGAAATAGTTGGATGACGCGAAGGAGACGCGCGGACCGCCGGAAATGCGGACCGTCGGCGTGATGTCATAGAAGGCGTCCGCCGCGATGTCGGCGACGAAGCCGTTATGGGAACGAATGCCGTGCCGCAATTCGGCCCGCGCCCTCACCCAATCCAGTGGATAGAATTCGAAGAAGCCGCCCACCTCACCGCCGAAGCGCACGGGATCGAGCCCCTTGAGCTCGTCCTCGCTGTCGCGCGAGAAAATGAACTTGCCGGTCAGGCCGGCGCGAACGGAACCGTCGTCGATAAGCGCCAGCGAGATGTTGTCGTTGCGCGAGGTGAAGCGCGCCTGCGGACCGACCTTGCCGAGCGAGATGATCGGCTGGGCGCTGAACATATATTTCTTGCCGCCCTCGAAGTTCGGCGCGACGAGGCCGGTGGCGCCGAGCGTCAGGTACCAGTCGCCGGATATCCAGCTGCCCTCGCCCGCCTGGGCGACAGACGCGGTGAACAGACCTATGGCGACGGCCAGCGGAATCGTCCCGACAATACGCATCGTCACCCCTTACGCGAAACGTGCCGGCAAGACCATTCGCCGACGCCCAAGCCATGCCGTGCGTTCGGTAAAATTTGACTTAAAATCGCAAAATCGGACTGAAAGGCAACTAGCCGACACGCCGGTTGCGGCGCAAGCTCTCTATCAGATCGCAGGCCGCTTCCAGTCCGCCGGTAAGCGTGTTTGACGAGCCGTAAGCAAGGGCCGCCTGATGCCATTGCATGCGTACTGCCGCGTCGCCGGCTTTCCGGACCGCCTGTCGCCAGATTTCGGGATCGTCGTGATTGGCCACAACCAGTCCCGCCCCGCTGGCTTCGACATATTTTGCATATCCGCAGGCGGCCGACGCGATGACCGGCAGGCCATTTGCGAGCGCCTCGAGAATCACCGTGCCGGTATTTTCCAGGCGCGCCGGGTGCAGCATGAAATCGCTCGCGACCACAACCGCCGGGATGTCCTCCTGGATGCCCAGCAGGGTGACCCGGCTCGACATGCCGGACTTGGCAATCAGGCTGCGAAGCCGGATTTCCTCCTCGCTATCTTTGCGAAGACCGGCCACCAGCCAGTGGATGTCCGGGAACGGCTGCAGGGCCTTCACCGCCCGGTCAAGACCCTTCACTTTCATTCTGTTGGCGATGCTCAAGGCAATGACGGCCTGGCGGGGAAGCCCGAACCGATCGCGGATTTCATTGCGGTCGCCGGCCAGCAACTCCGGCCGGCGACGTTTCGGATCGAGCGTCGGTCCGACAACATGGATCCGCGATTTCTCAGTTCGCCAGAAGTCGCGGTAAAGAGCTGCCTGGTGCTCGCTGAGCGCAATGACCTGCACGGCACCACCGGGGGCAAAAATCATCGATTCGAGTTTTTGCTGGCGAATGAAGCGAGGCGAAAACGGCCGCCACCAGCCGAGCTTCGAGGCAAAGTAGGGCGGGTCGCCGGCATAGTAGATGTCCAAGCCCGCCATCTTGTTGAAACCGACCACGCAGTCGAAATCCAGCCTGGCCGTCAGCAGCGTCTTTCCCAGCGCAAATTCGGTGCCCGGGTTGGAAAGAACCCGTGCCGGATGGACCTTTATCGTCGCCGAACTCTCGACATGACCGACCTGCCGCGTCGTCAGGATCGTCACGCTATGGCCGCGCGCGACCAGTCGGTCGCTGATATTCAGACAATCCCTCTGCAAACCCCCGTTCATAAAGAGGGCAGAGATTGCACAGCAGATTCTCATCACATGTTCCGGAGCGCCGCCCACCCCCAAGATCGACGGAGAGAGACTCCGGGTGCGCCCCAGACTTCCCCACTCAAACAAACACGCCGGGCGCTCAAATGTTGGTCGTGTCGAAAAGACGCATATGCTGTATATAGCGGCTTATCAAGAGACTTGGATGCTGTAGCGTTGAAGGCTTTCCAAAAAAAATCGACCGGATCGCGATTATGAAGAATCCATGCATTAATTGCGGCTGCCAAGCCGGCTTCGCCTGAAAGCTGCCATACCCGTGCCAAAGGCCCTGCGTGAATACAACTGGCGGCAATGGCTGAGAATGCAGCCGCTGACACATGCCATCAAGACCGCCCGTTACCGGAAGATCGACCGGAGGTTCCTGAGCCTGCCGGCCAAGGCTTGCGACATCCAGGGCACTCGCGAGGCCGCCCGGAGTCGCGATGTGCTGCTCACCATCGCCTTCGGCGATGCCGAATGCCTCGATCTGCAGGTGCGGCTGATCAGGGGACTTGTCCGTCACGACCTCCACATCGTGGCCGACAACAGCATCAGCGAAGCTGCCGCAGACGAGAACAGGCATGTATGCGCGGCCTACGGCACCTCCTATGTCAGGCTGCCGGCCAATCCATGGACCGTGAAAAACCCGAGCCGGTCCCATGCCGCGGCGCTCAACTGGATGTGGCACAATGTTCTGAAACACGCGGCACCAGCCGCGTTCGGATTTCTGGACCAGGATCTCTTCCCGACGCAGCCATGCGACCCCTTCGCGCCTCTTCAAGATGTGGCGTTCTACGGTGACCTGCGCCGAGCGGGCGCTCGCTGGTATTTGTGGGCGGGCTATTGTTTCTTCCGCTTCGACGCCGTCGCCCGCAAGCCTCTCGATTTCGGGCTCGACTGGTTCGCCGGCCTCGATACCGGCGGGGCCAACTGGGAGGTGCTCTATCGGGACGTGGACCCGAACGCGCTGCCGCAACGGCCGATAACGGCATTCGCCGCCTTGCCCGGAGTTGAACTCAGGCGGGCCTATTGCGAATGGCGGGGAAGCTGGCTGCACGAAGTCGGCCTCGACGGCGATCTCTCGTTGAAGGCGAAGAAGCGCGAGGCAGTTCTGCGCTTGCTGGAACCCACCCTTCAGGCCCAGCCCAGATCGGCGCGACAATGAGATTGGCAGTCGACACGGTGATCGAACTTTGCGATGGAACCTTGAATCCAGACCGCAAACATCCCGTACTCAAACTGGCCGATTCAATGGTCATTCGGTCACGCCCGATTATCGCAAGGACGTTCTGTTGCCGACAGTAAGTGTGATCATTCCGGTGAGAGACGGCGCGCCCTACATCGGCGAAGCCTTGCAGAGCATTCTGGACCAGGATCTGGCTGACATCGAAGTCATCGTCGTCGACGATGGCTCCTCGGACGACAGCGCCGCGATCGCGACGTCGCTCGGCGAGGGCGACGGCCGCGTCAAGGTCGTCGCCAATCGCGGCAAGGGCATCGTCGACGCGCTCAATATGGGAATCGCGCTCGCGCGGGCCCCTCTTGTGGCGCGCATGGATGGCGACGACATCTCGCTGCCCGACAGGTTGCGCCTGCAGGCGGCGCGCTTCGACGCGGATGCCGATCTGCAGTTGCTCGGCACGGCGGGATTGCGGATCGACCGGGACGGAAAACCGCTGAGGCCAATAGAGGTTCCCCTCGGCAACGAGCCCTTGCGGTCTGCCCTTGCCCGATACAATCCCATGCTTCATCCGACAGTGATGTTCCGGACCGACGCCGTCCGGCGCGTGGGCGGCTACCGTCGCGCATTCACCTATGCGGAGGACTACGATCTGTGGCTGCGGCTTTCCGAGGCGGGAAAGCTGGCCAATATGGATGCGCGGCTGGTCAAATTGCGCTCGCATCCAGGACAGGTGTCGCGCGTCAAGGAGGATCAGCAAAAGGCGGCCGCGGCGCTGGCCAGGCAGTCGGCGCTGTTGCGCCGCTCCCGCGCCGAGCCGTTCGACGCAAACGGCCAACCCACGGAGGCCATCGGAACCTTTCTGGCATGGCGCGCCGCCACTGGGGCCGGTATCTCGAGCCTGGAGAGACGCGACATCGAATTGCTGCTGCGAACGGCGGACATACCGTTTGCCACGAGCTGCAAGCTGCTGCTCCTCGCGGCTGTCGGCGCCCCCTCGTTCAGGACGCTCGCGCTCGGGCCTCGACTGGCTTGGCGCAGGATGATCGCGCGCCCTGCCAACATGCGGCCGAATTGATGCGGCCCGGCTGATGCGGCTTGTCGTCGATCTCACCAGCATGGCGCGCTGGCTCGGCCCTCCGGTCGGCCTGGTCCGCGTGCAACGGCATTACAGCGCGGCCGCGGCCGCGTTCACGGCCTCCGATGTGGCGTTCACGGTGTTCGACCCGGTCGACCGGGTCCTCAGGCAGGTCTCGCCGCAACTGGCGGCGGAAATCATCGCCGGGGACATCTCATGCGATATGCATTTTCATCCGGACCCTGCCCGCGTCAAGGTGCAGTTTTACGATCGATGGCCGAACTGGGCGCGGCAGGCGCTGATGGCGATCATAAGACCGCGCCGGATCCTGATAACGGAAATCGGCGCGTTCACCCGGCACAATCCGGACAGCAGTCTCGTTCCCTTGCTTGAGCGGATCGAAAACCGGCTGATGAAGCCCAACGAGCGGCGGCTGGTCGCTCGCGACGACGGTTCACGCGTCCGGATCGTGCCACTGCGGACGGTGGCCGGCAACAAATACGAGCCGGCGCCCGGCGACCATCTGCTGTTGATGAACAATGATTGGTCGCACACCGATATCGGGGTCATTTCGCGCGCGTGCCGCTCGGCAGGCGCAAGGCTGATCGTGCTGCTGAACGACATCATCCCGATCCAGTTTCCGGAATGGTACAAACCGCATGACGTCACGAGATTCACGGATTACGTGAATCTGGCGATCAGGCTGGCGGACCGGTTCATCCTGACGTCGAAGCGCGTCACCGCCGATATGGAGGAGCATGCCGCCGGGCTCGGCCTTCACCTGCCGGACCTGAAACTGGTCCCGCTCGGCTGCGACAGCGCGCGCAAATCGAAGGCGGACGGCTCCCTGCCGGACGGACTTGAGGCAGGTCGCTACATCCTGTTCGTTTCCACCATCGAACCGCGCAAGAACCATTCGTTGCTCATGGACGTGTGGCGGCGCCTCGTTCAGGACGGAACGGTCGCGCATAGCGGTATGAAGCTGGTTTTCGTCGGCCGCAGCGGCTGGATGGTCGATGGGGTCCTTGAGAAGCTTCACAGCCATCCCGACTACGGCCAGAGCCTTATCCATCTCGACAACGTCGATGATGGGACATTGTCCCTGCTCTACCAAGACAGCGCGTTCTGCGTCTACCCGTCGCTCTATGAGGGATATGGACTACCGCCCGTCGAGGCTCTGGCCTACGGAAAGGCGCTGATCGCCTCGACAGGCGGGGCCATCCCCGAAGTGGTTGGTCCATTCGGACTCTGCCTTGACCCACTCGATGTCGAAGGATGGGAAAAGGCCATGCGGGAATGGATCACCTCGCCTGAGGCCCGGACTTGCTATGAGGCGAAGGCAGGCGAATTCGTGGCGCGAAGCTGGGAGCTGGCTGGCCGGGAGACGCTGGAGGCCACCCTTGCGCCGTTCCCGGACGAGGTCGCGCCGGCGCGAGAACGAACGCCTTAGGCTCGGCCACAGCCAGCCTCCGCCGGTGTTGCTGGACGCACAATCCCTTTCGGTCTAGCTTCCTTTCACGCACGACCGGTGGTGAATTTTCGAGGGAGATGAACCATGACTTTGCCAAGCGACGCTCTCAGAGACGCAATCGGCCAGACGCGGGACAAATGGGGATGGTTCGTCGCGCTCGGCGTGCTGCTGCTGATCTTCGGCGGCATCGCATTCGGCAATCTGTTCATCGCCACCGTCGCCTCGGTGTATGTCGTCGGTTGGCTGATGCTGATGGCTGGCATCATCGAGATCATCCACGCCTTCGGGGTCAAGACCTGGGGACGCTTCTTCTACTGGCTGCTGAGCGGCCTGCTCTACGCCATCGCCGGTTTTTTCGCCTTCGACAACCCGCTGCTCGCCTCGGCGGTGCTGACGCTGCTGCTCGCCATCGCGCTCATCGCCTCCGGACTTTTGCGGTCCTGGGTAGCCTTCAGTCACCGGCCGGAGCAAGGCTGGGGATGGCTGCTCGCGGCCGGCATCATCACCATTCTGCTCGGCCTGATGATCGCCATGGGCTGGCCAGTCAACAGCCTTTGGGTGCTTGGCATCTTCCTGGCGATCGACCTGGTCTTCCAGGGCTGGAGTTTCATCGCCATCGGGCTGGCCCTGAAGCGGTAGAAGCAAGCGGCGATCGGGATCAGATTTCGCCGCTCTAATTGCGAGGGCGGGCGCATGCCCGCCGGCGCGCACTCGTCTTCGTTTAGGACAACGGCTTTTGGTTCGAGTCGTCTCGCATCCCGCCGACATGATCCAGCAGGCGCGCCTTGTATGTGAATTCTCCAACGTGTCCGATTTCCTCGTCGACAAGGGCGCAAATCTCGCCGTTGCAGAGCTCGGTCCATCTGTTGCAGAAGGAGAGATCCTCGGAAGTATAGCTGCTCTTCGTCGCGATCGGGTCGAAGAAGCCATAGTGCAGCGGCGCTGACCTGTCCGGCCTCCATTGACGAAGCTCTCCCGTGCCAACCATCTGCTCAAGAACTGTACGATGGACGAGCGTCAGCCCCATGCCCACGCCAGCGACCTGGCAAATACCGTTCAGAACGTGAAGCCGCGTTTGGTTGCCGACATTGACGACGAAGTCCTCGAGCGAAGATGAAAGCGGTCGCCGCTTGGGATAGACGCAGCCGATGATGGGCCGATCCAGTTGCAGCATCCGAAATACCGTCTGCGGCCTGAATTCCATATCGCTGTCAACGAACAGCAGGTGCGTGCGTTCAGGCTGCGACAGCGCAATCGAGGCCAAGTGATTTCGATTGGCCGCGATATCGGCGCTGTCACGGTATCTGATTTCGAAGAGGACGCCGCGAGCCGCGAAATTCGAACACAAAGCAACCAGGCTGACGGCGCACTGGACCTTCATATTGCCGCCATAACAGGCAATCGCGACGAGAATATTCGTCATGAGCATCTCCCGGCCTTCGCAGTAGAGCAGAATCGAGAAGAAGCCACAATTCCTGGTTCGACGCTTACCGGATCTGCCTCAAGGCCGAGAGGTCAGAACGCGATTTCGGCGTCCAGTTGCGAGAGCGGGCGCACGCCCGCCAGCAGCGCCCTCGCCTCTGCCTCGTCCGTTTTCATCTGCGCCACCAGCGCGTCGAGGCCGTCGAATTTGAGCTCCGGGCGCAGGAAGCCGAAGAACGACACCTCACAGCTCTCGCCATAGAGATCGCCGGAAAAATCGAAGACGTAGGTCTCGAGCAGCGGCGCGCCATTGTCGTCGACGGTCGGGCGGCGGCCGAAGCTGGCGACGCCGTCATGAAGCGTGCCGTCGGCACGGCGGAAGCGGACGGCGTAGATCCCCTCCCTGAGGGCGGCTTCCGGCGAAAGCCGCATGTTGGCGGTCGGGAAACCGAGCGTACGGCCAAGCTGCTGGCCGCCGATCACCTCGGCCTCGACGGTGAAACGATAGCCGAGCAGGCCGGCGGCCTCCTCCACCTTGCCTTCGGCGAGCAGTCCGCGGATGCGGCTCGACGAGACCACTTCGGCGCCTTCATCGCGGAAGGCGTCGACGAGCGTCACGCCAAAGCCATGCCGTTCTCCCGCCGCCATCAAGAAGGCCGGGCCGCCCTGGCGGTCCTTGCCGAAATGAAAGTCGAAGCCGGTAACGGCATGGTGGATGCCGAGATTCTTCTCCAGCACATCGGTCACGAAAGCCTCGGCGGAGAGCGAGGCGAAATCGCGCGTGAAGGGCTGCTCGACCAAGGCGGCGAAGCCAAGTCCGGCGAGCAGCCGCGCCTTCATCGGTGGCGGCGTCAGCACGAAGAGCGGCACCTGTGGCCGAAACACCTTGCGCGGATGCGGCTCGAAGGTGAGCACCAAGGCGGGCACGCCATTGCGGCCGGCCTCAGCCAGCGCGCGCTCCAGGACGGCCTGATGGCCGCGATGGACGCCGTCGAAATTGCCGATCGCCACGACGCCGCCGCGCAAATGCGCAGGCAGTGGCGCGGCTGTGGAAAGACGTTCGAAGGCTTGCGTCATGTCAAAGCGCCCGTCATGGCCAGACTATCAACCTATTGCAGGCGCGGAATGACGGCGACCGGCCGGTAGCCGTGCTTTTCGAGAAAGGCCGCCAGCCTTGCGGGATCGTCGCCATGCTCTCGCGCGTGGATGCCGCCGGAGACATAGAGCACGTCAAAGCCGTTGTCGGCCGCGCCCTTGACATCGGTCATCATGCCGTCGCCGATGGCGAGAACCTCGCTTCGCTCGACGGCGCGGCCGAGCAATCCGGCGACCTCCTTCATCGCGACATGGTAGATCGGCGCGAAGGGCTTGCCGGCAATCAGCGTACGGCCGCCCAGTTGCGCGTAATCCCGCGCGAGCGCACCGGCGCACCAGATGGTCCGCTCGCCGCGCTCCACCAGGATATCGGGATTGGCGCAAATGAAAGGCAGGTTGCGGGCGCGCAGCCGCTGCAGCAGTTCGGCATAATCGGCGGGCTTCTCAACCTCGTCGTCATAGAGACCGGTGCAGACGACACCCGAGGCCTCGATTTCCTCGACAAGATCGACATCGAGTCCGTCATAGAGCGTGAAATCGCGTTCCGGCCCGATATGGAAGATCCGCCTTGGGCCGTCGGCGATCAGGTCGCGCGTCACGTCGCCGGAAGTAACGACCCGGTCACAGGCGTCGGCGGGAACACCGATCACTTTCATCTGGGCAACGACGTCGGCGCTGCGGCGTGGCGAATTGGTGATCAGCACGACAGGCACATTGGCCGCGCGTGCCCGGGCAAGCGCGGCGGCGGCGGCCGGAAAATGCCATTCGCCATTGTGCACGACGCCCCATACGTCGCACAGTATGGCCGCGTAGCGCCTCGCAAGGGCGTCGAGCGAGGTGATGATGTCAGGCGTATCCGCCATGCCGTGTCCCTGATTTCGATTGCTGGCAGGCCGCGACAGACTGTCGGCCACGGACGGTCCCGAATAACCGAAGCGTGTGATCCTGTCACGAGCTTTCCAGATCACCACAGGCCGGGCCTCGATCTCGCCCGCCTCGGAAGCCCAGGGTTAACCCGGCGTCAAAAAGGCGGTGCGTTCTTGATGGTTTCGCGCAAGCTGAAATTTAACGATTTATGACCATGGTACGACAGCAACTGCGACCATGGTCGTATCTCGGCATGGATCCTTGGCGGGGGTAAATACAATGATCCGCGATTTTTTTCGCGACAGGCGGGGTAACTACGCCTTGATGACGGTCATCACCATGATACCGCTGATGGGCGCCGTGGCGATCGCCGTCGACTACACCGAGTTGGTCAGGCAGAAGCAGGAAACGCTGAACGCGCTCGACGCGGCGGGCATCGCAACGGCACAGCAGATCGTCGCCGGCGCCAGCGACGCCGACGCGAAGGCCTATGCCAAGACGTTCTTCGAAGCCAACCTCAGGCACGTCCTTCCGGCGAACACGGCGCTGACGGTGACTTTGCCGAACAACAATGCGGGCGGCGGCACGCTGGTGCTCGAGGCCGCCCTGAAGTACCAGCCTTACTTCCTGCCGGCCGCGGTCGCATTGCTTGGTGGAACCTCGGGCGATACCTCCGTCAGCTTGTCGGCCAGATCCGAAATCCGCCTAAAGAACACGCTTGAAGTGGCGCTGGTGCTCGATAATTCCGGCTCGATGAGTCTGAACGGCTCAGGTACCGGCCAACAACGAATCGAACTTCTCAAGACCGCCGCTACCGAATTGGTGACCATGCTAGCTGGACAGGCCGATTTAATGCGGCAGGTCAGCAAACCCGTGCAGTTCTCGCTGGTCCCGTTCTCCGCCTCGGTCAATGTCGGCCCGTCCAACAAGAACAAGAGTTGGATGGACCAGGATGGCGTTTCGCCCATCCATCATGAGGATTTCGATTGGTCACAGATGTACAAGAACGCGCCGGGTTATGATCCGAACAAGTACATCGAGAAAGTCGGCGATAGCTATTACAAGCGCGGCAGCGGCTGGGACGCAAGCCAAAATGCGAAAGCAACGCGCTTCAGTCTTTACGATGATATCATGGCCACTACACGAACCTGCTCTAAAAAGAACAGCAACGGCTCATGCCAGACATACACTTACACGACTGCTCCCTATGAGGCTTGGAGAGGTTGCGTAGAGGCACGGCCCTACCCCTACAATGTTGACGACACGACTCCGTCGTCGGGGACTCCCGCGACGCTTTTCGTCCCCATGTTCGCGCCCGACGAAGCAGGTAATTTGTGGACCGACAGCACGCGCACAAGCACGAGCTCCTGGGGCTACAGCAACAACTGGTGGATAGATTCGAACGATGGTCTAACGGTGACTAAACGCCAAGCGGATATGCGGAAATATTTCCTAACCAAACCGTACAACGCTTCGACCGTATCGGCAGACGACGGCCCCAACGCCGGTTGCACGACGAGCCCGATCACACCCTTGCAGGATGTAACGACAACTGCCGGCAAGCAGACAATCCTCAGCGCCATAGATGCGATGACACCTACCGGCAACACCAACGTGCCAGAGGGACTCGCGTGGGGCTGGAGGACTCTCTCCAGCAATGAACCTTTCACCGAGGGCCGAGATAACAACGAGAGAGGCAACGACAAGGTTGTCATCGTGCTCACGGACGGCGCCAATACTTATAGCTCCGTCAACGATGGCAGCTACGCCAAGAACAGATCAACCTATGCCGCTTATGGATATACAGGACTGGCATATCCCGGTTCGGGCTCGGTGACCCGCATGTTCATGAACACCAGCTCAGCCGTCGGCAAAAGCACCTATACGGACGCCAACTATACCGCCGCTCTCGACGAGCAGATGCAAACGCTGTGCGCCAACGCCAAGGCCAACAACATCATCGTCATGACGGTTTCTCTCGATCTCAGCAATCAAAAAACGGCCGAGAAAAAGGCAATCTCCGCGCTCACCGCCTGCGCGTCGGACTCGCGCTTCCGCAGGGATCCAACCGACCCCAGCAAGCCCGCGAAGCTGTTCTGGAACTCGACCGGCGCCACGCTGTCGGACGACTTCAAGGCGATCGGCAGCGAATTGTCGAACCTGCGCATCGTCAGTTGAGCACAATAAGCGGGGCCGCTCGAGCAAAATGCGCAAATTCTGGCATCAATTCTGCCGTGACCGCCGCGGCAACTATGCCCTCGTGACGGCAGTCGCCATGGTTCCGCTGATGGGGGCCCTGGCGGTGGGGGTCGACTTCACCGAGCTCAACCGCGAGAAGCAGATGGTGCTCGACGCGCTCGACTCGGCCAATTTCGCCTCCGCGGTGCGCCTTTCGCAGGGCGCGTCGGACGACGAGATCAAGGCCTATGCGGCTGCCTTCCTGAATTCCAATCTCAACGCCATCGATCCCGCCAACATTTCGCTCGATGTCACGCTGCCGAGCAGCCAGACCGGCGGCGGCTTGATGAAGCTTTGCGCGACGCTCACCTATCATCCCTATTTCCATCCGGCGGCGGCGCTGCTCAGCGGCGCATCAGACGGCGACGCACATAAGCCGATCCAGGTCGAGATGTGTTCCCAGGTGCGGCTGAAGAACACGCTGGAAGTGGCGATGGTGCTCGACAATTCGGGCTCCATGACAACGCCCGGCACCGGTTCGGGGCAAAAGCGCATCGACCTGCTCAAGCAGGCCGCCAAGCAGCTCGTCGACACGCTGGCGCAGCAGGCAGCGCAGATCAAGCAGATCGACAAGCCGGTGCAGTTCAGCCTCGTGCCATTCGCGGCCTCGGTCAATGTCGGGCCGAGCAACGACAACGCCCCCTGGATGGACACCTACGGGCTGTCGCCGATCGCCAACGAGAATTTCGACTGGTCGACGCTAAACGCCCCCGACAAATACGCTCAGAAAATCAACGGCATCTGGTATAAAAAAGGCACCGGCTGGGGTCCGGCGGAAGGCCAGATACTGACCCGATTCGAGCTCTATCGGGATATGAAGGTCGTCACCAGCCACGAACGCATCGCCGGCAGCAAGCGGGTCGTCTGCGACAAGTACCGATCCAATCATACTTGTTCCGATAGCCACGACGAATACGACTACAACGACACCTATGGCCCGTTCGCCAGTTGGCAGGGTTGCGTGGAAGTGCGGCCATATCCCTACAATGTAGACGACACGCCAGCCTCCGGCGGCCCCAACAACACCGGCATCGGCGTCGGAGATCCGGCGACCATGTTCGTGCCGATGTTCGCGCCGGACGAACCCGGCAACCATTGGAAGGTGACGCAGGATCCGGACGAGCCGAACCCGGTCACCTACGGCGCCGTCAACAGCTGGTGGAACGACGACCCGTCGAGCACCACCGGCAAGACCAGGCAGTCGAACATGGCCAAGTATTTCATGCCGCGGCCGATCGATGCGCCAGTGCTGTCGAAGGGCGCGGGCCCGAACTACAGCTGCACCACCACGCCGATCACACCGCTCACCGATGTGACCCAGACCGATGGGCTCGCAGCCATCAAGGCGGCGATCGACCTGATGCAGCCCAACGGCAACACGAATGTGCCCGAAGGCATGGCCTGGGGCTGGCGCACCGTCTCCAGCGCCCCGCCTTTCACCGAGGGGAGGCCGGAGACCGAGCGCGGCAACGACAAGGTGGTCATCGTGCTCACCGACGGCGAGAACACCTATTCGACGGTCAGCTCGGACCCGGCCGGCAACAAGTCGACCTATGCCGCCTATGGCTATACCGGCGTCGGCTATAACGGCACCTCGGTCACCCGTCTGTTCGGCGGCACGTCGAGCGCGATCGGCCAGTTCAACTATTCGTCGAGCAACTACACCGCGGCGATGAACGAGCAAATGGCGAAGCTGTGCGACAATGCCAAGGCCGGCAATATAATGGTGATGACGGTGGCGCTCGACATGTCCTCGACCAGCTCCAGCGACCAGAAGGCCATGGCGGCGCTGAAAGCATGCTCTTCCGACTCCCGCTTCCGCAAGGATCCGACCGATCCCAGCAAACCGGCAAAACTGTTCTGGAACGCAACGGGGGCGACGCTGTCCGACAACTTCAAGGAGATCGCCAACGAGTTGTCGAACCTGCGCGTGGTCGGGTAAGGCGCGCTGGCGTAAAGGGCAATCCCATCAAGCCCTTGCGACGTTTGACGAAGCGGCGCACATCTCGGGAACTTTCCGGAGATCCCGATGCCTGACGCCGCCAACCACCTCACCTTCGCGCTGATCTGCCTGGGCATGGTGCTCACACCCGGCCCGAACATGATCTACCTCATCTCGCGCTCGCTGTCGCAAGGGCCGAAGGCGGGGCTGATCTCGCTCGGCGGCGTGGCGCTGGGCTTCCTGTTCTACGTGATCTCGGCGGCCTTCGGCATCACCGCGCTGATCTTCGCCGTGCCTTTTGCCTACGACGCGCTGCGCTTCGCCGGCGCGCTCTATCTGTTGTGGCTCGCCTGGCAAGCGCTCAAGCCCGGCGGACGCTCGCCCTTCCAGGTCCGCGAATTGCCAAGGGACAGGCCGCGCAAGCTTTTCGTCATGGGGCTGATGACCAACCTGCTCAACCCGAAGGTCGCGGTGCTCTATCTGTCGCTGCTGCCGCAGTTCATCAATCCGGCCAAGGGCCATGTTCTGTCGCAGCTTTTGGTGCTTGGCGTGACGCAGATCTCGACCAGCCTCACCGTCAACGCCATCATCGCGGTGACCGCCGGCTCGATCGCGAATTTCCTTGCCGGCCGACCGTTCTGGCTGGTCGTCCAGCGCTGGATGATGGGCACGGTGCTGACGGCGCTGGCGCTCAAGATGGCGACCGAGGCGCAGCGTTGAGGTCAACCCCCGAGAGTTTGCTCAAGAAAGACCTGAACGTCGCTTACCGATTTTTCGGCCGCAGCCGCATTGTACTCCATCGTGTACCCATAGTGCTCGCTGCCAGTCTTGAGTCCTGGGGAGTCAAATGCATGACGGGCGCCCTTGAACACCTCAAGCTGCACGGCGCTTCCCTTGCCGTTGCTACCTGCCACCATCTCCTGGCATTTTTTGGCGGAAAACGCATCGTCAAGCTCTCCGATCAGGATCAAGGTCGGAACTGCCATGCCACCATTTAAACCCGAGCAATCGGGGTAGTAGGCTATCGCTGCCTTGAACTTACGCTCCATCAGCTCCTCGGCTCCGCCAAGTTGCACGGCCTCCAATGCAGCGTTCCCGCCAGCGGAGAATCCGATCAATGCTATGCGCCGCGGGTCGACAAAACTATACTTAGACAGGAAGCCAAGAGCGCCGTAGGCGTCACCGACGCGATCAACAAAGTGGAGGCGATCACAGGTTTCTTTTATGCCGCGCAAGCTGAAGCTGTCGACAACGAGGACGACGTAACCCCACGAAGAAAGCCGCTCGGGCCAGGTTTTCTTCGAACTTCCAGACACCCCCGAACAACCAGGGAGAGCCACGACAGCCGGGAACGGCGCATTACCCGGTGGTCGCGTCAGATACGCATTCAACAGCTGGCCGTGGACAGCTTGGAGTGCCTTCCCGTTTTGTTGGGCGATGCGCTGCTGAAACGGAGTCGGCTTCGCAACCGCGCTCTCGAACTGAACCAACTCGTCAGCTCTGGCCTGCGCAACGCAAACCCCGCCGACAAGACAGCAGGCAGCCGCACGGGCGGCTCCTTTGAGCCATCCCAGAAATTTGCCCAGTGTGCTCTCTCTGGGCTTCGGCACGTTATATTGCCAAGCCCGACGCTTCCCTACATCGGCCGGCGCACCGGCCGGATCTGCTCCGGCTCGACCACCTTGCGGTAGAGATGCCAGGTCGCGTGGCCGAGGATCGGCATGACGACGGCGAGGCCGGCAAACAGCGGGATCGAGCCGATCACCAGGAGCACGGCGACCGTCAGGCCCCAGAGGGCCATCGTCAGCGGATTGGCCATCACCACGCGGGCCGAGGTCTCGATCGCCGCGACGGCGCCGACGTCGCGGTCGAGCAGCAGCGGGAAGGCGACGACGGTGGTGCCTAGAACGACAGCGGCGAAACCGAAGCCGACGGCGTTGCCGACGAGGATCAGCGTCCAGCCCTTGCCGGTCGTCAGCACGTCACGCACGAAGGCGCCGACCGAAGCGGGCGGCTCGGCGCCGAACAGGCTGGTGTAGAGTGTCTGGGCGGTGAACAGCCACAACAGGAACAGCGCGAAGAGCAGGATGCCGATGACCGCGATCGAGGGCAGCGCCGGCGAATGGCGCACGTCCAGCGCATGGTGCCAGCGGCTGCTCATGCCAAGCTCGCGCCGGCGGCTGATCTCATAGAGGCCGATGGCCGCGAACGGGCCGATCAGGGCGAAACCGGACATCAGCGGATAGACGAGCTGGATGGCGTTCGAGCCCGAGCTCCATTGCGTCAGGATCAGGCCAACGATCGGATAGATCAGGCACAGGAACACGTAATGCGAAGGCTTGGCCCAAAAATCCTCGGCGCCGAGCTTGAGCGCCTCCCAAAGGTCCGCTGTCGAGATGTGGCGCACCGTGGGCTGAACATGCGCGCCGTACGCGTCCGTCATGACATGAAAACCGGCCATAACCGTCCTCCGTTTCTATCGGGGGCGGTCACCGCCTGGGTGGCCGCCCATGGCTGCCACTTTCAAGAACGTCGGGATGATAACCGATCTTCCGGGAAAAGTCGCCGCTTCATGCGATTTTCCTCACCTGCCCGGCAAAAGCCATGATCGGCGGTATCAGAGGCCGGATGAGCATCTCGACCACCGCCCTCCCCGATATGAACCGTCGCATGCTGATCAAGGCCGCTGGCCTTGCAGCACTTGCCGGCATCGCCGCCTGCAGCACGGTCACGGTGCCGACCGGCGAAGGCGCCGGCGTCTCTTCGTCCGCCACGGCGACGCTGGCCGGCATTCGCACCACGGCCGGGCTGCCGGCGCTGGTTCCCGACACGCAGCTCGAACAGGCGGCGCTGCAGCAGGCCGGCTACATGGCATCGCGCGAACGCATGAGCCACACCACCGGCTGGGGCAAGGATTTCGCCTCGCGCATGAAGGACAATGGCGTGCGGGGCGCGGCGGCCGAAAACATCGCCGAAGGCCGCTTCGACCTGCAAAAACTGTTCGACATCTGGATGCATTCGGACGGCCACCGCCGCAACATGCTCGATCCGGACTTCAGCCGCTTCGGGCTGGCTTATGTGCGCGACGGCCGCGATCCTGCCTTGCGCTACTGGGCGCTGGTGCTGGGCCGATAGCGCCGCTGGAGCGGCCCAGCGTCGGGCAGATCAATCCATATGCGCCGCCGGGGCGCCGCCCGCCGGCGCCGCCTTGGGCTTGCGCAGCAGGATGACGAACGGGATCGCGGCCAGCGTCATCACCATCAGGATTTTGAAGTCATTGATGTAGGAGATCATCATCGCCTGCGCATTCACCGCGCGGTCGACCTGCGACAGCGCCGCGGCGTTGCCGCTCGCGGCCGCCGGCGAGGCAGCCCATAGGTTGGGATTGTAGGGATTGATGAAGGCCGAAAGCTCGGTGTGGTTGATCTGGGTGTTGCGCACCATCAAGGCCGCAACCACCGACACGCCGATCGACGAGCCCAGATTGCGCACCAGGCTGAACAACGAGGTGGCGTCAGTGCGGTAACGCGCATCGAGCGTGGCGAAGGCGACCGTCGACAGCGGCACGAACACCATGCCCATGCCGAGACCCTGGATGACGCCGGAGGTGAGGATCAGCCAGTTGTCCATCTGCGGCGTGAAGCTTGCCATGGTGTACAGCGACTGCGCGGTCAGCAGGAAACCGATGGCGACGAGGATCCTCGCATCGAACCTGTGCATGATGCGGCCGACGACCAGCATCGAGATCATCGTGCCGATGCCGCGCGGCCCCAGCACGACGCCGATGGTCACGGTCGGATAGCCGAAGATGTTGGCCAGCATCGGCGGCAACAGTGACATCGAGGCCAGGATCAGCACGCCCATGACGAAGATGAAGCCCAGCCCGGTCACGAAATTGCGGTCGAGGAAGATCTTTGGGTCGATGAAGGGATGCTCTGCCGTCACCGTGTGGATGATGAACACCCAGAAGCCTGTGAGCGACAGAGCAAGCTCGATCCAGATCTCGGCCGAGTTGAACCAGTCGACCTCGCCGCCGCGATCGAGCACAAGCTGCAGCGCGCCGACGCCGAGCGAGAGCATGGCAAAGCCGAAGAAGTCGAAGCCGCGCACGCGCTTGGCGATGACGGGCAGATAGGCGGCCATGCCGAGGAAGGCGAGGATGCCGACCGGCAGGTTGATGAAGAACACCCAACGCCAGTTGAAGTTTTCCGTCAGCCAGCCGCCGAGCGTCGGGCCCAGGATCGGCCCAAGCATGATGCCGGCGCCCCAGATCGCCATCGCCTGGCCGTGGCGCTCCTTCGGGTTGATGTCGAGCAGGAAGGTCTGTGACAGCGGCACGATGGCGGCGCCGAACACGCCCTGCAGCAGACGGAAGAGCACGATCGTCTCGAGGCTCCAGGCCAGGCCGCAGAGCATGGAGAAGATCGTGAAGCCGACGACGGAGGCGAGGAACAGCTCCTTGCGGCCGAGCCGGTCGGCAAGCCAGCCGGTGACCGGGGTCATGATCGCCGCCGCCACGATATAGGAGGTCAGCACCCAGTTGATGTTGTCGGGCGACGCGCCAAGGTCGCCGGTCATGGTTGGCAGCGCGACATTGGCGATCGTAGTGTCGAGCGCCTGCATGATCGTCGCCAGCATCAGCGCGACGGTGATCAGCCCGCGATGCGGCACTTCCTTGAAGGGTTCGGGCGTGCTCATGATGCTGAACTTCCAGCGGGTAACAAAACCGTGTAGACTAGAGCATGATGCCCAAAAGTGTGATGCGGTTTTCGGACGACATCATGGTCTATCTCTTTGATTTAGAGCCGGATTCAGATTTCAGGTCGAACAGACCTGAAATCATCCGGCTCTAGGCTTCCGGGCGGCAATGCCTTCCGTTGAGAGACCTTCATCGCGGTGGGACGCGACTATCGATGTGGGGGTTACATCGACTGAAAGTCTCTGTTGGAGCGGATGTCTGCCGCCCGGAAACCTGAGGACCGACGGGTCCGTGACGAAGGTTTCGGTTTTGATCGCGCCGTCAAACGGCTGATCTTAAACGCTTATCCTTCTCACTCCTCCCATCAGGCCAGTCCCTGCTCCGCCCCCGGTTTGGGGGCGTATTGTTACTGCGCGTGCTCTCCTGCCGTGGCATGGCCGAAGATCGACGGCAGGCCGCGCGCCACGCCGGTGTCGACGGTGACGGTCGCGCTCATGCCGGTGCGCAGCGCCATCTTAGCGTCGGGATCGGTCAACTCCAGGCGCACGGGAATGCGCTGCGTGACCTTGACCCAGTTGCCGGTAGCGTTTTGCGCGGGCAGCAGCGAGAACTCCGCGCCCGTGCCGGCGCCGATCGCCTTGACCGTCGCCTCGAAGGTGCGGCCCGGAAAGGTGTCGACGACGATCTCCGCCTTCTGGCCCGGCTTCATGTTGGTGAGCTGGGTCTCCTTGAAATTGGCGTCGATCCAGGTGTCGCCGGTCTCGACGAGCGCGAAGAGCGGCGTGCCGACGGAAACATACTGGCCGACCTTGAAGGAAGCCGCCTGGTAGATGACACCGTCGGCAGGCGCCTTCACCGTCGTCTGCGCCAGGTCATAGGCCGCCTTGTCGCGCGCGGCCAAAGCGGCCATCACGGTCGGATGCTTGTCGGTCTCGATCTCGGGATTGCCGCCGAGCGCCGCCTTGGCGCTGACGATGCCCTGCTGCGCGACGGCCAGCTGCTGCTTGGCCTTGTCAAGATCGTTGCGGGCCTGGTCGAGCGAGGATTTGGCATTGATGCCCTTCTGCGCGAGATCGGCGGCGCGGTCATATTGCGACTGCGCATAGTCGACCTCGCTTGAGGCGGACTTCTCCTGCGCCATCGCCTGGCTGTAGGCGGCGCGCAGCTGCTCGACATTGAGGCGCGCCGCGGCGACCGCCGCATCGGCCTGGGCGAGCGCGATCCTGTAAGGCTCGGGATCGATGACGAAGAGAAGGTCGCCCTGCTTGACCAGCTGGTTGTCGGCGATGCCGACCTGAACGATACGGCCGGCTGTATCAGAGGCGACCGAAATCCTGGCCTGCTGCAGGTTGGCGTTCTCGGTTTCCTGATAGCGGCCGCCCGTCACCCAGACATAGGAGCCGCCGGCAAGCAGCGCCAGCGGCAGCGCGACCATCAGCATGAAGCGGCCGAGGCGGCGCTTCTTCTTCGGCGCGACCGGCGCCGGCTGCGGCTCCGGAGCCGCCGTGGCCGGAGCGACCGTCGGCTGCGCCGGCGCTTCAGCGACCGGCTGCGCCGGCGCGTTCAGCTTGGTGACATTGTCGTCTTCCCGCTTGGCTGCTGCGCTCATGCCGCTGCCCCTTCCCTGCTCTTGATCTTTTCGAGGGACGATGCCTCGCCGTCCGTCAGGTTCTGCACGATCGTGTCCAACACCCGGATCAGGATGCGTCGCTCTTCAGGCGAAACGCCGGTCAACGACTCTTCATAGACCTCGCCGGCGAGGCTTTTGACATCTGCGTAGGCAGCGCTCGCCTTCTCGGTCGGGAAGATCATGCGCACGCGCCGGTCGGTGGCGTCCTGGCGGCGCTCGATCCAGCCGCCCTCCTCCATGCGATCGACAAGGCGAGAGACGCTGATCGGCTCGATTTCGAGCAATTCGGCCAACCGCGCCTGCGTGATGCCTTCTTCCTTGGCGACGCGCACCATCAGCCGCCATTGCGCCGAGGAAAGCCCCAACCCGCTGGCGCGCGCCTCGAAGCGCTTGCGCATCAGGCGCTGCACGTCGTGGATCAAAAATCCCAATCTGTCGATGCCATCCGAAACCATGAGCGATACATATAATAAGCGTGCTTATTATTCAAGGGGAAGCATTGCGCCAGAAGCCGGCAAATCGTCATGGCAGGCATTTGGTGCATTCATGGTTAGCGCCCGGTGAATTCGGCAATCGGTGAACGGCTACCCGAGGCCGAAGCTGCGGTTTCAGGCGATGCATTCACAGCAAGGCGTCAACCGTCTGAAAATTCACTGTGTTTTCTGCCGCACGCTAGCGCCGCTCGCCTCGCTCGTGGTAAAGCTGCACCGTGGATCGGGGGATCACGCAATGCCGACGCTCTATGCGCTGAAGCCGGCCTTCCAGGACAGGCTGCGACCGCTTGTCAGCCGGCTGGCAGCAATGGGCGTGACAGCCAATTTCATCACCCTGCTGGCGGCCACCCTGTCGATCGCGGCCGGCGTGGCGATCGCGGCGGCGCCGGGTTCGCGCCTGCTTGTGCTGCTCATCCCCCTGGTGCTGTTCGTGCGCATGGCACTCAACGCGATGGACGGCATGCTGGCGCGGGAGCACGGCCAGGCCTCTACCCTGGGCATGTATCTGAACGAGATCTGCGATGTCGTTTCCGATTTGGCGCTGATCCTGCCCTTCGCCGCCTTTGCGCAATTCGGCCAATGGGGTGTCGTTACCTTTGGCATTGCCGCGATGCTCGCAGAATTCGCCGGCGTGCTCGGCATCCCCGCAGGCATCGGTCGCAATTATGTCGGCCCGTTCGGCAAGAGCGACAGGGCACTGGCGCTCGGCGTGGTCGCGGCTCTGTGCGCCGTCGGGCTGTGGCCCGCGGCCCTCGCGCCGTTTGTGTTTCCGGCCATGGCTACGCTGTCGCTGCTGACCGCCATAAACCGGATACGTGCCGGTCTTACTGGCAGCTCCGGCTAAGCATCGAGGCTCGCCATGCCGTCCGAGGGAAACAGCATGCTTCACGAACAGATCGCCGCCGCGCCGGCGGAAAGCCCTACGCGGCAGGCGCAGGAACGCAGCTTCCAAAGCCATGACGGTACGGAAATTTTCTACCGTTTCTGGCCGGCGGCATCGGCCGAGGCCAAAGGTGCGGTGGTGCTCTTCCATCGCGGCCACGAGCATGGCGGCCGCATGGCGCATCTGGTCGATGAATTGCGAATGCCGGATTACGCCTTCTATGCCTGGGATGCGCGCGGCAATGGCCGCTCCGCCGGCGAGCGCGGCTATGCGCCGTCTTTCGCGGCGCTGGTGCGCGATATCGACTGTTTCATGCGCGAGATCGCCGCCAAGGACGGGTTTGGCGCACAGGATATCGCGCTCGTCGCGCAATCCTTCGGCGCGGTGCTCGCCGCCGCCTGGGTGCATGACTATGCGCCGCAACTGCGCGCCATGGTGCTGGCCTCGCCGGCTTTCTCGGTCAAGCTCTACGTGCCCTTCGCCAAGGAAGGCATCGCGCTATGGCAGAGGATCAACGGGCGCTTCTTCGTCAATTCCTATGTCAAGGCGAGCCTGCTCACCCATGACCCGGTGCGCATCGCCTCCTTCGAGAACGACCCGCTGATCACCAGGCCGATCGCTTCCAACATACTGGTCGAGCTCTACCAGCATGCGGCGCGCATCGTCTCCGACGCCCGCGCCATCACCATGCCGACGCAGCTTCTTTTGTCCGGCAGCGATTGGGTGGTGCGGCACGGCCCGCAGCACGAGTTCTTCGTCAATCTCGGTAGCCGCGCGAAGGAGCGGCATGTGCTGCCGGGCTTCTTCCACGATACGCTCGGCGAGCGCGACCGCGCCAAGGCGCTCGCCCTTATCCGGCCGTTCATCGAAGGGCAATTTGCTTCGCCGGCCGAAGCCGTCGACCTGAAGCAGGCGGACATCGCCGGCTACACGCGCGACGAGGCCGACAGGCTTGCTTCGCCGCTCGATCTCCTGTCGCCCAGGGGCCTCTATTGGGCGATGAGCCGCGCGTTCATCCGCATCGGCAGCTGGTTCTCGCGCGGCATGAAGATCGGCGTCGGCACCGGCTTCGATTCCGGCTCGACGCTGGACTATGTTTACGAGAACGATGCGCGTGGATTGGGGCCTATCGGCCGCATGGTCGATCGGACCTTTCTGGACGCCATCGGCTGGCGCGGCATCCGCCAGCGCAAGCTCAACCTCGAGGAGCTGATCGGTTCGGCGCTGGCAACGCTGAAAGCGGCCGGACGTCCCGGCCACATAATCGACATAGCCGCCGGGCACGGCCGCTACGTGCTCGATGCGATCGGCAAGAGCGCCGAGCAGCCGGCCAGCGTGCGGCTGCAGGACTATTCCGACCTCAATGTCGAGCTCGGCCGCAAGCTGATCGCCGATCGCCAATTGCCGGCCAGCGTCTCGTTCCGCCGCGCCGATGCCTTCGATGGCGCCGGGCTGGCGGTGCTGAACCCGGCGCCCGATCTTGCCATCGTCTCCGGCCTTTACGAGCTCTTCTCGGACAATGCGTTGATCGCCCGCTCGCTCGGCGGGCTGGCCCGCGCCATGCAGCCTGGCAGCCTGCTGATCTACACCAACCAGCCCTGGCACCCGCAGCTCGAGATGATCGCGCGCAGCCTGACTTCGCATCGCGGCGGCCAGGCCTGGGTCATGCGTCGGCGCACGCAAGCCGAGATGGATCAGCTGGTCGAAGCCGCCGGCTTCGAGAAGCTCGACCAGCGCATCGACCAATGGGGTATCTTCACCGTCTCGCTGGCAAGGCGGGTTTAGGACCGCCCACGCATGCCCGCCAGCGCCGAGCCCCCGCCACTTTCAGCCACCGCGGCCGCCGAACCCTACGGACGTGTCGTCCTTCGGGCGGCGCTGTGGCTCGCGTTTCTCGCGCCATTCTTCTATTCGACCTATGGCTTCGCCAACTGGCTGGCCTCGAACCGTCCATATGTCGGCAGCATCGTGTTCTCGTGGGAACACCACGTCCCGTTCCTTGCCTGGACAATCGTGCCTTACTGGTCGATCAACCTGTTCTACGCCCTGTCGCTGCTGCTCAACGACAGCACGCAACGTGTGAACCGGCTGGCCGGCCGCTACCTCACGGCGCAGGTCGTCGCCGTCTCCTGCTTCATCCTGTTTCCGCTGACCGCCACCTTCGTGCGGCCGGCAACGACCGGCCTGCCCGGCTTCATGTTTGACGTGCTCGGCGGCTTCGACAAGCCGTTCAACCAGGCGCCGTCCCTGCATATCGCATTGCTGGCGATCATCTGGGATCATTGGCGCCAGCGTCTTTCCGGCCCCCTGCTCACGCTCTGGCACGTTTGGTGCTTCCTGATCGGCGCCTCGGTGCTGACAACCTGGCAGCACCATTTCACCGATGTTCCGACCGGCGCTCTGCTCGGCTTCTTCGCGCTGTGGCTATTTCCGGCCCGGGGCGAGCTGCCCTTCGCCGGCTTCCGCCTGACGACCGATGCCAAGGCTCGGCGGCTTTCGCTCTGCTACGCGCTGGGCGCCGGCCTGGCGCTCGCCGGCGCAGCCATCGGCGCCTTCTTCTCGGCGCTTGCGCTTATCTTTTTGTGGCCGGCACTTGCGCTGGCTATCGTCGCTTTCGGCTATGCCGGGGCCGGGCCAAAAGTGTTCCAGAAGGCGGCGGACGGCCGCGTGTCGCTGGCAAGCCGCGTCCTGCTCTGGCCATACCGGCTGGGCGCCAGGATCAATGTCTGGGCCTGGACGCGCAAGCTGCCGCCGGTGGTTGCCGTCACCGACGGTGTCTTTCTCGGGCGCTTTCCCGACGCTGCCGAAGCACACGGCTTCGGCACGGTGATTGATCTTGCCGCCGAGCTGGAGCGGCCAGGTGACGCGCCGGGCCGCTGGATCAGCTTTCCCATGCTCGATCTCCTGCCGCCGCCCGTAGGCACGCTCGACCAGGCGGTGGCGGCGGTTGAGCCGGCGCGCCGGCAGGGCACTGTGCTGGTCTGCTGCGCGCTCGGCTTCCAGCGCAGCGCCACGGTCGTCGCCCGCTGGCTGGTTGCCAGCGGCCGCTCGCACACGCCGGCGCAGGCGCGCAAGCAGCTCGCCGCTTCCGGCCGGCCGGTGCATCTTCAGCTCGGACTGGACGAGCCGGCATGAACGATGACGCCTATCAGCGCAAGGCTGCCGCCTTCGCCGCCATGCTGGTCAAGCAGGCGGCATGGCCGGCCGTGATCGTGATCGCCGGCGACAGCATCGCCCCGCTGGTCGCCTCGGCGCGCGGCGCGCTCCATGCGCCGCTTGCTGTGCTGGCGTTGCTCGTCGCGGCGGCGAGCGCGGTGATGGTGCTCGGGCTCTCGGCGCTTCTTGCCTTCGATGCGCTGCTGTTCCGGCTGATGGCGACGCATGGCGACGAGATATCAGGAGGCGCCGCTGTCGATGACATGCTGGCGCGCATGCGGTTGAAGCCGGCCCCGGCCATGCCCCGCCCGCTCGACCAGCGCATCGCCGGAACACGCCGCCTGCTGGCCAGGCAGCGGATCGCCTTCGCGGTCTTCGTCGTCGCGTTCCTCACCGCCGGATTCTGGATGCCCGGATGAGCAAGCTTTCGCTGCGCACCTACACGCTGTTGCAGACCATAACCTCCGTCGGCCTTTCGGCGATGGCCTGGGCGGTCACCGGCGTGCGGCCGATCTGGAGCGGCAGCGAGCCGTCGGACCGGCAGCGCATCTATTTCGCCAACCACACCAGCCACGGCGATTTCATCCTTCTGTCGGCCTGCCTCAGCGAGACGGAGCGCGCCAAGACGCACGCCATCGCCGCGGCCGAATATTGGGGCAAGTCGCGGCTCCGCCGCTTCATTGCCGAGGACATGCTGTCCTCCGTGCTGATCAGCCGGCAATGGACGAACGAGGCGGAGCATCCGATCTCGATCATGCTTTCCGTGCTAGACCAGGGCCATTCGCTGATCATCTTCCCCGAGGGCACCCGCAATACCAGCGACGAGCTGCTGCCTTTTCGTTCCGGCCTCTACAATCTGTCGATGGCGCGGCCGGATGTCGAGCTGATCCCCTGCTGGATCGAGAACATGTCGCGCGTGCTGCCCAAGGGCCAGTTCCTGCCGGTGCCACTGCTTTGCCGCGTCGTCTTCGGCGCCCCCGTTGCCGTCGCCCCGGGCGAAGAGCGGCGCGCCTTCCTGCAGCGCGCCCGCGCCGAGCTTCTGGCGCTCAATCCGCGCCCCGACCGAGACGATTGATGCGCCACGAAATCAGCATTCTCATCATCGGCCTTTTCGTGGTGCTGAGCACCGCCAGCGTCACCGCCGGCATCCTCTCGATGCGCGCGCCGAAGCCGCTCAGTTCGACACTCGTCAACCTCACGCAGCGCATCAACGCCTGGTGGGTGATGGTGGCGCTGATGACGGTCGCCTTCTTCTTCGGCCGTTACGGCATGACCCTCCTGTTCGCGCTGATCTCGTTCGCGGCGCTGCGTGAGTTCGTGACGCTGACGCATAGCCGCCGCAGCGACCACTGGGTGCTGCTCGGCATGTTCGGCATCGTCATCCCCTTCCAGTACTGGCTGGTGTGGACCGCCTGGTATGGCCTCTTCGTCATCTTCATTCCGGTCTACTGCTTCCTGCTGATGCCGGCAATAACGGCGCTGCACGGCGACACGGAACGGTTTCTGGAGCGGGTCTCGGCGCAGCAGTGGGCGATCATGATCTCGGTCTATTGCGTCAGCCACGTGCCAGCTTTGCTGACGCTCAACGTGCCGGGCTTCGAAGACCGCAACCTTCTGCTCATCGCCTTCCTGATCATCGTCGTGCAGGGCAGCGACGTCCTGCAATACATCTTCGGCAAACTGTTCGGAAAACACCGCTTTTCGCCGAACGTCTCGCCGTCGAAAACTTGGGAGGGCCTAATCGGCGGGTTGGTCGCGTCGAGCCTGCTTGGCGCGCTGCTCGCCTTCATCACGCCCTTCTCGCCGCTGCAGGCCTCGGCCGTCGCCTTCGTCGCCTGCACGATGGGATTTCTCGGCGGCCTCGTCGCCTCGGCGATCAAGCGCGACCAGGGCGTCAAGGATTGGGGCCATCTGATCGAAGGCCATGGCGGTATGCTCGACCGCACTGACAGCCTGGTCTTCGCCGCGCCGATCTTCTTCCACATCGTGCGCTATTTCTGGACGGTCTGAGCAAGCCAGTTAAAGCCGCTTGGGCATCCGAGAAGGGAAGCGCTACAGCTCCAAATCCCACGTCTGCCCGACCAAGTCCTTGCCGAAGGAATGATGGCGCTCCTCGTCGACCAGCTGGAAACCCGCGGCCTGGTAGATGCGGCGAGCCGAGCCCAGTATGTCGTTGGTCCACAGCGTCAGCGTCTTGTAGCCCTTGGCGCGGGCGAAGGCGATGCATTCGTCGACCAGGCGCCGGCCGATGCCCAGGCCGCGCGCCGACGGCTCGACATAGAGGAGCCTCAGCTTCGCCACCTCGGACGACTTGCGCACGACAAATACCGAGCCGACCACCTCGCCTTCGCGCTCCGCGATCCAGGCGCGCTCCCATTGCGCGTCGAATTTCTTGACGAATTCGGCGAGGATCTCGGCGACCAGCGCCTCATAGGTTCCGTCCCAGCCATACTCCTCGGTGTAGAGCATGCCCTGACGGCGCGTGACCCAGCCGATGTCGCCGACCTGCAGCGGCCGCAGGATGTAAGGCACCTTGGGTTCGGGGCGGTCGCCGAGCAGATACTGGACTGTGCGCATGGCGTTGACCAGCCGCTCCTGGTGGGCGGGCGGCAAGCGGTCGAGCAGCGCACGCACCTGGTCATGCGAATCCCGGTTGAGCGGCGCGAAGGCTTGCCTGCCCGCCGGCGTCAGCGCGATCGATGATCGTCGCGCGTCCGCCTCGCTGGCTTCGCGCTCGACCAGGCCGCGTTCCTCGAATTTTTTCAAGAGGCGGCTGACATAGCCGGGGTCGAGGCCAAGGTCGCGCACCAGATTGCTGGCGACCAGCCCGTCGCGATGAGCAAGCTCATAGAGCACCCGCGCCTCGGTCAGCGAGAACGGGCTCTTCAGGAGGCCCTCGTCGAGCAGGCCGATCTGGCGGGTGTAGAAGCGGTTGAAGGCGCGCACCGTATCGATGCGCTCCTTGCCGGGGTGGTCGTGGATGGTCATGGGAAGTCCTCCTGTCACGGACAGGATCGATCATTTAGTTGACTCAGTCAATAAATTGGTCGTCACAGCTTCGTCATTCTAGGGCGGAGCAAGGAGCGAAGCGACGCGCGGAGACCCTGGAATCCATGCCGTGACCTACAGGCGCCGCGACGGTGCAGACCTGACGGCGAAACGCCGGCAGGGGTACCTTCTTCTGCACCGTGTTCGTTCTACGGCAGGCGGAACGGCATGGATTCCAGGGTCTGCGCTCCGCTTCGCGTCGCTCCGCCCTGGAATGACGAAGTCGCGGATGCGGCGGCGCTAATGGCCAAGGCTGCGACGCCGCCTCACCCCGTCGGCAGCACCGGCCAGAACTCGCCGATCCGCCCGCCGGCAAAAACCGCGATCGCCCCGAAATGCTGCAGCACCGCCTCGCTCTGCGTTGGCCGCAGGAAGGCGTAGTCGCCGGGCTTCACACCCGCGCCTGCCGGCAGGCCCATGAACTGCTGATTGGACGATAGCCCGATCAGGCCGTTCGGCTTCATGCCTTCGGGGAACACCGGTTCGGCCATCCACTTGCCGCCATAGAGATAGCAGCCCTTGCGCGGGAAAAGACCGAGCGCCTGTAGCGCCCTGGAAACCGACGGCGGACCGGGCAGCATCGGATCGAGCGCTTTGAGGATCGGCGTGGCGATGAAGGCGGCCGGCTGGAGGCCGTCGAGGCCAGGGGTGTCGAAGTCGCTCGGCAGCACGAAGGCCGAGCCGATCGACACTTCGTTGGCGACGTTGCCGCCATGCAGCAGCGCGGTCTTCGAGCCGCCGATATTCAGGATGCGGCGCCGGTCCGGATCGAGGGCGGCGGCGAACTCCGCCGCCTTGGCCGAAGCCTGCTTCAGCGCCCTGGCCGCACCGCCCAAGAGGCCCGGTATCTCCGGCGCATGCGCTTCATAGGCCATGATGCCTTGGCAATGCAGGCGCTCCGGCACCGTCAGCGCCTTGATGTCGGCGGGATCACGAAAACCGCCGCGATGCAGGCCGACATCGACCTCGAAGGCGAAGCGCAGTTCGGTGTCGAGCGCGGCGGCCAAGGCGCCATAGTCGGCCAGCCGCTCCGGCGTGTCGATGAGCCAGCAGACGCGCGACCACCAGCCGGCGCCGCCTCTTGTCAGCGCGGCCCTGGCAGCGCCGACCGGCATCGGCTTGCCGTAGAGCAGATCGCCCTCGGGAAAGCCGTCGAGGACGGCCTGCGTCACCGGCGGATGGAAGGTCATGAAGCGGTTGGTTTCGAGTGCCCGCGCGATATGCGACAGCAGCGGCATGCAAGGCAGCGACTTGTCGACCAGCCGAACGGCAAGGCCGGGCGCCAGCCGCTCCTTCACCAGCGCGACGTTGCCGTCCAGCCGGTCGCGGTCGAGCACCAGGCAGGGCCGGAAGATCTCGGCTGCCTTCAACGCCTCGGACAGGGCGGCGAAATAGGCGCTCATCATTCGATGCCGAACAGGCCGGCCATATAGGGCGACACGAAACGGTTGTCGGGATCGATGTCGCGGCGCACGGCAAGCGCGTCGTTCCAGCGCGGATAGAGTTTCTTGAAATCCGCCGCCTTCAGGCTGTGCATCTTGCCCCAATGCGGCCTGCCGCCATATTTGCGGAAGATGGGCTCGGCGGCGCGCATGAAGGGCAGCGGGTCATTCGCCGCGTCATGGTGGATGGCGATCGAGCAGGTCAGCCGCTTGTGGAAGGGCGAAAGCCAGAATTCGTCCGGCGCCACCGAACGCACCTCCATCGGGAAATAGACTTCCGGAAAGTACTTCTCCGTCAGCGCGATGATCTCGGCCAACGCCTTGGGGCCTTCCTCGAATGGCAGGTGGTATTCCATCTCGTTGAATTTGGTTCGACGGTCGCTGACATAGACGTTGAGCCAGTCCTGCACATAATCCTCGGCCGGCACCTTTTTGACTGCGCCCTTGATCAGCGCGCGGCGCAGCGATGGCAGCCGGCGCAGCACGGTGCGCAGCTTGCGCAATGTCGCCAGGCCCTGCTCGTCGTCCTCGGTCGGCCGCTGCGTTGGCTGGGCATCGCTCAGGTCGCTGGCGATGAACTGCGCATAGCCCGAAAACGGGATGTAGTAGAATTCGGCCGAACGATGCGCGGCCATCATCTTTTCGAAATCGCGCAGCATGTCGCCAATCGGCAGCACCCATTTGCGGCGGCGCAGGCGGTAGGCCGCGATGTTGTTCATCGCGACTTCGGTTAGGATGCCGAAGGCGCCAAGCGCGACACCGGTGGCGTGGATCATGTCCTGGTCGTCGGCCCGGCTGTATTCGCGCAGCTTGCCTCGCCCATCGACGAGCTGCACCGCCTCGAGCTGCGTGTGATAGGCGCCGAGCGTCGGTCCGGAGCCATGCGTTGCCGTGCCCAGCGCGCCGCCGATCGCCTGCTTGTCGATGTCGCCCATGTTGGGCAGGCCCTGGCCGATGCCTTGCAGGATGTGCATCAGGGCGCCGAGCCGCGTGCCCGCCCTCACCCGCGCCCTGTGGGCCGCCGGTTCATGCGAAACCAGCCCTTCGATCTTCTCCAGCGAGACGATGGTGCCGTCGGATTGCACCAGCGGCGTGAAGGAGTGGCCGGCGCCGGCCACGCGCAGCGGTCCCGGCGCCGAGCGCACCAGCTCGGCCAGCTCGCCGGCGTTGGCCGGCGTCGCTATCGATTTCGGGGAAGCCGTGACGAAACCAGACCAGTTGCTCCAGGCATTTGCCATCTCGATCCTCCTCAGGCCCGACCATGCCGCCTGGCAACCAGCACGAAGACGCCGAGCAGCAGCACGCTGGCCAAAGCAGTCGCCGCGGCGAATTCGGGCACCGGGCGGAAATTCCCGGCATCGATCAAAAGCGAGGCGGCGATCGGGCCGATAGCGAGACCGAAGAGCTGCGCGGCCGGAACCAGAAGCACCGCCGTTCGCGTCTCGTCGGCGGTGATTGCCATGCGGATCTGATAGGGCACGATAAAGAGCAGGATGAAGCCCATCACCAGCGCAACCGCCCAGAAGACCGAAAGACCCGGGCCGGACGCAAGCAGGACAGAGCTGATCGCCGCGACGATGCCGATGATCGTGATGGCAAAACGGTAGTCGATGCGCGCCTCAAAGACCGTCGCGGTCATGGCGCCGATCACCTGCGCGGCGAGACTTGCCGACACCATCAGGCCGACGGTGCGGCCGTCGATGCCGAACTGCGCGCCGATGGGCTCCAGAAACGCCCAGACGGCGCCGAAGAACATGAAATAGCAGAAGATCGAGAGCAGCGCGGTGATCGCCGGCACTGTCGCCACATTGCCGAACTGCTCTTCCTTGGGCAGATCGGCATAATCGTCCGGCACGACCCAGGCGACGACCAGCGACAGGAGGCAGACGATGCCGAGCGCGATGAAGCCGCCGGCCGAGCCAGCGGCGGGCACGGCATAGAGCGCCAGGATCAGCGCCAGCGCGCATTGCGCCAAAGTCTGCAGCGTGACGAAATAGCCGCCGATGCGCTCTGCCCGACGCGAGCGGGCGATCAATTCGGTGGCGACGGCGACCAGCCCGCCCTCCGCAACGCCAGCCAGTATGCGCGCGCCGATCAGCCCATTGGGGCTGCCGGCATAAGCGGTCCAGAAATTGGCGAGCGCGAGCAGGACGAGCAGCGCCGCGCTCTTCCAGCGCATGTTCCTGGCAGGCAGCAACATGGCCACGATCGCCGACCCGATGCCGATCGCGATCATCTCGGCGGTGGCGACCAGTGCCAGCTCGTCGCCGGTGACATGGCCTTCGGTATAGAGCGCGCCGAGCAGCACCGGCTGAAGGCCAAGGATGAGCAGGCCGACCGAGCCGATCCACAGCGCCGAGGCAAGCTGCGATCCCGTCGGATTGCCGACGAGCCAATCGCCCTCTTCCGCCTGCGCGGCTTGCGATGCAGTCACGAGATGCCTCCCTTGCAGCCCGATCGAAAAACTGACAAGTTGTCAGCATTCAGTGAAACTGATACTTGATCATGTTTCTTGTCAACCGCGAATTCGCACTTTCCGGGAAAGATGCGGGCCATGACGGGTGCAAAGCGAACGGCGACGGAACCCAGGCGCAGACCGAAGCAGGAGCGCAGCCGCGAGCGCATCGACGCGATCCTCGCCACGACCATGCGGCTGATCGGCGAAAAGGGCATCGACGCGGTGACGATGAAGGAAGTCGGCGCGCTGGCCGGCGGGCCGATCGCGACCGTCTATCACTACTTTCCGTCGAAGTCGGCGATCCTGGCGATGCTCTACGAACGATTTGCCGAGGAAAGCCGGGCGCGCTTCGGCGCGATCATCGCCCGGATAAACGGGCTGGGCGACGTGACGGCGGCCGCCGATCGCATGCTCGACGACTATTATGCCCGCGTCGCGGCTGACCCGGCGATCCAGGACCTGCAGAACGCCATCCAGGCCGACAAGGCGCTGCAGCATCTCGACATTGCCGAGACGAGACACCAGGCGAAGATATTCTGCGACCATGTCGCGCCCATGCTTCAAGCGGATCAGCGCGAGGCGTTCGGGCGGGTCGTGTTCCTGATCTTCCAGCTTGCCGGCGGCGTCGTGCGGCTGGCGCTGACGCAGGACGAGGCAGAAGGCCGGCGCACGATCGACGACTATCGCTCGATCATCCACACGCAGTTGCGGCTGTTTTTGTAGAGTCCCGCCGCCTAGACGTGTTGACGGATCAGCCCTTCAAAGCCGTCGGCAAGATTGGCGTTGCCGGCGGCGAGGAAGGCGGACAGGTTGCGGACGCGGCCGGGCGTCTTGTTGGCGTCGAGCAGAACGGCCTTGCCTTCGTGCATGACGAAATCGAACTTGCCGTAGTCGAAGCCGAGATCGCGTCGTAGCGCGCGAAGCTCGTCGGGAACCGGAACCGGCTCTCGTCGGATCGTATCCTCGCCTTTGACCAGGTTCTGCGGCGAGACATGCCGGGTACAACGCTCGCGTTCTCCGCAAAACAGCCAGAAGCGGGCGCCAAAGCCGTCGGGCTCGGGCTCGGGAACAAACTTTTCCACCACGAGATCCTTGCGATCGAACACGGCCGGGGGAACATCCGCAAGCGAGCCGTGGATGCGGTAGCGATCGAGCAGCCTGGCATCGGGAAACGGCTCCGGCCTGCCGGCGCGCCGCGATCGCCGATTGAGCGTCTGCTCCCGCGTCCCCAGATTGTTGAGGCTGCTCTTGACGATGACTGGGCCTCGCCAGCCGTGATCCCTGTCGATCACCGCGCCGCTGACGCGACGCTTCGAGATATCGGCGGCGCCGATGTTGAGGCAGAATGGATAAGTTCGCGCGTATTCGACATATTCGGGTGGCGTCACGGTCGCGTCGACATGGAGTATCGCGATATCCGCCTCCGGCCTGGCCGACGTGCCCGCAACAATGCGCACGGAATGTCCCCGGCGCTTCAACTCCTCCAGGAGATCGAAGAGCATGTAGGGGCTGTCGCGACGCAGCAACGGCCCGCGACGTCGTTCAAACGCGTCAAACTCATGCGTGATAACCGCAATACGTGCCATCCGCCCTCCTCGGCTTGGTTTCTTAAGCGTCCTCGATTATGCGTTCTAACACAGTGTCGTACGGGCGGGTTTGTGGATGACAGAGCATTGGAATGCAATTCGCAGGCATTGGCAGTTGCTGGGGTCGCCGCTCAGGCCGCCGCCGGAAGTCGTCCGGGCCTATGACCGCGAGCTCGGGCTTGGCCGGTCGCATGTCGTAATGCTCGGCGTGACGCCGGAACTCGCCGGGCTTGGCGCCGCCATGACGGCGGTCGACGAGTCCGCCGATATGATCGCCGGCATCTGGCCGGGCGACACCGACACGCACAAGGCTGTGCAAGGCGACTGGTTCGATCTCCCGTTCGGCGATGCAAGCGTCGAGGCACTGATCGGCGACGGATGCCTCTCGGTCATCGGCGCTGCCGACCTCAGGCGCAGACTGTTCGCGTCGATCGCGCGTGTGTTGAAGGCAAGTGGCCGCGCCGGCATCAGGCTGTACGCCTGCCCCGAGACACGCGACGATCCGCAGGATGTCCGCGCCCTGGCGTTGGCCGGCGGCGTCTCGACCTTTCACGACCTCAAATGGCGGGTGGCCATGACCGCCATCGCCGGCGCGCCGGACTACGTCATACCGGTGACGGGAATTCTCGAGCAATTCGAAGCGATGTTTCCCGACCGCAACGAACTTTCGACACGCACGGGGTGGGAGTTGCCGGTCATCGGAACCATCGACGTCTACCGGAACTCATCCGTCATCTACAATTTCGCGCCGGTAAGCGCGCTTGTCGAGGAAGCCAAGGTATTTTTCGACGACGTCGACGTTGCCCCGACCGGCACATACGGGCTCGCCGAACGCTGCCCGCTGCTGGTGCTGCGAGCGCCGAAGCGCCGAGACTGACGGGCGGGATTGCTCGTCAGTCTCCCGCGACAGCAGGCGCTTTTCATGGTGACGTTTCGCCTGAGAAAAATTTCGCGCCGCTTGCCCCTTTCGCGCGCCTTGACTCTGGCAAGGCGCCGGCCTATCTCAGCGCCACGTTAGCACTCGCCTTTGGTGAGTGCTAACTCATATCCGGCGGCCTCGCCGGATGGAGGAACAGTTCTCACCGTTCTCACTCGAGGAAGACAACATGGCAAAGTCCAAGTTCCGCCCGCTTCATGACCGCGTGGTCGTTCGCCGGGTCGAATCCGAATCCAAGACCGCCGGCGGGATCATCATCCCGGACACGGCCAAGGAGAAGCCGCAGGAAGGCGAGATCATCGCCGTCGGCTCCGGCGCTCGCGACGAAAACGGCAAGCTGGTGCCCCTGGACGTCAAGGCCGGCGACCGCATCCTGTTCGGCAAGTGGTCGGGCACTGAAGTCAAGCTCAATGGCGAAGACCTTCTGATCATGAAGGAATCCGACATTATGGGCATCATCGGCTGAATTTCGGCCTCTCCATCAACTGAGTTTTCGGGCTCTTCCCGAGCCCCTGTCAGGAGCTAACCATGGCTGCAAAAGACGTAAAATTCTCCCGCGACGCCCGTGAGCGCATGCTGCGCGGTGTCAACATCCTCGCCGACGCGGTGAAGGTGACGCTTGGTCCCAAGGGCCGCAACGTCGTCATCGACAAGTCGTTCGGCGCCCCGCGCATCACCAAGGACGGCGTCACCGTCGCCAAGGAGATCGAGCTTGAGGACAAGTTCGAGAACATGGGCGCCCAGATGGTCCGCGAAGTCGCTTCGAAGACCAACGACATCGCCGGCGACGGCACGACCACCGCTACCGTTCTCGCTCAGGCGATCGTGCAGGAGGGCAACAAGGCCGTTGCCGCCGGCATGAACCCGATGGACCTCAAGCGCGGCATCGACCTCGCCGTCGGTGAAGTCGTCGCCGCTCTCGGCAAGGCCGCCAAGAAGATCAAGACCTCCGAGGAAGTCGCCCAGGTCGGCACGATCTCGGCCAATGGCGACGAGTCGGTCGGCAAGATGATCGCGGAAGCGATGCAGAAGGTCGGCAACGAAGGCGTCATCACCGTCGAGGAAGCCAAGACCGCCGAGACCGAGCTGGAAGTCGTCGAAGGCATGCAGTTCGACCGCGGCTACCTCTCGCCCTACTTCGTCACCAACGCCGACAAGATGGTCGCCGATCTGGAAGACGCCTACATCCTGCTGCACGAGAAGAAGCTCTCCAACCTGCAGGCCATGCTGCCGGTCCTGGAAGCTGTCGTTCAGACCTCGAAGCCGCTGCTCATCATCTCGGAAGACGTCGAAGGCGAGGCCCTGGCCACGCTGGTCGTCAACAAGCTGCGCGGTGGCCTGAAGATCGCCGCCGTCAAGGCTCCGGGCTTCGGTGACCGCCGCAAGGCCATGCTGGAAGACATCGCCATCCTGACCGGTGGCCAGGTCATCTCGGAAGACCTCGGCATCAAGCTTGAGAATGTCGGCCTCAACATGCTCGGCCGCGCCAAGAAGGTGTCGATCTCCAAGGAGAACACCACTATCGTCGACGGCGCCGGCAAGAAGGCTGAGATCCAGGGCCGCGTCGCCCAGATCAAGCAGCAGATCGAGGAGACCACCTCGGACTACGACAAGGAGAAGCTGCAGGAACGTCTGGCGAAGCTCGCCGGCGGCGTTGCCGTGATCCGCGTCGGCGGTGCGACCGAAGTGGAAGTGAAGGAAAAGAAGGACCGCGTTGACGACGCGCTCAACGCGACCCGCGCGGCCGTAGAAGAAGGCATCGTCGCCGGCGGCGGCGTGGCCCTGCTGCGCGCCTCGGCCAACGTCAAGGCCACCGGCGTCAACTCCGACCAGGCTGCCGGCATCAACATCGTGCGCCGCGCGCTGCAGGCTCCGGCCCGCCAGATCGCGTCGAACGCCGGTGCGGAAGCTTCGATCGTTGCTGGCAAGATCCTCGAGAACAAGGGCGCGACCTTCGGCTTCAACGCCCAGACCGGCGACTATGGCGACATGATCGCCATGGGTATCGTCGACCCGGTCAAGGTCGTGCGCACGGCTCTCCAGGACGCGGCCTCGGTTGCCGGCCTGCTCGTCACCACCGAAGCCATGATCGCCGAAGCTCCGAAGAAGGAAGCTGCCGGCGGTATGCCGGGCGGCATGCCCGGCGGCGGCATGGGTGGCATGGGCGGCATGGACTTCTAAGAAGTCCATAAAGCACGCCCATCAACTAACATTGCTCAAGCCCGCAAGCGGGCTTGAGTGGCGGCATGGACTTCTGATCCAGCCTACCTAGCTAATGCATACGGAAGGGCGGCAGCGATGCCGCCCTTTTTGTTTTGCGAAGGATTGCCAGGGCGGTCAGCGTTTGATCGGCATTCCGAAACGAAATTGATCTTCTGCTAGAGGGCCGCGCAGGCGGAAATCGGCTAGGAATCCGACTCAGCGTTCGGCCGCGTCTTGAAGAAGATGATCGGCGACCTGCCTTCGGCCTGGCGGCTCGGCGTTCGGACGGCGGCGGGCTCCGGAAGCGACGAGGCTTCCGAAACCGCGAACGGACAGAGAGCTACCGATCCGCCACAGCTAGCTTGGCGCCAAGCATGACGAAGGCAGCGGCGAAGCTGCGGCGCATCCAGGTCAACACCTTCGGCCGCGACACGATGTGGCTGCGCACCGAGGCCGCGAAGACGCCATAGACGGCGAAGACGACGAAGGTCATCAGCATGAAGACACCGGAGAGCTCCAGCATCCTGGGCAGCGCATGCGGCTCGGTGGCGCTGACGAATTGCGGCAGGAAGGCGAAGAAGAAGATCGACAGTTTCGGGTTCAGCACGTTGACCAGGATGCCAGTGGTGATCGTCCTGGCGGTCGAGCGCGGCGCGGCGTCCTCGTCGATGCTCAACCCGCCCTTCTCCTTCAGCGTGTTCCAGGCCATGTAGAGCAGGTAGGCGACGCCGAGATATTTCAGCGTCTCGAAGGCGACGGCGCTGGTGTGCAGCACAGCGGCGAGGCCAGTGATGGCGGCCGCCATATGCGGGATGATGCCCAGCGTGCAGGCGAATGCGGCGACGACCGAGGCCCGCGCCCCGCGCGAGAGGCCGGCGCTCAGCGTGTAGAGGACGCCGGTGCCGGGCGAGGCCACGATGATCAGCGACGTCAACAGGAATTCGATGCTCATGGATTTCCTCCGCGGCCCTGCCCGGCCGGAACCTACCGGGAGGTGCGGATTTCGGCAAGCGCGTGAGATTAGCTCACCGGCAGCCCATGCGCCGTCCTTGCCATCAGGCAGTCGTCGCCGCCGGGCATGCAGGCACGGCAGACATCTGGGCGGAGATCATAGATGCCGCAGGCCGTGTGCTTACCCACCTCTCCGGTGAGCGCAGAGCACCGCGCACCCTCGCAGCGCATTCCGGACTGGTCGGCGGCTACCAGTTCGAGCGGGATGCGGTCCAGTTGCTCATCCTCCTCGGTCGAGAAGCGCGGCCAGTCGGCCGAATAAGAGCAGCAGGCGCCGCAGCTCTGGCAGTCGAAGGCGACGCCTTGCGAAAGCGATACGGTGATGGCGGGGTCGAGCGGCAAGGCGATCCTCATGCGTGCCTTGTCTTGGCGCAGGATTGCGGCCTTCGTCCATCCTTCCACGCAATTTTTCCCGACAGCATGATTTTTTTCGTTTTGCCGGGAACCCTTTCGCCGGCTGCCGGTTTTATCCCTGCTGTCAGCAATTCGAGAGCAATCGAGAAAGGTTGACGGCAAAAGACGCCTCCCGCGTGTAAAAAGCGCGAGAGGCGTTTTTCATCAGACCTCACATGATCACGCTCAACAGCGGCAGGATTTCATAGCGGAAACCGCGACCCGAACGCGCCACCGGGTCGGCGTCGGTTACCGCCCTCGCCTCCGCCTCGCTGCCGGCGCGCAGGATCAGCAGCCCCCATGGGCCGGCCGGATCGGCGACCGGGCCTGCCATGATCATGATGCCTTCGCGGAGCTTCTCGCGCAGATAGTCGGCATGCCTGCCCATCAGCGCCCTTTCTTCCTCCGACATGGTGAGGGCGAAATCCGGCCGCGGCGGGATCAGCCGGCAATGGAAGATCTTTGACGCCATGGCTTCACGCGGTGCTTCACTGCTGGCCATCGCCGCCTCCCCGAAAGTCTATTGCCGCCGGCCGCCCAGAGGGCGGATCCGCTGCGCAACTTCCACGAACGCTACACCTTCTTCCGGAATAGCTCTATTCGTCCGGGCCAGGCTCCGGCCATGGCTCCTTGGCGGCTTCCGCGTACCAATGCCGCATCGCGGGCATCGCCAACACCGCATCGACATAGGCGCGGGTGACGGGCGCCAGCTCGCCGCCATAGGTGTCGAAGCGCGTGACCACCGGCGCATACATGGCATCGGCCGCAGTGAAATGGCCGAACAGGAACGGGCCGCCCTGGCCATATTGCTCGCGGCACTGGCGCCAGATCGCCTCGATCCTCGCCCGCTGCGCCTCGCCTTCGGCATCGAGCGGCTTGTGCGCGTTCGGCCGACGCAGGTTCATCGGCCAGCCGTAACGAACCTCACGAAAACCGGAATGCATCTCGGTCGCAACCGAGCGCGCCAGCGCACGAGCGCCGAGGTCCTCCGGCCAAAGCTTTTTCTCAGGGTAGAGGTCAGCAAGATATTCAAGGATGGCAAGCGTTTCCCAGACGATCCTGCCATTGTGATTCAACACCGGCACAAGCCCGGTCGGCGACACCTTGGCGAGGTTGGCCGCGGTCTGCGGCGTGCGCAGCCGCACGAAGCCCTCCTCGAAAGGTATTTCCAGGTGCCGCATGGCCACCCAGGGCCTGAGCGACCAGGAGGAAAAGCATTTGTTGCCGATATAGAGGGTGAATTTTGCCAAGAACTGTCTCCTGATGATGTCAATTCGCTTCAGCCGTCGTGATCGCGGGCGGCCTCACGCCGGCGCGGGCCTGGATACCAGCGATTGCCGTCTGTATGTCGGGATTGACCTCGAGCGCCCTGCGGCCGGCATCGGTCGTGAGATCGACCTGGTCGACAGGCAGCCTGAGCCTGGTCGGAATCTCGTTCAGCTTCGCCTGCGTCGCCGGATCGAGATCGGCAAAGGAAAGGTGCTCGACCACAAGGCGGACATCACGGCAGTTCCACCCGGCCGACGAACCGCGATAGGCCGAAACGGTCGAGGCCGGCAGCCCGCAGCGATAGCGCACCAGCTCGCCCTTCCATTGCGAGACGGCAAGTTTCAGCGCATCGAACTCGTCGCGCACCGAGGCGGCGAGCGTGGTGCTGGTCACGGCGTCGAGAAGCTCGGCGGCCTTTGGCCCGTGCAGCGACTTCGCCCAGTTCACATCGCTGTCGCTCCCGGCGTCGGCGACGATGAAGATCAGCGTCGTCAGGCGGACCGCGGCCGACGGCGACAGCGGCCCGTAAGGCGTGCCGGCGGCGGAGCGCTCAAGCGTGAAGCCGGTGACGCCGATATTGTCCGTCAGCCCACCGTCGAGCAGCTTCACATAATCGAGCGGATCGTCGTTCTGATAGGAATCGAGCGCGCTGGCATAGGCCTTGAGCCGCAGCGAGGCGTTGCGGTCCGCAAGCGCCTCGCTCAGCCATTGCGGCCTGCGGTAACCGCAATGCGGGCTGGTCGCCGAGACAACGATCGGCGCGAAGACGATCGGCACGGCGGCCGATGCCGCGACAGCGTCGGCAATCCGCACTTGGTCGAGATCACTGCACAGCGCCGCGAAGGTGTCGTAGGTGAAGAGGAACGGCGTGCGGTTGTAGATGTCGGAGGCGTTGATCCAGACGATCGGACCTTTCGGCCGGTGCAAGGCCTTGAAGGTCGCGCCGTCGAACAGATGGTCGTTCAGCCATCTGGCGAAACCGCTGCGGTCGTTGACGCCGCCATAATAGGCGCGGATGAAGTTGACCGGCGAGAACGATGTCCTGAGATCGGCCTCGGCGTTCTGGGTCAGGAAGCGCTCGCGAAAATCCCGGTAGCCGTCCCTGCCCTTGTAGCCGAAATATGCGGCGGCGACGGCGCCGCCCGAAGCGCCCGAAACCATCCTGATGTCGTCGACCAGCGTGCGCCGTTTGGGGCGTTGATCGATGACGACGTCGTCCAGCGCCCGCAAGACGCCGTAGGAGAAAGCGGCGGCCCGCGTGCCGCCGCCGGAAAACGCAAGACCCACGACGGTCGAGCCATCATCGGCCGGGTCGGGGATGTAAGTGGGTGATGGGCGACCGGCTTGCCTGGTGAGCGTGTTGATCGGTCCGACGTCGTCGGCGATGCAGCCAGCCAGGGCCATCAGGACAGCGACAAAAGCCACACGAAGACGCAAACCCGGTTCCCCCAGGGCTGCCCTCTCCCGCAGCCGCTGCGAGCCTAACCGGATTGCGTTGCCCGATGCAACCGCACCCCTCAAGCACCAGCATGACAGGCACCATGGAGGCCGCCGCGGGGCGGCCTTTTCATGTCTGGAATTGCTTGGCGAAAGCGTTGGTGAAGACGATCTCGCCATGGTCGCCAGCCGCCTCGCCCAGCGCCACATCCATGTTGTCGGCCGTGATGCGCGCGAGCGCGAAGCCGCCCATATAGGCCGCCTTCGGCTTGACGAGATCGAGGCCGTCGCGCTGGTAGATCATCGGCACTTCGTGCTGATGGCCGTGGAAGATCGCGATGACGTTGTAGCCGCTGATCGCCGCCAGCAGAGCCTGGCGGTCGGCTTCGCCCCACCAGTGCGGGCGGCCTGAACCATCGTCGTCATAGGTGCGTTTCACCGGATCCCAGCGCTCGGTCGAGAAGGTGTCCCAACCATAATGCTGGAAGACGACCACTGGACGGCCATCGCCGGCATAAGTGGCGAGGTCCTGCTTCAGCCAGGGCAGGCTGCTCGGCGCGCCATGGCCAGTGTCGCCGGCGAAGCGGTGCATCTGGATGAGATGCAGGCCGCCCCAGTCCCAGGAATAGCAGTCGGTATCGACATCATATTCGGTTGCCGGCACAGGCGGCTTGAAGAACACGCCGGGGCGATGGTTGACCTCGACATAATCTCGCAATTCGCGGCGATACCAATCGACATGCGGCGGCGAGCCGTTCTGGTCGAGATCGTGGTTGCCGAGCCCGACATAGACCGGGATGTGGACGCGGTCCGGCCCAATGCCTTCCTGATAGCGCTGGGAGAACTGCAGAAGCTGCGTGCCTTCGCTGGGCTCGGTGACCTGGCCACCGCCATCGTCGGTGATGTCGCCGCCGGTGACGAGGCCGAGCGGCGTGCCTATGCGGGTGCCGGCCGAATGCAGGCCGGTGGAGACGCCGTCAATCTCGGCCGGCCACTTCTTGTCGGCAATGGCGTTCAAGGCCGCGACGTTGCGCAGAAGAGCTGCATCGGTCTTGCCTTCCTGCAGGCAATTGGGGCTGAGGCCGCTTGCCATGCGGCAGGCATGGATATCGGCGACGAAGAGGAAGGTGGCGTCGATCGGCTGGATGCGCTTTCCGGTCTGGCCGAAAGCCGCGCGAGGAAGGGCGCAGGCGGCAGCGAGGAGTGCCGTCCGGGTGATGAGCAAACGGCGCGAGATGGTAGCTGGCGAGGGACGTTTCATCGTTACCCGATTAAACATTCTCGACCCGCCTCGTCCAGTTCAATGCCCAGCCGGCGCCTGGGAGACTGTTCATGCCAAGGCATGAAAGCTCCTGGGTCGACAGAACAACGGCGGTCTGTCATTGCTCTGCTACATGCACCCAGGGGAGGAAGGCATGAAGAGCCTTACAACCGGCATGGTGCTCGCCATGCTCGCATTCGCCGGCGGCGCGCAGGCCGCAGACTGCGTCGACGCCAAATCGGCAAAAGCCGGCTTCGTGCTCGAAAAACCCGGCATAAGCAGCGAGTTCCGACTGGCGCCCGGCGGCATGGTCGCGGTCGCCAACAAATATCAATTGGATTCGCCGCAGACACAGTATCTCTATGCCGGGCTGATCGAGGTGTTCCGCGACAGCGACACCGGCCGGCTGTCGATGATCCCGCTCGGCGACCTGAGGAAGCTGTTCCCGCTGAAGGCGGGCGCCAAGAGCAAGACCGAATTCGTGCGGCTGTCCTCGAAAAAAGCGCCGCAGGGCACCGAGACGCTGGCGCTCACCGTCAAAGGCAAGGACACCTACAGGCTCGGCGACTGCAAATACAATGTGCTCGTGGTCGGCGAAACGATCACCGGCGAGAGTGGCAACGTCATCGATACGTTCACCGCGCTCTATTCGCCGGACCTGCAGGCGGTGCTGGCGCGGCGGTATGATGAAGGGACGAGCGCGCAGAGCGAGGTGGGGTTCGAGCGGATCAAGCCGTTGGCGCAGTAAGGCGCTTTCGGCCGACTGCAAATTGCCAACCGGCCGTGCACCAGTCGCATCAACGCCGACCGGCTGCTACGGCTTGACGGTGAACTCCGTCCACATGCCTGTCGCGAAATGACCGGGGACGTTGCAGATGAGCACGTATTTGCCGGGTTTCAGGTCTACGGTAAGCGTGCCCGAAGCGCCCGGGTCGAGCTCCGAAACCTCTCCCTTGTCACCGGCCTTGTCCTCGTCGACCCTGTTCTCGGCGTCAATATAGGGAAGCGAGGCCGTGGGATCCGCTCGATACATCACGATCATCTCGTGGATAATATCCTTGGAGCTGTTCTTCACCTTGAAGGTGATCTTGCCGGCTTTCACCGTCGCGGGCTTGGCCGTTATCCCCATGCTTGCCTTCGACATATCGACGCCTGACATTCCGTAGGCGAAACCTGTGGTCATGGGCACGTTCGCCCCTTTGTCCCACAACGAAACCTGAACCGTGGCGGCGGCTTGAGCGGCACCAGCCATCGCAAAAATCGCGGCAAGGCCCACAGCCGAATTCCTGACCAGCTTATTCACAGCAAAACTCCTCCGGCAGACACCGGTGGAACCGACACCGGCAACCGACCGCTCTCTGCCATGGAACCTGGCCGAACGGTGCCTGCATGATTGCACCGCCGCCCGCGCCCGACCTTGCGCTGGATCAAACCGATACGCTGAACAACACGGACAGCCTGAGAATGCCTTGGACCCGACTGCCCTACCAGATGTCGTCGTTTCCGAAGGCTCGGCCGATGATTGCAGCCACGAACGCCGGGTCTTCCCAATGTGGGTTGTGGCCGCAGTCCCGCGCCCAGACCAGACGCGATCCGATGATTGCCTGGCTCAGCGCCTGCTGGTGCGCCTCGCCGAAAAGCGGATCGCGCCCGCCGGCGATGATCAGCGTCGGGACCCGCACGGTCCGCGCCGCGGCGGTCAGATCGGTGCGGCGGATCTCTTCGAGAATGGCGCGCCAGCGCGCCGCCGGAATCGCGGAGGCGTCCTGCGCGAGACCGGCGAGAAAAGCCTGAGGCACGCCCGGCTGGCAGGCATGCCACCAGTCATAGAACGGATCCGACGGCGAGATCGGGTCGCGCAGGGCCGCCACGCCGTCGATCAGTTGGTGATGCGATCTGAAATCGGGCTTCTGCGCACTGGCCAGGATGACCAGCCCTCCGATCAAGTCCGGATATTGTGCGGCCAGCGCGATCGACACCATGCCGCCCAGCGAGTGTCCGACGACAACCGGTCGGTCCAGCCGCAAGCGCCGGATCAGCCCGGCAATGTCGTCAGCGAAATCGGCGACACTGCACCCCTCGCCCACCTGCGAGCCGCCATGGCCACGCAGATCCGGCATGATCAGCCGGCGCCCGGAAAGATGCGGGACCAGCAGCGAAAAACTGCGGCTGGTGTCGGTGAAGCCGTGCACCAGGACAAGAGGCGGCTCCGAACCTACGACCTCGACATAGGCTAGGTCGAGGCCGCCGGCATCGACCATCCGCTTGCGGGAGGCCCAGGTGGATTGCTCGATGTCCTGATCCGTTGGCTCCGGGGCTGCCTGGCTCACAATCCGAGCTTTTCCTTGATCGCGGCAAGGCCGGGCTTGCCGTCGAAGGCGGTGACGCCGGCGAGCCAGGCGTCGAGGCGATCCTTGTGCAAGGTGATCGACTTCAGCGCGCCGTCTTCCGGCTTCATGCCATCGTTGATCAGATAGCCCATGCCGACATTTTCCATGTCGATGTCGAAGGCAAGGTTCTTGAGAAACTGCGCGACGTTCGGGCATTCCTGCAGAAAACCCTTGCGCACCTGGGTGGTCACGGTGGCGGCGCCGAAATTCGGACCGAAGAACTTGTCGCCGCCGGTCAGATACTTGAAGTCGTACATCGTGTTCATCGGATGCGGCGCCCAGCCCTGGAAGACGATGAACTGCTTCTCCTTGATCTCGTAGCCGACCTCCGAGAGCATGCCGGCCTCGCTCGATTCCACCACCTGCCAGCCGTCGAGGCCGAATTGCGGATCGGCGATGGCGTCCATCATCAGCTGGTTGGAGCCCGGCTCGATGCCATACATCTTCTTGCCGAACTTGTCGGCGAATTTGTGCAGGTCGGACAGGTCCTTGACGCCGGCGTCCCAGACATAGGTCGGCACGGCGAAAGTGTATTTGGCGCCGACCAGATTGACCCGCACATTCTCGATCGAGCCGTCCTTCTTGTAGGGCTCGTAATAGGTGACCATGGCCGGGTCCCAGTAGCCAAGGAACAGGTCGAGGTCCTTGTTCTTCATTCCTTCATAGATGACGTTGATGCCGAGCACCTCGCTCTGCGGCTCATAGCCGAGCGCCTGCAGCAGGACCTTGGCCACGCCCGTGGTGAAGGCGAGATCATTCCAGCCGGGCTCGGCCATGCGGACCGCTTTACAGCTCTCGGCCTCGGCGGCCTGGGCCGCCTGGGAAGCCAGCATCAGGGCCGCGAGACAAACGCCATTCGCAAGCATCCGCAACATTCCGGTTCTCCTCTTTTTCGATTTTTTTTGACCTAGCGGTCACTTTATTGTCCCACTGGTCAATCATTGATCTGAGCGGGCGAAGATGTCAACATGGATTCGCCATGCATGGATCGGTCCGGTGAAACTGACGCGTCTCAGCGACATACGCCGCAAGGAGTTGCGGCAGGCGGCGTTCGCCGTTCTTGAGCGCGAAGGCATCGCTGGCGCGACGCTGGAAAAGGTCGCGGCCCAGGCCGGCGCTTCGAAGGGCATCGTGCTGCATTATTTCCGCAACAAGCAGGAGCTGTTCGAGCACGCCATGCGCGAGGCCAACGCCGTGCTCTGTCACGCCGTCGTCGCCAGACTGCAGCGGGCGCGGTCTCCGATGGAACGGCTGGACGCCGTGATCGAGGGCAATTTCGAAGAGCACCTGTTCCTGCCGCCACTCTGCCATGCCTGGCTGTCGCTCTGCGCCGAGGTGCCGCGCGACGAGAAGCTGGCACGCATCCAGAAGGTGATCCACGCGCGGATGCGCTCGAACCTGTTGTCCGGTCTGCGCGGTCTCGCTTCGCCGCAACTGGCCGAGGAGATCGTGCTCGGCGTCACCGCCTTGATCGACGGGCTGTGGCTCAGGCTCGGCCTGCAGCCGGGCAGCGTCACGCGCGAACAGGCGGTGCGCCAGGTCAAGGACTTCGTCGCGGGGCGGCTCGCCCTTCGCCAGCCGGCGCTCGTCGGGCTGGCCTCGGCCGGATAAAAGTTCATACGAGTGACAGGCCGCCGGGTGGATGTCGGCTATGTGGCGGGGTGAGGTTGACCGCTCGCGGGGCCGTCCCAATCCTTGAACCCCAGCTTTCCGACCTCATCGAGGATCTGCTCGCGGATCCAGCGATGCGGCGGCTCATCATCGCGGCGGGCGTGCCAGTACATCCTGACCGCCGGCGATTGTATCGGGATCGGCGCCCGATAGATGCCGATCGGCAGGGATTTTGCCGCCGCCACCGCGAACTGCATCGGGACGGCGGCCAGATAAGGTCCGCCGGCCACGGCCAGCGCCACCGCCTGGAAGTGCGGCAAAGCGAGCGTGACGCGACGTGCCCTTCCCATCCTGGCCAGCGCGTCATCGGTGAAGCCTGACATCGAACCGTCGATCGAGCGCAATGCGTGCGGCAGCGCGCAAAAGAGGTCGAGCGGCACCTCTTCGCCCTCGCCGATGCCCGCTGGCCTGAGCGCCTCATTGTCCTTCGCCGCGATGATGGCGAACGGAGAACCGAACAGCGCCACGCTGGAGACCCACTCCGCGACCTCCAGCGGGCGCTCCAGCGCCAGGTCGATCCGATCCTCCTGCAGCAGCTTCGAGACATCGCCGATGGCGCTGTCGAGGAAGCGGAACGATACGCCCGGGGCCACCCCCGCGATGCGCGCGGCAAAGGGCGGCATCAGGAGCATGGAGAAGAAATCGGCACCCATAAGCGTGAAGGTCCGTTCCAGCCTCGCCGGATCGAAATCGGTTGCCGGCTGAAAGGCGCGCTCGATCTCGCGCAATGCCGCGCGCACCGGCTCAGCCAGGCTCTCAGCGCGCAGCGTCGGCACCATGTCGTTGCCGCGGCGCACGAAGAGCTGGTCGTTGAGCGCATGGCGCAGGCGGTTGAGCGCCGCGCTGACGGCTGGCTGGCTAAGGCCGATCTGCTCGCCGGCGCGCGTCACGCTCTTCTCGCGCAGAAGCGCGTCGAGCACCCTCACCAGATTAAGGTCGAGCGCATTCAAATTCATCGCATCGATCCGCCCCATACGATCATTCGATTTCCGTCGGCCACCCATCCCAGGTTAGGTCGCTGTCGAAGCAGTTTCGCCGGCGCCCAACAGAGAAAGAGCAATCATGACAATGATCAACACCAGCATCGCAGGCAAGGAACTCCTTTGGTTCAACAACACCCTTGTCGCCATCCAGGTCTCTTCGGCCGACGGCGAGAATGGGATCTGCGTTATCGAACACCGCCAGCCCTATGGCGATTCCGCGCCGCTGCACGTGCACCGCAACGAGGACGAGGTGTTTCATATCCTTGAAGGGCGGATACGCTTCGTCATCGACGGCCGCGAGCGGATCGCCGGCGCCGGCGAGACGGTGCTCGCGCCGAAAGGCCTGCCGCACACCTACAGGGTCGAGTCTCCGGAAGGGGCGCATACGCTCACAGTGACGCGCGGTCCGGATTTCGAGACGATGGTGCGCAAGGCAAGCCGGCCCGCCGAACGGGCCGACCTGCCGCCGGTGGCGGCGCCGACGCCGCAGACGATCGAGATGCTGACCAGGCTGTGCGCGGAGAACGGCATCGACATTGTCGGGCCGCCGCTGGCGTGAGCCTTCCCTTCAACCGATTTGCATCTTCCTCGCCCGCAATCTCCGCTTGATGCCGTTTGTGCAACGCGATACGCCCTTGCCCAAATCGACAGACCGGAGAGTAGCCGTGAGCGCTGAAAAGATCAGAACCGAAACCGATACGTTCGGTCCCATCGAGGTGGCGGCCGACCGCTATTGGGGCGCGCAGGCGCAGCGCTCTCTGGGCAATTTCAAGATCGGCTGGGAGAAGCAGCCGGCTTCGATCGTGCGCGCGCTCGGCATCGTCAAGCGCGCCGCGGCCGAGGTGAACATGGAGATGAAGCGGCTCGATCCGGCGATCGGCAAGGCGATCGTGGACGCCGCACAGGAAGTGATCGACGGCAAGCTTGATGCCCATTTCCCGCTGGTGGTGTGGCAAACCGGCTCCGGCACTCAGTCCAACATGAACGCCAACGAAGTGATCTCCAACCGGGCGATCGAGATGCTCGGCGGCGTCATGGGCTCGAAGAAGCCGGTGCACCCCAACGATCACGTCAATATGAGCCAGTCGTCGAACGACACCTATCCGACGGCCATGCACATCGCCTGCGCCGAGCGGGTCGTCCACCACCTGATCCCTGCCCTGCATCATCTGCACAAGGCGCTCGACGCCAAGGCGCGGGCCTTCAACCACATCATCAAGATCGGCCGCACGCACACGCAGGACGCCACGCCGCTGACCCTTGGCCAGGAATTTTCCGGCTATGCCGCGCAGGTCGCCTCCTCGATCAAGCGCATCGAGCAGACGCTGCCCGGCCTGCAGGAACTGGCGCAAGGCGGCACCGCCGTAGGCACCGGCCTCAACGCGCCGGTCGGCTTCGCGGAAAAGGTGGCGGACCGCATCGCCGCCATCACCGGCATCGCCTTCGTGACCGCGCCGAACAAGTTCGAGGCGCTCGCGGCGCATGATTCCATGGTGTTCTCGCATGGCGCGATCAACGCGGCGGCCGCGGCTCTCTTCAAGATCGCCAACGACATCCGCCTGCTCGGCTCCGGCCCGCGCTCGGGCCTCGGCGAGCTGTCGCTGCCGGAGAACGAGCCCGGATCCTCGATCATGCCGGGCAAGGTCAACCCGACCCAGTGCGAGGCGCTGACGCAGGTCTGCGTGCAGGTGTTCGGCAACAATGCGGCGCTCACCTTCGCCGGCAGCCAGGGCCATTTCGAGCTCAATGTCTACAACCCACTGATGGCCTACAACTTCTTGCAGTCGGTGCAGTTGCTGGCCGATGCCTCCGTCTCCTTTACCGACAATTGCGTTGTCGGCATCGAGGCGCGCGAGGACAACATTAAGGCCGCGCTGGAGCGCTCGCTGATGCTGGTGACGGCGCTTGCCCCCACCATCGGCTACGACAACGCCGCCAAGATCGCCAAGACCGCGCACAAGAACGGCACGACCTTGCGCGAGGAGGCCCTGGCGACGGGGCTGGTCAGCGAGGCTGACTATGATCGGCTGGTGCGCCCTGAGGACATGACGCATCCGGGGTAGTTTTCGCGACGCGGAGCGAGGCTGTTACAAGCTGCTGCGGCCTCGCGATGTCATTCCAGGGCGAAGCATCCCCGACCGCTTGCGGCTGCTTTGAGGTCACGGCATGGATTCTCGGGTCTGCGCCGCGTCGCTTCGCTCCTTGCTCCGCCCGTAGATGACGACGTGACGAGCGTCTCGGCAATCGCCGAGCTCTCGCAAACTTCGGACCGAGGATTCCGTTTTGCGGCAGCAGAATTTACCGGGATAGCCTAATCTCGCGACATGATTTTCGCGCGCGGGCACCAATTCCAAAAACATATATCCTGTGAACAATGTGTCGCCGCATAGGTGGCTTTTTGTGAACAGTCAACATCGTTTATCTGACGGGTCATTCAACCCGTTTGGAGAACCGCCATGTCCATCAACTCTTCCGTCGCCGGCAACGGCACCGCATCCAACAGCTCCACCACGATCCTGCTCGGCCGCATCCTGCTGGCCGTGATCTTCCTGCTTTCCGGCTTCGGCAAGCTCACCGCCATTTCCGGCACCGCCGCCTATTTCGGCTCCCTTGGCCTGCCGGTCCCGACCGTTACCGCGGTCCTCGTCGGCCTGATCGAACTGCTCGGCGGCCTTGCCGTCCTCGTCGGCTTCCAGACCCGCATCGTCGCCTGGGTGCTCGCCACCTTCACGATCGCCACCGGGCTGGTCGCCCACACCGGCTGGGCCGACCAGATGCAGATGATCCAGTTCCTCAAGAACCTCGCCATCACCGGCGGCTTCATCCTGCTCGCCTCGTCCGGCGCCGGCGCCTATTCGATCGACGCCAAGCGCGCCTGATCCTTCTTTCCTCCCAAGCCCAAACTCGAAAGCGGCGTGGAATTTTCCGCGCCGCTTTTTCGTTGCAGGCGTAGACTGCGCCGCAGCCGGCGTCAGCCGGCAAGGGAGGTGGCCAATGTTCCGCAATGCATTGCTTCTGGTCTCGCGGCTGCTTCTAGCCGCGCTGTTCGTGCCGTCGGGCTTTCAGGCCCTCACCCACATCTCCGGCACGATCAATTATTTCGCCGGGCTCGGCCTGCCGTCGCCGACTTTAGCGGCCTGGGGCACCGGCTTGTTCGAACTGATCGCCGGGCTCTTGATCCTTGTCGGTTTCCAGACCCGGATCGTGGCGCTTCTGCTTGCCGCCTTCTGTATCGTCGCGGGCTTCATCGGCCATTACGGCCAGGGCGGCGACGATGCCACGCTCGCCTTCCTGCACCAGCAGATGCTGATGAAGGACATCGCCATTGCCGGCGGCTTCTTGGCGCTCGCCATGGCCGGCGCCGGCGCATGGTCTGCTGACGGGCGCGGCTTCGGGATCGCCGCCGAGGTGACCTGAGCCAGCCCTTTCACCGAAACGTCCTATTTTACCGAGACGCTCGGACCGCCTTCGACCGCCAGCACCAGGCGCCGGTTGGTGATGCGGGCCAGTTGCGCCAGCCGTCCGGCGGGGCGCTCGCCATAAAGGTCGGAAAGCGAGGCTGGCAGCACCAGCGCCAGCGCGCCGTTGCCACGGCTTTCCCATTTCAGCCGCGGCATGACGCCCGGCATCGCCGCCGTCAGCAGATAGACCACGCGCATCATCGCCGCCAGAACTCGGGCGCGTTCCAGAAGGCGCGGCGGCGCCAGCGCCTTGATCTCGGGCGCGATGCCGTCGTTGAAGATGCCGTCATGGCGGTAGGCGTTGGCCAGGGCCAGATAGGCGCGTCCGGGATGGTCGACACCGATGAAGGAGGCGTGCGCGATGATGTTGAGCGACTGCCTGCCGCGATATTCGGGATGCGCGCGCCAGCCGATATCGGCGAGCAGGCAGGCGGCATGGCGGTAGCGCGTTTCGTCTTCCGTCTCGTCGATGCCGAAGGCCTTGAATGCCTTGCCTGTCCACTCGACAAGGTCATGCGCGTGGTGCACCGAGCGCGAGCGCAACAACGCCAGTTCCTCGGCCGCCGAGATCAGCGGGTCGGCCTTCTGCTCCTCGGCGTCGAGCAGCGAATAGAGAAAGCCCTCGCGCACGCCTTGCGCCGAGACGATGATCTTCGAGGGCTGCATCGCCGTCATGATCTCCTGCAGCACGACGGCGCCGTAGGGCAGCAGCGAGCGGCGGTTCTTGGAGACGCCTTCGATGCCCCTCACCTTCTCGACCTCGCCCTTGGCCACCTGCCTGAGGAAGGTCTGCGCGCTGTCGGCCGAAATCTCGTAGTGATGCATGATGCCGAGCGGGTAGTTGTTCATCTCCATATGCAGCCTGGCGAGGTTTCGCCAGGTGCCGCCGACGGCATAAAAGACCCTGCCTTGCCCGCCCTTGAGCAACTTTGCCCGCGCCAGTTCCTGGCGCGCGATCTTCTGCGCCTGCGCCAGCGAGTTCTTGGCCATGTCCTGCAGGCGCAGGCCGCCGAGCGGCAGCGTGATGCCGTCGCCGATCGCCTCCCGGTTGATGTCGATCAGTTCGAGGCTGCCGCCGCCGAGGTCACCGGCGATGCCGTTGGCCGGATGGAAACCGGAAATGACGCCGAGCGCCGAATAATAGGCTTCCTGGCGGCCGGTGAGCACGCGGATCTCGGTCTTCAGCACCTCCTCGGCGCGGTGGATGAAATCGGGACCGTTGACCGCCTCGCGCGCGGCGGCGGTGGCCAGCACATACATGTGCTCGGCGCCTGCCTGATCCGACAGCGCGCGGAAGCGGCGGAACTCCTCCATCGAACGCGTCACGGCTTCGGGATCGAGCTTGCCCGTCGAAACGATGCCGCGGCCGAGGCCGGCCAGCATCTTTTCGTTGAACAGCAGCGAGGGCGAGCGCGCCAGCCCTTCATAGACGACAAGGCGGATCGAGTTCGACCCTATGTCGATGATCGACAGCGGCCGCCGGTCCTGAAGCCGGCCCTGGGAAACTGCAATCACGCGGCGCTGTTCTTCTTGCGGCGTTTGAACTGGGCGATGCGCTTGGGCGCATGCGATTTCAGCGCGTCACCCCGTCCGGAGAGGCTCGGATTGGTCATGAAGTATTCCTGCGCGTTGAACGGCTCCTCGCCCTCCTCCAGCGCAACGCGCCGGGAGGTGCCGTCAGCCAATACGTCGAAACTTTGCTGGTTGTCCATGATGTTGCCCAGCATGATCTGGCCAAGCACCTGTTCATGCACAGTTGGATTGGTGATCGGCACCAGCGTCTCGACGCGGCGGTCGAGATTGCGCGGCATCATGTCGGCGGACGAGATGTAGACGACCGCCTCGTCCGACGGCAGGCCGTAGCCATTGCCGAAGCAGTAGATGCGGCTGTGCTCGAGGAAGCGGCCGACGATCGATTTCACCCTGATGTTTTCCGAAAGGCCCGGCACCTGCGGCCTCAGGCAGCAGATGCCGCGCACGACGAGGTCGATCTCGACCCCGGCGCGGCTGGCGTCGTAGAGCGCGTCGATGACGGTCGGGTCGACCAGCGCGTTCATCTTCATCCATATGCGCGCCGGCCGTCCTTCGCGGGCATGGACGACCTCCTCGGCGATGTGCTTCAGGATGCGGTTGCGCAGCGTGAAGGGCGACACGGCAAGGCGCATCTCCTCGGCCGGTTCGGCATAGCCGGTGATGAAGTTGAAAATCTGCGCGACATCGCGCGCGATCGTCGGGTCGGTGGTGAAGAAGGACAGGTCGGTGTAGATTCGGGCGGTGACCGGGTGGTAGTTGCCGGTGCCGAGATGGACGTAGTTGCGCAGCCGGCCGTCCTCGCGGCGCACGATGAGCGACATCTTGGCGTGGGTCTTCAGCTCCAGGAAGCCGAACACGACCTGGACGCCGGCGCGCTCAAGGTCACGCGCCCAGCGGATGTTGGCCTCCTCGTCGAAGCGCGCCTTGAGCTCGACCAGCGCGGTCACCGACTTGCCGGCCTCCGCGGCGTCGATCAGCGCGCGCACGATCGGGCTGTCGTTCGAAGTGCGGTAGAGCGTCTGCTTGATCGCCACCACCTCCGGGTCGGCGGCGGCCTGGCGCAGGAACTGCACCACCACGTCGAAGGATTCGTAAGGATGGTGGACGATGATGTCCTTCTCGCGGATGGCGGCCAGGCAGTCGCCGCCATGCTCGCGGATGCGCTCGGGAAAGCGCGGATTGTAGGGGGTGAACTTCAGGTCGTCGCGCGGAATGGCGACGATCTCGGAAATCTGGTTGAGAGCCAGCGGACCGGTGAGCACACTGATGCGGCTCGCCGAGACGCCGAGCTCGCCGGCGACGAAATCGCGCAATTCGGCCGGCATCAGCGTGTCGAATTCGATACGGATCACCGAACCGCGGCGCCGCCGCTTCAGCGCCGTCTCGAACAGGCGCACGAGGTCTTCCGATTCTTCCTCGACCTCGATATCGCTGTCGCGGATGATGCGGAACGTGCCCGAGCCCTTGACCTCATAGCCGGGGAACAGCTTGCCGATATAGAGGCCGACCGCCTCCTCCAGCGGGATGAAGCGCACATGGCGCTTGCGGTCCGGCAGGCGGATGAAACGCCTGAGCGCCACCGGCAGGCGCAAGAGCGCGCTCATCTCCTCGCCATTCTTGCGATGGCGCAATTGCAAGGCGATGGAAAAGCCGAGATTGGGGATGAAGGGAAACGGATGCGCCGGGTCGATCGACAGCGGCGTCAGCACCGGGAACACCTGTTCCTGGAAATGCTCCTCCAGCCAGGTCTTCTCATCCTTGGTCAGCGCGTCGCGGGTGATGCTTTCGATGCCTTCCTTGTTGAGCAGGGCCATCAGCGCCGAGAGGCTCTTCTGCTGGTCCTCCTGCAGGCGCTCGACCTCGCGCAGCAGCTGCTCGAGCTGCTGCTCGGGCGTGCGGCCGTCCGGGCTCTTCAACGCGATCCCTTCGCGCACCTGACCGGCAAGGCCGGCAACGCGGACCATGAAGAACTCGTCGAGATTGGCGGCCGAGATCGACAGGAAGCGGACGCGCTCGAGCAGCGGATGATGCTCGTTGAGCGACTCTTCCAGCACGCGGCGGTTGAATTGCAGCCAGGAGAATTCGCGGTTGACGAAACGGTCGGGATTGCCGCCGTCGGGACTCGCCGCCTCGACGGTGATGAACTCGCTCTGCACCGGCTTCAGTTCGTTCATGTTTCCCGCTCTGCCTGCAACCGTCCCTGGAGCGCCGCATATTGCCGTCCGGCGACGCCCTAACATCTCTTTGTGACGCACGGTCGTCACGGAATCGCTCCGTGCCAGCCTCACGCGCTTAACCGGCTCAACTTATCCTCTGCCAGCCTTTTGCGACAGTTTGATTTCATCGATCTTGCAAACTGGCATGTTATGCTCCAGATGCAGGCGGGTCACACCCACTGGCCGAACCCAATTGGAGACGACGATGGCAGGCGGTAGCATTCCCCACTTCCAGAACGACGCGGGCCATCCGGTCATTGAGATCGGCGTCAAGGAATTCATGTGCACCGGCGCCAACCCGCCTTTCGACCACCCGCACGTGTTCCTCGACATGGGCGACGACAATGAAAAGGTCTGCCCCTACTGCTCGACGCTCTATCGCTATTCGCCGTCGCTGAAGGCGACGGAAACGCAGCCAGCCGGCTGCCTCTATGTCGACCAGGCCGCCTGAGCTTTCCCGACCATGATTGAAGCACGGTCCCGGCAAGTCGTCATAGCCGGGGCCGGCATCGCCGGACTGACGGCAGCACTTGCCTTCGCCGAGCGCGGCTTGCCGGTGAAACTCTTCGAGCAGGCCAAGCAGCTCCAAGCGGCCGGCTCCGGCCTCCAGCTGGCTCCAAACGCAACCCGCATTCTGCGCCGTCTTGGCGTACTCGACCGCCTGTTGCCCAACGCGGTCCGGCCCGAAGCGGTGGTGCTGAAGGATGCGAAAAGCCTGCGCGAGCTGGCCCGCGTGCCGCTTGGCCAGGCGGCCGAGAAGCGCTGGGGCGCGCCCTATCTGGTGGCGCACCGCGCCGACCTGCAGGTGGCTCTGGCGGAGGAAATGGCAGGGCGGTCGGATATCGAGCTCGTCACCGGCGCGCGGGTGACAGGCATCGCCGCCGACCAGCGAAGCGTGACCGCGACGGTCGAGGCCGACGGCAAAACCACGTCGGTTGCAGCCGGCCTGCTGGTCGGAGCCGATGGCGTCTGGTCGACAGTTCGCGCGCAGCTTGCGGCCCGGGACGCCGCTTTCACGAAAAGCCGCTTCTCGGGCCGACTGGCCTGGCGCACCACCGTGGCGGTCGACAGCCCCGCCGGGCAGGCTTTTGCCGAGATCGGAGCGGCGGGCTGCGTCACAACCTTCCTGCATCCCGGCTTCCATTTGGTCGCCTATCCGGTGAGCAAGGGCCGCACCGTCAACCTCGCCGCCTTCACCAGAGGCGAACGGATCGCGGAAGGCTGGTCAGGCCATGCCGACCCGGCCATCCTGTCCAATGCCGTGCGTGGCACCGCGGCGATGCTCGCGAAGCTCGTCGCGCTGGCGGGGCCATGGACGGCGTTTCCAATGCACACTGTCCGGCAACAGCGCTGGGCCGTCCCGCAAGGCATCGCGCTGATCGGCGACGCCGCGCATGCCATGACGCCGTTCGCGGCCCAGGGCGCGGCCATGGGGATCGAGGACGCCTCGATGCTCGCCAATCTGGTCGCCGATTTTCCGGGCGATCCGGCCCACGGCCTCGCCGTCTGGGAAAATCTCAGGCGGCCGCGCGTCGAAAGGGTGCTCAAGCGCGGCGCGTTCAACCGGCTGACCTGGCACGCCTGGGGACCGGTGGCGGTCGCCCGCAATCTGGTGCTGGCGACACGGCCGCCGGAGAAGCTCGCCGCGGACCTGGATTGGCTTTATGGCTGGGAGGAACCCAAGGTGGTGCGGGGGTAGAGCACCCGAGGACTCGATTCACGGTACTGCGTCAGTTATACAATCCCATCGACCACCACAACGATACCGGCAGCGGGTTCCACCAACCTGTTCGCAGGCCGGCGACGCGTAATCCGGCCGCCGTCCAAGTGTTGCAACCGACCAGCGCGTTGAAATGGCCGTTGGCTTCGTAGAAACGGTCGAAGGCCGAATAGCCGGCATTGCCGATGGCCATCGGACCGTCTGATCCCTGCCGGAAACTCGCCGCGATGTAGTCGAGGAGGGCTGCAAAATGCGCCTCGTCGATGTCGAAGCCGGCGACATCCGGATGCGGCTCCTTGATCGTACCGGCGACATCGACATGCATCACCGAGGCGTCGAGCGTCAGCGCCTTCAACACCGGCGCGGCCTTCAATTGCGACCATGTGGGCGTCTCCAGGTAGAAAGCGCGGCCACCCCAGCCGAAGACGATGTAGCGTGCATCCGAGGCATCCATCGGCAGACCGGCATCGGCGAGGAAAGCAAACCGCCGGCGAACGCCGTCATCCAGAGGGATAGCGATGTCGGTGTGGATCGGGTTCTTCAGCACCAATATGCGCCGTGTCCCCTCGCCTTCGGCCTTCGCCGCGGGCCAGAGCGGGCGCGGCACCATCGCGCCGAGCGCGGCGGCCAGAAGCACCGCTCCGACGAGCATTGCCAGATATCGCAGGATTGTTCTCATCGGGCGCGGCAGGTCCGGACGAGAAAAATGAAAGGCGAAGCTTTCATCGCTATTTCCGAGATTAGCCGAAGCCGTTCGTGACTTCGTTAGCCTCGGGCTTGACCCGAGGATCCATGCCGTGACCTTTGCCGTAGAGCGCGACGGAGCAGAATTCTGCAAACATCGCAACGCCTTAGCGTCACGGCATGGATCCTAGGGTCTACGCGCGTCGCTTCGCTCCTTGCTCCGCCCTAGGATGACGAAGGCACGGGCACGAGCCACCTCCCAGGAAACTGTTCCCCGCTCAGTGTAGGATCTGCGACAGGAACAGTTTCGTGCGCTCATGGCGCGGGTGGTCGAAGAACTCGGCCGGCGTGTTCTGCTCGACGATCTGGCCCTGATCCATGAAGATCACGCGGTTGGCGACCTTGCGGGCAAAGCCCATCTCGTGGGTGACGCACAGCATCGTCATGCCCTCTTCCGCCAGACCCACCATCGTCTCCAGCACTTCCTTGATCATCTCGGGATCAAGCGCCGAGGTCGGCTCGTCGAACAGCATGATGCGCGGGTTCATGCAGAGCGAGCGCGCGATCGCCACGCGCTGCTGCTGGCCGCCGGAGAGCTGTCCGGGATATTTGTTGGCCTGCTCCGGGATCTTGACGCGCTTGAGGAAATGCATGGCGATTTCCTCGGCCTGCTTCTTCGGCATCTTGCGCACCCAGATCGGCGCCAGCGTGCAGTTCTCCAGGATGGTCAGATGCGGGAACAGGTTGAAATGCTGGAACACCATGCCGACCTCGCGGCGCACCTCGTCGATCTTCTTCAGATCGTTGGTGAGTTCCTTGCCGTCGACGATGATCTTGCCCTTCTGGTGCTCTTCCAGTCGGTTGATGCAGCGGATCATGGTCGATTTGCCGGAACCGGACGGGCCGCAAATGACGATGCGCTCGCCGCGCATCACCTTGAGGTTGATGTCCTTCAGGACATGGAACTCGCCATACCATTTGTGCATGCCGACAATGTCGATGGCGACGTCGGTGGTCGAGACATGCATCTTTCCGGCATTGACCTTGAGGTCTTCCGCGCTGACGGCGTTTTCGGTGGTCATGGCCAATTCCCCTTTTTATCTTTTGTAGCCGGTGTCGAGCCGGCGTTCCGTGTACATTGAATAGCGCGACATGCCGAAGCACAACAGCCAGAAAACAAAGGCGGCAAAGATCAGGCCGGACTTCGGGGTCTGCGGCGTCGCCCAGTTCGGGTCGGCGAAGTTCTGCTTCACCACGCCGAGCAGGTCGAACATCGAGATGATCAGGACCAGGCTGGTGTCCTTGAGCATGCCGATGAAGGTGTTGACGATGCCTGGGATGACCAGCTTCAGCGCCTGCGGCAGCACAATCAGGCCCATCTTCTGCCAGTAGCCGAGGCCGAGCGAGTCGGCGCCTTCATACTGGCCCTTCGGGATCGCCTGCAGGCCGCCGCGGACCACTTCCGCCATATAGGCGGCGGCAAACAGCGAGACGCCGATCAGGGCCCGCAGGTATTTGTCGAAGCTGACGCCTTCCGGCAGGAACAGCGGCAGCATGACGCTGGCGAAGAACAGCACCGTGATCAGCGGAATGCCGCGCACCGTCTCAATGAAGACGACGCATAGCCATTTGATGATCGGCATCTTCGAACGCCGACCGAGCGCCAGCACGATGCCCATCGGCAGCGACACGGCAATGCCGACGAAGGACAGGCTGAGCGTGACCAGCAGCCCGCCCCAACGCGGGGTCTCGACATGCGGCAGGCCGAACACGCCGCCGACCAGCAGGACGAAGGCGACGATCGGCAGCACGACGAAGAGCAGAAGCGCGTTCAGCCCCTTGCGCGGCACGCGCGGGATCAGCATCGGCACCAGCAACACCACGAACAGGATGGCGACCAGAATCGGCCGCCAGCGCTCCTCGATCGGATAGGTGCCGAACATGAACTGGCCGAACTTGGCGTTGACGAAGGCCCAGCAGGCGCCGGTCCAACCGTCGGGCTGGATGCCGCCTTGCGAAGCGGTCGTGCACACCGTGCGGTCAGGGCCGGTCCAAACGGCGTTGATGAAGGCCCAGTTGATGATTTGCGGCAAGACCCACACCACAATGGCGATGCCCAGCACCGTGAGGATGGTGTCGCCGACCGAACCGATCAGGTTTTTGCGCACCCAGGCATAGGCGCCGCGTTCGGTAGGCGGCGCCGGCTGCGCCAGCGCCATCTCGGTGCGCACCCAGGACATATCGTGTTCCTGCATGGCTTACCTCTCCACCAGCGCCATTCTGGCGTTGACGATGTTCATGACAAAGGACGTCACCAGGCTCAGCACCAGATAGGCGATCATCATGATGAACACGCCCTCCACCGCCTGTCCGGTCTGGTTCAGTACGGTGCCGGCGGTGGCTGTCAGATCGGGATAACCGATGGCGATGGCCAGCGATGAGTTCTTGGTCAGATTGAGGTATTGGCTGGTGAGCGGCGGGATGACGATGCGCATCGCCTGCGGAATGACCACCAGCCGCAGGATAGGACCGGAGCGCAGGCCAAGGGCCGCTGCCGCCTCGGTCTGCCCCTTGCTGACGCCCCTTATGCCGGCGCGCACGATCTCGGCGATGAAGGCCGCGGTGTAGAAGGACAGCGCCAGCAGCAGCGACAGGAACTCCGGCTTGATCCAGAAGCCGCCTGTCAGGTTGAAGGTCGATTGCTTCGGGAAATCGAAGCTGAGCGGCATGCCGCTGAGCAGGAAGGCGAGCACCGGCAGGCCAATGATGAGAGCGACCGACGTCCAGAACACCGGGAATTGCTGGCCGGTTGCCCGCTGCCGCTGCCGCGCCCTGTGGGCGACGAACCAGGCCATCGCGATGGCAAGCAGCAATGCGACGCCGATCAGCCAGGAGCCATCTCCCCAGACGGCGCGCGGCAGATAGAAACCACGCTGGTTGAGGAAGGAGCCGAGGGGCAAATGGATGCTCTCGCGCGGCGGCGGCAGCACGGCCAGCACGCCGGAATACCAGAAGAAGATGACCAGCAGCGGCGGGATGTTGCGGAAGATCTCGACATAGACCGTGCAGATCTTGCGGATCAGCCAGTTCTGCGACAGGCGGCCGATGCCGATCAGGAAGCCAACAACAGTGGCAAGCACGATGCCGGCGACGGCAATGATGATCGTGTTGAGCAAACCGACGACCAGCGCTCGGAAATAGGTCGAGTCGGACGTGTAGGCGATCGGCGTGTCGGAGATGTCGAAGCCGGCCCTGCTCTTCAGGAAGCCGAAGCCTGAGGCGATGTGTAGGCGCTGGAGATTTTCGATGACGTTGTGGACGATCCACCAGATCGAGCTGAACAGCAGGATCACCACCAGCGTCTGAAAGAACAGGCTGCGTATTCTCGGGTCATTGATGAAGGAGCCGCGGCTCGGCTCCCCGCGAAGGATTTCCTGCGAAGCCATGGACCGTCCCCTGGAAAGAGAAACCGGGAGGCAGACGACCTGCCTCCCGGATCACGTTTCGATCAGCGGATCGGCGGGCCGTATTGCAGGCCGCCCTTGGTCCACAGCGCGTTGATGCCGCGCGCGATCTTGAGCGGGCTGCCCGAACCGACATTGCGCTCGAACATTTCACCATAATTGCCGACAGCCTTGACGATGTTCACGACCCAGTCGTTGGACAGGCCGAGATCGGCGCCGTACTTGCCGTCCGGCTCGGTGCCGAGAAGGCGCTGGATGTTCGGATCGGTCGAGGTCTTCATCTCCTCGACATTCGCCTGGGTAACGCCGGCCTCCTCGGCGTTGAGCAGCGCGAAATAGGTCCAGCGCGCGATGTGGGCCCACTGGTCGTCGCCCTGGCGCACGGCCGGGCCGAGCGGCTCCTTGGAGATGATCTCGGGCAGCACGACGTGATCGGCCGGCGAGGACAGTGTCAGGCGGATGCCATAGAGGCCGGACTGGTCAGTGGTGTAAGCGTCGCAGCGGCCGGCATCATAGGCGGCGTTGACCTCTTCCAGCTTCTCGAACACGACGGGATTGTACTCCATCTTGTTCTTCTTGAAGTAGTCGGCGAGGTTCAGCTCGGTCGTGGTGCCGCTCTGCACGCAGACGGCGGCGCCCGAAAGCTGCAGCGCCGAGTTCACGCCCGGCAGCTTCTTGGCGTTGATCATGAAGCCCTGACCGTCATAGTAGGTGACGCCGACGAAATCGAGGCCGAGCGCGCTGTCGCGGTTGCTGGTCCAGGTGGTGTTGCGCGACAGGAGGTCGATCTCGCCCGACTGCAGCGCGGTGAAACGCTCCTTGGCGCTGAGCGGCGTGAACTTGACCTTGGTGGCGTCACCGAAGACGGCGGCCGCGACGGCGCGGCAGAAGTCCGCATCGATGCCTTTCCAGTCACCCTTGTCGTCCGGCGCCGAAAAGCCGGCGAGACCGGTCGAGACGCCGCATTGAAGAAAGCCCTTCTGCTTCACGGTATCGAGCGTTCCAGCCGAAGCGGCGGACGCCATGAACCCGAGCGCGGCGGCGCCAAGAATGCCGATTGCAATGTGTTTCATGACCCACAGACCCTTTTCTGTTACAGGCGCCCCTGCTGCCAGGCGACGCTTGATCTTTTTTCGTTTGTGAATGCAGCTCCCACTTCAAGGCCCACTCCCGGACCCGCATCGGTTGCCGATGCGCTGCCTCCCATTCACGAAACGCATCGAAGGCGATTATTCCTGTGAGGTCAAGGGAAATGACCGAAAGCTCAAAGGTTTGAAAAGCAATTGCCGCAAATGCCTGAATTGCGGACAAGAGCCCATGAAATCGGCAGGCCATGCGAACAAATCAGTCAAGTTGCGGCGGCGCGAATCCGTGATCCGCGGGCCGAATCCGCTTCGGCAATAGCGGTGCTTTATTGAGCGCAGGTGGGATTGGATTGGCCCAGCCGAAGACGGGCTTTTGGCGGGCCCGGCGCGGTTGCGTGGGCTTTGCCGCCGCTTTATGGCTGGACCCCCGACATCATTCGATAGGCGACGAACCATGGCTAAAGACGGCATCGGAATCGGCACCAACACGCTGCTTGCCCATTCCGGCAATAACCCGCGCGACTACTTCGGCTTCGTCAACCCACCGGTCGTGCACGCCTCCACGGTGCTTTACCCCGATGCCGCCTCGATGGCCGGACGCAGCCAGAAATACACTTACGGCACGCGCGGCACGCCGACGATGGATGCGCTGACGCTCGCCGTCGACGCGCTGGAAGGCTCGGCCGGCACCATCGCGGTGCCTTCGGGATTGGCGGCGGTGACGGTGCCGCTGCTCGCCTTCCTTGCCGCCGGCGACCATCTATTGATCGTCGACAGCGTCTACCATCCGACGCGCCACTTCGCCGGTACGATGCTGAAGCGGCTCGGCATCGAGGTCGAATATTACGAGCCGCGCATCGGCGCCGGCATCGCCTCGCTGATCAGGCCCAATACAAAAGTGGTGTTCACCGAATCGCCTGGATCGAACACCTATGAGGTGCAGGACATCCCGGCCATCGCCAAGGTGGCGCATGAAGCGGGCGCCACCGTGATGATGGACAACACCTGGGCGACGCCGCTCTATTTCAAGCCGCTCGACCATGGCGTCGACATCTCGATCCACGCGGCGACGAAATATCCGGCCGGCCATTCCGACGTGCTGCTTGGCCTGGTTTCGGCCAACGAGGCCTGCTGGACGAAGCTTTATGACGGTTTCTGCACGCTGGGCTGCTGTTCCGGTCCGGACGATGTCTACCAGGTCCTGCGCGGCCTGCGGACGATGGGCGTGCGGCTCGAGCATCACCGCAAGTCCGCGCTCGATGTCGCGCGCTGGCTGGAAGGGCAGCCGGGCGTCGCGCAGGTGCTGCACCCGGCGCTGGAAAGCCATCCCGACCATGCGCTGTGGAAGCGCGACTTCTGCGGCTCGAGCGGCGTCTTCTCGATCGTGCTCCAGGGTGGCGGGCAGAAGGCCCAGCACGCTTTCCTCGACGCCCTCAAGATCTTCGGGCTCGGCTATTCCTGGGGCGGCTATGAGAGCCTCGCCGTGCCGGTCCACCTCGGCGACCGCACCATCGCCAAAGGCTCTTATGCCGGTCCGCTGATCCGTCTGCAGATCGGGCTTGAGGATGTCGAAGATCTGAAGACCGATATCGCGCGTGGGCTGGCGGCGGCTGCCGCCGGCTGACAGGTTGACCCGCAGACGCTGGCCGCCCACGCGATTGATACAGGCAAAGCCGCTGGCGGCATGTCCCCCACAGCGCGCCGCGCAATAATATTCTCTCCGGCCGCGAATTTACGGATTGGTTTGGCTTCCAAATCCGTGACTTCAGCGGCATTGCGTGCAGCGCAATTCCACCCATTCGATCAAGGGCCTGCCATGGCGTTTCGCCTCTTTGTTCCAATCCTCGCCGGAGCGACGCTTCGCGAGCGGCTGCTCGCCTGCATCGGCGCGACCATCGGCATCGCACTCACCGGCATGATCAGCGGGCTTGCGACGGGTAGCGGTCCGCTTGTGGCGATGCTGGTGGCGCCCATGGGCGCCTCCGCGGTGCTGCTCTTTGCCGTTCCCTCGAGCCCGCTGGCGCAGCCCTGGTCGATCATCGGCGGCAACACGATTTCGGCGCTGGTCGGCGTAACGGTGGCGCATTTTGTGCATGACACGGTGATCGCCTCCGGCCTCGCGGTGGCCCTGGCGATCGCCGCCATGTCGTTCACGCGATCATTGCACCCGCCGGGCGGCGCGGCGGCGCTTACCGGCGTGCTCGGCGGGCCGGCGGTTGCCGCGGCCGGCTTCCTGTTTCCGTTTGTGCCGGTGGCGCTGAACTCGACCATCCTGGTCGCGCTCGGCTTCCTCTTCCACAAGCTGTCGCGCCGCAACTATCCCCATGTGCATGTGCCGGCCAACAGCGGTCACGGCACAGCCGACCGGCCGCCAGCCGAGCGCGTCGGTTTTCGGCCCGAGGATGTCGATGCGGCGCTCTCGGCGCTCGACGAAACCTTCGACATCGACCGCGATGACCTGGAGCGCCTGCTGCGTCAGGTCGAGCTGCAGGCGATGGTGCGCTCGCAGCGCACGCTGCTTTGCCGGGACATCATGTCCCGCGATGTGATCTCGGTGCCGGAAACGGCCACGGCCGACGAGGCGCGCAACCTTTTGATCGACCACAACATCCGCACCTTGCCGGTCGTCGACGCGGAAGGACGGCTCACCGGCGCAATCGGCCTGCGCGAGCTGACGAGGACGACCGACACGGTGGGAGGGGTGATGTCGAAAGCAAGCACCGCTTTGCCCGACATGCCGGCGATGAGCCTGCTGCCGACGCTAACCGACGGGCGCAGTCATGCGGTGGTGATCGTCGATGGCGGCCGGCATATACTTGGACTGATCACGCAGACCGACCTGCTGGCTGCGGCCGCGCGCGTGCAACAGGCTGGCAAGGCGCCGTTGAAAGCGGTGGCCTAGGAGCAAATGCAGGAAAAGTGTGACACGGTCTTCCGCCTGAAAGTGCATGGAACCTGAAGCGGTTCAGCGCTTTCGTGAAACGCCGAGCCGCTTCAGACAGGGCGGCAGCCAGCCAAGTGGACCGCCCGGTCGAGACGCCGCGTGGCGCCCGTGGCCTTGTCCGGCCGGGCGAGATGCGCCCATGAGCCGTCATAGACCGCCTGCCGCCGCTCGATCCAGGCGGTCAAGCCTTCGCGCAGGTCTGCTGTCGGGGCAACGCGGGCGAATTGCTCAGCCTCCACCAGCAAGCCTTCCGCTATGCTCGAGTTGATGCCACGCGCCACCGCTGTGAGGATGCTGGCAACCGCTGTCTGCGAATGACTGACGATGCGGCGCGCAAGGTCAAAGGCCGCCCGCATCAGCTCTTCGTGCGGCACGACCTGGTTGACCAGGCCAAGCTCGGCGGCACGAGCGGCGGAGAATGTCTCACCGGTCAACAGCAGCTCCAGCGCGCGCTTGCGGCCGGCAAGCCGCGGCAGCCGCTGCGTGCCGCCGAAAGTCGGCGGCATGGCAAGCTTGATCTCCGGCTTGGCGAACAAGGCGCGGTCGCTGGCGACGGCCAGCGGCACCGCTTCGGTGATCTCGCAGCCGCCGCCAAAGGCGAGGCCGTTGACGGCGGCGATCACCGGCTTGCGGAACGCTTCCAGCCGCGCCGTCAGACGCTGGCCGCGCATGACGAAATCACGCAGCGCGACATCGGTGCCCTCGGCCACGCTCAACGAGAATTCGTGGATGTCGCCGCCGGCGGAAAAGGCGCGTTCCCCTGCCCCTGTGAGGATGACGGCGCGCACGCCATCATCCGTCTCGATCAGGTCGAGACGCGAAAGCAGCCGGTCGATCAGCGCGTAATTCAGCGCATTCAGCCTATCGGGTCGGTTGAGGGTGAGGATCGCGACGCGGTCGCGCGTCTCGCTCAGCACAAGGTCGGTCATGGCTTTTTCCTTTTCCGGTGGTTCGGCGGATAAGGAGCAGGCTTTCGATTGCTTGTATATTCACTAGTCGGTATACTTACACGATGAACGAAAAGACCAATCCCACGCGAAAACGCCTTGTCGACGCGGCGACTAAGCTCTTCTATGCCGAGGGCATCGGCCGCGTCAGCGTCGACGCCGTGGCCGAGAAGGCAGGACTTACCAAGCGCACGCTCTACTACCATTTCAACAGCAAGGACGATCTGATCGCGGCCTATCTCGAAGGACGCGACCAGCCCAATCTAGAGCAGATGGCGGGCTGGTTCGATGCGGCGGAGGGCGGCGCGGACAAAAAGGTCGAGGCGATGTTCACCAACCTGGCACGGGTTGCCCGCCATCCCAAATGGAAGGGCTGCGGTTTCCTGCGCACGGCGGCCGAGCTGGCGGCGATGCCGGGACATCCGGCGGTGAAGGCTGGAGCACGCCACAAGACCAATTTCGAGAAATGGCTGGCCGGCGCGCTTTCAAGCCACGATGTCGCCCAGGCGAAGATGCTGGCGCGCGAGATCGTGCTTTTGATGGACGGCGCCTTTTCCAGCATGCTGATCCATCACAATCCCGACTACGTCAACGCCGCCGGCCATGCCGCCGCGACGCTGATACGGGCGAGGATGGCGGGCAAACACGCAGCTTAGATCGTGGATGCTCGCGGCGCGTCGATTGAGGCGTTCGAGGGGGGCCTCTTCAGGACAAGGCCAGCCAGGCGGTGCCGGCGAGAAGCGTCACCAGCGTCATCGGCAGGCCGACCTTGAAGAAAGCGGAAAAGGAAAGCTCCTTGCCGGCCACCTTCGCCTGCTCGGCGACGATCAGGTTGGCGACCGAGCCGAGCAGCGTGAAATTGCCGGCCAGCGTCGAGCTCATCGCCACGACCAGCCAGGCGCGCTCCGGGTTCTCCAGCCCGGGAACGAAGGGACGGAGCGCCAGCACCGCCGGCACATTGCTCATGATGTTGGAGAGCACCGCGGTGAAGCCCGAAAGCCGCCAGACATCGTCGAGGCCGATGTTCTTCGCCCAGGCGATCATGTCGGGCGTGAGCAGCGTGCGCTCGGCGCCAGCCACTACGACGAACAGGCCGGCGAACATGAAGAGCAGCGGCCCGTCGATCTCGCGATAGATGCGCCGAGGCTTGATGGCCCGGGTGACCAGCAGGAAAGCGCCGGCAATCAGCGCCGCCTTGGCGACGGGAACGCCGGCGAAGAAGGCGAGCGCCAGCAGCACGCAGACGATGGTGGCCTTCAGCACCTGTCCGGGCAGCATGCGCCCTCGATACACTTCCGGGCTGAGTTCGGCGGGGCGGGAGAATTCGGCGCGGTAGACGATGCGTATGATGACGATGACGCAGAGCAGGCCGAACAGGGCCACCGGCGCGAGCGCCAGCGTGAAGGCCGGATAGGAAATGCCGGACAGCGCGCCGATCACCATGTTCTGCGGATTGCCGGTGATGGTGGCGACGCTGCCGCAGTTCGAGGCGGTGCAGGTGGCGATGAGGTAAGGCACCGGGTTGCGGTTGATGACGCGGGTGACATGAACGACGATCGGAGCCATCACCAGGCAGATCGCGTCATTGACCAGGAAGGCCGAGAGCACGCCGGTCAACAGCGTCACCATGACCAGAAGCATGAAGGGCGCATGGGCGTGTTCGATGGCAAAGCCGCCAAGCGCCCGAAACGCGCCCGAAACCTTCAGATGCGCGACCACAATCATCATGCCGAGGAGCAGCGTGATCGTGTCGAAATTGATGGCCTTGTAGGCATCCTCGATGCTGATCGCACCGATGGTGATCATGGCGGCACCGCCGAGCAGCGCGATCCCGGCGCGGTCAAGCCGCAGCCCAGGAATGCGGCCAACCGCGACGCCGGCATAGGTAAGCACGAGGATGAAGAGCGCGCCCGCGCCGGTCCATGTCATTGCAAGAAGGTTCCCGTTGCCTGCCCTGTCCGCCAGAATCGGCCGGAGGACGGCTCGGCCTCACATTTAACAAGGGTGGCGGAAAGGGAAAGTGTGCAAGCGCAGCAAAGCGTGATGGCGCTTTCATGGCTTTCACATTCCTAAACCCTAATGTAAAGAACGGTGAATTAACATATCTGACCGATAATCCAGGCGTTGGGGGACTAAACGGATGAACACGGTCGTTGAAGCGGAACATCGCGTCCTATCGCGGGAGGAATTGATGCGTCCGCAGGAATGCCCCCGCTGTCACGGGGCGAAAAAAGTTTTCGTTTGCGCGCGCTGGCTAAGCTCCAACGGCCATTGCTGCCCGGAGGGTACCCACCGGATTAACTGCCCAGGACACAGCATCGCCTGTCTCGAATGCAGCGGGCGCGGCGGCTAGAGCGTTTCACCGTTTCACGGAAAAACGGCGAACCGCTCTATCTCTTGTTATTACGCAATTCCGGACGGAAAACCTCTCACACTTTTCCTGGAATTGCTCTATCGGTACCCGACAGCCGCCGATCGACCACAGCGCCGCCGCGGCGGAATCCTGTACTCTGGCATTGGCCGAACGCCGCCGTCATTAAAGTTTGACATAGGCAGGTCCGCCGGGGCTGTTGTGATCAAAGCCCGCCGGACTTGGCTATTGCCTTGCGCGTCACCGACGCCTACCACTTGGCGAATTTCACGATTTTCCTCAGGCCCCCGCAAAGCAATGATCGTCCGACTGCGACGCGCCCTGCGATGGCAAGCGCTTCCGCTTCTTGCCGGCTTTGCCGTTGTCGCGCTGATCATAACCGCGCGCGCCATTCTCGCCGAAGCGCAGATCGCCGACCGCGACGCCAGCCGTGAAGCGATTGAAGCCCAGCAAACGCTTTCGAGCCTGCTTTCGCTCGCCCAGGACGCCGAGACCGGCCAGCGCGGCTATCTGTTGACCGGCGAGAAAAACTATCTGCTGCCATACCAGCATGCGGTCGAGGCGCTGCCGGCGCTGCTCAAGCGCGTCGATGAGATGTTTCCGGTCGGCAGCGATCGGGCGCAGCAGGTGGCCGGCATCAAGGACGCGCTTGCCCGCAAGCAAGCGGAACTCGCTGAGACGATCAGGCTCTACGACACGGGCAACACGGCGAAAGCGCTGGACATCGTGCGCGGCGGCAGGGGCAAGCTGGACATGGACCAGATCCGCGCCAACATCGATGCGATCCGGCGCATCGACGGTGCGAACCTCGCTGCCCGTGCGGAGCGGATGGAACAGATCGAAGGCTGGCTGCGCATCGGCTCATTCGCGGCGCTGCTGGGCATCTTTCTGCTCGGCATCTATACGATCCGCCAGTCCAGCCGCCGCTTCCGAGAAGTGGCTGCCGCGCAGGACGCATTGAGCGCCAAGAACGCGGCGCTGCTGAACGAGATCGACACGCGTGAGAAGGCGGAGTCGCAGCTTCGCCAGGTGCAGAAGATGGAGGCGGTGGGCCAGCTCACGGGCGGCATCGCGCATGATTTCAACAATATGCTGGCTGTCATCACCAGCGCCATGAACCTCGCGCAGCGCAAGCTCGCTCGCGGCGAGCATGACGTGCAGAGCTTCGTTGAGGCGGCGGCCGATGCCGCGGCACGCGCCGCCAACCTCACCGCCAGGCTGCTTGCCTTTTCCAGGCAGCAGCCGCTGGCGCCGCAGATCGTCGATGCCAATCGGCTCGTCACCGGCATGTCGAACCTTTTACGGCGCACGCTCGGCCATGCGATCGAGATCGAAACGGTGCTGGCGGGCGGACTTTGGAAAACTCATGCCGACCCGAACCAGGTCGAGAACGCCATCATCAACCTGGCGGTCAACGCACGCGACGCCATGGATGAAGAGGGCAAGCTCACCATCGAGACCGCCAACTGCCATCTCGACGAGGCCTATGCGGCGGCGCATCCCGAAGTGAAGGCCGGTCAGTATGTCATGATCGCGGTAACGGACACCGGCGCGGGTATGGCGGCGGACATCATGGCCAAGGCTTTCGAGCCATTCTTCACCACGAAGCCCGCGACCAAGGGAACCGGGCTCGGTCTCAGCCAGGTGTTCGGCTTCGTCAAGCAATCCGGCGGACACGTCAAGATCTATTCGGAGCCCGGCGAGGGCACGACAATCAGGATCTATCTTCCGCGCTTCACCGGTCCGGAGGAAGCGGCGCCGCCGGTAAAGACCGGCGGCAGGAGCGATGTTCCGGCAACCGAAACCGTGCTGCTCGTCGAGGACGATGCTCGCGTGCGTGCTTCGACGGTCGCCGCCTTGCTGGAGCTCGGCTATACCGTCATCGAAGCCGCGGGTGGTGACGAAGCCTTGGAGAAACTCGGTCAGAACGCCGCCATCGCGCTGATGCTGACGGATATTGTAATGCCGGGCATGAATGGCCGGCAACTCGCCGAACGGGCTCGCAAGCACTCCCCCTCCCTGAAAGTGGTGTTCATGACCGGCTTCACGCGCAACGCCGTCGTGCACAATGGCGTGCTCGACCACGATGTGCACTTCATCGCCAAGCCGTTCACGCTGGAGCAACTGGAGGCGAAGCTCCGGGACGCGCTGGCTTGATTTGTCCGGCCGTTCTTAGATCCGTCCGAGCACGACCAGAATAATGACGATGACAAGAACCAACCCGAGACCGCCGCCGCCATAATAGCCCGTGCCGTAGAACGGCCCGCCGCCCAGGCCGCTGAAACCACCAAGCAAGGCCAGAATCAGAATAATGATAAGAATTGTGCCGAGACCCATGTTCTTTTCCTCTCTGAGCGCAAGCCGGCGCTTTTCATCACGAAATCAACTCGCAAGGGGCGCGCATGTTCCACCCGGCTCCGGGCCGATGCTATTCGGCCTTGGCCGATTGGGACGACACGATCGGCGGCGCAGGGTTGGCTTCAAGTCTGATCGGGACCAAAAACATGAGCGCGATCGCAATCGCGATCGACGCAATGATGGCCGCGGTGCTGATGATGTCCTTCATGTTCGCATCCTGAATATTCAAAGGTGCTGAACAACGCTGCTCAATACTTCCCGTTCCACTTCGCCTAGCGGAACCTTTTTCAGAGGCGCGACGTTGGGGACAGCCCGGTTGGGGCAATCCTGGCGATAACGGAGGCTCGCTTATGGGCGTATCGGTACTCATCGGCATCCTGATCACCTTCCTGGTGGTGATCCTGGTGCTCTATCTCGTGCAGCGCTTGCCACTCGATGCCCGCGCGCGACAGATCGCGCAGATCATCGTCATCATCATCGGAATCATATCATTGCTCAAATATCTTGCGGTCTTTTAGCCATATTCAGCACCGAAACCCCGAAGCCCGCTGTCCATGAGAACCCTGTCGACCGCATGCCTCGCCGGCAACTTGTTGAGCGCCGCCACGCTGCTGTGCGCCGCGAGCGCCACGCCCGGCCGGACACGCGCGCCATGACCTCCGCGCAGACGCAGGCGCTGATCAAAAGCGACCATGCGGTGGTTTTGACCACCGGTCTGGATGCTTATAGCCGCTTCGTGCGGCAATTCGGCAATGAGTGCGACTGGCCGGAAGTGCCAATATCAACAACCGTTCCCGCCAAGGACGGCGAGTGCCGCGTCTATCGGTGCGAGGAGCCGGTCGACCTTCCCGACCGATAGCCGCCTCTTGCGGTCCCGCGCGGAACCATAGCAACCCCATATGGGTTGTACGGGCCAGCGGCAGAACTGGCCGGCCCCGACTTGGTTCTGCGTGTAACAGCGGGAGGAACGGCAAATGCCTGAAATCGCGCGCACCGGCAGTTGCTTGTGCGGCGGCGTGCAGTTCCGCGTGGCCGGCGAGCCACGCCGGGTCGGCCTCTGCCACTGCAAGGATTGCCGCAAGACAAGCGGATCGGCTTTCCATGCCTATGCCGTATGGCCGCTTCAAGCGTTCGAAGCCAGCGGGATCACCAGCACCTATGGCGCTCGAAGTTTTTGCCCCACCTGCGGAAGCCGAGTTCCATTCGTTGGCGAAGAGGAAGTCGAGGTCACGATCGGCAGCCTTGACGTCGCGCCGACCGAAGGGCTTGTGCCGGACTATGAGCTCTGGATCGGGCGGCGCGAATCCTGGCTGCAGGCCCTCCCCGAGGCGCATCAGTTCGAGCATGACCGGGTCGCAGTTGATTCGGCCGCCGGCTCGACCCGGAGCCGCGGCAAAGGTCAGCCTAGGTCGGATTGCCAGCGGACTTAGGTCTGAACGGCAATGACCTGCCGTCCAGGAAACCCTCCGGCGCCGCACGGAAAGGACTGGCTGCCGATTGAGATGCCAAGCTTTTCTCCAAGCTCCGTCTGTTTCAACCACCGGTAGGTTTGTCGGTCAATCAGCCGCCGGCAGCATTCACGGTGAGTCGTCACCTGCACGTTTCAGGCAGCGACATTCATGGCGTTTTATCCGCTTTGCGGAACGCAAGAATTTTTAGCCACCCTCTTTCGCAATACAACCTTTTGGTTTGCTTTTCCTGCCGGCCGCTTGTGTCAGCGCGTGAAATACCAAGCTGCAGCTGCAATATCGAAGTGAAAATTCTTTAAGCTTAAGAAATTTTTTAGACCATTGCTTTCTGGTTGTATCAAAATATGACGCTCGGAATTGCCACAGGTAGTAAGGCTTATGATTTCAGACCTTGTACAAAAGGCCACCTTTGTTTCTTTCATTTTTTGCTACATAGTGCTGCCGAATCTTGAAACCGGACGGGGCGGTTTTCATGACGTCGGCGCCTGAACACGGCCGAAACATGCATATGCGGTATCCACCGATTGACGGGTTCTGGACCTGGGACGTCAAGCGTGACCGTGTCTATGGCGACGCCAACCTTTCAGATTATTTCGGCCTGACACTCGACGAATTCTCGCATGGCGCCTCGCTGGAACGCTGCATGCAAAGCATCGATGTGGATGACCGGCCCAGGGTCCGATTGGCGATCCGCAAGGCGATAGAATGCAAATCTGGCTTCAGGGAAGTTTACAGGGTCCGGTCGGAAAAGATGGGGCTGCGCAAGATCCTGGCCGTCGGCCAATGCTACGTAGACGGTGTGGGCGAGGCAGCGCTCTACCCTGGTTGGTTCGTCGATCTGACGAAGGATGCCACCTGCGAGGAACAGTCGCTGCGCGAGATCCACAATCACGTCGAACAAGCCAAGGACATCGCGCGATCGATCGGACACGACCTGTTGTCCTATCTTCTGGACAACGTCGAGGAAGAGGTCGAGCAACGGCTTGACGGAAGGCTGAGGAGGCGAAGATCGTCCTGAGGCAGCTTTCGCCGATCGTTTGCGGGTCAGCTTCGCTTGCCGCGTCTGCCGACCTCAGCCGTGACCATGCGCGCGAAATGCGATTGCGGCGATCGGTGCTCGATGAGCTTGGCGCGCTCAAGCGCAGCATCGCCGTAAAATTCGATCAGCACCCCGGCTGCCCGGACGGCATCGGCTTTCAAGCGGCCGAAATCGACTTGCCCGTTTTCGAACGAGGGCTCGCTCCTGGCAATCACGTCAAGCATGGCTTGCAACTTGTCAGGAGTGCTGCCCTCGTCTTCGTTCATGGTCGCTATCCGATTGGGCGCGTAAAATATCGACATTTCCGCACAATGTCCAACAGGTTCGCTGGCCGGGCGTCAGTGCAACCGCGGGCAGCCGCACCGCGCACGGTGTCACAACTTTCATACAAGCATAGTGATCCAGACTTACCGCGCAGACATTCGGGGGGCACCCATGGACCAGCCTAGCAAAATGGAAAACCTGCAGTTTGCGCAGGGGATATTGCGAGAACTTCGCCAGAAGGCCGAAGCCGACGGCGAAAAACTCCTGACCTATCTCATCGACATGGCTTATCTCGAGGCCAGCGACCGCATCCGCGCCCACTGGATCGGCACCCACGAACATGAAAGCCGCCGCGCCAAGGGCTGAGCCGCCTAAGGCAATTTGATGCTCGCCGCGGTTTTCCATGCGGAACCTGCCGGGATCGATTTAGCTGGAGCGGTTCAGCGTTTGCGCAAGGCTGAATCCGCGCAAGCCCAGAGAAGCATCCTGAACGCAAAAAAGCCCGCCATGCCTCTTCGGCATGGCGGGCTTTGCTTGGATGAGCAAGGCTAAATGCGATAGCCTCGCCGCCAATCTATGATGCGGCAGCCTTCTGGCGGACCGGAAGCTTCCACCCCGGCCGCGCGAAGTGGCAGGTGTAGCCGTTGGGATAGCGTTCCAGATAGTCCTGATGCTCGGGCTCGGCTTCCCAGAAGGGGCCCACCGGAGCAAGCTCGGTGACGACCTTGCCGGGCCACAGGCCGGACGCATCGACGTCGGCGATCGTGTCCTCGGCGATCCGCTTCTGCTCGTCGCTCGTGTAGTAGATCGCCGAGCGATAGCTCATGCCGATGTCGTTGCCCTGGCGGTTCTTCGTCGTCGGATCGTGGATCTGGAAGAAGAATTCGAGCAGCGTGCGGAAACTGGTCCTGGCCGGATCGAAGATGATTTCGATTGCCTCGGCGTGAGTGCCGTGATTGCGATAGGTCGCGTTGGCGACATCGCCGCCGCTGTAGCCGACCCGGGTTGAAACCACGCCGGGCAAGCGCCGGATCAGATCCTGCATGCCCCAGAAGCAGCCGCCGGCAAGGACTGCGCGCTCGGTGGAAGAAGCCATGTCAAACCTCCTTTGGATTGCTCCATAGATAGGCGTTGTGGCCGGATTCTTCCAGCGGCTCGGGGAACATGCCGGGCGCGATTTCGATCCTGCACGATCAGCTATTCGAAGTCGGTCTGAACGGTCGGATTGCCAGCTCGAAGACGATGTCCGAAATCCACATGGCCGAGACGCCAATCAGGAAGGCGGCGGCGAGCGTGGTGGTGTCGTCGGCGGCGTCGGGCATCGGCAGGCCGCTTGCCTGGACCCAGGCGACGGCAGGCAAGGTCAGATAGGCGGCGGCCAAGGCGCCGCAGATGGGCGAGGCGATCATCTCGCGCAGCTTGTAGCGATGGCGCGACAGCGCCCGCAACACGCCGCCGGCGAGCCCCGCCGCCACGACCTGGCCCTTGATGCCCAGAAGATCGAAAATGTTATGCATCACGGCCTCCAGCCACAGAGCTTCTCGCCCTTGCGGTTGTGCGCAAGCAGCGCCCTCGCCTCCTGATCCGACAGCGTTTCGACGGCCCTGGCGGAGAGGCGCATCGGCGCGGCGGCGGCGCAGAAACCGCCCCTGGCTGTCGTGCAGCCGGCAAGCGCGGCGACGGTGGCTGCGAGGATCAATCCCTTGCCCATGACTTCAGCTCCTTCCTGACCGCTTCAGCCGGCAAGGCGCCGATGTCTTTGTCGACCTGGTCGGCGATGTTGCGGGCCACGGCCTCCGCCTCTGCCTGTTTGTTTCGTTCGGCCCTTGCACCGGCAAGGCGCTGGTGAAAGCCCCAGCCGAGCGCGCCGACAAGGCCGGCGCCGATCGCCAGGATCGTCGGATTGGTGAGAAGCCATGCCAGCAGAGCGCTCATAGCAGCACCCCGATGACAAGGCCGGCGGCGAAGCAGGCGGCGCCCACGACCACATACGGCCTGGTGGCCTCAATGCAGGCGGCGAGCAGACCTTGCAGATTTTCCATGGGTCAGTGCTCCCAGCCGAACCGGCGCGCGAGCAGATGCCACCACTCGGCCGCGCCGGCGATGGCAAGTCCAAGACCGGTCTCCAGCGCCATCTGGATATCGGGATCGGCAGAAAACGCCGAGGCATCGTCGGCGCCCAGAAGGCCCCGGGCGACAAGCACGCCCGCGCCATAGCGCAGGGCGATGCGGATGATGACGGCAATCATTGGCAGAACACTCCGAGGAGATTGCAGGGAAGATGCGCGGCCCAGGCGGTGAGCGCGCCGAGCGCCAGCGCGATCAAAGCGAGGATGCCGGCTGCCTTGGCGGGCGACGCAGATTCGGGCGGCGCGGTCGGCGCCACAGCATCGGCGGATGCTGGCGCCGACGGCACGGATACCGTCGTCGTCAGCGGCGCGGCCGATATCAGCAGTGCCTGCCGGCGCACCGAGGCGACACGCGCGCTCCAGCCCCGGCCGAAGCTCGGCCAGGTCGACAGCTTTTCGAGGAAGGCGAGCCGCGCATCGCAAAGCGCGTCGATGACGACGCCGGCGGGCTTTGCCCCCGCGGCCGCCAACGTGGCCGGGCCGATGCGGCCGTCCTGGACAACGCCGAGCACGGCCTGAAGATATTTCGCCGCCCTGCCCGGGCCGCTGTTCACGGCAAAGTCGAAGACGGCGTAGTCGATGCCATCGGGGAGCAGAGCGCCCGCCACGGCATCCCAGTAGAAGCGGCGGTAGACCATAGCGACCTGGTCATCTGAGATCCTGCGCAGTTCAGCCTTGGTGGCATCTGCTTTCACGTAGCGGCGGAAATTGGCGAGCGTGACACCTTTCATGGTGGCGCCGCCCGGATCGGCGGGGTTGTCCGACCAAAGCCCTCGGATTTCAGGACGAGCGAAAGGGCACGCGCGAAGTTGCGGTCCATGGGAACCTCTGAGCTTGTTGATGAGCGGAAGTTGCCGGCGTCGATGCGCCTGCGTCAGGCAGCGTTAGCCGGCAGGTTGCTATTGATCGCTACTACGGAGCCGCACGTTCTCGTCCGAGACCTTGAGCGCGATGTCTCGAAGGGCAACCAGATCGTTCGGCGGCGCGCGCCCGATCAGCGGCACTGAAGAAAATACTTCTGGGTAGAGATCGAGTCCAAACCTGTCGTTGACGGCTTGCACGTCCGGCGGGACGGTCTCTCGAATTCTCTCTTTTATGCGGCCAGGAAGATCAAACTTCGGACCCTGCACCATCTCGACGATCTTGGTCGCGTCGTCGGTCGTCCTTTCAGGGTTGATCCTGCCATCCACAAACAACGGCCTGATCGAGTTCAGCTCATCGATGGCATACGCTGCCCTGAGCGACATCGACTGGTTTTCGCTGGCCGGTATCGTCGCCGCCAAGTCCAGAGGGGCGTATCCGGGAAGCCCAATTTGTCGGCAGAACGCGGCGACGATTCCGCCGCTTTCGGTAGCCGCGCTTTCCAGCGATCGAACCTCTATCGCATCCTCGCCAAAGGCTGCACTATGCTCGCTCAGTCTAATAGCAAGGTTTGGCGTGGCAATATCGCTACCCTCCGCCGACATGTCCTCGATGAGATAGCCGTGCCGCACCATCTGCTGCACATTGCTGATTGTGTAGGCGACCGGACTGCGGGTCCAGAACAGTATCCGAACCCGATCTACATATTCGAAGAGCCAACGCCTGAATGGGCTTAGTTCGAGCCGTGTGTAGTTTGACAGGTTCTCGGCGCTGAGCAGAAGGGTATGCCAGCCAGGCAGAGCCAAGTGATGGTCGAAAAGCGTGCGAATTTCACGCTGCACATCTTCGATGCTCTGGCCCGGCTTTTGCATGCCCATGAGTTCGATCATGGTAGCTGGTGTCGGGCCAAACAAGGCGGACACGGGTTCGGAATGGTTCGGGACGGAGCCCGGATAAAGAATGCCGAACTCTTTCAGAAGCCTCGCCCGGTTTCGAAAAAAGCCTTCTGGATAGTCGAAGTGCCGGTCTTCGGAAGACCGGCGTGAATGACTGCTGTTTTGCCCTTCATGCCCATCAGACAGGAATTATCTGGTCCGGTAGACTCCGACAAGCGCCTGCTGTCAGGAAGTAACGCCTTTGATGAGCGCATAGGCGATAACGATCGCTTCCGAGAGTGAGCCAGCGGTATTGTTGCGAACATCGATCGTCGCGGAGCCGGCGGCGCAGCGGGCGTTTAGCGAGTAGGAACCGGTGTGCCGCCGGAGATATGGTTCAGCACAAGAAGATCAGTCGCGGCGATGGCGCTATCGGTCAAAACAAAGCTGACGATAGTGCCAGCCGCCAAGGCGGCAGCATTCATGGTGATCTGGCCGGTAGACGTGTTGAGCGTCATGCCGGTGGACTTGCTTGTCGCCTGGGTGACCGTGCCGCCGGCCCCGGCGCTATAACCGATACCCGCACCAGGGTTCTGGGTTCGGATGTTGCCACCGCTGGTGATGCCGCCAGTGGCAAAAATACCCTGGCTGAATAATAGGAGGTTGGTCGAGTGGGTGACCGTGTAGGCGCCGCCGTTGAAGTCCAAGATGCCGCCAGACGGGAAGAAGATCTTCGTGCCCGTCGTAAGCGCCGGGACCACGACCGAGCCGGTTCCTGCAGACGAAAACACATAATTGCCGTTGACGCCGATGTTGGCCTTAAGTGTCCAGGATTTCGTGTTGTTGCCGTAGTAGTAGGTGATGGCGTGGCCGGTCGCCATGGCAATTGCTTCGCCGGTATTGCCGTCAGTGCCATTGGTCCCGTTGATGGCCGTGAAGCCGAAATTGATGCCCTTGTCGAAGACGGCATCATTGTTCCAAAAGTTTAAGCCAGCCGATGCCCCGAACTGCCCGGCGGTCCCGAGGCTGGCTCCTGCGGCAATTTGAAGGCCAATTGTCTGAGCGGCATTCTGTGCGAAGGGGTTGATGGGAACCAAGGATGCATAGTTGATCGGGTCTATCTCTATGCCCGTGCATCCTCCGAGCGATCCCGACATGCGGTAGGCTTCGTAGTATGCCCCGAATGCACCATTGGTGAATGATGAGTTGTTGTTGACGCCGACGCCCAGAACGCCGATCGAATTGCCAAGGCCGCCAAGATTTGAAGTCTCGGCGGCCGCGGTGATAGCATTTGCCGAATTTGAGTTTGAACTCGTTAGAACTCCCATCTGTGAGAATTCAAGGAACCCGACAGAGCGGCCGCGCGCCAGAAGAAACGTGGTGAGCCAGTCCGCCTGTGAAGCCACCGGGCTGGCTTTGTTGTTGACCGCATTTCCGACAAACACCCGGTCGGCGAGGTAATGCACCGCAGCGCCGAGTGTCTGGAGGAATTGCCCAGTTTCCACGCTCCCCGACTGGATGCACGCTCCCGCCGAACCAGTTGGGTTGGCGGAACTTGCGATGTAGCGAGGATCAGACGCAGTGATCTGCGAAGAGAAATTGCCTGCAGTCCAGTTGAACCGGAAGGGGCGCCCCGTCAGCGTCAGATAGCGGCCACATCCTTCGAGGTATCAAGAGCTTGGAGAGCCGCAACTGAGGTGACATAGGGCGAGACGGCCAAGTTGACGCGAGCCGTCGGAACGCTTGCCACATCAGACAGGTTGGCCGACTTGACCATCTTCAAGCCAAGATCGGTCGCGATCTCCGACAGCGTATCGAATGCCGACGAGACGCCGCTGAGCACGACATCGATCGCGGCCTTTACGAACCCGGTGGTGGCGATCTGGGTCGTGTTAGTGCCCGGCGCCGCGGTCGGCGCTGTCGGTATGCCAGTGAGCGCAGATGAGGCGAACAAGAAAGACTTGATCTGCGTCCATGTAGCGTAGACCAGGCCGAATCTCGCCGCGCTGTCGCCTCCGAACACGCGGTCGGAATCCACCGGGATCGCTTTGGGCGTTGCGTTCAGCTCGTCGACAATGTCCTGATAGGTGTCGACGATCGTGAGCGGATCATCGCCAATTTGTGGGTCGATGGTTTCGAAGCGGAACACCTTGCCAGCGTTGACCGAGCCTTCCTGCACAATGAGAGTCGTCCCCCACTGCACCGTGCGCGCGGTGCGAGCGTCTGCGGCGCGAAACCACTGGCCCTCGCTCGCCGTGTAGATGCCGTTCTGGGCCTGGTCGGCCTGGTCCTTGACCAGCACGCGGTCGCCGACTTGCGTCAGCACGCCGTCGATGGTCTGCAGGCCGTAAAGGGTGATGTTGGCGGTCGTCGCCAGGCGCACGGGTTCGCGCTGGTCACGTAGACGACATCGGCCTCGGTGTCCCAGGCAAGCTCGACCGCGGCGGAAGGATGGTCCCAGCCGAAATCGAGCGCGCCAATCCTAGGCCACCAGCGCGGCAGCTTGAACGGCTCGCAGGCGATCAACTCCTCCGCCACCGGGAAGATGCGGCCGGAGCCCAGCACCGGAATGCCCTTCGCGCGCGCCTGGCGCTCATGCTCGGGATAGGCCGCGATGATCTCAGCGCGTTGCTCGGGGCTGTAGTGGCCGGCATCGTCGATGGTCATGAAGGTAACGTGGCGGGACATGGCAACTCCAGTTCCTCGCCCCGCCAGAGCGGGGAGAGGTGGCGCGGCGAAGCCGCGACGGAGAGGGGGCAGCGCCGACGTTTGATGGAAGAGTAGGGAGGCTATTCGTCGAACGTATCGCTCTACGAAGGCCCCTCTCCGGCCGCTGCGCGGCCACCTCTCCCCCCGCTTCGCGCGGGGCGAGGAACAAAGCTCAACCCTTATATCCCTCGTTGACGCAGTCGTTCTTCCAGGCCCAATCGAAATCGGCCTGCGACATGGACGAGCCGAGGCCCGGTTCGACATAGGGGCCGGCGCCGTCGATATAGATGATGAAGCGCGCTTGCTTGGTGAAGATGCCGACCTTGCTTGTGACGACGCCGCAGGTCTGTCCGGTCGCGCTATCGCCGGTGAGATCGACATGCGAGACGGTCGCCTCCGGATTGTTGACCAGGCCGCGCATCCTGGCTTCCGCCGCAGCGATCGCATGGGCGCGCCAGTCGCTGCTGGAGCCGGAGCAGGCCGAGAGCAGCGCGCAGAGAAAAAGCAGTTCTGGTAGGGGTCGCATGTCGGCTCCGGATCGTGCCGGAAGCTACTCGACCTCCGGTTGCGGCCAAAGCGGCATCGCCAATCATGGTTTCGACGCGGTTTCGCGAAGCGCTCGTTCATCGCCCACGCAAGTGGGGAGAGGTGGCGCGGCGAAGCCGCGACGGAGAGAGGTGGTGCCGGCGTTTGACAAAGAACGGAAAGCTGCTCGTCAAGCTTGTCGCCCTACGAAATCCCCCTCTCCGGCCGCTGCGCGGCCACCTCTCCCCCGCCTTGCGGGGGCGAGGAACGCAAGTTCTGAACCGCTTCAGCACTCAAAAACCTCAGCACCACATCGCTCATGCCGAGCAGCGGCGTGAAGGTCACGATCGTGATGCCATCCGTGGCATTGGTGCGGGTCAGCCCCTCGGAATAGATGTCCAGCGGCGGCTCCTCGTCGAACCAGACGCCGTGCAGCGTCTCGCCCTGCCATTTCTCGCGGCCTTTTTCGTAGCTCTTGAAGGAGAGCACGCTTTCGCCGGCCTGGACGTCGCCGCCGCCGCCCCAGCGCACGACGACGCTGTCCAGCGCTCCGGGCGCGCCGCGGCCCATCACGGTGCCGGCGATGGCATTGGCCGGGATCATGCCCGTGCCCCATTCGCCCTGCTGCTGCGGCGGGCCGACCAGCACGCGCTGCGGATTGTCGCGCGTGCCCTCGCCGGTGACGCCGGCTGCCCAGAGCCGCACCGGCTGATCAAACACTTTGCCCCCCACCAGTCTGGATAGCGGCCGGTGAGGTGCATGGCCCATTCGGCGCCCCCTGCCCTGGTCTTGCCGAGCTGGTTGCCGGCCATGAACAGGCGCTCGCGGTGGGTCGCGCCCGCGGCGTGAAAGGCGGCCTGCCGCTCGTATGGCGTGTAGGCAGCAAGAAGATTACGGCGCCGCCTTCGGTCCAACTCCTCGAGCAGCGCCAGATAGGCCTGCATCGCTGTCGAGGAGCGGCCGGAGGCTCGCCTCGAGACCGCGGATACGGTGGCGGATCTCCTCATCGCTCAGCTGCTCGAGACTGGTTTTATCGGCATCGAAACTTTCCGAGCTGGCTGCAAAATCCTTGGGCAGCAGCGTCAGCACGACCTTCAGATACTGGTCGGGCTTTTCGGCCCTGACCGCGGCGATGACGCCGGCGCCATGAGCGCGGAAATCGGCGCGAAGGGCGGCGGCGAAGTCATCGACGAGCGTCTTTGGCAAGCGCTTGCGGCAGGCGGCGGCTTGAACAGCTGCGGACCTCGCCGGTTTCGCGCCGGCAGGCTTGCGGCTCGCGGCCTTGCCGGTGTCAGCCCTGGGCATCGGACAGTGTCGCTTTCGCTGGTCTTGCCTTGCGCGGCTTGCGCGCCGGCTTCTTGCGCGGCTTGGCGCGCCTCGGCGGCTCGCCATCGACGGCCGGCGCGGCAATCGCCTTCAGCTTCGCTGTCGCGGCACGGACCACCGAGGCATCGAGGCACGGGCGCGGGAAGCCGAAACCGGCGACCGCGTCGACCGGTCCGCCGCGCACCATACCGATGCGCACGCCCGGCGCGACCTGCTCGAGGCGCCCGGTGCGGCGCGGCGGGTCCGCGCCCTCGAACGCGCCGATGGCGCTGACGATCTCGGCGCCGTCATCGGCGGTGATGATGGTGGCGTAGCGTGGCATGCAGCCTCGGGCAGAATGATGAGGCCACGCTCCTTCGCGCCAGCGCTCGAAAGAAATGGATGGCCGAAAAACAAACCCGCCTCGCGGCGGGTCATTGGCGCAAATCAGCACCATGAACAAAATAATAGCATAGCTGCCTTCACGGGGCAAGAGGTTGCAGGCATATTTTCCTATCCTCCTGAAACCAGCCTTTGTCCCAGGTCTGCTGGCAAAAAACCCGATGCGCCACAGCCAGGGATTGAACCGCAGGCAAAAGCCGCGCGAGTTTTTGTCGGAACCAACCGTGGTCCGACGGGTTCCACCCTCAGTCGCAAACGCGACAGACCCTGCAACAGACGAACCGTCTCGAAACAGAGGAGAAGAATCATGCTCAGGAAGATTCTCGCGGCTTCGGCCCTGACAATCGGCCTTGCCACGGCGGCGATGGCCCAGACCGCGAACTCGCCCGATAACTCGGCCGGCAGCGGCCAAAGCATCACAGTCGAGCCGAGGACGCCGGCCACCCCGCCGCCTGACCAGATGGCGCCCGACACCGGCACGACCGGCAGCATCACCGGCGGCGATATGAATTCCAACGCCGACAAGAACTGCCCGAACAGCCCGCAGGGCGCGCAGGGCGATGCCAACAACACCGCTACCAGCACGGTGCAGCCGAACGTCAACGATAACAATTGCGGCAAGTAGGCCAGCAACTCGCGCTCGCAAAGGCCGTGGAGCAACTCCACGGCCTTTGTGTTGGAGCCGGCCTCACCGGCTCGGCAAGGGCGGTCGGAACCATGCGGCCTTCCGACCGTTGCAAGGGGCACAAAGGAGAAACCCATGGCAGACAATGAAAGCAGCAGCGGTGGCGCAGCAAACGGCGCCGGCACCTCGAACACTAGCCCAGCCAGCGAAGCGCGTCCCCGTAACGCCGCTTCGCGCAGCAGCGGCGCGTCGCGCAGTGGCGCCGCATCGCGCGGCAACGCCAGGGCATCCGAGGCGGCCATGAAGAAGCAGATCGCGGAGTTGAAGCGCGAGGTGAACCGCCTGAACCGCGCTCTTTCCGAGCAGGCCGAGGAAGCGTCCGAGACTGCGCAAGGCTGGTACCAGAGCGCGGCCGACCGTGCATCGAACCTCTATAGCGGTGCGGCCGACCGCGCGTCGAACCTCTACAGCGGCGCCTCCGGCCGCGCGTCACGCGCGGCAAGCCAATTGCGCAGCCAGGCGCAGAGCGTTTCGGAAACCGTGCAGCAGAATCCGGGCACTTTCTCGACGGCCATGCTGATCGGCGGCCTCGTCGGGCTGCTGGCCGGCATGGCGATCAGCCGGACCCCGGACCCCGAGCCGGACTGGCTGCATCGCTGGCGCAGATAGGCATTTCCGGCCCGGCTCGAGCTGCCGGGCCGATCAACGGTGGTAAGCGAAGGCTGCCTTGCAGCGGCCGCGCGGAGAGAAGGCCGGGCCGGCGCGCCCGGCCTTTTTCTCTTTAGATGCCGGGCTTTTCATTTCAAGGTTGTGTCGTCCCCATCCTTTTGCTGTGGCCGGTTGTCCCGGACTGGTCATTAGCCGGAGCTTATGGGATCATCCCCCGGGGAATCGCGGAGAGCAGCATGGACAGACCTGCCATGGCATCCGTCTTTCGGATGCGGCATGTGCCTGCAAGCATTTCGGGCGTTCGCAGCCTTGGCAGAGGCCAGGCCGATCCGTTCTTTCATTCGAGACCACTCGGCGAGGCGATCCGCTTCATCGCCCAGGCCGACGGCCAGTACGACCTCAGCGCCGTCGCCATCTTCTACGGCGACCGCCAGACGCCACCGCTCGGCAACCGTGAGATCAAGCAGCTCTGGAGTGAGTATGGCGAGCGGCTGATGGAGGCGTAGAGCCGCGCAAGCCTTCCCGCCGGATCGGAAACGCCGCTCATGCGTTCTTGTGGCGAGGTCAATGGGAGGAACGCCATGAACGTCGCCAATCTCCAACTCGAAGGCCTGCTGATGGCCGTCGCAGCGATCAACCACGTGCTGGTCAAGAAAGGTGTGCTCACCGTCGAGGAAATCGACATCGCGCTGCGCAAGGCCGAGGCCGGCGAGACCGGCGAGGAGCGCTCGGAGGCGATCTCGGCCTCGAACCGCGACGCCATCAATTTCCCGATCCGCCTGCTCGAGCTTGCCAACCAGTGCCAGCCCGAGGCGGACATGCCGTCCTTTTCGAAGCTGGCGCGCATGGTCGGCCAAATGAAGGAGCCATATAACGACCAGATGTGAGGGGGAAGGTCATGCCATCCCCGGCCAGCCCTGGCGCAGGGCCAGCACAGTGCCCGGGCCGTGCGCCGCGGCGTAGAGCAGGCCGGCGGCGAAGGGGAAATGCGACATGAAGGCGCCGAACTCGGCCTGGTTTCCGACCCACTGCGACGGGCCATGGAAGGCAAAGCCGAGGAAAACGACATAAACCGCGCCGATCAGCGCCAGCGGCGTCATGAAGGCGCCCGTCAGGAAGGCGATCACCAGCAGCGTCTCCAGGATCGCCGCGCACCAGGCCAGGAACAGCGGAAACGGGAAGCCGGCGGCGGCGATGTAGCCGGCGGTGGCGCCCATATCCATAAACTTGAAGGCGACGGCCATCGCGAACATGGCGGCGAAGATCAGGCGGGCGATGAGAATGGCGACGGTCTGCCAGGTCGATTGGGTTTCCACGAGTGTCCCTCCGGTTGAAGTGGTTGATGTGCTCCAAGGACGGACGAAGGGCGATGGTTCCGACAGGGGGTGGGAGAATTTTTGGCGACGGAGACGCGGCGCCTCTCCTTCTCCCCTTGTGGGAGAAGGTGGATCGGCGCGCTAGCGCCGAGACGGATGAGGGGTGTTCCAGCGGAGTGAGGGGTGGGTGTTCCCTGGAACACCCCTCATCCGGCCGCTTCGCGGCCACCTTCTCCCACAAGGGGAGAAGGAGAATGGTGCGCCGGATGGCTGATCGAGTCCCGCACGGTGCCGTATTCGGCGCCCCAGCGGTCGGTCATGTCGCAACGGATGTCCCACAGTTCGGGGAAGAAGCGGTGGCGGGCGCCGCCTTCCAGCATCTCCACCGGCCTGCCCTTCAGCGACTTCGAGCCCAAGCCGATCGAGCGGTGGATCAGATAGAGGTGGTTGGCGCGGAATTTCTGAAACAGCTCGTCGAACTCGATCAGCGCCTCGGCCACGACATAGGCGTCGCCATGGTCGTAATGCTCGTCATAGATATCCGCCACGGTCAGCCCGCGGCCATCGAGGTAGGCATGCTTGAAGGCCCGCCAAAGGTCCGGCGGCAGGCGCAGCAGGAATTTGAAGCCGGGCGATTCCTGGCCGCTGCCATTGCCGAGCTGCAGGCGGATCTGCTGGTATTCCTTGGGCGACATGGTCTCCAGCAGATCGAGCTGCGCCGTCATCATACGCATCAGCCGGTGCACGCGGCCCATCAGCGTGACGATGCGGTGCGTGTCCTGTTTCTCCAGATAATCCAGCAGGTCGACCAGCGTGTAGGCGATGAGCTTCATCCACAGCTCCTCGACCTGGTGCACGATCTGGAACTGCAATTCGTCGGCGTTGACCATCTCGGCAAGCGGCTTCTGGCAGGCGAGCAGCTGGTCGCATTTCAGATAGACGCCGTAGTCCCGCATCTCGGGCGCCTCGATGCGGGCGTGATAGTCCGTCTTGTCCATGGCTCATCCTCCTCGGGGCATGACCGCGCCACAAGGATAGCGCCTCCGGCTTGAACATTGTTCCTTTCTGTTATCCAAATGGCATGAAATGAAGGACGATCATTGGCCATACCTGTTCCAATGGAGAACGAACCGTGCTGGATGCCTTGGACCGCAGAATAGTCGCCGCGCTCGAGCGCGATGCGCGGATCTCCTTCGGCGAGCTCGCCGAGGAGGTCGGCTTGAGCAAGACGCCGTGCTGGAAGCGCGTGAAGGCGCTGGAAGAGGCAGGCGTCATCCGCGGATATTCGACCCGTATCGACCCGGCCAGGATCGGCTTCGGCATCGAGGCCTTCATTCAGGTGTCGATCGACTTCGAGCTGTCGGACGCCTTCGAGGCGGCGGTGAAGACGCACCCGCTGATCCGCCGCTGCTATGCCACCACGGGTGAAGCCGACTATCTCCTGCAGATCGTCACCGTCGACATGATGGCGCTCGACCGGATGCTGCGCGAGGAGCTCAGCCGCCTGCCCGGCGTGCGCCGCACGGTGACCTCGATGGCGATGCGCGAGATCAAGGGCGACATCTCCTTTGCCGAGGCGGCGGCGCGTGCGCTGAGGGGATAAGGCGAGCCCACCGAATGGCCTGAGCGCGCCGGCCGTGGAGGCGCGCCGAGCCCTGACTTTTTCTGGGATGATCGAGAACGGGCGTCGAACCTGTCTATAGTCGTGACGGGGGTACGGCGGTGGCGGGTTTCATCTCAATGAAGATCAGGGCGCAGGCTGCCCGGCGATGGCCGGCGCGAGGCTTACGGATTCTCGAATTCGCCTCGAAGGCCGATTTCGCGCGCCTTTCCCTTCCGAGAAATACGCTGGCCACGGCGCTTCTGGCATCGACCTTGCTGCTGCCGGCGGCCATTTCGAGCCGTGCCGCGTCGGTCCTGCCAGAGCCTCGAGACGGGCTCCACCAGCCGGATGCGAAAGCCATGCTGCAGGACGCCAAGCGCGCGCTTCTGGCGGCCAATGGTGGGAATGGCGGCAACGTCGGAAACGGTGGCAATGGGGGGAACGGTGGCAATGGGGGGAACGGCGGTAACGGTGGCAACGGCGGAAACGGTGGCAATGGAGGGGACGGCGGCAACGGAGGGAATGGCGGCGGAAACGGTGGCGGCAATGGCGGCGGCACCGGAAACGGCGGGAGCAATGGCGGTGGCGCCGGAAATGGTGGCGGCAATGGCGGCGGCACCGGAAACGGCGGGAGCAATGGCGGTAGCGCCGGAAACGGCGGGAGCAATGGCGGCGGCACCGGAAACGGTGGCGGCAATGGTGGTAACACTGGAAGCGGCGGCAGCAATGGCGGCCATGGCGGCGGCCATCACGACTCCAATGTCGGCCATTCGGACGGCGGACCCCGCTCCTGCGGAGCCTCCTCACGAGTGTCTTGCTGACGCCGCTTGACCTCGAAGCGCCGCGCGCCGGAGCGGCAGAAAGCAACGTCCTTCCAGTTTCCAGTTCCGGCTCGCCGCTCCGGCGGCGCGATGAACCGCCCTATGGGCCGGTGCGGTAGGCGAAGTCGTCGATCGCGGCCTGCCAGTAATGCTGTGTGCGGATCTCGAGCCGCGTGATGCGCCGATAGTCGGCCGCGAAATAGACCAGACCGTTGGCGGACAGCGTCAGCTGATCCTCATAGGCGGGCTCATCGCCCCGCCATGCCTTGAGGATGAGCGTCTCGCCCTCCGCGTCGTCCCAGCCGGCGCCGAAATAGGCGCCCGTGAAATCGAACGGCTTGTCGCTGAGCACCTGCGCGGGGTGGCCCGAGCTGTTGTAGGCGATGAATTCGCCCGACATGGTGGTGTTGACGTAGCCCGGGCCTTCGGTGAAGCGCTGGTGCATGGCAACGAGGTTGTACCAGTCGAGCCCGCCATAGCCCGACGGGACCTCGAACACGCCGGGCGACGTCATCAGGTCGTCGAAGCCGACGACATGTTCTATGGGCAGCGGCGCCACGGCAGGTCCGCCCTTGTCGGAGAACGTGGAGAGCACCACCGGCGCGGCGCCGACCACGACATGCCGCCGCTCGGTCGCCCCGGCGGCCGAAAAATCGACCAGCCATTCGCCGGGCGCCACGGCTGCGCTGAAGCCCCCTTCCGGACCGACCTTGGCGGCGATGCCGACGCCGTCCGGCCCTGTCAGCGAAACGCGTGCCCCGGCGGCGACCGTGCCACTGATCGTCAGATCCGCCGCAAGCCCGACCGGGTGGGTCGTCGTCTTTGCGATCATGTCGCCCGGCGATCCGGGCGAAACGACATAGTCGCTTTCCTGCGCGGCGTTGCCGGTGGTGACCGAATAGGCTGGCGGCGGCACGACGCGGAACGCATAGTGCCCGGGATCGACGACTTCGAAATCGCGGTGCAGGACCGACATGCGGAAGTTGGCGAAGCCGCCGGCATTGGTCAGTCGCATGATGGTGCCGGCGTTCGGCCTGTCGAGCTCGACAGCCACGCGCGACATCGGCCGGTCGCCCAGATCGTAGACGCCGTTCCTGTTGAGGTCGCGGAACACCAGCAACGACGTGTTCATCTGGCCGCCTGCGAAGGAATTCCATGTCCGCCTGGGATAATAGTCACTCGCATCGCCGGCACGAGCCACGCCGCAGACCATGGCCAGGCCGGCGGCGACGACGACCGCGCCCGGGAACAACGAACCACGCTTCACGAAATTTCTCCTCCGGCGGTCGCCGCCGATCCGATCCCCTGGAGACGCGCGATGACCTTGTCCACGGCATCGGCATCGAAATAAGCGAGATAGAGCAACGCCATGGTGGCGCTGAACGTGTAGACCGGCAGCGTCACATAGATGATGGCGTGGAAGGCAAGGCCCGGCAGGACCAGATAGCGCCTCGTCGCGCGAAACGGCAGGCCGAAGGCAAGGCAATATTCGAGCGCGACCACACCGAAGGATACGATGGTGGCGAGCCAGGCAAGGCCGGACGGATAGTCCGAACCGGCGTAAAACCAGAGGAATATCTGCTCGAGCCGCGCGCCGCTGAGAAAGGCATAGTTCGACTTGTCGAAGGCGGCGAAGAAATAGAGCACCGAGAGCTGCACCACGATCAGCCGCAGCCCCCACAGGTTGCCGCGCTCCACCGGCAGTAGAACGCCCGCACGCTCGGCGCGTACTACCGCCAAATAGCGGTCCAGCGAATAGGAGCGGTCGCAAGGGGTGAGCGCGATCAGGAGCGCCGCGACGGCAAGCAGATAGGCATGGTGGTGGGTCCAGGGCTCGCGGCCAAGCTCAAAGCCGAAGTAATAATACATCGCCAGTCCGACCGAGCCGGTCCAGACGGCGGCGGCGCGGCTGTGATAGCCGACGAAGAGCAGCGCCGTGGCGAGGAAGAAGTTGGCGGCGAGAAACAGGCCGGCCGGCGACTGGTCCCTATAGAGCAGCAGCTCGCCCGCCCAGCGCGACCAGAACAGCATTGCCAGGCCGATGCGGATCAAGGCGGACGAACGCGACGAGCCTTCCGTGCCGGCCGCCCAGGCGGCGAAGCGCGCCGCCATGGCCGGCGCCGGACGCCAGTCGGCGATGGCTTCAGTCGGCGCAGGCATTTTCGGCATCGGTATGGATCGTCTGCCAGCCGCCGCGCGTGCCCAGCCGGGCGCGGACACGGATGTCGACGCCCTGCCCGGCGACCGTGCAGAGCCGCTTGATGACGGAAGCCAGTTCCTCGCGGTTCGGGATCCACTTCAGCCTGCCGTTGCGGGGCGCGCCGAGCATCTCGAACCGGTCGAGCGGGACAAGCGCGCCGTCGGGCCCGCGGATTTCGAAGGAAGCGTCGATGACGCCCAACCCGATCGCGCTGAACATGGTCCAGGAACGCAGCCACGGCGATTGCACCCCGAAGACCTGCTCCGCGGCCGGACCGGCGATCATGAAACCCGCGATCGCCATGAAAGCGCAAATCCGCAGGCGTCCCGCCGACAGCCGACCGGCAGGCCGCGCACCTATCCTGATTGAGATGATATCCGCCACCCGCGCACCCCCCGTCGCGATCATAGACCGGTTCAACGCCAGGTCTTCGATCGTCCCAGAAAAAGTCAGGGCTATGCGTAGGTCAGAAAGGCCAACAAGCAGGCGACATGGACCGCCTTTATTGGGTCAGACGACCTTGGCCCGTCGCAGCAGCCTGCGGTCCGCGCAACGGGCCAAGTGGCCTGCCTTTTGCCCGCCAGCTAAAGGCTGGCTCCTCCCATCCTCCGCTTCAGGGCAGCGGAGAGCTCGAACAATGACCGGGTTGTGCGAGGCTTGGCGATAACTTTTGTTAGTCCCAACTAAAATAAGCAACCCGGCGCAGGCTAGCGACCGGCGTGGTGGATCGCTGGCAGCGTCTGGGAGACGCTGAGCGTAGCGGAATAGACGGGCCTGCCGACTTCATCATGGACGGACACGGTCACCGTTTCATCCAGGTCGCTTGAAGCCATTTCGTCGACGGCGATGTCGTGCAGAGCCTTGAGCGCTTCTCGTCGCATCTCGCTCAAACTGCCGAGATCGACCCAGGCATCACCCAGGCACTGCCCGTTTCGGATGACCTCGAACCTGTAATTCGACATGTGCCATTGTGAGACGAAGGGATAGCAGCCGCATTAAAATTTGAGAGCCGGCTTGCTGACAAGGTTCGGCGATCGTCGAAGGGGACCGATAACCCTTCACTGAAGACCGCCCGCCGATCTGGCCAGCAGCCCGGAGCGTCATTTAAAAAAGATGCAGCAACGCTAAAATTAGCCTGTGCACTGTCAGAATTTGAGGTCGCCGAGCCCGCCCAGACAGCTCACTTTGATGGTGCGGCGAACTTCGATTCCCCGGGCCGGCGCCGGGAAATCCACCCCAACAGGCAACGGGCGCCGGTCACTTACATTGGCGACGGGCTGCCATCATCGCGCCCCGCGAATGATCCTAACCCTCCTGCTCCTGCGGTAGGCCGTCGGTTAGATCGTAAAAATCGGATTTCGAGCCGACGAAAATATGCTTGCCAAGGCGCAGACCTGTCGGTGGGTCAAGGGTCCCGGCAGCGACGAAGGTTTCACCGCCTGGAGCCGCCCTCCAGAACAGGTTGCTGCCGCAGCGCGAGCAGAAGCCGCGTTGGGCTTTGTCTGACGAGCGGTACCAACGGAGACTGGACGAGGACAACAGTCGAAGATCCACCGAACGGCAGGCCGCCATGGCTGCGAAGTTGCCGCTCGTGCGCGCGCATTGGGTGCAGTGGCAAGCTATAGGCTGGGCAAGCTCACCCGCAATTTCATAGCGTACGCCCCCGCATAGACAATGACCCGATGACATGGAGAGCCCCTGGGCGACCTAGCGCCGTTGTTGCCGGATGAAATCCCATGGCCAAAGCCCTAGTGCTGATCCCCTGAGCGCTGGGGACCGGAGGCTTGGAGCCGGCCGCCCGCGCCGCCTCTTCCTTCTCGGCGTCGGCCTTGCGCTTCGGGCATTCCTCGAAATCATGGTCGCGGCCGCCGCAATAGGAGCAGCATTTGGCGGGATCGGGGTGGAGCATCGAGGCCATTCCCAAGAATGCACGAAAAGGTTTCCGGTTGCAGCAATTGCGTGAAGCCGCCGCAACAGCCGCCCTGCCCATCCCGAGAGAGCAACTTCAAGGAGCTCGCCGCTCGCGCGGCGGGCTCCCGACCGATCACCGGTCACGCATGCGCGTGAGGATGACGGAAGTCCCAGACGGCCCAGGCCGATGCCACGACCACCAGCACGCCGAGGACGACATGCGTGGTCATGACATTCGTGTCAGCCGCAAAGCCCAGAAGCCAGGGCGACACGATCAGCCAGAGCCCGAGGACGGCGCTGACCCATTCTTCCCACTCGGCGAACACCGAAAGCGTCGCCAGCGCCAGCGCGCCGAGCAGAACGCCGACGATCCAGGCGTTCCACGCGGGCACCATCGCCGCGGTGAATCCGATGACCCAGGGTGAGATGAAGAGGCAGATCGCGAGGACCAGAGTGATCCAGTCCAGGCTCTTTCTTGTTTCCATCATTGCCATGACAACCTCCATGGAGCTTGACCAAAGCAACTGTATCCGCGTGGACATTGCACGCTCAGGATTGATGTAATTACGCTTTTGCAGCGCTGCAAGGAGGGCCTGAGCGGCCGCGGCTCGCCCGGGCCGATCTCATCCGCCAGACGGCAAGGTGCAAATCACATCGGCGCCGGCCACCGCGAATAGACGCTCAAACGGCGATGTCGCCGTCGGTCTCGGCGCCGAGCTGCGGAACGATGATTGCCTCGAGCGGCGCGTCGAGCGCCCATTTCAAACTGCCGTCCGAGCGTTCGAGGCTGGAAGAACCGCTCAGCGACTGCGGAGCCACCCGCTGCAGCACCACCGTGCCGAACCCTTTTCGTTCGGCAACCCCCTTCTCCTTGCCGTTCTTCTCAGCGACCCCAATTCCTGCCGCGCTGGACGTCTCCTGCCACAGAAGATGAAACCGCCGCCGCGCGTCCGGACCCATCTCGACCTTCCAGGTGATTTCCACATGGCCCCCGTCGACGGCAAGGGCGCCATATTTGGAGGAGTTGGTGCCGAGCTCATGGAAGGCCATGCCGAGATTCTGCACCGCATTCGACTGCAGCGTCAGCAGCGGCCCGGACAGCGAGATGCGTTCCTCATGGCCGAAGGGCTTCAGATGCTCCTGGACCAGGTCGAACAGGCTGGCGCCGGCCCATTCCGAGGTCACCAGAAGGTCGTGCGAGCGCGACAGCGCCATGATGCGCGCGCGGATCATCTGCTCGAACTCAGCCGGATCGGTCGAGCGCTTGCTGGTTTCCCTGACCATCGACAGGATCACCGCGAACTGGTTCTTCACGCGGTGATTGACCTCGCGCATCAGGAGCCGGATGCGGCGCTCGCTTTCCTTGGCGGACGTGATGTCGCGGGCGATCTGCGAGGCGCCGACGATCTCGCCGGCGTTGTTCCTGATGGGAGAGACGGTGATCGACACCGCGATCAACGAGCCGTCCTTGCGCTTGCGCGTCGTCTCAAGGCTGCCCACGCCCTCGCCCCGGCGGATGCGGCCGATGATCTCGGTTTCCTCGCTGTGCATGTGGTCGGGGATCAAGATCAGAATCGACTTGCCGATCACCTCCTCCGCGCTGTAGCCGAACATCCGCTCGGCCGCGTGGTTCCAATCGGTGATGACGCTGTTGAGGTCCTTGCCGATGATGGCGTCATAGGAAGAGTCGACGATCGCCGCGAGGCGCGCGTCGGCATTGGCGTTCGGACGAAAGATCCCCCCTGGACTGGTCATGCGCATCAAATAGGGCCGCCCGCAATCAAGGCAACATATCCGCTGGGTCGCATCCGCTTACGGCTTGGGGTCGCCGGGACTATCGCCGGCCGCCCTGTCCGCAGATATCACGCCGAACTCCTGCGACTTCACGCCCGCATTCGCCGTGAGGAACCCATCCGAGGCCAGCCCTCGACGCAAAAGTTCCCGGACCGCGGCCGAACGGCTCGGCATGCGCTTTTCGAAACGCCAGTTCTCCAGCGCCGCCAACTCCTCGTCGGTCAGCATGATCTGCAATCTTTGCGGCCGTTCCAGCTCAGCCATGCCTGCCTCCCTGACAGACAAGAATGCTACGAATGAGTAACTTGCTCATTGTGAGTAGAAGTAGGGTCTGTCTCATAGGACGTCAAGAATGACCAAGCTGTGAAAGACGGCACAAGCTAACGATACCAACGATGCGCCGAAACCACATTTGTTGTTCTATGCTAACTTATTGATTTTCTTTCGTCTTTCCAGCTTTTTTGCTTGCAATCCGTGACCGTCGGGCGCATGCTGGAAATCGAGGGATAACCTCCAGGAAAGGAGGCAGTCCATGTTCCGACGATTTTCCATCCGCTTGCGCGATGACGCCCACCACAGGGTCCAAAAGGCCTTGCGGACCAAGGGTATCGTCAACATCATCCGGCTTTCCGAAGAAATCAGGCTGGATCATCTGGCCGAGAACATCGCTCGCGAGGACATCGAAAGCCTGGTGATGGAGGTATCACAGCTCTACGGGGCGCCGATCGAGTTCGACGACGAGGCCCTGACGGCGCTCGACCTACCGGAGGTCCTTAAGCCCGACAATCGCACCGACCTCGAAAAGGTGCTGGATGGGCGCATGTCCGGCGGTGAGATCAGCATCGACGTGCTGCATATGAAACGCTGCTAAGCGCGTCGCGTCTGACCGACCTCAATCGACCGCCTAATCGCGGTCGTCATCCACGGGCGGAGCAAGGAGCGAAGCGACGCGCGCAGACCCGAGGATCCATGCCGTTACTTGGAAGCGCCGCGATGGTCCAGAATTCTGCACCGTTGTACACTTCGGTCCAGGTAACGGAATGGATTTTCGCTTCGCTCCTTGCTCGACCCTAGAATGACGAGATTCAGAAGCCTCCAGCTCATCGCCGACGTTTGCGCTGACTACCCGGCGGACGTTGATAGCCTTGCCCTTGAAGCCTGCAATGTTTCAACATCACTGCGTTGAGGAACTAGCCCTTCTTCGCGCGCTTCGGAGCGGCTTTCCTTGGCAGCACCACTGGCGCTTCGGCTTCCTGCGCCAGCCTGGCCGCGCGCAAGCGCTCGGTCTTGGCCGCCCTTTCCTTGGCTTCCAGGTCCTGAATCTGCCGGGCGACACGAGAGGTCGTGTCGGTCTTGGCTTCCGTGCGGGATGGGACCGGCTTGAACAGGCCGGTATCCGGTAGCGACTTCATCGTCATCTCCTTAATCAAAAAAGGCCGGGCAAAGCCCGACCTTCTCCAACGCGCCTCTGCGGCCAATGCCAGTACATCCGTGGTCAAGGACCGCGAGGCGCCGTGATCAGGCGGCTTGCAAATTCTCGGCCGAGCTTTTGCCGCTGCGGGCATTCTTCACGACGTCGAAGCTGATCTTCTGGCCTTCGACGAGGGAGCGCAGCCCTGCGCGCTCTACGGCCGAGATGTGCACGAACACGTCCGGCTGGCCGCCGCCCTGCTCGATAAAGCCAAAACCCTTGGTGGAATTGAAAAACTTCACCGTTCCAGTAGTCATTGCGATCTCCTTACAAATCGACGCAAAATGATACGCGCCCGGCAACCGCCAAGCGACGAATTCTTCGAAATTGAGAGGGAAGATCGTAGGGGCGCATTTTGCGCGAAAACAACGTTCTTTCAGCAAGATCGATTTGCCCTATATAGCTCTTAATTTCCTCAGCGACAAGGGCTCCGGGCAGAATACTTCAAACCGCGGTCCGACCAAACCAAAGCAGTTCCGCCGGAACGGTCGATCCGACAGAGCGTTGGTTTCCTGATTCAACGAGCGGGTTTCCTGAATGGGGCAGCAATGGCCAAAAGGGACAACAATCCACCCTCTCACGACGTGGTGCAGCGCCTGGTGCGGGAGACGGGCATCAGCGAGGCACAGGCGCGCGATCTCGTCCGCCTTATCGGCCTGGACTGGAGTTCTCTTGTCCGCGAGGCCAAGTTGATCGCTTCCCCGCCCCGGGATTAAGTCCGGATTCAGTTCCTGGATTCCAGCTGGCCGAGGATGGCGAGGCCGGTTTCGTATTTCTCGGGCGCTGCGCCCGCCTGGTGCGCCTGCCAGAGATTGTCGCGCAGATCGGCTATCTTCACCGGCAATGCCAGCTCGTTCGAGGCGGCGCGGCAGAGGAAGCCTTCCTCGCTCTCGTCCATGCGCCGCGTCAGCGCATCGACCGCGGCCACCACCGGCTGGCCGAACCCGGCGCCCTGCAGCCTCTCCAAGGTCCAGCCGTCGCCTTTCTCGACAACGTCGTGCAGGTAGGCGACGGTCTTTTCGTCCAGCGTCTCGACGGCCTCGGCAACGCGCCTCAGATGTTCGATATAGGGCCGGCCGGTCTTGTCCTTCTGCCCGCGATGAGCCTGCTCGGCGATGTTTGCTGCTTCGTGAAGCATGATCCTTCCTATCTTGTCACAATAGAGCCCGCCTCGGCGAGGGACGGCCGAGGCGGGCTTGCTCGGGTCTGGACCCGGTCGGTGGCGCGCCTTTCGCGGGGGGAGCGGGGCTGCGCGCCATCCTGCCTTCCAGAACAGCGGCGCCGGGCGAATGTTCCCGCCCGGAGAAAAAGACTTGTCCGCAGGAACCTCGCGATCGCGATGCCGTTAGCCCTGCGTGTCCAACAGGAGGTACGGCAAATGGATTGGAACCGCGTCGAAGGCAATTGGAAGCAGGTGAAGGGCAAGGTCAAGGAACAGTGGGGCAAGCTCACCGACGACGATCTCGACCGCATCGCGGGAAAGCGCGACCAGCTCGAAGGCAAGATCCAGGAACGCTACGGCATCGAGAAGGATCGCGTGCGCCGCGACATCGATGACTGGTACAGCCGCCAAGGCTGGTGACATCCGACTTCGTCAAGCGGGGCGCTGCCGCTCGGCAGCGCCCTTTTTGCTGAGCCGTTCAGGATTGCGCGAGGCGGCCGCGTATCTCTTTCTCGCCGCCGCCGCTGAAACCGCCATGCCCCCCTTCGGCGCCCGATTGCGCGTCGTCCACCTTGGCCGAGGCGCCAGGCGCATCCCGCCATGCGGCGGCCGGGGCTGAAATTCGACTTTGCCGCCGTCAGTGCTGGAACCTTCATTCGCGGTCCGCATTTGTTGTGGCCATGGATGTTTTCGACGCAAATTCTCTGGTCATCGAACGGGCTAAGGCCCTGCGCGCCGAAAACAGCCGCATGCGGGAACTGGCTTGGGCGTATGTGGAGCAATCCAGGGCCCTCGCCCAGCAGTTGGCAGCGATTCGGAACCAATCAAGCCGGGCATTGCCGACGATGGGCGACTTGACTGAGATCGAATGAGCCCTAGATAGCCCAGATCGCTGGTAACCCCCACTGGACACCATTAGCGGCTGAGAGACGACGAACGCGCTCCCGTCTGAATACGGGAGAGCGCTATGCGCCAAACCAGAACTGCGTTGCCCCGGGCACGCGAACCCTTCCAGGATCAACTCATCCAAGGCAGCAAGGACGCGATCAAACGCTCCCGGGAATTGCTGCGCCGCACCGAGCGTTTGGTCCGCTCGGGACTGCCGATTGTCTCGGAACAACCTTCCAACGAAGTCCCTAATCCCTAGAGCAATTGCAGATCGCGGAAGGTCGACCCGACCTATCTCTCGATGACCCGCAAGCCGCGTCAACGCGCCCTTCCCCAATCCGCTGCCCTTTTCCGGCCGACGCCCATCAGTCGCCGCGTCGTTTCCGGTGCGGAGACTCCTGATTCTCGCCGCGCAGCATCTGCCTGTCGTCGGGATCGATCAGATCGCGCTCGCCAGCTTTCAACCCGCTGCCTTTCGCGCGGGCGGCCCGCTCCTGGCTCGGCCGCTTCAGCTCTTCCCTGGCGTTGAAATCCTTTCCGGCGTTCCTGGTGTTGACGCGCTCCTCGATAATGCGTTGCTGCTGGTCGTGCGTTGTCTTGCCTGCCATCACGTCTCTCCTGTGCTGGAACCAATCTCTCAAATGGAGAAGCCCGCCCGGAGGATGAGCGGGCGGGCTTCGATCGGGAGGATTGGAACCCGATGGCGGCGGGCTTCGGGGATGCCGCCGCGGACCAAACCGGCGAGCGGCGCTTATGTTCCGGCAGGAAGCGATGCTCTCTGAGTTCAACTGAGCCCATCGCGCTACAACCCGCTCATGGGCTACCGCCAGCGAGCGGTGACAAATCACGATTGCGCAGCGGAACAAGTCCAGGCGCTTCCGGTTTCGCAGTGATCAGGACTGCGTGAAAATGGCCCAGGATCGACGTCATAACGAAGCTCTCGCCAGGTTGCTGAGACAGCAGTTTTCCAGCGAGGTTTTGAGACGGCACCTGCGCGCGTGGCCACTTTTCCGAGTTGACGGTCAGCTTCCCGAGCGCCTTCGAGCCCTGCTTGAAAGGCTCGGGCGGAGAAAGGGTCGCAATCACAAAGGAGATGACAACCGCTGAGAGGGCAGTTCGGGCAATCAGCAGAGGCGCGGTTAAGACTTCGGTCCAGACCGCGCGGGACCGTGGGCCCACACCGGGAACGGAAGCCACTTGCTCCCGTTGGTCGAAGGCGAAAGCTGCACAGGCAGCGCGTCATCAAGAATTGAGAGAGAAGAAGAGAAGACATGAACAACATCATCTGGCTCGTAGGAGCAATCGTCATCGTCCTTGCCATCCTCGGATTCCTCGGCATCCGGTGACGCCGGCGGGCGTCACTTAATTGAGAAGCCGCTCCCGGTGGGCAATGTGCAGCGCCTGCGTGACTTGGAATAGATCAAGCAATTCTATTGCCTGCTCGGCTGGCGCGCCCAGCTCGATGAGGCGATCGATGATCTCTCGCTGGCGAGAGATATGACGCGCTCCCGTGCGGATATGACGATCGAGCATCTGAAGCTCGGTTTCGGGGCTAACCATCTGGTCCCAACGCGAGGGGTATCGCAACATAGTACTTGCGCCCGTGATCGTGCGCCGGCTTTGATTTCCATCAAATTCCCGAGGAGCCTGGTCGTCATGGCGCGCCTCGACTCCTCTCTGCCACGGGGATATGATTTCAAAGCTCGGAGGGCGAGCCTGATGGACCGCTTTATCGCCAGGGAGAACATCAAGCACTTCGTGGACCGCCTTCAAACGGAGACGGACGATTGCACCAGAGCGACGGTTCAAAGGCTGCTGATTGCTGAAGAGGACAAATTCGCGAAATTGTCCGAACGGCTGGATATGGTGGACCAGAACATCCTCAGGATCGCCGACCTCGCAGTGCTACAGCGGGCAAAGGTCAACGACATGCGCCTTGATGGCGACGGCGCGGCATTGGCTCACCGACACCTCGAAAACCTCGAGCAATTATACGAGCTCTTTGTCACCAGCCGGCAACGCGTAGTCATTATGATGGATAAGTCCAGCCTATAGCCGGCAGCCGGTCGAACAAGATCTTCCTTTGCGGCCAACCGGTCCCCGCTGCCTTGAGCCTGTGTTGGCCCGGCGCCACGATAACAAAAACGGCGGCCGAAAGAGCCGCCGTTCCTTGTCTGTCGACCGGCCTCAGTTTGCGCCGCCGAGTTCCTTGGTCATCTTGCAGAAATTGTCATGCTGCTTGGCGATGGTCTCGTCGCCGCAGTCCTTCTTGATCGAGGTGCGGTCTTCCTCGGTCATGGCCAGCCATGCCTTCTTGAACTCATCGCCGGATCTCATCGTCTTCATCCCCGCATCGGTGAAGAAAGGCGCCATCTTTTGCGGGTCGTCCAAGGCCGATGTGCCTTTGGCGCTACTGGCCATCGCCGCGCTGGTCGCGAGCGAAAGCGCGAGTGCGCTCATGCAAAGAATCTTGGTATTCATTTTTCTTCTCCCTGCCTTCATTGGAAACAACTGCTGTTCAACAGCGCTTGTGCTGGCAAAAAGTTCCAGGCGGAATCAAAGAATGCAGCCGCGCGAATTGCCGCCCCGAGGACGGTCGGTCTGCCCGCTTCGGTCGGCTCGTTTGTTCGGGCGGCGGTCAACAACAAATGAGAGTTTCCCGGGCGCTTTCACAGGAAAATTCTGTTGGGAACAAGTTCGAAAAAACTGTGTTGGGGTTGGTTATCCACCCACTCAGGAGATGCAGACATGCCGACAACGAAAGCGGCCTCGAACAAGGGCCTCAACGAACTTTTCCACGACACGCTGAAGGACATCTATTTCGCAGAGAAGAAGATCCTGGCAACGCTGCCCAAGATGGCCAAGGCAGCGCAGGACGAGGCGCTAAAGGCCGCCTTCGAAAAGCACCGCGGCCAGACCCAAGAACATGTCGCGCGTCTCGAGGAAGTGTTCGAGGTGATCGACAAGAAGCCGGTCGGCAAGACCTGCCAGGCGATCATGGGCATCACCGAGGAAGGCGCCGAGATCATGGAAGAGTACAAGGGCTCGCCCTCGCTCGACGCAGGCCTGCTGGCCGCGGCGCAGGCTGTCGAGCATTATGAGATTTCGCGCTACGGCACGCTCAGGACCTGGGCGCAGGAACTCGGCCTGGCCGAGGCCGTCACCTTGTTCGACCAGACGCTGAACGAAGAGAAGGAAACGGACGTCGCGCTCACCAAGCTCGCCGAGTCCGCGGTCAACGTCGCGGCAGAGGCAGCCTGAGTTCGAGCAAGCTGCGACGCGGCACGGGAAGGCAAGCCTGCGGGGCCTGCCTTCCGAACCCCCGCCATCGACCATGGAACTTCAGCGCCGGCCGGGAGTTGCCATAGGGCGGAAACTCTGGCGATGACAAAAGCGTCGCTCCACCTCCTGAAGGGCACAGGTTATCTGATCTCGACGGTCAGCGTGATATTGCTAGCCATCGTAAGCTGGTCGAGCGCATCGCAAAGTCCGTTGCTGGTTGCCTGCCTGCTCGGCGGCGCCGCGACATCGATCGCCGGCATGTTCTGCCGCTGGCTATCCTACCAAATCGAGAAGCGCTTGAACGACCGGTAAGGCATACGCCCTTTTCGAGGGTGGGGGCCGGATTGCTGGACACTCAGTTTTATCGCGGGCGGTTCGGCCTGTTGGCGCCGGTTTGCGACATCAGCGCGGTGATCAAGCAGACGATGACAATCCAGACGGCGACTTCGATGCCGGAGGCGCCGCGCGCCGGCGGCGGGGCGGTGGCGGCCGCCGGCGGATCGGCGGCCACCGCTGGCGCGAGGTCCGGCCGGCTGCCGCGGCGCAGCGAATAGGCGCGGGTGATCTCGGCGCCGAAGAGGAAGATCTGCGCCGAATAGTAGACCCAGACCAGCACCACCATCAGGGCTCCGGCCGCGCCATAGGAGGTGGCGATGGCGCTGGTGCCGATGTACCAGCCGATGAGCGACTTGCCGATGGTGAAGAGCAGCGCGGTGACCAGCGCGCCGACGCCGACATCGCGCCAGGTGAGCTCCCTGTCGGGCAGGACCTTGTAGATCGCGGCGAAGAGGAACGCGATCAGCGCGAAGGAGACGATCGTGTTGATGGCGCTGACGATCAGTTCTCCGAAAGGCAGGCTCCGGTTGATGATCTCGCCCAGCGCCGCGATCGCCGTGCTGGCCGCGAGCGAGACCAGGAGCAGGAAGCCGAGCGCGGCCACGAGGCCGAGGCTCGCCGCCCTCGCCCTTACAAGGCGCGACAGCGACGCCCCGTTGGGCTTCACCTTCCAGATTTCGTTGAGCGACTGCTGCATCTCGCCGAAGACGCCCGACGCCGTGACCAAAAGCGTCACCACTCCGATCAGCGTGGCAAGCGCGCTCGACCAGCCATGCGAAGCGGTCTCCAACGTGGCCTTCAGCAGGTCTGCGCTCTGTGGCCCCATCACGCCCGATATCTCGGCCGACAGCGCCAGCTGCGCGGCATCGTTGCCGATGACGAAACCGGCGACCGCGACGACGATCAACAGGATCGGCGCCAGCGACGTGGTGGCGTAGAAGGCCATCGCCGCCCCATGGCTCAGCGCATTGTCATCGATGTAGCCGCTGACGCTTTCCTTCAGTATGACCCAGCCTTCGTCGACCCAGCGCGGCATCGCCCCCTCACCTGTTTCGGACACGGATCGAGCGCGGTTCGGCGCCGGCTTTGTCGGACTTCATATTTCCTGCCATTGCCGGCAAGACCTCCCTTGGGCGGGCCGGGTGGGACAAGAGCTCGACTGCCATTTCGTTGGCCAGGGCGAGAAGCCGGAGAAACCAGCCCTGTTCTCTTTGCCACCCGGTCCGGCTGACGCGGCCCGCCAATCACAACCCGGCGCGGGCGCTCTGGTTCCGGGAACACCCGAAGACCGGAGGCTCCAGGAATGCGGCCCAGCGCCCCGATGCCATAAAGCCGCGTCGCGCGATCTTCGCTTTGGGCAAGCGCGGTTGTATGATCGGCGGCAAGCTTATAGCCTGTCGGCCCAACGGGTATTTCGGCAATGGATTTGGAAGACCTCTACCGGATTCTGCGGACAGGTCACGTGCAGGCCCAAGGCATTGTCGACACTGTTTCCGATCCCATGCTGGTGCTGGATTCAGCCCTGACCGTCCAGAGCGCCAACCGCGCCTTCTTCAGAACATTCGCGGTCGAGCGTTACGACACGATCGGACAGCATCTGTACGACCTCGGCAACGGTCAATGGGATATTCCCGAGCTGCGTCATCTCCTTGGAGAGGTGATCCCTAAAAGCTCGGCGGTGATCGATTACAAAGTGGAGCATGATTTCCCGCATATCGGGAAGAAAGTCATGCTTCTGACGGCACGCACCGTGTTCAATCCGGACAATGTCAGCCACCTCATGTTGCTGTCGATCGTCGACATTACGGACAGAAGCCGGAAAGAAGCGGAGTTCGAAGCGGTCTTTGGAGAATTGCGCCACCGGCTCAAGAACCTGCTCGGGCTGGTGCGGGCGCTGGCCAACCAAACGAGGACGGAAGGCATTTCGGCAGAGGAATATCGCACCGCGTTCCTCGGCCGGCTGCAGGCCGTTGTGGATGCAAATGACCTGGCATTCAGCGATCATGGTGAAGATGGTCTCGAAGCCCTGGCGGCGCGCGCGACGAAACCCTTCCAAACCGCTCCCGAGACGATCATCATCGAGCCCGGACCGTCAGTGACCCTGGCGTCGAGGAGATAATGTCGCTAAGCCTTCTGCTGCACGAACTGGCAACCAACGCCCTCAAATATGGCGCTTTGTCAGCTCCGGCCGGGACGGTTCGAATTCGATGGGAGGTCGAGCAAGGCGATCATCCATTGCTGCGCCTGTCCTGGCGCGAGAGCGGCGGCCCGCCTGTACGCAAGCCCACCTCGACTGGGTACGGAACCCAGCTCATTCAATTCGCCATCGCATACAATCTCGGTGGCAAGGTGGAACAGAATTATCGAACCGAAGGTTTCGAAGCAGAGATCGTCGTCCCCCTCGAAAGGGCCGCTCGCCCAGATTGATGGCCGGTGCAAAAGACCATCCTGATCGTCGAAGATGAATTCATCATCGCGATGGATCTTAAGGTCATGCTCGAGCGCCTGGGATGGCGGGTCCTGGGACCGGTCCCCAAAGTCGCACAGGCGCTCCGCCTGCTGGAAGACGAACTGCCGACGGTGGCCTTGCTCGACGTGAATTTAGGCGACCATCTCGTCACGCCCGTAGCCGAGGCCTTGCGCAGCCGCGGCGTGCCTTTCGCGGTGGCGAGTGCTTATGACAGGCCGGAACTCTTCGGCGGGGCCGTCCTGGGGACGGTAACCAATGTCGGGAAGCCGACATCGGAGTGGGTCCTCCTGGAGGTTCTGGCGAAGCTCTCGCCACCCTGACCTCGTGCCCCTCCACTTCTCGCGTCGAAGCCTAGGCAAACCAACGGTATTCAACTAGCCTCGAAGCCGGATCAGAGCCGCGTGGGGCATGCGATGAAGGTCAATGTCGTCTACGCGCATCCGGCGCAGGACAGCTACGTGGCCTCGCTTCATACGCGTGTCTTGGGGGTCCTCAGGGCCAGGGGCGACGAGGTCGTCGACTTCGATCTCTACCCATGAAATTCGATCCCGTGATGCAGGTCGAGGAGTTGAAGGGGCACGCCGGTCCATCGCCAGCACCTGCGGAGCTGCGGGTCTATATCGACGCGTTGCAATGGGCCGAGGCTTGCGTGTTCTGCTTCCCGACCTGGTGGTCGGGCATGCCTGCTGTGCTCAAGGGATATTTCGACCGCGTGTGGCGGCCGGGCGTCGCCTTCGACCTGCCGACGGATGGCGGCACGATCAAGCCGGCGCTTGTGAACATCCGCCGGATGGGCATCGTCACCACCTTCGGCTCGCCTTGGTGGTACACCAGGCTCTACATGCATGACCCCGGCAGGAAGGTGCTTTTGCGCGGCTTGAAATCCATGTGCGGACGCACGGAGAAGCACCTCTATCTGGCGAAATACTCGGTGGAAGGCATCTCCAACGAGGAACGGGAAAAGTTCGCCCGCAAGGTGGAGCAACGCTTCGAGCGTTTTTGATCGGCCCCGCAGACTGCGGACCACCTTCGTTCTGAGTCTATGAACACTCCGCTGCTTTGTTGGCGAACTATGGATGGTGCGCGTCGATCATTGCGGCCGTGTATTCGAAGCAACCGATGGATCGGCCATGTTGCGGTCCATTGCGCGAAAACGATCTCGACGGTTAACAAATGTGGATGCGCGGCCGGTGCCACATGAGCACCATGTCGGCGTTCGCCCCTGGCGGGGCCGAGCTCAAGCCACCTTCTCCCGCTGGCTCATGCCAGCGGGCTTTTTGCGTCGCGCTTCTCCGGGCTTTTTGCTCATACCAAACCGTTTCGAGCTCGGCCTAACGAAACCTCTCCTGGCTTTGCGCCTTACTTGTAGAGCGATGGAGAGTGCGCATGCAGAAGGACGGGCACGACGAAAAAGTCGATAGCCGACTGCTGGCCGGGAAGCTGGCCAAGGAAGTGGGTATAACCGAGGCGCAAGCGAGGGAGCTAATCCATATGATCGGCTTTGACTGGACGTCCCTCGTCCGCGAAGCCCGCTTTTTGAAAGACAGGCATTGACCGGGAGCCGACCCTGCTTATGCGAGCCGCCTGATGCGGCCGCTTGCCAGGCGAAACACGCCGTCGGTGCCTCCCTGTCGCTCGAAGTCGGTCTGGATTTCGTCCCACGTGCCAAGATAGGCCCCGCACTCGGCGCAATGGATCGGCGTTGAGGATTGGGCGTTCCTGGGGATGTTCAACCGGATCGTTCCGCAGTGCGGGCATTCCAGACGGTGATCGAGATACTCACCCTTCGCGGCATAATGGCCGCCTCGTCCGTCGCTCATCGAAGCTGCACTTCCCTTGATAGGTTGGGCGAAAGCGTGATGGGCTCTTCCGGCGCGCGCTTGCCTTTGCTCTGTGCGGCGACTGCTCGAACTTACACCTTCGGCGGGGTGACGCCCTAACATATGATTGGGCGAGCGATCACGGTTGGTCGCCGGCAATGTTTGCCGGACCTGTCCTGCCCAAGCCGGTTCCGACCGGGAATGTCTGTCAATCCCGCAGCTTCCTCGCTGACGCCCGAGGGTCTTGCGGTCGTTGCCGTGTTCGCTGATCAGCTCTGCGAACCTGCTCAGGAGTGGACCCGATAGTGCTTCGCGCAGTAGCGCACCTCATGCTCCTCGCCCGCCGACACGCGGTCGCGGTATCGAAAGTCGCGTTTGGTCCTCTCGCCCGTCATGGCCGTTCCTCCAGAGTGAACAGCGACATAGCCGGAATATTCCAAGGGGCTTTTTCCGCAGAAACCAATCAAACCGGCCCGGGCGCAATCGGCGATTTGCAACAGCAGGCATTGCATCTATATTTAGCTGACTAAGTGATTCATGGCGCGGTGAACCGATGGCCAAGAAGAAAAACAAACCGACCTCTTCCGGCGTTGTGGAGGCCTCGCGCGCCGAGATCCACGAAGCCACCTATTTTGCCCGCAAATGCGGCCTCACCCGCGACGAGGCCCTGCAGATGATCCGCGAGGCGCACGCCGCGCCGGTGCTCAAGCCGGCCGAGAGCGAGAAGCGCAAGCACTGAAGGCCCGGGCCTCATTGCCCCGTCTGCGGCGGTACCTCGCCCGGTTTGATCACCGGCATCTCGCTGCCGGTCGGCGGCGGGGTCGTCGCGTTCTTGTCGCCAGTCGGCGGCGGCTTCAGCACGCCGCCGCAATTGCCGAGCTGTTTCGACAGCTCATCCGTATCGGCCTCTTGCTTCTGTTTCTGCTGCTGGTCGTTGGCGTCCGGCTTGGCCTGGCAGTTCTGCGTCTGCTGATCCGGCTTGGCCGTCTGTGCCGCCGCCGGCAGCGCCGGCATCAGCGCGATGGCCGCGATGAGAAGGGCTTTCTTCATGGGATCCTCCTGATGGTCAGTAGCCCCCAATGATCGGCAGGATCTCGCCGGTGATGTAGCTGGAGGATTGCGGCGAGGCCAGGAACACATAGGCCGGCGCGATCTCCTCCGGCTGGGCGGGACGCTTCATCGGCGTCTTGGCGCCGAACTGCGAAACATCCTCCGCCTGCTTTTCCGACGGGTTGAGCGGCGTCCAGACCGGACCGGGCGCCACCGCGTTGACGCGGATGCCCTTGGCGATCAGGTTGCCGGAGAGCGCGCGCGTGAAGGCGTGGATGCCGCCCTTGGTCATCGAATAGTCGACCAACTCCTTCGAGCCTTCGATACCGGTGACGGAACCGGTGTTGATGATCGCCGAGCCCGGCTTCATTTGCGGCACGGCTTCCTGCGCCATGTGGAAATAACCGTAGAGATTGGTCTTCAGCGTGGTGTCGAAATGCTTTTCGGTGAGATCGGCGAAGTCGGCCGAATGAACCTGGAAGGCCGCGTTGTTGACGAGCACGTCGAGCCTGCCGAAGGCCTTGACGGTCTCGGCCACCGCCTTGCGGCAGAAGGCGCGTTTGGCAACGTCGCCGCGCAGGGTGATGCAACGCCTGCCCTCGGCCTCGACCGCCTGCTTCGTCGCCTTGGCGTCTCGGTCCTCGCTGAGATAGACGATCGCGACATCGGCGCCTTCGCGCGCGAACAGCACGGCCACCGCGCGGCCGATGCCGGAATCTCCGCCGGTGACCAGCGCGACCTTGTCCTTGAGCTTGCCGGATCCTTGCCAGAACGGCGCGTCATAGAGCGGCGCCGGCTCGATCGCCCATTCCTCCCCGGGCTTGGGGTGATGCTGCTTCGGGAAAGGCGGCACGGGGTAGCGGCGCGCGCCGGCCTGCATCGCGCCCGAGGCTTTCGGCTTCGGCTTGCTGCGATCGGTGGCATCGACCTGACGCTGGATGCTGCGCTGCCTGCGCGCGGCCTTTGCGGCGTCCGGCTTCTGCCCGGTGACTGATTCTGGGCTGCGTCTGATTTCGTTCGGCTGCTGGTTGGCATGATGGTCTCCTTTCGGGAGACAACGCATGTCGGCGCAAAAGGTTGGCCCCGGTTCGTCGCCCGTCGAGAAGCCCGCGGATACATCAAAGTTAAATGCGGCTGACCGATCCAGGGTGCTAACCCTTGGCCATTGGGGGGACTCTCGAGGAGGAGTCCCATGGACGTTCGAACTTTCATCGGCAGCCTGTCGGCCGCTTTGCGGCGCCGGCGCGGCGCCACGCCGCCCCCCCCCGTGAGGGTGATCCGCGCTTCGCTCGCCGATGTGCCGCTGAGGCCGCGTCCGCGGCCGCCGCACCGGCCGGCGCCGCCGATCAGGCCCGCGAGCAATATGTGACATCGCGCTTGTCGTGCCGACTGGCCGGCCGGATGCAACCGACCGGCGACATCCTCGTTTAGGCCCATCCCCCAATCTTGTGGTGCATCATGAAATCCTTGCCTATCAACAGCCCCCTTCTCATCCTCGCTGCCGCCATGATCACCGTGGCACCCTTTGCCGGCCTGGCCTGGCGGACGCGCGAATGGCTCGGATGGTGAGGACCCGATGAGCCGTTTCCTCCCCCTCACCATCCGCTTCGTCAGCGGCGGCACGATGGTGGTCACCACGGTGGCCGAGGCCAAGAAGGCGCTCGCCGGGACATGGAAGAACAAGGAAGCGCCGGACTATCTCAAGGCGGCGCGGCTGGTGGACGATGCGATCGCGGGCACCTGCCGGCCGGCCGTCGCCTTTGCCGCCTTCAAGAAGGCCGCCGCGCAGCAGGGGCTGCTGAAGGAGGCCGCGCCGAGCGCCGCGCTCACCATGCTGGACGAGTTGTGGTCACGCTCCAAGGTTCCGCCAAGCTAGGAGGCCGCTCCATCCTCGCCGGCTACCTTGGCCGGTCTATCTCGGCTCGCGCGACATGCTGAGATAGGTCGGATCGAATTCGGCGATCGTGACCAGCCGCTCCCAGTCGAGGATCGTGATCATATGGTTGGTCCAGCTGATGACGTTCATGCGTCGCAGCGTTCCGATCACCCTGTTCATATGGACGACGGACAGGCCCAGCACGTCGGCGAGCTGGGCCTGCGACAGCGGCAGGTGGAAGCTCATGTCGCGCGTCTTCTTCACCACCTGAAGCCTGACGAACAGCTCGCATATCAGATGCGCGAGATGGGACAGCTTTGAGCGGCGCCCCATGGCCACGATCCATTCGCGGTGGATGGCACCATCGACCAGCGTGTCCAGCCAGAGCAATCGGGTGAGATGCGGCGCCTGCTCGGTGATCGTCTTGAGCTTGCTGTGCTCGGCCGCCGCCACATGACAGGGCGACAGCGCGATGATGCCGTGATCCATCGTCTTGAGCAGGAATGCATGCAGGTCCACGAAATCGCCCGCGACCTGCAGCGAGGTAAACTGGCGACCCCCGTCCTCCAGAACCTTGTAGCGGGCAGCCAGCCCGTCGATGATCAGGGTGCTGTAGGTCGGCCTGCTTCCTTCGACAACGATATCCTCTCCCACGCCGAAATATTTCTCGATCGACAGGGTCGATGTGAGCAACGCTTTCTCTTCGTCCGAGAGCGCGTCGTGCTGGCCGAGATTGAGATAGAGTGATTCCAGCATCCGGCTGCCTCCATTCGCCACTGCTAACGCCGTAGGCCGACGCTGGTTGCGAGGATTCCGCGCCTTAAGGTGGCCGATTCTCCCTCTGGATCAGATGTTTGGAACCATGATCGCGCCCGCGAATTGACCGTCGGATTGGGACCGACGTACCGATGCAACGCTTCTATTTCGACCTTTACAACACCGAGCACAGCCAGGAAGATACCGAGGGACAGCTCTTCGCCAACCGCGAGCGTGCCGGCATGGAGGCACTGCGCATCCTGCATGACGTCGCCCGCGACGAGATGCCGGGCGGCAGGCATCTGACCATCACGGTCAAGGTGCTCGACGAAAAGCGCGACCAGATCTTCGAAGCGTCGCTGACGCTGGATTCGGCCTGGACTTGAGGCGGCCGGCGCCGGTCCAGACACCGGAGGCAAGCATGTTCGACGATTTCGACAGCCGTGAGATCGACGCGGGTGAGGCCAGGATCTTCGCCCGCCGCGGCGGCGCCGGCCCCGGCCTGCTTCTGCTGCACGGCTTTCCGCAGACGCATGCGATGTGGCGCGAGGTCGCGCCAATCCTGGCGCGGGATTTCACGGTCGTCTGCGCCGATTTGCGCGGCTATGGGCAAAGCTCCTGCCCGCCATCGGCCGCCGACCATGCGCCCTATGCCAAGCGCGCCATGGCCGCCGACATGGTGGCGCTGATGGAGAAATTGGGTTTCAGACGCTTCATGGTCGCCGGTCACGATCGCGGCGGGCGTGTCGCCTACCGGCTGGCGCTCGACCATCCGGATCGCGTCGAGAAGCTCGCTGTGCTCGACATCATTCCCACCGCCGATGCGTGGGACCGCGCCGACGCCAGACTGGCCCTCGGCTACTGGCCGTGGTCGTTGCTGGCGCAACCCGAGCCGCTGCCGGAGACGATGCTCGCGGCCGCCGCCGATGCCATCGTCGACAATGCGCTTTCCGGCTGGGGATCGTCGCCCGACGCGTTTCCGCCCGGGGTGCGGCAACTCTATGTCGACGCGCTGCGCGACCCGGCGCACATCCATGCCATTTGCGAAGAATATCGCGCGGCGGCGTCCCTCGACCGCGAGCATGACCATGCCGACAGGAGGACCGGCCGGCACATCGCTTGCCCGCTGATGGCGCTATGGAGCGAACATGGAGCGCTGGCCGAGTGGTACGTCGAGGAAGGCGGCCCGGAGGCGCTGTGGCGGAACTGGGCCGACGACGTCAGCGGCGGCGCCTTGCCCGGCGGTCATTTCTTTCCGGAGGAGTCGCCGATCGAAACGGCAGCCACGCTCGACGCATTCTTCTCCGGAAGATAGCCCTGCGGGCGTTGGCACCGGCCCGCCAAGCGCCCGACGGGACGGCTCACGCAAGCATCAGGTAAAGCAACGGCGCCGCCGCAAGGCCGATCGCCATTGCGATAAGCGCGGCATGGCCCAGACGCTCCGCGCGCCTGGCGATGTCGGCTATCTCAGCCTCATCATTGATGTCGTCGAGGAATGAAAGATCGAAAGGCGCGGCAGGTTGATTGTCGTTGGCAGGCGGGGTTTCGACAGCCTGCCGGTTGGGCTTTGCAGAGATATAGGTCAAAACGTCGTCTCGCTCCGGGGCCGGCTTCGCGGCCTTCTTGTTCGTGGACATTGGTGCCCGCCGACTTGCGCGGGGGGCGATCGGCGGGCACCAGTACGGTCGGCGATGAAGGGGTTTTCTCGTCGGCCGCTCACCAATTCGCAGAAAGCCCATTGGTTGCACAAGCCAGTCCAATGCGCTTGCCGGGTCGGACTTCAGTCGGGCGGAGTCACGAAATATTTCGGGCGGAACATCGGTTGCCGGCGCTTGTTCCCCCTACTCAAGGATGTCGAACGCGTCCTTGATTCAACCCTGAAGAACAATCCGAACCAACGGAGAATTGGATATGCCCAATCAAGGCGGAACCCACGAACAGCACGTCAAGGCCGGCCAGCAGAGCCACAAGAACCGCGACGATCAGCGCCGCGGCGGTGGACAGCAGCAGGCCGAGGACCGCAATATGGGTCAGCGGAGCGCGGGCCAGCACAGAGGCGGCAGCGGCAACTTCGCCGAAGACCGTCAGCGCGCCTCGGAAGCAGGCCAAAAGGGCGGCCAGCGCTGAATTCAAGATGGCGTCCGCGGTCGCAGGCGCCATCTCATTTGCCCGGCGCGATCGATCCCGGGATGGAACATCTTCCCCGTCCTCCAGTTGACCTTAGGAGCGGCCGCCGTAGCAGGCTGCCGTCGCCGCAGGATGTTCAACGGAGGCACCAATGTCCTTGCATTCCCTTCATCCCGAACGCGTCGATGAGACCCGCATGAAGGCCTATTCGACCTTCGGTCCCCTGCTGATCCATGCCTTGGCGCAAAAACTGGCGCGCTGCCAGGGCGTGCGTGAATTGGACAAGATCGAACAGTCGCTGGTGCGCCTGGTCGAGGAGACAGACGTGGCCGCTCTGGATGCCGAGGCCATGAAGGAGTTCGCGGTCGAGCTCATCGTGTCGACGCTCCGCAACGCGCGTGAGCATCCCGACGCCAAGCAGGACCTTGAACCAATCGACGAGCGCCGCACGGAAGGCCGCTCGGAGGATCCGGACACGCTGGAAGAGCAGTTGCAGTCTGGCCTCGAGGACAGTTTCCCGGCCAGCGATCCGCCGGCCGTGGTTTCCACCGCGATCACCGGCGGCTCCAAGGACATCGTCGGGACCGACGAAGTGCTGCGCCGCAAGAAGGAAGCACGCCGCAAGCAGTCGGAGGCGGCGGACTGACACGGCGCCGAAGCAAAGGAGACGCGCAATGACGCAGGCAAACGACAACATACCGCACCGGCCGGGCGCCGCGAACGCGCCACATGGCGGCACTCTGCCTGTCAAGGGCGGCGACGATCCCGACGTGCGGTTCCTGGCCGAGAACACCGACCTTTCGCCGAAGCAGGCGCGCGAGTTGATCCGCGAGCACGGACACGACCGCGCCAAGCTGCTCGAGATCGCACGAACCATGAAGGCGGAAGGCTGAACGCCCTCCGGAAAGCGAGGCAAGGATGAGCAATTCACCGAAGAAGGGACGAGCTGGAACGTCCGATCAATGGCCGCGCTGGGAGGGCCCGAAGGCCAACAAGCCGCGCGGCTACCTGCCGCCGGAGGACGATCCCGACGAGAACCGCGACGCCGCCGGCGAGAACAACAAGGACCCGGAACGCTCCGACCTTGGCGACGTCGCCAAGAAGAAGGGCGATTAATCCCTTCCCGAATTCACTCAGCGCAACAAGGAGAAGAAAAATGCCACGTGGCGACAAATCGAAATACACCGACAAGCAGGAACGCAAGGCCGACCATATCGCCGAAGGCTACGAGAAGCGCGGCGTTTCCGAAAAGGAAGCCGAACGGCGCGCCTGGGCGACCGTCAACAAGGACGATGGCGGCGGCAAGAAGGAAGGCGGATCGGGACGCGGCAAGCACACCGGCCATCCGGCCGCGCATAAGGGCGGCAGGATGGGCGGCAAGGCCTCGGGCGAGCGCTCCGCGGCGGACAGATCGGCTTCGGCGAAGAAGGCTGCCGCAACGCGCAAGCGCAATGCGGAGCACCACGCGCATCATTGAGCGGCCTCCTCCTTCTCCCCTTGTGGGAGAAGGTGTCGCCGAAGGCGACGGATGAGGGGTGCTGGAAGAAACGACGCGCTGAAGAATAGGATGCTTCAAGCGCCCATTTCTTCATCGCAGCGATCCTTCCAACACCCCTCATCCGTCTCGGCGCTGCGCGCCGATCCACCACCCGGGGGGCGAGCCACGGGTCTCGCCCCGTCCTTCGGACCCCACAAGGGGAGAAGGAAGAAGCCCTACAGCGGCATCTCCGAAGTCTGCTTGATGATCTGGCTGGGCACGTCCGTCTTGACGTTCTGCACGCCCTTGATGCGGCTCAGATGCTCCGACTGGAAGCGGCGGTAGTCGTCGATGCCGGCCGCCACGATCCGCACCAGCGCGTCGCAGTCGCCCATCATCAGATAGCACTCCATCACTTCGGGGAACTTCGCCACCTCGGCGGCGAAATGCTCGATCGTGTCCTCGTCCTGCTGCTGGAGCCAGATGCGGGTGAAGAAGGTCTGGCCGCGGCCGATCTTGGCCGGGTTGAGCACAGCGACATAGCGGTCGATCACGCCCGCCTCTTCGAGCAGTTTCACGCGCCGCAGGCAGGGCGACGGCGAGAGACCGACTTGCCTGGCAAGATCGTTGTTTGCCATGCGCCCGTCGCGCTGCAGGGCGCGCAGGATACGTCTGTCGATCTCATCGAGCTTCATGGTTACAGATTCCAACTCTTCAGGTGAACGCGCTATCCAATGCCGAATTTTGGCAGGAATAGCGCATTTTCGCAACCCGATTGCCGCGCGTTTCGGCTATGGTTCCGGGACCGACAACAACCCCACACCGAACGGGAGAACGGATGGCCCCAAGGCCAGCCGAAAGCAAAGCCATGAGCGTTTCCGAGATCGCCCTCGCCGAGGGCAAGGCCGCCAACAGGCGCGGCGCCGAGTTCCGGCGCGGGCTCGCTGCCGCGACGCCTGTGCTGCTCGGCGTCGTCCCCTATGCGCTGGTGCTCGGCGCGCAGGCCGCGCAGAGGGGCCTCAGCGTGCTCGAGGTGCCGCTGATGACCGGGCTCAATTTTGCCGGCGGCTCCGAATTCGCCGCGATCCAGCTCTGGACCTCGCCGCCGCATGTCCTGCTGATCGCCGCCATCACGCTTTTGGTCAACAGCCGGCATTTCCTGATGGGCGCAGCGCTTGCGCCTTTCATCAGGCACCTACCGAAGCGCCAGGTTTTTCCGGCGCTGTTTTTGATGTGCGACGAGAGCTGGGCGGTTGGGCTTGCGGACGCGCAACGCCGTGCCGCCGCCGGCATGCGGCCGGCCTTCAGCCTGCCCTTCTATCTCGGCGCCAGCTTGGCCGTCTACCTCGCCTGGGTAGCCTTCACGACCTGCGGCGCGGCGCTTGGGCCCGTGCTCGGCGATGTCGAGACATATGGTTTCGCGATGGCCTTCCCGGCCGTCTTCCTGGTGCTGCTGAGGGGCATGTGGAAGGGCTTTGCCGCGGCGCGGCCCTGGCTGGTCAGCCTCGGGGCGGCGGCGCTCATTTATCTCCTCGTGCCCGGCGCCTGGTATGTGGCGGCCGGCGCGCTGTCCGGCCTGGTGGCCGCGTGGTTCCTGGCAGGCGAGACATGATCGACCCGATGACCTTGCTTGCCATCCTGGCGATGGCCGGCGTGACATATCTCACCCGTATCGGCGGCTATGTTGTGCTCAGGAACCGCGCGCTCAGCCCGCGCGCCACGGCGGTGATGGAAGCCGCGCCCGGCTGCGTGCTGATCGCGGTGATCGCGCCGGATTTCGTCTCGGGGAATCCGGCCGACCTCGCGGCTTTAGCCATCACCCTGCTTGCCGCGACGCGGCTGTCGATGCTGCCGACAGTTGTGATCGGGGTGGCCTCGGCGGGCGTGTTGCGGTGGCTGATCGGATAACCGGCCTCAGAGGCTGTAGAGCCCGAGCTCGTCCGGCTGGTCGCCTTCCCCGCTTGCGTGCCGCTTCAACGCGGCATCCAGCCTGTCGCTTTCGCCGCCTTGCGGGCGGACGATCGCGTTGACGAGCGTATCCAGCGAAACGCCAAGCTGATCCAGGCCAAGCTGCCTTTCGATCTTGGCGACCGCCGCCGGAGATTGCCGTTTCAACGCCTCGACGGCGCTCTTGATCGCCGAACCGTAGGAAGACACGGACTCGTAGTCGGTCTGGTCGACGCCGAATTCCTTGCCCGCTTGCTGCATCAGCCGGACCTTGGTTGCCGTGATATTGAGGCCGTCGAGGCTGAACGTGGATGCCGAGATCGCGGGCTGCATGACCGGCGAAGCCGCCGGGCCGGAGACTCCGTCGATGCTCGCGGCGGGTCTGACCGTTGGCGGCAGGCGCTGCGGCAGCAGGATCACAAGCGCGGTGCTGAGCGTCGAGGACATTGCCGGGTCTCGCACGCGCCCGTCCGTCATGGACCGGACGCCGGACAGTCAAGCCAAGACCTCATGTCCCGAGCGAAGCGTTTCACAGGAAATAACCCGGTTGTCCTAAGAGTTCGATAGAACGATGGTTCACCTTTTAACGATGAACCGCGCTATCTCCGGTTTGGCTCAATGCCGAACCTCAGTCGTCGCCGCCACCGCCACCGCCACCCTCGCCGCCGCCGTCATGCCCGCCGCTGTCCCCGCCCCCGTCATGGCTGCCGCTGTCGCCGCCACTTTCGCCGCCGCCCTGGTTATGATCGCCCTGATCATCGCCTGCGTCGTCACCCTGGTCGCCTTGGTGCGAGCCGGCGTCGACGCCATCATCGTCCCCCTGTTCATTTTCAGCGGTGGCCTGATCATCTTCCTGGCTGCCTGTGGCACTCTGCTCTTGATCGTCCTGCACCGGTGCGGTCACCTGATCGTCCTGCACGGGCGCCGCGCCGTGATCGGAGCCTGCGAGCGACGGTTGCGCCGCCAGAATGCCAAGCAGCGAGACCGAAGCCGTCAGCAGCAAGGGAAAAGCCTTCATAATATCTCCTTCCGGCCCGCGAGCCTCCATTGTCCATGGCTGATCATCCGCCCGGCCGCATTACGGCGCGCTTAAACAGGTGATTCGAATTTTAGCCATCGCTTATTTACATCTGCCGCCTGGCAGGCAAAGTCAATCTGCCCGTCGCCCGCGCCACGATCGCCTCCAGCGGTTCGGGCCGGTGCAGGAAATAACCCTGGCCATAGGCGACGCCCATGCCCATGAGTATCTCCAGCGCGTTTTTCTCCTCGACTTTTTCGGCCACCACGGCGGCGCCCATCGATCGGGCGATGCCGGCGATCGCCGAAACGATCTCGCGGTCGAAGCGGCTTTCGGCGATGTGCTCGACGAAGGAACCGTCGATCTTGATGGCGTCGATGGGGAAGCGCCTGAGATATTCGAACGAGCTCATGCCGGCGCCGAAATCGTCGAGGCTGACGCGACAATGGCGGAGCCTCGCCTTGCGCACGAACTCGGCCGCCGCGTCGAAATTGGTGACGGCAGCGGTCTCCGTGATCTCGAAGCCGATGGCCGACGGCGGCGCGCCGCTCTCGGCGATGGCCTCGTCGACGAAAGCCCAGAGCTGCGGGTCGGAAAGCGTCTGCGCCGACAGGTTGAAGTCGAGCGCGATGGCGCCCGCGCGCATCGCCTCGCCGTGGCGCGTCAGTGCGGTGCGGATGATCCAGCGGTCGAGCCGCGCGGCAAGGCCGAAACGTTCGGCGACGGGCATGAAATCGCCGGGCGGGATCATCGTGCCGGTGCGGGCCTCGAGCCTGGCCAGCACCTCGACATGGGGGCTGTCCTCCCACGGCAGGCCGAGCCGATGGATCTCCTGGCCGAACAGCTTCAACCGGCCATCCTCCATCGCGTCGACAAGGTCGGCGGCCAGCCGCGCGGCGTTGAGCCCGCCGGCGCCGGACGTCGTGTCGGGCGAGAATACGGCGAAACGGTCGCGGCCGCCGGCCTTGGCGGCGTAGCAGGCATCGTCGGCGCAGGCGAGCGCATCGGCCACGCTCATGTTGCGGTCGCGCACGAAGGCAATGCCGATGCTGGCGGCAAGCCTGCGCGAGGTGACCGCCGAGCCGAGATCGGCATCGCGCACCGCGGCGAGCACGCCGCGGGCGATGCGCTCGGCGCAAGCGTCATTGCAGTTCGGCACCATCAGCGCGAATTCATCGCCGCCGAGGCGCGCCGCACGCGCCGACGCGGGCAGGCTGGCGAGGATGCCCGCCGCGACGCTCTTCAGCGCCAGGTCGCCGGCGGCATGACCGGCATAGTCGTTGAGCGCCTTGAAGTAGTCGAGGTCGACGTAAAACACCGCCAGCGGCAGGCGCTCGACCATGGCGATGTTCTCAGCGAGCAGCCGGTCGAAGGCGGAACGGTTGAGCAGACCGGTCAGGGCGTCGTGGCGCGCGGCAAAGGCAAGTCCCTCGGCGCGCATCTTCTCCTCGGTGATGTCGCGCACGGTGCCCAAGATCTGCCCGGCCGAGCCGACGCCGGCAACGAAACGCACCAGCGACTCGACATGGCGGATCTGGCCGTCACGCAGGACGATGCGGTATTGCGAGGCAACGACGCTGTTCGAGCCGGGCTCGATCTGGTGGGCTCGCTCGGTGGCGTCCTTGTCGTCGGGATGAAGATAGGTGTGCCACAGATCTGCCATCACCTCATCCGTGTCGGCAACCAGGCCGAATTCGCGGGTGCGCGCGTCCCAGTAGCTTTTCCTGGTGCCGATATCGTGATGCCAGATGCCGGTGCCGCTGGCGGCAAGCGCCAGACGGAAGCGGACATTGACCTGCTCGAGCGCCGCCTCGGCCTCTTTCTGGCGGGTGATGTCGGTCTGCACGCCCATCAGCCGAAGCGGCTTGCCGTCGGCGTCGCGCTCGACAATGCCGCCACGGTCGAGAACCCAGACCCAGTGGCCATGCTTGTGGCGCAAGCGAAGCTCGGTCTCGATCGAATCGACGAGGCCCGCAATATGCCGGTCGCCGCTTTCCTGCGCGCGCTGACGGTCGTCGGGATGCGTAAGCTTCAGCCAGAGATCGGACGTGTTGGCGAGCTCGTCCGGCTCATAGCCCAGCATCTTCGACCAGGTCGGCGAATAGTAGCAATCGCCAGTCGACAGATTCCAGTCCCAAAGGCCCAGATAAGCGCGATCAAGCGCCTGCGCCCAGAACTTGCCGTTGCGTTTGTTGTCGTCCGCCATACTTTGTTCGTGCCACCCGGTTCTGGCAGTGTTGCATGAAAGCAGAGAAGAAAGAGTTACCGGGGGTGGGCCAGCTGATTTCCCCGCTTGTGGGGGTTGAGGGGCGGTCCGCGCAGCGGATTGGCTTTCCGAGCGACGAAAGCCGGCAGACCTCTCAGGCAGTCTGCAGGAAGACCTCTTCGGGCGCCATCCCGACCAGCTCGGCAAAGCGGCCATGGTCGGTCGCTCCCTCCGAGTTGATGACGAGCACGCGCGAACGCTTGTCGAGGCCGAGCGCAGCGCGCATGCGCCTGTCGCCCGCGGCGCGGACCAGCCCGGCGAGGCCTGCCCCGCCGCTCTCGCCGGAGATAATGGCCGGGTCGTTGCCGAGCGGCCACGCCAGCCGCTTCATCACCGCGACCGCATCCTCTTCGTCCACCGTCATGAAGGCATCGCCGACGCGCGCCAGCACGCGCCAGGCTACGAGGGACGGCTCGGCGCATTCGAGCATCGTCATCACTGTCGGCTCCTGATTGGCGATCGTTGCCGGACGGCCGGCCTCAGCCGAAGCGTAGACGCAGGCCGAGCGCTCCGGCTCCACCACCACGGCCTTCGGCCGCCTGGAGCCGAGCATGACCGCCATATGGCCGGCGATCGCGGCCGCGAAGCCGCCGACGCCGGCCTGCAGGAAGACATGCGTTGGCGGCTCGGGCAGACGCCGCAGCGTCTCGCGCACGATCACCGTATAGCCCTGCATGACCAGGCCGGGGACGCGCTCATAGCCGAGCCAGGAGGTGTTGGAGACGATCTTCCAGCCGCGCTCGGCGCCGACGCGAGCGACCTCGCGCACCGCTTGGTCATAGCCGCCCTCGACCTCGACGATCTCGGCGCCGAAGCGGGCGATGGCCGCGACCCGCTCGCGGCTTACGCCGGCATGGACGAAGATCACCGAACGCGCGCCGACAAGGCTGGCGCCCTGCGCGACCGAGCGGCCATGGTTGCCGTCGGTGGCGCAGACGAAGATCATGCCGGAGGCGATCTGGCGCACCCGGGCGTCGTTTATCTCGCCGATATCGACGTCTCGCCCGAGCCACTTGCCGGCCTCCTCCAGCACCAGACGCATCACGGCATAGGCACCGCCCAGCGCCTTGAAGGAGCCAAGGCCAAGACGCTGGCCCTCGTCCTTGACATGAAGCGCGGCGATGCCGAGCTCGCCGGCCAATGCCGGCAAGGCGTGCAGCGGTGTTTCGGCATCGCTTTGGCGCGCCTTGAGGTAACGCTCGGCCCGCTCGCCTCCCGCCATGCCGAGCGACTCGGCATCGGCGGCAACCAACGGCTGGTTGTGTTCTGGGCGTTGGTTGAGAAGCAGCATGCTAGTCTTCCTGCGAGGCACTGAATTCTGTCGGCCGGCGCGATTCGGGCGCGACTCTGGACGCTTTCATTGGCTAAGTGATTGAAGTTTGTTTCGATTGGATGTCGCCGGATGTTCGTTTCGGAGGGCTCGCCACCGCCAACTTGACTATTTTTGGGGTTATTTGGCCTAGCGGCGCGACGATGTCGCGCGTGGAGGTAATCGTATCCGGCAGCGCTGTCGTCGCCGGTCGCGGTCGGAGATGGAGCCCCTGACAGCAGCGACGCTGGGAGCCTGGCGTAACGGTCACGGAAGTGTCGCAGGCAGCTGGCGTGCATTCGAGCAACTGTTTCGCTGGCGCAAAGAGCCCCTTGCGTCGGCTTCTTGGCAGCGCGGTGTGGCAGATGTCTAAGCAGTGCGTTCTGACATCGCCGGAATGTTAGAGCGGCGGCCTCATGGCAGAGGCTCGCCGCTCGTCAACTTTCTTCGTGGTCGGCTTACTGCACCGTCACAGACGGAATGGCACCCGATTTCATGACCGTCGGCGGTGTCCACTTGCCCGTCAGAGCATCCGGCTTGGGCGCGTAGAGACGCATTGTCAGAGTGAATGGCCCCTCAGGAGCAGGCAACCAGTTCGCTTCTTTGTCGGTGCCAGGGCTGCCATTCTGGAAATAGAGATCAAGCGATCCGTCCGCGTTATATCGGAATGGCATCCAGCTGCTGACGGCAAACCGGTTCAAGGCGTTGGCGACCTGGAAGCCCTGATTGTCATAGAGCGTGATCGACCAGAAGGCAGCGGCCGGCGGCAGTCCACCTTTTTCGAAATGGACGGTGTAGGCGTTCTTGCCATCCAGCGGCTGACCGGCTTCGTCGCCGAGGTTGAGCGGATAGATGGCATCCTCGGGCAAATTGGCGCCGAGACCCTCTCGCGCGATAATGGCGCGCTTCAGGTAGTAATTGCCGTAAACCCCCATCGTGTCGGTGTTCATCGACCAGCCATTTGCAACGCGCGCAAGCGTGTTGATCTTCCAAGCCATCAGCGCTTGGGCATCCTGCGGTGCGGTCTGGAGGCCCTTCTGGATTGCCGCATCCGCTGTCGACAGATCGAAGCTCTTGCCCGGCTCGAACCCTATGCGCTTCAGCCGAGCCAGGATCGGCTGGTCGGTCAGGTGCGACGGGTGCAGCTTCAGCAACTCGGCGGCGTATGCAAAATACTTGTCGGCGGGCGTGGTGTCGACCTGGGTCTTGGGCGGCGTCTTCATGTCGATCGACGGATCGATCTTGACCTCGGCCGGTTTGGTGTCCTTGCCCCACTCCGATAGCAATGTGATTTTGTAGCCATTCTGGACCTTGTGAACGGCATCGTAGTCCGATGGTCCATCGGTCTTGGTTCGACCGATGATCCAGACATATGGCGTTGGAGCATCGATCCTTTGGGTTCCCGCGGGCAGCTTGAATTCATCGAACTTATCGCGAAGATCGGACCGCCAGCCCGGGGGCGCAATCAGGAAATTCCCCGCCGCCGTTCCCGTCGTGCGCCAGCCTGGGGAGGCAAAGACATCGGACCACATATCGAGCATCGGCAGCAGATAAAAGCGGCCCTGCGTATCTGGAGCCGACACCACCACCGGCTCCTTCGTCACGTCGAGCCAGGCGCTCGAGTACAGGGTGTCAAAGTTCGGACGAACAACCACCTTCATGTCTGCTGGTGGAAATGCGGAAATGTTGGCGAAGCGGTTCGGAGGGCCGCCGATTGAGCCCGGGCTGCCCTCGAGGTTGGTCAGCTGCTTCCGAGTGATGTCCATTGTGATCAGCGGATAGAAATAGAGGTACGCATCCACGCCGATAGCGTGGGCCTCTTCCTCAGAAATAGCGTCGCCAGCGTTGGCTGCGCTCAGGGGAACCGCCGCAATGGCGGCTGAAATGAGAAAGCTGCGAAGAATATTGGTAGAATTCACGACAGTCTCCTATGAACTTACCCAGGCGTCCTTGTACCTCCCCGATCCGAGGGACTAACCCGTCGCTCAGAAGGTCGCGCCCATATATTCACATACGCTAATGTGCTGCGGGCCGGATTGATCTGCGTCAAGGGCGCGGATCGACCTCTCAATGACAGTCGATCCGCTCGCTTGGCTCGCCGCAGGCTGATCGCAACCCTCACCGGACGGTTACAACGCTTCCGGGCTTTTGTGGCGACGGACAGGGTGAAGGGGAGGCTGGAGGTTGCCGGCGGGGTAAGGGTGCAGCCGAAAGCCGATAGTTCACCACGGCAACCGCTTGCCATCGCGAAAGAAGCCGCCGGTCGGGCCGTCGTCGGGCAAGGTCGCGGCCCAGACGATGCCGGCAGCGCCTTGCGCCACCGGGCGTCCGCCCGGTCCGCCCATGTCGGTCGCGACCCAGCCTGGGCAGATCGAATTGACGAGCACGCCCGCCCCGCGCAACTCGGCCGAGAGGATGCGGGTCAGGGCGTTGAGCGTCGCCTTGCTGGTCGAATAGGCCGGCGCGCCGGAACCCATCGAGGCGAGCGAGCCGCCTTCCGACGAAACGTTGACCAGCCGGCCATGGCCGGAAACGCTGAGCAGCGGCGCAAAGGCGGCGGCGACGCGCCAGGCGCCGAAGACATTGGTCTCGAAGGCCTCGCGGATCACTGTCCAGTCGGGCTTCAGCGCCCGCGCCGACGGGTCGTAATGGATCGCGGCGTTGTTCACCAAAACGTCGAGCTGGCCGAAGCGGCGCTGGACCTCCGCCACGGCGTGGGCGGCGGCATCATGGGCGGCGACATCGAGCGCGATGGCTTCGATCTTGCCGCCGATCTTCCTGGCTGCCGCCTCGCCCTTGGCGACGTCACGCACGCCGATCAGCACGGTGAAGGCGAGTTCCGCGAGCTGGCGGGCCGTTTCCAGGCCGATGCCGCGATTGCCGCCGGTGACCAGGGCCACCTTGTCGGAATTCTTGGTGTTGGTCATTGCTGCTGTTCCTTCAATTTCCTCTTACCGACAGCCAAGATGGCATCGATCACGCCGACCGATTAGAGCGCCGAATTGGCACTCATTGCGCAATGCTGCTCATGAATGGGCGCGGTCTTTGTTTCTGGGCAATTCCGGACGGAAACCCGCTAAGCACTTTTCCTGGAATTTTGCTCTAGGGCCGAACGGTACCAACTCGGGTGGAGGACTTTACCGGCCGGACCGACAGCAGATTGGCGGGCGTTTGGCATGACCTGGCGGTACGCTCAATCGAAACCGATCCAGATGTAGCCATCCTCCTCGCGGCACGGAAAGAGGTGCAGCGGAGCCCGGTTCTTTGAAATATCGCCGAGAATCTCCATGCCGGCCGAAGTTCCGTCCTCATTGAGCGCCTCGCACCACCTTACGATTTCGCCTGTATCCAGATCGAATCCGCTGTGATGCCAGCGACACACCAGCGTGCCGTCCTCGCCGAAAGTGCTCGTCCGTCCTGCGTGGCCGTTGGCCCTCGAGCCAGTCTCGAAGAATGGCAACTTCAAATGCGGGCAGGCATTGTTAAAGGCATAGACGCGCCCGCCCCTGCGCAAAATCACGGCATAGAGCGCCTGGAACTCGATGACTTTGTGGTCGCCATCCTTCAGTTCGCTCGTGGCAACCGTCCGATGCCAGGTCTTGCCGCCCAGCTGCATAGTCTCCCGCGCGCCTTTTTCGTTCAGCCGGCGCTCGGCTTCAACCTTCAGCTTCTTTATCTCGTAGAGCGTAATTCGGTCGGAGGTACCGCGCAAACGCACTCGAATGAAATCGGATATTTCAACCTCACCCTCGACCTGTTCATAGAGCGTCTCGGTTATCAGGAGGCGGGTTCCGGCCTCCTTGTTGGCCGCTTCGACGCGGCTCGCCACATTGACCGCATCGCCGATAGCCGTCAGGCGCTCGTTGCCGGGTGATCCGACCGAGCCGATCACCGCTTCGCCCAGATGCAAGCCGACGCGAATATCGAAGTCGATGCCATACATCGAGGCAAAAAAGGGCTTCAGCCGATCGACCGTGGCAAGCGTCTGCAGGGCCGCATTGACGGCGCGCACCGGTGCATCGTCCTGGCCCTGCACGCCGAATATCGCCATAAGCCCGTCGCCGACGAACTTGTCGATGTAGCCGTCGTTGAGCTCGATGACTTCGGCAACCTGAGTGAAATACCGATTGAGCAGATACATGACATCGTAGGGCGTCAAAGTTTCGGAGAAATGGGTGAACCCGGCGACGTCGCTGAAGAAAATGACGACCGACTTCAGCTCGCCCGCACTGGTGGACCTGTGCGGCAGCAACTGACTGGTCATTCGCAGGTCGGTCTCGTCGAGTACGAGCCTGCGGAAGGTGATGTCGGCGTCAGGCCTGAGCTGGCATGCCAGGCGTACGTTGTTGCCAAGCCCCAAGCGTTCCACGAGCGCGCGCTCCGGCGCGGTGCGCTCCGGGCAGCGGTCCGCGCCGTCGAGGATCCAAATCCGGCAGGTCGAGCACTTGGCCTTGCCGCCACAAGCGCAGGCGATCGGGACATCTGCCCGGCGAGCTGCTTCAAGGACAGATTCCCCGAGCGCCGATTTGATCGATATGTCGTCGGGCAATGACAGCAACGTAGGCATCGGAACTGATCTTCCAGTACGAAGTGGCGCCAGACGCTGGTGTTAACAACAGGTCTGTCAGCCGGACACCGTTTTGGCCTCGTTCCGGCGACATTAGCCCAGCAGCGGCTCGGACGCCATCGTCGAGTCCGATAGTCCGCCTGGGTGGGTCGAAAGGCGCGTTTCGCGTCGGGTTTTGACCAGCAGGCAGCCCCCGTTCCACGGGCGGGGAAATGCCGGACACAATCCAGAAACAAGATTCAATAATCCGGAAAAACTCGCGAAAAAACCCGCTGTCATAAACGGCACCGCAGCAGCCGAACGATTGTGGCGCGCGACAAGAGATATCGATCGAAACCCAAGGAGTTGCCGATTATGAAAAAGACCCTTCTTTCCGCACTCGGCCTTGCCGTCGCGCTCGCTTTCGCGGTGCCGGCGCTGGGCACCACCGAAGCCAACGCCGCCGCGACGACCACCGCCACCACGACGACCACGACCACTGCTCCGGCCGCCACCACCGAAGCTGCGAAGCCGGCAGTGACCGCCGCCAAGCCGGCCAGCAATGGCCCGCACAAGAAGCATCACCGCAAGCATTACCGTCACCACGCCCGTAAGCATCATCACGTGAAGAAGCACGCGAAGCATCATGCCAAGAAGCATCACGTGAAGAAGCACCATGTGCGCAAGCACCATGCGAAGAAGCATGTTGCGAAGAAGGCCGCGTAAGGCCAGAGGCGTTTCGAACTTCATGACCGGATGATCCCGGACCGCTTGCAAAGGGTTCAGGATCGTCGCTTCCCGAAAACGCCGCCCTCCCTTCCGGGCGGCGTTTTTGGTTGCCTTAGTGAGGCATGATCTTCTCCGAAAACCGGCAACCACTTTTCGGGATCATGCCTTACTTCTTCTGCGGATGGATGGTGTCGCCGCGCTTCAGCATGGCCACCAGATGGGCGATCTTCTTCTTGCGCCCCGCCTCCGTCTTCATGTTGTGGGTGCGGAAGGCGAGCGCGAAACGGTTCTGCGCCGAGAGCTTCTCCAGCATCGCTTTCGCCTTCGGCTCGGCATCGATCGCGGCCTGCAGGTCGGGCGGAAGGACCATCTCCTTCGAGCCGGCATAGGCACGGTCCCAGCGGCCGTCGGCCTTGGCAGCCTCGACCTCGCGCAGGCCGTGCTCGGTCATGCGGCCCGCCTCGACCAGGCGCGCGACATTGTCGATGTTGATCTTGCTCCAGATGCTCTTTTTACCGCGCGGCGTGTAGCGCTGCAGGAAGCTCTTGTCGTCGAGCGACTTGCGCACCGCGTCGATCCAGCCGAAGCAGAGCACGACGTCGATCGCCTCCTTCGGCGTGATCGAGGCGAGCCCCGAGCCGACCTTGTGGATCTTGATCCAGACCTCGCTTTCGGAGGCGTGATTGTCGGCCAGCCAGGCGTAAAAACTGTCGGCATCGGGGAATTCCCGGACCTTGTCGGGATCGACCTTGATCGGGGCCATCGTTATTCTCCTTGCGCGGCGCCGGAGCTGCTGATCTCCCCCTCGTGGGGGAGATTGGCTGTACCATCATCGGGCCTTCCGATAACACTATCGGTTTCTTCCGTTTCCGCTTCGAGCGCCGGATTGCCACATGACCGTCCATGCAAAGGAAAGGCATGGACATGGAAAAGATCCTGATCGTCGGCGGCAGTTCGGGCATGGGGCTGGCGCTCGCCAGGCGTTGTCTCGAGGAAGGCGCGCACGTCATCATCGCCGGGCGCAGCGAAGCGAAGCTGGATGCTGCGCGGGATGGGCTCGGCCGGCCGGGAGCGCTAGAAACGGCGGTGATCGACGTCAGCCGCGAGGATGAAGTCGCGGCGCTGTTCGAGCGCATCGGGCGGCTCGATCATATCGTCAGCACCGCGGCCGCGATCGAGGGCGCCTACCGGCTGTTGCCCGAGATCGAACTCTCGGCTGCGCAGCGAGTGGTGGAGAGCAAGTTCTATGGGCCGCTGCTGCTTGCCAAGCACGGCGCGCCGAAACTGCCGCCGACCGGCTCGCTCACCTTCGTCTCCGGCATCGCGGCCTACCGACCGGCGGCGCGCGGCTCGGTGGTCGCCGCCGTCAATGCAGCGCTGGAGGGGCTGGTGCGGGCCTTGGCGGTCGAGCTGGCGCCGATCCGCGTCAACGCCGTGTCGCCCGGTTGGGTCGACACGCCGATCTGGGAGTTCGTCGCCGGCGATAGGAAGGCTGAGACCTTGGCTGCCATGGCGGAGCGCCTGCCCGTGGGGCGGGTCGGAAAGCCCGAGGACATTGCCGACGCGATCCGCTTCCTGAACGGCAACGGCTTTACGACGGGAGAGACGCTGCATGTCGAGGGCGGGCACCGGCTGGTGTGATCTCCGTGAAGCCCTCCCCCATCGCTGTAAGCAGCGCCTTCAGCGCCGGCGGCTGGACGCGGCGGCGGCGCCAGGTCATCACAACATCGACCGATCGAGCCGGACCGGGCCAGGCAAGCTCGGCCACCTCTGCGTGCTCGATCGCGGCGGCGAGCGCCAGCCGCGGCACGAGGGCAAAGCCGGCGCCGGCCGCCACCAGCCCGGCAATCGCGTCGATGCTGCCGGCTTCGGCGGCCAGCCTTGGCTTGCCGAGCCCCGCTTCGCCGAAGGCGTTGTCGACCATGGCGCGGTAGACGCAGCCGGTCTCGGTGGCGACGAAGTCCTTCTCGGCCAGCGCCGCCAGATCGACATCCGCCCGGTTGTCGCCAGGCGGGGCGATCAACGCCAATGGCTCGTGTGCCACCACGCGCCTGGCAAGGCGCTGGTCCGGCGCTTCGGTATCAAGCTCGGCGGGCCGCTCGAAGCAGAAGGCGACATCGATCTCGCCATCGCTGAGCCTGCGCAGCAAGTCGCCGCTGCCGGCGATCCGGAGCTTGATGTCGATGCCGGCGTGATCCGCGCGGAAACCGGCGAGCCATGGAGCCAGCCTTGCCGAGGCGATCGTCTCCAGCGCGCCGATCGACAGGCTGCCTGCCATGTCGGCTTTGGTGGCATCGACGGCGCCGCGGGCATCATCGGCAAGCGCCAGCAGGTCCTCGGCATAGGGTTTCAGGGCCTCGCCCGCCGGCGTCAGGGTGAGCCCTTGCCGCGAGCGGGTGAACAGGCTGCCGCCAAGCTCGGTTTCCAGCGCTTGGATCTGGTCGCTGACGCTCGACTGGGCGAGATTAACCTCCTGCGCCGCGCGCGTGAGGTTGCCCGTCCGCGCGACCGCCAGAAAGGTCTTCAGCAGCCTTGGATGCATCCGGCGCTACTGCAACTGCGGCTTCTTCAGGAAGGAATTGCGATCGGCGGATTTGACGCGCAGCCAGGTCTCGCGGCCGTCGCGTACGACGCGCAGCGGGATTTCCGAGCCGGCCGGGTTCTGCCAGAGTTTTCTGTAGAAATCGGCCAGACCGTCCACCTCGCCGTCGCGCACGTCGGAGATGATGTCGCCCTGGCGCAGGCCCGCCTTGGCTGCCGGGCCGCCTTCGGCGACGCTCATCACCACCACCATGCCGTTCGACTCGGCCGAGAAGGCGCCGAGCCACGGACGCGGCGCTTTCGCCGCCTGGCCGCGCTTGATGAGATCGTCCAGGATCGGCGTCAGAAGATCGATGGGCACCACCATGTTGATGTCGGCCACCTCGCCGGCGCGGCTCATCTGCAGCCGCAGCGAGCCGATGCCGAGCAGCTTGCCGTCGCGGTCGAACAGCGCCGCCCCGCCCCAGGACGGATGCGCGGGGGCGATGAAGATCGCCTCGTCGATCAGGTATTCCCAATAGCCGGCGAATTCCTGCTTGGTGACGATGTGGGCGTCGACCTGCTGGCCGATGCCGTCGGCAAGCGTCACCGCGTCGCCGATATTGGCCTTCCTGGCATCGCCGAACTGGACAGCCGGAAGGTTGAGCGGCGACAGCGCCTGCACGAGGCCAAAGCCCGTCTCCTGGTCGTAGGCCAGCGCATGCGCGGCGACCACGCGGCCGTCCTGGTCGGTCAGCCACACTTCCTCGGCCTCGGTGATGAGGTAGCCTATCGTAAGCACAAGGCCATTGTCGCGGATCACCACGCCGCTGCCCTCGCGGCGCGTGCCCAGCGCATTGGCGGTGAAAGCGTCGTCCGGAACCGTGGCGCGCACGGCAACGACGGAGCGCGAAATTTTCTCGACGGTCATCGATCCATCCTGCGTTGCGGGTTTTGTTCTATAAGTATGGCCGAAGGAGCGCGGCGCAAGGTCTTCCCTTCTCCCCTTGTGGGAGAAGGTGGATCGGCGCGCAGCGCCGAGACGGATGAGGGGTGTTCCAGCGGACTGAGACGCCGGCTTTCCCTGGAGCACCCCTCATCCGTCGCCTTCGGCGACACCTACAAGGGGAGAAGGGAAAGATGCTGGCACAAGCGCTAGTTCAACGAAGGTTGAACTTTTTTCTTTGACGCGCGCGCAACCGCACCTAAGTCTATCGGCATCGTGGCAGATTTCCCGCCCTTCAAGAAACGCTCCGCCCTGCGCGAAACACAAGGCCTCCGACATGGACCAATACATCCCGCCGAAAGTCTGGACCTGGAACAAGCCCAATGGCGGCCAGTTCGCTTCGATCAACCGGCCGATCGCCGGCCCGACGCATGAGAAGGAACTGCCGGTCGGCAAGCACCCGTTGCAGCTCTACTCGCTGGCCACGCCCAACGGCCAGAAAGTGACGATCATGCTCGAGGAGCTTCTGGCGCTGGGCCACACCGGCGCGGAATACGATGCCTGGCTGATCAAGATCGGCGACGGCGACCAGTTCGGCAGCGGCTTCGTCCAGGTCAATCCAAATTCGAAGATCCCCGCGCTCATGGACCACAGCGAGCCGAAACCGGTGCGTGTGTTCGAGTCCGGCTCGATCCTCACCTATCTCGCGGAAAAATTCGGCGAATTCCTGCCCACCGAGCGCGCGGCGCGCGCGGAAACCTTCTCCTGGCTGTTCTGGCAGATGGGTTCCGCGCCCTATCTCGGCGGCGGCTTCGGCCATTTCTATGCCTATGCGCCGCAAAAGATCGAATATGCCATCGACCGCTTCGCCATGGAGACCAAGCGGCAGATGGACGTGCTCGACCGCCGGCTGGCGGAGAGCGAATATCTGGCAGGCCCCGACTACACGATCGCCGACATGGCGGTGTGGCCATGGTATGGCGGGCTCGCCAAGGGCCGCAGCTATAACGATGCCGCGCAGTTCCTGTCGGTGCATGAATACAAGAACGTGCAGCGCTGGGCCGACGCGATCGACGCGCGGCCGGCCGTGACGCGCGGCCGCATGGTCAACCGCATGTCCGGCGATCCGGCCTTCCAGCTGCGCGAGCGCCACGACGCCAGCGACTTCGAGACGAAGACGCAGGATAAGCTCGAAGCGGCGGAGTGAGGATAATCTCCCCCTTGAGGGGGAGATGCCCGGCAGGGCAGAGGGGTCATGGCGCGTAGAGCGCCGACGCCCTCGAAGCACAGAAAAGTCGGCGCCTCACGCGCGGTGACCCCCTCTGTCGCCTTTGGCGACATCTCCCCCTCAAGGGGGGAGATCAGCTACCTTCCATAAGTATACGTCACCGTCGCCTCGCCCAGCGCGGAACTCTTCGCCGCCACCGAGACCATATCAGGCAAGGGATTGTCCGGTATGCGCAGCGTCTTGTCGCCAAGCGCGTAGAGCGTGAAGACATAGTGATGCTGTCCGCTGCCGGGCGGCGGGCACGGGCCAAAATAGCCGGCGCGGCCTACGCCGCCCTTGCCCAGCACCGAGCCCTTGGGCATGCGCTTGCCGCCCTCGGCGCCGGCGCCCTCGCCCAGGCCCTTGGCGCCGGCCGGGATGTTCCAGGCCAGCCAGTGCCAGAAACCCTTGCCGCCATTGGCGTCGGTGTCGAACATGGTCAGCGCGTAGCTCTTGGTGCCGGCCGGCGGATCCTTCCAGGCGAGCGCGATCGAGACGCTCTTGCCGCCGCAGCCGGCCTTGTCGCCGAGATATTTCGCATTCCATTTGCCGTCGGAGACCGACGAGCTGGAGATTTCAAACGCCTGCGCTTGGCCGGCTAAGGCGACAAGGGCAAGCGTGGTCAAGCCGAAACGCAAGGTCATCTGATCCTCCCTGAACACTATAGAGCGTTTCACCGTTTCACGGAAAAGGCGAACCGCTCTATCCCTTTGTTTTGACGCAATTCCGGACGGAAAGCCGCTCACACTTTTCCTGGAATTGCTCCAGCGTAGCGGAAAAGCGGCCCGAAAAAGGGCAAGCCGGCGCGCTGACCGCCGGGACAACGAAAAAAGCCCCGCCGGTGGAGGCCGTCGGGGCTCTTTCGTACGGACCATGGAGGTGGGACCCCAGGGCCGGATCGATCCAGGGGGTGTTGGATCGGCCGCGACCCTAGCCGAGGAATGGGCCGCGCGGACAATCACGCCTGCGCACTACCAATCACGCCTGCGCGAGGCGGCGGTGATGGAAGGCCTAACCCCGCAGCAGCTTCGCCAGCCGCGGCACGCCTTCGTTCACCGCGCGGTCGTCGGCAAGGGTGAACGACATGCGAAGCGTGTTGCGGCCGGTGCCGTCGGCGTAGAAGGCATTGCCGGGCACGAAGGCGACGCGCGCCTCCTTGACCGAACGCGCCAGAAGCTCGGTGGCGTCGGCGCCTTCCGGCAGGGTCAGCCAGACGAACATGCCGCCTTCCGGGCGGCTCCAGGCAATGCCGTCGGGCATGTTGGCCTCGAGCGCGCCGAGCAGCGCGTCGCGCCGCTTGCGGTAAGCGCCGATCAGCTTTTCCACCTGGGCGTCGAAGATGGTGTCGGCGACGCGGTGCATGACCATCTGGTTGATCGAGGAGCTGTGCAGGTCGGAGGCCTGCTTCATCAGCACCAGCTTCTCCACGACATGGCGTGGCGCGCAGACCCAGCCCACGCGCATGCCGGGCGACAGGATCTTCGAGAAGGACCCGCAATAAAGCGTGCGGGCATGATCGATGCCGCCGGAGCGGGCGCAGTCGAGCGCCAGGATCGGCGGCACGCCCACGCCGTCATAGCGCAGCGCGCGATAGGCGGCGTCCTCGATGACAGCGATGTCGAGCTCGCCGGCGAGGTCGAGCACCGTCTCGCGCTGCTTGACGTCCAGCGTGTTGCCGGTCGGGTTGGCGAAATCCGGCACCAGATAGGCGAACTTCACCTTGCCGCCATTCACGGCCGCGGCGGCGCGGTAGGCCTCGGGCGTCATGTTGCCGCCGGCGATGTTCAGCCGGTCATAGCGCGGCTCGTAGGCGTTGAAGGCCTGCAGCGCGCCGAGATAAGTCGGCCAGGTGACCAGGGCCGTGTCGCCCGGCGACAGGAACAGCTTGCCGAGATAGTCGAGCGCCTGCTGCGAGCCGGAGGTGATGAAGATGTTGCCCTCGTCGCATTGAACGCCAAGCTTGCCCATATGGACGGCTAGCCATTTGCGCAGCGGCAGATAGCCCTCGCTGACCTGGTATTGCAGCGCGGTCCCTGCCTCCTTGCCACCCAGCACCGCCTGGTAGGCGTCGCCGATGGCCTGCGCGGGAAACAGCGACGGATCCGGTATGCCGCCGGCGAAGGAGATGATGTCGGGCTGGTCGAGCAGCTTCAGCAGCTCGCGGATTTCCGAGGCTTTCATGCGCGACGAGCGCGAGGCCAGAAGGTTCAACAGGGTCAAGGCGCACCTCCCGAAGTGCTTATTTAGGTCAGCTTGGTTGACCTATTATCAGGCCACATCGCCCACGTGAATACACAAAACGGTCATGGCGCATCGTCGAGGCGACATTTGGCCCACGGATTTTCCGCAAATGCTAATGGAAAATTCGGTCATCGGCTTCTGGCCGATGGCAGATTGCCGTTATATTAGAAAAGGCGCATATTACGCCGAGCCGGAGCCTTGCTGCGGTTGAGCCGCCGCCGGCCGTGTTGCTCAGGCGGTCCACAGACCAGTCAAATGTAAGGAGAAACAGGCACGTCCGTGCTGCCCTCATCATTGGGTGGCCGAGGCAGTGATATTTGGAGGAGGATCCCATGAAGGTTACCATACTGGCGACTTACGAACCCCATGCCGCCAAGGGGCTGATGCAAGGATCAAACCGGGAAGTTGCAATCGCGGCGCTGTTTGAAAGCGTGGGCGGCAGGATGAGCAGCCTGATGTTCACGCGCGGCCTCTATGACGTCATCGTCAATGGCGAGGTGCCGGACCAGATCGCCGGAATGGGGATGACGCTTGCCGTGCGTGCGAGCGGCTCGGTGAGCGATCTCGTCGTTCTGGAAGAGCTCGACATGAAGGCGGTGATCGCGGCCGCCAACAAGGCCGCCGGCGCCTACAAGCCGGCCGGCTGATGTCGCATCGAAGGGAGGACGCCATGACCGCCTATAACGTAGTCCGCTTTCGGACCAAGCCGGGCAAGGAGAAGGCCTTCGTCGAAGCACACGAAAAGGTCTCGCTGAACGCCAAGGGCTTTCGCAAGGGCGCCCTGATCAAGACCGGCGAGCGCACCTTCTGCATGGTCGGCGAATGGAACGACATGGACAGCCTCGCCGCGGCGCGCCCGATGATGATCGGCGTTCTCGACACGTTCCGCGACATGCTCGAAGATCTGGGCGGCGATCTCGGCGTGACGGATCCGGTGTCCGGCTCGGTCGTTGCGGAGATATAGGCTGAAGGGCCTGTCCTGGCGCCGGCCGGACCGCCTTGTGCGGCCAGCCGGCGCCGTCGACAACAAGCGCCGCGAGAAGCCGGCCGCGCGGGTGTGGCGTCTTTACGTGCGCCTCAGAACGGCAACCGAATCTCGTCGTCCTGCGCGGCCTGCGGCCAGCCGATATCCTTGCGGATCTCCGGAGGCAGCTCGTTCAGCTCGCGCATCGTGCGGCGGCGCTTGCTAGCCTGCGCGAAGGCGGCGCGGATCCGGTTGAGACTTTTGAACATGGACAGCTCCCATAAATCGGCGGCGCAAAACCGGCGCCTCCTCTTCACCCGGCGCCGCTTTTGCAATGCGTCTGTAACCAGCCGATTGCGCGCGAACGGTGAAATGCCTCACGAAGCCGGAGCAGCCTGAAACATATGTGTGCAAACTGATTTAAGGAGGTTGGCATGCAGCGACCACATGACTGCCGCACCACGCCTCCAGCGATGTCCCCTGCTTAGCTTGTTTATTTAAAGCGTTGATACAGCCTGCCATTCGGTGCGGAGCAGACCATATGTTTCCGGAGCTTATGGATGCCGACCGGCCCGCAAGAGCCATGTCCGGAGGGGGGCTCGCCGTTGAACAAGATAGGAACTCATTCCTGTGGCACAAATTCGCAACGTGCGCAGCATACCCTCGGTGCGCAAGACGACCGCCAGCCCTATCGGCCGGCAAAGGCGACACTTGCAATGTAGGAATGGCTTGCGTGCACAACCGAAAAATGGATAGTTCGCGCCATGGCAACAACAGATATACTGCGAGAGGCAGACCTGTTTGGAGTTGGCTCCTACACGATACAGGAGGCCGCTCGCCTCATTCGCACGCCAGCGATTAACATTTCGCGCTGGATGAAGGGCTATAGTTACCGCCGAAAAGGGCAATTACACACAAGCTCGCCGCTTTGGGAAACTCAGTGGCCCGCTGACAACGACGGGCAGATAGAGATAGGATTCCGCGATCTCATTGAGCTAAGGTTTGTAAAAGCCTTCACAGAGGCGGGCGTTGGCCTCCTTGCGATTCGAAATTGCCTTGCATTCGCACGTCAACTTGTGAACGACGACCGTCCTTTTTCAACCCGCAGATTCCGAACGGACGGGAAAACCATCTTCTTGGAAAGTGCCAAGCTAGCCGGCGGTGAGGAAATGCTCGACCTCAAGCGTCGCCAGTACGTTTTTGGCCAAGTCATAGAGCGTACTTTCAAAGATATGGACATTGAACACGACGCAGTCGCCAGGTGGCGCCCTTTCAACGGCAAGGACTCTATCGTTGTCGATCCGACACGTGCATTTGGCCAGCCGATCGTAGCAACGTCAGGAGTTCCCACAATTGTTCTTGCGCAAGCTGTCGAAGCTGAAGGAAGTCAGGAAAGGGTCGCTCGGCTTTTTGAGGTGTCGCTAGCCGATGTTAAGGACGCGGTGCGCTTCGAAAACGCTCTTGGGACAACGTGAAGGTTCTGATTGACGAGAACCTCCCTCCTGCGCTGGCAAAAGCGCTCCACGCACTTTTCAACGGAGACCACGAGGTAGTTCATCTACGTGCTAGGTTCGGGCCAGGCGTGAAGGATGGCGACTGGATCCAACAGCTTAGCACTGAGGGGAGATGGATTGTGATATCAGGCGACCGGCGGATTACGCGCAATCGCGCCGAGTATTTAGCCTTTCGGAACTCCCGACTTGTTGGCTTCTTTCTGTCTAAAGGCTTGTACAAAGCGCCGCTTGTGAAGCAAATGGAACGAATTCTTGCACTATGGAATGCAATCGAAACGCAATCTGGAATTGTTGCCGGTGGAGCCATGTTCATGCTGCCTATGAAAAGCACCCGGCTCGAACAACTTAAGTAGCTCAGACCCTGCTGGGCTTACGCCGCCACTTTCCCGCCCCGCGCCACTTCCCTGCCCGCGCGATAGACCGTGCGGTCCTTCGGCACCGCCACCACCGCTTCCGGGACACGCTCGGCCCGAAGAACGACGAAATCCGCCCTGGCGCCGACGGCTATGCCGTAGCCCTCCAGCCCCAGAGCAGTCGCGCCGGCATGGCTCACCACGTCAAAGCAACTGTTTCGCCATTGCCTTCTCCCGTTGTGGAAGAAAGCCAAGTACAACGCCTGTTATATACCGCTTTCGCGGAAGTTTCAGCGCGCGGCAAATGTGTCATGGTGAGGTCTGCGGTATGAGGCCGCCGTGGTCGACGCGGACGCCCAAGCACATCCCCAACAATGCGCCCCCAACGGACGCGTCGACCATGAACAGAATGCGACGGCGACCTTGCCCTGGGTCGCCGTTTTACTTTTGCGCTTCGGCATATTCGGCGACCAGCCCCTCATATTCCTCGAAGGCAGGCAGCGCTTCATAGCTGTGCACGGCCGGTGTCGCCGCCCAGGGCAGTTTCTCGGCCGTCCAGGTCTCGATGAAGGGCGCGAACCAGGCATGGTCGTCAAGCATGGTCGGGCGCAGATTGACGAACCAGTCGATCCCTTCGGGCCGCGTGAACATCCAGGTCATGCAGTAGCCGCAGAAATAGTGTTTCGAGGCGCCATGCAGGCCGCCGATCACCGGCTCGCCCTTCGTCACCTCGAAACCGTCCGACGGGATCACCGCGCTCAGCGAATAGGCGCTGGACGACATGCGCTGGCAGCCGGTGCAGTGGCAGGCCATGGTGAGCAGCGGTTTTGCCGAGATCTTCAGGCGCACGCGGCCGCAGCGGCAGCCTCCTTCGGCGGGAAGAGCGAGGGTGGGCAAGCTTGGCTCCCTGGGTTGGGGTTTCCCTTCTCCGGCTCTGGGAGAAGGTTCGTTGAAGGTGTGGACGCTCCAGGGAAAGCCGGCGTCTCACTTCGCTGGAACACCCCTCATCCGTCTCGGCGCTATCGCGCCGATCCACCTTCTCCCACAGGGGGAGAAGGAGAAGGAGCGCTCAGCCTTCCGTCAACTCCGCCGTCGTCGTCATGCGCGCGCCCTGGCCGGCAAAGGCCTCATTGTGGCGGGCGATGATGTCGGGCGCCTTCTCCTCGAGCGAATCCAGCGTCGAATGCGCGTCGGAGACCACGGTGACGCCCAAGCCTTCGGCCAATGCGCCCTTGACGGTTGCGGCGACGCAGAAATCGGTCTGGGCGCCGATGAGCACGACGTCCTTCGCGCCCTGCCCCGCCACCCATTCGGCGAGCTCGGGGTTGGAGAACGCGTTGCCGACGCTCTTGCCGAAGGTCGGCTCGTCGGCCGCCTGGCCGAGCAGCGGCCAGACCGGCCAGCCGGAGGCGCCCGGCGCGAGCGGATCGCCTTCCGGCCCGTCATGGCGGATGAACGCCACCTTGCGGCCGGAGCGCCGCGCCCAGTCGATCAGCGCGCGCGAGCGCCCGGCGATGGCGTCGGCGTCATGGATCGGCGGGTCGAAACGACCGTCGAACATGCCGGTCTGCAGGTCGATGACGATGAGCGGCGCGGCGGCGGAGGGAGCGGTGTCTGGCATGGCGGCGAAGATAACGTAGGCGGGGGCTGGGTCAAGGACGAGGCAGGAGCCAGCAAGCAGCAACTTGCGCCAACCGGTATACAATTTTCAGTTGCATTGATAGATTGGCGCAACTAAAGTGACCAAAAGATCGGGGGATGACAATGGATGAACAATACACCGTGTTCCTGATCGGAGGGGGCACGGGAGGTGACGAGCAGGCGGTGTTCACGCCGCAGAATGTGGGGACTCGGTGCAGGCTCACTTGCAGCTATCGCGACAAAGTCATCGTTGCCGAGGAAGATGATTATTTCGAAGCCCTATGCCAAATCCGCAAGCAGCTCGAAGTGGATGGAATACTGCCCTTTTGTTATGGCGTGAGCGCGAATGTTTTCCCTGAAGGCACCGTGACAGGGATGAGTCGTGGATTGGTGGTGTGCAAAGTGAAAACGGGGGAGCCTCCCAAGGAGAGCGACTTGGTCAATATATTTGACGAAGGTTACGATGTGATGCCCGTGTTCGTCTCCATGCAGCAGCAGTTTTGGGATTCGTGGCTCGCCTCCCTGCCCCGATCGCAAGACCCGGAAACAGCGAACTTGACGGACGGTACAGCCCGCTCCCTCTGGCAATCTGTAACAGTTGGGTTTGCCAAGATGCTGAGATCGCTTTTTCCACGGTCAGGGGGAGATAACGCGCCTGGCTTTTACGACATCAGCGGCATCGGACCCTTCAGCGCCTCGGCCAGCGCTTCGCGGAAGACCGCGATCGGGCGTGCCAGCCTGCCGGCCGGGGGGCGGTGGAGCAGCCAGCAGCGCACCTGCGGCTTGAAGCCGGGGCAGTCGACCACCTCGACCGCGTCGCGCCATTGGCTGCCCGACAGCGCACCGGGCGTGACGACGCCGATTCCGTGACCGCGCGCCACCAGCGACATTCTCAGGTCCGCGCCCTGCGCCTCGACGCCGACATGGAAAGGCAGCCGCGCCGCCTCGAAACGATGGCGGATGAAGGCGCGAAAGCCGCAGCCGGTTTCGTTGAGCACCCAAGAGTAGCGCGCCAGATCATCGAGCTCGGCCGGCTTCGGCACGCCGAGGCTTGGCGAGGCCACCAGCAGCACCGCCTGCACGCCGAGATCGTCGCCGACGAGTTCGGGCGGCGGCGCGACGTCCTCGGCGAGGCAGACGGCCACCGCGTCGATCTCGCTGTGCAGCACCTGCTCCACAAGGCGCGGCGAGAGGCTCGAGGTGATCTTCAGCGTCAGCTGCGGGAATGCCGCGCGAAGACTGTCGAGCGGCTCGGACAGCGCGCTGGTCGACAGATAGGGCATGATGCCGAGGCGGAACTCACCACGCACCTCGCCAGCCGGCGAGACGCCCGCCTTCAGGTCTTCCAGCGAGCGCAGCACGCGGCGGCCATGCTCATAAGCCTCGCGGCCGGATGCGGTGGGTTTGAGCGGCTTCGACTGTCGGTCGAGCAATGGCGTCGCCAGCCGCTCTTCGAGATTCTGGACCCGACGCGTCACGCCGGGCTGCGTGAGGTTGAGCCTGGCCGAAGCACCGACGATGGAGCCGGTTTCGACGACGGCCACGAAGGCTTCAAGGTCATGGATGTTCATGCGCAACTCGCATAATCATTATCAGGTCATTTCAATTGTAGCATTATGATCGTTGCCCATAAAGTCCTCGCGAAACATGCGAGGTCACCATGAACGGAACAGACAATGCGCGGATCGCCACGGCCGAGCTCGCCGAACGGCCACGACATGCCGGCGGCAGCACCATCACCCGCTCCCAGACCCTACTGTTCGCCGCTTCGGTCGGCATCATCGTCACCAATCTGTTCGCGCCGCAGACACTGGTCGGGCTGATCGGGCCGTCGCTCGGCGCCGCGGCATCGGCAAGCGGCTTGGTCTCGATGGCCACCCTGCTCGGCTATGCGGCCGGGCTGTTCTTCCTGGTGCCGCTGTCGGATCTGGTCGAGAACCGCGTGCTGGTGCTGCGCATGCTGTGCGCGGCCGTGCTCGCGGCAGCAGTCGCTTCGTTCGCGCCGTCCGCCACCTCGCTGCTGGTTGTGCTGTTCGTCCTCGGCGCCGCCTGTTCCTGCATCCAGGTGTTGGTGCCGGTGGCCGCCTCGATGGCGCCGCCGGGCCAGGAAGGGCGCGTCATCGGCGACGTTATGAGCGGCCTGATGATCGGCATCCTGTTGTCGCGTCCGATCGCCAGCCTCGTCGCCGACGCTTTCGACTGGCGCGCCTTCTACGGCATCAGCGCCGCGGCGCTGGCGCTGCTTGCCATCCTGCTCGGCCTCACCTTGCCGAGACGGCGACCGCTGGCGCAGGCGCGCTATGCCGGGCTCATCGCCTCGCTGGTCCGGCTTCTGCGCCAGGAGCCGGTGCTGCGCCGCCGCGCCTTCACAGCGAGCCTGGTGATGGCCGCCTTCAGCGTGTTCTGGACGGCGGTGGCGCTGCGCCTCGCCGCTCCACCCTTCGACCTAGGCCAGAAAGGCATCGCGCTTTTCGCGCTGGTCGGCGCCGGGGGCGCGGCGGTGACGCCTGTCTTCGGCCGAGCCGGCGACCGCGGCTTCACGCGCTCCGCCACGATCCTCTGCCATCTCGTGCTGATCGCGGCGCTCGGGCTTGCGGCATGGGCGGGCGCGGCCAAGGCCGGCGGGGCGTGGCTGCCGCTCATCCTCATGGGCGTCAGCGCCGTGCTGCTCGACATCGGCGTCACCGGCGATCAGACGCTGGGCCGCCGCGCGGTGAATCTCCTGCAGCCCAAGGCGCGCGGCCGCATCAACGGGCTGTTCGTCGGCATCTTCTTCATCGGCGGCGCGATCGGCTCGCTGCTGGCCGGTCTTGCCTGGGCCTGGGGCGGCTGGACCGCGGTGTGCGCGACAGGCGCGGTATTCGGGGTGGTGGCGCTGGTGGTGGATTGGGTGGAGTAGCGCAATCTCCTCCTTCTCCCCTTGCGGGAGAAGGTGGCCGCGAAGCGGCCGGATGAGGGGTGTTCCAGGGAACACCCACCCCTCACTCCGCTGGAACACCCCTCATCTGTCTCGGCGCTATCGCGCCGATCCACCTTCTCCCACAAGCAAGGGGGGAAGGAGGAGGCACTACTCAATCCCGCCCGTCACAACATACGCGCCAGCAGCGCGCCCGTCCGGCGACTTCGCAATGGCCGTGACGATCGAGCCATATGAACCCCGCCACACGCTGTGGAAACCTTGATGCGTCGCGGCGGGCAGCACGATCCGGCCTCTGTAGCGGTTGCCGCCGGCCCGCATGATCACCGGCTCGCCGTTGACGTGGACTTTCACCGTCGCTTCCGACTCCGCCGGCTCGATCTCCAGCGCGATCGCGATCTCGTCGGTGTCACCGGCGTGGACCGTTTCGGCAGTCAGCTTCAGGGCAAACGGCGCGTCGCCAGCGCCCCTCCTCACACCGCTGCCCGCCGCAAACACATCATCGGCAAGCGCGGGCGTGCGCGGCGGGGCGGTGCGGCGCTTGGTGGCGCGCTCATAGTCGCCAGCCATCGTCAGCAGCGCCGTGTCGTCATAGGCCTTGCCGGCGAAGGTGAGGCCGACCGGCATGCCGATATCGACCATGGTGCCCATCGGCACCGTCACCGTCGGGATGCCCAGATGCCGCCAAACGAGATTGCCGTTGGCGACCCAAGTGCCGTTGCGCCAGGCAAGCCGGGCGGAAGCCTCGTTCACGTCGGCATCGGCCGGCCCGACATCGGCCACCGCCGGCAGCACGACAGCATCGAGGCGGTTGGCATGGAGCCAGTCCTCGAAGTCGACGCGGCGCGTTGCCTCGAGGCCTTTCAGGCCTTCCCCGATGGTTGGGATATCTTCCAGTCGCGCCACGCCCCGCTTCGCCCGCTCGACATACTGCGCCAGATCGAAATCGGCCTCGCCGTAACGGTCGCGCAACGCGCCCGGCGGCTGCGGGAAGATCTTTGCGCCATCGACTGAAGCAAGATCGGGGATGGCCGGATCGGCGTTGGCGCGCAGGAAATCGTCCCACGACCAGATCGACAGATCCCAGATCTCGCGCTCAGCGAATTCCGGCGGCACAAGGCCACGATCGACCATGGAGCGCTCGCCCGGACGGTCGCGCTCGTAATTGGAGACGACGGGGAAATCGACCTCGACCACCTCCGCGCCGAGGGCTTGCAGGTCTCGCGCCGCTTGCCGCCAGAGCTCCAGCACCGAGGCGCGGGTCTCGATCGGCCGGTCGGCGCCGTCATCCTTGCCGATATACATTTTGGGCACGCCGAGCCGCTTGCCCTTGAGCGCGCCTTGCAGCGGAAGGGCGGTATAGCTCGCTGGCCGCAGCGTCGAGGCTTTCGGGATATCCACCCAGGGCTGCACACGCCAGAAATCGCCGCGCGCCTCGGCGTCGTCGGCGACGACCACGTCGAGCAGTTCGAGCATGTCGGCGATGCTGCGCGTATGCGGCACCACCACATCCATGGTCGGCACCAGGGGCCAGTTGCCGCGCACCGAGATCACGCCGCGCGAGGGCGTGTAGGCGGTGAGCGCATTGTTGGACGCAGGCGCGCGCCCGGACGACCAGGTTTCCTCGCCGAGCCCGAAAGCGGCGAAGGACGCGGCGGTTGCCGTGCCCGATCCGTTGGACGAGCCGGAGGCGAAGGCGGCGGTGAGGAAATCTTTGTTATACGGGCTCTCGGCGCGGCCATAGACGCCGCGCTGCATGCCGCCATTGGCCATCGGCGGCATGTTGGTGAGGCCGATCAGCACCGCGCCCGCGGCGCGCAGGCGGGCAATGGTGAAGGCGTCCTCCGTGGCGACAAGATGCTCGAAGGCGGGCGAACCCGCGGCGACCGTCAGGCCCTTCACCTTGTAACTGTCCTTGGCCGTGTAAGGGATGCCGTCGAGCGGTCCGAGCGCCTTGCCCGCGCGGCGACGCCAGTCGGACGCTTCCGCTTCCTCGAACATGTTCGGGTTGAGGACGGGCACGGCGTTGAGCGTGATGCCGTGACGGTCGTAATGGACAATGCGCCGCAGATAGGCCGCGACCAGCTCGACGCTGGTGACGGTGCCGTCCTCCAGCGCGCGGCGCAGGTCGGCGATCGAGGCTTCGACGAGGTGGAGAGTGGGCATGGCACGTACCTTGGACTTGGCGGCCGGAACCGATCGAGGACCGCGTTCCGTCACACCCCCTCTGCCCTGCCGGGCATCTCCGCCGCAAGGGGGAGATTGATGTCACGATCGCTTTCGCCAATTTCCGGGCTGGAGTGTAAGCCGACGCATGCTGCTGACCCCCTGCGGGGGAGACGGCCGAGCTTTGCCAAGACTAAGTGCGGGACATCATCGAGGCGAAGAATGTGGCTCGATAGAGAACCTTACGGACTCTGCCGGCCCACGACTGTGCGCGGAAAGCCACATTGCCCAGGAATAGCTGGACTGAATGGAAGGCGCATTGGTTGACAGCACAGGATGTTATGGGATCATCCGGCAGGGATTTTGCAGGAGAGCTTGGCATGAAGAAAGTCTACGAGAAGCCCACTTTGGTTCTTAGAGGCAGGCTTGGGGCGATCACCGCCGCGAATGCCCCGGTGGTGTTGTCCAACCCGCCGGCGCCGCCGGCATAAAACGGGCATCCACCGAACACGAGCAATCATTCCTCGACGCGATGCAATTCCAGAACGGCGTGCGGCCGCTTCCGGCCCCATTGCCGGGACAAGATGCCGATGGCAGTCCGCCGAACCTGCCAAAAGGTGCCCACGCCGCTCAGCGCGCCAGCACCAGATCGTCCAGCACGAGCTGCCAATAGTGCCTGGTGGAAACGCGCACGCGCGTCACAGCCTTCAGCATGGGCGCGTAGTGAACCGGCGACAATGCCGATAGCACCACCTCATCGCTGGCGACGAGTTCGTCGCCCAGCCAGCTTTCAATCAGCGCCACCTCGCCTTCCGATCTCAGCCAGGCGGCGGTCAACATGACCGAATGAAAGCCGAAGGGTGTGCTGCCGCCGAACTCGGCTGGGTGGCCGCTGCTGGTATAGGCTGCGTGGTTGCCGCGGATGCTGCCGTTGAGATAGCCTTCGCTCTCCTTGACGTAGTTTCTAGCGATGGCGTTGATGTTGCGCCACTCCAGGCCGGCATGGCCGGAAGGCACTTTCTTGAAGTCGAGTGATGTGACGTCGTCAAACCCGATCCGCGACAGCACGGCCTCGTCGGCGATTGCGTCCGGCCTCAGTTCGCCGAGGTCGGTCGGATAGGGAGAAAGCGCCAGACGCCGCCCGATATCCGGGCCCGAAATCTCCAGTGTGTCAGCCAGGTCCGGGAGGTCGAAGTAGAAGCTGCCTGCCGCAAGCGGCATGGTCTGCAGCAGTTCGCCCTTGCCCATCACCTTCAATGTCGCATGAGCCGATGCCGGGACCCTGCCGCGCAGGCTCCGCCCCGGGATCAACCCGACAAGTCCCGGCAGATCCTCTCCCACCAGACCGGCGGGCGACCCCGGCAGTTCGACCAGCCGCAACATCTGGCTCTCATTGCCCGTGCTGACGCGCCAGCCCTTGGGGACGGACACCGAAAACCGGTAGAGTCCAGGCGCGCGCAGGCTTGCCCACCGCTTTCTGGTCGACATGAGGAAGTTGGCGAAGCCGGAGCTGTTGCTGGTGGCCGAGGTAATGAACGCGCCCTTGTCGTCGAACACCCGTACGACAATGCCGCCCATCGGCCGGTCGGCCTCGCCGAACCTGCCGTCGCCGTCGACATCCATGAAGACGAAGGACGAGTAATTCAACGCGTGGTCCGTTGCCGACCAATTGGCGCGGACCCGATAATCGTGCGCGGGATCGGCGCTGCGGCGCAGCTTGCGCCGCTTGCGGCGCCGGCGTAGGGCGAGCGCAATGAGCGCGATGGCCCCCGCAACCACGAGAGCCGAGACGAAAAGGACAAGAGCGCTAGCAGCCACAGGCGCCGCGCTCCTGGCCGCGCAACCGATTGCCGGCGATCAGTATCGTCAGCGCCGGCAGCCTGTCAGTCGGTCTCTTCATCGGTCTCCCCGCGCCTCTCGCCGTCCGATGGCGGCAGGCGGCCAACATCCTAGCCGAGCCTTCCGCCGTGGCTAAAGCATGTCTCTCGAAAGTGGGAACCGGTTTCGGGATAAAGACATGCGTAAATCAAAAACCTAAAGCGCATGGAGCGAATCTGAAAGATCGCGACGCGCTTTAGGTGCCGGACACCACAGAGATGCGATAAATGTGCCTCGATAGATCCTCCCGGCGATATATTCCGAACCCGGCTTCCAGCCGGCGCGACCATCACACTATTGGGCGGCGGTTGCTTCAGTAGAACGCTGTCCCCAGAAACAGAACGGCCCGTCCTGGCCGCTTACTTGACAGGAACTCGTCGTATGAGATTATCGGACGGGATTTTCGAGGAGAGCAATCGCATGAAGAAGACTTACGAGAAGCCTATTTTCGTCCGCAAGGGCAAGCTTTCGGCGATTGTGGCGGGTTCTTTGCCCACGCCGGGTTGACGCTGAAATCATCGCCATTTTGAGCATCTATCGATAGGGGACATCCTGATATGAAGAAGACATATGTGAAGCCTGAGTTCGTCCGCAAGGGCAAGCTTTCGGCTGTTGTGGCCGGCTCGCTGCCGGCTCCACAGTGATCGAGAGACCCAAAGCCTGGTCTTTCAAGAATCCCCGCCACGGCGGGGATTTCTGTTTTCTCACCCCAGTTCCACCCACACCGGCGCATGGTCGCTGGGGTTTTCCCCTCCCCGCACCTCGCGGTCGATGCCCGCCGCTTTCAGTTTTCGCGCCAGCTTCTTCGACAGCAGGATGTGGTCGAGACGCAATCCGGCATCGCGCGGCCAGCGGTTCCGGCGGTAGTCCCAGAAAGTGTAGAGCCTCTCTTCCCTTGGAAATACCTTGCGCAGCGCGTCGGTCCAGCCCTGGTCGATCAGCGCTGCAAAGGCGGCGCGGCTTTCGGGCTGCACCAGCGCGTTGTCGTCATAGGAGCGGGTCTCATAGATGTCGCGCGGTTCGGGCACGATGTTGAAGTCGCCGGCAAGCGCCACCGGCAGGCCGGTGTCGAGGAGCTCGGCCGCATGCGCGGCGAAGCGCTCGTGCCAGGCGAGCTTGTAGTCGAATTTCGGGCCCGGCCGCGGGTTGCCGTTCGGCGCGTAGAGGCAGGCGATGACGACGCCGTCGACCGCGGCCTCGATGTAGCGGGCCTGGCGGTCGGTGTCCTCGCCAGGCAGCGCGTCACGCGTCAGCACCGGCTCGGCGCCGCGCGCGAGGATCGCCACGCCGTTCCAGGTCGGCTCCCCCTTCCAGACCGCGCCATAGCCGGCATTCGCGAGCTTGGTCAGTGGGAACTGGGTGTCGCGGGATTTCAGCTCCTGCAGGCAGACGACATCGGGTTTGGCGGCGGCCAGCCAGGCCAGCAGGTTTTCAAGACGATTGTTGATGTTGTTGATGTTGAAGGTGGCGAGTTTCATTTGCCGAAGACGCCCCTCGCTTCGTCATCCTCGGGCTTGACCCGAGGATCCATGCCGTGACGCATGCCAAGGAATGCGGCGGAGAAGAATATTGCCCCGTCGCAGCGCTCGTATGTAACGGCATGGATCCTAGGGTCTGCGCGCGTCGCTTCGCTCCTTGCTTCGCCCTAGGATGACGAAGCCGAGGGCTGCGCGAACTTAGCCACCATCGTCTCCGCCACCGTCTTCAAATGATCCGCCGTCGAAAAGCCCGAGATGGCTTTGCGCGGCTTGAGGTCATGGTCGCCGTCCTCCAGCCAGACCACCTCGATGGCATTGGAAAGGCCGTAGGTCGCGACTTCCTCCTTGGTGCCGAACTCGTCGCGCGTGCCTTGGAAGATCAGCGTCGGCGTCTTCAGACCGATGAGATGTTTCGTCCGCAACTGCTCGGGCCTGCCCGGCGGATGGAAGGGATAGCCAAGACACACCAGGCCGGCGATCTCGCCCTTGGCGAACATCTCGTCGGCGACCATGGACGCGACGCGGCCGCCCATCGACTTGCCGCCGATGATCAGCTTGCCGGTCACGCCTTTGGCGCGCAGATCGGCGATTGCCTTCACATATTCCGGGTTGACCGTCTCGGCGCGCGGCGGCGGCTTGCGGTGGCCATAGCGGCGCGCCGCCATATAGTGGAACTCGAAGCGCGCGACCTGGAAGCCGGCCGTGCTGAGCGCCTTGGCGGTGGCGGTCATCGAAGGCGAGTCCATCGACGCGCCGGCGCCATGGGCGAGCAGGATGGTGACGGGAGCGGTGTCGAAGCCGTCGAAGAGGAAGTGGGTCATGGATGCGCCAACCTCGCCTTCTCCCCTTGTGGGAGAAGGTGGCCGAGCGAAGCTCGGACGGATGAGGGGTGCTCCAGCTTGGCGGATACGCCCGCCAATATCCTTACTTGCGACAAGGTCACCAGCGCCTCATTCCTTCCAACACCCCTCATCCGTCTCGGCGCTGACGCGCCGATCCACCTTCTCCCACAAGGCGAGAAGGTTGGGCGCTACCCCGCCGTGCGCGCCATGTGCAGATCCACGAATTGTATCCCCTTCTGCGCAGTCCGCGCCCATTCGGACTCCGCGTCCAGTTCCAGATAGCGGACCCAAAGCCGCCGCGCTTCCATCAAGTGGCCCGCATCGAACTCCAGCCGCGCGAGATTGAACACCGGGTCGGCATAGGCCTTGTCGAGCGCGACCGCCTTCTGCAGGTGGCGCCTTGCCGACGCCACCTTGCCCTCGTCGCTCATCAGACCGGCGAGGTTGAACCAGGCTTCCACAAAGCCCGGATCGAGCTTGATCGCCCGGGCATAGTCGTGCGCGGCTTCAGCGATCCAGCCGGCGCCGCGCAGGCAGTTGGCGCGGTTGAAGGCGGCGATGGCGTCCTTAGGGTCGATCGCCAGGCAGCGCTGGTAGAGCGCGGCCGCATCGTCGTGACGCCCCTCCTCTTCCGCCATCTCCGCCTCGGCGAAGAGCTCTTCCAGCGTGTCGTCTTCCGGCGAGCCGAGGTCGAACAGCAACTGGCCATCGAGCTCGCTTGTCCCGTCGTCGAGATAGATCGCGTCCGGCCGGCCGTGCTGCGAGCCGAGATTGAGCGATTTTGCGGTGAGCGAGGCGACCGGGCCGGAGCGGTGGACCGAGCGCGCGATCGCGCCCCAGCTGGCGCCGCTGGCGATCAGCCCGGCATATTTGCGCGCCAGGATCAGGTCGCGGAAGGAATAGGGCTCGCCGTCATGCTCGAAGGCGTCGAACAGCGAGAGCATGTCGAGGTCTCCGCCGGCGAGCCGCGACTGGTCGATCAGCGATTGCCTGGAGAGCGACGAGGCGTCGGGCGCCTTCATCAGGCCGAGCAGGCGCAGGAAGCCGTTCTCGCTGACCAGAGTGCGTCCGGCTTCGCGTTCGGCCTTGGCGCGGCGCTCAATCTCGGCATCGCCGGATTTCGCCTTGGCCAGAAGCGCGCGACCGAACACGACATGGGTGGTGCGACGGGTGACGCCGCGCCTCAGCTCCGCATGGCGGCGCTCGACCTCGCGCGCGGCGAGCCGCAGCGGAAAGGCGGCCAGCGCGCCGACGACGCCGAAGACGGCGCCGGGAACGATCACCGGCCCTCCCGTCATTTCTTGCTCTTGCCGACGGCCTTCAACAGGTTCGCCTTCAGCGGGTTCTCAGATGCCCCGCCGGCAGCCGTCTTCCTGGCGGGCTTTGCGGGCGCTTCCTCGGCCTTGCTCTTCGACTTGGCCGGGGGCTTGGCCTGCTGCGACAGGCTGGCCTTCAGCGCATCCATGAGGTTGATGACATTGCCGCGCTCGGGCGCAGCCGCGATGATCGGCTTGTGGCCCTTCAGCTTCTCGCGGATCATCGCCATCAGCGCCACCTCATAGCGATCCTCGTAGTTCTTCGGGTCGAAGTGGGTTTGCTTCTGCTTGATCAGCGCCATGGCCAGTTCGAGCATTTCCGGATCCGGCTTTCCGGCCGGGATGTTGCCGAAATATTCAGCCGTGCCGCGCACTTCGTTGGGGTTCCTCAAGGTGCAGACGAACATGCCGTTCTCGCGCGCGCCGATCGTCACCACCCGCTCGCGGCTGGAGAGCACCAGCCGCGCAATCGCCAGCTTGCCGGATTTGCGCATGGCTTCGCGCAGCACCGCGAAGGTTTCCTCCGCCATGGCGCCGTCGGGCGCGAGATAATAGGGTGAGTCCTGGTAGATGACATCGACCTCGCCCTCGTCGACAAAGGCCTCGATGTTCATCGTGTGGTTGGATTCGATCCGGACCGCGTCGAGATCGGCATCATCGATGATGATGTACTGCTTGTCCTCATACTCATAACCGCGCACCAGGTCCGAGCGCTCGACCAGGCCGAGCTCTGGGTCGACCGGCTTCATGTTGATGCGGTTGTGCGTCTTCTTGTGCAGCTGATTGAACGAGATGCGCTCGCTCGCGCTGGTGGCCGGGTAAAGCCGGACCGGACAGCTGACGAGGCTGAGCTTGAGGTAACCTTTCCAACTTGCCCTGGGCGCCATGATGAACTCCTACGCGGCCATGCACTGACACTATGTTGGAGCATGGTCCTGTCGCGATCATGCTCTTGCAGCGCTTCGTCCGTAGGACGATTGAGGCTGCGGAAATCCTACACCGACCCGTGATGGTACTGCCGAAATCCTAGCGAAGTGTTTTCTGAGGCCAGTTGGCGCGGAGGATAGTTCAAATTGTAGCTAGCGTCGATGGAGTGGATTGAGACGCTGGAGATTAGCCGAAGCCCCGAAGCTTCGTCATCCTAGGGCGAAGCAAGGAGCGAAGCGACGCGCGCAGACCCTAGGATGACGAAAAACGGGAAGGCAGATCCCGCGCCGCCTCGTCGATCTCAGCCCAGGGATCGCCCGAGGTCTCCAGCAGGCCCGGCAGCGAGGCGTAGTTCAGGTCCTCCGGCGCGTCGATCGTCTCGAGGTCTGTCCAGCTCACCGGCGTAGAGGCCGGCAGGTTGGTGCGGGCGCGCAGCGAATAGGGAGCGGCGGAGGTGTGGCCGCGGGCGTTGCGGTGGAAGTCGATGAAGACGCGCTTCTTGCGGTTCTCCTTGCCCATGGTGGTGGTGAAGGTGTCGGGCGCGCTTGCCGCGAGCAAGGTGGAAATGGCGCTGCTCGCCTGGTGCAGTTTCTTCCAGTTCTGCTTCCGGGTCACCGGCACGGTGATGTGGATGCCCTTGCCGCCGGAGGTCTTCACGAAGGGCACCAGGCCGAGGCTTTCCAGCCCGCCCTTGATGTGGACCGCAGCCTCCACTACTTCGCGCCACGAGATCCCCTCGCCCGGGTCGAGGTCGAAGACGATCTGGTCCGGCCCGTCGAGTTTTGTGCGGTGCGTGCCCCAGGTATGGAACTCGACGACGCCGAATTGCGCCAGCGCCAGGTAGCCCTTGGCGTCCTCGACCGACAGATAGGTTTTCGTCTCGCCTTCGGAGTTGGTGCTCTCGAACACCGCCACCGAAGGCGGCATGCCGGTGAAAGCGTGGCGCTGGAAGAAGCAGTCCTGCGGTTTTCCCGTCGGGCACCGCACTAGCGACACCGGCCGGCCGATGATGTGCGGCAGCATGAAATCGCCGACCAATGCGTAATAGACGGCGATGTCGAGTTTTGTCGGCCCGGTCTTGCCGAATAGCCGACGCTCCGGATTGGTGACCCAGATGGTGGCGAGGTCGGATTCGGCGATCAGCCGCTTGCGTTTCACCGGCACCGGCGTGGTCAGCCCGCCGACATCGCGCAATCCGCGAAAGACGCCGTGGCGAATCGCATTGTCGGCGGTGCGATTCGAATAGCGCACGCGCGCCGACAGCAGCGGCTTCACCCAATGCATCTCGCGCATGATCTCGCGCGGCACGCCTTCCGGCGGGCTGGCGCCGGCCGTCAGCCGTTCCAGCCTGCCAAGCAGCTCGGTCGCCATGTCGCGGTCGAAGCCGGTGCCGACCTTGCCGCGATAGTGCAGCTCACCATTCTCGAACTCGGCCATGCCGAGCGCGGCCAGCCCTTCCGCCCGGTCGGAGACGGTGTAACCGGCGATGACGAAATCATCCGTCTTTTGCGCCTTCACCTTGGCCCAGCTCTTGGTGCGGCCGCTCATGTAGATGGCGTCGGCGCGTTTGGAGACGACGCCTTCGAGCCCCAGCTCCGAGGCCTGATCGTAAAGGCCCTGCCCGTCACCCTCGACATGGTCGCTGTACTGGATGGCGGCATTGGCGGCCTGGCCGGCGAGCAGCTCGGCAAGCAGCGCCTTACGCTTTATGAGCGGCGCCTTGCGCAGGTCCCAGCCGTCGAGATGCAAAAGATCGAAGGCGTAGAAATGCAGCTTTGAACCTGCGCCTTCGGCCAGCGCGTCCTGCAGCAGCGCGAAGCGCGAGATGCCCCTGTCGTCGAGCACCATGATCTCGCCGTCGATGATCGCCTGGGCGACCGGCAGGCGCGAAAAGGCCTGCGGGAGATCGCCATAGCGCCCGGTCCAGTCGATGCCGCCACGGGTGATCAGCCGCACCTCGCCATCCGTCACATGCGCCATGGTGCGGTAGCCGTCGAATTTGATCTCGTGCAGCCACAGCTCGCCCGTCTTCTCCGCCGGCCCCTCGCCGCCCGGCGGATTCGGCACCTGGGTGGCAAGCTGCGGCTCGATGCGGCTTGGCGGCGCGGCCTTGAGCGCGCCGGGCAGCGCGCCTGGTTTCAGCGAACCTAGCTTCGGAGGCAGACGTTCCCGCTTCCTCGGCGGCGCCCCCAGTTCCTCGATCCGGCGGCCGGACTTCACGCTTTCCGGCCGCTCGCTCAGAATGTCGCGTTTCGCATCGGCAGCGAGGTCGCGCTCCTTGAACAGCAGCCAGTTCTTCTTGCTCTCGTCCTCGCCGGGCTTGGGCTTCAGGCGCGTCAGCATCCAGCCGCCATTGAGCTTCTCGCCGGCCAGCCGGAACTTGAAGGCGCCGGTGCGCAGGCTTTTGCCGACATCCTCCATCGGCGCCCAGGTGCCAGTATCCCAGACGATCATCGGCCCGCCGCCATATTCGCCCTCGGGAATGACGCCCTCGAAATCGATATATTCGATCGGGTGGTCCTCGGTCTCGACGGCAAGCCGCTTGTCGGCCGGGTTGAGCGACGGCCCGCGCGGGACGGCCCAGCTTTTGAGCACGCCGCCGATTTCGAGGCGGAGATCGTAATGGTCGGCGGTGGCGTGGTGTTTGTGGACGACGAAGCGGTTGGAGCCCTCGGAGGCGAGGCCGCCCGCGGGCTCGGGGGTGCGGGAGAATTCGCGCTTGGCGCGGTAGGGTTTGAGGTTGGCGGGCATGGATCAGGCGCCGAAGAACGCAATGGAATACGGCGACCGCCGAGTTCCCTCGCCCTCCTCTCTGTCCTGCCGGACATCTCCCCCTCTAGGGGGAGATTGGCAGTTCGAGCGCCGGCACCTCTCTTGCAACGGTGGCGATTGGCGAAACCGGCGGCGATATCTGATCTCCCCCCTTGAGGGGGAGGTGTCCGGCAGGACAGAGAGGGGGGCTGTCCCGCCAGCATCTGAGATTTTCCTATAGTGCGGCGGAGCAAAGGAAAGAGATCAATCGTCAATCGCCGGCGTCAATTCCAGCTCGGCCGGGGTCAGCCCCTGCTTCAGCTGGCTCAGCCGGAACTCGTCGACCCAGTAGGCCTCGCCATCGACCAGGACGCGGGCGCTGTAGGTGCCGCCGGAAAAGCGCTGCGCGGTGACATAGACCTTGTGGCGCTCGAGCGCGGACTTCACCGCGGCGCGGCGGGACTTTTCTCTGGCGACGGGACTGGCCATGGCCTCACTCGAACACGCTGCCGCCGAAGAATGCGGCTGCCATAAGCATGGCGGAGAGCGGAATGTGAGTCAATTTGGCCAGCGCAGGTGGCCCACTCACCGCCCCGCCCGCAGCCGCCGCCAGCGCTGCATGAAGTCCTGCGCGAGCTTGAAGAGCCGCGGGTTGTCGCGCACGAAGGCGACGCCCCGGCCGCGGTAGTTGATGGCGCCGCTCGCGGCAAGGCCTTTCAGCGTGATGCCGTAGCAAAGTTCGGACAGAACCGACTTCACCGCGCCCATATGCTCCTTGTAGCTCTGGTTGCCGACCGACAGGTCGAAATAGTCGAAGCCCTGCCCGCGGCCCCAGCGGATCAGCTCGCCCATGATGCACAGCCCGGGCGAAACGTTGGGCACCGCGGCCTGGTCGATCGCGACCAGCAGCGCATGCAGTGTGCCGAGATGGACCGCCAGGTACTGGACCGCGACCATGACGTCGCCGGCGCGCAGGCCGAAGACGCGTACCGAACCGTCCTTCAGACCGCGCTGCGCCGCGCTTCGGTAGAAATCGGCGACCGGCGGCCGCGCCAGGAGATCGAACCGGCCGAGTTCGCGAAAACGGCTGAGCCGCATTTCGACCAGCTTGCCGAAAATCGAGTCCACCAACGCCGGCGTGTCGGCTTCCACCAGCGCCAGGCCACCATTGCGGTCCAGCCGGCGCAGGTCCTTGTTGAGGGCCTTGACGAAGGACGGACGGCAGATGCGCTTGACGACGGTGTCGGCGTCGCCGTCCATGGCGATGCCGTAGCGGGAATGGATGGAATCGCGCGCCGGCGAAAGCAGGGCGAGCGGATTGGCGACGCTGCCGATCTCCTTCGGGATACCAGTGATGTGGATGCGGTCCGCCGGCGGCAGCACGGAAAGCACCGCCGCCCAGGCGGCCTCGGCGGACTGCGTTGTCCAGGGCGTGGCGTCGGCGAGCAAGGGTGCCGCGTAGTCGCAGACCCCGCAGCTCAGCCACTCGATCACCCAATGGCCGAACGCGCGGCGCCGCATCAGCGGCACGAGCATCACAGGTTCGCCCGTCGCGGCGTCCCGCAATTCGACGATGGCCAGTTCGGCTTTCGGGGGCATGAGCCGCTCGACGATCCCCTCGGCCCAGGCGAAATGCTGGTGGCCGGTGCACACGCCGGTCGTCTCGAGACGCAGCCAGAGGGGCTTGGCCGTTTCGAGGCTGGTGTGCAACTGCGCCACGTAAGCGATGCCAGCGGTGCCGGCGTGCGGCGCGGCCCCGCCCTCGGCCAGGCCGGTCGTCATCGCGGCCATCGGCATTGCCTGGCTTGCCACATCATTCTCCTATCGTCTCTGCACGGCGAGCGTCGCCGCGCGGCGCCAGGCGCCGACCATCGTGGGGCGCTGCTCGTTGGGGTGCTTGAGGTTCCACATGCGGTTGGCCGTGAAATACCATGAGGCCACCAGCACGAAGGTCTCCGACACCGCGGCGCCGGCCAGCGCCCATGTCGACGGCGCGACGGCCAGCAGGATGCCGATCGTCGCCAGCCCGACGATCGCGCCGGCCATGGTGATGAAGGCGACGATGCGGAAATCGCCCAGAATCTCGAGGACCACGCGCGGCATCACATAGGCCATGATCGGCACGAAATTGGCGATGGCGAAAATCCCGATCAGGCCGACCGAGGCATGCTGCAGAGCCTGCGATTTGATCATCGGCAGGATGAACAGGACGCCGCAGCCATAGGCCAGGCTGCCGCAACCCATGACGAGCGCCCAGATCTTGGCCTGCGTCCAGACGCGGTCGAACTCCTTGTTGCGCACCAGCTTTGCAAGTTCCGGCTGCAGCATGTTCGAGAAGGCAAGGCTGGAGATGCGCAGCGGCGCGAACAGCACCAGCACCGCAGCCAGTGGGGCGTAGGCGGCAGGCCCGGCGATACCCGCGACCAGCAGCGCCAGGGATTGCCCCTGGATGTTGGTGGTGGTGGCGCTGAACCCCGACCAGCAGAGCTGCGGCCAGAGCTTTGCATAGCGCCGCCAGGTCGGCGCGCGAAACGAGACGCGCAGCCTGCGGCGCGCCAGTTTCACCAGCACCGCGATGCCGACGATATTGGCCGCGGCAAGTGCATAGAAGGTGGTCTGAAGCGCGTTCGCAAAGAACCAGATCGCCGCTGCCGCCAGCACTATGCCCGCGATCGTGAATGCGGCGTCGCTGATGGAGACGACGAGTTGCATGCGGCGCGCGAAGAATGCCGTACGCATATGGCTGCGCAGCGACCAGGCGCAGACGAAGCAGGCGGCGCCGATGCCGCTCGGGTCGCCCAAGAGGCGCATCAGCAGCCCCGTGCCCAGCCCCATCAGCAGCGCCACCACAAGCGCGGCCGATCCGAAGGTCATGTCATAGGCGTCGACGCCGGCGCTGTTGGTGCTCTTGCCCATCCATATGGCGGCCGGAACGGCGGTGAGCGAGCGGATATAGGACAGACCGACGCCGCCCATCACCATGGTCAGCGCGAAGAGGCCGTAACCTTCGGCCGACAGAAGATGCAGCAACGCGATGTTGAGGGCGAAGTGGAAGCCGCTCTGCATCGCCTCGCCGCCGATCATCAGCATGAGGCGCCGCACCAGATGGGCCGGGAAGGTGAACTTCACGGGCTCGTCTCCGCCTCGCGGGCGACGCGCGCCCGTCCCCGCCGCGGCGTGGCCTTCAGCTTGTCGGCCACGATCGCCACGATCGCGGCGGCGGCGATATGCTCGCTGAAGAGCGTCTCGTAGCGCGCGCGGGCGGCGGCGGCGAAGCCGCGCCAGAGCTCCGGCCGCTGGATGATCTCACTGAGCTTGCCGGCAAGGGCCTTGGCATCCCCCGGTGGCACATGCCAGCCGGTCTGGCCGTCGGCCACCACTTCCACCAGCCCGCCGATCGCCGACACCAGCGGCGGCCTGCCCCATCCCATCGCCTCGATGGCGACGCGACCGAGCGATTCCGGGCGGCGCGATGGCACCGCCACGATGTCGGCCCAGCGATAGTGGTCGGTGGGGTCGGAGACGAAGGGCAGCACCTCGACATGTCCGGTCAGCCCCATGCGACCGACCAGCTCGGCCAGCGCCTGCTCGCGCTCGACGCTTTCGAAGGCGCCGCCGACGAGACGGACCTCGACGCGATTGCGCAACCCAGCGGGAAGCGAGGCGACCGCTTCGAGCAGCACCTCCTGCCCCTTGATGCGGTTGACGCGGCCAAGCAGCAGGACCCGGAGCGGGCGGCTGCCGTCATAGGTCACCGGCAGGGCTGCCAGCGGCCCGGCGACGCCGTTATAGACGACATGCGTGCGCCGACCCCTGGCGTCGAGGGCCGGCGGATCGCCGAACGTTGCGCGCGTGGCGCGCGAGTTGAAGATCAGGTCCGCACGGCTCCAGCGCATCAGGGCGACAAGCACCTTGCGCAATATGCCCTCGGGGATCTCGTGGATGTGCAGCAGCGCCTTGCGCGGCAAAAGCCGCGCGGCCAGCGCATAGTCGGCGATGATCGAGGTGTTGATATAGGTCAGTTCGCTGCCCCGCATTCGACGCCAGGCGCGCCAGAGCGCCGCGGGCAGCCGCGCCATCTCGACGGTGGCGAGCCTGAGCATCGCCTGGCGCCTGAGCACCCAGAGCGGCTCGAACACGATGCGGCTGGCATGCGGCTTGAGGATCTCGACAATCGGCCCCTCGCGCGGCAGCACGACCTCGATCTCGGCGGCCGGAAACGCGGCGCGCAGCGCAGCCACGCTCTCGGCGAAGCTGCGGTCCGAACCATAGAGCTCGTAGCCCTGATGAACGCAGGCAATGCGCATCACTCTCTTTCCACCTTGCACCCCGAGTCCGCTCGGCACCGGACCCTTGAAGCGCGGAAGAAACTTCATGCCAAATCCGCACGCCGCTCCACCCGGCGGTGGCCACTGCAGGCCCGGGAGCAAGGATCATGCCGGCTTCCTGATTGCCCTGCTGCGGCCCTGGTACCCGACCGTGCCCCGTATCGACACAGATACGTCGCGAAGGTTGACCGATAATGAAGCAAGCCCCGCGTTCTGAAGAGAAATTTTACACCTTCATGCGAGTATCCACCCTGGGGGTACCCCTGGCACGGAAGTTGCTGGGCGGTCATTGACATAGCGACAACCATGACCGGACCCCGGGGGAATCCTTTTATTTTGAAACCGGAACGATCTTCCAACCCGATCGAAAAGCCTTCGATCCTGATCCTGGGGACACGCGGCATTCCGGCTTCGCACGGCGGCTTCGAGACTTTCGCCGAGCGGCTGGCGCTTTTCCTGGCCGGACGCGGCTGGAAGGTCGGCGTCTATTGCCAGAAGGAAGTCGAGCGCGTCGACCAAAGGGTGACGAGCGACATCTGGCGCGGCATCGAGCTCATCACCATCGAGGTCGCCTCCAGGGGTCCGCGCGCGACGCTGGAATTCGACTGGCAATGCGTGCTCGACGCCGCCAGGCGCCCCGGCGTGTGCCTGGTGCTCGGCTATAACGGCGCGGTGTTCCTGACCTGGCTCAGGCTCATGCGGCGCAAGATCATCACCAACATGGACGGCATCGAGTGGCGGCGGCCGAAATGGGGGCCGGCGGCGCGCGCCTGGTTCTGGCTCAACGAATGGATCGGCGCCTGGCTCTCGCAACGGCTTATCGCAGACCACCCTGCGATCGCCGACCATCTGGCGACGCGCCGGCCGCGCAGTGCCATCGCCACCATCGCCTATGGCGCCGACCCGGTGACCTCGGCGCCGGAGGAACCCGTTCGCGCGCTCGGGCTTGAGCCCGGCAAATATCTGGTCTCGATCGCGCGCATCGAACCCGACAACAACATCCTGCCGATCATCGAAGCCTTCCGTCGCCGCGATCGCGGCGACATGAAGCTGGTGGTGCTGGGCACGCTCAACGACGAGATCCCCTACCATCGCGCCGTGCGCGAGGCTGCAGGCACCACGGTGATCATGCCGGGCGCGATCTACGACCAGGCGACCGTGAAGGCGCTGCGCTACCATGCGCGCGCCTATATGCACGGCCACACCGTGGGCGGCACCAATCCCTCGCTGGTCGAGGCGCTGGCTGCCGGCAACATGGTGATCGCGCATGACAACCGCTACAACCGCTGGGTCGCCGGCGAGGCGGCGATCTATTTCAACGACACCGACAGCCTGAGCCAGCGGATCGACGCGGCGCTGGCCGACGACGCGCTGGTGGCGCGCTGCGGCAAGGCGGCGCGGGCACGCGCCCGCGAGGCCTTCCGCTGGGAAGACGTGCTCACCGCCTATGAGAAGGAAGCGCTGCGGCAGCTCGGCGGCGCCACCGCCGCGCCGGCGCAAGCCGACCGGGCCAAGCACGCATGACTGGGGCACGCATGACTGGGGCACGCATGACTGGGCACGCATGACCGGCTGGTCTCGCCGCCGTCTGCTCGGCGCGGCGCTGGTCGCGGCGACGGCGCCGCTGGCGGTCCCGCCGCTTGTATCTAAAGCGCGCGCCGCCGGCGAATGGCCTTTCAGGCGCGGCGTCAACGCCTGGCCGTGGTTTGCGCTGACGCGCGAATTTCCCGCTCCACGCACCGACTATGACTGGCCGCCCTTTCAGTCGCAGCGCCCCGTGCCGACGCCGGCCGACCTTGCCCGGCTGCGCGCCAGCGGGCTTGACTTCATCCGCCTGCCTGTCGATCCGGGCCCGTTCCTGGCCGCCGATGCGGGCCGGCGCGGCGACCTCATGGCGATGCTCGGCGCTGCGGTCGAAGCCGCCCTAGCCGCCGATCTCGGCGTCATCGTCAACGTGCAGGCCAATGGCGCCACCCATTACTGGAACCCCGAGCGCATGGTTTCCAGCACCGGCGCGCCGGAATTCGCCCGCTACCGGGCCTTCGTCGCCGACGTGGCGGGTATGCTCAAGGACATGGCGCCCAGCAGGGTCGCGCTGGAGCCGGTCAACGAGCCGCCGCAGGATTGCACCTCCGAGGTGTGGCCCAAGGTGCAGGCGGCGCTGCTGACCACCGCGCGAGGCTCGGCGAAAGACCTGCCGCTGCTCACCACCGGCGGCTGCGGCTCGATGGTGCGGGGCCTCACCGCGCTCGATCCGGCGCCGCTGGCGGAATTCGAGCCAATCCTGTTCACCTTCCACTTCTACGAACCCTACCTGTTCAGCCATCAGGGCGCGCCATGGATGGGCGAGCCGGTCTATCGCGCGCTGAACAACGTGCCGTGGCCGGCCTCGGCCGGCTCATTGGAGCAGACGCTGGCCTCGGTCCGGGCCAGGATGGCTGATGATACGGAGAGGTCCGACGAAGCCAAGAAGGCCGCCTATGAAGAGACCGAGAAGGTGCTGAAAGTCTATTTCGACGCCCAGCCCGACCGCCGCTTCATCGACGGCTATCTCGCGCAGGTGAGCGACTGGGCGGACGGCCATGGCATCGCGCCCGGGCGCATCATCATGGGCGAGTTCGGCGCGTTGCGCACCGACGCCCGCTACACCGCCGCGCCCAATCCCGACCGCGCCCGCTACATCGCCGACGTCCGACAGTGCGCCGAAGCCGCCGGCTTTCCCTGGGCGTTCTGGGACCTGTTCGACGGCATGGGCATGATGGACGACATAACCCGCGCGCTCGATCCCGCCATGGTCGAGGCGCTCGGCTTGACGATGCCGCCAACTTGATTTGTTGAATCAGCAAACCACGCCAAAGCTTTGGTTTGATGCGGGAGCCGGCGGGCGGGAGCCGATACATTTTTGCGAAATCGAGCCAGCGGCTCACAAATAAGGCGTGCCGGCCATTGCGGCTCTCAGGCCCGTCGCCCCCTTGTCGACGAGCGCCAGGAAAGCTTCATTCGCCTTCTCTCGGCTGCGCGTCTCGCGAAAAGTGCGATGCGCTTCGAGGAAGGCGACCGTCCAGGTCGCCAGCAGCAGGCTTGCCGCGAGACGGGCGTCGGGATCGGCGCCATCGCGCCCGACCGCTTCGGCCAGCGCCGCGGCGACCAGGTCGGCCAGTTCGTCGCGAATCGCCCGCGCCCGCCCCTTCAGGGTCTCGCTGCCGGCGACTGTCGGCACCAGGCGCTCGCTTCTGGCTGAAAACTCGACGACGGGACTTTTCTCCGCCACCAGCCGGTGCGCGAGCCGGCACAGCGCCTCCAGCGGGGCGACGCCGGCCGGGCGCTGCCGCACCGCGTCGCGCAGCATCTCGCGCCCCTCCTCGTCGCGGTCGAAGAACATGTCTTCCTTGCGCGGGAAGTGGTTGAACACCGTCATGCGCCCGACATCGGCGGCCCCGGCGATCTCGTCCACCGTCACATGATCGAAGCCGCGCTCCATGAACAGGCGCGTGGCGGTGTCGGAGATGGCCTTGCGGGTGGCGAGGCGCTTGCGGGCGCGGCGGTCTGATGGTTCGGGCATGGCTTCTCGTAGCATGATTTATGTACTCAGTACATATTCGTATTGACTCCGCTTCGCCAACACGCAATATGTGTACTCAGTACATATTAAAACTCAGTACACACACGTTTGATACCCGGCGCGATGCGATCCGCCCCGGCGAACAAGCCTTTGCTCACGGAGCTCACCCATGAATAAACCCCTCGTTGTCATCTTTGCCGCCATCTGCCTTGACGCCATCGGCGTCGGCCTCGTCTTTCCCATCCTTCCGCGCCTTCTCGAGGTGGTGACGCACAGCCCCGACATCGTCGCCTATATCGGCGTCATGACCGCGCTCTACGCGGCCATGCAGTTCGTCTTCGCGCCGGTGCTCGGCGCCTTGAGCGACACTCTGGGCCGGCGTCCGGTCCTACTCATTTCGCTGGCGGGCGCGGCGATCAACTACCTCATCATGGCCTTCGCGCCGCAGCTCTGGATGCTGTTCATCGGCCGCGCCGTCGCAGGGCTCACCAGCGCCAACATTGCCGTGGCAACGGCCTACATCACCGACATCACGCCCGAGGATAAGCGCGCTGGCCGCTTCGGCCTGTTCAGCGCCATGTTCGGCATCGGCTTCATCATCGGCCCGGTGCTGGGCGGAGTGCTCGGCGACCACTGGATCCGCCTGCCCTTCATCGCCGCCGCCCTGCTCAACGCCGCGAACTTCATCCTGGCCGTCTTCGTCCTGCCGGAGTCGCGCTCGCCCGCCCGCAGGAAGATCGACCTCGCCGCGCTCAATCCGCTGAAGCCGCTCGGCTGGGTGTTCTCGATGAAGGGACTGCTCCCCATCGTCCTCGTCTATTTCATCCTCTCCGGCGCCGGCGAGGCCTACGGCACCTGCTGGGCGCTGTGGGGTTTCGACACATTCGGCTGGAACGGCCTCTGGATCGGGCTTTCGCTCGGCGCGTTCGGCCTTTGCCAGACGCTGGCGCAGGCCTTCCTGCCCGGCCCGGCCGCCCGGCTGCTCGGCGAGCGCAAGGCGTTCGTGGCCGGCATCGCCTGCGCATGCGTCGCGCTCGCCGTCATGGCTTTTGCCCACCAGGGCTGGATGGTGTTCGCCATCATGCCGGTCTTCGCGCTCTCCGGCATCGGCACGCCGGCCTTTCAGGCGCTGGTGACGAGGCAGGTCGACGCGGAGCGCCAGGGCCAGTTGCAGGGCGTGCTGGCCTCGGCCGTGAGCCTCGCTACCATCATCGCGCCGCTCGCCTTCTCGACTGTCTACTTCGCCACGCAGAAAGAATGGCCCGGCGCCATCTGGCTGTCGGTGATCGCGATCAACCTGGTCGCGGTGCCGCTGGTGTTGCTTGGGACGCGGAGGCATCAGGCGAGCGGAGTGGCTGTGGGTGCAAACCTCTCGCGGTCGTCATTCTAGGGCGGAGCAAGGAGCGAAGCGACGCGCGCAGACCCTAGAATCCATGCCGTGACATTGGCCGTAGAACGCAACGGTCCAGAATAGCGTCTGGCGATGATGCTGGATAAGATCGCAACATGACAGGCTACGTCTACATGACCGCAAGCCAGAAAGGTGGCACGATCTACATTGGTGTCACCAATGACCTTGCGCGCCGGATGCCCGAGCACAAGACCAGGCCAAGGCTCCAGCTTCACCATACGTTATGGTGTGCAGCGTTTGGTCTGGTACGAGGAATACTTCGACATAGCCGATGCTATCCAGCGCGAAACGTCGCTGAAGCGCTGGCCACGCCGATGGAAGGTCGAACTGATCGAGAAGACCAATCCGGAATGGTTCGAGCTATTTCGCGGAATTGGCTGGTGAACATTCTGCACCGCTGCGGTGCTCGTGCGTCACGGCATGGATTCTAGGGTCTGCGCGCGTCGCTTCGCTCCTTGCTCCGCCCTAGAATGACGACCGCATAAGGTGTCGCCTCCTCCCATCGCCGGGCGCCGGTCCCGCGATCCCCCGCGCCGGCCTATACAGCGCCAGCGCGATCACCACGAATTTGGTCATCAGCGTCGTCTTGGAGGCGATGCTTTCGGAGGTGTTGAGCAGGATGAGCCAGCCCAGCATCGGCAGCCAGATGCCCGGATGGCAGCGGCGCGCGACCTCGTGCATGAACAGCGCGAAGCCGAAGAAGATCAGAAGCGTGAAGAAGGCGCCCTGGTAGAGCGTGAAGCGCAGGATCGGGTTCTCGATGCCCTGCTCCAGGCCGGTGATGCGGCGCATGCTGTCGAGCAGGTCGACATCGGGGCCGACGATCAGGTCGCGCAGCTCAAGATGCCGGAAGAGGTCGAACATCTCGACGCGGGCATTGGCGCTGCCGCTGTCGGAGACGAAACGTTGGAGCAGGGCGTCGAAGAAGCCGTAATAGCCGGCAAGCGCGACCGCCAGCGGCAGCAGCGCGGCGAGCATGATCACCAGGGCGGCACCCAAGAGGTTGACGCGCCCGGTCCTGAGCTGCGCCAGGCCCTGGATCAGCAGATAGACGCCGCCGAGCAGGATCGTCAGCACCATGCCCGAGCGGCCGCCGAAGGCGACCAGCGCGCAGAACTGCAGGCCGACTAGCGCCAGCCTGAGCGACGTCGACAGGGAGCGCGAACCCGACAGCAGCGCCAGCACATAGATCGAGGTGACCGTGGCATTGGAGAGCGGATGCCCCTGCAGCGCGGTGGAGCGCAGATCATTGACGAACACGGCGCCGTCGAACCTATAGGGGAACACCAGATGCTTGGTGCCGAACTCGAACAGCGCCATCAGCGCGTTCACCGTCATCACGGCATGGATGACGATCCGCAGCTGGGCAAAGGTCTTCTCGTCGTCCTCGCTCAGCAGCAGCACGACCAGCGCCGGGGCGACGAACGTGTCGATCATGCCGGCCATGCCGGGGCGCTGCCTGAGGATGACAACGAAGAGAAGCACCGTCGAGATCACCGCCATCAGCATCGTTGCCGGCCGCTTGTTGGTGACATGGACCACGTAGCCGACCGGATTGCCGAAGGTGCAGGCGCGCCAGACGAAGACGAGCACGAAGAGATAGGTGGACGGGTGAATCTTGCTCAGCGGGCTGCCCTGGAGGCCGTCGTAATTGTAGCCGGCCAGCCACAGCATGCCACCCGAGATGGAAAACAGAAGCAGCACCGCCACGGTGATGCCAAGCCGGGTCAGCGCGTCGACCGGAACAGTGCGCGGGCCCACCATGCCGTAGCCCGGGGCCGGGACAGGCCGGACGGGACCAGCCAGGATCGAGGCCATGTCAGGCCGCCTCGTCGACCAGCAAGGCGCCGGTCGGCAACCGCCCCATGACCGAGACCGCCTCCGAGGTCGAGGCGATGTCGCGCATCGGCGTCGCGTTCAGCCTGGCGACGAGCAGGATCTCATCGGCCATGGCGACCAGCGGCAGGACGTTGAGGTCGTCGGCCAGGGCGCCGCCGTCGATGACGACGAGATCGAAGCTGCGATTGGCCTCAGCCAGCATGCGATGGGCGAAGTAGAGCGCCTGCGCTTCCTGGAACACCGCTGCCGGCCGGCCCCGGCCAATCAGCGCGACGGAACTGCCGGGCGCATAGCGGCTAACCGCATCGAGCGGATATTCGCCGCGCAGCACATCGAGCACGCCGGGCTGCGGGTCCTTCTGGCCCTTGCCGGCATTGATGTCGATGAACAGCACGCGGCGGCCCCTGGCCGCCGCCGCGTTGGCGAGCTGCCATGCAACCCTCGAGCGCTGCGCCTTGTCCTCGGGCGGCGACGCCACCAGGATGGAGGGCACCAGCGGCCAGTCGGGCGGGCGCCTGGTGGCGGCGGCGATGCGCTGCAGCGCGAGCCCGGCCACGGCGTCGGTCTTCTGCGCCACGCCGCCGGCGCGGCCGAAGCGGCGGCGTCCCCTGCCCGGCAGCACGCCCAGCACCGGCGCTTCGATGGCCGACTGCATCTGGTTGGCGGAAAGCACGGTCGGCGAAAGATATTCGGCGATCAGCGCCATGCCGATGCCCAGCGCCAGCCCGCCAAACACGGCGCCGAACACAAGCAGCCCCTTCGGCGGCCAGCTCTTCTTCAGCGCCGGCATGGCATAGGAGATGATGCGGGCATTGGTGCTGTCGACATTGGTCTGCTCGCGCGTTTCTTGGGCGCGCTGCAGGTAGTTGGCATAGACGGTGCGCACGGCGTCGAGGTCGCGCTGCAATTCGCGCAGGCGCACGGAAGCCTGGTCGGTATCGAGCGATTTCGACTTGAGCGCCTGCACCTTTGCCTGCAGGGCCTGCTGGTTGGCCAGGGACCGCTCATAGTCGGTCTCCGCCGCGGTGACGATGCGGCCGAGCTCGCGCTGGATCAGCACGCGCAGGTCGCGCAACTGCTGCTGGGCGGCGATCATCGAGGGGTGGCGCGGCCCGAGCCCGGTGCCGAGCTGGGCGATCTGGTCGACCAGCGCCGCTTCCTGCGCCCTGAGGCTCGAAATCGTCGACGAGCGCGTGGCTTCCGAGGTCGCGTCCGGCGCGCTGCCCTGCCTGCGCAACTGATCGACCTGCGCCTTCAGTTGCTGGGTTCGCGCCTGCGCGGCGGTCAGCTCGGCATTGAGCCCGGTCAGTTCCTGGTCGCTCACCAGATTGCCCTGGGCCATCACCATGTTGTGCTGCGAGCGATAGGCCTCGACCGCGTTCTCGGCCTGCTCGACGCGCTTGCGCTGTTCGTCGAGCCGCGCGGTGATCGCCTCGGAGGCCTTGGCCGCCTTTTCCTTGCGCGCGTCGGCCTGGTCGGCAAGGTAGGCGGTGGCGATGGCGTTGGCGATGTCCGACGCCTTCTGCGCGCTCTTGGCGGTGATGATGATGTTGAGCACCAGAACCTTGTCGTCGCGCTTCACGGCGAGCACGCGGCGCAGCGAATCCAGCGTGGTCGCCGTCCTGTCGGTGTCGCTGTCGCCGAAGAGCATGCCCATCCAGCGACCGAGAACGCCCTGCCCGTTGAACTCCGGATCCTCGGTGAGGTTCTCCGCCTTGATCGCGCGCAGCAGGACGCCGTTCGACTGCGCGACGCTGACCTGGCTCTCGACCTGGGTGATGCCGCCGTCGGGCGAGATGCGGCTCGGATTGACGTCGTTGGTGACGACCTGGAGGTCCTCGGGATCGACGATGATCTGCGCCGTCGAGGAGTAGAGCGCCGGCGTCAGCATGGTGTAGACGAGCGTCAATGCGGTGAGCAGCGCGGTGACGGCGAGGATCAGGAAGCGGCGCCGCAGCAGGATGCGGCCGAGATCGCCAAGCTCGACCGTGGCGGACGCTGGCGCCGGTGCGGGCGCATAATAAGCTGGCGCCGGCGCGACCGCCTCCGGAGCGTTCTGCTGGGGCACCATGAGCAGGGGTGGTTGCAAAGGTCGCTCCGACAACGCTCCATCGGCCGGCAAGACGAGAAATGCGGCGTTGGCTTAGCTATTCCCGGCAACGATTAAAACACTGTTAATTATGTTCATAAATTGGGCCTGCCCTGGCACGAAGTTTGCACCGACACGGTGGAAATTAGGTGCAGCTGAAATTGGAGACATCGTGCGTATGCGGCGGGAACTAGACCCGGCGGGCCTGCCTGCCGACTCCGGAGGCGAGACGCCCGGGGACCGGCCATGCGCCTGAGCCTGCGCCTCAACGGCGACCGCGTGCGCGCTTTCCATGTCGCGCTGGCCGAAAGGCTGTCGCAGCTGCCCGGGATCGAGCTTTGCGTCGACGCGCGTCCGGCGGCGGGCGGTGTGCCGCAGGCGGCCGAGGCGCTGTTCCAGCTTGAGACGCTTATCCACCGCCTGCCCGCCAATGGGACGGCCAGGCGTGTGCCAATCTCGACGCTCGCCGGCCATGCGAGGGCATCCACGCCGGCCGATCTCACGATCGACCTCGTCGGCGATGTCAAGCCGCAAGGCGGACAGGTATGGCGACTCGCCTATGACGGCGTCTGCGGCGAGGAAGCGCTGCTGGCGCTCATCCTAGCCGGCCGCACGCCGCTCGCCCGGCTGGAGCAGAACGGCGCGACCATCGCCGAAGGGCGGCTCGGCACCGAATATCACGGCATTGCGCTAGCGTCCTTCCAGGACATGCTGGCGCGCACGGCCAGCCTGATCGTGGCGGCGGTCAATGGCGCCGCGCGCTCGCACCTGCCTGTGCTGCCCGAACCGCCATCCGGGGCGTCGTCCCCGCTTATGCCATCAGCCACGAAGCTCAGCGTGCGGGCCGCCAAGGCGACGGCGCGGCGCATCGTCCAGCAGATCTATCATCTGTGCTACAACGCTCCGCACTGGCGGGTCGGCTGGCGCGAGACCGGAGGCAGGGACCTCTACGAACTGCGCGCCCATCCGCAATCGGGCTGGCGGGACCTGGCCGACGACGGCAGCCGCTTCTACGCCGATCCGTTCCCGGTGCTTTACCGCGGCCAGGTGACGCTGTTCGTCGAGGACTATATCCACCGCACCGGCAAGGCGATCCTGTCGGCGGTGGCTTTCGGACCGAACGGACCGGCGGGCGTCCCGAAGCCGGTACTGGAACTGCCCTACCACCTCTCCTATCCCTTCGTGTTCGAGCGCGACGGCGAGATGTGGATGGTGCCGGAAAGCGGCGCCAACCGGACCGTCGATCTCTACCGCGCCACCGCCTTCCCCGGCGGCTGGGTCAAGGAAGCGACGCTGTTGTCGGACATCGTCGCCAGCGACGCGACGCTCACCGAGCATGGCGGGCGCTGGTGGATGTTCGCCACCGTGCGCGACGGCGGCGGCGCTTTCTCGGACCAGCTGCATCTGTGGTCGGCGCCGGATTTCCGCGGGCCGTGGACACCACATCCGAAGAACCCGCTGCTGATCGACATCGCGTCGGCGCGCCCCGCAGGCCGCATGGTGAGCCGCGGCGGGCAGCTTCTGCGTCCGGTGCAGGATTGCCGCAGGAGCTATGGCGCCGCGCTCGGCATCGCGCGGGTCACGCGGCTCGACGACACCGGCTTCGAACAGGTCGTCGAGACGATCCTCAATCCCGGCGCCGGCTGGGCCGGCCGCAAGCTGCATACGCTCAACGAAGCGGGCGGGCTGGAATTCATAGATGGTTCGGCAATGGCGCCGCGCTGGAAGCAGCGGCGAGAGAACATGCCAACGGGCCTTGGAGACAAGCAATGAGCACCACCGAGAACCGCGAAACGCCCGCAGCCCCGGCCGGCCGGACCGAGGCGGAAGTGGCAATCGTCGGCGCCGGGCTGGCCGGAACCGTTCTGGCGATAACGCTCGCCAAAGCTGGCCGCAAGGTGGCGCTGATTGATCCGCATCGTGTCCACCATGACGAATTCCGGGCCGAGAAAACCCGAGACGAACAGATGGGGCTGTTCGACAAGCTTGGCCTTGGCCAGGTGTTCAGATCGCTCTCCACGCCGATGACCGATCTCCATGTCTTTCGCTTTGGCCAGTTGTTCGAGCGCAAGCAGACCTTCGAATACGCCTTTTCCTACGCGCCGCTGGTCAACGGCATGCGCGCGGCGCTGCCTCCGGAAGTGCCGCTGACGGTGGGCAAGGTCGCCGAGGTGTCGACCGGACCGGACCGGCAGCGCCTGGTGCTCACCGACGGCTCCGTCATCGATGCCCGGCTTCTGGTGGTGGCCACGGGCTACAGCGAGGCGGTGCGGCGTGCCATCGGCGTCGAGCGCATCGAGGAATCGAAGGCCCATTCGCTCTCGATGGGCTTCGATCTCGCGATCACGCCGCAGGAATTCGGCCTGCAGTCCCTCACCTTCTACGCAAGGCGGGTCGCCGATCGCATTGCCTTTCTTACCATCTTCCGGATCGGCGAGCGGCTGCGGGCGAACATGTTCGTCTATCGGACAGTCGCCGACCCGTGGGTGCGGGCGTTCCGCGAGAACCCGCAAAAGATGCTGCTGGACCTGATGCCGGAGATCGCCCAGCGGTGCGGCAACTTCGCCGTCGCCAGCGAGGTCGAGGTGCGACAGGTCAGCCTGACGACGACACGGGGCCATCGCCGCGACGGCGTGGTCTTCATCGGCGATGCGTTCGCCACGACCTGCCCTGCGCAAGGCGACGGGATAAACCGTGTGCTAACCGATGTCGATTGCCTCAGCTCCACGCATATCCCCGCCTGGCTCGAAACGCCCGGCATGGCGGCCGACAAGATCTGCGCCTTCTATGACGATCCGATCAAGGTTGCGGCCGACACCAGGGCCCTGCGCGCCAGCATCTATGCCAAGCGCATCACCACCGAGACGGGACTGGAATGGCGCCTGCGCCGCCTGCGCAACAACACCGCGCGGCAGTTGATGGTCTTAGGCCGACGGTTCCGCGAAACCGGAAAGCCGGCTGAGCCGCGCGCGGCGTGAGAGGCGTGGCGCCGCCGGGCGCGCCTTGGGCACGTCATCGTGAGTGAGCTTACGAATCCGTAAGTCGAGTCCCTGGCGATGCCCGCTTAAACCAAGGGTGAGCAATGTCTCCTGCTCGGCGGGACGCGTAACATCAATGGCCCGCTGCCGCCTCTATCGGTCCGGCAGCGGGCTATCAAGCAGGTAGGATCGTTTGCGCCGCCCGTGATAGCCGCTTGAACGCCCGAAAGGCGCCGACTGGATCCGCGCCTTCCGCGCGCCCGGGGATTGGCCCCGCGCCGCGCTTCGCCCTATCTTCAAATCGAAACAAGGACACGACCATGACCCGCATCCGGGCGATGACGAGGAACGATCTTGCCGATGTGTCGCGGCTGCTCGGCCAATCCTGGCGGCGGACCTACGCGCCGATCATGGGCGACGAGACCGTGGCCCGGCTCTCCGACGAAAGGCACGCGCCGGACCAGCTTGCGCAAGAACTCGAGGACGAGAACAAGATGTCCTTCGTCGCCGAACGCGCCGACGGCGCGATCGCCGGCTATGCGATGGCGGCGATGGACGCCAAAGGCGACGTCACGCTGGAGCGGCTGCATATCGAGCCGCAGGCATTCGGCAGCGGGCTCGCGGTCGACCTTCTGCATGCCGTGCTTGCCGCGCATGCCGGCATCCCGTCGATCGCGCTGGAGGTTATCGAAGGCAACGACCGCGCGATCGCCTTCTACCGCAAGCACGGCTTCGAAGTGGTCGAGCGCCGGGAAGCGGCCCACGGCGTCGGCGGCCACGCCTCGCTGATCATGCGCCGCATGCTGCCGATGGCTTAGATCGACATCAGGCAGCGGCCCGCGTTCGCAGCGCTTGCATGACGCTGTCCTCGAAGGCGCCTGGCGCCCTGCCTGCCTCGGCCAGCTGCGCTGCATCCCAGCTCCGGCTCAGGCTTCCGTCGGCCATCAGCACCGCGCGATTGCAAAGCGCCGGCACGGCTTCCACCACATGGGTCGACACGATCACGGCGTGGCGGCCGCTCGCGCAAAGCGCGGTGATCACGCGCTTCACCTCCCAGGCGGCAACCGGATCGAGGCCGTTCAGCGTTTCGTCCAAAATCAGCAGCGGCGGCCGGCCGAGAAGTGCCGCGAGGATCGCGATCTTGGCGCGCGTGCCGAGCGAATATTCCGCGATCGGACGGTCGATCCAGCGCCCGAGCTCGAGCCGCTCCAGAAGGTCGGCGCCCGGCAGATCGGCACCCGGCAGGTCGTTTGGCGCGCAGCCGCGGATCGAGGCGACGAGCTCGATATACTGGCGTCCCGACAGTGCCGCCGGCAATTCGTGCGGCTCGATGGCGAGGCCGAAGCCGGCCTTGGCGCGCTCCGGCGCGGCGGCAAGTTCGATGCCGTCAATCGTCACGCTGCCGCCGAGCAACGGGATCTGGCCGGTGATCGCCCTGATCAGCGTCGACTTGCCCGAGCCATTGGCGCCGAGCAGGCCGACGACATCGCCCCGGCGGAGCGAAAGATCGATGCCGCGCACCACGGCGCGCCCGCGATAGCCGGCGCTGAGCCCGCTTACGGCAAGCACTTCAGCCATTGCGATACCTCTGTCGGGCGCGATGCCACAGAAAGAACACCAGCGCGGCCAGGCCGATCAGCACGGTGCGGCCATATTCGAGCGTCTCGTAGCTGGCATAGGCGAGCGCGCTGGCGAAGCTCAACATGGCGACGAATGGCGCGTTCAGGAAATAGGCGCCGAACACCGCATAGGCGCCGTTCAGCACCAGCAGCCAGAGTCCGCCCGCCACCGGCACGGCCCATGCCGACGGCTCGGCCGCGAGCGCCGCGCCCGCCGGCAGCAGGAAGAAGGCGAGCGACAATTGCAGCGGCAGTTGCACCAGCCGCAGCCACACGCGCGTGAAGCCGATAGGCGCCGTGCGCAGCACCGGCGAGCCGAGCGGCTGGCAGCGGAGGCTGAGCATGAAGACAAGTATGCCGCCCGCCAGGCCCGCAACCGCCGCCGGCCCGGCCGTGCGGCCGGCAAGGCTTGCCCATGCGCCAAGGATGGCCGCGGCCGCGAGCGGCAGACCGGCCGCGGCCAGCTTCCATGACGGCCGCAAATGGCCGCCCGGCAGTTTCCAGGCCCAGCTCGAAAGCCAGCGCGGGCGCGCCCGGTCGAAGCGGCGCAGCCACGGCCTTCCAACCAACACGGCCTGGCTTGCCGCGTCATCGAGGAGAAGGCGTGGCCGCCACAGGCGCCAAAGAGCGGCCGTGCCGAAGCCCAAGTCAAACAAGATCGCCGCGCCCAGGCCCCAGGCCGCCGGCAACGGCTTTCCAATGACCGCGCAGGCGAAGCCGACCAAAACGGCAACCAGGACACCCAGCGGTGCGAAGATCGCCAGCGTCGCCCTGCCGGCCATGGGGCGGCGTTGTCTGGAGCCAAGCGGCAGCGCCTTGAGGAAGGGCGCGAAAGCCCGTTCAAGGCAGAGCCTGGCGACCGCGTTGCCTGTGAGTGCCCCGAGCACGGCCAGGGTGAGCGGCAGGCCAAGGGTCCACAGGAGCTGGTCGTCCCGCAATTTCGGCGCCGCGGCATGCAGGGCGAGCACCATATCGGCGATCGCATAGGCCAGCAGCGCGCCGCCGCCGAGCCCGATCCAGGCGAGATCGGGGCGCCGCATCGCCCGCAGGCCGACGACGAACTCGCGCCAGAGCAATATCAGGACAACCCGGTCGTGCCGCATTGGTTCGTCATCATGGTTCCGACACCAGAGCGGTTCAGCGTTCACGGATTCGCGGAACCGCTCTAAGCCCTTGTATTTACGCAATTCCGGACGGAAAACCGCTCCGCACTTTTCCTGGAATTGCTCTGGAATAGGTCACGGCAATTGTGCCGCGAGTGGGGCGATGGCTCATCCTCCCGGCTTCGCGTTGACGTTCTTCATGGCGGCAAGCAGGTAGTCCTGCACCGTTGCCTGAAGGTTTGTGGTGGCGGCACGCACCGCGGCCATCGCCTGCCTGACCGCCGCTTCGTCGAAGGGTCGGGCCTGCTCGGCCGCCGCAAGGTCGGCGCGCGCCGCGCGCAGCTGCCGCAGGGCTTCGAATGTGCGGGCGCGGTTGTCGCGCATGACCGAACGGAACTCCTTGCGCACCTCTGGCGAGTAGGCGCCCGCGACCTCCGCCAGCAGCCCGCGCGCAACCGCCGTCTGGCGCAGGCCATGCGCGGCATAGCCGATGAAGAAGAAGTTGAGCGCGAGCGAGAGGGCAAGCACGACCAGCACCGCAGCCCAGATCCATGAACGACCGGTCATAGCGCGTCGCCCTCGCCCGCATCGCCGGCGATCGGCGGTCCGCCGTCGTCGGGCAGCCTTGCCCCCGCGGCGAGCGCGAGAAGCTCGGAATCCTGCGACTGGTCCTGAAGACGCGCCACCTGGTAACCGGCGATTGTCGCGGTGACGAGCAAGGCCGCGGCGCAAGCGGCGATGCCGGCCGGCGCGACGAGGAAGCGCAGCAGCAGCGAAGGACGCGCCGCGCCGCGATCGATGCGGGCCAGCACCTTGCGCACCAAGGCGCGGTCGTCGCCCTCGACCAGCGCGGCCTGCCGCACGAGCCTGTCGAGCGCCGCATCGGCGACGGCATCGCCTTCAAGCGCCATGAATGCCAGGGCGGACCCTCTCAAGGCCGCAGGCCAGGCATCGATGTCGTCGCCGAAGCGGCGCCGGTTGTTCTCGAATTCCTCGCGTGTCATGAGGACTTCCTTTCGCGGCCGCCGGCCGCATCTGCCAAATGATCCCTGAGCGCGCGGCGCCCGCGCACGAGCAACTGTTCGACCGAGCCGGCGCTGGCGCCCATCACCTCGGCGATCGCACCGATGTCAAGCTCGCCCACCGCCCTCAGAAGCAGCGCCATCCGTTGGCGCTCCGGCAGGCGCGACAGGCCATCGCGCACGATTGCCAGTTCCTGCCTCGCCGCTGTCGCTGTCTCGGCATTCGCTTCCGGCGCGGCGGGCTCCTCCGCAATGTCGTCCAGCCCGAAGAAATTGCGCAGCGCGCGGCGCCGGCGCTGATCGATGCAGCGGTTGGCGGTGATCCGGTAGAGCCATGTCGAGGCGCGCGCCCGGCCGGGGTCGAAGCGCGCGGCCTGTTTCCAGACGGTCACGAACACCTCCTGCACCACGTCCTCGGCATCGGCGGCATGGCCGAGATAGCGCGCGGCGAATGTCCGCAGCCCACGGCCGTGACGGGCCATGAGCGCGGACAAAGCCGCCTGGCTGCCGGCGGCGATGCGGGCCAGAAGCTCCTCGTCGCCATCTGCGGCTTCATCCCGCACGGCGGCGGGCACCGGTCGAGGAGCCTCCGGCGGCGAGGGAGAAATCCGCAACGATCCGGCTCGGGCGAAGAACGAATTCCGACGTCAAGTCCACCACCAGATGTCAGCGGCGCCAACGGCGGAAGCCGTGAACCGTGTTCCCGTTCGGGCCCGTGAAGCTGCCGACAGAACGGCCGCGAAACGGTCCGACCGCGCTGTAGCGCTGGCCTGAAACGGTCTTGCCGTTCGGCCCGGTGGCAGAATAGCTCCTGGAGCAGCGGTCAACAACGCCGGCCTTGCAGGTTGAGTTTGACGTGTAGGTGCCGCCATTCGGTCCGGTGCGCGTGGTCGAGCCGGTGTAGATATTGCCGTCCCGGTCGACGCTGCGGCTCAGTTCGCCGCCATGCGCGGTCTTGCGCGTCCACTCCTCGGCCGAGGCAGGGGAAGCGGCCGACCAGACCACCATCGCGCCGAGGCAAAGCAGCGGAAGTTTGAATCTTGAAAGCATGTCATTTCCTTTCTGGAAGGCAGGTTGGTTAATTGGCATGAGCAGCCACGATCTTGCGGATCGCCGCGATCTCGTCGGCGGAGAGCCTGCCGTCGCCATTGCGGTCGGCGAGATCGAAGAGCGGCGTGCTGGCCTGGAACTCATCCTCGGTGACCTTGCCGTCGCCATTCCTGTCCATGCGTCGCCAGCGATTGCCGAGGCGGGCCTCGGCTGCCAGGGCGCGGTCATCGATGGCCTGGCGGGCGGTCTCGATCTCGCTCTCGTCGATGACGCCGTCGCCATTGCGGTCGAGCCTTTTGAAGAGGCGTTCGCGGGCGGCGAGCATCTCGTCCTTCGAGATCGCGCCATCGCCATTGGTGTCGAGGCGCTGCAGGATGCGCTGGCCGGGCATGTCCTGCGCCGCGGCGGCGCAGACCGGAGCGAGCCCGAGAAGCAGGCCCGCAATGATTGCTGAGTGTTTCATGATTGGTCCTTTCGAAATGTAACGTCGCGGGGGGCGACTGTCGGCCAATACGCAGCCCGGTTCGTGCTCCTACGCCGACGTCCGGATTTTTTTGCCGGCCGCCACAGCGCGGCGCCTCGCGCATCGAACTTTCCGAAAAATTCGCGGGCAGCGCGTAGGAGCCGCCGGGCTCCTGCGTAGGAGGCGCTGCAAGGACGGTCCGCGGCGGGCCGTCGATTACAGCGGAGACCCAGATGACCAAGATTGTGACGGCGCTCGCCGGGCTGCTTCTGTGCGGCTGCAGCGCCTTCGCCGCCGACCAGGGCGCCCGGGAAGCGTTCCGGCGCATCGACACCAATGGCGACAGAAAGCTCGAATTCAGCGAGATCCAGGCTGCGCGGGCGCGGATGTTCGACCGGCTGGACGCCAACCACAATGGCGTGCTCGACCCCGAGGAGGTGCAGGCGGCCGTAGCGCAGGTCAAGGCGGAGCGCGACATCCAGGCCACGCGCTTCGCGGGATTGCAGGCTGAGGCGAGCCGCATGGACCGCAACGGCGACGGCAAGATCTCGCGCGACGAATTCACGGCCGCCATTCCCGACCGGCTGCTGCAGGCGGACACCGATGGCGACGGCGCGCTTTCGATTTCCGAACTGCGGGCGCTGAAGCGCCCGTGACCCCCCCGTGATCCCAGGTGACACACAACAAAGGAGAGAGACGATGAAATGGATAGTGACGGCCTTTTGCGGCCTGGTGCTCGGCGCATCGATGCTGGCCTCGCCGGCCGAGGCCGTTCCGATCGTGCCCGCCCCCGGACAGGCATCCGTGAGCAGCCAGGCTACGCCGGTCTGGTACCGGCGCGGCTTCTACGTCGTCGGCGGCGTCTATTACTACAATGGCTACCGTGGCTATTGGCGCGTACGGCCCGGCTATCGTTACTACAATGGCTACTGGTTCCCGGCCGCCGCCTTCGCGGCCGGCGTGGCGGCCGCCACGGTCGCGCCACCCCCGCCCCCGCGGCGCGCCTGGCGGCCGCCCATGTGCGCTGGTGCTATGACCGCTACCGCTCCTATCGCGCCTGGGACAACAGCTACCAGCCCTATGGCGGTCCTCGCCAGCAGTGCCTGTCGCCTTATAGTTGAGGCGGGCGTACCGGCGCGGCGTGGACTCTGGATGCATAAAAAAGCGCGTCGCGCCGAAAACGAGTTCGGGCGACGCGCTACAGCCTTTGTCCGATATTGCCAAACGTCGGTGTGGGTGGTTCCGTCAGGGCCCCGAGGGAGTGGCGTCGGCCGGAACCACCCGCCCGCCTTGTGTCCTTCCCAAGACGGACCGACTATACGGCGCCGCTCTGAGGTTTCCTTGACCTCGATCAAACGCCGCCGGCTCGGCGCTGGACGTGTCCTGTCCCTGCCCTATACTTTCGCGAGCGCTGATTTTTCGCGGGAGACAAGGACATATGAGCCTCGGCAAACACAAACTCGGAAGCCAGGGGCTCGAAGTCTCGGCCATCGGCCTCGGCTGCATGGGCATGAGCCAGTCCTACGGGCCGGCCGACGAGGCGGAGTCGATCGCGACGATCCACCGGGCGATCGAGCTCGGCTGCACCTTTCTCGACACGGCCGAGGTCTACGGGCCGTTCGTCAACGAGGAACTGCTTGGGCGCGCGCTGCAAGGCCGGCGCGACAAGGTGACGATCGCAACGAAATTCGGCTTCCGCATCGTCGATGGGAAGCAGTCCGGCACCGACAGCCGGCCCGACCATATACGGGAGGTGGTGGAGGCTTCGCTCAAGCGGCTCGCCACCGACCACATCGACTTGCTCTATCAGCATCGCGTCGACCCTGCGGTGCCGATGGAGGATGTCGCCGGAACGGTCGGCGAGCTGGTGGCCGAGGGCAAGGTGCGCTTCTTCGGCCTGTCGGAAGCGGGCATTGCCAACATCCGCCGCGCGCATGCCGCGTATCCGGTCTCGGCGCTGCAGAGCGAATACTCGCTGTGGGAGCGCAACCTCGAGCCCGAGATCATCCCGGCGCTGAAGGAGCTGGGCATCGGCCTGGTGCCCTTCGCCCCGCTCGGCCGCGGCTTCCTGGCCGGCGACGTCAAGCGCGCGGAGGACTATCCACAGGGCGATTTCCGCCGCGGCGACCCGCGCTACCAGGGCGAGAATTTCGACTTGAATGTCGCGGCCGCCGCCGCGGTGCGCGACATTGCCGCGGCAAAAGGCGTGAAGCCCGGCCAGATCGCGATCGCCTGGCTGCTCGCCAAGGGGCCGGACTTCGGCATCGACATCGTGCCGATCCCCGGCACCAAGCGGCGGACCTATCTGGAGGAAAATGTCGCGGCGGCGGACATCACGCTCGACGCGACCGAGATGCTGGGGCTCGACATGGCGCTGACGCCCGACAAGGTGTCCGGGCCAAGGTATAACGAGCGCACGATGTCGCTGGTGGACCGCTAAAGCATGTCTCCCGAAAATGGGAACCGGTTTCGGGATAAAGACATGCGTAAAATCAAGACCTAAAGCGCATGGAGCGAATCCGAAGGAATCCGAAGGATCGCGACGCGCTTTAGGCGCGGTTCTCAACGCTCTACTTGTTCTTGCAATCCGCCCTCGCTTCCATTGCTTTCCTCGCCTCCCCCTCGCTTGGGTATGTCTTCTTGCCGAGATCCACGACAAGCGTGCCATCCGGCTTCTTCGGCACGATCTCGCACTGCTTGGAGACCGCGTCCCTGGCGACCCAGTATTGCTCGGCAGCCACGGCGGGCAGGCTCATGATGCCGGTGGCGAGGGTTGCGAGGGCAAGGGTGCGGACCATTGCGGGCCTCCATGGCTCTGGTTGGAATGCCATTGGGAAACGCCCCGCCCGCCGCCGTGTTCCTGCGGCTCACCCGCCCGAATGCGGATCGATGCTGTAGGGATGCACCGGATAGCCAGGTCCGATCGCCTCGCCCACCCTCTCCACCCAGGCTTCTACCGCCGGATAGTCGGCGAGCGAGAAACCGCAATCCTCGGCGCGGTGGCTGTAGGCATAGACGGCGATGTCGGCGATGGTGAGCGTATCGCCGACCAGGAAAGGCGTGTCGGCCAGGCCACGCTCCAGCGCGCCAAGCGCTCGCACACCCGCCTCGCGCTTGCCGGCGACCAGCGCCTGGTTGCGCTCCAGCCGGCCGGTCAGGCTCCAGAAGCGCAGCGAGCCGATGACCGGCTCGACATAATACTGCTCGAAGAACAGCCACTGCATGACCTTGGCGCGGGCAAGCCGGTCCGCCGGCAGATAGGGCGTGCCCTCGGCGACGAGGATGAGGATTGCGTTGGACTCGGCGATCGCCTGGCCATTGTCCACGGCGAGCACCGGAACGGCGCCGGCGGGGTTGAGCTTGAGGAAGGCCTCCGTGCGGCTCTCGCCCTCGAAGATCGAGACGATGCGGGTTTCGTAAGCGATGCCGAGCAGGCCGAGCAGGACGCGGATCTTCCAGGCGTTTTGCGACGGGAGATAATCGTAGAGCATGAGCATGGCGCGTGTCCCCGGTTGATAAGGTGGCTTCGCATGCGGGAAGAAGCTAGCGCCACCCGATTCATGATTCAGCAAGGTCGGCGCGAGGCCCCCCTCTCTGCCCTGCCGGGCATCTCCCCCTCAAGGGGGAAATTGGCAGCTTCAGCGACGGCGTTCATCTCGCGGCGCTGGAGATTAGCGAAAGTCGAGGTGAAGTCTAATCTCCCCCCTTGAGGGGGAGATGTCCGGCAGGACAGAGAGGGGGCGAAGGAACTCGGCGTATCCCGTTGGCCGAGACCTCCTCATCTCCCTGCGATATCCCTCGCCACTGCCTGCGCCTCGATGCCGATCTCGCGCAGCAGGCCGGTGACGGGATTGTAGAAGCCGACGAGATAGACGCCCAATTCGCTCGCCCGCGCGTCGACGCCGCTCTTGTTCGGCCTGAGCTCCGCCGGCAGGAAGGCGTTATATGCCGGACGATAGCCGGTGGCGAAAATGGCCGCGTCGAATTTCTTCTCCACGCCATCGACGAATGTCGCGCCGTCCCCGGTGAAGCTTGCGATGTCCGGCGCGATCCCGATCTTTCCCTCCTTGATCGCCGCCACGGTGCCGATATCGATTACCGGAATGCGGCCGGCCTCGATGCCTTGCAGGATGCCTTGCTTTGGCCGCACGATGCCGTATCGCTCCAGCCGGCCCAGCGCCAGGTCGAGGATCTTGGGGAACATCCAATCGTTCAGCGCCTGCGGCATGGTCCGGCTGGCGATGCCCACCATCTGGATCGGCACACCGAACAGCTGGCGCGGCACGATGTGGACGCCCTTGCGCACCGAGATGGTGGGGTGAGCGCCGCTTTCGGCCAGGTCGAGCGCGATTTCCGCGCCCGTATTGCCCATGCCGACGATCAGCACATCCTTGCCGGCATAGGGCGCCGCTTCGGTGTAGGCGGCGCTGTGCAGCACCTTGCCCTTGAAATCCTCGATGCCCGGGAAATCCGGCATGATCGGCTGGGCGTTGTTGCCGGTGGCGACGACGACCTTGCTGGCGCTGATCCCGTCGGCGTCCGTCTCGACCAGGAACTTTTCGCCCTCGCGGCGGATGGATTTGACCGTGACGCCGAAGCGCGGCTCAAGGCCGAAGCGCTCGGCATAGGCATCGAGATAGGCCACCACCTTTTCGCGCGGAACGTAGCGGGGATGGCTTTTCGGGAACGGCACGAAAGGCAGCGAGGAGAAGGATTTCACCGTGTGCAGATGCAGCCGCCGGTAATGCCGCCGCCAGGACGGCGCAACCTCATCAGCCTTTTCGAGGATCAGGAAATCGACGCCCGCCTGTTTGCGGCAGGCCGCGACGGCGAGCCCGGCCGGGCCGGCACCGACAATGACGACATTGGTCTCCAAACGCTTTTCCTCCGGCCAAAGCGGCAAAAGCTATGACGGGAGGCGTTGGAGGGGCAAGTAGGGAGAAGCACCCATGCTTCCTGCGTAGGCGCCGGCACCCTATCCCCCTCCTGTCGGCCCACTCAGGGAACCGTTTCCAGCCGTCAGGAGTTTTGTCCCCCGGCGGATCGCGGGTACTCATAAATTGAGGATGGTCATGCAACAGGTCGGCGAGTCCAACAGCCCAGTTCAGCCCCTCGATGAGATGGAGCAGCAAACCATTATGCGCATTGAGGAAGCTGAGGAGCTCATTGAGGAGAACCGCCGACTCATAAAGCGGTCCCGAGAAATCCTTGCGAGCGCACCCGAGCTGCCTGCTGCGTCTGGCAAGGCAAAGCAACGGACTTGAAAGCTGCTCGTGCCAAGGCTTTTACGGAAAAGCCGTCTTCAGCCGCTCCGGCGTCAATAGATTCTCGGGTAAAGGGCTGTAGCTTGGCGGCAACAGCTTGCGCGATGAGGCGCGCCGGTCTGCGATCTTGCCGTGACACTCGATCGCAGACCGGTGTCCACTCCTGGGTAGAAATGGGACGGCCCGATACTGACGCATCGCCACCACGGCCGCGATGTCAAATGTTAAATCCTGGCAGCCGCGCCGGCACCTGCTTCGTTGCGAAAATCGGTCCCACCCGGAACATTTTAGCGAGATTGAATGTTCCAAACTTATGGACAGTCGACATGAGCTCTCGGCGGAACAGGTCAGACTCGCCCGCGCCCTCTTGAAATGGTCGCGGGTGCGACTTGCTTCCAAGGCCAATCTCAGCGAAGCAACGATCAGCGGAATCGAAAACGGGCTAAAGAACACCCGGCCTAGCAGTGTGCTTGCTGTGCGGCTGGCTTTAGAGGCTGGGGGAATTGTCTTTGCGCCGGACGGGCGCGCTTCGATAGTAGATCCGAAAGGCCAGATCACCGCCGACAATAGAACGTGGCGCCGGCGGATGGCGGACCGCTCCTTGACTCGCGACCGATCTGAGGTGCGATCTCAAATGAGAGCCGTCGCTCTAAAGAAAAACCCGCCGACCTAAGCCGACGGGTCATCTTCCCTCAAACTGCTGTGCGCCCCTTTCCCCGGATGGTCCGCCCGAAACCCAGGAAACCCCGCACAAGCCCTTTCTAATGGAATCTCATGTAAAGGGCTGTAGCTTGGCAGCATCAGCTAGCCCGACTAATGAGGCAACGACCGTGCTGCCGCTTAGGACATGTGTGAGCGACCCAGAGCCAGCCGTGACAGCGAAACAAGCTCTTCCTCATCCTCGATGCCGGCCATGAAGTTGGCGAGGATTCGTGACGCCAGGGCCTCACGTTCATCGGCAGTCTGCTCCTCAGTTTTCAGCCGGTCGAACACCCTTGCCAGGAACTCCAATTCAGCAGGCTCGAGAATTCCGGCGTCCTGCGCCTTCTGGCGAACTGGCATCGCAGTAACTCCATCCTACTTTTCGCGAAAATCCTTGAGCGAGGCATGACGCAACGTCTCCTCGCCCTTGAGGAACTTCACCCGTCCGACCAGGCCCGGCTTCAGCCACTCCGCCTTCTGCTTTGCCAATCCCTTTGGAGGCGGAGCACCAACTTTGCCCTGCACGCGTTCCCAGAGAGCCTGTCGTTTGTCGGCTTTGAAGGTCACAAACGCACCGCCCATGTACCGGCCCTTGTCGGCCATCAGCACCATGGCAGGCTTCCCCGCCTCACGCTGCACGCCAATGATGTCCATTTCGGCTTCGACGTAGCACTTGATTTTCCGCCAGTTCATGGTCGCGCCGGAGCGATAGACACTGTCGAGGCGCTTCGAAACGATGCCTTCCAGGTTGGCCTCGCACGCGAGGTGGTAAACGGCGTCGCCAGTACCCGGCAGAGCCTCCGAGAACTGGATATGCCCACCTGCCGGGATAAGCGCTTGTAGCACCTCCCTGCGATCTTTCAGGGCCATGTCGCGCAAGTCATGGCGATTCAGATGCAGGAGGTCGAACGCGACGAAATAGAGAGCCTGAGGCCGCCGTGTGATAGCCGAGCGCAGCGCATGGAAGTCGGACAGGCCTTTTTCGTTGAGCACAATCATCTCGCCTTCGATAATGAAGCTCTTTGCCTCCAGGGTTTCGGCTTCCTTGGCGATCGACTTGTACTTCGCAGTCCAATCAATACCCGACTTTGTGAACACACGGACGCCTTCATCGTCCTTGACGATCTGCGATCTGTAGCCATCGAATTTCACCTCATGGCTCCAACCGTCTGCCTTTGGCGGTTGCTCGACAAGCTCAGGCTCCATCGGGCGAATGAAGGACAGCCGAACCGGCTTACGCATGAGAGGCCCAACGCATCACTCAAGTTTAATTCAATAGCGCAGGGTCGTTTCAGTTCCGTTAGCTGCAGCTAATGGGAACATTCGGTGCGGAACTCTGTTCTCTCTCACCAGGAGGTACAGCTATGGCAGACGACAAAACCAAGCGCGATTTCAGGGACCGCGACCGAGTTTCGGCGAATGAGGACTACGAGGTTCGCTACTTCGCCAAACAGCATCGCATCACGCCCGAGCAGGTGCGTGAACTGATCGGCGAGCACGGCAACGACCGAAAGACGTTGGAGCGCGAGGCGAGGAAGCTTCGAGGATGACCAGGCTTTCCGAGCTCGGTCCGCCGAAAGGGGTGACGGTGCACCGCCCGCCGGGCTCCATTCGGAATTCCGACTTCTATCGCTGCGAGACGTGCGGCCAGGTCGTCGACTGCAAAGACATCAGACAGGTTATGTGGCACCAGTTCCAGGATGAGCATGAGCCGCTTGAACAGGACAGCTAATCGGTAACGCGGCGATACCGGAAATGACCGCGGATATGGTCGTTGAAAAAGCGGCCTTTGACAAAGGCCGACCGGAACGCGGCGTAAGTCTCCGGTGGCACGCCCTCAAAGTCGTAGCGCTTGCCGCTGGCCACGAACCACACAGAGAGGATCCTGCTGGTCGGATCGTACTCTGTTTTCTTGATCGAGGTGGATGGCAATAGCGCACCTTGCGAGTTTGCATTCGCAAACGCCGGGAACGCGGCTTTTGTTTCAGGGATGGGGATCTATAACGCCTCCCCATGAAGCGCCGGCGCCCTAGTCCGCCGCGCGGGGCGCCTCGGGCTCGTCGTCTGGCGGTTCGAGGATCTCGATCAGTCTCGCCACGCGGGCGCCGGGCATAGCGTGGCCTTCATTCACCAGCGCCTCGTCGGCGCCGATCCAGGCGAAGGCCTCGCGCAGCTCCTCGAGGCTTGCGCCGGTGAGCGCGATGTCGGCGATGACGGCCTCGTCGACCGGTCCAAGCACGGAAATGATCTCGTTGCGGGTCATCTTGTCCTCCCCCATCGGTTGGGATGATTGGCCAAGGAAACGGATGACGGGCGGAGCGGGTTCCGGCGCGGCGTCTCGTAGTCTCCTTCCTCAAAGGACGGATTGCCCGTGCGCTTTGATCTCGCATGAGACAACCGCTATGCACCTAAAGCGCGTCGCGATCTTTCGGATTCGCTCCATGCGCTTTAGGTCTTTGGTTTTACGCATGTCTTTATCCCGAAACCGGTTCCCACTTTCGGGAGACATGCTTTAACGCACGGAATCCCATCGAGTCCCTCATGAAATTCGCCATCCTGCTTTGCGCCTTGCTTCTTGCCTCCCCTGCCCGGGCAGACTGGAAGCCTATCGAGAGGATCGAGACCTATGCCGTCTCCGGGCAAAGCGCGGAGCAGCTCTATCTGTCGATCGGCGAGAAAGGCCCGCTGGTCGGCGCGGCCGGCGGCGGCAGTCGCGTCATCGCGCATACGTTCTTCAAGCTGACCTGGCAGCGCGACTACCAGCCCCAAGGCAGCGCCTGCGTGCTGAAGTCGGCGCGGCCGAAGCTGATCATCACCTACACATTGCCGAAGCCGGCCGGAAAGCTGGACCCCGCCCTGCAGGCGCGCTGGGACAGGTTTGCGGCCGGGTTGATCGCGCATGAAAAGGTGCACGGCGCCGGCATCGTCGACATGGTCGACAAGATCGTCGCCTTCAGCACCGGTCTCACCGCCGAGAACGATCCCGGCTGCAAGAAGGTCAGGGCCGAACTGACGGCCTATCTCGACCAGCTCTCCAGGGCGCAGCGCCAGGGCAGCCGCGACTTCGACACGAAAGAATTCGGGCGGGACGGCAATATGTTGAAGCTGATCGCGGCGTTTCTGGGCGGCGGCTAACGGATCGCCACCAGCTTCGCCGCGTCGCGGATAGCGCGCACGGCGTCGGGATTGGTGACGGGATACCCCGCAATGAAGCCGTCGACCGAGAAGCCTGGAAATTCCGTGCGCAACCTGCCCGCGATGGCGGCCGCCTCGGCCCCCTCGCCCTCCCTCGCATGGGCGAGCATCAGAAATATCAGCACGTGCGGAGAATCCGGCGTGCTCCGTCGCAGCGCGGCTATGGCGTCCCGGTACCTGCCAGCCGTGAACAGGACGCGCCCCTGCATGCCGAAATACCATGGCGGGGCAAGCGGGTTGAGGCGCATTGCGCGCTCGATGAGCGGGATCGCTTCGGCCGGATCGCCGGCGACCAGCGCCTTGCTGCCGGCAAGCAGCGCCAGTGTGTCGGCGTGATTAGACCCACATTCGAAGGCGCGCCGGTGGGCTCTTTCAGCTGCCTCCAGATCGCCGAGGCAGCCCATGAGATCGCCGAAGCAGTTGTGCGCAGTGCTGTCGCTCGGGTCGAGCCGCAGGGCATTCTCGGCCGCCCAGCGCCATTTGGCGATCGAGGCGTTCAGATCGTCGCCGAAGCCGTTGCAGGCTTCAATCGAATAGGCGTAGGCAAGTTCGGTCCAGGCCTTGACCAGGGTCGGGTCAAGATCGAGCGCGCGTGAAAACAGCCTGATGGCTTCCCTGTTGCCGCTGCGGCTGAAGGTGTTGTGCTGCTCGACGCCCAACAGATAGCAGTCGTAGGCGCGCAGGCTAGCCGGCGGCTTGCGGCGGATCGCATTGCGCCCGACCGTGGCGATCGTTCCGAAACAGCCGGCGAGCACGTTGATGACGCTTTCGGTCAAGCTGTCCTGCAGCGCAAAGATGTCCTCCACGGGCCGGTCGAAGCGCTCGCTCCACAGGCTGACGCCGGTCGGTGCGTCGGCGAGTTCCATCGTAAGCCGTACCCGTCGGCCGTCCGCTCGCAATTGACCAGACAGGATATAGGCAGCGCCCAACGCCTTGCCGTCGGCGGCGAAATCGGCCGGCCTGCTGCCAAGGGCCTTCATGGTGTGGAAGGCAACGACCGGTAGGTCCGCGTAGCGCGCAAGATCGACGGTAATGTCCGAGGACAAGCCGTCGGCAAAACGGCGCCATTGCTCGTCGGCACTCAGGCATTCGATAGGGAATATCGCCAGCATCGGCGAAGCTTCGGGCCCGTTCGGCGACGTGGCCGGCGCGGCTGCGATGGCGTTGATATGCATGGCGAGCGCGACCTTGCTGCGCACGCCTAGCTTTCATAGATGGCGGCGAGATGGGTGCGCACGGTGGACGGCGCGATGAACAGCGCCTCGCCGATCTCGCGATAGGTCATGCCGGCGGCGAACCTCTCCGCCACCGCGCGCTCGCGGTCCGACAACGCCTCCGAGGTCGTCACGATGCGGTTCATGGCTTGTCCTGCCAGCGGGCATAGATGCGATCAACCGTAGAACCATCAAAATACTACAAATGCAGGACCCAAAACACTGCATGCGGCCGATGGTTCGGCGCATGGCGAAGGTTCAGGCTCCCCGCATGCCCCTATCCATGGGGCAGCGTCCAAACGAGGGAGCCGACCATGAAAACGATGCTCGACACCATATCCGAATTCCGTGACGCCGTGCGGCTCGATCTCAGCGAACCGCTGACGGACGCCCACCCGGCCGAGCAGCGGCCCGGCCTGTTCGACCTGCTGTCGGCATGGGGCGAGCGGGCGCGGTTTCGTCACGAGCTTGCGATCAGGGCGCGCGAGACGCCGCATCTCATCGGCGATATCGGCCTGACGATGGACCAGGTGCGCGACGAACTCGCCAAGCCATTGTGGCGCCGCTAGGCCGGACGGATTCAGCGAAAAATCAGGATTGTTTCAGGACAAACGGACGCCCTCGGGACGATGATGGCGTTCATGGCGGCACATGGCGCCAGCCACGGAGGTCATCATGCATGCGAGGACTGACACATCATTTGCACCGACGTCGCTGTCGCGGGGTGAAGCGCTGAGCATGCTTTCCGCGGGCATCGCGGGACCCTGCTGCGGCGAGGCCAACGAGATGCTGGCCTGGCTTTACCTGCTGCCGCCCAACGAGACCGCGCCAGGCGAGGCTCGCGTCGAACCGAGCGCCGCACGGCGCCGTTCGTGGCTTGGCCTGCTCGGCATGTTTCGCGCTTGACCTTGCCGGCATTTGCCCTCCCAATGAACCCCGCGCAATCAGGCGTGTCGATGGGGCAAGGGCTTGGCGCTACGAATTGGCGGCGCTGTTCTCGATCTTGACCGGGGTACGCTCCGGCGCGACGGCGAGATTGTGCCCGTCCGGCCAAAAACCCTGGAACTGCTCGCCTTCCTGACGCGCAATCCCGGACGGGTGCTGAGCAAGGACGAGCTGTTGCAGGCCGTCTGGCCGGGCATCATCGTGAGCGAGGACTCGCTCACCCAATCGATCCGCGACGCGCGCAAATCGATTGGCGACGAGGCGCAGGCGCTGATCCGCACGGTGCCGCGCCGGGGCTACCTCTTCCAGCTTCCCGAGACCGAGGCCGCGCAGCCGCCGGCGGCGGCCGCGGCGCGGGCGGAGCCCACGGTGGCGGTGCTGCCGTTTGATGTGGACGCCGCCGACGCCACCGCCAAGGCATTGTTCGACGGCGCCGTCGAGGAAATCACCAACGCGCTTTCATACTTCAAGACCGTCGCCGTGCTGGCGCGGCACTCGGCCTTCGCCCTGGCCGAGCATTCGCGCGAGGACATCCGGGCAACCGCGGAGCGGCTCGGCGCGGACTATATCGCCGAAGGCCGCGTCGAAACCGCCGGGACGGAGTATAGCGCGCGCGTGGTTCTGACCGAGACGGTATCCGGCCGGCGCGTCTGGTCGCAGGGCTTCACTTTTGCCACGGGCGATATCTTCGCTTTCCAGACGATGGTGGCGCAGCGGATCGTGACGGCGCTGGTCGTCAACATCGAAAGCGCGGTGATGCGGCGCGGCCTGCCGGCACCCGCCGCCAATGTCGAGGCCTATCTGCATTTCCTGCGCGGCAAGGAGCTGTTGCGCAGCTATGGCGAAGGGGTCAACCAGGCGGCTCGCGCGCATTTCCTCAAGGCGATCGAGCTCGATCCGCAATCAGGGCTGGCGCATGCCTATCTGGCCCTCGCCGAGGTTATCATCGGCGGCTATAACGACGCCCCGCGCGCCGTGCTCGACCAGGCGCGCGACCGGGCGCTGCATGCGATCGCGCTCAGCCCGGACGAGGCGCGCTGCCACCGCATGCTGGCGCTGACGCTTCTCTATCGCGGCCGGGACGAATACGACGCGGTCGAGAAGCACTTCGCCCGCGCGCTGGATCTCAATCCCTACGATGCGGACACGCTCGCCCAAACCGGGTTCTTCCGGGCGCTGCGTGGCGACGGCGAGGCCGGGCTGGCCCTGCTCGACAAGGCCATCCAGCTCAATCCGATGGATCCGACCTGGTACTATTACGACCGGGGCGAAGCCCTGCTGATCCTCGGCCGCTACCGCGAGGCGGCGGCGTCCTTCTCATGCCTGCCCCGCAAGAGCGCCTGGCAATGGGCAAGATTGGCAACGTGCTACGCCCTGGCCGGTGACGCCGGAAAGGCGCTGGCCTGCGTGCGCGAGGGACGCGCCCTGGAGCATGGCCTCACCATTGCGAAAATCGTCGAGGAAACGCGCATGGAGCGATCCGAGGACCGCGAGAGAATACGTGGGGGGCTCGAGTTGGCAGGCTGGGACGTGAGCCAGCCGCCGCTCGCTAGAAGCTGATCTCCACCGCCGCGGCGCTTCGCCTGGCCTCGCCATGGAACACCGCCTCGATGTTGTTGCCGTCGGGGTCGAGCAGGAAGCAGGCATAGTAGCCGGGATGGTAATGGCGCTCGCCAGGCGCGCCATTGTCTTTGCCGCCGGCGGCGAGCCCGGCCTGGTAAAAGGCATCGACCATGGCTCGGTCCTTCGCCTGGAAGGCGAGATGATGGCGGCCGGTCAGCACGCCGAGCGCCGCGCGGCTGTCGGCGCTGGAGACGAACAATTCGTCGGCCCAGAAATAATCCTGCGCCTCGCCGCCGATCGGAATGCCCAGCACCTCGAACAAGCCGCCGTAGAAACGCCGGCTGGCCGCAAGGTCGCGCACCACGAGCTGGATGTGGTCGATGAGCCGGCCGCGATAGAGTTCCATGGGTGACGCCTCCTGGATGCCGCGGCTCAATCTAGAAGGGCCCGGTGCGTGGTCAAGACTGCTGACAGTTCGAGAGGCCGGCGAGACAGCGCCCTGCGCGAAGGAACGCGGCCTTTCCAGCAGTCCAATAATCGATAGGAAAAACCAGATAAAAAATGCAACCGGATTTGTAGGATCGGACCCCGCTTCGGCGTCCTTCGGACGCAAGCGGCCCGGTGGACTGGAAAAATCGTGCCGCATCAAACAGGATGCCTTACGGCATGGAGAAGAACCATGAACCATTCCTATCGTTGGGTCATCGTCGCGGCCGGCGCGCTGATGACCTGCGTGGCGCTCGGCGCCATGTTCTCGCTGGCGATCTTTCTGGAGCCGATGTCGCTCGACACCAACTGGTCGCGCACCGGCATCTCCAGCGCCATGACCTTGAACTTCCTCGTCATGGGCCTTGGCGGTTTCGCCTGGGGCGCGATCTATGACCGGGTCGGCGCGCGGCCCGTGGTGCTTGCTGGCGCTGTGCTGCTCGGCCTGTCGCTGGTGGTGGCGAGCCGCGCCAATTCGCTCATCGTCTTCCAGCTCAGCTACGGCATCATCGTAGGCCTTGCGGCCAGCGCCTTCTTCGCGCCGATGATCGCGCTCACCACCGCTTGGTTCGACACCAACCGCAGCCTTGCCGTGTCGCTGGTCTCGGCCGGAATGGGCGTCGCGCCGATGACCATCTCGCCCTTTGCCCGCTGGCTGATCACCGCCTATGACTGGCGCACCGCCATGTTCGACATCGGCGTGATGGCCTGGGTGCTGCTGTTGCCCGCCGTCTTGCTGGTGCGCCAGCCGCCGGCGGCGGCCGCGGCAAGCGACGGCGCGCCGGCGCCCGCCGCCGACGGTCCCGGCCTGAGCGTCGGCCAGGCGCTGCGCTCGCCGCAATTCATCGTGCTGGGGCTCACCTTCTTCGCCTGCTGCGCGGCGCATTCGGGCCCGATCTTCCACATGGTGAGCTATGCCATGTCCTGCGGTATCGCGCCGATGGCAGCGGTGTCGATCTACAGCGTCGAGGGCCTGGCCGGCCTTGGGGGACGCGTGCTCTACGGCGTGCTCGGCGACCGGCTGGGCGTGAAACCGGTGCTGGTCGCCGGGCTTGCCATCCAGGGGCTGGTGATCGCCGCGTATCTTGCCGTCGGCCGGATCGAGCAGTTCTACCTCCTGGCCGTCATCTTCGGCGCCACCTATGGCGGCGTGATGCCGCTCTACGCGGTGCTGGCGCGCGAATATTTCGGCCTGCGCATCATCGGCACGGTGCTTGGCGCCGCGACGCTGCTCTCCAGCCTCGGCATGTCGCTCGGGCCGCTCGCCGGCGGCATGATCTACGACGCCACCGCCAGCTACCACTGGCTGTTCATCGGCTCGGCGCTGATCGGCCTGGGCGCGGCCGGCATCGCCATCGCCTTCCCGCCGCAGCCCAGCCGGCAGAAGCTGCAGATGGCGTGAACGAGGCGCTGTAAATGCCAATCTCCCCTCAAAAAAGGGGAGATTGCGCATTCCAGCGCTTACCCCGGTAACACTCCTTCGAGGGCGATGATGCGCGTGTGGGCGCAGCGGAAGCGGATTTGCTTCAGCCTCTCATACTCCGGTGAGTCGTACCACGCGGTCAGCGCAGCCATGTCGGGAAACTCGATTATGACCAGACGGTGCGGCTCCCAGTCGCCCTCGAGCACTCGCGTCGTGCCGCCGCGCGCGAGATAATGCCCGCCATAGCGAGCCTCGGTTGCCGGCACCTCGCGCCGGTACTCGTCGAACATGGCCATGTCGGTGATATCGACGTCGGCAATCAGATAGGCGGCCATGCTTGTCCTCCTTCTCTTCGGCAAAGCGATTGAAGGCATTCATTTTATATTAGCTACAACTCATATTGAAGTCGGGCGGCACCAGAAACTGGACGACGCCTTCACCATGCGCACCTTGCGATGAAGAAGCATGTGATGCGGTGAGCCGGGCGCGCCCGAAATGTCAGTTGGCCAACGGCTTCACGCAGCCCCCGCCCCCGTGCGCACGGCCTCGCGCTCGCTCTCGTCGCGTTGCACCCGCTCGTCGGAGATCAGCACCACCGGGCACGGGGCTCGGCGCAGGACGGCCGTCGTCGTCTCGCCGAAGATGAGTTCCTCGCCCTGCCGCCGCGCCACACCCATGACGATCAGCGACACATTGCGGCCGGCCTGGCGGGCGATGGCGTCGGCGGCCGCGGCCCGGCTTCTGATGGCGGTCTCGATCTCGACGCCATAGCGGTCTGCGAGCGCGACGATATCCTTCAGCACCGCTTCCCGGCGGCGATGCGAGACGGTGTCGCGCGGCTCCTCGCGGACGGCGCGCGCGACATAGAGCATCTTGACAGGCGCGCCGGTGACGGCGGCAATTGCGAGCGCCAGCTCGGCGCCGCGGCGGGCAACCGCCGTGCCGTTGACCGGCACCAGTATCTTGCCCGATCCGGGGCCGAGTTTCGGCATCTGGCGACCAGCGCTCGCCGGCTTCAGCACAAGGCAGAGCGGCCCGTCGAAGGCGCCGGCGACTTCGTTCAGCCGGTGCGAGAAGCCGCCCTTGGCGGTGAGGGCGCGGCCGAGGCCGACAAGCAGCATGCCGTAGCCCTTGCGCGCCTCCTTGGCGACCGCCTCGGCCGAGAGCACTTCGTGCTGGCGGCGGGTGACCGGCGCTTCCCGCACCGGCTCCTCGTCGCCCTCCTTTGCCGCCTCGCGGCTGTCCTCGGCGCCCTTCTCGATTTCCTCCAGATGCAGGCCCTCGGTCGGCTCGGCATCGGTCTCGCCGCTCGAATGCAGCACCGTCGTAGGCTTGCCGGCGCCGATGACGCCGGCGAGATAGGCGGCGAAGCGGCCGACGACGCCCTCGTCGACCACGACCAGAAGCCGCTCCAGATTGGCGACGAAGCCGCGCTGATCGATCTCCTCGCGCTCCAGGCGCTTCTTCTCCTTCTCGCCGATCGGCAGGCGCCGCAGCGCCCAGCGCAAGGTCGGCGGCATCGCCAGCGTGGTGATCACGGCCATGGTGAGGATCATGGTGAAGAGGTTGTGCGAGAGCACGCCCATGGACAGGCCGATCGAGGCGACGATGACCTCCGTGGAACCTCGCGCATTCATGCCGCAGCCGACCGCGATGCCTTCGGCGCGGCTCATGCCGGCCACCTCGGCGCCGATGAAGGCGCCGCCGAACTTGCCCATCGAGGCGATCACTACCAGAGCCACTGTGAGCAATGCCAGCTGCGGGTCGACCAGCACGGTGAGATCGGCCGACAAGCCGGCGACGCCGAAGAACACCGGCATGAAAAGCGCCGTGATGATTCCTCGCAGCTGCCCTTCGATGTGGCGCGACAGGATCGGCGATTCACCCACCAATATGCCGGCGACGAAAGCGCCAAGCACGGTGTGCACGCCGATCAGGTCGGTGATCAGTGCCATCACCCCCATGATGGCGAGGATGACGGTGACCACCGCATATTCCGAGCGGAACGTGTCGTTGGTCCAGCGGATGGCGTCGAAGACGATACGGCGGCCCAGCGTGAAGGAAAACGCCATGAAGAGGGCGACGCCGGCGATGGTGAAGCCCAGGCTGGCGATCTCAATCCGCCCCTTCGTGGCGATGCCGATGGTGATGGCGACGACCACCCAGCCGATCGTGTCCTCGATGATGGCCGAGGAGACGATGATCTGGCCGAGATCGCGGCGCATGAAGTTCATGTCGCGCACCACCATAGCGACGATCTTGACCGAGGAGATGGAGAGCGCCGTGCCGAGGAACAGCCCGGCGACAATGCGCTCGCCGCCGGCGGCAAGCAGTGTCTCGGGCATGAACTGGGCGGCGATGAAACCGAGCGCGAAGGGCACGGCAACGCCAGCCGCCGAGATGGAAAAGCAGGCGTGGCCGACCCGGCGCACCAGCCTCAGATCCGTCTCCATGCCGGTGAGCAGAAGCAGCATCAGAACGCCGAGCTGGGCGATGGCGTTGATCATCGATTTCTGCGTCGGATCGCCGGCGAAGACCAGTCGCTCGGCCGCCGGCCAGACCCAGCCGAGCAACGAAGGCCCGAGCAGGATGCCGCCGATCAATTGCCCCATCACCGCCGGCTGTCCCAGCGCTTCCAGCACCTCGCCGATGCCGCGGCCGACGACCAGGAGCAGGATCAGCTCGGCGACGAATACACCTTCCGAGGACATGCCGGTCTTCTCGGCGGCGAAGGCGACGGCAGGCATCAAAGCGAGCGCCGCCGCTGCAAGCGCGATCCAGACCGACGGCGACCGGCGCCGATTGAGCATGTTGGACAAGATCGCCCCTCATTCCTCGCTTCGGCTTAACGGTCTGGCGCAAGGATCGGTTGCACGCCTGATAGCAGCGTTTCCTCGCCCCATGAAATGGGGGAGAGGTGGCTCGGCGAAGCCGAGACGGAGAGGGGAGCGCCGGTTCGACCGGCAAAGGCACTTCGAAGAGGAGGGCTTCCGCCCTACGAAGCCCCCTCTCCGTCCGCTTCGCGGACACCTCTCCCCCGCTTTGCGGGGGCGAGGAAACGCTTCCCTACAATTCTATTCAAATGCCAGCGCCGATTTTTGCTTCGCGGTAAAGCGACTCGACGATGTTGGCCGCCAAGGCGGGGCAATAAGGAGAAGCTAATGAAAAGCGACTTTGCCGCCGCCCACCTGCACCTCGACCGGGCGTGCCATTACCTGCGTGGCGATGATGAAACGAGCCGCGCGGCGCTTCAGGCACTCGACCTTGTGATCGACGCGGTGGCGGCAGCCCAGCATGCCAGGCCGGTGGCCGACGTGCTGCCCTTTCCGCGGCGCGCGAATGGCGGCGTTCCGCCGCTTGCATCCTGACTTATCCGCCTGAAAAGGCGGGAACATTTTGGGCCGGCCACACGTTGTGCTATACGGGGTGTGGCCGGCCTGTTCTTAAGTCGGGATGCGGCCGGCCATGGCGGCGGGAGGCGCATGGCACGATGTCCCAGACGAAGGCCGCAAAATCCACCGACGCGGCCAGGGCCGCGAAATCCATCGAGGCGAACGCGCCGGCAAGATCCACCGAAAAGGCAGCACCGCCCCGCGCTTCCGACACGCTGGCACTGAAGCTCAGCTCTCCCGAATTCACCACGACGCTGTCGCATTTCCACCGCGCCGAGATCGCGCGCATGGCCGGCTGGCGCGACCGGCTCGACCGCACCAGCAACTGGGCGATCACCGTGGTGGCGGCGATGCTGTCGGTGTCGCTGTCGACGCCTTCCGCGCATCACGGCGTGCTTTTGTTCGCGATGCTCCTGATCACGCTGCTTTTGTGGATCGAGGCGCGGCGCTACCGTTTCTTCGACGTCTACCGCGCCCGTGTGCGGCAATTCGAGCGCTACTATTTCGCGCAGATCTTTTCGCCGCAGCCGGATTACGCTTCCAACTGGCTGGCCATCTTGGGCGAAGGCCTGCGTTCGCCGCGTTTCCTGATCACGCAGCGCGCGGCGCTGATACGCCGGCTGCGCCGCAACTACATCTTCATGTATACGATCCTGCTGCTTGCCTGGATCCTCAAGATCACCACGCCGAGCCTGTCGCGCGAAGGCTCGCCGATCGGCTTCGGCGCCTCGCTGGTCGACACATTCCGGGTGGCGACGCTGGGACCCATCCCCGGCGTCGTCGTGGTAAGCGGCGTGGCCGTCTGCTACCTCGCGCTGCTCGCCGCCGCCTTCCTCATCCGCGCCGATGACGGCGAGCTGTCCGTCGGTGATGTGCATGTGTGAGGGAAGGAGGGAGGGAGCAGGGGAGTAGGGGAGTAGGGGAGTAGGGGAGTAGGGGAGTAGGGGAGTAGGGCAGTAAGGCAGTAAGGCGGTAAGGCAGTAAGGCAGTAAGGCAGTAAGGCAGTAAGGCAGTAAGAAAATCAGGCCACGCGAACCCAGCGACTTCCACCCCCCTATTCCCTATTCCCTATTCCCTATTCCCTATTCCCCTGTCTCACCTCAGGGGTGCAGTCCACTGCCTTATTCCCCTACTGCCCTTCTGCCGTACTGCCCTACTCCCCTCCTTCCCTCACCCGCACCAGCAGCCGCAATCGATTGCCCTCCGGATCGGCGGTCGAAATCACGCCGCCTTCCCTTCTCGCCGGCGCCTTGGCCGCCTCGAGCCTGCGCTGCACGGCGGCGAGCTCCTGCGCCGAGCCAAGCTCGATGGTGAAATGGTCGAGGCCGGCGGCATCGGGCGGCGGTTCGCGCAGCTCGCCGCGCGCCCAGATGTTGAAGGCGATCATATGCGCGCGGCGCTCGGTGCCGCAGTCGAACATGCCGAAGGTCCGGGACTGGATATGCGGCCGGAAGCCGAGCACGCCGAGATAGAATTCCATCAGCGCCTCGGGCGCGCGGGCGCGCAAATGGATGTGGCCGATGAAGGCGTCCCGCGCCATCCTCGGCTCGACATGGCCGGAATTGCCGAGGTCGCGCAGCAGGCCCGACATGTCCAGCGGCTCCAGCCCGGAATGCGCGCTGCCGTCGACGGCAATCAGCGACACGCGGCCGTCGGGCGAGACTTCGCGGCGCAGCAGGCGTTCAGGCGTGTCGAAGCATATCTCGATGCCGTTGCCGGACGGATCGGAGACGTAGAGCGATTCCGAAACGAGGTGGTCCTGGGCGCTGTATCGCAACCCCGACGCCTTGAGGCGAGCGGCCGCATGGGCGAGGTCGCGGCGGGTGGTGACGTGGATGGCGACGTGGAAGAGATCGCGCGACTTCTGCGGCAGGGCGACTTCCGCGCCCGCATGGAGCACGATCAGCGTCCGGCCGCCGGCGCCGAGCTGCGCTAGGACGGCGTCCTCCCCGGCCGGCGCCAGCCCGAGCGTGTCGCGCCAGACGGTCAAGGCGGCCGGAATGTCGGTCACCTTGAGATGGACCGGCCCGAGACGCGTGGCCTGAGACAGCAATCCTTCGTCCATCGTCGTCTGCTCGATTGCGGTCGGTAGATATATTAGCTCCGAATGATATTTATGTCTCGCGCCAAGTTCGGGTTGACCCCTCCCCGGCGGGCGGCGACTATCGCAAAGCAGGCTGTTTTCAGCAGCTCCGAACGAAGCAGGAGGACCTCCCATGGACGACACCGACCACTGGCGCAACATGGCGAGCGCGCCGCGGGACGGCAGCCGCATCCTGGTGACGGTGCGCTCCTCCGAGCAGGGACCGGCCGAGGTCGACATGGCCTATTGGTCGCGTGCCGACCAGTTCGGCGAGGAAGGCTGGCGGGCCTCGGACTCCTCGCCCGGCCGGGTGGTCGAATATGCCGAGCCGGAACTCAGATGCTGGATGCCGCTGCCAAGCGCCGGGCGAGGCTCGATGCCCAGCCCCTGGGAGGGCGAGGACGTGCCGCTGGTGGATGGCGAAGGGATTTAGCGCCTTCACCCCACCGCCACAATCACCTCCCCCGCTTCGACCCTCACGCCATAGGTACGCAGATTGATACATGGCGGCAGGCGCTTGGCGGCTCCGGTTCGGTAGTCGAAGGCGCCGGCATGTTTCGGGCATTCGACCTCGTAGTCCATCACGAGACCGTCGGCTATATGCACCGCTTCATGCGTGCAGAGCCCGTCGGTACAGAAGACCTCGTCGTCGGGCGAGCGGAAGATGGCGTAAGTCTTGCCGCCATGGTCGAAGCGGCGCGCGCCTTCCTGTTCGATGTCGTCGAGACGGCAGGCTCTCACCCAGTTGGTCATCTTCTTTTCCTTTGCTTTGCGAAGTCGCCTCACCGGAGCGCCGACTCACTCCGCCTCTGATTTTCGGCCCCTTGCGGGATTGCTTAAGTGGGTGCGCAACCAGGCTCTGCGTGGCTGTCTGTGCAGGCGTCACTTCGCGGCAGCGGCGTTGGCACGCGCCTTCTTCTTCTCGTAACGGGCGTCCATGCGCGCGGCGGCTTCCTTGCTGCCGTCGTGGAAGGTGCCGAACCAGCGGTCGAACGGGATCAGGCCGTCGCCGTAGTTCACCTCGAAATATTTGTGATGCAGGTAGTGGATGTAGGCGTGGCTATCGACCGACGTGTCCTCGGTCAGCTCGATCTTGTCGAAGCCGACATGGCCGGGAATGGCGCCGAAGCCGGCATAGTGGAGCTGGTAAAGCGCCAGGACCGGATTCGACGGGATGATCAGGTGCCAGAAGGCGACGCCGAGATAGCCGAGCTGCTCGACCGGATGCATCGACAGCGACGACCAGGGCGACGGGTTGACCGAATTGTGGTGCACCGAATGCACCCATCTGTAGAGCGGCCCCCAATGGATGGCGCGGTGAAGCAGGAAGAAATGCGTCTCGTGAATGACCGGCACCACCAGCGCCATCAGGAACAGGTAGACCGGGTGCTCGGCGAAGGTCAGCCACGGCACGTAGCCATTGGCGTAGGCGTAGAGGATCGCCACCTCGATCGCCGTCCAGATCGGCATGCCGGTGCCGAAGGTGCGCAGCATGTTGTCGATGCTCTGGTTCTCGAAGAGGAAGGCCTTGTTCTTCTGCTCCGAGGGCCATTTGCCGTTGTATTTGAAGTGGTTGCCCTGGGCCTTCAAAATGTAGAGTCGAAGCTCGAAGGCGCCGAAGAAGACCAGCAGCGCCGCGCAGTTGACGAGGAACAGCCGCAGGATCCAGCCGACGGAGAGCGTCCTCATCGTCTCGGCGTCGGGCAGCACGTAGCGCCACCAGACAACGGCGGTCAGCGCGAAGAGCAGATTATAGGGCAGGAAATAGCTCGGGAGCCATTTCAGCACCGCCAGCGGGCGCGGCGGAAAGACGAAGAGCGGCGCGGTGCCGGCCGGTTCGTTCGGGGTCCAGTCGCCCCGCTTGTTGCGCGTGCCGAATTGCAAATCGTCCATGATGGGCCTCACAGGGACTGGGCAAGGGTGAGGAAGCGGTCATAGGCGGCATCGTCCATGTCCACCTGGTGCCTCGCTTCCGGATAGCTGCCTTCGGCGACGTCGCGGCCGAAGGCGCGGAAGGCGGCGATGCGCTTTTCCTGCTGCTCGGCTTCCAAGGTGACGAAGTCGGCATAGCGCTTGGCGTGGCGCGGATAGTGGCCGGCATGGGTGCCCAGCACGTCGCAGGAGAACAGATACTGCGTGTCGCAGGCCGTGCCGCAGCCCATGCCCATGGTGATCAGAGGAGTCGAGCGGGTGATATGGTCGGCAAGGCGCACCGGTACCACTTCCACCTCGATGCAGGCGGCGCCCGCATTCTCGAGATCCTTCGCCGCGCGCAGCACCCTGAAGGCTTCCTCCGCACTGCGGCCGATGGCGCGAAAATTTGTCCAGGTGGCGCGGTTCGGCACCAGGCCAATATGGCCGGTGACTGGAATGCCTTCCGCCGCCATGGCCTCCACGAAGCGCGGCGAATGCGATGAATACACCGCGTCTGCGCCGCGCTTCATCATGGCGAAGCCAAGCCGCACCGCCTCTTCAGGCGAGGCGACCGCGCCATGCGGCATGCCGACGGAGAGGAACGCGTAAGGTGCCGCCTGGCGGATGGCTTCCAGATTATGGTCGGGCTCGCAGGAGAGGATGACGATGTCGCAGGCGACCGCGGCCGCCGCCTCGGCCGGGGTGTCGACATGCAGCTGCAGCCACTTTCTGCTGCCTTTGGCACTCTGCAGGTCGTAAGCCGTCAGCCGTCTCGCCACCGATGATCCTCCCGTTTCGCGAGGAGATAACACCGCGCCCCGGTGGGCGCCGCTTGTTCCTTGATCAAATCAGATCAAAGGTTCTCGGCGGTGAAGGTGATGAAGCGGATCGGTGGGTTCTCGACCGGCAGGTCGTGCAAATTGAGTGCGGCGAGCACCAGGTCAATGGCGCGGCGCGCCTGCGCTTCGGGCGCCTGGTCGAGCACGACATCCATCGTGCCCTCGCGCAAGGCCTTGGTGCTGCGCTCGGTGAGTTCATGGCCGACGAAGAAGATATCGCGGCCTCTGCCGTGCTTGCGCAGCACCTTGTTCAGTGCGGTGTTGGCGCCGCCGGCATTGTAGAGGCCGGCAAGGTCGGGCCAGCGCTTCAAGGCCTCGTGCAACTGCTCGGCATTACGATCGCCATCGTCAAAACCGAAAAGGGCCGCGACCGGCTCGAAGTCCCTGCCCTCCTCGTTCAGGTAATCGAAGAAGCCGCGCACGCGGTCGCGGTGCACGCGGTAGATCTGACTATGGCAGATCGCGATCACCTTGCCCGGCCGCCGCTGCATCTTGGCCATGAGCAGCCCGGCCATGCGGCCAGCGGCGTAATTGTCGATGCCGACATAGCTGCTCTTGGTGAGGGATATCTGGGTGACGATCTGCACCGTCGGGATGCTTTCCGCCTCGAGCTTGCGCAGCGCCGCGCTCACCAGCGGATGGTCGGGCGCGGCAAGGATCAGCGCCGCGCGACGCATCTCCGGCTCAAGGATGCGTTTGGCGATCGCCGCCGGATTCGTCTCGTCGAGAAAGGTACGGTGCACGGCGATCGAGCGGTCGAGCGTCGCGGCGATGCGCTCAAAGGCGCGGGAAAGACGGGCGAAGAAGGTTGCGTCCGGCCTGACCAGGATCACCTCAATGCGGATGACGCCGCGATGCGCCTCCGGCAGCCGGCGCGGGTAATCCAGCGAACGCGCCGCCGCCACCACCTTCTCGACCGTCTGCGGCCGCACCCCGCCCCTGCCGTTCAGCACGCGCTCGACCGTCGCCGTGCCGACGCCGGCGCGGCGCGCGATTTCGAGGAAGGTGGGCTTTGAGATGGGTAGGCTCCCGGGATGTCAGAACACAAGGTAGCCAGAGGTTGTAAGTTTTCCAAGTTGAGCGTTGGCTTTCCCTCGCGCCCCTCTGCCCGACATCCCCCCACGGGGTAGATTGGCGGTATCGCCGAAGGCGACGTTCCTGCAACCTTCGCCAATTACCGGCGTTTGCCGCCCCTGTTGAAGCCGGCTTCAAGGCTTGAGTGTGAGAGGAGAGCCCTTTTCGGCGCGCCGCCGAGACACTGCCGCGCCAACCGGGCCACCGCTGCAACAAGCCGAAGCGCGACCCCTTCAAAATCGACAATGGGCATACCTGCCTGCCGATGCTCGCGCTGGCGGTCCAGGTACCGCGACAGGGCGATATCCTGCCGAAACGGCGCGCCGATGTCCTGTTCGCCGGGTCGGTCGGCGTCATGCCAAAATGGCCATTCGCTTGGGCGTTGCACGGCATCCTCCTGAATCAGTATCCAGTGCGGACAATCTGCCCAGGGGCCGTGAGAGACGCGGAGCAATTGGCGTGATGAAATCGTGAAAACGACCACCCGCATGAGATCGCGGTTGAATTAGCAACCGCTAAGCGAAAGAATTGGCTCGATCACAGTCGGGGTGGCTTCCGATGACGGCGCCGCATCTTCACCTGCTGGGCGGTTTCGACTTTGCCGGCGTCGGGGTGAAGGCTCCCGCCTTCAGCCGCAAAGCGCGCGGCATGGTGGCCTATCTTGCGCTGCAGGCCGGCCAGGCGCAGTCGCGCGAGAAGCTGGCCGCGCTGCTGTGGAGCCTCAATGGCGAGGCCCAGGCGCGGATGAGCCTGAGGCAGGCGGTCTCTTCCGTCCGCAAGGCCATGAGCGTCACCGGCGGCGGCCGCTTCCTGACTGATGGCGCGAACATCGCGCTTCACCTCGACGATTTCGATTTCGACGTGGCACGCTTCGAGGCGCTGGCGGCGAGTACCGCGATCGAGGATCTCGAACGGGCCGTGGCGGTCTATCGCGGCGACCTGCTCGACGGGCTCGGCCTGCGAGAAGAGCCGTTCGAGGAATGGCTGCGGGTCGAGCGTGAGCGCCTGCGGGCGATCGTCGTGTCAGCGCTGGACAGGCTCATCAATCACCACATGGCTGCCGGTGATCCGGCTTCCTGCATAAGGGCCGCCCTGCGCCTGGTGGCGATGGAGCCGCTGCGCGAGGACGCCCATCGTGCCCTGATGCGAAGCTACGCGGCGCAAGGGCGTATCAATCTCGCGCTGAAGCAGTATGAGCTGTGCCGCGACGCGCTGCAGCGCGAGCTGCGGCTGATGCCGGAAGCCGAAACCCGGCACCTGCATGAGGAGCTGCGCGCGCGCCGCACCGCGCCTCCTGCCCGGCCCCCGGCTTCGAGCGCCGACCCCGATGCCGCGCGACCGCCCACCCGCTATGTCAAATCGTCTGGCGTCAACATCGCCTATCAGATCACGGGCGATGGGCCGGTCGACCTCGTCTATGTGCCGGGCTGGGTCTCCAATCTCGACCTTGCCTGGGGATCGCCGCGCTTCGCGCATGTGCTGAAGCGGCTCGGCTCCTTCTCGCGACTGATCCGCATCGACAAGCGCGGCACCGGCCTCTCTGACCGCAATGTCGGCCTGCCGACGCTGGAGCAACGCATGGAAGACGTGCGCGCCGTGCTGGACGCGGTCGGCTCGAATCGCACGGTGCTGTTCGGCAGCTCCGAAGGCGGACCGATGTGCATCCTGTTTGCCGCCACCTATCCGGAGCGCACCGCGGCCATGGTGCTCACTGGAGCTTATGCGAGAGGCACATGGTCGAAGGACTACCCTTGGGCCCGAACAGTTGATGAGGTGCAACAGGATATCGACACCGTCGAGCGACAATGGGGCGAGCCGGCCGACATGCGCAACGCCGCGCCCAGCCTGATCGACAACATGATCGAGCGCGAGTGGTTCGCCGCCTATCTCAGGAATTCAGCCTCGCCGGCGGACGCGATCGCGCTCTGGCGCTGGGGCACCGAGATCGACGTGCGCGACATCCTGCCGGCGATCCATGTCCCGACGCTGGTGCTGCAGAGAACCGGCGACCGGTGGGTGAGGCCGGAGGAAGGACGCTACCTGGCTGCGCATATCGAAGGCGCCAGATATGTCGAGCTTGCCGGCCGGGACCACGTAATCTGGGGCGAAGGTTGCGACGGCCTGATCGACGAGATCAGGGATTTCGTGACCGGCGCGCTGCCGGCGGTGCGAGCGGAAAGGGTGCTGATATCGGTGCTGGCGCTCGCCATCGACGGCGCGGCCGACGACGCGAAGGCCTCAGAGCGGGCAGACATCGTTCGCGACGAATTGCTGCTTGGCGGCGGCACGGAAATCAGACGGTCGCGAGGCAGGCTGCTCGCGGCGTTCCAACGGCCGACGCGCTCGATCGAAGGCGCGATGACCATCGCCAACCGCCTGAAGCCATTCGGCCTCGAGGTGCGGGCGGCGATTCACATCGGCGAGTGCGAGGCGCGCGGCGGGGATTTTTCCGGCATCGCCATCGAGGTCACGTCGCGGCTGCTGGATCATGCCCGGCCGGGCCAGATCATCGCATCGCGAACGATGCGCGACCTGGTCGTCGGCTCCGGCCTGACCTTTGAGGAACAAGGCGAGATGAAAGCAAGCGGCCTGCCCGGCGCGCTCCAGTATTTTGCCGTCACCGGCGTGCCAGGCCCCTGACCTTCGTTTCAGAACAAAAACGCCGCCGTAGCCGGATCGGGACCGGTGCGGCCGTCGGCGGAATCCAGGCCACGAATGGTCTGCATGTCGTCCGCGTCGAGCTCGAAATCGAAGACGTCGAAATTGCCGGCGATGCGCTCCTGGTGGATCGACTTCGGGATGACGATCAGCCCTTCCTGCAAATGCCAGCGGATGATCACCTGCGCCACCGACTTGCCGTGCTTCTTCGCCAGCTTCTCCAGCGTCGGGTCGGAAAGCAGCCGGCCGCTGCCCAGCGGGCTCCAGCTCTCGATATGGATGTTGTGCTTCTTGTGGAAATCGCGCTTGTCGCGCTGCTGGAAGCGTGGATGCAGCTCGATCTGGTTGACGACGGGCGTCACGCCGGTCTCGCCGATGATGCGCTCCAGATGATCCTGGTTGAAGTTGGAGACGCCGACCGACTTGATGCGACCGGCCTGCTTCAGCTCGACCAGCGTCTTCCAGGCCTCGACATATTTGTTCTGGCTGGGCACCGGCCAGTGGATCAGGAAAAGATCGATCCGGTCGATGCCGAGTTTTTGCATCGTGTCGTCGAAGGCGCGCAATGCCGCGTCGCGCTGATGCGCGCCGTTGCGCAGCTTGGAAGTGATGAAGAGCTCGTTCCTCGGCACGCCCGCCGCGCGGATCGCCTCGCCGACGCCTTCCTCGTTGCGGTAGCCCTCGGCGGTGTCGATCAGCCGGTAGCCGGCCTCGATGCCCCAGCGCACGACTTTTGCGGTGACGTCTGGATCGACCTGCCACACACCGAGCCCGATCTGCGGGATGGTCGAGCCGTCGTTGAGTTTGAGCTGTTCGGGCATGGGAGATTCCTTTTGGGAGCGAAGGGGTGCCGACTATGTAGGCCCTTGCTCTGAAATGACGAGTTGATCTCCGCAAAAAATGACGAAGCCGGCAGAGAGGAGACTGGGCGCTGGTGGCTCGCGCGCTCCCCTTCTCCCCTTGCTTGTGGGAGAAGGTGGATCGGCGCACAGCGCCGAGACGGATGAGGGGTGTTCCAGCGGAGTGAGACGTTGACTTTCCCTGGAGCACCCCTCATCCGTCGCCTTCGGCGACACCTTCTCCCACAAGGGGAGAAGGAGGAGCGCTACCCTCTCGCCCCGAACCGCAATCCATCCATCAGCAGCTTCACCAGCCGTCCTGAGCGCTCGCGCCAGTCGGGCGTGTTGGGCGCGGAGTAGATGCCGCCGAGCGCATGCATGACATCGGAAGAGTCGACGTCGGCGCGGATCTTCCCTGAGGCGGCGGCGGCCTGGACCAGGCTTCGCATGGCGCCGGAGACGCGGCCCGATGTGTCGGAGAACAGCGTCGAGTTGGCGGTGAGCAACAGGCGAAGGCTGGTGGCGAGGCCCCGCTTGGTGGCGATGTAGTCGACGAAGCGCTGCATCCAGAGCTCCAGCGCGACATCGGCCGGATGCTCGCGGGCAAGGTCCTCGGCGGCGTGGCAGAGGCCTTCCACCTCGCGGCGGTAGACCACCTCGACCAGATGCTCGCGCGTCGGGAAGTGGCGGTAGAGCGTGCCGATGCCGACCCCTGCCCGCTTGGCGATCTCCTCCAGCGAGGCGTCGACGCCGTCGCTGGCAAACATCTGCGCCGCCACTTCGACCAGCCTGTCGCGGTTGCGCTGCGCGTCAGCGCGCAACGGCTTTGGCGCCGGCGCATCGCGCGTCGCTTCAGCGATCATTTCGGGCTCGGGCACTTTTTTCTCCACCAACGCAATATGGGGGGTTGAACCATGACTGGCCAGACCCCAGCTAAATAAACGGAGGCACCTCCGTTTTAGTGGAGTGCTTTTATCATATAACCAGGGGAAGCGACATGTCACGTGCTGAAGGGCTGAAAGCTTGCCCTGCCCGCTGGAGCGCGGCGCGTATAATCTCCCCCCTCGAGGGGGAGATGTCGCCAAAGGCGACAGAGGGAGTCGTCTCGCGTGAAGCGCCGGCGTGTTACGCAACGCGCAATGGCGTCGGCGTTTTACGTGAGACGACCCCTTCTGACCGCTTCGCGGCCATCTCCCCCTCAAGGGGGGGAGAAGCCGGCGCTCACCCTTGCCCCTAACCCCCAAGCCCCATTTCCATCCGCTCAAGCGTCCAGCAATCGGAGCCCGACGCCCCATGAATGACCAAGTCACCATCAGTCCCACCACGCTTTCCGTCCATCTCACCGTCAACGGCCGCGACCATGCGCTGGAGATCGAGCCGCGCGTGACGCTGCTCGACGCGCTGCGCGAGCGGCTCGCGCTGACCGGCACCAAGAAAGGCTGCGACCAGGGCCAATGCGGCGCCTGTACCGTCCATGTCGACGGCGAGCGCGTGCTCGCCTGCCTGACCTTGGCCGCCCAGGTCGAAGGCCGCGAAATCACCACCATCGAAGGCCTGGCCGACCAGGACGGCACGCTCAACGCCGTGCAGGCCGCTTTCCTCGAACAGGACGCCTTCCAGTGCGGCTATTGCACGCCGGGGCAGATCATGTCGGCGGTGGCCTGCATCCGCGAGGGCCATGCCGGTTCCGACGAGGAGATCCGCGAATACATGGCCGGCAATCTCTGCCGCTGCGGCGCCTATCCGAACATCGTCGCCGCCGTCCGCCAGGCCGCACAGGAGCTGCGCTCATGAGGGATTTTTCCTACTTCCGCGCCGACAGCATCGAGGCCGCCCGCAACGCGGCCGCCCTTCCCGGCGCCATGCTGCTCGCCGGCGGCACGACGCTGATCGACCTCGCCAAATGCGGCGTCGCCGAACCTTCGACCGTGATCGACATCAGCCATATCGAAGGGCTCGACGCCATCGACGTGACCGCCGACCGCGCCGTCATCGGCGCGCTGGCCAGGATGAGCCATGTCGCCGACAACCCGCAAGTGAAGAGCCACTTCCCGGCCGTCTCGGAAGCGCTCTGGCAGGCCGCGTCGGCGCAATTGCGCAACATGGCGACCATCGGCGGCAATCTGATGCAGCGTACGCGCTGCCCCTATTTCCGCGACCCCGCCAACTTCCCGGCCTGCAACAAGCGGGCGCCGGGCAGCGGCTGTTCGGCGATCGGCGGCGTGACGCGCGGCCACGCCGTGCTTGGCGTGAGCGAGGCCTGCATCGCCACCTATCCAGGCGATCTGGCGTCCGCGCTCGTCGCCTTCGACGCCGAGGTCCATCTCGGCGAGCGCAAGCTCAAGGTCGAGGATTTCTTCCTTGCGCCGGGCGCCACCGCCGAGCAGGAGCACGACATCCGCCCCGGCGAGGTGATCACGGCCATCGAAATCCCCGGCTCGGCCGCCGCAAGGCGCTCGACCTACGTCAAGGTGCGCGACCGCCAGTCCTATGAATTCGCCGCGGCCAGCGCCGCCGTCGGGCTGGAGCTCGAAAGCGACGGCCGCACCATCCGCGACATCCGCGTCGCACTTGGCGGCGTCGCGACGAAGCCGTGGCGGGTCCGCGCCGTCGAGGACGCGCTGAAGGGCAAGGCGCTCGACGAAGCGACGATCCGCGCGGCGAGTGAGCTCGCCATGGAGGGCGCCGTCGACCATGGCGCCAACCACTACAAGATCGCATTGGCGCCGCGCGTCATCGCGCGCGCCATCCTCGAATTGGGAGAGACGGCATGACCGTTCATGACATGAAACACGCCGCGTCGGACAGCGCGCGCCTCGAGGCGGTGGGCGGGCGACTGTCGCGCGTCGACGGCCCGGCTAAGATCACCGGCGCGGCAAAGTACGCCTTCGAGCAGCAGCTCGAAGGGCTGACGCATGCCGTGCTGGTCGGCGCTACCATCGCCGCCGGCAAGGTCTCGGCCATCGACAGCCGCGCGGCCGAGACCGCGCCCGGCGTGCTTGCCGTGCTCACGCCCGACACGATCATGGAACTGAAGGGCGCTTCCGACTGGCTGGGCAACCCGCCGTCGCAGCCGACCTACAACCCCCTCGCCCGCGAGGTCACCTATTCCGGCCAGCACATTGCGGCGGTGGTGGCCGAGACCTTCGAGCAGGCCGTCGCGGCCGCGGCGCTGGTCAAGGTCTGGTATGACGAGACGCCGGCCATCGTCGATCTTAGCGACGGCAAGGCCGGCGACGGCATCCCGATCGACGCCATGACCAAGGAATGGGGCGACGCCCAAGCCGCCTTCGCCGCCGCCCCGGTGCGCATCTGCGCTGCCTACAACACGCCGCGCGAGTTCCAGGCGGCGATGGAGCCGCATGGGCTGATCGCGCGCTGGGAAGGCGACGAGCTGACCATCTGGGAGCCGAGCCAATGGCTCGACGGGATGGCGCGCACCTATGCCGAGTGGTTCGGCGTGCCGTTCGAGAATGTGCGGCTGGTCTCGCCCTATATCGGCGGCGGCTTCGGGTCGAAGGCGCTGGCGCTGGCGCACAGCGCGGTGGCGGCGGCCGCGGCCAAGATGCTGGGGCGGCCGGTGAAGCTGGTGCTCAACCGCCCGCAGAATTTCACCTCTTATGGCGGCCGCGCCGCGACACGGCAGACGGTGGCGATCGGCGCAGACAGGGATGGCAGGATCCAGTCGATCGTGCATCGCGGCGTCAACGAAACCGCGGTCGACGGCATGTGGGTCGAGCCGCTGGGCTCCGTCACCTCGATCATGTATGCCACGCCGAATTTCTCCTCGAAGCAGAATGTGGTGCGGGTGAACACGGTCGTGCCGGGCGCCAAGCGCGCGCCGGGCGAGAACCCCAGCGCCTTCGGCATCGAATGCGCCATCGACGAGCTTGCCTATGAGCTTGGGCTGGATCCGCTGGAGATGCGGCTGATCAATTATGCCGAACAGGATCCGCACGCGAAGAAGGCGTGGTCGACACGCCAGTTGCGCGAAGCCTTTGCAGCAGGAGCGGAAGCCTTCGGCTGGGCGAAGCGCTCGGCGGCGCCGCGCTCGATGCGGGACGGCCATCAGCTCATCGGCTGGGGCATGGCGGCCGGCACTTATCCGGTGCGGCGCGCCCATGGCGAGGCGGTGGTGAAGATCCTTGCCGACGGTTCGGTCGTGGTCGAAAGCTCCTCCATCGACATGGGCCAAGGCACCTACACGATCCTGGCGCAGACGGCGGCCGAGACGCTCGGCGTTCCGGTGGAACGCGTGTCGGTGAAGCTCGGGGATTCCCATTTCGCCCGCGCGGGCGTCACCGGCGGCTCGCGGCTGGCCGGAGTCATGACCGGCGCCGTCTACAAGGCGGCCGGCCAGGCGCTAGACGAGCTGGTCGGCCTGGCGCTTTCCGACCCGCGCTCGCCGTTCCAGAAGCTGCAGGCGAACACGCTGCAAGTTCGGGACGGCCGTATCGCCTCGCCGCGCGGCGAAGGACCGGAGCTGTCGATCGCCGAGTTCATGGCGGCTGTCGGCCGCGAGCAGATCGAAGCCAAGGGCGACACGCTGCCTGCCAGCACGACAGCGGAGGAGCGCTACGCGAACTACACGACCATCGCCAAATCGATCCCGCACACCGAGGGCGACTGGTCGCGCCATTCCTGGTGCGCGCATTTCGTCGAGGTGCGGGTGGATGAGGATTTCGGGACGGTGCGCGTGTCGCGCGTGGTGTCGGCGCTGGATTCGGGCCGCCTCTACAATCCCAAGCTGGCGGAAAGCCAGTGGAAGGGCGGCATCATCATGGGCATCGGCCAGGCGCTGCTCGAGGAAGGCATCGTCGACCGCCGCCACGGCCGCGTCGTCAACGGCAATTTCGCCGATTACATGCTGCCGACCAATGCCGACATTCCCGACATCCAGACGATCTCGGTCGGCATCCCCGACCCGCACTCCTCCGCCCTCGGCGGCAAGGGTGTGGGAGAACTGGCGATCGTGGGGATCGCGCCGGCGATTGCCAACGCGGTGTTCCACGCGACGGGGAAGCGCGTGCGGGATCTGCCGATCACGCTGGAGAAGTTGATCTGAGGGTGGCCTAATCTCCCCCCTTGAGAGGGTTTTGCATGGGAGCCGATATTTAGCGCACCAAGCCGATGGGCGTTTTTTGAAAGGCGCTCGGGCCGCTTTGGCGGGGTAATTGGCCTCGCTCTTGAGGCCTCAGGCCGCCTTGGCAGTGGATTTTGGGCAGACTGCGCCTCATGCCGGCTTCCTCTTTGGGAAGAGGACTGCGGCCGCTCTTTGCAGATTGTAGCCGCAGCCGGCAAGCATGCACTGCGTCCGGTTGGTCGCAAGGTTGAAGAAGCGCAGTCGCCGCATGCCGTAGCGCTGTTTGAACACTGCAAACGGCCGCTCCACTGCCGCCCGCACCTTCGAGATCAGCCGGTTGCGCTGCTTCTGACGCGGTGTCAGCGGATGGTGCTTGTTGGCTCTGTGCATCAGCCGGTCCTTGATGCCGGCCTGCTTCAGCCGGGCATGGCGGGCATGGGTGTAGTAGGCTTGGTCGCCATAGGCCGCCTTCTCGTCCCCGATGATCAGGCCGTCGGCCGGCTCGGTATCGGTGACCGATGCATCCGTAAAGTCCATGCGCCGGATCAGCGTATGAGCATCGTCGACGCCGTTGTGCACCTTATAGCCGAACACGGTCTTGTTGCCCTTGCGTCCCCAACGTGCCTCGCCATCGGCCGATGGCCGCGCCGTCGCCTCCTCACCCTTCTTCGGCTTCGCCGGCGGGCGCGCGGCGGCCTGCATGAAGGAGGCATCGATCAACGTGCCGCGCTTGACGATCAGCCCCTTCTGCTCAAGCTGCCGCGTGATCTCATAAAACACCCGGTCGATCAGCCCATCGCACTTCAGCTCCTCGCGGAAACGCCACAACGTCGAATGGTCCGGCGTGGGGTCCGACAGGCTGAAACCGGCAAAGCGGCGGAACGACAGCCGGTCGCGCAGTTGTGCCTCCAGCGAAGGATCGCTGAGATTGTTCCACACGCCAAGCAGCAAACAGCGCAGCAAGGCCTCGGCCGGATAGCTAATGTTGCCCCGTCCTGGTCCGCTGCGCTGACCAAGAAGCGCCTTGATCGGCAACCAGTCGATCACTCGCGCGATCTGGTCAAGCTCCGTCACATCCGACCACACCAGCCCATCCGCAAGGCTCAGTTGTCCAAGCACGCGATCGACCATCCGAATCATCCCCCTTCATTCCTGACCTACGGAATCACCAACTCAGTTCCGTGCAAAGCCCTCCTTGAGGGGGAGATGTCGCGACAGAGGGGGTCGCCGCGCGTGGAACGCCGACGCCGCGCTCGGCGAGAGACAACGCTGGCGCTCTATGTGAGACGACCCCCTCTGCCCTGCCGGGCATCTCCCCCTCAAGGGGGGAGATCAGCGCTCAGCCGCTTTCGCCAATCTCCGACGTCTGCCCTTCCTACCAATCCAGCCCGAACACCAGCTTGCCGAAATGCAGGCCGCCGGCGGCCATGTGGGTATAGGCTTCGGTCGCCTCTTCTTGCGAAAACACCTTGTCGACGACCGGCTCGATCCGGGCGGCGCCGATGGCCCGCGCCGCGTCCTTGAGGTCGGACACCGATCCGGTGTTGTTGCCCACCACCTTCAGCGCCTTGATGATGATCGGCAGCAGGTCGACCGTCGCCTCGGCGCCGGTGACGAAGCCGATGGTGAACAGCGTGCCGCCGGGCGCGGTGGCGTTGACGGCCCGGGCGAAGGTGGCGGCGCCGCCTGTCTCGACGATGAGGTCGGCGCCGAGGCCGTCGGTCAATTCCAGCACCTTGCCGTCCCAGTCCGGCGTCGAGCGGTAGTTGATCAGGTGATCGGCGCCCAGCGCCTTGGCCCGCTCCAGCTTCTCGTCCGAGGACGAGGTGGTGATCACGGTGGCGCCGGCCGCCTTGGCAAGCTGCAGCGTGAAGATCGAGACGCCGCCGGTGCCGAGCAGCACGACCACCGAGCCCGGCCCGACATCCGCGGCGCGGAGCGCGTTCCAGGCGGTGGTGCCGGCGATGGGCAGCGTCGAGGCCGCCTCGAAGGAGAGATGCGCCGGGACCGGCACGACCGAATTGGCCGGGAGCGCGACATATTCGGCGAGCGATCCGGGCAGCGAGATGCCGCGCATCTGCCTCATCTCGTAAGGCCGCGGCCGGCCGCCGATCCAGCGCGGCTTGGCATGGGCGACGACGCGGTCGCCAACGGCCAAGGTGGTCACGCCCTCGCCGAGCGCGACGATCTCGCCGGCGCCATCGGCGACAGGTATGAGCGGGAAAACCGGTCCGGGATAGTTGCCGCTCGCCACGGCGACGTCGACGAAATTCAGGCTCGCAGCGCGCTGGCGGATCAGCACCTCGCCGCGCTGCGGTTCGGGCGTGGCGACGCTGGCGGCGCGGAAGGCGTCGAGCCTGGGCTGGGTGAGTTCGATGGCTTTCATGGGGTTCACTCCGTGGATCGATGGCCGGTTGAGTGAACCTATCTGCTGCGTTATGTCTCGATAATTGTCGGCTTTTGCATTTGAGTATTGCAGATCATGCAGCAATCCCACGAACCCGCCGCCCTTGCCGAAATGGCCGCCTTCGCGGCTGTCGCCGAGGCACGCTCCTTCACCCGGGCGGCGGCAAGCGTCGGGCGCGACGCGACCATCCTGTCGCGCCGGCTGCAATCGCTGGAAGAGCGGCTGGGGGTGCGGCTGCTCCACCGCACGACGCGCAGCGTGTCGTTGACCGAGGCGGGCGCGGAATTCCTGGTCCGGGTGCGCGCCATCCTGGCTTCTGTCGACGAGGCCGAAGCCGCCGCCTCCGCCCATGCCGGCGGCCGGCCGCGCGGGCTGCTCAGGCTGGCGCTGCCCGGCACGTTCGGGCGTATGTGGATAGCCCCGTTCCTGCCCCAGTTCCTCGCCGAGTTCCCGGATCTGCGCATCGAGGCCGAATTCTCCAACCGCTTCGCCGATCTCGTCGCCGAGAATTTCGACGTCGCCGTGCGGCTGGGCAGCCTCGAGGATTCGCGCCTGGTGGCGCGCAAGGTGGCGACGCGGCGCCGGCTGCTCTGCGCCGCTCCTTCCTATCTCGCCCGAAGGGGCCGGCCGGAGACGCCGCAGGCGCTGCTCGAGCATTCCTGCCTCGGCTTCACCGGCTTCCAGACCTTCCCGGTCTGGGAGATGACCGACCGCGAGGGCCGGCGCGCACGCGTCGAGGTTTCCGGGCCACTGGTCAGCGACGACGCCGAGGTGCTGGTCGAAGCCGCCGTGCAAGGCGTCGGCCTGATGATGAGCACGGACTGGCTGGTCGGACGCGAGATTGCCGACGGCCGGCTGGTGCCGATCCTGGAAGACTGGACGCTGGCCGACGAGGGCGCGGTCTATGTCGTCACGCCCTCAGCCAAGGGCCAGGCCGCCAAGACCCGCGCCTTCGCCGACTGGATCGGCAAGCGATTTTCGCCCGAGCCGCCCTGGCGGCGGTGAGGAAGGCAACGTCGAGATGTCGGCGGACCTGAGCGGGTGATCATTCAGGGACCATGAACAAAAATTGCCAGCCTGGCGACATGCCGGCTAAACTGCTCACCCGCTCACGCAAGAGGCAAGGCTAATGTCCACGACTGTAAATGTCCGCTACATGGTCAACGATGTCGAAGAGGCCCTCACCTGGTACACGAAGCACCTGGGCTTCATGCAGCTATCGAACCAGGCGCCGGCCTTCGCCGATGTCTCGAGGGGAGCGCTTCGGCTGCTCCTCAGCGGTCCGACCAGTTCGGCGGGCAGGCCGATGCCCGATGGCGAGCGGCCTGGCCCAGGGGGCTGGAACCGCATCCACCTGATCGTCGAGGATCTCGCGGCGGAGGTTGCCCGGCTGCGGGCGGCAGGCCTCAGCTTCCGCAACGACATCGTGACCGGGCCGGGCGGCTCGCAGATCCTGCTTGTCGATCCTTCCGGCAATCTGGTGGAATTGTTCCAGCCGGCCAAGGCGCGGTGAGCCCACGCCGTCGCGGCAAGGGCGTGGGGAACTGACGATCGCGGGCATCGCCCCGGCGATTGCCATGCGGTGTTCTGTGCCACGGGGGAAGGGTTACGCTGGAGAAGTTGATCTAGCGCCAGCCTATCCTTCGTCATGTATGGACGGCCCCTCTTGGGCAAGAGGCAAAATGACGACGACGGCGTAAGTCTGGAGCGGTCATGTATTCGGCCTTTAGTGCGGTCGATTTCGATGACCGCTGACCAACAAGGGTTACGCGGATCGGTTCCAATCATTCTAGCGCGCTTGGTGTCGCGATGACGATGGCGGATTTTCCCGACCCAGGTCCTGACCATTTTGCCGTGCTGCCTTTTTGCTCCTTACGCTGTTAAGGGCCTCGATTGCGGCTAGGCCACAGCCGGTGCCCTGTATTGTTGTCCCGATTGCAGCATTGCCCAGATGATGCGGGCGGTCTTGGCCGCCTGCGCCACGACGGCGACCTTGACCGGCCGCCTGGCCAGCAGGCCGCGTATCCAGGGCGAGCCTCTGTCGGGCTTGGCCCTGACCTGACGCAGCCAGGAACTGGCGCCGAGAATGAGCAACCTGCGCAGGTCCTTGTCGCCGGCACGGCTTATATGGCCTGTCGGCCTGTGCTTGCCGCCGGTGTCATGGGTCTTGCGGGTCAGGCCCAGCCAGGCTGCGAAGTCCCTGGCCGAGGCGAACTGGCGACCGTCGCCGATGGCTGCGACGGTCGCATGCGCGATGATCGGGCCGACGCTCGGGATCGTCGTCAGCCGCAAAGCTGCCCGCTGCTGCCTGACCTGAGCCAGGATCTGCTTGTCCAGCTTGCCGATCTCGCCATCGAGCGCCCGCCATTGCCCGGCCAGCGGCACCAGGCAGATCAACAGCGCCGCTGGGATGGCTTCATCGGCCGCCTCGACGCGCCGCAGCAGGGTCTCGATGCCCGCCGCCCCTTTGGCACTTGTCTGTCCCATCTCATAGAGCAGGCCACGCATGGCGTTGGCCAGTTGCGTGCGCTGGCGCACCAGAAGGTCGCGTGTGCGGTGCAGCGCCCGGGCCCATTGCTGCTCGACCGACTTGATCGGCACGAAGCGCATGTCGGGCCGGCTCACCGCCTCGCAACAGCCGTGCGCGTCGCGGGCATCGTTCTTGTTGCGCGGAACATAGGGCTTCACATAGGCCGGCGGCATCAGCTTGACGTCATGGCCGAGCGCGCTGAGCGTGCGGGCCCAATGATGAGCCGAGCCGCAGGCCTCCATGCCGATCAGCGCCGGCGGCTGCGCGGCGAAGAACTTCTCCACCTGCGCGCGGCGCAGCTGCCGCTGCACCACCACGCGCCCGGCAGCATCCACGCCGTGCACCTGAAACACATTCTTGGCCAAATCGATTCCAAATCTGATAGCTTGCATGACGGACGGTCTCCTCCTCTGGGGTTGATCACAGCCCAGTTTGGCACATTCGATGCCGCAAGGGGCCGTCCACCCATCATTCTAGGGCGGAGCAAGGAGCGAAGCGACGCGCGCAGACCCTAGAATCCATGCCGTGACGCCTGAGAGCCACCACGGTGCAGAACGCTCACCAGCCGATCCCGCGAAAGAGTTCGAACCATTCCGGATTGGTCTTCTCGATCAATTCGACCTTCCATTGGCGTGGCCAGCGCTTCGGCGATGTCTCACGCTGGATAGCATCGGCGATGTCGAAGTATTCCTCGTACCAGACCAGACGCTGCACACCGTAGCGGCTGGTAAAGCTAGAGCCTTGGCCAGCCTTGTGCTCGGGCATCCGGCGAGCGAGGTCATTGGTGACACCGATGTAGATCGTGCCGCCTTTCTGGCTTGCGGTCATGTAGACGTAGCCTGTCATGTCGCGATCTTAGCTGGCGATGTTGCAAGTAGCCATTCTGCACCGTTGCATCTTACGGCCCGCGTCACGGCATGGATTCTAGGGTCTGCGCGCGTCGCTTCGCTCCTTGCTTCGCCCTAGAATGACGAAGCGAAAGGGTGTGCGATTGCGCGCTCGCCCGCTTTCGCGAATTTCTTTATGATCCACCGCATCACGAGGGGGAGCGATCATGAAACGTGGGCTGGCAACACTCATCCTGGCACTGCTCACCGCCCTGCCCGCCCATGCCGCGTCCTGCTCCTGGTCCGCCAGGATGGAAGAGGACGAGGGCGGCAGCGTGATGATGGCTTCGGTCTGCGGCGGGCCGAAGGGCGATGCGCATCTGATGCTCGCCTGTTTCGGCAAGCCGGTGCTGAGCTACGATCTCGGCGCCGCGGGCGGACAGCTGGAGCCCGGCATCAGCGGCTCCTTCACCTTCAAGGCCGGCGACAACAGCCTGACGAAGAAGCTCGAGCTGGAGGCGATGTACAATTACTTCACCACCGAGCTCTCCGGCCCCGCCGATCCGTTGCTTTCGCTGCTGCGCGGCAAGGGCGAGGTGACGGTCAGCGCCGACAAGTATGGCGCGGCGACGTTTCCGCTGAAAGGCTCAGGTGCTGCGATCGGCAAGGTGCTGGCCGAGTGCGGCAAGGGTTCGGGCGGCGAAGCCGATTGACGCCTGTTCCTAAAGCGCGTCGCGATCTTTCAGATTCGCTCCATGCGCTTTAGGTTTTTGATTTTACGCATGTCTTTATCCCGAAACCGGTTCCCACTTTCGGGAGACATGCTTTAGGCCTTTCCCGCCGCGCTTGGTCACGCCTTGCGTGGAAGCGGGATCGGCTGGAAGCCGACGTCCGGCTCGGCCAGCCGCGTGGCGTCGCGCCCGCTTGCCTTGGCGGCGTAGAGCGCCTTGTCCGCCTGGAGAAGCAAGCTCGTCGGATTGTGGCGAGCGGCGGGGCCGCTGATGGCGATGCCGACGCTGATGGTGACGATCTTGCGCTCGCTGCGATCATGTTTCAGCGCCCGCTCGCGCACCGCGGCGCGCAAATCGTTGGCCACGCGGATCGCGCCGGCGGCCGAGGCCTCCGACAGGATGACGGCGAACTCTTCGCCGCCATAACGCGCCACGAAATCACCGGCGCGGGTGCGCTGCCGCAGGCAATCGGCGATCTGACGCAGGCACTCGTCTCCGGCGAGGTGTCCGTAACGGTCGTTATAGGCCTTGAAGGAGTCGACATCGATCAAGAGCAGCGCGAATTCCCGGTCGGACTGGCTTGCCTCCGCAACGACGCCGGCCAGCCTCTGATCGAAGGCGCGACGGTTGCCGACGCCAAGCAGCGGATCGGTGTTTGCGAGCTGCGCCAGCTGGTTGCTGAGCGTGGTCAGTTCTCCCTCGGTGCTCTTGATCTCGGTGATGTCGGAGACGACCACAAGCGCCAGGCCCGCCTCTGTTGGCCTTGTCCGCAACATCAGCCAGCGGCCGTCGAACAGCTTGATCTGCTGCTCGCCCGGCGTGCGCAGCGCGCCGACCACATTGTCTATCCACTCCCGCTCATGACCCTTGGGGATGCCCACCTGCTCACCGGTCACCGTCACGGCTTCGAGGATGTCGCGCAGTCTCGTGCCGGGAACGCGCAGGTCGCCGGTGAGCGGGAAGAAGTTCCGGTATTGCTCATTGCAGAAGATCAGCATTCCTTCGGCGTCGAACATGGCAAGTCCGTCCGACATTTCCGACAGCGCGTAGGAAAGCTGGTTCTTGGCTTCGAGCAATGCCTGTTCGAGCTGCTTCTGCGCCGTGACGTCGCGCGTGACGCCGACGAGGCCGATGATGTTGCCCTCGACATCGCGCACGGGCGTCTTCGAGGTGGAGAACCAACGGAGATTGCCCTTCGCATTGGGGACCTGCTCCTCGAAATCGGCCATCCCCTCGCCCGTTTCCAGCATTCGCTGCTCGAGCTCAAAGAGGGTCTGGGCGCGCGCAGGGTCCGCTATGTCGAAGTCGGTCTTGCCCGTCATCTGGACCGGATGATCGTAGCCATGGAAGGCGGCGACAGACTGGTTCACGGCGACGAACTGGCCGCGCGTGTTCTTGACGTAGTAGAAGTCCGGCGCCTGGGCGACCGCGGCGCGCAGCAGATTGCGCTCCTTGGTGACAAGCTGCGTGTGCAGCACGACGAGGCCGGCCACGGCGGTTGCCGCCATATTGAGTGCGATGAGCGGCAGCACGAGGCGCGCGTCGATAATGGGGGCGGCCGTCTGCGGCAGGATCGAGATCGGCACCAGCCCGGACAGGCCTACACAAACCGCAAACACCAGCACTTGCCAGGCGCGCGTCTGGCGGCGCCCGATTATGCGGTTGGCAAGAACGCCGGCGGCGAACGCCACCGCGATGCCGACCAGTCCGGCAGTGAGGCCTTGGCCGCCGATGGCGATGCGATATCCCAGCGGAAAGGCCGCGGCCACCAATGCGCCGGGCAGGCCGGCGAATAGGCCGGCCGTCGCAACCAGCGATGTCCTGAGATCCAGCAGGACGCCCGGCCGAATCTCGACGGTCAACAGCATGGAGGCCATCGCGCCCCAGCCCATGATGCAGCCGAAGACAAGCAGCCTGAACTTTTGCGAGCGTCCTTCAAGCCAGGGCTGCACGTAGTTCCAGCCGGAAACGAACAGCGCCACCGCAGCCAGATTTGCCGTAAGGTGTTGCCACATGACGCCGATACCGACCTCCGATCGGGTCATTAAAAGCACCTGAAAAGTTGTTTCCGGGTTAAGGCCGCTACCCACGACGGTTCCCCGGTTGCGCGCCATTGGCGAATCCCTCGGCTTCGCACCATATGATTCCCTGCCGGCGTCGATTGTCCTCGCGACAAGCGTGATCGATCCCAGACATGCCGGCCACGCGGTCCATCCCGGGCCGCCGACGCTCCTCGCGAGGCCCGTTGCGGCATCGCGTGCCCCGAAAGGCCGCGACAAGGAGCTATTTCGATGAATCCGATCACCCTTTTCCTCACCGCCGTCCTCGCGCTCATCGGCGCCGGTATCGGCGCGCTGGCCGGACCATGGGCGGGGGCGCCGTTCTTCGTTGGCGCGGCCCTGGTCGCAGCCTCGCTGAAGATGGCCAACACCTGGCAGCGTTTCGTGGTCCTGCGCGCCGGCAACCTGCTCGGCGTGCGCGGTCCCGGCCTGTTCATGATCGTCCCGGTGCTCGACAATGTCGTGGCGGTCATCGACCAGCGCATCCAGACCACCGCGTTCAACGCCGAGGAGGCGCTGACCAGAGATACAGTGCCGGTCAATGTCGACGCCGTCATCTTCTGGCATGTGCATGACGCGCGCCAGGCGGCGCTGGAAATCACCAATTACCGCGAGGCGATCGACCGCGTGGCGCAGACCTCGCTGCGCGAGATGATCGGCTCCTCGATGCTGTCCTCGCTGCTCTCCGACCGCAAGGCGGCGGACGAGCATCTGCGCGACGTCATCGGCGCCAAGACGGCGCAATGGGGCATCACGGTGATGTCGGTCGAGATCCGCGACGTCGCGATCCCCGTGGCGCTGCAGGACGCCATGTCGCGCCAGGCGCAGGCGGAGCGCGAGAAGGAAGCGCGCGTCATCCTGGGTTCGGCGGAAGCGGAAGTCGCGGCGAAGTTCGTGGAGGCGGCCACCACCTATGCCGACCATCCGGCCGCACTTCAGCTGCGCGCCATGAACATCATCTACGAGACGACCAAGGAACGCGGGGCCACCATCCTGATCCCGACCGGGCTGGTGGACAGCCTCAACCCGGCGGCGGCGCTGGTTCAGGCCGGCGTGTTGAAAAGCGCGGCATAGGGGGACATGAAAATCCGGTCCGGCTCGCGCGTCATGGCGCATGAGCCGGAACCGGATCCTTTATGAGGGTTGGGGTCTTAGTAGTCGGATCCGCTCTCGACGACGACCGGACGGTGATGGTGCCGATGGCCGATCGAACTCGTGACGACCACGGTGTCGTCGCGGCGGTGATGGCGGTGACGCCAGCCGCGCTCGCCATTGTCGTAGAAGGCGACCGTGCCATGGCGGCGGTGGTGAAGACGGTGGCCCTCGTCGTTGATGACGACCGCCGGGCGGTGGTGATAATAATGCCTGTGATGCGTCCTGATCACGACATCGGCCTCGGCCGCGGAAGCGACGGCGGGCGCGGCGACACAGAGCGCCAGGGCAGCAAGAAGCACTGTTTTCATTGCTCTATTCCTGATTCCTGAATTCATCCCTTCGCCGGATAAACCGCCGCCCGCCGCTTTGGTTCCCGCCCGGGTTGCGTCGCGGCGCGGGCCGCGCAGGCGGAAAAGCACAGCCGGCGACCAAAGCGCGTCGCGATCTTTCAGATTCGCTCCATGCGCTTTGGGTTTTTGATTTTACGCATGTCTTTATCCCGAAACCGGTTCCCACTTTCGGGAGACATGCTTTAGGTCAGCTTTCGCGCCGACGCCGAAGCGCCATGTAGCGCAGGTAGGTCGTGGCGGCCGCGTCGCAGGCGCGCCGCCCGGGGCCGTTGGCCTCGAGCATCGTTTTGGCCAGCCGCGGCGGCAGGCCGTATTTGGCGGCGAAGAACGCAGGCTCGTAGGGTTGGTCGTCTAAATCATCTGTCGTTCTATCAAGGCTCATGTCTGCTCCCCTGTGGGCGGCGCCCGAAAAATCGGCGCGCGTGCCAATGCGAAGCCCTGGCTTTGGTTGCGGCGCTCGGTCCTCTTCGCAAGCCCGTCCGACCTCAGTCCGACATCGCTTTGCGACCGTCGCCGGATCGGGGAACGAAAGCCTCCCAGCCTCGTTTGCCGACGTGGAATTCGCGGCAGGGCGCCCGCCAAGAGGAGCAATGACCATGGACGACGATCGCAACAGTGTTCTGGAGGCGCGCTGGCTTCTGGCGGTGCCGGCATCGGTGCTGCTCACCGTCCTGGTAGCCGGCATGCTGCTCGGATAGGCGGCCGAATGAACCGCCTGCTCTTCCGCATCGCCGATTTCCTGTCGCGCCCGCCCGGCTTCTACGCGATGCTTGCCGCCATGGCCGCCTGCACGCTGCTGGTGCCGCTGGGGCTTACAAACGTGGTGACCTATGCCTTGTCGGTGGCGGCCATCATCATCACCGGGGTGGTCCTCATCCAGGGCTACCGGGACACCGCCGCCATCCACGCCAAGCTCGACGAGATCGTCATTGCCCTGAAGCAGACGCGCAACGATGTGGTCGGGCTCGAACATGCCGAGCCGCATGAGATCAAATCCAAGCTGATGGAGTTGGAGATCGAGGCCGGGCGCTTGGCGGCGTCAGAGGCGTTGAACGGCGGGAGAGATGAGGCCGGCGCCGCAGTGGGTGGGGGTTCGTTGGGGTAGCTGAGGCACCGGCCGAAGGCGGAATGGGCACCGCCGCCAGGCAAAGATAGGCCTCTCAGGCGGCGGCGAAATTACGCGATCGCGGAAGCGTCCCGCTAAGCCGTCCCGGCGCAGCGTTGTCACGCCGGCCAATCGGAACAAAAAGCCGGGTATCGCCGTTTTTGGGGATGGTCATGTTCGCCCCGCTCGATATGCACGGCGAGAAGCGCGCCGATCTCCACCGGGCCGCAAGGCTGTCGATGCTGCATGAGCGCGTCGTGAAGCGCTTCGACAGGGTCGACCATTCAGCCGATGCCGTCGAGACCGCCGCAGCCGCTTTCGTGGAGGCCACCCACGGGCCGACCGTAGGCGCTGCATTATTCAGGTCGGTCAGGGAATTGCAAATGACAGACGGCTGGACACTCGGGCTGTAATTTCCCGAGGGGCCGTATGAAGTGATCAGTGAGGCCGCGCGTGGCGTGCCCTGATCACATCGCGCCTTCTCAACTCAGCATATACCGCCTCGCGGTCCCCACGGTATCGCCCCAGCAATCTCATCGCCTCGTCGCGCGCCACACGCCCGAGTTTCATCATAAAGCGAAGTTCACGCTCAGGAATCAGAGGCTGAGCTTCCTGCCGCCGCCACCATGTTTCATGCATCGCTTCGACCTCCCCGCCACGCCCACTCGACAGTCCGGCGGAAGCGCTGCCCCGCCCTGCCCGTGGAGACGTTATAGACCATCCACGCGTTGGCCTGAGTGAGACTGCGCACACTTCTCAGCCCTGACATTTGCATTTGTTAACGGAGTCTCCCTTTCCTTCCCGCCGGGCATCGCCTCCCGTCCGCATCCTTGTGTTACAGCGCAGGCTGGGCTGCGGAGATCAGGCGCTGCGGCGCTCCCTCCGACCGCTGGCAAATGCAATCGCCACCGCGACCACGACCAACCCCGCAGCCACCGCAAAGGTCATCGCCATTCCGTGCGCGACGGCCGCCGGGGCTGCCGCGGCGATATCTCTCGTCCCCACGGCGAAGGCGAACACCGCGCCCATCACCGCCGTGCCGGTGACGAGGCCGAGATTTCGCGAGAGGCTGAGCATGCCCGACACCACGCCGCGCTCGCTTCTGTCGACATCGGCCATGACGGCGGTGTTGTTGGCGGCCTGGAACAGCTGGTAGCCCGGCGTGAGCACGGCGATCGCCGCCGCGTAGCCGGCAACGCCGAAGAGGCCCGGCAGCGCTGTGAGCGCGGCGCAGCCGGCGACCATCAGCGCCAGGCCGGCGACGACCATCGCGGCCGCCCCCAGCCGATCGACGATACGCCCGGCAATGACGCCGCAGACCGCCGAGACCACGGGGCCGATCGACAGCACGGCCCCGGTCGCCGCTTCGCTCAGGCCCAGCGCGCGCGACAGGAAGAACGGGCCGACGACCAGGGTGGCCATCATCACCGTCGAGACCAGCGCGTTCATGGCGAGGCTTGGCGCCAGCACCCTGTCGCGCAGCAGCGCGAGCTTGACCAGGGGCGACGCCACCCTGGCTTCGGCGAGGACGAACAGCGCCGCACCGGCCGCGGCCGCGCCGAGCAGCGCCGCGTTGAGGCCGCCGAAATGGCCGCGCCCCATGGTCATGGCCAGCGCATAGGCGGCAAGCGTGGCGGCGAGCAGCAGCGTGCCCGGCACATCGAAGCGGGCCTTCGCGGCCGCCGCCTGGCGCGGGATACTCGCCGCTGGAAGGAAGCGCCAGGCGGCGAGCAGCGCGGCGCCGCCCAGCGCGGCATTGACGAGGAAGATCGAGCGCCAGCCGAGGGCGGCGATCAGCACGCCGCCGAGCGAGGGGCCGAGCGCCGTGCCGAGCGCCGACATGGTGCCGAGCAGTCCCATGGCGCTGCCGGTGCGTTCCCTCGGCACAGTCTCGCCGACGACGGCTATCGTCAGCGCCATCATCACCGCCGCGCCCAGCCCCTGCACGGCGCGCGCGGCGATCAGCAGCGCCAGCGACGGCGCGAGCGCGGCGGCAAACGAGGCGGCGCTGAACAGCGCCAGGCCTGCGATCAGCAGCAGCCGGCGGCCGACGAGATCGCCGAGGCGCCCGACGCTGACGATCAGCGCGGTGATGGCGAGCAGATAGGCAAGCACCACCCATTGCACCGCCGGAAAGGGCGCGGCGAAGACCACGCTCAGCGTCGGCAGCGCGACATTGGCAATGCTGGTGGCGAGCGAGGAGACGAGCATGGCCAGAGACAGGCTGGCCAGCGCGCCCGCCGTCGATTGGGTTACGGGCGCGGCGCGAGTCTCGGCAATATCGGCCATGATGTCTTCTCCGTCGGGTAAAATGCGCCGGGAAGATAGGCGTCCAGCCGATATGGCGGAACGCGCAGCATTTGCACTTGATCAGTGCACGAAACGCCATGTCATCGCGCGACAACCATGCTATGGTTGCGCTTATGTCGCGACCCGATCTCAACCTGCTCGTCACGCTGGATGTGCTGCTTGCCGAAGGCAGCGTCGCCAGGGCGGCGCGGCGGCTGAAGCTCAGTCCTTCGGCGATGAGCCGGGCACTGGCGAGGCTGCGCGCGGCGACCGGCGATCCGCTTCTGGTGCGCGCCGGGCGAGGCCTGGTGCCGACGCCGCGCGCAGCGGAGCTCGGCGCGGAGGTCGGCCGGCTGGTGAAGGAGGCGGAAGCGGTGCTGCGGCCCGCCGAGCGGCTCGACCTCGCGCGGCTCAACCGCAGCTTCACGCTGCGCAACAGCGACGGCTTCGTCGAGAATTTCGGCCCCGCGCTGCTGGCCCGCGCGGCTGAGGAAGCGCCGGGCGTGCAATTGCGCTTCGTGCCCAAGCCCGACAAGGACAGCGGCCCGATGCGCGACGGCGCGGTCGATCTGGAGACCGGCGTGATCGGCACCACGACCGGGCCGGAGGTGCGCTCGCGGGCGCTGTTCCGCGACCGCTTCGTCGGCGTCGCGCGCCCCGGCCATTCTTTGAGCGAAGGCCGCATCACCGCCGCCCGCTTCGCGGCCGGCCGCCACATATTGATCTCGCGGCGCGGGCTCGATCGCGGCCCGGTGGATGACGCGCTGGAGCTCGCCGGGCTGACGCGGACGATCGCCACCGTGGTCGGCGGCTTCGCCGAGGCGCTGGCGCTGGCGCGCGGCTCGGACCTCATCGCCACGGTGCCGGAGCGCTATACGGGCACGCTGCGCGAGGGCCTGTTCACCTTCACGCTGCCGGTCAAGCTCGTCCCGCTGACGATCTCGCTGTTGTGGCATCCGAGGCTCGATGCCGATCCGGCGCATCGCTGGCTGCGAGGGCTAGTGAAGGAGGTGTGCGGCGGGGCGCGTAATCCCGGCCCTTGAGAGGGATTGACGCGGCGAGGTACCAACCATGCGCCGCGGGGACACTTCTTTAACGTTAGCCTTTACTAACGTATACTGCGCGCAAGAAAAACCGTGCCGTTCATGGAACCCGTGGCATGGTCAGCGCGTTGCCGGGCGCTTTTGAAACAGCCGGAGGCTCGCTTGGGCGAATTCAGGAAGTTCGCGTGCCCCCGATGCTTGGGCGCCGGCAAGGTGTTCGAGTGTGAAAAGCAGGTGGCGTCGAAAGGCTCATGCTGTCCCTCGGGTACGTTGCGCGACAATTGCCCCGGACAACGGGTTTCCTGCCAGGCCTGCAACGGAACCGGCCTGCGCGGCTACGGCGCACCTCCTCTTTTGCAGGACTGAGCGGCGACAGGGCGATCAAGGCCGGTGCGGCTCAGGCCCGCGACCTTCGAATTCAAAGCGATCGGACAGAGTCCATTCCTGGAATTGCTTTAGGCGCCGGCGCCGCCCATCAGCGCGGCGACCAGGGTCGCCAGGAAGACAAGCAGCCCCAATGCGACCCGGTCCAGCCACCCGCGCCGTCTGGCAAGGATCTCGAACAACCGATTGGCCATCGCAACTTCCCCCTTTGCCGGCATTGTATCACGTCTTTCATGAGCAGATCATGAAACGGCTCACACGCGCGCCAAAAAGCGCTTTCAAGAGGAGAACCCCTCGCCGCCGGACGCCGATCTTGCACCGCCGAAATGCCCCCAAAAAAAGTCAGGGTCGAAGGGACAGTCGGTCTGGCGAAAAATCAGCTTATTCAAGCGGATACGCATATATGTGCGGCGCGGTATGCTGGATATCGGAAATGCCCGGAATTCCGCCATTTCAGGCCTCTTCGCCGCGGCCCCAGCATGACTGCCATGCGTGCTTAGGCGCGAAAAGGCGGCTAAAAAGGCGCTTCTGGAGCCCTCGCCGGCGGCGTTGACAGGGCACCGCGCCAATGGCACTCCGCAAGCACTGGTCACGCCATGACCGTTGCTGTTGGGGACGGACGGGGTTTCAGCAGCTTGGCGGCGGCGCCGGACGGGCGGGCACCTGCGCAGTGTACCGCCCGCTCCTGGCCGGTCCAGGCTTCCAGTTCTGCCGCTGCTTGCAACGCAACCGATCGCGCTTGCGCGCCGGGAATGACACAGGACAATTAGCCGGCATGCCGCAGCCAATGGCGGTCGAACACGTTGACGATGGCGCGGAACTCGGACGGCGGGATCTGGTTGACGCCGCCATCGCCGTCGGCGCTGAGGAATTGGCCGAGCTGGCGGTCGACCGCTTCCGGGTGCTCCATGACGATGCCGAGGCTTGCCAGGTCGGCGGCGATCGAGATGCCGGGCGGCAGGGGGCCCCATTGTTCAGCGGCGGGCGCATCGCGCAGGCGCACCAACAGGATCCTGGTGAGCGAGGGCTGCGCTTCCGGAGCGAAGATGGCGGTGCCGACCATATAGCCGCCGAGCACGCTCACCGGCTGCGTATGCGGGAACAGGCAAAGGAAGGACTGCGCCTCGCCGCCCACCTCCTTCAGATGCAGATAGAGGCTGCGCTTTGTCGGCGTGACCGGCCCGGAGAACTGCAACTGCCCGGTCGGCGATGTCTCGCGATATATGGCGTTGAAGGCATGCGCACCGGGCCCCGCCTCGATCGCCAGGCGGCCCCTGATGAGCTGGCCGCGATAATAGGGCGACCAGGCGCTAGTGTACCAGGCATAGGTCCCGGCGAGCGCCAGTCCGATGCCTCTGTCGTCATGTCCGGGCGAGGCAGCGGACTGCGCGCGAGCGCGGCGTTCGAGCTCCGCCGCGTCGATGCCGTGGCGGGCGGCGATGGCGGCCGCGAAGCTCGGCAGATCGCTCTCGGCGATCCAGGCGCCGGGCTGCTCGAGGCGCAGCACTTTCGCCCAATCGTCGTAGACGCTTTGCTCGCGCGGCTGAGCCCGGCCCTGCAGCCATTTGTCGGCGCGGCCGAGATCGAATGCCGTCCTGGCGTTGACGGAACGGAACGCCGCCGCGAGATCCTTGCGGGTGACGGTGCCGAGCAGGGCCGATGTCAGCCGCAGCTTCTGCGCGATATGCTGTGCCATAGAACCGCCCCCTCGGACCCCGTGCCCTTCCGAGAAATCATGCCTGGCCGTTGCCTGCCCGCCGGCACGGCCTCGACTGGTGATGATACGCATGGTCGCCACGCTGCGCGCCGGACTTTCGTCCTGCGCCCGACGTCCGGTGCTCTGACCTTCCACAGGCCGATGCCGCGGAAATTCCGCAGAATTCCACGCCCTTCCACATGGCCGCCCTTTGCCCCCGGGCAGCCGGCGCTAAGCTCGCTGCGGGCAAGGGGCAGACCGTCATGAAAAACGCGCTGAATGTGGGCTTGAGCACGTCATCCCCTTCCTTTGCAGAGCTGTGACACGCTCGATTTCGAGCGACGCCGAATCCCGGCCAAAGCCGGCGACGAGCAAACCGTATTGCCACCTCATCCGGAAGGAATGTTCAGATGACCTCGACCACTTCTTCGACACTCACCTTCATCTTGTTTGTTTCGGGATGCATAGCGCTGGCGCTGCTGTTCATCAACGCGCCGCAGGGGGAATTCCAGTCGAAATACGTCAAGGCAACGCCCGCCACTCAAGAAGCGTCGCCCACCCGCATCGACATCGACAACGACGCGCATGCGATACGCTTCTATGTCGACGGCAAGCAGGTCGCGCTGCTCGACGCATCTGGCTTCAAGCCATGAGGAAGCCGCAGAGCCAGGAAAGGAAACCTGCCATGAAGATCGTCCTATCCGCGCTGACGGCGCTTTTCGTCTCGGTCGCGCTGACGCAAGGGGTCGGGGCCAAGACGAAAATCGTGGTGACCGAAAAAAAGGCCGCCACGACTGGCAAGCATCGGCCGCCGCTCGATGAGACGGCAACCGGCGGCATCCAGCCCCTGGCGGGCCGGACGCCGAAGACCGCGGATCCGGGCCAGGCCTATCCGCCGCCGCTGTACCTGCATTTCTAGGCCAATTGCGGGAAGCGCGCCCGACGGTTCCGGTCCCGCAACCGCGCAAGACTGATGGCCGTCAGCCCTCCGGGATCGGCGAAGTGGGCGAACGACCCAGGCGACAGCCCACCCGGCCAGCCTGAGGGCTGGAGGCTCGGCGCCGTCGGCAAGGCGGCGCCTGCCCCCCGCGCGGGCCGCGCCATGCGGTCCGCGCGGGCCAAGCGCGCGGCTTGACCAGGCCATGGTCGGCGCGATAGGCGGGCGCAGGCCATCCAACCGATGAAAGACCCGCCATGACCGACCTTATTGTGAAAGACAGCAACGGCACGCCGCTGAAGGATGGCGACTCCGTGACGCTGATCAAGGACCTCAAGGTCAAGGGCACGTCCGAGACGATCAAGCGCGGTACGCTGGTGAAGAACATCCGCCTCAACGGCAATCCCGGCGAGATCGAATGCAACACCAAGCAGGTCAAGGGCCTGGTGCTGAGGACGGAGTTCCTGAAGAAGGCGTGATTGCGGGATCCCATCTCCCCTTATGTTGCACTGCGTTAGATTTGTTGCATTGCGATATCGACGCATAGGGCCGAGGCTTTGCCTCAGGCGGGATACGAACGAGCATTCACGAGGTTCGTATTCGTGTCAGCATCGGCGCAGGATTTCCGACCCGATATAGAAGGATTGCGGGCGGTGGCCGTGGCGGGCGTCGTGGCCTGCCATTTCGGCCTGGCGGCGCTGCCGGGCGGCTTTGCCGGGGTCGTCTTCGTCATCTCGGGCTTGGTCTCCTTCATCCTCTGCGCCTGGCTGACGAGCGTTTCGCAGCCCTGGGCCTTCTACTTCTCGCCGCTGCGCGCATGGGAATTTGCCGCCGGCGGCCTCGCATCGATGGCGCCGGCGCGGCTTTTGCAGGAGCGTCCGCTGCTGGGGCGGGCGTTGAGCCTGGCCGGCCTGGCGATGATCGGGGCCGCTTATCCCGCCTTCAGCGAGGACGCTCCCTTCCCCGGCTTTCTGGCGCTTCTGCCTGTCGCCGGCACGGTCCTTCTGCTCAAGGCGGGAGCGGCCGGCGCCAGGGACGGCTATTCACCCGATTGCGGGCGGAATTGGGTGAATGCCGCCCTGGCGCTGCCGCCCTTGCAGTGGATTGGCAGGCTCGCCCTATTCGATCCATCTGTGGCATTGGCCGCTCATCGTCTATGCCGGCATGCTGGCGCCGGAGCTGACGCCCATCGAGCGGCTCTATTGCCTCGCGCTGACGCTGGCGCTGCCCGCCCTCACCTACCGCCTCATCGAGAACCCGATCCGTCGCAACGGCTGGCTGATGGCCAATGCGGCGCGGGCGCCGGTGCCGGCCCTCCTCCTGACCGGCACCGGCGTCGCAGCCGCCCATGGCTCGCCTTCCGCGACCAGCACCATATGGCCACGCCCTTCGAGGAATCGCTTTAGCCGGAGGTGGAGAAAAGGGTGATTTCGAAGGTGGGAAGGTAGGGCGGAGCGAAGAAGCGTATCTAAGCTGGGTTCCTCCCCCCGCCAAAGGCGGGGGAGAGGTGGCCGCGAAGCGGACGGAGAGGGGCCTTCGTAGGGCGCTCCCCTCTCCGTCTCGGCTTCGCCGAGCCACCTCTCCCCATTGCGTGGGGCGAGGAACCCTTATCCTGAGGCGCTGCGATCCTCAGCGCCCCCTCTGGCCTGCCGGCCATCTCCCCCACGAGGGGGGAGATCAGCAGTTTCGGCGCCGCGCCCCCTACCCCACCACAACCACAAAATGCTTGGTCACCGGCTCGAGGATCTTCCAGGTGCCCTTGAAATCCGCCTCGACGACGAAGGCGTCGCCGGGGCCGACCTCGACCGGCTCGCCGCCGTCGGGTGTGATGATGATGCGGCCGGCGATCATGTGGACGAATTCATAGTCGGTGTAGGTGGCATGATAGGTGCCGGGCGAGGCGCGCCAGGTGCCCGACAGCACCTTGCCGTCCTCGGTGGTGTGCTGCACGGCGGTCTGCATCGTGGGGGAACCCTCGACCGCGATCCAGCCCGGCAGGTCGCCGCCCTCGGCATGCTCGACGGCGCCGAATTTGAGAATGGTGGGTCTGGTCATCGAATGCTCCTGGTTTCGCCGGGATTGGCTGGCGACGGCATAGCGGATGACGGCATGGGTTGCACGCGGCGATGCGACAGCGAGGGGCGATGTGGCGACCGAGCCTGGCGGTCCGCAGCTGAAGATCCGGTGGATTTCGCCTCAGCCGGATTCCCGATGAATCAGAAAGCCCGCCGGATGGCGGGCTTTTCAGTGTCCGGTCAGATCAGGTCGGAGTGGAAGATGGTGTTGCGACGATGCCGCTCAGCTTTTCGCGCCTGACCAAAACAGGCTTCTCATAGGTCTTCTTCAAGGTACCCCCCTTTCAAGGCTTTCAGGTCCGCATGTGGAACCTTAAAGCTGGCGCGGCCCATAAGCTGTAGCACATTAGCAACACTTAACAGACGTTCCGCAGGGATTACGGCGTTAAGCATCACTGTCCCGTTTCGGGACTGGCACTCGTCTTGCTATGAAGAGATTGCCGGTGTCCTCCCGCCGGTCCTGATCGGGGATCAGGTTTAAATCTCGCCGGGCCTGTGGGCTTGGGCATTAGGGTAGGTCCGGCGAGTTTTTCTTTTCCCCCCGTTTTGCCGACACCGTTACACCACTGGCGGGCGCTCCGCCTTCACTCCGCGGCTTGCAACTGTTTCCTGCGCGCCGGCTGCCTGCGCCGGTGGCCGGCCTTGAGCGTGACGGCCGCCTTTTTGGAAAGCGCTCCGGTGACCGCGTCGATCATACCAAAGGCCACGAAGTCGGCGTTGAGAGTGGCAGCCAGTTCTGCCGCGGCCTCGACGTCGCCATTGCCGACTTCCGACCAGAAAACGATGCCCACCCGAAGCTTCGCTTTGATGCGCTTCAGCCGACGAACCATGAAGCGCGCGTGCCGGGTGGATTGGCGGTTGAGGAAGCCGATCACGACAGCATCGATGGCTTCGAGGTCGAGACGGCGGATCGCCAATGGCTCGAGTTCGGTAAAGCTCGCCTTCGACACCGAAGCGCCCTGCACTTCCAGCACCTGGGCCAGCATCGCGGCTGCGGCGTCATCGAGCTCGCCGCGCCCGCCGGCGCAGAGCACTGCGATGCCCGAGCCGTCGGGCAGATCGACCTCCTCCTCCACCTCGGCAGGCTTGGCTTCGCCAGAGTTTTTCTCGCCAGCCTTGTTTTTCTCGCCAGCCTTGCTTTCGGCTGCTTTCTCATCGGCAGCGGCCGCCTGCTCGCTCTCTTCCTCCTCGGCCTCCTGCTGGGCGCTGTCGTCGAGATTGGCGACCAGCGTCATGGCGCTGTCGGCGAGCTGCCGGCGCTGCGCGTCATCCATGACGCCGCGCTCGCGGTCCTGCTCGCCAAGCAGCAGCGCCGGAATCGCCACCTGGCCGTAGAATTCGAACAGATACTTGTCCTCCAGCATCTCCTCGGCATGGTCGGTCGCCTCGTCCGGGTCGCCGGCCAGGAGCCGCTGGTAGAGCCTGGCATGCGGCTCCAGCACCGGCTCGTTGCCGAACAGGACGTCGAGGAACTCGAACTGCGGCACGTGCCGGCCAAGCACCACCAGGCAGACGGTGAGCGGCGTCGACAGCACCAGGCCGATCGGCCCCCACAGCCAGGTCCAGAAGATCGCCGCCACGATGATGGCCAGGGGCGACAAGCCGGTATGCGAGCCATAGAGCCAGGGCTCGATGACATTGCCGGTGACGAGCTCCACGGCGATGAACAGCGCGGCGGTCCACAACAGCAGCGACCAGCCGGGCGCCACGGCCAAGGCCAGGAACAGCGGCAGCAGCGCGCCGATGATCGGGCCGATATAGGGCACGAAGCGCAGCGCCAGCGCCAGCAGGCCCCAAAGCAGCGCGTTGGGGATGCCGAGCACCCAGAGCCCTATCGTGATGGGCACGGCGTAGATGATGTTGACCACCAGCTGCATCAGCAGATACTGGCCGACGCGCTTGCCGGCATCCTGCAGCGCCTGCGTGGTGCGGTGGAGGTCGCCATAGCCGACCAGCCGGATGAAGCGGTCGCGCAGGTCCTCGCGCTCCATCAGCATGAAGATGACGACGATGATGACGAGGCCGGCGGAGCCGAGCGGGCTGATCAGCGGCCCGATCAGGTTCTGCAGCACCTCGAGCGGCTTTTCATGCGAGACGACCTCGACCGGGATCGGCTCGCGCTTCGGCGCCTGGGCGGCCGAGGGCAGCTGCGGCTCCTGGCGGTCGATCTCCTGGCCGACGCGCTCGATGACGCCGCCGAGGCGCGAGATGATGCCGCCGCCGAGGCCGTTTTCCTTCAGCGCGCGGACCTTGGTCAGGATGTTGATCTGGTAGAGGGGGATGTTCTGGGCGAGGTCGCTGACTTGGGTGGCGACGACGAAGGAGAACAGCGAAAGCGCGGCGAAGGCGCCGGCGACGCTGGCGATGACCGCCGCGATGCGCGGAACCCCCGCGCGCTTCAGTGAGGACACGACGGGCGCTATCGCGAAGGTCAAAAGTAGCGCGACGGCGATCGGCAGGAACACCTCGCGCCCGAAATAGAGCGCGGCCACCGTGACGACCACGCTGGCCACAGTCGGCAGCGCCGTGCGCGGATGGCCCCTGGACGCGGCGAGCAGGCCTTCCAGCCTCGGCTCCGACGCCCCGTTCCCGCGATTGGCCGCCACCATCGAGCCTCCATGCCGTCCGTCCGGCAATGATCCCAGATACTTCGCCGGCGTGCAACGCGCCGAAGCCCGGTCGGTTGCAGCTGCTCTAATAAATATCGGGGCTCATGCGGTTGCGGGGACGACGCGATGTGTCGGATCCGCTCCCTTGCATCCTGCCGATGCGCAGTCCGGCCCCAGCAACCGGGCAGCGGGCCGGGAACATGGACCGCCCGAGATCGTTGTCTTGCCGAAGGGGCCTCGAAACTCAAGGAGGCAGCGATGAAAAAGCTTCTGCTTGCTTCGATGATCGCCATCGCCTCGGCGTTCGCGATCGCGCCGGCCAGCGCCGGCAGTGTGCAGCTCGGTATCGGCATCGGCCCGGGCTATGATGACGGCTATTATGACGACTATGGCGGCTATTATCCGCACCGCTACTACCGCCATGTCTACAATGACGACTATTACGACAATGGCGGCTATGTGGTGCGCTACCACAACCGCTATCACCGCCATCATTGCCGCACCGAGCTGATAACCCACTGGCGCCATCACCACCGCGTGACGGAAGAAGTGCGCGTGTGCGGTAACGGCTACTACAACAACTACTAGCAGTAAGCCTTAATGATCGCGCGGGCGGCTCTGCCGCCCGCGCGATCTCGCGTCCGGCGCCACAGGCGCTTGGGACAGGACGCTTCGGTTGGCGGCCCGGGCTTCCCGGCACTTTCCGATCTTGCTGAGGCTGCAGACCCGTCGCGAGCGAATATTAGCAGTTGCGGGAACACCGGCCGCCTCAGGCGCGTTTATAGGGTGATCGACCTTCAGGAGGAGGTTGCCCCATGAAAAAGCTCCTATTTGCTTCGGTTATCGCAGTCGCCTCGGCGGCGGCCACGGTAGCGCCGGCGGACGCGCACGGCTTCTTCGGTCTCGGTTTCGGGCCGTTTGGCGGCTATCCGTTGTACGGCGGTCCGATGTATGGCGGCCCGTTCTACGATTATGGCGGCCGCTACTACGGCCCGCGCTACTATGACGACTATTATCCCGGCTACGTGGTCCGCTATCCGCACCGGTACTATTACAGGCACTACTACGTCTATCATCACCGGCACCACCATAGGCACCACTACTGGCACCACAGGCATCACCACCGGTACTATTACAGGTACTAGGCGGTGGACTTTGCACGCTCGACGTTGCCATGCCGCAGCGTATGGAAACGGCACTACGAGATGCAGGCGCAGGCCATACTTCGCGGTCGTCATCCTAGGGCGGAGCAAGGAGCGTAGCGACGCGCGCAGACCCGAGGATGACGAAGGCGCTTACGGCTTCGCTCGCCAGCGCTTCGCGCGCCGCCTTGCAAATCCCCACCAAAATGCCATCTAAATTCTCGGCATCCAGGAGAATCACGTGACGCAGCGAAGCGGCAGCGCCGACCTGCCGCTGCATGGCGGGCGGGTCCCGAAATGGCTGGGCGAGCGCATGACCAGGCTCGGCGCGGTGCTGTGCGAGGCGATCATCCACCATTACGGCCGCGACGAGCTTTTGCGGCGGCTGGCGCATCCCTTCTGGTTCCAGTCCTTCGGCGCCGTGATGGGCATGGACTGGCATTCGTCCGGCATCACAACCTCGGTGATGGGCGCGCTGAAGCGCGGGCTGAACCCGCTCTCGGGCGAGCTCGGCATCCATGTCTGCGGCGGGCGCGGCGCGCATTCGCGCAAGACGCCGGGCGAATTGCTGACGATCGGAGAGCGCGTCGGCCTGGACGGCGATGCTCTCGCCACCGCCAGCCGGCTGGTGGCGAAGGTGGACAGCGCCGCAGTGCAGGACGGCTACGACCTCTATCTGCACGGCTTCATCGTCGCCGATGACGGGCGCTGGGTGGTGGTGCAGCAAGGCATGAACGGCGACGCCCGCCAGGCGCGCCGCTACCACTGGCTGTCGGAAGGCCTGACCAGCTTCGTCGACCAGCCGCATGCCGCGATCGAAGGCGAACGCCAGGGCGAGATCATCAACCTCACCGACCACCGCGCCGGAAAAGCGCGCGGCGGCCAGGTCGAGCTGCTCAAGACCATGAGCCCGGAAAAGATCCTGACCGAGCTTGCCGTGCTGGAGCCGCGACCCGAGCCGGAACCAGCCGCGCAGCCGCTGCTACCCAACCTGGTCATGCCCGCACATCACGACGTGCGCGAAAGCGACATCGTCATGCGCCGGCTGCACGGCAACATCGCCTCGGCGATCGAACGCGGCCCCAAGGATTTTCCGGAATTGCTGCTCGTCCCCGGCGTCGGCCCGCGCACGGTGCGGGCGCTCGCCATGGTCTCCGAAGTGGTGCACGGCGCCCCCTACCGCTTCTCCGACCCGGCGCGCTTCTCGCTCGCCCACGGCGGCAAGGACCGCCACCCCTTCCCCGTGCCGCTGAAAGTGTATGACGAGACGATCGGCGTGCTGAAATCGGCGGTGGGCAAGGCGAAGCTCGGGCGGAGCGAGGAGTTGGAGGCGCTGAGACGGCTGGACGGGGAGTCACGCCGGATGGAGCGGTATGTGACGGGGCCGAGCTTGAAGGAAATTGTGGCGGGCGAGATGGACCAGTCGCATCTGCTGGGGGGTAGGAGTGTGTTTGGGTGGGAGGGGTCTGGGGGCGATAAGTTGGAATAGTGCAAAATCGTGGGAACGACCCTTGCCCGCTGCCTGCTTCACCTCACGTTTAAATGGAGCGATTGGCTATCGCTTTCGCCTCAGCCGCCCAAGAAAGAAAGCTACTTAGAAACTCTTCCGAGACATCAATTTTCTGATCGCTCCATCGGAAGCTTTTGTCTTCGGCAGACAGGCCGTAGTGAATGGTGCGTTCGTTCCCAGCTTCTTCGATCTTCTTCAGTGCGTTCTTTCGCGAGCCGTAGAGCCGATCTTCAATATGCTCGAAATGATCCCTTGCTCTCTTGTATGCTGAGAGATCCAAAGCCCCCACATGGCTGGCCATTTCGGTGCCCAAGACATTTGACGCTAAGACAATTCCATCCTTCACTCTGTCGATAGCGATTAGAAAAAAATGCAACTCTACCAGAGCGCGTTTGTATCTCTTCTGCCGCCACGCATCGAACATCAAAGCATGTTGTCGTTCGACAGCTTCGAGATATCTGTCGACTAAGCCTAGGCCATCGTGCAGCTGACCAGTTGGATCTGCAGTTAGGTAAGCAAGCAACTGCTCAGTCTCGTCGTTCATGGGGTAAATAATAATGCCTTGAGTGACATATACTAGGCCACCCTCACCTCGCCTTCCTCCCCATCATCCCGTAGTGCACCGCCAACAAATCCAGCCCGACCTTCAGCAGCTTCACCACCACATCCCTTCCCTCGCCGCTACGCTCCGCGATGGCCTTCACCGGCTGGCCTTCGAGGCAGGTCTTGCGCACCACCTCCGCCACTTCCCAATGGGCGAGCGCCGCCGCCGCTTGGGCATGGGCGCGGCCGGCTGAGAGGACGCGGTCTGGGACGCCGCCGCCCCTGCGGCTGGCGTCGACGCGTTCGCTCCAGGATTGCGGCTGCAGGCCGTGGCGGGCGGCGCGCTCGAAATCATCGCGAAAACGCTGGCCGGCCTCGCGCTGCTGGCGCGTCAGCGAGGTGATGCCCACCAGCGGATCGACATTGCGCAGCCGCACGATGCCGCCGGTGGAGGTGTAGCCGCCATTCGACACCTCATAGGCGCGGCGCGCCTCGGCCGTGCCGGCGGTCAGCCGCTGGCGGCCGAAGGCGTCCTGCTTCAGCGCGAAGTCGTGGCCGACCTCGCGGCGGATGCGCACCTGCTCGGCCTCGCCTTTGGGGAGCTTTGGGGGCTGGGGTTTCTTGGCGATCTTGCGGGGCATGGGTGCGGTCCTTTGTGGGTGGCGTTGCAGAACCTGGGTTCCTCGCCCCACCAACGGTGGGGAGAGGTGGCCGCGAAGCGGACGGAGAGGGGACGCCCTCCGCGAAGCCAATGGCGTAGGAGATTGCGGTGCCCTCGTTGCGGCTTCGCTTGTGACGCGAGGAGCCAGGGTCTCAGCCGGCTTTGGTTTCGCGGAGGGCGCTCCCCTCTCCGTCGCGGCTTCGCCGCGCCACCTCTCCCCCGCGTGGCGGGGGCGAGGAATTCGCGCCTAGCTGGACACCCCGCTTCGCCGTCAGCTCCCGCATCAGGCGCCTCTCGCGCACCTCGATCGACAGCTGCGCGCTCGACGGGCAGAACTGGGCGTTGGCCATCTTGGCCTCGCCGCGGATGAAGCGCCGGATCGCGGCCTCGACGTCTTGAAGCTCGGCGTCCTGCACGGCGGCAAGGTAGCCGCGCAGCTGCATCTCGGCGTCAGCCAGAGCGGATTGCGGGAAGCAGGAAAACATCGCGGCCAGCGCCTTCGCCGCCTGCTGCAATTCGGCTGCGGTCATTGATCTCCTCGATGATTGCGTTGGCGGCATCGACATGCGTCCTGCGCCGCTGCCATTTCTGTTCGGGCCTCTGCCCTGAAGACGCTTTTCCATTCCTGTCCCGGGAAGCGGGGAAAGAAAACGCCTGGGCTTTTTCTCCCGTTGGATCGATGGGCTGTGGACTCTGGGAGTCTGGACTCTGGGGCTTATCACCCGCCTTATCCCTGACCCTCGCCCGCCGCTTATCTGGGGGCGAAAAAGCCCTTTCCTTCGAGAGGCTTGGGTTGCCGCCCTTCAAGCCGTTCTTGCGCGCCGCGCGCGCCTTGCGGGCGTCGGCGATCATGCGCCTGGAATAGATGCGGCCGTGGCGGTCGCGCGAGAAGACGCGGTTGCCCTCCAGCTCGCCAAGGAGCGCGCCAAGCTCCATCTCCGCGCAGCCGGCAAGGCGAGCAAGGGCGGCCTCCTCCAGCCCCTTGCCGGCGATGGCGACATAGCCGATGGGCTCGTGCGCCGCGGCAATGCACAGCATGCGCATCCACAAACCCTGTGCGGCCAGCGAGCACAGGCGCAGGTTCGGATCGGACTCCCAGTCCGACCAGAAGAATTTCGACCAGATCGTGCCGCTCATGGGGAGGGCTCGCAAAGGCGGTGGAGCTCGAATCTCCCCCCTTGAGGGGGAGATGGCCGGCAGGCCAGAAGGGGTCGTCTCACGTAGGGCTCCAGCGCCTCGCAGATGCGGTAGGAAGAGGTTGGCGCTCTACGCGCAGCGACCCCCTCTGTCGCCTTTGGCGACATCTCCCCCTCGAGGGGGGAGACTAGCGCCGGCGCTATCACATCCCCCTCCCGCGATGGCCGTGGAACCTGGCGTGATGATGCGCGCAGTAGGACCGCGTGGCCGACGTTGGCAGGCCGCAGCACAGCATGTCCGGACCCGGGCGCGCGCCGAGCGGATCGGCTTCGGCATCCTCGCGTAGCGCGAGATCGAGCGGGGCGCGGCAGCGGCCGAACAGGCAGTCGAGGAAGCGCATGGCCGCGACATGCGGCTGGCGGCCGGGGTTTACCGCGGGCGGCGGCGCCGGGAGCTTGTAGAGATGCGCTTCGGATTTCTGGCGCTCGCCGGGCGCAAGCCAGGCCGGCGGCAAGGTGCGAGCGGGCTTCCGGGGTTTGGGTTTTTTCGGCTTGGCAGGGGCTTTGGCTAAGTCCTTTTGCGTGGGGCTGTCTACGGCCGATACGTCGGCGGGACAGCGCCCCCCTCTGTCCTGCCGGACATCTCCCCCACAAGGGGAGAGATTGGCAGCTCCGGCGCCTTCAACGAATTCGGCGAACCTGGAAAGTGCGGCCGGCTCGGAGAGCCCTCCAGTCACCGTCCTGCCTCGCCTTCCCGGACGATCCGGCCGGGCATGCTTCCTCGGCCTGCCGCCGGCGCGGCCGCCCTTGGGGTTGGCGAAGCCGATGGCGCGCAAGCCGGCGTTGCGGTGGACGATGCCGATGATGGCGTTGCGCGAGACTGGGGCGCCGCGCAGCGCGCTGAAGCGGCCGGCGATGCGCGAGGCCGAAAGCCCCTCCTTCAGCCAGGTGGCGATCTCGTCGATTTCCTTTTCGGTGTAGGCGGCTGCCATCTTCTCATTCCGTCGATTGCTGGGGCGTGGGCTTGCGAAAGCGCCGGGCTGGAGCCCAAGCGCCTGGGTTCGACCGCGAGGCCGTCGGTGGGGTTCGGAAAAGGGTCGGGATCAGGCGGGGCGCGCGGCCCCTTCCAATTCGCGGAGCCTGGCTTCAGCCGCCGCCCGCGTCAGGCCCGACACCGCCCTGCCCGACGCGCGGTCGAACAGGATGACGGTGCCGTCCTCGGTGCGGATGCAGCTTATGCCCGGATTGGGGGCCGGAGCCGGGGGAGGAACGGCTCCGGCCGTTCCGGCGAACCGGGGTGCGGGCGGTTCGACCGGATCCGGGGCAAGCGCCCCGGAATGCGTCCGGACCGGGGAGGAAGACAGTCCGGACGATTGGAATTCCAATGGTGAGGGCAGCGCGTTCATGCCGCCTCCCCTTGCATGGCGGCCGCGCGTCGCATGGCGGCGCGGCCGGCCAGCCATTCGTAGCTGACGCCGGCAATGCCCAGCCGGCGGCTCGCCGCCACCACATGCGGCCAGTGCTGCGGCGCGATGCGACCTCTGCGGCGCATCTGGCGCGCCGCCTCGTAGCCGCAGCCGACATCGGCGGCGAAAGCGCCGATGCTGCCCCAGCGGTCGATAAGCCCCGAGATATCAGTGGGCAGTCCCTGGATGCTCGTGGGCTGCGCGGGAATCACGGACAATGCGGAAATGCTTGCGGGATGCTCATTCATGCGCTAAGCGTACGTTATGTACGAATGGCGCGCAAGCGAAATCGTACAGTTTGGACGATAAATTTCGGGCATTTTGTACGATGATGGATTCACGGCACAGATTGCAGCAGGCGCGCGCCCAGGCCGGCTATGCCTCGCCCAGCGATGCCGCGCGGGCGCTGCGCGACATCAACAAGAACACCCTCATCAGCCATGAGAACGGCAACCGGCCGCTGTCGCGCAAGGCCGCCGAGAAATACGGCCGGCTGTTCGGCGTCGACCCCGGCTGGCTGCTGTTCAATGGAGACAGCGCGGAAGCAGCGCCGGTCAGCCTCACCTCAGCGCCCGTCACCGTCGACGTGCCGATCGTGTCATGGATCAGCGCCGGCGAGCTCGGCAGCCAGGACAGCGTCGTCAACCTCTCCGAATATCCGACGATCCCCACCGCTGACCTCGAGGAGGGCGAATGGATCGCGCTGCGCGTCGACGGGCCGTCGATGAACAAGATCTCGCCGCCGGATTCGATCATCTTCGTCAATTTGCGCGACAAGCGGCTGGTGACCAATGGCTGCTATGTGATCTCGGACGAGACCGGACGGGCCACCTACAAACGCTATCGCCCGAACGACAACCCGCCGTTCCAGCCGGCTTCCTACCTGGATATCCCCCCGCCGGAACTGGAGGGCGCGATCACCATCATCGGCCGGGTGAGAAGGTCGATTATCGATATGTGAGGGTAGATCCTCGACGGAGGCCGATTTCGGCGGTCGCTACAATTTCTGCTTGCATTTTAGAACAAAAACAGAACTATATAGGACTTGCAGCCGCGGTCGCGGCAACTCCGGGGGGAGGTTCAAACCATGTCTCGCCGCATCGGCGCGGTCTCGCGCATATTCGTCGCCGTGCTCTCATATGGGCTGGCGTTGGCAGGGGTGACGGTGCTTGGCGCGCTCGCCACGCCCGCCTTTGCCGGAGACTATGCCCTTTGCTTCGGCGACGAAAGCGGCGGTCAGAGCAGTGACCAAAAGGAAGCGAATGTCGATCAGGCCGCGGTCGATCAGCGCATCGCTGCCTGCACGGCGATTGCCGAAGACGATACGCAGGCGCAGCGCCAGCGCACCAAAGCCTATTTCTATCGGGGCGCCGCCCGGGACGATAAGCGGGACTGGAATGGCGCGATTGCCGACTACGACAAGGCGATCGCGCTCGATCCAAAGGCGACCTCGGCGCTGTTCAACCGCGGCACCGACTGGTCCAACAAGGGCGATTACGACCGCGCGATCGCGGACTTCAACATCGTGATCAGCCTCGAACCGTCCGCCAGCGACGCCTATTCCAGCCGCGGCTCGGCCTTCCTTCGCAAGGGCAAGATCGACGCGGCCATGCTCGATTTCCAGCAGGCGATCGAGGCCGATCCGCAAAACGGCGACGCCCATACGGGCCTCGGCACCGCCTGGAGCAAGACCGGCGAACGCGACAAGGCGATTGCGGAATATGACAAGGCGATCCGCATCGATCCGGGCGATTTCATTGCGCTCGTCAATCGCGGCCTCGCCTACGCCGCCAGGGACGAGTTCGATCGCGCCATTGCCGATTACGACGCCGCGTTGGCCGTGGACCCCCGAAGCGCCGACGCCTATGCCAACCGCAGCGCCGCCTGGATCGGCAAGAGCGACTGGGCGCGCGCCATCGCCGATGCCAACAAGGCGATCGAGCTCGATGCCGGAATGGTCGATGCCTACTACGCCCGAGCCGTCGCCTGGGCGAGCAAGGACAACGACGATCGTGCGCTTGCCGATTTCGACAAGGTGATCGCGCTCGATGCAACCGATGCCAGGGCGTGGCTCGGCCGGTCGCTGATGCGATCACGCAAAGGCGACAGCGCCGGCGCGGCGGCCGACTGCCGCAAGGCCATCGCGCTCGATCCGAAGAAGATTGGCAGTTGTGACGCGGGGCCGGCAAATGCCGAGATGCCTGCGGCGGAAACGGCGTCCAAGCCGGATCTTTCCTCTTTGGCCAAGCAGTTGGAGACCACCGGCAGGCAGGTCCTTTCCAAGGAAGCTGCCGCGCAAATCCGGAAAGCATTGAAGCAGCAGGCCTCCGGCGACGTGCCGGGCGCGATCGCTTCCTTCGGCTATGCCATCTCACTCGATCCCGACAATGCCGAGGCCTATTACGACCGGGCGGTCGCCGCGGCCTCGCAAGGAGACAATGCCCTTGCCGCGAGCGACTGCCGGCGCGCTGTCGAACTCGACCCGCAGCGCGCCGGCGCGTGCGCCGCGCTCATGGCCGGCGGGCAAACCGTTCCGGCCGCGGGAACACAGGATCAGGCCGCTCAGGACCAAGCCGCCGCCAGGATACTGGTCGAACGCGCCGGCGCGCGCCTGGCAAAATACGGCGTCGACGGCGCGCTGCTCGATTTCGACAAGGCAATCAGCCTCGATGCCAAAAATGCCAACGCCTATCTCGGCCGCAGCCGCGCCAGGACGCTCAAGGGCAACCAGGCCGGCGCGGCGGCCGATTGCCGGCGCGCCGTGGAGCTGGATCCCGCCCGATCGGGAAGCTGCGACGAGCAGGCTGCCGGCGATGCGGGCAACGCCGCCCCGGCGCAGGACTTGGAGCAGTCGAAGCCGGCGGACGCCGCTTCGGCCCCGCAACCCGTACTTCCGAATTTGGCGGCCACGGACGACACCCTGGCTGCAAAGTCGCTGGAGACAAAAGACCAGCGCGCGCTGCAAGCAATCCTCGGCGGCGATGCCTGGCTGGACATGGGCAAATACGACAAGGCGATCGGTTCCTATGACGTGGTGATCGCGCTCGAACCCGACAACCGCTTCGGCTATTTCGGCCGCGGCAGGGCCAGGGCAGCCACACGCGACTACGCCCAGGCGATCGCCGATTTCGACAGGGTCATTCAGCTCGCCCCCAATTTTGCCGCGGCCTATTCTCACCGCGGCCTCGCCAAGGTCACATCCGGCGATGTCGATGGCGCCCTTGCCGATTGCGACCGGGCCGCCACGCTCGACCCGAAGGCGCGCGACGCCCACTATTGCAAAGGCATGGCCTGGCACGCCGAGGGCGACGCCGAACGCGCGGTCGCCGCCTATACGGTGGCGATCGGCATCGATCCCAAGGCCGACGCCAGCTATTACGCGCGCGGCATGGCTCGCGCCGACAGCAAGGACTATGCCGGCGCCATCGCCGATTTCGACCAGGCGCTCAAGCTCGATCCAGGCAATGGTGATTACGCCGTAGCCCGCAAGGCAGCGGTGGCAGCGAAAGGCGAAAACGAAGCGGCGACGGCCGAGGCCGCTCCAGATCCAGCGGCCTTGGCGGCGGCGCTCGAGCGCGGCGACGCGTTCTACAGGAAACGCAGATACGATCGCGCCGTCGCTGAGTACAGCCGCGCCCTAGCGCTCGCGCCAAACGAACCGTCGACCTATTCGGCGCGCGCCAGGGCGCGCCTGCAAAAGGGCGACCTTGACGGGGCTCTTGCCGACGTGAACCGAGCGCTCGAGATCGATCCATCCTACAGTCCAGGGTATTACGGCCGCGCTCTGATACTGGTGAAGATGCACGAGCCGGAAAAGGCCATCGCAGATTTCAGCCGTGCGATCGAAATGGAGCCGGACGACGCCCCGTTATATTTCGGGCGCGGTAGCGCCAGGTACTATTTGGGCGATTATGATCGCGCCATTGCCGACTTCGACCGGGCGCTCGAGCTGGACCCTAAATCCGACATGGCCCGTCAGGGTCGAAAATTGGCAAGGGCCGCAAAGGAGAAAGCATCCCTATCGAAAAAGTCGGGCAAGCTTGCCAGTCAAGCCGGCAAGCAGACGCCCGCGCCCCAAGTGTTGACCAGAGCCTACATTAACGCCGAGGTTCAAAAGCAGGACTCGCAGATATTGAAAGCAATCGCCGACGAGTTCCCGGACGACTACAACGCACTGCTCGACGACGTCATGGTCGTGGCCCGCCTGGGAGGCAAGCAGGCCGTGGAGAACACCAGCCGGGTTGCTGTCGCCAAACTGCGGCGCAGGTATGCGCCGCTTTTGCCTTCCACTCCAGACAACGAAGCGTCGCAGGCGCTCTCGGCCCAGCTTGCCATGATCAACTACCTGATGGCGCGGCAAACGCCAACCAACTGCGACAATTACCTGCGCCTCGGGCCAGATGCCGTCAGCGCGCCCGACAACGAATTTCTGGTGCATCTGGATCGGATCGGCGCGACGCTGTTTCGCGCTTTTGGCGCCGCCAAAAGAAGCGGTCTGCCGGCTGCGGAACCCGAGGATCAGGACTGGTCGCTCGTCGCCGAGGCCTTTACCAAAAGCGGCGGCACGCCGACCGAGATGGAGGCCATAGCGAACGCCAATCAGGCTTTGTCGGGCCTGTGCCCGGCAACGGCGAAATTGTTTGCAGCGGCCCTTTCGCTGCAGGGCGAACCTGGACGACATGTCAAAACCGCCCTGCTCTACGCCATCATGAAGAATTAGGCCAGCCGCAGTCTGCATAAAGAACAAAAAAAGAACTTTTCCGACTTGTACTTGCGTTGAAAATCCCGTTAGATCACGACTGCGTGAAGTTGGGGTCCCGCTAGCGGGAGGGGGTCATGAACAAATCGATCAGGGAAAATCTTATTTTCATTGTGGTGGCGCATACCTGCTTCCTGGCGCAGCCAGCGATCGTGCATGCCGAGGATACGGACTATCATCCGCAAAATTTTACCCAGCCTCTGAGCGCCGCCAGAGGCACAATCACTCCGGCTGGCAGCGGCGCCATCTACCTGAAGCCGGAGGACCGCTGCAATCTGGTGGTGAAGGAATTTGGCTGGGACCATGATCAGTGCTCGACGATCGATCAGCTGATCTTCGGATTCACGCCGGAGATCGATAACCTGACGGTCGAGAAGCCAGTGTCGGACGGCTATGTCAGCCTCGCTGACTGGGACAACGCCGACCGCAGCGAGGAGATCGGCTCGATCGAGGAGAGCTTCAGGGACTCGGTGAAAGCGCAGTCGCAGCGGCTTGGACAGGACATCCGGTTCGATGGCTGGCTGGTCTACCCGCGCGTCGATAAGGGCAAGAACATCCTCTACTACGCCAACATTCTGAACTGGGCCGGCGACAGGACGATCAACATCTCGGTTTCGGTCTTCGATCGGCAGGGCTATGTCCCAATGAAGATCGTGCCGGTGAATGGCAACATCACCAGCGATGCGGTGCAGAAGATCGTCGAAGCATCGGCCGCCGCCTACAAGCCACAGGCAGGCTCTTCCTATTTCGAATTCTCCAGCGGCGACAAGGTGGCGGGCTACGGCGCACTCGGCGTGCTGGCGACGATGCTCGGCGTCAAATACGGCAAGGCCGCCGGCGCCGGGCTGATCGCGCTGGCGCTGCTGGTGCTGAAGAAGGGTGCCTTCCTCCTGCTCTTGCCGCTGGTATGGCTGAGAAGGCTGTTCGGCAGGAGGAAGGCCGACAGCTGAGCTTTTTCGCACTCAGGCTGACAGGCCCGTTCCTTCGCGCCCTTTCGGGCTTCTATTTGAGGCAACTCGAGCGCCCCTCCGCCATGCCATATCCGATTGCGATGTCCCCGAGAGATTAGCCAGCGTCGGTGTGTCTAGCCCAAAAACTCATTCGTGAAATACGCGCCCAGATCCGGCTTGTCCTTCAGTGCCTTGCCGTTGCCGTCGAGCAGGATGCCCGCGGTGAACAAATACCCGCCCATCGCTTCCATCTTGGCCTTGTCCATGGTGCCGATGGCGCCGTTTGCGCTTTTCAGGAAATGGCCGTCGTTCAGCGCCTTCAGCGATGCGTCGATCAGCGCCGGGTTGGTGAGCGTATCCTTGTTCGCGGCGACCAGCAGCTCGCCAGCCTCTTTCGCGTGGTCGACGGCGAAGGCGTAGCCGGCCCGTGTCGCCTGGACGAAGGCGGCGGCGGCCTTCGGATTGGCCGCGAGGAAGGCGTTGCTGGAAACGATCAGCGTCGTGTGCTCGTCCGGCACGCCGTAATCGGCGTAGCGGAAGCTGCGCTGCTTCAAGCCTTTCAGCTCGGCCTCGACGCCTTCCCAGGTCGAGACTTCGAGCGTGAAATCGACCGCGCCATTGGCCAGCGCCTCGTAGGCCGAGGTGCCCAGCGTCACGGTGGAAAAATCGCCCTTGCCGCCGTCATGGCGGATGATGGTCTGCAACAGCGCGTTCTCCCAGGCGCTGCCGAAGCCGCCATAGGTCAGGCCGTCGAGATTCTTCGGGCTATTGATGGCGGCGCGGTCGGCGTTGAAGACGACGCGGCCGGTCTCCGACTGGACGACGGCATAGACAGCCTTCAGGTCGGCGCCGGCGCTCTTTTGCGTGAACAGGCCGAGCGAACCCGAAATGCCGAAATCGGCAACGCGGTTGGCCACCAGCGTGCCCGAGCCGGTGTCGCCATAGGGCAGGATTTCAACGTCCAGCCCCGCGTCGCGGTAAAAGCCCTTGTCGCGGGCGACGAACAGGCCGATGTGGTTGGTGTTGACGGTCCAGTCGAGCGCGACGGTGATTTTTTGCGCGGCGGCCCGGGCCTGCGTGACGGCCCCGGCAAATGGCAAGCTGGCGGCCAGGAACAGCGCCTGCCGGCGGGTGAAGTCGGTCATTTCATTTCTCCATCGGATGGTCGGGAATTGGGGGCGGCTGTCCAAGCAGCGTGTCGAGGATGCCGGCCTCGATCGCGGCCGCCTCGCGGGCGAGCGCGGCGCTTTCGGTGCGCGGACGCGGCAGCGGCACCGACACCTCACGCACCACGCGCGCGGGCCGCGCCGAAAGCACATAGATGCGGTCGGACAGAAGCACCGCCTCGCGCACGTCATGGGTGATCAGCAACGCCGTCCAGCGGTGGCTTCGCCACATGCCTTCGAGCCAGCGCTGCATGGCCGCCCGGGTCAGCGCATCGAGCGCGCCGAACGGCTCGTCGAGCAAAAGCATGTCGCGCTGCTGCACCACGGTGCGCAGCAGCGCCGCGCGCTGGCGCATGCCGCCCGACAGCTCGGCCGGCCAGGCGCGCTCGAAGCCGGCAAGGCCGAATTCGGCGAACAAGGGCGCCACGCGCTCACGCGCGGCCCGGCGCTTCATGCCCTGCACTTCGAGCCCCAGCGTGGCGTTGTCGATGACGCGCCGCCACGGCATCAGCGCGTCGCGTTGCGGCATGAAGGCGAAGCGGGCGCCATGGAGCGGCGCGCCGTCGAAGCGCATCTCGCCCTCGCCCCGGATCGCGCCTGTGAGGAGCTGGAACAGCGTCGACTTGCCGGCGCCGGAGGGGCCGAGGATCGACACGAACTCGCCCGCGCCGACATCGAGCGAAACGCCGGCCAGAACCTCGAGCGCGCCGAAGCTTTTTCGCACATCGCGAAGCTCGAGCCGGGTCATGGCCGGTGCCCGGAGCGTTCGGCCTTGCGGTCGCGCCCGGCCCTCTCCCAGGGCATGGCGAAACGCTGGACGAGCACGGCCACACCAAACAGTGCCAGCGTCAGCGCCGAGCTGACGGCAACGGCGGCCAGCACGAGGTCGGGCCGAAAGTTGTTCTTGGCGCTGAGCATGTAGATGCCCAGCCCCTTCGCGGCGCCCGCATATTCGGCGAAGATCGCGCCCACCACCGCATAGGTGATGGAGATGCGCAGTCCGGCGAAGAAATAGGGCATCGCCGACGGCAGCCGCGCCAGCCAGAATATGCGCCAGCGCCCTGCTCCCATGGCGGCAAGCATCTGGCTGATTTCGGCGCTTGTCGCGGCATAGCCTTCGACCAGCGCCACCATCATCGGGAAGAAGGTGACCAGCGCGACCAGCAGGATCTTCGGCAAGAGGCCGAAGCCGAACCACAAGACCACCAGCGGCGCGATCGCCACCAGCGGCAAGGTCTGGCTGGCGATCAGCAGCGGAAACAGCGCGCGGCGCAGGGGGGCCAAGAAATCGACCAGCGCCGAAAGCACGAAGGCGGCAATCAGCGAACAGGCGAAGCCGGCAAGCGTGGCGCGGATGGTGGGAAGCGTGTTTTCGGCGAGTGCCGCGCGGTTCTCCCAGGCCTGCGCCAGCACGCGCGAGGGTGCGGGAAGCACGGTGGGCGCAAGGCCGCCGAGACGGGCGTAGAGCTCCCAGGCGAGGAGCAGCAAGGCAAACGCGAGGGCGGCGGGAGCGAGCTTGGCGAAGGCGGACGTGAGGGCTGATCTCCCCCCTTGCGGGGGAGATTCGCCGGCACCGATGCTTTCGCCAATAGCCACGACACTCTCCTCGACGAACGACGCTCGAGCCGCGTGGAGCTCAAACCGCCGTCGGGCTATTGGCCGAAATCGTGATGTCGAGGGTCACGTGGCCCGCGCCGGGTCCGAAGCGGCAGAAGGCTTCGTTGAGCGTGGCGAACACCGCGCCGGCGTCGCCGCGCAGCCTGGTGCAGAAGTTCTTGGAACGGTCGAACACGCCGGATTGCTTCAGGAAATCGATGCAGCCATAGATCTCGTCCATGTGGTCGCCGGTGCCCATAGCATAGAGCGAGAATTGCGCCGCCACCGGCTGGTCGGTCGAGGGCGTCGACCGCACGGCGCCGAGCGCCGCGCGTTTGCGTTCGTCGAGCGGGACCGCCGGGCCGCCGATCTCGTCGGAACGGCAGATCGGATCGTCCGGCTCGCCGGGGCAGCCGCGCGAGACGGCGGCCGACAGCACGCAATGCTTGCCGCTTTTGGCCGCCGCCACGAAGAGGTCGCGCATCGCCGGGAACAGCACTTCGGGCGGCCCGACCAGCAGCGTCGAGATGTCGTCGGTCTCGATCCTGAGCCTGTCGCGGTAAGGATCAAGCGCGCCCAACGCGCCGAGGATGATGCCGACGAAATCGTCGGCCATGGGATAAAGGGAAATCTGTGCGCCGGAAAACATGGCCCGCCTCGCTCCGCTGGTATTATCCAGATCAGCTTTAGGGTCCGGAGGCTTGCCGCCACCATCTCAGCCCCGACCGTACGGAGCACCCCTGTGGATGAGCGCGTTAAAGCACTGTTTGCCGGGTTGGGAAAGCGGTTTTTTGCGACGCCAGTTGGGCCACGAGTCTCATCTCCCCCTAGGGGGAGATGCCGGTGGTTATAGGATTTTCACGAATTTCTTATAACGAACTTGCAATCGACTGGTGGCGCAGTTATAAGAAAATCGCAGGAATCTTATAACGCACAATAGCAGCACCCATGAAGACCATCGACCTCGCCTACCGCACCCTCTACGCCGAGTTGGTGCAGCGCAGCCTCGATGCTTCCTTCGAGACGGATTTCTCGACGGCGGGCAATTTCGTGCGCGTGCCGGTGAAGGGCCGCGACTACTGGTATTTCGAGGAAACCCGCCCCGAGAAAAAGAGGCGTTACGTCGGTCCGGCCGAGGATCCCGAGATCGCCAGTCGGGTTGCGGCCTTCAGGGAGATCAAGGGCGATCTCAGGAGCCGCCGCAAGCTGGTCTCCACGCTTGTCCGCGATGCCGGCCTGACCGCACCCGAGACCTTCACCGGCGATGTCGTCGAGGCGCTGGAGAAGGCGGGGCTCTTCCGGCTGCGCGCGGTGCTGGTGGGCACCGTCGCTTTCCAGACCTATGCCGGGCATCTCGGGGTGCGATTGCCGGGTGCAGCGCTGCAGACAGGCGATGCCGATTTCGCACAGTTCCATTCCGTTTCGGCCGAAGTGGAAGACAGCATGCCGCCGGTCATCGACGTGCTGAAGACCGTCGACCCGACGTTTCGCGAAATCCCGCACCGGACCAATGCCGGCCGGACCACGCAGTACCAGAACGCCTCGCGCTACCGGATCGAGTTCCTCACCCCCAACCGCGGCAGCGACGAGCATGCCGATCGCGCCAGCCCGATGCCTTCGCTCGGCGGCGCCTCGGCGCAGCCGCTGCGCTTCCTCGATTTCCTGATCCGCGATCCGGTGAGGACGGTGCTGCTGCACCGCTCCGGCGTGCCGGTGCTTGTCCCCTCGCCCGAACGCTTCGCCGTCCACAAGCTGATCGTGGCGACGCGCCGCGAGCGAGGCGCGGCGGCGAAGCGGGAGAAGGACCTCCATCAAGTGGGCCTGCTGGTCGAGGCGCTGGATACGACGCGCCGACAGGATGACCTTGCACTGGCTTTCGCGGAAGCGTGGGAGCGCGGCGATGCCTGGCGGGACGCATTGCGGAAGGGTTTGAGCCTGCTGAAGCCGGACAGGCATGAGATGGTCCAGTCGATCTTGGGGCGAGCGCTTGGCGAAGTCGGCGTGCAGCTCGAAGGCTTTCCGACGCGGATCGCCTGATCTACCTCAAGACGGCACATCGTTCAAATTGTACGAACCTCGCTTGACCGGATTTAGTACATAAAGTACGATATCTCCTTTGAGGGAATCTGCTTGAACACCGCGAACCATGCCGCTTTTGCCGACCTCTCCCGCCCTTTGCTGTCGCCACTGCCGCTCGCCGAGCGCGAGCGCCTCGCCGGCGCCTGGCGCATGGCCAGCCAGGACATCGCCGACGACATCCGCTTCATTCGGCAATATCTGAAGGTGATCGCCGAGAAGGACGAGCGGCTGTCGACCGGCGCGCTTGTGCACGGCCGCGCCTATGTGGAGGCCTGCGCCGCCTGGCTGCCGGAGACGATGGCGCGGTATCTGCGAAACCTCAGGCTGATCAGCGAGTGCGAAAGCGCGATGATCGCGGCGGGGGTAAGGTTCGCCCGGTCGAGCGATGCCTGGTGAGGGCTTCCCTCCTCCGTGCGGGGACCGAAGAAGCCCGCGCCGCGGACCCTTCAACCGGCCGGCTGCAACCCTCGGCTCGCCGCCCCGGTAAATGCATCGTTTCACACAATCGCCAATTGGTGGACGCGGGTGAGTGGCCGGGCGTTAATTCCTGCCGGGCGAAGGAGGGAATAGACGCATACCAGGGAGGAACACGTTTGATGCAACCGCAAATCGACATCGGCGCACTGCCCGAGGACCAGCCCTACGAAGTCACTTCATTTGCCAGAAAGCACGGACTGACGGTTCCGGTCGCGGATGCGGTGCTTTTCGCCAAGGGCCCGTCGCCGTCGCGGGCCGCCTGCGATACCGCGGCGCTTGCCCTTCTCTGCGCGGTCGCGCAATACGCCGGAAAGCAAGGGAGGCGCTAGCGATCGGCGGCGCCTTCCCTCTGCTTGATCTTCCTACCAGTTGAGCCAGCGCGTCTTCAACGGAAGTTTGGGCATCTCCATGGCGAACCGCCGGGCGCGGACTACCCACGTCCGGTCGCTGTCGGAGATCGTTGTCGGGATGAGCCGGCGGCGGCGCGGCCGCCGGAGATTCAGGCCTTGGCTTTCGGTTTGGCCGCCTTTGCCTTGGCGGGTGCCTTGGCGGGCTTTTCCGCCTTGGCGGCTTTCGGCTTCTCGACCTTGGCGGCAGCCGCCTTCTTCGGAGCCTTCTTCGGCTTGCCTGCGGCGTCGATCTCGGCGGTCGCCTGGTTCCAGTGCTCTTCGTGAGCACCTTCGGGCCGGCCGGCCTGCTCCCAAATCTCGTGCGCGCGCTGGCGAATGCGTTCGTGCCTGTCGTCCGTCACTGTCGCCTCCTAAGGTTGGGACGGTTCCCCGGCGCGAACACTAGCGGAATTTTGACGCGGCGTCTTCGGTATCACGCATATAAGCGACCGACTTAGGCGGCAAATTCGCTCAGTGGCCGTCGGTGACGACAGCGATGCCGAGATGGGCTGCCTTCTTTGTGATCAATCCGGCTAAATCCGCGTCAGAGCGGTCGGTCCCCGTACGCTTCCGCAGCAGGGAAATTGCCTCTTGCATCGAAAGCAGGCCAGTCCTGTGCTCGGCCAGCAGCTTGTCGACCTGCCGGGCGATATCAGGTGATTCGACGTGTGGATGATGCATGGCAACGACTCCTTCCGCGCTTCGTTGCCTCCCAAACCGCTGACTATTCTAGGCCATGTGCCTCGATGCGAGAAGAGCCCGATCCTTCACCGAAGCGTCGGGCAAGGATCGGGCTCTTCAGGGGTGTCAGATGTTACTGGATCACCTGAACAACGCGGCGCGTGCCGGGATCGATCAACACCGTGTGGTCATTGACCACGGCATAGCGATACTGCACGTCCGGCACCTGCTGCAGCTCGACGGTATCAGGCACGGTCGAGCCGACGCCGAGCTCGAGGCCGAGCACGTTGACCGAGGCGATCGGATGCTTGTGGACATATTCCTTGACCACGGTCTGCTGCTCGGGGGTGACGATCACCTCGTCCGCGGCCGCGACGCCGATGCCGGCCATCAGAGCCAGGCCGGCGACAGCTGGAATGAGGGTGGTTTTCATCGTTTCTCTCCTGTTGGATTCACGACGATCCTTCGGATCGCGTATTCACGACGACCTTCGGATCGCGTATCGGTTCACGACGATCCTCCGGATCGCGTATTGGCGAGCTCCGCCCTGCCTCCGCAGGACGCGGAAACATCGGCAGGTCGAATAGTTGAGCTCCCGGGGCAAACGCCCCCGGCGAGGTGTTGTTCCGTCAGCGACGACTAATTGATGTGGCGGAACCTTCGCATCGGCTCCGCATTGGAAGGCATTGAAACTCCCCAAGACTTTGAAATCCAAAGGGCGCCGCCGTCATGCAAGAAGGTTACATCAGAAGCGACATCCAACTTCGCTCCCCCGTGGCGATCGCCGTTGGCGCCGGCTTCAAGCGCGAGATCGCCTCGCTCACCGGGATGCAGAATTTTCTCAAGGAATGGCCGCTCGCTTCGCGGGGCGAAAGCCACGCAAGGGCGCTGCGCGCCTGCGAGGCGGCACGGGCCGGCGAGATCGATCTCGACAAGGCGCGCCAGGCGTTCCTGATCTTCGCGAGGAAGGCGGGGATCGAGTGGACCGGGGCAGATCCGGTCGCGGTGCTGCGCGAGGCCAAGATCAGGCGCAACCGGGCACGTGAGAGCCGGGCGCTGCAGCGGCCGGCGCACTGACAGAGAGCCGGTGCGCATTGGGGCCGCTGCGCGTAGGGCCTGCCTGTAGGCTTCAGGAACTGGCCGGCGAGATCTCCGGCAACGGAGCCGCCTGGGCGTCCGTTTGCCCCGTAGACCGCCGCCGGGGCTGACGACCGACTGGGATCGATGGGGCTTTCTCGGCTGGTGGCCGCTGTCAGGTCGGCGTCGGCTCGCCCAGCGCCTCGGTGACGAAAGACGCGGCGATCAGGTCGTCCGCTTCGATGCGTAGGGAGCCCTCGCCGCCTCCCATGATGGCCGCGACCTTCTGGAAGGTCTTCATCTCATGCTCGGTGATCCGGGCGTCCCGCATCCTGGCTTTGAGATCGGCGACGCGCATCCCGAGCGACCGGGATGTTGCGACTTCTCGTTTCGACATGTTGGTCAAACTCCTCCTTGACCCGCCCGTAACTGTTCGCCGCCGCCCGAATCTCCACCCTGCCAATGATTTGTGTTGTCTATGAGACAGCGTGGCCCAGAGCCGCTAACTCAACCGCGGCGGGAAGGTTCCGTTAGCACATGGTAACAAAATAATAATCGATCGATGGCCCGCCGCCGTGACTGGCGACGGGCCATCTCGTTCCCGCGTGCTGTCGATTAATCCAGCACCTTAACGATCTTGCGCGTGCCGGGGTCGACGATGACCGTCCGGTTATCGACGACAACGTAACGGTATTTGACGTTCGGCACCTCGTGCAGCTCGACCGTGTCGGGAACCGTGCTGCCGATGTTCAACTCGACGCCCGGAACCTTCACCGAAGCCAGCGGCTGCTTATGCACATATTCCTTGATGACGGTTTCCTGCTCCGGCGCGATGACGACATCCTGCGCGGCAGCGGCGCCAATGCCGGCAAGAAGCAGCAAGCCGGCGGCGGCGGAGGTGATGTGCATTTTCATTGTTCGTCTCTCCTATGTGGATTGGATCAAATCGCCTTGATGCTGCGCCTGCGATTTTCCACAGCGGGTCGGCAGTGTCGTAACGCCAATCGCCCAGCGTTGTTCCCTGTGAAATCCCGCCAGAAGAGGGGCTGGCGCGTGCGAAAATTACTGCCGCCGTGTGCGGCAAGACCCTCCCTTTTGCCCGTTGCCGCAATTTCGGAACAATGCGTTTCGAGCCGGGTTACCCATGCGAAGGGACCGACTTTCCGAGGAGAAATCCAATGAAACATCTGCTGATCACAAGCATGATCGCGCTCAGTGTGAGTTGTGGCGCCGCGATGGCGCAGACCGAATCCGCGCAGCCAAGCGGCGACAACAACAATTGCGCGGCCGGCACGGCCGATTGCCAGAAGGGCGGCAAGGCAGGCGGGCAGGCCCAGGGCGAGACGAAATCGAAGACCGAGATGAACGCCCAGGGCAAGGCCGGCGCCAACACCCAGGAGCAGGCGCAGGGCAAGGCCAAGATGAAGACCGATGAGCAGGCCCAGGGCAAGGCCGGCACCAAGACCGACCAGAACGCCGAGGACAACACCCAGCTCAAGAAGAAGCAGCAGGCTCAGGGCAAGGCCGGCACCACCGAGCAGAACGCCCAGGGTAATACCAAGATGCAGACTGAGCAGAACGCTCAGACCAACACCGGCACCAAGACTGACCAGAATGCCCAGGACAACACGCAGCTCAAGAAGAAGCAGCAGGCCCAGGGCAAGGCCGGCACCACCGAGCAGAACGCTCAGGGCGCCAACACCAAGATGCAGACCGAGCAGAACGCTCAGACCGGTACCGGCACCAAGACCGATCAGAATGCCCAGACCAATACGGGCACAAAGACCGAGATGAACGCCCAAGGCAACACCAACGTCCAGACCGACCAGAACAAGACGGCCTCGATCAACAATGTGACCGTCGAGCAAAGGACGCAGATTACGCAGGTCATTCATGAAACCCATGTCGAGCCGGTTCGCGATGTCAGCTTCGACATTTCAGTTGGCGTCGAGGTGCCGCGGCACAAGGTGCGCCTGCACCGCCTGCCGGCTCGCATCGTCAAGATCGTGCCAGCCTATGAATCCTATGAGTATTTCGTGTTGGCCGATGGACGCATCGTCATCGTCGACCCCGACACTTACAAGATCGTCGTGATCCTGAGCTGACAAGGACATCATGAAGACAAAAAAGGCCCGCCTCGTCGGGCCTTTTTTTGTCCGGCCGTCCCTGCCCTTACAGGTATCGCCGCGCCGTCGCCGACGCGTTCCATGAGGCGTTGCTTGAATGCCGGGGCGCATGGAACGATCCGGCGCAATTGGCGGTTGCTACAAGGAAGTCCTGCTCCCTTGGTCCCTGTCGGAGCGGACAATGGTGCGACAAGGCCGCCGGGCAGATTGTTCAAGCTTGCGGTCCACCCGGAAAAGGTGCAAGGGTCATGACGGGTAGAGACATGGGCGAGATCGTCGACGACTGGACATGGTCGCGGCGCTCGGTTGGGCAAATGTATTTTCCGCAGTTTCTTGTGGGAATGGCGGCGACGCTGCTGGTGATCCTCGGCTGGACATTCGCGTCCACTGGATCGGTCTGGACGGCATTGGGCTGGGCGGTCCTTGCCGCGGTAATTCTGCAGGCCGGCTACTTCGCCGCGGTGCTGTGGCTGGTGCATGGCGAGGCCCGCGTGACCGACGAGGCCAAATCGAGCGACGGCGCCGTCTCGCCCGCCAAATTGCCTGGCCCGTTCGAGCGGGACGGCATCATCCACGCTCTCATCTCGCTGCTGTTTCCGAAGCTTCTGCCCTAAAGCGCGTCGCGATCTTTCAGATTCGCTCCATGCGCTTTAGGTTTTTGATTTTGCGCATGTCTTTATCCCGAAACCGATTCCACTTTCGGGAGACATGCTTTAGCCGGCCGCAGCCTGCTCGCGAATGGCCGGCCAGTCGCTTTCCCGGAAGCGGCGGCAATCCGTTTCGCCCGACACACTGCACGCCTCTGCTCGAGCGCAGCGAGCCGGGCCGGCCCCGCGTTATGCTTCCGAGGCGCGATCAGTTTGGCATTGTCGCCAGCGCCCGTCCGCAACAGAGGTTACTCGGCGCGATGCAAAACGGCCGTCTTGCCGTGCTCTTCGGTTGGAGGCTCCAGCCCGTCCAGGCCGAAGCCCCCTGCTCGATCGCAAGCTAGCGTGCCGCGGCTGGTGAGGCGGAGCGCACCGTCTCCGACGACGAGAAGACGACGAAGCCAAAGACCAGCACCGCAGCGGCGACGATCAGCGAGCCTATCGCCACGACCGGTTCGATCTCCGGATGGCCTGCCGCCAACATCCAGTAGAGTGCCGGCAGCATGATCACGATGCCGGCCGTATAGAGGCCGTAATGGATCATGGCGATGCGGCGCTCGGCCTTGGCCGGGTTGAGCGCATAATAGCCACCGAAGATGGCGCTGGTGACCCAGCCAAGAAGGTTGATGTGGGCATGCGCCGGGAAGGCGCCGTGATCGCCCGAAATCGCCATCTGCAGCCCGGCGGCGATGCCCAGGATGAGAAAGACGATGGCCGTCTTGAAGAAGAGTTCCGATACGCGTGGCATTTCTGTTGTCCCTCCCAATGCCTCTGTGGACCCGACTCTATGAATTCTATATCCGGCCAGCCATATTAGCCATGGCGCACCTAAAGCATGTCTCCCGAAAGTGGGACCCTGTTGGGGATAAAGACTAGCGTAAAGCCCAAGAATAAAGCGCATGGAGCGAATCCGAAGGATCGCGACGCGCTTTAGGGCGGTGAAACCTTCGGACGAAAGCCGCGAGGCGGCTTCGCGAAAAAAATGGCTCGCCTCTTTCGAGGCGAGCCAAAAAGGGAGCCGGGCTTGAGGTCGGCCCCCATCCAGGTTGCCACCTGAATTTCAGACATGGCTAACGTAGCAGAGTGCGGGATTTATTCCACCGCGATCGCCGATCAGTCCCGCAAGCTTCGAATCCGCACAGCAGAGCAGGGCATTCGCCGATCGGGCGCCCGCGAACCAGTGCGCCGACCAGGACATCCCTTCCCCGCCGGCAGGCGTGCGAAAGCATGCGCTTCAGCGTCCCGAATCCGGCTCGAGTTCGCGCAGTTGCGGCGGGCATCTGCGCCCGTTCAGAACCGGCCCAGTGGTGCCTTGCAAGCGCGCGGCATTTGGGCAATGCTCGGATTCGGGGAGTGGTTTCCGTAATTTCGGAAGCACGATTACATGTTCACTGACTACTACGAAGTTCTGGAAATAAGCCCGAACGCCAATTCTGAGACAATCGAGCGGATTTTCCGCTATTTTGCTATGCGCTACCATCCCGATAATCGGGAAACAGGCAATGAATCGCGCTTCAGCGAGATCGTCGAGGCCCACAATACGCTGCGGGATCCAGTCAAGCGGGCCCAGTACGACATTCTCTACCGCGAGCATCTGGGCCTTCGCCACGAACTCACGGATGGCGCGCGCGACGGCGGCGGCATGGACAGGGATGCCGCCATCCAGGCCAATTTGCTGTCGCTTCTCTATGTGCGGCGCCGGCGCGACGTCAACAATCCGGGCATCGGCGACGACGAGCTCGAACGCCTGTCGGGCTGCCCGCGCGAGCACCTCGAATTCCACCTGTGGTACCTCAAGGCGAAGGGCTTCATCGGCAGGACCGAGAACGGGACGTTCGCCATCACGGTCGAGGGCATCGACCACGCCGGGAGCAAACAAGCCCGGGACCGCCCGGACGCCACCCGCCTGCTCGATCACGCCGATTAAAGCGCTTCACCGTGTCAGGGAAAAAACGAAACGCTGCATCTGTTCGATCAGACAAGGCTGAAGGTTACGGCGAAACCGCCGGGCAGAACTGATTTCGGCCGGCTCCGCCCGGCATCAAAAGCCCGCCGACTGGTGCCTGAACCAGTGGCGGGCTCGATGAAGGAGCAGCTACATCCCGGGGGAATCGACTGTCGTCTCCTGAACTCCCCATATCTGGGCTCGGTTCCGCTGGGGGAGCGGAGCCCGAACCATGCGCCATGGAGGGCAAGAACAGGGAGCGCAACGATGACATAGGCGCCGTGCGTCGCCGAAGACAAGACGACTGAGGTCTGACGCGCCGCCGAAATAGGCCCGGCCTGGCGCGCGCCGACGGCTTCACGCCGAGGCGGTGCCTATAAAAAAGCCGCCGGGCGAGGCCCGGCGGCGTTTCGTCCACCTTCTGGTCGTTTCGTTTGGACTTACGGCGTCGTCGTCGCTGCGGCGGCCTGGTCGATCTTGTCGGCAAGCACCCCCTTGGCCCAGTCCGTCACTTCCTGATCGACCGGCTTGTTGGCCATGTCTTGCAGGGCGGCGTCCAACGTCGCGTCGTCCGGGGCGGGTGTATTGGTAACCTCGGTTTGGGCATCAGCGACCGCCTGGGTGTCAGCGGTGATCGCCGCGTTCTGGGCATCGATCTGCGACTTCACATCGGTGATCTGCGCATCGAGAGCCGCCTGCTGTTCGGGCGAGAAGCCCGTCGTGTCAGTAGCGTTGAGATCGGCGAGCTGCTGGGTGAGATCGGCGAGCTTGTTCTGGTCGGCGGTGAGCTGCGTATTCGCCGCGTCGAGCTTAGCCTGCGCGTTCTGAGCTGCCGCTGCCGCTGTCACATAGGCCTGGATGCCCGCGAACTTCTTGCTCTTGGAGTTCATGTAGGCGTTGATGTTGCGCTGCAGGGAATTCAGCCGGCCGAGCTTGGCGTGAAGGTTCTTCTCCTTCGGCGTGGCGGCCGTCGTCGTGTCGTCCGTCGCGCTGTCGTCGGCGCTCTTGTTGTGGCCGTGAGCAGAAGCCGACTTGCCGTGCTCGGCGCCGCTGTTGCCGTTGCCACCGGCATTGCCGCCGCCGTTTCCATTCCCGCCATTGCCATTGCCGCCGTGGTTGCCGCCATTGCCGCCGCCATGGCCGTTGCCGGCGAGCGCCGGGGCCGCCGCCAGCGCCAGAATGGCAAGGGACGCCAGAAGTGTCTTACGCAATGTCATTGTGCTTCTCCGCAGATGAATCTTTCACATGGCCCAACCGCTAGGCAGCCTCATATGAGAATTTCCTAACGCCGTCGGATAAACTTTAGGCAATTTCGGTCGCCAAATGAGAGCATCGCCGCCATTTGCTCGCACTCTTCCAAAAAAATTTCGTTAACTCATTGAAATCACACGGAAATACAAAGGGCCGAGCGCTTTTGGGCCGTTTGGAAAAATGAGGGCCCTTGTCTCGCCGGACCATGGTCCCAAGGGGTCATTTGGGTACGCGAAAGTCCCGCGGATCGAGCGCGTTCGGGCACTCGGAACACTCCTGCCCCGCCGGGATTAAATGACTGAAGGGACGTTAGCTGAAAGGACCAATCGCCATGAAACGCATTCTTCTTGCCGCCGCCCTGCTTGCTCTGTCCGGCGGTCTGGCGACAGCGCAGTCGGGTACCTCGTCGGGTTCTTCATCCACGACCACGATGCCCAGCAGCCAGGACACGGATCAAACCAAAACGAACTCGACCAATCCAAACTCGGCGAAGGATTGCGCCCCCGGACAACAGACGACCGGAACAGCGAAGCAGGCAGCCCCTGGACAGCAGGACACCAGCGCCAAATCGAACGCTCCCGGGCAGATGAAGACGACAGCGGAAGGCTGCTAGTTCACCGTTTCACGGAAAGGGTGAAACGCCCTGGCTCTTTGTCTTGACGCAATTGCGGACGGAAAGCCGTTTCACGCGGCTTCCACGTCGCCGGCGGTGTCCGGCGCCTCGGTCGCGGTATCCGATTCCTCACCCGCGCCGGTTGGAGAGAGCACCGTCAGATCCATGCGGGCGATGCGGGACGCGGCTTTTCCTTGCGCGTTCGGCTCGCCCGCATCTGTCTCGGCGACCGAGACCTTTGCAAGGTGGCCGACGCTTTCCGCGCTCTTGCCCGGGAAGGTTTCCGACGATTTCTGAGGTTTGCTCGAATGATACACGACGCCAGTGGGATGCTGGCTTCCGACGGGAGAGGTCATGGCTGCGCTCCTGATAGGACGACGGCAAATCCCTAGCATTCCTGGCTGGCGTCAAGCTTGCGACTTTAGCGATTGCTAAGATGATGCCCCGACCGGCCGGAGCCGATGGGCGGCATGTAGGCCGCCGGCACCCGACGAGACGGGTTTCATGCCCGGTTTGCCCCTGCCCTTCTAGAGCTGTTCACCGTTTCACGGAAACGGCGAACCGCTCTATCTCCTTGTTTTTACGCAATTCCGGACGGAAGGCTACGGCGAAGACGCCGAGCCTGACCGCTCGCACTTTTCCTGGAATTGCTCTAGCCGCCGACCAGCGGCACGGTCACGGACGTCGTGTAGTTGATCGGATAATCGCTGAAATAGGGGAAGTTGATGACGAAGGCGTAGCTGGCATTGACATGGGCCATGCGGAAGCCGCCGCTTGCCGGATCGGTGTTGATCGTAACGTTCACATTCTGCAGCCCGAGCGCCTTCAGCTTCTGCTTCGCGAAAAGGCACAAATCGACCGATTCAGTTCCGACTGTTACTGAGGGCAAGCTCCTTGCACGCTGTTCGCTAGCGGCACGTTCACCATGGTCGCGTAGTTGACCGGGTAATCGCTGAAATAGGGGAAGTTGATGACGAACGCGTAGCTGGCGTTGACATGCGCCATGCAGAAGCCGCCGCTCGCCGGATCGGTGGTGATCGTGACGTTGACGTTCTGCAAGCCGAGCGCCTGCAGCTTCTGGGTCGCGATCGCCTGTATGTCGGCCTGGGTCAGCGTGTTGTTGAGCTGCAGCGAGCGAGCGGAGGCCTCCAGCGCATAGCGCACGCTGGAGCCGGCGTTCATTGACCAGCCGAAGGCGAAGATGCCGAAGAGCAACATGATCAGGATAGGCACAATGAGCGCAAACTCAATCGCGGCGCCGCCTGAGGCATTGCCGGCAAACGCTTTTCCCCTTTTGCTAGCGGACACGGACCACCTGCTGATGGCCGAGCGCGGTGTTGTTTGGGAAGGGGCCGAAGGTGAAGGGCGGAACCCAGGTGCCCGACGCCTGGATCTGGACATAGATCGTGCGTAGGTCCGACCCTGTGCACGGGGTCGCCGCGTCAACCACGGTCGTTCCGCATTTGTAGGTGCGGCTGACCGTCACTGCCGCGTCGGCTGGCTTGTTGTACCAGCTTGCGAGCGCTGCTGACTGGGTGGCGCTGTCGTCGGATGAGCCGGCCAACAGGAGGTTCGCCGCCGTCTTCACGCTCGCCCGCATGTTCAGCGACGAGGTGACATAGGACCAGCCGTCGGCGATGCCGAAGAGTGCCGTGCACAGCACCGGCAGTACGAGTGCGAATTCCACCGCGGCGGTGCCAGAGCGATTCTTGCGGAAGCGGATTGCCAACGACTCCATGTCCGCTACTCGACGACCGCGACCGACGGTGCCGCCGGGATGCCGTCCCCCATCCCGAGATCCTTGCAGTTCTGGTTGATGGTCGAATTGCCCGACCACTGGATGGTGTCGGCAACTACCTGGGTGCAGCCTTTCTGGCCCGAGAAATTGCCGAGATAGTTGACCTGCTGCCTGGGGAAATAGATGGCGCCGGTCAAGTGTGAATCCGCGGTGCCGTTGAAGGTGCTCTGCGCTGCCGTCCCCGTCCTGTCGCCGTAGAACAGCACACCGGAATAGGTGCCCGAGGTCGGCGCGCTCAGGTTCACGCTGGCATTGCCGTTGATGCTGATGGTGTTGCTGCCGGCCATGTAGATGGTCACGCCGTCGGTCACACCGTCGTTGCAGGGTGTGGCGCAGGTGATGACCGCGCCCGCGTTGATCTTCAAATTGCCCTGGACGACATAGACGCCGGGAGAAAGCGCGACATTGCCGCTGAGGTCCATGCCGCTGCAATAGGTGCCAGACTTAAGCGTCTGCGTCGTTTTGCCGTTGTTAACCTTCTGGCAGGAGCCGCTGGCCGTCGGTGCCGGCAGGTTGGAGAATGGATCGGCCGCCGGAAGGGCCTGGGTTATCGGGGCCTTGCAGACCGTGGTCACCGGGTTGTTGAGTGAAACGCCGCCCACAGAGATCAGGCAATCCGTCTGGAGCCCCGCCGATCCCTGCACCTTGATGGCATCATTGGCCGTCGAGTCCGACATGACCGAGCAGCCGTTGAACTTGACGCTGGAACTGCCGGAAAAAAGCGCCGCCTGCGAGGCCGACTGATTGAGCGCCAGCACGCAGGCCTTCGAAGCGTCGGTGATCAGCGCCACCGCCCTCGCTTGTTCGGGCACCTTCGTCTGGGTGAAGATGGAGGTGAACATCCGGTCGAGGTTCTGGTTGAGGATCACCTCCACCGCCTTCTTGGCCGTGTTCGGTCCCGAGGTGGGCGGCGTGTTGACGGTGATGGTGCCGTTGCCGAGGCCATTGTCGGTGGCCGACTGCGTGGCGGCCGCCGTGATCGTGGCGGTGTTGGATCCCTGGATCTTTTCCAGCGCGCCCGCATAGGCGGCCGCGTCCGCGATCGCCTGCAGCTTCAAGCTCGAATAGTACCAATAGGACGTCTCGACACCCAACCCCGCGCCGCCGACGACGATCGGCAGGGTGAACGCGAAGATGGTCGCGACATTGCCGCCCTTGCCTTCGCAAAAGCGTCGAATGAAGCGCCGGAAAAAAAGAGGTCTGAAGAACCGACCCGAAGAGGCCATGGCCGAGCGCGCCCAAGATATCCCAACCACCACGTCAATCATTGCCGTATGAACGAATGCCTAATTATTTCGGTCGAGTTGCGCCGGTAGGACCGCAGCGGGACGCCGCCTCCAACTTACGCCGCGCGTACTCAGACTTAAGGCCCATCAGCCTTAGGACTTAAGACGGAACTATCGGTAAAACCTAATATTTTAGCACTTTCTGCATTTTATCTTTTTTGGAAATCGCACGTAGAGACGGCACGCATAACACTCTGTGAAATACGACAGGGGCGGGCGCCATGCTTGGACGGTTTTGGGTTTCGAAGCGCGGCAACTTCGCGGTCGCGACCGCGGTTGCCATGGTGCCGCTGATGCTTGGTCTGGCCGCTTCCATCGACCTGATCGGCACCAGCGACGACGCCGCCCAGCTGCAGAATTCCCTCGACGCCGCCGGCCTCGCGATGGGCACGAAATACCAGCCGGGCATGTCGGCGGCCGACCTGCAGCAACTGGGCCAGACCTTCTTCGCGGCCAATATGAGCGCCGCCGACGCGCAGGAGCTGTCGGGCAGCCTCGCCGCCTTCCAGGCCGCCGCCAGCGGCGATCCGGGCGCCTATTTCATTTCGGCGTCGTCGAGCATCAGCCGGCCGGCCTTCCTCGGCGCCATGCCGGCCTGGCAGGCGACGCGGACCGCCTCGGTCAAGATCAAGCCCGGGGCGCAGGCCTGCGTGCTGGCGCTCAATCAGCATGCCGACAACGCGGTCAACCTGCAGGGCTCGACCAATGTGGCGATGGCAGGCTGCGTGATCGCGGCCAATTCGGACGCCCCCGACTCCGTCAACCGCGGCGGCTCGGCGGTCGTCAGCGCCGGCTGCGTTTCGACGGTCGGCGCCACGCAAGGGTTGACGCCGCCCAGCGCCACGCTTTCCTGCGGCACGCCGCATGAGAACCAGTACGCCTCGTTCGATCCGCTGGCCGACGTCGTTCCGCCAGCCTATACGCTCTGCCTGCCGGTGCCCAACGGCAAGACAATAACGCTCTCGCCGGGCACCTATTGCGACAAGACCCTGTCGGGAAAGATCACCCTCAATCCGGGCACCTACATCATGCGCAACGTCGTCATAAAGCCGGGCGGGAACGGCAGCCTGAGCGGCCAGGGAGTGACGATCTTTCTGATGGAGAACTCGCAGCTCTACATCAATGCCAACGAGCAGGTGAACCTCTCGCCGCCCACCAGCGGCCCCTATGCCGGCATCACCGTCTACCAGGCGCACGGCAACACACAGGCGCTGACGCTGAACGGCGGATCCGGCTCGCTGGTGAGCGGTTTCATCTACGCGCCGGACGCCGCCATCACCTATGCCGGAAATTCGGACATGAGCGGCCAGGGCAGCTGCCTGCGGCTGGTGGGCGACACCGTGGCGATGACGGGAAACTCCGCCGTGAAGTCGGACTGCGCGGCCGAACTGGGAAACCGGGAGATGTATGCGGGCCGGATGATCACTTTGGCGAAGTGAGGCGGAAAGCGGCAGCGGCCCGCAAGGGCCGCGACGACCGGTGTTCCTGCCGGGAACCGTCGGCCCGGCCGCCGCGCAGAATTACGCGATGATGTCGGCGCCCGGCTGCTCGTCGAAAAGCACCGCGCAGCCGCGCTCCAGCGCAACCTGCGTCAAGGCGGTGGTCGCATCCTCGTCCGACGAGACGAAATCACCGGTCAGCACGCGCAGTTCCTCGACGGCCCTCGACATCGGCACGACGCGCCCGGCCGAACGGTCGCTCACGCATGCGTCGATGACGCACAGAAGATCGATGAGTTCGAAATGATCCATGGCGGCCTCCGCTGCGGCCATCCCTTCGCCCTGTCAACGGCGTGTGGCGCAGACTGGTTCCCAGGCCGGCTTCATCCCGGCGGCCTTGCCGGCGCGAGCTTGAGGTCGAAGCGGGCCGGCAGGCATGGCTCGACACAGGCCTTGCGCACCGATCCGGTTGTCATGGTGTCGATTGGAAGAAGGACTATCATCCGAGCGTGGCGTTGCGGCCAGAGCGGCCTGCCAAAGAGAAGGAAGACGCCGCCGATCATCAGCGCCAGGAGCAGTGCCGCAATCAGGTTCGCGATCGTGTTGCCGGGTTGCACGGCCAGCAACTCCAGGAGCGATTCAGGAGAAAGGAGTGCCCATCACATCGCAGGAATGATGGGCACTCCGTGGTCGACCGCCGATGAAGGGACTTGTCCGGCGGCTTGCTAACCAAATGAATTGATGGCGCTGTTGTTTCTTGAAAATCGGCACCTCGGGCCTCTGCGTTCGGCGGCTGAGACTTCAGTCCGAACAAGGCCTCGGACCGTCGCCCAAAGGCCGGAACAATCGCTTTCGGCTGCCGTTGCCCGGCCATCAAAATCGGCGGAGGGAGAGAAGACACGGCCTGCTGACGGGTCCACCTTTTTGACTGGCCGTTCCAACTGCTCCTTCCAAATTCAAGGTAGAATCAGGCCTCGAGGTCCATCGGCTGATGGCCGGGCTGCTGGTGCCAAAGCACCTGGCGATAATCCGTCAGTTCGACGACCTGCGTGCAGACCGGACAGATGTAGCTGTCGCAGCATTGGCGAAGCGCCGGCGACCCGCGGCGAGCAGCAATGACCGGCGGACGCGAATAGGCTTTGACGGCTTGATCAAGCATGGTTTCCTCCTGGTGGTTGTCGATTATCCCCGCCCAAACGCTTCTTCCCTCGCCGAGGATGTCGCGCCGCCGCGGCGCTCGGCCAGCGCTGGAACAGGTTCGGCATGATGCTGATGGGGGAATGCACGAGGCCGCGATGATATCGCCTTGATTGTTGCCGAGGTCGCATCGAATTCTCCCTGTCGGGCGAAAACGGATGGGTCCCTCAACCACCGCCGTGCCAGCGCGAGAACAGGAAAGCAGCGGCGACAAGGTTCCGCATTAACTTCCGATAAGGCGCCAAAAAAATCTTTCAAATTCTTCGAGCGCCGGGAGCGCTCAATATATTAGCAGACCCTCATAATAAGGTGTATGAATCCGGTTGCGGTCGCAGATGATCGCAACGTCAGGCGCCGCTTCACATGGGAGGGAAACCACGTGTAGCCCGGCAGCCGCACGATCTCGACACGCGTCTTGGCGGGCGCGCGGACCGCCTCCTGTGAAGTTCGCACGATCTCCTTCACGGGTGATCGTGCAAGCTGACCTCTACCCGCGGCTGTGGCTTCAGGTTGTGGAAACTTGCACGCTCAAGCGTGGCGGCTTGACAGCGAGCTTCTTTTGTTCTCTTTATGTTCTACTAATTCCCCTTACAAAAGACGCAGCTAATGCTGCAATGCCACACAAATGGCCATGGGAGCGCGCGATGGCCGCCACGAATAACGCCGCGGCCGCCACCATTCTCCATGCCGACCTCGACGCCTTCTACGCCTCGGTCGAGCAATTGCTCGACCCATCATTGCGCGGCAAGCCGATCGCCGTCGGCGGCGGCGTGGTGCTGGCGGCTTCCTATGAAGCGAAGGTGTTCGGCGTGCGCGGCGGCATGCCTGGCCGCAAGGCGCGCGAGCTCTGCCCGCAGCTCATCTTCGTCGGCGGTCGTTTTTCCGAGTACCAGCGCCTCGGCGACGCCGCGATCAAGGTGATCGACGATTTCACGCCGGTGGTCGAGCGCATCTCCATCGACGAAGCCTTCGCCGACGTCGCCGGCTGCACGCATCTGTTCGGGCCGCCGCAGGAGATCGCGCGGAAAATCCGCGAGCGCGTGAAGGCCGAGCTCGGCCTGCCGATCTCGATCGGCGTGGCGCGGACAAAGCACCTCGCCAAGATCGCCTCGCAGGTGGCCAAGCCCGACGGGCTGGTGGTGGTCGAGCCCGGCACCGAGCTCGCCTTCTTGCACGACCTGCCCGTCACGCTGATGTGGGGCGTCGGCCCGGCGACCAAGGCGAGGCTGGCCGAGATCGGCGTCGAGACCATCGGCCAGCTGGCGCGCACCCATAGCGGCGCGTTGGAGCGGCTGATCGGTCACGCCGCCGGCCAGAAGCTCGCCGCGCTCGCCTGGAACCGCGACCCGCGCATGCTCGAGACGCATCGCCGCGCGCATTCGGCCGGCGCGCAATCGGCGCTCGGCAGGAAGCCGGCGGTGCCGCGCGTCTTCGTGCCGACGCTTCTGCATCTGGCCGACCGCGTGGCGAGCCGCCTGCGCGCCAAGGACCGGCCCGGCCGCACGGTGACGGTGCGGGTGCGCTTCGCCGATCTGCGTGCCGTCACCCGCTCGGTGACGCTGGAGCAGCCGATCCAGGCGACAGTGATGCTGGCCGAGATCGCCGAGGAGCTGGTGCGCGGCGTGCTGGCCGCCCATCCGGGCGAGCGGGAGATCTCGCTGCTCGCCATTTCCGTCTCGCATCTGGAGGAGCATGCCGAACTGCAGCTCGAACTGCCGCTCGGCCTGACGGATGAGAAGCGCAAGCCCGGCAGCCGCAAGGGCCTCGCCCGCGTCGGCGCCGACCGCGCCATCGACAAGATCCGCCAGCGCTTCGGCAAGGAAGCCGTCGGCTACGGCACGGTGGCGCTGGAAGGCCCGCGCTCGGTGCCGGATGGATTCAGGGAATTGGCCGAGAAGGAGCTGTAGAGGTTCTCAATCCGTCTCCAACACTGCCCAGTCCAGCCGCATCGTCGCGCTCATCGTTTGCCCATCGTCGAGCACCGTCAGCCCCTCGCCATGATGCGCATCGACCGCGTGCGAGACCGGCTCGAAGCAGAAGAAGCCGGCATCGGGCGACGGCGAATAGAGGATGTAGACGCCAAGCTCCGGCGAGGCGCTCAGCGTGACCTTGATCCCGTCCTCGAGCTGCACGATCGAGGCGCGCCGATCCCATCCGTCGAAGGCGTTGTTGACCCACTCCAGCGGCAGCGGGATAGGGCGATCGAAATCCCAGCCCGGATGCTCGCTCACCGGCACGACGCCGACAGGCAGATGGCGCTCGCCCTCCAGCCAGACACATTTCGCCTTCGCCTTCAGCAGGGTCGTGTCGCCGCGTGGGAACCAGGGATGGAAACCGAGGCCGTAAGGCAGGCGCATGCCGGCGCGGTTCTCGACAGCGAGGCTCGCCTTCAGCGCGCCGTCACGCAGGGTGTAAGTGACGGTAGCCGCGTAGCGGTATGGCCCGATCGCCCCGTCGTCGAGTAGCAGCTCCGCCTCGGTGTCAGTCTGGCGCACAAGCCGCCACGGCTTCTGGAAACCGTCGCCATGGATCGGAAAGGCCTCTCCCGGGACGTTCGGCTCGACCGCATGGAAGCGGCCTTCGAACTCGAAGCCGCCGCCGGAGATGCGGTTCGACCACGGCACGAGAAGCTGGCAGCCGGACGTGCCGGTGCCGTCCCCCGGCTTCAGCAGCGGAACTGGCGCGCCGCCGGCGACGAGCGCGTCGTAGCGGGCGATCGCTGCGCCTTCATCGGGCGCCAGGACCAGCCTCGCCTGCCCATCCTTCAGCTCGACTGCGCCGGCCATCACCAGCCGCCATCGATGGCGATGTTCTGGCCGCTGATCATGTCGGAAGCCGGCGAGACGAGGAACAGCACGAGATCGGCGACATTGTCCGGCTCGATGCGCTTCTTCAGGCTCTGGTTGGCGAGGATCCAGTCATTGTATTCCTTCAGCCGGTCGCCGAAGACGCGCTCCTCGGCTTCCGAAACCACGGCGCCCGGCGACACCGCGTTGACCCTGATGCCATGCGGCCCGAGCTCGCGCGCCAGCGATTTGGTGAGGCCGAGCATGGCGCCTTTCGATGCGACATAGGGCACATAGCCGTCCCAGCGGCCGTTCAGCGTGATCGAGCAGAAATTGACGATCTTGCCGTAGCCCTTGGCCTTCATGCCCGGGGCGCAGGCCCTTGCCAGCGCGAAGGCGGCCGAGGAGTTGACGCGGATCTGGTCCTCATACTCGGCGAGCGAGAAGTCCTCGAACGGCCGGTTGATGATCAGCGCGGCGTTGTTGATCAGGATATCGATGCCGCCTTCCTTCGCCGCCAGCGCGGCAACCGCCGCTTCCGCCTCGGCCAGCCGGTTGAGATCGCAGCCGACAAAGGCGATATCGCCCGCGGCCTGGCTGGCCAGCCCGGCGACGATCTCCGCCGCGTTCACGGCATCGGGACGGTCAAGCACCATAACGTGCGCGCCGGCCCGCGCCAGCGTCACAGCCTGGGCCCGGCCGAGCGAGCCCAGGCCACCCGTCAGCAGCACCTTACGACCAGCGAGCGCCTTCATCGGCTCCTCCTCACAAGACAGAATGGACTTCGTCGATCGATGTGTCGGCGACGCGCTTGTCCAGCACCACCTCGCCGCGCGCCATCGCCACGATGCGGTCGCAGCAGTCGAAGACGTGATGCATATTGTGGCTGATGAAGACGCCGGTCACCCCCTGCTCCTTCAGGCCGCGCACGAAGCCGATCACCTTGTTGGTCTCCTTGACCGAGAGATGGTTGGTCGGCTCGTCGAGGATCATCACCTTCGACTTGAAATGCATGGCGCGCGCGATGGCGACGCCCTGGCGCTGGCCGCCGGACAGCTCGCCGACGAGCGCGTCGGGCGAGCGCAGATGCAGGTCGACATTGGCGATGGCGCGGATGCTCTCCTCGGCCATCTTCTTCTGGTCCAGGATGCCGACGCCGAGGATCGAGAACCGGGTCGGCTCGCGGCCGATGAACAGGTTCCTGGCGATCGACATGGTGGGGACCATGGAGTTGTACTGGTAGATGGTCTCGATGCCGAGATCCATCGCGTCGCGCGGGGTGGCGATGCTGACTTCCCTGCCCTCGACCTTGATCTCGCCCTTGTCCGCCCGGTGGACGCCGGACAGGATGTTGATCAAGGTCGACTTGCCGGCGCCGTTGTCGCCGACAAGGCCGAGCGCCTCGCCGCGCTTGAAGTCGAGCGAGACGCCCTTCAGCGCATGCACGCCGGAATACCATTTGTGCAGGTCGCGCACCGAGATGATCGCGTCGCCCACGGCTTAAGCCTCCATCTTGATGGCCTTGGCGCGCTTGCGCATCCAGGCATTGGCGACGACGGCGAAGATGGTGAGGAAGCCGATGGCGAACTTGAACCAGTTGGCGTCGACGTGGCTCAGCACCAGGCCGTTGTCGATGACGCGGATCAGCGTCGTGCCGATGATGCCGCCCATGACGGTGCCGATGCCGCCGGTGAGCGAGGCGCCGCCGATGACCGCGGCGGCGACCGCCTGCAGTTCCAGGCCCTCGCCGATCGAGGGCAAGGGCGAGCCTAGCCGCAGCACCTGCAGCATGCCGGCGAAGCCCGACAGCACCGAGCACAGCATGAAGCAGACGATCTTGACCCTGGCGGTCGGGATACCCATCGAGGCGGCGGCCGGCAGGAAGCCGCCGGTGGCCTTGATCCAGTTGCCGAAATTGGTGCGCGACAGCATCAGCGAGGTCAGCAGCGCGACCGCCGCGAACCACAGGAACGACATGCGGAACATATTGCCGGGGCCGACAAAGGAGGTGAACAGCCAGTTGGGCAGGTCGATGGGCAGCAGCGGCGGGAAGCCGCCCGAGACCACGACCGTGAGCGAGCGCGCCATGAACAGCATGCCGAGCGTGGTGATGAAGCTCGGTATCGCGAAGCGGATGGTGACGTAGCCGTTGATGAAGCCGATGGCCGCGCAGACCAGCAGCCCGGCCAGCAACGCCAGCGGGAACGGCGCGCCATGCACCATCAGCACCGCCATGGTCATCGGCATCAGCGCGAAGACCGACCCGACCGAAAGATCGAACTCGCCGCTGATCATCAGGATGGTGACGCCGATCGCGACGAGGCCAGCCTCCGGCAGGATGCCGAGAATGCCGCGCAGATTGTCGGCGTTCAGGAACACGCCATGCGAGCGCACCTGGAACAGGACAATGAGCAGCACCAAAAGGATCAGCCCGGCCAGCTCCGGTTTTTCGAGATAGGTCTTGAACAGGCGCTTCAACGAAAGGCTCCGGTACTTGAAGGTCCAAGGGCGCATGGCAACGCTGCCGATGCGAAGTTCTTTTCTACGCCAAAGGTTGCAGGCTTGACCGCAGCCGCCCCCACTTCGTCATCCCAGGGCGAAGCAGGAGCGCAGCGACGCCGCGGAGACCCTGGGATCCATGCCGTGACCTCCATCGAAGGGCGCTGCGGAGCAGGATTCCGCACCGCTGCAACACGTCGACCTCACGGCATCGATCCTCGGGTCTGCGCCGCGTCGCTGCGCTCCTTGCTCCGCCCGTGGATGACGATTTGAGGAGCGTTCCGGCCAACCGCCAAGCTATGCAACCCGCCAGCACCATCCGACCGTCAGCGCATGCCCTGAGCGGACAGCGCCATGATGCTGTCGGCTTCCTTCGGCCGCACGATGCCCTGGCCGGTGTCGATGTCCGAAGGAGCAAGACCGATCTTCTTGTTGAGATAGGCCTCCATCACCGGCATGAAGCCCTGCATGTAGGGCTGCTGGTCGACCAGCGCCTGGACATAACCCTTCTGCATCTGCTGCAGCACTTCCGGAACGAGGTCGAAGCCGCCGAGCAGCACCTTGCCGGGCGCCACGCCGCGATCGGCCAGGACGCGCGCCACGCCGGCGCACCAGAAGCCGGTGTCGAAATAGGCCGTGGTGTCGGGATGGGCGTTCAGATAGGCGCCGACGCGGTCGGAGGTGATGGCGAGATCGGTGCCGCTGTCGATGCGCTCCCACGACACGTCGCGATCCTTATGAGCGGCCTTGTATTCCTCAAGGAACTGCATGATGCCGGCGCCGCGGCTTTCGGACCAGTTCTGGCCGGGCGCGGAAATGCCGACCAGCACCTTGATCGGGCCGTCCTTCGGGAAGGTCTCCGAAATCGCCTTCGCGAGCGAGTAGCCGGCCGGCTTGAACCCCTGGCCGACAAAGGCCTGCCGCGCATTGCCCGTGGCGCCCTCGGTGTCGTCGACATTGACGGCGATGACCAAAACGCCGGCGTCGCGCGCCTCCTTGATGACGTCGTCGAAAGCGTGGTCGTCGACGATGGAGGTCAAGAGCGCGTCAGGCTTGGCGGCAAGTGCTGCGCGCATGTTGGCGACCTGCTGCTCGACCGAGCCCTCGGTCTGGGTGAAGACCATGTTGCAGGTCGCCTCGACTTTGCCGCAGGCATCGTCGAAACCCTTCTTCACCGCCTGCCAGAACGTGTTCGAGGCCGATGAATGATGCGTGAAGACGATGTTGAGCCCGTCGGCGCGGGCCGCGGATTGGCCGCCAATCAGGGCGACACCGAGCAATAGCATTGCGGTGAGTTTCTTCATGTCTGTTCCTCCCTTTGGATCTTTCAGATGCTTGTCGCGTCGCTGACGCGACGGTGGACGGTGTAGGCGCGGCCGAGCTCCGGATTGAGCGCCAGTCCCAGGCCCGGCCCGGGCGGCACGGTGATCATGCCGTCCTTCACTTCCGGCAGCGCGGTCACCAGGTCGCGGTACCAGGTGCGGTAGAAGGCGCGCACGCTTTCCTGGACGAGCGCGTTGGGCGCGTTGAGCGACAGATGCGTCGAGGCGGCGAGCACGACCGGACCGGTGCAGTCATGCGGCGCCACCGGCAACCGCCATGCCTCGGCCATCGAGGCGATCTTGCGCGCCTCCGACAGGCCGCCGCACCAGGAGATGTCGAGCATGACGATGCCAGCCGCTCCCGTTTCCAGCAGGTCGCGAAAAGCCCAGCGGCTGCCGAGCGTCTCCGAGGCCGAGATCGGTGCCGGGCTGGCGGCCACATAGCGCTTCAGGTCGCCGAGGCTGTCCATGCGGATCGGGTCCTCGTGCCAGTAAGTCGCGTATGGCTTCAGAGCGCGCGCGATCCGCATGGCCGGCAGGAGCTGCCACATGGAGTGGAACTCGACCATGATGTCCATCTTGTCGCCGACGGCTTTGCGAATCTTTTCAAACGGTTCGAGCGCCGCCTTCAAGTCTGCCGCGGAGATGTCGTTGCCGCGCGTCTTTTCGGCCGCGTGGTCGAACGGCCAGATCTTCATGGCGGTGATGCCGTCCTCGAGCAGTTCCTCGGCCAGTTCGCCGGCGCGAGTGAGGAAGGCGTTGAGGTCGTCATAATCCCGCCCGGCGCCGATGCCGTAATTGGCCGTCGTCTGGCCCTTGGCGTCCTTGATGTATTCGGTGCCGGCGCAGGTGTTGTAGGTGCGGATCGAACGGCGGCTGAAGCCGCCCAGCAATTGCGCGACCGGCTGGCCGGTCGCCTTGCCGAAAATGTCCCACAGCGCGATGTCGAAAGCCGAGTTGCCCCGCACCTCGGCGCCGCTGGAGCGGAAGCCGAGATAGCCGACGAGGTCGGCTGCGAGCAGGTCTATCTCGAGAGGATCGCGACCGATCACCCTGGGCGCGACATATTCGTGCAGATATTCCTCGACGGTGCGCGACAGGAAGAAGGTCTCGCCGAGCCCGGTGATGCCCTCGTCGGTATGGACCTCGACCCAGAGCAGGTTCGGCCGCTCCGCGATGCGGATGGTCTCCACGGCGCGGATCTTCATCAGGCGATCCCCGCATCGATGAGCGCCTTGACGCTCTTGTCGAAATGCTCGCCCATGTGCTCGGCCGCCAGCCGTGGGTCGCCCTTGAGGATGGCGTCGGCGATATCCTCATGGCCCTTGATCATCTTGAGCTGTGCCTCGTCGGAAGAACGGGTACGCCAGCCGATCACCCAGGTGCGGCGGGTGACGCCGCTGAAGGCGGTGACGATCAGCGAAAAGACCGGATTGTGCGAGGCCGCCGCGATCGCCTCGTGGAAGGCGATGTCATGCTCCATGACGGCCTCTGGGTTCCTGAAATTCTCGCGCATCAGCCGGGCCGATCGGCTAATGGCCGCCGCCTCCTGGTCGGTGCGGCGGAGCGCGGCAAGCGCAACGGTGCGCATCTCGATCGTGCGCCTGACGTCATAGACCTGCTGCACGCTGATCTGCTGGGTGGTGATGCCGTGCTCGATCACCATCGACATGGCGCCGGTGTCGAGCTTGGCGACGGTGGCGCGGCGCCCGGCGCTCATGTCGATCAGGCGCATCGCCGACAGCGAGCGGAAGGCCTCGCGCACGACGGTGCGGGAGACGTTGAGCTGGCGCGTCATGGCGGCTTCGCTGGGGAGCGGATCGCCGGGCGCAAGGCCCTCGGAGCGGATGTGCTGGGTGATCGCCTGAATCGCCGCGCTCACCAGGCCGGGGCTCGGCTCGCTCATTGGTTCTGTCGGCTCCATCGATCCCTGCATATTGCTTCCCTAAAACCTGTATGACAGGTTGTTACCGTATTGCTCATAGTTCACGCGAAAGATATATGTCAAGCTGATTTCCAAACGAGACGGAGGAGCTCGATGCCCGATATCGGAGCCGCCCTGGTTTTCGACGCGCGCGACGTGGTCGGCGAGAGCCTGGTCTGGGACGAAGCCCGAGCCATGCTGGTATGGGTCGACATCATCGGCCGCCGGATTCACCGGCTCGATCCGCTGAGCGGCGTCCACGAAAGCTGGCCGACACCGGATCTCGTCACCTCGATCGGGCTGAGAAAGGATGGCGGCGCCATCGTCGGCCTGCGCAAGGAGATCGCGCTTTGGGATTTCGGCGGACCGTTCCGGACGATCGCGACGATCGAGCCGGACAGGCCGGACACGCGGCTCAATGAAGGCGTCGTGGCGCCCGACGGCTCGTTCTGGGTTGGCACGATGGCCAACAATATCGGACCGGACGACGCGCCGCGAGCCATCACCGGCGACGACGGGCGGCTCTATCGCGTCGATGCGGACGGCACGGTGACGGCGCTCGGCAAGGACCGGTTCGGCATCACCAACACCATGGTGTGGTTGCCGGGCGGCCGCTTCGTCACCGCCGACACGACGAAGAATGCGCTCTACAGCTACGCGTGGGACAAGGAAGCCGCGCGGCTTGGCGAGCGGCTTGTCTTCCTCGCCGATTTCCCGCGCGGCCTGCCCGACGGCTCATGCCTGGACGCCGAGGGCCACATCTGGAACTGCCGGGTGGTGGGCGGGAGCTGCGTGCTGCGCATCGCGCCGGACGGCAGGCCGGACCGGATCGCGGAGCTGCCCTGCGGCTGGCCGACGAGCTGTGCCTTCGGCGGCGCCGGGCTCGACACGCTGTTCGTGACCTCCGCACGCTTCACGATGAGCGCGGAGCATCTTGCCGCCAATCCCGCCGAAGGCGGCCTGTTCGCGCTCAAGCCCGGCGTGCGCGGCGTGCCGACCAGACGCTTTGGATAATCTTCCCGGCGGTCGCGGCCGATTCCAATCCGTGAAGTTACGCGTTCCCCCACTTGCAAGAGGGCCGGCGCTGGGCTGGAATGGCCAAAGCCAAGATCGAGGACGCCGTAGTCCGGGGGGGCGCAATGGAACCGATTGCGGCCGGGTCAGCACCGGACGTGGACGACGGCAAGGCCGAGCGCTACGACCTCGGCCTATGCCTGTCGGGCGGCGGCTACCGGGCCATGCTGTTCCACGCCGGCGCGCTCTGCCGTCTCAACGAGGCGGGACTGCTCCAGAAGCTCGACATGGTGAGCTCGGTTTCGGGCGGCTCGATTGCGGCCGGGCTCTTGGCGGTGCTCTGGCCACGCTTCGTCTTCGCGGGCGGCGTCGCCAGCAACTTCGATATCTATCTGCACAGGATATTGGAGTTCTCGCAGGTGTTCGTCGACGCGCCGTCGATCTTCAAGGGCTTGCTCAACCCGTTTTCGAACGCGGCGCGAGAAGTCGCCGCCTGCTATGAGCGGCACTTGTTCGCTGGCTCCAGGCCGATGTTGAAGAGCCTGCCGGAGAAGCCCTGGTTCGTGTTCTGCTCGAGCAATCTCGGCACCGGCTCGCTGTTTCGCCTGTCGCGGCGCTACGTGGCTGACTATCGCATTGGCGTCGCGTACCAGGCCGACCTGCCGGTCGCGACCGCGGTTGCCGCCTCGTCGGCCTTCCCGCCTTTCCTGTCGCCGCTGAGGCTCGACCTCACGCCCTTCGCCTGGAAGAACGACAAGCTCGACCCTTCGGTCGGCGCGCCCGTGGCGCCTTCCCGAGCCGTGCTCACCGATGGCGGCGTCTACGACAATCACGGCATCGAGCCGGCGCTGAAGCGCTGCCGCTGGCTGCTGGTGAGCGATGCCGGCGCGCCCTGGCAGGCTTCGAAGGCGGGCTACTGGAACTGGTTCTCGCAGCTCAAACGCGTGCTCGACACCACCGACAACCAGGTGCGTTCGCTCAGGCGACGGGACCTGGTGGCGCGCTTCCAGGCGGCCAAGGACGCCGACGATCGCGGCCTGCCCAAAGACGCGACCCGACCCGACTATGCGGCGACGCGCGGCGTCTTCTGGTCGATCGCCAGCAAGCCGGACGCGACCGAGCCGAATTTCGTGCAGACCGCCGCGACCGCGCCGGCCGATATCGGCACCTCGCTGCATTTCCTGGGCAGCGAAGAGACGGTCGACCTGGTGAACTGGGGCTATTGCGCCGCCGACCAGGCGCTGCGGAGCTGGTACCAGCCGGCGGTGGCGCCGGGAAAAGGCGTGCCGCTCAAGCCGGGCGACGTGAAGCCGGGGCGCTGCGCGAGGGTTTCGAAGGCGGTGATGAGCGTGTTCAGGGTGTGAGGTGCTGTTCCTCGCCCCCGCCAAAGGCGGGGGAGAGGTGGCTCGGCGAAGCCGAGACGGAGAGGGGGAGCGCCCTACGAAGGCCCCCTCTCCGTCCGCTTCGCGGACACCTCTCCCCGCCTTTGGCGGGGGCGAGGAACCTAAGCCCTCATACGTTGGCGCAATCTAATCCGGTTCATTCCCCTGCCCCGCGCATGCTAACAGGGTCACTTTCACCTCAACACCAGGATGGATCAGGACATGGCAGGCGAAAAAGTGGCTCTGGTGACGGCGGGTGGCAGCGGCATGGGGGCGGCGGCGGCGACGCGCCTGGCGGCCGACGGGTTCAAGGTCGGTGTGCTCTCTTCCTCCGGCAAGGGCGAGGCGCTGGGCAAGGAACTCGGCGGCTTCGGCGTCACCGGCTCCAACCAGTCGAATAACGACCTGAAGCGCCTCACGGACGGCGCGCTGGAGCGCTGGGGCCGCATCGACGTGCTGGTCAACAGCGCCGGCCACGGGCCGCGCGCGCAGATCATCGAGATCAGCGACGAGGACTGGCACAAGGGCATCGACACCTATTTCCTCAACGCCGTGCGCCCGACCCGGCTGGTGACGCCGGTGATGCAGAAGCAGAAATCAGGCGTCATCATCAACATCTCGACCGCCTGGGCGTTCGAGCCGAGCGCGATGTTCCCGACCTCGGCCGTGGCGCGCGCCGGCCTTGCCGCCTTCACCAAGATCTTCGCCGACACCTATGCCGCCGACAACATCCGCATGAACAATGTGCTGCCCGGCTGGATCGACAGCCTGCCGGCGACCGAGGAGCGCCGCGACAGCGTGCCGATGAAGCGCTACGGCACGTCCGAGGAGATCGCCGCGACCATCTCGTTCCTAGCCTCGGATGGAGCGGCCTACATCACCGGGCAGAACATCCGCGTGGATGGGGGCATCACAAGGGCGCTGTAAGTCCCGCCGCGGCAGGACGGCGCCCGGTCTTGCCGGGCGAAAAGTCACTTGCCGCCGCGACGATGCAGCAACCAGAGAAAGCCCAACAGCGCAACGACAGCGACAAGGTTGCCGATAACGTTGCTCCAAAAGCGCGTCGGGTCGTCCGCGCACGAAATCCAGTTGAGCCTTCCCCGGATTTTGCCGGTCTTCAGGCCACAAGCGAGGTTATAGATCGCGAAGGCGGCGAGTGCCGCCACCAGGACAAAGACGGCGTCGGTTTTGTTGCGATACATGGAGCGTGGTCTAACCGCGTCCGATGAAATTTTGCTTATCGCCCTGTGGGATATGTCGCCTCAGATCATCCCGGCTTGCGTGAATTGATCACCCACAGAACGCATAGGAAGGCTATCGAGCCCACCAGGACGATCGAATTGCCGACCACGATGTTCCAGAACCGTGTCGGATCATCCGAGAGCGCGACCCAGTGCAGCTTGCCCCGGACTTCGCCCGTCTTGATGCCGCAGGCAATGTTGTAGATCGCGATGGCGGCAAGCGCGGCCATCAGGACAAAGAGGTCGTTGTTCTTGTTGCGATCCATGGCAGCGGCTTTTATCAGCGCTTGGTGAAATATTGCTTACCTTGGGGGACGCGGCGGCCGGGAACCCGGCCGCCACGTTTCTCGGTTTGACGCAATTCCAGGCGGGAGGATCACGGCAACCGCGCCGGTTCGCCCGGGACTATTGATTGATCTCCGGCTCGACGAGCTTGGCAAGGTTGCGCAGCGATTCCTGCCAGCCGAGATAGCAGGCCTCGGCGGGGATGGCGTCCGGAATACCGGCCTGGGTGATGTTGATCTCGGTGCCGACCAACACTTTCTTCAAGGTCACCGTCACCTCGATCTGGCCCGGCAAATTGGGATCGTCGAAGCGGTCGGTGTAGCGCAGGCGCTCGCCCGGGACGAGTTCGACGAATTCGCCGCCGAAGGAATGGCTGCCGCCGGTGGTGAAGTTGCGGAAGGACATCTTGTAGGCGCCGCCGACCTTGCCCTCGAACTCATGCACCGTGCAGGTGAAGCCGTTCGGCGGCAGCCACTTGGCCAGCGCGTCGGCCTCGACGAATGCGCGATAGACCTTCTCCGGCTTGGTCGCCAGGACGCGGTGCAGGTGGATGGTGCTCGGCATGTCTCGATATCCTCTCTGGTTTCGTTGATCGATGCCCCAAGGACGGGCAGCCTCCAGCCGATCCGACAGAGGCTGTCAAATTTTTTGCCCGATCGCCTTGTCGCGGTTTGCGGTGCGGAACGGTTCAATAGCACCGAACCACCCCTCCCCTGTCCGGCAGGCAGCCCGGCGCCGATTTTGCATCGCCGGCTGCTATGGGCGGCTGCGCTGCACCACATGCACCCATCCAAGGCATTTGCACAATCCCTCGGCAGAAAACCTTGCAAAATTAAGTAAAATTGAGAAAGTCTCACGTCATAATTGCATTAGACACCACTTATTCTATCTATGCAAAAATATCGATAAAAATACCGCCGATTTTCTCTGTACTATTTGCTTATTTTCGGGAACGATAATCCATGTTGCAAATTTGGTTCGAAGCAGGCGCTTGAACCTGCAATGAACCTCCGGGCGGGGCAGCACGGAAGGAGTGTCCGATGAGCTTCGTCGTCAACGCGATAGGCGTTCCTCTTTATTATAGCGGCGCTTCCAACCATTGGTTTTCGGCGTCCTCGCCCGGGACGTTCAATGGCAGCAGCGGCAACGACTCCATCTGGGCCTCCAGCGGCGTCAACGTCACCATGTATGGCGGCCAAGGCGACGACATCTATTACCTCTATTCGGCAAGCAACAAGGTGGTCGAGTACGCCGGCCAGGGCGTCGACACCATCAACACATGGATGAGCTACACGCTGCCCAACAATGTCGAGAACCTCGTCGTCACCAACGCCCACAACTATGCCTTCGGCAATGCGCTGGACAATATCATCACCGCCAAGGGCGGCGGCCAGACCCTGGACGGCGGCGCGGGCAACGACGTGCTGATCGATGGCGGCGGCGGCGGCGCCGACACTTTCATCATCGCCAAGGGCAATGGCAGCGACTCGATCGTCAATTTCGCCGCGAACGACACCGTGCGGCTCGATGGCTACGGCTTTACTTCCTTCGCCGCCATCCACGACAGCATGATCCAGGCGGGACCCAATGTGGTTCTGAACCTCGGATCGGGCGAGATCCTCGAATTCAAGAACACGACCATCGACAAGTTCCAGCCCAGCCAGTTCGAGCTGCCGATCGACAAGTCCGGCATGACGCTGTCCTTCAGCGACGAGTTCAACACGCTGAACCTCAACAACAGCCAGGGCGGCACCTGGGACACCAACTTCTGGTGGGGCGCGGCGAACGGCAGCACGCTGACCCGCAATGGCGAATTGCAGTGGTACATCGACGCCAATTACGCCCCGACCAGCTCGGTGCATCCGTTCAGCATCGACAATGGCGTGCTCACCATCACCGCGGCGCAGGCGCCGGCCGACATCAAGCCGCTGATCAACAATTACGAATACACCTCCGGCTTGCTTACCACGCATGACTCGTTCTCGCAGACCTATGGCTATTTCGAAATGCGCGCCGACCTGCCGGAAAACGCCGGCGCCTGGCCGGCCTTCTGGCTGCTGCCGGAAGACGGTTCGTGGCCGCCGGAACTCGACGTGGTGGAGATGTATGGCCAAAAGCCGAATTCGCTGCTGATGACCGCGCATACCCTCGAGACGGGCCAGCACACGACGGTCGGATCCACGGTGAACGTCATGGATACCGCCGGCTACCATACCTATGGCCTGTTGTGGACGCCGGACAAGCTGGTCTGGACCTATGACGGCGTGCAGGTCGCGCAAGCGGCAACGCCGTCGGACATGAACAAGCCGATGTACATGCTGGTCGATCTCGCGGTCGGCGGCCAGGCCGGCGCGCCGCCGGATCATCTCGCCACGCCGGCCCAGATGAAGATCGACTACATTCACGCCTACACGCTGGACGAACTGCAGCAGAGCCATTTGAACGTCACGGCCGAACACACAGCCTAGGCGTCCAGGGCAATGTCGCGAGAGCGCCCTCCGACCAGCTTGCGGCCCGTTTCGCTACGCGGCGTGTTCCTGCGCGCAGTCGGCGATGTCGGCCTGTTCTCGCTGCTGATCAACCTGCTGCTGCTGGTGGTCCCGCTTTACCTGCTCCAGGTCTATGACCGGGTGCTGCCCTCCTCCAGCGTCGAAACGCTGGTCTATCTGTCGGTCATCGCAGTCGCGGCGCTCGGCTTCCTCGGCTTTCTGGACGCCGTCCGCGCCGTCTACACGCAGCGCATCGCCGCCACCGTCAATGACAGGTTGGGCGCGACGGTTTTCGCCGCTTCGCTCAGCGAGCGGGCTGCGCCGTCGCCTCTCGCCGACCTCGCCGCGGTCTGCGCCTTCATACGCTCGCGCGGCGTGGCGGTGCTGTTCGACCTGCCCTTCGCGCCGGTCTTCCTCGGCCTGCTCTACCTCATCCATCCGGTGCTGTTCTGGGTGACGCTCGGCGGCACCGCGCTGCTGGTCGTGCTGGTCGTGGCCAACCAGCTTGCCATCGGCAGGAACGATGCGCTCTCCGCGGAACGCTCGGCTCTGGCCAGCCGGGCCGAGCAGGCCTTTGCCCGCAACGCCGAGACGCTGCGCGCCATGGGCATGGTGGAAAACGCCGCACGCGCATGGGGACGGCATGTGGCGGAGGCGCTCGTGCTGCATGACCGCTCGGCCAGCGCCAACGCGATCTTCAGCGGCACTTCCAGGGCGCTGCGCATGATTCTGCAGCTGGCGATCCTCGGCGCCGGCGCCTGGCTGGTGCTGAAGGGCGAGATGACGGCCGGCATGATCTTCGCCTCCTCGCTGGTGTCGTCGCGCGCGCTGCAGCCGCTCGACCAGCTGATCGGCTCGTGGCGGCAGATCGGCGAGGCCAGGCGCGCCTGGTCGCGGCTGCAGGTCGCGCTTGCGGCGCAGCCGGCACAGCCGAGCAAACTGACCTTGCCCGATCCGGCCGGCGCGATTGCCGCGCAGGATCTTTTCTTCATCGGGCCGAATGCGACATTCGGTGCCGAGCCGATCCTGAAGCGGCTGAGCTTCGCGATTCAGCCCGGCGAAGCGGTGGCGATCGTCGGCCCGAGCGGCGCCGGCAAATCGACACTGGCGCGGCTGCTTGTCGGGGCGACCCAGCCGAGCGGCGGCTCGGTCCGGATCGACGGCGCCGAGCTCAGGACCTGGGACGAGAACCAGCTTGGCCGGCATATCGGCTATCTGGCGCAGGAGGTGGAGCTTTTCCCCGGCTCGGTCAGCGAGAATATCGCCCGCTTCGAGGCAGGCGCGGACGACGCGGCGATCGTCGAGGCGGCAAAACGCGCCGAGGCGCATGAGCTGATCCTTTCGCTGCGCGACGGCTACCAGACGATGGTCGCCGGGACGCTGTCGGGCGGCGAGCGCCAGCGGATCGGGCTGGCGCGCGCCTTCTACGGCAATCCGCGCATCCTGGTGCTGGACGAGCCGAGCACGCATCTCGATGGCGCCGGCGAAACGGCGCTCGAAGCGGTGCTGGCGGCCGCGCGCGCGGCGGGCGTCACCACGATCGTCATCACGCATCGCCCTTCGATCGCAGCGGCCTGCGACCGCGTGATGGTTCTGCGCGGCGGCGTCATCGAGGCGTTCGGACCGAGCGCCGAGGTGCTGCGGCAGTCGACTGTCGACAAGGGCAAAGGCGCGCAGCGGAGCACGGTGGTGACGGGATCGTTCGCTCCGGTCATCCGCGCCTCGCAGACCATCCGCCACGGGTCGTAGACGATGTCCGCGCCAAGCCTCAGCTTCGACGACCGCCCGCGCACCGACTTCCGGCGCACGGCCTTTGCCGGCTACGCGGCGATCGCGCTGCTGGTCGGCGGCTTCGGCACTTGGGCAGCGAGCGCGCCGCTGGCGGGCGCCGTGATCACGCAGGGCACGATCGCGGCGACCGGCGGCAACATCCTGATCCAGCATCGCGAGGGTGGCATCATCAGGCAATTGCTGGCGCATGAAGGCGACCGCGTGCGCGAAGGACAGGAGCTCATCCTGCTCGACCGGACCGCCCCGGAGGCCGAGCTCAACCGGCTGACCCGCCAGTGGATCGCGCTGAAGGCGAATGCCGCGCGGCTGGAGGCCGAGCGCGACGGGCTGGACCGGCTTGCGCCCATCGCCGAGCCCGCGCCGGCGCCGTTCCAGCTGGAGTTCCAGAACCTGATCCGCGAACAGCAGAAAGAGTTCGACGCAAGGCTCGCGCGCTTCCGCTCGGAGCAGTCGATCCTGGCGCAGCGCGTCGCCATGCATCGCGAGTCGGTCAAGGGCCTGAACGCGCAGAAGGCGGCCATCGAGCAGCAGACCGAAGTGGTGAAGAAGGAGCTCGGCATCAAGACCGATCTTCTCAGCAAGGGCCTCACCAACCGCACGGAATATTCGCAGCTGCTGCGCTCGGAGGCCGACCTTGTCGGTCAGGCCGGCGCGCTGGAGGCGTACCTTGCCTCCGCCAACACGCAGATCGCGGAGGCCGAAGCGCAGACCGAGCGCGCCAGCACGCAGCGCGTCGAGGAGGCGCTGACCAAGCTCGACGACGTGCGCACCAACCTCGCCGACATCGAGGAGCAGATGCGCGCCGCGCAAGCCGTGCTGAAGCGCACGACGATCACCGCGCCGGCGGCGGGCATTGTCGTGTCCTCCACCTATAATTCGCAAGGCAGCGTGGTCGCGCCCGGCGAGAAGATCATGGAGATCCTGCCCACGTCATCGGGCCTGGTGGTGGACGCAAAGCTCAGGCCGAGGGACATCGACCAGGTGCATGTCGGCCAGAAGGCGAAGCTCAGGCTGTCGGCGCTCAACGCGCGGCTCACGCCAGAGGTGCCGGCCACGGTGAGCGAGATCTCAGCCGACCGGCTGATCGACGAAACCACCCACGAGCCCTATTTCCGAGCCAGGCTGAAGATCGCCGATGCCCTGCCGCCCGGCGTGAAGCGAGAACAGCTTTACCCCGGCGCCCCGGTCGACACCTTCATCAGCACCGGCGACCGGACCTTCTTCGAATATCTGGTGCGGCCGATGATGGATTCCTTCGCGCGGGCATTTGCGGAAAGGTAAAGGCGGGCGGTTACCGGCGGTCGTTTACGGTATTGCTTCGCTGGAGCGGCAGGCCCTACGTCCCGGGGCATCGGCGTTGGGCAGACGGCCTATTCCAGAAACATCAGGGCCGTGGCCAGGAATCCCATCCCGAAGCAAGACGCCATCGAATAGGCGATCATCCCGGCAGCCACATAGTCGCCCCCGCCCGACGACAGATGGCTGCCGAGCGTGCCGAAAGCCAGGAGCCAGCACGCCACGGCCAACCCGATGATCGCCCCGATGGCGAGGTTCTTGACGACAAAGAGCACCAGTGGAGGCATGAGCGCTGCTCCCAAAGAGCATTTCGCGGCGGCCCACGGCTTGCGGCCTCGTGAGCCGGCTGCTGTCACTCAACGCCGGGACAGGCATCTGGTTGCTCCTCCCGCCTGTTTTCGCTCCTGACCGGTTCGAACGCCGGCTTGCCTGCTGCACGGGGTTTCGGCCAAGGGCGCGAGCCGCCAGCCTCATTCCCGCCCGCGCTTTCATGCGGGATCTGCGAAGCGGCGCCGCGATCCTATCGCCGGCCGCTTCGCCGGCGAAGGCGAAGTGATCGCGCTCGGCTTCGCTCGAGCGCGCTCCGGCGCCTGTTGGCAAAGGAGGATATTTCAACTGAGAGACCGCCAGATTCCACGGCAATTTCGACGCCCGCACCAACGCTGGCTCCCCCGATCATGGGCGACAAGTCGGCCATCGACGACGCGAAATGGTCGCGCCGCAAAGGATGGAGACAACGATGACGACTTTGGAACGGACCACTTATGAAACCGGCCGCGCGAGCCCCGGTCTGATCGGCTTTGCCGGTCGTGCGCTCAGACTTTCCTATCGTGCAATGAGGATGCGCAGCGACCGCGCCGCCTTACAGGCAATGCCCGACTTTCTGCTCAAGGACATGGGCATCGCACGCTCGGAAATCGACCGCTACACCTCCATTCGCTTCGCTGCCTCCCAAGCGGAGAAGATGGATATCCGCAACGCCGGATGACAGGGCGACGCCGATCGCGGCCAACGCCGTTGATAGACCCCGGGCGCCTCCAACGCTCGGGGTTCTTTCGTTCCGGCGCGTTCGGTTCAGGCGCGGGGTCAGTTTGTTTCAAACGATACGTCCATGCCAATTTCCACGGTGGGCGTATGGAAAATTCCACGGTCGCATCCACTCTCGTTCAAACGCTCCAACGGCAAACAGAGGCCGTCACGGCAACCAAGCCGCAAAACAACCTTTGGAGATGATGATGCAACCCAACACCAAACCTGCACGGCTTCCTCTCAATGGCGTCGACACGCCGAACCTGATGGCGACGATCAATTTCGTCGCCGGGCAGCCGGAGCTCGCCAAGTTCCAGTTCCGCGCCCACAATGAGTGGATCGAGGGCACGCACAGCAAGACCGTCATGCATGGCTTCTTCGGCGCCGGCAACGAGCAGAAGCACGAGAAGCCGCATTATGCCGACGCCGACCATCCGGCGATTCTGTGCGGCGCCGACAATGCGCCGACCCCGGTCGAGTGGCTTCTGCACGGACTGGCTGGCTGCCTGATGGCCGGCGTCGCCAACATCGCCGCCGCGCGCGGCATCAAGCTCACCAAGGTGAAGTGCTCGGTGGACGGCGACATCGACCTGCGCGGCATCCTCGGCATCTCCGATGAGGTCCGCAACGGCTTCCAGAACATCCATGTGTCGTTCGAGATCGAAGGCGACGCGCCGGCCGAAAAGCTCCAGCAGCTGGTCGAGCAGTCGCGTGCCCGTTCGGCCGTCTTCGACGTGCTGACCAAAGGCGTGCCGGTCACCGTCGGCATCAAGAGCATCCAGTAAGCCGACAGGCGGTCCGGAACTGTCCGGGCCGCTTCCCTCTCCTCGGACGGAACTGAACCATGAGACGCGCGGTCGTCATCATCGGCGCGGGCCAGGCCGGCCTTGCGCTCAGCCATTGCCTCAGCCAGGCCGGCATCGACCATGCCGTGCTGGAGCGCGGGCGCATCGGCGAGCGCTGGCGCTCGCAGAGCTGGCGCTCGCTTCGGCTGCTCACGCCGAACTGGCTGAATGCGCTCCCCGCCTCACCCTACAAGGGCGGCGATCCGGACGGCTTCATGAGCAAAGGGGCGTTCGTGGAAAGCCTGGAGCGCTACGCCTGGCAATGGCATGCGCCCGTCGAGACCAATGTCGAGGTCATCGCCGCCAAGCGGACCAGCGACGGCTTTGGCCTGCGTACCAGCGCCGGCGACTGGTCGGCCCGCGCGGTCGTCGTGGCGACGGGGCATTGCGACCGGCCGGTCATCCCGTTTGGAGCCGAAACCATTCGCGGACCGCTGAGTATCCACGCTTCGCATTATCGCTCGCCCGGCGAGCTGCCGAGCGGCGGCGTGCTGGTCGTCGGCGCATCATCCTCCGGCGTACAGATCGCCGACGAGCTCGCCCGCGCCGGGCGCCGCGTGGTGCTTTCGGTCGGCAAGCATACGCGGCTGCCCAGAACATGGCGCGGCCACGACATCTTCTTCTGGCTCTGCGCGATGGGTCTGATGGCGCAGCGCCCCGAAGACCTCGCCAATCCGGAAGGCGCCCGGCGCCAGCCATCGCTGCAGCTCGCCGGCCGGCCCGACAGGGCCGATGTCGATCTCGCCACGCTGCAGGCGCTCGGCGTGGAACTGACCGGGCGGGTGCGCGACGTCGGCGACCGGGAGATCGGCTTCGCCGGCGATCTTGGGGCACACATCGCGGCAGCCGAAGCCAAGCAGGCGCGCCTGCTCGGCCAGATCGACCGGTTCGCGGGTGTGGCGACACCATACCGGCCCGAGCCGGTGGTGATGCCGGCAGCCTCCGCGGAGCGGCTGTCACTGACCGACGGATCGGTCCGAACCATCATCTGGGCGACCGGCTATGCGCGCTCGTTCGGCTGGCTGGATCCGCTGGCGCTCGGCGGCGATGGCGAGCTCGCGCATCAGGGCGGCGTCACCAGCGTGCCCGGCCTCTACGCGCTCGGCTTCCGCTTCCTGCGCAAGCGCGATTCCAACTTCATCGGCGGCGTCGGCGCGGATGCCGAGGCGATCGCCTCCGAAATCTCCCGTCATCTCGGCCGAAACGGCCGCAAGGCCGCCTGAGGACGACGACCATGGCAATCAATCCCATCTCCCTCATGGCCTCCCCCAGGCGCGGCCATTACGATGCGATCATCGTTGGCGCTCGTTGCGCAGGCGCCGCGACCGCGATGCTGCTCGCCCGCGCGGGCCTAAAGGTGCTGGCGATCGACCGCAAGCCCTATGGCTCGGACACGCTGTCGACACATGCGCTGATGCGGCCCGCGGTGCTGCAATTGTGGCGCTGGGGCCTGCTCGAGCCGTTGCTCGAGGCCGGGACGCCGCTGATCGAGACGACGACGTTCCACTATGGCGACGACGAGATCACCATCCCGCTTGCCTCCGGTTCGGACCTACCCGGCCTGATCGCGCCGCGGCGCACGGTGCTCGACCGCATCCTGGTCGACGCGGCGCGCAAGGCCGGCGCGGAGATCCTGCACGAAGTCGCGGTCGGCGACCTCTTCGCCGACACACGCGGGCGGGTACGCGGCGTCGAGATCCGCGCTGCCGGGCGCGCATCGCTCAGGGTCAGCGCCGATATCGTGGTCGGCGCCGACGGCATCGGCTCGCTGGTGGCAAAATGCGTCGACGCCCAGCCCTTGCGGCGCGGCGCAGTGTCCGCCGCCCATGTCTATGGCTATGCGCCGGCCGAGCCGGGCGCCGGCTATCACTGGTACTTCCGCGACGGGATCGCCGGCTCCTTCATCCCGACCAATGACGGCCTCGCCTGCATTGTCGCCTCGGTGCCGACCGGCCTGTTCGACCAGCGCTTCCGCCTCGGCCATGCGCGTGCCCGCATGGATGTGCTCGAAGCGCTTTCGCCGGCTCTTGCCGCACAGGCGGCCCGCGCGCCGAAGGACACTCGCCTGCAGGTGTTCCGCGGTGTGCCGGGCTATATCCGCCAGCCGCACGGCCCCGGCTGGGCGCTGGTGGGCGACGCCGGCTTCTTCCGCGACCCGATCACCTCGCACGGCATTTCCGATGCGCTGCGCGACGCCGAGGGCCTGGCGCGCGCCATCCTCGACGGCTCGGAGGCGGCATTCGCGATCTGGCAGCAGCAGCGCGACCTGATCGCCAACCAGATCCTGGATACCACCGACGCGATCGCCGGCTTCGAATGGACGCTCGACGATCTCGGCGGGCGTCATCGCCGCTTCAGCGCGGTGCTGAAGGCTGAGGTGCAGGCGCTGGCAGGCCAGCCCATGCCTGGCCGTCGGGCACCCTTCCCTGCATCGCGGCCGACGGCGCACCGTGCGCCGGCCAATCAGGACGAGCCGCCGGTTTCGGCCGGCTCCAATCTCAATCGCAACCGAACCGGAGCAAGGCCATGACTTTGCATTCGATAAAGGATGGGCATGTGATGAAGGACGGCTGGGTCGGTGTCACCAAGGGACGGCCAAAGGTGGGCGCCTTTGCCGAGCGCTCGCGGCGCACCCAACCGCAGGATATCGACGCCTTCGCCGAGATGACCGGCGACCGTAACCCCTTGCATTACGACAAGGCACTGGCCGAGGCCTCGGTGTTCGGCAAGCTCATCGTGCAGGGCGGCGTCACCTCCGGGATCCTGAACGCGGTGGTGGCGGAAGACCTCCCCGGCCCCGGTTCGGTGTTCCTTGAAGTCTCGTGGAAATTCGTCAAGGCGGTCGGCGTCGGCGAACTGATCACCGGCCGCGTCGAGGTCAAGGAGGTGCGCGCCGATAAGCCGATCACGAAGCTGGAGACGTCGGTGCGCAACGAAGCCGGCGAGCTTTGCCTCACCGGCACCGCGACGGTGTTCACCGTGCCGCTCGCCAAGGGTTGAGGACTTCGCGTATCCGCTTACCTGCCCGCCGTCTCGGCGATGAAAGCGCGAACGTGGTCTATGAACTCCTCGAAGGCGGGTTCGCCTTCGAGCAGGATGTGGTTCTGGCTCTCGAGCTCGATGAAACGCGCGCCGGGAATGCCCGCGGCCATGGTGCGCCCGGATTCGACGGGAGCGACGTTGTCGTCGCGCGCGTGCAGCACCAGCGTCGGCACCTTCACCTTTTCCAGCAAATCGCTGACGTCGATCACTGAAAAGGCGCTCTGCAGGCGCCAGGCATCGTCGGGCGAGACAGTACGCAGCATCAGATCGTCCATCCAGGCGAAATGCTCGTGGGTGGCGCCGGGGATGAACATGGAGCAGAAGGCCTGGCGGAACATCGGGTTCGGCTTGCCCCAGCTCTCGCGCATCAGCGTCGCCACGGCCTCGCGTGTCGCGATCTCGCCGGCGTCGCCCCGCGCCCGCCAGCCTTTGACGTAACCGCCATAGAGGATCATGCCCGATACTTTCTCGGGATGACGGATGGCGTAGGCGATCGAGACCGCGCAGCTCTGCGACAGGCCGAGCAATGTGAAGCGGTCGAGCCCTGTCGCCTCGACCACGCGTTCGAGGTCGGACACCATGGTCTCGAACGAGATGTCGACGACCTGCCGCTGCGACAAGCCGTTGCAGCGTTCGTCATAGCGCACCAGCCGATTGTGGCGCGACAGTTCACGCATCCAGTGCCGCCAGATCGGGCTGTCCCAGTCGAAAGTGAGATGCGACATCCAGTGCGCGGCGCGCAGGATCACCGAGCCGCTGCCGGTGCTGGCATAGGCGAGCCTGGTGCCGTCGAGAGCCCGGCAGAATTGCACTGCGCGGCCGGGATCCTGCGGTAACGCAGCGGGTTTCGACGGCTGCTGCGGCGTGGGGAGAGCAGACTGCGGCGCGCGGCCGGTTGCCTGAGCGGCAGCCGACCGAACCTTCTCCTCCAGCGCCTCGGTCTCGGCGGCGAGGCCGGCGTCGTCCGGCAGGAGGCGGCGCAAGCGCCGGGCGAAGGGCAGCGCCCGTCGCGGCTCACCTGGCAGACGCTCGACCAGCTCGCGCAGGATGCCAAGCTCGACGATCTCCACCTCGCTGGCGATGGCCTGTCGCCAGGCTTCATAGTCGAAGCAGCGCTCGAGCGAGAGGTCGGCGAGAAAGCCGCCGCGGATCGAGGCCAGGACGGCTTCAAGCTCGTCGGTCGAGTGTGAAGAAAGGTCAGCCTTCACCAGCGGCGCCAGCTGCGCATAGTCCGTCGCGATGTTCAGTACGACGGCGTTGCGGTCGGCGCTCAAAGCGGATTCGTCGGCGGCCAGCACCTGGCGGATCTTGGAGAGGCTCCAGCGCAAGGCGCCGCGCGGGTCGTCGGGAATGTCCCAGAATATCTCGCATAACCGCTCGCGCTGATGCTGTCTGCCGGTGACGCCGAGGTAAGCAAGCAGCGCCCGCGTCTTGCGCGACGGCGGCAGGTCCAGCGGCTGGCCATCGCGCGTGACCTGAAAATCGCCAAGCACGCGCAGCTCCAGCCTGTGCTGAGGGCCGTTCATGCGTTCACGCGCTTGTCGATCGCCATGGTCCCCTTCGGCCGAGGCCGCCGCTGCGAAGGGCAGCCAATAGCAAAAATGGCTAATTTAGGAAAGCTTGGCGGTTCAGGCAGCAGCAGCTTCAATCGTGAGAGCCTGAGGCGCGCCAGGCGCCGCGCCGGGTTGTGAAAGGCTTCCAGGCCGGCCTCGACCAGGAAGGCCAAGGTCATCAACTCGATCAGGAATTCGTCGGCCGCGTCGAAAGTGGCGCGTGAGCCGGCAGCGAGATGCTTGAGCAGAGCGCGAGCTTCCTCGACCGCATCGGCGCTGCCGGTGTCGATCAACGCTTCGAGCCTGGTGAAGCAGTTCATGTCGATTCTCTCCGCCCCGCCAAGGCGATAGATCGACTTGGCGGCGGAGACATCCACATATGTTAAGCGAGCTGCTTTGGGGCCTGCTCACGCCTTGGATGGAACCGCCCTTGGCTTGATGACCGTTGCCAGCACGACACCGACGACGATGAAGGCCGCGCCGACCAGGTCGTAGTCATGCAGGCTCTCGCCGAGCAGCAGATAGGCGAGGATAGCGACGAACAGCGTCTGCAGATAGAGCAGCATGCTTGCCCGGCTGGCGCCCAGCGTCTCGACGCTTTTGTTGTAGAGATAATACATCAGCGCGCCGCCCGGGCCGGCCAGATAAGCGAGCGCGAGCAGGCCATTGCCATTCAGGGCGGAGCGCTCGTCGTTGAATATCTCCCAGAGATGGAACGGCAGCGCCACCAGCGCGCCGGCGCCGAGCAGGAGGACCACCAACGGCAGAAGCTCGAGACCGAATTTGGACCGGCGCAGCAGCACCGTGTAGAGCGCCCAGCAGAAGGCGCTGCCGACGATCCACAATTCGCCGATGTTGAAGCGCAGTTGCACCAGCGCGCCGATATTGCCATGCGCGACGATGACCAGCATGCCGGCAAGTGCCGCAACCGCGCCGAGCGCTTTCCAGAGGCCGAGCGGTTCGCCCAGCACCAGGCGCGCCAGCACCATGGTCATGATCGGCGACATCGCCATGATGATGCCGGCCGTGGTCGCGTCGGTGTCGTTCAGTCCACGATAGATCATGCCCTGGCAAAACGTCAGGCCGATCGCGCCGACGGCGACGATCTCAAGAGGCCGGGATTTGAGAAGCGCCAGCATGGCGCCGTGATGGCGGTGGACGATCGGCAACAGGATGGCGCAGGCGAGCAAGAGCCGCCAGAAGCACAAGCCCCAGGGCGGCATTTCCGGCGCGACCCATTTGGCCGCGATATAGACGCCGGCCGACAGCAGCCAGCACAAGACGGCGGTCGGATAACCGCCCAGGGCGGGTATCGCGGCAGGTTGCTCTGCCGGATGCGCAATCGGTATCGCCTGCATCGCATGCCCCCCGTTCGATGAACGTCAGCCCGGACGTAAGCGGCAGTCTACCTCATCCCGGGCTTGTTCCCTATGGCCGGTGATGGAGGACCACCGTCCAAAAATCAGTGCGATGTGTCACCGGCCGGATGCAGACGATCCCAGGCCGAGCCGACGCGGCCGTGGAATTGCGATGCGAAGCGTTCGGCCTCGATGTCTTCGAGGCCGTCGTCGACCAGCGCCTCGATGCTTCGCCGCAATAGAGCGAGTTGCATCTGCCGCGCATGACTCCTGTCGGTTTCGCGCATGATGGCCGTGACGTGATAGGCCACGACCGGCTGGCCGAGACAGGAGAGAAGCGCTCCCGACCCCGCCGTCGCCGCAGTGACTGCTTCCTCTATATTCATGCCGGCGCTCCTCATCAAAGATGCTCGGCGCCTCCCCGGCAGATGGCGGCGATGGCGCCGCTTCTTTTCTCATTCCGGCGTCGCGAGACCATGGCTCGCGGCCAGACTCAGTATCCTCCAGAACACTATTGAAGGCGACCGGATAGTTAATTGATGGTTAACGCGAACGGTCGCATCTTAGACGTTCGGCCTCGTCAAAACACATCGGTCAGTGGCCGGGAATGTTGCGCTCGGCCGATGGCGCGAGGCTCTGCGAACCAGGCACCGAAACCGGCGCGCCGTGAAGCACCCAGTCGGCGGCGATCTGGCCGATGACCGGGGCGAGCTGGATGCCGTAGCCGCCGGCGCCGGCGGCGGTGATCAGCGTGGGCTCCGAGGCATCGATCGGCCCGACAAACGGGCGATGGTCGGCCGTCACCGGATAAAGGCCCGCCCAGCCCCGGCCGAGCCGCGCGCCAGGCAGGTCGGGCACACGTTCCAGAAGCAGCTCGGCCAGATCGACCTTCGACTGCTCCTCGCACTGGTCGTTGTAATTGTCGGGATCTTCCGGCGCGATCGACTTCACCTTGTGGATCTCGGCGATCAGCTCGCCCGGTTTTTCGTGGCGGAAATTGAGGCCGCTGCCTTCGCCGTCCACCAGGTCCATCACCATCGGCATGGTGTAGCCGAGCGGCTCGTCGAGATGGATGACGACGGCTTCGTGGCGCTCTGGCCAGATGTGCAGGCGCTGGCCGAAAAGCGCTGCGACCTGCGGCGCCCAGGCGCCGCCCGCATTGATCACGACATCGCAATCCATCGGGCCATGACTGGTCTCCAGCGTATAGCCGCCCGACCGCCGTTCTACGCCAAGCAGCTTGCGGTACTGGCGGATCTCGCCGCCCTTGGCGCGCACGATGCCGGCCAGGAAATTGCACATTTCGTGCGGATCGAGGAAGCCGTTGTCGGGTCCGAACAACCCGCCTTCGAGGCCATCGGGATTGATATGGGGCACGAGGTCCCGGAGCTCGTTGGCGCGGACCAGGCGCGACCTTAAGCCCGCCTCGGACTGGATCTCGACCGATCTCGCGAACAGCGCCATCTGCGCTTGCGTGCGCGCCAGCCGCAGATAGCCGATATGGTTGAAGCGAAGCCCCTCGGCCTCCCATTGGCGGAACCGGCGCAGCGAATGGACGCGCAGCATGATCTCGAACGGATCGGTCAGCTGCGATCCGACGACGCCGACGGACCGGCCGCTCGACCCCGACGCGATCGACTGCGCTTCGAGCACGGTGACGCGCGCGCCCTGCTCGACGAGGTTAAGCGCCGTGCACATGCCCAGCGTGCCTGCGCCGATCACCACGACATGAGGAGAAGCTGTCATCTGCGGCCTGCTTTCACGACTGCGCGGCGATGTCGCCCAGGGTCTCATCGATCGCTTGAAGGATGGCGCCGGCATCCGCCGCGGTCATCGGCGTCGACAGCGCGAACAGGCCGTAGCTGGCCGACAGCACGCCGCGGCCAAGCAGGCCCTTGTGGAAGGCGTCGGATTTTTTGCGCTCGCCCTGGCCCGGATAGACGGACCGGTAATCCGTGACGGGGTGCGAGGTGAAATGAACCTTGAACAGCGAGCCGAGGCCGACACATTGGCCGGCAAGACCGTGCTTTTCGAATGAGGCAGCGACGCCTTGGCGCAGCAACGCGCCCAGCTGATCGAGATGGGCGAAGCTCTCCTTCGTCAGCGCCCGCATAGAGGCAAGGCCGGCGCGCATCGTCACCGGATTGGCGGTGAAGGTGCCGCCATGCGGAAGCGCCGGCTTGCCGGCGGTCGGATCGAACACCGCCATGATATCGGCGCGCCCGCCCACCGCGCCGACCGGAAAACCGCCGCCGATGATTTTTCCGAGCGCCGTCAGGTCGGGCTCGATGCCCCACAGGCCTTGCGCGCCGGACCATCCCAGGCGAAACGAGATGACCTCGTCGAAGATGACCAGCGCGCCCGCCGCATGGGCGATCTCGACCATGGCCTGAAGGTAATCCCGGCGCGCCGGAATGAGGCCGGCGCGGTTGGGCATCGGGTCGATCAGCACGGCCGCGATGCCGTCGCCCTCGGCGGCAAAGACGGCGCGCAAGGCCTCGGTGTCGTTGAAGGGCACGGCGATCACGTCGTCCAGCACGCCGCGCGGCGTGCCCTTGGCGTAAGCCGTCGACCTCGGCAGGTCACCCCAATTGGCCGGCGAGGAATCCAGGCTCACTTCGGCGAAATCATAGGAGCCGTGATAGGCGCCCTCGATCTTGACGATCTTCGGCCGCAAGGTGAAGGCGCGCGCGGCCTTGATCGCCATCATCACGCCCTCCGTGCCGGAGTTGGTGAAGCGGACCTGATCGACCGAGGGCAGCCGCTCGACCAGGAGCTCGGCAAGCTCGATCTCGCTCAGCGTCGGGGCGCCGAAGGCGGTGCCAAGCGGCAGCTGCCCGGCCACGGCCGCGGTGACGTCGGGATGGGCATAGCCATGGATCATCGCGGTGAAATTGTTGATGCAGTCGTAATAGGCATTGCCGTCGACATCCCAGACCCTGCAGCCCTCCCCGCGTTCGGCATAGATCGGGAACGGGTCGATAAAGACCGTGGTGCGCGTGTTGCCGCCCGGCATCACCTTCCTGGCGCGCTCGAACAGGGCTTTCGATCCGGGCATGGCGTCGGGATAATGCGGCATGGCTCTCCGAGGCGATTTCGACGGCTGAAACAGCGGCGCAATGGCCGCTCGTCACGAAGCTACGGTTCGTTTGCGCGCCGGCGCAATCGGCCAGGCCGGGCATGCGAGGCGACCAGCGCGTGAATGCGAAGCATGATCTCGCTTTGAGCGTCCGACGCTGGTCAACGGCCGTCGACAAGTTCCACATCGGAACGACCAGGCTCGACATCTAGTCCATTTGGATGATGCTACGTACGTCGAAAGACGTATCCGGTATAAAATGGCGAAGCAATTCTAAACAAGGCAATTTTTTCACGGTTGTTTATTCACTTCAACTTGAGGCAGACTGTTACAAGGAAAAATCTCAATCTACGCACGCGCAGTCACTTTGGCGTGTTTCTTGAGCACCGCGAGGAGTGCCTAGCAAACAGAGAACCCTGGCCAGTGACACTCACACATGGATCTTACGAGGAGTTCGACACGCGCCCGGCATGGGTTCGCTTCAGCGTGCGCCACTGGAGGTGGAGCGCCGTTCCGGTATGCATCCTCCTCCTGGCGGCGATATCTCCCCCAGACAACGGCGCCGAAATGCAGCAGCAGATCGTTGCGGCGCGGAGTGAACTGGCGTCGACAAAGGCCCAGTTGGACCTAAGCCAGCACGCCGAGCGTACGGCGAGCGCGCAGGCAAAGGTGTTGGCCGGCACTTCCGCGGAGCAAGCAAAAGCCTTGAATGAGGCGAACCAGAGCAACGAGGCCCTCAAACTCGATCTGGAGGCGGCGCAGCGCGTCATCGAAGGCCTGAAAGCACAAGCCATTTCCTCGAACGAAGCACGCAACGCCATGGAAGCGTCCCTGGCCGAGGCGAACCAATCGCTCGCCGATGAGCGGCACAAGGTGGAGCAATCCGAGCAAGAACTCGCCATGGCCCGCCAGGCCGCCGACGCCGAAAAGAAACGCGCAGATTTGGCCGTGGCCGAGCGAGCCACCGACCTCCAGCTGGCGGTCGCTGCCGCAAAGCATGCCAACGAAGCATTGGACCTGGAACGTGCCCGCGCGGTTTCGGCCGCAAGCGATCTCGACGGTGCCCGTCGGGAAAGAGACGTGGCAAAGCAGGCATCCGCCGACTTGAGCGCAGCATTGGAGCAAGCGCGTCAAAAACTGATCGATATGTCCGTTGCCCTTACCGCTGCGCGAAAGGCGATCGACCTGGTCAACGCGCAAGGTGCGCGTCGCACAGCACAAATAGAGCGCGCACCCAGCACGCGTTCCACCGCAGTTTCCCTTACCGGCCAGGATGGCAAACTTGTCGGTCAAACAGGCTTGCAGGGCAAAAGCAAAGCGAAGATGGCAGGATCACCGAAACGGGATCTGGCGGCGACGACGATTAGGCTCCCCGACGCCTTGCTGCCGCTCCCACCTCAATGACCATCGCCAGGAACACAATTGGGTTAACACGAACGCATGCCGCAGGAGGGTCCCGAAATGGGCAAATACGTGGCAGTCGCCATGATGATCGCAGTCGCTACCGGACCGGCGGCGGCCCTTGATATCGGTGGTGGCGGCAAGATCGGCGGCGTTGGCGTTGGCGCTGGAGTGGGCGCCGGATCGCAAGGTGTTTCCGCAGGGGTGGGGGCAAGTGTCGGCGGTGCGGGCGGCGCAAGTGTTGGCGCGTCAGCGGGCACAGGAGGCGTGAGCGTTGGTGCGTCAGTGAGCGCAGGTGGGACGAGTGTCGGCGCGTCCGCGAACGCTGACACAGGGTCAGTCGGCGCGGGCGTTTCGGTTGGCAGTGCTTCTCCAGGCGGCGTAAGCGCAGGCGTTTCCACAGGGACCGCCACGTCAGGCACCACGGACGCCGCGCCCCCCGACGACCCCGCCGTTTTCTCTGCCAAAAGCGCAAAAACCGCGGTCAGCCTGCCATCCGTCCTCAAGCCTTCCCGTACAGGTGGCGGCGGGCGGTTTGCGGCGGGCTATCCCTTTGCGCCCCTGCTGAAAGCGATGCCGGGCACGCCGACCAATGTCGTGAGCGCGTGCCGTGCGGCGATCGTAGCGGCCGCGAGGCCCCTTGGCGCTGTGCGCGTATACGCGGTCAGCGCCGGTCCGATGCGCCAACGCAAAGCCGGTCAGGCGGCGCCGATCGAGGTGCGGATAAATTATGCGCTCCCAGGTGGCATCCAGGTGCGGCAAGCGAAAGTCATCTGTCACCTCGATGCGACGAGAAAGGTGATCGCGGTAACGTAGCAACCGGCCGTCAATGGCCTGGAACACCGGTGGAGTTGCCCGCTTTACCGAGATCGTCCACAGGGCCTGCTACTTGGCACTGCTACCGGCAACGTCATTCGCCACTGTCCGGTTCGGGTGCCTGAGATGGGTCGGCGTGATGCCGGTCTGCTGGCGGAAGACGCGGCTGAAATGGCCGGCATTGGGGAAGCCGCAGCGATAGGCGATCTCGCCGATGGCGAGGTCGCTGCCTTCCAGCAGCGATTTGGCGTAGTGCACCCGCAGCGCCAGGTAGGCGGCCATCGGGCCGATGCCGAGCTCGGCGCCGAACAGGCGCTCGAGCTGGCGGCGCGAGCAGTTCATCCTGGCGGCGATCTCGGCGACCGAGAGTGTCTCCTGCAAATTGCTTTCCATCAGGAGCAGCGCCCGCTTCACCGCGCGGCTCGCGGCGGCCGGAAAAAGGTCGCCGACCGGCTGCACGTCGCGGCTGGAGCGGATGCGGTCGAGCACCAGGATCTTGGCCGCCTTCTCCGCCGCCTTCTGGCCGATGAACTGCGAGACGAAATAGCCGGCGAGGTCGGCCGCACCCGTGCCGCCGGCGCAGGTGGCGCGGCCCCTGTCGACGGAATAGAGGCTGTCGGCATGGGCGCTCACATCGGGGAACTCGGCGCGGAAATCCTTGATGTGGAACCAGCTCACGGCGGCGCTGTAGCCGTCGAGCAGGCCGTAGCGCGCCAAAACGAAGCTGCCGGTGCAGAGCGCGGTGAGCGGCACGCCCTTTTCGGCGGCGCGCATCAGGAACGCCTCCTTTTCCGAACTCAGCCCGCGGCTGGTGTCGAGCAGGCCGCCGACCACCACGACATTGTCGAAATCCTCCGGATTGCCGATCGCCTTGGTCGGCAGCAATTCAACGCCGCAGCTGGCGCGGATCGGCAGGCCGCGCTCGCCGACGATCTCCCAGTCGAACTCGACCCGGCGGCTGCGGTCGCCCTCGTCGCCCGCCAGCCGCAGCGTGTCGATGAACAGCGACAGCGGCGAGAGCGTGAAATCGCGCACCAGGAGAAATGCGAACTTCTTGGCCATCTGCTTCCGGGATCGTCCATCGTTCGGCCGCAGCTTATGCGGAAATGCTTGCTGCGAGCCCTCTGAATACGACGTGCATGAGGTCGCAACACTACCCGCCCGAGCCGGCTGGAATGCTCTAGCGTCGCTCGGCGGCGCGGCTCAGCAAGGTGATAACGAAGCGCCCCAGGACGATCCCTGCGACGCCCGCCGCCGCCTTGAGCAGGCCATCGACAAAACGCGCGTGCCGGCCAGGGTCGAACAGTTGCAGGACCTCGAGAACGCCGGCCACCGCGCAAACGAACAGCACGGTCTGCGTCACGCGGGACGGGAACCCGAGCGCCAGGGCCACCCCCAGCAGGACGTAGGCCAAGGCGCGCTCGATGTTGGGGTCGCTCAAGCGTGGCCGCAGTTCGATGGGCGACAGCGTCGCAAAGGTGATGAGAGCCAGCAGGGCGAGCGCGGCGAGACGGGAAATGGAGGTCATGCCCGCTCTTACAGGCCGCAGGCCGCGATAACAATATTGCCGGCGCCCGGCCGCGGCTTGGTCCGCCCACACCGGCGGCGCCATGCCTTCCCGGCGATGCCGTCAGGCCGGGACGGCATCAGCGCCCTTGCCCGGCAGCGGGCGTCCGAAATCCTTCCCGCCGTTCAGCGATGCTCGATATGCCATCGGCGACTTGCCGTTGACGCGTTTGAAGGCGTTGCTGAAGGCGCTTTCGGAGGTGTAGCCGAGCGTGCGGGCGACGACGGCCACTGGCGTCCGCTCCTCGCGCAAGGCGCGCTCGGCAAGGCGCATGCGCCATTCGGTCAGATAGGCCAGCGGCGCGATGCCGGCGACCGTCCTGAAATGGACGGCGAACGAGGTGCGCGACATGGCGCAGGCTTTCGCCAGCTCCTCCAGATGCCAGGCGCGCGCCGGGTCGCCATGCATCAGGCGCAGCGCCGGCGCGATGCGCGGCTCGGCCAGCGCCTTGAGCCAGCCGGCGGGCATCAGGCTCGCCCTGTCGAGATGCGAGCGCAGGATCTCGATGAAGAGCAGTTGAGTCAGCTGCGCTGAGGCGAGCTGCGCGCCGGGCTGGCCGGCGTCCCTTTCTTCGATCAGCCGGTCGAGCAGCCAGCGGAAGATAGCCGCCTGAGGGGACGCCGCGCGCGTGTGGATCCATGGCGGCAATAGATCCGCCAGCAGCCCGCCGCGCGACGGATCGAGCAGGACATGGCCGCCGATATGGGCGAATTCCGAGCCGTCGCCGAGCGTCACCAGCGTGCGGCCGGCGCCGGTGAACAGGCTCATCGCGTCGACCGGTGGAACGCTTGGGTCGCTGGCGAGCACGAAGCCGCGCCGCGCCGCCAGCAGCCCGACATCGCCTGTCTCGAAGCGGAAGGGATTTGGCTCGCCTTCGAGGGTGACCCAGCAGCTGCCCTTCACCACGGCGAAGAACTTGATCCTGTCGCGGCCCGGGAAGCTGATCGCCCACGGGCCGCCGGCGGAGAAGCCACCCGTGACGACCGCCTCGGCATTGGTAAGCGTGAGAACATCGGAGAAGGGATCGACCGTCATTTCCGTACTCTCGCGCAGGAAACGCGGGTTTTCAAGCATTCACAGTTCAGAAGCGCCGTCCTACCTAGCGCCCATCCGACGCATCGCCATCGCATGCGGCGCTCCATTCCAGACCCAGAGGCATCAAATGACCGACAAACTCGTCCTGGTGACCGGCGGCACCGGCTTCATCGCGCAATATTGCATGCTGGCCCTGCTGAACGCGGGCTACGGCGTGCGCACGACCATCCGCTCGCCAGGGCGGGAAGCGGAGGTGCGCGCGCATCTCGAGGTCGGCGGCGTCGATGCGGGCGACCGCCTCTCCTTCGTCATCGCCGATCTCACCGACGACCACGGATGGGCGGAAGCGGCGGCCGGATGCGACTATGTGATGCATGGCGCCTCGCCGACGCCTTCCGGCGACCAGACCCGCGAGGAGGATTGGATCGGGCCCGCCGTCAACGGCAATCTTCGGGTGCTCAGCGCCTCGCGCGACGCCGGCGTCAAGCGCGTGGTGCTGACATCGGCCTTCGGCGCGATCGGCGTCGGCCACAAGCCGGATCACCGGAGGCCCTTCGACGAAACCGACTGGAGCGACCTGACCGGCAATGTCGCGCCCTACCAGAAATCGAAGACGCTTTCCGAGCGCGCCGCCTGGGATTTCGTGGCGCGTGAAGGCAACGGGCTGGAGCTGGCGGCGATTAATCCGGTCGCCGTCTACGGGCCGGTGCTGGGCGCCGACTATTCGCACTCGATCAGGCTGATCGCCAACATGCTGGAGGGCCAGCCGGGATGCCTCAATGTCAGTTCCTGCTGCGTCGACGTGCGCGACGTGGCGGACCTGCATCTGCGCGCCATGACCGATCCGGCCGCCAAGGGCGAACGCTTCCTCGCAACCGTGGGCGAAAGCATGTGGATGGTCGAGATCGCCGAACTGCTGCGGCAGCGGCTGGGCAAGGCCGCCGAAAAAGTGTCGACGCAGGTGTGGCCCGACGAGCAGGTGCGCATCGCCGCCGAAACCAACGCGCAGCTCAAGGGCGTGGTGCCGCTGCTCCACTACGACATGAGCGCGACGGGCAGGAAGGCCGAGCGCCTGCTGGGCTGGACGCCCCGCTCGCGCGAGGAGGCGATCATATCCTGCGCCGAGAGCCTGATCCGGCTTGGCCTGCTGCGCGGCTGAGCTTCCTTGAACGGCGCGCTGGGCCGGTGCATGTTGCCCCCGCGCGCTTTCGGCGAACCGCCTGGAGCCGCGATCCTCGGACGAAACCAGCGGAGCCATCGGGCGATGACGACCATCCATCAATTCGCCGTGTCGGAGGGGCAGGAATGGGTGCTGCCGGCCGATGACGACGCCTACGAGGAATTCTTCAGCCTCGATGGACGCTCGCTCAAGGGCTGGAAGCCGCCTGTGATGCGGCGCGTCGAGGAAGGCGAGCGGCTCTATTCCGACTTCCCGTGGCTCGGCGAGCATGCGCCGCTGTTGCGCCGGCCGGCCGTCGAGGCGCTGGCGGCGGCGTTGCGGCCTTATGGCGAGCTTGTCGCGCTGCGCGGCGAGGAAGTCTGGCTGCTCAACGTCACCCATGTGATCGACGCGCTGGACGAGGCGCGCTCGCAGATCGTGCGCTTCGACGGCGGCGACATATTGGCGATCGAGCGCTACGCCTTCGATGAGAGGAAGATCGGGACAGCGGAAGTGTTCAGGCTGCCGATGCGGGCTTCCCCGGTCTTCGTCAATGACGTGTTCGTCGAGCGGGTGCGCAAGGCCGGGTTGCGCAATGTGTCGTTCGCGCCGGTATGGACATCCGGAACGGCGGTCGATTGAGGCGAATAACAGTTTTGCGGTTTGCGGCGGAGACGGGGGGAAGGTACTGGCCGCGACGCCCTGGCCCGGCCGCTGGGCGCATCTGGAGCATGGCTCTGGCCCAACCCGCACATGCATGAACGGGATGGCCATTATAACCAGACGCTTTATAACGGTCGCTGACAAAGCGATCACCAAGGGGAGACGATGCGTTACATACGTCCGCTTTCAATCGAAGATGCCGTTGGCGAGCTCGCCAAGGCGGTAGGACCGGCCGCCATCCTGGCCGGGGGCAGCGACTTGCTGGTGAGGATGAAGGGCGGCTTCATCGAGCCCGAGCTGATCGTCGACATCAAGCGCATAGGCGGCCTGGCCGACATCACCGAGACGGCTGACGGATTCCGCATCGGCGCCGCCGTGCCCTGCGCGGTGCTGGGCGAGAACAAGGCGGTGCGCAAGGCGTGGCCGGGCGTGGTCGAGGCGGCGAACCTGATCGGCTCCAAGCAGGTGCAGGGCCGCTGCACCATCACCGGCAATCTGTGCAACGCCTCGCCCGCCGCGGACAGCGTGCCGGCGCTGGTCGCCGCCGGCGCCAAGGCGGTCGTCGCCGGGCCTTCGGGCAAGCGCACCATTGCCGTGGAGACCGTGCCGACGGGACCGGGCCGCACCTCGCTCGCCAAGGGCGAGATCATCGAGGCGATCCTGCTCGACAAGCGTCCTGACCATGCGGGCGACGCCTATCTGCGCTTCATTCCGCGCACCGAAATGGACATCGCGGTGGTGAGCGCCGGCGTGAACCTGACGCTGGACGATCACGGCGCGATCAAGACCGCCCGCGTGGCGCTGGGCGCTGCGGCGCCGACGGTGCTTCTGGTCGAAGAAGCCGGCCAGGTGCTGGTCGGCTCCAAGCTCGACGAAGCGACGCTGGAGCGGCTGGCGAAGATCTGCTCCGGCGCCTGCCGGCCGATCGACGACAAGCGCGGCACCATCGAATTCAGACGGAAAGTGGCGGGCGTGCTGGCAAGGCGCGTCGCGGCAATCGCCTACAAGCGTGCGGGAGGCAAATAATGGCCGGTGTAGCTGTATCAACCACGATCAACGGCGATGCCGTCGAATATCTCTGCCAGCCCGACGAGACGCTGCTGGAAGTGCTGCGCGATCGCCTCGGCCTGACCGGCGCCAAGGAAGGCTGCGGCACCGGCGACTGCGGCGCCTGCAGTGTCATCGTCGACGGCAGGCTCGTCTGCTCCTGTCTGGTGCTTGGCGCGGAAGCGGAAGGCCGCAAGGTCGAGACCATCGAAGGCATGGCGCATGGCGACCAGCTGCACCCGCTGCAGCAGAAGTTCCTGGAGCATGCGGCGCTGCAATGCGGCGTCTGCACGCCGGGCTTCCTGATCGCGGCCAAGGACCTGCTGGAGAAAAACCCCTCGCCCACCGAGGAGGAAATCCGCTTTGGCCTCGCTGGGAACCTGTGCCGCTGCACCGGTTATGACAAGATCGTGCGCGCCGTCCAGGACGCGGCGAACGTGATGAAGGGAGCCTGATCCATGAATTTCGATCCGCGCTTTTCAGGACGCCAGTTCGCTTCCGTCGGCACGCGCCCGATCCGCCCCGACGGCGTCGACAAGGTGACTGGCCGCGCCCGCTATGGCGCCGACTTCAACATGGCTGGACAGCTGGTGGGCCGAGTGCTGCGCAGCCCCCATGCGCATGCGGTGATCAAGAGCATCGACACGTCCAAGGCGGAAAAGCTCGCCGGCGTGAAGGCGGTGATCACGGCGAAGGACCTGCCGGACCTCACCGACGGCGATGCCGCCATGTACGACATCCTCGACAATTGCATGGCGCGCAAGAAGGCGCTCTATGACGGCCATGCGGTGGCCGCGGTGGCGGCGATCGACGCCCGCATCGCCCGCCAGGCGCTGAAGCTGATCGAGGTCGAGTATGAGGTGCTGCCGCATGTCACCGATGTCGACGAGGCCGCGCACCACCACGCGCCGCTGATCAACGACCAGGTTTATACCGAAGGCCTCGAGGAAAAGCCGGCAAAGCCTTCCAACGTCACCAAGCGCACGCAGTTCGGCCATGGCGATGTCCACAAGGGGTTCGCCGAGGCCGATTTCGTCGTCGAGCGCTCCTTCAAGACCGAGCAGACGCATCAGGGCTATATCGAGCCGCATGCCTGCGTGGCGAGCGTCAATGCCGACGGCACGGCGGATCTCTGGGTCTGCACGCAGGGCCATTTCGTCTACCGCCAGCATTGCGCCCAGCTGCTTGGGCTCGAAGCCTCGAAGCTGCGCGTCACGTCCTCGGAGATCGGCGGCGGCTTCGGCGGCAAGACCCATGTGTGGGCCGAGCCGGTGGCGCTGGCCCTGTCGCGCAAGGCCGGCCGTCCCGTAAAATTGGTGATGACCCGCGACGAAGTGTTCCGCGCGTCGGGCCCGACCAGCGCCACCTCGATCGACGTCAAGATCGGCGCCAAGAAGGACGGCACCATCACTGCCGCGGAAGCGACGCTGCGCTATAGCTCCGGCCCCTATGCCGGCTCCTGGGCCGAGATCGGCGCCATGACGGCCTTCGCCTGCTACAAGCTCGAGAACGTCAAGACCGTCGGCTACGAGGTGCTGGTCAACCGGCCGAAGACGGCGGCCTATCGCGCGCCCTCGGCGCCGATGGCGGCCTTCGCCGTGGAAAGCGCTGTCGACGAGCTCGCCAAGGAGATCGGCATGGATGCGGTGGACTTCCGCATCAAGAACGCCGCGCAGGAGGGCACCCGCGCCTCCTACGGCCCGGTCTACGGACCGATCGGCATCGGCCCGACGCTGGAGGCGGTGAAGCACCATCCGCACATGAAGGCGCCGCTGAAGGAAAACCAGGGGCGCGGCATGGCCTGCGGCTTCTGGTTCAATTTCGGCGGCCAGACCTGCACCGACCTCAACATCGGCATGGACGGGTCGGTGTCGCTGGCCGTGGGCACGGTGGATGTCGGCGGCTCCCGCGCCTCGCTGTCGCTGGTGGCGGCGGAGGAGCTCGGCATCGACTACAGCCACGTGAAGGCGATCGTCGCCGACACGTCCTCGCTCGGCTACAACGACATGACCGACGGCAGCCGCGGCACCTTCTCCTCCTCGATGGCGACGATCTCGGCCGCGCGCAACGCGATCAAGATCCTGCGCGAGCGCGCGGCGCAGATGTGGGACGTGCCCGTGGACGACGTCCATTGGGAAAAGGGCCACGCCATCGCCAAGGGCGAGAAATACGGCAACTTGTCGCCGCTGTCGCTGAAGGAGATCGCTGCCGCTTCCGGCAAGACCGGCGGGCCGATCGCCGGCCATAGCGAGCTGGTGGCCGACGGCGCCGGCGTCTCCTTCGCCACGCATATCTGCGACGTCGAGGTCGACCCCGAGACCGGCTCGACCCGGGTGATTCGCTACACGGTGGTGCAGGATGCCGGCAAGGCGGTGCACCCGACCTATGTCGAGGGCCAGTACCAGGGCGGCGCCGCGCAAGGCATCGGCTGGGCGCTCAACGAGGAGTATATCTACGGCAAGGACGGGCGGCTGCAGAATGCGGGCTTCCTCGACTACCGCATCCCGGTCTGCTCCGACCTGCCGATGATCGACACGCAGATCCTGGAAATCCCCAACCCCAACCACCCCTATGGCGTGCGCGGCGTTGGCGAAACCTCGATCGTGCCGCCGCTGGCGGCGATCGCCAACGCGGTGTCGAACGCGGTGGGCGTGCGCATGACCCACATCCCGATGTCGCCGCCGCGCATTCTTGCGGCGCTGGACGCGGAACGGGAAGGCTAAGAGCAATTCCAGGAAAAGTGTCAGCGGTTTTCCGTCCGGAATTGCGGCAAACGAAAAAGGTGCGAAAGGTGCGCAGCAGCTTTCGTCTCACCACGCTGCGCTGTGGGAGTCATCCCTAATGGTCGAAGTCACCCTCTGGGGTTCGCTCAGCGCCGTCGCCGGGGGCAAGGCCAGGCACGAGATCGATGCCAAGGACATCAGGGAGCTGTTCCGCAAGCTGGCGGAACAGTATCCCGGCATCGAGCCCTGGATCGACCGCGGGATCGCGGTGGCGATCGACGGGACGATCTACCGCGACACGTGGAGCAAGGAACTGCCGAAGGACGCGGAGATTTTTCTGCTGCCGCGGTTGGCTGGGGGGTAGCGAGCGAGCGGCCCGCCGCCGCTCGTTTGGCAGATCCCGTGCGGATCCCGCCGCTGTTGCCGCCTAGCGCCTGAGCCCGAAGAAGCTCAGAACGGCGAGAATGACGACCACGAGGCCGACGATATAGATAATGCTGTGCATGGCATGTCCTCCTGTGGAGGATCAACAATTAGCGTGCACTAATGTTCCGCCGGATAGGGCGCGCCCGAAACGTCACCAGCCAGGCGAGGCTCGTATGCTCCTCCCCTCTCGGGCAGGGCCGCTCCCGGACGGACGGTTTACCGGGTTGGCCGGTCTTCGCGCATGACGTTGTAGAGCAGCAGGCCCGCCATCAAGGACACCACGGCGCCCACCATGTCATGGCCGGTCAGCCCGGAGTAATACACGAAAGCAAATGCCAGCTCGGCCATGGCTTCAACCCAGGATGCGAGGGACTTCTCTGGGAGAACCTCCAGGGCGCGCTAATGTTCCTGACGGCCAGCGCCGATCTTCGCCGGCTGCGCCTGGCGCAATTCCAGGAAAAGTGTGAGCGGTTTTCCGTCCGGAAGCGACGCGGACGGCCGCGCAACGCTCAGGCTCCGTCGGTTTTCCCGGAGCCGACGATCGCCGCCAGGATCGCTTCGTATGCGCTTCCGATCTCCTCCTCGATCTCTTCCTCGGAGATGCCCGCTGCCTTTGCATCGGCGAACAGCTTGCTCGTCAGCTCGGCCACCGAGACGATGTCCGCGCCGACCTTGCCGCGCATCACATTATCGGTGATCCATCGGCCAAAGAACGCCGCGCCGCGCTCGCTCATTCGCCCTGCTCTTTCACAAAATGCGCCTCGCGAAGGAGCGCTTCCCAGTCGGTCCCGATCGTCTCGATCAGCTCGCCAGCCTGTTCCTGGGTGATCCCGGTTTCCCTCGCCAGCCGCCCTGAGAGCAATTCGAAGACAGCCTGGTCGCTCTCCCCCAGACTGCCTTCGCGATGTTGCAGCGCCTCGAAGATCACCTCGAAGACGCTGTCGACTTCCTCGTCGATCTCGCCGGCCGCGATGCCTTCGCGCGCGGCAGCCTTCATCATCTCGTCGGCAAGATCGCTCACCGCGACAGGATCGTCCGTCAGCACGTTCGGCAGATGCTCCGCCATCCATTTGTCGAAGAAGTCGATGCCGCGCCTGCTCATGTCGGCTTAAGCGCGCGAGGAACATTAGGTTCCGCTGATGGGGACTGAGGTCCCGCGCGCCGGCGCATTGGTCCCCCGCGTGAAACATAAGCCCGGCCATCTCATTAGGGCTGCGCTGACGAGCAATCAGTCCCTTCATCGTCAGTGGCTGGATCGCCCGCTACTTGCCCCCAGGTGGCGGGCGAACTGACGACAAAGCGCTCAGCCCTTATCGGGCCGGGGATGTTCTCGTGCCTGACGCCGGGCATCTGGAACGCGGCGTTGGACAGTAAAGGAGGCAAGCATGCTCACCACGACATTGGAAACCAGGGTGGCGGGTTTGCAGGACAGGCTGAAAGCAGCCAAGCTCAGCATGGATGACATGCTGGCCTTCCAGAAGGTCGCGGACGTGCTGGACAATGGCCATGGCGGCATTGACCTCGACGACCTGATCGCGCTGTCGTTCGTGGTGGAGGATGAGGATTGAGGGGCTAGACGGGCAGGGCGCGACCTAGTCGCAGCCTGGGCTCGCTGAGCGCCGTCGCCGGCTGGCTGGCTGGGGGGGTGAGTGGGGCCACGCCACCATCGAATTCAATAACGGTTGTTTCGAAACTTTGCGATCTCTTCGCTCACCATGGTTGGTGACAAAGGAGCGAAGTCGAACGCGTCGTAAAGCGGTCTGAGTAGCGAAACCAGCACTTCAGCAAGGTTGTCCTCGATGATGGACGCTCGCGCTTGCCCCTGCATTTTCACTGTGTCGACAAAACACTCGCGTTCATAGCTAAGGTAACGCCAATCAAACAGGGCCGACATCCGTCGACCCTTCAAGCCATCGTATTGAATGCGCACCGAAATCTCGGGGTCCTCACCAAACAACCTAGCAAGGCGCGCAACATAAAGCAGTGTCTCGCCGATGCGCCAAACTGGCATCGTCAAATCGATAGACGTTCCCGGCTCAGCCTTTTCTGTGAAATCCTCGTCGTAAGATCGAACTTCGTAAAGAAAGCCGTCTGGCCGAGCACGCCAAAAATCACAGTGTCGACCATCCCTAGCTTTTTCGCTCGGAGTACCAACCCAGGTCTCGATCACCTCGCCTACGGGTACTGGTCCAATCGGCTTCCGCTCAAGGAGCACAAACGGACCCCATCCGGTCAACCTGACTTCGCTTGCCTTCCGTAGATTCTCCAGCAAACTTCTAAGTCCCGACGCAGGCTCTACACCCAAAATCTGGAACGATTGCTCATAGTGCCCAAGAGGGAAGCGCGCAGGATCATCCTTGGGCAATGGCACCAGACGCATTTTCCAACTGTCCCGCGAGTCGTCTGTGAACTTTAACAGTTCGTCGATCTGCTCCCGCGCCAATGAATCTAGTGAGCGCCCTTGTACGATGCCCCTTATTGCTTCGAGCAGGCTATCCTTGTTAGCGCGTACACATCTGTCGAGGAGTGTTCGCCATTCCTCGGCCGTAAACGGCTCCTCGCTTTTAGGACCTGGCTTTCGGATGTAAACCTTCTGAGCGAGGATTTCTCCGTCGGTACCCTTGGTTGCCATTACTGGAACAATTTGGCCGCCCGGCACAATTACGATCGCATGCTCATTGCCCGATGCTGGATGAGTCAAATGGACCAGGTCGCAGTGAATATGAGGATCCGCGTACTTATTTATTGCCGCATTTATAGCGTCGGCCGTGTACCGGCCAATTTGAGCTGGCCGAGGGTAGGAACCGATAGGAGCGTTGATGCCTTCGCGCATGCCAATGACAATAGTTCCACCTCCATGATTTGCGAGCGCGATGGCAGCCTTGGCGAGTGGCGCTCGACCCGCTGGAACAGCGAGATCGAGCCAAGACTTGAATTCTGTTGCGAGTGTCTCGTTTTGAAGTTGAAATAATTGTTTAAGGTCTTCTATCGTTGCCACTGCAAGCGCCTCGGCGACATATTAAGGTTCTATGATTATCATCCGCGGTGAAGTTAGTACACAGAGCGGGCTTCAAACGCTACCACAGGTGCAGGTCATGCCGGTTAGAATTGCGATTGAACGGCGCCTCCCTCAAGACAGCGAACAGACGGTGGCCATGCGCGAGCGCTTGATAGAGATATGCCAAAATTATCTCGACAGCGGACTTGGGGATGGCAATGCTGAACAAAGGCTTTGCTCGCCTGACGATTTCACCTATTATCAGCAACTTTCCGAAGTGTTGCTGGCTCATCAACTTACAACAGCTGGCATTGACTTCACCCATCAAGCTATTGGGCCAGACTTTTGTATCAACCACAATGGAAGGCGTATCTGGATTGAGGTGATTGCACCGACTCCTGCAAACATCCCAGAGGCTTGGCTCTCCGCCACAGACGGCGTTCGCGAATTTCCACATGAAGCAATCCTTCTTCGGTGGACTGCCGCCATCAAGCAGAAGGCGGAGGTCTTACTTGGAAATCTACCCGGAGCCAACGGCTATCTTGCCAACGGCATCGTTGGCCCGCGTGACTGCTACGTGATAGCGATCAACGGACGTCTCTTGCGTGGCTTAGGCGGCGCATTGCAAGCGTTGATCGGTATTAGTCAGTTTCCGTTCGCGGTTGAGGCGACATTTGCAGTTGGCCCACTTCAGGTGCGGACCAATCGCGAAACGCTAGAGGCATCGGAGCCTGAGCATCAGCAACGGTATTTGATTCACAAGCCGGTTGGCCAACCCGTTCCCGCCGATACGTTTCTCGATCCGCGCTTTGCTCCTATCAGTGCGATTTGGGCGGTCGATATTGATGAATTTGCGGTTATGGACCTGCCAGCTAGGATGGTTGTTGTTCATAACCCGAACGCAATTAACCCTCTACCCGTTGGTTTTTTGCCCGCCCAAGACGAATATGTCGCGAGCGTTATTGATGGCCGGACTTATCGCCTTGATCGAGTCGAAGGCCGAACGCTGCGCCCTGTGGAGAATTTGGTAACAGTCGGTGTTCATCACCCACCGTGTTCCAATTGTTGATTGTGTTCGCGTCCCGCTTTTGATTCGATAGGCCGCTGGACGAATTTGCGAGCCTATCAACCCAAACGAGTAATCATGAAAAAGGCTGCGGCGGTCGATTTGTGGGTTCAACTATTAGCTAGAGCCAGAGCTAACGACTGGTCATCGTTCCAAGATCCGGAATATTTGATAAGCGATACGGACCGCGAGGTCGTAAGGCAGGCTTTCCTTGATGCCGGGTGGCATGCAACCGACATCGAGGCTTTGGAGGATGGAACTCGTCAGAGGTCTGTTTCTGCGCCAGTTACAAGCGAAGGTGTAAACCGCAACTCCGAGGCAATGTTGGAGCGGTTACTCAAGCCGCTGATGAGTGGATTGTCACCGGCAGATCGACTGCTGGCCGACGAAGCTCATTTCGTCGTGGAGCCAAAAGCTGGCCCGTTGGTTTCAACGATCAACGTTCCGATGACCGACGAAACTATCATCGCTATGGGAACACATTTCACGCGCTACTGTGGCCTGATCGCTAGGGCGTATGTCCGAACCTGTAACCTGCTGCCCTTCGCGACAGGTATGGAGTACAGTGAGAATGACTTACGTCTCAAATTGCGTCGAAATCCAGACCTGCTGTTCTATTGGTGGCGCATCTTCACTTCATACGCGTTGACGGGAACTCATTGCCTTACTGAGTTTAAGCCATCAACCAAGGATGAAATACTTTTTGTTGAACAGATGGCGGCTGCCATGGAGATTTTTGCGCTCGCTCATGAACTTGGACACCACTGCCTCGCTCACGGTCGGCAACTCAACGGCTCAAGCGACTCTAGGAGCGAAGAATTCGAAGCGGATTCGTTTGCGGCCAAGCTGTGCGAGACCATAGAAGGAACTTTTGCGTATCGAGAAATGCAGGGGTATTCTTTACCGAACCCGTACCTCTGGAGCGGAGCTGGCGGCATATTGCTCCTTGGGTCGATCGAAATTTTTAGGAAGGTCAAGGAAAAGATTTTCTACAATCCACACTTCAATACTCACCCTGATTTTGTCGACCGTGCGGACAAAATCACTCACAGGAATGTTTTGCAAATTGCGAGTTATCAGACCCGACTAGATTTCTGCAGTTCTGCCCGGAACGTACTCAAATGCGTGTTGTTGGAACTAGAACCAATCATGAGGGTCTGGCCTTTCGAGGAGTTGTCTCTGAAACTGCCGGAGGATTGGGAAGTAGCCCAAGAGGGCCGCACGCGCTCATTAGTCCCAGGCGGGCTTCAACACACTATATGACCTAGCGCATACTCAGCCTCCGTGCAAAAGCATCAGGTTGTCGTTCCCCCTCCCCGTTCCAAAAATCCCTCACCCCACGGACCATCTCCCTCGCGCGCTTGTGCCTCGATGGTGGATGGGCTCAGCGCACGGGGTCGGGTCACTGGCGAGGTCGGGGATTGATCCGCGGCTATCGCTGGGACACGAGCCCGCTCGGGCTGCCTGAGGCGTGGACGCCCAGCCTTCGCGCCACGGTCGACCTGATGCTCGCGGCCGAAGCGCAGGTCGTGCTGTTCTGTGGGTCGGATTTCGTTGCGCTTTACAACGACGCCTATGCGCCGACCATCGGCGACCCGCGCGCGCTGGGCCGGCCAGGGCGGGAGAACTGGGCGGAGCTGTGGAATGACCTCGAGCCGCTGCCAAGCGGCGTGCTCGCCACCGCTGAATCTCAGCGCTAAGCCTGTGCGGTGAAAGTTGGCTCGGCAGTGATCTCCTAAATCCCGACCACCTCGCCCACGCTCTACCTCGCCGCCTTCCCCTTCTCGGCATCTCCCGCATCCTGCCCTTTCGGCGCCGGGGCGGTTGTCACGCCGATGGCTGAAATCCGCCAGCGGTTGTCGACGTTTTCGAAGGACAGGTCGAAGTCGATCTCCAGCGGTTGCGTGGGAAACAGGCCGACAAGGTGCAACTGCTTCTGGGGATCGAGAAAGGGCGGCGTGGAGAGCTGCGGGGCGATCACGGCAACCGCCGTCAGGTCGGCGCCGGACTGGCGCAGCGCCTGGAACCTGATCGCGAGGTCGGCCGCGGTGTTCTGGGCGCGAAAGCCTGGCGACCCCATGTCCCTCAGCACGGTGAAGTTGCCTGTTTCCACCGCCTGCTGGAGAGCCATCATGGTGCTGCGGGCGAGGTAGATTGCCTGCGCGGCGTTTGCCGGCCATGCGGGCGCGGCCGGCGCCGGTGCTGTCGGCGCCGCCTTCTTCTTGCCCGGCGCCGGGGCCTGGGTCTGCGTCTGGGCAAGCCCAGGACCGGCGGCGCACAAGGCCAGCATCGCCGCCAGGAGAATCGTCACTGTTCGCATCGGAATCATCCTGGCGCGCCGGCGCTTCCTACCAGCTCATCCTCAGCCCCAGCCGTCCGCCGGCCATACTCCGGTTGGGATCGAAGGCGATGCCGCCATTGAGCTGGAGTTGCGAGCCGAGCCGGGCGCCCGCGCTGAGCGCAAAGGCATTGGCGCCCTCGAACGTGCCCCAGTTCAGGGTGGTCACGAATTTCTCGTCCGGCAGCACGGTCGGCGCGCCGGCCAGCGCCATCGCCATGGCAACGCCGGAATAGGCGCGGCTGCCGACGCTGTCGATGCGGGAGTTGAGGCTGTTGAATTGCGCGGGATCGGAAAAGCCGAGCGAGCCCGGGGTTACGGAGGCGAGATGGCCGCTGGCATCGGTGGTGACGATCTCGATCGCGCCGGCCTGGGCCGATGAGCTGGCCGCCGACGTCAGGCCGGGCATCGAATAGGTGTTGCCCGCCGTGCCGAACACCTGCTCGTTCTGCCTTGTCGCGACCGCGCCCGAGCCGTAGGCGGCCGAGCCCGCATAGGCGGCGCTGGCGCCGGTGCCGATCGCGACGGCGTTCAGGCCGCCCGAGGATGCGCCCGATCCCATGGCGATCGCGTTGGCGCCGGTCACCGTCGTGCCATTGCCGAACGCCATCGCATTGGTGGCGTTGACCGTGCTGCCCGATCCGATCACCACCGATCCCGACGAATTGGCGGTGCTCGCGACAATGTTGTTCGACCCGAAGACCTGGATGCCGTTGCCGTTGCCGGCGACGTTCGGGGCGTTGACGGCATTGTCGTCGCCATAGACGAAGGACTTGTCGCCATTGACGACATTGGGGTCGCCGATCGCGTAGCTGCCATTGCCCCTTACGGTGTTGCCGGTGCCGAAAGCGCCGCTGTCGTCGCCGGTGACGCTGTTGTTCGAGCCGATGACGGTGGTGTTGTCGCCCTGCGACTGGTTGTTGGTGCCGCCGGCCAGCGCATTGGTGCCGCTGGCGTTGCTGCCGGAGCCGGCCGCGGTGGAGTTGGTGCCGCTGGCGTTCGGCTGCGCGCCCGAGGCGGTCGTGTCGTAATAGGGCGGATTTCCGCCGCCACCGCTGATGCAGGCCAAGTCGCCCGCGGCATTGGTGCCGATGCCGGAGGTGCAGCCGGCGAGCGATGCGAAGCGAACGGTGCCCACGACATCGAGGCCGGCGGCCGGCGCGGTCGTGCCGATGCCCACATTGCCGTTTGCGTCGATGGTCATGCGGGTCACGCCGTCGGTGGCAAGCAGAAGCCTGCCGCTCGAGCCGGTGGCCGAATGCGCATTGATCAGCGAGGTGCCGACGCCGAAGCTCGCGCCGCCATAGCCGAAGGTCAGCGCATCCGCGTTGGCCGCCGAGGACACGCCGATCGTCTCGAACGTATCCTTGTTGTAGTCTCCATAGACATGCAGCTTGCTGGTGGGAGCAGCGGTGCCGAGACCGACATTGCCGTTCGAGGCAATGTCGAGGCTGCTTGTCGGCGCGCCCGGCCGGATGCGGAAAGGAAGCAGGCTGCCATTCGTCGAGTCGCGTATGAAGAAATTCGCTTCGTTGCCGCCGACGTCCCAGGTCTGCGCCGTGAAGCCGCCGGCGTTTGTCTGCTCCAGGCGGATCGCCGGCGTGTCGCTTCGGGTTATCTGCAGGCCGAGAGTCGGGTTGGACGTGCCGAGGCCCAGATTGCCGAAGCTGTTGACATAGACCGAATTCTCGGGAGCGCCCGCATCGACGCGGAACACCATCTTGTTGTTCGTCGCGTCCTGGATGCCGAAGTAGTTGGCGCCGCCGGAAGCGGAATCGTTCGCAATCAGCGCCCAATCATTGGCGGCGTATCCGGCGTTCGTGCTCGTGTCGTCGAAGTAGATGCGTGTGTTGTTTTCCTTCACGACGATCGTGTTGAACCCGAAGGACTCGTTGTTGACGCAGTCGAACCCGACGCAGAGGCTTCCTTGCACGATCTGGTCGTCCGGAACGACATTGTCGGCAAGCGCGTCGGCGGCCGGCATGGCGAGGATCGCGGCCCCGAGGCGCAACGCCACGCATTTCGTCGCGAGCTGTCTTGGTTTCGCCACAAGCCCCTCCCCCGAGGATCAATGATCGCAGATGTGCAGGCTTATGTGCCGGCCGCCGGTTTGGCAAGCAGTAGAAGCGCTCGCCGCCGGTCTTTATCGCGGGTGTGTTCCCAGAACATCACCAGTAACGGCCGGGCGGTGTTCAGATTCTTTTCCAGCTTGGATTGTGACGGCCGTTGCGCGGCCTCAATGTGAACTGCACAGACCCACCGTGTCGCGCGGTGTATTTTAGCTAAGCCGAATATATGCAGCTGGTCCGATTGTCGCCTTCCCTGCCCAGTTGGGCTCCCTCGCGTGGAACCAACATGCCTCTGGCGCGTAGTTTCGCCATCGTTCCCAGCACAAGAAGGCAGGTGTCCATGTCCGTCCGCAGAAAACGCAGGAAGCACTCCGGCAGCGACCTCTTGCTGGCGCCGGCGGTGATCGGCATGCGGATGCCGCTGCTGGTGCTGGATGCCATGAGCCACGCGCCCAACGGGCGGGAAGCGCTGCAGGCGGTGCAGGAAAAGGCGCTTGCGGGAACGCAAGGGCTGTTCGCGGCGCAGGAAAAGATGCTCGAGGCAGCGCTGCGCTTCTGGCCTGACGTCCTTTCCGGCAGAAGCCCGGTGCTTTGCGACGGGACGGTGGCGATGGAAGCGGCGGCCGCTGCCCTGCTGCCCGCGGCCAGGCAGGTGCGGCGCAATTTCGACCGGCTTTCGAAACGGCGCTGACCGCGCGCCTGCAGCCGCCGGGCGCCGGTGCTTGACCGGCCGGCTCAGCCTATGCCTAGCCGATCGCTGCGAGGAACCGGTCGGTGAAGCCGGCGAGCGCGTTCCAATCGGTGAATTCGTGATCCTGCCCGGGGCCTGGATCCTCGCCCTTCATGACGACGAATTTGACGAACTGCTCCTGGAAGTAATCGTATTTGGTGAAGCGCAAGGCGCCGCCCAGCAGAAGCGTCATGCTCGGCTGCCACCCCGTCACGGAGACGAAGCGGTCGACATATTTCTGGGCAGCGGCCTCGTGGCCTTCCAGCGCAGCCGACAGGCTGACCGATATCAGCGCCGAAGGCTTGCCGCTCAACAGGTCGCGATGCGCGAACACGAAGGTCGTGACGGCTTCCTGATGGTGCTCCTGGTGGACCGACGCGGCAATAACGAAGGCGTCGAAATGCCCGAGCTTCAAATCGGGCGTGAACTTCGCGCTGTCCAGCAGCTCGACCTGATGCCCGCGCCCGCGAATGTCGGTCGCCATCCGTTCGGCGACTTTCCTGGTCTGCCCTTCAGTCGTTCCATAGACAATCAAGAGGTTCACGATGTCCCTCCGAGGGGTGGGAAGGCATTGATGGGGACAATCCAGTGCCGTCTCGCCCAGCACGCCCGCGTCCCGATGCAGCGGAGCGCATCATAGCGCATGAAAGGGGTTTCACGCAGCGATTTTCGCGGCGGCGCGGATGCCGGGGGTCCGCGCGAAGGACGGAGCGGGGTAGCGCTGCCTTATGTGACGCGGCTCGACTTCCATCCGCCAAGGCTTATGCGATCGCGCCATCCCTCGGCGGGTGTTTTTTAGCTATCTTGAATATTGCGGCGGACGCAGGTTCGCCGGGCCGGCGCCGGGGCGGGTGCTCCCATCAGGCAACAGGCGCCGGCCACTCGGAACGCGGCCCTGCGCATCAAGTGCCGGCTCGGTATCCACCGCCAGCGCCGCTGCGCAGCCGATGTGCTGCCGCAGCCTTCTGTCCAGCCCGGGCGCTGCTATTCGCGGCTGTCGGCGAGCTCGTTCGAGGCGAGCGGGTTCATGCGCTCCAGCGTTCCGTCCTTCATGACGAACTGGTGCCATATCGCGATCAGCGCATGGGCGCCGGCCAGCCACAGGATCAGCGTGCCGCCGGTCTCGTGCAGGTCGGCGATCAGGCCCGGCGCACCCTGCACGGGCACGGCGAGCGCCGGCAGGTCCAACCCCAGGAAGGAAACCTGGATGCCGAGACGCGAGGCGGCGTACCAGCCGCTCAGCGGCAGCGCGATGAGGAACAGATAGAGCACCGTGTGTCCGGCGCGCGCGGCAAGGTCCATCCAGCGGCTCTGCGGGTCCTCGACGCGGGGCGCACCGCCCAGCCAGCGCGCCAAGAGGCGCGGCACGACCAGCAGCAGCACGGCAAGGCCGAGGGTAAAGTGCAGGTAGGGCGGGTCGGCGCGCGCATGGCGCCCGCCCTCGGCGGTGAACCAGGCGATGACGACCAGCAGGGCCGTAAGCCAATGGATGGCGATGGTGATCTGTGAATAGCGCCGCATCGGGCTTGCTCCGTCTTTTCAGGCACGCGCACATGCCGGGGCCGGGAACGCCTCGGCGCGCAACGTTCATATGGTTCCGCGGGCGTCAAGGCAGGCGTCCGCGGTTGCCCCGGTGCGGGGCGCGTTCAGGCGATGTCGGCCGGCGCGGCTTTGCGCTTGCGTCCGGTGATCATGGCGCGAACAAGGTTTTCATTGTGGCGAAGGCTTGCCAGCGCCACGCCGCCGATATGGACGAGCACCAGCGCGAGCAGGCCGTGGGCGGCGAGGCTGTGCGCGTCCTCCACCCAGGAGACGCCGAAATACGCGTCCGTCGTCTGCATCCACCCGGTCACCGCCACCGACACCATCATGGCCATCAGCACGATCACCATCGCGCCGCCAGCCGGGTTGTGGCCGATATAGCGGGCCTCGCTGCCCTTGAGTATCGCAAGGAGATAGCGCAGCACCGTCGCTGGATCGCGCACGAATTGCGAGAAGCGCGCATAGGGCGTGCCGACGATGCCCCACACGAGCCGCATGACGACAAGCGAGGCGGCGGCGTAGCCGGCCCAGTGGTGGATGTCCTCGAAGCTTTGCGGGGTGAACCAGGCGATGGCGAAACTCAGCACCAGCGCCCAGTGGAAGCCGCGCACGACACGGTCCCAGACGCGCACCACGTCGCGGGGCGCCTGGGCCTGTGCCGGCAAGGCTCGATCAGTTTTCGCCGGCTTCGGCATTGTCGAGCTTCTCCAGCGTCTCGGCATTGTAGGCGGTGTTGACCTTCTTGCCGTCCTTGTCGATCGCATAGACCTCGTAGCAGCCCTTCTCGGTCTTGATCTGGCGCACTTTGAGGCCCTCGGCCTTCAACTGCGCCTCGAGCGTCGCCTTGGGCTGGAACTTCGATTTCGCGGCGGTGCTGCAGGTGCCGGCGGCCAGCGCCGGTCCGGCGATCACGCCCGCGAGGGCGGCGATAAGAAGAGTGCGATACATGGGATCTCCATCCGGTTGGGAGGTTGCGGCGCGGCTGAGGATTCAGCCGACAGGCCGTGACGGCTTGCGCGCGTCATTGGCGAGGCATAGCGAATCCAAACTGACAACCGACTGACAGCCGGTCCAGAAGAGTGGCCGGCGCGGAAAACGGGGCGGCGTGCCCGATATCGCTAGAATTTGCGACTAGTGGCACTGCACAGGGATTTTGACCGGTCGGCTCTGTTTGCGTTGGCAGGTGGCATGCGTTGGAGATTGGCCGGAACGCCCATCGCGATCGTCATTCCAGGGCGGAGCAGGAGCGAAGCTCCGTCGCGAAGACCCTGGAATCCATGCCGTTACCTTCGCCACGGCGTGCAACGGAGCAAAATTCTGCACCGCGGCAACGCTTCCAAGTCACGGCATGGATTCTATGGTCTGCGCCGCGTCGCTTCGCTCCTTGCTCCGCCATAGAATGACGAGGTTGGGGCGGCTTCAGCCAATCCCCGGCGTTTGCGCTGATTTCACGGACATGAACGGAAAGACTTGCACCAAGACAAACGGCGACCTTTCAAAATCCCTGTGCAGTGCCACTAGTCCGGCGGGCTGCTACACGGCGAGCGTCGGCTCGGTGTTGACCTCCAGCGCCGCTTCCGCCTCGTGATCCTCCTCGGGCAGGACCTCGCCATGCACCGCCAGGGGTTTGCCGATCCAGAGCGGGTCGACGAGATGGTCACGCCTGGCATTGACGGTGTTGGGGTGGATCAGGATGCTCAAGCCGCCATGGTTCAGCATCAGCCATGGAACCAGCGTGGCGAAAAGGCCGGTGGCGAAGGAGACCTGGTACATGGCCTGGTCATGCGGGCCGACCTTCCTGTCGTGCCAGTTGCCCAGCCGCACGCGAAAACGCTCGCCGATGCGCTCGCGCAGCCATTCGGCGTGCCGGCGCTCGGCCGCATCGCCGTAATAGATATGGGCGTGATAGCTGGCGATCTCCGAAAGCTGTCTCGGATTATGTGGCGCGGCGTCGTTCATCCCGATGCTCCCCTCCCCGATGGTTCCATCCTGAACGGCGGGACTGTAGGCGGTTATCCGTTTCCTGGAAACGGCTGGCCGCTCTACAGACTGTTTAGCATCGGCGGGTTGGTGCGGCGCGTAATCGCATACGCAGGCGCTGCCCCCTCTCCGTCTCGGCGCTGCGCGCCGAGCCACCTCTCCCCCGCTTTGCGGGGGCGAGGAACCCAAGCTTTCAGCTGGCGGCGCCCTTGACGACTGGCGCTTCCTCGCCCCCGCCAAGGCGGGGGAGAGGTGGATCGGCGAAGCCGAGACGGAGAGGGGGAGCGACCTGCGCGATTGCGCTCGGGGCGCTCCCCTACCCCTCGCCGCCATTCGCGCCGCTTCCCCACAGCGCCCGCCGGATCAGGCCGCGCTTCTTCTTCCTCGATACCAGATCGACATCGCTGACCAGCCGCGCGCCGCCCTCACGCCGCTCCAGGGTGATCTTGCGCGTATGAAACGCTTCCAGCTCGGCGCGGTGGGCGACGCTGATGATGGTGACGGTGGGCAGTTCCTTCATCACCGTCTGCATCATCGTGTCCTGGCTCTTCTCGTCCAGCGCCGAGGTCGCCTCGTCGAGCACGACGATGTCGGGCGCATGCAGCAGGAGGCGGGCGAAGGCGAGGCGCTGCTTCTCGCCGCCGGACAGCGTCTGGTCCCACGGCGCCTCTTCCTCCAGCCGGCCCTTCAGATAGGCAAGGCCGACCTTGTCGAGGGCAGCGGCGATCTCCTTCGTCTTCCAATTGTCGGCGGCGGCCGGATAGCAGGTGGCACGGCGCAGCGTGCCGGACGGGATATAGGGGCGCTGCGGCAGCATGAAGAGGCGCTTGCCCGGGTGGAAATCGACGCTGCCGCTGCCCCAGGGCCAGAGGCCGGCGATGGCGCGCACCAGCGTCGACTTGCCGGTGCCGGATTCGCCCGAGACCAGCACGCGCTCGCCGGGCTCGATCTCCACCTCGGTTTCCTTCACCACCGAGGTGCCGTCGTCGAGGGTCACGGAAAGATTCCTGAGGCTTAGCATGGCGCCGTCCTCGGTCTCGCCGCGCTGGATGCGGCCCAACCTGTCGTTCGCTTCGGCTCGCTCCAGGCCGTCGAGCGACATCATCAGCGAGGCGATGCGGCGGGCCGAGGCGTTCCAGTCGGCGAGCCGGGGATAATTGTCGACCAGCCAGCCGAAGGCGCCTTGCACCAAGGCGAAGGCGGAGGCCGCCTGCATGACCTGGCCGAGCGACATCGAGCCGTCGAGGAATTTCGGCGCGCATAAAAGCACCGGCACGACCGGCGCGAACAGGCTGGAGCCCTGCGAGACGAGCGTGGTGCGCATGTGCTGGCCGGTGAGCCGCGCCCAGCGGCCGAGCACGGCGGCGAAGGAGCGGTCGATGCCGGCGTTCTCCTCCTCCTCGCCGCCGAGCAGCGCGATGCTTTCGCCGTTTTCGCGCACGCGCGTCAGCACGTAGCGGAACTCGGCTTCCGTCTGGTTCTTCTGCTCGGAAAGCTCGACGAAATGGCGGCCGATGAAGAACATCGAGGTCGAGGTGATGGCGGCATAGATGACGGCGGTGACGACGAGGAAGCCGGGCACGGTGATGACCGAGCCGCCCAGCGAAACGCTCAGGGCGCCGCCTATGGTCCACAAGACGACGATGAAGGTCGAGGCCGAGAGGAAGGCGTTGAGGACGCCGGCGACGAAGTCGACCGGCGATTCCGTGGCGATCCTGAGATCCTCGGTCAGGCGGGCCTCGGGATTGGCATGGTCGCCCTTGACGAGGTTGAGCTGGTAGTAGCGGCCGCTGGCCAGCCAGCGCTGGATGACCGCCGTGGTCAGCCAGGAGCGCCAGCGGCGCTGCATGGTCATGCGCAGATAGACCTGGGCGACCACCAGGCTGATGCTGCCGGCGACCAGCGGCAGGAAGATGGCGCTCAGCCAATAGACGGTGTGGGCGTCGCGCTGCTCGATGGCGTCGAAGATCGCGCGGTTCCAGCGGTTGATGCCGTATTGAAATCCGACATTGACGCAGATCAGCGTGAGCAGCCCGATCGTCAGCGGCCAGGCGAGCCTGTCGCCATGTAAACCCCAGTAGCCGCGGCCGCTGATCCAGAAGCGCCGCAGAAGATACTTCTTGCGCGCCCGCTCGGCCTCTTCGGGCGAAAGCTGAGGACCCGGCTCGGCGGCCTCGGGCGGCGGCGAACCGGCATGGCCGATGGCCTCGGGCGCGGCATCGGCGGGGGCTTTTTGCTCGGAAGCCTTGGGCTCGGCATCGCGCGGCCTGGGTCGCTTCTCCTGCCGCGGCTTCGGCTTCTCTACCTGCTTCTGCGGGCGCGATTGGCGGACCGCACGCAAAGTGGCGGCGCCTGCGGGCGTCGGTTTGGCTTTGGCCTTGGGCATCGCCGCACAACGGCCCAAAAATCAAAAGGTTTCATGGGTGCGGCCGGGCCAATCGCATAGGGCGCTCCCCCTCTCCGTCTCGGCTTCGCCGAGCCACCTCTCCCCCGCCTTTGGCGGGGGCGAGGAACCCAGGCCGAGGCCGCACCCGTTCGCGATTGGCGCTTCCTCGCCCCCATGAAATGGGGGAGAGGTGGCTCGGCGCGCAGCGCCGAGACGGAGAGGGGAGCGCCCTATGCGATTACGCACGACATCGGAGCGCTTCCCACCGCCCCTCCACGTCGGCTAACCCGTGCCCTGTCGCCGATCCTTGCCAGCCGAAATACGAAGAATGCCCTTGACGGTCTGTCAGGCGGCACTGCCGCTGCGGGGATTGCGCAACGGCTCGAAAATAACCTCACCGGTCGCGTCGAAGGCGAGCGCGTCGCGCATCGGCAGTGCCGCCGAAAACAGATAGCCCTGCGCGATCATGCAGCCCAGCGAGCGCAGGATCATGCGGTCGGCGTCGGTCTCCACGCCCTCGGCCATCACCTCTATCCCCAGCGTGCGGCCAAGGCCGATCACCGCCTCGACCACGGCTTGGTCCTCCACGGATTTCGCCAGGTCGCGCACGAAATCCTTGTCGATCTTGATCTTGCGGATGCGGCTGTCCTTCAGCGACACCAAGGTCGAGAAACCGGTGCCGAAATCGTCGAGAACGATCGATATGCCGGCATCCGCCAGGTGCCCGACCTTTTGGCCGACCCGGTCGCGGTCGACCGGCGCCTCCTCGGTGATCTCGATCTCGAGCATCGCGGCGGGCACGTTCTTCGCCTTCAGGCCGTCGAGGATCATGTCATCGACATTGCCGGCCTCGAGCTCGCGCGGTGAAAGATTCATCGCCACCCGCACATCCGGGCGACCCTGGCGCACCAGCTCTGCGATCATGGCGCAGCAATTGAGGAACACCGTTTCGGTCAGCAGCGAAAGCAGGCCGGTCTCGCGCGCGGCGGTGACGATCTCGGGCGGCGAGATGGCGCCATGGACCTCGTGCTGCCAGCGCAGCAGCGCCTCGAAGCCGACGACCGCGCTGGTGTCGAGCCGCACCAGCGGCTGGAACCAGCAGCAGAGCGCGCCCGACTCGATCGCGCCGCGCAGATCGCGCTCGATGCGGTTCCTGCGCTCCAGCGCGGCGTCGAGATCCGCGTCGAACAGGCAGTATTCGTTCCTGCCGCCGCGCTTGGCCGCATAGAGCGCGAAATCGGCCTTGAGCAGCATCTCCGTCAATTGCGGCTTGTCCGCCTGATAGATGCCGATCGAGGCGCCGACGCGCACCGAATTCAGCTCCGGGTCCGGATTGGCGATGGCCGCGATGATGCTTGACGCAAGCTCGGCCGCTTGCGGCGACCTGCAGGCGGAGAAGAGCAGCACGAACTCGTCGCCACCGATGCGCGCGATCGTGGCACCTTGCGGGGCGTGGTCCTCGATCCGGCGCGCCACCTTGACCAGCAGGCCGTCTCCGATGGTGTGGCCATAGGTGTCGTTGACGGATTTGAAGCCGTCGAGGTCGATCAGCATGGCCACGAACGGGCCGTCGGAAACGCCGAGCCCGGCGATTGCCTGCTCCAGCCCGGAGCGGTTGAGCAGGCCCGTCAGCGGATCGCGCCTGGAGTTGCGTTCCATCTCGGCGGCGAACTCGCGCGCCTCGTATTTGAGGCGGCTTGTCTCGCGGAAGCGGGATTGCCCCAGAAGCGCGCCTCTGATCATGCCGCCGAGGAACAGCAGGATGGTGAAGGCCAGCACGTCGTTCTCGACGCCGCCTTGCGCCAGCACGCAGGCCGCGGCGGTGAGAAGCGGCAGCGTGATGAAGTTGATCGAGGCCGGCGCGTGGGAGGTGCAGTAGGTGACCGAGCCGGCCGAGGTGCCTGCGAGCACGATCAGATAGAGCGGCGCCTGGGCGGTGGTGTATCCGTCGCTGAGCAGCGCCAGGAACGACCAGGCGATACCCGACGCCAGCGCCAGCACGCCATAGAGGGAAAGCCGGACGCCGACCGCCTGCTGCCGCTCGTCGGCCGCGCCCGACTGGGCGAGCGCGAGCACCACGCGAGCGCCATTGACCAGGGCGATGGCGGCAAACCACGCCACCGCGGCAAGGCCGCCGCCGGACAGAAGCTGCACCGCCAGGATCAGGGCTGCCAGCACCGTGCCGATGGGCATCGAGATGAAGACGCCCTTGCTCAGATCGGCAAGCTGATCGCGCAGGATGCCGGCGTCCACGGCTCCGCCGCGCTCCCCGGAAGAGGGACCCGCAGCCAGCCGCTCATCATGCCTTGTCATGCCTAAGTGGTTAGGCGACCGGGATGAAAATCGTGTTAAGGATTTCAGCGGTTTACGGAGCATTTCCTGATTAGGAACTGACGGCGCCAGAAGCTCGGAGAAAACAGGGCGCCGATGGCCTAGCGGAATTGATCCCCATGGCACGGCGCCAGAAAAACCCTATCGTGTTTGTGTGACCGGCAAGCCCAAGAGGAGTTCCAACCCATGACCCTCACCAATCGAGACATCGTCGAGCTGACCGAATGGCGCCGCAAGCTGCACCGGCAGCCGGAGATTTCCAACGAGGAGGAGAAGACGGCGAAGGAAGTGGTGGACTTCCTCGCCGATACCGGGCCGGACAAGGTGCTGTCGGGGCTCGGCGGCCATGGCGTGGCGGCGGTCTATGAGAGCGGCCAGGCCGGGCCGACGGTGCTGTTCCGCTCCGAGCTCGACGCGCTGCCGATCGAAGAGCTTTCGGGCGTCGCGCATTCTTCGCAAGTGCCGGGCAAGTCGCACATGTGCGGGCATGACGGGCACACCGCGATCCTGGCCGCGCTCGGCCGCCAGTTCGGCCGCGAGCGGCCGGCGCGGGGCCGCGTCGTGCTGATGTTCCAGCCGGCCGAGGAGACCGGAAACGGCGCGGCCGGCGTCGTCGCCGATCCGCGCTTTGCCGAGATCGCGCCGGACTTCGCCTTTTCGCTGCACAATCTGCCCGGCGTGCCGTTCGGCGAGGTGCGGCTCAAGGCCGGCACCGTCAACTGCGCCTCGCGCGGCATGCGCATCGTGCTCGAGGGCAAGACCGCGCATTCCTCCATGCCCGAGACCGGCACCTCGCCGATGACGGCGGTGAGCGAGCTGATGCCGGCGCTACCCGCGCTCGGGCGCGGCACTTTCGCGGACGACGATTTCGGAATGGTGACCGTCACCCATTGTTCGATGGGCGAAGCCGTGTTCGGCATCGCGCCGGGCTATGCGGAAGTGTGGGCGACGCTGCGCACGAGGCGCGACGAGCGCATGGCCGAACTCGTCGCCGCCGCGGAGGCACTGGCCAGGAAAATCGCCGCCGCGCATGGTCTTGCCGTGCGCTTCGACTATCACGAGATCTTCGTCGCCAGCGTCAACGCGCCGGACGCGGTGGAGCATCTCGCCCGCGCGCTCGACGAGGAAGGCGTTGCGCGCAGCGAGGCGGCGCTGCCGATGCGCGCGTCGGAGGATTTCGGCATTTTCGGCCACAGCGCCAAATCGGCGATGTTCTTCCTCGGCGCCGGCGAGAAGCACCCATCGCTGCACAACCCCGACTATGATTTCCCCGACGACCTGATCCCGATCGGCTCGCGGATCTTCATGCGCGCGGCGCGAAATCTGCTTGGCTGATCGAACGCCTACGATGGTCGATCCGGTCGACGCCGATTTCTTCGCCCGCGACGCGCTCGTGGTCGCCCGCGCGCTGATCGGCGCGACGCTTACGCTTTCCGGTGTCGGCGGCATCATCGTCGAGACCGAAGCCTACCGGCCCGACGATCCCGCCTCGCATGCCTATCGCGGCGAGACGCCGCGCAATGCGCCGATGTATGGCGCGCCCGGCACGGCCTATGTGTATCGCTCCTACGGCCTGCACTGGTGCCTGAACGCGGTGTGCCTGCCGGGCAGCGCCGTGCTGATCCGCGCGCTCCAGCCGCAATCGGGCATTGCCGAGATGCACGGCCGGCGCGGCGTAGCTGACGAGCGGGTGCTCTGCTCCGGGCCCGGCAAGCTCTGCCAGGCGCTCGGCATCGACGGCTCGCACAATCGGCTGCCGCTGACCGCGCCGCCTTTCGAGTTCGCGCCATCGCGGACCGATCCGGCTGCCATCGTCAGCGGCCGCAGGATCGGCCTGACCAAGGCGGTGGAATTCGAGTGGCGGTTCGGGCTTGCCGGGTCGGCCTATCTCAGCCGGAAATTCTGAGCGGCGACGAGCGGGCTCAGATTTCCATACTGTCGAAGATAAATATCTGGACGCCTGACTCATCAGGCGCGTAGAGCCGGCGATCCGCGCCGGCCGCTTTTCCCTCCGGGCTCGCCATCCCTTTCTTCATCGCGTCGAGATCGTCGAAATGAAGTGTCCCGATCAGGTAGACGTCAGACGGTCCGGCGAGCACTGTGATCGGCCCCCGGCTTACTTCGTATTTCCTCAAGCCCGGTATCTTCTTGGCCAGCGGTATATGCGTCTCGAAATAGTGCTTGTCGAACGCCTGCGCGTCGGCTGGCTGCTTGTAGATGACGATCATTTCAGCCATTGCGGCTCTCCTTTTCGGTGCGGACGAACCAAGGACGAAGCGGCGGGTGGAAACGGAACGAGGTGTTGAAAAATTTCGGGAACGCTTTGACGGACGACGACAGCACTTGTCCGGCTCTCTCCTTTTGCCGCCATCTCGCTTGTGCGAAGAAGCATTCTGTGGTCTCTCCGGCCTTAAATTAGCGAGGACTCAAGAATGAGAAATGCGATGATCGCCGCGCTCTGCGCGGGTGTGGCTGGATGCGCGTCCTCGCCTGTCGATTACGGCGCCTCGCTGTCGCAGCAGGATCCGAAATGGGCATCGCCGGGATGCCAGCAGGCCCGCGCCGCCGCCGCTGACTATACGCAGCGCGAGAAGGACCATCCCGGCTGGGGTTTTGGCGTGCTGCTTGGACCTTACAGCATGGGGATGGTGGCGGCCGTGAAGGAGCATGAGCGGCAGCAACGGCTGCTACTCGCCCGCCAGACCCATCTGCAATGCTCGAGCCAGAGGCTGCCGAAGGAACTGGATTTCGATCCAGCAATCTATGCGCCGAAGAAGGAGCATTATCCGTAGGGGACGGCCGCGTCGCGGTTCAGGCCGCCAACTTGCTCCATGCTTTCAGCAGCGGGCCGCCGCTCCCAAAAAGTGGATCCTTGTCGGGACGGCGGACCTCCGGGATCGTGCGTAGCGCCTCGGCATGCTGCTCGGGGCTGCGGCACAGATCATATGTGCCGAAGGGCGGATAGGCGCCGACCACCAGGAGATCGGCCGAGCCGGACAGGCGTTGGTGGCCCGTGCCGGCCGGCAGCACCGCCACGTCGCCCGCCTTGACCTCGAGCACCTTGCCCTTGTCGCCGCCGAAGCGCACCTCGGCGGAGCCGCGCGCAATGCCCAGAACCTCATGAATGCGCGAGTGATAATGGACGAAGCTGTAGATGCCGTTGCGCCAGCTGTCGCCCCAGCCATTCGCGCCGAAAATATCCTCGAAGACCGCAGCCGGATCGACGTCGTCCGGCAGCGGCACCGCGCCGGGATAGACAAGCATGGGCCAGCGCGGATGATTGGGCACCAGCCCGTCATCGGCGAAGCGAAAGGCGAGAGGCTCCTGCTTTTTGACCAGTTGCGCCATGCTTGTCACTCCCTGCAGCACTGTCGGGTCTAACGGTTTGCAGCGCGCTTTGCTCCGGTCAACATCGTCTTCAGCATGGACTTGGGCGCGCCCAACGGGCCGGTAATCGGCAGTGAGCGCCTAAAGAGCCTGTGGCGGCTGTTACTGCGTGAGCAACCGCGAGACCTTGAGGCGCGGCGCGAAGAAGCAGCGCAGATAGGGTTGGTTGGTGATGACGTATCTGTTCTCGCAGATATGGTATCGGCCGTCCGGCGATTCCTGCACGCGCTCTCGCGGGATGTTGAAGCCATCGGGCAGATAGACATAGCCGCCGTCCGCCCTGGACTGCACCGAGGACTCCGGTATGGGGCGGCAATCCGTGCCGCCGCAGCATTTGAAGTTCGTTACCGGATCGACCTTGTTCTGGTACCAGTCGTGGGCGTTGGCGCCTGTCGCGACGGCAAGGCAGATGGCGATGACGATGACCCTTCCCATGGCGTTCCTCGACGAAGCGGAGGCGCTGCTCAAGCGTCAACGTATATAGCGTTCCGCTAAAGATGCCATTGGTCCGCGAGGGGCGGACGCTGCTCCGGCAAGCGGCGCTCGGAACTGAAAGACCGCAATGGATGAAAGCGGAACTTCAATCTAAGTCTTACCCGCCCCGGCCACCAGCCCATGAACCGTCTCGCCTATCCATAGAGCGACGCGGACGTCTTATTTGTTTTCGGAAGTGCAAGTTCGGCGGGCCGAGGGCCATCAACCTCTCGGGGGTGCCGCGACGCCAGCGTAGTGGCTTCCCAATTGCCAGAAGGGCAGTTGGAACCGCCCGCGCTCCTCTTCAAGGACACGGAAGCCCGCCGCGCGGATCAAGCGCAGTGGATCGCGGTTGAGATGGCAACCGCCGGCGAGCCGCCCCCACAGCCCATTCAGGCGCGCCTGCCACCTGCGGCAACGCGGTCCCTCGGCCTGGCCATGCTCGAGGAAGATCAGCCGGCCCGTGGGCTTCAGGATGCGCCGGATCTCGTTCAGCGCCGCCTGAGGGTCGGGAATGGTGCAGAAGGCGTAGGTCACGACGACCGTGTCGGCCAAGTCATCGCTCAACGGCAGGCTTTCGCCATTGGCGCGCAGGCATTCGACCTCAAATGACAAGGAGCGGCTCTTCGATTCGGCGAGGCCGAGCATCGTGCCGTCGGGATCGACGCCGACCAGCCTTTCCACCCTGGCGGCGTCGTAATAGGGAAGATTCAGGCCGGACCCGAAGCCGACTTCGACGACAATGCCCTCTGCCCGCGGGATCATGCGCCTTCGCATGCGCGCGAATGCGCCGGCCGAACACCCGGCGTGGACGAGGTAGGGAGCAATGCAGCGCGCATACCAGGAGAGACAGGATTGGCACATGTCTCAACCTCCCTGTCCGGTCGTCCGAATGTCCATAAGGGCGCCATCCTCGGCAACGGCCTCGGACGTGCGATGGTGGGTGACAGTATTGACCAGTGACATTTCTCGCTCCAAGGGAGTCTCCTGATCGGGCCCGATCGGCCCGACGTCATGGGGGTGGATAGAATGCCGGCGTCCCCTCAACGTCCCCCGCCCGGCCGGATACCGATCGATGAAGCGGTTGGAACTCCAACTTATGGGTTTTCCGGAGTTCCGTCTGGACGGCCGGACGGTGGAGCTTGCCTTGCGCAAGGCGGCGGCACTCCTCATCTATCTCGCCGAAGTCGGCGGGCCCGTGGCGCGGGAGGTCGCCGCCACGCTTCTATGGCCCGAGACCGACGAAGAAGCCGCACGGGCACGCCTTCGGCGCACCCTGTATAAAATCCGCATCGCGTTCGGCAGCGAGGTGATCGCTGCGGCCGGAGCATCGCTCAGCCTGAACCCCGCGCTGTCCGTCGAGGCCGATTCCAGGGTTTTCGAGCATGCCTGCAATGTCGGCCCTCTCGATGCAGCCGCCGACATTTACCGGGGCGACTATCTCGCCGGCTTCTCACTGCCGGACTGTCCCGAAATCGAGGAATGGATCTTCTTCAGGCGCGAGGCCTTGCGCAGCCGGCTGGTGCAGGCGTTGGAAAGGCTGATCGAGGCGAAGATCGCCGACGGCGAGCCGCGCAGCGCGGTCGTGCACGCGACGCGCTTGGCTGGACTGGACCCGCTGAGCGAAAGCGCGCACCGTCACCTGATCCGGGCCCACCTGGCGGCCGGGGACAGGGCGGCCGCGGAGCGCCAGGGCGAAACCTGTATCCGCCTGTTGCGGGAGGAACTCGGCATAGCGCCCGACCCCACCACGCTTGCCATGCTGCGTGAGCCAACGCGCGATGCCACCTTGGACCTGCCCAGAACGCGCTACGTCGAAGTGGGCGGCATCCATATCGCGTACCAGATCGTCGGCAGCGGCCCGACGGACATCGTGCTTGTTCCCGGCTTCATTTCGCATGTCGAGCGTATCTGGGAAGACAGGAGCTGCCGCGCCTGGATCAGCGCTGTTTCGCGCCTGGGTCGCCTGATCCTGTTCGATCGGCGCGGCATGGGACTTTCCGACCGCGTCGGCGCCCGCCCGACCGTCGAAGCGACGGCCCAGGATATTCTGGCCGTCATGAATGCTGCTGGCAGCCGCAGGGCCTTGCTCATCGGCGCGTCAGAAGGTGGGCCGGGTTGCATCCGTTTTGCTGTAGATCACCCCGATCGCCTGATCGGCCTTGTTCTCTGGGGTTCGCTGGCGAAAGGCAGCCGCGCGCCCGACTATCCGTTCGCCCTGACCGTCGCGCAATACGACCTCTGGAAGCAACGCCTGCTCGCTGGCTGGGGCGGCCCGGCGGAAATCCAAACTTTCGCCCCGAGCCTCGCCGCAGACCGCCAAGCGGAAACCTGGTGGGCCGGATTGCTGAGGGCAGCCTCTAGTCCCGGCGCGGTCGCAGGCCTGCTCGAAGCGCTGCGCGATGCCGATGTCCGTCACTTGCTCACAAACGTCTCGGCCCGGACGATGATTCTGCACCGCTCCGGCGACCGCGCCGTGCGTGTCGAGGCCGGGCGGTTCCTGGCGGCCAAGATCCCGGGTGCGCGGTTCATCGAAGTCGACGGTGACGACCACTGGTTCTGGGTGGGCGACCAACAGCCGCTGCTCAACAGCATCAGCGCGTTTGCTCGACGCGGCTGATCGCTTGGCCGCAGCGCGCTGCCCGGGATGATCGTTGCAAATGGATCTGTGAAGGCCGCGCGTCACGCGGCCTCCGCCATGCCAGAGCGGTTCACCGTTTCTCGGAAACGGCGAACCGCTCCATGCCTTTGTTTTGACGCAATTCCGGGCGGAAAACCGCTCACACTTTTCCTGGAATTGCTCTGGTCAGGCGCTGGAGCACTGAGTTTGCCTCGGCCGTCATGCGCCGGACTATCTCGCCCGCAGGCAGAATCTCGTCGATGTTGCCGGCGCTTTGCCCGGCCGTCAGGCATGCCTGCTCTATGTCCCCGTCGAAATCAGGCGTCGGCAGGATAGCGCTGTAGCGCGGCACCGGGACCGTCTGGCCGTTGAGGACGGTAGAGCCGATGAACTGGCCTTCTGCATCCTTGGTGGCCTCGGTTTCCCGACCCAGCGCCGCACGTGCGCCGTCATTGACGATGGCCCGCATGAGCTGATCGGGCCACTCGGGACCGTAGATGGATAGGATCGCCGTGTCGCCCACATCGGCCGCTAGCACGCGGTCCTTGTAAGCATCGTGCGCTTCGGCCTCTTTCGAGGCGAGGAAACGGCTGCCGCACCAGACCGCATCAGCGCCGAGCGCGAGTGCGGCGGCCATGGTCGTACCATCCACTATGCCGCCTGCAGCAAGCAGCCGCAGACCGGGGAAGCGTCTGCGAATACGGGGAAAGAGCGTCATGGTGGACGCTTCCGCCCGATTGTGGCCGCCCGCCTCCGCACCCTGGACGATGAGAGCTTCGGCGCCCAGGGCAACCGCTTGCTCAGCTTCGGTGACGCGGCCGACCTGCATCCAGAGCTTGATGCCGGCCTGCTTCAGGCGTTCGGCATGCTCGGAGGTCGGCAACGTCCAAAAGAAGATCGCGAGCATCACCTGTTCCTCGACGAGAACGGATATGTGTTCGTCGGTGACGAAGTCGCCGATCAGGTCGACGCCGAAGGGCCGCTTCGTAAGCGCCCTGGTCTTCCGGATGAGTTCGCGCAGGACGTGGGGCGGGTTGATGTCGGAGCCGATCGTGCCAAGCCCGCCGGCTTCGCATACAGCAGCCGCGAGGGCGGGACGGGCGATCATCGCCATACCTGCATTGACAATTGGCGTTGCAAGGCCGAAGTCGCGGGTGATGGATGTCGAAATCATAGTCTGTATCCTTGGATTTGATCGAGGCGGCCTGCGCGTGACGCACTGACCGGGGTTTGATCGTCATGGTCGCATCGTGATCGTGGCCAACGAAGGAATTTCCGACGCGCTGGACAGGACCGGCACATCGCTTAGCCTCCTTGCCTTGTCTTCTGGACACCGACACGCTCCAGAAAAGAGTCGACAACCGGCGCCACGGTCTCGACATCGAGGAAGGCCGTGACATGGTTCTTGCCCGGGAGCGGCAGAAACTCGCCGCCCGCCAGTTCGGCGAGATTCCGGACGGACTGGCAGCGCGGATCGAGCGTGCCGCTGATTGCAAGCACCGGTATCCCCAGCTCCGCGAAGGTTGCCGAGAAATCGAGCCTGTCCGTGGCAAGGCTTGCTTGAACAGCGGCGATGTCGTTGGCCCGGATCCGCCGGCATGCGGCCTGCGAAAGGCGGGGGGCCAGTTGCGTCAAGAGGCCGACCCAAGCCTCGAAGTCATTCTTGAGCGTCGTACGCAGGAAGGTGATATCTTCTGCGAACGGATGCGCGCCGTTGACGACCAACGCGCTGATGCGGTCTGGGTGATAGGCCGCCGCGGCCAGTGCGACCACGCCGCCCATCGAATGCCCCATCAAAGCAGCATTCCGGACACCAGCATGGTCGAGCACGGCAACGACATCCGCTGCCCGTCTGCGGTCGGAATAGGCGATCGGGTCATAAGGCTTTCCGCTCCGGCCATGGCCGCGGCAATCGATGAGGATCAGCCGGCGCCCGCGTCGCAGCAATCGGTCGACGTAACCCGCCTCGTGCCAAGACTCGCTGGTTTCGGTCGCGCCGTGCAGCAGCACGAGCGGCTCGCCACGACCCAGGTCCTCGTAAGCGATAAAGATACCATCCTCGGCAACAGCCTCGAGCATGCGACGGTGGGTGAGAGTGTTGACCAGTGACATTTCCCGCTCCGAAGGAGGCTCCTTGCCGGGCCCGATCGATCCGACGCTGCGGGATGGATAAAAGGCCGGCGTCCCCTCGACGTCCCCTGCCCCGGCCGGATACGGATCGATGAAGCGATTGGAACTGCAAGATCCGCATCGCGTTTGGCACCGAAGCCATCGCCACCGGCGGAACCGAACGTCGTGATCAAGTCTGTGCTCGCTCGCTCAGACCAGCCGCTGCCCGCCGTCGATGTGGACGGTCTCGCCGGTCATGAACTTGTTCTGCATCAGATAGAGATAGGCCGGCGCGATATCGGCGGGCCTGGCGATCCTGCCGGCCGGGATGCGGCCGCCCATCCGCTCGAAATAGCCTGTCTTGGCTTCTCCGACGATCTCGTCCCACATTTCGGTTTCGACCCAGCCGGGCGAGACGATGTTGACGCGGGTTGGCGCGAGCTCCAGCGCCAGCGCGCGAGCGAAATAGCTGAAGGAACCGGCGACCGCCGCGACCACCGCGCCGCCGGGGACCGTAGGGCGGTCCTTGTTGATGCCGGAGGTGAAGATCATCGAGCCGCCTTTGTTCAATTTGTGCACGGCATGCTTGGCAAGCATCACCGACCCGATCAGCTTGCCGTCGACGAAGCCGCGCACGAAATCCATGTCGGTCTCGCCGATCGGAAAATTGGGCGGCGGCGTGCCGGCCGTCGCCGCCAGATGATCGAAGGCGCCGGCTTGCTCGAACATGCGGGACACGTCCGCCTCGTTCGCCATGTCGGCGGCGATGGCCGTCACGTGTCCTGCCCCGAGCCGCTCTTCGGCGGCCTTCAGCTTGTCCTCGGAGCGGCCGACGATCACGACTTCCGCGCCGTGTTCCAGGGCGGCCGCAGCGACGCCGAAGCCGATGCCGGAGCTGCCGCCGACGACGATGATCTTTTTTCCCGCGAGACTGGTCATGGGTTTTCTCCGTCCTTGCAGTGATGAGTTGAATCAGCCGCGGCCGGCGTGGGCGGCGGCGATGTCGGCGAGGATGATCTTCTTCATCGAATACATCGCCTGGCGCGCCCGGTCGGCCTTCGCGCGATCCGGATCGTTCATCAGCCGCAAGGCTTCGGCCGGGATGACCTGCCAATAGACGCCGAACTTGTCCTTCAGCCAGCCGCAAGGCTGTTCCGAGCCGCCGCCGGCGGTGAGCGCGTTCCAGAAATAGTCGGTCTCTACCTGGTCCCCGGTCTCGATGTAGAGCGAGATGCGCTCGTTGAAAGGCGGCACGCCGCCAGCATTGAGCGCCGTGAAACGTTGGCCTTCGAGCTCGAAGTCGAAGATAGCGTGCGGCTTGTCGGTGAACTCGATCGCGCCGAGCGCGCGGCTGTTCTTGAAGACCGACAGATAGAAATCCCGCGCGGCTTCGGCATCGAGGTTGAACCAGAGGAAGGGATGAACGGTGGCCATGGCGTCCTCGCACGTTGGTGAGTTTTGATCACAAGTTCTGTGAGGATTTTTTGGGCTGAAAAAGCTCGACGGACAAACCAAAGTTTGGCAAGTATTTGTTACCATAACTCACAAATGGCTTCGCCATGACCCGCAGACTGCCGCCGCTCAACGCCTTGCCGGCCTTCGAGGCCGCCGCACGGCATTTGAATTTTTCCAGGGCTGCCGACGAGCTCAACCTCACGCATGGCGCGATCAGCCGGGCGATAAAACACCTGGAGGATCAGCTCGGCGTGCAGCTCTTCGAGCGCGCGACGCGCTCGGTGCGGCTCACACCGGTCGGCGAGCCTTATGCGGTTGCCGTGCGCGAGGCGCTCGACCAGCTCGCGCTGGCGACGCAGACCGCGACCTCGCGCCATTCCGGCTCGACACTCAACGTCAGCACGTCGGACGGGTTTGCCGGAAAATGGCTGGTGCCGCGGCTCTACCGTTTTCACCGCGCGCATGGCGATATCGACGTGCGCGTCTCGACCACCGGCCGGCTGACCAATTTCCGCGGCGACGGCATCGACGTCGCCATACGATATGGCGGCGGCCACTATCACGGGCTGACGTCGGAATTCCTCACCGGCGAGGAAGTGTTTCCCGTCTGCAGCCCGAAGCTGCTGGAAGGGCCGCATCCGCTGAAGCGGCCCGAGGACCTCAGGTATCACACGCTGATCCGCGACGGCTACCGCATCGACTGGGCGGCGTGGCTGGCCAGCGCCGGGGTCGAAGGCGTCGATCCCAACAGCGGCCTCACCTTCGATTCCGCCACCTTCGCCGTGGAATCCGCCGTCCAGGGCGAAGGCGTGGTGCTCGGCCGCACCATGCTGGTCTCCGCCGACCTAGCCACCGGCCGGCTGGTGCGGCCGTTCGACCATGCGTTGAAGGCCTTCTCCAGCTTCTATCTGGTCTACCCACCGGAGGCGATCCGCCAGCGCAAGGTCAAGGCGTTTCGCGACTGGCTGTTTGAGGAGATCGGTCCGGGCTGACGAGCGGCAGCCATCTACACACCGCCTTGCACGCGCGTGCCGCCTTCACGACATGACACTTGACCCGCGCCTCTTGCGGCAATCCAACCTGTACGCCGATATATTAGCAATTGCTTCTTCATAGGGCGGGCACGTGCTATTGTGGTCCTGGGAACGGCGGACGCGCCGTGAGCGCCCCGCGTTTCCCTTGTGGGAGGAAACCAATGGCTCACTACGTATTGCTGTCGAACTTCACCGACCAGGGTATCAGGACCATAAAGGACACCCAGAAGCGTGCCGAGGCTTTCAAGGAGATGGCCAGCAAAAGCGGGGTCAAGATTCACACCTTGTTGTGGACTCTGGGCAAGCATGATGTCGTGGCGGTTGCCGAAGCGGAGGACGACATTGCCGCGACTGCGCTGGGCCTATCAATCGCATCGATGGGCAACATCAGAACCGAGACCCTGAGGGCGTTCGATACGGCGGATATGGCCAAGATACTGGCAAGGATGGCCTGACCGTTACCTTACCAACGCACGTGGCGGATCGAAGCCTGCGGCGGGCAGGGTGCCCGGCGCAGGCCGCCTACGAATTCGACCTCACGCATTGGCGGAGCGGCTCGGTGTGCAGCTCTTCGAGCGCGACGCTGTCGGTGCGGCTCAGCCCTGCCGGCGAGCCCTGTGCATCGGCCCGGGCTGACGCACGGGCTCAGGAAACCTTCCTTCGGCTCGGCGGTTGATACCGATCCGAGAGAGGGGCATTCATGCCGAGACGAAATGGAGAGACGGCCAGACACTCCAGACGGCCGCGCTCGCGTCCGCTGAAGGGCGAAGAGACGGAGGTGAAGCACGTCGTCGAGACGCAGGGACTGTCAACTGCGCAGGCGCGGGAGCTTGTGCGGCGCTATGGCAATGATTGGCGCAAGATCGAGGAAGCCGCCAAGACCTACAAGGGCGACGAATAAGGGCCCGGATATCGGCGCGATCAGTCCTCGCCGGCGTGGGATCAAGCCTCAACCTGAGCGCATCACGCCGGGCTCGCCGGTCTCGTCCGCCTGACCGGGCCGCTGGGCCTCGGACAGCAGATCCTGGAATTCGATGGTCGTCACCAGGTAGCCCGCCTCGTCGTAGATCTTGGTCACCCAGGATGTCGGGTCCGACCCCGCGGCAATGCCGTCGAGCATGGCTTCCTTCGCAGCCCGTTTGGCCTCGGCCTTCGCCGTTTCGAGATTTTCCATCTCGACGTGAATCGGCGGCTGCGCCGCGGATTCGAGAAACTCAAAGCGGAATTTTGGCATTCGTCTCTCCGTTCCCAGCGGCGGGCGGCGCAGGCGCTATCGATTCATGATCATCGCCGCTGCCGTCGCGTTGTTCCTCCAGCACGGTCTCGGCGATATATTCCTTGAGGTCGCCCACTTCCTCGCTGATCTCGTCAGGCTCTATGCCTTGGCTTTCGGCGTCGGCGATACATTGGTCGGCCAATTCGGTGGCGACTATCTCGGCCGGCATCGAGACCCGAGGTTCGGCCTTGTGCTCATTGATCCATTCCTCCACGAAATGCGCCGTCTTGTTCACGAGCATGTCGGCCTCCGGCGAGGCCTCGGCTACGGGCTGTTCCAGCTTGATATCCATGCAAGACCATCCTTGAATGATCTTCTTCAACGCCGATTGGTCGCAAAGGATGCAGCGCTCGCTTGATGGCGTGCGGCGGGCCGGGGATCGGCTGACGAAGCGCCGCTCGGAGTCCGCGCAGGTCCAGCCGGGAACCTGAATCACGGTCGAACATTCTTGCTGTTGGGAGAAACTGACCGCGGGCGAAAGACGTGAAGGCTCAGGGGTTTAGAGCGCTGCTGGCCAGCAAGACACTCGCTGCCGGGCGCAAGGCCGGCTATTGGCTCGACATCCTCAAATATGTCGCCGTGGCCGTCGCCGCCGCGATTGTCACGCTGGCCGCGGTAAACCTGACCCCGGAGCCGCGTGTCATCCGCACGATCGTTCCGCACCGTTTCGACGCGGCGGATCCGCAATTCGTGCAAAGCATGAGCAGCTATTCGCAAGGGCAGATCTCCGGACGGAACGCCGTGCAAACCCTCGTCAACGGCGACGAGATTTTTCCTGCGATGCTGCAAGCGATCGGCGCGGCCCGATCCAGCATCGACATGGAAACCTACATTTATTGGTCGGGCTCGGTCGGCTATCAGTTCGCCACGGCCCTGGCCGCGAAAGCCCGCGAAGGCGTCGAGGTCCGAGTGCTGGTCGACTGGCTCGGCTCCCTGCCCTTCGACGAGAACCTGATCCACATCATGACGGGCGCCGGGGTGCGGTTCCAGCGCTACCGGCCCGTCTACTGGTATACGCTTGACCGGGTGAACAACCGGACCCACCGCAAACTGCTCATCGTGGACGGGCGGGTCGCGTTCACCGGCGGGGTCGGCATCGCGGACAACTGGCTGGGCGATGCGCGCAATCCGAAGGAGTGGCGTGACACCCATTATCGGATTGAGGGGCCTTCGGTGGGCGCGTTCCAGGCGGCCTTCGCCGAGAACTGGGTAGAGTCCGCAGGCGAAACATTGCAAGGAGAGAAGTTCTATCCACCACCCGAGCCCGCAGGCGCACTTTGCGCCCAGCTGGTCCTGTCATCGCAACCGAACGGCTCCGAGGATATGGAGCTGATGATGCTGGCAGCGATCGCCGCGGCCAAGGATCACCTGCGCATCGGCATGGCCTATTTCGTGCCGGACGAAATCGCGCTGCAGCAGATACTCGACGCCAGGAAACGAGGCGTGGCCGTCGACGTCATCGTGCCCAATTCGCTGACCGATGTGCCCATCGTGCGAAAGGGCTCGCGCCACTTCTGGGGAGAACTGCTCGAAGCCGGCGTGCGCATCTACGAGTTTCAGCCGACGATGTATCACCCCAAACTGCTCATCGTCGATGACGTCTGGGCAAGCTTCGGCTCCACCAACCTGGACGAGCGCTCGTTGCGCCTGAATGACGAAGCCAGCCTCAATGTCTACGGCAGGGATTTTGCGCAGACGCAGATCGACTTGTTCAACGAGGACCTGAAACGGTCGAGGCAGATCAGCCTGGCGGAGTGGCAGGCGCGTCCGCTGACCGAGAAAGTCACCGATTGGCTTGCGAGCAAGCTGCATACGCAGCTTTAGGTTCGGCACGAAGAGTTTCGTGGTGCCGATTCACCTTGGTTAGGGCGGATCATCAACAAACATGCAGTATGGTCGTGCCAAAACGTTGGGGTTGGCAGGCCCGGTCGGTGGTCGTTGTGTCACGAGCATGTCCGCCGGTCGGGCATCCTTGGGCTGGGGCACGGAGGAGGAGACAATGCCGATTACGAGACTGTCGAAAGGCGCATTCCTGCCCGACGAGGTGACCTTCCTTGGCCGCGTCCTTGAACTCGGCGCCGGCGCGGACGAAACCGAGGAGCAGCGCGAGCGGCGGGCCTTGCGCATCATCGCGAACTACATGGCGGGGATCACCGACGAGCGGGAGCTGGCTGAGCTGTCGCGAAGACCGCTGGGCAGATAACGCCGCAGCGGAGCGGCCAGGCAAAGCAGAGCCGCGATGAAACTTTCGACGGCTTTTCCAGTTCGGTTGCAAGGAGGATCCCAGACATGACTGAACCCGGTGAAGGCAGTTCTCATGGGCGAATTGACGACAAGCAGCTCGTCATTCTGCTGAAGCAAAAAACCGGCATCTCCGATGCGCAAGCCAAGAGGCTGATAAAGGCCGTCGGGCGCGACCGGCCGTCGCTTTTGCGAGAAGCCCGGATCATAAGGGCGCGTGCTCAGGCGTCCGCTCCAGGTCGTGTGTGACCGGCGCGGCGCATGGTCTCCGGCCTGCGACCGTGAAGGCGCTTCGCGGCTTGCGGTTTCGCAGACCGTGCCGAACCAGGCATGGGCTCGTCGAAGTCCGTCGGCTTGCGCGGGCATGCCGTTTGCACGATGCTGAACGGTCATGACCACCCAGTATCTGGACCACAAACTGGAATGCCCGTTTTGCGGCGTCATCCGTTTGAACATTCCAGCCGATGCCCAACCCGCAACGCCGATCCACTGCGCCGAGTGCGGCGAATATCTCGGCACGTGGGATGAGCTTCAAACAGACTTCGAGCAGCAAGGCGGCACGGATGGCGTTTTCCGGCTGGACAAGGGGCGCATCCAAAAGCTCAATTCCAGTCGGTGAGAAGGCCGCCGCCGGCGGCTCGGATGCCGGCTGATCGACTGATCGCGCGCAGAACATCGGGCCCGAGCAATGGGGTATGAGAGCATCCGCCAAGTCCTTGACGGTTCAAACTCGTAAACCCATATCGAAGCCGGGCGCAGACCGCCGCGGTCCCCGCCCCCATCAAACTCAAATTGTTCGTTCGACTTGGAGGATCTTATGAACGACCGGATGTTCGACAGCCCTGTTTTCGTCAAGAGCGGAAACAGCCTCGTCCAGGAGATCGCGTGCCTCGAAGACGCCCTGGAATTCCTCTATGAATGGCCCAAGAACCGGCGCGGGCCGATTTATGAAACGGCGCTGCGCGCCTGCCAGCGGGCCTTCGACAGCGGCTTTCCGCTGACGGCGGCCAGAGAGTCATTTTGTGGTTTCGCCAAATCCGCCAGAATCCATGAAGACGTGAGCACCACCCTGCCCTGGATGGTCGGCAAAGGCCGCAAGGGCGGCGGGCTGACCGCCTAGCATCGTCGCGGATCGAGGACGTTTGCCATGTTCGCCAAACCGTTCGAAAAACCAATCCGCGTCTGGGTAGGACTGGGATTTCCGCGTCAGTTGAACACCGTCGTGGACGCCTATCAATTCGTCATCGACTGGTGCGGTAACAGCCCGGAGCAGAAGGCGGCTATCCGCGCCTGCAGGGCTGCGCTCGCCGGGGATGTCGATGCGGAAACAGCGAGGGGCGTTTTCGTCGCCTTTGCGCGCAAGAAGGACATCCTCATCGAGGATGGCGCCATTCCCCCCATGCTTGAAAAAGCTCACCCAAGACATGCCTGATCTTAGTGAGGCGGCGCACAGCGCCGCCTCATTCGCTCTCAGCCGGGATCGCCGTCAGCGAAGCACTCGCGACGACCTTCACGTTGCCCCTCGATAGGAACCAGATCAGGGCTGCCGCGTCATAAAGGCAGGTCCTTGTCGCGGTTCGGGAGTGACGTCGATGGTCAGGTTCCTTGTTGTCTTAGCGGTGGTGCTCGGCATCGCGTGCGGCGTCACGCAGGCGGCGAGTCTGGAACCCGACGCCGTCAATCAAGCGCAATTCAGCGAAAGCGAACCAAAAGGCGTCAGCCCCATGCTGCTCAAGGCGCAGGTGCTTCTGGATCGCGCCCGCTTCTCGCCCGGCCTGATCGACGGCCGCGCGTCGCAGAACTTCACCAAGGCGGTCGCGGCCTTCCAGGCAGCGAACGGATTGCCCTCCGACGGCAACCTCACGCGGGAGACGTGGGACAAGCTCGCGGCGACCTTCGCCGGCCCGGTGCTGGCGACCTATGAGACCACCGCGAAGGATGTGCGCGGCCCCTTCACAAAGCGCATCCCCGCCCGCATGGAGAGCATGGCGCATCTCAAGCGCCTCGGTTATCGCAACGCGCGGGAGAAGCTGGCGGAACGGTTTCATGTCAGCGAAGAATTGCTGAGGATGCTCAATCCCAAAGCCGGGTTCAGCAAGGGCGGCACCACCTTGGTCGTGCCCGATGTCGGCCGTGGCGATCCGCCTTCACAGGTTGCCAGCGTCGAGATCGACAAGGCATCGCGCCAGGTGCGCGCGCTCGATGGGTCGGGCAAGGCGATTGCCGTCTATCCGGCCTCGATCGGCAGCGCGGAGAAACCGGCGCCGAGCGGCTCGGCCGAGGTCAAGCGCGTGGTGCACAATCCGACCTATCACTACAATCCGAAATTCGCCTTCAAAGGGGTGAAGACCAAGCATCCCTTCACCATCGCGAAGGGGCCCAACAATCCGGTCGGATCGGTTTGGATCGACCTCTCGATCGAGAGCTACGGCATCCACGGCACGCCAGACCCGGGCAAGATCGGCACCACCTTCTCGCATGGCTGCATCCGGATGACCAACTGGGACGCCGAAGACCTCGCCGCCATGGTCAAGCCGGGAACGAAGGTCGACTTCAAGGACGAGACGGCGCAGGACGGGCAGGCGCAGTGACTACGGCCCGCAGGCCGCTGCATAAATCCAGCTTATCATGACCCCTAATTTTTGAAGACGTTACAGGGCCAATCACCGCCTGTAGCTTTCGATCGCGGTTGTTCTCAGCTCGGTCCAGAATCGGTGGTTTGATGCAGACACATGCGCGGGTGGTGATCGTTGGCGGCGGGTGCGTTGGCGCGGGAATTCTCTATGGGCTGGCCAAGCGCGGCTGGACCGACGTGGCGCTGCTGGAGCGCACGCAGCTGACCGCCGGATCGACCTGGCACGCGGCGGGGCTGATCCCGTCCTATGCCCGCAACATCAATGTCGGGCGCATGATCAACAAGACCATCGAGATCTATGAGGGGCTGGAGGCCGAGACCGGGCAGCCAGTGGGCTGGCACAAATGCGGGCAGCTGCGGATCGCCAATTCGCGCGACCGGCTCGACGAGTTCAAGAGCTATATGAGCGTTGCCGAGGTGCAAGGCATGCGGGCGCAGCTGCTCACGCCCGACGAGGCGCGAAAGCTCTGGCCGCTGCTCGACAACAAGGAGATGCTGGGCGCGCTCTACCATCCCGATGACGGCCATATCGCGCCGGCCGATGTCACGCACGCCATGGCCAAGGGCGCGCGCGATCTTGGGGCAAAAGTCTATCTCAACACCGAGGTCACCGGCTTCAGCCGGACGCCTGGCGGCGAGTGGCTGGTCCGGACCAATCAGGGCGACATCACCTGCGAGCATGTGATTTGCGCCACCGGCAATTACGCGCGCCAGACCGGCGCGCTGCTTGGCTTGGATATTCCGGCGATCCCGATCCTGCACCAGTACTGGATCACCGAGGCGGTGCCGGAAGTAGTCGAGCGCAAGCGCGCGGGCCGGCCCGAAATGCCGATCCTGCGCGACGAGGGTTTCGAGGGCTATCTGCGCGAGGAAGGCGACGGGCTCATGTTCGGGCCCTATGAGCGCACCGAGCACCTTAAGCTGTTCGCCGAGGACGGCGTGCCCGCCTGGTTCGGCGCCGATCTGCTCGACGAGGATTTCGAGGCGGTGTCGTGGAACTGGGAGCAGGCCCTGCGGCTGGTCCCGGCGCTCGGGCGCGTCGGCATCAAGGCCAATGTGCGCGGCCCCTTCCAGATGACGGCGGACGAGCTGCCGCTGATGGGACCGGCCTGGGGCCTGCCCAATGTCTGGCTCGCGGAGGGCGTGCCGGGCGGCATCCTGTGGGGCGGTACGATCGGCTACTATCTGTCCGAGCGGATCGTCGAAGGCGGCAACAGCCTCGACACGTCCGATCTCGACCCGCGCCGCTTCGGCGACTACGCCAACAAGGAATGGACGCGCCAGAAGGTGCGCGAGGCCTGGGGCACGCATGCCGAGCAGAAATATCCCGGACAGGACATGCCTGCAGCACGGCCGCAGAAGACCGCGCCCTCCTATGACCGGCTGACGGAGCTCGGCGCGGTCTGGGGCGTGCTCAATGGCTGGGAGATGCCCAACTGGTTCGCGCGCGACGGGATCGGGGCCAAGGACCAGTATAGCTGGCGCTGGACGCCCAAGGGCAACCTCGTCGGCGAGGAGGTGCTGGCGGTGCGCAACGCCGTAGGCCTGGTCGAGATGACGCCGATGACCAAGTTCGAGGTGTCGGGACGAGGCGCGGCGCATTGGCTGGACCGGGTCATCGCCAACCGGTTGCCCTCAGTCGGCAAGGTGACGCTGGCGCACCATCTGACGGCCAATGGCGGCGTGCAGGCGGAGTACATGGTGGCGCGTCTCGGCGAAGATCAGTTCTACCTGATCTCGACGCCGCGCGCCGAGCTCTGGAATTTCGACGATCTGTCGAGGCTGCTGCCCGCCGACGGCAGCGTAAGCCTGAAGAACGTGACGAACGACCGTGGCTGTTTCACGGTCGTTGGCCCCAAGGCTCGCGAGGTGCTGCAGCCCCTCACCGGGATCGACCTTTCCAACGAAAGCTTCCCCTGGTTCGGCGTGAAGACCGGCAGCGTGGCCCTGGCCAGCGACGTGCGGCTGCTGCGCGTCAACTATGAAGGCGAGCTTGGCTGGGAGCTGTATCACCCCCTGCCCTACCAGCGGCAGTTGCTCGACGCGATCCTGAGAGAGGGCGAGAAGCACGGCATGCGGCTGGTCGGGCTGCACGCGCTGGAGTCGCTTAGGCTCGAGAAATCCTATCGCGCCATGTATCGCGACATGAACCCCGAGCTCAACGCGCTGGAAAGCGGGCTGGAACGCTTCATCCGCCTCGACAAGGGCGACTTCGTCGGGCGCGACGCGGTGCAGAAATACAAGGAGCGTAACGACCAGCGCCGCTCGGTAACGCTCAAGATCGATACGGACGGCGCCAGCACCCTGGCCAATGAAGGGCTCTACAGCGACGGCAAGCTGGTCGGGCGCATCACGTCGGGCGGCTATGGCTACACGCTCGGGCATGACGTGGCGCTGGCGCTGCTGCCCGAGCGTTTTGCCAGGCCCGGCACCCAGCTCGATGTTGCGATCCTGGGCGACTGGAAGGTCGCCGAGGTCATCGCGGATTCGCCTTACGACCCGACCTCGGCCAGGGCGCGGATGTAACAGGCGGGGCCGGCAAAGGCCCCGTTGCCGACCTGTCCTTCGGAGGGAAGCCCGTATGCGCATCGAGCGGATCAACGTCTATTCGGCCCAATTGCCGGTCAAGAACGGCGTCTACCGCATGGCCAGCGCCGATGTGGAGGCGCTGGACTCAACGCTGGTCGAGATCGTCACCGATGAGGGGCTCGCAGGCTGGGGCGAGACCTGCCCGATCGGCCCGGTCTACCAGCCGCATCACGCGCTGGGCGCGCGCGCCGCGATCGCCGAAATCGCACCCGGCCTGATCGGTTCGGAGATCGCCTCGATCAGGCTGCTTGCGAAGCAGATGGACGAGCGGCTCAACGGGCACGGCTATGCCAAAGCCGCATTCGACATGGCTTTTCTCGACCTGCTCGGGCAAAAGCTCGGCGTGCCGGTCTCGACGCTGTTGGGCGGCGCTCTCACCGACCGCGTGCCGGCCTATTATTCACTGATCGTCGGGGCGCCGGAGGAGACGGCGCGGATCGCCGCCGACAAGGTGAAGGAGGGCTATCCGCGCCTGCAAGTGAAGATCGGCGGGCGCGATTTGGAAGAGGACGTGGCCGTTGTCCGCCAGGTCTGGGAAGCGGTCGGCTACAAGGCCCGGCTGGCGGTCGACGGCAACCGTGGCCTGACGGTGGCCGCGGCGATCCATCTCGACCGGCTCTGCCAGGCGATCCCCTTCGTCTTCGAGCAGCCCTGCAACACGATGGATGAGATCGCGACGCTGAAAGGCCGCGTCACGCATCCGGTCTATCTCGACGAGAGCACCGAGGACCAGAACGCGGTGCTGCGGGCAATCTCGCTCGGCATCGCGGACGGCTTCGGCTTCAAGGTCACGCGCCTCGGTGGGCTGACCAAAATGGCGACTGTGCGCGACCTCTGTGCCATCCGCTCGCTGCCGCATAGCTGCGACGACGCCTGGGGCGGCGACATCATCGCGGCTGCCTGCGTGCATCTGGCCGCCACCGTCGAGCCCCGCCGCATGGAAGGCGCCTGGATCGCCCAGGAATACATCAAGGGCCATTTCGACCAGAAGCAGCCGGTCGTCATCAAGCAAGGCCATATCGCCGTGCCGCAACGGCCGGGGCTGGGCGTGAAACCCGAGCCCGGCATGTTCGGCAAGCCGGTGGCGATTTACGGGCCGTAGGCCGGTCGATCACTTCGTGGGCGACACGGATCGTTCCGCCCTGTCCCGCGTTCTTGTGACACGCAAGGAGGAACGGCGATGGACGACGATCGGACCGAGAAGATCAGACAGCGCGCCTTTGAGATCTTTCAGCGCGAGGGCGGCATCCTCGGCAATCACGAACGGCACTGGCAACAGGCCGAGATGGAGATCGACCGCGAGGCCGCACTGCCGCTGACGGCGGGCGACGCCCTGCCCGAAACACGCGAGATCGACAGCGCGGATGTGCTGACGGTCGAGGCGCTTGCCATGCGCACCGGCATTTCCGGCGACGAGGCGCAGGAGCTGCTCGACCGACTGGGCAACGATCGCGCCGCGATCGAGGAGGCGGCGCGGAGTCTCGAGGCCAAGCGGCGCAGCTGACGAGTCGGCAACCAACCTATCCGCGGTAAGAACCGCGGGCATGCCCAGGACACGTCCCACCGCGTCCGCGCCTGGCGTGCGCTCTCAGGCGCGCTGGTCGCGCTTGTCCTCATCCTCGTGGTGGGATGGGCAGCGCTTCGCTGAGCAGCGCTTTCTTTTCGCTCCATCGGCGGAACCCTCGGCCGCATCGACGGTTCCTCCTGTACACCACAGGAGATGCATCATGGACCATACCAGCCACGTGAGACTGACCAATGCCGAGCTCACGCCGGACATCCTCGAAGGCGCGACCATCTACGGCCCCGATGACGAGAAGATCGGCTCGGTCGACCACCTGCACGGCAGCCAGGTCGTGATCGATGTCGGCGGCTTTCTCGGCATAGGCGCCAAGCCGGTGGCCGTCACCGCCAGCCAGCTCGATTTCATGCGCGACGAGGACGGCGACGTCCACGCCGCCACCAGCTGGACAAAGGACCAGTTGAAGGCGATGCCTGAGCATCGCGACTGAGACGCAAGCGCTCGTGAAATGAATGAGACGAACCCGACCCGGCAACTGCCGGGTCTTTTTTTGGAGGCGGCGCGGTCGAGCAGCTGGCGCTCGGCGGCCAGCATCTGGCCGCCGTACTCAACGAGACGCTGGCGGCAGACAAGTAGCGGCTGCGCGCGGAGATCAGGCTGCTGGCAAACACACCGATGCGCCGCTTCGGACGAAGATGCGGCAGCGAACCCCGGCCCTTCAGCCGCTATCGCCCTTCTCGGTCAAGGCACGAACTTCCGTCGGCGTCATGCCGTAGCGCAGCCGGAACTGCCGATAGAAAGTGGATGGCTCATTGAAGCCGACCTCAAAGGCAATGTCGGCGATGCGCCGCAGCAACTGTCGGCGGTCGGTGAGGCAGCTATGGACATAGGCGAGCCGCTCTCCGTTGACATAGTCGGAAAAGCTTGTGCCCTCCCCGGCAAAGAGCTGGCGGACATAGCGCTCGCTGATGCCGAACTTGCGCGATATCTGCCCGGCGTTGAGCCCGGGATCGGTGAGATTGCGGGCGATGTGCTGCTTGATGGCCGCAAGCCTTGCGGCGCGGACACCAGGGGGATGCGTATGGGCCTCCATGCCACCGAAGGAAACGGCAAGAAGGTCGGTGATATGGCGGGAAGCAAGAGGCGCGAGCGTCTCGGGCTCCTCGATATGCAGGAGCGACCAGAGGTAATCAAACAGCAGCCGGTGGGCCGGGAGCGTGCGGCCGAGACTGTCGGGACGCACATCATCGAGGTTCTTCACCAGCGGGGCCAGCAGCGAGCGCTTGAACTGAAGCGCCATGGTCCATTGCGAATCCTCGCTGACGACCGAGTAGCGGCGGTCCATCGGGAAGATGGCGGCGGTGCCGGGATCGGTGCTGAAATCGCCACGCCCAGGCATGGTGAAGCGGTAGCCGCCCTTGTTCCAGGACAGGAGGATATCGTCGTTGCCGTCGGCCATCAGCGCGCTGTTGCGCTCCCAGACCATGGGAGAGACAGCGCCCTTGGTGAGATTCATCCCGGGCAGGATCAGGGTGCGGGCAGAGAATTTGAGAGGCGTGTCGGCACGCGGCGTGATGTCCAACCGCATCTGGATGCGACCGTAGAAATCGCGAATGAACTCGTCCCGTTGATCCTCGGGAATGTCGTCCGCCGAGAATGTAGCCACCCGATCAGCGCTCGCCATCGTGCTCCCTGTCGAAGACTGCCTGGATTTGGACGGCGCCTGCCCGCAATTGGCCTTTGCCTGTCCGTTGGCGCTTGAGAAACACCATTTCCGCCCTGGTTTGAGCCCGATCCAGAATGCCTCTCAGCTTTCGGAAAGTGAGTTAAGTGTGACAAATTTGCAAGACAGAAATTCCGGAACAACAACTGTTCCGTTATTGCAATTTTGACTTCCGTATTCGCCACACGCACCCGGATTTTCTCTGCTAGCGGTGCGTTGAAGGGGTGGCACTCGATTTTCATGTCCGCAATGAGCGGACATGTCTTCGCAAATTGGCTGACGGCCCCGGAAGCCCGCTCATGCATGGGCGGGAACAAATGTGGACGCAATTTCGAAACTGGCAATTCAACGAGGAACTTATCCGATGAAGATCATACCCACGTCCATGGCTGCCATGGCGATCGTCCTTGCCGCCGGCAGCGCTTTCGCGGCCGATGCGCTCGCCCCGGAAGCAGCCCCGATGCCGCCGACGGAGGAGAGCTTCAGCTGGACGGGGCCCTATCTCGGCGGGTTCGGTTCGTTTGCGGTTGGCGACATGAAGCTCAATTCGCGGCAGATCTTTGCCGACGGAAACCCGCCGCCGATCAACGGCGCGTTCGAGATTTCCGCAAGCGGCTTCCTCGGCGGCATCCAGGCAGGCTATGACTGGCAGTTCGCCGACCGCTGGGTGATCGGTGCGGTGGCGGATATTGCCGCGTCCAGCTACGGCGCTTCGGTCACGGCCTCGGTGGACGGCACCGAGATCTTCAATGGCGACGTGGATCTCAAATATCTCGGCACCGTTCGCGCGCGGCTGGGCCACGCTTGGGACCGCACGCTGATCTACGGCCATGGCGGCCTTGCCTTTGGCAAGACCGAGCAGACACTGACGGTCGGCGGGACGACGGTCTTCAACGAGGAGCAGACACGCACCGGCTGGACGATCGGCGCAGGCCTCGAGCACGCCATCACCGATCGCATCTCCTTCGGCACGGAGTATGCTTATGTCGACCTTGGCTCGAAGCAGATACTCGACAATGGCGAGGGGTTGACAGTCAAGGACGACGTGGCTTTCCACACGCTGAAGGCCTTCGTGAATTACCGTTTCTGAGCGCCTCGCGATCGTTCAGATACGCTACCCGCAGTTAAGCCTTGTTTGATGCATGTCGCTCAGCCGAAACCACGGCGCATTTGAGCGACATGCATTGGCACAATTCGCCAGAAGATGTGCGGCGGCTTCCGTCCGGAGCCGCCTGAAAGCGGATATCCGCGACAGATTCAGCGATTTCGTCGGGGGTCAAACCGATCCGAGGATCAGCGGCCCATGGCTGCAAGCAGGCAGATAGAGAGCCCCACATTGAGCGTCGCCGCGAGCGCCAGCGTGGTCAGGACGAGATTGCCGCCGCCCATGCCCAGAAGCAGCGCTCCGATGGAAGGAGCCGCCGCCTGGATGATGAGGCTCGGCGTTGCGAGCTTGCCCATCAGGACGGCGTATTGCTGCGGATCGAACAGCACCAGCGGCAGCGCGCCGCGCGCGATCGTGTGGATGCCGTTGCCCGCGCCGTAGAGGATCAGGGCGAGCGCGATGAATGCGTGGCCCACCAGGAGCAGCCAGATCCCGGCCGCGAGCAGCGATACGGATGCCAGCATCGTCCAGATCGGATGATGCCGGTTGCGGCCGATCAGCAGCTCGGCCACGCGCGCGCCGACCTGTGACGGGCCGACCAGGCCGCCAAGACCGACTGCCGCCGCCAGGCCGAGGCCCCGCAATTGCAGCAGCGTCAGCAGGTGGACGGAGAGCGTGGATGCGATCATCGCGGCCACTGTCAGGATGGAGGCAAGCAGAATGAAGCGTGCCCGCGTCCCGCCCGTGGCGTATGCCTCTCTCGACTTGCCTCTCACCGGGGCGGGCGCCGCGGGTGGAGGCGGCGGTATGATCCAAAGGTGGAGCGGCAGGCAGATCGCCAGATGGATCGCGGCATAGGAAAGGCAGGCGACGCGCCATCCGCCATGCTCGACCAGGAAGGCGCTGAGCGGCCAGCAGACGGTGCTGGCGAAACCACCGAAGAGCGTCAGGTTGGTGATGGCGCTGCGCGCTGCCTGACCATAGAGCCGCCCCAGCGTGGCGAAGCCAGCGTCGTAGAGACTGCTCGACATGCCGAGGCCCATCAGCAGCCAGGCAACCAGGTAAAGCGGATAGGCGGTTGCCGTCGCCAGCAACGAATGCGCGGCCGCCAGCAGCAGCGAGCCGGCGGCAAGCACCGGACGGCCGCCATGGCGCTGGATCAGCCGGCCCGTGATGGGGGACACAAGCCCGGCAAGCAGCAGTCCGCAGGACAGCCCGGCAACGACCGAGGCGAGCGACCAGCCGGTATCTTTTGCTATCGGGGCGGCAAGGACCGCGGGCAGATAGTAGGACGATCCCCAGGCGATGATCTGGGTGATGCCGAGAGACGTGACGAGGACGTGGCGGTTGCGGGCGATGGGCGCGGCGGCTTCCAATCAGGCTTGCCCCGGTTCGTGGCCGACCTTCTCGCCATCTTCCTTGACGAACCCGCGCACCGGATTGTCGAGCAGTTGCAGCACCGCCTCCGACGGCCGGCACAGTCTTGTCCCTTTTGGCGTCTCGACGATCGGCCGGTTGATGAGGATCGGATGGGCAAGCATGAAATCGATCAGCTCCTCGTCGCTCCATTTCGGGTTGGCGAGGCCGAGCTCGGCGTAAGGCGTGCCCTTCTCCCGCAGCAACTGGCGGGGTGTGATCCCCATCGCCGCGATCAGTTCGAGCAGCCGCTCGCGGCTCGGCGGCGTCTTCAGATATTCGATCACCACCGGCTCCTCGCCGCTGGCCCGGATCATTGCGAGCGTGTTGCGCGAGGTGCCGCAAGCGGGATTGTGGTAGATTGTGACCGTCATGGTTCTGCTTTCAGGGGATGGGATTGCTGAACGGTTTCGGGCTTGAGCAGCCAGCCCATCAGCGCAAGCGCGATCAGGGCGCCGAGCAGTTCGGCGACGATGAAGCCCGGCAGATCGACCGGCCTGATGCCGGAGAAGCTGTTGGTGAGCGACCGCGCCACGGCAACCGCAGGATTGGCGAAGGACGTGGACGCGGTGAACCAATAGGCCGCCGTTATATAGAGCCCGACCAGCCACGGCACGGCCCGCCGTTCGAAGCGCAACCCGGCGAGAATGACGGCGACAAGGCCGAATGCCGCGACGCCTTCGGAAAACCACTGCGCCGGCCCAGTCCGCGGCTTCGTCGCGATCTCCAGAACCGGCAGGGCGAACATGAGATGCGCGGCGATGGTGCCGGCGACGCCGCCGGCGAACTGCGCGGCGATATAGGCAGGGAGATCGCGGGCAGGCAGAGACCGGTTGAGGCAGAACACCAGCGAAACGGCGGGATTGAAATGCGCGCCTGAGATCGGACCGAGGATGGTGATCAACACCACCAGCATGGCGCCGGTCGCGAGCGTGTTGCCGAGCAGCGCCAGCGCGGTGTCGTGCGTCAGCGTCTCGGCCATGATGCCGGAACCGACGACCGTCGCCACCAGCAGACCGGTGCCCAGGGCTTCGGCGACCAACCGGCGCAATGGATCGAAGCCGCTCATCGGTTTGCCCCGCTGGGCCAAGGGCGCGGCAGTCATTGCCTGGTCCCCTCGCCCGGCCGGCAGCAAGGCGCGGCAAGCGCCGGCGCGCAGATTTCCGGGCGGCCCGAGCAGCAATCCTCCATCAGGAACCGGATCAGGCCGGACAGCGCGTCGTACTCGGCGCTGTAGACGATCGAGCGGGCATCACGCCGCGCGGTGACAAGGCCGGACCGTTCCAGTTCCTTGAGGTGGAAGCTGACATTGGAGGGGGAGACCTCGACCTGTTCGGCGAGCGAGCCGGCGGAAACGCCTTCCGGCCCGGCAACGACCAACAGGCGCAGCAGGCGCAGGCGGGTTTCCTGCGACAACGCGCCAAAGGCGATCAGGGCTTGACGTTCATCCACGTTTCAATAATCCTTGAAATATTGAAATGAGGAATAGCCGACATGCTGTCTTCTGACAATCATGAAATCGCCGCCCCGATCGACCCCTCCGACCTGACCATTGGCGACCTACTGGGCGCGCTGGCCGACTACAAGGACAGGCCACTGGTGTTCCGCTATGACGGGCGGCCGGTTAAACCAGGCTATCATGTCACCGAGGTGAAGGCGGGCCAGTTCTCGGCGCTGGATTGCGAGGCCAATCCGGAATCCTGGTCGGAGATCTTCGTCCAGCTATGGGACGTGGACGAAGGCGGGCCGGTCCATATGCCTGCCGGCAAGTTCGCGGCGATCATCCGCAAGGTCTCGGATCACGTGGCCCTCGACCAGTCGGCCAAGCTGACCTTCGAGGTCAGCGACGGCGTGCGCCCGATGGAACTGCACCGCGCGGCCCAGCCAAGCGTCGTTGGCGGCGCCATCGAGGTCGAGCTTTCGCCACGGCCGGCGAGCTGCAAGCCGCGTGACCGCTGGCTGAAGGAACAGGCGGCCGTGGGAAAACCGTGTTGCGGAGAGAGCCGCTGCTGCTGACCGGCGAACGCAGCCTAAGCGCCGCCGCTTCAGAATCTGATCATGCCATTGTGCTGCAACAAATAGAGGCCCACGAGAATGATAGCGATCAGCGCCACCCAAACGGCTGTCCTGCTCATGCGCGAAAATCCCAGTTGATCGGCCCTCATGAACGCACGCGCCGCGGTTGCGTTCCCGATGTGCCGGGTTGCATTCCATCCGGACAGGATCAAGTCACGAATTGCCGAGGACCACGCGTCAGCCCCTCGGCGCGTTGCTGTAGAGCGCCACGCCGATGCGATCGTTGCGCCGCCACCGCACCAGGGCGCGATAGATCATATCGTCGGCTGGGACCTCGAGCAGGAAGCGTTCCGGGATCTCCGTATCGGCGGCGACGCGCAACTCCGCGCCCTGCTCGTGCTGATTCCTGACCGAGCAGCCGATCCTGACGTCACCGGCAATGATCGTGGCTTCCTTGAGCACGAATTCGCGCGCATGAAGACGGCGCTCGGTCTCGGGATAATTGGCCATATCCGGCGGCTCCTAAGGCAAGGCTCTCCTCGCCACAGGGCAGCACCATAGCAGCAAGGCGTTTCCGTTCCGTTAGCGGTTGCTGAAACAGCAGGATTCGAAAAGCTGTTCTCCAGCGCTATCTCGCCCCGGCGACTCCGCTCGCGTGCAGCACCCAGCGGCGGCCGTCGCTGCGGAACTCGGTGAACGACAGCGGCTCGATGTCGATCTTCCAAACCGAGGAGAGCGGCGCGCCCAGCACATGCACGATGGCGGCGCGGATCGGCACGGCATGGGTGAGCGCGATGGTGTGCCCGCCCTCGCCGGCCAGCCGCTCCATCAGCGCGGCACCCCGCCGGGCGACGGCGGCAAGCGATTCGCCGCCATGGGGTGCAGCGTCCGGATCGGCAAACCAGGCCGCCATGCCTGCCGGGTCCTCGGCCTGCACCTGCTCGAAGCTTTTGCCGGCCCAGCGCGCGAAATCCTGCTCGGCAAGCAGCGGCTCGACCGTGGCATCCAGGCCGAGCGCCTCGGCCGTCCTGCGCGCGGCAAGCGCCGGACTTGTCCAGACGCGGTCGGCCCGGCGCAGCGACGAAGCGATCGCGCCGGCGCGATCGAGGGCGCTCGGCTCCGGCGCCTCGTCCGTCGGAAAGCGGCCCTTGCGCGCGGCCTGCGTCGCGCCGCTTGCGATCATCGTCAGGCGGGCGAACATCCCAAAACTCCGTGGTCCAGTGAAATTTCGGCCAGGCGAAGCCGCGTTGGCCATTACATGTCGTTGACAGGCGAACGAACTGCTGACAAGTGTTTTAGCGCTATACGGGATTGGAAGCCGGTGCGAGTCCGGCACGGTCGCGCCACTGTGATCGGCACCAGCCGAAAGTCAGGCCTTATCCCGCAGCCACAGTTGGATCAACGGGACGCAGCATCCCAGTAGGAGGTCAAAATGTCCGACACCACCTTCGCCCCGACCTACGGCCCGGTTGCGATTCCCGTCCGCGAGCTTCTGCCCTGGGCAATCTTTGCCGGCCTGATGCTGATGCTGATGATCTATTTCGTCGGCGCGGAAGAAGGCGCGACGTCGCTGATCCGCGGCACGGTAGTGCATGAATTCGTGCATGACGGCCGCCACCTGCTCGGCTTCCCCTGCCACTAGGAGCGATTCAGCGAAGGCTGAACCGTCCTAAGTTTTGGTCTGACGCAATTCCGGGAGGAAAACGCTTAATTTTTCCGGAAAATTGCTTGAAGGGACTCTGACATGGTCGGAAAACTTTTGCTGCGCGGCATGCTTGTCGGGCTGGTGGCGGGGATTTTGGCGTTCGCCTTCGCCCGCGTCTATGGCGAGCCGCAGGTCGACAAGGCGATCGCCTTCGAGGAACAGCAGGCGCAGGCCGCCGGCGAGGCGCCGGAGCCCGAGATGGTCAGCCGCGCCACGCAGGCAGGCATCGGTCTGGCGACCGGCGTGCTGGTCTATGGCGCGGCGCTTGGTGGGCTGTTCTCGCTGGTCTTCGCCTATGCCTATGGCCGGCTGAGCTCGCTCGGCCCGCGCGGCACCTCGGCGCTGCTGGCGCTGCTCGGTTTCCTTGCCGTGATCGTGGTTCCGAGCCTCAAATACCCGGCCAACCCGCCCGCGGTCGGCAATCCCGAAACCATCGCCTACCGCACCGAACTGTTCTTCATCATGATCGTCATCTCGATCGCCGCGATGGTGGCGGCGGTCGGCCTGGCGCAGCGGCTGTGGAGCAGGCTCGGCGCCTGGAATGCCTCGATCGTGGCTGGGCTCGCCTTCCTCGTCGTCTTCGCGCTGGTGAAGGCGGCCCTGCCCGACATCAACGAAGTGCCGGAGAACTTCTCGGCGACGGTGCTGTGGCAATTCCGCGTCGCCTCGCTCGGCATCCAGCTGGTGCTGTGGACCGTCGTCGGACTCGGCTTCGGCGCTGTTGCCGAGCGCGTGGTCGCAGTGCGCGACCAGCGCGGCTCCGCCCGCCGCTACGCCTGAAACCCATGCGCTGGCCGCCACGGTTCTTTGCCCTGGCGGCCAAAGCGGCTCAACGGTCGACACGACCGCTGAGCCGCTTTGGTCTTTTGTTTTCTCGCAATTCCGGACGGAAAACCGCGGCACACTTTTCCTGGAATTGCTCGGTTGCGGCACTGTTCGCCCTGCTGGCGACAGCCTCGGCGCTGGCGCATAGCGGCTCCTCGGCCCCGCCTCCCGCGGGCATCCAGATCCCCAGCCTCACCCACGGCCAGATGGCGGTGATCGCGCGCTATCGCGGCGACATCCTCGACCTTGCCCAACGCCAGACCGCGACCGATCCGACCTTCAGGCGGCTCTACAATCACGGCAATCTGCAATTCACATACTGCCTCTGGGGCCTGATGCCGGGAAGCCTGGGCGACGAGGAAAGCCCCTTCAACGAATGCAGCCACGCCTATCTCGCCACCGCCAAGGAGCTGCTCGCCTATATGGCGAAGATGCCAGCGGCCGAGCGCCAGGCGAAAGCGCTCATCTCCGACATCGACGCAGACATGGTGCGCAGCGGCGCATCCTGGATCCTGTGCCAGTTCAGCGGCGAGGCTTTCAGCACCGGCGCGGTGATCGAGCCCAGATGGCGGGACATGGTCTTCCACCTGCCGAGCCTGGCGGTGCTGCTGGTCACGGTGGCGGCGCTGATGACGGCTGCGTGGTCGATCTTCCGTTTGCCCTCGTCGCGGGCCGGCACCGTCTAGAACGATTCAGCGTCTCACAATATCACCGAACCGTTTCAAGTCTTTCGTGCGATCGTTTCCAGGAAAGCCAGAACGCGCGACCAAGTCAGTTCGGCTGCGGGCGCATTATAGTCCGGCAGCGCTCGATCGGTGTAGAAATGGCCGATCCCCGGATAGGTGAAAATCTCCGCCTTGACTTGGCAGCGCTTTGCCGCCGCCGACCAGCCGGCAACTTGTTCAGGCAGCGCAAACGTATCCGGGTCGGCGACGTGGACCGCGACCGGAATGTGTCGACGAACATTTGTGGGAATATCGGCAAGGCCATGCAGCAGCACAACGCCCGCGGCAGCGATTCTTTCTGGCCAAACGGCACTGACCACCCCAGCTCCCATCGAATGGCCTGCGAGCACCGCGTCTCGAGAAGTCTGGAGGAGCGCCGCCCTGGCACGGCCGCAGATGATTTCCCATCCGACCTTGCCCATCAGGTCAAGCCCTTCGTCGACCGACGGCGCCGTTAATCCCGCGTACAGGTCCGGCGTCACAACATCATGGCCGGCGCCTCGCATTCTCTCAGCGGCTTGCTGCTCCACCGCCCGAAGGCCCAGCACCGAGTGAAAGAGTACGATAGTAGCCATTCGCTTTCCCTCCGCCGTCCCCTAGCCGATCGCGTTGGACTCTCAGGCGCTGCTTAACTGACTGAGGCCGGCCGACCTCCTACGACACCAGGCAACGTAACGCGGCCCGTTGCGCTGAGCAGATCGTGCCAGGCGGCGCGACTATTTCGAGCGTGCCCCATAGGCGGCAAGGAATGCTTCGACCGAGGCATCGGCGTGGCGCTCAAGGTCGGCTTTCGAGCGCGGATTGCTTCCGGTGAACATGGCTTCGTTCATCGGAATCCAAAGCAGCATGCCAAAGAAATGGCTGGCCGCCAAACGGGGATCGCCGGTCTGCAACAGGCCTCGGCTGGTGAGCTTTTCAAAGCACTCCGCCACCGAGGCAAGCATGCGCTCAAAGCCTTTGTCGTACCAACTGCGGCCAAGCTGCGGCATCCGATCGGCATTGGCGATAATCAGACGCCGGAGCCTCAGCAACTCGTCGTTCATCAGCGTCGTGGTCAATCGCCGGGCAAGCTGCTGCAGGCCCCCCTCCAAGAATTTTGCCTCGGAAAGCAGCATTGTGACGGACTCGACAACGTCGTTGACCTGAGAAGCGGTGGACTCCACGACTTCGGTGAAAAGCGTCTCCTTGTCCGTGAAATGCTTGTAGACAGTCTGCTTCGAAGCGCTCGCCCTGGTGGCGATCTCCTCCATGCTGGTCCCATCGTAGCCCTTGGCGATGAAGGCGGCGGTCGCCGCCTCGATGATCTCACGATCCTTACGGGCCGATCTGGTCTCAACAGCAATTTTCATAGCGCCCCTCTATCAGTACTAGACGGTACCGTTCCCGCATGATAGCCAACGCAACAGTACTAGACTGACTAGTACCCGTCAATGAAACGGAGGTTTCAACCCGATGACCCAGATGCTCTTCCTCAATCTGCCGGTGCGCGATCTGCAGGCGGCGACCAAGTTTTATCTCGCGATCGGCGGCACGCTCAACCCGCAGTTCTCGAACGACCAAGCCAGCTCGATCATGTTCTCCGAATCGATCGGGGTCATGTTGCTGACGCACCAGCACTACAGCCAGTTCACGGCCCGTCCGATAGGCGATGCCAAGCGCGAGAGCCAAATGCTGATCGCGCTGACCGTCGACAGCAAGGACGCGGTCAACGCGGTCATCGAGAAAGGTGTTGCAGCGGGCGGCCGCGCCGATCCCAACCCGGCGCAGGATCTCGGCTTCATGTTCAACCGCCACATTGAAGACCCGGACGGCAATGTCTGGGAGTTCTTGTGGATGAACCCCGCTGCCATGCAATAGACCGTCCGTATCCTTTTTGCCGGAATGACACCGTGGAAGCGGCGGGGCACCGCCCCGTCGCTCCTGTGTTCGGGCGAAGCCCGTCGTCGTCCTCGACTTGATGTCTCGGTGCATGCCCCTGCGGCCGCCGGTCCGGCTAGCGCATTGCGGCGAGCTGGCGTAAGCATCGGCGCCTGCCCAATCCTGGGGTGGAATCGCCGCAGCCGCCAGCCATGTTCGTCTCCGAAGCCCTTGCCGTCACCGCCGCCTTGTGCAGCGCGCTGAGCTCCATGTTCCTCAGCGAGCTCAAGGGGCGCGTTCCCCTGCTCCAGCTTGCCCGCTGGCAGATGCTCGCGACCTTCGTGATGACCGGCTCTGTGTCGCTGGCGATCGGCGGCTGGCACACGATCGGCGCGAGGGAATTCTGGCTGCTCGCCGGGTCGAGCTTCGCCGGCATCAGCATCGCCAGCACAACCTATTTCGCCACCATCTATTCGGTCGGCCCGCGCATCACGGCGCTGCTGTTCTCGCTCACCTCGCCCTTCGCGCTGGCGCTCGGCTATCTCGTGCTCGGCGAAACCATCAGCCGCTGGCAGGCGCTGGGCGTGGCGCTGGTGCTGGCGGGCATCGTGCTTGCCATCGGCATGCCGCGGCGCTTCCTCAAGCGCGGCGACCTGGCGCCGGCAATGCCGGTCGTCACCCCTTCCACCGTGCCGGTCAGCACCGTGCCCGGCCCGCCGCTCACCGGCCGCATGGGACCAGGCATCGTGCTCGGCGTGACGACGGCGCTCGGCCAGGCGATCGGCACGCTTCTGGCGCGGCCGGCCATGGCGGCCGGCGTCGAGCCGTTCACGGCCATGGCACTGCGTTCCGGGCTGGCCGTCATCCTGTTCATCGCGCTCACGGCAACGCCGTTCGGCAAGGGCAAAAGGGAGGCCGTCCAGTTTGGCACGGTCGGGCTCGCCGTGCTGTCCGCCTTCGTCGGCACCTCGCTCGGCATGTCCTGCCTGATGGCCGCGTTGCGCACCGGCAATGTCGGCATCATCTCCACGCTGTCCTCGATGACGCCGGTCATCATCCTGCCGATGGTGTGGCTGCGCAGCGGCCAAAGGCCGACCGCGGCCGCCTGGGCCGGAGCGCTGCTGGCCATCGCCGGCACGGCGCTGATCAGCGTACGGTGACGCGCTACCCGAAGATCTGATGCAATGCCGCGCCAACCAGAATCAGCCCGGTCCCGATCTCCAGAAAGGTGGCCACGCCGGCCGTGCTCGATCCAAGCCGTTCCAGCGCGGCAACCGATCCGCTGCGGAACAGCACCGCCAGCAGCACGACGATACCGAGCGTGATCGCGACGCCCACCATCATCGCGACAGCGAAGACAAGTCCGGCCCAGGGTATGCCGCGCGAGATGGCATAAGTCATGACGAACAGCGTCAGCGGGCAAGGGATCAGTCCAACCATGAAGCCAACCGCTTCGCCCTCATGGACGTGATGATGGTGACGGCCGCGCAGCGCGCGCCAGATTATCCACACGCCGATCAGACCGAGCAGCCCACGGCTCAGCATTTCCAGCGCGGGAGCGCGGCCGACGCTGCCCAGCGAGATCGACACGAGCGGCAGCGCCAGCACCGCGATAAGCACCGCCATCGTGATATGGGTGAAGGAAAGGGCAAGCGAGGCGAGCAATCCGCGAGCCAGTTTCACCTGCGAGCCGGCGATATAGGCGGCGAGCAGTGTCTTCGAATGGCCCGGCGTCAGGGCGTGAGCCGCCCCGAACACGACGCCCATCGGCAGGACCGCAAGGAGCGTAAGCCAGTTGCCGTCGCCGGCAAACGCCTTGAGGTGCTGCGCCACCGCCAGGTAAATCTCGCGTTGATAGTCAAAGAGCGCCTGTATCATCCATGCGCGTGCTCGTGGTGGTGGCGTTCCGGCTCGGCCATGGCGAAGGGCAGGTCCTCGCTGTCCTGACCGGCCGCCAGTTGCAGCCTGGCGCTGAACTCATGCGGCTCGGCTGGCGCGACAAGGCTTTGCAGATAGTGATGGTCGCCGCCGACCGGGGACAGCGGCAGGCTTTCGACGGCACCGCCGGCGCGTTCGATGGCGACGTTCGCTTGCAAGCCCTCGGCATGGCGCGAGAGGCGCAGCCGCATGCGCTCGCCCTGCGGCGTGTCGACGATCTCGAGCAGCCCGCTGGCCAGCTTGCCCGACACCAGGAACGGGTCAGGCGCGTGGTGGTGGCCACCCTCGGCCTCGGGCGCGGCAAAGCGCACCGTGGCGACGTCAAGCGCGGGAATGTGCGCGAAGAGCTCCGTCTTCAGCGACGCGGCGATGTTGTTGGCGGCGGCGAGCAGCAGCCCGTCATTGACCGCGATCTCCACATCGACATGCAGCTTGTGGCCGAGCCAGCGGGCCTTCGCGTCGACCACCCTGTCGATCCCGGCGACATGATCAGCGGCGTGATGAACCTCGTCGACCAGCCCCGGCTCCACACCGTCGAGCATGCGCGTCAGCACGGAACGCGCCGACTGCCAGACGATGCCGAAGATGGCGATGGTGATGATGAGGCCGATGACCGGGTCGGCGAGCGGGTAGCCAAGCCAGACGCCGACCGCGCCGGCAACGACGGCAAGGCTGGTCAGCCCGTCGGTGCGCGCGTGGTAGCCGTCGGCGATCAGGGCCGCGCTGTTGATCTGACGGCCGACGCGAATGCGGAAGACGGCCACCGCCTCATTGCCGAGGAAGCCGATGACGCCGGCGGCGGCCAGCCAACCCAGGAACCGCACCGGCTGCGGATTGAACAGGCGATCGATCGCTTCGTAGCCGGCAACCAGCGCGCTCGCCAGGATGATCAGCACGATGACGATGCCCGCAAGATCCTCGACGCGACCGAGGCCATAGGTGAACGTTCGGGTCGGCCTGCGTCGTGCCAGCACGAAGGCAATCCAGAGCGGAATGGCGGTCGTCGCGTCGGCGATGTTGTGGATGGTGTCGGCAAGCAGTGCCACGCTGCCCGAAAAGATGACGACGGCGAGCTGCAGCGCGGCCGTTATCGCCAGGATGACGAACGACCATTTGATCGCCCAGATGCCGCGCTCAGTCGTGGCGATCGTCGCATCTATGACGCCATGCGTGTGCCCGTGCGGCCCATGATGGTCATGCCCCTGCCCGCCATGATCGTGCCCGCCATGACCGCCGTGGTCATGCCCGTGCGAGCCGAAGCCGAACCAGTCGAGAATCCTCGTCAACATGAGCGGCCTCACAGATATTTGGTGAGCTGCTTCAGCTCTTTCAGCGTGTCCCTGGTCGGCTCGCCGCCCTCGACAAGGCAATGCTCCATATGGTCGTGGATCAGCTCGCGCTTGGCGTTGCCGACGGCGCTTTCGACGGCATGGAGCTGTTGCGCAAGGTCGAGGCAGGAACGGCCCTGCTCGAACATTGTGAGCACGGCGGCAAGATGGCCGTGCGCGCGCTTGAGCCGGGCGATGATATCGGGATGGGAGCTGTGTATCGTCATGGCACGATCCTATCCCCCAGGGTAGGATATGGCAATTGGGGAAGGATCACGTCCGACAGGAGTGAGCGAATCCGCTGATCGAGCTTGAGGGATCCTATCGGTCGACCGATCAGGCCGACTTGCGCGCGGGCTTGGCTTTCGAGGGTGCCTTGATGCCTTCCTTGGCGAGACTCTTCCTCAGCACCGAGGCGAGGTCGACGACATTTTCCCTTGGCGGCGGCGCGGCCTTGGGCGGCTTCTTGCCCTTGCGCTTGGCATCGATCATCGCGATCAGCGCATCCTCATAGGTGTCCTCGAATTTCGAAGGATCGAACTTCGTCACCTTCTTGTCGATCAGAAGCTCGGCAATCTCGAGCAGGTCCTTGTCGTATTTCGGTGACGTCAGGTCTTCGAAAACGCTCTTCTCCGAGACCATCTCGTCCCGGGTGCGCAGTTCGGTGAGCAGCATGCCCTTGCCGAAAGGCTGGATGACGACCTCGCGGCCGCGCTGGTAGAGCACGACGCAGGACCTTGCGGCGACGCGCTTCTTCTTCATCGCCTCGCGCAGCACGCTGAAGGCCTCGAGCGCGGCGCCATCGGCGGGGATGAGGTAATAGGGCTTTTCCAGATAGCGGGTGTCGATCTCGTCAAGGGCGACGAACTCGTCAACTTCCAATGTGTGCGCCGAGGTGAGTTTCAGCTTCTTGATCTCATCCGGCTCGATCTCGATGAAATCGTCCTTCTCCGCCTCGAAGCCCTTGGTCTGGTCCTCGGTCTCGACGACATCGCCGGTCTGCTCGTCGACATAGGCGCTTTTCACCGGCAGGCCGTCCTTGCGGTTCAGGATCCTGAAATGGACTTTTCCGGTTTCGCTGGTCGCGCCGACTAGCTTCACGCCGCACGAGACCGACCCAACCTTGAGAAAACCCTTCCAGACCGCGCGTGGCGCAACCATGTACCATTCCTGTTGTCGTTGCGATCAACAGGAACATCTGGCGACCCGCGTGGTTCCGCGCGGGCCACCCCCAGTAGTCCAGTAGCCGCGACGGCAGGCAATGCGATAAGCCGCTCGGCCTTGCGGTCGATCAAAGCATGCGCTGCTGCGAAATCCCGGCTTCATGTGATCGGCCGGCCGTAGTGGCCGGCGGCGCAGAGGCAACCAAACACTTGTTTTTTCGTTTTTTTCAACAGCTGTCGGCATCCGTCATGTCGTCAGCCCATTGGCTCCCGGCCAACACCGCGCGGAGCAGAAAGGAGGTCGCAATGGCCCGGCCCGTTGTTGAAATAGGCGACAGGGTGGCTGTGATCGCCACCGTGGTCGAACGTATCAACGACCGCGTGACGCTGAGCCTCGACGGCAACGGCCATCGCTATTCGATGGTCGAGCCCAATGCGAAGGCCGGCGACAAACTCAGGCTCGAGGGTGACGTCGTCCATGTCGACGAGGATCTCGGACGCACGACGGTGCAGGTGCTGGGGCGCGTGACCGTCGACACCGGGTCGGTCGAGATGGTGACGAGGCGTTGCGACCTCGACCATATCGGCTCGAACGTGCCTGGCCACCCTCGCCCGCGCACGCAACCGACACCGCATGGATGAAACTAGGCGGCGATTGCTCCCGGTGAAACGCCGGTCGCTTTCCCAGAAGCTCACCTCGCTGAACTGTCCTAGTGCCGCTTGAAATATTGCACTTCGCGTTCGTGCTTTTCGGCGGCTTCGCGCGACTTGAAGGTGCCGAGATTGCGGCGCTTGCCGGTCCTGGGATCGATCTTGCGCGAATAGAGCCGGTATTCGCCGGTTTTCAGTTTGCGGATCATGGAAACCTCCTGTGCGGGCCACGACTCCAACCCGCCGGGGCCTGCCTCGGTTCCGGTCACCATGATGCCCGCGCGCGCCGGCGGCAAAAAACGCTTCTGTCGGTGAACCACTTCACGGACGCAAACGACCCAATGTCGGAATCGACATCGCAACGACACGATTAAGTCGAATTGTTTGTATTCAAATGACTTTCGCGACGTTATGCGGATGTTGCGAGCGTGCCGGATCTGAGGAGGGTGAGATGGTGACGGCGAAGCTTCACGGTGTTGAACTCGTCAGGGGACAGAAGTGGACGGTGCGCGTCACCGCCTACGGCACCACGCTCATCTTCCCCTTCGAAGCCGAGCAATATGCGCGTTCCTACGCCGATGGCCAGGCTTTCCGCCTTGGCGTCGAGGTTGTCGAGTTGAAGGACTGCGCCTGAGAGGCCAAATCCGGTATTCGTCCGTTGGCCTGAAGGCCCGTACGGCCCTATACAATGGGCTCATGTCGGCTCTCGACTCGGCAAAGCGATGGGCGCGCGCCATCAAGCGCGACGTGATGGCGCTCTGGATTGCGGCCCGTGATTCGCGGGTGCCCTGGTACGCAAAAGCCATCGCGGGCGCCGTCGCGGCCTATGCGCTGAGCCCGATCGATCTCATCCCGGATTTCATCCCGATCATCGGCTATCTGGACGACCTGCTGGTCGTGCCTCTCGGCATCATGCTCGCGGTCAGGCTGGTGCCGCCCGATCTGATGCGTGAATTCCGAGAAGAAGCCGCGCGGCGCGAGAAGCCGGTCAGCAAGGCGGGGCTCGCCTTCATGATCGCGGCCTGGGTTCTGGCGGCGCTGGCGCTCACCTGGCTGTTCTGGCCGAAGCCGGCCTAAAGCGGCATCGCGATCTTTCAGATTCGCCGATAGCGGTGCACATTCGGCTTGATTAGCGACCCCTTGTATTCGATGCAAATCAGGATCATGCTCAAGGGTGCGCGAAATTACGAGCGCTGCGGGTGGGTCAAAAGGGGTAAGGCGTTATGGAGTTTGCAGTCTGCTACGACCACAGCGGGTTCGATCTGGCGCGGTCGCTCTTCTTCGATCTCACTGCTTTCCTTGCGCTGATGACGCCATGGGCGATCGCGCGGCTGATCGAGATCGCGCGCGAGGATGGCGCGGCCGGATTGCAGCTCGCGTGACGGGCTGAAAGCCCGTTCCTGGAATTGTCCTAGCCCTCGCGGCCGACCTTTCGGATCGACAGGTCGCCGAACAGGGCCGAACAGTCGATCTCCTCCTGGAAATGCGCCTGCGGATCGAGCACCAGCCAGGAAGCGTGGGTGCGAAGCTCCTTCAGCCTGGCGTTCTTTTCCGCACGCGCCAAGCGCTCCGCCTCTTCTGTCGAGGCCTGAAACGGCCTTTCGGCCTTGTGATGGTGAGGACTCCTCGACATCGCGGCCTAGAACGCCCCCGACCTGCTTTTCGTTCCGCCGCATTGCAATGGCCCACGGCCATACATTCTTCGGCGCCGGGTTTCGACGACGGACCAGCCTTGGAGCGTTCAGGGAGTGGGGTAGCCCGGCTTGCCTTGGCGGTAAAAGAGTATGGCTCTCTTACAGGCAAGCCGGGCTAAAGCGCCGACCATTGGGTTTCCTTGGGGGTAGCCGGCGCACGGACACAGTGTCCGTTTCCACCTGCGCCCGCAATTGTCGCTGAGGTCCTATGCGCCGGCGCAATGGTCCGAGCGGCCATGGCCGAAACGTTCCTGCCTGGAATCACCCCGATCCCGGGCGCACGGAACGCTCAAGTCCGCGTGAGCCGGCTGCCTTTTTGGAGCGTGCTCTTGACGAAATGCTCGGCGTGCCGCGCCCATTCGGCTTCCGTGACGTCGTTCTCCCGAACAGACTGCCTGAAAGCTTCCCGTAATGCTTCGAGATCAAAGATCGACAGCCGCTGATTTCTTTTATGGTTTTTTGTGCCTACGTCCATACTGCGTTGCCACGAACAGCAAGGTAACGTCCATCGTATAGGCGGCGCGTGTCCGGCCGATCAAGGCCTTGGCCCTGACTTCTTTTGGGCGCAAATGCCGTCGCGACTTCCCGCGTCTTATGCAAGGCAGGGCCGCCCGGCCCGGGGCTGGGCATCCGACAGACATCGCTATATATTCATATCCGCAACGCCCGATGACAGGACCGCGCTGGAGCGAGACGGCGGCGGCGCAGCGCTATATTCTGCGGGGCATACGTCTTTTGGTCTGGACCTTGGGCCGGATTGGTGGTTGTGTCGGCGCTGCAAGAAATTCAGGTGGCAGCCGGCCCGCGTCTTCCCCGTCAACAGGAGCGACGCGGGCATTTGCCATTCGGGGTATGGGCAACCTTGCCGCTTGCGAATCAGAGCTGCCGCCGCCGGCAACGGCCCGTCATTAACCTTCCTCATCGGCACGGACCAAGGTCGGTGTCGCAATTGCGCCACCTCGCCTATACTGTCGCGAACGGGTGGGTGAACGGTCCGATGTTTGGGAGGTATCTGAAACGGCTTGCACGAATCTGGAGCGGGCTCTCGCTTGCCTGGCAGTTCGTGATCGCGGGCGGCATCGGCCTTCTGGCGGTGATGCTCGTGGTCGGGCTGTGGGTGACATCGCAGATCCGTGACGGCGTCCTGCACAATTCCGCCGCCACCACCGCGCTCTATGTCGACAGCGTGATCGCGCCGCTGCTGCCCGACATGCGCAAGAGCCAGGAGCTTGACGACACCGTCAAGCGGGCGCTGGACGAGACGCTGGGCCAGGGGGCACTTGGGAAAAGGTTGGTCTCGTTCAAGCTATGGCGGCGCGACGGCACGATTCTCTATTCGAAGGACACCAGCCTGATCGGCAGGCAGATCAAGCCCAACGTCAATCTCGTCGCCGCTTTCGCCGGCAATGTCATGGTCAAATACAACTCCAACAGGCTCGCGGACGAGGAAGACGAGAAGGAACGGTCGATGGGGGTGCCGCTGCTCGAGATCTACAACCCGGTGCGCGAACCCTGGTCGGGCGAGGTCGTGGCCGTGTCGGAATTCTACGAACTGTCCGGCGATTTCGAGGAATCGCTGCACTCGGCCTTGTTGTGGAGCTGGCTGGTGGTGGCGGGCGCCACGGCGGCGGCGCTTGCCCTGCTCTCGGGCATCGTTTTCCGCGGCAGCCGCACCATCGTCACGCAGCAGGCAGCGCTCAAGGCCAAGGTCTCGGAATTGCAGGCGGCGCTGGCGCAGAACTCGTCGCTGCGGCAGCGCGTTCAGCGCGCCTCGCGCCGCGCCACCGCCATCAACGAGCGCTATCTGCGGCGCATAGGCGCCGACCTGCATGACGGGCCGGCGCAACTTGTGGCGCTCGCCGCGCTCAGGATGGACAGCCCGGCGCTGGTCGATCCGGCCACGTCGAGCACGCTGCGCGAAGCCGAGATCGCCGGAATCCACAAGACGCTCGGCGAAGCGATGCGCGAGATACGCGGCATCTGCAACGGGCTGGTGCTGCCGCAGATCGAGACCCAGGCCATCGCCGACATTTTGCGGCTGGCTGTGGCCGAGCATGAGCGCCGCACCAGCACCAATGTGTTGCTAACCCTGCCAGAGCGCTTGCCGGAACTGGGCACCTCGGAAAAGATCAGCATCTATCGCTTCGTGCAGGAAGGCCTGAACAACGCCTTCCGGCACGGCAAGGGCAAGGGCCAGCAGGTCAGGGCCACGACGAAAGGCGGCAAGCTTCTCGTCGAGGTCGTGGACACCGGCCCCGGCTTCGACCCGGCCCGAAGCGAGGGACTTGGGCTTGCGGGCCTGAGGGAACGTATCGAAAGCATAGGCGGTCAGTTCGAGACACTGACAGGCCCCGGAGGAACGAGACTGGTGATCACCTTGTCTGTCGAGGAGCAACCGTGAGCACACCCATCCGCATCGCAATAGTCGACGACCATCCCCTGTTTCGCGAGGGCGTTGCGCGCAGCCTCGGCGAGATAGGCGGCTTCGAACTCGTGGGCGAAGGCGCCAGCGCCGAGGACGCCGAAAGGCTGGTGCGCGCCAGCATGCCCGATATCCTTCTGCTCGACATCAGCATGCCGGGCGGCGGCCTCAGCGCGCTTGCCAGCATCCTTTCAGCGATGCCCGAGCAGAAGATCGTGATGCTGACGGTGTCGGAGACCAATGCCGACGTCGCCCAGGCGCTAAAGGCCGGCGCGCGCGGCTATGTGCTGAAGGGCGTCGGCTCCAAGGCGTTGGCCGAGATCCTTCGCGATGTCGCCAACGGCCAGAGCTATGTTTCGCCGAGCCTCTCGGCCAGGCTGCTTTCCGACCTTCTGCAGCCCACCGGCAGCAAGCCGGACCCGCTCGCCCAGCTCACCGGTCGCGAAGCCGAGATCCTGAAGCTGGTCGCGGAGGGGCTGAGCAACAAGGAGGTGGCCGCCCGGCTGTCGCTGCAGGAAAAGACGGTCAAGCATCACATGACCAGGGTGCTCGCCAAGCTCAACGTGCGCAACCGCACCGAAGCGGCGCTGCTGATGCATGAGGCGAGGGAGAGGAACTGAGGGGCGGGACGGAGAGTTGGGGAATTGGGGGCCCGAGGAATTGAAGAATTGAAGAATTGGAGAATTTGAGACGTTGGAGATCGAGGAAGCAAGGAACGGTGGCCGATCCTTCTTTCTTCAGTTCTTCAGTTCTTCAGTTCTTCAGTTCCTCAATTCCCCAATTCCCCTCCCCCAACGCAAATCACCCCCGCCTCAAGGGACGGGGGTGACATGCGAGGGCATCGGAAAAAGGGGGTAGCCTTTCCCGGCCCTCACAAGCTCAGCAGACGATTCAGATCCTCCTCCGTCGCCTGCCGCTCGATGATGGTGCGGCCTTGCGCGTCGGTCATCTCGAAACGGCCGTTCCGGACTTCTTCCTTCATGCCGTTGCGGTGGACGACGGTGATCTTGTTGCCGTCGATCGAGAGCGTGTCGCCGGTTGCCGCGTTGGTATAGCTGTTCTTGCCGCCGGGATTGGCATGGCCCTTGCCGCTGTTGTTGCCTGGTCCCGCATTGGGGTTGCCCCCGCCGGCATTGCTGTTGTCGGAATTGCCGCCGGCGTTACCGTCATCGCCGGCGTTGCCGGAATTGGATCCGCCGGCAGAGCCGGAATTGGAGCCACCTGCGGAGCCGGAGTTGGAACCGCCGCCGGAACCCGAGTTGCCGCCATTGCCATTGCCGCCGCTATTGCCGTTGCCGGCGTAGGCGGCGGACACGAGCTTTGTCACGTTGCCCGGCGCCAACAGGCAGGGCGCGACCACAACCGCCAGGGCGACAGAGAAGCGCAGCGAGAGGTCGGCTAGCCTTTTGCGGGCGGGTTGGCGCATTCTTTTCCTTCTTGCCGGTTCCGAAGGTCCGCTCTCGGCACGGGCAATGCGGAACCGGTCTCTTGACGGAGGCAAGGATCACATTCCTCCGACGCGACGAAAGCGGCCCACGACCCATGCTCCGGCCGATCAGACCATTTCCGCCGCCACGCGTGACCAATGTCGCAACAGCAGCAATCGCCGCAGCTTGAAAAAATTACCCCCGCACGGAGGCGGGGGTAAGGTGAGTAGCCAGATTCCATCGCAAGACGATCAGGACCGCAGAGACGAAGCAAAAGGTGGCAACCTGATTTTGCAGCGCTGACCTTCGGTCCCTTAAGATCTAATCCGGATAAAACCTCGCTCTCACAAACTCTGCTCTCACAAACTCTTCAGGCGATTGAGATCAGCCATGGTGGCCTTGCGGTCGACGATGGTGCGTCCGTATTTGTCTTCCATCGTGAACCGGCCGTTCTCGATCGTCTCCTTCATTCCATTGCGGTGCGTAACCTGGATGCTGCCGGCGGTGGCCTCGACCTTATCGCCGGTCGCCGCGTTCACGTGGCTGTCGACATCGGCGGCGCTCGCCTCGCTGGCGCTGTTGCTCGAGCTGTTGTTCCCGCTGCTGTTGCCGTTACTGTTCCCGTTTCCGCTGTTCCCGCCGCTGTTCCCGCCGTTTCCGCCGCTGTTCCCGCCGTTTCCGCTGTTGCCGCCGCCGTTCCCGCCGCTGTTTCCACCACCATTGCCGCCGTTCCCGCCACCATTGCCGCCTTTGCCGGCATAGGCCTTGGTCACAACGACACCATCGAGGGAGAGACTGAAAGGCGCGACAACAAGCGCCAACGCAGTCAGCGCTCGCAAGACCAGCCTGCAGCCCCTGCGCGTTAAGCGCATCCCGCTCTCCCCACGCCAGCCCTTCAGCCCGTCGGCCGAACTACCCCACCGGCAATGTCGCAGCATAAGCATCCCCAATCAGCCCATGATTAGGAAGTGGCCCACGACCCTTGTCTTGTCCACTCGGACTTATTGCTATTTTCTATAGGACCTAAGTCTTATTTCAACCACCGGATGTGGTCGGATATTGCCGTGCGCGCATCGATTTCTCCAAGCCTGGCAACGCTTTGGAGCGCGTCGCTCAGAAATGGATTCTGGTGCGCGCGACGGCTTCCTGGGGTCAGGCCGGCGAAGGCGCCGGCCGCCGCGCTGCGACCGCCGTGCCGAAGGCGGCGGCAATGACAGCGGCGATGCCGGCGCATTGCAGAAAGTTGAGCTTCTCCGCCAAGAACAGGAAGCCGGTCAGCGCGGCGCCCGCCGGCTCCAGGCATACAAGCATGCCGTAGACCCTGGCCGGCATGCGGGCCAGCACCAGCATTTCCAGGTAGAAGGGCAGCGCGCTGGAGAAGAGGCCGACCACGGCCGCGCCGGCCATGACGTGCGGGTCGGCGAGATGGGCTTGAGCGGCGCCGAAGCCGAAAGGCAGCGCCAGCACCGCGGCGATCGCCATGCCATAGGCGGAGGTGCGCGCGCCGAGCTCGGCGCCGGCCTTCTGCGCGAAGATGATGTAGAGCCCCCAGCAGGCGCCGGCCGCCAGCGCCAGCGCCACGCCCAGCGGATCGAGCCCGCGGCTGATCCCCGCAAAAGGCGACAGCAGCGCGATGCCGGCTATCGCCAGCCCCACCCAGACAAGGTCGAGCAGGCGCCTGGAGCCGAGGGTCGCAACGAACAGCGGCCCGGTGAATTCCAGCGCCACGCAGATACCCAGCGGAATGCGCTGGAGCGCGGCATAGAACAGCAGGTTCATGGCGCAGACAGTGATGCCGTAAGCGGCCAGCCAGGGCAGGTTCCTCCGTGAGGGCAGCACCTTCCATGGCCTCAGCACAGCGGCCAGCATCAGCGCGCCGATGGCAAGCCTCAGCATGGTCGTGCCTTCCGGTCCCAGCACCGGGAACAGGCCCTTGGCAAAGGCGGCGCCAACCTGCACCGACAGCATCGAGCCAAGCAGGCCGAGCACGGGCATGGCGCCCATTTGCGCCTGCGGTTTTGCAATCGGCGTCGACGTCACTTGCTCTCCGTCCCCTGCCTTGGTCGGGATCGGAGATAAAGCCTTTGCGGCAGCGCCGTCGTGAGGCAGCGGGCGGCGGATGATAGGACAAGGCGCCCCCTTCCTCGGGCGGCAGGCCCGCTGCATCGCACAATAACTTGAAATTCAAGATGTTTCCGCGGACTCTTCCGTAGAATTTTGCTCCGCGAGCGAGCCTTTTTCTCAATATTGCCATCATACCCGCTGCGGTTGCAGGGATAACTCTCCGACATCCATCGCGATTGATACTTTCCGCAAATCAGACCAATTGCCTATGGCTTCATAGGACCATTGGACGAACCGTACGAATATTTTCGCTACACAACTATTTTCGTCCCAAACCGGCATCACATCTTATTTCAGGATCGTAAGCATTTTGTGTTGCACCGCAACATCTGCCGCGACAATCGTGGAGCGGGGGCATGCTCGTTGGAGGATGCCATTATTGTGACTCGGATGGGCATTCCGCCGGCCGGCAGGGATTGCGCCCCGGGCCCGGACGGCAAGCGGTCGGCCCGCAGCGGCGAGATTTGCCGGCCCTCTGCCGCGTGGCGTGACCGACCTGGCGAACGCCGCTGATGACAAACGCGCGCGACATCCAGCTGGATGCCTTGCGGGGCGTTGCGGTGATGCTGGTGCTCTACTCGCATTTCTTTGCTCCCGGCGGCTCGTCCTTCGTAGGCCATCTCGGAGTCAGGCTGTTCTTCGTGCTTTCCGGCTTCCTGATCACCCGGCTGTTGCTGGACGCGCGTGACACCAGCGCATTCGCCTCCGGGCCGGCGCTGCGTTCCTTCTATGCCAGGCGCATGCTCAGGATATTCCCGCCTTACTTCGCGGTGCTGGCGCTCGCATGGCTCGTCTCGGAACAATCCAGGCCCTCGCTCGCCTGGCATGCGCTCTACCTCTCGAATTTCTGGTACGCGCGGCAGAACGACTGGACGCCTTGGCTGCTCTGCCACTTCTGGAGCCTCAGCATCGAGGAGCAATTCTACCTCGCCTGGCCGCTGATCGTGCTTCTGGCGCCGCGCCGGCGCATCGAGGCGATCGCCATCGGCGTCATCGCCTTCTCGCTCGCCTACCGGCTCTACTGGCCGATCGCCGCCAACCCGGCGCTGGCCCGCGACCTGCTGCCGCCGGCCTCGATGGACGCGCTTGGCTGCGGCGCCCTGCTTGCCGTCCGCCGCGTTAGGGGCGCGGATGCGCCGCAATGGATGCGGCTCTGCTGGCCTGCCCTGGCGGTGGCGTTCCTGTTCGTGGTCCATTCCGATCCCGGGACGGCGAATTCGGCCTGGGAGTGGCCGCGCTGGGCGCTGGTGCAGGTGCTGCCGCTGGTGCCGATGCTGGCAATCGTCGCCGCATGCTCGAACGGCCTGCGCGGCACAATTGGCAGGCTGGCCGAACTCCCCCCGCTGCTGTGGCTCGGCCGCATCAGCTACGGCGTATACCTCTATCATTCGATCCTACTGGCCTGTGCGGTCAGGGCGCAGCCATGGATCCCGGTCAACGTCTCGGAACAGGGGCCGGGACGGTTCCTCGTCGCCGGCACCGCCACCGTGGTCGTCGCCTCGCTTTCCTGGGTGTTCTTCGAGAAGCCGCTCAACGGTTTCAAGCGCTATTTCCCCTATGTCGCGCCCGCTCATCCGCGCAGCGCGAGCGAGGCCCTCCGGTTCGGCGCCGCCCCGGCGCTCGATCTGCGGCCGACGGACCGGAGCCGACCATGACCGCGGCACCTCTCATCTCCGTGCTGTTGCCGGTCTACAATGCCGAGCCCTACGTGGCCGCCGCGATGCAGTCGATCCTGCGGCAGGACTACGACCAGCTCGAAATCATCGCCATCGACGACGGATCGACCGACAGGTCGCTGGAGATCCTCGAACGCTGCCGCCGGGACGACGGCCGCGTATCGATCATCTCGCGGGAAAACCGTGGCCTCGTCGCCAGCCTCAATGAGGGACTGGCGATCGCGCGAGGCGAGCTCGTCGCGCGCATGGACGCCGATGACTTCGCCTATCCCTGGCGGCTGTCGCGCCAGGCGGCGCTGTTTGCCGCGCGGCCGGAGCTCGGCTTCTGCGGCGCGCTCGTGGACACGCTGCTGCATGGCCGCGTCCTTAAGGGGCGGCTCGACCCGGTGTTCCGTCTCGACCTCACCGTGCTGTCGAAATTCTTCACGATCTTCCTGCACCCGACGGTGGTCTACAATCGCAAGGTCATCTCCGAGGCGGACCTCCACTACGACGGCAACTACCGGCACGCCGAGGACTTCGACCTCTTCCGGCGGCTGGCCGAGCGCTATCCGGCAGCGCTGATGCCGGAGAGCCTGCTCGTCTACCGCCTGCACCCCGGCAGCGTGACAAGCCGGCACAGCAAGGAGATGCGGCGCACGCATCTCAAGATTGTCGGCGAGAATCTCGAGCGTCAGGGACTGGCGGAAGACAGCACGGACCTGCGCGCCATCGGCGATCGCGTCTGCCTCGACACCGTGCGCCGGGCGGCCGCTTTCATCCGGGCGCTTGAAGAGCGGATCGCGGCACTGCCCGACCCGACGCGGCCGAGCTTCGAGGCCGGCGCGCTGAACCTGTTCTATTTCCTCTACCAGCTCGTCAATGACGAGGAGCGGCCCGCGCTGACACATGAATTGCTGACGCTGACCGGGAAATGGAACGCGATCCGCCGCCGCGAGAAATACGCGCTCGGCCCCGGCGCCTGGGCGCCCTGGCTGAGCCAGGCCTCGATGTGGGCGGGCAAGCGCGCCGACGGGCTTGCCTACCGCTTCAAATCCGCGCCGGCAGCGTCAGTGCTCGCGCCCTACAGGATGGCCGCGCCATGAACGCCGAGCGCCATCCGCTGCTGCGGCACCTGCGCCCCGCCCTGCCCCCTCCTCCGTGGCCCAGGCAGCGGCCACAGGTCTCCTTCATCGTCTGCACGCGCGACCGGCTGGACGTGCTCGAAGCCTGTATCGATTCGATCCGCGCCGCTTGCCGGGCGCACCCGGCCTACACAGCCGAACTGGTCGTGGTCGACAACGGCTCGCGCGACGGCACGGCCAGTTATCTTTCTGCGACCGCCGCTAGCTCTGACATCGCCCTGACCGCAATCTCGGAGCCTCGCCCCGGACTGGCGGCGGCGCGCAATGCGGGGCTGGCGCGGGCGCGCGGGCGGGTGCTGGTGTTCGTCGACGACGACTGCAGGCTCGACCCTCACTATCTCGCCGACCTCGAGCGACATTATGCGAGCGGCGAGAAATGGCTGATCCGCGGCGGCCGCGTCGAGACCGGCGACGCGCTGGACCTGCCCTTCACCATCAAGCGCTGCGACAAGCGCGAGCGGCTGACGCCGGCGGTCCACCCGGGCGGCTTCGTGCTCGGCTGCAACATGACCATGCACCGCGCCGTCGCCGCCCGCATCGGCCCCTTCGACGAACGCTTCGGCGCCGGCGGGGCGCTGCGCTCGGCCGAGGACACGGATTATCTGGTGCGGGCGATGCTCGCCGGCATGGCGGTGGAATATGTGCCCGACATGACGATCTTCCACCATCACGGACGGCGCGACCGCATGGCGATCGACCGGCTGCACCGCGACTATCATTTCGGCAACGGCGCGCTGTTGCTGAAGCATTTTCGCCGCGCGCCCTGGCTGCTGCGCCATTTCTACTGGGCGGCCCGGGCCGCCATGCGCGAGCTCGTCGGCGGGCCGCGCTTCGACCAGGAGCTCAAACTGTCGCATTGGCCGATCGTTCTGATGAACCTCGCGGGCGCGGCGAAGTTCATCGCTCTCGCGCTTGTCGGGCGGCCTGGGCGGCAGCCGCGGTCGGGCCACGAGACCATCGAGGCCAGGGCGGAGGCCGGCGCGCGATGAGCCGGCGCCCGACCCTGCCGATGCTCAACCAGGCGCTCGGCCGCCGGCAGCTCGGCCTGTTGCCGATCGTCGTCGCGCTCGGGCTTGCGAGCGCGGCCCTCGAAGGCTTCGGCATCGGGCTGATCATCCCGCTGCTCGGCATCATCATGGGGCATGGCGAGGCGACCGGCATGGCCGGCCTGTCGGCCCTCCTGCAAAAGGTCGGCGCGGGGCTCGGCGAGCGCGAGCGGCTGATCGCGATTGCGGCCGCGATCCTCGGCTCGATCCTCTTGAAGAACCTGCTCGCCTTCGCCAATTCGGTGCTGACCGCCCATATCTACGGCAAGGCCAGCCAGGCGATCCGCGGCGCGCTCGCCGAGCGGCTGCTCACTATCGGCTATCCCTTCTTCCTGAAGGAGAGCCCCGGGCGGCTGCTCAACATCATCTCCAGCGAATCCTGGCGGGCGTCGGACGCCATCCAGGCGATGCTGGGCTCGATCGTCAGCGCCTCGGCCGCGATCATCCTGCTCGTCTTCCTGCTGCTGCTCTCCTGGCAGATGACGCTGCTGGTGATGCTCGGGCTGGCGCTTGTCCAGGTCGCGCATATGGCGCTGTCGGCGCATCTGAGAAAGCCGAGCCGAAGCGTTGCCTCGCGCAACAGCGCCTTGGCCTCGCGGATGCTGCACCTGGTCCATGCCGGCCGGCTGATCCGCATCTTCGGCCAGGAAGCGCGCGAGAAGGTGGCGTTCGAGGCGGCGTCGGACGGCGTGCGCCGGGCGGCCTTCCAGCTTTCCAACCGTCAGGGCGCACTGGCGCCGCTGACCGAAGTGCTGCACGCCATGCTGTTCCTGGCGGTGGTGATCGGCGCCTGGCTCGCGGGTTTGAGCTTCCCGATGGTCGCCGCCTTCCTCATCCTGCTCTACCGGCTGCAGCCGCATGTCAGGGCCCTGCAGATGACATGGAGCCAATTGCAGGGGCTTTCCGGCTCGCTGGAGGAAGTGACCTGGCTGCTCGATCCCGAGGGCAAGCCGGCCGCGCCGCAAGGCAGCCGGCCGTTCTCGTCTTTAGGCGAAAAAATCGCCTTCGAGGGCGTGAGCTTCAGCTATGCCAATGAGGAGCAGCGCGCGGCGGTGCTGCACGCGGCGAGCTTCGACATAAGAAGCGGCCGCTCGACCGCGCTGATCGGCCGCTCTGGCGCCGGCAAGACGACCATCGTCAACCTGCTCTGCCGCTTCGTCGAGCCGGACGGCGGCCGCATCCTCGTCGACGGCGCGCCGCTCGGCGAGATCGATCCGGTCGCATGGCGGGCGCATATCGCCCTGGCCAGCCAGGAACTGGAGCTGGTGGACGGCACCATTCTCGACAACATTACCTACGGCAAGGACACGGCGAGCGAGGAAGAGGCCCGGCGCGCCGCCGAGCTTGCCGAGGCGCATGAATTCATCGAACGCCTGCCGCAGGGCTATGGGACGATCGTCGGCTATCGCGGCGTCAATTTGTCGGCCGGCCAGAGGCAGCGCATAGCGCTCGCCCGCGCGCTGGTGCGCGACCCCGACATCCTGATCCTCGACGAGGCCACCAACGCGGTGGACGGGCTGTCGGAAGCGGCGATCGTGGAAACGCTGAAGTCGCGCGCCGGCCGCCGCACGACGATCGTCATCAGCCACCACCACTCGACCATCTCGTTCTGCGACGACCTGGTGATCCTGGAGCATGGACGGGTGAGGAAGCAGGTGCCCTTCGCCGAACTCGCGGCGCGCAGCATGGATGAGTTGTACCAGCCGGAGTGAGGGCTGGGATCTCCCCCCTCGAGGGGGAGATGTCGCCGAAGGCGACAGAGGGGGTCGCCGCGCGTGAAGCGCCAGCGCCCTGGGCGGCGAGCGACGAGGTCGGCGATCTACGTGAGACGACCCCTTCTGGCCTGCCGGCCATCTCCCCCTCGAGGGGGGAGATTACGCGCTCCGCGGCTTTGCCCAATTGTCTGCGCTACTGGCGTCGGCATCCTATCTCCCCTTGTGGGGAGTCGGACCGAAGGTCTGGGTGGGGTCGGCGCCGACCCCGAGAGGCTGGCAGGCCCCCTCCCCGATCCGCTTTGCGGACCGACCCTCCCCACAAGGGGGAGGGTAAAGATCACCCCGCCATCGCCAACGGCGCGGCGCTCTTGTTGGGGATCTGGATATCGATCTCCAGCGTCGACATTGTGGCGCCGCGATCCATCGAGACCTGGAGGTAGTCCTGGTCGATCTGCACATGCTTGGCAATGACCGCCATGATCTCCTCGCGCAGGATGGAGACGAGGTCGGGTTGGCCGCGGCTCTGGCGCTCATAGGCGAGCAGCAGCTGCAGCCGCTCGCGCGCTACCGGCGCGCTGGTGCGCCGCTTGAAGAGGTCGAGGATGCTCATGCGGCCCTCCTTCCGAGCAGCCGGTCGAGGAAGCCCTTGCGTTCGAAGGGGACGACCACCGGCAGGTCCTCGCCTTCCAGGCGCCTTGCCGCTTCCAGGTAAGCCTTTGCGGCACCATTGAGCGGTTCCGAGAGCGTGACGGGCGAGCCGAGATTGGAGGCCCGCAGCACATCCTGGCTTTCCGGGATGATGCCGAGCAGCGGCGTGGAGAGGATCTCCAGCACGTCGTCGATCGACAGCATCTCGCCGCGCGCCGCGCGCGCGGCGTCGTAGCGCGTGACCAGCACGTGCTTTTGCACCAGCTCGCCCTGCTCGGCCTTCATGGTGCGGGCGTCGAGCAGGCCGATGATGCGGTCGGAGTCGCGAACCGACGACACTTCCGGGTTGGTGACGATCACCGCCTCGTCGGCGAAGCGCATGGCAAGCTGGGCGCCGCGTTCGATGCCGGCCGGGCTGTCGCAGAAGACATAGTCGAAGACCGAGCGCAGCCGGGCGATGACCTCGGCCACGCCCTCCTCCGTCAGCGCGTCCTTGTCGCGGGTCTGCGAGGCCGGCAGCAGATAGAGCGTCTCCAGCCGCTTGTCGCGGATCAGCGCCTGCGACAGCTTCGCGGTGCCCTGGATGACGTTGACGAGGTCGAACACCACGCGGCGCTCGGCGCCCATGATGAGGTCGAGGTTGCGCAGGCCGACGTCGAAATCGACCAGCGCCACCTTCTTTCCGGTCTTGGCCACGGCGGCGCCGAGCGCGGCCGTCGAGGTCGTCTTGCCGACGCCCCCCTTGCCCGATGTGACCACGACTACCTTGCCCATTTATACAGCCTCCGTTGGCGATTCTTATTCATGACCGTGCCGGGCACGGCAAACTCGTTAACAACTTTGGCACGCGAAACCGGTCCGAAGCTTGCGGCCTCAGCCGAGCGGCACCACGCAGAGCGCATCATTGTCGAGGAAGGCCTGCACGGCCTTGCCGCGCGACACACCTTCCATCTCCTCGGCCGTGGTGTACCAGCCGTCGACGGCGAGCAGCTCGGCCTCGTTCTTGCGGCAGAAGATGCGCGCCGACACATTGCCTTCCGACCCGGCGATCGCGCGGCCGCGCAGCGTGCCATAGACATGGATCGAGCCGCCGGCGACGATTTCCGAGCCGGACGCGACCGAGCCCAGCACGATGACGTCGCCATGCGGATGGAACACCGACTGTCCCGAGCGGATCGGCGCCTTGATCATCAGCGTGCCGGCGGAGGGCTGCGCCGGCCCGGCGCCCGCGCTTGCGGCTTGCGCCGGTTCGATCCTGACCGCTTCGAGCTTCGCGAGCTCGGGGTCGACCGGCTCGTCGGCGGACATCGCGATCTGCGGAGCCTCGGCCGGAGCCGCCTCCGCGACCGGTTGGATCTGCTCAGCGGCCTGGACCTGCTCCCCGGCGACGACTTCCAGCTCCTCGGCCCGCGCCTTGCGCGCGGCCCGGCCCAGCAGCCCCTCGGCGGTCGCCTCCTTGGCGCCGGCCAGCAGCGGCGGCAGCTCGGGCCCGAGCTCGGCGCCTTCCAGTTCGATGGCATAGACACGGATGCCGCGCGAGCCGAGCACGCCGACCAGCGCGCCGATCTCCTCCGGCCCCGGCTGCAGGAGGTTGAGGTCCAGCACCACCGGGCGACCGTTGAAATAGCCCGGCGAGTTGGCGATCCAGCGATCCAGCCCCTCCAGCCAGTCGGCGATCGGCGCCTCCGGCGTCAGCGTGAAAGCGACGAAGGAACGGGCGCGGAAGCGGATCGATTTGTTGTGCAGGGGGGCGGCGAAGGTCACGTCCAGGCGAATCCTTACTCAATGGTTAAAGGGTGCCGGGCGAATGGTTAACAAAAGGTTAATTTTGGGGGTCAGGGCCGTTAAGGAAGTGGCGCGGCCAAGTTCTGTGGCCGAACGGTGACAGGACCTGCCGATGCCGCTATCGTCTCACCCCAGCCTGGCGGAAAGCAAGGGAGATCATGTCATGAAGATCAGCAAGCCCGAGGACACCGCGGCCGCGTTCGCCGATGCCTGGAACAGGCATGACATGGACGACTTCGCGGCGCTGTTTAGCGAGGACGCCAATTTCGTCAATGTCGTGGGCATGTGGTGGAAAGACCGGGCCGAGATCGAAGCAGCGCACCGCGCGACACACAACACGATGTTTCGCGACAGCCGGTTGGAGGGTGTCGCCGCGTCGGTCGTCGAGCTGTCTCCCGGCCTCGCATCGGTGCACTACAGATGGACCCTCACCGGCGCATCCGCCCCGGACGGTTCGCCCGCCGGAACGCGCGAAGGCATCCTGCTTCTGGTGCTGAAGAAGGAACAGCCTGGATGGCGGATCAAGGTGGCCCAGAACACCGACATCGTCCCAGGCGCGATCGCTCCCCCTGCCCGCGCAGGCCGGTAGGACGGCCAAGCCCGCTCGAGCCGCGCATGTGAAGCGGCTAATATACAGGCGATGTCCAGCCGAGCACCATCCCGCCCGGGACTTTCCACTCTTCAGGGACAAGGAGACGGGCAATGGGCATTTATCGGGAAGACTGCAGGCGAGCAGGCAAGGCAGGCACGGCACTGGCAGCGCTGATGCTGCTGGGAGGATGCATGACGCACCGGCCGACGGGCATTGACGCATACCAGACGAGCGGCATCGACCAATGGCTGGCGACGGCCGATGCCGACAAGGTCGTCAACGCGATGGCCGCGAAGGGCCTGATGCCCGCCACCATCGACTGCCGCTTCGCCGACACCACGCCCGGACAGGTGGCTTACCTGTCGAAATTCACCTGGACGCGCGCGCCCGCCAACACGCGCTACCACTGGGAAGTGGGCGACCCGGCCTATCTCGCGAGCAAGGAAGTGCGGGCGAACAGGGTCGGGTTGAGGCGGGTGGATGCGAAGGTGGTGCGGGACAGCGCTACAGGGCAGAAGGTTGGGTGCTCGGTTTGGGCGGGTTAGAGGGGGCGTGGGTCGGTGGAGTGACGGCGGAATATAGGGTAATTGCCACGGTTGGCTACGTGGCAGCTTCGCCGAGCTTTCTGGTATTAATTTACTTTGGCAACCTGATTGGCACTTGGACCCCTACACGTGGTCTCATCGGCTGCAACCGATTGCCGGAACTGACAATAACTTGATCATAAAGGTCTCTCGCAGATCGATTGCGAATTGTTAGCGCGAGCGCGAATTTCATGTTTGCGGAACGCCGGCCACCGTGCCCATGTTCGCGCGCGATATAGCTGACATCAAATGCCGGTTGGTTCAGAGAAGACGCGCGCTTGCTTTTTGTACGAGAAAGCGTTGTTTCCCACTTTTGTGCATCGTCACGCTGCATATGCTCGGAAGCATAAAAATTTTTAGCTGAAAAGAACGTGTCTGACGCAGCCACTGTCGGAGTGATCAGCTTGCCTCCTTTGTAGTAGGGAGCAGGGATATTTGTCGTGTCGGGGCGAAACTGAATGTCTAGCCCAGCGCGAGTGTAATTGATCGCGTCCTCCGGATCGACCTCGCAATAGAAACTGAAGGTCGCTTTGATCTCTACATTCCCCGTCAAACCATCCGGCACCGGAAGATAGAGGCGCACCGCACCTGTAGTTGGCATGTGACGCTGATAGACAATATGGGCCTCATAGTCGCCGCAGAGCACAAGATCGCCAAGGCCATGTGAAACGAACCCCCAGCCGGTCTCGGTCCGATCCGCTTCATTTCCGTTCGCATGATGCACTAGCAAAGCTTTAACTGCTGGCGCCCAAAGTGCTTCTGAAAACTGAGCGCGAACTCCTGTTCCCGTCCGCATCGCAACAGGTGCTGCGAAGCTTGTGCCCATGATGCCCGCAGCGGCATGTGGTGCAACAGTGTTAAGTGCGAGGAACGGCGTCCCATGAGATCCACCAAAAGTGAGAAAGTCCGGCTTAACATACCCTGGGCTACGGCCAGGACCGCACGCACTATATGTCGCGCGCCGCCAGCCCGATCCAAAGCCGTCGCTTGCTCCGATTGCAAGCATGTTGACGCCGTCAGAAGGTGGCTGAACTCGATGAAGGCCCGTTGCCCGGTCACGTTCACCATTGTTGCCGCATGCGATAGTCGCTACCGTCTCACCGGGGGCAAGTATTTGATCTAGTCTAGCGGTCCACGGACTTATGTCATCGTCATCCAAGGGATAATCCGGGCCGAGACTTATGTTTATAAAATCGTAGCGACGGGAAGTAAGAACATCCTCGATACGGTCCAGCAGATCAAATGCTTCGAAGTCGTTCCTACCATCACCATCGCCATATACACGCCAATGGTCAACGTTAGCGTATGGGCGCGCCGACGATCTGCCTTGGGTCAGCGGTCCGAACAGGAAGGCTGAAGTGACTGCAAGACCGTGTTGCTGTGCATCTCTCACGGGTGCGCCAACGCCGGGCGCATCATGAAGCGTGACCCATCTTTCGAGCCCATGGTTGTCTGGGAGACCACCATCGAAAATAGCAACGGAAAGGTCAGGGGCTACAGCGTCCTCACTTGCAAGTTCTACCGGGAAAGAACGTCCAACAGAGCGGGCAATGGGGTCGAAAGGGACGATACGAGGTGCCTCGCGAAGCGCACGTAGGAACGAAAAGCCCAGAACATCATCAAGTCGTTCGCGATGAGCGATGATCGGCAGGAATGCCAAGCCACCTGCTAGCCTTTGCCTATCCAGATCAAAACGAACTCCAAGTGATCGCATAAATCTTGCGAAAGTCTGAATTACCAAGCTGTTGCCGAGTTCCTCGGGGTTGTGGAGGACCACCTCTAAGGGAATCTCGTCCCGATCATCAAACCGCTTTGAGAAAGATTTGAGACGGCTACGGCCTGGCACGGCCACTGTTTCTATGCGCCTGAACGCGTCTTCCACAGTGTCATCACGAGGAGACCATTGCCCTACGGCATTACTGAATCTAATCAGCCGGTCAGCATCGCCAGCCAAATATAAAACCGGTGCAGGTTGAGCCTTGCCGCTCTCCTCGGCGCGACTGGCAATCACCTTTTCTGGAATTATGTGCACCGCCCGGCTGCCTAGATGGTGCAGTCCGAGCTCGCGCATGAGCGAGCTCGGATAGTATGACTTCGCGAGGTAGCTCGGATGGAGCGTTATCTCCAGGGCAGCTTCCCCACCCGGGCGAGCAAGCGCCGGCAAAGCATCAATTGCCTTCGCGGTGGACATCCATTGAGGAGCGAGCCGGCGACGCGCATCAGCGAACGAATAAGGGTGCGCTTTCTCGCCCATGCCGCGTGGAGGTCGAGAGATTTCTTCCGACAGCTTTTCGCCCTGACCTATTAGATATCGCGGACTAGCCATTGCGTCCCCTCATCTTACTAGAATTTGGCGCTGAACTTGGACGACTTTTACGGATAGTGTCCCGTGAAATCCCAACGATCTCACTTATCTTACGGTCACTATATCCTCGTTCCGCTAACAGACGAGCCGCCCGCTTTCGATCGTCGGGGCTGCCACCCCTTAACTCATGGCCAATCCTGTCAAGAAGTATGTCCAACACGGTGTTATCTGACGTTATTGCTCTACGCCTAATCCATTGCGCCGTACGCGTCAAATCGCTAAATGACCGACCTTCCCAAATATTCACAAGCACAGGTAGCCACTCTTCTAACTTTTCGACATCACCTCCAAATAAACTAACCAAAACCTCCATTCTCTCATCCGCGTCAGGCGCACGAAATTCCAAAATATCATCGAATCGGCGCCAAACCGCAGGATCGAGAAGCTCCCCATGATTAGTTGCCGCTATGAGCAAACTTGTCGATGGCCAATCGTCAACTTCTTGTAGAAGAACCGTTACCAGCCTTTTTAATTCTCCGACGTCACCTTCATCATCTCTCTTCTTTGCAATAGAGTCAAACTCATCGAGCAGAAGAACTGACTCGACACTCTTAGCATACTCAAGAACAGACCTTATATTTCCTCCCGTCTTTCCCAAATAACTGCTCATTACTGTAGCGAGGTCGAGGGTTATCAATGGCCTCCCTAACAACGATGCCAGCCATCGCGCACTCATTGTCTTCCCTACCCCAGGAGGTCCAACAAAAAGCAGTGACCTGGTCGGCCCCAAGCCTTCCCGTTCAAGAGCCGACAGCTGACGTTGCTCGACGACAATCTGCTCGATCCTGGCCTTCAGGTTCCGGTCCAAGATAGGGCTGCCAGACAACACCACTGGAAACTCGCTTTTAGCTAGAGCGAGTCGCGAATCGGCATCCACAGGAACGATTGCCCCTCCAAAATCCCGCAGCGGAGAGAGCGATGTCGGCGCAAGCGCAAGCAACTCCGATAGCTGGCTCGCAAGCTCCGGGTTTTGCTGTCGCAATTTGCGAATCGATTGCCTGACATACGCCTGCACGTCTTGCGATCGGCCGGAAAGGCCCAGCCTGGCCAACTGGACCACATTTTCAGACAATTTATCCAGCAAGTCCATATCTTAGCCATTCTTCGTTGATTTTTGCAGATTTTTTCGCGCTTCAGATGCGGACTAGTTCTCGCATATTTTTTTTGGGTGGTCCATTTAAATATCTGCGGCAGGTGCCTGGTTGGTGCCAACGTCCTGACATGATCTAAGCAATGGTAGATAGCTGACCCGGCGACTCATAATTACTTCCGGCTTAGGAGTGACTTTGACCGCCAGCGGCCTCTATAGGTGGGCTTTAACCTCCCAGGTATACCCTTCATGCTCCTCCCCGCCCTCCGCGCTCTTCTCCCCACCGCCACCATCTGGGACGCCGCCGAACTCGCCTCGCGCGATCCCGGCTTCGACGCCCGCAATTTCGGGGCTTCGGCGCTGGTGCGGCCGCGCGATGTCGAGGGGGTTGCGGCGCTGGTGCGGTTTTGCGCGGAGCGTGGCGTCAGCCTTGTCGCCCAGGGTGGACGCACGGGGTTGGCGGGCGGGGCAGCGACGTCTGATGGGCAGATCATCTGCGATCTTGGCGGACAGAACCAAATCGAGGAGATCGATCCGTTCGCGCGGGTGGCGATCGTGCAGGCGGGGGTGACGTTGGGCGCGCTGCAGGAGGCGGCGGCCGCGCATGGGCTGGACCCCGGCATCGACCTTGCCGCGCGCGGCAGCGCTACGATTGGCGGCATGGTTTCCACCAATGCCGGCGGCATCATGGCCTTTCGCAACGGCACGATGCGCCACCGTGTGCTTGGCCTCGAAGCCGTGCTGCCGGACGGGCGGGTGTTTTCCGATCTCACAAGGGTGCTGAAGACCAGCGCCGGCTATGATCTGAAACATCTCTTCATCGGCGCGGAGGGGACGCTCGGCATCGTCGCGCGCGTGGCGGTGCGGCTCGATCCGGTGGCCGGCGCCAGCGCCACGGCGCTGGTCGGCGTGCCGGATGCGGCCAGCGCCCAGCGCATCGTGCGGCATTTCCTGGGCTCGACCAGCGCGCGGCTTTCCGCCGCCGAGATCCTGTGGCGCAATTTTGCCTCGCTGATGCAGCGGGGGCTGGGCTATGCGCCCGGGCAGTTGCCGCTCGATGCGCCCTGCCTTCTGGTGCTGGGGCTTGGCGCCGACAGTGTCGAGGCGGCAAGAGGCGTGCTGGAGGAAGGGCTGGCGGCGATCTGGGAAGAGGCCGGCATCCTCGACGGGCTGGTCGCGAGCTCCGAGGCACAAGCCGCCCAGATGTGGCGGCTGCGCGAGGAGACAGAGCACATCGAGCGCGCGCACCCGATGGCGCCCTCCTTCGACGTGTCCGTGCCGGGCGGCGCGCTGGACGCCTATGTGGCGCGCGTCGAGGCCGGGCTGAAGCGGATCGACGCCGCCTACGCGCCCTATGTCTACGGCCATCTCGCCGACGGCAATCTGCACATCTCCATCAATTGCGACGGCCCGCTCCCGCATGAGCGGCACGCGGCGATCGAGGACGTGCTTTACGAAGGCCTGCACGAGGCCGGCGGCTCGTTCTCGGCCGAGCATGGCGTCGGGCTGGAAAAGCGCGAGGCCTATGAGCGGCATGCCGACCCGGTGAAGCGGGATTTGGCGAAGGCGATCAAGGCGTTGATGGATCCCTCGAATGTGATGAATCCGAGGAAGGTCGTGGGGTGAAGGCTCTTTTCCTCGCCCCCATAAAATGGGGAGAGGTGGCTCGGCGAAGCCGAGACGGAGAGGGGGAGCGCCGACGTTGAAGGACCTGTGCCAGCCCACCAGCGCCGCAGGCCCCTCTCCGGCCGCTTCGCGGCCACCTCTCCCCACTTCGTACCCACCTCGTGGGGCGAGGAAACGCGAACCGCTGGGCGCCGGCGCCCTACTCGCACTGCCGGCGCGGGCCGCCGTCGAAGGGCTGGTAGGTGTTGTCGCTCGGGTCATAGGAGCGGTAGCGGCTGAAGCAGTAGTCGACATGGTCGGCCGAGACCTGCCGGCCGGAGGCCTGGGCGGCCTCCGCCTCGGGCGAGATCTCTTCCGGCGGGCCGCCATAGGTGGTGGCGTAGCCGTCGCCGGACGGCGCGTAGCCCTGCATCTCGGCCTGGTCGTCGCTCGTCTCGTTGATCCGGTCGCCGGCCGTGGCGGCCTGCCTGTCGTTCGCGCCCTGATCGCCGGTCTGATCGCTTTGCCCGGTCGAGGCGGTGCGGTCGCCGGGATCGTAATAGGGCGAGATGCAGGGGCGCAGCTCGCCGCTGTAGGAGCGGTAGCTGTTTTCCTCCGGGCGGTAGCTGCGGTAGCGGGCGGCGCACCATTGCAGATGGGCGACGGGCAGCTCAGCCTGCTGGTCGGCCGGCGCCGGCCGCTGGGCCGCGTTGGCGTCCGGCGCGGGCTGACCGGGCCCGGAGACGCCCGGCAATGGTTGCAGCCGCGGCTGTGCTGGCGCCACCGGGGCCGCGAGCGCCGCGGCCTGGGTGGCGCCACCCGCCTTGACGGGTTCGCCAGGGCCGGCTCGCCGCCTGCCTTGGCGGGCGCGGCCTGCTGGGCTGGAATGCGCTCGAGATTCTGCTTCTGCGGATCGACCGGCTGAGCGTCCTTCGTCCAGAGCTCGGAAACGCCGATCGTGGGCGTTGCCTGGCGCACCGGCTTGGCGGCCAGCATCCAGGTGGCGAAGACAAGCCCGCTGGCGAACACGGCCAGGGTCAGCACGAACCCACCGGCAATTCCCAACAAAGCCTTCACACTGCGCTCCTTCAGCCCCCGCTCATAGAATGCGGGGCGCGAGATGGAGTTCCTTCTGCTGCGCAATGGGGGCCAAAGTCGGGCGGGCAAGCGCCGTCGCCGGACGCCGGCAAGACAGATACGGCGTCAGTCCTGGCCAACCACTTCCGTGTATTCCCACACCTTGCCGTCCTGGCCTCTGATCAGCCAGGTGCCGCCGTCGCGGCCCTCGATGTGGCTTGCCGCCAGCGGCACCTTGCCGCCGCCGTCCGGCAGGTCGATGACATAGGTCGGGATGCAGATGCCGGAGAGCCGCCGGCGCAGCTCCGCCACCAGCGCCTGGCCCTCGGCAATCGTGGTGCGGCGGTGCGCCATGCCGCGCGCGAGGTCGCCGTGGTGCAGGTAATAGGGTTTCACGCCGAGACGATACATCAGCTCGCGGCAGAGCTCTTCCAGCACCTCGACACGATCATTGACGCCTTTCAAGAGAACACTCTGGTTGAGCAGCACGAAACCCGCCTGCCGCATCGCGCGGCAAGCCGCCTCGGCTTCCTGAGTGAGCTCGCGCGGGTGATTGAAATGCGTGACCACGCTCACCATCAGCCGGCCCTGCAGCGCATCGACCAAGCCGGGCGTGATGCGCGACGGCAGCGCCACCGGAACGCGGGTGTGGATGCGCAGGAGCCTGAGATGCGGGATCGCCTCGAGGCGGGCGCGGATCTCGGCCAGCGCCTTATCGGGCAGCGACAGCGGATCGCCGCCGGTCAGGATCACCTCGCGGATTTCGGGATGCCCGGCGATATAGGCCAGCGCCGGCTCCAGGGCTTCCCGCGTATAGCCGCGGCCGATCGAGGTCAGCGACTCCTTCCTGAAGCAGAAACGGCAATAGACGGCGCATTGATAGGTCGGGAACAGAAGCACGCGGTCGGCATGGCGGTGCGTCAGCCTGGGAACGGGGCTGAAGGCGTGGTCGCCGATCGGATCGTCGAGCTCGCCTTCGACAGCGACCAGCTCGTCGGGCGAAGGGATCACCTGGGCGCGGATCGGATCGTCCGGGTCGTTCCAGTCGATCAGGTCGAGATAGGGTTTTGGCACGCGCACCTTGTGGGCGGCCGCGGCCTCCTGCGCGGCGGCGCGCTCGGCCGGCGAGAGCGGCAGCGGGGCAAGGTCGCGCACATGGCGCACGCCGGCGCGGACATCGTCCTGCCAGGCGGCGTCGGCGGCCGGTTGTTTGAGATCGGTGGTCATGGACATCCCGGAACAGATTTGCGCGGGGATATCGGATGGATGGGCGGCGAGGTCAACCGCGCGGTTGACTCAGAGCCAAGCACGCTACCCGGCCGCGTCTCATTCCTTCGCGCCCCCCTCTGTCCTGCCGGACATCTCCCCCACTTGGGGGGAGATCGGATGTCGCGCCGGGTTTCGCCAATCGCCGATGTTTGTAATGAAGGGCCGGCGCTGAAGCCGCCAATCTCCCCCCTTGTGGGGGAGATGTCCGGCAGGACAGAGGGGGCGCCGTGGAGCGCGACCTCACTCGCTTACCAGGGCTCATCGACTTTCGCCGCAATCGACCAGCGCCCTCTTTTCAGGCAATCTCCCTCGGGCGGCGATCATGGGGAGATGATCCGCCGCCCGAGGGAGGACTGCCATGACCGATATGCCGGCGCTGCCGCGCTACGAAGATGCCGTCGAGCGCTTCCGCATCGAGGACGAGATCGCGCGGCTTCACGGCGATCCGGCCACCGGCATCAACGCCTATGTCGAATGCTGCGGCCGCTATACAGGCCAGAACCGGCTGGCGCTGCGCGCGATTTCGGCCGGCGGCGAATTGCGCGAATATTCCTTCGACGACCTCGCCGACATGTCGGGCCGCGTCGGCACCCTGCTCAAAAGTCTCGGCGTCGGCCCCGGCGATGTCGTGGCCGGCATGCTGCCGCGCATTCCAGAACTCGTGGCGCTGATCCTCGGCACATGGCGGATCGGCGCGGTCTACCAGCCTTTGTTCACCGCCTTCGGCCCGAAGGCGATCGAGCATCGCCTGAGCTACAGCAAGGCGAAGCTGGTGGTGACCAACCCCGCCAACCGCGGCAAGCTCGACGAGGTGGAGAACCGTCCGCGCGTCGCCACCATCCTCGCCCCCGGCGAGACGCTGCCCGCAGGCGACATCGATTTCCGCGCGGCGCTCGCCGCCGCCTCCCCCGACTGCGAGCCGGTGATGCGCAAGGGCTCGGACCTGTTCATGATGATGTCGACCTCCGGCACCACCGGGCACCCGAAAGGCGTGCCGGTGCCGCTCAGCGCGCTTCTTGCCTTCGGCGCCTATATGCGCGACGCGATCGGGCTCACGGCGGACGACGTCTTCTGGAACATCGCCGACCCCGGCTGGGCCTACGGGCTCTACTACGCCATCACCGGGCCTTTGCAGTTGGGCATCGCCACCACCTTCTACGAAGGCGCCTTCAACGCCAAATCGACCTACGACATCATCGAGCGGCTGGGCGTCACCAGCCTTGCCGGCTCGCCGACGGCCTATCGCCTGCTGATGGCGGAAGGGCCCGAGGCGGCCGCCCGCGTCAAAGGAAAGCTGCGCGTGGTGAGCAGCGCCGGCGAGCCGCTCAACCCAGAAGTGATCCGCTGGTTCGACGCCCATCTCGCCGCGCCCATCCACGACCATTACGGCCAGACCGAGAACGGCATGATGGTCAACAACCATCACGGGCTCAGGCATCCGGTACGCGCGGGCTCGGCCGGTTTCGCCATGCCGGGCTATCGCATGGTGGTGCTGGACGAAGCGGGCAATGAGCTCGGCCCCAACCAGCCGGGCGTGCTTGCTGTCGATATCGCCAACTCGCCGCTGCGCTGGTTCGACGGCTACCACCAGGCGGAAACGCCGGCGATTGCAAGCGGCTATTATCGCACCGGCGACACGGTGGAGTATGAGCCGGATGGCTCGGTCTCCTTCATCGGCCGGGCCGACGACGTCATCACCTCGTCCGGCTACCGCATCGGGCCTTTCGATGTCGAAAGCGCGCTGATCGAGCACCCGGCGGTCAACGAGGCGGCGGTGGTCGGCGTGCCCGATCCGCAGCGCACCGAGATCGTCAAGGCCTTCGTGGTGCTGGCGCCCGCTTACAAAGGCAGCGAGGCGCTGGCCGAGGAGCTCGCCCAGCATGTGAAGAAGCGGCTGTCGGGGCATTCCTATCCGCGCGAGGTCGAGTTCGTCGCCGAGCTGCCAAAGACGCCGAGCGGCAAGATCCAGCGGTTCCTGTTGCGCAAGGCGGAAGTCGAGAAGCGGAAGGCATAACGCGCAGAGGCGGGAACTGCTGATCTCCCCCTTGTGGGGGAGATGTCCGGCAGGACAGAGGGGGGCGCTGTCCCGCCGACGTATCGGTACTTGGATCGGCCCGTCCCAGCGCTTCGTCATCCTCGGGCTTGACCCGAGGATCCATGCCGTGACCTTCTCCGGAGGACGCAGCGGAGCAGAATTATGAACCGTTGCAACACCTTAGCGTCACGGCATGGATCCTGGGGTCTGCGCTGCGTCGCTTCGCTCCTTGCTTCGTCCTAGGATGACGACCTCAATGGTTTGCGTTCCTTCGCGCCCCCCTCTGCCTGCCGGGCATCTCCCCCACGAGGGGTAGATTGGCAGCTTCGGCGGCAGCGCCTAAGTCTTTTTTTAGCCCAATCTTGCCTGCAAGACATGCATACGGTTTTGGGCGAAACGGGGCACATCATGCGGCTGGTCTTGACACTTCTCCTCGCGCTGGCGGGCAGCGCGGCGCTCGCCGCCTCGCCGGAAGACGACTATATCGCGGCGCGCGACAAGGCGATCGCCGACATCACGGCGCAGGAAAGTGCGAACACGGCCATCGAAACCATCGATGCGCAGAACGAGAAGGCGCTGGCCGACCTGCAGCAGCGTCTCGCCGCCATTCTCGGCCCGCTTTCTGTCAAGGGCTTTCCGACGACCGGCACCAACAACATCGAAAGCCTCAACGCTTCCGATATCGGCTACGGCATGCTCGACGGGCTGCGCTATGCCCAGAGCGACGACGGCCCGAGCATCGTCGTCTCGACGCGCGGGCTGACCGAACGCTGGCTCAAGTCCAAGTCGACCGAGGCGGAAGCGGATTTCAAGCTGCCAACCGACATCGGCGCAGCGCTGAAGCTCGACAGCTTCTACACCCAGGCCATCGGCAGCGACGCCGCCTTCTCGGGCACGCTCGACTTTCCGCTGAAGAAACCCGACGGCGCCGACATGGTGGTGGCCCGGCTCGGCGGCTGGACGCAGGATGTCGGGCCGATCTACGAGCAGCATGTCGTGGTGGTGGTCGTCAAGGGCGACCGCGTGCTGATTGCCGAGGCGCCCGCCTCGCCCGCCGTGCCGAAGATCGCAGCCTGCGATTCAATCTGGGCAGCCGCCGACGCCGCCGCGCAGAAGGCCCAGCAGGGCAACGAGGGCTCGGATCAGGATAACCCGCAGGCCTCCGATCCCGCCAACGCCGCCTGGGAAAAAGGCGATGCCGACTACCGCGCCTGCATGGCTGAGCGCCTGCCCGGCGATCCGTCCTTCCCGGCGCTGCTCAAGCAGGCGCAGGACCTTGCCGACGGCATGGCGGGAAAGTAGCCCGCCAAAGCAATTCCGGGCGCAGCGGTTTTTCTCAGCCAGCGTTGGCTCGCAGGTTCCGCCGCGGAACACGCCGCGCGGCGGGCCGCGCCGCTTCCGCGATGATCCCGTTGGCCTGAGGCGCGGCATCCTTGCGCGACCTTGCGTCGGTCACCCGATGCAGCCGCTCGTAGGGCAGCAATTCCCGGATGCGGGCATTGAGCGCTTCGACCTCGGCATGCAGATCCTCGCATTCCTGCTTCTGGATATCGAGCTGGATCTGCTCGGACGCCTGCTGCAACGAAAGCTGTGAGAGATTGGTGCTGACCTCCGACAAATTCTTCTTGTCGGCTTCGCTCTCCTCCCTGAGAACGGCGAGCCTTTCCTCGGCGATCTGGCGTTCGGTGACGGCATCGTTCAACTGCCCCTTGAGCCTGGCGATTTCGGCCGTCGCTTCGCCATTGTCGGTCGAGACCTTGTCCAGGCGCGACTGCAGCTCCTGCATTTCGGCGCGCAAACCACGCATCTCGGCCTGGCTGCGCGCCAATTCGGCGGCGCTGTCGCTTTCGGCAATGCGGGCCGCCTCGGCTGTTTCGGCGAACCTGGCCTGGGTTGCCTCCAGCGCCTTCTGCAGCCGGGTTTCTTCCTTCTCGTGGTTGCCGATCTGAGCCATCAGCTCGGCAATATGGGCGGTTTCGCGGGCGTGGGTTGCCGCGAACTCGTCGAATTTGTGGCGGGCCTCAGCCTCGCGCTTTTGCGCCTGCTCCAGGTCGACCGTGAGGCCGACCTGCTTCTCGCGCAACAGCTTGTTCTCGGCGCCGCGCCTGTCGACTTCGACGGTCTTGGCGGTCAAGGCTTTGACGATCTCACCGAACTCCGTCTCGCGCCTGGCGTTCTCATTGCTCATCTCCACCAGTTCCAGGCGCACGGCCGCCAGGGCCGAGCGCAACTGCTCGCGGTCCTGGACGAGGCTCGCCTCGCGCTGTTGCCAGGCCTCGGTCGCGCCGTCGCGCTCGCGCTGCTTGCGGGCGGCGTCAAGCAATTGTTCCGAAATCGTTTTGTGTTCGGCGGTAAGAGCGAGATTAGCCAGCTCCAGCTCGTTGGAGCGCAACACGTCGCGGTGGAAGACGTTGAGGACCTCGCGCGTCATGTGATGCGCGGTAGCGATCTCCGCCAGCTTCGCCTCTATCTCCTGCAGATGGCCCTGCCCATCGCGGAAAAGCCCGGCGACGGCCTCCAGCGCGGCGAGCCGCGTCTGGGTATGGGGCGTCAACCGCGATGACGCTGCCTCGGGCTGCTGCTCTTCGGGCGGCGGATTTTCGTCGCTTGCCACGAGTTCCTGACCGGCAACGGCATCGTCTCCCGACGGCGGTTGTTCATCATCCTTCAGAACGTCCTCGAATGCTTCCGCCAGATCCGATTGGAGTTCCTGAAATTCCTTATCGACGTCCTCGGCCCGCTTGATCAGAGACTTGAAATTCATCACCACACATCCCTTACTCACGCCCCACGCGTACTTAATGAATTGCTAATCTAGCCCTTTACCTTCCTTTCGGGAAGCCTATGCAACCGAAACCGAAATTAAGGTTATCGCCGGTCGCAATCTTATGCGGAACCGCTTCCAGGTGATCTGCCTGCCGGGCATAACATATGTTAACTTCATCTCGCGATGGGTGCTGAAATTCGCCGCTGTAAAAGGGAGAAGGCACCGAGCTGCTTGGCATCATTCATCGAGCTGTTTGGCATCATTCATATGGTGGATACGAAGACTTTGCGACGGAACAGAGAAGCTCCGTCCGTCAACTTTCTCTCTGCGCGCCGCCCCTGACGACCGCGCCCCGGATCCGACTGCCGTGGCTGTCATGGAAGATTGCGCGGGAGGCGCATCGGACGACCTCCCGCGTCTCTGCATCAACTCTTGATGTCGATGCGCTTGACTTGCGACTGCGCCTTCTCGCTCTTCGGCAAGGTGACGGTCAGCACGCCATTCCTGAAGCGCGCCTCCACCTCGTCTTCCTTGACCTCGTAGCCGACCGGGATGCGACGCTCGAAGCGGCCATAGTACCGCTCCGAGAATTGCCTATCCTTGTCATCGGTCTCCGAGCGCTTCTCGCCTCGCAGAGTCAGCACGCCGTCGTCGAACAGAACTTCGATGTCTTTCTGTTCAAGGCCCGGCACCTCGGCCGTCACCTTGATCTCCTTCTCGCCGCTGGAGATCTCGACGCTCGGCCAACCAGAGCCGAGGGCGGAGACACCGCCAAAAGACGGCAACCGGCTGTCGAAGCCGCGGAAAACATCGTCGAACAGGCGGTTCACCTCACGATGCAGCGACAGGAAGGGATCGCGTTCGCCGTCGCGGAACAGGCTTGGAACCTGGTTGCCGTTGCTGCGGCCCCAGGGAATCAGGTCACGGACACTCATGGTTTCCTCCTTTCTGCTCATCGGTCTGAAAAGGCTTCCGGGTGCGCCGGGCCATCTGCCCGGCGCGTTGCGCGGGGGCGCCGACAGGAAGGCCTCAGGCCGCGTGCTTCTCGGCTTCGATCTTCTTCGTCGCGCCTTTTGGCATCGCCTTGTCGGCTGCGATCTCGATCCGGCGCGGTTTCATCTCTTCCGGAATTTCACGCTTCAGATCGATGGTCAGCAGGCCATTGACCAGGCTGGCGCCGACGACTTTGACATGGTCGGCAAGCTCGAAACGGCGCTGGAATGCGCGACCGGCGATGCCTCGATGCAGGTACTCACCCTTATCCTCGCCGGCTTTCTGGCCCGAGACCATGAGCATGTTCTGCTCCTGGGTAATGTCCAGTTCGTCCTGCGCGAAGCCTGCCACCGCCATGCTGATGCGATAGTCGTCTTCCGAGGTCTTGGCGATGTCGTAGGGTGGCCAATTGTCGACGGTTTCGATCCGGCTCGCCGTTTCGAGCGCGTTCAACATTCGATCGAAACCGATGCTCGACCGGAACAGGGGAGTGAAGTCAAAGCTGGTTCTCATAGCTACATCCTCCATTGAGCAACATAGATACGAGGAGCGCCAAGGAAGCGGCGCCCCTTGACCCTTGCCGGTCTCTCAAAGCACCGGCAAAATCCATCTGGGAATTCAGATCCGGGACGTCAAGGGCCCAACCCGAAGCCCCCTTCAAGGTCGTGAAAAGCCACCCTCTTCGCGCGCGGGCAGGCAATGATGGAAGGCGGCCGCACAACACGACCGCCTTGATGGAGCTGATCTTCAATGGATCGGGATGATCCCGTCCACGGCCCGCCATTCCGATGGCCTGATGAGCCGATGGTGGGCAACCCGGACGGAATGCAAGGCGCCCGCCAACTCGCGTTCCCAAAAGCCCAGAAAACCCCTCAGCGTGGGGAAATCCGGGGCGAGATCATAGTCCTGCCAGACGTAAAGCTGCAGCAGGCTGGGATGGTCGGGCAGATGATAATGGATCTCGGCAGTGGTCAGGCCATAGCCATTCATCTGCAAGCGGAATTCCCAGCTGACCGTGCTCGCCATCGCCTTGCGCCCTCACGCGCTCAGCCGGTCGACCAGCTGCCGGTGGTCGTCATCGGCAGGGCCGCTGGGCGACGGGGCGGTTGCGTCGAGTCGGCGCAGCGCATCCATGATGTCGTCGAAGGAGACCGGCCGCTCGGCCCCCGGCGGCTGGCGCAGCGCCGGCATCGATTCCACGGCGCAGGCGTCGGATGCCCAGGACGAAAGGATCGCCCGCTTTTCCCATATGTCGAGCGAGCCGTCCTCCAGCACATCGCGCGGGTGCTGAAAATGGCTGGCCGGCGACAGCAGCCGGTCGAGCGAAAGGTCTGATATTTCGGGAGCAAGGGAAGGAATGATCGGCGAGAGCGTCTGTCGGTCCATTTCTGTCCTCCGTCTCCAAAAACTCCTTGGTTCGGGTTCTAATTTCTCAGCGGTCCGGCGCTGCCGGGCGCCGATAATCTTGTTCAGCTCAATCGCGAATTCAAGCCTTTCCTTTGTCGGAGCGACCCAATTTACCGCATGTTTTCAGCGCGCTAGCACTCGACGATCGAGAGTGCCAAAATTTTTTTGGCACCCCCTTGAAAGTAGAAGAAGGCAAAATTAGGTCGACATGCGCGCGACGCCGAAAGGGTCGCGAGCCCCGCTCCGGTCCTCCGGTCCGGAGCGGAGGGACCTCTCGCAATCTGTTTGTCCTGAAGGAGAACGATATGACGTTCCGTCCACTGCATGACCGCGTGCTCGTCCGCCGCATCGAGGCCGAAGAGAAGACGGCCGGCGGCATCATCATCCCCGACACCGCCAAGGAAAAGCCGCAGGAAGGCGAAGTCATCGCCGTCGGCCCGGGCGCCCGCGACGAGAGCGGCAAGCTCGTGGCCCTCGACCTGAAGGTCGGCGACCGCATCCTGTTCGGCAAGTGGTCGGGCACCGAGATCAAGCTCAACGGCGAGGACCTGCTCATCATGAAGGAAAGCGATGTGATGGGCGTGATCGAACAGGCCGCGACGCTGAAGAAAGCCGCCTGACCGGGGCTTCGATCAAACCGCAACCCAGTCAATGAAAGCTGCCTAGACAAGGAGTGATCCAATGGCTGCCAAGGAAGTCAAATTCCATTCCGACGCCCGCGAGCGCATGCTGCGCGGCGTCAACATCCTCGCCGACGCGGTGAAGGTGACGCTTGGTCCCAAGGGCCGCAACGTCGTCATCGACAAGTCGTTCGGCGCCCCCCGCATCACCAAGGACGGCGTCACCGTCGCCAAGGAGATCGAGCTTGAGGACAAGTTCGAGAACATGGGCGCCCAGATGGTCCGCGAAGTCGCCTCGAAGACCAACGATCTCGCCGGCGACGGCACCACGACTGCCACCGTGCTTGCCCAAGCGATCGTTCGCGAAGGCGCCAAGGCGGTCGCCTCGGGCATGAACCCGATGGATCTAAAACGCGGCATCGACAAAGCGGTGGATGCGGTGGTCGCCGAACTCAAGACCAATGCGCGCAAGATCACAAGAAACGACGAGATCGCCCAGGTCGGCACCATCTCGGCCAATGGCGACGCCGAGATCGGCCGCTTCCTGGCCGAGGCCATGGAAAAGGTCGGCAACGAAGGCGTCATCACCGTCGAGGAAGCCAAGACCGCCGAGACCGAGCTGGAAGTCGTCGAAGGCATGCAGTTCGACCGCGGTTATCTCTCGCCCTATTTCATCACCAACCAGGACAAGATGCGCGTCGAGCTCGACGAGCCCTATGTGCTGATCCATGAGAAGAAGCTCGGTAACCTCCAGGCGCTGCTTCCCGTGCTCGAGGCCGTCGTCCAGTCGGGCAAGCCGCTGCTGATCATCGCCGAGGATGTCGAGGGCGAGGCTCTGGCCACGCTGGTGGTCAACAAGCTGCGCGGCGGGCTGAAGGTCGCCGCCGTCAAGGCTCCGGGCTTCGGCGACCGCCGCAAGGCCATGCTGGAGGACATCGCCATCCTGACCGGCGGCACGGCCATCAGCGAGGATCTCGGCATCAAGCTGGAGAACGTCACGCTGGAGATGCTCGGCCGCGCCAAGAAGGTCGCGATCGAGAAGGAGAACACCACCATCGTCGACGGCGCCGGCAAGAAGGAGGAGATCCAGGGCCGCGTCACGCAGATCAAGGCCCAGATCGAGGAGACCACCTCCGACTATGATCGCGAGAAGCTGCAGGAGCGGCTTGCCAAGCTCGCCGGCGGCGTCGCGGTGATCCGCGTCGGCGGCGCGACGGAAGTCGAGGTCAAGGAGAAGAAGGATCGCGTCGACGATGCGCTGCACGCCACGCGCGCCGCGGTCGAGGAAGGCATCCTGCCCGGCGGCGGCGTCGCCCTGCTCAGGGCGGCCAAGGCGCTCGACGCGGTTGCGGTCGACAATCCCGACCAGAGATACGGCGTCGACATCGTGCGGCGCGCGATCGAGGCTCCGGCGCGCCAGATTGCCGAGAATGCCGGATCGGAAGGCTCGATCATCGTCGGCAAGCTGCGCGAGAAAACCGACTGCGCCTATGGTTGGAACGCCCAGACAGGCGAATATGGCGACCTCTACAAGCAGGGTGTCATCGACCCCGCCAAGGTGGTGCGCACCGCGCTGCAGGATGCGGCTTCGGTCGCCGGTCTGCTCGTCACCACCGAGGCGATGGTGGCCGAAAAGCCGAAGAAGGAAGCCGCTCCGGCCGTGCCGACCGGCGCCGGCATGGACTTCTGAGACGCTGACGAGAGCCCGCTCCCGGCAACGGGAGCGGGCGTTCCGCCAAAACTTGGGAGGCCCTTATGAACATGATGAGCGCAGATGGCTCGATTCCCACGCCGACGCATCCGGCAAGCGAATTCCTCGCCTATGAAGCCGAATGCCGAAGCGCGCTGAAGCCGCTGCTGGCCGGCCTGCTCGACGCGGCCGAAGCCGCCGGATGGAACCGGCGGACGGTCGCCTCGACGCTGATGTTCCTTGCCGCTCAGCAGGTGTCGGCCACCGAAACATCCGCGCGAAGCTGAGCGAAATCGGCCCCGCCACGGCGGGGTCCGTCCAACTATGTCGCGATGGGATTTGGGCGAAGGGAATTGCGATTGCCATGATTGCAGGACGCTTGCGGGAATGCTTGAGAAGCTTGCGATGGGACGCCGGCGACCTTGCGCAGGAGCTTGGCTGTTCCAGGACCGATGCGACGCGCTGGATCGAGGGGCGCGCGCCGGTGCCGCTGGCGGTCGCCGCCTGGATCGAAGCCCTGGTCAAGGCGCATAGCGCGCTGCCGCCGCCGCGCCTGAACCAGCAGGTTTCAGCGACGCACACCACGCCGGCGGGCGCGGTCAAGGTGCAAGCCTTCCCCGGCATAGGCCAGCCGCGGCCGCATGGCATCGCCCTGCAACCGCCCTACCCGCGCCGACATATGCTGGCCGGGGGGCTTCGCCCGGGAACCGTGGCTATCCACCCGAAAGAGGGTCCAGACCATGAACCACGACCGCTTTGAAGAGCCTGTCACGGTGCTTGTCGGCATGGGCTTGCCGGCGCGGCTGGAGACGGTGGCGGAAGCCTATGCCCTGCTGCAGGATTGGCCGGCCGCGAGCAGGAGCAGCGCGCATACGATCGCGCTCAATGCCTGCAAAGCCGGCATTGTCGGCGAAATCGACGCCGAGACAGTGCGGGCAACCCTTGTTGCCTTCGCCCGCCGCCACGATATTCTGGCGCCCGACATGGTCTCGCTTGCGCCCGCGGCGCTGGCAGGACGCGCATCCACAAGCAGCAATGGCATAAGCAACAATAGCTGAAGATTCGAAGCCCGGCGCGTGCTGCGCGGCGGACAAACGACCAACCCAGGAATTCTGAATGACGACTGACACCAAGGCGACGGAAACCAGGACATTCGAGGCGGACGTCTCGCGGCTGCTGCACATGATGGTGCATTCGGTCTATTCGGACCGCGACGTCTTCCTGCGCGAGCTGATCTCCAACGCAGCGGATGCCTGCGAAAAGCTGCGCTTCGAGGCGGTGAGCCGTCCCGAGCTTCTGGGCGACGATGCCAAGCCGCGCATCACGATCGCGGCCCACCCGGACAACAAGGAGGTTGTCGTCGAGGATAACGGCATCGGCATGAGCCGCGACGAGATGGCCGAGGCGCTGGGCACCATCGCGCGCTCCGGCACGCGCGCCTTCATGGAGCGCGTCGAGGCCGGCAAGGCGGCGGAGGACACGCAGCTCATCGGCCAGTTCGGCGTCGGCTTCTATTCCGCCTTCATGGTCGCCGACCGGGTCGACGTGATCAGCCGCCAGGCCGGCAGCGACGTGGCCTTCCGCTGGTCGTCCGACGGCAAGGGCACTTATGAAATCGCGCCGATCCCGATCGAGGCGGCGCCCAGGCGCGGTACCCGCGTGGTGCTGCATCTGATGGAGGACGCCACCTCCTACACCACGCCATACCGGCTCGAAGGGCTGGCGAAGTCGCAGTCGGGTCATGTGCCGGTGCCGATCACGCTTGTCGAGAAGCCCGGCGCCGAGCCGCGCGACATCGCCGACGGAACGGCGCTGTGGGTGCGGCAGAAGAGCGAGATCAAGCCGGAGGAATATACCGATTTCTACCGCAGCGTCGCCGGCCAGTATGACGAGCCGGCCTCGACCATCCATTTCCGCGCCGAGGGACGGCAGGAATACAGCGTGCTCGCCTTCGTGCCCGGATCGCGGCCGTTCGACCTGTTCGACCAGGATCGCAAGGGCCGCATGAAGCTTTATGTGCGGCGCGTCTTCATCACCGACGATGCCGATCTCCTGCCGCGCTATCTGCGCTTCGTGCGCGGCCTGGTCGATTCCGCCGACCTGCCGCTCAACGTCTCGCGGGAGATGATCCAGGAAAGCCCGCTGCTCGCCGCGATCCGCAAGGGCGTGACCAGCCGCGTTCTCGGCGACCTTGCCAAGACTGCCGAAAACGACGCCGAAACCTATGCCAAGATCTGGGAGAATTTCGGCGTCGTCCTCAAGGAAGGTCTCTATGAGGATTACGAGCGGCGCGAGCAGCTGCTGAAGCTTGCGCGCTTCCGCTCGACCGCTTCCGGCGAAGGCTGGCGCAGCCTTGCCGACTATGTCGGGGCTATGAAGGAAGGCCAGAAGGCGATCTTCTTCATGGCCGGCGACGACCGCGCCCGGCTGGAGGCCTCGCCGCAGCTCGAAGGGTTTCGCGCGCGCGGCATCGAGGTGCTTTTGCTTACCGAGCCGGTCGACAGTTTCTGGGTGACGATGACGCCGGAATTCGACGGCAAGCCGTTCAAGTCGGTGACGCAGGGCGCGGCGGAGCTTGCCGACATCCCGCTGCCCGACGATGCGGCGAAGCCTGATGCCGAGACATCGTCGGACATCGCGGCGTTCCTCGCCTTCGTGAAGACGACGCTCGGCGAGGAGGTGTCAGACGTGAAGGCTTCCGACCGGCTGACTGAAAGCGCCGTCTGCCTGGTCGCGCCCGAGCATGGCCCGGACCGCCAGTTCGAGCGCCTGCTCAACGCCGCCGGCCGGCTCGACAAGGCGGCCAAGCCGATCCTGGAGATCAACCCGCGCCACGAACGCGTGGCGGCGCTGGCAAAGCTCGGCGACGACGACAAGGCGTTCAAGGAAGACGCCGCGCATCTGCTCTACGACGAAGCGCGGGTGCTCGATGGCGACAAGCCGGCCGACGCCAAGGCCTTCTCGGCGCGCTTGGCGCGGCTGATCGATCGCGGCTTGGCGAAGGGGTGATGAAGGCGCCCATACCGAGATGCGCCGCCCATGCCTCCATCCTGGACGAATGGAGAGGCGGCGCCGCCAAACACGATCGGAGGCTGGCACATTGCCAATGACCCGCTAAGCTCTACCGTGGTTCTCGCGAAATGAGCGGCAGGAGTTCCGATGAAGCGCATCGTTCTGGTCCGGCACTCGGAAGAACCGGGCGACGATCACGCCCAGACGACCCTTGAGGCGAACGGCCATGCGGTTACCACGGCGATGCCGTTCAAGGGCGAGGCGATCGATCTCGAAAATATCGACGGCGCCGTCATCTATGGCGGTCCGTTCAACGTCTTCGACACCGACAAGCATCCGTTCCTCGATCACGAGGCCGCGCTGATCGAGCATTGCCTGGAAAACGACCTGCCGCTGCTCGGTATCTGCCAGGGCGCGCAGCAGATCGCCTGGCATCTCGGCGCCGATGTCGGGCCGGTGGCAAGCGGCATCAGGGAGTTCGGCTATTTCGAGATCGTGCCCACGGCCGAAGCCGGCGACTTCCTCGACCGGCCGCTGTTCCTTCCGCAGAACCATTTTCATACTTTCGCCCTGCCGGCGGGCGCCGTGCACCTGGCTTCGAGCGAGACGTTCCCCAACCAGGCGTTTCGGATCGGCGACAAGACCTACGCCTTGCAGTTCCATGCCGAGCAAGGCCCGGCAGGCTTCAAGCGCTGGCAGGAGCGCCAAGGCGCGCCCTATGGGACGCTCGGCGCGCAGGACCGGGACGAACAGGACCGGCTGATGGAAGCTCACCACGTGGCGCAGCTTGCCTGGTTCAGCGGCTTTGTGACCAAGCTGTTCGGCTGAGGCGCATTTGGTGGGAATCCGCGCATGACCATAGAAGGCTTCTGCGATCCGCGTTTCGCCGGCGTGCGCGACGCGTTCGCCTGGTGTTTCTCCCAAGGCCTCGAACATGGCGGCGGCGTCTCGGTCGTGGCCGACGGCAAGACGTCGTCGAGCTTTGGGGCGGTCATGCGGATGCGGCGCGCACCCGCCCGTGGCGGCGTGACACGCTGATCAATGTCTGGTCTTGCACCAAGGGCGTCGTGGCGCTGGCGATCGCGATGTTGGTCGAGCGAGGCAAGCTGGACTATGGCGCGCCGGTCGCGCGCTATTGGCCGGAATTCGCGGCCGGCGGCAAGGAACGCATCACCCTCGATCAGGTCATGTCGCACCAGTCCGGGCTGAACGGCCTTGCCGTGCCGATGGACGAGGCAGGCCTGCTCGCCTGGACGCCCTATGTCGATGCGCTTGCCGCCATGGCGCCGCTGTGGGAGCCCGGCAGCCGCTGCGTCTATCATGCGCTCAGCTACGGCCACCTTGCCGGCGAGGTGCTGCGGCGCGTCGACGGGCGCAGCGTCGGCCGCTTCATCGCGGAAGAGATCGCCGACCCGTTTGGCGCCGATTTCCATGTCGGCCTGCCGCAAACGGAAGATTTCCGAACCGCCGAGATGATCGAGGGCCCGAAAGCTTCCGAATGGGTGGAGTTCGTGCGCGCCTCGCCCTTTCCCCATGCATGCGACAACCCGACGCCGCGCGCCCTGGCACCCAACGACCGCGCCTGGCGCGCCGCCGAGGTGCCGGGCGGCAACGGCCAGTCAACGGCGCATGCGCTGGCCCGTATCTACGGCATGATGGCGGCGGGCGGGACGTTTGAAGGCAAGCGCCGGATCGGCCGCGCGGCGATCGAAGAGGCAGCGAGGCCGCGCTTTCGCGGCATGGACGACAGCTTCGCGCTGCCGGCCGCCTTCGCCGCCGGCTATCAGATCGAGGATCCCGTCTACGCCGGCCGCGCGTCGCCGCAAAGCTTCGGCCACACCGGATGGGGCGGCGCCATCGGCTTTGCCGATCCCGGCGCCGGCGTCGGGTTCGGTTACGTCACCAACCGCATGCTGGGGTTCGACGATATGGACCCGCGTCGCAAGGCCCTGATCGACGCCGTCTACGACGCGCTCTGAATAAGATGCCTAAAAGCGCGTCGCGATCTTTCAGATTCGCTCCATGCGCTTTAGGGTTTTGATTTTACGCATGTCTTTATCCTGAAACCGGTTCCCACTTTCGGGAGACATGCGTTAGCTTCTCAGCCCCGGTGCCTCCTGCCCGGTGCGCGCGACATATTCGGTGTAGCCGCCGCCATAGGTGTGGATGCCGTCGGGCGTGAGCTCCAGCACGCGGTTCGACAGCGCCGCCAGGAAATGGCGGTCGTGCGAGACGAAGAGCATCGTGCCTTCATACTGCGACAGCGCCTCGATCAGCATCTGCTTGGTCGTGATGTCGAGGTGGTTGGTCGGCTCGTCGAGCACCAGGAGGTTGGGCGGGTCGAACAGCATCAGCGCCATCACCAGCCTGGCCTTCTCGCCGCCCGACAGCACGCGGCACTTCTTCTCGATCTCGTCGCCGGAAAAGCCGAAGCAGCCGGCAAGCGCGCGCAGCGGCGCCTGGCCGGCCTGCGGAAAATTGTCCTCCAGCGTCTGGAAGACGGTGCGCTCGCCATCGAGCAGTTCCATGGCGTGCTGGGCGAAATAGCCCATCTTGACGCTCGGACCGCGCGCGACGGAGCCCTCGTCGGGCTCGGAGGCTCCGGCGACCAGCTTCAGCAGCGTCGACTTGCCGGCGCCGTTGACGCCCATCACGCACCAGCGCTCGCGGCGGCGGATCTGGAAATCGAGGCCGGAATAGATGGAGCGGCTGCCATAGGATTTGTGGATGCCTTTCAGCGTCGCCACGTCCTCGCCGCAGCGCGGCGCCGGCTGGAACTCAAAGGCCACCGTCTGGCGGCGCTTGGGCGGCTCGACGCGGTCGATCTTGTCGAGCTTCTTCACCCGGCTCTGCACCTGGGCGGCGTGCGAGGCGCGCGCCTTGAAGCGCTCGATGAAGGCGATCTCCTTGGCCAGCATCGCCTGCTGGCGCTCGAACTGCGCCTGCAACTGCTTGTCGGCCAGCGCGCGCTGCTCCTGGTAGAATTCGTAATTGCCGGAATAGGAGGTGAGCGCGCCGGCATCGATCTCGATGATCTTGGTGACGATGCGGTTCATGAACTCGCGGTCGTGCGAGGTCATCAAAAGCGCGCCGTCATAGTCCTTCAGGAATTTTTCGAGCCAGATCAGGCTTTCGAGGTCGAGATGGTTCGACGGCTCGTCGAGCAGCATGACGTCGGGCCGCATCAGGAGAATGCGGGCGAGCGCCACGCGCATCTTCCAGCCGCCGGAAAGTTTTGAGACGTCGCCGTCCATCATCTCCTGGCTGAAGCCGAGACCGTCCAGCACCTCGCGCGCGCGGCCGTCCAGCGCATAGCCGTCGAGCTCCTCGAAGCGATGCTGCAATTCGCCATAGCGCTCGATGATTGCGTCCATCTCGTCGGCGCGCTCGGGATCGCCCATGGCCTGCTCGAGCTCGCGCATCTCGGCCGCCACCGCGCTCACCGGCCCGGCGCCTTCCATGACCTCGGCGACGGCGCTCATGCCTTCCATGTCGCCGACATCCTGACTGAAATAGCCGATGGTGATGCCGCGATCGACCGAGATCTGGCCTTCGTCCGGCTGTTCCTCACCGATGATCATGCGGAACAAGGTCGTCTTGCCGGCGCCGTTCGGGCCGACCAGCCCGACCTTCTCGCCCTTCTGCAAGGCGGCCGAGGCTTCGATGAAGACGATCTGTCGGCCGTTCTGCTTGCCGATATTTTCGAGACGGATCATGGGACGGTCCGGGAAACTGCGCTGATGTGGCGGGATTTGGCCCGGCGTGTACGCGAATGAGGGTGCGAGGGGAAGAGCGCAAACGCCGCAGGATGAAGGTTCCTCGCCCCCGCGAAGTGGGGGAGAGGTGGCTCGGCGAAGCCGAGACGGAGAGGGGGAGCGCCCTTCGAAGACCCCCTGTCCGTCCGCTTCGCGGACACCTCTCCCCCGCCTCGGCGGGGGCGAGGAACAGCGCTGCGCCCTACTTCGCGTCGTGGAAGATAATTCCAACCGTATGTCGCCGCCCCGACCGCAGGCGGCTGACGCCATGGCGCAAATTCACTCGATAGTACCCCTTGGTGCCTTGCACCGGCCGGTTGTGCACGGCGAAGATCACCGCATCGCCTTTTCTCAGCGGCACCACCTCGGCGCGGCTTTGCATGCGCGGGCGCTGCTCGGTGAGGACGAATTCGCCGCCGGTGAAATCCTCGCCGGGCTCGGACAACAGGACCGCCACCTGCAGCGGAAAGGCGAGCGCGCCGTAGAGGTCCTGGTGCAGGCAGTTGAAGTCGCCGGGGTCGTATTGCAGGAGAAGCGGCGTCGGTCTGGTCTGGCCCTCGTCGTGGCAGCGCTTCAGGAAAGCGGCGTGGTCGGCTGGATAGCGAAGCGCCACGCCCATCTTCTCGTTCCAGTCATTGGCGATCGTGGCAAGGCGCGGATAGAGCGCGGTGCGCAGACCCTCGATCAGGTCCGGCAGCGGATAGTTGAAGTAGCGGTATTCGCCTTTGCCGAAACCATGGCGGGCCATCACCACATGGCTTCGGAAATGCTCCTCATGCGGGTAGAGGCCGGCGATATCAGCGCATTCTTCCGCCGACAGCAGGCCGGGCATGACGGCGCTGCCATGGGCGTTGAGGTCTGATACCAGCGCGCGCCAATCCTGCGCGGCGACGCGGGATTCGGCGGAGCGAGTAGCGCGCTTGGTGTTCAGGGAGTGGACGGTCATCGGGATGGCTCCTTGCTTGCCACCAAGGTGGGGCGAAGGAGGCGCCTCGGCCACCCGATTCCTGCGGAGGTAGCGCGGCCTCACCTTCTCCCCTTGTTGTGGGAGAAGGTGGCCTCGCTAAGCGAGGTCGGATGAGGGGTGCTGGAAGGAATGAGGCGGCGGAGGCTTCGCGCTTATCGCCAAGCTGGAACACCCCTCATCCGTCTCGGCGCTAACGCGCCGATCCACCTTCTCCCACAAGGGGAGAAGGAAAGGCCGCGCTTCACCGCCTCCGATACCCCTCCAGCTCCGGGTCGAGATCCACCTTCACCGCATTGGTGAACACGCAGGTCGCCACCATGATGCCGGCGAAGGCGGTGAGGTTGACCAGCAGCGTTTCGTCGTAGCGGGCCCTGAGCGCCGCCCAGGTCTCGTCCGGAACGGTATTGGCGTCGGCTGCAACCGCTTTGCCAAAGGACATCAGCAGCGCCTCGTCCGCGGTGGGATCGATCGCTTCGGGATCGAGCCCGGCCTCGATCAGCGCCCTGCGGAAGAAGGTGACCGGAATCTCGGCGAGCATCGTCTCCGCAATCGCTTTCGAGAACAGCCAGATGGCGCGATCGTCGAGTGCGGGCTTGAGAAGGTCGCGCAGCGTGAACCACTCGGCGTAGATGCGGTGGGCGGCCGGCGAATGCAGAAGGATGCGCTTCATGTTGGTCATGCGGCCGCGCAGCTTGAACTCGCGGTCGTGCTCGGCGCGGATGTCGTCGGAGGCGGTGGCGTAGTCGATCGCGGAGAGATGCGCCATCGGCCTCATCCGAGCGTCGCGTGAAGCACCGGCGCGCCGCGCAGCGTGTTGGAGACGGTGCAGATGTCTTCGGCGTCGGCCAGGATGCGCTCTTTGGTCGCCGCGTCGAGGTCGCCGGTGATCTCCAGTTTGACCGTGAATGTCTCGATGCGCGAAGGCTCATCCTTCGCCTTGTCGCCACTCACATTCGCCCTCACCTCGCCGAGCCTGTCGGCGACGCCGAGGCGGGTCGCGGCGATGCGGGCGCTGAGCACCATGCAGGCGGCCAAGGAGGCATAGAGCAGGTCAAGCGGGCTGAAGCCGGGCGCGCTGACCTGCGTGACGACACCGACCGCGCCGCCGGTCGGCGTCGTGATTGCCGGCAGACCGCCCGGCGGCAGGACGGCGAGCGCGCCGGCCTTGCGGGTTCTGACCTTGAGGTCCGCCATCGTGTCGTCTCCAGTTTGGCGGCTATTGATAGCTGACGGGGTTTGACAAGGACAACCTGCAATGTCAGCGCTGCCCCTCATTGTCCTGCCGGACATTTCTCCCCGTACAGTGACGGGAGAAAGGGCTTGTCGCGGGCGTCACGTCCTGGCCTTCTCCCCGTTCACGGGGAGAAGGTGCCCGAAGGGCGGATGAGGGGTAAAGCGGTGCCAGGCAGTTAAACTTGGCGCCCCACGAAGGCCCCTCTCCGTCCGCTTCGCGGCTCCCCGCCTTTGGCGGGGCGAGGAAACGGCTACTTCGTCAGATCCAGCGCCGCCGTCAGGTCGCCCATCGGCGGCTGGTCGTTGTTGCGCAGCGCCTTGTCGCGGGCGACGATGCCTTGCAGCACCGGCAGGTCGTAGCGGTTGGTGATGAAGCGCAGGATCGAGGTGGTGTCGTACTGCGTGTGGTCGACCATGCCCATCTTCGCATAGGGCGAGATGATGAAGGCCGGGACGCGGTTGCCGGGGCCCCAGCGGTCGGCCTTGGGCGGCGCGACGTGATCCCAGAAGCCGCCATTCTCATCATAGGTGACGACCACCAGCATATGCGCCCATTGCGGGCTCTTCTCCAGATGCGAAACGATGTCGGCCAGATGCTGGTCGCCCGAGGTCACGTCGGCATAGCCGGCATGTTCGTTGAGGTTGCCCTGCGGCTTGTAGAAGGAGACCTGCGGCAGCTTCCCGTCGTCGATCGCCTTGATGAACTCTTCGCCGCCGAGGCCGCCGTCCTTGATGTGCTCGGCGCGCGCGGCGGTGCCGGGCGCATAGGCCGCGAAATAGTTGAAGGGCTGGTGGTGGAACTGGAAGTTGGGCACGGGCGTCGCGTTCTTGCCGTCGAGCGCCGCCTGCCATGCGCCAGAGTACCAGGCCCAGGAAATGCCCTTCAGCGACAGGAGATCGCCGATGGTGATCTCGTGCTGCGGCGGCAGCGTGGTCGGCGCAGCCGGGTCGGCGAGCGCCTTGTCGCCGCCCTCGGCCGGCTTGTTGGCGCTCGGCTGGTAGGGCGGCTGCATGGTGTTGACGGCATAAAAGTCTGGGGTGATGGCGCCGTCATTGGCGAATTTCGGCACGCCGCCAAGTGCGGAGGCGGGCGAATTGTCGGCCGGCTTCAGCGTCACGCCATCCGGCTCGACGATGGCGATCTGGCCCTTCACCGGGCTGGTATCGGCATTCGGGTAGTAGGGCGCGCAGGCGCAGGCGAGCATGAAGTGGTTGAGGAAGGAGCCGCCGAAGGCGCCCTGGAAGAAATTGTCGGCCAGCACGTATTTCTTAGCGATGCTCCACATCGGCAGGTTGGAGCCGTCGTAATGGCCCATCACCAGCCCGCCGGAATCGGCCCAGGCGACGAACTTGTCGTTCTTGCCGCCGTCGATCTGCATCTGCTCCTGGTAGAAGCGGTGCCAGAGATCATGCGTGACGACGTTGGTGCCTTCGTTGAAGCCCTTGGGATCGTCGATGGCGAAGGTCGCGTTGGCGAGATGGGCGGTCTGCGCTTCCGTCACCGCCGGCGTGACGCCCTTGCCGGTCAGCCCGCCCCAGGCCGGCGGCAGTTCGGGGAGCGGCTTGCCGTCACGGTCGAGCTGGCGCGCCTGGCCGGGCGAGACGTTGGCCAGGCCGTTGGCGCCGGGGAAGCCGCCATAGAGGTTATCGAAGCTGCGGTTCTCGGCGTAGATAACCACGACGGTGTCGATCTTGTCGTAGCCGGGAGGAGCCGCATGGGCAGCAGCGGAGAGCGATGCCAGCGCCGTGGTGGCGAGGCAAAGGGAGAGAAGGGACCGGGTCATTGAAGGATGCCTCGTGGCTGGGGAATGGCTGGAGGACGGCAACGCAGGAACGCAACTGCATCAATGCCCAGCTACTTCGACGCCTTGTCACCTTTGTGACAGTTCCGTCCCGGTCAAACACGGTTTCGTGAGCGAGAAAGCCGGTCATCAATCCGTTGCACTCGATCCTTACGTCGCGAAGGAAACTTGGCGAAAGAAATCAAGGATGTCGCCGAAGACGATGGGATTGAGGAATCACGCGATCGCCCTGCTGGCAGCTTCGATCGTCGGCTTGACCGCACCCGCCAATACCGCGGAGCCGTTGCGCGTCCATCCCGGCCCAATGACGCGCGCGCAAGCCTTCGCCCGCGCCGACGCGCTGACGGCGCTTGGGCGGCAGATGTTCTTCGACCCTTCGCTGTCTGCTTCCGGCAAGCAGGCCTGCTCGACCTGCCACGATCCCAACCACGCTTTCGGACCGGCCTCGGCCTCGCCGGTCGAGATGGGCGGAGCCAAGCTCGACCAGCCCGGCGTGCGCGCCGTGCCGTCGCTGCGCTATTTGCAGGCGGCGCCAGCCTTCACCGAGCATTTCTACGACTCCGAGGACGAAGGCGACGAGAGCGTCGACAACGGCCCGACCGGCGGCCTGACCTGGGATGGCCGCGCCGACCACGGCAAGGACCAGGCGAGGATCCCGCTGCTGTCGCCCTTCGAGATGGGCAATAAGGATGAGGCTGAGGTGGCCGCCAGCCTGCGCAAGGCGCCCTATGAAGAAGCCTTCAAGGCGGCCTTTGGCGCCGATGTCTTCGACCATCCGCAGGACGCTTTCGACGCCGCGGTGGAAGCGCTCGGCACCTTCGAGCAGAGCAGCGCCGATTTCTATCCCTATTCCAGCCGCTACGACGCCTTCCTCGCCGGCAAGGCGCAGCTTTCGGCGCAGGAATTGCGCGGACGCATGCTGTTCGAGGACGAGGCGAAGGGCAATTGCGCGAGCTGCCATCTGAGCAAGCCGGCCAATGACGGCGAGCCGCCGCAATTCACCGACTATGGCCTGATCGCGATTGCCGTGCCGCGCAATCCGGCGATCCCCGCCAATGCCGATCCTGATTATTTCGACCTCGGCCTGTGCGGCCCGCTGCGCACCGACTTCAAGGGCCGCGCCGAATATTGCGGCCTGTTCAAGACGCCGACGCTGCGCAACGTGGCCCTGCGCAAAAGCTTCTTCCACAATGGCTACTTCCATACATTGCGGGACGCGGTCGCCTTCTACGCCAGCCGCGACAGCGACCCCGCGCGCTGGTATCCGAAGAAGACCGACGGCACGGTCGACAAATTCGACGACCTGCCGAAAGCCTACTGGCCGAACCTCAACACCGACCCGCCGTTCAACGGCAGAAAGCCCGGCGACAAGCCGGCGCTGACCGATGCCGAGATCGACGACATCGTCGCCTTCCTCGGCACGCTGACCGACGCCGACCAAGCGGGGCACTGAGGCCGGGGGCCAGTCAGAAAGGCGCGCCGCAAGATTGATTCAAGGCGGCGCGGGCTCGGTTGCCGCTTCTCATTGCGCGAGCGCGTAGCGGCTCACCACCATGCCGCAGGCATAGGACTTCGAGCCGAGGAGCGTCAGCCTGGCAAACCCGCTCTTGTCGAAGATGCGGCGGCCGCTGCCCAGAACCGCCGGATTGATGAAGAGCTGGAACTCGTCGACCAGGCCGGCGGCGATCAGCGCCGAGGCGAAGCCGGCGCCGCCGAACACGGCGATGTCGCTGCCTTCGCCCTGCTTCAGCGCGTCGACCTCGCGTGGCAGGTCGCCGCTTACGACCCGTGTCCGTTCCCAGCGCGACGCTGCAAGCTTGTCGCTCGCGACGACCTTCTCGGCCTCGACGATGCGCTGCGCGAAAGCATAGAAGCGATCCTTCGGATATTTCTTCGCCGCATTGCCCCAATGGGTAAGGTAGCCCTCTTCCGCCATCTTGCGGCTCAACAGGATGGTGCCGACGGTCGTGAAGACGGCATTGAAATCCTGTTTGAGCTCCTCGTCCCAGTCGCTGTCGTCGCTCCATTCCCAAAGCTGCCAGCGACGGTCCTCATCGGAACCGACAAAGCCGTCCACCGACATTTGCATCTGAAGGATCAGCTTCTTCATCTTCGTTCTGCTCACCAATGATTTACTTTTGGAACTGTTGACGCAAAGCGGCAATGGTGTCAATAGTAAAGTGATTTACAAATGGAAGCATGTTGATGGCGACCAAGGGACGGTCCGGCTGCCCGATCAGCCTCTCGCTCGAATTGCTCGGCGACCGCTGGACGCTGCTCATCATCCGCGACCTGGCTTTCGCCGGGAAACGGCATTTTCGCGAATTCCTGCAGTCAGACGAAGGCATCTCGTCGCGCACGCTGGCCGAGCGGCTGCAGACGCTGCAGGACGAAGGCATCCTCACCCGCAGCGACGACCCCAGCCATGGCCTGAAGGCGATCTACCGGCTGACCGATGCCGGCATCGACCTGTTGCCGTTGCTGGCGACACTAGGCGCCTGGGGCAGCAAACACCGCAAGGCCGACGACAAGCTTGCCCAAATCGCCAATGACCTCGCGGCCGGCGGCGAGCCGGCGCTCGAGCGGATGAAGGAGACGCTCAGGGCGCAACATATGGGATAGCGAAGTCGGAACACCGCGCGCCGCCGGCGACCTGTGTTCAAACGCTTGGGTCAGCGGGCGGCCCTGCGTGGCCAATGCGTCGAGGCAAATGCACACCTGCGTCCGCCTATTTGTCTCGCATTTTCACAGTCGACGATCTTCAGCCAGCCTGTCCGCTCTGCGGCGGCCCGGCAGGCTCCGCCGCCGGTGGCTCGCCGGGAAGCCCCAATCGCAGCCGCTCCTCCTCGGCGAAGCTCTCGGCCTGTTCGTGAATGTCGAACACTTGCTGCGTCAGCCTGCCACCGTCGACGACGCGCACGATCCATTGGCCATTGACGCCTTTTACACGGACACTGTCTGGCTCGCTTGTTATCATACGGCTCCTGCCCGTCCGCCCAAGTATCTGGTGCCTAGACCCAATACGATCTAGAGCGCCTTAAGTTGCCGAAAGCGGAGCTGATCGACATTTAGTGCGAAGGCACTCGCCGATACTCAATAGATTTTTGAAATCTGACGGACAAAAACGATTGTGGCGCCCACGTCGCCTCATCCGGAGCAAAGACTAGAAAACTCGCGGAATGGTGGGGAGCGATGGGCGGCCCGGCTGCCTTGGGGGGTGATACTGGGTTCGGCGGCCGGGCCTGACCGGAGTTTGCGAGGCCGCCGGCTACAGGAAAGGATGCGCTCGCGCCCATGCGAGGGCAAGAACGACCTAGGCCCTAGGACCAAAGCTGCAAGCGCAGGGGCCGAGACGGACCAATCACAATCAGACTGGAAACCAACTGAAGCCGGCCGCGCGTCAAAAGCCGAAATAATGCCGGCCGACGAGATAGCCGAGTGCCGCGACCACCAGCGGAAACAGCGCCGGCGCCGCCCTGCCAAAGAGCGAGGCGCTTATCTCCTTGGCTGGAGCGCTGGGTTTGGCATTGCCGAGGTTTTTGGTCATGGGCTTAGTACCGGTTGGGGCTAGTTGCCGGCGGAGCCATAAATTAGAAGTCGCTTATTAAGTTTCCAGCAAGCCCAATGTTACAATTCGCGGCAATTTATTCCGATTGCTGGGTGCGCTCGGCAAGCGCGAAAGCCTGGAGGTTGCGCGATTTGCCGGGGTCCTGGTCGGCATTGGCGATGATGGCGTGGAAGGCGGCGCGGGCGATGTCCTTCTTCCTGGCGCCGGGATGCTCCTTGCGCACCGCCTTGACCAGATCCTTCGGCGTCATGCCGGGGGTGACGAGACGCATCAGCGTGTCGCCTATGGCCTGCAATTCGCTGGCATCCATGACGATGACCCTGTTTTGACGACATAAGCCTAGCATATAGGGGAGCGAGCGCGTCACTTTTGTGATACGCGCCGGCCAAAACCGGAGCTGGTCGGCTGTCTCCACGACCCACGCCGAAGATATAGGGAGCCGAAATGGCCAAAGGCGAACTGACGGGCGGCAATGCTTGGTGACCTTGCCGCCTTCGGCGGACTTTTCCTGACCGCCTTCGCCGCCGCGACCATCCTGCCGCTGCAATCGGAAGCACTTCTGGTCGGCTTTCTCCTGGTCGGGACCCATTCGCCGGCCGCTCTGGTTCTGGCCGCGACGATCGGGAACGTGCTTGGTTCGGTGGTCAACTGGCTGCTGGGCCGCGGCATTGATCGCTTCCGCGACCGCAAATGGTTTCCGATAAAGCCTGCCGCGCTCGACCGCGCGGCGGCGCGCTATCACCGTTACGGACGATGGAGCCTGCTGCTGAGCTGGGCTCCGCTTATCGGCGATCCGCTGACGGTGATGGCCGGCGTGCTGCGCGAGCCCCTATGGAGCTTTATCGCCATCGTCACCGTTGCCAAGGCCGGCCGGTACCTGGCTGTGGCGGCCGCAACCCTTGGCCTCTAGCCTAAAGATCCTCATGGTGCAGGCATCCAGCGGTGAATTCTCGCCATAGCAAAGCCGCACGGCCAAGGCCGCCGCGATATGTCTTTACGGGGCCGGCCTTGGCAAATCGCCAAGGCCTTCCGTTGAACGGTTCGGGGGCTCTATCAAAGAGCTGGGTCGCTCTATCCTTTACGCGGGCACAAGGACGGCGATGCGATGCACGCCGACTTCCTTGCTGGTATTCGTCGCCTCGTCGGTCTTGCCTTTGGAGCAGGTGTACATGTCACCGACCTTGAGCTTGAACTCCTTGTCCGCCTTCTTGATGGTGAATGCGCCGGAAGTAATGGTGCATACCATGTCGTTATCCATCACACTTTGAGGAGCGTGCGCTCCGGGCTGAAACACCACGTCAACAATCGAGATGCTCTTGTAGGCGGGAATGTCGGAGTTGCCGGCGCCGACCTCGACCACTCTGACGCCCGGCGCAATCTCCTTGCCTTCGTTCGCACCGTACTTCTTGGTTTTCGCAAATGTTGCCGTTGCGAACAGGGGAGCAACCGTTGCGGCCGTCACGCCGAGCGCGATTGCAGACCTGCGATTCATCGTCTTCATCGCATCCTCCCTAAACCTGTCATGCACGGATGAGCATGGCCTCAGTATATTAGCACAAACTGATTTGATTGTGCGGAAAAGCGCGTGTCGGTGGCCGCGTTTACTGTTGCTTTTGCCGGAACTTCGAATGGCAGCTCGTGCAGTCCTGCAGGATGAGGTGCAGGAGATGTTCCGCCGGCATCCTGGCCGGATCGGCTTCAGCCGCGCCCGGGCGCTTGCCGAGCAGGCTGCCGCCATCCATCGGCGGGCCGGTCATCCGCATGTCGGCGGTGATCCCCGGCGGCGCGTTCCCCGCCTTGATCGCGAGCGCGTCGGCGAGCCGGCCGATATGGCGGGCGAGCGCCTCGAACTCCGGCCGGGCCTGGTCGATCTCCGGTTTGGCGGCCGATGGCGCGCCAAGCGTGCCTTGCGGGAATTCGCCGGTCAGGCCGCCGACGTGGGCGCTCAGCGTGTCCGCCGCCGCCTTGAAGGCCGCCGGCTCATAGGCGCGCTTGCCGTCGAACATTTCGGCGATCGCCCTGGCGGCGGCCGCCATCTCCTTCATCGAGGCCTGGCGAGCGGCCACGATGGTGTGGGCGGGCCCCGCGGCCAGCGACGGAGCAAGGATCAACGGGCCGGCGAGCGCCAGCAAAACCACCCTCAGAATGACGCGAGACCTCATGCCTTAACGTCGACGATGCCCATCATGCCGAGCTGCTGATGCTCGAGGATGTGGCAGTGGTACATGCGCGCTCCCGGCCGCTCCTGGCGCGTGAGCCGCCGCACCGTCTCGCCGCTCGCGGCATTCATCGTCATGGCCTCGGTGAGGACGAGACGGCGGCTGACGGTGGGAACCCCAAGCGGCGCGATCGGCCGCAGGCTTCCGGGCAGCGGCGGCATCGCCTCGGCCGGCGTTTCGGAAACATCGACCGTCAGCATCTTTTTCTCCTGGATCGCGATTGGGAAGGACGCCGCCGGGACGATCCTATGCGAACGCTACTGGTTCCAGTAACTGGAAGGTCAAGAGGGATATCGCGGGCGGAAGCTGCCCCCATCGCGGTGACTTTTTTTGGGGGTGTTTGTCCGTATGGTGCAAAAAGCGGTCCTGGACCGCCGCCCGATCGGCTGGTCCACAACATTTCCGGCCTGCCTGTTTCAAGGTTTGCCGAATAGTCGCATTTTGACCCCAATCGGCCTCTAGCCGGCTGAAGATGTCGCGGTTCCGTTGTTCACGGTTTCTTGACAGAGGCCGGAAAAACGGGCAGCAAAGCGGGTGAGGGAGAGCATTTTTACCGTGGCGAAGACCATGGAGGGCTCTTTTTTCGTGTGGACCGTCGCCAAATCGGCGATTGGTGGAGGGATTGGTTAACCATCTTTGTCCATCTTTTGAATCAATCGGCAACAGACGCGTGAAGGTGCAGGGGGCACCGGCGAACTGTGATCGTGACGGGTGCCAGGTGCGAAAACCGGCATGCCGATTGAGAGTGGTCGTATGGCGTTTTTGCGTTTGAAAAACCGGGGTGACGCTCCTCAGGGGGAGGTAACTTCGAAAAAGTCTGGTCATCGTTGGGTTCTGGTGCCTGCTATCGGCGCCGCCCTCGCTTTATGGTCCGCCGCCACCTTGGCGGGGCTCTATTCTGTGAGCACCTCACTGACCGCCGCTTCCAACGGATTGCCGCAAGGCATGCTTTCGCCGCGCACCATCGCGCTTGGCGACCAGCGCCGGCAGATCGCCAATGCCTGGGCGCCGCATCTTGGCGTCAATGGCGGCTACAAGGCCGCCTCGCTCACCGGCGGCTGCGATGTCGGGTGCTTCAGCCTTGCGACAAGCTTCAGGCATGACGGCCAAGCCATTGAAAAACTAAAGAATAATGGCCATTACGGCAAGATGGCGCGGCTCAAGCTGCCGGCGCCCGACAGCGTGGCGCATGAAAAGGCCGTGGTGGTGGCTTCGGCCGCCGGAGCCGCCGACCGCTTCGATGGCGTGGTGAAGCGCGCGGCGCTTTCGCCGCAGAAGCTTGCCGATGCCTTTGCCCGTGCCGAGAGCGCGCCGTTCCTGCTTGCAAGCCTGCCTTCGGCCAGCCGCTTCGGCGGCGCGCAGCCGGACGCTCCGATCGAGGCCCGCTTCGGTCCGCAGCCGGCCGAGACCCCCGGCGCTTCCGAACTGGCGCTGGCGCTTGCCAACGTCGCGCCCGAGGATACGGCGGATGTTCCGACCGCCGTCGCGCTGCAGAACAGCGACGCGCCCGATGTCGACGGCAATACCGACAATGATGGCAAGGACGGCGCGTACCAGCTCGCCTCGCTGCCGCCGCAGGACGATCTGCCCGACAGCATTGCCGTGCCTGGTCTTCGGCCGCGCACCACGCTCGAGCGCGCCACCGAGGCGCCTGAGCAGAATGCGGCCAAGCCGCAGAGGCCGGAGGCCGTGAAGCCTCAGGCCGCCAAGGGCAAGCCGCAGCCGGCCGAATCCGACACCGCGCAGAGCGCGCCGGCGGCGGCCTCGCCGAGAAGCGGCGACCAGGCCCTGCCGGGTGTAGAGAATTCGAAGCCGATGGTGGCGGATTCCAAGCCCGCCAAGCGCAAGGCGCAGGCGTCGGAAATGCTCGCCTATGCCAAGCCGGACACGCCGGAGCGCGGTGGGCTGGGCAGCGCCTTCCGCAGCCTGTTCAACGGCCCGTCGACGGGCAATGGCGTCGCCGTCTACGATATTTCGGCGAGGACCGTTTACATGCCCGACGGCTCGAAGCTGGAGGCGCATTCGGGACTGGGCTCGATGGTCGACCAGCCGCGCTTCGTCAACCGCAAGAATGTCGGCCCGACGCCGCCGGACACCTACAATCTGTCGATGCGTGAATCGCGCTTCCATGGCGTAGAGGCCATCAGGCTCACGCCGGCCAGCGGCAGCAACAAATACGGCCGCAACGGCTTGCTTGCCCACACCTACATGCTGCGCGGCGGCCGTGCGGAATCCAATGGCTGCGTCGTCTTCAAGGACTATCACCGCTTCCTTGCCGCCTACAAAAGCGGCAAGATCAAGCGCCTTGTCGTCGTCCCGCGCCTGACAAGGTCCCCCACCCAGGTCGCCCAGGAAGGCCGCCAGGGTTAATCCTTCTCTGCCGGCGAACGTGTCGCCGGCATTTGTGTCATCCCCACTTGCTGATCCGAAGGGCGCCAAAATGTGCGCCGCTGTGGCCATGCCGTCGCGGCTTGCAGCCGTGGCGACAATCTGACCTGGGAGCGATAACGACCCTTCCCAGGATGTAGATATGGCGCAGCCCGGACTTGCGGCAAGCCCCCGGGCATGGCGTATCAACGCTGCTCCGAAAAAAGAAAACGGAGCACTGAATGCGGATCTTATTATCGACTTACGGCTCGCGCGGCGACGTCGAGCCCTTGGCGGCGCTGGGCGCGGCCTTGCAGGCGCATGGCGTCGAGGCCCGGGTGAGCGCGCCGGGCGACGCGGAGTTTGCGGCGCTGGCCGCCCGCGCCGGCGTGGCTTTTGCGCCGGCCTTCGCGCCGGTGCGCGAATGGGCGAAGGAAATGGTCAACCGGTCGCGATCGGCGTCGCCCGAGGACCGGGCCAGGCTCATCTCCGGCCAGGCGGCCGAGATCGCCGCCAGGCAATATGAGGCGCTGAGCGCGGCCGCCGAAGGCTGCGACGCGGTGGTGGCGTTCGGCCTTTTCCCATCCTGCGCCGCCGCGCGGCTGGTCGCGGAACAACGCGGCATGCCTTACATGCTCGGCACGTTCTGCCCCATCTGGCTGCCGTCGCAGCACAACCGGCCGCACGAATATCCTGGACATCCGCTGCCGGTCGGCGTGATCGACAACCGGCTGCTGTGGGAGACAGACATCCGGACCAAGAACGCGCTGTTCGGCGAGGCGGTCAACGGCCAGCGCGCATCGCTCGGACTACCTCCCGTGCAAAATGTCCGGGACTATGTCTACGGCAATCCCGTCCTGCTCGCCTGCGACCCGGTGCTGGGGCCATGGCTGCCCTCGGACCTGATCGACGCCGTGCAGACCGGCGCCTTGATCCTGCCAGACGAACGGCCCCTCCCCGATCGGCTCGACGCGTTCCTCGATGCCGGTCCGCCGCCGGTCTATGTCGGCTTCGGCTCGATATCGGTCGCCAAGGAAGCCGGCCGCGCCGCCATCGAAGCGATCCGCGCCAGGGGTCTCCGCACGGTGCTCGCGCAGGGCTGGGCCGGGCTCGGCCTCATCGATGATCGCGATGACTGCTTCGAAGTCAGCGAGATCAACCAGCAGGCGCTGTTCGGCCGCGTCGCCGCGGTCATTCATCACGGCGGTGCCGGCACCACGGTCGCCGCCGCGCGGGCGGGAGCGCCGCAGGTGATCGTGCCGCAGATCGGCGACCAGCCTTACTGGGCCAAGCGCGTGGCCGAGCTCGGTATCGGCGCCGCGCACGACGGCCCCATGCCTACGGTGGAGTCGTTATCGGCTGCGTTGGAGGTGACGCTGGCGCCCGAAACCCACGCTCGCGCGGCGGTTGTGGCTGGCAACATCCGCGCTGACGGCGCCGAGGTGGCGGCAAGGCTGCTGATTGAACTGCTCGGCCAATCCAGCCGGTGAACTCATTGCGTGGTCAGTTCCGCCAGCGCCCTTTGCAGGGGCGCCGGCGAGATCTGGATCGGGCCTGAAAAGGGTGAGTTCATGTCGATGATCAGATAGATCGCCGCGGCCACCAACGCCGCGGAAATGAGGCATGTGAAGACGACGGTTCCATTGCGCGGCGCCCTGAAACCGAAGCTGGCGAAGATCAGCGTCAGCCAGGCAACGAGCAGGACGATCACCGGAGCGGGAATGGCGCCCTCTGACTGCTCGGCAAGTATCCAGCGTTGCTCGACCAGCTTCTGCAGCTGCTGCGTCGCGGCCTGCTGCGTGGCGGTCTGCCTGGCATTTGTGTGCGTCAATCCGGCCATGAGGTCGCCGACTTGATTGAGCAGCAGTTCCGACAGCCTGTTCGGGACGACGGTCGTATCGCTGTCGGCCGTGGAGGTCTCGACGACGCGCTGGACATAAGCCGTGAGCGACTGCCGGGCGCTGTCAGCCTCCGGCCCATAGTGTCGGAGCGTTCGGTCGAGCAGAATGAGATCGGTAGCGAAGGTGTGCACGTTGCCGTTGATAGACTCGAATGTGTTCTTGGCCGAGTTGATCATCAGGCCGAGCATAAGCGAGGACATCACCACGAAAAGGTTCGCTGCAAGCCGCACCACCGCGCTGGTGTCGTCCCCAAGATGGTGAGTGGGGAAGCGCTCGTGCACCATCAGGCTGACCAGCGAGGCCCCGGCCAGGCAAGCAAAGATCGCTGTCCCTACAAGCACTTCGCCCATGGCTGATATTGTAGCCGAGGCGTGGCGCTTGCCAATTGGCTGCGCGGCGGTTGAATCAGCGCCAAAGCATAAGAATGTATATCATTGGCCGGCAACGAGACTTTCGCGCCGGCCTCCATGCACAGCGAAGCGAAGGCCGAAAACCACTTTCAATAGCGGATGAAGGCGCTATCTATGGCGCGGGGCGGCTCCCAATCACTCACGAGGCAATCCATGACAATTCGCGCTGTCGTCTGGGGCGAGAACATCCATGAGCGGACCAATGAGGTGGTGGCCTCCATCTATCCGGAAGGCATGCATGCGACCATCGCCAAGGCGCTGAATGCGGACAAGGCGATCTCCGCCTCGACCGCGACGCTGGAGCAGCCGGAGCACGGCCTGCCGGAATCCCGCCTCGCCGAGACCGACGTGCTCGTCTGGTGGGGCCACAAGGATCATGGCGCGGTCGCCGACGAGGTGGTCGAGCGCGTCGCCCGGCGCGTCTTCGAAGGCATGGGGCTGATCGTGCTCCATTCCGGGCACTTCTCGAAGATCTTCAAGCGGCTGATGGGCACGCCCTGCACGCTGAAATGGCGCGAGGCGGGCGAGCGCGAGCGGCTCTGGGTAACGAGCCCCAGCCATCCGATCGCCGAGGGCGTCGGCGAGTTCTTCGAGCTTGAGAACGAGGAGATGTATGGCGAGCAGTTCGCCGTGCCGGAGCCGCTGGAGACCGTCTTCATCTCCTGGTTCCAGGGCGGCGAGGTGTTCCGCTCGGGTCTCACCTACCGGCGCGGTGCCGGCAATGTCTTCTACTTCCGGCCCGGGCACGAGACTTATCCGACCTACCACGACGCCACCGTGCAGAAGGTGCTGCGCAACGCGGTGAAGTGGGCGCACAACCCGCAAGGGTCCAAGCCCGCCATTCTCGACGCGCCGAACGTGCCGGTCGAGAAGGCGCTGGAGCCGATCGAGGAGCGCGGGCCCAAGCTGCACGCGCATGGCGAGGCCGGCTTTCGCTAAAAGAGCGCTTCCCTCTTTGCTAGGGATTGCGGGGAAACAGCGCCTGGGTCACATTCGGCTGGCAAGATTGAATCGAACCAAATCGCTCGGAGGAGCAGGAAATGCGGCTTTTGATACTAGGAACCGGCTGGATGGCGCAGGAACATGCCCGCCGCTTCGGCGCCATCGAGGGTGTCGACATCGTCGGCGCGGTTGACGTCGATGCGGCTCGCGTCGGCGAGTATGCCGACGCCTACAAGATCCCGAAGCGCTTCACCTCGCTTGAGGCGGCGCTCGACTGGGGCGACTTCGACGCGGTCGCCAATGTCACGCCCGACCGCATCCACTACCCGACCACCATGGCGTTGGTCGCCGCCGGCAAGCCGGTGCTGTGCGAGAAGCCGCTGGCCGAGAATTTCGGCGAGGCCAACGAGATGGCCAATGCGGCGGAGGCCGCCGGCATCGTCAACATGGTCAACCTCACCTATCGCAACGTGGCCGCGCTGCAGAAGGCGCGCCTGATGGTCCAGGCCGGCGAGATCGGAACGGTGCGCCATGTCGAGGCATCCTATCTGCAGAGCTGGCTGGTGTCGAAATTCTGGGGCGACTGGCGCACGGATCCGAAATGGCTGTGGCGGCTGTCGCGCGGCCACGGCTCGAACGGCGTGCTCGGCGATGTCGGCATCCATATCCTCGATTTCGCCAGCTATGGCGCCGCGCTCGACATCGACCATGTCTTCTGCCGGCTGCGCGCCTTCGACAAGGCGCCGGGCAACCGCATCGGCGAATACCAGCTCGACGCCAATGACAGCTTCGCCATGACGCTCGATTTTTCCAATGGCGCCTTCGGCGTGGTGCATGCCAGCCGCTGGGCCACCGGCCATATCAACGAATTGCGCCTGCGCATCCATGGCGACAAGGGCGCCGTCGAGGTGGTGCACAATCTCGACGGCTCGATGCTGAGGGCTTGTATCGGCGGCGATGTCGAGAACGCCAAATGGGAAGAGCTCGACGCAGGCACCGTGCCGACCAACTACCAGCGCTTCGTCGAAGCGGTGAAGAGCGGCGTGCAGATCGAGCCGACCTTCCGCCACGCGGCGGGCCTGCAGAAAGTGCTGGACCTCGCCGTGGTGTCGGATGAGAAGCGGGCGGAGTTGAGGGCCAAGGCGGATACGCAGTAGCGCTTTCCTCGCCCCCGCCAAAGGCGGGGGAGAGGTGGCTCGGCGAAGCCGAGACGGAGAGGGGGGAGCGCCCTACGAAGGCCCCCTCTCCGTCCGCTTCGCGGACACCTCTCCCCCGCCTTTGGCGGGGGCGAGGAACCGGGTCACGCTCCGCGATAAATCCCCACCGCCGCCGCAACCAGCGCCGCATTGCCGTCCGCGACACTCCCATCCGGCAACTCCTTTCCGTCCTCCAGCCCGACCCGCGTCGAGAATTTCCGCAGCGCCGCCCGCTGAACAAAAGGCCACACGGTCGCGTTCTCGCCATGCAGCAGGATCGAGCGGTGGATACCCTCGCGCTGCAGCACCTTTTCGATGCCGTTGGCGACGGCGAAGGCTTCGTCCAGCGCCTGTTCCGAAATCTCGATCAGCATGCGCAGCACCCGCCGGCCATGGTCGAGACTGGCAAGCCTGAGCGCGTCGCCGATCGAGGCCAGCCCCGCCTCGATTCCGATGCCGCGCTGGCGCAGGGCCTCCATCACCTCAGGCGCCGCCGCCTCGCTGAGATTGACCGACGCGTAGTCGGGCAGTTCATTCCACCCGGCGATGGCCGCTAGCGTGCGAAGATCGTCCTTCTCGATCCAGGCGCCGGTGGAGACGCCGATCAACGTGCCCGGACAGGCTCGGCGGAGCGCTGCGACCGTCCTGTCCATCGCCTCCGGCGCAAGGCTCTCCTGGCCGTCGGCGCCACGCGCATGGACATGCAGCTCGGCCGCGCCCGCAGCGACCGAGGCCGCAGCGTCGCGCGCCACCGCCACAGGATCGAGCGGCAATGCGGGATGGAAGTCGGCGGTACGGGCGCCATTGATGCAAGCCTGGACGATCATCTTTGCGGCAATCCTGTTTCGGCTGGAGGGAGCCTAGCGCAGGGCCGGGTCGATCGGAACGGATATGGCGAAGTCTCCTGACAGGCCGGGCCAACAAAAGCCCCCCTGGCCGACAGCCAGGGGGTAAGCATCCCCTTGGTGGTTTCGGACCTTGAAAGCCCGCTACGCCGGCACGCGCTTCAGCGCCTGCGCCATGCAGTGGATGCCGCCGCCGGTCTTGGAGATCTCGCTCATGTCGACGGCCGCGACCTCGAAGCCGCGCGCCTTCAACTGGCCGATCAAGGTCTTGCTGGAGGTCGGCGCGATCACCCTGTCCTTGCCGAGCGACATGAAGTTGCAGCCGAGCGCCATCGTGTCCTGGAAGGGCACGTCGATGATCTCGTGGCCCTTGCCCTTCAGCCAGTCGACGATGCCGGGTTCGGTGCAGGCGAGGCAGACGGCGGTGAGCTTTTCGGCGATCGGCACCACCATCAGGTCGATATGGACATAATATTCGTCGATGAAGGCGAGACGCGTCTCCCAACCTTCCTTATCGAACCATTCCTTCACCTGGCGGGCGCCTTCTTCCTGGGTGCGGGCGCCGCCGCAGCCGATCAGCACAACGCCGTCCTCGATGACGTTGAAGTCGCCGCCTTCGAAGGTGCCGGCCGTCACCATGTCGTAGATCGGGATGCCGAGCTTCTCATAGGTGCGGATGGCGGCGTAGTTCTCGCCGCGCCGCCACCAGTTGGCCATGGCGGTGATGAAGGCGCCGTAGGGCGTCATGACGCTGGAGTCGCGCGAATAGACCTGCATCGGCAGTTCCGGCGTCGGCTCGTGCCAGTGGATATTGACGCCGAAATGCTCGTAGGCGGCGACGAGGTCCTTGTGCTGCGCCTGCGCGATCTGGATGTTGCAGGGCGCCTCGCGCAGATGTTTCCTGGACAGCGAGCTGGTCGACAGGTGGCGCAGGAAATTGGGCGAGCCGAGCAGCACGTCGGTCAGGACGTCGGTCTCGTTGGCGAAGCCCCAGGCGGTCAGCGGCTTGGTGCCGCCATTGGGGTTGCGGCGCTGCAGCGAGAACGGCTCGGCGACGATGCGGTCATGGACGGTCATGGGGTTCTCCTCTGGACTGTTCTGTTGATCGGTCATGCGGTGGAAGTGGCCGGGATCCACCAGTCGCGCCCGCGCGGCGTGGTGACATATTCCGGCCAGCGGAAGTTGATCGGCGGTTCATAGTCGCAAAGCGGCGCGATCCAGTTCGAGCCGCCGATGCCGCCGCCGGTTCGCTTGACGAACTCGTCCATAGCGGCATCGCGCGCGGCCTTGTCCTCCAGCAGGCGCAGTGCCGTCAGCGCGACCGTCTTGGCGGCGCAGGTGACCATCGGATCGATGGTGGCGGGGATGCCGCCCAGCGCGTTCATCGCCCAGGACGGGTAGACATGGCCCTTGGCCGCGCGCAGCGCCGGGCGGGCGACATAGAAACGCGACGTCGGCGCGTGCCAGCTCATATCGGTGTAGTCGTCGGAAGTGGAATTCACTTGCGACGGCGGCAGATCGCGGCGCAGGATCGCCTCGGCCTCCCGCGGCGCGATCAGCTGTTCCAGCTCGTCGATGAACGGATTTTCGGTCGCCTCGCCGCCGGCATTGACCTGGACCTCGCGGGCGATCGCCCGCGCCGCCTCGTCCCAGCGCGGCGCGCCTACGGTGGACAGCGCCTGATAGGTGATCTCGGCCATGGCGTGGTTGGCGAGCCCCGGCCGCGACTTCGACACCCAGTGGCGCTCGTAGCGGCAGCCGCTCATCCTGGCAGCGGCTTCGGCGTTACGGTCGAGCACCGCGGTCACCTGCTCGGCCATGGCGATGGTCGGCACGCGGATCATGTACTGGATCTCGGCCAGGCTGGCCGGCAGATTGTCGGCGGTCGCCTGCCCTGCCGTCAGGATCGCCTCGCTGATCGACCAGCCGCCCTGATGGGTGAGCATGGAATCGCGCAGCGCCTTGGAGGCCATGTACATCATCATCAGCGCGTCATTGGCGCCCGGCGCCCTGACCGCCGAATGCGCTTGCGGGATGGGTGCTGCGTCGCTTGCCGCGCGGCCCCAGTTCTCGGGTTCGTCGCAGACGAAGCGGTAGATCATCGAATAGGCGGCGCCACAATGCGTGTCCCAGCGTGCGGTGTTGCAGAGCGGCAGCATGTAGAAGGGATGGAAGGAGATCATGCCGGCAAGGCCGTCATAATAGCCTTTTGCCGCATGGATCGGCTTCGAGCCCCTCACCTTCTCCGCCGGCTCGCCGGTGAAACGCAGCGTGCCCTTGATGCCATGCTCCAGCATCGCCGCCTTGGTGGCCAGAAGCCCGCCAAGGCTGCCGATGCCGAGGCCCGAATGCGGGTCGGTATGGCCGCCGGCCTGAAATCCCAAGCCTTCTCGCGGCTCCTTCACCGTCGCGGCGTCCTGGCAGTTGCCGGGCACGGCGTCATACTCGCCATACATGCCGATCACCGGGCCGTCGCCATTCGTCCAGTGGGCGCAGAACGCCGTCGGCATGCCGCCGGAGCCTTCCTCGACCGAAAAGCCCTCGCGCTTCAGCCGCTCGACATACCAGGCCGCCGACTGGTACTCGCGCCAGGCGGTCTCGCCGAAATCGAAAATGGTGCGCGTCCAGGCCGACAGCAGCGGCTGGATGCCGTCGATGCAGGCGAGCGCGGTTTCTTGCGCCGAAGTCGTCACCGGTTTGTCCATGGTCCAAGAAAAGCAGTGAAGCGGCTCGTCAAAAAGTGATATGTTTTCCCGGCTCGTGCAAATTCGGTTCACCTGAGGCCTCTTGCGAATACCGTCCACGCAGGCGCTGCGCGCCCTCGACAGTTTTGCCCGCCACGGCAGCGTATGGCGCGCCGCCGACGAGCTTCACCTTACCCGTAGCGCCGTCTCGCATCAGCTTCGGCTGCTCGAACGCGACCTCGGCTTTGATCTCTTGCAGCGCATCGGAAAGGGCGTGGCGCTGACGCCGCGCGGCCAGCGCTACGCGGCCGACGTCAGGAAGGCGCTGACCGTGCTCGGTGACGCGGGAACGCAGAACAGCGGCGCCGGCGTCGGCGGCTCCTTCGCCATCTCCTGCCCGCCGGGCTTTGCCTCGATGTTCCTGTGCACCCATATCGGCGAGTTCCAGCAAATGTATCCGGATGTGGCGCTGTCGGTGCTGACGCCGCGGCGACTCGACGATGTCAGCAATCCGGACGCCGATGCCTTCATCGCCTTCGGCGTCGGCAACTGGCCGAACCGGGCGGTGGAACTGCTCTGCGAAGTCTCCTTCACGCCGCTCTGCAGTCCAAGGCTGCTCAACAAGGTGGGCGGCTTTTCCAAACCCGCCGATGTGCTGCGCGCCAGCCTGCTCCATCTCAGCGACACCGAGGACTGGGCGCGCTGGCTGGCGCTGTCCAAGGTGGAAAATCCCGATACCGAAGGCGGCATCTTCTTTTCCGACATGAACCTCGTCTTCTCGGCGGCGATCGCCGGCCAGGGCATTGCGCTGGGCGACGAGCTGACCGGCCGCCAGGCGCTGAGCGAAGGCCGGCTGGTCAAGCCTTTCGAGGCGACCGTCCCCTCGCCGCGCTCCTATTTCCTCGTCTTCGAGCACGCCAAGGCGGGGCACCCGGTGCTCAACGCCTTCGGCGACTGGTTGAGGGCGAAGCTGTCGGAGAGCAGGGATTAGATTGAGTGCTGCCGCCCTCTCCGGTCGTCATCCTCGGGCTTGACCCGAGGATCCATGCCGTGACGATCGCGAAGGGCATGGCCTATCAGAATTCTGCACCGTTGCAGCTCCCAGAGGTCACGGAATGGATTCTAGGGTCTGCGCGCGTCGCTTCGCTCCTTGCTCCGCCCTAGAATGACGAAGTGCGTGGGCGCTACTACCAATCACAAACGTTTGTGATCGCGCCGCCATCAGTGCACGCACCCGTGAATCAAATTTGCCGATCAGGCGAAAACTATTCGGTTGCGGTGAGCCGCAGCCATGCCTACGATTTCATTGGGAACTGAGGAAAGAGCCAGGATGCAGCAACCCGGCCGGGCCGCAGAAATCAAAGCGAACGGGATCGGCAAGAGCTTCGGCTCGTTCCGGGCGCTCGACAACCTGTCGCTCGATATCGGCCGCGGCGAGTTTCTCACCCTGCTCGGCCCTTCCGGCTCCGGCAAGACCACTTTCCTGATGATCCTGGCCGGCTTCGTGCAGCCGAGCGAGGGCAAGCTTTTCAGCGACGGTGTCGACATCACCAACCGCCCGGCGGAGCAGCGCGCCGCCGGCATGGTGTTCCAGGGCTATGCGTTGTTCCCGCATATGAGCGTGGAACAGAACATCGCCTTCCCGCTCAAGGTGCGCAAGAAATCCGCCTCGGAAATCAAGAGCCGTGTCGGCGAGATGGTCGAGCGCGTCGGGCTGAAAGGCCACGAGAAGAAATTGCCGGCGCAGCTTTCCGGCGGCCAGCAGCAGCGCGTGGCGCTGGCCCGCGCGCTGGTGTTCGAACCGGGGGTGCTGCTTCTCGACGAGCCGTTCTCGGCGCTGGACAAGAGCCTGCGCGGCCAGATGCAGGCCGAGATGAAGCGGCTGCACCAGGAGACCGGCACGACCTTCGTCTTCGTCACCCACGACCAGAGCGAAGCGCTGGCGCTGTCGTCGCGGGTCGCCATCTTCAACCACGGCAAGCTCTTGCAGGTGGGCAGGCCGGACGAGGTCTACGACCGGCCGGCGAACCGCTTCGTCGCCGAGTTCCTGGGCGAGATCAACATGCTGCCGGTGAAGGGCGTGCGCCCCGCCGACAATGGCGCCACCGGACTCTGCGAGGACCGCGCGGTCAACATGCGCTGCAAGGCGGAGGCGATCAAAGGCGACGCCATCCTCGCCATCCGCCCCGAGGACATGTCGATCGCGCCGGAAGCGTCAGTCAATGAGAACGGCATCGCCGCGACGGCCGTCGCCTCGACATATCTGGGCGCCGCGACCAAGCTAGACCTCACCACGCGCCAGGGCGCCAGGGTCACCGTTTCGGTGCCGAACGAAGTGGCTGCGGCGGCGCTCAGCAAAGGCAATTCGGTCTGGCTTACATGGCCAGCGGAGAAGGGTTTCCTCCTTCCGGATGGAGGACATTAAGCACCGCCGTCGCGGCCAGACACATCACCGCAGCGGCTTCCGGTTCAAATCAACGACAAACAAGGGGAACTGACATGAGCGATACAAAGAAACAGACGATCGAATCCCTCGCCGAGCGGACCAAGCGCGGCGAGATCTCGCGCCGGCAGTTCGCGCAGCTTGCCGGCCTCGTGCTCGCCGGCACGCCGATGCTATTGCGCTCGACCGGCGCCTTCGCCGAGACCAAAGGGCTGGTGCTGGTGAACTGGGGCGGCGACGCCATCACCGCTTACGACGCCGCCTATGGCCAGGCCTTCACCAAGGACACCGGCATTCCGGTCAAGATGGACGGCTCGGGCCCGACCGAAGGCGCCATCGCCGCGCAGTTCAAGAGCGGCGCGCCGACCTGGGACCTGGTCGACGTCGACCCGTTCTCGGCGATCACGCTGGGCGGCCAGGGCATGCTCGAGCCGATCGACTACAAGATCGTCGACAAGAGCAAGATGCGGCCGGGCTTCGGCTGGGAATATGCGGCCTCCACCTATTTCTTCTCCTATGTGATCGCCTACGACTCGCAGAAGTTCGGCTCCAACGCGCCGACCGGCATGGCCGACTTCTTCGACGTCAAGAAATTCCCAGGCAAGCGCTCGCTCTACAAATGGGGCGTGTCGAGCTGGGAAGCAGCACTTCTCGCCGACGGCGTCGCGCCTGCCTCGCTCTATCCGCTCGATCTGAAGCGCGCGCATGACAAGATCGCCGCCTTCAAGGAAAACGTCGTCTCCTATTGGGGCGGCGGCGCCGAGAGCCAGAGCGTGCTGCTCAACGGCGAGGCCTCGATGGCGATCGTGTGGTCGACCCGCGCCTCGCTGATCGAGCAGGACTCGGGCGGCCAGATCAAGTTCATCTGGGACCAGGGCCTGATTTCGCCCGGCGCGCTGGCGGTGCTCAAGAACAACCCCGGCGGCAAGGACGCGGCGATGAAGTTCATCGCCAGCACCCAGGATCCGCAGAAGGAACTGGTGATGTTCGACAAGCTCGGACAGGGCCCGGCCAATCCGGCGGCCGACGCGCTGATCCCGGCTGACAAGAAGCGCATCAACCCGGTCGATCCGGACAACATGAAGAAGCAGATCGCGCTCGACATGGAATGGTACGCCAAGAACTACGGCGCCGCGCTCGACGAATACACCAAGATCATCTCCGCCTGATCAGGGCGGAGACTTTCTCACTGATGAGAGGCACCCTCTCCGACAGGATGGGCGCGGCGCTGCTGATGGCGCCGCTGCTCCTGTTCCTGGTCCTTGCCTATGCCTGGCCGTTCCTCGGCGTGGTGAAGTGGAGTTTTACGCTTCCCACGCCCGGCCTCGGCCAGTACCACGCTTTGCTCACTGACGATTTGGTGCAGGCGGTGTTCATCCGCACGCTGCGCATCGCGGCGATCGTCACACTCGTGTCGGTCACCGCCGCCTACGCCATCACCGTGGTGTGGGTGCGCGGCTCACCCGTGCAGCGCGTGCTGGCCGAATTCTGCATCCTGGTGCCATTTTGGATTTCCGTACTCACCCGCGCCTTCGGCTGGGTGGCGCTGCTCTCCAATCGCGGCCTGATCAACACCTGGCTGCAATCGATCGGCTTCATCTCCGAGCCGCTGACCCTGGTGCGCAACGAATTCGGCGTCATCGTCGGCATGTCGCATTTTTTGATCCCCTTCGCGGTGTTCCCGCTGGCGTCCGCCATGCGCAGCCTGGACGAGCGCGTGCTGCTCGCGGCGCGCGGGCTGGGCTCCAGCCGCATGCGCACCTTCTGGACCGTGTTCGTGCCGATGACGCGCTCCGGCATCATCGGCTCGGCCATGATGACCTTCGTGTTCTCGCTGGGCTTCTTCGTCACGCCGGCAATCCTCGGCGGCGGCCGCAGCGTGATGATCGCGGAGCTGATCTATCTGCGCATCTTCCAGAGCCCGGACTGGGGGCTGGGCGCGGCGATCAGCGTCGTGCTGGTGGTGTTCGTCGGCACGCTGATGGCGCTGCTTTTCCGCTACGTCAAACCGAAGCAACTGGTGTAGCCAAGATGCCGACCTATCGTCCCGGCCCCGTCTCGCTGGCGCTTGCCGTGCTGGTGGCGCTATTCCTTTTGATGCCGCTGCTTGCCGTCATCCCGGTGTCGCTGACGCCGAGCCGCATGCTCACCATGCCGACGGGTGAGCTGTCGCTGCGCCACTACCGCTCACTGATCGAGGATCCGCGCTGGCTGGAGTCCATCCTGCTGTCGATCCGGATCGGCGTGGTGAGCAGCGCGCTCTCCACGGTGCTTGCCCTCACCTTCAGCCTCGGCATCTGGATGTTCCAGCCGCGCTTCACCGCGGCCCTTGTCGGCTTCGTGCTGCTGCCCATGGTGGTGCCGCCAGTGGTCTCGGCGGTGACGCTCTATTTCCTGCTCACCTCGGTCTCCGGCCTCACCTCGTTCTTCGGCTATGACACATGGCTCGGTGTCGCCATGGCGCATTCGGTGATGACGGTGCCATTCGCCACGGTGCTCATCCTGGTGTCGCTCAGCCAGCTCGACCGGCGCATCGATCTTGCCGCGCGCGGCCTTGGCGCCGGCGTGTGGGAACGCGCGACGCGCGTCATCATGCCCAACATCAAGTTCGGCATCGTCACCGCGGCGCTGCTCTCCTTCGTGCTCTCCTGGGAAGAGATCGGCGTGACGCTGTTCATCACATCGGTGAATGCGATCACGCTGCCTCGCCTGATGTGGATGGGCCTGCGCGACAACATCGATCCGGCGATCGCGGCGCTTTCGGTGATCCTGATCGTCATCACGGTGCTGGTGCTGGCGGTGAGGAGCGTGATCACCAGACAGAAGGCGTCGCCGTAGAGCGGTTGCGTTCACGGAAAAAGAGGCCCGCCAGGAGCGGCGAGCCTCTTTACGGAGCCGAAGTGGAAGCTCGGCACCGTCGTGATCCGGGGGTGTGGATCGACTCGAAATCTAGCCAACAGGGCTCAGCCGAGCGACTTACAAATCCGTAATCTCCGGTCGGTCTGCGTGCCCAACCGGCCAGGAAAAGCCTGTTCTATCAGCGGCTTGCCGAGAACATCCGACATCGAGACAGCGCTTTTCAAAGAAACGTGATGAACCGTCTGTCCAACCGGCGGGACGGCGGAGCGGCTTGGAAACGCAGGGGAACCGGGCGGCGTCGCGACGCGGCCCGCTTCATAGCAGTCTGCGCCATCAAGGCGCCGCACCGGGCGAAGGCCCCCCGGCCTCGCCCGTGCGGAGCAGTCCGTTCAGGCGGCCTGCGGCCGCCGCATCCTCTCGACGAAGGCCTGCCTTGCCGGTCCGGCAAGCGGCTTGTCAGTGGCCAGCAGGCCATCGAGCAACGCCAGAAGTTCGCGCGCTGCCGAAGACTTGCAGGAATAATAGACCATTTGACGATCACGGCGGGTTTCTACAAGGCCAAACCTGCGCAGTTTGGCCAGGTGTTGCGACAGCGCTGATTGGCTGAGTTCGACCTTGTCGGCGAGCACGCCGACAGAGAGTTCGCCCTCGGCGAGGTAGTTCATGATGAGCAAACGCTTTTCGTTGCCCATCACCGCAAGAAAGGCTGCCGCGCTTTCTGCGTTGGCGGTAAGTTTCTTGGTAACCATCGATTTCCCCATGGTTCATGCTCTTCCGAAGGCCATGGGGGCAATGGCTTCAGAATTCCAGAGCGTTGATGAGCCTGCCCCGGTTTGGACGCGGGACCTGCCTTGCTTCTTTTCGACCAGAACCCCTTCGTAACCCGGTTGCCACCACGTCGAGGTTGCTGGTCTCGGACAGAACGCGCGGCGCTTTTTCGGGCTCAAGTCAATGCAGACTCGGAAAAATTCCGCGCTGCTAATACGTATCAGCGCAGCGCTCGTTCGGCAAGAATATAACGAGGCCGGCAAAACAGCGGCCAGCCTCAGGCAAGAGCGGCGTCAGCCGAAGCGCATGGCAAGGAACCTTGCAGCGACTCACGCTCAACCTTGGAACATGCTAATATTAGCCGGGCAAAAAAGGAGCCCGGCTCAAGGAGGAAGCCATGTCCATCGCGTCCAATGCCCGCAACACATTCACTCCCGACGAGACGGCCATGCTTGGCCGTGTCTATGAGAATGGCAGCATCGAGGGCGAGACCACCGAGCAGAAGGAAGCACGCGCCTCGCGCATTCTGGCCAATTACATGGCCGGCATCACCGACGAGGCGGAGTTGATCGAGCTTTCGCGCAGGCCGCTTGGAAGATGAGCAACGTGGTCCGCCCACGCGAGGCGGCTTCACGGTGAGTTGACGTTCCGGCACGGAACGCAACGGCAGAATATCGTGTTCCGACATGTTCGGGAGGTTTCGCGATGATCCAGGGATGGTTCTCCAAGCCGGTTGAAGTCGCCGTCGGCCTTTCCGGGTCGATCCGCCACATCTCCAACGCCGAACAAGCCGCCGAGCTGCTGACCGGCCAATGGCGCGATGCCGGCAGTGCGCTGCATGGCGAGGCGCTGCGGGCCTGCCGCCGCGCGATCCGCGGCGACGTCACGGCCGATGCCGCCAGGGAGGCCTTCGTCGTCGCCGCGCGCGAAGCGCATGTGCTGGTCGAGTAGGGCATGGTTTCATCAGCCTGGCGGATTCATTAGCGCAGCCTGCGAGGGCGCTGCAGTGACTTTGGTCACACGATTTTCAGCCCTCCGGAATCGCTGAGGAGACCATCCCGACGCTGCCCATCGTCGCCTCGAAATTCTTCGGAACCTAATGCGGGATGGTTGGTTAACGCGCGGGTCGGCAATCGCCCTCGGCCTGCATCGGCGCCATCCGGCGCTGATTGCTAGCCCAAAAGACGATCATAACAACGGAGAAAGTGATGAACGATGTCTGGTTTTCCGAACCGGTCGTGATCGATTTCCAGCCAAACGGCCAGCGCAAGGTATCGAGCTGCTTCGAGGCGATGGAATGCCTCGACCTGCGTTGGCCGGGGCAGGCGCGCGACGGCGCCTGGCGCTCGGCGAGCCGCGTCTGCCGCGACGCGCTTGACGGCCTGCGCAGCCCGGTGGAAGCCCGCAAGACGCTGCGCAAGGCGGCGAAGATCGCCGGACTACTGGCGTAGCCTCGATTTCCCATGGCGTCCCGTTGGGGCGTCGCCAAGCCCGTCGCGGATTCCCATTGCTGCGGCGGGTTTTCCTTTCCAGACAAGGGAAGTTACGGCCGGCGCATACTGCGGAACGCGTTCAAGCACGCATCCCGTGGGGTACATGAAAACGCCGGCCGCTGGGCTTAGGGGCTGCCTGACGGGTTCAGGCCTTTCCATTTCGGCGAGTCGGGCGCCAGGCCGCAACGCAAGCGCCGGAGCATGGTAAACGCCAGGTTACTATCCACAGCGCATGTCCGATCGAGCCAGCAGGCAGACGACGGCCTTTTCAGGCGAAACCCCCAAGCACTTCCGGAAACTGCACGGCCATCGCGCCTTCATTCGCCTGCCTGGCATAGATCGCGTGCATCCTGCTGCCGTCATATCTGGCCCTGCGGCGCTGCACGTCCTTGCCGAACAGGCCGGCAACCGCGTCGAAGCGCCGGAGGAAGCGCTTCACCACGCCGCGTTCGAAGGGTATGCGCTGCTCGAAAGGCCTGCCCCAGGGCGTGTCCCTTGCCAGATCCCGCCAGATGCGCAGCGCTTCCAACTCGACCCCGACCTGATTGCCCCACGGCTTGCCGCCGGCGAAATGCCTGGCCCAGGCTTGCGAGAAGCGCAATTCTCCGAGCGACTGCAGGTTCCAGTTTGGATGCATCGTCTGCCATTTGCCCTCGAAGACGACGTTCAGGGCATTTTGGTCGTTCATGCTTCCGTCAATAGCGGTCTTTCGCGTGCGCTCCAGCAGCGCATTCTCCCGGACAGCGTTCATATCGAAGACGACGACGCCCGAATTGAAATATGGCGCGCCTGGCGCCAGCTTGAGCTTCTGCCGGTAAGAGGGCCGGAAATACATGTAGTCGTCGTGAGCGGCGAGCAGCGGGGCGCGCAGCCGCTGCCTGGCAAGGTCATTGATGTCCCGGTTGAAGAGAACGTCGCAGTCCGTGTATGCGATGCGGTCATAAGGCTCGAAAACCGCAAGCCGGTCGGCGAAAAGCCGAGTGTAAGCGGCAATGCTGTAGGTTCCGAAGCGAAACCCGAAATTCGCCATGAAGTCGGCGACATCGACCAGCTCGACCTTGCCTTCCAGCAGATGCCGGGCGACTTCAAGATCCGCCTGGCTCGCGCCGGTGTAGAGCAGAAAGCCGTCGATCGGGGTGGAGACATCCAGTATCCGGCGCGCCGTCAGGCAGGCATATGGGAAGTAGCCGGCATCCGTCGCCAGGAAGAAACACGACTTCATCGTTCCGCTAACCGCCGCCCGTCATTTCGTTGCGGTGCCTGCCACAGAATGCCTCTCGATAAAAGTCTCGATCGGGCCGGTAAGCAGACCCGCCTCGCGTTTGACCTTGTCATCGTCCCAACGCCACCATTGGATGGCGAGCAGCTTTGAGATGACGTCCTGCGAAAAGCGATATCTGATCAGCCTTGCCGGCGACCCGCCGACAATCGCGTAAGGCGGCACGTTCTTCGTGACCACCGCCCCTGCCCCGACGACAGCGCCGTCGCCGATCTCGACGCCCGGCAAAATCATGGCGCCATTGCCGATCCAGACGTCATTGCCCACGGTGATGCCAGCCGGCTTGCTGTCTTCCGCGATCGGCTCCGGCTGCTTCAGCAGCCGGCTGTAAATCGGAAACGTGGTAGCGCTCGCGGTCGGATGCTGGCCGGAGCAAATGAAAAGCACCCGGCCGGCAACCGAGCAGAAGGCCCCGACCCGCAGCGGGGCCTCCCTTGAGGGAAACAGGACCTTTCGCCATGTCACGCCGTAAGTGTGGCGGCCAACCGTCACATGCTCCGGCAACTTGGAACGCGCGCCCCTCAGCCACTTGGAAAACGCTGACATCCAGTTACCTCTCCGACGCTCCCGCCGACATAGCCCCGGATCGGCCGGGCCATCAACCAGGAACTTCGGACAGGCGGCATGGGAGGAACTTTTGGGTGGATCGCGAATGCGTGTGTTGATAGGGGAAGGATCCCGGACACTTCTCCCCTTTCGATCGAATGAACGACGTTTTCGGCTATATCGCCTATGGCGATAACGAGGTTTATCACTTCGGCGCGCTGCTCAGCGCGCTTAAGCTTTTGCACAATTGCCCTGGCGCCAAAATAATTATCGCAACCGACAGGCCCGAGCTTTTTCGCCGATACCCGGTCGAAACGATGGCCATCACCGCCGACCAGAAGGAGCAGATGTCTTTCGGCCGGCGCTATCATTTCGGCATCAAGGCCGCGTGCCTGATCGAGATCCTGCAGCGGGCGGACCGTCTGATCTTCATGGACTCCGACCACTATCCTTATGTCAATCCATCCAGAGGGTTCCGACAGATTTCGCCGACCCGTTCCTTCATGCGGAAGTGCGAGGGCGAGCATCGGCTTTACCCGGTTCTCACGGGCAAAGGCGTCAAGATCGGAGACTACACCCTGACAGGCCACGAACCGATGTGGCAAAGCGGAATCCTTGGCATTCACCGAGCCAATGTCGGGTCGTTAACCGAGGCTTATTCTGCGATGCTGGCCGTACGTGAATTGACCAATACAGACGCACCCGAGCAGTTTTGCATCGGTGTCGCACTGTCTCGAAATGGCCTGTCTCTCAGCCGACATCGCCTTCCGGTCAGCGACTACAACACACGTGGCAAAAAGGCTTTCGCCAGCCCTCGCGTGCTGAAGTTCTTCGACATGTATGGCGACTCTCCGATAGCCGATCAGGTAAAGAGGGCCGGCTGGTATCGCTTGTGGCGAACTCCCATGGACCTGTGGCAGCAGCGGGATAGGTGGTCGTTTTAAGCTGGTGTGAGGACTACCGCAGACAAAAACCTCGCTGATCAAGGCACGACCATCGCCTGAGGTGGCCGGAGAGACATTCGGTCCGTCGCGGCGCCTTAGATGTCTATCCCATATCGAGCCGAGGGGGATTGAACGCGGACTTCCCTTTGTACTGGCCTCAAGCTATGCACGCCAGATGGGTCTGAAGATTGTCGATATCATAACCAGATCGCCGGCAGTCATCGCGGCGAAGGAAGTCAGAAATGGCTTGGTATACAAGGCCTTCGAATATCGTGGCCGAGCTGCTGGACGTGCTTTTGCAGATCATCTCAAGGCAATTGATACGTCGCGTGTCTGCTTCACGGTGGCGTTCAATACGCCCTGGGTCATAGACGCACTGGCCAAGGCCTGGGAAATGCATCCGCCGGGAATGACCCTGGCAGTCGTCGACAATTCGACCGATCAGGCATCGAGAGAAGCAATAGAAAACATCTGCAAGGTGAGAGGCGTGCCTTATTTGGCGCTTCCGATGCGGGTGGAAAAACATCTGTCGAGATCGCACGGAACCGCGATAACCTGGGCTTATCACAACATCATACGGCATCTGGAGCCCGAGCTCTTCGGCTTCATTGATCATGACTGTTTCCCGGTCGTGCCATTTGACATCCCATCCAGGATGGAAGGCAAGGCTGTGTACGGCAAGCTGTTCCTTCCAGGTCAAAATCATATCCACAAGCCGAAGCCGACCGATCGGCATTGGAATTTATGGGCAGGCTTCTGCTTCTATCGCTTCTCCGCCACGGTGGGGTGCAAGCTGAACTTCGAACCACGCTTGAACATGGGGCTTGATACTGGCGGCGCAAACTGGAACGTCCTTTACACGAATCTGGACAGGGCAAGCGACGTTGCCATTGCCGTCGCTCGGGAAACCCTGATGACGATGGCGGGGGCGGTCGGGCGCCACGAGATCATCGAGGAAGCATTCTTCCATGTCGCCGGCGTATCCTACCCCGACCGTCCCAGTTATCACCGCAGAACTACGGACCATCGAAAACTGATCCGCGACTATGTCTGGGATAAATATCTTGGCGGCACCAGCGGCAGGGTGGTGCAAGACTTCTAAGCGTTGCGCGTTACCCATCCGCGTCAAAGCCGATTCCGCGGAGTCCGCTTACCGCCTGGGCGCGCCGACGAGCTTCGCAATCGCCTTGTCTATCCCAATGCTGCCCTTGAGCCTTTGCGCATCCGGATCGCGAAAGTCGATCCAGCCTTCGTTGAAGCCGTCGAGCATGCGCATGCGCATTTCGGGATGGCGCATGCCCTGCTCGCGGAAGATCGTCTCCCAGCGCTCGCGCGGGACGGTGCGTGCCTCGACCTCGCGGCCGAGCGCCTTGGCAAAGGCGGCGGCGATTTGGTTCGGCGACACCCTGTGTTGCGCTTCCAGTTCGATCACCCGGTGGCCGCTCCAATCCTCGAGCAAGAGTTCCGCGGCGGTTCTGCCGACATCGGCGGCCGAGATCATCGCGACCGGCCGATCGAGCGGCTGGAGGTAGCTGTCGATCACGCCCTGATCGCGCGCCGAGGCGAGGTCCCACTGGGCATTTTCCATAAACCAGGCGGCGCGCAGGAATGTCACGGCCACGGGCAGATCGGCGAGCGCCTCTTCCAGCAGGCGCAACACATTGAGCAGATTGGGCTGCGTGGCGTCCGCGCCGATCGTCGACAGCACGACAACCTTGGGCGGCAGCGCCCTGTGCAGCGCCTCGCGGACGACGGCGATCTTCGGCAGCAAGTCCGGGAAATCGGGTTCGGAATCATAGACCGGCGGCAACAGGATGAACGCGCCCTCGACGCCCGAAAGTGCCGCGGCCAGAGGCCCGGGATCGCCGAGGTCGGCGACGGCGACCTCGCAGCCTTTGGCCAGCCACGGCGCGCCCTTGGCTTCGTCGCGGACCACGGCCCGAACTTTGTGGCTTGATGCCAGCAGCGTTTCGGCAAGAACCCCGCCGACGCGGCCGGTAATGGCGGTAACTGCGAACATGATCTTTCCTTCGTTTGTGGTGGTTGAACGGGATCACGGCCGGCGGCCACGACTAGCCGGCGGTCTCTGGCCGGTCTTTTCACACCCTTGGCTTGCTGATCCCAGCGCCGATATGTCATCATAATCCGGACTCCAGGTTGGGAATGGCGAATGCCCTATGATGGAAGATTGCTGTCCGGCGTGACGGTGCTGATGGCGGTGGTCGAAGCCGGTTCGATGGCGCGGGCAGCGGACTCTCTCGGCATGACCGCCTCGGGCGTCGGACGCGCCATCCAGCGGCTGGAAGCCCGCATCGGGGTGCGGCTGCTCGACCGCACGACCCGCACCATGCACTTGACGGACGAAGGGCGGCGCTTCCACGAGCGGGTCGGCCCTCACCTCGAGGGCATCGAGGAGGCTGCGGTCGAGGCCACCGGCGCCACCTCGGTGGTTCGCGGCAGGCTGCGCGTCAATGTCGACCCGTTCTTCTCGCAACTGGTGCTGGCCGGGCACGCCGGCCGGTTCCTGGCGCTCTATCCGGAGCTTCGCCTCGAGCTCATCATGCGCGATGCGGTGGGCGACCTGGTGGCGGACGGATTCGATCTTGCGTTGCGCTTCGGCGATCCGCCGGCCGGCTCATTCACCGCGCGCAAACTGTTCGAGACGCGCATACTCACCGTCGCGGCGCCCGCCTATATCGAGCGCCGGGGCCGTCCGCGGCACCCTGCCGACCTGCCCGACCACGACGCCATCGATTTCTGGGACGCCGCGCATAACCGCGCCTATGAGTGGGAATTTCGCCGCGGCAACGAGGCGCTGCCAGTCAGCGTCCAGACCAGGCTAATGACCTCCGACGCACCGACCATGCTCAACGCCTGCCTGTCCGGCGCCGGCATCGCGCAGGTGCTGGAGTTCGCCACGCGCGAGCAGGTGCGCGACGGCCGGCTGATCGACCTGTTTCCGGACTGGTCCGACGAGCTCTTCCCGCTCCACGCGATCTACCCCTCGCGACAATACCGCACCGCCAAGGTGCGGGCGTTCGTGGAGTTCGTGGTAGAGTTGCTGGCTGAGGTTTAGATCCGGAGTCAGGCAGATCTCGTAACCCGTTGAATAGATTGGCGATCCCGGCAGGCGTGCCATGTCCAAACAAAAGCAAGACGTTAGTTTTCCCAACCACGAAAAACCCGCCATTGAAAACGCTAGTGAATTTTCGCGCTTTCCCAACCGGCAGATAACAAAAGCCCGGCTTTCGATCATTCCGTTTCGCGCGGCAACGGACAGTTCGCTGAAGGGAAGTGACCTTCGAATTTTGTGTCTACTCGGCCGCCACGTCGACCGCGCCGGCTGGTGTTCGCGTAGCCAGGTCAAAATGGCTAAGGAGATTGGTTGCTCACGGTCGACGATCTTTCGCGCAATAAATCGTCTGGTCTGGGCCGGGTACGTCGAATGCTACGTGCAGGAAGCAGACAATGGCCGCGATGGCGCGCACCTTTATCATGTCATATTCGAGGACGCGGAGCACCCTGCCGATATACCGGCACCCCCTGCCGGTCTATCGGCACCCCCTGCCCACCTAGAGCCGGCACCCCCTGCCCGCCCAGAACCGGCAGCTAAGAACGACCCCTTTAGAACGACCCCTTCAAAACGAATTGAGAGAGAGCGCGTGCGCGAGAGGGGGGAGGGAGAAAGTCGCCAGGAACCGTCGGCCGGGACCCGCGTCCCCCTCATTCGGAGATTTTTTTCCAGCGCGGCCGAATTTCAGGACCTTCCAACCTCCAATTGGATAGCAGTGTCAGACAATAATGCAAACAAAATCAATTGCTTGTCTGACCGCAATGTCCGCGAAACCGGCGAAAACGAACCATTTTTGACCCGCACCGAGCGAATTGTTTGCAGTCCGCCCGAGCCTTGCAGGCATTGGGGCAAGCCGTTCGCGACCTGCAGGTCGCGCTCGAAGGGACGGCCGATAGTCTTCTGTTCTCGACCATGCCGGCATGCCCATGCGATCGAGCAGCGCCGCGAGTGGAAGTGGCGCAACACTCGGGGGGCGGGCGGAAAGTCACGGGCGCCGCCCGCCTAGACCGGCGCCTGCCCGAGGTTTTTACGCGCGCAAGTTTCCCGAATTTTTTTGCCCGGAACAAACCCAAATGACCATAGCCGAATGGCAGATGACCGTAGCTCCGCATCGCCCGAGCCGGTGCCCCAGCGCGGGGTCGGGCGCGTCTTAGATTTCAAACCTCCGATAGCACAATGTCAGATTTGGAGCCGACTGCGGACTGTCTGGTGTTGGCGCTGAGGACCGGTTGAGCCGCCATCTGGTGTCAATTCATCGATAGACAACGCCTTGATTCCGCTTCGGCCATGTCCGCAATCATCGCATTACCGAGGCGACGTATTCAGACCGGCGGATCCGAATGCGAAGCCCGCGCTATTTTCCGAGCCAATTCAAGAAAGCCGAACAAATGCGGCGAGCGGTTGTCTCGTCGATAGTTGAGTGAAAGCTCGGTTCCCGGATTGTGACCTTCGTATTTCCGATAGACAATGCCGGGCCGCTGATTTTCACTGACCGATGCTGGCACGACCGAGATGCCGACGCCAACCGAAACCAAGCTCATCGCTGTAAGATAGTCCTGGGCCATGACCTGCAAGGCAGGAACAAAGCCGTCGACCTTGCATACGTCGAGCACATAGTCCGCGTAACTTGGCCGTGGGCGCCGCGGAAAGAGGACGAAAGTAGCATTCTTGAAATCTGCGAGATGGAATGGTTGCTCACGATTGGCATAGCTGTCAGGAAGCGCCAGCACGAGCGGTTCCTTCATGAGCGTTTCGGCTTTGACCTCCGCGTCTTCGATCGACGGGCGCGCCACCGCAATGTCGATTTCCCGCTGAATCAGGGCTCGTCGCAACTCGGCATTGTTCATGGCCGAAAGCGCCAGTTCGATATCCGGATGCGCGGCCCGGAAAGCCCTGATGATGTTGGGCAGAACACCGAAGGTTGCCGTTCCGACGAACGCGATCCGCAGGCGTCCCGCGACGCCCTGCCCGATCCGCATCACCTCGCGTTCCGTCTGGTCGACGCGTTCGAGGATTTCCCTTGCCCGCTCCAGCAGCAATTCGCCTGCCTGGGTGAGCCGAATCTGGCTGCGGCTGCGGTCGAACAGGACCGCACCGATCTCCCGTTCGAACTGGGCGATCTGTCGGCTTAATGGAGGCTGAGCAATTCCGAGCCGCGCCGAGGCGCGCCCGAAATGAAGTTCTTCGGCCACTGCCAGGAAATAGCTCAGCCGTTTGAAGTCCATGGCCGTTTGTCAGGCATCCATCAGCCGCGCAGGCACCCGAGTGACCCTTTCCAGTGCCTCCTTGAAATAGGCCCTGAAGGCAGTGGGGTTCTCGCTCATCGGAAAATGACCAAGATCCTTCATGATCGCAAGAGTGGAACCCTTGATCGCGGCTGCCGTGCGTTGCGCGTCTTCAGGGGTGCAGGTCATGTCGTACTCGCCGCACATGATATGGACGGGCGTGCGCCGCGTGTCGATGGACCCGAGCCGGCCCACGAGGCTGTCATCGGACGTGTAAAAGCTGAGGTCTCCCCGAAAAACGCCTGGCCCGGACTGCATGAACATCCACAGTGTGGTCCAGCGCTCTGCGTCGGGCGCCTGCGGCGCGATGTTGGCCGAGACCAAAGCGGCGCCCATTTCGCCGCCATGCGCATCGGGGCGGTGAAACCAGTCGATGTCATACCATGCCGGCTGGAAATCGGACGCCTCGATCGCGATGAAACCCGAAAAGGATTCAGGATGGAGGGCTGCCAGTTGCAGCGCAATCCTCCCACCCATCGAACATCCGGCCAGCAAAGGTTTTTCCAGCCCTGCCGCACGGCAGAATGCCAGCACCGTCTCCATGTAGGTCTCGGTCGAGAGCAGATATTCCTCGGTCTCGAACCCCTCCGGCGGCAGCGACTTTCCGTGCCATGGCATGTCGAAGGCGATGACCCGGTAGGACCTGGTAAATGCCTGGTCGTTTAGGACGGACCGCCACTGCCGCGTATCGGCGCCCGCGGTGTGAAGGCACACGACCGGACGGCCCTGGCCGGCTTCCTCGAAGTAGATGCGCTGCCGAGTATTTCCCACCGTCACATTGACATAGCGGCCGACGATCGGCTCGATCGAAGATTTCATGGGAAACCCTCCTTGCGTCCCAACGCCATGAATTCCTTGAAATATCGCAAGTTCTTGACCAGCGTCAGGATATCGCCGTCGATGCTGCCGTTTCCGTATTTCACCAGGCCGAAAATGTCATGGAAACCCGGCTTAGGCAGAGGTTGCCAGAATTCGCGCAATGCATCGCCCTTCGCTCGCAGCGCAAACCGCCAAGGAAGCTTCTTGCTCGGACCTTCCTTGATCTCGACAACCCTTCCCTTCTCGAAGGTCAGGTAGAATTCGTCCTGGTCGACCTCGATCAGAATGGTTTCGTTGAAGAGGCGGCCAAGCCGCAGCAAATGAGGTCTCCGCTCGAGGGCGGCCGCCATGTCGTCGAGTCGCTGGCGTAAGTTTCGAACGCGCGGCATGGTCGGTCTCACATGTTACGCGCCATGATGCGCACCTTGTCCTCGTCCAGCGTCACACCGAGCCCCGGCCCGGCCGGCACGCGTATTTCGAACTCCTCGAACACCAGCGGCGTAGCGACGAGATCCTCGACCAGTATTCGCGGGCCGAAATGTTCGCTCCCCCATTCGAGGCGAGGGAGTGTCGAGAAGACGGCCATGTGGGCCGCGGCGCCGATGCTGCTCTCCAGCAGGCAACCGCCGTAGAGCTCGATTCCGAACGACTGGGCGATGCCGGCGGCACGCTTGAGTTCCAGGAGGCCGCCGCTTTTGACCAGCTTCAGCGAATAGACGCTGCCGCAGGCCTGCATCGCCACGCTGGCCAGCTCCGAATTGGTGAACGCAGCCTCGTCGATGAGAAGCGGAATGCGCGTGCGGGCCGCGACGCGCGCCATCGCTTCGCGTTGGCTTGCTTGAACGGGTTGCTCGATCAGCGCGACATTGAGTTCCTCAAGCGCAGGAAAAAGCCGGATGCAAAGCGCCTCGGTCCAAGCCTGATTGACATCGACGATCAGCTTCACGTCGTCACCCAGGCCGGCACGAAGATGTTGCAAGCGCACGATGTCGGCCTCCGGCGAGTTGAAGCCGAGCTTGATCTTGAAATCCTTGTGGTGGCGCAGGCGGAGCTTTTCCCTCGCCTCCTCGAGTTCCTGCCCGGCGTCGCCCGAAGCAAGCGCCCAGATGACACCCATGCGATCTCTGACCTGTCCGCCAAGCAAGGCACTGACGGGCAGGCCGAGCGTATGGCCGACGGCGTCGAACAGCGCCGATTCCACCGCTGCTTTTGCCGCGAAATTGCGCGTTGCGGCCTTGGCCATGCGCACGGCATTGGCTTCGAACAGCATGGCGTTCTGACCAACGAGCGCAGGTTCGAGGTAGTTCGCAATGGCGGCCCAGATGGATTCCACGCTTTCTTCAGCCCAGCGCGGTCCTCCCAGCGTGGAGGCCTCGCCAATCCCGGTAACGCCGTTTTCAAGCTGGACGCGTACGAGGACGAACCCTTGGTGCGCTATCTCGGTATTCGAAAGCTTGTGGCGACGGACTGTCGGCGCCTCGATGATGGTCGCGACAATCGATCTGATCCGCGTGTCGCGCCCAAGCTCGATGGGAGCGGCGCGCGGTGGAATGTTCTCGGTGACGTTGATCGACATACCGACTGCCCTCGGAAGAACCCGCCTGGGCAAGCACCAGGCGGGTCGATTGCTGACTGTTATTCGGCCGCGACGGCGATTTCGGCAGCCCTCGGCTTGAGCTTGAAGTCGAATTCCATGACCAGGTCCGTGTCCGAGCCGGCAGGCGCTTTGTGCAACTTGCCGATCAGGCTTTCCTTGACGGCGAAGACCGCATCGTTGTCGAGGTACTTCGTGTCGGCGTCGTAGATTTGCGAGACCAGGCTTTGGTAACCGTCCTTCTGGATCATGAAGTGGATATGCCCCGGCCGCCACGGATGGTGGCCCATATAGTTCAGCAACTCGCCGGCCGCCCCATCGTAGGGAATTGGATATGGCGCCGGGCGGATACCGACGAATTCGTACCGGCCCTCTTCATCGGTGAGGAAACGGCCCCGCAAATTATAATCGGGCTGCTCCGGATCCTGCTGTTCGTAGAGACCGTTCGGCGCGTCTTCCCACACATCGATGATGACGCCCGGAATGGGCCGCCCCGACGTGTCGCTGATTGTGCCGCTGACGCGCACGCTCTGACAGCCTTCGAAGCTCTTCTGGACGATCGAGGCGCCTTTCGGCAGCACCGGCGGATTCTCGCGATAGAATGGCCCAAGCACAGTCGACTCGCTTTCGCCGTCCGTGATGGTGTGGTCGAGCATGTCGACGAGGACCTCTATTCCGAGGATGTCGGAAAGCAGGATGAATTCGTTGCGGGCGTCATCCGAGATGTGGCCGGCGCGAACCAGGAACTGGCAGGCCTGGATCAGTTCGGCATGCGTCACCTTGGTTTCGATGCAAAAGGCATGGATGTGCCGGATCAGATTCTCAAGAATCTGGCGATTGCGCGCCGGGATATCCGAAGACAAGGCTGCGATCACAACGTCCGAGATGTTTTGCTGGGTCACATTGCGCATATTTTCCTCCTTGAATGGCAGCGTGGGTTTCTTTTTGGCGTCACCACATGAGTTCAGTTTCGATCTGCAGCATGCCTGCAGGGGCCTTGCGGGTGTCTTCGAGCGCGCCGAACTTGCCTTTGAAGAACAGCAGCGGATCGGCATTGCTGTCCCAGTTGAGCGCCCGGACGTGGCCGACGAAGATCGTGTGATCGCCGGCAAGGATCTCGTCGCGAACTTCCGCCGAAAAGGTGGCGAGCGCGCCGCGGACGACCGGCAGCCCGTCGAGCGAATCGAAGAGGCCGTGAAGCTCGGGATTGGGCTTGCCTGCAAAATGCCAGGCGATCTTGTCCTTGCCGGACGCCAGAACACTGACAGCAAATCGGCCCGAGGCCTGTATTTTTCCAAGCATGCGCGCCTTCTCGGCGATCGAGATCGCAATCAGCGGCGGGTCGAGCGAGATCGACATGAATGCATTGGCGGTCATCCCGTGGTCGTGTCCATCCCAATGGGTGGTGATGACGTTGACCCCCGTGGCGAAAAGCCCGCATGCATCGCGGAACGTCCGTTGCTCAAGCGGTGACATGTGAACCCCCGCTTGCAAGAACAGCAGGCGCGTATGACCGGCCGGACCAGCCTTCGAGTATCTCGGCCTCGACGGAGCGTCCCGCGGCCATCAGGGCGCGGATACGCGAGCTCGACACGATCTCTCCGGCCTGGCAACGCACGGCCGGAAGGATGCGGGTGTCGAAGTAGCGAGCGAGGAGCAGCGGATCGCCGCTCTTGCAGGAACCGAACCGGAAGTCTGCTCCGACCCAGATGACCCGCGGCGTCAGTGCGCCGATCTCGCCGACGAAGTCGCCTGCGGTGCGGGCCCGATACGCCGCGTCGAAGCGAGCGACGATGATGTGGTCCGGTCCCAGCAGGCTGATCCTCGCCAACTTGTCCTCGATCGACGTCAGCGGCCGGACGCCGCACAGCAGCGCCTTGGGAGGCGGGTCGAACGTGTAGACCACCGACGGGACACCGAGCGTGCGGGCCGCGATGACCGCCGTTCCGATCAGTTCCTGATGCCCGCGATGCACGCCGTCGAACGACCCGATCGTCAGGACGCTGGCGGGAAGCCTGAGCACGTTCTCACGATGGACGGACGTCTCGATTTGTCTGGGGTGAACCATGGTCTCCTCCCATGTTCGCGACCGGGGCGCCATCCTCTCGGCACCCGCGACGTAAGAAATCTAATGCTAGGTCGCGACGCCAGCGATACTCGATCCGGTATCGCATGATACCTATCATTAGCACTTCATCGGCGCGTAGCCTCCGGCCTCGAAAGGGAAGAGGAACCCTTTTCTAAGCCCGACACCGGCTAGCGAATGCCCGGTCCGGCCCAATGGAGGAGTACAGGATATGCATAATCTGGCTACCAAGCCGGTGCTTGATACCCAAGCACCAGGAACCGATGCCTACACCGGTTCCGAATTCCTGGAGAGCATCCAGGACGGCCGCGAAATCTATATTTATGGCGAGCGCGTCAAGAATGTCACCCAACATCCGGCATTCCGCAACTCGGCCCGCATGGTTGCGCGCTGGTACGACCGCTTCCACGAAAAGAAGAACGAGATCGGCGTGTTGACGGACACCGGCTCGGGGAAGCTGACGCACCCCTTTTTCCTCGGCTCCAAGACCACCGAGGATCTGGTCAGGTCGCGCGATGCGATCGCCGATTTGCAGAAGGTTTCCTACGGTTGGATGGGACGTTCGCCCGACTACAAGGCTTCTTTCCTTGGCACGCTCGGCGCCAATTCGGCCTTCTACGGAGACTATGCCGGGAACGCCCGCAACTGGTATGCCCGCACCCAGGAACGTCTCGACTACTGGAACCACGCCATCGTCAACCCTCCGATCGACCGGGACCGCCCGATCGAGGAAGTCCGCGACGTGTTCATGCATGTGGACAAGGAAACGGACAAGGGGGTGGTGGTGTCGGGCGCGAAAGTCGTGGCGACCGGCTCGGCGCTGACCCACTACAACTTCATCGCCCATTACGGCATCCCGATCAAGGACAAGTCCTTCGCGCTGATCTTCACCGCGCCCATGGACTCGCCCGGCATCAAGCTGATCGCCCGATCGTCCTACGAGTTCAACGCGGCGGCAACCGGATCGCCCTTCGACTATCCGCTCTCCAGCCGTCTGGACGAGAACGACTCGATCCTGGTCTTCGACAAGGTTCTGGTTCCGTGGGAAAACATCTTCATCTATGGCGACGTCGACAAGATCAACCAGTTCTTCCCGGCATCCGGCTTCGTCCCTCGCTTCACCCTGCATGGCCTGACGCGCCTGTCGGTGAAACTGGACTTCATCGCCGGATTGTTTTCGATGGCTGTCGAGGCGACGGGATCAAAGGACTTTCGCGGCGTCCAGGCAGGCGTCGGCGAAGTCATCGCATGGCGCAACACATTCCATGCGCTCGGCGACGCCATGGTCAAATCGCCGGTTCCATGGGACGGTACCGACGGCTACAACCTCCCCAACCTCAATGCCGGGCTTGCTTACCGCGTGCTGGCACCGGTGGCTTACCCCAGGATCAAGGAGCTTATCGAACGGCACGTCGCCAGCGGCCTGATCTACCTGCCGTCGAGTTCGGCCGATTTCGAGAGCGAGGCGATCCGGCCCTATCTCGACCGCTTCGTGCGCGGTTCGAACGGTTACGCAGCGCTCGACCGCGTCAAGCTGCTGAAACTGCTTTGGGACGCCATCGGAACCGAATTCGGCGGACGACACGAACTGTATGAACGAAACTATGCCGGCAACTATGAGAACCTGAGAATTGAAACGCTGAACGCCGCCGCCGCGACCGGAGATCTGGCTTCGATGCAATCGATCGTGAAGGACTGCATGAGCGAATATGATCTTTCCGGCTGGACGAGTTCAGACCTCATCAATCCGGACGACATCAGCCTCGTCGGCCGAGGCACCGTCCAGGCGGCGTAGGATGATGGGACCGTTCCCTCGTGGAGGAGCGGTCCCAACCTTCCTCTCAGCAGCCCGGAATCGACCGATGCTTTGATCGCGGATGGGAATGTGTCGGCGCCGTCCGTGCCAATCTTTTCTGGCGAAAGCAGTGGTTCGTCCTTGAGCATCTTGCGGAAGAAAAGTTCACGCTGATCATGGATGTTTTCGATCAATCTGCAAAACGAAAGCCAGATCTGGTCGAAGTTACCGTCAGACCGGAACTTATTCTGCCCTTCGAGAGCACCGAAAATGGGGTGCCGACCACCGCGCGTCTGAAAATTCAGTCGTCATGGTCCGCGAAAGCCCGGGAGTGGGAAATGAGGTCTTTTTTGACGGTACAGAGATGTTGCGTTGGCCAATGGTTTAACGATCTATCCATTGCAGTCGCTAGACCCTGTTGCGAGCGGCTTCAAATCGTGACGTTGCACGAAAGACTCTGACGTTCGACGCCGGCGGCGATGATCGCCTTGGTGCGCAGCGCAGAGGCTAACGCGCGACCCAGTCCGCCAGTTGAGCCGGTGATGAGGATCGTGCGGTCGTTGAGGTCAAAAGTCACGCGGAAATCCATTCATCCGTTGGCCGTGGCTCCTGTATGGCAGGCACCCGCGAGCGAGCAGGCTGTTGCGCTTCCAGCTCGCGCAATAGTCCCTGGAAGCGCGCGTGTCGCCGCAAGTGCCAATCCATCACGGCGTTGAACACGCCACGCAGCAAATTGATGGGCGCCCAGCGGCCCGGCGCGATGATGCGGGGACTGCGCGACTCGATTCCCTTCACGATCGCCCGCGCCATCTGTTCAGGCTGGATGGGGCGACGCAGAGGGCTGGGGAGCACAACCTCGCTCATCCGTGTGGCGAGAGCGTTTCCGCCGAAAGCGGGCTTGGCGATCGCCGTCGCGGTCCAGCCCGGATAGACAACGCTGGCCGTAGCCGTGGTGCCGCCGAGTTCGACCCGCAGCGATCGCGTCAGCATCTCCACCGCGGCTTTCGAGGCGGCATAGGGTGCATTGGCAACGCCGTTGAGGAAGGCGTAGACGGAAGAGGTTACCAAGATCTGACCTTCGTTGCGAACAACCTCCGGCAGCGCGGCTCTGATGGTGCGCCACACGCCAAATAGGTCCACCTCGACGATGTGCTCGAACTCCCGCTCGTCGCAGCCCATGATGGTGCCGGGCGTGCCGCGCCAGGAGATCCCTGCATTGGCTAGGGCGACATCGAGACGCCCGAATTTCTCGATGGTCTTGCGCACGACTGCCTTCGTCGCGCCGGCATCGGTGACATCCAGCGCCAGCGGCAACACGCGCGCGCCATCGAACTCTTGGGCGAGGCAGTCGACTGCCGACTGCTGCATGTCGGTAAGCACCAGGGATGCGCCCCTCGCGTAGAGCTGCCGTGCGGTGGCCGAGCCGATGCCGCCGGCGGCGCCAGTTATTAAAACCACTTTTCGGTTGAGGTCGTACGTCATTCGTGGGCACCTGGTTGGTGGCGTCGGGAACTAATTCGTGGGAACGGTGCGGCGCAGAAAGTCCAATTGGTCACGGACCACTCGTTCGAAAGCCTTCCCCACGTAGATGTCGAAGTGACCGTCGACATACCGCTTGATTTCATGTCGCGGCGCGCGGCTGGCGTGGCGCAGCGTGGTTTTCGCCGGCGCGACCGAATCGGTGTCGCAAACGCAGAACAGGATCGGGCTGCGTATCTGCGGCGTCCGGCGACCCGGAAAGTAGCGGATGATGTCGAGCGCAAAACGCGCCGCGACATGGTTGGGGACGCCGCCTTCGGGTGGCATAATTCCGAGATACCCGTCGTAGGCGTCCGGCGCATTCATTAGGGCCGTCGTGCCCGGTCGGCCTGCCGTCGCGACCATTACCGGCCTGGCGCACAGCCACGATCCGATGCGATCGCGCAGCGCCAGGACTGTGAGCTTCAGCAAGGTGACGGGATTCATGGCGAGGCTCGACGCGACACCGTCGGTGAAGGGACATTGGCAAATGACGGCCGCGAGCCTGGGGTCGTCGGCGGCGGTGGACAGAACATGGCCGCCGCCGAACGAGGAACCCCAGAGAATGATTTTCGCGGGGTCCACGTCATCGAGACTGCGTGCATAGGCGACCGCGGCCTTCCAGTCTTCGAGCTCACGCCCGATGTCGAGTAGCTGGCGAGGCTCGCCCTCGCTGTCGCCGAAATGCCGATAGTCGAAGACAAGGCATGCGTAACCGGCGGCCGCGAACTGCTCGGCGAACGCCGGCAGCCGCATCCGTTTCGTACCGCCGAGGCCGTGGCCCATCACAATGACGGGAAATGGCCCGTCGCCCAAAGGGCGATACAGCCAGGCGCTGCAGCTCAGGCCGCCCGAGGTGAACTGAACATCGGTCGGCTCCAGGTTTTGTCTGGATTGCTGAGGCATCGCGGTCCCCATCGAGTCGTCGGACCACAATTCTCGATGAGGCAGGCGGTGTAGTCTTGACACTTCCCGACAACTCGCTTGACACTTTGCGCCACGATGACAATGCCAATCGGAATGGGAAAACCGTTGCACCGACGGGTGGTGCCCGAGACGTATGCCCAACTTCTCTACGAGTATCTGGAGGCTCACGGACATACCCCCGAGTCGGTGCTTGGGGAGCCCTGGCCGGAGCATGATCCGACCGGCCTGGGTGGAGTGGACGTGGATCGCTGGGAGCGGATGTTGGCGTGCGCCGAGCAGCACCTGGGCGACCCGCTACTGGGCCTGCATGTCGGCCAAACGATCACGGCCCGGCATCTTGGCATCCTTGGGCCGGTGCTGCTCGCCTGCGACAATCTCGGCGCTGCGCTTCAGCGGCTGGAACGCTACCAGCGGCTAATCTTCGATGTGGTTCCGATGTCCCGGCGGGCTGGCCCCGGTTGGGTTGACGTTGTTTGGGACATCAGCCGGTACCGTCCTGGGCGGTTGGTCACCGAGACGGGGTTCGCGGTTTTTACGCAGTTTTGCCGCAGCATAGTGCGCGGCGTCGCAAATCTGTCGGCGGTGGAGTTTGCGCACCTCGAGCCAACTGACATCCGACCCTACGAGGACTTTTTCGGGTGCCCTGTCAAATTCGAGCGACCTGAACCTGTCATTCGCGTCGGCCTCGACTTTCTAGCGTCGCCACTGAAGAGTCCCGACCCAGGCCTGATTCTGGTTCTCGAACAGCATGCAGACCGCCTGTTGTCACAGCTTCCGCAGGAGGCGGAAGTCATCGAACAGGTTCGCAAAGCGATCGCCCACCTGCTGCTCGAGGGAGAGCCGGATATCGAGAAGGTTAGCGTGAAGCTCTGTTGCTCCTCTCGAACCCTGCAGCGTCGCCTGAGGACCGCCGGCACCGGCTTTCGCGACGAGCTCAATTTCGTGCGCTATCAGCTTGCCACGTCATATCTGCGGGATCCCCGGCTGCAGATCGTCGATGTTGCTTTGCTCCTCGGATACTCCGAGCACAGCGCCTTCACTCGTGCGTTCAGGGAGTGGGTAGGCAAAACGCCGCAGCAAGTGCGAGAGGAATCACCGCAACGTCGCAGCAAGTCATAGTGTTCCGGGTTCCGGTGGTAACAGTTCGGTTGGAAAGAACCGATGACGCGTGAGCCCGGAATCCCTCCTCGCCGTGATGGGTTCCCATTCAGCAGGGACGGCCGCCAGATTCCGCTCGACCAGATTGGCCATTCCGAGATCCGCCTGGAAGAGCCGATCCTGAAGGGTCGCGACCGGACGCCGGTTATCTTGGCCTCTCGCGAACAAATTGTCTACAAGCATCTCGGACTATGATCAGCGCCGCCGTCTGCTTAGGGGAGCGAGTGAGTTTGCTTGTACGACCGACATTGGGCGCAAAGCTGCCAGTCGGGTTTGGGGCCGCAAGCAGTCAGGCCGCTTTTGCGGAGATCGACAGCATGGCAGACCTTACATCCGCCCTGATGCGGTCCTTGGCCAAGCAAGCGAGACTCTACGGCTTACCGCAGCAGCACCGCCGTATGACTATTCGGCGGCCACTCTGACACCCGATTTATCGGCAAGCAGAACGGCGATCCCATCGACGGCCTGCGCCGCCCGCTTCAGGATAAGATCGGACCGGAGCACGCCATCAGTAAAATCCTTATCGGTGGCATAGACAGCCGTCGGAAGCATGAAGGCTTCGAAGAAGCCGAACAGCGGCCGCAGTTGGTGCTCCACGACCAGGGCATGTCGCTCACCGCCTCCGGTCGCGGTCAGCAGCACGGGCTTGCCCCTCAGCGCCGACGGATCGATCAGGTCGAAGAAATGCTTGAACAGCCCAGTATAGCTGCCCTTGTAGGTCGGCGAGCCGACCACGAGTACGTCGGCTGCAATGACCTGCGCCAGGATCGCCTGCCCCCGGTCATCGAGATCGCGCGACCATTTGGCTGCGCCTAGCGACGGACCGACATCGTCGATGTCATAGGTGTGCCCCGTCAGGCCATGGCGCGTGGCGATGTCCTGGACGACGAGATCGACGAAACTGCGCGTCTTCGACGGACGGGTGATATTGCCGGAAAAGCCGACGATTGCTGGGCTGGACATGGAACGGACCTCCAAGGGTGCTCCGGATTGACATTTGGGCCGCCCTGCCGGCCGCCGCTTGGCGAAAGCGTGGCCGAGGCCTGCCGGCCTCGGCGGGCCGGCGCGATCAGCTCCAGGCGTGCAACGGCGGGTTCTCGCCGTTGAGGAAATACTTGCCGAGGATCGAATACTTCCAGCGCACTGGATCGTGCAGCGTGTGGGTGCGCGCATTGCGCCAGTGGCGGTCGAGATTGTGCTCTGCGAGCGTCGAGCGCGTCCCCGCCAGTTCGAACAGCTTGTTGGTCGCCGCGATGGCGATCTCAGTCGACAGTATCTTTGCTTCGGCGGTGACGATCTGCGCATGCGCGACGCTCTCAGCTGTCGGTTCGGCGACCGCGCGGTCGATGGCGTGGCCGGCCTTTTCCAGCAGCGCCTGGGCCGCATGCAGGCGGAGCGTCAGGTCGCCGATGGCCTGGATGGTGTAGGGATCGTCCCAGGCATTGGCGACGCCGCTGTCAATCCAGGCGCGACTCCTGGTCCTGACGAAGTGAACCGTTTCGTCGATCGCGGCCTGCGCGATGCCGGTATCGACCGCGACCTGAATGATCTGGAAAATGGCGCCGTCTGCGGTCGGCTTGTCGTAACCCTTGTAGCCGGGCACGAGATGCGTCTTCGGCACCTTGACATTGTCGATGATGACGGTGCCCGACAGCGTCGTGCGTTGGCCGAAGCTCGACCAGTCGTCGATAACGGTCAGGCCGGGCGCGCCGCGATCGGCGATGGCGTACCAGGCGCGGCCCTCGTCGTCGAGCGCCACGATCGGCACCAGATGGGCGAGCAGCGCGCCGGAGGAATAGAATTTCTGGCCGTTGACGATGACATGGTCGCCGGCGTCGGTGAACTTGGTCTCGAAATCGGCGGCGCGCTTGGAGCCGAATTCGGAAAAGGCGTTGCCGAACCGCGTGCCTTTCAGGACTTCGGCGAACAGCAGCGCCTGCTGGTCCTTGTCGGAGACGGTGCGGATGGCCGCGACGACGCCGAGATGGTTCTGCGCGATCTGGCCGATCGATGAGTCGGCCGCGGAGATGATCTCGACCACCTTGGCCAAGGTCGCGTAGGACACTTCCGGTCCGCCGAACGCCTTCGGCACGTTGATCGACCACAGGCCGCTCTGTGAAAACTGGTCGAGCTCGGCCACCGGCCAGATCCGCTCGCGATCACGCTTGGAGGAATCCTTGACAAACTCTGCCGCGAGGCGACGCGCGACCGTGATCGCTTCGGCGTCGTCCTTGATGATATGCGCGGGCTCGGCGGGTCTGGCGACGGGCGGCACGGCGGCCGCGGCTTTGTCGGTCTTCAGGTTGGACACAGTCATTTTATGGCTCCTTGGGATTTCGATTCACACGACGGCGTGGAGATGGGTTGGTTGGGCAGCCGGCGAAGGCTGTTGTCCGAGATAGAAGGCGCGCACGTCCTCGCGCTGGCGCAGGCTGGCTGCGGCGCCGGAGAGAACCGAGACCCCATTCTCGAGCACCGTCGCATGGTCGGCATAGCCAAGCGCGACCGCCGAATTCTGCTCGGCGACCAGGATCGACAGGCCGCTCTCGCGGTTCAGCTTCCTGAGCGTCTGGAAGATGTCCTGGACGATGAGGGGCGCAAGCCCCATCGACGGTTCGTCGAGGACCAGCAGGCGCGGTCGGGACATCAGCGCCCGGCCAATTGCCGTCATCTGCTGTTCGCCGCCCGAGGTCAGGCCCGACAAGGTCCGGCGCTTTTCCCGCAGGCGGGGGAAATAGGCATAGATCCGTTCCAGATCCCGATTGATCTCGGCGCGGCTGCCGCTGCGACCGATGCCACCGGAAACCAGGTTCTCCTCGACGCTGAGGCTCTTGAAGCAGTGGCGGCCTTCCAGCACCTGGACAAGCCCTGCGCGCACTAGGTCGCCCGGCTTCCGCCGCGAGACGTCTTCGCCATCGTAGCGGATGGTACCGGCATTGACCTGGCCACGCTCGGCCGGCAGCAGGTGGGAGACGGCTTTCAGCGTGGTGGTCTTGCCGGCGCCGTTGGCGCCGAGCAGCGCCAGCATCTCGCCTTGCCTGATCTCGAAGCTGACGCCGTGCAACGCCGTGATGGCGTGATTGTAGGTGGCGTGGATATTGTCCACGGCGAGGATGACGTCATTGCCCGGCATCGCGCGCTTCCCTGATGTCTGCGAAGTGGATGACCGGGCGTCGGAGAAACAGTCCGGCGCCCGGCACGTTGGATCAGTTGGTGGCGGCCACCGCTTCGGCATCGGCTGCGGTGCGCGGCTTGATGCCCTTCTCGGCCGCATAGGCTTCGGCCGACTTTTCGATAATCGGCCGCAGAAGCGCCCAGTTGGGGGCGATCCAGTCGGAGACGACGTTCCACTTCTTGCCGTCCCACTGCTGGAAGGTCACGTAGCCTTCGCCTTCGTGGTTGTCCCAGCTGACGTTGATGGAGTGGAACAGGTCCTTGGCGCCGAGCGCCTCGACCTTGGCCGGATCGAGCTTGAGGTGCTCGAAGCCCCAGCGCACCTCGTCGCCGGTCAGCGTGCGATGGCCGAACTTCTCCTGCGCGATGCGGATCGCCTCGACATTGAGGATGCCGTTGACGATGCCGAGGTTATGATAGACCGAACCGATACGCGACTTGTCCTCGAGGTTGCCCTTGCCGGCACCGTAGACGGTCTTCACGATCTCCTGCACCACCGGATAGGTGTTGCCGGAAGCCTGCGTGGTGATGGCGGTGTAGCCCTTGGCCGCGTCGCCGGCCGGGATGACGTCCTCTTCCGAGTTCGACCAGACATTGCCGATGATGTGATCGACCGGATAGCCGACCTTGACCGCCGTCTTCAGCGCCACCGGGTTCATCACGCCCCAGCCGCGCAACACGACGAAGTCCGGCTTGGCGCGGCGGATCGTCAGCCACTGCGACTGCTGCTCGTTGCCGGGATGCGGCACCTCGATCTGCTGCACGGTGAAGCCGTATTTCTGCGCCAGCAACTCATAGATCGGGATCGTCTCCTTGCCGTAGGGCGAGCCGTGATAGAGCACGACGATCTTCTTGCCCTTCAGCTTGTCGATGCCGCCTTCCTTGGCGGCGATGTAGTTCACGATGCCGGAGGTCTCGCTATAGGGGTTGAGCAGCAGCGGGAAGACATAGGGGAAGACCCGCCCATCGGTGGAGTCGGTGCGGCCGTGATTGACCGTGATCAGCGGCACCTTGTCGGCGGTGATGCGGTCGATCATGGCGTAGGCGATGCCGACCGACAGCGGATTCCATGCTGCCGCGCCGGCGTGGCTCTTCTGCCGCTCGTAGCATTCGACGCCGCGCTCGACCTCGTACTGGGTCTCGCATTCGTCCCAGGTCAGCTTGACGCCGTTGACGCCGCCGTCGCGGATGTTGATCAGGTTGAGGTAGTCGATGAAGCCGCCGAAGAAGCCGGTGCCGCCGGCCGCATAGGGCCCGACGCGATAGCTCTGCAGCGGGAAATATTGTTCGTCCGCGTGGGCGGCCGGCAAGGCCACCGACACGGCCAGCGCGGCCGAGATGGCAACCGCCTTGACTGTGCTGAGGAAGGTCATGGTTCGAGGTTCTCCAGTATGGGCCTTGGTTTGGCCCAGGTTCATTTTCTGAATGCTTGCAGTGTTGGAGCGCGGGTCTGCCAACCGGTCTCAGCTCGATTGCCAGGCGAGCGAGAGCCGTCTTCGGATCCTGTCCCAGAGGGCCACCAGGCCGTCCGGTTCCAGGATCAGAAAGAGGATGATGAGCGCGCCGAGCACGATGCGCTGGCTCATGTCGAGCACGCCGGAATCGAACAGGTCGCCGAGCAGGAACCCGCCGAGGCGCGACAGCACCAGCGGGAAGACGACGATAAGCGCTGCACCCAGGAAAGCGCCGCGTATCGAGGCGAGCCCGCCAATGATGATGATGAACAGGATCTGAAACGAGCGGTCGAGATCGAAGCCCGCCGGCTCCACGGTCCTCAGATAGGCGAACGCCCAGATGACGCCGGCGACGCCGATGATGAAGGACGAGATGGCGAAGGCGAGCAGCTTCGTCTTCAGCACCGGAATACCGATGATGCGCGCCGCCGTGTCGTTGTCGCGGATGGCGATGAAGTTGCGTCCTGTCTGCGAATTGACCAGTCGGTGAGCGAGAAAGGTGAGGACGACGACGACGGTAAGCGCGAAGAGGTAGCGGCCGACCGCGCCGTCGAATTCGATACCCGCGATGGAAAGCTTCGGCGCGTCGATGACGCCTGACGCCGAATCGTTGGAGAACCAGCTGAACTTGGTCAGCGCCCATTGCACGAAAAACTGCGCGGCAAGCGTCGACACCGCCAGATAGAAGCCCTTCAGCCGCAGGCTGGGCAAGCCGAAGACGATCCCGATCGCGGCGGCCACGAGGCCGGAAAGGACGATGCTGGCGACGAGCGGCAGGCCTTCGATGCGCAGGTTGAAATTATAGGCGGCGAAAGCGCCGGCCGCCATGAAGGCGGCGCTGCCCAGCGACACCTGGCCGGCATAACCGGTGAGGATGTTCAGGCCGACGCCCGCGAGGCTGAGCGCCAGGAAAGGCAGCAGGATCGCCTCGAACAGATAGGAACTGCCGATCAGCGGGATGCCGACATAGGCGAAGGCAATGAGGAGCAGCGGCGCCGGCCATTTCGGCAGGCCGGCGGCCGGAGACAATTGCGTGGCGACGGCGCTCATCGTCAAACCCTTTCGACAAGCTTCTGGCCGAACAGGCCCGATGGGCGGATGAGCAGGAAGACGAGCGCCACGACATAGGCGAACCAGCTCTCGATGCCACCGCCGAAATAGTCGCCGATATAGACCTCGGCGAGCTTCTCGCTGGCGCCGATCAAGAGTCCGCCGACAATCGCGCCGAGGATGGAATCGAAGCCGCCGAGCACCAGCACCGGAAGCGCCTTGAGCACCACCAGCGACAGCGAGAACTGGACACCGAGGCGAGCGCCCCAGAGCAGTCCGGCCACCAGCGCGACGAGACCGGCCGCGGCCCACACGCTGGCCCAGATCAGCGGCAGCCTGAGCCCGACGGCGAGTGCGGCGAACTGGTCGTCGGCAACGGCGCGGAAGCTCAAGCCGATGCGGGTGTAGCGGAAGAACAGCGACAAGAGCAGCACCATGGCCGCCGCTACCGCGGCGGCGAAGATGTCGAACTGGCTGATCAGCACGCCGCCGACTTCCAGCGGCACATCCTCGATGCCGAGCTCGAGACCGTGCACCTGCGTGCCCCAGATGAGCTGCGCGGCGCCCTCGATGATATAGGAGAGGCCGAGCGTCGCCATGAACAGGGTGATCGGTGGCTTGTTGGTGAGCGGCCTCAGCACCGCGCGCTCGATGCCGATGCCAAGCGCCACCATGATGGCGAAAGTGACGGCCAAGGCCAGCGCGAACGGGACGCCGCGCTCGACGAGGCTGACGAAGGTCAGCGCCGCGAACAGCAGCAGCGCCCCTTGCGCGAAGTTGAGCACGCCTGATGTCTTGTAGATCAGCACGAAGCCGATCGCGACCAGCGAGTACATGACGCCCGAGAGCAGGCCGCCGGTCAGCACTTCGAGGAAGAATTGATAGTCGAAGTCGCCGATCATATGCCCGCCCCGTCCTCATTGTCGGAGGCGACGCCGAGATAGGCGTCGATGACGCGCTGATCGTTCCTGACCTCGTCCGGCGTGCCGTCGGCGATCTTGCGGCCGTAGTCGAGCACGGCGATGCGGTCCGACAGGCCCATGACGACGCCGACATCGTGCTCGATCAGCACGACGGTGGTGGCGAAGCGGTCGCGCGCGGCGCGCACATAGGCTGCCATCTCGCTCTTCTCGCCCGCCGTCATGCCGGCCATGGGCTCGTCGAGCAAAAGCAGTCGCGGTTCGGCGACCAGCGCCCGGGCAAGCTCGGCGCGCTTCTGCAGGCCATAGGGCAGCGTGCCGGCGAGCCGGTCGCGGACGTCGGTCAGGTGCAGGAATTCGAGAACCTGGTCGGCGCGCCCGCGTTGCTCCTGCTGCTCACGGCGGGTGCGGCCGATGCCGAGGATCTGTCCGGCGAAGTTGGATCTTGTCCTGTAGGCAAGGCCGGACGCGACATTGTCGAGTACGCTGAGCCCCTTGAACAGAGCGAGGTTCTGAAAGGTGCGGGCGACGCCGAGATGCGCCAGGCGTTGCGTCGGGACCTGGGCATAGCGCGCGCCATCGAGACTGACATGGCCGCGATCAGCCCGGTAGACGCCGCTGATGACATTGATAAGCGAGCTCTTGCCGGCGCCGTTCGGGCCGATGATGGCGCGTATCTCGCCGGGTCGAACCGATAGATCCACATCGGCCAGCGCCACCACGCCACCGAAAGACAGCCCTATGCCCTCGAGAGCAAGAAGCGGCGCGGCATCTTCCGCTGCAGGCTGTCGAGGCTTGTCTCCGTGAGCCTGCCGCTGAGCAGCCGGCAGCCCTTGCGCGAAGATCTCCGGCGCATAGACCGAAGCCTCGACTGCCCCGAAAGCATGGTTTGATATCGGCATTCCACCGTCCCCAACTGTAGCGAAGGCACGCAGCGTCCCGGCCGCACGCTCGATGGGGCGTGCGGTTCGTTGTTGCCTGCTGGCCGGGCGATCTCCGGCCAGTGGCTGCCGTTGCTATTCGGCGGCGAGCGCCGCTGCGGCTTCCGCGTTTTCCAGCTCGCGCACGAGCGGAATGACGTGCTTGCCGAAATACTCGACCTCTTCCTGGAAGTGCAGGAAGCCGAGCAGGATAAGATCGGCGCCGGCGCGCTTGAGGTCGACGATACGCTCCGCCACCTGTTTCGGCGTGCCGATCAGGTTCGAGCGGAAACCGTCATTGTATTGCACCAGATCGTCGAAGGACGACTTCGCCCAGTTGCCTTCGCCTTCCGGCGAGGCCTTGCCGGCATTCTTGACCTCATGGCCGAAGGCATTCACGGCCTCCGGATTGGCCTTGGCGATGATCTCGGCCAGGACCGCCTTTGCCTCTTCCTCGGTCTCGCGCACGATGGCGAAAGCGTTGACGCCGACCTTGACCGAATGGTTGTTGGCCTTAGCCTTTGCCTGGATGTCGTCGACCTGCTTGGCGATCTCGGCGGGCGTGTTGCCGTTGGTGAAATACCAGTCCGAGACACGCGAGGCCATGTCGCGCGCGGCGCGCGACGAACCGCCCTGGAATATCTCGGGCAACGGCTTCGGCGGCTTCGGCTTCAGCGAATATTGGTTGAAGCGGTAGAAGTCGCCGCGGAAGGTGAAGCTGTCCTCGGTCCAGATGCCGCGCAGCGCGCGGATGAACTCTTCCGACCGACGATAGCGCTCGTCATGGTCGAGCCAATGCTCGCCGATGGCGTGGAATTCGCCGCGGAACCAGCCGGAGACGAGGTTGATGGCGACGCGGCCGTTGGTCAGATAGCTGATGGTGGCGAGCTGCTTTGCCGCCAGCGCCGGGTTCCACGGCCCGGGCAGGATCGCGGCGATCACTTTAAGCGTCTTGGTGGCGGCGAGCAGGTCATGGCTGAACGATACAGACTCATGCTGCTCGTCGGCGCCGTAGCCCGCCGTGAAGCGGATCTGGCTGAGCGCATAATCGAAGCCCGCCTGCTCGGCGATCTGCGCCAGCTTGCGGTTGTACTCAGCCGAATGGTTGGTCCTCTGCTCGATGTTCGAGATGACAAGGCCGCCCGAGACGTTCGGCACCCAATAAGCGAATTTGACTGCGTCGCGATCGTTCTGCGGCATGGAGATCTCCCGGTTTGGCCTGTCCCAACGATTGATCCGGACGTGGCCGGATTTCGTCGCCAATTATTAGTCTACTGAGTATATATACAAAGTAGGATTTTCCGTTTTGATGGCCCTGCCCGGACGGAAATACCAATTCGCCTGCCTGCACCGTCGTGGATTTTCAGCGCCCGCTCACGAACGACGACAGGGCACCGAGCCGGCTTTCGATCTCCGAGGCGACCGCTTGCGCGTGATGCGCCACTTCCGGCAGGCCCATCAACTCGCCGAAGGTACCGCGTGCCAATGGCCCAGCAATGAAAAGGCCTGGCACGGGCTCGCCGTCCGGACCGATGGCACGGCTGTCCGGCGCGGTCTCGATCCCGAGTCCATGGCGGTCGATCCGGATCAGGCCGGCATCGGCAAGCGAGCGCAGCGCCGGATTGGCGCTCAGCGCCTTGCCATGCGCCGGTCCCGTGGTGTTGATCACCGCGTCGAAATGCATCGTCTCGAATTGTCTTTGGCCGCGAAGGCGCAAAGTGACCGCTAGGCCGTCTCCGTCGTCGTTCGAGGCCACAAGGCTCGCGGCGATATTATCGAACGTGCCCTCGGCATGGCGACGATCGAGCACCGCCTGGACCTGTGGCGCGATGCGGAAGCGATGCACGTCCCAGAAGGCGCGCAGCCGCCGCACCAGCCGGGTGCGCTGATCTTCCTGGAGAGCGGACCAGATCACCGGTCCCTGCAGCCGCAACTGATCGAAGACTGACTGCCAGTTGACGCCGCCGGCATCGGCCGCTGCCAGCGTCGAGCGGATATTCTCGAGCAATCCGAGCGCGGTCGTGGCCGGCGTGGCAGTGAAATCGCCAAAAGGTTCGCCGCGTACCTGCGGGTGCCCGCGCGAACGCAATCCATGGCGCGACACCGCCAGGATGCCCCCGCGATGGCCGCGGCGATCGAGCTCGGCGACGGTGTCGGCCGAGGTCAGGCCGGAGCCGACGATCAGCACCGACGCGTCGGGAGCGATCGAACCGAGCGCATCGCCAGAGTAGACGTCGGCAACGAAACCATCCGCCTCGGCGATCGGCTCCAGCGCGACCGGAACATCAGGCGACGGGTGCGTCATGGCGAGAACCACCATGTCGGCGGCGATCGGCTGACCGGAAGCAGTCACGATCCAGCCGTCGCCGTTGCGCTTCACGTCGCTGGCATGATCTCGAACATGGCGGATCGCTCCGCTGGCGATATGCGGCGCCAGTTGCTCGGCGACATAGCGGCCGAACACATGTCGCCTCGGATAGATGTCGTCATTACGCCAGACGGCGTCCGGGTCGCGCTCGACCTCGCCGCCATGCGCCAGCCAGCGCGAAAAATGCTCCGGCTCGTCCGGCGACAGGCTCATCCTGGACGCTGGCACGTTGACGCGATGCGAAGGCTCTTCGCTGGAATAGGCCAGCCCGCCGCCGAGGAACGGACGCGACTCTATGACAGTGATCAATGGCCGCGCGGATTGGCGCGCCAGATGCCAAGCCACAGCTCCGCCGGTAAAGCCGCCGCCGAGAATGACGACATGGCTGCGCAGCCGAGGCGGCAGCGCGTTCACGAGGCGCTGGCGAGCGATTTCGGACGATGGTCGCCGGCGATGGTCTCGCCGAAGGGACCCGTGTTGACGGAAGATCCGGCGGCCTTGACCGGATGCTCGGTCGGCAAATGCGGCAGCACCAGCTCGCCGAAGCGATAGGCTTCTTCAAGATGCGGGTAGCCGGACAGGATGAAGGTATCGATGCCGAGCCGCCTATATTCGTCGATGCGCTCGGCGATCGTGGCCGGATCACCGACCAGCGCGGTGCCGGCGCCGCCGCGCACCAGGCCGACGCCGGCCCACAGATTCGGCGCGATCTCCAGCTTGGACCGGTCGCCGCCATGCAGCGCGCTCATGCGCGCCTGGCCGACCGAGTCCATGCGCGCGAAAACCTTCTGCGCCGAGGCGATGGTCGCGTCGTCGAGCCGGCTGATCAGCCGGTCGGCCGCCGCCCAGGCTTCCTCGGTGGTTTCGCGGGCGATGACATGCAGGCGGATACCGAAGGAGAGCTTGCGGCCCGCCTTTTCGGCGAGCTCACGCACACCGTCGAGCTTGCGCGCGACATCGGCGGGCGGTTCGCCCCAGGTCAGGTATTTGTCGATCTCCTGCGCCGCCACGGTCGATCCGGCGTCGGACGAGCCGCCGAAATAGAGCGGCGGATAGGGTGTCTGCACCGGCGGGAACAGCAGCCTGCCGTCCTCGATGCGGAAATGCTTGCCCTGATGCTCGACCGTCTCGCCGCTCAGCACGCGTTTGTAGACCTGCAGGAATTCCTGCGTCACCTCATAGCGTTCGGCATGCGACAGGAAGATGCCGTCGCCCTTGTTCTCCAGCGGGTCGCCGCCGGTGACGACGTTGATGAGCAGCCGTCCGTTCGAGATACGATCGAGCGTTGCCGTCATGCGCGCCGCGAGTGTTGGCGACTGCAGGCCGGGTCGCACCGCCACCAGGAAACGCAACCGCTCTGTCAGCGGCGCCAGGGCCGATGCGATAACCCAGGAATCCTCGCAGGACCTGCCCGTCGGCAGCAGCACGCCGTAATAGCCAAGCGTGTCGGCCGCCTGCGCCACTTGCGTCAGATAAGGCAGGTCGACAGCCCGACCGCCTTCCGAGGTGCCAAGATAGCGGCTGTCGCCATGTGTCGGCAAGAACCACAGCACCTTGATGCGATCGGGGATTTCGGCAGCCATGTCGTCCTGCTCAATGAGGCAAATGATTTTCCTACCGGTGGCGCCAGCTGCGCCACAGGCCGCCCATCAAGCATAAGTTTAGTTCATCTGTAGAGATTGTATTTTCTATTTCGTGACCGGAGGGTGGAATTTCCTTATCGAAGGACACCCGGTTTAATGCGGGGCGGCCGCAGCCGCGTATCGGGGTTGAGCGTCGTCCGTCAAGGTCTGCTTCCGCGCGAGAATGATGCCAGCCCGTGCGTCTGAGCTGAGGGCGCAAGTTGGTCACGGCTCCACTCCTGAAGTGGAGCCGTGCCTGATCAAACCTCAGTTGCCTCGGAAAGTTCGAGAGCATCCTCGACATCGACACCCAGATAGCGGACCGTATTCTCGATCTTGGTATGGCCGAGCAAAATCTGGATGGCCCGCAGATTTCCCGTCGCTTTGTAGATAATCGAGGCCTTCGTGCGCCGCAGGGAATGGGTTCCGTATTCCTCTGGTCGAAGTCCGACCGCATGACCCATTCGTCGACGAGACGGGCATACTGCCTTGTGCTCATGTGAGCCCTTGGATCGATCCTGCTCGGGAACGCGTAGTCATCGACTGTACCGCCGCGTCGCTCCAGCCATGCGAGAAGGCTGGAGCGCGCATCGCTCATCAACTCGAACTGAACAGGTCGGCCGGTCTTCTGTTGGACGACCACCGCGCGAGTTCGGATTTCCGGTCCTATCACGAGGTTGCCGATTTTGATCTTGACGAGATCGCAGCCGCGCAACTTGCTGTCGATGGCTAGATCGAAGAGCGCTCTGTCTCGCAGACGCCGCTCTCGATCGAGAAAGAAGCGTATCGCCCATATTTGTCGAGGTTTCAGCGGGCGTTTCGTTCCGACGTTCTTGCCTGCATTCCATGCCCGGCGATCGGAGGTGGTCAGGTCGTAGCAAGAGTGTCCCATTTCGTTTCTCCTTCGGCCATGATTGGCCACCAGAGAAACGCCCCGGGACTGTTGCGGGGCCGACATCTGCCAGTCCGCTTAGCAAACAAATCTGGCTGAAGTGGACATCCGGCAAAGGACCGCGCTCGAGTCTTAGCGCGTCCCAGGTGCGACCACGATGCCTGCTCGCACGTTTCCAAACTCATTTTGGTGCCGCCATTCCGTCCTGCAACCCCTTGAGATGCGTGATTGCTCGGAGTTGACGCAGGTCAAAGCAACGCCCTCCCCGGAGACGTATATTCCTCCCCTCACCGGAACCTTGCCGTTGACGGCCATGGGCACCGCTGTCCTGAAGTGCATCGACCGTCAGGCATATTGGAGAGCAACTCAAGAATATTTTCCCATACGGAGGCGAAGTCATGAGCAAGTTCGTTGTCATCGTGTTTCCAACCGAGGCGAAAGCCTACGAGGCCACTCGCGCGCTACAGGAGCTTCATGCCGAAGGAAGTCTGACGCTCTACGGGATGGCCGTAATCGCGAAAGATGCCGAAGGCCATTTCGGGGTCAAGCAGACTGCTGACGAGGGCCCCCTTGGCACTGCGGTGGGCGCCTTGGTCGGCGGCCTTATCGGCTTGGTCGGCGGTCCGGCCGGCGTGCTCGTCGGTATGACGGGCGGCACACTCGTCGGAAGCATGACTGACCTGTTCAATTATGGCGTCGGCGAAGACTTTATCTGGAAGATCTCGAAGACGATGCTGGAAGCAGGCAAAACGGCGGTCGTTGCCGAAGTGACCGAGAACTGGACCACGCCGTTGGACGCGCGCATGGAAGCCTTGGGCGGCACGGTGATGCGGACCTGGCGCGCCGATTTCGAGGATGAGCAGATCGCCAAGGAGCTTGCCGCGCGCAGGGCTGAGCTACAGGAGCTGCATGCCGAGTATGCCCAGGCAAATGCCGATGCCAAGGCACGACTCAAGGCGAAGCTGGACCAGGCGAGATCGGACATCAACCAAGCGGAGAAGCGGCTCCAGACCCGGCTCGAAACGATTGAGACGGAACTGAACGCCAAGATCGCTGAGCTCGAGAAGCAGCGCGCCGCCGCGCAAGCTGAGGCCAAACAAAAGATCAACCAACGCATCGCCGCGCTGCGGGCGGATTTTGAGACCCGCTCTGGCAAGCTGAAGCAGGCGTGGGCACTCACCAAGGAAGCACTGGCAGCGTGAGATCAACCGGAACCTCAGGCGGCCGGACCCAAAGGACCGGCCGCCTGAGGACATACCAGTTTCATCGCCGGCGAACGAGCGCATCTCTCCGGCAAAAATGGAGGCAATGATGTCGGATCAGAGCAGCATGCATGCCTATCTGAATTGGACCAAGCAACGGATCGACGAGATGGACGCCATCTTGGCATCGCTGGAAGCCAAGGTGGGCCAAGTGAAGGTCGACTCGAAGGCCGATGCCGATCGAATTGTCGCCGACCTCAGGAAGCGGCGCGACGAATTTGAGGCCGGCGCGAAGGCCCAAGCAAAAGCAGGGCAAGCTGCTGTCCGGGAGAACACAGCCAAGTTGGAATCGCAGTGGCGTCGTTTCGAGACCGAGGTCAACACGTATTTCGAGATGGTCGGCAAACAGGCGGAGCAGCAAAAGGCGACATTCCTCCAGGCTGCCGCAGCGCAGGCTAAGGCTTGGCGCGCGACGGCCGAGGCATTCCACAACGAAGCTGGGAAAGCCGTGACCGCGAGGCGCGCCGACATCGACGCGGCGGTAATCAAGATGAAGGCCGACGCCGCGGAGGCCGAGGCGCGGCTGCATAAGCTGACGCAGGCAGGAGGAGAATCCTGGGCGGCGCTGAGCGCGGCGCTGGCCGAATCGCGCCAAGCATTCGATCGAGCCAATCAAAAGGCCGGCGATGCCCTGAAGGGCGGTGCGCGGACCAAATCCGAGTCATCGACCTGAATTCGGGCAAGGTTACTTCGGGAAGGTAACGACGTGAGCACAGATGCCGTAATCTCCCGCGAGTTGAAATCGCTGCAAGAGGCGGTGGCGCTCTTGCAGCAGCAGCGAGCGGCCGCAGCCGCCCGGACAGACAATGCTGCCACCGGTGCCGAACCGGTCCACACAGCCGAAGACGAAGAATGGCACGCCGACTTGCGCGCGCTCGCGGACGAGGTCACCGGGTTCTTTGAGGAAGCAGAGAAGAACATTTCGCAACATCCGACGTCGAGCGTCGTCGGCGCGCTGCTTGTCGGAATACTGATCGGGCGCCTGCTCGGAAGGCACTGAGGGACGAAGCGTGATTGATCATCTTGTTCGCGACCTGCAGGTGTTGAAAAAAGCCGATCTTCTGATCGGGAAGATTTGGCTGGACACTCTGCTGCGTCGGGTCGGTTTGATTGCCTTCTCTGGCCTCATTGCAGTGTTCGGGCTAGGGATGGTCAACATCGCCGGCTTCTACGCCCTGCAGGTGTCCATCGGCGAAGCATGGGCAGCCGCCGCCGTTGCCCTGATCGACATCGTGATCGCCGCGATCGTGCTGCTTCTCGCCAACAAGTCCAGGCCCGGACCGGAACTCGAACTCGCCTTCGAAGTCCGAAAAATGGCTGTCGACTCCATCGAGGCAGACGCGCGTGACCTGAAACTTACCGTCGAGGCGGTCGGTCAGGAACTCAAGAACGTCAGGGCGAACATAACCGAACTCGCGCACAATCCGCTGGATGTCGCCGCGCGAAAACTGCTCGTCCCTGCGGTCCTGTCAATGCTGAAGGGAATGCGATCCAGGAAGGAGCAGGCCTGACCGACAAACGCCTGCTCAATCACGTGGTGGAAAGGAGAACTGTCGTGAACGCTTCGCCGACCACCGTGACCGAAATGCAGCGCGGCTGCGGGCGATAAGAACCGACCGCCACTCCCATAACCGCGTGTCCCGACGGAGGAATTCCGATGAACTTCACTCAGTTTTGGTATCTTCCTCTATCGGTCCATTCCTTCTTCATTCTGGTCGTTCTGTTTTTCGTCGTTTTCGTGCTGCTGCCTCTGCGGCTGATAAAATATGCGTACGAGCAGTTGGGAGTAAGCCCGGCCGGGGCGGTGCTCTTACTGTTTGCTTCCCTAATCGGAAGCTACATCAACATCCCCTTGGCTGTGATTTCACAAGGCACCGCAATGACCAATCAGGCAGCAGGTTTCTTTGGTATGCATTATCAAGGTGCCTCCGCGACTGATTGGGGTGGTACTGTCCTTGCGATCAATGTGGGAGGAGCGGTCATTCCAGTGATCTTGTCGGCGTATCTTCTCACCCGATGGCAGCTCTGGCTGAAAGGGCTGCTGGCAACGGTCGTTGTAGCGGCGATTTGCTACTGGTTTTCGTCTCTGATTCCCGGGGTTGGCATAGCCGTTCCGGCATTCGTTCCCGCAACTGCGGCCATATTTGCAGCGCTAATTCTCCTACGCGAACGCCCGGCCCCGCTTGCTTATATTGCCGGATCTCTCGGCACGCTGATTGGCGCCGATCTTCTCAATTTTGACAAGCTGGCCCATCTTCAAGCTCCGATTGTGTCGATTGGCGGAGCTGGGACATTCGATGGCATTTTCGTTACCGGTATCGTCGCCGTCCTGATCACCAGCATTCCGTCACGATGGCACGAAGTCGGCAGCCGATCCCGATTCGGCGGATCAACATGAGATCGACTCCAGATACTCCACCTGGGCCTCGATAAATCGATCAACTCTGACCGCTGGCACTGGCTAGGCGAGCGTTCGCCTTATTGGCAATCACAGGGGCGGCTTGGGCCCCCGACTTCAAATCTTCTGAGAGCGCTGCTCAGAGACAAGCGCAGCATTTGAAGCTGTTGCGCACGAGCAGCACGGCCAAGGAATGGAAACGGCTAAATTAAGAACCGGCTGACCGCGTCAGTGCGACGGGCACTCACATCGCGTAGAGCACGCTGGCGCGTCTCGAATGGCTTGGGAAAGTAGGCAGTAGTGGTGAGCTTTACAGGCGGCCAGGACGGGCCCCAACCATGTGCGAGGATCCTCCAAGCGGTGTTTGCCTTGGCATCCTCCCAGCACACCGGCGAGCAGAAGTAGTACCGCATCGGGCGACTATTAAATAGGCGGCTGCATGCTATGCATATCATTGTAGAACCTCATTATTCAGCGAAGATGGACCAGCCGCACGCTTTTGAGCGCAAACCGAACGGTCCCGCTGATTCACTGGAGCGGGGCCGGGGCCTCATATAACGGCGTTCGGTCGGTCTGTAGCTCCGGGCAAGCTATTCCTGAACCTGCGTGAGGCGAGCCACGGCCGATCCGTGGCTCGCCTATCGATCATGCCTGCAACGCAAGGATTCCTGTGTGCGCGGGCTCCGTGCAGGATTCAGCCTGAAGCGGTTCACTGATCCGGAACCACGCGACATAGAGGGCCGGCAGGAAGATCAGGGTAAGAACCGTCGCGACGGCGAGGCCGCCGATGATGGCGAAGGCCATTGGCCCCCAGAAGACGGTCGGCGCGATCGGCACCATGCCGAGTGTCGCGGCGGCCGCCGTGAGCAAGATCGGACGTGTCCGGTGAAGCGCGGCTGTGACGACAGAATCCCACGGGTGGGCGCCGGTCCTTCTTTCGGTCTCGATCTGATCGATCAGGATGACCGAATTGCGCGCGATCATGCCGGTCAGCGCCAGCACACCCAGGATCGCGACGAAGCCCAGCGGAGCTTGTGCAAGCAGCAGGGCCGCCACCACGCCGATGATGCCGAGCGGAGCAACACTCAAGACCAGGAACATGCGCTGGAAGCTCTGTAGCTGGAACATCAGTATGGTCAGCACAAGCAGACCCATCGCCGGCAGCACCGCCATAACCGAAGCTTGGGCTTTGCCGCTCTCCTCCACCGAGCCGCCAGTTGAAATGTGATAGCCGCTCGGCAGCGCCGCAACGAGTTTGCCGAGTTGAGGCTCAAATGCCTTGACGGCCGTTGCTGGCAGCACACCAGGCACCACGTCGGCCTGCACGGTCAGGGTTGGAACGCGATCGCGCCGCCAGACGATTGGGTATTCCTGGGAATAGTCAAAGGTTGCGATCTGCCGTAGTGGAACCACCCGCCCGCCCGGCAGCGGGATCTGCAATGAGCGAAGCGATTCAAGAGAGGTCCGCTCGGTCTGCTCGGCGCGCGCGACCACGTCGACCAGGTAAATATCGTCGCGAACCTGCGTCATCGTCGTGCCGGAGACAATGGCATTGAGCGCGGTCGCCACCACGGCGGAGCTAAGGCCCAGCTGTCTCGCCTGGTCCTGGTCGACGCGGACACGCATAACCCGTGATGGCTCGACCCAGTCGAAGTTGACGTTGCGGAGCCCAGCCGTCTTGCCCAGGGCATCGGCAACCTGCAGAGCAATGGAGCGAACTTGGGCCGGATCCGGTCCGTCCACTCGGTATTTCACCGGCCAGCCGACAGGGGGACCGAGTTCCAGCGGATTGACACGCGCGACAACCTGCGGGAACCGCGTCGCCAATGCCTTCTCGAGACGCGCGCGAACCTGCTCACGTTCCTTAAGCCCTTTGGTGACAATGACTGACTGCGCGAAGAACGGATTCGGTAGGGCTACGTCGAGCGGCAAGTAAAATCGAATGGCGCCCTGACCGACATAGGTCGAGAAATGCTCAACGTCAGGATCGGCGGCCACAATCTCGTCGAACTGTTGCACGACCTCGTTTGTCGCGAGAATCGAGGCGTTGTCTTGCAGCTTCAGATCCACCAACAACTCAGGCCGATCGGAGGACGGAAAGAACTGCTGCGGGATGAGACGGGCTCCGGCCAGGGCTGCAGCGAAGAGACCCGCCGTCACAAGGATGGTGATCCATTTGGCGCGCATTGCAGCCAACAGAGCACGCTTGAACAAGCGCATGGGCGCGCTCAGCATTTCACTATGCGAATGCTTTGGCTTTCCCAGGAGCGCGACGCCCACGACGGGGGCAAAGAGGCCCGACACCACCCAGGAAGCGATTAGAGACAGCGCCACCACGGCGAAGAGCGAGAAAGTGTATTCGCCCGCGTCGCTGCGCGCAAAGCCAACCGGCACAAAGCCGGCGACAGTGACGAGCGTGCCGGCAAGCCGCGGCATGGCGGTCGAAGCGTAGGCGAAGACGGCCGCGCTCGGCTTGTCGTCGCCACGTTCGAGACGGCTCACCATGGTCTCGATGGTGATCATGGCATCGTCGACCAACAGGCCCAGAGCGATGATGAGGGCACCAAGCGAGATACGCTGAAGGTCGATGCCCAAGGCCAGCATTGCCGCGAACACGATCGCAAGGACCAAAGGAATCGAGATCGCGACAACGGAGCCGGCGCGGAAGCCCAGGCTCAAAATGCTCACGACGAGGACGATGGCGATCGCTTCCCACAGCGCTTCCATGAAGTCGCCGATCGCATGACTGACTGTCTCCGGCTGGTTGGCGATCATTGTGGGCTCGATGCCGACCGGCAGGTCCTTCCTAAGTTCCTTTATCGTTTCTTCGACGTTGCGACCGAGCGCCAGGACGTCGCCGCCGTCGCGCATGGAGATCCCGAGGCCCAGGCCAGGCTTGCCGTTGATGCGGAAGATCGGATCGGGCGGGTTGGCATCCTCGCGGCGCACTTGAGCGATGTCGGCAAGGCGAATGATGCGGTCGCCCACCGCGAAGTTGACTGCGAGGATATCCTTCTCGGATTTCAGCGCGCCGCTTACCTGCAGTTTGATGCCTTCCTGATCGGTGACGATCTCACCCGAGGGAACCACGACGTTTTGAGCCTGCAGCGCTGTTGTCAGAGCCTCCGCGGTAAGGCCGTAGCCCGCGAGCTTTTGAGGCGAGAACTCGATATAGATGCGCTCAGGCTGCGCGCCGATCAAATTTACCTTGGCGACATCGGGCACCTGCAAGAGCCGCGAACGGACGTTTTCCACGTAGTCTCGTAGCTCGCGGTTGGTATACCCGTCGGCGGTGAACCCATAGATGATGCCGTAGGTGTCGCCGAACTCATCATCAGCTACTGGGCCGATCACGCCCTGCGGCAAGGTCAGCCTGATGTCTTCGATTTTCTTGCGCACCTGATACCAGGTATCTGCCACCGTCTTCGGTGCGGTCGATCCCTTCAGGTACACAAAGACCGTGGACTCGCCGGCCTTGGTGTAGCTCTTCAGGTAGTCGAGATGAGGCGTTTCCTGAAGCTTGCGCTCCAAGCGTTCGGTTACCTGGTGCAGCGTGTCGTCGAGCGTGGCGCCAGGCCATCTTGCCTGCACCACCATGGTCTTGATGGTGAAGGTGGGATCCTCGTTGCGCCCCAGTTGCAGGTAGGCCCCAATGCCAAGGACGAGGACAGCCAGCATCAGATAGTAGACGACCGAGCGATGCGCGAGCGCCCAAGCGGAGAGATTAAAGCGGTTCATTGGGAAGCTCCCAGCAGCCGGACGTTCTGGCCGGGCCTCAGCGCATGCACGCCGGCGGTCACAACGATTTCGCCGCTCTCGACCCCTCGCGATATCACGATGCGGGAGGAATCCTGTCGTAGCAGGTCGACGGTTCGAAGCGAGACTTGCTGCGTTCTGCCGTCGACGATCCAAACCGCCGGCCGGTCCCCTGCCGTCGTCAGGGCGGTTGCTGGGAGCTCTATGCCGCTCGCCACCTGCATATGTGTCTGACCGGTCACTGTTGTCCCAAGGCGCATCGCCTTCGGCCAGGCGCTGAGCCCAACTTTAACCCGATAACTCCGGGTGACGGGATCCGCCTGCGGCGCAACTTCACGGACCTGGCCAACGGCGCGTACCGACGGATCATCGGTGAGCGCGACGTCGATCGGCGCGTCAGGGGCGACCTGGCGCATGAGGCTCGCGGGCACGTCGAATACCGCGTCGGCACCGTCACCGTGCGCAACCGTGACAATCGTCTGACCAGCCCTGACAACCTCCCCGGCCTCGGCCCCGGTGGCGATCACGGCGCCGGACGAGTCGGCGACCAGCTTGGTGTAGCCGAACTGATCCTGGGCCGTGTGCAATACGGCCGCCGTGGAATCCACCTGGGCTTTGGCGTTAAGAAATGCCCTCTCGGCGGCGTCGAACTGGGCCCGGGTGGTCCAGCCTTGCCCGAGCAGAGTCTTTTGACGTTCCAGGGTGTTGGCGGCTTCGTGGACGGCCGCTTGCGCTGCTTCGTTCTGCGCCTGCGCGGCATGCAGTCCATCCTGCTGGGGCTGCGGATCGATTTCGGCGACGATGTCGCCCGGCTGGACCACCTGCCCCACGCTCGCCTTGCGGCTAATCATCCGGCCGTCAATGCGGAAGGCGAGGTTCTCCTCGGTGCGTGCGCGGACATGGCCCGTGAGCGAAACGGGCTCCCCTTCGGTGCTGGCGGAGGCGACCACGGTTCGCACAGGGCGGACCTCCGGCGGTGGCGGCGCGGACGCACCAACGCACGTAAAGACGGTTAATCCCAGGCAGGCAAGTGTGGATGCGGACTTCATGACAGACCCTCTGTTGTGGCCAGTCCGACGAAATTCGCCGCCGGCCTCGACAATTTGGGGCTTGCTTATATACATTCGTGTATGTATGTAAATAGGGAAAGTCGTGAATGTATGTAAAAATTGACGCAGAGGAAGGACTTCACTGATGAGACGCACCAAGGCCGAGGCCGAACAGACACGCGAGGCCGTCTTGGCTGCAGCCGTCGACGTCTTCCTCGAGCGCGGCGTAACCCGTGCCACCCTGGAACAGATCGCAAGTACCGCGGGCGTAACGCGCGGGGCGGTCTATTGGCATTTCCGCGACAAGCAGGAGATCTTCACGGCGCTGGAGCGGCGCGCCAACATGCCGAACGAGGAGTTTGGCGATCGCCTTACGGCCCGTCTCGCCGGTCAGCCTGACCTTGATCCATTGCGAGAGCTGGCCGACGCAATCCGGGAGGGGCTGCAGGCGTTCGAAACCCATCCGGAACGTTCCCGCATTCTTACAATTCTCTGGCTGCGTTGCGAATATTCCGAGGACATGCTGCCGGCGGTTACGCGTCAGCGGGAAGCGGACCTGGCGCTCCAGAAATTGTTCGAGTCCGTGATAGCACTCGCCGCAACCCGCGGCCGGCTCGCGCCTACCTTCTCGCCGGAATTGGCCGCGCGCTCGCTTCTGCTTTTGGTCAATGGATCGGTTCTCGATTGGCTCCGCGCGCCCGGAGAGTTTGAGCTCACAGCAACCACAATGCCGTTGGTGGCCGGGTTTCTCGAAGCAATCAGTGCGCCAAAAGCGCAACCAGCGGCCGATCAGGCGCGGCTTGCGTTGTTCCTCGGAGTATAACCATGACGAATGGATCAGCAGTGCGAGCCGCGGGGGCGCAACGTCTGCCGATGCGGAGATCACACCAGCGTTCTGCGCGCCCGAGCTTCGATTGCATCGCTCTTCTGCTGCAAGGTGGTGGGGCGCTCGGATCCTACCAAGCCGGCGTCTATGAGGCGCTGGCCGAAGCAGATCTGCATTGCGACTGGGTTGCTGGGATTTCGATCGGCGCTATCAATGCCGCGATCATCGCCGGCAATGCGCCTGACCAGAGGGTCACACGACTTAAGGCGTTCTGGGAGGCCGTCAGCGCCAATCCTCTCCTTGAGTGGTTTGTTGGCTGTGGCGCGCCGCTTCCGACGGGTGATGTAGCCCGTGGACTCCTCAGTCAGATCGGTTCGACCTCCGCCCTCCTTGGCGGCGCCGCCGGCTTCTTTTCACCTCGGTTGCTCGTGCCTTGGCTCTATCCAGACGGTACGATCGAGGCCACAAGCTACTACGAAACCAAACAGCTGAAGGCGACCCTTGAGCGGTTTGTCGACTTCGAGCGCATCAATTCCGGCGAGATGCGGTTCAGCATTGGCGCGGTCAATGTGCGCACCGGCAACTTCGTCTATTTCGACAACACGACCCATGTCATCCGGCCCGAACACGTGATGGCGAGCGGCGCGCTGCCGCCCGGTTTTCCTCCCGTCGAGATCGATGGCGAGTTCTATTGGGACGGCGGCCTCATCTCGAATACGCCCCTGCAATGGGTGGCGGAGTCCACTCCCCGCCAGGACACCCTTGCCTTCCAGGTGGATCTGTGGAGCGCGCAAGGGGAAATTCCCCGCAACATTGCCGAGGTCACCACACGTCAGAAAGAGATCCAGTATTCAAGTCGAACCCGCGCCAACACCGATCAGTTTAAGCGGGTACAGCGCCTGCGCTCGGCGCTAGGCAGCCTTCTGTCGAAGCTACCTGACGAACTGCATGACACGGCCGAGGCCAGGCTTCTGAGCGCAGAGGCTGATCAAAAGGTCTACAGCCTTGTGCACCTCATTTATCGCGGTCGGGCCTATGAGGGGCACTCCAAGGATTATGAGTTCTCTCGCCTCGCCATGACGGAGCATTGGCGCGCCGGCTACCACGACGCGGTCAAAACGCTTCGCCATCCCGAAGTTCTAGAGCGGCCCGCCACAATCGATGGCGTTTCCACTTTCGATCTCTCCCAGCACGGGCGCGAGTAACCCGTCTTATGCCGGAAAAAGGAAATCTACAATGAACGAGAACGAAGTGCGCCAGCGCGCCTTCTCAATGCCGCTGACAAGCCCAGCTTTTCCGCCGGGTCCCTACCGCTTCGCAAACCGCGAATATCTGATCATCACCTACCGGACCGACCCGGTGCGGCTGAGGGCGCTTGTGCCTGAGCCGCTCGAGGTTGACGAACATCGGCCGCTGGTGAAATACGAGTTCATCCGCATGCCGGACTCAACCGGTTTTGGCGACTACACCGAATCCGGTCAAGTGATCCCGGTGAGGTACCGAGGGAACCCCGGCAGCTACTCGCATTGCATGTTCCTGAATGATGAGCCCCCGATCGCGGGCGGGCGTGAGCTTTGGGGTTTTCCAAAGAAGCTTGCGAACCCATCACTGGGTATCGAGACCGACACGTTGGTCGGCACGCTCGACTACGGCCGAGTGCGTGTAGCTACCGGCACCATGGGCTTCAAGCACCGACCGGCGGATCGAACGGCAGTACTTGCTTCGCTCCAGGAGCCGAACTTCCTCCTGAAGATCATCCCTCACGTGGACGGCACGCCCCGTATCTGCGAACTCGTCGAATACCACTTACAGGATGTGCACCTCAAAGGTGCTTGGACTGGGCCGGCCGCCCTCGATCTCAGCTCGCACGCACTCGCGCCGCTGTCGGAGCTGCCGGTGCATGAGGTCGTCTCGGCCGTTCACCTAATCGCCGACCTGACGCTTGGGCTTGGCAGGGTCGTGCATGACTACCTGGCAACTCCTCCCCATAAAGCAGCGAAAGGAAGGACCTATGACCTCGCATTTTGAGATTGCTGACCGGGAGGCCATGAATGCAGGCCGCCGGCTGCTCGGCAAGGTGGCCGTCGTCACCGGTGCCGCGGGCGGCATAGGCAAGGAGATCGCGCTCACTTTCATTCGCGAGGGCGCAACGGTCGTCGTCGCCGATCTCGACCGGGACCGAACCGCAGCAGCTGCTCGAGACATTGATCCAAGCGGAGAGCGCGCCCTCGGCCTCACTATGGATGTCACCAACGAAGAACAGGTGGAGGCGGGTATGTCCCGTGTCCTCGAGGCTTTCGGGAGCCTAGACATTCTCGTCAGCAACGCAGGAATCCAGATCGTGGCGCCGCTCGTCGAGTTCGAATTCGCCAAATGGAAGACCATGATGGGTATCCATTTGGACGGCGCCTTCCTGACGACGCGCGCCGCGCTCCGCCAGATGTACCGTCAAAAGGGCGGTTCAATCATTTACATGGGCTCCGTGCATTCCAAGGAGGCTTCGCCCCTAAAGGCTCCTTATGTCACCGCTAAGCACGGCCTCATCGGTCTGGCCAAGGTCGTTGCCAGGGAAGGAGCCGCGCATGGTGTTCGCGCCAATGTGATCTGCCCAGGCTTCGTGCGCACGCCGCTCGTTGAGAAGCAGATTCCCGAGCAGGCGCGCGAGCTCGGCATTACTGAGGCGGAGGTCGTCCGCACGATGATGTTGAGGGAGACTGTCGACGGTGAGTTCACCACGGTCTCCGACGTGGCCGAGACCGCAACATTCATCGCCGCGTTCCCCACGAACGCCCTCACCGGTCAGTCGATAGTCGTCAGCCACGGCTGGTTCATGCAGTAGCTGGCGAAGAGGCCATCCCGGCGGGATGGCTGAAAGTGAACGAAGCTGGGAGGACCGTAGGGTCCTCCAAACACATTCCTCAAATGGATTCCACGATGCCCGGACGAGGCAACACTCGCGATTACACCGACAAGATGCTGCTCGCTGCTCTGCAGGAAGCGCAGACGACGGTACGCGCCTATGACACAAAGGCGCAAATCGTCGGCGTGGGCTACATCCTGGCGCTAAATCTTGTGCTCCATTTCGGCGATCTTCTGCCAACGCACGCACCACTCGGGCCACTGTTCTTCGCAGGCGTCTGGGGCGTTCTCATCATGCCGATTCTGCAGTTCGGGCAGGTTATTCACCCAAGCCGGATCCGCGCGGAAAAGGATCTTGTCGCGAAGAAGTTCTGTGGCTCCGAGCAGCGCGTTTACTATGTCGACCCCAGCACATTCGCCAATCTCGGGGACTTCGTCCGGGAGGCGCTAAGCTCCGATTGGACCTCTGTTCTTTCCGCCGAACTGCTCAAGGTGTCACGCGTCAGGATCATCAAGCAGACGCGCTTCCGGCGCGCTCTGATGATGACCGTTGTCGCGTTCATCGTCCTCGCAGCCGATCAGTTTCTGCGAAGCCTGACCGTCGTCCGATGAGAAGAGAATGTCACGCTTGGCCGAGGCTGAGGTTTCCTGTCCGTTGGTGGCAAGGCCTGCTTGCTCCCGCGATGCTGTGCCTGCTGATCAGCTGCGCCGCTCGACCCGAAAACGTCTTTCAACCTCTTCCCTTTGCCGCCAGTGATGCTGGCCACGTAGACATGCTGGTCGCGACGACGCGCAAGCCATCTGACGATCGCGGCCAGCTCTATAGTGGCGATCGCGGAACGGCGATCTCGCTCAACAATATAGTCGTCTCCATTCCTCCGGATCGGAACCGCACGGTCGGAAAGATCCAGTGGCCCCTGCTGGCGAAACCCGATCCCGAAAAGGAGTTTGCGGTACTCAGCGTGGACAAAATCGCCTCGCAACGCGCAGTTCTTGAGTGGGTTCGCAGGAATCGCAGCGGCAAGCGGCAGGCGCTTATTTTCGTGCACGGCTTCAACAACACATACGCCGATGCCGTCTTCCGCTTCGCCCAGATCGTTCACGATACCGGAACCGATGCAGCGCCGATTCTCTTCACATGGCCCTCGCGCGGGGATCCATTCGACTATCTCTATGACAAGGAAAGCACCAACTACTCACGCCGCGCCCTGGAAGACCTGATCCTCCAGGCCACAAGCAGTCCTGACGTCGCCGACGTGACGATCCTGGCTCACTCAATGGGCGCATGGCTGACGGCCGAGGCGCTACGCGATATCGCCATGCGCGACCAGACCATCCCAACGAAAGTCAGGAACGTGGTTTTCGCGTCGCCGGATATCGACATCGACGTGTTTCGCCGCCAGTTCATCGAGATGGGCGCAGCCCGACCGCATTTCACGATCTTTACATCGACCAACGACAAGGCCCTGCAAATCTCCCGACTGCTTTCGGGAGGAGTTAGCCGCGTCGGTGGTACCGATCTCAGGCCTTACGCTTCCGTGCTCGAAGAGCTTGGCGTCTCGGTTATCGACACCAGCGACATCACACCCGGCGATCCGCTCGGCCACAGCGCGTTTGCCGATACCCCCGGCATTGTGCGCCTTCTTGGGCAGCGGCTTGCAGGGCAAAGTCTGGCCGGAGAAGAGGCGTCGTACGCCGATAAGATCGGGGTGACGGCCGCCGGTATTGCCGGTTCGGCAGCGCGGGTGGCCGTTGCTGCTCCAGCTGCAGTCATCAGCCCTAAGGCTCGCGAGATCTTGAAACGGGAGCTGTCTTCGGACGCTGGTCAGATACGGGACGGGCAGATTTCCTACTGATCGTCGCGCGTGGCTACGGGCGAATTGGTGATCCGAGCTTACCGTTGAGAGTGAAACGATGGTCCTTTCCAGCATTGCCAGCAATGATCATTCAGCCGATGAGAGAATGCCGATCATTCGAGCTGGCACGGCGGCTTGTCGCCGGTATGGACCGTCAAAGACGACAGTTGCCGACATCGCTCGACTGCTCGGAAAATCTCCCGCAAGCCTGTACCGAATGTTCCCCTCAAGGGCTGAGATATGGGACGCCATCGCAGCTGATTTCTACGAAAGTCACCTCTGCTTCGAGCCATCCAGTGCAGGCGACCTGTCGCGTGCAACGGACCAACTGAAAGAAACGATGCTTGGCCTCCATCGCTTGCTGCTCCAGGCCCAGCAGGGCGATCCGCAAATGTACCGCCTGATTGTCCTTGCCGCGAGCAGCAACTGGCCGTCCTACAGACAATATCGAAATCGGCTCCAGGGCCTCGTGGGAGAGCTTATTCGCGCCGGCATTGGCGCAAAGGAGTACCGACGGACAGATACGCGCGCTGCCGCGTCCTGCTTATGCGCCTCGCTCGCCGTCTTATGGGACCCCAGATTCAGTGCAACGCCTCCGAACCATTGCGAGATTTCAGCTCAGAAACTCGTTTCCTTCGTGATTGATGCGTTGCGGTGACTGCGTAGGCGCCTGTCGATCATGCGAAATAGGCTTACCGGCAGCGCGTGCAATACAATGACCTCTGCCTTGCTGGAGTTCCGCGTTCCGACGGCTAGGTCATGCTTGCGGTTAGGTGGCGCTCATCCGCATGCAGGAATGGTGTAAATTCGGGAGCGGCTGCCAGCGATGGAACGACCACTCGGCAAACCAGCTCTTGATAAAGAAGGACGGTGAAGCTCAGTCTGCTATTGGAGAAATACGGAGTTCACCTCAACGGCAGCTATGCGGCGCAAAGCAGCCATCGGCTCTGTAGAATGCCGCTGCGGGCGCTGTCTATTCTGCCTTGCTCGGCAGAAGCGATCCTTCGCTCGCCATTTGGGAGGCTGATCGGGACTCGTGCTCCACCCTCCCCTTTGAGAAATCCCCGATCATCAAAGGGTCAGCAAATTTGCAGACCCGTTCCGTCGGGTCTTCTACTGAGCATCATGCAGTCGGAATTGACAGCGGGCGATTAATGAGCGATACACAGTGGGGAAAATGACATGTTCCGCACAGATGCCAGCCAACTTGACCGAACTGACAGCCTGTATCGCATCGGCGCTTGACTATCCTCTCCCGACCGCACGGCTCATTTCCCGCTTGGGTCGCGAGCAGGAAATACTAACGCATGGCGGCCGAGGCCGAAGTGTCCCAAAAGCTACCTCGGCGGACGCTGCCAGTTTGCTGATTGCCTTAATGGTTTGCCCCACTCCGGCGCGAGCCCCAGAATATATGCGTGATTTCGGCTCGCTGCTTATCGTTCCATCGATGATGCACTTTAGCGAGAAAGCGGGGCCGACAACTAAGGCGACGTTCGTCCCTGGTTTGACGTTCAGAGATGCCATTGCCGCAACTCTGGACCTTCTCGCCTCACCGGACTTTGCTGCGGAATTTGGCTTGAAAGAACATGTTGGAGACGAACGCCCGGGTGATGATCCGGAAATTGCTCCCGTCATCGACGTTACGATCATCGATACATTTTTGCAGGCTGAACTGTCTTTCAACGACAGCCATTTCCATTTTTTTCACCCCTCGCTAGTCACCGCACTGTCGCTTCTTTCGGAAAATCTGCAAGACGATTCCGGCCGAGCCCACGAGAGCATCGCTGAAGCAAATACTGTAACCAGCCACTATCGCAGCGCGATCAGATCCGAGAGGACTGTCGAGATCGCCTCGTTGTTGCCGATTGCCGAGTTGCTTCACGGTCGCAGCTTTGTCTCGCTGCTGAACGAACGTTTTGACCGGGAGGCTGCCCATGCGGAGACGTGAGGCATTGCAAGCTGGAAGCGGCCGTGCGCCCGTTATCACCCAAGCGGAGATCACTAGGGCGTTGAAAGCGGCGCAAGCGGCGGACCTGAAGGTGTTCTCGTACGTCATCACGAAAACGGGCGTTCGCGTCATTACGTCTCCTATAGAGACGCCGAACGAAACAGATACGGCGGCAAATCCTTGGGATCGATTTTTGAGCGATGGCAAGGCGGAATAGACACGGCCTGCCCTTGCATGTCAGCCCGGCGCCCGACCGGCACGGTAAGACGCGCCTGCGCTTCCGCAAAGGCCTTTATTCGACGTACCTGCATGCACCGTTGGACACCGAGGAATTCTGGCAGGAATACCAGGCAGCGCTGGCTGGCGTGAAGGCGGCGGCGCGTTCCGTCGGCTCGACACGGCACAAGCCTGGCAGCATCGCCGCCCTCGCCCTCGCATATTACCAGTCGCCGGAGTTCATCGGCTTGCGCGATTCCACGAAAACCGTACGCCGTGGCATCGTCGACCGGTTCGTTCAGACAACGGGACAGGATCCTGTCCGCATGCTCGAACGCAAGCACGTCAAGGCCATCATCGGCGGGATGGCGGACCGGCCGCACGCCGCGAATAATTTGCTCAAGGCATTGCGGCTGCTGTTGGACTTCGCTGTCGACATCGAGCTTATCGACCGCAACCCGGCGCATGGCGTGAAGGGCTTCAAGGCAGCTACGAAGGGCTTCACAGATTGGAGCGAGGCCGACATAGCGGCTTATGAGAAGGCGCACCCTATAGGAACCCGTGCGCGCCTAGCTATGGCTCTGCTACTTTACACCGGCCAGCGACGCGGCGACGTCGTGCGCATGGGCTGGCAGCACGTGCACGGCAACCGCATAACGGTCCAGCAATCCAAGACTGGGGCAAAGCTGGACATCAAAATCCATAAGGCCTTGGCCGACGCTCTCGCCCACACCGAACGTACCAACATGACGTTCTTGGTAACCGAGCACGGTGCGCCCTTTACGGCCGCCGGTTTCGGCAATCTATTCCGCGAATGGTGCGACAAGGCTGGCCTTACCGGACGATCGGCGCACGGCCTCCGCAAGGCTGCAGCTCGGCGCGTTGCCGAGGCAGGCAGAAGCACCAAGCAAATACAGGCAGTCACCGGCCATTCCACATTGCAAGAGGTCGACCGCTACACTCGCGCGGCCGATCAGGCACGGCTCGCCGACGAGGCTATCGATGCCATGCCTGACAGGTCAGATCGTGAACAGAATTTTCCCAACCGCAAGCGAAGGTTGGACAAAACGGCTCGTAAGGTGTTGAAATGATTGACAGCAATGGAGTGGGTGGCGATCCCGGCAGGATTCGAACCTGCGACCATCGGCTTAGAAGGCCGGTGCTCTATCCAGCTGAGCTACGGGACCGTCGGCCGGCCGGGCCGGCTGTTGCGTTACGCCAAGCGATGCAAGACTCGGGAAGTCAGTGCGTCCAGGGCGTCCTGCGGTCATAGCGGAAATTGTCCGAATAGGAAATCTGCCGGCGCTTGGCTTCCTTCGGCTCTTCGACGCGATAGGCGATCTTTTCCTTCTCGGCATAAGCCACCGCTTCTTCCTTCGTCTCGAAGGTGAGCTTCACCTGGCTCAGCATGTCGCCGGAGGTGGTGTAGCCCATCAGCGGGTCGATCTTCTTGCGCTGGGCGGGATCGAACTCCAGCACCCAATGTCCGGTCTTGGCCTTGCCGGACTGCATCGCGGTTTTGGCTGGACTGAAAATGCGCGCGGACATGACCACCTCTTTGCCGCCCGGAGACCGGGCACCGTTGTTCGACGCCATTCCCAGGGTCCCATCGGGAGCCTGAAATCTCGCGCCAACCCGTCATTACTGTGCAATGGCCGCGGCGGCAAGGCCGCAGGCGCTCCTGCGCCCCCACGGCGCAGGGAACCTCGCCGCGCCGGCGACATTATCGAAAGGTCGGGCGGCCGGGCCGGGCAATCCTGTGAGCCTCAATCAGAAGCGGACATTTCGCCATGACCAATGCAACCGAACATGCCGTCCTGCAGCTCGCCGTGCTTGTCGGCAGCCTGCGCGCCCAGTCCTTCAGCCGCAAGATCGCCAAGGCGCTTGCGGCCCGCGCGCCGGATTCGGTGCGCTGCCGCTTCATCGAGATCGGCGACCTGCCGCTCTACAACGAGGATCTGGACGGTGACGACCCGCCAGAGGCGTGGTCGGCCTTCCGTGCGGCGATGCGCGAATGCGACGCGGTGCTGTTCGTCACCCCGGAATACAACCGCTCGATCCCCGGCTGCCTGAAGAACGCGCTCGATGTCGGCTCGCGCCCATCTGGCAAGAGCGTGTTCAAGGGCCTGCCCGCAGGGGTCGTCAGTGTCACACCGTATAAGCTTGGCGCTTTCGGCGCCAATCATGCGCTGAGACAAACCTTCGCCTTCCTCGACATGCCGGTGATGCAGCAGCCGGAGGCCTATATTGGCAATGTCGCGGAACTCCTGGACGGCAAAGGCGCGGTGACCAATGCCGACACCGCCACCTTCCTCGAAAATTTCATGGCCAGCCTGGAAAGCTGGATCAGGACGGTGCATCCTGGCGGCTCGGCCTTCGATGCCTTCATGAAGCAGCGCGAGAAGATCGCCGAAGACTATGTCAATGGCGATGCCTCCTCGCTGAAGGCGATCGTCACCCGTGCCGGGCCGGCGACATTCTTCTCACCGCGCGGCGACCATCTCGAAGGCGCCGAAGCGGTTGCCGGCCGTTACGAACGCGACGCCGCAAACTTCCACAAAGGCGGCAACACCGACCTCGAGGTGCTGCAAGCATCTTCCAGCGGGGATCTGGCGTTCTGGAGCGGGTTGCAGCATGCCAAGGCGCGCATCGGCAAGAACGGCGAGGCGACCGAGATGACCTTGCGGGTGACGGAAGTGTTTCGGCTGGAGGATGGCGCGTTCAAGCTGGTCCATCGCCATGCCGACCCGGTTCATTAAAGCGCGTCGCGATCCTTCGGATTCGCTCCATGCGCTTTAAGCCTTTTAGTTTACGCATGTCTTTATCCCGAAACCGGTTCCCACTTTCGGGAGACATGCTTTAGCCGGCGCTTGCAAAATCCGCGACACAATGCCGGGGGGCTCTGCAACACGCACCTATTCCTTTTGGCCTGCGAGCGGCATACATCGGATACATGGTCATGCCATTTGATGGCATGATGGCGACGACAAAGATACGAATGAGCGCGGATACGAAAGTCTCGCCGTCGGGGGCCGGCGAGCCAGCAATACTGGACGGCGCGATTGTCGTCGGCGGGGGCGCCGCCGGGCTTGCCGCCGCGCATGCGTTGACCATGGCCGGCGTGACGACGCAGATCCTGGAGCGCGAGCAGAGGCTGGCCGAACCCTGGCACCGCCGTCACGACAATCTGCACCTCAACACGCATCGCGACCTCTCCTCATTGCCCGGCGTGTCCTATCCCGCGGGGACACCGGCCTTCCCGCACCGCAGCGCCGTCGCGCGCCATCTCAATGAGTTCGCCGAGACGCACCGGCTGCCCGTCGCCTTCGGCGTCGAGGTCGACGAGATCGAATTCCGAGGCGACCATTGGCTGCTGCGGACAAGCGAGGGCTTGAAGGCGGCGCGATATGTGGTGATCGCCACCGGACGGGACCGGCAACCCTTCATCCCGGCCTGGACAGGCATGGAGGATTTTTCCGGCAGGATCATCCATTCGGCCGATTTCGGAAAGGCAAGCGACTATGCCGGCAAGAAGGTGCTGGTGGTCGGCGCCGGCAATTCCGGCTTCGACGCGCTCAACCATCTTTCCCGTGTCGAGACCGGCCAGATCTGGCTTTCGGCGCGCAACGGACCTTCGCTGCTGCCCAAGCGCATCGGCAAGATCGCGGTGCACCGCATATCGCCGCTCATTGCCAACCTGCCCACATGGCTCGCCGACGCGGTCATGGCGGCGACGCAACGCCTGGTGTTCGGAGATCTGACGAAATACGGCCTGCCCCCTGCCCCGTCGGGCGGCGCCAGCCGGCTCGGCTCCGACTATACCGCGATCGCGGCCGACGACGGCGCGGTCGAGGCCATCAAGGCCGGGCGCATTATCGTCGTGCCGCAGCTGCGCGAATTCAGGCGCGACGGCGTCGTGCTCGACAATGGCCAGTCGATCGCCCCGGACATCGTCATTGCCGCCACCGGCTACCGCACCGGACTGGAACCGATGCTGGGCAAGCTCGGCGTGCTGGACGCCAAGGGCGTGCCGCTGTTCAACGGCGCCGCGAACGACCCGAAGCTGCCCGGGCTCTGGTTCACCGGCATGCGGCCCAGCATTCGCGGCTGCTTCGCCAACTCAACAATCCAGGCCGCGGCAATCGCCAGGAAGATCGCTGGCCTGAAGAGCTGAGCGCGCCACAAGGAACAGACAGGACGGTCGGTCGTTTGCCTTTCTCTGATGAAAGGAAGCGAGATGCCGACGCCCGATGAGCTCGAAGCAAAATTCTGGAAAGCCCTGAAATCGGATATGACAATGATGATCGGGCTTGACGGCTCGAACATCGTCCCGCGCCCCATGACGGCGCAACTGGAAGCCGAGGCCAGGGGCCCGATCTGGTTCTTCACCGCCAGGGAAACCGAGCTTGTGCTTGGACTTTCCTCCGGCAGCCAGGCAACGGCGACGTTTGTATCCAAGGGTCATGACCTTTTTGCAACGGTGCAAGGCCGGTTGCAGATCGATAACGACCCGGTCGTGATCGACCGGCTGTGGAACCGCTACGTGGAAGCGTGGTTCGAAGGCGGCAGGGACGATCCGAAGCTGACGCTGCTTCGCTTCGAGCCTGAACAGGCCGAGATTTGGCTCGACGCCTCCAGCGTCGTCTCCGGCATCAAGATGCTGCTCGGCTACGATCCGAAGGAGGAGTACAAGGACAACGTCGCCAAGGTCGATCTCTAGGCTACCTTGACAGCATCATCGGCCGGATCGAACCGCGCTCCGTTTTTGTGTTGCCTTCCGGGCGTGCGCCCCCTATACGCCGCGGGACGTCGGAGTGTAGCGCAGCCTGGTAGCGCACCTGATTTGGGATCAGGGGGTCGCGTGTTCGAATCACGCCACTCCGACCATTAAAATCAAGACTTACGGCCAAACCCGCCTGCTCGCCGAGTTGAGTCGTTCCTGCCAGCGAAATTTGGCAAGTGTCGCTGCCATTGGCGAATCGGTGCGGCAGGGTTCCATAGGCGACCCAGCATCTCGATAAACGACATGTTCCGCTAAGGCGTTCAGAGGCTAAGGCGTATCATTCAAGGACGGAAACGCTGGCATCGGCCTTGCAAGGCAGCGATTGCCGGGTTGATCTCCGGCAGCTCGTCGGGCTTGAGGCAGTTGTTGGGGGCCTCGCCCGGCGAGTTCAGCGAAACCGGTGGAATGTAACCAACCGTGATATTCATGCAGCCTTGCTAATGTAATCTCTGGGTCGGCCGACTCCCCACCCCGAGTCGGCTAGGCCCGGCGGTTTAACCCAACGCACCCCAACAGAGCGCGAAACTGTCGGGCCGCTTTATGGGCAAAGCGTCCAGCCGTTCCGCTGCTCCGCGTCACCGCACGATTGGTGAACTGCAAATTCCGATCGTCGCGGCTGGCGGCACGGCATTCGTGGCGTAGATGCCCGTGATCAAATCCCAACGCGTGCAGCCATGGTCAGGCCTTCGCCGCTTGGTTGCGCCGGTTGCGGGACAGGATCATCGGGTAAGCGGAGCCCATTGGCCGCTGGGACGGTAAACCCGCCGGGCGAGAACCCCAACAACCTCGAGCCCGGCGAGCCTACAACCCGATCTGGAACGCGACCGGGGCCGGGATTTAACCGGCACCATCGGCGTTGCAAGATCGATGCCGGAAAGACTGTTCCGGAATGGGACGGCTACGCCGCACGCTCCCACGGATGCCGCACAGGCCGGGACGCGGCTCGAACAATCCCCCTCGCTCCCAACTTTGTCGCCGGTCTAGACTTCGGACAAAGGGGGATTGTCGATGCCCGTTCTCGAGGCGCTGCTGTCGCTGATCGGTCCGGCCTACCTGGCCTATTACGGCTTCGCGGTGCCGGTCATGGTGGTCTGGGCAATCCTGTGCGCTGGCCTATGGGTCTGGAACAACCGGCCGAGCAAACGCCAGAACGGCGTCGCCCGGTCGCGATCCGCCGGCCTGATGGTCTTCGTCCTTGTCGCCGCCTGTTACATCGCGGCGCATACGGGCGTGTATCTTTTGGCTCGGCATCTGGCCGGGCTCTGGGCGTAATTTTTCCTTCTCCCCTTGTGGGAGAAGGTGGATCGGCGCGCAGCGCCGAGACGGATGAGGGGTGTTCCAGCGGAGTGAGACGCTAGCTTTCCCTGGAGCACCCCTCATCCGTCGCCTTCGGCGACACCTTCTCCCACAAGGGGAGAAGGGAAAGGCTAGATATCGAACTCGCCCTGCCCTTCGTCCATGGCGCTGACCGTCTCGGCCGCGAGCGCGCGGGTGATCGGCGTCTTGCGCTCCAGGGCGGCGCGGTCGAGGCGCTCGACGACACGCATGGCGGTGCCGAGCGAACGCTCGATGCGGCGCACCAGATATTGCACCACATGCGGCTCGACCTCGACCTGGCGGTCGGCGAACAGCTTTGTGATGACGCCGGCAAGGAGCAGATCGTCGGGCTCGTGGATTTCGATCGTCGCCGCCGCTTTCAGCCGCGAGACGAGATCCGGCAGCGCGACGCGCCAGGCCGAGGGGAAACGCCGCGCCGTAAGCAGCAGCGTCGAGCCCGCGCCGCGCACTTCATTGATCAGGTGGAACAGGCCTTGCTCATCGATCGCCGCCTTGTCGACGTCGTCGATGAGCGCCGGCCTCATGCCCAGGCCGGCAATGTGCTCGCCGATCCGGCCTGGCTGGATGGCGAGCGCATGCGCCCGCTCCTGCCATATCCGTGCGAGATGCGTCTTGCCCGAGCCGGGCGGCCCGGCCAGCACGACCACCGGCGACGGCCAGTCCGGCCAGCGGTCGATCAGCGATGCGGCTTGCACGTTGGTGCCCGACACGACGAGTTCGTCGCGCGAATAGCCGGTGCCGTGGCCGAGATCGAGCGGCAGCTGACGCGGCGTATCTGCTGGCTGAGCAGCCATTTCAGCCCCGCTTCGAACGGTGGCCGCCGCCGCGATCGGCCGGCAATGGCGGCACGGGCCCTGTGGCGTGACCCTTGTAGAGCGGCGATTCGAGATAGCGGGCGATGGCGAAACGCACCAGCACGGCAATCGCCGCCGAGGCCGGCACGGCAATCAACAGGCCGACGAAGCCGAACAGCGCGCCGAAGGCGAACAGCGCGAACATCAGCCACACCGGATGCAGGCCGACGCTCTTTCCGACCAGCCGGGGCTGCAGGATGTTGCCCTCGATGAACTGGCCGACGAAGAACACGCAGGCAACCAGCACGATCATCGTCCAGTCCGGCCAGAACTGGACGAAGGCGACGCCGACGGCCAGCACCAGCCCGGTCAGCGAGCCGACATAGGGGATGAAGGAGATCACCCCGGCGAAGAAGCCGATGAGGATGGCGAAGTTCAATCCGGTCAGCGTCAGCCCGGTGGCGTACATGGCGCCGAGCACAAGGCATAGCGTGCCCTGCCCGCGCACGAAACCGGCCGTGGCGGTGTTGATGTCGCGGGCAAGCGCGCGCACCGTCTCGACATGGTCGCGCGGCACCCAGCCGTCGACCTCGGCCACCATGCGGTCCCAGTCGAGCAGCATGTAGAAGGCGACGACCGGGGTGACGACGAACAGGCTGACCACCGAGACCAGCGCCACGCCGGAGCTCCAGATCGAGGTGAAGACGGTGGTGAGCAGGCTGAAGCCGGAGGTCAACAGCGAGTTCAGTCCGTCGCGCAGGCCGGCGGCGTTGACGCCAAAACGCTGCTCCAGCCATTTCGGGTCGAAGCTGGTGATGAGCGACTGCAGGCGTGTGAGGTATTCCGGCAGTTTGCGGGCGAAATCGGCCATCTGGGTCGCCAGCACCGGCACCAGGATGACGAAGGCCAGCACCACGACGACGATGAAGGCAATCAGGATGACCACCGTCGCCATCAGGCGCGAGAGGCCGAGCCGCTGCAGCCAGTCGGCGACCGGATCGAGGAAATAGGCGAGCACCATGCCGGCGACGAAAGGCAGGAGGATGCCCGAGAAGACATAGAGGAACAACGCCAGCAGAACCGCCGTCGCCAGCCAGAAGAAGACCTGGCGACGAAGCGCGCCGGAGCTGTCGTCAGCGGCGATCACGGCGCCATCGTGGTCAGGCGTCCGTGCCGGAGCCGCCCGATCTGCCGATGCCCGACTTGGTGTTGCCCGACCTGGTGACGTCGTCCTGGGAGTTGCTCGTTCGGGAGCCTTCGCCATAGCCGCTCATATGCCTTAGCCAAGCCACGAGATAGGCCGCGGCCGAAGCCACGGTCAAGACCCCGGTCAGCAATATGAGCGCGGTCCGCAGTGGGCCAAGATGCACGGCAAAGGCCAGCTCGCCCAGCACCAGCGCCGCCAGCACGATCTGCGCGGCTGTGTTGGCCTTCGAAACGAAGAGCGGCTTCACCTCGACCGGATTGCTCATCACGCTGGACAGGAGCACGGCGCAGACGATCAGCCCGTCACGCGAGACCATTGTCACCACCAGCCAGAGCGGCAATTCGCCGGCAAAGCCCATGACGACGAAGACCGAGACAAGCAGGAGCTTGTCGGCGATCGGATCGAGATAGGCGCCGAGGCGGGACGACTGGTTCCAGCGGCGCGCGATGAAGCCGTCGACGCCATCGGAGATGCCGGCGACTAGGAAGCCGGCGAAAGCCCAACCCCAAAGCGACAGCAGCATGGCCAGCACCACGGCGGGCACGAGCAGCAGCCGCATGATCGTGATCATGTTGGGAAGGGTCACGTGATGTCCCGTCGTGTCTTTTGTTGGGAAAAAGATGAGGGAGATGGGAGATTGGCGCAAGTAGCGGGGCGGCGAAGCGAGTAATCTCCCCCCGCGAGGGGGAGATGGCCGGCAGGCCAGAGGGGGTCGCCGCGCATGAAGTGCCGACGCGCTTTGTAGCAAGGGACGGCGGCCGAGCTCTACGCGCGGCGACCCCCTCTGTCGCCTTTGGCGACATCTCCCCCACAAGGGGGAGATTAGCTCTCGCGCCTTGCTCCCCGAAACCATTCATGCGAAGAGCCCGCAATGACAAACAGGGACGAGCCGACGATGAGCAAGGGCGATCCGGCCAAGCGCAAGAACGGGCTCACCTATGCCGAGGCGGGCGTCGATATCGACGCCGGCAATCTGATGGTCGAGAAGATCAAGCCGCTGGTGCGCGCGACGCGCCGGCCGGGCGCGGATGGCGAGATCGGCGGCTTCGGCGGCCTGTTCGACCTCAAGGCCGCAGGCTTCACCGATCCGGTGCTGGTCGCTGCCAATGACGGCGTCGGCACCAAGCTCAAGATCGCCATCGATTCCGGCAAGCATGACACGATCGGCATCGACCTCGTCGCCATGTGCGTCAACGACATCGTCGTGCAGGGCGCCGAGCCGCTGTTCTTCCTCGACTATTTCGCCACCGGCAAGCTCGATCCGGACCAGGGCGCCGCGATCGTCGGCGGCATCGCCGAGGGCTGCCGGCAAGCCGGCTGCGCGCTGATCGGCGGAGAGACGGCCGAAATGCCCGGCATGTATCACGACAAGGACTACGACCTTGCCGGTTTCGCGGTCGGCGCGGCCGAGCGTGGCCAGTTGCTTCCCACAGACGACATCGTCGAAGGCGACGTGCTGCTTGGCCTTTCCTCCTCGGGCCTGCACTCCAACGGTTTTTCGCTGGTGCGCCGGATCGTGGTGGCGAGTGGACTTGGCTGGAGCGAGCCGGCGCCGTTCAACGAAGAGCTCAGCCTCGCCGAGGCGCTGCTCGAGCCGACGCGCATCTATGTGAAGTCGATCCTGAAGGCGATCCGCAACACGCATGGCATCAAGGCGCTGGCCCACATCACCGGCGGCGGTTTCCCGGAAAACATCCCGCGCGTGCTGCCCAAGGATTTTTCGGCCGAGCTCGACCTCGAGGCGATCGACGTGCCGCCGGTGTTCTCGTGGCTGGCAAAGACCGGCGGCGTCGCGCCGGAAGAAATGATGCGCACCTTCAATTGCGGCATCGGCATGATCCTCGCCGTCGCCTCCGGCCAGGCGGCGCAGGTCGCGGCGGTGCTGCAGGAAGCCGGCGAGACGGTGACGCCGATCGGCCGGATCGTGCCGCGTCGCGACGCCGGCGTCATCTACAGGGGCTCGATCGGCCTATGAGCAGGAAACGCACGGTCGTCTTGATCTCGGGGCGCGGCTCCAACATGACGGCGCTGATCGCGGCCGCCGCCGATCCAAGCTATCCGGCCGAGATCGTCGGCGTGATCTCCGACCGCGCGAACGCCGCCGGCCTCGGCATCGCCCAGTCGCGCGGCATCGCCACCAAGGTGATCCAGCGCGCCGACCATGCGAGCAAGGATGCCTATGACGCTGCGATCGACGCCGCGCTCACCGGCTTCGGCGCCGACATCGTGGCGCTTGCCGGCTACATGCGCATCCTCGGCCGCGGCCTTGTCGAGAAATGGCAGGGGCGCATGGTCAACATCCACCCTGCCCTGCTGCCGGCCTTCAAGGGGCTGGACACGCATGCGCGGGCGATCCGCGCCGGCGTGCGCATCCATGGCTGCTCGGTGCATTTCGTCACGCCGGAGATGGATGACGGCCCGATCATCGCGCAGGCCGCCGTGCCGGTGATGGTCGGCGACAATGAGGATACGCTTGCCGCGCGCGTGCTGAAGGCCGAGCATCGGCTCTATCCGCTGGCGCTCGGCCTCGTCGCCGAGGGCAAGGCGCGCATGGAAAAGGGCCACACCGTGCTTGCCCATTTCGCCGATGACGCCGAGAACGCCAGTTCCGTGGTGATGGCGCCGGATCCGCTGCGCGAGGAGACGGACCTCGAACAGCTGGCGCGGATCACGCCTTAGAGGCTGCTTCTCGAAAACCGGATAGGCAGCATGTTCGACAAATCCGTCATAGCTGGCTTGCTCATCGCATCCGTTCTCGTCGTGGGGGCGCCATGCGTTGCGGCGACCAACCAAACCGGCAGTTGGACAGTCACCGGCAAATGCAAAAGGTTGATCGTCCGAAACGAGAAACTGACCGACGCCTGCACCGGCGAAGTGGCTCAGACAAGGAATGCCGACGGCATTGTCACCTTCCGTTTTTCGGATGGTCGGAACTGGCTCATTTTTCGCGGCAAGCAGGCAACGACTAAGCTGCGACAAGGATACAAGACTGTTCTCGACGTCGATGGCGTTTCATTCGGCAAAGTCGGCGAGGATCCCGAATTCACAACAAAGGTCGGAGGGGCGCAGTGTTCGCTCGGTGCACCCTATCGTGGGGTGGGAATCGTCGGATGCACGGCCACCGTCAGCTTCCAAATTTGGGCGGCCACCGTTGAAACGGACGGTCGGCTTCCGATGCCTGATAGCGAATATATCCGGCCGACTCTGTCCAAGCCCTAGCAGATGGAGGATTGACCATTGAGACCCGTCAGCGGCAGTTCATGGCAATCAAGCAGCGCAGCGATTGATGAGGCATCGCATCCGATTGCGAGCGATGCCGCAACTGCGCGGCTGCGCAAAGCCTGGATGGAGGGGCTCGAAAGCGCACCATTCGCCGCATTCGACATCGAGGCGATCAAGAAGAAAGCCCGCATCAGACTTGGCGGCAATACTGATCCTGAACAATGCCCGTGAAACAGCTCCTCATCCTGCGCCACGCCAAGTCGAGCTGGGACGACCCTGCCCTTGCCGATTTCGACCGTCCTCTCGCCCCGCGCGGGCTGAAGACGGCGCCGTTGATAGGGCGCGAGCTTGCCCGGCGCGGCTGGTTGCCCGACCTCGCTTTGGTCTCGCCGGCGCTGCGCGCCCGCGACACCTGGCGGCTTGTCGCCCAGGAGCTGCCGAAGCATGTGCAGGCGGAATTCGCGGAAGAGCTCTACGAGGCGGCGCCTGCCACCATCCTGGCGCGCGTGCGGCAAGTCAAGGCGACGAACCTGCTGGTGATCGGCCACAATCCCGGCCTGCAGCAGCTTGTGTTGCGGCTGGCCGGCGCCGGGTCGGATGAGAGCGTTGTCAAGAAGATCGAAACGAAGTTTCCGACGGCGGCGCTTGCGCGGTTCACAGTAAAGGGCGACTGGGCGAATCTGGATTTCGGCGGCGCGCGGCTGACGCATTTCGTCAGGCCGAGGGATTTGGAGCAGACCCCGAAGCTGCCAATCTCCCGCCGCAAACGAAGGCGGCGGAGCAAGCCCGCCGCCTTTGGCGATCCTGAGACGTGAAACCTCAATTGCCCCAGATGCCCTGGCCCGGATCAGGCCAGGCCTGCGACGGCGCCGATCCGGTGGTCATCGAGGTGTCGACATTGGCTGGCTTGGCGGGCTCGTGCTTGCGTACCGAGGCGGTGAGCCCGCGATCGACGCCGGCGGTCGGCTGGTTGACGTTGTCCGCGCCATAGTGATCGCTACCGGCGAAGGCAGAACCCATGGCGAGAAGTATGGCTGCGGTGGTAAGGACGATCCTGGTCATTGCAAAAGTTCCTTTCGTTAAAGGTGTGGAGGTCTTTGGGCGATCGAAGCGGCGTCAGCGGCCCCACAGGCCGTCGTCGTTGTGCCGGGCAATGATATCGACGACGGTCCGGCTGGTTGCGGCCGTCGCCGGAGCCTGGTGCTGCGACGTGCCGCGCTCGCGGATCGAGCTGGTCGTCATGTGATCGGCGCCGGCGGCCGGCTGCTTGGCGCCGTCGGCGCCGTAATGGTCGCTGCCGGCAGAGGCGCTGCCCATGGCAGCGGCGAGCATGGCAGCCGCGACGAATGCGGTCCTGTTCATCTCAATGTTCCTTGTCCTGTCGTTTCATCGGCGGCGCCTTGGGAGGATGGCCCCGCTGCCGACAAGACCCGGAACAGTCCGGATTTATTCCCGACCAAGATTTCGGCTTCCGCGACCGGGATCTCGCAAAATTGCTTGGTCGAACGCACGGAAAAGCCCGGGCCGACGAATAGCCGGCCCCACAAAAACAGAGCGGCGGGACAAGCCCGCCGCTTTGAGGTCTATCGAAGATCGGAACCGATCAATGGCTGCCGAAGAGGTTGCGGTCCGCGCCCTGGGTCAGGGGCTTCTGGACATTCGCATCAGACTTCTTGACCGAAGCGGTGGACGAGGTGTCGACCGAAGCGGCCGGCTGGTTGGCATTGGCCGAACCGTAATTGTCCGAGCCGGCGAAAGCGGCGCCAGTGGCAACGAGAAGGGCGGCGGCGGTAAGAGCGATCTTGGTCATTTGAGTTGCTCCAGATTTAGGAATCGAGGGTTGCGGTTGATTGGGGTGCGAGCCGCTTAGCGGCCCCAGATGCCCTGGCCCGACTGCGGCTGGTTCTGATCAGGCGTGATGTGGAAGTCGCGCTGTTCGAACTTGTCGAGCTTGCGGATCGAACCCGTGATGCTGTTGTCGACCTTGCCCGCGGGAGCGGTCACGGCCGGCTGATTGACGTTGTCGGAACCGTAATGGTCGCTGCCGGCAAAAGCGCCGCTCGTGGCGATGAGGAGGGCAGCAGCGGCAAAAGCAATCTTGTTCATTTCAGGTACTCCAGATCTCAAAAGTCGTGTCCGTCTAGTGGCGTGCCGTGATGGAAATTCGCGTCGCTCGGACCACCCCGAAATGGGTCTGCCCTGCTGCCAGTTCCAATCACGAAAAGTTGTGAACCGAACCGTTCGGTTCGATCTTGAAATTGCGTGAAAGGCTAAGCGGCCGGACTCTTATCGTTCGATATCAATTGGTTACGGCGAGCGATTGTTGAGGTGCCCCCTGGCCAGTCCTGCCGGCGTTCACGGTGGCTACACGAACCGTCAACACTATTTGAACCGAACGGTTCGGTTTCATCACTTGCACGACCAGGCAAGCGGCCCCGCAGGCATCATGGCCGGGATGGCGGCCGCCGGGAAACCGCGTTTGCCTTGCGGGCGGATCGATACTATCGGTTGCCTCAGGAAACCAATTCGGACGCCGCCCGCCACCCTCAGCGAAGGTCGGCGCCGTTGGGAGGAAACAGCGAACGAACGATGCGGCTGCTGCTTGTCGAGGACAATCGCGAACTGGCCGATTGGCTGAGCAAGACGCTGCGCCAGGCGAGCTATGTCGTCGACGTCGTGCATGACGGCGAGGATGTCGAGCATGCCTTGGCCGCCGGCGATCACGCTCTGATCATCCTCGACCTTGCCCTGCCCCGCATGGGCGGCATGGAAGTGCTGAAAAGGCTGCGGGCGCGCGGCAACCCGGTGCCGGTGATCGTGCTCACAGCCAACGCCAGCCTCGACGGCCGGGTCAAGGGCCTCAACGAAGGCGCGGACGACTATCTGGCGAAACCCTTCCAGATCGAGGAGCTGGAGGCGCGCATCCGCGTGCAGCTGCGCCGCGCCAACGACCGCACCGCGCCGGTCATTTCCTGCGGCGACCTCGTCTTCGATACCAACACCCGCCTGTTCTCGCTTGCCGGCGCGACACTGTCGCTGACGCCGCGCGAGCACGCGGTGCTGGAACAGCTCGTCGTCAAGGCCGGACGTACGGTGAGCAAGGCGGCGCTCTCGGCGGCGATCTACGACTTCGACACCGACGCCGACCCAAGCGCCATCGAGATCTACGTGCACCGGCTGCGCAAGAAGCTCGAGGGATCGCGCGTCCAGATCGCCACCTTGCGCGGCCTCGGCTACCTCTTGCGTCACGACGATCCGGCGCCATGAGAATCGGCAGTCTTCGGATCGGCAGCCTTCGGATCCAATTGCTGGCTTGGGTGGTGCTGCCGCTGGCCGGTTTGGCCGCCATCAATCTGTGGACCAGCCAGCGCAACGCCCTGGCGACGGCGGACCTCGTCACCGACCGCATGCTGGTCGGCTCGGCGCGCGCCATCGCAGAGCAGGTGGCGATGGCCGACGGCGTGCTCGACGCCACCGTCCCGCCGGCGGCGATCGAGATGTTCGACACAGGCGACCGCGACAGCGTCTATTATCGCGTCGAGACCGCCGGCGGACGGTTGCTGACCGGCTATCCCGACCTGCCCGTGGCGTCGGAGCGGGGCAGCATCGAAGCCTCCTATCGCGATCACCCGCTGCGCCTGGCGACGCTCAGCCATGCGGTGATCGGCGCCGGGGAAGATTCGCCGATCAAGGTCACGGTCGGCGTCACACTCGCCGGCCATGACGCGATGGTGAAGCGGCTGTGGCTCAGCGCCTTCGCACAGCAGCTTGCCCTGGTGGCGATTGCCGGCGTGTTCGTGCTGCTTGGGCTGCGCCGCGGACTGGCGCCGCTGATCCGGCTGCGCGACGCCGTGCGCTCGCGCAGCCGCAGCGATCTCGAGCCGATCGAGGTTCCAGGCGCGCAGAGCGAGATCCGGCCGCTGATCGAAGCGCTCAACGCCTATATGCAGCGCGTGCGGGCGCAGATGGCGGCGCAGCGGCGCTTCATCGCCAATGCCGCGCACCAGCTGCGCACGCCGCTGGCGCTCTTGTCGACACAGGCAAGCTATGCGTTGCGGGAGACCAAGGCCGACCGGCGCCAGGAGGCGCTGGTGGCGCTGCAGACGAGTTCCGGCAAATTGGCGCGATTGGCCGAACAGCTGCTTACGCTGTCGAGAGCGGAACCCGGCAGCCGGCGGCCGCGCGCCGACCGCATCGACCTCACCGAAGCCGCCCGCCAGGTGCTGGAAGCGCAGGCGCCGGTGGCGATCAAGCGCGATATCGACCTTGGCCTCGATGAGAACGGACCGGTGCCGGTGATTGGCGACGGCACGATGCTGCGCGAGATGATCGTCAACCTGGTCGACAATGCGCTGCGCTATTCCAGGCCAGGCGGCAGCGTCACTGTGAGGCTCGCCGCCTCGGATGGCGAGGCGGAACTCACAGTCAGCGATGCCGGTCCGGGAATCCCACCGGAAGAGCGGGAGCATGTCTTCGAGCGCTTCTACCGCCTCCCCGGCTCGGCCGAGGAAGGCAGCGGCCTCGGGCTCGCCATTGTGCGCGAGGTGGTCGAGAATGCCGGCGGCAGCGTCACGCTTGGCGACGCCGCCGGTGGCGGGCTCAAGGTCGAGGTGCGGCTGCCGCTCGCCGCACCCGAACAGCGATCAGCCTGATCAGGTCCCCTGCTCGTTGAACGGCGCCGGGCGCCACTTCACCACATAGTTCTCGAAGCGGGTGATCAGGAACTCCACCACCAGCGCCATCACCGCCAGGATGATCATGGCCGCGAAGACGCCATTGGCGTTGAAGGCGCCCTGCGCGGTGGAGATCAGGAGGCCCATGCCCTGCTTGGCGCCGAGGAATTCACCGACGACCGCGCCGACAAGGGCGAAGCCGAACGAGACATGCAGGCTGGCGAGGATCCAGCTCATCGCCGAAGGAATGATGACCGATCTCGTGATCTGCATCGGCGAGGCGCCGAGGATCTGGGCATTGGCGATCATCGCCCTGTCGGCCTCACGCACACCCTGGAAAGCGTTGGCAAAGACGACGAAGAACACCATGACGACAGCCAGCGCCACCTTGGAGGCCATGCCGAGGCCAAGCGCGATGATGAAGACCGAGCCCAGCACCACGCGCGGCACCGAGTTGGCGATCTTGATATAGATCGAGAAGACATCCGCCAGCAGCTTGTTGCGGCCGAGGATGATGCCCGCCACGATGCCACCGACCGCGCCGATGGCAAAGCCGAGGAAGGTCTCCTCCAGCGTCACATAGATCTGCAGCCAGAGCGGCCCCTGCGAAGTGCCCTCGGTGACCCAGGACCAGATCTGTTCCCATATCCCTGACGGGCTGGAGAAGAAGAACGGGTCGATGATGTTGTAATCGGCGCAAAGTTCCCAAAGGCCGAGGAAGACGACGAGGATCGCAAGCCGCAGGCCGATAACCAAGGCATGGCGCTTGCGCAGCCGCGCCCTCGCCTGCGCTTCGGCGGCGACGATCGAGGTCGCGCGGGTGGCAGCCTGTTCGGTCGGAGAGATGGCGGTCATGCTGTTTCCCCCTTTCAATGGCCGGTCTGAAGGCCGCGGCTCTGGCCGAGCTGCACTTCCTCGCGCAAATCGTTCCAGATCACCTTGGCGATCTCGATGAATTTCGGGTCGTAGCGGATGTCGGCCATGACGCGCGGGCGCGGCAGGTCGATGCGGTAGACGCTCTTCACCGTGCCCGGACCGGCGGTCAGCACATAGACCTTGTCGGCCAGCGCCACCGCTTCCTCCAGATCGTGCGTGACGAAGACGACGGAGGATTTCAGCCCCGACCACAGGCCCAGCAACTCGTCCTGCATGGCGGTGCGGGTCTGCATGTCGAGCGCGCTGAACGGCTCGTCCATCAGCAGGATCTTGGGCTGGTTGATGAAGGTCTGGGCCAGCGCCACGCGCTTGCGCATGCCGCCCGAGAGCTGGTGCGGGTAATGCTTCTCAAATCGCGAGAGGCCGACGCGGCCGATCCAGTCGCGCGCCTTCTCATAGGCTTGCGCCTTCGGCGTGCCACGGAAGAGCGGACCGGCCGCGACATTGTCGATGACGCTGCGCCAGGGAAACAGCGCATCGGCCTGGAAGACGAAGCCGATGTCGCGGCTGATGTCGGTGACCGGATTGCCCATGACGCGGACGCTGCCGGTCGTGGGACGCAAGAGCCCGGTGACGAGGTTGAGCGTGGTCGACTTGCCGCAGCCGGTCGGGCCGACGACGCAGGCGAACTCGCCGCGCGCGACCGTCATGGTGAAATCGCGGATCGCCGTCATCATGTGGCCGTCCGGCGTGACGAAGCGCAGCGTCACATCGTCGATGGCTATAGCGGCATCGGCCGGCGCCGCGGCGGGAGACAATTTCTCCGCCGCCATGGTCTGCGATTGCATGGCACACTCCTGTGGTGGTGATGCGAGAATGGCGGCTCGGGCCGGTGGCCTGCTCGCCGGCATCTCAAGGCGCAGCTGCCGGATTGATTCAGGCAGCCGGCGCAAGTCCTTGTTTTCAGGGCGGACGGGTCCGTCCGCCCTCGCCTGCCAGCGCCTACTTGGCCGCGTCCACGAACTCGGTCGTGTAGGTCTTGGAAAGGTCGATCTGCTTGCCCTGCAGGCTCTTGGAGAAGGTCGACAGAACCTTGAGCACCGTCTGAGGACCATCGGCCGGCATGCGGCCGTCCGGCGTGAACTGCGCCTTGCCGCCGGCGAGGCCCTGCACATAAAGGTCCTTGTTGCCGGCGTAATAGTCCTTCGGCATCTTGTCGGCGATCTCCTCGGCCGAATGGCCGGCGATGAACTTCATCGTCTTGACGAAGGCGTTGGCAAGCTTCTGCGCCTCGTCCTTGTGCCCCTCAAGCCAGCTCGACTGCACATAGAAGGAGGCCGCCGGATAGTCGCCGCCCAGCGCTTCCTTGGTCTTCTCGGGCGTGCGCATGTCGACCAACACCTTGGCCTCACCGGTCTGGAGCAGCTTGGCGATCGTCGGCTCGGTGGTCATGCCGGCCTGGATCTGGTCCTGCTTGACCGCGGCGATGAAGGTGTTGCCGGCGCCGACCGGAAGTAGCGTGTAGTCGCCCGGCTTCAGGCCGTTGCGAACTGCGAGATACTGGGTGAGGAAATCGGTCGAGGAGCCGAGGCCGGTGACGCCGAGCGTCGCGCCCTTGAAGTCGGCCGGCGACTTGATCTCGGGGTGCTTGGCCGAGACCAGCTCGACCTCGCCCGGCGCCTGGCTGAACTGCACGATCGACTGGATGTATTTGCCCTTCGACTGCAGGTCGACGGTGTGATCGTAGAAGCCGACGACGCCCTGCACCGCGCCGGCCAGCAATTCGTTCTCGGCCTCGACGCCGGCACGGGAGTTCACCAACTCCACGTCCAGCCCCTCATCCTTGAAGTAGCCGAGTTGCTGGGTAAGCACGGCCGGCAGATAGATCTGCTTTTCCATGCCGCCGACGATGATGGTGATCTTGTCGGCAGCCGAGGCCGCCGATGCGCCAGCGCCAACCATAGCAAGCGTCAGCAGCGCCGACCGCAGGACGCGTTTAGAGATGAGACGGGTCACGTAACTTCCTCCACTGGGCGACGCAGCGCGCCGCATTTCCTCCTCGCGGCCACTCCCAGCCGCTCATGTGGCGAACGCCACAAAACTGTCATGGCATGGCCAAGCTTTCAGCTGGCTTTCAGCCGTTTTGACGGCTGCTGAAACGAAATCCTGCAATACGAGCGGGTCAGACGGCGGCAAAGCCGAGCACATCGCGCATATCGTATTCGCCGGGCGGCCGCCGGGCGACCCAGAGCGCCGCCGCGATGGCGCCGCGGGCGAACATCGAGCGGTCGCCCGCGGTATGCGAAAGCGTGAGCGTCTCGCCTTCGGCAAGGAAGCTCACGCTGTGCTCGCCGACGATGCCGCCGCCCCGCAGCACGGCAAAGCCGATCTCGCCGGCACGGCGCGGACCAACGAGGCCGTCGCGGGCGCGCCTGGCCACATCGTCCAGTTCAATGCCACGTCCGCGCGCAGCCGCTTCGCCCAGCATCAGCGCCGTGCCCGACGGCGCGTCAACCTTGAAGCGGTGGTGCGCTTCGAGGATTTCGATGTCGCAGTCATCATGCCGAAGCGCCCTCGCGGCCTGCTCGACCAGGCCGGTCAGCGTGTTGAGGCCGAGCGAATAGCTGCCGGAGCGCACGATGGCGATTGTCTTTGCCGCTTCGGCGATTGCGGCCAGCTCCGGTGGGGCGAAACCGGTTGAGCCGATCACCAGCGCCGGACTGCCGCGCGCGGCGCAGGCTTTGGCCAGTTCGGCGGACGCCGCGGGCGTGGTGAAATCGATCACCACGTCGGCAAGCGCCAGCGCTTCGTCGCGCTCGACCAATCCCTCGCCCACGCTGCCCGGCCGATGGAAGCGCGCGACGAGCTCCAGCCGCTGATCGGCGGCGATGGTCTCCGCCATCTGCCTGCCCATGCGACCGAGCGCGCCGGCGACGGCGATTTTCAGCGGTTGCGGCATGGCGATCCTGTCGAAAATCCGAGTCGTGACAATCCTCTAGCACGCCGCCTTGGCAAATTGATTCAAACGACTGCAGGCCGCGACATGCGGGCGATACGAGGGCGAACTATTCGCGAATGTGAAGCGCCACACTCATCATCGCTGACGCGACATGCTAATTTGGCGCCTGTGTCCGGCTGCGCCCGGACCAGGTCCGAGGGGGACGCTCATGCTGCGGCCAGTGCATGCCCTGGTTCTTTCCTGCCTCGCCTTGACGCCCCTTGCCGGAGCGGCCCTGGGAGCGCAGGCGTCTTCCGAAAAATCCGACGATGCGGCCAAAAAGGCTGCGGACGATGCGGCGAAGAAGGCCGCGCTTGCCGAGGCGATCAGCGTCTGCGACCGAGGCGCTTCCGTGCCGCTCGATCCTGAAGCCAAGGCGCCGCCTGTCCAATATGGCGCGCTCTTTCCGCAAGACTTCGATCTCACCAAGCTCAAAACCCTTGCCGACAAGTGCCAGGCGGCGATGCTCGGCGCACCACAGGAAAAGCGGCTGACGCTTGAATGGCTGCGGGTCCAGGTCGCGCTCAACCAGCCGGGGCTTGCCTTTCTCCTGCCGCAGATCAAGCTCATCGCCGACGGCGGCAGCCCCGAGGCGAATTATCTGCTCTACGAGGTCTACTCGGTGCATCGGCGCGACGGCGCCGATGCCGGTCCGCTGCCTGTCTCGCGCGGCATGGCGCTCGATGCCTTGCAGAAGGCGGGCGCTGCCGGCCACCTCACGGCGCTCGAGACACTGCTGCGTCAGTATATCGATGGGCCGCTGCTGCGTCGCGATGCGCACAAGGTGGTCGAGACCGCGCAACGCGTCATCGACGCGCCGGCCCAGGGCCAATCGCCTGGCGAATGGGACAGCCAGTTCCGTGCCGCCATGCCGCTGCTGATTGCGCGGACGACGCTGGAGAACGACGGCTTTGCCGCCGAGGAGCAGCACAAGGCTTTTCAGGCCGTGGATGCGGATACCAAGGCCGGCACTGGCGGGCCCGAACAGTCGGTGCTCGCTTATATCAAAGCGCTGCGGCTCGGCCGAGGCACACAGCAGGACGCGGCGAAGGCCAGGCAATTGCTGGAAGCGCGCGTCGCCAACGATCAGTATGCCATACCGATGCTGGCCGACATGCTGGCCAAGGGCGAAGGCGGGCCGGCGGACGGCAAGCGCGCCATCGCCATGCTGCGTGCCGCCACCAAGGCTGTCGCCGAGGCCGGGCCGATGCTGGCCAGCCTGCTGCTCGACGGCAAATTCGTCGGCCGCCAGCCGCGTGAGGCGATCCGGTTGCTCAACGCCTCCTGGAACCTCGATGCCGGCATCAGGCTGGCGGAGCTGCTTCTCGACTATGACGGCTTTCAAATCGACAATCCGGACCAGCTGGTCGAGCGCCTGAGCAACGCCGCCGAGGCCGGGGAGCCAGGTGCTGCGCTGGCGCTGGCGCGGCTGCAGCTGTCGGACGATCAGCGATTCAAGAACGAGGATGTGGCGCGCGCCATGCTGAAGCCGCTGGCGGACGCGGGCGACCGCGACGCGCTCTGGCTCTACGCCTCGACGCAGTATGCCAATCTCGATTCGACCAGCTATCGCCCGTCGCGTCGCGACGACGGCCTGAGCGACGATCAACTGAAGGCCCTGATCGACGAAGGCGAGGCCAAGAAGGAACAGCAGGCCTACCTGCTGCAGGCGAAGCTGTTGCGCAAAGGCGTGGTCTATCCGCAGGACGACCAGAAGGCGACCGCGATGCTGATCAACGCCGCCAATCTCGGCAGCGTCGAGGCGATGGTGCTGCTGGGCGATGCCTATGACGATGGTCTCGGCGTCGACAAGAACCCGCGCGAGCGGCTGCATGCCTGGCGCGAGGCGGCGCGGCTCGGCTCGCTCAAGGCCAAGAGGAAGCTCGCCAACGCCTTCACCTTCGACAGTTTCGACCATCTGATGACGCTGCGTGAAGGCATCACCGTTCGCATCGCGCTTTACAATGACGGCATCGGCAGGATGGGCGTCGGTGTGTTCGGCGCCAACGACGCCGACATTGAGCTGAGCGGCCTCTTTTCCGGACCGGCCTCCAGCGCCGGAAACGCGGCGATCGCGGCCGCCGTGATGGATGCGTTTCGCGAGGCACCGGCCGGCCTCGACGACGACAATCTGGTCGGCATCGGCAAGGCGCTGCCCGACGAGATCCGCGTCGCCATCGAGACGACGCTGAAGAGCGAAGGTTTCTACACCGGCGAGCCAAAGGGCTATTTCGGCCCCGACGCGCGCAAGGCGCTCGCCGCCTGGGTCGATGCGAAGGGTCCGGTTGACGATGCTCCCAGCCCGCAAGCCGGAGCCGGGACACAACAGGCCGCGCCGGCTCCGGGCGGTCTCGACCCGGACGTCGTCAACCGCATCCGCGACAAGGTCTTCGCCCAGGCGCAGGTCGCCAAGACCGACAAGCAGAAACTTGCCGCCATCAAGCAGCTCGGCATTCTCGCCCGCTACGGCGACCTGCCCTCACGCTGGGTGCTGGTGCGCAACTACCATCAGGCAAGGGCCATTCGATCGGTCGTCACGCCGGACGAGATCACCCGCTACGCGCTGGACATCCTGGTGTCGAAGCCCGAGGGCGTCGAGAAGCCGGAATTCGAGTTCATCTTCGACCTGACGCAGATCGCGCAGGACCGGAAATCGAAGGCGGTCGGCGGCGCCACTCTGCAGGCGATCCGCGACGATCCGCGCCTGCAGGACCCGCTAACGCTCGGCGCCATCATGAACCAGTTCGCCTTCGCGCCGGATGCCTGCGACTCCGTGCTCGCCGCGGCCAGGAAAGCCGACATCGCCGGCGTGGGCCCGGAGGGATGCGACGAGGACACGCGCACGGCCCTCATCGCCTTCGCCAAGGGCAAGGGCGCGTCCGGTGTCGATGCGGCGGCGCGCAAGGCGGCCGCGGAAGAGATCAAGGCACTGGACGCGCAGGCGGCGAAGTAGCCGGGCTATGAGCCGCGACGGACCTATTGCGCCTTGTCAACACGATCGAGGATCGCGCGGTAGCGGCCGCATATGCCGGCGTCCTGGTAGAAATCCACTTCGGTATCGACGATCTGATCAAGGCTCATTCCGCGGTAATGCGCCTTGACCTTCGCCAGGACGTCTTGCGCTTGGCTGATTTCGCCGAGCTCGAAATGGCAGATGATAAGGCGAATGAGCGACCACGGTGTCACGGTCGCCATTTTCGCGTAGCAGGCAGCCGCCTCGCGATATCGCCCGGCCGTCGTCAGCAGGACGCCGCGAAAGTCGTCATACCATCCCACGGCATATGGGTCGCGGCGCTGGGCTTCGGCTATTTCATCGAGCCCTTGCTCCGGCCTGTCGGTGTGATTGAGGAAAATAGCGCGGATGCTGAGAATGAACGGATCGTTCGGATTGAGCGCAACCGCCCGGTCCAGGCTGATTTCAGCTTGCCTGAATTGGCGCAGGTACAAGTGGGCGAAGCCAGTGGCGAGATGCCCATAGGCTTCGTCGGGGTCAAGGCCCAATGCCGTCCGCGCGATCTCCAGTCCGGAATGCAGATGGCCGGGATTGTTGTAGTCCCAATAGTATTTGATGGACTCCACGAAGCTCAACATGGCGTGGGCGGCGGCAAACTGCGGATCGAGCGTTACCGCCTGGCGCAGAAATGGCTCCGCTTCGAGCACCGTGTCGTAAACGGCTGCCAGTTGCAGCGCCCGCAGATAGGACTCATAAGCCGACATATTGTTGGTCGGCCGGACCCTGGCGCGCGACGCGATCGCGGTCCTGGCCTGCCGCGCCAGACGCGCCGCGATCATCCGGGTGATTTCGTCCTGGATCGCGAAAATGTCGTCGAGCTCCCGGTCGTAGTGCTCGCCCCAGATATGGGCCATCGACGACGCATCGGTCAGTTGCACGGTGACCCGCACCCGGTTGCCGATCTTGCGCACGCTGCCTTCGACGACATATTGGACGCCGAGCATGCTTGCCACCTGCGCCGGGTCATGCGCTTTGCCGCGGAACTGGAAGGAAGAGTTCCGCGCGATGACCAGGAACTCCTTGTATTTGCCGAGCTCGGCGATGATGTCTTCGGTGATCCCGTCGCTGAAATAGTCTTGCTCCGGGTCGCCGCTCATGTTGTCGAAGGGAAGTATGGCGATGGACGGTCTGGACGGCGTACCATCTGCCGTAAGCGCGAAGGGCCTGGGGCCTGCATATTTGTAGCCGCGACCATGCACGGTTGCGATCATCTCGGCAGGCAGCAGCTTTCGTAGCGCCGAAATGTGCACCTGTAGCGTGTTCTCCTCCACCACCACGCCGGCCCAGACCGCATCTAAAAGTTCGGCCTTGCCGACCACCTCATTGGGCCTGTCGAGCAACATCGCGAGGATGTCGAAGGAACGCGCCGAAAGCTCCACCGGTCCTTTCGGGCCCAGCAACTGCCGTTCGGCTCGCCTCAAACGATAGTTCCCAAACTCCAGGTTCATCGGCCAAGAACTCTTCCCTCGCCGGCAAGATAATCCAAGATCATCCTGAAGGCGAACTTCAGGGTCGTTCGGAATTCTTCGCTTCAACCAATTTCAGAGCCGTTCAGGACTCTTCAGGTTCGAGCCAAGGACCTGGGCGGGAAGCGGTGCCATTGTCGCCGTCACAGGAGGACATCATGGCTGACATCATCACCACCCCCACTTCTGACCGACGCTTCAAGCTGGCGCGGCTAAGCTTTCCGAGGCTCGCAATCGGCGCATCGCTCAGCGCCATATCCCGTTTAGTGGGCGATGCGCTCAAGACGGCTTATGTGGACCCTTACGCCACTCTTGGCCGCCAATCGCAGGTCGGTCCGGACGATAACCTCGAAGGCCGAGACCCCACGTGGTAAACCACCAGGCCATGGCAGACCGTGACGTGGGTCAAAGCGCCCTGAGCCACACCTTGTTGTCGTGGACGGCGGCGCCGCCATAGGGTGCGGGCGCGTCGGCGCCGGTCAGCACGTTGATACCCTCGCCGCGCTCATGCGCGCTGTTCGGCCAGATGCCTTCGGCGATGACCACACCGCGCTTCACGCCGTCGAAGAATCTTGCGTGCAGCACAAGGTCGCCGCGCCGGTTGCCGACCTCGACGCGGCCGCCATCCTCGATGCCGAGCGCGGCAGCATCTTCGCGGTGGATGAGCAGTTCGGGCCTGCCTTCCTTAGCCTTGGACACCGGCGTCTCGGCAAAGCTCGAATTGAGGAAGTTGCGCGCCGGCGAGGTCGCCAGCCGGAACGGATGCTCCTCGTCCGCCACCTCGATCAGCTCGACGTGGTCGGGGAATTCCGGCAGCCGTTCGACCGGGCCGAACAGGCCCATGCTTTTCGGCGGCCGGTTGGGCGCCGACTGTCCGGTCCAGTTGGGCCGGAAGTGGAATTTCCTGTCGGCATGGCCAAAACCGTTGATGAAATGCGCGTCGTCGAATTCGGGCTGCAGGTCGACCCACTTCTCAGCCTTCAAACTGTCGAAGCTGCCGAGCCCGCGCTTGCCGAGGATGATGTCGATATGCTCGCGCTCGGTCAGGCCGAAGCCTGGACGATCGCCGACGCCCAGCCGCTTGCCGAGTTCTTCATTGACATAGTGATTGGTGCGCGGCCCTTCCGGCGGCTCGATCAGCTTGGGACCGAGCGTGATGTGCTGGTTGCCGCCACCCTTGTAGATGTCGTCATGCTCCAAAAACATCGTCGCCGGCAGGACGACGTCGGCGAGATTGGCCGTATCGGTCATGAACTGTTCGTGCACGCAGGTGAACAGGTCCTCGCGCAGGAAACCCTTTATCACCAGCCGCTGCTCCGGCGCTACATTGGCCGGATTGGTGTTCTGGATCAGCATCGCCGTCACCGGCGGGCCGCCATAGAGCGCGTCCTCGGCTCCCGTCAGCACCGGGCCGATGCGCGAATGGTCGAGATAGCGGATGTTCGGATCGCGCATCGCGGTGCCTTCGAGCACGTCCTGGTTCAGCTTGAAGATGCCGGAATTGGAATGGAAGGCGCCGCCGCCCTCATATTGCCAGGCGCCGGTGACGGCGGCGATCGAGGACGCGGCGTGCATGTTGATGGAGCCGTTGCGCTGGCGCGCAAAACCATAGCCAAGGCGGAAGTAGGTCTTCTTGGTCGTGCCAACGAGCTTTGCGAAAGCCTCGATCTCGGCGACGCTCAGGCCCGTAATGGCCGCCGCCCATTCGGGCGTGCGGCTGCGAAGGTGTTCTTCCAGCCCGCGCGGATCGTCGGTGTATTTTTCCAGATAGGCGCGGTCGGCCATGCCGTCACGGAACAGCACATGCATCACCGCGCAAGCGAGCGCGCCGTCGGTGCCGGGTTTCAAGACCAGACCGAGATCGGCCTGCTTCATCGTGGCGTTGTCGTAGATGTCGATGACGACGATTTTCGCGCCGCGCTCTTTCCTCGCCCTCGTCGCGTGGGTCATGACGTTAACCTGCGTGACCACGGCATTGGTGCCCCAGATCACCACGCAGTCGGACTTCGCCATCTCGCGCGGATCGGGCCCGCGCAAGGCGCCGGCGCCCATCATCCAGCCGGTCCAGGCGAGATTAGTGCAGATCGAGCCGAAGAAGCCCGAGTATTTTTTCGCGTGGCGCAGCCGCTCGATGCCGTCGCGCTGCACCAGCCCCATCGTGCCGGCGTAGAAATAAGGCCAGACGGTCTCCGAGCCGTATTTCGCTTCCGCCGCGATGAATTTTTCCGCGACGAGGTCGAGCGCTGCTTCCCAGCTCGCTTCCTTCCAGGCGCCCTCCCCCTTGGCGCCCGCGCGCACCAGCGGCTTCAGCAGCCGGTCGGGATGATGCACCCGGTCGGCATAGCGCGCGACCTTGGCGCAGACGACGCCGGCCGTATAGCTGTTCGCCTTGGCGCCATGCACGCGGCCGATGCGGTTGTTGTCGAGCAGCTCGACTTCGAGCGCGCAGGTGGAGGGCAGTCATGCGGACAGGCCGAATGACCGATCCGGAGCTTGGCGTGCTGGTTCATGCGGGGGTGTTTAGCGGGTTTTCGGAGAGAGGTGTAGGGCCAGAGACTTCTTCCCTTCTCCCCTTGTGGGAGAAGGTGGATCGGCGCGATAGCGCCGAGACGGATGAGGGGTGTTCCAGCGGAGTGAGACGGTTGCTTTGCGAGGCAATTGCCAAGCTGGAGCACCCCTAGGGTCGACTATTAGGCGATGCTTTTATAGAGCGCTTTATAGGCGCCGCATTTCGGGCAGCGCATGTGTCGCTCGATATGATCTTCGCCTGCTTTGGTGTCGAAGACTTCAAGGTCCGCATCGCCGCATTCCGGACATTTGACACCTGCCTTCGGGTCAACGGCCAGAAGGTTGCCTGCTTTGATCCACAATTCCCTGGACATTGACGTTTCCTGCGCCGCGTTTGACAATTTACTTGCGCCTCACTCCGTCCAACACCCCTCATCCGTCTCGGCGCTGCGCGCCGATCCACCTTCTCCCACAAGGGGAGAAGGGGAAACCCGCGCTACTCCGCTATCCCCTCTTCATATTCCGCCGACATCGTCAGCCACTTGTCCTCGTTCACAGCCAGCGTGTGCGCCAGTTGCGAACGTTCCTTGGCCAGCCGCGTCGCGGTGGACGGATCCTTCTCGTAGATCGCCGGATTGGCCAGCTCGTCCTCGATGAGGTCGATGCGCTTGCGGATGCGGTCCATCAGCGCCTCGGTGGCGCGGATCTCCTTGGCCAGTGGTTCCAATGCAGCGCGGCGCTGGGCGGCTTCGCGGCGGCGATCGGCCTTGGAGGCCTTGTCGGCCTCCTTTTGCTCGCGGCGGTTAGACGAGACGCCGGTGACCAGCGTCTTGTAATCCTCCAGGTCGCCGTCATAGGGATTGACCGCGCCGTCCTTGACGAGCCAGAGCCGGTCGGCTGTCGCCTCTAGAAGATGCCGATCGTGCGAGATCAGGATGACCGCGCCCGGAAAATCATTCAGCGCATGGATCAGCGATTCACGGCTGTCGATATCGAGATGGTTGGTCGGCTCGTCGAGGATGAAGAGGTTGGGTCCCTCGAAGGCCGATAGCCCCATCAAGAGCCGCGCCTTCTCGCCGCCGGACAGATCCTTGGCGGCCGTGTTCATCTTCTCGGTCGACAGGCCGAACTGGGCGACTCGGGCGCGCACCTTGGCTTCCGGCGCATCCGGCATCAGCCGGCGCACATGCTCATAGGCGCTCTCCTCGGGGCGCAGATCGTCGAGCTGGTGCTGGGCGAAGATCGCCACCTTCAGGCCCGGCGCGATGGTCATTGAACCCGTCTCGGCCTTCAGCCGGCCGGCGAGCAGTTTGGCGAAGGTCGACTTGCCGTTGCCGTTGGCGCCGAGCAGCGCGATGCGGTCGTCGGCATCGATGCGCAGCGTCATCTTCTTCAGGATCGGATTGCCCTCGGTATAGCCGACATTGACGCCGTTGAGCGCCACGATCGGCGAGGCCACCGTCTTCACCGGCTCGGGGAAGGAGAACGGCCGCACCGTGTCGTTCACCACCGCGGCGATCGGCTTCAGCTTCTCCAGCGCCTTCAGGCGAGACTGCGCCTGCCTCGCCTTGGAAGCCTTGGCGCGAAAACGCTCGACGAAGGATTCCATATGCTTGCGCTGCGCTTCCTGCTTGACGCGGCTCTTCTCCTGCAACTCGCGCTGCTCGGTCAGTTGGCGCTCGAACTGGTCGTAACCGCCGCGCCAGAAGGTGAGCTTCTTCTGGTCGAGGTGGACGATCGAGTTGACGGCGCGGTTGAGCAGGTCGCGGTCATGCGAGATCAGCAACACCGTGTGCGGATACTTCGAGACATAGTTCTCCAGCCACAGCGTGCCTTCGAGGTCGAGATAATTGGTCGGCTCGTCGAGCAGCAGAAGGTCGGGCTCGGAGAAGAGCACGGCGGCCAGAGCCACGCGCATGCGCCAGCCGCCGGAGAAGGACGAAGCCGGCCGCCGCTGGGCGGCATCGTCGAAGCCGAGGCCGGCCAGGATCGTGGCGGCGCGGGATTCGGCCGAATGCGCGTCGATGTCGGCCAGCCGGGTGTGGATCTCGGCGATGCGGTGCGGATCTGTCGCAGTCTTCTCTTCCTCGAGCAAAGCCTGGCGCTCGACATCGGCTTTCAGCACGATCTCGATCAGCGGTTCCTCAGTGGCAGGCGCCTCCTGCGCCACCTGGCCGATGCGGGTGTTCTTCGGCAGGCTGATCGAGCCGGTCTCCGACGGGAAATCGCCGGTGATCGCCTTGAACAGCGTGGTCTTGCCGGTGCCGTTGCGGCCGACAAGGCCGGCCTTGGTGCCGGCCGGCAGGGTCAATGAGGCATGATCGAGAAGCAGCCGCCCCGCCATGCGCAGCGTAAGGTCGTTGATGATAAGCATAGCGGGCTTTTGCACGGGAGATCGGCGCTTCGCAAGAGCCAGCGCCCGGACGAGGCCCGCGCACGCCGTCCGTGGCCGTTCAGCAAAAAAAACGCGACCGGGCTGGAACCAGTTGCCGGCTCCAGCGTTTGGAGGCCCGTGATCCGCTATCTCGCCCTCGCCTTCATCTTCTTCCAGGTTGCCACGACAACCGCGCTGGCGACGCAGGTGGTTCTTTTCGAAGACCAGGCCGCACAAATTGCTGTCCCGGTTGAATCGACGAGCAGGGCAGCGACACAGCCAATCTCCCTCCCCGAGTGGCGCGCGACGGAACACCTGCTGATCCAGATCGACAGCGGGAACTCCGGCCGTCGCCCCATGAACGACTGAGAGGCGCGCTGGGCAGCGCTCCCACCGCCCCGCCGGGCATCTCCACACAAGCAGTGAGATCGTTCACTCCCGGCTTTCGCCTGCCGGTCATGCTTTGCTTGCCACGTTACAGATTTGGCGTTGATCGCCGCCATTGTCTCAACCTATGCTGGCACAGGCGCCGGGGCCGTTTCAAACAGAGGGCAGACGATATGTCGGGCAAGACCTCGCTCCTTTCGGCCTCGCTGCCGGTCGCGATTTTCGCGATCGCGGCCGGCCTGTTTCTCACCATGCCCGCCGCCCGCGCGGCAGCCGTCGACTGCGCGGCGGCGAAGACGCAGGCCGACCTTGCCACCTGCACGACCGCGAATGCCGCTTCGGCCGACGCTGGGCTCAACGCTGTCTACAAGGCGCTGGCGGCACGTCTCGCTCCCGCCGACCTGAAGCGCCTGCGTAACGCGCAGCGCGCCTGGATCCCATTCCGCGACAAGGAATGCGCCTTCCGCACCCAGCCCTATGCCGATGGCTCGATCTATTCGAGCCTGGTCGGGGTTTGCAAGGCGGAGTTGACCAAGGCGCGACTGGCGCAGTTGCAGCACCAGTTGCAATGCCCGGGGGGCGATCTCTCCTGCGTGCCGCAAAGCAGCGGCAATGCCGCGCCTGCGACGGCTAAAGCCGCGCCTGCGAAACCCGCCCCTGCCCAGGCAAGCCAGAACGACACGCGGCCATGCGTGCAATCCGCCGGCAAGGCGAAGTCGGACCAATATGTCTCGCAATGCGTCCAGGTTTCGCCGGCGACCAACCCGCCCTGCAATGGCCAGAACGCATGCAGCATGATGATCGACGAGATCAAGCGCGGCTGCGCCATGATCGGCAATGACAATCCGCCGGCCTTCTGTTCCGCGTATAAGGGGTGAGAGAAGCGCCCGCCCTGCCGGGCTGCCGCTCGGCACCGGCTTCCCCGGCGGGGAAATCAGCCAGGCCAAGCAGATGAAACACAAGTTCAGCTTCGGCTTATATTTATGCGCCGCGCGGCCGTTACCATGAAGAAAGGGCCAGAATCTGCAGGGCCGGCCATTGTGCTTGTCGAAAATCGATTTCAGTTTTCGTCGCGAACTGCAAATCTGTGAGCGCGCCGTGAGTCGTGCGTGAGCGCCCATGAAGAACTTGGCCCCAACAATAACTCGGCCCCAACAATAACTCGGCTATGTCAGGAGCTCACGATGGGCGAAGCGGTCAACGATCTGCGAACGCTGAAATATGTGGCGGAGATCGCGCGCAGGCTGGCGAAGATGCTCTCGCGCACGCGCTACCAAATGCTCGTCTATCTTCTTGAAATGACCGCCGTCGAGGCGGACAGCCTCGCCGCCGAGCAGGATCGCGACCGCCAGGACGAGAACAAGCCGCCCCGCAACTGATGCGGGGTGTTCGGCGCGTTTGCGGAAACCAGCCACGCGGCGACGCGATATGCCGAGCGGTCCGACGGCCGCGCCATGACGATGGCGCGGCGTCATTCATTGCCTCAGGCAGCAGCTAAAGCGCGTCGCATGTCTTTATCCCGAAACCGGTTCCCACTTTCGGGAGACATGCTTTAGGTCCGGCCTCAGGCCTTGCCCTTGCGCTTGCCTTTGCCCGCGTCACCGCCGGCCGGCTTGCGGCCGAGGCCAGACGATTTGGCCAGCGCCGAGCGGGTCGCCGAATAGCTGGGCGCCACCATCGGATAATCGGCAGGCAGGCCCCATTTGGCGCGGTATTCGTCCGGCGTCAGGTTGTGATCGGTCGCAAGGTGGCGTTTCAACGACTTGAACTTCTTTCCGTCCTCCAGACAAACGATGTGATCCGGGAAGACGGAACGCTTCGGGTTGACGGCGGGCGTCAGCGCCACCGCCTCCTTGACGACACTGCCGCCGGCGAGCTTGCGCACCGACGCGCTGACGCTGGCGATCAGATCAGGCAGGCCGGAAGCAGGGAGCGGATTGTTGCCGACATAGGCGGAGACAATGTCGGCGGTCAGTTCGATTGCTGTTTTATCGTCGATGTTGGACAATTTTTTCACCTTCTGCCGGCCCTCAAATCGCCAGCTCGTTTTTAAGACTTTTGTCGGTGTATCGAATTGGACCTGTCCCCCAACGGACCGTCCAGAGTCAGTAAAGCTACGCGACTCAATACCGGGTTATGTTTCTACGCGGGCTGCAAACGCGCAAGTTAGGATTTCTAATAGCTATAACAGATGCTTTATAGAATCGGCGGTCCGGCAGGATACGTAGAACCTCCGGTTGCACTGGGTCGGCCAAGGAAGTTGCTGAGAAATCGAAGTTCAGGCCAAGTCCGGCCACGGCAACGACAATCCGCCGGCTCGATGTGGGCCTTTCGCGATTCGCCGGCGCCAGGGCAAATCGCTCATTTGACGGCGACGCCGCGCCTGACATTCGCCGAAGGGCTGTCCGACAGGATTTCCAGCACGCGTTTCCAGCGCGCGCAGCGGCCAAAGTCCTTTTGCTCGATAGCCTTTTCCGCCTTCATGGCCGCATAGAGCGGCGCTTCCGCGCCAAATTCCCTGACCAGCCAGTGCGCCTCCTGTCTGGCGCGGCGTTCGTCCTCGTCATCGGGCATTCTGGACATTGTGCCTGGTCTCCGTACCTTCGATGCCGACCGCGAGACAGCTGCCAATAACGAGGACGGCGCCGGCAACGGCCGTCATCGACAGGCTTTCGCCCGACAGGGTCAGCAGAAACGTGGAAGCGATCGGCGTCAGATAGGCGACGACCGCTATCCTGCCGCCGTGGTCGAGCTTTGCCGCGCGCGACCAGAAATAGTAGCCGAGCCCCATCGGGCCGGCGCCGAGATAGAGGCCGAGCAGGAGATGCGGACCGGTCAGGCGTCCAGCGCCGTCATGCAGGCACCAGGCAAAGGTGAGCGCGACGCCGATCAGCGCCGAGGGCAAAAGCAGGCGTTCCGGCGGCACGCCAAGGCGGCCGATAGTAAGCGAGTAGAAGGCCATGCAGAGCGCCGAGCCGAAAGCGGCGAGATAACCGACAACGCTGCCGCCTTCGAACCAGGCCCTGTTGAACCAAGAATGGGCGCGCCCTCCGGAAATGACCAGCGCCACCCCGACGAAGCCGACGGCCGCGGCCAGGCCAAGCAATAGAGGACGGCGCGGCCGGCCCAGCAGGATAACCGCCGCGGCGGTCATCAGCGGCCAAGTATAGGCGACGAGGTTCGCCTCGATGACCGGCATCGAGGCGAAGCCGATATATTGCAACACCATGGTGCCGACCAGCCCCAGGAAGCCGACGGCATAGGCGGCAAGCGAGACTCTTTCCTTCTCCCCTTGTGGGAGAAGGTGGATCGGCGCGGAGCGCCGAGACGGATGAGGGGTGTTGGAAGAAACTCCAGCGTCGGCGATCCGTCCAGCACCCCTCATCCGACCTCGCTTCGCGAGGCCACCGCCCGGGGGCGAGCCACGGGTCTCGCCCCGTCCTTCAGACCCCACAAGGGGAGAAGGGAAAAGCCGGATCAGCGCAAACACGACGGCCGCCCCGCAAAATTGGAGGAACTGCACTTGCGACACCGGATAGAGGGCAAGCAGCGTCTTGCCGACCAGGGCGTTGGTCGCCCACAGCGCCACGGCGCCGAGGGCGAAGGCCAGCGCCGCCGCTGGGGCGGCGCTGGGATGGTCTCGACAGTCCGGCACGGCCGGGCCGAGGCTCAGCGACGCTGGACGCGGCTGGTGCTCGACCGGATCGTTGGTCACTACCAAGACTCCCTTGCTCCGCCGGAAACCGCCTCCGCGGCCGGCTGCGGCATGGGATGCTCCTCGGCATGGCGGCGATAGGCGGGCAGCTGGTTGGTCCAGACATCCTCGGCCAGTTCGTTCACCCAGGCGCGGTCATGGTCGTTGTCGGCGGCGAGGTAGAACATGCGGTTGTCGTCGACATAGGGCTTGATCGCCGAGCGCTGGTTGAGCACCAGCGTGACGCGCTCGCCGAGCTGGATCGGCGCGGTGCGGTGGAGCACGCCCAGGAACTGGCCGAGCGTGGCATAGTTCATCTTGTGGTCGATGCGCATGATCTTGTTGCGCGGCAGGTCGCGGCCGGATTCCAGGATCGAGCGGCCGGTCTCGGAATCGTCGCAATAGATCTCAAGATGACCCCCGATGAGAGGGTCGCTGATCGACAGCGGGATGAGCTCCGTCACCGGGACGCCGTCGCAGTGCCATTCGACGGCGCCGTCCCTGGGGTTCATGAAGGTGACGGTCGAACCGACGATCGACAGCGGATAGGGTTCGAGCTTGGTGCCCATCATGTCGGACAGCCTTTCCAAGCGCAGCTTGTCGTGTAAAAGCTCCTTGATCTCGGGAATATAGCGATCGGCGCCGGTGATAAAGGTGAGGTCGAGATGTTTGTGAACGGCATGGCTGGCCTTCAGCTTCAGGGCGGCTTCCTCGATCGCGGCAAGCAGAGCCTGGTCGTAACCGTGACGATACTGGGCGACGCCGAAGGTCGAGACTTTCCAGGCGGTCTCATGACCAATGATGGCCTCGCGGCTCATTGCACAACGCAGTTCGGGAATTGTATGGGCGTTCATTGTACTTTCTCCAAGATGGGGGCAACACTTGGTTAACAGTCATTTAAACGCCCACCCCTGTAAATTTAGGAAAGCTGGTGGTAGCGTAAGCCCAGCTTAAGGTCGAAACCCCGTGCGTCTGCTCAGTCAGGTCAACCTCAACTCGCTGAAAATCGTGGAAAGCGCCGCGAGACACAGGAATTTCACGCGCGCCGGCGAGGAGCAGTTTATCACCGCTTCCGCCGTCAGCCAGCGCGTGAAGAGCCTGGAGGATCAGCTGCGCTTCAAGATCTTCGAGCGCGGCGGCAACGCGGTGTCGCTGACGCCGGAGGGCGAGACTTATGTGGCGCGCGTGCGCGAGGCGCTGGAGCGGATCGTGGCGGCCAGCATGGAGGCCACCGGCCAGTCGCAGGCGCATGTGCTTCGTATCTGCGTGCTGCCGACCTTCGCGGCGCGGTGGCTGTTTCCCAGGCTGATGACCTTCCAGCAGCAATATCCCGACATCGAGATGCGGGTGTCGACATCCTACGCCACGCATGAATTTTCGACCTCGGAATACGATCTCGAGATCCGTTATGGCGACGGCAATTTCCCCGGCCTCACCTCGGAACTGCTGTTCAAGGAAGACCTGACGCCGGTGTGCAGCCGCAAGCTGTTTCACGACGTGCTGGGCGACAAGCCGCTGTCGAAGGTGGTGCCGGAGGACCTGCGCTACTTCACGCTGCTGCATTCCGACACCTGCACGCAGAACTGGCAGTCGTGGCTGGGCTTCGCCGGCGCGAGCTTCGTGCTTGGCGAGACCAGGAGCGTCTATTTCGACAGCTGCATGATGTCCTACGAAGCGGCCAATGCCGGCATGGGCTTCGCCGTCGCCAACCGCGCCTATATGGCAAGCGACATCCGCGCCGAAAGGCTGGTGGCGCCCTTCGCGGTCCATCACCCCAACACGGCAGGCTGGTATTTCGTCAGCCCCATCAAGGCGCTCGGCGCCCGCAAGGTGGAACTGTTCAAGCAATGGATCCTGGCCGAAGCGGCGCTGACGCAGCGCCAGCTCGACACCGAGATCGCCGGCGGACAGCCGGCACGCGCGGCGGTGGCCTAAGCAGCGCCGCTCGCGCAGCGTCAGGATTTTCCGGGTGTTTCCACTGACTGTAGCCGGCTAGCGCGATCGCACCATGACGCAAGGCCGAGACTCAGCTATGTTGGATTGCGCGGCGGGCCTGATTTTCCCGCTTGGCCGGCGCTACCCAGCTTCCTCCCAAGCAGCGCCGGCCTTCTTCGTTCGAAGCTGACGACAATTCAACCCGCCCTGCCCTATTGCTTCGGAGGCGTGCCCGGCTGGTCGCCGCCGGTGGTCGATTTCGGCACCGGGTTCTTGTCGACCTGAGGGTTCTGGTTGACCTCGTCGCCCGGCGCCTTGGTGGGTTGCACGCTGTTGTCGCAGGCGGCGAGCACGAGCCCTGCCGCAAGAGCCAGCAGCACAGGAAGCTTCATCATGACGACCTCCTCTCGTTCGCCCCTTTCATAAAGGGCAAACGAGGCGGTGGCGGTTTGGTTGCGATTGAGGCGGAACCAACCGGCCCGCGTCCGGTTGAAAGCCAATCGAACCGCATGAGGAGACGATGATGATCCGCCTGCTGCTTACGGGGCTTTTCGCCTACACCGCCTACCGCGTCGCCGTGAGGATCATCGACGAGGTGCCCGGCGATGTCGCGCCGCTCGACATGCCGGGCGACGAGAGGCGCAAGTTGCGGCGCCAGTCAGCGGCAATGGGGGTGGAGCCGAAGCGGTAGCTTGTGGGGGAGATTAGCTGTATTGCGAACAAAGCGGAAACGATGCTTGATGGGCGATGAACATCGCCGCCCGTGATTCGTCCTTCGAGACGCCCGCTTATCTTGCCCGGCTGAATGATGAGCAGCGGCTGGCGGTGGTGCATGGCGACGGCAAGGTGGCGGCGCCGCTGCTGGTGATCGCGGGCGCCGGCTCCGGCAAGACCAACACGCTGGCGCATCGCGTCGCCCATCTCATCGTCAAGGGCGCCGATCCGCGCCGCATCCTGCTGATGACCTTCTCCCGTCGTGCCGCGGCGGAGATGGCCAAGCGGGTCGAGCGCATTGCCGGCGAGGTGCTGGGGCGCGACGCGACGATCATCGCCGACGCGCTCGCCTGGGCCGGCACTTTCCACGGGATCGGCGCCAGGCTGCTCCGCGACTATGCCGAGCAGATCGGGCTCGATCCGGCCTTCACCATCCATGACCGCGAGGATTCGGCCGACCTGATGAACCTTGCACGGCACGAGCTGGGTTTCTCGAAAACCGAGAGCCGCTTCCCGACCAAAGGCACCTGTCTGCAGATCTATTCGCGGGCGGTGAACGCGCAGGCGGACCTGGACGAGGTGCTCGGCTCCGCCTTCCCCTGGTGCGCGGCATGGGCGGAGCAACTGAAGGAGCTTTTCGCGGCCTATGTCGAGGCCAAGCAGGCGCAGAACGTGCTCGATTACGACGACCTGCTGCTCTACTGGGCGCAGATGGCGGCCGAGCCGGAGATCGCCGCCCATCTCGGTTCCCGCTTCGACCACGTGCTGGTCGACGAGTACCAGGACACCAACCGGCTGCAGGCTTCGATCCTCCTGGCGCTGAAACCGGACGGCGCCGGGCTCACTGTGGTAGGAGACGACGCGCAGTCGATCTATTCCTTCCGCGCCGCCGAAGTGCGCAACATCCTCGATTTCCCAAAGCAGTTCGCGCAAGCAGCGGCGGTCGTCATGCTGGAGCGAAACTACCGCTCGACCGAGACGATCCTTGCCGCAGCCAACAGGGTGATCGGCGAGGCCAGCGAGCGCTTCACCAAGAATCTGTGGACCGAGCGCCGGTCCTCGCACCGGCCGCAGCTGGTCAGCGTGCGCGACGAGGCCGAGCAGGCGAATTATGTCTGCCAGGCGATCCTGGCCGAACGCGAGGCCGGCACGGCGCTGAAGGCGCAGGCGGTGCTGTTTCGCACCTCGAGCCACAGCGGGCCCCTGGAGGTGGAGCTGACGCGCCGCAACATCCCCTTCGTCAAGTTCGGCGGGCTGAAATTCCTCGACGCCGCGCATGTCAAGGACATGCTGGCGATGCTGCGCTTCGCCGAGAACCCGCGCGACCGCGTCGCCGGTTTCCGCGTGCTGCAGCTGATGCCGGGCATCGGCCCGTCCGCCGCCTCGCAGATCGTGGATGCCATGGCGACGTCGCTCGACGAGACGCTCGGCCTTGCCCGCTTCCGGCCGCCGCAGCGCGCGGCGCAGGATTGGCCGGTGTTCCTCGACATCTATAGCGGCTTGCGCGCCGGCGCCAAATGGCCGGCCGACCTCGAACGGATCAGGCTCTGGTACGAACCGCATATGGAGCGCATCCACGAGGATGCGATCACGCGCCGGGCCGATCTCATCCAGCTCGAGCAGATCGCCTCGACCTATCCGTCGCGCGAACGCTTCCTGACCGAGCTGACGCTCGATCCGCCCGACGCCACCAGCGACCAGGCCGGGCCGCCGCATCGCGACGAGGATTACCTCATCCTGTCGACCATCCATTCGGCCAAGGGCCAGGAATGGAAGAACGTCTTCGTGCTCAACACGGTCGACGGCTGCATCCCGGCCGATCTCGGCGTCGGCACCAAGGAGGACATCGAGGAGGAGCGTCGGCTGCTCTATGTGGCGATGACCAGGGCCAAGGACAGCCTGCATCTGGTGGTGCCGCAGCGCTTCTACCCGCACAACCAGGCGGCGCGCGGCGATCGCCATGTCTATGCCTCGCGCACCCGCTTCATCCCGGCCTCGATGCTTTCGGCCTTCGAGCAATCGTCCTGGGCGAGTGCGGCGCTCAAGGACGACCCGCGCCAGCGGCCAGGCGTCAAGGTAGACCTTGGCGCCCGCATGCGCGGCATGTGGAAATAGGCTGCCTGCCCTCCTGCCGATTCACGCGACGGATCAGGTCCAAGACGGAAAAATCGGCGTGCGCGGAACCTCACGCCGCAAGCCGCGTTGTGTGGCGTCCCTCCCCAGACCGGAGGCCCGCCGCCTCCGCAGCCAACAGACGAGGTCTCAATGTACGACAGGATGTTCTTCACCCCGGTCGCCCTTAGCGTCGGCGCCGGCCATAAGCGTATGATCGCCTCGCTGTCCGCCATGCATGAATTCCTGACCGAGTTTCCGCCATCGCGGCGGCGGCTGAGCTACGGCGCCGCGGTAAAGGCCTGCGAGGCGGCGCGTGCCGGAGAAATCTCCGCCGAGTCGGCGCGCGATGCGCTGATCACCTTCGCGGTGACCGCCGGCATCCTGTGGCCGTCGGACCAGCCGATCGTCTCGGTGAAGCCGGTCGCGCGCGGCTATGGCGGTTTTGCCGCCTGAACTTACGGCAAAAGCCCATTTTGCCGGGCAAGCCCGCTGCTTATGAACTACCCCGGGCCCGGTTCACATAAAGACGGGCCTTTTCCGTACCGCTATTCCGGCTTGGCGGCAGCCGGCGCGGCCTCGGCGATCGCCGCAGCCGGTTCGGCCGCTGCAACGAAAGGATAGACGAGCTGCCGGTGGTAGAGCTGCGGCACAGGCTCGTCGACACCGTATTTTTCCGGCATCCGCGGCGGCATGAACAAAGTGCCGCCGATCAGGTCGAGAAAGGGCAATTGGCCGGCGAAGTTCTTGTCATAGGCCTCGCGTTCGTTGGCATGGTGCCAGTGATGGAACTGCGGCGAGGCAATCAGCCATTTCAGCGGCCCGAATTTGATGCGCGTGTTGGAGTGGATGAACACCGACTGCCACTGGTAGATCAGCACGTAGATGAGAACCGCCTCGGCGGAAAAACCCAGCGCGAACAGCGGCAGGAACGAAGCCGACTTGGTCAGGATCTGGTCCACCGGGTGCACGCGGTGCGCGGCCAGCCAGTCCATCTCCTCGATCGAGTGGTGGATGGCGTGGAAGCGCCACAGGAACGGCACCGCGTGGAAGGCGCGATGGGCAAGATAGAAGCCGATGTCGGCGATGAGCAGAGCCTCGATCGCCTGCAGCCATACAGGCTGCGACTGGACGGCGGCGGTGAGCGCCTCGGGAACGAAACGCTGCGCCAGCAGCATCGCCGCGCCGACCACCAATACTATGCCGGCCTTGATGACGATGCCGTTGAAGAGCAGGTAGAAAACATCGTTCAGCCAATGGCGGCGCGTCGCCGACTGCTCGCCATGCAGCGGCAGGAGCTGCTCCAGCGGGATGAAGATGAGGGCGATGATCAGCACCGCCTTGAAGTCGATAAGATCGAACACGGTCGCTCGCGGATCGGCTGAGGTCAGCCGCCGACACTAGCCGCCAAAGGATGAACGGACCGTTGATGGCGCCAAGGGACGCCTAAAGCGCGCCGCGATCTTTCAGATTCGCTCCATGCGCTTTAGATTTTTGATCTTACGCATGTCTTTATCCCGAAACCGGTTCCCACTTTCGGGAGACATGCGTTAGTGCATGGTGCCGCCGGCATTGCCAGCCGTCCCGCTGCGCCGGCTCTCGAAGCTCACCTGGTCGCGGCCGTTGGCCTTGGCCTTGTAAAGATGGCGGTCGGCGACCTGGAACATGTCGTGGTAGGTGGTCGGGCCGCTGAAGGCGATGCCGCCGATGCTGACCGAAAGCGGCCAAGGCCGCCCGTCTGGCGCAAACTCGGTCTCGCGGATGCGGCGCCTGATGGATTCGGCGACCAGGAAGGAGCGTGTGGCATCGGCGCCGGGCAGGAAGATCGCGAATTCCTCGCCGCCGATGCGTCCGACGATGTCGGCGCCATGCAGTTGCCCCTTGATCGTCGCGGCGATCAACCTGAGCGCCTGGTCGCCGCAGTCGTGGCCCAGGCGGTCATTGATCGACTTGAAATGGTCGGCATCGACGATCAGCAGCGCGCCGGCGTCGGCGACCGTCTGGTCGCGTGCCTGGTCGAGATAGGCCTCGACCAGCATCGAGAAGGCGCCGCGGTTGAAGACCGCGGTCAAGCTGTCGGTCGCGGCGATGACGCTGAGCTCCTTTTGCGTGATCGCCAGCTGGCGCATCTTCCACATCAGGAAGAACAGAAAGGAGCCGCCGAGGACAAGCGGCAGGAAAAGATCCGTGAGTTTCGCCCACAGCAGCGCCTGCGGCGACAGCGAGGGAAAATTGAAGGAATCGACGAAGAAGGCGACGGCAATGAAAAAGGCGGTGCCGGCGGCGGTGACCACCACGACCCTGCCCCAGCTTGTCGGGGATAAATCGATGCGCATCCGTTGCTCCCACTGCTACCGGCCTATTGTGGAGCGCGAGCGCAAAGGAAGTCCTAACATATTAGCTTCAATGCAAGTGTGGTTAACAGGCCGTCGGGACCTCCCGTGATGGCAAGGCAAGCAGAAAGCCCGCCGCCAAGCGCGGCAGGCTTCCCGACTGGCCGGATGTTCTCGTCAACGCAACGCCAGCCATGGCGGCGGTCGGTTGGGAGATGCCGCAGAGCCTCACTGCCGGTCCGGCGTTGCGGCTACCACTCGAACGCGTCAACGGCGTGCGATCATCAGACAGAGCGCCCTCAGATCGGCATCATAGGTCCCTTCGCTGGAGAGCACGTCGGCGCAGCGCTTCTTCATGCGGGTCAATTTCGTGCCGGACATCTCAGCCACGGCGTTCTTCGTCGCGGGCGCTTGAGGGGCTGCTACCGTGCTAGGCGTGCTCAGCGCAGAGAACCTTCCCACGCCGACGTCCGCGTCGTCACCAATCCCGAGGCCAAGGCTCGCGTTGGCGCCATTGCCGACATTTGCATTCGCATTGGCGTTGATGTCATCGCCGACGTTAGCGCCAAGACCCGCGTCGATGCCGGTTGAACCTCCGATCGACGCCGTGGCGTTTGCGTCGACCCCATTCGAGCCGCCTATCGATGCGGCCGCGCCGGCGTTCACGCCGTTCGACCCGCCAACCGAGGCGCCAAGCCCGGCATTGACACCGCTGCCACCGCCGACAGAGGCGCCGGCACCAGCGTTGACGCCTCCAGACCCGCCGATCGATGCTCCAACGCCAAGGCTTGCAGTATTCGCGGGCATGGCCAGAACGGCGATAATCGTCCCAAGGGTCAGAGTAGTGGCGGCTTTCCCAACAATATTGCGCATAACACTCTCCTCTTCAGGTAGAAATCACTCAGCATTGCTGTATGCAAGCATTGCCTGCATACTTCTTCTGAATACACGGAAAGTTACGCGTGAGATTTCGTCCGGTTTCGCCGGCTCATTCCCAAGAATGAAGTTTGGTTTGCGATTTCTGTTATCTTCGGTCCAACGTGTATTATATTTTTCTTAAAATGCCTCGCAAATTCTTCCCTCAGGCCATTTGCGCAACTTGCCGCAGGCGTTCCCGGCTAGAGAGCGCTTCAGGCGTAGGCGCGGCCTTCCTCGGAGCGCTGGAACAGCGCCAGATCGAGCGGCACCGAAGGGCGGCCGAGCACGGTCAGCACCATATGCGCCTGGCCGCGATGATGGGTCTGGTGGTTGAAGAAATGGCTGAGCGCGGGCGCCACGCGTTGCGATACAGTTCGCATGTCGGAGAGGGTCATATAGGAGAAGCGGCCGGCGAGCGCCTTTTCGCTCATGCCGCCGATCCAGTCGATGATCCGCTTGTCCTCCGCCTCGCGCGCGCTGTGCAAGGGTGGCAGCGCCTTGTAAAGAATGGCGTCAAGGGAAGACGGTGCCTGTCCCTCGCCGGTGAAACGCTTCATCCAGATACGATCGGCAGTCAGGATATGGTTGAGCGTCTTCATCATCGAGCCGAAGAAGGCGCCGGTGTCGCGGTTGAATTCCTCGTCGCTGAGGTGGGCCGCGGCATCGTAGAGACGCTGGTTGGCCCATTGATTATAGGCCGCAAACATCATGAAATGCTGTTTCATCATCCACCGGTTCGCCACGAATCCTGGCTCTACCTAACCCGCAGCAACGGACGCGCCAATGACCATTCTTCTCTACGACCTTGTCGGCCACGATGCAGCACGACCGTTCAGCCCGCATTGCTGGAAGACCAAGATGGCACTGGCGCATAAGGGGCTCGCCGTCACCAAGGTGCCGACGCGCTTCCTCGAGGTACCCAAAGTCGAGAGCGGCGCGTCGAAGACGGTGCCGGTGATCCGCGACGGCGAGCGCGTGGTGGCCGATTCCTTCGCCATCGCGCTCTATCTCGACGAAGCCTATCCGGATCGGCCTACCCTGTTTGCCGGCGAAGGCGGCAAGGCGCTGGCGCGCTTCATCGAGCGCTGGTCTCAGTCCACCATCCATCCGTACGTCGCGACGGTGGCGCTGACCGATCTGCATGACATGCAAGACGAGCCTAACGCCGCCTATTTCCGCGAAAGCCGCGAGCAGCGCTACGGCAAGCGGCTGGAAGAGGTCGTGGCGAACCGCGATGCCGGGCTCGCGGCCTTCCGCGCCGCGCTGGAGCCGCTGCGTTCGACGCTCACCTACCAGCCCTTCATCGGCGGCGAGGAGCCGCTGTTTGCCGATTACATCGTGTTCGGCGCGCTGCAATGGGGACGCATCGCCTCGCCTTTCCAGTTGCTCGAGGACGGCGACAGCATCGCCCGCTGGTTCGAGCGCTGCCTCGACCTGCATGGCGGCATCGGACGGCAGGTCGCGGCGGCGGCGTGAACACCGGTGATCTCCCCCCTTGAGGGGGAGATGTCGCCGAAGGCGACAGAGGGGGACGCCTCAGCGCTGCGACGCCCTCTGTGGCGAAAAAGAGGTCGGCGCTTTACGCGCGGCGACCCCTCTGGCCTACCGGCCATCTCCCCCCTCGCCCTTACCGACCAACCTGACGCAGATCGGGTCGCCTTTCTCCATGCGGGCGCACTGCCACTCCGGACCGAAGCCGAAATTCCGCTGCCCGCGTTGTGGAAAGAACAGCAGGACGAAGACGATCCCGGCGAGAACAATGGCCATGAACAGGATGACGGCAACATCGCCGCGTCTGAAGTAAGGCCAGTTCATCGCCTCGGGCTCCGCTGCCGCAACGCCCCGGATTTCCGTGCGAAGCATGTTCGCAGCCGTTTAATTATCCCGCAAAGGACCCGCCTTGACCAGAAGCCGCCTCCCCTTGGCAAGCCGCCGGGCGGCTTGTATAGAGCCCGCCACTCCAATTTCCATTCCCAAGAACAAGGACGACCCTATGGCGATCGAACGCACCTTCTCCATGATCAAGCCGGACGCGACCAGGCGCAACCTGACGGGCGCCATCACCAAGATGCTGGAAGACGCCGGCCTGCGCGTCGTCGCATCGCGCCGCGTGTGGATGAGCCGCCGCGAGGCCGAAGGTTTCTACGCCGTCCACAAGGATCGCCCGTTCTTCGGCGAGCTGGTGGAATTCATGTCGTCGGCGCCGACCATCGTGCAGGTGCTGGAAGGCGAGAACGCCATCGCCCGAAATCGCGAAGTGATGGGCGCCACCAACCCGGCAAACGCCGCTGAAGGCACGATCCGCAAGGTGCATGCGCTGTCGATCGGCGAGAACTCGGTGCACGGCTCCGACGCGCCGGAGACCGCCGCACAGGAGATCAAGTACTGGTTCTCGGACACCGAGATCGTCGGCTGAGTCAGCTGAAACCTTCCGGGATACAGAAGGCGGCCCTCGGGCCGCCTTTTTAACATGGGTGAATGCGCGACCGACGCAGCGCCCTATGGTGCCGGTCTGGCGATAGAAGGCTCACCGCCCCCGCGAGCTTCTGTCATGCTTCCGTCCAACAATGGAGGATGCGATGATCGGCCCCCATGTTTCCAAGAGCGGCATAGCCTATCCGGACGATCTCGTCCTGCTGAAGCGCATCTATGACCAGGTCTGCGTGGAGCGAGGCATTGCCCGCGGCAGCTCCGAGGCTTCTGACTTGGCGATCGAAGCTATGAAACTCTTTTCCGCCGGTATCTTCGACGAAGGAACGATCGGAAGACGTCTGCGCGGCGGCTAATCGAGGGGTCCTAAAGCGCGTCGCGATCCTTCGGATTCGTTCTATGCGCTTTAGGTTTTTGATTTTTGCGCATGTCTTTATCCCGAAACCGGTTCCCACTTTCGGGAGACATGCTTTGGGGATCAGTCTCCGTCGCCGTAGCGGATGACCTCGACCTTCTCCCTGGTGATCAGGCAGCTCTTCTCATTCGTCAGCGCCTTGATCGCTGGGATCAGCGCATCGATCTTCTCCGGCGCGTCGACGATCTCGACGACGATGGGCAGATCCTGCGACAGGCGCAGGATCTTGGCGGTGTGGAGCACGCTGGAGCGACCGAAGCCCAGCGGCCCGCGCAGCACGGTGGCGCCGGCCATGCCGGTTTCGCGCGCCTTGATGACGATCGCCTCGTGCAGCGGCTTGCCGTCGGCCGCCCTGTCGTCCTCGCCGAAGAATATCCTGAGCAGCGCGCATTGCGCGGGAAGTTCCATGTTTTCCTCCCTAGAGCGTTTCACCGTTTTACAGAAACGGCGAACCGCTCTATCTCTTTGTTTTGACGCAATTCCGGACGGAAAACCGCTCACACTTTTCCTGGAATTGCTCTAGCTACCTGTTGCCTGACTGCCTTTCGGCAAGCGGTTGAGCCTGGATGCCATGAGATAACCCAGCCACGCCGCCACGAGCGACAGCCCGACCACACTGATGAGATAGGTCGCGGCCAGCGGCAAGTCGCCCTCGAACAGCAGGATGAAGGTGTCGAGGCTCATCGCCGAAAACGTGGTGAGGCCGCCGCAAAAGCCGGCCATGACGAAATTGCGGCTGACCGGTCCGACCATCATGCGCCCATCCGGTCCGGTCAGCGTGGCAAAGGTCATGATGACCCAGGAGCCGACGACGTTGACGAAAGCGGTCGACCATAGAGCGTTTAGGCCGAGCAGCGAGACGATGACGTAGCCCGACAGGAAGCGGGTCAGGGAGCCGATCGCCGCGCCGCAGCCGACCGCCAGATAAAGCCGCATTGCCGCCTGTCTGTCCGTCATCGCTCAGCCCGCTGCCCCGGTGGCTGAACCAGCCACCCAGACAATTGCCCAGAAGCCGAGGGCGACGAACAGCACGCACAGAACCGACGAGGCGACGACGTTGAAGGCCGCGAGCCGGCCCTCCCCGTCGAGCGCGAGGTTGAGCGTCTGCAGGCAGAAGGACGACACGGTGGTGTAGCCGCCGAACAGGCCGACGACGATGAGGTCGCGCACGAGATCGCTGGCGAAGACGCCGCCCACCGCCCGCGCGGCACCGGCAAAGGCGCCGATGGCAAGGGCGCCGGAGACGTTGACCGCCAGCGTGCCCCAGGGAAAGGTCTCGCCGACGCCGCGACCAATCACGCCGGAGAGAAAGAAGCGGGATACGCCGCCGAGGAAACCGCCGATCAGGACCAGGGCGCAGGCCGCAAGGGTCATCGTCTCAATGCCTTTCCAATGCGATTCCCGCACGGGAATCACTTCACGAAATCAGGCATGATGCGAGCGGGAAAAACAAATCCTGCCGCGCAAGAGCACGCCTGGCAGGAGTCATCAGCCCATAAGGGCGGTTTCGGGGGAACCCCATCCCCATTTTCGGGCGAGCCTAGGCGGTTGAGGCGGTGGGGTCAATTGGGGCCGCTAGCTGAAAGACGGTTACGCCGCGTTCCTTCGCGCCCCCCTCTGGCCTGCCGGCCATCTCCCCCACTTGGGGGGAGATTGGCAGCCGTGGCGCCGAACTCAATCCTGCAACGCTGGAGATTGGCGAAAGCCGGCGCGACATTCGATCTTCCCCCTGGTGGGGGAGATGTCCGGCAGGACAGAGGAGGGCGCTGTCCCGCCAGCGTCTGAGGGTAACGTTACTTTGCTTGGCGCTCCTTCACATTGGCGTGGGCGTTCGCCGCCTCTGTGTCGGTGGCCGGCGTCTTCGTCTCCTCGCCGGTGAACGGGCTGCCCTGCCCAGGCGCAAGGTCGCCGCTATGGCCGGCCTTGTTGGTCTGGAAGGGCTGGCTGTCGGGGCTGAGGCCATGCTGCGTGGCGTTGAACAGATGGTCGTCCGCGCGGGCAAAACCTGCGAAGGCGATCAGCGATACGCTTGTGGCTGCGAGAATGAGCATGTGCTTTTTCATATCTGGTCTCCATTGAGTGCCAGATCGATCCCGCGCATTCGGTCTGGCGGTTTGAGTGAAGGGACGTTTGTCCCTTTGCCTGCCCGCCATCTGCATAGGTCAACGCTTGGCGGCGCCGGTTTATTCCGGCGAGCACGATGTCCAGGTGTGAAAAGTCGCGGCCGTCCAGCCGGCGCCCGACGTCAGCGCGGCATCTTCACCAACACCGTCTGGGGCGTGCCGGCCAGCGGATCGAGCTGATGGTTCGTGTCGGTGATGAACATCAGCCGCTCCGGCCCTTCTGGATCGCATTGGCGTCGAAACCGATTTCGAACTTGATCGGCACCTGTCCGGTGGGCGCTATCCTGCGCTTGGCGATCACGGTTGCCGGCGCATTGGCAAGCGAGACGTCGGCAAGCTCGACCACCAGCACGGCATCTGGCGGCAAAGCGATGCGCTCGCGATAGGTCACCTCGCCCGCGATGGTCTTCTCGGCGGCCTTGGTCACCTGCGGTACGGCAAGAATGCCGACGACCAGCGGCACCAGCCCGAAGATGAAGAACTCCGCGATGCGGTCCAGCATGAGATTGCCCCGCCAAGCAAATCAAACCGATTTGCAGGGTCGGGAAGGATTGCGGTCAATCAATGGCCGCTACCGGTAGCCTCAGTTTGAAATTCGATCCCGGTATTGATTTAGACTGAGTTCATTTGCCCCGCCTGCATAGTCGGGATCGGCGGCCTGCACTGGGTCGTCTTCCCACCCGCATTCTTGGCAGATTTCATAGTTGCCCGGCTTGCTTACGGCGAGCGAACCACAACACTGACACGGGAATAGAGGGCGAGTCATTGTGACACGACACCAAGTTCCCCGGCCATGGTTATTCACGCGACTTCGACCAGCGGTCCGCCGCTTGGTCGTCGGCTTCCTTGGCCTCGACCCAGCCGCCCTCGGAGCCGTCGGCCAGATGCTCCTTCTTCCAGAAGGGCGCGCGCGACTTCAGATAGTCCATCAGGAAATTCGCCGCCTCGAAGGCCGCCTGCCGGTGCGATGAGGCCGCGACCACCAGCACGATGTTTTCGCCCGGCATTACCTTGCCGTGGCGATGGATGACGGTAAGCCCCTGCAGCGGCCAGCGTTCGACGGCCTCCGCCGCGATGCGGCCGATCTCCGCCTCCGCCATGCCGGGATAGTGCTCGAGCTCGAGCGCCGACAGCGCGCCCTGCTCGTCGCGGCAAAGGCCGGAGAAGGTGACCACGGCGCCGATATCGGTGCGGCCCTTGGTCAGGCCGGCGATCTCGGCGGCGACGTCGAAATCCTCGCGCTGGATGCGGATGGCGGGCACGACGGCGCCGGCCATGTCAGCCTCCGGTCATCGGCGGAAACAGCGCGATCTCACGCGCACCGGCGATCTTCTCGCGGTGGCCGACATGTTCCTGGTTGATGGCGACGCGGATGACGTCGGGGTATTGCAGCGCGTTCTCATATTCCTCGCCGCGCGACTTCAGCCAGCGCAGCAGGTCGCCCACCGTCTCGATGCCGGACGGCAATTCGACGTCCTCTTCCGGCTTGCCGATCCGCTCGCGCACCCAGGCGAAATAGATGAGCTTGGTGGACATCTCACTCATCCATGATGTGCTTGAGGCCGGCGCGGAAATAGTCGTAGCCGGTGTAGAGCGTGACGAGCGCCGCGACCCACAACAGCACCAGGCCGATCTGTGTGGTCAGCGGAAAGATCTTGTCGCCCGCCGGGCCGACCAGCAGGAAGGCGATAGCGACCATCTGGATGGTGGTCTTCCACTTGGCGAGCTGCGTCACCGGCACCGACACCTTCAGGGCCGCCAGATATTCGCGCAGGCCCGAAACCAGGATCTCGCGGCACAGGATGATGATCGCCGCCCAGAGCGACCAGCCGGCGATGCCGGCGTGGCGGTCTGTGTCGGCCGCAAGCAGGAGCAGGCAGGTGGAGACCAGCAATTTGTCGGCTATCGGGTCGAGCATCTTGCCGATGTTGGAAGTCTGCTGCCAGGCGCGCGCGAAATAGCCGTCAAAGTAATCGGTGATCGAGGCGAGCAGGAAAATGACCAGCGCCGACCAGCGGGCGAAGTCGGACGACTTCAGATGCCCCTCCAGAAAAAAGCACAGCACGACCAGCGGCACCGCGACGATGCGGGCGTAGGTGAGGATGTTCGGCAGGTTGAACGCGCGTTGTGCCATATCGTCTCGGGAAATCTCCACCGCCAGAGGTACTCAAATCAGAAGCCAATGTAGGGGGTCAACAGCCGAGATTCGATTGGACAGGGAAAAATGGCGTGAGGGGCGTTGTGAGGTACCCCTCGGGACATCCCTGCGCAACCGCCTCAGCTCTCATGAAAATGATTATAGACCAGCTTCGCCACATGCTCGGAAATGCCGTCGACCTTGACCAGGTCCTCGACCGCGGCGCGGCTGACCGCCTTGGCGGTGCCGAAGGCGAGCAGCAGGGCGCGCTTGCGGCCGGGGCCGATGCCGGCGATCTCGTCGAGCGGGCTTTTCACCATCTCCTTCTTGCGCCGCGCGCGATGCGAGCCGATGGCGAAGCGGTGCACCTCGTCGCGCAGGCGCTGGACGAAATAGAGCACTGGATCGCGCACCGGCAACATGAAGCTTTCCCTGCCCTTGACGAAGAAGCGCTCGCGGCCTGCATCGCGGTCCGGCCCCTTGGCGATGCCGATGGCGACAACCCGATCCTCGACGCCAAGATCGGCAAGGATCTGGCGCACCGCCGTCATCTGGCCCTGGCCGCCGTCGATCAGGATGACGTCGGGCCAGGCCGGAAAACCGCCATTGCCGGCGACCAGATCCTCGTCACCCGCATCGTCCGCGGTCGCGCCAGACTGCTCGTCGCCATGCTCCTTGAGCAGCCGCGAGAAACGCCGCTGCATCACCTCGCGCATCATGCCGAAATCGTCGCCCGGCGTGATCTCGGTCGAGCGGATGTTGAATTTCCGGTACTGGTTCTTCACGAAACCTTCCGGCCCGGCGACGACCATGGCGCCGACCGCATTGGTGCCCATGATGTGCGAGTTGTCGTAGACCTCGATGCGCACCGGCGGCTTCGCCAGGCCGAAGGTCTCGGCGAATCCCTGCAGCAGCCGCGCCTGGGTCGAGGTCTCGGCCAGCCTGCGGCCGAGAGCCTCGCGGGCGTTCTGCAGCGCGTGATCGGTCAGGTCCTTCTTCTCGCCGCGCTGCGGCACGGAGATCGTTATCTTGCGGCCGGCATGGGTGGACAGCGCTTCGGCGAGCAGTTCCTGCTCCTGCGCGACCTGCGACAGAAGCAGCGTGCGCGCCGGCAGCTTGTCGTCATAGAACTGCGCCAGGAACGAGCCCAGCACCTCGGCCGGCTCCAGCGCCGGATCGGCCTTGGGGAAATAGGCGCGGTTGCCCCAGTTCTGGCCGGTGCGGAAGAAGAACACCTGGATGCAGGTCTGGCCGCCCTCCTGATGGATGGCGAAGACGTCGGCCTCCTCCACCGTCTGCGGGTTGATGCCCTGATGCGCCTGCACATGGGAGAGCGCGGCAAGCCGGTCGCGGTAGATGGCGGCGCGCTCGAAATCGAGCTCCGCCGAAGCCTGCTGCATGGCGGCCGAGATTTCGGTCTTCACCTTCTGGCTGCGGCCAGAGAGGAAATCCTTGGCCTCCGCAACCAGCTCGGCATAGCCTTCATGCGAGATCTCGCCGGTGCAGGGACCGGCGCAGCGCTTGATCTGGTAGAGCAGGCAAGGCCGCGTGCGGTTCTCGTAGAAGGAGTTGGTGCAGCTTCGAAGCAGAAAGGCGCGCTGCAGCGAATTGATGGTGCGGCCGACCGCGCCGGCCGAGGCGAAGGGGCCGAAATAGTCCCCTTTTCGCGAGCGCGCGCCGCGATGCTTGTAGATGCCGGGCGAGACATGATCGCCGGTCAAGAGGATGTACGGGAAGGACTTGTCGTCCCGCATCAGCACGTTGAAGCGTGGTCTGAGCCGCTTGATGAGGTTCGCCTCGAGCAGCAGCGCCTCGATCTCGGTGCGGGTGACAACGAATTCCATCGTCGCCGTCTCCCGCACCATGCGGCCGATGCGGGCGGTGTGGAATCGCCCCTGCGCATAGTTGGTGACGCGCTTCTTCAGGCTGCGCGCCTTGCCGACATAGAGCACGTCGCCGGCGGCGTTCATCATGCGGTAGACGCCGGGCTGGTTGGGCAGCCGCTTGACGAATGTCTGGATCACCTCGGCGCCGACCATGCCGTCAGCGTCGCCGGCATGCGGCGTCCAGTCGATGGCCGTGAAGGCGACATCGGGGCCGGTCGGCAAAGCCTCGGGTTCGACGATCTCCTCCGCCGCCTCGTCCTCGACGTCGAGATCGACATCGGGGGGCAGGTCGTCGGCGGCGCCGTTGCGTCTGTGTTTTTGGACTGCGGGACTCATTCCACCATGCCTGTCACATCGGGCGTCTGCCACGCAAGATGCTGGCCGCCATCGAGTGCGATCATCTGGCCGGTCACCGAGCGCGCCTGCCAGAGATAGCGGATCGTGGCGCCGAATTCAGGCAATTGCGGGCCGCGCTTCAGGATCAGGCCCTCGACCTGTTTGCCGAAATCGTCGTCGTCCTGGCGCTTGTTCTTCAGTGTCGGGCCGGGACCTATGGCATTGACGCGAATGCGCGGCCCGAGCGCCTGCGCCAGCATCTCAGTCTGCGTCCACAGCGCCGATTTCGACAGCGCGTAGGAGAAATAGCGCGGCGTCGGCCGCCAGACGCGCTGGTCGATCATGTTGACGATCAGCCCCTCCTCGCCTTGCGGCAGCGCGCGGGCGAAATTCTGCGCCAAAAGCGCGGGCGCCTTCACGTGGACGGCGAAATGGCGGTCCCAGGCCTGCCAGTCGAAATCATCGACGCTGTCGTCGACGAACAGGGACGCGTTGTTGACCAGCAGCGTCACAGGCCCGAGCGCGGCTTGCGCGCGACCGATGAGACCACCCACCGCATCCATGTCGGTGAGGTCGGCGGCGACGACGGCGGCGCGGCCGCCCTCGCCCGTGATCTTCCCCGCCAGTGCCTCCGCCTCGGCGCCTGAACGGTTGGCATGGATGGCGACGGCGAAGCCATTGGCGGCCAGATCCTCCACGATAGCCTTGCCGATCCGTCTTGCTCCACCCGTCACCAGCGCGACGGCCGTGGCTTGTTTCATGGTGTCAATCCTCAATCGGCTTCACGATTCCGGGAAGCCGGCACAATATGACGGGCCAAGCGTTAAATGCCATTTCCACCTGGGGCAGGAATGTGGCGAAGCGGCCCGGACGCGCTTCCGCCCCGCCGGATTCGGGGCGCCATTGCCGGCAATATATGTCGCTGCACCCCTTGAACCAAGCGATGTGCAGCGCAACATGATTAGCCTGCTGACATTCGCTGTTGCGAAGATGCAACGTCACGTTTCGGCCTCATTGGCGCCGGGGAATGACCCAAGTTCAGGTTCGCTTCAGCCGCATTTCAGCACGACATTTGGAACCGTTAAACGCCAGGCTCGTTTATCCCCCCGGACGGGCCGGGGCGTTTCATGAACAAGCAAGCCTAAGTGTCTTGTGGCTTAAGGAGTATATAATGAAGACCAATCTCAAATTCGCGCCGCTTGCCGCCGCGCTCGGGCTGTTCGCCTTTGCTGGTACCGCCTTTGCGGCCGACGTCGTTTCCGAGGAGCCGCCGGCTCCCGCCCCGGTTGCCGAGCTTCCGGTTGCTTCCTGGGCCGGCCCCTATGCCGGTATCAACCTCGGCTACGGCTTCAGCGGCCATGCCGATGCCCGCGATGCAGGCGTCAACGTGAAGACCAAGGGCTTCATCGGCGGCGTCTTCGGCGGCTACCAGTGGCAGCAAGAGAACTTCGTCTACGGCGCTGAAGCCGATCTCGGCTACAACGGCGTCAAGGGCGACAGCGCCGGCATCAGCGCCAAGGGCGGCCTCGAAGGCTCGCTGCGCGCTCGCCTCGGCTATGCCGTGACCCCGGAAATCCTGCTCTATGGCACCGGCGGTCTTGCCGCCAAGAACCAGAAGATCACGGATAGCGTCACGCTCACCGACGAGAGCAAGGGAATGCTCGGCTGGACGGCTGGTGTTGGCACCGACATCAAGATCACCGACAATGTGTTCGGCCGTGTCGAGTACCGCTACACCGACTACGGCGACAAGGACTTCGGCACTCTCGGCAACGTCAAGTCGAAGGACAACCGCGTCACCTTCGGCGTCGGTATGAAGTTCTAAGTCGTAGAAGCCACGACACGGAAAAGCCGGGCCTTGCGCCCGGCTTTTTTTGTTGGCCCGGCCGAAAGGCGTCAGGCACCCGACCGACGCGCCGGCTGCCTCTGGAAACCATCGTGGGTCGGGATCGAATGCAGCCGGTCCAGCATTTCAAGCGCGATCGCATGAAGACCTGAGCGTCCGGCCGGTAGTCGCCCGGATCGGTCATGGTCGCGGCGTGAACGTGGATCTCCGACGGCCATCTTGTCGAGTGGAAATAAAGCCTGGTGCCACAGGACGGACAGAAGCCGCGAAACGTGTCCGTGCTGCTTTCATAGTGCCTGATGTCGCCGGCCCAGCTCAGCTCATCGGCCCTCAGTCCCAGGAAGGCGGTGAAGGGAGACGAGGTGGCGCGCTGGCAGTCAGCGCAGTGACAGACCAGATTGCGGATGATGTCGCCGGAATATGTCCAGGTGACCGCTCCGCACATGCAATGCCCGCTGAGTGCCATCGCTTCCCCCTTGGCCATGCGTTCATCATCGCCGGCGCAGCCGATACTGACACATCGCCGCTTGGAAATGGCGAGTCAGCGGCTTACGCGCGCTTCTTTGCGACCTTGGCGGATTTGTCCTTCGGCGGCAGTGTCTGGACAAAGGCCAGAGCAAGATCGAGCCAGAAGGCGAGCTCGGCCTCGTTCGCCGTGCCTTCCGGCCCGACGTGGAGGTAGCCTTCCATCAAGCGCCCGCCCATTTCCATCGGACGCGCATGGGGACGAGCAGCCGCCGCCGCATGCGCGTCCTTGCCGACGCGCACGAGGAGGCCGCGCTTCGAGGTGCCGATCAGTAGGTTGCCATCGATCATGAAGCAGGTGCCGCCGAACATCTTCTGCTCGGTGAAGGCGCGTCCGCCGAGGCCGGCGCGCAAGCGCTCGACCATCGGGTCGGGCGCGACGCTGGTTGAGGGCTTTGTCATGCTCACCACCTCCGGCTTGGATGATGTCAGGCAAGCATGGAAGCGGGTGGCGGTTCAAGCTCGCTTCTCCTTCTCCCCTTGCGGGAGAAGCGCAACCATTAGCTTAGGCGGCGTGGTTTGCGGGTGGAGCTTCGCTCCACGGAGTGCCGCGTTCGACGACGGCGTTGGCGAAGATGAGGAGCTTTCTGACACAGGCGATGATGGCTTTCCTGTGGGCCTTGCCGTTGTTCGTAAGGCGGCCGTAGAGAGCGACCAGGGCGGTGTTCCAGCGCTGGGAAGCGGGCAATGCAGCATTGAAGAGCGCTCGGCGGACACGACTGCGACCGCCGGCGATATGGCGCTCGCCGGTACGTTCGCCCGAGTCGTCGTCGTAAGGAGCGACGCCAACCAAGGCAGAGATTTGCTCACGACTGACCTTGCCGAGTTCGGGCAAGAGGATGACGAGGGTGAGCGCGGTGCGTATGCCGATGCCATCAACGCTGGCGATCAGCTCGAGCCGCCGAGCGAGATCATCGTGTTTGCACACGACGACCTGCAGGAGCAGCAGTTCGGCCTCGCGGCGCCGCTGCAGACGCTGAACGTCACGCTTGAGTTGGTTGAGAATCCGCTTGGTGGTGAAGTGCTCGCGCCGCGTCTTGAGGTGAGCGATATCGTACTCCAGTTGCTCGATGAAGAGCAGATGCTCAGCGAACGCGGCCAGCCTGGTGTCTGGCGGTTCATGCAGGTCGCCGAGATTGGCAGCGCACTCGGCGATGAGGGCGGCGTCGATACGATCGTTCTTGGCACGACGCAGCTTGTAGATGGCAAAGGCATGCACTTGACGCGGCTGCAGGAGAGCGACCTCGAAGCCCTGCTCGCGCAAATATTCCACGACGGCTCGTTCGTAACCCCCGGAGGCTTCGATGCCGATGCGTTTGATCTTACGCGCGCTCAGCCAAGCAACCAACTCTTGATGTCCGTCTCTGGCATTGGCTACGCGCAACCTGTCGCTCGTCGGATAGGTTGCGACATCAAGCGACTTCTTGCTGGTGTCGATTCCGGCGGTTCTTGTGCTAGTCTCATTCATCTTCGTCGTTCCCTGCCTTGCATACGAACCAGGTTGTTCCAGCAACCATCCGGGCCACGATGAAGAGCCGATCGCGATCTTGCTTCTCCTTAACCCCACGGGTTCGGGTGGCTGGCGATCCGACGATCGGCGCCAACGGCCGGGTGGCCACCCGGCCGTTGGCGTCCCTTACGGGACGACCACTTCATACAACATCGCTTATGCAAGGTGGCCGAGCGAAGCTCGGACGGATGAGGGGTGCTCCAGCTTGGCGCACACCTTGGTCAGTCTCGGATGGCGCCAGGTTCACCAGCGCCTCACTCCGTCCAACACCCCTCATCCGTCTCGGCGCTATCGCGCCGATCCACCTTCTCCCACAAGGGGAGAAGGAAAAGGCGCCTCACCCCGGCACGCTTGCTTTCAGCTCCGGAAACTTCTCGTCAAACCTAGCAGCCCAGCGCACGAGGCGGCTGCGGCCCTTCTCCCATTGGCCGGAAAACCGCAGCGCGAGATAGCCAAGGGTGGCGCGCAGCGCCATGTGGCCGGCGGTGATCTTCTTCGGCAGCTTGGGCGGGTTGGCGTTGATGAGGTCGAGCGCGGTGGTGATCTTGCCCCACTGGCGGTCGAGCCAGGGCTGGTAGACCATCTCTTCCGGCCGCGTCCGCCGCTCATAGACCATCGACAGCGCGCAGTCGCAAATGCCGTCGGCCAGCGCCTCGAGACCTTCCGCCTCGAGCCGCTTGTCGGGGTTGCGCGGGAACAGCGCGTTCTTCGACAGCCGGTTGAGATGCTGGGTAATAGTGCGGCTGTCATAGATCGAGCGGCCATCCTCCAGCACCAGCACCGGGATCTTGCCGAGCGGGTTGGCCGAGATCAGTTCGGCGGGCTTGTCTTCCGTCTTGACCGGCACGAGGTCGATGGCGATGCCGGCGTAGACGGCTGCCATGCGGACCTTCGAGCTGTACGGGGACGTGGAGGCATAGAGCAGTTTCGGCATGATCGATTTCCCAATTGTCTGCCGCACTGTTGACCGAATGGGACCTCCAGGGCAACGGCCCAGCAAAGCCGATCCGGATTAGCCACGTCCTGCCGGCGCGGACGCGGGAACAAAAAAGCTCCCGGAAGGTTTGCCTGGCGGCAAATTTCCGAGAGCTTTAGGAGGAGCGTCCGCTCCGACTCCGCTCGCTCAGACACCGAATTGGCGAGAGGGGTGCCTGAATAGCACCCGCCCTCAGCCGTTGAGGTTCGCGCGCGAAGCTACGCGATTACTTCTTGGCGGCCGGCTTCTTCGCCGGAGCTGCCTTCTTGACGGCTGCCGGAGCCTTGGCGGCGGCGGCCTTCAGCGGAGCCTTGGCGGCGGGCTTGGCCGCGGCCTTCGCTGCCGGCTTCTTGGCGGCGGGCTTGGCTGCTGCCTTTGCGGCGGGCTTTGCCGCGGCCTTCGCTGCCGGCTTCTTGGCGGCGGGCTTGGCTGCTGCCTTGGCGGCGGGCTTTGCCGCGGCCTTCGCGGCCGGCTTCGCTGCTGCCTTGGCCGGAGCCTTGGCGGCTGCCTTCGGTGCCGCTGCCTTCTTCACTGCTGCAGGTTTCGCGGCAGCCTTAGCTGCCGGCTTCTTTGCCGGCGCTTTCGCCGCCGGCGCCTTGGTTGTGGTCTTTGCCATGCGATGCCCCTTGCGTTTTGCCTAAGGTCGTGAGTGACCCGGCATGCTCATGCATATCTGACTCGCGACTGTCTAGCCAGCGAAGCAACACAATGATTTTCAGTTATTGAATTTTGGTTACACGAAGATGCATCTCATCGAAAAATTGTGAGCGAATCTGTCACTTTCGAAGTGACGGGCCGGCGCACAGACTTTCGCGTGGCTTCTATCACCCGATGATCCATCCATTCGCGGCATAAGCTTATATCGTAATGTGAGCAGAGTGCTCACAATAGAGAACCCGCCGCTGAACACCGGCTTCATCTTGTCCAGCGAAAACATCTACAGATGAACCGGCCACGCGAGGCGGTCAAAGCTTACGCGTTTGAAAGCGAGCTTCAAGCTCATATCTCGACCTGCAGGCGGCGCGCCGGTTCGACCCGGTGCAGGTGCACGGCGTAGGTGTCCCAGGGCGGCGAGACCGCGATCCCGGCCAACATTCGGCCGACCTCGCCGCGATGATAGCCGCCGTGCAGGACGACATGGGTCAGCATCTCCTGCCTCGTCATGCAGCCCTTGTCGCCATCGGTGAAGGTGAAGGCGATCGGCTCGGCAAGTGCCTGCTCCGAAATGGTTTCGAGATGGTCGAGATACCAGCGATCGACCTCGGCCAGAGCGGCTCGCAGCGCGCGTGGCTCGGGCGTGTCCGGCGTATTGTCGCCCGCATAGCCGTGGGCCACGCCCTCCAGATGCGCGGCAAAGATCCGCGACACGACATGGATATGGTTCATCAGGCGGATCGCGGCGTGTCGCTCTGCCGCGCCGCGGGACGGATCCAATCCGGCAAGCGTCTCCAAGAGCTCGTCATCCGCCCAGGCCTGATAGGCAAGCAGGCCCTTCAGCAAGGTCTTGGCGCTCATCTTCGTGGCTCCATTTGCGTTGGCGAAATGAATGTGAGTATCCTGTTCATATTCTCGGGAGACGGGCCAGCATGTCTACTCGCATTGCAAAGCCGGCCGCGCGCATGCGCAAGCAGCCGCGCCAGGCGCGTTCGATCGCCACCGTCGAGGCGATCATCGAAGCCGGTGCTCACGTTCTGAGCGAGCTCGGCTGGGTCGGCTTCTCCACCAACAAGGTGGCCGAAGCCGCGGGCGTCAGCATCGGCTCGCTCTATCAGTATTTTCCCGACAAGCTCGCTCTGGTCGAAGCGATCCGGCGCCGTCACTTCGATCATGTGCTGTCGGTGATTCGCGAAGCGTCGGCGGAGGAGAAGCCGCTCAGGCAATTCGCGCGCGAGCTGGTGCGCGGTATGATCGGCGCGCACTCGATCCATCCGACGCTGCACCAGGTGCTGCTCGACGAGGCGCCCGGAGACCGCGGCTCGCGCGCCGCGCATGCCTCGTTCCAGGCGCGCTACCTCGAACATTACGCCGCGGCCGTCGCGCAATACCGCAAGCGCCGCAAGGACACCGAGACGATGGCGCGCGTGCTCTCCTCGGCGGTCGAAGGCGTGATCCACAACGCGGCGCGGCGCAACATGCTCGACGCGCCGGAACTGCAGAAGCAGCTCGTCGAGCTGATTTCGGCCTATCTGTCAGGCAGCCGGGCTACCTGACCTGTCGGGCGCCAGGGCAGCCTCAGACGGCGCCAGCGGACGAGGCCTGCGGTGGCTCGCGTACCGCCACGCCGCCTCGTCCGGCCGCCGGCATCGCAAAATAATTCGCATCGCCTGTCGATTCCGCCGATCCCCGTTCGTCGTATCATCGCAACCAAACAACCAAGGACGACACACCGATGCGTTTCATGATGCTGATGATCCCCGGCGGCTACGCGACCGCGGCTCCCGACGTCAGGCCCGAAGCGGAAGCCGTGGCGACGATGATGAAATACAATGAAGAGCTGAAGCGGGCCGGCGTGCTGCTCGCGCTCGACGGGCTGCATCCGCCATCATCGGGCGCGCGGGTCTCCTTCAAGGGAGGCAAGCCTACCGTCACCGACGGCCCGTTCGCCGAGGTCAAGGAAGTGCTTGGCGGCTACTGGGTGATCGACGTGCGCTCCCCCGAGGAAGCCGTCGAATGGGCGCGGCGCTGTCCGGCCGGAGAAAACGACGTCATCGAGGTCCGGCGCGTTTTCGAGATGACCGATTTTCCCGAGGACGTCCAGAAGGTCGTCGACGGGTTCGACGAGCTTAAGGGTTGACCGCCACGGCGGCGATCGAAGCGGTCTGGCGGATCGAGCAACCAAAGCTCGCCGCCAGGCTCACCCGCTACTTGCGCGATGTCGGGCTGGCCGAAGAGGTGGTGCAGGATGCTTTCGTGCTGGCGCTGGAACGCTGGCCCGGGGAAGGCATTCCCCACAATCCGGCCGCCTGGCTGACCCGGGTCGCCACCAACCGGGCGCTCGACCGGCTGCGCCGAACCGTGCTGATCGACGGCAAGCATCGTCAGTTGGCCGTCGACCTCGCCGAGTTGGAGCGCGAGATGCCCGACATCGAGGCGGCGCTGGACGAGGACATAGACGACGATCTGTTGCGGCTGATCTTCACCGCCTGCCATCCAGTGCTGGCGCCCGAACAGCGCGCGGCGCTTGCGCTCAGGATGCTCGGCGGCCTGTCGACGCCTCAGATCGCACGCGCCTTCCTGGCGCCGGAGGCGACCGTCGCCCAGCGTATCGTGCGCGGCAAAAGAACGCTGCGCGAAGCCGGCGTGGCCTTCGAGATGCCGCGCGGGCAGGAGCGGCGCGAGCGGCTCGGCGCCGTGCTGGAGGTGATCTACCTGATCTTCAACGAAGGCTACGTCGCTTCCGCCGGACCGGACTGGCTGCGCACGGATCTCTGCGGCGAGGCAATGCGCCTCGGCCGTCTGCTGGCGGCCCTGGTGCCGCAGGAGCCCGAGACGCTCGGCCTGATGGCCCTGATGGAGCTCAGCGCGTCGCGCTTTGGCGCCCGCATCGACGCAGCGGGCAACCCGGTCCTTCTGCTCGACCAGGACCGCAGCCGCTGGGACTGGTCGCTGATCCGGCGCGGCCTCGACGGGTTGAACCGCGCGATGGCGCTGACGCCGACACCTGGCCCGTATCAGCTGCAAGCGATGATCGCCGCCTGCCATGCGAGCGCCGTGAGCGCGGCCGATACCGACTGGATCGCCATCGCCGCATATTGCCAGGCACTTGCGCTTGCAGCGCCCTCGCCCGTCGTCGAGGTCAACCGGGCGGTCGCTGCCGGCATGGCGTTCGGACCGGCGCAAGGGCTGGCAATCGCCGACGCGCTGCGGGACGAACCTCGGCTCAAGGATACGCATTTGTTGCCCACGGTGCGTGGCGATCTTCTGGCGAAGCTCGGACGGATGGACGAAGCCCGCGCCGAATTCCGCCGCGCCGCCGGGTTGGCCGGCAATGAGCGGGAACGGGCGCTGTTGCTTGCGCGGGCTGGTGGTGGAGAAGCCAACTCGGGATAGGCCGGCGGGACAGCGCCTATCTCAGCTGTCTATCGCCTGCCATTGAACCGGCGTCTCTCAGCGCGTGGCGACCACGGCCACGCCGGCGCCGATCATCACGCCACCGGCGGCGCGATTGACGCGGCGCACGATCGCTGGTGTGCGCAAGACGCCGCGGGCTCGGCCGGCGAGCAGGACATGTCCACCGATGACCACGGCCTCGACGATCAGGATCACCGTCGCCAACACGCCAAGATCGCCGGTGTTGAGCGACGCGCCGACCACGTTGGGCAGCAACGCGACATAGAACAGCGGCATCTTCGGATTGCCGAGGTTGAGCGCGATGCCGGCGGCGAAGGTCGCCAGCAAGCCGCGCCGGTTCGATACCGGCTGCGATGCCGGGACCACGGGAATGGCGGCCCACAGCCTGATGCCCATCCAGATCAGATAGGCCGCGCCGCCATAGCGAAGCACAGTCATGACGACCGCCATCTTGGCGGCGACGATCGACAGCCCGAAGGTGGCGAGCACCAGAAAGATCAGGATGCCGACCACCGTCCCGGCCCCATAGGCGATGCCCGACGCAGCACCGCTGGAGATCGTGCGGGCGACGATCGTCATGTTGTCGGGACCCGGACTGGCGGCGAATACGAAGAAGGCCGCCGCGAAGGCAAGCAGCGTCGTGATATCCATGCCCGTCAGCGAAGCCTCAGCGCAGCACGCGGCAGCGGCCGTTATAGACCAGCCAGCGGTCGAAGCCCAAGACGCAGAATTCGACATTGTCGCCGATCGAGGCAAAGCCCTGGCCTTCCTCGATCAGGTAGAAGATCGAGCGGTCGCGACCGTCTGAAAGGTTGACCGTAGCGCGGCAATAGTGGCGGCCGATCGGCCATTCCTCGCTCGCCGGCTCGTAGCGATGCTGGCGGATGTCGCGGAAATCGGTGATCGCGACATCCGGCAGATGCGGCACGTGATGCACCTGATAGGAGAAGCGGTCGGTGATCTTGTTCAGCACCCAGCTTTCGCCGCAGACGCTGCCATCGTCGCCGCTGTAGACGGAAAGGTCGGCGGCCTGCGCCGCCTGGGTAAAGCCCAGCGGGGCGGCGAAGGGAGTGGACAGCGCAACCAGCGCGGCAAGGACGGAATGGGCGAAGCGAGTCATGACAGCCTCTCGAGGTCGGTTGCACGCACTGTGCGGATTCGCTTGGCGGCGGTCAAGCGGTCGCGAAATAAAGGTTTTCGGAAGAGACTTTTGGGGTTTCCGCAAAGCTTCGTTGCGGATTTGCCGGTTGATCAGTAAGTGCCGGCAAGCAGCAGCCCGCCGATGACGGCAATGTTGATCAGGAAGGCGTTGCGCAGCACCTGGCGCTCCGGCTCCGCGCTCGCCCAGAAACGCAGCAGCTTGAGGTTCGTCGCCAGCGTGAAGATGACCAGAGCGACGGCGGCAAACAGCCGTGCCACGCCAACGGCGAGCAGCGAGCCCGCGATGACCTCGACCGCCGAACCGGCGGCCAGCATCAAGGTGGGGGCCGGAAATTTCTGCGCGGCCAGATAGTCGCGCATCGCCCCGAATTTGAGGAAATGCTCGATGCCGGCGAAGACGAACACGCCGCCGATGAGGAGAGCGCCGACAGCTTGGATCATTGGAACAGGCATGGCGGCCTCCTCTCGACGACGTGGTTCGTTCCATTCAATCCTCGGGGATGAAGGCCGGGTTGTAGACGACCTCCCACAGGTGATCGTCGGGATCCTGGAAATAGCCGGCATAGCCGCCCCAGAAGGTTTTCTGCGCCGGCTTGACCACGCGCGCGCCGGCCTTGACGGCCTCAGCCATCACCGCGTCGACCTCGGCCTCGCTGCCGACATTGTGGCCGATGGTCAATTCGGTCGGGCTGCGGCCGCTTTGCGGCACGGCGGCATCCCAGGCGATGCTGGCGCGCTCATAGATGGCGAATTTCAGGCCGCCGGCGAGATCGAAGAAGGCGACGGCGCCATGCTCGAATTCGCGGCCGATGATGCCCTCGGTCGGCAGGCCGAGGCCGTCGCGATAGAATTTGAGGGAGGCTTCCAGATCATCGACGCCGAGCGTCAATACGGTGATGCGAGCTTTCATTTCTCTCACTCCTTTCTATATTCGTGACCACAGTCGCAAACGGATGCGGTCCGATGCGAGCGCGTGAACCGCCGTGAAGTTCCGTCCGTTTTGCCATGGATGACGCGGCCGGCATTGAATATTTCGGCCAAAATAACCGTCACACCGATCCGGCAACCTCGCTGGAGCAGATCGGAGAGGAGATGGAACCGGTCCTGGCACAGACCACCGGCTTCTTTCGGGAGCGGCCTGCCGCCGGCGGGCTGGCCGATGCCTTCTCCGCTGTCTGGGTCCATCGCATGGACGAGCAGACCGTTCCCCCTATCGTCATCACGCCGGACGCGACGATCGACCTGCAATGGATCGATGGCCGCTTCCGTATCGCCGGCCCGGACAAGGAGCCGCAGATCGAGCAGCCTGCCGCTGGGGCGGTGATCGTGGGCTTCCGCTTCCGGCCGGGCGCGGCGGCGGGCTGGCTCGGCGTGCCGGCCGGCGAAATCGTCGGCGGACGGCTTGATCTCGGCGAACTGTGGAGCACGCGCAGCCGCGAGCTTTCAGACCGGATCAGAGCGACGCCCAACCTCGCCGACCTGGTTCGGCGCCTGGAGGAGACGATCGGCGCGCACACGGAAGGACGCGCTGCGCTCGACCCGCAGATGGGCCGGGTCTTTGACGTCATCGACGAAGGTTTGCCGCCGGGAACGCCGCTAGTTCCGTTCCTGCAACGCCAGTTGCATATGAGCGAGCGGACGCTGCGCCGGCGTTTCGAGGATGCTTTCGGCTATGGTCCGAAGACGCTCGACCGCATCCTGCGCTTCCACCGGTTCCGGCGCATGCTGCGGCAGCAGGGCGAAGCCTCGACCGCGCTGCTCGCCATCGAGGCCGGCTATGCCGACCAGGCGCATCTGATCCGCGAAAGCCGGCGGCTGACCGGCGTGACGCCCTCGGCGTTGTCTTGAGCGTACGCAGGCGCCCTACTCGCCCGCCAGCCAATCAGAGGTCCAGCGCGACGGCTGCCGGACGGCTAGCGCCTTATGCAGGGCGGGCAACAGGATCTTCAATTCGCCTTCCAGCGTATAGGGCGGATTGACCACCACCAGCCCGCTGCCGTCGAGGCTGGGCTCATCCGAGGCGGGCCGTATCTCGAAGGCGATGTCGAGCAGCTTCGGAATGCCGGTTTCCTTCAGCGCCGCGCGGAAGGCCGTCACCGCCCTGCGATCCTTGATCGGATACCAGAGCGCGTAGATGCCGCCCGGCCAGCGCCGGTGCGCCTTGCGCAGGCCATCGACCAGACGGGAGAACTCGCCTTCCTCCTCGAAGGGCGGATCGATGAGCACCAAGCCGCGCTTTTCCTTCGGCGGCAGTTGCGCGCCCAGCGCCAGCCAGCCGTCGAGCTCGATCACCCTAACCTGGAAATCGCCCGCGAAAACGAATTTGAGCCGCGCGGCATCCTGGGGATGCAGCTCGACCGCCGTCAGCCGGTCCTGGCTGCGCAGAAGATGGCGAACGATCAGCGGCGAGCCGGGATAATGCTTGAGGCCGCGATCGGGATTTTGTGCCCGCACCGCTTCCAGATAGGGCTGAAGCAGCGCCGCCGCCTGCGGCTCGAGCGTCGCCTCGGTGAGCCGGCCGATGCCGCCCTGCCACTCGCCGGTCTTGCCGGCTTCGACCGAGGCAAGATCGTAGCGGCCGATGCCGGCATGGGTGTCGATGACGCGAAAAGCCTTGTCCTTCTGCTTGAGATATTCGACGAGGCGCGCGAGCACGGCATGCTTGACGACATCGGCGAAATTGCCGGCGTGGTAGGCGTGGCGATAATTCATACCGGCCTCACTTCAGAGAGCATGATGTCGTCCGAAAACCGCTTCACACTTTTCGGCATCATGCTCGTGGCGAACCGTTGCGGCCCCAGCGCGGCGGTGGCGGCTGCGAATTGGGATTCTGCGGATGGCCTCCGCCGCGGCGGCCGAAGACGAGCGACAGCACCAGTCCGGCAAGGCCGACGCCCATCAGCGTGTAGCCGGCCGGCTCAGCGCGTTCGTCGATCGAGCCGGTGCCGGCGCGCAGGACGAGATCGACCGCGCGCATGTCGATGCCGTCGGCATCGCCGGGACCGACGGTGAAGACGTAAGGGCCGGGCGTGACCCTGTCGATGACGCCGGCCTCGTCCCGAAAGATCTTGTCGGGCAGTTGCGGGCTGGTCTGGCGCGGATTGTCGGTATGGTTGAAGGAGAGCGCCGAGGCCAGCGCCGTGCGGCCGCCACTCGCCGCCGTTAGCGTCAGCACCGTGCGCTGCTGGCCCGCGACGCGCTCGGCTCGCGCGGTCAAGTCGACCAGCACCCGCACCGGCGCGTCGCTCGTGGCGAGTTGCACGGTGACCGGCCGGAAGCGGCCGCCCTCATAGACGCGGTAGGTGCCGATCGCATGGCCGGAAAAGTTGCTCATCGCCCAGGGATAGAAGATGCCGATGGCGGCACCGGCAATGAGGAGAAGGACAAAGAGGAAGCGCATTCAGACCCTTGGCTGTTTTGTTCGGCTGGCGGCTGTCCGCTCTATCTTTTTTTGACGCAATTCCGGACGGAAAACCGCCCACACTTTTCCTGGAATTGCTCTAGCGGTCTTCCCCTCCGGCAGCTTCGCGGACGCGCTCCATCTCGTCCAGAAACATTTCCAGGCCAAGCTCGAATGTCTTGTCGAAGCCGGCGCTGCCGAAATAGGCCCCGGCCTTCACAACGCTCGGATAGTCGCGCGCCAACTCCTCATTGCTGACCGTTGTGACGGCCGAAGGCCCCTTGGCGTAGCCGGCCGTCTCGTCGAGGATAGCGCCCATCAGATAGTAGCCGGCGGCGCGGAACAGGCGGGCGCTGAGCTCTGGCCCGAAGCCGCCATCCTCGAACAGGCCGATAATGGCGTTGAGCTTGGCAAGGCAGGGCGGCGAGTTCATGCGGTAGACGACTATGAAGGGCGCGAAGGCCGGGTGCTCGGTGGCGACACGGCGGAACTCCTGCATGCCGATGCGGGCCCGCTCGCGCCAGGGCAGATCAGCGCCAGGGATGACGAGCCCGCTCATCTGGCGGTCGACCAGCGCTTCGTAGAGATGCGCCTGCGAGGGAAAGTGGTGATAGATGCTCATCGCCTCGCAGCCGAGCCTGGCGGCGAGCTTGCGCATCGAAAAGCCGGACAGCCCTTCCCGCTCGATCACCTCGAAGGCAGCATCCTCGATCATCTCGCGGGAGAGCTTTCCGCGGGGGCGCTTGTTTTTGCTCGATGCATCCATGGCGGCGCTTGACAACTTACACTGTAAGGTTCATCGTTCGCATACCTTACATCGTAAGGCTAACAAAGACCAGAGGAGAACATCATGTCAGTCATTCGCATCGCCTCAGCCGTGCATTCCTGCCTTCGTTCCGCCTCGCTTATCGCCATCGCGGGTGCGTTTGCCGTGGCGCTCGCTTCCGCGCCTGCCCGGGCCGATGATTACGACGCCACCCTCAAGGACATCCAGTCGACGATGGGCGGCGTGCCGAGCTTCGTCAAACAGTTCCCGAAAGCCGGTCTGCCCGGCGCGTGGGCCGAGGTCAAGGCCATCGAGCTCAGCGACAAGACGGCGCTGACGCCGAAGGAGAAGTCGCTGATCTCGCTGGCGGTCGCGGCGCAGATCCCCTGCAGCTACTGCATCTGGTCGGACACCGAAAACGCCAGGCACGCCGGCGCCACCGACCAGGAGATCCAGGAAGCCGTCGCCATGGCGGCGCTGACGCGTCACTGGAGCACCATCTTCAACGGCATGCAGGTCGATTTCGACCAGTTCAAGAAAGAGATGGGCGGAGAATAAGGGCTCAGGCACAAGGTACCGAAGGTGAAATAATGGCCCGCGGCGACGGGGGCCATTTTGTTGCCACGCTTTGCCGGCACCGGCGGGATGTCCGGCCGTAAGCCGTCTCGCCCCCCTTGCGGCAACAGAAAAACCCGTGCAAGCGTTCAAACAGCTATCGCTAAATTAACCTGGTTGCCATAATAAGCTTGGGTGGGCGGCTGATCATGATTCGAACATAAGCGCCGCGCGCTTGAGGGGATTTTACTTCATGCTGATAGCCTATCGAGGCTTAAGCCGGCCCTGCCTTAACAAAAATTTCCGCTTTCCGATCAAGGCCCTGCTCCGTTTTTTTGTCCTGGGTGCGTTGTTGGCAACTTCCGGTTGCCAATACTTCAACTTCGGTCAGACGAGCTCATTCAGCGTGTCGCAAAGCGGCAACGCCGCCTTGATCGACTTGAAACCAACCCGACACATCCATACAGAGAGCTCCTCTCGCTCGGCGCCGGTGGTAAGGATCAATCCTTATCTTGGGAATGCTGGTTTTATTTGCGGCCCGAGCGGCTTTGGACAGCAATCGCATTGCTTTGCCAGAAGTGCCGGGGCGGTCGCCGAGAACATCTAGGCGCGATGCGGCAATCTCGACCCGGCGTCTTGCTGACGTTGCTTCCAGGATTCAAGGATGACGCGGAGAGTGTCTCCCGGCCTGCTACCGCAATTCGATGAACGCGGCGCCCGGTTCCAAGCTTTCCTGGGCATCATCTCACCGCTGATGAGCCCGGTGCGCCCACTCCTTTGTTAACCATTCGCAAAGACGTGAGGTTAACGAAACGCTAATTTAGTTGACTACCCCCGGCACAGGTATATCTTTGTATGCGTTGGGTGTGCAATTTGGGCGAGCAGTCTGCGGTGGTGGCAACCGACTCGTGGATCGCGACCTAGGGGCATGAGGGACGCTTAGGCGGCGAAGACAAGCCGTAGAGCGACAAGCCCCGCGAACTCAGAAAATTACGACGCACATCAGTGCAGGCGGTTCTGCCTCTGCGGAGGAATCGCCGTTGTGACCTGGTCGGGCAATGCCCGTCCGGGAATGGTAGCGTGTGCGTCCGAGGTTGCCATGAATAGGCTCATCAAAGTTCTGAAGCCGGTTCGATCGGGTCGAAAGAGCATCGATCGCGGCCGGGCCCTGGTCACCGGCGGAGCGGGATTCCTGGGTTCTCATTTGTGCGAGCGACTGCTTGCGGACGGCTATGAAGTCATCGCCCTGGACAATTTCCGCACCGGCAAAAGGTACAATCTAGCCGGCATCGCGCGCGACGCCGCCTTCACTTGTGTCAGTCACGACGTCGTCGATACGTTGCCGACGGATCTCGCCGTCGACGAGATCTACAACCTTGCCTGCCCGGCGTCCCCGCCTCACTACCAGGCCGATCCCATTCATACATTCAAGACCAGCGTGCTCGGGGCAATCAACCTTCTGGAACTTGCCCGACGCCACAACGCAAAGATATTCCAGGCCTCGACCTCCGAGGTCTATGGCGACCCGCTGGTGCATCCGCAGCCCGAAGGCTATTTCGGCAACGTCAACACGCATGGACCGCGCGCCTGCTACGACGAAGGCAAGCGCTCGGCCGAAACGCTGTTCTTCGATTATGCGAGAACCTACGGCCTCGATATCCGGGTGGCGCGCATTTTCAACACCTATGGTCCACGCATGCGGCCCGATGACGGCCGCGTGGTTTCCAATTTCATCGTCCAGGCACTGCGCGGGGACGATATCACCGTCTATGGCAACGGCACGCAGACCCGCTCCTTCTGCTATGTCGACGATCTCATCGAAGGGTTTATGCGGCTGATGCGGTCGTCCGCGGCGCCGAACCATCCGGTCAACCTCGGAAACCCCGGCGAGTTCACCGTCATGGAACTGGCCGAGCTCGTCCTCGATTACACCAATTCCCGTTCCCGGATCGTGCACAGGCCGCTGCCGGTCGACGATCCCCGGCAGCGCCGGCCCGATATCAGCTTTGCCGAGCAGCATCTCGGCTGGAAGCCGAAGGTCGCGCTGAGCGAGGGGCTGGCTTGCACCGCCGGCTATTTCGAAGCCCTGCTGGACCGCCGGCAGCCCAGGACCTCACGCGGCGGCCATCTGTCCTCCGGCGGGGCTTTGGCGCTATGAGTGCCCGCTCCATCCTGGTGACGGGCGGCGCCGGCTTCATCGGCAGCCACACCTGCAAGCAGCTGGCAGCGGCCGGCTACCTGCCGGTGGTCTACGACAATCTCAGCCGCGGCAACGAGAAGGCGGTGGCCTGGGGTCCGCTGGTGGTCGGCGATATCCGCGACCGCGGCGCGCTCGAGCGGGCCATCGCCGGCCACAGGCCGCAGGCGGTCATCCACTTCGCCGCGCTCGCCTATGTCGGCGAGTCGGTCAGTGACCCGGCGGACTATTATTCGGTCAATGTCGCCGGCACGATCGCCGTGCTCGAGGCCGCGCGGGCGAACGGCATCGGCAACATCATCTTCTCCTCCAGCTGCGCGACCTATGGCATGCCCGAGGCGCTGCCCGTGCGCGAGACCTCGTCGCAGAACCCGATCAGCCCTTACGGACGCAGCAAGCTGATGGGCGAGCAGATCATCAAGGACCATGCCGCGGCCTACGGCACGAAATACGCGATCCTGCGTTACTTCAACGCCTGCGGCGCCGATCCCGACGGCGAGCTTGGCGAATGGCACACGCCGGAAACCCATCTCATTCCCAGGGTGTTGATGGCGGCGTCCGGCATGATCGAGGCGATCGAGGTCTTCGGCACCGACTACGAGACAGCGGACGGCACCTGCGTGCGCGACTACATCCATGTCGGCGACCTCGCCCGGGCTCATCTCAAGGCCCTCATGCATCTGGAGGCCGGCGGCAAAAGCCTTGCTGTCAACCTTGGCACCGGCCGCGGGGTTTCGATCAGGCAGATCATGGACGCGGTCGAGCGGATCACATCGCGGCCGGTCCCAGTCATGTACAAGGCGCGACGCCCCGGCGATCCGGCCGGGCTTTTCGCCGACCCCGGCCTTGCCCGCGAACAGCTGGGCTTCGTGGCGCAACTTTCCGACATCGACACCATCGTCAGGACGGCCGCACCCTTTTTCGGGCTCGGTCCGGCCTTGCGCGATTCCGGCGCTTCGGCCGCCATGCCGCGCGCATTGCGCGCCCCGCGCGGCGCGAACGTCAATAAGAAACGCCGGCCCGCAAGGCCGGCGGTCGGCCCCGTGAGTAATGTGTCGGGGGCGTGGGCTCGCTGAGTTCGGCTAAGGCCGGCTCAGCGAGCCTCCTATTTTTCCAGCCGGTTGCCTGAGCGCAATCAGCCGCCAAGCCTAACCGCTCACACCTTTCCTGGAATTGCTTCAGCTCTTGCTGTCGATCAGCTTGCGGGTCTCATCGAACCGCGCACCCTTGGTGTTGCCCGGCACGAACTTCTGGTGCTCGTCAGCGGGATCGTCCTCGGTGTGCTTGCAATCATACCAGGTGCCGTCGGGAATCTTGCGCCGCTCGATGTAGCCCTTCTCGACACGATGGCTGTAGTGCGATTGCGGTGCACTACAGCCGGATCATGACGCGATGATCGACCACCTCGACAAGACCGCGACCAAGCTTGTGGATTCGGATACGATGCTGGTCTATAGGATCACCCGCCCGTGACGGCGCGCCATTTGAGGCGCGCCGGCGAAGCGATCCACGGATAAAGGCGTGAATTGTCGAACCACCGGATAGGCCGCTCCAACGCGGTGGTGGCGCCATCGGAGAACTGGTTGAAGCGAGCGATATCGATAGTCGTCACCCTGGCGCTGCTGGCATGGCTTGCCAGCGACCAGCGCTGGAAGATGGTTGGCGATGCCTTCGCCTCCATCACGCCCGGCGCCTTCGTGGCGGTCGCGGCAGCGCTGTTCGTCACCTATGTGCTCAGGGCGCTGCGCGTCTGCGACGAGTTCCGCGACGATGTGAACGGCCGCTTCGGCGCCGCGCTGCGCATCATCCTGATCCACAATGCCATGATCAACGTCGTCCCCTTCCGCGGCGGCGAGACGGCCTTTCCGATCCTGCTGCGTCAGGTGTTCGGCGTGTCGATCGTGCGCGCCAGCGCCTCTCTTCTCTGGTTCAGGCTGCAGGACGCTTTCGTCGTCGGCGTGCTGGCCTGCCTCGTATGGCCGGGCCTGCATCTGGCGCTGCGGGCCGCCGGCATTGCGGCGCTGATCGCCGCCGCCTGGTACCTGCCGCGCTGGGCCCGCGCGCCGCACAACTGGACGGCCGGCGGCAGGATCGTCTCCAAGCTCGGCAAATTGCGCGACATCTTCACCGAGGCGACGGGGCGCTCGCGCTATGGCTGGTGGTGGACGATCGCCAACTGGGCGCTGAAGCTCGGCGTGCAGGGCTGGCTGCTCGCCATGCTGCTCAACACCTCGTTCCAGACCGCCTTTCCCGGCGCCGTCGGCGCGGAGGCAGCCGCCATCCTGCCGGTGCAGGGCGTCGCCGGCTTCGGCACCTATGAGGCCGGCGCCGCCGCGGCGCTGCTCTATTCCGGCATCGCCATGAAGGACGGCTTGCAAGCGGCGCTCGCGCTGCACCTCTTCATCCTGTGCTCGGCGGTCGCAACCGGTGCGATCGCCTGGCTGTTCCCCTCGAAATCGACGCTGCCGGAAAACCCGGCGGCGGGACCGGCAAGGAAATGACCGCCATGAACGTGCTTCCCATCCCCGCATCGGGATTGCCCGAGGGCGCCGTCATGCCCGAGCACAAGCTTTCCATCGTCATCCCGATGTATAACGAGGCTGACAATGTCGAGCCGCTGCTTGTGCGCATCCATCAGGCGATGGAGAATTACAGCCAGCCGTGGGAGGTGGTGCTGGTCGACGATGGCAGCACCGATGCCACGCCCGCCGAGATCCGCCGGCTGGCGGCGCAGTACGGGCCGCATGTGCATGGCGTGGAGCTGGTGCGCAACTACAAGCAGACCGCCGCCATGCAGGCCGGCCTCGACGCCGCGCGCGGCGACGTCATCGCGACGCTCGACGGCGACCTGCAGAACGACCCCTTCGACATTCCGCGCATGGTCTATCGCCTGCTGACCGAGGATCTCGACCTCGTCGCCGGCTGGCGCAAGGACCGCAAGGAAGGGTTCTGGTTGCGCCGCCTGCCGTCCCGCATCGCCAACAGGCTGATCGCGCGGGTCACCGGCGTTAAGCTCAAGGACTATGGCTGCAGCCTGAAAGTGTTCCGCGGCAGCGTCATCCGCAGCGTGCGGCTCTATGGCGAGATGCACCGCTTCATCCCGGCGTGGCTCGCGACGGTGACGACGCCGCGACGCATAGCCGAGGAAGTGGTGACGCATCACGCCCGCATCCACGGCCAGTCGAAATACGGCATCTCGCGTACCTTCCGTGTGGTGCTGGACCTCGTCTTCATGTTCTTCTTCCTGCGCTATCGCACGCGGCCCGGCCATTTCTTCGGCGGCATCGGCATCGTGCTCGGCGTGCTCGGCTCGCTGATCCTGGCCTATCTCTTCGCGATCAAGGTCTTCTGGGGGCAGGACATCGGCACCAGGCCGATGCTGATCACCGGCTTCTTCCTGGTTATCGCCGGGCTGCAAGCTGTGACGTCGGGCGTGCTGGCCGAGATGCTGTCACGCGTCTATCTGGAGGCCAACGGCGCGCTCGCCTATGTGGCGCGGCCGCAGCCCGCGCATGGTGAGGGCGACGGCTGGCATTGGCCGAGCAAGGCGGCCGCCGCCGGGAGGGCGAAGCCGCGCCGGAAATAGCGCTCAGGCTAAACAGATGCCTGGCACGGCGACTTTCTGGAAAAGGTGCGGCGAAGCGACCGACGAGGACGGGTAGGCCGAAACCTTCGCCCTGAACTGCGGATGCATGAATGCCGCGCGGAAAGCGGCGGTCGAATCCCAGATCGCGTAGTTCAGATAGGTCGGGCTGTCGCCGAGCGCACGGTGCAGCTGGGTCGAGATGAAGCCCGGCTGCCGCTTCATGAAGACTGCGTCGTCTTGCCAGACCGCCAGGAAGGCCTGCTCGTCGGCCTTGTCGAGTGTGAAGACATTGACCAGCACGACGGCGTTGGCGTCGAGCGCGACTTGACGGTCGATCGGGAAAGCAGGGTCGAGAGGACGCATATGGATCATCGGGAACTCCCATATATTGGTGCTATGGTGTCAATCTGTTACCATGCATACTTACTGAATTTGACACTATGATGTCAATATGGAAATAGAATGACACAATCGCGCGATATGAAACGGACAGCGGCTGGCAAGGCCTTGAGCGATCTCATCCTCGATCTGTTCAGGTTGAACAGCCGCATCAGTGCAGCCGGCGACAGGCTGGTGGCCGATCTCGGCCTCACCAGTGCCCGTTGGCAGGTTCTTGGAGCTATCGTAGCGGCCGAGCGGCCACAGCCTGTGGCATGGCTGGCGCGCGACCTCGGCGCCAACCGGCAGAACGTGCAGCGCATCGTCAACGACCTGCAGGGCGAGGGACTCATCGCCTTCAAGACCAACCCGCACCATCGGCGGGCGCAGCTCGTGATGCTGACGGACAAGGGCAGCCAGGCTTACGACGCGGCCATGCGCCTTCAGGCACCCTGGATCAACGACCTCGCCGAAGGGCTCGCGGTCGAGGACATCAACACCATGCATGGCGTGATCACGGTGCTGCGACGAAGATTGGAAGGAGCCGCGGATCCGGAGGAGCAGAGCTGACCGCTACGGCTCCGTGGGGGGTGATCCACGAGGTTCGTGGAACTGGCGACGACTGGCGGCCGGAGGCAAGAGGCAGCGCGTGCATCGCACGCTTCCCCTCGCCTCCGGCCCATGCCCCCCGGCGACGGAATGGGCGGGTCAACGCGCCCGACAGGCCGAGCGCTGGCCGAAGCCGCTCGGGCCGCAGATCCACGGCGAATGGCCAAGCAGCGGACCGACGCTGCCCAGCGTATAGGATATCTTGACCGGCGCCGCATCGCGCAGCCGCCGAGGGCGCACGAAAGCCGCGTAGGCTTCTTCCCTGACGCGCGTCACGCTGGTCATGCGCGTCATCGTCTTGCGATTGACCACATGCAGCCGCCTGTTGCTGACGTGGTGCGTCTTCTTGCCGAGCTGCTCCGTCACCGGCTTGACGCTGAGCGAGCCGGTTTTCATCGTATCCATGCTCTGGCAGCCCGACACCATCGAGACCAGTGCGACAGCTGCAAGCGCGACGGCATATCTTCCGCCAACCGCTACCGCGCCTTTCGCGAACTTCATCATTGCCATCCTCTGCCGCAGTATTTCTTGATGGAGCGCGGAGATATTTTCTCCCCGCCTCGCATTCATGCTGCGCAAGCGGCTCACATCCACTCGCATCGCGGCTGAATATTAGAGGAGACTTATTAAAATTCGCGCAAACGACGTTATGAGCGCGGTCTTTCGACATCCGGTCGATGTTTATTAAATTCGATCTTTTGGACGCGCCAGCGAAAGGGACATGCCGGACGACAGGCGCGGGAAGCCAGAGCGTTTCACCGTTTCACCGAAACGGCGAACCGCTCTGCCTGTTTGCTTTGACGCAATTCCGGACCGAACGGCCAGGGCGAAGACGCCGAGCGCAAGCGCTCATACCTTTCCCGAAAATTGCTATGGAGCATGATCCCGAAAAGTGGGAACCGGTTTTCGGAAAAGATCATGCTCCAACAAAGAGTTAGATCAGGATGACGATTCAACGAACCTCATCCTGATCTAGCGCGGCGCTTCCCAACCGGGGTCGAAATAAAACCTGCGCGAGCCGATGTCGCCCATGCCGGCGCCGGAAATCACATAGGCGATCCGGACCACGCGAAAGCCGCCGGCCCCCTGCTGCAGCCCGTAGAGACCCTCGAGCCCGCGATCGTAGAAACCAGCAAGCGGGACACCGAGCGCGATCAGCGCGAGGGAAGCATGCAGGGCGAATTTCGCTGCGTTGGCGCACAGCGATATCCGGTTCTCACGAACATGCCTGGCGATGATCACAGTGACCAGCAGGCCATAGAGGAAGGCGTTGAAAGCGGCGAACCAGTAGAAGCCGGTGGCGTCGAAAGGATGTTTGACCAGCAGCACCGGCAGGGCCGCGCCAATCGCCAGCACGACATAGGGCGCGAAGGCGCGCGCAGGCAGAAGTTGCTTCGGGCCGCTGCCCTTCGGCGTGACGCGGAAGTCGACGAAGGATTTCGTCACACAGTCGCGCACGGCCGACAACGTGCCCCAGAGCACCCAGGGCCAGCGGGCGAAGAACAGGAACAGCGTGCCTTCCCAACTCAGCGTCTTTGCCGTCGTCGGCCGCGACAGGCCGAAGGCCTTGAGCATGATCACCAGCCCGACCAGCGCCACCGAATTCGGCGCATAGTAGAGGACGAATTCGGCAAACATGACGTCGGCGAAGTTGCGTCCGGTGGCCAGCGCATAGATCGGCATCACATACATCATCAGCGCAAAGACCGCGAACAGCGGGTACCAGAGCTGGCAGAACAGGAATTGGAACTTCAGCCGTGGTGTCAGCTTGCCGAAATATTTCGGCGTGTATTCGAGCAGGATCGTCACCAGGCTGCGCGACCACTGGAATTCCTGGGTGACGAGATCGGCGAAGGTCTGGGGGCCATCGCCATTGGCGATGGCGTCGATGGCATGCACGCCGCGCCAGCCGGCGGCGTTGATCAGCATCGAGGTGGAATGATCCTCGGCCAGTTCCGGACCAAGGCCGCCTGCCTCGCGCAACGCCCGCGTCCTGACGGCGTAGTGCGAACCGATGCAGAGCGGCGCGCCGCCGCCTGTGTGGCCGGACTGCAAGGGACCGTGGAACATGCCTTCCGGGAAAAGCCGGCCACGAGCCGCCCAGCTTTCGTCGGCATTGTTGTCGCAGATGCTGGGCGCCGAGACATAGCCGACGCCGGGATCGGCAAACGGATAGAGGATTTCCCTCAAATAGGTCGGCGTCGGCACGTGATCGGCGTCCATCTGGGCGACGAAGTCGTAGCGCTCGTAACCGTAGTGGTCGTAAAAGAAGGCTAGATTGCCTTCCTTGCAGCGGGTCCGGCGCGGCCAGGTCTTGCGGTGATAGTCCTTGCGGCCGCGCCTGGTCGAAATCAGCACGCCATGCGCGTCGCACCAGTGAACCGTCGCCTCGGTCGGATCCTCGTCGGCAAGCCAGGTGTCATGCGGATAGTCTTGCGCCAGCATCGCTTCCAATGTGCGCTGGACCACGGCAAAGGGTTCGGACGGCGCCTTGGTGACCACCATGGCGACGCGCGAGCGCTTCGGGATCGCGTGCAGCTTCGACGACTTCCTCGAGGCATGGACGTTGAGCAGGAAATACATCGGCATCAAGGTCAGCCAGGCCAGCACGATTGTGGCGAAGGCAAATGGCCCGACGTGATCGATATGCTCGGGCCGCAACCACCAGGACCAGAAGAAGACCAGCGTGAGGAACCAGAAAGCGAGGCCAAGCCGCAGGATCAATTGCTGGGGCGGCGTGAGCACCGGCACGAGATAGGGGCCCTTGGGGCCGTGGCCGGTCGAAACCCCGCCAGGCTTGCCCATTGGCGTCGTTTTGCCGCCGACAATGTCGGCATCCCCAGATACGCCCATGCTACCCACGCCCTACCCGCCCGGCTAAGCCGGTCGAACGCATTCATCCCCGCTATAGAATCGGCTTAAGCTAATGCAGAGTCAACAAAATTAGGCTTTCGTTAACCAAGCTTGTTGGGAGCTGGTTAACCAACCATGGCCATCGCCACCCCAGCCGTCCGGGCGCGGCCGCAACGCTGGCTGGTGTGAAACGCTCGGGGCCGGCGCGAGCCTTCCTTCCGTTAACCATACCGGTGGCTATAAGGTTAAGTAACGGTTAATTGCGCTTGACTCTCGCCGAGTATAGGCTCTTATATAAGAGAGGGTTAATATCATAATGTTGACGCGAATTTGTGAGTATCGCGGCGACCTTATCTCCGGGTTTCAGGTAGAGGATCTCGAGAGATAACCTCGGTGGACGGCGCTCGGCAAACACGACCGTCCCCATCGCTCAGGAAACCCACGATTCACGTTGGCAGACGCTAGGGTTGCGCACCGGTCCATGCCGGCACGCAGCGGCGAGTTCCGATGTCCGTCGGACGTCGGAGCCATGGGAGGCAAGTATGAATTACTCCACAGCAACTGCATTCGTGTCGGCACTGATTATCGGCGGCGGCCTTGCGTTCCCGGCTTCGGCGGGATCGCAGACGGGAACGGATCCGATCAAGACGAGTTCGGCCGCGTCGGCCTTCGGCTCCTACGATCCTTATGGCGATTTCAGCAATGACAAGTCGGCCAGCATCGAGGAACTGTTCCTGCCTTGGGAAGACGTAGACCTGTCGACACTGCCGCTGGCGGACGCCTATGCGCAGCAGCGCGGCCGCTCGCTGCTGATCACCATCGAGCCTTGGACATGGTCGAAGGACTGGCGCATCACGCCGCCCGAGCTGAAGAATGGCATATTGAGCGGCAAATACGACGCCAACATGCAGGCGATCTGCAATCTGGTCGGACAGATGAAGAGCCAGGTCACCATCCGCTGGGCGCAGGAAATGGAAGACACCAATGGCCGCTTCACCTGGGCCAACTGGGCGCCAAAAGACTGGATCGCCGCCTACAAGCGCGAGGTGGACGTCTGCCGCAAGGCCGCGCCGGCGGCAAAATACATGTGGTCGCCAAAGGGTGTCGAAGGCCTGGAGAAATATTATCCCGGCGACGACTATGTCGACGTCATCGGCCTGTCGGTATTCGGCCTGCAGAAGAAGGACAATGACGAGGTCGGCCGCGACCGGACGTTCGAAGAGTCGCTGAAGCCCGGTTACGACCGCGTGGCCGGCTTCAACAAGCCGGTCATCGTGGCTGAGCTCGGCTATGTCGGCAAGCAGGACTATGTCTCGAAATGGGCGGATGATTCCCGCAAGTCCTATGCGGAGTTTCCGGCCCTCACCTCGGTCGTCTACTTCAACCAGAAGGAAGTCTGGCCGTGGCTGGGCGGCTACGGCCTGCCCGACTGGCGTGTGACCCAGCACGTCTTGCCATAAGGGACGTGACCATGCCCGCCCCGGCCAGACCGGGACGGGCTCCGGCTATATGTGTCAAAGTGGGGGTTGCCGCCGGGCTGGCTCGGCGGCGGGTGAAGCGTATGCGTAAATCAGTGGGCGGAGTAAAATCGTGAAAAGCGCAGTGGGGAAGTTTGTCGGAGCGGCGCTCGCCTGCTCCGTTTTTGTTATCGGCCTGCAGGACACCGCAATCGCCAAGGCCGCGAACAGGATCGGCGACAAGGCGGCGAAGGCCACCGCCGTCTCCGACGAAGGCATCTATCAGCTCTACAAAAACCGTACCTGGCGTTGGGGCAACCATGGTGCCGCTTTTTTTGCGGTTGGCAAGCGGCAGTTTACGGCCTGGTCCACTGAGGACAAGCCGAGCTACGGCGAGGGTATCTGGTTCATGCCCGGCGGCGGCAAACTGTGTTTCCGGGCTACCTGGCGCGGTTCATGGGGCGCCAAGACCTCCTTGAGCTGCTTCGAGCATCGCCAGGCCGGCAAGGTGATCTACCAGCGCAAATCTCCAAGCGGAGACTGGTACGAGTTCAGGGACCGCCGCGGCAAATCGGACCTGCGCAATGGCGACTATGCCAGCAAGAAGGTGAAACGCTTCAAGGCGAAGCTGTAGTCGCGGACGCAGCTCGACGTGAAGTAGCGCGATTGCCAAGCACGGCGATTTCGCGCAACGGTCGTCGCGGCTGAAACGACCGCGTGACCGATGCCGGGGGCTGACGGAACCATCCTGATAACCGGCGCGCGCGCGCCGGCGGCGCTGCATCTGGCGCGCCTTGTCCACGGCGCGGGGCGCAGGGTGATCCTGGCCGACACGCCGGCGCGGCCGATCGCGGCGGCGAGCAAGGCCTGCGCGCGCTATCACCGCCTGCCGCCACCGCGCTTCGAACCGCAAGCCTATGCGAATGCGGTGGAAGCGCTGATAAGGGCTGAAGGCGTCGAACTGGTCATCCCGACCTGCGAGGAGATCTTTCACCTTGCGCTGGCCTGGCGCGGCAGGACCATGCCGGGAAAATTGTTCGCCCACGACATCGGGTTGCTGGCGCAGGTCCATAACAAGCACAGCTTCATCCGGCTTGCCGAACAGCTCGGCCTGGCGGTGCCGCAGACGACGCTTCTCAATTCCCGCGACGATCTGGAGTCGGTGCGCGGCCACTCGCGCGACCTGGTGTTCAAGCCGGTCTGGTCGCGCTTCGCCAGCCATGTCCTGCTGCGGCCGACACCGGATTTCCTCGATGCGATCGCGCCCTCGCCCGCCATGCCCTGGGTGGCGCAGCGTTTCGTCGAGGGCGAAGAGATCAGCGCCTATGCGGTGGCGCGCAAGGGACGGCTCAAGGCGCTGGCGCTCTACCGTTCTCCCTATCGCGCCGGCAAGGGCGCCGGCATCTTCTTCGAGCGGGTCGAGGACGAGGCTGCATGCGATCTGGTCCAGCGCATCGTCGCGGGCACGACCTGGACCGGGCAGATTTCCTTCGACCTGATGCGCGAGCCGGACGGCCGCGTGCTGCCGCTCGAATGCAATCCGCGGGCGGTCAGCGGCCTGCATTTCTTCCGCGATCCGGCGCGGTTTGCCGCTGCTGTGCTCGGCGACGGTCCGGAAGTCAGGCCGGACGCCACAGTGCCGCAAACGGTGCGCCTCGCGATGTGGATCTATGGATTGCCGGTGGCGCTTCGTTCAGGCGGGCTCGCCCGTTTCCGCAAGGCGATGCGCGAGGGCCAGGAACTGCTCGATTGGCCGGGCGATTCAGCCCCGGTCAGGGCGCAATGGCCGGCGCTGGCGGAGATCGCCGGGATCGCGTGGCGTGAGCGGATCAGCCTGCAGGCGGCGTCGACGCGGGATATCGAGTGGAACGGGCCAGTTTGATATGCTCATGCCCCGAGCGAGCCAGGGCCGATAGGTTTCACGTCAAGTTGCAGACCAAGTGCCTTGGTGACACCCAGCAGTGTGCTGAGGCGCGGATCACCCTTCTCGCTCAATGCCTTGTAGAGCGCCTCCCGCGTGACACCGGCGTTCTTAGCCACGGCCGTCATGCCTATGGAGCGCGCTACGTCGCCCAACGCATGCGTTATGAGCGCAGGATCACCATCCTCGAAAGCGGCCTCGATGTAGGCCAAGCGATCCTCCGGGGTTTTCAGGTAATCGAGAATGTCGAAGCGGGTGGTTTCGAGAGGCATCGTCATATCTCCTTTGCCATTTGTTTCGCCTTGGCGATGTCGCGCCTTTGGCTGGACTTGTCGCCGCCACAGAGCAGGATGATCACGGCGTTTCCGATCTTCACAAAGTAGAGCCGGTAGCCTGGGCCATGGTCGATCCGAAGTTCGCCGATGCCATCGAAATATTTGACATCACCAATGTTGCCGATTTCGACCCGACGAATGCGGGCAGCGATGCGCAGGCGAGCCGCAGCATCGCGAAGTCCGTCCAGCCAGTTGGCGAAATCGGCTGTCTGCCGGACCTCGATCATCTGTGAACTATAATTCACACAGACGCTCAGATCAAGATGCGTGAACTTCAGTTCACAGCTCGATCTCGTGCACCCTGGCCTCGCTCGCTGCTCCCGGCATCCTGCCTTCCATGATCGCCGCTATGTCGCGGCGCAGGAAATCGAGCGGGCCGATGACCGGCAGAGCCAGTGGCGCGAAACGGGCATTGTCGCTTGCCGATTTCAACACCCGGCGGTCCTGGTGCAGCGCGACGGTGAAGAGCGGCTTGAAGGCCAGCGCTTTCAGCTCGCCGAGCAAGCCCTGGCGCCGGCCGATCAGCCAGCCGACGCCTTCGACGATGCGCTCATCGGCCTGGCGGAGGTGGAATGTGGTGGCCAGAACCAGCCCGTCCTTGCCCCAATATTCGAGCTCGGCGATGCCGGGATGGCGGAAGCGGCCGATGGTCTTGGCGCGCTCGCCTTCCAGCAGCCGGCTGATCAGGCCCTGCTGGCGGTCCTCGCCGGTGTAGCTAGCCTCGACCCAGCCCTCGCCGCCCGTCACCTCGACCCGCACCAGATGGCGTTTCGAGGTGAGGCCGCGCAGCAGGCCCTTATGGGTGAAGTGGGTGTGGGTGGCATCGAGGATGTTTTCCGCCGCATCGACGACCGTCGACTGCGTCGACGAGCGCACCCGCCGCAGGATGATATCCTTGCCTTGCATGCAATGCAGGTAAGGCTCGTCCTTGGGCGTGCCGGACGAGATGAAGACCACCCCGTCGCGCTCGATCGCGGCGAAGCGGCGGACCCGGTAATGCGGCAAGGCGCCGACATGGCCGGGAATCGCCGTGCAGCGTCCCTCGCCGTCATAACGCCAGCCGTGATAGGGACATTCGATCTCGCCGCCGACCACCTTGCCGGTCGACAGCTCGACCAGCCGGTGCGGGCAGCGGTCGAACAACGCGGCGACACCTTGCGTCGAGCGGAACAGCACCAGGGGCTCGCCGTCGAAAAGGATACGCTTCGGCCGCTTGCCGATATCGGCGGACAGCGCCACCGCCTGCCAATAGGCTTCCCGCCGGCCCTCACTCACAGTTCGAACCTCCTGAGCAGGGGAATGCCGATCAGCGCCAGCACCGTCTCCATGAGACGGATCACCACGCGCCGGCGAAGCGGGAGATGCCCGGCATAGACGGCGTTGTATTCGATCGCCGCGACCGCGCCGCGCCGGCGTTTGAAACCTACGGCGCCCGCGCTCATGTTGAAGAACAGGCCGCGCGACGTGGCGTGGTCCTGCGCCACCGCCATCATCATGCGGTAGAGCCCGTCGGCCACCGGCAGACTGGTGTCGTAGCCGACGATCGGCTGGGTCAACGTGCGGCCGTTTTCGAACAGGCCGGTGACGGCGACCAGCTCGCCGCCGGGCCGGCGCAATCCCGCCAGGCTGATGATGCCGCGCCGGTGCATCTCGGCGATGTAGCGGGCGGTGTAGTGCGGATTGAGCGGCGTGTATTTGTCGAGATAGAGCATATCGTAGAGCTGCTCGGCGCGGGCATAGTCAGCCTCGCTGAAATCGCCGTTTCCGACCCGCTCGAACGGTGTCGCGCACAGGCGGGCGCGATCGCGCTTCATGTCGCGCGTCATGGCGGGCGCGGCGCTGCGGTCGGCGAAGACGTAGATCTGGCGCGCCGCCAGCACGCGGAACCCCTCGGCCTTCAAGGCGGCAATCGTCGCCGGATCGGCGATATCGTTCAACGAACGGATGACGATGGCGCGATCGGGGAAACGCGCGGTCAAGGCCGAGCGCAGCGACGCGACTGTCGGCCGGTCGAGCAGCGGCACCGGATTGGTCGAATAGAGCCAGTTGTTGACCTGCGCCTGATGGTCGAGGCCGCTTGCCCTGACCAGGGGCGCGCAGGCCCTGATCAACGCGTTGAGCGCGCGCCGCAACAGCGGGTGGGCGGCGAAGTTGCGCGTCTCGTCGATAGCGTAGTCGATATAGGCGCTGGCCGGGCAGCAGATATAGCAGTTGGGCGCATCATCGGCGTCGTTCAGCGTCAGCGGAAAAACGCGGCCGGCAATTTCGAAGGTCTCCACCTTCGTCTTGAGGTTGGCGATGAGATCGCGCACCGGCACTTCGCTGAAGAGGCTTACGAAAGCCGCGACCTTCGCCGGCTTGTTCTCGACGCGGTCGGCCTGCTGCACGGGCCTTTCCATCGTCGCCGCGCCGCTCATCGCGCCGGCTCCAGGCGGCATTCGACGCGGCGCAGCTTGCGGCCTGTTTCCAACGGCAGCGGCGCGCGGACGAGCGTCACGGTGGCGGCGGCCTTTCGCATTTCCAGGAGCGCGCGAACCGCCTGATGCGCGGCCACCGCCGCATCGTCCGGGAGCGTCGGCGGAAGCCTGAGCTCGATGCTCTCCGGCCCGGTCTGGACAAGGCGGAAATCGTCGATGCGGCGGTCGGCTTTCAGCACCGCGTTGCGCAGCACATCGGGCGTGACCAGGATCGGGCCGTCCGGCGACGTGAATCGGAAAACATCGTCCATCCGGCCGACGATTTCGTCGACGCAGCGCAACGGCGAACCACACCGACAAGGTTCTTTGGACAAGCGCAACAGGTCGTTCATCCTGTAGCGCGCCATGATCTGGGTTTGACGGCGAAATGCTGTCACCAGCGGCGTCACCAGCCCCTCGCCCGCCGGCTCGAATTCGAAGAAGACGGAGTCTTCGGCAAGATGCAGGCCGCGCTGTCTGCAGGTCACCGCGAACAGGCCTTCCGTCGCCATATAGATCTGATCGAGCGGCAGCCGGAAGAAATTCTCGATAACCGGACGGTCGACCGGATCGAGCGTCTCGGCGGCGGAAAAAACGCGCTTGGGCCGGAGCTGGAAGTTCTCGGACGCAAAATGCCGCAGGATCTTTGGCGGCGCGATGATGACTGTTGGGTCGAAGGCTTCGAGCGCGGCGCGCCAGCTTTCCGGCCCCAAGGTCAGATCGAAGAATGCAAGCTTGATCAGGCGCGATTTGCGGGCGCTGTCGTAAAGCCCGGTGTTCTGCGGCAGGATGACGGCGACGCGCATGCCGCGCCAGACAAGATCGGGCGCCGCCTTGGCGAGGATCGTTCCCAGCCAGCGGTATTTCTCCGCTTCCGAAATCACGAACAGGCCGCGATTGCCGGAGGTGCCGGTGCTGGCGCCGACCGTCAGCGCGCCTGCGCGTCCGTCGCGCGCCAGGGCCGCCCAGGCTGGCGCGGCGGTGAGGCCGTGGATGTTGAACTCGTCGAAGCGCGCCATCAGCAGCGCCTTGTCGGTCACCGGCAGGTCGGTGAGGCAGGCCGGCGCCTTGCCATAAAAGGGAGCGCGCGGCAGGTCGCGGTCGAGGAAGCGGCGCAAGGCGCCTGCCTGCCAGCGCTCGAAATCCGCGCGGCTCTTGCGCGCCACCCAGCGCGTCAGAGCGAAAGATCCTACCGCTTCGGCCAGCCGGCTCATGCAATCTCCGGCGCGAGGTCATAAGGCGTCGGCGCGGGATCATGGCAGAGCATCACCTCGCCGCCCGTGCTGAGGAAGCGGCGCAGCATGGCGCTGGTCGGCTCGATGGCCGCCGCATCCTCGGCGATCAGGGTGGCCGGGAAACCCGGCGTGCGGCTCTCGATCAAAGCGGCGAGCAGCCATTGCACGTCGACGGCGTAGAGCAGCGGTCGCTCGAGGCGATTGAACAACAGGCCGAACTGGCCATCGGCGTGGCCTGGAAGATCGACAGCGATCACGCTGCCGTCGCCGAAGAGATCCGTGCCGCCCGGCATGTCGCCGCGAGGCTCGATGCGCAGCTTGCCGGATAGTCCGTCGAGCCGCGACTCGAAGTCGGCGGGAAACAATTCGATGAAGACGCCATGGCGCAAATTCTGGCGCGGCGTGCGCGCCTTGACCCGCGCCCAGGCGGTGTCGCTGGCGATGAAACGCGCGTTGCGGAACAGCGACAGGCCGGAAATGTGGTCGGCATGGAAATGGGTGACGATGACTGTGCGGATATCGTCAGGCGACAGGCCGAAACGGCGCAGCACCGACAGAACCTGCTCGTCGGCATTGAGCTGAGGTTTCAGCAGCGCGCCGTAGAGCCGAAGCATCCGGCCGCGCCGCTCGCCGCTCAGCGCGTCCGGCGTGTAGCCGGTGTCGACCAGCACCGGTCCGGCGGCGGGGTGAAAGAACAGCCCGTAGCGGACACGCAGCCTGACGCTTTGCCAGGTGCCGCCGCGCAGGATCAGCCGCTCGGCGGCGTTGACCCAGGCGCTGTTGGCGAAGACGAGCTTCATGGCCTGGCCCCGCCGGCAAAGGTGCGGTCGAGCCCTTGTTCGAACGAGATTTTCGGCGCCCAGCCGAGAACGCGTTTCGCCTTGGAAAGATCGAGGCTTTGCGCGTAGGCGAAGAGACCAAGCCCGTAGCGGGTGACCGGCGGCTCGGGCCAGCCGGGCAACCGCAGCGCCACCGCTTCCATCAAGCCCGCCGCCAGCATCGCCGGCGCGAGCGGCATCGGCCGCCAGCGCGCGTGCAAGCCGGCGCGGATGCAGGCCGCGTCGGCGATGCGGCGGACCGGCAGCATCTCGCCGCCGGAGATGTTGAAGATCCGACCCTCGGCTTCGCCAGGTGCGGCGAGCGCCGCCATCACCGCATCGACGACATCGTCGACATAAGTGAGGTCGATGGCCGCCCGGCCGTCGCGAAACAGCGGCAGCGGCCGGCTTTTCGCCGCCTTGATCAGGCGCGGCAGCAGCGCCCGATCGCCCTTGCCGTAGATGCCGCGCGGCCGCAGCACCATAGGATGAACATCGGGCTGGCCGAGCACGATCTTTTCGGCCTCGCGCTTGGTGCGGGCATAGTGATTGACCGGCTCCGGCAAGGCCGCGTCCTCGGCAAGGCCAAGCTGGTCTCGGAAGGCGAAGCAGACGGACGGGCTGGAGATGTGGACGAAACGGCTGACGCCTTGCCGCCTGGCGAAATTGACAAGGTTCCGTGTTGCCGTGACATTGGCCGCCTCGAAGTCCGCGAGGCGTCCGAAGGGCGACGAAAGCGCCGCGCAGTGGATGATCCGTTCGACCCTGCCCAGCCTGGGGTCGAGGGTGGCATCGAACGGCTGCGCGAGATCGTGACGGATGATGCGATGGCCGGCCGCTTCGAGAGCGGCGCAGCGCGTTTCATCGCGGCCGAGCCCGAGCGCCAGCGTGCCGGAAGCGGCCAGCCGCTCGAGCACATGGGAGCCCAGGAACCCGCTGGCGCCGGTGACGAGGACGGCCATCGCTCAGACCTCCAGCGCCATGCCGCCGAGGGAGACGCCGGCGGAAGTACCGAGGAAGAGCAGCTTCATGCCCGCCGCCACCCGCCCCTCACGGCGCGCGACGTCGAGCGCGAAGGGCATGGAGGCGGCGATCTGGTTGCCGAAGCGGGCGGAGATGTCGACCAGCTTTTGCGGCGCAAAGCCGGTCTGGCGCGCCATATGCGCAAGCGCGAAGGGGCTCGCCTGATGCGGCACGACGAGATCGACGTCCTCCCGCTGCCAGCCCGCCCGCTCGAGCAGGATGTCGACGAAGCTGTTGAAGTGCCGCGAGGTCAGCCGGAACAGCTCCTTGCCATCCATGTGGAACAGGCTGTGCGCGGCGAACGCTTCCTGCTCCTTGCGGAAATCGAAGCGCGTGCCGCCCGAACCGATGCCGCAAGCTTCCCAGCCCGATGGATAAGTGCGCATCAGGCTCGCCGCGACCTTGCCCTCGCCCGGCCTGGCCTTGCGCAGCACGGCCGCCGCAGCGCCGTCGCCGAAAAGTGCTGCGATCTCCGGCGCGTCCTGCCACGGCAGCGCGCGCGAAGCGACTTCGGACGAGAAGACCAGGGCCGTCTCGCATTGCCCCGCTTCGATCATGCGGCCGGCAGTCTCAAAGGCGGTGAGGAAGCCGAGGCAGGTGCTGTTGACGTCGAAGGCGGCGGCCGAGCCGTCCGCCAGCCCGAGGCGCTGCATGACCAAAGGCGCGGTCGCCGGCAGCGGCTGGTAAGGCACGCCGCAGCCGCCGATGATCAGATCCAGGGCACCGGGCTCTAGGCCGGCATCCTCAAGCGCGAGCGATGCCGCGGCGCAAGCGAGATCGATCTGTGATTCGGCCTGGCAGACATAGCGCTCGATGACGCCGGTGACGGTTTCCAGCGTGCCCTGGCCAAGGCCGAGCCGCTCCTCCAGCGCGCGCGTCGTCACCCGCTCAGCCGGTACCGTCCTTCCGGTTCCGACGACCTTTATCCGCATTCACCCCTCGTCGCATGAGCTTGGCTCTATCTAGCGCAAAAACTGGCGTGGGGCGACGGCCATCACCGGCGAGTCGGTGACGACGTTTGATCGCCGATCATTCTGCGATAAGTGTGTGATGTTGCAGGGGGTGGGGTATGGCTAATTCTTTTTCTCGCTTTATTTCTTCTGTCTTCGGGAATTCTGTTTCGAAGCCGAATGCACAAGCTGCCGGAAGCCCATGGCCGGACGGTCTCCAGTATCTATTTATCGAGCCATCCAAGAAGGATGTCTGGGAAGCGCTGGACGGCTGGAAGTGGATTGGGCTTGATGGCCTGGAGCCCACCGCAGTCTCTGTATTCGGCGACATTTTCTTCCGGGCTCCCGATGGTTCCGTCAAATTGCTGGACATGATCGGGGGCCGATTGACCCACGTGTCGAAAACGTGGCCGGCGCTTATAGCCCAGCTCGCCGATCCTGGTCGTCGCGACGAACTGTTGCTGGCTGGCTTAGCGGCGGCGGCACGAAAGAAGGCATTGGTCCTGGCGGACGGCGAATGTTACGACTTCGAAACGCCACCCGTACTCGGTGGCGAAATGTCCGCTAAGCAAATCGAAAAGACTCTCTTCGTGGTCAAAGTGCACATGGCCGGCCAAATTCACCGGCAAGTAAAAGACCTCCCGCACGGTACGAAGATCAACAAAGTGACGATCGGCGATCGCTAATCGTCACCTATGGTCCCGGCACGAAGGCGCGTATGGCATTAGCCGATCGCTAGCAGGGCGCCGGTAAGTGATTGGACACAGCTGCCTCGCTATTGGGAACTGCGCCCAGGAAGCCCAGCACCGCTTCCATGAACTCCATCGGCTGCTCGACATTGAGCAGATGGACACCGGGGAGCAGAAGAAGCTCGGCGCCGGGAATCGCGGCCGCGATGGCCTCGCTGTGGCTTGCCAGCGTCACCTTGTCGTCCTCGCCGCCGATGACCAACGTCGGCGCGGTGATCAGCGAAATCGGGCGGCGCAGGTCGGCGTCGCGGACCGCGGCGAAGCATCCGGCGAGGCCTTGCGGCGACATGGCGAGAATCGCGGCGTGGAAGGGCGCGACCGTCTCGTCCCAGCCGGCAAGCATCGAGGCCGGGAACCAGTTGCGCATGAACATGTCGGCCGTGGCCGACAGATCGTCGACTGAAAGCACGTTGTGTATCTGCTCGTCGAAATAGGACGCTGGCCCGAGATGCGGCGAGGTGTTGGAGAGGATCAGGCGCTCGATGCGCTCCGGTGCATGGATGCCCAGCCACTGGCCGACGAAACCGCCGAGCGACAGGCCGAGGAAATGGACGCGCGCAAGTCCGAGGAAATCGAGCAGTTCCAGCACGTCGCGGCCGAGACGGTCGAGCGAATAGGCGTCGGCCGGTGCGTCGGAGCCGCCATGGCCGCGAAAATCATAGCGCAGCAGGCGGAAAGATTTGGCGAGCTCGGGAACCTGGCCATCCCACATATGGAACGTCGTGGCGATCGAATTGGAAAGCACCAGCTCCGGCCGGCCTTCCGGACCGTCCAGCCTGTAGGCAATGCGGGTCCCATCGCCCGCGGTGAAATGAAGGGTCTCGGTCATTTTGGGCCTCATCCATTGGGCGCGTTCGCGCGATCTCGGATGGGACAAAGCTAAGCGTGGCAACTATCGAAGAAAATTACTATGATTGAACAACCCCTGTAGGACTTTCCGACTATGGATGGCCTAAAGCTTCACGATCTCAGATGTTTCGACGCGGTCGCCGCTCAAGGCAGCTTTCAAGCCGCAGCCAAGGCTTTGCACCGGACTCATCCCTCCGTGTTCGCCGCCATCGCCCGGCTTGAAGAGCAACTCGGCCTGAAGCTGCTCGACCGCAGCGGTTACCGGGTGAGCTTGACCGACGAGGGCCGCCTGCTCCATGCGCGAGCGCAGCTGGCGATCCGCGAGTTGGAGCATCTCCGGACCTATGCCGATCAGCTCGCGAGCGGCGAGGAAACCGTGCTGCGCGTCGTCTTGGGCGACGTCTGCCCGAGACCCGGAATACTCAGCATGCTCGGTCGGTTCTTCGCCGAACAGCCGCGCACCCGCCTGCATCTCGACTATGAAGCGATCAGCGGGCCGGTGGAGCGGCTGATGGATGGCGAGGCCGATCTCGTTTTCCATCGGGCCAACCCATCCGACCCGCATCTCGAACGGATCGATCTGCGCGAAGTCCCTTTCGTGCCGGTGGTGGCGCCGGGCTTCCTCCCTTTCGAGACCGGGGCTGACGTCACGCCCGAAGCGATGCGGCCCTTCACCCAATGCGTGATCCGCGACACGGCGCGGCGACCCTCATCTGAAAACTTCTTCGTCATCGACGGCGCGCATTCATGTTCGGTGCCCGACCATATGATGAAGAAGGAGCTGATCCTGCACGGGCTCGCCTGGGGTCATTTGCCGGAGTGGCTGATCGAGAATGAGCTGCGGGACGGTCGGCTGATCTCAATCGCCGGCAAGCATATCCCCGGCCGCACCGAGACCGTGGCCGCGGTTCGGCGACGCGACAAGCCGCATGGGCCCGTGGCCGAGGCGCTGTGGCGACACCTTGAGGACAGTCCCAAGCTTTCGGGCTAAGCCTTCCGCTCCCAACGCCGATCCGGCGTCTGCTGCCAGTAGGTTACGGCGTGGCCGGCTTCCTTCATCGTCTTCCAATGGCCGCGTGCGGCTTCGAGCTGTGCCGCGTCATGGCCATCGAAGAGGAAGACGGCGCGTTCGTAGCCGGAAAGCTCCGGCGGCGTCGCGCCGTCGACCAGGAAGCGGATCTGCGCGGCGTTCTGGTTTCCCTCGCCCGTGGTGAGCAGGACCGGCTGCTCGGCCGGATAGGCCTCGCGGTCGGTGGCATGCGCCAGGAAGGAATCGTCGCGAAAAGTCCACAGATGCTGGTCGAGCGCGTCGCGCCGCTCTTCCGTGCCGGTCTGCACCACCGCGCGCCAGCCGCGCTCGACGCTGCGCTCGAGCAGGCCGGGCAGCGCCTCCTCGAGCGTCGATTCGGTCAAATGGTAGAACAGGATGTCGGCCATCCCCTACCCTTCGTAGTGATCGCGCACCAGCCTATCGAGCAGCCTGACGCCGAAGCCCGAGCCCCAGGACTGGTTGATCTCGCTCGACGGCGCGCCCATCGCGGTGCCGGCGATGTCGAGATGCGCCCAGGGCGTGTCCTTGACAAAGCGCTGCAGGAATTGCGCCGCGATGATGGCGCCGCCGTAGCGGCCGCCGATGTTCTTCATGTCGGCGTTCTTGGAATCGATCAGCTTGTCGTATTCGGGGCCGAGCGGCATGCGCCACAGCCGCTCCTGGGACGACTGGCCGGCGCTGAAAAGCCTGCCGGCAAGCTCGTCGTTGTTGGAGAACAGGCCGGCATAATGCTGCCCAAGCGCCACCATGATGGCGCCGGTCAGCGTCGCCAGGTTGATCATGAATTTCGGCTTGAAGCGGTCGTTGGTGTACCAGAGCGCGTCGGCCAGCACGAGGCGGCCTTCGGCGTCGGTGTTGAGCACCTCGATTGTCTGGCCCGACATCGAGGTGACGATGTCGCCCGGGCGCTGGGCATGGCCGTCGACGGCGTTCTCGACAAGGCCGATGACGCCGACCACATTGGCCTTGGCCTTGCGCGCGGCGAGCGCATGGACCAGCCCGGTGACGGCGGCCGCACCGCCCATGTCGCCCTTCATGTCCTCCATGCCGGAGGCCGGCTTCATCGAATTGCCGCCGGTGTCGAAGGTGACGCCCTTGCCGATGAATGCTAGCGGCGCGTCCTTGGCCCTGCCGCCGCTCCAGCGCATCACCACCAGGCGGGCGCCGCGCGGCGAGCCTTGCGCCACGCCGAGCAGCGAGCCCATGCCGAGCTTCTTCATCTCCTTTTCGGCGAGGATCTCGACCTCGACGCCGAGCGCCTCCAGCGCCTTGACGCGCTCGGCGAAGTCGACAGGCCCCAGCGCATTGGCCGGCTCGTTGACGAGGTCGCGCGCCAGCAGCACGCCGTCGACCACCGCTTCCTCGCCGGCAAAGGCCTTCTTCGCGGCAGTCGGATCGGCGCAGTGGATCGTGACCTTGGCGGGCTTCGCCGCCTTCGCGTCGGATTGGCCGTCGTCCTTGTCTTTCCTGGTCTTGTACTTGTCGAAGGCGTAGCTGCGCAGCAGAATGCCGGCGGCGAGGCTCGCCGCCTGGCGGCCATCGGCCTGCAGTTCCGGCAGATCGAGAATGACAGCCACCTCAGTCGCCTTGCGCAGCGAAGCGGCGACAGCGCCGCCGAGCTTCAGCCAGGCATTGTCGTCGAGAGCCGACACCTTGCCGGCGCCGATCGCCACCAGCCGGTCGACGGACGTTCCTTCCGGCGCCAGCACCTCGGCGGAGCCTGCGAACTTGCCGGAGAAATCGGCGACCGGAAACGCGCGAGCCAGCGCACCGGCAGGATCGCAGGCCTTCGCCGCCTCGCCGAGCCCGCCGCCGTCGGCAGCGAACACGAAGACGCTGCCCTTTTTCGGCACGGCGAATTTGGCGAAAGAAATGGATGGTCTCAACGTCATCAGGTCCTGCTTTCGGGGGTGGCCGTAAGGTGCCGGCAAAGGTAAATCTTGGCCAGCAAGGGGTTTGGCTGGCGTGCGCGACATTTGGTCGTTTTCAGCCATTTGGCAAGACTTTGGCCGAAATCGCTGCCTATATCATCGCCACCATGGACAAGGGATTCGCCTCGGCACGACCTTAGCTTGCTGCCGCAACATACTGTTAACCATCGATGTTTTGCATTTCTTATCCATTGGCGCGGAGACTCCGCCGCGCCGGGGCATGTGGCGTGGGGCGACAAACCGGAGCGAGCCGCCTATGACGCAGTTGTGCGGGCGACGCCGGATCACTACCTTGTCGGCGGGCATGATGCCGTTCGGCAAAATCGAGAAAAGCCTTCATGAAGGTCGTTGAACGCTACATCATGCGCCGCGCGCTGACGATGTTCCTCGCCGCGCTGGTCTGGACGCTGGCGATCGTGTGGACGACGCAGGTGCTGGCCAAGATCGACCTGGTCACCGACAACGGCCAGTCGGCGCTGACCTTTTTCGAGGTCGCTGCACTGATCATTCCCTCGATCATCCCGATCGTGGTGCCGTTCGCCCTGGTGGTGGCGGTGGCGCAGACGCTGAGCGCCATGAACACCGATTCGGAGCTCGCCGTGCTCAGCGCCGCGGGCGCCTCGCGCTGGACCATCGCGCGGCCGATCCTGCTGCTCACAATCGCGGCTTGCGCCTTTTCCTTCATAGTCGACAACGCCATCGACCCCTATGCCAGGCAGAAGAACCGCCAGCTGGTGGCGGCTTCGCGCGCCGACCTCGTGTCGCTGATCATCCAGGAAGGCACGTTCCGCAAGATCGACGAGGGCCTTTACCTGCAGGTCGGCGAGCGGCTTCCCGGCAACCGGCTGGGCGGCATCTTCGTCGCCGATTCACGCGAGGAAGGCGCCAGCCTCACCTATTATGCCAAGACCGGCAGCATCGTCGAAAAAGGCGACGAGAAGGTACTGATGATGAATGACGGCGTCATCAACCGCAAATCGGTCACTGGCGACCTCTCGGTCATCCGCTTCACCTCTTACGCCTTCGACATGTCCGCCTTCCTGTCGGCAACGAACGACATCACGCTTTTGCCCAAGGACCGCACGACGGCGTATCTGCTCAACCCCGATCCCAACGACAAGATGTTCCAGCGCGAACCGGGCAGCTACCGCGCAGAGCTCAACCAGCGCTTCGCCGAGTGGTCCTATTCGCTGGTGTTCGCGCTGATCGCGCTGGCCGTCGCGGGCGATGCGCGCTCGCATCGCGAAGCACGCATCAACCCGTTGATCACGGCGATCGCGATAGCGCTTTTCGTGCGATGGCTGGGCTTCTTCGCCGCCGGCAAGGCCGACAGGGTCTCGTACTACATCTACCTGCTCTACGGCATACCGCTGATTGCGTCCGCGGTTTCGATCTGGTTCATTGTCTCGTCCCGCACAATGGAATTGCCGGTCAGTTGGGCGGACTGGCTGACCAACCTCGCCAAGCGCGCCAGCGACAACTGGACGGCATTCAAGCTGTGGCTTGCGCGGCGCACTTCCGGCCAGGGAGCCTGACCATGGGCTGGACGCTGGGCCGCTATTTCTTCTTCCGCTACGTCTCGATCACCTTCTGGTTCTTCCTGGGCCTGCTGGCGCTGGTGTTCCTGATAGATTTCACCGAGCTCTCCGGCCGCACGACCGGGCTGCCGGGGTTCACTTATGGCACGGCCTTCGCCATTTCGGCGCTCAGGATGCCGATGATCATGCTGCAGACGGTGCCGTTCGTCGGACTGTTCTCGGCAATGGCGACGCTTGTGTCGCTCAACCGCCGCTACGAGCTGGTGATCGCGCGCTCGGCCGGCGTTTCGGCCTGGCAGTTCCTGTTTCCCTGCTGCGTCGGCGCGCTGATGTTCGGCGTGCTGTCGGTGGCCGTGATGAACCCCATCGCCGCGCATGGCTTTTCCTGGTCCGAGCAGATGGAGAACGATCTGCGGGCCGGCAAATCGAATGCCGTCACCACCAATGTCACGCCTTGGCTCAGGCAGAAGACCGAATCAGGCGACACCATCATCGGCGCCCGCGCCATCCTCAATCAGGGGCTCGAGATGGCGGACGCGGTGTTCTTCATCCTCGACCCGCAGGGCAACATCGCCGAGCGAAAGGACGCAGCCAAGGCCTTCCTGCGCGACGGTTACTGGGAATTGCAGGACGTCAAGGTCTTCAAGGCGGGCAACATCCGGGCGCTGGCAACCGACAAGGTGCCGACCAACCTCAAGCCGGAATTCGTTCAGGAGCGCCTGGCGCGCCCGGAAACCATCCCTTTCTACGAGCTGCCGCGCAAGATCGAGGTTGCCCGTTCCTTCGGGCTCAAGGCAAATGCCTTCGCCATGCAGTTTGATTCGCTGGTGGCGTTGCCGTTCCTTCTCGTCGCCATGACGCTGATTGCTGCAACGGTTTCAATGCGATTTGCGCGAATGGGGCAGTCGGCAACGATGATTCTGGGTGGCGTCGTGGCCGGCTTTCTGCTTTATGTCGTTTCGGTACTGGTCAAGGCATTCGGTGTGGCCGGATTCGTTCCTACGGTGGTGGCTGCATGGGTTCCGGTCGTCGTGGCTATGTTCTTTGGGGTGACGTTTCTGCTATACAAGGAAGACGGCTAGTGAGGGAGGCGGTTTTGCGCAGCCATAGGCAGGCCGGTTTGGCACGCCTTTATGGGGCGACCGCCTTGGCATGTCTGTTCGCTTGTGCGGTGCCGATGGCACCCGCGCAGGCGCAGACCATCGCTGCCAAGCCCGTCCCGTCCGGCACGCAGATGCTGCTGGCCGCCGATACGCTTGTCTATGACAACGACCAGCATACGGTGACGGCCGTCGGCGGCGTGCAGATCGACTATGGCGGCAACAAGCTGGTCGCCCAGCGCGTGGTGTACAACCGCGACACCAAGCGCCTCGTCGCGAGCGGCGCCGTCGAGCTCATCAACAGCGACGGCACCAAGATCAATTCCGACCATATCGACATTACCGACGACTTCGCCGACGGGTTCACCAACGCGTTGCGCGTCGAGACGATCGACAAGGCCTATTTCGCCGCCGAGAGCGGCGAGCGCATGGGCGGCGTGCTGACCACCTTCCACAATGGCGTCTACACCGCCTGCGAGCCTTGCGAGGACAAGCCGGACAAAGCGCCGACCTGGCGCGTCAAGGCGCGCAAGATCATCTGGAACGGCGAGAAGAAGACGGTCCGCTTCGAAAATTCGAATTTCGAATTCTTCGGCTTCCCGCTTGCCTATCTGCCGGCCTTCGAGATCGCCGACCCTACCGTGAAGCGCAAGAGCGGCTTCCTGATCCCCGGCATCGTCTACAACAACAATCTCGGCGTCGGCGTCAAAGTCCCCTATTATTTCGCGCTGTCCCCGACCTATGACCTGACCGTCACCGGCAGCGGCTATACCAAGCAGGGCTTCCTCGGCGAGGCCGAGTGGCGCCAGCGCTTCAACAACGGCCAGTACACGCTGAAGATCGCCGGCATCAACCAGCAGGATCCCGACGCCTTTATCGGCACCGGCAATCGCCCACCGTCGATTCAGGCGAGCCCGGCGATCCGAACAAGTTCCGCGGCATGATGGGCACCACGGGCCAGTTCGCGATCAACGAGCGTTGGGACTTCGGCTGGGATGTGCTGCTGCAGACCGACAAGAATTTCTCGCGCACCTACAATATCGACGGCTTCAGCGACCTCGTCCATCAGTCGTCGATCTATCTGACGGGCTTGAGCGACCGCAACTACTTCGACGTCCGCGCCATGCGCTTCGAGGTGCAGGAAGACACGCTCTCCAGCGATCCCACGTCACGCTCCGCCAAGCAGCCCTGGGTGCTGCCGTCGCTCGACTATGCCTACATCCCCGACACGTCGGTGGCCGGCGGCCAGCTGTCGTTCAACGTGAACACGCGCGTGATCAGCCGCAACCGGCTGGACGCCGTGCTGGCTGATGCCAGCGACCCGGCTTCGATCAACAACGTGCGCGGTATCGAAGGCGAATCCAGCCGGCTGAGCGCCGAGGCCGAATGGAAGCGCACCTTCACCACTGATGGCGGTCTGCAGTTGACTCCGCTGCTCGCCTTCCGCGGCGACGCCGGCTATGTCAACGCCAATCAGGCTTCGCTCGATGCCGTCAACCAGATGGGCACGAATCTCGGCCAAGACGTCGACATGCGCTCATCGCTTGCCCGCTACATGGCGACCCTCGGCCTCGAGGCGCGGTGGCCGCTGCTGTTCTCGATGCCCAGCTCCAGCCATGTCCTGGAGCCGACCGCGCAGGTCTTTGTGCGTCCGAACGAGCAGTATGTCGGCGGACTGGCCGTTCCGAACGAAGACGCGCAGAGCTTCGTCTTCGACGCCACGACGCTGTTCGAGCGCGATAAATTCTCCGGCTATGACCGGATCGAAGGCGGCACACGCGCGAATGTCGGCTTCCGCTATTCTGGCGCCTATGACAATGGCTGGGCCACGAATGCCATCTTCGGCCAGTCCTACCAGCTCGCTGGCGAGAACTCCTTCTCCGCGCCCGATCTGGTCAATGCCGGAGCCGAGTCCGGCCTGGACAAACGGACCTCGGACTATGTCGGCCTCGTCGGCTTCAACAGCCCGAGCGGTTTTTCCGGCTCGGTGAGCGGGCGTTTCGACGAGCAGACATTCGAGGTCAGGCGCGCCGAAGTGAAGGCCGCCTATTCCAGCCTGCCGATATCGCTCAGCGCCAAATATGCCTTCATCGAGGCGCAGCCGCTCTATGGCTTCACCACCGACCGCCATGAAGTCACGCTCGGCGCCTCGACGCATCTGGCGCAGAACTGGCGGCTGTTCGGCACCGGCACCTACGACCTCCAGAGCAACGTGCTGGTCAAGGACGGGGTCGGGTTCGCCTACAACGATTCCTGCTTCACCTACATCATGACCTATTCGCAGACACGCGATACCGTAACCAAGGAAGTGTCGCAGAATATCGGCTTCAACCTGTCGTTCCGCACGCTGGGCGATTTCGGCTCGTCGACGAGCGCGATCGATACCATCCAGTAAACGAAGGCCGGCGCGTGACCCTGTGAGCCGCGCGCCGATGATGCTTGGTCTTGATTTGGAGCGTGAACCCTCGAAAATGCGGTGATTCTCGGGGCCATGCGCTGGCGACATCGTTTCGCCGCATAGGACAGGCATGGGGTCGGCTGCAGCGCGCAGGCGTTCGGAGGACGCGCGGCGCTGTCGTGCCGACAAATTGGGGCGGGGAAATTGGAAGGTAAGATGAGGAAATACCTGTTTTCGGCAGGATTGGCGCTTCTGGTGGCGGCGAGCTCGGTTTCGGTCACGGCTGTTGTACAGCCGGCTTTCGCCGCGGAGATCAAATATGTCGTCAACGGCATACCGATCACCACTGGCGACATCGCGCACCGCGCCGCCTTCTTCAAGCTCCAGCACAAGAAAGGCGATGCTGGGCAGGAGATGATCGACCAGACGCTGCGGCTGGCCGAGGCCAAGCGGCTCGGCATCCGCATCACCGATGAGCAGGTCAACGCCGCCTACCAGCGCTTCGCCTCGGGCAACAAGATGCCGTTGGCCAAGCTCGACGCGATCATGAGCCAGTCGGGCGTCACCAAGGAGCACTTCAAGGAATTCATCCGCGCCCAGATGGCCTGGAACCAGGCGCTCAGCGCGCGCTACCGCTCCGGCGAGGGCGGCTCGGTGACCGAGCAGGACGCCGTGCGGCGCATGCTCGACAAGGGCGGCGCCAAGCCGACGGCGACGGAGTACATGCTGCAGCAGGTGATCTTCGTGGTTCCGGCCTCGGAGCGCGCCGCCACGCTCGCCAAGCGCAAGCGCGAGGCCGACGCCATGCGCGCCCGCTTCAGCGACTGCAACACCACGCGCCAATTCGCCAAGGGTCTGCTCGACGTCACCGTGCGCGATCTCGGCCGGGTGCTGGCGCCGCAATTGCCGACCGACTGGGCCGAGCAGATCAAGGCCACCAAGGTCGGCGGCGCGACGCCGACGCGCGAGACCGAGCGCGGCGTCGAATTCATCGGCATCTGCTCCTCGCGCGAGGTCTCCGACGACAAGGCCGCGCAGATGGTGTTCCAGGCCGAGGGCAGCAACGACAAGGACGCCGACGAGCTCAGCAAGAAATATGTCGCCGAGCTGCGGCAGAAGGCCAAGATCGTCGAACGCTAGAGCGTTTCACCGTTTCACGGAAACGGCGAACCGCTCTATCTCATTGTTTCAACGCAATCCCGGGGCGGAAAACCGCTCACACTTTCCCTGGAATTGCCCTAGAGCCGGAGACATCAGGTCGGATCGGCCTGAATCCGTCTCCCAAATTCGAGAAATGGAGCATGATGTCGTCCGAAAACCGCAGCATATTTTTCGGCGTCATGCTCTGAGCGACAAGCATGCGATACCGCAGTCAGCCCACCCAATGAGCCCGCGCAAGACCGATGCGCCGCTGGCGCTCAGTGTCGGCGACCCTTCGGGCATCGGACCCGAGATCGCCATCGCCGCCTGGCAGGCGGGCGACAGCGCCGGGGTGCCGCCCTTCTATCTGCTTGCCGACCCGGCCCTGATCAAAGCCCGCGCCCGACTTGTCGGCGCAAATGTGACGGTTGCCGAGACCTTGCCCGGACAGGCCGCGCATCATTTTGCCCGTGTGCTCCCCGTCGTGCCGCTCCATGCCCGTCATGTCGACAGCCCGGGAGAGCCGGATCCGACCAATGCCGCCGGCACCATCGAGGCGATCGACCGGGCCGTCGCCGACTGTCTCGCCGGCAGCGCCGCCGCGGTGGTCACCTGTCCGATCGCCAAGAAGCCGCTTTACGATGCGGGGTTCGGCTTTCCCGGCCACACCGAATATCTGGCGCATCTGGCCTCGCGCCACACCGGCAAGGAGGTCACGCCGGTGATGCTGCTGGCCGGACCCGATCTGCGCACCGTTCCGGTGACCATCCATATCCCCCTGGCCGAAGTGCCGAAAGTGCTCACCACGGAGCTGATCGTCGCCATCGCGCGCATCACCGCCGCCGATCTCAAGAGCCGCTTCGGCATCGCGCGGCCGAGGCTTGCGATCGCCGGGCTCAATCCGCATGCCGGTGAAGCCGGCGCCATGGGCCAGGAGGATGCCGCAATCGTCGCCCCGGCTGTCGAGACGCTGAAGGCGGAAGGCATCGATGCGGTTGGGCCGCTGCCGGCCGACACGATGTTTCATCCACGCGCGCGCGCCACCTATGATGCGGCGCTGTGCATGTATCACGACCAGGCGCTGATCCCGGCCAAGACCTTGGCCTTCGACGAGGCGGTCAACGTGACGCTGGGCCTGCCCTTCATCCGCACCTCGCCGGATCACGGCACCGCCTTCGATATCGCCGGCAGGGGCATTGCCCGCGCCGACAGCCTGATCGCGGCGCTCAGGCTGGCGCGCCGGCTGGCCGACAGCGGGCAGCGGGCCGCAGCCGCGTGAGGACGCCTTGAACGAGCGCACGACGATCGACGGGTTGCCGCCGTTGCGCGCGGTGATCGAGCGGCATGGGCTGCAGGCCAAGAAGGCGCTCGGGCAAAATTTCCTGCTCGACCTCAACCTGACAAGCAAGATCGCGCGCGCCGCCGGCGATCTCGGCGAGGCCACCGTGATCGAGGTCGGCCCCGGCCCGGGCGGGCTGACGCGGGCGCTGCTGTTCAACGGCGCGCGGCGTGTGATCGCCATCGAGCGCGACGAGCGCTGCCTCGAAGCGCTGGCCGAGGTTTCCAGCCACTATCCCGGTCGCCTGGAGGTCATTCCCGGCGATGCGCTGAAAACGGATTTCGCCGCGCTTGCCGGCACGGCGAATGGCGGGCCGGTGAAGATCGCCGCCAACCTGCCCTACAATATCGGCACCGAGCTTCTGATCCGCTGGCTGACGGTCAACGACTGGCCGCCCTTCTACCAGTCGATGACGCTGATGTTCCAGCGCGAGGTGGCCGAGCGCATCACGGCGGGTCCGGGCAGCGACGCCTATGGTCGGCTCGGCGTGCTGGCGGGCTGGCGTACCGAGGCGAGGATCGCCTTCGACGTGCCGCCGCAGGCTTTCACGCCGCCGCCCAAGGTCACCTCCTCCGTCGTGCATCTGGTGCCGCGCCCGTCCCCCCTGCCCGTCGACGGCAAGAAGCTTGGCCGTGTCACCGAGGCGGCCTTCGGCCAGCGCCGCAAGATGCTCAGGCAAAGCGTGAAAAGCCTGGGCGGCGAGGCTTTGCTGACACGAGCCGGCATCGACCCGACGCGGCGGGCGGAAACGCTGAGCGTGGAAGAGTTTGTCCGGCTGACGAACGCGGTGTAGCTGCGCCCTTCCCTTCTCCCCTTTGTGGGAGAAGGTGTTGCCGAAGGCGACGGATGAGCGACTATCTGAGGTGTCAAGTTGCATTTGCGAACTGTTTGCGCGCGTCGCGTGCTTTTGCATTGAGGATGACGAGCAGCTTCCTGGCGAGCGCAATGCGAATGACCATCTTTTCCTTTCCAGCCGCCTGCAACCGTTGCTTGAAGGCGGCGAGATGGGGATCATATTTGGCAACGATGCTGGCAACGAGGAAGAGGACGCCTCGCGGCCCGGCGCGGCCACCGCGCACCGCTCTTCGGCCGCTGCGCTTACCGCTGTCATTGGCGATCGGAGCCAGGCCAGCCAGCTTAGCGATGGCCCTGTTGGAGACGATGCCGATCTCAGGCAGTTGCGCCATCAGCCGTGGCACGGTGCGAGAGGCCACGCCCTTGAGCGAGCGAAAGGCCCGGTCGAGGCATGCCCACAACGGATCATCGTCGATGAGCGAAGCGATCTCACCCTCGAGCCTGCGGCTCTGGCGTGTGAGCAGCGCGATCACCTCATCAAGGCTGGCGACGGTCTCGGCGTCGAGGGCAGCACTCTTGCGCTGCTTTTGAACGGTGAGATCGCCAGTCACCTGGGAAAGCCGGGCAACCAACGCCTTGAGCCGCAGTTGGGCCGCATTTGGTGGCGGCATCGCCTTGAGCTGCTTGACCGCGCCATAGCGGGCGATCATGGCGGCATCGATCTTGTCGGTCTTTTCCAGGAAGCCCATCGCCTCGGCGAAGTAGCGCACACTGCGGGCATTGGCCAAGCCACAGCATACGCCCAACTCCCACAGCAGCAGGAAGGCCAGTCGTTCATAGCCGCCGCTAGCCTCCATCACGACAAGCTCGACGTCGTGGCTCTGACACCAGGCGGCCAGATCGGCGATGCCTGCCGCATCATTGCCGAAGCGGCCCACCGCCCCGCTCGGCTCGACATGGGCATCGAGCCATCCTTTCGAAACATCCACTCCACATATGATCTTGTTCACGGTAACCTGCCTTGTGCGTGCGATTGGAGCCAAGCGACTATTCGGTCGTGCGTGACGAAGGCGAAGATCCCAGGCTCATCCACGGTTGTGACCGGAGGGGTGTCGGGCGACTTCGCCAAGCCTCGTATCGGATGGCCGTCCGGTTCGAGGCTCAGTCGCTTTCCTTGCACAAATCTCTGTCCGTGCAGATACAAGGGGTGTTCCAGGGAACGCCAACGTCTCACTCCGCTGGAACACCCCTCATCCGTCTCGGCGCTGCGCGCCGATCCACCTTCTCCCACAAGGGGAGAAGGGAAAAGCTACTCCGTCTTCTCGTCCAGCAATCCCGAGATGAAGTCGAACAGGCCAGGCCGCCTGTCGCGCCGAAGCCGCTCCGCCGCGACGATGGCGCGGACCTCGGCGAAGGCGCGGTCGAGATCGTCGTTGACGATGACGAAGTCGTATTCCTTCCAATGCTCGATCTCCAGGCGAGCGTTCTTCAGCCTGGTCTCGATGACGGATTCCTGGTCCTCGGCGCGGCGCTTCAGGCGCGCCTTCAATTCCTTCATCGACGGCGGCAGGATGAAGATCGAGACGATGTCGGCGCGCATCTTCTCCTTGAGCTGCTGGGCCCCCTGCCAGTCGATGTCGAACAGCATGTCGCGGCCTTCGGCCAGCGCGATTTCCGCCGGCTCGCGCGGCGTCGCATAGCAATTGCCGTGCACCTCGGCCCATTCGAGCAGCGCGTCGGAATCGCGCAGCCGCTCGAAGTCGCGCATGGAGCGGAAATGATAGTGGACGCCTTCGATCTCCGAACCGCGGCGCGGCCTCGTCGTGACGGAGACCGACAGCTCGAGGCTTGGATCGCTCTCCAGAAGGTTGCGCGCGATCGTCGACTTGCCGGCGCCCGACGGCGACGACAGCACCAGCATCAATCCGCGGCGGCGGATGCGGGACCCCAGATCCCTGGCAGCCGTCGGTTCCTTGGCAACCATTCCCGTCACTCCAGATTCTGGACCTGTTCGCGAAACTGGTCGACCACCGCCTTGAGCTCCAGCCCGATCGCGGTGACTGCGGCGGCGTTCGACTTGGAGCACAAGGTATTCGATTCGCGATTGAATTCCTGCGCCAGAAAATCGAGCTTGCGGCCAATGGCGCCGCCGCCTTTGAGCAGCGTCCGCGCCGAAGCGACATGCGTCTTCAACCGGTCGATCTCCTCGCGGATGTCGGCCTTGGTGGCGAGGAAGGCCGCCTCCTGATGCAGCCGGACGGCATCGAGATTGGCCGAGGCATCCATCAACAGGCGGACCTGCTCCGTGATGCGCTCGCGGATTGCCGCCGGCTCCCGCGACGGATCGGCTTCGGCCTTGAGCGTCAACGCCTCGATGGCGTCGATATGGCCGGAAAGCAGCGCGCCAAGTGCCGCGCCCTCGCCTTGCCGCGCCTGTTCCAGCCCGGCGAGCGCTGCCTCGAGCGCCGACAGGATCGCCGCATCAAGCGCGGCGCGTTCCTCCTCGGTCTCCATCGCCTCGGGAATGTCGAGCACGCCGCGCAGCGAGAGCAGGCCGTCGGCGGTGGCGGGCTCGGTGCCGAACTGCTCCTGCAAGCGCTTCGCCAGTCCCGCCAGATCCTTGAGGAACGCCTCGTTGACGACCGGCTGGGCTTGCCTGGCGGCAGCGCGGCCGACGGTCAATGTCGCCTGGAAATTGCCGCGCGCGAAACGCTTCTGAACGGTCTGCCGTACGGCGGTTTCCAGCCGGTCGAAACCCTGCGGCAACCTCAGCCGAACCTCGGCGCTCTTGCCGTTCACCGATTTCACCTCCCAGGCGATCGACGTGCCCTCGCTTTCGGCGGCGGACCGCGCGAAACCGGTCATGCTCTGCAGGTTCATTGTGCCTGTCATCCCCTGTCGCAGGCCAACGCACGCGGCCCGGCGCTACACGCCCTAGAGCGTTTCACCGTTTCACGGAAACGGTGAACCACTCTATCTCTTTGTTTTTACGCAATTCCGGACGGAAAACCGCTCACACTTGTCCTGGAATTGCTCTAAAAATCGCCGAACGATCGGCCGGCGTCCCCTCAAAACATGAATATGGCGTCGCGTCAAAGGACGCGTGCGGCATGTTTATTGAGCCGCGTCGCCGCCCGCGTCCCCGTTTTCGCCGCTGTCGCCATTGTCGCCGGCGTCGGGAGCGGCCGGGGCCGTGGTCTGGCCGGAAGCCTTCGCGGCGGCATCCGCCTGCTTCTTCTGCAGCGTCCGATAGCGCGCGACATTCTGGTTGTGCTCTTCCAGCGTCGCGGCAAAGACGTGGCCGCCATTGCCGTCGGCGACGAAATAGAGATCGTCGGTCTTCGACGGATTGGCGACCGCTTCGAGCGCCGCGCGGCCCGGATTGGCGATCGGCGTCGGCGGCAGGCCCTTGATCAGGTAGGTGTTGTAAGGCGTCTGCTTGTCGAGGTCGGACTGATAGATCGGCCGGTCGGCGGGTTTGCCCTTGCCGCCGAACAGGCCGTAGATGATGGTCGGGTCGGATTGCAGCCGCATGCCCTTGGCCAGCCGGTTGAGGAAGACGGCGGCAACGCGTGAGCGTTCGTCGCTCCTGCCCGTTTCCTTCTCTACGATCGACGCCAGCGTGACGAAATCATCGATGTTGGCGATCGGCAGGTCGGGCGCGCGATGCGACCAGACATCCTCGACCAGCTTCTTCTGATCGGCGACAAGCTTGTCGATCATCTGCTGGCGGGTGGCGCCGCGGGTGAAGCGCAGCGTGTCGGTGGCAATGCTGCCCTCGGGCGGCAAGGTCGCCGGCATATCGCCGGTGAGCGCCTCCTGATCGGCCACGCGCTGCAGCGCCTGCTCGACCGTCAGCCCCTCGGGAATGGTGAGCGAGTACATTACCGACTTGCCGCTCTTGAAGAGCTCCATGATATCGCGCATCGAGGCGCGCGGCTTGATGGCGTATTCACCGGCCTTCAGCGCCGATTCATTGCCGGTGGCGCGCACGCCGAGCCGGAAGATGCGGGCATCGCTGATCAGGCTGCGGCGTTCCAGCTGATCGGCGATCTCCTGCACGCCGGTGTTCGGCTTGATCATGAAGGTGTCGCCATTGGCGGACGGGCCGGGCTCGACGAAAGCCTGCATGCCGAAATAGAGCGCGGCCCCCGAGGCGAGCACGAGAAGGATCGCCACGGACAGGAAGAAATTCAGGAACACCACGACCTGGCTGCGCGAGGCGCGCGAGCGCTTCGACGGCGGCGGCGTGCCGGCCTCCGGGCGCAACGCCTCGGCCGCGGTCTTCGGCACGATCGGCCCCTTCGCGCCTTGCCGCCCGAATTCCCCGTCGCTCGGATTAGTGTTCATGACGCCCTGCCGTCTGATCTTGCAACGAATCCCCCGGCGCAAGGCTAGGGGCGAATTTGGCAAAAATGACGGCAGTTGGCGGACTGCCGATTAGCTGTCTGTCTCGGAGCATGCCGGATGAACCGTGCACTCTCCCGGGGCCGCTCCGGTTGCTACTCAGCCGTTGTAACGCTGGAACACGAGCGAGGCATTGGTGCCGCCGAAACCGAAGGAATTCGACAGCGCGACGTCGATCTGGCGCTGGCGCGGCTTGTTCGGCACGAGATCGATCGCCGTCTCGCGTTCCGGATTGTCGAGATTGATGGTGGCGGGGGCGACATTGTCGCGGATGGCAAGGATCGAGAAGATCGCTTCCGCGGCGCCCGCGGCGCCCAACAGATGGCCGACCGACGACTTGGTCGACGACATCGAGATCTTCGAGGCGGCATTGCCGACCAGGCGCTCGACCGCGCCAAGCTCGATCGTGTCGGCCATGGTCGAGGTGCCATGGGCATTGATGTAATCGACATCGGCCGGCGAAAGCTTCGCCCGGTTCAGCGCCGCCGTCATGCAGCGGAAGGCGCCGTCGCCGTCCTCGGCCGGGGCGGTGATATGGTAGGCGTCGCCGGTCAATCCGTAGCCGGTGACTTCGGCATAGATCTTGGCGCCGCGCGCCTTGGCGTGCTCGAGCTCTTCCAGCACGACGACGCCGGCGCCCTCGCCCATGACGAAGCCGTCACGGTCGCGGTCATAGGGACGCGAGGCGGTTTCCGGCGTATCGTTGCGGTCGGTGGAGAGCGCGCGGCAGGCGGCGAAGCCCGCGATCGACAGCCGGGTGACCGGCGCCTCGGCGCCGCCCGCCACCATGACGTCGGCATCGCCCCACATGATCAGCCGGGCCGCGTCGCCGATGGCGTGCGCGCCGGTCGAGCAGGCGGTGACGACCGCGTGGTTCGGGCCTTTCAGGCCGTGACGGATGGAGACCTGGCCAGAGACCAGGTTGATGATCTGCCCGGGGATGAAGAACGGGCTGATGCGGCGCGGGCCGCGATCCTTGAGGATCATCGCGTTTTCGGCGATGCCGTCGATGCCGCCAATGCCTGAGCCGATCAGCACGCCGGTGGCGCACTGGTCCTCATGCGTCTCAGGCTTCCAGCCGGAATCGGCCAGCGCCTCGTCGGCGGCCGCGATGCCGTAAAGGATGAAGTCGCCGATCTTGCGCAGTTCCTTCGGCTCGAGCACGGCCTCCGGATTGAAGGTGCCATTCGAGCCGTCGCCGCGCGGGATGATGTGGGCGATCTTGCAGGCAAGATCGTCCACATCGAACTCGGTGACGCGGCGGCAGGCGCTGCGGCCGGAAAGCAATTCCCGCCAGCTATGCTCGACGCCCATGCCAAACGGCGAAAGCAGGCCAAGGCCCGTGACGACGACACGCCTCATCGCAGGTCCTCCCCGATTATGCCTGCGAAAGAACTCAGGCCGAGGCCTTGTCGATGTACTTCACGGCGTCGCCGACGGTGAGGATGGTCTCGGCGGCATCGTCAGGAATCTCGACGCCGAACTCTTCTTCGAACGCCATGACGAGTTCGACCGTGTCGAGGCTGTCCGCGCCCAGGTCGTCGATGAAGCTCGCCTGCTCCGTCACCTTGTCGGCATCGACGCCGAGATGCTCGATGACGATCTTCTTGACGCGCTCTGCGGTGTCACTCATTTGGGCAATCCTCGTCTTATGTTTGTCGATCTTCGTTAGCGGGCGGAATGCCGCTAATCAAGCTGAAAGATGGTCTTGCGGACAACGCAACGCCACAGGACCGGTTTTTGCCCGAACCGCCGGGTTGCGGGCCGCATTACACGAAAAATGCCGGGCGTCCAAGCCGAAATGGCTGTTTTCACAGGCCTGCCCGACCTGGCCGGTCAGATCATCGCCATGCCGCCATTCACGTGAATGGTCTGGCCGGTGACGTAAGCCGCCTCATTGGAAGCGAGGTAGGCAACCGCGGACGCGACCTCGGCGCTGGTGCCCATGCGCCTTGTCGGGATGGCGGCCATGATCGTCTCTTTCTGCTTGTCGTTGAGCTTGTCGGTCATGGCCGATTCGATGAAGCCCGGGGCGACGCAGTTGACGGTGATGTTGCGGGTGGCGATCTCCTGCGCCAGCGACTTGGAAAAGCCGATCATGCCGGCCTTGGAGGCGCAATAATTGGTCTGGCCGGGATTGCCCGTGACGCCGACCACCGAGGTGATGTTGATGATGCGGCCATGGCGGCGGCGCATCATCGGATGGGTCAACTCGCGGGTGAGCCGGAACACGGCGGTGAGGTTGACCTCGATCACGCTGTCCCAGTCGGCATCCGACATGCGCACGAACAGGCCGTCCTTGGTGATGCCGGCATTGTTGACCAGGATATCGACGCCTTCGAGATCCGCTTCCGCCTTCTGTCCGAGCGCCTTGACCGCGTCGCGGTCGGTCAAGTCGGCCGGGAACAGCTTTACGCGGTCGCCGAGCTCGCCTGCCAACGCTTCCAGCTTCTCCACGCGCGTGCCGTGCAGGCCGACGATGGCGCCCTGGCTGTGCAGCACCCTGGCGATCGCCTCGCCGATGCCTCCCGATGCGCCGGTGACGAGCGCCTTGCGGCCGGTCAGTTCGAACATTTTTCTCTCCTCATCTCAGAGGGGCACCCTTGGCACAGGTGCCGTCAAATCGCCAGCCTGTCAGGCCAGCGCCGCCAGCGCCGCCTCGACGTCGGCCGCCGTGCCGATGGCGCCGGTGGCGATGTCGCGGTTGATGCGGCGCGCCAGGCCCGACAGCACCTTGCCGGCGCCGACCTCGTAAAGCGTGGCGACACCATTGGCGCCGAACCATTCCACCGTCTCGCGCCAGCGCACGCGGCCGGTCACCTGCTGGACCAGCCGGCGGGCGATCTCGTCCGGGTCGCTGGTCGGCGTCACCGTCACGTTCGAGACGACCGGGACCACCGGCGCCTCCTTTTCCACGCCCGCAAGCGCCTCGCGCATGATGTCGGCCGCCGGAGCCATCAGCGCCGAGTGGAAGGGGGCCGAAACCTGCAGCATCAGCGCCCGCTTGGCGCCCTTGTCGATGCAAAGCTTCGCCGCCAGTTCGACCGCCGCCTTGGCGCCGGAAATCACCAGCTGGCCGCCGCCATTGTCGTTGGCAACCTGGCAGACGGAGCTTTTGGCCGCTTCCGCGCAGGCCGCTTCGACGTCGGCCTGATCGAGGCCGATGATGGCCGCCATGCCGCCCTCGCCGGCCGGCACCGCCGCCTGCATGGCGTTGCCGCGGGCCCTGAGCAGCCGTGCCGCATCGCCGACCGAAACGAAGCCGGCCGCGGCAAGCGCGGAATATTCGCCCAGCGAATGGCCGGCCACATAGGCCACCTTGTCCTTCAGGGAGAAGCCGCGCGCTTCGAGCGCCCGCATCGCCGCCAGCGACACCGCCATCAGCGCCGGCTGCGCGTTGGCGGTCAGCGTCAGCGTCTCTTCCGGGCCTTCCCAGATCAGTTTCGACAGGTTTTCGCCGAGCGCGGCGTCCACTTCCTCGAAGACGCGGCGCGCTTCCGGGAATTGATCGGCGAGGTCCTTGCCCATGCCGACGGCCTGGCTGCCCTGTCCCGGAAAGGTGAATGCGACGGCCATTTTAGTCTCTCCAGAGGCTGGTTTTTCCCTGCCTCTGGCGCAAGGCGGACGGCCAAGTCAAGCCCGCGGGCATGCCTTTAAGCGTCATTTTGGCCGGAAAACCCGGCTGACTCCCTGTTCCAAAAGGCTTTTTGGCGATCACACCTGATGAAAACCGCTCACGTTTGGTTTGCTGGCTCTTCTTATTTCCGCCACAGGCGCTAGCTTTGCGTGACACTTTGATGACAGAGCCGTGACGCGCGTAGAAGGCGTGTTGCAAGGGCCCGGGGGAGTTCAGTGGCAAGGATCAGGAAAGGCGCGGCCAAGCCCGTGCCGCAATTTTTGGAAGACGATCCGTCCACCGGCTACCTGCCGGGGCGACCCTGGCCGACTGTACGCTACGGCCTGGCGACGCTTCTCGTCTCCGCTCTTCTCGTGTTCGCGATCGAATGGATCGTGCGCGGCGATTTCTTCGGCACGGTCGATTTCTTCCTGCAGCCCTTCAAGCCGGGCTGGACCACCATCATCGTCTTCGCGCTGGTGCTGGTCGGGCTGGACGCCGTGATTGGCCGCAGCCACCAGAGCCTGATGATCGTGGCGCCGCTGACGCTGGCATTGGCCTTTGTCGGTCACCAGAAATCGCATTATCTCGGCGATCCGCTCTATCCGACGGATTTCCTGTTTGCCCGTCAGATCATGGCGCTGATGCCCCTTTTGGTGCGCGAGCGGCCATGGACGGCCATCATGCTGGCCGCGGCAATCGTCGGTGGGCTGGCGCTGTTGGTCTATGGCTGGCGGACCTGGCGCCGGCGGGTGCCGATCCTCAGCCGCAAGGGCCGCCTGGCGCGGCTGGCGCTGGCCGTGCCGCTGCTCGCCTTCTTCGTCTCGATCATGGACTACGCCACCTTCTCGTGGACGCGCGACCGGCTGCAGATCATCCCGATCATGTGGGACCAGAAGGAAAACTACGCCTCGAATGGTTTTGCGCTGGCCTTCGCGATGAATGTGCCGATGGCGCATGTCTCGGCGCCGCCCGGCTATTCCGAAAAGGCGATGGCCGCGATCCAGCGCACCGACGTCGCTGCTTCGGTGCCGGAGGAGAAGCCAGATATCGTGGTGGTGATGAGCGAATCCTTCTGGGATCCGACGCGACTGCCGGGCGTCACCATCAAGCCCGACCCGATCCCGACCGTGCGCGCCTTGCGCTCCGGCTCGATGTTCTCGCCCGAGTTCGGCGGCATGACCGCCAATATCGAATTCGAGGCGCTGACCGGCTTCTCCAACGCCTTCCTGCCGGCCGGCTCGATCCCCTACCAGCAATATGTGCGCACGCCGACGCCCTCGCTGGCGACCTTCCTGAAGAGCGAGGGCTACCGGGCGCGCGCCATCCATCCCGGCACCAACTGGTTCTGGAACCGGGGCGCCGTCTATGCCGATTTCGGCTTCAGCGATTTCCGCTCCGAGGAGACGCTGCCGCCGATGGAAAAGCGCGGGCCGCTGGCGTCCGACGCGGCGATGACCGACGAGATCATCCGCGAGGCCGACGCCAGCGACGATCCGGTGTTCCTGTTCGCCGTCAGCCTGCAGAACCATGGCCCTTACGAGCCCTACCGCTATTACAATCCGACGCATTCGGTCGATGCGCCGATCAGTTCCTGGGCGCGGGAATCGCTGCTTTCCTACGCCGAGGGCTCGGCCGACGCCGACCATGGCTTGCAGCGGCTGATCGACTGGGCGAAGAAGCGTGAGCGGCCGACCATCATCGCCTTCTTCGGCGACCACCTGCCGCCGCTCGGACCCGTCTATGTCGAGACCGGCTTCCTCAAGGACAATGTCGCGCCGCGCAAGGAGCCTAGCGACGCCGCGCTCGAGCACCACGACACGCCGCTGGTCATCTGGTCGAACCGCTCCGGTCCGGTGCAGAACCTGGGCGCGGTGAGCCCGGCCTTCCTGCCCTACCACATCCTGACCACGGCCGGCATCACGCATCCTTATTACACCGGCTTCCTCGGCGCGCTGCGCGAGCACTACCGGGTGGTCGACCGCAACCTGCTTTTGTCGCCCGCAGGCGAAGCGACGCCGGACTGGGCGAGGCAGAAGCAGATCGATCCGAAGATCAACGATTTCCGCCTCATCCAATACGACATGATGTTCGGCAAGCGCCACTCGGCGCCCGACTTCTTCCCCGAGACGGTGAACAAGCTCGTCGCGCATACGAGCTGAGGTGAGGTTGTTAAAGACGATTTTCGTGGTGTGTCAGCTTGCCGCCGGCCTCGGGATACCTTTGATTTCACCTTCAGACCGGTAGGCCGAGCTGCTTTCGCAGGCTCTGATCGAATGCCGACGCGGGAACGAAACGGCGCAGGAGACTGACTCGGCGCGCCATTTTTCCTGCCTCATAGCGCCGCTTCGGGCTGGGGTCGGTCGCCGCCGCCAAAACGGTGTTGGCGACCACTTCGGGCGCATCACCTTTTTCCATCGCCTTCCGCACGGCTATGGTCATGCCGGCGCGAGCGGCGTCATAGATGTCGAGTAACTGGTCGGGCCTAGCGAGATTGTCCTCGAAAGACGTACGGATATAGGCCGGCTCTACCAATGAGACACGAATTCCGAACGGCCGCACTTCATGATCAAGCGATTCGGAATAGCCTTCAACGGCATGTTTGGTCGACGAATAGAGTGCGAAATAAGGAGCCGGGATGAATCCCTGCACCGAGCTCAAATTCACGATCCTGCCCTTTCCTTGCCGTCGCATGGTCGGCAGCACCGCATTGGTCACCCGGATGACGCCGAAGACATTCACGTCGAACAAAGCCTGGGCCTGCGCGGTCGAGGATTCTTCCGCGCCGCCAAGCAGGCCCAGGCCGGCATTGTTCACGAGCAGGTCTATGCGCCCTGCCTCGGCCAGCACCTCGTCGACAAGTTTCGCCACCGACGTGTCGTCGGTCACATCGCAGGCCAGCATGGTAATGCCGTCGGATTTTTTGGAAATTGCGCGACGGCTGGTTCCGAACACGCGAAAGCCCGAATTCTGCAGGGCCTTGGCTGTCACATGCCCGATGCCGGAGGATGCTCCCGTGACGATGGCGACGCCGGGATTGGCCTTGTTCATGGAGATCACTTTCTCTGGTTTTGGTTGGGGAAGCAGGAAGCTTCAGTCACGAGCAGTTCGACCGTTCATGCCGCGTGTATCCCAGCGGCGAAACAGCGCGCTGGCATTGACGCCACCGAAGCCGAAACCGTTGGCGATCGCGTAATCCATCTCCATCGGCCGGGGCTTGTTTGCCACAAAATCGATCCCCTCCCCGGCCGGATCGGGCGCGCTCAGATTGAGGGTCGGCGGCGCGACCTGGTCTCGAAGCGCCAGGATCGTGAAGATTGCGCCAAGGCCGCCCGCGGCGCCGAGCAGGTGTCCTGTCGCCGATTTGGTTCCGCTGACGGCGATAGAATAATCCGTGCCGAAGACGCTTTTGATCGCTTCGATTTCTCCCAGGTCGCCTACCGGCGTGGAGGTTGCGTGCGCATTGAGATGGCTGACCTCGTGTGGCGAAATGCCGGCCTGGGCAATTGCGATTTCCATGGCACGACGCGCGCCGTCGCCGTCCTCCGGACCGGACGTCACGTGGTGCGCATCCGCCGTCGTGCCATAGCCGACGACCTCAGCGAGGGGTTGCGCGCCGCGCGCAAGCGCATGATTCAATTCCTCGATGACCAGGATGCCAGCGCCTTCGCCCATGACGAAACCGTCTCGCGAGACGTCGAACGGCCGTGAAGCCTGGTCGGGACGGTGATTGAAGGAGGTCGAGAGCGAGCGCGCCGCCGCGAAGCCGCCCAGGCTGACGGTGTTCATGCAGGCTTCCGTGCCGCCACACACGGCAATGTCGGCTTCATCGGCGCGGATGATGCGTGCCGCATCACCGATTGCCTGAATGCCGGCGGCGCACGCCGTCACCGGCGCGCCGATGTGGCCCTTGAAGCCGTAGCGGATCGAGATGTGGCCCGCAGCGAGATTCACCAGGAAAGACGGCACTGTGAACGGTGAGAGACGCCGGACGCCGCGCTGGTCGACGGTCCGCACCGCCTCAGTGATGGCAGGGAACCCGCCAACGCCTGAGGCAATGATCGTCGCGGTACGGGTCCGATCGTCTTCCGAGGCAGGCTTCCACCGCGCCTGAGCGAGCGCCTCCTCCGCCGCGGCCAGCGCAAAGAGAATGAAGCGATCGACCCTGCGCTGATCCTTCGGGGCCACGAAGGCATTCGCATCGAGACCGGCCTCGGGGTCTTCCTCCAGGGAGGAAACCACGCCGCCGACCTTCGCGGGCAAGTCTCCCACTATTTCGTCCGGTAGCCTGCGGACGCCTGAGCGGCCAGCCAGAAGCCGCGACCACGATGTTTCGACATTTGCGGCCAGAGGCGTGATCGCGCCCATGCCTGTAACGACTATCCGTCGCATTTAGTCTCCTATCGAATTGCTTGTGCCCCGCGCCTCCCACGCGCTGGCATGGTCTTGGACGGACACTGGATATCCGCTTGCCCGTTCGCACTGAGAGGACGGGCCCTGCGACTGGTTACGCACCATCAGGCATATGGACGCCCCATGGGCGTGGAGCTTGCCTTACAATTCTCGATCCTGCCTTCCGAGGTCATGGCGGTCCGGCCGCAAGATCGGACATGGCCGATGACGCATTTCGCCGGATGGCGATTGAGACCGTTGAGCTGCGCGCGTCCGTCACGGAAACCTGCATCATTGTTGCCGTCCTGGCTGAGTATCCACGGCACGCGACTCCCTCCGTAAGCTCTCGGAGGCCGCTTGCAGGAACTGCTTTGACAGCCGCTCGTCATTGACGGCCCGCGAAAGGACGACCGCGCCAACCATGGTGGAGAGAACGGCCATGGCCTTGTCGCGGAAATCCTCGCCATGCGCATCGCCAACCCAACTACCGACAAGGTCGAGGTATTTCCTAATCCCGGCTTCGAAAGACGCTTTGACGTCCCTGCCTTGTCTGGCGGCATCCGAGCCGAGCGCCACGACTGGACACCCCTCCATCCTTTCGTCGCGATGTCCGGCGCTAAGGTAGAACTCGATCACTGCACCAAACGGATCCTCGGGTTTCGACGCAGTTGCTTCCGCCCATCGGAGGGCAGCGCTCTCCAGCGCCCGCTGGGACGCCTGTGCAGCTAGGTCCTCCTTCGACGCGAACTGCTTATAGAAGGCGCCCTGGGTCAGCCCGGCGCCCTTCATCAGATCCTTGAGGCCGATACCGTCGAAACCGTGCTCCCGAAAAAGCCGGCTGGCCACATCGATCACGGTTTGCCGGTTCCGCTCAGCCTGAATGCGGCTTACGCGCATCACCGATCTCCAAATTTAGATTGCGCGTTAAATCTATATTGCAGTTAGAAACCGAACGCAATCTATAAAGGAGCATACGAGATTGGCGGCGTGGGTTCGATCGAAATCCGGCATCAGAAACGAAGATGATCCGCAGTACCCTGAGCGCATCGCTCTCGGCGGGCAGAAATTCAACCTGACACACGACCCGCCCTTGCCTTCCCGCGAAATTGCTATATAGACGCCCGCAATCTGCCGGTCCTTGCTGGGGGCTGAACGGAGGGCCGTGGTTTTTCGAAGCCGCGACACGAAGCCAGAAGCGCTTTTAGCCTCCCGTGTCTCCGCTCTCGACCGTCTCGTGATGCTCCTTTCTTCCCCGTTCCGTCGGGTCAGACAAGTTGCAGAGGCTTAGCCGCGAGGGCCGGACAGAGAAACGAAGAAAGGCAGAAAGACATAATGGCTCTTTACGAACATGTGTTTCTTGCCCGGCAGGACCTGTCGCAGCAGCAGGTTGACGCGCTTGTCGAACAGTACAAGGGCGTCATCACCGCGAATGGCGGCTCGGTCGGCCGGATCGAGAACTGGGGACTGAAGTCCCTCACCTACCGGGTCAAGAAGAACCGGAAGGCTTACTACACGCTGATGGACATCACCTGCCCGCCGGCCGCGCTCAACGAGATGGAGCGCCAGATGGGCCTGTCGGAAGACGTCCTTCGCTTCCTCACCGTCAAGGTGGAAGCGCATGAAGAAGGCGCTTCGGCGATGATGCAGAAGCGCGAAGAGCGCTCCGAGCGCGGCGGCTTCGGCGACCGCGAGCGTGGCGATCGTGGCCCGCGTTCCTTCGGCGACCGCGACCGCGGCGACCGTGGTCCGCGTTCGTTCGGCGACCGTGACGGCGGCGACCGTGGTCCGCGCCGTCCGCGCGAAAGCTCTGAAGGAGGTGCAGAATAATGGTCGACATCAATCAGATCCCGACCCGGCGCCCGTTCCATCGCCGCCGCAAGACCTGCCCGTTCTCCGGCGCCAATGCGCCCAAGATCGACTACAAGGACGTGCGTCTGCTGCAGCGCTACATTTCCGAGCGCGGCAAGATCGTGCCCTCGCGCATCACCGCCGTCAGCCAGAAGAAGCAGCGCGAGCTCGCCAAGGCGATCAAGCGCGCCCGCTTCCTCGGCCTGCTGCCCTACGTCGTCCGCTAAAAATCGAGCGGGCGGCCTGCCGCCCGCTTCCACCTCTGCGGCGACGGGCGCCGCGACGGCTTGATACCAAATCCCGAGTTGGGGCCTGTAGCCTCTAACTGCCAAGACAGGCAGGACAGCGACAAGAGCGGCGATGCCGCGCCAAGCTTCCTGACCTGTTCCTATTCATTCAGCGTCGATCCTCGATCGACGCACAGACGAAGGAACGAAACCATGGAAGTCATTCTCCTCGAGCGCATTTCCCGCCTCGGCCAGATGGGCGAGACCGTGAAGGTCAAGGACGGGTTCGCCCGCAATTTCCTTTTGCCGCAGGGCAAGGCGCTGCGCGCCAACGAAGCCAACAAGAAGAAGTTCGAGGGCCAGCGCGCCCAGCTCGAAGCCCGCAACCTGGAGCGCAAGTCCGAGGCCTCCAAGATCGCCGAGACGCTCGACGGCAAGAGCTTCATCGTCGTGCGCTCGGCCGGCGAGACCGGCCAGCTCTACGGCTCGGTGTCGACCCGCGATATCGCCGATCTGCTCACCGCGGAAGGCTTCACCGTCAACCGCAACCAGATCGAGCTCAACCAGCCGATCAAGACCATCGGCCTGTCCAATGTGGCGATCGCGCTGCATCCGGAAGTCGAGGTCACCGTGACGCTCAACGTCGCCCGATCGGCCGACGAGGCGGAGCGCCAGGCCAAGGGCGAGACGTTGACCACCGCCGAAGCCATCTATGGCGAGGACATCAACGACAACGCCCGGCCGGAGAATTTCTTCGACCCGAACGCCGAATTCGAAGGCGGCGAAGAGAACGCCTGATCACTGCAGTTCCGAAGCGTCGCTTCGGCTCGCAGACGTCCAGGATTTCTGGACCAACGCCCGGGTCTCAGACCCGGGCTTTTTTGTGCCAAAAGGAACTTTTCGACACCCCATATCTTGTGCACATTACAGCGTAGCGCGTCGATTGGACGCGGGCGATGCGCTGTGGCATCTTCGCTTAGGCATTCCAGTCTGATTACCGGGTGATCTGACTGAGGGGACATTTGGTCATGAATATCCTGTTGAAGCACGTTCTCGAGCGCCTGGTGCGCGCCGGCGACCTCAAGGTGACCGGACCGAAAGGCACGACGCACAAGTTCGGCGACGGCAGCGGCGAGCCGGTGCATATCCACATTAAGACGTCGCATGCCGAGCGCGCCATCACCTTCGATCCGATGCTGGCGGTGCCCGAGGCCTATATGGACGGCGAGCTGGACGTGCTGGAGGGCGGCGTTCTGGGGCTGATGCGCATCGCGTTCCAGAACATGGGCTCGAGCGGCATCGACGTGTCCTGGTCGAAGGCGATCGAGGGCCTGCGCCATGCCTTCCGCCGGCTGCAGCAGATCAACACCGCCGCGCGCTCGCGCCGCAATGTGCAGCGCCACTACGACCTGTCGGGCGAGCTCTACAAGCTCTTCCTCGACGAGGACATGCAGTATTCCTGCGCCTATTTCGAGCAGCCCGACATGACGCTGGACGAGGCGCAGCTTGCCAAGAAGCGCCATATCGCCGCAAAGCTGCGGCTCAAGGCCGGCCAGACGGTTCTCGACATCGGCTCCGGCTGGGGCGGGCTCGGCCTCTATCTCGCCAAGATCTTCGACGTCGACGTGCAGGGCGTCACGCTGTCCACCGAGCAGCATGGTGTCGCCACCGACCGTGCGCATGCGCAAGGCCTGCAGGACCGCGTGCATTTCGAGCTCAAGGACTATCGGCACATCAACGAGCGCTTCGACCGCATCGTTTCGGTCGGCATGTTCGAGCATGTCGGCGTCAACCATTACCGAACCTTCTTCGACAAGACCGCGACGCTCCTCAAGCCGGACGGCGTGATGCTGCTCCACACGATCGGCCGTTCCGGCGTGCCGTGGGCGACCAGCGCCTTCGTCCGCAAATACATTTTCCCGGGCGGTTACATCCCGGCGATGTCGGAGGTGATGCCGGCGATCGAGAAGTCGGGCCTGGTGGTGACGGACATAGAAATCCTGCGGCTGCACTATGCCGACACGCTGAAGCATTGGGGCGCCCGCTTCGCCGCCAACCGCGACAAGGCCAAGGCGATCTATGACGAGCGCTTCTGTCGGATGTGGGAATTCTATCTCGCCGCCTCCGAGGCCGCCTTCCGCTGGCAGGACCTGGTGATCTTCCAGTTCCAGCTCGCCAAGAAGAACGACACGCTGCCGATGACCCGCGACTACATGGCCAAGTGCGAGAAGGCGCTGGAGCTGCGCGACCACGACCATCCAGAGCCGGCGACGCCCGCCGCCGCGCCCAAGCCCACGCGCAGGCGCAAGGCGGTGGAGTAGACACGCATTACCGCTTGCCATTGCGGGCTAAGCCCATGAAAAGGTCTCGTTCGCGAGACCTTTTTCATGACCTATCTCATCTATATCGCCGCAGCGCTTGCCGAGATCGCCGGCTGCTTCTCGTTCTGGGCGTGGTGGCGACTGGAAAAGCCGGCGCTCTGGCTTCTCCCCGGCCTCGTCTCGCTCGCGCTGTTCGCTTTCCTGCTGTCGCTGGTCGACACGAACGCGGCGGGCCGCGCCTATGCCGCCTATGGCGGCATTTACATCGCGGCTTCGCTTGGCTGGCTGTGGCTGGTCGAAGGGGTGCGCCCCGACCGCTGGGACATGGCGGGCGCAGCACTCTGCATCGTCGGCGCCTCCGTCATCCTGCTTGCGCCGCGCGGGATTTGAGGGATGGAACTCCCCGCCCCGCTCCGGCAAGGCGTCGACAGCCTGCTCGAGAAGGTGCCGCTGCCGGCGCTGAAGCAGGCGGCAAGGACGCTGTCCGAACGCTACCGCGCCGAGCTGCGCGATGGCCGCCTGCATATGGGCGAGGAGATGGCGGTCAAGGCCTATCTGGCGACGCGGCTGCCCGCCACCTATGCCGCGGTGCGCGCTAGCCTCGAGGCGCTCGCCGATGCGCGACCGGACTTCCAACCGAAGACCTTGCTCGACATCGGCGCCGGGCCTGGCACGATGCTTTGGGCCACGACAGACGCCTGGCCGGAGCTGGAACAGGCTGTGTTGGTCGAAGCGAGCGCCGCGGTACGCAAGGTCGGGCAGTCGCTTGCAGCCGGCACGATCGCCGTCCGCACCGAGTGGGTCGCCGGCGATGCCACCATCGATCTCGATGGCCTCAAGGCCGCCGACCTCGTCAGCATCGCCTATGTGCTCGACGAAGTCGCGCCGGCCTCGTTGCCGAAGCTCGTCGACCGCCTCTGGCAGCTGACCGCCGACACGCTGCTCGTCGTCGAGCCCGGCACGCCCGCCGGCTGGCAGCGCATCCTTGCCGCGCGGCAGCAACTGATTGCCGCCGGCGCGCATGTGCTGGCGCCCTGCCCGCATAAAGCGCCCTGCCCGCTCGCGCCGCCCGACTGGTGCCATTTTTCGCGCCGCGTCGCCCGCTCGCGCCTGCATCGCCTGGTCAAGGAAGCCGAGGTGCCGTGGGAGGACGAAAAATTCATCTATCTCGCCGCCTCCCGGCAACCGGCGCCGGCGCGCGCCGCGCGGGTGCTGGCGCCGCCGAAGGGCGGTTCCGGCAAGGTGGTGCTGAAACTTTGCCAGCCGGACGGCAGCGCCGGCGAGCAACTGTTCAGCAAGCGCGACGGCGATGTCTTCAAGACGGCCCGGCGCGCGGACTGGGGCGACACGCTGGGCTGAGGGCACGTAAGGCCAGCGACATTTGAGCGAAGTCGGGGCGTCGATGTGTTTGGCAGAAACGCTACTTTGGCGATTAGCTGAAGCGCTTGTCAGGTCGTCATTCTATGGCGGAGCAAGGAGCGAAGCGACGCGCGTAGACCATAGAATCCATGCCATGCCGTTACCTGTGAGCGTTGCAGCGGAGCAGAACAACTCTAGTTCTGCACCGCTTTTACTCCTGGCGCACGGGCACGGCATGGATCCTCGGGTCTGCGCGCGTCGCTTTGCTCCTTGCTCCGCCCGTGGATGACGAAGCTCCAACGTTTCAGCTCATCCCCAACGGCCGCGCCGCTCCGTCCAAGCGTACATAAACGGTTCTGCAATGAGCGACCAGCAAGAGCCGCTTGTCGTCGAAATTGTTCTTGCTTCGTTCCGGCCTCGCGCGTAAGAATCGCGCCCTGCCGAGTCAAACGGAATCAGGCCACCGGAATACTGTCCTGTGGATGGTTTGCCGATCCTGTGAACATTGGGCATCAAGCCGGTTGGACCGAGGAGTGTTGCAGAAAGGTCAGCACCCGAATCTTCCCGTTCTGGTATCGAGGAAGGCGGGATCGAAATCGGGGATATCATGGCAGAGGCGGCACTGAAATTCGGCGCGGCGGAAACGCCGCTCTATCGCGAGGCACCGAACAACATCGAGGCCGAGCAGGCACTGCTCGGTGCCATCCTCGTCAACAACGACGCCTTCTACCGGGTCTCGGATTTCCTCAAGCCGGCGCATTTCTACGAGCCGCTGCATCGCCGCATCTTCGAGGTCGCGTCCGAGCTGATCCGCATGGGCAAGATCGCGACGCCGATCACGCTCAAGACCTTCCTGCCGGCCGACGAGAAGGTCGGCGACATGACGGTGGCGCAATATGTGGTGCGGCTTGCGGTCGAAGCGGTCACCGTCGTCAACGCCACCGACTATGGCCGCGCCATCTACGACCTCGCGACGCGCCGCGCGCTGATCACCGTCGGCGAGGACATGGTCAACATCGCCTATGACGCGCCAGTCGACATGTCGCCGTCCGAGCAGATCGAGGACGCCGAGCGGCGGCTGTTCGAGCTCGCCGAAACCGGCCGCTACGATGGCGGCTTCGAAAGCTTCAACGACGCGGTCAAGACCGCCGTCGACATGGCCAATGCCGCCTATATGCGCGATGGCCATCTCTCCGGCATCTCGACCGGCCTGCGCGACCTCGATCGCCGCATGGGCGGTCTCCAGCCTTCCGACCTTATCGTGCTGGCCGGACGCCCGGGCATGGGCAAGACCTCCTTGGCCACCAACATCGCCTTCAACATCGCCGAGGCCTATGTCCCGGCGCAGCAGGCCGACGGCACGTTCAAAGCCGCCAATGGTGGCGTCGTCGGCTTCTTCTCGCTGGAAATGTCGTCGGAGCAGCTCGCCACCCGCATCATCTCCGAGCAGACCGAGATTTCTTCGTCGAAGATCCGCCGCGGCGAGATCACCGAGATGGATTTCGAAAAGCTCGTCGCCTGCTCGCAGACGATGCAGAAGATCCCGCTGTTCATCGACCAGACCGGCGGTATCTCGATCGCGCAGCTTTCCGCCCGGGCGCGGCGGCTGAAACGCCAGCGCGGCCTCGACCTCATCGTCATTGACTATATCCAGCTTATGCAGGGATCGAGCGCCCGCGCGTCGCAGAACCGCGTGCAGGAAATCACCGAGATCACCACGGGCTTGAAGGCTTTGGCCAAGGAGCTCGGCGTGCCGATCATCGCGTTGTCGCAGCTCTCGCGCCAGGTCGAAAGCCGCGACGACAAGCGCCCGCAACTCTCTGACCTGCGCGAATCCGGCTCCATCGAGCAGGACGCCGACGTGGTGCTGTTCGTCTATCGCGAGGAATACTACCTCAAGAACCGCGAGCCGAAGCTCGGCACCGAGGAATACGTCAAGTGGGAAAACGAGATGAACGAGGCGCGCGGCAAGGCCGAGTGCATCGTGGCCAAGCAGCGCCACGGACCGACCGGCACCGTCAGCCTCGCCTTCCACGGCGAATTCACGCGGTTCTCAGACCTGGCCGAGGAGCACCATCTGCCGGAGAGGTTTGAGTAGCGTTTTGGGAAACGTCTCACTCCGTCGCCCCCCTCTCTGTCCTGCCGGACATCTCCCCCTCAAGGGGGGAGATTGGATGTCGCGTCGGCTTTCGCCAATCGCCAACGTTGCAGGATGGGCGCAATTGGCGAAACTGCTGATCTCCCCCCTAGAGGGGGAGATGTCCGGCAGGACAGAGGGGGGCGCTGTCCCGCCAGCCTATCCAATATCGGGCCGCGTCTGATGGCCAAATCGCGCGTTCAGTTCATCTGCCAGAATTGCGGCTCGGTGCATCAGCGCTGGGCCGGCAAATGCGATGCCTGCGGCGAGTGGAACACGCTGGTCGAGGAAGGCACCGCCGGCGGCATCGGATCGGGACCGGCCAACACGCGCAACGCGCGAAAAGGCCGCGCCGTGGTGCTGACCAGCCTCGCCGGCGACATCGAGGACGCGCCGCGCATCGTTTCGGGGATCGGCGAGCTCGACCGCGCCACCGGTGGCGGTTTCGTGCGCGGCTCGGCGCTGCTGGTCGGCGGCGACCCGGGCATCGGCAAGTCGACGCTTTTGACGCAAGCAGCGGCGGCGCTCGCCTCGAAGGGCCACCGCATCGTCTATGTCTCGGGCGAGGAGGCCGTCGCGCAGATCAGGTTGCGCGCCCAGCGGCTCGGCGTCGCCTCGACGCCGGTCGAGCTCGCCGCCGAAACCAATGTCGAGGACATTCTGGCGACCATCGCCGATGGCAAGCGACCGGACCTCGTCATCCTCGATTCCATCCAGACGCTGTGGACGGACCTTGCCGATTCGGCGCCGGGCACCGTCACCCAGGTGCGCGCGGCCGCTCAAGCCATGATCCGCTACGCGAAATCCACGGGTGCTGCGATCGTGCTCGTCGGCCATGTCACCAAGGAGGGCCAGATCGCCGGCCCGCGCGTCGTCGAGCACATGGTCGACGGCGTGCTTTACTTCGAAGGCGAAGGCAACCATCACTTCCGCATCCTGCGCACGGTGAAGAACCGCTTTGGGCCGACCGACGAGATCGGCGTCTTCGAAATGTCGGACAAGGGCCTGCGCGAGGTTTCCAATCCGTCCGAGCTTTTCCTCGGCGAGCGCCACGCAAAATCGCCGGGCGCCGCGGTTTTCGCAGGGATGGAGGGCACGCGGCCGGTGCTGGTCGAGATCCAGGCGCTGGTCGCTCCCTCCTCGCTCGGCACGCCGCGCCGCGCCGTCGTCGGCTGGGACGGAGCGCGGCTGTCGATGGTGCTCGCCGTGCTCGAGGCGCATTGCGGCGTGCGCTTCGGCCAGCACGACGTCTATCTCAACGTCGCCGGCGGCTACCGGATCTCGGAGCCGGCGGCCGATCTGGCGGTCGCCGCCGCGCTGGTTTCGTCGCTCACCGGTCTTGCCCTTCCCGCCGATTGCGTCTATTTCGGCGAAATCAGCCTATCGGGCGCCGTGAGGCCGGTTGCGCATGCGCAGCAACGCCTCAAGGAAGCCGAAAAGCTGGGCTTTGGAAGCGCGGTGCTGCCGCTCGGCAGCGAGGAAGTTGCCGGGGGGATCGGGGCCGGCGCGTTCCAGCCCACCGAGCTTGCCGACCTTGTGGCGCGCATAGCCGGCTCGCGGCGCAGCCGTGCCGACGACGATGAGTGATGCGGCTCGTCGGGCCGTAAGACAGGAAGTGGGGCGAGGACCATGCCGATTACGCTGCTTGACGGAATTCTCGTCGGCTTCACCCTGGTTTCAGCAATGCTCGCCATGGTGCGCGGCTTCTCCCGTGAAGTTCTGTCAGTGGTTTCCTGGGCAGCGGCGGCGGCAGCGGCTTTCTTTTTCTACAAGCCGGTCCTGCCCTACGTGCAGCCCTATGTCGACAACGACAAGATCGCGATGGCGGCTTCCGCGGGCATCGTCTTCCTGATCGCGCTGATCGTCGTCTCCGTGATCACGATGAAGCTTGCCGACTGGATCATCGATTCGCGTATTGGCGCGCTCGACCGCACCCTCGGCTTCCTCTATGGCGCGGCGCGCGGCATCCTGGTGGTCGCGGTGGCGCTCTTGTTCTTCAACTGGCTTGCCGGCGCCAAGGCGCCCGCCTGGATCGCCAACGCCAAGTCGCGGCCGTTGCTCGAGACGATCGGCGCCAAGCTCGAAAGCGTGCTGCCGGAAAACACCGAGGAACTGGTCAACAAATACACGCATAAGGGCACGCCGCAGGCTGGCGCGCCGGCCACGACCGACCAGCCCGCGGCCGAGCCGCCGGCCGGCGATGACAACGCGCCGGCGCCCGACGACAGCGAGGGCGAGGCGCCTGCCGACAACGAGCCGGCTCCGGCGCCCGCCCCGGCTCCCGCTCCAGCGCCGGCAAACTGAAATCCAGGCCGGCCATAGCGCTGGCCTGAGGCATTTTGTGAATGCCTGACGAGGTGCGTTGCGTTCCGCGAGAGATCGCCCTATATGGCGGCTTTAGCGGAGCTTGAGCACCAGATGGCAGACTCAACGGCAGATGCAGGCAATGTCCTTTCCGCCGAGGCCGACGATCATTTCCATGACGAATGCGGCGTGTTCGGTATTTTCGGCCGGCAGGACGCGGCGGCCATCGTCACACTCGGCCTGCACGCCTTGCAGCATCGCGGCCAGGAAGCGGCCGGCATCGTCTCCTATGACGGCACCCAGTTCCATGTCGAACGCCATGTCGGCCTGATCGGCGACACCTTTACCAAGCAGCGCGTCATCGACAGCTTGCAGGGCAATCGCGCCATCGGCCATACGCGCTACGCCACCACCGGCGGCGCCGGCCTGCGCAACATCCAGCCCTTTTTCGCCGAGCTTGCGGAGGGCGGTCTTGCCGTCGCCCACAACGGCAACCTCACCAACGCCCTCACCGTGCAGCGCGCGCTGCAGAAGCAGGGCTCGATCTTCTCCTCGACCTCCGACACTGAGACGCTGCTGCATCTGGTCGCGACCAGCAAGGAGCGCGATCTGAATTCGCGCTTCATCGAGGCGGTGCGCCAGGTGGAGGGCGCCTTCTCGCTGGTGGCGATGACGGCCAAGAAGATGATCGGTTGCCGCGACCCGCTGGGAATCCGCCCGCTGGTGCTGGGCGACCTCGACGGCGCCTGGATCCTCGCTTCGGAGACCTGCGCGCTCGACATCATCGGCGCCCGCTTCGTGCGCGACATCAAGCCCGGGGAGATGGTGGTCATCACCTCCAAGGGGATCGAGAGCATCTTCCCGTTCGAGCCGCAGAAGACGCGCTTCTGCATCTTCGAATATGTCTATTTCGCGCGGCCGGATTCCTCGGTCGAGGGCCGCAACGTCTACGAGGTGCGCAAGCGCATCGGCGCCGAGTTGGCGCAGGAAAACCCGGTCGAGGCCGACATCGTCGTGCCGGTGCCGGATTCCGGCACGCCGGCGGCGATCGGCTTCTCCCAGGCCGCCGGAATTCCCTTCGAGCTCGGCATCATCCGCAACCACTATGTCGGGCGCACCTTCATCCAGCCTGGCGATTCGATCCGCCACATGGGCGTGAAGCTCAAGCACAACGCCAACCGCCGCATGATCGAGGGCAAGCGCGTGGTGCTGGTCGACGATTCGATCGTGCGCGGCACCACCAGCCAGAAGATCGTGCAGATGGTGCGCGATGCCGGCGCGAAGGAAGTGCATATGCGCATCGCCTCCCCGCCGACCAGCGCATCCTGCTTCTACGGCGTCGACACGCCGGAGAAGTCGAAGCTGCTCGCATCGCGCATGTCGGTCGAGGAGATGGCCGAGTTCATCCGTGTCGACTCGCTCGGCTTCCTGTCGATCGACGGGCTCTACCGCGCCGTCGGCGAGGCGCGCCGCGACAACGACCAGCCGCAATTCTGCGACGCCTGCTTCACCGGACAGTACCCCACCCGCCTGCTCGACTTCGAAGGCCACGACAATGTGCGCACGCTGTCGCTGCTGGCGTCGAGCGGGTCGTAGGCCGCGGTATCTGTTTTGACGCAATTCCGGACGGAAAACCTTCAGACACTTTTCCTGGAATTGCAGCGTTTGTTTTGACGCAATTCCGGACGGAAAACCGTTAGACACTTTTCCTGGAATTGCTTTAGCCCACGGAAATTCTCGCATGACCCTCGACCTTTCCGGCCGCGTGGCGGTCGTCACCGGCGCCTCGCGCGGCATTGGCTATTTCATCGCCAAGGAACTGGCGGCAGCCGGCGCGCATGTCATCGCGGTGGCGCGCACGGTGGGCGGGCTGGAAGAGCTCGACGACCAGATCAAGGCTGATGGGCGCGGACAGGCGACGCTGGTGCCGCTCGACCTCACCGACATGGCAGGCATCGACCGGCTGGGCGGCGCGATCCATGAACGCTGGGGCAAGCTCGACATCCTTGTCGCCAACGCCGCTGTGCTCGGCGTGATTTCGCCGATCGGCCATGTCGAGGCCAAGACCTTCGAGAAGGTGATGACCATCAACGTCACCGCGACGTGGCGGTTGATCCGCTCGGTCGACCCGCTGCTCAGGCTTTCCGATGCCGGGCGCGCCATCATCATGTCCGCCAACTCCGCCCATTCGGCACGTGCCTTCTGGGCGCCCTACGCGGCGTCCAAGGCGGCGGTGGAGACGATGATGCGCTCCTGGGCGCATGAAACCGAGAGCCTGCCGCTGAGGGTCAACGCCGCCGATCCCGGCGCCACCCGCACGGCGATGCGCGCGCAGGCGATGCCCGGCGAGGATCCGGAGACGCTGCCGCATCCGTCAGAGATCGCCAGGCGCATCGTGCCGCTGGCAAGCCCGGAACTGAAGGAGACGGGCCTGATCTTCCAGGCCAAGCACAACCGCTTCGTCGCCTACCGGCAACCGGAATAATTCGACTTCAAAAGTGCGTCGCGGCAGGCCGAGCCCGCCTGGCGAAAGCCCTCTTCACGGGTCTGTGAACGGTGCTGCGGAAGCGTGTTCCGCCGTCCAGCTTTCCCCGCTCCAAGGGAGTTGCTAGGATCGGTCCGACTCCGACATTCAAGCAAAGCGAGGAATTCCCATGGCTGCCACTCCCAGCGTAGCGTTGGTCTGGTATCTGGTGATCGCCGGCCCGCAAGGCGGCATGGTGGTGTTGCCAAGCACCTTCGACACCCGCGAGCAATGCACCAACGCCATCACCGAATATCAGAAGCAGCCGACGCCGCAGGGCTGGGCCGTGCAATGCGTGCCGAGCGCCTCGCCGTTCACCGATGAGGGGGACGCGGAGACGCCGTCGGCGCAGTAGGCAACACTCCCCCTCACCCAGCCTCCGCTTCGCTCGGCTGACCTCTCCCCGCTGGGGAGAGGAGGCTGTCAGCGCCGGCGCCAATCTCTTCTCCCCACCGGGAAGAAGGTGGCCGCGCGGCCGGATGAGGGGACGTCGCGCTTCAACGCCCCGCGCTTACGCTCAGCGCCGGCTTGTTGTTGATCGTCTGGAACACCACGCAGTAGCGCTCGGTGAGCTTCATCAGCGAATCGATGCGCTCCTGCGGCTCGTCGGTGTCGAGGTCGAACTTCAGCCTTATCGCGCGAAAGCCGACCGGCGCGTCGCGGGCAACGCCGAGCGTGCCGCGGAAATCGAGGTCGCCCTCGGCTTCGACGCTGGCGTTGCCGAGCTTGAACTCTAGCGCGGTGGCCACAGCCTTCAGCGTCACGCCCGCGCAGGCGACCAGCGCCTCCAGCAGCATGTCGCCAGAACATAGCTCCAGGCCCGAGCCGCCGGTGGCTGGATGAAGGCCGGCAACCGCCAGCGCCCTGCCCGTCTCCACCTTGCAGGCGATCGACTGATCGTCCAGCGTACCGCGCGCTCTCAGCGTGATCAGCGCCTTGGCGGCGTCGTCGCGATAGGCTTCCTTCAGCGGAGCCTGCATGGCCTTGAGTGCGGTGGCGTCCATGGGTGCTGTCCTTTCGGTACCTCTTTGACGGTAGATAGCACATAATTTCAGCTTGGATTCCTCGCCCCACGAAAGTGGGGAGAGGTGGCTCGGCGAAGCCGAGACGGAGAGGGGAGCGCCCTGCGAGAGCCCCCTCTCCGTCCGCTTCGCGGACACCTCTCCCCGCCTTTGGCGGGGCGAGGAACCCAAGTCTTGTGACGCCCCCTTTGACTTCCCTCGCCCCGGCCATACCTTTGGGATGTCATTCCGCGCGGAGCCGTCATGCGATCCAAGCTCGTCCCCCTTATCCTTGTGGCGCTCGCCGCCTTCGCTCAGCCGGGCTTCGCCGCGGAAGCACCCGAGCGCCCCGCGCCCCAAGGCGGCGTGCTATCTCTGTTGCCGCCGCCGCAGGTGACGGAGCATTCGATCACGCTTGGCGGGCGCAAGCTGGATTACCAGGCCAAGTCCGGCACGCTCTCGCTCCTGTCGGGCAAGGGCGAGGTCACGGCCGAGATCTTCTATGTCGCCTACACGCAGCAGTCGTCCGCCCCGGCGAAGGATCGGCCGGTCACCTTCGTCTTCAATGGCGGGCCAGGCGCGGCGTCTGCCTATCTGCATCTCGGCGCGATCGGGCCACGCATCGTCGAGACAGCCGCCGACGGCGAATTCCGCCGGCCGCCGCAAAAGCTCATCGACAATCCCGACAGCTGGCTCGACATGAGCGATCTCGTCTTCGTCGACCCCGTCGGCACCGGCTACAGCCGCGAGGCGCCTGGGCATGAAGGCAAGGAATTCTGGAGCGTCGATGCCGACGCCAGCTCGGTCGGCGCCTTCATCCGGCTCTATCTGGCGCAGAACGGCCGCACCGGATCGCCGCTGTTCCTCGCCGGCGAAAGCTATGGCGGCTTTCGCGCCGCGCTGCTTGCCCGCACGCTGCAGGAGGATGTGGGCCTCAGCCCCAGCGGCATCGTGCTGATCTCGCCGGCGCTGGAATTCATGCTGGTGCGGCCCGACCAGTTCGACCAGTTGCATTGGGCGCTGGAGCTGCCTTCGCTGGCGGCGACCCGCCTGAAGGGCGACGGCGTGAGCGGCGATGCGCTGCGCGACAGGTTGGCCGAGGTCGAGCATTACGCGCTCGGCGACTACCTGACGGCGCTGAACAGCGGGCTGGAGCAAGGCGGCAAGCTCGCCAGCGGTCGCGTTTCGGCGATCACCGGCCTGCCGCTCGAGCTCGTGCAGCGCAATCTCGCCCGCATCCCCACCGGGCTTTTCGCCAAGGAATTTCAGCGCGCCACGGACAAGGTGCTCAGCCCCTATGACGCCACCATCGGCACGGCCGACATCGCGCCGCAAAGCCCGCGCGACGCCGGTCCCGATCCGGTGCTCGACCGCAGCGTTCCGGTCCTGACCTCCGCCTTCGTCGCCTATGTCCGCGACGAGCTGAACTACCGCACCGATATCAGCTACCGGCTGCTCAATGGCGAGGTCACCCGCAACTGGGACTACGGCACTTCGGGCCAGGGCTATGCCGGCGTGATGAACGATTTGCAGCGGGCGCGTTCGCTCAACCCGGCCCTCGGCGTCGTCATCGTCAACGGCTATACCGACCTGGTCACGCCCTATCTCGCCTCACGTTACCTGGTGAACCAGCTTCCTTCGCTGTCAGACGCCAAGCCGATCCGCCTCGACGTTGTCGAGGGCGGACACATGATGTATCTGCGGCCGGATGGACGGCGCGCCCTGAAGGACGCGGCATCGGAGCTCTATCAGGCGACGCAGTGAGCGCTACCGGCGGTCCTCGCTGCGGCACGATGGTGGGGTCAGGAATCGGTGCTACCGCTGGCCGTTGGCGGACGGCGCCCCGACAGGACTTCAACGGCGTCTTCGATGCTGGCAGGCTGCCGCTCGACGTCCTCCAGATATAGTCGCCCGGCCACAATCTGACCGTCGACAATTTCGAACAGCGCGACCCCGCGCACCTCGAAGAGCTGCCCGTCGGAGCGAGTACCCGACCAATGCCATTCGATCCACGTCGTGTCGCCGTCCTGGACCCAGCGCGTGACCGCCGCGTGGAAGTCAGGTATTCCCGCGAACATGGCCTCCCAGTTGGCCCGCATCTGGGCCCGCCCGACGAAAGCTCTGCCCGGGTGCGTTGGCTGTTCGCTCCGATAGTTCTCGTGGATGAGGGCGGCGAGAGCGTCGAGATCGTGCGCGTTCATCGCGGTCACCAGTCGATCGATCACGTCAGGCATCGAAGTCCCGGATTTGTGCAACGCAGGCATTGCCGCTCTCCGTGGTCTACTGCCGGTGGGAGCCACGCCGATCAATTCGCGCGCCTCAAGAATTACCTGACCGGGCTTTGGCCGTCCAGCATTGCAGGCTCCGAACATTCTCGTCCGCCTCTGGAGCAGCGCAGGCTGCCGGCCTACAATATCCGCGCCGATGCTGTAATGCTGCCGTCTTTCGAGGGCGGGTGGCCACAGAAGAACAACAGGCGCGGCCGTAATTTGGAGCGTACACCTTGTTCGAGCCAAGCACGGTCGTAGGTCATGCGAACACCTTACTTCTTGTCGGTCAGCGAGCGTCGCAGCTAGTCGTCGAGGCTCGCAAATTCGCCGGCCAAGCGGTCACAGGCGGCGCGATCAGCCTCGCAGCGGATTTTCCGCTTTATTATCCAATGGCCTTGCGAGTCCTTGTCCAGCCACCGGCAGGTGACCGCGGGATACGCCTTCTCGGAGGGCTTCGTAAAAACCCATTGCGTCACACCGTCATCCGCGACGAATACTTCGAAGCGATCTGATGCTGGAGCCTGATGGAGGCTCGCCCGCACCTGCCTGAGAAAATCAACGGTGTCGGCACCGCGGATATCGCACATCGTCGAAGGGCCATGCTCGTAGCGGTAAACGGTTTCGGCGCCCGAGATATCCGCGCTCGCGATCAGCATTGCGCCCGTTACAAAGACTGCTTTCACCCGATGCCCCTCCCCCAGCCTTCCCCACGCTATCATCCGGCGCAGGGATTGCCATCCCTGCCCCAACGCAAGCGCACTGCTGGAGCAGCGCCGTGCAAGCTTTCGCCCGTATAGCTGAAGCAACGGTCCCGACTGGGGCGGAACCGCCTCATGCAAACACGCTGGACCGTATGGCCGAAATCGTCGTCCTCGAAAGCCGCGAAAGGGTGCTGGCCGGCATCCTGTTCACGGCTGCCGCCTATTTCCTGTTTTCGGCGCAGGACGCCTCAATCAAGTTGTTGGTCGCCGGCATGACGGTCTGGCAGATCATGTTCGTCCGCTCGATCACCGTTCTCCTCGCCTGCGGCGCGATCGGCGGCAAGCGGCTGTTTGCCGACACGATCGATTCACCGATCGTCAGGCCGATGCTGGTGCGCAGCGCCTTCACGCTGGCCGCGTGGCTTTGCTACTACAACGCCGCGCGCTCACTGCAGCTCGCCGAGCTCACCACCATCTATTACGCAGCACCCATCATCGTCACCGTGCTGTCCGTGGTGATCCTGGGCGAGACGGTGCCGCTGCTGCGCTGGATCGCGGTCTTCGTCGGCTTCGTGGGCGTCTTCATCGCCTGCGATCCGACGCGGCTCGGCCTCTCCGTGCCGGTGCTGCTGGTGCTGGCGGCCGCCGTGCTTTGGGGGATCGCCGTTGTGCTCTTGCGCAAGACGGCGCTGCAGGAGCGCACGACGATCCAGCTCGTGCTCAACAATTTCTATTTCCTGCTCTTTTCGGCCGTGCCGGCGCTGCTGTGGTGGCGCATGCCTGACGGAACGCAGCTGCTTTTGCTCCTCAGCGTCGGCGCGCTCGGCGGGGTGGCGCAATATGTGCTGTTCGAAGGCATGAAGCGCGCCCCGGTGTCGATCGTGGCGCCGTTCGAATACACCTCGCTGGTCTGGGCCTTCGCGCTGGGCTTCGCCATCTGGAGCGACGTGCCGCGCACGGAGGTATTCATGGGCGCGGCGCTGATCATCGGCGCCGGCCTGCTCATTGTCGTCAACGAGCATTTCCGCAAGCGGGAGCAGGCCTGATGACAGAGGGCTGTCAGGAGCAACCGGGTGGGCTGGCGCTATGACGGACACGCTTGAGATGCCGGAAAAGCTCACGCCTGGCGCCGCCGACGCAGCGGCCGAGCGCACGCTTGGCATCATCCTGGTCTCGGCATCGGCCATCGCCTTCGCGCTTACCGGCGTGCTGACCAAGTCGATCCATGCCGATCCGCTGACGATCACCTGCTGGCGTGGTTTTTTCGGCTCGATCCTGATCAGCCTCTATGTGCTCTGGCGCCGCCGGCGCTCGGGTGGATGCGAAAGCCTGAGACTGGGCTGGCGGGGCTGGCTGCTGGCGGTCGAAGGAGCAGCGATCAGCATCGCCTTCATCTCGGCGTTCAAATACACCTATGTCGCCAATGTCGCGGTCATCTACGCGACCTCGCCCTTCATCGCCGCACTTCTTGCCTTTCTTCTGGTGCAGGAGAAATTCCGGCTGCAGACGATGCTGGCCGCGGCCGTGTCGCTGTGCGGCGTCGCCATCATGGTGGGCGGCGGCCTCGGCAGCGGCCATCTGTTCGGCGACGGGCTGGCGCTTTTGATGACCGCCGGCAGCGCGCTCTACATGATCATGGTGCGCGCCTTCCGTGACTCGCCTGTCGTGTGGGCGGGCGCGGTCTCGGCCTTCCTGCTCTTCGTGCTCGGCTGGTTCGTCACCGATCCGCTGGCAATCTCGATGCGCGACGTGGTGCTGCTTGCCACCTTCGGCTGCTCCTTCGCGCTGGCCTCGATCCTGTGGACGGAAGGCTCGCGGCTTATCCCTGCCGCGGAATCCGGCCTGCTGGGCTCGGCCGAGGTGCCGTTCGCCATCCTGTTTGCCCTGGTCTTCCTCGGCGAAGCCCCGCCCATGGCCAGCGTCATCGGCGGCGCCATCGTGCTGTGCGCGGTCTTTGTCCATGCCGGACGCGACTGGCTGAAGGCGAAATCGGCGCGCTCGTAAAAAATTTCGCCAATCACGGAACCATTATCCGGCCCAGGCATTGTTAGGTTGACGGGTCACCCCCCAAGTCCCCCCAAACCCCTCGACCCGTCCGACTAGAAGCCGACCCGCAAAAAGGTCGGCTTTTTCTTTGGGGATCACGACGGCAGGGCGAGGCCATCGCCCAGCAGCTCCGCCAGATCCCGCGCCGGGCGCGGAGCTTCGCGACCGAGCCGGATGGCGAAGTCGGCCATGGGGAGCGGCGGAAGGTCGTGCTCGTATGGCGCCTCCACGATGCCCGAATGGGCAAAGCGCCGGGTGCGCGGCGTCAGCGCGATGCCGGCATCGACCGCGGCGCGCAGGCCAGCAAGGCTGGCGCTGCCGGCGGCGATGCGATAGCGGCGGCCGGCGGCATCGAGCGCGTTGAGCGCGGCCTCCCTAAAGCCGCAATAGGGATCGAGCAGCGCCAGCGGCACGGCTTCCTGCCGCGTCGCCAGGCCTTTTTCCGAGCAGAGCCACAACATCGGCTCGCTGACCACGGCCGTTTCATCTGGCGTCGGGGCATGGCGCATGGTGATTGCGAGGTCGATCTGGCCGGCCTGCAGCGCCGAGCCGAGTTCCAGGGAGCGGCCGACACGCAGCTCGATCCGCACACGCGGGTGGCTGGCGGCGAAGGCCCTTAGAAGATCCGGCAGACCGTGGTCGGCGAAATCCTGTGTCGTGCCGATGGCGATGCGGCCGCCGGCGCGCGCGCCTTTCAGCGCCAACCACGCCTCGGTGTGGACGGCAAGGATGCGGCGCGCATGGCCGACAAGATCCTCGCCGGCCGGTGTCAGGCCGCGTCCCCTGCCCTGCGGGATCAGCAGCGGCTCGCCGACGATCTCCTCCAGCCGCTGCATCTGCGCGGTCACAGCCGACGGCGTGCGGCCGACGGCGGATGCGGCCTTGGCAAGCGAGCCGCCCTCGACGAAGGCGAGGAAGGTCTTCAGTAAGTCGAGATCGAGCATTTCCATACTTCGATGATATCGAAGTGTTTTTCAAAAACAATTCGATTTTATCGAATACACGCCAATGCCATGATTCTCTCATCGAAGGCGCGAGGCGCCCAACCCAAGGAGAGAAAAATGCCGATCATCAATATCAGCGTCACCGGCAAGCCAGACGCCAAGCTGTCCGCCTCGATCGCCAAGGACATCACCGAGATTACCGCCAAGGAGTTGCGCAAGGACCCGACGATCACCGCGGTCGCGGTCAACTACATCGATCCGCAGCACTGGTTCGCCGGCGGCAGGTCGCTGGTCGATCATGGCACCAACACGTTCTGGCTCGACATCAAGGTCGTCGACGGCACCAACACCAAGCTCGAGCTCGAAGCCTATCTGAAGGCAATCTTCGAGGCTTTCGGCCGGCTGCTCGGCGGGGTGCATGAGGAAAGTTATGCCTTCGTGCACGAAGTGCCGGCGGCGGCCTATGGCTATGGCGGCAAAACCCAGGAATTCCGCTTCATCAGCGGAAGATTGAAGGCGGCGTGAGATTGTTTTGCTCCTCCGCCCGGACGATATGCTATCTCGCGGGAGGATGAAGCCTGGTATCCAGCGCGAAATCCTCCTGCAGGTGCGGCTTGTAAAGGCCGCTCCCACGGACGGGATCGAGCACCAGGTTCCAGCTGTGCTGGGACACGGCGCTCGGAATCAGAAACAAGGGATGCTCCGCCAGCAGACCGTCGCCAAACTGCTGCTGCCCCGCGCTTGGAATGCCTGGCCGAAGCCAGTTCGCGTTTGGAATATCGCCGGCTTCCACCACATGAATTTTCGAAGGATCGGCGATTTCGAATGCGGTCAGCACGTGGCGGACTGTATCGAGCGTGCGAAATCCTTTGTGCACAGCCACCTCCAGAATGGCGGTCGAAGGGTCAATGGATGCATAGACGGCCCTAACACCTTTGCTGTTCCACCTTCCTCCAAGCTTGAAGGCTCCCTCGCCGCTGTTCCAGGTGGCCTGGAAGCGTTTGTGATCAAGTCTCCAGCCGAGGACTTCTCCCGTCCCAAGAGAACCCGGCAAAGGCGTCACGCGTAGACACCATAATCAAGCCGTTCGAGGAATTCCTGGACAAGGATAGTACCCGCCGCCGTGGCCAGGAGATCGATCGGGCGCCGGTTGTCCAAGCCCATGGCAGGCTCGATCATCCATTTCTCGGCCGCTTCCTGAGTGCCGAGAACGGACGTGGCCTTGGTGAGAACCCTGGCGAAATTCCAGGTCCTTGAGCCCTGCTCCCGATTGAGCGTCCTGGAGTGATCCGATTTGTGCCGCTGAAATGTCCGCTCGCTCATGCCGAATGCCGCCTCGAAAGCATCCGCTTCGATGACGGTCAGTTGCCTGACGAGGCTTTCCAGAGCCTGGCTAGGAATTCCATGCAGGATCATTTCATGCGCCTCGAGCGGGTTGGATACCGAGGATCCAAGAACCTTCGGCCCGCCGAACAGGTCGACCAGCCGTTCGAACTCCGGCTCCATGTGTGGTGCTTCAGCAAATCCCGTCGGGAAACTAGCCATCTTTTGCTTCTCCGCCACGTGTCACTTTATTTACGACATGTGTCGAAGTTCTTCAAGTGGGATCGAGGCACTGCTTCACCCCGCATTGACCTTGCCCGCGCTTCCGCTACCCTCTGCCACCGAAGCGGCCGCTCAAGAGCCGCGGCCTGGAGGAGACTGGGAGAGAGCGGCATGATCCTGACCCTGGCGCAGCTGGTGGGCCTTGTGTTTGCCTGGCTGCTGATCGCCGTGATCGAGCGGTTCCGGCTCGACCTGCGCTTCACCCAGGCGCTGCTCTATGTGCCGTTCAAGCTCGCCTATCGGATTGCCGACAACCGTATTCGCATTGCCCGAAGCGCCAACACGCCAGTCATTTATGTGATCTCGCACCAGTCGCGCATCGAGCCGGCGCTGATGCTGTCGCTGCTTCCCGACGACACGCTGCATATTCTTGACGAGGCCTCGGCGCGCTCGCCTTGGCTCGAACCATGGCGCGAGCTTGGCCGCACCATCGCCTTCAATGCCGAGCATGTCTTCGTCAGCCGGCGCCTGGTGCGCGTGCTGAAGGGCAAGGGACGGCTTGCCGTCTACCTGCCGGACAGTGTCGAGCCGGACGTCAAATCCTTCCGGCTGTTTCGCGCCATCACCCGCATCGCCATGCAAGCCGACGCCCGCATCGTGCCGATCTTCGTTGCCGGAACGCGCGATCTGCCGATGTCGCTGACGCCGAAGGAGAAAGCGCCCAGGCACTGGTTCCCGCGGCTTTCGGTGAGCGTGCTGGAGCCGATGACCATCGCCGAGCTGGTGGCGCGCAATCCCGACATGGCCTCCAACACCAACGCGCTGTTCGACCGTTTCGCCGAGGCGCGGCTCTACGGCACCAATCTCGACCGCGGCTTGTTCCTCGCCATGCGCGACGCCGCCGATCGCGTCGGACCATCGCATCCGATCATCGAGGACGTGATTTCGGGTTCGCTCAGCTACCGCAAGCTGTTCATCGGCGCACGCGTGCTCGGACGCCGTTTCGAGGCGGCGACGGCGCCCGGCGAAGCGGTCGGCGTGCTCTTGCCCAACGCCAATGGCGTGGTGCTCACCTTCGTCGGCCTGATCTCGGCGGCCAGGGTTGCGGCGATGATCAACTACACCGCCGGCCCGGCAAGCGTGACCGCGGCGATCCGTACCGCCGTCATCCGCACCGTGGTGTCATCCCGCGCCTTCGTCGAAAAGGCCGGCATCGATGACATCATTGCCGCGGTCGAGGCAGGCGGCGCGAAGATGCTGTGGCTGGAAGACGTACGAGCCGGCGTGACGGCGCTGGACAAGGTCGCCGCGGCGCTTTTGTGGCGCTTACCGCTGCAACGGCAGCAAGCCTCGAAGCCCGCCGTCATCCTGTTCACCTCCGGCTCGGAAGGCACGCCGAAGGCGGTGGTGCTGTCGAACCGCAACCTGCTTGCCAATGTCATGCAGGCCGAGGCCCGCGTCTCCGTCTCGCCGGCCGACACCTTGCTCAACGTGCTGCCGGCGTTCCATTCCTTCGGGCTCACCGGCGGCACCATCCTGCCGCTGGTGCTGGGCGTAAAGCTGTTCCTCTACCCCTCGCCGCTGCACTACAAGATCATCCCCGAGATCGCCCGCAAGGTGAAGCCGACCGTCATGTTCGGAACCGACACGTTCCTCGCCAATTATGCGCGCACCGCCAAGGACGGCGACTTCTCCAGCCTGCGCTTCGTCGTGGCCGGCGCCGAGGCGGTGAAACCGGAGACGCGACGCACCTACCGCGACCGCTTCCAGGCCTCGATCGTCGAAGGTTTCGGACTGACCGAAGCCGCGCCGGTGGTGGCGGTGAACACCGCCATCCACAGCCGCGACGGGACGGTCGGCCGACCGCTGCCGGCCATCCGCATGAAGCTGGAGCCTGTCGAGGGCATCACCGAGGGCGGCCGGCTGTGGCTCGACGGGCCGAACATGATGATGGGCTATATGAGCGCCGACCGGCCCGGCGAATTGCAGCCGCTGGAAGGCTGGCACGACACCGGCGACATCGTCTCGATCGACCGCGAGGGCTTCATCACCATCCGCGGCCGGGCAAAGCGCTTCGCCAAGATCGCCGGCGAGATGGTGTCGCTGGGCGCTGTCGAGATGCTGGTGCAGTCGCTGTGGCCGGAAGAGCGCCACGCGGCGGTGGCGGTGCCCGACAAAAGGCGCGGCGAGCGTATCGTGCTGGTCACCACCGCCGACGACGCCAATGCCGAGGAACTGCGCCAGTTCGGCAAGAAGGCGGGCGCCGCCGAGTTGATGGTGCCCAACGACATCATCAAGGTGGAAGACATCCCGGTGCTGGGCTCGGGCAAGACGGATTACGTCTCGGCCCGCAAGCTGGCGATCGACAAGTTGGGACTGGGCGTGGCGGCTTAGCGCGCCGCGTTACCCGATATCCGAAGGCGGCACCTTCTCGCCCTCTCGCATGGCCCGCTTCGAATAGGCTCGCACCGAGAACGGCAGGAAGAGCAGATATCCCGCGACGGAGGCGGTCAGCGTGTACCAGGGATAGGTCATCAGCAAGAGGATGTAGAGCACCACGCCGAGGATGACCGGCAGTACCCTGTCGCCCGGCACCTTGACGCTCTTGCCCGAATAGACCGGCAGGCGGCTGACCAGAAGGAAGGCGATGAGCACGGTGAAGCCCGTGGCGATGAAGGCGGCCGGCCGGGACGGCTCCAGCCCGAGCCGCAGGAAATAAAGATAGAGCGGCAGCATGACCAGCACCGCGCCCGCCGGGGCCGGCACGCCGACGAAATATTCGGTCTGCCATGCAGGCTGGTCGGTGTCGTCTGCCAGCACGTTGAAGCGGGCGAGCCGCATGCCGCAGGCGATGGTGAAGAGAAGTGCTGCGATCCAGCCCGGCGAGCCGGCGCGGTCGAGCAGGAAGGCGTAGAGAACCAAAGCCGGCGCCACGCCGAAATTGACGATGTCGGCCAGCGAATCCATCTGCGCGCCGAATTTCGAGGTGGCCTTCAGCATACGCGCCAGCCGCCCGTCGATGCCGTCGAGGAAGGCGGCAAGCAGCACCATGACCACGGCGATCTCGAAGCGGTTCTCGAAGGCGAAGCGGATGCCGGAAAGGCCGGCGCAGATGGCAAGCACCGTGACCAGGTTGGGCAGCACCATGCGCATCGGGATCTCGCGGATGCGCGGACCGCCGCTGGCATGGGCCTCGAATTTCTTGAACGGCGCGCCCAACGCTCAGGAAACCCTGACCAGGGGCGTGACCGCCGTGCCGCCGAATTCGGCAAGCACGGTCTCGCCGCCCACAGCCGTCTGGCCGACCGCGACGCGCGGCACGGCATTCGACGGCAGGAAGACGTCGACGCGCGAGCCGAAGCGGATCAGGCCGAAACGCTCGCCGATGGCGATCGAGCCGCCGGCCTCGGCCCAGCAGACGATGCGACGCGCCACCAGCCCGGCGATCTGGACGGCAGCGATGGTGCCGTTCGGGCTGTCGATGACCAGGCCGTTGCGCTCGTTCTCGGCGCTTGCCTTGTCGAGCTCGGCATTGAGGAATTTGCCGGGCTTATGCTCGATGCGCGTGATCCGGCCGCGCACCGGAGCGCGGTTGATGTGGCAGGAAAACACGTTCATGAACACCGAGATCCGGGTCATCTCGCCCGGGCCCAGGCCAAGCTCGCTCGGCGGCACGGCGGGTCCGACCGCCGAGATCACGCCGTCGGCCGGGCTCACCACCAGCCGGTCGTCGACCGGCGTGACCCGCTCGGGGTCACGGTAGAAATAGACGCACCAGGCGGTGAGGATCAGCCCGATCCAGAACAGCACCGAGGAGAAATAGCCGAGAAACAGCGTCGCCGCGGCGAAGGCGGCGATAAAGGGATAGCCTTCGCGATGGATCGGAACGAACGTATTCTTGACCGAGTCGAGAAGCGTCATAGGGCTTGGGGGCGGTCCCTGTTTCAGGTTGCTCGTCAATAGCCGAAAGCCCCCCTCCCCGCAACGCAACAATGGGGGCAGGATGAGCAAGGTCGCTAGGTGCGAATACTGTGAGACGCGAGTTGGGAACTATCCAGCGGCGGCGGAGCGATCAAAGTGCGCGTCGAGTTCAGGCATTGTAGCCTCGGCGAGCTTTTCGTAATCCTCGCCACACAAGAGCACACTGCCATTCGGCGAAGACAGGGAGAGGAAGGTCCGGTCAGACGCCAGCACCACCCAATTCACAACTGGCCCTTCCGCCGTTTGCGCCACCGAGTTAGCAGAAACGATGGCACCCAGCGGATCGAAGCCAGCCTTGCGCAGCAGAAGGTCGACAGCGACGGGAGCATGATTTTGTTCGGACAGCTGGATCGCTGTCTCAATCTCTGACTGCTCCGCGCGTCCAAGCAGTGTCCCGACCCTCGGTGCGTTCGCTCCCAACGGGTTGTCACCCGGGCGCATGACAGGAGGGTCTTCAGGGGCGACATACTCGTAAACTGCGACGTGTGTCTTTGTCGAGGCGCATAACCGGAGCTCTTCGGCATCGGTACGCAGTTGGAAGACCATCTGCTTTTCGCCTTCGATGTCCAGCATCCTCGCCATGCCGAACCCCAGCTTGATCTCCGATGGCGATATCGTTGCGCAGGCGAGGCCGGCGCCGACTTCGCGCTGGCTCAACATCTGACGCACCAGTTTGCCAACCGAGTCGTGAAGAAGCCTGGCCTCCCGCTGAGGGTTGGACAGCACCAGTCGATCGATCGCGTCATCGTAGTTGTCATCATCGACAATTTGCAGATCGGGCCAAGAAGCGATCCAACGCGCGATCAAATCCTCCATCGGCATGGCGTCATCGGCCTCATAGAATGCATCATCAAGTGTATCCAGGAAATCGTCGCGCCCACCCTCGAAGCCCGTTTGTTTCGCAGCTTCCTCAGGATGCTTGGCAATCCAGGCTGACATCTTTTCCAATGTTGCCAGCTGCCCTTTTGCCCCACACGCGCTGAGTCCGACTCTGGCGTTGGCAATCATGGCGTCGATTTCGCTGCCGGCATTGTGGATAAATTGACTATGACCGCCGTTCTTCACCTCCAAGGAGTACTGGTCCGCATGAAAGACCTGCAACGCCTTAGGGTTGATCTCCGAATGGCGATAGAGCCCTTTGGAAACCATCGTCACGACGAATTGCATGACTGCGAAGACAAGATGAAATGACCATCCGTCGGCCTGTTCGATCTTTGAACGAGGCACGACAATCAGAGGTACGAGGAGGCCTCGCTTATCCTCGGCGGCCTGCGATTTCTTCTCGGAAGCTTCTTTGGATTTGCGCGAGAAGAACCCGAACATCGAAATTTTCCGTAGTTCAAAGTAAATGGGATGACTATTTCTGTCGAGACAATATCAGTAGCCGCTGAAGATAAAAGCCCTTGGCTGATCTATTGAATAGCGATGAGCGACGCCCATCGGCTGGGCGCCGCTGCTAGCATATCCTTACACCTCCGGCATGCGCTGATAGTTGGCGATGTCGGCCTTGACGCCGAGCCGGGCGATGGTTTCCTGCGCGCTGAAGGCGATGCGTTCGTGGGCCGCCTTGACGATCGGCACCACCTTGTCGATCGCCGCCTGGCTTTCCCATTCGACCATGGTGACGATGTTGAACTCGCCGGGGCCGGAGAATTGTTCGAGCAGGAAATCCTGCACGAAGCCCTCCTGCCGGCGCAGCAGTTCATGCGTCATGAAGACCCTGCTCAGGATTTCGTCGCGCGCCTCGGCCGGCACGACGAATTTGTCGACCCGGAACACGCTGCCGGTGCGGTGATCGTTGGTGCTCATTTCGATCTGTCTCCGATTTGGAAGGTTGCCTGGCAGGTGGCTCGGAGACGGTTTGCAAGCTCAAGATAGGTTGAGGTCAAGGGGATTTTTCCCCTTTCCTTCTCCCCTTGTGGGAGAAGGTGGATCGGCGCGTCAGCGCCGAGACGGATGAGGGGTGTTGGAAGGAACGAGACGAGAAAAGAATAAATGCTTCAAGCGCTTAGTCTTGCCGCGCGGCGATCCTTCCAACACCCCTCATCCGACCTCGCTTCGCGAGGCCACCTTCTCCCACAAGGGGAGAAGGGGAAGTGGCGCCTAGCTCACCTCCGCAGTCCTCCTGCGCACAATCACGCCAAGCTCGTCGCTTTCCCGCGCGATGCGCAGGCGCTCTTCGGCTTCGGTTGCCTCGCGCTGGCGGTCCCACATCGAGGCGTAGAGGCCGTGCTTGGCCAGCAGCGCTTGATGCGTGCCGCGCTCGGCGATCTGGCCGTCCTTGAGCACGATGATCTCGTCGGCCGAGATCACCGTCGACAGGCGGTGAGCGATGACGATCGTGGTGCGGCCCTTGCTGACGAGGTCGAGCGCCGCCTGGATCTCCTGCTCGGTCTGGGTATCCAGCGCCGAGGTCGCCTCGTCGAGCATCAGGATCGGCGGCGCCTTGAGGATGGTGCGGGCGATCGCCACGCGCTGCTTTTCGCCGCCCGACAGCTTTAAGCCCCGCTCGCCGACCATCGACTTGTAGCCTTCGGGCAGCTTGTCGATGAACGGGCCGATCTGGGCAAGCTCGGCGGCCTTGCGCACCTCCTCCTCGCTGGCGCCGACGCGGCCATAGCGGATGTTGTAGGCGATGGTGTCGTTGAAGAGCACCGTGTCCTGCGGCACCATGCCGAGCACGGCGCGCAGGCTCTCCTGCGTGACGTCACGGATGTCCTGGCCGTCGATCAGCACCTGGCCGCCCTGCACGTCGTAGAAGCGGAACAGAAGCCTGGAAATGGTCGACTTGCCGGCGCCCGACGGGCCGACGATCGCTACCGTCTTGCCCGCCGGCACCTCGAAGGAGACGCCCTTCAGGATCTTGCGGTTCGGATCGTAGGAGAAATGTACGTCGCGGAACTCGACCTTGCCGGGGCCGACCTTGAGCGGCTTCGCGTCCGGCTTGTCGACGATCTCCTGGGGCACATCGAGCAGGTCGAACATGTGCTCGATGTCGGTCAGGCCCTGCCGGATCTCGCGGTAGATGAAGCCGATGAAATTGAGCGGCACCGAAAGCTGGATCAGCATGGCGTTGATGAAGACGAAATCGCCGACGCTCTGCGTGCCGGCCTGCACTTCCAGCGCCGACATGCACATGACGATGACGGTGCCCAGGCCGAAGATGAGTCCCTGGCCGAAATTCAGCCAGCCGAGCGAGGTCCAGGTCTTGGTCGCGGCGATCTCGTAGCGTGCCATCGAGCGGTCGAAACGCTCGGCCTCCATGCGCTCATTGGTGAAATATTTGACCGTCTCGAAGTTCAAGAGCGAGTCGATCGCCTTGGTGTTGGCGTCGGTGTCGCTGTCGTTCATGTCGCGGCGGATCGAGATGCGCCAGTCGCTCGCCTTGACCGTAAACCAGACATAGAGCCAGACGGTGACGGCGACGACCGCGACATATTTCCAGCCATAGGTGAAGGCGAAGATGCCGGCCGTCAGCGCGAATTCGAGGATGGTCGGCGCCGTGTTCAGCATGATGAAGCGCACGATCGTCTCGATGCCCTTGGTGCCGCGCTCGATAATGCGCGACAAGCCGCCGGTGCGGCGCTCCAGATGGAAGCGCAGCGACAGCTCATGCATGTGGACGAAGGTGCGGTAGGCGAGCTGGCGCACCGCATATTGGCCGACGCGGGCAAACAGCGCGTCGCGCAACTGGTTGAAGCCGAGCTGGACCAGGCGCAGCACGTTGTAGGCGATGACCAGCGCCACCGGCGCCAGCAGGAAAGACGGCAGCGGCGGCGGGGTCTTCGCGGCATGGGCCAGCGCATCCGTCGCCCATTTGAAGAAATACGGGCCGGCGACCAAAGTGAGCTTGGCGACGACCAGAAGCAGCGTCGCCCAGGTGACACGGGCTCTGAGATCGGCGCGCTCGGCCGGCCACATATAGGGCCAAAGATTGCGCAGAGTCGTGAGGGTGCCGGCTTCGGCGGATACGGTCTTTTCGGCCACTAGTCTTGCCTTTTGGGTAAACTGCCGGGGCAGCAGGAAGCAACGAGTTGGTTGAGCGAGGCGGAGACGCCCGCGAGCGCGGTGTGGTCGACCGCGTAGCGCGAGCGCTGGCGGTCGGTCTCGAAACGGACGAGCCCGGCTTCGACCAGCACCTTCAGGTGCTGCGAAACGGTCGATTGTGCGAGATCGAGATGGTCGACCACCTCACGGCACGAGCAGCAGGAACTGGCAGAGAGATGTTTCAGGATCTCGATGCGCGCCGGATGCGAGAGCGCCGCCAGGCGCAGCGCGATGGCGCGGCTGTCGGCACAACGGCTTTCGGGGGATTCGGTCATCGTCCATCGGCGATAGACGATGGAGGATGGGAGGGCAAGCTAGGCGGATGGGTAGAGGGAGCAATCTCCCCCTCGAGGGGGAGATGTCGCCGGAGGCGGCAGAGGGGGGCGCTGCGCGTAGAGCGCTTACCTCGCTGTGAGCAAGGGACGTCGGCGCTTCACGCGCGGCGACCCCCTCTGGCCGCTTTGCGGCCATCTCCCCCTCAAGGGGGAGATTGGCGCTCACTCCGTCTTCGGCGCGGTCATCTGCTCGCCCATGGCCTTCATGTCGGCGTCCTCGCCTTCCTTGGACTTGGACGGCACCTTGAACACCTGGCCGGGCCAGATGCGGTCGGGATCGCGGATCTGGTCCTTGTTGGCGAGATAGATGGTCGAGAAGCGCGTGCCATGGCCATAGACGCGGCGCGAGATGCGCCAGAGCGTGTCGTTGCGGCGGATGATGACCGCGCCGTCGGCATGTTCGAGCTTCGGCGCGACCGTCTCGGCCACGTCGGTCGACGGCGTCGCCTCGGCGACGTTGGCGGGAGCCTCGGCGGGCGTAGCCGCTTCGGCCGTTGGCTTGGCTTCCGCCGCCTGGGATCCGGCGCCCTGGACCTGTGCCAGCTTGGTCTCGGCCGGCTTGGCCTCGCCGGTCTTCGTCTCGTTCGGAGCAACGGCGGCGATCGACTCGCCGGGCTCGCGCTCAAACGGCACGGCGGCGCGGGCGACGACCTTGACGCCGTCGCTGTCCAGGCCGTCGACATGAATGGTGTAGTTGCCGACCGGGATGTCGCGGGTCGCCTCGATCAGGAAATGGCCGTCGGCGGAGGTCTGCGCATCGCCGAGCAGGATGGCGTCGGCATAGGCGCGCACCTTGCGGCCGGGGTCGGCCGTGCCGGCAACGAAGATCTTGCTGCCGTCGATTTCGACCGCTTCGACGGCGATCTTGGGCTCGCCAGAGGCCGGCGCAGTCGCCGGAGCAGAGGCCTGATCGGTGGCGGCTGGCGCGGTCGTGGGCGACGCCGAGGCCGTGTCGGATGCAGCCGGCGCGGTCGTTGCGGGAGCAGTCGTTGCCGGAGCTTGGGCCGCCTGGTCGGCGGCCGGCGCCGCCGGCTTGGTCTCGGCCTGCGGTACCGTGATCAATTGCGAGGCCTTGCCCGGTTCCTCGACCATCGCCAGCACCTGGCCGGTCGGGCTTTGCGGCACCGAGACGACGGCGGTCTGGGCCGAGGCGACGGCGATGCCGCCAACCGTCTGGCGCAGCGTGATCGTATAGTCGCCCGGCTTCAGCGGATCGTCGAGCACGATGGCAAAGGCGCCGTCGGGGCCGGAATCGGTCGAGCCGAGCACCGTGCCGCCACTCAGGATCTCGACCTTGGCGTTGGGCGCGGCGCTGCCGGCGACGACGATCGAGCCGTTGCTTTCGACGCGCACGACATCGAAGGTCGGCAGCGTCGGGCCGGCCGCGGCGGCCGGCGCCGTTGCGTTCTTGTTGGCCGGCGCCATCGTGTTGGCCGGGGCCATTGTGTTTGAAGGAGCTTGAGGCACGCGCGCCTCAGTGGTCGTGCTCGAGGATTCAGCCGGTTTCGCATCGGTCTGCGGCAGCGCCGCGACCTGCGCCGGTTTCTGGTTGATGTAGGGATCGAGCGCACCCGACCCGTAGGCGACCGCCGCGACGACGGCCACGCCGCCCGCCGCGAATAAAAACGCCTTAGAAGGATTGATAGCCATAATTTTATACTGCCCCCTTAGCCACCTAACGCCGGTCTAGCGTGTTTTCTCCAAGCTCACAAGAAAAAGCCCGTCCGCGGGCTTGACCCGGCCAACCGTCCCCATCACCAATCATCGTCATGAACACGATTCGATCCGTCTGCGTCTATTGCGGCTCGTCTCCGGGCCGCGACGAGGCCTATATCAAGGCCGGCCACACGCTTGGCCGCTCGCTTGCCAAATCCGGGTTGCGTCTGATCTATGGCGGCGGCACCAAGGGCATCATGGGCGCCGTCGCCGACGGCGCGCTCAAGGCCGGCGGCAAGGTCACCGGCATCATCCCGCGCTTCCTGATCAACAGGGAAGCGACCGAAACCGCGCTCGACAAGCTCGACGAATTGCTGATCACCGACAACATGCACGAGCGCAAGCACAGCATGTTCGAAAAATCCGACGCCTTTGTGGCGCTGCCGGGCGGCATCGGCACGGTGGAGGAGATCGTCGAGGTCATGACCTGGGCGCAGCTCGGCCATCACCGCAAGCCGATCGTCTTCGCCAACGTCAAGGGTTTCTGGGACCCGATGCTGGCGCTGATCGAGCACATGTCGGAGGAAGGCTTCATCCACACCGCGCATCGCGTGAAGCCGCTGGTGGTCAACGACCCGGAAGCAATCGTCGCCGCCATCATGGTGGCAGGCTCCTCGGTCGATGCGCCGACGGAAGGCGTGCAGTCGGTGATAGATAAGATGTAAGGCAATAAGGCAGTAGGGGAGTAAGGCAGTATGTAAGGCTGCGGAAAATGCCCCCTACTGCCCTACTGCCCTACTGCCCTACTGCCCTACTGCCCTACTGCCCTACTGCCCTACTGCCCTACTGCCCTACTGCCCTACTGCCCTACTGCCCTCCTCAAATCCCCAATCACCGTCCGCCCATCATTCCTGCGCCATGCCAGATGGATGGACACGCTGCGCCTGAACCAGGGCAGGTCGCGGAAGGCGACGCCCGGAGGTGCCGCGCTGCGCAGGCTTGCCTGAACCGTCGCCAGGCCGAGGCCGGCGCTGACCAGGCCAAGCGAGGTCAAGGGGTCGTTCGTCTCGTACGCGATGTCGGGCATGAAACCGGATTCGGCGCAGGCCGCCAGGAACTGCGCGCGGTTGGTGTCGCCGGGCTGGCGCACCACGGTGATCCAGACGCGGCCGTCGAGCTGGCCGGGCGCGATGGCGGCGGCACCGGCGAGCGGGTCGCCCTCAGGCATTGCGAGCACCAATGGCTCGCGCCGCACCAGCATGCTTTCAACATCGGGATCGCCCTCGGGGGCCGGCGAGTAGACGAAGCCGAGGTCGAGCACGCGCTGCCTCAGATCATCGAATTGCGCAGCTGTTCGCAGGCTCCTGAGTTGCAGGTGAAAATCCGGCCGCGCGCGGCGGAAATCCTTCAGCATCGCGGCGATCAGCCCGGCATGCACGGCGCCCTCGACATAGCCGATGGCAAGGCTGCCCGTGGCACCGCTGGCGAGGTTGCGGCCGATTTCTTCCAGCCGCGCCGCATTGGCAAGCAAGGCGCGCGCTTCGGCAAGGAAGGCCCTGCCCTCGGCGTTGAGATGGACGCGCTGCTTCGCACGCTCGAACAAAGTGACGCCGAGTTGCTCCTCGAGCTGGATGATCTGTCGGCTCAAGGGCGATTGCGAGATGTGCAACTGCTCGGCGGCGCGGCCGACATTGCCGGCTTCGGCGACGGCGACGAAATATCTTATCTGGCGCAGATCGAGCATTCTTCCGGCCTTCCATTCCAAGTCCTCAAAGGTCTGAACTTTATCCTAATCAGTCTTGGACAGTCTGAACAGTCGGCGCGATATCTCCCCCGTCAATCAACCACGAAGGAGACCGCCATGCAGTTCTTTGCCCTGCTCAGCCGCAACACCCAGAAATTCAGCGACGCCGATTTCGCGCCGCTGCTGCCGCCGGAGTCCGAGCAGCGAAAGACGCTTTACATGCAAGGCGCGGTGCGCCAGATCTGGAATCGTGGCGACATTCCCGGCAGCGGCATGATGCTCGAAGCGGACGACGAGAAGGAAGTGCGCGGCCATCTCGCCACGCTGCCGCTGATCGAGGCCGGCATGATGGACATCACGGCGATCGTGCCGCTCAACCCCTATCCGGGCTTTGGGCCGAAGCGCTGAATCGAGCTTTATTCGTGAGGTTGCCGCATATTGGCGGCCTCACGGCCAGGCTTCTTGCATCGCGTTCACTGACAGCCATGCCATCGTGGGAAGCGCGACGAGCAGCGCCAGCCGCAGCCCCGCGGATCGCGCCTGCCCGGTCTCCTGACGCTGGAGCCGGCGCCAGGTCTGGAATGCCGCGAAGAGAATGAGCAGCGCATAAAACCCGGCCAGCATCCACAAGACCGCCCCACCGGATATCGGAATGCCGGCATTCTCGAGCACCTTGCCGATCAGCATCACCGGTCCGGCGACAAAGAAGGCAATGGCGATGCCGAACAGAAAGCCGATCATCGCGCCTGGAAAGGACGTCGCCGACAGCGCGACCAGCACCGCCAGGAGGACGAGTAGAGTGATGAACGCGCGCTGGCTCATGGGCCATTATTTCCCGACCGAACGCAGCGTAATCTATCAGTCCGGCCTTAACTGCGCGTAACAGCAGACCGGGACGACAGGCAGGTTCCGGCCAGGACGATTCAGCCGGCACCAGTGAGTTCAACGGCCGTGCGCACGCGGGCGAGCACTTCGCTCAGCATGTCGTGCATGGCCTGGCGGGCTCTTGCGGAGTTGCCAGACTCGATCGCCTTCAGGACCTTGCCATGCGCGTCGAGATCGCCCACCGGATGACCAAACAGCGCGTTGGTGGTCGGCACGCTATACTGCAGCGCCGTGTGGATCAGCGCCGAGAGCGGCAGGAAGAAGCGGTTCCCGGTGGCGGCAAGCACCGCTTCATGGAAAGCGGCGTCCGACAAGACCGGATCGCCCTGGCCGGAGGAGGCCGCGCGCATTGCCTCGAAGGCCTCGCGGATGGCGGCGATCTCGTCGGGGTTGTTGCGGCTCGCGGCAAGAGCGGCGGCCTCGCATTCGAAACCCAGGCGCACTTCCAGAAGCTCGATGATGAAGTGGCGCGGTGTCGCGCTGGCGCGCAGCCAGCCCAGCACCGCGGGGTCCAAGAAATTCCAGTCCTTCAGCGGGCGGATGCGCGAGCCACGCCGCGGGCGGGTGACCAGCAGGCCCTTGGCCCACAGGATCTTCACCGCTTCGCGGGCGGCGCTGCGGCTGGCGCCGAAGCGGGTGCAGATCTCCTCCTCGCCAATCAGGGTCGAGCCGGGCGGAAACAGCCCGCGGAGAATTTCGCGGCCGAGACTGTTGGTTATCTCGTCCGTCACCGACGCCGTCTGGTTGCCTGCCATTTGTCCCGGCCCATTTGGTCTGCAACCGTCGGTGTTACCTCACCAAGCCGAACCTGTCCATTATCATCTGATTTGTCAGATAAATTCAGTTGAAGGCATCGCGACTTTCCTGTTAGCTGTTGGGGAAACAGCGGAGAGCCGGCTTGTCGCCAACATCCTCGATGCGCGCGGTGGTGCTGCGCCGGCCGCTCGACCTCGACGTCGAGGAGCGTGAGACGCCGGAGCCCGGTCCGGGCGAGGTGCTGGTGCGTATTGCGCGCGGCGGCATCTGCGGCTCCGACCTGCATTATTTCCGCCATGGCGGCTTCGGCACTGTCCGCATGAAGGAGCCGATGATCCTCGGCCACGAGATCGCCGGCCGCGTCGAGGCGCTGGGCGCCGGCGTCTCCGGACCGGCGGTGGGCACGGCGGTCGCCGTCAATCCCGCCAACCCTTGCGGCGTCTGCGCCTTCTGCCGCGCCGGGCAACCAATCCATTGCCTCGACATGCGCTTCCTGGGGTCGGCGATGCGCATGCCGCATGTGCAGGGCGGCTTTGCCGAACATCTCGTCTGCCGCGCCGAAAACGCCGTGCCTCTGGCGACGGGCTCCGACCCAACCGCCGGCGCCTTCGCCGAGCCTCTTGCCGTGACGCTGCATGCCGTCGCCCAGGCGCCGGTATATGGCAGCCGCATGCTGATCATGGGCGCCGGACCGATCGGCACGCTGCTGGTGCTCGCCGCGCGCTTTGCCGGCGCGCGCGAAGTCGTCGTCACCGATGTGCAGGACAGACCGCTGCAATACGCCGCCAAGATTGGTGCCGACCGCACGATCAATGTCGCCACACATGCCGAGGCGATGGACGGCTACGCCGCCAACAAGGGGTATTTCGACGTCGTCTTCGAGGCCGCCGGCCAGGGCGCGACGGTCGCCAGCGCCTTGCCTGTCATCAAGCCGCGCGGCACGCTGGTGGCCGTCGGCCAGGGCGCGACGGCGGAGCTTTCCATGTCGGTCATCGTCACCAAGGAAATCCAGGTGAAGGGAAGCTTCCGCTTCGACACGGAATTCGCGCTTGCGGTCGACCTAATCGGCTCGGGCCGCATCGACGTCGCGCCGCTGCTCAGCAACACGCTGCCGCTCGCCGAGGCGCGAAAGGCCTTCGAGCTCGCCAGCGACAAATCGCAATCGATGAAGGTGCAAATTGCGTTCGACTGATTATCTCGGCCGTCTCTTCGGCCTCGAGGGCAGGCATGCCTTGGTCACCGGCGCCAGCCGCGGGCTGGGGCTTGCGTTCGCGGAGGCGCTGGCCGCGGCCGGCGCGCGGGTCACGCTCGGCGGCCGCAAGGCCGATGAGCTCAAGGCCGCAGGCGACCGGCTGCGCGGCCGTGGGCACACGGTCGCGGAATCCGTGATCGACGTCACCGACACCCAGTCGGTCGACACGGCCGTCGCGGCGAGCGAAGCCGACGCCGGTCCGATCGACATCCTCATCAACAATGCCGGCATCCAGCGCCGCGCGCCGCTCGAGACTTTTTCCGACGCCGACTGGGACGCGCTGATGGCGACCAATCTCGACGGGGTGTTCAAGGTGAGCCGCGCCGCGGTGAAGGGCATGATCCAACGCCGCAAGGGCGTCATCATCAACGTCTCGTCGGTGCAGAGCGCCCTCGCCCGCCCCTCGATCGCACCCTACGCGGCGAGCAAGGGCGCCATCACCATGCTGACCAAGTCGATGGCCGGCGAATGGGGCCAGCACGGCGTGCGCGTCAACGCGATCGCGCCCGGCTATTTCAAGACCGAGATGAACGCCGCTCTCGTCGCCGACGAGAAATTCTCGACCTGGCTCACCGGCCGCACGCCGATGCGGCGCTGGGGTGATGTCGAGGAACTGGCTGGCGCGGCGGTGTTCCTGGCGTCGGACGCAGCCAGCTTCGTGACGGGACAAACGCTGTTGGTGGACGGCGGGATTACCAGTGTGTTGTGAGCCTCATAGGCAACACTCAAACCAGCAGGCTCGTCTCCCCACCGACAGATGCCGCTCGATGGGCGGATCAATCTTGGTGCCCTTCGCGAACCCGGTCAGCACCCGATCCACCGACAGCCTGCCCGCCCCGCTGAGCGCCAGGATGAACATGCCGCCGGCGATGGCGAGATCCTTCTCGAAATGCAGCAGTTCGTTCTGGCTGGCGAAATTGGTGTGGAAGAGGCTTGCCGTCATCAGGCAGAACAGGCCGAGCCCGATCGCACCCAGCCGCGCCAGGATGCCGAGCGCCACCGACAGGCCGGCGCCGAGTTGCAGCGCGATGGTGGCAATGAGCAGCGGCGTGCCGACGCCAAGCGCGGCCATCGCCTTCTGAGCGCCCTCGAAATGCGTCGCCAGTTGCAGTCCCTCATGCACGAAGATCAGGGACAGAAGCAGCCGGCCGGCCAGCAGGACGACATCCCTGGCGTGCAGTTTTTCGGCAAGTTCGATCGGTGTCATCGTTGGTTCCAATTCTTGGACGCAGGTAGCCGCCACGCGCCCGCGTGGACGCGCGCTCGAGGTTGAAAGGTCGGAGCCGGCGCGAGGGAGAGGAACGCCGGCTCCGGTTTTCGGGCGCTACCGCCGTGGCACCCAAAAAGTTGGTATTGAAGGGAGAGATCAGCGCCAGGTCCCCTCTCCGGCCGCTTCGCGGCCACCTCTCCCCACTTCGTGGGGCGAGGAAAAAGGCGACGTTACTTCGTCACCTTCGTGTCGATCGCCTGCTTGAGGTCGGAAAGCTCCTCGCAGCCCGACGGGCACAGCTTCTCCAGCGAGGCGCGCTGCTCGTTGGCCTTGGCCATGTCGCCGGTCTCGACATAGAGCTCACCCAGATATTCATGCGCGGCCTTGTGGTCGGGCTTAAGCTCCAGCGCCTTGGTGTAGTAGGTCAGCGAGGTCTGGTAGTCGCCTGTCTTGCGCAGCGTGAAGCCGAGCAGGTTGTAGACGTCGGCCTGCTGGGTGTCCTGCGCCAGGTCGCGGAGATCGGCCAGCGCGCCCTTATAGTCCTTGGCGTCGATCTTGGCCTTGACGGCCGTCAGGTCGGGTGCATCGGTGCCTTCGATGTCGTCCACGGCATAGGCCGGAACGGCGATTGCGATCGGGGCCGCGGTCAAGACCGCAATGGCGCCGAGCACCGCAAAAGATGCGTGTTTCATGGGAGTTGTCGCTTTCTGTTCAGGATCCGATTCAAATCTGGGTTGGGGTGAAGGCGTAGGCGTTGCCGTCCTTGACGAAGCTGCCGGTGCCGGGGAACGGGAAGTGCGAGCCGCAGATGCGGACATTGCCGGCGATCACCTGGTCGATGATCCGGTGCCGCGTGGCGATCGCCATCGGCCCGTCCTGGTCGTAGGCGCCCTGCCATTCGGGATGCGGGGCAAGCAGCGCCGGCACGTACATGGTGTCGGCCGAGACGAGGAATTGCTCGGCGCCGGCATCGACATGGTAGACCGAATGGCCAGGCGTATGGCCGGGCGCCGCCATGATGCGGATGCCGGGCACCACTTCCGCGCCGTCGTCGACCAGCTTCCAGTTCTTCCATTTCGGAAAATTCTCGGCGATGCGCTTGCCCGCCGGCTTGCGGCCCTCGGGCAGCTTGGCGAGGCGGCTCGGATCCGTCCACCAATTGTACTCGGCAGCGTTGACGATCAGCTCGGCATCGGGGAACACCGGATCGTTGGTGCCCTTCTCCATCAGGCCCCAGACATGGTCCGGATGGAAATGCGAGATCAGAATAGTGTCGATCGCCTTGTAATCGATGCCGGCGGCCTTCATGTTGGCCGGCAGATGCGTGGCGTTGGCCTGCCACTGGCCGACCCCGGAGCCGGCGTCCATCATGATGGTGCGGCCGTTCATCTTGAGCACCACGACGGTGAGCGGGATCGGCATGAACTCTGTGGTCAATCCTGCCTTGGCGAGCGCCGCCTTGGTGTCGTCGACCGACACGTCCTTGATGAAGGCCGGGTCGTGGGGCTTGCGCCAGATGCCGTCATAGACGGCGGTGACCTCGAGCGAGCCGACCTTGTATTTGTAGAAGCCGACCAGCGGCTCGACCGGGGTTTCGGCGTAAGCCGCGGGCGCGAATTCGAGCTTGCCGGCAATGCCGAAGGCGGCAGCGGCGGCGGCTGATCCGAGCACCATGCGGCGTGTCATGTTGAACATCAGAAATCTCCTCTAGTGGCTGCGGGTTGCGTCAGGTTCAGGCGGTATGAGAGATTGGCGGAGGGCCCGGTGCGACCCTCCGCCGGCTGCGGAAGCCGGTGCCGGCCGGTCCGACTGAAGACCGACCGGCGCCGGGGAGATCGGGACGTCTGGTCGTTGAGCCGGAGCGAGGCGTGCCTTCCTCGCACATGGTCAAGACCTTTGGCCTCGACTCCTAGCTCAGCGACCCCAGATGCCCTGGCCGGGTTCATCCGCAGCGATCTTGGCCGCCGGCTTCATGTCGTGGCGGTCCAGCTTCACGATGGAAGCAGTGGTGGTGGTGTCGACGGCGGCTGCGTGCTGGGCGGCCGCGGAGAAGTGGTCGCTGCCGGCAAAGGCGCTGCCGGTGGCAACGAGGATGGCCACTACGGTTAGGGCGATCTTGTTCATATGCGTATTCCTTCCGGGTTGCTTGATGCGTGCCTTGGGAGGATGGCCCCGCTACAGCCAAGACCCGGAAGCCCCGGGCTTTATTCCCGGGCGCGAAAGAATCTTTTCAGGGCGCGATAGAAATCGCGACTCGTCCGGATGAAACGGGAAGCCGCGGCCAGTTAGCCGGCGTTAAGCATCGCTCCAGTTTTTGGGCTGAAAATAAGCCGCGAAGCTGCCAGTGACGCAACTTGAAGCCGGGCCGGAAGTTTAAATTTAAGCACTTCCTGCTAGCTTCAACCGACGGATTTCTGTCCGCGAAAGGTATTCCTGTCGAATTGACCTGGACGGGTTTCAATATCGGCCGCATCAGACCGGCCGTTTTCTCTTCCGCCAACTTGCCGGCGGCAATCGCTGTTTTCGTGCTTGCGATCTGCGCGCTCTTCGTCGACCAGCAAAACAGAAAAGTCTCCGACCAACTGTTGCGCGCCGAGGTGCTCGCCAAGGTCAACATCATCCGCGCCAAGCTCGAGGGCAACATAAACGGCAACCTGCAGCTGGTGCAGGGCCTTGCTTCGGCGGTGACGACCGAGCCGTATATGGGGCAACAGCGATTTGCGGCGCTCGCCGCGAACCTGTTCAAGGAGAAATCGCAGCTGCGCAACATTGCCGGCGCGCCCGACCTTGTGATCTCGTTGATGTACCCGATGAAAGGCAACGAAAAGGCGCTCGGACTCGACTACCGCAAGAATGAAGCACAACGCATGGCGGCGCTGCGGGCCCGCGACCAGCGCGCCTTGGTCCTGGCGGGTCCGGTAGACCTCGTCCAGGGCGGCCGAGGGTTCATCGGCAGGATTCCGATTTTCGTACCGACAGTGGGCGGCGGTGACCGGTTCTGGGGCATTCTCTCCGCGGTCATCGATGTCGACAGGCTCTTTGCCGCAAGCGGCCTCACCGACCCGGACCTCGATATCGAGGTCGCCCTGACAGGCAAGGACGCGCTGGGCGGCGGCGGCCAGCGCTTCTTCGGCAGCGAGAACGTGGTCAACGGCACCCCGGTGACGGCCGAAGTGGAACTGCCGCTGGGGTCCTGGCAATTGTCGGCGATACCGAAACACGGCTGGCCGGCCACGCCGAAGAACGAGGCCACCTTGTGGGCAACGATGGCGCTGGCCGGCGCGCTGGTTGTGTTGCCCATCTTGATAGCCGGCTGGTTGTTCGGCGAGAGACAGAAGAACTACGCGGAGCTGCGGCGGCTTTCGCAGCGGCTGGAGCTTGCCCTCGACGCGTCGGGCATCGGCGTGTGGGAACACGACCTCGCCACCTCGCAGCTCGTGTGGGATGATCGCGTCAACGAAATCTATGGCAAGCCGGCTGACGGCCGGCCGCGTGGCTATGACGACTGGGCTCTGACCATTCATCCAGACGACCTGGAGCGCGCAAGGAAGGACTTCGACACGGCGGCCGCGACCCACGGCCGCTATTCCTCGCAGTACCGTCTTCTCCTTCCTGACGGCACCGTCCGCCATGTGCGCACCCGAGCAGGCTTCCTGCAGGACGCCGACGACACGCCCAAGATGATCGGCGCCGAATGGGACGTGACCAGCGACGTCCTGCTCAACGAGAATCTGGTGCGTGAGCGGCAATTGTCGGAATCGGAGAATGCCGAGCTCGAGACCGCCAAGGCTAGGATCGAGCACGTCGCGCTGCATGATTCTCTGACAGGCCTGCCCAATCGCCGTTATCTCGATGAGATGCTCGCCGGGGCGCACGATGATCGCACCGCACTGCTGCATCTCGACCTCGACCGCTTCAAGCAGATCAACGACACGCTCGGCCACGCGGCAGGCGACGCCATGCTCATTCATGCATCGAAGGTCATCAAGGCCAATGCCCGGACAGCCGACTTCGTGGCGCGCATCGGCGGGGACGAGTTCATCGTGGTGTGCCGCGGACGCAGGGACGATGAACTCGCCGCCCTTGCGGACCGGATCATCGAAGAGATGCGCCAACCCGTCGACTATAAGGGCCATCAATGCCGATTTGGAGTCAGCATCGGGATTGCGGCCAATAGCGGCATCGATGCCAAGCAATTGCTGGTCAATGCCGACCTCGCGCTCTACCGAGCCAAGAGCCGAGGGCGCAACCGCTATGAGTTCTTCAACGAAGAGCTGCAAAGCGAGATCGTGAAGACCAAGCAAACCGCCGACGAGATTCTCGGCGGCTTAGAGCGCAACGAGTTCATTGCCTATTACCAGCCGCAGTTCGACGCCAACACGCTCGAGATCGTCGGTGTCGAAGCGCTGTCGCGCTGGCGCCATCCACAGCGCGGCATCCTCGGCCCCGACGTGTTCCTCAAGGTGGCCGAGGAATTGAACGTGGTCTCGCTCATCGACCGCACGATCCTCGAACAAACGCTCGAGAATTTCCAGCGCTGGTCGCTCGACGGGCTCAACATCCCGCGCGTCTCGGTCAATGTCTCGGCACGAAGGCTGGAAGACAAGGATCTCATCAACGGCCTGCGCAAGCTGGCGATCAAGAAGGGAACCGTCTCGTTCGAGCTCGTGGAATCTATCTTTCTCGACGAGCACGACGACCTTGTCGCTTGGAACATCGAGCACATCAAGGAGCTCGGAATCGACATCGAGATCGACGATTTCGGCACGGGCTACGCATCCGTCGTCAGCCTGCTCAAACTGCAACCGCGCCGTCTCAAGATCGACCGGCAGCTCGTCACGCCGATAACCGGCTCGCCGGCGCAGCGGCGGCTGGTGTCGTCAATCATAGAGATCGGCAAATCGCTCGGCATCGGGGTCGTGGCGGAAGGCGTCGAGACGATGGAACATGCGCGCATCCTGAAAGAGCTTGGCTGCGACATCCTCCAGGGCTACGCCTTCGGGCGGCCGATGGACGCAACATCCTTCAGGACCTTCGCGCAGTCGCGGGAGTGGCTGGCAGCGGGATAGCGGTGCCGGCTCACCGACCTACCATTTGACTGGGCCGTTGCCGGCTGCACGACCCGTTCGGCAAGCGCAAACGATAGGACAGCCCTGCCGAGCGGGGGCATGCTGAAAGCCCGGTCATCAAACTGTCACACCAGGCGGCAACCGCCATGGTAGGTTTGCCGTGGCCGCCCCCGCGACCGCGACTGCATCAAGAACCGGCGAAGCCGCCATGAACATCGCCCTCCCCGCTGAAGGCACTGATCTCTCGCCCTATCTGCCGGACGAGCACGGGCTGTTCTTCATCTACCATTTCAAGGCGGACGGTTCCCGCACCGCGGATCCCGCCGAGGCGCATTGGAGCTGGCGCAGCTACCAGATCACCGACATGCGCGCCCGCCACGAGATCGGCGCCGAGACGGCCCTGCCGGCGCCTGTGCGCGACGCCTTCCTGTCGCCAAGCCATGGCTGCCAGATCGATTTCGAGGACGACTTCCTCTATGGCGACCTGCCGGACCTCAGGCACGATTTTGCCGAGGCGCGCGGACTCACGCATTTCCGCTTCGCCTTCAACGACAAGATGCTGGTCGGCGCCCGCAAGCAGCCGCTGGAATCGGTCGACAAGATCCGCAAGCTGGTGGAGAGCGGAACGCGGAAATTCCGCACGCCGGCCGAATTGATCGAGGCGGTGATGGGCCAGTCGCTCGACGGCATGGCAGCCGAGCTCGACAAGATGGGCGACACGCTCGACGGCATCGAGGACCGCATCGTGTGCGATGCATGGCACAATGAACGCCAGGCGCTGGTCGACGCGCGCCGGCAGCTGGTGCTGATCCACCGGCAGATGGCGACGCTCACCAGCCTCTTCCGCCACCTCGACCATTCGCATCGCAACGAGCTGCCGGACCCGATCAACGACATGGCTACACGCCTCTCGCACCGGGCGCACACGCTGCATCACGACAGCGAGCAGTTGCAGGCGCGCACGCGGCTGCTGCAGGACGAGCTGATGGCGAAGCTCACCGAACAGTCGAACCAGTTGCTCTACATCCTCTCTGTCATGACGGCGGTGCTGTTGCCGACGACCATCATTTCCGGCCTGTTCGGCATGAATGTCGGAGGCTTGCCGCTGGTCGACACGCCGCACGGTTTTTGGGTGGTGACGGCGATCTCGGTCGTCATTGCCGGCATTGTTTACAAGATCGTGCGACGGCTGGGGCGCGTGTAGCGCGCCGATCCCTATCTCGTCGCCGGCGACGCCAGCCGCGCTTCGCGGCCCCTGAACATCGACCAGCTGTACATCGCCAGCGCCATCCAGATCAGCGCGAAGGCGATGGCCTGGGTGGTGCCGAACGGCTCGTCGAAGATCAGCACGGCAATCAGAAACACCATGGTGGGGGCGATATATTGCATGATGCCGATGGTGGAGAGGCGCAGCAGCCTGGCGCCGAAGGCAAACAGCAGCAGCGGTACAGCGGTGATCGGGCCGCAGCCGATGAGCAAGGCCGTGTCGGCACCGGTGCTGGAGATGAGATGGTCCTGGCCGGTGGCAACCAGGTAGGCGATGTAGCAGAGCGCCGGCACCGACAGCAAAAGCACCTCGAGCAGGAAACCCTGGCTCGGGCCGATCGGCAGGGTCTTGCGGAAGAAGCCGTAGGCGGCGAAGGAAAAGGCGAGCGCCAGCGACACCCAGGGCAGCTTGCCGGCCTCGACGGTGAGCACCGTCACCGCGACCGCTGCCAGCGCGACAGCCGCGACCTGCAGCCGGTCGAGCCGCTCGCCGAGCAGCACCGCGCCGACGACGACATTGACCAGCGGGTTGATGTAATAGCCGAGCGCGGTCTCCACGGTGCGGTCGACCGCGATCGCCCAGACATAGATGCCCCAGTTGACCGAGATCAGCACCGCCGTCAGTGCCGCCATGGCAAGGCTTTTGGGCGAACGGATCGCCGCCTTGAAGTCGGCGGTGCGGCCGGCCCAGATCAGCACCGCCGCCGCGATCGGCACCGACCAGGCGACGCGGTTGGCGATCACCTCGGCAAGCGGCAGATGCGCCACCGCCTTCATGTAGAAGGGCAAGAGCCCCCAGAGGAAATAAGCGCCAAGCGCCAGAAGGAAGCCGCGTCGGCCCTTGGCGTCTTGATCGAGATCGGCTGTAGCGGTGACCATGGCCCAACGCTATGGCCCAGCGGACCGCCCAAGACCATCACAAAATTATGATGGATCAACGGAGTTTTGGTGATGGCTCAGCGGGCCGGGACCGATTCCTTTCCGTGGCGCCGCATCACAATTCGCCTCCGCCGGTCCGCCTACAGAATTTTCTGTTTGCGATGGCCCGCCCGAAGTAATAGCCTCATTTTGGCGCTTGGGGGAATTCCAATATGAAGTGATTCTGGAACCCTTCAATGTCGCGCCTGACAAGTGCCATAAAGAATAGGAAGTATACTTTCTTCCGAGCACAGCTGGGTGTAAGGCGTCATCTGGCCGACTCGGTCGCCTATCGGGCTTACCGCGCAACAACAGACATCGATTACTTCTTTCACGTTTTCCCGGACCGAAAGCTGATCTATGTGGAGGTACCCAAGGCGGGTTGCACCACAGTCAAGCGACTGCTTTCGATCTGCGCCTACGGAATCAACCATGATGACGATCCCGAGGCATATCATTCGCGTCGAAAATCCGGACTGCTTGCCCCGAGCGACGTCGGCGTAAAACTGTTCGAATCGCTGCTGCGCGACCCGGAGACGCTGATTTTCTCCGTGGTGAGAAATCCATTCTCCAGATTGCGGTCATGTTATCTCAACAAGTTCTATAAGCTCAAACTATCCGACCCAGGAAATACCGGACTGATTGAGCAATTGATGGGCGACATGACCTCATTGTCCTCGTCGGACATCGACCGAGACCAACTGTCTTTCGACAGCTTCGTCAAAGGCGCCTGCACAACGGCTGCTCTCGGCAAGAACGGCCATTGGGGCCTAATGTCAGCAATAATTCCGAATTCGAGCGACTTCAGGATCGACATCATAAAGCTCGAATCCCTGGCCGAAGGCTTGAATCCTGTCTTGGCCCGATTAGGCGCTTCGGAGGAAATTCGAAACTCGCTGGCAAAACCGCTCAACCAGTCTGCCCCGACGCCAGGAATTGCATGGACGCGGCCGCTGGTTGATCAGGTCAGGCGGGCCTATGCGGAGGATTTCAGGCGGTTCGGTTATGATGCCGACTATCGAGCCGGCTGACGATCCGATTCCCCCTACTCCGCTGCCACCAGCCCAGCCATCTCGCGGTTCTTCATCAGCTTGTAGATGATCGAATCCATCAGCGCCTGGAAGGAGGCGTCGATGATGTTTTCCGAGACGCCGACGGTCCACCAGCGGGCGCCGGTGGAATCATGCGATTCGACCAGGACGCGCGTGATGGCCTCGGTGCCGCCATTGAGGATACGCACCTTGAAGTCGGCGAGCTCGAGGTCGACGATCTCGCTCTGGTATTTGCCGAGGTCCTTGCGCAGCGCGATGTCGAGGGCATTGACCGGGCCGTGGCCTTCCGCCACCGACATCTTCTCCTCGCCGTCGACCTCGACCTTCACGATCGCCTCGGAGACGGTCTTCAGATTGCCGTTGGCGTCGAAGCGGCGCTCGACCATGCAGCGGAAAGAGGTGACGTTGAAGAACTCCGGCAAGCCGTGCAGCATTTTTCGCGCGAGCAGCTCGAAGGACGCGTCGGCGCCTTCATAAGCATAGCCTTCGGCCTCGCGCTCCTTGACGACGGCGATCAGGGAGTCGAGCCGGTTGTCGTCCTTCGGTACATCGATGCCGCGCCGCTTCAGCTCGGCCAGGAAATTGGCCTTGCCGCCCTGATCGGAGACCATGACGCGACGGCGGTTGCCGACGGCTTCCGGCGGCACGTGCTCGTAGGTCGCCGGCTCCTTGGCAAGCGCGGAGGCATGGATGCCGGCCTTGGTGGCGAAGGCTGAGGAGCCGACATAGGGCGCCTGCGCTTCCGGCGCGCGGTTGAGCAATTCGTCGAAGGCACGGGAAAGCCTGGATATTCCAGTCAGATCCTCCGCCGAAATGCCGGTTTCGAAGCGGTCGGCGAAGGCGGGCTTCAGTGAAAGCGTCGGGATGATGGTGATCAGATTGGCGTTGCCGCAGCGTTCGCCGATGCCGTTCAACGTGCCTTGGATCTGGCGCACACCAGCTTCTACGGCGGCCAGCGAATTGGCCACCGCCTGTCCAGTGTCGTCATGCGCATGGATGCCGAGATGGTCGCCCGGGATGCCGCCGGCGACCACCTTGCCGACGATTTCGCGCACTTCCGAAGGCTGCGTGCCGCCATTGGTGTCGCACAGCACCACCCAGCGCGCGCCGGCTTCATAGGCGGTCCTGGCGCAGGCCAGCGCGTAATCGGGATTGGCCTTGAAGCCGTCGAAGAAATGCTCGCAGTCGACCATCGCCTCCTTGCCGGCGGCCACCGCCGTCTCGACCGAGGCCTTGATCGACTCCAGGTTCTCCTCGTTGGTGCAGCCGAGCGCCACGCGCACATGATAGTCCCAGCTCTTGGCGACGAAGCAGACGGCGTCCGACTTCGACTGCACCAGCGCCGCCAGCCCCGGATCGTTGGAAGCCGAGACCCCGGCACGCTTGGTCATGCCGAAGGCGACGAATTTCGCGCTTTCCGTCCGCTTCTTCTGGAAGAAGGCGGTGTCGGTCGGATTGGCGCCCGGATAGCCGCCCTCGACATAGTCGATCCCGAACGCGTCGAGCAGTTTTGCGATGGCGATCTTGTCCTCGACGGAAAAGTCGATGCCCGGCGTCTGCTGGCCATCGCGCAGAGTGGTGTCGAAGAGATAGAGGCGTTGTTTCTTCATGGCGATAGCTCGAAATGCCGCGCTCCTTCGCGCCCCCCTCTCTCCTGCCGGACATCTCCCCCACTTGGGGGGAGATTGGACGGCACTTCGGCTTTCGCCAATCTCCAGCGTTGCAGGAGAAGCGGCAGGGCCGAAGCTGCTGATCTCCCCCCTTGTGGGGGAGATGGCCGGCAGGCCAGAGGGGGGCGCCGTAGAGCACGAACCTGCATCATTATTTCCCTGCAAACCGATCCGTGGCCCGGATCAGCCGATCCAGAATCCCAGGCTCGGAATAGGCGTGGCCAGCGCCTTCGATGAGGTGGAAATCGGCCTTCGGCCAGGCCTTGTGCAGCGCCCAGGCATATTTCGCCGGGCACGGCATGTCGTACCGGCCGTGGACGATGGTGCCGGGGATGTCCTCCAGTTTCCAGGCGTCGCGGAGCAGCTGCCCTTCCTCCAGCCAGCCGGCATGGACGAAATAGTGGTTCTCGATGCGGGCGAAGGCGACAGCGTAGTCGTCCTGGGCGAAAGGATCGCTGGTCTCGGGCTCGGGAAGCAGCGTGATCGTCTCGCCCTCCCAGATGCTCCAGGCGCGGGCGGCCTCGACTTGGCGCGCGCGGTCGGAGCCGACCAACCGCTTGCGATAGGCGGCCATCATGTCGCCGCGCTCGGCCTCGGGGATAGGCGCGAGGAAGCGCTCCCATTTGTCGGGAAACATCTCCGAGACGCCGAACTGATAATACCATTCGAGCTCGGCGCGGGTGAGCGTATAGATGCCGCGCACGATGAGCTCACTGACGCGCTCGGGATGCGTCTCGGCATAGGCGAGCGCCAGCGTCGAGCCCCAGGAACCGCCGAAGACCAGCCATTTGTCGAAGCCGGCCATCTCGCGCAGGCGCTCTATGTCGGCGACGAGATGCCAGGTGGTGTTGGCCTCCAGCGAGGCGTTGGGCGTCGATTTCCCGCAGCCGCGCTGGTCGAACAGGATGACGTCGTAGAGCTTCGGGTCGAACAGCCGCCGATGTTTTGGCGAGATGGTGCCGCCCGGGCCGCCATGCAGGAACACTGCGGGCTTGGCGCCCCTGGTGCCGCAGCGCTCCCAGTAGATGGTGTGGCCGTCGCCGACATCGAGCATGCCCGACTCGAACGGCTCGATCTCGGGATAGAGGCTGCGCAAGGAACCACTGTGGATCGTCATAGTTTCAAGCCCTGCTGCGGCCAATTGGCCGTCTCGTGATCGGGGTGCTGGAAGGAGATGATCTGCTCCTGCCGTCGGTAGAAATCGGGATCGTCGAGGATCGGGGCCTCGAAGATCTTCTCCACCCAGGGCAGCCGCACCGCGTAGTTGACCTGGATCTGCGGCGCGAGATCGGAGCGGTCGTCGAACGCGCCGATGGCGATCTCCAGCGCGCCCGGCTGGCGGTAGGTCAGCGGCGTGCCGCAGCGGGCGCAGAAGCCGCGGTCGATGTTGACCGAGGACTGGAAATAGGTCGGTTCCTCATGGGTCCATTCGACGCCGTCCTTCGGCACCGTCACGAGAGCGCCGAAGAAATTGCCGAACTGCTTTTGGCACATGCGGCAATGGCAGATGGACGGGCGCCCAAGCTTGCCGTGCACGCGAAAACGCACGGCGCCGCACTGGCAGCCGCCGGTTCGAACTTGATCGGTCATGGTCTTTCCTCCGGCGGCCATTGGTCGGTGTCATGGTCTGGATGCTGATAGGAGACGAGCTCGGCGAGGTAAGGCGCAGAGGCGATATCGGCCATCGTGTCCTCGGACGGCAGCTTGGGGATGCCGTCGACATAGGGGAGCTTCGCCTCCGTCCCCCACTGGATGGTCGGCGCGATGCCGGTCGGGTCGTCGAAGGCGGCGATCGCCAGCGCGATACCGTCGGGCGCTTCGAAGGTCAGCGGCGTGCCGCATTCGGCGCAGAAACCGCGCCAGGCAGCGTTGGAGGAACGGAAGCGTTTCGGCTCGCCGCGCGTCCAGTCCAGCGTGGCGCCGCGCACCGACACCAGCGGCAGGTAAAAATTGCCGCTCGCCTTCTGGCACATGCGGCAATGGCAGACCGAGGCGTCGCCCAACGCGCCTTCGACGCGGAAGCGCACGGCGCCGCACTGGCAGCCGCCGGTGTAGATCGGCCTGTTGTCGAGGCTCATCGCTCACTCCGTTTCATGGGCTGCTTTAGGGGCTCACTCCGGATCATGGCAGACCGCCTCGACATTGTTGCCGTCGGGATCGAAGACGAAGGCGCCATAGTAGTTCGGATGATAGTGCGGACGCAGGCCCGGCCCGCCATTGTCCCTGCCGCCGGCGGCAAGCGCTGCGGCATGGAAAGCGTCGACCTCGGCGCGGCTGCGCGCGGTGAAGGCGATGTGCTGGGTTGATCTCGGCTTGTCCGTGCTGTCGCTCACCCAGAACACCGGCCGGTCGCGGCCATAGCCGCCAACCTTGGCGCCGCCGGTATATTCCTGCGGCACCATGTAGAGCAGCGAAGCCCCCAACGGCGCCATCGCCTTGTCGTAGAAAGCCTTCGACGCGTCGAAATCGGAAACGGTGATGCCGAGATGATCGATCACAGGACGAGCTCCTCCCTTGGTGGCGCGGCGGCAAGGCCGGCCACGATGACGATGTGCTGGCAGACATTGTCGATATCGCGGATCACGTCGGCGTTCCAGAAGCGCAGGATGGTCCAGCCTAGACCTTCAAGCTTCGCGGTTCGCGCGGCGTCGGACGCCGAAACTTCGGCAAGAGCGTGCTGTGAGCCGTCGATCTCGACGATCAGCTTTTTGTCGGGACAAGCAAAGTCGACAATGTAGCCTGCGATAGGCATTGGCCGCCGAAAGGAAAGGCCCATCAGCCTATGCGCCCGGACTTCGTTCCAGAGCTTCAATTCGGCATCCGTCATTTGCTTGCGCATCTTGCGCGCATTGCCGCGACTGACGGGCGATACACGATGATGGGTCATCGCGAGGCCCCCCTCTCTGCCCTGCCGGGCATCTCCCCCTCAAGGGGGGAGATCAGCAGCTTCGCCGACGGCGCCCAATCTTCAACGTTGGCGGTTGGCGAAAGCCCAGGCGACATCCAATCTCCCCCTTGAGGGGGAGATGTCCGGCAGGACAGAGAGGGGGGCCTCGCTCCAACCTCTCCCGTATGGAGGCATCCACCTTCACCGCTTGATCTCCCACGTCGTCACACGCGCGCCGGTGACAGGATCCTTGCCGTCCTTCAGCTGCACGCCCTGTGCCAGAAGCTCGTCGCGGATGCGATCGGCCTCGGCCCAGTTCTTTGCGGCGATGAATTCCAAGCGTCTGGCGATTGCTTTTGCCACCGCCGCCTCGTCAACCTTGGCCGCGCCGACATCGAAGCCGAGGAAGGCCAGTGCCGCTTTCAACGAAGCGGCGGCGGCATTGCCACCATCGCCGCTAGCCTCGACCGCCTCGCCGGCAAGCTGCGTCAGCCGCTGGAAGGCGGTGTAGGTGGCAAGGTCATCCGAGAGCGCTTCCACCACTTCGGCCGGCAGGTCCTTCGCGGCCGCGGGCGCAAGATCGGCGGCACGCTTCCATTTGCGCAGCGTGTTTTCCGCCTCCTCAAGCTTGCGCACGGAGAAGTCGATCGGCTCACGGTAATGCGTCATCAGCATCGCCAGCCTAAGCACCTCGCCCGGCCAGGTGCGGCCGCCGAAGGTCTCGGTCTCCAGCAATTCGTGGATCGAGTAGAAATTGCCGAGGCTCTTCGACATCTTCTGACCTTCGACCTGCAGGAAGCCGTTGTGCATCCACACATTGGCCATGACCTTGGTGTCGTGGGCGCAGCGCGATTGGGCGATCTCGTTCTCGTGGTGCGGGAAGATCAGGTCCAGCCCGCCGCCATGGATGTCGAAGACCTCGCCAAGATAAGCGGCCGACATGGCCGAGCACTCGATGTGCCAGCCGGGCCGGCCCCTGCCCCACGGGCTTTCCCAGCCCGGCTCTTCGGGCGAAGACAATTTCCACAGCACGAAATCGCCCGGGTTCTTTTTGTGCGCGTCGACCGCAATGCGCGCGCCGGCCTGCTGCTCGTCGAGATTGCGCTTCGACAATTCGCCGTAGTCCGGCATCGAGGCGGTGTCGAACAGCACCTCGCCGCCGGCGACATAGGCATGGCCGCGCTCGATCAGCTGGCGGATCAGCGACAGCATGTCGGCCTTGCCGTCGGCGCGGGGTGCGACGAACTCCGTCGCCCGCGGCTCGTAGGTCGGCTGCAGGCAGCCAAGCGCGGCGACATCCTTGTGGTACTGGTCGGCGGTCTTTTCGGTGACCTTGCGGATTGCATCATTCAGCGACAACTTTCCGGCCGCGATCTCGCCGCCGAAGTCTCGCAGCGCCCTGGCGTTTATCTTGTCGTCGACATCCGTGATGTTGCGCACATACGTGACATGCTTTTCGCCGTAGAGTTGGCGCAACAGGCGGAAAAGCACATCGAAGACGATCGCCGGCCTGGCATTGCCGATATGGGCAAAGTCGTAAACGGTCGGGCCGCAGACATACATGCGCACGTTTTGCGGGTCGATCGGAACGAACGGTTCCTTCGTCCGCGTCAGCGTGTTGTAAAGGCTGAGGCCCTTCGATGGTTCAGACATACGTGCCCTTCCGATCCCTTAGACTTGGATGGAGCCTTGCCTGCGCCACGGCGCAAAACAGGCTCCAGCCTGCTGGCCGGGGCGTTTTTTCCGATCTGGGGAAAGATGAGGCGAAAACGTCCGGACCAGCGCGAGGCTAGCCAATAATGCAAATGCCACAAATGGCGAAAGACGTTTTCATGGCCGGCTTTATCGCGCCGGCGGGTGTTGCCGTCAAGTCGCTCGGCTTAGGAAAGATGTCGTTGGATCACAGGTAAAGACGTGGCGAAACATTTTATTAAACATGTCGGCACAGTGATGAAACATTCGCCGGCTAGACCGCCCGGTGTCACGATTTGGACGGAATCAGCCGCCAAACGCTGAACACGAAACCGTTACCAGGGAAGAGAATCATGGCTCGCAGCAAGCAGGAACAGATCCGACAAACGCAGCCCGCGCTGGCCAACCACTACCGCGCGATCGGCCCGGCGGCCATCGTCGCCGCCCTCCTCCACACCGCGAAGAAGAAGAAGCCCGCGCAGAAGATCGTCTCGCCGCGCGCCGCCTGAAACGGCGCAACCGGCACGGTCTCCGACGATGGGACGGCGGTGACGAGGGCGCCACGAGCGCCCTGGAGATGAAGGCCCCAAAGCAGCCTTTCGGGCAGGCAGCCTTCTGTTGGATGGTTTGACGCAATTCCGAACGGAAGGTTACGGCGAAGGCGCCGAACCTAAGCGCTCCACACTTTCCTGGAATTGCTCTAAAACAATCTCATCTGGTTTTCGTCCGCGCCAGGCTTCTGGCGCCTGGGCTTTTCAGCTTGCGGCGAAACGATGCCGCGCTCCTGGATCTCCGGCCCGGTGTTGGCGACCTTGTTGACCAGGTCGGAAACCGGTATCGCCTCGAAGAAATCCGGCTCGGCGGGCTTCAGCAGATCGAGCACGTGGCGCGGCTCCTGCGTGCGGCAATCGAGCCAGCGAACGAAGTCGCGTTCCTCGATCACCACCGGCATGCGATCGTGGATATGGGCGATGTCGGCATTGGCCTCAGTCGTGATGATCGCGCCGGTGTCCATCTCGGAACCGCCGGGCTCGGAGTAAGTCTCGATCAGGCCGGCGAAGGCGACCACGCCGCCGCGTCGCGGGCGGATCCAGTAGGGTTGCCCCTTGGCCGAACCCGATTGCTGCCACTCGTAGAAACCGGATGCCGGCACAAGAGCGCGGCGGTGGCGCATGGCGGCCTTGAACGATGCTTTTTGCAACACGCCCTCGGAACGGGCGTTGATGAGCACCGGAAACGCCTTGGTGTCCTCGACCCAAGCCGGAATCAGGCCCCAACGCACCAGCATCGCCTGGCGGTCCGGCAGGTTGGACCCGGGTTCCCGCGGCGGGCCGGCAAACGCCATCAGCACCGGCTGTGTCGGCGCGATGTTGTAGCGAGCCGGAAATCCCTCCAGCTCGGCCAGGCCAAGAAAGGCGGCGGTCTGGACCGGCGTGGCGGTCAGGGCAAAGCGTCCGCACATGGATCTGGGCTCTTCGATTGACGTGCCATCAAAAGTGGCGATGGAACCGCCACGCCGCAACGGCTAAAGCTGGATTCGCCCAATCGGTCCACAAAAGCCTGCAGAAGGATCGGCACGCATGGAAAAGCGCAAGATCATACCGGCCGTTTCCGTCGCGGTCGTGCGCGACGGCGCCGTGCTTCTGGTCAAGCGCGGGCGGGCGCCATCGCAAGGGCTCTATGCCTATCCGGGCGGCAAGGTCGAGCCTGGCGAGACCTTGCCGCAAGCCGCCGCACGGGAGTTGCGGGAAGAGACCGGACTGGAGGCCGTCGACTACCGACCGTTGCGCGACATCCATATCGACGGCAGCGGTGAAAACCACGCGGTCGACTATCTGCTGACGGTGTTCGGCGCCGCCTATGCCGGCGGCGAGCCCGTGGCAAACGACGATGCCGAGACCGCGGCATTCTACACGCTGGCGCAAATGGCTGACATGCCGCTTGCCGGCGACGTGTTCTCGGTCGCCGATGAGTTGCTCGGCCCTGCGCAACGCGCCACGCCGTGAGCATCCAGAATGGCCTTGCAGGCGACAAAATGTTTCGCCACAAAGCCTTGCCCTTTCTTCGCAAGGCCCCGATGACCCGCACTTCCCCTCTTCTCGCCGTGTGCCTCGCTGTCGGCATCGCCGCTTCGCCGGCTACGGCGCGCGCCGCAGAAGCGCCGTTCGAGCCGGGGCTGATGCGGTTGGCGGAAGTGCTGGGATCGCTGCATTTCCTGCGTAACCTGTGCGGCGAAAAGGGCGACCAGTGGCGGGTCGAAATGGAAAAGCTGCTCGAGTCGGAAAATCCGGACCCCGACCGGCGCGCCCGCTTCATCGCCTCCTTCAACCGCGGCTACCGCTCCTTCAGCGGCACCTACACGCGATGCACGCCTTCGGCGACCGAGGCCATCGCCCGCTACATGAAGGAAGGCGAGACGCTGTCGCGCGACATCGCTTCGCGCTACGGGAACTGAGGCAGCTCGGGCCGCCAGCGCGTTTTGCCCAGATTTCCTGTGGCAATCGGCGCCAATGTGATGTGCCTTATTGTCTCCTGTCCCGCTCTGGTGCAATCATCTGTTGCGGTTTCGCAACAGTGTTAATGAAACGTTAGCGCGCGATTGCGGAATTAACTCAAACTGAAGGTTTTGATGCCGCAAGCCGGCCTAATCGGCTAAGCTCGGCATCGATTGAGCGCAGTCTCGCCGACAATGTGAATTTCGACCCCAAAAATGTCGTATTTACAATGACTTAATTGAGACTGCGGACGAACTGACAGCCCAAGCCGGATCCACTGTTGGATCGCCGCTTGCAGTAAGGTGGACATCGCAATGGAACATGGTGTCAGCGACATCGACGCATTGGTCAGGGAAGAAAAACGCCTGACCGCCGTTGAGAGCCACAGCGAGGCATGGGCGGAAGGCCTGTCGGCCGGCATCGAACCGGAAATCATCGCCGAGGCGGCGTTGGAGACGGCTTTCGGCGAGATGTTGCGCGCCAATGGCGAGACCTCGGCGCTGGCGCTGCTCGACCGCATGCGGGAAAAGGTGATCGCCGGCGCCTTCGAGCCCGAACGGCTGAAGCACTAGTCATCCGTTTTAACAGTGACTTTTGACGAGGGCACGCCGTTTGGGCATCATGCCCATGCGCTTGACCATTCAAGGCGCCGCCCGGATCAGGCCGGGTAACAATGGAGAGGCAAGCGGTGAGATCTTCGATGTCAGGCCGGCCGCGCGGGCTGACGCTCAACATCCTGATCGCCGCTTCCTGCCTCGCGTTGCCTTTGTGCCTCGCCAGCACGCCTTCCTATGCACTGAGTGAGATCCAGCGCGAAGACCTGCCTTCCCCGGTGACCCCGCCCGCCGACAGCGACAGCGCCGCGCCCGGCGCGACCGTGCCGATGCCGGAAGCGCCCGGCTCCAAGCCTTCGGGCAGCGGCCAGCCGGCAGACGACACCGACAAGTCGGAGCCGGAAACGCCGCCCGCCAATGGCGGCATCACCAGCCCGCGCGCCGATCCGGACTCGCCGCCGCCGGCGGTCGTCTACGACCTCAACACGCTTCCTGAACCGGTCAAGCGCATGCATGGGCTGATCATCGAGGCCTGCCGTACCGGCGACATCGAGAAGCTGCGGCCGCTGATCGGCAAGGGCGATTCCATGACGCAATTGTCGCTGGGCGATATCGACGGCGACCCGATCACCTTCCTCAAGGGACTATCGGGCGACGGCGACGGCCAGGAGATCCTCGCCATCCTGGAAGAGGTGCTTTCGGCCGGCTATGTGCATGTCGACACCGGCACTCCGCAGGAACTCTATGTCTGGCCGTATTTCTTCGCGCTGCCGCTCGACAAGCTCGATGCCAGACAGCGCGTCGAATTGTTCAAGCTGGTCACGGCCAGCGACTATGACGACATGAAGCAGTTCGGCGCCTACATCTTCTACCGCGTCGGCATCACGCCGACAGGGCAGTGGCTGTTTTTCGTCGCCGGGGATTAAGGCTTCCCAGGTATGGCAATGTGGCGGGGCAACGAAACGACGTCCCGTCAAGCCTATCGGTTAGGACTGTCGCGACCGCTTAGGCAGTGGTCAGAAGGATGCCGTGGCCGAATTCGTCAGCCAACTTCATGATAAGCAGCTTCTCACGTGCCGTAAGGCGCTTTTGGTCGACAAAGCGCCAGTTGCGCTCGTAAAGCGCAAAGGCCTCTTTGGCCGGGATCGGGCGCGCGACATCGCGGTTCCAGGCAAGTGCCTGGAGCTCGGGAAACTCTGCAGGAATGATCGGCGCGATGTTCTCGCTCATAGCGCCTACAAGATAATGCAGAGCGCTTAACAAATCCAACTTTTGGCAGGGTTAAGCCGGCAGCGCCTCGGAAAATTCCACCGCCTTGCCCTGGCCGGGTGTCGCGATCTCACCTTCCCACATGACGCGATTGCCGCGCAGGATGGTGCCGACCGGCCAGCCGGTGACCCCCCTCCCGTCATAGGGTGTCCAGCCGGCCTTGGAGCCGGCCTGGGCGTTGGTGATGGTCTCGCGCCGCTTCATATCGACGATGGTAAAATCGGCATCGTAGCCGGCGGCGATGCGGCCCTTACTGGCCATGCCGAAGATGCGCTGCGGGCCGTGGCTGGAAAGATCGACGAAACGCTGCAAGGTGAGCCGGCCCGCATTGACGTGGTCGAGCATGATCGGCACCAGCGTCTGCACGCCGGTCATGCCCGACGGCGAGGCCGGATAGGGCTTTGCCTTCTCGGCCAGCGTGTGCGGCGCGTGGTCGGAGCCAAGAACATCGACGATGCCTTGCGAAACGCCATGCCAGACGCCGTCACGGTGGCGCGAGGCACGGACCGGCGGGTTCATCTGGATCAGCGTGCCAAGCCCGGCATAGTCGTCCGCCGTCAGCGTCAGATGATGCGGCGTCGCTTCGCAGGTCGCGACATCCTTATGCTGCTCGAGGAAGACGATTTCTTCCGCGGTCGAGATGTGCAGCACATGGATGCGCGCGCGCGTCTGCCTGGCGATGCGCACCAGGCGCTCGGTGCAGCGCAGCGCCGCGATCTCGTCGCGCCAGACGGGATGCGACGACGGATCGCCCTCGACGCGCTCGCCGAGCCGCTCGCGCAGACGGAATTCGTCCTCCGAGTGGAAGGCGGAGCGGCGGCGGGTGTTGCGCAGGATCGAGGCGACGCCTTCATCGTCCTCGACCAGAAGGTCGCCGGTGGACGAGCCCATGAACACTTTGATGCCGGCCGCGCCCGGCAGCCGTTCCAGCTCGCCGACATCGCGAGCATTGTCGCGCGTGCCGCCGACCCAGAAGGCGAAGTCGCAATGCATGCGGCCGGTGGCGCGGCGTACTTTGTTGGCAAGTGCGGCCTCGCTGGTGGTGAGCGGATTGGTGTTGGGCATTTCGAAGACCGCGGTGACGCCGCCCAGCACCGCCGCGCGGGAACCAGTCTCCAGATCTTCCTTGTGCTCCAGCCCCGGCTCGCGGAAATGCACCTGACTGTCGACGACGCCCGGCAGGATGTGCAGGCCGGTGCAGTCTATGGTCTCGCCGGCCGAGGCCTGGCCGAGATCGCCGATCCGCGCGATGCGTCCGCCCTTCACGCCGATGTCGCGGCGGCCCTCGCCATCATGGTTCACTACCGTGCCGCCTGTCAGGATGAGGTCGAAGGTGGTTGCCATGGGCAGGTCCAATCTCTTGCGGGGGGAGTGTGGCCGGCTTACGTAATGGCCGAACGTTTTGCAAGATCAGGCCGACTTTCCCTCATGCCCTTTACCCAGCTCAACGACCGCGCGCTCATTTCCGTGTCAGGCCCCGACGCCGAGCATTTCCTGCAGAACATCCTCACCACCGATCTCGATGCCCTGAAGCCCGGCGAAGCCAAACCCGGCGCGCTGCTTTCGCCGCAGGGCAAAATCCTGTTCGATTTCCTGATCTCGCGCGCCGGCGACAACGGTTTTCGGCTCGAATGCCGGGCCGACACGGCCGACGATTTAGTGCGCCGGCTGATGCTTTATCGGCTGAGGGCAAAGACCGAGATTGCCAAGCAGGATCAGGTGGTTGTCACGGTCGCGTGGGGTGATGATTCAACCCCCTCGTCTTCCGATTCAACGGCGCTTGCCGACACGCGTTTTCGCGATGCGGCGGTGAGGCGTATTTATAGCGGCGGGGCAAAGGACGGTGGCGATCCTGATGGCTGGAAAGTAGTTCGGATCGCCAGCGGCATCGCCGAAAGCGGCGCCGACTACCAGCTCGGCGACGCCTTCCCGCATGACGTGCTGCTCGACGAAACCGGCGGCGTCGGCTTCAAGAAAGGCTGCTATATCGGCCAGGAAGTGGTTTCGCGCATGCAGCATCGCGGCACCGCGCGGCGACGCGTGCTGATCGTGTCGGCCGACGGCCCCCTGCCCGCTTCGGGAACCGAGCTTGCCGTCGCCGGCCGGCCGGTGGGCGCGCTCGGCTCGGTTAGCGGCAGGACCGGACTTGCCATTGCCCGCATCGACCGGGTCAAGGCGGCGCTCCATGCCGGCGAGGCGATCCTGGCGGGCGAGGTTCCGGTGACGCTCGCGATTCCCGCCTGGGCGAAGTTCAGCTTCCCTGAAGGCGCGGCCAGCGCGGAGGAGGCCTGATGGCGGCCGACCGGGCCGGCGCGCCGCCGCGCGCGTGGCAACGCATGCTTTCGGGCCGGCGGCTCGACCTGCTCGATCCCTCGCCGCTTGACATCGAGATCGCCGACATCGCGCATGGGCTCGCCCGCGTCGCCCGCTGGAACGGCCAGACCAGCGGCGACCATGCCTTCTCCGTCGCACAGCACTCGCTGCTGGTCGAGGCGCTCTATGGCGAGTTGGCACCGCAGGCCACGGCGGAGGCGCGGCTCGCCGCGCTGCTGCACGACGCGCCGGAATATGTCATCGGCGACATGATCTCGCCGTTCAAATCGGTGATGGGCGGCTCCTATAAGGATTGCGAGCTGCGCCTGCAGCGCGCCATCCATCTGCGTTTCTCGCTGCCGGCGGAGCTCGCCGCCTCCTTGCGAAAGGACATCAAGCGCGCCGACCAGATCGCCGCCTATTTCGAGGCGACGCTGCTGGCCGGCTTCTCGACGGCGGAAGCGACCGAGTATTTCGGCCGCCCGCGCGGCTTCTCCGCCGACCGCTTCGACTTCACGCCCAAATCCGTCACTTGGGCGCAAACGGCTTTCCTCAAGCGTTTCAAGACACTGGATGCCATGCGCCAGTCTTCGTTCGTCGCCAATTCGGCCATTTGAAAGAACGCTAAATTAACCGGCTACCAGGACAGTATAGCGTTCGGTCACGGTCCGAAGGCGTGCTCATGCCTGGCGTTCATGTCAAGACGGCTTCCACCGCCGGCAAGCGAGGAACGGCCGCTATCGGTCCGGCACGGCGGATTGCGGACGAATTACGGGCCCAGAACGAGCGTTTCGCGGCCGCCGTCGAGAACATGTCGCATGGGCTATGCATGTTCGACGCCGATGAGCGGATGATCATCTGCAACCGCAATTACATCGATCTCTTCCGCCTCGACGCCAAGGTGGTGAAGCCTGGCATCCGATACTTCGACATTCTGCAGCACAGTGTCGATGTCGGCGTCGCCTCGCAAAGCGCCGAAGAACTCCATGCTATCCGCAAGCCCTATATCGACGGCGCCAGGCCTTCGACCTATGAGGAAGTCCTGTCCGACGGGCGCATCATCGTCATTTCCCATCGGCCCATCGCCGTCGGCGGCTGGGTTTCGATCTATGAGGACGTGACCGAGCGGCGGCGAGCCGAGGCGGAGCTGAAGGAGCAGCACCGCCGGTTCGACGCAGCTTTGGCCAACATGTCGCAAGGCCTCTTGATGTACAGCGCCGAGGGCCGCCTGATCGTCCGCAACCAGCGCTTCCTGGACCTTTGCAACGCGAAGGCTGCCGATATCACGCTCGGCATGACGCACCGTCAGATGCTGGAGAAACTCGTGGCTCTCGGCATCTTCGTGCCTGTTGAAGTCGACATCGAGGTGGAAAAGGCGAAGGCGGCCCTGGACGCGGGCCAGTCGCGCTCGAGCTATCGCGAACTGGTCGACGGCCGAACGCTCTTCGTCCTGCGGCGGCCGCTCGCCGGCGGCGGCTGGGTGGCGACCTTCGAGGACGTGACCGAGCGGCGCCGCGTCGAGGAGCGCATGACGCATCTTGCGCATCACGACACGCTGACAAACCTGCCCAACCGCTCGATGTTTCGCGAGAAACTGGACCAAGCGCTTGGCGAGGCCAAGGCCAAGCCGCTGGCGATCCTCTCGCTCGACCTCGACCGCTTCAAGGCCGTCAACGACACATTCGGCCACCCGGCCGGGGACTGGCTGTTGAAATGCGTCGCCAAGCGGCTGCAGCATGCCGTGCGCGGCAGCAAGGACGTGGTCGCCCGCTTCGGCGGCGACGAGTTCGCCATCATCCAGTCCGGCATCAAGAGCGCCGCCGACGCCGAAAAGCTTGCCAAGCGCATCGTCGAGATCGTCGGCAAGCCCTATCGCGACAAGGGACGCGAAATGCATGTGGGCGCGAGCCTGGGCATCGCGCTCTATCCCGGTGACGGGCACGATGCCGACACGCTGCTCACCAATGCCGACATGGCGCTCTACCGGGGCAAGGGCGAAGGTCGCAATGTCTATCGTTTCTTCGAGCCGGGCATGGATGCCCTGATGCGGGAGCGCCGCGCGCTTGAAGCCGATCTCGAAGCAGCCCTTTCCAAGCGCGAGTTCGAGCTCGATTTCCAGCCGATCCTCAACATCGGCTCCGGCGAAATTGTCGGCGCGGAAGCCCTGATGCGCTGGCGCTCGCCATCGCGCGGCCTGGTGTCGCCGGAAAACTTCATCGCCGCCGCCGAGGAGACCGGACTGATCGTGCAGCTCGGCGACTGGGCGCTTCGCAAGGCTTGCAGCGTGGCCGCCCATTGGCCGACGGAGATGCGCATGGCCGTCAACGTCTCGGCCGCCCAGATCAAGAGCGGCGGCTTCACCCGCAGCGTGATCTCGGCGCTCGCCTTTTCGGGCCTGCCGGCCAGCCGCCTGGAGCTCGAAATCACCGAAACGGTGATGATGGACGAAAGCGATGCGGTGCTGAGGACGCTCAGCCAGTTGCGCGGTCTCGGCGTGCGCATCGCGCTCGACGATTTCGGCACCGGCTATTCCTCGCTCGGCTACCTCCGGCGCTTCCCCGTCGACAAGATCAAGATCGACCGCTCCTTCATCCGAGACCTCGACAGACGCGACACGGCGGCGATCGTGCGCACCGTGATCGGTCTCGGCGCCGAGCTCGGCATCACCGTCACCGCCGAAGGCGTCGAGACCGAAGCGCAGCTCGACATGCTGCGCAAGACCGGCTGCGGCGAGGCGCAAGGCTATCTGATCGGCGTGCCGGCCAAAGCGGCCGACCTGAGCCGGCTGCTGCATTCACAGGCGCTGCTGCGCCAGTCAGGCTGATATGCGCTGTCTCTCTGACGCGTCCGTCGCCTAGCGTAGCGCCCCGATATATTTCTCGTGGAAGCTCACATAGCCGGGCTCGATCACCTTGAGATGGCGCTCGATCAGCCGGTGGAATTCAGGCAGTTGGTGGAACGGCACGCCGGGATAGGCGTGGTGCTCGGCATGATAAGGCATGTTCCAGGCGAGCTTGCGCACGAACCAGTTGGTCAGCGTCGTGCGGGTGTTTTCCAGCATGTTGGCGACGAAGGGACAGCGGCCGTGCTCGGCCAACAGATAGAGCCTCAGGAACGGCTGGCCGAGCAGCGCGGGCACTATCCAGACAGTGAGCAGCACCGACGCCTTGAACCACACCGCGAGCGCCAGCAGAACGAGATAGAAGGCGATCATCGCCCGCGCCTCGGCCTTCACCTTCGGCAGCCCCTTCGGCGGCACGTAGCTGTCCCGGCAGCGCCCCATCGCATTGGTGTAGAGCGTCTTGAAGTGGCCCCACCACACGGGCAGCCCTGAGACGTGGACGATGTATTGCCGCATCGTCTCGGGCTTCGGGAAGGCCAGCTCCGGATCGTTTTCCGGATCCTGAGTGAAGCGGTGATGGGCGAAATGGAAGTAGCGGAACCAGTCGGCCGGCAGCGCGATCGCCAGGCTGCAGAAGCACGCGACCACATCGTTCAGCCATTGCGTTTCGAATGCCGTCCGGTGCACGGTTTCATGCAGCAGGGTGAACAGGAAGACTACCAGGATGCCCTGCGGCAGCATCAGGACCGGCCAGTACGGCACTCTTGCCCCGATCAGCGCGCCAAGGACGGTGATCGCCCCGAGATGGAGCGCGAACTGGACAAGGCCCGGCCCATCCGATTTGCCGGTCAGCCGCCCGCGCTCCTCATTCGTCAGCGAGGCGATCAGCTGGCGATGGTCGATGGTTTCGTGATGATCGATTGCGTTCATGAGTCACGATACTCCAGAAAGAAACCTTTCGAAAAACGAGGATTTCTGCGAAATAGATAAGGCGAACTTATCTATTGGATTGTCATGGTCGCCCTTCCCTCCTTGCGCGGACTTCAGGCCTTCGAAGCGGCGGCGCGGACGGGAAGCTTCGCAGCCGCCGCCGAAGAACTGTCGATCTCGGCCGCGGCCGTCAGCCAGCTTATCCGCACCGTCGAGGAGCAGATGGGACGACAACTGTTCCACCGGGTCAATCGGCGGGCCGTGCTGACCGAGGCCGGGGTGGAGATGCTGCCCAGGCTCAGCATGGCCTTCCGGGAGATCGGCAGCGTCGCGCGCGATGTCGGCGGCGGCGCGTTCCGGCCGAGGCTCGTCATCTCGGTGCCGCCTTCCATGGCGATGGGCTGGCTTTCGGAACGGCTCGCCGGCTTCGTCGCATCCCATGGCGCTGCCGATATATCGCTCAGGGGCGACGACGATCCGGTGCCCTTCGATCATGAATTGATCGACATCCGCCTTTCCTATGGTCCGCACTATCGGGAGCATCCGACCGAGGAGATCGTCAGGGATGCAGTCTATCCTGTCTGCGCGCCGACGCTGGCCCGAGCGACCGTATCGGACGACCTTGCGGGCCTGCCGCTGATCCACACGGACTGGGGACCGACCGGAGCGTCCTTTCCGTCCTGGCGCAACTGGTTCGAGGCGGCGGGAAGCGAGCCGGGCCGCGCGGCGCAGCGCGGCCTTTCGGCCAACTCGTCGCGGGCGGCGCTCGATCTCGCCATTTCAGGGCTAGGCGTGGCGCTGGCGCAAGGCATCTATTGCGCGCAAGCGCTGGAGGATGGCAAGCTGGTGCGGGCCCCCGCGCAATCCCTGGAACTGCGCCAGCCCTATTGCCTCACGATCCCCGAACGCAGCGCAAGACGCGACATCGTGGGCGCGTTCCGGGAATGGCTGGTCGGGGAATGCGTGCGCGCGGTCAATTCGCCAGCGCTCGGCGCCCAGTCCTCCGAGACGTAGTTCAGGGAATTTGGGCAACGGAGCACCAATCCTTCGCGCCCGCCCGTTTTCAGGCAAACGAAGCAGCAGGAGATCTTGATGTCGCTCGAACTCATCAATCCGGCCGATCTGCCGGTTCCCGAGATGTACACGCAGGTCGTTGTCGCGACGGGATCCAAGCTGGTGTTCATCTCGGGTCAGCAGCCCGAAGACACGAACGGCAAGCTCGTCGGGCACGGTGATTTTGCGGCGCAAGCGCGCCTGTCATTCGCCAATCTCGGGCGAGCGCTCAACGCGGCGGGTGCCCGACCCGACCAGGTCTGCAAGATCACAATCTACATCGTCGACTACGACCGCGACGAACACGTTCCGATCATCGAGGCCGCGCAGATTTCGCTGTTTGGAGACCACAAGCCGGCGAATGTGATCGTCGGCGTGGCGATCATGTCACCAGGCTACCTGATAGAGGTCGACGCGATAGCCGTCATTTGACGGGGAAACGGCACTCTGCGCGCCCCGAAGCCTTTCAGAGATGCGTAGCCAATGCCGCGACCATGTCCTTGCTCGTCGCCACTGGAATGATCTCGAACTCGACCAGGTCGTTCCACTCGATGGCCCAGCGCTGCAGCACCGTCGCGTCATCGGCTTCAACCAGCATGAAGCAGCGGCTCATGTCACCCGCGATCCAGCTGTGATGCACTACGAGCTCGTCGGGCTTCAGCCGGCCCTTGTCGCGAAAGCGGCGGTAGATCTCCTTGCGGTCCGCGCCGTGAAAATCCTCGATCACGAAGAACAGCATGCTTTTCCCTCGGCTTGAATGATTGGAACTGAGGAACTGAGGAACTGAGGAACTGAGGAACTGAGAGGATCGGAAACGAGGAGCGGATAATGCAAGGACGGATGGTCCGCGAGACACCCCATTCTTCGTTCTTCAGTTCTTCAGTTCTTCAGTTCCTCAGTTCTTCAATTCCGCTTCCCCCGCCCCTACTTCTCCGGCCGCTCCAGGCGTTCCAGGAACCACTGCGTCAGCCGCACCCAGAGCTCGTCCTTCTCGCCGGAATCCTCCCAGCCGTGGTCGAGATTGGGATTGTCGTTGACCTCGATGACGAAGACCCCGTCCTTGGTCTCCTTGAGGTCGACGCCGTAGAGGCCGTCGCCGATGCATTTTGCCGCCCGCACAGCCGTCTCGACGACATGCGGCGGCGTCTGCTTCAGTGTAAAGGTCTTGATGCCGCCCTGGTCGGGCTTGCCGCTGGCCTTGTGGTTGACGATCTGCCAGTGCTTCTTCGCCATCAGGTAATGCACGGCAAACAGCGGTTGGCCGCCGAGCACGCCGACGCGCCAGTCATATTCGGTCGGGATGAATTTCTGCGCGATCAGGAGATCGGAATCTTCCAGCCATTCGGTCGCGAGCTTGGTCAGCTCCGCCATGTTCTCGCATTTCTTGACGCCGCGCGAGAAAGACGAATCCGGAATCTTCAGCACCAGCGGGAAGCCAAGCGTCTGCGCCGCCACTGCGAAGTCGGAGGTGCCGGCGATCATCACGGTCGGCGGCACCGGCACCTTGTTGTAGGTCATCAGCTCGTTGAGATAGACCTTGTTGGTGCAGCGGATCATTGACAGCGGGTCGTCGATCACCGGCATGCCTTCCTGCTGGGCGCGGCGTGCGAAGCGGTAGGTGTGGTTGGAGATCGAGGTGGTCTCGCGGATGAACAGCGCGTCGTAATTGGCAAGCTTGGCGAGGTCCTTCCTGGTGATCGGCTCGACCTCGACGCCCATCTTCTCGGCGATCCTCGCCCAGTAGCGCAGTGAGGAAATCTCCGACGGCGGCAATTCCTCATGCGGATCGACCAGCGTCGCGAAGGTATAGCGCGCCGGCGTGCGGCCCTTGGTGTCGCGCCATTCGCGGTTGGTGTAGGTCTCCAGGCACTGCAGGAAGAGCTCTTCCTCGTCCTCGGTCATGCGGGCGAGCGGCAGGAAGCCGATCTTGCGGATCGAGGCCCATTCGGCGCTGTCCTTGATGTGCACCTCCAGCGCCGGCGCGCGGAACCAGTCGAACAACAGCTTGGCAAAACGGTCCCAGACTTTCGACGGGCCGATGCCGAAGAAGATCGCGACCTTGGCCGGAAAAGTCCCGCCGAGGTCCTTGCGGCATTTGTTCAAGGCCAGCTCGAGCTCCGGCAGGGCGTGCTCGTAGAGCTTGCGCTCGGACAGGTCGATCATCGTCTCGACGGTCGGGATCACCCGGTGGCCACGCGAGCCTGCGAGCAGCGAAGCATAGTAGCCGCGGCTCTGATAGCCGTAATTGTTCGACAGGTTGATCACTTTCGGCCGCTGGCCGCGGAACAGCGCCGGATGCGCGAGATAGTCGCGGTTGGTGATGATCTTGTGGGGTGTGGCCACCTGATCGAGATCATTCTGCCTGCCTGTGAGGATTACCCAGGTCATTGTTCAGCGTTTTCCCAGAGTGATGGCGGCGCGCAAGCCGTCGCGGCCGAACTGCGCCATGTTCATGAAGATGTCGTAGGGCACTGGAATGTTCGCGGCATCGAGTATGGTTTCCTGCCTTTCATCCTCGACCCAGGGGTCGTGGATCAGGATATGGTCGCCATCGTCGCCGATGGCCAGCACCCAATGCGGCACCTTCTTGCCGAACATAAGGAAGCCGCTGACCAGCACCAGCACCAGCTTGCCCTCGGCGAGGGCTTGGCGGATATCGCCGATGCCGAACGGACGGTAGTTGACGGGGATGCCGTAGAGTTCGGCGCGGCGGCGGAAATCGACCTGGGCGAGCTCCATCACGCGGCGCTTGTCCTCGCTCCTCACCGACTGCAGGAACAGCACGCCATAGAAGGAGACGAATATCTCGGCGGCGAGCCCGCTCTCATAGCCGGCGACCGCCAGGCCGAAAGGCTCGCAGCCGCCCGGACCCGACATCATGAAGACCGTGGTCGCCTCGCGCCACAGGCGGATTTCCATGACCGGATCGGGCACGAAGCCGCGGTCGAAATTCGCCATCGCCATCATCAGGCAGCAAGGGCCGCAGGTGAACTCGCAGGTCTGCTGGTAGAACGGCACCTTGGTTGCGGTCGGCGTGTCGCCGCGCAGCGTCTTTTCGTAGCGCAGCGCGGTCGCGCCATCCTCGTAATAGTCGGGCTCGCGGCCCAGTTTCCGATAGCCGGCCTGCTCGTAGATGCGGATGGCGCGATCATTGTCCTCGCGCACTTCGAGGCGCAGCAACAGCCGGTCGTGCTCGAAGGCCGCCTCTTCGGCGGCCGCGAGCAGGAGCCGGCCGATGCCGAGGCGGCCGAAAAAGGGACCGACAGCGATGGAATAGAGCCGCGCCACGCCGCTGCCCTTGCGAAACAGCACCACCGCATAACCGGCGACCCGGCCCTCGTTCTCGGCCACCAGCATCTCGGCGGTTTCGCGTTCGATGAACTGGCGGAAGGAGCGGCGCGAGAGCCTGTCGCCCGGAAAAACAGCCTTCTCGATGGCGGCGAGGTCATCGACGTCTGACGCGCGGGCCTTGCGGATCTCGGCAGGCATACGGGCTTGGGAGAACCTCGATTGGGTTTAAGAAACGGCCCCGGTGGATGCGTCGCGAATACTGGCCGAAGCGCCAGTATTCATCAAGCGCTATCGCTCCTTGATTAGGGCCGAATTGTGACAGTTTCCGCGGCGGCAGCAAAGGGCCAAGCGCTTGAACAGAATTGCTGTTCAAGCGACTGCCGGCCGCCGAAAAACGCAGCCCGTTCAGCTCGATATGCCGGCCACGAGCTGGCCATAGGCGACCTTTGCGACGTCCGACAGGCGCTCCGGCGGCAATGAGCCGACGACCGCGCAGGCGTAGCCCTTGTCGAGCCAATAGACCGCTTCCGGTCCGCCCGTCTCGGCCGCGTAGGTGCCCTTCGATGTCTCCGACGAGTCGGCGGTGACGTAGAGCGAGATGCGCTCGCCCTTGGCATCCTCATAAAGCAGCATCGCCGCCTTGCCTTGCTCACCAGCCGGCAGCAGCCGGCCGCCGACCAGCTGGAAGCCCTCGGCCGCAAGATCGGGCGCGACCAGCTTCAGCCCGACGCGGTTCGACAGCCAGGTCTGGAGATGGTCCTTGTCGCTCGCCGGGACTTCGACGGCGTGGCGATTCTCGGCAGCGTAGGTAACATGGGCGGCGATCGCCTGCTCGGCGAGCTGGTCGTCGCCTTCGCCGCCACGGGCGATGCTGTCGACACCGGCGACATAGCCGCCGAGCCCGCCGACCGCGAGCATCACGGCCGCGGCAGCCGACAGCCACCAGCGCGAGCGCCAGGCCGATGCTTTTGCACGCGCCTCGCCAAGCACGACCTGCCGCAGCCGCGCCGGCACCGGCTCGTCCATCACGCCCGCGAAGGCGGCGCGCATGGCGGCGCGGTCGGCAATGTAGCGCGCGGACTTCGCCTTCATCTCGGGATTGGCCTCGAGCCAGGCATCGTAAGCCATGCGCTCCTCGCCCGGCAGCTCGCCGTCGAGGGCCATATGGATATCGCGTTCGGAAAAATCGCGGCGGGTCATTTCTAGACGATCCTTATCGAGCGGCGGCGCGATGTGTCGTCGAGCAATCCTCGCAGTTCCTCGCGGCCGCGCGCGATGCGCGACATCAGCGTGCCGGCCGGCACGCCAAGGATGTTGGCGGCCTCGGCATAGGAAAAGCCCTCGATGGCGACCATCACCAACGCCGCGCGGCGATCGGGGCTGATCGCCTGCAGGGCATCCATGATCTCGCGCGAGGCGATGGTCTCGACCTGATCGGCGGGCGCGGCTTGGGCCTCACCGGCTTCGAGAGGCAGCATCGTCGCCTCGCCGCGCCGGTTGACCTTGCGCATCTGGTCGATGAACAAGTGATGCATGATCGTAAACAGCCACCTCCGGGGGCTTTCTCCAGTCTGCCAGTTGTCGAGCCGCACAAGCGCCCGCTCCAGGCAGTCCTGGACAAGGTCGTCGGCGGAATCGCGGTCGCGCAGCAGCGAGCGCGCATAGCGCCGCAACCGCGGTATTTCGCTCAGGATCGCTGCCTTCTTGTCGTCCATGACCGCTTGTTTCGTGGTCGCCTTCCATCCCGATAGAACGCGCCTTCCCGGCGCGGTGCAAGCAGTCAGCGCGAAGCGGCCGAACCGCTGCGATTACCCAAGCAAGTGGATAACGCGGACGCGGGCCGGTTTATTCCCGGCTATCCACTTGTTCCTGCAAGTTTTCAGTCTTATCCCTCGCCGCCCGTGTCAGCAGCCGCTGGTAGAACAGGCCGATGCCGATCAGCACGGCCCCCAGACCGATGAAGGAGAGCGCGCGCAGCACGCCTTCCAGCTCCGACATGTCGAACAGGAAGACCTTCACCACCGCGACCGCGATCAGCACAGCGGACGCGATGCGCAGCACCTGCGATTTCAGCCAGACGCCGGCGGTGAGCAGCGCCACGCCGATGGCCAGCCACAGCGCCGAATAGGTGTAGGTCTCGAGCTGGCCAAGCCCGCTCCACAAGGCGATGAACTCACCCTTGAACAGGCGACGCACCGAAAGCGTGGCGTAGGCGAAGGCGAGCAGCGCGGCGATCAAGGCCAGCATCGCCGCATACCATCGCGGGCGCTTGTCGCGGACATAGAGCGCCAGCGCGCCGGCGGCGACCGCCGGCAGCAGATAAGCGAGGAACAGAAGGTTGAACACCGGGATCGTGCCGGTCGACTCGTCCGTCAGCAGCGGGTTCAGCACCACGAAATGCTGGATGGCGATGAGGCCCGCCGAGACAACGCCGGCGGCTATCGAGCCATAGCGTAGAACCGAGCTTGGCGAGCGCATGTCGATTGCGACCAGTATGGCGCTGGCGCCGAGCGTGATCAGCGTGTAGATCGCCTGCTCGGCAAGGGTCACCGCGCCGGTGTCGATAACGCCGCCATGCATGGCGTGGCGCACCAGCATGGCGATGGTGAGCAGCGTAAACAGCGCCGAGGCCGCCTCCATGACGAGGTGCGGCCGGCCGCTGGTGGTGCGTGCAAGCTGCCAGGCGGCGAAACCGAAGGCGAGCGCCGGCACGCCATAGCCCGGCAGCAGCCAGTTGAAGACCGGTGTCCTCGACAGAAACGCCGCGCCGACGATGGTCGGGTCGAAGGCGACGCGGCCAAGCACGGCGACCGCCGCGCCCACCGCGATCCAGCCGAGCACGGGGTAAGAGCGCCAGCGTGTGGCCAGCGCCGGCAGAATGGCGGCGGCGCCGAGCAGCACGGTCGTCCAGCCCGAGCCAAAAGCCATGTGCAGCATCAGCAGGCCGGCGACGCCGGCGCCGCCGAGCGCGAAGGACACTGCCGGGCCGCCCACCAGCGGCGGCTCCTCGGCGCGCGCGATCCATTCGCCGCCAGCGGCAAAGGCCAGCAACAGCAGCAGCGCCGGCAGCGCGTAGCCGAGGTCGCGGTCGATATCGCCGAAGGTCAGCCACAGGGCGGTCAGCACCATCACCGGGGCAATGACGCCCCAGGCTGCCCAGCAAGCCGCGCGTGCCGGAGCGGTGGCGGCGAAGCGGCGCGCCGCCCAGAACCCGGCGGCGAGGAAAATCAGGCCAAGCGCGATGCCGATGCGGAACGTCAGCGTGTCGGACGAAGCCAGGGGCTGGGCGTCCAGCCCGACATCGAGCGCGTCGGCGCCGATCGTGGCGGGCGGGATGATGCCGAGATAGATCAGCACGGTGGCGATGCCGGCGGCAAAGACCAGCGGAAGCGCGCGCGGCCGGTGGAGCGCCACCGCGACCAGCGCGGCCAGCAAGACGGCGCCGTGCAATGCATCGCCGGCGCTGGCAAAAGCCGGATCGACGGACAGGCCCAGCGCGCTCAAGGCGATGAAGAAGCCAGGCACGATCGATGGCCAGTCGAAGCCTCGCGCCGCTTCGTCGCGGCCAGCAGTCAAGAAGGGGGCGAGCCAGACCAGGGCCAGCACCGCCAGCGTGGCGAAGCTGATGAACAGGACGGCGGCGAGGTTCACATCCGGCGCGTCGACCATGTAGAGGATGGTCCAGATGCCGGTGCCGGCGAAAGCGGCCGCCATGAGCGCCTTCCAGTCGCGGATGCGGGCGGTTGCAGCGCTCGCCGCAAGCACGATCGCCAGATAGACGAACAGCGCCCAGGGATTTGGCGCCTGCGATGCCACCAACGCCGGCGTGACCATGGCGCCGACGAGGCCGATGCCGGCCAGCGCCAGGCCGTGCACCAGCGAGGCGCCAATGGTGGCAACGCCGATGACGCCAAGCAGCGCGAAGGCGGTCGCCGGACCGATGAAGCCATAGATGCCATGCGCCGCATAGACCGTGCCGAACAGGATGAAGGCGCCGGCAGCCGTGAGGATGGAGGGGATATAGGCGCCGGCAGCGCCCTGCACTGGTACCCTGAAGCCGGTGCGGCGGATGAATTCGGCGCCTGCAATCAGCGCCAGGCCAAGGATGCCGGCCATGGTCAGGCGCACGCCGGGACCGAATATGCCGGCCTCGATCGTGTAGCGGATCAGGAACAGGCCACCCAGCGCCAACGCGATGCCGCCGACCCAGACCGCCCAGCGTGTGCCCAGCGCCGTTTCGACATCGGTCCGGCGTGCTGCTTTCTCGGTGGCCGGGGATTGGGTGAACGCCGCTTTGGTTTCGGCTGAAAGTTCCGGCGCGAGCTCGTCTTTGCCGGGCTCCGTGGCACTTGTCGCTGCCACCTCACCTTTCTTCCATGGTCCGGCCGCGACTTCGGCTTCGGCAATGCCGGTCGTTATCGCGATGGGCTCGGACGGGGCGGTCTCCTGAACAGCTGGCGCGGCGGCGATCGCCGCGGCCTCTCCCGCCTCCTTCGGAGCGCCCTCGGCGGCGGCATCCGCCTTGGGCGGGGATAGCGAAGCGCCCGACTGCACCAGGCCGCGCAGGATGCCGAGCTCGCGCTCGACCAGCGCGATGCGGTTCTGCTGTCGTGACACGATGACGAAAAGAGCTATGACGGCGGCAATGGCGATCAGGCTGAAAAACATCGCGGTTTCCCTCAAAACCAGACCAGTCGTGGCCAACAAATGCGGCAACGAGACGACTGGCGCAAATCAGCGCCTTGCCAATTAACAAGATCGAGCATGTTTCGCGGCCGATTGCCAGCAACTTGCCTGGTTATCCAATGGCGAGCCGCCGAGGCTGCCGGCATTGCAGGCGAGATCGTGTGACTTCGAGGGCGGAATACTCGTGCTATTCTCGCGCGGGCGAAGAAAATGTCGCGAGGTGACCGATGCCGCTGCGAAGTGCCGGCCTGCTGATCCACAGACACATAGGTGGTGTGTTCGAATTCCTGCTCGTCCATCCAGGCGGTCCGTTCTGGGCGCGCAAGGATGAAGGCGCGTGGTCGATCCCCAAGGGACTGATCGGCGACAGTGAGGATGAGCTCCAAGCCGCCAAACGGGAAGCCGAGGAGGAGCTCGGCGTCGCCATCGACGGCGATTTCCGGCCGCTCGGCAGCTACAAACAACCGGGCGGCAAGATCGTGGTGGCGTGGAGCGTCGAGGCCGATGTCGACCCAAACGCCATCAGGAGCAACATGTTCACCCTGGAGTGGCCGCCGAAATCGGGACGCATGAAGGACTTCCCCGAAGTCGACAGAGCCGGATGGTTTTCGCCGCCCGAAGCCGGCGTCAAGATCCTGAAAGGCCAGCGCGCTATGCTCGACGATTTCCTGGAACGGCGCGGCGCCGACTAGGCGTCTGTCCCGCAATCCTGCCTAGCCCGCAACCGCCTTCACCGCCGCATGATGCCGGCGCAGCGCGGCGAGGAAGCCGGCGCGGGCGTCGGGTGGCTCGAGGCCACGCGGCTCGTAGACATGGCGGGTGAAGAAGAAGCCGCTCAGCCGGAAGGCGTCCTCGAGCGCCGCCACGTCGGCGCGCAGGCCGGAGCCACGCTGCAGGAAGGCCGGCAGCGCCAGCATCTTGTCGTGCCAGGCCGCACCGGCCTCGCGCGACACGGCGCGGCCGGATTTCGGCGAGACATAAGCGAGATCCTGCCTGGAGCCGGTCGCCGCGCATTGGCTGAGATCGAGGCCGAAGCCCAGTTCATCGAGGATGAGCAGCTCGAAGCGCGCCACCAACTCGCCCGCCGCGTCGGCGTCGTCCAGATGCGAGATCATCACCGCCAGCGCTTCGTAAAGGCCGCCATGGGCGTCACGCTCGGGCAGGAGCCTCAGATGCGCGGCCATGGTCTGCAGGCCGTAGACGGCAACCGCGCTGTCCATCAGCCGCGCCGCGTTCATCTCGATCGCCTCGGCCTGGAAGACGCCGAGATGCTCGTCGAGCCGCGCCCGCCACAGGAGGTCGACGCGGTTGCCGGGCTGCAGCACCGGCTGCTGCTTGCGCGAGCGCCCTCCCCGCACAAGGCCAAGATGGCGGCCATGGGTGCGCGTCATCACCTCGAGGATGGCGCTGGTTTCGCCATGCCTGCGGGTGCCGAGAACGATTCCCTCGTCGCGCCATTCCATGGATCGAGCTTTTCACCCGTTGCGCGGCGAAATCAAGGTTTCGACCCGCCGCGCTCGATCTGTGCTGACATTCTCTGATCCCGTGTCAAGCCCAACGGCAATGATCGGCAAGCACCTCGTCGATCACGTGGCGCTGCCTTTCCGCCTCGGCCTGGTTGGCGTCGTGGCCGGCGACGGTGATCAGCGCCTTCCACAGCGCCCAGCCGCGGCCGCGCGCCCAGGTGGCGTCGTCGGCGGCGATGCGGGCGCGGAAGGCCTCCCGGCTTTCGCCTTCGAAGAAGGTCCACGCGATCGCCAGATCGCAGGATGGATCACCGACGCCGGACGTGCCGAAATCGATGACGGCGCTCAGGCGACCATCCTCGACCAGAAGATTGCCCGAGGCGACATCGCCATGAAACCAGACCGGAGAGCCAGACCAGGTGGCGGCAAGTGCGGCTTCCCAGACGGTCGTGGCGGCTTGGGCGTCGATCCGCCGTTCAAGCGCGGCGATGGCCTGCCTCGCCTCGCCGTCATAGACGGTCAGCGGCCCGCCACGGTGGAAATTGTGCTGGCCGGGTGCAGGCCCGTCGTTCGGATCGATGCCCCTCAATGCGACAAGGAAATCGGCGAGCGAAACGGCGAAGACGTTGAGATCGGCGATGCGGCCGCTCTTGGCCGTCTCACCCTCTATCCAGCGATAGATCGACCAATGCCAGGGGTAGCCTTCGGCCGGTTCGCCCACGGCCAGTGGCGTCGGAATCGGCAGCGGCAGGAGGGATGCCAGTTTCGGTAGCCAGCGCTGCTCCTTCTCGACCTGCAGCGAATAGGCGGCCGCGCTCGGCAGTCGGACCGTCATCTCGTCGCCAAGATGAAAAGTGCGGTTGTCCCAGCCGCCGAAAGCGACCGGGCTGACCGGCAGGTCCCGCCATCGCGGAAACTGCGTGTCGACCAGCCGTCGCACGAGACCGGTATCGATCGTGATCTCTGGATTATGCATGTCGCAGACCCTTACGGACCTTCTAGGCGACAAGCATCAATGGGGAAACTCCAGCCCCATCTCGCGGTAGCGCTCGGGGTCGTCGCCCCAGTTCTCGCGCACCTTCACGAACAGGAAGAGGTGCACCTTCTGCTCGAGGATTTCGGCGATCTCGGTGCGCGCGGCCTGGCCGATGGCGCGGATCGTCTCGCCCTTGTGGCCGAGCACGATCTTCTTCTGGCTGTCGCGCTCGACATAGATGACCTGTTCGATGCGGACCGAGCCGTCCTTCTTCTCTTCCCATTTCTCGGTCTCGATATGCGAGGAATAGGGAAGCTCCTGGTGCAGCCGCAGATAAAGCTTTTCGCGGGTGATCTCGGCCGCGAGCTGGCGCATCGGCAGGTCGGAGATCTGGTCCTCCGGATAGTACCAGGGGCCCAGGGGAAGCGTCTCGGCGAGATAGTCGAGCAGGTCCTTGCAACCGGAGCCGGTGAGCGCGGAGACCATGAAGGTGCGCTTGAACGGCACGCGTTCGTTCGCGGTCGCGGCCAGCGCAAGCAGCGTCTCGGGCTTGACGCGGTCGACCTTGTTGAGGACGAGCAGCATCGGCTGGCGGACGTCCGTCAGCCGGTCGAGGATGGCGTCGGCATCGCCCTTGATGCCGCGCTCGGCGTCGATCAGAAGCACCACGACATCGGCATCCTTGGCGCCGCCCCAGGCGGTGGTCACCATCGCGGTGTCCAGTCGCCGCTTCGGCTTGAAGATGCCGGGCGTATCGACGAACACGATCTGCGCGTTGTCATGCGTGGCGATGCCGCGCACGATGGCGCGGGTGGTCTGCACCTTATGGGTGACGATCGACACCTTGGCGCCGACCAGCTGGTTGACCAGCGTCGACTTGCCCGCATTGGGCGCGCCGATCAGCGCGACGAAGCCGGAGCGCGTCGCGGGAACTTCAGGGCTTTCATTTTCTGTCATGCCGCGCTCCATACGCCTTCGCGCAGCAAAAGAGTAGCCGCGGCGGCCTGCTCGGCCTCACGTTTGGAGCGGCCGCTGCCGGTCGCCGGAGCAAATGAGCCGACCTTGACGCTGACCGTGAACAGCGGGTCGTGGTCCGGTCCCTCGCGGCCGTCGACCCGGTAGGCCGGCACGGCGCCGGCGGCTGCCTGGTGCGCCCATTCCTGCAATTCGGTCTTGGCGTCGCGCCGCGCAGCGCCGATCGCCTGCGAGCGCGGCTGCCAATAGCGATGGATGAACGCGCGGGCAGCTTCGAGGCCACCATCCAGGTAAAGCACGGCAATCAGCGATTCCAGCGCGTCCGCTCGCAGATTGGTACGTTTGCGCCCGTCGAGATTACGCACATCGGAGCCGGCGCGGATCAGCTCGGGCAGGCCGATCTCCTCGGCGATGTCGGAGAGCGCCTCGGCATTGACCAGCGCGTTGAGACGCAGCGACAGCTCGCCCTCGGCGGCCTCGGGAAAGGCCGCGAGCAGCATGTCCGCGACGACAAGGCCGAGAACGCGATCGCCCAGGAACTCGAAGCGTTCGTAGTCGACGCCGGCATGGGTCGAGCGCGCACTGGCATGGGTCAGCGCGCGCTGCAGGCGCTGGCGATCGGCGAAGGCATGGCCGGTGCGCGGGGCAAGCGCCTCGGCGAGGGCATCGGCGGTCAAACGCTTGCTGGCCGCCATCGCTCTAGTGGACGAAATGGAACAGGCGATCGGCACGCATCAGCGATGGCCACTTCCAGATCTCGAGCGGGCTCGCCTTGCCGGCGATCGAGAAGAAGATGAGGTTGGCGCGGCCGACCAGGTTTTCGGCAGGAACAAAGCCGACGGTGAAGCGGCTGTCGGAGGAATTGTCGCGGTTGTCGCCCATCATGAAGTAGTGGCCGGGCGGCACGGTCCATTCGCGGGTGTTGTCGCCGATCGAATTCGGCGTCAGGTCGAGCGTGTCGTAGCTGACACCGTTCGGCAGCGTCTCGCGGTAGACGTCGACGGGCTGAGGCACTTCGGTGATGTCGGGATTTTCGATCTGGCCGGTCTTCACGCGCGGCACGCCGACGTCGTTGATGAAGAGCTGGCCGTCCTTCATCTGGATCTTGTCGCCCGGCAGGCCGACGACGCGCTTGATGTAGTCGACCGATGGGTCCGGCGGGAACTTGAACACCACCACGTCGCCGCGCTTTGGCTCCGAGCCCCAGATGCGGCCCGAGAAGATATCGGGACCGAAGGGCAGCGAATAGCGCGAATAGCCATAGGCCCATTTGGTGACGAAGAGATAGTCGCCTTCGAGCAGAGTCGGCCGCATCGAGCCGGACGGGATGGAGAAAGGCTGGAAGAGCAGCGTGCGGATGACGAGCGCGAGCAGCAGAGCCTGGATGATGACGGAAAAGGTTTCCCCGAGCCCGCCGGATTTCTTCTGCGATTTTTCAGCCACGCTCATGTCGTCCTCGATTGTGCGATGTTGGTATAGAGTCTCGGCGCGCGCTGAGCAACGTCATGCCGCTCGTGGTCAGATGGAATCAATGTGGCGCTTGTTCGGCGGGCACCGCCTCGATAATCACAAAGGCTTGAGCAAGCGGAAAATCATCGGTGATGGTGAGATGGATCAGCGCCCGATGGCCCTTCGGCAGTATCTTCTCCAGCCTGGCGGCGGCGCCGCCGGTCAGCGCCATGGTCGGCGCGCCGCTCGGCAGGTTGATCACGCCCATGTCGCGCCAGAACACGCCCTCGGCCATGCCCGTGCCCAGCGCCTTGGCGCAGGCCTCCTTGGCGGCGAAGCGCTTGGCGTAGGAAGCGGCGCGGGCGGCCCGCCTTTCCGACTTGGCCTGCTCGACCTCGGTGTAGATGCGCTGGACGAAGCGCTGGCCGTGCCGCTCCAGCGATTTTTCGATGCGTCTGATGTCGATGAGGTCGCTGCCGATGCCGATGATCATTCCGCCGGCACTTCCCGTCCGCCCTGCCGCGTTTTCTTCTCGGCACGCTCGGCCATGCGCTTCTTGCGCTGTTCGCGGAACACGGTCATGCCCCAGCGCGTGACGCCGTAGAACACGAGCCCGAAGACCAGGCCGAGCGGCACCGCGCCGATCAGCATCGGCTCCAGCACGGGATGCCAGAGCTTCGCGAAGGAGAGCTTGTGCATCATTTCGCCGAGATGCTCGGGCGGCCCGTGCCTCGGCAGATGCTGACGCAGGATCAGTTTTCCGGTTTCCCAGGATGCGCCCCACAGCAGCGGGGAGGTCAGCGGATTGCCGAAAAACACGGCGCCGAGCGCCGCCGCGACCAGATTGCCGGCGATCACCCAGCAAAGCACGGCGGCAACGACGAAATGGACGCCAAGGGGGAAGAAGGAGGCAAAAACACCCGCGGCGACACCGGCGGCGACCGAATGCGGCGTCGCCTTCAGCCGCAGGATGCGCTTGGAGAAATACTGCACGGAACGCGAGAACGAGCGGCGCGGCCAAAGGTAAGTACGCACCCGCTCCAGGAGGCCATCAGGCTCTCGGCGTCGAAAAAGCACTCTGTTCCAGTTCCCGGTCCAACACGCGCTGCCCCTGCCCACCGGGACGCGCCACGCATCTTGCGCTTCGAGGGCGCAGAAAGGCAACAAACTTTGATATAGCGACGGCAGTGCCGCGAAACAACGAAAACGCCGCCGCGATGGTCTGCCGCAGGCGCTAACAAGAGCCTCATTTCTGGCGAAACTGAGGAAAGAAAGACAACATGGCCGTCCGCACGATGACGGCGGCGGCGGATCGACTGATGGACTGCGCATCGGTTCAGCGGCTCTCATCCGACCGCAGCAGCGGTACAGCCAGCCAAACATCGCGTAGTCTGTCTTGAAAAGTCTTACGGCCGCCTGAAGCGGTCATGAGGGATTTCCGCGGTCGCCGTGATCTCGATCAACAGGTCGGGATGATAGAGGCGAACGACCTCTACAGTGGTCGTAACTGGAAATGGCTCAGCGAAAAACTGCTTGCGAATTTCCCCTGCGGCCATGAACTTCTGTATGTCCGTGGCGTACTGGGTCAAAGATATGATGTCGGCCATCGTGCCGCCAACGGACGCCAGAACGGCCTGAATATTCTCCAACGTTTTGCGGACCTGTGCCGGCATATCGTTCTTGCCGACGACTTGCCCCTCCTTGTCGAGCGAAACCTGCCCCTTGAGATGGACGATTTGGCCCACCCCTTGGATCTTCAGCATGGAAAAAGCACCGAATGGCTGCCAGATTTCGGAGGGATTGAAGCTTGTCGCCATGTGAGCTCTCGAATTTGGGCTGGCCAAACCTATGACCGGTATTCGCTCACCTCGACCAGATTGCCGTCGGGATCACGGAAGTAGACCGACATCATAGCACCGCGCGCGCCGGTGCGTTCGACCGGACCGACTTCGACCGCCACGCCATTGGCTTGCAAGCTGGCCTGGACTTCGGCAAGCGGCACCGCCGCCACGAGACAGAAATCGCCGGAACCCGGCGTCGGCGCCTTGGCCTTCGGCTCGAAAGTACGGCCGACCTCATGCAGGTTGATCTTCTGCGGGCCGAACAGAAGCGCGGTCGGCCGGTTCGCCTCATCCAGGCGCCGCATGCCGAGCACGCGCTGGTAGAATGCACAGGTCGCTTCGACCGAGCGAACCGTCAGCACGAAATGGTCGATCCCGGCAATCAATTTTGGCTTCCTTTCTTGCACGTCGTCACCCCGAAACCGCTGCGCACCTTCTGATGACATGCATTGATAACATTGTGGCCAGCTTTACGACACGGAATGCTCGCGAGGTCGAGCATGGCCCCCAAGCTCTTTCCGCACGTTCCGGTCAGGCACGAGTTGCGAGGTAGGAAGGCAAACGCAGATCAAAGTTTCACTGGAACCGCGTTGCGGCTATTTTGGCGGCAATGGTTGCGCCGCCTTTCGTTTTCGGACCGTTTGTCTTCGCCCCCGGCCTTGGAGAGCTGCTGCGGGACGGCAAGCCGATCGCGCTGGGTCAAAAGGGCGCTGCGCTCCTTGAGGCGCTGCTCAAAGCTGAGGGCGGTGTCGTCAGCAGGCAAGAATTGATGGATAGCGTGTGGCCTGGCATGGCGGTGGAGGAGGGAAACCTCACCGTCCAGATCGCCGCCCTGCGTAAGCTGCTTGGAGTCGACCCGAACGGCCGCGAGTGGATCGCGACTGTTCCGCGGATCGGCTACCGCATGGTGACTTCGAGGCGTGGCGAGGACATGGTTGCGCTTCCCGCACAGCCGGCACTTGCCGTGCTGCCCTTCGAGAACCTTGGTGGCGATTCCGAGCAGGACTGGTTCGCCGACGGCGTGGTCGACGACATCATCACCGCGCTCAGCCGTTTCAAGAGTTTCGCGGTGATCGCCCGTAACTCCTCATTCGTCTACAAGGGCCGGGTCGTAGACGTGCGGCAAGTGGCGAAGGAACTCGATGTCCGCTACGTCCTCCAGGGCAGCGTGCGGCGTTCGGGCGATCGGCTCAGAATCACGGCCCAATTAATCCAAGGGAGCACCGGCGCGCATCTGTGGGCGCAGAACCTCGATGGCGCCCTCGACAACGTGTTCGATTTCCAGGACAGGATCACGGAGGCGGTCGCAACTGTGGTTGGGCCGGAGATCGAATGGGCCGAGATCGAACGTTCGCGGCGGGAGCGGCCCGGAAGCATCGCCGCCTATGACGTCTATCTTCAGGCACGGGCCAAGATCCTGTCGGAATCCAAACGGGGGAATGCAGAAGCCTATGCCCTTCTGACACAGGGTCTCGCACTTGAGCCGGACAATCCCCAATTCCTGGCCCACGCAGCCTGGGCGCTAGAACATCGCATAACGATGGGCTGGCCGCCGTTCGGGCCCGACGATAGGGAAAGATGCGCAAACTTCGCACGGCGCGGGCTGGAACATGCGGCCGGCGATGCGATAGTGATGACGCATTGCGCCATGGCGCTGCTTCAGGTCGTCAGAGACTATGACTGGGGCATGGCCGTCCTTCAATCCGCGGTTGACGCCAACCCCAACAACCTGACGGTCGTCACGTCGGCGGGCGTGGGTCATCTCCATTGCGGGAGCGTCGAGAACGCGCTTGCCTGTTTCCACCGAGCGAACCGGCTGATGCCTCGCGATCAAATTGCGCATATAGCGCTTTGCGGAATTGCCCATGCGCATGTCATTCTCGGTAACTATGAAGAAGCGCTGGCGTCGGCTTCCCGTGCGCTGGCCCGCAATCCGAACTTCGACGCCTCGCTCTGGATGTTGGCCGCTGCCAGCGCCTATCTCGGGCGCATGGACGAGGCCCGCCGATTTGTCGAGGTGCTGAGCAAGCTCTCTCCAGGCGTTACGATCGCGACGATCAGAGCGGGCCAGCCTGCCATGATCCCGGAGCGGATCGGCGTCGTGCTTGAAGGGCTGCGCCTGGCCGGCCTTGAAGAGGGATAATATCTGATAGCGCACCGGCGGGAATTGCTCGCGCGGGCAGCCTCGGGTTTCTCATATCTTTTTAGAACTTTTTACACTCGGCCAAAGGAGCTAAATCGTCCTCTAGCGCAAAGTGCCCCTCGTTAGCTTCAGCATTGAACCGAGGGGCTCAAATGTCACCGTTGATGATCGTCTCGCTCGATCAAGGCAGGATCTACGGGCAAAAACCTTCTGTGGATGAGTTGCATCGGCGGGTCATGGCGACCGGATTGGCGCAAGGTGGCTCGTTGCTCGCTGGAGCCATGCTTGTACCCGGCCGAGCCGCGTCCCGGCTTTTCATCGCACTACTGTCCAGGTTCCGCGAAACAGTCACTGGCTTCGCGCACCGCTTGCAACCGGCCTCCTCAAAGGAGCGGCGAATACAGATTGTCCGCCGGAGCGCCTCCCCGTCGGAAATGACCGGCCGCGCCAAGCCAGCCCTCTCCTGCCCATTCTCTATCTGACTTTGTCCTTAGCGCGACCCGGCCGATAGACGCGGTCATGCATCGCTGGAGGAAATGCCATGAGCCTGGTGAATGCGAGCGGATTTCAGGCCGGGCTGGCGCTCGGCATGGCTTCGATCGCTTCGATCGGGCCGAACAATCTGCTGATTATCCGCGAGGGTCTGCTGCGCAGGCGCGCCATGCTCGTTGCGAGCCTGGTGTGGGGCACCTATGCCGCCCTGATCGCGGCCTCATGCCTGTTGGGCGGCTCGATCGCCCAGCTCGATCCGGCCTTCCGCACCACGCTCTCCTGGATTGGCCTGGCGGCAGTGGCATGGTTCGCGCTGCAATCTTTCCGCGCCGCCTCTGCGGCCAAATGTGTCGAGGATCATTCCGGCAAGAGCGAGAGCGACCGCTCCTGCGTCGCCCGCGTCATGGGCGCGGTCTGGATGAATCCGCTGACCTATATCGAGCTGCTGCTTGTCCCGGCGGCGCTCGGCCGGTCCTTCGCCACTTCCGGCGCAAGGTTCGAATTCGTCACTGCCTTGATCCTGATGTCGGCACTCTACTGCTATGGCTATGCGGCGGGCGGCGGCATCATGGCTTCACTGCTCCGCAACCGAGCCAATCTGCGCGTCTTCGATCTCCTGTCCGGCCTTATCCTCACCGGCCTTGCGGTAACGATGGCGGCCGGGCTCGCCGTGCCCTGAGCGATCCGCGCGCCCGCATGCCCCGCCGTCCGTGTCCACGAAGCGTTAGCATCATCCTCGCAGGAGATCCGACATGAATCGATACCGTGAATTCAGAGGCACATTCACACGAATGGAATATGATGGCGAACATGGTACCTTCGAGTGGGTCGCCGAGGTCCATCCATTCCTCGCCTCCATGGGAGCGGGCGTTGAGATAGCGGCCGATCCACAAGTTGAAAACTTCATTCCAACGAGGGTTCGCGGGGCGATCGAAGCAGCAAATCCGGTTTGCGCCGATTATCTTCTCGATCCGTCAGGCCGTTTTTTGATCTGGGACCGGGCGACAGGCATGCCTGTCGCCACGAACCAAGGGATTCTTGTCTTCCTAACGGAGGAGGAGGCCATCGCCCCAATCAACCTGCTGAACAGCAGTCGCGCGCTTCCAGTCCTCAAACGAAGGGCGAGACCATCTGTCCGGACGCTTCTCAGATATTGCGGCTTCCCGGCTTGATTGCCGGGATGGCGGCGAGTTCCGGCGGCAGGCGGTCGGCGGGATAGGCCGGCACCTCATATTCGGCAAGCGCGATCAGCGGCACGCCGACATCGGTCTTGCCGGCCGAGCGGTCGATGATGCAGGCGGCCGCGACGACCTCGGCGCCGATCTCGCGCAAACAGTCGATTGTCTCGCGGATCGACAGGCCGGTCGTGACGATGTCCTCGACGATGACGACGCGCGAGCCCTTGTCGATCTCGAAGCGGCGCAGCCTGAACTCGCCCCCTTCCCGCTCGACCCAGATGGCCGGCGCGCCGAGGTGGCGCGAGGTTTCATAGGCTGGGATCAGGCCACCGATGGCCGGGCCGACGACATAGTCGATCCTGCCGGGCACGCTTTCCCGGATCTTCTCGGCCAGCGCCTTGCACAGGCGCTCGGTCTTGTCGGCATGCATGAAGACGCGGGCCTTCTGCAGGAAGACCGGGCTGCGCAGGCCGGATGTCAGGATGAAATGCCCTTCGAGAACGGCGCCGGCCTCGCGGAAAATGCCCAGCACTTCGTCAGTGTTCATTGTTGCTCCATGCCCCCTTTGGCGAGTGATGAATGGTGAATGGTAGTGAGAGCACCTGCTATCACTATTCACTATTCACTATTCACTATTCACTATTCACTTTTCACTATTCACTATTCACTATTCACCCATTCACACGCCGCGCGTCACTGACGCTCGAATTGTCCTTGAGCTGCGACAGCAGCCGGTTGAGGTGCTTCAGGTCCCAGACTTCGAGATCGATCAGCATCTCGGTGAAATCGGGCGCCGTGCGTATCATGGACAGCGTGTGGATGTTGGCGTCGTTGGACGCCACCACCTGGGCGATGTCGGCCAACGAACCAGGCGCGTTGATGGCGGTGACCGAGATGCGCGCCGGAAAACGTTCCTTGGTGCGTTCGTCAATGTCCCAGCGCACGTCGATCCAGCGCTCGGGCTGGTCGTCGAAGGCCTGCAGCGCCGGCGACTGGATCGGATAGATGGTGATGCCGGTTCCGGGCTGGATGATGCCGACGATGCGGTCGCCGGGCACGGCGCCTTCCGGCGCGAAGCGCACCGGCAGGTCGCCGCGCACGCCGCGGATCGGCACGGCGCCGTCGCGCGGCTGGTCCTTGCCCTTGCGCGCGGCCCGAGTGCCGGGCATCTGGAACAGCATGCCGGCGGCGTTGCGGATCTTCGACCAGCCTTCCTCGCGCTGCTTGGGCGGCGCGACGGTGACGCGCTCGTCCTTATAGTCGGGGAAGACCGCTTTCATGACGTCGGTCGAGCTCAGCTCGCCGCGGCCGACGGAAGCCAGCACATCCTCGATATCCTTGCGCGCCAGCCGGTGCAGAACCGGCTTCAGGCTCTCCTTGGTGAAGGTCTTGCCGGCGCGCTCGAAGGCGCGTTCCAGGATACGGGCGCCGAGACCGGAATATTGCTTGCGGATCGCGTTCTTGGTGGCGCGGCGGATGGCAGCGCGCGCCTTGCCGGTGACCACGACCGATTCCCAGGCGGCGGGCGGCACCTGCGCCTTGGAGCGGATGATCTCGACCTCGTCGCCATTCTTCAATTCCGTCATCAGCGGCATGATGCGGCCATTGACCTTGGCGCCGACACAGGTGTCGCCGACATCGGTGTGGACGGCATAGGCGAAGTCGATCGGCGTGGCGCCGCGCGGCAGCGCGATCAGCATGCCCTTGGGCGTGAAGCAGAATACCTGGTCCTGGAACAGCTCCAGCTTGGTGTTCTCGAGGAAATCCTCAGGATTGTCGCCCTCGGCCAGTTGCTCGATGGTGCGCCTGAGCCAGGCATAAGCGTTGGTCTCCTTGGAGATCGCATGGCCGGCGCCGTTCATCTTGCCGCCGGTATCCTTGTAGATCGAATGGGCGGCGACGCCGTATTCGGCTATTTTGTTCATCTCCTTGGTGCGGATCTGCAATTCGACGCGCTGGCGCGACGGGCCGACGATGGTGGTGTGGATCGAGCGGTAGTCGTTCTGCTTGGGCGTCGAGATATAGTCCTTGAAACGGCCCGGAACCATCGACCAGGTGGTGTGGATGGCGCCAAGCGCGCGATAGCAGTCGTCGACCGAATCGACCACGACGCGGAACCCGAAGATGTCGGAGAGCTGCTCGAAGGAGAGCGCCTTGGCCTCCATCTTGCGGAACACCGACCATGGCTTCTTCTGCCGGCTCTTCACGCTCGCCTTGATGGCGTGTTTCTCGAACAGGCCGGACAGCGCCGTCTCGATCTCCTGCAGGACACCCCTGTTGCGTTCGAAAATCTCGGCAAGCCTCGCGGTTACGGCGCGATAGGCCTCCGGATTGATGTAGCGGAAGGCGATTTCCTCAAGCTCCTCGCGCATGCCCTGCATGCCCATGCGGCCGGCGAGCGGCGCATAGATGTCCATCGTCTCCTCGGCGATGCGCAGTCGCTTGGACTCGGGCATATGGTCGAGCGTGCGCATGTTGTGCAGGCGGTCGGCGAGCTTGACCAGAAGGACGCGAATATCCTCCGAGATCGCGAGCAGGAGCTTGCGCAGGTTCTCCGCCTGCTCGGCCTTCTTGGAGACGAGGTCGAGCTTCTTCAGCTTGGTAAGGCCCTCGACCAGCTTGCCCATTTCGGGGCCGAACAGCTCGTCGATCTCGGCGCGGGTCGCGGTGGTGTCCTCGATCGTGTCATGCAGCAGGGCAACGGCGATGGTCGCCTCGTCCATATGCATCTCGGTCAGGATGGCGGCGACTTCGAGGGGATGCGAGAAATAGGGATCGCCCGAGGCGCGCTTCTGGTGGCCATGCTTCTGCATGGCATAGACGTAAGCCTTGTTGAGCAGCGCCTCGTTGACGTCAGGCTTGTAGCGCTGCACGCGCTCGACAAGCTCATACTGACGCATCATGGGCGGGATCTCGCGGTGCTAAAATGATTGATGCGCCGCACCAAGGTGCGACGCATCCCATAGATAGCCACGAAACCTAAGATACGGAAGTGCCGGATGCTTGATCCAGGCAAGTTACCGGAAGAGCTTCTCAGAATTCGCTCAGCCGAGTCGCATGGTGTGGTTTTCGAGAACCGGAGCGGAGCGGACATTCAGGTCCGTGAGCACCGGAAGCGCAGAAAACCGCGCCAGGCGGCCGGCTGAGTAGAATTATCAAAGCTCTTAGTAGTCGTCGCTCTTTTCCGGCGGCACCAGGCCTTCGATGCCGGCGAGCAGGTCTTCCTCGCTCATGCGGTCGAAAGCGATGTTCTCCTCAGCATCGTCGGCGTCGGCCGCGACAGCGGTCGCGCCGGTCTGGTCGGTGATCGCCTCGCCCTCGGCTTCCGGCTCATCGACCTCGACATGCTTCTGCAGCGAGTGGATCAGGTCTTCCTTGAGGTCGTCGGGAGAGAGCGTCTCGTCGGCGATCTCACGCAGCGCGATGACCGGGTTCTTGTCATTGTCGCGCGGAACGGTGATCTGCGCGCCCTGGCTGATCTGGCGGGCGCGATGGCCGGCGAGCAGCACGAGTTCAAAACGGTTGTCGACCTTGTCGATGCAATCTTCAACGGTTACGCGGGCCATGGGCTGCCCCTTTCATGCGATGGATTTGATGGAAAGCTGGCGCGCTCCATAACGCGGGCGCGGGCGAAATACAAGCTTTATGGCGGCGGCGCCAGCTTTACGGGCCGTTGCCCGGCTCATCATCGCGCCACGTCATGATGCGGCTCACATAGTCGCGATCACAATTGCTTGCAATGCCGGCCGTGCCCTTGGATATCCATAAATTGCGCGTTATCTCGGATGTGACGGGTAGCAAGCGCGTTTGTGGGACCTATCCGTCGACGCTTTTAGACGACAGAAATTTTTGAAAGGGATGTTTTTTCAATGTTCGATCCCCGTGAAAAGATCGCTCTTTTCATCGACGGCGCCAATCTCTACGCCACGTCGCGCGCGCTGGGCTTCGACATCGACTACCGCAAGCTTCTATCGAGCTTCCAGAAGCGCGGCTATCTCTTACGCGCCTATTATTACACCGCGCTGGTCGAGGACCAGGAATATTCCTCGATCCGGCCGCTGATCGACTGGCTCGACTATAACGGCTTCAAGGTGGTGACCAAGCCCGCCAAGGAATTCACCGACTCGACCGGCCGCCGCAAGATCAAGGGCAACATGGACATCGAGTTGACCGTCGATGCGCTGGAGCTTGCCGATGTCGTCGATCATTATGTGATCTTCTCCGGCGACGGCGACTTCCGCACGCTGGTCGAGGCGCTGCAGCGGCGTGGCCGCAAGGTGTCCATCATTTCGACCATGGCCTCCCAGCCGCCGATGATTTCCGACGATCTGCGCCGCCAGGCCGACCATTTCATCGACCTGATGACGCTGAAGAGCGAAGTCGGCCGCGATCCGTCCGAGCGGCCGGTGCGCCGGCCGGAACCGGCCGAAGTCGACGAGGACGATTACTGACGGGCGGCGGCCTTGAGCGCCGCGCCCTCCCCCGAACCCAGCCGCGACTGCCCGCTTTGCCCGCGGCTGCATGATTTCATTGCCGCATGGCGCGAGCGTGAGCCAAGCTGGTTCAACGCGCCGGTGCCGACTTTCCTGCCGCCGGAAGGCGAGGATTCGGTCAAGCTGCTGATTGTCGGGCTTGCGCCCGGCCTGCGCGGCGCCAACCGGACGGGACGCCCCTTCACCGGCGACTATGCCGGCGACCTGCTCTACGGCACGATGATCGCGCATGGCCTGGCGCGCGGCGAGTTCAAGGCGCGGCCGGATGACGGGCTGGAGTTGGTCGGCACGGCCATCACCAATGCGGTGCGCTGCGTGCCGCCGGAGAACAAGCCGGTCGGCGCCGAGATCGCCACCTGCCGGACCTTTTTGAAACCCACCATCGCGCGCTTCCCCAACCTACGCGCCATTCTGACGCTGGGTTCGATCGCGCATCAGTCGACGGTGCGGGCGCTGGGCGAGCGCGTCGCGGCCGTTCCGTTCCGCCACGGCGGAAAGCAGGAGGCCGGCGGCATCGCGCTGTTTTCCAGCTATCACTGCTCGCGCTACAACACCAATACGGGCGTGCTGACGGAAGAGATGTTCGTCAGCGTGTTCAGCGAGATCGCGACGTTCCTGCAGGGCTAGACCCAAACCACCTTAGGTGCGCTGCCCACCCGCTCATACCGGCAGCAGCGCATCCGGCTTCACGTCGCCGATCGAGGCGTAGGTGTGCGTCTCCTTCACGCCGGGCAGCGGCAGGATGACCCGGGTCAGAAAATCCTGATAGGCAGCCATCTCAGAAATGCGCGCCTTCACCAGATAGTCGAAGCCGCCGACAACCATATGGCACTCGAGAACCTCGGGCGCCTTGATCACCGCTTCGGCAAAACGCTCGAAAATATGCGGCGCCGTATGGTCGAGACGAACCTCGATGAAGACGAGCGTGCCACGCCCGATCTTTGCCGGATTGAGCACGGCCCTGACCGCAGTGATGTAACCTTCGCGAAACAGCCGCCTCACGCGCAGGCTGGTGCCGGTCGGCGACAGGCCGACTCGCGCCGCCAGATCAAGTGTGGTGCGACGCCCATCTTCCTGCAGCAGCCGAAGAAGATTGCGGTCGACCGCGTCGAGATCGCTGGCTTCCGGATTCACTTCAGAACGCCCCTTCTAGCGTGAATATCGCTACGATTTCCAAAAAGGAGCGTATTTCAACACAGTGAACTGAACAATAGCCTGCACTTTCATCGTGCCGGTGGTCCGCCCGGACGACATATGGGTGACAGTGTGGCAAGCGAAAGAGACTCGGGAAGCACGACACTGGCGATTTTCGCCGGCCTGACCATGATCGGCATCTATGCCATCCAATTCGTCGCCGCCCGCTTCAGCCTCCGGGAGCATCTGACGGCGACGGACCTAGCCGTCTTGCGCTTTGGCGGCGCCGCGGTGGTCTTTCTGCCGATCGCCTGGCGCGGTGGCCTCGCAGGCATGAGAGCGCTTGGCTGGCGACGAGCCTTGGCCTTGGCGGCGCTGGCCGGATTGCCTTATCCGCTGATCATCAATTGGGGCCTGACCTATGCGCCTGCCGCCCATGCGGCGGCGCTCTGCCCCGCGTCAATCGTCTTCTTCTCGTTCCTGCTGTCGCGCTTCGTCTTCCACGACGGCGCTTCGCGGCAACGGACCATCGGCGTCCTCGCGATCATCGCGGGCCTGTTCCTGTTCCTCGCGCCGGCGCGCGAGGGAACAGGCAGCGTTCTCTTCGGCGACATGCTTTTCATCGGATCGGGCCTGATGTTCTCGACCTATGCCGTTCTTGTCAGACGCTGGCGCGCCGATCCCGTCACGGCGACGGCCGCGGTGGTGCTCCTGTCCTGCCTGCCGCTGCCGGTTCTCTATCTCTTGGCGCCAAGCCAAATCCATGCAGCGGCCGTCGGGGAAATCATCGGTCAGATCGTGATCCAGGGGATTCTGGCCGGCGCGGCGGCCATGTTCCTCTATACCTACATCGTCCGGCAATTGGGGCCGCAGCCGGCATCGCTGTTCCTGCCCGGCATACCGATCGCCACGGTGGTTGTCGGCATGGCCGTACTCGGCGAAACGCCGATGACGATCCAGTTCGCAGCCATAGCCATCATGGCCGCCGGGATGGGCTTGTCAGCGATCGGAGGACGTATTGCCAGCAGACGTCTCAGTGAACCGGCGCCGGGCCGATCGTGAACGTTTCAGCGGCGCGGGCATTCAAGGCGTCGGCGCGAACAGCCCGGCCAGCGTCTCGCGGCTGCCCTTCAGCACGTTGAGATCGACATCGCCTTCGATGCCGTCGACGCGGCCCATATTGTGATACTGCCAATAGATCCAGTCGTTTTCGCGCGGCCTGATCGCTAATGAACGCAGCCAGCGTTGGCGCGCGATGATGGTTGCGGAATAGGCGTCGGCCGCCTCATCGGTCAGGTAGAAGATCGCCTGCTTGCCGAAGGCCGCCTCGACCGGGCCGAGGAAAGCGGCAAGTTCGGTGTTCAACTGCTCGGGCGACGGCCGTTGCGGGCAGTTGCCGCCGAACTCGATGTCGACCACCGGCGGCAAAAGCGGCTCGCCGCGCGGCACCACTGCAATGAAATTCTTCGCCTGGTCGGCGCCCGGCCGGCAGAAGGTGAAGAAATGATAGGCGCCGACCGCGAGGCCGGCCGCGCGGGCTTCGCGCAGATTGGTCGCGAACAGGGTGTCGACATGGGTGCCGCCTTCGGTGGCCTTGATGATGGCGAAGGCGACATCGTCGGCCGCGACGCGCCGCCAGTCGATCTTGCCCTGATGATGCGAGACGTCGATGCCCCGGATCGGGAATTCCTCTCGATCCGGCGAAAAGCCACGGAACCAGAAATAGGCGCCGGCCGCGACGGCACAGGCGACAATCACACTGGCCAGGCCCCAGAAAACGATCCGCTTCCCCAAGACCCACCCCCGTCCGAAATGCTGTTAGGCCTGAACCAAGAACCTGGCCGGTGGCTTTTTTCGGCCGGCTCGGAAGCTCAGCCGCGCTCCTTCAGCAGCCGGCCCTTCTCGCGCGACCAGTCGCGCTGCTTTTCGGTCTCGCGCTTGTCGTGCAATTTCTTGCCGCGGGCGATCGCCAAGAGCAGCTTGGCGCGGCCGCGGTCGTTGAAATAGATCTTCAGCGGCACCAGCGTCATGCCCTCGCGCTCGACGCTTTGCGACAGCTTGGCCATCTCGCGCTTCGACACCAGCAATTTGCGGCGCCGGCGCGGCTCGTGGTTGAAGCGATTGGCCTGCAGATATTCCGGCAGATAGGAATTGATCAGCCAAATCTCGCCGCCCTCGGCGGAAGCATAGCTCTCCTGGATGTTAGCCTGGCCCTGGCGCAGCGACTTGACCTCGGTGCCGGTCAGCACCAAGCCGGTCTCGATCGTGTCGAGCACCTCGTAGGAAAAGCGCGCCTTGCGGTTTTCGGCGACCGTCCTGTTGTTCGGGTCGGCTTTCTTGACTTGATTCATAATGCGGAGAGGTGGCGCCTCATCCCTAATTTATCAAGCCGGCGTGCTTCATCGCCTGGTCGATCTTTTCGGCCGTCGAGGCCTCGATCGTCACCAGCGGCGAACGCACTACGTTTTCGACCTTGCCAAGCTTCGAGAGCGCATATTTGGCGCCGCACAGGCCGGGTTCGATGAAGATCGCCTTATGCAGCGGCAAGAGCCGGTCCTGCAGCTCGAGCGCCTTGGCACTGTCGCCGGAGAGTGTCGCTTCCTGGAATTCGGCGCAGAGCCGCGGCGCGACATTCGATGTCACCGAGATGCAGCCGACGCCGCCATGGGCGTTGAAGCCGAGCGCGGACGCATCCTCGCCGGAGAGCTGGATGAAGTCCTTGCCGCAGGTCATGCGCTGCTCGGAGACGCGCTCGACCTTGCCTGTCGCATCCTTGACGCCGACGATGTTCTTGAAGTCGTGCGCCAGCCTGCCCATCGTCTCCGGCGTCATGTCGATCACCGAACGCGGCGGGATGTTGTAGATGATGATCGGCAGCCTGGTCGCCTTGGCGACGGCGGCGAAATGCGCGTAAAGGCCGCGCTGCGTCGGCTTGTTGTAGTAAGGCGTGACGACAAGGGCGGCATCGGCGCCGGCCTGTTCGGCATACTTCACAAGGCCGACCGCTTCCTCGGTGTTGTTTGAGCCGGCGCCGGCGACGACCGGAACACGGCCCTTGGCCACCTCAATGGCGACCTTCACGACCTGGCGGTGCTCCTCATGAGACAGCGTCGGCGACTCGCCTGTGGTGCCGACCGGGACGAGGCCCGTGGTGCCCTCGGCGATCTGCCATTCGATGAAAGCGCGAAAGGCTTTCTCGTCGAAACGCCCGCTCTTTTCGAACGGTGTGACGAGCGCGGTCAGCGAGCCTCTCAGCATATCTTCCAAACTCCTTGGAACTTTGTCTGTTTACGCATGTCGTTATCCCAAAACCGGTTCCCACTTTTGGGCGACATACGTCTGTTTTGCTTGCGCGCCTTCTAACCGAAAGCGAAGCCGCGCACCATAGTCTCGACATGGTTTAGCGGCAAGCATCGGCGTAGTGCCAGCAAGCGCAATTCGAACGGCCTCGATAACCTTTTGTTTACGGGCCCTTCACGACCTAAGTCTAGGCTTCGCATCGGGTTCTCAACTGCCCGCGCCTGCTGACGATGTGCTAGGATTGCAACCATGCCGACGAGGCGGCCTCATCTCTTCGCGCTTTTTGGCGCGATCGTCGCGCTGACGCCCACCATGGCGATCGGCGCCAGCGTCGACGCGCGCGCTACGGCCTCTATCCCCATGCCCGATGCGCCGCAGGCGCCTGGCCCCACCGCCCCATTCTCCGACATCGCGCAACTGAAGAGCGGCCTCGACGCGCTTGCCGCCAACAACATTGCCGGCGCGCGCAATGCCCGCGACACGCTGCCCGCCACTTCGCTCGACCGGCACATCCTGGCCTGGGCGATCGCGCTCTATGGGGGCGACCAGGTGCCGAGCGGCGAGATTGCCGATGCCGCCAAGATGCTGCCCGGGTGGCCGGGCACGATCGCGCTGCGCAGGAACAGCGAACGTGCGCTCTATCGCGAAAATCCGCCGCCGCAAGTGGTGGTGCAGGCTTTCGGCCGCAGCCAGCCGCTGACGCCCGAGGGCGTCATCATCCTCGTCCGCTCGCAGGTGGCGCTTGGCAACCAGGCTGCGGCGCGCGCGGTGCTGGTGCCGTTCTGGCGCAGCGAGAAACTGGAAACCAAGGATGAGAACGCCATCATCAAGGAGTTCGGCACGCTGATCCCCGCGGCCGACCATCGCTACCGCATGGAGCGCATGTTCTATGCCGACCGGCCGTCCTCGGCGCTACGCGTCGCCGGGCTCGCCGGGGCGCAGCCGTTGGCGGATGCGTGGGCGGCTGCCGACAAGGGCGACAAGAACGCCGCCAAGCTGTTGAAGGCGGTGCCCGCGGCGCAGCGCTCGGCCGGCTATTTCTTCGCCGAGGCGGAATATCTGCGCAAGCAGCAGAAATTCGCCGACGCCGCTGCTGTCGTGATGAAGGCGCCGACTGACCGCGATTCGCTGGTCGACCCCGATGCCTGGTGGGTGGAACGGCGTGTGCTCTCGCGCGAGCTGGTCGACCAGGGTGACATGAAGACCGCCTACAGAATCGTCTCCATGCATGCGGCCGAAAGCCCGGCCAATGCCGCCGAGGCCGAATTCCATGCCGGCTGGTACGCGCTGCGCGGCCTCAACGATCCGATGACCGCCGCCACCCACTTCAAGCGCATTGCCGAGCTCGCCCAGGGACCGGTGTCGCTGTCGCGCGCCTATTACTGGCTCGGGCGCGCGGCCGAAGTCGGCGGTCCGGGCAGCGCCAAGGAGTATTTCACGCGCGCGGCCAGCTACGGCACGACCTTCTATGGCCAGCTCGCGGGCGAGCGCGTGGGGTTGAGGACACTCAACATCGCCTACCCGAAACCGAGCGCGGCCGACCGCCAGAGCTTTGACGGGCGCGAGGCGGTGAGCGCGATCAAGCGGCTGCAGGAAGCGGGCTATGACCGCTACGCGGAGACGCTCTACCGCGACCTTGCCGGACAGCTGACCAGCCCGGGCGAGCTGGCCCTGCTTGCGGTGCTGGCGGAAAAGCAGGGCAATCACTTCATGGCGCTGAAGGTCGGCAAGATCGCCGCCCAGCGCGGCATCGATGTGGGCGCGCTGTCGCATCCGCTGGGTGTCATTCCCGATACGGCCAATATCTCCGGATCCGGCAAGGCGCTTGCTTACGCCATTGCCCGCCAGGAAAGCGAGTTCAATGTCGGCGCCGTTTCCAGCGCCGGGGCTCGCGGCCTGCTGCAGTTGATGCCGGGCACGGCCAAGCAGCTGGCGAAGAAGGCGGGCATGAGCTTCTCGCAGGCGCGGCTGACGAGCGATGCCGGCTACAACGCGACGCTGGGCTCGGCTTTCCTCGGCGAGCAGCTCGACCGCTTCGGCGGCTCCTATGTGCTGACCTTCGCCGGCTACAATGCCGGCCCCAACCGCGCCGCCCAGTGGGTGGCGAAATACGGCGATCCGCGCGGCAAGGACGTGGATGCGGTCGTCGACTGGATCGAGCGGATTCCCTACACGGAAACAAGAAGTTACGTGCAGCGCGTGATGGAGAATTACGAGGTCTACAAGATGCGCATTTCGGGGAAATACGACATCGTGGGCGACCTTGTGAATGGGCGGAGTTGAGGCGGCGTCCTTCCCTTCTCCCCTTGTGGGAGAAGGTGGATCGGCGCGCAGCGCCGAGACGGATGAGGGGTGCTCCAGCGGAGTGAGACGTTGGCGTTCCCTGGAACACCCCTCATCCGACCTCGCTTCGCGAGGCCACCTTCTCCCACAAGGGGAGAAGGGGAAGAGTCTCCTATTTGACGATCCCTGCCCTCGCCTGTAGCTGTCGGTCACCCCGCAGCGAGGACGGCACTCCGATGGCGAGCGACGAAGGTTTCTCCGACTTCTTCTATCCCGCAGCTGACGGCCTGAAGCTCCATGCCCGGATCTATGGCGAGGCGAACACCGTCGGCTGGCCGGTCATCTGCCTGCCGGGCCTCACCCGCAATGCCCGCGACTTCCATGAGCTGGCGCTGCATCTTTCCAGCAAGGTGGATATCCCCCGTAAGGTCATCGCGTTCGACTACCGTGGCCGGGGCCAGTCGGACTACGATCCCGATATCGGCCACTATAATGTCGGGGTCGAAGCCGGCGACGTGCTTGCCGGGATGGCGGCGCTCGGCGTCGAGCAGGCAGCCTTCGTCGGCACGTCGCGTGGCGGGCTGATCATCCATGTGCTTGGGGCACTGAAGCCGACCGTGCTGAAGGCCATCGTCCTGAACGACATCGGGCCGGTGATCGAGGCGGAGGGGCTGGCCCATATCCGCTCCTATCTCGACCGCGCGCCGAAACCGAAGATGTTCGCCGAGGCGGCGGATGCCCAGCGGCGCGTGCATGGCGTCGATTTCCCTGCGCTCACCGACATCGACTGGGCCCGGATGGTCCGGGCAATCTGCCGCGAGACGGAGGCCGGCTGGGTGCCGGATTTCGATCCGGCGCTGGCCGACACGCTGGCCGGCATCGATTTCGGCAAGCCGTTGCCGGATCTGTGGCCGCAGTTCGATGGCTTGGCCACCGTGCCGCTGCTTGCCATTCGCGGCGCAAACTCGAAACTTCTGTCCGTGGCGACATTTGAGGAGATGGGCAGGCGTCATCCCAGGATGGAATCGGCCACCGTCGAGGGCCAGGGTCATGCACCCTTCCTTGAGACCGGCGATCTGCCCGGAAAGATCGCCGCATTCCTCGATCGCGCCGAGCGTGAGGTTATCTCCAAGTAAAACCGAAGATCAGAGCGGGGTGTCGAGGCGCCGCGGCAGTATAGGTGGGTTCGGCGAGCAAGCGCATGCCTCCCTTCTCCCCTTGTGGAGAAGGTGGATCGGCGCGCAGCGCCGAGACGGATGAGGGGTATTCCAGCGAAGTGAGAGGCTGGTGTCTTCTGGAGCACCCCTCATCCGTCGCCTTCGGCGACACCTTCTCCCACAAGGGGAGAAGGGGGAACCAGCGCTACTTCACCTTGGAACTTTTGCCGACCGCCTTGACAGCTTCGCTCTTTGGCTTACGCGCCGACTTTGACGAAGATGGCGTGGTCAACGGAGACGCAAACACAGAACTCTCCGCCGAGCGCGACGACGCTTCTTCGCCGCGCGGCTTCTCGAGAACGACGACGCAGCCATCGAGATCGTTGGTGGCCAAATGCGCGTAACGCATGGTCATCGACAGCGTCTGGTGACCAAGCCACATCTGGACGCGCCTGATGTCGATGCCGCCCTGAACGAGGCGGGAAGCACAGGTGTGACGCAGGATGTGCGGCACCACCTGCTCGTCGGCGCCGAGGCCGACTTCCGCCTTCGCTTCGTTCCAGATGGCGCGGTATTGCGCCTGACTGAGCTTGGTGAACGGGCCCTTCGGCCGGCGTCCTTCGGTGTTGGGCGGCAGCTTGATCACCTCCTTGACCCGTTCGGTCATTGGAATGGTGCGGCTGCGGCCGGATTTGGTGATCCAGAAGGAGACGCGATGCTCCTGGATGTCGTTCCAGATCAGGCCGAGCGCCTCGCCGAGACGGCATCCGGTATCGACCAGGAAGACGGAAAGCCGGTAGGCATCCTCGCTGCGGCTCCTGATCGCCGCGAACAGCCTTGCCTCTTCATCCCTTTCGAGGAAACGAATCCGTCCCGCCCGCTCCTTCTGGCGGCGAAACTCAGGCAGGCTGTGGATATCTCCCATCTTATGAGCCTTGCGCAGCAGCTTGCTGAGGGCAGCCATCTTGCGATTGATGGTTGCGTTGCTGTTCCCGCGCTGGCGCAAGGTACCGATAAGATTGTCCAGGGTGTTCTGGTCAAAGGTGCTGAAACGTTCTCCGAGTAGGATCTCGTCTATTTCACCGATGAAAGAGCTGACATTGTATTTATGTCGCCCATCATCCCAGAGTATATCCCGGTATGCTGCAAAGAGTTCCCCGATCCTGTGCGATTTTACTTCCCGGATCTTGTTGTAGGTGTACCTAAACTTCGAATTCTGAGAAGAAAATACCGCAAAATGACCAGAGGGGTCCCCCTCTTGAATCGCTTCGTTCGACATTTTTAGCCACACCCCCTGTGGTTAAGCTTTCAGCCCTAACCGTTCGGAGATGTCCTTTCAAGAGTTTTCGAATCTTGCGGCCGACCACATCCGCCAGTGGCGGATCCCACAAAGTCGCTCCACAGACCCGATCAGCTTACCGTTTCACCCCCATCCTTTCGTTTGCTTCGACCAATCGCGAAAACAAAACGGCCCGGGCGTGGAGACGCCCGGGCCGGATTCCAGTTGTAACAGTCCAGCCCTTAGAAGGAGCGCTGGAAGCGGAGGAGACCGCCGACGCTGTTCTTCTTGTCGGCACCAGTCCAGTTCACGTTGGTGAAGCTGGCCGGATCGTTGAAGTGACCGTAGTGGTCCCAATCAACTTCGGCCGTGACCGTGAAGCCGGGAACGATGTCATAGGCGACGTTTGCCGCAACACCGTAGTTCTTGTCGTCGTCACCGGACACCTGGAGGTTGAACGAGGTCTTCTCGTTGAACTTGTAGGTACCGCCAGCCCACCATGCCCAGTTGCCGCCCCACTGCTTGTAGAAGCCGCGACCGTTCGCAGGAATAACGTTGGTCGGATCGTTGAGGTTGTCGTCACTGCCATAGCCGAACATGCCGAACAGCGAGATCGCGTCGTTGACGTTGACGTCCAGGCGGACCTTGCCGGCGACTTCCTCGTAGTTGCTGTCGTAAGCGACGACGCCGGTGATGGCGCCCCACCCTTGAGTCCACTTCACGCCGCCAACGACATGCGGGACGTAGCTGTCGATGGTGCCCTTGGTGCCCGCGCCTTCTTCGAGCGAGACCACGGCCGAGAAGCCGTTGCCGGCATCGAAGTAGTACTGCACGACGTTGGTGTCGAAATCGCCGTAGGGAACGATCGTGTCCTGGATGACGTTGCCGGCGTAGCCGATGAACGTGTTGAAGGCCGATTCGTCCTTACCGACGCGCAGGCCACCAAGCTGGATCCAGGCGAAGTTCAGCGAAACGCCCTTGAAGCCGGCCGGATTGTCGGCAACCACGGCGGGAGTCGCAGTAGTACCCGTACCAGAAGCCGGGGTGAAGGAGGCGCCGCGGTTATTATTGCCGAAATTGAAGCGGGTCTCGGTGTAGGTCTTCAACGTGCCGAGCTCGGTCTCCTGGCCGGTCCAGGTCTTCAGCGTGAAGCGGGCGTTCTTGTAGAAGGTGCTATGAATGTCGCCGTCCTGATGGTCGACGTTCTTCGCTCCGTCGAACGAGCCGACGTCGCCGACGCCGATGTCGTAACGGACATAGCCGCCGATGCGCAGGCAGGTCTCGGTGCCGGGAATGTAGAAGTAGCCCGAGCCGTACACGTCGCAGATCTTGACGTATTCAGCCGGTTCCGGCTCGGCGACGGTCACCGCGTCGGCGGCGCGGGCGCCGGAAACTGCGATCAGGGCCGCAGCTGAGCCGAGAAGAAGGCTCTTGATGTTCATTTTCTGACCTCCAGTCAAAAGTTAAAAAACGGGTCTGGGTATTTTTTGCTGAAGGACAGCGTTCCCTGCCCCATCCCCACTTACCGAAAAAGATGCGCACCGCGCCGCTCCTTCGAACATGACCTTTACCCAGGCGATGGCGGCGTTCAACCATGATCGTATCGGCGAAAGCCCTATCCGGGCGCTATCCCCGGATGTTGTTGCACAAATGACACGATTTGGCCTCACTCCGAAAGCTCTCGTTAACCAATGAGGCTCGCGGCCCGGCCGAATCCGGCGGTTAACGGCCGGAATTGCGGCGTCCCGGCGAGTCGCCCTGACCGGTTCTTGCCGCAGAATCGCCTTGCGAAGGGAGGCTTGTTGCGCACAGCGCAGGGGAGGATGGCGGAGAGGATGGGATTCGAACCCACGAGAAGCTTTTGACCTCTACTCCCTTAGCAGGGGAGCGCCTTCGACCACTCGGCCACCTCTCCGTCGCGCCGCTGGATAAAGAAAAGCGTGGGCACAATCAACAAGCCGGCGCCATAATCGCCGAAAAATCGTTAGGCCGGCAGCCTCTGAAAGCGGTGGAGCATCGGCATCGCATCGGCCCAGACGTGGCGAATCGTGACTTATGCGGCCTTTTCGAGCCAGCAGAGGCGCCTTCATTGGAGCGTCATCGTAGACCGGAAACGGTACACGCAATCACCCGGCAGACGCCCTTCGCTCCGCCGCACGAAGAAGAGCGCAATAACAAGGCATTGCCCATAATTTTGGTCGAAAGTTCGCATCGCTTCCGTCCGATTCTGACTGGAGGTCAGAAAATGAACATCAAGAGCCTTCTTCTCGGCTCAGCTGCGGCCCTGATCGCAGTTTCCGGCGCCCGCGCCGCCGACGCGGTGACCGTCGCCGAGCCGGAACCGGCTGAATACGTCAAGATCTGCGACGTGTACGGCTCGGGCTACTTCTACATTCCCGGCACCGAGACCTGCCTGCGCATCGGCGGCTATGTCCGTTACGACATCGGCGTCGGCGACGTCGGCTCGTTCGACGGAGCGAAGTCGTTCGACCATCAGGACGGCGATGAGCAGAGCACCTTCTACAAGAATACCCGCTTCACGCTGAAGACCTGGACCGGCCAGGAGACCGAGCTCGGCACCTTGAAGACCTACACCGAGACCCGCTTCAACTTCGGCAACCGCAACGGCTACGGCGCGGTCAGCACCGACACCGCCGGCGTTGTGCATCCGCTCGGCAATGCCGCCGGCAACAAGAACGTCTCGCTGAACTTCGCCTGGATCCAGCTTGGTGGCCTGCGCGTCGGTAAGGACGAATCGGCCTTCGATACATTCATCGGCTACGCCGGCAACGTCATCCAGGATACGATCGTCCCCTACGGCGATTTCGACACCAACGTCGTCCAGTACTATTTCGACGCCGGCAACGGCTTCTCGGCGGTGGTCTCGCTCGAAGAGGGTTCCGGTGTTGTCGGCACGATCGACAGCTACGTTCCGCATGTCGTTGGCGGCGTGAAGTGGACTCAAGGGTGGGGCGCCATCACCGGCGTCGTCGCTTACGACAGCAACTACGAGGAAGTCGCCGGCAAGGTCCGCCTGGACGTCAACGTCAACGACCAGATCTCGCTGTTCGGCATGTTCGGCTATGGCAGCGACGACAACCTCAACGACTCGAGCTATGCCATCCCGGCTGGTGACCGCGGCTTCTACAAGATCTGGGGCGGCAACTGGGCGTTCTGGGCTGGCGGCACCTACAAGTTCAACGAGAAGACCTCGTTCAACCTCCAGGTGTCGGGTGATGAGGACAAGAACTATGGCGTGGCGGCGAACGTCGCTTACGACATCGTCCCCGGCTTCACGGTCACGGCCGAAGTCGACTGGGATCACTTCGGCAAGTACGACGAGTGGAACGCGGATCACTCCTCGACCGTCAACTTCACCGGCGCCGACAAGAAGAACAGCGTCGGCGGTCTGCTCCGCTTCCAGCGCTCGTTCTAACAGGCACTCCCTGATTAAATCGAAAACCCGGCGGGCAACCGCCGGGTTTTTTGTGTGAAGTGGCCATTAGATCAAGCTGCTACGACTGACGGGCAATCACCGTTGGAAATCGGACCGCAGACCGAAGCCAAGCTCAGGTGTCGGCTAGATCTCCCAAAGCGTCGATCAGGGGCTGGATCTCGCTTTCGTAATTCTTCCATCGCTTGACCGACGACTTGTAGATCGGCTGGCGGACCTGCCAATTGCTATAGGTGTTTACTGAGCCAGCCCTGTCAAAGAAACGCAAGCAGGCTTCGTCCCAGGGCAGCCCGAGATAATCTATCAAGCGGCGCGACTGCTCCTCCTGGTTCTCGATCAATGTCTCGTAGTGGTTTTCGAAGATGCGTCCCGGAAGAACCTTGCTCCAATGCCGCATCAGACGGTCATATTCCCTGTAGTAGAGCCCTAGTGTTTCGAGATCTGCGCTATAGCTATGCGCCTCGTTGAACTGCAGGACGAAACAGGAAATACAATTGTCGATGGCGTCGCGGCGACAATGAATGATGCGCGCGCTGGGAAACAGAACGCCGATCAGTCCGATCAACTCGAAATTGTGGGGCATCTTGTCGACGATTCGGAGCGCGGCGGGCGCTCGCTCATGCAGATAGGCGAGATGCTCTGCTGCCAGGGTCTTGGTCAGTTCGGGAGTGATCGCCGCGACCGATTTGCCGAGGCTTGCATCGGGGCTGTCTTTGAGGCCTATCGCATTGGCAATTCGTCTAAGCTTGCTGAGCTCGCCGGCGCCATGAACATGAGGATGGCTGGCGCAAATCTGCTCCGTCAGCGTCGTGCCCGAGCGGGGCATGCCGACAATGAATACAGGCACCTCCGAGGGATTGCCATAAGCGGCCATTGAAGCCACCAGTTCGGGCGTGAAGGTTTCGATCATGGCATCGACCCAGCGACGGTAGCTTCCCACGTCGAATTTTTGGCCCCCGGCCTGATTTCCTTGCTTGAAGTGGTCCATCGCCTCCTTGTAGCGATGGAGGTCGTTGAGAACCTTTCCGGCGGCGTGATGGAGCGCTGCCGCTTCCTCAGGCATGCGGGCAGGGTCCTCAAGCTCCCTGAGGATCACCGCTAGCTCTGGCGGCTCTTCCGCGTACTTGCGTGTGCGCACAAGTGCGTTGTAGGCCGCAGGCACGGCAATGCGCCGGTCTATCGCCTCCTTCAGGTGAAGTGCTGCTTCGTCCATGCGTCCGAGGCTTGTGAGCGCTCGGGGTAGCCCGATTCGGGCCAGAGGGTGATCTCGGTCGATCTTGAGCGCCTTCTCAAAAAGCGGCAGCGCCATTTCTCCCTTGTCAAACGAGTTGTAGGCATCGCCCAAGGCGCAAAGAGCTTCCACCAAATCCGGCTTCAAAGCCAAGGCCTGCTGAATGTGCCTGATTGCCGGCGTGAATTCGCTGAGCTTCAGATAGGTTTCACCGAGGCTGAGGTGGTAATAAGGATTTCGCGGCTCCTCTGCGACCGCACGGGCAAAGTACCGCAAGGCCTTCTCATTGTCGTATCCGATGCCGAGGGTTCCCAGGATGTAGAAAGCCAATGGGTGGTTTGGCGTACGCGCCAGAACCTGGAGGCAGAGTTCCTCGGCCTCCGGCAATTGCTCGGCTTTTTGCAGCTCGAGCGCCTGCCTCAACAGCATATCGTCGGCCTGACTACGGGGCGAACCAGCTTTCGGCTGGGCTTTGGGTGGTGCAGCTTTCGGCGATACCGCCCTCGACGAGGGCTGCGTCTTGAGGTGCTTTGCCCAGGCGGGCGGCAATCGGTTGCTCATCCTGCCTCGCTAGCAAAAGCGGCAGGCAGAATCCAGCGATACGTCGTCCACATCGCACTCCGGGGCCGACAGGAGGCTTCCGCCGCAGCGTTCACTGGCCCATGCATCGGCAAACCTCTTAAGAGCTGGGTACGGCTCAAGCCAGCCAATTTCAGCTTGTCGCCCAACTTGCACCCACTCCCCGCCCGCGCTAGGGCGGCAGCCGGTTGTTCATCGTGTCTGGCTAGCAAAAAGAGCGACAGAATCCTGCCTCTCGGGCGCTGAAGGCTGGTCACCTCCCAATCGCCCGATATCGCTCTGCCCGGCTAGCGATGTCACGCTGCGGCCCGCCGTTACGCCACCTAACACGATCACTGGGTCGTCGCATCGCCCTTCAGGATCGTCTCGAGCTCATCTGGCGGGGCGTTGTTCGTTTTTCCTTCAATGGCCGCGACGGGCGCGCTGACCGTGCTTGCCGCGGCGTTACCGATCGTGTCGACCGTGCCGGCAACCACAAGGCCGAGTTCGTCGCCAAGCCCCACTCTGGAATCCGTCAAGGTCTGGCCGGAAGCAAGTTGCGCGCCGAGCAATTGGACGATCTCCGGACTTTCAGCGAACTTGCTGTGATTCAAGCGATCTGCGGTCTTTACGTCGGTCAGATCAAGCACGGTTATTCCAGCCGCCTGGAGCTTCGATTTGTACGGCTCCTTCGACGGATCGGCCTGCCCCACCCTGTCGACATTGCCCGCAATCAGACGCGAGACGGCAAGCGCCCGATCGTCCCGCGAGACGGTGATGGTGAACTTCGGCTTTTTCGGCCCAAGCTCGGTCCACTGGCGACCAAAGACATCCACGTCGAGGTCGGGAGACGCAAGGATGACGTTCCTGATCTTGGGCGAAACGCGCCCATCCTCCAGCGCCATCTGCCGCAGCGATTCCATCGCGAGCCAGGTGCCCATCGAGTGGGCCATGACAGTGACGTCCGTCACGCTGCGGTCGTCGGCCAAGGCCTTCAACGTCCGCTCGAACGCAGTGCGCGAGAAATTCGCGCTTTCCTTGTCGTAGTTGTAGCCAAGCACACTCGCGCGCGACGGCCATGTGAAAAGGATCGGCACGACGCTCGCCCGCGAGTCGTGCACGAACTGCGCGAAACGAAAGACCGAATCCTCATAGCGGTTGTTGAAGCCATGCACGAAGACGAGAACATGGCCGTTCGAATTGTGAGCATGCAGCCATTTGTGAGCCTCGGGAACCGACAGGTTTCTTGCGGCAAGGACCGCGAAATCCTTTTGGGGGTCTGGCGGCAGCTTTTTCGGCCACTCGACCGTGCCGGGCGCACGGTTCGGCGGAATCGAGATGGTCAGGTCGGTCAACGAAAGCGCCGGGCTGCGCTCGCCCGTGAACAAGGTCGCCGGGTCGCCGGAAGGCTTGCGGCTGGTCGCGACCAACATCGTCACATCCGATGCCGCCGGCGAAACCAGGCTCGCGGAGATCGGCGCCAGAACCCCTTCGGGTCCAGTTCCGCACGCCGTGAGCGTAAGGAATACGGCCGATATGGCTGCTGCAACCCGCCGGCGCGCCGGTTTGGACCTCCCGGTGCCGCGATGCCCATAGAGCACGCTGCGCCCTCCTCTCACGACGGACGCGCGACGCATCGAAAACCCAGGTGACAAGTGGATGTATCCACGGGCTGCGCCATGCGAGCGGCCGGGCGATAACGTCGGCAATAGCTGGGGGCGCACAGGAAGGACCCGCCCTTGGTCACCTTGCGTGGAATTTTGACGTCGGGTGTCAGCGGATCGAAGCTCGCCTCACGCTCGCCGCCGCGCGGATTCTGCATCGTGCAGCAAGGGCTCTCGATCCGGCGATGTTCCTGGTACCAGTCGGTGGTCCACTGCCAGACATTACCCGCCATGTCATAGAGCCCGTAGCCATTTGCCGGAAACGAGCCGACTGGCGCAGTCCATTCGTAGCCGTCTTCGCAATCGTTGCGGAAAGGGAACTCGCCCTGATAGGTGTTGGCCATATGCCGGCCGCCGGGGGTCAGCTCGTCGCCCCAGACGAATTCGGCGCCGTCCAGCCCGCCGCGTGCGGCAAACTCCCACTCGGCCTCGGTCGGCAGAGCCTTCCCCGCCCAGTTCGCATAAGCTTCCGCGTCCTCATAGGCGATGTGCACGACGGGATGGTTGTCGAGCCCCTTCAGCCCGCTGGCGGGGCCGCGTGGGTGCCTCCAGTTCGCGCCACGGACGTAGGCCCACCAGTTGTAGTGATTGTTGCGATCGATGCCGCGCGAGGGCCTAACGAACAAGGCTGAAGCCGGCGCCAATGATTCTGCACTGGCCCCGGGATAGTCCGCGGCATTCGCTGGACGCTCGGCCAGCGTGACATAGCCGCTGGCCTCGACGAAGCGCCTGAACTCGGCATTGGTGACCGTCGAGCGATCCATCCAGAAGCCGCCGACGACGACGCGGTGCGCCGGCGCCTCTTCGGGATAGTGGTGGTCCGAGCCCATCAGGAACTCGCCGCCGGGAATCCAGAGCATATCGGCGTTTGACGAATCCGTTGGCTTCGCTGCAGGTCGCGCCTCAGTCATCGGCTGGTCTCGTCAACGGCAGAACGCATCCGCCGTTCAATCCCCCGCAGCGAACATTTCCTCCGGGCTTGGTGTCACCAGCGGCGTGAAGTAGGTCAGCCGCACTGCCTCCATAAGCAACAGCGGGGGTTTCATCTGGGCTGCAAGTTCGGTGATCCTTGCCTGCAACACCTTGACCTTATCAGGATACTTATCGGCCAAGTTAGTGGCCTCCGATTTGTCCTGCGACAAATCGAACAGCTCTATCTTTTGCGGCAACGTTGCCGACCACAACAATTTCCATTCGCCCTCGCGCACCGCACCGGCCATCGGATCGACATTGTAGACGATCTCTGTGCGCGGCGAAGGTTTGCCCTCGCTCAGCGCCGGCCACATATCCATGCCGTCCAGCGGTTTGTCCTTGCCAAGCTTGGCGCCGGCCAGCCCGGCCAGTGTCGGCAACATGTCGACGACATGCATGAGGCCATTGAAGACGCCAGGCTTGATCTTACCGGGCCAGTTCATGAAGGCGACCGAGCGGGTGCCGCCCTCATAGAGGGTGCCCTTGCCGTCGCGATAGGGGCCGTTATCCGCAGGCAGCTTGCCACCCACCTTCGAGTCGCCCGCAAACATCGAGTTAACGACGCCACCGTTGTCGCTCATGTAGACGATCAGGGTATTGTCGCGAATCCCCTTCTTCTCGAGGGCGGCCACGACATTGCCGATCTCGTCATCGACCACCGAGATCATTGCGGCATAGGCTCTGCGGTTCTCGTCAGCGATGTTCTTATACCGGTCGAGATATTCCTTCGGAGCCTGGAATGGCGTATGGGGCGCGGTGAAAGCGAGGTAGAGAAAGAGCGGCTTCTTCTGATCGTGAGCGTTGATGACCCTGACAGCTTCCTGACCGAACAAGGTGTTGTCGAAGCCCGGCTCCTTGATCGGCTTGTTGTTCCTGTACCAGTCCGCGATACCATGCGATGCGTGTTTGAAATGGTCGATCTCGCCGACCGTCGCCCCGTAGAATGAATCAAATCCACGCTGCTTGGGCCAGAAGTCCGTCTTGGCATGGCCGAGATGCCATTTGCCGCTCATCGCCGTCTGGTAGCCCGCGTCTCTTAGGATTTGCGGAAGAAGTGTCTCATCGAGCGGAAGGCCATAGGTTCCCGCTGCGGGGACAACGCCAACCTGCATGCCATAGCGCAGCGGATAGCGGCCGGTCATGAGGGCGCTCCGCGTTGGTGTGCACATCGGCTGCACGTAATATTCTTCGAGCTTCGTCCCTTCCGCGGCAAGCTTGTCGATGTTGGGCGTCTTGATGTCCGAGCCGTGATAGCCGACGTCTTTCCATCCCTGATCGTCCGCAACGATGAAGACGATGTTCGGCTGCGAGGGCTGGGCCGCCGCCGTCTGGACGCCCGCAAGGCCGGCGAGCGCGCCGGAAAGGCCGACGGGTGCGGCAAATCGCGAAACCGCAGCCGCAGTGCCGCCCATCAAAGCGTCCCGCCGCGTGATTCTGTTGGTTGCACCGGCTTCGGCCGGGAAGTCTCGATCGTTGCTCATATTATGCCCCTGCTCTGCTAATTCACGCCGTTCTGCTCAAAACCGCGGCGCGTCTGGTGCTCTGGCGCCAATCATTTTGCCTGGAATCCAAAGGCGTGGCGGCTCAGCACCCACGTCTGCCGCTGCCGTTGCTGCGGCGCGCTCAATGTCCTCTGCGGACGCCTGCGAATAGCCCTGCCTGTTCATGCTCCCCACTCGCCGTGCGTCGGCGGTATTTCCGCGCTATTTGGTCTCGCGCTGCTTTCGCTTAAGTTATTGCTAATAGAGCCATACTGCTATCCACTTTGCGCAAACGAGGCATTTTTTGGCATCCTGACCTGCCGTCCCAGGAGATGCGCTTCTGTGGCTCGTCACGCGGCGAATCAGACGCGCCCCGAGCGCACGTCACCTTTCGCTTGCCTTGGCGCCTTGGCCCACCGTAAGCGCTTTGCCGATCCACTCTAAAGCGCGTCGCGATCTTTCAGATTCGCTCCCAGCGCTTTAGGTTTTTGATCTTGCGCATGTCTTTATCCCGAAACCGGTTCCCACTTTCGGGAGACATGCTTTAGTTGCGAGGAATAGCAGAACATCGAGAACAGCACGGCAATCAGAAGGACAATCTTCCCCAGCCTGATGTCCAGCTTGACGAAAAACACCACCGAGAACATGGCGCTGGCATAGATGAAGTTGAGCCGCGCCAGAAATTGGAGAATGTGAGATGCTACGGTAGAGCGAGGCAAGACTACGCTGTGCCGTATCGACATAGCCGACCAGTAACCGACTTGCCCGGCAATGGAGCAAAGAGCGGCAATCAAATAGAGTAGTGGGTCAAACTGCTGACCGGCTAACAGCAACCGGCGGTAAAATGGAATTCCGTTCCACAGCACGATCGTATCGGCAATGGTCTGCACCAGCAGCCACAAGCAGAATTGCGCCGTCGAACGCCGGCGGGCGATGCCTGGCTCCGCCATCCCTCAGCAGCCCAATGCCGAATGCAAGCGCCGCAGAGAACCGACCACGTCATCTCAATCCGCTATTATCCCGGATGGGCTGGCGAGAATTGATAAGTGAGCCCCAGAATCGGACCCTGCTGAGTGAGTTTGTTCACGAAGCCGTCATGGCTATAATTGTCGTGCACGGCCCGATAACCGACGAACATCGACATCTTGTCGTTGAATTGATAGCCGGCGCCTCCCATCACATCCCACATTGACTTGGACCCTGCGCCGAAACCGCCGACGAGGCCCCAGCCAGCCAAGTAGATCCCGTTACCGACATCGGCCTTGAATTTGGCGCCGACCACCGGATCGACCCACGTATCGCCGTCGCTCGCTGACCTGCCATCCAGCACACCTCCGTGGAAGTCGAAACTGTTGTCGACCGACCAGAGGCGGGCACCGGCGACAAGATCGAAATTCGTCCCATCCTGATAGTAAACGCTGTAACCACCCAGCGCCGTGCCCATGAAAGTGCTCACCGTCGCATCAATGTTGGAGGCGAGGATTCCCTTCGGGGTGCCTATGTTGGCGTCGAGCTTGGCGTACACTATGTCCGTGCTGATTGTGAAAGGCCCGTTGCGAGCTTCCGTGAGCCCCATGAAGCCGAATTTGAGGTGGTGCAGCACGTCGCTGAAGCTCACATCGACATCCTGAGGCGGAAATCCGAAGAGTCCGCTCTCGCCTTTAATTCCCGAGGCCCAGAGATACGGGGCGACAGTAAACGTCCACCCGTCATCCTGCTGCTTGGCGATGTCCGCCGCAGATGCGTTGACGGCACAAAGTACCGATATCACAGCCGTTCCCAAGGCTACCAAACGAAATCTTTTCACGATCATCCCCTCAAGGTGCTCCTCGATTTGCTATACTTAACCGGCGCGTGCGCGCCCGCATCATGTCACGCGCCGTCTCAGGTCCTGCCCTCTGTCAAATTGCCTTTGATCCAACGTGCGATGCTGACGCCGTCAACGCGATGCGTACGGCCAAGACGCCTGGCGCCTCCCCAATAAGTAGATCTGCTTCGTCCATCGTCCCCAGAGCCGCGAGTCGGCGATATTTTGCGCCGAATTGATCTCGCGCAATTTGCGTTTAAGCTACACCTAATACAAGTGTTGTGATATCCACTTTGCGCAAAGGATGCATTTTTGAGCGCGTGGCCTCCAACGACTTCGCACAGGGACGTGCAACTTGGCCCAGACGCGCTCGGCGATGCCGCCTCTGGGCTGCCCGTGAAGGTTGACAGGCTTTCGCCAGGGCAAATGCCGTCGCGCCTCCGGCAAATCCAGTCCCACGGCAAGTGGGCGCTCGATCTGGCTGAATTCAATTGCGCCTTCCGTGCCAACGGCGGCTTTGATCCAGGTTCCGTGGCAATCGTGGCTGTAGAGCGGGCCCGGGACTCGACGATCTGCGGCATTCCGCTCAAGGACGACATGATCGTGGCAATTCCCGCCGGCACGAGCGTCGCAGCGACGGTCCAGCCCGGCCTTCGCTACACGGGCGCCGTTGTTCCGACGTCGATCTGGGTGGAAATCCAGGCACTTTCCGCCGGCACGATCTTGGACCGGGCGGCCGACCATCCAAATGCCGTTCGGCTCAGCGCCAGCGATGCGCAAATGTTCCGCAGCCAGATGGAGGCGATGGCATACCGCTTCGGGGAAGCCGCAAGCGATTCAGCCTTGCCGGAGCATACTCCGATCGCGTTGGCGGAATATTTGGGGGGCATAGCCAACGCATTCGCTGGCGCCCGAGGCAACGTCGAAACAGATCGGTCCTCCATTCGCCACCTCCGACAGGCATGGGCGGCCGAGGATTTTATTCGCGCGCACATCCGCGAAGACATCCCCATCATCCGGTTGTGCAAGGAAATCGGCATCAGCCGACGACAATTGGAGTATGCCTTTCGCGCCGCCTTTGCCCTCAGCCCGCTGGAATTCATCAGGGCGGTTCGCCTCAATGAAGCGAGGCGATTGCTCACTGCGCGGGGAGCGGATGGCTTGAGCGTCACACGTATCGCGATGGAGGTGGGGATCACCCATCTTGGCCGTTTCGCTGCGAGTTATCGCATGCTCTTCGGTGAGTCCCCGAAGGACACACTTCAACGTGCCAGAAGATGACAACGAGGGTGAACGTCGGTCGCGGAATTGGCGCCAGTCGTCATGCAGGCAGTTCGACGGAAATTGCGCAATCCGGATAGAAGCCGGATTCTATAATTAGTATCCTCTAAAATATCTTGCCTCCTGCCGCAGGGTGGGAGGGTTCGGCCCCGGGCGTACGTCAGCGATCTCATGGGCTGCGGACTTGAACGCAGGGAAATTGTGAGTTCTTGGAGGATGCAAATGAAAAAATCGAGCTTGAGATCGACCGGCGCTGCCGGGATAGCATTCGCATTGATGCTTGCGGGTATCGCCGATGCCGTTACACCCTTCGCCCTTTTCGTCAGCCCTGCGCAGGCCCGCGTCGGTCACCCGCTCACTCCAGGCAGCGTAGCTGGGGTTGCCAGGCGCACCACGCGCCGTACGATCCGCCGTTCGACCATGTATGTGACCAGACTACCGGCAGCGTGCGTGAAAACTTCGATCAACGGTACCGTGCTGTGGCACTGTGGCAGCACGTATTACCAGCCCTACGGGGGCCGATACGTCGTCGTCCACATTCATTGAGAGAAATGGCATCGGCTCTCCGGGCGGCCGCCAACTTGCGCCCGCCGGTCGCACAGGCTAGCTAGAACTTCCTCTCACGCGAGCCTGTGCCATGCTTCGTCGCCCTTCCCTCACGCCGATCATCGGCGCGCTTCCCACCACGGTGCCGTTCGTCGGTCCGGAGGCACAGGAGCGCGAGCGCGGGCGGCCTTTTCGCGCCCGCATCGGCGCCAATGAGAGCAGTTTCGGTCCGTCGCCGCGTGTCATTGCGCGCATGGAGAGCGTCGCGCGCGACCAGTGGATGTATTGCGATCCCGACAATTACGAGCTGAAGGTTGCGGCGGCCGCGCATCACGGCGTCGCCGTCGAAAATGTGGTCGTCGGCGAAGGCATTGACGGGTTGCTCGGCCTGGTGGCGCGCATGTATGTCGCGCCGGGCGATGCGGTCGTGACCTCGCTCGGCGCTTACCCTACCTTCAATTTCCACATCGCCGGCGTCGGCGGCCGGCTGGTGACCGTACCCTATGCCAACGACAAGGAGGACCTGGACGGGCTCCTGGCCAGGGTCGTCAGCGAAAAGGCGCCGCTGGTCTATCTCTCCAATCCCGACAATCCGATGGGAAGCTGGTGGGAGGCGCCGGACGTCGTCCGTTTCATCGAAGCGCTGCCGGAAACCACCATGCTGGTGCTGGACGAAGCTTACGGTGAGCTAGGCCCGGCCTCAGCGCTGCCGGCGATCGATGTCGCGCGGCCGAACGTCATCCGCATGCGCACCTTCTCCAAAGCTTACGGCCTGGCCGGCATACGCTGCGGCTACGCCGTGGCGGAGGCCGAGGTGATCCGCGACTTCGAGAAGATCCGCAATCACTACGGCGTCAGCCGCATGGCGCAGATCGCCGGTCTCGAGGCGCTTGCCGATCAGGATTACCTGCGCACGGTGGTGGCGCGCGTGGCGGCTGGCCGCGAGCGCATTTCGACTGTCGCCAGGCAGAACGACCTGAAACCGTTGCCGTCGGCGACCAATTTCGTCACCATCGACTGCGGCCGCGACGGCGCCTTCGCGCTGAAGGTGATGCAGGGCCTCTTGTCGCGCGACGTGTTCATCCGCAAGCCGATGGTCCCCAGGCTCGACCGCTGCATAAGGGTGAGCGTCGGCCTCGACCACGAGCTCGACATCTTCGCCGAGGAATTGCCGGGCGCGCTCGCGGCAGCGCGGGGGAACTGACCGGACCTTGGCCGATATATCTACTCCGCAGGGAGATCGGGCGATTCACAGTCCCGCGGCTGCCAGCAGGCGTGTCAAGCGGTTCAGCGCATCGGAAAGCTCAGCGGCTTGCCTGTCCTCGAGCTTGACGGTCAGGCGAGCGAGATCGCGGTTCGTCGCCGCCTCGAGATCGACCAGCGCGGCCTTGCCGCGCCTGGTCAGCGCAAGGACGGGCGGCCCGTTCTCCGGGTCGTCGCGCATCTCCACGAGCCCCGTGGCGGCGAATTTCCGAAGCACCCTCATGAGATAGGCGGGGGCAAGGTTGAGTTCTCCAGCCAGTTCGGATGCACCGGCGCGAGGTCGAGATGAAACATGCGCGCCAGCAGACCAGCTCGCCCGCAGGGTCGGGGTTTGCGCCCGAGCTCGAACAGCACGCGGGCTTCAACCAGCGTGTAGGGGCTCTGCATCAAGGTCTCATCGAGCAGCCCGGCCAGCCCGGTATAGAACCGGTTGAAGCGACGAATCTCTTGGACCAGGGCTTCATGCGGCATGCCGACCCTCCTTGGAGACATTGCATCCGATAATTTCCTCATTGGTTGACTGAGTCAATTATTTAATCCACCGAGCCACCCATGCTTCGAAGCGGTTGCATTTGACCTTTCATGCTCCAGATTGATGGGGAAGATTCTGGAGCGGGCGATGCAAGGTGAGCAAAGAGCCGTTCGGGCGCGTGTTTCCGGCACCGTGCAAGGCGTGAGCTACCGCGTCTGGACGCGCGGCGAAGCCCTGCGTCTCGGGCTTACAGGCTGGGTCCGCAACGAGCGCGACGGCTCGGTCACCGCGCTGATTGCCGGCGCCGATGCCGCAGTCACGGCGATGATCGAACGCCTGTGGCAAGGGCCGCGGGGCGCCCTCGTCTCGAAGATCGAGATCGAGGAAGCGGCCGATGACGCGCCGGCGGATTTCAGGATTGTCGTGTGAGTTGGTCTCTCCCCCTTGAGGGGGAGATGGCCGGCAGGCCAGAGGGGGTCGTCTCACGTAGGTCTCCAGCGTGGGCTTCTTGCCGCAAAGGGCGTTGGCGCTTCACGCGAGACGACCCCCTCTGTCGCCTTTGGCGACATCTCCCCCTCAAGGGGGAAGATTTGGCGCTTGAATTAATTGAACGTTCGTTTTATTAGTGCTGTTGGAGGCAAATATGGCCCGCACCGCAGGCTCAGACGGGGAAAAGACCGAGGCGGCCGTCCGCGAGGCGGCGGTCAGCCTGATCGCGCGGCTGGGCTATGAGGCGATGTCGATGCGGCAGCTGGCGGCTGAGGTCGGCGTGCAGGCGGCAGCGCTCTACCGTTACTTCCCCACCAAGGAAGATCTGCTTTTCACCTTGATGCGAGAGCATATGGAGGGTCTGCTCAAGGCCTGGGACGCGGCGCGGCCGTTAAGTGCCGATCCGGTCATCCGGCTTGCCGCCTATGTCGAAAACCACATCGCCTTCCACATCGAGCGGCGCCACGCCACCCATGTCTCCAACATGGAGTTGCGCAGCCTGTCGCATGAAAGACTGACGCAGATCCTCAAGATGCGCACAGCCTATGAGAAGGAACTGCGCACGATCCTGCGCGAGGGCGTGGAAGCCGGCGCTTTCGAGATCGACGATACAGGCCTGACCGCCATGGCGCTGATCCAGATGATGACCGGCGTGATCGTCTGGTTCCGTCCGGGCGAACGGCTGTCGCTCGCCGAAGTCACGGCATCATATCTTTCGATGACAATGCGCCTGGTCGGCGCGACAATCAGCCATGGCACCGCGCGTCCTTCCGGGCGAGCCGGGAACGCCGTGGCACTCTGATACGGGCATGATCCCCGCGAAGACCGGGGCGTGCGCAGGGAGGAACGGCATGTACACGAACACGCTCAGCTTCGGACTTGATCCCGACATCGAGGCGTTGCGCGACACTGTACGGCGCTTCGCTCAGGACAGGATCGCGCCGATCGCGGCGGAGATCGACCGCTCCAACGAGTTTCCCGCGCATCTCTGGGGCGAGCTCGGCGCGCTCGGCCTGCTCGGCATCACCGCCGATCCTGATTTCGGCGGAACCGGCATGAACTATCTCGCGCATGTCGTGGCCATGGAGGAGATTTCGCGCGCATCGGCTTCTGTCGGCCTCTCCTACGGCGCGCATTCCAACCTTTGCGTCAACCAGATCAATCGCTGGGCCACGCCGGCGCAGAAGGAGAAATACCTGCCTGCCCTCTGCTCGGGCGAAACCGTCGGCGCGCTGGCGATGTCGGAACCGGGCGCTGGCTCCGACGTGGTGTCGCTCAGGCTGCGCGCCGAAAAGCGCAATGACCGCTATGTGCTCAACGGCTCGAAAATGTGGATCACCAACGGCCCCGACGCCGGAACGATGGTGGTCTACGCCAAGACCGATCCGGAGCGCCATTCGCGCGGCATCACCGCTTTCATCGTCGAAAAGACTTTTGCCGGCTTTTCGGTGGCGCAGAAGCTCGACAAGCTCGGCATGCGCGGCTCCAACACCGGCGAGCTCGTCTTCGAAAATGTCGAGGTGCCGTTCGAGAATGTGCTGCATGAGGAAGGGCGCGGCGTCGAGGTGCTGATGTCGGGGCTCGACTATGAGCGGGCAGTGCTTTCCGGAGGCCCCATCGGGCTGATGGCGGCCTGCCTCGACGTCGCCGTACCTTACGTGCATGAGCGCAAGCAGTTCGGCCAGCCGATCGGCACGTTCCAACTGGTGCAGGGCAAGCTCGCCGACATGTACACGACGATGAATGCCGCGCGGGCTTACGTCTATGCGGTGGCGGCCGCCTGCGATCGCGGCGAGACCACGCGCAAGGACGCCGCCGGCTGCGTGCTCTTCGCGGCCGAGAAGGCGACGCAGATGGCACTCGACGCGATCCAGCTGCTCGGCGGCAACGGCTATATCAACGATTACCCGACGGGACGGCTGCTGCGCGATGCCAAGCTCTACGAGATCGGCGCCGGCACCAGCGAGATCCGCCGCTGGCTGATCGGCCGCGAGATCATGGCGGAGGGGGTTTAGTGAGTGCGGGTTTTGACCTTGGTCGACCCTTCGTCGACGCGCTTGCGCGCCGCTTCTGCGAGAGCGTCCGACACCCATTGATTTATCGATTTTCCGTCACTGGCAGCGGCCCGGCTGACAAGACGATGAACCTCGGGCGTGGTGCGCAGAGCGAGTTTGCCCGAAAAAGGCTTTTCCGGTTCCTTGTTCTCTTCAGCGCAAAATTCCAGATAGTCGTCAACGCATTCATGAAAGGCCTTCAGCAACTCTTCCGCCGAATCGGCTTCGTATGTGAAGATGTCGCGAATACCTATGATACGACCGTGAAATACAACGTCGTTTTCATCGAACTCGATCGTTCCCAGATATCCCTTGTAGGGCTTCATAGCTCAACACCCGAATCTATTAGGAAAGTCCTGATCTCGCGGACCACGTATGCTTTCGTGTCTGGCGATGGATGCGGTCGATGCACTCGAAGCGTTATCCCGTTCAACGTGAAGCGCACCCGCGATCCACGCCCTTCCGACACTCGCGCTCCGAGCGCCACCAACAACGTCTCGACATCGCGCCATTTGATCGAGGCGCTGACCGGGTTCGCAAATATCTTGTCCAGTGTCTGCCGGTGCGCCGCTTTCATGGCTTTCGCCCTCCCCAATCGAATACCTTTGTGGTCAGTTCCTCTGGGGTTAGGGCGAGAGCCCGAAGTGATACTAAAATATGATATCATTTGAGGGTCGTCAATGCCCGCCTTGACCTCGCAGATCTCCCCCTCCTCCGACATTTTCCGCGCCAATGCCGAGCGCATGCGGGAACTGGTCGCCGACATCGCCGAGAAGGCGGCAGGCGTCGAGCGCGGCGGCTCCGACGAGGCGCGCGAACGCCATGTCTCACGCGGCAAGTTGTTGCCGCGCGAGCGGCTGGCACAGCTGCTCGACACCGGCTCGCCCTTCCTCGAGGTCGGCCAGTTCGCGGCCTGGTCGATGTATGGCGAGGACATTCCGTCGGCCGGCATCATCACCGGCATCGGCCGCGTCGAGGGCCGGGAAGTGATGGTCGTCGTCAACGACGCGACGGTGAAGGGCGGCACCTATTATCCGCTGACGGTGAAGAAGCATTTGCGCGCGCAGGAGATCGCGCTGCAGAACAACCTCCCTTGCGTCTATCTGGTCGACAGCGGCGGCGCCAATCTGCCGAACCAGGATGAAGTCTTCCCCGACCGCGAGCATTTCGGCCGCATCTTCTACAACCAGGCCAACATGTCGGCGGCGGGCATCCCGCAGATCGCCTGCGTGATGGGCTCTTGCACGGCGGGTGGCGCCTACGTGCCGGCGATGTCGGACGAGACGATCATGGTGCGCAACCAGGCGACCATCTTCCTTGGCGGCCCGCCGCTGGTGAAGGCGGCGACGGGGGAGGATGTCAGCGCCGAGGAGCTCGGCGGCGCGGACGTCCATACCAGGCTTTCCGGTGTCGCCGACCACTACGCCATGGACGACGAACACGCCTTGGCCATTTGCCGGCGCATCATCAAGAACCTGAATCGCAACAAGGCCGTAAGCCTGAATTTGCAGAAGCCGATTCAACCGCTTTACGATCCGCAGGAACTCTACGGCATCGTGCCGACGGATCTGCGCCAGCCCTATGACGTGCGCGAGGTGATCGCGCGCCTTGTCGACGGTTCGGAGTTCGACGAGTTCAAGCAGAATTACGGCACGACCTTGGTCACCGGCTTCGCGCATCTGCACGGCATGCCGGTCGGCATCCTCGGCAACAACGGCGTGCTGTTTTCCGAAAGCGCGCTCAAGGGCGCGCATTTCATCGAGCTCTGCTGCCAGCGCGGCATTCCGCTGGTCTTCCTGCAGAACATCACCGGCTTCATGGTGGGGCGAAAATACGAGGCCGGCGGCATCGCCAAGGACGGCGCCAAGCTGGTCATGGCCGTCGCCACCGCCAAAGTGCCGAAGCTCACCGTCATCATCGGCGGCTCGTTCGGCGCCGGCAATTACGGCATGTGCGGCCGCGCCTATTCGCCCCGCTTCCTATGGATGTGGCCCAACGCGCGCATCTCGGTGATGGGCGGCGAGCAGGCAGCCACCGTGCTTGCCATGGTCAAACGCGAAGGCATCGAGCGCAAGGGTGGTGAATGGAGCGCCGAGGAGGAAGCCAAATTCAGGAAGCCGATCCTGATGAAATACGAGCATGAGGGCCACCCGCTCTATTCCTCGGCGAGGCTCTGGGACGACGGCATCATCGATCCGGCCAGAACCCGCGACGTGCTGGCGCTCAGCCTCTCCGCGGCGCTGAATGCCGGCATCGAGGACACGAAGTTCGGCGTGTTCAGGATGTGACGATGGGTGCTCTCGGCGACAGGATCCGCATCCACACCGGCGACATCACCCGACTCGTGGTGGATGCCATCGTGAACGCAGCGAATTCCTCATTGCTCGGCGGTGGCGGCGTCGACGGCGCCATCCACCGCGCGGCCGGGCCGGAGCTGGTTGCCGAGTGCCGGACGCTCAACGGCTGCAAGACCGGCGACGCCAAGCTGACCAGGGGCTACCGCCTGCCGGCGCGTTTCATCATCCATACGGTCGGTCCGGTCTGGCAGGGCGGCGGCGAGGGCGAGGCGAGCCTGCTTGCCTCGTGCTATCGGCGCTCGCTCGAAATCGCACTCGGCCATGATTGCCGGACGGTGGCGTTTCCGGCGATCTCGACCGGTATTTACCGCTCTCCGAAGGAGGAAGCGACTGGGATTGCCGTCGACACAGTCAGTAACTTTCTGCGGCAGAATGCAGTGCCGGATGCAGTTACCTTCTGCTGTTTCGATGAGCAGACGGCGGAGATCTACCGGCGGGCCGCCGCTGCCGTTGGAAGGAGCGGACCTTGATGACCAAAACTGCCCAAGAGGCGACCTCGGCAGAGCACTCCCTTGGCGAGGGAGAGGTCTATGATTTCGGACGAATGCTTGTCCCGAAGCGCTGGCGGGACAGCGCCCCCCTCTGCCCTGCCGGGCATCTCCCGCAGAAGGGGGGAGATCAGCAGCTTTGCGGACGGCTCCTTTCCTGCAACGTCGATAGTTGGCGAAGGCGGCGGCGACATCCAATCTCCCCCCAAGTGGGGGAGATGTCCGGCAGGACAGAGGGGGGCGCGAAGGAACGCCGACCTCGCTCAAAGCATACTCTGGCTGCGGAGGTTCCATGTTCGGCAAGATCCTGATCGCCAATCGCGGCGAGATCGCCTGCCGCGTCATTCGCACGGCCCGCAAGCTCGGCGTGCGCAGCGTGGCCGTCTATTCCGACGCCGACGCCCGCGCCTTGCATGTCGAGATGGCCGACGAGGCGGTGCATATAGGCCCCTCGCCTGTCGGCGAAAGCTATCTGCGCGGCGACAAGATAGTTGCCGCGGCGCTCGCCACCGGCGCCGAGGCGATCCATCCCGGCTACGGCTTCCTGTCGGAAAATCCGGACTTCGTCGACCAGGTGACGGCGGCAGGCCTCGTCTTCATCGGGCCGAGCGCCGCCTCGATCCGTGCCATGGGGCTGAAGGACGCCGCCAAGCGGCTGATGGAGGCGGCCGGCGTGCCTGTCGTGCCCGGCTATCATGGCGAAGCGCAAGAGATCGTGCTGCTCGCCTCCAAGGCGCGCGAGATCGGCTACCCCGTCCTGATCAAGGCGCGCGCCGGCGGCGGCGGCAAGGGCATGCGCCGCGTCGACCATCCCGACGATTTCTCCGAAGCGCTGTCGGGCGCGCGGCGCGAAGCGAAAGCGGCCTTTGGCGATGACCGGGTGCTGGTCGAAAAATATGTCGACAAGCCGCGCCATATCGAAGTGCAGGTATTCGGCGACAATTTCGGCAATGCCGTGCATCTTTTCGAACGCGACTGCTCGGCGCAGCGCCGCCACCAGAAGGTGATCGAGGAAGCCCCCGCCCCCGGCATGACGCCTGCGCTGCGCAAGGCGATGACGGAGGCCGCCGTGAAGGCCACCAAGGCGATCAATTATTCGGGCGCCGGCACCATCGAGTTCATCGTCGATGCCTCCCAGGGGCTCAAAGCCGACCGCTTCTGGTTCATGGAGATGAACACTCGGCTGCAGGTCGAGCACCCGGTGACCGAAATGGTCACCGGCATCGACCTCGTCGAATGGCAGTTGCGCGTCGCATCCGGCGAAAGGCTGCCGAAGACGCAAGGCGAGATCGCGCTTTCCGGCCACGCCTTCGAGGCGCGCCTCTACGCCGAGGACGCTGCGAAAGGCTTCCTGCCGGCGACCGGCACGCTGCATTATCTGAAATTCCCCGATGCGCCGCCGGAGGGTGCTGCGATGCGCATCGAGACCGGCGTGCGCGCCGGCGACGCGATCTCGCCCTTCTATGACCCGATGATCGCCAAGCTGGTGGTGCACGGCAAGGACAGGAACGCCGCGCTCGGCGCGCTGCGCAAGACGCTGGCGCGGACGGAAGTGGCGGGCTCCACCGTCAACACCGCCTTCCTGGCGGCGCTCGCGGCCGCCGCCGATTTCGCGGCGGGCGATGTCGATACCGGGCTGATCGGCAGGCATCAGGAGGCGCTCACCGCGATCCCCGCGCCGAGTGACGAGACGATCGCCGCCGCGGCGCTGGCCGCGACCGACGCCGGCGCGCCAGGTGCGGCCGCAGATCCGTGGTCGACACTTTCAGGCTATGCGCATTTCCACACGCTCGCGCGCCGCATCCGCCTGCGCCATGGCGAGGAGAACATCCTGGCCAGAGTTTCGGCACGGCCGGACGGCCGTTTCCAGGTGGCGCTGGAAGCGCCGCATGATGCCGCGAACACGCATGATCTGAGGACCATGCCGCACGCCGCCCGCTGGCCCGGCCATGTCACCGTCTTCGAGGGCGCCGTCGGCTACACCTTCGCGGTTCCCGATCCGCTCGCCAAGGCCGACGAGGCGGGAGCCGCCTCAGGCAGCCTGCGCGCGCCGATGCCGGGGCTGGTCAAGCTGGTGCGCGCAGCAGTGGGCGATGCCGTGATCAAGGGCCAGCCGCTTCTGATCCTCGAGGCGATGAAGATGGAGCACATGATCGCCGCCCCGCATGACGGGGTGATCGCCGAGATCGCGGCCGAGGGCGCGCAGGTCAGCGACGGCACTGTGCTGGTGCGGTTCACGGAGGACCAGCGATAAAACGAAAGTGGCCGGGACGAGCCCCGGCCACCTTCACACAAACAGAACCGACTTACTGCTGGATCGGCGCGTATTTGCCGTCGTGCCACTGGTTGATGTCGTAGCTGGCGTTCTTGAGGTCGCCCTTCTCGTCGAAGATGACGTCGCCGACGACGGTGCTGATGGGCTTGCCGTCCTTGAGCGCCTCGGCGACCTTGGCCGGGTCATCGCTGCCGGCGCGCTTGACGCCTTCGGCGACGGCCTGGATCACGGCATAAGAGAACAGCGTGAAGCCTTCGGGCGTGAAGCCGCCGGCCTTTATCTTGGCGACAGCGTCCTTCGCCTGGGGCTTGGCCTGCGGGTCCGACGGGAAGACGAACAGCGTGCCCTCACCGGCTGGACCGGCGACCTGCCAGAATTCCGGCGAGGCGATCGAGTCCGGCATGATCAGCTGGAACTTGACGTTCTGCTCCGCCGCCTGGCGCAGGATCAACCCAGCCTCGGGGTGGTAGCCGCCGAAATAGACGACGTCGGCCTTGAGTTCCTTCAGCTTGGTGACGAGGGCCGAGTAATCCTTCTCGCCGGCGTTGATGCCTTCGTAATCGACTTCCTTGAGGCCGCCCGCATTCATCGTCGCCTTGACGGCGTCGGCAACGCCCTGGCCATAGGCGCTCTTGTCGTGCAGGACGACGACATTCTTGCCGGCATATTTCTTGGCGATCCACGGGCCGATGAAGGCGCCCTGCGCGTCGTCGCGCGTGTAGAGGCGCATGATCGTCGGCCAGCCGGACTTGGCGGCCGCGTCGGTCAGCACCGGGTTCGACGAGGCCGGGCTCATCATCAGCGTGCCGGCTTCGGCATAGACGGCGGAGGCCGGAATGCTCGAGCCCGAGCAGGCATGGCCGTCGACGAACTTGACGCCGTTGGCGACGATGCGGTTGGCAACCGACACCGCCTGCTTCGGATCGCACTGGTCGTCCTCGATGTCGAGCTTGATCTGCGAGCCGTTGACGCCGCCGGCGGCGTTGATGGCGTCGGCGGCAGCCTGCGCACCCTGCTTGAACTGGTCACCGATGGTGGCGAGCTGGCCGGTCATCGGGCCGACCACCGAAATGGTGATGTCGTCGGCAAAGGCAACAGGGGCGCTCATCATCAGGCCAAATGCGGCCGCGCTCAAAATACCCAATCTTTTCATGGTTATAAGAACTCCTCCACTTGTGCGCGGCGGCATGGCCGCGCTTCTTTCACAGAGCCGGGACAATTTCACCCTTCGCCGAGACTGTCGAGAGGACAATGAGACCCGTTTTGGTTCATTCCGGCGAGGATTTCTTGGGCCACGCGCCCGCGTGATCACCTGGCGTAATGCAAAAAGCCGCGCCGACCTTGTTTCGGTCGGTCGCGGCTTTTGCAGTCGAGCTCCCCAGACGCCCCGCGCCTGAAACCCGTTCGCTTCCCTGTTTCTAGTGGACCATGATCTTATCCGAAAACCGCACTCCACTTTTCACTGCGTGGACCTTCGGTTCGGGATCATGGTCGGCGCGGCTTTGCCCTGTTGGCCTGCCGCGTTCTTGGTCTTGTGGGCCGGCCGTCTTTTCGCGGCCTTGTCCAAATCAACCTCTCAGCGCTGCGCGCAGGATCAGTGCATCGTCATCCATTCGCGGGCTTCGCGCAGCGCCATGGCGATCTCCACCTTCGACATGGTGGCAGACAGTTCCGAGCGCAGCTCGGCGGCGCGGACCGAACCCTTGATCGCGGCGATGTTGAACCATTTGTGGGCGGCGACGACATCGGTCTCGCAATCGCGGCCGGTCGCATACATCATGCCCAGTTCGAAAAGAATGTCGGCCTGGGCAGTTGCCCCCATGGCGCCGAAGCCGTCTTCAAGCATTTCAAAGCGTGCCATTTCAATCCCCTGTCTGGCTCCCGAGAGCTGCCTCCTTCTGTCCCTTGATTTCCCTCGGGGCGGGCCGCTCTTTCGATGCTTTCGAGGATGAAGCCTGGCCTTGAATCCGTCGTTAAATGGCTTGCTTAATTTGCGGAAAACAAAGCTAAAACAAGAGGTAAACGCGGGAAACCGTTAAGCATGGGAATCCAGCGTTTGCGGGGTTTTGCGTCAAATTCGATGAAAATTGGCGGGAGCGGAATCAAGACTTCGCTAACCACGGGAACCGAAGCGTTTTTCCAGTGCCGTTCATTTTCGGCCATGCGCGAGGCGAAAAACGCTACAACCTTCCGTAGCGGCATCGCTTTTGTTTTGGCGGGAGCTGGACTAGCTTTACCTTTGCGTAAGGGACTGGAAGGTGGGCCGGAGTCCCCGCATGCCCATTGGGAGGAGCACAAGATGTTTCGAAAGACGAGCCTGGCCCTGGCGGCCACCTTGATCATGGCGGGCGCCGCGTGGGCCGACCCGATCGAAGGCAATTGGAAGACGCAGGCCGGCTCAACGGCGGCAATCGCCGGCAGCGATGCGTTCTCCATCACACTGAAATCAGGCAAGTACTCCGGCAAGACGATCGGCTCCTTCAAGGCGGCCGGCGACAACAAATACACCGGCACCATCACCGACCCGGAAACCGACAAGACCTATTCCGGCAAGGCGACGCTGTCGGGCACATCGCTCAAGATGAGCGGCTGCGTGCTCGGCGGCCTGATCTGCAAGAGCCAGACCTGGCACAAGCTGTAACTGACCTTCCGAGATCATCCGAAACGGGGCCCCGAGCGGCCCCGTTTTCGTTTGCGGCGGCGGCGCTCCGCCGAACGGTCTTGTCGCCGGCGGCGGCTTGAGACCTCGTCAATCATTTTGAACCGCAGATGAATACCGGTCTCAGAACCGGTTCAGAGGCATTGCGGCATTCTCTCCCGCATTGAAGGAGAGAGAAATGCTTGCCCGTCGCTTCACCGTCGTCTGCCTGCTGATGAGCCTGTTCGGCATGCTCTTCGCCATCCTGGTGGCCGAAGGCGGCCACTCTGCCCGCTTGTGGGAACGGCCCGTGGCTGGGTTCTCGGCTCCGTGAACCAAGTGACGCGCTGAAACGACAAAGTTGAAAATCGACCACGTTGAAAATCGGGACACCACCAAAATGAACCGCATCGCCGCCACCACAACGAAGATCCTGAGGCTGCTGCCGCGGGCGACGCTCATCCTGATGCTGCTCGCCGCCCCGGTGCTGGCTGTGCCGATTATGCGCGCCGACACCGGCCACAGGATCGAGGCGCCGGCGAACAAGAACAGGAGCGTCGGCTTTGTGCTGCTGGTCAGCCTGCAGCGCGGGCAAGCTTTATAGAGTGTCGAACGGCGCGACTGGCTCGTAGCCAGCGCGCCTTAAAGCGCGTCGCGCTGAACCGGGTTCAGGCGAGGCGCTTTAAGTCTTTGTTTTGCTGCATGTCGTTGTCCCAGAACCGCGCACACTTCTGGGCGACATGCATTAAACACATCCGAAGAAAATCGACGCTATCGGCTCTCGCGGTCCCACATCCCCCTCCCAAGCGCCATCCTGAATCTCTATATTGAGACATGGAAAAGCGAATCTACCCCCAAGCCATCGAATCGGTCGTCATGCCGGAGCCTTTCGGCGCGCAGAGCTTCCATGACGCCAAAAAGGCCGTCGCGGCGCTGCAGGCGCTCTACGACCGCAACACCAAATTCCTGCGCGATTCCTTCGCCGCTCTTGCCGCCGGCGCCGACGAGAGCAAGCGCTACCGGGCCTTCTATCCGCAGATCGGCGTCACCACGACTTCGTTCAGCCAGGTCGACTCGCGCCAGGCCTATGGGCATATGCCGACGCCCGGGCATTTCGCCACCACCATCACCCAGCCGCAGCTGTTCGAGAACTACCTCATCGAGCAGCTTCGCCTCATCATGCGCAACCACGGCGTGACGGTGACGGTGTCGGAATCGACGACGCCCATTCCGCTGCATTTCGCCTTCCTGGAAGGCAGCTATGTCGACGGCGCGGCCGCCGAGCGCATCAAGCGGCCGATCCGCGACCTGTTCGACGTGCCGGATCTCGACGGCACCGACGACCAGATCGCCAACGGCACCTTCGAGGTGGCGTTCGGCGAGCCGAGGCCGCTCGCGCCGTTCACCGCGCAACGTATCGACTATTCGCTGCACCGCATGACGCATTACACGGCGACCAGCCCGCAGCACTTCCAGAACTTCGTGCTGTTCACCAACTACCAGTTCTACATCGACGAGTTCGTGGCGCGGGCCCGCGAATTGATGGAGAGTGGTGGAGGCGGCTACAGTGAATTTGTCGAGCCGGGCAATGTCGTGACCAAGGCGGGAACCGGCGCGCCAAGCGAAGGCACGCCGCCGCAGCGCCTGCCGCAAATGCCGGCCTATCACCTGAAGAAGCCCGGCCATGGCGGCATCACCATGGTCAATATCGGCGTCGGCCCCTCCAACGCGAAGACGATCACCGACCATATCGCGGTGCTTCGGCCACATGCCTGGGTCATGCTCGGCCATTGCGCGGGCCTGCGCAACACGCAGGCGCTTGGCGACTATGTGCTGGCGCATGCCTATGTGCGCGAGGACCACGTACTGGACGACGATTTGCCGGTCTGGGTCCCGATCCCGCCGCTGGCCGAGATCCAGGTGGCGCTGCAGGAAGCCGTGGCCGAAGTCACTGGACTTTCCGGCTACGACCTCAAGCGCATCATGCGCACCGGCACCGTCGCCACCATCGACAACCGCAACTGGGAACTGCGCGACCAGCGCGGACCGGTGCAGCGCCTGTCGCAGTCCCGCGCCATCGCGCTCGACATGGAATCGGCGACGATCGCCGCCAACGGCTTCCGCTTCCGCGTGCCCTACGGCACGCTGCTATGCGTTTCCGACAAGCCGCTGCATGGCGAGCTGAAGCTGCCCGGCATGGCGACCGAGTTCTACAAGCGTCAGGTGGCCCAGCATCTCACCATCGGCATCAAGGCGATGGAGAAGCTTGCCGAAATGCCGATGGAGCGGCTGCATTCGCGCAAGCTCAGAAGTTTCTCGGAGACGGCGTTCCAGTAGGCGCATGCCAGCCAGCTGTCGGCGGGGCAATCCGTCGTCTTGCTTGAGCCGCAATTTGGCCGATAAGCGATCAGAACGGATTGCCGGGGCAATAAGATGACTACGGGCGGTGCGCGCTTGAGCATGATGGCTCAGCTGACATTCCTGGCGATGACGGCATTTTCGGCCGCGCTGCTGGCCGGGTTCTTCGGCGCGCTGCATCCGGCCTTCGATTCCTTCTCGCATTTCCGCATGCATCTGAGCGTGCTGACGGCGCTGCTCGCGCTGCCGCTGCTTGCCGGTTCCTACCGGCTGCAGGCGGTCGCGGCGCTGGTCTTCGCCATTGTCTGCCTCGCCACGACCACGAGCGCGCTGCCTAGGTTGTCGACGCAGCAGGCGGTCGCGAAGCCGGCCGACCGGATCGTCTACAGCCTGCTGCAGATGAACCTGCGCTTCAACAATCCGACGCCGAAGAAGGTGCTGTCGCTGATCGGCCGGACCAATCCGGACGTCATCACGCTCGACGAAGTGTCCGGCATGTGGGCGAAGGAGCTCGGCTATATTGCCGGCGCCTATCCCTATCGCATCCTGTGCGACTACCCCAATGGCATATTCGGCGTGGCTCTCTTGTCACGCCGTCCGTTCGCCGCCGGCACCGCGCCGCGTTGCGAGCCGCGCGGGGCGATGGCGACCGCAACGATCGACTTCAACGGCGTTCCGGTCGACGTCGCCGCGATCCATCTCAGCTGGCCATGGCCGATGGAGCAGTCCTGGCAGATCGGCGAGCTGGCGGAACCGCTGGCAGCGCTCGGCGAAACCGCCATCATGGCCGGCGACTGCAATGCCGTGCCGTGGAGCGCGGCGGTGCGGCGGGTGGCGCGGCTCAGCGGCATGACGCTGATGCCCTCGGCCGGCCCGACCTGGATCCACCGCACCCTGCCCGACGTCCTGCGCCGCTATGCCGGCCTGCCGATCGACCAGGTGTTCAGCAAGGGCGGAGTGAGGATCCTGTCGTCGGCCCGGCTGGAGGATACAGGCTCAGACCATCTGCCGGTTCTGGTCGAATTCACGCTGCCGCCCGCAAGCAATGCGCCCGAGGACCAGCACAAGTCGGCGCTGGCGGCAAACGACGCGCCGGACAGACCGCGGGGCTGACGCTTCGTTTCTTAAGCGAACAGGCTGAGTTCAGTTCTTCCCCACAAGCGCATTGACCAGCCGGTCGACATGGCCGCCGTCGCGGTGCTCGCGCGCGTCAAAGGCGTTCTGTCTCGCTTCATATTGCGCGTAGACGGCGTCGATCCGGCGCCTGGCCTCGCGATGGGTGGCGGTGCAGAACCAATTGTCGGCCAGCTTCAGGCCGGCAATGGACTTATCGGTGGCCCGCATCATGGCCTCGGCGATGCGGCCGTGGTGACGCTCGTGGGCGTGGACGCCGGCGAGGAAGCGCTGCCAGCGCCGCTCGAGCTCGGGTTTCGGCAGCGAAGCCAGGCGCGGAAAAGTGTAGGTGAGCTCCATCGTTCCGTCGGCGCCCCGCAACCTGCAGACCCCGTCGGTGCGGTCCACATCGAGCTTCCAGTTCACCACATAGCCGGTATCGGCGATGGCGCGGGTCATGAAGCCGTGCTTGGGACCTTTGCGGTTCATCGCTTCAACCAGGGCGGCGCCCGTCGCGCCGGCGATGTCATAGTTGCGCGTCGTGACCAGCACCTTGGTGCCGGCCAGGGCCTGCGGGGCGCCGCCGCACAGGCCGCCGAGCATGACGAGGCATGTCAGAACCGCCAGGCGCATTGCCCTTGCTCCCTATCCGCAGAAAAGGAACTATAAGCCGCTTGCAATTTCAAGCGTAAGGAACCCGCCGACTGGACCGCAAACGGTTGCCGGTCGATGAAGCGGCTCACATGCCCTGGTAGACCGGGCCTTCGCCGGCTTTGTTGGAGCGGCGGTCGAGACGGCCCGGTCGGAGCGGCTCACATGCCCTGGTAGACCGGGCCTTCGCCGCCTTGCGGGGGCACCCAGTTGATGTTCTGGTTCGGGTCCTTGATGTCGCAGGTCTTGCAGTGCACGCAGTTCTGCGCGTTGATGACGAAGCGCACGTCCTTGGCCGACGGATCGGCGGCGGCGTTGCCGTCCTTGTCCACCCATTCATAGACGCCGGCCGGGCAGTAGCGGGTCGAGGGACCGGCGAAGACGTCGTGCTCGGAACGCTGCTGCAGCGCCATGTCGCCGACGATCAGGTGCACCGGCTCGTTTTCCTCATGGTTGGTGTTCGATAGGAACACCGAGGAGAGCCGGTCGAAGGTCAAGACGCCGTCCGGCTTCGGATAGGCGATCTTCTGATGCTTGGAGGCCGGCTCGAGCGTCGCATAGTCGGCCTTGCCGTGTTTTAGCGTGCCGAAGGGCGAGAAGCCGAACAGCGTGTTCAGCCACATATCGAGGCCGCCCATGCCGACGCCGACGATGGTGCCGAAGCGCGACCAGAGCGGCTTGACGTTGCGCACCTTCTTCAGATCCTTGCCGATGTCGCTGCCGCGCCAGGCCTCCTCATAGGACGCAAGCTCGTCATTGGCGCGGCCGCCGGCGATGGCGTCGGCGACATGCTCGGCCGCCAGCATGCCGGACAGCACCGCATTGTGCGAACCCTTGATGCGCGGCACGTTGACGAAACCAGCCGCACAACCCATCAGCACGCCGCCCGGGAAGGACAGCTTCGGCACGGACTGCCAGCCGCCCTCGGTGATGGCGCGCGCGCCATAGCCGATGCGCTTGGCGCCTTCGAAGGTGCCGGCGATCGCCGGATGCGTCTTGAAGCGCTGGAACTCCTCGAAGGGCGAGAGATAGGGGTTCTTGTAGTTCAGGTGGACGACGAAGCCGACCGCCACCTGGTTGTCCTCGAGATGGTAGAGGAAGGAACCGCCGCCGGTCTTCATGTCGAGCGGCCAGCCGAAGGAATGCTGCACCAGACCCGGTTTGTGGTTCTCGGGCTTGACCTGCCAAAGCTCCTTGAGGCCGATGCCGAACTTGCTTGGATCGCGGCCGTCGGCAAGCTGGTACTTCGCGATCAATTGCTTGGCCAAGGACCCCCGCGCGCCCTCGCCGATCAGCACATATTTGCCCATCAGCGCCATGCCCGGCGCGTAAGCCGGGCCATGCGTGCCATCCTTCTCGATGCCCATGTCGCCAGTGATGACGCCGGTGACGGCGCCGGCCTCGTTAAAGACGAGGCTGGCCGCGGCGAAGCCCGGATAGATCTCCACGCCCAGCGCCTCGGCCTTGGTCGCCAGCCAGCGGCAGACATTGCCGAGCGAGACGATGTAATTGCCGTGATTGTTCATCAGCGGCGGCATCAGGAAATTGGGCAGACGGAAGGAGCCGGCCGGGCCGAGCACCAGGAAATGGTCCGCCGTTACCGGCGTCTTGAAGGGATGATCGCCTTCCTCGCGCCAGCCGGGCAGCAGCCGGTCGATGCCGATCGGATCGACGACCGCGCCGGACAGGATGTGCGCGCCGACCTCGCCGCCCTTCTCCAGCACGACGACGGAGAGTTCCGGGTTGAGCTGCTTCAGGCGGATCGCCGCGGCAAGGCCGGCGGGACCGGCGCCGACGATCACCACGTCGAATTCCATGCTTTCGCGTTCGATATCGCTCATCGACCCCTCTATAGCTTGCCGCATTCTCGCATTGTGCTGGCTCACGCGCTGCATAGCGCATCAATTCGCGACGCGAAACCGGCGCTGACGTGACAACGCCGATTTCGACAAAAAGTCGCGGTTTCCTACGAAAAGGCAGCAGCACAGGCCATGGCCAAGCATAGGCCAGACCTGGCATGTTGGCAGGCCAGGCGGCGCCTGCATGTTTTTAATTGTTCGGCGGCTTGGTTATCGGCAATACTTCGCGCCATGCGCAGTCCAGAGCCCTCCGGCTTTCCATCGAAGCGCTTACTCTTCACGCCAGGCCTGGCCTGGCGGGCGGTTCTTCCGCTCCTCTTTTTGAGCCTGCCAGCTGAAGGCGATCCGGTGAAGGTCTGGACCACCGGCGCCTATTCCTTCTCCGACGAGCTGGGCGGCTTTCGTATTACCGGCGTGTCCGGCATCGGCACCAAGGAAGATCCGCTGGTCATTAAGGAGGAACTGAATACGGCGACGCCGGTGACCCTGACCATCCGCGCGACCAAGCCGATCGAGCCCTTCGGCAAGGCCGGCGAGGTCGCCAACGGCGTGATGTATATGCGCATCGACGTGCTCAACAACAGCGCGCTCCCCTGGGTGGAGTTCCAGTTCGAGCTGCAGGAAATCCTCGACCAGCCGAGCGTGTTCGGCGATGGCCTGTCCTTCGACCAGCGCAACAAGACGCCCGACAACATCATCTCCAGCAATTTCGCCGATTTCGAGCGTAAGTTCGAACCCTATGACCAGCTGCTGTTCAAAAACGGCAAGGTCGATCCGCTGAAGTCAGCAACTTTCGATTTCCTGATCACCGACTACACGCCGCGCTGGACGTTCTACATCGTGCAGGATCCTAGGATTCCGACCGGATAATCTCCCCCCTCGAGGGGGAGATGTCGCCAAAGGCGACAGAGGGGGTCGCCGCGCGTGAAGCGCCGGCGTCCAATGCGTCGAGCCCAGTCGAACCGACCCCCTCTGGCCTGCCGGCCATCTCCCCCTCAAGTGGGGAGATTGCAGTCGCCGAGGTTGCAAATTCGAACCGCGCGGACAATGGTGGCGCCATGACTGCCGCCTCCCCCAGAACACCAGCCGAGATCGCCGAACTGCTCGCCTTCTATGCCAGCGCCGGCGTCGACGACGCGCTCGAAGACACGCCGATCAACCGGTTCGCCGAAGCGGCGGCAGCGCCAGTTGGACGCGGGCCGGCCGAACGCAGGCCTGCCGAGCGCGCGCCGACCGCGCCACGCCGCGAAGCCGTGCCCGAGAGCCGAACGGTACCCGAGCAGGCTCCCGAACGCGTTGAGAACCCGCCAGCGCCTTTCTCCGGCCTCGATGCCAGCAATATTCCGGACGCGCCAGCCCGGCCGCCCGCAGCCGCGGCCGTTCCCGACGAGGGGCAGGTCCTGCTCGCGCGGCAGCTTGCCGCCCGCGCGACGACGCTCGATGAACTGCGCCAGTACATGGCCGGCTTCGACGGCTGCAATCTCAAATTCACCGCCAAGAACCTGGTCTTCGCCGACGGCAATCCGAACGCCGACCTGATGCTGGTCGGCGAGGCGCCGGGCCGCGACGAGGATTTGGAGGGCCTGCCCTTCGTCGGCCGATCCGGCCGGCTGCTCGACCGCATGCTGGCCGCGATTGGCCTTGACCGTGGTTCCGCCTATATCGCCAACGTCATTCCCTGGCGGCCGCCGGGCAATCGTACGCCGACGCCGCATGAGACCGAAATCTGCAGGCCCTTCATCGAAAGGCAGATCGAGCTGGTCAATCCGAAAGTGCTGGTCAATCTCGGCGGGCCATCGGCCAAGACGCTGCTCAACACGGCCGAAGGCATCCTGCGCCTGCGCGGCAACTGGCGGGTGCACACGACCGCATCGGGCATAGCCATTCCGGCGATGCCGACGCTGCACCCGGCCTACCTCTTGCGGACGCCGGCTCACAAGAAGCTGGCCTGGCGGGATTTTCTCGAGGTTAAGGCGAAGTTGCGGGCGCTGGCGGCTTCCCCTTCTCCCATTGTGAGGGCTTTGCACGGAACTGAGTTGGTGATTCCGTAGGTCCGGCATGAAGGGGAGATGATTCGGATGGTCGATCGCGTGCTTGGACAACTGAGCCTTGCGGATGGGCTGGTGTGGTCGGACGTGACGGAGCTTGACCAGATCGCGCGAGTGATCGACTGGGTGCCGATCAAGGCGCTTCTTGGTCAGCGCAGCGGACCAGGACGGGGCAACATTAGCTATCCGGCCGAGGCCTTGCTGCGCTGTCTGCTGCTTGGCGTGTGGAACAATCTCAGCGATCCTTCGCTGGAGGCACAACTGCGCGACCGGCTGTCGTTCCGCCGCTTTGCCGGTTTCAGCCTGTCGGACCCCACGCCGGACCATTCGACGTTGTGGCGTTTCCGCGAGGAGCTGAAGTGCGATGGGCTGATCGACCGGGTGTTTTATGAGATCACGCGGCAGCTTGAGCAGAAGGGGCTGATCGTCAAGCGCGGCACGTTGATCGATGCCTCCTTCATGCAGGCCGCCGCGCGCCCGCCGGCGAAGCCGAAGAAGGGTGAGGAGGCGACGGCGCGGCCATCGGCCGATGGCGAGGCACGTTGGGGACGCAAGGGCAACAAGACCGTGTTCGGCTATAAGGTGCACAACGGCGTCGACGATGCTCATACGCTGATCCGGCGCATGGACTTTACGGATGCATCGGTCACCGATACCGAGCCGGCCGACGGCCTGATCATCGGGGACGAGAAGGCGGCCTATGGCGACCAAGCCTACTACACCCATGCCCGCCATGCCCGGCTGAAGCAGGCCGGCATCAAGGACCGGCTGATGCACAGAGCCAACAAGCACCATCCGCTGACACCGCGTCAGAAGCAGCGCAACCGGCTCATCTCGAAGGTGCGGGCGGCAGTGGAGCGGCCGTTTGCAGTGTTCAAACAGCGCTACGGCATGCGGCGACTGCGCTTCTTCAACCTTGCGACCAACCGGACGCAGTGCATGCTTGCCGGCTGCGGCTACAATCTGCAAAGAGCGGCCGCAGTCCTCTTCCCAAAGAGGAAGCCGGCATGAGGCGCAGTCCGCCCAAAATCCACTGCCAAGGCGGCCTGAGGCCTCAAGAGCGAGGCAAAACAACCCGCCAAAGCGGCCAGAGCGCCTTTCAAAAAACGCCCATCTGCCTCGTGCGCTAAATATCGGCTCCCATGCAAAACCCTCCTTGTGGGAGAAGGTGGATCGGCGCGCCAGCGCCGAGACGGATGAGGGGTGTTCCAGGGAATGCCAGCGTCTCACTCCGCTGGAACACCCCTCATCCGTCGCGGCGCTTCGCGCCGATCCACCTTCTCCCACAAGGGGAGAAGGGGGAGCTATAACCTCCCAGGTAATTGAATTGCGCCGCCCGCCGCCCTACTCATCCGTCCATGACCACATCCGACATCTCCGCAGGCAGCCTCATCCGCGAGTGGCGCACCCGACGGCGCATGAGCCAGCTCGATCTCGCGATGGAAGCCGATATATCGCAGCGGCATCTCTCCTTCGTCGAGAGCGGCCGCGCCCAGCCGTCGCGCGAGATGGTGCTGCATCTGGCCGAGCAACTGTCGATCCCGCTGCGTCAACGCAACCAGCTGCTGCTCGCGGCGGGTTTCGCGCCGAGCTTCAGCGAGAGGCCACTCACCGACGCAACGCTGGCGCCGGCGATGGCCGCGGTCGAGACCGTGCTCAAGGGCCACGAGCCCTTTCCTGCGCTGGCGGTGGACCGGCACTGGAACCTGGTTTCGGCAAACACCGCGATCGCCCCGTTCCTCGCCGATATTTCCGAACAGTCGCTGCTTGCGCCGCCGGTCAATGTGCTGAGGCTCAGCCTCCATCCAGGCGGCGTGGCGCCGCGCATCGTTAATCTGGCGGAGTGGCGCGCGCATCTGCTCGAACGGCTGAAGCACCAGAACGACGCCACAGGCGATCCTGTGCTGATCGAGCTGGAGCGCGAGCTCCGCGCCTATCCGTCCGGCCTGAAGAGCAGCCGGCCGGCTCCGGTCGAGCCAAGCGGCATCGTGCATCCGCTCAGGCTCGCGCATGGCGATCAGGTGCTCTCCTTCATCAGCACCATCACCGTGTTCGGCACGCCGCTCGATGTCACCCTGTCGGAACTGGCGATCGAATCCTTCTTCCCGGCTGATGAGCAGACACGCGCGGTGCTGGTGCGGCTGGCGAAAGAGCGGGCCAAAGCGACGAGCAGCTAAGCTTCGGCCGATCCGGCATCCTGCGACTTGCAAATCTCGGCAACCCACAGGTCTGCCGGATAGGTCCGCAAAAGATGATGGGTATTCTCCTGATCGGTGTACCCAAGCAGCTTTCCCTGCAGCCATTCGAATTGCGGGCACCAACCCCTGTGGTGGAGGAAATCGATAAGCAGCCAATATGCTTCGACCCGCCATTCCTCGCCCTTGAGCGTGTAGAACCAGTAGTCGATGTCCACCGCAGTACCGCTTGGCAGGGAGATCGTTCTGGTCCTCACATGCTCTGAAAGAGTCCCGGCGGCGACGTGTGGCGCGAAGTCCTGATTGGCCAGTGCGTCGGATTTTTCAAAGCCATCCACTTTCTCGTGAGCAAACACAGCCATCGGTTTGGCTCGGGCAAGCATCATCTCCAGTTCGCGGTTGGTGTGAAGGACGTAAGGGCGCTCTTTGTCATTCATTTTCAATTCCCCATGGACTGAGAAACATCCGTGACCTTTGTCGAGATGCCGGCGATCTCGATCACCCCTGCGGCGGCGCGGCCGTCCTGGTGCGCGTGCGCTCCAGGCCGAGCTGCCGCTCGCGCCAGATGATGAAGATGCCGGCGGCGACCACGATGACGCCGCCGATCAGCGTGTTGAGCGAGGTCACGTCGCCGAAGACGAGATAGCCGACGACGACGCCTAGGATCATCGAGGTGTATTCGAACGGCGCCACGACCGAGGCCTCGGCGTGGCGGTAGGCCGCCGTCATCAGGATCTGGCCGAGGCCGCCACAGAAGCCGGCGAAAACAAGCAGCGCCGCCTGCAGCGGCGTCAGCGCCTGCCAGCCGAATGGCAGCGTGAGGAGCGACAGCACCGAAGCCGTCGAGGAGAACCATAGAACGATGGTCGCTGTCTTCTCCGTCTGGACGAGATTGCGCACCAGGAGCATGGCGACGGCCGAAATCGCGGCGGCGATCAGCGCGGCCATGACGCCAAGCACCTCCTGGTCGTCGAGACCCTGATCGGAATTGAGCAACGTCAGTTCGGGCCAGGAGATGACCAGCACGCCGGCAAGACCGACGACGACCGCGCTCCAGCGATAGACGCGGATCGTCTCGCCGAGAAAGATCGAGGAAAACACAACGACCAGCAGCGGCTGGGCATAGTTCAGCGTGATCGCCTCAGGCAGCGGCAGCCTGGTCAGCGCGAAGAAGCCGAGCCCCATGGCGCCGACGCCGACAAGGCCGCGCGCGATGTGGTTGAACGGCCGCCTGGTCGTGAAGGCGGTGGCGAGCTCGCCCTTGAAGGCCAGGAAGGCGATGATCGGGAAGATGGCGAAGAAGGAACGGAAGAAGACGATCTGCCCGGCAGGCACGTCGCCGGCCGCCTTGATGCAGGTCTGCATGCCGACGAAGACCGTCACCGAGACGATCTTCAGTGTGATGCCGCGCAGCGTGCTGTGGCCGACGGCATGATCGACGGTCATCTTGCCTCGTCAGGATGGTCGGAAAACGAAGCCGCCAAATAGCCTAAGAGCAATTCCAGGAAAAGTGCGTAGCCGGAAATTGCGAAAACACGTGATATCCTGCGGTTTTGTCGCGTGACGGTTTCGTGTAAAGAGCGCGCACCTCAAAATTCCTGGACCAGCCGAGCTGGCCCCCGCAAGACATCGACAGGAAAAGCCCAAGGAATGCGCACCGATACCGGCCATGTCTTCAAGCTCGAAGACTATCGCCCCAGCGACTATCTCATCCCGAGGACCAGCCTCGACTTCCGCCTGTCGCCGGACGCGACCCATGTCACCGCGCTGCTCACCATCGAGCGGCGGGAGGGCGTCGCGGCAACTGCGCCGCTGGTGCTCGACGGCGACGGGCTGACGCTGCTTGGCGTAGCCATCGACGGGCAGGCGCTCGCTGCCGGCGACTACGAGGCGACGCCGGACCGGCTGACGATCCTGAAGCTGCCGGCGACACAGCGTTTCGAGCTTCGTCTGGAGACCGAGATCGCGCCTTCACGCAACGAAGCGCTGATGGGCCTCTATCGCTCCAACAATGTCTATTGCACGCAATGCGAGGCCGAGGGCTTTCGCCGCATCACCTATTTCCTCGACCGGCCCGATATCCTGTCCGTCTACACGGTGCGCGTCGAAGCCCCGCATAACGAGGCTCCGCTGCTGCTTTCCAACGGCAATCCCGTCGAACGCGGCGCGCTCGCCAATGGGCGACATTATGCGGTCTGGCACGACCCCTTCCCCAAACCGTCCTACCTTTTCGCGCTTGTGGCTGGAGCGCTCGGCAAGGTGGCGGGCAGCTTCACCACGATGTCCGGCCGGGAGGTCGAGCTCGGCATCTACGTCGAGCCCGGCAAGGAGCGGCTTGCCGGCTATGCGATGGACGCGCTGAAGCGCTCGATGAAATGGGACGAGGACGCCTTCGGCCGCGAATACGACCTCGACGTCTTCAACATCGTCGCCGTGTCCGACTTCAACATGGGGGCGATGGAGAATAAGGGCCTCAACGTCTTCAACGACAAATATGTGCTGGCCGACGAGGAGACCGCGACGGATGCCGACTTCGCCAATATCGAGGCGATCATCGCGCATGAATATTTCCACAATTGGACAGGCAACAGAATCACTTGCCGCGACTGGTTCCAGCTCTGCCTGAAGGAAGGGCTGACGGTTTACCGCGACCACGAATTCTCGGCCGACCAGCGCTCGCGGGCGGTGAAGCGCATCGCCGAGGTGCGCACATTGCGCGCGCACCAATTCCCGGAAGACCAGGGGCCGCTAGCCCATCCGGTGAGGCCGCGCCGCTATCGCGAGATCAACAATTTCTACACGGCGACCGTCTACGAGAAGGGTTCGGAGGTGGTGCGCATGATCCGCACCATCCTCGGCGCCGAGCTCTTCCGCGCCGGCATGGACCTCTATTTCGAGCGGCATGACGGGCAGGCCGCGACGATCGAGGATTTTCTCAAAGTCTTTGAGGAGGTATCGGGACGGGATCTCGCGCAATTCGCGCTCTGGTACCATCAGGCCGGCACGCCAAACCTGACGGTGAGCTCCACGCACAATGCGACGGCCAGGGAGTTCACGCTGGAGATCGAGCAGTCGGTGCCGCCGACGCCGTCGGAGAGCCGCAAGCGGCTGATGCATATCCCCCTGGCCTTCGGACTTGTCGGCGCCGACGGCAAGCCTGTCGCCTGGGACGCCGTCGAGGGTGCGACAGTGGATGACGGCGTCATCCATATCCGCAAGCGCCGGCACACGGTGCGCTTTTCCGGCGTTTCGGAGCGGCCCTCGGTGTCGCTCAACCGCGGCTTCTCGGCGCCGATCACGCTGTCGGTGCAGCAGAAGGCCGATGACCAGTTCTTCCTGGCGGCGCATGACAGCGACCCCTTCTCGCGCTGGCAGGCATTCAACACGCTTTTGACCGACGCGCTGATCGCCGCCTTCCGCCAGATCCTCGGCGGCAAGGACCCGGCCTTCGCAGGACGGCTGGCTGAGCTTGCCGGCAGGATCGCCGGCGACGAGGCGCTGGAGCCGGCTTACCGGGCACTGGCGCTGGCGCTGCCCGGCGAATCCGACATTGCCCGCGACATCGGCAGGGGCATCAACCCCGACGCCATCTTCGCCGCGCGCGAGGCGCTGGCGCGCATCATCGCCGAGACAAATCGCGATGCCTTCTCTGCTCTCTATGACAGCCTCGCCGACAAGGGTCCGTTCAGCCCGGACGCGGCGAGCGCAGGACGCAGGGCGCTCCGCAACATCCTGCTCGATTATCTTTCGCTGCTGCCGGGCGGCGGCGCCCTCGCCGCGCGGCACTTCAATACCGCCACCAACATGACCGACCGTGCCGCGGCACTGGCCGTGCTGGCGCATCGTCATTCGGGCACAGCCGAGGCCGAACAGGCGCTGGCGGCCTTCGAGGCCCGCTATCGCGGCGACGCGCTGGTGCTCGACAAATGGTTCCAGATCCAGGCCGGCGTGCCCGGCGCACGGACCGTCGACAAGGTACGCGCGCTGATGCAGCACCCTGCCTTCTCGATCGCCAATCCGAACCGGGTGCGTTCGCTGATTGGCACCTTCTCCAGCGCCAACCAGACCGGCTTCCACCGCCCCGACGGCGAAGGCTATCGCCTGTTCGCCGAGACGGTGCTGGAGGTCGAGAAGCGCAACCCGCAAGTGGCGGCGCGGCTGGCGACGGCGCTGCGCTCCTGGCGCTCGCTGGAGCCCGGACGCCAGGCCAAGGCCAAGCAGGCGCTGCTCGATATGGCGAAGGTAGAGAACCTGTCGGCGGATCTGCGGGATATTGTAGAGCGGACGCTGGCGTAGCGCCGACTCCCCCTTCTCCCCTTGCGGGAGAAGGTGTCGCCGAAGGCGACGGATGAGGGGTGCTCCAGATGCCACCAGCGTCTCATTCCGCTGGAACACCCCTCATCCGTCTCGGCGCTAACGCGCCGATCCACCTTATCCCACAAGGGGAGAAGGGAAAAAGGCGCAATTTCAATCAACTTTTAATCTTTTTCGCGCGCTCCTCTGGACAAGGCGAATCACGTTTGATTCTTTAATGGCGATTCGGGCGTGCGGCGTATCCGGATCATCCAGTATACGGCAGATCGGGGAGTGCCATTTATGGCCAAGGCGGACGCGTGGGGCGCGCCCGGAGGGAAGGCTTTTGCGCGTCGCAAGGCAAGGGGCGATGGACTTGCCGGCAATACGCGCCTGATCGCCGAACCCACCTATCAGCGGCTCTTGGCCGCCGAGCCGTTTCTGCGCCGTTCAATCCCGGCGCTGATTGTTATTTTCCTCATCGTTATCGCGGCGCTGCGCTTCCTGTCGCTGATGAACGAGCATGACGAGATCGAGCGCGACGCCAAGGCGGTACTGGCTTTAGCCGCCGGCCAGATGGCGCAGGCCATCACCGCCGACCCCAACGCCGCGGGCGCCAACGCCATCAGCCTGCTGGAAAGCACCAGCCGCCAGGGCGCCATGAGCCGCGCCCATGTGCTGGCCATCACCGACGGCGCCTTCAAGGTCATCGCCGTCTCGCCGCTGTCGACCGGCTGGCAGGGCCGCACGCTGGACAGTCTGGTCCTTGGCGGCCAGCCGCTGTTCATGTTCGGCGACCGCGCCGGCGTGATGGATGTCTCGATCGCCGGACAGGACTGGTTCGCCGCCGTCAGCCTCACCGGGGATCGCAGGCACGCGACCGCCGTTCTGGTGCCGCAGGAAGCGGTGTTCGACAGCTGGCGCAAGTCGATGTCGCTCAACGTCACGCTGTTCGTGCTGACGGCGGGCGTGCTGATCGTCATCCTCTACGCCTATTTCGGCCAGGCGGCGCGCGCCCAGGCGGCGGACCGCATCTATCTCGAGGCGCACCAGCGCATCGACATGGCGCTGGTGCGCGGCCGCTGCGGGCTGTGGGACTGGGACATGGTGCGCGGCAAGATGTACTGGTCGCGCTCGATGTATGACATGCTGGGCTATGAACCCTGCGATACGATGCTCTCCTTCGGCGAGGTCGACGAGATTATCCACCCGGACGACGGCGACCTGTTCGAGCTCGCCAACCGCATCGTCGAACGCGAGATCGATCATATCGACCAGGTCTTCCGCATGCGCCACGCCGACGGCCAATGGGTGTGGATGCGGGCCCGCGCGCAGGTGATCGACCCGGAGGCGCCGGAGATCCAGTTGATCGGCATCGCCGTCGACGTCACCGAGCAGCGGCATCTGGCGCTGCGTTCGGAAGCGGCCGACATGCGGCTGAGGACCGCGATCGAGAACATCAACGAATCCTTCGTGCTGTGGGATGCCTCCGAGCGGCTGATCATGTGCAACTCGAAGTTCCAGAAGGACAATGGGCTCTCGGACCGCGACGTCGTGCCGGGCGTCGGTCGCGATGCGCTCGAGGAGCGGATGCTGGCCTTCGCCTCGGAGCGCAGGCTCGCCAACGCCAACGGGCCGCATGGCGGCGTCACCCTGGAGCGCCAGCTTGCCGATGGCCGCTGGCTGCAGGTCAACGAGCTTAGGACCCGCGACGGCGGCATCGTCTCGGTCGGCTCCGACATCACCCAGATCAAGCTGCATCAGGAGAAGCTGGTCGACAGCGAGCGCCGGCTGATGGCGACGATCCACGATCTCAGCCTCGCCCGCCGCGCCGAGGAGGAACGTTCCAGCGAGTTGGTCGAGCTCAACCGCAAATATATGAAGGAGACCGAGCGCGCCGAGGCGGCCAATCGCGCCAAATCGGAGTTCCTCGCCAACATGTCGCATGAGCTGCGCACGCCGCTCAACGCCATCATCGGCTTCTCCGAGCTGATGCAGCAGGGCCTGTTCGGGCCGCTTGGCTCCGAGCGCTACGAGGAATACGCGACCGACATCAACGGCAGCGGCAAATACCTGCTCGGCGTCATCAACGATATCCTCGACATGTCGAAGATCGAGGCCGGCCAGTTCTCGCTCGACCGCGAGGAGATCGACCTCTGCCCGCTGATCAAGGAGACGGTGCGGGTGATCTCGCTGCAGGCGGCGGAAAAGTCGATCAATGTCGAGACGCGCATCGCCGATGCGATGCGGGTCTACGCCGACCGCCGCGCGATCAAGCAGATCGCCATCAACCTGCTCTCCAATGCAGTGAAGTTCACCGGCCAGGGCGGCAAGATCACGGTCCGGGCACGCAACACGTCGGGCGCCCTGCTGCTCACCATCGAGGACAATGGCTGCGGCATCCCCAAGCATGCGCTGAGCAAGCTCGGGCGGCCGTTCGAGCAGGTGCAGAACCAGTTCTCCAAGAACCACACCGGCTCAGGCCTTGGCCTCGCCATCTCGCGCTCGCTGGCCGAGCTGCAGGGCGGAGCGCTGAAGATCCGCTCGACCGAAGGCGTCGGCACCATCGTGTCGGTGCGCATTCCGCTGAAGAAGGCGCCGACCGCTGTGAAGGTCGCGGCTTAGGCTAGAGCAATTCCAGGAAAAGTGTGAACGGTTTTCCGTCCGGAATTGCGTAAAAACAAAGAGATAGAGCGGTTCACCGGCGGACCAGCGCCCGCTGTGCTGCCCAAAACGGGGGAAAACGTCCGCTCCGGGTTTTAATGCAGAATTGCTAATATTACGATTGGCTCAGCCGGCTTGCCCCCGCGCCGGTTAGGCCCGGCGGTTGGTCGAACCCACCCCAACGAACTGTCGGGCCGCTAAACTGAGCCAGTAGGGTTTAGATCGTTTACGGCTGCCGACGGCGGGCTTGCCTCGGCGCCTTTCGATGCCTGTCTATAGACCAAGGCGACGACGAGACCGAAATATCCGACCTGCAGAATGACCATGGCCAGCATTGCCCATCCGAGCGCCGTCCAGACGGAACCAGTTTCCATGTCAGCCCAGATCGCCACCATGAATGACGCCGCAAACATGCCCACCAAGAATTTCTGAAGATCCATAGTTGCCCAGCGCCCCAGGTTTTGGCGATTTGGGGGGCTTTCAAGTCAGCCGTTGAAAGAACCCGCCGCTCCATTTGCGAAGCGGCGAGGCCCCCCTTCGTCGGGGTGATGATTGACCCCGGCATTGCTGACAGTGCAATTGCGGTGCCAGACCCGTTGCCCCATTACGGGACACCTCTGCCAATGGCGCAAGGCCGGATCGCCGATTAATATTAACTGTGGCTAATGTGCCACCCCGAGGAATCTCATGGCGACGATGCGGGTGATAGCGATGCTCCCGCACGAAGCAGACGGTCGAAGTCCTTCCTGACCTTCCTCGACATCTCCTTGAGATGCGCTTCCAGCACAGCGAAATCCGGCAGGTCGGTGACCGCCAGGAGCAGGTCCGAGAGGCCCGGCGGGACGTCGTCGCGCTGGAACTCGCCGGTGAGGCAAAGCCTGATCATCTGGGTCAGCGCCAGATAGAGCCGGTAGGCCTCGCCTAGCTCTTCACGGACATCGGCGCCCGCGAAATCGGGGGCAAGCCGCGCCAGAATGTCGACTGTCGCCGTCACCCGGCGGCCGGGCTCGACATTGCCGGTGATGGTCGCGACCTGGGCGATGAATTCGAGATCGATCAGTCCGCCGGGGATCAGCTTGATGTCCCAGAGGTCGCGCGGCGGCTTTTCCTTTTCGATCAGCGCGCGCATCTCCGAGGCTTCGGCTTTCACCTTGGCGGCGTCGCGCGGCTGCGCCAGAACCGCCGCCACCTCTTCCTCGAGCTCGGCACAGAGTTCGGCATCGCCGCCGATGGCGCGCGCCCGCGCCAGCGCCATGTGCTCCCAGGTCCAGGCATCCTGGCGCTGATATTTCTTGAACGCGTCGATATGGGTGGCGACCGGCCCCTTGTTGCCGGAGGGGCGCAGGCGAAGGTCCAGTTCATAGAGCACGCCTTCGGCGGTCGGCGCCGAGACGGCGGCGATCAGGCGCTGCGTCATGCGGGTATAGTAGTGCGACGGCGCCAGCGGCTTGTCGCCGTCGGACTCTTCGGCATCCGCGTCATGGTCATACAGCAGGATGAGATCGACATCGGAGCCGGCGGTGAGCTCGCGGCTGCCGAGCTTGCCCATGCCGAGCAGCGCCACCCTGCCCCCGGCGATGCTGCCATGGCGCTGCGCGAATTCGGCGATCACCGCTTGAAGCGCCGCCTCGATGGTGAGGTCGGCGAGATCGGAAAAGGCACGCCCCGCCCGCGCAGGATCGATCGAGCCGGCAAGCAGGCGCACGCCGATCAGAAATTTCTGCTCGGAAGCGAAGATGCGCAGGCGATCGAGCACGTCCTCATAGGCGCGGTCGCCCTCGATGAAGGCGGCAAGGCGGGCCGAAAGATAGGCGCGATCCGGCAATTCGGTGAGCAGCGCCGGGTCGAGCAGCCCGTCAAAAACATGCGGGCGGCGCGTGATGATGGCCGCCAGCCGCGGGGCCGCCCCCATGATCGTCGCCATCAGCTTGAGCAGCGCCGGATTGGATTGCAGCAGCGAGAAGAGCTGGATGCCCGCCGGCAGGCCGGCAAGGAACTCGTCGAAGCGGATCAGCGCCTCGTCGGCGCGTCGCGTCTGGCCGAAAGCCTTGAGCAACGCCGGCGTCAGTTCGGTCAGCCGCTCGCGCGCTTCGGCCGACTGGGTGACGCGGTAGCGGCCGAAATGCCAGCCGCGGATGACCCGGCAGATGTCGCTCGGCCGCTGGAAACCCAGCCGATGCAAGGTCTGCAGTGTGTCGGGATCGTCGACATCGCCGGTGAAGACCAGGTTGCCGATACCGGCCGACAGTTCGGGCGCGGTTTCGAACAGTGCCGCGTAGTGGCGCTCGACCTGCTGTAACGAGGCGCGGAATGCCTGGGTGAATTCGGCCTCGCCGGCAAAGCCCAGCATCAGCGCAATGCGTTCCAGCCCCTCGTCGCTGTCGGGCAAGATGTGCGTCTGCTCGTCCGCCACCATCTGGATGGCGTGCTCGACACGGCGCAGGAACCAGTATTGCCGGGTGAGCGCATCGCGCGCATCGGCGGTGATCCAGCCGCGCGCGGCGAGCGCGCCCAGCATCGGCACCGTCTCGCGGCCGCGCAGCTCAGGGAAGCGGCCGCCGGCGATGAGCTGCTGGGTCTGGACGAAGAACTCGATCTCGCGGATGCCGCCGCGGCCGAGCTTCACATTATGGCCCTTCACCGCGATCTCGCCATGACCCTTATGGGCATGGATCTGGCGCTTGATCGAATGGACGTCGGCGATGGCCGCATAGTCCATGTATTTGCGCCAGACATAGGGCTGCAATTCCTTGAGGAAGGCGGCGCCGGCGGCGAGGTCGCCGGCGACTGGGCGCGCCTTGATCATGGCGGCGCGTTCCCAGTTCTGGCCGCGCGCCTCATAATAGCGAAGCGCTGCCTCGACCGGGATCGCCAGCGGCGTCGAGCCGGGATCGGGGCGGAGCCTGAGATCGGTGCGGAAGACATAGCCGTGCTCGGTGCGGTCCTGGAGGATGCGCACGAGCCGCCGGGTGAGCCTGGAGAACAGCTCAGTCGCGTCGAGCGGGTCGATGACGGCCGGCGCTTCCGGATCGAAGAAGACGACAAGGTCGATATCGGAGGAAAAATTCAGCTCCTGCGCGCCGAGCTTGCCCATGCCGAGCAGGATCCAGCCTGAATCCTTGGCTGGCACCGCCGGCTTCGGCAGCTTGAGCTTGCCTTGCCGGTGCGCGTCGAGCAGCAGGAAATCGACGGCGGCGTTTGTACAGGCGTCCGCGAGATCGCTGAGGCGGCGCACCGTCACGGAGGTTTCCGCCTCGCCGGAAAGATCCGCCAGCGCGATCAGTAAATGCGCTTCCGTCTTCCATTGCCGCAGCGCCATCATCAGGGTCGATTCCGAGGCGTCGTCCGCCCTGGCCGCGCCGCCGATCGCCTCGCCGATGGCGCCGAGCCGAGCTTCGATCGTCTCGTCGAACAGCGTGTCGAGAATTGCCGGCCGGCGGCGCGCGACATCCCGCAGGAAGGGCGAGAGATCGAACACGGTCGCCATCAGGTCCTGCAGCGGCCCCTCGCCCGCCAGCAACGCGGCGAGGCGGGAAAGCCCCTCCTCCTCGGCGGTGTCGGCGATTTCCGACAATTCGCGCCGGGCATGCTCCGCGTCCAGGGGCTGGAGCGTCAATGTCGGGCTAAGCCGGAACTCGGATTCGATTTTCTTCTTCGCCATTCATCCGAACCATCAATGCGTCTCCCGCAATGGAAAACTCATCACCACGGACAATCCGGGATTGGCGGGCAAAAGATCAAGCCTGCCGTTGTGGAAAGTCATGATGGCCTTGGCGAGGCTGAGGCCGAGGCCCGAGCCCGGCTGCGAGCGGCTCTTTTCCAGGCGCACGAAACGCTCGGTGGCGCGGGCACGATCAGCGTCGTCGGGAATGCCGTGGCCATTGTCGGTGACGGTAAGCTTGATTTCGCTTCCGGCGCGCTCCAGCGCCACACGCACTTTCGGCGTCTCGGCGGCGTCGGTCGAGTATTTGATGGCGTTGTCGACGATGTTGGACAGCGCCTGACCGATCAGCTCGCGGTTGCCGTTGATCGTGAAGGCCTCGGGCACGGTCGCCTCCAGCGTGACGCCCGCTTCCTCCGCCACCGGCTCGTAGAGCTCGACGACGTCGCTCACCGTGGCGGCGAGATCGACCGGACCGGTCTGTTCCGAGGAATAGCCGGCCTCCAGCCGCGAGATCATCAGGATGGCGTTGAACGTCTTGATGAGCTGGTCGGACTCCGCGATCGTGCCTTCCAGCGCCTGGCGGTAGTCTTCCGTCTTGTGCCTGCCGGCAAGCGTCGCCTCGGCGCGGTTGCGCAGCCTGGTCAGCGGCGTCTTCAGATCATGGGCGATGTTGTCGGAGACCTGCTTCAGCCCCTCATTCAGCATGGCGATCCTGGCCAGCATCGCATTGAGGTTTTCCGACAGGCGGTCGAATTCGTCGCCGGCGCCGGTGACCGGCAGCCGTCCGCTGAGGTCGCCGCCCATGATGCGGCGGCTGGCATCGGACACGCTGTCGATGCGTTTCAGCGCGGCGCGCCCGACAAAGAACCAGATCAGGAGCCCGCCCAGGCCCATCATGCCGAGCGCCAGCGTCAGCGCCCGGCTGATGACGGCGCGGAAGCGCTCGGGCTCGCCGAGGTCGCGGCCGACCAGCATGATCATCTGGTTTGGCAGTCGCAGCACCAAGGCGATGGCGTTGTGGCCCTTTTCGCCTGTCGACTGGGGAGTGCTGTTGTCGCCGGCCTGGGGCGCGGGCTGGTCGGTAGCTCCACTGCGCAACCGGTCGAGCTCGCCTTCGCCGAAGCGCTGGTAGGAGAAGGGCTCGGTCGTCCAGCCCTCGGTCTCGATGACGCCGGGTTCCAGGCTCTGCACGTTGCCGGTCAGGATCTGGCCGTTGGCGTCGGCGATGAGATAGAGGTTGGCGCCGGGCTGGCGCGAGCGGTTTTCGACGACGCGCACCAGCACGGGCAGGCCGCCGCGCTGATAGGCACGGGCGAGGCCCAGCACCTCCTCGTTGATGGTCTCCTGCGTCTGCGCGGTCAGCATGCGCGCCGACAGCGACGTCATATAGAAGACGAGCAGCACCGCGCAAAGCGCGAAAAGCAGAAGATAGAGCGCCGAGAGCCGGGCCGCCGTCGTCTTCATGATGGCCGGCAGGGAAAGAGCCATTTTGCTCCTTAACCGCCCTTCAGCATGTAGCCGGCGCCGCGGATCGTGTGCAGGATCGGCTTATCGAAGCCTTTTTCGATCTTGCCGCGCAGGCGCGAGACATGGACGTCGATGACGTTGGTCTGCGGATCGAAATGATAGTCCCAGACATTTTCCAGAAGCATCGTGCGGGTCACCACCTGGCCGGCATGGCGCATCAGATATTCGAGCAGGCGGAACTCGCGCGGCTGCAGCGTGATCTCGCGCCCCGCCCGCTTGACCGAATGCGACAGCCGGTCGAGCTCGAGGTCGCCGACACGGTAGACGGTCTCGGATTCGCGCGCGCCGGCACGGCGGTTCAGCACCTCGACGCGGGCCAGCAATTCGGAAAAGGCGTAGGGCTTGGTGAGATAATCGTCGCCGCCGGCGCGCAAGCCGGTGACGCGGTCATCGACCTCGCCCAGCGCCGACAGGATCAGAACCGGCGTCGTATTGCCGCGCGAGCGAAGCGCGGCGATCACCGACAGGCCGTCGCGGCGCGGCATCAGGCGGTCGACCACCATCACGTCATAGTCGCCGGCATCGGCCAGCGCGAAGCCGGTCTCGCCGTCGCCGGCGACATGGGCGGTATGGCCCGCCTCGGCGAAGGCTTTCTGCAAGTAGTCCGCCGCCTCGCGATCGTCTTCCATGACGAGAATCTTCATGGAGCCGTTATACGCGATTTCATGGAGGTTTGAGGGGCAGTCATTGCGTCCTGCTTTGCCTTCATTAGTCGCATGTCTTCTTCCCAAAACCGGTGCCCACTTTTGGGCGACATGCGATAAAGCGGCAGCGGGTGATGGGAAACCCGCTGCCGCCAGGAGCGAAACACGGTGACTGACTTACGTGCTCGGCCCCATGTTTCCCCACGGCGGCTCGGGGGTGTTGATACCGCCATGGGGAAGCTGAAAGTTAATATCAGCCCTTGCCGACCGGCAGCGCGACGAAGCGGTTCGAGTCGTCGCGGGTGATCTGCATCAGCACGGCCTTGCGGCCGGCCTTGGCGGCATCGGTCATGGCCTTGGAGACGTCGTCGGTGGTGTTCACCTCGTTCGAATTGATCGAGGTGATGACGTCGCCCGGCTGGATGCCGCGGTCGGCCGCGTCGCTGTCGGGATCGACATCGGTGACCACGAGGCCCTTGCCCTTTTCCGCCTTGGTGACGGTCAGGCCGAGATCGGCAAGCGTGTCGGGCTTGGCGGCAGGCGCCGACTGCTTGCTGTTGTCGTCGTTCGAGGCCTGCTTGTCGCTCGCGGGCAGCGTGCCGAGATCGACCTTGACCGTCTCGGACTTGCCGTCGCGCCAGATGGTGACGTCGACCGACTTGCCCGGCGAATAGGCACCGATCATGCGGGCGAGCTCCTTCGGCGAAGCGACGTCCTTACCGTCGACCTGGGTGATGACGTCGCCGGCGGTGATGCCCGCCTTCTTGCCCGGACCGGCATCCTGGGCGCTCGAGACCAAGGCGCCCTTGTCCGACTTCAGGCCGAGCGATTCGGCGATGTCGGAGGTGACCGGCTGGATCTCGACGCCGAGCCAGCCGCGCTGGACCGAGCCGCTCTTCATCAGGTCCTGGACGACCTGCTTGGCGGTGGAGGCCGGGATGTCGAAGGCGATGCCGACGCTGCCGCCCGACGGCGAGAAGATGGCGGTGTTGATGCCGATAACCTGGCCGTTGAGGTTGAAGGTCGGGCCACCCGAATTGCCGCGGTTGACCGACGCATCGATCTGGATGAAGTCGTCATAGGGGCCAGCGCCGATGTCGCGGCCACGGGCCGAGACGATGCCGGCGGTGACGGTGCCGCCAAGGCCGAACGGATTGCCGACGGCAACCACCCAGTCGCCGATGCGGACCTTGGAATCGTCGGCGAAGTCGACATAGGTGAACTTGTTGCCGCCGGAATCGACCTTGAGCACCGCGAGGTCGGTACGCGGATCGGTGCCGATCAGCTTGGCATCGAGTTCCTTGCCGTCATTGGTGACGACGGTGAAATCCGAGCCTTCCGACACGACATGGTTGTTGGTGACGAGATAGCCGTCCTCCGAGATGAAGAAGCCCGAGCCCTGGGCAACCGGGCGTGGCTCGCCATTGCCGTGGTCGCGATGGCCGAAGCGGCGCATGCCGAACTGGCCGCCCTGCCCCTGGTCGCCGAAGCCGCGGAACTCCTTGAAGAAGCGGCGCAGCTGCGGGTTGTCGGGCAGGTTGTCGAAACCGCCCTGATCGTCCGAGCCGTCATCGGCGGTCGGCTGGATCTTGGCCTTGACCTTGACGCTGACAACCGCCGGCGAGACATGCTCGACGACATCGGCGAAGCTCGGCATCTGCGGGGCCTCGACGCGCACGGCATCGGCCAGCACGGGGGCGGTGCCGGTTGCGAGCATACCCGCGCCAACCGTGCCGACAATGGCCAGGGAAGCGACGGCGGCCATCAGGCGCTTTCGGGTGCGGGAATATGAATTGGGGGCATTATTCATGGGGTTTCTTATCCTCTATCGACGCGGATGCGCTCAGGCGAAGCATCCTCGGGCAAGAGAATTAGGGAGCCGCACATTACGGCGCCATTTCCGGTACATGAAAGTTTTGTAATGTTGGGGATTGGTGGAAATCGACGCGGTGATCGAAGCCGTGGAAGCCGAACGGACACGCGAGGTGTAGCCGCCCTTTGGAGATTAGCTGATACCTCCGCGACGTCGTCATTCCAGGGCGAAGCAAGGAGCGAAGCGACGCGCGCAGACCATAGAATCCATGCCGTGACGTTCGTCGAGGACGCAGCGGAGCAGAATTCTGCACCGTTGGCAGCGCGTCGTCGGAACGGAATGGATTCTATGGTCTGCGCGCGTCGCTTCGCTCCTTGCTCCGCCATAGAATGACGACCCGCGAACGGCTACCGCCAATTGTCGACGTCAATGATGGAACTAGTCGCGCAGCATCTTGTCCAGCGCCGCCTTTTCCTCGGCCGAAAGCGCCGACGATGCCGGGCGGCGCGAGCGGGCGCTGAGCACGATGAACAGGCCGCCGGCCAGAAGCAGAAGCACCGGCGTGCCCCACAAAAGCGCGTTGCGCAGGGTGAAGCGCGGCTTCAAGAGCACGAACTCGCCATAGCGCGAGACGATATAATCCATCACCTGCTGGTCGGTGTCGCCGGCGACGAGGCGCTGGCGCACGAGGATGCGCAAGTCGCGGGCCAGATCGGCGTCGGATTCGTCGATCGACTGGTTCTGGCAGACCATGCAGCGCAGACCTTCCGACAGCGCACGCGCCCTCGCCTCCAAAGCCGGGTCCTGCAGCACTTCGTCAGGCTTCACCGCCTGGGCTGCGCCGGCCAAGAACAGCGCCAGGAGCAGAACCAGCGAGGCGAGTGAAAACCTCGCTTTCATGTCGGGCTCGTCAACGCGGCGGCCGGCTTGCGGCGCCTCGCGGGCGCGCCGACACGCAGGCGGCGGTCGGCCAGCGACATGGCCGCGCCCGCCATCATCACCAGGGCGCCGCCCCAGATCAGCGTCACCAGCGGTTTCCACCAGAGGCGCACGACGACGGAGCCGTCATTGCCCTCGTCACCGAGCGACAGATAAAGCTGGCTCAAGCCGAGCGTGCTGATGCCGGACTCGGTCGTTGCCATCTGCCGGGCCTGAAAGAAGCGTTTTGCCGAAGATATCTCGCCATTGGCATTTCCGTCCGCGCCGATCAGCAGGAAGCGGGCGCGATCCTCGGTGAAGTTCGGACCCTTCTGGGGAAAAAGCCCTTCGAAGCGCAGCGTGTGGCCGGAGAGATCCACCGTCTCACCGGGCCGCATGGTGAGGATTTTTTCACTGCCGAAGCAGAGCGTGCCGACGATGCCGAGCAAGGTCAGCCCAAGGCCGAGATGGGCAAGCGCCGTGCCGAAGACCGAGCGCGGCAGGCCGGCGAAACGGCGAAGCATGACAGCCGGCGCCACCGAGCCGGCGCCGGATTTGACGGCAAGGTCGGTCAGCGCGCCGGCGACGAGCCAGACGGCGAGGCCGACACCAAGCGCTGCAAAAACCGAGGCGCCGTCGATGAACAGGCCGGTGACCAGCATCGCGGCGATCGCGAGCGCAAAGGCCGCCATCAGCCGCTGCGAGGCGGCGATCACATCACCGCGCTTCCAGGCGAGCAACGGGCCGAACGGCACGATCGCCAGCAATGGCAGCATCAGCGGGCCGAAAGTCAGATCGAAGAAGGGCGCGCCGACCGAGATCTTGCCGCCGGTCAGCGCCTCAAGCGCCAGCGGGTAGAGCGTGCCGACCAGCACCGTCGCGGTGGCGGTGGTGAGAAAGAGGTTGTTGAGGACCAGCGCGCCCTCGCGCGAGATCGGATGGAACAGGCCGCCGGCCGTCAGGCTGGAGGCGCGCAGCGCAAACAGCGCCAGCGAGCCACCGATGAACAGCGTCAGGATGCACAGGATGAAGACGCCGCGCGCCGGGTCGGTGGCGAAGGCGTGCACGGAGGTCAGCACGCCCGAACGCACCAGGAAAGTGCCGAGCAGCGACAGCGAGAAGGTGAGGATGGCAAGCAGCAGCGTCCAGATCTTCAGCGCCGAGCGTTTCTCCATGACGATGGCCGAATGGAGCAGCGCCGTGCCGGCGAGCCAGGGCATGAAGGAGGCGTTCTCGACCGGATCCCAGAACCAGAAACCGCCCCAGCCGAGCTCGTAATAGGCCCAGTAGGAACCCATGGCGATGCCGCCGGTGAGGAACATCCAGGCGACCAGCGTCCACGGCCGTACCCAGCGCGCCCAGGAGGCGTCGATGCGGCCCTCGATCAGCGCCGCGACCGAGAAGGAAAAGCAGACCGAGAAACCGACATAGCCGAGATAGAGAAGCGGCGGGTGGATGGCGAGGCCGAGGTCCTGCAGGACCGGATTGAGGTCGCGCCCCTCGACCGGCGCCGGATTGAGGCGGATGAACGGGTTGGACGTGGTCAGGATGAACAGGAAGAAGGCCGCGCCGATCATGCCTTGCACGGCAAGCACATTGGCCTTGAGCGTGGCCGGCAGATTGTCGCCGAAGACGGCGACGAGCGCGCCGAAGAAGGTCAGGATCAGCACCCACAGAAGCATCGAGCCTTCGTGGTTTCCCCAGGTGCCGGTGATCTTGTAGATCATCGGCTGCAGCGAATGGGAATTCTCCCAGACGTTGGCCACAGAGAAGTCCGAGCCGGCATAGGCGCTCGCAAGGGCCGTGAAGGACAGCGCCGTCAGCGCGAAGCCGGTGACGGTGACCGGGCCGCCGACCGCCATCAGCCGCTGATTGCCGGTGCGGGCGCCGACCAGCGGCACCAGCATCTGCACCAGCGACAGCGCGAAGGCGAGCACGAGGGCGAAATGTCCGGTCTCAACCATTATTGGCTCTTGCTTTCCACCCAGACGCCCTTGGCCTTCAGGCCGTCGGCGACTTCCTTCGGCATATAGCGCTCGTCATGCTTGGCCAAGACGCTGTCGGCGACGAAAACCCCGTCCGGACCGAAAGCGCCTTCGGCTATGACGCCCTGCCCCTCGCGGAAGAGATCGGGCAGGATGCCGGTATAGGTCACCTTCACCGATTTCTGCGTGTCGGCAATCGAGAAGGCGACGGTTGCGCCGCTGCCGCGCACGACGGTGCCGTTCTCGACGAGGCCGCCAAGGCGGATGCGCTGTCCGGGCGGCACGCTTGCCGTTGCCAGCTCTGCCGGCATGTAGAAATAGGAGGCCTTCTGGCCGAGCGCGTAGAAGGTGAGGCCGGCGGCCGCGGCGAGGAAGGCCAACCCCGCCACGATCACCGACAATCGCTTCTGCTTGCGCGTCATCTCTTACTCCGTCGCCGTCACGCCGAGGGAGGCGGCGAAGGCGGTGAACTTCTTGGCTTGCTCGCTGTCGGCCCCAAAGGCGGCGACAGCGCGGCCGAGCGCCTCGCGCGCCTGATCGGGCTTGCCGAGCACGGCATAGGAACGAATGAGGCGCATCCATCCTTCCTCGTCACGGGGATTCTGCTTCAATTTGTCGTCGAGGCCCGCGACCATGGTTTCGATCATCGCCTGCCGGTCCTGCGGCGACATCTGCTGCGCGGCTTCCATCTGCTGGGCATCCGGCCCGCTCGCCGCGACCGCTGGCTGGCCAGCCTCGGCAAGCGCCTGCTGGACGGCGCTGCGCCAAGGCGAATCCGGCGGAAGCTGGCCGAGCATCTTTTGCCAGGCGGCGACAGCCTCGTCCTTCCTGCCTTCCTGGGCAAGGCCTACGGCCAGGTAGAAATTCGCCTTGGCATTGGCCGGATCGAGCTTGAGAGCCGCCTGGAAGGCGTTTTGCGCATCGGCCGAAACGATGCCGCCGGCAGCGCTCGCGATCGCCTCGCCGAGACCAGCCTGGCGCACCGCGCTGTCGCCGTCGAGGCGAATGGCGTTGCGGTAGGCGGTTATCGCGTCGGGAAAGCGCTGCAGGCGAAGATAGATCGGCGCCAGCACGTCCCAGCCCTTGCCGTCCGACGGATTGGCGGCAAGATGCGCTTCCGCGCGTGCGACCAGCTCGTCGACCGAGGAATCGGCGGGATTCTTGGCGAGACGTTCGGCCAGAGGCTGCGAAGGCAGATCGGGCGAGCCGAGCATGCCGTACAGCCCCCAGCTCAGCAGCGGCACGGCAAGCACGGCCAGGCTGGCGACAAACCTGATGCCGCGGGAGGAAGAGGCACTGGCGGAGGCCGGCCGCTCGGCCGCGCCGAGACGCAGGATGCGGCGGCCGATCTCGGCGCGCGCCTCCTCGGCCTCGCCCGGCTGTATCAGGCCGCGCGCCACGTCGCGATCCAGCTCGGAAAGCTGGTCGCGATAGACTTCGAGGTCATGATCGCCAGGCGCCGATGCACCCTTCATGCCGCCTGTGAGCGGCAATAGCACCGCCAGGCTGGCGCCCAGCGTGAGGATTGCGGCTATGACCCAGAACAGCATGGCTCTTCCAATAAAGGCAGAGCCCTGCCCTGCCAACATAAGCATACTGCGACGCTTTGACGGCGGATGCTCTGTCCGGCCTTGATGTATATCAATTGGGCCGATTTATCAGGTCAGCGGCGTCCAGCTACCGTCGGCGTTGCGGCAGGCGGTGCCGCGCGCGGTGACGCCCGCGCCGCCGGTGAAGACGGTGTGGGTGTACTGGCGGCAATCCTGGGAGCCGACCCGATAAGGCTGGGCCGCGACCACCTCGCCATAATGGGAGGCGTTGTCGCCCTTCCACGTCACCTTCTGGCCGCTGGTGTTGTATTCCAGCGCCTTGTACTCCGCCTCCAACCCCTTGCGCTTTTCGGCATCGCTCAGACCCGAGCCGATCGATCCGCCGATAAGCCCGCCATTCATCGCCGAGACGATGCTGGTCGACACCTTGCCGCCGGCGGGCGGCGTCGAAACAGGCGTGGCCGGAGAGGTTGGACCGCCCCTGCCGAGTGTCGTGCAGCCGGAAACGGCGAGCAGGGCGGAAACGAGCGCGACGCGGATCTTCATGCCAACAACCGGTTCTCTTGAGCGGGATGAGCTTCTTGAGCGAAATGGACTTCTTCAGAGAGATGGATTGGGGGCCGCGCCATCGGGGAAGCATCCTGGCCATAGTGTTGATATTTGTCGGAAATTTGGCCGTCAGTCGCTGCTCGCAAATCGATAAAAAACATCATTGAAGGCTCCGCAATCTCACCACCGCCCTCAAGCCGCCCATCCCCGACCGTCCCAGCGCCAGCGAGCCTCCATACTCGTTGACGAGGTCGGCGACAATGGCAAGGCCAAGCCCCGTTCCCGGCTTCGTCTCGTCCAGTCTCTTGCCACGCTTCAACACCTCTCGCGCGCTGTCTTCGGGAATGCCCGGACCGTCATCCTCTATAACGATTTCAAACAGGTTGCCGCTTCCCGAAATAGTGGCGATCGTCACGGCAACAGCGCTCTTTGCCCATTTCATCGCATTGTCGAGCAGATTGCCGAGCAGTTCCTCGAGATCCTCGCGCTCGCCCGCAAAGACGATCTCGGCCGGCGGCAGGGACAGCGCCAGCCGCGTTTGCGGATTGAGCTTGCGCAGAACCCGCACCATGCGCTCAACCAGCGGCGAAACCGGCGTGCGAAAGACGACGCTGTCGCGCTGCGCGGCGACGCGGGCGCGCTGCAGGTAATGATCGACCTGCTTTTGCATGGAAGCCGCCTGGTCGGCGATCAGCTGGCCCTTGGCGCCGCCGAGCGCGCGGCCCTCATTGAGCAGCACGGCTAGAGGCGTCTTCAGCGAATGGGCAAGGTTGCCGACCTGGGTGCGCGAGCGCTCGACGATGCGCCGGTTGTTTTCGATCAGCGCATTGGTCTCGTTCGCCAGCGGCTCGATCTCGGCCGGGAAGCTGCCGTCGAGGCGCTGGGCCGTGCCTTCGCGCACCATGGCGAGCGCATTGCGGACCCGGCGCAAGGGCTGGAGGCCCAAGAGGATGGCGATGGCGTTGATGGCGATCATGCCGACCCCGAACAGCGACAGATAGGTGAGCAGGCGGCGCTGGAAGCTCGCGATCTCCTGCTCGAGCTCGCTGTGGTTGCCCATGACGCGGAAGCGGGCGGCGCGGTTCTTGGCGTCCAGCACGAACTCGCTCTCGAACACTTCGAGCTGCTCGCCCTTGATGCCCTCCATCGAGTAGCTGCGCTGGAAGTTCGCGTTGAACGGGACCTCCGCGACGCTCGGCGACAGGAGCGAGGTCGTCATCGAGGAAGAATGAATCTCACCATGCACGCCTTCGGAGGCAGGCTCCACCGACCAGTACCAGCCGGAATTCGGCTCGGAAAAGCGCAGGTCGCCAAGGTCGGGCGCCCCGGTCAGCGCGCCATTGTCGGAAATGCCGACGGAGCCGATCAGGTTGAACAGGTGCGCCGAAAGCAGGCTGTCGAAACCGCGCTCGCTGGCCTGGCGGTAAAGCGTGGCGATGAGGGTGAAGATGACGACCAGCGTCAGGATCGCCCAGATGGTCGAGAAAGCGATGACGCGGAAGGTCAGCGAGCGCGGCCAGAGCCGCAGCCTTGAAATCCACCTTCCCATCGCTGGCTTCAGCGGTTCCGCGTCACGCCTCCGGCTCTCGCATGCGATAGCCCATGCCACGCACGGTTTCGATCATGTCGATGCCCATCTTCTTGCGAAGCCTGCCGACAAACACCTCGATGGTGTTGGAATCGCGGTCGAAATCCTGGTCGTAAAGATGCTCGACCAGCTCGGTACGCGACACCACCTCGCCCATATGATGCATCAGATAGGCGAGCAGCCGGAACTCGTGCGAGGTGAGCTTCAGCGGCATGCCATTGACGTCGGCCTTGGATGCCTTGGTGTCGAGGCGCAGCGGCCCGCAGGTGAGCTCGGACGAAGCATGGCCGGCCGCTCGGCGGATCAGGGCCCGCACTCGGGCCAGCACCTCCTCGATATGGAAGGGCTTGGTGACATAATCGTCGGCACCGGCGTCGATGCCGGCCACCTTGTCGCTCCAGCGGTCGCGGGCGGTGAGGATAAGCACCGGCATCTTGCGGCCGCCGCGGCGCCAGCGCTCGACGACGCTGATGCCATCCATCTGCGGCAAGCCGATGTCGAGGACCACGGCATCGTAAGGCTCGGTGTCGCCGAGGAAATGGCCCTCCTCGCCGTCATAGGCGCGGTCGACGACATAGCCGGCATCGACCAGCGCATCGGCCAGTTGCCGGTTGAGATCCTTGTCATCCTCGACGACGAGCACGCGCATGGGTTGAAGCCTGTTGCTGGATAGACGTATAGGCCGATTCCGCTGGCCTGGGAAACGAGAGGGGTCAGCTCATCGGGACGACGATTTCCGAGCGGCGCGGACGCTGTCCGTCCTTGCCGGGGACGAGCACGACGATGACGCAGACCTGCTGGCCGCCCCGCGTCGCCTGCGACGCCTTGGCGAGCGTGCCGCCGTTCTGCGCGGCGACCTGCTGGCCGATCGCGTAGCAATCGCCGGCGGCGAGCACCACCGGCTGATCGGCCGACGGCTCAATGACCGGCACGGCGATCGCCTGCGACGCAAGAAGCCCGGCCGCGGCAAGCGCCAGCACTGCTTTGCGGAGATGTGAGCCAAGGTTTTTCATGATCACGGTTCTAACGCATATGGGCTGAACGTGAAATGAACGGTGAACGATCGAAAATCATGCCCGCCATTCCCCCTGCGCGCGTGGCGGCGCCAAGGCTCAATTCATAGCCGGAAAAGCACTTGATCCGCTACGCTTTTTGACCTGCCTTCACCGCGCACTGCGCTAGCTAGTGTAGAAACGCCGGACGGCCATGGAGGATGCGATGACGCGAGAGGATATTGCCGGTCTCTATCGGGGCTACATCGCCTGCCTGAACGAGCAGGATTGGGATAATCTCGGCCGCTTCGTCGGCGAGGAGGTGCAGTATAATGGCGAGACGATCGGGCTTTCGGGTTACCGCCGCATGCTGGAGGGCGATTTCGAGGCTATTCCCGACCTGCGCTTCAACATCGAGCTTCTGGTCTCGGAGCCGCCGCGCGTGGCGGCGCGCCTGCATTTCGACTGCCGGCCCAAGGGCGTGCTGTTCGGCCTGCCTGTCCACGGCAAGCGCGTTTCCTTCGCCGAGAACGTCTTTTACGAGTTCCATGATGGGCGGATCCGCGAAGTCTGGTCGGTCATCGACAAGGCTGCCATCCAAGCGCAGCTGTAGGCCAAGGCACTTCGCGCGAAACCGATTCAAACGGCGCGCTTAAGCGGTTGTTTTGATGAATATTCTGGAGCCACCGCTTTACTCCTGGGCGACACGCATCGGCGCCCGCCTCTCAGGCGGCTTCCTGCGTCAGCGCGCGGAAGCGCAGCAATCCATGGTGGACGGCCAGATCCTCGTCATAGCGAGCCTCGGCGAATTCCAGCGACAGGCGCGTCTGGCCGCGCGAACCAATCGAAAATGCCGCGCCGTCGAGCCGCGCCCTGATGCTGTCCATGATGAGGCGTGTCTCGGCCTCGCCCTGGGCTTTCGACCAGATATGCAAGGTGACCAACTGGTCGCTGTCGTTGTCGGCGCCGGTCTCGAGGTCGAAGGCGCTGGTGCGGCCGTAAGTCACGTTCGGAAAGGCGGCCTTGTCGCTTGCCTGCTCGAGTAGGCCGGCGCCGCCAAGCAGCGCCGACAGCGACGCATCGGTCTTCAGCCTCAGGAACAAGGCCTGCATCAGATCGCCAGGCGCCGTCATCTACCGTCCATCGCCAATACATATCTCCTCACGCTGCCCGGCAACGTAGCCGCGCTCGCGATCCGATGCCAGATCGCGAATCGTTTTGACTATAACGTGAATGGCGAAGGTCTCGAATTTATTACGTTTTCGTCAAATCACGAGACCGGTGCGGCGCCACCCTCCTCGGTGCGCCTGGCAATGAACTCGTCGAGCACGCCAGCGGTGGCGGCAGCGGAGGCCGGCGGCTGGAAGTCGGAAAGAATGCGCTTCCAGATGCCGGTGGCGCGCTCGGTCGCGGTCTTGCCGCCGGATTGCGTCCAGTTGCCGAAGTTCGACCAGTCGGCCACCAGCGGCTCGTAGAAGGCGGTGCGGTAGCGCGTCATAGTGTGGGTCGCCGAGAAGAAGTGGCCGCCGGGCTGCACTTCGGCGATGGCCTCGAAGCCGATGGCATCCTCGTCGCCCGGCGTGGTGGCGCAAAGCTCCGCGACCGTCTGCAGCGCCTCGACGTCGGTGATCAGCTTTTCCAGGGAAACGCTGAGGCCGCCTTCCAGCCAGCCGGCCGCGTGGATGCAGACGGTGGCGCCGGCCAGCACCGAGCCCCACAGCGCGAACTGCGTCTCGTGTGCCGCCTGCGCGTCGGCAATATTGGCGGCGCTGCCGCCGCCGGAGCGCCAAGGCAGCCCAGTGTAGCGGGCGAGCTGCCCCGCCCCAAGCGTCGCCTTGATATGTTCCGGCGTGCCGAAGGCCGGCGCGCCGGATTTCATGTCGACATTGGAGGAGAAGGAGCCATAGACCACCGGCGCGCCGGGCCGCATGATCTGGGCAAGCGTCAACCCAGCCAGCGCCTCGGCATGCTGCAAGGTCAGCGCGCCGGCAACCGTGATCGGCGCCATGGCGCCCGCCAGGCAGAAGGGCGTGATGATCAGGACCTGGCCGGCCCTGGCGAAGTCGATGATGCCTTGCGCCATCGGGATATCCAGCTGGCGCGGCGAGTTGGTGTTGATGACGGTGTAGCAATGGGCGCCGGCGCGGAACTGGTCCTCGGAGAGGCCGCGCGCCAGGCGGATCATCTCGAACCCGTCCTCGACCTGCGGCGTGCCGCGCGCGAAGATGAAGGGGAACTTGTCCGACAGCGTCAATTGCGCCCGGTTGACGGCATAGTGACGGAAGCGGTTGTCGATGTCCTGCGGCTCGACGCAGGGTCCAAGCATGTGCAGCACGTCGAAATGCTGGATCAGCTTGATGAATTCCTCGAAGGCGGCGAGCGTGCCCGGCCGGCGGCCGCGCTCGAGATCGGTGACGTTGGGGGCGCCGGAGCCCGCCAGGAAGGCCATCGAGCCGAGCTCGAGCGTCAGGTCGCGCGAGCGGTCGCCGCCAAGTGCCGGAATGGAGCGCGGCGCCGAGGCAAGTGCTGCCTCGACCATGTCGCGGCCGATCCTGACCATCTGGCTGTCTTCGTCGACCAAGGCGCCGGCCTTGGCGTAGACGGCGCGGGCCTCGGGCAGCAGCACCTTGATGCCGAGTTCTTCCAGCACGCGCAGCGCGGCAGCCTGGATGGCGGCGACCTGGTCTTCGGAAAAGATTGGCTGCGGCCGGAACGGGTTCTTCAGGGAGCGGTAGTTCGGATGGCGGCTGGATTCGCTGCCCGCCTCGCCGGTGCGTCCCCGCCGGCGCTCGCGTCTGAGATCACGTGCGGCCTCATCGATCATGGCGGTTCCTCCTCATTGCCGCATCGCCTTGCCTTCAGGGTCGTAGGGCGAGGCGGCAATGACACGCGCCGGCCGTTCGACCCCGACAATGTGTACGGAAAGCTCGGTCCCCTCCCCGGCGAAACCGTCATCGAGCAACGCCAGGGCGACGCTCTTGCCGAGGGTATAGCCGTAGCCGCCGGAGGTGACGAAGCCGACGCGCCGGCTCTTGGACCAGACCGGCTCAGAGCCGCTGGCATCGGCGTCGACAGCGTCGACCTCTAGCGTCACGATGCGCTGCGAGGCACCCGCCTCGCGCTCTTTCAGCGCCGCGCCCCGGCCGATGAACTCGCCCTTGTCGAAGGCGATGAAGCGGTCGAGCCCGGTCTGGCCGGGCGTGTAGCCTTGCGTGAATTCGCGCGACCAGATGCCGAAACTCTTTTCCAGCCTGAGCGAATTCAGCGCGTAATAGCCGATCTCGGCAAGACCGAGGTCTTGGCCGGCGGCAAGCAGTGTTTCGCGCAGCGTCGCATGCAGGGTGGCCGGGCAGTTGATCTCGAAGCCGAGCTCGCCGGCGATTGAGAGCCTGGCGATGCGTGCCCGGACCATGCCGATATCGAACTCGCCGCAAGCCATGAACGGCAGGGTTTTGGCGGAGATGTCCTGATGCGTGGTGCATTCGAGGATCTTTCGTGCATTCGGTCCGGTGATGAGGAAGCCGGATGTGGCATCCGAGATGTCGGTGACTGTGACGCCATCCGCCAGATGCGCCTCGAACCAGCGCATGTGGAATTCGCGCAAATAGTAGGAACCCATGATCCAGTATTCGCCGCCACCCCAGTTGAGCACGGTGAGATCGCCCTTCAGCCGGCCACTGGGCCCAAGCATCGGCGCAAGCTTGGCGCGGCCCGGCTTCGGCAGCCGGCAAGCAAGGAGCTTGTCGAGCCACGCCTCTGCTCCAGGGCCTGACACGGCATAGCGCGAGAAGGCCGTGGTATCGACGAGGCCGGCGGCACCGCGGACCTGCAGCACCTCGTCGCCGACGATCTCGAAGGCATTGGAGCGCTTCAGCGTCGTCTCCTCGCGGAAGCCCATCGGCGCGAAATAGGCCGGGATCTCCAGCCCCCACGATGCCGTCCACTCGGCGCCGGCGGCGCTCATGCCGTCATAGGCGCCGGGCCGCTTCAGCGGCCGGCCGGCCGGCAGGCGCTCATTGGGGAAGGTCATGACGAAACGGCGGGCATAGAACTGGCGCGTCGTTTGCCTGAGATACTCGCGGTTGGCGGCGAAGGCGCCGTAGCGGGCGATGTCCATGCCGAAGATGTCTGCTTCCGGCTCACCGTAAATCATCCACTCGGCCAGCGACTTGCCGACGCCGCCGCCCTGGCTGAAGCCGGCCATGACGCCGCAGGCGACCCAATAATTCTTCAAGCCCCGCACCGGACCGACCAGCGGATTGCCGTCCGGCGTGAAGGTGAAGGCGCCGTTCACCCATTTGCGGATACCGGCCGTGGCAAGGCAGGGAAAGCGCTCATAGGCCTTGGCAAGCTCAGGGCTGATGCGATCGATATCCTCCGGGATCAGCTCGATGCCGTAGTCCCAAGGCGCGCCATCCATGTTCCAGTGTTTGGGGTTCTGCTCATAGACGCCGAGCAGCACGCCCTTCCGCTCCTGGCGCAGATAGGGGAAGCCATCGAGATCGACGGCAAGGCCAAGCTCCTTGTCGAGCGCCGCGACCTCCGGAATGTCCTCGGTGACGAAATAATGATGCTCCATCGGCGTCACCGGCAGGTCGACGCCGGCCATCAGCCCGACCTGCTTGGCCCAGAGACCGCTGGCATTGACGACATGCTCGGCGACGATTGTGCCCTTCTCGGTGACGATGTCCCAGCCACCATCGGCGCGCTGCTTCAGCTCGACGACGCGGTTGCGCAGGATGACGTCCGCTCCGCGCTTCCTGGCGGCGCCCGCATAGGCATGCGTGGTGCCGTAAGGGTCGAGATGGCCCTCGTTGGAATCATGGAGGCCGCCCAGCACGCCGCTGACATCGACGATCGGGCAGATCTCCTTGATTTCCTCGGGCGTCACCAGCCGCGCCGTCTCGATGCCGACCGACTGGAACACCGCCCAGGCCGATTTCAGCCATTCCCAGCGCTGCGGGTCGCTCGCCATGTTGACGCCGCCTGTCATGTGCAGGCCGGCATTCTGGCCGGACTCGGCCTCGATCTCGCGATAGAGCTTGATGGTGTAGTCCTGCAGCGCGGCGACATTGGGATCCGCGTTGAGCGCGTGGAAGCCGGCCGCCGCATGCCAGGTCGAGCCCGCCGTCAGCTCGGCGCGCTCGATCAGCGCCACGTCGCTCCAGCCAAAGCGCGTCAAGTGATAGAGCACCGAGGCGCCGACTACGCCTCCGCCGATGACCACTGCCCGGTAATGCGACTTCACGAGCCTCTCCCCTCTCGTTATAGGCTCTCAAGATATACGTCCCGTACACATGTGTCTAGACACTTCTGTCCAGAGCTTGCGCGCTGCTCCGCGCCGTGCCACTTGTTGGCTCATGACCATGACCGCTCCCCAGGACGAGCCGGCGCCCGGCAACATCAAGGTAACCCGCGCGGACTGGATCAACCTCGCGCTGCAGACGCTGATTTCCGGCGGTATCGAGAGCGTGCGCGTGCTGACGCTGGGACAAAAGCTCGGCGTCTCGCGCTCGAGCTTCTACTGGTATTTCGAAAGCCGGCAGGACCTGCTCGACCAGTTGCTCAAGCATTGGCATGAGACCAACACCACGGCGATCGTCGAGCGGGCGCGCCGGCCGGCCGACACCATCATCATGGGTGTGATGAACGTCTTCGAATGCTGGGCCGACGAGCGCCTGTTCGATCCCAGGCTCGATTTCGCCGTTCGCGAATGGGCAAGGCGCTCTGACGACGTGCGGCGCATGATCGACAAGGCCGACGAGGAGCGACTGCTGGCCATACGCGACATGTACCGCCGGCACGGCTACGAGAGCGAGGACGCCTTCATCCGCGCCCGCGTCCTCTACTACATGCAGATCGGCTATTACGTGCTCGACCTCAAGGAACCGGTCGAGGCACGTGTCAGCCATCTCGCCGCCTATCTTCGCTCCTTCACCGGACTGGAGCCGAGCGAGGCGGATGTGGCGCATTTCATGCGCTTCATCGCGGCGCGGTGACATCGCAGTATCTGTTTGCGCAATTCCGGACGGAAAACCGCCACACACTTTTCCAGGAAGTGCTCACTTTTCCTGGAATTGCTCGGGGCACAATCAACCATGGCGTTCAACAAAGCCTGGGTGTGGCTTCGCTGCCCTTGTGAGTGGTGCTAAAATGGTCGATTAGTCTGGCAGGGAGGGCGCCCCGGAACTGCCACGGCTGTTTCGGGCGGAAGTGCCGGGGTGGAATTCTGGAATGGACAATCCCTCTAAACCACGCAGGAGAAGAGGCCGGATCGCTTCGGCGCTGCTCGCCGTGGACGCGTGGCTCGATAGCTCGCTCTATGAAATCGGTTTCAAGGCGCGCGAATTCTGGGAAGCGGCGACCATCTTTTCCCGCCGGTTCCGCGTGCATGGCTGGCGCCGCGCCATCATCGAGGTGCTGAGCGAAGGTTTCACCATGGGCGCCGGCGGCTTCGTGGTGCTGCTCGCGCTCGCCATGCCCGCCTTCGACATCACCACCGGCGACTGGCGCAACCAGGGCGACTTCGCCGTCACCTTCCTCGACCGCTACGGCAACGAAATCGGCCAGCGCGGCATCATCCAGCGCGATTCCGTGCCGGTCGACGAGATGCCGGACATCGTCATCAAGGCGGTGCTGGCGACGGAGGACCGGCGTTTCTTCGACCATTACGGCATCGATGTGCTCGGCCTGTCGCGCGCGCTCTTCGAGAATATGCGCGCCAATTCGGTGGTCCAGGGCGGCTCGAGCATCACGCAGCAGCTAGCCAAGAACCTGTTCCTGTCCAACGAGCGCACCCTCGAGCGCAAGATCAAGGAAGCCTTCCTGTCGCTGTGGCTGGAGGCGAACCTTTCCAAGAAGGAGATCCTGCAGCTCTATCTCGACCGCGCCTATATGGGCGGCGGCACGTTCGGCATCGAGGCGGCGGCGGATTTCTATTTCGGCAAGAGCGTCAAGGATCTGAACCTTGCCGAGGCAGCAATGCTGGCCGGCCTGTTCAAGGCGCCGACCAAATACGCCCCGCACATCAACCTGCCGGCCGCGCGCGCGCGCGCCAATGTGGTGCTGTCCAACCTTGTCGATTCCGGCTTCATGACCGAAGGCCAGGTGCTGCAGGCAAGACTGCATCCGGCCGACGTCGTCGACCGCGGCGAGCAGAAGAGCCCGGACTACTTCCTCGACTGGGCCTTCGACGAGGTCAAGAAGATCGCCAAGCCCGGCCAGCATTCGCTGGTCGCCCACACGACCTTCGACGCCAACATCCAGAAGGCGGCCGAGGAGTCGGTCGAGTTCCATCTGCGGCAATTCGGCAAGGAATACAACGTCACCGAAGGCGCGGTGGTGGTGATCGAGACCAATGGCGCGGTGCGCGCCATCGTCGGCGGCCGCGACTACGGCGCCAGCCAGTTCAACCGCGCCACCAAGGCGTTGCGCCAAACGGGTTCATCCTTCAAGCCCTATGTCTATGCCACCGCGATGGAGCATGGCTTCACGCCGAACTCGGTGGTTTCGGGCGGCGCCATCAGCTGGGGCAGCTGGTCGCCGCACAATTACAGCGGCGGATCGGCCGGCAATGTCACGCTGCTCACGGCGATCGCCAAGTCGATCAACACGGTGCCGGTGCGGCTCGCCAAGGATTATCTCGGCATCGGTCCGATCAAGGCAATGGCCGAATCGATGGGTGTCGAATCGCCGCTGGAAGCGCACAAGACCATGGTGCTCGGCACATCCGGCATGACGGTGATGGACCAGGCGACCGGCTACAGCGTCTTTGCCCAGAACGGTTTCGTCGGCTCGCGCCACGGCATCACCCAGCTCGTCACCCGCACCGGCGAGGTGGTCTATGACTGGGCCAAGGATGCGCCGCCGCCACACCGCGTGCTGTCGGAAAAGGCGCTGAAATACATGAACACCATGCTGGCGGCGGTGCCGGTGATCGGCACGGCGCGGCGCGCCCAGCTCCCGAACATCGTCGTCGCCGGCAAGACCGGCACCACGCAATCCTACCGCGACGCCTGGTTTGTCGGCTTCACCGGCAATTACACGGCGGCCGTCTGGCTAGGCAATGACGACTTCACCGCAACCAACAAGATGACCGGCGGCTCGCTGCCGGCGATGGTCTGGCAGCGCCTGATGGTCTATGCGCACCAGAACATCGACCTGAAGCCCATCCCCGGTCTCGACCATCCGTTCGTCGATCCGGAGGTCGCGGCCAAGGCAGAGGAAGCAGCGAAGAAGGAAGCCGACGCCGCGGAGGCGCAAGCCAAGGCCGAACGGCCGCCGGTGCTTTCCAGCCGCACCACCCAGACGCTGAGGGACATGACCAAGACGTTCCAGGCCGCGCCCGTGCTCGATGCGCCCGCCCTGCCGGAAACGCTTTCGGCGCTTTAAAGCATGGTCCCGCAAAAGTGGGAACCGGTTTTCGGATAGATCATGCTCCAACAAAAAATAGATCACGACGACGTTCCGCTGGAACGTCGTCCTGATCTAGCCACCCCTCATGCGAAGCCGGCTTGCCACGGCACCCCGCGCCGCGATATCCCGGGCAACCTCCTCTGTTTGCGGCTCTCATGCTCAAGAACGCCATCCTGACGCTGCTTTCGCTTGCCATAGCCATCGGGCTTGGCGGCTACAGCGTCTGGTATGCGCTGAACGCGCAGGATGGCGTCGGGGCGATCCGCATCGGCCAATGGACGGCCTTCCCCGAAGTCGGGACTTTAGCCGCCGACCCCTATTCCAAGGCGCGCGTGGCGCGCGAGGGCGTGCTGGCGCTCGGCCAGGCCGAGGGGCTGGCCTTCGTCGCCGAGCGAGACGATGCAGGCGAGCCGCTGAGACGCGAATGCACCTACGCGATCGAAGGCGGTTACCCGACCGCCCGCTTCTGGACGCTCTATGCCGCAGATCAGTCGCTTGGCGTGATCGACACCGGCAAGCCAAGGCAGGCGGCGCTGCAGTCCTACGAAGTGCTGCGCCGGCCCGACAATTCCGTCGTCATTTCGGTCGGCAATCGCCCTGCCCCCGGCAATTGGTTGCTCACCGGCGGGTCTGGCAAGATGTATTTCGTGCTGACCTTCTACGACACGCCGATCGCCTCGAGCACCGGCCTCTCCGACGTGACGCTGCCCCGCATCCTGAAGGCGGGCTGCAATGCGTAGGCTGCTGCACGCCCTCATCCTCGGCCTGCTCGGCGCCGGCATCGTGCATATCGTCGTGCTGTTCCTGGTGCCGGAATTTTCCGAGCGCGATGCCTGGTCGCGGCTGGCGATGGCCTCCGACCTCTACAAGATGACGCGGCTTGACGCCGAAGCCGGCGGCGCGCCGGTGGTGAAATCGGTCGATCCGCTGTTTTATGCCGCCGCCTGCCGCTTCGACCTTGCCGACGGCCTGGTGCGGATCAAGGCGCCCGGCGACGTGCCGTTCTGGTCGGCTTCGGTCTATGACCGCGGCGGCCACAACATCTATTCCTTCAACGATCACAACGCCAATGGCGAGAAGCTCGATACGGTGGTGCTGACGCCGGCGCAGATGATCGATGTGCGGCGCGACCTTCCGGAGGATCTGCAAGGCGCGATCTTTGTCGAGGCGCCGATCGAGGAAGGCATCTTCGTCGTCCGCGCCTTCGTGCCGGACGAGAGCTGGAAGCCGATCGTGTCGCGCTTCCTCGAGCAGAGCAGCTGCGAATTGCAGGACGACTGAGAAAGGCGAGCCCGTTCAGTGATGCGGCTTGGCGGGCGGCGGAGAGACTGGCCTGTCGGAGCCGCTGTCGCCCGGCCGGACCGCATCGGCCTGCGGGTGCAACTCATAACGGACGCCGGGGAAAATGATCACCGCCGCCGTCGCGGTGTCGTGACTTGCTCGATTTACAGGTGCCGCACGCGGCACAAAAGACAGGACCATGCCCATGGTTCGCGCATTCCCTCTCGGTTTGACCGGAGCACAACGCAACGCCTCCAAAGTTGATTAAGGGGGCTAGAGGGTTAACGGAGCGCTAACGGATCGCGGCTAATTTGATGTTTGTTTTTCCTGGAGTTGCGAACCGGCCCGGCCGGATTGCGCGGTTCAGGAGTTGTGTCGAGTGTCGGGCGTAACCTCCGTGTCATCTTCGGATTTCAGGCAAATCGCTATCCGGACCGAAGCGGGAAAGGCCGAAAGGCTGTTCCGCGCCGCGGTCTCGGCCTTCTGCTCGCTGACGCGCCCTTCACGACGCGAGATCGCCCAGCTCGAGGACCTGACGCTGCCGCTGTTCGACGAGGTCTCGGTCGAATCGCGCCGCTATGTCGCCGCCGCCCTTTCCGAATGCGAATACGCGCCGGCCGCATTGGTGCGGCGACTGGCCGAGGAGCCGGTCGAGATTGCGGCGCCCCTGCTCACCCGCTCCAACGCGCTGAGCGACATCGACCTCATCGCGCTGATCGGCCGGCATGGGCTGCCGCATGCGCGCGCCATTGCGCGCCGCAAGGAGCTCAACCCGACGATCGCCGACCTGATCCGCGCGCTGGAAAGACCGACGCTGGTCAAGATGCGGCCGCCGGAAACGGTCACGAAGCTCACGCCGAAACCGGAACCCGTGGCCAAGGCGGACACCGACCGTCCCGTGTCCGGCGAAGCGGCTGAGAACGCGCGGCGCCGCCTGCGGTCGATGATGCGCCCAGCCGGCGATGCTGCCGACGTCAACACCTTCCTCGGCCAGCCGGCCTATGTGAGGCTGCGCGAGACGGCGCTGACCGGCAACACGGCCTTCTTCCAGACCGCGCTGGCCGATGCGCTCGAGATCGACTTCGCGACGGCCCGCTCGGTGACCGGGCAGTCGGGCTATACCGCCCTGCTTGCGGCGCTGCGTGCCCTCGACCTCAGCGAGGACAGGGCCTTCCTGATCGCGGTCGCGGTCTATCCCGGCGAGTTCCCGCACCCGCAGGCGATCCGGCTGTTCCTCGACCGCTACCGGCTGCTGCACCGCGAGGCGGCGCTGGACAAGGTGCGCGCCTGGAAGGCCGAGACCCTTTCGCGTGCCATCCGCGACAAAGCGGCCGACACGATCGGTGGCGAGCGACGCGACGCATCGAACGGCGACGACGCGAGCTCCAGTCTCAAGGCATCCTGACCGGCTTCAAGCGCCTCGCGCTTGGAAGGATCCAGGGGATGCGCTTTAAGCGTTTGTTTTTTCAGCTAAAATCAACGATCCGATGCCGTCGCGAAACTTAGCATTTCCGCGACACGACGAAGTGACAAAGCCTCTTGACTTAGAGCGCACTCTAACTCGTAGCTTTCTGCGCGTCGTGACGAAAGAAGAGCGTGATGAAGATTGGCGAGCTGGCGAAGCGTTCGGGACTGTCTGCCTACACCATCCGCTACTACGAGCGGATCGGGCTGCTTCCCCATGCCGACAGGGACCAATCGGGCCAACGTGACTACGACGCATCAATCCTGACCTGGATAGAATTTCTCGATCGCCTCAAAACGACAGGGATGCCTATTCGGGAAATGCTGCGTTACGCGGCCTTGCGGGAGCGCGGCGTCGACACGGAAGCGGAGCGCGGCGCGTTGCTCGAGCAGCACCGCGAGCGTGTCCGTGCGCATCTGGCCAAACTGCAAGCCTGCCTTCTCGTCCTCGACACCAAGATTGCCGGATATGCCGGCGTTGAAAAGAGGATGAAGGACTATGACGCATCAATCCCCGAACGTCAGCGAAAGCCGGCTGGAACGCGGCAAGCGGGCGCTCGCTGAAATAGACGGCCAAGCCGGCCACAATGTCATCGCCGCCCTGGCGGACATTGCCCCCGACTTCGCGAAATACGTGTTCGAGTTCTCGTTCGGCGACATCTACAGCCGCCCCGGCCTCGATCTGCGCGCCCGTGAGATCGCGACCATCGCGGCGCTGACTGCGATGGGAACCGCGACCCCGCAACTGAAAGTCCATATCGAGGCGGGGCTCAATGTCGGGCTGACCAAGGACGAAATTATCGAAACCATCATCCAGATGACGGTTTATGCCGGCTTTCCTGCGGCGCTCAACGGACTGTTTGCAGCCAAGGAAGTCTTCGCTGCCCGGTTTCCCGTCCAGAAGGGGGAAGCGGCATGATGAACCTTCTCGCCCGGCGCTCTTGCTCTCATCGCGATTCCGGTCCCATGAATGGTGAAACGCCCTAGTCGGCCTTTACCGAAAGAAGCTCTTCGACCGGTACAGTCCCTGCCTCGATCTCGACCACCCAGATGTCGGGATCGAATTTCTTCTCGCGCTCCAACCGCGCATCGAAGGCGGCGCTATCGTCGCCGGCATCGAGCAAGGTGAAGAAGCGCTCATCCGGCTTGGCCGAGTCGTAGCTCGTCTGCGGCGCCGGCCCATAAAGAGCGACCTCCCCCATCCGCCCGCGCGACAGCACGAATACCGCGCCCGCCTCGGTCGCGCCGCGCTTGACCACCGCGGCAAAGCCGCCGGCGCCGAAGACGCGGCGTACAAGGGCCGAGACCCACAGATCGGTCGTTACGCGCATGGGTGGTTTCCGGATGTCATGCGCGGTTCTTACCGCAAGAATGAAGGAACCGAAACGATCGTTGCCGCCGCTCAGTTCGTCAGACCGATCTCGCGCATCTTGACGTAGACGGCGTCGTCCGGCTCGCCGGTCTCGGGCAGACCGAACAGGGCCTGGAATTCCTTGATCGCGGCCTTGGTGCGGGCGCCGACCTTGCCGTCGAGCTGCATGTCGTTGTTGCCGAAAGCTTTCAGGCCGGCCTGGATCTTGACGATGCGGGCATCGGGCGTGGCGCCATCGGCTGGAGCCGAGACTGGAATTACCGATGGCTTGGCGGACGGCGTGGCTGCTGCCGTGTCGGCCGGCCGCGGCGCCGGATGTGGAATCGCCGCCGTCGTCTGGCGCGTGCCAAGCTGGTCGAGCAGCGCGCCGTCGATCTCGCCCGAGCCCGGCAGCCCGACTTTCAATTGGTAGGCCTGGATCGCCTTGCGCGTTGCCGGTCCGGTCAGACCATCGACTGTGCCGTCATAGAAGTTGAGGTCCTTCAGGATGCCCTGCACCTGCTGGACGATCGGATCCGGCTTGGCCACCGGCTGTGCCGGCGGCTGGCGCACGATGTTGATGGTGGTCTCCGGCTCGTTGGAGACGGTATGCGGGAAATTCTCGATGCTGCGGGTGGCAAAGAAGGCGCCGGTGTGCGGAAAAGGCTGATACCAGAGCGCATTGGCCGAGACATAGAACAGCGTCACCAGGAAGGCGGTGGAACCGCCGACCAGGACCGGGTTGCTTGCGATCAACTGGCCGACCGCGGCCGCGCCTTCGGCAAGGACGCCGCGATCGGGTTCGACCACCTTACGCCGTTTTGCGGAGCGAGCCATTCCCCTCCCCATCTCTATCCCCCTTCGGCTTCGCCGCCGGCATGGCCAGCACACCGGGTTGCGCACCGGAATGCCGCTTCGGCCCGCTCACCGGCAGGCCGATCGTCACCGTGGTGCCCTCACCCGGCGCGCTCTCGATCGACATCGTGCCGTCGTGCAGCGCCACCAGGCCCTTGACCAGCGACAGGCCGAGCCCGGTTCCCTCGAAACGGCGCGTGTAGTCGTTCTGGATCTGCATGAAAGGCTTGCCGAGATTGGCCATATCCTCCTCGGCAATGCCGATGCCGGTGTCGCTGACCCAGAAATGCAGGCGCGAGCCGACGCGCTTGGCGCCGATCACCACGCTGCCGCCATCGGGCGTGAACTTGACGGCGTTCGAAGCGAGATTGATCAGGATCTGCTGCACCGCGCGACGGTCGGCATTGATCTCGCCGGCATCCGGCGCGATCTGGGTGGCAAGAACGATGCCCTTGGCGTCGGCCAGCGGCCGCATCATCGAGCGGCACATGTCGACGGCCTCGACGAAACGGAACGTCTCCAGCTCGGTCGCATAGGCGCCCGCCTCTATGCGCGAGACGTCGAGGATCGAGGTGACGACGGACAGAAGATGCTGGCCGGACTCCCTGACCAGGCCGACATATTCCTTCTGGCGCGGGTCCTTGAAGGCGCCGAACATCTCATGCAGCAGCATGTCGGAAAAGCCGATGATGGCGTTGAGCGGCGTGCGCAGCTCGTGGCTGACCACCGCCAGGAAGCGGCCCTTGGCCACTTCGGCGGCCGCGGCGGCCTCCCTGGCTTCCGCAAGCTCCTCGCGCAGCTCCGCGACATCGTCGTTCTCGCGCAGCACCAGCATGAAGACGTCGCGTTCGGCTTCGCCGCGCAGCAAGTCGAGACTGAACGGACGGAAATTATCGGCAGCGCTCGAACCCTCGCGCGGCAGGCGGATGCGCAGCTCAAGCCGGCGCTTCGGCGCCCCCTCGCGCATGTCGGCCAAGGCGGTGAGATAGGCGACGCGGTCGGACAGATGGACGCGGTCGAACAGGCCGGTGCCGAGCAGGAGCTCCGGCGCCAGTTTCAGCACCGAACGCGCTTTGGCGGAGGCCTCGAGCACTTCGCCCTGGCGGCCGACGCGCAGCACGACGGCGTCGATCACATCCTCGAGACGATCGCCGGCGGGCTCCGCCGGCCGCAGGCCGGCAGGATTGGCGAAGGCGGCGGCACGCGGCAACAATGTCAGCGCCCAGGCCAGCGGCAGCAGCCAGTGCCAGGCGGCGATTTCGCCAGGCGGCAGGAGCTGGCCGGCAAAGGGCTGCAGAACGATCGCGGCGACCGCCGCCAGCACGCTCGATAGCGCGGCACGCCGCGACCCGGAGACCCACCAGGTCTCGATCGGCAATGCCAAGCCAAGCAGCGCGACCGGCGAGGCCAGTCCCCCTGCCGCCGCTATTGCGCCGGCAAGCGCGAGGCCGCCCAAGGCGACCGCCATGCGGCCGGCGAGCGCCATGTGGCCAGTGGCGGCGACCAGAAGCGCGGCGAACCAGCACAAGCCGAAAGCGGCAAAGATGGCGGCCATGGTGACGGCCGCGCCGAGGCTCGAGGTGACTAGCGTCACCGCGGCACCCGCGGCAAGGAAGGGCGAGGCGAGCATGACCCCGATGAAGCGGCGCTGGCGCAAACGTTCCGCCTCACTCGTCACGGTGGGGTGAACCAAGCGTTCGCAGCCGGCGGCAACCGCGCCGGGCAATTGAACGTATCTGGCTGAAATCGAACTCAACGCACGCGTACCCGGTGGTAAAAAACATCCTGCCTGGCAGGTGACTCAATCAATGCCTTGAAACTCGCATCCAGCGTTTAAGGAATGGATAAGGCTGGCGGGTGCCAGCGACCGCCCCAAGGCAAATATTGTGATGCCGGCCCCGCAAAGCACGTCGAGTTGGCGCCATGGTAAACGGCGCGTTAGCCGCGAGGTCTGTGCCAAAACGGACCTGAACTTGAGGCGGCTAATCGCCGTCCAAGAAAAAATCATTCAATAACAACGCGATATATGGTTATCGTAAAGTTAATGCTGGCGATGAGATTCGACACAAGTCCGCTTCAAAACCAATTCCTTTCGAATTCGCCTAAAATTTGAGATAAATTCACGGTTTCGAGGCAAGCCGTCCTTTGCGTGACCGTGCCATTATCGTGCCCATAAAAGAGGTCATGCCGATGGATGCATGATCCGTCACGGATGGATGCAGGATCCATCCCGCACGAGAGGCAAGTGAGATGGGCTTTCTGATCAGGATGGCTTTCTGGTTTTCGCTGGTGCTGCTGGCGCTGCCGCTCGGCGTCGGTCCGGGCGAGGACGGCCAGCAGAGCGTCGGGCCGATCCAGGCGCTGTTCGCGGCGCGCGAGGCAGTGGGTGACATTGCGGGGCTGTGCGAGCGCAAGCCCGATGTCTGCGAAACCGGCAAATCTGCCATGTACACCATTACAGTCCGGGCTCAGGAAACGGCCAAGATCGCCGCCGCCATGATCGACGACAAATCGGAGCAGGCAGGCGCGGCCGAGACGAAGGTTGCGGACACGGCCAAGATGACCACCGGCAGCGTCGCCGAGGACATCGTGCTGCCCGCCAAGGTCAACATACCGGTGCTGTTGACTTCCAAGAACTGAGACAATCTTCAGCCGCCACTTGGCTACGCCGCGGGCCCGTCCGACCTCTCGACGCCCGCGGCGTCTTTCTTTTTCCGTGACGCGGCGGTGCCGCGCCACTATATGCGGGCCATGACCACCCCGATCCAGACGATCCGCGACGACTTTTCCCTGCTCGACGAGTGGGAGGACCGCTATCGCTATGTGATCGAACTCGGCGAGGGCCTGCCGCCTTTCCCCGAGAACGAACGCACGGCCGCGAACAAGGTGCCCGGCTGCGTCAGCCAGGTGTGGCTCACCACCGAGCAGGGAGCGGGCGCCGATCCGGTGATCAGCTTCCAGGGCGATTCGGACGCCCACATCGTGCGCGGCCTCGTCGCCATCATGCTGGCGCTGTTTTCGGGCCGGCGGGCAAGCGAGATCCAGAGCACGGATGCTGAAGCGACGCTGAAGGAGCTCGGGCTGGACGAGCATCTGTCGCCGCAACGCGCCAACGGCCTGCGTTCGATGGTCAAGCGCATCAAGCGCGACGCGGAAGCGGCGCTGAAGCAGACGGCCTGATCCGGTCCATATCGTCTTCGCTATCCAAAAAGCAAAACGGCGCCGCAAGGGCGCCGTCGAACTTTGCTTGAGGAACGAAGCCGATCAGCGGCCCTTGCGCTTGCGGCCCAGACCCATCTTCTTGGCGAGCTGCGAGCGGGCAGCCGCGTAATTGGGGGCGACCATCGGATAGTTGGCGTCCAGCCCCCACTTCTCACGGTATTCTTCCGGCGTGAGATGGTAATGGGTCATCAGGTGACGCTTCAGCGATTTGAACTTCTTTCCGTCCTCGAGACAGACGATATAGTCGTCATGGACGGAGCGCTTGGGATTGACGGCCGGCTTCTGCTTCTCGGCCGACGGCTGCTCCGGCGAACCACCGACACGGCCCAACGCGGCATGGACGTCGGCGATAAGGTTCGGCAATTCCCCAACGGGCACCGGGTTGTTGCTCACATAGGCGGCGACGACATCGGCGGTCAGCTCGATCAGCGCATCACCGTTTTTGGAAGGTGTTTCGACGATTTCCATAGTGCTCAGGCCCCAACGAGAGTTGTTTCTAAAATTACGCCCTTTTTTCCGAGGTCGGGCATCGCGCGAATTTCATTCAGGAAAACCCTGCGATTCGCGTCGGTCATCTTAATGACGCCGCATCGCAAGTAAGTCAATTCGCATATTGACTTATATTGGGCGATATTCATCAAATATTGCCGTTTCAGCTTCAAAAATTCGTGCGGCGTGTAACTTCGCGAGATTTTTCTGGCCAGACCAGCATGCCATGACGTTGCGTCACCCCCATGTTAGACATCCGATCGCCGCACGACATGGCTCGCGATGCTTGACCAATGCTTGGATGCCTGTTGCGCCAGCACGATGAATCCTGTGGCGCAACGTAGCGCAGGCAAGCTGCTCTGCCGGCCGGTCCGACAAGGCGAGCCGACGGTCGGTCAATAAGGCGCGATATATTTGCCGTAGACCCAGCCGGTGACGAAATGGCCACTCTGCGCCGAGTCGTGCCACACCTCGCACCAGCGGTAGCGGATCGCCTGGCGCTGTTTCCATTGCGGCTGCCGGGCGATATCGAGCAGATTTACGCCGCCTGTGCAGCGGCCGGTCATCTGCAGCACGGTGCCGTTCGGATAGGCGGCCTGTTTTTGCGATGCGTTGGAGGGATGTTTTCGCGCGTTGAGCGTGTCGCCGAACGGCACGCCCGCCACTTGCCAGGCGGCAAAGACGGTTGCATGAGACGGACTGGAAAAAGCCAGACCCGCCGCAAGGACGGTGACAGACATAGCGGTAGAAACACAGGATTTCATCTTTCCCCCTTCGACTTGGCTTCTGTAGACCATCTTGAGCCGCGCCCCTTGAACCGCCGCTGAGCGGCGTGTTCATTCGTCATTCAAGCAAATTCCGCAGCGAGACGTAATGACCAGCACTTCCGCCCTGACTCCCGCCTTCCCGGCCGCCAGCCCACCGACGCCTGAGAAACATCCGGTGGCCGACACGCACCACGGCATCACCCGCAGCGACGACTATGCTTGGATGCGGGCCGATAACTGGCAGGCCGTGTTCCGCGCACCTTCATTGCTCGACGGCCGGATTCGAGCCCATCTCGAGGCCGAGAACGCCTATCAGGCCGTCCTGATGGCCGGCACCGCGGATCTGCGCGGCAGGCTGTTTGCCGAGATGAAGGGACGTATCAAGGAGGACGACTCCACGGTGCCGATGAAGGACGGCCCCTATGCCTACGGCTCTTCCTTCCGGCAGGGCGGCGAGCAGCCGCGCTATTTCCGCACCTCGCGCGATAGCGGCAGCGAGGAAATCCTGCTCGATGGCGACGCGGAGGCCGAGGGCAAAGCCTATTTCCGGCTCGGCGGCGTCGACCATTCCGCGGACCACAAGAAGCTCATCTGGGCGTTCGACGACAAGGGCTCGGAATTCTTCACGCTCCGCGTGCGCGATATTGCCGGTGGCACCGATCTTGGTGACCTGATCCCGGATACGGGCGGCGGCGGGGTTTGGAATGCCGGCGATGACGGCTTCTTCTACACCCGCCTCGACGACAACCATCGCCCGTCGAAAGTGTTCTTCCACAAGGTCGGCGACAAGCCGGAGAATGACCGGCTGATCTATGAGGAGACCGATCCGGGCTTCTTCATGGATGTCAGCGGCACGCGCGCCAATGACTGGATCCTGATCGGCATCAACGACCATGAGACGTCCGAGTACCGGCTTCTGCCGGCCGATGATCCTTCAGCGGCGCCCAGGCTGGTAGCGGTGCGGGAGGCCGGGCTGCAATACGACCTGGAAGAAGGCGGCGACGTCTTCTTCATCCTGACCAACGCCGACGGCGCCAAGGACTTCAAGATCATGACCGCGCCGGTCGACAATCCGGTGCGCGCCAACTGGCAGGAACTGGTGCCGCACGAGCCGGGACGGCTGATCCTCTCGGTGCTGGGCTTCAAGCACTACATGGTGAGACTTGAGCGCAAGGACGGCCTGCCGCGCATCGTCGTGCGCGAGCGCGCCAGCGGCGAGGAGCATTTCATCTCCTTCGACGAGGAGGCTTTCTCGCTCGGCCTTTCCGGCTCCTACGAGTATTATACCGAGACGATGCGCTTCACCTATTCGTCGATGACGACGCCGGCGCAGGTGTTCGACTACAATATGCGCAGCCGCGAGCGCGTGCTCCTGAAGACGCAGGAAGTGCCCTCCGGCCACGATCCGGAGCACTATGTCACGCGCCGGCTGATGGCGCCCGCGGCCGATGGCGAGTTGGTGCCGATCTCGCTGCTCTACCATCGCGACACGCCGCTGGACGGCTCGGCGCCCTGCCTGCTCTACGGCTACGGCTCCTACGGCATCACGGTGCCTTCGGCCTTCAACACCAATTGCCTGTCGCTGGTCGACCGCGGCTTCGTATACGCCATCGCGCATGTGCGCGGCGGCAAGGACAAGGGCTATGGCTGGTACGAGGACGGCAAGCGGGCGAAGAAGATGAACACCTTCACCGATTTCATCGCCTGCGCCCGCCATCTCGTCGCCGAGCGTTACACAAGGCATGACCGCATCGTCGCGCAAGGCGGCTCCGCCGGCGGCATGCTGATGGGGGCGATCGCCAACATGGCGCCGGAAAGCTTCGGCGGCATCGTCGCCGAGGTGCCGTTCGTCGACGTGCTCACCACCATGCTCGACGCCAGCCTGCCGCTGACGCCGCCGGAATGGCCGGAATGGGGCAACCCGATCGCGTCCGCCGACGACTACGAGACGATCGCCGCCTATTCGCCCTATGACAATGTCGCGGCGCTCGACTATCCGCCGATCCTGGCGCTGGCGGGCCTCACCGATCCGCGCGTCACCTATTGGGAGCCGGCAAAATGGGTGGCGCGGCTGCGCGAACGCAAGGCGGGTGACAACCCCGTGCTGTTCAAGATCAACATGGATTCCGGACACGCAGGCGCCTCGGGGCGTTTCTCCCGGCTGGAAGAGATCGCCTACATTTACGCCTATGCCCTGAAAGTGACCGGGAAGACCTGATTTTCCACTCGCAATTGACAAGGGCGCGCGTTACGCAATGCTCTGCTTTTTTGGACGTGGCCCTTGGACCGCGCCGGCTGTTCATTCACAAGGTTCGTCATGCTGCTCGTCGACGTCTATCTCGACAAATCGCCCATCCAGGGCATTGGCGTCTTCGCCAAACACCGCATTGCAAAGGGCACGCTGATCTGGAAGCTCGACCCAAGGTTCGACCGGCGCATTCCCGTCGACACCTATGAGGGCGAGAGCGGGCCGGTAAAGTCCTATCTCGACCGCTATTCCTATCCGGACCGGCGCGACCCAAACTACATCGTCTTCGAGGCGGACGACGCGCGTTACATGAACCACGCCGACGAGCCGAACTGTGACGTCTCCTCGCCCGAGGAAACCTACGCGCTGCGCGATATCGCGCCCGGCGAGGAATTGACCTGCGACTACAACCACTTTTTCGAAAACGGCTTCGATTTCCTGGGCGACCGCCACCCGTAATATAAAGGTCAACTCGCCGGCTTGCGCGCCGGATAGCCGTTGGGGTGCGGTGGGATAGCCTTGAGATAGGCGGCGATCGCTGCGCGGTCGTCCGCCGTCAATTGCGCCATGTTCTTTTGCACCTCGACCATGGCGCCGCCGACGGAATCGAAATCGGGCGTGAAGCCGGTCTCGAGATAGTTGGCGATATCGGCTTCCGACCAGTCCTTGATGCTCTTCCCGTCGGGAGTGATGTTGGGCACGACGCCGGTGCCCTCGGCAGCCACGGCGCCGGCCAGCCATTCGCCCTTCTTGACGCCGCCGGCGAAATCGCGCGGCGTGTGGCATTCGCCGCAATGGCCGGGACCCTCGACGAGGTAGCGGCCGGCCAGCACCTTGTCCGGCGTGCCGTCGGGCAACGCGATCACCGGCTCTGGACTGAGATAGAGAAGCTTCCACAGGCCGATGCCGCGGCGGATGGTGAAGGGGAAGGAAAGCTTATGGTCCGGCGCCTTGCCGGCGACCGCCGGCAGCGTCTTCATGAAAGCGTAGAGATCGGCGATGTCGGCCGGCTTCATGCGCGCGTAGGAGGCATAGGGAAAGGCCGGATAGAAATGCTCGCCCGAGGGAGACACGCCTTTCAGCATGGCGTTGGCAAAATCCTCCTCGCTCCAGGCGCCGATGCCGTCCTTCCGGTCCTGCGAGATGTTGGGCGGAACGAAGGTGCCGAACGGCGTCTTGAGCTCCAGTCCACCGGCCAGCTGCAGCTGGGCGTCGCCCTGGGCGCCGGGCTTGGAATGGCAGGAGGTGCAGCCGCCGGCATAGAAGATGCGCTTGCCCCTGGCGGCGTCGCCGGGGCCGAGCTGCGCGATGGCCCCAGCGTCAAGCCTGACCGGTGCCGACAGGGCCCAGCCGGCGGCGGCCGCCGCGCCGCCAAGCACGATGGCGGCGCCGACGAGCTTCTTCAGCCAGGCCATATCAGGCGATCAGCCCTTCTTGATCCTGTAGGTCTGATGGCAGGCGCCGCAATCGCCGCCAAGGATGTTGAGCTGCGCCTTCAGACCATCGACATCGCCCGGCGGCGAGGCGACCGCTTCCTTGGTGTTGGCCAGGAACTTGTCCTCGGCGGCCTTGAAGCCGGCCATATCTTCCCAGATCTTGGGTGCTGCCGTGGTGTCGCCCTTGTCGGAGCCGGCCGGAAACAGTTTTTCGGCATCGAACTTTTCGGCATTGGCCTGCAGGGCCTTCAGCGTCGTCAGCACGGCGGCCGCGTCGAAATCCTCCTCGCCCTTGACCACCTTGGACAACTGGCCGGCGAGCTTGCCGCGCTCCTTCATCAGCGCCTGGCGCTCCTGGATCGGATCGGCAAAGGCGGCCGAACCGGCAAAGGCGAGCATAGAGATGGCAAGGACAAGCTTTCTCATTCAATTGGCTCCGTGGATGAAGAGATTGGGGATTGGGTGTTAACGGACGTCACAGGCGGATTATTCCCCTTCGCCGTGACGATTTTGCTGACTGTCTTAGTTTCCTCAACACAGTGATTTTGAAATATTGCAGGCTTGTCGGGCAAGTCTATCAACGTCCGCTGGGGTAGTCAGCGCAAACGCTGGGGATGAGCTGGAGGCGCCTGAACCTCGTCATTCCAGGGCGGAGCAAGGAGCGAAGCGACGCGCGCAGACCCTGGAATCCATGCCGTTACCGAGACCGAAGTGTGCAACTGTGCAGAATTCTGGACCGCCGCGGCGCTTCCAGGTCACGGCATGGATCCTCGGGTCTGCGCGCGTCGCTTCGCTCCTTGCTCCGCCCGTGGATGACGACCGCGATAGGCGTCTCGGCCAATCGCCAAGGCATGGGATCTGCCAACGCCCACGAACCAACGGGTCAAAATGTCAGTGTTAAGGAATTAGTTTCCTCCCGCACGAAATGAAAAGCCCCGGCATGCCGGGGCTTTCATCAAAAAAATGCTCAGCCTTTGGCCTTCTCATAGAGTTCCAGGACATGGTCCCAGTTGATCAGGCTGTCGACGAAGGCTTCGAGATATTTCGGCCGCGCATTGCGGTAGTCGATGTAGTAGGAGTGCTCCCAGACGTCGACGCCGAGGATCGGTGAGCCGCCATGCACCAGCGGGTTCTCGCCGTTCGGGGTCTTGGAGATTTCCAGCTTGCCGTTCTTGACCGAGACCCAGGCCCAGCCGGAGCCGAACTGGGTGGTGCCGGCGGCAATGAAATCCGCCTTGAACTTGTCATAGCCGCCGAGATCGCTGTCGAAGGCCGTCTGTAGCGCGCCGGGCAGCTTGTTGCCGCCGCCGCCCTTCTTCATCCACTTCCAGAAATGGATGTGGTTGTAGTGCTGGGCGGCGTTGTTGAAGAGCCCGGCATTCTTGCCGAAGGACTGCTTGACCACCTCTTCGACCGACAGGTCGCCAAGGCCGGCCTCGGCGGCCAGCTTGTTGCCGTTGTCGACATAGGCCTTGTGGTGCTTGTCGTGGTGATACTCCAGCGTCTCCTTCGACATATAGGGCTGAAGCGCCTCGTAGTCGTAAGGCAAGGCGGGCAACTCAAAAGCCATGGATGGTACTCCCTCGAGGAAAAAATCCGGTGAAACTACCGGAGTTAGATAGGTCTGGAATGGGTTGGGGCAACTCCGGAATGAAGCGCCGAGCGACTTTAGAGCAATTCGCCGAAAAGTGTGAAAGGGTTTTCCCTCCGGAATTGCGCCAAACAGGAGAAAGAGTGGGTCGCCGTTCCGTGAAACAGTGAAACTCCGGCGGCTCAGGCGGCGGACGTCGAATGCGCCCACTCCCAATAGAGCTCGCGCGCCTTCTTGGCCACGGGCCCGGGCTGCAGATCGCGGCTCTCGATGCGGGTGACCGGCACGACCTTGGAGTGGTTGCCGGTCGAGAAGATCTCGTCGGCGTCCAGAAAATCGCGAACCGACAGCGTCTTCTCGATGGTCCTGAAGCCGTAGTCGCCAAGCAGGTTGATGGTGCGCGAGCGGGTGATGCCCGACAGGAACGTGCCGTTCGGCGCCGGCGTCATCACATGGCCGTCCTTGACCAGGAAGATGTTGGAGGTGCCGGTCTCGGCGACATTGCCCAGCATGTCGAGCACGAGCGCGTTGTCGAAGCCGCGGTTCTTGGCTTCCAGGATGGCGCGGCCGTTGTTGGGGTAAAGGCAGCCGGCCTTGGCGTTGGTGGGCATGGTCTCGATGGTCGGGCGGCGAAACGGCGACACCGTGACCGAGAAACCGGAGGGCGGAATCATCGGCGCCTCGTAGAGGCAGAGGCAGAAGCGGGTCGACTCCGGATCGGCCGGCACGCCCATATAGCCGCCATGCTCGGCCCAGTACATCGGCCTGATGTAGACCGCCGTCTTGCCGTCGAATTTCTTCAGGCCGTCCCAGGTCAGACCGACGATCTCCTGCGCCGTCATCGACGGCTTCAGGCCAAGCGCCGTGGCGGACGCGTTGACGCGGGCGGCGTGAAGATCGAGGTCGGGCGCGACGCCTTCGAACCAGCGGCCGCCGTCGAAGACGCTGGTGCCGAGCCACATGGCGTGGCTGCGCGGTCCGAGAATGGCAACGTTGCCCTCATACCAGTCGCCGTCCACATAGGTCCAAGTCGCGGTTTGCGCCGCCGTCGCCAGTGTCATGTTTGCCGTCCAGATCGATGACTTCAGGCCGGCATAGGACGATGCTTTGACGGCCGGCGTCAACCGACATCGGGAAAAATCGTTGAGGCCAGAGGCACTTGACTGCAATCAATGCTTGCATGGCAGGCCCGCGCGCCGCAAAACTCAAGCATGCATCATGCGGCCTATGTCTTCGACGCCTATGGCACGTTGTTCGACGTGCACGCCGCCGTGCGCCGCCATGCCGGCGAGATCGGGCCTGACGGCCAGTTGCTGTCGGACATCTGGCGCGCCAAGCAGCTCGAATATTCCTGGGTGCGCACACTGATGGGCTCTTACACCGACTTCTGGCAACTGACCGAGCAGGCACTCGATTTTGCGCTGCGCAAGGTGCCCTCGGCCGATCCGGCGCTGCGGACGAAGCTGCTCGAAGCCTATTGGCGGCTTGATTGCTATCCGGAGGTGCCGGCCGTGCTGAAGGCGCTCAAGGCATCCGGCGCGAAGCTTGCGATCCTCTCCAATGGTTCGCCGGAAATGCTCGACGCCGCGGCCAAATCCGCAGCGCTCGACCAGATCCTCGACAACGTGTTTTCGGTCGACCAGGTCAAACGCTTCAAGACCGACCCGTCAGTCTACGACATGGTGGTCACCAGCTGGCGGCTCTATCCGGGAGCGGTGTCGTTCCAGTCGTCGAACCGCTGGGACATAGCGGGCGCTACGAAGTTCGGTTTCCGTACGGTCTGGATCAACCGGACCAACCAGCCGGATGAATACCGCGACTTTCCGCCAGGGCTGATCCTGCCGTCGCTCGACGGGCTGCTGGCAGGTGTCTGATGCAATTCCAGGAAAAGTGTGAAGCGGTCTTCCGTACGGAATTGCGTCAAAACAAAAGAAAGGGCAGTTCGGCGTTTCCGTGAAGTGGCGAACCGCCCTGACCCCGCTGTTGCTGCAGCGCAACAGCTGTGGCGTGGTCACAGCTTCGCCTTTTTCTGTCCACCCTCAGGCCAGAATTGGAACCGCCTATCGCCCCGACTGTTATGGATGGCGCCGGCGACGGACCCTCGCATTCATGCTTTCTTGCGAATTGAGACCTAGAAAAGGCAACCATGTCAGACGCTTCCTTCCGCATCAGCCGCCGCGGCTTCCTCAATTTCACAGCCCTCGGCGCTGCTTCGGCTGCCCTGTCCGCCTGCACCACGACCAGCGATCAAGGCCCGGCACCCATCCAGACGCCGCCGCCTCAGGCCCCTGTCGAGCCGCCGCTCGGCGATTATGAGACGATGTATGGCGCGATGTCGGACAACGGCTTCGACCTGCCGCCCATTCCGGTGAACAAGATCGATCACAGATTCCTGCGCCAGATCGTTCCCGATCCGACCGGGCAGCGCCCCGGCACCATCGTCGTCGACACCACCGGCCATTTCCTCTATCTGGTGCGCGAGGGCGGCCAGGCGATCCGCTACGGCGTCGGCCTCGGCCGCGCCGGCTTCGAATGGTCAGGCGACGCGGTCGTGCAGTGGAAGCAGAAGTGGCCGAAATGGACGCCGCCGGACGAGATGGTCGCGCGCCAGCCGGAGCTGACGCAATACAGCGCCAAGAATGGCGGCATGCCGGGCGGGCTGAAGAACCCGCTCGGGGCGCGTGCGCTCTATCTGTTCCAGGGCAACCAGGACACGCTCTACCGCCTGCATGGATCGCCCGAATGGTGGTCGATCGGCAAGTCGGTGTCGTCGGGCTGCGTGCGCCTGATCAACCAGGACATCATCGACCTCTACGACCGCGTGCCGACCAAGACCCCGGTCATCGTGACGGCCAATATCGGCGCGCCGGAAGAGGACATGCCGGACCGCCAGGCCATCCCGATCGACAATGGCGTGCCGACCGGCTCGATCCTGCTCGGTCCGGTGAAGCGGCTCACCAACGAGATTTTCTGAAGCGTCGATAGGTTAGGGCTGCTCAGCGTTTTGCTGAGCTGCCCTAACTGTTTGTCTTGAAATCAGGCACTTCCGGACAGGGAACCGCATCGCGCTTTCCCGAAGTTGCTCCAGCGGCGGCACTGAACAGAGATTTTGACCAGTCGGCTCCGTTTGGCATGCCTTGGAGATTGGCCGAAACGCCCATCGCGATCGTCATTCCTGGGCGAAGCAGGAGCGAAGCTCCGTCGCGAAGACCCTGGAATCCATGCCGTTACCTTCGCCAAGGCGTGCAACGGAGCAAAATTCAGCACCGTGGCGGCGCTTTCAAGTCACGGCATGGATTCTATGGTCTGCGCCGCGTCGCTTCGCTCCTTGCTCCGCCATAGAATGACGAGGTTGGGACGGCCTCGACCAATCTCCAGCGTTTGCGCTGATGTCACGGAAATGATTCTGCTCCTTGATCACCGGAATGATCCGGCGCGCGACGCCGTCCTTGTTCAAACTGGACCACACAAAACTTCCGCGACAGGATGTTCTAAGCAGGCCGGACTTCAGGCATTTTATGCCGCAAGGAGTTTTGCGATGTACACGCCACCCGCCTTCCGTGACGACGACAAGGAGAGCCTCACGGCCACGATCCGAGCGGCGAGGCTCGCGACGCTGGTCACCGCCACGGCGGAAGGGCCGCTGGCGACGCCGCTGCCGCTTTTCCTCGATGACAGCGAGGGCGAGCATGGCGTCATCTACGGCCATGTCGCGAAGGCAAACCCGCAATGGCGCGTGCCGCCGCTGGGCGATGGCCTGGCCATCTTCATGGGACCGGACGCCTATGTGACGCCGGCCTGGTACCAGACCAAGCAGGAGACCGGAAAGGTGGTGCCGACCTGGAACTATGTCGCCGTGCACGCCTATGGGCCGATCGAGTTCTTCGAGGATGCCGACCGGCTGCTCGAGGTGGTGACCCGCCTGACCAATTTGCATGAAGGCGAGCGCAGCGCCCCCTGGGCCGTGTCGGACGCGCCGGCGGATTTCATCCAGTCGCAGTTGAAAGGCATTGTCGGCCTGCGCATGCCGATCACGAAGCTCGAAGGCAAGCGCAAGATGAGCCAGAACCGCAACGCCGCCGATCGCGCCGGCGTGCTTGCGGGGCTGGCGGCAAGCGAGCGGCCGTCCGACCGCGAAGTCGCGCCGCTCATTCCGCTGTGAACCGCGCGACTGCCTGTAGGCTTGGCCCGACGAACTGATGGGCCGATGGGTTAGCTCCGCAATGCCTCGCCGATGGCATCGCCGAGACGCTCGACAATCGCGTCGATGGCCGCGACGTCGCAAATGAAGGGTGGCGCCAGGAGCACGTGGTCGCCAACCGCGCCATCGATCGTGCCGCCCATGGGATAGACCAGAAGACCATTCGCCATGGCCGCCTTCTTGATGCGCCCATGCAGCTTCCGCTTCGGATCGAAAGGCTGCTTGGTCGAACGGTCCTCGACAAGCTCGACGCCCATGAACAGGCCGCGCCCGCGAATATCGCCGATATGCGGATGGTTGCCGAAGCGCTCGCCGAGCCGGCGCGCCAGATGCGCGCCCATCGCCTTCACATTGTCGAGCAGCCTGTCGCGGGAAATGACGTCCTGAACGGCGAGTGCGGCGGCGCAGGCCATCGGATGGCAGATATAGGTGTGGCCGTGCTGGAAGAGGCCCGAACCATTCGCGAAGGCGTCGAAGATCTTCTGGCTGAGCAGCACCGCGCCGATCGGCTGATAGCCGCCGCCCAGCCCCTTGGCGATCGTCATCAGGTCGGGAGCGACGCCATCCTGCTCGCAGGCGTGCAGCGTGCCGGTGCGGCCCATGCCGCACATCACCTCGTCGAGGATCAGGAGCACGCCATGGCGGTTGCAAATGTCGCGGATGCGGCGCAGGTAATCGGCCACTGGCGGCACGGCGCCGGCCGTCGCCCCGACCACCGTCTCGGCGACGAAGGCCATAACCGTCTCCGGTCCGAGCTCGATGATCTTGTCCTCCAGGGCCTGCGCGGCGCGAGCGGCATAGTCCTGGTCGGTCTCGCCGGCTTCCTGGAAGCGATAGGCAAAACATGGATCAATGTGATGCGTTTCGATGAGCAGCGGCCGGAACTGGGCGCGCCGCCATTCATTGCCGCCGGTCGCCAGCGCGCCGAGCGTGTTGCCGTGGTAGCTCTGCTTGCGCGCAATGATGTTGCGGCGCTGCGGTTGTCCGATCTCGACGAAATATTGCCGCGCCATCTTGAGCGCCGCTTCGACCGCTTCCGAGCCGCCGGAAACGAAATAGGCATGACTGATGCCGGCCGGCGCGTCGGCAACGAGCCGGTCGGCAAGCGCTTCGGCAACATCGCTGGTGAAGAAGCTGGTGTGGGCATAGGCGAGCGTGTCGGCCTGCCGGTGCATGGCGGCGATGACATCGGGATGGCCGTGGCCGAGGCAGGATACCGCTGCTCCGCCCGACGCGTCGATATAGGCACGCCCGTTGCCGTCGAAGAGCTCGATGCCCTTGCCGCCGCTGGCGACCGGCAGCACGGCGTTGATCTGGCGATGCAGGATATGGGTCATGATTTCCTCCGGCCGCGCGGCGGCAAGATGTGGATGTCGAGTTGCGACAGCTGGTCCTCGGTGCGGCGGATGGCGGCCAGCGCCTTGTCCCCGCCTTTGCCGGCGACCAGCGCCACGAGGATCTCGCCGACGACGAAGGCCGGCGCCATGGCATGGAAGAAGGACGGGCTTTCCGTCGGCACCAGCACCGACAGGGCCGCCAGCCCGACGAGCGGCGACACGGCACTGTCGGTCAGCGCGATGACCGGCACGCCATCCGCCGCGGCGCGGCGGGCAAGATCGACGGTGAGCCTGGTGTAGGGAGCGACGCTGACCACGAACAGGACGTCTTCGGCGGTCGCGAGGCGGATGGCGTCGGTGCCAGTTCCCGAGGCACCGTCCAGCATTACCGCCTTCTCGCCGAGGAAGGACATGACATAGGAAAAATGCGCGACGACCGGATGGCTGGAGCGCAGCCCGAGGCAGAATATTCGGCGTGCTGCGTAGAGCCGCTCGGCCGCCGTGGCAAGCGCGTCGAGCTGTTCGGGCTCGCCAAGCCTTGCGATCTGCTCCGCCAGCGACCGCACCATCTCGCCGGCCAACGCCCGGTCGCCAACCTCCTGCTGGTGCGCTAGCTGAGTGCCCGCCTTGCCGGCGAAGCCGAGCTCACCCTGCCGCATGGCGTTGGCATAGAGCGAGCGCACCGGCTCGTAGCCGTCGAAGCCCAACCGCTTGGCGAGACGCACCATCGTCCAGGGCTGCAGGCCGGCGCGGCGCGCCTGCTCGCGCATCGACAACAGCGCGACGTCCTCGGGGTTATCCAAAAGGTAGCGGGCAGCGTCCTGCAACTGCGAAGGCAAGCCGTCGAAGGCCTCGACAATGGCATCGGTAAGTGGCGCGCGGATCATGCCACGACCATAGACGCGAATGGATGATCGTGCAATATATGTTGCACAGATTATCTATATGCAACAAATGGAGCAGTCGATGCCGAACCAGAATCGCGTGGCGATCGCCGTGGCGCCAAACGGTGGCCGGCGCACCAAAGCCGATCACCCGGCCCTGCCGATTATCCCAGATGAGCTGGCTGATGTGGCCGCCGCCTCGCTCGAGGCCGGCGCCGCCATGATCCATGTCCATGTCCGCAACCGCGACGGACGCCATCTGCTCGACACCGATGCCTATCGGGCCGCGACCGCAGCGATCAGGGCCGGTGTCGGCGACAGGCTCGTTCTCCAGATCACCAGCGAGGCGCTGGGCCTCTATCGGCCCGACGAGCAGATGCGGGTGGTGCTGGAAACGCGGCCGGAGGCGGTTTCGCTTGCCTTGCGCGAGCTCGTGCCTGACCCAACGCATGAAGCGGCCTTCGCCTCGTTTCTTAAAACGCTGCGCGTGGAAAAAGTCACGCCGCAGATCATCCTTTATGCGCCCGAGGAGGCGAGCTATCTCGCGGCGCTGGCGGGTCGCGGTCTGATCCCCTTCGACAATCTGCCGGTCCTCTATGTCCTCGGCCGCTACACGGTAGGGCAGACGTCCCGGCCCGCCGACCTGCTCCCCTTCCTGGCGCCTGGCATCCCCGCAGCGAGGCACTGGATGGTCTGCGCTTTCGGCGACCAGGAAGTGGCCTCCGTGACGGCAGCTGCTCTGCTCGGCGGACATGCACGCGTTGGTTTCGAGAACAATCTTTTTCTCCCCGATGGGACGCTGGCTTCCGGAAACCAGGATCTCGTCGTGGCCACAAGGCTGGCGGTCGAAGCCTGCGGGCTGACGCTCGCCGATGCGGACGCGTTGCGAAGCCAGTGGTCGGATGCCTAACGCGTCGGCATCCTGCAAATATGAAATGCATCTTATAGTACAATGCATTTTCAATTTGCGCAGTGGGATCGACGGTGTTACGCTTGCTGGGCAATCCAACAAAAAGGGGAACCCGAAAATGAAGTTCGCACTCGCAAGCCTCACCGCCGCCGCTGCCGTCGCGGCAACGCTCGTCTTCGGTCAGCCGGCCTTCGCCGATGACCTGATCGTGGCGACCGACACCGCTTTCGTTCCGTTTGAGTTCAAGGAAGGCGACAAATATGTCGGCTTCGACATCGACCTGTGGGCCGCGATCGCCAAGGATATCGGCGTGACCTACACGCTGCAGCCGATGGACTTCAACGGCATCATCCCGGCGCTGCAGACCAAGCAGGTCGATGTCGGCCTGGCCGGCATCACAATCAAGGACGAGCGCAAAAAGGTCATCGACTTCTCTGACGGCTATTACGACAGCGGCTTCCTTCTGATGGTGCCGGTCGACAGCACGATAAAGGGTCCGGACGATCTCGTCGGCAAGACGCTTGCCGTTAAGACCGGCACGTCGGCGACCGACTATGCCAAGGAGCATTTCAAGGGTACGGAGCTGCGCCTGTTCCCGAACAGCGACAACGCCTATCTCGAGGTCGCGACCGGGCGCGCCGACGCCGCCATGCACGACACCCCGAACGTGCTCTACTACATCAAGACCAACGGCCAGGGGAAAGTGAAGACCGTCGGCCCGCAGATGATGGCTCAGCAATATGGCATCGCCTTCCCGAAGGGCAGCCCGCTCGTCGCCAAGGTCAATGCTTCGATCGCCAAGCTGAAGGGCGACGGCACCTACGAGGCCATCTACAAGAAGTGGTTCGGCACCGAGCCCCCGAAGAGCTGATCACAAGGGTTCCCCTTGGATCTGATCCACCGGCTTCCCGTTGGATCTCCTGGCGCGCCGGCATGGCCGGCGTGCCTTCCCTGAAGGATGGCTCTCATGGATTTCGACTGGTCCGTCATCTGGCAGGCCTTGCCCGAGCTGTTTAAAGGCGCCCGCCTCACCGTGCTGATCGCGCTCGCCGGTCTTGCCGGCGGCCTTGTCATCGGTTTCGCCGCCGGGCTGGCGCGCGCCTATGGCAACATCGTGCTCAACGCCATCGCCATGGTCTATATCGAGATCATTCGCGGCACGCCGATCATCGTGCAAGTGATGTTCATCTATTTCGCGCTGCCGATCCTGGCGGATGTCCGCATCAATCCGCTGGCGGCGGCGATCATGGCGATCATCATCAATGCCGGAGCCTATATCGCCGAGATCGTGCGCGGCGCCTTCCTTTCCGTCCATCGCGGATTGCGCGAGGCCGGCCTGGCGCTCGGCCTGCCGTTCTGGAAAGTGCTTTTCTACATCATCGGCCCGCTTGCCTTCCGCCGCATGATTCCGGCGCTCGGCAACCAGTTCATCGTCAGCCTCAAGGACACCTCTCTGTTCATCGTCATCGGCGTCGGCGAGCTCACCCGGCAAGGCCAGGAAATCATGGCGGCCAACTTCCGTGCCGTCGAGATCTGGTCGGCTGTGGCGATGTTCTACCTGATCATGACGGGCACGCTTACGCTCATTCTGAGGCTGACCGAAAAGAGGATGCGCATCCTGTGAGCATCGTGGCGTTCAACAAAGTCACCAAGCGCTTCGGCCAGGTTACCATCCTCGATCAGGTCGATCTGTCGATCGAGCCCGGCGAGAAGGTGGTGCTGATCGGCCCCTCCGGCTCCGGCAAGTCGACGCTGCTTCGCTGCATCAACGCGCTGGAGGAAATCAATGGCGGCGACCTCGTCGTCGACGGCATCAGCGTCAAATCCGGCGGCCGCAAGGTCCGCCTGATCCGCCAGGAAGCCGGCATGGTCTTCCAGCAGTTCAACCTGTTTCCGCAGATGACGGCGCTGGAAAACGTCGCCTTCGGTCCGCGCCGCGTGCGTGGCGAGACGCGACAGGAGGCACGCAAGCAGGCGCTGGAAATGCTCGCCAAGGTCGGTCTTGCCGAACGGGCGCATCACTATCCGAGCGAGCTTTCGGGCGGCCAGCAGCAGCGCGTCGCCATTGCGCGCGCGCTTGCCGTCAAGCCGAAGCTGATGCTGTTCGACGAGCCGACCTCGGCGCTCGATCCTGAACTCAGGCACGAGGTGCTGCGCGTGATGCAGGCGCTGGCCGAGGAAGGCATGACGATGATCGTCGTCACCCATGAGATGGCCTTTGCCCGCAAGGTCGGGACCAGGCTGATCTTCATGGAAGGCGGCAAGATTGCTGTCGACGGCGAGCCGCGGGAGCTGCTTGCAAACCCGCAAAATCCTCGCTTGAAAGAGTTTCTGCAGCATGTCGCATGACGCCGGCCGCCGGCTTTCCTTCATCGATGTCTCGGGGTCGCCCTACGACGTCGGGGTCGCTCTCGGGCGCTTCGGCCGAGCGGCGCTCAACGGCCATTTCCAGACGTCCGCCGCATGGCGCGAGCTAAACGCTCGGCGCGCCGATCCCCGCATCGGCATGATGGCGACGATCGTGCGGGAACGCTTTCCGCGATATTGGGCCGAGCTGCAGGGCCTCGCCGCCGGGCTTGAATTGGCTTTCGACGACGTCTTCCTGTGGAACTGCCGCGGCGACATCTGGGCAATGGCGCCCGATGGCTGCACGACGGTGCAATTGCCCGGATCCCCGCATGTCATCGGCCATAACGAGGATGGCGACCCGGATTTCGCCGGCCATTGCGCGCTGGCCCATGTGACATCTGAGGGCGGCAATCAATTCACCGCCTTCGTCTATCCCGGCTCGTTGCCGGGCCATACATTCGCGGCGACGTCGGCGAAGCTGGTGCAGACGGTCAACAACACCAGGCCGCTGGCCGGCGGCGCAGGAGCGCCGCGCATGGTGCTCGCCCGCGCAGTGCTCGACGCACCGGACCTCGACGCAGCGCTGGCGCTGCTCAAATCGGCGCCCCGCGCCGGCGCCTTTCACCTGACCCTGGCGCAAGCCGGCGACGCGCGGCTGCTCAGCGTCGAGTTCACCGCGCAGGCCCTGTCGGTTGATCGCTTGGCATCGGCGCGCGTTCACTCGAACCACTTGATCCATGCCGACACCGGGCGCATGTCGCAGATCGTCACCGGTTCGTCCGGCGTACGCCAACGACGAGGCGAAGCGCTGCTGGACGAGACGCCTCAGTCCGAGCCGCAACGCCGCGCGCTCGCCATCTTGTGGGACGCGGCCGACCCGGAGCTGCCGATCTACCGCACGGACCCGGCCGACAGCGATGTCGAGAACACGCTAGCCAGCGCCGTCTTCCGCGTCGGGGCTGACAAGGTCGAGTGGGCTGTCTACGATGCCGCACACGAAGCAGCGCGCTTCGACATGCGGGATGGGCTGGTCCCTGTCGCGGGGTGAGCGGGAAACAATGCCAGAGGAAGCCGTCGCGGAGCCGCCGCGCACCATCGAGGATCTGAGGGCGTTGGCGCTCTCGGTCGGCCGCGACGAAGCGGGCTTTTCCCTCGGCTCCAAGGCGCATGACGTCTTCGCCAAGCTGGTCGAGGCGCCCGAACAGTCCGCCGTCCGCACGATATCGGAACTCGCCGATCAGTTCGGCATCAATCCGTCGACGCTGACCAGGCTGGCGAAGCGTCTCGGCTTTGAAGGTTTCAGCGATTTCCAGGCCGTCTTCCGCAAGGCCATCGCCGACGACCAGCAATATTTCTACAGCCGCCAGGCCGGAAGGCTGATGACGACGCCGTCGGCGGGCGGCGCCGAAGCCGAGGTCTTCGAGCGGCTGGCACGAGAAACGGCGGCGAATGTCGACGGCTTCCTCGGCCAGTTGGACAGCGCCTCGCTGAAGGGCGCAACCGCGCTGCTGGCCGGCGCGCGCCGCGTGCGCGTGCATGGCGTTCGCCAGTTCCACTCGCTGGCGAGCTTCCTCACCTATTGCCTGGGGATGGTGCGCTCGGACGTGGCGCTGCTCGACGCGCCGCGGCTCGGCGTCGCCGAGGCGCTATCGCAGCTCGAGCCGGGTGACGTCGTCATCACGGCGAGTTGCGCGCCCTATACGCGCAGCGTCGCCGAGGTCGGCCGCATCGCTGCGGCAAACGGCCAGAGGGTGATCGCGATCACCGACTCACGATCCTCGCCGCTCGTCCCTCCGGCCGAGCATGCCTTCTTCATCCCGCATGCCAGCAGCTTCTATTCGAACAGCATGGGCGCCTATGTCGTGTTTTGCGAAGCGCTGCTCAACCTCGTCGCCCGCGAACTTGGCGACAAGGCGCTGAGCTCGCTGGCCGGACGCGAGCGGCTGATCGCCGAGATGAACATCGAGGTCGGCTGATCTTCTCAGCCACTTCTATCGCACTGCGACGTCAGGTGCAGACCCACTCGCGGATCTTGCACTCCTTCCCCTCGCCGCCACATTGGGCCGTCGCCTTGTCCTCGGCCTCACGGCGGGTCGTGGCCGACGCAGCGCCCCAGAACGGGGTGGCCGCGCCACGGCTCTTGCCGACCGACAGAGCGGCGCAGTGCTCATAAGGAAAGCCGGTGCCGTCGTCATCGTCCCAATGGCGGTGGTTGCGGAACACTTCGACCACCCGGCAGCCCTTGCCGTCCGCGTTCTCGCAATATTTGAGCGCGATGTCTTCGGCTTCCTGGCGCTTGTCGGCACCCCAGAAGAAGCCGTGACGGCCGTCATCCGGCGAATAGGCGATCGCGCCCCAGATGCCCTTTTCCTCGCCTGTCTCAGCCGGCGGCGGCGCCACCAGGTCGGCGGCATGGCTGGCGATGGTAAGCCCGGCCAGTGCCGCCAGCAGCGGGAGTGAGAGGCGACGGTTGATCAGCATTTTCGTAGCTCCCGATTGCAGCTGTGAGGAATCGACAATTGTGCCCGGCTATCCGCCCATGCGCGCGACCGAGACGACGATGCAGGCGTTGCCGGTGGGGACCAGCAGAGCCTGACCGCCATTGTTGGCCAGGTTGAAAAGCATCGTGTTCGAAAGATTGTCCGCCAGCTGGCTGCCCTTCGGCAGCGTGCCGGCGACTTCCTGGCAAGACTGCTGGAACGGCGCCACGCGCACGAAGCCGCCTTCGCAGCTCTGGCCAAGCGGCGAGGCAAAGACGACGCCGGCAGCCTGCGTCTTATAGTCCGGCAGGTTGTAGCTCATCCCGGCGACCGCCTGCACGGCGTGCGCATCGGGCGAGGTCTTGTCCCATTGCGTCTGGACCGCATAGGTCGATCCGGCAGTCAGAGCCTCTCCGAGCGTGGCAAAGAGGTTGGCGCAGGTGCGCACGCCCGCCTGAGCGACATGCGCCTGAAACGGATTCTTGTTCGCCGAGGCGTCTGGCGGCGAAGGCGCGGCTTGCGTCGGCTCGCCCTGCGCAGGCGCCTGTGCTTGCGCGGAAGCCGTGCCCGCGACAAATGTCCCGAGCGCGGGATAGAGACGGAACGACAGGACGACCGCCGCCGCGACCAGAACGGCGAACGCGCCGAGCAGCGCCGTGTTTCGCACCAGGCGCCAGGCTTGCGAGCGTGGCGGCGAGCCCTGTGGCTCCGACAGCGCAACCGGCTCGGCGCGCGCCAGGATTCTGTCTTCGATCGATTGGCGTGTCATTTCAAAGTCTCTCTATTTGATGGTCGAAAGCGCGGTCTTCAGCCCCTTCAAGGGAGCATCCAGGCTGACCGTGGCTCCCGACGGAAGCGAATAGGAAACCTGGACGACGGTTTCCTTCCCGATCTGCTCGCGAAGGGCCGGCCCTACAGGCAGATAGCCGACGCAAACCGATGCATCGCAGCCCTGCAGTTGGACATCGACGGGCTGCTTGCGACCGGCAAGCTTGAGCGAGAGCTTGCTTCCCGCGCCGGCTTGGCTCGGGGTCCGCAAGATCATGAAGGGCTTGCCCTTCTCGTCGGCCGCCAGCGTCCAGCTGAAGACCGGGGCCTGGCTCTGGTCGACGAAGGACTGGCTGATGTTGCAGACCTTCTTCCTGGCTTGGAGGTTCTCGTCGCAGATCAGTGTCCAGTTCTCGAACGGACGCGTGGTTCGTTGGTAGTCGCCGAGCTTCACGCCCGCAGGCACCGCGACATCCGAAGGCTTTATCCGATAGGCAGACGGTCCCGCCTCCTGCCCGGCCGCAAACGGTCCGGACAGGAGCAGGCAAGTCATGCAGATTGCGACAGCAGAGCCGGCTTGCCTGACCATCAACAGACTCAGTTCAGCGTAAAGCTGACGCCCGCGCCGACGCCCCAATGCCCGCCCGCCGTCGTCCCAGACAGGTTGGCCCGGGCGCGCCCGTCCTCGCTGGTGTAACCAGCGCCGAACGCCACAGCCCCCTCGCCGCGCCAATAGCCGCCGCCGGCCGCAACACTGAGCTTGCCGGGACGGTCGTCATAGCGCAGCGATGCGGCTGCGAGGCCGATCGCGGCAGCCTGGCGCGCCTCGCCTTTGGCCTCGCCCATATCCATGTTGAGCTGACTGAGCTTGGAGTCGGTGTAGGCATTGGCCTGCTGCAGCGTGGTGGCCGCCACCTGGTTGGTGTAGGTCTTGGAGTTGTCGAGCGTGGTCGCCAGCCCAAGATTGAGCTGCTGGACGTTGACCGCGTCGGTGTCGGCGGTGCCGGCGCCGACATTGTGGATGACGACCGGCGCGTTCACGTCGCCGCCGACCAGCGTCACCGAGTTCGACTTCGAACCGTCGGTGTTCTTATCATACTGGATCGCGAACTCGTTCAGATCGCCGACGCTCCCCTGCATGGCCTCGACGGCCTGATTGGTCGCGTAAAGCTGGCTGCCGTTGATGGCGTCAGTCGAAGTCTGGCTGATCCGGCCAGCGGCCACGTTGGTGACGGTGCGCTCCTTGCCGACATCGCCGACGCTCACCGTGCTCGTCGGAGCGGTTCCGGCGAAGGTGTAGGCGACGCCATTGATCGTGGTGCCTGTGGTGGCGACCGCGGCCGCGGTCGTCGAGCCGGCGCCGAGCGCGACGCTGCCCGGCTCGTTGGCCGTGGCGCCGGCGCCGAGGGCCACGGCCTGGGCGCCGTTGGTGGTCGCGTTGGTGCCGAGCGCGACGCTGTCGGCCTGGTTGACGGTGGAATTCTGGCCGATCGCGATGCCGCCAGGCGCGGTCTGCTGGACGATGGCGCCGTTGCCCATGCCGATGCCGTTGTCGCCATTGACGGTGGTGCGCGGACCAATCGCAACCGAATCGGTGCCGACGGCAAGCGAGTCCGCGGCAGTCGAATTGGCATGGAAGTACATGGACCCCGTCACCGCGAAGGAGCTCAGCGCGCCCTTCAACTGGCGAAGCGTGACGGCGTCCTGATCCAGTGTGCCGTCGGCCACGTTGGTGATCTGGCGATAGGATGTCGAGTTACCCACAGACACGGCGCCGAGGAGCGTCAGGTCCGTGGTGTTGTAGGGGATGAGGCCGGTGCCGGAGAGGATCGATCCCGATGCCGGCGCCACCGCGCGGTCGGAAACCGAGCCGGAGCCGAGCGCCACGCCGTCGGTGATGGAGACCGTGGTGCCGCGGCCGAGCGCCAGCGAATTGGCGGCGGACGCCGTCGCCTGGTAGCCGAGCGCGGAAGAGCCGACTCCTTGCGCGAAGGCGTCGGTGACCGGAAGCGTCGTGTCGTTGGTGCGGACATAGCGGATGCCGTCGCCATTGGCATCGGTGTAGGCGGTCGAGGTATCGCCGGCAAAATTGTTGATCGTGTTGCCGAGATTTGTGATGTCCGCGGTATTGGTTGCGATATTGGCAGTATTGGTCGCGATGTCGGTCGTGTTCTGCGTCACCTGCTGATTGGTGGCGAAGAGCTGCGAGCCGTTCACCGCATCGGTCGAGGAGCCGCTCAACTGCCCCGCCGCGACGTTCTGGATCTGGCGCTCGGCACCCACCGAGCCCACCGAGAAGGCGCCGGCCGGCGTCCCGCCGGCAAAGGTATAGGTCGTGCCGCCGATGACCGTGCTGCCGACCGCGGTCGTGGTGCCGGACACCGAATTCAGGCCGATCGCCACATCGCCGGCATTGGTGGCGACGGCATTCGGGCCGATCGCCACCGAATCCGCTCCCAGCGCCTGGGAATCGGCGAGCGTCGAATTGGCGTGGAAATATTTGATGCCGCCGCCATTGTTGATGTTGGTGACCGACGAGCTGAGATTGGCGATGTCGGTGGTGTTCTGCGTCACCTTCTGGTTGGTCGCGAAGAGCTGCGAGCCGTTCACCGCATCGGTCGAGCCGCCGTCGAGGCGCCCTGCCGCGAGATTGGTCAGGGTCCGCTCCGCGCCCGGTGCGCCGATGCTGACCGTCGAGGTCGGCGTCGTTCCGGCGAAGGTGTAAGTCGTGCCGCCGATGGTCGCGCTGCCCGTGCCGACAGCCGTCTGGGTGACCGAGCCCGAGCCGAGCGCCACATCGCCGGAGCTTGCCGTTGCGGTGGCGCCATTGCCCAGCGCGACATTGCCGGTGAAGCCGGCCGCACCCGCGGTCGAGCCGTTGCCCAGCGCCACCGAGCCCTGCCCGATCGCCTTGTTGTTGTTGCCGATGGCCACGGCGCCGGCCGCCATGTTGGCGGCGGTGGCGGTTGCCGTGCCGTCGCTGTTGGCGATGTTGTTGGCGCCGCCGGTGAAGGCGCCGGTGCCGCTGGCATAGCTCGGATCGCCGATCGAGACAGCGCCGTCGCCGTAAGCAGTATTGCCGGAGCCGATGGAGACGGCCTTGCCGCCGGTGGCAACCGCATTGTTGCCCATGGCGACCGCTTCGGCCGAATCGGCCTTGGCGCTCGTGCCAACGGCGATCGCGTTCTGAGCGCTGGCGTTCGCGCCCAGTCCCAGCGCGGTTGCGTTCGCGGCGGTAGCCGCGGCGTTGTTGCCGAGCGCGGTAGCGGACACACCCGTGGCCTGGGATCCCGAACCGGCCGCGACCGAGCCGACACCGCTCGACACCGCCTGGTTGCCCAGCGCCAATGAGAAATCGGCCGAGGCGCTGGTGCTGGAGCCGAGCGCAGTCGTGTTCAGCCCTGTCGCGCTGGCCGATTTGCCCAGGGCAACGGCACTGTCCTTGTTGGCGACGGATGCCCAGCCTCCGGCGTACGAATAGCCGCCGCTGGCCAAGGAGCTGGTGCCGACGGCAGTGGAATTCGCTCCCGAAGCAACGGAGAAGGTGCCCAAGGCGTTGCCGCCGCCCCCTGTAGCGCTAGCCTGGACGCCGAGCGCCACGGAATTGATGCCGCTTGAGACCGTGCCTTGGCCCAGCGCCATCGCACCGCCTGTGCCCGTGGCGCTTGCATTGAGGCCGATCGCCACCGAGTATTGTGCCGACGCAACGGACTGACGCCCCATCGCGATGGCGTCGGCCTGAGATGCCGTCACATCCGTGCCGATGCCGATGGCGCTCTGCGCGAGAGCGCCCGATGTCGCGACGGTGCGCGAGCCGAGGTAGACGGAGTTCAGCGCGGTCGCCTTCGCCTGGAAACCAGTGGCGACGGCATTCTGAGCGCTTGCGCTGGCGCCGCTGCCTTGGGCGAGAGAATCCACTCCGGACGCAACGCTGCTTATGCCGAAAGCGCTGGAGCGCAGCCCGCTTGCAGTAGCGAACGAGCCAGTCGCCGTGCTGAAGTTCCCCGTCGCCAGAGCTCGACTGCCTGTCGCCGTACTGGTTTGTCCCGTGGCGTTCGCACCATTGCCTATCGCAATCGCTTCAAAGTCCGTAAAGCCAGCCGGAGTCGCGATGCCGGCGGCTCCGCTTGCAGTGGCGCCGATGCCGATGGCGATCGGAGAGCCGTTTCCGCTGGTCACGGATGCGTTGGCAGAAGTTCCGATGGCCACGGGACTGCCGTTGCCGGTCGCCTGGCTGCTCACGCCGATCGCCACTCCGTTGCCCGCCGTCGCTGTTCCGCCGCCCGCGGCGTAGTCTGCGCTGGCGCTCTGCGGGAAGGCGACGACGCCGATCGCGCCCAGCGCCACAGCCAAGGCTCCGCCGACGCCCAATGTCCCGAGCCCCATGCCCCTCCTGCGCCGCATGCCAAGCACGCGATACGCGCTGCGCAGCGCCGCCATCAGGCGGCGGCGCAACGCGCGGCTGTCGATGGCGCCGGAAACCCAGTTTCCAGCGAAGCGGCCAGTGGTTCGTCCTTGCCCGAGATTCATTGCGAGAGTGCCTCCGTTGGTAGGTCGCGCTCGACGACAGGTTCCGCCGACCCTGCCGCCGATGCGTGTCTGCTTGGAAATGGGATGACGATATCGATGCCCTGCGCCTGCAGCGCATGGCCCTGCTTCTCCCCGATCGCCTCGACGCGATCGAGCGTGTTTTCAAGCCAGGAGTCTCCCTCCTCGGGCACGGCCCGGAGCGCCTCGGCGACCCGATTTTCCGGAAGAAGACGGCCGAGGTAGGAGCGCATGGCGGCCAGATGCGAGACAGGCGTCTCGCCGGCATGGACGACAGCGGTGAGACCGTAGAGATAGTGCGCAAGCAGCATGTCCTGCTTGGCCAGGGGCACGCCATTGCCGTAGCGCTTCTCGAGCGTCCTGGAAGCCGACTCCAGCCAGTAGCCGATCTCCTCGGAAAGGCTTCGGCGAATCGCCGTATCGTCGCTCATATGCCCCCGCAGCCAAATCAGAATCCGGGTCTGCCCGAATTGCCTCAGGAGGTCATGTTTTTGATCTCGGGTATTCCAATATATTGCTGTTTCGTTCAAAAATATTGCGCAAAATATCCCTAGTTAACAGCGTGTTACTTGATGAACTACTTTAATTAGCCAAAGTTAAACTTGATCACCGCTAAATTAGGACGACCTTAATTCCCGGATCGAGAGCGGCGCCTCGTCCGCACCTGTTGAGGCGTCACTTGGCGATACTTCCTCATCATCGTGGTGAAGTGGCTCTGGCTCGAGAACCCGCTCAAATCGGCAATGTCCGTGATCGACATTCGGCTGTCGGTGAGCAGCTTCTCGGCAAAGTCCAGGCGAAGAAGCAGAACGGATTGATACGGCGAAACACCGAACGTCTTCGAAAAAGCGCGGACGAAATGGTAGGGAGACAGGTCGCATACGGCCGCCATCTCCGCCAGCGACAGCTTGCGCGAAAAGTTCTCTTTCAGGAATTGCTCGATCTGGTGAGTATGCCGGGCCGACAGCCCGCCTTTTGCATTCAGCAACGGGCGCCTGTCGGAAGCGACCTCCGATAACAGGGCTGGTAGATCATCGTCGCGCCGCAAGACGGCCTCCTGATGCTCAGCCCCCGCCCGTCTTGGCCCAACCTCAACACGTGTTTTCGGTTCCCCAGGCAAAACAATTCGTGATCATGCGCATGGTTGGTGAACGCCGTCGGATTGCGACCCAACGACAGCCACGCAAAAGCCATGATTTGAGGCATGCGGTATTTCACGAAATTGCGGTTCGGCGCGGAAAACCTTCTCTCACGAAAACATTAGATACCGCTGTTGCTATCCACTTGTTCTCAAGTAAGGTTTTTTCGTCGCGAGGTAACAAAGGCGGCCTCTGACGTCGGGGCGCTATGCAAATTTGCCTAGGGCGGCGATCGTCAGACCAACCCGCACTGGAATGCGGAATGGACCCGCCCCCACGACGGCGACCATACTGCGGCGGGACGATCACGTATTTGACCTGCCAAGCTAAGACAGCCGCGGTCTGGCCCAGTGCTACCGTCCGCGCGCCAGGCTCCCCAGGATGCCGCGCACGATGGCGCGGCCGACCGAGGAGCCGACCGAGCGCACCACCGACTTGATGGCGGCTTCGGCCACGGTCTGGCGGTTGGAAGACCGCCGGTTGCCGGTCCCGAGCACATCGTCGAAGCCGGGAATGGTCCAGCGCGAGCCGCCGCTGTTCTGCTGCTGTGCCTGCGCCTCGGCATCCTGCGCCTCCTTGGCCTTCTTCTGCAGGATCTCGAAGGCCGACTCGCGATCGACGACCTGGTCGTACTGGCCGGCGACCGGGCTCTCGGCGATGATCTTGCGACGCTCGTCCGGCGTGATCGGGCCGAGCCGCGAGGACGGCGGCCGGATCAGCGTGCGCTGGACCATGGCCGGCACGCCCTTGTCCTCCAGCATCGAGACCAGCGCCTCGCCGGTGGCCAGCTGAGTGATGGCGGTGGCGCAGTCGAAGTCGGGATTGGGCCGGAAGGTCTCGGCCGCGGTGCGCACCGCCTGCTGCTCGCGCGGCGTATAGGCGCGCAGCGCGTGCTGGACGCGGTTGCCGAGCTGGGCGAGCACCTTCTCCGGAATGTCGAGCGGGTTCTGGGTGACGAAATAGACGCCGACGCCCTTGGAGCGGATCAGCCGCACCACCTGCTCGACGCGGTCGATGAGCACCTTCGGCGCGTCCTCGAACAGAAGATGCGCCTCGTCGAAGAAGAAGACCAGCTTCGGCTGGTCGAGATCGCCGACCTCGGGCAGTTCCTCGAACAGCTCCGACATCAGCCAGAGCAGGAAGGTGGCGTAGAGCCTGGGATTCATCATCAGCTTGTCGGCGGCGAGCACGCTGATGGCGCCGCGGCCGTCGCGGGTGGTGCGCATGATGTCGGCGATGCGCAGCGCCGGCTCGCCGAAGAAATTCGCAGCACCCTGCTGTTCCAGCACCAGGAGCGTGCGCTGGATGGCGCCCACGGAAGGCTTGGTGACATTGCCGTAGCGCGCGCTGAGCTCGTCGGCGCGCTCGGCGATGTTGGCGAGCAGCGCCTGCAGGTCCTTCAGATCGAGCAGCAGCAGGCCTTCTTCATCAGCGATGCGGAAGGCGATGTTCATGACACCTTCCTGCGCCTCGGTGAGATTCATCAGCCGCGAGAGCAGCAACGGCCCCATCTCGGAGATGGTGGCGCGGATCGGATGGCCCTGCTCGCCGAACAGATCCCAGAAGATGACCGGGAATTCCTGGAACTGGTAGGGATCGAGCTTCACCTGTTCGGCGCGCTTGACCAGGAAATCCTTGGCCTCGCCCATCATGGATATGCCGGAAAGGTCGCCCTTGATGTCGGCGCAGAAGACAGGCACGCCCGCATTCGAAAAGCCCTCGGCCAGGATCTGCAGGCTGACCGTCTTGCCGGTGCCGGTGGCGCCTGTGACGAGGCCGTGGCGGTTGCCGTAGCGCAGCAAGAGCTCTTCGGCGCGCTGATAGGAATCGTCGGGCTTGCGGCTGGCGCCGATGAAGATGCTGGTCTCGTCAACCATGTCCGGTCTCCGCAATCTGTTCCGCTCAAAGGGCCTCACCCCGAGGTATAGTAACGCGCGTCGCATGCGGCAATGGCCAGCATCGATTTGGGAGCGGCCCGGAATTTGGCCATTGGCGCTAGTTCCTTAACACAGAAGTTTTGACCGGTTGGTTAGTGTGCGTTGGCAGATCCCAGGCCTTGGCGATTGGCCGAGACGCCTATTGCGGTCGTCATCCACGGGCGGAGCAAGGAGCGAAGCGACGCGCGCAGACCCGGGATCCATGCCGTTACTTGGAAGCGCCGCGATGGTCCAGAATTCTGCACCGTTGCACACTTCGGTCTCGGTAACGGAATGGATTCTAGGGTCTGCGCGCGTCGCTTCGCTCCTTGCTCCGCCCTAGAATGACGAGGTTCAGGAGCCTCCAGCTCATCGCCGGCGTTGCGCTGACTTACCCCAGACGGACGTTGATAGCCTGCCCGACAACCCTGCAATGTTTCAAAATCACTGTGTTGAGGAACTTGCGGATTTTGCGCATGTTTGGCAATCGATTGGCTGGCCGAGGGAGAACCCGGGCGGATAACGCATTGTGATATCCGGTTCCCGACCTTAGATTGGCTGGACCCGGCTGATGCGGCCGAGAAGCGAGGAGAGCGATGGGCGCCGGCGCCATGACCAGGGATGTCGACCTTCCGAACCCGGACGCCAAGCGTTGGCAGGCGCTGGCGGAGAAGGCGCTTGCCGGCGGTTCCTTCGAGGAAAAGCTCGTTTCCCGTTCCGATGACGGCATCCGCATCGAGCCGCTCAGCCAGCGCTCGACGGCCGCCGAGCCATGGCCGCGCACAAACCCGGCGGCGCCCTGGATCGTCAGCCAGCGCGTCGACGACCCGGACATCGCCCGGGCCAGCGCGCAAGCCCTGGAAGACATCGCCCATGGCGCCACCGGCCTGTCGCTTGTCTTCGAGGGCGCGCCGAATGCCTTCGGCTACGGCCTGCCGCGCACCGCGGAAGCGTTGGAACGGGTGCTCGACGGCGTGCCGCTCAACCGCGTGCAGGTGCGCATCGACGCCCATCCCTGGAGCCGCGCCGTGGCCGACTGGCTGCTCGCCTTCCTGAGCAAACGCCGCTCCGATCCGACCAAGCTGAACCTCTCCTTCGGCATCGACCCGGCGGCGATCTTCGCCGGCACCGGGCGGCTGCGCACCTCGATCGAGGCGCTGCAGGAATCGATGCCGCAGTCGCTGGCGCATTTCTTCTCGATGGGCGTGCCGGGCGTGCTGCTCGAGGCCGACGGCCGCGTCTTCCACAATGCCGGCGCCACCGAGGCGCAGGAGCTCGGCACGATGATGGCCTCCGTCGTGTCCTATCTCAGGATGTTCGAGAAGGCGCGCCAGCCGCTGGTCTATGCGGCACCGCATATCGGCTTCGCGCTCAGCGTCGACCAGGACCAGTTCCTGTCGCTGGCCAAGGTGCGGGCTTTGCGCAAGCTGTGGGCGCGCATCCAGGAAGCCTGCTCGATCCCGGCCTCGACCGCCAGCATCCATGCCGAGACCTCCTACCGCATGATGACGATGGCCGACCCGGAGACCAACATATTGCGCACGGCGATCGCAGCCTTCGCGGCGGCAACCGGCGGCGCCGATTCGATCTCGATCCTGCCGCACACGATCGCGCATGGACTGCCGGCGGGCTTTGCCCGCCGCATCGCCCGCAACGCGCAGCTGATCATGGCCGAAGAGAGCCATCTCGGCCAAGTCGCAGACCCCGCCAGCGGCTCGGGCTCCGTCGAAGCGCTGACCGACGATCTCTGCGCCGCCGCCTGGGAAGAATTCCAGCGCATCGAAGCCGAGGGCGGCGTGCTCGCCAGCTTGCAGCAGGGCTACATCCAGAACCGCGTGCAGACGGCGGCGGCCAAGCGCAACGGCGCCTACCGCGCCGGCGAACGCGGCATCGTCGGCACGACGCTGTACCGCGCCGGCACGGAGCGCCCGGTCGAGACACTGCCGCAGGAGCGGCGGCCGGCACTGACGGAAGGCGTCGCGACCTGCGAGCCGCTGTTTCCGGTGCGCATCGACCAGTCGATCGGAGCCGGATCATGATCCCGGATTTCAGCCGGATCGGCTGGTCGGCGCCGCGTCGCGCGCCGGTCGAGCTCAAGGGCCAACGGATGACGCCGGAAGGCATCGCCGTAAAACACCTCTACACGCAAGGCGACCTCAAGGGGCTTGCCAATCTCGACACCTATCCGGGCCTGCCGCCTTTCGTGCGTGGCCCCTACCCCACCATGTATGTCCAGCAACCCTGGACGATCCGGCAATATGCCGGCTTCTCGACGGCCGAGGAATCCAACGCCTTCTACCGGCGAAATCTCGCGGCCGGCCAGAAAGGCCTGTCGGTGGCTTTCGACCTTGCCACGCATCGCGGCTACGACAGCGACCATCCGCGCGTCGCCGGCGATGTCGGCATGGCGGGCGTGGCGATCGATTCCATCCTCGACATGCGGCAGTTGTTCGACGGCATTCCGTTGAACGAAATGACGGTGTCGATGACCATGAACGGCGCGGTGCTGCCGATCATGGCTTTGTACATCGTCGCGGCCGAAGAACAGGGCGTCGCGCAGAAGGATCTGGCCGGAACCATTCAGAACGACATTCTGAAGGAGTTCATGGTCCGCAACACCTACATCTACCCGCCGAAGCCCTCGATGCGGATCGTGTCGGACATCTTCGCCTACACCTCCAGGCACATGCCGAAGTTCAACTCGATCTCGATCTCCGGCTACCACATGCAGGAAGCCGGCGCGACGGCCGACCTTGAGCTGGCCTACACGATCGCCGACGGCATCGAATATGCGCGCGCCGGCGTCGCTGCCGGGCTCGACATCGACCGCTTCGCGCCGCGCCTTTCCTTCTTCTGGGCGATCGGCATGAACTTCTTCATGGAGGTCGCCAAGCTCAGGGCCGCGCGGCTACTCTGGTCAAGCCTGATGCAGAAGAACTTTTCGCCGAAGGACGAGCGCTCGCTGTCGCTGCGCACCCATTGCCAGACTTCCGGATGGTCGCTGACGGCGCAGGACCCCTACAACAACATCACCCGCACGATGATCGAGGCGATGGCCGCGACGCAGGGGCACACCCAGTCGCTGCACACCAATTCCTTCGACGAGGCGATGGCGCTGCCGACCGACCATTCGGCCCGGATCGCCCGCAACACGCAGCTCATCCTGCAGAAGGAATCCGGCACCACGCGCATGATCGATCCGTGGGGCGGCTCGGCCTATGTCGAGCGGCTGACGCACGATCTTGCGGCGCGGGCGCTCGCCCATATCGAGGAGGTGGAAGGCCTCGGCGGCATGGCGGCGGCGATCGAAAAGGGCATCCCGAAGCTGCGCATCGAGGAAGCGGCTGCCCGCACCCAGGCGCGCATCGATTCCGGCGAGCAAATTCTGGTCGGCGTCAACGCGCACCGGCCGCAGACGGATATCGAAGTCGATGTCTTGAAGATCGACAATGCCGAGGTGAAAGCCAGGCAACTGGCGAAGCTGCAGCGGCTCAAAGGCACGCGCGATGTGGCGGCCCTGGAAAACGCCCTGGCGGCGCTGACGCGTGCCGCCGAGAGCGGCGAGAACCTGCTCGAATTCGCGATCCGGGCGGCGCGCGCCAACGCGACCGTCGGCGAGATTTCGCTAGCGCTGGAAAAAGTGTTCGGCAGGCATACGGCTGCGGTCCAGACGATCTCAGGCGTCTATCGCGACGCGCTCGGCGACAGTCCGGCGCTCGACCGGTTGCAGGAAAAGATCGAGGCGTTCGAAAAGAAATCCGGCGGCAAGCCGCGCATCCTGGTCGCCAAGATGGGCCAGGACGGCCATGACCGCGGCCAGAAGGTGATCGCCAGCGCCTTTGCCGATCTCGGCTTCGACGTCACCGTCGGGCCGATGTTCCAGACGCCGGACGAGATCGCCAAGCTCGCGGTGCAGCACGACGTGGACATTATCGGCGCGTCCTCCTTGGCCGCCGGACACCTGACGCTGATCCCCGAGCTTAAGGAAGCGCTGAAGAAGCTCGGCCATGCCGACATGCTGATCGTCGCCGGCGGCGTCATCCCGCCGCAGGACTATGACGCGGTGCTAGCGGCGGGTGCCGCGGAGATCTTCCCGCCGGGAACGGTGATCCCCGAAGCAGCGAACCGGCTGATGGATCGGTTGCTGGCGGATCAGTGAGGGCTTGCCGGTTTGGCTGAAAGGTTGTTCTATGGAAATAGATACAACCATGGCGCGATGATGTTCAAGACGACCCTCCACGGGCTTGATGACGGATCGGGAGCTTTGCTGCTGCCACGCGAAATGCTTGACAGCCTGGACCTTCAGGTCGGTGACGAGCTCCAGATCATCGAAACCGACGATGGCCTCATTCTAAGGCCAATCCGCCATGACAGCTACAAGCGGCAAATGAACGCCGCTCGCGATGTCATGGACAGATACGAGGCTGCACTGCGCAAGCTTTCAACGTTGGCTGACGACTAGTTCCTCGACACAGTGATTTTGAAAGATTGCGGTAGTCGGCGCAAACGTTGGCGATGAGCTGGAGGCTTCTGAACCTCGTCATTCCAGGGCGGAGCAAGGAGCGAAGCGACGCGCGCAGACCCTGGAATCCATGCCGTTACCTGGACCGAGGTGTGCAACGGTGCAGAATTCTGGACCGCCGCGGCGCTTCAAGGTCACGGCATGGATCCTCGGGTCTGCGCGCGTCGCTTCGCTCCTTGCTCCGCCCGTGGATGACGACCGCGATAGGCGTCTCGGCCAATCGCCAAGGCAGGGGACCTGCAACGCACACCAACCAACGGGAATTAATTCTCAGCCTTGTCCGAGAGCTTGACGATTTCCCATTCCTTGCCGTTGACGGCGGCAACATCGCCGACCTTCTTGCCGAACAGCGCCACGGCCATCGGCGAGACGTGGGAAATCGAGCCCTTCGACGGATCGGCCTCGTCCTCGCCGACGATGCGCCAGTGCACCTTCTTGCCGTCGTCGCCTTCCAGCGTGACGCCCATGCCGAAGCGCACCACGTCGCTGCCGGGTTCCGGCACGGAAAGCTCGGCATTCTCGCGCCGCGCCGTCCAGTAGCGCAGGTCGCGCGAAACCACCGCGATGCGCTCGCGGTCACCCTTCCGTTCTGCCTTGGCGAGCACATCCCGCAGGTCGGCGAGATTGTCCTCGATCATAGCAAGGCCGCGCTCCGTCACCAGATTGCGGTGCGTGCTGACCGGGCGTTCGCCGACGCCGGCAATGGCGTTTTCGCTGTCTTCTTCGCGGGTGAAAGCTCTGCTCATGAAATGAACTTAGGCTTGGTGACGCGACTGCACAAGCGGTTTGCCGATAGGGCCATCCTGGCACGATTCCTGCGACAGACAGGGCGAAACGCCAGGACCTGTGCCGATGTTGAACAGACGAACGCTGCTTGCCCAGGCCGCCGGCTTCGCCGTCGCCGGCGTCTTTGCCGGCAAGGCATCGGCGAAGTCGCTGCCCGGCATCGAGATGGCCGCGATGCGCGGCTCGATCGATGCCACCGAGATCGGGGTGCAGCCAGGCGCGGTCGACGACCAGAGCAAGGCTTTCGCCAGGATGCTGGCCGAGGCCAGCGACCGCGACCAGCCGGTGTTCCTACCGCCCGGCACCTATCTTGTGTCGAACCTCAAGCTGCCTGCCCGCGTGCGCCTGTCGGGCGTGCCTGGCGCGACGCGCATCGTCTATGGCGGTAACGGCCATCTGATGATGGCCGAGCAGGCAGAGCATATCGAGCTGACTGGCCTCGTCTTCGACGGCGCAAACCGCTGGCTGGCCGACTACACGCAAGGGCTGCTCGACCTGCGCCGTGTCGCCCATCTGACAATCGACAATTGCCAGGTGACCGGCAGCGGCAAGAATGGGATGGCGCTCGAGCATGCCGCCGGCCGCATCGGCCGCTGCGATATTTCCGGCGCGGCGGATGCCGGCATCTATTCGGTCGAGGCCGGTGGGCTGGAGATTTCCGGCAACACGGTTTCGGACTGCGCCAATGGCGGCATACTGGTGCATCGCTGGCAGGCGGCGGAGGACGGCACCATCGTCAGCGGCAACCGCGTCCAGCGTATCGGCGCGCGCAGCGGCGGCACCGGCCAGAACGGCAACGGCATCAACGCCTTCCGCGCCGGCAACGTCATCATCTCGGGCAATGTCGTTTCCGACTGCGCCTTCACCGCGATCCGCGCCAACAGCGCCAGCAATCTGCAGATCTCCGGCAACACCTGCTCGCGCTCGGGCGAGACCGGGATCTATTCGGAATTCTCCTTCGAAGGCGCGATCCTCAGCAACAACCTCGTCGACGGCGCCGCCAACGGCATCTCGATCGTCAATTTCAACGAAGGCGGCCGCATGGCCGTCTGCTCAAACAACATCGTGCGCAACCTGACGACGGTTGGCCCCTACACCGCCGACCCGCCAGGTTTCGGCGTCGGCATCAGCGCCGAGGCCGACACGACGGTTTCCGGCAATGTCGTCGAGAACGCGCCGCTCTATGGCATGCAGCTCGGCTGGGGGCCGTATCTGCGCAATGTCGTGGCGACCGGCAATATCATCCGCAAGGCCGGCACCGGCATCGTCGTTTCGGTCGTCGAAGGGTCCGGCACGGCCGTCATCTCGGACAACGTCATCGACGGCGCGCAGAATGGCGCCATCATCGGCCAGCGTTGGGCCGATCCGGTGACCGGGGACCTCGCGAAGGCAAGCGACAGCGGCTATGCGCATCTGACCGTCGAGCGCAACAAGGTGAGCTAGGACAGTCAGGTGATGCCGGGGTCGTTTTCAACGATCGCTCGGCTTCTCGCGTTTTATTGGCGGCGACTTATCGTGAGCGACCTCCGGTACGATATCGACCGCCACTTGATCCACGAACCAAGCATGGTCGGAGTGAGTACTCGAAGGCGGAAAATCCAGCGTCGGAAAAGCCTTGTTGATCTTGTTAATGGCCCAGACTAATCCGGACATAACACCGATATAGACCAACACACACGCAAGCATGGCTTTCAGACCCGCATTGTCGGCAACCCAATGCGCTGCCCGCACAGCATAGGCTAAAAGCGCCCAGCCTATAAAAAGAAGTCCGTATAGAAGCCCAAGTGCAATTCGGCGATATGCCATGCCGTTCCAAGTCTTGAATATGCAGCAATATGCAGCCGACTTTGCTTGCAAAGCTCTGAAACCCGTTAAAAGCAGAGCGTTGAATTTGAGCGACCACAATGTATCGCCAAAGGCATTCGGTCGACTATGAACAGATGCCAACCAAACGCAACAAGACGGGCTAGACCACAGCCACGATAAAATGCGCCTGGATCTTGGCCGCCACCGCGCCGCGGCCATGTCTGTCGGCGATCGCGGCTTCCGCATAGTCGGTCGCGGACGCCAAGCTACCAGCCTCCCTCGCATCGATCTCGTTGCGAAGCAGGGTTCCCTGACAATAGGCGACGGCGGGAACGCGCGGCGAGGATGCGCGACTCTGCTCGGCCCTCGTATCGATCGCCACATCGGAGAATCCGGCGGCGGCCAGATCGCTACGGATCAAGTCCTTGTCGTGATAACCATGCGGCGTGCGCGCCAGGAAGCGCGGCGGATCGTGCGGAAAGATCCTGGCGAGCGCATTCGTCACGTCGTCGGCGAAGATATTCTCCTCGATGCGATCCCAGACGCTGAACAGGAAATGCCCGCCAGGCTTCAGGACGCGCTTTGCCTCGCGATAGGCTGCGGCGCGATCGGGAAAGAACATGGCGCCGAACTGACAACAGACGAGGTCGAAGGCAGCGTCGTCGAAGGGCAGCTTCAAGGCATCTGCCTGGCGCCAGGTGATGCGGCTGTCGGGACCCTGGCGCGACGCCGCATAGTCCAGCATCGGCTGGTTGAGGTCGGTCACGGTGTAGCTGACATCGGGAGAGAGTTTCGGCGCCAAGGCGCGCGTGACGGCCCCGGTGCCCGCGGCGGTCTCCAAAACGGCGGCTGGCGAGAAGGAAGCCGCCCGGCGCGCCGTCTCGGCGGCATAGGCCTCGAAAATCAGCGGCACCATATGGCGATCGTAATTTTCCGGGATCGACCCGGCAAACACCTTGTCCGCTTCCAGCATGATCTGGCCCACCGTCCGATTGATAGTGGAGAAGGCTAGCACATAATTTTTGCCTCGGCTTACCCGCGGGGCATATCGGTGCCGACGAAACCTCGCTAGTTGAGCGCCGCCGTCGGCCGCAGCAAGCCGACCTTGACGCCGATGCGGCTTTCGACTGCGGGATGGGCGAGTTGGGTGAGCCTTGCCGCTACCGCCTCATCGGCGCGCAACAGCTTTGCCAGCACTGCGGCGATCATTACCTCCGCCCCTCTGCCGGCGCCATCATCGCATTTGAGCGCGATGCCGAGGCCAAGCTCGGGCAGCGCCGCGCAATAGACGCCTTCGGCGCCGGTTTTGACGAAGATGCGGCCCGGTGCTGCCTGCATCAGCGCGACATCGGCCTTGCCGGTGCCGGCGACCAGGAACGGCTCGGCCATGCAGGCCGAAAGCAGACGCTTCGCCGCCTTGGCGCGCTCGGGCGAAAAGCCCCTGCCCGTCGCCATGCGGGCAAAGCCCTGCGCAAAACTCTTCAACGGCACGGCATAGGTCGGGATCGAGCAACCGTCGACGGCGCTGTTGTCGGTGTTGTGGGCAGCGCCGGTGACGGATTGCATGGCGTCGCGCACCATCTCCTGCTGCGCGTGTCCCTCCTTGACGTAGCCCTGATGGGCTATGCCCGAATGCACGCAGGTACAGAGGAAGCCGGCATGCTTGCCGGAACAGTTGTTGTGCAAGGCGCTCGGCACATCACCGGCGCGGGCGAGCGCAATGGTGGCTTCATGGTTGGGCCAATGCGCGCCGCATTCGAGCGCGGTCTTATCGAGACCCGCCCTGGCGAGCATTGCCCGCGCCAGTTCGACATGAGCGGGTTCGCCCGAATGCGAGGCGCAGGCAAGCGCCAGTTCGCGGTTGCCGAAGCCATAGGCGTCGGCAGCGCCCGATTCGACCAGCGGCAGCGCCTGGATGGCTTTCACCGCCGAGCGCGGGAAAACCGGACGGTCGGTGTCGCCGATCTCCCAGACGGGCTTGCCGTCGGCGTCGAAGACCGAAACCGCGCCGCGGTGCCCGCTTTCGACCACAGAACCGCGCGTGACTTCGACCAGAACTGGATTGGACATGCTGCCTCCCGCACGCGCCAGAGGGCGCTGCTTTTAGTGCGGGCAGCTTCTACCTTATGCGATCGAGAATGGAAACGTAGTTGGCGACGGCGGCACCACCCATGTTGAAGATGCCGCCGAGCTTCGCGCCCGGCACCTGGATGCCGCCGGCCTCGCCGGTCAACTGCATCGCGGTGAGCACATGCATCGACACGCCGGTGGCGCCGATCGGATGGCCCTTGGCCTTCAGGCCGCCCGAAGGATTGACCGGCAGGCGGCCGTCCTTGGCCGTCGTGCCGTCCAGCGCCAGCCTGGCGCCCTCGCCTGGTTTGGCCAGGCCCATCGCTTCGTATTCGATCAATTCGGCGATGGTGAAGCAGTCATGCGTCTCGACGAAGGAGAGGTCGTCGAGCGTGACGCCGGCCTTCTTCAGCGCCTGGTTCCAGGCGTGCTCGCAACCCTCGAAGGCTAAGATGTCGCGCTTCGACATCGGCAGGAAATCCTGGACATGCTCGTTGGCGCGGAAGGTGACGGCGCGGCGCATGTTCAACGCCGTCGCAGTGTCGGTGAGCACCAGCGCCGCGGCGCCGTCCGACACCAGCGAGCAATCGGTGCGCTTCAGCGGACCGGCGACGAACGGATTCTTCTCGCTTTCCTGGCGGCAGAACTCATAGCCGAAATCCTTGCGCATCTGGGCGTAGGGATTGTCGACGCCATTCTTGTGGTTCTTGGCGGCGATCATGGCCAGCGCGTCCGACTGGTCGCCATAGCGCTGGAAGTAAGCCTGCGCGATCTTGCCGAAGACGCCGGCAAAGCCGGCCGGGGTGTCGCCTTCTTCCGGAAGGTAGGATGCCTTGAGCAGGTTCTTGCCGATCTCGGGACCGGGCGTCGTCGTCATCTGCTCGGCGCCGACCACCAGCACGATGCGGGCGGCGTTGGCGTCGATGGCGCGGATACCTTGCCGGACCGCGGCCGAGCCGGTGGCGCAGGCATTCTCGACGCGCGTCGCCGGCTTGAAGCGCAGCCGATCATCGGCCTGCAGCACGAGGCTGGCGGTAAAATCCTGCGGGGAGAAGCCGGCGTTGAAATGGCCGAGCACGATCTCGTCGACATCGTCGGGGCCGATGCCGGCATGGTCGAGCGCCTCGATGGCAACCTTGGTGATCAGGCCCTCCAGCGTCTCGCCTTCGAGCTTGCCGAAGCGCGAATGCGCCCAGCCGACGATGCATGCGGTCATGGCAATCTCCGTTTGCGCCGCAGCCTAGCACGATCCTTGGCGGCACGTGATTCAATATTGTTCAACAGTGAACCGTTTTCCAGCCCCTGCCATGGGCCAGAACGACACGATCGGTTGATCCCGGCGTCGATTTTTTATTGATTGACGCGTCAATAAAAAATAATCTCGACCCGAACCGGATCTCCAAAATGCCGAAAATCGGAATGGAACCCGTGCGCCGCAAGGCGCTGATCGACGCGACGATCTCAGCGATCGGCGAGCGCGGATCGCTGGACGTGACGATGTCGGAGATCGCCGGACGTGCCGGCGTCTCGTCGGCGCTGGCGCATCACTATTTCGGCGCCAAGGACGAACTGCTGTTCGCGACGATGCGGCACATCCTGACGGAACTCAACATCGACACCAGGCGCGCGCTTCACACCGCCGGCGCAGCGCGTGAGCGCGTCTCTTCCGTGGTCGCTGTCAGCTTCTCCGATGACCAGTTCCAGGCCGAGATCATCGCCGCCTGGCTTGCCTTCTATGTCGAGGCGCAGAAATCGACCGAGCTGCGGCGGCTGCTGCGCATCTATGCGCGGCGGCTGCATTCCAACCTGATGAGCGGGCTGACCGGCCTCCTGCCCCGGGCCGAGGCCGACCGCGTGGCGGAAACGACCGCGGCGCTGATCGACGGGCTCTACATCCGCCGCGCGCTGAAGGACGGCGTGCCGGACGCGCAGACCGCGATCGCGCTTGTGGAAGACTATCTCGAAACCAAGCTCAACGGACGGAGCCTGCCTTGACCACCCGGCGACCCAATTTCCTGATCGTCATGGTCGATCAGCTCAACGGCACGTTCTTCCCGGACGGCCCTGCCGAGTTCCTGCATGCCCCCAATCTGAAGGCGCTGGCCGCGCGCTCGGCGCGCTTCGCCAACAACTATACCGCCTCGCCGCTCTGCGCGCCGGGACGTGCCTCCTTCATGAGCGGGCAACTGCCGTCGCGCACCCAGGTCTATGACAACGCTGCGGAATTCGCCTCCTCGATCCCGACCTACGCGCATCATCTGCGCAGTGCCGGCTATCACACAGTGCTTTCCGGCAAGATGCATTTCGTCGGCCCCGACCAGTTGCACGGTTTCGAGGAGCGGCTGACCACCGACATCTACCCGGCCGATTTCGGCTGGACGCCGGACTACCGCAAGCCCGGCGAGCGCATCGACTGGTGGTACCACAATCTGGGTTCGGTGACCGGCGCCGGCGTCGCCGAGATCACCAACCAGATGGAATATGACGACGAGGTCGCCTTCCACGCGACGCAGAAGCTCTATGAGTTCGCGCGCGTGTCGGACGATCCGGCGAGCCGGCCATGGTGCCTGACCGTCTCCTTCACCCATCCGCACGATCCCTATGTCGCGCGGCGCAAGTACTGGAACCTCTATGAGAACTGCCCGGCGCTGGAGCCGGAAGTCGGCTTCATTCCCTATGACAGCCAGGATCCGCATTCAAAGCGGCTCTACAAGGCAACCGACTACGGCAGTTTCGACATCACGCCGGAACAGATTCGCCGCTCGCGGCGCGGCTATTTCGCCAACATCTCCTATCTCGATGACAAGCTCGGCGACTTGCTGTCGGTGCTGGAACGCACCCGCATGCTGGACAACACGATCGTGCTGTTCTGCTCCGACCATGGCGACATGCTGGGCGAGCGCGGCCTGTGGTTCAAGATGTGCTTCTACGAGGGTGCGGCGCGCGTGCCGTTGATGATGGCCGGCAAGGACATCAAGGCCGGGTTGATCGAGACGCCTGTCTCAAATCTCGACGTGGCGCCGACGCTCTGCGACCTCGCCGGCATCGACATGAGCGGAATCGCGCCATGGACGGACGGCCAGTCGCTGCTGCCGCTTGCCGCCGGCAAAGAGCGCTCGGCGCCGGTGCTGATGGAGTATGCGGCTGAAGGCTCTTACGCGCCGATGGTGGCGATCCGCGAGGGCAAATACAAATTCGTCCATTGCGAGCTCGACCCTCCGCAGCTCTTCGACCTCGACGCCGATCCGCGCGAGCTCGACAATCTCGCCGCCAACCCGGCCTATGCCGATCTGGTCTCGGCCTTCATGGAAAAAGTCCGCGCGCGCTGGAACATGGCGGATTTCGATGCCGCCGTGCGCGAAAGCCAGGCGCGCCGCTGGGTCGTCTACCCGGCGCTGCGCAACGGCGCCTACTACCCGTGGGAGTTCCAGCCGCTGCAGAAGGCATCGGAACGCTATATGCGCAATCACATGAACCTCGACAATCTCGAGGAGAGCAAACGGTATCCGAGAGGCGAATGATGGCAGACATTCTCGTCCCACCGCTTGATCATCTGAGGCAGGCCTATGCCGTCACCTCGACGGCCACGCAGGTGACGCCGCTCCTGGAGTCGGCGGCTTTGGCCAAGGAGACCGGCGCGGCGCGCGTCTTCGTCAAGCCGGAGTCGCTGCAATGGGCCGGCTCCTTCAAGGTGCGCGGCGCCTATTGGCGGCTGAAGCGGCTTTCGCCGGATGAAGCGAAGAAGGGCGTGGTGGCCTACTCCTCCGGCAATTTCGCGCAGGGGCTGGCGGCCGCCGGCCAGGCGCTGGGCATTCCCGTCACCATCGTTATGCCGATCGACGCGCCGGCCGCGAAGCGGGACGCCACCGCCGGCTATGGCGCGCGCGTGGTGCTGACCGATCATGGCGATCGCGCCCGTGAGGAAGTGGCTGCCGCCAAGGCGCGCGAGATCGCCGAGACCGAGCACCTCACCTTGCTGCATCCCTTCGACGATCCGGAAATCGTCGCAGGCCAGGCGGGTGCCGGATTGGAAGCGCTCGACCAGTTGGCGGCGAAGAAGGCGCATGCCGACCTGGTGTTCTGCTCGGTCGGCGGCGGCGGGCTGATCGGCGGCGTTTCGCTTGCCTTCCACTATCTGTCGCCCAGGACCGAGATCATCGCCGTCGAGCCGGAGGGTTTCAACGGCATGGGCTCATCGCTGGCGCATGGCGCGATCGAGACCATGCCGATCGGGCCGAAATCGATCTGCGACGGGCTGATGGCGCGCAAGCCAGGCGACGCGCCTTTCGCGGCCGTCAGCGCCGCCGGCGCGCGCGGCGTCACCGTCGACGACGCCTCGGTGCGGCGGGCGATGAAGATCGCCTTCGAGCGGATGAAGCTGGTGCTGGAGCCTTCGGGCGCGGCGTCGCTGGCCGCCCTTCTCGGCGGCAAGGTGGATGTGGCGGGCAAAACCGTCCTTGTGGTTGCAACCGGCGGCAATGTCTCGCTCGCCGATTTTATGGCGCATATGAACAATGCTTGAAGCGGATTTCGTCATCATCGGCTCCGGCTCCGCCGGCTCGGCCATGGCCTATCGGCTGTCGGAAGACGGCAAGCACTCGGTGATCGTCATCGAGTTTGGCGGCACCGATATGGGACCGCTGATCCAGATGCCGTCGGCGCTGTCGATCCCGCTCAATATGAGCCTTTACGACTGGGGTTTCGCCAGCGAGCCTGAGCCGCATCTCGGTGGCCGAGTGCTTGCCACGCCGCGCGGCAAGGTGATCGGCGGCTCGTCCTCGATCAACGGCATGGTCTATGTGCGCGGCCATGCGCACGACTTCGACCATTGGGCAGAACAGGGCGCGGCCGGCTGGGGCTTCGCCGATGTGCTTCCCTACTTCAAGCGCATGGAGGATTCCGACGGCGGCGAGGATGGCTGGCGGGGCCACGGCGGACCATTGCATGTGCAGCGCGGCACACGCAAGAATCCGCTCTACGGCGCCTTCGTCGAGGCGGGCCGCCAGGCGGGGTTCGAGCTCACCGACGATTATAACGGCTCAAAGCAGGAAGGTTTTGGGCCAATGGAGCAGACCATTCTTGGCGGTCGCCGCTGGTCGGCGGCGAACGCCTATCTGAAGCCGGCTCTCAAACGCAAGAATGTGAGTCTGGTCAAAGGCTTCGCCCGGCGCGTGGTGATCGAGAATCAACGCGCCGTCGGCGTCGAGATCGAAGCTGACAAAAAGATTCAGGTCGTTAAGGCGCGGCGTGAAGTGATCGTCGCGGCGTCGTCGATCAACTCGCCGAAGATCCTGATGTTGTCCGGCATCGGCCCAGGCGCGCACCTCCAGGAAAATGGCGTAAAGGTGATCGCCGACAGGCCGGGTGTCGGCGCCAATCTACAGGACCATCTGGAACTCTATATCCAGCAGGAATCGACCAGGCCGATCACGCTGAACTCGGTGCTCAATCCCTTCTCCAAGGCATTGATCGGCGCGCAGTGGCTGTTCTTCAAGACCGGCCTGGGCGCCACCAACCATTTCGAGGCGGCGGCCTTCGTGCGTTCGCAGGCCGGCGTCGACTACCCCGATATCCAGTATCACTTCATCCCGGCGGCGGTGCGCTATGACGGCAAGTCGGCGGCGAAGTCGCACGGCTTCCAGGCGCATGTCGGGCCGATGCGCTCGAAGTCGCGCGGCTCGGTGACGCTGCGCTCGCCGGATGCGAAGGCGAAGCCGGTGATCCGCTTCAACTACATGTCGCATCCGGACGACTGGAGCGAGTTCCGCCACTGCATTCGGCTGACCCGCGAAATCTTCGGGCAGAAGGCCTTCGACGGCTTCCGCGGCAAGGAGATTTCACCCGGCAGCCATGTGCAAACCGACGACGAGCTCGACGCCTTCATCCGCGACCATGCCGAGAGCGCCTATCATCCCTGCGGCACCTGCCGGATGGGACGCGCCGACGACCTGACCGCCGTCGTCGATCCGGAGTGCCGGGTGATCGGCGTCGAGGGCCTGCGCGTCGCCGATTCCTCGATCTTCCCGCGGGTGACCAATGGCAACCTCAATGCCCCTTCGATCATGACCGGCGAAAAGGCGTCCGACCATATCCTCGGCCGCACGCCGCTGGCGCCATCCAACCAGGAACCCTGGATCAATCCGCGCTGGCAGGTGGCGGACCGATAGGGCATTGTCGGGCTGACCGCCCTCCTGGCGAACAGACTTGGAGAAAGCCATGCGCGCCCAGCCGACCGCATCGCACTATGTCAACGGCCGCTATATCGAGGATGAGGGCGGCACGCCGCTGCCGGTGATCTATCCGGCAACCGGCGAGACCATCGCCACCCTGCATTCGGCGACGCCGAACGTGCTGGAGCTGGCGATCGAGGCGGCCCGCTCCGCGCAGCCGGCCTGGGCGCGGCTGAAGCCCGTCGAGCGCGGCCGCATCCTGCGCCGCGCCGCCGACATTTTGCGCGCACGCAACGCCGATCTGGCGCGCATCGAGACGCTCGACACCGGCAAGGCGATCCAGGAGACACTGGTGGCGGACGCCCCTTCCGCCGCCGACTGCCTGGAATATTTCGCCGGAGCGGTCGCCGCCTTCAACGGCGAGATGATCGATCTCGGCGGACCATTCGCCTACACGCGCCGCGAGCCGCTCGGCGTCTGCGTCGGCATCGGCGCCTGGAACTATCCGATCCAGATCGCCGGCTGGAAGTCGGCGCCGGCTTTGGCCATGGGCAATGCCATGGTGTTCAAGCCTTCGGAGAACACGCCGCTTTCGGCCCTGGCGCTGGCCGAGATCTACTCGGAGGCCGGCCTGCCCGACGGGTTGTTCAATGTCGTGCAGGGTTATGGCGATGTCGGCGCCGGCCTCGTCGGCCATGATGTGGTGGCAAAAGTTTCGGTGACCGGCTCGGTGCCGACCGGCCGCAAGGTGCTGTCGCTCGCCGGCTCCAAGATGAAGCACGCGACGATGGAGCTCGGCGGCAAGTCGCCGCTGATCGTCTTCGATGACGCCGATCTCGAGAACGCCATCGGCGGCGCCATGCTCGGCAATTTCTATTCGACCGGGCAAATCTGCTCCAACGGCACGCGCGTCTTCGTGCAGAAAGGCCTGCATGATCGCTTCGTCGAGCGGCTGGTCGAGCGCACCAAGAAGATCCGCATCGGCGACCCGCTCGACCCTGAAACGCAGATGGGGCCGCTGGTCAACAAGGCGCAGCAGGAGAAGGTCGTCTCGTACATCGAAGCCGGCAAGCAGGATGGCGCTCAGCTGGCCTGCGGCGGGAACGTGCCGTCGCTGCAAGGTTTCGAGAGCGGTTTCTTCATCGAGCCGACCGTGTTCACCAATGTCACCGACACGATGCGCATCACGCGCGAGGAGATTTTCGGACCGGTGATGAGCGTCTTGAAGTTCGACAGCGAGGACGAGGTGATCGAGCGCGCCAACGACACCGAGTTTGGGCTGGCGGCCGGCGTGTTCACGCGAGACCTGCCGCGTGCGCATCGGGTGATCGCCGAGCTGCAGGCCGGCACCTGCTGGATCAACGCCTACAATCTGACCCCGGTCGAAATGCCCTTCGGCGGCGTCAAGCAGTCCGGCATCGGCCGCGAGAACTCGCTTGCCGCGCTGGCGCATTATTCGCAGCTCAAGGCGGTTTATGTCGAGACGGGTGACGTAGCGGCGCCTTATTGATATCGCGATCCGTTTCGGCAGATCATCGCGCTGTTCTCCTTGCCGCGGTTTGCCACAACCTTGCCGGAGGCAAAGGAGGCCAAGATGGCGGGTGAAGCCAAGGACAAGCGAGCCGTCGTGTTGCCGCTGCTGCTCGGCTTCAACGGCGGCTATGTCGACACGATGGGTTTCCTGGCGCTCCAGGGGCTGTTTACCGCGCATGTCACCGGCAACTTTGTGACGCTCGGCGCCTCCCTGGCGCTCGGCACGTCGGGCGCCCTGTCGAAGCTGCTTGCGCTGCCGGTCTTTTGCGCTGTTGTCATCCTCAGCCGGCTGTTGTCGAACACGCTGAGACACCGCGAAGCGCCGGTCTTTCGTTACCTGCTGACGATCAAGCTCGTATTGCTGATCGCAGCCGCCGTTCTGGCGGTCCGGCTCGGGCCTTTCCCGGATGGCGACCATTGGGCCGCCATCGTAACGGGAATGATATTGGTTTCGGCCATGGCGGTGCAGAACGCCGCGCATCGCGTCCATCTCGCCAGCCTGCCGCCTTCGACGCTGATGACGGGCACCACGACCCAAATCATGCTTGATCTGGCCGACCTGATCTACGGCTCGTCCGCCGAGGATACTGCCGCGTCACGGTCGCGCCTCGCGCGGATGTCGGGCATGGTGGCCGTCTTCGCTCTCGGATGCGGAACGGCCGCGCTGCTCCATGTGCAGATCGGTGTCTGGTCATTCGCGGCGCCGCCGGTCGTCGCGCTGCTGGCGCTGATCGTCCGCGGGAGTGCGACGCCATGACGACGATGTTTGCTCGGGCCGTGCCGAAAACCGGCTCACCCCTTCTGCGCCGTCCCGTCCAGATACTGCGTTAGCGCATAGACCAGATGGTAGAAGATGCTGGCCGGCACCTCGGTCGCCAGTGAGCGGCCGCGCTCGTCGATGCGATCGATCCAGAGACCGAGCGGCGCCGGATCGATGTGCCAGCGGAACAGGCGGCCGACGCGCGCCTCGATCTCGGGCTTGAGGTCCGGCCCCCCCGAGCCGTCCAGCGCGATCGCCGCCTTGATCGCCTCGGCCTGCGGCCAGCTTCGCGAGACCGTGTCGAGCGGCAGACCCTGGCGGGAGACCGCGCCATAGGCGAGGCCGGTTGCGCGGTTGAGCCCGTTGGCAATGGCCGAGGCATAAAGCTTGCGGGCGAAGGCGGTGAGCTCGCTCTGGCCGCTGCGGGCGGCGAAATCGACCAGCAGCGAGGCCCATTCGAAATGATGGCCAGGCTCGGTCCAACTCCCCTTCTCGCCCGCGGCCGGCTTCCAGCCCTTGTCGAAATACTCGCCAATCGTCCAGCTTTCGGCATCGAAGAAATGACTGCGGAAGAGATCGATGATGCGCGCGGCGCGGCGCAGATAGGCGCGCTCGCCCGTCGCCTTGTGCCAGGCGAGGAAGGCCTCTAGCAGATGCATATGCGGGTTGGAGCGCCGCTCCTCCGCCCCATCGGAGGTTTCCAGAAAACCGGTCATGCGGCTGTCTTCCAGATGCGCGTCGAGGAAGGCAAACGTCTCCTCGCCGAGCCGCAGCGCATCGGGATGGCCCGACATGTGGGCGTGCGCCAGCGCCAGGAGCACGCAGGAATGATCGTAGGCATCCTCGACAGGATCGGCGACCGAGCCATCGATGTTGAGCGTGCGCACCCAGCCGCCGCGCTTCGTTCGGCCCTGACCAGCCATGAAGTCGATACCGTGGGCGATCAGCCTGTCCGCCGGACCGTCCCAGCCACGCTCCTTGGCCACCGCGAAGGCGTAGACTTGGCGCGCCTGCGTGCGCATTCGCTTGGGTTTCATCAACGGCGCGGCGTCGAAGCCGAGCGCTTCGTGGAAGCCGCCATGGCGCTCATCGACGCCGACCGTCGACCACAGCGGCAGCGTCTCCTCGAACAGCCAGTGGCGCACGCGACGCCGCCAGGCGCCGCTCTCGATGACGCGGTCATGCGCCGGCGTGAATCTCGTCTCCAGCCGGCCGGATTTCTCCAGCTGCTCGACGATCTTCTTGACGTGCTGGCTGTGGCTGACCGGCGCGACGAAGGTCGCGTCGGCTGTCGAAACGATAGCGACATCCTTCATGCCGATCGCCGAAAGCAGGCGGCCATCGCCGCGGATATAGGAGTTTTCGCAATCGATGGCGACGACATCGCCGAGGATGACGTTGCCGTCCTTGTCGGACGGGCCGACATCGAGCAGCGACTGCCAAGAGCCGAGATCGTTCCAGCGGAAGCCGGCCGGCACCATGGCGATGTCCTTGGCCCGCTCCATGATGGCGTAGTCGATCGAGGTCGACGGGATGGCCGAGTAGAGTTCCAGCGGCATGTAAAGGCCCGAGAGATCGCTGGTTGCCGCCTTGTAGGCAGCTTCGGTCGCCTGCCAGATTTTCGGCTCATAGGCCGCGAAGGCGTCGCGCATGGCGCCGGCGCGGAACAGGAAGATGCCGGTGTTCCAGTAGAAATTGCCGGCGTCGAGATAGGCCTGCGCGGTGGCGAGATCCGGCTTCTCGACAAAGCGCGAGACGTCGAACACGCCGCCCCTGTCCGCCCCGACCTCGATATAGCCATATCCGGTCTCGGGCTGGGTCGGCTTCAGGCCGAACACCACGAGCCGCCCGGCATTTGCCGCGGCCGCGCCCGCCTCGATGCTTTGCCAGAACTGAGCGGTCGTCGAGATCTCATGGTCGGACGGCACCACCAGCACCAGCTCGTCGCCATATTCGGAGAGCGTGCGCAGGCTGGCCAGCGCGACGGCGGCGGCCGTGTTGCGGCCCGTCGGCTCGAACAACGGTCCGCCGCCCTTGAGATCAACGCCGGCAAGGTCGGCATGGACGCGCTCTGCGTGACGTTCCGCGGCGATCAGGAAGATCGGCGTCTCGCCGTCCGGCCGCGCCGCCAGCCGGCGCAAGGTCCTGGCCAGCATCGAGCCATCGCCGGAAAAATCATGGAACTGCTTGGGGTTGTCCTCGCGCGACAGCGGCCACAGCCGCGACCCGACGCCGCCACTCATGACGAAACTGACGATGCGCTGAGGCAAGATTCGGGACTCCAGGCGGCCGGAGAACTCGTTTTAGCGGGGTCATGGTTGGTCACACAAGGCTGGAGCTCGCCTTTCGCGAACTGCCTCAACCCGCTGCCGTCCCGACCGGCGCGACGAAAGCCGACGAAATGCGACAGAAGTGCTGCCATTGCCGCTTGCAGTATCGAAAAGCGGCGGCTATAAGCCCGCCGTCTGGTCACGGAGTGTAGCGCAGTCTGGTAGCGCACCTCGTTCGGGACGAGGGGGTCGCAGGTTCAAATCCTGCCACTCCGACCAGAAGAAACAAGCACTTGGATGCTTGCAATCCCGCGCGCCTCGTTGACTTTTTTCGTGGAACAGTGAGCCGATTGGCTTGTGCCGCCTATTGTGCTCGACAGCCGGCCGTTCCTTTGACCTAATGGCGTACTGTCCTGGGTTCGTGGAGCGCGGAACCCGCAGAGCGGCTGAGAGAATGACATTCAAGCCTACAGCCATTTCGATCGCGACGCTGCTTCTGGCAGCAGGCTGCTCGTCGACCACCGCGTCGATCAGTCCGGCGAAATACGACAAGATGAACTGCGCCGAGCTCAACAATGCGGTGGGCGACACCGCCACGGATATTTCGCGCACCGCAATCGCCCGCGGCAAGGTCGCCAATACCAGCGTGCCGAACTGGCTGCTCGGCGGCGAACGTGTGAAGACGGCGGTCGCCGATCGCGAAAGCGCCCGGATCGAACGGCTGCAGCAACAGCAGCAGGCGATCGTCACGGCCAGAAAGCAACGGTGCCCCTCCGCGCAGTGAGCCGGCGCCCGGTCGGACTCGCCCGGCCTCAGGCGCTGATGCGGAATCGTGTCGAATCGATCGCCGCGTTCATCAGCGTCTGGGTGTAGGCCTCGCGCGGATTGTCGAAGATTTCCTGCGTCGGTCCTTCCTCGACGATCTTTCCCTGCTTCATCACGATGATGTAGTCGGCCATTGCGCGCACCACAGCGAGGTCGTGACTGATGAACAGGTAGGACAGCTCGTGGTCGGCCTGCAGCTTGCGCAGCAATTCCACGATCTGCTTCTGCACCGAACGGTCGAGCGCCGAGGTCGGCTCGTCCAGCACCACCACTTTCGGCTTCAGGATCATGGCGCGGGCAATAGCGATGCGCTGGCGCTGGCCGCCGGAGAATTCGTGCGGGTAGCGATTGCGAGCGTTGGGATCGAGGCCGACCTCGCGCAGCGCCTCGACGGCGCGCTGGTCGCGCTGCTTGCCGGTCAGCGAAGGCTCATGCACCAGAAGCCCTTCGGTGATCACCTGGCCGACGGTCATGCGCGGCGACAGCGAACCGAACGGATCCTGGAAGACGAGCTGCAATTCGCGCCTGAGCGGCCGCATCGCCTGGCGATCGGCTTCTGAGATGTCGCGGTCGCCGAAGCGGATGACGCCGTCGCTAGGCAGGAGCCTCAGCAGCGCGCGGCCAAGCGTCGACTTGCCGGAACCCGACTCGCCGACGATGCCGATCGTCTGGTTGCGCTTCAGCCGGACCGAGATCTTGTCCACGGCGCGCAGCATCAGTGGCTCGCCACCGAGGAAGCCGCCGCCGATCTTGAAGACGACCTCGACATTGCGGCCTTCGAGCAGCACCGGCGCGTTGGCCGGCGGTGCTGCCTTGCTGCCGGTCGGCTCGGCCGCGAGCAGCATTTTGGTGTAGGCGTGCTGCGGATTTGCGAAGAGCGCTTCCGCCGCGCCCTCCTCCACCACCTCGCCCTGGCGCATGACATAGACGCGGTCGGCGAAACGGCGCACGATGCCGAGGTCGTGGGTGATGAAGACGATCGCCATGCCGAGCTTGCGCTGCAACTCGGCGAGCAGCACCAGGATCTGCGCCTGGATGGTGACGTCGAGCGCTGTCGTCGGCTCGTCGGCGATCAGGATGTCGGGATCGTTGGCCAAGGCCATGGCGATCATGACGCGCTGACGCTGGCCGCCCGACATTTCGTGCGGATAGGATTTCATCCGCCGCTCGGGATCGGGGATGTGCACCAGCCGCAACAGCTTCAGCGCTTCCTCGCGCGCCGCCGGTCCGGAGAGCCCGCGGTGGCGGCGGATCGGCTCGATCAGCTGGTTGCCGATGGTGTAGAGCGGATCGAGCGAGGTCATCGGCTCCTGGAAGATCATGCTGATCTTGCGGCCGCGCACCTTGTTGAGCTCGCTCTTCGACAGGGTCAGAAGGTTCTGGCCGCGGTAGTCGACATGGCCGGTCGCCTCGCCATTGGAGGACAAGAGGTTCATCGCCGCCATCATCGTCTGGCTCTTGCCGGAGCCGGATTCGCCGACGACGGCGACGGTCTCGCCCGCCTTCACGTTGATACTAATGCCTTTGACCGCCTCAACCGTGCCGTCGAGGGTCTGGAAGCGGACGCGCAGGTCCTTGACGCTGAGGATCGTTTCGGTGGCCATGTCAGCGATCCTTCGGATCAAGCGCGTCGCGCAGGCCGTCGCCGACGAAGTTCAGGGCAAACAGCGTCGAGACGAGGAAGAAAGCCGGGAACAGCAGCAGCCAGTTGGCGTAACCGATGTTCTTTGCGCCGACCGAGATCAGCACGCCCCAGCTGGTCATCGGCTCCTGCACGCCGAGGCCCAGGAAGGAAAGAAAACTTTCCAGGATGATGACCTGCGGCACAAGCAGCGTCATGTAGATGACGACCGGGCCAAGCAGGTTGGGGATGACATGACGCAGCAGGATGCCGCGCTGGCCAACGCCCATGGCTTCCGCCGCCTGGACATATTCCTGCCTGCGGATCGACAGCGCCTGGCCGCGCACGATGCGCGCCATGTCGAGCCACAGCACGGCGCCGACCGCCAGGAACATCAGCACGAAGTTGCGGCCGAAGAACACCACCAGCATGATGACGAAGAAGATGAAAGGCAGCGAATAGAGCACGTCGACGATGCGCATCATCACCTCGTCGACCCTGCCACCGGCGAAGCCGGCCGTCGCGCCGTAAATGACGCCGATGACGCCGGCGACGACGCCGGCAAGCAGGCCGATGGCGAGCGAAATGCGCCCGGCCATCAGCGTTCGCGAAAGCAGGTCGCGTCCGGTGTTGTCGGTGCCGAAGTAGAAATATTGCTGCTTGACGGCCGAGCTCATCGTCACTTCGCGGCCGTCGGGCGACTTGTTCTCGATCCTGGTGTCGTCAAAAGCGTCGGAACGGTCGAGATAGCGGATGTTGCGGTCGTCGATCGGCTTGGTCGAGGTGACCGTGACGGTGACGCGATTGCCGTCCTGGTGCCATTCCTTGATGTCGGCGCGCATGCGCTTGATGGCGTCGGTGAGCGCACCCTGTATCATGTCGGGCTTCGGATAGGCCGAGAGGCTCGGCGGCATGCGCACATAGTCGCCGTAGATGGTGGTGTATTCGTGCGGCACGACCATTGGGCCGAACACGCTGATGACGGCGATGAAGGCCAGGTAGTAGAGGCTGAACATGGCGGCGCGGTTGCGCTTCAGCCGCGCCCAGGCATTGCCCCAAAGCGAGCGGCCGACGATCGGCTCGGGTACGGCGACGGCAAGGTCAGTCATAGCGTACCCTCGGATCAACGACCGCGTAGAGAAGATCGACGATCAGGTTGAAGACGATGGTGAAGAGCGCGATCACCACCACGGTTCCCATGACCAGCGTGTAGTCGCGGTTGAGCGCGGCATCGACGAAATAGCGGCCGACGCCGGGAATGGAGAAGATGGTCTCGACGATGATCGAGCCGGTGAGCAGCGCCGCCGCTGCCGGGCCGGTGAAGGAGACGATCGGCAGCACGGCGCCGCGCAGCGCGTGCTTGACCACCACCGACCAGTCGGAGAGGCCGAGCGCGCGGGCGGTGCGGATGTGGTGGGAGCGCAGGCTCTCGATCATCGAGCCGCGCATCAGGCGGGCCACGATGGCGATCTGCGGCAAGGCCAGCGTCAGCACCGGGCCGACCTTGTTGATCAAAGCGCCGTCGCCCCAGCCGCCGATCGGCAACAGCTTCCAGGACAGCCCGAAGACAAGCTGGATCACCGGCGCGATGACGAAGGTCGGGATGGTGCTGCCTGCGGTGGCCAAGGCGATCACCGAATAGTCGGCGATTTTGTTCTGGTTGAGCGCCGCGATCGTGCCGAGGACGGAGCCCAACAGCAGCGCCAGAACCAGCGCCGACGTGCCAAGCTGAACGGAGATCGGCAGGCCCTTGGCGAAGAGTTCGGTGACGGTGAAATCCGGCAGATTGTAGCTTGGGCCGAAACTGCCGCGCAGAAGATTGCCGAGATAGTGAAGATATTGCAGCCAGAGCGGATCGTTGAGGCCGAACTGGGCTTCGAGATTGGCCCTGATCTCGGGGCTCAGGCCCCTCTCCTGGTTGAACGGGCCGCCAGGGGCAACGCGGATCAGGAAGAACGCCACCGTCACGATGACGAACAGCGTCGGGATGGCGGTCAACAGCCGCCGGAAGACATAACGCAACATCGGCGCCCCGCTTCAGCCAGGGCGACAACTCTCCAGACGGGATCGTGGCGCGCTGGCATCTCTGATCTTCGCACCGGGATGCTCGAAAATCCAATCCGACTTTCGGCCCGACACGACGACAGACCGTGACCGCCGCTCACCAAACGGGGAGCGGCGGCACGGCCAAGGTTGATTGTCAGTCCTTGGAGATGAAGCGGGACGGATGAATGTCCATCACATTGTCGTCGAAGCCATGCACCTTCGAGGACACGATGTCGTGGTAGCTGTAGTAGAGCAGCGGGATCGCGCCGACGTCGTCGACGAGGATGCGCTCGGCCTCGGCGAGGTCTTTCATGCGCTCTTCCGGCTTGCCGCCAGCGGCCGCGGCCTTGTCCATGGCAGCCTCGTAGGCCGGGCTGTTGTAGTTCGAGTAGTTGTTGCCGCTCGCCTTGCGCGAGATGCCGAGGAAGGTCTCCGGATCCTTGTAGTCGGCGATCCAGGCGGCGCGAGCCACGTCGTAATTGCCCTTCTGCTCGAGGAAGGCATAGTGGGTCTTGGTGTCGGTGTTGAGCAGCGTCACCTCGACGCCGAGCGGCTTCAGCTGTTCCTGGATGGCGACCGCCGTGTTTTTATGGTTCTCCGAGGTGTTGTAGCGGATTTCCATCTTCAGCGGATGCTCAGGCGTATAGCCGAGCTTCTCCAGGATCTTCTTAGCCTCGTCCTCGCGGTCGATCTGCGGCGTGTCGGCGTATTTGGCCAATGCCGGCGTGTAGCCTTCGATGCCCGGAGGCACCATCGAATAACCGGGCAGCATGGAATTCTGCCAGACCTTCTCAGCGAGGAAGTCGCGATCGATCGCCATCGAGATGGCGTTGCGCAGCTCGACATTGTCCCAAGGCGCCTTGTCAGTCTTGATCGCAAAATAATAGGTGCCGAGATATGGCCCGACACGGACCTGATCACCGAATTTGGTCTTGAGATCGGCGAGCTGTTCGGTCGGCAGGTCACCATAGCTGTCGAGCTCGCCGGCCTCGAATCGCTTCATCGCCGAAGAGCGATCCTCGGTCGGGATGTAGTTGACCACGTCGAGCTTGACGCTCGCAGCGTCCCAGAACTTCGGGTTCTTGACCAATTTCATATGGTCGTTAGGGACCCATTCGGCCAGAGTGTAGGCGCCGTTCGAAACCAGCTTGCCCGGCTTGATCCAGTCGGCGCCGAGCTTGTCCATGGAAGCCTTGTTGACCGGATAGGTCGCCTGGTGGGTCAGCATCTCCAGGAAATAGGGCGTCGGAGCCTTCAGCGTGACTTCAAGCGTGTTGGCGTCGATCGCCTTCACGCCCATATCCTCGGCCTTGCCTTTCTTGGTGTTGAAGTCCTCGGCGCCCTTCACCGGATAGAGCATCGAGGCGTATTCCGCAGCGGTGGCCGGATCTTCGAGCCGATGGAACGAATAGACGAAGTCGTCCGCCGTCACCGGGGTGCCGTCCGACCAGAGGCCGTCCTTGCGCAGCTTGAAGGTGTAGACGGTGCCGTCGTCGGACACCGTCCAGCTTTCGGCGGCGCCCGGAATGAGGTTCGTCTTCTGGTCATGCATGACGAGGCCCTGGAACAGGTCGCGTATGATATCGGCCTCGTAGGTCGTCGACGTCTTGTGCGGATCGACCGTCTCCGCCTCCGCGGCGGCGCCGCGGTTGTAGACGGTTTCGGCGAAAGCATGGGTGTAGAAGGAGCCCGTGGCCAGAGCCAAGGTGGTGGCGAACGCCGTCGCCTTCAGCATGTTTTTCAGCATGAAGTTCTCCCTGTCGGCGCAGCCCCTCAGCCACGCCTTTCTTAAGTGTTGACGCCCCGGAACCGTTGAAACGGCCCCTTTCAGGCGTGCCGCCGGTCCCTTCCGGCTGCTGGTGGCTGGAGACTAGACAGAGCGGAATCTTATTTCAACCATTGCCTGCTTGACGCAAAGTGAGCGTCATCACGCTAAAACAGCGAAAACTAACGTTATAAACCGAACTTCAACTTGGCACACCCGCCGGTTGTTCGACGCGTTTTCTGTTTTTGCAGGCGGGGTTTGGCATTCTCCGCAACATGCTGAAAAACCGAAAATTCCTTGCTTCGTGCTGTCGTTTCCGGACGGATGCCACGGGCACATCGGCAGTCGAATTCGCCATGCTTGCGCCGGTTTTCATCCTGCTTTTGCTCGGCATGGTTGCATACGGAATCTATTTCGGCGCCAGCCATTCTGTGCAGCAGATCGCCGCCGATGCGGCGCGAACGGCGATCGCCGGCCTCAACCAGACCGAACGGCAGGCACTGGTCACCGATTTCATCGCGCATGACGTCTCCGGCTACCCGTTCGTCGATCCCAACAAGCTGACCGTCAACGCACAGGACAGTGTCGCCGATGGCAGCCAGTTCGTCGTCTCCGTCACCTATGATGCGCGCAACCTGCCGATCTGGAACCTGTTCAGGACGCTGCCGCTGCCGGGCACGACGATACAGCGCCAGTCGACGATTCGTGTCGGAGGCATATGATGTCCATCAAGGGGGGATTGATGGCGGCGACGAGGAGGCTCGTCGCCGACCGTAGCGCGAATTTCGCCGTCATGACGGCGCTGTGCACGCCAGTGGCGCTGGCGCTGACCGCCTTCGCGATCGACGAAGGTTCCCTTTACAACGAGCGCCGTGCCGCGCAGTCGATCGTCGACCTCGCCGCCATCACCGCGGCCTCGAACATCACCAATGCCCAGCAGGCGGTGCTGACGACGCTCGCCGACAACGGCATCACATCGGTCGCGGTGCAGCAACAAGGCACCAACGTGGCGCCAACCGCCTCCAAGGCGGTCGTCCAGGTCGTGCCGGGGCGCTACACGGGCGTCAGCACCATTGCCGCCGGCAGCCGGTTCGAGGCGGGCAAGCTGCCCTACAATGCCGTGCAGGTGTCGCTGAAGAAGCAAGGCACGCTCTATTTCGCCGGCTCGATCATGGCGCCGCCCACACTCGGCACGACGGCCATCGCCAGCGCGCAGCCGCAGGCAGCTTTCTCGGTCGGCTCGCGACTCGCCAGTCTCAATGGCGGCATTCTCAACGCGCTTATCGGCAGCCTTCTCGGCGGCAACATCTCGCTCAGCGTGATGGATTACAATTCGCTGATCTCGGCCGATGTCGACGTGCTCTCCTTCGTCGACCAACTTGCCGTGCAGCTCAGGCTGACCGGCGTTTCCTATTCGGACGTGCTCGCCTCGAAGGCGACGGTCGGCCAGATCGCCACCGCCATGGCCAACGTGCCGGGGCTGGACCGTACGGCCAAGATCGCATTGCAGACCATGGCTTCCAGCGCCACCAATACCGTCAAGATTCCGCTCAGCACTCTCGTCGACCTTGGCTCGGTGGGCAGCCTGGGCCTTGGACAGAAACCCGCCGGGCTGTCGGTCGACGCCAGCGCACTCAGCATGTTGACGGCGGCGGCGGCTTTGGCCAACGGCACGAACCAGGTCGCGGTCAATCTCGGCACTACCATACCGGGACTGATATCGACGACGCTTGCCATCGCCATCGGCGAGCCCATGCAGAACTCGCCCTGGCTCGCGGTGGGGGAAGCAGGCACCGTGGTGCGCACGGCGCAGACGCGCATCAAGCTAAACGCCAGCGTCACCGTCGGCAATTCCAATCTCGGCGGCGGCATCAATCTGCTTGCCGTCAACCTGCCGCTCAATATCGAGGTCGCCTATGCCGAGGCCAAGCTGACCGATATCACCTGTCCGACCGGCCCCTCCAGCATCAAGGTCTCGATCGCCGCGCAACCAGGGGTGGTCGAGGCGCATCTGGCCGACAGCAACACCAGCGGCTTCCCGGACTTCACCAAGCCGCAATCCTTCTCCGACGCCGAGATCGCGGATGTCAGCCTCAAGCTGTTGCTGATCAACCTCAACCTGCTGCAGATCAAAGGATCGTCGGCCTTTTCAATCACCAACATGGCGCCGACCACGCTGACCTATACTGCCACCGACATCGGCAACAAGGCGATCAAGACGGTTTCGACGAAGAACCTGACGCAGTCGCTGACGACATCGCTGGTCAACAACCTGTCGTTGTCGGTCAACGCGCTGGGGCTCGGCCTCGACGTGACCGCCCTGCTCGGCGCAGTCAAGCCGGCGGTGACGACGCTGCTCAACGGCGTGACCGCGCCGGTCGATAGCCTGGTCTACAACGTGCTTGGGGCGCTTGGCGTGCATGTCGGCGAGGCCGATGTGCGCGTGACCGGCGCGACATGCGGCCGCTCGGTGCTCGTCCAGTAGGCCGCTATCAGTCAATCCTTCCGACAAAACTGCCAAAGGGCGGCAACGCCAGCGCGCTCTCCTCGACAACGCCGCCAAGAACGCCGGCGACATCAACGGCAAGAGCCGTTATCTCGACATCCCCGATCTCGGCCGGCAGCGCCCAGTTCGCCGGCTCCGCGGCGAAGTTGAAGACGCACAGCAATCTCTCATCCTCCTGCTGGCGTATGAAGGCCAGCACGTCGCCCTCGGTCTCGAGAAAACGGATGGAGCCGGCGATCAACCCCGGATGGCGCCGGCGCAGGGCAAGGATCGAACGGTAGGCCGCGAGCACGGAACCGCCCTCGCCATCCTGAATGTCGACCGCGCGGGCGCGATGCGCCAGCGGCACCGGAAGCCAGGGCTTGGCCGTCGAGAAACCGGCATTTTCCGCCTCTGCCTGCCACACCATTGGCGTGCGGCAACCGTCCCTGCCCTTCACGCCCGGCCAGAAGCGGATGCCGACGGGATCGCGCAGATCCTCATAGGCGAGCTCGGCTTCCTCCAGCCCCAGTTCCTCGCCCTGGTAGAGGCAGATCGATCCGCGCAGGCATGACAGCAGCGCGATCGAGAATTTCGCCACCGCGTCCGGGCTCTCGCCGGGCCGCGTCCAGCGGCTGACATGGCGCACGACGTCATGGTTGGAGAAAGCCCAGCAGACCCAGCCGTCGGGGGCGGTCGTCTCGAACGCCTCCACGCAGCCGCGCACATGAGCGGCGGAAAATTGCGGGCTTAGCAGGTCGAACGTGTAGCACATCTGCAATTTATCGCCGCCGGAGACATAGGCAGCGAGCGTCTGCAGCGAACGCTCCTCGTCGCCCACCTCGCCGACTGCGGCGCGATCCGGATATTCGTCGAGCAGCGCGCGGAAGCGTTTCAGGAAGTCGAGATTCTCGGGACGCGTCTTGTCGAAGAGATGCTCCTGGAAGGCATAGGTGCTGGTCGCGCCGTTGGTGCCGGCGACGCTCGCGGCCAAAGGCGGGTTGTCGCGCAGCCAGCGGTCGTGAACATAGTAGTTGACGGTATCCAGCCGGAAACCGTCCACGCCGCGCTCCAGCCAGAAGCGCACGGTGTCGAGCAGCGCATCCTGGACCTCCGGATTGTGAAAGTTGAAATCCGGCTGCGCGGCGAGGAAATTGTGCATGTAGTACTGCCGGCGGGTGGCATCCCACTCCCAGGCGGGGCCGCCGAACAGCGATTGCCAATTATTAGGCGCGCGGCCGTCCGGCTTCGCATCGGCCCAGACGTACCAGTCGGCCTTGGCGTTGTCGCGGCTGGCGCGGCTTTCGACGAACCATTCGTGCTTGTCGGAAGAGTGCGAGATCACCTGGTCGATGATGAGCCTCAGGCCGAGCCGGTGCGCCTCGGCGACGAGCGCGTCGAAATCCTCCAGCGAGCCGAACATCGGATCGACGTCGCGGTAGTCCGAAACGTCGTAGCCCATATCGGCCATCGGCGACTTGAAGAAGGGCGACAGCCAGACGGCGTCGGCGCCGAGCGAAGCGATATGGGCGAGCCTGGCCGTGATGCCATTGAGGTCACCGCTGCCGTTGCCGGTCGTGTCCTGGAAGGAGCGCGGATAGACCTGGTAGATGACGCAGCCGCGCCACCATTGTGCACCCTGTCCAGCATTGCCATCGATCATTACGATCCCTTCCTGGCGCGTGCCTTCGCCGCCTGTCGCTCAATCACGAAACTCACACAGCGGCCAGGCAGCGGCCGTGCCAGATCGACCGGTTGCGTCTCGACCGCTGAGAGCCACTCGAAGCCTTCCCGCACCGGCAAGGTGAAGACACATTGGCGGCGGTCGCCATTGACGAGGATCGCGAGGCGCGCGCCCTGGCTATCGCCGAGCAGCATGACGAGGCGGTGTCGGCCGGCATCGTTCCAATCGCCCTCGCCGAGCGGCATGCCGGTCTCGGTGAGCCAGGCCACGTCGGGGATTTCCGATCCGCCGGCGGGCACGCCGGTCAGGAAGCGTGTATCCGCCAGCACCGGGAAGGCGCAGCGCAGCGTGGCCAGCGATGATGCGTATCGCTCCAGTGCCTGATCGCGGCCGGCCCAGTCGAGCCAGGTGATGGCGTTGTCCTGCGCATAGGCGTTGTTGTTTCCCTTTTGCGTGCGGCCGAACTCATCGCCGGCCGTCAGCATGATGGTGCCGCGCGAGGCAAAGAGCGTGGCGAGCAACGCGCGCCGATCGTTGGAGCGGGCCAGGCTGATCGCCTCGTCGTCCGTCTCGCCTTCGGCGCCGTTGTTCCAGGACAGATTGTCGTTATGGCCGTCGCGGTTCTGTTCGCCATTGGCCTCGTTGTGCTTGCGCTCATAGGCGACGATGTCGGCGAGCGACATGCCGTCATGCGCGGCGATGAAGTTGACCGTTCGGGTCATCGGCCGGCCGTCCCTGCCGAAGACGTCGGAGGAGCCGGCAAGCCGTGTCGCCAGGGCGCCGATCGCGCCGGCGTCGCCGCGCCAGAAGCGCCTGACGTCGTCGCGGTAACGGTCGTTCCATTCCAGATAGGGCGGGCGGAAATTGCCGAGCTGATAGCCGTTCGGGCCGATATCCCAAGGCTCGGCGATCAGCACACGGTCGGCGAGCACGGGATCGCTGGGTATACCCTGCAGCAGCGGCGCCTCCGGATCGAAGGCGCCATCGACGCGACCGAGCACCGGCGCCAGGTCGAAGCGAAAGCCGTCGACGCCGGCGAAGCGGACGAAGTGGCGTAGCGTGTCGAGCACCATCTCGCGCACCACCGGATGGTCGCAGGCAACCGTGTTGCCGGTGCCAGTGTCGTTGACCAGCTGGCCATCCGACTGATGCCCGTAGTAAGCCAGCGCATCGAGCCCGCGCAGCGACAGCGTCGGCCCGAGCCGGTCGCTTTCGCCGGTATGGTTGAAGACAAGGTCCAGGATGGTGCCAATGCCGGCCTTGCGCAGCGCTGCGACAGTGTCGCGCAACTCCTTGAGACCGCCAGGCGCGAGACGCGGGTCGAGCGTCATGAAGGTGACGGGGTTGTAGCCCCAGGCGTTGCTGAGGCCCAGCGGCGGCAGGTGCCGCTCGTCGATCGACGCGGTAATCGGCATCAATTCGACGGCCGAGACGCCGAGACGCTTCAGGTGCTCGACGACCGCCGGATGGGCGAGCGCCGTGATGGTGCCGCGCTGCGCTTCCGGAATGTCGGGATGCAGTTTTGTGAAGGAGCGGACGTTGAGCTCGTAAATCAAGCCGCCGGGTTGGAACAGAGGCGGCTTAGGCGCCACGGCCTCAGGCGGCGCCACCACGATCGCCTTGGGCATCAGGGGTGCGGTGTCGGCCCCCTCGTTGCGCTTGGCGGCAAGCCGCCAATGGTATTGGTAAGGACGATCGATCTCGACGGCGTAGGGATCGGTGAGGAGCTTGTCGGGATCGAACCACAGGCCGCGCTCCGGCGCGTAGTCGCCGTCGGCGCGAAAGCCGTAGCGCGTCCCGTCACCAAGGCCGGGGACAAGGAGCGCGTGCACGCCCTCGCCTTCCGGCTTCAGCTCCAGCCGATCGAGTTCGCGCGCGCCGCTGTCGTCGAAAAGCGAGACCCAAAGGCGCCGCGCCGATGAGGACCAGACGGCGAAGCGAATGCCTTCGGCGGTGATGGTGGCGCCGAGTTGGGTCATGCGGGCGCCTCCCCTTCTCCCCTTGTGGGAGAAGGTGGATCGGCGCGCAGCGCCGAGACGGATGAGGGGTGTTGGACGGAGTGAGGCGCCGGCGATGTGAACGCCGGTTTGCGCCAAGCTGGAGCACCCCTCATCCGTCCGAGCTTCGCTCGGCCACCTTCTCCCACAAGGGGAGAAGGGGGAGCCTTCTCTTGCACCCTCAAGTAATCACGCTCGGCTTGTTGCGGCCGGTGTAGCTCTTGATGCCGGCGATGTCGTCGGCGGCGGCGATCAAGTCGGCGAGCGCTTCCTGCGTGTCGAGATCGTGCCTGGCCTTGTCCGGTTCGTAGCGCTCGATATAGACGCGCAGCGTCGCTCCCGAGGTGCCGGTGCCGGAGAGGCGCAGCACGACGCGCGAGCCGCCCTCGAATAGTATCCTGATGCCCTGGTTCTTGCTCACCGAGCCGTCGACCGGATCGTGATAGGCAAAGTCGTCGGCCTTGGCGATCTTCAGGCCGCGCACGCTCGTTCCGGGCAGCGAACCGAGCTTGGCGCGCAGCTCATCCACCAGGGCGTTGGCACGGTCGCTCTCGACCTCTTCATAGTCGTGGCGCGAATAGTAGTTGCGGCCGTAGGTCGCCCAGTGCTCGGTGACGATCTGCTTGCAGCTCTCGCCGCGCGCGGCGAGGATGTTGAGCCACAAAAGCACGGCCCACAGCCCGTCCTTCTCGCGTACATGATTGGAGCCGGTGCCGGCGCTTTCCTCGCCGCAGATCGTCGCCATGCCGGCGTCGAGCAGGTTGCCGAAGAACTTCCAGCCGGTCGGCGTCTCGTAGATGCCGATGCCGAGCTTTTCGGCGACGCGGTCGGCGGCGCCGCTGGTCGGCATGGAGCGGGCGATGCCCTTCAGGCCGTCCTTGTAGCCCGGGGCCAGTTTGGCGTTGGCGGCGAGCATCGCGACCGAATCCGAGGGCGTGACGAAGATGCCTTTGCCGATGATCAGATTACGGTCGCCGTCGCCGTCTGAGGCCGCGCCGAAATCCGGCGCGTCGGCCCCCATCATCTCGTCATAGAGATGTTTTGCATGCACCAGGTTCGGATCCGGATGATGGCCGCCGAAATCGGGCAGCGGCTTGAAGTTGCGGCAGGTGCCGTCCGGCGCGCCGAGCCGGCGTTCGAGGATTTCCTTGGCATAGGGACCGGTCACCGCGTGCATGGCATCGAAACGCATGCGGAAGCCCGATTTGAAGAGCTTCCGCAGCGCCTCGAAGTCGAACAGGCTTTCCATCAGCTCGGCATAGTCCTTGACCGGATCGAATATCTCGACCGTCATGTCGCCGGCCTTGACGGTGCCGATCGTGTCGATGTCGATCTCGCCGATATCGGCGATCTTGAAGCTCTTGATCTCCTTCGACCTGGCGAAGATCGCGTCGGTGATCTTTTCCGGCGCCGGGCCGCCATTGCCGGCATTGTACTTGATGCCGAAATCCTCATGCGGACCGCCGGGATTGTGGCTTGCCGACAGGATGATGCCGCCGAAGGTCTTGTATTTGCGGATGATGTTGGAGGCGGCGGGCGTCGAGAGAATGCCGCCCTGGCCGACCATCACCTTGCCGAAGCCGTTGCCGGCGGCAATGGCGATCGCCTTCTGGATGACCTCGCGGTTGTAGAAGCGGCCGTCGCCGCCGATCACCAGCGTCTTGCCCTGAAAACCGTCCAGCGCGTCGAAGATCGACTGGATGAAGTTCTCGGCGTAGTGCTCCTGCTGGAACACCGGCACCTTTTTGCGCAGGCCGGACGTGCCGGGCTTCTGGTCGGTATAGGGTTTGGTGGGGACGGTTTTTATCATGCCTCAGGCAGCCCTTTTCGAAAGCAGCAAGCGATAGAGTTCGACGTATTTTTCGGCGCTCTTGTCCCAGGAGACATCGGCCTTCATGCCCTGGCGCTGGATCGAGGCCCAGGTCACCGGCCGCGCATGCTGCTCGACCAGCCGCTGGACGGCATGGAGCATGGCGCCGCCATTGTTGGGCGCGAACTGGAAACCGGTGGCGACGCCTGCCGACAAGGCGGCCTCGTTGGCGTCGATGATGGTGTCGGCCAAACCGCCCGTCCTGGCGACGACCGGCACGCAGCCATAGCGCAGGCCGTAGAGCTGTGTGAGCCCGCAAGGCTCGAAGCGGGACGGGATGATGATGGCGTCGCAGCCGCCCTGCATGACATGCGACAGCCCCTCGTCGTAACCGACGACGACGCCGACGCGGCCGCGATGCCGCGCGGCGGCGGCTAGCAGCGTGCCTTCGAGGCCGGCATCGCCCGAGCCTAGAATGGCGAGGCGCGCGCCGGCGGCGACGATGCCGTCGACGACCGCGGCCAGGATGTCCATGCCCTTCTGCCAGGTCAGCCGGCTGACGACGCAGACGATCGGGCTGCCATCCGCCTCCAGACCGAAGCGCTCCTCGACGGCCTTGCGGTTCTTGGCGCGGGCGGCGAGCGTTTCGGCCGAATAATTGGCGACGAGATGCTTGTCCGTCTCGGGATCCCAGATGTCGACATCGATGCCGTTGACGATGCCGTAGAGGTCGGTGGCGCGCATGTTGATCAGGCCGTCGAGGCCCATGCCGAATTCGGGCGAGCGTATTTCCTGCGCATAGGTCGGACTCACCGTGGTGATCGCCCAGGCCGCCTGGAGACCGGCCTTCAGAAAGCCGACGCCGCCATAATATTCGACGCCGTCGAGTTGCATCGCCACGCCCGGCAGGCCGAGCTCACCGAAGATGCCGGCGCCGAACTGGCCCTGGAAGGCAAGGTTGTGCACGGTGATCAGCGATGGCACGCCGACCGCCTTGCCGTAGCGCATATAGGCAAGCGTCATCGCCGACTGCCAGTCATGCGCATGCACGATGTCGGGCTGGTAGCCGGAGATCGCGCCCCCGGCAATGTCGCCGCCGACCTGGCTGAGCGCTGCGAAGCGGCGCCAGTTGTCCGGCCAGTCGGCGCCGGAAGCTGTGCCGTAGGGGCCGCCCTGGCGATCGAAGAGATGCGGCGCGTCGAGCACGAAGAGGTCGAGGTCACCGATCTTGACGGCATGGATCGAAGCCTTGCCGCCCTGCAGCAACGGATACTGGTAGACAGGTTTCTTCTTTGCGAAGGCAGCCATCACGACGGGATAGCCGGGGACCAGCGTGCGCATTGCGACGCCCTTGCCAGCCAGCGCGATCGGCAGGGCGCCGGTCACGTCGGCAAGACCGCCGGTCTTGATCAGCGGGAAGATTTCGGGCGTGACCGACAGAACCTGCATGCGCTCCACATTCCGATCTCAACGTGACAGGTCAAAGTGACAATCTGTTGATCAAGCCGTCAACCCGATAGGGTTGATCGGCAAGTTGACGGCTTGATCGACCCTACGGGGTCGACAGCTTGTTGATCATGTCCTGCGTGATCAGGCAGATGCCCTTTTCAGATACGCGAAAACGCTTGGCGTCGAGCGCCGCATCCTCGCCGACCACCAGCCCCTCGGGGATTTGCACCCCATGGTCGATGACGACGCGCCTGAGGCGCGCGTTGCGGCCGACAGTCACGTCGGGCAGCATCACAACCTCCTCCAGCTTCGAATAGGAGTTGATGCGCGCGCCGGTGAAGACCAGGCTGCGACGCAGCGAAGCGCCGGAGACGATGCAGTCGCCGGACACCAGCGAGGAGATCGCCTCGCCGCGGCGGCCGTCCTCGTCATGCACGAACTTTGCCGGCGGCTTCAATTCCGCATAGGTCCAGATCGGCCAGTCGCGGTCGTAGAGGTCGAGCTCGGGCGTAACGTCGGTGAGGTCGATATTAGCTTCCCAATAGGCATCGACCGTTCCGACGTCGCGCCAGTAGGGCTCGGACTCATGCGAGGAACGCACGCAGGATTTGGCGAAGCGGTGGGCGATCGCCTTACCGTGCTGGACGATATAGGGGATGATGTCCTTGCCGAAGTCGCGGCTGGAGCCGGGCTCGGCGGCGTCGCGGCGCAGCTGCTCCATCAGGAACTTGGTCTTGAAGACATAGATGCCCATTGATGCCAGCGCGAATTCCGGCTTGTCCGGGATGCCCGGCGGATCGGCCGGCTTTTCGACGAAGGCGATGATGTTGTCCTTGGCATCGACATGCATGACGCCGAAGCCGGTCGCCTCCAGGCGCGGCACCTCCAGGCAGCCGACGGTGACGTCGGCGCCGGCATCGACATGCTGGCGCAGCATCAGCTCGTAGTCCATCTTGTAGATGTGGTCGCCGGCGAGGATGACCATGTATTCCGGCCCATAGGCCTCGATGATGTCGATGTTCTGGTAGACGGCGTCGGCCGTGCCTTCATACCATTGCGTTTCCGAAACGCGCTGCGACGCCGGCAGGATGTCGAAGCTTTCGTTTCGCTCTGGCCGCAGGAAGTTCCAGCCGCGCTGCAGGTGGCGGATCAGCGAATGCGCCTTGTACTGGGTAGCGACGCCGAGGCGGCGGATGCCGGAATTGAGCGCATTGGACAGCGCGAAATCGATGATGCGCGTCTTGCCGCCGAAATAGACGGCGGGTTTGGCGCGCCGGTCGGTCAGTTCCTTGAGACGGCTGCCGCGGCCGCCGGCCAAGACATAGGCCATGGCGTCGCGCGCCAGCGGCTGGGTTCTTTTGAGTTCTGCCATTTTGTTACCCTCCCAAATAAGTTGCCCGGACCGCTGCAAGAGCAGGATGAGATATCATCTGCCTCAGTCCGCGACGAATTCCAGCATGATCGTCGCCAGCGGCGGCAGAAGCATCGTCGCCGATACGCCGCCCCCTTCCCCGCTGGCCTCGATCACGCCGCCATTGCCCATGCCGGAGCCGCCATAGTCGGCGGCATCCGTATTGATGATTTCGCGCCACTTTCCCGCCCTCGGCAGCGGCACGCGATAGTTCTCGCGCGGCACCGGCGTGAAATTGGAAATGACGGCGACCGGGTTGCCGTCCGGCGCGCTGCGCAGCCAGGCGAAGACCGAATTGTCGCGGTCGTCGACGATCAGCCAGGAAAAGCCCTCCGGCTCGCAGTCACGCGCATGCAAAGCCGGGCGCGAACGGTAGAGGTAGTTCAGGTCGCGCACGGTCTGCCAGACGCCGCGATGCGGCGCGAATTCGAGCAGGTTCCAGTCGAGCGCGCGCGCCTCGCTCCACTCGCGGCGCTGGGCGAATTCCTGGCCCATGAACAGGAGCTTCTTGCCGGGATAGCCCCACATGAAGGCGTAATAGGCGCGCAGCGTGGCGAACTTCTGCCAGTCGTCGCCGGCCATCTTGTGGAGCAGCGTGCCTTTGCCGTGCACGACCTCGTCATGCGAGAGCGGCAGCACGAAGTTTTCGGAGAAAGCGTAGATCAGGCCGAAGGTGATGTCGTTGTGGTGGTGCTTGCGGAAGATCGGCTCCTTGGAAAGGTATTCCAGCGTGTCATGCATGAAGCCCATATTCCACTTGAAGCCGAAGCCGAGCCCGCCCTCATGCACGGGACGCGACACTTTCGGCCATGAGGTCGATTCCTCGGCGATCGTCATCACGCCGGGGTGGTGGCCGTAGAGCTCCTTGTTCATCTTCTGCAGGAAGCTGACGGCCTGCAGGTTCTCGCGCCCGCCCTTCTCGTTGGGGATCCATTCGCCCGCCTTGCGCGAATAATCGAGGTAGAGCATCGAGGCGACCGCATCGACGCGCAATCCGTCGACATGGTATTTCTCGGCCCAGAACAGCGCGTTGTTGACGAGGAACGACACCACCTCGCGGCGGCCGAAATTGTAGATCGCGGTGTTCCAATCGGGATGAAAACCCTGGCGCGGATCGGCATGCTCGTAAAGCGCGGTGCCGTCGAATTGCACCAGCCCATGCTCATCGACCGGGAAATGCGCCGGCACCCAGTCAAGAATGACGCCGATGCCGGCGCGATGCGCGCCGTCGACGAAACGGGCGAAGCCGTCGGGATCGCCGAAGCGAGCCGTCGGCGCGTAAAGGCCGGTGGTCTGGTAGCCCCAGGACGGGTCGTAAGGGTGCTCCGAGATCGGCAGGAACTCGATATGGGTGAAGCCGGTGTCGACCACGTAAGGGATCAGCCGCGCGGCGAGCTCGTCCCAGGAGAGGAACGTTCCGTCGTCGCGACGCTGCCAGGAGCCGGCATGGACCTCATAGATCGAGATCGCCTCGCGCCGGGGATCGGCCTTGCGCCAGTAGCCGCGATGCGCCTCGTCGCCCCATTGATGCGCCATCGGCGGCGCCGTCACCGAGGCGGTCGCCGGGCGTAGTTCCGATTCGAAGGCGAACGGGTCGGCCTTGAGCGGCAGGCGCACGCCGTCGGGCGCGATGATCTCGAACTTGTAGGGCTGGCCGGCGGCGAGATCGGGGATGAACAATTCCCAGATGCCGGTGTCCTTGCGGTCGCGCATGGTGTGGCGGCGGCCATCCCAGTCGTTGAAGGTCCCGACCACGGAGACCCGCCTGGCATTGGGCGCCCAGACAGCGAAATGCACGCCGGTGGCGCCCTCATGATCGATGATATGGGCGCCGAGCTTGTCAAACAGCCGTAAGTGCGAGCCCTCGGCCATGTAATAGTCGTCCATCGGTCCCAGAACTGGGCCGAAGGAATAGGGATCGGTCAGCCACCAGTCGCCGCCGGCATTCCTGGCGTGATAGCGCAGCGGCTGGCGCTTGCGGATCGAGACCTTGCCCTCGAAGAAGCCGGCATCGTCGCGGCGCGAGAGCTCGCCGGCCTCCTTGCCGGTCAGCGTATAGGCGGTGACGAATTCGGCGTTGGGCACGAAGCAGCGGGCGACGAAGCCCTTGCCGGCCTCCTGCACGCCCAGAACCGCGAAAGGATCGCCATGCGTTCCGGCGACAATCGCCGCGACATCGCCGGCAGGCGCCAGTCCGTCCGGCCCGCTTGTCGCAGCGGTCGCGCGCGGCTTCCTCATCAAGCGGTCGCCCTCCCCGGGCATCTTGTTCTGGCGCATGCCTTGGTGCGGCACGCGCCGTTCTTTGTCTTGGCGCATGTCGCGATCCCAAAACCGCTACGCACTTTTGGGCGGCATGCACTAACTTAGTCTTGGTGCATGCCGTGATTTGGGCGGCATGCACCGGGGCCACATTCCTGGTGGCTCATGCAATCATATCAGACGGGCACGTTCCAGATGTCTTTCGCATATTGGCGGATCGTGCGGTCGGACGAGAACCAGCCGACGCGGGCGACGTTGCGGATGGCGCGCGCGTGCCAGTCGGGGCTGTTGCGCCAGACGGCGTCGACCTCGCGCTGGCAGGCGGCGTAGGAATCGAAGTCGGCCGCCACCATGAACCAGTCGCTCTGGTAGAGGCCGTTCATCAGGTCGCGATAACGGCCGGGATCGTCGGGCGAGAAGACGCCGGAGGAAATGGCGGACACCGCCTGCGACAGCTCGGGCGAGGCCTCGATCACTTCACGCGGATTGTAGCCATTGTTGCGCCGCTCGGCGACTTCGGCGGTGGTGAGGCCGAAGATGAAGATGTTGTCGTCGCCGACATGTTCCTTGATCTCGACATTGGCGCCGTCGAGCGTGCCGATGGTCAGCGCGCCGTTCAGCGCGAACTTCATGTTGCCGGTTCCCGACGCCTCCATGCCGGCGGTCGAGATTTGCTCGGAGAGGTCGGCGGCCGGCATCATCACCTCGGCCAGGCTGACATTGTAGTTCGGCACGAACACGACTTTCAGCAGGCCGCGCACCGACGGATCGCCGTTGATGACCTTCGCGACGTCGTTGGCCAGTTTGATGATCAGCTTGGCGTTGTGGTAGCTCGGCGCCGCCTTGCCGCCGAAGAACTTCACGCGCGGCATCCAGTCCCGCTCGGGATGCGAGCGGATCTGGTCGTAGAGCGCGATCGCCTCCAGGATGTTGAGCAATTGGCGCTTGTATTCGTGGATGCGCTTGACCTGGATGTCGAACAGCGCCGACGGGTCGAGCCTGATGCCAAGCCGGTCGGCGACGAGGTTGGCGAGCCGCGCCTTGTTCTGGCGCTTCACGGCGGCGAATTTCTCGCGGAACGCGGCATCGTCGGCCAAGGGATCGAGGCCCTTGATCTTCTCGATGTCGTCCATGAAGCGGTCGCCGATCGCCTCGCGCGCAAGCGCGGTCAGGCCGGGATTGCACTGGATCAGCCAGCGTCTCGGCGTGATGCCGTTGGTCTTGTTGTTGATGCGATCGGGATAGAGCTTGTGGAGATCGGCGAACACCGTCTCCTTCATCAGTTCGGTGTGCAGCGCCGAGACGCCGTTGATCGAATGCGAGCCGACAAAGGCCAGGTTGCCCATGCGCACGCGGCGGTCGCCATTTTCCTGGATCAGCGAGATGCGTGCGATCTGGTCGCCCGAGAATTTTCCGGTGGCCCGGGCCTCCAGCAGCACCTGGGCATTGATGGCGTAGACGATCTGCATGTGGCGCGGCAAAAGCCGCTCGAACAGCGGCACCGGCCAGCTTTCCAGCGCCTCGGGCAGCAGCGTGTGGTTGGTGTAGCCGAAGGTGCGCTTGGTGATGTCCCAGGCAAGGTCGAAATCCATGCCATGGACGTCCATCAGCAGCCGCATCAGCTCCGGCACCGCGACCGCGGGATGGGTGTCGTTGAGGTGGATGGCCGCCTTGTCGGGCAAGGACTTCAGGTCGCCATACTGGCTGAGATGGCGCTGGACGATGTCCTGCAGCGAGGCGGTCGAGAAGAAATATTCCTGCCTGAGCCTCAACTCCTGGCCGGCCATGTGGGAATCGGCCGGATAAAGCACACGCGACAGCGCGTCGGCCTTGTTGCTTTCGGCCAGCGCGCCGATGTGATCGCCGGCGTTGAACTTGTCGAGCAGGATCGGGTCGATCGGCATGCCGGACCAGAGCCGCAGCGTGTTGACGCGCCTGGCCCGCCAGCCGGCCACCGGCGTGTCATAGGCGACCGCCAGCACATGCTCGGTCGGCTTCCAGACGTGACGCTCCAGCCGGCCGTCCTTTGTGGTGATCGATTCCACCGAGCCGCCGAAGCCGACTTCGAAGGAGCGTTCTCGCCGCTCGAACTCCCAGGGATTGCCGTGGTCGAGCCAGGTCTCCGGCAATTCGACCTGCCAGCCGCCCTGGATTTCCTGGCGAAACATGCCGTTGGCGTAGCGGATGCCGTAGCCATGGGCGGGGATGTCGACAGTCGCCATGCTTTCCATGAAGCAGGCGGCGAGACGGCCGAGGCCGCCATTGCCAAGTGCTGCGTCCGGCTCGAGGCCGGCGATCAGGTCGAGGTCGACGCCGAGCGAGGACAGCGCCTCGCGCATGTTCTCCATCAAACCGAGATTGGAGAAGGCATCGCGCATCAGGCGGCCGATCAGGAATTCGAGCGACAGGTAATAGACCCGCTTTTCCTGCTGGTCGTAGGCTTCCTTGGTCGCCTGGATCCAGTGGTCGACGATGCGGTCGCGCACCACCTTGATCGAGGCGGTCAGCCAGTCATAGGGCGTGGCGACGGTGGTGTCCTTGCCGACCCGGTATTTGAGCGACATCAGGACTTCTTCGGCAAGCGTCTTGGGATCGGGATGGTCGAGGACAGGGGCTTCGATCGTCATGGCGGATGTCATATCGCCTCTCGTTCAGTTGGCCTGATCATAGCGGCTTTCGCCGTTTCTCCCAGCCCATCCTATCGCATTGCAGCATGCGTTCAATCGATTAAGTGATCGAGCCGACAGCCTGCCTGCTGCAATTCCCTGTCCTGGAGATCAAGCCGCCAGCGCATCCTCCGGCGGCTTCTTGGCGCCGGTCATGAGCGCGACGGCGTCCGACATCGAAATCTGCTTGGGATCGACGACGCAGAGCCGACGGCCGAGCCGGTGGATGTGGATGCGATCGGCCACCTCGAAGACATGCGGCATGTTGTGCGAGATGAGCACGATCGGCAGGCCACGCTTCTTGACGTCGAGGATCAGCTCCAGCACGCGCCGGCTCTCCTTGACGCCGAGCGCCGCGGTCGGTTCGTCCATGATCACCACTTTCGAGCCGAAGGCGGCGGCGCGCGCCACCGCCACGCCCTGGCGCTGGCCGCCGGAAAGCGTCTCCACCGCCTGGCTGATGTTCTGGATGGTCATCAGGCCGAGCTCGGTGAGCTTGTCGCGGGCGCGCTTTTCCATCGCCGGGCGGTCGAGCATGCGGAACCAGCTGCCGAGCGGGCCTGGCTTGCGGATCTCGCGGCCAAGGAACATGTTGTCGGCAATCGAAAGCGCCGGCGACAGAGCGAGGTTCTGATAGACGGTCTCGATGCCGGCCTCGCGCGCCTCGATGGGCGAGCGGAACAGAACTTGCTTGCCGTCGAGCTCGATCGTCCCCTCGTCGGGGATCACCGCACCGGAGATCGCCTTGATCAGCGTCGACTTGCCGGCGCCGTTGTCGCCGATCACCGCCAGGATCTCGCCCGGATAGAGATCGAAGTCGCAGTTGTTGAGCGCCGTCACGCGGCCGTAGCGCTTGGTGAGACCGCGCGCGGTAAGAACAGGCTGCTGGGTCATGATTACACCGAAACCTTTCTGATCCACTGGTCGACCGCAACGGCGCCGATGATCAGCACGCCGGTGAGCAGGACTTTCCATTGCGGATCGGCGCCCAGCATGTTGAGACCCATCGAGACGACGCCGACGATCATGGCGCCGAACAGCGTGCCGAGGATCGAGCCGCGGCCGCCAAAGAGCGAGATGCCGCCGATCACCGTGGCGGTGATGGCTTGAAGATTGTAGTCGGTGACGGCGGCGGACGGCGAGATCGAGCCGTTGCGGCCGATCGAGACCCAGGCGGCGAAGGCGGCGATCAGGCCGGCAAGCGTGTAGACGGCCATCAGCACCTTCTTGGTCTGGATACCGGAAAGCTTGGCCGCCTCGGGGTCGTCGCCGACGGCATAGACATGGCGCCCCCAGGCGGTGTGGTTCAGCACATACCAGAGCAGCATCACCAGCAGCACCATGGCGATGACGCCGGCCGTCAGCACGGCCGAACCGACCCTGAAGCTCAGGGCGAAGAAGTGCAGCAGCGGTGCCTGGGCGTCGACGTCGGCGTCGCGGATCGTCTCATTGGCCGAATAGATGAAATTCGTCGCCATGACGATGTTCCAGGTGCCGAGCGTGACGATGAATGGCGGCAGCTTCATGTAGGCGACGAGCAAGCCGTTGAGCAGGCCGCAGGCCGCGCCGGCGGCAAGGCCGAGCAGCACGGCCAGGATGGTCGGCATGCCGTAGGTGATGGCGCAGTTACCCATGATCACGGCCGAGATCACCATGATCACGCCGATCGAAAGGTCGATGCCGGCGGTCAGGATGACCAGCGTCTGGGCGGCGCCCAGGATGCCGACGATGGCGATCTGCTGCAGGATCAGCGTCAACGTGTAGGACGAAAAGAAGCGGCCGCCGATGGCGACGCCGAAGATGATGATCGACAGCACCAGCACGATCAGCGGCACCGCCGCCGGCGTGGAATGCAGGAAATGCTGGGCGCGCTTCACAAACGATTTGCCGTGCTCCTCGAAGGCGGCGACGTTGGTATCGCTGCCCGAGAGAACCTTCTCGAATTCCTGGATTTGGGACATATCTCCTCCCGTCTCACGGAACTTCGTCATGGCTCCGTGCCGCGTTTACGCATTCCGGTCTGTCGCCGGGCTTATCAGCGCTTACGAAAATGCATCGTCCACCCGATGCGGCCGGGGATCAAGTCCCCAGCCGCGAGGTTTGTGCGCTCAGGCAGGCATCAGCCCCAGCACTTGGCGAGCCCTTCCTTGGTGTCGATGGACTTCACGCCGTTGGCCGGCTTGTCGGTCACGAGGTTGACGCCGGTGTCGAAGAAGTTCTTGCCTTCGGTCGGCTTCGGCTTGGTGCCGTCCTTGGCGTAATTGGCGATGGCCTCGATGCCGAGCGCGGCCATCTGCAGCGGATATTGCTGCGAGGTGGCGCCGATCACGCCTTCGGTGACCGACTTCACGCCTGGGCAACCGCCGTCGACCGAGACGATCAGCACCTGCTTTTCGAGACCGACGGCCTTGAGCGCCTGATAGGCGCCGACGGCGGCGGGCTCGTTGATGGTGTGGATGACGTTGATGGTGTTGTCCTTCTGGAGAAGGTTCTCCATCGCCTTGCGGCCGCCTTCCTCATTGCCGTTGGTCACGTCATGGCCGACGATGCGCGGATCGTCCTCGTCGCCGATCTTGTTGGGATCCTTCACGTCGATGCCATAGCCCATCATGAAGCCCTGGTCGCGCAGCACGTCGACGGTCGGCTGCGAGGGGTGAGGTCGAGGAAGCCGATCTTGGCGTCCTTGGCCTTGTCGCCAAGCGTGGCGGCGGCCCAGGCGCCGATCAGCTTGCCGGCTTCGAGGTTGTCGGTGGCGAAGGTGGCGTCGGCGGCATCGATCGGATCGAGCGGCGTGTCGAGCGCGATGACCAGCAGGCCGGCGTCACGCGCCTTCTTCACCGTCGGCACGATGCCCTTGGTGTCGGACGCGGTGATCAGGATGCCCTTGGCGCCGTCGGCGATACAGCTTTCGATCGCCGCCACCTGGCTTTCGCTGTCGCCGTCGATCTTGCCGGCATAGGTCTTGAGGTCGACGCCAAGCTCCTTGGCCTTGGCGGTCGCGCCCTCCTTCATCTTGACGAAGAAGGGGTTGGTGTCGGTCTTGGTGATCAGGCAGGCGCCGACGCCGGCGGCCGATGCCGACGAAGCGAACGCCATCAGGCCCAAGCCTGCGGCCGCAAACACGGTAGACTTCAGCAGTGATTTCTTGGTCACGATTTTCCTCCCAATGGAACTGTTGCGGACACCGGCCACCCGGCGTCCCAAGCGCATCCACCTTTTCTCCCAGCGTGGACACATCTCAAAAAACACCAGGACAGAACGGCTGTCAATAATTAAATCACTCTTATTTATTATTGACACTCTTGCGTCGTTCACTCATTCTGAACGAAAAGCATCGCGGGGAAACAAACGGGAGGAACAGGGTGGAGACCGGCATTGCGAGGCACGGTTCGCCCGAGGCTTTGGAGAGTCGGCTGCATCGCGGCACCAACCAAAGCGGCATGCGCGACCACAATGAACGGTTGGTGCTGTCCCTGGTGCGCCAGCACGGCAGCCTGGCCAAATCCGATATCGCGCGCATGACCGGGCTGTCGGCGCAGACGGTGTCGGTGATCATGCGCGAGCTCGAGGAAGACAAGCTGCTGGTGCGCCAGGCGCCGCTGCGCGGCAAGATCGGCCAACCTTCGATCCCGATGGCGCTCAACCCGGAAGGCGCCTTCTTCATCGGCCTCAAGATCGGCCGGCGCAGCGCCGAGCTGGTGCTGATCGACTTCCTCGGCAATGTGCGCGCCATGCTGCAGCATTCCTACCGCTATCCCGCGCCGCGCGAGACCGTCGAATTCGTCACTGCCGGCATCAAGACGATGCGCGCCGAGTTGACGCCGGCGCAGGACAAGCGCATCGCCGGCCTCGGCATCGCCATGCCGTTCGAGCTATGGAACTGGGCCGACACGGCCGGCGCGCCGCGCGACGTCATGGACGAATGGCGCCATCGCGACATACGCGCCGACATCCAGGCGCAGTGCGAGTTCCCCGTCTACCTGCAGAACGACGCGACTTCGGCCTGCGGCGCCGAGCTTGTCTTCGGCCAGGCGGGCGCGGCGCGCGACTTCGTCTATTTCTACATCGGCGCCTTTGCCGGCGGCGGCATCGTTCTCAACGGCCGCCTTTACAGCGGGCCGAAGGGAAACGCCGGCGCGCTCGGATCGATGCCGGTGCCGGGGCCGGACGGCAAGCCGACGCAGCTCATCGACGTCGCCTCGATTGCAATGCTGGAGAAGGCGCTTTCCGCCAAGGGGATCGACGGCTCCTATCTTTGGACCTCGCCGCAGGAATGGGGCGACATCGGCCCCGAGCTCGACGAATGGATCGCCAGCGCCTCGCGCGCGCTTGCCTATGCCATCGTCGCGGCCTCGTCGGTCATCGATTTCGAAGCGGCGGTGATCGACGGCTGGATGCCGCTCGATGTGCGGCGCCGTCTTGTCGAGGCGATCCGGCAAGCCATCTCCGGCATCGATGCCGAGGGACTGAAGCTGCCCTTCGTGCGAGAGGGCACCGTCGGCATCCACGCGCGGGCGCTGGGCGGCGCCAGCCTGCCGCTTTCCGAGCGTTTCCTGGTCAGACCGAACACGACCGGAGGCGCCTGACCATGCTGATCGGCATCCCCTCGCTGCTCGGGCCGCAGTTCCTGGCGACGCTCAGGGCGATGGGCCATGGCGACGAGATCGCGATCGTCGACGGCAATTATCCGGCCGAGGAACAGGCGCGGCGGCTGATCCGCGCCGACGGCCACCAGGTCATCCCGGTCCTCGACGCCGTGCTCAGCGTGCTGCCGGTGGACGAAGCGGTGCCGGAAGCGCTGTTCCGCGCCTCGGTGCAGGGCGACCCGACGCTGGCCGATCCCGTGCATCGCGAGATGGAAGCGGTCTGCGCCAGACGCGCGCCGGGCCACAAGGTGGTTGCGCTGGCCGGACCCGACTTCTATGCACGCGTCAAGGCCGCGCATGCGATCGTGGCGACCAGCGAACCCAGGCTCTTTGCCAACATCATCATCCGCAAGGGCGTGATTGATCCGCCGGAGACCAAGACGACATGATCCTTTGCTGTGGCGAAGCCCTGATCGACATGCTGCCGCGCATCACCACGGAAGGCGAAGCCGCCTTCGCCCCCTATGTTGGCGGCGCGGTGTTCAACTCCGCGATCGCGCTTGGACGGCTGGGCGCCCCGGCCGGCTTCTTCTCCGGCCTCTCCTCTGACCTGTTCGGCGGCCAGTTCCGCGACGCGCTCGGCGCCAGCAAGGTGAGCTCCACCTATGCGCACACGTCCCCTCGTCCGACGACGCTCGCCTTCGTGCGGCTCACCAACGGCCAGGCGACCTACACCTTCTATGACGAGAACACCGCCGGGCGCATGCTGACCATCGAGGACCTGCCGAAGCTCGGCACCGAGATCGAGGCGATGTTGTTCGGCGCCATCAGCCTGATCTCGGAGCCTGCCGGATCGGCCTATGAGGAGTTCATGCGACGCGAGCACGAAAGCCGCGTGATGATGCTCGACCCCAACATCCGGCCGAATTTCATCCCGGACAAGGCCAAGCACCTGCGGCGCATCCGCGAGATGATGGCGATGGCCGACATCGTCAAACTCTCTGACGAGGACCTCAAATGGTTCGACGAGGCCGGCTCGCATGAGGATGTGGTGCGTAACTGGCTGGATCGCGGGCCGAAGCTGATCGTCGTCACGCATGGCAGCGAAGGCGCGGTCGGCTACAGCAAGGCGCATAAGGTGACGGTCATGCCGCAGAAGGTGAAGGTGGTCGACACGGTCGGCGCCGGCGATACGTTCAATGCCGGCATCCTGGCCTCGCTGCATGAGCAGGGCCTGCTCACCAAGGCGGCGATCGGCAGCCTGTCCGAAGACGCCATCCGCAAGGCGCTGGAACTCGGCGCCAGAGCGGCGGCGGTAACGGTGTCGCGGGCCGGCGCCAACCCGCCATGGCGGCACGAAATCGCCTGATCCGCCGCCGGATCGCCCTTCCCGGCCGATCACTTTATGTTTCCCGGCAACGGGGCGCCGCGACAAGAGAGGCCGCAAGCGCCTCGCAAAGCACGGATTTCCGGCTTTTTCGGGCATTGCGCCGGCAAAAGCGGTAACAGGCTGCGACACATAGGCAATTCGCCCTCGCCGTGGTCGGCTTTCTCAACCGCGCCAAGTCTGATACCAGCGGGCCGATTTTATTGGCATTCGAGGCCGACATGCAGTTCATCGATCTTGGCGCGCAGCGCGAACGTATCCGCGACCGGCTGAAGGCCGCGATCGACCACGTCGTCGAGGACGGCCGCTACATCCTGGGACCCCAGGTCACCGAATTCGAGAGCAAGCTCGCCGCCTATATCGGCGTCAAGCATGTCGTCGCCTGCGCCAACGGCACCGATGCGCTGCTCCTGCCGCTGTTTGCCGCCGGCATCGGCCCGGGCGACGCGGTGTTCGTGCCGAGCTTCACCTTCGCCGCGACCGCCGAAGTGGTGGCGCTGGCCAAGGCCGAGCCGGTCTTCGTCGACGTCGATCGTGATACATACAACATCGACATCGCCAGCCTCGAGGCGGCGATCGAGATGATCAAGAAGGAAGGCCGCCTCAAGCCGAAGGCGATCATCCCGGTCGACCTGTTCGGGCTCGCCGCCGACTATGAGGCGATCATGGCGATCGCCAAACGCGAGAACCTCCTGGTGATCGAGGACGCCGCGCAGTCGATGGGCGGTTCCGCCGACGCCAAGATGTGCGGCGCCTTCGGCCATGTCGGCTCGACCAGCTTTTATCCGGCCAAGCCGCTTGGCTGCTACGGCGATGGCGGCGCGATGTTCACCAATGACGGTGCGATGGCCGACAAGCTTCGTTCCTTCGCCTTTCACGGCAAGGGCGAGACGCAATATGACAATGTCCGCGTCGGCATCAATTCGCGCCTCGACACACTGCAGGCAGCGATTCTGATCGAGAAGCTCGCCATCCTCGAAGAGGAAATGGTGGCCCGCCAGGTGGTTGCCGACCGCTATGCCAAGGGCCTCGGCGACATCGTCAAGGCGTCGCGCAATCTCGGCCACGGCCGCTCGGCCTGGGCGCAGTACGCCATCGAGACGCCGAAGCGCGACGGGCTCAAGGCTCATCTCGGCGAAAAAGGCATCCCCTCGGTGATCTATTATGTGAAGCCCTTGCATGAGCAGGTGGCCTACAAGGACTATCCGCGCACGCCGACGGGTCTTGCCGTCTCCGAAACGCTGCCGAAGCAGATCCTCTGCCTGCCGATGCACGCCTATCTCAGCGAAGTCGACCAGGACCGCATCATCGAGACGATCCGCAATTATATCGGGTCGAACTCGGCGCATGTGGCGGCGGCTTAAACAGCGCCTTCGTCATCCTCGGGCTTGACCCGAGGATCCATGCCGTAACGTTGAACGTGACCGCGGCGGAGCAGAATTCTGTAACCGTTGCAACGCCTTAGCGTAACGGCATGGATCCTAGGGTCTGCGTGCGTCGCTTCGCTCCTTGCTCCGCCCTAGGATGACGAACGCGAAGTGGGCGGCCAATCACCAAAGCCCTACGCAGCGCTCTTCCCTGTTGCGATGAAATGCGGATTGGCGAAATCGCTGTCGCTCGCCTGGTTGCGCTTGCCGTAGACGAGCGGCCGGCCGTCGAGTGTGCGCGTCATGCCACCCGCGGCGCGCAGCACCGCGTCACCCGCTGCCGTGTCCCACTCCATGGTGCGGCCGAAGCGCGGATAGACGTCCGCCTCCGCCGCGGCGAGCAGGCAGAATTTCAATGAAGAGCCGATCGAGACAATCTCGGCGGGACCGAGGTCGCGGATGAAGGCGTCGGTTTCAGGCGTGTTGTGCGAACGGCTGGCGACGACGGCCAGTGGCGTGCCCCCTGCCCGCACGGTGATCGGCCGGCGGCCGGCAATGTGATAATCGGCATCGACCTCCAGCGCCTCGGCCTTGCCAGGCCGTCCACTGAAGAAGCGCCCGGTGCAGGGCGCGTAGACAACGCCCACGTCCGGAACGCCATGGCGCACCAGCGCGATGTTGACGGTGAAATCGGTGCGGCGGTTGACGAATTCCTTGGTGCCATCGAGCGGATCGATCAGGAAGAAGGCGCCATCGAGATCGGGCGTGGCAATGCCCGCCGCCACCTCTTCCTCGGCCACGCATGGGATATCCGGATAGGCGGCGCGCAGGCCTGCAAGGATGATCTTCTCGCTTTCGCGGTCGGCTTCCGTCACCGGCGAAGAGTCCGCCTTGCTGTCGACGGCGCAGCCTTCGTGAAAGACGCGCATCACCTCGCGCCCCGCTTCCAGCGCCAGGCGCTCGAAAACGCCCAGCATCGCCTCGTCGTCAGATACCGCCGCCATTGTCATACTGCTCCTCGGCAATGTCGCGCTCGATCAGCCAGTGTTCGAGGGCTTCCGCCATCTCCTGCGGACTCCTGCCGAGGGTCTTGAGATGAATTTCCGGGTTCTCCGGCGCCTCATAGGGAGAATCGACACCGGTGAAGTTCTTGATCTCGCCGCTCAGGGCGCGCGCATAAAGGCCCTTCGGGTCACGCCTTGCGCATTCCTCGAATGGGGTATCGACGAACACTTCGACGAACTCGCCCTCGGCCATCAGCTCGCGCGCCATGCGGCGCTCGGCGGCGAAGGGCGAGATGAAGGAGACGATGACGATCAGCCCTGCATCGGCCATCAGCTTGGCCACTTCGGCGACGCGGCGGATGTTTTCGACGCGGTCGGCGTCGGTGAAGCCGAGATCGCGGTTCAACCCGTGGCGGACATTGTCGCCGTCGAGAATATAGGTGTGGCGGCCGGAGGCGAACAGCTTTTTCTCGAACAGGTTGGCGATGGTCGACTTGCCGGAACCGGAAAGCCCGGTGAACCAGAACACCGCCGGGCGCTGGTTCTTCAGGTCGGAACGGCCGCGCTTGCCGACGTCGAGCGACTGCCAGTGGATGTTGTCCGCGCGCCGCAGCGAATGCAGGATCATGCCGGCGCCGACGGTGGCATTGGTGATGCGGTCGATCAGGATGAAGGCGCCGGTGGTGCGGTTCTCGGCGAAGGGATCGAAAGCGATCGGCGCGCGGGTCGAGAGATTGCAGACGCCGACCTCGTTGAGGTCGAGCGACTTCGCCGCCTCATGCGCGAAATCGTTGACGTTGACCCGGTATTTGAGGTCGGTGACGGTGGCGCTGACCTGATCGGTCTCGGTGCGCAGGATGTAGGAGCGGCCGGGCAGCAGCGCCTGCTCGTCGAACCAGACGATGTTGGCGGCGAACTGGTCGGCGACCTGCGGCCGTGCCGCAGGCGACACCAGCATGTTGCCGCGCGACACCTCGACTTCATCCTCGAGGACCAGCGTGATCGCCTGGCCGGCGACCGCCTGATCGAGATCGCCGCCCTGCGCGACGATGCGCTTGACCCGGGACGCCTTGCCGGACTTGGCGACGACGACCTCGTCTCCCTGCGAAACGGTGCCCGACGCAATGGTGCCGGCGAAGCCGCGGAAATCGAGGTTCGGCCGGTTCACATACTGGACGGGGAAGCGGAATGGCAGCTCGACGGCGGCTTCGTCGACCGACACGGTTTCCAGATGCTCGATGAGCGACGGACCGGAATACCAGGGCGTGCGCTCGGAACGGCTGGTGACGTTGTCGCCGAATCGCGCCGACATAGGGATCGGCACAACGCTGACGAAGCCGAGTTGTTTTGCGAACTCGCCATAGTCGGCGACGATCTGGTCGAACGCAGCCTTGTCGAAGCCGATAAGATCAATCTTGTTGACCGCCAGCACGATGTGACGGATGCCGAGCAGCGAGGCGATGATCGAATGACGCCGGGTCTGGCGCAGCACACCCTGGCGGGCGTCGATCAGCACGATGGCGAGATCCGCGGTCGAGGCGCCGGTCGCCATGTTGCGCGTGTATTGCTCATGGCCGGGCGTGTCGGCGACGATGAACTTGCGCTTGGGCGTAGCGAAGAAGCGGTAGGCGACGTCGATGGTGATGCCCTGCTCGCGCTCCGCCTCCAGCCCGTCGACCAGCAGCGCGAAGTCGATGTCGTCGCCGGTGGTGCCGTGCTTGCGCGAATCCTTCTCCAGTGCGGCAAGCTGGTCCTCGAAGATCTGCTTGGTGTCGGAGAGCAGGCGGCCGATAAGCGTCGACTTGCCGTCATCGACGGAGCCGCAGGTGAGGAAGCGCAGCAGCGACTTCTTCTCCTGCGCGGCCATATAGTCGCGGATGGAATCGGTCGGGGCGAGGCTCTTGGCCATGATGTGGCGCATGATCAGAAATAACCCTCGCGCTTCTTCTTTTCCATCGAGCCCGCCTCGTCGCGATCGATGAGGCGGCCCTGGCGCTCGGAGGTGCGGGCGGTCAGCATCTCGCCAACGATGGCCTCCAGCGTGTCCGCTTCCGATTCGATGGCGCCGGTCAGCGGGTAGCAGCCCAGCGTGCGGAAGCGCACCAGCCGGTTCTCGATCGCCTCGCCGGGACGCAGCTGCATGCGGTCGTCATCCTTCATGATCAGCATGCCGTCGCGCTCGACCACCGGCCGTTCCTTGGCGAAATAGAGCGGCACGATCGGGATGTTTTCCTGCAGGATGTACTGCCAGATGTCGAGCTCGGTCCAGTTGGACAGCGGAAAGACGCGGATCGACTCGCCCGGCGCGATGCGGGTGTTGAAGATCTTCCACATTTCCGGCCGCTGGTTCTTGGGGTCCCAGGAATGCTGCGCGTTGCGGAAGGAGAAGATGCGCTCCTTGGCGCGCGACTTCTCCTCGTCGCGGCGGGCGCCGCCGAAGGCCGCATCGAAACCATATTTGTCGAGCGCCTGGCGCAGCGCCACCGTCTTCATCACATGGGTATGGGTGTTGGAGCCATGATCGAAGGGATTGATGCCGTCGCGCAAGCCATCCTCGTTGACGTGGACCAGCAGGTCGAAGCCGAGCTTCTGCGCCATCTGGTCGCGAAAGGCGATCATCTCGCGGAACTTCCAGGTGGTGTCGACATGCAGGAACGGGAAAGGCGGCTTGGCCGGATAGAAGGCCTTCATCGCCAGATGCATCAGCACCGAGGAATCCTTGCCGACGGAATAGAGCATCACCGGCTTGGAGAAGGAGGCCGCGACCTCACGGAAGATGTGGATGGATTCGGCCTCGAGCCGCTGCAGATGCGTGAGCGCGATATTCATGGACTGTCGAGCGTTCTCTCGTGCCGTCGAGCGGAAATCTTGCATTGCAGGCGCAATTCCATGCCGCCCGGGCGCAAATTTCACTTGGACAAACTGTTTCGTGCGGGCGTTCTAACAGATCGGCGCTGTTCATAACAATGCGGGACGCGCCGGACGCACGATGATTAGGGAACGAATTTTCCAAGCGAGGCCGAGAAAGCGGAAAATCCTCCCAGGGCGCTCGAAACGCGGAAGCGGGGAAAGGAACCGTAAGTTCCGATGCCGGCCGCTCCGAACCAAGGTTTTCTGTCGGAACATCGTCAACCGGCCTATCGCGGAACGACGCCAGCGGCTATATGGGCTCGGGGAACGGGCAAGGCGCGGCAAACGGGTACGTCCAGCCAGCCATCAGCTGGCATCACGGATCCGGGCGCAACCTGGAAATTGCGAAGCAAGCATTTGAACCCGTTTACAAAGCTCCGACGCCAGCTCACGCCCGCTCAGATCAATTTCTATTTCTCGATCGTCTGCTTTTTCTCGCCGCCGGTGCTTGGATCGCTCGTCAGCATCACCTTCAATGCCGGCGGCGTGTGGTCGGCAATGCTGCTGGCCGCGAAGCGGCGGCGCTTCAACATCGACGGGCCGATGCTCGCCTTGACCGCGGCGATCTACGCCTATTGCGCGGCCATGGTTCTCGCTTCGATCGTCAATGGCACGCTGGCCGCCGATCTGCGGTTCTTCCTGCCGCTGATCACCTTCCTGCTTTTCCCGATCTCCTATTCGACCTGGAGCATTACCGAGAAGACCGCGCTGGCACGCATCGCCATTCTGGCAAGCGCCGCGGCCTGTTTCGGCGCGTTGGCGATCGCCATCGTCCAGTATCACTGGCTGGGCACGAGGGCCGAGGGCGGGGCCGGAAACGCGATCGTCTTCGCAACCGTTACCTGCCTTGCCGTCATGCTATGCCTCGCCGGCGCGCTGTCAGGCATCGAGAAACGCTCGAAGCTGCTGATCCTGGCGGCGATCGCCGGAACCATTGCGATCGTCTATTCCGGGTCACGCATGATCTGGGTGGCGGTGCCGATTGCCGGTATCGTCGTGCTTCTCGTCAACCGCCGCCGGTTCACCAACGCCAGCATGGCGCGCTTGGCGGTGATCGGCGTCGTGGTCGCCCTGACGATCGCCGCCATCGGGTCTAGCGCCATCATGGATCGAGCCGACTTCCTGGTCAGCGACTGGGATGCGCTGAACGCCAATGGCGATCATTCGACGGCGCTCGGCTTGCGCGTGGCAATGTGGGAGATCGGCCTTGCCGCGGTTCGCGAGATGCCGATTTTCGGCCATGGCATCACGGCCAGCCGCGCCCTGATGAAGCAGGGTTTTCATGAGCAGTTCGGTCTGAGCGCGGGCTTCAGCCATTTTCACAACGGCTTCCTGACCGCGATGGTCGAAGCCGGGCTGCTCGGGGGGCTGGCGCTGGCGTCGATCTTCATCGTCGCCGCATGGAACGCGGCAAGGACGCTGCGCCTCAGCGTCGATCCGGTCGAGCGGTTCGGCGCGACGATGGTCCTCGTCGCGGTCATCACCTATCTCATCGGCGGAATGGCCGGCATCCTCGTCGGCCACGATATCCTCGACGCGACGCTGATGGTGTTCCTGATTTCAGGGACCTACCTTGCGTCCGGGCGGACGGTGGCGCCGACCGCCAAGGACGCGCCTGCGGTGGCGCCGGGCGCCAGCCGGCAACCATGAAGGTCCTGGTCACCGGGGCGACAGGCTTCATCGGGCGCCGGGTCGTCGGCCGGTTGCGCCAAGCCGGATTCGACGTACGGACCGCTTCGCGCCTGCCGCAGCGGCTGGCAGGCGAGGATGATGCCGTCGCGCTGCCCGGCGCCGATGCGCCGCAGGAAGCCTATCTGGCGCTGATGCGCGACGTGACGCATGTCGTCCACTGCGCGGCGCTCAACAATGATCGCGGCGCCGGCGAGGCCGACTTGCGGGCTGTCAACGCGACACTGACCGGACGGCTCGCCCAGGCGGCCGCCAAGCGCGCCGAAGGGCGCTTCATCTATCTCTCCTCGATCCGCGCCGTCGTGGCGGCCGATTTCAGCGGCACGATCGACGCAGCCACGCCCCCTGCCCCGCAATGCGCCTACGGGCGCTCCAAGCGTGAAGGCGAAATCGCAATGCTGGAGGCTTTTGCGACCGCCGGACATGCGGGCGCGACGGCGCTGCGGCTGCCGCCGGTCTATGGCGAAGGCATGAAGGGAAATCTGCGCGGACTGATGCGTCTTGCCGCCACCGGTCTGCCGCTGCCCGCAGCCGCCTTTACCGCGGTTCGTTCGCTGGTCTCGCATCACGCGGTTGCTGGCGCCGTGACGCATCTCCTGGCCCGTCCGACGCCGCCGCGCCCCACCTATGTGCTGGGCGATGCCTCGCCGGTTGCGCTGTCTGAGATCATCACCGCGTTCCGGCGCGGATACGGCCGGTCCGCCCGGCTCGTCCCCATGCCGGCCTGGCCGTTCCGGCTGCTGGCCACGCTCAGTGGCCGACAGGCGTCGTGGCAGGCTTTGGTGGCGACGCAGGTCTGCGATCCGTCGCTGCTGGCCTCGGAAGGCTGGATGCCGGAAGCCGACACGCTCGGCCGGCTCGAGGAACTGGCGCGGCAGGCCAGTTAATTCCAGCGCAGGCGGTTTTCGCCGAAACCAGGAGCGTTTCATCGTTTCCGCGTCACGCTCTCTGCGCGGTAGAACGTTCCCAGCAATATCCTGATATCCAGGCCGACGGAGGCCGCCTGGACATAGGCCGCGTCGGTCTCGGCGCAGCGTTTTGGATCCGACATGTCGATCCCCTTGATCTGCGCCAGCCCGGTTATGCCCGGCAACGCTGCGAGCACGCCCAGTTGCTTGCGCCGTTCGATCAGTTCCGTCTGCGTCGGCAGGCACGGACGCGGTCCCACCAGGCTCATGTCGCCCTTGAGCACGTTCCAGAGCTGCGGCAACTCGTCGATCTTGGTTGCGCGCAGCACCTTGCCCACCGCGGTGACCGAATTGGCTGGCGCCTGGTGGGTCGGCAAGGAGGGGGTGTCGCGACGCATCGTGCGCAGCTTACGGCAGGAAAAGAGCGCGCCTTCCCGCCCGACGCGGATTTGCGAGAAGATGGCCGGGCCGGCCGACGTCGCCCGGATCGCCAGCATCGCGACCAGCACGATCGGTGACGTTAAAACCAGCATCACCGCCCCAACAACCAGATCAAAGACCCGCTTTGCCGTCACGGTTCAGATCCGGCGCGAAAGGAAAGCAAGGTAGAGCCCGAGCGTGCCCATCAATGTCTGCCGGTAGACGCCGCTTTTGCCGAGCAGGCGGAAGCGCCTGAAGGTGCTGCCCTTGCGCGCCCTGATGAACAGGCGAAGGCAGAGTGCGGGATCGGGCGCGATGAGATCGCGGTTGACGGCAAGGCCCCTGAGATTGGTGTCGGTCCAGGTAGCGAACTGGCCCTGGAACAGCCGTCCGAGCCTTGAAAGCCTTGCCTTCCACGAGACATTGGCGCCGACGAGGTTCGCCGCGTGCTGCCGGTATCTGACCAGCGGCCGCGGCTCGTAGCGGACCTTGCCGCCGGCGGCGGTGACGATGAGATAGGCCCACCAGTCGTGGCTGACGAATTCGGTCCTTGCCGATGCTTTCGCCAGGAGGTCGCGCGCCTTGCGGTTGAAAAGCATGGTGTTGCCGCCGGCGATGCTTTGCACCAGCGCGTTGCGGAAAGACGGCGGGCGGCGAAACAGCGGCGAATAGCCTGCTGGGATGCCGGCCTCCGAAATGGTCGCCGTGCGCGAGCAGAACAGGAGCGGCATGTCGCTATCCTCTCCCTCGATCCAGCGGATGGCGCTCTCCAGCCGATCCGGCTCCCAGACATCGTCCTGGTCGCAAAAGGCATAGTAATCGGCATCGATGCGGGGATCGATGATCATCGAGCGGAAATTGGCGGCGAAACCCTTTCGCGGACCATCCACCAGCGTAACGGAGCCCTTGTTCCAGCGGGATCGCCAAGCCTCGACGATTGCGACCGTGGCGTCCGTCGAGCCATCGTCGGAAACCCACAGATCGACCGCGGGCCAGGACTGCGCGAAAAGCGATTCCAATTGCTCGCCGATGAATGCAGCGCCATCCTTCGTGCCCATGAGAACAGCCACGCGCTGGCCTTTCGCGGTCACGGTCTCTGAACCCGCGGGCGCATTCGAACGGGCTTCAACGGCCGATTTCGGGCGGGCGGCACTGCTCTAACCGATCTGTGCGGCCGTTTTCGGCACCGCCTGGCCGTGCGCGCCGAGGTCTGCCTCGGCCTGGTAGAGGCCGGCCAGGACGGCAAGCGCCGCGGCCTTGTCGCGATCGTGCATCGCGGCCACCAGCGCCGGCAGCGCGGCCTCGATCCTGGACCATTGCACGACGTCGCTCCTGAGGCCGAAGATCTTGGCGATGTCGAGCTTGACGACCTCTTCATTCTCGCCATGCAGCGTCTCGTGCAGCTTCTCGCCGGGCCTGATGCCGGTGAAGCGGATCGGAATGTCGGTGTAGGGGCTTTTGCCGGCCATGCGGATCATGGTCTCGGCGACTTCGAGGATCGGCACGGGCTTGCCCATGTCGAGCATGTAGATGGCGTAGTCGTCCTTGCCCTGGCGCTGCTCGGCATCGGCGGCCGACATGATGACCAGATCGACCGCCTCGGCCACGGTCATGAAATAGCGGGTCATGCGCCGGTCGGTGATGGTGACCGGCCCGCCGGCCTCGATCTGCGCCTGGAAGATGGTCGCCACCGAGCCATTGGAGCCGAAGACGTTGCCGAAGCGCACGGCGATGAACTTGGTGCCGGAACGATGCGCGCCCATGGAATGGGTGTGATGCGCGCCGGCCCCATGACCGTTCGCCGCGGCGGCATGCAAGGGCGATGGCGCTGCATGGGCCTCATGCAGCGAGGAGACGATCTGCTCGGCCGCCCGCTTGGTGACGCCGAGCACCGAAGTCGGGGCGACGGCCTTGTCGCTGGAGATCAGCAGGAACTGCGGCACCCCGCATTCGGCGGCGATCTCGGCGCAGGCGAGCGTGCCGAAGACATTCGTCTCGATCGCCGCTTCCCAGTTCTCTTCCAGCAGCGGCACGTGCTTCAGCGCCGCGGCATGAAAGAGGATCCCGGGTTTGAACTCGCTGACGAGACGCATCATGTGAGGCCGGTCGGTGACGTCGACGATGCGGCTGGTCAGCCGGTCGCGGTGCCTCTCGTCGATCAGCTGATCGAGCTGGAAAATGCCGAATTCGGAATTGTCGGCCACCAGCACCGACTCGGCGCCCAGCTCCAGCGCGCGCTTGACAAGCACGCGGCCGATGGAGCCGGCGCCGCCGGTGACCATCACCCGCTTGCCGGCGACGAAGGCGCCGATGCGTGTCGTGTCGGTGGCAACCGCCGAACGGCGCATGATGGTTTCCATCTCGACGGTATCGAGAACCAGCCTGCCGCCCTGTCCCAGCTCCGACAGCCCGGAGAACTGGACGACGGCGATGCCGCTGTGGCGGGCGACGCGCACCAGCTCGGCATAGTCCTCGATGTCGCGCTCCGCGCCATTGCCGAAGATCAGGAGATCGAGGTTTTCCGTGCCCCTGACATAGTCCTCCAGCACCTCGACCAGGCGCGGCCTGAGCGCCACGACCGGAACGCCCTGGATCCGCGTGCCGAGCGGCGCGTCGCTCTCGGTGGCCATGATGCCGGCGATGGCGTATTCGGCCGGCACCGCCGTGCGGGTGAAGCGCACGATCACGTCCGCCTCGCTCAGCCGGCCGATGAACAGCGCCTGCTTGACCGGCGCGTCCGGAGCGCGGCGCAGGATGCGCCAGGACGCGCCGTCCCGCAGGAAGCGGTAGTAGAGCCTGGGCGCTGAGATGATGGTGAAGGAGACCAGGAAAAAGACGATGAACTGGCGCTCGTTGAGCCCCATGACAGGCTGGAAGAAGAAGCGAAAGCCAAGCGAGGCCAGGTAGAGGACCACCGTCAGGCTGCCGCAGCCCTTGAGGATGTTGAAGAAGTCGGGCGTGGAGGCAAAGCGCCAGACGGTATTGTAAAGACCACAAGAGCGGAACAAAAGATGGGCGATGAGCACGATGAGCGCCCAGCAGGCCAGCCCGGCAAAGGAGAACGCCTCGAACGACAGCCGCGACTGCGAAAGGGTGAGGCTGAGCGCCACCGCCACCAGGACCATGACGAGATCCTGGACCATGATGATGGCGCGCCGCATCCTTGGTCTGAGTTCCGACACGGCTTCTACATAGGCGGTCATTGGGTAGTACTGAACTCCAGGCGCAGGGACATGCTATCAGAACCGCGCAGGACAAAACATCGTCCGCCGCCACTCTGGATTGCAAATCCCCAACCCCGTCACCCGGTTATCGCCTTAGCGCGGAGCGAGCGGGAGGGCCAGAGGTTTTTTGGGCGGATATCATCTTGCTGACGATTTGTCTCAAAGCAGCAACGACTCAGACTGGACTGTTATTCTTCAGGAAAACTGCCGCAGCATCCAACAGATTCTGCTAATGGAAATCATAGCATGACGATCCGGCTTCACTAAGCCGCAGCGCGCTGCCATAAGCTTGTCGCAATAGCTATGAAAGAGGTGTAGGGGGCGTGCGGGGCGAGAGGCGAATCACCGGAACAAAAACTGTGACACTACGACTATGATCTCGGTACTGAATGGCGCCCTCGACGACATCTCCCGAACCATGAAGCTGCGAAGGGTATGGATTGCCCTGGCTCATGAGGATATCGGAGACCAGCATCGGCGCACCACGCTCGGACCACTTTGGCTTCTCGTCAACTATCTTGCCTTCGCGGGAACATTCGTTTTCGTGTTTCAACCGATTGGCAAAGATGCGGCAGGCTATGGCGCCTACGTCGCCATCGGCCTTATGGTGTGGTTTTACCTCATGGAGATCATCTCCCTGAGCGTCCCACTCTTCAAGCGCGAAGAGAGCTTCATCGAAGGTACGACGCTGCCGCTGTTCGTCTATGTGATGCGGCTGACGGTACAGTCGGTGATCCGGGCCGGTTATGCAGTTGTCGGATGCATCATTATCCTGCTGATCAGCGGGCCGTCGCTGACGCCTGCCTGGCTGTGGTCGCTTGCTGGACTGCTGTTGATCTTGTTGACCACACCAGCCCTCATCACGGTCTTCGCGTTTTTGGGCGCATTCTTCCCAGATAGCGAATTCATCGTCGGCAATCTGATGCGCGTTGGGATGTTCTTCACACCCGTCTTTTGGGTCTATAATGGCCAAGACGCGATACAGAGATACTCCTATCTCTGGAACCCGTTCTCTTACTTCCTGGACGTTGCGCGCATTCCGATCCTCGGGGGTGAGTTTCCGAGTAACGCCTTCGCCATCACCGGCGCCACAGCGTTGGTCACGTGGACGATCGCGCTGCTGCTGCTTGGCAGCTATCGCCGCCAGGTCGTCTTTTTGATTTGAGTTTGTGATGGTTTCCATAAAGCTGGACAACGTCAGCCTGATCTACAAGCTGCACGAAAAACTGACGCTTTCGGCGCCGGATCGGCGTTTGGGCGCGACTGGCGGTCGAATAGAAGGCTCCGGCCGAAGGCAGTTTGTTCAGGCGCTCGACGGCGTCGGTTTCGAACTCAAGGCCGGCGACCGGCTTGGTCTTGTCGGCCCGAACGGAGCCGGTAAGACAACACTGCTGAAGGTCCTCTACGGCATTTACGAGCCTTCCGGAGGGAGCGTCGTGATCGAAGGTAAGGTCGACGCTCTTTTCAACATCAACATAGGGTTTCGCCGCGAAGCGACCGGCCGCCGCAACATTGTGTTGCGGGGCTTGATCAACGGATGGTCGGAAGCCGAGATTGAAGAAAAGATGGAAGACATCATTGCCTTCAGCGAGCTCGGCGATTTCATCGACCTGCCCTTCAAGGCCTATAGCCAGGGTATGGCGGCGCGGCTCGCCTTTTCGGTGGCGACGGCGCTCGACCCCGAAATCCTGCTCATGGACGAATGGATCGGGGCGGGGGATGCCTCTTTCCAGGAAAAGGCCAAGAAGCGCATGGATGAACTGGCCGAAAAGGCAGGCATAATCGTTCTGGCGAGCCACAGCGAGAGTCTTATTCAAAGCGTGTGCACGAAGAGGCTAACGCTCAAAGGCGGCCGAGTGGAGTCGCTGACAGCGGTGCCGGTCAAACCTGTCGAGGCCGCGTTGGCCAGCCCCTAAAGCATGTCTCCCGAAAATGGGGACCGGTTTCGAGATAAAGAACATGCGTAAAATCAAGGGCCTTAAAGCGCATGGGAGCGCATCCGAAGGATCGCGACGCGCTTTAGGCTTGCAACGTTTTGCAAAATGACGTGTAGCTGTTGCGGCTAGGCCGGAATCTCAATAGTTGTGCCCATCGTTCCGGCCTTCCATTCTGCCCGTGACGGCAGTATCTCAGATACTTTATATTAGAAGTACCTGAAATTTTCTGGGTGTTTGCAGTTCGAGCAGGCCAGGATCAATAAAGATACGCTGTTGAGTTGTTGATGACGAAGCCTAATGCCGTTCCGATGAACGATCTCAAGCGCCTGTATCAGCGCTACGAGGTCAAGATTGCGCGCGAAGTAACGAGCACGTTGCAATCCGGATGGTGGCTCAATGGCGCGGCCGGGAAGCGATTCGCGGCAAACTTTGCGAAATTTGTGGGAGCCTCTGACTGCATCCTCGTCGCCAACGGAACAGACGCCCTCGAGCTTGCTCTGCGCTCGGTCGTCGGGCTCAACGCTTCGCATGGACGCGAGGTGATCGTGGCGGCCAATGCCGGGGGATATGCCAGTTGCGCCTGCTGGCACAACGACCTCGTTCCACACTATGTCGACATCGAACCCGCCAGCCAGCTTGCAAGCATCCAAGCGGTGCTGGAGGCAGTGGGTGCCGACACCGCTGCGATCGTCGTTACCCACCTTTACGGCGGTGTCGTCGATGTTCCCGCTATCCGGGCAGGACTTATCGATGTGGGCATGTCGCACATACCGGTCATCGAGGACTGCGCCCAGGCACATGGTGCACGCATCGGGGATGAAACGGTCGGATCGCTTGGTGACATCGCCACTTTCAGCTTCTATCCGACTAAGAATCTCGGCGCGATGGGGGATGGCGGCGCGGTCCTAACCTCCAATCCCAGGCTGGCAGACCGCGTTCGTCAGCTTCATCAATATGGCTGGAGCTCCAAATATCATGTGGGATTGCCGGGAGGGCGCAACTCCCGCATGGATGAGGTCCAGGCCGCGATTTTGGATATCCTTCTTCCGGATTTGAACAGTCGCAATGAACAGCGCCGCGCCATCCTCGACCGATTCAAGTCTGCTGCCGGGAACCGGCTCCGGTTCGTCGACGGAGGCAGCGGCGCCGTCGCGCACCTTGCGGTCCTGCTCTGCGACGATCGGGATGCATTCCGGGTGTTCATGAAGGCCCGCGGAGTCGATACAGATGTCCACTATCCCGTACTCGATTGCGATCAGGCTGGCTGGGCTGACCTGCCCATGAAAGGGACCCAAAATCTCGCGGTCTCTAGGGCAAGTATCGGTCGTCTTTGTTCCCTCCCGTGCCACCCAGACCTGACGAGCGACGAGATCGAGCAAGTGTGCAAGGCTCTCGGTGAATGGGAGGCATTGTGACGGCGCGCTCCATCGTCTTTCCCATCTATCGAAACGAGGCGAATATCCCCGCCCTGATGCAGGCAGTTGCCGGCTTTCACGGCAGGTATAGGGGCGACATCGAGTTTGTCTTCGTTATTGATGGATCGCCAGATGCATCCGGCGCGTTGCTGGTCACGGCCTTGAAGGATACCGGCTACGACTACAAGATCATCTTTCACAGTCGGAACTTTGGCTCCTTCACCGCCATTCGGACCGGGCTTGAGCATGCATCGGGCAAGTATGTGGCTGCCATGGCGGCCGACCTTCAAGAGCCGCCGGAACTGATTGTCGAGTTCTTTTCGATATTGGAGAAAGACGCTGCGGACGTCGTCTTCGGCCGCAGAGCGGGGCGAGACGATCCGTTTTTGACGCGGTTTCTGTCCCGGGCTTTTTGGGGCGTTTACCGCAGGCTGATACTGCCAAGCATGCCCAGCGGCGGCGTCGATATTTTTGGCTGCAACCGCCAGGTGCTGGAAGCGATCCTGTCGATCGCGGAGCCTAACAGCTCGCTGGTCGTGCAACTCTTCTGGGTGGGCTTCAGGCGGGAATTCGTGCCGTATCACCGTCGCGAACGGGAGCACGGAAAAAGCGCCTGGGGCATGGGGCGCCGCCTCAGATATATGATGGACTCGATCTTCTCGTTTTCCGACTTTCCGATCGTGCTTACACTGTGGGTGGGGATCGCGGGCTGCATCCTCAGCCTTGTGTTTGCCGCAGTGACCGTAATCGCCCGCTTGCTGGGCAGGATCGACTCTGCCGGATACACGACACTGGTGCTGCTTATCGTGGGATTTGGGTCAGCGATTCTCGCAGTGCAAGGCATCCTTGGGTGTTATCTCTGGCGAGCCGTTGAAAACACCAAATCGCGCCCATTGCGGATAATAAGCCGCATTGTCGACGGAACGTCCGCATGAACGACAAGACTTTCTTTGTTCACCAGCACGGCATCTGCGAAAGCACGAGCGTCGGCAATGGCACACGCGTATGGGCGTTTGCCCATGTCCTCCCAAGGGCGGTGATCGGCGCGAACTGCAATATCTGCGATCATGTCTTCATCGAAAATGATGTGACGGTCGGCGATGACGTCACGATCAAAAGCGGCGTTCAGCTGTGGGACGGCGTCCGGCTGGGCAATCGCGTGTTCGTCGGTCCGAATGCCGCCTTTACCAACGACCGTTTCCCGCGTTCGAAACACTATCCGGAATCGTTTCTCCAGACGATCGTCGAGGACGGCGCGTCGATCGGCGCCAACGCAACCATCCTGCCCGGGATAACGATCGGTCGCCAGGCGATGATCGGCGCCGGCGCCGTGGTGACCAAGAACGTGCCGGCCAACGCCGTGGTGGTGGGAAATCCGGCCGTCATCGTCGGCTATCAGACCGGTCCGCAGGTCGAGCCCGTGATGACGCAGGCGACCCCCGGCGCTGCCGGTGACAGGATGGCGCTTGGCGTTGGCGGATGTGAGCTGTGGCGGTTGCCGCACTTTAGTGATCTGCGCGGCGAACTGGCCCCGCTTGAGTTCGGACAGAACCTGCCCTTCAAACCCTTGCGGTCGTTTCTTGTCTACGGCGTACCTTCGGACAAGGTCAGGGGTGAGCATGCGCACCGGCAGTGCCATCAATTCCTGATTGCCGCCCATGGACGCCTGTCGGTGGTCGTCGATGACGGGCACGACAGAAAGGAAGTGTCGCTGGCAGATCCCTCGATCGGTCTTTACCTGCCTCCCGGAGTGTGGGGCATTCAGTACAAATTCCAGCCGGATACCGCGCTGCTCGTCATGGCTTCGCATCCCTATGATGCAAGCGACTACATCAGGGATTATTCGGATTTCCTCGCCACGGTCAGACCGGATGGCCATTGACCGGATATGCTCAGACGCAATCCGCTTTCTTGTGGCCGGCGGATTGAACACCGCGCTGACGAGCGCCGTCTACTTTGCCGGCTTGACTGTGCTCCCGTCAGCAATCTCCTACACAATTGCCTGGCTGGCAGGCCTCGTATTCGTGATGGTGTTCTATCCGGATCGGGTTTTTCCAGGCGGGCGCGCCGGCTTCGCGGATCGGCTGGCGGTCGGCGGTTCGGTCGCGGTGGTGTTTGCAGCGGGGTTGGCGATCCTTCATTTTCTCGAGCGGGTGTTGCAAAGCCATGCAGCGGCATTCTTTCCAACGCTGGCCGCAACGACGATGCTCAACTTTCTGGTTTCTCGATGGATACTGCGCCGATGATGCTGATACGCCCCTCTTCGATCCGGGCGGCCATCAATCTCTTTGCGATCTTTGTCGCAATGTACTTTTCCGAGTTGGCCTCCTTTTCGCTGTCCATCGACGAAGAGGTAGCCGCCTTCAGAACCGATTCTTCGATCTGGATTGCCCAGGGGCGTTGGGGGGCCTACCTGATCGAGAGGTTCCTTATCCCAAATCCTGTAATGCCGTTGCTGGCGCCGGCGATCTTTGGCGCCGGTTGCGTTGCCGCTTACCTGCTCGTTATGGACATCATCGACAAGCATAGGCTTTCCATCGCCGAATATGCTTGTTTCACGATCTTCTGTGCCTTCCCGACCTGGTTCTTCATCGTAGAGTTCTACTCCAATATCGCCGCGGTCGGGATCGGCCTGGCTGCCAGTGCCCTTGCGATTTGGCTGATCAACAAGAAAGATCTCCCGGCAGATGGTTCGCGCTTCTTCGTTGCGATCGTTGCTGGCGGTTTTGCGATCTCGATCTATCAGAGTTTCGCACCGGCAATCCTGGTTTTGGGCATTGTTGTCTGCGTTCTGCGGGCACGGGCCGGCATTGAAAGTTCGCTGCCGAAAGACGTGACCCGCGCCGGCGTCCTGATAGCGGGCTCGGCGATTTTCTACGCCGTCGGCAATGCAATTTTCAAATCGTTCACCTCCAAAAGAAGTGAGTATTTCGAGTCGCTTTTCCAGCCGGGCTTCTTGTTTCAGCATCCGGTCGTGGTGACGGGCCGGGTGCTGGAAGCGCTCGGAGGGGCGCTTGGCCTGGACCGCGGCAGTTACGGTGTTATTTTGTGGGCAGTTCCGCTGCTGGTGGCCCTCGGCGGCTGGACGCTTTTCAAGGAGTCGTCACGCTCAAGGTTGCTGCTGCTGGCAGCCGCTTTGGTCTGCCTGTTCATTCCTTTCGGCGTCCACGTTCTGGCGGCAGGCACCATGCCCGTCAGAAGTCTCGTAGGTCTGCCGATAGCGGTCTGGCTCTTCGTCTACCTTGGGGTGACAAGCAGCAATGCGAGGATCGGCATGGTGTCGGCAATCCTGCTTGGCGTGGTGATCTTCCAGATCCAGGTGATCCAAAACTATCGCCAGGCGTCCAGCTATCTTGTCGACAAGCACGACACACTCCTGGCCGCGGCTATCTACGGGAGGCTGACGTCCATGCCCGGCTTTGACGCCAAGCGCTCCTACGCTCTGACCGTATTCGGCGGGCTGCCGTTTACCACCAACTATCCAAGGCCCCCCGGTTCAACCGTCGGGTACTCGTTCTTCGAGTGGGACGGGGGCAATGCCTGGCGCATCACCTACTATATGAAACTGCTCGGCTACTCCAATCTGAACGGTCCGACGGACCAGCAAGTCGATCAAACAATTGTCCGGCTCTCGACGATGCCTGTATGGCCCGCACCTGGCAGCCTGGAAATACAAGGCGACATTGTATTGATCCGGCTTGGCGAGGGCCCGAGCTACGCAAACCAACAGGCACTCGCAAGGGTAGCCAACCGCTGAAGGACGCGGCAAAGCTCATGTGAAACTCCTTCGATGCTGCGCGAGTTGATCACGCCGCCGAGATTGTTTTGATTGATCGTGCCGATGTCCAGTGCCGGGTTCTCCAAATCGGGGAATCGACCATAAACACCGAGATCTTGGAATAGGCTTCAGATGGATCAAAGATTTCAAGCCACGTGCCCGATTTGCTCGGAGAAACGAACCTTCGTCGCGCCTGACGACTATGCCAGTTGCAGAGACGGGCTAAAGGCAATCGGTTGCCCGCTCAACGATTGCGTCACGCGAGAAAGGGCTGCAGCAGCAGTCCTTTTTTCAATGTTCTCACGAGAGCAGCTTAAGGAACTTCGGGTTCATGAGGCGGCGCCTGGCGGGCGAGGTTTATCGCTCTGGCTTTGGTACAATATCACGAAAAAAGTCTTCTCCGGCTACTATCCCGACAAGCCTTTCGGGACGATGGTCGGGCATATCAGGAACGAGAACCTGGAGGCGCAAACCTTCCCCGACAGATGCTTCGACTTGGTTGTGCACCTGGACGTGATGGAGCACCTGTTTGAACCTTTCAAAGCCCTGGCGGAGATTTTTCGGACCTTGGACTTTGGCGGCATATGCATTTTCACCGCACCGACCTATCCCGAACGCACGGAATCGGAACAGGTGGCATTCCAATCCTCAGATGGCGTCCGCATTGTCGGAGAGCCCGAATATCACGGGAACCCGCAGGACCCGTCGGGTTCGCTCGTAACGTGGCGCTACGGATACGACCTGCCGCTGCTCAGAGGCGCACGGGGTTCGACGTCGAGGTGAGAAGAATGCAGTCAAAGGACGTTGCCGTCCTTGGCCCCATGACCGAGGTCTATGTTCTGAGGAAGCCGGGATAGGGTGACCAACGATCGGCCGGGACCTCGGACATCGACGAGCTGCGTCGCGGCTCTAGCCTAAAGCGCGTCGCGATCCTTCGGATTCGCTCCACGGCAACAAGCTCGTGTTCGCTCCTGAATCCGTTGGAAAATCATGAAGCGCTAATGACATTATGGCTTCGGTGATCGAAACTGCAGACTTCCGCTGAGAGGTCGACTTCATGACGATCATCCTCCATATCGGCGTCCACAAGACGGGCACGAGTGCGCTTCAAGCTTTTTTAGTTCGAAACGCTGCTTTGCTTTTGCAGCACGGAGTCTTCTACAAGCCGACAACCTCCGAGTGGCCAAATCATAACCCATTGGCTGTGGCATTCATGCCAGGGTCAAACGATCATGGCCCGACACGGCTGGCAATGACGCTGGCAGAGGCAGAAGGCAAAACGCTGCTCATCAGCTCGGAAATGCTTTGCGAGGCGGGGGTAGATCTCGATCTGTTTCTATCATGCCTCGAGGGGCACGACATTCGGGTCATCGCTTATGTACGTCACCCAAGCGACATCGTAGTCTCAGCTTTCAACGAGGTGGTCCGGCATTATGACACGCGCTGGACTCGCCCGCTGAACGAGCAGCCCTTCGCCTATGACCCGTCGCAGTTGGACATTCTTAGGCGCTGGTTGAAAGTGCCAAATCTGACGCTGGCCCCCTATGATCGAGCGCAGTGGGTTGAGGGTTCGTTATTCAAGGACTTTCTCACCATGATCGACGTTCCTGGCGATGGGTTCGACTACAGTCAAGTTGAAGGGAACGGATCACTGCCCTACCCTCTGATCGAGGCCCTTCGGCAAGTGAATATCGCACGCCCTTCTGCCGACCAGCACCGCCTGCTTGTCGAACTTTTTCGGACGATCCAAAGCGAGCCGGGAGAGTATCCGCTGACTGAGAAAAATGTGAGGTACTGCATTGACCGAATGCGCGATGCATTGCCTTCCTACCGCCCGCACTTTCGCCCCGGCTTTCAAGAAGATTTCCTTTTTGAGCGACGGCATGAGCCAGAACGCGGATGGTTCAGTTTGCAACAGTCGGCTAGGGCAAGAGTGACCGGATTTCTTGCAAGAGTGGGCCGCATTCGTTTACTTGATGCCGGTCTATTGTGAAGCCAGGACTTCGTCCCTTTCGACGAAAAGGAATGCGATCCAGGGCGCGGTCATTCTGCTCGCACTATTTCAGGGGCCCTTAAGCCGAATTGCTCATACAGGCTCTGCACATATGCGGCAGCCGCAGCTTGCGCTGACGCCCCGAGGTGGAAACGCGCGATCGTCTCCGCTTGCACTTTGGCGATCTCTTGCAAGTGCCTGACGTCGAAACGGGTGACGCTCGACTGATGACGGCGATGCGAATTCAGCGGCCGGGGATCGAACGCGATCCCCCCTTTCTCAAGCAGCCGCAGGTAGGCGACCCAATCGCCGGCATCCCTGTAGGAAGCGATGTCGTCAAGTTCCGCGCCGAGAACCTCGAGCAGCGGTCGTCGACGGAACAGAACCGCGCTGACATTCGGAATGGTGTTCTTGAGATACAAAGCCTGGGTTATTTCCTCGTTTCCGTCCACCACGTAAGGTTTGGTCCAGCGGGACCGGTCAATATCGGAGACATAGTCAAGATAGTGTTCGCTCAGAATGCGCCCGTCGCCGCTCATCTGCCGCGACTGACAGTAGCTCATGACAACATCGCCTCGTTCGAAGGCAGGCAGAAGTTTAGCCAGAAAGTCAGGGGCGGCGAGATCGTCGGCTTCGGCGATCCAGACGTAATCGCCACGCGCCGCTTCAACACCGCGCATCCATTGGCGGAATACCGAGCCTGAGTTCCGATCGTTCTTGATCAACTTACTTGGGATATCGCAAGGCGCCAAAAAACGTTCGATGGTTTCGACACTGTCGTCCGTCGAGGCGTCATCAAGCACAATGAGTTCATAGGGCCGTACCGTTTGCCCCACGATCGAACTGAGACGTGCGTCCAGGTACCGACCGTAGTTGTAGTTCGGCACCACCACGGACACCATCGGCAGCGGCCTTCCTGCATAGGCCAGCAAATCGTGAAGGTAATGATCGAAGCCAAACTCCTGGCGGATAATCTCGTGTCCGGCCTTCGCAAGGCGGCCCGCTTTGTCCGAGTCATCGAGCAGAGTGAAAATGGCGCCGGCCATGGCATCCGTGTCGAGCTTCGGTACAAGGATGCCACAACCGCGTTTCAGCAGGTCCTGAAAGCCGCCGGCCCCCTCGAAAGCGACAACCGGAATTGATGCATCGAGCGCTTCGAGCACCACAGAGGGAAACGGATCTTCACGCGAAGTCAAAACATATATATCAGCCGAGAAATAGTAATCTCGCGGATTGTCGACCAATCCGACAAAGATAAATCGATCTTCGAGCCTGGCATCCTTTATCCGCCGCATTTGAACCGCATGCAGGGCGCTGTCTATATGACCTACCCAAACAGCAACGACATCCGGCTTGGCACTTATCACCTTGAGGCATGTATCAACAAAGAGATCCAGCCCTTTGCGGTGATCGGCATATCCGGCGGATAAAATGATGCGAGCGCTCGCTGGTAGCTGCAATCTTGTGCGAACCGCGCCACGAAGCTGACCGCGATCGTCTTCGCGGTAGGGCGTGCGCAAGTAAAGGCCTTGCGGTCTGATGACTGACCGGTTGACGGCCTGACCGACAAATTCCTCAAATCCTGCCTTCACGATTTCGGCCGGGAAAACAACTTTATCTGCATTCCCGGCTATAGCCGACGCAGGGTCAGCAAGATCGTAAGATCGCAGTATTCCCGGCAGCTCGTGGATCAGCGATACCGTACGAAAGCCTGCTTCTTTCAAGACAGGAACCAACAGACCAGAAACGGTCGTGTTGACGATGGCGACTTCGGCGCCAGCGTTTCGCATTTCCTGGAGTTTTGCGAGCACGCTCTCCTCGGGCTGGCGGGCGAGGTCTATGCGGTGAACGGTTGCGACTTCGGCGAAGCGCGGCAGCATGGGCCCGTCGCCCATGACGATCATGTCGACATCGAATCCCAGCGCCCCCAGGCCGCGCGCCATCGCCATAGCCAGATATTGGGCTCCATGCGGATGGGCGTCGTGGGAAACGACCACGATGCGGGGCCTGGATTTCCTGTTCGCCGCCTCCAACGCGTCACGGGTCGCCTGTAGATAGGCAAAGCCGTTAGCGGCGTCCGGCTCCAGATGCGCCCCTTCCGCCCATTCGTTCCAGGCATTGACGAAGACCAGTCGCTCGCTCGGCTCTTCGACGTGAGCGATCGTGTCGTCGATGGCGTTCTCCAGCCATGCACGGTAGAGTTCCGGGGTGTTGTTGATGAACACGCCGCCGCCATGCCTGCGACGCGCGGTGTTGTCCCAGCCCGGACAAACCGACCGAAAGAGTTTATATTCGCGAGGCGGGTAGTTCTTGCTGCGTTCGGGAAAGACTGACCAGTCATAGACGGTCGAGTCAAAGTCGTCGTTCAACGGCGTCACCAAATGCGTGACGTTGGGCGGCGCCGACCGGTTCGGTGGGAATTCAACGGCTGCATCGAACCCGTATTGTTCAGGCGGCACGGATTCGAAAGATTGCGTATAGGCGAGAAAAATTTCGCCTAGGCCATTTTCCCGGCACCACTTTCGCCAACGTTGGACAGTTTCCCCCGGGGCAGGAAGGAGGCTTGGGCGGTAAACGAGCAGGAGCGGCTTGCCATCGATACGAATGTAGCGGGGATCGCGAAGATAGGGCGCGACCTCGGCGATGAAGCCAAAATCGTCATCCGAGGAATGGTCCTGGGCGATCAAGATCTCATGGTCGAGCCCGTCCCATCTGCGAGACCAGTTCTCGTTTGCCCAGCACAGGCAGAACGGCAGGTCCAGGCTCCGATCAGCGAGCCAGTTTTCAAGCGGCTTCTCCAACAGCCTCTTGCCGCCGAACCAATAGAAGTAGAAGCAGAAGCCCTCGACGCCGTAGAGCTTCGCCAGTTCGACCTGGCGGCGCTGCACGGCCACATCGCGCAGGTCGTAGTAACCGAGTTCATCAGGCACATGCGGCTGATGGTGACCGACAAATTGTGGCTGCGCTGGCCTGACGTTGGTCCATTCAGTGAAGCCCTCTCCCCACCATTCGTCGTTTTCAGGAATTGGATGAAACTGAGGAAGGTAAAAAGCCACGACGCGAACGGGTTTTTGTAGCAGCGGTTGAGCGTCGAGGCGCGGGATGTAGACCGCGCCAGGCGACAAGACCGCACCCTTCCCGCCGGAAGGCGACCAGTTTGCAGGCGTCCAGCCAGGCAATTGAAAACTCTTCCAGGCACGATAGGCATTGGTCGAGGAAAAAAGACCGGGAAATGCAGAGAACGCCGCGCCCTTCAAACGCTGCTTGAGCCGGGCAGACAAGGGTATTCGATGCCATGCAATGCGAGCCTTTTGCGCCAGCGTTCTGCGAACGCCGCCGAAACCGTTTCTGGTTCCCCTTATTCCGAGCCGTAGTGCTCTCAGTGGATGGGTCAGGCGCCAGGACGTGCTTGAGTAGACGGCATCGAGAACGTCGTGCAGTCGCTTCTGCTCCGAGCGAGCGCTGTCCCGCTCGACAAGCAACGAGCGCGATGCCGCTTCCGTAGCCGCGAGCTTCTCCCGAAGGACTTGAACTTCTTGCGTCCTCTCGCTGATTTCGGCTCTGGCGCTGGCCAGTCCGGCCTCGTCGATCCTTATTTTTTCATGCATTTGCGCGATCTGGTCGGCGAGCGCCCCAAGCCGCGCAGTGGTTTGGCCGCCGGATTCTCGATTTTCGGTAATCTCCTGCTCGATTGTCACAGACCGCAGCGACCATGGATTTCCCGCCTGATTGGCGGCCGCTATCGTCGCATCATCCAAATCCAGGATGCTCTGCTCAACCAACGCCTCCCGGCCAACTATGTGACGGGAACCCAGGACGTTGTCCTGATGTGGCCGCTTCGTCACGACACAAAGGGAATTCAGGAACTCGATGGAGTGAATGGACGCCAGCGAAGATTCATCGAACGCGACTCCATACCGATCAGCAAATGCCGCCAGTGCATCTGTCCGGCTACGATCCAGCCCCCAGTGCTCGTGATTGACCAGATCGAGCAATCGCTTGAAGAACGACATCGAAGACATTGGGTCATAGAGCCCACCTTCGAACTCCTTCCAGTAACTGGTATGCAGATCTTCTGCGACGAATACTCCGCCATCCGAAAGATGGGGGAAATAACGCGCGAAGGCGCGTACTACGTCGGACGACCTGTGCGAACCGTCATCTATGACGATGTCGAATTCGTCGGATCTCTCGAGAATTTTCTTGCGGACACTCTCGGAGCCAGCATCACCGACGACGACGCTGATCTTCTTGTTTCGAAAACTCAGGAGACCGCATTTCTGGTCGATATCGCAACCGAGTATAACCTTCGCCTGCGGAAAATATTTTGCCCAAATCTCAAGTGAGCCGCCGTTCTGGATGCCGATCTCCAGGATCCGAACGGGCAGGCTTCGATAGGTCGAAAAAATCCGCTCGTATTCGTCCAGGTAGATCGACCATTTGTCTGAAACCTTGCCTTTATGCGTGTCGTAGAGGCGGTGAAGCGATCGCCCATCGACATTCGTTGATTTCGCGCCCGTTTCATGATCGCTAATCTTTGACAAGCTAGCCGGCTTGTTCATCGTTGAATGTTGTCCCTCAGCAGCGTCGAATCGTTTGGCACCGGTTTTTGCAACAAGTCCAAGGCGCCTTTTCCCGAGCGAGGGACGAAATTCCGGCTAGCCTCCGTGAGGCGCGCAACCACAGCTTCAACGGCGGATTGCCACCGCGGCGGCCGCCACCCGAACACGCCCTCAAACTTCGCGCTCGACAGCCGCGAATTTTGCGGGCGCCTCGCCTTGGTCGGATAATCCGCCGTGGCGATATCGCGCACTTTCGCATACGGGCCACCCAACGCCCGGCTTGTGTCGAGGATGTGACGGGCAAAGCCGCTCCAGTTGGTGTCGCCCTCGCCCGCCAGGTGGTAGACACCGAAGGCGGCGAAATTTCTGTCGTCCCGCAGCTTCGCCGCCGCACGCAGGATGGCGTCGGCGATGTCGAGCGCCGAGGTCGGATTGCCCCATTGATCGGCGACGACGGCGATCTCGTCGCGGTCGGCCGCCAGCCGCAGCATCGTCTTGACGAAGTTCCTGCCGAAAGGGCTGTAGACCCAGGCCGTGCGCAGGGTGATGTGGCGCTGGTTGGCGGCGGCCACCGCCTCTTCGCCAGCGAGCTTGGAGGCGCCGTAGACGCCGAGCGGCGCGGTCGGGTCGGTCTCGACATAGGCGCCGTCCTTGGCGCCGTCGAAGACATAGTCGGTCGACAGATGGATGACGGGAACGCCGAGCCTTGCCGCGGCTTCGGCCACCTTGCCGGCGCCGGTGGCGTTCACCGCGAAGGCCAGATCCTTCTCGTCCTCGGCCTGGTCGACGGCGGTGTAGGCGGCGGCGGAAACGACGACGTCCGGCCTTGCCGCTTCCAAAGCCGCGAGCACCGTGTCGGGCCGCGCAAGGTCGAGCGCCGGGCGGCCGACGGCGACGACTTCGAGATCGTCGCGGCCCCGCGCCGCCTCGACCAGGCTAGCGGCGACCTGGCCTTCGCGTCCGGTGACGGCAAGCCTCACGTGGTCACCTTCCTGCTCTCGGCCGCGGTACCGGCCGGGTTGCCTGCAACCGGACTGTTCTGGCTGTTTGCCGCCGCAGCGTGGCCCAGCCGCTCGCCGGCGTAGCGCTGCTCGCGGATCGGGTCCCACCACCATTTGTTGTCGAGATACCAGTCGACGGTCCTGGCCAGGCCGCTGTCGAAATTCTCGCGTGGCGCCCAGCCGAGATCGCGCGCGATCTTGGAGGCGTCGATTGCATAGCGGCGGTCATGTCCAGGACGATCGGTGACGAAGGTGATCAGGTCGCGATAGCGCTTGCCGCCGGCGCGCGGCCGCCTCAGGTCGAGAAGATCGCAGATCGCCTCGACGACGCCGAGATTGGTGCGCTCGGAATTGCCGCCGACATTGTAGCTCTCGCCCGGCCGCCCCTTGGTGGCCACCAGCTCCAGCGCCCGCGCGTGATCCTCCACGAACAGCCAGTCGCGCACATTGGCGCCGGCGCCGTAGACCGGCAGCGGCTTCTCGTCGAGCGCGTTGAGGATGACCAGCGGGATCAGCTTCTCGGGGAAGTGGTAGGGGCCGTAATTGTTCGAGCAGTTGGACAGCACCACCGGCAGGCCGTAGGTCTCGTGCCAGGCCCGCACCAGGTGATCCGACGCCGCCTTCGAGGCCGAATAGGGCGAGGACGGCGCGTAGGGCGTCTCCTCGACGAACATGCCGCCGTCGAATGGCAGGTCGCCGAAGACCTCGTCGGTCGAGACATGGTGGAAGCGGAAGCCCGCCTTGCGCTCCTCGGACAGGCCGCGCCAATATTCCAGCGCCGCATTGAGGATGCGGTAGGTGCCGACGATGTTGGTCTCGATGAAGGCGCCGGGGCCGTCGATCGAGCGGTCGACATGGCTTTCGGCGGCAAGGTTCATGACGATGTCGATGTCGTCGCGGCGCAATATCTCCAGCACCGCGCGCTCATCGCAGATGTCGGCCTGCTCGAAGCGGTAGTTGTGCGCGTTCTCGATCGGCCTCAGCGACGCGAGATTGCCGGCATAGGTCAGCTTGTCGAGATTGGTGACGCGGTAGGCCGGGTTGGCGCACAGATGCCGGCACACGGCCGAGCCGATGAAGCCGGCGCCGCCGGTGACCAGGAAATTCATGCCACCCCCTCCGCCGACGCAAACACTTCGGCCATGGCCAGCGTTGGCGCCTTCTGGTCCTTGTCCGAAAGCTGGAATCCGCCGGCAAGCGCCGGCCACGCGATGCCGATCGCAGGGTCGTCGAAACGGATCGACCGGTCATGCTCGGGCGAATAGGTGTCAGTCACCTTGTAGATCACCTCCGCATCCGGCACGAGCGTGACGAAGCCATGCGCGAACCCCTTCGGCACCAGGATCTGGTTGCCCTTGTCGGCCGACACCTCCAGCCCCACCCATTTGCCGAAAGTCGGCGAGGCGCGGCGGATGTCGACCGCGACATCGAACACGCTGCCCCTGACGACGCGCAGCAGCTTGTCTTGCGCGCGCGGCGGCAGCTGGTAGTGCAGCCCGCGCAGCACGCCGGCCGCGGCGGAGTAGGAATGGTTGTCCTGCACGAAGGCGAGATGGATGCCGGCCTCGGCGAAGCGTTCGGCATTCCAGGTCTCGCTGAAAAAACCGCGCGCGTCGCCATGCCGCTTCGGCACGATCTCCAGCACGCCGTCGAGGCCGAGCGGCCTGACCTCAAGCACCCTGTTCCTCCATCAGATCGGCCACCCGCCGGCGCAGATAGGCGGCATATTCGTTCTTGCCGAGCCGCGCCGCGCGATCCAGAACCTCGTCGGCGCTGATCCAGCGCTGCTCCAGCGCAATCTCCTCGGGGCAGGCGATCTTGATGCCCTGGCGATGCTCGATCGTGCGCACGAAGGACGAGGCCTCGAGCAGGCTGTCATGCGTGCCGGTATCCAGCCAGGCATAACCGCGGCCGAGGCGATGGACGTGCAATTCGCCGCGCCCGAGATAGACATTGTTGACCGCCGTGATCTCGAGCTCGCCGCGCGCCGAAGGGCGGATGGTCGAAGCAATGTCGACCACGTTGTTGTCGTAGAAATAAAGACCGGTCACGGCCCAGTTGGACTTCGGCTTTTGCGGCTTCTCCTCGATCGTCAAAGCCGTGCCGGTGACCTTGTCGAAGGAGACCACGCCATAGCGCTCGGGATCGTCGACATAGTAGGCGAAGACGGAGGCGCCGCCGTCGCGCGCAGCCGCTTCGCGGCAGAGATGCGACAGGCCGCCGCCGAAATAGATGTTGTCGCCGAGAATCATCGACACGCTGTCCTTGCCGATGAAGTCGCGACCGATGATGAAGGCTTCGGCGAGACCATTGGGCTGCGGCTGCTCGGCATAGGAGAGCTCCAGGCCGAATTCGGAACCGTCGCCCAGCAAAGCCTGAAAGACCGGCAAGTCGCGCGGAGTTGAAATGACGAGGATCTGGCGGATTCCCGCAAGCATCAGCACGCTCAGCGGGTAGTAGATCATCGGCTTGTCGTAGATCGGCAGTATTTGCTTAGATACAGCTAATGTTAGCGGATAAAGACGTGTTCCGCTGCCGCCCGCAAGGATAATTCCTTTCAACAAGCTCTCCTTGAACTACCTCGGCCCCCGCCTCGATGCCAAGTTGCCCGTGCTTAGGTTTCGGGCACCGGCTTGTCAATGTCGGGTTTGCTTCCTTCCTGACGCTGGTTCCACTTTCTATCATCCGGCATGCGGTGGTTTCGAGCGAAATCCGACCGGGCCATGAAAAAGGGCCGGCGGGCGCCTGTCGCCCGCCGGCCCTTCGTTCGTCGATCGCGATCAGCCGCGCTTGAGCAATGCCCACACCGCAGGCACAAGGCTAGCGGCCAGGGCCACCTTGATCAGGTCGCCGGCAATAAAGGGGAGGACGCCGAACTGCCAGGACTTTTCCGGCCCAATGAGCATCGCCAGCCAGGCAAAGCCCATGGCCATCATGACGACTTCCGCCGTCAGCATGGCGCCGAACAGCTTGAACGGGCTGCGGTCCCAGCCGCGGTCGGCGGCCCAGCCGGCGATTGCCGCCATGACCACGAAGCCGGCGAGATAGCCGCCCGTCGAGCCCATCATATAGGCGATGCCGATGCCCTTTTCCGGCGTGCCCTGGAAGACCGGCAAGCCAAACGCGCCTTCGGCGAGGTAGAGAAGCAGCGTCGCGACGGCCAGGCGCAGGCCGAAAGCCGAGGCGATCAGCAGCACGGCCAGCGTCTGCAGCGACATGTCGACCGGGCCGAGCACCACTTTGGTCTTGGCCGAAAGCGTGAGCAGCAGGGTTCCGGCAAGCGCCAGGAAAAGCTGGGTCGCGAGCCGCGCGGCGCCCCGCTCCGGCAGAGTGAGAGAAACGAGCGGACGCATCGTGGTTGCAATTGCCATGATCTTCCTCATTCTGGCTGATTCATCGGGTGGCTGATTTGCTGGCTTCAAAAACTTTCTTGATGCATGACGTTGTCCCAAAACCGCTGCGCACTTTTGGGCGACATGCTCAAAAACCTTCTTGATGCATGTCGTGTGTCCCAAAACCGCTGCGCACTTTTGGGCGACATGCATTGAATTTCCTATATTGGCTTCCGTATCGGGCGGCAATCATTTTGCCGCATTGCAAAGGAATCCGGCATGGCGCTTGAATTCGATACCAGCTTCGACCCGGCCTACGGCCGGGCGGTCAAGGTTGCGCCGGATGTGCTGCGCATCACCGCCGGAAATCCTAACCCGTTCACCTTCCACGGCACCAACAGCTATCTCGTCGGCCGCGACACGCTGGCGGTGATCGATCCGGGCCCGGAAGACGACGCGCATCTCGAAACGCTGCTCACGGCGATCGCTGGCCGGCCGGTCAGCCACATCTTCGTCAGCCACACCCATCGCGACCATTCGCCGCTGGCGGCACGGCTGAAGGAGCGCACCGGCGCGCCGACGCTTGCCGAAGGCCCGCACCGGCCGGCGCGGGCCTTGCGCATCGGCGAGGTCAATCCGCTCGACGCCAGCGCCGACCTGGCCTTCGTTCCCGATATGGCCCTGGCCGACAATGCGCTGACCGAGGGCGACGGCTGGGCGATCCGCACCGTGCTGACGCCCGGCCACACCGCCAACCATGCCGCGTTTGCCCTTGAGGGAACCGGCATCCTGTTTTCGGCCGACCATGTCATGGCCTGGTCGACCTCGATCGTCGCGCCGCCGGACGGCGCCATGGCCGATTACATGGGCTCCCTCGACAGGCTGCTGGCGCGCGAGGATCGTCTGCTGCTGCCGGGCCATGGCGGGCCTGTGACCGCGCCCCAAAGGTTCATGCGCGGCCTGAAGACTCATCGCAAGAGGCGTGAAAGGGCGATCCTGGAGCGCATCCGCGCCGGCGATCGGACGATCAGGGAGATGGTCGCAGCGATCTATCGCGACACCGACCCCCGCCTGCACGGCGCAGCAGGCCTGTCGGTCCTCGCCCATCTCGAGGATCTGGTCGCGCGCGGCCTGATCGCCACCGAAGGCGACCCGGCGATCGACGGCATTTTCAGTCCCGCCGGCTGATCACTCGGCCGGCGCCGCGCCGACCTGCCCGGCGACTTCCTGGTCAAGCTCGCCAAGAAAATCCGTGATGCGGGCGGCGTTGTCGCCGAGATCGTAGCGGCCGTAGCGCGAGGCCGAGCGCATGTCGACGATGACTTGCTCGCCATCGTCGGTGACGCGGATGGCAACATCGGCCGGCAGTCCGAGCACAAAGCCCTTGGCCAGCGCATTGATCGTCGCCTCGCTCTGCCCGTTGATGTCGGGATAAGGCGCCGTCAGTTGCCAGTCGCGGCGGTCGAGCACGGTTTCGACAGCGTCGACGACGGTTTCGAAGGGCAGATTGTAGCTGTGGCCGCTGACCAGCGGATAGGCATCGGCCTGCAGGCTCTGTTCGCCAGGGGTCGGCGGCGACAGCTCGTTCATGTCGCTTGTCCGGTCGCTGGTGTCCAGGACCGGCGGGTCGTCGAGATCGGTCGAGATGTCGCGCAGCGGCGGGTAGATCGTGGCCCAGTAGACGGCGACGCCGTAGGGCGCCAGAACCAGCAGCGCCAGCAGCGCGCCGACGCTGAGATCGCGGCCGCCGCGATCGCCGAAGCTCCAGACCCTCGACAGGCCGAGACCCGCCAGCAACAGGGCGAGCGCCGCCAACAGCGCGACGACCGCAAGCACCCACAGGAAAGGCGGCGTCTCGACGAATCCGAGCCGGTAACCGGCAACGGCGGTGAGCAGAAGGACGAGGGAAAATGCCCCGATCCGCCGCGACCAGCCGGCCGCCCTCGACGTCTGCCGTTCAGGAATAGATGCCATTCTTCGCCGTATCGTCCCAACCCGGGCCGAGAGTTAGCGGTTTTTGGCGCGGGCTTGAAGCCGGAAGATCGAACATTTTCGTCAATCCGTCGGCAGGCGGTAATCCTTGAACTGGGCGCGCAGGCTGGTCTTCTGGATCTTGCCGGTAGCGGTGTGCGGAATTTCGCCGACGAAGGCGACGTCGTCGGGCATCCACCATTTCGCCACCTTGCCGCTCATGAAGGTGAGGATGTCGCCCTTGCTCGGCTCCCGACCGGGCTTGCTAACGACGACCAGCAAGGGCCGCTCGCCCCATTTCGAATGCGGGATGCCGATCGCCGCCGCCTCCGCCACGTCCGGGTGGCCGACGGCGAGATTCTCCAGGTCGATGGTCGATATCCACTCGCCGCCGGACTTGATGACATCCTTGGCGCGGTCGGTGATCTGCATGTAGCCGCTGGCGTCGATATGGGCGACATCGCCCGTGTCGAACCAGCCGTCGGTATCGAACTGCTCGGCGCCGGCGCCGCCATAATAGGCGCGAGCCACTGCGGGACCGCGCACCTTGAGATGCCCGAAGGTCTTGCCGTCCCAGGGCAGCGCGTTGTTATCGTCGTCGGTCACTTTCATCTCGACGCCGAAGGGCGGAAAACCCTGCTTGCCCTGGACATCCAGCCGCGCCTCGCCGGTCAGCGTCTGATATTGCGGCTTCAGCGTGCAGAGCGTGCCCAGCGGCGACATCTCGGTCATGCCCCAGGCATGCACCACCTGCACATCGTAATCATCCTGGAACTTTGCGGTGATGGCACGCGGACAGGACGCCCCGCCGATCACGACCTTGTTCAGATAGGGCAGCTTCTTGCCGGTCTCTTCCAGATATTGCAGCAGCATCATCCAGACGGTGGGCACTGCGGCGCTGAACGTCACCTTTTCGGTGTCGAGCAGTTCGTAGATGGAGGCGCCATCCATCTTGCAGCCCGGCATCACCAGCTTGGCGCCGATCATCGGTCCGCTCTGGCCGAGCCCCCAGGCGTTGGCGTGGAACATCGGCACCACAGGCAGGACGACATCGCGCGTCGACAGGCCCATCGCGTCGGGCATGGCGGCGATCATGGCGTGAAGGACATTGGAGCGGTGGCTGTAAAGCACACCTTTCGGGTCGCCCGTCGTTCCGGAGGTGTAGCACATGCCGGCGGCGGTGTTCTCGTCGAACGTCTTCCAGGTGAAATCGCCGTCGGCCTCGGCCAGCCATTCCTCGTAGGCGACGGCATTGGCCAGAGAGGTTTGCGGCATATGCGCCTGGTCGGTCAGCACGATCACCCGGCGCAGCGATTTCACCGCGCCGGCGATCTTTTCCAGGAGCGGCACGAAGGTGAGGTCGACGAAGATCGCCTTGTCCTCGGCATTGTTCATGATCCAGGCGATCTGCTCGGGAAAAAGCCTCGGATTGAGCGTGTGATAGATCGCGCCGATGCCCATGATGCCGTACCAGGCTTCGATATGGCGGGCCGTGTTCCAGGCAAGGGTCGCGATGCGATCGCCGAGCGCGAAGCCGTCACGCTCCAGCCGTTGCGCCACCTTGAGCGACCGATGATGGATTTCGGCGAAGGTCGTGCGCACGATCGGGCCTTCGATCGAGCGCGACACGACCTCCCGGCTGCCGTGCTGGCGTTCGGCATGGTCAATCAGCTTATGGCAAAGCAGCGGCCATTCCTGCATCAATCCGAGCATCTATTCCTCCCCTTCGCGCATTCGCGTCGTTTGTTGCGCACATTGTGGAACGAACCGGCGGATTGTCCAGCCGCCATAAGTCGAAGCCCGGGGATGGATCGAAGAACCGGGAAAACCGCCATAATCCGGCCATCCTCGCCGTTAAGTTTCGTTAACGGGCTGGGTGAGATTGGCGAATGGAGTGGTTCGCATGGACGCGCAGCTCGACGAAAAAGCCCTCGAAAGCACGCTTGCCGAAAGTCTGGACGATCTGGCGCCGGACAACAAAACCGTTTCCGAAGATGAATTTGCCGAAGTCGTCGGCGGCGCGCTTGAAGCCGTCGGCGGGACGCTGCTGTTTAAGATGCGCGTCGAAAACGGCGAGAATGGCGAGCATGTCGCCGCCGCCTGCATCGGCGAGGCGGGCAACCGCCAGTTCCTGCTGCTGACGCTGCCGACCAGCGGCGGCGCGCTCAAGGTCGAAACCGCGGCAAGAAGCACCAATCCGGTGGCCGGCATTGCCGCCGCCTATGCCGGCCTCATGGATGCCTTCAAGACAGCCGCCTGACGGCTGGCCAACAGACGTTCAATGAATGGTGATGGAGCCTCGCGCCGCGCGGGCTTGCGCGACGCACTCACCCGACACATGTAAGTCTGCCGCGAGAACGTTTCACCGTTTCATGGAAACGGCAAACCGTTCTCTTTGTTTTGACGCAATTCCGGACGGAAACCGCTTCGCGCTTTTGCTGGAATTGCTCCAGGAGACCATTCATGGACAAGCCCGCCAACCCTGCGCCCGGCTTCCAGCGCAATCCCGACAAGGTGATCACCGTCGAACCCTATCGCGGCAGCGTCACCGTGCGCGCCGGCGATACCGTCATCGCAAGATCCACCCGGGCCAAGGTGCTTTCAGAACCACCCTACCCGGCGGCCTTCTACATCCCGTTCGACGATATCGACTTCAGCAAGCTCGCCGGCACCGAGCACTCGACGCATTGCCCCTACAAGGGCGATGCCAGCTACTGGAGCGTCCAGGCGGCCGGCGAAGCCGGCACGAACGCCATGTGGGCTTATGAACATCCGTTCGACGAAATGACCGAGATCCGCAACCACGGCGCGTTCTACACGAGCAAGGTAACGGTCGAAGCCGAACCGGGCTGAGTTTTCGATTGGGCTGGGCCGTCGCTGCGATCCGAGACGGGCGAAGCCCAAGCGTCGTCATCCCAGGGCGGAGGGATGGGCGTTCACGTCAATCTCGGAAGGATGTGGCTGCCAAAATTCAGCCGCCGCACCGCACGCTCAATCGGTGGTGCCGTCGTTGCCTATACCGTCGGCATCGTCCAGGCGCACGAAGGTCATGCCTTTCTGCTTCAAGGCGAGCAGCCCCTGAACCACGCCCTCGCCGGCCGCATGCGTCGGCTGATTGATGTGGGCGATGATGACGTCGCCGTCCTTGGCGGCGCCGATGCGGCGTGCCGTTTCCTTGGCGCCGAGCAGCGAGCCGCCGTCGCCATTGACCGAGAAGCCGGCGATCTTGAAGCCCAGCTTGCGGATCATGGCGATCGCCGATGGGCTGTATTCCGCGGTGGCGCCGCGAAACCATTTGGGCGCCGGTCCGCCCGCGCTGGCGAGCGCCGCGGCGCCGGATTCAACCTCGGCCTGCACGGCGTCCGGGCTGCCGGCGCTGCTTATGCCGTAAATCTTCCGCGGCGTATCGACCGCGGGAATGTGGCGGCCGCCATGGTTTTCCAGCTCGAACAGATCAGGATGCGCTCGCATGATCTCGACGGCCGCGGCATTGTGCTTGAGCCAGATGCCCGTAACGAAGATGGTCGCCGGTATGCGATTGTCGACAAGAGCCGAAAGTATTCTTGTGTCGGTCTTTCCTCCGCAAGCGTCGAGCGTCAGGGCGACTCGCCCACCCCCTTCCGAGGCTTGGGTCTTCAGATGCAGCGTCGGCTCGAGAAGCGTCGCGGCATTGCCGGCCGACGCCGCCAAGAGCGACAGCGCAAGCACGCAAAGAGAATTTCGAAGCAGACCCATCATCCATTCCAACCCGGCACGCACGGCCATCGTCGTGCCGCCAACAAACTTTGCCTCAACAAAACCGGCATCTAGGCAAAAATCGGGACGACAAACAGCGCCAGAAGCGGCAGTCGCGAAGATTTGCTTTCGCCTTACACCGCGGCTTCCAAGCCCACCTCCGTCCGCGCCAGCAGCTGGAGCACGGCATCGGCTACCGTATCGACCTCCAAGCGCCACACGCAGCACGCCTTGTTGGGGTCAGGCCGTTCGCACATGCCCCCGCCGACGCAGTCGCAGGGCATGGGCGGGCGCACCGCGATGCTCTGCACGCTGACCGGTCCCCAGTTGACCGGGCTCTGCAGGCCGAACAGGCCGACGACGGGAGTGCCGGCCGCAGCCGCCATGTGCATGGGACCGCTGTCGTTGCCCAGAAACAGCCGCGCCTGCTGGAGCAGCGCCGGCAACGTTTCGAGCGGGAGGGCTCCGACCAGATTGACGATCGGCGTCGTCGCAGTCGCCAATATCTTTTCGGCTGCCTCGCGCTCATCCGGACTGCCGACCAGAACAACACTGAGACCGGTTTCGGCCGATATCCGGTCGATTGCGGCGGCAAAGCGCTCGGGCTGCCAGCGGCGTCCGGGGAAGCTCGCCCCGGCATGCACCGCGACGAAGGCGCTCTGCCGAAGGTGGAACGTGTCCAACAGCGCCAAGGCTTTCGCCGTCTGAGAAGATGACGGCTCGATGGCGGGAACCCGCTGGCGCAGGTCTATGCCGAGCGCCTCCAGCGGCGAAAGATATCGATAGAGAAAGTGCCGCTCGCCGTAGCCGAACGGCTTCGCCTTGACATTGGCGGATCGGAGGTCGAGCCAAGGCAAGGGACTTTTGCCCGCCTGATACCCCACGCGAACCCGCGCACCAACCAGCCCTAAGATGAACCGCGACGTCCGCGTATCGGTGATGTCGATGGCCATGTCGAAACGGTAGCGGCGCAGCCTAAAGAGCGTGACAATGAGTTCCTGCGCGCGTCGCAGCGGCGTGCCGCGCATATGGGAACGGCGGAAGGTCACAACCTCCGAGGCGATATCGTTGGCCGTGAGGAACCCGGCGAAGCGGGAGTCGCAGAGGAAGACGATGCGGGCGCCGGGGTATTCGAGCCTCAGATTCTTCGCCAGCGCGGAAGAAAGAACGAGATCGCCAATATACTTCGTTTGCAGGATCAGGATCGACCGGATAGGGCCGGAGCGACGCTGCGACGTCCGTGTCCGGGCGCCGGACGGATCGGAGTCCACGAAGCTGGGCCGAGACGTCGACATGTGGAGCCGCCATGCGCGTGTTTCACGTGACTCTCATATACAAGACTGCAACATTGTGGACCAGAGCGACTCACGCGCCGAAAAGGGCTTCCCGTCTCACGGAAAGGCGAATGCGCCGAGCGCGACGTTTCAGATCTCTCCTGGAATTGCTCCAAGAGGCGACGCGGCCGACGGGCGGCTTTCCCGCGGATGTCAGACGGCGGCCTCCAGGGGTATCTCCGTCCGTGCCAGAAGTTCCAGCGTGGCCTCGACCACCGGATCGACCTCCAGGCGCCAGACGCAGCAGGCCTTGCTTGGATCGGTCCGGCGGCACAGGTCGCCGCCGACGCAGTCGCAGGGCATGGATGGCCGCAACGAGATGCTGGGCACGCCGATCGGCGCCCAGCGGACCGGATTGGTCAGGCCGAACAGGCCGACAACCGGCGTGCCGGCCGCGGCCGCCATATGCATCGGCCCGCTTTCGTTGCCGAGAAACAGCCGCGCCTGCCTGAGCAGCGCAAGCAGGGTTTCCAGCCGCAGCGCGCCCGCCAGATTGACGACAGGCGTCTTCGCCGCGGCCACAATCCTGTCGGTCGCCTCGTTTTCGTCCGGGCCGCCGACCAGGACGACGCGCAAGCCTGTCTCGCCGGCAATCCTGTCGATTGCCTCGGCAAAGCGCTCCGGCTGCCAGCGGCGCCCGGCGAAACTTGCCCCGGCATGAACCGCGACGAAGGCGTTTGGGAGGATGTGGTGCCGGGCCAGCAAAGCCAGGACGCGGGTCGTCTCGAAGGGCAGCGGTCGAATGGCCGGGGCCTTGACGCGCAGGTCGACGCCGAGCGCCTCCAACGGAGACAGATAGCGGTAGAGAAAGTGCTTCTTGCCAAATCCGAAGGGCTTCATCCTGACAGTGGCGGGCTGGCGTTCATGCCAGCGCAGAGGCCGCTCCGTCGGAGAATAGCCGACCCGGACCGGAGCATTGACCAGCCCGGAAATAAGACGCGAGGTTTTCGAGTCGGTGATGTCGATGGTCATGTCGAAGCGATGCCGCCGCAATTCCCGCACCACGCGGAAGAGCTCGCGTCCCCGCTCGAACGGCGAGCCACGCATCCTGGCGCGGCTGAGGGAGATAGCCTCGGCGGCAATGCCTTGAGCCGTCAGGAAGCTGGCCAAATGCGTTTCGCAGAGAAACACGATCCTGACGCCCGGATATGCGAGCTGCAGGTTGTTCGCCAGCGCCGAGGCAAGCACGATGTCGCCGATGAATTTGGTCTGCAGGACAAGGATCGACCGGAAAGCAGTGGGAGCAATCTGCAACATGGGTTTCTGACACCAAAAAGTTCGGTGTTGGAAACTCCCTCGAAACGATGTCGAGATTCAGGGCCGTCACGCGCACGTTCGCGTGACATTCCATACAAAACCGTAAGGACCCTTGGGGTGCCGCTCCCCGGAACGCCCCCTCAGGCGCGTCTGGCGCCGCCTTTCGCCGCCGCCACGGCCGCCTGCGCGGCCGCCAGCCTGGCGATCGGCACGCGGTAGGGCGAGCACGATACATAGTCGAGCCCGACCTCCTCGCAGAAGCGGATCGAAGCCGGATCGCCACCATGCTCGCCGCAGATGCCGAGCTTGATGCCGGGCCGGGTCGCCTTGCCCTTTTCAGCAGCGATCCGCACCAGTTCGCCGACGCCATCGACATCGAGCGACACGAACGGATCCTGCTCGATGATGCCCTTTTGCCGGTAGGTTTCAAGGAAGGACGCCGCGTCGTCACGCGAGATGCCGAAGGTCGTCTGGGTGAGGTCATTGGTGCCGAAGGAAAAGAATTCGGCGGCTTCGGCAATGACATGGGCGCGGATCGCCGCGCGCGGCAGCTCGATCATCGTGCCGGTGAGATAATCGATCTTGGTGCCGGTCTCCTGCATGACGCTTTGCGCTACCGCGTCGATGCGCGCCTTGACGTATTCCAGCTCCTTCACCAGTCCCACCAGCGGCACCATGATTTCCGGCACCACCAGCGCGCCGGCCTTGCGTCCGGCCTCGACCGCCGCCTCGAAGATGGCGCGCGCCTGCATCTCGGCGATCTCCGGATAGGAGACGGCGAGCCGGCAGCCGCGATGGCCGAGCATTGGATTGAACTCGTGCAACGCCTCGGTGCGTTGCCGCAGCTTGTCGGCCGAGACATTCATGGCGCTCGCCACCTCGGCAAGCTCGGCCTCGGTCTTGGGCAGGAATTCATGCAGCGGCGGGTCGAGCAGGCGGATCGTCACCGGCAGGCCGGCCATGATCTCGAACAGCTCGAGGAAGTCCGAGCGCTGCATCGGCAGCAGCTTATCGAGTGCTGAGCGCCTGTCCTTCTCGGTATCGGCCAGGATCATCTCGCGCATGGCGACGATGCGGTCGCCGTCGAAGAACATGTGCTCGGTGCGGCAAAGCCCGATGCCCTCGGCGCCGAAGGAGCGCGCCATGCGCGCGTCGAGCGGCGTTTCGGCATTGGTGCGCACTTTCATGCGGCGCTGGGCGTCAGCCCATTCCATGATGGCGGCGAAATCGCCGGAAAGCTCCGGCTGCAGCATGGCGACCGCGCCCTTCAGCACCTGTCCGTTGCCGCCATCGATGGTGATGATGTCGCCCTTGCGGAAGGTCTGGCCCATCGAGACCAGCGTGGCGGCCTTGTAGTCGACGCGCAGCGAGCCGGCGCCCGACACGCACGGCTTGCCCATGCCGCGCGCCACCACCGCGGCGTGACTGGTCATGCCGCCACGCGTGGTCAGGATGCCTTCGGCGGCATGCATGCCGTGAATGTCCTCCGGGCTGGTCTCGATGCGCACCAGGATCGCCTTGCGTCCCTGAGCCCTGGCGTCCTCGGCGTCGGCGGACGAGAAGACGATCTCGCCCGTGGCGGCGCCGGGCGAGGCCGGCAGGCCCATGCCGATGACATCACGCGCCGCCTTCGGATCGATGGTCGGGTGCAGCAGCTGGTCGAGCGATGCCGGATCGATGCGGGCGACCGCCTCCTCCTTGGTGATCAGGCCGTCCCTCGCCATCTCGACGGCGATCTTCAGCGCCGCCTTGGCGGTGCGCTTGCCGGAGCGGGTCTGCAGCATCCACAACTTGCCGCGCTCGATGGTGAATTCGAGGTCCTGCATGTCGCGGTAATGCTTTTCCAGCCGGTCGGAAATGTCGACGAAGGCCTGGAAGGCGTCGGGCATCAGCTTCTGAAGCGACGGCTTGTCGGAGCCGGCGGCGATACGCGCCGCCTCGGTGATGTTCTGCGGCGTGCGGATGCCGGCCACCACGTCCTCGCCCTGGGCATTGACCAGGAACTCGCCATAAAGCTGCCTGTCGCCGGTCGAGGGATTGCGGGTGAAGGCGACGCCGGTCGCGGAGGTGTCGCCCATATTGCCGAACACCATGGCCTGGACGTTGACCGCCGTGCCCCAGCTTTCCGGGATGTCGTGCAGGCGGCGATAGGTGATGGCGCGGCTGTTCATCCAACTCGAGAACACGGCGCCGATCGCGCCCCAGAGCTGCTCGTGCGGGTCCTGCGGGAACGGCTTGCCAAGCTCTTCCTCGACCTTGGCCTTGTAGAGCGAAATGACGCCCTGCCATTCCGCGGCCGTCAGCTCGGTGTCGAGCTCGTGGCCGAGGCTCGCCTTCTGGTCCTCGAGGATTTCCTCGAACACTTCGTGGTCGAGGCCCATGACGACGTCCGAATACATCTGGATGAAGCGGCGGTAGCTGTCATAGGCGAAGCGCGCATCGCCGGAATCGGCGGCCAAAGCCTCGACCGTCTCGTCGTTGAGGCCCAGATTGAGCACCGTGTCCATCATGCCGGGCATCGATGCCCGGGCGCCGGAGCGGACGGAGACCAGAAGCAGCTTCGACGGATCGCCGAACCGGCGGCCGGTGATGCGGCCGATATGGTCGAGAGCGGCGACGACATCCGTCTTGAGCCCATCGGGATAGGCCCGGCCGTTGGCGTAATAGGCGTTGCAGACTTCCGTGGTGATGGTGAAACCGGGCGGCACGGGCAGGCCGAGGCTGCACATCTCGGCCAGATTGGCACCTTTGCCACCGAGAAGATTGCGGTCGCCGGCACGGCCTTCGGCGGCGCCGTCGCCGAAGGTGTAAACCCACTTGGTCATGCTTGCCCTCCAGTTCGTGGAAGATAGAAACAGCCGGACCATGGCCCGGTTCCCCGCCTCCCCGATCCGAGCGATAGGATGCTGCAGTGCGAAAGGCAAGGCACCGACCAGCGCTCCCAGTCACTACAATCGATTAAGCAAAAGCTGCGGCAAAAAGACTTGCCGCAGGGTATGGCGCGTTATAGAACATAACAGGAACATAGTGGAGTAGCGTGATGAAACTCAACGGAAAACTCGACTATCTGGAGCTGCCGGCAACCGGCGGCACGCTGGACAGCGTCAAATCCTTCTACAGCGCCGCCTTTTCATGGTCATTCACCGATTACGGGCCGACTTATTCCGCCTTCGCCGAAGGGCTCGACGGCGGTTTCCAGGCCGATGCCGTGGAAGCGCCGGCCAAACCGCTGCCCGTGCTCTACTCCGAGAATCTCGAGGAAACGCTGGAAGCAGTCGAGAGCGCCGGGGGGACCATCGTCAAGCCGATCTTTTCCTTCCCCGGCGGCAGACGGTTCCACTTCACCGATCCGGCCGGCAACGAACTGGCGGTGTGGGGACATTAGAAAGGACGCGGGTTTCGAGGTTTTTTTGATGTTGACAGCCGGGCCCGGCTCACTCCAACAAATAGCGGCGATCTTCCAACAGCAAAAGCGGGCTGATGAAATTCGGGTCAAGCGGCGTTCGGGGTTTGGCTTCCGAATTGGTCGGAAGGCCAAGCGGACTTTACACTGAGGGCTTCGCCCGGCGCCTGCGGTCGACTGGATTTCAGCAAGGCAAGGTCTTCGTGGGGCGGGACTTGCGCGACAGCAGCCCGGCAATCGCGCAGGACTGCATGGCGGCGCTGGCCGCGGCCGGCTTCCAACCGGTCGATTGCGGTCCGATCCCCACACCGGCGCTTGCCTTTTATGCCCGCCGGCAGGGCGCCGCGGCGCTGATGGTGACCGGCTCGCATATCCCCGCCGACCGCAACGGCATCAAGTTCTATGGACCGAAGGGCGAGATCAACAAGGCGGATGAGGCCGCGATCACCGCTCATGTCGCAGAGCTGTCGGATCAATATCCTTGGCCGCCGACCTATGCGGACTGGCAAGCCGGCCATGAACAGGCGCTCGCGGCCTTTCGAGACCGTATCGGCGGCATCCTGCCCCCTGGCGCCCTTTCCGGAATGAGGCTCGGCGTCTACCAGCACAGCACCGTTGCGGCGGAACTGCTGGTCGAGGTCCTGCGATCCTTCGGCGCCGATGTGATCGTCGTGGGCAAAACAGATACGTTCGTGCCTGTCGATACCGAGGCGGTCAGCCAGGAAACGCTGGCGATGTTGCGGGACTGGGTGCGCGAGTTCAAATTCGACGCGGTGGTCTCGGCCGATGCCGATGCCGACCGCCCTCTTGTCATCGACGAAAACGGCGAATTGTTCCGCGGTGACCTGATCGGGCTGGCCACGGCGCTCTTCCTCAAGGCCGATGTCGTGGTGACGCCGGTCACCTCCAACTCGGGCATAGCCGAAGCGTTCGGGTTCAGCGTCAGGAGAACGAAGGTCGGGTCGCCTTTCGTCATCGAGGGAATGGACGCCGCGCGGCAGGCAGGCGGCATCGTCGTCGGCTTCGAAGCCAATGGCGGAGTTCTGCTGGGATCCGACTGCCTGGTGAATGGCAAAATATTGTCGGCACTGCCGACGCGGGATTCATTCTCTCCCATCCTGGCGGTGCTGGGCACGGTGGCATCGACGGGGAAATCGCTGTCCAACCTGCGTGAAAGCTGGAATCTTCCGGTCTGCGCCAGCGAGCGGCTCGAGAACTTCCCGGTCGAGACATCGCGCGGCTTGATGCGCAAGCTCGCCGACCGCGACGCGTTGCAGCGGTTCCTGGCGCCCTTCGGCATGGTGGCGGATGTAGATGAGACCGACGGTCTGAGAGCGCGAATGACCAGCGGCGAGATCATCCATCTGCGACCCTCCGGCAACGCTCCCGAATTTCGCTGCTATGCCGAGGCCGCCAGCCATGAAAGGGCAAGCGAAATCGTGGCAATGGCGCTGGAACGGGCGCGGGTCGCCACACTGGCGGATAAGACCGAGGCCGTATAATGACAGCGGTGCCGGCGGTTGCCGCTGGTTTGGAGCGCGGGCAATTCAGCAATGATGGGGACTTCCGCCCCGCGTCTCGCTCGATCACCGAGACCATTGATGACGAAGACAGCATTGATAACCGGGATCACCGGGCAGGACGGCGCCTATCTGGCGCAGCTCCTGCTTTCGAAGGGCTACGAGGTCCACGGATTGGCGCGACGGTCGAGCACGGCCGACGTCAACACGATGCGGCTGAAATGGCTGGCCATCGAGGACGACGTGCGGATCGTGGATGGCGACATCACGGATCTATCGGGCCTGACCCGAACCATGCGCGACGTAAGGCCTGACGAGGTCTACAACCTTGCCGCGCAGTCTTTCGTCAAATCGTCATGGCAGCAGCCTATCCTGACGAGCAACGTCACCGGCATCGGCGTCACCAATGTGCTGGAGGCGCTGCGTCTAGAAGTGCCCGGGGCGCGTTTCTATCAGGCTTCGTCGTCGGAGATGTACGGCCTTATCCAGGAGCCGATGCAGTCGGAGACCACGCCTTTCCATCCCCGCTCGCCCTATGCGGTGGCCAAGGCCTACGGCCATTGGATCACCGTCAATTATCGCGAGAGCTTCGGCCTCCATGCCTCGAGCGGCATCCTGTTCAATCACGAATCGCCGCTTCGCGGCATCGAATTCGTGACACGCAAAGTCACGGACTCCGTCGCGCGCATCAAGATGGGGCTGGCGAGGGAGTTGCGCTTGGGCAACATCGACGCCAGGCGCGACTGGGGCCATTCCAGGGATTATGTCCGCGCCATGTGGCTGATGCTGCAGCAGGGAGAGCCTGACGACTATGTGGTCGCCACCGGCAGGACGACGACGGTGCGCGACATGTGCAGGATCGCCTTCGAGCATGTCGGGTTGAAGATGGACGACTATCTTGTCATCGATCCAGACCTGTTCAGGCCGGCGGAAGTCGAAATCCTGCTCGGCAATCCGGCCAAGGCAAAGGCGAAGCTCGGATGGGAAGCGACGATCTCCCTGGAAGAGATGATCCGCGAGATGGTGGACGCCGATCTCGCGCGCCACGCAGCCGCCGGGCGTTGAAAGGGAAGTCGTTGTGACGCCGCGTTCCGCCACGCATCCGCATCCGGACAACGCTTCATGCTTCGTGAGGCCGGCATGATGCTTTGTGAGGCCGGCATGCGCGTTTTGATGACCGGCGCCAACGGTTTCGTCGGCCCCTATGTCGGCGACGCATTGCGCAAGATCTGCGGCTCTGAGGTCGTCATTGCCGCGACCTCCAAGGATGGGGGCCCGCACCCCGCTTTCGGCGAGGTCGAGGAACTGGATGTGACGGACACGGCCGCCGTCCAGGACGCCATTGCCCGCCACCGGCCAACGCATGTCATCCACATGGCGGCGCTCGCAGCCCTCGATGCCGCCCGGGCGGATCCGCGGAACACCTGGCGCATCCATGTGAACGGCGCGCTCAACGTAGCCAATGCCATCCTCGACAAGGCGCCGGACTGCTGGCTGATCCATGTCGGATCCGGCCTGGTGTATGGCGAAAGCGCGAAGACCGGGCGACCGCTCGACGAAAGCACGCTGCTTGGCCCGGTCGACGACTACGCCGCGACCAAGGCCGCGGCCGACCTCGCGCTCGGCGCGCTGTCGTACCGGGGGTTGAAATGCGTTCGGATGCGTCCCTTCAATCATACGGGACCAGGCCAGACCGAGGCATTCGCGGTGCCGGCCTTCGCCATGCAGATCGCGCGGATCGAGGCAGGCCTGGCCCCGCCGGTCATCCGCGTCGGCAATCTCGACGCCAGGCGCGACTTCCTGGATGCGCGCGACATCGCCAATGCCTATGCGCGCGCCGTCTTGAACAGCAACAAGCTTGCGCCGAACACTATCTTCAACCTTGCGTCCGGCCTCTCCTGGCGCATGGCAGACATTCTGGATCTGCTGCTGGCGCAAAGCCGCGTCAAGATCGTCGTGGAGCAGGATCCCTTGCGGATGCGGCCAAGCGATCTGCCATGCATCGTCGGCGATGCGACCCGCGCTCGGACGCTGCTTGGCTGGGCGCCCGAGCATTCTTTCGAGGAGACGCTTGCGGCGGTCCTCGAGGATTGCCGCGCGCGTGTGGCGCAGGCGTGAGCAACGCGGCATTGCCGGCTTCGCGGAAGCAGTATTGCTCCAATGTCGGCCAGGCGGGCGAGGCAGATGCGCGGCCGCGGTGGTCCGGGACAGGCCGCTGGCGATCAGCGACGAACTGCCAGCAAATGGTGACCTGCATCGCAGCCGCTTTTAGTTGATGTTGCGGCATTGAGCTTTGCGCCGCCCCGTCCTATAAGGCCGCGCGCAAGCGGGCATGCCCCGCCTGCTGGGGCGTCGCCAAGCGGTAAGGCATCGGTTTTTGGTACCGACATTCCCAGGTTCGAATCCTGGCGCCCCAGCCAACAAACCCGTAACTGACTGTTCCAGCTCACTTTCTTCACCGGAAGGAAGCGCCGAACACCCCCTTGCTACAATTGACTGCTACAAATCAGGACGAGGACGTCGGCTGCTCAACGTGGTTCGACGAGATGGCGTGTTTCATTTCCGGCGAGTCGTGCCCTCGCCGCTGCGATCTCGGATCGGACGCTCCGAATTGGTACGGAGCCTATCCACAAATGCCGTGGCGTCTGCCAGAATGCGCGCTGATTTGCTCTATCGGTATTCTGAAGGACTTTTCGCGGCCGCCGCCTCCATGCTCTCATCCGATGAAATTGCCCGGCTGGTGAAAGACTTTTATCAGCTGACCCTGACGATTGACGACCATCGCCGGCTATTCCCGGAGCAGCTGTGGTCCGAGGAGGACCATCAAGCGCGGTCGGACTATCTCGATCAGACCCTCGCCGAGCAGCGTGACGCTCTGCGGAAGAATGATTTCGAGAAGGCCAATCCGGCGGCGCAGGCGGTGATGGCGCGCAGCAAGCTGGCCGAAGGCGACCTCGGTCCGGGCGAATACAATCAAATCCGTCAGGCGATCCTACGAGCTAGCATCGACATTATAAGTGAGTTAAGGGCACGCCAGGACGGCGACTTCAATCACGACCCTCGAGACAGACTGCTCAAAGATGCCCTTGGCGGAGCGAGCGCAACGCCCGTCCTGCCAAGCCAGGCCGCGGCCCCTTTGGCGGTCCCCTCTCCGCCAGTGGCAAGCGGCGGGCCGAATTTTTCGGAGATTGCTGAGGCGTTCCGCTGCGACCAGATCGCGGTCAAAATTTGGGACCAGCAAACGGCAGGGCAGGCAAAGGCAAGCTATCGTTTGTTTGCCGAAATATGCGGCGACAAGCCACTCGCGCAATATGCTCGAGGCGATGCTGACGAGTTCCGCAAAAAGATACAGCGTCTACCGTGGGACTACTCGAAGGCGCCTGCCTATCGAAATCGATCGGTCGACGAAATCCTGAAGGTGGCGGAGTCGCAAGCCAAAACGCGCAACGTTCAGCCGATCACTCAGCGCACGGTCAAAAGACATTTCTCCGCGCTGAGCGGGCTTTGGGGATCGGCTCTTTCGGCTGGAACCGTCAGCCAGAACATCTTCAGCGGCTTCCGATTCGGGTCTGCAAAGAAGGCCACGGAGCAGCGCGACGCCTGGACCCGGCCCGAATTGGAGACCCTGTTTTCGTCTCCTCTCTACACTGGGTGCAAGTCCGAAGTGCGTCGGGCTGAACCTGGGTCCCTGGTCCTAAAGGATGAGCGGTACTGGATTCCCCTGATCGGGATTCTTTCCGGAATGCGTCAGGAAGAGATCGCCCAGTTGCACACAGAAGATGTCAAGGAAGCCGACGGCATCTCCTTCTTCGATATCAACGATAAGCCGCCTCGGATGCTGAAGAATGCCAACGCCGCCCGCCAGGTACCGTTGCACGTCACGCTCATTAAGCTCGGCTTTTTGGAATATGTGGACCAGTGCCGCAAATCCCGACAGGTGCGACTGTTCCCCAATCTGAAGCCTGGCGGAGCAGACAATCGTTTAGGACATTCGTTTTCGAAGTGGTTTACCCGTTATCGCCGAGACATAGGCGTGTACCGCAAAGGTCTGGATTTCCATTCCTTTCGCCACTCGGCTAGCACCTTGATGCACCAAGCGGGTGTCGAACGCGCCGTGCTTGACCATGTCACTGGGCATTCGACGCCCGGCGAGACGAGCCGCTACGTCAAGGCGTCGGCCCTGGCCCAGCTTCAGTCAGCCATCAATTCGATCGATATCGGCTTCGACATAGTAGCCCTGCTGGAGGCGAAGCCAGGCCTGAAAGCCTTCGTGCGTCCGCGGCTCAGGTATAGAAAGCAGCGACGGCCATCCTCAAGTCGTGGCGCGGGTTAAACAGAGCGGTCAGTGCGATTCAATATGGACCGTAGGGCGCTAAATTGCGCGACAGTCGCAAAGAAGGTGCTACGCCGCCCATTGGGTATTACCCCGCAGGATACGCCGGGTCTCCATGAACGCTTGCCGCTGCCCAACCAAGTCAACATGGTCCAGGCACCAAAACGCCGATAGACGGCCCCATAGGCTGTCATAACTCTGTCCCGTGGATGCAGCTCTCTTTGCCATCTCATCGGCAAGATGGGTCAAGGCACGGCTGTGTCGACGCCAGGAAGGCAGCGCCGGTTCTCGGCCCACGTTGCCCGGCGCTATGTGAGTCAATGTCGCTCTCATCTGGTCAGCCACACCTAGCGACGCCCCCTCGTGATCGGAGATGAGGGTGCTAGGTTCGGTCCACGTGGCCCCCAGCAACGACGTCCACGTCGCGATGACTCCACCTATCCAACCAAAACCCAATACCTTCCCGGCATCTTCCGCTGTGATGACGGTTCCGCCACAAACGTTTGCGCAGGCTTCGGCCAATCGCCGCGGCAACCCGCCGCCCTTTTCAAGTACCAGGTCAAGCACAGGTCCGGGTAACAGACGTTGGCCGTAATGGGAACAAAAGCGGGCGACGAGGCTCTCAGCATCTGCGTTGCTGAGACGCGCGAAACGATGCACCTCACTGCGAGACACGCCCGTCGCTCTTAAAGAGTTGATCTCGCGGCCGCAGGCGATGAACAAGGTGGCCTTGTGCCTTTCCTCAAGCGTTTTGAGCAGAGTATCGATCAAGCCCCCTGCCCGCTCTGGATTTTCCAGGATGACCGCATTGCGCTCAGCGAAGGCCCGAAAATACTTCATGTCGCGCAGCCAGCCCCTGACACTGTCCAAGGAACTCCCATGCGCCGCGCCGTCTAGCTCGACGTAGCCGAGGACGCCATTGTCGAAGGCCATGCAGACGCCGCATCTTCCGCAAGAAAGATAATCTGCCTCGGCTCTCCCCGTGCACATGAATGCTCTGGCGTACGCCCTAGCGAAGGTCTTTTTTCCGACGCCATCGGGACCATAGATGAAGAGAGGTGTGTGTCTTGCGGCCCCGAACCGTTCCTTTACGGCGGCGACGGCCGCGTCCCGGCCGACTATCTCGTCGAAAAGCCTTGCCGAAAACCTGCCCTCATCATGGCCGCTGCCCGAAGGGGTCGGCGACGCTGCCAATAACTGGGTTTCGTCAAGGCAAAAGATTGCCCTGAGCCGCACGACCCACTCCGGTTCGTATGTTCCCTGCCGACCGAGCAGTTCCACCAGGCATTGCTCTAGGCCAAGCTCATCTTGATCGTCATCTCGAGGTGCTCTCGAGACATCCCCAATCCGATCCCAAACGCCAGCCAGCCGGTCCCGACCATCTGACGTTTGACGAGTGGCGAAGTCACGCAGCAACTGGTCAACAATTTGAAGGAACTCATTGGGATGTATTGCCCCATCATGCCCCTCCGTAGCAACTGAACGTAGAGACGGCGTCCAAGCGACAAGCAGCGCAATCCAGAGCACGAAATCGAACCTATCAACGGATACGGCCCGCCCAGAACAGATCTTCAGCGCGATGTTCGCACTCAACTGGTGAAGATCGTCGATGAGCGATTCGTACGACCGGCCCCTCCTAACACGAAGGTCAACGCCTCGGAGGACATTGGCTCGATCTCGCAATGTGGGGTCTGCCAGATAATCAAGCAGCGGGTCCGCCAGAAGGCTCCGCTCCTTGACCTCCTCCTGCTGCTCTGTGGTCTCCACAAACTCCTTTGACCGCTGATCAAAAGACTGCGCCACGTATGCATCGAAGGCTTGAACAAGGCTGGGCAAAGCCAATCTGCCTCCGCCGAGTTGATCCGTGAAACGCTCTTTTACGATTTTGGGCACGGGCGTAGCCGTCGGAAGAAGGTCGCAGTTGGCAACGACAAATTGCCAGACGGCGTCCGGAATGTCGTCGCTGGTAACGATCGGCTCTTCCACCAACAAGATGCCATCAGCGCCTAGCCATGTCTTGTCCGCAAACAAGCGAGAACCATGCGGTGCGAAAACAGCGAGATACGATGTCTCACGGTCCCTAAGAGCCTTCACTACAGGCGTCAAATCTTGCTCGGTCTCGCGTGATAGATCGCAAAGGTAGACGCCATCAAAGAGTGCCTGACCACCGCTCGCCAAGCCCACCATGGAGGGTCTGCACGGATAGAGCTCACGACCTTCTTGTTCGAAGAGGTCGCGCAATGCACGCTCCATCTCGTGGCGCAGGAGCCCGGTCCTCATGCGGTAAACTAGCACTCGTGGCGGCAACCGCGGCGCAAGCAGGAACTCGACATCAAGAATCGACTTCAAGCCCCCACCATGGCATCCAGCGCCGCGGCCGGGACTTTACTTCCAGCCAACTCGCTCGAATTTGTCGGCGTTTTTCCTCGAGCTGAACCGGGTCGCCTCCAAAGATCTCCAGATCTTCAATTTGGCGACGACGAAGGGCAAACTCCTTGTTCCGATCGAGCCATTCTTTTGGCTCCCATTCAGATTTGATATGTCGCCATGCGCGGTCGTCATATGCCGACAGGAACCCCATGCCCTCAGAGGCAGCTTTCTCGATAGCGTCCTGACCTACCAGCCCGGTGAAGGTCAGCACTCGATAGGGGATGGCCACAGGCTGTCGCCATCTCGTTTTTTGAACCCGAAGGTTCTTCATGAGGGCCCTGGCACCGACATCAGGATAAAAGGAATCGCCGCCGAGGCCCGCGCAAAGCCCCATCACTTCGGCCCAATGGAATTTCATGCCCCGTTTCACGTCTGAAAGTCGCCTATCAAAGTCGTGGACGCCCTCGTCGGCTTGCCAGAAGGCGTCGAACCACTCCTGAACCCGAGACTGTGCGCCCGGAGTGTCCAACTGGGTGAGGTGGGCACATATCCGGGCCGTAACCGGGCCGAATTGGCCCGCTTCCAAGAGGGTAATCGTGGCAAGGGAGGAGGGCCGGCCCGCTGCCTGCTCTTCCAGCTCTCGAACAAAACGTTGCACCCTCGCGACAGTGGTCGGCGCCTTCACACCGGGGTAGGAGGATATCTCAAACGCAGCGTTGATCACGTAGCCAGTTGCCTGCGTCAGTGCACTTGCTCGATTGACGATCGCGCGGACGCCCTCGATGTCAAGACTGTTTGGTTCGTTGCTCGGCTGGCCGATCTTTTCGTTGGCCTCGACAAGGCTCTGAGACGATGTCTGTGGGTGAATGGCTGGCGCGGGAACGGCGATCCCAAAACTTTCCCCTTTGGATTCGTAGGACCCGATCTGCAGCGCGCTCCGCGCCTCGCCGAGGCGCCGGTTCACGAGGTCCTGAAACAACGCCAAGCGCAATTGCAGCTCGGTCTCATGGTCGGATGAGGGGCGATCCCAGAAAGACAACATCGGCTCCCAAAAAGGGCGCAGATCTCGTTGCGAAGGCACATCCAGCCGCCGGCAGAAGCCCCCCAAAATTTCGGACCTGCCCACGGTAATTGATTGGGTGATCGGGTCGCCGACAAAATCGAGACCTAGAATGTCGCGATAAAATACCGATGTCAGAAAGGACTGTATCCACTTGACTATAATCCCGACCTCTTCGGGCCAGTCGGCAAGAATGGTGATTTGCCGTGCCTCGTCTGCATCAGCCAAGGCAAGAAATAAGTCGATCAGCCTTTCCGTCTGATCGAGGCCAAACATGCTTTTGACGGACTGCAAGGTTATGGGGCCCATGCCCGCTAACTGGTCGAGCCCGATCAGCAAATCCCTTGGGTATCCCCGCTTGATAGATGCCAGCAACGCCAAGCCGTCGATGTCGTAGGCGATGCCCTCTCGTTCCGCAACGTGGCGAAGAAGTTTCACAGCCTCGGTCGCGCCGAGTCGACGCACTTCCAGGGCCATGAGACGCGAGCGCAACGTATTCTTCAGTGCCCTGGGCTCAGTGGTCGCAAAGACGAATGCCACGCCAGGCAAGGGCTCCTCGACCCGTTTGAGCAGACTGTCTGCTGCCTTTGGCTTGATTTCATGCGCTTCGTCGAAGAAGAGCACGGTCGTTTTCCAGTCGGTTGGCTTTCGGTAGCGCCCGTCCAGCCATGCCTCGATGTCGGCATCCTCCCCACCCGTCCCGGGAACATCATACTCCCAGTCCTCGTAATCCACGTCCGTACAGAACGTGCAGCGGTTGCAGGGGGAACCATCGGGGGCTACGTCGGAGCAATTCAGTGCCTTCGCATAGAGGCGGGCCAGCGTCGTCTTCCCCGAGGCATGAGACCCGAACAGCAGCAGGTTCCGAGGCTTTGCCTTGCGCAGGATCACGGTCGACAGGAATGTGACCGCGTGAGGCTGCCCCAAAACCTCTGAAAAACGGGTTGGGCGATACTTATTCGCAAGGCTCATTAATCGCCACTGCCATCTGCGGCGTCGGCACCTAGGGGTGCGGGTTCGAGGTGTGCTTCGGCCAGCGTAGCCTCGCGAACTGGTGGATCTGGCGGACCTGACGGATCTGACGGATCTGACGGCGGCGAAAAAACAGCCGACGACGAAACGACCGCGTTTGGCGTCGCGGCCTTAGCAAAGCTGCTCTTCAGGACATACAGGGCGCCCTTCTCAGTTTTCTGCCTTTTTGCAAATGGCATGGCGGGGTCATCGCAGTTCTTCAATATCTCGGCCGAGAATGCCTGCGCGCTGATGCTCTCTCGGGTTTGTCTCATGAAAAGTTGACGCAGCTCTTCACCCAACACTCCGGTCTTGTAACGGATTTCGCGCACCTCTTCTGAGGCGCAATCCAGCCCCTTCGCCCACCTCAAGACCGAACTTTCTGGAACAAACTGACCTTGATGCCGGGTCAGTTGATCGAGCACGTCTAGAATCGGCGAAGGCTCCGCTGCAGACACCGAGCGCCAAAGCAGTTGACAGTCAAGTGATTCGACAGTCGACCATATGTGCGGACTGCCGCCCTTTGGCACGGATCCGTTGCGAAACGGCAGCATCGCAAATCGCCTGCTGCCCGTCGCGTCCTGGACCAGCTCCTGGATCCTGGTGTTGGCTGTCCCGATGAGGGTAGACCTGATGCTGTATGGTGAAGGCGACGACGAGTGCATCATACGCCCCGCCATCTTTTCGCCAGTGAGCCGGGATTTTAGGACAGCTACCCCTTTTTCAGGCGCCATGTCGTCGATGACCACGATGGGAAACTCGAAAATCCCTTTGGACCGCGTATCGGCGATGTCGCTCAAATAGGTGAAGCAAGCGAGTTCCTTTAGCGGGCCGACCAGCCTGCTGACGAAGGTCGTCTTGCCAGATCCTTGGATAGAGCTCCAAACAATCGGCATTAAGTGATGCTTTACACCTTTACGAAGCGATTTCGCTTTCACCTGCCAGATGAAGTGCTTAATTATGGCAACGCTGAGTGATGGCTCAAGGTCGAATAAAGTGCCCACTCGTCTCCATTCGTCTCGCGATTTGGCAACTTCCAGCTCACTAAGTGGCGGTTCTATCAGCGGCTGCAGCACTGTCTTTCGACGAGAGCCCTGCGCTCCCTTTGCCACTCGCCGGCACGCGGTGGAAATAATCGACCTCTGGAACCGGTAGTTGCGGACCCTGGCGAATAGAACCATCCGGTCAATCAGGTCCGGAACCGTTTCCTCCTGTTTGGCGAGCAACTCGGGCACGGTCTTTGGCGGGCTTAAGTGAGCATCAGTTTCGGCGATAGAGCCGTCAAACAGGATCTCCAACCGATAGTGACGCAGATATTGCCTCACAAAAAGCTCAGGGTCCGTCCGGTCGAACTCCGGAGGTAGTGCCGCCGCCATTTGAGAGGCTTGGGCCTCTTCGGAAGGCGTCGGGCCAGGGGCTTCACCGTCGGTTGAATTGGGCAGCTGCACCCTTGGGCTGTCGTCCATCTATGCGTCCTTGTTGCCGATACTCCCATTTGGTTCATAAGATTTGACGCGCAAGCTTAGTTGCTTAACAACCGCTTATTCAAACGGTTACACATTCAGCTTAGAGGGCCGAGAATCGCGACAAGACGGGGTGCCTTATGGTGACCTGAAAGAGCCGGTGATCACGCTGCTTCTTGAATTGGCTGCCCCTCCTCGCAACTCAAGCGCCAGACCGATGAACCGCCCAGCGAAAAACGTTGGAGAACGCGGCCATGGTTTCAGGCATATACCGGCAAGTGACAGACGCTCTGATCGAGCAGTTGCAACAGACCCATTCGGGTGCATGGGTCTGTCCCTGGCATCGAACGGGCGGGGGTCTGCCCGTGAATGGCAAGACGGGCCAGCGATATCGCGGGATCAACATTCTGAACCTTTGGTGCGCTGCCGAGCGCTCGGGCTTTGCCGATAACCGCTGGGCCAGCTACCGCCAGTGGCAATCCAAAGGTGCCCAGGTTCGTCGCGGCGAAAAGGGCACCCTCGTCGTCTTCTATAAGGAAATCGACAAGCAGCAAAACGGCGCGGAGGGCGCCGACGAGGGCGAATCTTCCGAGCGCCGTTATGTCTTGCGAACTTCGGTGTTGTTCAATCGCGACCAAGTTGACGGATTGCCCCCGGACGGCGAACCCCAGCTTGAGAGCGATTGGACCGCGGACAAATTCGACCGTTTCCTCGATAAGACGGGTGCTGTCGTCAGGTTTGGCGGAACGCAGGCGTTCTATAGCCTGCAAACCGACCACATTCAGCTGCCTATGCGGGAGCATTTCAAGAGCCCCGAGGGATATGCGGCTACCGCGGCACACGAGCTCGTACATTGGACCGGCGCGAGGGCGCGACTGTCGCGCGATCTCTCGGCACGATTTGGCAAGCGAGCTTATGCGGCCGAAGAACTCGTGGCCGAGCTCGGTTCCGCATTCCTCTTGGCCGGGTTGGGATTGGCCAGCGTACCGCACGAAAATCATGCCGCATACCTAGCAGGGTGGCTTCCTCTGTTGCGCGATGACCCTCGAGCGATCTTTGTCGCGGCCGCGCAGGCGTCCCGAGCAGCGGAATGGCTTTTCGAGTCAACGGGACAGGCTGAAGATGAGCCGCGCCTCGGCGATCAAGAACACGATTCGACCGGTTTGGTGGCTGAAGGTCCGTAAATGCAGCGGCGTCGCGTTCCAGGATATGACCGGGCGATAGGCGGCATCGAGACTATCGTCCGGATTGGCTGCGCAGCTCCGCGATCGTTGAAGGAGGCGGCGGGACCGGACGGGTGTCGCGGATTAAGATCGCGTGGTAGCGGGTGGCGTGACCGAATGCACCCCACTCGGCTTCTTCGCCTATCCCGTCAACCGCTCTTCCGGTGACTCCCTCATCGGGTCTTTGGAGCGAGTGCATAGCAAAAATAGTGTCAGTTCGCCCCTTGGCGAAAATGCGAAGCTCCTCCCGAAGCCGCTTTTCCTTCGCTTCGGCAGCTGCTCTAAACTGCTCGGCCCGATACCACTTTTTACTGGTCGTGTGCATTTGAAATACCAGAGCGCCAACCGCGCGGCTTGCGAACTTCGGTTGCATCAAAGCGAGGGTCGTCGAAATCTTTTCGAGATCGCCTTTCAAACGCGTGAGTTTCGACACTCCAATTTTGACCTCGACGATCGCCAAAGGGATGAGGTCACTTTCTACGACCGCCACATCGATCCTCTTCGAGCGAAGGAGTTTACTAGGCGCCGTTCCCTTGCTACGCGTCAAAGCGTTCACCAAGCTCCTGTTCAGGCACTCGACCTTGACTTGGAAGTGGCGCTCGATGAATTCGCGGGCGATATCGGCCGTGAGAAGATATTCCGTCCGCACCGCGCCGCCATGGTATTCGGTGGCTTGGCGTATCAAATCTGAGGTGCGTCTCACTCCTTTGGCAAGCGCCTCGAGAACTTCGTCTTCCTGCATCGCTCGGATCATCGGTTTCGGCCCTCCCAAGCCTGAGCCTTTCCACGATCGCCGCAAACACGCAACAACCAGCGAGGTCAGTTGAACCTTCCGAGTCAACTCGGAGTGGCATCATGTCTGAATTTACGCCGTGCCAACTCGCAACCCCTGCCCGCGAATTACCGTCAGGATCGAACTTTATCTTCGAGCCGAAGTTTGACGGCTATCGCTGCCAGCTTGTGATCAAGGACGGCAAACTGCGGCTTTTCACGCGCAACGGCCTCGATTGGACAGAGCGCCTCGGCCGCTCTCTGCCGGAAAGCGTCTGCGAGACGCAGGACTGTGCGTTGGATGGCGAAATCTGCGCGCTCGATCAGAACGGTCGGCCTGACTTCGGATTGCTGTGCAAAGCTCTTTCCAACAAAAGCGTGCCGCTCACTTACTTCGCGTTCGATCTGCTTGCCTGCTCGGGCGAAAGAATCACCTCCCTACCGTTGTGCGCTCGGAAAGAGCGCCTTGCGGAAGCCATCTCCTCCCTGGGCATTGAGAGCGTCAAACTTGTCGAGCACACCCTAGAGGGTGACGCGCTGGCCGAGAGTCTGAAGAATGCAGGTTGGGAAGGCGTCATGGCCAAGGATCATAACTCGCCATATCAACCGGGCGTCCGATCGCCGGCTTGGCGAAAGGTCAAGTTCACACGTCGTCAGGAGTTCATAATCGCCGGTTGGCGCCCCGATAAGAAAACGAACGCGGTGAAGTCGATAATTATCGCGACGATGGACGATGGCGCGCTTACGCCCCGAGGTAGCGTGGGCACCGGCTTTTCTGTTCCCCAACGACGGGAGCTAGCCGAGTTCTTTACGACATCCAGCTCACTTGGAGAACCTTTGGCTTCGCTTACCTTGAAGGGCGAAATCCAGTTGTTGCCGCCGAAACTCGTTGCCGAAATCGAATTTCTGGAATTGAGTTCGAACGGTTGCGTGCGGGGTGCAAGCTTCATCGGCCTACGAGAGGACAAAGCAGCAGTGGAAGTGCAGGATGAGGCGTTTGCCTGTGAACAGGTTGATGAAATCGCTCGGCCCCTTGCAGCGTAGCGAATGCGAACCGTCTGGTTGAAACCCTATTATTATTAGCAGATCTCCCCTAGACCTTCTCTAGATCTCCTCTGGACCTTCCCTATACCTTCCCACCAACACCCCAAGATCAAGACAACAACACCAACACCAACACCTTGACCAAAGAAAACAGAACTTCCATAAATTGCTGCCCCTTTTCATTGAACCTCCTATGTCACCGACAGGAGTTCAAATGGAAACGGCACTATCTCTCACCAATATCGAACCTACCTTTGGCAGCTCCGACCGAGCCCGAACCGTCTTCGAACGCCCCCTCGTTCATCCACCTCTGATCCCTGACTTTGTGCGCCGAGCCAAGCAGGTCTTCGTCTCCACGGATAACCGCTTCGGCGCCGCCGCCCGTCTCCTAAGCGCCTTGTGGCGCGAAGAACAAAAGCTCCCGATCGGCGCATTCATCGTGGGCACCAAGGGCGATACCCGAAGGATCAAGCTCGGGTCCCGAATATCCCCTGCGGCGGCCCGGGCCGGTGCCAACTTCATGACCAGCGACGTCACGGCCCTTGCCAAGGCCGAGCTCCTGTTTCGTGAACCGGGCTCCGTCTGGGACGAGGAGCGCCTATGGACAAATCTCCTTAGTTCTCAAGCACTTACGGTCAATCTCTGGGCTCCGATGGCCTTTGACCTCCACCTGGCCAGCGCCGTCTGGCAGACTCTCCTGCCCGGCTTCGTCCACAGCGTGACCCGCATTCGCTTCGAACACAGCCCGGGCCGCTTCCAGGAAAACTACTTCGGCGACGGCACCGCCTTCGACGTCCTGGCCGAGATCGTCACCCCCGAAGGTGAACCAGGCTTCGTCGCGGCCGAAATAAAATTCGTCGAAGAAATGTTGGCACCCGCCGCCCGCCACCGCGACCGATACGACGAAACCACGCGAGAATCCGGTCTCTATCTCGACCCAGAAGATCCGCTACTTAGGCGGCCCGGCTTCGAACAACTTCGTCGAGAACATGTGATGGCGCAACTGATGGTCGACAAAGGTGTCGCATCACGCGGGAAGTTCATCACAATCGTCCCACGCCTGAACCGGCGCGCGGTCGCATCTGGGGCAATTTACGCAGCGGAGCTACACGATCCGTCCGGCGACACGCAGCACGACGACGGGCGCGAGCGCGTGGGCTTCGAGGCCTTCACTCTCGAAGCCGTCATTCGTACAATCGCGGAAGCGGGCGAAGCCGAATACGCCTCACTGCTTTGGGCACGCTATTGCGACTTTCATCGCGTGGTCCGCCACGTAATGGAAACGATCGTGACAACGCCGACGGCCAACGACTTCAACCTAGCCAAGACCGAAACGGCGGAAGACGCCTGACTGCTGACGAAGTCCAAAAAAGCCTCCAGATCCAAAGCCGCCGCTAGGCGGCTTTGGACGGCTATCGGTCACGATCCAACGGCTTGAAACAAGTTTGTTCCTCAAAGAGTCGCGCTGCTGCCCGGCTGCAAATGCCGACGAAAGCGGGTAGTATGCGCATGACGCAGACGGCATTGCCGATTACGTCTGCCGGTCGCCTCTGTCCTTTAGGCCCGGTCGGCATTAGTCGTCCCGATATTTGGCGCAGATGGGGCATTCGTCGGCAGACTGATCAATAGCTTCCGCGATTGCGTCAATGAACTCTTCGCGTGTGCAACCCATGTCTCCCTGTTTCCATCGATTGGTGCCGATTGCGAAAGCATATGATCTCGCATCCGGGTCGCCATTGTCGATCACTATGTCTTCGTGAAGCTCACACCGAACGACCGCTTTCGCCTTGACGGCTACAGCCTCTGCCTCACCGGACAAAACAGCCTCTGCCTCACCGGACAAATCGGGGATATGATCATTCCAACCCATCGGGTTCTCCTCATGCTTTCCGGTAAGCGTATAGGCGGTTCGGCCTATTGGAGCAAACGGGGCGCAGCGGTTTCGCCTGCGCTTCAAATTTCAAACTGAGACACTACCCGCCGTTCCTCTTAACCCCGTCCCAAGCTGTCAGGAGCTCGGATCATAGCATTCCGACAATAACACTGCCTTTCGTCACCGACGGATGAGAACCCGCCGGAAGACATTCTTGTCGCAGCAAGGCTGGATTTGGTGATCGTGCGTTAGGTGTGATTGTCGAAATGCAACTATCCGACGCCGGACGGGAAAGCGAAAGGCCGCCCTGGACCGGTCGTTAGTCCGGCTGACCTTTGTGTTGTTGGAGAGGTGTAAGAAGATCGAGATAGCTGACCCCGAGCGCCTCGGCCAGTTCATAGACGGTGATAACAGTGGGGTTGCGCTTGCCGCGTTCTAAGTCACTCAGGTACTGCTGACTAAAGCCCGATCGGGCCTCCACCTCTTCTTGGGTGAGACCCTTTTCACGTCGAAGGCGAGCGAAATTGTCGCCGACCAGAGCGCGCATATCCATGCCGCACTGGGTTGCGGAATTCGTCGCGTAAAAGTATCAACTATAATATGTATTTGCTCGCCCGCTCGAACGATCGCCAAGCTCTCATGGACGCAATGCCGACGATGCTCGGTTGAACCTTGGACGATGCCCAACAGACTGAGGAAACAAAATGAACTCCAAACAATCATGTGCGTCCTGCACGGCACGTCCAGGATCTGGGGTCCGGCAAACCGGCCAAGCTTTCTAAGAGTTCAACTGTGGCCGCGTGCGCGTCGCCCACTACGCAAGGGTTTTGGGGGCTCCTCCCCTGGAGCAGGCTGCCTAAACAATTCGGCCAGCCCAACACCGAGAGCCGCAGCCAGCCTATCCATCAAATCCAGGGATGGATTTTCGGTCTGCCGCTCGATCCCGCCCAAGTAGGCCCGATCGATTTCAGTGTCCGCCGCGAGCCTGTCCTGAGACATGCCTTGAGCGACCCGTATCCGCCGCAAATTCCAAGCCAGAACCGCCCTTCCCTTCATGGCAGCAAAGACGCAGCTTGCCGCCATTCAAACCAGTGTCTATAGCCATCATATTTCCTTTTTCACCTTGGGGAACTGATCATGGGACTGACTCGAAAGCACCCTCACGCTGCTCCAGTCGCCGTAGTTCGGAGCGTGCTGACTATGATCGTTTGTATCGGGATCGGTGGAGTGCTGTTTGCTTTGAAGCCTGGCCTCGCGTCGACAATACGAGAAATGATGCACATCCCGAGAACCATGCCATCGTACATTTCTGATCAAGTCGCGCAGAGCGACGAAAACGAAGAAGAAGAGAACCAAGTCGTGCCGGGTGTTTCGCCTATCTTCATGGAGAAGCTCTCGGCGATCACCCAAAGCTCCTCCTCCCCGGATCAAAAACTCGCGGAAATTACCGCCCTCGTACAATCCTATGGCTGGCCTTCAACCCCTCCGGCCATCCAACAAGTTGTAAGTGCGGCGCGGGATAAGATTTTAGCGGAGAAGGCAAACGCGGCTGAAGGCGAAGGCGCCACAACCACGGGCCCAGATATACCAACAACTACCTCAGCGCCCGTATCGGAACGAGAAGCCGAACAGGCGGGTATATTCTTTCAGTTTTCCCTGCGGTTCTACGTGGCAAAATATTGCGCCGACCACGACGCGTTCTTCACATCGGATGAAGTAGACCGATTGCAAGCCACGTTAAAGGAAACATTCGCGACGATGGATTTGTCGCAACAACGAAAAGACGAGATTTGGAAAACGATCCAGGAACGTGCACCCGCGCAGCTATCCGACATGACCGAAGGGGAATGCGCGACCGAGAAACGTGCCTACGCACTTCTGTGGCCCCAGGTGTTCGCTCCGTCCGACCCGGTCCAGAACCCGTTCTAACAACGCGACCCCGCTCGGCCGACACGTTCATACGACACATAGATCCTTCGTCCCTCAGTCCTGAATTGGCCTTCTGTTCCAAGCCGACTGCGGCCAACCGTGTCCGATAGCTGCGCAGCGCAACGTCGGTCCTATCTCGCGTATCGCGACCCGCAGAGCTGACGCGCTCCTGCGCGAGAGCGCTCCAAGGCTGAGTCAGGTAAACTTCCTAACCCATTGAACGAACACCGTTCTACTTCCGCAACCGCTCGGCTGAAGTGCGTCTGTTGCGCGCGGGCGGACCATGTCTGAACCACAGTTCCTGACCAGCGAGATCGCCATGATAATCAGCGCAACCTATTCCCCTGAAGACAACAAGCTTCGCCTCTATCCTTCAGCTCGCCTGGATGCTGAGACCTACCAGCGCGTCAAGGACGCTGGCTTCGTCTGGGCGCCAAAACAGGAACTCTTCGTTGCCCCAAAGTGGTCTCCTGCGCGAGAGGATCTGGCCATCGAATTGGCCGGTGAAATTGAACCGGAAGAGATGACTCTCGTGGAACGCGCGCAAGCGAAAGCTGAACGGCTCGACGAACTCGCAATCAAGCGCCATCGCCAGGCGAACGCATTCCAGCGCGCGGCGGAGGATCTGTCCGAGGCGTTCGCTTACGGACAGCCAATCCTGGTCGGTCACCATTCGGAACGCAAAGCGCGAAAAACCCAGGAGCGCATGCAGGCCGCCATGACCAATGCCAATAAGGCCCAGAAGCTGGCAAATTACTGGCTCTACCGCGCCGAAGGCGTCCAACTACACGCCAACTACAAAAACGACCCTCGCGTGCGGGCCAACCGCATCAAAACTCTGCTTGCCGACCTGCGCGACATGCAGCGTGAGATCAATCACGCTTACCTCACATTCGCGATGTGGGAGAAGGTTACCGAGGACGAAACCATCAAGGTCGCAATCGGCCGCAGCATACCCACGGGCCAACTCGCTCCTTGGGATCTTTGGGGCAAGGTCGAGAGAGGCGAGGTGTCACCGCAGGAAGCGCGGCAACAGTGCATTGACGCCGCACAACGATCGCTTTCCAGCGACAGGCGCCGCCGCTACATCGAACACACCCTCAACCGGCTCAGCTACGAACGCGAACTGCTCGGGCCGGTGCGTCGATACGAGGGTGAGCTCACACCGGTCATCCTACAAGCCTTTGCTCGCGAGCACGGGGCGCACAAGCCGCAGGCGCGTGCGATTGACGCCAAGACCTTCATCCTGGAAAGCGAAGCCACCCTGCCACTCCACCTCGCCAACGACACTGAACTTTCCCTGTCTGCGGAGGAATGGCGGGACCTGATGCAGTCCGTCGGCTACGAGGTCCCGCAAGAGAGAGATGCGCTGCCGCCTATTTTGAATCTCAACGCAAAGGCACTCCGGTCGCGGCATCGCTATCACCGCGATCAGATACAGACGTTTCCCGTGGTCGAGATGACCAAGTCGAAATATGCCCAGTTTCATCTTGAACAACGCGGGGTGCGGCTTTCGCTCTGTGGCGACTTCCGTTTCCGTATTTGCATCAACCCGAAACATGAGCCGCGTTACCTGGCACCCTTCGTGGCCGTCTTCTTCACCGACGCAAAAGCCCATCCGGCGCCCCACAGCGTGGCGGTTCTCGAAAATTCGGATGACACGCAATGAAGCGCGCGGTGTATGCCCGTCCCAACAAGCCGATGCGGATCTCAATCAAACACCGCGACGGCTTCGGCAAGCTTCAGCCCATTCGGGTCGTTGAACCGGTGATCGTCGACAAGTTCACCGAATGCCACGTCACCCCGGACGATGTGGCGGCCCGGATGGTCGCATACCTTGGGCCGCAGGGCGACTTCCTCACGCTAGAGCCCAGTCCGGCACGGGCCAACTCTCAAAGGCGTTACTGGCGTCCGGCCACAGTCCGCATGAACTCACGCAGGTTGAACGACACACCGAGCTCGCGAGCGGACTTCACCGCTTCGGCCCAGTCATCAACCGGTGTTTTCTCGAGTGGGCTGCAGAGGTCGAAGGACGGGTTGAATATCCGCGCATCATCATGAATCCGCCCTTCAGTGAGGTCCGCAAACACATCGCGGCAGCACTGACATTGCTCGGACGCGGCGGTCACGAGGCGCACGCGGTCCTTGTCGCGTTGGTCCCCACTACCTTCGTACACCCCAACGCCGAGACGCTCGAAATCCTCCCCACCGACACTTTCGCAACGGCCAAGGTGCACACCAAAATCATCAGGATTACCAAGCCCAACTAACGCCTTCGGCCCACTCCACGCCGCATCTTGCCGTCGCAGCCCGCAAGCATTCCGCAGATCGTGCCAGTGCCTGCTCACGCTATCGAAGCACCGATCGGCCTTTTAAGAGGAGCCTTTGATGAAATTCAGGGTCTACCACGCCTACGACGAGAATCGACACGGCACCGCATCCATCGTGCGCGCCACGCAAGATGAAATCGACGATTACTTTTGGAAGGACGCATTCGACCATAGTGAACACCTCGACGCCGACACCGTGGAAGAACTCAAGGCTCTCTTCAACAACGACGTCTCCGAGGCGATGGCGAGTTGCCGCCCCTACACTTCATGGAGCATCGACACCGACGGAATCGACATAGCACCAACGGTCCCCAAAGATGCAATCGAAGCCGCGCGGACCGCGGTGGAGGCCTTGGCCTTCGCGCGCGACTGCCTAAGGCAGCTGGCGCGCCGCGTGCCGCGAACAAGACTAGGCTTGCACTCTCCTCAGCCAAAGGCGCGGCCCGCCACGCTGAAAATCGTTCATACGACCAAGTCAGCCATTTCGGCCAACTGGCAGCCAAGCACGACGCCGCGATGGCTGCCGCACGGAGGGCGCGGGAACGCGATTGGCACAACCTCAAGGCAGAGGGCAAAATATGATGGTCGACTCTTCAAGGCAGGCATGGGTTGACGCGGTCGCAGCTGGCGAAACCACTGACAGCTTCCTGGATTGGTGGGCCGCCCGGGAGCGTAAAGCATTGGCGGAAGATGAGGACGGCCCGGAGACGATTGAGTTCTCGCTCCGCATCGGCGTCACCACGCGCGCCTTCTACGAAATCGAGTTCGAGGCCGAAAGCTTGGAGAATGCTAGAGAGCACGCCGCTATGATCGATCCCGCGGAATATCTTGCCCACTTTCCGGAAGGCATCGAAGGTGACCAGATCGGTTATCTACGGCAGAGCGACGATTTCACCGGTGACGACATCGAAATCGACCTTCGCGACGAAGGGGAACCGTTCTCGTGGGAAGCCTGTGAAATTGTCAAAAAGCTCGCCGCGCTGTCTGGCCAAGATCCAACGGGAGACGGCGTTTGCGCAATCGTTCGCCAGCTGATCGCCCGCGCACACCGCTCATGCGTATAATCCCAAATGCGATGCAAGACCGCCCCCCTGCACGGCTCCGTCTATGGGGAAATGGAAGGCAGGCATTGCGGATGGAGCGTGGTGCGTCCCCACAATGCGTCTCCGGCGATGCGTCTCCGGCGATCTTACGCATTCGATAGCGCGGTGGTGAAAACGCGCCCATGGTTTTTTGGTCACCAAGCCCGCCTGGTGCCGCTGAGCGCTTCCCACGAGGCTCAGGTGCTTGGCAGAGACACATCCCAGGTGTGGGGTTGCTCATCGGGAGTGCACCAATGGATCTGACCCCGAGTTATCCAGAAATGTGAACGGCATCCCTCGGCCAACCAGACGGAGGGGCTCAGAGTGGGATGGTTCCCATCATCAACCCGCAGTCTCCATCGGGGTCGCACTTCATTGAGAAGCATGAGCTCAACACGTCGCTGGCAACCGCAGGGGCATAGCATACCGGCTACCCACAGTTGGCCGCCTTCTCGTGCTACTGCGATATCAAAATCTGGCAGCTCCTTCGGTAGCTCATCGGATTCATAGAAAACGACTTTGCGAGCGGCAGGTGCTGGAGCGAATTTCTCGCCGGCCGGCTGATAGGGCCGTACAAACCACGACTTAATTCGTTTCCAAAGCCGCTTGAACATTATGCCTCCAAGAGTGGCAGACCCAGCAGAGGGGCCGTTAAGCCTCGGCCCGCCACACCAAATTCATCAACTGGGAAGGTATCCTCGGAGAACCTTTCTTCCTCTCCGTCTGCCAGTGCGAACAAAGTGCGAGCTGCTGATCGATTAGGTTCGTGCCTGAACGGAAACATCCTGGCGACAAACTCCAGCATGGCGCTGCTGGCGGCGCGCATGTTCAACGATATGACGGAGGGGGCTTCTTCCAAAGTTCCCTTGATGTACCCCTCCTTCAATTCCTGGGCGTAGGCGTCAGGGTCTGCCCGAGCCAAGTATTCGGCCCTTAGCAGTGCTGGCGTGAACACCTGTCTGGACCCTAGCGTAGAGCCAAATGGCTGCACATAGTCGATTCGGCCCATCAGTTCCGCTATCGCCGGATTGCCATTGCGTTGTCGCCGAGTGGGAATGGTCACGCCCATGTCGATCAACGGAATCACAAATGCTTGGGCGATCAGATCAACAAAATGACGCCCCTCGGCTGAGTCCACGCAGGAGAACAGAATGTCGCACGATGCCGTAGCAAGGACGGCCTCTCGCGTCATAATCGAGGTTGGGACGAGTTGCAGCAGAATTTGATCTCGATGTCGGCTGATTTCGCGGGAAACGGCGTTCACCTTAAGTTCCCCGCCGATCGCGTCTTCTAAACTCGATCCAAGAATACGGTTTAAATTCCGGTGCTCGATTCGATCGAAATCGACCAAGGTCAAAGCCCCGAAGCCCATCCGAGCCGCCTGCTCGGCGATGATCGAGCCGGTTCCGGAGACACCGATAACCCCCGCCCGAAGTTGAGCCAATTCGTTGGTCATGCCCGAGCCGAACGCCATCACTGCCGGCCTCTCCGGCTGGTCGTCTTTCCAATGAAGAATATCATCTCCAACGACCGTGACGTCAGGGATCGGCGTGGATCTCATGGTCGGGTCATAGAGTCTGGCGCGAATCCGCCCGCTGGCGACCATGATGGCCGAGCCGTGGCCAGCCGGCGGCGGTTCGCCGGACCAGCCTCCAAAGAGACTTCCAATAGCACTCTGATCACTGTCATCATCGACACCAGAAAACTCCAGAAAGCCTCCTGGATGCGAATGGATCAGGATCAGAGAACAGCACTCGTCTTCTGCCCGGTCCATCGCCGCGGACAGTCGCGCGCCGGGCCAGGTGATGAAGTCAGGCCTACGGATCTTGCATTCATCGTTTGGAATTAACAGCACGTCAAAGACTAGAAGCTTGGCGCGGTGCGGAGACAGATCACGGCAGAATAAAACAGCGGCAGCCTCATTCCCGTCTCCTAAAAGATGCTTTTTCAGCATCTGATGGTGAAATCCCGACAGGGATAGGCTGTAAGAATCAGTCACGGCTCAACCTCTCGCACCAGCGAGGTGTCAATAAGCGTCAGGTGGGTCAGAATGCTATCGCGCATAGGTCTCCATGGCGCGGTCGGTCCCCTGTGGCGGGACCACCGCTGGAATTTTATACCGCGGATATCTTGAACGACCTGGGTCTGTTCAATGATTCGCCCACTCGTCAAGTTGAGCGCCGGAAAGCAATAAAACATGTCCAGTTCAGCGGATGGATAACTGCTTGGGATTTCGATCGCTACCGTGGTCTCGGCAACGTTATAGCCAGCAGGAAGTTTGTAACCTTTGAGCAGGAGCCAACGTCTGGCCCCATCGACGAGCGTGTCATAGGGAAGCTGACGCCTTGTTAGACCGTCCTCATCAGACTTGAGGAGTTGAAACTCACGCTTGCCACCCTCTCTCGCCAGCTCGCCATTATTCACGTCGCGTGGGGTAAGGCGCAGTTTCTCGATGCCGGGCTCACGCAGGTCGATCCGGTCATCTGTCGACACGTTACGGCGCCCGCTGGCGGTCTTTAGTACAATAATCCAATTTTGCTCAGGATCGAAACCAGCTTCCTGCATTGCCTGGCGCACAGTAATTTCCGGTTCCGAAAACTCAACCACCACCCCTTGAACGTTGATTTTCCACGTTTGCTTGCTGGCGTAGACTTGTTCGACGCCGAGTTCAGCCAGGGAGAGATCTGAACCAGTCTCAAGCACCTCGTCGGGAACGTCCTTCCTCCTGACGTAAAGGGTCGACGATGCCTCGACGTTGCCTAGTTTCCGAAGAATCTCTTCAGAGATCTTACCTCGTGGCCAGACTAGCGAATGGTCTTCGAGCTTGAACCGGAACAGACGATCGGTTTTCGAAACGATAAAGCGGGCGGGAGCGGGTCCCGAAATCAACGCATTTTCATCAGGCCGGACTTCCTCTATATCGCCTGAGGCTAACCATTGAAGCACGACGTAGTCACTGCGCGGCGTGACGTTGCAAAGCGCCAGAATCTGCTCTCCCGTCGGGGTTACGTCGGTGAGGCTGATGGGACGGAAATTCAGATCGACGTCCGCCACCTGGATGAACGTGACATTTCTAGGCAACTGATTAGGCTCGTCAGACATCCTAAGCCTCCCTTGCGAATGGAGTTTTCGATTGCAGAAGTGCAATTGCTGTCCTATGTAACGCTAGGACCCGTCGATTGCAAGAGTGAAATTGGATGTCGAAACCGGAATTCAAGGCTAATGAATTCTATGCCGCCCTGGAACGTGTGCGATTGGTACGGCGTCTGAACTGGAAGCAGGTTGCCGAGCAATCTGGCGTGAGTGCTTCCACGCTGACAAGAATTGCCCAAGGCAAGCGCCCCGACGTCGATAGCCTTGCAGCTTTGGTGAACTGGTCCGGGCTAAGCGCCGATGCCTTTGTTGCGCGAGCCGATCAAGTTGGGAAGAGAGTTCAACCTCTGTCCGACATAGCTAACGTCCTCTACTCCGACTCGACTCTCAGCGAGGACGGGCGGGCCACTATGATGGACCTCATCACGGCGGCATACCTCCGCCTGAGCAAGAACAATTAGCCCGGAGGCAAAGCATGGACAAAGAACAGCGCCAGGCGATCAAGGACATGTTGGCTAAACGCTCGGAAGCCAACACCCAATCGAAAAAACAGGCGACCAAATGGCTCATCGATGAGGGCCTGCTCACCACAAAAGGGCAGCTGAGAGCTCAATATGGCGGCGAAGACGAATCTGAGAAGACGAAAAGGAAGTGAGCCAGATTCGCACCGGCTTCGTTCTGGGCTATCACGGCTGTGACAAGTCTATTGCGGATGCCGCCATCGCAGGTGGCAAGCTAAAATCAAGCGCGGAAAAATACGATTGGCTAGGTCCTGGCGCGTATTTTTGGGAGGGCGATCCACGTCGAGCGCTCGAATGGGCTCAAGATCGTCATAAACGTGGAAAGATTAAGCACCCGGCGGTGCTCGGGGCCGTGATCGACCTTGGCAACTGCCTCGATTTGACCACGCGAGACGACCTTGAACTTCTGAAGGACGCGTATGCGTCCTTGAAAAAAGGCTTCGATGCCGCGGGCAAGAAGCTCCCCGAAAACAGCAATCCTCCCAAGGGCGGAAAGGACAAACTTCTCCGATATCTGGATTGCGCGGTCATTGAACACCTTCATGAAAATATGAAGGCACATAGCGATGAGCTTTCCGGCGATGCGTTTCCTAGTATTCGGCCGTTTGATACCGTGCGCGGTCTTTTTCTAGAGGGGTCAGAAATTTATCCAGGCGGGGGATTTTTCACTCATACCCACACGCAAATTGCCGTCCGAAATGAGCGCTCTATCATCGGTTATTTCCGCCCGGCTTAATATTGCGCCTTGGGCGAGCGAAATCGGGGGTTGAGCTCAAGATCGAAATAATGCTTTCGTTTGACCCATATGAAGCCTTCATTCTTGGTGAGGATAGCGACGTCGATAGGGCCACCGACGGTCTCGATCTCGGTCGAATACCGCCGTTTGCGGGAGGTAAGCTCCACCAGGGAATATGCAAGCTCGCCAAGCTCCTTCCTCGACATGTGGTTTACAACTGAATTGAGCTTCGCCTCGGCGCTATCTTTAAGTTCGCTCAGCGACTGACGGAGGGTTGTCAGCGTCTCATCTACCAGCGCGGCACTGTTGCCGGTTGCATTCCCGCCTAAGCGTTCGACTAGCGACCCCACCACATCAGACATCAACTCCTGCAGCCCTCGTTCGAACGTCCGATCGATGCCGTGGATGAAACGCTCAGCCATGTCTGTCTGTGCAAATGGTACGATCCTGGACGTAGGTCCGGCACGGTCAATGTCAATCGACAGGGAGTTCAATGTCCTGGCCTGTCCAAAGTAAACCCCATCAAGCTCCACTGATTCCAGCGACGGAAACAAGTCATCGCTGCCCAATCCGGCAAACACCAAACCCGTGTATGCCTGAGAACGTGTCTCCGACTTCAATAGGCAGAACATTAGCCTTCCGATTCCGATAAGCACGGACTCTGCGATCTCCTCCATCGTTGTCTTGAGCCCCGCTTCGACGGCAGTCCGTATCTCGCTCTCAAACTGCCCCATGAACGTTTCGAACGTAACGTCCTTCATGAAAGCCTGATTCTTGAGAGGTATTTTTTTCAATTCCGCAATACGGTTTGCTATCACCCCCTCAGCGATCCGTCTCAGCGTCGCTGGCCGCTTCTTTTTCCTCGCAAGAAGCGCGTTGATTTTTTCGTTTAGTACGGTCTTGTTTATTGTCGCTATCTCGGAGTTCAGAAGCAGCTGAAAGTGCTCCATCCGATCTGTTTCCGAGGCTTTGAAACCCAGGAGAAATCGTTCAAATTCCGACCGGGCTTGCGCAACCACACGAAACGCGCCCAAGGTCAGCGTTTCGCGGTAGCGCCTAATCAGCACCTCCAGCGGAACGTTCATGAAGGTAGCATTGTTGTATATCATCAGACCGATAGGCTGATATCTGGTCAATTCAAAAATCTTCTCGGCCGAATCGAATGTCTTTTTGCCAGACTCGGAGCCGACCAGTGTCAGGACACTGTCAGCCGCAAGCGCAACGGCACTCCGGTTGAGGATAGCAATTTCGGCTGTCACTTCTTCCCCCTAAATACCCGCAGTAAGCCTGCCGGCATCCTACTTCCCACCTTCTGAACTCTTCAGTGGGCTTACCCGAGTGGAGATATGGTTTGTCGACGTTACCAATGCAACTAGGGTCGACGTCTTTCTTTCGCGGTCGAGCTGGAAAAGCAGCTGCACCGTTGCTTGTGAGTGGGATGAGCCCGGAACCCACTTCGTTAGGTTCACTCTAAAGTGGTTATCACTTTCGGAAGTTTTCTTACTCTGCACAGGTTTTGACGACTAGTCCCCGTCAGCCGCTGGGGTTGTAGTGGTCGGGCTCGCAGCTCCCCGACGCATCAGCGTTCGCTTGGCGCCTCGACGAGGGCAGCGGCTTGGTTGCGATGTGACAGCGTAGGTCAAGGTAAGAGGCGTAACGATGACAAGGAGCAGGGAAATGAGCAAGCCAATCGACGGACGGATCGATTGTTACGATCCCCAATTCTCCGCCACAATCGTAGTTTGATCGTGAGCCAAGTCCGGGCGCTGATCAGTTCCCTCGGTCCCTCAAAACATGGCTGTGACGTTGGGGCTGCTGCGTTCGTCCGGGCATTCGAACTAACGAAAGAAAAAAGCTTGCCCGCCGAGCCATACCCGCACAGGTTCCAGCTACTTCCAGATTAACGGGCGGCTCTGCAGCGAGCGTTGCCGCTAGAGATCACCGCTTTCGTTACATAAAAGCCTTGTCACAGGGCATGCCCCGTAGCGCTCAGCAGGGCATGAACGCACCATCGCCTGTTCGGAAGTGAGAGCGGCGAGCGAATAATCTCACCCCTTGAAGCCGCGACTTCCGCCCACGCTGAATCATTCTCCTGGGTAATCCAGCCCTGGTGGTAGTGACGGCGCAAGAACTAGCGCCCGTTGGCCACGTAATATTCCGGTTGAATGAGCACGGAAGCTATTGCGCGGAAAGCATATAGATCCCATTTCTCGACGGGTTGTCATGAGGTGGATGGGGATGGGCGTATCTGACGAGTTTTACAACTTCCGAAATAACTACAATATCGGAACCGACCTGATCAGTTCAATCGCACAACGGTACCGGCGAATCACTACGCGCCTAAATACAGATTTCTGGAACACCGATTCCAGCTCGGCCCACAGTCTCTATGTAGGCTCTTACGGTCGCGACACCGCCGCGCGGGGAATCAGCGACCTCGATATCGGTTTCCAGCTCCCCTATGCAGAATACGTCAGATACAGCGCATATCAGGGCAACGGCCAGTCCGCACTTCTCCAAGCCGTGAAAAACTCCCTCCTCAAAACCTATGGCTCCAGTAAGGTGGGCGGCGACGGTCAGGTTGTCGTCATCTCCTTCACGGATGGGATCACTTTTGAAATCCTCCCCTATTTCAGCAACACGGACGGTTCCTGGACTTTTGCCGATTCCAACGAGGGCGGTGTCTGGCGGGAGTGCAATCCTCGGGCAGAAATGAACGCTGTCCAGATACGCAATGAACGCTGTCCAGATACGCAACACGGCAGTTAACGGCAATCTGAAAGCTCTCTGCCGCATGATGCGGGTCTGGAAAGACCACAATAGCGTGCCGATGACCGGAGCTCTGATAGACGCGCTCGCCTATCAATTCATCGAAACTTGGGGGTATCGGGACAAATCCTACGCCTACCATGATTACATGGCCCGGGATTTCTTGAAATATCTCTATGTCCTCGACCGAGAGAAAACCTACTGGCGCATGCCGGGAAGCGGCTCCTACGTCTACAAGACGGGGGTGTTCTGGTTGAAGGCGCTCACGGACTACAATATTGCCGTCGAGGCTTGCAATATACAGACCGACGAAAAGGCCGCACAGCGCCGCGCGAAATGGAGGTCCGTCTTTGGCACAACCTTCCCAATCTGATCCGCGGTACCAGCTCGAGAGCCAAGTGCGCGAGTGCTACGGCCGTTGCGCATACACCCACAAGATCCACGAGAAGATGGCCGAACGGCTTGCCGACCATCAACGGTATGCGAAGTGGTTCAACATCATCCTGTCCGCGCTAATCGCCGGCGGCGCGGTGACAACCGTTTTCAGAGCGGAAACCGGGCTTTTGCAATACGCGGAATACGCGACCCTAGTGCTTTCCATTCTCAGCCTGATCTACAACGCTTACCAGAAGGATCTAGACCCCGGTGCCCTCGCGCAGCGACACAGGGAAACCGCGTCTGACATCTGGAATGTGCGGGAGTCTTACCTCAGCCTGATAACCGACACGCTCAACTCGGCGGTGCTAATCGACGACCTGCGGAAGCAACGTGATGAACTGCAAACCGACCTCCACGAAATCTATCGCGCCGCACCCTTCACGGACGGGAGGGCGTATAGGAAGGCACAGGATTCCTTGAAAGACAACGAGGAGCTTATGTTCTCCGACAAGGAAATCGACGACATGCTCCCGACCACTTTAAGGCGCTCGAACAGAGCTTAGCCGACCTCGCAAAGGGCACGGTCAGAGCCGCAACACCAGTTCAGAGCAAAGAAACCAAGCTAGGCCCGGGCGTTTAACAACGGTTGGACCTTCAGCCAACGAACTTTGCCGTCGAGCACCGTCATCGATGTCGCTTGCACCCGTAGGTTGGGCTCGTCGACCGAATACCTGCTTCTTGGAACGGGGCGATCTAAATTGTCCGACGAAATGAGACGCGAAGCAGGCCTTGCGTCTAAGATCGGAAGCCGACGGCTTGGCTCGGGAAGATTTCGACAAAGCTCCCCCATGGTTCGCGTGGCTGTTCGCTTTACCAAGACGATGGCTCGAATGGACTCAAACCAGCGGAGCCGACCATCGACATTAACATTTGTAGATGTCACTCCATCTCTCTATGCGTAGCGTGCGTGCGGGTGGAGATATCTGGAATTGGATCCCTTCAATAGGCTGGAAGCGCTGATCGAAACCGGCGGCGTCGATGCGGTCGACCAAGCTCGCGCTTTGCTGAATTCTTTCGCTGGTAGCACGGAAATTGGTACCCAGGCCGTCGACGAATTTCTGATCGACATGATGACTTTGTCTTTCCTAGCGGAGAGCGGCCGAGAATCGCTGCAAATCTCAGTTCGCCGCCTGGCTCGTCTCAGACTGTCCAGGGTAAAGCTATTACTCGGAGTGACTAGTCGGCAGATCCGGCAGTTTTAGCTGCGCTTGACATCGGCCTTTGACGGCCACGTGTGGCAAGTCCCTATTCGAGCGGGTGAATGGTCGCCTCAGGCACAACCGCCTTAGCGATTTCGCATAAATGCTTGTGGTGCGTTAAATAGATCACTTGCCCTATGCCGGCCATTTCGCCGAAGAGCCTGAACACTTCTTCGGATCGGATATGGTCGAACGTCTCCATAATGTCATCGGCGACGAATGGAACCGCTTGTCGGAACTGCGCGAATTCGTAGTATCCAGCGAGTCTCAGTGCCAGATAGAGCTGAAATCGCGCACCCTTCGATAGCGCATCGGCGACCTTGGATTGGCCGTCGCGCTGCATCGCGATCAGAACCTCGCCGCCTCTTACAGGCTGGGTCGTGAGGCCCGTATACTGGCCTTGGGTTATCAGGGTGAACGCTTCCGAGGCCCGCGCCATCATTCCTGACCGATGGCGCTCACGATAGGCGCGTAAAGCGTTACCCGCCGACATGATGCCGAGCTTGAGTTCGATATAGCGTGTCGCTGTCTCTTCGATCTCTAGCACAATGGTGCGACGCTCGGCGTCAAGACGGGCGACAGCGCTGTCGCCTCCAATGTCGTCAATCTTGTCCGCCGCGCGCGTTTGTCGGATCAACTGCTGTCGGAGGGCGCCGTCGAGCTGCTGGAGCCGCTGCTCGCCTTGCGCCTTCTCGATCGCCAGGCTCTCGAAGTCGGTCTCTTCAAGCACCGCGCGGGCCTGCTCAAACTTCTCCAATGAAAGTTCGGCCGCCACGCGATCCTCAAGCTCGGCCACGCTAGTCCGCAAGCGATCTCTCTCGCGCAGCAACTCGTCTCGCTGCGCCACATCGGTCAATGTGTCGACCCCAAACGCGATCAGCACTTCATTCTTGCGGCGCTCATGGATCGAAGTCTCGTTATCGAGTACGTTGCGTTCGCCTTGCAGGCGTTTGAGATCGGCTAGCAGAGCTGCCTTGGTGTCACGCGCCCTTGCAGCGCGATCCAGGCGTTCGGCAATGCGAACTGCTAACTGCTCCGCCTCTTCATCCGTCGTTTTCTCTCCCACGTCTGCTGCGATCGACCTGACCTCGCTGAGGAAACCCGTTCTGTCATCTTCCATTTTGTCAATGCGCAGCTGGAGAGCGTCTCGCTCCTGCACGCTTTTGGCCAGGTTACTCAATTGCTCGAGCACGGTGCTTAAGCCGGATGCGGAGACGCCATTTTCGAGCCAGGTTCCCTTAAGCGTCTCGCCTATCGTGGCGAGCCACTCCTCCTCGCGCCGCTCAGCCATGGCGAGAGCACGACGTCTGACGGCAAGATCCTCTTCCCTGCCATTCACTGTCCTTTGCGCCTCAGCGTATTCTGCGTCTAACTTGCGCTGTCGCTCCAGAAACAATTCCGCCAGTGCCATAGCGGCTTCAAGCGTATCCTCAGGCGCCGGTGCTATTCCGACGCTGGTCAACGCCCTGATAAGTTCCAGCCGGATTTCCTCGCCTGCTTCCGCAGCGCGTTCTGCCTTCTTGCGAGACAGCTCGATCTGCCCCCATGCAGCGAGCGCATCAGCGCGGACCTCAACTCGATCCTCCAAACGCTCAATCAAGCGCTCTAGCGACGGCTCGACTAGGTGGCCTAGCAGCTGACCGCCGACCCGACGGACTTCAGCCGTTTTGGCTTCAAGGTCGAGGCCCATTTGTGCGTGTTGCTGGCGCAAACGAGACAGATCCGCCGAAGCCTCGGCAAGCGCCCTGGTCGTTGAGCGCAGTTCCGCTAAATGCGACGCATTCGCCAAGCGACCTAGGCCAACACCGTCGTCGCGGGCGAGCGCTAGAGCAAAGTCGTCAGCTGTGTCGATCGTCAGCGCCGCCCTATGCGTCTCCCAAGCTGCGTCACGGGTGCGCCGGCTCGCTGCCGCGGCTTCGTCGTCAGCCACGTCACTTGACGCTCGAAATGCGTCCAGTCGTGCCGCAAGTTTCGCGGAATTGCTCTCGCATTCAGCAAGACGCTCGGCGAGGACGGAACGGGCTTTGGCCAAATCTGTTGCCGCCGTCTTCCAGGATGCGATCTGCCCTGCACTCGGAACCGTCATGCTAGCCAGCGCACTAGCATCGCCGGCCCATGGCCCGAGCTCAGCCCGTAACTCCTCCCATCGGATTCCTGCTGCGTCTTCCTCTTCGCGGGCCGCCTTGATTTCGGCGAGATGACTGCTGGCTCGGGCCTTCGATAACGCTGAACCGAGCTTGGCCCTCACGGACTCCGGCACAGCTCTATCTTCCCCGACTCGCTCTCTAGCTGATTGAAGCGCATCGAGCGCAGCCGCGACTTCGTCTTGCGCAGCGCGCACCGCGGTGGCGATACCAGACCGCTGCTCAATCATTGTACGCAAGGTTCCCACCGTCGCGGCGGGCAAAAGTAGCTTCCCCGGATCTCGTTCGGAAGTGCGCCCCAGCGCGCTTAGGCAAGTTGCGACGGTATTGTTGAGGATTTGCAGCTGGACATTGCGTGTGGGCAGATCAAAGCCGGCCGACGAAAAGCGCACCCTGCTCTCTGCCAAGTTCCGGACGCGCTCGGAGACACTCAAGATCAGCTCGTCCACTTCCGTGAACGCAATGCTCGCCGTCAGACGCTCAACTTCGCCGACAATGCCGGCCAAGCGCGTTCTGAGGCTCGCATCGTCATCGATTAGCTCAGCTATCGAGCCTGTCCACGTCCGCGTTGGTGAAGGGGTCTGCGGTAACGCCTCCAACTGCACGATCTTGCGCCGAATATCCGCCAGCATCGGTCGCGCGCGCTCGAACTGTGCGATCGCCTCGAGCCGCGCCACCAGAACCGCCCGTTCGTTGACTATGCTCTCGTACTGCTGTGCCGCTTCTCGATGTTCGGACTCTAGCCCTTCATAGGTCGAAGCCAGCGTGTCGATTTCGTCCCTGCGACTCTTTAGGTCGGCCAGCCGCTTCTTGAGCAGCGCAATCTCCGTGCCTTGGGCCTGCTTGCGATGCAGCGCGTCGGCCTCTGCCTCCAACGCATTCAGCTTTTCGGTCGCATGTCCAAGTCCAGCACTGGCGGTGAAGAGCAGCTTGCCGAGATCGCCGCGCGACTCCAGGATTGCCTCTCCGCCGGCCTCCAACGTATCATCATCCAACGAAAACATCGTCTCGTAGGCATCGCGAGACAGGCCGGCAAGATGTGCCGTGATCGCCATCTCGCTGACCGGCTTCCCGGTCGCGTCAAGGAGCGAATTATTCCGCTGTTTCGTGCGGGTGAATGCTTGCTCCACACCTTGCAATTCGAGCACCGCGCCGAGCCGCATGGCGCTGTACTCGTGAATGAAATTGTATTTGCTGCGCTCCTCAATTCCGAACAAGAGGTCGAGGAAACCGGCAAGTGCGGTCGACTTGCCAGCTTCATTGAGGCCAAACACCACATGAAGATCCGGCCCAGATGTCGGCTTCGGCCCGAAATCGATCGTCCGATCAGTGAACTTCCCATAGCGAATGAGGTCAAGGCGTCGCAGTCTCATGACGACGCTCCGGCCTTGAGACGGGCGATGACCTGATCAATACCCCTGGCCAGCGCTCTATCAAGGAAGAGGTCGAGCTCGGCTTCGCTCTTACCAGCAAAGTCCCGCCCTTCCGCCGGCAGTTCGGCAACCGTCTTTTGAATGAACGCTCTCGCTTCGGAGCGGAACGCGTCCGACGCGGCGTCGCTATGCATCGACGCGGCGAGTTCGTAAGTCGGATCAGCAATGTCCCCGGCTGCATCGTCGCCCCCTGGCGAAACTACGTCGAGATCGAGCTTCTCGATCCAGGTGTCACCGAGTTGCCCAGCCACCTGTTGCGCCTCGGCTAGAAGTAGGTCCTTGTCACGAATGAGCTTCCACGACAGCGGCGACGCTCCGTTCAAATTCAATCGAGTCAGAACGTGCCGCGATCGGACATTGGATCGCAGCTCTTCAAGCGCCGCGCGGATGCGCATGACGACCTCTGGCCACTCAACGGTTCCAGTGAGATCGACGCTGAGACGTTCGAATTGCGCGACGCTGGTCAGCCTCTCCTCGATCTCAACGGAACCGTCATCACGTATGGTCACAAGCGTTGCCGATTTCTCGCCGGCCTCATTGATATCCCTGCCCTGGGGAATACCCGGCATCACGACCGTCGCGCGTGCCCCTGGATAGACTTGGCGAACATGGATGTGCCCAAGCGCCCAGTAGTCGAAACCATGATTGTGCAAGTCGGCAATGCTGCAGGGTGCATAAACGTCGTGACCGGGGGAGCCCGCCAGGCTGGTGTGCATGATACCCACATTGATCGCGCCGTCTCGAGCTATCGGGTACTTGGGCAACAGGCCTTCTGGCGCCTTAGGGTGCGCGAAGCTCAGTCCATGGAAAGCTACGTCGAGACCGCCAGAAGTCAGCAATACCGATTGAGCGCGGCCGCCGAAGATAGTCACGCTGTCTGGAAACACGAGCTGCTTTGAGATGCGCGACAAGGCATCATGGTTGCCACGGATCTTGAAGACCCGGATACCCGCCTGGTGCAGTCGTGCAATCTGTGTTGCCACGAATCGCGCGGTCTTCATCGAAGTTTGTTCGCCATCGTAGAGATCGCCAGCAATGATCAGCGCATCCACCCGTTCATCAAGACACAAATCCACTATCGAAATGAAGGCTTGGCGGCTGGCGTCGCCCACGAGCTCCGCGAGTTCGAGATTTCGCAGCGCTAGCGAGCGCAGCGGTGAATCCAGATGGACGTCGGCCGTGTGAACAAATCGAAACGCCATTCAGCCTCCAGCCAAGGACAGACCTCGTCCAAGGTTCGTCACGTCAGGCGAGGATGGCAGCCCGCCCTCGCGTTGTCGCTGATATCTCACTGGCCGTTTGCGCCGTCGATCAGCAGCCCGTCTTGGTATCGCAATGATCCGTTCGCAACGGCGCCGGCGACCGCCGATGAAATCAATTGCCTCAATTGCGCGCTAGTGGCTTTGAAGCCCAGCATCCTCGAAACGCTGGTTGCGATTTCGTCTTCGGTTGCGCCGAGGTTGGACCTCACCACCTCGATTGCTCCTTGGGCTACTTCCTCCAACGAGATCATTTCGGGTTTACGCAATCCAGGGGACAGGACGCCACTGCGGTCGCGCAGCTGAATGGCTGCGCCGGGATTGAAGCAGAAGTCGCCTCGACGTGCCACCGCTCCCCGCGCCTCGGCGACAATCAGGCCGCGCTCTATTGCGTCTTGGATCCTACCACCGGCCCGTTGAAGACCCCAGGCGTCCCGGATACGCGATACCACCTCATCGAGATGGATTGGCGTCTCCGCTGCCACGACCTGCTCGACCAGTCCCGCGAGAAGGCCGGTAGGCGTCTCGTGAAGCTCAAACTGTCCGGCCGGTCTTTGGACACGGGCTTCCGCGTAGGATCGATCAGGTGTGGAGGCGCCATTCATAGTTTCCAAGCCGATTTCGGTGACATTGCCTCGGTCAACCGTTACGACCTGTACCGCCGCGGCACGGCTTCGCTGGTTGCCTAACTCTGCCCGTTCCGCAAGTTCTCGTGTTGCAGCATCGATCGCTGCCACAGTTCGCTCGAGCTGTTCGCGCGGGCGCTGAAACCAGTCAGCACTCCAGATGCGATGAATGATCCAACCGTGGTCTTCGAGCACGGCTTGGCGCAGGCGATCCCGATCTCTGGCGGAGCGTGAGGAATGATACTCAGCACCGTCGCATTCGATACCAAGCAAATAGCGTCCTGGCCGCTCGGGGTCGGCAACTGCCAGATCGATGAAGAAGCCCGCGATACCTACCTGCGCATGGACCTGATAGCCTCGTTCAATCAATGCGTTGGCTACCTGTTCTTCAAAGATTGAACCCATCTCCCTAGTCGTCGTCTGTGCGAGCGAGATCCTCCCAGTCCGCGCGTAATGCAAGAAGAGCTTGAAGGCGAAAACCCCCTTACCCTTTCCGCGCTCGAGGTCGATGTCCTCGTCTGTTATCGACGCGTACACCTCACAGGCGCGCTTGGCCCGGCTTATGAGGACGTTAAGGCGACGCTCGCCACCTTCCGAACCGAGTGGGCCGAAGCGCATGGCCATGTAGCCCTGTGCATTCTTGGCATAGCCCACTGAGATCATGATCACGTCCCTCTCATCGCCTTGAACGTTCTCCAGGTTCTTGACGAAAAACGGCTCACTCGGATGGGCGTGGAAGAAGTCTTCCGTATCGGGATTTAGCCGACGCAGCGCTTCTAGCTCATCTTGGATCGCACGACGCTGGCTAACGGAAAAAGTGGCAACGCCCAGAGACTCTTGCGGATTCGACTTCGCGTGGCGGATGATCGCTTCTGCTACGGCCCGTGCCTCGATCGGGTTCGTCCCAGTCCCGCCTGAATCGAACACTCCGTCCGGCACGTGATGGAAGCGCAGCCCCATGCCCGCCTCTTGGGTATAGGGGCTCGGCACGATGAAGAGCCGGTTCTCGTAGAACTGACTGTTTGACACGGCAATCAGCGATTGATGGCGACTACGGTAGTGCCAGCGAAGCATGCGCTGCGGCAAACCACGCGCCGTGAAAAGCCCGAGGATACTTTCAATATCGGCAACCTGCGCACCCTCGCCCTCGTCATCTTCAGACTGTGAGCCGGTCATCTTCGCAAAGAATGTCGTCGGTGGCAGTTGGCGTTCATCGCCTACGACGACCACCTGGTTCACCCTGGCAATGGCACCGAGCGCATCCACCGGCTGGATCTGAGACGCTTCGTCCATGACCAACAGGTCGAACGACATGCGGCCGGGCGACAAGAACTGCGCTACCGAAAGCGGGCTCATCATGAACACGGGCTTTAGCGCTTGGACGGCAGGCCCGGCTCTCAGCATCAGCTGCCGGATAGGCATATGGCCCCTTCTGCGCGCCATTTCAGATCGGAGCAACCCCACGGGCCCGGCTCCACCATCTCTTGCAGGGATTTTGCGATGATGCGCTGTCACAACCTCGATGGCGCTAGCCCTGATCCTTTGCCGATCCAAATCGGCAAAGTCGCGGACCGCCCTGGAATGGAGCTCGCCGTCAAACCTTCCGAGCTCAGGCTCTTTCGTCGCCATCGCCGTCAGGATTTTCTCGTAATAGGCCATGTCGAAGACCGACCGCGCCGATGCGGTCGGAACCTGGCCGTTGGCTAGGCCGTCGATCAACTGTCCCAGGCCGGCCTTTCGGGCACTCTCGGATCGTTCTTCATAGGCAACCCATTTCGAGAGCTGTTCCTGGTGCGCGAGCCAGCCCTCCAATCGAGCAATCAGCTCGGCAATCGAAACCTCCGAGAAATCGTCAACTGCGAACAATGATGAAGCGTCAGCCTTCAGATCCTCCGCAAGCGCCTTCAATTGCAGCGCCGCGGCTTGGGTCGCTTCCCGCGTCGCACGAGCCGATTTTGCGATCTCGGCCCTGTCAGGCAGACGCGCGGCCAGATGTCGAAGCGCGCTGTTGTTTTTCAACCAGAGCTCGGCTTGCGTAAGCGCGGCCCAATTAGATCCTCGGCCACGCCAAGACGAGCCGAATGCGGATATGCCAAGGCCCTCAGCCGCATCGATCTCCCGAGCGAGATTTTGTAGAGCTCCCAGGCGCCGTACAAGCTCCAGCCGATCCGACAACTGATCAGGCACGCCGGCCAGAACCCCTTGAGACGCTTCGTCCGCCTGAGCTACGGAGCGCGCCTTCTCTTCCATCAGCTGTAGTGAAGCCCTTTCCGCGGAAGCCACGTCACCCAGCATGGACGGCGCGAGGTGGCCAAGATCATTCCAGAAACCCTCGATCATCGGCCGGCCGATATCTATCACCTTGCGAACTCGGAGCGCCCGCGCGCCCGCTTCAGTGCGCTCGGCAATACGACCGGCAATAAGTCGCGGTTCCGACCCAAGCCCCCTCAGCGTGCGCATCCATTCCACTAGCGCCAAGAGCGGTGCCGAAGACGATTTCTCCCGGCGCCAATCTGCGCCGAAGGCGGAGCGACCAAAGGCATCGCCATCACGAACCCTTGCGGCTGCCGCTTGCCCCTTCATCAATACGTCAAGGAGGCGCACGGTCTCGGTCGAAGGCGTGTTGGCATCGACCAGAAGGGATCGAACCAACGCCTTGGCGCGCCTGTAGTCGCGGCTCAATGCCTTCAACAGTCCGGTATGAGTGGCGAGGGCTTGCCTCGTTGCTACTACGTCCGTGTTCCAGGCAGCATCGACAACCTTGCCCTTCAATTCTGCTTGTACCGCCTCAAGTGTGGCGACGCTCTCTGCAAGGTCTGCGGCTTGTTCAAGTCCTGAATCCCAGACGGTCGCGGCAAATGCTTCGGGGCTTGCGTCAGGGGCAGCCGCAACTCTCTCCCCCGTCGCGATCAATCTAAGGATCCCTGCCAGCGTGTCCGGCACGACCGTTGACCCAAGCTCCTGATTCAGCCGCTCGGCTTCATCGCGCAAGCGCGGGAGCAGAACCGTCAGCTGGTGCGCGCGAACAAAGCCGTCCTTCGAAAATTCCGCCGGCAGCCTGGCAAGCTCTATCTCGAGATCTTCAATTGGGGTGTCGATCGCGGTCGCCGCCAAATGCCGCGAAACCTCCTCGAATCTGCGTGCGAAATCGGATCCTGTCCAAAGGAGCGAGGAGATTTCCTTAGGGCTGTCATCCCACGCCGGGGAAACTAGCGCTTCGGCCGGGAGGTCCGGTGCCGAAGCGAGAAGTTCCGCGCGATCCTCTAGATCGCCGCTGTCACTCAAAATCCGGGGAGCGTCACCCTCGATCCGCGCGGCAATGTCGATCAGTTTGGCCTGTACGGCCTTCGCTTGCTCCAGCAACGACGCAATGCGCGGCACGAGCCGCTCGACCGTCGTTGGCAATACAACATCAAGGCCAACTCCTCGCCAGGGATGGTGGATTGGCAGCCCGATTTCGTTGATCCGTTGAGAGACCTCGTCGAGCAGCTTTCGGCGCGATGAAACACCTTCATCCGTCCAATCGGTCGCACCCTCCAATTCGATATCCACCGGCTTTTGTCCGCTCTGCCTGAGCCGGGTTAGCTGGCCGAATACCTGATATGGCGTTAGCCCAGATGCACCGAAGGGAACATGCATCCGCTCTGCATGCGCATTGAGCTTATCGCGTGCCTGCAAGAGCTGTTCGGTGAGCGCAGACGGGAATTGGCCTCGAGGCGACCCGAGCTGCCAGGTGCGACGCAGCTCCTCCAGCATCATCCGCTTATTCGCCTTGTTGCTATGGAGCTCTAAGCAGGCATCCCCTACCCCGGCGTTGTCCAGTCGACGCTTCACGACCTCCAGGGCGGCCATTTTTTCGGCCACAAAAAGAACGGTCTTTCCATCGGCCACGGCCGACGCGATTACGTTTGCAATCGTCTGCGACTTGCCAGTGCCCGGAGGACCTTGGATGACAAGGTCGCGGCCCCTTCGGACATCATGAATTGCGAGCGTCTGGGAGCTGTCACTGTCGACGATATGCAACATCTCCGCGGGCGAGATATGCGGATCAATCGCAATATCCTCCGACATCAACGGCTCGCGTGCTTCAAAGCCATCTGAAAGGAGCGAGCGGATCTTCGGCTGTTCGATGATCTTTGAGCCCTCGGGCCAGATCTCGGGATCAAGATCCCGGTACATCAAGAACTTCGCGAACGAGAAGAACCCCAGCACCATATCGTCCCGAAGCACCTCCCAACCCTCTTTGGTGGAGACCGCGTCGGCCACGGCATCGAGATACTTTGAGGCGTCGAAGTCGTCTCCCGCGTCGAAGCTCGGCATCGCAAGCTTGTGCATGCGATCGAGGTAGAGCTCGAGGGAGAGGTTCGCGCTCTGATCCTCCGGTCTTGCGCGCAGCCGGAACTTCTCCCCGGCCGTTCCTCGCTCAAGTCGGACCGGCACCAAAATGAGCGGTGCTTGACGGATGTTCTCCTTATTGTTCGGGTCAATCCACTTCAGCATCCCGAGAGCCAAGAAGAGGATGTTGACGCCCTGCTCCTCTTCGAGCGTTCGAGCATCATGATAGAGGTCGAGAAGCCGGCGCTGTAAGCCGGTGGGAGTCATCCGCGTCTGCAGTTTGGTGTCCGAATGTCGCGCGGAGATTCCCCGATCGTCGACCTCGTCATCCTCTGGCTGAGCAAGTGAGATGGGCGAATAGTCGATCTCTTCGTCCGCGGAGGTGCCCTCTTGGGCTGCCTTCGGTCTATCGGGCTTGCCGGCGAGGAACGTAAAGGCCTTGCCTGCGTTCACCAGCAACCGATAGATCTCCGACGACTTCTCATCGACAATGTCGATCGTCTTCGCGCTCTTGGAAAACCGCGGCACATTCAAAAGCCGATTGCGCGCGGAAAGATCAAGCAGCTCCATCCTGGCGCGCTCGAGTTTCTCCTTCAGAGGCAAGTCGCTCTGGAAGACGGATTTTTCGATGTCAGACAACTACACCCCCCCACGCACGACGAAAACATAGAACCTGGGCAATGGCCGTCGCAACAAGAAACAATCCCTTTTCCCAATTTGTGAATAGAGGCGACGTACCGGGCGGGCCGCAACATTTGTGAATGCGACGGAGGTCATCCTCTAGATTAGGTTTATAGGGGATCACGCAAGCAATGGCGGGAACGGTCAGTCATCCGCTAGATGCAGAACTGAGCTGTGGATAGCAATCGCCAGCCCTACTGAAGCGCAGTATGTTCTCTTTTTGTTCCAGAGTCAACGGGCGACGACGCCATCGTCGGCCTTAGAGAATTCGGCGATATATGCCGGGCGGCGAATCCAGGTCGTGAGCACTGACCCACCGTTTGAGGTCGAAGAAAACTCAGTCTTCATCCGATGACGACGATCTTTCCCGGCCGCCGCGAATTGCCAAATCCAACAGGTCGTCATGCTTTACTGACACTCCGTCACGGGCTCGCAAAGCGCCAGCGCTCGGATTCCGCTGCAGTTCCTCAATTTCCTTTTCCGTGCGGGCGCGGGGCGGCATCCCCTTGGTCGAACTGCCAGAATCCTCTGTACTTCCCTCGGATCCATTGTCTGGGCCTTCGGTATCTTCGGGATCCTGGTTGGTTTCGTCGGAATCCTCGTTGGGGTCTTCAAAAGATGTCACGATATGCGCCTTTGCTTTTTCCGCGATAGGACGGTCAGTAGACACCTCTGCCTTGATTCTTCAATCCCAAAGAACCTCGCTTTACCGGCCAATCGCAATTGTCTCGGCGCAAAGTCGCCTCGCTTTTTCAATTCTTAGCTTGCATGCCCGCGACGGGGCTGACTTTCGCGCCCATCCGGACTCTGATCAGCCGCTAAGCCGGCGGCTTGACGTCTAGGACGGCACGCGGGTCAATCTACATTGGGAAGGGACGCATACAAAGAGAATCGATGCGATTAGCTCTCATATCTTTCTGAAGATGGTTCCGGTCTACTGGCGTTTTGTGGGAATGCCGGTAATAAAAGAACGCTGTTTCATGGAGCAAAAAATTGGCCGACGATTCCCACAGTCACGTAGGGTCACTTATCGCACTCACCGCTGACATCGTATCAGCCTACGTCAGCAAAAACGCGGTGCCCGTTGCATCTCTGCCTGAACTTATCGAGAGCGTGAATTCATCGTTGTCACGTATTGGTCAGCCTGTTGAACCTGAAAAACCGGCACAGCTTCCGGCCGTCAATCCCAAGCGGTCGGTGACGCCGGACTACATCATCTGCCTCGAAGACGGAAAAAAGTTCCGATCGCTCAAGCGACATCTGACCACTCATTTCGGCCTGACGCCCGATGAGTATCGTGAAAAATGGGGACTGCCGCGCGACTACCCAATGGTCGCTCCCAATTATTCGGAGAGCCGTTCCGCGCTCGCCAAGTCGATGGGACTTGGCCGCAAGGCGGCTGCGGTGAAAAAGGCCCCGGCTAAAAGAGCAAAGGCCCGATAGGTCGATCACGTCTGTGCTCGCGAGGAGTTCTTAAAATTGAGGAACGATCGGCAATCCCACCGACATCGGTCGCGCCTTAGGCGCCGCCAACGTAGCTCGGTTGACCGCACTTCCCGAAGCACCCGGACCCTCGCCTTGATATCTCTAGGAGTTATCGGCCTGGCAGCTTCAGCTTACGCCGCCGTTTCCCTGACGGGACGCAGCCATGGTGAACTCGCCGCAGTTATACCCAACCAAACAGCTGCGAAACCACCATCCATAATAGGCGCGCCGTCGGTTGTGGATGGCGACACTATCGAAATCCACGGTCAGCGAATTCGCCTCAATGGTATTGATGCGCCTGAAAGCCGGCAGCTTTGCAAAGATGCCAATGGGCTCGAATATCCATGCGGGCGACGGTCCGCCGAGGCACTAGACGCCTTTCTGGCCGAGGCTCGCCCCGTCCAATGCACGTTTGTCGCATGGGATAGGTATCACCGCTTCGTTGGAGATTGTCGCCGGGCCGACGGCGCCAGCGTCGCCTCGTGGATGGTCGAGCACGGCCAGGCTCTTGATTGGCCTCGATATAGCCACGGCACCTACGCCGATCTGCAAGCACAAGCGAAGTCCGGCAAGGTAGGATTGTGGACTGGCGAGTTCGAGGCGCCATGGGATTGGCGCGCAGGTCATTCGGATGACCCCAAGCCTTCAACCAATCGTAAGTTCAACCTCGTCAACCAAGGTCAAATAGCCCAGAGCTACTCGTGTCAGCCGCGACGCTATTGCTCTCAGATTTCCTCCTGTGAGGAAGCGCGTTGGTATCTGAGCAACTGCTCGTGGGGCGGTAAACTCGACAGAGACAGCGATGGCATTCCTTGCGAAGGTCTTTGCTGAGGGCTGTGGGGTGGATCGGCTGACCACCTCTCGTCTGTTCAGACCCTACCCGTGAGGCTTCGCTGACGCGAGGATGTTGCGGTGGCGCCATGCAGGTGCGCCAGCGCCGATATCGCATGGCAGAAAGGCTGACTGACGTTCGTTTTTGAAAATTCGACGAGTTCATTGAGACCGCTGCCGCTCGATAGGCGCAATGCCTCATATCGGCAGATCGGGATCTGCCTGTTGTTTTTGAACCGTCTGTCAGGGCCGCCGCTTTTGTTGGGATGTGCCCAGGTATGTCCTACAACCTCAGCATCGGATGGAACCTGACCAGTCTCGATGAAATTGCTTGGCGCAAATTGGGTACGGAGTTCACCATAGCCGATGGCGCCGTAGCGGTTGCCATCCTTCACCAGGACAAGATCCGGCATAAAATAGAGCACTTGCCGGCCCACGTGAATTGAAGGCGGCGTGACGTTGCTGCGAACAACTTGCGGCAAGGTGCTCGCAAGTACCGTCGGCTTCTTGTCCACCAGCATGCTGGCGCCGGCATTGCGCTTCCAAGTCGTCAGATCCTCGATCTTGCCGCCCGCCGCAACGTGCCACCTTCCCGCACAAGCGGTGAGCGTTTCGAAAGCGGCCACCAATCGGCCATAGGCCGCCTCGGCGTCCTGCTCCAAATCGTAGAAAAGCACACTAACCCGGCGATAGCCGTCAAACCACTTGCCGATCAGCATGCCGGGCAGGAAGGCTACAACTCCCACCACTGGCCCGACGCCCCCGATCGCCTTTCCGACCACGAAGCCCACGATGCCGCACAAGACCGCCAAGATCACCGAGAGCCGGATCTGCGACTGTCTGGCATTGATCTCGTCCAGGACTTCGGCAGAGGTCTCATCGCGCATTTCCATCACGTCGCCGGACTCGATCTCCCTCATCACGACACCATCTGCCACGTATTCCGGCGCAGACGGTTGCGGCTGTATGTCCGGTGTACGATGGGGCGGCTGGCGAGCAGTGTTTTTCGCGCCGGCCTTTCCGAGCGTCCCACGATAGTAGAGCCCGCCGACGCCTGCGTGGATGTAGTGGCCTCGTGGGCCCGTTCCGATCCGAAGCCCCTTAACGCCTACTGAGACGCCGACGCCGCCCGATGAAAAGTTAAATCGGAACGGCCCTGCGCTGATCGATTTGCGAACGTAAAACCCCATCCCCTTTGAGCCCCCAACTCAATGCTGTGAGCGTTAGGTCACCAGCATTCTTTCCCGCTCATGACTTCGACCCCGCAGCTGGCGCCAAGTCCGTTTCGCGGGAGCGCTGTCTCACCCTGATTTCAATTCGTCGTCTTGCCTTCACGTCGCCAGCCTGTGCTCCGTCAGTCAGGCGGTCGCCAGGAAGTATCAGCTGACCGCCTGACATCGGCAGGATGGTGAACCCTTTCAGCTCGGGCATGTCGCGCAAGATGCTCGTGACCGAGATCGCGCGAGCCAATCCAAGACCCGCGTTGTCGGCTGGGTGGAGCGTACCGATCCCTACCTTATGGGCCAGGACCGGCTGGAGCCCCTTGTCCATGTTCGATGACTCGCCGGACATCGCCTGCTCGTCCGTGTGGCCAATCACCTCGATGACGTCGACGCCATACGCCTTCGCAATGCTCGCAATGGTCTTCGAGAGATCACGCAGCTTCATCTTGAAGTCGTCGGAAAGCTCAGCACTGCCAGATGCGAAATTATACCCGCCAAGTTCGCTGAGGCTGATGATGGGTGGCCAATCATGCGGCTTGGTCGCAACCACGGCCTCGCCGGCCTTCTTCAGCGCCTCGGAAAGGTCCTTGGACGTCTTGGCCGCTCCAACGTAGCCATACTCCTTCAGCACCTTCACATGCTCGACCATCGCCTTGGCCTGTTCGACGTCGACGTCATTGTCGGCAAGAACTTTGGTGACCGGCGCCTTTTGCACCACCTCTTCAACCGTGAGCCCTGCCTTCTTGATTGTTTCGACGACCTCTTTCGCAAGGACGAGTTCGCGCCATTCTTGATCGGAGACATTGCGTCCCGTCGCGGGCTTGAACGCATTTAGCTGAGCGAGCAGCCGCTTGTTCTCCTCGTCGAGCTTGCGAATGGTCTCCTGGACGGATTGCGCAATCTTCTGCGCCTCCGCCGCCTCTTGCTCCTTTTTGTGGATGATGGCGCCGGCCGCTAAGAGAAGGCAGAAAACGAGAAGCAGCATCGTTTCGGCCATCGTCAGGCCAAGGATCAGACCGCGGCCATAACCTTTGCGCTCGAAAGCGACCGATGTTCCGCCGACGTCGCTCACCTGCCCCACCAACTGGACCGTCTCGGCGGCTCAACCTTTTCTGCCTGCGGTGTCCCGGCCAACGTCTGGAACGTATCGCCTTGCGGAGGTTGCGAAATCTCGATCGGCGCATCTTCGGTGACACTGACGGCAGGCGTCGCAGGAGGTGTCGGATCGATCGCTATTGGGCCGTTGACAGACTGGGTCGGGCGAGAAATTTGCGGACCCCTTTCCGCAAGCGCTGCGAAGAGTTCGCTCGTCTCTTTGCTCTGCCTTTGCAGCACGGCCGCAAGCGCCTCTGTCACCTTCTGCTGACCCTGCACGGTCTCGGCAGTCTTTTCCGCGGCTGCAGCGGCTCGCTCCACACTGCTCGCAACCGTCGCCACCACGTCCGTGAGACTGGTCATACGCACTTGCTGCTCCTGTGAGGCGGCTTCAGTTTTCACGGCATACTGCGCGACAGCACTGCCCAGCATCTTCACCATCGGCGCCAAATCGTTCTTCAATACCTCGTCAGGGACAACAACATTTCCGAGTTTCGTGGCCACCGTGTCCGCTTGCGCGCCGAGCTTGCTCACTGACGAAGACATCGAGCCATTGGCCTTGTCTAGCAAACCCGCGGCCGCCTCGACCCGTTGCGCAATGGAGGAAAATTGACGTTCGACCTGCCCGAAATTCTCCTTGAGAGCGTCGCTCAGTTTACCCGACGCCTCCTGCACGGGCTTGATCGCTTCCATCGCGACCTTCTCGAGGGCGGATCTAATGTGCTCGCCGTTTCGCTCTGCCTGCGTGGCAATCTCGGCAAAGCCCTCTTCCAGCATCTGATGGCTCACGCGCCGAAATTCGGCAAACTCCCTGGTCACGCTCTCCATCTCAGCCCTTACCCGCCTTGTCATGTCCGCGAGCTCGTGCCTGGCCGTCCGCTCAATATCGGCAGGATCGCGGCGCATCTGGTTGTAGAAAATTCTGAGCGCGATGCCCGTGATCGTCGACGTCACCGCGATACCGAAGTTTCGGACGATGGTTTCGGTCGAGCCTTCCGAGCCGAACTGAAACAATGAGACCCCAAGGCTCGTGAGCGTGAACAGGAAGCCCATGTAGTAGAGGTTGTCGCCAGTCTGCTCATCATGCAGCCGCAGCTTACCCGTGAAGACCGATACACCCAGGTAGAAGAACATCAGGCAAACCGGTATGCCCGCTCCGACAATCGGGTTCACACCGGAAAGTTTGGCGATTGCGATGAAGACGCAGCCTCCAAGGGTCAAAACCGCAAAGACAACCAGCGGAAAAACTTGATGGCCCAACAGGGAATGGTCATGTTTCCTGGCCATCAGTTCAACCCTTCCAACCTAACCAGCTTTTCGAACTCGCCGTGGTGATTTTGCACCCACTGCGTCCAGAACTCGGCGTGGTCGAGCGTCTGAAATGGCTTCTTCGTCCTGTCGATGTAGAGAATGGTGACACTCACTCCATCCAGCGACGTGCCGTAGGTGCGATCGGCGGCGCTATTGAGATATCTTTGGTAATCGAGGCCCGATCGGTACTGGGAATAAAGCGACGTATGCTCAATCATGTCCGAGGCGACAACCAATCGCTTTGCGCTATCCTGTTTCGCCAGACTGCTATCGAAGAGCGACAGTTTGATTTTTTGGATGCCGGCCATGATCGGAGACTGGCTTGCCGAGTCACCATTCGGAATCTCATCAGGAAGCTTACTCAAGGGATCGCCGAAAGCGTCTTCCCACTTCTTCTGACGACGGGCAGGATTGTTGGTCCAACTATCTACCGTTGACCCGTCGCCAGGATTGCATCCGTCGAACATAACGGTGAGGTCGCCAGGCGCTGAGTTCAAAGTGTAGATTCTTACATATCCGCCCGGCTCGACCCGCCCGATTGTCTTGCGGAACTCATTCTTCAGATCGGCTATCGTCGTTGCCGAAATCGGATCCGTCGCATCGATCAGAACGGCCGTCAGGCTGGTCGGCCCATCCAACGGGCAGTTCGTGCTAGCATCGATCTGACCCTTCCCAGATCTAGACCACATCCAGCCAAAGCCGGCCAACATCGCGACCGATAAAATCCCTAAGGCGACAGCCGCGACGATCGTGCCTGCTTGGCCCTTCTTCCGCCTGCGAGACCGCCTAGTCATTGCTCACACTGTCGGGATGAAGCTTGTCGAGGTCCCGGTATTGTTCGATACCACGTTCACATTCTTGGCCGATCAGCCGCACCTGAGCGTTCAGCTCTTCCTGTGCGGCGCGGATCGACGCGCCAATGTCAGACTCGCTCCACTCTCCCTCCCCCGAGACGTGAGGCTTTATCCGATCCAGTTTGTACGGTGACCCGAAATGCTTGGGTGCAGGCTCCGTTCTGGCCTGGATATTGGCCTCTCTGTACTTCGAGAGAAGCTGGTTACAAGCTCGCTCCAATTGATCCTGATGCTGCGCAAACAGCGCCAGAAGCCTCGAGCGATGATCGATAATCGCGCGATGCTCCCTGCGACGACTTCCGAGTTCCTTGACGATGTCCTCAACCTTCTCGTTGTGATCGTCACGAACATCTTGCAGTTCCTCGATCAGCTCCTTCTTGCGGTCGATGTAATCTTCGCGCCGGTGAACCAGCCGATTCTCTACCCCCGCGTAGCCTGGATACGGGTCGAACACGAACCAGCCGTCTATAAACGCGAAAAGCGAGAACATGAGCCCGATGCCAAATAGCAGCCACGACTTCACGTCCGTCAGACCTGTCGGATCGGCACGCAGATGCCGAATAACCTCGACACCTGCACCGTCAGCGAGTGACCCGCTCACCTCACGATAATGAGCCAGGGCCAGGTTTATGGTCACGGCCAGCACAATGTAGAAAATGATCGAACCAATGCCCACCAACTTTCCGAAACTGGACCGGTGGGTGACCAATCGGGCACAGAAAACCGCCAGCAGCAAAGCTGCTCCGATGTTGATGAAGGAGAATGCCGCAGCCTCTAGGATGCCTCCGAAGAGCCCTTGTTCGTTTCCCTTCGCAAGGAAGCTGCCGTTCATTGCAGTCTCAATGAGGAACAAGAACAGTAGCAGCGAGAGCCTAAGGACGTGAGCTGCGCCATGCTGCACGCGCGCAGCTCGAACCAAGCCGTGCTTCTCCTTGAACCAGGAATGCTCTTTCTCAGCGTCGTTCAGAGCCCTTCTCAATCCGTGGAGCTCGTCCAACCCGACGGCGACCGAAGCCTTGAAGTCCGATACGCTCGCTGCATTGGCCTGGCGGATCAGGCCGAATTGTTCTTCGAAATCCAGCCCGGCTAAACGCCCACCTAGAAGTTGGAGGCTATCCTCAAGGGTGTGATAGGAAGCCTTCTTCTCGTCTTCGACCCGTTCGATGATGGCATGTTCGACGTCGTCAAGATTCTTTGCGTTTTTGGGCGGTTGGTTCGACTCGCCACGTTCCTTCCCGCGACCGGCGAGATCCATATCGCGATCGATCTTGGCGACGTCTAGGCTGCTAAACAGCTGGGTACTCGCACGGAAATCATGGTTAGACTCACGCAAAGACTCGCGCAGCCTATTTAGCTTTTCGAATTTAGAACCCACGCCTACTACCCAGCCCCGTCACACCCCTGCAATGTGCTTCTATGCACAGTAGAGGCAAAGGGCAACTGTGCAGACGCAAATGTCCACTTTGTTATTAGGCGCTTATCCTTTGTGGCAGGGCAGTTGCAATTGGTTGCAAAAATCGATCGCTGGCCGACTGCTTGAGGCGGATTTGGACGACTCGTCAGCGTCCTTGGTGGCTCTGAGCGCTGACGATCTCCGCCAGCCTGTCCGCTCTGCGGCGACCCGGCCGGCTCCTCGGCACGACATAGAACTGCCTGCCGTCAAGTAACGGCTTCCCGACACCCAAAAATCCTACATGGCGGCGTCCGCGAGGAGACCCTCGGCGATAGCCTCATCGACAAGCCAGGCTAGCGGAAACTTTGAGAGTCCGCTTTCTGCCTCAGGGTACCCGAACCGCCGTTCTCGTGAGAGGGTTCTTAGCTTCCGTTCCGCGGCCGCGTCACAGAGGCTTCCAACTCACTTGACTATTATCGTCCCCTTCATCATCAGATGAAAATCACAGTGGTAGTGAATAGGATCGGCTGAAGCCTTAATGGTCGTCGAATACTTTTGCTTCGGTTTTAGAGAATCGGTCCCCTCGAACTTTCCGGTGGAATCCATTCCGGCGTGACCGTGTGCTCAAAGGTCGTTTCGCTTGACCACTCCACGGTGTCTCCCGCGGCTATGGTCACCTCCTTCGGGTCATATCCCATTGAGCCGTCAACTGGGCGTCACATGTCGGCTTTTGCCTCGCACGTTGCAGCCCAGCAAAAGCAGGCATCGATCCAATCCGCCCCCGGCCAGGCGGCTTCTGGGCCAGGTCGGAGAGCTTCTTGCGGTGATGCCGGCGGGCTTCACGTGCCTGACGACCGGCGCCATAGCGATGCGCGCATGCCCTCCATTTGCAGGAGGTCGCGTCGTACCTACTGCCGAGTGCTCCGAAGTTCTGCCGTTCGCACCTCGTCAACCATCAAGAGCCCGGCGTCCTCCGCATCCTTCAGGGCGACACAATAGACGTTCTCGGCGTCCTCGCGGCTCAGCCAGCCGCGATTGACGGTCGCCGCGACACGCTTAGGATCGCGCTTCAGCGGATCGCCGTAACCGCCGCCGCCGCAGGCGGTGAACTCGATGCGGGCGCCATCCTCGATCGTCTCTTCGCTGAAGGCAGGCAGCACGATTTTCTCGCTTGCCCTAAGCTTGATCGTCTCGCTCTCCTTGCCGTCGCCGCCGCCCAACACGCCGCGCGGCGGGAAGCTGGTGCCGTCGGCCGCGTAGACGATCGTCATGTCGTGGTCGAGCGGATAGAAGACGCCGCCGGTCGCCGGCGCGCCCTCGAACTCGCCGAACCCCTGTGATCCGGGCAGCACGCCGCGGCGCTCGATGACGATCGGATACATCGACTCGTCCACCTCAACAGAGTCGAGTTGGATGAGGCCGGCATTGGCCGGGCCGCAATAGGTCAGCCAGCCGTCGAAGCCGTGGCGGGCGCCGCCGCCGGCATAGCCGACGAAGACCTGGTTGACATAGGACTTGCCGTGCTTGAACGGATCCTCGCCCGAGATGACGCCAACGCCGGCCGGCAGGTGCGAGCCGCTCTCGGCCTGGCCGTAAGGCGCGCCCATGCGCGAGAAGACGCAATTGCCGGCGATCATCAGCCGGTCGTTGACATTGGTGGTCGCGACCGAGGTGCCGACCGGATATTTCGGCTTGCCGACGATGCTTCCCTCGCGCAGCAGCACCTTGATCTGCGACTTAGCGCCCTCATTGTGCGGGATGCTCTCGTCGAGATTGTTGAAGACGCCGATACGACAGGAGCCGGTGGCGGTGTTTTCCGATAGGTTGAGGCCGCCCGGCACGTTGTCGATATTGTCGCGCACGTCGACGACGATCTCGCCCTTTTCCGGATCGACATTGATCGTCACCTTGACCGGAATGCCTTCGTCGGCGACGCCCGGCACCGGGTCATGGCGCGTCTCGTAGCTGTAGCTGCCGGCCGGCAGCTTGGCGATCGCCGCCTTGGCGCAGCGCGCGCCGTAATCGAACCAGTCCTCGACGAAGCCGAGGATCGTGTCGCGGCCGTAGCGCGCGAACAATTCGCCGATGCGGCGCTCGCCGGTGCGGCAGGCGCCGATCTGCGCGCGAACGTCGCCCAGCCACATGTCGGGCACGCGGTTGCGCATCGTGCCGATGCGCAGGATGTCCTTCTTCTCCTCGTATTTCTGCGCGACGCGCACGCAGGGGAAATGCATGCCTTCCTCGAAGATGTTCTTGGCGAAAGGCAGATAGGTCGACGGCACCGGCGCGCCGGTGTCGGCATGGTGCGACAGCGCCACCACCCAAAACAGCGGCTCGCCCTCGAAGAACACCGGCATCGCCATGATCAGGTCGGCATGGTGCGTGCCGCCGGTATAGGGGCAGTTGTTGAGGAAGATGTCGCCCTGCGTGATGTCGTCGAACAGGTCGGTCAGCGGCCGCGTCGCCATGTCCATCGACATGACATGGATCGGCAGCGCGTCCTCGACAGACACCAGCCTGTGATCGTAGGTCAGGATGGCGCAGGAGAAGTCGCGGGCGTTCTTGATCACCGCCGAGCGGCTGGCGCGCATGACGACCAGCGTCATCTCGCGCACGATCGCCTCGAAGCGGCTTTTCAGCACCGACATCAGGAAGGGGTCGACCCGGCGTTCAGCGACGTCGAGCTCGAGCCTGTTGATGGAATCCATGGGTCGTTCTCTCACGTGATTGTTGAACTAGGCGATGTTGACGACGAGATTGCCGTAGCGGTCGATCTGCCCTTGATGCTGGTCCTTGAGGTAGGCGGTGAAGGTCTCGGCCTCGACCAGGCAAGGGCCGGCAAGCTGCGCGCCGGCGCGCAGTTGCGCCAGTTCGTAGACCGGCACCGTTTCGACACGACCGCTCTCCTGCTGGTAGATGCCGCGCCTGGCCTTCAGGTCGATGGGGCCATTCTGATCGGGCAGCGTGTTCTTCTGCCAGATGTCCTGGCCCGAGCGCTTGCCGATGGCGCGCAGCTTCCACGCCGTGAACTCGACGACGTCATTGTCGGCGCGGATCGAATAGATGCGCTCATGCATCTTGTGGAAGGCTTCGACCAGCGTGGGTAGGTCGCTCTCTGACACCGCGCCGTCCTTGACCTCGAACGGCACTTCGATCTCGAAGGACTGGTATTCGTAGCGGCCAAGGAAGGAGAATTCGAACTGGCGGTTCTCCGGCGCGACGCCGGCCTCGGCGAGGAAGTTGTCGCCGGCCTGCTTCAGCCGCTTCAGCGCGTCGTTGACGCCGGCGACGTTGAAGTCGGCATCGGAGGTGAGCAGCACCGCGCTCTCTTCCGAGCGGATGTCGGAGATCAGGCCACCGAAGGCGCTGAGCCCGGCCATGAAGCGCGGCACCATGTAGCGCTTCAAGCCGAGGATATCGGCCATCTCGGCGATGTGGATGGCGGTGGCGCCGCCGCCGCACACGAAGAACGAGTCGCGTGGATTGATGCCCTCGCGCACGGTGATCTCCTCGATCGCCGCCACCATATTGTGGTTGCTGGTCGTGTAGATCGCGTAGGCCGCTTCCTGGCGCGTTACGCCGAGCCGCGTCGCGATCTTGTCGACCGCCGCCTCCGCCAGCTCACGCTTCAGCTGCATCTTGCCGCCGAGGAAGTAATCCGGATCGACGATGCCGAGCACGACATTGGCGTCCGTCACCGTCGGCTCGGTGCCGCCCTGGCCATAGCAGGCAGGACCCGGCCGGGCACCGGCGCTGCGCGGGCCGACCTGCAGCAGGCCGCCTTCGTCGACGAAGGCGATCGAGCCGCCTCCGGCGCCGACCGAGCGCACATCGACCTTGGGGATGCCGAGCGAATCGTCATGGATCATGCTGTCCGGCGTGACGATGATCTGGTGGTCGCGCAGCGCCGAGACGTCGAAGGTGGTGCCGCCCATGTCGCCGACGATGATGTCGGGCTCGTCGGACAGCGCCAGCGCCGCCATCGGCGCCAGCGTCGGGCCGGACATGACGCTGTAGATCGGCTTCCGGATCATGTCGGCCAAAGGCATCATGCCGCCGACGCAATTGGCAAGCAGCAGCTCACCCTCGAAACCTTCCTCGTCGAGCGCCGTCCTCAGCTTCTCGATATAGGTGCGCACGATCGGGTTGATCGAGGCGTCGATCGCGGCCGCGATGATGCGCTTGTATTCGCGCGGCATCGGGTTGATCTCGTGGCTGAGCGTCACTGGGATGCCCGGCAGCTCCTTCTCCAGGATCTCGCGCACAGCAAGCTCATGCGCCGGGTTAACCACCGACCACAGGAGGCCGACGGCGATCGCCTCGACACCGAGGCCGCGGAATTCGGCCGCCGCCTTGCGCACGTCGTCCAGCGACAGCGGCGCCAATTCACGGCCGCGCGCGTCGATGCGGCCGGCGACCGTCTTGGTCAGATGGCGCGGCACATAGGGATCGGGATAGTTCAGCCGCCACTGGAAAGCGCCTTTGCGCGGGCCCTCGCGCAGCACGAGGATATCCTGGTGGCCGGCGGTCAGAATGAGGCCGACCTTGACCGTCTTACGCTCGACCAATGCGTTGGTGGACACGGTCGAGCCATGCACGATAAGGTCGATCTCTCTCATGAAGTCGGCGCCGCTCAGGCCATAGCCCTCGGCCGCGACATGCAGGACATTGATGAAGCCTTTCTCGAATTCGCCGGGCGTCGTCGGCGACTTGAAGATCGCGATCTCGCCCTTGCTGTTTGAGACGAGGCAGTCGGTGAAGGTGCCGCCGATGTCGATGCAAACTTGATAGGCCATACGAGCTTCCCGAACAGGTTGGAGTATCAGCGCCTGGCTTCGTCGCGGTTGACGATCAGGCTGACGACGATGATGACGCCCAGGCAGATCTGCTGCAGATAACCGTCGATCTGGACGAGATTCATGCCGTTGGAGAGCACTGTGACGAACAGCGCGCCGAGCACCGCGGCGCCAACGCCGCCCTCGCCGCCGGAAAGGCGCACGCCACCGACCACGGCGGCCGCGATGGCTTCAAGCGTGAGGTTGCCGCCGAGATTGGGCTCGCCAGAGCCGGTGCGCGCAGTGAGCAGAAGGGCGCCGAGTGCTGCCAGAAGCGCGCAAAGCATGTAAGCCAGCACCAGCACTGGCATGGTGCGGATGCCCGCCGCCACTGCCGCCCTTGGGTTGGCGCCGATGATATAGAGGCTCCGGCCAAAGCGCGTCGCTTTAAGTGTCAGGAACAGAAGCACGAACACCAGCGCGGCGATCCAGATCGGCATCGGGATGGCGAGCAGCGAGCGCTCTGCGAATTCGGCGGTGAGGCTCTTCGGCAGGCCGGTGACCGGAAAGCCGCCGCTGATCGTCGAGGCAAAGGCCAGCACCATGTTGGCCATACCAAGCGTCGTCACCAGCGGATTGATGCCGATGCCGGCGATGAGGAGTCCGTTGGCGAGGCCGATCGCGCCGGCGATCAGAACCGCCGCTCCGATCCCATAGAGGATCGAAACGTCGCCGCCACCCGTTGCCACCATCGCCATCGAGGCGGCGACGCTGACCAGCGAGACGGTGTAGCCGAGCGACAGATCGAAGCCACGCGTCAAAAGCACCATTGTCTGCGCCATGGCGAAGATGGCCAGATAGCTCGCCTGCAGCGCTATGTTGCGGAAATTACCGACGGAAAGCACGCGCGGCTCGACCAGGCCGAACAGGACCAGCACCACGAAGATGGCGATCGGCAGCCGCGCGGCGCGCAGAATCTCCTTCAGCGAGAGACCGGAAGGCTGAGCCATCGGTTGTGTCTTGGCCTCCGTGCTCATGCCTGCCGCTTTCTCAACAGAAGCCGTTCGATGGCCAAGGCCACGATCAGCACCGCGCCAAGCACCAGCGTTTGATATTTGCTGTCGACCTGCACCAGGTTCATGGCGTTGGCGATCACCGACAGGAACAGCGCCGCCAGCGCCACCAGTTCGGCGCGGCCGACGCCGCCGCGCAGCGAGACGCCACCGATGACGGCCGCGGCAATGGTTTCGAGCGCCAGCGTTCCGCCGATAGTCGACTGGCCGGAGCCGAGCCGTGACGTCATCAGGAAGCCGGTGAGCGCGGCGAGCAGGCCGGCGAGCATATAGGCCGCGATCAGCGTGCGGCCTGTGGCAACGCCTGACAGCCGCGCCGAGCGCTGGTCGCTGCCCACCGCGTAGATATGGCGGCCGAGCGCAGTGAAACGCTGCATGACGATGCAGGCGGCAAGCACGCCCAGCCCCACCCAAAGAACGATCGGCAAGCCCAGGAACTGGCCGCGTCCGACATTGGCGACGAAGGAATCCATCACGCCGTAGATCGGAATGCCCTGCGTGAAATAGAGCGCGATGCCCATCAGCACCGACATCATCGCCAGCGTCACCATGAATGGCGAGAGCGAGAAGGTCGCAACCAGACCGGCATTGGCGAGGCCGACAAGCGCCCCGACGCCGAGTGCAATCACCAGCGACGCGATGATGAGGGCCGATTCCATACCGGGGAAATAGAAGCTGCCGACCAGCATCACCGCGGCAGTCACCACCGAGGTCGCCGACACCACAGCGCCCACCGACAGGTCGAAGCCGCCGGCCGTCATCACCAGCATCTGCGCCAGCGACGGGATGAGCAGTAGCGCGAAGTTGCGCATGACGTTGAGCAGGTTGAGCCGGTTGAGGAAACGCGGCTCGATCAGCGCGGTTGCGACGACCGCTACGACCAGGAAGGTGATGACGATGCCGCCTTGCATGAGGAAGCGGTCGAGCCGGCTCGCGCGATGCGATGGCGCGTTGGCAGCGGTCACGGTCGCCGTTTCAGAGCTCATGCGCGCCCTCCGAAATAGTGCGACAACACCTGGGCTTCGCTGAGCTCGTGCTGGGCAAGCTCGGCGACGATTTTGCCTTCATGCATGACATAGACTCGCGAAGCGAGATTGATCAGCTCCGGCAATTCGGATGTCGAAACGACGACCGAGGCGCCGGCCTCGACCAGCGACTTGATGAGGTTGTAGACATCGGCCTTCGCTCCGACATCGATGCCGACGGTGGGTTCATCGAACAGATAGACATCGAAGGATTTCATCAGGCCGCGCGCCAGCATCAGTTTCTGCTGGTTGCCGCCGGAGAAGGCGGACGCCTTGCGCTCGGGCGCCAAGGGCCTGAGCGCGAGATTGGTAAGCGGCTCCTTGATCGTCTCGGTCTCGCGCCAGAATTTCAGCACCGGTCCCGACGACAATTGCGGCAGATCGAGCGAGCTCATGGTTGCGTTCTCGCGCGCCGGCCGCACCAGTGCCAGGCCTTCCGACCCGCGATCGGCCGGGAAATAACAGACATTGGCGGCAAGCATCGACGTCGGCGTCGGCCGCTCGATCGGCTTCTCGCCCAGCATGATCGTACCCGCCTCGATAGTCTCCAGGCCGAAGACGGCGCGGCAGAGCTCGCTGCGCCCGCAGCCGACCAGTCCGGCAAGGCCGACCACCTCGCCTGCATGCGCCGTGAAGGAGGCGCCGATGACGGAGTGCTTCTCCGTCGTGAGATCCCGCACCTCGAGCCTGACCGCGCCGGGCTTGTCCTCGATCTTCGGAAAGAGCTGTTCGACGGGGCGGCCGACCATCATCTCGATCAGGCCCTGGTCCGAAATCTCGGCGGTGACCACCGTACCGATCTTCTTGCCGCCGCGCAAAACGGTGACGCGGTCGGAGAGATTGCGGATCTCGCTCATGCGATGCGAGACATAGATGATGCCGACGCCGCGCGCCTTGAGCAGCGCCACGGCATTGAAGAGCTTTTGCGCCTCGCCGTCGGTGAGCGACGCGGTCGGCTCGTCGAGGATCAGCACCTTCGGCCGCATGCGCAGCGCCTTGGCGATCTCGACCATCTGCTTTTGCGCGCGCGACAGGAAGGCGACCTTCTCGTCGAGCGGCAAATGGAAGCCGAGACCGTCCAGCAGCTCGGCGGCGGCCTGGCGCATCTGCTTGCGCTTCAGGAACAGCCCGGACGACTGCTCGCGGCCGAGGAAGATGTTCTCGACCACGGTAAGGTCGGGCACCAGGCTGAATTCCTGGAAGACGGCGGCGATGCCGATCTCCTGCGCCACCTGCGGCGTCAGGCTGGTGATGGTGCGGCCGTTGATGCGGTAGACGCCTTCGGCCCAGGGAAACGTGCCGGCAATGAGATTGATAAGCGTCGACTTGCCGGCGCCATTCTCGCCAAGCAATGCATGGACCTCGCCCTCGTTGAGGGAGAAGTCGACATTATCGAGCGCGGCGATGCCGCGGAATCTTTTGGTGAACCCTGTAACTTCCAGCATCTTGTCCAAAGGCCCAAAGCCGGCAAGAGCAATTCGAGCAAACTGCGCGGCGGTTTCGCCTGGAATTGCATCAAGTCGCCTGACCGCCTTCTGCAAGGCGGCCAGGCCGGGAGGATCGCGATATGATCGCGAAGCTGAAGGCCGCGCCGGCGGCCTCGTTGCTATTCGACCGAGAAAACGGGGCGCCAGTTGTCCGGCGCGAAGATCTGGGTCGTGTCGATCTTGTCGACATTGTCCTTGGTAACGATGCCGGGGGCAACCAGCAGAACCTTTTCGTGGTCCTTCTTCTCCAGCGCGCGCACCGCCAGGTCGACGCCGATGCGGCCCATAATGACCGGATACTCGGTCGCGAAGCCCAGCACCTGGCCGCCCTTCACCGCCTTCAGCATGGTCTGGTTTTCGTAGGACGACATGATCGTCACATTGCTCAGGCCGGCATCGGCCACGGCGCCGATCGCTGCTTCCGCGGTCGGTGCGCCGCCCCAGATCACGTTGACGTCCGGATGGGTCTGCAGCGCGTCCTCGACCAGCTTGAGCTGCGCCGGCACGCTTGCCTCCCCGAACATCTCGCCGACCAGCTTGATGTTGCCTGTCTTGGTGCTGTCGCGGAAGCCGTCCATGTAGGTTTCGGCCCAGCCGCTGCCCTGCGGTCCGGGGAACGCCACTGCGGTGCCCTGCTTGTCGCCGAGAAACTTCTTCACATATTCGCCGGTCTGAAAACCCTTCTGGTAGAAGTCGGGCGTGATGCGGGCGGTGATCGGTGTCTCCAGGATCGGATTGGCGACGGCGATGTTGACGATGCCCTTGCCCATGCCCTCGTTGATCTTGGCCGCCACGCCGGCTTCCGAGATCGCGGAGATCAGGATGGCGTCGGCTCCCGAGGCGACGCAGTCGTCATATTGCGAGATCTGCTTCGGGAGGGCCGTGTAACCACCGGCCTGCAGCACCGTCACCTTGACGCCGAGACGTTTCGCTTCCTCGACGATGCCGTAGTCCACCGATACCCAGTAACTGTCCTGCAAATGCGGAAAGAGCACGCACAGCTTCCAAGGTTTTTCCGCCTTGTCGAGCGGCTTGTAGTCGATCTCTCCGACCTTCTTCAGATCGCCGTCCTTCGCCGACGCGATCTTGAACGGCCACCAGTCGGCGGCATGCGCCATTCCTGCCGACAGCACCGTCGCCGACAGTGCCAATGCCAGTGACTTCTTCAATCCTCTCATATCAGTCTCCCATTTTTCAGCGCCCTGATGGGCTGAAGTTTTCTCGATTTCGGCTTTGGTTGCCTTGGTATCCAACTGCCATTTCTACGTTGGCATTTAATAGGTCTGCGACATGCCGCAACCAGATGCGTCCAATAGCCGTGTAACTTACATCTTATATCTTATGTGTCAATGCGGGAATGACCAGCCGGATGAACTTGCGGCAGGGCAGCGTCTAGCGACTGCTGGAACGCATCGACCAAAGCGTCGATCTGCGCCTCGGTGATGATCAGTGGCGGACAGAAGGCGATGGCATCGCCCATGTTGCGCGAGATCACGCCATTCTGCTGCAGGAAGCCGTTGACCAGCGCGCCGAGCGCAGCCGGCTTGCCCCAGGGCGCCTTGGTCGCCTTGTCGGCGACGAGCTCGACGGCGGCGATGAGGCCGACGCCGCGCACCTCGCCCACCAGCGGATGCGAGGCAAGCTTGCGCAGCCTTGCCTGCAAATGCGCGCCGACCTTGCGCGCATTGCCGACGAGGTCGCGCTCCTCGATCAGCTTGATGTTCTCCAGCGCGACCGCCGCGGCGACCGGATGACCGCCGCCGGTGAAGCCGTGACCGAAGGTGCCGATGCGGTTGCTCTCGTCGGCGATCGGCTCGAACACATGATCGTTGATGAGCAGCGCCGAGATCGGCAGATAGGAGGACGAGATCTGCTTGGACAGCACCATGATGTCTGGCTTGATGCCGAAGGTCTGCGAGCCGAACATCTCGCCGGTCCTGCCGAACCCGCAGATCACCTCGTCGGCCACCAACAGGATGTCGTATCTCGACAGTATCGCCTGGATCCTTTCCCAGTAGCCGGCGGGCGGGACAACGACGCCGCCGGCGCCCATGATCGGCTCGCCGATGAAAGCGGCGATCGTTTCAGGCCCCTCGGCGAGGATGAGCTTTTCCAGCTCGTCGGCGAGCCGGGCGGAAAACTGTTCCTCGCTTTCGCCGGGCTCCGCGTCGCGCCAGTGATGTGGCGTCGACGTGTGCAGGATGTTGGCGATCGGCAGGTCGAAGGAGAGATGGTTGTTCGGCAGGCCGGTCAGGCTGGCCGAGGCGATGGTGACGCCATGATAGCCGCGCTTGCGGCTGATGATCTTCTTGCGCGCCGGCTGCCCGAGCGCGTTCGAGCGATACCAGATCATCTTGATCGCGGTATCGTTGGCCTCGGAACCGGAATTGGTGAAATAAGCCTTGCTCATCGGCACCGGCGCCATCTGCACCAGCTTCTCGGCCAAGTCGATCAGCGGCGAATGCGCCTTCGATCCGAAGTCGTGGTAAAAGGGCAGCTTCGACATCTGTCTTGTCGCGGCTTCGACCAGCCGCTTTTCCGAGAAGCCGACGGCAACGCTCCACAAGCCCGCCATCGCCTCGATGTAGCGATTGCCGGCAATGTCCTCGACATAGACGCCATCGCCCTTTTCGATGACCAGCGGACCGGTTTCCTGGTGCTTGCGCGCGTTGGTGTAGCCATGCATGTGGTAGCTTATATCGCGGGCTTCAGGGGAATTCGGTCGGGGGTCCATCATGGCTCCTGTCTGCCTGCGTCCAAGCGGGTATTGCCATGCCCCCTCCAAGGGTCCGCAGTTCCCTCTTGCATTGTGCTGTTTGATGCATCATGTTTCTTATAAGATATAGTGTCAAGCTCTTTTGGGCGGCAGCCAAAAAACGGGACGGGAACGGCATGGCGAGCTTCAGCTTCGAGACGCTCGAGCGCGAAAACCTCGGCGAGACCGTCTATGCCCGCGTCGCTGAGGCGCTGATCAAGGGACGGTTCGCGCCGGACGCCAGGGTGACCATCCGCGACCTCGCCCAGTCGCTCGGAACCAGCGTCACGCCGGTCCGCGACGCGATCCTGCGCCTCATCCAGGACGAGGCGCTGGTGCAGAAATCGGCGCGCGAGGTGCGCGTCCCCATCATCACGCTGGAACGCTATCGCGAGATCCGCCAGATCAGGCTGAAGCTCGAAGGGCTTGCCGCGCGTGAGGCAGCCCTCAAGGCGACAGCCAGGGATATCGAGCGGCTGCGCGATCTGATCGCCCGCAACGAGAGCGCTATCACCGGAAGGAACTGGACCGAAGCGCTGGAGCTCAACCAGACATTCCACTTCGCGCTTGCCGATATAGGCGACATGGTGGTGCTGCGCGGCATCCTGAACCGGCTTTGGCTGCAGATGGGGCCGTTGATCGCGGAGTCCTACCACGAAGGGGGCCGCGCCATGATCGACAATCACCATGCGGTCCTCGCCGCGGTCGAAAAGGGGGATTCCGACGCCGCCGAACGTGCGATCATCGCCGACATCACCGAGGGCGGAAACGTGATTCTCGAACGGCTCTTCAGCAGACGCGCCGCTGGCGCCGGCCAGGCGAACTGAGCATGGAGCAGGTCGACTGCATCGTTGCCGGAGCCGGCGTGATCGGCCTTGCGATTGCGCGCAGCCTCGCCGCGCGGGGCTTCGGACCGCTGATCCTAGAAGCGGCTCTCGGGTCAGGCCAGGCGATGCGCTCGGCCTTCGCAGAACTGATCTCCTCGTGCCAGCTGGTCACGGCGGCTCTGGCCGAACCATTCCGATGGCACGTGCTATCCCCGAGCTTGCGAACGGCGGAGTGCGTGCCTGGGTGCGTCGCAGCGAGGCGGATATCCGCCTCTGGCTGCCACCATGGATCTTGCTCCTCTCCGTCTACGTCGCCCTTCTGGTGGTGATAGGTCCTGCAACGCTCAGCGTGAATTTTTTGAATTCGCTCCTGATGCTAGGTGTGTTTCTTGCAGTGCTGACCATCGGGCAAGGTGCGGTCGTACGCCACTCGCCACAGTGCCGCCAACGAGAACGGCCGCGATAGAAGACAACAGGAGAGATGCGCCCATGTTCAATGTCGCGTGTCTGCTGAAGCCGACCAGCAAAATGCCCGCCAATGCCGCACAAAATCCGCTCAAAATATAAGCAAGAAGCCTCGTTCGTTGAACGGCGATCCCCGACAGCCGGGCGACACGGGGATTGCTGCCGACGAGAAGCAACCGGCGACCGAAACTGCTGTGGTTCAGCAGCCAGATGGCGAGGGCGGCAATCCCGATCAAGAGCCAGCTGGCGGGCGTTAGGCCGAAAAACCGTTGCTGAAAAAAGCCCAACCAGGATCGCTGGGGCCTGCCCTTGAGCGAAGCCACCGCTGTAAAGCAGCCCAGCGCTTTGCATGACACCATTCATCGCCAGCGTCACAATAATGGCAGGGATGCCGAGGATGTTGATCATCACCCCGTTGAACAGCCCGACAGCGGCGACATCGCGAAGCGCGACCTGCAGGTTTGCGCCAGTCACCAACGTGCCGAGTGCGACGAGAAGCATGCAGCCCCCAGGATCGTCTTCGGGATCGTCATGCTCCTGGCTGTCTTAGTCGCAAGGAGAGGTCGCGCTAGCTGCTACAAGCCGATCGGGTAATTGCCCGCGCGGGAGACATCGCGGCGTGGCCTTGGCGATCGCCGCCACGATGGGCCAGCAGAATGCAGGACCAGGAGTCTAAGCAAAACAGACGACGGGTAGTCCGCCCGCGCTCTGTACTCCATGATGGTGCTAATCATGTTGAAACATTCGGGATGGGCGGCGTCATCATGGCGCGATAGGGGTTCAAGGCCCGCGCCCCTCCCGTTGAGCTCGACATCTATGACGCTTATCATGGTCATAGTCGATTCCTTAAGCCGGTTGAGTATGTGCGTGTCGTCGATCAATTTGAACCAGTAGCCGCGCGGCCGCATGCTGAGATGGCCGCCATGAACTTAAGCCGGCCGGCTCACCCGATCAGGGCGTCAACGAGCGCGGCGAAATTGATGACAAGTGCGCGAGCGGCAATGAAGCCTGGCGATTCCAAGGTGCCCGACGCAGCCTGCGCACGCCTCGCCGATCTCGAGCGGGGCGTGCGCAGGCCGATGGCCGACCGGGGTCGGCCGCTATCCTGAAAGTCAGGCCTTTTGATCGTCTCCCGGCGTCATGAAGCCGGCCGTCTCGCCGCCATCGACACTCAACACCGCGCCGTTGATGAAACTCGCTGCGGGTGACAGTAGCCAACCGATGGCTTCCGCGACTTCCTCCGGCGTGCCCAGGCGCGCCGCGGGGATGCGCATTTCCAGCTTCTCGCGCCGGCCTGGGATGGCCAGCGTCTTTGCCATCATCTGCGTGGCGATCTGGCCCGGGCAGACAGCGTTGAAGCGCACCTCCGAGCCGTATTCGAGCGCCAGCGCCTGCGTGAGGCCGATCAGCGCCGCCTTGGAGGCGGTGTAGATCGCGAGCCCCTCCTCGCCGACCATGCCGGCCACCGACGAGATCGTCACCACGGCGCCGCGCGCGGCGCGCAGACCCGAAAGCGCATGACGCGTGAACAGATAGGCCGAGGTGGCGTTGGCCGTTATCGTCCTGTTCCAGTCGTCAAGCGTCGTCTGGTCGAAGGCGCCGCGCCCGCCGGCGCCGGCATTGTTGACGAGGCCGGCGATATGGCCGCCGCCGAGCTCCAGCGCGACCTCGATCGCGCGCTTGCAGTCGGCCTCGCTGGTCGCGTCGCCGGCGGCGAAGACGGCGCCGGGAACCGCGGCGATCACATCATCGGCGGCCGTCTGGTCGCGCCCGGTGAAGACGACCCGCGCGCCATCCGCCGCCAGCCGCTCGACGCAGGCCGCGCCGATGCCGCGCGTGCCGCCGGTCACCAGGAAGACGCGTTGTGTTTCCGTGCTCATGCGACTGTCTCGTAGCTGACCGGCGTGCAAAGCGGACCGGCCCTGTGCGCTGCCCAGTAAAGATCGTGGATGCGGTTGGTGATCGGTCCGGGCTTGCCGTTGCCGTAGATGCGGCCATCGAGCACCGTCACCGGCATGATGCCGCCGGCGGAGCTTGAGATGAAGATCTCGTCGGCGTCGCGCAGTTCCTCGATCGGCAGCGGCCGCACCTCGCAGGTGACGCCTGCTTCGGCGGCCAACTCGATCACCGTGCGGCGCGTCATGCCCTCGAAGACGCCACGGTCCGGTGTCGTGATGACGTTGCCCTTCACCGAAAAGACGTTGAAGCCCGCGCCTTCTGTGACGTTGCCCTTGCCGTCATTGAGCACAGCGACGATGGCGTCCTTGTCGTAGGCCTCGAAGATGCCCATGGTGAGATCGAGCCAGTGGAAATTCTTGATGCGCGGATCGAGCGATTCGGGAGGGATGCGCTGCACCGAGCTCACCACCATCTTCAGCCCGTCGCAGCGCTGCTCGTCATTGGCGATCCAGACGAAAGGCTGCGCGAAGGCATAGAACCGGTTCTGGCAAAGCCGTGGATCGCGCGTGCCTGCCGGCGGCACGCCGCGCGTGCAGGTCATCTGCACATAGGCGTCGCGAAGTCCGGTGCGGCGCACGCACTCGATGAGGACATCGGCCATCTCGGCCTTCGACAGCGGCAGGCTCATGCGCAGGCCGCGCATGGAAGCCAGGAAGCGCTCGATATGATCGTCGAGCCTGAAGAAGCGACCCTTCCAGACATGGGTGACGTCATAGGTCGCATCGGATCGCACGAAGCCACGGTCGGTGAGCGGAATGGCCGCTTCGGCCAGCGGCATATAGCTGCCGTTGACGTAGGCGATACCCAACGCCGGATCGTGAGCGGTTCTGTCTGTCATGAAATCCTCCACCTCTGCCAAATCTATTATTGGATACAATCTGGGGAAATATTTCGCCAGAACAGTTAAAGCGCTTTGCCAACCGCTTCGCATTGTATACAGTCCTACGACAATATGCGGGCCACAAATGCTTGACGATCCCAACCATGCCGGCAACGGCCTTCCAGGGCTGCGCGGCACCGATCATATTGGCTTCACCGTTCCCGACCTCGACGAAGCCGTCTATTTCTTCGTCGAAATTATCGGCTGCGAGCCATTTTACGAACTTGGGGCTTTCCAGTCCGATGGGGACTGGATGCAGACCCATCTCAATGTCCATCCCCGGGCCGTGATGAAGCAGCTCAAATTCCTGCGCTGCCGTCACGGTTCCAATTTCGAGATCTTCGAATATTCCGCTCCGGACCGGAATGCCACGCAGCCCCGCAACAGCGACGTCGGCGGTCATCATCTCGCCTTCTATGTCGACGACATCGACGCGGCGATCGCCTATCTTAAGGCGCGGGGCGTCCGTGTGCTCGGCGAGCCGACAGTGCGCACCGGGGGGCCGAGCGCCGGCCAGAGCTGGGTCTATTTCCTGAGCCCCTGGGGCATGCAGCTCGAGCTGGTCTCCTTCCCAGCCGGCAAAGGCTATGAGCGCGGAACGGACCGCCGGCTTTGGCATCCCGCCAGACCTCATCTGTGAGCGGATGGTTCGTGCCGATTCCCACTTGCGCGCCGATGCAGCCGCGTCACCGATGCGCTGCGCGACGCTATCTTGTCGGGGCGGTTGCGGCCGGGCAGCCGTGTGCGCCAGGAGGAGCTCGCTGAGGAATACGGCGTCAGCCGCACCCCCGTGCGCGAGGCGCTGCGGCAGCTGGGAAGCTAGGGGCAGGTCATCCTCGTGCCCAACAGCAGTGCCTGGATTTCCAAGCTCGACCGTGCCGAATGCATCGAGATCTACAAGATCCGCGAACGGCTGGAGCCGCTGGCGCTTTCCGAAAGCAGCGCGAACCTCTCGCCCGAAACGCTTGTGCGTCCGGAAGACGTCTTCTTGTGCATCGAAGCCGCCGGCAGCATCGACGAGTTCCTGCAGCTCGACCGCGAGTTCCTGAGCTATGAAGGCGCGCACATGCCCCAGCTCGCCCAGATGATCCACAAACTCTGGAACACCACCCCGCAATACCCCCACGCTTTCGCTGCTTCGGTGGGCTCGGCTGGCATGGCGGCGGTACATCACGAGCACCGCCTGATCCTCGAGGCACTTAACAGCGCGACGGCGAACAGTCTGGATTTATCCTCGGCGGCCATATCCGCCGCACCCGCCTGCAATTGGAGCGACACAACGAGATGTTGGCCTGAGTAGCAACGCGCCGAAAATTCTAGCCGCCCCGCCTTTGTCACGGTCGCGGCGGGTGCGGCCTGATGAGGGGACTCAGCCGCGCGGATTTGAACCATTAGCCAAGCCCAGTCCCTAGGCGTACCAGCGCGCCGGCGCCATGGGAACCGACGTTTCATAGTCGAGCTCGTGCGTCGCCACCAGCAGGGCATTCTGTGAGCGCTCGATTTCTTCCACGAGATCCCAAGTGGACATGAATGCGTCGGGGCTCCAGGCGACGGCCGGAACCAATCGTTCGCGCATCTTTGATACCAGATAGGCTGCGTCACCAAGAAGGAACACCGGCCTCGATCTGAGGTGAACGAGAAGCGATTGATGGCCTTTCGTATGCCCCGGTGTCGGAAAAATCCGCAGCAAACCATCACCGAACAGGTCGAACTCGCCATCAAGCTCGATCCAATCGATGGGGTGGTTCAAATCCTTCTGCACGAATATCTCACGTTGATACCGTGGTGGATTGCGGGCGAAGGCAAGCTCGTCGCGCTGGACATAAACCTTGGCATGGGTAAGCCACTCCAACCCACCAGCATGATCAAAATGGAGATGGGACTGAACCACGTGCGAGATGTCCGACGTACTCATACCAATGCTTGCCAGCCGGGGAACAAGCCAATCCTCCTCGGTCATAACGACTTGAAAAGAATCGGCCGCGGCCCCAAGCCTGGAATGCGGATCGGTTCTCAGCGTCGGATGCGCGCCACTGTCGAACAGCACATTGCCCTCCGGATGCGTAATGACGTAGACGAAATAAGGGTTGAAGACCTTCTGGCCGGCGCGGGGATCGAACGGATCGAACACGGCCCAATCAGTCATGTCACCGCCGCAGTACAGCGGATAGATGCGCATTTCGCCAATGCTACCGTATGCAAGATCGGTCATTGCCGGCCCCTATCGTCTTTGTGTGGTTTCCGCCTGAATCGTCCGCAGCCCCCATGGCGGCCCTCACCGGACGGCTTCCCTGCGGCCGAACAGGCCATGCGGAACGATGGTGAAAATGCCGATAATGATGGAGAGGCTGATGGCATCCCGGTATGGCAGCACCGCCTCCGGCAGGTAGGCGCGAAGAAACACCTCCAGAGCCCCCAGGATGAGACCGCCCACGGCCGCCCCGGGCAGACTGCCGAGCCCTCCCAGCACAACCGCGATGAAGGCTTTGATGACCGGCATGCTTCCCATTGCCGGATCGACCGATCCGCGTTGGAATATCCAGAGCACCCCGGCTATTCCCGCCAGCAATCCGGAGAGCCCGAATGCGAGCAGGATGACGAGATTGGCGTTGACGCCCATCAGCCGCGTAACTCTGAAATTCTGCGCCGCGGCGCGCATGGCTATACCCACGACCGACCGCTTGAGGAAAAGCGTCAAGAGTGCCAGCGATAAGGCACTGGTGAGGATTGAAAACATCGGCACCTTGCCGAAATGGAAGCTTCCGAGCGTAATGGCCCCTGTCAGGCTCTCGGGCACGGCGATCGCTTTCGGGCGGGCGCCAAGGACATTCTGGAACAGCACGTGCAGGATGGAACTTACTGCGAAGCTTGTCAGCAGCATGACCACGATGTCGGCATTGCGAACTGACCTGAACGCGACGATCTCCATTACTAAGGCCGCGATGACCGTTACCGCGAGGGCGGCCACGAATGCGAGCGCGAAGGGCATGCCCGACGACAGGCAGTAGAAGAGAGCGTAACCCATGATGGTCATCAACTCGCCATGGGCGAAGTTGATCAGGCCAAGTACGGAAAAGATCATGGCGAGACCGATTCCCACCAAGGCGTAGGTTCCGCCGAGGGCGAGCGAATTCAGCACCTGTTGGAAGAAATATTCCAAGGCTCACACTCCCATGTACATGGCATGGATGTCGCCGCTTTCTCGCATACTCTCGCTTGTGCCATGCTTGACCATGACACCCGCCTGCATGAGATAGGCCGCGTCGGAAATGTCCAGCGACAATTCGGCATTCTGTTCGACGAGCAGGATGGTCGTGCCCGACTTGTTGAGCGAGACGATGAGGTCGAAGATCTGATCGACGATGTTGGGCGCGAGGCCAAGCGATGGCTCGTCGAGCAGAAGCAGTTCTGGCTCGGACATCAGAGAGCGCGCGATCGCGAGCATCTGTTGTTCGCCGCCAGAGAGCGTGCCGGCAACTTGACTGCTTCTTTCGCGCAAACGCGGAAAAAGATCGAAATTCTTCTCGACGTTCTGCTGCGTGCGCGAGCGCAACGCGGAGGTTCCCGCCGCGCCAATCAGCAGATTTTCATGCACCGTGAGCTGCGGAAAAACGAACCGTCCCTCCGGCGTCAACGTCATTCCGCGGTGCACGATCTGCTCGGTGCCCTTCCGGGAGATGTCCTCGTCCCGGAAGGTCACCGACCCAGAGGCGAGCGCCACGAGACCCATGCAGGCGCCAAGCACGGAACTTTTGCCCGCACCGTTCGCCCCGAGGAGCGTAACGATCTGTCCGGTCAGGACCTCGAGATCGATACCCCGCACGGCTTGCACCGCGCCGTAGGACACGCACAACCTCTGAACCTTAAGAAGTGTTCTCATCATGGGTCTCCGCCTTCAGACATCTTCAGGGAGCTGGGATGTCTTCGAGCGCGGGCGTCTCGTCGACCACGAGTTCCTTGTGACCACTGGTCACCTTCACCAGGAACACGGTCCGCAAGGGAACCCTGTTCGTTCCCTTGTAGGTGATGGTGCCCGTCGTCACCGGCAGGTTCTCGATAGTCTCCATGCCCGCTATCAGGGATGGGCCGTCCAGTTTGCCGTTGGCGCGTTCGACGGCCGCCTTGATAATCTCGATCAGATCGTAACCGACAGCGCTCGTCACGGTATCGGTGGGATAGCCGTATTCCGTCTGGAATTCCTTGTTGAAGGCTTCCAGGCGGCTGCCCGGCAACGGGAAGCCGCTCGCCGAATAGATGACCCCTTCCGACACCTTGCCGAGATCCACTACCGTCTGAGTATCGATCCCGTCGGAGCCCAGTACGGGCGTGTCCACGCCTGCCGCCCGCAATTGCTGCAGAAGTGCGGGGAAGTCGGGCTCATATGCCGACGTCATGATCACATCTGGAGCAGGATTGAGTTCCTTGATCTTGCTTACCTCGACGGTGAAGTCCTGCTGGCCCATCTTGTATTGGATGGTCGAGACGACCTTGCCGCCGTATTTCTCGAACACCTGGCCGAAATATTTGGGCAGCTTGTCGGTATATGGACTGTCGGGCGAAAGGAGAATCGCCGCGGTCTTGTACCCGGCGGTCTTTGCCGCATATTTGCCGAGCACAGCCGCCTGGATGCTGTCAGGTACGGCATTGAGATAAAGATGATCGCCGACCATGCCCGGCAGGATCGGCGGCGTCGCGGTGCCTGAGATGGTCAGCACATCGGCCGCCTGGCCTACCTGGCCGGCGGCAATGGTCGGGTCGCCATCCGCCGGTGTCACCAGCACGTTGACTCCTTCGCTGACCAGTTCCTGCGCCATGACGGCCGCTTCGCTGGTCTCGGAGCGCGTGTCCCGTGCGAGAATCTGGATTGTCTTGCCCTCGATGCCACCCGCCGCGTTGATTTTCTTAGCGGCCAGCTGGGCACCCAGCAGTAGCGGTTGATCGAAGATCGCCAACGCGCCGGTCTGCCCTCCCACGACCCCGATCTTGATGTCGTCGGCCAACGCCGAACCGCCCATCAATCCCACAAGCATAGCTACCGCCAAGCCCTTTGCCTTAAGCATTGCTTTCCTCCTTGTTGCCAACACCCTTGTCTTGGATATTCCAGTCCTTCTTGGCAGATCGCCTGCCGATATAGGCCTCGCGCACAGCAGGGTCCGCCCACACGGCGTCCGGCTCGCCCTCGGCGATCAACTGCCCCTTGTTCAGCACGGCCACGCGGTCGCAGAGCTCCATGATGAGAGCCATGTCGTGGTCGACGATCAGCAGCCCGATGCCGCGCTCCCGCACCACCTTGCGTAGCGTCGCGAGCAGTTCCCGCGTCTCGCCCTCGTTCATTCCCGCGGCAGGCTCGTCCAGAAGCATGAACCGCGGATTGGTCGCCAGTGCCCTGGCAATTTCCAGACGTCGCTGCAGGCCATAGGCGAGTTCGTTGGCGGGCCGGTTTTGCATATCGGCGATGCCGAGCGCTTCAAGCAGACCGACGGCCATCCGTTCGAGTTCGGCATGACCAAGATCGGCGAACTTCTGCGCAAGCGCGGCTTTGACGTTTTCGAGCACCGTTAGGCGACCGAAAAGACGGACCGTCTGGAAGGTGCGCCCGACGCCGAGACGCGCGATGCGGAAGGACGAATAGCCTGATATATCCTGGCCAGCGAGCACGATGGTCCCACCGCTCGGCACAAGGGTGCCGGCCAGACAGCCGAGAAGCGTCGTCTTACCCGAGCCATTCGGGCCGATCAAACCCAGGACCTGCCCCGACGCAAGCGTCAGGGTGACGCCATCGAGCGCCCGGACACCGCCATAGGACTTGCTCAACTCTCTGGCCGAGAGCGACGAAGGCTCTGGCTTGTCGGACGGCAGCGCGCCCATTCCCTGGTTCCGCAATCGGCGTGACAGGAACAGATCCTCGACTTCCGCGTGGCCGACAAGCCCCTGGCGCCGCACCAGCAGGATCACCAGGATGGCAACGCTCAGGCCGACCACCGTCAGGCCGAATATCTGGGGCAGATGGATCGGACCGATCGTAACGCCGGGTTCCAGGCGACGCAGTATCTCGACAAGCAGAGTGACGACTGTGACCCCGACTACGGCGCCGGTGACGCTGCCGGCACCACCCACGACATACATGACGATCAGAGAGAACGTCATTTCCAGATAGAAGACCTTGGCCGAGAAGACGGTAAGGGAGTGGGCCAGCACGACTCCCGCCAACGCGGTGATGATCGCGCTGACGATGAAGGCCAGTTGCCGTTGACGCACGACGTCCACGCCGATCGCATAGGCGGCTGCCTCGTCCTCCCGGCTGGATCGTAAGAGCAGGCCGGCTATCGCATCCCGATAGGCCCGCGCGACAAAAAGCGCGCAAAGCGCAAGCGCCGTGGCTACACCGACGCTCGCAAGCGGCGCGATGCCGTACATTGCCTGGCTGCCGCGTGTGATGCCTTGCGCGCCGACAATCAGCGAATTGACGATGATGAGAAAGCCCAGCGTGCCGATCGCGCCGGAGGCTCCACCCAGCTTTGCGATGGGGATCGCCACAACGGCGGCAACAATTCCTACGATGACCAGCGTCATGACCGTGGCCGACAGGAGGCCGAACTGGCTCTGCTGTATGAACGAAGGCAGCAAAGGAAGCGCGCTGGCCTTAAGTGCGGGCGGTATTGTCAGGCTGGCGGAAATCTGGGCGCCAAGCGCCATGAAGCCAACGTGGCCGAAGGACAGGATGCCGGAATTTCCGCTGTATACGGTCAAGCCCAGAACGGCGATCAGGCTGACTAGCGCATTGACGTAAGTCAGCTTGCTGGCGCTCGTCCCGAACAATGCGACCGCTGTTCCGACCAGGATGAGGAATACGCCCAGGATGGTCACATTAAGCAGGAAGCGGGGCGTAGCAATGACCTGTAATGCCTTGTCCAAACGATCCCCCGTCCATGTCCGACGCCTGAGGTCAGCGCATAGTGCACAAAGGCGTCGCGCCGGCCCCTCTCTCTGAGCTTGTCCCCCTCCAATCGCCAAGGGACTTTGCGGATGGCGGCACATCATTCTTCTTACAACTTACATCTTATAAATTATCCGTCAAGGAAGCAGGAGCAGGTTCGCCCGTGATGGTTGAAGGAGTCGGCAACCTGCTGTCTGGCCCAAAGCCCGACGCTCCCGCTGCTGAGGTCGTCGGGCCGGGATTGCGAAATTCGAGCGTCGTGCCGGCGCGCCGGCCCCACTTGCCGTGATGAAAAGCTACGACTTCGGGATGCATGCTTTTGTCCTGTCTGTGGTGATTGTCATGGCAGCCAAGCCTCAAAGCGAGAGGCTCTCCCTTGTGTCTTCGATGGCGAGGAAAAGCGCGCCGACGAGTTCGTCGATCTGGTCCGGCTCGATGATGTAAGGCGGGCAAAGCGCCAGCACGTCACCCATGTTGCGCAGGATGATGCCGCGTTGCCGGGAGGCGCGCTCGACTTGCGCGCCAACCCTGGCCTCGGTAGGAAAACCCTGTTTCGTGCGCCGGTCGGCGACAAGCTCGACGCCGGCAAGCAGGCCGACGCCGCGTATCTCGCCGACCATTGGATGGTCGGCGAGCGCGTTGCGCAGCGCTCCCAGCATCTGCGCGCCCAGTTTCCGGGCACGGCCGGCGACATCCATCTCGTGGTAAATGCGCAACGCTGCGGCAGCGACCGCCGAGGTGACGGGATGGCCCGAATAGGTGAAGCCGTGCCCGAAGACGCCGTTGCGGTGTCCCTCGTCGGCGATCGCCTGATAGAGCGTATCCGACACAACCACCGCTGCGATCGGCAGATAGCCCGAGGACAGACCCTTGGCGACGGAGAACATGTCCGGCTTGAAACCAAAAGTCTCGCTGCCGAACCAGTTGCCCGTCCTGCCAAAGCCGCAGACGACTTCGTCGGCCAGAAGCAGGATGTCATATCTATCGAGCAACGCGCGCAGCTTGGGGAAATAACTTTGCGGGGGGACGATCACCCCGCCCGCTCCCATCACCGGCTCTGCGATCATGGCTGCGATCGTTTCTGGCCCGGCCGCCAGGAGCATCGCCTCGAGCTCGGCGATCAGCCGGTCGGCGAACGCCTCCTCGCTCTCGCCTTCCCGCCCTTCTCGATAGAAATGCGGCTTGCCTGCAAAAAGGATGTCGTCGGTGTTCATGCCGAACGAACGGTGCATATGCGGCAGGCCGCTCAGCACCGCGCCCATCACCGTGCTGCCATGGAAAGCGCCGTTGCGGCTGATGATGCGCCGCTTCTCCGGCTTGCCGCGCGCGGCCTGATAATACCAGGCGAGCTTGATCATGGAATCGTTGGCTTCCGACCCGGAATTGGCGAGGAATATCCGGCAGTCTGGAATTGGCGAGACCGCCGCAAGCTGCTCGATCAGGTCGATGCAGGGCTCGTTTGAACGATGGTTGAAGGTATGGTAATTGGCGAGCTTGGCGAATTGGACGGCCGCAGCGGCGGCCAACCTCTGATCGTTGAAACCGAGCGACGCCGTCCACAGGCCGGCCATGCCTTCGATATAGCGGTTTCCGGCATCGTCGCTGACATAAACGCCGTCGCCGCCTGAGATGATCAGCGGTCCATCCTGCTCGTGCCGCCGCGGGTCCGTCTGCGAATGCAGATGCAGGCTCATGTCAAGGGCCCGAGCAGAGTTGTGCAGCATTCCTGTTCCCTATAGTCGGATGATTGCTCTTGCGGCTCAACCAGATATCTTATAACTTATAAGTTGTCGAGAGTCGATACAGGGAAACGGAGGAGACTGGCATGACGTCCTCAGGTGCGAGCCGATGGCCGAGCAACAGCGGCACGGACGCGATATCGGACGAACAGGCTGATCGCCTGCGCGAGCGCGCGCGCTTCGTGCGGCTGGAGACGATCAGGCTGATTTCAATCGCCAAGGTCGGCCACTACTCGTCCGTCTTCTCTTGCGCCGAGATCTTCTCGACGCTCTATTACGACACGATGCGTATCCGCCGCGGCGAGCCGGACTGGCCGGACCGCGACCGCTTCCTGATGGGAAAGGGCCATGCGGCTGTCGGGCAGTTTCCGATCCTTGCCGACCTCGATTTCTTCGACCGTTCCTGGCTCGACGATTACACCCGCCTCGGCAGCCCGCTCGGCGATCACCCCGATATGCGCAAAGTGCCCGGTGTCGACTTCAGCTCCGGTTCGATCGGCCATGCCCTGTCCAACGGCGTCGGCATGGCGCTGGGCGCCCGTTTCCACAGAAAGGACTTCAACGTCTTCGTCCTGCTCGGCGACGGCGAGATGCAGGAGGGCCAGGTGTGGGAGGCCGCGATCAGCGCCGCCACACATCGCCTGAGCAAGCTTGTCGCGATCATCGACCGCAACGGCTACCAACTCGACGGCAAGGTCGACGACGTCGCGGCGGTCGAGCCGCTGGACGAGAAGTGGCGCGCCTTCGGTTGGGAGGTTCATGAGGTGGACGGTCACGACGTCGTGGCGCTCGCCAACCTGCTGCGGAAGGTTAAGACCGACACTGCCCGCGAAAAGCCCTGCTGCATCATCGCCAGAACGGTCAAGGGGAAAGGCATCGATTACATGGAAACCGAACCCGGCTGGCACCTGGGCTATCTCGCGCCGGAAGACGAAGCGCGCGCCCGCGACATGATCCAGGAAGGTGCGGAATGAGCGCTGTCTTGCATCCCGACAGCTGGCAGTATCGCGAGCTCAACAACCGCGCGCCCTCGCTTGCGACCTTAGCCAACACGCTGATCGAACTCGCCGAGGCCGGCCATCCGGTCGTCGCCGGCACCGCCGACCTGCAGCATTCCAACGGGCTCGTCGGCTTCGCGCAGCGCTTTCCCGCGCGCTTCACGCAATTCGGCATCTCTGAGCAGAACATGGTCTCGGCCGCGGCCGGCATGGCGACGACCGGCGTCATACCCTATGTCGCCACCTTCGCCTCCTTCCTGGCGCTGCTCTGCTGCGAGCAGATCCGCATGGACGTCGCGTATTGCGCGCAGCCGGTCCGCCTGATCGGCCACCACACCGGCATCTCGCTCGGCTTCTACGGCACCTCGCACCATGCGACGGAAGACATCGCCATCATGCGCTCGATTGCCGACCTCACCGTCGTCTCGACTGCGGACGGCCCGCAATTCGCCGCGGCGCTGCGCGCTTCGGTCAATCATCCGCAGCCGATCTATTTCCGCATCTCGCGCGGCCACGATCCGGTCGTCTATGCCGGTGACGAGCCGTTCGAATTCGGTAAGGCCGTGGTCCACGGCATCGGTAGCGATCTCACCTTCATAGCCTGCGGCATGGCAGTGCATTCGGCCAAGCAAGCCATGGAATCGCTAAACGGCAAGGGTCACTCCGTCGGCCTCATCGACATGCACACTATCAAGCCGCTCGACCGCGTGGTGCTGATGCAGGCGGCACGCAAGTCGCGCATCATCCTGACCGTCGAGGAGCACAATATCCTCGGCGGGCTGGGTGGCGCCGTCGCCGAAGTGCTAGCCGAGGAAGGCGGCGGCGCACGGCTCGTCCGTCATGGCATCAAGGACGAGTACAGCCTGATCGCCCCGCCGACCCATCTCTACCGTCACTACAAGCTCGACGCGGCGGGGGTCGAAAGCGTTGCGCAATCCCTGCTCGCTTAGAGCATGATCCCGAACCGCAGTTCAGTGCAGCAAAAGGTGGGATTCGGTTTCCGGAGATGAACATGCTTCAACAAAGAGTTGGTGCAGGGCGACGATTCAACGATACGTCATCCGGCTCTAGCCGGCCGACAATACAAGGAGAGAAAAAGCGTCTATTGGTTATATCTTGTAGAATCACCGCCGGCAGAAGACGCCACTCAACAAAGCCGAGGAGACCTTTGCCGTGAACATTCAGCCGCTTGAGCAAGGCAATCTGTCCGCACGCGCCTATGTCGCCCTTCGCGAAGGGTTGATCGCGGGTCAGTTCCGGCCGGGACAGCGCCTGGTGATGCAGGATCTCGCCGACCAACTCGGCACCAGCGTCACCCCTGTCCGCGAAGCCTGCCTGCGGCTGGTCAGTGAACGCGGCCTGGAACTGCGCTCGGGCCGCTTCGTCACCGTGCCGGCGCTGACGCTGGCGCGTTACATGGAGGTGCGCACCATAAGGCTGTCGCTGGAGGGCCTTGCCGCCGGACTCGCCGCCCAGAATGCGACGAGGGATGACATCGAAAAGCTGACCGCCATCCAGAAAGTGTTCGAGAAGGCGGACCGGGCCAGCGATCCGGAACTGTCATTCCGCTACAACCGGGACTTCCACTTCACCGTCTATCGGCTCTCAGGCATGGAGATGCTGGTCGCGCATATCGAAAGCCTTTGGGTTTCGATGGGGCCGATGCTGACGGTGTTCTACAAGGAGGGTGGACACAAATATGTCGGCGCCGCCGAGCACCTGACGGTAATTGAGGGCCTGCGCGAAAAGAATTCGCAAAAGGCGCGCGCCGCCATGGAGCAGGACCTCATCCTGGGCGGCGAGGATTTCCTACGCTTCCTGCAGGGACACGAAGGTTTCGTGGCACCCTGAGCCTTGTCAGGCCTGCAGCCGCGCGACCGCTGCCAGAGCCTCGTCCGTCACCGCCAGCGCCTCGTCGATATCCGCCTCCTGGTGGGCAGCCGACAGGAACAGCGTGTGCGCCGGATGCAGGTAGACGCCACCGGCGAGTGCTTCCAGGCAGAACGTTTCTCCGAGCTTCCGATCCACGTCGTTCTCGAACAAAAGCACCGGCATTTGCACCGGCCCGCTTTGCCGCAAGGGCACGCCGTGTTTGCGCGCCTGCGCGTCGAGGCCCTCGCGGAAACGCTGGCCCATGGCCCGCATATGCCCGACCGCATCGACGGCGCCGAGCTTCCGGATCGTCGCGATCGCCGCCGCCATCGACACGCCGGCGGTCCAGAAGGAGCCGGTGGTGAAGATGCGTGTCGCTCCTTCGCGAAAGCGGTCGTTGCCGGTGACGGCAGCCATCGCATGGCCGTTGGCGATCGCCTTGCTCCAGGCGGCCATATCGGGCCGCACGCCGACCGGTTCCCAACTGCCGCCCATATCGAGGCGGAAGCCGGCACGAACATCGTCGACGATCAGCGCAGCATCGGCGCTGTCGGCGAGCGCGCGCGCCTTTCGCGCGAACGCCACGGTCGGCAATTCATGCGGCTTGCCAAGGTCGTGCTTAAAGGCAGAGACCAGGATCGCCGCGAGATCGCCCCTGCACTGCTCAGCCGCCGCCTCGAGGCTCTCGACGTCATTGTAGTCGTAATGGACAAGATGCGCGCGATCTTCCTCGGTGACGCCGGCGACCGATGGCGAGCACCACGGAATGGCGCCATGATAGGCGCCCCGCGCGACCAGGATCTTGCGGCGCCCGGTGCCCGCGCGGGCGATCGTCAGGCAGGCGGTCGTGGCGTCGGTGCCGTTCTTGGAGAACATCGCCCAGTCGGCATGCGGGATAGTCTCGACCATCAGTTCCGCCAATTCGACGAGCCGCTCACTCGGCCCGTTCATCGCATCCCCAAGCTCCCGCTGCCTGCCGGCCGCCGCCTCGACGTCGGCATCGCCATAACCCAGGATCATCGGCCCCCAACCGCAGAGGAAATCGATGTATTCGCGTCCGTCCGCATCCCAGGTGCGGCACCCTTGCGCGCGTGAGAAATATTGCGGATAGCCGACCGGCAGGCGTGGTGCATTTTGATGCCCCCACATTCCTCCCGGGATGACGCGCATCGCGCGGCCCCGCAAGATACTGTCATTGTTCTTTGACTGCTGATCCATGGAACCCCGCCGCGCGGCGTGCGAGCCGATGCCTGAGACTGCTTTTCAGCGTTCGATATATCATGTATCATCCCCGCACAATAGCGTTGGGATTGCAGGAGGAACATGCAGCCCATCATCGGTGTGGTTGCCGACGATCTCACAGGCGGCATGGAAACGGCAGCGATGCTGGTGGCTCTCGGCGTCGACTGCGGTTTCGTGACCAGGCCTGCCTTGGTCCACCATTTCGCCAACTCGCCCGCCGTGGTCGTCGCGCAAAAGACCCGCGTCGTTCCCGCCGCCGAGGCCGTGCGGAAATCGGAAGACGCGGCACAGCAGCTTCTCGACATCGGCGCGAGACGGCTGTTCTTCAAATATTGCGCCACCTTCGATTCCACCGATGACGGCAATATCGGCCCGGTGGCCGACAGCCTGCTTGCCCTGACGCGGGCCACGCATACCGGCTTCTGCCCGAGTTCCGGCGATCTCGCGCGCAGTGTCTTCCAGGGCCATCTCTTCGTCGGCGCGCAGCTCGTTTCGGAATCGCCGAAACGGCACGATCCGCTGACCCCGATGACCGATCCCAGCCTGGTGCGCGTGTTGCAGCGGCAGTCGAAACTCGCCGTCGGGCTGTTGCCGCACAATGTCGTGCGGGCAGAGCCATCCACCCGCCGCGCTTATCTCGACCATCTGGTCGCGCAAGGCGTGCGGCACGTCATCATGGACGCCATCTATGCGGACGATCTTGCCGCGGTCGCAGCACTCACCGTCGATTGGCCGCTGATGACCGGCAACGCGCCGGTCATCCGCCACTACCCCGCGCTCTGGCGTGAGCGCGGCTGGCTGGACGACGCGCCGCCCAAGCGGCCGCTGCCGGCGGTCGAAAGCCCCGGTGTCGTGCTGGCAGGCAGTTGCGCGGAACGCACGCTCGAGCAGCTCACTGCGTTCGAGCACGCAAGGCCGGTGCACCGTATCGACATCGCTGCGGTCGCGAGCGTCGATGCGGCGGTTCAGCAGGCGCTCGGCTGGTCGGGCACGCATATCGACGGCGGTCCGATCGCGATTGCCACCTCCGCCGGCCCGGAACAGGTCAGAACCGCGCAGGCAAGACATGGGCGCGAAGGCGCAGCAAGTGTCGCCGAGGCTATTCTTGGCCGGCTCTCCGTAGAACTGCGCAAGCGCGGCGTCCGGCGCTTCCTCGTCGCAGGCGGCGAGACGTCCGGATCGGTTGTCGAGCAGCTTGGAATAGATCGCCTGAGGATCGGCGCCTACCAAGGGCCCGGCATCGCGCGCGCGACAACGGAAGAAGGCGAGATCGTCGCGCTCAGCCTCAAATCCGGAAAGCTTGGGCCACCGGACATGTTCCTGCCGACGCTGGAATCCATGCGGCATCCGGAGCACTGAGGTGACGATGGACGAAGACACACCTCGCCAGGCAATCGTCGACACCGTGAGGCGCCTGCAGGACAAAGGCTTCAATCACGGCAACAGCGGCAATGTGAGCTGCCGCCTTGCCGGCGGCATGCTGATCACGCCTACCGGGGCAAACAGCGCCAATCTCACGCCGTCCAGGCTTGTCCGCGTCGAAGACGACGGCAGCATGATCGGCGGCGTTCCATCGAGCGAATGGCACATGCACGCCGCGATCCTCGACGCCTACCCGGTCGCCAATGCGGTGATCCATACCCATGCCGATGCCTGTGTGGCGCTGGGATGCCTGCGCAAGCCGCTGCCGTCGTTCCACTACATGGTTGCGACCTTCGGCGGCACCGATGTGCGCTGCGCCCGCTACGCCACCTTTGGCACCATGGAGCTCGGGGCATCGGCGGTCGAGGCGCTCAAGGATCGCACCGCCTGTCTGCTCGCCAATCACGGCATGATCGCAATCGGCAAGACGCTGGAAGCCGCCTTCCAGACCACGGTGAAACTGGAGACGCTGGCGCGTCAGTATCTGATGGCGTTGCAGGTCGGCGAACCGGCCCTGCTTCCCGAAGCGGAAATGGAGCGGGTCGGCAAGCGATACGGCAATTATGGAATGGGTTTGTTGCCCGGCTAGCGAAGACGGAAACGCGGTTCTTATGAACCAAATTCTCGAAAGGCTGCGGACCCGCGATATGGACAGGTCCGGCGGCGTGTGATCTTGAGAACCATTGGCCAGATGCGAAAAGCGAGTCCGCTGACGAATGCAGAACCTGCCTGAGATCCAGGCGACGAGCCTGTCTTCGCAGATCTACCTGCGTCTTCGCCAGGAGTTGATGTCGGCGCGGCTTCATCCCGGCGACCGGCTGAAGATCCGCGGCCTTGCAAAGCAGCTCGGCACCAGCGAGACGCCTGTGCGCGAAGCCATCTTCCAGCTCGTCAAGGATGGCGCGCTGGAGATGAAGCCGGGCTACTACATCCGCGTGCGGCGGATCAGCCTCAAGGAATATCTGGAGCTGCGCGACATTCGCCTCGTGCTGGAACCTTATGCGGCCGCCAAGGCAATGCCGCATATCGACGAGCCGTTCCTGAAAACGCTCGAAGATATCCACCACAAGCTGATCGAAGCAGAGCGCACCAAGGACTACCCGGCCGCGCTTCAGTACAATTACGACTTCCACTTCGCGGTGCATCGCCAATCGGAAATGCCGCATCTGATCGAGATGATCGAGAGACTGTGGATCCAGGCCGGCCCGCTGCTCAACCTACTCTACCCGCATGGCCATCCGACCTATGAAGGCCAGCACCAGCACGTCAATGCAATCGCCGCCTTGCGTGCGAAGGACGAGGCAGCGCTGCGGCGCGCCTTCGAGCAGGACCTGATCGAAGGTGGCCGCAAATTCGTCGAGCATCTCGCCGCCATCGAGAGCAAGGAAGGAGCCGAAGAAGAGCCTTCGCGTCGTTCGCGACCCTGACTAATGTCCCGATACATCGGGCTAATGAGCCATGAGGGCTAGGCCTTTTTGCGCCTCAATGCTTGCATCTTGCTGCCCGCCACGCGGCGTGGAAACACAACATGCGTGCTTGCGACCTCCATCATATATGATATATTCTATTTCCGGAGACCAAAAATAAGGGGAGAACAATGAAGCTTCGCAATGGGATTTTGGGACTGGCGCTCGGGCTTTTGACCAGCGGCGTCTCCTACTCGGCCTTCGCTGCCGACGCATCCACCTTCGTCTATGCCGATGCCGGCGAGCCGAGCACCATCGATCCGGCCAAGGCCAACGTGAACTGGGAGTTCACGGTCACCCGCAACATCTACGATCGACTGGTCGATTTCGACCTTACCGATCCGTCCAAATTGCTGCCGGCGCTTGCAACGGAATGGAAACAGGACGGCAAGGTCTGGACCTTCAAGCTGCGCGACGGCGTCACCTTCCATGACGGCACCGCCTTCGATGCCAACGACGTCAAGGCGACGCTCGACCGGCTGCTGAAGATCGGCCAGGGCCAATCTTATCTGGTCGACGACATCGCCAGCGTCACCGTGGTCGATCCCAAGACCGTCAAGGTCGAGACTAAGGCGCCGACCGTCTTCCTCGCCTCCAATCTCAGCCGCATCGAGATGCTGTCGGACGAGGACATCGCCAAGCACAAGGACGACCTCGGCCAGGCATGGTTCAACGAGAACGCCAACGGCACCGGCCCCTACGAATTCGTGTCCTGGACGCGCGGCACCCAGATCGAGCTGAAGCGCAATGACAAATGGTGGGGCAAGTTCCCGGAAAAGCCGTTCGACCGCGTGCTCGACCGCTTCGTCACCGACGGCGCCAACCGCGCCCGCGGTGTTGAAGGCGGCGAGTTCGACCTCGCCAATTTCGTGCCGCTCGACGAGGCGCTGCGCATCGGCACCAGCAGCGGCTTCCATCTGGTCGAAGGCAACAATCTGTGGGCTTGGCCGGCGATCTACCTCAACATGGATCTGGCGCCGACCAACAACAAGGATTTCCGCGAGGCGCTGGTCAAGGCGTTCGACTACAGCGCCATGGTGCAGTCCTTCCAGGGCAAGGCCGAAGTCGGCCGCGGCCCGGTGCCCTCCTGGTTCCCCGGCAGCCCGGAGAAGGAGGAGGCCGAGATCAAGACCGATCTCGACGGCGCCAAGGCAGCGCTTGCCAAATCGGGTCTCGCCAACGCCAAGATGAAATGTTCGGTGCCCGCCGGCTTCCCGGAATTCCGCTTTGCCGCGACCGTTCTCCAATCGTCGGCTCAGCAGCTCGGCGTCACCGTCGAGATCGAGGAGCAGCCTTTCGTCGAGGCGATTACCGCCATCAAGTCCGACAAGAGCAACTGCTTCGTGCTCGGCAACGCCAACCTCAGCCCATCCGACGCGACGAAGTTCTTCGCGGCGCATTATCTCAAGGGCGGGTTCTACAATTCCGGCAAGTTCTTCGACCAGACGCTGCAGGACCTCGTGGCCAAGCTGCCGACGATTTCCGACCCGACCGAGCGCGGCAAGCTGCTCAAGCAGGCGGCCGACATCGTGGTGGACTCCCACTACATCATCTGGACCGCGCGGCCGAAGACGGTGGTGCCCGAGCCTGACCGGATCGGCGGCTACCGCATCGACCCGGCCGAGTACATCAACGCCCGCTTCTGGGAAATGTACGCTAAGTAACAGCAACGGGGTGAGCATGCGGACGGCACGGTTGTGATCGCCTTCCTGTTCAAGCGTCTGGTCTGGGGTCTTGTCGTCCTCATCGCCGTCGCGGTCATAACCTTCTTCCTCAGCCGTGTCGTTCCAGCCGATCCCGCCGCCTTCCTGGCCGGCCAGAACGCCTCCGAGGAGGCCGTGCAGCGTATCCGCGTCGAGCACGGTCTCGATCGACCGCTGCCCGAGCAGTTCGCCTCCTACATGATCGGCCTCGCCAAGGGCGACCTCGGCGAGTCCATCCGCACGCGCCGCAGCGTCAGCACCGACCTCAAGCAGTATCTGCCGGCGACGCTGGAGCTGCTGATCGTCAGCTTCGCCCTCTATCTGGCGATCAGCTTCTCGCTGGCTGTGCTTGCCGCGCGCCGCCCCGGCGGCGCGGTAGACGGCGCGATCCGCCTCATCACCATGATCGGCACCGGCATCCCGGTGTTCTGGCTCGGCATGACGCTGCAATTCTTCTTCTTCTACAAATTGCACTGGCTGCCGCTCGGCGCGCGCTTCCCGATCCGCGAGACGGCGCCGCCTGTAGTCAGCGGCTTCCTGCTTATCGATTCCCTGCTGGCCGGCAGCCTCTCCGCCTTTCTCGCCAGCCTGAAGCACCTGGCGCTTCCCGCCGCGACCATCGTCGTCAATCTGCTTGCGGTCGGCACACGGCTGTCGCGCGCCGCCCTCATCCAGGAGCAGGGCCGGCTTTATGTGCGCACAGCGCGCGGCAAGGGCCTTTCGCCCAACCGCATCCTGTTCAAGCACATCTTGCGCAATGCGCTGTCGCCGATCCTGACGGCGACCACCATGCAGTTCGGCTACATGATCAGCTGGGTGATCCTGGTCGAGGTCATCTTCGACTGGCCCGGCATCGGTCTCTATGCCTATCAGTCCTTCCAGGTCTTCGACTATTCGCCCGTCATCGCGCTGGCGATCGTCTCGACAGCCGGCTTCGTGATCATCAACCTGGTGATGGACCTGCTCTATCCGGTGATCGATCCGCGCGTGCAGAGTGTCGGCCCATGAGTATTTCCACCCAGCCCGCGCGCCGGACCATCGCGAGGCCGAAGGGCGTGCTCTTGCCGCTCGCGCTGCTGATGGTGGCTATCCTCGCCGCCTTCACGCTTCTGCCCGGCCTGATCGCGCCGCACGACCCGATCGCGCTTGCCATGGCCGACCGGCTGAAGCCGCCGAGCCTCGCCCATATCTTCGGCACCGACGAGGGTGGCCGCGACGTCTTCTCTCGCGTTGTCTACGGCACCCGCTATTCGCTCGGCGTGGCGATCGCCATCGTCTTTGCCTCGGCGCTGTTCGGCGTGATCTATGGCGCGGTTTCCGGCATGGCGCGCAAAGGCATCGACAATTTGATGATGCGCATCGTCGACCTGTTCTTCGGCTTCCCGGCGCTGGTGCTGGCCTTGGCCGTCGCCGCCTCGATAGGGCGCGGCCTCGACAGCGTGGCGCTGTCGCTCGCCATCATCTGGTGGCCGGGCTATGCGCGGCTGGTGCGCGGCGAGGTGCTACGCCTGCGCGAGCGGCCGCATGTCGAGGCCGCCCGCGCGCTCGGCGTCTCCGAGATGACCATCCTGCGCCGCCACATCATCCCCTTCGTCGTCCAGGAGGTGAATGTGCGCGTCACCACCGACGTCGGCTACGCGCTGGTCGCCGTCACCGCCCTCTCCTTCCTCGGCCTCGGCGCCAATTCGCCGACGCCGGAATGGGGTCTGCTGATCCGCGACTCGCGCCCCTATTTCGGCTCGGCCTGGTGGTATCTGGTCTTTCCCGGCACCATGATCATGCTGACGGCCACCGCCTTCTCGCTGATCGGCGACGCGCTCGCGTCGAGGCGGGCCGCATGATCCTTTCGGTCCGCGACTTCGCAATCGGGTTTCAGCGCGAGGGCCAGAACCTCGTCGCGGTGGATGGCATTTCCTTCGACGTCGAAGCGGGCGAGACCTTCGTCATCATCGGCGAGTCGGGCTCGGGCAAGTCGCTGACCGGCATGTCGATCGCCGGCCTGCAGCCTCCCACCGCCTTCGTCTCCGGCTCAATCCGCTTCAAAGACCGCGAGATGCTGAAGCGGCCCGACGCCGAATTGCGCAAGCTGCGCGGCCCGGAGATCGGCCTCATCTATCAGGATCCGCTGAGTTCGCTGAACCCGGTCTGGCCGGTGGGCGATCAGATTGCTGAGACGCTGGCCGCGCACGGCCTTGCCGGCCGCGTCGAGGCAAGAAAGCGCGCCGTGGAAATGCTGGAGCGCGTGCGCATTCCCGACCCGCGTCGCGTCGCCTCTGCCTATCCGCACGAGATCAGCGGCGGCATGCGACAGCGCGCCATGATCGCGATGGCGCTGGCCGCCGGCCCGAGTCTGCTGATCGCCGACGAGCCGACGACGGCGCTCGATGTCACCATCAAAGCGCAGATGCTGGAACTGCTTGCCGAATTGAAGCGCGAGCTTTCGCTGACGATCATCCTGATCACGCACGACATGGGCGTGGTCGCCGAGGTGGCCGACCGGATCCTCGTGCTCTATGCCGGCCGCATCGCCGAGGTCGGGCCAGCCGATTCCATCATGCTGCAGCCCTCGCATCCCTACACGGCGGCGCTGATGACCAGCGCCATGATCTCGCAGTCGCCCGCCAAGCAGGAGCTCAACGCCATCGTCGGCGGCGCGCCCGGGCTGGGCGCCTTCCCATCGGGATGCCGCTTCCATCCGCGCTGCCCGCGCGCACAGGACGACTGCAAGGCCGTCGAGCCGCCGCGGCGCAAATTCGGTGCCGTGGAGCTTGCCTGCCATCATCCGATCGAGGCGGCGATGCCTCTAGCAGCGGCGAGGAGCTGACCATGGCGCTTCTCGAGCTTGATGCCGTCTCGAAAACCTTCTCGCAGCGCCGCGGCGGCCGCGCCGTGCAGGCCGTGGCCGGTGTTTCGCTCACCGTGGGCAAGGGAGAGACGTTGGGCCTGGTGGGCGAGAGTGGATGCGGCAAGTCCACTCTCGCCCGGCTGGCGCTCAAGCTGGTCGACGTGACGGACGGGCGCGTGCGCTTCGACGGCGTCGACGTGACCGGCTTCGCCGGCCGCCGCATGCTGCCGATCCGTCGTCGCCTGCAGGCCGTGTTCCAGGATCCGCTCGCCTCGCTCAACGCGCGCATGACCATCGCGGAGGTGATGCGCGAGCCATTCGACACGCATGGCGTCAAGCTGGGCGCCGGGCTCGAGGCGCGTATCCGCGAGTTGCTGTCCTTCGTCGGGCTGGAGAACATCGACATCCAAAAGCTGCCTGGACAGTTCTCCGGCGGCCAGTTGCAGCGCATCGCCATTGCAAGGGCACTGGCGCTCGAACCGGAGATCATCGTTGCCGACGAGCCGACCTCGGCGCTCGACCCGTCGATCCAGGCGCAAATCGTCAACCTGATGCTGCAGATCCAGCGCAAGCGCGGCATCTCCTACCTGATCATCTCGCATGACCTCGACGTGATCGGGCATGTCGCCGACCGCATCGCGGTTATGTATCTCGGCACCATCATCGAGCAGGGAACGGCGGACGAGATCATGCGGCGGCCGCTGCATCCTTACACGCAGGCGCTGCTGTCGGCCGCGCCGACGCTTGCCGCGCGCCGCCAGGTCGGCTGGAAGCGCATCATGCTCACCGGCGATCCGCCCAATCCGGCGGACGTGCCATCCGGCTGCAGGTTTCATCCGCGCTGTCATCTGGCGCGCGACATCTGCCGGGAAAAGGTGCCGCCGCTGCGCGCCATGCCCGGCACCAGCCAGATGGCGGCCTGCCACCTCGCGCCTGACGAAACGGCGCGTGCCGGCGCCGAGGTCGGACGCGCGCGGCGCGGGCTGGCCGTGGTCAGCTAGAAGAACACCGAAGGGAGGGAGCAATGAAACGATCGAAGGAAATCCATGTGACGGGCCTGGGCTTCCCGGAGGGACCGGTGGCGCTCCCGGACGGTTCGATCGCCTTCGTCGACCTGCTCCACGCCAAGGTGCGCGCCTTTAAGGACGGCGCCGTGCGCGAGTTGGCCACGCTGCCCGGCGCGCCCAATGGCATGAGGCTCGGCCCCGACGGCGCGCTCTACATTTGCAACAATGGCGGGCTTGCGCCGGAATCGTTGGAGACGCTGCATTTTGCCGCCCCGATGATCCCCGGCTGCATCCAGCGCCTGCAGCTCGACGGCCGCTGGGAAAATTTTGCCGACCAACTGCCCGGCGCAAAGCCTTCGCGGCCGAACGATTTGATCTTCACGCCGCAGGGCGAGATCGTGTTCACCGATCCGCAGAACTGGGAGGTGTTCGGCGCCGACGACGCGGCCTATCATGGCGGGCAGTTGCTTGCGGCGGGACAGGACCGGAAGGTCCGCGCGCTGGCCAAGATGACCGGCTTCCCGAACGGGCTTGTCTTCCATCCCGACGGCTCGCTGATCGTCGGCATCACCATGGAGCATCGTCTGCTGCGCTTCGACTGGAACGGCGGCAGTGTTGGCGCGATGAGCGAATGGGTTCGTTTCGACGGCCGCTTCAACCCCGACGGCATGGTCTGCCATGACGGCCTGCTCTACGTCACCGGCAGCACCGGCGACCGGGTCGCGATCCTCGACACATCAGGTCGGCTGGTCGAGATGATCGATTGCGGCCAAGGCAGCGACCCGACCAATTGCTGCGTCCGTGACGGCCGGCTCTGGGTGACGCTCGGCCTGCCAGGCCAGCTCGTCTCCTACGCTCTTTGACCAACGCCTCCCAGACCATCCTCGAACGAGTAAGCCCATGTCCCGTGAAGATGATTTCGTTCCGCCCGAACTCGGCCCCGTCAACATCCGCCCGCGCAAGGCCTGGGCGATGCCCGCCGACGAGCACTGGCACTCCAATCCCTGGTATGAGGCGCCGCGCGGCGACCCTGCCCTGCCCGAGGTCTATACCTACACGGACACGATGTCCTATGACCCGGGCGACGAGGTCGTCTTCCATTCCTCGACCACCGCGCCGAAATGGACGCTAGAGATCTACCGCGACGGCTATCGGCCGGAAACCGTCCACAAGGTCGAGGATATCGCCGGCGCCTTCGCGCCGACGCCGGCGGATGCATACCGCTCCGGATGCGGCTGGCCGGTGAGCCACCGCTGGCGTCTTCCGGCCGATCTGCGCTCGGGCTTCTACCGGGTCGTCTCGACCTGCGCCCGCGCCAATGGCGGCAAGTTCGTCCAGCATCACTTCTTCGTCGTGCGGCCGACGGCGGCCACGCGCCGCGCCAAGATCCTGATGATCCTGCCGACCGGCACCTGGACCGCCTATAACGACTTCGGCGGCGCCAACCACTATTTCGGCGTTGCCGGTCCGGGCAAGGACCAGCCTTCGCCCGTGCTTTCGCTCGAGCGCCCATGGACCCGCGGCGTCGTCTGGCTGCCGCCCGGCGCGCCGCGCATCTGTGCCGACCCGCTGCCGGAATTCGGCGACGCGCCGCGCTACCCTATGAAGGAATGGGCCTATGCCAACGGCTTCGGCCAGTATTACGCCGCCGCCGGCTGGGCGCAGTTCGATCGACACTTCGTACTATGGGCGGAGAAGGAAGATTACGAGCTTGACATGATTACGCAGACCGACCTGCACTTTAGGCCGGAGCTCCTCGATGCTTATCCATGCCTGACCATTGTCGGTCACGACGAATACTGGACCCGCGAGATGCGACTGGCGATCGAAGCCTATGTCGAACGCGGCGGCAGGCTTGCGCGCTTCGGCGCCAACTTCCTCTGGCAGATCCGCCTGGAGGATGACGGCAAGCGCCAGATCTGCCACAAGTTCAACGCCATCAACAATGATCCCGTCGCCGGCACCGACAAGGCGCATCTGCTGTCGACCGCATGGGAAGATAAGGATGTCGCCTGGCCGGGCGCCTCGACCGTCGGCGTCAACGGATTGCATGGGCTCTACGCGTCCTGGGGCGGCTTCGCGCCGCACGGCCAGAAAGGCTTCACCGTCTACCGTCCGGAGCACTGGGTGTTTGCCCGCACCGGGTTGCATTATGCCGACATCTTCGGCGACAAGGAGCGCATCTTCGCCTACGAGGTCGACGGTCTCGACTACACATTCAGGCATGGCCTCCCCTACCCTGTCCCGGTCGACGGTCAGCCGGAAACGATCGAGATCCTCGCCATGGCGCCGGCGGTGCTTGCCGAGGACGAGCCGGACGGCGAAGGCTTCCGCTATTACGTCCGCAGCAGCGACCATGAGGGCCTGGTGAAATGCGTCACCGGCGAGGTGACGCCGGAAGGGCTTGCCCGCTACAAATACGGCGCCGGCATGATGGTGCACATGACGCGCGGCAAGGGCGAAGTGCTGACCGCCGCGACCTGCGAATGGGTCATGGGCCTCAAGCGCGGCGACCGCTTCACCGAGCAGATCACCCGCAACGTCCTCGACCGTTTCACCAACGCATGACGTGGCGCGGCGGACCGTCGTTTTGATCCTCGGAAGGCAGAGCAGGCGCCGCTCTGCTTTCCGATTTCGCCTGACCATTGCGCTCCCGCACGCGCGGACACCCGAATATTTTTTCGGTGACCGACCGACGACCTGGGCCACGACCTGAAAGCGGCTTGGCACTCAGGAGAAGTCCCCTGCCGGCTAGCCGGCCCGCCGCTCAAACCCGTCCGGGTCCGCACCGGCGCATCGAACAATACGCTTGCGGCCCTCGCGGCTACTGACTATAGTCAAGCAGATTTGAAATTAAATTCCACTCTCTGATTTCTGGGCACTAATGAGCTCAACGAACGATCAATCTCTCGTCGTCATCGAGAGCCGCCCCGTCGAGAATGTGGGGCTGGTCGAGATCAATCGACCTGAATTGCGCAATGCACTCAATCTGGAGGTGCGCGAGAAGCTGGCCGCCGCGGTCGTCGGCTTTTCGGAGGATCCGGAAATCCGGGCTATCGTGATCGCTGGGCGCGGTGGCAACTTCGTCGCGGGAGCCGAAATCAAGGCCTTCGAAAAGCTCGGCTCGGCCGACATGCTTCTGCAGCGCACCCATCGCTATTGGGACGTGATCGCCAGATGCCCGAAACCAGTCCTCGCCGCGGTCGAAGGCTTCGCGCTCGGCGGCGGCTGCGAACTTGCCATGCACGCCGATATCATCGTTGCCGCTCGGACAGCCACATTCGGGCAGCCCGAGGTGAAGCTCGGCTTGATGCCGGGCGCCGGCGGCACCCAGCGGATGCTGCGGGCGATCGGCAAATACAAGACGCTGATGCTCGTTCTCACCGGCGATATGTTTTCGGCGGAAGATGCCGAGCGTGCCGGTCTTGTCAGCACCCTGACGGACGAGGGCAAGGCCTTGGAGCAGGCGCTCCTGATCGCGCAGAAGATCAGCCGGCTCCCGCCCCTGGCCGTCGAGCAGATCAAGGAAGCTGTGATCAACGGAGAGGACGCCCCGCTGGAAACGGCGTTGAGGCTGGAACGCAAGGGCTTCCAGCTGCTTTTCGACACCGCCGACAAGCGGGAAGGCGTCGCCGCCTTCCTTGAGAAGCGCAAGCCCTCATTCAAGGGGCGCTGACTTGGCTAGCACGGGAGGGGTGTCGACAAGTCCGATCGAAAAAGCCGGCGTCGTGGGCGCCGGAGTGATGGGCTCCGGCATCGCCGAAGTCCTGGCAGCGTCAGGTATCGACGTGATGATCGTCGATGAAGCACCCGGAAAGGCGGCCGCCGCCGTCGAGCAGATCGCGTCGCGCCAGCGAGCGCGGGCCGTAGCGGGCAAGGTCAGCGCGGATTTTGTCGAGAAGCTGCTTGCGCGCATAACGCCTGTCGAAACCCTCGATCATCTGGCTGGCGCCGATCTGGTCGTGGAAGCCATCATCGAACAAATCGAACCCAAACGCCGGCTCATCGAGGCATTGGAGAAGATCGTGGGGGCCGACGCGATCATCGCGACTAACACCTCTTCCCTCTCGGTGACGGCGATCGCGTCAGCGGCTGAGCGGCCGCAGCGGGTCGCCGGCTACCATTTCTTTAATCCCGTGCCGGTGATGAAGCTGGTCGAGGTCATCTCTGGCGCGCACACTTCACCCGAGGTGGAGCGCGCACTGGTCGATCTGGCCGCGCGCTTCGGCCATCGTCCGGTAATTGCGGCAGACACCCCCGGCTTCATCGTTAACCATGCCGGGCGCGCCTTTGGCACAGAAGCCTTGGCGATGCTGCGCGAAGGCGTAGCCTCGATCGGCGAGATCGATGCGATCCTGCGCGATGCCGCCGGCTTCAAGATGGGGCCGTTCGAATTGATGGACCTGACCGGCCTCGACGTTTCGCACCCGGTCATGGAAAGCATCTACACCCAGTTCTACCAGGACCCGCGCTACCGACCTTCCGGGATTGCTGCCCAGCGTGTGGCGGCAGGTCTGCTCGGCCGCAAGACGGGGCGCGGTTTCTACAGCTACGACCCCAACCGGCAGGCAGCGCCGCTGAACACTGCGCAAGCGGCCGACACCGCGGTAATTCCGAAATGCGTCGCCGTGCTGGCGGACAATGACGCGGCCGATATCCGAAAGATGGTCGCGTCGACCGACGCGGCGGCCGTGGATCCCGACGCTCTGGCGCCTGGGCAGTACGATCTCGTCCTCGTTGGATTGGAGGGCGAGGATGTCGCCGGCGCAGCACGGCGTCTCGGCCTGCCGCCGTCACTGTGCGTCGGCTTCGATCCCTATTTCGGCCTGGACTGTCATGTGACGCTAGTCGCGTCCGCGGCGACGTCGGAAACAGCCGGCAAGGCCGCCGTCGCCCTCGTCGAGAGTACCGGCCGCAAGGCGACGCTGGTGAACGACAGCTGCGGCGCGGTGTGCCAGCGCGTCGTGGCGATGATCGTCAACATCGGCTGCGAGATCGTCGAGCAGAAGATCGCATCCGTGACGGACGTGGACGCTGCCGTGCGGCTGGGACTTGGCTACCCCCACGGGCCGCTGGAATGGGGCAACGAGCTCGGCCCCGCCCGCATTCTGCGCATCCTGGATACGGTGCATGAGCGCACCCGGGATCCTCGCTATCGCGCAAGCCTGTGGCTGCGCCGGCGCGCGGAATTGGGATTGGCGCTGGAATAATAGACAGGCCGGGGAGGAGTAGAGTTGGTCCAAAAGCATGAGTTGAAGCCTTCGGCGCCGTGGTACCGGATCGAGGCCGACGAGTCCGACTGGTCGAGCCTGCCCGCCAGCGATCTCGTTCGCCTGTATGCCCAGATGAAGCTGATCCGACGCTTCGAGGAAAAGATTCTCGACCTGGAGAAGGCCGGGCTCATCCATGGCCCCGCTCATGCCAGCATCGGCCAGGAAGCGGCGGCCGTGGGAGCGGTTTCAATGTTGCGCGCCTGCGATCAGATCAACGGCACGCATCGGGCCCATCACCAGGTGCTGACCAAGCTGGTCAATGCGCAGACCGAGCCGGATTTCGACATACTGAACCAGGATTTCACACCGCCGATGAACGACGCCGTGTACCGATTCATGGCGGAAATTATGGGTCTTTCGCCGGGCTACTGCGGCGGCCGCGGCGGCTCCATGCATATGCGCCACGCCGAGTCCGGCGTGGCCGGCACCAGCGCCATCGTCGGCGGCAACATCCCCCATGCCGTCGGATACGCGCTTGCCGACGACATCCTCGGCAGGGACGGAATTTCGGTCGCTTTCTTCGGCGACGGCGCCTCGCTGCAGGGCGCAGCGTATGAATCGATGAACATCGCGGCCGCTTACAAGCTGCCCGTCATCTTCTTCGTCGAGAACAATCTCTACGCCGTGGCGACACATATCGGCGACGTGACGGCGGAACCCCGCATCGCCTCGCGCGGTCCAATGCTCGGCTTTACCGGCATCGAGTGCGACGGCATGGATGTGGTCGCGGTGCATCGCGCCATGTCTGACGCCATAGAGACGATCCGCGCGGGACGCGGACCTGTCGTGATCGAGGCGAAATGCTATCGATACTTCCATCAGAGCGGCAGCAAGGCCGGAAGCGAATTTGGCTATCGGAGCAAGGAAGAAGAGCAGGAATGGCTTAAGCGCGATCCGCTTCGCCTGGCGGAGTCGCGCCTCGGCAAATTGGGGATTCTCGACAGCGCCGCGCTGGCGCTGATCGATGAGCGCGTGACGGCGATCGTCCAGTCCGCCGCCAACCGTTTGACCGAAACGGCGCCAGGCACCAACCAGCTTCGCATCCCGGACGGCCTCTGGCCTGCCGCGCAATCCGTCGACAGTGGCATCCTGGCGTCTCCCGCCGAAGCCCAAGGGCTGAATTATCGCGAGATCGAAGACTTTGCCCCTGAGCAACTGGTCAAGGCTCGTTTTGTCACTGCCGCTGGCGAGGCTCTGGGCGCGGCGATGGCCGCAGACCCGAACATCATCGTACTCGGCGAGGACGTCCATCGCTTGCGCGGCGGGGTGAGCGGCTTTACCCGCTCCGCCCTCGAGCAGTTTCCCGGTCGCGTGCTGGCCATGCCGATCGCCGAGAACGGCTTCACCGGAGTGGCGCTCGGCGCCGCGCTGCGCGGGCTGCGGCCCATCGTCGAAATCATGTTCGGCGATTTCTGCTTCGTCGCTGCCGATCAGATCGCCAACGGCATCGCCAAAGTCAGGCACATGTTCGGCGACGGATTTCCGGTGCCTCTCATCATGCGAGTGCGCGTCTCCCCGCACACCGGCTACGGCTCGCAGCATTCGAGCGACCCGGCGGCGCTGTTCAGAATGTTCCCCGGCTGGCACGTGGTCTCGCCGACGAATGCGTTCGATTATGTCGGACTGCTGAACACGGCGCTGAAGACCAATGACCCGGTCGCGATCATCGAACATGTCGAATTTTATCAGCGCGAAAGCCTGGTTCCGCACAACGAGCGCGACTACTGCATCCCGCTCGGCAAGGCCAAGGTTGTCCGGTCCGGCAGCGCCTGCACGGTTCTCGCGACATCCGTCATGGTCCACACCGCAGTGAAGGTCGCGGAGGAAACCGGCATCGACGCCGAGATCATCGACATGCGCAGCATCGGTCAGCTCACGACCGACTGGCCTCTCGTGCTGTCGTCCATTGCCAAGACAAACCGGGTCATCATCGTCGAACAGGTCGCGAGCGGCCTTTCGCTTGGCCGCCATTGGATCGCCGAGATCCAGGCACGCGCCTTCGACGACCTCGACCACGAAATACTCCACGTCACCGGCAGCCTTTCGGCGCCCGTTGTGTCGGCCGTCTTGAACAGAGCCGCGCTGGGATCCGCCGAGAGGTTGCGCGAGGCGATGGAGTTGCTTGCCCAAAGTGCCTGAACTGAAAAATGCCAGAAGGAGCATGATAATGAGACTGGGGAACTTCAATCGCATTTCGAGACATTGGAAGAATCTTGCGGCAGCGACGATGCTTGGCGGCCTTGCAGCCACGGCAATGCCGGCCGAAGCCAAGACGCTGGTCATCGCCCGCGACATGGACGTCAACTCGCTCGATATCGACAGGAGCTGGTGCGACACCTGCATGATCTACAATGCGGCCGTCTATGACGGGTTGCTGGCGTTGGACAAGGACAACAAGCTTGTGCCAGTGATCGCCGAGAGCTGGACAGTCAACGACGACCAGACGGTGTTCACCTTCAAGCTTAATCCCAAGGCGACCTTCTCCGACGGTTCCAAGGTCGAGGCCAAGGACGTGAAATGGTCGTGGGAGCGACTGAAGAATATCAAGGGCAGCCCCTCCGACCTCGCCGCCAGCATTTCATCCATCGAGACTCCCGACGCCGAAACCGTCGTGGTCAAGACCGCCGAGCCCAACTCCGAACTGCTGAACGTTCTGGCGGCGAGCTATTTCGGCGTCGTCAACAGCGACGTCGCCCAGTCGGAAGGCAAGGCCACGGCGGCGGCTGACGCGGCGCAGTCCGACCAGGCCGAACCGTGGTTCCTCGCGCATTCGGCCGGCGCCGGCCCATTCGTGCTCGAATCTTACCAGCCGGGGGCGGAGCTTAGGTTGAAGAGGAACGAAAAATACTGGCGCGAGCCGGCGAAGGTCGACGAGATCGTCATCCGTCAGGTCGGTGATGCCGTGGCCCAGGCGCAGCTTCTGCAAAGCGGACAGGCCGATGTCGCCATGAACATCGATCCGGAAACGGCCAAGACGCTCACCGGTCCGAATGTGAAGACGGAGTCGGCTCCGTCCAACAACTTCGTCTATCTCGCCATCAGCCCCGGCGCGGTCGCCAACCCGTTCCCGATCACTGCCGACATCCGTGAAGCCATCTCGCTCGCCATCGATCGCAAATCGCTTGTCGACTTTACGCTCGGCGAAGGCAATGGTAGGCTGATCTCGGTGCCCTTCCCGCTGGATTTCCCGGGCGGGGCCGGACATTCAATTCCGGAATACAGTCCTGACAAGGCAAAGGAATTACTGACCAAGGCAGGGCACGCCGACGGATTTACACTCGAGGCGACCTACCCGAAGCTCAACGTCTACGGCGTTGATTTCACGCTGGCCATGCAGAAGATCCAGCAGGATCTGGCGGCCGTGAACATCAAGCTGGAGCTCAAGCCTGTCGAGTTCCCGAACTGGCGAGAGGCCGCGACGAAGGACCACATTCCGATCACCTTCGTCTTCTTTGCCCCCGACTTCTACGGCACTTCCCAGTATGTGAACTACTTTGGCCTTGCCCCGGATACGCCCTGGGCCAAGCGCGCCGGTGCCGCGACCGACCCGTCCTTCGTCCTGCCTGAATCCAAGACCATGCTGGCGGAAGCGCTTAAGTCGGCGCCGGACAAAGCGGAGAAGATCTACTTTGACATCGGCGAGAAGATCAAAGCGCAGAACATCATCGTTCCGATGATCAGCCCAAACACGATCCTGGCTTACGGCAGCAAGGTGCATGGCGTCCGCAACTCGCCGGCTTCCAACGTTCCGCTCTATGAGATCACGCTCGACGACTGAGCACGAAATTCACGTATCCGCGAGGCGTTTGATGCGCCTCGCGGATACAGTTCCGTTCGGCCGAACCTTCCGGACTGCCGTGGTGGGCGGGCCCCCTGACCACCCAGTTGCTTTCCTGGCACCATCGTAACAGCGGATTCGCCCCCTTGTTCACAGATCGATGCCTTGATCGCCTTTTGATAGTCGAAATCGACTGATGTGGAGATTACCGTGGCATACACCGACTTCATTTTCGACGGCTACCGAAAGCGAGTTGCCGAACTCGAGGCCAGTGACAATCCTTTCGCGAGGGGGGTCGCCTATGTCGAGGGTGAGCTTTATCCGATCCACGAAGCCCGCATCCCCATTCTCGATCAGGGATTTCTCCATTCCGATCTGACCTATGACGTGCCCTCGATCTGGGACGGCCGCTTCTTCCGGCTCGACGATCATCTCGACCGTTTCGAGCGCAGCCTCAAACAGCTGCGGCTGCGCAGCTCGCTCGATCGCCACGGGATCCGGCAGAAGCTGGTGGAGATGGCGGCCAGGAGCGGCATCCGCGACGCCTATGTCTGCATGATCGTGACGCGTGGCCTGAAGTTCATCCGCCAGTACAGCCCCGATGAGATCGAGAACAATCTTTACCTCATGGTGCAACCCTTCGTCTGGGTGATGGGCGAGGAGCTGCAGAAGACCGGCGGCTCGGCCGTCATCGCGCGCGATGTTCGGCGCGTGCCGCCCGGCGCCATCGACCCGACCGTGAAGAACCTGCAGTGGGGCGATTTCGTGCGCGGCATGCTCGAGGCCCGCGATCGCGGCGCCAACTACCCAATCCTGACCGACGGGGACGGAAACCTTACGGAAGGGTCCGGCTTCAATGTCTGCATTATCAAGGACGGCGTTCTGCGGACACCTAAGCGCGGCGTGCTGGAGGGCGTGACCCGCAAGACCGTGCTGGAGGTCGCCAAGGTGCATGGCGTCGAGTGCCATGTGGAGGACGTCCCGGTGAGCGCCGCCTATAATTGCGATGAGTTGCTCTTTGTCACCACGGCCGGCGGCGTCATGCCGATCACGAAGCTGGATGGAGCGCCGGTCGGCGGTGGGGAAGTCGGCCCGATCAGCAGGACGATCTGGAAGGCCTACTGGGAAGCCCACTACGACCCGATGCACAGCTTCGCGATCAACTATTGAGAGATTGGCAGGCGTGCCCGACGGCCCAACATGAACGGCGGCTTTAAGCCACTTCGACAAAAGGCTGCGGATCCCAAATGGATCGCAGCCTTTTTCATTTCGGCATCGATCGTTCAGGCGATCCGGCAGGCGTCTTCAAAGGCAAGCCGAGGCAGCCTCGGAAACAAGCCAGTGGGATCGCCATAGCCGAGGTTGACCAGAAAATTGCTCTTCCAGCTCGTCCCGGAGAAGAAGGCCTCGTCGACGAGATGGTTCTTGAAACCGGACATCGGTCCGGCATCGAGTCCCAGCATGCGGGCGACGAGGATGAGGTAAGCGCCCTGGAGGGTACCGTTGCGAAAGGCGGTTTCGTGCGCGACGTCGGGGCTCGACGTGAACCAGGCGCGCGCGTCCGTGTGCGGGAAGAGCTCGGGCAAACGATCATAGAAGGCTTCATCGTAAGCAACGATCGCGGTTACCGGTGCTGCCATGGTCTTGGCGGAATTGCCGCTGCTCAAAGCCGGACGGAGTTTCTCCTTGGCTTCGGACGACCGGACAAAGACGAACCTGCCAGGCGAGCAGTTCGCCGAAGTAGGGGCCATCTTCAGAAGGTCGTAGAGCTGCCTCAGCGTATCGTCGGAGACCGGCCTGTCCGTCCACTTGTTGTGTGTTCGGGCCTTCGTAAAAATGCTGTAGTCGGCCATTGCGATCCTTGGGCATGGTTTCAAGCACCCTGTCGCACGCGACCTGGAGCCTGAGGGTTCGGCGATATCCTCGAAGACGCGGCGATCCCTATTTTAGGACCGCCGCCGGGGCTCGCCTTCAACGGGCGACTTTAAGCCTTGCCAGCACGAGCGGATTCTCGTTTGCCGGAATTCGCGTGCGCTCGGCCTTCAGCTCCGCGAAAGCCTGCTCGCTAGCCTTCAGCGTCTGCTCGATATCGGCCGCCGTCATGGCCGCGTTCAGGAACATGTTGTGATACGGGTGGAAATAGACGCCATGTTTGAGGGTGTTTGTCACCCAGGCATAGCCGAGCCGCATATCCGGATCGTCATGGAACAGGATCTGCGGCATCTGCGACGGACCGGTCTGACGCAGCGCGAAGCCGAAGGCGACGGCCTGCTCGTTGAGGCCGTCACGCAACTTGTCGCCCAGCTCCACTGTGTGTTCCAAATACTTGGTTTCGCGGATCAGGCGCAGCGTCTCGAGGCCGGCTGCCATCGGAACGGCCGAGAACCAGAATGAACCGGTGGCGAAGATGGAACGAGCGGCGGAGTAGAAACGCTGCGAGCCCATCATGGCCGAGATCGGATGTCCGTTGGCAATGGCCTTGCCCCAGCAGCTGATATCGGGTTCCACTCCCAGGATTGACCACGAGCAGTCGCGCGCCAGCCTGAAACCGGCGCGGACATCGTCGACGATCAGCGGCGCGTCTACAGCATCGCAAATCTTGCGCGCCGCCTGGGCGAACGCCTCGGAGGGGATCAGCTGATCGGCAAATACCTCATGCTTGAAAGGCGTGGCGAAAACGCCGGCGACGTCGCCGTCAGCCGTCCGCACCGCGGCCTCCAGGCTTTCGACGTTGTTGTACTCGTAGGCGATGATCTGGCGCCGCTCGTCATCGACGATACCGGTGCGGTTCGGCGTACACCAGGGCTGGGAGCCGTGATAGGCGCCGGTCGCCACCAGTATCTTTCGGCGTTTGGAATAGGCGCGCGCGGTCGTCATCGCCATCGAGGTGGCGTCGCTGCCGTTCTTGCAGAACATCGCCCAATCGGCATGGGACACTATCGAAACCAACGCCTCGGCTAGTTCGACCATCAGGGGCGACGGTCCGGTCATGGTGTCGCCGAGCTCGGCCTGCCGGCGCGCGGCGGCTTCGACCTCGGGGTTTCCATAGCCAAATAGATTAGGACCATAGGCGCTGAGATAGTCGATATATTCATTGCCATCGACATCCCACAGTCTTGCGCCGCTGGCACGGCTAAAGAATTGCGGAAAGTGGGAGGGCAAAAGTGCTGTCGATTCATGGCCATACATACCCCCAGGTATGACACGGCGGGCACGCTCCAGCAGCTCTGAATTCCGACGATTCGACCAAGTCATTGATGTGATTTCCCTATTTTCGCTGTAGCCTATAGCAAGAAAAATATCTGCTATCAATGATGAATCCGATGGATTGTCGGCTGCTTTTCCGATACAAAACTCGGGAGCCCGGCATGCGGACGCATCCGCGGCTACCGCAGACCGGCTAGTGCCGAGCGTCCGAGGAGAAAAGCTGATGGCAGGATCGATCGTCGGAGAAGCCAAGCTTTCTTGGAGGCTCCGAGCTCGGCCAGCCGGCTAAAGACGCGACGTCACCGAAACCGGAAATCAAAAGAGCCAAAGGGGAATCCATGAACACCACCAAGAATGGTCTGAGCAGACGCAGGGTGCTGAAGTTGGGCGCCGGTACGGTCGCCGCCGCTTCATTTTTTGCAATGCCGGCGATTGGCCGGGCGGCACCCACCTCGATCTCGGTCGCCAATGGCGGAGGCGCGCTAGGCGACGCGTTCAAGGCCGCATGTTTCGACACCTTTGAGAAGAAGACCGGCGTCAAGATCATCAGCGCTCCTTACATGGAAGGCGCACGGCTGAAGGCAATGGTCGAGGCCGGCGCGGTCGACATCGATGTCACGGATACGGATTCCTCCGAGGCCGCGCCGCTGGCCGTTGCCGGCCTTCTCGACGAGATCGACTACAGCGTCGTCCCGAAGGAAGGGCTGATCGATGGCGCAGCCAGCAAGTACTGGACGTCGTGCTACATCGCCGGCTGCGTCCTGAGCTGGAACACTGATTCCAAGGACGGACGCCCGAAGAACTGGCAGGAGTTCTTCGATCCGAAGATCAAGGGTCGCAGGACGCTCTGGAAGAACGCCGCGCAGACCATGGAAGTGGCCGCGCTTGGTGCCGGCCAAACGCTGGACAAGCTCTATCCGCTAGATATCGACCGCGCCTTCGCCATGCTCGACGGCATCCGTTCGTCCATCACCTGGTGGACGTCGGGCGCGCAGAGCGCCCAGCTTCTTGCCAATGGCGACGCCGATTTCGGCATGTGCTGGAACGGCCGTGTCGACCCGGTCAAGCAGCAGGGCGGGCCGATCGACTATACGTTCGACTACTCGCTGCACACGCCTGGTATCTGGAGCCTGCCGAAGGGCGGGCGCAACCGGGACACCGCGATGAAATTCATCGCGCATTGCATGGACCCTGAGGTCCAGGCCGCCTTCTCTAAACTGATCCCTTATGGACCGACGAACGACAAGGCGTTCGATATCCTGTCGCCCGCGGAGCGCGCGCGCATGCCAAGCTCGCCGGAGAACCGGAAGCTTTCGGCCGCGATCGATGGCGACTACTGGCTCGAGAACGGCACCAAGATCTACGACCGCTTTAACACGTGGGTCGTAGCGAAATAAGCGAACCTCCCAAGACTGGCCGCGTGGGCAAAGATTTGCCCACGCGGTTCTTTCTTTCGTCCAGTTCGACGCTATTCGCCAATTCGACGCCCACCGGCGCCGCTTGTGCGAGAGCCTGACAATCTGTTGAAGTGTCTTGCGCCGTCAAACACGCCAGGAATCCGTGTGTGAGGATATGTTGACGTCATGAAGCATCGCAGCTTCCTGCTATATCTTCCCGTCGCCTTGCTGCTAACGCCCTTCTTCCTCGCGCCGATGGCGGTGATCGGAACGGAGAGCTTCAGCGGCCAGCATGGGATCGGGGCGGAATATATGAAGGTCGTGACCGACCAAGGCATCAGAACAGTCCTCTACAACACCTTCTATGTCGCGGCGATGGTGACGATCTTTTCGCTGCTGATCGGCTACCCGATCGCCTATGTGCTGGCACGGCTCAGGGGCCGATGGGCCACCATCGGCATATTCCTGATCTTCCTGCCCTTCTGGGCGAGCACGGTTATACGTTCCTTTGCCTGGATGATCCTTCTCGGACGCAAGGGCCCGGTCAACTCTGTCCTGGTTGGCATCGGCCTTATCGAGGATCCGATCCGTTTCATCGACAACGGGCTAGGGCTGATGGTCGCCATGACCTATATCATGGTGCCATTCATCGTCGTCCCCATCCTCAACGGCTTGCGCGCCATCGACCCCAATCTGCCGCGCGCAGCCGCGGTGCTCGGCGCAAATCCATGGCGACAGTTCCTCGCCGTCACCCTGCCGCTCTCCATGCCCAACGTGGCGGTGGGCTGCACCATCGTCTTTGTCACCTCGCTAGGCTTCTTCGTCACGCCGTCGCTTCTAGGCGGAGACCTTACGGTGGTTTCGATGCTGATCAGCGAACAGGCCAACAGATTGCTGGATTGGCCGCTCGCCTCGGCGCTCGCGATCATTGTGCTGTTCCTCACCATCATCATCTTCGCGCTGCTGCGGGTCAGCCAACTGGCTTCCCGCCGCAAGGGCGCGGCTCGGGCGGGAGTGTTCGCATGAGCGTGTCCGAGAAGAAGCTCTGGGGCGCCTGGGGCCGGTTCCTGAACAGCCTCGTCGGAGCTATGCTCATCGGGTTCCTGGTGCCTATCCTGGTGGTCGTCGCAGTATCGTTCCAGAGCAAGTCGTACCTGTCGTTTCCGCCCACCGATTTTTCGCTGCGCTGGTACCAGCAGTTCGTCGGCAACGACGACTACCGCTCCGCCATCCTGAACAGCATCATGATCGGCGCGGCGGCCGCGGCGCTTGCGACGATCGCCGGGATTTCGACCGCGTTGGCCGTCGTTCGCGCGAGCGTGCCAGGGTCCACCATCGTAAGCGCGCTCTCCGTCGCCCCCGCGATATTGCCGCAGATCGTTCTGGCGATCGGGCTCTTCCCAATCAGCGTATGGCTGGGAGTTCAAGGCACGCTGTGGGCCGTGATCCTGGCGCATGCTGTCATCGGCCTGCCCTTCCCGTTCATCACTGTCTGCGGCGCGCTCGCATCCTATTCCAGCCGGATCGAGATCGCGTCGATGACGCTGGGCGCCAATTCATTCCAGACGTTCCGGCTGATCACTTTCCCGATGATCAGACCGGCAGTGATCGCGGGTTTCATCTTCGCTTTCGCGGCGTCGCTCGACGAGCTGGTGCTGGCGCTCTTCCTGAGCAGCCCCTCGACGCGGACATTGCCTTTGCTGCTTTGGGAGCAGCTCAATTTCCAGGTCACTCCCGAAATCGCTGCCGCGGCAAGCGTCATTCTCGCCGTAACAAGTCTACTCATTCTCGTGGCAACTTTGTTGCCCGGTCTCGGTAAGGACAACTAGGATGCTGCAGATGCCAGGTCGATCCGCGACAGGTCAGAACCGTGCTGCTGGGGGCGCCGCGGTTTCCATCCGTAATCTTTGCAAGCGCTACAACAATTTCGAGGCCGTCGTCCCCACGTCCGTCGAGATAGATTCCGGCGATTTCTTCGCCATCATCGGACCGAGCGGCTCCGGCAAGTCGACGCTGCTCGGCATGATCGCGGGCTATATCGATCCGACCGAAGGGCAGATCGTAGTCGACGGGCGCGACATCGTTCCCGAACCTATCTACCGGCGCAACATCGGCATGGTCTTCCAGAACTATGCGCTGTTTCCGCATCTGTCGGTCGCCCAGAATGTCGCCTATCCGCTGAAGATTCGCGGCGTGCCGAAAGAGGAGATTGCAAGGCGCGTGCGCGAGAGCCTGGCCATGGTGCGGCTTGAAGCATTCGCGTCGCGCAAGCCCTCCGAACTATCAGGCGGACAACAGCAGCGCATCGCGCTGGCCAGGGCATCGATCTATCATCCGTCGATCCTGCTGATGGACGAGCCGCTCGGCGCGCTGGACAAGAACCTCCGGGACGAGATGCAGGAAGAGATCAAGCGCTTCCAGCAGGAGCTGGGCGCGACCGTCATCTACGTCACCCACGACCAGCAGGAAGCGGCGTTCCTAGCCGACCGCATCGCCATCATGCGCGACGGCTCCATGACGCAGATCGGCAGCCCGCGCGCGCTCTATGAGCAGCCGAACAGCCGCTTCGTTGCCGAGTTCCTCGGCGAGGCCTCGATCTTCCCGGTCAAATTGGCTGCCGGCAAACAGGCCGGCCAGCCTTGCCGGATCGTCCTCGAAGATGGCACCCAGGCGTTTATCCGCACCGACGAGGCCACGGCCCCCGGCAGCTTCGCATGCATCCGGCCGGAACGCGTCACTGTCGGCCCGAAAGCGCGCGGTCTCGACAATGCCTATACGGGCATCGTGCGAGAGAGCCTCTATACACCGGGCAGCATCCGCTACCGTATCGAACTCAATGGCACCGGCTCCACGGTCAAGTCGCGCGTGCTGCCGCAAGGCAATACCGAGGTCTTCGAAACCGGAAGCACCGTGGACATTGGATGGTCGGCCGACGACATGACCATCCTTCGGGAATAGTCAGGGCGGGTCGCCAGCTCCACCTAGGGGTACTATTTCAGCTTCTGCTGGCCATAGGTCTTGTACCGGTTCTTGACCACGTTCAGCTCGTCTTCCGTCAGCATCACCGGGCGCCCGAGCGTCGAGGCAAGCATGTATTGCCTGGCCAGCGTCTCCAGTTTTTCGGTACGGGCGACCGCGGCGGCAAGATCGGGTCCGTAGGCGATCATGCCGTGATTAGCGATCAGGCAGGTGTTCCGTTTCGCCAGCGCCCGCACCACGACCTCGGCCAGTTGCGTCGTGCCGAACGGCGCATAATCGGAACAAGGAACATCGTCGCCGCCGAACGACGCGATCATGTAGTGGAATGGCGGAAGGCCCTGCCGCAGGCACGACAGCGCCACGCAGTGATCCGGATGGGCATGCACGACGGCCTGCGCCTCAGGAAACGCCTTGTAGATCGCCGCGTGCATGTTCCATTCGCTTGACGGACGGATCTCGCCATTCCAGCTGCCGTCGAGCGTCATCTCGACCATCGCGGCCTGGTCGAGCTTTTCGGGCGAGATGCCCGTCGGCGTTATCAGCATGCCGCCGGTACCGAACCGCAGGCTGAGGTTCCCCGAGGTTCCGCTGTTCAAGCCTTTTGACGCGACGGCGCGCACGGCATCGACAAGAGACTGGCGCATCGCTGCTGATTGATCGGTCATTGGGTTCTCGCCTTTGGCGGCCATTGTTCGAGATAGGGTTCGACGCTTACGGGCCGGCGCATTTCGTCGAGCACCGCCGAAAAGACATCCAGCCCGCCGAGCTTGCCGGATTTCAGCATCAGCGCGACGGGAAACGGCATTTCGGCGACCATGCGTCCAGTGCCCAGGCCCTGATATGGCCCGACGATGAAGCGGGTGATGGGCAGTTTGGGGACGATCGCGCCGGCGGTTTCGCCACCGGCGATTACAAGCCGCCGGACGCCACGCTCAAAGATCATTCGTTGCGCGAGGCACGTGAGGAAATCCTCCGCCGTGCGCGCCACCACATCGCGTCCATACTTGCCCTGCAGCCGTTCGACCTCGTCCTGTGGCGCCATGGTGGCGATGGCAATCGCCTGCCCCGCGCTAATCGCTCGATCGGCCGGCTCCACAGCCGAGGCAAGCAGATCTTCGCCTTCCATGACGCGGGCGAGATCGATCGTGATGACTTCATTCTGCCTGCCGAAATGCGCAAGCTGCTCGGCGGTGCGCGGCGCGACGCTGCCGGCAAGCACGACGGCCGGCCCTTCGACGCCCGGCAACGTTGCAGCCTCTTGGCTGGCAAGCTTGCCGCCGCGCCGCCACGACGTCGGGAGATGCGCCGCCACCGATGCGTTGCCGGTCAACAAAGGCATGGGCGCCGCGGCTTCCGCGATCGAAGCCAGATCGCGTTCATAGATTGTGTCGGTGACAGCGAAACGGACGCCCTCCCCGGCCAAATCGTCGCAACGCTTGACGATGGCGTCCGGGCCGCAATCGACGACCGGATGCGCTACGAGTCCGACGCGGCTTCGGCTTTGCGCCGCAAGGACGCGAACGATGTTCGAATCCGTCATCGGCGTCAGCGGATCGAACCGCTTGGGTGACTCCGCCAGGATCTGCGAACCCCCGAACATATAGCCCTGAAACACCGTTCGCTGGGTTTCGCAGAGCGCCGGACAAAACAGCACCAGCTTCGCCTCGAGCAGATCCGCCAGCGCCTCCGCGCACGGACCGATATTTCCGGCCGGCGTGGAATCGAAGGTAGCGCAATATTTGAAAAATATCTGATCGCAGCCTGCCGACAGCAATCGTTGCGCCGACTTCAGGACAAGATCGACAGCATCCTGCGCTGGTATCACGCGCGTCTTCAGCGCGATCACATGCGCCAGCGAACCGGAAGGGATGTCGGCCTCGATGCTGGTGGCGAAACTCGTCGGGACGCCCCGCGCCACCAGCATGGCGGCCAACTCGGACCCGCCGGTCAAGTCGTCGGCGATCGCGCCGAACAGCAGCGGACGCTTTCGTTCTGCCATCGATTAATTCCCTTGAAATTCCGTCCAGTGTTGAAGCCGTGGGCGGTCGCCTACATCATATTCAAAGACCCAGAAATGTCCGAGCCAGGCCAGTTGACCGTCCATCATCTGGCGACCGAACAGCAAGCGGCAACCCCTGGCTTCGGCCGCCTGCAGAAGCCGGGTTTTTTCGGGCTTCATGACGATGTCGGCAACGACCATATCGGCAGATAGCGTCGCGAAATCCAGGGGGTCGCCATCCTCCTTGCCGATCATCCCTAGCGAAGTCGCATTAACAACCATGTCGAAGCCGGTGGCATCGGCCTCGCCACACCGAACCGCTGCCCCCGGATAGGCGACGGAAACCGCATCGGCGAGGTCCGAAGCTTTGGCACGGTTCCGGTTTGAAATGACCAGTTCCGCGACCCCCGCCTCTGCCAAAGCGAAACCCAGGCTCCGCCCGGCGCCTCCGGCGCCAAGCAGAAGCACGCGAAGGCCCGCGGGCGGAATGCCGGCCTCCGTTGCGCCGCGTACGAAACCGCTGCCATCGACATTATCTCCGGTCAGCTTTCCATCTACATCACGCCGGATGTAGTTGACACTGCCGATCCTGCGGGCGCGTGGCGTGAGTTCGTCGAGCAGCGACAGAACGGGGATCTTGTGGGGGATCGTGACGCCCGAGCCGAGGCAGTTTTGAAATCGGGACAGAGCCTGGAGCGCGGTGGCCAGATCCCGGGCGCCGACATGAACCGGCACGCAAACGAAGTCGTGGCCGGCGGCGCGCATGTGAGCCGTGATGGCTTCCGTGCCGACGACATGGGAGACCGGATCCGCCATCAGCAGCATGATTTTGGTCTGCCCGGTTATGCGGCGCGCGTCCATAAGTCCCTCCGAGGTCTCCGGATCCATTACTATGATAAATATCGATTAGTGGCTTTATGAGTGCCAAACCCGACACGGGATCCGCCCCCCCAAAATTTGCGCTAATTTTCCATGAAACTCAAGCAGTTTGGATAAGCGTCCGCCGGACGCACACCGTGATCGAGGGCACCGTCGTTTCATCCAGAATGCCTGTTGATAACGAATAAGTTTCTCTGTAATCCTAGCGCTCTCTCATTATCACGACTGTCCCGGCCACGCGGAGGATTTCCACCCATGTCGAAGCGGCAAATGCATCTGATAGGCTACGTACTGGCGGGGCCGACCTGGCACCACTACGGGAGCTGGCGACACCCGGAGAGCGACGGCCTGGCTATGCTTGATCCTGCCCGCTACGAGGAGATCGCCCGCGTCCTGGAGCGCGGCAAATTCGACGGGTTGTTCTTCGTCGACTTCCTGATGCTCTTCGATTCATACGCTGGCGGCTACCGCACCAACCTGAAAGAGGGCGGTCAGCAATGCATGATGGATCCGATGCAGCTTCTAGCCGCCATGGCCCGCGTCACCTCGCGCATCGGACTCGCATCGACCATGTCGACGACCTTCTATCACCCTTTCCACATCGCGCGTGCCTTCGCCTCCCTCGATCACATCAGCAAAGGTCGGTCCGGCTGGAACGTAGTCACCTCGGCGATGGAGCGCGAGGCCAGGAATTTCGGTATGGATGCGCTGATGGACAAGAACAAACGGTACGACATGGCCGACGAAGTGCTTGAGGCCTGCGACAAGCTCTGGCGGAGCTGGGAGCCGGGAGCGCTCGTCGGCGATCGGGAGAACAATGTCTTCGCCGACCCCGACAAAGTCCACTACGCCAACTATGAAGGCCAATATGTGCGCACCAGCGGCCCGCTGACGGTGCCAAGCTCTCCACAGGTCCGGCCGGTCATCATGCAGGCGGGGTCGTCACCTCGCGGCCGCGAATTCGCCGGCCGCTGGGCCGAAGTCATCTTCACGTTGCAGAACTCCAAGGAGCACATGCAGGCCTTCTACCGCGACATCAAGGATCGGGTTGTAGCCAGCGGACGCAAGCCGAACGAATGCGCCATCGTTCCTGCCGTTGACATCGTGCTCGGCGACACGGAATCGATCGCCCGAGAGCGCGCCGCGGCCATCAACGAGTATGCAAGCCCCACGCTCGGCGTCGCCGAGATCTCCAACGCGCTGGGCGTCGACATGTCGAAGGAACCTCTCGACAAGCCGCTGGAGGACCTAGAACTGACCCAAGGCTGCCGCGGCATCCTCGACGTGATGCTGCAGGGAACCAAGAAGGATGGGCTGACGCTAGGCCAGGCCGGCAAGGCCTGGGCGACCAGCCAGATGACCCCGCAGCTCATCGGCACTCCGAAACAGATTGCCGACCACCTGCAGGATTTCTTCGAAGCCGAATGCTGCGACGGCTTCATGATCTGCCCGTCGATCAGTCCTGGAACCTATGTCCAGTTCGTCAAGACTGTGGTCCCGGAACTGCAACGCCGCGGGATATACCGCAAGGAGTATCAGTACGCGACCTTCCGCGAAAACCTGCAGAACTGACGCCTGACCCGAGGTAGCATGAGCGGCCCAGCATGATAGATCGCTGGGCCGCCCCATTACTCTAAAACCAGCGGATTTTTGCATTCAGGGGCCGTGGAACGGCCGCTACCCGGCATCGTCACGAGGCACTAGAATTTCCGGAAGATAGCAGCGCAGATAGGCGATACCAGCCAGATGCGCCTCCGCAACATAGTCCTCCCGGATAAAACCGTTTTCGCTGTAAGACAGCGAGAAAACGCCGTCTATCATGGCGAAGTATGCCGCGAGACGGCGCTCCCAATCCGGCACGGCAGGCACATGGAAGTAGTACGAAAGCAGCTGCGACCTGCCGTCAACAAGACGATGGTACTGCGATATATCGGCGCTTTTGACCTCGACGCTGATATTGGCGCCGAGAAACAATCGCAACGCCGCCGGGTGACTGTTGTGATACTCGGCCGCGCTGATCACCTTCTGCCGAAACAGATCCTGCCAACGCGCCGGCCGGATTTCCAGCTGCAGCATGGAGAGCTCTAGCAACGCATTGTGGTGCACCTCGGCAAGCGCAAGCAGTGCGGATTCCGTGCTAGGGAAGAAATGGTAGACCGATGCGTTCGGCACCTTCGCCTTGGCGGCGATCTGGTAAAGCCCGATATCCTGAACGTTGCTGGTTGCAAGCAACTCGTCCAGCGCGTCGAGCAGTTTGCGAAAGCGCAACTGCCCGGGTTTGCGTTGGGGCTGGCGCGCTACGATGCGCTTCGGCTGTCGGTCTGCGGCGGCCTTTTCCTCGACATCGTTGCTCATCTTCACCTCGATTGCACAGCCCTGAGTCGGACACAAGAAGAAACGCGCCCGAAGGTCAAGGCACCAATGAATTCAGACAATCAAGCCAGTCTTCGCCATTCGTCGCGCGGCCGCCGAAGCAGCAGTTTTCGATGAGCAAAGGTCTTGACTGACCGGATCTCATAAAGCCGGCGGATGAATTTCAGTCAGCAGATGCTCATTGTTCGTCACCGATGCATCCCGACGCATCCTGTCGTAAAGCCAAGCACAGAACATTTCGCAACTTTGCTTGCGCAGTTGTCCGGCTGGCTCCACTACATAATAGTCGGCACCCCGCACTCTGTACGGGGTGATGTCGACGGCCGGCACCAGAACCCCGCTGGCGAAGAGATCGTCGATCAGCGGGCTGCCAGCCAGGGCGATACCCTGGCCGCTCAGCGTCGCCTGCATGAGGACTGAGAAGTTGTTGACCGTGATCTGGTGCTTGCCTTTGGTGGCGTCGATTCCATGGGCATGAAACCAGTCGCTCCAGCCACCGCCCTGCACGGATCGCCCCTCAATGTCGAGCAGTTTCTCGCCCAAGAGATCGGCTGGGCGGGCTGGTCGCTTGCGCCTGTCCCAATAGGAAGGATGGCAGACTGGCGTCACCTCGCAGCCGACCAGGAACCTTGCCGACATGGACGACCACGAGCCTCCGCCGAAACGCACCGTCATGTCTATCCGCTGCTTCGAAATGTCGACGAGTTCGTCATTCACCGCCAGCCGCAGATCCACGTCCGGATGGAGACCGCTGAACTCGGCAAGCCGCGGGGCCAGCCAGTAGGTGCCGAAAGCATGGGTCGTGCCGACCACGATCGCCTGCGGATCGCGCAGCTCCCTTACGCGGTCCGCAAGAGAGGCTATGGCCGTCAGATGCACCGGCAGCGATGCATTGAGCATGGCGCCAGCCGGCGTGAGCTCGATCGACCGGTGCCCTCTTTCGAAGAGAGGCATCTGGAGGAAATGTTCCAGCTCGCGAATCTGCCGGCTGATGGCCGCCTGCGTGATGTTTAATTCGTCGGCCGCCTTGGTGAAACTCATCAGCCGCGCAGCTGCTTCGAAAGAGATTAGCGAGACGAGCGAGGGGATGCTTTTGCGCAGCAATGACATAACGAATTTCTATGGCACTCGGCCGTGATCCGCAAGTCGGCGCTGACTCGGCCGCACCTACTTTTGCGGATCCCTATTGAACACCTCGCAAAGTTACATCGGCGAACTCATTGCAATCCTTTCAGTGGCTTACCCTCAAAGCATTATTTCGTCTGCCGGGCGTTCACAAAAGGATTTGTTATGGGACACCAAGAATTTTGCGCATTTACGCGACCGCCGCCCTTCGGCATGGTCGCAATACCAAAAGCGCGATCATAGGACGCACCGAACATGAATGCTCCCATCGTCGTTCCTCCTGCCGCCATGCCCATCGGCCGCGACCTGTTCAAGACCGTGTCCAGCCATTGGCCATCCGGCGTCGCGGTTATCACGACCGCGGCCAGTGACGGGACCTTACACGGCCTGACCATGAGCGCCGTCATCGCGCTCTCGCTGGAGCCAATGCAGTTCTTGATCTCGGTTGACAAGACGTCCAACACGCTGCCGGTGCTGAAAGAGAAGCGGCGCTTCTGTATCAATTTCCTAAGCCGCGAGCAGCGCGAGATCTGCATGCTATTCGCCAGCAAGGCTGCGGACAAGTTCGCGTCCGTCAGCCATCGGCTCTCCGATGCGGGCCTGCCGATGATCGACGGGGCTGTTTCCTGCATCAGCTGCGACCTGAACAGCATCATCGCGAGCGGCGACCATGAGATAATGATCGGCGACGTCCGAGACATGGAGCATCTCGGCGGCGAGCCGCTCATCCATTTCAAGCGATCCTTCCACACGCTCCGGCCGGGTTGACCGGGTTGCCAAAACGCCCTCATCGGCCGCGCCCGCGCGCTTGTTTCATCCCATGAAGGGCGGCGCTGCGCCTCGAAGGTCATTTCATGCTGAGCGAATTTCCATTAGCCATCGGCGTCTCCTGGTCGGCCTCAACCTTGCGGCAGCAACGTCAGTCCCGACCTCGCGATCGCCGAGTTCATCGACTACGACTGCTCCTACTGCCGCAAGAGCCATCCGGAACTGAAGAAGCGGCTTACAAGCGACCGCAAGCTGCGGATCGTCCACGAGGATTGGCCGATGTTCGGTCCGTTTCGAATATGCGGCCCGCGCGGCGGTCGCGGCCAAATGGCAAGGGAAGTACGAGGCCGCGCACGACGCGATCGCCCAACGGTTTCTAGCAGAACAGGTAAGTCACCGCCGTGTTGACCAAAGGCCGGCATCGACATGTCGCGACTGAACAGGGCACGCCGCGGCGCAGAAGCTAACATCGACAGCTGCTTACCTGAAACGCCCTGCAGGCCGATAGGATCGGCTTCCAGGGCACACCCTCGCGGTGGGAAGTCCTTCATCGTCTTCGGCGGGTCTCAGCCGCGCCCAGTCCGTTCGCGGGGGCGACTGCAGCCCGCCTCCGTGGCGTTCATAGCTCAGGCGATGAAGGCCTCTGCAACGCTGCGAATGCCTGCGGCATCGAGCTTGTAATGAGCGTAGAGATGGGTGGGCGGCGCGATCAGGCTGTATTCGTCGTAGATGCCGTGGCGCTTGAGCTTCACGCCAAGCCCCTCGTCGGTCAGCACTTCGGCGACCGCACTGCCAAGTCCGCCTAGGACGTTGTGCTCCTCGACTGTCATGATCTTCTTCGAGCGGGACGCGGCGACGAGAATGGCCTCCCGGTCGAGGGGCTTGATGCACGCCATGTCGATCACGCCGACGGAGCGCCCATCTTCATTCATCGCCCTGGCAGCCTCAAGCGCGCCGTGCACGGCCATGCCGCAAGCGATGATGGTCAGTTCCTCGCCCTTGAAGTGCTCATGCGCCTTGCCGAAGGCGAATGTCGGTGTGCCTTGATAGACCACGGGATCGCGGCCGCGGCCGATCCGGAAGTAGATCGGCTTGTCGTAATTGGCGGACGCGCGGATCGCAGCTTCCAGTTGCGGACCATCCGCCGGCGACACCACCGCGATGTCGGCTATCGAGCGCATGATGGCGATGTCTTCCGTGGCATGGTGCGATGTGCCGTAGAAGCCGAGGGAAATCCCGGTGTGGTGGCCGATCAGGCGAACCGGCTGCGCGCAATAGGCGACGTCCATCCTGATCTGCTCGCAGGCAAGCAAGGCCATGAAGGAAGCGAAGGTCGCCACGAAGGGCACCACGCCGCAGGTCGCGATGCCCGCGGCGGTGCTGACCATGTTCTGCTCCGATATGCCGAAGGAGATATAGCGGTCGGGATACGCCGCCGCGAAGCGGTTCAGGCCGTTCGAATATTGCAGGTCGGCCGATCCAGCCATGACGTTATGGCCTGCCTTAACCAGATCGATCAGTCCGTTGGACAGGTGGTCAAGGCCTGGATTGACGGCGTTAAGACCGCGATATTGCCAGGAATTGGGAGATAGCGGACCGTTCATTTCAAGCATCCAGCGCGTTGATCTCAGCGATGGCCTTTTCGGCATCGGACGGGTCGAGATAACCCAGGTGCCAGCCCGGCTCGGTCTCCATGTAGGAAACGCCCCTGCCCTTGCTGGTCCTGGCGATGATCATGCAGGGCTTGGCGCGCTCGTCATCGGCCCTCACCCGGCGCAGCAGCTCTGTGACCTTCGCCACGTCATGGCCGTCGACCTCATGGACTTCCCAGCCGAAGGCGCGCCATTTCTCGTCGAGCGGCTCGATATTCATCAGGTCGTCGACGCGGCCGTCCAGCTGGTAGCCGTTGCGGTCTACGATGGCGATGAGATTGCTGGCCCGGTGCTGGGCGGCATTGATCGCGGCCTCCCACACCTGTCCTTCCTGCATCTCGCCATCGCCCATCATGCAAAAGACCCGGTAGTCCTTCTCGCCGGTCCAGCGCTGCGCCAGCACCATGCCCAGCGCGTTCGACAGCGCATGGCCGATCGAGCCCGAAGAGAAGTCGACCCCGGGCACTTTCCGCATGTCTGGATGATCACCAAGCGGACTGCCGAGACGCGTATATTGATCGAGCCATTCCTTCGGGAAGTAGCCGAGATCGGCATAGATCGGAAACAGGCCCACCGCAGCGTGCCCCTTGCCGATCGTAAAGCGGTCGCGGCCGGTCCATTTCGGATCGCCACGACGTAGCCGCATGACGTCGTAATAAAGCGCCGCGAAGATTTCCGCTGCCGAGAACACCGACGTGTAGTGGCCGGTCTTGGCGATCTCGATCAGCCGGATCGTCTCAAGCCGCACGAAGCGCGCGCGATCCTTCAGCATCGCCTCCACCTCCGCCGTGGGCTCGAAGCTGTTGCCGCGCGCCGTGTCTAAAGAACCGCTCATTTCATCCCTCGATCAAAGTTCATGGTTACTGGCGCGCTCCTCAGCCGCGACTGCGTCAGGAACGCAGATTTTCCCGGAACGTCCGGCCGGAATAATCCCGGCGGTAAATGCCCCGGCGCTGCAGTTCGGGCACTACCGACCTGACAAACTGGTAGAACGATCCCGGCGTGATGGACGGGCAGATGACAAAGCCGTCGCAGGCCTCGGCCTCGAACAGCTCGTGAATATGATCGGCGATCATCATCGGCGTTCCGACCAGTTGTGGCGACATCTGCGTGGTCGCGTATTGATGGCCGGCATCGCGCAATGTCTTGCCCTTCCCGCCGCTCATGATGATATCGAAGACACCGCGAGCGCCCTGCGTGATCTCCATCTCGTTCAGCGGCTGATCCATCGGGAAGCCGGAAAGGTCGACGCCGATATGGTTCGACATTTCGGAAAGGCCAAGCTCGGCATTGGCGAGCGAGTCGATATAGTCGGCGCGCTCGCGCGCGATCGATTCCGTCTCTCCTATGACGATGTCCGTCGCCGGGAGGATGGCGCAGTGCGAAGGGTCGCGCCCGGCATTGGCTACGCGATTCTTGATGTCGCGGTAGAAGGCCTGCATGTCGGCCTTGTTGTTCTGCAGCGTGAAGACGATTTCGGCCCAGCGCGCGGCAAACTGGCGTCCCCGCGCAGACGACCCCGCTTGCATCAGCACAGGGCTGCCCTGCGGCGAGTGCGGCGTCATCAACGGGCCACGTGTTTTCACATATTGGCCGGCGTAATTGGCGTAGTGGACCTTCGAGGGATCGCCGAAAATGCCGGCCTGACGGTCAAGCACCAGCGCGTCGGGGTCCCAGCTATTCCACAGAGTCGTGCAGGCCTCGACCACCTCGTCGGCATGATCGTAGCGCTGCGCCTTGTCCAGCAGCCGGTCCATCCCGTAGTTCTGCGCTTCGCGATCGGTCGCCGAGGTCACGATGTTCCAGGCGGCCCTGCCGCCGCTGATGTGGTCGAGCGAGGCGAAGGCGCGCGCGATGTGGAACGGATGGTAGAGCGAGGTCGACATCGTCGCCGACAGGCCGATGTGGTTGGTCACCCGCGCCATCGCCGTCAGCATCTGCATCGGGTCGAGCATGCACATGTGCCCGCCATACTTGACACAGGGATCGATGACGCCGCCATAGGTGTCGTAGAGCGTCTGGACATCGACGAAGAAGAGCCCGTCAAATTTTCCATCCTCCAGGATCCGTGCAATGTTCTCGTAGCGAACAGGATTGAGGAAGTCCGTCCCGTCACTTTCATCGTGACGCCAGCTGCCGTTGTTGTGCCACGAGGGTCCGATCGTGCAATAGCCTACGAAGTGCAGCTGACGTACCATTGAACTCACCCAAAATCCGCCCGCCTCGGGCTCGAAGGAAGTGTCCGGCGAGCCATCGCTGCGAAGGAAGCTCTTACGCGTCGGGGCCCGTCGTCGCCTTGCGGCTGGATTCGTCTAGCCACGAAACGACCGCCGATCTACGTCTGCTTCTTGCACCCCGCGGCTACGCCGTACACTGGCAAAAACGTTTGGGCTTGATAACCTTTCGTTATGCCAGGCGCCCTCATTGCGCCGTCACGCGGCGGCAGGCGAATACTGGCGCACCACGCCCTGTCTGATGAGGTCTTCGACCTCCTCGGGAGCATAGCCGAACGCGGACAGAACGGTGGTCGTATCCTCGCCAAGCATGGGCGGCGCCTTGTAGTGGGCATCGCGTTGCGTAGCGAGACCCTGGGCCGGCCTGACAAGCGAGACCGGCCCTAAATGCTGGTTGTGCAAGGTCTGCACGACATTGCGGGCCTTAACCGTCCGGCTTTCGAAGGCCTCGGGCACCGACTTGACCTCGCCCGCGGGAACGCCGTGCCGCAGGCAGGCCTCCATCCAATGGTGGCGCGTGTTCGCGCGGAACGACTGGCCCAATTTGGGAAGCAGGCTTTCGCGGTTCAGCGCCCTCGCCGCGGCGGTCTTGTAAAGCGGATCCTGGGCGAGCTCGGGCATGCCGACAACCTTCTCGCACAGCGCGGTGAATTGCTTGTCGTTGCCCACGGCAAGGGCGAAGCTGCCGTCCGAGCATTCGCAGATCTGGTAGGGAACAACGGTCGGATGAGCGTTGCCGTAGCGGCGTGGAACGACTCCGGCATTAAGGTAGCCGCTGCCGACATTGATCAGAGTGTTCAGCGCGCATTCCAGCAGCGATATGTCGATATACTGCCCCTGTCCGGTCTCGCGGCGCTGATAAAGCGCCGCCAGCACCGACTGCACCGAAACCATTCCGGCGATGATGTCCGTCATCGCAACGCCGATGCGCTGGGGCTCGCCGTCGACGGGACCGGTGATCGACATCAGGCCACTCTCTGCCTGGACGACAAAATCGTAGCCCGGCCGATCCCATTCGGGACCGGTCTGACCATAGCCGGAGATCGAGCAATAGATAATGCCCGGGTTGAAGGCCTTCAGCGTCTCGTAGTCGATCTTCAACCGCTGAACCGTGCCGGCGCGGAAATTCTCGATCACCACGTCGGCCTTCGCGGCCAGACGGTAAATGATCTCACGCCCCTTGGGATGCTTGATGTCGACCGCGATGCTAGACTTGCCGCGATTGGCGCAGAGGTAATAGGTGCTGACGCCATTGTAGCTCGGTACCGACCAGGCACGCGTATCGTCGCCGCCGTCGACGTTCTCGATCTTCCAGACCTCGGCGCCAAGGTCCGCGAGCGACATAGTCGCCCAGGGGCCGGCTAGGACGCGGGAAAGGTCCAGCACCTTGATGCCCGCCAGCGGCAAACCGGACGCGGCAGCGCCCCCAGGCCCAACGGATTCCGACATTTGGTTCTCGCTTTCTTGCTTTGCGGGGATTCCGGCGCTCAGGCGGCCAGCCCGATATCCGCCGGTCCTGGGAAATGACATGCCGCCTGATGTCCCGGCTCGATCTCGAGGAGCGGCGGCGGCACCTCCGCGCATTTATCCTGGGCCTTGAAACAGCGTGTCCGAAACGGACAGCCCGACGGCGGGTTGATCGGGCTCGGCACGTCTCCCTTCAGCAGGAGCTGCTTGCGGCTGCGCTCGACATCCGGATCGGCGACCGGCACTGCCGACATCAGCGCCTGTGAATAGGGATGAAGCGGCCTTCCATAGAGCTTCTCCGCCGGCGCCACTTCGACGAAGCGGCCGAGATACATCACGGCGACCTTGTGGGAGATGTGGCGCACCACCGACAGGTCATGGGCGATGAACACGTAAGCCGTCCGCATCTTCTCCTGTATCTCCTGGAGGAGGTTGAGCACGCCGGCCTGCACCGACACGTCGAGCGCCGAGACCGGTTCGTCTAGCACTAGCACTTCCGGCTTCAACGCGAGGGCGCGAGCGATCACGACACGCTGGCGCTGGCCGCCAGACAATTGGTGAGGGTAGCGCCGTCCATGCGCGGCGCTGAGGCTGACCAGGTCGAGCATCTCCATCACGCGCTCGCGCCTCTCCGGGCGCTTCATCGTAGATATGCGCAGCGGCTCCGCGATGCTGTCCTCGATGCGCATGCGCGGGTGCAGTGAGCTGTACGGATCCTGGAAGACCAATTGAAGATGCCGGCGCATCCTGCGCATCTGTTGTGGGCCGAGCGCAATTACGTCGACGCCGTTCACGCTCACGCTGCCGGACGTCGGCTCGGTCAGGCGCAGCAGGCATCGGCCAAGCGTGGACTTGCCGCAGCCGGATTCACCGACCAGACCTAGCGTTTCGCCGGGCTTCAGGTCGAAGGAGATGTCGGTGACAGCCTTCAGCTGCGCGACTTCCCGACGGACCAGGGTACCGCCCATGATCGGGAATGTCTTGGACAGATTGCGCACCGACATGGCGATCCCCTCGTCCGACACGGACTGGATTCTGTTCGATTTTTCAGACATTTGTACGCTCTTCCGCCGGTGTCGTGCGGCCGGCATCGCTCCAAGACGGCAGGCTATCTGCGAAGTGACAAGCGGCCCGGTGCCGGCCAAGCTCGATCACTGTAGGGGCAGTCTTGCGGCAGACAGCCTGGGCAAAGCTGCAACGCGGATGAAAGGCACAGCCTTCAGGCAGCGCGCCGAGCATGGGCGGCGCGCCGGGGATCGAATAAAGCTTCTCCTTCGAAGCCGTCAGCTTCGGGATCGAATTGATCAGACCGCGAGTGTAGGGGTGGCGGGGATTGGCAAAGAGTTCCCGCACCTCGGCTTCCTCTACCACCAGCCCCGCATAGATGACCGCGACCCTATCCGCGTGCCCGGCGACGACGCCGAGGTCATGTGTGATCAGGATCAACGCGAGCCCGAGCTTTTCCTTGAGTTCGCGCAGCATGCGCATGATTTGCGCCTGCACCGTGACGTCGAGCGCCGTCGTCGGCTCGTCAGCAACCAGCAATTCGGGATTGTTGGCGACTGCCATGGCGATCATGACACGCTGGCGCATGCCGCCCGAGAACTCATGAGGATACTGATTGATCCGCCGGTCCGGCTGCGGAATGGCGACAAGTTGCAAAAGCTCGAGCACCCGCTTGGTCGCGTTCGTCTTGCTCAAGCCCCTATTGTGGAGGAGAAGCGCCTCGCGTATCTGATCGCCCACGGTCATTACCGGATTGAGCGACGAAAGCGGATCCTGGAAGATCATGCTGATTTCGGCTCCGCGAAGCGCGCGCATGTCCCGGCGTGAGCGCCCCACGAGTTCCTGCCCCTTGAAGACGACCGAGCCGGTGACGATCGCGTTGCGCGCCTGCAGGCCGAGCGAGGCGAGCATGCCGAGCGATTTGCCCGATCCGGATTCCCCGACGATGCCCAGGACCTCTCCCTTGGAGAGGTCGATACTGATGCCGCGCACGGCGGGCAGGACGCGATCCCGCGAGGCAAAGCCGACCTTCAGATCGCGGATGCGCAACAATGGCTGGCCGGCGGCCTCTTGATTGATTTCGGCCGCGCTCATTTGGACGACCTCGGGTCAAAATAGTCGCGCAAACCGTCACCTATGAAGTTGAAGCCCAGCACCACCGTCAGGATTGCCATGCCCGGCCCGAACGCGATCCACCAGCTGTAGAAGAATGTCGCGCCGTCCGAGATCATCGCGCCCCATTCGGGCGTCGGAGGCGTGGCGCCGAGGCCGATGAACGAGAGCGACGCCGCGAGCAGGATCACCTGGCCGAGGTCCATCGTCGCGCTGACGAGAATGGGCGTCCAGCAAAGCGGCAGGATGTGCTTGGTGAGAATACGGAAATGGCCCGCCCCGGCCGCGACGGCGGCCTCGACATGCTCGCGCTCGCGCACCTCGAGCACCTGGGCGCGCATCAGCCGGGCATAGACCGGCCACCAGACGACCACCATCGCGATCGCCGCGTTGCCCAGTCCCGGCCCAAGCGAAGCCGCCACGGCCATCGCCAGCAGGATCGGAGGAAAGGAAAGCGTGACATCGACCAGCCGCATGATTGCGGCGCCGATGATGCCGCCCCTGTAACCTGAAATAGCGCCCGCGGCAGATCCGATCACCACGGCGCTGACCACCACCAGCAGCGCTATCGGTAGGGAATGCTGCGCACCATGGATCGTGCGCGAGAGCACGTCACGGCCAAGGGCGTCGGTTCCGAGCAGATAGCTCGCATTCGGCGCCTGCAGCCGCCGGCCCGCAAGCTTGAGCGGGTCGTAAGGCGCGAGCCATGTCGGCAACAGTGTGGCCACGAGCCAAAAGAGAACGACGACACCGCCGACCAGAAAAGCAGGCGAAGCCCATTCGGGAAGCCGAAGGCGCGCTGGTGTTGAGGCTTGAACCGAAGACATTGGCTTTCTCTCAGTTCAGGCGCACGCGCGGATTGGCCAGCACATAAGCGATATCCGTGAGCAGATTGGTGATAAGGAACATCACGCCGCCGACGATCGTGACGCCGATGATCGCCGGGAAATCAAGCGAACGCGCCGCTGTCACGGCATAGCTGCCCATGCCAGGCCAGGCAAAGACCGCCTCCGTCAGCACAGCGCCGGTGATGAGATAGGCAAACGAGTAGCTGATCACCGTCAGCACCGGCACCAGAATGTTGCGGAAGGCATGGCGCAGCACCACGCGCATCTCGCCGGCTCCCTTGGCCCGTGCGGTGAGGATGAACTCGCGCTCCATCACTTCCAGCATGTTGGCGCGCACGAGGCGCGAGATCGTTCCGGCAACGGTCCAGCCGAGGACCACCGAAGGCAGCACAAGATGAGCGAGCGCATCCTTAAAGGCGGTCAAATTCCCGGCGAGCAGGGTATCGATGGTCATGAACCCAGTCACAGCGGGCGGCGGCGAAAGCCTGGGATCTATGCGGCCGGGCCCGGGCAGTATCTGGTATTTGACCGACAGCAGGAAAAGCAGCGCCAGGCCCAGCCAGAAGATCGGGACGGAGGAGCCGAACAGCGAGAATATGCGCGCGCCCTGATCGGTCGCGGTGTCACGATAGTAGGCCGCGAGGAGGCCGAAGACGATGCCTATGACGCTGCCGATGATCATGGCGGCGATGACGAGCTCGAACGTCGCCGGCAGACGTGCCACGAGATCGGCCGACACCGGACGACGCGTGACGAACGACGTTCCCATGTCGCCCTTGAGCAGGTTGCCGACATAGATCAGGTACCGCTCCGGCAGGGGACGATCGAGCCCCCAGCGCTGCCGCGCGGCGGCGACGATCTCCGGGTTGTTCATCTGCTGTTCACTTACGACGGCGGTGAGCGGATCGCCCTTGGTTATGGCCGTAAGCAGGAACGCCATCGTGACAATGCCCAGCAGAATGAAAGGCATCGCGATGCTGCGTCGTAGGATATAGTTCAGCATCGGTCGTCTCTTGGCATCGCGGTAGCACCTGCCCCATCGAGTGAAAGTGGCGCGATATTGACAAGGCTGAAAAGTCCAGTCAATAGAAATGAAATTAAGTTCCAAATTTCAGCGAACCTGTTGGACGCGCCTAGCGACATAGTGGGGTCTCCGGTGGGCCCATCGTCCGGCGGAAACCTTCGCGCTGTTGGGAGGCAGCATGAGAAAACGCATTAAGCCGATCGTCGCGCCCTCCGAGGAAGAGCTTGGTCAACACGCCTCTGCCCTGGTGCGCGGACTGCAGATATTGCGCACCTTCACGCCCGCGGACGTCACGCTCGGCAACCAGGAACTGATCGAGCGGACAGGCCTGCCGAAAGCCACCATCTCGCGCCTGACCTACACGCTGGTCGGGCTTGGTTACCTGATCTACGACCCCTTGCTAGGACGATATAGCATCGGGCCAGCCACCGTTTCGCTCGGCTATTCAGGTTTGAGCAGCAGCGCCGTGATCTATATGGCCAAGCCGCTGATGCAGGCGCTGGCCTTCGAAACTGGCGTCGCGGTGGCCATGGGCATGCGAGACGGGCTGGAGATGGTCTACGTCGCCAACTGCCGGCCGGAAACGCCGGTGACGCTCAGGCTGAATGTCGGCTCGCGGTTGCCGATATGGCAGACCTCCATGGGGCTGGCCTATCTGGCCGCCATGGAGGAGACGCTGCGCGAGCGCGTTATCCGACAGCTGATCGAGACCAAACCCGGCACCAGGGACAAGATCCAGCGCGCCATCGACAGCGGGTTGGAAAGCTATGCAAAGCATGGCTTCGTCTCGTCATTCGGCGACTGGTACAGCTACATAAATGCGGTGGGCGTGCCTTTCAGGCCGACCGACGGCTCGCAATTGGTCGCCATCACGTGCGGCGGCATAAAGGACCTGGCGCCCGTCGAGGCCTGCCTCTCGGTTTATGTCCCCAAGCTCAAATCGCTGCTTGCGGAACTGCAAAGCCGGCTGATCGGCGCCGTGCCGCCGCCACCCGGCGAATCGACCTCGGCGACGCCGACCGGTAACAAGGGATAACTTCATGGCGACTGCCGTCATCTTTCCGAAAGTCAGCCTGGAGACGGACGCCGGCACGATTTCGCGCTGGCTGAAGGAAGATGGGGCGACGGTAAACCAGGGCGAGCCCCTTTTCGAGATCGACAATGCCAAGGCGGCGGTCGAGGTCGAGGCCCCGGCGTCAGGAATTGTCTCGTATGTTCGGAGTGCCGGCGAAGATGTCCAGGTTGGCGAAGTTGTCGCGCATATCCTGCAAAGTGGCGAGCGGCCGGAGGGCGCGGGCAAACCGGCTGCTAAAGCGCTGCCGATAGCCGCTGCCACCAATGGTAAGAGTGAACCGGCGCAGCACAGCGCATCTGCGCGAATCGTCGCGACGCCGCTGGCCAAACGCATCGCCGAACAGCAGCAGATCGACCTGCGCAACGTCCGCGGCTCCGGACCAAGGGGGCGCATTCAAAAGCGTGACCTCATTGATGTGCCGCCAATCCCGAGACCGTCTCCGGCCGCAAGCCAGTCACCGCTGAATGCCGTGTGGCTACAGAAGGACGGCCCCGGCACGCTCGTCGCCCTGCATGGCTTTGCGTCCGACCACAACGCCTGGCGCGGCCTGCTTGCCGCCGGTCGGCCAAGGGCGCGAATGCTCGCCGTAGACCTGCCTGGCCACGGACGATCATCGAGGGCCGTTCCGACCGATCTCGACGCGATCTGCGCCATGGTCGAGCAGCGGATGGCAGCCGAAGGCATTGATGAGGCGGCTTTCGTTGCCCACTCCTTCGGCGCCGCGGTAGCCTCCAAACTCGCCAGCCGCGGGTTCGTCCGGGTCAACGCGCTGCTGCTGATATCGCCAGCGGGGCTCGGCCCGGAGATCCGTGGTCAATTCATTAAGGGCTTTGTCGCGGCCAGGCAGCCTTCCAGCATCCTGCCCTGGCTGCACGAACTGGTGTTCGATCCCGGCCTAATCTCGGAAGCCTTCGTGCGCAGCGTGGTGGACCAACGCAAGGACGAGGAATTGTCCGGCGCATTGGCTAACCTGGCGGAGCGCTATTTCTGCGACGGCACGCAGACCTTCTCGATCCGGCCCGACCTCGAACGACTTCGCATCCCCATCCGCATCATCTTCGGCATGCAAGACAGGATTATTCCGTTCACCCATTGCCATTCGCTGCCCGGCCGTGTCGGCCTCCATGCGTTCCAGCAATGCGGTCACATGCCCTATCTGGAGGAGCCGGAGCTCACGCTCTCGATAGTCAACGAGATGCTGGCCCTGGCCCGCTCCGAACCTTGAGCCGCTTCGCGACGACGAAGCGGGACGAGGCCCTGCCTCCAGCGGACCGGGACGATACCGCCCGCGGCTCGATTCTGAAATGACAATTGAGAGACGACCCCATGGCCCTTGAAGCAGACCTCTTCGACCAGCTGCGCGACACGGTGCAGCGCTTCGTGAAGGAACGTCTAGTGCCGCGCGAGGCCGAAATTGCCCGCGCCGACAGCATGCCAGCCGAGATCAAGCAGGAGATGCGCGAGCTCGGGCTGTTCGGGCTGTCGATACCGCAGGAGTATGGCGGCCTTGGCCTCGACATGGAAGAAGAGGTCCGCATCACCTTCGAGCTTGGCCATACGTCTCCTGCATTCAGGTCGGTGTTCGGCACCAACAACGGCATCGGCTCACAGGGCCTGGTCATGGACGGCACTGATGCCCAGAAGAGCTCATATCTTCCGAGATTGGCAACGGGAGAATTGATCAGCGCCTTCGCGCTGACCGAACCGGAGGCCGGTTCCGACGCCAGCTCGTTGCGCATGACGGCCCGCCGCGAGGGCAACGAATATTTGCTCAACGGCACCAAGCGCTTCATCACGAATGCGCCATATGCAGATCTCTTCACGGTCTTTGCCCGGACCGAGAGTGGTCAAAGGCTCGGTGGCGCTGTCACTGCATTCCTCGTAGAACGGAGCGCGCCCGGCCTTTCATTCGGCAAGATCGACAAGAAGATGGGGCAGGCTGGCTCACACACTTGCGACGTGATTTTCGAGGACTGCCGCGTGCCGGCCTCGGCCGTCCTGGGCGGAAAGGAAGGCCAGGGCTTCAGAACCGCGATGAAGGTCTTGGACAGGGGGCGGCTGCATATTTCGGCCTTCTGCGTGGGCATGGCCGAACGGCTCATCCAGGACAGCCTGACCTATGCCATGCAGCGCAAGCAGTTCGGACAGCCCATCGCGGAATTCCAGCTGATACAGGCGATGCTGGCGGACAGTCGGGCCGAAGCCTACGCCGCCCGGTGCATGGTGCTCGAAACGGCGCGGTCCAAGGATCGCGGCGAAAATGTCTCCACCGAGGCCGCCTGCTGCAAGATGTTCGCCAGCGAAATGGTCGGCCGTGTCGCGGACAAGGCTGTGCAGATCCACGGCGGCGCCGGGTACATGGAAGAGTATGGCATTGAGCGTGCTTACCGCGATGTCCGCCTGTTCCGCATCTATGAGGGAACAACCCAGATCCAGCAGATCCTAATCGCGAGGAACATGATGAAGGAAGCCGCCGCCGCGGCCTAGGCGACATGGATAAAGCCGCGGTGCTGGCTTCTATGAATGAGGCGCCGTGCACCTAATCCGATCGTTGATAACCGAATTTTTTTCATTATCATCACCCGCAATTTCCACAATCAGCATACGAGCCCGCCGTGAACGCGCATTCCGAAATAAACGCGACCGACCTCGCCTACCATCTGCATTCCCAGACCAATCCGCAGGCCCTGTCGCGCGAGGGCGCCTACATCATCGTCAAGGGCGACGGCACGCATGTCATCGATGAAAATGGCAAACGCTATATCGACGCCATGGCCGGACTCTGGTGCGCGTCGCTGGGTTTCAACAACCAGCGCCTGGGGCGCGCTGCCGCGAAACAATATGAAGAGCTCGGCTATTACCACAGCTTCTACGGACGCACGAACCCGAAGGCGGCGACGCTGAGCAAGAAGCTGGTCGAACTGACCGGCATGCCAAACGGCAAAGCATTCTTCGTAACCTCCGGTTCCGAGGCCAACGAGACCATGGTGAAGCTTGCCTGGCTCTACCATGCCTCACGCGGCAAGCCGACCAAGCGCAAGGTCATCGCGCGCGATCGCGCCTTTCATGGATCGACCATCGTGGCGGGGTCGATGTGCGGCCTGGAGATGATGCACCGGGAATTCGGACTTCCACTGCCCGGGTTCATCCATACGCTGTGCCCAAACGCCTATCGGGTCAAGCTGCCGGGCGAGAGCGAAACCGAGTTCGTCGCCCGCCTGGCTGGCGAGCTCGAGCGCATGATCCTGCGGGAAGGCCCGGACACGATCGCCGCCTTCATCGCCGAGCCGGTCATCGCCGGCGGCGGCATCATTCCGCCGCCAGAGGGCTATTTCGAGGCCGTCCAAAAGATCCTGGCCAAGTACGACATCCTGTGCCTCGACGACGAGGTGGTCTGCGGTTTCGGCCGCACTGGCAACTGGTTCGGGCGTGAGACGGTCTGCATGGCGCCCGACATGATGTCGCTCGCCAAGGGCATCACCTCTTCCTACTTCCCGCTCGCGGCCGTGATCGTGTCGCCGAAAATCCTCGAGGCGGTCGAGCGCTACAATGAAGGCGGCACCTCGTTTGGCCACGGCTTCACCAATGCGGCTCACCCGGTCGGCGCGGCCGTCGCGGCGGAGACGATCGCGATCTACGAAGAGCTCGATATCGTGGCCCATGTCCGCAAGATGGGCGCGCTCCTCCATCAGACGCTCGCCGACGTGACGAAGGACTCGCCCATCGTTGGGAATCTTCGCGGCGTCGGACTGATGTATGGGGTTGAGCTCGTCGAGGACCCGGCAACCGGCTCACCGTTCGCGCCGGCGCGCCAGGTCGGCGCCCGCCTTGCCGCCAGCGCCTATGAGCATGGCCTAGTGGTTCGCGCGATGCGCGACACGGTCGGCTTCTGCCCACCCCTGATCATCGACGAAGGCGACGTGGAGGAGATCGGCTCCAAGATGGAGAAGGCTCTCCGGGAAACCGACAAGGCAATCCAGGCAAAGTCGATCTGAGAAAACGGGAGCGAGGCGCGCCGACAGCTCCCGCACTCTGGCCGCCACGGTGTCGGCCGGCAAACAACGCAGAAGCAGGCGCATCCGATGCCAGCCCGGCAATCTCCCTTGACCAACGTCTATGTCTGCGCCTTCGCGGCCTATGCGTGCTTCTCGACGTCCGACGCTTTCACCAAGGCCCTGCATGGGCCTTTGAGCGTTTTCGAGATCGGCTTCTTCGAGAACGCCTTCGCCTCGCTCGTTCTGATGGCTACGCGCCATCAGAACGAGCGCTGGATAGAGTTCTGGAAAATGAGCCGCCCATGGCCCATTCATTTCCGCGCCATATGCGGCGTGGTGTCGAGCCTTTGCGCAATATACGCTTTCACGACGATACCGCTCGTGGATGCCTACTCGCTCATCTTCCTTGCCCCGTTCTTCGTGACCGTCATGTCCGTCCTGATCCTCAAGGAACAGGTCGGGCTATGGCGGTGGTTCGCCGTGCTGCTCGGATTCGTCGGAGTCCTGCTGGCGGTCAAGCCCGGCTTCCAGGCGTTTCAGCTCGGACATTTCGGCGCGATGGTCGCAGGGCTTTCCACCGGCACGTCGATCATTATCATGCGAGGCCTCGGCTCCGCCGCCAAGAAGACGAGCATCCTGGGGATGCTGTTCATTTACCTCGTCTTGATCAATGGCATCGGCATGGTGCTTCACGGCTTCACGGCGCCTGCCTTACACGATCTCGTGCTGATGGCGCTATCGGGCCTGTGTGTGGGTCTCGGCCAGTGGGCGTTCGTCAGCGCGGCGCGCTACGGCAACGCGACCCAGATCGCGCCGGTCGCTTATTCGCAGCTTGGCTGGGCCATGCTCTTCGGGATCATCATCTTTCAGGAATATCCCGACCTGCTGGCGGTGGTCGGAGTCGGGATTATCGCCAGCGCGGGCCTGCTGACGGTGCTGCGCGAGCGTATACGCCGGATCAAACCGGCAAACCCGCCCGGCATACGTTGAGGAACGCCGGTCTGCAGTGGCCCTCGCTCACGCCCTCATCTTCTCGAGAGCCGCGGAAAACACATCCTCGGCGCCGATCTTCCCCGGCTTGAGGAACAGCGAAATACGCCTGTCGTCCTGCGAGATGCAGGACCCGGCGCCGAGTTCGTCAAAGGCAAGCACCTGCATGCTTTGTATGCCCAGCGCCTGGACGATGGCGCCGGAGGATTCGCCTCCCGACACGACGAACTTGCGGACGCCTTTCTCCGCCAATCCCCTGGCGATGCCAGCCAGGATCGCTTCGGCCTTGCGCGCCGCCCCCATCACGCCGAACATCGACTGCGCCCGCGTAACGGCATCCGGATCGCCGGCGACTGAGAATCCGATCGCTCGACCAGCATCGAGTCGCCGCCGCGCCCATTCGAGAGCTCTATCCGTCAGGGCATCGGCTTCCGCTTCGCGGATGTCGATGTCGAGAACCGGGTTGGAGAGCGCGAAATGATCGCGCTGCCTCAGTGTGACTTCGCTGCAGCTTCCCACCAGGACGGCCTCCCCGCCCTGCCCGCGAAGCGGCATCGGCCGGTCTTGCCGAGCAAGCTGGCGCTTCTCCCAGCGCGAAGCCAGTTCGATCGCCAGGGCATCGGCCCCGGTGGTGACGCGGTCACCACCGAAGATCACCGCACCAAGCGCCACGTCGTCATTGTCGACGCAATCCATGAGGAAGTACCGCACGCCCTTGTCCTGCTGGTCCCGCACATAGTCATGCGCGACCGTGGAGCCACGATGCAGGACGCGATGTGGCAGCAATCCGACTTTCTCGGCGGTCTGGCGCTGCAGCACCCTCGCCATATCGGGATCGTTCATCGGCGAGATCGGATCGAAGCGCTTAATCGATTCTGAGATCAGGCGATCCTTGTAGAACATGTAGCCTTCATGCACGTAGGTGCGAAGGTCGGGATAGCCGGGACCGAAGACCAGGCGCGACTGATCGTATTTCCCGATCAAGAAGTCGGCGCAGGGACCAATATTGCCTTCATCGGTCGAGTCAAAGGTGGAACAGTATTTGTAGAAAATATGCTCGGTGCCGATTGCATCTAGCGAGACCGTCAAGGAATCCAAAGTGGCCACGGCTTCGGCCGGCGGCATGAAGCGCAAGCGCGTGGCAACCACAACAACGCCCTGGTCGCCGATGGACGGCAGGATGCCGGGATCGCAGACATAGAGGGCGGGAATGCCGATCTTCTCGAGATTGCTCGCAACGAACAGCCCGCCGGTGAAATCGTCGGCAATGACGGCGAATCTGACACTCATGCGACCGATGCCCCTCCCGAGCTTCGTCAAGGACTTCCCCCGCCCGCCGCCGGAGCGATCCGGCTCGAGACGCCCACGGCCGATGTCGTCACTCGACCTGCAGGTGCGTGACGAATTTGGTGTTCAGGTAAGACTCCAGCGCGTCGGCGCCGCCCTCGGTGCCGTAGCCGGAATCGTTGATCCCGCCGAACGGAACCTCCGGCAGCGCCAGACCGAGATGGTTGATCGAGAGCATCCCCGAGCGAATGCTGCTGCTCATCCTTGCGGCATTGTCGGCCGAACGCGTGAAGGCATAGGCCGCCAGCCCATAGCTGAGCCGGTTGGCTTCCTCGATCGCCTCATCAAGACCATTGACCGGAACCATCAAGGCGACGGGTCCGAACGGCTCCTCGTTCATGATCCGGGCGGTTTTCGGAACCCGCGAAAGAACGGTCGGCTCGAAGAAGTAGCCGGCATTGCCCAAGCGCTTGCCGCCGGTCATCACCTCGGCGCCGGCCTGCACGGCCTCCTGGACGAGAGCGCCCACCGCCTCGACGCGCCGCTCGCTGACCAGCGGGCCCATCGTCGTGCCTTCGGCAAGCCCGTCGCCGACCTTGATCGCCTTGGCCGCCTTCGTGAAGACCTCGACGAACTCGTCATAGACGCCCTGGTCGACGAGGAAGCGCGTCGGCGACACGCAAACCTGGCCGGCATTGCGGAACTTGGACCCCGCCATCACCTTCGCGGCGCGCTGGACATCGGCATCCGGCAGGACGATGACCGGAGAATGGCCGCCAAGCTCCATCGTGGAGCGCTTCATATGCTGCCCTGCCAGCGAAGCCAGCTGCTTGCCGACTGCGGTCGAGCCGGTAAACGAGATCTTCTTGATGACCGGATGCGGAATGAGATAGGCGGAAATCTCGGCCGGCACCCCATACACGAGGTTGACCACGCCCGGCGGAATGCCGGCGTCGACGAATGCCCTGACCAGCTCCGCCGGGGAAGCCGGCGTTTCCTCCGATCCCTTGATGATGATGGAGCACCCGGTGGCCAGTGCCGCCGACAGCTTCCTCACGACCTGGTTGAGCGGAAAGTTCCATGGCGAAAAGGCCGCCACGACACCGACCGGCTCCTTGACCTCGATCTGACTGACGCCGCCGGCGCGTGCCGGTATCACCCGCCCGTAAGTGCGGCGTCCCTCCTCGGCGAACCAATCGATCAGGTCGGCGGCCGCGAGGGTTTCCATCTTCGCCTCGGCCAGTGGCTTGCCCTGTTCGGTGGTCAGGATGCGCGCGATGATATTGGCGCGCTCCCGCACGATGACGGCAGCCGCGCGCATCAGCTTGTAGCGCTCGAAGGCCGAAATCCTGCTCCAGAGCTGGAAGCCGTTTTCCGCCGCGGCAAGCGCCTCGTCGAGATCCGCTATTTCGGCGTGGGCGAGCCTGCCCAGCACGGTCTCATTGGCGGGATTAATGATCGGCAAGGTCTTGCCCGACGCAGCCGGCTTCCACTCGCCGTTAATATGCAGCAGCACATGTTCGGGGTACGACATTCCATCAATCTCCTTACGCTTTCATCCGCCTGCGCGGCTTGCGACGCTCCGCAGCCCTGCCGTATCAGCCGGATCTGCCTGTCTCGCGCGCAATCAGGGGTCAGCCTCTCGGGCCGATAATCAACGCCGGCTCCTGATAGGATATATCGGCCCAGCTGGCTACGGCGCGGCGCGTTTTTAGCCGATTTTTTTCGCACTTTCAAACACGGCCGAGAGGCGGCGAACAGTCCCCGAGAACGCACCAATCCGCCCCCACCCGGCGCCCCGGCGCATGGCTCATGCCTCCACCGTCACCTGGCCCCCCAGCACTCTTGAGACGCAGGGCATGATGGCGGTTCCTTCCGCCAGCTCTGTCGCGTCCAAGACGTGGTCGTTGTGGACGATCCCGCCCGTGCAGCTCTGCACCTTCAGGCGGCATTTGCCGCAAGCTCCGACACGGCACATGGAATCGACCTCGACGCCCGCATCCTCCAGCGCTTCGAGCATCGACTGGTCGGAGGAAACCTCTATGACGCGCTCTTCCTTTCCCGCCAGCACGACCGAGAACGGCGCGCCTCCCACCGCTGCCTTGAACCGTTCCGAGTGGAAACATGATTGCGGCCAGCCCACGGAACTGATTGCTTCGATCGCCGCATCCATCATCCTCGGGGACCCGCAGACATAGACATGGGTGCCGGCCTGCTGCTCAGCCAGCAAACCGGAAAGATCGAGGCGTGTCCCAGCGGCGCTGTCGTGGAGATGCAGCTTCGCACCATAACGGGCGCGAAGCGTCGCAACGAAGGGCGCATCCCCGGCCGAGCGGACCGAATGATGCAGCTCGAAGGCTTCGCCCAGGCGATCGAGCTCGCGTGCCATGCTCAGAAACGGCGTGATCCCGATGCCACCGGCAATCAGCAGATGGCGCCTTGCCAGCCGGTCCACCGGGAAGGAGTTCAAGGGCCGGCGAACGGTCAGTTCGTCGCCGACGCCAAGGCTTTCGTGCAGGAACCGCGATCCGCCCCGCCCATCAGGCTGATGCTGCACCGAAATCCCGTAGCGGCGGCGATCATCGGGGTCGCTGGTCAGCGAGTAGGCGTTGCGCCGGATACCCCCACCGGTGTCGAGCAGCAGCACGAGATGGGACCCGGGCGAAAATGCCGGCAGATCTAGCCCCTGCGCATGTTCGAGGAAAAAGCTCTTCACGCCCCCGGCGACGGTCTCGATACCGGCCAGCCTCAGCTTGAGGAATCCCTTGTCGGCAAGATCCATCAGAAAGGCTCTTGCCGCAAGGCGGGCACGTTGGGATCCGAGGGGTGAAGAACGACCGCCTGATAGGCGCCGATACGCCGCGAGTAGTGGTCCCGCACGACCAGCGTCACGCCGCAACGGGGACAGTCGAAGGCCCGGCGGGCAATGCCGTCATACACCGTCTTGCAATGCACGCATTGAGCACGCCGCGCGCCGGCGCCTGCCTGTTCCGCAAGCATAACATCGGCGGCAAGACCTCGGTCGCGCGCCTGCCGGCGCACAAGCGAGAGGAAGGATTCCGTACCGGCGACATAGAGCCGGGCAGCCGCCGGCATCGCATCCATGCGAGCCGAGAGCACTTCGCAGAAAGCGCATTCGTCGAGGTGCAGACCAAACTCTATCCCGGGTGCGTTCAATAAGGACCCGATCCGGTTCTCGCGCCCCAGAACATGGACGCAGATCGATCCGGTGCTCGCGGGCCATGGCATTGCCAGGAGACGCTCGATCGCGGTCATACCCGCCTCGTCCGAGACCAAGATTTGCTGTCGCGCGGGCTTCCAGGCCAGCGTGCCGTAGGCAGGCTTGGAGGAACTCTCGATCCCGATGGTCAAGGGCGTGGCTCCAGGCGGTCTGTGTCGGGCCCGGCGCCTGGCGACAGAGGTCGCCCATCGTCGAAGCGCACAAGCCAGTCGACGCATTCGCGCCGGAAGTGGATGTTCGAAAAGCGTGCAAGGCCAGGATCGAGATCGCGCAGCACCCGGTGCAGGCGCGCGGCCCATTTCGGCACCCGCGCCACATCGCGCAGCGACAAGAGATAGTTCCGCAGGACAAAGATGATCGCGTTGCTGCGCGGCACGCGATAGAGCTGCTGAAATTCGCTGCGCACGAAGATGTCGTCGGGCACCGTCTCCGCCGTGACGCCATCGACGTCGTGCTGCCAGACGATCTTATTCTCCAGCGACTTGTCGAGGCGCGGCCGCACGGCGTGCACCCAAGTAACCCGCCTTTGCGGCGCCTCGGCCGATAGCATCATCGTCATGCGCAGCGCCTGGTCGATAACCCGGCTTTCCGCCACGGCTCCAACCAGCGTTCCATGCCAGTCATGCCAGTTCATACCCAGGATGAAGTCGAACGACCAGCCATAGGGAGCGGTCACCATGCCACCATCCAACCACAGGGTGCTCTGGCGCTGATCCATGAGCACGAAGTCGCCCTGGGTTTGGCGGGTGATGTATTCGAACGCTTCGCAGGGAAGCGTCTCGGCCCGGCCAAAGGTAAAATCCCGCCGCTCTCCCAGCAGACGGTTCTCCCACCGGCAGTTCCTGTCCTCGCGCCGATAGGAGAAATGCGCCGGAAAGTCCCGCGCCAAAGCACGCATAATGTAGTCCGTCGCTTCCCACTGCGCCTCTTCCATGTGCGGCAGGACATGATAGCGCGAGCGGTCCTGATCGAGGACGAATGCCCGTTCGGCGACCTCGTCCAGATAGTGCTCATCGATATCGAACAGCGACCTGTAAGCCGCGGTCGGCCCGTTTCGATCCTGCGGCTCGACCCCCACCCCCTTCATCTCGAAACGGTCGGTGTCCAGGGGAAAGGGAAAGCGCAGAATGCCGGCGTCCGAATTGCGGAACGTCATGTCGCCGCGAAAGACGTTGGGCGGAACCTCGCCGCTTCGTGGCGCGATGGACAAGTTCAACTCTCCCCGCATGGCCTGGATCGGCGCAGGTTGTTTTCGGCGGAAGGGTGGATTCCCGGGCACGGCAGGCCGCCGTTCGGGAATGCTCCATCTTGGCATCGAGGGGGTTCGCCGGGTCAATCGTCCGAAAGGATGATCTCCTTTGGCCAACTTCAGATCGCGGCGGAAAATGTTGATTTGACCTCTGATCGAACGCAATCTTGCGACGCAGAAAAACCGGATGCAGTCGAGGCGCAGGATGACCGCGACCCAATTTGTCTCGGACGGCGAGGAGGCCAGGCCGATCGTCGAACTGCTGCAGTTCGCCATGGAAGAGACGCACATACCTTCTTCGATCTTCTACTGGATCGACGAGAGCATGCGCATGCAGATAGCGGCATGCGAAGCTGTCGACCTCGATCGGCTCAACATCTACCAGTCCACCTTTTACGCACATGACCCGTGCAGCCCCGTGCGGATGATCAGCCGGCAGGCGCGCACCCAGACCCTGCAGCGCGCATGCTGCGAAAGCGAGGCTCTCGAACTGTACCGGCCATATATGGCGCTGAGCGGGATCAAAGACGCCTTGGAGATGGTTTTCTGGCATGAGGGCAGCGCGGTCGCCGGGCTGGGACTTGTGGCGAGGAACGAACAGGATTGCGTATCGCCGGAGGCCTGGAAGCTGGCCGAGAGCATGCAGCGCTATGTCGAGGCAAGTCTCGCGCTTCACCCAAGGGTGATGCGCGATCGGGGCCGAAGGAGGCTCGCAAGGGAATTCCTGCTGTCGAAGCGGGAAATCGGAATCGCCGAGCTGGTGGGAAGGGGTCTGACCAACCAGGAGATCGGCGAGGAGCTGACGATTTCCCTGCCCACGGTTAAGACCCATCTGCGGAGCCTGTTCGCAAAGCTCGATGTCGGGAACCGCACATCGCTCATCGCCCGGATGCGCAAAGCCGAAATGACGAGATAATCGCCGCGATCCGCAGGCGTCGGCTGCCGCCAGGATCGTCACTCCACCGCGACCTGTTTCCGAGGGCTGAGGCCGAAGCGGCCCATCAACGCCACTTGCAACGCACGGCAATTTTGCAATACGATATATCAAGAGCTTTCGGATCGACGACATGACAGCTTCGGCAACGATGAAGACCGCTCATCCGCCTCTCAGCCCGCTCGACAAGGGCGTCCCCGGAACGGTCGCCGAGGTCGCGATCGACACGGTCGCAGACCGGAAATCGAGCCTGCTGCGGGAAGACATTCCGCTCCCGGCGGCCGTCATCAAACATGACGCGCTCCGCCATAACCGCGAATGGATGAAATCCTTTCTCGAAGACAGCGGCGTGGCTCTTGCCCCTCACGGCAAGACGACAATGTGCCCGGCGCTTTTCGATATGCAGCTTGACGACGGCGCCTGGGCCATCACGGTCGCGACGCCGCATCAGATCCAGGTCGCGCGCGCCTTCGGATATTGGAGGATATTCTTCGCCAACCAGCTGATCGGCAGAAGCGCGATCGAATATGTCATGCGCGAACTGGCGAATGATCCGGCCTTCGAGTTCTTCTGCCTAGTGGACGATCTGTGGAACGTGGAAGCCCTGGCATTGGCGGCCAGGGCAGCGAACCTCGACCGGCCGGCGGACCGAGTGCCGCACTGTCGAGCAGGCGATCACCCTCGCCCGTGCCGTGCATGCGTCGGGCATCCTGGCGCTCGCCGGTGTCGAAGGCTTCGAGGGGCTCCTTCGAGGATCGTCGAACACCGAAACGCTGGCGCAGGTGGAGAGCCTGCTCGGCTCGATGGTCGAGCTTGCCGAAAGATGCGCTGCGGAACGATTGTTCGCCGAAGGCACGGTGCTGCTCTCGGCGGGCGGATCATCCTTCTTCGACGTTGTCGCCGCGCATCTGTCAGCGGCCAGGCTCAACCGCGAGACGCGGATCCTGCTGCGCTCGGGCTGCTACATCACGCATGATTCTGTGCTCTACGTTCGCGCCATGGACGCGATGCGGGAGCGCAACAGCGCGCTTGCCGACTCGCATGGCGGTCTGCAACCCGCGCTCGAGATCTGGGCTTATGCGCAGTCGCGGCCGGAGGCTGACAAGGCGATCGTCGGGTTCGGCAAGCGTGACATCTCCTATGACGACCTGCCGCTAGCGCTGAGCTGGTACCGGCCGGATGGCAGCATGACAGCGCCCCAGACGGTGCCGGCGGGGCATGTCGTGACCAGGCTGAAAGACCAGCACTGCCACCTTTCGGTGCCGACCGGCTCGCCGCTGCGCGTCGGCGATCTGAGGCTTCGGTATCTCGCACCCATGCCTGACCTTCGACAAATGGCGGGTCATCCACCTTGTCGATCCGTCCTACCGGGTCACTGGTTCGATCCGGACATATTTTTGAACGTCGCCCGGGACTGGAACGAAGGCATCTTCCACAATGAGCAGGAAACATAACCCCAAGGCAATGCTGGTCACCGGCGCCGCGAGCGGTATCGGGGCGGCAACGGCAAGACTGGCCCCCGGCGCCGGCCACAAGGTGATTCTGGCCGACATCAACGAAGCTGGAGCCCGCGCGACGGCGGCCGAGATCGGCGCCAATGCATCCGCCAAGCGCCTCGATATCCGATCAGAGGAAAACTGGAACGCGTTGCTCGACGAGGTCTGGGCGGAGCACGGCCGGCTGGATGTCCTGATCAACAACGCAGCCATCGTCCACACCGGCTTTGCGGCCGATGTGCCGATCGAGAAGCATAGGCACACGCTCGACACCAATTTCATGGGCGCGGCCATCGGCATGCTGGCCGGGCTGCCGCGCTTCAAGGCGCAGGGTTCCGGCCATCTGGTGACGGTTGCCAGCATGGTCGCCTTCCTGCCCTTCCCCGGCATAGCGAGCTACGCCGCGGCCAAGCACGCGCTGCGGGCCTTCCACCATGCGCTGGCCATCGAGGAGCGCCGCAGCCCGGTCCGCTTCACGATCGTCTATCCGACTGCGACCGAAACCCCCATGCTGGAGAAGGAAGCCGAGGACGACGCCATGGCGCTTGCCTTCGCCGGCAATCCGGTTCCCGCCGAGCACGTCGCTCGGACCATTCTCGACGCCGTCGTGAAAAAGCCGGCCGAGGTCTACATTCCGCCCGAGCGCGGCAGCTTCGTACGCCAGATCGGCGTGAAACCGGGCGCGCTGGCGAAGATGTACGAGCACAATGCGGCCATCGGCGCGGAAAAGCTCAAGGCCCGTCCCGCCGACAGCAGCGGCTGAGATCCTGGCGCGGACCGGCTCAGCCCTTCGACCGAAGGCGGGTCGCCTTCCCTGAATTGACCTGGGCTAGCTTGAGCTGCTCAAGGATGCGATAAGAGCCCTCCCTCAGGTCTCTCACCGCCAGTCGGCAGCATCGGAGTGGCCGCCGGCGGCCGGCTGGTGGTCGCGCTTCGGAGCGGCGTTCATCTTTTCGATCCTGTATCCAGGACGCTGGAGTTCCTGGTTCACCCGGAACCCGAGATGGAGATGAACCGGCTGAACGACGGCAAGGTCGGACCGGACGGATGCTTCTGGTCGGATCTATGCACGACAGCGTGCCCCGCGCGCCGACCGGCTCACTCTACCGGGTGACGCCGGCGGGCCAATGCACGAGGATGGTGAGCGGGCTGAAGGTGTCGAACGGGCTCGCCTGGAGCCCCGACGCCAGGACCATGTATCACGCGGATACGCGCGGACCCTATGTGGAGTCCTACGACTTCGACCCGCAGAGCGGCGGCCTGTCCGCAGCGCGACGGTTCGCGACATTCACGGAAGACGACGGCTTGCCGGATGGAGCGGCGACCGACGTCGACGGGCACTACTGGGTTGCGGGCGTGACGGCAGGCCGGCTCACCAAGTTCGCCCCGGACGGCCGAATCGCTGGCATATTTTCGCTGCCGACGCCGGCGCCGACCATGCCATGCTTTGGCGGCAGCGACCTGAAGACACTCTTCATCACCTCGCTGCGAACGGACCGCCCGGGCCGATATCAGATCGGAACACTGTTCTCCGTGAAGGCGGACATCGCCGGCCTTCAGACTGGCGTCTTCGGTTAAGCCCCGACGCCTATGTTCGGGAGCGCGCACGGTTGGTCCGATGCAAACTCCATCGGGAAGCAGTGGGCCTCGGGCGCCACAACGCAAGCGGTTTGCTGCGATCCGCCATATCTTGGACCAGAACTGGTACGGCGAACAGCAGGAGAAGATGATGTTGAGATCGTCTGGTCGATGCCCAGCCGCCTTCGGAGCTATTTAGTGTTCCTTCGCTACTGCCACCAGCGCCCGACGGGAGTTGTCGGCCACAAACTCACCGGATTTCGGGACTGCCATGGTTCGAGCAGCACCAACTAGATGTGAGCTTTCAGGAGGTTGTTCATTCGGTCCCGAGCGAGGAAGCTGAAGTTGCTGAAGCTTTAGCGATTCTCGCAGGAGGACCGAATGAACATCCATAAGAATGCCCGACTGACGCCGCACGGTCGAGAGCGAGTTGTGGCTGAAGTGCTGCGCGGGCAGACGCCGCAGGCCGCCTCACGTGCCGCAGGCGTTTGCCCGCATACGGTGCGCAAGTGGGTTGCGCGCTATCGAGCCGAGGGTGTGGCCGGTCTGCAGGATCGTAGCTCTCGACCACGGCGTCTGTACCGTCCGACGCCGCCGCAAGTCGTTGCTCGCATCGAGGCCCTGCGCCGGGAGCGCAGTTCCGGAAAGCACATCGCCAAGGAGGTCGGCGTCTCGCCCGCGACGGTCAGTCGTGTACTTAGGCGCCTCGGCCTGAACAACCTCATGGCGTTGGATCCGCTGCCGCCGGTACGCCGTTATGAACGTGCCCATCCGGGCGAGCTGATCCACATCGACATCAAGAAGCTCGGCCGCTTCGAGCGGGTTGGTCATCGCATCACCGGCGATCGCACGGGCCAGAGCACCTGGCGCAGTTCCAAGCGCGGCGGTCCGGGTTGGGAGTTCGTCCATGTCTGCATCGACGATGCATCCCGCGTCGCCTTCAGCCAAATCAAATCCGACGAGAAGACGCGCAGCGCCATCGCCTTCCTCAAGGCTGCCATCGCCTATTACAGGGGCCTCGGCGTAAAGGTGACCCGCATCATGACCGACAACGGTAGCTGCTATGTATCGAGAGTCTTCGCCAAGGCCTGCAAGCGATTGCATCTCAAACACATCCGCACAAAGCCGTATACGCCAAAGACCAATGGCAAGGCCGAGCGCTTCATTCAGACTGCCCTACGCGAGTGGGCATACGCCAGGGCTTACGACACCTCCGATCAAAGAGCTGAAGAGCTGCCTCTCTGGCTTCATCGCTATAACTGGCACCGACCCCATGGTAGCCTTAAGGACAACACGCCCATCAGCAGACTCGCCTTGTCCGAAGACAACCTGTTGAGGCTCCACAACTAGAGCGGCTACGATCAGGCTGCGATGAAGGCCTCTGCAACGCTGCGAATGCCTGCGGCATCGAGCTTGTAATGAGCGTAGAGATGGGTGGGCGGCGCGATCAGGCTGTATTCGTCGTAGATGCCGTGGCGCTTGAGCTTCACGCCAAGCCCCTCGTCGGTCAGCACTTCGGCGACCGCACTGCCAAGTCCGCCTAGGACGTTGTGCTCCTCGACTGTCATGATCTTCTTCGAGCGGGACGCGGCGACGAGAATGGCCTCCCGGTCGAGGGGCTTGATGCACGCCATGTCGATCACGCCGACGGAGCGCCCATCTTCATTCATCGCCCTGGCAGCCTCAAGCGCGCCGTGCACGGCCATGCCGCAAGCGATGATGGTCAGTTCCTCGCCCTTGAAGTGCTCATGCGCCTTGCCGAAGGCGAATGTCGGTGTGCCTTGATAGACCACGGGATCGCGGCCGCGGCCGATCCGGAAGTAGATCGGCTTGTCGTAATTGGCGGACGCGCGGATCGCAGCTTCCAGTTGCGGACCATCCGCCGGCGACACCACCGCGATGTCGGCTATCGAGCGCATGATGGCGATGTCTTCCGTGGCATGGTGCGATGTGCCGTAGAAGCCGAGGGAAATCCCGGTGTGGTGGCCGATCAGGCGAACCGGCTGCGCGCAATAGGCGACGTCCATCCTGATCTGCTCGCAGGCAAGCAAGGCCATGAAGGAAGCGAAGGTCGCCACGAAGGGCACCACGCCGCAGGTCGCGATGCCCGCGGCGGTGCTGACCATGTTCTGCTCCGATATGCCGAAGGAGATATAGCGGTCGGGATACGCCGCCGCGAAGCGGTTCAGGCCGTTCGAATATTGCAGGTCGGCCGATCCAGCCATGACGTTATGGCCTGCCTTAACCAGATCGATCAGTCCGTTGGACAGGTGGTCAAGGCCTGGATTGACGGCGTTAAGACCGCGATATTGCCAGGAATTGGGAGATAGCGGACCGTTCATTTCAAGCATCCAGCGCGTTGATCTCAGCGATGGCCTTTTCGGCATCGGACGGGTCGAGATAACCCAGGTGCCAGCCCGGCTCGGTCTCCATGTAGGAAACGCCCCTGCCCTTGCTGGTCCTGGCGATGATCATGCAGGGCTTGGCGCGCTCGTCATCGGCCCTCACCCGGCGCAGCAGCTCTGTGACCTTCGCCACGTCATGGCCGTCGACCTCATGGACTTCCCAGCCGAAGGCGCGCCATTTCTCGTCGAGCGGCTCGATATTCATCAGGTCGTCGACGCGGCCGTCCAGCTGGTAGCCGTTGCGGTCTACGATGGCGATGAGATTGCTGGCCCGGTGCTGGGCGGCATTGATCGCGGCCTCCCACACCTGTCCTTCCTGCATCTCGCCATCGCCCATCATGCAAAAGACCCGGTAGTCCTTCTCGCCGGTCCAGCGCTGCGCCAGCACCATGCCCAGCGCGTTCGACAGCGCATGGCCGATCGAGCCCGAAGAGAAGTCGACCCCGGGCACTTTCCGCATGTCTGGATGATCACCAAGCGGACTGCCGAGACGCGTATATTGATCGAGCCATTCCTTCGGGAAGTAGCCGAGATCGGCATAGATCGGAAACAGGCCCACCGCAGCGTGCCCCTTGCCGATCGTAAAGCGGTCGCGGCCGGTCCATTTCGGATCGCCACGACGTAGCCGCATGACGTCGTAATAAAGCGCCGCGAAGATTTCCGCTGCCGAGAACACCGACGTGTAGTGGCCGGTCTTGGCGATCTCGATCAGCCGGATCGTCTCAAGCCGCACGAAGCGCGCGCGATCCTTCAGCATCGCCTCCACCTCCGCCGTGGGCTCGAAGCTGTTGCCGCGCGTTGGTGTAGAGCCGCGCGGCGGATGCTGGATACGGCCTTTGTCGTCGGAGTTACTGTTCGAGGACATCGCAAATAGCCTTGCTGAAGCGATCGAACATCTCGTCGACCTCTTCTGGTGTGATGATCAGCGGCGGACAGAAGGCGAGCAGATTGCCACGGGATCGAAGCACGAGACCATGATCCAGGGCGCGATCGGCGATTACTGCTCCCAGCGTCTGTGATGGATCGCCAGTTCTCTTCGCGGTTGCGTCGTCACGGAGCTCGATTCCGCCGATCAAGCCGACGCCGCGCACCTCATCGACGGACGGATGGTCACGGAAACTGCGCAGGCGCGCCTGAAAATGCGCCGACACCGTTTTCACATGTTCGGAAAATCCGTCCTCCCGATAGATCGTAATGGCTTCCAGCGCCACCGCGGCCGCTACAGGGTGACCGGAATAGGTAAAGCCGTGGGAGAAGGCGCCGACTTCGTTGCTCAAGGATCTGATGGCATCGTGGATGCGCTCCGTCAGCATGACCGCCGCTATCGGCTGGTAGGAAGCTGAAAGTCCTTTGGCGAGCACCATCATGTCTGCCTTGATGTCGAAGGTCTGAGAACCGAAGGGCTGTCCCGTCCTGTAGAAGCCGCAGACGATCTCGTCGACGATCAGCAGGATGTCGTATTTATCCAGAACCTTCCGGATCGCTGGGAAGTAGCTCTTTGGAGGAACTATGACCCCACCCGCCGCCATTACAGGCTCAGCTATGAAGGCGGCGATGGTGTCCGGACCTTCGCGCTGAATGAGATCGTCGAGCGACATGGCCAGCCGATGCACGAACTCGTCCTCGCTTTCGCCGTTCCGCGAAAAGGCACTGTGATGCGGACAGTCGGTGAAAATGATCCAGTCGAGCGGCATCGGCAGGCCGGCATGGCTCGTCGGCATTCCTGTGAGGCTCGCGGCCACGATGGTTCCGCCATGATAGGCATGGAGCCGAGATATCACCTTCTTGCGGCCGGCGCGGTTCATCGCGTGGTGGTACGCCCAAGCCATCTTGATGGCGCTTTCGTTTCCTTCGGACCCCGAGGTGGTGAAAAAGGCCTTGGTGAAATGCGCCGGCGTCATCTCGACCAGGGCCTCGGCGAGTTGGGTGACCACGGGCGACGTGCGCCTGTAAAACGTATGATAGGAAGGCAGCGTCTCGAGTTGCCGGCGCGCGGCGTCCACCAGCCGATGGTTGCTGAAACCCAGCGAGGCGGCCCACAGGCCGGACATGCCTTCGATGTAGGGCTTTCCATCTGCGCCGAAGACGCGAATGCCCTCTCCTTTGGCGACCACGATTGGCCCGTCGCGATCGAGCAAGTCCGGATTCGTGAATGAATGGAGTTGGGACGCGATGTCCCTCGCCTCGATAGAATTGGGACGCGTGGCCATTCCTGCGCATTCTCCTCAGTTCGTTCGGCCTCAGTGGAGCGAACCTCGCGAAAATAGATATCGGCCCGCTGCGAAATTTGACGAAAAACGCTATAGGTTAGACATCTTTGGATTGCCCCTCGCCGAACCGGGAAACGATGGTCAAACGTGAACATCCTCTAAAGGTCGCCCTCGTAGTTGCGCCGCAGGTCTCGCTGCTGACCTATGTGCTCGCTTATGAGCCGCTTCATGCCGCCAACCGGCTGAGTTATGAACCGCCTTTCGACATCAGGATATTGACTGTCGAGGCCCAAGAGCTTGTGGCCAGCAACGGGATGCCGATCGCGCATGACGGTGTTATCGACGACGTCAGCCGCTTCGACCTCGTCATCGTCGTGGCTTCGTTCGAGCCGGACGATTCATACAAGCGCCGGCTCAACAGCTGGCTGCGCCGCCAGTCCCGATACGGCGCGATGCTATGCGCGCTGGATCATGCCGTTTGGCTATTCGCGGAAGCGGGACTTTACCCAGAGCAGACCCAGATATCGGCCAACCGCGAGATACTGGGTGCGATGCAGGAAAAGTTTCCGCGTCTCGACGTGCAGGGAACACTCTACTCAATCAGTCGGAACCGAATGACCTGCGGTGGTCATACCGCGACGCTCGACATGTTCCTGGATTTCATCTCGCAAACTTGTGGCGAAGGTCTTGTCCAAGTGCTGCTGAGCGAAATGCTGTATTCGTCCATCCGGCAAGGTGACACATTGCAGTCGGATTCCCTCAGCGCGGGGAACTGGAAAATGCATCCGATGCTGAACAGGGCGCTGAACGTCATGGTGACGAACATCGAGAGGCCACTGTCTCTGAGGGAAGTGGCGCGTCGGGCCGGAATTTCGCTCCGGCAGCTCGAGCAACTCGCCAGGAATTCCAACGCGCTCATGCCTTCCAGGCAGTATCTGGAAGTTCGGCTGGCACACGCGCGAGAAACATTGATCTATACGGACATGACGATATCGGAGATCGCCCTCGCGACGGGATTTTCGGCCCTGTCGGCATTCTCCCGGGCGTTCGGTGCCCGGTTTCAGTCGTCGCCCCGGGACTATCGGAATCGCTTCCGCAAGCGGATGATGCGACCGTTCATTCGGTAGCTTGCTTCGGTCCGAGGAACCGAACGGATGGCCGTCACTCCACGTATTATCCTCAACGTGCAGCAGCGTCGATGAGATAGCGCGTGTGCTCGTGCTGTGGATTGCGGAACAGCTCTTCTGTCGTGTTGATCTCCAGGATCCTACCAGCGCGCATAACTGCCGTCCGATCGCTGAAATGGGCAGCGATCCCAAGATCGCCTGTGATGATGACCTGCGCCATGTTGCGCCGCTTGACCATGTCGTGGATGAGGTCGAGGACCTGCCTCTGGATGGTCACGTCGAGACCGGCCGTGGGTTCGTCGGCGATTAACGTCGACGGCGAATGCATAATGGCCAGCGCGACGCAGACACGCTGGGCCATTCCGCCGCTCAGTTCGTGTGGGTAGGCCGAAAGACGCGTCTCGGGGTCCGTTATGCCGACGCTCGACAGAAGCCTCATCGCCTCGTGGCGAGCCCCGGAGCGATCTATTTGTCTGTGCGCCCTCAGCGCGCCTATCATCATCTCGCCGATCGTCGTCAGCGGATGTAACTGCTGGCGAGGGTTCGGAAGGATCGCCGCGATGCTCGACCCTCTCAGGGCCTGGACCTGCTTGTCTGGCATCGCCAGGAGATCGCTGCCATTATAGGTGATCGTGCCGGCCGACGCGTAAACGTCCTTTGGCAGAACGTTCAGCAGCGCCCGGGCGAGGATCGTCTTACCCGACCCGGATTCCCCGACTATCGCGAGCGTCTCGCCGCGGACAATGGACAAGTCGATGCCTGAGAGGAGTTCGCGCCGTGCCGAGCCGCGTCCGGCGGACACGCTCAGGCCGCGTACTTCGAAGATGCCCTGCTTACCGCTCACAGGCCTGATCGAACACTTCGCAGTCTCGGACATCGGTGTCGCCGGGACGGACACCGTCGCCGGTTCGGCCGGGCGGCGACGCTGGTGGAGCGCAATGTTGAGGACTTCACCCACCACGCCAAAGCTGAAGACAATCAGCCCAAGCGCGGCACCTGGAATGAGCGAAACCCACCACTGCCCGGTCATCAGATAGGGCGCGCCCGACGCGACCATATTGCCCAGTTCGGGGGTCGGCGGCTTGATGCCGGCGCCGACGAAGCTAAGTCCCGCCGTGAGCAGGATGGAGAATCCCACCGTGACCGATATCTGGACGATGATCGTAGGCAAGGCGTTCGGCAACATGTGCCGAACCCCCAACATGAGTTCGGAATTGCCTACTGACACGGCGGCCTCAGCGAAGGGCTTGCGCCGTAGGGTGAGGACTTCCGAACGCACCAAGCGTAGGAACACCGGGGCATTCACAAAGGCAATCGCCAGAACGATGTTCAGGCTGGTTCCGCCGAAAAGCGCCACGAGCACGATAGCGAAGATGAACACCGGGAACGCCTGGACGAGGTCGAGCAGCCGCATAAGAAGGTTCGATATCAGCATGCCGCCGAGACGTTGAGACGATTCCAACAGCCCGGCTGCTATGCCCAGAGGTGCCCCGATCAAGACCGAGAGCGCCGTTGCCAGCGACGCGATGAGGACGTCGGTGCGTGGCGCGGTCAGGATGCGCGAAAAGATGTCAATGCCGTTCTCGTCGGTGCCGAACCAGTGATGGAGGTCCGGCGGGAGAAGGCGCTCGTCGGGCCGGGCCACTTCGGGACGATACGGCACTATCCATGGTCCAACCACTGTGAGCACGATGATGACGAGCCAGACGATACAGATTATCCGCTGCCAAGACGGCAGCCGCCGATAAGTGCCAAGGACGGTGTTCATCATCGGTGGCTACCGGTCGCCGGCAAGTCTGGGGTCAACGAACAGCATGGCGATGTCGACCAGAAGGTAGATCGTCGCCGTCACGATGGCCGACACCAGAACGAAGCTCTGCAGCGGCGCATAATCCGCCGTTGCGATGGCCTTGATCGCGTATTGGCCGATCCCATTGAGATTGAAGACCGATTCCACTAGGACCGCCCCGCCGAGCAGAAATCCGGATACGACCCCGGTCATAACCAATGTCGGGCCGGCCGCGCTGCGGAGAGCGCGCAGGAAGGTGGTCCGGCGTGGCAGCCCGAGCATTATACCGTAGAGTGTGTAGTCACTGGCGAGGGCTTCCTCCATACGGCCGCGCAGCATTTTGAAGATCGGCGCACCGTAGACGAACGCCAGGGTCCCGACCGGCATCGCCATATGAAGGAATACCGATTTCACGAGTTCCGTATCGCCGGCGATGATGCTGTCTACCAAGACGAAACCGGTGATCCGTTCAGGCGGTATGTCAAGAATGCCCAGTTGCCCCTCCGGGCCGGGCAACCAGCCGAGCGTCACGAAGAACACGAAGATCAGCAGCAAACCTAGAAGGAAATCGGGAAGCGCTCCGGCCAGCATGCCGTACCCAACCGCCAGCCGCCGAAGCTGGCCTACGAACGGATTGAGTGAGTCCGAGGCGGTCACGATCGCCATCGGAACCAGGATGAGGAGAATTGTCAGCAGCGACAGGAAGATCAATTCCAGAGTAGCCGGGAGGCGCGTCGCAAGATCTTCGGCCACGAAGGTGCCGTTTACCCAGGAGCGGCCGAAATCGCCCTGTAAAAGACGTTTAAGATAGACGGTGTACTGTTCCCAAATGGGTCGGTTGAGGAGCAATTCGCCTCTGAGTTTTTCAACCGTCGCTTCCGGAGCGAGCGGGCCGAGCTGCAGGCGCGCGGGATCTCCGGGCAGCAATCTGACGATACCGAAAGTGACAAACGATATGGCAAGGAGTTGCGGCACCAGTACCAGAAGGCGATAGCCGAGGTGTTTCAGAAGCTTCATCGAGATCTTTCGATGCGGGGCCTCAAGGCGCCGCGCGTTATTACGGCAACGGGGCGGGGGCAGCCCCCCGCCCGGATAACGTCAGGGCGCAATATTCAGATCGCGCACCTGATAATAGTTGCCCGGATACCATTTGTACCCTCTCACCTTGTTGGAGAAGCCGAGGCCGAAGTAAGGCTCGACGACCCATCCAAGCGGAGCATCGGCATGGATCAGCTTCTGCACCTCCTCATGTGCCTTGATGCGCTCTTCCATTCCGGTCACGCTGCGGCCGGCGGTCAGAAGTTCGTCGACTTTCTCGTTCTTGTACTTCTCGTAGTTCACGGCGCCGGTCGACGAATAGATCAGCGTTGAGGCATAGCTTGGGTCGGGCTGAATTGGGAAGTCGATCCACAGCGCGAGATGCGCCTGCTTCGACTGGACGGTGGAGGCGAGGGCAGCTACGGGAAGCTTTTTGAGCGTCAGGTCTATCCCGGCGTCTGCGAACGAAGTTTTCAGCAGAATCGCGATGGATTCCTGGACGGGATCGTCAGCGCTGTAGATGAGTTCATCGCTCAGATTAGTTACCCCCGCAGCTGCCAGCAACTCCTTGGCCTTGGCCGGGTCGTAGGAAAAGTCGGCGAAGGTTACGTGCCCAGGATAGATGCTCGGATAGACGCCCTGGAACTCCGCGGCCATGCCCCGGTAGATGTTCTTGACGATATCCTGACGGGGGATCAGCAGATTGATGGCCTGGCGGACGCGCGCGTCCTTGTAACTGTCCAGCGCGTTGTTGATGACGATGAAAAGGTTCTGGTTTCCCTTCACCGCGATCGGCTTAGCAACGGACGATCCAGACAGGGACATGATCTGGTCGGGCGAGAGGCCGTCGGCGATGTCGACCGTACCCCGGTTGAGAAGCGCCAGCCGGTTCGTACTTTCCGGCACCACCTGGAAGATGATCCGCTTCACCGGCAGCTCGCCGCGCCAGTAGTTGGGATTAGCGTCCATGACCACCCGCTTGCCTGCTTCCCAGGTCGTCACTGAATAGGGGCCGAAGCCGCCCCCATGCTGGGAAATCCAAGCGTCTCCCCACGGGTCCTCAGCGGTTGCATGCTTCTTGATCTCGGTGGAATCGTACCAGGGCCAGTAATTGTTCGTCAGGATCGTGCACGCCAAGGGCATGGGCTGCTCGGACGTGATGTTAACCGTGTAATCGTCGACCTTCGACCATTTCGCCCGATCGTCGACGTTGGCTATGGCCATCAAGAAGGCATCGATTGCCTTGGTAGCCAACGCGCGGTCGACGCGCCAGAGCACGTCGCCAGCCGTGAATTCATTGCCTGGAGCCGATTTGACACCCTTGCGCAGCAGGATTGTGGCCTTCTTGCCGTCCGCCGAAAGTTCGCATCTGTCGATGATGCTTGCCTTCAGCTTTCCGCTGCGGAGATCGGGATAGCTAAAATCGTCCTGCGGGCGGGGATCGAAGGCAGCGCCCGTTCCAAACGGATACGACCCGGCTTCCCATTGCATCCCCTCGTCGTAGACTTGGGCGGCCATGATCCAGGTCTGTGGACTGACATCCTTGTTGAGGTCGATGCCTTGGGGCGTACCCGGTATGGCGACGACCAATGTGTCTTTCGCTGATGCTGAGAGCGTGCCCGCTCCGAGCAGGAGGGCTGCGGTGAACGAGAGCGAGAGAAATTTTGCGCGTATATGCACTGCAGGCATAGGCAATCTCCTTGTGGCGTTTAACTGACATGGCCCCAGCGGCGGCAGGCGGACTGGTGCGACGCCGCAATTTCGACGAGTGGAGGTTTTCCGCGCGAGCAGGCTTCCTCGCGTATTGGGCAGCGTGGATAGAGCTGGCACTCGTCCTTGGTTTCGATGGCGGAGGATATTTCGCCCTGGATCACGTAACGATCTGGCTTGCGGGAAGGATCGGGAAACAGCACCGCCGACAGAAGCGCGCGGCTATAGGGATGACGCTGGCTGGCGATGATATTTTCCGTCGGCGCCACCTCGACCAGGCAACCCAGATACATGATCGCTATGCGATGGCTGATCTTCGCCACGGAGTTGAGGTCGTGGGAAATGAAGATGTAGGCGGTCTTGAGCTCGGCCTGGATGTCTTTCAGCGTCCGAAGCAGTGCCGACCGAGCGGTCGAATCGAGCTGCGAGGTTGGCTCGTCAAGGATCACGAGGTCGGGCCTGGTGACCAGTGCCCGGGCAATTCCCACTCTTTGCTGCTCGCTGGTCGTCAGGTCGGCCGGCAGTGCATGAACCACGTCGTAGGGCAACCCCACCAGGTCGAGCATCTGGCGAATGCGCCCGTCGCCGGCTCCATGGTCGACGTGATGGATATTCAACGGCTCCCGTAGGCTTGCGCCGATCGACACACGTGGATCAAGCGAGCCAAAAGGGTCCTGGAATACGAGTTGGATGCGGGCGCGCGCGGACCGCAGCGCCCGTGGTGTCAGTGTCGTCAAGTTCTTCCCGTCGAGGTAGATGCTGCCCGATGTCGGCTCGATTAGACGCAGGATGCAGCGCCCGACGCTGGTCTTGCCTGAGCCGCTCTCGCCGACGAGCCCGAGCGTTTCCCCTCTCTGCAACGAGAACGAAACGTCGTTCACGGCAATGAGCGTTTTACCGCGCTTCAGGTCGAAGGTCTTTGTTAGCCGCTCGACGCGCAGGAGAGGTTCACTGCCTGCCACGGCCATCAGCGGGCGCCCGCGGAGAGCTTGAGCCTTAGCCGCCGCGTTCCATCGACGTCGACTGAGAGGTTGTCATCAGTCGTTGAACCTTCAAAGACAACGCCGTAGACATCCCGGGCGCGGTCGATGGTCTCGTAGCCTTCGACGATGTCGTAGAGGACGCGGTCGGGGCTACGATCCAAAGGATCGCCATATCCGCCGCCGCCATTGTCGATCCCCTTGATCCACTCGCCTTCCGCAAGCGGGCAAACGACATAGGCATCCAGTTTGGTGGCTGATCCGTCGCGTTCGATCTTGAAATTCGCACCTGAGCGGCCAGGCTTTCCCCCATGTACGCCACGCGGCGGATTTTCCTGTCCATTGCTAATCGTCATGACGAGCATCTCGCCGCGATGTGGCCCGAAAACCACCTCAGTGCCCGGGCCTCCGCGGAAGCGGCCGGCGCCGGCCGAATTGACGGAGATCGTCATCGAGCGGACGAGCATCGGATAGCGCTGCTCGTCCACCTCCACGCTGTCTCGGTAGAGTAGACCGGCAGCCGGCGGAACCAACAGATAGACCATCCCATCGGATTGGGGCGAGGCGGGGCCACCCCCGCCCATTAGGAATATCTGGTTCACGAACGGCGCCTCATCCCGCCGCCGATCCTTTCCGGAAATCACGCTCGCGCCGACCGAATTGCAGCAATTGCCTTCGGCGAGGCCGAATCCATCTCCAAGCTGGCTGAATGCGGCCTGCGTCGTGTTGACGATGACGTCCGCCACCAACGTCGTCGCCGTCGAGCAGCTGTGCGGAAATTGTGGAATGCCTGCGACGCAGTTCTCCCGAAGCAAGACCTTGATCCGGCGAAAGCTGCCGGAATTGTGTGGTATGTCATGGTCGAGACAGTTGAACACCGCCGTCATCGCATTGGCCGTCGCGGTGGCCTCGGTCTGGTTGATCCCGCTTTCCACGCAGTCGGGGTTGTCGCGCAGGTCCACGACGATCGACGCATTCACCGGATCGATCTCGGCTTTGACGTTGATGATGATTTCCGACGGCTGGAAGGGCGGCAGCGCGTCCAGCCTCCCGGACATCTCGAAGCTGCCGGCAGGGAGCTTGCGTATGGCCTGGGCGCATCGGCGCTCCGAATAGTCGAACCATTGCGCGATGAAAGTCCGGACCGTGTCGACGCCATACTTTTCTACGAAGCTCTTGAGCCGCTCCTCGCCGATCCGGCAGGCGCCGACACTGGACAGGTAGTCGCCATACCACTGCCCGGGAATGCGGATACGACTGCGGCACATGCGGACGATGTCTTCGCAGTCCTTGAAATCCTCCTGGATCCGAATGCACGGAAAGATCAGCGAGCCTTCTTGATATACATCCGTCGCGGCGGCGAAATAGGTCGTCGGAACGCTGTTGCCGCAGTCAGCCTGGTGCGTTTTGACGACCGTCGTGAACAGATGCTCGTGTTCGTGGAACACCGGCACGAGGAACGTGTGATCGGCCGCGTGCGAATTGCCCAGATAGGGATCGTTGTGAAGGTAGGCGTCGCCCGGCTTTAGATCCGGATGTAGCCGGCTCATCGTCTCGGCCTGGAGGTTGACGCCGTAAATGTGGATGGGCAGGGCTTCGGCAGCGCTTAGCAGTTCGTTGTTGCCTGTCACGATCGCGCATGAGAAGTCGCGCGCCATGCCAATCATCGACGACCGTGCCGAGAGCAGAACGGTGTTCGTCATTTCGCGCACGATGGCCTCGACGCGATTGGACATGATGGCAAGCTGGACGGGATCGAGCATCTTATCGTTAGCAGTCGCCATTGTCCAAACCCCTTAGTCCCGAAACCGGTGTGAGGATGTAGTTGTCTCTCAGCGTCACGCGTGCCGAGGTCTTTGGATAGACGACGATGGTGGTCGTTGCCTCCTCGATGATCGCCGGACCGTCGATGTGGTCGCCGGGCGTCAGCTGATTGCCGTAATAAACGGGAACGCGAGTCATCCCCGTCTCTGTGAAATAGCAGGCACGGTGCTTCGCAGGCGCCGGCGTGGACCGGGCGGCTTCGGCCGTCGCGCTGGCTAGAGGCGGTTTCGTCAATTCGGCGCGCAGACGGGCCTTCCAGTTCACGCATTCGACCGCGCTGTGCACATCCCGGACGCCATACAGCCGTTCATGAATATCGTTGAAGGCGACCACCAGCGCCTCGATGTTTGCGTCTGTCTCAAATCTTTCCACGGGAACCGGGACTTCGATCTCGAACTGCTGTCCGCTGTAGCGCGCCTCGACGAAGAACGAGCGATGGAACCGCTGAATGCCGCGTGCGGCCAGCCGCTCCCGGAAATCTTCCAACTGCGCCTGGAGGGAGCTCAGAAGGGCATTGGCCTTGTCCATGTCGAAATCGGCCGTTGACAGGAAGCAGGACCCCGGGAACTCGACGACGATGTCAGAAAGTTGGGCTCCACAGGCGCTGAGCGCACCGGCGGTTCTGGGCAGGAGGACGCGATCGCATCCCAGCGTTTGGGCAATGGGCAGGATGTTCAGCCCCGCCGCACCGCCGCCAGCGACGAGGATGCTGTCGCGGGGGTTTACGCCGTCGTTTACCGTGATGCTTTGGATCGCGCCGATCATGTTCTCTGTCGACAGTGTCAATATGCTGGTCGCGGTCTCATGAAGGCTCTTGCCGATCTGCTCAGCAATTTGTCCGACGATCGCTTCAGCCGCGCCGACGTCCAGCTTCATGCGTCCGGCAAGGAAATAATCGGGATCGAGGTAGCCCAGCACCACCGCCGCATCGGTCACCGTCGGGCTCGTCCCGCCGCGGCTGTAGCACGCCGGTCCGGGCACCGATCCAGCACTCTTCGGCCCGACCCTGAAAAGTCCGCCGGAGTCAATCCAGGCGATTGAGCCGCCGCCGGCGCCGACGCTTCGCACATCGACGGTGGACATACCGAGGTTGTGGCCGACATACTGCTCGCCGAACCACGTCTCACGCGTGTATTTGACCATGCCTTGCCGAACCAGGCTGACGTCGAAGGTGGTTCCGCCCGCATCAACGACGATAATGTCGTTACCGAGCTTTTCGCTTTCGGCATAGGCGAGGCCGGCCAGCGGAGCCATGGCCGGCCCGGACATCACCATGTAGCTTGGTTTGGCTATGACGTCTTCGATGTGCATCACGCCGCCAAAGGAGGTGCTGACCAGAAGCTCGCCGGTGAACCCTGCTTCGGCGAGATCCTGCTTCAGGGCGCTCAGATGCTCCTGCATCAGCGGCTTGAGGGAGGCGTCTATGGCAGTCGACGACGCGCGCGGATACTCGCGGATGATCGGATTGAGCTGGTGCGACAGGGTGAACGGGACGCCCGGTAGTATCTCGGCGATGCGTTTGCCGACCGCAAGCTCGTGCGTCGAATTCACGATCGACCACAGAAGGCATACGGCAATCGCCTCGACGCCCTTCGCCTTGATCTCATGCAGAATGCGGTCGAGCGCCTCAACGTCGATGGGCATCAGCACCTCACCCGCCGCGTCGACACGCTCCGGAATCTGCCAGGTCAGGCGACGCGGGACGTAAGGCGGCGGAAGATCGATGTTGAGCTGTGTGGCGTTGAGCTTGCCCCCCTGCCGATAGACGAGGATGTCGGGAAACCCTTCTGTTACCAGGAAGGCTGTCTTGGCCACCTTCTGTTCGACGATGGCATTTGTGGCGCGGGTGGTGCCGTAGATCAGCACGCTCGTGTCCTTCAGCAGCGCCTCCACGGGCAGGCCGAGCTGGGCCGCAGCGCTGGCGACCGATGCCGAGAAACCCTCGAAGCTGCGGTGTGGCGTGGTGAGCGCCTTTCCAAGCACAAGCTTGCCGTCGGCGTCAGTGACGATGACATCCGTGAAGGTACCACCGGTGTCGACCGATATTCGAAAACTCATTTGTGGCCCTCAAATACCGATACAGTGGGGGTAGGCAGTTGCACCCTGTCGAAGAGCAGGGTCAGATTGATCCGCCGATGTACATACCCGTCGCGAAATCGGAAGGGCAGGCTTTCATGCAGCAGGCTCGAGTCGAAGATCACGGCGCGATTGCCGCGATAAGGAATGTCGACATATTCCGACGCCGCGGCCTTCGCGGTGCACCATGCGGCTCGGTCGCCGTTGTAGTCCCCGAAGTCCCAGCCTTCCGGAGCCTTGACATCGTAAATTCTCAGGCCGCCGGCCCTGCCGGGCTCCGCCGAACTTTCCGGAGTTAGCCAGACATTGACGTTGATCGCAGCCTGGTCAGCATGCACCGCCGTGCCGGTGCCCTCGCTCGGATATTTGAATGCCCACAACTGGCTGAGCCCGTGCCCCTTGAGCAAGTCAGGAAGCAGGCGGGGCAATTCCTCGGCTAGGCGCACCGCTGTTTCCGGCGCAAAGCCGTCGTGGAGATAAGCGCCAAGATATCCTCCTCGGCGCTTGCAATCGAACCATACGGTGGCCTCGCGACAGAAGCGTACCAATGTTTCCAACGCTTCTGGCGACAGGAAGTTGTCTACGATGGCGAAAGAACGTCCTGTCGCAAAAGCAGCTTCTACGTCGGATCCGTTCAGGCCTCCGCCGACAACCGCGTCTTTCGAATGCGGAAGCGACGGTATATTCACCGCCCGTCCGTAGACGCCGCTGGTTGCCGTGATCTCCTCGCTCGTCATCTCGAACGGATCCGAAAAGCCGTGCGCCACTGCACGGCGCCGCGCGATATGGCGATAGATCGCTGCTTTCCCTGCCAGACTCTCATCGATGCAGCCGATCCACCAAAGGTATTCGAGTTGCTCGGCGTCGTGCTCCAGACGCGCCACTGACGTGATCGATGCACCTCCCGACCGGAGTGGATCGACGATGTTTGCGGCGGACGTCTTGCTGTACCAGCGGGAACTGCGCCCGAGGTCAAAAGACTGCTTGAAGCAAGCGACCGCCTGCCGAAGATTGCCCTGCCGCTTCAACGCTTGGCCAAGATCGTTGTGAGCGTCGGGCGCAAATGGGTCCAGAGCGATTGCGAACTTGAACGCCTTAGTCGCCGCGGCCATGTCGCCGGCGAAGAAAGCCGCCTTCCCAGCCAGCATATGGCAGACGCGGTTGCGCGGCATGGCGGCCGAAGCTTTGAGCAGATACGGCAAACCCTCCCTATGACGTCCGGCCAAGGTACAGGCGAAACCCCACATCATCTGGCTGGCGGGGTGACCGGGTCGCGCGGCAAGGGCCATGGCTGCCAAGTGAGACGCGGTTTCAACGTCACCATTGGTCGCTGCGGCGTTGAAGTCTTGGAAGAACGACGAAACCAAGTCTGGCTCTACCGATTTTCCAACGCCTTCTGCAGCACCGGAATACGCGTCGCGATGAGTTGGCTCTGCCTGGATCATGAGGGCCGATCTTCAACGCATTCTGGATCGCAGTTTAACGAATTGCGCTATCTACTTGTCGAATCGCGCTACCTCGAAGACTGTCGACGCTCTGGACGACGCGGAATAGGAAAGTGCGACGGTGTAGCGCCAAGCGAGAGATCTTCCTCGATCCCGCCGGGCGGTTCAGCGAGAGCCTGGGAAACATTCCATGTCCTCACGATATAGAATCCGCCAACTCACAGATCGCGATCAAGCCCGCAGTTCCTCTCCACGGCTTCAACCCACAGAACAGGCGTCGGAAAATCACACCTCCCTGACAGGCCGGCGCATGTCAGCAGCCGGCTCACCGTCGCTTCGGACACGCCGGTTTGCAGAGCGATGTGCTTGCCGGTCAGGCGCTGCGGCGCAAAGCCACGATTACATCCGCCACCGCGGCTTCGGTTCGCCTCGGACTTGACTTGGCTCGCGAAGGACGGTCGACCATGCCGGCGCTTCCCTCGATCTGGAAGCGCTCCCCCAGCGCGCCACCACCTTCATGTCCGCGCCACATCGGCTTTGGAAAGACGGCCTTTAACAATGTCGCGGGACATCTGCTCTCGACGCAGCGGCGTCAGACGGGCATTCTTGCAAATGCTCATGCAGTCTTCCGAGAATCTGAGCCTTCGACAGGCCTCGGCGAGTTATGTCAATAGCACCCGTATACAGGAGATGGCCTTCTTGCGAGCCGGGAATGCGACCGAGGTTATGTTTTCCGGAGAGCCCCTGTCTATGGAGGCGATAGCGATATCCCGTTGCATGAACGAGCTTGCGAACGAGCATCTCCGGAGCAGTATCGGTGCCTCGCACCCGGATCACACGCTGGTTTGGCTGGATGGGTTAGTGTAGCATCTATGAAATATGGGCGCCTTGCCAGAAATTAATAAGATTAATAGGAAAATGATTGGTATCCTCAATGTTGTTTAGCATATATCCTGCATCAAAAACTGAACTTAGATCGATAAATACAAAGTACGGTTTGCAAAAAGACAACTGGAACGACTACAGTTTCCAAACTCTCTACGGTCTTTATTACAAGCCAGAGGAAGACAGTTCGGAGATTGTGTTCATTGGCGGCGTCAAAATCCTACGACGTGGGCAGGCCGCTGCCGATCCGTTGCAAGTCGATGATCCATTCGACCGTCTAGGTCCAGAGTTTTGTTCGGTTGGGACGTCGCTGGACTACTACGAGCGCCTATCCAATATCCGGCAAAGCGATCGCTATGAAATCGTAACAGCGTTGAATGACGTCATCGCGAACTCGCAACTCAGTGTCGAGTTCATGACCGAGCCCGGTTGGAAGACATCGCTTTTCCGCGATAATTCCGAGTGGGAGCGGTTCCTCGATGACGCAACGGCGGTATATAACAAAACATCGGGGCAATTGCCGGACATCACCGCCGCCTTCTCCTTCCGGCCGAGCGAGGCATCCGACGAGCTCAACCTAAATTTCAACGCGCCAGAGCCCCAGATGTATCCAGGGCCGTATCGTCGCGTGGGACCAAGCCGAAAAGAGGTTCTGCTTCCAAGGCGGATTGTTGCGCTGATCGGTCGTAACGGCTCGGGAAAAAGCACGGTTCTGGCCCGGCTGGCTCACGTTGCCTTCGCGTCGAAAGACGCGCGCACGAGCAGTGACGTCCGTGCGATGGGAGAGCTGACGCCCCCTGATCTCAATTTCTTCCGCATCATCACGGTTTCCTACAGCGCGTTCGACAACTTCACCGTTCCGGGCTTGGAAGCTCGAGACAGGCGGCAGCAGTCACTTGAGATCGAGAGGGGGCAAGGTCGTTTCGTCTATTGCGGTCTGCGTGACATCGCCGAGGAGGCTCGGGAAAACCTCGCGTACGAACCGCGACGGGTGCCCGCAGAGCCTAGGGAAAACGAATTGGGTCACCAGCGAAAGACGTATTTGAAATCGATCGACAAGCTCGCGGATGAGTTCGAGGCGTTGCTCAAACGGATCAACACGACGGGGAAGAGAAGTCTCTTTCAAGCAGCGCTAGAACCGATCTTCGCCGACCCTTCTTTTTCGCAGCTCAGCGAATTAGCACCGGTGGAGCTGCTTGACGAAAATCCCCGCCAAAGCTTCATGGGCTGGAGCACGGGGCACAAGATCGCGTTGCATGTCGTCGCGTCGTTGGTCGCAAACGCCACACGAAAGTCCTTGGTCCTGTTCGACGAGCCGGAGACCCACTTGCATCCGCCCCTCGCAGCCGCTTTGATGCAGTCTCTACGCATCATCCTCGAAGAGACCAACGCATTCTGCATAGCGGCCACGCACTCGGCCGTGGTTATTCAAGAAACATTGGCTCGCCACGTCCGCATCGTCACTCGCAGTGGTGACGCGATGCAGTTCGCGAAGCCGCGCCTTGAAACCTTTGGCGAGAATCTAGGCGTTCTCACATACGACATCTTCGGCCTCACGGTGGCGGGCACCGATTTTCATGAAGTTCTCAATCTTCTGGTCAAAGGCGTGAAGGAAATTGAAGAAATTGACGCGCTGTTCAATCCAGGCCTGAGCGCCCAGGCTCGTGCCTACGTCCTCTCCAAGCTCGCGGCGAAGAAGAGGGCGAATTGAGAAATCTACCGATGCCCTCTCGCGCAAGCGCGAAAGACGACCTTAAGAAGGTCCTTATCACGTACAGCTACCGCGGTCCGCAGGGCTATGCCGCGGGTGACGCCGAGATAGATTCCATTTTGGCGCTCTACGATGAATATGACCAAGGACCCGCGGTGCCCTCGAACTCTCTAAAGGGCCAGGGCCTCGTCGAGAAACTGAACGAGGCGGTGGCGCATGCGTATGCACACACCTACGAGGGGAGAAAAATCCCTCATGTCCGAGAACAAGCATTCAAGGGCGTCAGCCATTGCCCGATATGTGGAATTAGTAAGCCAGGCGAGCTGGATCACTTTTTTCCTCAGTCCAAATACAAGCCACTTACCATTTATTCCCGCAACCTTGTCCCGCTTTGTCACGATTGTAATTACATCAAGAAGGCCAAGGACGAGGAAGCCGGAAATCGACTGTTCCCTCACGCGTATTTCGATATCTTGCCGGACGAGGACTTCGTGCGTGCCGACGTCGCCATCGTGAATGGCGGCTTAGTGGCCAATTTCTCTGTCGCTCAAAATGTCGCCAACATGCCGCCAGCCTTATACGACAGGCTCGTCTATCAGGCGAACACGCTCAACCTGAGCGAAAGATTTGGCGAGGAGATATCCGGCGTGCTCGTGAGCCACATTGTAAATCTTCACCTGATGTTTCGGGAAGGCGCGCAAATGGTGCGGCGTTTCTTACTCACGCAAGCGGCTGTGGAAAGACAGACCTATCATCGCAATCATTGGCGACCGGTCCTCCTTCAAGCGCTCGCCGATCATGCTCTCTTCTGTAACGGGGGCTTTGCGATAGTGGCGCCGATGGATCCCCAGCTACTTGAGGGCATGACGGCTGACACCGAAGGCTAAGCCCACCAGATTGAGGCTCGGGTGCGGATGGCCGTGCACTGCCACGTCGGTTAGCTCGTGGATGCTGGCTCACACCAGCTCCGCCGTTGGCCCCCTATGATCGCGGTTGCCGAGCACGAGGTGCTTTTCTCCGTTGAGCAGCGGCCGGTAGTCGTCCGATTCCGCCGCAGGATCGTTCGTGACGGGAGGCGTGGCCGCGAGCAGGCCGTAGTGGCGGATGCGATGGAAGCCGCGCGGCAGGACATGGAGCAGGAACCGGCGGATGAACTCGTCTGTGGCGAGCGTCATGGAAGGCGACGTCGGCGACCTCGGCCGGCAGGGTGAAGGCGACATGGAAGTAGCCGACCGGCAGCAGATCGGCTTCCCGCTCGGCAAGCCAGGTCCGCGCCGCCGCGCCCTGGCATCTGGGACAGTGCCGGTGCCGGTTGCGGCTGCTGTTCTAGGCGATGCGCCACTGACCGCAGTCCTCGCAGGCCCGCCAAGGGCTGCGGTGCGGCAGTTCTCGATCGCTGACATCACGTTGAGATGATGATGGCTCAGGTGCCCTGCATGGGTGGCCCGGTAGGCAGGCCCAGCAGCACGGAAGATGTCGGCAACCTCCAGGTCCGCGCGCACCGGTTCAGCCGGGAGGTGACTTATCCTCCATCAGCGCCATCAGCCGGTCGAGCGGCCCTTTGACCGCGTGGATCGTCCGGGTCGAGACCTTGGTGTGGAGCGCTGTCGTTTCGAGCTTGCTGTGCCCGAGCAGCACCTGGATGACGCGGATGTCGACATCCTGCTCGAGCAGGTGGGTGGCGAAGCTGTGCCGCAGCGTATGCGGGCTGACGCGCTTGCGGATGCCGGCGACTTCGGCGGCTTCCTGAACCGCGCAATGGAGTTGCCGCGTCGAGATCGGATCGGTGCAACTGCCCCCCGGGAACAGCCAGCCATGCGGAAGCGTCACCCCGCGACGCCTGCCTTCGCGCCACCACAGCCGCAGCAGTTCCAAGAGTTGCGGCGAGAGCATGGCGTTGCCATCCTTGCGCCCTTTGCCCTGTTCGATGCGGATCAGCATGCGTGTGGAGTCAATATCATCGACCTTGAGGTGCGCGACCTCCGACACGCGCAGGCCAGCGCCATAGGCGACACCGAGCGCGGCCTTGTACTTGATGCCAGGTGCTGCTTCGAGCAGCCGCGCCGCTTCCTCCACGCTCAGCACGTCCGGCAGCTTGCGTGGATGGCGCATGATGACCAGCACACGTGCCAGATCCCGCCGCGTCAGGAACAGGAACCGCAACGCCGAGACGGCGCCGTTGATGGTCGCAGGCCCGACGCCGTTCTCATGCTGATACAACTGGAAGCGGCGGATGTCCTCGGGCGTCGCGGTATCGGGAGAGCGTCGGAGGAAGGCTGCGAAGCGCCGGACGTGACGAACATAGTCCTGCTGGGTATGGGAGCCCAGGCCCCGCATGAGCATGTCTTGCTGCATGCGCTGGCGAAGTGGCGTGATCGGTGCATCGGTCGACAGAGTATCCACGGCAAGTTCCTCTCGTTGAAGGAACTCCATTGTCAGATCGCAGCTTCTACCCGCTCAAGACCAATGCCTGTCACGCCATCTCAGAACTAGGCGCCCCTCCCGCGAAGCGGGTTAGTGCATGCGGCGCAAAGCTGCCATTAAGACGCTGGACTGTTTTTTGCAGGAAGCTGAACGCACCGATCATGCCGGAAGCGGGTCATATCTGGCCACTCCCGGTTAGCTCGACCTATCCCGTCGACGTAAGGATAACGTCCATTGAACGCTGACACGGCTCGCCCATCTTTCTTCGGGGACCATATTCCGTAACAAATGGCTGCCCCAGTAGACCTTTGACTGCAATTCAGCCGCAATGCTATGTGACTGATTTTATACCCTTAATTCGGATAGGAAAATGAAAATCCAGGATCCTGGCGCCCCAGCCATCCCTCGCACAGCCGGCCGGCTTCCGCCCCGGGCGTCGCCCAAACGCGTCGACCCGTTTCAACTGCGCTGTGTGGCGATCTGCTTCGGAACGAGGAACCTGGCCGCAAGGGCGCAGAGCAAGACGGTGAACATCAGGATCAGCGCCACCAGCGCGTTGATATCCGGCGAGAAACCCAGTCGCATCATCGCCCACAGCCGTACCGGCAGCGTCGTCTGGGTGCCGGTGACCAGAATGGTGATCATGGTCTCGTCGAATGACAGAGCGAAAGCCAGGATGGCGCCGCCGACCATCGCGCTCGACAGGTTGGGTAGGATGACGCGCCAGAACGTCTGCCATTTGGTCGCGCCGAGGTCGTAGGAGGCCTCGACCAGCGTGCGGCTCATCGACTGCAGGCGCGTCAGCACCGTGCGGTAGACGATGGCGAGCACGAAGACCGTATGGCCTATGACGACCGTCAGCAGCGAGCGTTCGAGCCCGATCTCACGGAAGAAGATCAGCAGCGCCAGGCCGCTGATGATGGGCGGCATCAGGAACGGCAGGAAGACGATGAACTGCAGCAGCGAGCGGCCGGCGCGGCGGCCATGATAATAGAGGGCCAGCAATGTGCCGCTGACGACGGAGAGGACGACCGTGCAGACGCCGACGACGAGCGTGGTGCGAAGGGCGGAAAGAATCTCGTGATTCCCAGCCAATGCGACATAGGTCTCGACCGTCGGTGACGACCAGTCGACCTCGCCACGCGCCACGGGAAAGAAGGACGACGCGATGGGCACGAAAAGCGGGCTGTAGAGCAGCGCCGCGATCAGGACGGTTATCGCGGCGAGAAGGATGGTGGAGAGGCGCGGCGTGGCGATCAAAGCGAGGCCCCCCGATTGCGCCCGAAGCGCTCGCCGAGAAGGATCGCGACGATCACCACGACGGCCAGCGCCACCGACAGAGCGGCGCCGAAGGGCCAGTTATAGGCAGTGCCGAACTGGCTGTAGAGGATGCGACCGAAGGTGAAGCCGCTGATGCCGCCGACCATCTGCGGCGTCAGGAAATCGCCGATCGCCAGCACGAAGACAAAGCTCGCCGCCGAGGCGACGCCGGACAGGGAAAGCGGCAAGGTGATGCGCAGGAACGTCTGCAGGCTGCTTGCGCCGAGATCGTCGGAGGCGCGCAAGAGCACCTGCGGGATGCGCTCGAGCGCCAGGAAGATCGGCAGGATCGCGAAGGGGATCAAAAGCAGCGTCAGCGTGAGCAGGATGGCGTTCATGTTGAAGACGAAGAGGTTCGACGGCTCGGCGAGAATGCCAAGTCCGACCAGCGCCTTGTTGAGAAAACCATTGAGGCCGAGAATGCTGCGGATCGCGTAGATCTTGATGACGTAGCTCATCAAGAGCGGCACCATGAGCAGCATCAGCAGGGCGTAACGCCAGCGGCCGCGCAGCGTGGTCAGGAAATAGGCTGTCGGATAGGCGAGCAGGATCGAGATCACCGCCACCGAGAGGCAGAGCACGATGGTGCGCCAGAACACCGGGAGGAAGACGGGATCGGTGAAGAAGCGGAGATAGTTGGCAAGCGTCGGCGCGTAGACGATCTGGCCCTGGTCGACGCTGAAGAAGCTGTAGACGAGGAAGATCGCCAGCGGCACCAGGACGAACACCACCGGCAGCGCGAAGGCAAACGCGGTGACCAGCGGCGACGAGCGGATGGCGACGGGACGCGCCAGGCCAGCGCTCTTCATGCCAGCACCAGATGGCCTTCGTGTGGGGCGAAGGAAAGCGCCACCGTCTCGCCGGTCCTGAGCGCGCTGCCCTCCACCCGGCTTGGAAAGCGCAGCCTGAGGCGCTGCGCGGCATCGCCGCCGGCCGTGATGGTGGCGACCGTCGAGGAGCCGGCAAAGGCAAGATCGGCGACGGTGCCGGAAAGACGATTGCCGGCGTCGCCATCGCCGGCAAGGCGCAGCGCTTCGGGGCGGAAGGCGGCGAAGCCGCTGGCGCCGGTCGCGGCGGCCTTGAGATGCGGCTGGCCGGCGACCGAACAGACCAGCCGGCCGAGCGCCGTCTCGATCGCGCGGAATTCGCCCTGCGTCTCACCCAGCGTGCCTGCCACGAGATTGTTCTCGCCGAAGAACCGCGCCACGAACTCGCAGTTCGGCTTGTAATAGAGCTCGTGCGGGCTGCCGAGCTGGCGGATATGGCCGGCCTGCATGACGCAGATCCGGTCGGCCATGCCGATGGCTTCCTCCTGGTCGTGGGTGACGAACAGGAAGGTGGTCTTGACCTCGCGCTGGATGGATTTCAGGAACTCCTGCATCTGCCGGCGCAGCTCGAGGTCGAGAGCCGCGAGTGGCTCGTCGAGCAGGACGAGCCGGGGCCGGCAGATCAGGGCGCGGGCGAGCGCCACGCGCTGCCGCTGGCCGCCGGAAAGCTGGGCTGGAAAGCGGTCGGCGAACCGCCCGAGCTGGACCAATTCCAGGGCCTCGGCGACGCGGCGCGCGATCTCCTTGCGCGCCACGTGGCGGACCGACAGGCCGTAGCCGACATTGCCGGCGACGGTAAGATGCGGGAACAGCGCATAGTCCTGGAACACGGTGTTGAAGGGCCGCCGGTTGATCGGCATGCCGCTGATGTCCCGGCCGTCGAGGCGGATCTCGCCCGAAGTCAGCGGCTCCAGGCCGCCGATCAGCCTGAGCACCGTGGTCTTGCCCGAACCTGACGGTCCCAGCACGGTCAAGAACTCGCCGTCGCGGATCGCAAGGTCGATGTCGTGGAGCACGGGAACCGTGCCATAGGACTTCGAGACTGAGCGCAGCGTGAGAAGGTCGCTGGTCTGGTTCATGGCTGACTTTCAAGAATAGCGTGTCGGCGGTCCGGCCCGGCCCGGACCGCCAGGTCCTCAAGCATGGCGAGGGCGGCTCAAGGCGCCGCCTTGATCTCGTTCCACAGGTCGGAGCGCTTGGTCGGGTCCTCGACATTGTTGAGCCAGACCAGCTTGTCGTTGCCGCCGGCACTGCTCGACTCGACCACGGTGTTGCCGAAGCCGGTGCGCTCGGACAAGGCGCCGCTCACCTTCTTGCTCAGCATGAAGTCGATCCACTTCTCGGCCGCGTCCTTGTCGCGAACGCCCTTCGAGATGACCCAGTTGTCGAGCCAGGCGAGCGCGCCTTCGCTCGGATTGATGTAGGCGACGTGGGCGCCGATCTTCTGCAAGGCCTTGACCTGCTGCTGGCCGTAATTGGCCCAGATCAGGGCGACGTAGTTGTTCTGGTAGATCTGCTGGGCCTCGTCGGCGGTGGTGTAGAAGCTGAGCACATTGCCCTTCAGCTCGACCAGCTTGGCCTTGACCGCCGCCATCTGCTCGGCGCTGAGGTTGAACGGGTCCTTGTAGCCCAGCGTCAGCGCGGTGAAGGAGAAATTGTGCTCGCCATTGTCATAGGCCAGCACCTTGCCCTTGTAAGCCGGATCCCACAGCACGGACATCGATGTCGGCGCCGGCTTCACCTTGTCGGTGTCGTAGATCAGGCCGATGGAATCGAAGCAGAACGGGATGCCGTAGACCTTGCCGTCCTTGGTGTCGCCGCTGACCTTGGTGATGTCGCGGAAGCGCGGCAGCGTGTCCTTCTGGTTGGGAAGCTTCGACAGGTCGATCGGCGTGACGAGGTCGGCCTTGATGTAGCGCTGCAGCTGCGCGGTGTTGACGGCGAAGACATCGAAGTCCTGCCCCTCGCTGCCCTTGATCTTGGCCCAGATCTCGTCGTCGCTGCCGATGAAGACGACATCGACGCCGATGCCGGTTTCGGCGGTGAAGTCCTTGACCCAATCGGCGTCTGCATAGCCATCCCAAGCCAGCACGCGCAGGTTCGCCGCGAGCGCCGACGACGCCATCAGGCCGATGCCGAGGCCGACACCCGCTATCCCTAGAAGCAGTCTCTTCAATAGCATGATCATTCTCCCATTTGTTGTTTGTGATGATCTCAGTCCGCGGGTCTTGCCGTCACAGCGGGGTGACGGCCACCAGCCCCTCGTCCGGCACCGCCTGCATCCGGTTGCGCAACGGCTTGCCGAATTCCGGCGCCTGGATCTCGTATTCGTCGCCCGGCGCCGTCTTGATGCCGGAGGCGTAGCTCATCACCGCCGCGCCGAAGAAATAGGCATGCAGATCGCCTGGCCGGCGGTGCATCGGGTAGCGGAAATGGTAGTGCTCGAGATTGGCGATCGAGTGCGACATGTGCGTCTCGCCGGAGAGGAATTCCTGTTCCCAGATGACGGCGCCGTCCCGCCGGATGCGGGAATGCCCGCGCACCTCCGGCGGCAGCTCGCCGATCAGCAACTCGGGACCGATCGAGCAGGAGCGGAGCTTCGAGTGCGCGAGATAGAGATAGTTCTCGGCCTCGGTCACGTGGTCGGAATACTCGTTGCCTAGCGCGTAGCCGATGCGATAGGGGCGGCCGTCCGGTCCGTTGAGGTAGAGGCCGACGATCTCAGCTTCCTCGGCACCCGCCTTGGCGAAGGCCGGCAGCGGCAGCGCGGCACCAGGCGGGACGACGCAGGTGCCGACGCCCTTGAAGAACCATTCCGGCTGGACGCCCAGCTCTCCCGGCGCGGGTTTGCCACCCTCCAGTCCCATGCGAAAGATCTTCAGCGAGTCGGATTCGGCGGCATCCTCGCCATGGGTCAGCACATGCATCTTGTCGCGCGCGGCAGCGCTTCCCGTGTGCGTCAGGCCGGTGCCGGTGATGAGGAAACGCGCCGGCTCCGGATGATCGACCGGAGCGAGAACCCGGCCTTCGCGCAGCAGCTGGTCGTAATCGACTTTCTCGCCGCCGGTCCGCTCCTCGACGAGCGACGCGATGGACCTGCCCTCGGCAATAGCCGCAGTGGCAAGTTCGAGAACCGTGTTGGTGCCGAGAAGGATGTGGAGCTGATCGCCGTCGGCGCTGACGCGGCCCACGTGGCGGCTGCCATCGGGCAAGTAGAACTGAACAAGACGCATGAACCTACCTTTTCCTTCTCGCCGGGTCACACCCAGCCGCCATCGACGATGAATTGCTGGCTCGAGCACATGCGGCTGTCATCGGCGGCTAGAAACAGCGCCATGCGCGCAATGTCGGAAGGCTGCAGCCGGTCGGGCAGGCACTGCCTTTCCTCGATCTGGCGCTCGCCGGCCGGCGTCAGCCACAGCCGCATCTGGCGCTCCGTCATCACCCAGCCCGGCACCATGCAGTTGACGCGGATGCGCTCGGGGCCGAGTTCGCGGGCAAGCGCCCGCGTCATGCCGTAGACGGCCGCCTTCGCCGTCACATAGGCGGGACAATCCGGATCGCCGACCATCCAGGTGATCGAGCCGAAATTGATGATCGAGCCGCCGCCAAGGGCCTTCATCTGCGGGCGCACGGCCTGCGCGGCGAAGAACTGGTGGCGCAGGTTGACGGCCATGCGGTCATCCCAATAGGCGACGCTGACATCGGCGGTCTGGTGGCGGTCGTCATTGCCGGCATTGTTGCAGAGAGCCTGGATGGGGCCGTTGCGTTCCCCCGCCTGCTCGACCGCCGCCTGCAGGGCCTCGACATTGCGCAGGTCGCAGGGAATGAACAGCGGTTCGGGATGGCCTTGCGCCGCGACCGCCGCCACCAGCTGTCGGGAAGGCTCCACCGCCATGTCGACGAAGGCGACGCGGCTGCCCTGCGCGCAGAAATGGCGCACGAGGCTTTCGCCGATGCCGCTGCCGCCGCCGGTTATGAAGACGCTGCGGCCCCGCAGGCTGGGGTAGATCGCGTAGCTCCCGGTCTCGTCGCTCATTGCGGCACCTAATGCGAATGGCGGGGGATGCCGGCATCGCGGCGCCCGACAAGGAAATCGAAATCGCAGCCCCGATCGGCCTGCAGGACGCGCTCGACATAGAGGCTCTGGTAGCCGCCCTCGGGTGGCGCCGGCGGCTTCCAGTCGCGGCGGCGCGCGGCAAGCTCCTCGTCGGAAACCAGCAGCTCGAGGCGCCTGCCGGCCACGTCGAGATCGATGAGATCGCCGTCGCGAACCAGGGCAAGCGCGCCACCCGCTGCAGCCTCGGGAGCAACATGCAGGACCACGGTGCCGTAGGCGGTGCCGCTCATGCGCGCATCGGAGATGCGGACCATGTCGGAAACACCCTGTTTCAGGAGCTTGGCCGGCAGCGGCATGTTGCCGACCTCAGCCATGCCCGGATAGCCGCGCGGCCCGCAATTCTTGAGCACCATCACCGACGAGGCGTCGATGTCGAGGTCCGGGTCGTCGATGCGGGCGTAGTAGTGCTCGATATTCTCGAAGACCACCGCCCTGCCCCGGTGCTGCATCAGCGCCGGCGTCGCCGCCGAGGGCTTTATGACGGCGCCGTCGGGCGCAAGGTTGCCGCGCAGCACCGATATGCCGCCTTCCCTGGTCAGCGGCCGGTCGAGCGGCCGGATGACCTCGCTGTTGTAGTTCGGCGCGCCGTCGACCAGCTCGCCGATCGTCTTTCCGCTGACGGTCATGGCGTCGCGATGGAGAAACCCCGCCCCATCCAGCGACGCCATGACCGCAGCCAGCCCCCCGGCGTAGTAGAAATCTTCCATCAGGAATCGGCCCGACGGCATCAGGTCGACGATGGTCGGCACATCGCGGCCGAGGCGATCCCAGTCGTCGAGGCTGAGATCGACGCCGACGCGATGCGCGATCGCAATGAGGTGCAGCACGGCGTTGGTCGATCCGCCGATGGCGCCGTTGACGCGGATGGCGTTCTCGAAGGCCTGTCGGGTGAGGATTTGCGATATCGTCACGTCCCGGAGCACAAGGTCGACGATCTGCCGTCCGGCAAGCTGCGCCAGCACGCCACGGCGCGAGTCGACCGCAGGTATGGCGGCATTGTCCGGCATGCCGATGCCAAGCGCCTCGACCATGCTGGCCATTGTGGACGCGGTGCCCATGGTCATGCAGCTGCCGGCCGAGCGGCTCTGGCCCTGCTCGGCGGCGAGGAAGTCCTCGACCTTCATGCGCCCCGCCTTCACGTCCTCGGCGAATTTCCAGACATGGGTGCCGGAGCCGATGTCCTGGCCGCGGAACTTGCCGTTCAGCATCGGGCCGCCCGACACGGCGATGGTCGGCAGGTTGCACGACGCCGCCCCCATCAGCAGCGACGGCGTGGTCTTGTCGCAGCCGACCATGAGCACGACGCCGTCGATGGGGTTGCCGCGAATGGACTCTTCGACGTCCATGCTCGCCAGATTGCGGAACAGCATCGCGGTCGGGCGCATGTTGCTTTCGCCGAGCGATGTCACGGGAAATTCGACCGGCAGGCCGCCGGCCTCATAGACGCCGCGCTTGACCTGATCGGCGAGCGCCCGCAAATGCCCGTTGCACGGGGTCAGTTCCGACCAGGTGTTGCAGATGCCGATCACCGGGCGGCCGTCGAACGCATCGTCCGGAATGCCCTGGTTCTTCATCCAGCTGCGGTGCATGAAGGCGTTCTTGCCTTCACCGCCGAACCAGGCTGTCGACCGCAGCTTTCGTCTTTCGCTCACGATCTCTGCTCCTTACGGCGCCTGTTGCGGTTCTCGACGCTGCGGCGAACGTCTTCCTCGGCATTGTCGATGAGGACGAGAAGCGCCTGCTGCGCGCCGCTTCCATCGCCGGCGGCGATCTTCTCGGCCACCTCGCGATGCAGCGGCAGCGAGTGGCGCTGCCCCTCCGGATTGTCGTTGGAGAGACGGAAGCTCATCACCAGGGCCGTTTCCACCAGCGCCGCCAGCGAGCCGATCAGCTCGTTGCCCGTCATGCGCAGGATGGTCTGATGGAAGATGAGGTCGGGCTTGGCAAAGCGGTCGCCGTCGTCGCCCACGGCCTCCATTTCGGCGAGAGCGGCGTTGAGATCGGCAAGCTGCGCCGGCGTCGCGCGCTTGGCCGCAAGCGCGGCCGACATCGGCTCGATCGCCCGGCGCAGCTCGAAAAGGGCCGTGACATCCTCGGCGCTGACGCCCGCCGCGTAGCGCCATGAAAGGACGTCCGGATCGAGGAAATTCCAGTCGGAGCGTGGGCGCACCCGGGTGCCGGTCTTCGGCCGCGACTCTACCAGCCCCTTGCCCGCCAGAACCTTGATGGCCTCGCGCAGCACGGTGCGGCTGACGCCCAGCATCTCACTGGAATCATCGGCGTTGGGGAGTGCCTCGCCCGGCAGGAAATCGCCCTGGACGATGCGCAGCCCGATCTGCTCGACGACCGTCGCATGCAGCGCCGTCGAACCGCTGGCGACCGCCGCGACGACCCGCGACGTGCGTGCGGTGCTGAAGGATTTTGTATTCTTCATACTATTCATATGATATGTCTTTATCCAGCCATGGATGAGAGTCAAGCCGCCGGAGAGAGGATGGACGAAAATTTTAAGACAAGAGGCGCGGACGGCCTGGTCACGATCACCGACGGTCTGGCGGCGGTCGAGATCGCCCCGGCCGCCGGCGGCGCGCTGGTGTCATATCGCTGGCGGAAAAATGGGCATGCCGTCGACTGGCTACGTCCCGCCCTGCCCGCCGCGCTCGGCAGCAACGACGCGAGCGCGATGGCCTGCTTTCCGCTCGTCCCCTACTCCAATCGCGTAAGGGGCGGCCGCTTCAGCTTCGCCGGCCGAACCATCGAGTTGCCGACGCGACCAGACGACCCGCATTATGAGCACGGCCACGGCTGGCGACGGTCGTGGAAGCTGGCCGGACACCAGCAAGCCAGGGCGATCCTGCGCTATCGCCACGATGCCGATTCCTGGCCCTGGAGCTACGAGGCAGAGCAGAGGATCGGACTCGTACGGGGCTGCCTGAGCATCCGGATCTCGCTGCGCAACCTCTCGGATACGCCCATGCCGGCCGGGTTCGGGCTTCATCCCTATTTTCCGGCCACGCCGTGGACGCATATCCAGGCCGATGTCACCGGGATGTGGGAAACCGACGCCGAGGTTCTGCCGACGCGCCATGTTTCGCCGCCCGCGGGCGCCAATCCGACAACGGGATTCGACGTCGCCGAGGCCGCATTCGACACCGTCTTCACCGGATGGACACGCCGTGCCCGCATCACCTGGCCGGATGAGGAACGGCTGCTGGACATCGAGGCCGAAGCTCCGCTCGACTTCCTGGTGCTCTACACACCACCAGGCGAGCCGTTCTTCTGCGCCGAGCCGGTCTCCAACATCACCGACGCCTTCAATCGGCTGGACGAAGACACAGGCTGCATGGTGCTCGCGCCTGGCGAGAGCCGCTCGGCAAGTGTGCGCTTCGTGCCGTCCCAGACAGTCTGATGCATGCCTCCCGCAGCGGGTTCCGGTTGGCGCACCTTGGGCCGTGCGCTCTCAGCCGACCGATGCCGGTTTCGGAAGCCATCGCTTTTCGACAAGGCAGACCATCGTGTAGGCAGGATCAAAGACGTTTCCGACGTGATACCGGACAACCTGTCCCATCAGATGCGATGCGGCGGCAGCGGACAATCCATAATCGCTGGTCAGCCAGTTGAGCATGTCCGTGGTCGCATGCTGAAGGGCCTGATCCAGCGGCCGAGCGTTGCCGACCGAGAAAATGTGCGTTTCGTTTTCACCGCGGGGCCATGTCAATTGCCTGTTCTTTTCCACGCTCAAGCGTAGCTGCACTTCAAAACAGGTCTCGATCCCGGTTCCGACGATCTCCCCATCGCCCTGCGTTGCATGGCAATCGCCCGCAAAGAAGAGCGCACCCTCCACTGCGACGGGAAACCAAACGGTCGCGCCGGGCCGAAAGCCACGATAATCCATGTTCCCGCCATTCTCCGCGCTTGTCGCGGTGGAGAAAGCCTGGCCCATCGCGGGTGCCACGCCAAAGCAGCCGATCATCGGTTCGAGCGGCAGAACGAAGTTCTCAAGGCCTGGCGGCGGTTCCTGCAACTTCACTGTTCGCGATTCCAGATCGATCAGCCAGTCGGCTCTCTCGCGTGCCGGCAATTGGCGAGCAGCCTCGGGATCGACAACATTCGCGGCGAGCGACGAGATCGTCCAGCCGGAGGGGCGGATAGGATCCATGCGCAGGATGTCGACGCGGAGCGCATCGCCCGGTTCGGCTCCCGTCACGAAGACCGGGCCGTTCATCGGATTTGGGCCATGAGCCGGTCGCGCACCGTTCTTGTCGAAGCCCCTAGCGTCCAGCGTCTCCGTGATCACGACATCGCCGGATGCAATTGTGAGCGCCGGCGCGATCGTCCCGAGGACATTGTGCCATGTGGTGTTGATGAGCTTGTGCGTTGCCATGGAATGGCAGTAGCGAAGGCGTTGCCGCGCGGCAAGTGGGCGGATCGAGATCCTGGCGCCCGATCGTTCCATTGGTATTGGCGAGTTGACCGCCACGATGCAGGACGGACCTGGCGCCAGCCCGACAAATCCAGTGCCCGGCCTAAACCTTTTCCACCAACAGGCGTTGTTGTCCACCCGGCCGGTTTTCCAGGCGACCGGCAAAACGGACGATGGAGAGGCTCAACCGATGTATTTCATGGCATTGGCCACCGACTATGACGGCACGCTGGCGCATGATGGCCTGGTCACCGCGAGCACGATCTCGGCGCTGGAGAAGCTGAAGAAATCCGGGCGAAAGCTCATCCTGGTCACCGGGCGGGAGCTGCCCGATCTGAAGGAAGTCTTTCCCGAACTTTCACTGTTCGACAAGGTCGTGGCCGAAAACGGCGCGCTCATCTACACGCCGGCCAGCGAGGAAGAACGCACGATCTCGCCCTCGCCCCCCGCGGATCTCATTGAAAAGCTCAAGAAGCGCGGCGTGAAGCCGCTCTCGGTAGGGCGATCGATCGTCGCCACCTGGGAACCGCATCAGGCCACCGTGCTCGACGTCATCAAGAAGCTCGGGCTGGAGCTGGAGATCATCTTCAACAAGGGCGCGGTGATGATCCTGCCCTCGGGCGTCAACAAGGCGACCGGGCTGGCGGCGGCGCTCGAAGACCTGAAACTGTCGCGGCACAATGTCGTGGCCGTCGGCGACGCCGAGAACGACCACGCCTTCCTCAGGGCCTCGGGCTGCAGCGTCGCGGTGGCCAACGCGCTGCCCGCCGTCAAGGAAACCGCCGACCTCGTCACCAAGGAGGCGCGCGGCAAGGGCGTCGAGGAACTGATCCGCAAGCTGATCAAGCACGACCACCTCATCGCCAAGAAGCGCTTGGGCGGCGTGCTGGTCGGAACTTCACGCGGCAAGGACATTTATCTGTCGCCGACGGAAACGGTGCTGATCGCCGGCAGCTCGGGCATCGGCAAATCGACCCTGGCCACGGCGCTGACCGAGCGGCTGGTCGAGAAGGGTTTGCAGTTCTGCATTTTCGACCCCGAGGGCGACTATGACGGGCTGAAGGGCGCGGTGCCGCTCGGCAACGCCTCGATCGCGCCGAACAAGGAGCAATTGCTGGAACTGATCGAGAAGCCGCAAAACAATGTCGTGGTCAACGGCCTGGCGCTGAAGGTGGACGAGCGGCCCGACTTCTTCGCCGAATTGCTGCCCGGCCTCGGCAATATCCGCTATCGCACCGCAAGGCCGCACTGGCTGATCATCGACGAGGCGCATCACTTGATACCGAAGCGGCGCGGCGATACACGATCCGTGCTTTCGATCGAGTTGCCCGGCACGGTGCTGATCACCGTCCACCCCGAAGCAATCTCCACTGACGCGCTCGGCCTGGTAACGGCGGTGATCGCGCTTGGCCCCAAGGCGAAGGGCGTGATCAAGACCTTCTGCAAGGAAACGGGACTCCCGGCGCCGAAGGACATTCCATCGCCCAAAGGCGACCGCGTGCTTTTCTGGCGTCCGCATGACAGCAAGACGCCGTTCACGGTCAAGGCCATTGAGCCGGCCCAGTCGCTAAAGAGGCACAGCCGCAAATATGCCGAGGGCGAGCTCGACGAGGCAGGCAGCTTCTATTTCACCGGACCGAAGAAGGCGATGAACCTCAGGGCCCACAACCTCATCATTTTCGCGCAGATGGCGGAAGGCATCGACGACAAGACATGGGAACACCATTTGCGCGCCGGCGATTATTCCAAATGGTTCCGCCAGCAGATCAGGGACAAGGACCTCGCCCGGGAAACGGCGGAGGCGGAGAAGAACAAAGCGCTGTCGGCCGACGAAAGCCGCAAGCTGGTGATCGATGCCGTGCGGAGGCGCTACACGGCGCCTGCGACAGCTCCGGAAAAATAAGATTGGTCGAACCTGCGAAAGGCGGAGCTCAGCTCGCCTCGCGCATCGCTTCGGCCGCTTGCAGGTCGACCGAGACCAGTTGGCTGACGCCCTGCTCGGCCATGGTGACGCCGAAGAGGCGGTCCATGCGCGCCATGGTGATCGGGTTGTGGGTGATGATGACGAAGCGCGTCTCCGTCGTCTTCGCCATCTCCTCCATCAGGTTGCAGAAGCGCTCGACATTGTGGTCGTCGAGCGGGGCGTCGACCTCGTCGAGCACGCAGATCGGCGCCGGATTGGTGAGGAAGACGGCGAAGATCAGCGACATCGCCGTCAGCGCCTGCTCGCCGCCGGAAAGCAGCGTCATGGTCTGCGGCTTCTTGCCGGGCGGGCGAGCGAGGATTTCAAGGCCAGCTTCCAGCGGATCTTCCGACTCGATCAGCTGCAGCTCGGCCGTGCCGCCGCCGAACAGATGCGAAAACAGCCGCTGGAAATGGCCGTTGACCACCTCGAAGGCTGACAGCAGCCGCTCGCGCCCCTCGCGGTTGAGGCTCTGGATAGCCTGGCGCAGTTTTCTGATCGCCTCGATGATGTCCTCGCGCTCGGAAACGATCGTCTCCAGCCGTTCCGACAATTCCCGCTGCTCTTCCTCGGCACGCAGATTGACAGCGCCGAGCCGCTCGCGCTCGATCTTCAGCCGGTCGAGCTGGCGTTCGATCTCGGCCATGTCGGGCATAGGATCGTCGGCTTCGAGGCCGGTATGCTTGATGACCAGATGCGGCGGCGTGTTCAGCGCTTCCTGGATGCGCGCCTCGACGTCGGCGCGGCGCTCGTCCGCCGCGGTGAGCCGCTCCTCGGCGCGCACGCGGGTCTCACGCGCCTCGGCGAGCGACTGGATCGCCGCGGTGGCCGCCTTGTCGAGCTCGGCCTGCTTGTTCTCCGCCTCCTGCAGGCGGTCGCTCGCCGTCTGGCGCAACGCCTCCGCCTCTGAAAGCTGCGTCAGCAAAGCGCGGCGCTTGGCATCGATCTCGTCCGGCGCGTCGGCCAGCCGCTCGCGCTCGGCTTCGGCCTCGGCCTTGCGCTCGCCAAGCGCGGCGATCTGCGTCGAGGCATTTTCGGCGCGCTCCACCCAGTTCCTGCGCTCGGCGCCGATGGCGTCGAGCCGGCGCATGCGCGCCTCGGCCTCGCGGCGAAGCCCCTCATGCACGGCGCGCGCGTCGGCAAGCGTGGCGCGGTCGCGCGAGACATTGGCCGAAGCCTGTTCGAGCTGCAGCTGAAGATCGCCGAGATCGGGCGCGTCCTTCAGCATCTCCTCGGCTTCGAGGAAGGCGGCCTGCGTCTCCTCATGGCTTTCGACGATGCGAGCGCGGGCGTCGTCCAAGGCAGCGCGGCGGCTCACCAGCTCGCCGCCGGCCTTCTCGGCCTCGGCCAGCGCGTTGCGGGCCGCGTCCAGCGCGTGCTGGGCGTCGCGGCCGGCCTGGCGGGCATTGCGCTCGGCCTCGCTTGCCTGGCGCATCGCCTGCTCTGCCCGCGCCAGCGCCTCCTCCGCCTCGCGCACGACGCGCGTCGCCTGCACGGCTTCGGCATCGAGCTCGGCCAGGCGGTTCTTCTGCGCCAGCCGCAGCGCGGCGGCGGTAGGCGCGTCGGCGCTCGCGGTGAGGCCATCCCAACGCCAGAGCGCGCCATCGCGGCTGACCAGCCGCTGGCCAGGAGCCAGAAGCGCTTGCAGCCGGCGGCCGTCGGCGGCGTCGACGATGCCGATCTGCGCCAGGCGGCGGGCGAGCTGCGACGGCGCATGCACCACGCTTGCCAGGCTCTTCACACCCTCGGGCAATACGGCATCGCCCGGCTGCACCGCGCTTTCGCCCCAATGTACCGGAGCGCTGCGGTCGAGCGGGACGTCGAGGTCCTCGCCGAGCGCCGCGCCAAGCGCTGTCTCATAGCCGCGCTCGACGCTGATCTGCTCCAGCACCGACGGGAAAAGATCGCCGCCGCTGGTGGCGTTGAGGATCTTCGCCAGCGTGCGCGCTTCCGTCTCAATGCGTGCCAGTTCCGCCCTGGCATCCTGCAGCGGCGGCCTTGCGGCGCTTTCGGCCGCTCGCGCCTCGGCGACGGCCTGCTCGGCGGCGATGGCGCCGGCCTCGCTCTCTTCCAGCCGGGCCAGCGCATCCTCGACCAGCAGCCGCTTTTCAGCGGGATCCGGCAGGCCGGAAATGCGCGCGACGATATCGGAAAGCTCGCGGTCGACCTCGGCGAGCTGACCGGCGAAGCGGTCGCGGCGCTCGGCGGTTTCGCGCAGGCTGCGCTCGATCTGGTGGCGCGAGGCGGCGGCCTCGGCGCGCTCGGCGGTCAGCGCGGCAAGTCTTGCCTCGCTTTGCGACAAAGTCACGCCGGCCTGTTCGAAAGCAGCGAGCGTGGTTGCCTCGCGCTCGGCGGCGCCGGCGTTTTCCGAATTGAGCTCGGCTTCCTCGGTGCGCAGGCGCTCGAGGATGTCGGCATTGTCGCGCACCATCCGCTCCTCGCGGGCGATGTCGGCGTCGAGCTGCTGCAGGCGGCGTTCGAGCTCGGTCTGGCGGGCGCGGATGCGGCCGGCCTCCTCCTCGATCTGCGTCTTGGCGATCGACAGGCGCTGGAAGGCGGCGGCCGCGGCGGCTTCAGCGTCGCGCAGGTCCGGCAGCCGGTGGACAGCGATGCCCTGCTCCCTGGCCGCTGCCATCTGGGCGGCGGCGCGGTCGCCGACCAGCGTGGTGGCGACGGCAAGCGCGGAACGCGCCTCGCCTTCCTGGGTCTTGGCCAACGTCCAGCGCAGATGCAACAGCGTCGCTTCGGCCTTGCGGATATCGGCCGACAGGTTCTTGAAGCGCGAGGCCTGGCGTGCCTGGCGCTTCAGGCTTTCGATCTGGCCTTCCAGCTCGCCGACGACATCGTCGAGCCGTTCGAGGTTCTGCTCGGCGGCCTTCAGCCTCAGTTCGGCCTCATGCCGGCGCGTATGCAGGCCGGAAATGCCGGCCGCTTCTTCGAGCAACGCGCGGCGGGCTTGCGGCTTCGCCTGGATCAGCTCGCCGATACGGCCCTGGCCGACCATGGAGGGCGAACGGGCACCGGTCGACTGGTCGGCGAACAGGAGCTGCACGTCCTTGGCGCGCGCTTCCTTGCCGTTGATGCGGTAGAGCGAGCCGGCCTCGCGCTCGATGCGGCGCGACACCTGCAATTCGTCGGCATCGTTGAAGGCGGCGGGCGCCGTGCGGTCAGTGTTGTCGAGGAAAAGCGTGACTTCGGCGGTGTTGCGCGCCGGGCGCGCGCCGGAGCCGGAAAAGATCACGTCGTCCATGCCGGACGCGCGCATGTTCTTGTAGGAGCTTTCGCCCATCACCCAGCGCAAGGCTTCGACGAGGTTCGACTTGCCGCAGCCGTTCGGCCCGACAATGCCGGTCAGCCCGCGTTCGATGACGAACTCGCCAGGCTCGACGAAGGATTTGAAACCGAGAAGGCGAAGGCGCGAAAATTTCATTCGCGCCGCCCAACACTACAGGCGTGCGCGCCGAAGCCGGACCGCTTCGGCGCGGCCTGGATGTCAGAGCAGAGGGTCGATGATGGCCGACATTTCCTCAATCGACATCGCCCCTTTGTAGGTCTTTCCGTTGATGAAGAAGGTCGGCGTCGAGTCGACCTTGAACTCGTCCGCTCCGCGTTTCTGGACTGCTCTCACATCGTCCAGAAGTTTCTGGTCCGTCAAGCAGGACTCAAAGGACTCCTGTGTAAAACCGGCGAGCTTGGAAATCTGCAGCAGCGCTTCCTTGGTGTTGTTGACGCCGACCCAGCTCGGCTGCTGCTTGAACAGCACGTCGACCATCGCGAAGTAATTGTCCTTGGAGCAGCGCGCCAGCATGAAGCCGGCTTCGGCGCTCGGATCGAAGGGGAATTCGCGCAGGATGTAACGCGCCTTGCCGGTGTCGATATACTTGGTCTTCAACTCGGGGAAGGTGGTCATGGCGAAATGCGCGCAATGCGGGCAAGTCATCGAGGCGTATTCGACGATGGTGACCTTGGCGTCGTCCTTGCCGAGCTGCTTTTCGGGCAGCGCGCCAGGCTTCAGCAGTTCCGCCATGTCGACCGTGCCCTGCGCCTCCGGCACCTGGGCGGCGGCCGGAGTGGCGGCAGGCTTGGCAGGCGTCGACGGGTCGGCGGGCTTCACGTCGGCGGCCTTGGCCTCCTCGCCGGAGTCGCTGCATGCGGCAAGCAGCGCCACCGCAGGAACAGCGGCCAGCGCTGTCAGAAGGTTTCTGCGGGACAAGCTATTGCCAAACGGGGCACGGTTCATGCGAATCACCTGATATCGGTTGGATTTTGCAATGCAAGGGCTAGAAAAGGCGAGAGTTGGCGCGAATTAAGGCATCGCGATCCCCAATCCAATCGCGAAACTTGATCATGAGCATCACGAATGCGCGAGATTGGTGACGCATTCATGACGCTTCTTACGACCCTTTGGGCTTCCTTTCACCCAAAATTGTGGCGCCGAGCCGCTCCAGCGAAGCGCGCAGGCCGTCATCCTCGATCTTGCCTACCAGATGCGAAAGCTTCGCCTTCTCGGCCTCGGTCAAGGGTCGCGGCGCAGGCTTCGGCCGCGCCTTTTGCGAAAGCACCGGTTTCTGCAGGATCTTGATGCGGCCGATGGCGTTGAAGCCCAGGAAGGCGTTGACGCGGTTGATGACCTCACCGGCCTCGTGCTGCAGGTGCAGCGCCGCCATGCCTTCGCAGGCGACGATCAGTGTCGCCGGCTCGAACGGGTCGTCCTCATGCAGCCGGCGCGGCCACTGGATTTTTTCCGGGCGCGAATGAGTGGCCAGCCGCGGCCCGGCGATCTCCTCCCAGGACTGCACCAGCCCGATCGAGATGCCGGCGCGCTTCTTCAGCATCGGATCGAGGATCTCGGTAGCGAGATCGCTCACCGGAACGGGATTGCCGAAGGCCCTTTTCCCTGCCATGTGCGTTCTCCAGTTCCCAGTTCATCCGATCAATGGCACCGCTCGACCAGACCCGCAAGGCATCACAGCAGGCCGCGTCCGAAGACACGGGCATCGCATCCCGCCTGCTTACCTGGTACGACGCGCATCATCGCGACCTGCCCTGGCGCGTCACGCCGGTTGCGTTTGCGCGCGGCGTGAGGGCCGATCCTTATCGGGTCTGGTTATCCGAGGTGATGCTGCAGCAGACCACGGTCGAGGCGGTAAAGGCCTATTTCCGCAATTTCGTCGGGAAATGGCCGACGGTCGAGGCGCTGGCGGCGGCCCCCGCCGAAGACGTGATGAAGGCGTGGGCCGGGCTCGGCTATTATTCCAGGGCGCGCAATTTGAAGGCCTGCGCCGACCTCGTCGCGCTGCGGGGCGGCCGCTTTCCCGACACCGAGGCTGGGCTGCGCGAACTACCGGGGATCGGCGCCTATACGGCGGCGGCGATCGCGGCGATCGCCTTCGACCGGCCGGCGGCGGTCGTCGACGGCAATGTCGAGCGGGTGATGACCCGGCTCTATTCGATCGATACGCCGCTCAGCGAAGCGAAGCCGCAAATCCGCGCGCTGGTCGAAAAGCTGGTGCCACAGGCCAGGCCCGGCGATTTCGCCCAGGCAATGATGGATCTCGGCGCGACGATCTGCACGCCAAAGCGGCCGCGCTGCATGCTCTGCCCGATCCGCGAGGATTGCAGCGCCATTCTCAGCGGCGATCCCGAGCGTTTTCCGATCCGCCTGCCGAAGGACGACAAGCCGCTGCGCAGGGGTGCTGCCTTCGTCGCCGAGCGCGCCGACGGCGCCATCCTGATGCGCAAGCGGCCTGAGAAGGGCCTGCTCGGCGGCATGACCGAGGTGCCGACCACGGACTGGACGGCGCGGATCGACGGCGCCACGACAGCCGACGCCGCGCCCTTTCCGGCCGATTGGCGGCGCGCCGGGCAGATCGGCCATGTCTTCACCCATTTCGCGCTCGAGCTCGAAATCTTCCACGCCCGCATTAACGACGATGCGCCGTCCGGACATTTCTGGTCGCTGGCCCATGAGATTTCCGGGGAAGCGCTGCCGACTGTCATGAAAAAGGCAATCGAAGCGGCGATACCGGGCGCGACCAAGAGACCGAAAGGCATGCAATGACCGAAATCCGCCATATCGTCTTCGACATCGGCAAGGTGCTGGTCCATTACGATCCGGACATCCCGTTCAGCCGCCTGATCCCCGACGCCGGGGAGCGGAAATGGTTCTTCGATAATGTCTGCACCAGCGCATGGAATCTCGAGCAGGATCGCGGCCGGACCTGGGAAGAAGCCGAGGCGCTGCTGATCGCCGAGCATCCCGGCCATGCCGAGAACATCCGCAATTTCCGCCGCTACTGGCACGAGATGGCGCCGCACGCCTATGAAGACAGCGTCGCCCTGCTCGAAGGCCTGATCGACGACGGCCACGACGTGACGCTGCTCACCAACTGGGCCTCGGACACGTTTCGCGAGGCCCGCGCCCGTTTTCCATTCCTGGAGAAGCCGCGGGGAGTCACCGTCTCCGGCGACATCGGCCTGATCAAGCCTGACCGCGCGATCTACGACCATCACGTCGCGTCGTTCGAACTCGATCCCTCGGCGTCGCTGTTCATCGACGACAGTCAGAAGAATGTCGACGGCGCCAAGGCCGCCGGCTGGCAGGCGGTGCTGTTCACCGACGCCCCGACGCTTAAAGCGGACCTTGAACGGCTGGGGATTACGGCCTGAACTGAATCGCTTGCGGCGATCCGTTGAAGCGTCGATTCAAGAGCGGACCGGCGGCTCAGGCCCCTGCCCGCTCCATGCCGAGCCGGGCAATGCGGCGCAGTTCGTCGATCGGGGTCAGGCCGCCGCTGCGTTCATAATGCCAGAAGGTCCAGCCGTTGCAGGCATCCAGCCCCTGCACCTCGGCGCCTATCTTGTGGATCGAGCCGGCGCTGTCGCCTATCGCCAACGTGCCGTCGGCGCGCACTTTCGCCGCCCAGCGCTTCTTGGCGTCGTAGAGCGTGGCGCCCGGCGCGACAAGGCCGTTGTCGATCAGGCTGATGAAGGCGACGCGCGGTTCGGCGCGCTTGCCCGAAAGCACTGTCAAATCGGCGTTTTCCAGCGGGCGCACCGCGGCGATGCGCTCATTGGCGGCATCGATATAGGCCTGCTCGCGCTCGATGCCGACGAAATGGCGGCCGAGGCGCTTGGCGACGGCGCCGGTGGTGCCGGAGCCGAAGAAGGGATCGAGCACGACGTCGCCCGGCTTGGTCGAGGCCATCATGATGCGGGCAAGCAGCGCTTCCGGCTTCTGCGTCGGATGCAGCTTGTTGCCGTTCTCGTCCTTCAGGCGCTCGCCGCCGGTGCAGATCGGGAACAGCCAGTCGGAGCGCATCTGCAGATCGTCGTTCGACGCCTTCAGCGCTTCGTAGTTGAAGGTGTAGCCCTTGGCTTTCTGGTCGCGCGAGGCCCAGATCATCGTCTCATGCGCGTTCTGGAAGCGGCGCCCGCGGAAATTCGGCATCGGGTTGGTCTTGCGCCAGACGATGTCGTTGAGGATCCAGAAGCCGAGATCCTGCATGCGGGCGCCGACGCGAAAAATGTTGTGGTAGGAACCGATGACCCAGATGGTGCCGCTGGGCTTCAGCACGCGGCGCGCCGCGAGCAGCCAGGCGCGGGTGAAGGCGTCATAGGCTTCAAAACTCTCGAACTGGTCCCAGTCATCGTCCACGGCGTCGACCTTGGACTGGTCGGGCCTGTGCAGATCGCCGTCGAGCTGCAGATTATAGGGCGGATCGGCGAAGATGATGTCGACCGACTTTTCCGGCAGGCGGTCGAGGGCGGCGACACAATCGCCCTTGAGGATCGTGTCCAGCCATTCGGATTTAAGAGGGGCGTGGGAAAGCTCGTCGAGAAGACGCACGGCAGACATCAAAACACCCAAACAAACGCGTTACGGTTTACTGGCTGTTATGGTTACCGATCAGCGTAAACATTCGGTGAAGGCCCGCCGCGTGGCCGCCGAAGTTTGCGCCAGCCCGCCCATTGGTGTATGCCGCGCCGCTTGAGCCAGTCAGGCCTCTCCCCAACGACCCGGATTGCCATGCCCCAGCCAGATCTTGTCATTTTTGATTGCGACGGCGTGCTCGTCGATTCCGAAATCATCGCCGCGCGCGTCGAGGCCGAGCTTCTGACATCGGCCGGATTCGAGATCTCGGCGGAGGAGATTTCCGAGACCTATGCCGGGCTGACCTTCAAGGACATCATGCTGCGGCTCGAGGAGAAGTCGCACATTCCGTTCCAGGCGTCCCTGATCGACCGCGCCGAGGAATTGGTTGACCGCAAGCTGCGCAGCGACGTGCGCATCATCGACGGCGCCCGCGAGGCGGTTGCGGCCGTCACCGCACCGCGCGCCGTCTGTTCCAATTCGCGCACCGAGCGGGTCGAATTCATGCTGGAGAAGGTGCGGCTGCTGCCGTTCTTCGCCGGCCGCATCTTTTCGGGGCTGGACATTCCCAGCAAGAAGACCAAGCCGGCGCCGGATGTGTTCCTCTACGCCGCGGAGAAGCTCGGCGCCAACCCGAAGAACACTTTCGTCATCGAGGATTCCGTGCACGGTATCGCCGGCGCCAGGGCGGCCGGCATGCGGGTGATCGGCTTCACCGGCGCCGGGCACAGCTATCCGGGCCACGCCGACGCGCTGACCGAGGCCGGCGCCGAAACGGTCATCCGGCGCTGGGCGGAGCTCAACAGCACGCTCGCCGCGCTCTCGGAGTGGTCGGAAGACGCCTAGAAGCCCGAGGAACTGCTTACGCGCGCGTGGTCAGAGTGGAGAGTTGGTCTGTATCATAGCGGTTCCGGAGGTCGGCGAGCGCCTTCGGATCCGGCGCCCCATGCGCCGCCAGATCGGCCAGTTCTTCGAAATAATGCTCGTGGCCGGGCGGAGAGACGGTCATCAGCACGCGCGCAGGCTTCTCGCTGACATTAGTGATGTTGTGCGGCACCCCCGGCGGGATGAACAGGAAGGTTCCCGGCGTTGCATGGATCGTCCTGTCGCCGACATGCCATTCACACTCGCCTTCGAGCAGATAGAAGGTCTCCTCCTGCACCCGGTGAACATGCCGCCCGGTGGCGAACTCCGGCGGGATCGTCCAGTCGAACATGCTCGTATGCCTGGTATTTTCGTCGGTGACGAGGAAAGCCATCGGGTGACCACGCAACATGACGCCCTTCTTCTCGTCGGGCATGCGGATGACGGCATCGCTCATATTGTCCTCCTCTGATAAAGAGCTTCTTTCTCGCAAGCTTTCGCGCAACATCGACCGATCGCGCCGGAAAGTCGTGAATCCGTTCCCAAAAATTTGCTAAAATAACAAAATGACCGTCAGGGGCGATCTCTACCAATTCGGCCTGTTCCGCCTCGATCCGGAGGTGGGCATCCTCTTTTACGGCAACGAACCGACCATGCTCGGGCAGCGCGCCGTCGCGCTGCTGCGACTGCTGATCCAGAATGCTGGCCAACCCGTCTCCAAGGACGCGCTGATCGACGCCGGCTGGGGCGGATCGGCGGTTGCCGATAACAATCTGACGGTTCAGATCGCTGCCTTGCGCCGCACATTGGCCGACGCGGCGAATGTCGCGAACTGGATCGAAACATTGCCGCGCCGTGGCTATCGCTATGTCGGACCCGCCGTAGCCACCAACGGTCCCGACACCTCGGTCGCCACCGGCGCCACGTCGGGACCGAGCTTGCCTGAGAAGCCGTCCGTCGCGGTCCTACCGTTCTCGAATTTGAGCGGCGACCCCCAACAGGAGTATTTTGCCGATGGGATGGTGGACGACATCATCACGGGCCTGGCACGGATCAAATGGCTGTTCGTCATCGCGCGAAACTCGACCTTTTCCTACAAGGGTCGCGCCGTCGACGTGAAGCAGATCGGCCGCGAGCTAGGCGTTCGCTATGTGCTCGAAGGCAGTGTGCGCAAGGCCGGCCGTAGCGTGCGGGTTACGGCGCAGATGATCGATGCCTCGACCGGCGCCCATGTCTGGGCCGAGCGCTATGACCGCAGCTCCGACGACATCTTCGCGCTCCAAGACGAGATCGCGCTGGCGGCAGTGGGCGCGATTGCGCCAAGCGTGCGGAAGGCCGAGATCGAACGTGTCAGGCGCAAACGCCCCGATAGCCTCGATGCCTACGATCTCGTGCTGCAGGCCCAGCCTGATGTCGATTCAGGCATGCCGGAGCAAGTGACCAGAGCGCTGGCACTTCTCGAGCGCGCGATCACACTCGAGCCAACCTATGCGCTGGCGCATGGCAACGCCGCGATGTGCCATCACTGTCTGTTCCTTCGCGCCGGCCTGCAGGAGATTAACCGCGCATCTTCGATCAGCCACGCGCGGTCGGCCATCGTCCACGGACAGGACGATGCTCTCGCCCTGACATGGGCTGGCTTTTCGATCGGAATGGATGCGCATGATCGCGCTGCAGCGTTCGCGGCATTGGAAGCCGCCCTCGCCATCAGCCCGTCATCGGCGCTGAGCTACATCCTTGGCAGCGTCATTCTCGGCTGGAGCGGTGAAGCGGAGCGAGCGATAGAATGGAGCAAGCAGGGCTTGCGGCTGAGCCCCTTCGATTCGTGGGCCTGGGCCGCTTTTGACGCACAGGCGATGAGCCATTTGTTGCGCGGCCGTTTCGAAGAGGCTTGCCGTGCTGCCTACAAGTCCGTCCAAGCCAATCCGGCACACAGCATCACCTATGTGCAATTGGCGGCCGCGCTGGCCAGGCTTGGCCGGTTGGACGAAGCGAAGGCAGCCGCCGCTCGCGTGATCGAGCTCCAGCCGGCCTTTCGCTACAGCCGCCAGTTTGCCGGAGTCAATTGCGCGCCGGCGCTCGCGGAGGCTCTTGGCAGCGCGCTACGGGCAGCCGGATTGCCAGAGTAGCCGGCTATAATCGGGGCATCGATGAGCGCAGACATTAATTCGTCGCCGGTGCGCGTTTCTTCCGCTTGCCTTTCGACTTGTCCGCTGGGGCGGCCGGCGCGTTCTCGTCAAAGCCCGCATAGGCCTGGTAGTCCTTTGCGGAAGGCTCCGGCACCACGACATTGGTATCGGTGAAGACGAACTGGGTTGCGGCCGAAGGATCGGTGACCTGCACCTGGTACTGGTGGAGCTGCGAATAAAGCACCTCGTCGCCGTGCTGGACGGCGATGCGGATCGGCATCGTGACGGTTCCGGGCGCGAACATCGGACCCGGCACGACCTTGCCCGCGACCGCGATCTTCATAGACAGCTGGCCGTTGGCATGGGTGCAATCGCGCGTCATGTCCGAGATCGAGGCCTGGTAGATGATCTTGGCCGGATCGTGAGCGGGATCGACCGGCTGGCCGTTGGGTCCGGTCTGGGCCGCAGCGGCGGCCGCCGCCTCGGCTTCAGCGTCCGCGGCGTCAGCCTTCTTTTTCTTCGGTTTCGCCGTCGCGCCCTTGGCATAGGTGTTGAAGAAGGCTGTCCCGTCGCGCAGCGTCACTTTCGGGCAATAGGCCTGCAGCTGGCTGGCGAGGATCTTGGGGTCCTGCGGCGGTATCGGAGCTGTCGGATCGGGTTTCTTGCCGATGCCGAGGTTCAATATGCCATTGTCGCTCGATTGGCAGCCGGCGGCGGCAAGCATAAAGCCGGTGAGCGCCAGACCCGCGACAAAGCGACGGTTGACCGAAAAAAACGCCATGAAACTGCACTTCCCTCTCACAAAGCCGGTGACGTATAGCAACGGCGCGGCAAAAATGCGACTGAGCCGGCTCGGAAAATTAACCAATTGCCGTGGATGACGCGAGCGGCAGCAATGGGCCTTTTACGATGCAATATGTGAGTACCCGCGGCGATGCGCCCGCGCTTGGATTTTCAGACGCGGTGCTGGCCGGGCTGGCGCGCGACGGCGGGCTTTACGTGCCCAGCGAATGGCCGCGGTTTTCGCCCGCCGACATCCGCGCCATGCGCGGGCTTGCCTATCCCGACCTTGCCATCCGTGTGCTGACGCCCTTCCTCGGCGGCGAGATCGCGGCGCCCGTCTTCGAGCGGCTGGTGCGCGAGGCCTACGCGACTTTCCGGCATGAAGCCGTGTGCCCGCTTGTGCAGACCGGCAAGAACACCTTCATCCTCGAGCTGTTCCACGGCCCGACGCTGGCCTTCAAGGACGTGGCGATGCAGTTGCTGGCGCGGCTGATGGATCACGTGCTTTCCGAGCGCGGCCAGCGCGCCACCATCGTCGGCGCGACTTCGGGCGACACCGGGGGCGCCGCGATCGACGCCTTCGCCGGCCGCGACCGCACCGACATCTTCATTCTTTTCCCGCATGGGAAGGTCTCGCCGGTGCAGCAGCGGCAGATGACGACGTTGAGCGCTGCCAACGTCCATGCGCTGTCGGTCGAAGGCAATTTCGACGACTGCCAGGGCCTGGTGAAGGACATGTTCAACGACCACGCTTTCCGCGACAGGGTGTCGCTGTCGGGCGTCAATTCGATCAACTGGGCCCGCATCATGGCCCAGATCGTCTATTATTTCTCGTCGGCCCTGTCGCTCGGCGCGCCGGACCGGCCGGTTTCCTTCACCGTGCCGACCGGCAATTTCGGCGACATCTTTGCCGGTTATGCCGCCAAGCGCATGGGCCTGCCTATCGAGCGGCTGATCATCGCCACCAACGACAACGACATCCTGGCGCGCACGCTGGCGAGCGGCGAATACCGGACCAGGGGCGTGTTCGCCACGACCTCGCCGTCGATGGACATCCAGGTGTCGTCGAATTTCGAGCGCCTGCTGTTCGAGGCGGCTGGCCGCGACGCCGAAACGGTGCGCCGCTACATGAACGGGCTGAAGCAGTCCGGCGCCTTCACCATCGAGGAAGGCGAACTTGAGCGCATCCGCGCCGAGTTCGACGCCGGCCGCGCCACGGTGGACGAGGTCGCCGCCACCATCCGCGCGACGCTCGAGAAAAGCAACTACCTGCTCGACCCGCATACGGCCGCCGCCGTTCATGTCGCAGCCGCCCATGCCTCCGGCCCGGTGCCCATGGTGGTGCTCGGCACCGCGCATCCGGCGAAATTCCCGGCCGCGGTCGAGGCAGCGAGCGGCGTCACCCCTGCCCTGCCCGCATGGCTAGGCGGCTTGATGACAGCCGACGAAAAATACACGATACTTCCATCCGACTTGAAAATGGTGGAAGATTACGTGAACCGCCACTCGCGGGCGGCGCGTTAGGGAGTACTTGCCATATGGGTGTTGAGGTAAGCCGTCTGTCGAACGGCCTGACAGTCGCCACCGAAACCCTTCCAAGCATCGAATCGGTTGCCCTAGGGGCCTGGGTGAAGTCCGGCGCCCGCAACGAGCGCGACGAAGAGCATGGCATGGCCCATCTGCTCGAGCACATGGCGTTCAAGGGCACGAAGCGCCGCAGCGCCTTCCAGATCGCCTCGGAAATCGAGAATGTCGGAGGCGAGATCAACGCCGCCACCAGCGTCGAGACGACCTCCTATTATGCCAGGGTGCTTTCCGACGACGTGCCGCTGGCGGTCGATATCCTGGCCGACATCCTGCAGGAATCCGAATTCGATCCCGACGAGCTGGAGCGGGAGCAGCATGTGATCCTGCAGGAGATCGGGGCCGCGCACGACACGCCCGACGACATCGTCTTCGACCGCTTCACCGAAACCGCCTTCCGGCATCAGACCATCGGCCGCTCGATCCTGGGCACGCCGGAGACGGTCAAATCCTTCACTTCCGGACAGCTGCACGACTTCATCGAGCGGCAATACGATGCCGAGCGCATGGTCCTCGTGGCGGCCGGCGACATCAAGCACGACAATTTCGTGCGCGAGGTCGAGAAGAAGCTCGGCGGCTTTCGCGCCAAGGCGGCGGGTAATATCCCGCAATACGCGCAATATGTCGGCGGCGACTTCCGCGAGGACCGCGACCTGATGGACGCGCAGATCGTGCTCGGCTTCGAAGGCCGCGCCTATCATGTGCGCGACTTCTACGCCTCGCAGGTGCTGTCGATGATCCTGGGCGGCGGCATGTCGTCCAGGCTGTTCCAGGAAGTGCGCGAGAAGCGCGGCCTCTGCTACTCGGTCTATGCCTTCCACTGGGGTTTTTCCGACACCGGCATCTTCGGCGTGCACGCCGCCACCGGGCAGAGCGACATTGCCAAGCTGGTGCCGGTGATCATCGACGAATTGCAGAAGGCCGGCCAGAGCATCCAGCAGGAAGAGCTCGACCGGGCGCGCGCGCAATATCGCGCCGGCCTCATCATGTCGGCCGAAAGCCCGGCCAGCCGCGCATCTCAGATCGCCAGGCAGATGCTCCTGTTCGGCCGGCCGATCGCCAAGGAGGAATTGATGGAGCGGCTTTCGGCGCTGACCGTCGAGCGGCTGACCGATCTCTCCTCGCGGCTGTTCTCGACCAAGCCGACGCTCACCGCGGTCGGCCCCGTGGGCACGCTTGCGCCCTACGAGGCGATCCTCGAATCGCTTGCGGGTCCGCAGACGACGGCCCGCCGGCTCGCCGTCTAGCCCTAAGCAGGTTTCGCAAAAGTGTCCCACGGTTTTGCGATCAAAACCTGCGAGAAACCAGGGAATCTAGGCAGATATTCGTGGGGCATCCCACGAATATCTGCTTAGTTCCAGAGCCGTGTTCGCGCTCCCTTTCTTTCGCCGCGACCTGCCGGCATTGAAGGGCGAAAAGGTCACGCTGCGCGTGCCTCTGACCAACGACTATCGCGAATGGTCGACGGTGCGCGGCGAAAGCCGCGCCTTCCTCGAACCCTGGGAGCCGCGCTGGCAGCCGGACGAGCTCGACCGCACCGCCTGGCGGCTGCGCATCAGCCGCTACCGCGAGGATTACGCGCAGGGCACGGCCATCGCCTTCTTCATCTTCGAGAAATCGAGCGGCAAGCTTGCCGGCGGCATCACGCTCGGCAACATCCGCCACGGTGTCGCGCAGAGCGGCCATATCGGCTACTGGATCGGCGAACGCTTCGGCAGCCGCGGCCTGATGACCGAGGCGGTCAAGCTGGTGTCACGTTTCGCCTTCGATACGCTGAGGTTGCACCGGATCGAGGCTGCCTGTATTCCCGAAAACGCCCGGTCGATCCGCGTGCTTGAAAAAGCCGGATTCCGGCGCGAAGGACTTCTCCGATCCTATCTCAGGATCAACGGCATCTGGCAGGATCACTACCTCTACGCCCGGATCGCGGACGATCCGCCGGGTGATGGAACGAAGGGCTGAATGTGACGAATTTTTCGCGATTAGCGTCGCTGTTCGCCCTTATCCTGGCGGTCGTCGTCACGTTTTTTGCGGCCACGCCGGCTTTCGCCGTCGAGCCGATCAAGATCGCGCGCGACGACAAGGCGCTTGACCTTTCCGGTGCCGTGCAAATCTACCGGAACCAGGGCGAGAACTTCCAGGTCTCGACCGCGCCAGGCCCCGACGGCATCGTGCGGCGCATCGAGGTGGAGGCCAATGACGCCCGCTCCAGCGGCGACTGGGCCGTCTTCGCGCTGGCCAACACCACCGACCAGCAGCTCGACCGGCTGATCGTCGCGCCGCATTTCCGCCTGGTGAACTCCGGCATCTTCTGGCCCGACCTCGGCTCGACGCGCATCGCCGCGATCACGCCCAGCGAGGGCTTCGCGCTCGACCGCCAGACAAGCCCCGACGCCGACGTGTTCCGCGTGACGCTGAACCCCGGAACGGTGGTGACCTTCATCGCCGAGCTCGCCTCGCCGAAACTGCCGCAGGTCTATCTCTGGGAGCCGGATTCCTACAAGGACTCGGTCAATTCCTACACGCTGTTCCGCGGCATCGTCATCGGCATCTCAGGCCTCCTGGCGCTGTTCCTGACGATCCTGTTCGTGGTCAAGGGAACCTCGATGTTTCCGGCAACGGCGGCGCTCGCCTGGGCGGTGCTGGCCTATATCTGCGTCGACTTCGGCTTCCTCAACAAGATCATCGAGATATCGCCCGGCAACGAGCAGATATGGCGAGCCGGCACGGAGGTGGCGCTTGCCGGAACCTTCGTGGTGTTCCTGTTCGCCTATCTCAACCTCAACCGGTGGCACGGCCATTTCAGCTATGGCGCGCTGGTCTGGATCCTCGGGCTGCTTCTGATCGCCGGCGTCGCCATCGTCGATCCCGCGGTCGCCGCCGGCATCGCCCGCATCTCCTTCGCCGCTACCGCGCTCACCGGCCTGGGCCTCATCATCTTCCTCGGCATCCGCGGCTATGACCGCGCGATCATGCTGGTGCCGAGCTGGGTGATGGTGCTGCTCTGGCTATGCGGATCGTGGATGGCCATCACCGGCATGCTGGACAACGACATCGCCCAGCCGGCTCTGGGCGGCGGCCTGATCCTGATCATCCTCTTGATCGGCTTCACCGTCATGCAGCATGCTTTCGCCGGCGGCGCGCTGCACCAGGGCCTGTTCTCCGATCTCGAGCGGCAGGCGCTGGCCGTCGCCGGCTCGGGCGACATCGTCTGGGACTGGGACGTGCTGCGCGACCGCGTGGTGACCAAGCCCGACATCAGTCTGCAGCTCGGCCTTGCGCCGAACAGCCTGGGCGGTGCCGCCCGCAACTGGCTGCCGGTGCTGCATGCCGACGATCGCGACACATTCCGCACCACGCTCGACGTGGTGCTGGAGCACCGCCGCGGCAAGGTGGCGCAGAATTTCCGCCTGCGCGGCGCCGACGGCCACTATCACTGGTTCTCGCTGCGCGCCCGGCCGGTGATCGGTTCCGACGGCGAGGTGATCCGCTGCGTAGGCACCATGGTCGACGTCACCGAGCAGAAGAAATCCGAGGAAAGGCTGCTGCACGACGCCGTCCACGACAACCTCACCGGCCTGCCGAACCGCGAATTGTTCATGAACCGGCTGGAAGCGATCATCTCGATCGCCCGCACCGAGGACAAGGTGCGCCCGACGGTCTTCATCATCGACATCGACCGTTTCAAGCAGGTCAATGACGGCCTCGGCATTTCCGCCGGCGACACCATTCTGCTCACCGTCGCGCGCCGGCTGCACCGGCTCTTGAAGCCGAAGGATTCGCTGTCGCGGTTTGCCGGCGACCAGTTCGCGCTGATGCTGCTTTCCGAGCAGGACCCTGCCCGCATCGCGGCCCTGGCAGATGCCATCAAGCACGCGATCAACAATCCGATCACCTTCGCCAAGCGCGAGATCGTGCTCACCGCCTCGATCGGCCTGATCACCTGGACGACGGCGCAAACTTCCGCCGAGGACATGGTCAAGGACGCCGAGCTTGCCATGCACCAGGCCAAGCGTTTCGGCGGCGACAGGATCGAGCCGTTCCGGCCCGCCTTCCGCACCGTCGGCACTGATCGCCTGCAGTTCGAATCCGACCTTCGCCGCGCCATCGAGCGGCGCGAGTTCACGCTTGCCTACCAGCCGATCGTGCGGCTGGAGGACGGCAGCGTCGCCGGCTTCGAGGCGCTGCTGCGGTGGGACCACCCGCGCCGCGGCATGATCCCGCCGGGAGATTTCATCCCGGTGGCCGAGAATTGCGGGCTGATCGTGCAGCTTGGCCTGTTCGCCATGCAGCAGGCGGCCGAGGACCTCGCGGGCTGGCAGAAGCAGATCGGCGACGCGCCACTGTCGGTGTCGGTCAACCTCTCCAGCCGCCAGCTGATCCGCCGCGACCTGGTGAGCGACGTCCGCTCCGTCATCGCGCGGGCCAATCTGAAGCCGCGCTGCTTCCGGCTCGAGCTCACCGAATCCCTGGTGATGGACAATCCCGAGCAGACCGCGCATGTGCTGACCAAGCTGAAACAGCTCGGCATCGGGCTGTCGCTCGACGATTTCGGCACCGGCTATTCCTCGCTCTCCTACCTGACACGCTTCCCCTTCGACACGATCAAGATCGACAAGAGCTTTGTTGACGACGCCACGCCGAAGCGCGCCGTGCTGCTCAAATCCATGGTCAACATGGCGCATGAGCTGGGGCTGTCGGTGGTCGCCGAAGGCATCTCGGACGAAAGCGACGCGCTGGAACTCCGCCAGATGGGCTGCGAATATGTCCAGAGCTTCATGTTCGGCGCGCCGATGCCCGGCGACCAGGTGCTGAAGACGCTGAGGGAGCAGTATCCGCTGACCCAGGCTTAGAGGCCACCGCTTCGGCGATTGGCGCGCCTCTCGGTTCGTCACCCTAGGGCGGAGCAAGGAGCGCAGCGACGCGGCGCAGACCCTAGGATCCATGCCGTGACGCTAAGGCGTTGAAAACGGTGCAGAATTCTGCGCCGCTGCACCTACGGTAGATGTAACGGAATGGATCCTAGGGTCTTCGCGACGGAGCTACGCTCCTGCTTCGCCCTAGGATGACGAAGGCGCGGGCGTTCGCGGTAGTCGCGAGGATCATGCGTGCCCGGCGGCGGCGCTCAGATGGGCGAGGTCGATGCCGATCGAGGCCAGGATACGGTCGTATTTGCGCTCGATATCGGCGTCGAACAGAAGTTCCTGCGTCGCAGGGCAAGTGAGCCAGCCATTCTCGGCGATCTCCGTCTCGAGCTGGCCGGCGCCCCAGCCGGCATAGCCGAGCGCCATCAGCGCATGGCGGGGGCCGCGCCCCGTAGAGATGGCGCGCAGGATGTCGACGGTCGCGGTCAGGCAGATATCGTCGGAAACGTTGAGCGAGGATTCCACGCGATAGTCGCCAGAGTGCAGCACGAAGCCGCGGCTGCGGTCGACCGGCCCGCCATTGCGCACGACGAAATCGCGCGTATGCGCCGGCAGTCGGATCGCTTCCTGCTCGTTCATGATGCCGAGCTGCACCAGCAGGTCCGGAAACAGCATCTGCTGCGTCTGGTTGATGATCAGCCCCATCGCGCCCTCGTCGCTGTGGGCGCAGATGTAGATGACGGAGCGCGCGAAGCGGTCGTCCTTCATGCCAGGCATGGCAATCAGGAACTGGTCGTCGAGGAAGCCGCGTCCGGCGGCCGCCTTCTTGTGGCGCAGCAAGTCCATGGGTTGAGCGTAACGCGTTTCGGCTGCGCCGAAAAGATGGTGTCAGTCCCCGATGTCACGCAAATATGATACCGGGAGAGCGACGAGGCCATTGCGCGGCCAAGAACGGACGGTCAAATCACCGCCATGCGATACATGAAGATACTGGTTCTCGGGATCGTTTTCGGATGGGCTACGGGCCTCCCGGCCGAGGCCTCTTCCTCGATCTGGTACAATTCGGAGGGCGGCAAGGTCCGGCTGGTGACCACCGGCAAGCCCGATGAGGCCGGCAAGATCCGCGGCGTGCTCGACATCGCGCTGAAGCCGGGCTGGAAGACCTACTGGCGGGATCCGGGCGATGCCGGCGTGCCGCCGCAGCTCGACATATCCGGCAGCACCAACATCGCCGACGCGCAATTGTCGTTCCCGCCGCCGCAGCGGCATGACGACGGCTACGGCAAATGGGCCGGCTATGATCGTCCGGTGTCGCTGCCGGTGACCTTCACGGTGTCTTCGCCCGGCCAACCTGCGACGATCGACGCCCATGTCTTCCTCGGCATCTGCGAGACGATCTGCATTCCGGTGCAGACCCGGCTCAGCGTCGATCCCGGTTCCGATCCCGACAACGCGACCGACGCGGCATTGGTCAAAACCGCGCTTGCGACGCTGCCCTCCCCGGCCCGGCCCGATTTCGGCATCAGCGTGCTGCCCGGCGACCACGAAACCCTTGTCGTCCAGGCACAGTCGCCCGGGGATCCGGAATCCGTCGACTTCTTCATCGCCGGCGAGCGCGACTACATGTTCGGCGCGCCGGTGCGCAGCCAGAAGGACGGCAAGCTCGTCTTCACCGTGCCGATCCTCGACCGGCCATCGGCAACGCCGAGCGATGGCGGGCTGTATTACACGCTGACCAGCGCCGAAGGTTCGGTGGACGGGTTGCTGCCTTTCCCTTGATCCAGCATTGGCGCAATGGTTGCGGGAAATCGTCCGGTCCGATATCGAAGGCATCGACCTTCCCCATCTCCCAAGCGAGGAACCCATGACCATTTCGGTTGGCGAAAAACTGCCCGCATCGAACTTCAAGGTGATGACCGCCGACGGCGCCAAGCCGATCACCGGCGACGAGATCTTCGCCGGCAAGAAGGTGGTGCTGTTCGGCGTCCCCGGCGCTTTCACGCCGACCTGCAGCAACAACCATTTGCCCGGCTATCTCGAGAACCATGACGCCATCCTGGCGCGCGGCGTCGACACGATCGCCGTGGTTTCGGTCAACGACGTCCACGTCATGGGCGCCTGGGCGAACTTCACCGGCGGCGAAGGCAAGATCCTCTACCTCGCCGACGGCAGCGGCGATTTCGCCAAGTCGGTCGGGCTCGACAACGATCTTTCCGCTGCCGGCATGGGCCTGCGCTCGAAGCGCTTCTCGATGATCGTCGACGACGGCAAGGTCGTGGCACTCAATGTCGAAACCAAGCCGGGCGTCGACGAGAGCGGCGCCGCTCATATCCTCGGGCAGCTCTAGATCAGGATGACGTTTCGTTGACCCGCCATCCTGATCCCACTCTTTGCTGGAGCATGATCTTGTCCGAAAACCGGTTCCCACTTTTTGCGTGCGCTGACCTCCGGTTCGGGATCATGCTCTGATGCTCGACATCGCCTGGCGCGCGGTGGCGATCGGCATCGGCGCCACCGTGTTCATGGATATCTGGGCGATCATTCTCAACAAGGCGATCGGCCAGCCCTTGCCCAACTGGGGCATGGTCGGGCGCTGGGTGCGGCACCTGCCAGAGAGGGTTTTCCACGACGATATCGGCAAGGCCGCGCCCTATGCGCATGAAAAAGCGCTCGGCTGGGCGTTCCACTACCTCGTCGGCATCCTTTACGGCGTGGTCCTGATCGTGCTCGCCGGCGCGGGTTGGCTGGCCGCGCCGACCTTCCTGCCCGCCTTCATCCTCGGCATCGTCACGGTTGGAGCCGGCTGGTTCCTGCTGGCGCCAGGCATGGGCGCCGGCTGGGCGGCGTCCAAACTCCCCAACCCGACGAAGGTGCGCGCGCTGAACCTCGTGGCGCATACGGTGTTCGCGCTCGGCATGTTCTCGACGGCGCTGCTGATCCGTTAGCTGTAGAAGTCTCGCGTCAGTAGCTCTGCGTAAAGCGCCGGGGGGCGCGTTTGCCGGTTGGAGCGGCTTTCTGTGGCGCTGCCCCAACCGGCGCAGGCCTTGCCAGCTTCGGCTTGAACGGCGCCATGCCTTGCCGGGCCAGTTCGTCGGCGCGTTCGTTTTCCGGATGGCCGGCATGGCCCTTTACCCAGTTCCAGGTGACCTTGTGGCGCCGGTTGGCCTCGTCGAGCGCCTGCCAGAGCTCGCCATTCTTGACCGGCTTCCTGTCGCCGGTCTTCCAGCCGTTCTTCTTCCAGCCATGGATCCATTTGGAGATGCCGTCCATGACGTATTTGCTGTCGGTGTAGAGGTCGACCGTGCAAGGTTCCTTCAGCGCATTGAGCGCGGTGATGGCGGCCAGCAGTTCCATGCGGTTGTTGGTGGTCTCGGCCTCGCCGCCGGACAGTTCCTTGGTGACGCCGTTGTAGCGCAGTACGGCGCCCCAGCCGCCCGGCCCGGGATTGCCCGAGCAGGCGCCGTCGGTGAAGATCTCGATCTTTTTGTTCATGTCAGCCCGTATTCGGATGGCGACCTGATCGCGCGGTGGAAGCGCATGCGGCGGATATATTCGGTCGGGTCGCGCTTCATCACCAGTCCGCCATCCGGGATGGTCAGCCAGTCATAGAGGCGGGTCAGCATGAAGCGCAGCGCCGAGCCGCGCGCCAGCATCGGCATAGCCGCCTTCTCGTCGTTTCCAAGCGGCCGCACCGACTGATAACCGGCGAGCAGCGCCGTACCCTTGGTCAGGTTGAAGGAAAAATCCTTCTCGAAGCACCAGGCGTTGAGGCAGGTGGCGACGTCGTACGCGTAGAGATCGTCGCAGGCGAAATAGAAGTCGATCAGCCCGGACAGCTTCTCGCCGAGGAAGAAGACATTGTCCGGGAACAGGTCGGCGTGGATGATGCCTTGCGGCAGGCCGTTCGGCCAGTTGCGCTCGAAATCGGCGAAGTCGGCGTCGACCTCCGCCGCCAGGCCCGGCTCGACCTCGTCGGCGCGGCCGCGCGAGGCCGCCCAGAGCTTGCGCCAGCCGTCGATCGCCAGCGCGTTCGGCCTTCTCATCTGAAAATCCTGGCCGGCAATATGGAGGCTGGCGAGCGCCTTGCCCACTTCCGCGCAATGCGCGGCGGTCGGGCGCCTGAGCGACAGGCCTTCGAGGAAGGTGATGATGACGGCAGGCCGGCCGGCGAGCGTGCCGATGACGGTGCCGTCATGCGCCGTGACCGGCAGCGGGCAGGAAATGCCCTTCCGGGCAAGATGGCCCATCAGGCCGAGGAAGAACGGCAGGTCGGCCTTGTCGACGCGCTTCTCATAGAGCGTCAGGATGTAGGAGCCGGTCGAGGCGTGGACCAGGAAATTGGAATTCTCGGTGCCCTCGGCGATGCCCTTGTAGGAGAGCAATTCCCCCACCGGATAGGCTTTGAGGAATGCGGTCAGTTCGCCTTCGTTGACGTCGGTGTAGACGGCCATCCTGTTTCACGCCGCTCCATTGACGAAGGCCATATCGGCCGCCGTCAGTTCGACATCGCGCAGCACCCGCATCACCGGAAAATCCTCCGTTTCCGTGGCCGTTATCGCCAGGCCGATGGTGACGTCGAAGCGCTGCCGGAACGCGTCGATGATCTCGTCGACGATGATCTCCGGCGCCGAGGCGCCGGCCGACAGGCCAAGTGTCCTGATCCCGGCGATCTCATCCCATGGAATCTCGGCGGCGCGCTGCACGAGAAGCGACATGGTCGCGCCCGCGCGCTCCGCCACTTCGACAAGACGACGCGAGTTGGACGAATTGGGCGCGCCGACGATGAGGAAAAGATCGGCGCCGGCGGCCGTCTCCTTCACCGCTTCCTGGCGGTTGGTGGTGGCATAGCAGATCGATTCGGCCGCGGCCGCGTGCAGTTCGGGAAACCGCTCCTGCAGAGCCCGGATGATGCCGGCGGTGTCCTCGACCGACAAGGTCGTCTGGGTGACGAAGCCCAGCGCCGAGGCGTCGACGGGCACGAAGCGCGCGGCGTCGGCCTCGGTCTCGATCAGCGTCACGGCGCCTTCCGGCAACTGGCCCATCGTGCCGATCACTTCCGGGTGACCGGCGTGGCCGATCAGAAGCACATGGCGGCCGAGCCGCTGGTGGCGCATCGCCTGCTTGTGCACCTTGGAGACCAGCGGGCAGGTGGCGTCGAGGTAGAAGAGATTGCGCGCCTCGGCATCGGCCGGCACCGATTTCGGCACGCCATGCGCGGAAAAGACCACGGGCGACTGGCGATGCTCCGGAGGAATCTCGGACAGTTCCTCGATGAAGACGGCGCCGAGGCTCTGCAGCCCTTCGACGACGTAGCGGTTGTGCACGATCTCGTGGCGGACATAGACCGGCGCGCCGTATTTCTTCAGCGCCAGCACCACGATCTGGATGGCGCGGTCGACGCCGGCGCAGAAGCCGCGCGGCTGGCAGAGCCTGATCGTGAGCGGTGGCTTTTTCTCAATCATGAATTCTGGCCGGTTAAGTCGTCGTACTGGACGCGAAATGAGGTGCGCACCCCTGCCCTGTCAAGAGCGCGGGCTTCACGCTTCCTTCGTCGGGCGGCGCAGCCTCAGAATCAGCACGGCGGCGAGAGCCGCGGCCAAGCCATACCAGGTGACCGCATATTGCAGGTGATTGTTGGGCAGATCGATGATGGTGACGCCACCGACGGGCAGGCCGCCGGGATTCGGCGTTTTGTCGGCATCGATGAAGAACGGCACCAGCACGAACCCGGCCGGCAGGCCGGCGGTGGCCGCCATGACATCGCGGTCCTTCCAGTAGAAGATGTTCTTGGCGACGTCATTGTCGGGAAGCATCATCGACGGTTTTGCGAGCAACGGATTGCGCGCAAGCCCGGTCACCGTCACCTTGCCGGCGACCTCGCCCTGTCGGCGCCTGGCCGGATCCTTGAGGTCATAGGGGACGAAGCCGCGGTTGACGAGCACGAAGCGACCGTCGTCGAGTTGCAGGGGCGTGTAGACGTTGAAGCCGCTTTCGCCTTCCCAGGTGGAAAAGAAATGCCGCTCGCCCTGGTGCAGGAAGGTGCCCGTCACCGTCACCGGGGTGTAATCGACATCATAGGAGGCGGCGAATTCTCTCTCGACGTCGGCCAGTGGCAACGGCACCGAATGCGTCCGCTTGTCGATGGTCGCAAGCAGGTCTTCCTTCCAGTGCAGGCGCTGGACCTGCCAGGTGCCGAGCCCGATCAGGATGGCGAACAGGACAAGGCCGAGGCCGATAAGCAACGCCGAACGCGGCCGCGAACGGCCGGCCGCCGAAGCGGTCGCCTCGGTCATTCGTGGGATTCCAGCCTGCCCTCGGAGGCTTTCTTCGAGTACTGCAAGGTGATCAGCACGCCCTTGATCAGGCGCAGCGCCGTCAGGCAGAGCACCAGCGCCAGCGGTATCCATAGGATGAAGTGCAGCCAGAGCGGCGGGCTGAACGTCACCTCCATCCAGAGCGCGAGGCCGACGACGAGGAAGCCGATGATCAGGATGACGAACACCGCCGGCCCATCGCCAGCATCGGCGAAGGAATAGTCGAGCCCGCAATTGTAGCAGCGCTTGCCGACGGTGAGGAAGCCCGAGAACAGCTTGCCTTCGCCGCAGCGCGGGCAGCGGCCATGCAGGCCGGCCGAGATCGGATCGATGGGTGGCCAGATCGCCTTGTCTTCGCTCATTTCATGATCTCGATCGGTGTGCCATCGGCCACCATAGTCCAGATTTCATCCATATCGGCGTTCGTAACCGCAATACAGCCGTCGGTCCAGTCGACCATTTGAAGCAGCCGGCCCAGCCAGCCGAAACCGTTCGGCTGGCCATGGATCATGATCGCGCCGCCTGGTTCGACGCCGAGCGCCTTTGCCGCCGCCATGTCATCGGCGTTGGGATAGGAGATGTGGATCGACTTGTGGGCGACGCTGTTGGGATTGCGCCAGTCGAGCATGTATCGACCCTCCGGCGTTCGCTCATCGCCTTCCCGATGCTTTTGACCAACCGGATCTCCGCCTAGCGCGATCCTGTAGCTGCGCAGGATCTTATCGCCGCCGATCAGTTGCAATTGCCGGTTTGACTTCTCGACGCGCACCAAATCAACCTTCTGCTGCGACAACACATTGCGTTCAAGCAGCGGAGTCGTCCCGATCAGACACGCGGCGATGGCCAGAGGAATCTTCACCCACATCGCTCACCGATGGGCGGCCATTGCGCCGAAAAGAAGAAAGGCGGTCGCGTTGCCGCGACCACCTTCAAAACTCCTGAAAAACTGCTGAAAGCAAATTCCGGAAAGATCGCTACGCGCTTTCCCGGAATTGCCCTCTATCAGTGGCCTTCGATCAGCGCGCCGTTCGAGGCCCAGACATAGATGGCGCTGAACAGGAACAGCCAGACCACGTCGACGAAGTGCCAGTACCAGGCGGCCGCCTCGAAGCCGAAATGCTGCTTCGGCGTGAAGTCGCCGCGCATGGCGCGCACCAGGCAGACAGCCAAGAAGATGGTGCCGATGATGACGTGGAAGCCGTGGAAGCCGGTCGCCATGAAGAAGGTGGCGCCATAGATCGATTCCTTGAACGCGAAGGGCGCGTGCATGTACTCGTAGGCCTGCACCATGGTGAACAGCATGCCGAGGCCGACGGTCAGCACAAGGCCGTTGACCAGGCCCTTGCGGTCGCCATGCAGCAGCGCGTGGTGCGCCCAGGTCACCGTCGTGCCCGACAGGAGCAGGATGATGGTGTTGTAGAGCGGCAGGTGGAAGGGATCGAGGACTTCCATGCCCTTCGGCGGCCATACGCCGCCGGTGAAGGCGGTGCGGGCGTATTGTTGCGCCTCGCCGGGGAACAGGCTGGCGTCGAAGAAGGCCCAGAACCAGGCGACGAAGAACATCACCTCGGAGGCGATGAACATGATCATGCCGTAGCGCAGATGCAGCGACACGACGCGCGTGTGGTAGCCCTCATGCGCTTCCTTGATGGTGTCCGACCACCAGGCGAACATCGTGTAGAGCACGATGATCATGCCGATGAAGAACAGCCACGGATTGGCGATGTTGTGGCCGAAGACCGGGAAGTTGCCGCCCTTCAGATACTGCATCAGGCAGACGCCGCCGATGGCGGTGACCAGCGCGCCGACCGAACCCAGGAAGGGCCAGGGGCTCGGGTTGACGAGATGGTAGTCGTGGTGTGGTTTTGCGTGCGCGTCTGCCATATCAACCCCCGAGGCTTGCTTCGGAATCTGGAACTTTTTTGCTGCTGCCAGCGGCCGGCGCCGACGAGGCGACCGGCTGTTTCTTTTCGACCGGGAACATCGTGTAGGACAGGGTAATGGTCTTCAAGTCCTTGAGTTCCGGCACGTTGACGATCTCTGGATCGACATAGAACACGACCGGCATGTCCAGCGTCTCGCCGGGCTTCAGCGTCGTGTCGGTGAAGCAGAAGCACTCCACCTTGTTGAAATAGGCGCCGGCCATTTCCGGCTGCACGTTGAACGAGGCGCGGCCGGTGATGGGGCGGTCGAACTTGTTGGTGGCGCTGTAATGCGCCTGCGTCGTCTCGCCGATCTTGATCGCCACCGAGCGGGCGACCGGCTCGAACTGCCACGGAATGCCGTTGGTGTTGGCGTCGAAGCGGATGGTGATGTCACGGTCGAGCACGCGGCCGGCATATTGCTTCTCGGCGCGCTGCGTTGTGCCGCCATAGCCGGTGACCTGGCAGAACATCTTATAGAGCGGCACGGCCGCATAGGCCATGCCGACCATACCGGTGAAGAAGGCGAGGCAGACCGCGGCGACGATGCCGTTGTTCACCTTGCGCGGCTTGCTCACGTCGCCGCTCATCAGCCGCCTCCCAACAGGCCCGAGCCGGTCAGGCTGGCGCCCTGGTGGCCGAAGCGCACGATGGTGGCGGCGTAGAAGATGACGACCAATGCCGCCAGCGCGACAGCGATGGCGATGGACCGGTTGCGGCGCGCCTTCTGCTGGCGTTCCGTCAACGTGACCAGTTCGAGCTTCTTGTCGGCCACGGTCATGCTCCCCCCATCATGAGGGCGCGCCCGACCACGCAGTCGACGAGATAGGCGGCGAAGATGGCGAAGAGATAGAGCAGCGAATAGCCGAAGAGCGCCTTGGCCGGTTTCATCGCGCGATCGTCGTCGGCCATGCCAAGCACTTTCCAGGCATACCAGACGAAGCCCGCGCCGAGGATGGCCGCGACGACGCCATAGCCGGCCGTGGTGTAGCCTAGCGCCCAGGGCAGCACGCCGACCGGCGCCAGGATCAGCGCATAGGAAAAGATCTGCCGGCGGGTCGAGGCATGGCCGGCGACGTTCGGCATCATCGGGATGCCGGCGCGGGCGTAGTCGTCGGACTTGAACAGCGCCAGCGCCCAAAAATGCGGCGGCGTCCACAGGAAGATGATCAGGAACAGGATCACGCTTTCGAGACTGACCGAGCCCGTCACCGCGGCCCAGCCGATCACCGGCGGAATGGCGCCGGCAGCACCGCCGATGACGATGTTCTGCGGCGTCCAGCGCTTCAGCCACATGGTGTAGACGACGGCATAGAAGAAGATGGTGAAGGCAAGAAGCGATGCCGACAGCCAGTTGACCAACACGCCGAGCGTCATCACCGACAGCACCGACAGCACCAGACCGAAGGTCAACGCCTCGCCCGGCGTGACGCGGCCGGCCGGCACTGGACGGGATGCCGTTCTGGTCATCACCGCGTCGATGTCGGCGTCGTACCACATGTTGAGCGCTCCAGAAGCGCCCGCGCCGATGGCGATCGCCAGGATGGCAATCATCGCCAGCAGCGGATTGATGGCCACGGGCGCGGCGACAAGGCCGACAAAGGCGGTGAAGACGACCAGCGACATGACGCGCGGCTTCAGCAGGGCGAAGTAATCGCCCGCAGTCGCTTCCGATATGGGAAAGCCCGCGTCCTTCATCAATCTGTGGTCGGCAAGGGCCATGCGTACTTAAAGTCCGTTATTCCGTTGGCCAAGACCGCCGGCTGTCCGGCGGTCTCGTAATAGGGCTGCCTTACTTGATCTTCGGCAGCTGTTCCCACTGGTGGAACGGCGGCGGCGAAGGCAGCTGCCATTCGAGCGTGGTGGCACCCTCACCCCATGGGTTGGCGCCGGCGACGCGCTTCTTCTGGAAGGCCTCGAACACGCCGTAGAGAAAGATCGCGACGCCGACGGCCGCGATATAAGAGCCGTAGGACGAGATCATGTTCCAGCCGGCGAACGCGTCAGGATAGTCGACCGTGCGGCGCGGCATGCCGGCGAGGCCGAGAAAGTGCTGCGGGAAGAAGATTAGGTTGACGCCGACAAAGGTGACCCAGAAGTGGGTGTTGGCGATCACCGGCGAGTACATGTAGCCGGTCATCTTCGGGAACCAGTAGTACCAGCCAGCGAAGATCGCGAACACGGCGCCTAGCGACAGCACGTAGTGGAAGTGGGCGATCACGAAATAGGTGTCGTGCAGCGAGCGGTCGAGGCCGGCATTGGCGAGCTGGACGCCGGTGACGCCACCGATGGTGAACAGGAAGATGAAGCCCAGCGCCCACAGCATCGGCGGCTTGAAGGAGATCGAGCCGCCCCACATGGTGGCGATCCAGGAGAAGATCTTCACGCCGGTCGGCACCGCGATGACCATGGTGGCGAACACGAAGTAACGCTGCGTGTCGAGCGACAGGCCGGTCGTGTACATGTGGTGCGCCCAGACGATGAAGCCGACCGCGCCGATCGCGACCATGGCGTAGGCCATGCCGAGATAACCGAAGACGGGCTTCTTCGAGAAGGTCGAGACGATGTGGCTGATGATGCCGAAGCCCGGCAGGATCAGGATGTACACTTCGGGGTGGCCGAAGAACCAGAACAGGTGCTGGAAGAGCAGCGGATCCCCGCCCTGGTCCGGCACGAAGAAGGCGGTGCCGAAGTTGCGGTCCGTGAGCAGCATGGTGATGCCGCCAGCCAGGACCGGCAGCGAGAGCAGGAGCAGGAAGGCGGTGATCAGCACGGCCCAGGCAAACAACGGCATCTTGTGCAGCGTCATGCCGGGAGCGCGCATGTTGAAGATGGTGGTGATGAAGTTGATGGCGCCGAGGATCGACGAGGCGCCGGCGATGTGGATCGACAGGATCGCCAGATCCATCGCAGGCCCGGGCTGGCCGGAGGTCGAGAGCGGCGGGTAGATCGTCCAGCCGCCGCCGACACCGAACGCACCCGGCGCGCTCGGCACGAACATCGAGGAGAGCAGCAGGATGAAGGCCGGAGGCAGCAGCCAGAAGGAGATGTTGTTCATGCGCGGGAAGGCCATGTCCGGCGCGCCGATCATGATCGGCACCATCCAGTTGGCGAAGCCGCCGATGAGCGCGGGCATGACCATGAAGAAGATCATGATCAGGCCGTGCGCGGCGCCGAAGGCATTGTACATGCTCTTGCCGCCGTCGATGGCGGCGTCGCCCTGCATGCCGTAGACCATCTGAGCCAGACCGCTGAAGATCTGGATGCCCGGCTCCTGCAGCTCCATGCGGATGGCGACCGAGAGCGCGCCGCCGATGATGCCGGCCATGATCGCGAAGATCAGGTAGAGCGTGCCGATGTCCTTGTGGTTGGTCGAGTAGACCCAGCGGACCCAGCCATGCGGCCTGTGGTCGCCGTGATCGTGAGCTGCAGCCTCTGCCATGTTCCGCTCCGTTCCCTAAATCTTGCTAACCCGCGGCATCAGTTGCCGGCGGCCGCTACCTTGTTGGTACCATCGATCTCGGCCATCAGCGCCTTGTTGGCGGCGGGCACGTCGGTCTTGGCCGCTTCCAGCCAGGTCTTGAACTGCGCATCGGAAACGACGCGGACCGCGATCGGCATGAAAGCGTGGTCCTTGCCGCAGAGCTGCGAGCACTGGCCGTAGTAGAGGCCCTCCTTCTCCGCCTTGAACCAGGTCTCGTTGGTGCGGCCGGGAACGGCGTCCATCTTGATACCGAAGGACGGCACGGCGAAGGAATGGATGACGTCGGTCGCGGTGATCAGCACGCGGGTCGTGGTGTTGACCGGGACAACCAGCTCGTTGTCAACCGCGAGCAGGCGCGGATAGAGGGCGCGATCCTCCTTGCCGGCCTTGGCGCGGTCGCCATCCTGCAAAACCGCCGAGTTGAAGGAGAAGGTCTTGTCGACCTGGTACTCGTAATCCCAGTTCCACTGGTTGCCGGTCGCCTTGACGGTGAGCTTGGCTTCTTCCGGCGGCGTGTATTGCGCAGTGAGCAGCTGGAAGGAGGGAATGGCGATGAGCAAGAGCACGATCACCGGCCCGACCGTCCAGATCACCTCGATCAGCGTGTTGTGACTGGTCTTTGACGGCACCGGATTGGCGCTGGCGCGGAACTTGACGATGCAGACCAGCAAAAGCACCAGCACGAGGACGGTGATCGGGACGATGAACCACATCGTGTAGTTCCCGAACCGCTCGATCTGCCGCATCATGTCGGTGGCCGGAGCCTGGAAGCTCACCTCCCATTCCCGCGGCTGGTCGGCACGGGCCGCGCGGGAAAAGAGCACGGCCGAAGCTGCCGTACCTGCCAAGAATTTAGCGCTTGCCAGGAATTTCCTCATCGCCCTCTCGTCTCCCACTTCCCGCGATCTTGTCGCACCAATAGCGGACGATGCCGGGATTGGGAATCCCGGTCTGTCCCTGGGTGGTTCAAACCATACTCTTTTTCCCTCCGCAAGAAAGGAGCGGAGGAAACCGTGCGGCATTTTTGCGCGCAGCCCGAAGGCCGTGTTCGGCGCTCGCCATGCTATATGCCGGGCGGCCCCAATTCGGGCGAATTTGCTTTGGAAAAGCACGCAATTGCCGGTATCGGGGCGCACCGGCGATGGTCTCGTCCTTTACTTGGCCCGGGCGCAGCTTAAAGTGCCGTGATTCGCAATGGAGCCGTCATGACTTCCTGGCTTTCGAGAACCTTGGCGAAGGTCGTTCTTGCCGTCGCCTTGCTCGGCGTCGGCATAGCCGTAGGCGGCGCCGCCTCGCCGAACAACGCCACGCCGCCCAGCGGCACGGTGAAGTCGACGCATGGCGCATGGTCGATCATCTGCGACACGCCGGCGGGAGCGACCTCCGAGCAATGCGTGATGATGCAGAATGTCGTCGCCGAGGATCGCCCTGAAATGGGGCTTTCGGTCGTGGTGCTGCGCACCGCCGACAACAAGGCGGAGATCCTGCGCGTGCTGGCGCCGCTCGGCGTTCTCCTGCCCAACGGCCTCGGTCTCAATGTCGACGGCAAGGATATCGGCCGCGCCTATTTCGTGCGCTGCTTCCAGGATGGCTGCTATGCCGAGGTGATCCTCGAAAAGCCGCTGCTCGACACGTTGAAGAGCGGCACCTCGGCCACCTTCATCGTCTTCCAGACGCCGGAAGAGGGCATCGGCATTCCCGTCGACCTCAAGGGCTTTGCGGAAGGCTTCGCCGCCCTACCTTGATCTTGGCGCCCACGCGCAGCGGCCGTGCCTCATGCCGAGGCGCGGCGGTGATGCGCGCTTGGCGGCCAGGAGGCTTGATGCGCGCGACGCTGTCCATTTCCATTGCAGGTCTGGCGCTTGCCTGCGCGGCCTCTGCAGCCCGGGCCGAGGATGCGGAAATCCTCCAGACGCCGGACCCCGCGACGGTTCTCGAGATCGCCAAGGGCTTCGGCTCGGCCAGGATGGACAAGGACGACAATGGCGACCCGATGATTTCCGGCCGTGTCGAGGGTGTCAAATACGTGATCTATTTCTACGGCTGCGAAGACCACGAGAACTGCAAGTCGCTGCAGTTCTCGACCGGCTACACCGATCCGCTGACCGCCGACCAGGCCAATGCCTGGAACGCAAAGTACCGCTGGGTGAAGGCCTATTCGGGCGACGGCTCGAATTTCAAGATGGATGTCAGCTTCGCCGGCGGCATCACCAGGGCCAATCTGGAGGAGCAGTTCTCCAACTGGAATGCGATGGCCGGCAACATCAAGGACTTCATCAACGGCAGGTGACGGCGTCGCAATCGCCGGCTTCATCTCGTTGGCGATTGTGCGACGGCAGCTTCGCGCCTACATCCGTTGCAAGATTTGTTTCCACGAATGGAATTTGCCATGAACAGCCTGATCGGCCAATTCGATATTTCCGATGATCGCGTCAAGGAGATCGTCACCGAGACCATCAAGGGCGCCGACGACGGCGAGCTGTTCCTCGAATACAGCGAGAGCGAGGCGCTGATGTTCGACAATGGCCGGCTGAAGACGGCCAATTTCAACACCGATCAGGGATTCGGCCTGCGCGCCGTGGCCGGCGAGGCCAGCGGCTATGCGCATTCCAGCGATCTTTCCGAAGCCTCGCTGCTGCGCGCCGCCGATGCCGTCTCGGCGGTCAAGGGCGGCTATTCCGGCACGCTTGCCGGCGCGCCGGCCCGCACCAACCGCCACCTCTATGGCGACGAGAACCCCATCCCCTCGCCTTCCTTCGAGGCCAAAGCCAAGCTGCTGCAGGAGATCGACGGCTGGCTGCGCGCAAAGGATCCGCGCGTGCGCCAGGTGACGGCCTCGCTCGCCGCATCCTGGCAGCATGTCGAGGTCGTGCGCGGCGACGGCCAGATCGTGCGCGACATCCGCCCGCTGGTCAGGATCAACGTCTCGGTCGTGGTCGGCAGCGGCGACCGGCAGGAGAGCGGCTCCTACGGGATGGGCGGCCGCAAGAGCTTCGGCGAGTTCGTCAGCGAGGAAAGCTGGAAGCATGCGGCCAGCGAGGCTCTCCGGCAAGCGCTGGTCAATCTCGAGGCCGTTCCAGCGCCCGCCGGGACGTTTGACATCGTGCTCTCCAGCGGCTGGCCGGGCGTGATGCTGCATGAAGCGGTCGGCCACGGACTGGAGGGCGATTTCAACCGCAAGAAGACATCGGCCTTCGCCGGCCTGATGGGCCAACAGGTGGCGGCGAAGGGCGTCACGGTGGTTGACGACGGCACCATCCCCGAGCGGCGCGGCTCGCTCACCGTCGACGACGAAGGAACGCCGTCGGCGCGCAACGTGCTGATCGAGGACGGCAAGCTCGTCGGTTATATGCAGGACCGCCAGAACGCCCGGCTGATGGGCATGAAGGCGACCGGCAACGGAAGGCGCGAGGGCTATGCGCACCAGCCGATGCCGCGCATGACCAACACCTACATGACCGCGGGCGACATGCAGCCGGAAGAGATCATCGCTTCGGTCAAGAACGGCATCTACGCCGTCTCCTTCGGCGGCGGCCAGGTCGACATCACGTCCGGCAAATTCGTGTTCGGCTGCACCGAAGCCTATATGATCGAGAACGGCAAGGTGACGCAGCCGATCAAGGGCGCGATGCTGATCGGCAACGGTCCGGACGCCATGCACCGCGTCAGCATGGTCGGCAACGACATGAAGCTCGACACCGGCATCGGCATGTGCGGCAAGGCCGGACAGGGCGTGCCGGTGGGCGTCGGCCAGCCGCATCTGCGGATGAACCAGATGACCGTGGGCGGCACCAGGGTTTGAGGTTCGAGCCAATATATGACTTGAATTCGGCGCTCACGCCATCTATCTTACCTTTGTCTTACATAGGTAAGTGCCATGTCTGCTTCTGAAAAGCTCACGACCACAGTCTCGACCAAGGGGCAGGTGATTCTGCCCAGCGCCATCCGGAAACGGAGAGAGTGGAGCGCTGGAACGCGGCTTGAAGTTCAGGAAACGTCGGAAGGCGTACTTTTGAAGCTGGCGCCCGCATTCGCGGCGACGCAGCCGAAAGACGTGTTCGGCTCCTTGCCATCCCGCGGCGCGCCGAAGACATTGGAAGAAATGGACGCGGGCGTCCTCGCCGAAGCACGGCGGCGCCATGCTCGCGATTGATACGAATGTTGTTGTTCGCTACCTGACGAACGACCACCCCGAACAATCTGAGCGCGCCCGGCGGTTGATCGACGGTCAACAGGTCTTTGCGGCCGTCACAGTGATCCTGGGAACCGAGTGGGTGCTACGCAGCGCCTATGGCTATGACCGGCCTGATATCGTCAGGGCACTGCGGAAGTTCGGCGGGCTTCCTACGGTCGAGATCGAAGATGCCCCTGTTGTCGCTTCAGCGCTCGATCTGGTCGAGGCGGGCGTTGATTTCGCGGATGCGCTGCATCTGGGTAAATCAACCCACTGTACCGGCTTTGCAACCTTTGACCGCAATTTCGTAAAAGCTGCAAAGGCGGCTGGGTCTGAAGGTGTGCGGGAGGCATGAAGCCAGCCGCGGTCGGGACTATGACCTCGCCGCAGTGTCCGCCAGGTTGATGCTCGCATTCCGACTTGAAGGCAGCCTCCACCTTGAAGTGAACACAATCGTGTTAGGACATTATTAATTGTTTAATTGGCCAGGCTGGCGTTTGCGCGTTAGCCTGTCACCAGTCTCCTCGTTGCGGTGGTGTTGGCAGTGAAGCGATCCCCTCACGTCCTGACTTCTTCCTTCCTGTTTGGCCTTGTTTCGTCGGTTGGTGTTTCATCGTTCTGTGTCAGCCCTTCGGCGGCGCAGTCGTCGCTGTTCAAGCTAGCGTCGACACGACCTGTCGCCAGTTCCGCCACGGTCGGTGCAAGTACCAGCGTCCCTTATGGGTGGCTCGACTTCTGTCATCGCCGGCCGAAAGAATGCAAGGTGCCTGCGCTGCCGGCCACCAGCGTAAAGCTGACCGCGCAAAACATGAGCATCCTCAAGCGGGTCAACCAGAAGGCGAACCGCTCCATCAAGCCCGTCAGCAACTACGATCACTGGGGCACGATGATGGACCACTGGGACTATCCCGTGGACGGCAAGGGCGATTGCAAGATCTACGCGCTCTACAAGCGCAAGCTTCTTCAGGAAGCAGGATTTCCCCGGCAGGCATTGCTGATGACGGTGGTTCGCGACCTGCACAACGAGGGCCACACCATCCTGACGGTGAAAACCGACAAGGGCGATCTCGTGCTAGACAATCTGGTCGACGAGGTTAGGCCGTGGAACGCGACCGGCTATTATTTCCTGAAGCGGCAGTCGCAGCAGAACCCGAACACCTGGGTTTCGATCAACCAGCGTGGCGGCACGGCAAAGCGGCTATCGCCGAGCTCATAGGCCGAATAGTCCCCCTGTCCCGTGCAGCCAGCATCGGCTGAAGCGCCGCGAGCCAGCGATCTCTTGATTTGCAGGCGATGAGCCAGGAAACTCCGGCCTATCGACGGAGAATTGCTGTCCAACCCCTGCCGCTACTGCTTGCAGGGCGGCTCGCCCGGGTTGCCGCAGGCGAATTTCTTGTTGTTACCTTGCGGCGGTTGTTCCTTCGGCTGTTGTGGCAGACGCCGCTCCTGAGCGTTGGAATTCTCCTGAAGCTCGAGCTGGCGCTGCACATTCTCGTTCGGCCGGTTGACCTTGAAGTTGCGCTGGACGTTGGCTTCGGGGCCAACGGAACCTTCCTCGTTCTGCGGCCTGCGGAACTTCCTGGCCCCGTCGTTCCCGCCGGCGGAGCCCTGATTCTCGCCGAAGAAGACATCCGGATTGTTCTTCCTAAGCCGCTTCTGCATACTCGGCTCATTGTCGGCCGGCGCACCATTGACGGTCGGCAGTCTGCGGAACTTCTTGACGTTCCCGTCGATCGAGCTCTGGTCGGAGAACACGTCCGGATTGTTCTTCCTGAGCCGCTTCTGCATACTCGGCCCATTGTCGGCCGGCGCACCATTGACAGTCGGCAGTCTGCGGAACTTCTTGACGTTCCCGTCGATCGAGCCCTGGTCGGAGAACACGTCCGGATTGTTCTTCCTCAGGTCCTTCTGCACGCTCGGCCGGTTGTCAGCCGGCTCACCATTGACGGTCGGCAGCTTGCCGAATTTCCTGACTTTGTTGTTTCTGTTGGCCGAGCCTTGATCGCCTGGTTCAACTATGGACTGGCCGGCTGACAAATCCTTGCGCGTCAGCCTTTTCGGCTTGCCGTTGCCCTGGTCGGACAACGCATTCGGATTGTTCTTCCTGAATTTTTCCTGTGCGCTCACCCCGTTATCGGCCGGCAAGCCGTTGACGGTCGGCAGCCTGCGGAATTTCTTGCCCTTCTGCTGATCCGTGCCCTGCTCTCCAGTCGCCGCGGTGCCGGCATTTCCCGTCGGCTGCTGGCCCACGATGCCCTGCTTGCCAAGCAGCCTCCTCGACCTGTCGTTGGGCAGATTCTGGCCGTTGAGCACAGGCTTGCCATTGACGAGCGGCAGCGTTTTGCCATCGGCTCCCGGCAAGGCGTGGTCGGTTCCGAGCTTGCGGGTGGACAGGTTCTTCGACAGCGGAGCGGCAGCACCAGGCTGCTGGCCCTGCGCCACACCCTGGCCGGGCTTCAGCGGCAAGGCGCCCTGATTCTGGTTGAACTGGGCCTGACCGGATACGGCCGCCCTCTTCTTCAAGAGCGGCGGCAGCGCGACCCTGGCCGCCAGCGTCGCGCCGGCACCGATGGCAGCTCCGGTCATTTTCTGGCCGGTGGTGAGGCCGCCCTCTGCATTGCCGTTTGGCTGCCCGGCCTGATTGGCGGTCTCGTTGCGGATCGTGGTGTTATTGATGTTGTTGATGACGGTCGTGTTGTGGATGTTGTTGAAAATGATGTTATCCGGCGGCGGCACGATGTCGCGTGGCGGCCTGACCCAGACCGGCACGGGGACGAAGACCGGCGTCGGCAGGACGTAAACATCGACCGGCGGCGGAGGCGGCGGCAGCACGACAAAATCCGGCGGCGGAGGCGGCAGGAATATCACGTCGACCGGCGGCGGAGGCTCGAAATCGAAATCGGGATCGTCGAAATAGAGCACCGGCCTATCGATATAGACGATTTCGTCCTCCGGTGGCGGCGGCACATCGTACACGATAACTGTGAAGCTCGCCGGTGGCTCGAGCTCGGCGTCGAAATGCTCCAGCCGGCGCCGTGCGTCCCAGGCGTGCGGCCCGTGCGGATAGCGTTCGAGATAGGACCAATAGGCCTCGGGCGTGTCCCGCAGCCACGTTTCACGCCAGGTGATCGCCTCGCGCCGCGCCGCGATGATGGCGCGCACGCGTTTGGCCATTGGGTCGTGCGGATAGGCGACGATGAAATCCTCGTAGCCGCGCATCGTGTCGCGATCGAGTGCCGCGAGATAGGCGTCGTGCGCATTGAAGTCGCGGATCGCCCTGGTCCGGTTGGTCCGTTCTTCGGCCTCGGAAACCTTCGGCGGCGGCGCGTCCGGAGCGCGCTCGAAGAAGACGAAAGGCGCATCGACCTTCGAGACATTCCACGGGATTTCGGCGCCTTGCGTCACCTCGTTGACGCGCAGCCGCGTGCGGTCGAAAACCTCATCGAGCGACAAGCCGCCGTCGCGCATCATCTCGGCGAGCGCCTGGGCATAGGCGCCGTATGGGCCCTTGCCTTCCGGCGCAACCGTTCCGGGAGCGGCGTTGAACGCGATCAGCATATTGGGGTCGGGGTCGACCAGCGCCAGCCCGCTGGCCAGCGGCTGGCTCATTTTGGGGAGGGCATTCGGCCGGGCCGCGTCGAGGACGACTATATTAACCTTCGTCGGCAGTCCGGCCAGCGACTTGGTAATGTCGGAGAGCCGCATGGCCTGGAGCGGCACGTCGGCCGGATTGGCGATCTGGGCATCGACCGGCAAGAAGTAGTTCTCGCCTTCGAACTGCACGCCACGGCCGGCGAGGTACACGAAAACGGTAGCGTCCGGACCGGCGGCGGAAACTTTCGCAAGGAAATCACGCAGCGCGCCACGCAGCGATTCCTGGTCGACATCGCGCGCGCCGACCACATCGAACCCGGCTGCCTGCAGGGTCTGCGCGATCAGACCGGCGTCGTTCGCGGAGGTGACCAGCGCATCGGACGGATAGGCGGCGTTGCCGATGACGAAAGCGAGACGTTTCTGCTGTTGCGCGAGCACACCGGTCGCGGACGCGACGGTGAACGCGATGAGAAGAACGAGAAGACCGATGACTTTCCGAAGCGAGAGCATAGCAATTCGCCATCCTTGTTCGCCATCCATCCCAAGCGATAACGCCGGGGAGGCAGGAATGTTTCCCTAACAGCGAAATTAAGGTCCGGCAAAAAGGCGGCTTTAGGGCGCGATTTCACCGAAAGAACAGAGACTTCACAATTTTTCCAGCGAACCTCCGCCAGTCGACTAGCGCCGCCGCTTCCGCTTCTCCAGCAAGGCCACGGCCTCGACATGCGGCGACCACAGGAACTGGTCGATCGGGATGACACTTTTCAGCGTGTAGCCGCCGTCGAGAAGGATGCGCAAATCCCGTGCCAGCGTCACCGGATTGCAGGAGACGGCCGCGACCAGCGGCACGTTGGAGCGGGCGATCTGTTTCGACTGATCCTCGGCGCCGGCGCGCGGCGGGTCGAAGACCAGGCCGTCGAAGGCGTTCAACTCCTTGAAGGTCAGCGGCCTGCGGAACAGGTCGCGGCGTTCGCTGGTCACCCGCCTCAGGCCGGTGGCGAAGCGGTAGGCGCGATCGAGCGCGGCAAGTGCCGCGGCTTCGCCTTCGACGGCATGAACCTCGGATTTCGCCGCCAGCCGAAGCGCGAAGCTGCCGCAGCCGGCAAACAGGTCCGCGACCTTCTTCGCGCGCGACAGATGCTGGCCGACGAGACCGGCCATCGCCTGCTCGGCGGCTTCCGTCGCCTGCAGGAAGGCGCCGGGCGGCACGGCGACGGCGACCGGTCCGAACTGCACCACCGGCTTCTTCGGCTCGACGACGATCTCGCCATCGACGGACAGCCTGGCCAGGCCCTCGGCCATGACGAAGTTGGAGGCGATGCGGCGCTGGTGGTCGCCAAGCTTGCCGGCATCATGAACCGCAATGTCGAGGCCGGAAGCAGTGACGGTCACCGTCATATGAAACGCTTTCGGCGTGGCGCAGACCAATCCGGCCAGGACGCGCAACTTATCGAGCGCCGCGACGATCGCCGGAAGCGAGATCGGGCATTCCTCGATCGGGATGATCTCCGACGACAGCGCGCGCACGAAGCCGAGCAGCATGCCGGCCTCGGTGCGCCTGGCACTGAAGGTGACACGGCGGCGGCTGTGCGGCGCGCACGGCACCAGCGCGGCGACCTCGCAAGCGATACCCTTGGCCTTCAGCGCCTGCACGACTTTTTCGCGCTTCCATTCCTGATAGGCTGCGGGCTCGTAGTGCTGCAGCGCGCAGCCGCCGCATTCGGTGAAATGACGGCAAGCGGGGTCGATCCTGAGCGGGGAGGCTTCCAGCACCGACACCAGGGTGGCGCGGTCCTTCTGGCGCGCGGCGGTGACCGTCTCGCCCGGCAGCGTGAACGGGACGAAAACCTCCCCGCCCTCGGCATTGGCGATGCCGTCGCCCTGGGAGCCCAGCCTGGCGATGGTGAAGCGTGCGCTCATCGCAACGGTCCTGCGTCCTTGATGCCAGTGAGCAAGAACTCGCGGTTGCCGTCGCCGCCTTCGATCGGCGACGGGTGAAGTCCCAGCACGCGCCAGCCGATAATGCCGGCGAGCCAATCGCGCAGATTCCCGGCAATGCGCTCGGCATCGCCTGGATCCTTCAGCATGCCGCCCTTGCCGATCGCCTCGCGGCCGGCCTCGAATTGCGGCTTGACCAGAAGGACTGCCCTGGCGCCCTCGCCCGCCAGCTCAAGCGCCGGCGGCAGCGCCAGCTTCAGCGAGATGAAGGAGACATCGCAGACAAGGAAATCGGCAACGCGGCCGCCGAGATCGGCTGCCGTCAAATCTCGGGCGTTCAGCCCTTCGATCACCGTCACGCGCGGGTCGCCGGCAATATCGGGATGGATCTGGCCGTGGCCGACATCGATCGCCGTGACATGCGCCGCGCCTCGTTTCAGCAGCACCTGGGTGAAGCCGCCGGTTGAAGCGCCGATATCGAGCGCCTCGCTGCCGGAAGGATCGAGGCCGAAATGGTCGAGGCCGGCGATCAGCTTCAATGCCGCGCGCGAAACATAGGCCTGGGCCGGATCGTCGATGGCGACCACGCAGTCCGGTGCAACGGGCTGGCCGGGCTTGCGGGCAATTGTGCCGTCAACCGTCACCGTGCCGCGCTCGATCGCGTCGCGGGCGCGTGAGCGGCTGGCAAACAGGCCGCGCCCGACGAGCAATTCATCGAGCCGCTGGCGCTGGCTTAATGGCAATGGGGAATTCATCGGCCTTCATTGGCGAAAGCCAAGCGCTAACGCAATGGGTTTGAATACCGCGCAAGAGACTGCAGAATGCCGCCACGCGGGCTGTCGATCGGAGGAGTCGATGCTGAAGGGGACCTGTCATTGCGGCGCTGCCCACTGGACGCTGGAAGGCGATCCCGGCGGAATCACCGCCTGCAACTGCACGCTTTGCCGCCGCTACGGCACGCTCTGGGCGTATGACTATCTCGACGAGCGCATCCGCATCGGGGGACAGCTGAAGTCCTACACACGCGCCGAGGTGGCCGAGCCCGCGCTGGAGATCCTGTTCTGCCCGACCTGCGCCTGCGTCCTCGCCTGGCGCGGCCTGCGTTCCAGCAAAAGCGGCCGCACGCGCGTCGCCGTCAATGTCAGGCTGGCGCCGCCCGAGGAGGTTGCCGACCTGCCGATCGACCATTTCGATGGCCTGGACACATTCGACGACCTGCCGCGCGACGGGCGCTGCGTGCGCGACCTGTGGTTCTAAAAAACGGTTCGGGAGACGCGGCGCTCGACGGCCGGTGTCAGGCCGTCATTGCCGGAGGCTTCCTTGCGCGGCGGTTCAACCGGAGTGGGTGCGACGGGCGTAGCATCCGGCAGCACGACGAGTTGAGGCCTCTGCTTGTAGGAGAAGCCGCCGCGGATGCTGCCCATCTTGCCGGCGACGATGTCCATCGCCGCCTTTTCGATATTGCGGTCGTAACGCGTTTCGGCTGTCGCCGGCGCGGCCATGGCGGCCAGCAAGGCCGTGCCGCAAAGGAACGACTTCATTGTTCTTATCCCCTGCCTAGAGCGTTTCACCGTTTCAGTGAAACGGCGAACCGCTCTATCCCTTTGTTTTTACGCAATTCCGGGCGGAAAACCGCTCACACTTTTCCTGGAATTGCTCTGGGGCCAAGGTCTTAGCAGGGCGCCGTTGAAAATCGGCCAAGAGACAGGGTAAGCGAACCGCCAAACGGAAGCCTTAACAAAAGCTTACGGCCGGAAGCCGGCAAACCGATTCAGCGTGTTGAAGTCCTGATTCAGGCGCGCTGCGCCTGCACGCCATGGCCGAGCGTCGCGAAGACCGTGCGCACGATTCCCGCCGAATCCAGGCCGGCGTCGGCATACATCTTCTCGGGCTTGGCATGGTCGGTGAACACGTCCGGCAGCACCAGCGGGCGCACCTTGAGGCCGCTTTCCAGCAGGCCTTCATGGGCGAGGAAATGCAAGACCTGGCTGGCGAAGCCGCCGATAGCGCCCTCCTCCACGGTCACCAGCACTTCATGCGAACGGGCGAGCCGGCGGACCATATCCTCATCCAGCGGCTTGGCGAAGCGGGCGTCGGCGACGGTGGTGGAGAGGCCCGCGGCGCCGAGCTCCTCGGCAGCCAACAGGCAGTCCTGCAGCCGCGTGCCGAAGGAAAGCAGTGCGACCTTGGTCCCTTCCTTGATGATGCGGCCCTTGCCGATCTCGAGAACCGAGCCGCGCTCCGGCATGTCGACGCCGACGCCGTTGCCGCGCGGATAGCGGAAGGCGATCGGACCGTCATCATAGGACGCCGCCGTGCGCACCATATGGCGAAGCTCCGCCTCGTCGGCCGCGGCCATGACGACGAAGCCCGGCAGTGTCGCGAGAAAGGTCGTGTCGAAGGCGCCGCAATGGGTGGCGCCGTCGGCGCCAACGAAGCCGGCGCGATCGATGGGAAAACGCACCGGCAGCTTCTGGATCGCCACATCGTGCACGACCTGGTCGTAGGCGCGCTGCAGGAAGGTCGAATAGATGGCGGCGAAGGGCTTGTAGCCTTCGGTGGCCAGCCCCGCGGCGAAGGTCACCGCATGCTGCTCGGCGATGCCGACATCGAAGGTCCGCTTCGGGAACACCTCGCCGAACAGGTCGAGGCCGGTGCCGCTCGGCATGGCGGCGGTGATGGCGACGATGCGCTCGTCCTCGCGCGCTTCCTGGATCAGGCTCTCGGCGAAGACCTTGGTGTAGGCGGGTGCGTTGGCCGGCGCCTTGGCCTGCGCGCCGGTGATGACGTCGAACTTGTTGACGCCGTGATATTTGTCGGCCGCGGCCTCCGCCGGCGCATAGCCCTTGCCCTTCTGGGTCACGACATGGATCAGCACCGGGCCTTTGCCGTTGTCGCGCACATTCTTCAGCACGGGGATCAGATGCTCCAGATTGTGTCCGTCGATCGGGCCGATGTGGTAGAAGCCGAGTTCCTCGAACAGCGTTCCGCCGGTCACATAGCCGCGCGCATGCTCGACGGCGCGGGTGATGGCGCGGTCGGCGCGCTTGCCGAGATAGGATGTCAGCTTCTTGCCGAAATCGCGCAAGCCCAGATAGGCCTTGCCGGAGGCAAGCCTGGCCAGATAAGCGCTCATGGCGCCGGTCGGTGGCGCGATCGACATGTCGTTGTCGTTGAGAATGACGATGAGGCGAGCATCCAGCGCGCCGGCATTGTTCAGCGCCTCGAAGGCCATGCCGGCCGACATCGAGCCGTCGCCGATGACGGAAATGACATTGTTGCGGCCACCCGACAGGTCGCGTCCCGTGGCCATGCCGAGACCGGCCGAAATCGAGGTCGAGGAATGCGCGGCGCCGAACGGATCGTATTCGCTCTCGGCCCGCCGGGTGAAACCGGAGAGGCCGCCTTCCTGGCGCAGCGTGCGGATGCGGTCGCGGCGGCCGGTCAGGATCTTGTGCGGATAGGCCTGGTGGCCGACGTCCCAGATCAGCCGGTCGTCCGGCGTGTTGAAGACATAATGCAACGCAACCGTCAGCTCGACGACGCCGAGGCCGGCGCCGAGATGGCCGCCCGTCTGCGACACGGCGTCGATGAGCTCGGCGCGGAGTTCGGCGGCAAGCTGCGGTAGCGCGCTCTCATCGAGCGTCCGCAGGTCCGCGGGAATGCGAACCTTGTCGAGCAGCGGCGTGTCTGGCTTCACTCGGGCGCGTCCTGCCTCAATCGATCGAACACGGCGCTACCAGCAGATTGCGCCATAATCATGCGCGGCATAGGCCGCCGCCGGGCGAATGTAAATGCGCGCCAGTGACGCGTGGCGCTGCTTATTTTGGCAAGCCATCGAAAACGGCTGGAATTGGCGGAAGCCCTCCCAACGTCGTCATTCCAGGGCGAAGCAGGAGCGAAGCTCCGTCGCGGAGACCCTGGAATCCGTGCCGTGACTCTGGCCGAAGAGCGCAGCGGAGCAGAATTCTGCACCGTTGCAACGCTTGGAAGTCACGGCATGGATCCTATGGTCTGCGCCGCGTCGCTTCGCTCCTTGCTCCGCCATAGGATGACGACGCAAGGGACGTTTCGGCCAATCGCCAAGGCATGCACCTAGAAACGCATATCCGAGCCGTCAAAAATTCTGTGTGCTCGAGAACTAACCCTCAGGCAGCGGAATGAACTCCTCCTCATCGCCAGGAACGATATCGAAGCGGCCTGTCTTCCATTCCTGCTTGGCCTGTTCGATGCGTTCCTTCGAGGACGAGACGAAATTCCACCAGATGTAGCGCTGGGAACCGAGCGAGGCACCGCCGAACAGCATGAAATGCGCGCCGCGCTCGGAGGAGACGACGATCTCCTCGCCCGGCTTGAACACCAGAAGCCGCTCGGCCGGAAAAACATCGCCGGCGATCGAGACGTCGCCCTCCAGCGTGTAGATGGCTCGTTCCTCGGCATCGGCGGGAATCTGCACGCTGGCGCCCGTCGCCAGGCGCAGATCGGCATAGAGCGTGTCGGAAGCGGTTGCGACCGGCGAGCGCAGGCCCGAGAACTCGCCGATGACGACGCGGCCGCTGACGCCCTCGGCATCGATCTGCGGCAAGCGGGCCACGGACGTGTTGGCGAAAACCGGGGCAATCTCCTCCTTGCCGTCCGGTAGCGCCAGCCAGGTCTGCAGGCCGGAGACCGACATCGGCGCGCCGCGCAATTCTTCCGGCGTGCGTTCGGAATGAACAATGCCGCGCCCGGCGGTCATCAAATTCACGTCGCCCGGCGCGATCACCATTTCGGTGCCGAGCGAATCCCGATGCCTGATCTTGCCGTCGAACAGATAGGTGACAGTGGAGAGCCCGATATGCGGGTGCGGGCGCACATCGAGCGCGTGGCCGGCGCGCAGGATGGCCGGGCCCATGCGATCAAAGAAGATGAACGGCCCGACCAGGCGGCGTTTTGCCGTCGGCAAGGCGCGGCGAACCTCGAAGCCGCCGATGTCCTTGGCGTTCGGGATGACCATCAGTTCGATCTGATCGCAGGCGAAGGCATCGCCGGGTTCAGGATCGTTTCCCGGAAAAAAGCTCATGACTGTCCTTCAGGCGAAACGCAACGCCGACCTGGCCTTCGCCTTGGCGGCCTCTTCCTCGCGATTGCGCGGTTCCTGGCTGGTTTCGAGCGAGTCGATCAATTCGCGCGCGGCGGCGGCGATCGCTTCCACGGCGTGATAGAAGGCATGCTCGTTGCGCTTGGACGGTTTCGTCGAGCCGCTCAGCTTACGCACGAATTGCAGCGCCGCGTCATGCACCTCGTCATTGGTCGCCGGCGGCTCGAAATTGGCCAGGGTCTTGATGTTGCGGCACATGGCTTGAACTCCTTACCTGCTTGCTCTGCCTACGCTATTCCGGATTATTCGGCGTCGAGCGGCTCCGTTCCCACCGGCTTGCCGTCGCGCGACAGCCTGATCTTCTCGACCTTGTCCTCGGCCGCCTTGAGCAGCCGGTCGCAATGCGCCTTCAGCGCCTCGCCGCGCTCATAAATCTTGATCGACTGATCGAGCGGGACGTCGCCGCGCTCCAGATCGTCGACGATCTTCTCCAGCGCGTCGAGCGCCTGCTCGAAGCTCATCGCCTTGACGTCCTCATTGCCTTCCACTGCCATACCCTATCCCTTCATCAGCCGCCCGACATGGGCGGCGACTGAAAATGCCAGTCCCTGCAGATCGTAGCCGCCTTCCAGCAGGCTGACGAGCCTGTTGGAGCTGTGGCGGCCGGCGCGCTCCATCAACTGCCCGGTCGCCCAGTCGAAATCGTCCTCGGTCAGGTTGATCTCGGCCAGCGGATCGCGGTGATGCGCGTCGAAGCCGGCGGAAATGATGATCAGGTCCGGCGCAAAGGCATCGATCGACGGCAGCACGCGCGACAGGAAGGCGTCGCGGAACATGTCGCTGCCGGTCCGCGGCGCGAGCGGCGCGTTGACGATATTGCCGGCGCCGGTCTCGCTCTTGGCGCCTGTGCCCGGGTAAAGCGGCATCTGATGCGTCGAGCAGTAGAGCACCGACGGGTCGTCCCAAAAGATGTCCTGCGTGCCATTGCCATGATGGACGTCCCAATCGACGATGGCGACACGCTCGGCCTGGTGCTTCTTCTGCGCGTAACGGGCAGCGATCGCCGCCGTGTTGAAGAGGCAAAAACCCATGGCCGTCGTCTTTTCGGCGTGATGCCCAGGCGGACGGGCGGCGACGAAGACATTCGAGGCTCGGCCCTCGAAGACATCGTCTATCGCCGCATTGGCCGCGCCGATCGCCGTCACCGCGGCCTGCCAGCTTTTCGGGCTGGCGCTGGTGTCGGCATCGATCGAGACAATGCCGGTCCGAGGGATCGCCGCACGCACGCACTCGACGAAAGTCTCGGGGTGCGCATAGAGGATGGTTTTCTCATCGCCTTCCGGCGCCTTTACGCGGTCGAGCGCCGAGAACGCCTCGTCGTCCAGCACGCGCTCGATGGCGCGCAGGCGGTCGGGCCGCTCGGGGTGGCCGGGCGGCGTGAGGTGTTCGAGGAAGATTGGGTGCGTGTAGAGACGGGTGGCCATGGCGCCTAATCTAGGCACCCGCAGCCGTAATGACCATGTTTGAAAAGCCGAATGGCTGGGGAAATTGCGCCAGCCCATGTCGTCCGCACCATTGGCGGGTGCCGAACTTCGCGGTAAGGTCATTCCGCTGCCTGGTGCCCGCGACGCGGGAGAATCGGGAACACGGTTTTATTCCGTGGCGTGCCCAACGCTGTGAGGGGGACCGCGCCGGCAAAAGCCACTGTCCATGACGGGAAGGCGCCGGAGCGGGACGATCCCGAGCCAGAAGACCGGCCCGGCAGACATGGTCGTCCGCTTGGTCAGGCGGGGGACGGCTTGTCGCAAGGGGAAAAGCGATGACGGCAGCAGCGATCGCCGCGTGTGGCGACGACTTTGACCAATTGGCGCGCGACGCGGTGTACCGGGCGATGTTCACCAGGCGCGACGTGCGCAGCCATTTCACAGCCGACGATCTCGACGATTGTGTGCTGGCGCGGCTTCTCACCGCCGCTCACCATGCGCCGTCTGTCGGCTACATGCAGCCTTGGAACTTCATCGTCATCCGCGATGCCGAGCGGCGCAGACAGGTGCGCAACCTGTTCCTCGCCGCGCGCGAGCAGGAATTGCCGGCGATCGAGGCGGAGCGGCAGGCGCTCTACCGCAAGCTGAAGCTCGAAGGCATATGCGAAAGCGCGCTCAATCTCTGCATCACCTGCGACCGGCAGCGCTCGAAGGACTCGCCGCTCGGGCGCTGGCACAATCCGGAGATGGATCTCTACAGCACCGTCTGCGCGGTGCAGAATTTCTGGCTGGCGGCACGCGCCGAAGGCGTCGGCGTCGGCTGGGTGAGCATCATCGAGACGGAGGCGCTGAAACGGCTTCTGTCGATCCCGGAGCATGTCACGCCGATCGCCTATCTGTGCGTCGGCCGCGTCTCGGAATTCGCGCCGAGGCCCGACCTCGAAGCGCATGGCTGGGGCAAGCGCCTGCCGCTGCCCGAGTTGGTGATGAGCGAGACGTTTCGCGGCGCCGGCGAGGCGCCGCTCAAATCGGCGATCGCAAGGCTAGGTCGCCAGCAATGATCAAGCGGCTCGCGGCGTATCCCAGCGCGAGCCGCCGAAGGAGCCCAGCGCCTTGTCGCGCAGCTCCCTGAATTTGGACGACGCCTCGGCGAGCCGGTTGTCCCATTCTGGATTGGGAACCTGGCCTTCGATGGCTTCGAAATAGACCTGCATCAGCGAGGCGATGGCGAAGGGCTCGATGAAGGCCGCCTTGAAGGCCCAGGCAAAGACGATGGCCAGCATGAAGGCCCAGCCGGCCAATTGTCCGGGCATGACCCACAGGATCGCGGCCGCGGGCGCCAGCATCAATAGGAAGATGACGAAGGACACGCCCCACATGATCACCGCCAACCAGACGGCGTTCTTGATCATGTGCTTGCCGTTCTGGGCGTAGAGCACGACGCCCTGCCTGGCCGTCTCGAAGGGCGAGTTCGAATTGATGCGGATGTTGTAGCCGAGGATGATCTCGTCGACATAGGTCAGAGACAGGCGGATCACCGTGTTGATGAAGCTGACGATGCCGCTCAGGCCGGGAATGGGCAGGAAGGCGGCGATGCCGCCGATCAGGCCGGTGATGGCGCGGATGGCGCCCTTGACCAACTGGTCGACGACGAAAAGGATATTGGCCTCGGCAAAGCGCTGGCTGACCACTTCCTTGGCATAGGCGATCTGGCCCTGGCCGTCGGGCACTTCATGGCCGTCGATCAGATGCACCATGACGGCGACATGGCCGGCTTTCAGCACATAAAGGATATATTCGCGGATCCAGTAGACTGCGATCGACACGATTCCGAAGCCGACCACGCCGCCCCAGAGAGCGAAGGACATCGGGCCATCCGGATCGGTCGAGATGTGGCCGACGCCGTAGCCGACGCTGGCGCCCGTGCCGGTCGCCATGATGTAAGCGACGGTGATGCCGAAATAGACGATCATGCGAAAGACGATGAACGGCCATGTCCGCATCATGATGGAGACCGACCTGGCGATGCTGAAGTCCCACATGCCCCGACTCTCCCGCCCTTAAGAGAATGGGAAGGGAGGATGCGCTCGCCCCTTTGATTGTCAATCACGGCAGGGTTGCGCCGGCCTGAAAGCGGTGCACAACCCGGCAAATAAGTTAACCAAGCGCACCGTCACGGCTTGCTGCGCAAGCCTTCGAGCAGTTGCTTGAAGGCGGCGATCGCCTTCTTCGAGGTGGCTTCAGGATCATTTGAATTGGCGATGCGCTGCGCGGCCTGACTGCTGGCACCATTGATCAGCCGCGAGGTTGTTTCAGGGTCGACATCGGCGACGACCACGCCCTCTTCCTGCAGCTTCGTCAGGTGGTCGGTCATCGAGGCGATGCAAGCGCTGGCATTCGGCCACTGCGCCGGGTCACCGAGCACCGCCGGGCCATCGCGGAACATGATGCGCTGGATTTCCGGCTCCAGCGCCATTTCGATATAGGTGGTGCATTCGTCGACGAAATGCTGCCAACGGGTCGGCGCCTTCGAGGCCACCTCGTTGACGCGCAAGGCCATTTCGCCGTCGATCTCGGCGATCACCGCCTGCAGCAGCCCCTTCTTGTCGCCGAAATGATGGTAGAGCGCGCCACGCGTGAGGCCGGCCGACGCGGTGAAATCGTCCATCGAGGACTCGGCATAGCCGACCGTGCCGAAGGCGTGGCGGGCGGCCGCGATCAGCTTGGCGCGCGTCTCGGCGATCATCTCCTTGCGCGGTCTGTGCATGGCTCTGGCCCTATTCACATACGCTTCGTATGCCAATTGATATACGCGGCGTATGAACTATCTCACATACGCAACGTATGTAATTGTGGTATGCACCCTTGTCGAGGAGCAGGATCATGCGAAACTCCTATGCGGACATCTTTCGGGCTCCCGGCACGAAAGGCTTCGCCGCAGCCGCCTTCGTCGCGCGCTTGCCGATCGCCATGGCGCCGATCGGCATCGTGGCGATGCTGTCGCAGACGCATGGCGAGTACTGGCTGGCCGGCGCGGTCTCGGCCACCTATGCGCTGGTCAACGCTTTTCTTTCGCCGCATGTGTCGCGGCTGGTGGACCGGCGCGGCCAGCTGGCGATCGCGGTGCCCATGACGCTCGTCTCGGTGCTTGCCTTCGCGACATTGATTATCGCGGCCAACCGGCATTGGCCAGCATGGACCTTGTTCGGTTCGGCCCTGCTCGCCGCCGCCATGCCCAGCATTCCGGCGCTGGTTAGGGCGCGCTGGACCGAGATCTTTCGCGATCGGCCGGAGCTCAACACGGCGTTTGCTTTCGAGTCAGCCGCGGACGAACTGGTCTATGTCGCCGGCGCCTCGCTGTCGGTGGGGTTGAGCGCGGCGCTGTTTCCCGAGGCCGGCATGGTCGTCAGCACACTGCTGCTTGCGCTGGGCTCAGCGGCATTCCTGCTGCAGCGCTCGACGGAGCCGCCAGCGCGGCCGGCGGAGCATGGGGCGACCGGCTCGGCGATCCGCCTGCGACCGGTGCAGATCATCACTTTCGCCCTCATTTTCGTCGGCGCGACCTTCGCCACCACGGAAGTCACCACCGTCGCCATCACCAAGGCGCTCGGCCAGCCTGAGGCGGCGAGCCTTGTCATCGGCGTCTATGCGCTGGGATCCTTCGTGGTTGGGATCATCGTCGGCGCGCTCAGCCTGAAGGCGCCGCTGCAGCGGCAGCTGGCACTCGCGGTCACCGTGATCGCGCTCACCACCTTGCCGCTGCTCTTCGCCGACACGGTGCCGACGCTGGCGCTGGCGGTGTTCGTCAGCGGCGTCGCGATCTCGCCGACCTTCATCACCGCCTTCGGCCTGATCGAGCGCCACGTGCCACCGGCCATGCTGACGGAAGGCGTCACCTGGGTGACGACCGGCATCGGCATCGGCATGGCGCTGGGTTCCTTCGCCGCGGGCTGGATGGTCGACACTTTCGGCCCGCAGAACGGGTTCTGGGTCTCGGTCGCGGCGGGCGCGATTGCGCTGGGCACCGTGCTTGCCGGCCAATGCCGGCTGGCGACGGACGATTGCGATGTGGACAGAGGCGAAGCGGTGGCGCCTGCGGAGTGACGGTTATTTGGCCGACGTTGCGGTTAGCCCGAGACCTATGCGACGTCGTCATCCACGGGCGAAGCGACGCCCAGCGGAGCGAAGACCCGAGGATCCATTCCGTGACCTTGATCGTAGGACGCGACGGAGCGGAATTCTGCACCGTCGCAACACGTGAAAGTCACGGAATGGATCCTCGGGTCTGCGCGCGTCGCTTCGCTCCTTGCTCCGCCCGTGGATGACGACGTCGCATAGGTCTCGGCCAATCGCCTGCGTTGCGGAAGGGTTCGGCCAAGTCGGGGAGGCTTCGGTCGGTCAGCAACGCCGGCAGGCTGCCATAGACCTCCGGCGCCAACCCTGACGGACTACAGAATCTCAGTCTTGGCGATATGGATGCCAAAGCCCTCGAGACCGACATAGTGGCGCTCGCGCGAGGCGATCAGGTTGATCGAGGAGATGCCGAGGTCCTTGAGGATCTGGGCGCCGAGGCCGATCTCGCGCCATTCGTTCTCGCGCCGGCGAGCCTCTTCGTGATCTTCGCGGTCGCCGCTCACCGGACGTTTGCGCTCCTGGTGGGCGACGCCGACCGAGCCTTCGCGCAGATAGACAATGACACCGCGCCGGCGCTCGCCCATCGCCTTCATGATGCCGTCCAGCCGGTGGCTGGTGCCGAACACGTCGGTCACGACGTCCTCCGGGTGCAGGCGCACCGGCACCTCCTCACCGTCGCGGATGTCGCCGAAGACGACCGCCAGGTGGTGCATGGAATCCCATGGCAGCGTGTAGGTGAAGGCCTGCGCCTTGCCGCCTGGCGTTTCGATATCGGAACAGGCGACGCGCTGGACCAGCGTTTCCTTGCGCTGGCGGTAGGCGATGAGGTCGGCCACCGAAACCTGCTTCAGGCCATGCTGTTCCGCGAAAGCTTGCACTTCCGGCCCGCGCTTGACCGTGCCGTCATCATTGACCAGCTCTGAAATGACACCGACCGGCGGCAGGTCGGCAAGCTTGCAGAGGTCGACCGCGGCCTCCGTATGGCCGGAGCGCATCAAGACGCCGCCTTCGCGCGCGATCAGCGGGAAGATGTGGCCGGGGCGCACGAAATCCGACGGGCCGACATTGCCGTTGGCGAGGTTACGCACGGTCAGCGTGCGGTCGTCGGCGGAAATGCCTGTCGTCGTGCCATGCTTGAAATCGACGCTGACGGTGAAGGCGGTGGTGTGGGCCGAATCATTGTCCGCCACCATCGGCGCGAGATTCAGGCGCCTCGCATCCTCGCGCAGCATCGGCGTGCAGACGATGCCGGAGGTGTTGCGCACGATGAAGGCCATCTTCTCCGGCGTGCAATGCACGGCGGCGACGATCAGGTCGCCCTCGTTCTCGCGCCCGTCATCGTCCATGACGACAACGATCTCGCCGCGCTCGAAGGCGCGGATCGCTTCGACGATCTTCTTCTGGTCGTAAGGCATGGGCGCTCGCTTCGCTCGCAAGGGAGTAGGGGAATAGGGCAGTAAGGGAGTAGGGGAAAGGAAATTTTGGCTGTTTCGGCGGGGCTGCTTAACATACTGCCCTATTGCCTTACTCCCCTCCCCTCCCCGTTTGTCCTCTGTGCCGCAGATAATGATCGGCGATCGCGCAGGCAACCATGGCCTCGCCGATCGGCACGGCGCGGATGCCGACGCACGGGTCGTGGCGGCCCTTGGTCATCACCTCGACATCCTTGCCGTCCTTGTCGATGGATTTGCGCGGCGTCAGGATCGACGAAGTCGGCTTGACGGCGAAGCGGGCGACGATCGGCTGTCCGGTCGAGATGCCGCCCAGGATTCCCCCGGAATTGTTGGACAGGAACACCGGCTTGCCGTCATTGCCCATGCGCATCTCGTCGGCGTTCTGTTCGCCGGTGATGCGGGCGGCCTCGAAGCCGTTGCCGATCTCGACGCCCTTGACGGCGTTGATCGACATCAGGCCGGACGCGATGTCCTGGTCGAGCTTGGCGTAGATCGGGGCGCCGAGCCCGGGCGGCACGCCGTCCGCGACGATCTCGATTACCGCGCCGACCGAGGAACCGGCCTTGCGGATGCCGTCCAGGTACTCGGTGAAGACCGGGACCGAGGCCGGATCCGGCGTGAAGAACGGATTTTCGGCATCGCCGACGAAATTCCAGTTCCAGTTGGCGCGATCGATAGACTTTTCGCCCATCGCGACCAGGGCGCCGCGCACCGTCATGCCGGGCACAACCCTACGCGCCAGCGCGCCGGCCGCAACTCTGGCGGCCGTCTCGCGCGCCGAGGAGCGGCCGCCGCCGCGATGGTCGCGCAACCCGTATTTGACGTCATAGGTGTAGTCGGCATGGCCCGGCCGGTACTGGCGGGCGATCTCGCCATAGTCCTTGGAGCGCTGGTCGACATTCTCGATCAGCATCGACACCGGCGTGCCGGTGGTGATCATCGTCTCGCCGTCCTCGTCGAGGATGAAGCCGGACAGGATCTTGACCTCGTCCGGCTCGCGGCGCTGGGTTACGAAGCGCGACTGCCCCGGGCGGCGGCGGTCGAGGTCGGCCTGGATGTCCTCGCGCCTGAAGCGGATGCCGGGCGGGCAGCCGTCGACAACGCAGCCGAGCGCCGCGCCATGGCTTTCACCCCAGGTGGTGACGCGGAAGAGATGGCCGAATGTGTTGTGAGACATGAAAAACGTCCTGCCCGGCGAGGAAACCGGCTACGGCTGCCTTCTATTGGCGTTTTCCACAGTGGTCAAACGGCTGCATCAAACTGTGATGTGGCGGATTTAGTTTTGACACATTCGGTTGGTTTCTGCTCTCTTCCCATCCGCCGTTGAGGACCCGCCGCTGACCAGCCGGCGCAATGACCAAAGAGGACGACGATGCGTACCCTGATTGGCGCCGCCTGCGCCATGCTCATGATTTCCACTGCCGCCGCATTCGCCGGCCAGACCGAGGGCCTGATCAAGAAGGTCGACAAGGACACGCTGACGCTGACGCTTGACGACGGAAAGGCCTACAAGCTCAACGCCGAGACCGATATCGACTCGCTGAAGCCGGGCATGGACATCGTCATCGCCTATGACGTGAGCAATGGCGAGAATGTCGTGACCGATATGCAGTTGCCCGACAGCGACCAGAACTAACTTTTCCGGCCAGGGGCTTGAACGCCTAAGCTTCGTCATTCCAGGGCGGAGCAAGGAGCGTAGCGACGGCGCGCAGCCCCTGGAATCCATGCCACTACGTCTGAGCTTTTCAGCGGTGCAGAACGATCTTTTCTGCACCGTTTTTACCATTCGGGGAATGTCACGGCATGGATCCCCGGGTCTTCGCTCCGCTTCGCGTCGCTGCGCCCAAGGATGACGACCTTCACGGCCGCACCCGGACCTATAACCACTCCAAACTCCGGCCTTCCAGCCGAAGCAGGCGGTCCTGGGGGACATCGAGACTGGCGGCTTCCTGCTTGGAAAGGCCGGTGACGAGGCGGAAAAGGCAGCGCATGACGCCGCCATGGGTGACACACACCGTCTGCCGGTCAAGCGCGTCGAACCAAGGCTTCACCCGTTCGAGCAGCATCTCGTAGCTTTCCGCGCCCTCGCCGGGCGGCTGGAAATCCCATTTCGCGGCGCGGCGGCCATGCGTGGATCCAGGATGCCTTGCCTCGAGCTCCCGAAACGTAAAACCCTGCCATTCGCCGAAACTCAATTCCACCAGACGCGGCTCCGTCCGGTAAGCGAGCGGGTCGAGTCCCATTGCCGCGCGCATCAGTTCCATTGTTTCGCATGTGCGCCGCATCGGACTTGCGACAAAGTCGAAACCCTCACCTTTGCCGATCATCGCGGCCAGGCGCCGTCCGTTGGCAGTCGCCTGCTGGCGTCCAAGCTCATTGATGTCGGTGTCGGCCTGACCCTGCAGGCGACGCTGGGTATTCCACTCGGTCTGGCCGTGGCGCGCGATGTAGACGAGCGGGTACATCAGGTCTTCCAAGGTCGGACGCTATTTGCTTTTGCAAGCAATTCCGGGCGGAAAACCGCTTCGCACTTTTCCTGGAATTGCTTGGACGCTGGATAGGCGGAAAGATCAGTCCTTGACGGTCGAGATATCCGGCGCGTCGACCGCCTTCATGCCGACGACATGATAGCCGGAATCGACGTGATGGACCTCGCCGGTCACACCGCGCGACAGGTCGGACAGGAAGTAGACGCCGGAATCGCCGACCTCTTCCTGGGTGACCGTCTGCTTCAGCGGCGAATTGTATTCGTTCCACTTCAGGATATAGCGGAAATCGCCGATGCCCGAGGCGGCGAGCGTCTTGATCGGACCGGCCGAGATCGCGTTGACGCGGATCTTCTTGGCGCCGAGGTCGACGGCGAGATAGCGCACGCTCGCTTCCAGCGCCGCCTTGGCGACACCCATGACGTTGTAATGCGGCATCACCTTCTCGGCGCCGTAATAGGTCAGCGTCAAAAGCGAGCCGCCATCGGTCATCAGCGGCTCGGCGCGCTTGGCGATGGTGGTGAAGGAAAACACCGAAATGTCCATGGTGCGCAGGAAATTGTCGCGCGTGGTCTCGACATAGCGGCCGGTGAGCTCGTCCTTGTCGGAGAAGGCGATGGCATGGACGAGGAAGTCGAGCTTGCCCCAGTGCTTGGCGATGTCGGCGAAGACCGCGTCGAGGCTTTCCGGGTCAGTGACGTCGCAATGGCCGGCGACATGCGCGTTGAGCTCGGCCGCCAGCGGCTCGACGCGCTTCTTGAAGGCCTCGCCCTGATAGGTCAGCGCGATCTCGGCGCCGTGATCGACGCAAGCCTTGGCGATGCCGAAAGCGATCGACCGATTGTTGGCGACGCCCAGGATCAGGCCTCGCTTACCGGCCATCAGGCCCTGTCCACCTGCCATGTGCAAGCTCTCCGCAAGAATATCTGCTTTGTGGAGAGCCCTATCGCACAGGCACAGAGCCCCTTCAAGCGCTCAAAAGACACTGTAACGGGAACAAAATTCCCTCGATCAGCCTTTTTGGCGGCGCATCAGGGCCTCAAGCTCGGCATTGCCGCCCTCCGGCAGCATCAGCCGCACATGGGCATAGAGATCGCCGTGGCCGCCGGCCTTTTCCGGCAAGCCCCGGCCTTTCAGCCGCAACACCTTGTCCGAGCTAGACCATGCCGGAACGTTGACCGCGAGCTTGCCGGTCGGCGTCTCGACCGCCACCTTGGCGCCGAGCACGGCGTCGGCCAGATCGACAGGCAGATCCACATGCAGGTCGCGGCCCTCGATGCGGTAGCGCGGGTGACGGCGGATGTGGATCTTGACCAGCGCGTCGCCCGGCTGTCCAGGCCCCTGCTCGCCCTGGCCCTTCAGGCGGATCGTCTGGCCGTCCTCGACATAGGCCGGCAGCTTGACCGCAACCTTGCGGCCGTCGGGGAACATCGCCGTCACCTTGTCGGCGGTGGCCGCCTCCTCGACGCTGATGTCCATGGTGACGTTGAGGTCGGCAGCCTGCGCCGGCTGCCGGCGATCGCCCCGGCCAGCGCCGCGGGCGCCGGAGAAGGCATCGCCGAAGATCTGGCTGAAGATGTCGCTGTTGCCGTCGAACGGATCGCCGCCCGGACGCCCGGTGCGGAATTCGAAATGCGCGCCGCCCGGGCCCTGCTGGCGGCGGAACCCGGCGAACGGGTCGCCGCCGGCCGCGCCTTCAAAGCCCTGGAATTTCGGCTTGCCATCGGCGTCGATCTCACCGCGATCGTAGGCGGCGCGTGTCTTTTCGTCGCCGACGATCTCGTAAGCCTGGTTGGCGGCCGCAAAACGGTCCTTCGCCTTGGGATCATTCGGATTCTGGTCCGGATGATATTTCTTGGCGAGCTTGCGGTAAGCCGATTTTATGTCCTTGGCCGATGCGTTCTTGGCAACGCCCAGCACCTCATAGGGGTCGCGCATGCTTCCTGCCTGCAAGAGAGATTGAATCCACGGTTGCACCCTATATGCGCTCGCATAGGAAGAAATTCCAGTGGCGCAAGAGGGATTTGCGCTGCCTAAATCAGAGCGGTTTGAACTCCTGCATGCGCCAGCCGCCGGCTTCGGCCAGGCACAGTTCGCCCTTGTAGAGCGCAACGCCGTCGAAGCTCTCGCGCGTGGCGCTGAAACGGCGGCAGGTCAGGCCGCCGTCCTTCAGTTCCACCAGTTCGGTGATCGCGCCGCGCGAGCCGGTGCCAGCATTGGCCCATGGCACCGTCTGGCCGCCAAGCTCCTTGATGTCGGCGGAAGAAACCGCGTTGCCGATGGTGGTCTGGTCGGAGTCCTGGTCGGAGGCAGCCGGCGCGGTTGGCGAGGACGGCGCGCTGGCGGTGATGATCGAGCGGTCGACCTCGGCTTTTTGCAGGCTGAAGCCGCCGGCGCCGCAGGCGGCAAGGGGAAGCGCCAAGGTCAGCAGCGCAGCCTTGGCACTGGCCGAAGCGATAACGCTCCATTGCCCGCTGTCAAAAGCTTGCGCGATACGCGACAATCGGCGAACTCCTCCCGCAATGTTAAAAATTTGGAAAACTATGAACGAAACCGAGTTAACAAGCAGTGACTTCACCGAAGCGGCGGAGCCGTTCCGGCTCTTTGCCGCATGGCTGGAGGACGCCACGAAGAGCGAGCCCAATGATCCCAATGGCGTGGCGCTGGCAACCGTCGACGCCGACGGCATGCCGGATGTGCGGATGGTGCTGCTCAAGGGGTTCGACGAAAAAGGCTTTGTCTTCTACACGAATTTCGAGAGCGCCAAGGGCCGCGAAATTCTTGGCAGCATGAAGGCGGCGATGTGCTTCCACTGGAAGTCGCTGCGCCGCCAGGTGCGCGTGCGCGGGCCAGTGACGATCGTCAGCGACGCCGAGGCCGACGCCTATTATGCCACGCGCCCGCGCGGCAGCCGCATCGGCGCCTGGGCGTCGAAGCAGTCGCGGCCGCTGGAGAGCCGCTTCGCGCTGGAGAAGGCGGTGGCCGAATACACGGCGCGCTACGCCATCGGCGAGATCCCGCGGCCGAAGCATTGGTCGGGCTTCCGTATCGTGCCGCAGACGATCGAGTTCTGGCACGACAGGCCGTTCCGGCTGCATGACCGTGTCGTGTTTTCACGCAACGCCGCCGGCGGCTGGGACAAGACCAGGCTTTATCCTTGAGGGCGGGCGACGCGTTCAGCTCTTCTTGCGCGTCATGAAAGCGGTGAGCGCGGCGCGTGCCTCGTTGGACGTCAGCCGCTCGCGGAAATGCTCGGCTTCGACCTTGATGCGGGCGACGAGCGCTTCGCGCGGCTCGCGCATCAGGTCGCGCGCGATCTTCAGCGCCTGCGGCGGCTTGGCGGCGATGCCGTTGGCGGCGGCCAGCACCGTGCTTTCCAACGCGTCTTCGGCGACGACGTCATAGATCAGTCCGGCGGCCTTGGCGCGCTCGGCCGAAAAGCCATCGCCGAGCCCAAGCAGCGCGAAGGCGCCCTGCCGGCCCAGAAGCTGCGGCGCGATCAGGCTGGAGCCGGCCTCCGGCACCAGGCCGAGATCGACGAAGGGCGTGCGGAACAGCGTGCGCGGCGTGGCGAAGGTCAGGTCGCAATGCAGATTGAGCGTGGTGCCGATGCCGACGGCGATGCCGTCGACGCCGGATATCATCGGCTTCTGCGACATGGCCAGCGCCATCAGGAAATCCCACACCTCGTTGCCGCCCTCGCCGCCGGTGGCGATGACTAGGAAATCGGCGAGGTCGTTGCCGGCGGAGAAGGCGCCCGGAACGCCGAGGAAGACATGCACGCGGACCGCCGGATCGGCGTCGCCTTCGGTGAGCGCCGCCGACATTTTCGCGTACATGGCGCGCGTCAGCGCGTTCTTCTTGTCCGGGCGGTTGATGCGGATGATCTGCACGGCGCCCTGGCGCTCGACGAGGATATGGTCGGTCACGATTTTTTCCTTGTGAACGTCAGGCTGAAATCAGCGCCTTGCCGGCGGCGGCGAGGCTTTCGGCGCCGTCGATGACGCGCTCCTTCAAGGCGCGCGTCTCGCCGAGCAGGTTTTCGGCGAAGAAGCGGCAAAGCGCGATGCGGCTGCGGTCTGCCAGGCCACTCTGCGCCAGATAGGCGCCGCCGGCGGCGAGCGAGATCAGGCGCAGATAGGGCGTGGCGCCGGCCATCGCGGCGTCGGCCTCGCCGTCGGCAAGCAGTTTTTGCAGGAAGCGCGTCGCTTCGTCGAGATCGGCCAGCGCGCGGTCGAGATTGTCGGCGGTGCGGCCGAAGCCTTCGATATTGGAGGTGCGCACGGCGTCCGCCACCGCTTTCAGTTCGCTGATGTAACCATGCACATGCTCGCCGCCGCCGAGCGGCAGCTTTCTCGAGACAAGGTCGATCGCCTGGATGCCGTTGGTGCCTTCATAGATCGGCGCGATGCGCGCGTCGCGATAAAGCGCGGCAGCGCCCGTCTCCTCGATGAAGCCCATGCCGCCATGAACCTGGACACCCAGGGAGGCGACCTCGACGCCGACATCGGTGGAGAAGGCTTTGGCGAGCGGCGTCAGCAGGCTGGCGCGGTCATGCCATTTCGCTCCTGCCTCGCCCTCGCCGACGCGGGCGCGGTCGAGCGCATGGGCACAGGAATAGCTGATCGAGCGCGCGATCTGGGTCAGCGCCCGCATGGTGAGGAGATTGCGCTGCACGTCCGGATGATGGACGATCGGCGCCATGCCGGAGCCCGCATAGGCGGAAGCCTTGCCCTGGCGGCGCTCATTGGCATAGGCGATCGCCTTCTGCGTCGCGGTCTCGGCGACGGCTACGCCCTGCATGCCGACGGCGAGGCGCGCGTTGTTCATCATGGTGAACATGCAGGCGAGCCCCTTGTTCTCCTCGCCGATCAGCCAGCCGATGGCGCCGGGCTGGGCACCCTGAAAACCGTCGCCATAGATCATCGTGCAGGTCGGCGAAGCATGGATGCCGAGCTTGTGCTCGAGGCCGGAACAGAAGACGTCGTTGCGGGCGCCAAGCGAGCCATCGTCATTGACGAAGAATTTCGGCACCAGAAACAGCGAGATGCCGCGCGTGCCGGCCGGCGCGTCGGGCAATCGCGCCAGCACCAGATGCACGATGTTGTCGGTGAAATCGTGCTCGCCATAGGTGATGAAGATCTTCTGGCCGAAGATGTGGTAGGTGCCGTCGCCAACCGGCTCGGCGCGGCTGCGCAGGGCCGCGAGGTCCGAGCCCGCCTGCGGTTCGGTCAGGTTCATCGTGCCCATCCACTCGCCAGAGACGAGCTTTGCGAGATATTTGGCCTTGAGTTCCTCCGAGGCGTGTTTGTCGAGCGCCTCGACCGCGCCCATGGTCAGCGTCGGGCCGATGCCGAAGGCCATGGCGGCGGAGTTCCACATTTCGAGCGCGGCGACGCCGAGCATGGTCGGCAGGCCCTGGCCGCCGTACTCCTCCGGCCCCGACAGCGCGTTCCAGCCGCCGTCGATCCAGCGCCGGTAAAGCTCCTTCCAGCCGGGCGGCGTGGTGACGACCGCATCCTTCAGCACCGCGCCATGCTCGTCGCCGATCTTGTAGAGCGGAGCCACCTCCTCGCTGGCGAAGCGGCCGGCTTCAGCCAGGATCGCGTCGACCAAGTCCTCGCCGAGGTCACCGAAAATGCCGGCGTCCAGCGCCGGCTTCAGCCCCGCCACGTGCTTGAGCGTAAAGGCGATATCCTCGACGGGCGCGCGATACATGTCTCATCCTCCTCCGTCCCAGCCAATCGTAGTGCATGGCCGAAGCGAAACCATGCGTCGATTTCGCACCTTCTTTTTACGTAAACGTCAAACTTTGTCACGCGGATTTTTGCGTGGACTTCGCCATTCACGGGTGGAGCGGGAGCCGGGGCCCGATCCGTTCGAGGTTCGGGCGCTGTTTAGGGGGCTGATCGAACCATCAGCGTAGGCTGCGGCCCACCGCCTGCAGTGCCAAGAAGGCTTCGTAACGCTTGTCGTGCCAAGTGCGGATGTCGCCCGACGCAGGTGTAAAAATGTCGCCAAGCCGTGACATGGCAGGCATGGCGCTCGACAGGTCGGGGTAACGCCCAGCCGCGACCGCTCCAAGAATGGCGGCGCCCAGGAGCACTGGCTCGGCTGATTGCGACGCGGCGACCGGCAAGCCGGCGGCGTCGGCAAGCAGCTGGCGCACGAGCGGCGACTGCCCGGCGCCACCGCTGATGACGATTGTGTCGACGACAAGGCCGGACGACGCCATCGCTGCCACGATCTGGCGCACGCCGTAGCCGAGGCCGCAAAGCCCGGCCACGTAGAGGCCGACGAGGCTGTTGACGGAACGGTCGGTGCCGAGCCCGGCGATCAGGCCGCGCGCATCCGGGTCGGCCAAGGGCGAACGATTGCCGAGGAATTCGGGCACGACATGGATGCTTCCCGCGAGCGTGGCGGCGGCGGATAAATCAAGCGAAGCCTCCGTAGCGGCCGCGGCCAGCCAGTCGACCAGCGATTTGCCTTCCGCAGCCGCGCGCGCGGCGGCCTCGGCTGCGGCAGGGTGGAAATGCACCAGCAGATCGATGGCCGCGCCGGCCGCCGACTGGCCGCCCTCGCTCAGCCAGAACCCCGGCACCATGGCGGAGTAATAGGGCCCCCATACGCCCGGAACGAAGGCCGGACCTTGGCTGCTCGCCATAGTGCAGGCCGAAGTGCCGAGCACATAGGCCATGCGCGAGGCGATGGTGCCGGCATCGCCGGAAGCACCCACGGTACCGACGCCGCCGGCATGGGCGTCGATCAGCCCGGCGGCGACGATCGTGCCCGCGACCAGCCCCAGTTCGGTCGCGGCCGCTTCCGTCAGGCCGGCGCCGACCGCCGTGCCGGGATCGACCACTTCGGTCCCGATGCGGGCAAATCCTTCATCCGCAAGATCGCCGAGCCCGACGGAATAAAAATAGCTGTCATCCCAGCGCCGCTCATGGCCGAGATAGGTCCATTTACAGGCAAGGGTGCAGACCGAACGGGCAAGGCTGCCGGTGGCGCGCCAGGTCAGGTAGTCGGCAAGGTCGAAGAAATGCCGCGCTTTGGCAAAAGTCGCGGGCAGGTTCTCCTTCAGCCACAGGAGCTTCGGCGTCTCCATTTCCGGCGAGATGACGCCACCGACATAGTCGAGGACGGGATGCCGGAGGGCATTGATGCGCCTGGTCTGGTCGAGGGCGCGATGGTCCATCCAGACGATGATGTTCCTGTCGCTGTCTCCAGAGCGGCCGATCGGCAAAGGTTGGCCATTATCATCGACCACCACCAGGGAACAGGTCGCGTCGAAGCCTATGCCGCCGATGTCTCTGGGATCGACGCCAGCCATCTCGACCGCCTCGCGCACGCTGGCGCAGACCGCCTGCCAGATGTCGCGGCTGGATTGTTCGGCGATCTCGCCAGGCTCGACGAAGAGCGCGATGTCGCGCTTGGCGGAAGCGAGCAGCTCGCCGCGCTCGTCAAAGACGCCGGCGCGCGCACTGCCGGTGCCGACATCGATGCCAAGGAAGTGGGAAGACATGGGGGACCTCAGAAGCGGGGCAGTAGGCGGTAGGCGGTAGGCGGTAGGTCAGTGTTGAATGGCTGGACGCAAGAGCCTCTTTCCCTACTCCCTACTGCCTCATTCCTACTGCCTCACAAATCATTGCTCTGCGGCAGGATCACTAGATCGCGAATTGTGATGTTCCTCGGCCGCGTCAGCATGAACAGGACGGCTTCCGCGACCTCGACAGGCTGCATCAGCCCGCCGGCCGCCAGCTCGTCCTCGAGCTTCTGCTGCGGCCAGTCGCTGATCAGCGCCGTCACCACCGGGCCGGGCGCCACGGCGCCGACGCGCAGGCCGTGCTTGGCGACCTGACGGCGCAGCGTATGGACGAAGGCCTGGATGGCGTGCTTGGAGGCCGTGTAGACCGGCTCCCAGACGACGGGGACCAGCCCGGCGATGGAGCTGGTGACGATGATGTCGCCGGTCTTGCGTCCGACCATGTGCGGCAGCACCGCATGCACCGAGCGGAACACCGAGTTGATGTTGAGGTTCAGCATGCGGTCCCAGGCATCCGGGTCGCCATTGAGGATCTCGCCGCCGACGTAAGCGCCGGCATTGGCGTGGAAGATGTCTAGTTGGCCGGCCCTGTCGAGGATGCCGGGCAGCATGGTCGCCACGCTGGCGGGGTTGGTGAGGTCGACCACCAGCGGGATGGCGCCGTCGCCGAGTTCGGCGATGACCTCCTTCAGCCTGTCTTCAGCGCGGTCAACCAGCACCACGCGGGCGCCGGCAGCAAGCATCGCCCTGGCGCATTCAAGGCCGATGCCCGATGCCGCGCCAGTGACCGCGGCGACTTTTCCCGAAAGATCTTGAGCCATGTGTACCCTTCTCGTTTGAACGGTTCAGGCGCGGCCGTGCGAGGCACGGGAGCGGCGCGCGAGGGAGTCGACGATCACGGCGATGGCCAGAACGGCACCGGTGATCATGTAGCGGAGCGACGAGGACAGATCGAGCAGCGTCAGCCCGCTGGCGATCGACTGGATGACGATGATGCCGAGCAGCGCCGAATAGGCGCTGCCGCGGCCGCCGAACAGGCTTGTGCCGCCGATGACCGCGGCCGCGATGGCGTTCAAATTCACGTCGCCGGTGCCGGCCTGCTGGCTGGCGGAAGCAAGCCTGGCGGCCGCAAGGACGCCGCCGAGCGCGGCAAAGAGCGAGCACAGCGCGAAGGCGCTGAGATAGATGGCGCGTACCTTGATGCCGGCTCGCCGCGCCGCCTCCCGGTTGCCGCCGACGGCGGTCATCGAACGCCCCCATTTGGTCCTGGTCAGCGCATAGTTCATCGCCACGACGAGTCCGACGAACAGGCCGAACATCCAGGGGATGCCGCGCGACTGATTGAGGTAGGCGACGATCAGCTCGAGGCCGATGGTAATAGTGGCGACGCGCAGGACGAGCCCGGCTACGGACGGCGTCGAGAGATTGGCCGCGCGGCGGCGTGCGACGGTGCGGAGTCCGCTTACCAGCATCGCCAAACCCGGGATCGCGGCAAGCGTATGCGAGACCCATTTCGGCATCACCATCAGCTGGCCGAAATCCACCAAAGCCGAGCCGTAAGGCAGGTTGATCGAGCCGGTGGAGCCGAGGATATAGAGCTGCATGCCGAGCACCGCGAGCAGGCCGGCCAGCGTCGAAACGAAGCTCGGCATGCCGAGCCGGTTGAACAGCAGCGCATAGAGCGAGCCGATCAGGGCGCCGAATGCGAGCGCGGCCAGGATTGCCAGCGCGACCGGCCAACCCTGGTTGACCCAGAGCGTGCCGACCATGGCCGAGGCGAAGCCGCTGATCGAGCCGACGGACAGGTCGATCTCGCCGACTATCAGCACGCAGACGATGCCGAGCGCAATGACGCCGACCGTCGAGCAGTCGAACAGGAGGTTGACCAGATTGCTGCTCGACACGAAGATCGGGTTGAGGCTGGTGAAGACCGTCCAGATCACCACGAGACCGACGATGACCGGCAGCGAGCCGAGATCGCCGCTGCGCACGCGATCGAGGAAGGCGCGAACCGCGCCGCCGATGCCTGCCTCATGCTTCACGCGCGCATCGGCGCGGTCGAGCGCCAGGGGAGTCGAATTGCCTTGCTCCGTCATGGACGCGGCTCCCCCGCCTGTGCGCTGTGATCGCGTTCCATGCGCAGGCGCTCGACGCGCCGCGACACCGCGTTGTTCGACGCGCCGGTGATGGCGCTCACCAGGTCCTGGTTCGAGGCATCCGGCTCGAAGACGCCGTTGTTGCGCCCGAGCCTCAGCACCACGATGCGGTCGGCGACGGCGCGGACATCCTCCATGTTGTGGCTGATCATGACGACGCCGAGACCGCGCGCGCGGACGCGGTCGATGAGGTTGAGCACTTCCGCCGTCTGGGCGACTCCGAGCGCGGCGGTCGGCTCGTCGAGCAGGATGAGTTTCGGCTCGAGCAGCAGCGAGCGCGCAATCGCCACCGTCTGGCGCTGGCCGCCGGACAGCGAGGCGACCGCCTCGCGGACGCTCGGAATGCGCGCCGACAATTCGTTGAGCAGCGTCCAGGCACGCATCTCCATAGCCACCTCGTCCAGTCGCAACGGGCTGAGCTCGTTGCCGAGGAAAATGTTGGCGACGACATCGAGGTTCTCGCAGAGCGCGAGATCCTGGAACACCGTGGCGATGCCGAGCGTGAGCGCCGCGCGCGGGTCAGGCAGCGTGACCGACCGGCCGCGGAAATTGATCGTCCCCGAGCTCGGCTGATGAACACCGGCAAGGATCTTGACCAACGTCGACTTTCCGGCGCCATTGTCGCCGACCAAGGCTACGACCTCGCCGGCATGGACGTCGAAATCGATATCGGTTAGCGCCGAGACGGCCCCGAAATTCTTCGATATGCCGCGCAAGCTGAGCACCAGCTCACCGACGGAAGCCGACCCTTCAGGACTTTCGCTCATGCGCCGCCTTTCTTGACAGTCGTTGCCCGGACATCCGGCCGCCGAGGGGCGGCCGGATGCCACTTGATCAGTTGGTGATGCCGAGCTTCTTGCAGCCTTCGGCATAGCGGTCGACGCAGAGTTCGGCGGCCGTGTTGATCTTCTTGTCGATGATCTCAGCCTTGAGGTTCTCCTGCGTCACCACCGCCGGCGTGAAGAGCTGCGAGGGCGTGTCGTAGAGCGTCATCTCGGCCTTCGGCGTCTCGCCCGACAACAGCTTGACGGCGACGTTGGCCGCGGCGGCGGCGACGATCTCGCTCGGCTTGGAGATTGTGTTGTACTGGTCGCCGGCGATGATCAGCTGCAGCGCCGCGATCGTCGCGTCGTTGCCGGTCACCGGGGGAACCGGATCGACGCCGGCCGCCTTGAAGGCGGCGATCGCGCCGCCGCCGGTGCCGTCATTGGCGGCGACGACGCCGAGGATCTTGGCGCCGAAGCGGGTGACCTGGCCGCTCGCCCATTGCTGGGCCTTCGGCGGCGCCCATTCCGGCGTGTCGAACTCGGCCAGGATCGGATAGCCGCTGTTGTCGAGGCCCTCATGGATGCCCTTCTTGATCAGGCCGGCGGCGGCGTCGGTCGGCGAGCCGTTGATCTGCAGCAGGCCGCCAGTGGCCGGATCGACCTTAAGCGCCTTGAGGTGCTCGACCAGCGAATCGGCGATCGCCTTGCCGATGCCTTCATTGTTGAAGGAGACGTAGAAATCGGCGGGCGCCGTCGGGATGGGCCTGTCATAGGCGATCACCTTGACGCCCTGGCTCTGCGCCAGCTTCACCAGCGAGGCCGCGGCGGTGGAATCGACCGGATCGAGCACGATCGCCTTGGCGCCCTGCGAGATCACCGAATTGAACTGCTGCTGCTGGCGCGCGGCATCGGCATCGGCGTTCTGGTAGATCACCTTGCAGCCGGGGCAGAGCTTCTTCATCTCGGCGACGAAGCCCGGATAGTCGTGTTGCTCGTAGCGGGTCGATGCCTGGTCGGGCATCAGGAAGGCCACCGTTGCATCGGTGACGGTGTCTGCAAACGCTGCCGTGCTGCCGAGCAGCGAGAAGGCGAAAACAGCCGCGATCGTCGATTTCAAGGCAAACGGCGATTTCCAAGCATGTCTGGTCATTCGAATGTCTCCCTTTCGAGAAATGGTTTCACGAGGACCTGCGCGGTGAACGGCGCGCCAGGCCTTGACTGCATGTCTAACTGTTGAAAGGAGTATGATCAGTCGGCTCAGGATCGATCTGATCCTGGCAAGCCGCGCAAACATCCTCCTGAATGCTGGATTTCCCTGAATGTCTCTTTGGTCTTGACGCAATTCCTCTCGGAATCGCCTTGAGCTCCTCCCGGTTCCTCCCTGTTAGGCGGCAATCTCCGCGTTGATATTCTCAGCCAGCAACGCCCGGAAGCGCGAAGGAGACATGCCTTTCTGCGCCAGGAACTGACGGTTGAAATTCGAGATGTTGTTGTAGCCGGCGGCGTAGCAGATCTCGGTGATCGACATCTGCACCTCGCTCATCAAGAGCTGGCAGGCAAGATTGATGCGCAGGCGGTTGACATATTGCACCAGCGCCATGCCGGTGTGCCGGCGGAAGCTGCGCGAGAAGGCGCTTGGGCTGCGCCCGGCGATCTCGGCCAGCGTTCCTTCGCTGAACGGCTCGGTCAGGTGGCAATTGATATAGGCGAGCGCCTGGTTGATGCCTGCCGACATGAAGCCGGAGGGGTCGGGCAGATAGCCGGCGCTGGCCAGCGTGCGGACATCGCCGGCGCGGTTCAAGATATCGAGCACGGCCATGAACAGCGACAGGCGGCGCACGCCCTGCGCCTCGGTCAGCTCCGCCAGCAGGGGCGCCGCAAGTTCGGCCGTCGCCGGCGAGAACAGCGCGCCGCGGCGGCTGGTTTCGAGGATGCCGGCGCAGGCGGCAAGTTCGGGCAAGGCAGCTGAAGCGCTGGCGATGAATTCTTCGGAGAACTGCACGACGCGGCCGCGCAGCGGCACGGTCTCGCCCGGCGGCACGTCGCTGACCCAATTGTGCGGCAGATTCGGCCCGGTAAGCACCAGATTACCCGGCTCGAATTCGCCGATGAAGTCGCCGACGAAATAACGGCCGGTGGTGGCGACGACCAGATGCAGTTCGTATTCGGGGTGGAAGTGCCAGCGAACGGTGCGGAAAGGATAGCCGTGGGCCCAGGCCTTGAACGACTCTCCCTGTCTGATCTGGACGACTTCCAGGTCCGGATTCATGTTCATTTTCCTCCCCGCGCGGGTCCGGTCTTGTGACAGGTTGCTGCGCTTCGTCAGGCGGGCCCGCCTCTTCCCACTGGCCGCCGTTATCGAAAGCTTAGGCGGCAATTGAAGCCCCTGCCACCACGGCTTGTCCACCCGACCGATACTTTTTTGATGTTTTGGAGCGGACGGAAGCAAGCCGATGTTGTGAAAGCAATTCCTTAACCATAGCGGTTCAGGATCGTTCCCTGGTCAGTGGGGACACCCTGATTGAAAAAGCTGGCGCGCCCTCTTCGCCGCCTGGCGTTTCTCGCTGCGGCGGTTGCGCTGGGTACGGCGGCACAGGCCTCGGATTTCTCCGAGCCGTGGAAGAATGCCGCCCGCCCGCTGGTGATCGACGCCTATGAATACAATTCGATCGACTGGCAGCAGCTCGTCACCGACAAGCGCGTCGCCGGCTTCATCAACAAGGCGTCCGACGGGCTGCCTCCGCCCTACTTCTGCTTCGGCGCCGAGGCCGACGTCAAACTCTGCAAGGCGCAGTGGAAGCGCTATGCGGTGACGCGCGAGCTATTCCAGACGCGCAAGATCGTGGCCAAGGCGCTCGGCCTGAAATGGGGCGCCTATCACCTGGCGCGGCCCGGCAACCCGGTCGAGCAGGCCAATAATTTCATCGATTTCGCGGAACCGGCCCCGGATGAGCTGATGGCTCTCGACATCGAAGGCATCGATCCGACGCAATGGATGTCGCTGGAGGACGCCGAGGAATTCGTGCGCCAGGTGCATCGCCGCGTCGGCCGCTTCCCGGTGCTCTATGTCAACGGCAAGACGGCCCAGTACATCGCCGACAACCGTTACCAGTATCGACTGCTGTCGCGGCTGCCGCTCTGGTATGCGCGCTACAAGCCCGACATCGACGTGCATTTCCCGATGGGCAACTGGCAGGGCTATGCGCTGTGGCAATTCTCGGCGCAGGCCAATTGCGGCCGTTTCCGCTGCCCCTACCGCGTACCTGGCACGCCCAACGACATCGATGTCAGCGTCGCGCCGATGAGCGCCGACCAATTGCGCCAGCAATGGGCGTTTGGCGGTTTGCTCGACGTGCCGACTGACTATCTCGCTTCGATCCCGGTGCCGCTCTCGCGCGAAAAGGCGCTCGCCGGCAAGGTCACCATCACCTATGCCGATGTGGCGACACCACCGACCGTCGAGGAAATGGTCGCGGTGCTCGGCGCGCGCTGGGAAAAATTCCGCGACGGCTTCCGCATGCCGGTGGTGAAGACGGTGCCGCAGCGCCCGAGCTTCGGCATCGTGCAATATGTCGCCTGGAAGCGGACCGAGCAGCGCACACCCGAGCAGGTCGACGCGGCCTTTGCCGCCGCCGATCCGGTCAAGACCGCTTCGACCGCTCTGGACCGTAGGCGGCACTGAATCCCAAGCATCAGCGATGGTTGCCGAGGCTCGCATACATGCCGGTGGTGCGGAACTGCGTCGGGGTGATGCCGTAGAAACGGCGGAAGACCTTCGAGAAATAGTTCGCATCCTCGAAGCCGCAGAGCACAGCCACTTCCTTGACCGGCAGGAAATCGGCCTTGGTGAGCAGCTTGGCCGCGCGCTGCAGGCGCTGCTGCAGCACGAACTCGGCAGGCGGCAATCCTTCGCTCTCGGCAAAGCAGCGCGAGAAATGGGCGCGGCTGAGGCCGCTGATCCCGACTAGCTCCGCCACCGGCAGTGGCTTGTCGAGATTGGCGTTGATGTGATCGATGACCGGCTGCATGGCGCTTTGCTTCTCGGCGAAGGCATGCGAGCCGAAGACATCGTCGTAGAGCGCCATCGCCGCCTCATAGGCGATCGCGGAGGCCGCACCAGGCGAACCCGCTCCCTTGATGAGGCGCAGGCTGCAATCGGCAAGGTGATCGACGGTCGCCGGCTGCAGCCGGAACACCGGGCCGGAGACGCTGAGAATCGACTTGTGGATACGCAGCGCCTCCTCGCCGTTCATGGAGATCCAGAAGTATTCCCAGCGATCGCCCTGCCCCAACCAGTAGCGGTGGTTGTGCGGCACCAGAACCAGCAGCGTGTCGTTGGCCTGCAGACGGTAGTTGCGGTTCTCGTAGCGCAACTGCCCGGTGCCGCTGATCGTATGCTGGAGCACCGTGAACGGAGTCTGGCCACGCTTCCTGCCGTCCCAGTCATAGGTTTCGTCCTCGCGCACCTCATAGCCGGTGCTTGTCGGCATGGCATGCAGCCGCTGGCGCCCGCGCGGCAGCGAAATTGTCCGCATCAGTTCCCCGTTGGCGATCAAGTCACGCAGCACAAAATTACCCTCGAAAGCATAATCCTTCTCTGGCCGAGCCGGCGAATAAGCGCATAATCCGGCTTCTCAGAACGCGAAAGACCCGCGGTCGAGGAGCGGGCGGGAGGAGAAAGAGCCGGATTTCCGGCGTTGAGTGGCATGCGCGCTGTTGCGTGCGGCCATATCCTTCTCCCTTGCTCCTTGCCTAGCATTCGAACGGATCGAGGTGAAGGTGATGAGCTTCAAAATCGCTATTATCGGCGCCGGCAGCGTCGGCTTCACCAAGAAGCTGTTCACCGACATTCTGTGCGTGCCTGAATTCCAGGACATCGAATTCGCGCTGACCGACATCAGCGAGCACAATCTCGGGATGATCAAGGCGATCCTCGACCGGATCGTCGAGGCGAACAGCCTGCCGACCAAAGTGACGGCGACGACCAATCGCCGCGAGGCGCTGGAGGGCGCGCGCTACATCATCAGCTGCGTGCGCGTCGGCGGGCTGGAGGCCTATGCCGACGACATTCGCATCCCGCTGAAATATGGCATCGACCAGTGCGTCGGCGACACGATCTGCGCCGGCGGCATCCTCTACGGCCAGCGCAACATTCCAGTGATCCTCGACTTCTGCAAAGACATTCGCGAGGTCGCCGCGACCGGCGCGAAATTCCTCAACTATGCCAACCCGATGGCGATGAACACCTGGGCGGCGATCGAATATGGCAAGGTCGACACGGTCGGGCTCTGTCACGGCGTGCAGCACGGCGCCGAACAGATCGCCGAGGTGCTCGGCGCGAAATCGCCCAGAGAGCTCGACTATGTCTGCTCCGGCATCAACCACCAGACCTGGTTCATCGAGCTCAAGCTGAACGGCCGGCCGATCGGTAAGGACGAGCTCGTCGCCGCCTTCGAGGCGCATCCGGTCTATTCGAAGCAGGAGAAGCTCAGGATCGACGTGCTGAAGCGCTTCGGCGTCTATTCGACCGAAAGCAACGGGCATCTCTCCGAATATTTGCCCTGGTACCGCAAGCGCCCCGACGAGATCACGCGCTGGATCGACATGTCGGACTGGATCCATGGCGAGACGGGAGGGTATCTCCGCTACTCGACCGAAACCCGCAACTGGTTCGAGACGGAGTATCCGCAATTCCTCGAAGCGGCCTCGAAGCCGATCGATCCGGCCAAACGCTCCAATGAGCATGCCAGCCACATCCTCGAGGCGCTGGAGACCAACCGCGTCTATCGCGGCCACTTCAACGTCAAGAATAATGGCGTGATCACCAACCTGCCGCAGGACGCCATCATCGAATCGCCCGGCTTCGTCGACCGTTTCGGCATCAACATGGCGGCCGGGATCACGCTGCCGGAAGCCTGTGCGGCAACCTGCATGGCTTCGATCAACGTGCAGCGCATGTCGGTGCATGCGGCGATCGCCGGCGACATCGATCTCTTGAAGCTCGCCGTGCTGCACGATCCGCTGGTGGGTGCGGTGTCGACGCCGGAAGAGGTCTGGCAGATGGTGGACGAGATGGTGGTCGCTGAAGCCGCATGGCTGCCGCAATATGCGCACGCCGTTCCGGCGGCGAAGGAGCGGCTTTCGAAAGCACACGTCAAGACCCGCGAATGGGCGGGTGCCGCGCGGCGCAACGTGCGCTCGATCGAGGAACTACGCGCCGAAAAGGCGGCTCTGAAACAGGCCGGCTGAGGCCTAAAGGCAAGCAGGCCGGGTCGCAGGAGGCAGCTCGGCAAGAAATTCACAAGAGGCGGGCAGCAGCAGACGTCCAAAAACATCTGGGAGGAGACTATGAGGACTTTTCGTAGAACTGCCATTGCCGCCGGGCTGATGCTCGGCGTTTCAGTCCATGCGCTCAACGCCTTCGCTTCCGAGCCGACGATCCCGCCGCAGCCTGCGACATTCCCGGCCGAGGGCAAGATCCACTATGTGGCGCGCGACTCCATCCTGGAGTTCAAGGCGCTGCCCGAATATCACGAGCCGGACTGGGTGACCGAGAAATATGTCAAGACCGGCAAGCTGCCGCCGGTCAAGGACAGGCTGCCGAAGGAACCGCTGGTCTTCAAGACGGCCAACATGCCGGACGGCATCGGCGTCTATGGCGACACGATGCGCCATGTCATCGGCGGCCGGCCGGAAGGCTGGAACTACGGCGCGGGCCAAACGCAAGGCTGGGGCGGTATCGACATCGGGCTGTCCGAATGCCTGACGCGCACGGCGCCGCTGTTCCAGGTCGAGGCCAAGGACACCGAGCCGCTGCCCAACCTCGCCAAGAGCTGGGACTGGTCGAGCGACGGCCACAAGCTGACCATGCATCTGATCGAAGGCGCCAAATGGTCCGACGGCGCGCCCTTCAATGCCGACGACGTCATGTTCTACTGGGATGACGAGGTGGTCGATCCAAACGTCTCGCCGCTCAACGGCGCCACCCCGGAGACTTTCGGCGTCGGCACGACGCTGAAGAAGATCGACGACTACACTGTCGAGTGGACGTTCAAGGAGGCGTTCCCGCGGCAATATCTCTATGCCATGGCCTATGGCACTTTCTGCCCTGGCCCCTCGCACATCCTCAAGCCGCAGCACCCGAAATATTCGAAGAACACCTATGACCAGTTCAAGAACGCCTTCCCGCCGGAATATATGAACATGCCGGTGATGGGCGCCTGGGTGCCGGTCGAATACCGGCCGGACGACATCATCGTCATGCGCCGCAACCCCTATTATTGGAAGGTCGACGAGAAGGGCAACCAGCTGCCCTATCTCAACGAGCTGCACTACAAGCTCTCGACCTGGGCCGACCGCGACGTGCAGGCTGTTGCCGGCTCGGGCGATTTCTCCAACCTCGAACAGCCGGAGAACTTCGTCGCCTCGCTGAAGCGCGCGGCCGATAAGAACGCGCCGGCACGCCTCGCCTTCGGCCCGCGTCTCATCGGCTACAATCTGCGCATGAATTTTTCCGCCAATGGCTGGGGCAACCCGGACGAGCGCGGCCAGGCGATCCGCGAGCTCAACCGCAACGAGGACTTCCGCAAGGCCGTCACCATGGCGCTCGACCGCAAGGCGCTAGGCGACTCGCTGGTCAAGGGTCCGTTCACCGCCATCTATCCGGGCGGCTTCTCATCCGGCACCAGCTTCTATGACCGCAAGTCGACGGTCTACTATCCGTTCGACCTCGAAGGCGCAAAAGCATTGCTCGCCAAGGCCGGCCTCAAGGATACGGATGGCGACGGCATCGCGAACTTCCCGGCCGGCACCGCAGGCGGCAAGGATGTCGAGATCGTGATGCTGGTCAACAACGACTATACGACCGACAAGAGCCTTGCCGAAGGCGTGGTCGCGCAGATGGAGAAGCTCGGCCTCCGGGTCGTGCTCAACGGGCTCAACGGCACGCAGCGCGATGCCACGCAATATTCCGGCCGCTTCGACTGGCTGATCCGGCGAAACGAGACCGAGCTCACCTCCGTCGTTCAAAACACCGAGCAGCTGGCGCCGGTCGGCCCGAAGACCAGCTGGAACCATCGCGCGCCGGAAAGCGGCCAGGTCGACCTGATGCCGTTCGAGAAGGACCTCGTCGACATCGTCAACAAATTCGTGTCGACGCAGGACAACGACCAGCGTGCCGAGCTGATGCGAAAGTTCCAGAAGATCTCGACCGAGCATGTCTACAATGTCGGCCTGACGGAATATCCGGGCGCGCTGATCGTCAACAAGCGCTTCTCCAACATCCCCCAGGGCACGCCGATCTACATGTTCAACTGGGCCGAGGATTCGATCATCCGCGAGCGTGTGTTCGTCAAGGCGGACAAGCAGGCAAAATACGAATTGTTCCCCAACGAACTGCCCGGCAAGCCTGGCGATAAGGGACCGATGGATTAAGCTTTACCTCCCCTGACGAAGAGATGTTCGGCCGCGTTGCGGCGCGGCCGGACAAAGCAAATCCTCCAAACGCATCGAATGCGTGACCGGCCAGAAAGGAAGCAGACCGTCCATGTTGCGATTCCTGCTCATGCGCATCGCCTCGGCCGTTCCCGTCCTCGCCATTCTGAGCCTGGTCACCTTCGCCATCATCCAGGCGCCGCCTGGCGACTATGCCGACTACATCAAATCGCAGCTGATCAACCAGGGCGGGGCCTCCTATGCGCAGGCAGAGGCGCAGGCACAGGCCTATCGCGTCGAGCACGGCCTGGATAAGCCGTTGCCCGTCCAGTATCTCAACTGGATCGGCGGCATCATCACCCGCGGCGATTTCGGCTACAGCCTCTACTACAACAAGCCGGTGGCCGACGTCGTGGGCGAACGCCTGCCGCGCACGCTGCTGCTCGCGCTGGTCTGCCACCTGCTCGCCTCGGTGCTCGGCATAACCTTCGGCATATGGGCGGCGACAAGGCAGTATAGCTGGATCGACTCCACGCTCTCGGCGATCTCGTTCCTCGGGATGACGGTGCCGCGCTTCCTGATGGCGCTGATCATCGTCTATCTGCTGGTCTTCCAGTTCAACGTCTCGGAGATCGGCTCGTTCTTCTCGCCGCAATATGGCGGCGCGCCATGGTCGTGGGCGAAGTTCGTCGACCTGGTCAGGCATGTCTGGCCGGTGGTGGCGATCGCGACCTTCGGCGGCCTCGCCTACAACATGCGCGTCATGCGCGGCAATCTGCTCGACACACTGAACATGCAATATGTCGAGACGGCCAAGGCCAAGGGCTTGACCGGCGGCGCGGTCGTCATGCGGCATGCCGTGCCTAATGCGCTGCATCCGCTGGTCATGTATCAGGGCGTGGTGCTGCCCTATATGCTGACCGGCGAGATCGAGACGGCGATCATCTTCGCGCTGCCGACCGTCGGACCGGCCATCGTCGGTTCGATGGCGGTGGGGGACGTCTATGTGACCGCCACCTTCATGATGGTGCTCTCGGCGACGCTGATCGTCGGCAACATCATCGCCGACATGCTGCTGGTGCTGCTCGATCCCCGCATCCGCCAGTTCGGGGAGCGCTAGATGCTGGCGCGCGATCCCTCCCCGCCGCCGCCAGGCGAAGGCGTGGCCATCGCCGAGCCGGCGCATGGCAACGAAAGCTATATCGCGCTGGTCTGGCGGCGGCTGAAGCGCTCCTGGACCGGCATGGCCGGGCTCTTCCTGGTCGTGCTTCTGCTCGTCATGGCGGTGTTCGCGGATTTCATCGCACCCTCGGATCCGAAGGCGACCGATGTCGCCTTCGCGCCGCCGCAGGTGCCGGGCTTTCATGACAAGGACGGCAACTTCACCTTCCGGCCGAGGATCTATGCGCTGGCCGACTCGGCCGATCTCGATCCGGTTACCTTCCAGCCGATCGTCGGCCCCGACTACGACCACCCGCGCCTGCTCGGCTTCTTCGTCGAGGGCGCGCCCTACAGGCTGTTCGGGCTGATCCCGGCCGACCGGCACCTGTTCGGGTCGATGGACGGCCAGCCGGTGCATTTCCTCGGCACCGACAAGTTCGGCCGCGACGTGCTGTCGCGCGCCATCCACGGCTCGCGCGTCTCGTTGATGATCGCGCTGACGGTGGTCTTCATCATCACCGTTATCGGCACCACCGTCGGCATGGTTTCCGGCTATTTCGGCGGCAAGTTCGATATCTGGATGCAGCGCTTCGTCGAGCTGGTGCTCGCCTTCCCGCAGCTGCCGCTTTATCTCGCGCTGACGACATTGATCCCGGTCACCGCGCCGACCAATGTCTTCCTCGCCTTCGTCATCATCGTCATGTCGGCGCTGGGCTGGGCGCAGATGTCGCGCGAGGTGCGCGGCAAGACGCTGGCGCTGGCGCGGATCGACTATGTGCGCGCCGCCATGGCGGTCGGCGCCACCGACCGGCGCATCATCGTCCAGCACATTTTTCCCAATGTGATGAGCCATGTGATCGTCGCGGTGACGATCGCCATCCCGACGGTTGTGCTGCTCGAAGCCTTCCTCGGCTTCCTCGGCTTCGCGGTGAAGCCGCCGCTGATCTCCTGGGGGCTGATGCTGCAGGATACGGCGACCTATTCGGTCATCGGCACCTATCCGTGGATACTGTCGCCGGTCGGCTTCGTGCTGGTCACCGTGTTTGCCTTCAACGCGCTGGGCGACGGCCTGCGCGATGCCGTCGATCCTTATTGAGGTGGCCGGGATGACGACGATCGCGCTCGCGGAGAATTTCGCACCGGCCGTCCGGCTCGACCACGCCGCGCGCCATGAACAGCCCATCATCGATGCCCGCAACATCGAGGTCGCCTTCAAGGTCGAGCACGGCACCGTCGAGGCGGTGAAGGACGTCTCGTTCCAGCTCTATCGCGGCGAGACCATCGCCATTGTCGGCGAATCCGGTTCCGGCAAATCGGTGACCGCACGCACGGTCATGGGGTTGCTGTCGCGGCGGGCGACCGTGTCGCCACGCTCGAGCGTCGACTATCTCGGGCAGAACATCCTGAAATTCCCCGAGGCCGCCCGGCGCAAGCTGCGCGGCAATCGCATCTCGATGCTCTTCCAGGAACCGATGAGCTCGCTCAACCCGATCTACACAGTCGGCGGCCAGATCGTCGAAGCGATCCGGGTGCATCGCAAGGTGAGCCGCAGGGAGGCCTGGGCGCGGGCGCTCGAGCTTCTCAAGCATGTCCAGATTCCCGAACCGGAAGCGCGGCTCAAGCAGTATCCGCATCAGCTCTCCGGCGGGCAGCGGCAACGCGTGATGATCGCGATGGCCCTGGCCAACGACCCCGATGTGCTGATCGCCGACGAGCCGACCACCGCGCTCGACGTCACGGTGCAGGCGCAGATCCTCAACCTGATCCGCAATCTTCAGAAGGAGCTGAAGATGGCGGTGATCCTGATCACCCACGACCTCACCGTGGTGCGCAAATTCTCCGACTATGTCTATGTCACGCAGCATGGCGAGATGCGCGAGCACAATGTCACCGAGCGGCTCTTCGCCAATCCGCAGCATCCCTACACGCAGCGGCTGCTCGCCTCCGAACCGCATGGCCGGCCGCAGCCGTTGCCGGAGGGGTCCGGCCCAATCCTCGAGGCGAATGGCGTGCGCGTCTGCTTCATGCTGCGCCACGGCACGTTCCTCAAACCCGACTGGCGCGAGCTGGTCGCAGTCGACGATCTCGACCTGAAGCTCTGCCGCCACGAGACGCTGGGGCTGGTCGGCGAATCCGGCTCCGGCAAGACCACCTTCGGCCAGGCGCTGCTCAGGCTACAAGACGCCAAGCGCGGCGAGATCCGTTTCGACGGCCAGCCGATCGAGACGCTGTCGCGCGCCGAGATGCGGCCGCTGCGCTCGCGCATGCAGATCGTCTTCCAGGATCCGTTCTCCTCGCTCAATCCGCGCATGACGATCGGCCAGATCATCGAGGAAGGACTGGTCGTCAACAGGCTGGGAGCGACGCGGCGCGAACGGGTCGAGCGGGTGCGCGAGGCGCTGGTCAGCGCCGGCATGCCCGGCAACATCCTGTCGCGCTTTCCGCATGAATTCTCGGGCGGCCAGCGGCAGCGCATCGCGATCGCGCGCGCCATTGCGCTGGAGCCGGAATTCATCCTGCTCGACGAACCGACATCGGCGCTCGATCTTTCGGTCCAGGCGCAGATCATCGATCTGCTGCGCAAGCTGCAGGACGAGCGCGGCTTGAGCTACCTCTTCATCTCGCACGACCTCAAGGTGGTGCGGGCGCTGTGCCACCGCGTCATCGTCATGCAGCACGGCAGGATCGTCGAACAGGGACCTGTCGACGAGGTCCTTTCCAATCCCAAGACCGCCTACACCGAACGGCTCGTCAGGGCCGCTTTCGAGGTGGCGTAGACAAGGCCGGAGGCTTCAAAAGTGGCAAAGAATCCCAGGATCGCGTTCATCGGCGCCGGCTCGACGGTGTTCATGAAGAACATCGTCGGCGACGTGCTGCAGCGGCCGGCACTGTCGGGCGCTACGATCGCGCTGATGGACATCAATCCGCAGCGGCTGGAAGAAAGCGCCATCGTCGTCAACAAGCTGATCGCGACGCTCGGCGTCAAGGCGAAGGCCGAGACCTATTCGGACCAGCGCAAGGCGCTGAAAGGCGCCGACTTCGTCGTGGTCGCCTTCCAGATCGGCGGCTATGAGCCATGCACCGTCACCGATTTCGAGGTGCCGAAGAAATACGGCCTGCGCCAGACCATCGCCGACACGCTCGGCGTCGGCGGCATCATGCGGGGCCTGAGGACCGTGCCGCATCTGTGGAAGATCTGCGAGGACATGCTCGCCGTCTGCCCCGAGGCGATCATGCTGCAATATGTCAACCCGATGGCGATCAACACCTGGGCGATCGCAGAGAAATACCCCACGATCAAGCAGGTCGGGCTCTGCCATTCGGTGCAGGGTACGGCAATGGAGCTGGCGCACGACCTCGACCTTCCCTACGAGGAGATCCGCTATCGCTCGGCCGGCATCAACCACATGGCGTTCTATCTCAAATTCGAGCATCGCCAGCCGGACGGCAGCTATCGCGACCTTTATCCCGACCTCGTGCGCGCCTATCGCGAAGGCCGCGCGCCGAAGCCCGGCTGGAACCCGCGCTGCCCGAACAAGGTGCGCTACGAGATGCTGACGCGGCTCGGCTATTTCGTCACCGAAAGCTCGGAGCATTTCGCCGAATACACGCCCTATTTCATCAAGGACGGGCGTCCCGACCTGATCGAGAAATACGGCATTCCGTTGGATGAATATCCAAAACGTTGCATCGAGCAGATCGAGCGCTGGAAGGGCCAGGCTGAAGCCTATCGCTCGGCCGATCGCATCGAGGTCGAGCAGTCCAGGGAATATGCCTCCTCGATCATGAATTCGGTGTGGACCGGCGAGCCGTCGGTGATCTACGGCAATGTCCGCAACAATGGCTGCATCACCTCGCTGCCTTTCGGCTGCGCGGCGGAAGTGCCGTGCCTGGTCGACGCCTCCGGCATCCAGCCGACCTATATCGGCGACCTGCCGCCGCAGCTGACGGCGCTGATCCGCACCAACATCAATGTGCAGGAACTGACAGTGCGGGCGCTGATCAACGAGAACCGCGAGCACATCTACCACGCGGCGATGATGGACCCGCACACCGCCGCCGAGCTCGATCTCGACCAGATCTGGTCGCTAGTCGACGACCTGCTTGCCGCGCATGGCGACTGGCTGCCGGCCTGGGCGCGCGGCGGACGAAAGAGCGCGGCCGCCTGAGCTGGGTTACGCGCCGGTCTTCTCGCGCGCCACGGCCTGCCAGCCGATGTCGTGCCGGTAAAAGCCCTGCGGCCAGTCGATGTGCTCGATCGCCGCATAGGCCTTGGCCTGCGCCTCGCCGACGGCCTTGCCGAGCGCGGTTACGTTGAGCACGCGGCCGCCATTGGCGACCAGCGCGCCGCCATTGATGGCGGTGCCGGCGTGGAAAATCTGGGCGCCATCACGCTCGGCCTCGTCGAGGCCGCGGATGACCGAACCCTTTTCCGGCGTGCCGGGATAGCCCCTCGCGGCCATCACCACGGTCAGCGCCGTCTCGTCGCTCCAGCGGATCGACATATGCGCGAGTTGGCCGTCGACGGCGGCGTTGAGGAGGACGAGCAGGTCGTCCTTCAGCCGCATCATCAGCACCTGGCATTCGGGATCGCCGAAGCGGGTGTTGTATTCGATGAGCTTGGGGCCCTGGTCGGTGATCATCAGGCCGGCGAAGAGGATGCCGGCAAAAGGCGCGCCGAGATTGGCCATGCCGCGCATGGTCGGCTCGATGATCTCGCGCATGGTGCGCTCGGTCATTTCGGGCGTCATCACCGGCGCCGGCGAATAGGCGCCCATGCCGCCGGTGTTCGGCCCGGTATCGCCGTCGCCAACGCGCTTGTGGTCCTGCGCGGTGCCGAAGGGCAGCGCCGTGGCGCCGTCGCACAGACAGAAGAAGCTCGCCTCCTCGCCGGTATTCCTCGACCACGACCTCGGCGCCGGCGGCGCCGAAGGCACCGTCGAAACAGGCTTCCAGCGCGGCGTTCGCCTCATCGAGCGTCATGGCGATGGTGACGCCCTTGCCGGCCGCGAGCCCGTCGGCCTTGATGACGATCGGCGCGCCGGTCTTCTCGACATAGGCTTTCGCCGAGGCAAGGTCGTCGAAACGGCCATAGGCGGCGGTCGGGATGTTGAATTTGGCGCAAAGATCCTTGGTGAAGCCCTTCGAGCCCTCGAGCCTGGCCGCCGCTTTGGACGGACCGAAGACGCGGATGCCCCAGGCGCGCAGATCATCGGCGATGCCGGCGACCAACGGGCCTTCAGGGCCGACCACGACGAGGTCGATCTTCTTTTCCTGGCAGAAGGCGGCGACGGTGGAATGGTCGGCGACATCGAGCTTTACCAGTTCGGCGACACGGCCGATGCCCGGATTGCCAGGCGCGGCATAAAGCTTCGTCAGCAGCGGTGAGGCGGAGATCTTCCAGGCGAGCGCATGTTCGCGGCCACCCGAGCCGAGAAGAAGAACGTTCATGGCCACCTCTTGCTGATCGTCTCCCAGAACCCGCTATTGGTCCGCGGGCGGCGGGTCAAGGCGTCTTGGCATTTTGGCGGCAATTGCGCACGGGAAAGCAGGGCAAACGCCGGGGACTGTCGAAGCCGCCCCGTGGATGACGAAGCAGGGCCGCTCAGCTCTGATAGATAACGGGGAACCAGTCCTCGCGCAGCTTCTGGCCCGGCTTCATGTCGTGGCCGGGATAGGGCGGCGAGGTGCGGCCGGGGCGCTCGACATAATGCGCGTCGTCGCCGACCCAGCGCAGCGACAGCGCGCGGCGCCGCGCCGAGGTCATGTTGCCGCGCGCGCCATGGGCGGTGCGGAAATCGAACAGGATGGCGTCGCCCGGCTCCATCTCCCATTCGAGCACCTTCATCGACGGGTCGTTGTCGGGATCGGGCACCGGCAAATAGTCGCCCTCGCCGGCATAGAAATTTGCGTCGTTCAGCCAGCGCACCGGCAGCACCATCTTTTCCCATTTGTGCGAGCCGGCGATCAGCCGCAGCGTCGCTTCCTTCACCGGGTCGATCGGGATCCAGAAGCTCACCGTCTGGCTGCCGTCGACGAAGTAATAGGGAATGTCCTGGTGCCAGGGCGTCGGCTTCTGCGTGCCGGGCTCCTTGACCAGGACGTGGTCGTGGAAGAACTGGGCGCTGCGCGACTGCATGACGGCGGCCGCGAGTTCTGCCGCAGGCGATTCCCTGACGATCCTGACGAATTCCGGGATGCGCTCCCAATTGCAGTAGTCGTCGAAGAAGCTGCCCTTGCCGCCGGCGATGTCGGAGGCCGTGGCGCTCCGGTTCTGGATGTTGCGCTCGATGCCGTCGGCGATGACGTCGACCCAGTCCTTGAAGGCGCCCCGGATGCAGACCGCGCCGTCACGCTGGTAATCGGCAATCGTCGCGGCGTCGATCTTCGGGCTGGCCATCGTGCTCTCCTGCTTGTCGATGACCGACTATCGCAAGAGCCTCACATTACGTAAAATAATAACTTGTCATCCTGCTTATAGTTTTGACCTATGAAGTTCACACTCACGCAGTTGCGCTATGTCGTCGCCGTCGCCCGCCATGGCAGCGTCACCATGGCGGCCCAGGCGCTGAACGTGTCGCAGCCTTCGATCTCGGTGGCGATCGACCATGTCGAGGACGCGCTCGGCCAGAAGCTCTTCGTGCGCCAGCGGGGCAGCGGCGTTGCGCTGACATCTTTCGGCCGCAGGGCCGTCGCCAAGGCAAGGCAGGTGTTGGGCGAGGCGGACGAGCTGGCGGCGCTCGGATCGCGCGACGCCGATATCGGCGGCGAGCTGGTGCTCGGCTGCTTCGAGGACCTGGCGCCCTATTTCGCGCCGGCGCTGATGCGCGCCTTCGCAGAACGCTGCCCGGCCGTCACCGTCGTCATCGGCGACGAGACTTTCGAGACCCTGGGGCGGCGCCTGGCCGACAGCGCCGTCGATCTCGGCCTCACTTATGATCTCGGGCTTCCCGGGCATTTCAAGCGCATTCTCCTGCATGAATTGCGGCCGCACGCGCTTCTGCCGGCAGGCCACGTGCTGGCGGACAAGCATGCCGTCAGCCTGGCCGAGCTTGCGCAGCATCCGCTGATCACCACCGACCAGCCGCATAGCTGGCAGCATATGCTGGACCTCTTCCTCAGCCGCGGCCTGTCGCCGATCGCGCGGGCGACGACGAGCTCGTTCGAATTGCAGCGCTCCATGGTGGCCAACGGCTTCGGCGTCGCCGTCAGCTATACCAGGCCCCATGGCGACCGCAGCTATGACGGGCTGCCGCTGGTCTTAAAGCCGCTCTCAGATCCGCTGCCGATGCAGCGCATCATCCTGACGCATGACACACGCCAGCGCCTGTCGAAGGCGGCCACGGCCTTCATCGAGGTCGCCAAGGCATGGTTTGCCGGTCACGATGTTTTCACCGCCTGAGTTTTCGGCGCTTGAGCGACACCACGGCCGCTTGACGGCGCTGCCTGCTGCTGCCACTCCAGCGTGATGGAAACCGTCCAGTCGAAAGCGATCCAGGGCCGCGTCGCCGACGCGCCGAGCGGCCATTGGGTCTACCGGGTGCTGCCGCGCTGGCTGTGGCCTTACGCGCAGCTTGCGCGCTGGGACCGGCCGATCGGCTGGCAACTCCTGTTATGGCCCTGCTGGTGGTCGGCAGCGCTTGCCGCGGGCGCCTATCCGCGTCCGACCGACCCGCTGCTGACGCTGCTTCCGGCGCCCTGGTATCTGGTATTGTTCTTCATCGGCGCCGTCGCCATGCGCGGCGCCGGCTGCACCTATAACGATCTCGCCGACGAGGACATCGACAACCAGGTCGAGCGCACCCGCTCGCGGCCGCTGCCGGCCGGCAAGGTGACGCGCCGCCAGGCCTGGATCTTCGTCATTATCCAGGCGCTGGTGGGCCTGGCCGTGCTCTTGCAGTTCAACAGCTTCGCCATTCCGCTCGGCATCGCTTCGCTCGTGATCGTCGCGGTCTATCCGTTCATGAAGCGCATCACCAACTGGCCGCAATTCGTGCTGGGCTTAGCCTTCTCCTGGGGCGCGCTGATGGGCTGGGCGGTCGAGTTCGGCGACATCGATGGCCCGGCAATCATGCTCTATATCGGCTCGATCCTGTGGGTGATCGGCTACGACACGATCTACGCGCATCAGGACAAGGAAGACGACGCCATCGTCGGCGTGCGCTCGACGGCGCGGCTGTTCGGCGACAACACCAAGATGTGGCTTAGCGGGCTCTATGGCGGCGCGCTGATCTGCTTCGCCATCGCCTTCGCCTCGGCGCAGGTGCCGATCGTGGCGCTGGCGGGACTGATCGCCGCCGGCGCGCATATGGGGCGCCAGATCATCCGGCTCGACATCAACAATCCGGACCAGTGCCTGAAGCTATTCAAGTCGAACAACCAGGTCGGCTGGCTGATCTTCCTGGGGCTGATCGGCGGTTCGGTTTGGATATGGCTGAAGCCGCTGGTGTAGCGGGGCTCCCCCTTCTCCCCTTGTGGGAGAAGGTGTCGCCGAAGGCGACGGATGAGCGACTATCTGAGGTGTCAAGTTGCATTTGCGAACTGTTTGCGCGCGTCGCGTGCTTTTGCATTGAGGATGACGAGCAGCTTCCTGGCGAGCGCAATGCGAATGACCATCTTTTCCTTTCCAGCCGCCTGCAACCGTTGCTTGAAGGCGGCGAGATGGGGATCATATTTGGCAACGATGCTGGCAACGAGGAAGAGGACGCCTCGCGGCCCGGCGCGGCCACCGCGCACCGCTCTTCGGCCGCTGCGCTTACCGCTGTCATTGGCGATCGGAGCCAGGCCAGCCAGCTTAGCGATGGCCCTGTTGGAGACGATGCCGATCTCAGGCAGTTGCGCCATCAGCCGTGGCACGGTGCGAGAGGCCACGCCCTTGAGCGAGCGAAAGGCCCGGTCGAGGCATGCCCACAACGGATCATCGTCGATGAGCGAAGCGATCTCACCCTCGAGCCTGCGGCTCTGGCGTGTGAGCAGCGCGATCACCTCATCAAGGCTGGCGACGGTCTCGGCGTCGAGGGCAGCACTCTTGCGCTGCTTTTGAACGGTGAGATCGCCAGTCACCTGGGAAAGCCGGGCAACCAACGCCTTGAGCCGCAGTTGGGCCGCATTTGGTGGCGGCATCGCCTTGAGCTGCTTGACCGCGCCATAGCGGGCGATCATGGCGGCATCGATCTTGTCGGTCTTTTCCAGGAAGCCCATCGCCTCGGCGAAGTAGCGCACACTGCGGGCATTGGCCAAGCCACAGCATACGCCCAACTCCCACAGCAGCAGGAAGGCCAGTCGTTCATAGCCGCCGCTAGCCTCCATCACGACAAGCTCGACGTCGTGGCTCTGACACCAGGCGGCCAGATCGGCGATGCCTGCCGCATCATTGCCGAAGCGGCCCACCGCCCCGCTCGGCTCGACATGGGCATCGAGCCATCCTTTCGAAACATCCACTCCACATATGATCTTGTTCACGGTAACCTGCCTTGTGCGTGCGATTGGAGCCAAGCGACTATTCGGTCGTGCGTGACGAAGGCGAAGATCCCAGGCTCATCCACGGTTGTGACCGGAGGGGTGTCGGGCGACTTCGCCAAGCCTCGTATCGGATGGCCGTCCGGTTCGAGGCTCAGTCGCTTTCCTTGCACAAATCTCTGTCCGTGCAGATACAAGGGGTGTTCCACGGAAAGCCAGCGTCTCTCTCCGCTGGAACACCCCTCATCCGTCTCGGCGCTGCGCGCCGATCCACCTTCTCCCACAAGGGGAGAAGGAAAAATCGCTGCTACTCCCTTGCAATGATCTCCTGGCCGTCGATGACGAGCCTCAGGCCCAGATTGCCGGCCTTGCGGCGGGCGAGGAAGCGCGGGCGGCGTGTGGTGGAGACGCGGCCCTTGCGGCGCTCCTGCGGCGGCAGCGCCTTGATGGCGGCGCCGAGCGATTCTTCCAGCGTACGGGCGATGCCGTCGGCCTCGATCAGCAGCATCGGCAGGCGATAGGCATCGGCCCAGGCGCGCCAGTCGGCGGCGACATCCTCGAGATCGTCGGCGACCAGCAGCGGCACCGACAGCATCGGATCATTGTGCAGGAGCTCGAGCGTCACGGTGACGTTGCCGTCCGCATCCTCCATGGCGCGGGCGGCCACGCCGCGGAACGCCTTGGCGGGCAGCGCGATGATCGCCGGCAAGCCGCTCATCTCCAGCATGCGGCGGATGACGGCGCCACGCTGGTCGATGGTGAAGGTCACATCGCCATAGTCGTCGCGGGTGGCATAGCTCACCATCTGCGGCAGGCGAAACGGGTCGAGACGCATGTTGCGCCCGGCCCAGACTGGCTTCAGTCCAGTGTTCATCGATGTCTTCCCTGTTACTCCTGAGGGCCGTTTTCCGGTTCTCTCAGGGCCGGTTTTTCCGGCCTCGTTATGGGAAGAAATGTTAGCGCTGGCTTCTTACCGGCGCGCTTAAGAAAGTCGGTTAAATTTTGCTGATCGGAGCCGATGGTTATCGGAATGCGACCGCCCACCAGATATGGGAAGGATCAGATAACCTTACCGGGATTCATGATGCCTGCGGGATCGAAGGCGGCCTTCACCCGGCGCATCAGGTCGATCGCCATCGGCGGCGCCGTGGCGATGAGCTCGTCGCGCTTCAACTGACCTATGCCGTGCTCGGCCGAGATCGAGCCGTGGAAGGAGCGCACGACATCATGCACGGCCTTGTTCATCGGGTGGTAGAGCTCGAGAAACGGCTCGTCCTGCCAGTCCACCGGGCGCGAGATGTTGTAGTGAAGATTGCCGTCGCCCATATGGCCGAAGCAGACCACGCGCGCGCCGGGGCAGACGCCTTCCACCACGCCGGCCGCCTTATCTATGAAGTCGGGGATCGAGGCGATCGGCACGGAGATGTCGTGCTTGATCGAGGCGCCCTCGGGCTTCTGGCATTCGGGCAGCGTCTCGCGGAAATTCCAGAAGGCGTCGCCCTGGGCCAGGCTTGCCGACACCACCGCGTCGCCAACGATGCCTTGCTCAAGGCCGGCTGACAGGACCTCCTCGATCAGCGCCTTGCCGTCCTCTTCGGAACGGCCGGACGAGATCTGCATCAGCACATACCATGGCCAGTCGTCGGCCAGCGGCCGCGTGATGCCTTGCCCGTGCTTCAGCGTGAAATCGTAAGGCCTTCTGGCGATCAGCTCGAAAGCTGTGAGCGAAGCGCCGGCGCGGTCCATCGCCAAAGTGAACAGCGAAAGCGCGTCTTTCGGGGACGATGGCAGGCCGACAAAGGCGACCTCCCTGCCCTTCGGCTTCGGGAACAGTTTCAGCACCGCGGCGGTGATGACGCCGAGCGTGCCTTCGGCGCCGACGAAGAGGTTCTTCAGATCGTAGCCGGTGTTGTCCTTCTTCAATTTGCGCAGATCGTCGAAAACCTCGCCGGTCGGCAGCACCACCTCGACGCCGAGGCAGAGCTCGCGCGCATTGCCATAGGCAAGCACGCCCGTGCCGCCGGCATTGGAGGACAGATTGCCGCCGATCTGGCAGGAGCCTTGCGCGGCGAGCGAGAGCGGAAACAGCCGATCGGCGGCGTCGGCCGCCTCCTGCAGCGTTTGCAGGATGACGCCGGCTTCGGCCGTCACGGTATTCGACAAGACATCGATCTCGCGGATGCGGTTCAGCCGCGACAGCGATAGCACGATGTCGTGGCCGGATTTGTCCGGCACCTGGGCGCCGACCAGCCCGGTGTTGCCGCTCTGCGGCACGATCGGCGTGCCGGTCTCGGTCGCAAGCCGCATGATGCGGCTCACTTCCTCGACACTGCCGGGCCTCAGCACCAGCGATGTGCGGCCATGCCAGAGGCTGCGCCGCTCGGTGATGTAAGGCGCGATGTCGGCCTGATCGCGCAAGGCATATTTGTCGCCGACGATTGCCGCGAAGCGGTCGATGACGGCAGGGTCGAGGTCGAAGGGCTGATCGTTCATGGCGGCAAGAACCTATGGCGCTCAGGCCTGCTTGTCACGGGGGGCAGCGGCGCGCGCGAGCCGGTCGTTGATCGCCTCGCCCAGCCCCTCGAAAGGGATCGGCTCGACGGCGATGGTCGCGGCGCCGACGCGGTCAAGCGCCTGCATGGCGGCAAAAAGGTTGCTGGCCGCCTCGCGCAGGTCGCCGGTCTCTGAGAGATTGCGCATAGCCGCCGCATCCTGCCAGCCCTCGGCGCGGTTACGGCCGAAGGCAAGCAATGCCTCGCCCCTCACGATCTGTTGAACATTGAGCCGCATCGCCGCGCCCGGCGCGTAATGCGAGGCAAGCATGCCTGGCGCCTCGATGCCGGCAGCGCCGCGCACCAGTTTCGCGCCGGCCGCGGCCTCGATCTCCTCGGCGCCGATGCCGCCCGGCCTGAGCAGCCGCAACTTGCCGTCCTCGACCTTGAGGATGGTCGATTCCAGGCCAACGGGGGTCGCGCCGCCATCCACGACCAGTTTGATCCTGTCGCCGAGATCGGCGGCGACCGCCTGCGCCGTCGTGCCGGAAATCCTGCCCGAGGAATTGGCGCTGGGAGCGGCGAGCGGCCGGCCAAGCCGCGCGATCAGCTCACCGCCGAACCCACGCGGCATGCGCAACGCGATCGTGTCCAGCCCCGCGGTGACCAACGGATGGATGCCGTTGTCGGCGCGCTGCGGCAGCACCAGCGTCAGCGGGCCGGGCCAGAAGGCTTGCGCGAGTTTCGCCGAGAGCGGGTCGAAGCCGGCGATGCGGTCCGCCATCGCGCGATCGGCGACATGGGCGATCAGCGGGTTGAAGCGCGGCCGGCCCTTGGCCTCGAAAATGCGCGCCACGGCGACGCCGTTGGTGGCATCGCCAGCCAGGCCGTAAACCGTCTCGGTCGGGATCGCGACAACGTCACCGGCTTGCAGCAACGCCAAAGCCCGCTCAAGCGCCTCGCCAACCGCCAATATCTCAGCCAAATTTGCCACCAGTCCTGATGCATGTTGCCCAAAAGTGTGCAGCGGTTTTGGGACAACAACATGCATGAAACAAAACCTAAAGCGCGTCGATTGAATCCGTTTCAACGCGACGCGCTTCAGACATGCCGGTCCCGTAATACGACGGCTTCCATCGGGCAAGGGCGGGCATTGGCGATTTATCAATCCCTAAAATGTTAAGTTTCCCGGCAAGCCGGCTTCAATTTGCCTGCCTTAAGGTGCGGGCCGGTGTAGTTGCGGGCTGGGGAGTTTTGTAATGCGTTTGTTCGGAGCGTTCGGCATCGGCCTTTTAGCGATGAACGGTGCGGCGCATGCGTCGTCGATCGTCGTGCTCGGCGTCTCGACCTCAACGCCTTCGGTGGTCAGGCTGGAAGCGATCGATCCGGCCAAGCTGTCGGCGCTCTCCGCGCCATCGATGATTGCGCTGGGCGACCCCGTGCCCGCCGTCACCGACGAAAAGGTCGCGGCTATTCCCGAAAGGTTCGGGCATCAGCCAGCGCCTATGATCATCCGCGGCGGCATCGTCGGCGGCGCCTTCGCAACGCCCGCGGCGACCGCGGCGGCGAAGCCCACGGCACCGGCAACAACAACCGCGGCCGCACCGGCAAACGGCACTTCGCCGGCAACGCCTGCCAACGGCACAGCGTCTGCTTCGAACGGCAACGGCAAAACCGGCGACAAACCGGCCGCGACGGCCAACGCGCAGCCACAGGCGCAGCCGTCAAATGGCCAGCCCCTGCCGCGCGTCGGCAAGGCGATGTAGATCACACTGGAAACCGCTTCGATGTGCTAACCGCTCGGCTCTGTCCGATTCCCGTCATCCGGATCGGGCACTATCGCGCTGGCGTTCAATGGGGGTTTCATGACCGTTTCGAAAGCAATGGCCGTTGCCGGATTGGTGGCGGCGGCGACACTGGTCGCGGGTTCGGCGCGAGCCGACGACATGCTCGGCTCTTACGTCGCGCGGATTTCCGATCGCGATCATCGCGCCAGCGACGGCTATCCGCTGAGCAGCGCGGCGCAGATGGTGCGGCAAGACCGCGCCAACTGGCACAAGTTCCATCGGCGCGACAGCGACGATCAGGGCGATCCCTGGTTCCGCAGCGACGGCTCGCGCGCCGACCTGCAGCGCATGCTGGAACGCGGCGGCGCCATGAGCAGCGCAACGAGGCGCGCCATCGTCAATGGCGAACCGCTGATCGAGGTGGATGTCTACTCCGACAGCGTGCGGGTCAGCATCGTGGAAGATTGAGGCCTCAATCTTCCTGATTGACGGGGCCATTCTTCCTGGCAGCCTGATCAGGCTGGCCTGACGAAAGGGGCGACGCGAAACGCGCCGCCCTTCATTCTTCAAACGACTGCAGACGACTCAGGCCGCTTCTTCCTTGTCATCGTCTTCGTCGGCATCGTCTTCATCTTCGTCGCCGTCTTCATCCTCGTCATCGCCCGAGGCCTTGGCTTCTTCTTCTTCTTCTTCGTCGCCGTCTTCGTCCTCGTCGTCCTCGGACATGTCGGCGGCTTCGACCGCCGCGGCGGCAGCATGGTCGAGGATGTCGTCGGAAGCGGGTTCGACGGCCTCGGCGGCGGCCGGGGTCTCTTCAATCAGGTCGATATCGTCAACGGGATTCATGGCATGCCTCCGTGGTTTGGGGAACGTCTTTTGTCTGATGCATGTCGTTGTCCCGGAACCGCTGCGCTTCCGGGCGACATGCATCGGTTCTCCCACGCGGAGGTCATCGCCGTATGACTGTAAGCCGGCTCCGGCGCATTAAATTTCGGGCGCAGAATTGTTGAAGCCTGCCCGCATCCTACCGGATGCGGGCAGGTCCAAATGATCGATTTTTCGAGCCGTCAGCCGACGATTTTTGAGAAATCCGCGACCTGGTCGGTGGCAGCGCGGATGCGGGCAAGCAGCGCCAGGCGGTTGGCGCGCACGGCCTGGTCCTCATCATTCACGAGAACGCCTTCAAAGAATGAATCAACCGGTTCGCGCAACACGCTAAGCGCCAGCATGGCGGCGGAAAAATCTTCGTTTTGAATTGCTTGGCCGGCTTCCTTCTCGGCCTGATTCACCGCGGCATAGAGCTTCTTTTCCGCGTCTTCGCGGAACAGAGCCGGCTCAACGGTCTCGGCCACGGCCGTTCTCTTCTTCTCCTCGGCGGCCAGGATATTGGCGGCGCGCTTGGTGCCGGCGAGCAGGTTCTTGCCCTCGTCGGTTTCGAGCAAGGAGCCCAGCGCCTCGACGCGGCGCACGATCTGCAGGAGATCGTCCGACTGCGGCGTGATGACGGCGTCGATCAGATCGTGCCGCGCGCCCTGGTCACGCAGGTAGACTTTCAGGCGATCGTGGAAGAAGGCGAGAAGATCGAGCGCACCTTCATCAATATGTCGCCCCTCCACCACTCTGTTGACCGACATTGCAACGTCACTGCCAACCAATGATATGGTGCTTTGATCGGACCCCGCTTTGACTTTTTCCAAGCGCTCGCGAGTGGCGACATGCGCTTCCTGTCGTCTCAACTGGCGAAAGTGAGTCGACGTAACGGTAGCTAGTTCAAGCCTCGTCCCGTTTTCCACTACGATTCTGATCACCCCCAGCGCAGCTCTTCTGAGGGCAAAGGGATCCTTCGACCCTGTAGGCTTTTCATCAATCGCCCAAAAGCCCGTCAGCGTGTCGAGCTTGTCGGCGAGCGCCACCGCTACCGAGACCGGATCGGTCGGCACGCGGTCGGACGGACCCTGCGGCTTGTAATGCTCCTCGGCGGCGGCCGCGACCGAGGGATTCTCCCCCTGCAGCAACGCGTATTTGCGGCCCATGGCGCCCTGCAATTCAGGGAACTCGCCGACCACCTCGGTCTGCAGATCGGCCTTGGCGAGCACGGCTGCGCGGGCGACGAGCGCTGCATCGGCGCCGACGACCGGGGCAAGCTCTATCGCCAACTTCTTGATACGCTCAACCCTCTCTCCCTGCGTGCCGAGCTTGGCGTGGAAGGTGACGTTCAGATGATCGAGGCGCGCCATGCGCTGGTCGAGCGGCTTCATCAAATCGAGGCCGAACCTTGCCGCCGAATCCGCGAGCTGATCGAGATCCGGCAGGTCGCTCTGGTCGGTCTTCCAGAAATAGAGCGCGTCGGACAGGCGCGCCCGCACCACCTTGCCGTTGCCATAGGCGATCTCCTTGCCGCCATCGTTCGCCTCGATGTTGGCGACCAGGATGAAGCGGTTCGAGAGATCCTCGCCCGCGCCCTGCGGCCGGGTGACGAAGCATTTCTGGTTGGCGCGGATGGTGAGGCGGATGACCTCGCCCGGAATGGTGAGGAAATCCTGCTCGAATTCGCCCATCAGCACGACCGGCCATTCGACCAGGCCGGAGACTTCCTCCAGCAGGCCATCGTCCTCGACGAGATCAAGTCCGTTGGCGAAGGCGAGATTGCGGGCGTCGTGCAGGATGATCTCCTTGCGCCGGTCGGCATCGAGCACGACCTTGGCCGCTTCGAGCTTCGCCACATAGTCGTCGAAGCGGCGCACGGTGATCGGGCCCGGCGCATGGAAGCGATGGCCATAGGTGACGTTGCCGGCGCGGATGCCGTCGATCTCGAAATCGACCACGACCGGCTCCTCTGTCTCCGGACCGAAGGTGCAGACGATCGACTGCAGCGGCCGCACCCAGCGCAGCGAGCCGGGCTTGGCTGAGGCCGGCCCCCAGCGCATCGATTTCGGCCAGGGGAAGCTTTTGATGATGCCCGGCACCAGCTCCGCGATGATCTCTTCGGCCGCCCTGCCCGGCTTCGAGATATGGGCGACGTAGAAGTCGCCCTTCTTCGGGTCGGAATGGACATGCGCCTCGGCGATCGACGAAAGCCCGGCCTTGCGCAGGAAGCCTTGCACCGACTGCTCGGGTGCCGTCGTCGAGGGACCCTTGATCTCCTCGCGGATGTCCTTGGAGCGCGCCGTCAAGCCGCGGATGTCGAGCGCCAGGCGTCGCGGCGTCCAATATTCGCGCGCCGCCTCATAGGTGAGACCCGCCTCGACCAGACCGTCGGTCAGCATCTTCCTGAGGTCGCCGGCAGCCTTGCGCTGCATGCGGGCGGGAATCTCTTCCGAGCGAAGTTCTAGCAGTAGGTCAGGCATGATTAGGCTCCCACCCTCCCCTTGGTGGGGAGGGCCGGCGCGTCAGCGCCGTCACGAATGGGCGGGAAATAGCAACTCGGCCGGCCGCTGTCACCCCGCTAGGAGATCGCCTCTTCAAGCGATTTCACGGAATTTTTCAGCCCGCTGTCGGGACGGCTCGGGGTCGGTCGTCCTTGGAGCAGACCTTCCCATGAACCGAACGCTGCGCTGAAGCGACACACGCTCAGGCAGAGACCTATTGGCTGAACGACGATGAAGACGGCATCGAGAACCCTGCAGATCCTGGCGCTCAGCGCCTGCTTCGCCGCGCAGATGCATGGCGCGATCACGATGCCGGGGGTCAGGCAGGCCATGCGCACGATCGATGGCGCAACGGCGCAGGTCGTGTTGCCGGTCGGCGCCGCCGCCGAGACCGTGAAAGCCGTACCGGCTTAGAGCGATCCGCCGTTTCATGGAAACGGCGAATTCGCTCTATCTTGTTTTGACGCAATTCCGGACGGAAAACCGCAACGCACTTTGCCTGGAATTGCTCTAAGCCGCCGCCAGCCCGCCAGCCCGCGTCTTCAGGAACGCCTCGCCGCACGCCTTGGCTAGATTACGCACGCGCAGGATATAGCTCTGGCGCTCGGTGACCGAGATCACGCCGCGCGCGTCGAGCAGGTTGAAGACGTGGCTTGCCTTGATGCACTGGTCGTAGGCCGGGAAGACCATTCGGTGCATCGGAAGATTGTCGCTCGGCTTGGGCGTGCCGGCATCGAGCAGCGCCTTGCACTCGGCCTCGGCGTCCTCGAAATGCCGCAGCAGCATCGCGGTGTTGGCGAATTCGAAATTGTGGCGCGAATATTCCTGCTCGGCCTGCAGGAAGACATCGCCGTAAGTGACCTTCTCGGCGCCTTCGCGGCCGTTGAAATTCAGGTCATAGACATTGTCGACGCCCTGCACATACATGGCGAGGCGCTCCAGCCCGTAGGTCAATTCGCCTGCCACCGGCGCGCATTCGATGCCGCAGACCTGCTGGAAATAGGTGAACTGCGAGACTTCCATGCCGTCGCACCAGCATTCCCAGCCGAGCCCCCAGGCGCCAAGCGTGGGGCTTTCCCAGTCGTCCTCGACGAAGCGGATGTCGTGCAGCAGCGGATCGACGCCGATCGCTTCCAGCGAGCCGAGATAGAGCTCCTGCAGGTTCGGCGGATTGGGCTTCAGGATCACCTGGTACTGGTAATAGTGCTGCAGCCGGTTGGGGTTCTCGCCGTAGCGGCCGTCCTTCGGCCGGCGCGAGGGCTGGACGTAAGCGGCGTTCCAGCGCAGCGGACCCAGCGCTCGCAAGGTCGTCGCCGGATGGAAAGTGCCGGCGCCGACTTCCATGTCGTAGGGCTGCAGGATGAGGCAACCATAGTCGGCCCAGTAATTGTGCAAGGTCAGGATTAGCCCCTGGAAGGAGCGGCTGGGATGCATATGGGCGGGGATCTCGATGGTCACGGCGGCCTCGGAAAGCGCAGGATGACGCTTCCCTAGTTGCCGGGCCGGCGAGCGTCAAGGCAGTGGCTCGCGTCCGGGAAGGCGGAAAGCTTTACGGCAGGCTGGCCCATTGCCGTCGAGCGGCGGCCGCCGTTTGCTCCGTTCCGCGTCAACGACAGAGGTCCCGCCATGTCCGGTCAACTTACCGTCCGCCCCGTCACAAGGCAGGATTACGAGCAATGGCTGCCGCTATGGGATGGCTACAACGCGTTTTACGGGCGCTCCGGCCCGACGGCGCTTGCCGGCGAGATCACGCAGATGACCTGGTCGCGCTTCTTCGATGCCTATGAGCCGGTGCATGCGCTGGTGGCAGAGCGCGAAGGCAGCCTGCTCGGCCTAGTCCACTATCTCTATCACCGCTCGACGACGTCGATCGCGCCGAGCTGCTACCTGCAGGATCTCTTCACCACGCGGGCCGCGCGTGGCCAGGGTGTCGGCCGGGCGCTGATCGAAGGCGTCTACGAACGCGCCCGTGAAGCGGGCGCGAACCGCGTCTACTGGCTGACGCATGAGACGAACCACACCGCGATGCAGCTCTACGACAAGGTCGCCGAGAAGTCCGGGTTCGTGGTGTACAGAAAGATGTTTTAGCTCCTGGACACAGGGATTTTGACCTATCGGCTCCGCTTGCGTTGGCAGGTGGCATGCGTTGGAGATTGGCCGAAACGCCCAACGCGATCGTCATTCCAGGGCGGAGCAGGAGCGAAGCTCCGTCGCGGAGACCCTGGAATCCATGCCGTTACCTTCGCCAAGGCGTGCAACGGAGCAGAATTCTGCACCGTGGCGGCGCTTCCAAGTCACGGCATGGATCCTCGGGTCTGCGCGCGTCGCTTCGCTCCTTGCTCCGCCCGTGGATGACGATCGCGATGGGTGTTTCGGCCAATCGCCAACGCACGCGGCTGCCGAGCAACCGCAGCTACAAGGTCGACACTTCCCCGCCGGGGAACTGGCGCTTGCCGATGTTCAGGGGAGGCCCAAGCTTGGCAGACTCCAAGCCGAACGAAAACGGGGCTCGACGAGCCCCGCATTATTGAACGTCGACGAAAGTCGCTCAGCCCTTGGGCACGGGGGTCGGATCCGGCTTCACCTTCGGGGTTTCCTGCGCGGTGTTGGATTCGATCGGCGGCAGGCCCTTGAGCAGCTTCTGCTGCAGGGTGGCGAGCACATCCGGATCGGGCTTCAGGTCGCGCGCCTGGGTCCACTGATAGGTGGCCTCGAGCTTGCGGCCGACGCGCCAGTAGGCATCGCCAAGATGGTCGTTGAGGACCGGATCTTCCGGCTTCAGCGAGACGGCGCGTTCCATCTCGCGAACGGCGTCGTCGAAGCGGCCCATCCGGAAGTAAGCCCAGCCCAGCGAATCGACGATGTAGCCGTCGTTCGGCCGCAGATCCACGGCCTTCTGGATCATCGCCAGGCCTTCCTTGAGGTTCATGTTCATGTCGACCCAGGAATAGCCGAGATAGTTCATGACCTGCGGCTGGTCGGGCTGCAGCTCCAGCGCCTTGCGGAAATTGGGTTCGGCCTTCGGCCATTCCTTCAGCCGCTCATAGGCGATGCCGCGCTGGTAGAAGATGTTCCAGTTGGCGGCGGTCGGCGACTTCAGCTGCTCGACGGCCTTGTCGTAGAGATTGGCGGCCGAACGGAAATCTTCCTTCGAGCCATAGACGCCGCCAAGCGCCAGATAGGCGCGCATGTCGTCCGGGTGCTTGTCGAGATAGGCCTTGAGGTGGGAAATCGCCTCGTCATGCTTGTCGAGATCGGCAAGGTTGAGGCCGATCTGCAGGTCGGAGAGCTCTTTCAGCGGTGAGGATTCCGGAATGCGGCGATAGAGCGCGACCGCGCCCTCGCCGTCCTTCAGCTGCTCGGCAACGGCGGCAAGCTGCACCAACGCGGCGTCGCTGTCCGGCTTCAGCGCCAGCGCGTATTGCAAATAGAGCCGTACGAAAGGCTCGCCGCCGCCCCGGTTGAGCGCGGTGGCAAGGTCGAGCAGAATTTCGGATGCCCCGTCGGCCGGGCCGGCGACCAGCGGCTCGATCTTGTCGCCCTTGGCGATGCGGTCGCGCAGCGTGGTGATCTCGAGCTTGCCCGGGGCGAAGGCTTCCGCCTGGTTCAATACCGCCTCGGCCTTCGACTTGTCGCCCTTGCGGGCGAGGAAGGAGGCATAGGCCTGGGCATTGCGCATCCAGGTTTCGGGCGCGGAGCCCCCGGCCGCGGTGTCGGCCAAGGTCGCGGCGTAGATCGCGTCGGCCTTGTCGCTGAGGCCGGCGGCATCGGCGATCAGCGCGCGGTGGAACGACTTGAACAGGCCGAACCAATCGGGGCCTTTCAGCTTGTCGATGGCATCCATGGCCTCGGACGCGTTGCCGGCGCCCTGCTTGGCCCAGCCGTCCATGACGCCGGAAAGCAGCCGGTCGAGATCGGATTCGAGCGACAGCTTCAGCCAGTACTGCGCCTTTGCGTAGTCTTTCTTGTGGAAGGAATCGATGGCCAGCGCCAGGCGCGAGAAGCGCTCGACATCGGGCACTTCCTTCAGCTTGTCGGCATAGACCAGCGATTCCTCAAAGCGGCCCTGCGAGACCAGCGCCAGCATCAGGCTCTGCTGCAGATCCTTGTCATCGGGGGCAAAGGCCAGTGCCTGCTTGTAATAGGCGATCGCGTCGTCGAGGTCGTTGTCGCTTTCGGCGATATGGGCCGCAAGATAGGCGCCCGAGAAAGACGTGATCTGCAGCGGTTGGGCTTCTTCCTTGGCCTGGACCGGCAGCACCCAGAGCGCCACTCCGGTCAAAAATGCCAGCCTCGTCAGCCAGCGCGCACGTCCTTGCCGCATCGTATCCCTTTCAGCCAGATGCGATCCCGCCCTCGGCGGACCGCCCACAGACTCGATCTTTTCCGGCCAAAGCATGGCCTTTTTGGGGTCGGGCTTCAATCGCCGAGCGAATCACAATGCAATCATCCGGCTTAAAAAACGATGCCAGTCAGCGAAAAATATGCGGATCGGCGGCCGAATTTCGCCATATCCGTCTAAATGCGCGTTCCGTGAAAGCCGCTCGCCGCGACCGCGCCGCACAGCTCGAACCATTCGCAGCCCGGGCACGCCTTGCGCGTCAGGCCGGAAGAAAAGGCCTCGCGCATGCGCGCGAGCGTCGAGGGATCGAGCTCGAGCCAAGCGCCGGCCGGGAGCGGCCGACCGAGAAGACCGGCGACATCGCGAGCCGCGACGTCATCCCGCCCGGCAGCGCTTTCGCCCCGGCAGTGCGGCTCTGACTCATTGAGCAGCGGGGCGCAGATGTCGTCCGGGCCGGAAACGATCAAGATATCCTCGCCCTCGCCCAGCCGCTTCACCACCTTGTCGTAGTTGGCGGTGAAGGCCGGCGAGTAGCCCTTGCCGACATAGGTCAGCAGGCAAAGCAGATGATGGGCGCGCAGCCTGACGGTCATCTGGTGTCGGGTTCGGTCATCCGCCCGGCGGCTTACCGAGGATCGGCCGGCCGGTTGCCCGAAAACACCTTCAGCGTCGCGGCACCCAGCGCCGACTTGAGCAGGCCGCCGACGATGAAGGGCAGGAAGCCGAAGGTGATCGCCTTCTCGGCGCCGATCATGACGGCAAGCCACACGGTGCCCAGAACCAGGCAAAGCAGGTTGCCGATCAGCATGGCGGCGAAGGCAAGCATGACGCGGTTGCCGTTCCAGCCGCGCTCGGCCAGCCAGCCGACGACGGCGCCGACGACCGGGAAGGCGAAGAGGTAGCCGCCGGTCGGACCGACGAAATGCTGCACGCCGGCGGCGCCGCCCGCCAGCACCGGAAACCCTGCCGCGCCTTCGACCAGCCAGGCGGCGATGGTCAGCGCGCCGAAGCGCCAGCCGTAGAGCGCGCCGACCAGCGTGACGGCGAAGGTCTGCATGGTCACCGGAACCGGCACCATCGGCACCTCGATGTACGAGGACAGCGCCAAGAACAGCGAGCCGATGATCACGGCGCCGATCTGCCAGGCGAGCGAACGGCTGTGCAGCTTGAGCGGGCTGAAGGAGGGCTTGTCGATCGAAACGGTTGCGTTGGTCACGGTGTCTTCCCTTGTTTGTGCGAATTATAGATAATTTTGCGACTTCATCTATTATCGAATCCATATTTTCGTGAGGATGGCAAGCCTCCAGGTTCGTCATCCACGGGCGGAGCGGGAGCGAAGCGGACGCGGAGACCCGAGGATCCATGCCGTGACTACGCCTAATGGCAAAGGCGGGGCAGAACGGAGGTCTTCTGCGCCGCTGCAAGGCTCCAACGTAACGGCATGGATTCCAGGGTCTGCGCGCGTCGCTTCGCTCCTTGCTCCGCCCTGGAATGACGAAGCTGGGATGCCTCGGCCAATCACTAGCCGACGATGACGAAGTTGAGAGGCCTCGGCTGATCGCCGATCGCTACCCCACGATGGCGAAGGCGTCGCGGGTGCGGCCGGAGGCGGTCTTGACCGGCTTCTGGCCGATCCATTGCACGTGGCGGCCGAGCGTGGCGGCGGCCGATTCGGTGTTGCCTTGCCGTAGCGCGCTGAGGATCGCCCGGTGGTCTTGGTCGGTGCGGGTTTCCCACTCCGAGCGCCAGGCGGCGAACAGGAAGCGCGCGCTCGCCGCGTGCAGGTCGTCGATGGTGGAGAGCAGGCGCGGCATGTTGCAGGGCGCCAGGATAAGCCGGTGGAAGGTGCGGTTGGCCTCTTCCCAGGAGCGGACGTCGCGGGATTTGTCGCCGGCCTTGGTCGCTTCCTCGGCCTGGTCGAGGATCGACGCCGTCAGATGCGGCGCGGCATGGCGCAGCGCCAGCACTTCCAGCGCCGCGCGCATTTCGGCCACCTCCCTGACCTCACCGAGATCGAAGGAGGCGACGCGCACGCCGCGCCTGGGCTCGCTGATCGCCAGGCCTTGCGCCTCCAGACGGCGAAAGGCCTCGCGCACCGGGACATGGCTGGTTTTGAATTCCTCGGCGACATGGTCCTGGCGCAGCCGCGAGCCGGGCTCGATCGCGCCCGAAATGATGCGGTCCGCCAGTTCCTTGCTGATGCGGACGGCGATCGTGTCTTCTGTGCTGGCCATATTTATAGATAATTTGCCGGGCAGCCCTTTGTCGAGACGACCGGATCGGGATTCACGGACGCGCCGCCCGGCGGATGCCAGCCAGGCGCAGGGAGCCAAGCAGGCTCAGTTCACCCGGCTGATGCAGAAATCGATGACGTCGAGCAGCGCCGACTTCTGCGGCGTCGCCTCCAGCGGCGCCAGCGCGTCGCGGGCGATCTCGCCGAAATGGCGGGCGCGGCCGATCGTGTCGGCGATGGCGCCGTGACGGGCCATCAGGCCGATCGCCTTTTCGAGCCCGGCATCGTCGGTGACGTTCTCCTCGATGGCGCGCTTCCAGAAGCTGCGCTCGGCCTTGGTGCCGCGCCGGTAGGCGAGGATCACCGGCAGCGTCACCTTGCCCTCGCGGAAATCGTCGCCGACATTCTTGCCGAGATCCGTGCTCGACCCGCCGTAATCCAGCGCGTCGTCGATGAGCTGGAAGGCGAGGCCGAGATTCATGCCGTAGGAGCGCAGCGCGGCGCGATCGGTGCGCGAGGCCTGGGCGATCACCGGCCCGACTTCGGCGGCGGCCGAGAACAGCGCCGCGGTCTTGGCCTTGATGACGGCGAAATGCTCGTCCTCGGTGGTGTCGAGATTCTTGGCGGCGGCAAGCTGCATCACCTCGCCCTCGGCGATGATGGAGGCGGCGGCCGACAGGATGTCGAGGGCTTCCAGCGAGCCGACCTCGACCATCATGCGGAAGGCCTGGCCGAGCAGGAAATCGCCGACGAGAACGCTCGCCTGGTTGCCCCAGATCATGCGCGCCGTCTTCTTGCCGCGGCGCAACGCGCTCTCGTCGACCACGTCGTCATGCAGAAGCGTCGCCGTGTGCATGAACTCGACCGCGGTGGCGAGCTTGACATGGCCTTCGCCCGAATAGCCGAACATCTGCGCGGCCGCGAGCGTCAGCATGGGCCTGAGCCGCTTGCCGCCGGAAGAGATCAGGTGGTTGGCGATCTCCGGGATCATTTCGACGTCGGAGCCGGCCTTGGACAGGATCAGTTCGTTGACGCGTCCCATGTCGGCAGCCGTCAAATCGATCAGATCCTTGATGGAAGCGGGTTCCCGCTTGCCTTCGATGTTGAGAACGACACCCACCACGACAACTCCCGTCTACATTGACGCGCACGAGCAGCGCGCACCACGGCACCCTTGATCCCGCGCCGACTCTAGGGCGGCACAACCGGACACGGCAAGAGGCGAATTGGCGCGCTCTGCCGACGCTGTGTTTACCCGCACGTTTACACGAACGCCGCAACCTGCGATTTTCGTTCCATGATCGAGCTTGTCCGCACCAATGACGCCGTCGTCATCTCCTTTGTCGAATCGCTGATGCGCGACGCCGGCATCGCCTGTTTCGTCGCCGACCAGAATATGAGCGTGCTGGAGGGGTCGATCGGCCTTTTGCAGAAGCGTGTCATGGTCGACGCCGACAAGGCCGACGTGGCGCGCCGCATCCTCAAGGATGCCGGCATCGAAAACGAGATCCGCCAGAAATAATGGCAGCGACGACCGCCCCAGATACGCCGGCGCACACGGTCGATGCCTTCCATCGCGGCCGCTTCTGGCTGGTGCAGCCTAGCCAGGGCGGTCATCGCGCCGGCATGGACGCCATGATGCTGGCAGCCGCGGTGCCGGCCGGCTTTTCCGGCCGGCTCGCCGATTTCGGCGCCGGCGCCGGCGCCGCCGCCCTTGCCGTGCTGTCGCGCTGCCCGACGGCCCGGGCCGTGCTCGTCGAGCGCTCGACCGAAATGGCTGGGTTCGCCGCCGCCACGCTTTCGCATCCCGGCAATGCGCATCTCGGCGACCGCGCTCGCGTGCTCACGGCCGACGTGACGCTGACCGGCCGAGCGCGCGCTGAGGCCGGGCTCGCCAACAATTCCTTCGACTTCGTCATCATGAACCCGCCGTTCAACGCGGCGCAGGACCGCTCGACGCCCGACGCGCTGCGCCGGCAGGCGCATGTGGCGGAGGACGGGCTGTTCGAGAGCTGGATCAGGAGCGCCGCCGCCGTCGCCAGGCCGCGCGGCGGCCTGGCCGTCATCGCCCGGCCCGAGCAACTGGTCGCCATCCTCGATGCGATCGAAGGCCGCTTTGGCGATGCCGAATTGCTATGCGTGCATCCGCGTCCGGACGCGGCGGCGATCCGCATCGTCGTCAGGGCGGTGCTCGGGGCGCGCGGAAAACTGTCGATCCGCCCGCCGCTCGCCTTGCACGGACCATCCGGCAACGCGCCGACGGAGCGGACGGAAATGATCAACAACGGCCTGGCATCGCTGTACGGCGATTGATCCTGGGCCGGCGATGCGGCATTGCCGTTGGCCGGCGAATGCCTACATGGCAGGCAAGGTGACATCGCGCCCGAAAGACATTACCGACTTGCCTGATCTCACCCTGCTCCTTTGCATCTTGTCCGGAGACACCCGTTCGTGAAACGCCTTTTCAACCGCCTGCTGCCGAAATCCTGGCGCTCGACAGTCGTCACCATTCCGGTCATCCGGCTGCAAGGCACCATCATGGCCGGCGGCGGCCAGTTCCGGCCGAGCCTGTCGCTCGCCTCGACGGCCGGCCTCATCGAAAAGGCGTTCGGCTTCGACGCGCCGGCGGTCGCCATCTCGATCAACTCGCCGGGCGGCTCGCCGGTGCAGTCGCGGCTGATCTTCAAGCGCATCCGCGACCTGGCGGCGGAGAAGAACAAAAAGGTGCTGGTCTTCGTCGAGGATGTCGCGGCTTCCGGCGGCTACATGATCGCGGTCGCCGGCGACGAGATCTTCGCCGACCCGTCCTCGATCGTCGGCTCGATCGGCGTGGTCTCGGCCTCGTTCGGCTTCCCCGAGCTGATGAAGAAGATCGGCGTCGAGCGGCGCGTCCACACCGCCGGCCAGAACAAGGCCGTGCTCGATCCGTTCAAGCCCGAGAAGAAGGAGGACGTGGAGCGGCTGAAGGCTCTGCAGCTCGAAGTGCACGAGACCTTCATCGACCTCGTCAAGGAGCGGCGCGGCTCGAAGCTGAAGGACGACCCCGACCTGTTCACCGGCCTGTTCTGGACAGCCAAGCGCGGCCTCGAGCTCGGCCTTGTCGATGCGCTGGGCGACATGCGCAGCGTGCTCAAGACCCGTTTCGGCGACAAGACGCAGCTCAAGCTGATCAGCGCGCCGCGCGGCCTGTTCGGCCGTTTCGGCCTGTTCGGCTCGCGCTTCTCGGCGTCCGATATCGCCGTTGCCGCCGCAAACGGCGTCCTCGATGCGGCGGAAGAACGCGCGCTGTGGGCGCGCTTCGGGCTTTGAAAAAGCCATGATTGCGTCTAGCATGATCGCTTGACCGACCCATCGGCCGGCCTTGCCGCGAGAACGCGGGAGGAGTTTGGATATGCCGCAGATCATTTTCTTCGCTGTTGTCGGCGCCGCCGCCTATTTCGGCTACCGCGCTTTCGTGCGCGAGGCTGAGCGCGTGACAGCCAAGATCCGGCGCACCGAAAAACAGGCGGCGAACGGCACGATGGGCACGCTGGTCAAGGATCCCAAGACCGGCGAATATCGTCTCGCCAAGGACTGATCCCATCTCGCCAGCAGCCGACATCCTGGAGCCCGGCACAGAGGTCCGGACGTGGCTCGCGCCGGCCAAGATCAATTTGGCGCTGCATGTCACCGGACGGCGCGGCGACGGCTATCATCTCATCGACAGCCTTGCCGTGTTCACCCGCTTCGGCGACCGGTTGGAAATCGAACCGGCGGAGCAGGACGAATTCTCGGTGTCCGGCCGATATGCCGCCGGCCTGCCGCTCGACGACGGCAATCTGGTGGTGAAGGCGCGCGATGCCCTGCGCCGGGAAGCCGGCGCGCAGCGCACGCCGCCGGTCGCCATCCGGCTGGAGAAGAACCTGCCGATCGCCTCGGGAGTCGGCGGCGGCTCCAGCGACGCGGCAGCCGCGCTCAACGGCTTGGCGCGGCTCTGGAAGCTCGATATCGACGAGATTTCGCTGGCCCGGATCGGGCTTTCGCTCGGCGCCGACCTGCCGATGTGCCTGAAGTCGAAGCCGCTGATCGCACGCGGCATCGGTGATGAGGTGTCGCCGCTCCCCGCGTTTCCGGCGCTTGGTCTGGTCCTGGTCAATCCGGGCATCGCCGTCTCGACACCGGACGTGTTCAAGGCGCTCTCCCGTCGCGACAATGACGCGCTGCCGCCGCTGCCGAGGCGCCTCGACTTCCACGCCGTCCGCAACTGGCTGGAATCGACCCGCAACGATCTCGAAGGCGCCGCCAGTTCGATCGAACCTGCGGTGGGCGCGGCGCTCAAAGCGCTCAAACGCGCCGACTCAGCCTTTGCGCGCATGTCCGGCTCGGGCGCCACCTGCTTCGGCCTGTTCGAGACCGGCAATGTGGCCAAGCGCGCGGCGATCGAGATCCGCGCGCGTCATCCCGACTGGTTCGTGGCCGCCACGCGCAGCATGGAGGTGAGCGATGGCGAAGCTTGATGAGAGCCGACCTTTCATTCCGGTGCGCATCGCGGTGCTGACCGTCTCCGACACGCGCAGCCTTGCCGACGACAGGTCCGGCCAGACGCTGGCCGACCGCATCGCGCAAGCCGGCCATGTGCTTGCGGCGCGCGACATCGTCACCGACGACCACGAAAAAATCCGCGACAAGGTCGTCGGCTGGTCGAAGGACGACTACATCGACGTCGTCATCACCACCGGCGGCACCGGTTTCACCGGCCGCGACGTGACGCCGGAGGCGCTGGAGCCGATCTTCGAAAAGCGCATGGACGGGTTTTCGGAAGTCTTCCACCGCATCTCCTACGACAAGATCGGCACCTCGACGATCCAGAGCCGTGCGACCGGCGGCGTCGTCAACGCCACCTTCGTCTTCGTGCTGCCGGGCTCGCCCGGCGCCTGCAAGGACGCCTGGGACGGCATCATCAAGGCGCAGCTCGACTACCGGCACATGCCCTGCAACTTCGTCGAGATCATGCCGCGGCTGGACGAGCACCTCAGGCGCGGCGGCAAGCCTGCCTCTTAAGCAAGCGCAGGCCTCACTTCGGCGGCGCCACCCAGATTTCGGCGTTCAACCGCCTGGTCGCGAGACCGCGAGCCAGGGCCTCCGCACCGCGAGCGCTCTTTGCCAGAGCCGCGGCCTGGCGCTTGCTGATGACGAGACCTTCGGCGAGCGCACGATTACCCGAAAAGACGCGCGCCAGGAAAGGCGCGCGGTCGGCCCGAGCGCGTGAAAAGCGTGCCGGCATGGTCTGCTTTGCCGTGTGCGCGACAACCTCGTCGATCCAGCCTTCGGCCAGCCGGGCGCCGGGCTCCAGAAGCAGCAGCCAATCGCCTTTGGCCTGGCCGATGCCGGCGCCCAGCCCAGCGCTCACATAATGGCAGCCGGCATGCTCGGCCACCCGATGCGTCTGGTCGGTCGAGCCTTGATCGCAGACGATGACGTCGCGCACGACGCCTTCGACCGCGCCGCCGACCAGCGAGGCGAGCGTGCGGGCAAGTCCCTCTTCGTCGTTGCGGGTCTCTATGAGAACGCTGAGCATGCCTAGGCGAATAGCGGAAAGTGCGGCGATGCGCCAGTTGCGCGCGCCAAGCGAAAAAGTTCTTGCTTTGTTCTCATCGGCAAAATAGGAATAGTTTCATGAACAGAGCGATTCGACAGCCTGCCGACAGTCCCTGGGAGAGGGCGAAAATGGAACAGATCGTGCGCGCCGACATTGCCGCTTTCGGAGCGGGCAGAGCCGAGATGGCGAACGCGATGATAGAGCAGAGCGGCATGCGCGTGCGGCCCGACCGCAATCGCGGGCGCTCGGCCGGCATCAACCCGTCCGGCCGGTTCGAGCCGGTCAGCCGGCAAGTCTTCGACGACGGCTGGAACTCGCTGGAGGAGTTGCCGCCGTTCAAGACGGAAGTGCAGGTCGAGAAGCCGCGCACCATCATCACCCGCAACGAGTCGCCCGACATTTCCTTCGACCGTTCGATCAATCCCTATCGCGGCTGCGAGCATGGCTGCGTCTACTGCTTCGCCCGTCCGACGCATGCCTTCATGGGCCTGTCGCCGGGGCTTGATTTCGAATCGAAGCTGTTCGCCAAGCCGGATGCGGCGCGCATGCTGGACCGGGAGTTGTCGAAGCCGGGCTACCAGCCGCGCACCATCGCCATCGGCACCAACACCGATCCTTACCAGCCGATCGAGAAGCAGTACCGGATCATGCGCGAGATCCTCGAGGTGCTGGAGGCGCGCGGACATCCGGTCGGCATCGTGACGAAGTCGGCGCTGGTGACGCGCGACATCGACATCCTGTCGCGCATGGCGGAGCGTGGCCTTGCCAAGGTGGCGCTGTCGGTGACCACGATGGACCGCATGCTGGCCCGCACCATGGAACCGCGCGCGTCGACCCCGACGAAGCGGCTGGAGGCGATCAGGCAATTGTCGGATGCCGGCATCCCGGCCTCCGTGATGGTGGCGCCGATCATTCCCGGCCTCAACGATCCGGAGATGGAGCGCATCCTCGATTCGGCGCGGGCCGCCGGCGCCCGGGAGGCCGGATACGTCATCCTGCGCCTGCCGCTGGAAGTGGCGCCGATCTTCAAGGATTGGCTGTTGCGGCATTATCCGGACCGCTACCGGCATGTGATGTCGCTGATCCGCTCGATGCGCGACGGCAAGGACTACGATTCCGAATGGGGCAAGCGCATGAAAGGCGCCGGACCCTATGCCTGGCAGATCGGCCGGCGCTTCGAGATCGCGGCCAAGCGCCTCGGCCTCAACGTCGAGCGGCGGCAGCTTCGCATCGATCAATTCGTCGCAGGCTCCGGCGCAGGCGAGCAGTTGATGCTGCTGTGAAGATGGCGCCGGCACTGACGGCCGGCGCCAAGCAGTTCCAGGCAAAGCGGTTTTCCGTCTGGAATTGCTCTTGTTTCCAAGAATTCCGTCCGGCCCTTGTCCCCCGGCCGTGAGACGGTGCCCTCCCGGTCCGGCGCCCCACCCGACCCGGAGGGACTTGCGGAGAATCGGAGCCGATGCGAACCTCGCCGCACCATGGCTCGCGCGCGTTCCGATTCTCCGCTTCTCTTTGAAATGGTCGAGAAGCCCGACTTTTCGATCGAGACCAAGGCGATGGCCGACGGGCTGTGGCCGGTCGCCGGCATGGACGAGGCAGGCCGCGGTCCGCTCGCAGGACCGGTGGTGGCCGCCGCGGTGGTGCTCAATCCGGCGAATATCCCGGAAGGCCTCGACGATTCCAAACGCCTCACCCATTTGCAGCGCGAGGCGCTGTTCCTCAAGATCCTTGGCTCGGCGCTCAGCGTCTCGATGGCCTCGATCAGCGCCGAAGGCATCGACAACAGCAACATCCTGAAAGCGAGCCTAGAAGCGATGCGCCGCGCCGCCGCGGGTCTCTCGCTGCAGCCGAAACTCGCCTTGGCCGACGGCCGCGATATTCCGCCCGGTCTCGCCTGCGAAGGCCGCGCGCTGATCAAGGGCGACCAGCGCTCGCAGTCGATCGCCGCCGCCTCGATCGTCGCCAAGGTGATGCGCGACCGCATGATGTGCGGCTGCGGCGGCCATCACGAACACTACGGTTTCGAAGTGCACATGGGCTACGCGACGGTCCGGCACCGCACCGCCATCGAGGCGCATGGCCCAGTGGCAAGGCTGCACCGGACCTCCTTCGCGCCGTTCCGGTTGGGTGGCGCCGAGGTGGTCGAGGAAGAGAGCTTGGCCGGGTTGGAGTAGCATAATCTCCCCCCTTGAGGGGGAGATGGCCGGCAGGCAGAGAGGGTCGCCCCGCGTGAAGCGCCGACCTCCTTCCGCGACAAGCAAATGAAGTCGGCTCTCTACGTGAGACGACCCCCTCTGTCACCTCCGGCGACATCTCCCCCTCAAGGGGGGAGATTATCCACGCCAAACAAAAAAGCCGCCGGGTTGCCCAGGCGGCTTTCATTTCGAAGCTTCGACGCACGCTCAGTTCAGCTTGGCCTTGACGTCATCCAGCGCCGACTTGAACAGGTCGGCACCGGCCTTGGCATCGACCTTGGCGGCAAGCAAGGCGCGGGCGGCTTCGACAGCGATGTCGACGGCCGAGGCGCGCACTTCGCTGACGGCCTCGCGCTCGGCCTGGCTGATCTTCTGCTCGGCAAGCGCGGTGCGCCGGGCGACATAGTCCTCGGTCTTCTTGGCCGCCTCGGAAGCAAGCAATTCAGCCTCGCGCTTGGCGGCGGCGACGATGTCGGCGGCCTCCTTCTCGGCTTCCTTGCGCTTCTGCTGATATTGGGCAAGCAGCTGCTGGGCCTCTTCACGAAGCTTGCGCGCTTCCTCGAGCTCGCCGCTGATCTTGGCCGCGCGGGCGTCCAGCGACTTGGTGAGCATGCCCGGCACCTTCAGATAGATGATGGCAGCGAGGAAGATGATCAGGGCGATGGTGGCCCAGAGCGTGGCAAGTGATGTGGCGTCCATGATCCCGCTCCTCACCGGCTCGCGGATTTGACCGCGGCCGCGATCTCGGACTTGTCGGCCTTGCCGCCGACAAGCGCCTCGACGATGGCCGACGTGGTATCCTCGGCGATCGTGCCGACTTCCTTCATCGCTTTGGCCTTGATCGAGGCGATGCTCGCCTCGGCCTCGCCAAGCTTCTTCTCGAGCTCGGCCTCGAGCTTCTTGCGCGTGCCTTCGGCGTCCGCCTTGGCGGCGTCGCTTGCCTGCTGGCCGATCTTGTTGGCGTTGGCCTTGGCCTCCGCCAGTTCCTGCTCATAGGCGGCAACGGCGGCATCCGCCTCGCCCTTCAGCCTTGCGGCATGGTCGAGGTCCTGGGTGATGCGATCGTTGCGGACATCGATGATGCCGCCAAGACGCGGCATCACAACGCGCTTCAGGAACAGGTAGAAGAGCCCGAAGGTGATGACCAGCCACAGGATCTGCGACGGGAAGGTCTTGGCGTCGAACGGCGGGAACGCTTCATGCTCCGCGGCAGGCACGGCAGTGCCCGCATGCGTATCGCCCTCGGCCGCGGCCGGCGCTGTTTCTTGCGCATAGGCAGATGTCACGAACATCTCATTCCCCTGTCCATGGAACGGGGCCGCACCATGCGGCCCCTTTCGTCAGCTCTCAATCTTACTTGAAGACCAGGAGCAGAGCGATCAGGAGCGAGAAGATGCCCAGAGCCTCGGTCACGGCGAAGCCGAAGATCAGGCGGCCGAACTGGCCGTCGGCAGCCGACGGGTTGCGGAGCGCGCCCGAGAGGTAGCTGCCGAAGATGTTGCCGAGGCCGATGCCCGCGCCGCCCATGCCGATGCAGGCGATACCAGCGCCGATAGCAGCTGCTGCAGTTGCGTCCATTTCAAAACTCCTGTGGTTTGCTTGTTCGTTGCGGTTGGTACGTTGGGTATGCTGGCGCCGCAGCGCCGGTGAAAATCAGTGGCTCGGGTGCAGCGCGTCGTTCAGATACATGCAGGTCAGCACCGCGAAGACGTAGGCCTGCAGGAAGGCGACCAGCAGCTCGAGGGCGGTCAGCGCGACGGCCATGGCAAGCGGCAGGACCGAGCCGGCGATGCCGACGGCGCCGAGCGCGCTGAGGCTGACAACGAAGCCCGAGAACACTTTCAGCGTGATGTGGCCCGCCAGCATGTTGGCGAAAAGACGAACCGAGAGGCTGACCGGGCGCGAGACAAAGGAGATGACTTCGATCGCCACCACCAGCGGCAGAAGAAGACCTGGCACGCCATGCGGCACGAACAGCTTGAGGAAGCCCAGACCGTGCTTGGCGAAGCCGTAGACGACGACCGTGCCGATGACCAGGATCGCCAGGGTGAAGGTGACGATGATGTGGCTGGTGACGGTGAAGAAATACGGGAACAGGCCGATCAGATTGGCGACCAGCACGAACATGAAGAGCGAAAACACCAGCGGGAAGAACTGCATGCCCTGCTTGCCGGCGGCGTCGCGCAGCATGTTGCCGACGAACTCATAGGCCATTTCGGAGACCGACTGCAGGCGGCCCGGGATCAAGGCGCGGCTGGCCGTGCTCCAATAGAGGAAAGCCGACGCCAGCACGATCGTGACGACCATGAACAGAGAGGAGTTGGTGAACGAAACGTCGTAGCCGCCGATATGCAGCGGGATGATCGGATGGATCTGGAACTGGTGGATCGGATCGACCTTGTCAGCAGCAGCCACTTTAAATCCCCGTCAAAGCCACAATCGGCTTCTTGAGTTCACTTCAGCGCCCAGGGGCGCCCACTTCATTCTTTCGGCTCGCGCGGCTTGCCGCCCTGACCGAATTCCGGTGCAAGCCCCGCCGAACGCAGGACATTGAGTATACCGGCGCCGAAGCCAAGCAGCAGGCCCACGATCAGACCCCAAGGCGCTGTTCCCGCCAGGCGGTCGATGATCCAGCCCAAGCCGACACCGACCACCACTCCGGCGATGAACTCGCTGGACAGTTTCAGCGCCTGACCGTAACCGGCCGCAGCTTTTGCTTCGTCTTTCCCCTCGAGCCGGTCCGTGCGTCTCGTCGCGAGCGATGCTTCGAGATCGCGCCGGCGGCGCTCAAGTTCGTCGTCGCGGATGGTGGCTTCTGGCTGCCTGCCGCGGCCGGTTTCTCCGGTTCCGTCTGGCCCGGTTTTGTTGGCCATCGCAACCCCCCTGCCCGGGCAGACGATTGCCGTCCGTCCGCTTCTAAAGTCGCCGGCAACATAGTTAGAGGGTCCGCGCCCGTCAAGCCACGGGCCGAACTTCCAAGCGATGTATTTTTCGCTGTTAAAACAATGGTTTATCGAGGTGCGACATCGTGCCCTTCACGCCCGCGTGAGGTGACGGCGCGAATCCTGGCGGCAAGCCGCGTTCGCCGGGGCATGCCGGGCGCCGAAAGAAGGACAGCCAGGGGCGTCGTTTAGGCGGCTCGACTGGAGCCGCTCAATCGGCTCAGCTCCAGCCGCCCCCATAGGTGCGGTAGAAGATGTGGAGGCCGATCCTGGTCATGCGCTGCATGGCGCGCGCCCAGCCGGGATGGACGTAGTTGGCATAGTAGTGCGTCGACGAGCCGACCTCGGGAATGAAGATCTTGCCGGCGGTCACCGCCATGGCGACCTCCTGCGCGGTCTTGTAGGAGGCCTGGTCGGTGATCGTCTTCTTCCTGCCGTCGCAGGCGAAGGAGAACTGGCAGCGATTGAACCAGTCGTCGTTCTGGTAGACGACGCCGCAGATCGTCTTCGGATAGGCCGGGTTGCGGACGCGGTTCAGGATCACCTGGGCGACCGCCGCCTGGCCGCGGACGGGCTCGCTGCGCGCCTCGAAATAGATGCCCTTGGCAAGGCAGGCCTGCTCGGGCTTGGAAAAGACGCTGGCCGGCAGCGGGTTCTGCAGCCACGCGTGGTCGCCCTTGCCCATCGGCGGGATGAAACGGCCGTCGTTCGGATCGTCCTGCAGCAGCGCCTCGAAGGGCGACGCCTTGGCATAGTCGGGCGCGGACTGGGCATAGGCGGTCGCGAGGATGTCCGGCTTGTCGTTGTTGACGAGGGCGACGAGCGCTGCCGGCAGATCCGGATCAGGCTTCTTGTCCTCGCGCAGATGGAAGGCCTGGGCGATCTGGACTTCCTTGCCCTTGATGCCGGGCTTGGCGAAGGTGAGCTTCAGGCCGCTGTCCATCGAGGGACGCAGCAGCGAGGAGGTGCGCTCGAAGATCGAGCCGGCGCTGAAATTCTTGGGCGGCGCGACGGGCGAGACCTGGACGAGGCGGCCCTTCTTGTCGGCGCGCACGACACGATCCTCATCGGGCGTGGCGCCCGCGGCGTTGCCCTTGCCACGGAAGGCGACCGTGCCCACGCCCGGCAGATTGACGCCGGAGCCGGAGATCGAGCCGGTGGCGGTGGAATCGATGAACGGCATTTCTGCGGCATGCACCGAGCCGGCGGCGGATTTCTCGATATAGGCGTTCCAGCGGGCGCTGGGCGTTTCCAGGCCGGTGATCAGGCTGGTCATATCCTGATAGGCAACGACCGACGGAAAGCCGATCCACATGCCGAGCCCGAGCACCAAAGGAGAAAGGAAGGAACGTCTTTTCGCAACGGCGGCGGCGGCAAGCCGCATGGAAACGCGTCGATGCACGGAACTCTCCAGAACGCTACTGACCCCGGAGAGCCAAAATGAAGCATTAACCTTGATGCGGGGTTAACGACATCGATCATGTTCTTTTCATGTTTGAGAGAAGCCGGCTTGCCGTTTCCACAGCAAGCCGGCGAATAATCGGGCCTGAATGGGGATGAATCAGGTTCGGACTAGTCAGGCGGGGCGCAGGAAAATCGGGAAAGCGAGCGCCGCGCAGATCGCCGCCGCGAGCCACACACCGGGCCACGCGAAGACCACGAGCAGCCACGGAATGGCGATCGGCACCAGGCAGAAGCCGACGAACACAAAGCTGTTGGCGAGGCTGAGCGCGGTGCCGACATGGCCGGCGCCGGCAAGCGTGGCAAGCTCGGTATAGGCGACGCCGTGCCAGGCGGAGACGAATATGCCGGCAACGACGACCATCAGCGGAAGCAGCGGCAACAGCAGTGGTGCTCCGGCCGAGCCCATCACCAGCAGCCACAACGACAGGAAGGCAAATGCGCTCAATGCGCTGCAGACTTTCAGGAAGGGACGGCGGTTGCCGTGACGGTCGGTGAAGCGGCCGCTCCAGACACGCATCACCATGGCGCCGGTCTGCACGGCGGCGAGGGTTGCGCTGGTCACCCATGTGCCCATGTCGGCGAAGTCGTGCAGGAAGACCGAGGCGAAGGTCAGCACCGCGACCTGCGGGAAGCAGAGCAGGCCGATGGCGGTCGAGATGCGCCACACTTGGATGTTGCGCAAGGGCGCCGGGCCGGTTGTCGCCGCGGCGGCGTGGCTACCGCCTTCCACCGGCGGCTCGTGCAGCCAGCGCCAGGCAAAATAGGCCGAGACGGCGGAGACGGCCGCAAGCAAGCCGAAGACCGCGGCAAAGCCCGGAGCCAGCGCCAGCGACGGCAGGACAAGCGCGCCAAGCCCGCCGCCGAGCGGCACCGCCGTCTGCCTTATGCTCATGGCGAAGCCGCGCTCGCCCTCTGCGAACCAGCCCATGATGGCACGGCCGCTAGAGCCGTTGACGCTGCCGCCGAGCAGGCCGGCGACAAGCAGGCTCGCCGAAAGCAGCGTGACGCCGGGAACGGCCATTTTCGTCGGCACGACGAGCAGCGCCATGATGAGAAGCCATGCCGCCGTCGCGCCGAGCCCGGTCAACAGCACGCGGCGGTCGCCCCAGCGGTCGGTGAGCACGCCCCAGGGCAGCTCGCTCAGCGCCACGCCCAGGCCGAGAAACCCAAGCGCGAGGCCGAGCGAGGCATTGTCGAGGTGGTAGCCCTGGCGCATCGCCACCGCAGTCGCCGGAATACCGGAGAAGGTGGCGGAGAAGCCGGCATTGGCCGCAACGCCGGTGCCGAGCACCTTCCAGCGATGGTTGGGACCGAAGGCGCGGCGCGCGGAGGTGACGGCGGCTGCATCAGGCTGTTGGCAGTCGCTGCGTGTGACGATGGCGGACATGATCCATTCCCGTGACGGCCGGCTGAGGCTTGACGGACCGGATGTAGCGCCATAGCTTCATCCATAAAATCAGGAAGTTTTTGATCAATACTCCTGAAAATCGGGACAATCTCATGCGCCGTGTCACATTCGATCTCGATGTCCTCAGAACCTTCGTCACCGGCATGGAGCTGGGCAGCTTCGCCAAGGCGGCCGAACGGCTGGGACGCTCGACCTCCGCGGTCAGCGCCCAATTGAAGAAGCTCGAAGAGCAGGCGGATACGCCGATCTTCCGAAAGGCGGGGCGCGGCCTGGCGCTGACCGAAGCCGGCGAAACCATGCTCGGCTATGCGCGGCGGCTGATCGAGCTCAACGACGAGGCGGCCTCCGCCATTCGCGACGTCGAGCTGGAAGGCTGGGTGCGGCTCGGCCTGCAGGAGGATTTCGGCGAGGCCGTGCTGCCCGACGTGCTTGGCCGCTTCGCCCGCGCCCATCCCAAGGTCCGCATCGAGGCGCGGATCGGACGCAGCCACGACCTAGCCGAGCGTGTCCTGTCAGGCAATCTCGACATCGCGCTCGCCTGGCATGACGGCACCACCCTGCCCTACAGCCGCCACGTCGCCGATGTGCAGTCGCGCTGGATCGGTCCGGCGAAGCCAATCGAGGCGGGTCCGCGCAATGGCGAGCCGCTGCCGCTGGTGGTGTTCGAGGCGCCGTGCTTGTTGCGCACTGTCGCCACGGAAACGCTCGATCGCGCCGGCATGCCCTGGCGCATGGCATTCTCCAGCCCCAGCCTCGGCGGCATCTGGGCGGCGGTGGCGGCCGGCCTCGGCCTGACGATCCGCACCGATATCGGCCTGCCCGCCAATGTCAGGGCGATCGCGCCGGACGTATTGGGGCTTCCCGCCCTGCCGATGATGGCGCTGCATCTGCACCAGAAGGACGCCGAACTCGATCCGGTGGCGGCGCGGCTGGCGGAGATTCTTTTGCAGGCGGCGCTGGAGACGCTGCCGGATGGGGCGCGGGCGAAGGAGAGGCTGCGGGAAGTGGCCTAGTTTCTCGGCCGACGCCCCGCGCTTTCGTCATTCTAGGGCGGAGCAAGGAGCGAAGCGACGCGCGCAGACCCTAGAATCCATTCCGTTACGTCGAGCGAAGGGTGCAGCGGCGCAGAATCCTGAACCGCCGCGGCGCCTCGAAGTCACGGCATGGATCCTCGGGTCTGCGCGCGTCGCTTCGCTCCTTGCTCCGCCCGTGGATGACGAGGGGATCAGCGTCGGCTTCTCCCCAGATGTCACCGCTTCTTCGCGCGGCCTGCGAACGGATTGTCCGACGTCCGCAGTGCCATGCGGATCGGCACGCCGGGCATGTCGAAGGCCTCGCGCAGGCTGTTGGTCAGGTAGCGGACATAGGATTGCGGCATCGCGTCGGGCCGCGAGCAGGAGACGACGAAGCCCGGCGGGCGGGTTTTTGCCTGGGTGACATATTTGATCTTCAGCCGGCGGCCGGCGACGGCGGGCGGCGGATGATGCGCCAGGATGCCTTCCAGCCAGCGGTTGAGCTTGCCGGTGGAGACGCGGCTGTTCCAGACCTTGTGCGTCTTGATGACGCTTTCCATCAGCTTGTCCAGGCCACGCCCGGTCTCGGCCGACACCGTCACCGCCTGGATGCCGCGCACCTGCGGCAAGAGCCGCTCGGTCTTTTCGCGCAGCTCGGCCAAAAGCTCCTGCGGGTTGTCGATCAGGTCCCATTTGTTGAAGGCGATGACCGGCGCCCTGCCCTCGCGGATGATCAGGTCGGCGATCTGCAGATCCTGCTTCTCGAAGGGGATGGTCGCGTCGAGCACGATGATGACGATCTCGGCAAAACGGATGGCGCGCAGGCCATCCTGCACCGAGAGCTTTTCCAGCTTCTCCTGCACCTTGGACTTGCGCCGCATGCCGGCGGTGTCGAACAGCTTTATGCGGCGGCCGCGCCAATCCCAGTCGACCGAGATCGAATCGCGCGTGATGCCGGCTTCCGGGCCGGTGAGCAGCCGCTCCTCGCCGATGAGCGCGTTGATCAGCGTCGACTTGCCGGCATTCGGCCGGCCGACGACTGCGATGCGCAGCGGCTTGGTGTCGTCATAGGCGGGCTCGGCATCCGGGTCGGCAATGTCCTCGCCGATCAGCACCTCGCTGGCGGCGATCTCGCCGCTGTCCTCCTCGTCGTCCTCGCCGAAGACCCGCTCCTCGCCAAGTGCTTCGACCACCGCGTCGCGCAGGTCGGGCATGCCCTGGCCGTGCTCGGCCGAGACCGGGATCGGCTCGCCGAGACCGAGTTCCCAGGCCTCCAGCATGCCGCCTTGCGCGCCGCGCGCCTCGGCCTTGTTCGCGACGAGCACCACGGGCTTGCCGGATTTGCGCACGACGTCGGCGAAGGTGCGGTCGTCCGGCATCAGGCCGGACTTGGCATCGACGGTGAAGAAGATGAGGTCGGCCTCGCGGATGGCGATCTCGGTCTGCTGGCGCATGCGGCCGGGCAGCGTCGAGGCGGCGGCATCCTCGAAGCCGGCGGTGTCGATGACATCGAAATGAAGATCGTAGAGTTTTGCCGCATGGACGCGACGGTCGCGCGTGACGCCCGGCGTGTCGTCGACAAGCGCAAGCTTCTTTCCGACCAGCCGATTGAAAAGAGTTGACTTGCCGACGTTAGGCCTGCCGATGATGGCGACTTTGAAGCCCATCCAGTCTACCGTTCATTTTGCATGTCGTTTGTCCCAAAACCGCTGCGCACTTTTGGGCGACATGCAATCACGACGCGTTGCCCGACCCGCGGATCAGCTCAGACATCAGCTGCGCCCGCTGGCGCACATTGCGCGGGGCAGCCTCATCCGAAGAGATCTGGTCGAACAGTTTGAGCGCATCGGCCGACTTGCCGTCCTTCCAGGCAGCAAGGCCAAGCGCCTCGCGCGCCGAATGGCGCAGCGGATTGGTGTCGGCGGTGAGTGCCTCGACGCGGCTGGAGACATCGGCGAAGGAGCCGTGGTCGACGAGCAGCAGTGCTGCTCTCAGCCGCGCGATGTCGCGGATGCCGGCGGGGATGGCGTTGTCGGCGGCGACTTCGTCGAAATCCTTGACCGCGCCGTCGACGTCGCCCTTGTCGGCCTTGACGGTAGCGGCGCGCATGCGGGCGAGCAGCGGATAGGCGCCGTAGCCGTCCTTCTCCAGTTGGTCGAGAGCGGCGATCGCCTCGTCGTTCTTGCCGTCATTGGCGAGCTTGAGGGCCGCCGAGAAGGCGTCGCCCGAGCGGTTGGCGCGGCTCTCGTCCCAGTAGCGGTAGCCGACGACGGCGGCCGTTCCCAGCACGATCAGGATGGCGATGCCCAGAATGGCCGGGCCAAAACGATCCCACAGCGCCTGCGCCTGCTCGCGACGAATCTCTTCGTTGACTTCGCGGATAAAACTGTCGTCCGACATCAATCAAAACCATTATTGCCCCAGAGAAGGGCGCTTCTTGAGCCCGCGTTTTAGCGAAAATTTGTCGGCATGGAAGGGGGCGGGCCGGAAAATCGGCTGAGAACGCCAGATGCCGCACGGGGCTTGCCGGATCGCATCGACGCCACATTTGCGCGATAGCCGGCTTCCGATCGGCCGGAAGGGTCCTGCCAGAAGGTTGCCAATGCTTCGTTCGTACCGCGTCCTTGCCTACAGTCTTGCTTCGCTCGCCTCAGCCAATGCCGCCTTCGCCGATCCGCCGAAACCGCCGGCCGTTTCGCCGGCCAGGCCCAAGCAGGTCGTGCTGATTTCTTTCGATGCCGCCCGCGAGATCTCGCAATGGCAGCGAAGCCGAGCGCTGGCAAAGCGCACCGGCGCGCATTTCACCTATTTCCTGTCCTGCGTGTTCCTGCTCTCGCCGGACACGCGACAACAATATGCCGGCCCCGGCAAGGCCGCCGGCAAATCCAATGTCGGCTTCGGCGCCTCGAAACAGGATGTCGCGGATCGGCTTGAGCAGGTCAGGCTGGCGGGGGCCGAAGGCCATGACATCGGCAGCCACGCCTGCGGCCATTTCGACGGCAAGGACTGGAGCAAGGCAGACTGGCTGGCCGAATTCGCATCCGTGCGGCGCATCTTCGAAAACGCCTATGCGATCAACGGCATCCCCGAACCGGCCGACTGGCGTGATTTCGCCCGTCATGCCGTGACCGGTTTCCGCGCGCCATATCTTTCGACCGACAAGGCGCTTTACGAAGCGCTGCCCGAGGCAGGCTTCCAATACGACGCGAGTGGCGTCTCGAAAGGCCCCGAGTTGCCGCCGACCCGTAACGGCACAATCCGTTTTGCCCTGCCCCTCGTTCCGGAGGGGCCGAAGGCGAAGCCGGTGGTCGCCATGGACTACAATCTCTATGTCCGCCATTCAGGCGGCGCCGAAAAGCCGGCCATGGCGGGCGAATTCACCGAGCGCGCCTATCAGGCGTTCCGCGCCGCCTTCGAGGCTGAGTACAACGGCAAGCGCCTGCCGCTGGAACTCGGCTTCCACTTCACGCTGATGAACAACGGCGCGTATTGGGACGCGCTGGAGCGCTTCGCCGGCGAGGTCTGCGTGAAAGCCGATGTCGAGTGCATCAGTTTTCGCGACTATGTCGCACGCCAGCGCGCCAGCCGCGCGCAGGCGAGTGTGGGCGGCTGACCGGACCCAGCCGCGCCCTAAAATCTTTCAGATTCGCTCCATGCGCTTTAGGTTTGATCTTACGCATGTCTCGATCCCGAAACCGGTTCCCACTTTCGGGAGACATGCTTTAACTTACCGGCTGATCTTCGGGACGCATGCCAGCCCGCTCGCGTTCCAGATAATGCTGATCGATAACCGGCAGTTGTTCGCCTTGCAGCGTCGCCTCGAAGGCACGCAAACGTTTGTGCACAGACTGCAGCTCGACAATCGTCGACCAAGAATTCAACAGGAACTGCAGCGAATTCGTCACCTTGCCGAACGCGTTCGAGATCTGGTTCAGCGCGCCAAACGTGATCTTGTGCGCGACCAGCGAAGGCCCGAGGATCAGCAGCGAGAAGATGTTGTCGGCCTGCAGGTAGGTGTAACGAACAACGTTGAAATAGATGTAGTGGAAATAGAGCTTGAAATAATTGCGACGGACGTTGTTGAACAATTGCGTCGTCGTCGCCGGCTGAGCCCGGTCGGGATGATCTTCGCCGTAGACAAGCTCCTTGCGATAAGCTGCCTCGACACGCTGGTTGCGAAACTGCAGGCCCGGGAGCTTAAGACCCGCCACCATGACGGAGATCGTTCCGAATAGACACCAGCCCAATGCCGCAACGACCAGTGGTTGAGGGACCGCGCCGATGATCGGCAATTCGGTGATGTGAGCCTGTAGCTGAATCAAGACCGGCAGAAAGGCGATCAGGGTCATGATCGACTGGACGAAGGTCGAGCCGAGGTCCTCCATGATCTGCGAGAAGCGCATCGTGTCTTCCTGGATACGCTGCGAGGCGCCCTCGATGTGGCGCAGCCGGCCCCAATTGGCCATGAAGTAATCGTTCATCGCGGTGCGCCAACGGAAGATCCAGTGGCTGACGATGAAGGCGTTGACCACCTGCACATTCATGCCGACCAGCGCCAGCCAGGAGAAATCGGCCAGCCCTTTGTAGAATTCTATGTTGGTCGAGGGAGTCGTTCCCGACATCAAGCCTTGGACGTAGTCGAAGAACGGACCATACCAATTGTTGACCGCAACCGAGATCTGAACATTGAAGTAGATGAAGAACAGGATGACGGCGGTCATCAGGATCGACCAGTTCTGCCACGGGTGCGGGGCGTACCAGCTCCAGAAGGCGTAGAAGATCGCCACGCAGGCGACGAAGTAGAGGTAGAACCACAGGAACGGCTTCGACCACAGCACTGCGATGCCGATGATGGGCGGCGTGCCGGCCGCTGCCGGCGGCAGGCCGAAGACGGCGCCCAGTTGCTCACCGCCGAAGAACCAGAACAGGATCGCCGCAAGGCTCCAGAGGGCGGCCGAGGTGAAGAAGAGCTTCGGCTGCGGGAAGAAAGATACGAACACTGTGGCGGGTTTCCTCGGTCTGACCGCAAATCAGCGGCGTTGCTGTTCGGCGGGCATAAGGTCACACATTAGGGGGAAAGAAAATGCCCTGCCCGATGCCCGGCATCGAACAAGGCCGCAAATCATGGCGATTTTGGCGCGGCCGACCAAGCAATGACGCCGGAGAGCAACAGGGCAACCGCTGCCATGATCGAGGCAAGGGTATAATTGCCCGACGCCTGGGCGAGCAGACCGGCGGCGACCGGGCCGACGATCTGGCCAAGGCCGAAGGCCGCCGTCATCACCGCGAAGACGCGGCGCGGCGCCCGCGGCGCGAGCTGTCTGCCCATCTGTATGCCCAGCGCCGTGATGGCGATGAAGGTGCCGCCGAGCAGGACGCCGGCGATCAGCGGCCCGGCGGCGCCCTTGACGACGACGCTGGCAGTGACGCCGACCACCTCGATCAGGCAGGTCGCGGCGTAAGCGGCGTAGATCCCGATGCGGGCGGCGAGCTTCTGCCAGAACCAGGTCGAGGGAAAGCCGGCAAGCCCGGCGACCATCCAGACGGTAGCCTCGAACACGCGCCCGCCGCCGCCCTGGCGGACGATGGCGACCAGGAAGGTGGCCGTCACCACATAGCCGAAGCCGAACAGCCCATAGGCGACAATCATCTTCGCCAGCGACCGGTCCTTCGGCAGCGCCGGCTCACGCCCGTCAACGCCATTGGCGGGATTGGCCGAGCCGGCGAGCAGCATGACGATGAGCAGGCCAACCACTGAGAGCACTCCGGACCAGATCCAGCCGGCGGCCCAATCCGCATGTTCTGAGACGAGGATCGCGAGCAGTGCCGAGGAGACGGCAATGCCGAGGCCGACGCCGCCGAAATGCAGCGCCTGCAGATCGCCGCGTCCGGCTTCCGCCAGATGGCTGAAGACGATCGAAGCCATGAACACCATGACGAAGGCGCTGGCGAGGCCAGCGAGGAAGCGGATAAGGAGGAAAGCGGCCATCGTCTCGTTGAGACCCATGAGCCCTGCGAGCACGGCGCTGGCGGCCAGGCCGGCGAACATCAGCAGGCGCTCCTGGCCATGCGCCCAGCCGCCGGCCGCGGCCAAAGCGCCGATGAGGTAGCCGAGATAATTGGCCGAAGCGATCCAGCCGGCATCGGCCGGGGTCAGGTGCAGTCCCTCCATCATGCCCGGCAGGATCGGCGTGTAGACGAAGCGACCGATGCCCTGGGCAACGGCAAGCGCGACCATGCCGGCAAAGGCAAGACGCAGGGGAGATGACGAGGCGTTCATTGCGGCGCACAATAAGAATGTGCGCTCGCGAAACAATGCGCTTGCGTTGGGCCAGCGGCGCGCCCCAGGCGTAGACGTCCCCTCACCCAGCCTCCGCTTCGCTCGGCTGACCATTCCGGGGCGAGCCACGGGTCTCGCCCGTCCTTCGGACCCCCGGTGGGGAGAGGAGACTGTCGACGCCGGCGCCAACTTCTTCTCCCCACCGGAGAGAAGGTGGCCGCGAAGCGGCCGGATGAGGGGGAGCGCCGCCGAAAGGCCAATAACTAGCGACAGCCCGCGCCTGCCGCCTCGTAGGCCGTCCGGCGAGCCGTCAGCCGGAACGGCATGTCGCCGAGTTCGCGCTCCGACATGGTGTAGAGCACGGGATGCGACAGCGGATCGTTGACCCAGCGGGTGATCTCGCCGTCGTCGCGCGGCTTGGCCTCGGTGCCGGAAAGTCCTTTCAGCAAAGATAAAATCTTCATTGGACAACCTCCTGCCTCAAGGTCAGTCCGGCTAAATTCTGCCCTTCCCCGACAGGTTTCAATTGAGATTTCGATTCGCACCCTTTAGAAAAACTGAATGGCTATGCTCAACCGCGTCCACCTCAACGGCCTGCGCGCCGTGGAAACCGTCGCCCGGCTGGGATCGCTGGCGGCAGCGGCGGCGGAGCTGAACGTCTCGGTCAGCGCCGTCAGCCAGCAGGTCAAGCGCACGGAAAAGCAGCTGGGACAGGCGCTGTTCGAACGCACGCCTGGCGGGCTGGTGCCGACCGAATTCGGCGCCGTCTTCACGGCGCGGCTGAGCGCCGGCTTCCGCGAGCTCGCGCAGGCAGTGGCGCTGGCCGACGAGGCCAATGAATGCACGCTGGTCGTCTCGGTGGCGCCGGCCTTCGCCTCGAAATGGCTGCTGCCCCGGCTGTCGCGGCATTTTTCCCGCCATCCGAACGTGCTTTTGCGCATCGACGCCTCGGCCAGGGTGGCCGACCTCGACCGCTCCGACATCGATATCGCCATCCGGCTCGGCGACGGCAAATGGCCGGGCGACCGCGCCGAGCTTCTGCTTGCGCAGGAGGTGTTTCCGGTCTGCGCGCCCTCGATCGCGGCCAGGCTGCACTCGATCGGCGATCTGGCGCAGACCTGCGCCATCACCGACGAGCGGGCGATGTTCAGCTGGGACAGCTGGTTCGAGGCCGCCGGCGTCGAGCCGGTCACCTTCCAGAAGGGCGCGCGCTTCACCGATCCGATGCTTTGCCTGGAATCGGCGATCGCCGGCCACGGCGTGATGCTTGCCTGGCAGTTGCTGACCGCCGACGCGCTGGCCGACGGTCGACTGGTCGCGCCCTTCGGGATCAGGGCCGAAAGCGGGCTCGGCTACTGGCTGGTGACCTCGGCCACCAAGAGCGAAAGCCGCAAGGTGCGCGACTTCAAGGCCTGGATTCGCGAGGAGATCGAGGCGACGGTGGCGCAGTTCCGCGCGCTGGACAGCGTCGCATAATCGCTGCGCCACTTTGAGACAACGCGGTCCGCCGTGCTTGAGAGCAGGCCCAGTCGATCGCGGTGGAAAGGTCAATCGCAGCGGTCTATGTAAGGATGAGAACCCCAACACAACGGCAGGCAGGATCATGACCACACATTCGCGCGGCGTTTCGGCAAGCATCGACCCGGTGAAGCTCGACAGGCTGGCCGAAGTCGCCATCAAGGTCGGGCTGCAGCTGCAGCCCGGGCAGGACCTGGTGCTGACCTCCTCGATCGCGGCGCTGCCGCTGACGCGGCGCATCGTCGAGCACGCCTACAAGGCGGGCGCCGGGCTGGTGACGCCGATCTTCAACGACGACGAGATCACGCTGGCGCGCTTCCGCCACGGCGCCGATGCCGGTTTCGACCGCGCCGCCGGCTGGCTTTACGAGGGCATGGCGAAAGCCTTCTCCAACAATGCCGCGCGGCTCGCGGTGCGCGGCGAAGATCCATCGCTGCTTTCTGCGCAGGATCCGGCCAAGGTGGCGCGCGCCAACAAGGCGAACTCGATGGCCTACCAGCCGGCGCTGGAGAAGATCACCGGCTTCGACATCAACTGGAACATCGTCGCCTATCCCGATCTCGCCTGGGCTCGCCAAGTGTTTCCGGGCGAGCCGGACGACGTCGCGGTGGTGAAGCTCGCCGACGCCATCTTCTCCGCCTCGCGCGTCGATGTCGAGGACCCGATCGGCAACTGGAAGGCGCATAACGCCGCGCTGGCCGAGCGCACGAAATGGTTGAACGAGCACAATTTCCATTCCCTGCATTTCACCGGGCCGGGCACGGATCTCACCGTCGGGCTGGCGGATGGCCATGAATGGATGGGCGGTGCCTCGACGGCGAAGAACGGCGTCACCTGCAATCCAAATATCCCGACCGAGGAGGTCTTCACCACGCCGCATGCCAGGCGCGTCGAGGGCCATGTCTCCTCGACCAAGCCGCTCTCCTACCAGGGCACGCTGATCGACGAGATTTCGGTGCGCTTCGAAGGCGGGCGGATCGTCGAGGCCAAGGCCTCGAAGGGCGAGGACGTGCTGAAGAAGGTGCTCGACACCGACGAGGGCGCGCGCCGCTTGGGCGAGGTAGCGCTGGTGCCGCATTCCTCGCCGATCTCGAAGAGCGGACTTCTGTTCTTCAACACGCTGTTCGACGAGAACGCCGCCTGCCACATCGCGCTCGGCCAGTGCTACTCGAAGTGCTTCGTCAACGGCGCCTCGCTCAGCCAGGACGAGATCGCCGCGCGCGGCGGCAACAAGAGTTTCATCCACATCGACTGGATGATCGGCTCCGACAAGATCGACATCGACGGGGTGGCCAAGGACGGCGGCCGCGTGCCGGTGATGCGCAAGGGCGAGTGGGCGTAACCTCCTCGCCAGCGGAGATGTGATGGCCTTCGACATAGCGGTGAAGCGCGTCTATGAGCCGCCGGCGAAAGCCGACGGCCAGCGCGTGCTGGTCGACCGCATCTGGCCGCGCGGCGTCGCCAAGAAGGACGCCGCGCTGACGCTCTGGCTGAAGGAGATCGCGCCAAGCGAAGCGTTGCGCAAATGGTTCGGGCATAAGCCGGAGCGCTGGGCGGGATTCCAGAAGCGGTATCGGGCGGAGCTCGATGTCAACAAGGAGGCGGTAGCGCAGCTGCGTGACCTGTTGCGCGAGGGCAAGGTGACGCTGCTCTACGGCGCGCATGACGAGGTGCACAACAATGCGGTGGCGCTGGCGGCGTACTTGGAAGCCCAAGCTAATTGTTGAGACGTCGAGTTCCTTCGCCCCCCTCTCTGTCCTGCCGGACATCTCCCCCTCAAGGGGGGAGATCAGCCGTCGCGACGGCTTTCGCCAATCGCCAACGTCGAAGAATGAGCGGAGCCGGCGAAGCTGCCAATCTCCCCCCTTGAGGGGGAGATGTCCGGCAGGACAGAGAGGGGGGCGAAGGAACTCGGCCTAAGAGTAGTCGCGCCTATTTTCCGCCCACCGCCTCCTCGTAAACCTCCGGCTTGAAGCCCACGAACACCCGCTCCCCCACCTCGAGCACCGGCCGCTTGATCATCGTCGGCTTGGCGAGCATCAGTTTCTTCGCCTTCTTCTCGTCCAGCCCGGCCTTGTCCGCCTCCGGCAGCTCGCGAAAGGTGGTGCTGCCCTTGTTGAGCAGCTTTTCCCAGCCGACCTTGCCGACCCAGCCGTCCAGTTTCCCAGCCTCGATCCCCTCGGCCCGGTAGTCATGGAAGCGATAGGGCACGCCGTGGCTTTCCAGCCAAACGCGCGCCTTCCTGATCGTGTCGCAGGTGGTGATGCCATACATGGTGATGGTCAAGGCGGGCCTCTGTCGGGTGGGGTTTCGAATCCGGCGGAAGCCTAGGCCGGCCCTGCAAGCTTTGCCAGCGTTTCGCGGTGGCCCGCATTTTGATGGCTGGGCAAAGCTGCCGACCAACTTGCGCAGACGATTTGAGGCTTACCTGGCAGCGGCCGGAGCCCGGCCGCCGCGTGCAATATCCGGCCTCAGTAGTAGAAACGCTCTTCGCTGATCTTACCGTTCTTGACCGTGTAGAGGCCGACCTCATCCATCTTGACGCGTTCGCCGGTCGATTTTGGCGTCACGTCGAAGCTGAAGCGCAAGGCGAACTGGTCGCCATTGACATAGGGACCCTCGACCGAACCGCCGTGAACCTCGTGATTGGCCTCCCACCATTCACTCTTCTGCTTGACGGCTTCCTTGCCGTTGCAGACGGCCATCGGCCCTTCCATGGCCTCGTAGCTGACGATGTCGTCGGCATTGTATTTCGCGGCGGCGCTGTGGCTGTCGCCCTGTTTGAGGAGCTCGGTGAAATCCTTGGCAATTTCCGCAGTGGTCATGATTTCCTCCCGGGTTTGGACCAGACATCAAGTAGGAACCGATTGTTCGCCTGCCAGCGGTGCGTCGCTCGGCAGGTGACAATTCGTGTCAGGATGGCGATGCCGCGCCATCAGAACCCAACAATCCAGTTCCCGCCAGCGCCTTGCAGCAGGGGGCAATGGTGCGCGGCCAGTTGGCCGGCCACGTGGAAACCCGAAAGGAGACCTTAGAGAGGTTCGAGATGCAGGCATGTTCGACCGACCAGTACAGGTCCGTGGGCCATTTTTGTTTCTGGATTACGCGCGATCGCTGAGGCATCGTGGGCAGATGTGCAACCTCTACAACATCACCACAAGCCAGGACGCCATCCGCGAGTGGACCCGCGCTATGCGCGACATCATGGGCAACCTTGAGCCCTCGCTGGACGTCTATCCCAACATGCTCGGCGCAGTGGTCCGCAATGCCCCCGATGGCCAGCGTGAGCTTGCCAAGCTGCTGTGGGGCATGCCAACGCCGGCAGAGCGGGTGAAGGGCAAGGCGGACTACGGGACCACCAACATCCGCAATCCGCAGTATGGCCACTGGCAGCAATATGTCGGCGTGGAGAACCGCTGTGTGGTGCCCGTCACAAGCTTCGCGGAGCCGAGCCCCACGCCCAACGACAAGGATCCCGAGACGGGCATACAGCGGAACTACTGGTTTGCGCGAAGCGGGGACCGACCCCTGTTCTTTTTCGCTGGCATGTGGACGCGCTGGCAGGGGGTCCGCAGGGTCAAGGACGGGCCTGGAGACTTTGAGCTTTACGGCTTCCTTACGACCAAGCCCAACGCCCTCATAGCGCCCATTCACGACAAGGCTATGCCGGTGATCCTCACCACCCGCGAGGAGGTGGACACCTGGCTCACAGCCCCGTGGCCCGAAGCGCGGCACATGCAGCGGACAGCCCCGGACGACGCCTTGGCGATTGTCGAGAAGCCGGCCACGCAGATCAAGTTCCCAAATGCCGGGAATGCGGCGGGTGGCCAAATGTCACTACTTTGACCGGGCTCTGACCCGGCGAGGAGATGATCTATCAATCTTTTTCGTCTCGCCAGATCACCCGCCGCACCATACGCACCCCCACAAGGCGCCTCACGCGTATCTTCACGCCCTGGACGGCGCTGGGCAGCAGAATGTCCACGTCGAACTCCCGCCGCTTGCAGCGCTCGCACCGCATGTGCCGCTCGACGTCCCAGAATGGAATGTCCCCCATGAGCTTGAGGAGATCTCCGGGGAGGTAGTGATGGGTGATGTTGCAGTTGATGCACCGGACGCGGATTAACTGCCCGATTTCATGGGCACGGCTTAGCGTCTGGACGACGCGTCGGGATCTGCTGCTGGGCTCCGGCATGCCCTACGAAATAGGAAAGTGTTCCTCGCGGAGTCAATTCGAGCGAAACCCTTTTGTTCTATTTTTGTTCATTGTGGCAGTTAGAGCTATCGGAGTGACGGAGCTTCAGGACCGGCGTTCCTCTAATAACACCCGCGCTCGATCGCCAGCCGCCGCACCAGCGCCAGCACGCTGTCGATGGTCGGCGTCGGCTGGCCGGTCAGGCGGCCGAGCTCCTGCACCGCCGTCACCAGCGCGTCGATCTCCATCGGGCGGCCGCGCGCGAGATCCTGCAGCATCGAGGTCTTGTGCTCCCCGACATCGCCGGCGCCCTTGATGCGGCGGTCGACGGGGATGAGGAAGCGCACGCCGAGGCGCTCCCCGATCGCCTGCGCCTCCAGCATCATGGCGCGGGCGACGGCGCGCGTGGCTTCATCGGCGACGATGGCCGCAAGCGTGCTGCCGGTCAGCGCCGAGATCGGGTTGAAGGAGAGATTGCCCCAGAGCTTCACCCAGATCTCCGAGCGGATGTCCTCGCGCACCGGGGCCTGCAGCCCGGCCTTGACCATTTCGCGCGCCAAGGCGGCGGCCCGCTCGGTCTTCTCGCCCGAAGGCTCGCCCAGCGAGAAGCGCGTGCCCTCGACATGGCGGATCAGGCCGGGCGCGTCGACCTCGACGGCGGGATAGACGATGGAGCCGATGACGCGCTCCGGTCCGATGCGCTGCCAGATCGCACCGCCTGGATCGACCGCGTCGAGCCGCGTGCCTTCGAGCGCACCGCCTGCCTTGTGGAAATACCACCAGGGCACGCCGTTCTGCATGGTGACGACGGCTGTGCCCTCGCCCAGCAGCGGCGCGATCTGCTCGAGCGCCGGCGCCAGTGAATGCGCCTTCAGCGCCAGCACGACATAGTCCTGCACGCCGAGGTCTTCCGCACGGGAGGCAGCCCTCACCCGCGCGACTGTCTCGTTGCCGTCCTCGATCAGGCGGAGTCCGCCAGCCTTGATCGCCTCCAGATGCGCGCCGCGCGCCACGATCGATAGATCGACCGAGCCGGCGATCGCGAGTTTCGCGGCAAGATAGCCGCCGATGGCGCCGGCGCCAAAGACCGTGATGCGCATCAGCCGAGCCCGAGCTTTGCCGCGAGGCCGATGCGCTGCAATTTGCCGGTGGCGCCCTTCGGAATCTCGTCGAGGATCACCACCTTGCGCGGCACCTTGAAATCGGCGAGCCGGGTCGCGGCGAAACCGCGAATGTCGGCCTCGCTGGCGCTCTGGCCCTCGCGCAGCACGACAGCGGACGCCACCTCTTCGCCCAGCTTGTCATGCGGCATGGCGAAGGTGACCACCTGCGCCACCGCCGGATGGTCCATCAGCACGTCGTCGACCTCGAGCGGCGAGATCTTCTCGCCGCCGCGATTGATGATCTCCTTCAGCCGGCCGGTGACGCGCAGGTAATTGTCCTCGTCGAGCACGCCCTGGTCGCCGGTGTGGAACCAGCCATGCGCGAAGGCGCTGGCGTTGGCATCCGGGTTCTTCTCATAGCCGGCGGTGACGTTGGGCCCGCGAATGACGATCTCGCCGATCTCGCCGGCTTTGAGCAATCGCCCGTCCGGCGCCATGACGGCGACTTCCGGTCCGGCCGGCGCGCCGACGCTGCCGGGCTTGCGCTGGCCAGGCGGCAGACGGTTGGATGCCATCTGATGCGCGGCCTCGGTCATGCCGTAGGATTCGATCACCGGGCAGCCGAAGGTCGCTTCGAGTTCGGCCATCACTTGCGCCGGAAGCGAAGCCGAAGAAGAGCGGATGAAGCGCAGCTTCGCTTCGGCAAGCTGCTCCGGATTGCGGGCGGCGCGCGGCAGGATCGCCTGGTGCATGGTCGGCACCGCCGTGTACCAGCTTGGTCTCGCCTCGCTGAGCCATTGGAAGAAACGCAGCGCGTTGAAGCCCGGCGTGCAGAAGACGCTGCCGCCGGCGGCGAGCGAGGAGAGCACCGCGGCGATCAGGCCGTGGATGTGGAACAGCGGCATGATGTTGAGGCAGCGGTCGGCCGGCGTCAGGCCGAGCGTGGCGCCGATATGCGCAGCCGAAGCGGCGAGATTGGCGTGGCTGAGCGGCACGAGTTTTGGGCGCGAGGTGGTGCCGGAGGTGTGGAGCAGAAGCGCAACGTCGCCGTCCTCGGCCGATCCGGAGGAAACCGGCGGCCGGACCGGAGCGCCCTCGATCGTGAAGATACCGGCGGGCGACCCTTCCGACACGACCAGACGAAGCACCGGGATGCCGAGGCGCGCGGCCGCCTCGACCGAGCGACCTGCCTCATCCTTGCCGACGAGGATCGCCTTGACGCCGATGTCGGTCAGATAAAAATCGAGCTCGTCGGCGCGGTAAGCTGGATTGAGCGGCGCGGTGGAGGCGGCCGCCGCCACGGCGATGAAGGCCGTGGCCATTTCGGGGCCGTTGGGCAGCACGATGGCGACGCGATCGCCACGGCCGATGCCGAGCGCGTTGAGCCGTGCCACGGTATCGCGGATCAGGTGGCGCAGCCCGCCATGGGAAAGAGCTGCGCGGTCGGGCGCCAGGATCGCCGGCGCGTCGTCGGCGCCGGGGGCAAGACGATGAGCAAGATCGGTGGGGTTTTCGCTGCTTGTCATGGTTCTCGACTATGTTTCGAACGATCGGCCGATGTCCAGCGCTGCTCAATATCCAAGCGCCAGGCCGTCCTTGCGCGGATCGGACGCGCCGGTCAGCGTGCCCTTTTCCCAGTCGATCAGCACCGCCTGGCCGCCGCCCAGCGGGTGGCCGGGCTCCACGACACGATGACCACGCCGGCGCAGACCTTCGACGGCATCGGGATGCACGCTGCGCTCGGCCTCGACGACGTCGTGGTTGTAGAAGACGCGGGCCGCGTCGATCGCCTGCTGCGGGTCCATGCCGAAGTCGATCATGTTGCTCACGACATGCACATGGCCGAAGGGCTGGTAGCCGCCGCCCATGACGCCGAAGGGCATCATAGCGCGGCCGTTCCTCGTCATCATGCCCGGCATGATGGTGTGCATCGGGCGCTTGCCTGGCGCTATCGCGTTCGGGTGCTTCGGATCGAGGCGGAAGCCGGAGCCGCGGTTCTGCAGCACGACGCCGGTCTTCGGGCCGACGACGCCGCTGCCGAAGGAATAATAGGTCGAGTTGATGAAGCTGACCGCGTTGCGGTCGCGGTCGACGACGCTGATATAGACCGTGTCACTGCCGGGAAGATCGAGGCGCGGCAGATGGGTCATGGCGCGCTCGGGGTCGATCGCGGCGCGCAAGCTGTCGGCATAGGCGCTGGAAAGCAGCGCCTGGACCGGCACGTCGACATGATCCTGGTCGGCGACGAACGCATCGCGGTCCTGGTAAGCCAGGCGCCCTGCCTCGATCTCCAGATGCAGGCGCTCGGCGCCCTCGGGATCGAGCCTGCCGAGATCGAAGCCCGAAAGCACGTTCAGCATCAGAAGCGCGGTCAGGCCCTGGTTGTTCGGCGGCATCTGGTGGATGTCGTGACCGCGATAGGAGGCGCTGACCGGGGTTCGGTAATCGCCCCTGGTCGCGGCGAAGTCTTCCAGCGTGTGCAGCCCGCCGAGCGCGCGAAGGCGTCCGACCAGATCGTCCGCGACCTCGCCTTCGTAGAAACCGGCGCGGCCTTTCCTGGCGATGATGCGCAACGTCTCCGCCAGCTCCGGCTGGCGATGGATGTCCCCCGCTTTTGGGGGCTTGCCGCCTGGCAGGAAGATGCGCGTCGCAACCTCGTCGGCCGACAGGTCGGTCTCGGGGTCGTGCCAGTCGAAGGCGACGCGGTCGTGCACGACATAGCCTTCTTCCGCATAGTGAATGGCCGGAGCGAGCGCATCGGCCAAGCCCTTGCGGCCGTGGTCTTCCAGCAGCCGGCACCAGGCGTCGACGGCGCCTGGAACGGTGACCGCGTGCGGGCCATGCAGCGGCAGTTCGCTGAATCCCTTGTCCCGGTACCAGTCGATGGTCGCGGCGGCGGGCGCGCGGCCAGAGCCGTTGAAGGCGATCACCTCGCCCTGCCCCTTCGGGCAATAGAGCACAAAACAGTCGCCGCCGATGCCCGTCGATTGCGGCTCGACCACCGCCTGGACCGCGGCCGCGCAGACGGCGGCGTCCATGGCATTGCCGCCGGCGCGCAGCATGTCGATCGCGGCAAGGGTGGCAAGCGGATGCGAGGTCGCGGCCATCGCCTCTGTGGCGCGGACCGGCGAGCGGCCGGGAAACTGGAAGTCACGCATGCTGGTTCTGGTATCCTATATCAACGTCCGCGGCCGAAAAGCCGGGCGGCGGACAACAAGACGATCGATAGCACGATCAGGCAAGTCGAAATGGCGGCGATCGTCGGATCGATCTGGTCGCGCAGCGCATTGAACATGCGGCGCGTCAGCGTCGTGGTCTCGCCGCCGGAAATGAACAGCGACACCACCACCTCGTCGAAGGAGGTGATGAAGGCAAACAGCGCGCCTGAGACGATCGAGAATCTGATTTGCGGCATCGTCACCTGGAAGAACGCGGAGAAGCGGCCGGCGCCGAGGCTGCGCGCGACCATCTCCTGGTTCATGTCGTAGGACCGCAGCCCCGACAGCACGGTCAGCACGACCAGCGGCAGCGCCTGCACGGTATGGGCGATGACGAGGCCGGTCAGCGTGTTGTTGAGGCCGATGCGGGCATAGAGAAAGAAAGTGCCGATGCCGATCAGGATGACCGGGATGATCAGCGATGCCGTAAGCAGCGCATTGATGGCGCCCGTCAGCCGCAGCGTGCGGGCGTTGATGGCGTAGGCGGCGGCAGTGCCGAGCAGCGTCGCGACGATCGCCGTCATCACCGCTACCTTGACCGAGACGATGGTGGCGTCGCGCCATTCGAGCGAGCCGAAATAGCTTTCATACCAGCGCAGCGACCATTCCTGCGGCGGGAACTGCAGCAGGCTTGAACCTGAGAAGGACATGATGACGATGATCACCGACGGGGCGATCAGGAACAGCATGACGAGGCCGCCGAGCGCGTAGAGCCAGAGGCGTTGCCGATGCGAGATCGGCAGGGCGTTTTCCATGCTCATCGCCGGCTCCAGACCCCGGTGGCGCGAGTGCCGAGCAGCCAGTGGAAGAGGCCGAGCAGCGCCAGCGTGACGGCGAGCAGCACGACGCCAAGTGCTGCGCCCGCGCCCCAGTTGGAATAGAGGCTGGTGGTCTGCTCCATGCGCATGGCCCACATGATCACCTTGCCGCCGCCCATCAGCGCCGGCGTAACGAAGAAGCCGAGGCAAAGCACGAAGACGATGACCAAGCCTGAAGCCAGGCCCGGCAGCGACAGCGGAAAGAAGATCTGCCGGAAGGTGGCGGCGGGGCTCGCGCCGAGATTCATGCCGGCGCGCAGGCAGTCGGCGTCGATGGTCTTCATCGAGGCGTAGAGCGGCAGCACCAGGAAGGGCAGCATGATGTGGGTCATGCCGATGACCACGCCGGCGAAATTGTTGGCGAGCGGCAGCGGCTGGGAGATGACGCCGAGATCGATCAGCCACGTGTTCACCAGCCCCTTGCGCTGCAGGATGACAAGCCAGGCATAGGTGCGCACCAGCACCGAGGTCCAGAACGGCAGGATGACGAAGATCAGGCAAATCGACGCCGCGCGGCGCGGCAGTTGCGAGAGCATATAGGCCAAGGGATAGCCGAGCAGCACGCAGGCGCCGGTGACGGTGAAGGCCACCTTGAAGGTGGTGGCGAAGGTCTTGATGTAGGACGCCTGCTCGAAGAAGCGCGCGTAATTGGCGGCGCTGAGCTGGCCGCTCTCATCGAACAGCGAAAGCCAGAACAGCCAGCCGATCGGCACGATGATGACGGCGAAGACCAGGAAGAGCCCGGGTGACAGCAGCGCGAGGATGCCGCGCACTTCCCGTCGCGCATCGGCGTTGAGCGCATCGGAATTGAGCGCACGATCCGGGCCGACGGCACGATCAAGGCTGGCGGATGCGAGGCTCATTGGTCAGCCACCAGCACGACGTCCTGGGCATCGATGCCGAGCATGATCGGCTCGCCCGGCGCCGGCAGTTTCGCCAGCACGTCGGAGCGGCAGTAGTCGCGCAACGTCACCTGCCGGCCGTCCTTCAGGGTCGCGTAGCAGACGAAGCTGTCGCCCTGGTAGATGATGTCGCCGACGGTCGCCGGCAGCAGGTTGACGCCGGTCTCGCCGACGTCGGCAACCAGGCGCAGCTTTTCCGGCCGCACCACCATCAGATGCCGGCCAGTGGATGGCGCCGCATCGTTCATGCGCAACTTCCTGTCCTCGTACCAGACGCTGCCATTGCGGCTCTCGACGGGCACGAAGCTGGACTCGCCGATGAAGCCGGCAACGAACTTCGTCCGAGGCCTGGCGTAAAGACCTTCCGGCTGGTCGATCTGTTCGATGCGCCCGGCATTCATGACGGCGATGCGGTCCGACATGGTGATCGCCTCACGCTGGTCGTGCGTGACGTAGACCGTCGTCATGCCGAGCCTGCGATGCAGGTTGCGCAATTCGATCTGCATATGCTCGCGCAGGCTCTTGTCGAGCGCCGACAGCGGCTCGTCCATCAAGACGATGCGCGGCTCGAAGACGATGGCGCGGGCCAAGGCGACGCGCTGGCGCTGGCCGCCGGAGAGCTGGTCGACACGGCGCTCACCGAGGCCTTTCAGCTGCACCAGGTCCAGCGCCCGCTCGACGCGTTCAGCTGTTTCGGCCGCCGACACACGGCGCTGCTTCAGCGGAAAGGCGATGTTGTGGAAGACGTTCATATGCGGAAACAGCGCATAGTTCTGGAACACCATGCCGATGTTGCGCCTGTGCGGCGGCATGGTGATGATCTCCTCGCCGCCGACCTTGATGGAGCCGGCATTGGCCCGCACGAAGCCGGCCAGGATCATCAGCAAGGTCGTCTTTCCCGAGCCGGAAGGCCCGAGCAGCGTCAGGAATTCGCCCGCCGCGACATCGAGGCTGAGATCGCTGAGGATGGAGACCGCACCGAAGCGCTTCTCGATACCGCTGATGCCGATGGGAAGCGCGGACTGCGCGAGAGACAAGAGCATCTCCTTCAACTCCGGATCATTTTTGCGAAACGATGCGGAGCGGCGCCGCGAGGACGCCGCTCCGGTACGATCGTCATTGCTGGATCAGGTTGTTGAACTTCTCCGTCGCCTCGACGAGGGTGTCGCGCCAGAAGGCCGGGTCCTGCAGCACCTGTTTCTTGACGTTCTCCGGCGCGGAATTGATGTCCTTGATGCGCTCGGGCGGGATCTTGCCGGTCTCGAAGGCCTTCTCGTTGGCCGGGCCGTTGTCGACATAGAGCGGCAGGTTTGCCTGCAGGTCCGGGCTGACGAACTTGGCCAGCGCCTTCATGGCGAGGTCCTTGTTCTTCGACCCCTTCGGGATGACCATGCAGTCGGCGGTCAGCACGCCCTGGTCAAAGGAGAAGCTGACCGGGGCCCCGCTCTTCTTCAGGGTGCCGGCGCGGCCGTTCCAGATGCTCGCCATGTCGACCTCGCCGTCCTTGACGAGCTGCATGGCCTGCGCGCCGGAGGTCCACCAGGCGTCGATATGGCCCTTGACCTTGTCGACGGATTGCAGCGCGCCGTCGATATCGACCGGATAGACCTTGTCGATCGGAATGCCCTTGGCCAAAGCGGCGACGCTCAGCGTCTCCGTCGCCTGGCTGCCGGAGAGCGCGCGGCGGCCGGGGAATTTTTGCACATCCCAGAAATCGGCCCAGGTTTTCGGGCCTTTGTCGCCGAAAACATCCGTGCGGTAGATCAGCACCACCGAGGTGTAGGAGATGCCGACCCAATCGTCATGGACGAGCTTCGGGTTGATGCCGCTCTTGTCGATGACGTTGTAGTCGAGTTTCTCGAACAGGCCTTCCTTGGAGCCGCGCGCGCATTCGTCGGCGCCGAGCTCGGTGATGTCCCATTTGACGGCATTGCCGGTGACCTGCAGGCGCACGTCGTCGAGGCCGTTGGTGGTGTCCTGCTTGATGGTGACGCCGAGATCCTTGGCTGTCGGATCGAAAAAGGCCTTGGTCTCCGCTTCCTGATAGGTGCCGCCCCATGAGGCGACGGTGATGGTGTCGGCGGCCGACGCCGGAACGGCGACGGAAGCCAGCAGGCCGGCGACAACCAGCCCGTGAATGCAAAGTCTCTTCGTCATTTTCGCTTCTCCAACCGGTGTTCCCGTTATCGTTGATTTGGTATGCGAATTTGTATACAATTTTGAGTGTAATTCTCTGGAAGCCGATGTCAACACGGGCTTCGGGTTTTTCGATCGTGGAGAAGCGGGGCAGCTCGGAGCGGCCGCGCGCCGCCGCGACAGGGTCTGTTCAAGCAGGCGCTAAAAGGCACTAGACTGCGATTCCATGACTGACCGTTGGAGGCGGGACGTTTGAGCAAGGAAAGAAAGAACACGCTGCGCGACTCGGTGTTCGAGAAGCTGAAGGCGTTGATCATCACCGGCCAGATCCCGCCGGGCGGCCGCGTGACGGAGAACGAGATCGCCGAGCGCCTCAAGGTCAGCCGCACGCCGGTGCGCGAGGCCTTCAACCGGCTGGAGCGCGACGGGCTGGTGATCGGCCGGCCGCGCCAGGGCTATGTCGTGGCCGAGTTCAACCTGACCATGTTCCGCGAGGCCTTCGACATCCGCGAACTGCTCGACGGTCGCGCGACCGAGCTGGCTGCGGCCAACGCGACCGCCGCCGACAAGGCGAAGCTGCGCGGGATGCTCGCCGAATGCGAGCGGCTGGCGGCGATCCCGGATCGCAGCACGCGCGAGAAATTCGAGGAGCTGCAGGTCGGCATCGACCTGCATCGGGTGATCGCCGAGATCGGCGGCAACGAAATGCTCTCCGGCATGCTCTGCGGCATCCTCGACAAGTGCCAGCAATATGTCTGGACCGAGCTTCTGTGGCTGGACGAATGGAAGCTCACGCGCGAGGAGCATGCCGGTATCGTCGACGCGATCTGCGCCGGCGATGTGGCTCTGGCCGGCGAACGCGCCCGCGCGCATGTGCGCGGCTCGCGCGAGAACATCCTGCGCCTGCTGCAGGCCAAGTCCGACTATCAGGGATTCTTCGCCAAGGCCTCGTGAGCCTTGGGCCTTCCCCGTCAGCTGGAAAGCATGGGGCAGTTGGCGCCACGGCGCAGGCTGACATGCGCCACGTCGCCGACGCTGAACTGAAAACCGTCGGCGCGGCGCGGCGTATCGATGACGATCGGAGTCCCCTGCCCGAGCTCGGCATGCAGGCGCAGCGTGCGGCCGTGGAAGACGACACCGCTGACCCGCACCGGTGCGCTTCCTTCCGCGGCCTCGGTGGCGACTAAAAGATCTTCCGGGCGCACGCCGATCGTACGTGTGTCGCCGGCGGCCGGCGCCTCGCCGCTGTCTGAGGTCGCCTCCAGCGGCAGCTCGCCGGCGGCGAAGCGCAGGCGTTCGCCGTCTCGGCACTGGAAGCGCGACTGCAAGAGATTCATCGTGCCGATGAAGGAGGCGACGAAGCGCGTCGCGGGCCGGTCGTAGAGCGTTGCCGGCGCTGCGATCTGCTCGATGCGGCCCTTGTTCATGACGACGATGCGGTCGGAGATCGACAGCGCCTCGGTCTGGTCGTGCGTGACCATGACGAAAGTGGTGCCGAGCCGCGACTGCAGCCGCTTCAATTCGACCTGCATCTGCTCGCGCAGATGCGCGTCGAGCGCCGACAGCGGCTCGTCCAGAAGCAGCACACGCGGCTCGCAGACGATGGCGCGGGCCAAAGCGACGCGCTGGCGCTGGCCGCCCGAGAGTTCCGAGACGCGGGCGCGCAGCTTGTCGGCGAGGCCGACCATGTCGAGCGCGTCGCGGACGCGTTTTGCCTGCTCGGCGCCGGATATTTTGCGCAGCGACAGGCCGAAGCCGACATTGGCCGCGACATCCATATGCGGGAACAGCGCATAATCCTGGAAGACGGTGTTGACCGGACGGTCGAAGGGCCTCAAGCCCGTGATGTCGCGGCCTTCGAGCAGGACGTTGCCGCTCGAGGGGCTCTCGAACCCGGCGATGACGCGCAGGCTGGTCGTCTTGCCGCAGCCGGACGGGCCAAGCAAGGTCAGGAACTCCCCCGGAGCGATATCGAGATCGACGGCATCGAGGCCGACCACGCCACCGGGAAAAACTTTCGATACTTTTCGAGACGAACGAGCGCATCAGGCGCCATCGCGCACCTCGGACGGTTTGGTCGTGTTGACCCAGAGTATCTGGCAGCGCTCGGCGCCGGGGTTGCGGAAGGCATGCAGCAGCGTGCTCTTGAAGGCGAAGCTGTCGCCGGCTTTCAGCACATAGGTGGTGGCGTCCACCACCAGCTCGACCTCGCCCGCCATCACGAAGCCGAATTCGTGGCCGGCATGGGCGTAGGCTTCCGCCGTGCCGCCGCCGGCCTCGACCGTGACCAGCATGCCGGTGAGCGTGGCGGCGGGCGGCGACAGCAGCGCCTTGGCGATGCCTTCGGACTTCACCGGGATCGCGCGACGCTTGTCGGCGCGCACGCAATAGAGATCGTTGACCGCTTCATTGCCGTCGGTGATCAGCGCCGAAGGCTCGATGTCCAAGGCTGCCGCCAGCGGCCAGATCACCTTGACGCGCAGCGAGGACATGCCGCGTTCGATCTGGCTCAGCGCGCCGATGGAGATGCCGGCCTTGGCCGCGAGCTCGGCGAGCGAGAGGTTGCGCTCCAGGCGCAACGCCCGCACGCGCCGGCCGACGCGGATATCGGCATCGTCTTTCGGCTTTGCCGCCGCTTCGTCAAGAAAATCCATGCATTCGTCCTCATTGTCTTTCCACTGACGCGGCGCAGCGCCGCCAGGCTCCCCCTTCTCCCCTTGTGGGAGAAGGTGTCGCCGAAGGCGACGGATGAGGGGTGTTCCAGGGAACGCGGACGTCTCACTCCGCTGGAGCACCCCTCATCCGTCTCGGCGCTGCGCGCCGATCCACCTTCTCCCCCAGGGGGAGAAGGGGGAGCTAGTCATCCCCCCGCCTTCACTTTCTCGAACATCTTGGCCATATCGTCATTCTGCTTCATCGGTCCGGTGAAGATCGTGCTCTTCAGCATCACGTCCGGGTCCGCCGGCAGCTGCAGCTTGTCGAGCTCGTCCTTCGACACGCCGGCGAAAGCGGTCGAGAGCGAGCTGCCATAGCCGTAGGACTGGATCAGGAACTTGCCCGAGTCGGCGTCGAGCCGGCTGTTGATGAAGTCATAGGCGAGATCGACGTTCTTGGCGTCCTTGAGCATGACTAAGCCGCAGGCCCAGGTCAGCATGCCTTCCTTCGGCTTCATGAACTCGACCGGCACGCCCTGCTTCTTGAGCGAGGTGGCGGACGCGTTCCAGGTCATCGCCGCCACCAGCTGGCCGCTCGCCAGCGCCTGCTCGACCGAGGTCATGTCGGTGGTGTAGCTCGACAGCAGCGGCCGCTGCTCGCGCAGTTTTGCCGCCACCTTGTCCATCTGGTCCGGCGTCATGTCGAAGGGGTTCACGCCGGCCAGAAGGGCCGCGACGATCGGCGTGTCATGCACGGCATCGATGGTCGCCATGCGGCCGGCATATTGCTTGTCCCACAGAAGCTTCCAGCTTGCCTCCGGGTTCTTCACCAGATCGGTGCGGTAGAGGATCGAGGTGTTGCCCCAATCCCACGGCACCATCCACACCTTGCCGTCGCCTGCCTGCAGGTCAGGCAGGTTCTTGAACACCGGGAAGACCGAATCCCAGTTTTTGATGCGCTTGGTGTCGATCGGCTGCAGCAGGCCTTCCTTGTTCCAGCGCGCCACCTTGTCGTAGCAGGGATGCGCGATGTCGGGCCGGAAGCCGGCCTTGACCTTGGTGAAGGCGTCGTCGTCGTCGCCGAAGATCGTCGCCTCGACGCCGTCCGGATGGGCGGCGAGGAAGCTCTTGTTGAAGTCGGGCAGTTCGTAGCCCGACCAGGTGAAATATTGCAGCTTGTCGGCGGCAAAAGCGACCGTCGACGACAGCGCCATGGCCAGGGCCGCGAGACCCGCCAGGGCCTTGCGGCCGGTGATCGATTTCAGGTGTACAGTCATTTTCGTTCTCCTCTTCTTTGTTGTGCTTCAGGCTGGATTGCGGCGCGCGGCGCCGAGGCCGCGATGGCGCAGGATTTCGGCGGTTCCGGCAATGATGAAGGAGACGCTGAGGATCACCGTCCCCAGCGCCATCACGGTCGGCAGCGAGCGCGGGAACCGCAGCTGGCTCCAGATGTAGAGCGGCAGCGTCGGCTCGGTGCCGGCGAGGAAGAAGACGACGATGAACTCGTCGAAGGAAATCAGGAAAGAAAGCATGAAGGCTGACAGCACGGCGGGCGCGCTCAGCGGCAGCATGACACGCCGGAACGTCGTCCAATCGGAAGCGCCGAGATCGAGCGCGGCTTCGCGGATCGTCTTCGGGATGGCGGCGAAGCGGCTGCGCATGACCACCACCGTCGTCGGCAGCGCGACCAGGATGTGGCCGAGCACGATCGAGACGCGCGAGGGGCCGAGGCCGATGAGGTTGACCAGGATCAACAGCGAAATGCCGACGATGACGCCGGGGATCAGGATCGGCAGGCGGGCGATGGCGCTGATGGTGGCGGCAAGCGGCGAACGGCCATAGAGGTCCATATAGGATACGGTGATGCCGCAGAGCGTCGCCCCGCAGGCCGAGATGACGCCGATGACCAGGCTGTTGGCCAAGGCGCCGGAGAGCGCCGGATTGCCGTAGAGCGTGCGGTACCAGTCGAGCGTGAAACCCTGCAACGGGAACGCCGCCTGGATGGAGTTGTTGAAGGAAAACAGCGGGATCAAAAGCACGGGCAAATAGAGGAAGACGAGATACGCAAGCACATAGAGGCCGAGCCAGCCGCCGCCTGCGTTGGTATCTCTCCGGGCTCTCATGTGCGGCTGCCGAATCTGCGGTCGGCGCCGCGCGCGACGAGCACCACGCACAGGATGACCAGCATGACGCAGACCGAAAGGGCCGCGCCGAACGGCCAGTCATTGGCCTTGCCGAACTGCGACTGGATCAGCGTGCCGATCATGGTACTGGCCGGGCCGCCGACCATGGCCGGCGTGACATAGTCGCCGACCGTCGGCACGAAGACGACGAGCGCCGCGGCCAGCACGCCCGGCATGGAATTCGGCAGCACGACCCGGCGGAAGCTGGTGAAGGGCCGCGCGCCGAGATCAGAAGCGGCTTCGAGCAGCGATTTCGGGATCGTGTCCAGCGCCACATAGATCGGCAGGATGGCGAAAGGCGCGTAGGCATGGGCGAGCGTCACCACCACCGCGGCCGGCGTGTTGAGGAAGGCCAGCGTCGGCTCCTTCCAGAGGCCGGTCTCGATGAAGGCGGAATTCAGCACGCCATTATAGGCGAGCACGATCTTCCAGGCGAAGACGCGCAAGAGATAGCTGGTCCAGAAGGGCAGCGTGACCAGGAAGAGCAAAAGGTTGCGGCGGCGGCCGGCAAGGAAGGCGAGGTAATAGGCGACCGGATAGGCGGTAACGACCGTCGCAAGCGTGACCAGGCCGGCAATGACCAGCGAGCGCAGAGTCACCGTCCAGTAGAGCGGATCGGCGGCGACGGTGAGGAAATTCTCCGCCGTCAGGCCGACGCCGAGGAGCGAGCCGTCATTGCCCCTGAAGGCGAGGAAGACCACAAGGCCGAGCGCAAAGAGGATCAGGAAGAATGTGACCAGCCCACCCGGCAGCAGCATGGCGAAGCGGAAGACCGGCGAGATGCGATTTTCCGGCAAGGGCCGTGCTGCAACGACAGTCGACGACATTGAACTGCCCATCGAAATTCTGAAATCGCCTAATGATTTTTCATACTCATGAAACTGTCAAGCTGAATCGCTTGTGCGCTGCACAGGTTCCGCTCAGCGCTCGAACGCGTCGAGCATGCGATACCAGGTGATGGCGGTGGCGACGCCGACCTGGCGAAAGGCGTGGAACGGGATCGGCCGGATCGGCGACAGCGGGAAGGGCAATTGCCTGGCATCGCCGCTGGCAAGGTAGTTCGCCATGCGCTTGCCGAGGGCGCTCATCAGGCCGACGCCCCTGCCCTGGCAGCCGACGACGGCAAGCAGGCCCTTTTCCGGTTCATGCAGATGCGGCAGGTGATCCGGCGTCAGCGCCACGCGGCCGAACCAGCGCTTCTCGATGGCGATGCCGGCAAGCGCCGGATAGAGGCGGGTGAGCGCGCGTTCGAGATGCGCCCAGACCGCGGCGCCTGAGGGCAGCGCCATGCGGCCGCGTCCGCCCAGCACCATGCGGCCATCGGGACTCCGGCGGTAGTAGACCAGGATCCGACGGGAATCGGAAACGGCCTGCCCGTCAGGCAGGATGCTGGCGGCAAGTTCCGCCGGCAGCGGCGCGGTCGCGATCTGGAAGGAATGGAGCGGCACGATGGTCTGGGCAAGCCCGGGCAACAGTCCATCCGTATAGGCATTGGTGGCAAGCACGACCGATCTGGCACGCAACTCGGCGCCGCCTTGCGTCGAGACCCGCCAGACGCCCGCCTCCTGGGCGAGCTTCACCACTCGCCGCTGCTCGGCGATGCCGGCGCCGGCGGCCGATGCGACGCGGGCGAGCTCGAGCGTATAGGACAGCGGATCGATGATTCCGGCGCGGCGGTCGAGCCAGCCGCCGAGATAACCCTTGGCGCCGGTCATCGCCGCCATCTCCGCCTGGTCGAGCAGTTCGACATCGGCGCCGCGCGAGCGCCATTGGCGGTCGCGGTTGGCGGCGGCCTTCAGCGCTGTCTCGGTGTGCGCGGCCTGGATCCAGCCATTGCGCGTGAACGGCACAGCCAGCTTCTCGTCGCGGATCACATCGAACACGGCATCGGCCGTCGAGGCGGCGAACGCGACCAGGGCTTCGCCGCGCTCATTGCCGAAATGCTCGATTAGCCATTCCGGATCGTATTTGAGGCCGGGAATGACCTGGCCGCCATTGAGACCGGAAGCGCCCTGCCCGATCGCGCCGGTATCCAGCACCTGGACCGACAGACCGGCGCGCGCCGCATGCAAGGCTGTCGACAGGCCCATGATGCCGCCGCCGACAATGATCGCGTCGAACGTGCCGCCGGACGACAGTTCGGACCGGAAGGCCGGCGCCATTCGAGGCTTCCGCCAGACCGGATCGGAGAAGGCTGCGGGCAAAGATCACCTCGGCGCTGAAACTTCGTGAAAATCCTATTGTCGATTTCATGAATTTGAAAGAGCGCTCGATAGGCCAGACAAATCCTGGCTATGTGACAGCACAGCCATGGCCCATAAAAGCTTGGCATCGACGGGATAGACGTTTGCGCTAAATCCGGGGAAAGTGCCGCCCGCAAGATTGAGAGGAACAGCGCCATGACCGATCCGACCCGATTGCCCGCCGAAGGACTTTTCGTCGGCCGCGCCAAGACCAGCGAAGCCGCCCACCCGCTGGTGGTCACGGTCCGAGACGGCGAAGTGATCGACATCACCTCGAGCGCGGCACCGACGGTACGCGATCTTTGCGAGTTGAAGGATCCGGCCGACTACCTGCGCTCAGCCAAAGGCAAGGCGATCGGCGCGCTCGCCGACATCGCGGCAAACAGCTTCGAGGCCAAACGCGATGCGAAGAAGCCCATCCTGCTGTCGCCTGTCGACCTGCAGGCGGTGAAAGCTTCCGGCGTCACCTTTGTGGTCAGCCTGCTCGAGCGGGTCATCGAGGAGCAGGCGCGCGGCTCGGCGGAGAAGGCCGACGCCATCCGCGCCGACATCGCCAGCCTGATCGGCCATGACTTGTCGAAGCTCAAGCCCGGTTCGCCGGAAGCGATGGAAATCAAGGCCAAGCTGATCTCGCGCGGGGCCTGGTCGCAATATCTGGAGGTGGGTATCGGCCCGGACGCCGAGATCTTCACCAAATGCCAGCCGATGGCGTCCGTCGGCTTCGGCACCGATGTCGGCCTGCACCCCGTCTCTACCTGGAACAATCCCGAACCGGAGATCGCCATGATCGCCGACAGCTCGGGTCGCATCGTCGGCGCCACGCTCGGCAACGACGTCAACCTGCGCGATGTCGAGGGGCGCTCGGCGCTGCTGCTCGGCAAGGCCAAGGACAACAATGCTTCCGCCTCGCTCGGACCGTTTATCCGGCTGTTCGACGAGACCTTCTCGATTGCCGACGTCAAGCGAGCCACGGTGCGGCTCAGTGTCGAGGGCGAGGACGGCTTCTCGCTGGAGGGCGCGAGCTCGATGGCGGAAATCAGCCGGTCGCCGGAAGAACTGGTCAAGGCGGCAATGGGGCCGCATCACCAATATCCGGACGGGCTGGCGCTCTATCTCGGCACGATGTTCGTGCCGTCGAAGGACCGCGGCGAGAAGGGCAAGGGTTTTACGCACAAGGTCGGCGACATCGTCACCATCTCGTCGGAAAAGCTCGGCGCTCTCACCAACCGCGTCCGCCTGTCGCCGGACTGTGCGCATTGGACCTACGGCGCCAGCCATCTGATGCGCGACCTGGCAAAGGCCAATCTTCTCTAGGGCCCAACCGAGGCGACGTTGTCCAAGCCCGCCACAGAGAGCGAGCGCTAACGGCACCGCCTGCCCGAGAAAATAGCACCTGAACTGATGCAATCTGATGGGATTGCTGATGGCGTACGCGCCTCACCCAACATCCATTGGCGACGGAGGCTTGCCACCGCAGGAAAAAGGGGAATGCTCTGGGCGTCCCGCTCGGCGCTGGCAGGAGGTGCGGTTCGAGGGCCGCATCGCGCTTGATGTGGAGGGAGAGTTTCAACATGGGAGGAAATCGAATGCTGTCGCGGCTAAGACTGCTCGTGCTTGGCTTGATCGTGCTCGTCGCCATTCCGGCGATGGCGCAGGCCAAGACGTTCTATTGGATTTCACATGGCGGCCCGGCCGACCCGGTCTGGACCTACTTCCTTGCCGGCGCCAAGCAATGGGCAAGCGACACCGGCAACAAGGTCAACACGTCGTTCCATAATGGCGACGTTGCCTCGCAGCAGGAGGCGATCCGCGCCGCCATCTCGGCCAAGGCCGACGGCATCGTCACCACCAGCCCCGATCCGGGCAGCCTAATCGAGCTCGCCAAGGAGGCTCGCGCGGCCAACATCCCGATCATCAACTTCAACACGCCCGACCCGAAAGCCAATTTCAACGCCTATGTCGGCGGCGACAACGTCACCTTCGGCAAGCACTGGGCGCAGTACCTGGTCGACAAGGGCCTGGTGAAGCAGGGCGACTTCGTCTGGATGCCGGTCGAGATCCCCGGCGCCACCTATGGCGTGCAGGAAGAGGAAGGCATCAAGAGCGTGTTCGGGCCGGCCGGCATCACCTATGAGGTGACCGAAGCCACGCTCGACCAGGCCGAGGTGATCAACCGCATGGTCGACTACCTCACCGCCCACAAGGGCAAGGTGAAGGCCATCATCGGCCTCGGCGACCTCGTCACCGGCTCGATCAAGCGCGTGTTCGACCAGGTCGGCGTCAAGCCGGGCGAGATCCCGGTCGTCGGCTGGGGCAACTCGCTCGACACCACGCAGGAAGTGCTGAACGGCTATGTCAACGCCGCGCAGTGGCAGGACCCGCAGGCGACCAGCTATGTGGCGCTTTCGCTTGCCAACATGGCCGCGAGCGGCATTCCCCCGGGCTTCAACGTCATCACCGGCGCGCTCTATGAGAAGGACACCGCCGGCGTCTACGACAAGATCCTGTCCGGCAAATAGCCAATGATCCGAGCGGTCGCGACGGCAACGCCGCGACTGCCTTTTCCTGTCCCGCCGCGCCCGCCCTCACAGGCAGGCCGGCCCTCACGTCGCGGGTTCAATGGAAAACCGTTCCTTCGTCCAACGCCTGATCGCGCGGCCCGAATTCGGTCCGCTGGTGCTGCTCATCGTCGAGCTCGCCGTCTTCTGGGGCATCAATCCCGACTTCCTGTCGCCGCAGAACATCTCCAACATCCTGGCCTTCACCGTCGAGCTCGGCCTGATCGCGCTGGCGATGACGCTGCTGATGACATCGGGTGAATTCGATCTTTCCGTCGGCTCGCTGTTCGGCTTCTCGCCGGTCTTGATGTGGACGCTCTACAACAGCGGCGTCACCTCGCTGGAAGCGGGGCTGCTGATCGCGCTGGTGGTCGCGGCCCTGATCGGGCTGGTGAATGGCTGGTTCGTGACCCAGCTCAAGATCCCGTCCTTCCTGGTGACGCTCGGCATGCTGCTGGTCGTGCGCGGCACGGCGCTGTTCATCACCGACGGCTTCCCGCAGCGGACCTGGAGCGCCGAAGGTAGCTGGCTGGCGAACATCCTGGTCGGCGATTTCTATGTCGGCCCGTTCCGCATCTATGCCTCGCTGTTCTGGTTCATCGGCGCAGCGATCGTGCTGGGCTATGTGCTGACGCAGAGCCGGACCGGCAACTGGATCCAGGCCGCCGGCGGCAATCCCAATGCGGCACGCGCCCGCGGCGTCAACGTCAACCGCGTCAAGGTCGGCCTGTTCGTCCTCTCGGCGGTGATGGCCTCGCTTGCCGGCGTGATCTCGTCGCTGCGCACCTCCGCGGCCAACCCCAACAGCGGCACGGGCTACGAGCTCGAGGTCATCGCCATGGTTGTGATCGGCGGCACGGCGCTGACCGGCGGGCGCGGCACCATCATCGGCACGGTGCTCGGCATCCTGATCCTGCGCGTCATGCGCAACGGCATCGTGCTGATCGGGGTGCCGGGGCTTGCCTACAACATCTTCATCGGCGCGATCATCCTCGGCATGATGGCGCTGCATTCGTGGCTCGAACGCCGGCACCAGGCAGGGACTTAAGACGATGGCCGAGCCTCTGATCCGCATGGCAAATATCCGCAAGTCCTACGGGCGCGTGCAGGCGCTGGTGGACGCCAATTTCCACGTCAACGAAAAGGAGATCGTCGGCCTGCTCGGCGACAACGGCGCCGGCAAATCGACATTGATCAAGGTGCTGTCGGGCGCCGTGCCGCTGACCAGCGGCGACATCTTCGTGCGCGGCAAGAAGGTCAATTTCCGCAGCACCAGCGACGCAATCGCCGAGGGCATCGAGACGATCTACCAGGACTCGGCGCTGGTCACGCAGCTTTCGATCGCCCGCAACCTGTTCCTCGGGCGCGAGCCGATCAAGCCGCCGCGCTTCCTGAACCGCATGGACCAAGAGGCGATGAACGCGGTGGCGCGCGACCTTCTGCGGCAAGTCGGCATCACCAAGAACATCCCGCCGACGACGCCGATCGGCTCGCTGTCGGGCGGCGAGCGGCAGGCGGTGGCGATCGCGCGCGCCATGCATTTCGACAGCGATCTCATCATCCTCGACGAACCGACCAACAATCTTGGCGTCGCCGAGACGCAAGGCGTCTTGAGTTTCGTGCGCAGCGCCCGCGACTCCGGTCATTCCTGCATCTTCATCGCGCATAACATCCACCACGTCTTCCAGGTGGTCGACCGCATCGTGGTGATGCGCCGGGGCAAGGTGGTGGCCGACGACATCGATCCGAAGAAGACGACGGTGGCCGAGGTCGAGCGCGTCATCACCGGCATGTCGGACAAGGAAATCCGCGATGCGATTTCAGACGGCCGGGACTAGCATGGCTGATTTCGGCTGACTTTGACTTGGCGTGACAGGGCTGGCATCCCATCCTATGACTGGACCCATGAAAGCCACCGTAGCCGACATCGCCAGGAGCTGCGGCCTGTCCACCGCGACCGTCGACAGGGTGCTGAACAACCGTCCGGGCGCAAGCGCGGCCAACCGGCAGCGCGTGATGGAAGCGGCCAAGCAGCTCGGCTATCTGCCGACACTCGACCAGGTCGTGCTGCCGTCGAAGCCGGCGCATCTCGAATTCTTCCTGCCGATCGGGTCCAACGCCTTCATGGCCGATCTCGCCCACCACATCGAAGATTATGCAGCGCGCCTGCCCCTGGTCGCGTCGTGCCGCATCCACAATCTTGCCGGCATTTCGCCCGGCGCGCTGCAGAGCGCTGTGGAGAATCTGTCGCTCAAGGCCAATGGCGTCGGCGTCATCGCCGTCGATCACCCGCGCACACGCAACATCCTGCGCGAGCTGGTCGAGGCGGGAATCAGGCTGGTCACGCTGGTCTCAGACGTGCCGGCGGCGCCCCGCTCGGCCTATGTCGGCATCGACAACCGCGTGGCGGGCCGCACAGCGGCGCTGCTGATGGGGCGCTTCCTCGGCGGCCGCACCGGGCATCTGGCGATGATGGTCGGCTCGCGCTCCTATCGCGGCCATGAGGAGCGCGAGATGGGCTTCCGCTCGGTGCTGAGCGAGGAGTTCCCCAATCTCACCGTGTCCAGCGCCGTCGAGATCAACGACGAGCCGGACGCCAGCTACCGCGCCACCATCAAGGCGCTGCACGACGAACCGGATCTGCTCGGCATCTACTGCGTCGGCGGCGGACGCTCCGGCGTCGCCAGGGCGTTGCTGGAAGCCAAGCCGCGCAGGAAGCCGGTCTTCATCTGCCACGACCTGACCAAGGAGACACGGCGCTATCTCGTCGATGACCTCGCCGATGTCGTCATCGACCAGAATGCGCGGCTGATCGCCGAACAGTCGGTGATCCGCCTGCTCGGCTCGATCGCCTCCTCGGCCCCCTACCTGACCAAGAAATTCATCGAGCCGCGGCTGATCTTCAAGGAAAACGTGCCGGTGCAGTAGCCCGGCAACGGGTGCCGGCGGGCGGCTCTTCGGATTTGTCTGATAATTGATGCCGCAATTCTGCACAGCAGCTATGCACGTTTCGCAATTGCCGAATCGTTGGGCAACTCGTATTTATGAACCTGTCGGATGTCTTCCTCCTCCCAGACACCGGCGCTGAGTGCGGTACACCTCCTCCCGTGCCGTATTCGAAATCAAGCCCGCTGCCACCTCCTCCCGGCAGCGGGCTTTTTCTTTGCGCGCAGTGTCTCCGTAAGCGCTCAGCGCGCCCGGAAGGAAGCGATCAGGCTTTCCGCCATGCGCACGAATTGCGCGCTCGGGCCTTCGGCGCCGACGCTCTGCATCGAGACGCGGGCACCTTCGAGCAGCAGCGACAGCGTGTCGGCGAGAAGCTCGGCCTGGCCGATGCCGGCATCGCGGCAAAGCGCAACCAGCTTTTCGCGCTGGGCTTCCTTCAACTCCTTGATGACGCGCCTGGCCGGGTGGTCGGTCTCGGTGAGCTCGACGGCCGCATTGGCCATGTCGCAGCCGCGGCTGTCGGCGCTGAGCAGTTCCGAAGCCTTCTGGACCCAGGCATGCAACTGGGCGAGCTTGTCGCCGGGATGCCTGGCCTCGAACTCGTCCCAGATCCTTGAAGCCTTCGCCGCCGTGGCGCGCAGGCATTCCACGACCAGCTCGTCCTTGGACTCGAAATGGCGGTAAAGCGTCATCTTGTTGGTGCCGGCAGCCTCGGTGATGGCGTCGACGCCAACGCCCTTGATGCCGTGCTTGTGGAACATGTCCTGCGCCGTCTCCAGGATTCGATCCCGGGGACGGGAACGCTCCGCGACGCCGTCACTCATGATGATCTCCTTTCGTCGTTTCCAAAAAAACCGTCGCCACCTCTTGACTAGGGTGTTACCGGTCTGTAACTTTTAGATGTTACTTACTGGTAACACCTATATCACTCCCCGTCAAACGACAAGGCCCTCCGATAGCCTGCCAGAGTGAGATAGGACGAAAAAGCAGCCTGTCATGCGGCTTCGGCCGGTGAAAACGAGAAAAGCGGTCCGTGATCAATCGATGCGGACCGAGCAAGGAGCCGCTCCTATGCAAAAGCGCAAAGACCTGACGATCGACGAAGCCATCCGGGATCCGATGATCCGGCTGGTGATGAAGGCTGACGGGGTCGACCCCAAAGCCTTCGAACGGATGCTGCGCTCGCGCGCGGCGGAACAGGCGGACGACGAAGTCCTGCCATCCTTCCTGGCGGATTCCGGCTCCGGCCGGGCCCGGCGCCTGCGCCATTTCGCAAAGCCATTCGGCGAGGTGTGCGCATCATGGTAAACTTCTTCGTCCACCGCCCGATCTTCGCGTCCGCGATCGCCATCATCATGGTGCTCGCCGGCGCGATCGCCTATTTCCTGCTGCCGGTCTCGCAATTCCCCGACATCACGCCGCCGCAGGTCGTGGTCAGCGCCCATTATCCGGGCGCCAGCGCGCAGGTTGTGGCCGACACGGTCACCACGCCGCTCGAGCAGCAGATCAACGGCGTGCAGGGCATGACCTACATGTCGTCGACCAGCTCGAACGACGGCTCGTCCACCATCACCATCACCTTCGACGTTGGCTATCCGCTGAGCACGGCGGCCGTCGACGTGCAGAATCGCGTCAGCCAAGCGGCGTCCTCGCTGCCGGCCATCGTCAACCAGGGCGGCGTGACGATCAAGAAGCAGAACCCCAATTTCGTGCTGATCGTCGACCTCACCTCGCCGGACGGCTCGGTCGATCCGGTGGCGCTGAGCAACCTCGCCTATCTGCAGGTTGTCGATCCGCTGAAGCGCCTGCCCGGCGTCGGCGACGTGCAGATCTTCGGCGAGCGCCGTTATTCGATGCGCATCTGGCTCGACCCAGATAAGCTCGCCAATCTCGGCATCACCGCCGTCGACGTCCAGAACGCCATCGCCGAGCAGAACGTGCAGGTGGCCGCCGGCAAGATCGGCCAGTCGCCGGCGCCTGCCGGGACCGCCTTCGAGATGCAGGTCAATGCGGTGGGCCGCTTGAGCGACCCGAAGGAATTCGGCGACATCGTCGTGCGCGCCAATTCGGAGAACGGCTCGCTTGTGCGGCTGCGCGACGTCGCCCGCATCGAGCTCGGCGCGCTGCAATATTCGTCATCCGCGTTCTTCGGCAAGGACCCGACGGTGGTTTTGGCCGTCTACCAGATGCCCGGCTCCAACGCCCTCGACCTGCAGCAGCGGGTCAAGGACAAGATGCAGGAGCTGTCACAGCGCTTCCCGAAGGGCGTCCACTACGCCATGCATTACGACACGACGCGCTTCGTGTCGGCCTCGATGCATGACGTGCTGATCACGCTCGGCGAAGCGCTGGTTCTGGTCGTGGCGGTGGTGTTCATCTTCCTGCAGAGCTGGCGCACCACCATCATTCCAACCATCGCCATTCCCGTGTCGCTGATCGCGACGCTGGCGATCATGTATATGCTGGGCTTCTCGCTCAACATGCTCTCGCTGCTCGGCATGGTGCTGGCGATCGGCCTCGTCGTCGACGATGCGATCGTGGTGGTGGAGAATGTCGAGCGACAGCTGGAAGCGGGCTTGAAGCCGCTTGCCGCGACGCGCGCGGCAATGGCCGAAGTGACGGGACCGATCATCGCCACCACGGCGGTGCTGATGGCGGTGTTCATTCCCGTCGCCTTCATCCCGGGCGTCTCCGGGCGGCTCTACAACCAGTTCGCGCTGACAGTGGCGATCTCGGTCGGCATCTCGGCCTTCAACTCGCTGACGCTGTCGCCGGCGCTGAGCGCTGCCTTCCTGCGTCATCGCGGCGAGACCCAGTTCGTGCTGTTCCGCTGGTTCAACGCTGGCTTCGACTGGTTGTCGCATGCCTATGCCCACGGCGTGCGCATCCTGATCAAGCTGCGCTGGATCATGCTCGGCCTGTTCGCGGCCGGCCTCGTCGCCACCTATTTCGTCTGGCAGAAATTGCCCTCGACCTTCCTCCCCGTGGAGGACCAGGGCTATTTCTTCGTCGTCATCCAGCTGCCGGACGGCGCTTCGCTCGAACGCACCGACGCGGTGGCGCAGAAGGCGCGCGACATCCTGCAGAACACGCCCGGCGTTGACATCGTCGGCTCGATCAGCGGCCTGAACTTCCTCACCAGCGCCGCGCAGTCGAACTCGGCGGTGGAGTTCGCCATCCTGAAGCCGTGGGACGAGCGCGGACCGGACCAGAGCGCCTCGAAGCTCGTCGCCGATGTGCGCAACAAGCTGCTGCAGATTCCGGAAGCTTTTGCCCTGTCCTTCGATCCACCCTCGATCCCGGGCCTCGGCACCACCGGCGGCTTCGAGTTCCAAGTGGAGGATCTGTCGGGACGCGGCAGCGCCGCGCTGAACGATGTCACGCAGGCACTGCTCGCCGAGGCGCGCAAGCAGCCGGAGCTCAACCCGCAGCAGCTGTTCTCGTCCTTCTCGACCTCGACGCCGCAGTTCAACTACGACCTCGACCGCAGCAAGGCGAAGCTTCTCGGCCTCAACCTGCCGGATGTGTTCAACACGCTGCAGATCTATCTCGGCTCGCTCTACGTCAACGACTTCAACCTGTTCGGCCGCACCTTCCGGGTGACCATCCAGGCCGATAAGGACGCGCGCGCCGACGCCACCGACATCTCCAGGCTCTATGTGCGCAACGCGTCGGGCGGCATGGTGCCGCTGAGCACGCTGGGCAAGCTGGTGCCGATCGTCGGTCCGGAGACCGTGCCGCATTACAACAACAATGCCTCGGCCCTGATCAATGGCGGCGCGGCCCCCGGCTTCTCGTCCGGTCAGGCGGTGGCGGCCATGGAGCGGGCGGCGGCCAATGTGCTGCCGCGCGACTTCGGCTACGAATGGACCGGCATCACCTTCCAGGAGCTCAAGGCCGGATCGATCGCCTCGGTCGTGTTCGGGCTGGCGATCGTCTTCGTCTTCCTGATCCTGGCGGCGCAGTATGAAAGCTGGGCAATGCCCTTCATGGTGCTGCTCGCCGTGCCGCTGGCGCTGTTCGGCGCGTTCGTGGTGCTCCTGCTGCGCGGCATGCAGATCGACGTCTACTCGCAGATCGGTTTCGTCATGCTGATCGGTCTGGCGGCCAAGAACGCGATCCTGATCGTCGAGTTCGCAAGGCGACGGCGCGAGGAAGGCCTCACCATCGTAGAGGCCTCGATGGAGGCCGCGCGGCTGAGGTTGCGGCCGATCCTGATGACCGCCTTCGCCTTCATCCTCGGCGTGCTGCCGCTGATGTTCGCGACAGGCGCGGGTGCGGCCAGCCGGCAGTCGATTGGCACCACCGTCTTCGGCGGCATGGTGGCGGCGACCATCCTGTCGCTGGTCTTCGTGCCCGTCTTCTACGCGGTGATCGAACAGCTGCGCGAGCGCGGCGAAAAGGAACCAGCCGAGGGACACCACGGCGCCCCTGAGTCAAAGGAAATTGAACCGACCGCCGAGCCGGCGCTTCAGCCGCTCGCCCAGGCGGCCGAATAGGATTGGAGATCAAAATGCGTAGATGGAAAATCGCTTTGGGCGCCGCCGTCGCGGTGGGCGCAGTGTCGGTTGCAAGCGTCCACCTGCTGAATCCGGGCTATCTCGGCGGCGGCACGGCGGGCGCGGCGCCCGCCCCGGCGGCCTTCGTCATGCCGGTGCCGGTGGTGAATGTCGTAAAGAAGACGCTGCCGATCTATCTCGACTATGCCGCGCGGGTGGAGTCGATCCGCAGCGTCACGCTGCAGGCGCGCGTGCCGGGCTATCTGCAGGAGCAGACCGCGGCCGACGGCAGCGACGTCAAGCAGGGCGACCTGCTCTACCGGATCGCGCCGGAGGATTATCAGGCCGCGCTCGACCAGGCGAAGGCGCAGGTGCAGCGCGATACCGCGACGCTCGAATATGCAAGGTCCAATCTCGGCCGCGGCACCGACCTCGCCAAGGCCGGCTATCTCGACAAGGACAGCTTCGACCAGCGCACCAGTAATCTTCGCGCTGCGCAGGCCGCCCTTGCCGTCGACCAGGCGGCGGTGCGGACCGCCGAGCTCAACCTTGGCTATGCCGAGATCAAGGCGCCCTTCTCGGGCCGGATCGGCCGCAACCAGGCTTCGGTCGGCACGCTGGTCAGCGTCGCCGGCACGGTGCTCAACACGCTGGTGCAGCTCGACCCGATCTATGTGACCTTCAATCCCAGCGAGACCGATCTCGTGCAGATCGAGCAGGCGAAGGCCAACGGTCCGATCGCCGTCGACGTGCTCCTGCCCGGCGAGACCAAGCCCAGCCAGAAGGGTGAGCTGACCTTCATCGACAACACGATCGACCATTCGACCGGCACGATCACGGCGCGCGCCACGATCGGCAACGCCAAGTTCACGCTGCTGCCCGGGCAATATGTGCGGGTGCGGCTGCATGTGAAGGAGCAGCCCAACACGCTGATGGTGCCGCAGGTGGCGCTGGGTTCCAGCCAGCTCGGCAAGTACCTCTATGTCATCGGCAAGGGCAACACCGTCGATCAGAAGCTGGTGTCGCTTGGGCCGACCGACGGCGACCTGATTTCCGTGACCTCCGGCATTTCCGAGACCGACCAGGTGATCACGGGCAATCTGCAGAAGATCGGACCCGGAATGCCGGTTTCTCCCTTGCCGCAACCGAAACCGGCCAGCTGATAACCCCCATCAGTTTCCGGTCCGACGGTGCCCTCGACTCCCACGTCGAGGGCGCCGTTTTGCTATGGGGGTTCAGTCGGTTCCCGATGCCGGTTCCGTACGGGGCCTGCCGGGGCTGCTCGCCAGCAATTCGACCAGGCCGGCAATGCCGGCGCGTTCCGCCTTCGCCGGCAGCATGAAGGCGCAATAGGGCTGGCCGAGGCGGACGGAGACGGATGATAACGCGATCAATCGGCCGGCTTCGAGATCGGCGCTCGCCATGATCCATTGGCTGAGCGCTATCCCCAGCCCCAGCCGCGCTGCGCCGATCGCCAGGCTGGACAGGCCGACACGGCGGCCATGCGACGGGTCGGGCGCGCGGTTGCCCCCGGCGGCGGCGAACCAATCCGCCCAGCTCGGATGCGAGGCGTAGTTGGGACCCCAGTTGGTGTGAATGAAGTGGCTCTCATGCATACCGGCGAGGGTGGGCGACCCGTTCCCGTATTGTTGCCAGAACTCAGGGGCTGCGACCGGCAGCACCTCGTCATGGACGAGCCTGACCATTTTCAGCGCCGGATAGTGGTAATCGCCGTAGCTGATGCGCAGATCGATGTTCTGGCGCACCACGTCGACGGGATCGTCCTCGACCCGGACATCGATCGCCATGTGCGGAAAGCCGTCGAGCAGCACCGCCAGCCTTGGCGCCAGCCAAAGCTCGGCAAGCGAGAACGGCACGCTCACCACGAGGCGCGTGCGCAAGCCGCCTTCCAGCATGCGCCGGCCGACCGCCGCGATCTCGCCCAGCGCATGCGCCGTCTGCGGATAGATGGCGTGGCCGGCATCGGTCAGCGCGATGCGGTTGCCGTTGCGCACGAAGAGCTGCTTGCCGAACCAGTCTTCCAAGTTGCGGATCTGCTGGCTGACCGCTGCCGAGGAGACGCCAAGCTCGCCGGCGGCGAGCGTGAAGGAGCCGGCGCGGGCCGCGACCTCGAAGGCCCGCATCGCGTTCAAAGGTGGAAGCTTTTCCACGTTTTGCCCTCGAAAGATTTTCTTAGCGGAGCCTAACAATTTTCCGCGTTGCGGCAAAGTTTTCCTTGCGGTGTAGTGGCTTCGGATTTTGGAGGACGCAATGATCGAAACCATTCTCGACCTGGACCGCTATCCGCTGAACCGCGAAGGCAGTGCCGAATGGCAGCGGCTGGTGGACAAGTCCAAGGCGGCGCTCGCGGCCAACGGCATGTTCAACCTGGAAGGGTTTCTGCGCCCCGGTATCGCCGAGAAGGCCGTCGCCGAAATCCGGCCGGTGATGGACACGCGCTCGCATGTCCACAAGCGCATGCACAACATCTACTTCAAGCCGTCGATTCCGGAACTCGCACCGGACCATCCGGCGCTGCGCAAGGTCGAGACGATCAGCCATACGGTCTGCGCCGACCAGATCCCGAGCAGCACCGTTTTATCGATCTACGAATACGAGCCGCTGGTGCGGTTCCTGGCGGCGACGATGGACAAGCCGCAATTGCATGTCATGCAGGATCCGCTGGCCCGCGCCAATGTCATGGGCTACCGCGCCGGCGAAGGGCTCAACTGGCATTTCGATCGCTCGGAATTCACCACGACGCTTTTGCTGCAGGCGCCCGAGCGCGGCGGCGATTTCGAATACCGCACCGACCTGCGCTCGGACAGCGACCCGAACTATGAGGGCGTCGCCAAGCTGCTCGAGGGGCGGGATCCCGAAGCGAAGATCCTGCGCATCAATCCCGGCACGCTGAACGTCTTCCGCGGCAAGAACACCGCGCATCGCGTCACCACTGTCGAGGGCAATCGCGAGCGCATGATCGCGGTGTTCTCCTACTACGAGCGCCCCGGCGTGATGTTCACCGACGAGGAGCGGATCGGCTTCTACGGACGAGCGGCTTGAGACTCGCCGGAGCGAATTTCGAAACAGTCTTCACAACCCGCCGATCCCAGTTAAAAAGCTCTTGTTAGATTGTCGACAATCTGCTTGTCTGGCAGAAATTCCTCCCGGGGGTCGACCTATGGCAAAGCTGGATTTCGGTCCGATCGCGGATACGACGCGCAGGGCGGAGATCGTCGCCCTGCTCAGGCGTGCCATCCTGACCGGACAGCTGGAACCGGGGCAGAAGCTCAACGAGCTCAGGATTTCGGAGCAGATGCGGGTGAGCCGCGCGCCGCTGCGCGAGGCGATGCGCGAGCTGGTGCAGGAAGGCATCCTGACCAGCATCCCCTATGCCGGAACCTTCGTCATCGACGTCACCGCCAAGGACATCATCGACGCCTATTCGCTCAACAAGGTGCTCGATGAATTCGCTATCGAACTCGCCTGGCCGCAGCGCGACCCACGCTTCTTCGATGAACTGGACCGCCGCCACGAGGCGGTGAAGCAGGCGACGCGGGCGGTGGACACCACGCGCCAGATCGAGACGGCGCTGCAACTGCATGGGCTGATCTATGAGTGGGCCGACAATTCGGTGCTGCTTGAGACCTGGCAGCGGCTGACGAGCCGGCTGCAGATGTACTTCGCCCTGCATCAGCGGGCGCGCAACGAGCCGGTGCCGGCCGAGGATGTGCACGAAACCTATGTAGCGCTGCTCAAAGGCGCCGACATGCGCGCCGCCCAGCGCCATGCGCGCGAGCATATCGATCTCGATTTCGAGGAGCTGCTTTCCTACGCGCGCGGCCTCGAGAAGCGCGCATCGAAGAACTGACAGACGCGGACGACAGCAAAGTGAAGATCAAGAGCATCAAGGCCTACCGTGTGGTCCAGCCCTTCGTGGACGGGCCTTACCGCATGTCCAAGGGACGCGTCGCCGACTGCTTCGATGCGGTGATCGTCGCCATCACCTCCGACAGCGGCGTGACCGGCTGGGGCGAGATGGCGCCGCTCGGCAATTTCTATTCGGCCGCCTTCCCGGCGGGAGCGCGCGTGGGCGTGCCGGAAATCGCACCGCATCTCATCGGTCAGGATCCGCGCGGATTTGCCGGCATCGGCAGGCTGATGGACACGGTGTTCAAGGGCCACCCCTATATCAAGTCGGCGCTCGACATGGCGTGCTGGGACCTGGCGGCGCGGGCGGCCGACGTGCCGCTGGTGACCATGCTTGGCGGGCGCGAAAGCGACATGGCGGAGACCTACCGAGTCGTCACCCACGGCACGCTCGATCAGATGGCCGCACTTGCCAAAAGGATCATCGCCGAAGGCTGCCGCCGCCTGCAAGTCAAGGTCGGCGGCAATGTGCATGACGATATCGAGCGAGTGACGACGGTGGCCGCCGCGGTGCCGAAGGGCACGGTGATCTTCTGCGACGCCAATGCCGGCTGGACGCCCTACCAGGCGCGCCAGTTCGCCGACGCCACGCGAGGCATCGACTACACGTTCGAGCAGCCCTGCACGACGCTGGATGAGAACATGTCGGTGCGCCGCATGCTCGACAAGCCGATGGTGCTGGACGAATCCGTCACGTCGCTCGGCGAGATGCTGGAAATCCACCGCCGAGGTGCCGCCGATGGGCTGACGCTGAAGATCTCACGGCTCGGCGGCGTGACACAGACACGGCTGATCCGCGACGTCGCCGTGGACCTCGGCTTCATGATCACGGTCGAGGACACAGGCGGCGCCGAGATCGACACCGCCGCCATGGCGCATCTGTCGATGTCGACGCCGGCGGAGCGCCGGCTGCATGCCATCGCCTTCCACGAATGGGTCACGGTGCGCACGGCAAGGAACGCGCCACCGGTGACCGGCAGCCATATGGGCATTCCCGACGGCCCCGGCCTCGGCATCGACGTGGATCCGGGCCTGCTCGGCGAACCCTTCTTCGAGATCGACTGACATGAAGATCAGGCGCGTCAAGGCAACCCCGATCAACTACCGACTAGAGGCCCCTTATGTCTGGGTCTTCGGCGAGCTCGACGGCTTCTCGCCGACCATCGTCGAGGTCGAGACCGAGGACGGGCTTGTCGGCATCGGCGAGGCGCCGACGCCGGGCGCGGCGGCCGTCATCAACGACGTGCTGGCGCCGAGGCTTGTTGGCCGTGACGCCTTCGACATCGCCGGGGCGGAGGAAGTCTGCCTGCCCTTCTGGAGCGGCGTGCAGTCGATCAACGACCGCACCCGCATCATGGCCTTCGGCGCCATCGAGATGGCGCTGTGGGACCTGCGCGGCAAGGCGTGGAAGCAGCCGCTCTATCAATTGCTCGGCGGCGCGGTGCGCAAGGACATCCCCTTCACCGATTATTTCTCGCTGCGCGGCGATGGCGCCAGGGTCAAGGGCGAGAAGACACCGGAAGAAGTCGCCGACTATTGCCTCGAGCTCCACGAGCGCCACGGCACGACCTTCTTCGAAGGCAAGTTCTCGACGCATGATCCGAAAATTTCGATGAAGATGGTCGAGCTGATCCGCAGGAAGCTCGGCGGCGAGGCGATGATCCGCATCGATTCCAACCAGGCCTATTCGCTGACCACCGCCAGGCAATTGGCGCGGCCGCTGGAGGAGCTCGGCGTGCGCAACTGGGAGGACCCGGTCGCGACCATCGAGGAGATGCGCGAGCTGCGTCGTCACACTTCGATCCCATTCTCGACCCACAACATCGACATCGCGCGCGCCATGGAGCTCAAGGTGCCGGACGCCTTCGTCGGCAACCCGACGGCACATGGCGGCATCAACCGCATGCTGCGCTTCGTCGGCGCCTGCGAGCATGCCGGCATCGACTACTGGTGCTACAGCGGCGACACCGGCATCGGCAGCGCCTGCTACCTGCATCTGTGCGCCGCGCTCGGCTGGATCAGGGAGCCCAACCAGTCGCTGTTTCGCATGCAGCCGATGGACATCATCGAGGAAGGCCCGTTCGCGCCCAACAACAACACCGTGCCGGTGCCGGAAGGCCACGGCCTCGGGGTCACGCTGTCGCAAGAAAGGCTCGCCGCCTGCCATCGCGATTTCGTCGAGAACGGCCCCTGCAACAAATATCACGACCCGGAAAAACCCGGGACCTACCGCAGACTGCCGCTGAACTAGGAGGATGTCGAAAAGCCAGCAGGACCTATCCGGAAAAAGGCGGCCACAAGTCGCCTGGCCGACAGACAATTCATCAAGAAAATCTGACTTTTCCGTCCCAACGGCGGATGGATCGGTCGGAACCGCATGCTACTGTATATCGACCGATACTGATGAGGCCTGGAACAGGAGAACTCCACGGAACTCGTCACCTGAATGCACTCGCCAACCACAACAACTGGGGAAAGGGCATAGACCCATGAGCAAGAACCATCGCATTCTCGATCTGCTGCGGCGTGGCCGCACGCCCCTCGAAAACCATCTGATCGACGGCCTTGTCGACGGCCGCCTCAGCCGCCGCGAATTCGTCCGCCACGGCAGCCTGCTCGGCCTGTCGCTGCCGCTGCTCGGCCGCATCGGCATGGCCGCCGGCTTCGGCGCAGCACCCTCGCTCGCTCGCGCCGCAGGTGCTGCCGGCGGCACTATTCGCGTCGGCAGCAGCGTGCCGGCCGCGGCGATCGATCCTGTCACCATCGCCGACGCCGGCGGCCTGCTCGTCATGCAGCAAGTGGCAGAATTTCTTTGCGTCGACGGCCCGGACCTGGTGCTGAAGCCGGCGCTGGCGGAAAGCTGGAAGCCGAACGCCGACGGCACGGTATGGACCTTCACGCTGCGCAAGGGCGTCAAGTTCCACTCGGGCGGCGAGATGAAGGCCGAAGACGTGGTGGCCAGCATCGACCGGCTCGCCGATCCGGCTAATTCGTCCAATGCATTGTCGGTGTTCAGCGGCATCCTGCAGAAGGGCAACACCAAGAAGGTCGACGACTACACGGTCGAATTCCATCTCGATGCGCCGAACGGCAACTTCCCCTATATGGTGTCGTCCGACAACTACAACGCCGTCATCATCCCGGCGAGCTACAAGGGCGACTACGAGAAGAGCTTCGACGGCACCGGTCCGTTCAAGCTGGAAAAATACACGCCCAAGGTCGGCGCCTCCTTCGTGCGCAACGACGACTACTGGGGCGACAAGGCCCTGCCGGACCGCACGGAGTTCACCTTCTTTACCGATATCCAGCCGCAAATCCTGGCGCTGCAGGGCGGCCAGATCGACATCATCAACCAGATGCCGGTACTGGCCGGCGTTGCGCTCCTCAACGATCCGAATTTCGAGATCATCAGCCTGAAGTCATCGGCGCATCAGCAGCTGCATATGCACTGCGACGAGGGCCCGACGAAGGACGCGCGCGTGCGCCGCGCCATCGCGCTCTGCCTCGACCGCGAGAAGCTCGCCGCCGGCCTGATGAAGGGACGCGCGGCACTCGGTAACGACAGCCCGTTCGCCGCCGTCTACCCCTCGACAGACACCAGCGTGCCGCAGCGCAAGCAGGACATCGCCCAGGCCAAGCAGCTGATGGAAGCGGCCGGACTCGCCCAGGGCTTCAAGATGACGCTCACCACCGAGCGCTATCTGGAAATCCCGGAATACGCCCAGCTCATCCAGAACTGGGTCAAGGAAATCGGCATCGAGCTCGAGCTCAACATCCTCGACCAGGGCGCCTATTACGGCGATGCCGTGTTCGGCAAGTCGAACTGGCTGGATTCGGCGATGGGCATCACCGACTACGGCCACCGCGGCGTGCCCAATGTCTATCTGGCGGCTCCCTTGAAGAGCGACGGCACCTGGAATGCCGCCCACTTCAAGAACAAGGACTACGACCAGATGGCGGCGAGCTATATCGCGGCCCTCGACCTCGAGGCGCAGAAGGCCACCGCCGGCAAGATCCAGAAACTGCTGCTCGAGGAAACGCCGGTGGTCTTCGGCTATTTCTACGATTACCTGACGGCGACGGCGAAAGGCGTGACGGGCGTGCAGCCCACCGCCATGTCGCAGCTGTTCCTCGACAAGGCGTCGAAGGCCTGACGAGAGCGAACAAGCATATCCCTGACAGCCGGCTCTCCACGGAGAGCCGGCTCCAATAGGAGTATTCGCCATCCTCGTCTTCCTCGTCCGGCGCCTGGCTCTGTCGCTCGTCACGCTGTTTCTGCTCAGCGTCATGGTCTTCCTCGGCGGCCAGGTGCTGCCGGGCAATGTCGGTCGCGCCATATTGGGGCCGTTCGCCGATCAGCGCGCCGTCGACGCGCTCAACCATTCGCTCGGCGTCGACCGGCCGCTGCTCGTCCAATACGGGACCTGGATCTGGAATTTCCTGCATGGCGACATGGGCACATCCTACATTTTCCGCGCGCCGGTCGCCCCCTTCGTCATCGATGCTCTGGGCAATTCGCTGAAGCTGGCATTGATCGCCTTCGTGCTGGTGGTGCCGATCGGCATTCTGGGCGGCGTCATTGCCGCGCTCAACCTCAACCGGCCGCTCGACCGCATCATCAGCCTCGGCGGCCTGTCGGTGACGGTGCTGCCGGAATTCGTCACCGGCATCATCCTGATCCTGATCTTCGGGGTGTGGCTGCGCTGGCTGCCGATCGCCGCCGCATGGCCGAAAGGCGCTGGCTTCTTCACCCAGATCTACTACCTTATCCTGCCCTCGCTGCCGCTGTTTTTGGTGCTGTTCGGCTATATTGCGCGCATGGCGCGGTCCGGCATGATCGAGGCGCTCGATTCCGACTATACGCGCACAGCCGTGCTCAAGGGCCTGCCGTGGCGAACGGTGATCTGGCGCCATGTGCTGCGCAACGCGCTGTTGCCCACCATCACGGTGATCGCCACCCAGACTGGCTATCTGATCGGCGGCCTGGTGGTGATCGAGACGCTGTTCCGCTACCAGGGCATCGGCTCGCTGATCTTCACCGCCGCGCGCGGCAAGGATTTTCCGATGCTGGAAGCCGGCATTCTCACCATCGGCATCGTCTATGCGGTGGCGACCTTGGCCGCCGACTTCCTCTATTCCGTGCTCAATCCGCGCATTCGGCTGGGGGCAGAGCAATGAGCGCGACGGACAGCCCATCCCTTCCCGCGGTCCCGGATACTGTCGCGCGGCGCAGCCCCTGGGGCGAGGTGCTGCATTCGCTCGTGAGGTCCCCCACGTTCCTGAGGCCTGGGCATACTGCTGTTCTGGGTCATCTGCGCGCTGTTCGGGGAACATTTCGTGCCCTACGATCCTCTCGACGCCGACATCATCAACACGCTTGCGCCGCCATCGGCCGACCACTGGTTCGGCACCGACCAGCTCGGCCGCGACGCGTTCTCGCGCGTCATCGTCGGTTCCCGCGACATCCTGACCGTGGCGCCTTTGGCCACGATCCTGGCCACCATAGCCGGCACCGCGCTCGGCCTCGTCATCGGCTATTTCCGCGGCATCGTCGACGACATCGTCAGCCGCGTGCTGGAAGCCTTCATGGCGATCCCGGTGGTGATCATCGCGCTGCTTGCCATCGTCGCGCTCGGCACCTCGAAGATCACCGTCATCGTCGTCATCGGCCTGAGCTTCGCGCCGATCATCGCCCGCACGGTGCGCTCGGCGGTGCTCGCCGAACGCGAGCTCGACTATGTCGCCGCGGCCAAGCTGCGCCATGAAGGCGCGCTGCACACGATGTTCTTCGAGATCCTGCCCAACGTCATCCCGCCGATCCTGGTCGAGACGACGGTGCGGCTGGGCTACGCCATCTTCGCGGTGGCCACGCTTTCCTTCATGGGCTTCGGCATCCAACCGCCCTCGCCTGACTGGGGCCTGTCGATCTCCTCCAATTACGGCATGATCGGCGGCGGCTTCTGGTGGACGGTGCTGTTCGATGCGCTGGCCATCGCCTCGCTGGTGATCGGCGTCAATTTGGTGGCCGACGGCGTGCATGGAGCGTTCAATGACTAGCCAAACCGCCAACGCGCTAACACTCAAAGACCTCTCGGTCGCCTATCGCGTCGGCCGCCGCGACCGCGCGGTGCTGCGCAACGTCAACCTGACCATCAAGGCCGGCGAAGCCTACGGGCTGGTCGGCGAATCCGGCTGCGGCAAATCCACCGTGGCGCTTTCCGTCGTGCGCTACCTGCCGCGCAATGGCTCGATCACCGGCGGCTCGATCGCGCTCGACGGCAAGGATGTGATGAAGCTCGATAGCGAGGCGCTGCGGCGTGCCCGCGCGGACAGCGTGTCGATGGTCTACCAGGACCCCGGCAAGGCGCTGAACCCGTCGCTGCGCATCGGCCGGCAATTGACCGAGATCTTCGAGCTTGCCGGCATCAGCGGACAGGCGGCTGAAGACAAGGCGCTCGCCATGCTGAACCGGGTGCGCATCTCCGATCCGGCAAGCGTCATGCAGCGCTATCCGCATCAGCTCTCCGGCGGCATGCAGCAGCGCGTGGCGATCGCCATGGCTTTGGCCAACGACCCCTCGATGCTGATCCTCGACGAGCCGACCACCGGTCTCGACGCCACGGTGGAAGCCGAAGTGCTCGACCTGATCGGCCAGCTGCGGCGCGAGCTGTCGGCCTCGATCCTGTTCATCAGCCACAACCTCGCCGTGGTCGCCAACATGTGCGACCGCGTCGGCGTGCTCTATGCCGGCATGCTGGTCGAGGAAGGCACGACCAAGGACGTTTTCAACGATCCGCGCCATCCCTACACGGTGGCGCTGCTGCGTTGCCTGCCGCGCGGCGGCCAGCGCAAGGACCAGGGCCGGCTCGACACCATCCCCGGCTTCCTGCCCGGCATCGGCGCCAATATCGTCGGCTGCGCCTTCGCCGACCGTTGTGCGCTGGCCACCGAACGCTGCCGCGCCGAGCCGCCGCCGCTCTACGATCTCGGCGACGGCCGGTTGTCGCGCTGCCACTACCATGACAAGGCGCAGTCGCTGCCGCGCGCGACACCCGCCGAGATCGCTGCCGTCGCACCGAAGCAGGCGCCGCCGGTGCTGCAGGTCGAAGGGCTGAACAAGACCTATGCCAGCCGCGGCCGCCCGCTGCGGGCGGTGAAGGATGTCTCGGTCAGCCTGCGGCCCGGCGAGACGCTCGGCCTGGTCGGCGAATCCGGCAGCGGCAAGACGACCTTCGCGAGGCTGCTGCTCGGCCTCGTTGCGCCCGACGACGGCGGCTCGATCGAGCTGGAGGGCAAGAAGCTGGCGCCACGGCTTGCCAGCCGCTCGGAGGATCAGGTCAAGTCGGTGCAGATCGTCTTCCAAAATCCGGACTCCGCGCTCAACCGCTCGCATTCGATCCGGCATATCCTCAGCCGCGCCCTGAAACGGCTGGGCGGGCTCACCGGCAAGAAACTGGACGCGCGCCTCGAAGAGCTGGTCCGCTCGGTGCGGCTCACCGACCGGCATCTGGCGGTCAAGCCGCGTCAGCTGTCCGGCGGGCTGAAGCAGCGCGTGGCGATCGCGCGCGCCTTTGCCGGCGATCCGCGCATCGTGGTGTGCGACGAGCCGACCTCGGCGCTCGACGTGTCGGTGCAGGCGGCGATCCTCAATCTTCTCGCCGACCTGCAGTCGAAACAGGATGTCTCCTACATCTTCATCTCGCATGACCTTGGCGTGGTGCGCTACCTCTCCGACAAGATCGCCGTGCTCTATCTCGGCCGCATCATGGAGTTCGGGCCGTCGGAAGCGGTCTTCTCCGGGCCGCATCATCCCTACACCGAAGCGCTGCTGTCGGCTGTTCCAAAACTCGACCGGACGGAGAGCTCGCGCATCCGTCTCGACGGCGAAATCCCGAGCGCCGCCAACCCGCCGACGGGCTGCGTCTTCCACACCAGATGTCCGCGCAAGATCGGAGCGATCTGCGAGACGCAGGAGCCGGAACTGACGGAAGCCCAGCCTGGGCACACGATCCGTTGCCACATTCCCTACGCGGAACTGGCGAAGCTGCAGAAGCCGAAGACAATGGAGCCGGCGTGATCGTGATCAGAATGCCGCCGCGCCTAAAGCGCGTCGCGATCTTTCGATCGCTATGCGCTTTAGGTTTTTGATTTGACGCATGTCTTTATCCTGAAACCGGCCCCCACTTTCAGGAGACATGCTTTAACATGCTGAAGGCGCGGTCGCTTTCCGCGAAGGCCTGATCGCCGGACAGGTTCCTGGCGAGCGTACGCAGGCCCGTCAGGGCAACGTTGAGCGCATCGGAAGAGGCAGGGTTCTCCGGATAGGCAAGGTAGATCGGGCGCTGGAATACCGGCGTGTCCTCGACGCGTCTCAACTCGCCGCGCTGGATATGGGTGCTGACCGCACTCAGCGGCAGATAGGCGGCCGCCTTCTGCGACAGGACGTGCTGCAGGCCGATGAAGACCAGCCCGGCCGAGATCGCCGGCTTCACCATTCCGGCAAAGGCGCGGTCGTGCTCGACGCGGAACTCCAGCCCCCAGTCCATCAGGATGTAATTGTCGGTCCATGATCCGGGCTGCTCGACATGCTGGACGAGCACCACCTGATCAACGGCCAAGGTCTCATAGACGATGCCCGGATGCGGCCTGGGCAGATAGAGGATGCAGATGTCGAGCAGGCCTTCGGCCATCTGGTCGATCGCCAGATCCGGGAAGCTGCCCTCCAGCCTGAGCGCCACGTTCGGCCGCTTCGCGCGCATCCAGTCGATCCAGGGCGAGGTGATGCTGTCCCACAGATAGGCGGGCGCGGTGAGCCTGAGCAGCGTCTCGTAGCCATCGGGAACGGCGATGTCCTGCCGCGATTGCTCCCAGGTGCGGGTGATCGTCGAGGCATGCGGCAGGAACTGCCGGCCGGCCTGGGTGAGTGAGACTCCGTCGCTGTCGCGCACGAACAGTTTTCGCCCCAGCTGTTCCTCCAGGCCGCGAATGCGAGCGCTGACGGTCGACTGGGCGAGGTTCAGCCGATGGGCCGCCACGGTGAAGCTGCCATGCGCCGCGACCTCCAGGAAACTGCGCAGATTCTCGGTGTCCATGGCCCCCTGCCCCTTGAGCTACCGCCATCGAAATCTTCGATGGCTTCGATCAGAAAATATCGCTTTCCGGCCCCGGTCAACAATGGCCTAAATGCCAAAGCCCCCCGCGACAAACAAGGTATGCCGCCATGCCGAAGCATTTCACGACGATCGACGCCGCCCGCAAGCAACTTGGCGCAATCGAAAATTCCGCTATCGACGAATTGCTCGCCGGCAGGATCGGCCGGCGCGAATTCCTGCGCCATGGCAGCGTGCTCGGCCTGTCGCTGCCCTTCCTCGGCGGCATCGCTTCGGCTGTCGGCCTCGGCGCTCCGCAGGCGCGCGCCGAGGGCAAGCCTGGCGGCACGGTGCGCGCCGGCATCGCCGTGCCCGGCGGCGCCATCGATCCGGTGACCTTCTACGACAGCGGCAGCTACCAGCTCGCCTTCCAGACGTCCGAGTTCCTGTGCGTGACGCAGCCCGACCTGACGCTGAAGCCGGTGCTGGCCGAAAGCTGGTCGCCCAATGCCGATGGCAGCGTGTGGACCTTCAAGCTGCGCAAGGGCGTGAAATTCCACAATGGCGAGGATTTCAAGGCCGACGACGTGGTGGCGACCTTCGATCGCCTTGCCGATCCGAACGGCCCGTCCAACGCTCTCTCGGTGTTCAAGGGCCTGCTGTCGAAGGGCGGCACGCGCAAGGTCGACGACCACACGGTCGAGTTCCATCTCGACGCGCCGAACGGCAGCTTCCCCTATTCGGTGTCGATCGACAATTACAACGCCGTCATCCTGCCGGCGAGCTACAAGGGCGACTACGAAAAGACCTTCGAAGGCACCGGTCCGTTCCGGCTAGAAAGCTACACGCCGAAGGTCGGCGCGACCTTCGTGCGCAATGCCGATTACTGGGGCGAGAAGGCGCTGCCCGACCGGCTGGAGTTCAAGTTCTATGGCGATGTGCAGCCGCGGATTCTCGCGCTGCAGGCGGGCGAGGTCGACGTGCTCGACGCCATCCCGCTCGACGTCAGCCAGGTGGTGTTCGGCAATCCCGACATCACGGTGCTGCGCGTGGCCTCCACCGCGCATCGCCAGCTGCATATGCGCTGCGACATGGCGCCCTTCACCGACAAGCGCGTGCGCCAGGCGCTGGCTCTGTGCATCGACCGCTCCAAGCTGGTCGACGGACTCTGCCGCGGCATGGCCGCGACCGGCAATGACAGCCCGTTCGCGCCGGCCTTCCCGGTTACGGACAACTCGATTGCGCAGCGCACGCAGGACATCGCCAAGGCCAAGCAGCTGATGGAGGCGGCCGGCCTTGCCAGCGGCTTCGACATGACGCTGACGACGCTGCGCTATTCCGACATCCCGGGCTATGCGCAGCTCTTCCAGAACTTCGCCAAGGAGATCGGCGCGCGCATTTCGCTCAACATCGAGGACCAGGACAAATATTACGGCAAGGCGGTGTTCGGACAGTCGGACTGGCTGGACAGCCCGCTCGGCATCACCGACTACGCGCATCGCAGCGTGCCGAACGTCTTCCTGAAAAGCCCGCTGGTCAGCGACGGGCCGTGGAACGCGGCGCATTTCAAGAACGCGGCCTATGACGGGCTCGTCACCGGCTATCTCAAGGCGCTCGACCTCGATTCCCAGCGCAAGGCCGCTTCCGACATCCAGAAGCTGCTGCTCGACGAAACGCCGGTGATCTTTAGCTATTTCCCGGACCTGCTGGTGCCGGTGCGCAAGACTGTCGGCGGCGTGCCGCCGATCGCCGCCGGCCTGCTGCTCGATCGCGTATCGGTGGCATCATGACCATAACCGCGCGCAAGAGCCCGGCAGCAAACGACGAGAAGAGGACGACGACCATTCGCAAGCCCCATCTGCGCGGCCGCGGGCCGCATTTCCCGATCCTCGACAGCATCGTGCAATACGAGTTCGAGCCGGGCTATGTCGCCTTCACCATGCCCTCGCCCAAGCGGATCAGGGTGCAGGTCGGGCCGATGATCGTCGCGGACAGCACCAAGGCGCTGGTGTTCCAGGAGAGCGACCATCTGCCAGTCTATTACTTCCCGATGAGCGACGTGCGCGAGGAGTTCCTGCTGCCCAGCCGCACGACGACGGAAGATCCGTTCAAGGGTGTCGCCACGCATTATTCGCTCAACACCGGAATCACGCTGGTCGAGGACGGCGCCTGGCGCTATCTCGATCCCGTCAAGGGCTGTCCGCCGATCCAGGATTACATCTCCTTCTACTGGCCGAAGATGACCCACTGGTTTGAAGAGGACGAAGAGATCTTCGTCCATGCCCGCGACCCGTTCCGCCGCGTCGACTGCCTGCCTTCGTCGCGGCGGGTGCAGGTGATCCTCGACGGCGAGCAGGTGGCCGATTCACGGCGCGGCGTGTTCCTGTTCGAGACCGGACATCCGGTTCGGCACTACCTGCCGATCTCCGACACGCGCCTCGATATGTTTGCGCCCAGCCGCTACATCTCGCGCTGCCCCTACAAGGGCATCTCCAACTACTACCATGTGACGACGCCGAAGAAGCGGCACGAGAACCTGGTCTGGTATTATCCCGAGCCGGTCCATGAGGCCGAGCGCATCAAGGGGCTGGTCTGCTTCCACCACGAGCTGGTCGACAAGATCCTGGTCGACGGCGTGGAGATCCCCAAGGAAGCGACTGCGGCGTCGGACGGCTATTTCTGAACCTCGAGGCCTCCGGCCAGCCAGATCAGGCCGCTTGATCGAGGCGCCATTCAGCGCATACCCTCCCGCAATCAGGGAGGGTGCGATGGATCTTTTCAAACTGGACGGCGGCGTGGCGCTGGTGACGGGCGCCGGCAGCGGCATCGGTCAGGCGATCGCGATCGGGCTTGCCGAGGCCGGCGCCGATGTCGCCTGCTTCGGCCATGCCTCGAACGGCGGACTGGAGCAGACTGCCGACAAGATCACGGCGCTCGGCCACAAGGCGCTGGTGCTGGCGGGGAGCGTGACGTCCGAGACCGACCTCGCCGCGGCGATCGATCGGGTCGAAGCCGAACTCGGCGCGCTGACGATTGCCGTCAACAATGCCGGCATTGCCGGATCGGAAGCGGCCGAGACCATGCCGCTGGAAAAATGGCGCAAGGTGCACGAGGTCAACGTCGCTGGCGTGTTCCTGTCCTGCCAGGCCGAGGCACGCGTCATGCTTCCCCGGCGCGCGGGCTCGATCATCAACATCGCCTCGATGTCGGGCACCATCGTCAACCGGGGGCTGACGCAGGCGCATTACAATTCCTCCAAAGCCGCCGTCATCCACATGTCGAAGAGCTTCGCCATGGAGTGGGCGGACCGTGGCCTGCGCGTCAATGTCGTCAGCCCGGGCTACACGCTGACGCCGATGAACAAGCGGCCCGAGGTGGCGGAGGAGATTAAGATATTCAAGCGCGATACGCCGATGGGGCGTATGGCGGCGCCGGAGGAAATGGTCGGGCCGACCGTGTTCCTGGCCAGCCGCGCTTCCAGCTTCGTGACCGGCCTCGACCTGATCGTCGATGGCGGCTACGTGTGCTGGTAGACTGGTGGGGTGTCCCGAGAGACGCCCACCTTGCTGACTTGACGGATGCGGGCGGAGGCGCGCGGCGCTACTCCGCCGCCACGCCCTTCACCTCGAGATAGCTCTCCATGGAATCGTCCAGCGCCTGCAGCCAGGGCGTATGATGGACCGGTGCCATGGTGCCGGTCATCAGCGATCGATAGGCGTTGTCGCGGAAGGTCATGATGTTTTCCATCTTGTGGTGCTCCCACTCCATGAAGGTATGGTTGACCGCCTCGACGTCGAAGCCCGGATAATCGGTCTGGTCCATGAGCTCCTTGGTGTAGTCGCCCTGGAACCAGATCATCTGCTCGGCGTCTTCCAGCGTCTCCTCGCGGGCGCGCCACTTGGCGCTGTGCTCGGCCATCGCCTCGGCCGACGGCAGCTTGATGCGGCCCATGATGACGTCGCGCGCGTACCAGGCCTGCGCATCGAACATGTTGAAGGTGTAGAACTGGTCCTGCATGCCGATGTAGAACAGTTTCGGATTCTTCTCCCAGACGACGCCTTCGTAGAGACCCAGCGGCCACATGCGGTTGGCGGTCTTGAGCTTCAGATCGTCGGTCAGGAAGGGGAAGGAATGGAGATAGCCGGTGCACAGGATGATGGCGTCGACATCCTTGGTGCTGCCGTCCTTGAAATGCGCCGTCTTGCCGACGACCTTCTGCAGCAGCGGCACTTCCTTCCAGTTCTCCGGCCATTTGAACCCCATCGGCTTGGAGCGGTAGCTGGTGGTGATCGATTTGGCGCCGTACTTGTAGCATTGCGAACCGATGTCCTCGGCCGAATAGGAGCGGCCGATGATCAGGATGTCCTTGCCCTTGAATTCCATGGCATCACGGAAGTCGTGGCTGTGCAGGATGCGCCCGTTGAAGGTGGAAAAGCCCTCGAAATAGGGCACGTTGGGCACGGAGAAATGACCGGAGGCGACAACGACGTTGTCGAACTCTTCCGAGTAGGTGACGTCGTTGGTGCGGTCATGCGCAGTGACGGTGAATTTCCCGGTCTCGTCGGAGTAGGTGACCATGCGCACCGGCGTGTTGAACCGCACCCATTTGCGCACCCCGGATTTCTCGACGCGGCCCTTGATGTAGTCCCACAGCACGGCGCGCGGCGGATAGGAGGCGATCGGCCGGCCGAAATGTTCCTCGAAAGTGTAGTCGGCGAATTCGAGGCATTCCTTCGGGCCGTTCGACCACAGATAGCGGTACATCGAGCCGTGCACCGGATCGCCATGCTCGTCGAGGCCGGTGCGCCAGGTGTAGTTCCACAGGCCGCCCCAGTCGCTCTGCTTCTCGAAGCAGACGATTTCCGGGATCTCGGCGCCCTTGTCGGCGGCGGACTTGAAGGCCCTGAGTTGGGCCAGGCCCGACGGTCCGGCTCCGATGACGGCGACACGAGATTTCATTGCGGGCCTCCTTTTTTGATTTCGACTTTTCTCTTGACGCAATTCCGGGCGGAAAACCGGTCGGCACTTTTCCTGGAATTGCTCTCACGAAACAAATTTCACTCACAGTGACAGTAATTGGGTCTTCGGTGCTGTCAACAGGCATCTGGGGGCAAGGGCTTTGCCGCGAACGGATTTGGGCGGAAAACGGAAACCGCCATAAAGAATTGCCGCGACATCCGATGGCTTGCCCTTACGGTTGCGCTCCTCTATCGCCACCGCATATGTTCACCTAGAGTGAAATAAATCCGCGGATTCGGGGGCGACATGCCGAACAAGACTTCTGACACAAAGCCCGCCGCTGCGGCCGCAAAGGACAAGGCGCCGCCGAAACGCGTTTCGGCCGACGGACGCTCGATCCGCACGCCACTGACCCAAAACCCGCACGCCATCCGCGACACGCGCGAGAAGGTGCTCGAAGTGGCGATCGGCCATGAGGTGCGCGCCTTCCGCAAGAAGCTCGGCATCACCGTCGCCGATCTCGCCGCCGCCACCGACATCTCGCTCGGCATGCTGTCCAAGATCGAGAACGGCATCACCTCGCCATCGCTGACGACGCTGCAGGCGCTGTCGCGGGCGCTGGGCGTTCCGGTGACTGCCTTCTTCCGCCGCTTCGAGGAAGAGCACAGCGCCGTCTTCGTCAAGGCGGGCGAAGGCGTCGATGTCGAGCGACGCGGCACGCGCGCCGGCCACCAGTACAATCTGCTCGGACATATCGGCGCCAACACCAGCGGCGTCGTCGTCGAGCCTTATCTCATCACGCTGACCGAGAATTCGGATGTGTTCCCGACCTTCCAGCATGCGGGCATGGAGTTCCTCTACATGCTCGAAGGCGAGGTGGTTTACCGGCACGGCAACAATCTCTATCCGATGAAGCCGGGCGACAGCCTGTTCTTCGACGCCGACGCGCCGCACGGACCGGAAGAGCTGACGCAGCTGCCGATGCGATATCTGTCGATCATCTGCTATCCGCAGAACAGCGCTGGGTGAGGCACCTGGTTCCTCGCCCCACGATAGTGGGGAGAGGTGGCTCGGCGAAGCCGAGACGGAGAGGGGAGCGCCCTACGAAGACCCCCTCTCCGTCCGCTTCGCGGACACCTCTCCCCCGCTTTGCGGGGGCGAGGAACCCAAGTCTTCAGTCCGGCCCAAACCCCGGGCTGGTCGGGCTGCCATCATCAAGCTTGGACAGCCATTCCACCAGCGTCGGCCGATACCGCGTCAAGCCTTTGTAGGTGGCAAGCTCTTCCGGCAGGTCGCGGATGACGCGGTGCAGGCGGCGGGCCCATTTCGGCTGGGTGACCAGTTCATCCATCTTGATCAGGTAGCAGCGGATGGGGAAGACGATGGCGTTGGAGCGCGGCAGCCGCCAGAAGCTTTGCAGTTCGACGCGCAGATGCACTTTCTCGCCGACATTTTCGGGCGTGACGGTGGCGCGATCCGGGCCCCATTTGTGATAATTCTCGGGGCTGGTGTCGAGGCGCGGATTGATGGTCATCGTCCAGTTGAGGCGCCGCGCCGGCCTGCCCTGCTGGATGTTGGTGAGGAATTTCAGCGCGCGGGTGAAGATTCCCTTCTCGTGCGCCAGCGGCACCGGCGCGTGCCACTCGAAGAAATTCATGCCGATATCGAAATCGAGCGACCAGTCGGCCTGGGTGGTGACCATGCCGGCATCCATCCACAGATTGCCGTCGCGCTGGTCGAGGATGCAGAAATCGCCCTGGCTCTGGCGGGTGATGTATTCCATCGGCCCATAGGGCAGCGTCGAGGTGTCGCCGAAGGTGAAGGTGTCGTCGATGCCGAGCGGCCGGTTGATCCAGCGCCAGCGATCGCCGTTCCGCTCCAGCGTGAAATGCTCGGGGTAGCCGAGCGCCTGCTGTTCCATCAGAAGCTCGAGCAGGTCCCAACCGGCCAGCGTCATATGCGGCAGCGACTGGCAGCGCAGCGGATCCTCGGCCAGCACCAAGGCGCGGTCCTGCATCTCCGCGACATAGTGCTCGTCGACGTCGATCAGGTTTTCGAGCACCGAGCCTTTCGGCCCGACGACATGCGGCTCGATGTTGACCGCATACATGTAGGCGTCTTCGTTGAACGGGAACGGAAAGCGCCTGATGTGCTCCGGGCTGTTCCTGAAGGTGTAGTCGTCGCGAAAGGTTTCCTTGCGAAAGGTGATGCCCATTGACGCCTCCTATCTTTCCAGGACCAGCGACTTGCCCTCGAAGCGCGAGACGCAAGGCATGATCTTGCAGCCGGAACGGTGGTCTTCCTCGCTCAGCCAGTGATCGTTGTGGATGAACTTGCCGTCGGAGGAGATCACATTGGTCTCGCACTGGCCGCAGACGCCGCCGCGGCAGAGATAGGGCGGGTCGACGCCGGCGGCTTCCATGGCTTCCAGCAGGCTCTGCTGCTCGCCGACGCGGATCGTCTTGCCGGTGAGGGCCAAGGCCACGTCGAACGGCGCGCCGGGCTGGGGTGCGGCGAAATGCTCGAAATGCACCGTCTCCGACGGCCAGCCGAGCGCCGCGGCGCGGTCGCGAACCCAGTTGATCATGCCGGCCGGGCCGCAGACATAGAGATGCGTGCCGAGCGGCTGCGAGGACAACAGCCGATCGAGATCGATGCGCTCCTCGCGGTCGTCGTGATAGAGCCTGACCCGGTTGCCGTAGCGCTGCTGCAAGATATCGGCATAGGTGCCGAGCGAAGCGGTGCGACAGGTGTAGTGCAATTCGAAATTGCCGCCGGCCGCCGCCAGCTGCGAAGTCTGCGCCATGAAGGGCGTGATGCCGATGCCGCCGGCCAGCATGAGATGCTTTTTCGCCCTGAGGTCCAGCGAGAACAGATTGACCGGATAGCTGATCACCATCTCCAGGCCGGGCTTGACCTGCCGGTGCATGAACAGCGAGCCGCCGCGGCCGACATCGTCGCGGCGCACCGAGATCGTGTATTCGCGTGTGTCGAGCGGCGAGCCCATCAGCGAATAGGGGTTGAGCCTGCTGCGATCACTGTCGCGCATTTCGACCACGACATGGGCGCCGCCGGAAAAGGTCGGCAGCAGGCCGCCGTCGCGGCGGCGGAAATGGAAGCGCGTGACGAGATCGTTGACGGGAACGACGTCGCTGACCACGACATCGAGCTTGGTGGTGCCGGTGCTCATGAGAAGGCCTCCTCCATCGGAGGAATCTCGGAGCGATCCTCGGCGTTGATGCACACGCCCTGGAAGGCGGCGAGGCGCCGCGAATAATGATCGCGCACCAGGAGCAGCAGGCCGCAATGCGAGCAGAGCGCCGGCTGCGTCGTAACGTTCTCGGTGATGCCCTTGCAGTGCACGCATTGCATGCGCCGCGCCAGCGAGCCGCGATGCTCGGTCTGCATCGAGGTGTGGTCCATGCCGGCTTCGAGCGCCGCCTGCATGGCCTGGCCGATAAGCCCCTCGGTGCCGGCAAGATAGATCCGCAGGCCCATATGCGCGTTGGTCAGCGTCTGCTTGAGACGCGGCAGGAGGCTGGCGAAAGACGGCGCGATGTGGAGTTGCGCCGGCTTCAATGCTTCCAGAGCCGCGATGTGCTTGCCCTCCGGGCCTGGAATGAAGTCGATTTCCGCGCCGTCGAAAAAGCCGGACGGCGCCTTGCCGGCCATGTCGGTGATCGCGAGCGCGCCTTCGGCATCGGCGATGAAGAGATGATGCTTGCCCGGCCGCGGAGAGAGCGTTCCGTAAATGGGCCGGCTGATGATCGTCTTGGCTGCCATTCGTCCTTAGTACCCTAAATCCCCTCCCCGTGATGTTGCCTCAACCCTTGGCGGTGCGCTTGGTCTTCTTCGGGTCGTCGAACGGCAAGGGTTGCGCCGTCGCCTTGATCGAGCCGCTTCTGTTGCGGATCTCGAGCCTGGTGTCCTTGACCGCGCAGTCAACGTCAAGGCGGGCGATGCCCATCGATTTCTCGACCAGGGGCGAATACATGGCGCAGGTGACCACGCCGACCTTCTTGCCGTCGCGATAGACCGGCGCGCCTTCGTCCGCCGGCTCCTTGCCGTCGAGCAGCACGCCATAAATCTTGAAGCGCTCCTTGCCCTTCAGCCGGTAATGCTCCTCGGCGCCGCGGAAACCGGTCTTGCCGGGGCTGACGGTGAAGTCGAGGCCGAGCTCCCACAGCGTGTCGCCGGGGCCTTCGTTCTCGAACGGATATTTCTGGGAATTGTCGTAGGGGTAGAAGAGCAGATAGCTCTCGACGCGCAGCATGTCGAGCGTGGTGAAGCGGCACGGGATGATGCCGGCGCTCTTGCCCTCCTCGAGGATCCTGTCCCAGATCGTGCCGGCGTCCGGGCCGCGGCAGAAGATCTCGTAGCCCCGCTCGCCGGTGTAGCCGGTGCGCGAGATCATGACGGGCAAGCCGAAGAGCTGCGTCTGCATGTGATGGAAGTAAGGAAGGTCGCGGATACCCGGCACATGCTTGGTGAGGTAATCGACGGCGGTCGGCCCCTGCAGCGAAAGGTCGTGCAAATTGTCGTCGAAGCGCAGCGAGACGTCGCGCCCCATGGCAGCGCGCTGCAGCTCCTCATGGCCGGTGCCCGAGCCGTGCACGACCATCCACGAGTTGGGGCTGATGCGGTAGAGGATGCAGTCGTCGGTGAATTTTCCCGCCTCGTTCAGCATGCAGGCATAGGCCGACTTGCCGGGATAGATCTTCTCCACGTCGCGCGTCGTGGCGAGGTCGATCAGATGCGACGCATGCGGCCCGGTGATGTGAACCTTCTTCAGGCCGGAGACATCCATCAGCCCGGCCTTGGTGCGGATGGCGATATATTCCTCGTCGGCGTCCTTGTCATAGGTCCAGGCGGTGCCCATGCCGCTCCAGTCCTCGAGTTTCGAGCCGAGCGCGCGATGGCGATCCGCCAGGGTCGAGAATCTCCAGGATGCCGTCATCCGATCGTCCTCCGTGCGATTAGGTCGCTTAGCGGTTGCTGTTCCCTGCTCCTGCTTGGCGTCGGAGCTTGCTCGAATATTGACCGCAAACGGCGGAGCCCTGCAATCCCCTTGAAGCAAATAATTTCATTGTCAGGCAAATTTCTTGCCCGAGGACAAATAGCTTACGGAGCGTAAATCCGGCTTGACAATTTCGAAGATCGGTCGGAATTTATGAAAAAAATTTCACTCTCTAGAAAGAGTGGACGCCCGGTCGATTTCGGGGCCGGACGTCGCCAGAAGGGGAAAAACCGATGTCCGACCTGCAGCAGCGCATCGAAGCGCTGTACCGTTCCGACGTGCGCGGATCCGTGCTCCTGATCGTTTGCTTGTGGGCGACGATCCTCTTCGTCCTCCTGATGACCTGGGCCTACATCCCCGACAGCGGGATCAAGCTCGTGGTGGTCATCGCGGCTGCCGCGGTGCTGATCTTCAACACCGCCGCCATCCTGGCGATGCTCAACCATTACAAGGAAGACAAGGACTTCATCTACGGCCTCGACATCAAGAACGCCGACGCGTTCCGCAACAGCAAGTCCTGAGGGGAAAGACTATGTCCCGCTATATCCCGCCGGAACAGAGCAAGGCCGGCCAGATTTTCGACATCGCCGTCGTCGTGGTCGCCATCTTCGTGGCGCTGTGGCTGCCGCTGAAGCTCGGCCTCGCCGGCGCGGCGAAATCCATCGATCCCCTGGACGCCAAGACATGGGACGCGCTCGGCCAGAATGCGACCATGGCGTCGATCTGGGAGAAGCTCGGCTACACGCCCGAGACCGCGCACGACATCATCCAGAACCGTTTCCACTACATCATCGACTGGCCGACGCTGATCATCATGGCAATCGTGCTGGTCGCCTATTTCGTCTTCCTGTTCCGCGCCTCCGATCGCGAGTATCGCGAGGTGATCAACGAAAAATTCGACGACAAGTAATTCGGGGACAAGATCCATGTGGATGGCAATCAACTACGCCTGCTGGGGCATCTCGGGCTTGCTTGCGCTCTGGATGCTCTACGACTGGTTCAAGATCGACACGACCTATTCCGAGGACGTGCTGACCTCCTCGCGCGAAGGCGAGCTTGAAGCCGTTTCCGAGAAACACCGGATCTGAGTGGGGACTGACGATGACCGCTGCGGTTGAAACGGGACTGACGACGACGATCCACGGCGACCGGGTCTCGCTGCTTCGGGTGCTCGGCCCCGCCCATGTCTGGGCGCTCGGCGTCGGCATCGTGCTGGTCGGCGAGTTCACCGGATGGAATTTCGCGGCAGACAAGGGCGGCGCGCTGGCCGCGCTGATCGTCTGCTGGATCGTCGGACTGCTTTACACCTCGGTCGCCATGATCGACTCGGAGGTGACCTCGACCGTGGCCGCCGCCGGCGGCCAGTACGCGCAGGCCAAGCACATTGTCGGGCCGCTGATGGCCTTCAACGTCGCGCTGTTCCTGGTGTTCGCCTACACGATGCTCGAAGTGTCGGACGCCATCCTGCTCGGCGACACGATCGTCGCCAAGGCAGGCGTCGAAGGGCTGACGCACAATTCCTTCATCGCCGCCACCATCGTGGTGCTCGCCTGGCTCAACTATCGCGGCGTGCTGATGACGCTCAACGTCAATTTCGTCATCACCGCAATCGCCTATATCTCGATCGTCATCCTGTTCTTCTCCGTCAGCCCATGGACGCAAGGCGCGGTGCTGAAGCTCAACGAGCTGGTCACGCCTGGCAACGCGCTGCCCTATGGCTGGATCGGCGTGATCGCCGCCTTCCAGTTCGGCATCTGGTACTATCTCGGCATCGAGGGCACCACGCAGGCGGCCGAGGAAGTGCGCTCGCCGGCGCGCTCCCTGCCCTACGGCACCATGGCCGGCATGATCACGCTGCTGATCGCCGCCGCCATGACCTGGTATGTCTGCGCCTCGCTGATGCCCTGGGAATATCTTGGCATCACCTATTATCCGCTGTGGGACGCCGGCAAGCTCACCGGCAGCCCGCTGCTGGAGAACCTTTTGTTCATCGCGACGCTGCTGGCGGCGCTTGCCTCGGCCAATGGCTGCATCAACGACGCGGCGCGCGCCTGGTTCTCGCTCGGCCGCGACCGCTACCTGCCAAGCTGGTTCTCGGCGGTGCATCCGAAATATCGCACGCCCTATCGCTCGATCCTGTTCCTGCTGCCGATCGCGCTCGCCTTCGCCTTCATCGCCGACCTCAACCAGGCGATCACCTTCTCGATCCTGTCGGGCGTGCTGCAATACACCTTCATGAGTATCAACATCATGATGTTCCGCAAGAAGTGGCCGCTGGGCTCGATCCGCCGCGGCTACACGCATCCCTTCCACCCGCTGCCGGCGATCGTGCTGTTCTGCCTGTGCATGGTGACGTTCTTCGCCATCTTCCTCGGCTTCGGCTCACAGCTGATCGCGATGACGGTGTTCTATTTCCTGATCTCGCTGTGGTTCCACTTCTATCGCTACAAGTTCGTGCGGCGCGGCGACCAGTTCTCCATGCCGTGGCCGAAGCCGCAGGGTTATTGAGTGGAGTGAAGGCCCGCCTCTCGACGGCGGGCCGTGGCGTGTCGAAATGTCGGAACTGACGTCAGTATTGCTTGCCGGAGCGATCGCATTGGGGGTCGTCGCTCATATTGCCTGGCTCGCGCGCGTCAGCCGCAACAGGGCGAAGGCGGCTCTGGCCGCCGACACGGCGAGCGTCCGCGGCGTCGTTGCGGATGCCGCCGATATTTCCGGCGGCACGGCCGGCGTGGTCACCTGGGCCGGCACGTGGAACGGCCAGCGCGTTCAGCTGCGCACCATCGTCGACACGCTGGCGACGCGAAAGCTGCCGACGCGCTGGCTCAGCGTCTCGATCACCGAGCCGGTCGGCGTGCCGGGTGTCTTCGACATGATGATGCGGCCGAATTCGGCGACGACATTTTCCAATTTCGACCATCTGCCGTACACGCTGCCGAAGGTGCTCGGCTTTCCCGCCGACGCGGTGCTCAAGACGGACCGCAGAGGCGTCGCCTTTCCGCAGGACCTGATCGCCGCGCATATCGACATCTTTGCCGAGGGGCGCGCCAAGGAATTGCTTATCACGCCCAACGGCGTGCGCATCGTCTGGCTGTTGGCCGAAGCCGAGCGCGCACGCTATGGCGTGTTCCGGCAGGCCGCGTTCGGCGATGCCGGGATCGATCCCGGCCTGATCGAAAGGCTGCTCGATGCCGCTTCCACGCTTCGCCAAGCCATCAACCGGCGCGAGAGGCAGGCCGCATGAGCGCCACCCCTGCTCCCGTCAATCCCTATCTCGTGCTCGGCGCGGCGGTCGTTTTGCCGGCAAGCGGCCATGTCATGCTCGGCGTGCCGGTACGCGGCCTGCAGTTCCTGTTCTTCATGGTGATCCTGGGCTGGATAACGACCAAGCTGGCGCCGGCCGATGCCAGCTTCATCGGCCGCCATGCCGGCGCTTTCCTGATCTATGCTTTCTCGATCCTCGACGCCTACAAAATCGCGCGCATCCGCCATGCGATCTGGGTTCACAAGGCGCGCCCGGACGGCGATAGTGCCAAGGGCGATGCGCCGTCCAACATGTAACCACAGGAAAATTTCTTTCATAGCAATTGAATTCGGCTCGCTCATTGGGTACATCATCTGAGAGCCAAAAAACGTTGGAGGCTGGCATGTGCGGAATCGTCGGACTTTTCTTGAAGGACAAGGCGCTGGAGCCGAAGCTCGGCGCCATGCTGTCGGAGATGCTGGTGTCGCTCAGCGACCGCGGCCCGGACAGCGCCGGCATCGCCATCTATGGCGCGGCCACCGGCAATGAAGCCAAGATCACCGTGCAGTCGCCGAAGGCAGATCGCGATTTCCGCGGCCTCGACGCCGAGCTCGCGAAGGCGGTCGGCGCGCCGGTGAGCGTGGCGGTGAATTCGACGCACGCCGTCATCAGGACCACGCCCGACAAGGTCGATGCCGCGCGCGAAGCGCTGCAGACGCTCAGGCCCGACATCCGCATCATGGGCGCCGGCGAGGCGGTTGAAATCTACAAGGAGGTCGGCCTGCCGGAAACCGTCATCGATCGCTTCCACGTGCGCTCGATGACCGGCACGCATGGCATCGGCCACACCCGCATGGCGACGGAATCGGCGGTCACCACGATGGGCGCGCATCCGTTCTCGACCGGCGCCGACCAGTGCCTGGTGCATAACGGCTCGCTCTCCAACCACAACAATGTGCGCCGCGAGCTGATCCGCGACGGCATGAAGTTCGAGACCGAGAACGACACCGAAGTTGCCGCGGCCTATCTTTCCAACCGGATGGCGCATGGCAAGAATCTGGGCGAGGCGCTGGAAGGCACGCTCTCCGACCTCGACGGCTTCTTCACCTTCGTCGTCGGCACCAAGAACGGCTTCGGCGTGGTGCGCGACCCGATCGCCTGCAAGCCGGCCGTGATGGCCGAGACCGACCAGTATGTCGCCTTCGGTTCGGAATATCGCGCGCTGACCAAGCTGCCCGGCATCGACAATGCGCGGGTCTGGGAGCCCGAGCCCGCAACCGTCTATTTCTGGGAGCATTGAGCTGATGCCGGCAACCCCAATGTCGAAGGCCGAGCGTGACCAGGGCGATGCGAGGATGTTCGATCTCTCGCAACATTCGCTGCGCGAATTGAACGAGGCGCTGCACAAGCTCACGCCGGGTTCGAACGAGACTGCCTGGGAAGTGCTCAACCCGAAGGGCAGCCATTCGGTCGCCGTCGGCGTCGACCAGCCGGTCAGCATCGATGTGCGCGGCAGCGTCGGCTATTACTGCGCCGGCATGAATGACGGCGCCGCGATCACCGTGCATGGCTCGGCCGGCCCCGGCGTCGGCGAGAACATGATGTCGGGCTCGATCGTCATCAAGGGCGACGCCAGCCAGTATGCCGGCGCCACCGGCCGCGGCGGCCTGCTGGTCATCGAGGGCAACGCCTCGTCGCGCTGCGGCATCTCGATGAAGGGCATCGACATCGTCGTGCACGGCAATATCGGCCACATGTCGGCCTTCATGGCGCAGTCCGGCAACCTGGTGGTGCTGGGCGATGCCGGCGACGCGCTGGGCGATTCCATCTACGAGGCGCGGCTCTTCGTGCGCGGCAAGGTCGAAAGCCTCGGCGCCGACTGCATCGCCAAGGAGATGCGACCCGAGCACATCGAATTGCTGCAGGGCCTGCTCGACAAGGCCGGCGTCACCGGCGTCAAGGCCTCGGAGTTCAAGCGCTACGGCTCGGCCCGCAAACTCTACACTTTCAACATCGATAACGCGGACGCGTATTGAGGACAGAAATGGCCTATCACAATCCTCCCACGACGCCGCGCAAATCCGCGACCTTCGACGACTACACGCTTTCCGAAATCCGCCGCGCGGCCGCGACCGGCATCTATGACATCCGTGGCGCCGGCGCCAAGCGCAAGCTGCCGCATTTCGACGATCTGTTGTTCCTCGGCGCCTCGATCTCGCGCTATCCGCTGGAAGGCTACCGCGAACGCTGCGACACCTCGGTGGTGCTCGGCTCGCGCCATGCCAAGAAGCCGATCGAGCTCAAGATCCCGATCACCATCGCCGGCATGAGTTTTGGCTCGCTTTCCGGTCCCGCCAAGGAAGCCCTTGGCCGCGGCGCGACGATCGCCGGGACATCGACCACCACAGGCGACGGCGGCATGACCGAGGAAGAACGCGGCCACTCGAAGACGCTGGTCTATCAATACCTGCCGTCGCGCTACGGCATGAACCCGCGCGACCTGCGCCGCGCCGACGCCATCGAGGTCGTCGTCGGCCAGGGCGCCAAGCCTGGCGGCGGCGGCATGCTGCTTGGACAGAAGATCTCCGACCGCGTGGCCGAAATGCGCACGCTGCCCAAGGGCATCGACCAGCGCTCGGCCTCGCGCCATCCCGACTGGACCGGGCCGGACGATCTCGAGATCAAGATCCTCGAGCTGCGCGAGATCACCGACTGGGAAAAGCCGATCTATGTCAAAGTCGGCGGTGCCCGCCCCTACTACGACACCGCGCTCGCGGTGAAGGCCGGCGCCGACGTCGTCGTGATCGACGGCATGCAGGGCGGCACGGCCGCAACCCAGGAAGTGTTCATCGAGAATGTCGGCCAGCCGACGCTCGCCTGCATCAGGCCGGCCGTGCAAGCGCTGCAGGACCTCGGCATGCACCGCAAGGTGCAGCTCATCATCTCCGGTGGCATCCGCAATGGCGCCGATGTCGCCAAGGCGCTGGCGCTCGGCGTCGATGCGGTGTCGATCGGCACGGCGGCGCTCGTCGCGCTCGGCGACAACGATCCGCGCTGGGAGGCGGAATACAATGCGCTGGGCACCACGGCCGGCGCCTATGACGACTGGCACGAGGGCCGCGACCCGGCCGGCATCACCACGCAGGACCCCGAACTGATGAAGCGGGTCGATCCGATCGCGGCCGGACGACGCCTGGCGAATTACCTCAAGGTGATGACGCTGGAGGCGCAGACGATTGCTCGCGCCTGCGGCAAGAACAGCCTGCACAATCTGGAGCCTGAGGATCTCGTTGCGCTCACCATCGAATCCGCCGCCATGGCCGGCGTGCCTTTGGCCGGCACCAACTGGATACCGGGAAAGAACGGCTTCTAGGACAACTTCCAAGACCACATAAGCGAGGAACTATAATGGGGAACGATCTCGCCGCATTCGCCAAGGAGAACGGCGTCAAATATTTCATGATCTCCTACACCGACCTGTTCAGCGGGCAGCGCGCCAAGCTGGTGCCGGCGCAGGCGATCGCCGACATGCAGAAGGACGGCGCCGGCTTTGCCGGTTTCGCGACATGGCTCGACCTGACGCCGGCGCATCCCGACATGCTGGCGGTGCCGGACCCGGACTCGGTGATCCAGTTGCCATGGAAGAAAGACGTCGCCTGGGTGGCGGCCACCTGCGTGATGGATGACAAGCTCGTCGACCAGGCGCCGCGCAACACGCTGAAGCGGGTGATCGACGAAGCCGCCCGCGACGGCATGCATGTCAAGACCGGCGTCGAGGCCGAGTTCTTCCTGATCTCGCCGGACGGCAAGGCGATCTCCGACGAATACGACACAGCTTCGAAGCCCTGCTACGACCAGCAGGCGGTGATGCGCCGCTACGACGTGATCGCAGAGATTTGCGACCACATGCTGGCGCTGGGCTGGGGCCCGTACCAGAACGACCATGAGGACGCCAACGGCCAGTTCGAGATGAACTGGACCTTCGACCACGCGCTGGCGACGGCCGACAAGCACTCCTTCTTCAAGTTCATGGTCAAGTCGATCGCGGAAAAGCATGGCCTGCGCGCGACGTTCATGCCCAAGCCCTTCCAAGGCCTGACCGGCAATGGCTGCCATGCGCATATCTCGGTGTGGGACGAGGCCGGCAAGACCAACGTCTTCGCCGACAATTCGGAAGAGCTCGGCCTCTCCGCCAAGGGCAGGAACTTCCTCGGCGGCATCATGAAGCATGCCTCGGCGCTTGCCGCGATCACCAATCCGACGGTCAACTCCTACAAGCGTATCAACGCGCCGCGCACCATTTCGGGCGCGACCTGGGCGCCGAACACGGTGACCTGGACCGGCAACAACCGCACCCACATGGTGCGCGTGCCTGGGCCTGGACGCTTCGAGCTGCGCCTGCCCGACGGCGCCGCCAACCCTTATCTCTTGCAGGCCGTGATCATCGCCGCCGGCCTCGACGGCATCCGCTCCAAGGCCGACCCCGGCAAGCGCTACGATATCGACATGTACCAGTTCGGCCATACCGTCACGGATGCGCCGAAGCTGCCGCTCAACCTGCTTGACGCGCTGCGCGAGTTCGACAACGACAAATCGCTCAAGGCGGCGCTGGGTGAAGAATTTTCGTCGGCATATCTAAAGCTGAAGCAGCAGGAATGGAATTCCTATGCTTCGCACTTCACGCAGTGGGAGCGCGACCACACGCTGGATATCTAGCATCCAGCATTGCGGATGAGCGGCCTCGGAATGATTTTATGAAATACTCGATCTTCTCGCTCGCCCGTGCCGCCCTCTCCGGCCACAAGAACTGGAAGCCTACGTGGCGCGATGCGGCGCCAAAGGATCGCTACGACGTGGTGATCATCGGCGGTGGCGGGCACGGGCTCGCCACCGCCTGGTTCCTCGCCAGCGAGTTCGGCATCCGCAACGTCGCCGTGCTGGAGAAGGGCTGGATCGGCTCCGGCAACGCCGGCCGCAACACCACCATCATCCGCTCCAATTACGGCCTCCCCGGCAACACTGGATTCTACGAGCTTTCGATGAAGCTGTGGGAGCGGATGGAGCAGGACCTCAACTACAACGCCATGGTCAGCCAGCGCGGCGTGCTCAACCTCTATCATTCCGACGCGCAGCGCGACGCCTTCGCCCGGCGCGGCAACACCATGCGCATCAACGGCATCGACGCCGAGCTGCTCGACCAGGCGGCGCTGCGCAAAATGCTGCCATTCCTGAATTTCGAGAATGCGCGCTTTCCAATCCAGGGCGGGCTGCTGCAGCGGCGCGGCGGTACGGCGCGGCATGACGCGGTGGTCTGGGGCTATGCGCATGCGGCGAGCGCGCTCGGCGTCGACATCATCCAGAATTGCGAGGTCACCGGCTTCACGCGGGATACCAACGGCAAGGTGACGGGCGTCGAGACCTCGCGCGGCAAGATCGGCGCCGGCAAGGTCGGCATGGCGGTGGCGGGTTCTTCCTCGCGCGTGGCGGCGATGGCCGGCCTGCGCCTGCCGATCGAAAGCCATGTGCTGCAGGCGTTTGTCTCCGAAGCGATCAAGCCGCTGATCCCCGGCGTCATGACCTTCGGCGCCGGTCATTTCTATGTCAGCCAGTCGGACAAGGGCGGGCTGGTCTTTGGCGGCGATATCGACGGCTACAATTCCTATGCCCAACGCGGCAATTTACCGGTGATCGAGGATGTCTGCGAAGGCGGCATGGCGCTGATCCCGATGATCGGCCGCGTGCGGCTCTTGCGCCAATGGGGCGGCATCATGGACATGTCGATGGACGGCTCGCCGATCATCGACAAGAGCCCGGTCGACGGCCTCTATATCAATGCCGGCTGGTGCTATGGCGGCTTCAAGGCGACGCCCGGCTCAGGCTTCGTCTTCGCTCATCTTCTGGCGCGTGACGAGTCGCACAAGGAGGCCGCCCGCTTCCGGCTCGACCGCTTCCAGCGCGGCGCCATGATCGACGAGAAGGGCCAGGGCGCCCAACCGAACCTGCACTGAGGCCGCCAGAAGACCATGCGTATCACCTGTCCTTTCTGCGGCGAACGCGAGCTCGGCGAGTTCACCTATCTCGGTGACGCCAAGCCACAACGCCCCGCGGCCGAAGCCGACGCGGGCGCCGTCTACGACTACGTCTATCTGCGCGACAACATCGCCGGCGTGATGAGCGAGCACTGGTACCACGGCGGCGGTTGCCGGGCGTGGCTGAAGGTCACTCGCAACACGCTGACGCATGAGATTTCGGCGGTCGAGGCGGCTGCAGGCGCCGGCGCCGCCAAGGTTGGTGCGTGATGGCCGGCGATCAGGCAAACCGTCTCACATCCGGCGGCCTCATCGATCGCTCGACCGCGCTCAGCTTCCGCTTCGACGGCAAGACTTTTTTGGGCTTCAAGGGCGACACGCTGGCTTCGGCGCTGGTCGCCAATGGCGTCAAGCTGGTCGGCCGCTCGTTCAAGTACCATCGCCCGCGCGGCATCCTGACCGCTGGGTCGGAAGAGCCCAACGCGCTGGTCGAATTGCGCGGCGGCGCCAGGCGAGAGCCGAACACCAAGGCGACGACGGCCGAGCTCTATGAGGGCCTGGAAGCCGCCAGCCAGAACCGCTGGCCGTCGCTCAATTTCGACGTCATGTCGGTTAACCAGCTGTTCGCGCCGATCTTCGTCGCGGGCTTCTACTACAAGACCTTCATGTGGCCGGCAAAATTCTGGGAAGCGATTTACGAGCCGGCGATCCGCCGCGCCGCCGGCCTAGGACGCGCTGCCGGCGTTTCCGATCCCGACCACTATGACAAGGCCTGGGCGCATTGCGACGTGGTGATCGCCGGCTCCGGTCCGACTGGTCTGGCGGCAGCCCTTGCCGCCGGCCGTAGCGGCGCCCGCGTCATTCTGTGCGAGGAGGATTTCGTCCTTGGCGGGCGGCTGCTTGCCGATGGCGGCACGATCGACCGATTGCCCGCCGCCGAATGGATCGCGCGGGCAGTTGCCGAACTTGAGGCGATGCCCGATGTGCGCATCATGACGCGCACATCCCTGTTCGGCGTCTATGACGGCGGCACCTATGGCGCGATCGAGCGCGTCAACGACCATCTGCCTGTGCCGCCGGAACATCAGGTGCGGCAGCGCCTGTGGCGGATCGTGGCCAAGCGCTGCGTGGTTGCCGCCGGCGCGATCGAACGTCCGATCGTCTTTGCCGGCAACGACACGCCCGGCGTGATGATGGCGTCGGCCATGCGCAGCTACATCAACCGCTACGCCGCGACGCCGGCGAGGCGCATCGCGCTGTTCACAAACAATGAGGACGGCTGGCGCACAGCCGAGACGGCGATCGCGGCAGGGCTTCAGGTGGCGGCCGTGATCGATGCGCGGCCGGATGTTTCGCCGGCGCATCGCTCGCTGGCCAGCAAGGGCGGCTTTCCGGTGCTGCACGGCTCGGTCTCCGCTGTCGACGGCGGCAAGACCGGCGTACGAAAGATTTCCGTGTCGCTGACCGGTGGCGCGCGCGCCGAGGTCGAGGCCGACGGGCTCGCCATCTCGGGCGGCTGGAACCCGGCGGTCGGCCTTACTTCCTACCATCGCGGCCGACCGAAATGGCGCGACGACATCGCCGCCTTCGTGCCGGACGGCGCACCGCCCGGCATGGTCGCGGCTGGTGCGGCCAACGGCGCCTTCGGTCTCGGCGCCTGCCTGCGCGAAGGGTACGAAGCCGGCGCTGCTGCCGCACGCGATGCCGGACGCAGCGGCAATATCGGCTCGATGCCAGTCGCCGACGACGCGGCTTTCTCGCTAACGCCGCTCTGGCATGTCGCCGGCAAGGGCAAGGCCTTCGTCGACCAGCAGCATGACGTCACCGCTTCCGATGTCGAGCTGGCGCAGCGCGAGGGTTTTCAATCGGTCGAACATCTGAAGCGCTACACCACGCTCGGCATGGCGACCGACCAGGGCAAGACCTCGAATGTCGCCGGCCTCGCCATCATGGCGGCGGTCAGCGGCAAATCCATTCCCGAGACCGGCACGACGATCTACCGGCCGCCTTATGTGCCGGTCGCCATCGGCGCCTTCGCCGGCCATCACCGCGACGAGAATTTTCATGCGACGCGGCTGACGCCGTCACATCACTGGGCGGCCGAACAAGGCGCGATCTTCGTCGACACCGGGCTTTGGAAGCGCGCGCAGTGGTATCCGCGCGCGGGCGAGAAGGACTGGCTGCAATCGGTGACGCGGGAGGTCAAGGCTGTGCGCTCAGGCGTCGGCTTCTGCGATGTCTCGACGCTCGGCAAGATCGACGTGCATGGGCCCGATGCCGGCGCCTTCCTCGACCGCGTCTACATCAACGCCTTCTCCAGCCTTGCGGTCGGCAAGGCGCGCTACGGGCTGATGCTGCGCGAGGACGGCATCGTCTATGACGACGGCACGACCTCGCGTCTGGCCGAAGATCATTATTTCCTGACCACCACGACGGCGAAAGCCGGGCTGGTGATGCAGCATCTGGAGTTCTGCCGGCAGGTGCTGTTCCCCGAGTTCGATGTGCAGCTTACGTCGGTTTCCGATCAGTGGGCGCAGTTCTCCATCGCCGGTCCGAAAACGCGTGATCTGCTGAAAGAGATCGTCGATCCGTCCGAGGACCTGTCGAACGAAGGTTTTCCTTTCATGGGCGCGCGGGAAGTTGCGTTGCGCGGCGGCATCAAGGCGCGGCTGTTCCGCATTTCCTTCTCCGGCGAGATGGCGTTCGAGATTTCGGTGCCAGCGCGCTACGGCGAGGCGATGGCGCGCAATTTGATGATCGCGGGCAAGCCATTCGGCATGACGCCTTACGGCACCGAAGCGCTCGGCGTGATGCGCATCGAAAAGGGCCATGTCGCCGGGCCGGAGCTCAACGGCACCACCACGGCGGGCGATCTCGGCCTCGGCAAGATGATGTCGACCAAGAAGGATTTCATCGGCCGCGTCATGGCCGGCCGCGAGGCGCTCACCGCCCCGAACCGGCAGGTGGTCGTCGGCATCAAGCCGACCGACAAGGCGCGCCGCCTGCGCTCAGGCGCGCATATCATTCCGAAGGGCGAGTCGCCCGGCCCCGACAACGACCAGGGCTATGTCACCTCGGTCTGCTTCTCGCCGGTGCTCGACCAGTGGATCGGGCTGGGTCTTGTCGAACGCGGCCGCGAGCGCATCGGCGAGATCGTGCGCGCGCATGATCCGCTGCGCTCCGAGGACTACGATGTCGAGCTCTGCAATTCCGTCTTCTACGATCCGGATGGAGGACGCCAGCGTGGCTGAGTTTTCCTGGGATGTCCGCAGCCCGCTCGCTCGCTCGCTCGTGGCCGGCCCTTACGGTGCGCAGGGCGACGTCGGCGTGGCGCTGACCGAGATCCGCAATTTCGACCTCGTGCAGGTGATGGCGCGGCGCGGCAAGGCCGGCGAGATGATATCGGCTGCGAAGGCGCGCTTCGGCGTTGCCGCGCCGGAGACGCCGAGGGCAGTCGCTACGGCCGATGCAACGCTGATCTGGTCGGGGCCGGATCAGTTCCTTGTACTGTCCAAGGGCGGCAAGCATTCGATTGAGGTGCTTGCCCCCGGCTTTGCCGGTTCGGCTTCGCTGTCCGACCAATCGCATGCGCGGGCGTTGATCAGCATCTCCGGCGACAAGGCTCGCGCGATGCTCGCCAAGCTGTCGTCGATCGACCTGCATCCCGATGTGTTCGGCGTGGGCGCGGCGGCGGCAACGTCGATGGATCACACGAGTGTCACGCTGTGGCGCGGTGGTGATCGCAATGGCCAGGCCGTGTTCAATCTCCTGGTGTTCGCGACCTTCGCCGAGAGCCTGTGGCACACCATTCTGAACTCGGCCGCGGAATACGGAGTGACGATCGGCTATTCGGAAGACTTGGCGTAGCGACGCGCGTCCTCTCCTTCTCCCCTTGTGGGAGAAGGTGTCGCCGAAGGCGACGGATGAGGGGGGCTCCAGGGAAAGCCAAGGCCTCACTCCGCTGGAACACCCCTCATCCGTCTCGGCGCTACGCGCCGATCCACCTTCTCCCACAAGGGGAGAAGGGAAGACCTGCCTTGCCAAAAGCCCTCACCCTGCTATTCTCTCAGCGAAAATAATTTTACACACAGGCAAACTTGTTTCTCGCTCGGAGGAGGGTTTGAGATGAGCCAGTCGCCCTACCCTGCCGTCCTGTCCGGGCCGCCGCGTCCGAGCTTGATCCTGAGGCCTGGCGAGATCCGCCTGCCGCCGGGCCTGGAGCGCTACACAGTGCAGGGCAATGGCGCGGTGCTCATCGACGTCGAGGCGGGCGACAGCGTCAGTGTGACCAATGTCGAGGGCGGGCAGCCTTGCGAATTGCTGGCCTGGGATAAAACGGGGATCACCGATCCCGGCATTTTCGGTGAGAGGTCGAACAGCAATGCGGCCGGCATCAAGGCGCTTCTTGCCGAAGGGGACGACAGTCTCTCGGCGGTTCGCCTCAGCCTCGAGCGCCGCAAGGTGGAGCTCGACCAACCGAAAGCCGTGCGCGTGTTCGGCGGCACCACGCCGGCCGGCACCGAGCAGAGTTTTTCCGTGCAGCGCGACGGCGCGCTGCTGATTGCGGCGCCCGGCGGGCCTATGCTGGTCGACGGCCACAACACGGCGACGCCGCTGACCGTCCTGGTGCGCCGCGCCACGATCCGGCTGAAGACAAGAGGGCAGCTTGCCGATCCGCTCGCCGATCCGGTGCTCGATCTCAGGGTTCATTCGGCGACCGCCGAATCCTATTTCGTCAGGGCCGGCGACTATCTGCAGATCATCGACGTCGACGGCCGGCAGTGCACCGATTTCCAGTGCTTTTCGGCGCGCAAACTGGACAAGGGGCACGACCTGCCGCTCGATGTGACGACGACGCGCACGCTGATGGGCTCGGCCTATCCGATGCCCGGCCTGCATTCGAAATATTACGACCAGGACATGGAGCCGCTGGTCGAGGTGGTGCAGGACACATGCGGCCGGCACGATGCCTTCGCGCTCGCCTGCGCCGCCAAATATTACGACGACATCGGCTATCCCGGCCACACCAACTGCTCGGAGAATTTCAACAAGGCGCTTGCCGACAAGGGTATCACGCCCCGCGCCGGCTGGATGGCCATCAACTTCTTCTTCAACACGGCGATCGACGCGCATGGCGTGATGGTGTCGGACGAACCCTGGTCGCGGCCGGGTGACTATGTTTTGCTGCGGGCGCTGACTGACATCGTCTGCGTGTCCTCGGCCTGCCCGGACGACACCACGCCCGCCAATGGCTGGGACCTGACCGACATCCATGTGCGGACCTATTCCGGCCAGCACAAATTCTCGCGAGCGATCGCCAGACGCATGAAGCCCGACTCGGAACCGAAAATGACCCGCGAGACAGCCTTTCATTCGAGCTTTGCCAAGCATACGCGCGACTTCGTCGAATACAGGGGCTATTGGCTGGCCAATTCCTTCGCCAAGGAAGGGCCTATCGCCGAATACTGGGCCTGCCGGCAGGATGCGGTGATCATGGACCTGTCGCCGCTGCGCAAGTTCGAGGTGACCGGACCGGACGCCGAGGCGCTGCTGCAATACACGCTGACCCGCGACGTCAGGAAGCTTGGCGTCGGCCAGGTCGTCTATACGGCGATGTGCTACGAGCATGGCGGCATGATCGACGACGGCACGCTGCTCAGGCTCGGCAAGGACAATTTCCGCTGGGTCGGCGGCGACGATCTTTCCGGCGAATGGCTGCGCGAGACGGCCACGAAGCTCGGCCTCAACGTGCTGGTGCGCTCCTCCACCGACCAGATGCACAACATCGCCGTGCAGGGGCCGAAGAGCCGCGACATCTTGAAGGAAGTCGTCTGGACCTCGCCGGTCCAGCCCGCGATCGGCGAGCTCGAATGGTTCCGCTTCGCGGTCGCGCGCATCGGCGGCGGCAATGGCGTGCCGATCGTCGTCTCGCGCACCGGCTATACCGGCGAGCTCGGCTATGAGATCTGGTGCCATCCGCGCGACGCGGAAAAGGTGTTCGACGCAGTCTGGGAAGCCGGCCAGCCGCACGGGCTGAAACCGATGGGCCTGCAGGCGCTGGACATGGTGCGCATCGAGGCCGGTCTGATCTTCGCCGGCTACGAATTCTCCGATCAGACCGATCCGTTCGAGGCCGGCATCGGTTTCACCGTGCCGCTGAAGACCAAGGCCGACGACTTCATCGGCCGCGACGCGCTGATCCGGCGCAAGGAACATCCGCAGACGAAGCTTGTCGGCCTCGACGTCGACGCCAACATCCCGGTCGGCCATGGCGACTGCGTCCATATCGGCCGCGCCCACATCGGCGTCGTCACTTCCGGCATGCGCTCGCCGGTGCTCGGCAAGACAATCGCGCTGGCACGGCTAGACGTCACCCACGCAGGGATCGGCACGGAGGTCGAGATCGGCAAGCTCGACGGCCATGCCAAACGGCTGCCCGCGCGCGTCGTGGCCTTCGCCCATTACGATCCGCAGAAGACCAAGCCGCGATCCTGATAGCGGCGTCTTTCCCTTCTCCCCTTGCGGGAGAAGGTGGATCGGCGCGCAGCGCCGAGACGGATGAGGGGTGTTCCAGGGAACGCCAACGCCTCGCTCCGCTGGAACGCCCCTCATCCGTCGCCTTCGGCGACACCGCCCGGCCCTTCGCAGGCTCAGGGCGTTCGAAGCTCGAAAAGCCAAGCAATTGGCTTTTTGTTCGCTGCGCGAACTGCTTCTCACCCCACAAGGGGAGAAGGCAAGAGCATGTTTCGCAAGCGTGATGTGCATGACATCCACAAAACGCTTGACGCGAAAGCGCGCTGGATCAATCTTCACTCTAAAGAAAAAAATACGACTGAGTGGAAACACGACGGTCGGGCCATAGTGGCCGGGGAGCAAGCTTCGCGAGAGCCGAAGCGTCGCCGGCGGGGAACAGAAAAAAGGGGAAGACACAAGATATGAGCACGATAAGCACGGCCCTGGAGCAGCCTGCCGAAAGCAAGCTGCTCAGGCATATCGACTGGCGTGGCGCCTTCTGGGTGGCGAGCGGCGTTCCGGCGCTGGTCCTGTTCTCGATCGGCGGCATTGCCGGCACGACCGGAACCCTGGCCTTCCTGATCTGGACGGTGTCCATGATCATGGGCTTCCTGCAATCCTTCACCTATGCGGAGATTGCCGGCCTGTTCCCGAACAAGTCGGGCGGCGCCTCGATCTACGGCGCTACCGCCTGGCTGCGCTATTCGAAATTCATCGCGCCGCTGTCGGTGTGGTGCAACTGGTTCGCCTGGTCGCCGGTGCTGTCGCTCGGCTGCTCCATCGCCGCCGCCTATATCCTCAACGCCCTGGCGCCGATCCCGGTCTTCTCCGAGACCTCGCCGGAGGTCGTCGCCTATATCGCCGCGCATGCGGGGACGGCCCCTGCCGACGCCATCGCCGCGGTGACGGCTGCCGCGACGCCGGCTATCCGCACCTGGACGCTGTGGGGCCATACGCTGGGTCCCGTCTCCTTCACGCTCAACGCCACCTTCTTCATCGGCGCGGTCCTGATGCTGGTCATCTTCGCCATCCAGCATCGCGGCATCCTCGGCACCGCCAATGTGCAGAAATATATCGGTCTGCTGGTCATCATCCCGATGCTGATCGTCGGCGTGGTGCCGATCATCACCGGCCAGATCGACTACGCCAACTTCTCGCCGCTGGTGCCGCTCGCGGCCGCCTATGCGCCTGACCCGGGCTCCTGGAACATCGCCGGCTGGACACTCGTGCTGGGCGGCATGTTCATCGCCGCATGGTCGACCTACGGCTTCGAGACCGCCGTCTGCTACACGTCGGAATTCAAGAACCCCGGCACCGACACGTTCAAGGCGATCTTCTATTCCGGCCTGCTCTGCATGCTGTTGTTCATCCTGGTGCCCTTCACCTTCCAGGGCGTGCTGGGCCTGAACGGCATGCTGGCGACGCCGATCGTCGACGGCTCGGGCGTCGCCGACGCGCTGGCCGGCATGGTCGGCGGCGGCAAGATCATCCACAGCCTGCTGGTCATGCTGATGATCCTGGCGCTGGTGCTTTGCATCATGACGGCGATGGCCGGCTCCTCGCGCACGCTCTACCAGGGTTCGGTCGATGGCTGGCTGCCGCGCTATCTCAGCCATGTCAACGAGCATGGCGCGCCGACGCGGGCGATGTGGACCGACCTCTGCTTCAACCTGATCGTGCTGGCAATCGCCTCGGCCGACGCGACGAGCTTCTTCTTCATCCTCGCCGTATCGAACTGCGGCTACATCATCTTCAACTTCCTCAACCTAAATGCCGGCTGGATCCATCGCATCGACAACGGCCACATCACGCGGCCGTGGCGGGCGCCGACCTGGCTGCTCGGCATCGGCGCCATCTTCGCCTATGTCAACGCCATCTTCATGGGCGCCGGCGCCAAGGTGTGGAACCCGATGGCGCTGTGGGCCGGCCTGATCACGGCTGCCTTGATCATCCCGGTGTTCTGCTTCCGCCATTACATCCAGGATGGCGGCAAATTCCCCGATCATATGATGGCCGACCTCGGCATGGCGGGGGCAGACCTCTCGGTCAAGAAGGCGGGCATGCTGCCCTATCTGACGCTCGCCGCCGGCGTGATCGTGATGCTGATCGCCAATTGGGTGTTCGTCATCTGACGTGGCAAGCTGAAAGCAAACGGGCGCGCTTCGGCGCGCCCGTCTCCTTTTGGCGAGTTTGTCGAAGCTGAGATCAGCCAGCCTTGCGGACGGCCGTTTCTTCGAAGAACCGGTTCGGCGGCCGCTTCAGGCCGAGATTCTCGCGCAGCGTCGATCCTTCATATTCGCGCCTGAAGATCCCGCGCCGCTGCAGCTCGGGCACGACCTTCTCGGCGAAGTCGTCGAGCCCGGCGGGCAGGTAAGGAAACATGACATTGAAGCCGTCGGAGCCTTCGGTGAGCAGCCATTCCTCCATTTCATCAGCAATGGACTTGGCGGTGCCGACGAAAGCGAGACCCGAATAGCCGCCGAGGCGCTGGGCGAGCTGGCGCACCGTGAGGTTTTCCTTGCGCGCCAGTTCGATGACGCGTTCGCGGCTGCTCTTCGAGGCATTGGTCTCCGGAATGTCCGGCAACGGTCCGTCCGGATCGAAACCGGACGCGTCGTGGCCGAGCGCGATCGACAGCGAGGCGATGCCGCTCTCGTAATAGACGAGGCTGTCCAGCTTCGCGCGCTTGGCCCGCGCCTCCTCGACACTGTCGCCGACGATGACGAAGGCGCCGGGCAGGATCTTGATGTCGTCGCGCGCGCGGCCAAGTTTTTCCGCTCGGCCCTTCACGTCGGCAAGGAAGCGCTGGCCGGATGCCAGGTCGGGCGGCGCCGCGAAGATCACCTCCGCCGTCTCGGCGGCCAGCTGGCGCCCGACGTCAGACGCGCCGGCCTGGACGATGACCGGCCAGCCCTGCACCGGCCTGGCGATGTTGAGTGGCCCTCGCACCGACAGATGCTCGCCCTTGTGGTCGAGCACATGGAGTTTCGATGGATCGAAGTAGAGGCCGCTCTCCGCGTCGCGGATGAAGGCGTCGTCGGCAAAACTGTCCCACAACCCGGTGACGACATCGTAGAACTCGCGCGCCCGGTGGTAGCGCTCGTCATGCTCGACATGCTCGTCGAGGCCGAAATTCAGCGCCGCGTCGGGATTGGACGTGGTGACGATGTTCCAGCCGGCGCGTCCGCCGCTGATATGGTCGAGCGAGGCGAAGCGCCGCGCAATGTGATAGGGCGCGTCGAAAGTCGTCGATGCGGTGGCGACCAGGCCGATGTGGTCGGTGACGGCGGCAAGCGCCGACAGCAGCGTGAACGGCTCGAAGGATGTCACCGTGTGGCTGCGCCGCAGCGCCTCGATCGGCATGTTGAGCACGGCCAGATGATCGGCCATGAAGAAGGCGTCGAACTTCGCCGCCTCGAGCGTCTGCGCGAATCGCTTGAGATGCGCGAAGTTGAAGTTGGCGTCGGGATAGGCGCCCGGATAGCGCCAGGCGCCGGTGTGAAGACTGACGGGCCGCATGAAGGCGCCGAGCCGCAATTGCCGTTTTTCTGACATGGGGAATGATCCAGCGATGACGAGCGTTGCCGCTCCGATATTAGCGCAGGATCGGCCCGCATCGCGCCGCTGAAAAGGAATTCTGTTTTGCCGAAGCCCTGCCGCGGAGTATTTTCGCCCGGCTGGCCCTTGATGCGGATCATCCGCCACCGGCTTTCGCCGATGGCGGATGATGCCTTTGTTTTACGCAATTCCGGACGGAAAACCGCTCACACTTTTCCTGGAATTGCGCTCAGGTCGCCACGTCTATTTTCTATTCCGCGGCCAGTGCCAGTTGCGGCCGTTCGATGCCTTCGATCTTCTCCGGCTCCGGCGCCTGCTCGTCGGTGTTGGCCTTCTTCGGCGCGCGGCCGAAGAACAGCGCGTAGCCGGCCGGCAGCACCAGGATGGTGAGCACGGTGGCGACGAGGATGCCGCCCATCATGGCGTAGGCGAGCGGCCCCCAGAAGACGGCGCGCGAGATCGGGATCAGCGCCAGCACGGCGGTGAGCGCGGTCAGCATGATCGGCCGGAAGCGGCGCACGGCGGCACCCACGATGGCCTCCGATCGGTCCATGCCTGCCGCGATATCCTGATCGATCTGGTCGACCAGGATGATCGAGTTGCGCATGATAATGCCGAGCAGCGCGATGACGCCGAGGATGGCGACGAAGCCGAAGGGCGCGCCGCTGATCAGCAGCGCCGCGGCGGCGCCGATGATGCCGAGCGGACCGGTTGCGAGCACCAGCATCGACTTGCCGAAATGCTGCAGCTGGACCATCAAGAGCACGACGATGATGGCCAGCATGATCGGCGCCTTGGCGGCGATCGAGGCCTGGCTCTCGGCCGAATCCTCGGCGCCGCCCTGGATCTCGATCTTATAGCCAGGCGCAAGGCCGGCGCGCAGGTCCTTCATGTCGTTGTACATCTTGGTGACGACGTCGTTCGACTGCACGCCGTCCGGCAGCGTGGCGCGCACGCTGATCGTCGGCAGGCGGTCGCGCCGCCATTCGACGCCCTGCTCCATGACCGGTACGATCTTGGCCACCTGCGAGAGCGGCACCGAGCCGCCGAAGTCGGTCGGGATGTAGACGGAGTCGACCGAGGACAGCAGGTGGCGGGTCGCCTCCGGCTCGCGGGCGACGATCGACACCGTCTCCTCGCCGTCGCGGAAGTCGTCGAGCTGGGCACCGGACATGGTGGCCTGCAGCATCTGGCGGATACGCTGCGAGGTGACGCCAAGGGCGCGAGCGCGATCCTGGTCGATCACCAGCTTCATCGCCGGCACGGGTTCCAGCCAATCATCATGGATGGCGCCGAGCAGCGGGTTGGCCTGGAACTTCGCCTTCACCTCGTCGGCGATGCGGCGCACCTCCTGGCGGTCCGGACCCATGATACGCATCTGCACCGGCCAGCCGGTCGGCGGTCCGAGGAAGAGGCGGTCGACCTTGCCGCGGATCGACGGGAAGTCCTTGGCGAGGATGCCGCGCATCTTGATGATCAGCCGCTCGCGCGCCGGCTCGTCCTTGGCCATCACGAGGAGCTGGGCGAAGTTGGGATTCCTGAGCTGCTGGTCGAGCGGCAGGAAGAAGCGCGGGGCACCTTCGCCGATATAGGTGGCGATGAAGCGCTTGTCGGGATCGTCCATCATCTTGGCTTCGAGCGCCTTGGCCTGGTTCTCGACCTCCTTGATCGAGGTGCCTTCCGGCAGCCAGAGATCGACGAGGATTTCCGGACGCGAGGATTGCGGGAAGAAATTCTGCGGGATGAACTGGAAGGCCCATAGGCTGGTGGCGAAAGTGACCAGCGTCATTACCAGAACGATGATGCGGTGCCGCACGGCCCAGGCGACCGTCGCGCGCAGGCGGCGGTAGAAGCCGGTGTCGAAGACATCGTGATGGGTGCCGGCATGCTTGCGCTGCTTGAGGATCATGTAGCCCAGCCACGGCGTGAAATAGACCGCGACGAACCACGACACGACCAGCGCGATGCCGACGACATAGAACAGCGTGCGCACATATTCTCCGGCGGTGGATGCCGCGAAGCCGACGGGGATAAAGCCCGCCGTGGTGATCAGCGTTCCAGTGAGCATCGGGAAGGCGGTCGAGGTGTAGGCGAAGCTCGCCGCCTCGATCTTGACCAGCCCCTCCTCCAGCTTTCGCTCCATCATCTCGACGACGATCATGGCGTCGTCGACAAGCAGGCCGAGCGCGATGATCAGCGCGCCGAGCGAGATGCGCTGCAGGTCGATGCCGATCTCGTACATGATGGCGAAGGTGGCGGCCAAGACCAGCGGGATGGCGATGGCGATCACCAGGCCGGAGCGCCAGCCGATCGACAGCAGCGAGACGGCGAGCACGATCAGCAGCGCTTCGCCGAGCGCTTCCATGAATTCGCTCACCGCGTCCTTGACCACCTCCGGCTGATCCGAGATCTGATCGACCGAAACGCCGTAGGGCAGCCCAGCCTCGAAGCGCTGGTAGGTCGCCTCGACATCCTTGCCGACATCCCTGACGTTGAAACCCTTGGCCATGACGACGCCGACCTGGACGCTCTCATGGCCGTTGAAGCGATATTTGCGCTCATAAGGGTCCTCGAGGCCGGACGAGACGGTGGCGATATCGCCGAGGCGCGTCACCTGGCTGCCGGAGCGCAGCCTCAACTCGCGGATATCCGCGGCCTTGGTGACATCGCCCTCAACCGAGATGCGCACGGAGCGCAGGCCGGTGTCGACCGAGCCTGCGGGATCGACGGCGTTCTGCCCCTTCACGGCGTTCTGCAAGTCGACGATGGTCAGGCCGCGCTCAGCCAGCGCCTTGGACGAGACGTCGATATAGATCTTCTCCGGCTGGTCGCCGATGATGACGGCCTTTTCGACCCCCGGGGTCGTCAGCAGCATATCGCGCGCCTGGATGGCGAACTTCTTCAGCTCCGGATAGGTGAAGCCGTCGCCGCTGATCGAATGCAGCGTGATGAAGGTGTCGCCGAACTCGTCATTGAAGTAGGGACCGAGCAGGCCTTGCGGCAATTCGTTGGAAATATCGCCGACCTTCTTGCGCACCTGGTAGAAGGCGTCCTTCACCTCCTCGGCATTGGTGTCGCCTTTGACCTGCAGCGTGATGATGGCGCTGCCGGCGCGGGTGTAGGAGCGCACGAAATCGAGATGCGGCGTTTCCTGCAGCTTGCGCTCGATCTTGTTGACGACCTGGTCCTCCATGTCCTGGATCGAGGCGCCCGGCCAGATCGCCTGCACCACCATGACGCGGAAGGTGAAGTCCGGGTCTTCCTTCTGGCCCATGCGCATCAGGCCGAGCGCGCCGGCCAGGATGATCAGCCCGAACAGGAAGCGGGCGATGCTCGGATGTCCGATCGCCCAGCGCGAGAGGTTGAAGGGGCGCTTTTCAGTGCTGCTGTCCGTCGTGGTGGTCATGGCGCAAGTCCAGTCCAATTGGCCGGCAATGCACAGCTGGCATTGCCCGTGAATTCTCGGTCGGGTTTCCGGGCGGCGAGACCCTCAAGCGGAGAGAGACTCGCAAATCGCGCTGGACGCGGCACTGCCGCGGGGGGAGCCAACATGCCGGCATCCCGCGATCGGGCGTTCGCCGCCCGGAACCCATGCCCTTCCCCGGCTCGCGGCTTGATGCAGCGAGAGCGGGAAAGGCGTCTGTTACGCCTGGCTTCAGGTCTTAGTTGGATGCATGTCGTTCTCCCAAAACCGCTTCGCACTTTTGGGCGACAAGCATCAGTGCAGGCTGCCGGTGGTTGCGACATCCTCTGCCGCCGAGGCGGATTGCTGGGCGTCGCCGGAAAGCTTGACCTTCAGGTTTTCGGTCATGAACTGGGTGCCTGCCGCGACCACGACATCGCCCTGTTTCAGGCCGTCGGCCACGGTGACGCCGTCGGCGGTGAAGTTGGCGACCTTGATCGGGCGCGGATGCACCGTGTCGGAGGCGCGGTCCACCGTCCAGACGATCTGCTTGCCGTCCTTCTCGGTCATCGCGGTCAGCGGGATCGAGACGAGCTCAGCCTTGCTGCCGACGGTCGCCTGGACATTGGCGGTCATGCCGAGCAGCACGCGCGGATCGTTGGGCAGCGACACCCGAACCGCGAAGGTGCGCGACTGCGGATCGGCGCTGCCGGCGACTTCACGGACCTTGCCGTCAAGGGTGAGCCCTTCGTCAGACCAGAAGCTCGCCTTGACCTCCTTGCCGGGCTTGAAGCCCGCGATATCCATCTCCGGCACCGCGATCGAAACTTCCTTCTCGCCGTCGACCGCTACAGTCATCACCGGCGTGCCGGCGGCGACCACCTGGCCGACATCGGCGGAGATGGCGGTGACGATGCCGTTCTTGCTGGCTTTCAGATCGGCGTATTGAACCTGGTTCTGTGCCTGGGCCAGCGTCGAACGGGCGGCATCGCGCGTCGCCACGGCCTGGTCGTAGGTCAGCCGCGCCTGGTCGAGCTGCGATTTCGGCGCGAAATTCTTGGCATAGAGCTGCTCGGCGCGCTTCCTGGCGAGGTCGACGGTCTCGACCTGGCGCTCGGCCGCGTCGAGGCTGGCCGCGGCGCTTTTCACCGACAATTCGTAATCGGCCGGATCGATCCGGGCGAGCACGTCGCCCTCATTCACGTGCTGGCCGATGTCGACCAGGCGCTCGGTGACCTTGCCGGCGATGCGGAAGCCGAGATTCATCTCGGTACGGGCGCGCACCGAACCGGAATAGTCGAGCTGACGGGTGGTCTGCGCCTCGCCGATCTCGACCACCTTGACCGGCCGGACGACTTCCTGGACGACCTCTGCCTTCTCCTGGCTACAGCCGGCAAGGCCAAGCACTGCTGCGACGACGGCGGCGGCTGGGAGGCCTGCGGCCGGCAGCTTGCGGAGGATGGAACTGGACAAAGACACCTTAGCACTCCCGAACTGGAGATGATCTGTCGGCCCGCACCCGGCGGACTGCTTCTATTTCAAGGCTCTGATTGCGTAGTCGATAAGTTCGTCGGGCGTCGCCCGGTTGGTCTTGGCAAGGCACTGCGCCACCATCTGCGGGTGGCAGAGAATGACGGTTGCGGCGCCGAAGCAGCGCGAGGCCGTTTCTGGGTCCTGTTCCCTGAACTCGCCGACCTCGATGCCCTCGCGGATCACCTCGGCATAGAGGTCGTGGATGCTGTTGAGATGCTTGTCGATGACGGCCCAGTCGCGTTCCAGCGCGACAATGACCATCTCATGCACCTTCTCCTGGTCGAGCATGACCTCCAGCGTCATCTTGTACTGGGCGTGGATGTAGCGGCGCAGCCGCTCCTCGGCGCTGATCGGCAGGTGCATGATCTCGTAGGCCATCTTGTAGCTGGCGCCGAGCATGCGGCCGCAGACGGCCTGGTGGATTTCGACCTTGGAGGCAAAGAAACGATAGATGTTGGCCGGCGACATGCCGAGCTCGCGGGCGATGTCGGCGACGTTGGTCTTGCCGTAGCCATAGTGACGGAACAGCCGCTCGGCGCAGTCGAGAATGCGGGTCACATTCTCCTGTCTGGTGGGGTCTGCCACGATGTGGGCGGCTTCGGACATGGCGCTTTCGTTTTGACGAGTGACGAATTTCAAATTTCGTCAGTCGTAAAATGAAAATGGCGAGGAGTCAACGCGGAATCGACGTACGCGAATGGTTGGTGACAGATGGTGACAGTTGGGGCAGCGGGCGGCGCCTGCGATTAGCAGCCGACACCGATGAGGTCGTCATCCTAGGGCGGAGCAAGGAGCGAAGCGACGCGCGCAGACCCTAGGATCCATGCCGTGACGCAGGCCGAAGAACGAAGGCGGATCAATAAGTTACGAGGATTTTTCTGCCCATTCGCCGCAAGCCATTCTCAACCGCCGGAGCGCGGCCGCAAGGTAACGGCATGGATCCTAGGGTTTCCGCGACGTCGCTTCGCGACTGCTCCACCCTAGGATGACGAAGTCGCGGTTGCCGGCGCAAGCTGTCGACGTCGCGGGCGCTGGCGCAAGTTGTCGACGTCGCGGCCATGTTGGAAGGGGCGAATTACGCCACCTTCGCCATTTCCCTTAGCCGGAACTTCTGGATCTTGCCCGTCGAGGTCTTCGGAATCTCCGCGAACACCACTGCCTTCGGTACTTTGAAGCGGGCCAGCAGCCCCCGGCAATGCTCGATGATCTCGGCTTCGGTCGCGCTCTTGCCGGGCTTCAACTCGACATAGGCGACCGGCACCTCGCCCCATTTCTCGTCCGCGCGCGCAACGACGCCGCAGGAGGCGACCGACGGATGCTTGTAGAGCGCGTCCTCGACCTCGATGGAGGAGATGTTCTCGCCGCCCGAGATGATGATGTCCTTGGAGCGGTCCTTGAGCTGGATGTAGCCGTCGGGGTGCATGACGCCGAGGTCGCCGGAATGGAACCAGCCGCCGGCGAAGGCCTCGTCGGTGGCCTTCCTGTTCTTCAGATAGCCCTTCATGACGATGTTGCCGCGGAACATGACCTCGCCAATGGTCTCGCCGTCGGCCGGCGTCTCGTCCATCGTCTCGGGGTCCATGATGGTCAGCCCTTCCAGCGCGGCATAGCGCACGCCCTGGCGTGCCTTCTTCGCCATCCTCGGCCCCTTCTCCAGAGCGTCCCACTCATTGTGCCATTCGTTGACGACGGCCGGGCCGTAGGTCTCGGTCAGGCCGTAGAGATGGGTGACGGCGAAGCCGGCATCGGCCATGCCCGCAAGCACAGCTTCCGGCGGCGGCGCGGCGGCGGTGTTGAAGGTGACGGTCTGGGGGAACTGGCGCTTGTCCTCGTCCTTCGCGTTGATCAGCACCGACATGACGATCGGCGCGCCGCACAGATGGGTGACGCCGTGATCGGCGATCGCGTCATATATCGGTTTCGCCCGCACCCAGCGCAGGCAGACATGGGTGCCGGCCTGCACCGCAAGCGTCCAGGGAAAGCACCAGCCGTTGCAGTGGAACATCGGCAGCGTCCACAGATAGACCGCGTGCCTAGCCATGCCGGCATGGATGGTGTTGGTGTAGGCCATCAGGGCGGCACCACGATGATGGTAGACGACGCCCTTCGGATTGCCTGTCGTGCCGGACGTGTAGTTGAGCGAGATGGCGTCCCATTCGTCGTCCGGCATCGACCATGCGAACGCCTCGTCGCCCGCGGCGACGAAGTCCTCATAATCGAGCACGCCGATCCGCTCGCCCTTCGGGTAGGGAGCGTCGGCGGCATAATCGGGATCATCATAGTCGATGATCAATGGCTTGGCCTTGGTCAACGCCAGGGCCTCCTTGACCACGCCCGAGAATTCGCGGTCGACGATCAGCACCTTCGTGTCGGCATGATCGAGCTGGAAGGCGATGATGGCGGCGTCGAGGCGGGTGTTCAGGGAATGGAGCACCGCCTTCACCATCGGCACGCCGAAATGCGCTTCCAGCATCGGCGGCGTGTTGGAGAGCATCACCGTCACCGTGTCGCCCTTGCCGATGCCGTGCCGCGCGAGCGCCGAGGCAAGCTTCAACGAGCGGCGCCAGAACTCGCGATAGGTGATGCGCTGGCTGCCATGAATGATAGCGACATGGTCGGGATAGGTCTTGGCCGTGCGTTCAAGGTAAGTGAGCGGCGTCAGCGGCTGGTAATTGGCGGCGTTCCTGTCGAGATCCTGTTCGTAGGGATTGGCCATCCCGTTCTCCCCAAAGTTCTTTTCGAACCTTCTAACCTCAGGCCCGCTGTCACGCTATCCCTCCGACTAGCTGAAAATGCTATGATCCGGTCGCTTGACAGAACGGCGATCCACGCTGAGCCGTGCCGACAGGTAAACGCCTCCGCTCACTCAGGTTTGACTTTTGTCGAGAGCCGTGACTAATGTCAGCCAGGGAGGCGGCATGGCGATCAGACCGGCAGAACAGCTCATCCACAAGGCCGCCTGGCTTTACTATGCACATGGCCTTCGCCAGGACGAAGTGGCGAGCCAGCTCAACATTTCGCGGGCCTCGGTCGCCATGTATCTGCGCAAGGCGCGCGAGACCGGCATCGTCAACATCTCGACCTCGACGCAGCTCTTCACCGACGATGTCATGGCGCGCAAGGTTGAAGACGGCTTCGGGCTCGACGCCGTCTGGATCGCGCCCGAAAATGCCTATCTCGCCGATCCCTCAACCGACATCGCGGTGCTCGCGGCCAGCGTCTTTCTCGAGCTGGTGAAGAAGGGCGACCGCATCGGCGTCGCCTGGGGCCGCACCGTTTACACCATAGCCGACATCATGTCCTTCGCCGACCTGCAGGACGTCACCGTGGTGCAGCTCTGCGGCAATCTGGGCGCGCCCTATTCCTATCGGCCCGACCAGTGCACGATGGAGATCGCGCGCCGGCTCAACGCCAAGGGCCTGAACTTCTATGCGCCGCTGGTGCTGTCGACGGAAGAGCTGGCGAAGAGCCTGCGCGCCGAGCCGGTGATCCGCGACCAGCTCGCCGGCATCGCCGACTGCGACCTTGCGCTCTATTCCGTCGGCGCGGTCGACGCCGACAGCCATCTGGTGAAATGCGGCGCGCTGTCGCCGGCTGAGATGGAGGCGCTGCGCAGCCAGGGTGCGGCCGGCGTCATCGCCGGGCAGATCATCGACGCCAGGGGCGAAGTGCTCGACTGCAGCTACAACCGGCGCGTCATCTCCGCCGCGCTCGCCTCGCTGCGGGCCATCGAGAAGCGGCTGATGGTGGTGCAGGAAGATACGAAGTTCGAGCCGCTGCTTGCGGCCATCGCTGGCGGGCTCTGCACGCATCTGGTGATCGGCGCGCATATGGCCGATCGCCTGCTCCAATACGCCGAGGCGGCAACCAAGAAGGCCTCTTAGAAAACCACCCTCGCCGCTTCTGTCATAAAGGCGTCGCGGCTTTCTGTTCATGAGCAAAAAGACGAGTATCGGACGCAACGACATGAAGAACCTTTGGAACGACGCCGACGCGGAGAAGATGGTTGCCGACTACGCCAAGAAGGGCGTCGGCGGCGACCTTGCATTGCGCGTCTACACAACCCGCCTGCTCGGCGGAGAGCCGCGGCTGGTGCTGCATGGCGGCGGCAACACCTCATGCAAGACCAAGGCCACAGACCTCCTCGGCGACGAATGGGACGTGCTCTGCGTCAAGGGCAGCGGCTGGGACATGGCCGTCATCGAGCCGCAAGGCCTGCCGGCGGTGAAGATGGGCGCGCTGCTCAAGGCGCGCGCGCTGGACAAGCTTTCCGACGAGGACATGGTGGCGCTGCAGCGCTCCAACCTGATCGATCCGTCCTCCCCCAACCCGTCGGTCGAAACGCTGCTGCACGCCTTCCTGCCGCACAAATTCGTCGACCACACGCATTCGACCGCGATCCTCGCCATTGTTGACCAGGAGGACAGCAAGCCGCTGATCAAGACCGTGTTCGGCGACAGACTAGGTTACGTGCCCTACATCAAGCCGGGCTTCGACCTCGCCAAGGTGGCCGCGGAAGTCTTCGATGCCGACCCGAGTGTCGAAGGCCTGATCCTCGACAAGCACGGCATCTTCACCTTCGGTGACGATGCCAGGCAGGCCTATGACCGCATGATCCATTATGTGAATGTCGCCGAGGAGTATGTCGCCAGGAACGGCAAGCCGCAGGCGGCCAAGGCAGCGCTGCCGGCAAGGCTCGCCAAGCCGGGCGACATCGCGCCGACGCTTCGCGGCGCCGTTGCCGTGGCGCGCGGCGAGGGCCGCTTCGACCGCATGATCAGCGACTTCCGCACCTCGGACGCGATCGTCGATTTCATCAATTCGGCCAAGATCGCCGAGTTGGCCGGCCGCGGCGTGTCGACGCCGGACTTGTCGATCCGCATCAAGACCGGGCCGATGGCGGTGCCGGCGCCCGACGCCGACAAGCTCGGTGACTACAAGAGCGTGGTGCGCAGCCATGTCGAGGCCTTCGTCAAGGACTACACCGCCTATTTCGAGACCAATGACGCGCTGGACGACGTCAAGCGCACCATGCTCGACCCGATGCCGCGCCTGACGCTGGTGCCGGGTCTCGGCATGTTCGGCCATGGCCGCACGCTGAAGGACGCCAAGATCGCCTCCGATGTCGGCGAGATGTGGATCGAGGCGGTGCGCGGCGCCGAGGCGATCGGTAAATTCCATCCGCTCTCCAAGGCCGATCTCTTCCCGCTCGAATATTGGTCGCTCGAGCAGGCCAAGCTGGCCTCCAACAAGCCGAAGCCGCTGACCGGCCAGGTGGTGCTGATCACCGGCGGCGCCGGCGCCATCGGCGCCGCGACGGCAAAGCTGTTCGCCGCCAATGGCGCGCATGCGGTGATCGTCGACCTCGATCCGGCCAAGGCCGCGGACGCGGCTAAGGCCGCAGGCAACAACTCGATCGGCGTCGGTGCCGACATTACCAAGCCGGCCGAGATGCGCGCTGCCTTCGACAAGGCGGTCGCCGTCTATGGCGGCGTCGACATCCTGGTCTCGAACGCGGGAGCGGCCTGGGAAGGCCGGATCGGCGAGCTCGACGACGCCACTTTGCGCAAGAGCTTCGAGCTCAATTTCTTCGCGCATCAGTCGGCGGCGCAGAACGCGGTGCGCATCATGCTGGAACAGGGCACAGGCGGCGTTCTTCTCTTCAACACCTCGAAGCAGGCGATCAATCCCGGCCCGAAATTCGGCGCCTACGGCATTCCGAAGGCGGCGACATTGTTCCTGTCCAGGCAATATGCGCTGGATTACGGCGCCTATGGCATCCGCTCCAACGCGGTCAATGCCGACCGCATCCGCTCCGGCCTCCTGACCGACGCCATGATCGCCAGCCGCTCCGGCGCGCGCGGCGTGTCGGAGAAGGAATACATGTCCGGCAACCTGCTCGGACAGGAAGTGACAGCCGACGACGTGGCGCAGGCCTTCCTGCACCAGGCGCTGGCCGAGCGTACCACCGCCGATGTGACCACCGTCGACGGCGGCAACATCGCGGCGGCGCTGCGGTGAAGACCTGAAGACACCCCTTTGGAGTGGTTCATCGTTTCACGAAACGACGAGCCGCTCCTCGTCTTGGTGCGATTCCGGACGGAAGGCCTTTCGCGCTTCTGCTGAAAAACTGCTTCAACCGGTCAAAGTCCCACTCCAATCCTTCCTTACTACTGGAAAGGTTGAAGGGGACTAGCTGGTGTTTCGCATGCGAGCTCCAACCCTAATCATTGGTGGAGTTGTCGATGCCCGCAAAAAGACTTCGTATCGGTGTGCTGTTCGGCGGACGCTCCGCCGAGCATGAGGTGTCGCTGCTTTCGGCGGCCAACGTCATGGCCGCGCTGGACCCGGCGAAATACGATGCCGTTCCGATCTTCGTCACGCGCGAAGGGCAATGGCTGCTGAGCAGCTTCGAAGGCGGCGCGCTGGCGACGCCATCCTCCGGCACGCAGCTCTGCCTGGTGCCGGGCGGGCATGGACGGATGCTGGCGGTCCCTGCCAACGGCGCACCCTACGACCTGCCCGCCATAGACATCCTGTTTCCGGTGCTGCACGGCCTGCACGGCGAGGACGGCGCGGTGCAGGGGCTGGCCGAGGTGGCACGCGTGCCGCTCGCCGGCTGCGGCATTTTGGGCTCGGCCACGGCGCTCGACAAGGACATCGCCAAGCGGTTGCTGAAAGCGGCGGGAGTGCCCGTCGCACGCTCGGTGACCATCGACGAGGGCGCGGCGCCTACGCTTGCAGAACTGGAAGATCGGCTCGGGCTGCCGATCTTCATCAAGCCGGCGCGGCAGGGTTCGTCGGTCGGCGTCGCCAAGGTCAATGCCAGCCAGGAATTTGACCGGGCCCTCGCGGAGGCGTTCCAGCACGACAGCAAGCTGCTGGCGGAGGAATTCGTTCGTGGCCGCGAGATCGAATTCAGCGTGCTGGAGAGCCCCGCGGGCGAGCTTTTCGTGTCAAGACCGGGCGAGATCGTGCCGGCGGAGAGCCACGGCTTCTACAACTACAATGCCAAATATATCGACGAGAACGGCGCTGCCTTGATCGTGCCGGCCGAGCTGCCGCCGGAGGTGGAGGAAGCCATGCGCGACATGGCCGCAAAGGCGTTCAGGGCGCTCGGCTGCGACGGCATGGCCCGCGTCGATTTCTTCCTGATGCCGGATATGAATTTCCTGATCAACGAGCTCAACACCATTCCGGGCTTCACCAACATTAGCATGTACGCCAAGGCGATGGCGGCGAGCGGCGTCAGCTATCCGGAAGTCATCGACCGGCTGGTGGCGCATGGACTGGCGCGCGCCGACCGCTGAGGTTACGTCGGCCTCACTCCGGCAGGCCGGCCTTGCGGAAACCCTCGACGAAATGCTCAAGCGTCGCGTCGTCGCGGAAAGGCTCCGTTTCGACCCAGCGGCGGGTGGAGAAATGCGGATTGCCTACGAGGAACAGCGCGACCTCGGTGCGCGCCTCGTCGAGCCGGCCGAGTTGAGCAAGGGCTGCCGCCAGGAAGCGGCGCGAGCTGGTGCGGTAGGTCTCGTCGCGGCGCAGCGTCTCGACGGCGGCCTCATAGTCACGGGCCGCATACTGTGCCTGGCCGAGCGTCAGATAATACCAGCTCGGCGGAAACGGATTGAGCCGGAACGCCTTGCGGATGTGTTCGAGACTCAACTCCACCTGGCCGGCCAGCACCTCGATGTCGGACACTGTCGCCCAGATGTCCGCCTCGTTCGGATCGAGTTCGATCGCCTTGGCGAACTCAATCTCGGCCTGTTCGAAATCGCGTTCATAGGCAAGCAGGTTCGCCAGCACCCAGCGGCAGCCAGCGTCGTTGGGGTCGATCGCCACCGCCTTGCGCGCCAGCTCCAGGGAGATGCTGCGGGCAGGTTCGAACGGCTCGCCCCAATGCACCCATCCCATCCAGTGGTTCATGGCAAGCCAGCGATAGGCCTCGGCATAGTCCGGATCGAGCGCAATCGCGCGCGTCAGCATCAGATGCGCCTCGCGCGCCATCTGCGGCGACTCGTCGAACGATTTGCGAGCCCGCACGACGAGATCATAGGCTTCCAGATTCCTGGGCCGGTTGCGGGCCGGCGGGGCGCGCAGCCGCCCGAGCAGCGCCTCGACGATCTTGGCGGTAGCCTCATCCTGAACGGCGAAAATGTCTTCCAGGCCGCGATCGAACCGCTCGGCCCACAGATGCTTGCCGCTCAGCGCGTCAATCAGCTGGGCGTTGATGCGCACATGCCCCGCGGCGCGCCTGGCGCTGCCCTCCAGCAGATAGCGCACGCCGAGTTCGCCGGCGATGGCGCGCACGTCCATCGCCTTGCCCTTGTAGGCAAACACCGAATTGCGCGCGATGACGAAGAGGCCCGGAATCCGTGAAAGATCGGTGATCAGGTCTTCGGTCAGGCCGTCGGCGAAAGACTCCTGCTCGGGATCGTTGCTCAGATTGATGAAGGGCAGCACGGCGATCGACGGTTTGTCGGGCAGCGGCAAGGGCTTGCGCGTTGCGTCGGCCTGTTCGACGGTACCGGTGAAGCGATAGCCGACACGCGGTACCGTGGCGATCCACTCGCCGCCGCCGGCCGCCGGACCGAGCAGCTTGCGCAATTGCGCGATCTGGACGGTGAGATTGCCTTCCTCTACCGCCGTGCCCGGCCAGGCCGCGTCCATCAGCTCGGCCTTGGCGAGGATTTCGCCGGGACGCGCGACGAGCGCCTCCAGCAGCTTCAGTCCGCGATGGCCGGCGGCAACGGGAACATCGTCCCGAAGCAGCGTTCCCGCGCCCGGATCAAGCACGAACGGTCCGAAGGCAAAGCGCGATCCCTGCATGCGGCGATCTATAGAGCAATTCCAGGAAAAAGGTGAGCGGTTAAGTTCGGCGACTTCGCCGTAACCCTCTGCCCGGAATTGCGTAAAAACAAAGGGATAGACGGGTTCGCCGTTTCCGTGAAACGGCGAACCGCTCTATCCGATTTGGAAGTTTTGAGAACTATTTGGGAGGGCTTAATTACGCCGCCGGCCGCCTGCGGCACACTGCAATCTCAATCAGGTCGAGGGCTTTTGGAACCCTCATTCGATGGAGGTTGCCATGAACGATATTCTTGCGACTTGCGCACCTTTGGCCGCGCATCCAGCCGAGATCAAGAGCCGCTGGCGCTACAGCCTCGCGGCCTTGCGCAGCCTCATCGCGTTGCGGCGCGAGCAGGCCTATTTTCGCTTCGAGCTCAAGCGGATGGCGACGGACAATCCGCATCTGATCGACGATATCGGGCTGACGAAAGAAGAGGTCGAGGCAGAGATCGCCAAGCTGCCTTTCTGGCAGCGGTGAGGCCGCAACAGCAGCCCTCACAAAGACAGAGAGCGGCCCGTTGGACCGCTCTCTTCATCTTGCGACTGCCTTACCCTTACTTGGCGTTGGGGTTCGGCATCCAGGCCGGCATCGCGACATCGGCATGCGCGAATTGCGGCAGCTTGGCCGACAGGTCTTCCATGTTCTTGATGTCCTTGTCGATCAGCTCCTTCTGGGTGATCAGCGTCGGCGGCACGATGACGTTGTGGCCGGGATCCTCGCCGGCGAGCAGCTGCGCCAACGCGCGCACCGAGACCTGGCCGACGACGGCCGGGTTGGTGGCGGCGGTGGCAGCCCAGGCGCTGTCCGGCTCGCGCATGGCGGCGATGTCGGAGGTCGAGATGTCGGCCGAGTAGATCTTGATGCCCTTGTTCAGGCCCGCCTCGTCGACGGCGATCTTCACGCCCTTGGCGAACTCGTCATAGGGTGCGAACATCACCTTGATATCGGGGTGCGCCTGCAGCACCGAGCGCGCCTGGTTGGCGACCGAGTTGGCGATCGGGTTGTCGAGCGTGCCGAACTGCGCGACCTCGCTGATGCCCGAATATTTCTTCTTCACATCCACCCAGGTCTCGTTGCGGCGGTCGAGCGGGGCGATGCCGGCGACATAGACATAGCCGGCCTTCCAGCTCTCGCCATTGTCCTTGACCGCCTGTTCGAGCGCCAGCTTGGCGAGGTCCTTGTCCGACTGCTCGATCTGCGGGATCTTCGGGTTCTCGACATTGACGTCGAAGGCGACGACCTTGATGCCGGCGTCGACCGCGCGCTGGGCAGCGTCCTTCATCGATTCCGTCAGGCCGTGCTGGATGATGATGCCCTGCACACCGAGCGCGATCGCCTGGTCGACCATGTCGGCCTGGAGCGCGGCGTCCTGGCGGCTGTCCAGCACGCGCAGGTCGACGCCCAGCGCCTTCGCCTGCGCCTCGACGCCCGAGAGATAAGCCTGGAAGAAGTCACCGGTCGAGAGATAACGCACCAGCGCGATCTTGACGCCCGGCTTGTCGAACGGCGCCGGGCGGTCCGCCGCCAATGCCGTGCCCTGCATCAGCAGCGCCGCGCCGGCGAGGCCGAGCGCCGCCTTCCCCAAAAGTCTCCTTGTGATGCTCACTTTTTCCTCCGTTTGTGTTCTCATCAATGTCCCGGTCGAAACTATCTCTTGCCCCTGCCGGAAAGGGCGAAGGTGAAGACAAGGGCGACGACGAGCACCGCGCCCTTGACAAAATCCTGCGTGTAGTAAGGAGCGTTCATCATCGTCAGGCCTTGCAGCAGGACGCCGACGAACACCGCGCCGACGGCGGTGCCGAAGGCGTTGGGCTTGGCGGCGCCGAGCACCGCGTAGCCGATGAGCGCCGCGGCGACTGCGTCGAGCAACAGATTATTACCCGAGGCGATGTCGCCGCGTCCAAGCCGCGCGGCGAGCAAAATCCCGCCGATCGAGGCAAAAACTCCCGAAATGACATAGGCCCAGATTTTGTATGCCTTGACAGGCGCGCCGGCGAGCTCGGCCGCCCTTTCATTGCTGCCGACGGCATACATCATGCGGCCGAAGCGGGTGTATTCGAGGAAGAACCAGATCAGCAGCGCGAGCACCACCAGCACCACCACAGAGACCGGGATCAGGTTCGGGATGAAGAAGTCGATGCGGTGGCGGCCGAGCGCCAGGAAGGCTTCGGAGAACTTGCCGTTGGCGACCGAGCCATCGGGCATGGTCATGCCGGTGGCGATCGAGCGTCCTTCGGTCGGGATGCGCTGCAGGCCGAGCAGGAGGAACATCATGCCAAGCGTCGCGAGCAGATCTGGTACGCGCATATAGACGATCAGCCAGCCATTGATCAGGCCGACGATGACACCGATGACCAGGCAGGCAACAACGGCGACGATGGCGTTCTGCTCCAGCACGACCATCGCGTAAGAAGCCGCCATCATGGCGCTTGTGGCGACCGAGCCGATCGACAGGTCGAAGCCGCCGACGACCAGCGTCGCGGTAACGCCGAGCGCCAGCACGCCGGTGATGGCCACCGACTGGAAAATGAAGACAGCGCTCTGCGGCGAGGCGAAACCGTCGGCCGCGATCGCGAAATAGGCGATCAGCCCGATCAGCAGGACGATGAAGCCGTAGCGGATGGCATAGTCGCGCAATGTCATCGAACGCTCCCGCGCTGTTGTCCTCTCCGCCAAACTGGAACTCATGCCTGCACTCCAAGTCTCGTCATCCGCACGATCTCACGCAACACCATGCAGCGGTCCGCCGGCCACTTCCGCCAGCAGCCGGTCGAGGTCGATATCGGCATTGCGGTGCTCGCCGACGATCGTGTGTTCCGACATCACCAGGATGCGGTCGGCGGTTTCCAGCGCCTCGTCGATCTCGGTGACGAAGATCAGCGTCGCGCGGCCGTCGGCGCTTGCCCTGAGCTTAGCCGCGATGTCGCGGCGGGCCGAGATGTCGACGCCCTGGAACGGCTCGTCGAGGATGAAGAGGCGCGAAGCCTGCGACATCCAGCGCGCCACCATCACCTTCTGCTGATTGCCGCCAGAGAGCGACGAAAGCTCGTCCTTCTCGGACCGGCAGACGATGCCGAGCTCGTCGATCTGGCGGCGGGCAGCGAGGCGCTCGGCGCGCTTCTTCATGACGCCGAGGCTCGACATGCGCCTGAGGAATGGCAGGCTGATGTTGCGCTCGATGTTGAAGCCGCCGACAATGCCGCTCTCGGCGCGATCCTTGGCGACCAGGAAGACACCGGCGGCGATCGCCTCGCGCGCCGAGCCCGGCGCGTAGGGCTTGCCGTCCATATGCATGGTGCCGGCAAGCGGCCGGCGCACGCCGAACAGCGTTTCGGCCAAGGCCGTCTTGCCGACGCCGACGAGGCCGGTGATCGCCACCACCTCGCCGGCGCCGAGCGTCATCGAGATCGGTTTTGCGCCATGCGCGATCCGCAGGCCTTCTGCAGTGAAGACCGCACTGACGGAACTTCTGGCAACGACCCTGTCGAGACGAATCTTGCGGCCGAGCATGGCGTTGACGGCGCCCTCGTAATCAAGCGGTTTTTGATCGAAGACGCCGGAGACGACACCGTCGCGCATCGACATGATGCGGTCGGCGAGCCGCCTGATGTCGGACATGCGGTGCGAGATATAGAGGATGGCGACGCCATGACCGCGCAGCCGGTCGATCAGCGAAAACAACCGGTCGGCCTCGGCGCTCGACAGCGAGGAGGTCGGCTCGTCGAGGATCAGCACTTTGGGCTGGTGCGCCATGGCCCGCGCAATGGCCACCATCTGCCGGTCGGCCAACGACAAGTCGCTGACGCGCGCCTTGAGGTCGATTGCGAGTCCCATGCGGTCGGCGACAGCCTTGGCTTCGGCGCGGACATTGGCGGGCTTGAACAGCATCGACGCGCCTTTGCCGCTCAGCCGGTCGAGCGTCAGGTTGGTGGCGACATCGAGGTCGGCGACCACGCCGTCATTGATGTTCTGGTGCACGGTGACGACGCCGGCGCGGATGGCTTCGGCGGGGGTTTGCGGGTCGAATGCCTTGCCGGCGAGCCGCATCGTGCCGGCACCGCGCGCATAGACGCCGCTGATGATCTTGACCAGGGTGGACTTGCCGGCGCCGTTGGCGCCCATCAGCACGGTGACCTCGCCCGAATGCAGTTCGAGCGAGATGCCGCCAAGCACCTCGTTCTGGCCGAAGGATTTCCTCAAGCCCTCCACATGGAACACGGCATCTGCGCCCATTCCTTCCTCCCTGGTCCATGACGCTATGGGCTCATTCGTCAATTGTCAACACGATTGACATTTGCCAGAGCGCTTCCTAGCTTGGCCCCGCCGCCGTGGCTCCGCTATCGTCGGACACCACGCGCAGGAGGGGAGAGAATGACCGGGAAGTTCGAAGCATTGTCGGTGGAGACGCTGCCGAAGCGCCTTGGCGAGACCGCGGCGCTGACCGAGCGCATCGGCAAGGACGCCAGCCACTGGAAAGTACGCGAGGTCGGTGACGGCAATCTGAACCTCGTCTTCATCGTCGAGGGCGACCAAGGTGCGGCGGTGGTGAAGCAGGCGCTGCCCTATGTGCGGTTGGTCGGCGACAGCTGGCCGCTGCCCTTGAAGCGCTCCTTCTTCGAATATCATGCGCTGACAAGGCAGGAGCGCCGGGCGCCCGGCTCGGTGCCGGCGATCTACCATTTCGACGAGGCCCAGGCGCTGATCGTCATGGAATATCTGGCGCCGCCGCACGTCATCCTCAGGCGCGCTCTGATCGACGGCCGCGAACTGCCGAACATTGCGCGCGACATCGGCCTGTTCATGGCCCGCACGCTGTTCCGCGGCTCGGATCTGTCGATGGTGACGAAGGAGCGCAAGGCCGATCTGGCGCTGTTCGCCGACAATGTCGAGCTCTGCGACATCACCGAGAATCTGGTGTTCTCCGATCCCTATTTCGACGCCAAGATGAACCGGCATACCTCGCCGCAGCTCGACGGCCTGGTTGCGGAATTGCGCGCCGACCGCGACCTCAAGGTCGAGGCGCAGCGGCTGAAGCACCTTTTCGCGGCCAATGCCGAGACGTTGCTGCATGGCGACCTGCATTCCGGCTCGATCATGGTGACCGACACCGAGACCCGGATGATCGATCCGGAGTTCGCCTTCTACGGCCCGATCGCCTTCGATGTCGGCATGCTGCTCGCCAATTTCTGGATGGCCTTCTTCTCGCAGCGCGGCCATGAGGAAAAAGGCGGCAGGGACTCGATGCGCGCCTATTTGCTCGGCGTCACCGCCGAGACCTGGGCAACCTTCCGCGCCGAGTTCTCGCATCTGTGGCGCACCGAACGCACCGGCATGCTCTACCAGAAAAGCCTGTTCGAAGATCGGGGCGACAGGCTGGGTTCCGAACAGGCGCTCGACCACATGCTGCATTCCATCTGGACCGACCTGCTCGGCTTTGCCGGCATCGAGGTGCACCGGCGCATCCTTGGGCTGGCCCACAATGCCGATTTCGAGACCATTGCCGATCGAGACCTGCGCGCCAGATGTGAGGCCAAGGCTTTGCGCTTCGGCCGCCACATCGCCGTCAACCGGCGCCGGATCCACAGCATCGACGAGGTCAACAATCTGGCCGCGCTGATCGAACAGGAGAACAGAATTTGAACGTCGGCGAACGCCACTACCGCACCATCTGGCTCAGCGACGACAAGCGCTCGGTCGAGATCATCGACCAGCGCTGGCTGCCGCATGAATTCCGCATCGAGACGATCGGAACCGTCGCCGGCATCGCCACTGCCATCCGCGACATGTGGGTGCGCGGCGCGCCGCTGATCGGCGTCACCGCGGCTTACGGCGTCGCCATCCAGATGATGGACGATCCGTCAGACGAAGCGCTCGACGAGGTGTGGGAGACGCTCAACAAGACGCGGCCGACGGCGATCAACCTGCGCTGGGCGCTGGACGAGATGCGGCGCTTCCTCAAGCCGCTCGCGCCGGGGGAACGTGCGGAGGCCGCATACAGGCGGGCCGCCGAGATCGCCGATGAGGATGTGGGCTTAAACCGCGCCATCGGCGAGAACGGACTTGCCATCATCAAGGAGATCGCGGCGAAGAAACAGCCGGGCGAGACGGTCAACATCCTCACCCACTGCAATGCCGGCTGGCTGGCGACAGTCGACTACGGCACGGCCACCGCGCCGATCTATCTGGCGACCGAGGCCGGCATTCCGGTGCATGTCTATGTCGACGAGACCAGGCCGCGCAACCAGGGCGCCCAGCTGACGGCCTGGGAGATGGCAGGCCACGGCGTGCCGCACACGCTGATCGTCGACAATGCCGGCGGCCATCTGATGCAGCATGGCGACATCGACATGGTGATCGTCGGCACCGACCGCACCACCGCCAACGGCGACGTCTGCAACAAGATCGGCACCTATCTCAAGGCGCTGGCCGCCGCCGACAATGAGGTGCCCTTCTACGTCGCGCTCCCCTCGCCCACCATCGACTGGACCGTGGCCGACGGGCTGAAGGAAATCCCGATCGAGGAACGCTCCGGCGACGAGGTCTCTTTGGTCTGGGGGAAGACGGCTGACGGCAAGGTGGCGCAGGTGCGCGTGTCGCCGGATGCGACGCCGGCGGCCAACCCGGCGTTCGACGTGACCCCAGCGCGGCTGGTGACGGGTCTCATCACCGAGCGCGGCGTGGCGAAAGCTTCGCGCGAGGGGCTGAAGGCGATGTTTCCGGAGCGGGGGTGACGGCTGAGAAGTCCGGCAGGACAGAGGGGGCGCGAAGTATCGCGGCGTCGCAGGATCAAGGTTCCTCGCCCCACGAAAGTGGGGAGAGGTGGCTCGGCGAAGCCGAGACGGAGAGGGGAGCGCCCTACGAAGGCCCCTCTCCGTCCGCTTCGCGGACACCTCTCCCCGCCTTCGGCGGGGCGAGGAACCCAAGCATAGATACGTTGGCGGGACAGCGCCGCCCCTACCCTGCCGGCATCCCTACAAGGGAAGGATTAGCCAGTCGCCAATTGACAGCGCCACCCTCCTCTCTCATAAAACCCGCGTTAATGTTCTCAGGGCGGGGTGAAAGTCCCCACCGGCGGTAAGGGTCTCGACCCAAGCCCGCGAGCGCCTTCCGGTCCACGCATCAATGCGTGGATTCTTAAGTGCTAGAGCGTCCTTTACGCGTCCAAAAGGACGCGTGGCGCTCTAGTGGAAGGGTCAGCAGATCCGGTGCGATTCCGGAGCCGACGGTTACAGTCCGGATGGAAGAGAACGTACGCTGAAAGACGGCCCGCTCGCGTGGGCCGCGTTTTTGCGTCGTGCGTCCTGATTCTGGTTCGAAACGGAAGGAAGGACCCATGAATCAGCATTTCCCCAAAGACCAAACTACCCTTCGTGTCGCCGTAATCCGCGCGCGCTGGCATGCCGATATCGTCGACCAATGCGTAGCGGCGTTCGAGGCGGAGCTTGCCGCGCTCGGCGGCTTCACCGTCGAGGTCTTCGACGTGCCGGGAGCCTACGAGATCCCGCTGCACGCCAAGACGCTTGCCGAGACCGGCCGCTATGCCGCGATCCTCGGCACCGCCTTCGTTGTCAATGGCGGCATCTACCGGCATGACTTCGTGGCGAGCGCCGTCATTGACGGCATGATGAATGTGCAGCTTGCGACCGGCGTGCCGGTGCTGTCGGCGGTGCTGACGCCGCACAACTACCATGACAGCGCCGAGCATCACCGCTTCTTTCACGAGCATTTCACAGTGAAAGGCAAGGAAGCGGCGAAGGCCTGCGTCGAGATCCTCGCCGCGCGTGCCAGAATCGCGGCCTGAACCCCTTTGCGAGCAGCGCATCGGAACTAAACCGATTTGGATTTCAGGACCGCGACCTGAGTGGGTTGCGGTCCGTCGGAAATCCGGCCAGAAGCAGTTGGGCCGGGTTTCGGCCCGACCTGCTAAATCGCGCTTTCAACAGATACGGGAGACTATTCGTTGGCTCGCATCACACTGAGACAATTGCTCGACCATGCCGCCGAACATGGCTATGGCGTGCCTGCCTTCAACATGAACAACATGGAACAAGGCCTCGCCATCATGGAGGCGGCCGAGGAGACCAAGTCGCCAGTCATCCTGCAGGCCAGCCGCGGCGCGCGCGCCTACGCCAATGACGTGGTGCTGGCCAAGCTGATCGACGCGCTGGTCGAGATCCATCCCGATATCCCGGTCTGCATGCATCTCGACCACGGCAACAACGAAGCGACCTGTGTCACCGCGATCCAGTATGGCTTCACCTCGGTGATGATGGACGGCTCGCTGAAGGAGGACGGCAAGTCTCCGGCCGACTATGCTTACAATTCCGGCATCACGCGCCGCGTCGTCGACATGGCGCATTGGGGCGGCGTGTCGGTGGAAGGCGAGATCGGCGTGCTCGGCTCCCTGGAGAGCGGCGGCGGCGAGCAGGAGGACGGCCATGGCGTCGAGGGTGCGATCAGCCACGACCAGCTCTTGACCGACCCGGTGCAGGCCGAGCAGTTCGTGCGGGATACGCATGTCGATGCGCTGGCGGTGGCCATGGGCACCAGCCACGGCGCCTACAAATTCTCGCGCAAGCCGGACGGCGCGGTGCTGGCGATGAATGTGATCGAGGAGATCCACCGCCGTCTGCCCAACATGCATCTGGTGATGCATGGCTCCTCGTCGGTGCCGGAAGAGCTGCAGGAGATCATCAACAAATATGGCGGCCAGATGAAGCCGACCTGGGGCGTGCCGGTGGAGGAGATCCAGCGCGGCATCAAGCATGGCGTGCGCAAGATCAACATCGACACCGACAACCGCATGGCGCTAACCGGCGCGATCCGCAAGGTGCTGACCGAGAACCCGTCGGAGTTCGACCCGCGCAAATATCTGACGCCGGCCATGGCGGCGATGAAGAAGCTCTGCAAGGAGCGCTTCGAGCAGTTCGGCACCGCCGGCAACGCGCCGAAGATCAAGCCGATTCCGCTGGCGGAGATGGCCAAGCGCTACAAGTCGGGCAGCCTCGATCCGAAATTCGCCTAAAGCAACATCTCCCGCGGCCGGTTCAATCCCGGTCGCGGGCATCCCTCCTGCCGAAACACGGCGGAACTTCACACCGACAAATCGGTTCCTGCTCAGAGACCTTCCGGATCCGTTCCAAAGGAAGGAGCAATTCATGCGCAAGGACCGCGACAGCGGAGGGCCGGTCTTCTCGGGCCAGGACGCGCGACAGGGCGAGATCATCCTGCGCACGCGCACCCGCCGCATCATCTTCATCGCCGGGCTGGTCAGCATCGTCGTTCTGGCGCTGCTGCTGAGCATTGCCGCTCATTGAGGCCGTGCCTTGCGAATGCCTCAGACGCGCCGACTAAAGCGCGTCGCGATCTTACAGATTCGCTCCATGCCGCTTTAGGTTTTTTGATTTTACGCATGTCTTTATCCCGAAACCGGTTCCCACTTTCGGGAGACATGCTTTAGGGAACCATTCCCGGCTCTGCCCGGTTGAACGTCGCGGACGAAATTGAGGCGCGAAGAATTTACACCCCTTGTCGAGACGATGTTCGAGACACTTTGCTGCGACATGCCGCTTCATCCGACCTGGCCGGACCTCGTCGCGCGGCTGCTGCTGACGCTGGTCGCAGGCTTCTTCATCGGCCTGAACCGCGAGGCCCGCGGCCATTCCGCCGGGCTGCGGACGACCATACTGGTCGGTCTGGCGGCCTGCGTGGCCATGGTCCAGGCCAATATGCTGCTCGACGTCTCAGGCAAGACGCCGGATTCCTTCGTGCGCATGGATGTGATGCGCTTCGCGCTCGGCGTGCTGACCGGCGTCGGCTTCATCGGCGGCGGCGCCATCCTGCGGCGCGGCGATCTCGTCACCGGTGTCACCACCGCCGCGACGATGTGGATCATGACCATGATCGGCCTCGCCTTCGGCGGCGGCCAGTATGGCCTCGGCATGATCGCGACGGTGCTGACCCTGGTCACGCTGTGGGCTTTGAAATGGGTCGATCTCAAGATTCCGCGCGACCACAAGGCGATCCTTTCGGTCTCATGGCCGAAGAACTCGCCGCCCGACATTGGGGAATTGGTGCGCCCGCTCGGCTATGACGCGCGCTTCGTCGGCATGCAGCACGATGTCGACCGCAACTGCTTTGTTTTTTCCTTCGACGTTCAATGGAAGCAGCCCGACGCGCTCGAGCCTTCGACGGACATCCTGGCGGCGATTGCCGAGCACTGCGCGGTCGAGCGCTTCGAGGTAATTGGCGAGAAGCCCTTCTGATCATCGACCGGGCTGATTTACTCGGCCGCGCCTGTCGTCTCAGCGTCGGCGCGAATGAGCTTGATGTCGGCACCCGCCGCCCAGCGCCGATATCCTCGCGGCGCAGCGCCGCCGCCATCAGGGGAAATGGTCAGGCGTGCAGGCAAAGACCGGGATGCCGATCGCGATCCCGAAGCATGACGTCGCGACGATTGATAACCGTTTGCGGCGCGCTGGCGCAGCTCCAGCCGCGGCAAAGTATGCGGGCTCGATGAACGCGCGCTTACGTTGCGCGCAAAAACTCGATGACCATTGCCGCCGTCCAGGTAAAACGGCCGCCGCCGAGCGGTTCTCCGGTGAGCGGATCGTAATATTCGGCGAAGCCGCTTTCGGTGATCAGGTCGAGGCTGGAGCGGGTGATGCTCCGGGCAACCTCGGCATGGCCCGCGGCGAGAAGTCCGTCGGCGATCATGTAGTTGACGACCAGCCAGGCCGGGCCGCGCCAATAGCGCCGGGCATCGAAGCGCGGGTCACCGGGATCGTGCGACGGAACGACATATCGCGCCTTGCCGGCGAGGCGCTCGACGGTTGCGGCAATTGCCGTTGCACGCGCCTTCGGGACGGCCGCGAAGGCCGGCAGGATGCCGCCGACCGAGGCGCTGTCGACCAGCTTTCCGGTGATGCGGTCGAGGCAGAGATATTGGGCATGCGCGTCGCTCCATAATCGCTCCATCGCCGCCAGGCCCTTTTCGGCGCGGGCACGATTGGCGGCGGCGATCCCGGTCTCGCCCAACGCCTCGGCGAGATCGGCAAGATCGGCCGCGGCGCGGATCAGGATGGCGTTGAAGCCAGGATCGACGATCTGGAACGGCGAGGCGTCGTGCAGCCTGGCATTGTCCCAGCCCAGCCCGCGAAAATGCTGGACCAGCCAGAGATAGCGGTCGTATTGCGCCTGGGTCGGGCGATGCGCCGGGTCGGCGTGCAGGATGTCGCGGCGAGTGTAAGGCTCGACGCCTTCGGTCGGAACGCGCTCGAAGGCCTCGTCCCAGTCGATCGAATTGTCGCGGCCGGACTCCCAGGGGTGAATGATCGCAACCAGCCCCTCCCCTTTCGGGTCGCGGTTCGCATAGAACCACCGGTGCCAAGCGTCGATCTTCGACAGCAGCCCACGGGCCCGCTCCGTGGCAAGCTTCCTGTCGCGCGCGCGGTCGAACAGGCGGCGTACGGCGAAGCCGGCGACGGCTGGCTGGGTGATACCCGAAGTCGCCGTCGGACGGCCGGTGCGCCAGACCTCGGGCCCGGGAAAATAGCCGTCGTTCCAGACATGGAAGACGATGTGCGGCACCATGCCGTCGGACCATTGATGCGCGAACAAGGTCTCGATCTCGGTCCAGGCGCGCGCCTCGTCATAATGGGCGAGGCCAAGGGCCGTCAGGCAGGAATCCCAATTCCACTGAAATGGATAAAGCCCTTTCGTCGGGATGGTGTAGTCGCCGTGGTCGTTTTCCTTAAGCACCTCGACGGCGCGGGCGATGATGTCCTGGGCGGCAGCGGCTGTCATGGCGGATCGAGGTCTTTCAGAGGGCATTGGCGGTTTCGGGATCGAACCAACGGATGCGGTCGGGCTTGGGGGCGAGCCGCAGGCGGTCGCCAACCGCAACCGCGGCGTTGGAGTCCAGCACGGCGCGGAACAGGCCGCCTTCGACATCGCAGGTGACCAGCGTGTGCGGACCGAGTGGCTCGATGACGCGAACGATGGCCAGCAAGCCGTTGTCGCCGGCATCGACGTCCTCGGGCCGGATGGCGAATTCGATTGTCTGCCTGTCCGACTTCGGCCCCGGCAGCGTCAGCCCGGCGACATTCCAGCTGCCATTCGCGGCTTTGGACGCAGGCAGGAAATTCATCGGCGGGTTGCCGATGAAGGAGCCGACGAAGCGTGCCGCCGGATTGCGATACACCTCGACCGGCGACGCGGCCTGGACGATGCGGCCCTGATGCATGACGGCGATGCGGTCGGCAAGGCTCATCGCCTCGACCTGGTCGTGGGTTACATAGATTGTGGTGGTCTTCGATGCGGCGAGCACGCCTTTCAGCTCGGCGCGCATCTCCAGCCTCAGCAGCGCGTCGAGGTTCGACAGCGGCTCGTCCATCAGGATGACGTCCGGTTCCATGGCGAGCGCGCGGGCAACCGCGACGCGCTGGCGCTGGCCACCGGACAGCTGGCCGGAATAGCGCTTCAAGAGCTGCTCGATATGCATCAGCTCGGCAGTGCGGTTGACGCGACGGTCGACCTCCTGCTGCGGAAGCTTCTTCATGTGCAGGCCGAAGGCGATGTTCTCGAACACGGTCAGATGCGGAAAGACGGCGTAGTTCTGGAACACCATGGCGATGCCGCGGTCGCGCGGCGGCAGGTGGTCGACGCGGCGGCCACCGATCCAGACCTCGCCCTGGCTCGGCGTCTCCAGCCCGGCGACGATTCTGAGCAGCGTGGTCTTTCCGCAGCCGGAGGCGCCGAGCAGCACCATGAATTCCTGGTCGGCGATGGCGAGGTCGACCTCATGCAGCGCGGTGAAACCGCCGAAGCGCTTGGCCACTCCCTTGATGACGATCTCAGCCATGAGCGTTCTTCCTCTCGCGCGTCATCGGTTGGCGATCCCCCACATGGCGAACAGGTATTTCCTGACGGCGAAGATGAAGATCAGTGCCGGCACCACCAGCGCCGCGCCGCCGGCGAATTTCAGATAGAGCGGCGACTCGCCGAGGCTCTGCAGCAGGAAGGCGGTCAGCGTGCGGTTCTCGATGGTGAGCACGGCGGCGGCGAAGACCTCGTTCCAGGAGATGGTGAAGGCGAACACCGCCGAGGCCGCGATGCCGGGCAGCGCCAACGGCAGGATCACCTTGCGAAAGGCCTGCCACCGGGTGCAGCCGAGTGTCCATGCCGCCTCCTCCATCTCGATTGGGATGCCGGAAAACAGCGAGAAGGTGATGAGCACCGCAAAGGGCAGCGCCAGCGTCGTGTGCACCAGCGCCAGGCCGATCGCGGTGTCGTCGAGACCGGTGCGGATGAACATCACCGCCAGCGGCAGCGCCAAGAGCGGCAGGGGAAAGGCGCGGGTCATCAGCACCAGGAAGCGGAAGGTGCCCTTGCCCGGAAAGTCGAAGCGCGACAGCGCATAACCCGCCGGCGCGCCGAAGCCGATCGACAGGATCATCGTCAGCGTGGCGACCAGCACCGAGTTCCACAGCGCCCTGGCCACGCCGGCGAAATTGATGAAGAAGGCGATACTGCCAAGATCGAAGGACGGGAAGAAACGCTTGGGAAAGCCGGTCACGTCCTGCGGCGACGACAGTGCGTTGACAATCAGCAGATAGATCGGCAGCAGCACCCAGACGCAAAGCAGGACTGCGGTGGCGACGAGCAGCCAGTCGCCGGCCTTGCGCGCATCGGCGATTGCAGGCGCGGTAGGCGTTTCCGCGACGGCGCTCATAGGCGTGCCTCCCTCATATCCGCGCCTCCTTGGGCACGCGCAGCACCCTTAGGAAAAACAGCGTGAAGCCGATCGAGATGGCGAGGATAAGCAGCGCCGAAGCGGCGGCGACATTGCGGTCCTGCAGCGTGAACTGCCAGTTGTAGGTCTCGCCCATCAGCACCGGCAGATTGGTGCCGCCAAGCGCCGCGACGACGGCAAAGACCTCGAAGGCGAGGATGACGCGCAGGATGATCGCCGTCTGCAGGCTGGGGCGCAGCAGCGGCAGGGTGATGCGGACGAAGCGCTTCCAAGGGCCGGCGCCGAAGACCTCCGCCGCCTCGTAATATTCCTTGGGGATCAGCCCCATGCCGGCAACGAGGATGACCATCATGATCGCAGTGGCGCGCCAGATCTCGGCCAGAGCGACGGCAATGAAGATGGTCAGCTTGCTCTGGTAGCCGAGGAACATGACCGGCCGGTCGACGATGCCGAGGCCGGAGAGCAGCGTGTTGAGGAAGCCGGACTGGTCGAAGATGGCGAGCCAGATCAGGCCGGCGGCGAGGTCGGAAATGCCGAGCGGAATGGCGAAGATGTAAAGCGCCGCGCTGCGCCCACTCTCCAGCCGCGAGACCACCGATGCCATCAGGAGCGCCATGGCGAGTTGGATCGGCACGACATCGTGGCAAGCAGCAGCGTGTTGCGGACAGTGGCCGGAAATTTCCAACTGCCGGCCATGGTGCGGAAATTATCGACGGTGAAGGCGCCGTCGCGGGTCACCGCCTCGAAGGCGACCAGCACAAAGGGATAGAGGAAAAAGACGCAAAGGAACAAAGTCGCTGGCATCAGCAGCAGATAGGGCAGAGCCTTGCCGTTCATGGTGTTCGTCCTTTGCCTGCGCAAGCGAGGGCCGCGGTCCGGGCGCCCGGAGCGCAACAAACTCCGGGCACCCCTTGGGAGGATCCTAGTCGGCCAGCTACTCGACTGGGCAAGCGCCTTCGGACGGCTTGTCGGGAGCCCAGCACGGCGCCTTGGCCTGCTCGATGATCGCCTTGAGCGCGGCCGCCTGTTCTTCGAGCACGCCATGCACGTCCTCGCCGCCTAGCACGATGCGCTCGAAGCTGTCGTTGTAGACCTGGTTTAACTTGCCGCCGAGATCACCGAGCCCCATCGGCAGCAGCGCCGGCAGCGCATCGGGCGCACCCGTCATGGCGGCGATCGCCGGGCCGAAGGCCTTCACCGAGGCCGGCATGTCGTCGGGCAGCTTGACTTCGACGACCGGGAAGAAGTTGGTCGCCTTGAGCGTCGCAATCTGCGTTTCAGGCTTCAGCATATAGGCGACCAGCGCCTTGGCCTTGTCGATGTCGGGCGAGGTCTTCGGGATGGCGACGCCGGCCACCACCGGCATGAAGCCACGGCCGGCCGGACCTGCCGGCGCCGGGAAGGCGACGAATTCGTCGGGCTTCTGGTTGAAGGCATCAGCTAGGCGCGCGACGTGGTCGAAGGCGACCCAGACCTCGCCCGAAAGCAGCGGCTCCTGCATGAAGGCATAGTTGGTCGAGTTCGGATTGGTGTACTGCCAAAGCTCCTTGAACTTGTTCCAGGCGGTCTCGGCTTCGGCCGAGCGGAACCTGGTCACCATCGAACCGGTGTAGGAGGGGTAGAGAAACCCTTCGAAGAAGCGGTGCTTCAGTCCCTTCGGACCGGCCGGAAAGCCGAATTTCGGCGAGCCGGTCTTTTCGGCGATGTTCTTCGACCATTCGATCAGCTGGTCATAGGTGATGGTGTTGAGATCGACGCCCGGCGGCAGATATTGCAGTGCCTGCTTATTCGCCGCCATCAGATAGGTGGCCTGCATCCAGGGCATGTATTTCTGCTCGCCCGTGCCGAGCATGCCGAGCTTCTTGTAGGCCTCGTTGACCTTGACCCCTCCGACATCGACGGCGGAGAGATCGACAAGGCTGGCGCCGACTGTGGAGAAGTCGCCATGCAGGCCGCCCAACAGGCCGATAGCGCCAGAGCCGGCCTGCAACTCGGCCTGCAGGCGGGTGAGCCAGGGCCCGTCCTCGGCGACCTGGTAGTCGACCGGGCCGCCGAAGCCTTTCAGCACCTCGTCGCGCATCTTCTGCGTTTCCTCGACGGGGCGCGCCTGCGTCGACCAGAACAGCACCTGCTGCGCATGGGCTCCGCCAACGGCGACGGACAGCGCCAACGCCGCACCCGCCAGTTTCCTCAACACATTGGTCATGCCTTTTCCTCCCTGTATGTGCGCCGTCAGGCCGGCGTCACTTTCTTGTCTTCGGCGCGGGGCCATGGCTCGCTCTCGGCACCAGCGTCGGCCGGATCAGTCGTGTCAAAGGCTCCGCCGGCCGTTCGGAAATAACGGTGAGCAGCATGTCGGCGATCTCGCGCGCGCATTGCCGGATCGAGGCATCGAACGTGGTGAGGCCGGGCGGCGCGTAGCCGGAGGCGACGACGTTGTCGAAGCCGATGACCGAGAGGTCGCGCGGCACCGTGAGGCCGGCGCGCGCCGCCTCCTCCATCACCGTCAGCGCCAGTTCGTCGAACAAGGCGACGACGGCCGTCGGTCGGTCGGGCCCCTGCAGCATCCGGCTGACAGCCTGGATGCGGGCGCCGCGATCGAAACGCGGGGCGGTCGCCACGTCGAGGCGGACCGATGGATCGCAGCGACGGGCAATCGCCGCCGCGAGACCGTCCTGCCTGAGATGCCGAAACGTCATCGGCTCGGAAATCGTCACCAGGCCGAAATGGCGGTGGCCGAGATCGTAGAGCATGTCGAAGGCTTCGCCGAAGGCATACGCGCCGTCGGTATCGAGCCAGTTGTAGGCAAAGTCGCTGTCGAGCAGCCGGCCATGCGCGACGAAGGGAAAGGCGCGCCGGCGCAGGTAAGCGAGCCTCTCGTCGACCTCGGCGATGCGGGTGATGACGACACCGTCGGCGCGCCCTGATTCGACTACATGGCGCAGGACGGAAATCTCGGACTGATCGACCGCCGCTGTGGCGAGGATGAGATCGGCGCCATGCGCCACAAGGCCCTCGCCCAGTCCGGTGACGAATTCGCCGAGGAAGGAATCGACCAAGTTGGGCCCGCGGATCGGCAGCACCAGCCCGACGAAGCCGCTGCGGCCGGAAACCAGCGTGCGCGCCGCGGTGTTGGGAACATAGCCGGCCTGGCGCGCCGCCTGAGCGACTCGCTCGCGCGTCTTGAGCGCGATCTGCTGATGGCCGGCAAGCGCCCGCGACACCGTCGTGATCGACAGGCCGAGGCTTGCGGCGAGTTCCTTCAGCGTGGTGACACGGGCCGGCAATCGTTCCTCCCTGAACGCAATGTTGAAACGTTTGTAATCGCCTTTCGTGAAATTGCAAACGTTTTAAATTTTGTCGAATTCGACTTTGCCGCAGTTACAGGATCGCCCGGGCCGCTGCCTTATGAGGTTCGGCTCGCGGTTCGCTGTTCTTTCTCTAGAACATCGATTCGGCTCTTGAACATCGTTTATTTTTCTCTTGAACGACGTTCACGATGTGCTAAGGTGCGCCACGTGAACGACGTTCAAGAGAATGTATCCGACCTGAAACAAGCCTGCACCGACGCAGCCTAATGCTGAAACGAATGGACCATATCGATGCTCGCCGACAACCAAGCCCGCAAACAGTCGAGTGCCTGGAAGGCCTGGAGACCGATCATGCGCGACAGATTCCAGGCGCCAAGAACAAGAAACAAATGGATTGGAATGGTTCGCAGTAACGAAGTTTAACCGCTTCTCGATAAACAAGGCTCAAACCGCGCAAGTGTCCGCTCAGTCCAATCGGATTGCCAGCCAGACTTGCCTAATGGAAATTGCCATGAACACCCATCTGATGATGTCGCGGCGCTTCGCGCCTCTCTTCTGGACGCAATTCCTCTCGGCCTTCAACGACAATTTCCTGAAGAACACGCTGGTGTTCCTCATTCTGTTCACGCTGGCGAAGGATCAGGCCGCGTCCCTGGTGACGCTGGCCGGCGCTGTCTTCATGGCGCCCTTCCTCTTGCTTTCGGCGCTTGGCGGCGAGATCGCCGACCGCTTCGACAAGGCGCTGATCGCGCGGCGGCTGAAATTCACCGAGATCGCCGCGGCCGCCGTCGCCGTCGTCGGCATCGCGCTGTCCTCGATCCCGGTGCTGATGACGGCGCTCTTGATGTTCGGCATCATCTCGGCGCTGTTCGGGCCGATCAAATACGGCATCCTGCCGGACCATCTCGAGCGCAAGGAACTGCCCAAGGCCAACGCCTGGATCGAGTCGGCCACCTTCGCCGCGATCCTCGGCGGCACGATTGCCGGCGGCGTCGTTTCCGCAGACGGCATTGGCGTCGCGGTGTTCGGACCGATCATGATGGCGCTCGCCGTCGGCTGCTGGCTGGTCAGCCGCTACATCCCCGCCACCGGTTCGGCTGCTCCCAACCTCACCATCGACTGGAACATCTTGCGCTCGACCTGGCGGCAGGTCGCCGACCTGCGCACTGATACGCGCATCTGGCGCGCCGGCCTGATGACCTCCTGGTTCTGGCTGGTCGGGGCCATCGTGCTTTCGATCCTGCCGGCGATGATCAAGGATTCGCTCGGCGGCAACGAGATCGCCGTCACCGCATATCTCGCGGTGTTCGCCGTCTCCATCGCCGTCGGCTCGGCCATCGCCGCCTGGATGTCGCAGGGCCGCATGGTGCTTTTGCCGGCGCCGGTCGGCACCGCGCTGATGGCGCTGTTCGGCCTGCATCTCGCCTGGACCATCGGCAGCATGCAGCCTTCGCCGACAGCCGCCAGCCTTTCGTCCTTCTTCGCCGGCCCGAACACCATCCGTGTGGCCATCGACCTCGCCGGCATGGCCATTGCCGCCGCATTCCTGGTGGTGCCGACCTTCGCCGCCGTGCAGGCCTGGTCGCCGGAAGCGCGCCGCGCCCGCGTCGTCGCGGCGGTCAGCATCGTCAATGCCGGCTTCATGACCGTCGGCGGCATCCTTGTCGCCGCCATCCAGGCTGCCGGCGTCTCCATCGCGGGCATCCTGTCCGGCCTCGTCGTCGCCAACGCGATTGCCGCCTGGCTGATGCTGAAATTCCTGCCGACCAATCCGTTCCGCGATTTCGTCTCGATCCTGTTCCGCGCCTTCCTGCGGCTGGAGGTCGAGGGGCTCGACAATCTCAAGGCAGCCGGCACGGCGCCGATCCTGGCGCTCAACCATGTCAGCTTCCTCGACGGCCCGCTGGCGCTGACGCTGACCGACGAGGAACCGGTCTTCGCCATCGACTACACGATCGCGCAGGCCTGGTGGATGAAGCCGTTCATGAAGCTCGCCCGCGCGCTGCCGCTCAATCCGGCGAAGCCGATGTCGACCCGCACGCTGATCAAGATCGTGCAGGGCGGCGATCCGCTTGTCATCTTCCCGGAGGGACGCATCACCGTCACCGGCGGCCTCATGAAAGTCTATGACGGCGCCGCCATGGTCGCCGACAAGACCGGCTCGATGGTGGTGCCGGTGCGCATCGAGGGGCTGGAGAAGAGCTACTTCTCGCGGCTGACCTCGCAGCATGTGCGCCATCGGCTGTTCCCGAAGGTCAAGGTGACCATCCTGGAGCCGGTCAAGCTCGAAGTCCCCGCGGAGCTGAAGGGGCGCCAGCGCCGCGCCGCGGCGGGCTCCGCGCTCTACCAGGTGATGTCGGACCTCGTCTTCCGCACCCAGGATATCGACAAGACGGTGCTTCAGAAGATCATCGAGACGGCGCACGAGCGCGGCATGAAGGAGCTCGCCGTGCAGGATCCGGTCACCGGTTCGCTGAGCTACGGCAAGCTGCTCACCGCCGCCGCGGTGCTCGGCGAGAAGTTCGAGCATCTCTATGCGGGACAAGAGACGCTGGGCATCATGCTTCCCAACGCCAACGGCTCATGCGCGACGCTGCTCGGGGTCATGTCGGCCGGCAAGGTGCCGGCGATGATCAACTTCACCGCGGGCGCGGCCAACATCCTGTCGGCCTGCAAGGCGGCCGAGGTGAAGACCGTGCTCACCTCCCGCGCTTTCGTCGAGCAGGCCAAGCTCGGGCCGGTGGTCGAGGAGATCGGCCGCTCGGTCGACATCGTCTGGCTCGATGACCTGCGCGCCACGATCGGCCTGAAGGAGAAGCTGCTCGGCCTGTTGCGCAAGACGACGCCGCGGGTAGCGCGCAAGGCCGACGATCCGGCAGCGATCCTGTTCACCTCGGGCTCAGAGGGCACGCCCAAGGGCGTGGTGCTCACCCACCGCAACATCCTGGCCAACGCCGCCCAGGCCGCCTCGCGCATCGACTTCCACTCGGGCGACAAGGTATTCAACGTGCTGCCGATCTTCCACTCCTTCGGCATGACGGCGGGCACGGTGCTACCCTTGATCTCGGGCGTGCCGGTCTATTTCTACCCCTCGCCGCTGCACTACCGCATCGTGCCGGAACTGATCTACGGGTCGAACGCGACGATCATCTTCGGCACCGATACATTCCTCGCCGGCTATGCGCGCACCGCGCACCCCTACGACTTCCGCTCGGTGCGCTATTGCTTCGCCGGCGCCGAGCCGGTCAAGGCGGCGACGCGCACGACCTATATGGAGAAGTTCGGCCTGCGCATCCTCGAGGGCTATGGCGTGACGGAAGCAGCCCCGGTGATCGCCATCAACACGCCGATGTACAACAAGTCGGGCAGCGTCGGCAAAATCATGCCGGGCATGGAGTACCGCCTGGATTCGGTGCCCGGCGTCGAGGAGGGCGGGCGGCTGTTCGTGCGCGGCCCGAACGTCATGGCCGGCTATCTGCGGGCCGAAAACCCCGGTGTGATCGAGCCGGTGAAGGACGGCTGGCACGACACCGGCGACATCGTCACCGTCGACGATGCTGGCTTCATCTCGATCCGGGGCCGCGCCAGGCGCTTTGCCAAGATCGGCGGCGAGATGATTTCGCTGGCGGCGGTCGAGGCGCTGGCGGGTGAACTCTGGAAAGGCTCGCCATCGGCCGTCGCGGCGGTGCCGGACGCGCGCAAGGGTGAGAAGCTGATCCTCATCACCGAAGCCTCCGGCGCCACCCGCGCCGAGTTCCTGGCCTTTGCCAAAGCGCACGGCGCCATGGACCTGATGGTGCCGGCCGAGGTGCGCGTCGTGCCGAAAGTGCCGGTGCTCGGTTCCGGCAAGCTCGACTTCGCCGGCGTGACCCGGATGGTGCGCGGCGAGGAAGAGCTGAAGGTCAAGGCCGCTTGATCCATGCCTGAGGCAGGCCGGCGCGGGACGTCGGCCTGCCCGTTATTCACCGACAATCGGCATCTGGCAGACGAATGTCTACATATTCGCCGCCGTCGGGCGCACGATCACTTCGTTGACGTCGACGCCGTCGGGCTGTTCCAGGGCGAAGCGGATCGCGCGGGCGATGGCGTCCGGCGTCAGTGACTTCTGCCGCCACTCCTTCAAAGCTGCGGCCACCTGGGGATCGCTGATGTCGTCGCCCAGTTCGGTCGCGGTCACGCCGGGCGAGATGATCGTGGCGCGGATTTCGTCATGCTCCTGGCGCAGGCCTTCCGTGATTGCCCATACTGCATATTTGGTGCCGCAGTAGACCGCCGCCGTCGGCAGCACGAGATGCGCGCCGACCGACGCCACGTTGACCACGTGCCCGTTTTTCTGCGCGACGAAGCGCGGCAGCACCGAAGCGATCCCGTTCAGCACGCCGAAGATGTTGACGTTGATCATGCGCGCCCACTCATCGCGCTTCAGCGCGGCAAGCGGCGACAGCGGCATAACGCCGGCATTGTTGACCAGCACATCGATCCGTCCAAATTCGGCGTGCGCGGCATCGGCGAACGCATCGAAGCTCTCAGCCTTCGTTACGTCGAGCTCGCGCCAGGCGATGCGTTCACCGATTTCCTCGGCCAGCGCCTTCAGACGCTCGCCGCGTCGGGCGCCGATAAACAGCCTGGCGCCCGCCGATGAGAGCTCGCGAACCGTCGCTTCGCCGATGCCGCTCGAGGCGCCGGTGACCAATACAACCTTGTCTTTCAGTCCCGTCATGATCGTTTCCTTTTCGCTTGCGGTGACGGGACGCAAAATGGTGGCGCGAAGGCGGAGAGCGGTAGCGCGATCGTCCAAAGAGTTTGCACGATCCTCCAAACAAGCCGACCAAGCCTTGCAACATCGCGCGCGATGCAGATTTATGCGGCATGGACAAAATTGCCGATCTGGCTCAGCTGATCTCGCGGTTCGCACCGGTTTCCGGCATGTCCGGCACCGCGGTGCCCCGGCTGTCGCTCATTCGCGCCGACCATCCCAGCGCGCCCGTGCCGGCGGTCTATGAAGCTTCGCTTTGCATAATCGCCCAAGGGTCGAAGCGCGTCTCGCTGGCCGGCCAGAGCGTGGTCTATGATGCATCGAGCTATCTTCTTGTTTCGGTCGACCTGCCTCTGGTCGGCCATGTTCTCGAGGCCAGTCCGGCCGCGCCATATCTTTGCTGCAAGATCGACTTCGACCCCGCGGCCCTTGCCGACCTGCTTGTGACCGAGCAGCGGGTTTCTTCCGAGAAGGACTTGCCCGTGCTTGCCGTCTATCCAAGCGATCCTGACCTGATCGATGCCGCATGCCGATTGGTGAAGCTGCTCGATCGCCCCGAGACCATCGATGTCCTGGCCCCGCTCGTGGAGCGCGAAATCCTCTACCGTCTGCTCACCGGTCCGCATGGCGCAACGCTTCGTCAAATGGGAACCGTCGACAGCCACCTGAACCAGGTGAGCCGCGCCATCGCCACGATACGCAACGGCTTCCACACCCAGTTGCGGATCGACGAGATTGCCGCCGCCTCAGGCATGAGCGCGTCGTCGCTTCACGCCCACTTCAAGGCGATCACACGCATGACCCCGCTCGAATATCAAAAGCAGCTACGCCTGCAGGAAGCGCGAAGGCTGATGCTGGCCGACGGGGCCAACGCCGGCACGGCCGGTTTCGCGGTCGGCTACGACAGCCCGTCCCAGTTCAGCCGCGAGTATCGGCGCCTGTTCGGCGCCCCGCCCCGTCAGGACATCGAGCGCCTTCAGGCTATACCCGGCTCGGCCGCGGCCTATTAACCCTTTCGCTGAAGGGGGCCGCAGCCTGCAAACAGGCAAGCGGGCCTCAAACCACGACCACGACCTTGCCGAACTGTTCAGGACAGGCGGCTGGGGGCAGCAAGGAGAAACTCCTCGCCCGCCCGCGCCTCAGACGCGATCTCGGAAATGCCTTTACCTGCGCTTTCAATTCGAATGCCGTATCACGCCGACTTCAGCACCGTGAACGGGCGCTTCTGCACCTGCTGCTTTGCCTGGAAGCTTGCGGCGGGCATCGGGCGGCCGACGTGGTAGCCCTGGACCTTGTCGATGCCGAAGTCGCGCATCAGGGCCATCTGCTCGTCGGTCTCCACGCCTTCGACCAGGATCTTGTGGCCGCGGTTGCGGACCAGCGCGATGATGTCCTGGAGCATGGCCATGCCCTTGGGTGTGCCGCAGTCATGCAGGAACGAGCGGTCGATCTTGACCGTGTCGAAATCGATCAGGCGCAGCCATGACAGGCCGGCGAAGCCCGTGCCGAAATCGTCGAGCCAGATCTTGATGCCCAGGAGCTTCAGGTCGCTGATGCAGCGCAGGATGTCGGAGTCCATCTCCAGCTCGCGCCCCTCGGTGATCTCGAAGGCAAGCCTGCTGCCGGCCACGCCGGTTTCGCCGAGGATGCCGGCGACGGACGTCGCGAAGCCGGGCGTCTTGAGCTGGATCGGCGACACGTTGACACTGACCACGCGGACGTCGTCATGCGCAAGGACGTCGGTGCACACCGTCCTTATCGCCCAGCGGCCGAGCTCCAGGATGGCGCCGGTGCGTTCGGCCACCGGAATGAACAGGCTCGGCGGAACCAGTATGCCGTCGAGCATCTTGAGGCGCATCAGCGCCTCGACGGCCTCGACCCGGCCCGAGGCTATTTCCTGGATCGGCTGATAGACCAGGGAGACGAGATTCCTGTCGATTGCGATCTTGAGCAAGGCCGCGATGTTCTCGCTCTCGTCGCTGCTCTGCGGATCGGTCGGGTCGAACAGGCGGGCGCAATTGCGGCCGCCGGCCTTTGCCAGGTAAAGCGCGCGGTCCGCCTCGTGGATGATCTTTTCCAGCTTGCCGCCGGCCTGCGTCCTGGTAAACGCGGCGCCGACGCTCACCGTCACGATCGAGGTGCCGTCGCGCCGCAGCTCGTGCGTCAGCGCCAGTTCCTCCACCGTGCGGCAGATGGCTTGCGCGAGGTCGGCGACCTGATCCTTGTCGTTCATGCGGGCGAGCACGATGAATTCCTCACCGCCATAGCGCCCGATCGAGCCATTGTGTTGCCGGATAAGATCGCTCAGCGCATTGGCGACATGGATCAGGCAACGGTCGCCTTCCTGATGGCCATAGCAGTCGTTGAACTTCTTGAAGAAATCCACGTCGATGAGGATCGCCGCGAAACGCTTGCCGAGCTTTTGCCAGTCGCTCCAGTATTCGCGCAGCTTCTCGTCGATCGCGCGGCGGTTCTCCAGGCCCGTCAGCGGATCCGTCCGCGATAGTCTCAGCAAGGCCTTGCCGCGCTCCGTCGCCTCCTTGTGCTGGATCTTGGCTTCGAGCGCGTTGAGGAAGACGTTGTAGCGTTCCTCGTTCAGCTTCCAGTTCACATAGGAGGTGAAGGTGAAGCACGAGACGTAGAATGTGCCGAACACCATTTTGTATGTGAGCGATGCGGGCACGAAATAATTCACTACGTACAATATGCACAGGATTATGGTCGAGGTGATGATCGACGTTTTGAAGCTGAACGTGAAGAAGAGGTTGGCACTCATCATGAAGATCGTGCCGAACACCATATAATAGGCGACGGCTTGCCGATCCGCACCCAAGGAGGTCGGCCACAGCCAGCCGACATAGCCAAAGATGATGGCGGCTGCGCAGGTGATGTCGAGCCATTGCGTGGCAACGCCGCGGCGAAGCTGCCCCTCAAGCGTCAGCAGGGCCGTGAGGCCCACGGCGAAGCGCGCCATGATGGTGTAGAGCGCCACATCCGGCACCAGCAGCAGATCCGTCGCTGAGAACAGCACATAAATGGCGACGGCCATCCAAAGCCCGGGCCTGGCTTCCCGCCGCCGCTTCGCCTGCGATTCCTCGCGATAAAGGACGCGCAGCTCGTTCGGCCCCGGGCCGGGGCGCGGCTCGTAGGGCTCGACATGCGCCATATCGGCCAATCTGGACGCGACGCGTTCGTCCGCAATGAACCCCTGCTCAAAGGGTTTTTGCCTTTCTAACTCTTTTCTCGCTCCTGCCCCCACGCGGGCCCGCTCCTAGGGAAACAACGGTTTGCCGAGCAATAAAATGCCACGGCGGGAGACAAGTTTGCGTTAACTCGAACCCGAATTCCGGCCGTCAAAATATCCAATGAAGCGAGATGGTTAGCGGGAAATTAATCATATCATTAAAATGCTAACGATCACCGTTGGCAAATCCGACATTCTACGCAATAAGTTAAATGACTGTTAACCACGGAGTATCCAGTGCAGACCGTTTTTGATGGCAAAAGCCTGATTACTGCCAAGACAATTGCCGCCGGTCTGCATCGAGGGAAGCCCGAGCGCCACGGCGAGGCGTTCGAGGATGCTCGCGCGGAGCTCGCGCTCATCCTGTTGACGACGCAGCAGCAGATCGAGCTGCGGAAGGATCCCGCCGAGATCGTTCGCCGGCTGCTGTCAGTGCTCAATGCACTGCGTTCCAGGGTTCATCCCGACGTCTGGCAGGCCTTGATACCGGTGGCGCAGAACCATGCGATCCTGCAATATTTCCTCCAGGATCCGCTTACGCACTGGTCCTTCACCAAGCCCAGAGGCTATTCCGGCGACGCGCAGCTGCTCGACTTTATCTATTGCGATCCGCATGTGGCCGACGACGTGGCCAGCGCCTCGGAGATCGGCAAAGCGCTCTACAGCCATACCCAGAATGTGCCGTCATGCGTCGCGGCGCGGGAACGGCGGGACCTGTTGACCCGATATGTCGACGAGACGGCGGCGAGGAATGGACCGGAAGCGGAAGTGCTGGCGATCGCGGCCGGCCATCTGCGCGAGGCCAACCGCTCGACCGCGCTTGCCGAGGGCAGGCTGAAGCGGTGGGTCGCGCTCGACCAGGATCCGCAGAGCGTCGGTCTGATCGCGCGCGATTTCCAGGGCACCGCGATCGAGGCCGTGGACGGCTCGGTGCGAACCGTGCTCACCAGAGGCCACAAGCTCGGCAAGTTCGATCTGATCTATGCTTCGGGCCTTTACGACTATCTTCAGCACAACGTCGCGGTGAAGCTGACGAAGACGTGCCTGCAGATGCTGAAGCCGAACGGCAGGTTCCTGTTCGCAAACTATGCCGAAGGCACTCCCGACGCCGGCTATCGCGAGACGTTCATGGACTGGGTGCTGCTGCTGCGCTCGGAAGCCGACATGTGGAACATCATCAATGCCAGCGTCGACCGCAACACGGTCGACGCGCAGGTGTTCTATGGCGAGAACCGCAACGTGCTCTACGCGGTTATCGAAAAGCGCGGGTAGCGACGGTCTCCGTAATTCGGGCGGCATAATCGATCGGGCGCGCCGCTCGATCGGTCGCCGATCCTTTCAGGCCCTCACATAGTCACGACGATCTTGCCGAACTGTTCGCCCGCCTCGAGAAAGCGGTGCGCCTCGGCGATCGCCTCGAACGGAAACGTCCTGGCGATGATCGGCCTCAGCGCGCCCGATGCGAGGCCATTGAGGATGAAGCGCTTGGCTGTTTGCAGCCGGGCGGGATCGCCGGTGATCTCGTGGACAAGGTAGCCGCGCAGCGTCAACGTCTTCGCCAGGACCTCAAACAGCGGGAACGGCGTCGGCTCAGGGCTGAGGCCGCCATATTCGATGAGAATGCCGCCGCGCGCCATTGCGGCCGCAAGAGGCGGGAAGATCGGGCCGCCGACGGGGTCGAGCACGACGCGCACGCCTTGCGGCGCGATTTCTCTCAGCCGCGCCTCGAGATCGTCCTCAGCCAAGGCCACGACATGCGCAGCGCCGGCATCGAGCAATGGCGTCTTCTTGGCCGATGTCCGGGTGACGGCGATCGGCACGGCGCCAATTCTGTTGGCGATCTGGATGGCGGCGAGCCCGACGCTGCTCGAAGCGGCGGTGATGACGACGGGCTCGTCAGGGCACAGATGGGCGATATCGATCAGCGCGCCATAGGCGGTGAGATATTGCATCCAGGTCGCGGCGGCGGCCTCGAACGAAAGCGACGGCGGATGCTTGACGACGAGCTCGGCCGGAAAGGTCACAAGCTCGCCATAGGCAGGCCAGCGCGCCATCGATCGCGGCGGGATGATGCTGACCGCATCGCCCGGCGCGAAACCAGCGACGCCCTCGCCGATCGCCTCGACAGGGCCGGCTGCCTCAAGGCCGAGGCCTGACGGCAGCGACGGCGTTTCGATGTAAGTGCCGTTGCGCATCGAGGCTTCGGCGCGGTTCAAGCCCAGTGCCCTGACGCGGATCCGCACCTCGCCAGGACCTGGCGACGGAACCTCCATTTCCTCGATGCGAAGCACCTCGGGACCGCCGTGACTGTGAAAGCGAACAACCCTTGCCATCCATGCAACTCCAAATCCATTCGATGGAATGGAACTATGCAGGGGCGTGGAGAGCCGATAAATCGCTGCTCAGGCAGAACAGTCAAAACGACAGGTTTTCAATATGGATCGCCTCGAAAGCATGGAAGTGTTCGTGAAAGCCATCGACCTCGGCTCGTTCACGGCCGCCGCGGCGGCTCTTGACCTTTCGGGGCCGATGGTCGGCAAGCATGTCCGCTTCCTTGAGGAGCGGCTCGGCGCACGGCTCATCAACCGCACCACGCGCCGGCAGAGCCTGACCGATTTCGGGCGCGCCTATTATGAGCGCTGCAGGATCGTGCTGGCGGAAGCGCAGGCGGCCGATGCGCTGGCAGCCGACCAATTGTCCGAACCGCGCGGGAAACTGCGGGTGACGATGCCCGCGCATCTCGGCCGGCACTGCGTCACGCCGATCCTGCTCGCGCTCGCGCGGCGCCATCCAACGCTGGAGCTGGACCTGTCGCTCAGCGACCGTTTCGCCGATCTCGTCGAGGATGGTTTCGATCTGGCGATCCGTACCGGCGCGCTGGATGATCGGGCTGGAATCATCGGGCGCCGAGTCGCGCGCCAGCGCATGGTCGTCTGCGCTTCGCCGTCCTATATCGAGACCTTCGGCAAGCCCACCGATCTGGAGGACCTCGCCACCCATCAGGCAATCGTCTACCGGCGGCTCGGCCATGTGTTGCAGCCATGGCTCTTCCCGCGCGATGACGGTTCCGTTGCAGAGTTCGCGCCGGTCGGTCGATTGCGTCTCGACGATCTCGATGCGATCGCCGACGCGGCGAGCGAAGGCATGGGACTGGCCTGGCTGCCATACTGGCTGGTGCGTGAGCGTGTCGAAGCGGGCAAGCTCGTCCGCGTGCTGCCTGGCCAGCCGGACTATCTCTACGATTGCCACGCCCTCTGGCTGCAGACGCCGCATCTGCCGCTGAAGGTGCGGCTGGCCATCGACGCGCTGGCGGCGGGATTGCCGAAGCTGATGAGCTAAAGCGCGTCGCGATCTTTCAGATTCGCTCCATGCGCTTTAGGTCTTTGGTTTACGCATGTCTCTATCCCGAAACCGGTTCCCACTTTCGGGAGACATGCTTTACGCCACTTTGTCGCGATCAGTATCGCCTTCGCCTGATCAAGGCATCTCTAAAGCATTTGAAAGAAAAAGGCCGGGCGCGAAAGCGGCCCGGCCAAGCATGAAGGTCATAACCTTCAGAGGGGAACATCACCCGGCGCAATGGGAGGAAAACACCGAGCGATGCAACCTATTTGGGGTCTCGGCGGCGTATTTTCCACGAACGAAATTCCAAAAAAGACCGAGATAGCGAAAAAATCTCGCTTAATCATCGGGAAGTCGTCAGCCGGCGGCCGATGCTTTTTCCAACAGATCCGCATAATGGCGCCGCGCTACGTCGGGATGTGACCTCAGCCGGCTTTTCAGCACGTTGGTTCCGACATTGCGGAACAGCGGGTTGTCCGGGTCGCTGGCCGGGCCACGCGCCTCGGCCGCCAGCTCCTCCGGCAGGTCGAGCAGCGGGATGGTGGCGTCGAGCCGGGCGCTGAAGAAGAACGGCACCGAAATCCGTTCGACGCCGGCGGGCGGCGTGACGACGCGGTGCACGGTCGCCCTGAGATAGCCGTTCGAGGCGAGTTCAAGCAGCTCGCCGATGTTGACGACCAGCGTTCGCGAGATCGGGTCGACATCGACCCAGCTGCCGTCATACTCGACCTGCAACCCCTTGTTCTCGTCCTGAAGCAAAAGGGTGAGGAAGCCGCCATCCTTATGCGCGCCGACGCCCTGGTCGTCGCCGGTCGTGTCGCGGCCGGGATAGCGCACAATCTTCATGCGGTGGTTCGGCTCGCCGCGATAAATCGCATCGAAGGCGTCCTCCGGCTGGTCGAGCGACAGCGCGAAGGCCTTGAGCAGCCTGATCGCCACATCGGTCGTCTTGGCCTGCCAGGCGAGCAACGCCGGCTTCAGATCGGGGAGCGCGGCCGGCCACTGGTTCGGGCCCTGCAGCCGCGTCCAGGCCGGCACGCCCGGCCCTTGCGCAATGGTCGCGCGTTCGACGCCGATGTCGAGCTGCTCGCGCCAGTCGGCCTTGCCCCTGGTCAGTTCACCGCCGGCGCGCGTGTAGCCGCGGAACTGCGGCGACTTCACCATTTCGATGGCGAGCTTGTCGGCTTCCGGCAAGGCGAAGAAGCCGCGCGCGGCACTCAGCACCGCGTCGATCTCCGGCTGGGTGATGCCGTGGCCGCTCAGATAGAAGAAACCGACATCGCGGGCGGCGGTGCGTAGATCAAACAAGAAAGTTCGAAGTTCGGATGGACCCTGCTCCAGGCGGTCGAGATCGAGCACCGGAATTATTCTGGGCATGGACAGGCTCCTGTTGGCGGCAACTCTATGTCTTCGGATTCCGGACAGAAAATCGCCGTGCGCTTTTCCCGGAATTGCCTTGGCGACCCGCCGCACGATGGCATGCGTGTCATTACGGGTGAAGAAAAGCGCCGACCAATCTCATTGCAAACAGAGCAAGCCAGCGCTCAATTCCCGGCTTTTGCGGCAAATTGCGTTCGGATGCCGCACATCATCCGCGATGATCCAGACGAGCGACCAGCCGGTCGCCGATCCACTGGATGCCGCAGACGAGCACGATGAGCACGATGACAACGGCGACCATGACGCTGGTTTCGAAGCGCTGATAGCCGTAGCGGATGGCGAGGTCGCCGAGACCGCCGGCGCCGATGGCGCCGGCCATGGCCGAGGCGCCGACCAGCGTCACCAGCGTCACGGTAAAGCCGGCGACGATGCCCGGCAGCGCCTCCGGCACCAGCACCTCGCGGATGATCGTCCAGCGGTTGCCGCCCATGGCGCGCGCCGCCTCGATCAACCCGTGGTCGACCTCGCGCAGCGACACTTCGGCAATGCGCGCGTAATAGGGCGTCGCCGCGATCGACAGCGGCACGATCGCCGCCCAGGTACCGATCGAGGTGCCGACGATCAGCCGCGTCACCGGGATCAGCGCCACCAGCAGGATGATGAACGGCACCGAACGGAAACCGTTGATGACGGCGCCGAGGATGCGGTTGACCCAAAGGCTTTCGGCGATGCCGCCGCGATCGGTGGCGACCAGGGCAAGGCCGAGCGGCAGGCCGAAGACAAGCGAGATCAGACCGGACGCGCCGGTCATCAGCACCGTCTCCCAGATCGAACGAAGCAGGAGTTCAAACAGGACCGGCGACATGGCCAAGCACCTCCACCCGCGCGCCGCGGTTCTTCAGGAAAGCGATAACCGCCGCCAGATGGGCTGCGTCGGCTCCAGGGACCGCCACGAACAGCGTGCCGACCGGCTCCTGCTGCACATGGTCAATGCCGCCATGCACAAGCCGGAACGCGCCGGGCACGCTGGCGCCAAGCTCGGACAGCAGCGGGCGACGCGCCGCCTCGCCGGCGACGTCGATCCGGAGGATCGTTTCCGCCCCTTCGCCCGGAACCAGCCGGCTGGCAATCTCGGGCGGCAGTTGCGGCCGGATGCCGCCGAGCAGGCTGCGGGTGATCTCCGACTTCGGATCGGCGAAGACCTGCCAGACGGCGCCCTCCTCGACGATCCGGCCGGCGTCGATCACCGCCACCCGATCGGCGATGGAGCGGATCACCTCCATCTCGTGCGTGATCAGCAGGATGGTGAGGCCGAGCCTGGAATTGATGTCCTTGAGCAGCGCCAGGATCGAGCGCGTCGTTTCCGGATCGAGCGCCGATGTCGCCTCGTCCGACAAGAGCAGCGCCGGCCGCGCGGCCAAAGCCCTGGCGATGCCGACGCGCTGCTTCTGGCCGCCCGACAGCGAAGCGGGATAGGCCTTGGCTTTCTCCGACAGGCCGACGAGTTGCAGCAGCTCGGCCGCGCGGGCCATGCGTTCGGCGCGCGGACGTCCTTCGATCTTGAGCGGCAGCGCGACATTGTCCTCGACGGTCTTGGCCGACAACAGATTGAAATGCTGGAACACCATGCCGATGCGGCGGCGCAGCGGCTGCAGCTCGCGCTCGCCGAGGCGGCTGATCTCGCGCCCCTCGATGAAGACCTCGCCGGAATCCGCTCGCTCCAGCCCGTTCAGGCAGCGGATCAGCGTCGACTTGCCGGCGCCGCTGCGGCCGATGATGCCGAGGATCTCGCCCTTCTTCACGGTCAGCGAGACGCCGTCGAGCGCCGCCGTCGCGCCGAAGCGGCGCTTCAGATCGACGAGACGGACAACGTCTTCCCGCCCGGTCGGCTCGACGCGGACCGGATCGGCAAGTCCGGCGGTGACGTGCTGGTTCATCTCTATGTCCGTTTCAGTGCCACGCAAACGCGACGGCGGTCCGCTCAACAGCGGACCGCCCATTTCTGCCAACCATGCGCCGGTCAATAGGCGCTGATCCCGGTGCCCTTGTAGACCTTGTCGAACTCGGCCTTGACCGTCTCGTTCTGGTAGGAGGCGACCAGCGTCCTCACCCAGGGCTCGTTCTCGCTTCCGATCTTGACCGCGATGAAGTTGCGGTAGGGATTGTCGGCCACCGGCTCCTGCGCGATGCGATTTTCCGGGCCGAGGCCGCTCTTCAGCGCCCAGTCGGTGTTGACGACCGCGGCGTCGAGATCGTCGACCGAGCGGCCGACGATGCCGGCGTCGAGCTCCTTGATCTCGAGCTTCTTCGGGTTGTCGGCAATGTCGGCGGTGGTCGCCAGGATGCCGGTGCCATCCTTGAGCTTGATCAGGCCTTCATGCTCCAGCACGTGCAGCGCGCGGCCTTCGTTGGACGGGTCGTTGGGCAGGCCGATGACAGCGCCTTCCGGCAGGTCGGCGACCTTGGCGTGCTTCTTCGAATAGAGCCCGATCGGCCAGACGCCGGTATAGCCGACCGGCACGATGTGATAGCCTTGCGTCTTGATCTGGTTGTCGAGATAGGGCTTGTGCTGGAAGGCGTTGGCATCGATCTCGCCGCGCTCCAGCGCTTCGTTGGGCTGGGTATAGTCGTTGAAGACAACGGTCTCGATGGTCAGCCCTTTCTTGGCCGCCTCGGCGGTGACGACTCGCCAGACATCCTCATCCTCGCCGCTGATGATGCCGACCTTGATCGCCTTCTTCTCCTCGGCGAAGGACGGCGACGGCGCGTTGAGGCCGATGACGGCCAATGTCGTGGCGAGAAGCGCCGCCAGTCCGGCGCGCCTGGTGATTGACGTAACGAGAGACTTTGAAGCGTTGCCGCGTTCGGACATGATACGTTCCTTGCGATCCTGAAATCATTTGGGCCTGGCGGGATGCGAAGCCTTGATACCAAGCATCACCAATGCTGCCCGCTCGGGCAAAGAAGCGCATTTCCTCTCAAACGGGAGGCGGAAAATATTCTCTCAAAGATTTTATGACCTGGAGCACATTAGCCGCTGGCAAGCGGATATCGACAGCGAAGCGATGGAAGCTTGCGCGCTTAGGACGCCCGCCAGGTGACACGCAAGGACGGCCGGCCGTCTGCCGGCAGCGATGAGACGGTGGGCAGGCCTCGCGCTTCCTGCACTGGGTAGCCCAATCGTTGCAGGCTGGCCCGCGCCAGCGCCGCATTGCTGTCGATGACGACCAATCCGTTCGTGTCGCCGAGGCTGGCTGCCACGACGGAAAGTTCCGTGCAGCCAAGCAGGGCGACATCTGCGCCGGCCATTTGCGCGAGATAAAGCGCGCGCTCGGTCTCGGCCGCGGCTTGCGCGATCGAACCGGCCTTGACGAGCATGATCGCGCTGTCGACGCGTTCCTGAAACTCGGCATCCTGCGGAAGGCAGAGGTCGAACCCCGCCGCCGCTATCCTGTGCTGATAGAAACCGGAAACCAGGGTGCCCCTTGTTGCAAGGTTCGCTACCCTGCCCCGGTCCAGCCCGCGCCGGATCTCCGCCACCACCGCGTCGCCGATGTGGATGATCTCGGCTGGCGAGTTCGCCGCCAGCTTGTCGTACCAATGATGGGCGGTGTTGCAGGGCATGGCGATGCAGGCAACGCCGAGCGCGTTGAGCGTTGTGACCGCGGCCTGCAGCGGCGCCAGCGGCCCGTCATGACCGGTCAGGATCGCTTCGGTCCTGTCGGGCAGCTGCGGCACGCTGAGGATGACGGAAGGCACATGCCCGTTGTCGCGCAGCGCCTCGGTCATTCGGGTGAGCTTGAAGTAGAAGTCTGCCGACGCCAGCGGCCCGAGACCGCCAATGATGCCGAGCTGCGGACGGATGGCGTCGTCGATCATCGGGCGAGCTCGGCTTCGAGCTCTTGCGCGACGGTTTCAGCGCTCTGCGCCGCCTCCCGATGGCTGGGCGCGATCATTGCCGTGCTTGCCGCCACGGTGGAGACGCTGGACAGCGTCATCAGCGTGTCCACGGCCGCGTCCACCGCGACGAACAGGGCGAATGCCGCCTCGAAGGGAAGCTTCAGATAGCCGCAAACGATGGACATCTGCGAGAGGATGAGCAGGCTGCCCATGCCGCCGGTCGTCAGCGCCAGAAGCGCGGAGACGACGCCGACAAGCAAGAGGTCCGGGATCGCCAGCTGATGGCCGTAGAGCTGGGCAATGAACAGGGCGCCGGATGTGTAGACCAGCGCCGGCCCGGTCCGCAGCAGCGCCGCCTGCAGCGGCACGAGCAGCTCGACCACCACCAGGTTGAAGCGCAGCCGTTCGCTCAAAAGATTGATGACCCAAGGCAGCGAGGCGACAGTGGAGCGCGTCGTGATGGCCACCATCAGAAGCGGCTGAAGGGTCTTGATCGTGGCCCAGTAGCTTCGCCGCGAGCGTATAGCGATGATCGCAAACGCGCAGGCGAGGAATGTCAGGCAGGAAAGGCCCATCACCAGTAGATAGCCGCCCATCAGCATCAGCGGCTTGGTGCCGGTCGACGCGGTCTGGTCGGCGATCAGGACGAAGGTTGCGAAGGGCAGTCCCCAGACGAACCAGTTGGTCAGCACCGTGCAGGCCCGATACACCGCGTTGAGCGCCTGCGACAGGCTGAGTGACGAGGGCTGCGGGATTTTCCCCATCGCCAGCCCGAAAAGCAGGCAGAACAACAGCACCTGGATGGTCTGGCCCGAGGCCAGCGCGTTGAAGACGTTGTTGGGCACCAGATCCATGAAGATCGAATGCCCGCCGTTCGGATCCCCGGTCGACGGCGGCGGCTGGAAGGGAAATGCGAGATCGGTGGAGACGCTGCCCTGCGAATTGATGAACTCGCCGAGCTCGATGCGCGACTGCGGGTTTTCGATCTGGCCAGGCTTGAGGATCAGCGAATAGGTGCCGCTCACCAGCACGGCGAGGAACGACACGACCAGCACGGCGATGCCGACCTTGCCGAGGTAGCGGACCGATTTCGGGTCCTGGACCATCGCTGTGATCGAGAAGATGACGGACGAGACGAGATAGGGCAGCACGACCATCTTGAGGAAATTCAGGTAGACCTGCGCCAAAGGGCTGATCGCATGGGCGAATGCCGGGTAGTAGAGTCCGCACAGAATCCCGGCCAGGATCATGATGATCGTCGTCAACGGCGAGCGCAGGATGCGCTTTGCCGCCAGGCGCCAATCGAGAGGCATGGGTGCGGCTGCATCCGAGACGGCCATTGTCAGGCTTTGCTCCCCTGGCGATAGCGCGCAATGATCTCGTCGGTGTTGAGGACCTGCTGGCCCCTTGCCAGATCGAGATAGAGATCGACAAAGGCGGCGAGATGCGGATTGGCCGGGCTGACGCCGACCGCGATTGTGTCGACCTTGTCGGTCAGCGTGATCGAGCGCGCGACGACAGTCATCGACGGGTCGTCGACCATCAGCTTCTTGATCTCGAAATCATCGCGATAAGCAAGGTCGATCGTGCCGTTGCGGATCGCGTCGATGACCGTGTTCCAGCCCGCGAAGCGCTGGATCGTGGCGTGCGGGAAAGTGGCCGCCGCATAAGTGGCGAAGGACGAGCCTTCGATCACACCGAGATCGCCGGAGAAATCGCGGATGATCTGTTCGGGCGGCTTGCCTTGCGTGATGCGCGCCAGGTTCACGCGATTGGCGAGCAGCCCCTGATGCAGCATGGCATAAGGGCGTGAATAGAGGATCGAGCGGCCGCGCTGAAGCGTGCGGCTGAGCTTGCCGATCGCCAGGTCCGCCTGACCGGAGGTCAGCTTTTGCACCATGCCGTCGAAGGTCACGGCGGACCGGTCGAACACGGGTTCGACGCCAAGCTCCGCGGCTATGCCGCGCGCAAGGTCCATGTCGATACCCTTGTCGCCTGAGCCGTCGGCCGGAAAGAAAGGATCGGAGGCGAAAGCCGGCATGGCGACGCGCAGCTTGTTGTCGGTCACGATGGGTTTTGGAGCGTCTTGCGCCTGGGCCGGCGTGGCCACGGCTTGCGCCTGCGCGATCAGCAGCCCTCCGCCTCCGGCTGCAAACAGCTTGCGACGTGTAAGCGGCATGCCCATTCTCAATTCGCGCAGGAGAGCCGGACAACAGATCTGACCAATCCGCAGTATGCACGCCGAAGTTAAGTAAAGGTATCTTTATTTTTCGCCTTTTTACATTACAGATCGCTAAAATGTCATCATCAAATATGCATATCTTCTAAAATAGCGCAGCCGCGGCGGGACGCGTTGTTGAAGAGTCCTGTAGTGGGTCGTCAGAACGTCTCGACCCAGGGTCTCAGCTCGACCTCGAAGCTCCAGGCGCTGCGATGCTGGCGATGGACCGCAAGGTAGGTCTCGGCGATCGCGTCGGGCGAGAGGCGGCGGTCCGGACGTTCGGGCTCCGGCGCCTGTCCGGCCGGATCGATCTGGCCGTCGATGATGAAATGCGCGACATGGATGTTCTTCGGGGAAAGCTCGCGCGCCATCGACTGCGCCAGCCCGCGCAGGCCGAATTTCGGCATGGCGAAACCAGCCGAGCCGGAAAAGCCCTTGAGGCTCGCCGTGGCGCCGGTGAACAGGATCGAGCCCGAGCCGCGCGCCAAGAGCCGGCGCACCGCCTGTTGGCCGACCAGGAAGCCGCCATAGGCACCGACGAGCAGGGCTTGCTTGACCGCTTCCGCGTCGAGTTCGGCGATCGGGCCGCGCGTGCGGCCACTGGCGTTGAAGACGGCGATTTCGAGCAGACCCGCCTTGTCGGCCGCCTCGAAGAGCCGCTCAACGGAGGCCGCGTCCGACACATCGGTTTCGATGGCCAGCGCGCCGGTTTCCTTGACCAGCGCGGCAAGCTTGTCGACATTGCGCGCGGCAAGGACAACGCGGAAGCCTTCCTTGGCCAGAAGCCGCGCCAGCGAGGCGCTTAAGCCGGAGCCGGCGCCAGCGATCAGTGCGACGTTGGCTGCCATGGCATTTCCTCCTTGCAAATCCGACCAGACGTCAGGCGATGCCGACGCCCTTTCTCCGCACAGGCTCGCGCCTTATGCAGCAAGAGGCAAGAAGGGCGTTGCTCCATTTTGGCCGTTCGGCAAAAAACTAGCGACATTGAGGGCTTGCGGCCGTCGCGAAGGGCTTGCCTGCCGGAGTGCTGAAATCACCTCAACTGCCCGACTGCGCGTCACAGTCAAGGGCGGTGTGGAGAGAGATCCAGCAACGCGCGATCGTAGGCATCCATCGCAAGGACCGCCAAGAACAAGTCCTTCGATGTCGTCATTCGCGTAAACCTTTCGAGTCGGGAAAGTGTGACAGAAGTGCGCCGATTGCTCTGCGGCTTTCAATGGGGAGTGAAGACCATCCGGGGTTTTCCATCACTGCGGGGTCATTGAGCCAACCAAGAACGGCCCCAATCCCTCCCTTCGTTACTCCGTCGTCAGTAATTTCGAGTGTAATCCGCTTAAGTATCACACCAGGACCGAAGCTCGCGGCGAGATTGTCAGGATCAACCTTCTGAACAGTTCGCGGCTCGGCGATGTCGAGGAACGTAACAAGCAAGGGATATTTTTTGCGTGGCACGTCTCGTGTCTCACGCAATGTCTCCAACTCAGCAGCCCTGTCCTTGGTGTCCTCGATCTCGGGAAGAAAGATCGTCAAAGTACGATCAAGCTCGTTCCCTAATAGTGCGAACAGGTACTTGCCCGGAGACACCTCAACAAAGGAAGCCTCTCCAATCGTCTTGCTCCCCATGCCGCCAGCGCCTTCTCCGGGCAACCATTTTGGCGTTGTCCCGGCTTTCACCGCCACTACGCTTCCGCCAGAGATGGTTCCTGTTGGCGTTTCGACCTCAAGCGTCAGCCTCTCATGCCATTCCCAATTTTTGAAGCCGAGCGCTAGCCAGCCAGCTATTCCTGTTGCCCACAGCGCTGCCGCAACAATTGCCAGTTTCAGGGCAAGCCGCGCCATCAATGGCTCCTCGCTACCGGCCCGGTTACCACCGCGAGGCTTTTCACCGTCGAGGGCGACGAGGAGAAAGATTTCAGCGCGTCGACAAGGAGGCATCGCCGATCTAACGTTTCGGGTTCCCGCGCGTCCATATTGTCGGCCCCATTTTCCCGATCGCTGTGACAGACTGCAGATGGAAATCTAAAAAGCACTTAACCTACATTTGTTGTGGCGGGCCTACGATCTTTCGACTTCTTGATGCTCTGGCTCGCATTGCTCATCTGGCACGGTTACGTCGGTTTGAGAGGCGGCGGCACTGGAAACGCTCGTTGCGGCCGTGGCAACGGCAATCGCGGCGTCAGCCATCATGCGTAGCTTGTTCATCTTCATCGAGGCGTTATCCTCCAGCCGATCCGTCCGACACGTGGTTGGACGACGATTCGGGGACAAGACCATGGAACCAATCTGGGCCGTCGGGCTGATGACCGGCACGGTGCTCGACGGCAATATCGACGTGGCGCTGATCAAGACGGATGGCGAGCGCATCGCCGACACCGGCACATACACCCTGGCCCCCTACCCGCAATCAATCCGCGCCTTGCTCGAAGAGACGCTGCGCCAGGCGCGCGCCTGGAATTTCGAGGGAGCGGAGCCGGCGATTTTTCGCGAGGCCGAGGAGGCGCTGACGCGGGCGCAGTCGGCGGCGGTCAAGGATCTGGTCGAGAGCCAGGGCATGAGCATGGCCGATATCGGCATCGTGGGCTTCCACGGCCAGACCGTGCTGCATCGCGCCCCCCAACCCGGCAAGATCGGGAGGACTCGCCAGCTCGGCGACGGCGAACTGATGGCTTCGCTGCTTGGCACCAAGGTCGCCTATGATTTCCGCTCGGCCGATGTCGCGGCGGGCGGGCAAGGCGCGCCTCTGGCCGCCGCCTATCATGCGGCGCTGCTGAAGGAGGCGGACGCCAGCGGCAATACGGCGGTGCTCAATCTCGGCGGTGTCGGCAACATCACCTGGTGGGATGGCAAGGACAGTATCGTCGCCTTCGACACCGGGCCGGCCAATGCGCCGGTCAATGATTTCATCAAGGCGAAGGGCCTCGGCGAGATGGACCGCGACGGCAGGCTGGCGGCTGCCGGCAGGGTCGATGAGGAACGGCTCGCCAGGCTCTTGCAGCATCCCTACCTGACGAAGTCCTACCCGAAATCGCTCGACCGCTTCGACTTCACCGCGGCGATGGCCGAAGGGCTCGGCGTGGAGGACGGCGCGGCGACGCTGACGGCCTTCACTGTGTCGGCCGTGGGCAAGGCGCTCGACCTGTTGCCGCGCCGGCCGAAGCGGCTGGCGGTCAGCGGCGGCGGCCGCCACAACCCGACGATGATGGCGATGCTCGAAAGCCGTGCCGGCGTCGAGGTGGTGCAGGCCGAAACGCTCGGATGGAAGGGCGACGCGGTGGAAGCGGAATGTTTTGCTTTCCTCGCCGTGCGCGTGCTGCGCGGCCTGCCGATCAGCTTTCCGAGCACCACCGGCGCGCCCGAGCCGCTGCGCGGCGGAAAGCTGGCGGGGTAGTTCCTTAACACACAGAAGTTTTGACCGGTTGGTTAGTGTGCGTTGGCAGACCCCAGGCCTTGGCGATTGGCCGAGACGCCTATTGCGGTCATCCACGGGCGGAGCAAGGAGCGAAGCGACGCGCGCAGACCCGAGGATCCATGCCGTGACTTGGAAGCGTCGCGGCGGTTCAGAAATTCTGCACCGTTGCACACTTCGGTCCAGGTAACGGAATGGATTCTAGGGTCTGCGCGCGTCGCTTCGCTCCTTGCTCCGCCCTAGAATGACGAGGTTCAGAAGCCTCCAGCTCATCGCCAACGTTTGCGCCGACTACCTTGGCGGACGTTGATAGCCTTGCCCGACAAGCCTGCAATGTTTCAAAATCACTGTGTTGAGGAACTAGTTTGTCTTGACGCAATTCCGGACGGAAAACCGCTTCACACTTTTCCTGGAATTGCTCTCTAAGACAGCTTCTTCTGCAGAAAAACGCGGCGGCGGCCGATCGGGAAATCCGGCAATTCGCCGAACGGCTGGTAGCCCTGGCGCCGATAGACCTTTTCGGCAATTGGATTGAAAGTGTCGATCCAGGCGCCATGGCAGCCGCGCGCGACAGCTTCCTGTTCGGCGGCGTCGAGCATGCCGGCGGCAATGCCTTTTCCGCGCAGCGTTTCGTCGACCCACAGCCACTGCACGTAAAGCCAGCCCCAGGCGGTGTAGCCGGATATGCCGGCAACGACGGCGTCATGCTCGTCGCGCGCGAACACAACGAGAGGCTTCCGGCCTGAGGGGCCGACGTCGCCATCATTGAAAGCGGTGAGACTTTCGCCCAGGAAAGCAAGGTCCCGCGGCAGGGGCTCGGCGGTGATCTCGAGCGTCGTCTTCATCGGCTGCGACTCCGGTTCGCAAGCCAGCCTTAGCGAAGGTGCGAACGCAGATGCAAGCCTATTGCCGGGTGGCCGACCGCCATGCTGCCGCGCCCGCCGCCACCAGCATCAATCCAGCGGCGATCAGGGCGCAGTTGGCGAAGCCGAGGCTCGTGTAGAGCGGGCCGAAGCCTGCCGTGCCGACGGTGACGGCGAGATAGGTGACCGCGCTGTTCAGTCCCATGATGGTGCCGCGCCGCGACGGATCGAGCGCGGTGAGGCGCATGACCAGCACGTTCAGCCCGAAATGGTTGGCCAAGCCCCAGACGGCGATCGTCGCGATCAACGGGCCGAAGCCGCCGCTCGCCAGCGCGATCGCGACATAGACGACGGCGACCAGCAGATAGGCGAAGGGCATGACGCGGCGGGCGCCAAGCCTGTCGATGACGCCATCGAGCAAGGCGGCCGCGCCGAAGCCGAGGCCGTAGGCGACGGCCGCCAGGCCATTGGCGCTGACCGGCTCGCCGAGGGCTTCATGGAGATGGTCGCCGAGATAGCCATAGACGCCGTAGAAGGCGGTCATGAAGGCGCCGCAGGCAATGAGCAGCGGCAGGATGCCGGGAACGGCGAGCGCGCCGAGCGGCGACGGCGCCGGGCCGCTTTTCCTGGCATCGTGCAGAGAGCTCATCGCCAGGCCGGCAACGGCTGCTGCCGCCAGCAACGCCACGGCCGCGAAGACGGCCCGCCAATGGATGAGATCGGCGAGCACCGCGGACAGCGAGACGCCGGCGACCATCGAGAGCGTCCAGCCGGTCAGCACGACACCGATGGTGCCGCTCTCGCGGCCGGGCGGCGCGATCGCGGCCGAACTGGCGTAGATCGCCGGCATGGCGATGCCGGCGGCAATGCCGGCGACGAGCTGGGCCGCCACCAGCGCCGCCACCGTCGGCGCCAACGCGCTGGCGACCAGCGCCAGGGCCAGCAGCAGCAACGCACCCTGCAACATGCGGCGCGCGCCGATGCGGTCGATATATCGGGCAAGGAAGAGCGCGCTGGCCGATGTACCGAGGCCGAAAGCGGCAGCCGCCGTCATCACCGCCGGCACACTGGCGCCGAAGTGTGCCGCTACGGCAGGCGCGATCGGTCCCAGAACCAGCGAATTAGAGCCGATGACGGCGATGCAGCCGGTCAGCAGATAGGCGGCGGCCGGAATCGGCGCGCGCGGCGCCGCGGCTATAAAAGCTGATTGATTGCTGTTCGACATATCATCATAATGGCCGAATTAAATTCCGTATCAATGGGGAATTTCCATATGGACGCAGAAACAGATGACATTCAGCGGAACAAGCAACCGGCCCGCGAGGTCGACCCGATCGACCGAAAGATATTAGGCGTTCTCGTCGAGGACGCGACCATCAGCTACGCCGATCTGGGCGAGCGCGTCGGCCTGTCGCCGCCGGCGGCGCATGAGCGGGTCAAGCGGCTGAAGCGCAGCGGCGCCATCCGCACCACCTCGGCGATCATCGATCCAAGGGCGGTGAAGAAGCCGCTGCTCGCCTTCGTGCATATCGACACCAGAGGCTGGGGCAAGACGCCGGAGCTGATGGCGGTCTCCAAATATCCGGAAGTCGAGGAGATCCACACGGTCGCCGGCGACACCTGCATGCTGCTCAAGTTGCGCACAGAGGACACGCGCGCGCTGGAGGGCCTGCTGGCCCGACTCTACGACACGCCCGGCGTCACCTCGACGCGTAGCTACGTCGTGCTGTCGACCTATCTTGAGCGCCCGGTGCAGCCCGAAATCACGGGCGAATGGCCGGCCCCCAAGCACATGGCAAATCCCATGTATTAGGCCGTTGCCGGCTGATGGCGCCTCGAACGCGCCAGCAGATAGAAGGCCGCGACATGCGTGATCATCAGCAGCGGCACGTAGATGACCGGGATCGCGTAGGTCGCGCCCAACTGACCGGCATGGCCGGGAAGGTCGAGCATGACGCCATGATAGTAGTCGCCGATAAGGTCGATCACGCCCACGACATTGAAGGCGATGACGAGGGGCCAGAAGATCGCGGGCCTTGCCACCGCGAGCAGCGCCAGCATGGCGATGAGCCCGGTCGCGAAGTCGCCATAGGCGGCGAAACTTGCGAAGCCAGGGGCAAGGTCGGGGCCGACAACGCCTGGGACGAGGAAGACCAGCCCGAAGAAGCGAAAGCTGTGCAGCGTGGCGATGGCGCGCTGCGCTTCTACCGGTTCCATCGACCTCAGCCTCGGCCAGATATAGGCGGTGAAGCAAAGCAGCCATGGCACGTAGCCGAGCCCAAGTTGGATGTTCAGAATCATCGCCGGTGACATCCGCACCTCCTATAAAGCCTTGGTGGGAACGGCTTCGAACACTGCTGTCAGAATGCCCAGCCGCCCTTGCATGAGATTGCGCCCGAGATTGGTGGTGAGTTCGGCAAAACCCTGGCCCATGACGACGCCGAGATTGAGCGAAGGCGGCGGACCGGAGGCGCGGAGTTCGGCGAACCAGGCCTTGGCGACAGCCGTGTCATCGCGGCGGACCAGCGTGCCGAAGCCGGCGGCTTCAACCGCCTCGCAAGTCGCTTCGGCGGTCAGCAGGAAGCTTTCGCCCGGTGTCTTCGCCCACGGCACTGGATAGAGCGGATCGCCGCCATTCAGCACGACATCGAAGGTGGCGAATTTTCCGCCCGGCTTCAACACGCGCCTGATCTCGCGGTAGAGCAGCGGCCGGTCGGCAATGTTCATCGCCACGTGCTGCAGAAGCGCGGCGTCGAAGCGGCCGTCCTCGAAGGGCAGCGCCAGCGCACTGCCGGTTTCGAACGACACCTTGCCGTCCTGCCCAGTTCGCGCGGTCAGATAGCGCGCGGCCTCGACGAAAGGCTCGCTGAGATCGACTCCCGTCACCTTGCAGCCATAGGTTGCCGCCAGGAAGCGGGCGGGACCGCCGACGCCCGATCCGACGTCGAGCACCGACATGCCGGCGGTGATGGCGGCAAGATTGGCGAGCTCCGCCGTCGCTGCCAGCCCGCGGGTGTGGAGTTGGTCGAGTGTCGCCAGTTGCTCGGGCTTCAACCGCTGTTCCTCCGGTCCAAAGACCGCCAGCGCGGTCTTCAATCGATCGGTCAGGCCGGTCGCGCGATAGTGATCGCGCACGCGATCGAGTTCGTCGGTCATTGCCTCTTCCCTTCAGGCTTCCAAGTCAGCAAGAGATACGACCGCTATCTGCCAGCGACTATCCGCGATAAAGTCGATGGGCCATGAAGCAGAACTTCACAATCAGGCATGGCGCGCTCGACGGCGTCGAAGCCTTCTTGAGTGTCGCGAAACATCGCAATTTCCGCAAGGCGGCGGCCGAGCTTGCGGTCACCCCGTCAGCGATCAGCCAGGCGATACGCACGCTGGAGAGGCGCATCGGCGCCGCCCTCTTCATCCGCACGACACGCAGCGTCGGTCTCACCGAAGCCGGCGAACGCTTTTTCGCGCGCGCCCGGCCGGCCTTCGAAGAATTGGTCGCCGCGAGCGAGATCGCGCGCGGCATGGGCCAGCGGCCGGCCGGGCTGTTGCGCCTCTCGGTACCGCCGGCCGTGGTGCCGGTGCTGCTGGAGCCGATGATCGCCTCCTTCTGCCAGGCCTATCCCGAGATCGAGCTGGAGATCGTCGCCAGCGGCGAGCTGGCCGATCTTGCCGCCGAAGGATTCGATGCCGGCATCCGCATGGGCGACCTGATCGCGCCCGACATGGTCGCGGTTCGCCTGACTCCGTCCTTCCCGATGGTGGTCGTCGGCAGTCCCGACTATCTGCGCCGGCGCGCGGCACCCGAGCGCATCGAGGATCTGCGCGACCATGCCTGCCTGCGCCTGCGCCGCTCCAACGGTTCGGTCGCGCCCTGGTCCTTCGTCGACGGCAACAAGGCCATCGAAGCGATCGTCTCCGGACCGCTGATCGCGCATGACTATCCGTCGTTGCTCGCCGCGGCGATCCAGGGTGTGGGGCTGGCGCAGGTGCCGAGCCCGCTCGCCGAAGCGCCGATCGCCGACGGGCGCCTGCAGGCGCTGCTCGCCCGTTTCGCGGTGACCACGCCGGGCGTTTTCCTCTACTATCCGGAACGGCACCAAGTGCTGCCGAAGTTGCGCGCTTTCATCGACCACATAAGGCAGCCGGGCGGCGTCGAGGCTCCCGCTAAGCGATCGGGCAGGCAGCGGCAAAGCTGACGCTTCAAATCCGACGGTTTACTGGGCCGGCTGTGTCCGCGGATATTCGAGCTGCATGGCGACGAAATCGGTGGTGCGCGCTCCGTAGCGCGCCGTGATATCCTCGAGCGTCCGGTCCAGCGCTTTTGCCGGCGGCGTGTCCGACATGGCTGAAACCTTCCGATCTACCGGCCAATCGCTCGCAACCTGATCGGGCAGGATGCGGATGCCGGCGCGGCTGACGACAGCGCCATCCTTCGCGGCAAAGGTGACGACGCGGGAGCGAAAGGTCCGCGACCAAGCGTCGGCCGCCAGCGCCAGCGACACCTCGTCCATGCCCGGCGTCAGCGGAATGCCGAGCTGCTCATGATTGAAGAAGGCGAGCGTGTTGCCGATCGCCGTCAGCGCGAAAGGCCGCGTGAATCTGAAGGCGCCGCTGTCGTGGCGTGCATCCCAATGGACGAGGCCGAGATCGCGGGCGACGGCCTCGGCCTTGTCGCGGCCGGCAATCGCCTCGATCAGGGTCAGCATCATCGGCATCGACGCGGTGATGCCGGTGGTGGTCGCGACATTTCGGTCGACGACGTAGCGGCGGTCGGCGACATAGCGGATCGACGGATGTTTCTGGCGCAGCTCGCTCAGCGAATACCAGTGTGTCGTCGCGCGCTTGCCATCGAGCAATCCGCTGGCGCCGACCACCGTGGCGCCGACGCAGACGCCGATCACCATGGCGCCTTTGGCCGACTGGGCCCTGATCCATTTCAACACGTCCGGATCGTCGTCGCGCATCATGGCGGGAACGATGACGTAGTCCGCGCCTTCCGGATGCTGGGCATCGAACGCCGCTGTCGTCGCATCCGGCTCGACGCGCAAGGCCGGGTGCAGTTGCACAGGTCCCGGATGCGTCGCCAGCGCGACGACATCGGCGATGTCGGCGCGGCGCAGGATGCCGTATGGCATCAGATAGTCGGTGGTCTCGGTGCCGTCATTGACGCCGATGATCGCGATCAGCGGGCGCGGCCGTTTTGGCTTGAGCGCCGCGAGCGTGGCGTCGGCCTCCTTGGCGTCGATTGCCGGCTGCACCGCGGCCAGCGATGCCGAGGGCAGCGACAGCAGCCAGGCGGCACCGGCCGTAACGAAAATCAGGAGGATGCCCAGGGCGCTCCACAACACGATACGCAGGCTCATGGCTAAATCCTTCCAACCCCAACGCTTGACCGGCAGGCTAGCTCCGATAGGTTTTGGCCGAAATGACATATATCGGGCAAAAACCGCCATGCGCATGATAGGCATCGTCATCCATCCGGGCTTCCAACTGCTCGACGTGGCCGGGCCGGCGGCAGCCTTCGAGCTGGCCGAGCACTATCAGCTCGGCAGCTACAGGCTCAGTATGCTGGCGCCGGGCGGTGGCGAGGTCGAAAGCTCGTCCGGCATGCGGCTGGCGGCCCGGCCCCTGTCCGACGCCGAGCCGCTCGACACGGCCATCATTTCCGGCGGTGAGATCATCCGCTCGATGGCCGCGGCCCAGGAGATCGTCGCCTGGCTGCGGCGTGCAAAGCTGCGCCGGACGGCAAGCGTGTGCACCGGCGCCTACCTGCTGGCGGAGGCAGGCCTGCTCGACGGGCGGTCCGCCACCACGCATTGGTGGAGCACCGACGACTTCGCCCACCGCTATCCGAAGGTGAAGCTCGACGCGGAGCGCATCTTCATCCAGGACGGCAGCGTGTGGACGTCGGCCGGGATCTCTGCCGGCATCGACCTGGCGCTGGCGCTGATCGAGGACGATCTCGGCCCCGCGATCGCGCGTCGCACCGCGCAGCAGCTCGTCGTCCACCAGCGCCGTCCAGGCGGTCAGTCGCAATTTTCCGGCCTCGTGGAATTCGGCGGACGCTCGGGTCGCTTCGTCGAACTGATCGAATGGATGCGCGACAGACTCGCCGAGACGCTGACCGTCGAGCGCCTCGCCGATCAGGCCGCGATGAGCCCGAGGAACTTCGCTCGCGCCTTCACTGCGGAGACCGGCACGACACCGGCCAAGGCGGTGGAGCGGCTGCGCCTAGAAACCGCGCGCATGGCGGTCGAGACCAGCAATGCGCCGCTCGACCGCATCGCCGAGGACAGTGGCTTCGGCGACGCCGGGCGCATGCGCCGCGCTTTCATGAGGAGCTTTGGCCAACCGCCGCAAGCGTTGAGACGCGCGGCGATGAGGGCCTGAGGAACACGCCATCAGCCAGAGCGGGACTCAATCAGTGACCGGATGCGTTCCGCATCCGCCTGCGTCGCGGGGTTGTAGACGATCATGCCGAGCTCGGGCCGGCCGTCAACGGCAAAGACCGAGAACTCCAGCTCGATCAGCCCGATCTCGGGATGCCGCAGGCGCTTCACGCCTTCGCCGTGGGGCGGAACGATATCATTGTCGCGCCACAGCGCCTCGAATTCCGGACTGATCCGGCAAAGCTCTTCGACGAGCTGGGTGATTTCCGCGCCTGCGCCGGCCCTGGTGGCATCCGCCCTGAAGGACCCGACCACGAAACGCGCGACGTTCTGCCAATCATCCTGCGCGTCGCGCACGCGCGGATTGCCGAACATCAGGCGCAGGGTGTTGCGCTGCTCGCGCGGCAGCTTGGAATAGTCGGTCAGCATCGCTGCCGCGGCCCGGTTCCAGGCCACCACATCCCATGTCGCGGTCTTGATGATCGCCGGACTGGGGTCCAAGGCATCGAGGACGCGCTGCAGGCGCGGCGTGACGCTGTCGACGTTCCTGTAACGGACCTCCGGTGGCCGGCCGAGCCCCAGCATGAACAGGTGCTCGCGTTCGGGCTCGGTCAGCATCAGCCCGGTGGCGATGCGGTTCAGCACATCGGCGGACGGCGCGCCGCCCCGCCCCTGCTCCAGCCAGGTGTACCAGGTCGGGGAGATATTGGCGCGCTGCGCCACCTCTTCGCGCCGCAGCCCCTGGGTGCGCCGGCGCCCCGTGGCGAATCCGAAGGCGGCCGGATCCAGGCGCATGCGGCGATCGCGAAGAAAGGTGCCCAGCTTGTTGGTCGTCTCTTTTTTGGCAATCTCTTGGGGCATCGCCATCCTGTTGGCAATTATACCATGATAAAGTCACTACTTTAACAGAATGAGTTATAGCGCAAATAAGGCCTCCGAACAACCACAGGAGACCCTCCCATGCGTGTATTCCTTACCGGCGCGACCGGTTTCATCGGTTCGAGAATCGTGCCTGAGCTTCTCGCCGCCGGCCATCAGGTGCTTGGCCTGACCCGCTCCGAAGCCGGCGCGCGGTCGCTTGTCGCCGCCGGCGCCGAGCCGCATCGCGGCGACCTCGAAGACCTCGACAGCCTGCGCGACGGCGCGGCGAAATCGGATGCGGTGATCCACACCGCCTTCGACCACGATTTCTCGAACTTCGTCGCGAATTGCGAGAAGGACAAGCGTGTGATCGAAGCACTGGGCGGCGCGCTGGCCGGGTCGGACCGGCTGCTCATCATCACGTCGGGTGTCGGCATGGGCTCCGCCGAACACGGACAGCCGGCGAGAGAAGACGTCTTCAACACCGACCATCCCAATCCGCGTATCTTGTCGGAACTCACCGGCGCGGCGATGGCCGAGAAGGGCGTCAAGGTGTCGGTGGTGCGCTTGCCGCAGGTGCATGACACGGTGAAGCAGGGCCTGATCACACCGCTGATCGCCCAGACACGCGCCAAGGGCGTGTCGGCCTATCTCGGCGAAGGCGGCAACCGGTGGTCGGCGGCGCATGTGCTGGATGTCGCGAAGCTCTATCGTCTGGCGCTGGACAAGCAGGAAGCCGGCGTGCGCTACAACGCCGTTGCCGAGGAAGGCATTCCGGTGCGCGAGATCGCGGAAGTGATCGGCGCCGGGCTGAACGTCCCTGTGGTCTCGCTGTCGCAGGACGAGGCTGCGGACCATTTCGGGTGGCTCGCCATGTTCGCCGGCCTCGACCTGCCGGCGTCGAGCGAATGGACGCGTGCGCATCTCGGCTGGCAGCCGACCGGACCTGGCCTGATCGCCGACCTTAAGCAGATGGACTATTCGCAAGCCGCCGCGGCCTAACGGACTCCCAGGCGGTTCGGCAGCCCGATCGAACCGCCTCCTCTCACCTAAGCGCGCAGCAGATCTGCCAGGCTGTCGGATTTTTCCACCTTGTCGGTCAGGTCGAGACCGGAGAGCAGGTCGACCAGATGGCTGTTCATCAGGGCGGCAGCGTCGGCGCTGTTGCCGCTCTCGATCGCGTCGACAAGGGCGTGATGCGCGTGCTTCTCGCAGGTTGCGTCGCGGCGCTTCCAGTAGAGCGCGATGATCAGCGAGGAGTGCGAGACAAGGTCGCGGACGAAGTTGGTGAACACCGAATGCGCGGCGATTTCGGCGATGCCGACGTGAAAGCGCGCCGACAGCATGATGGCATCGCTGTCGCGGCCGTCATGCAGCGCCTCGTGCTCCTTTTCGAGGTGGTGGCGCAATTGCACGATGTCCGACGGCACCGCCGCCTTGGCGGCAAGCGCCGCCACCTTGGGCTCGATCAGCGCCCGGGCCTCGAACACTTCCCGCGCCTCCATCTTCGACGGCTGCGCGACAAAAGCGCCGCGATTTGGCTCGAGCCGCGCCAGCCGGTCATGCGCGAGTGCCTGCAAGGCGGCTCGAACGACGGTGCGGCTCACCGAATAGATCGAGGCCAGCTCGTCTTCCGGCAGCTTGGTGCCCGGCGCGAGACGGTGGCTGATGATGGCGTCCCTCAGCCCGTAATAGATCGGCGACCAGCGCGCCGCCGGCTTATCATCGCGATCTTCTTCCCTGAGTACCGTCAACATGCTCTTCAACGCGCAGGCGCAGCCCGCCTGATTTGCCTCCATTGGTAGAGGTCGGTTCAATCTAATATGGCTTGCGCGGTGGTCAATCCCGCGCAGCCGGCCTTAAACGACGCGTCTCAGCCGGCCGGCGACAGCGGCGCGAACATGCCGGCGAACCGCTTGCCGCGCGGAGCCGCATAGCCGCCGATCTTCGATGTCTTCAAGCCGACCTTGAACAGGCTCTCAGCCAGCGTGACGGCGCAGACCACACCGTCCAGCACCGGAACCCCATGCTCCTCGGAAAGGCTGCGCGCGAGGTCGGCCATGCCGGCGCAGCCGAGCACGATCGCTTCGGCATGGTCCTCGCGAATGGCGCGCGCAATCTCCTGCGATATCCGATGTCTTGCATTCGAGCCCGGACGTTCGAGCTCGAGCACGGCGACGTCCGACGAGCGTACCTTGGCGCAGCGCGAGGCGAGGCCGTATTTCGCCAGATTGTGCTCGATCGCCGGAACCGAGCGGGCAAGCGTGGTGACGACGCTGAACTTGCCCGCGACAAGGCTCGCCATATGGAACGCCGCCTCGCCGATACCGATGACGGGCGCCTCGGTGGCGCAACGCGCGGCATCGAGGCCGGTGTCGTCGAAGCAGGCGATGACATAGGCATCGGTGGGCGCCTTGGCCATCTCGGCGATGATGCCCGGAATGGCGAAGACCTCGTCGAAATAACCTTCGATGCTCGGCGGGCCGTCGGCGGGATTGACGGCGACGATCTCTGTCGAGCCGGAGGCGACGCTTGCCGCCGCCTCGCCGATCTTGGCGGTCATCGATTGGGTAGTGTTGGGGTTGATGACGAGTATGCGCATTCCAATCAGCCTCAGATCTCGCCGCCGAGATAAAGACGCTTGACCCGGTCGTCGGTCAGCAGTTCGGCGGAGTCGCCGCTCAGCGCGACACTGCCGGTGGTCAGCGCATAGGCGCGCTGCGAGATGCGCAGCGCCATGCGGGAATTCTGCTCGACCAGAAGCACGCTGACCTTCTCGTCGCGGTTGATGGCGACGATCGAGCGGGCGATGTCCTGGACGAGCTTCGGCGCGACGCCAAGCGACGGCTCGTCGAGCAGCAGCAGCTTCGGTTTCGCCATCAGCGCGCGGCCGATGACCAGCATCTGCTGCTCGCCGCCGCTCATCGTGCCGGCGGCCTGCGAGAAGCGCTCCTTGAGCCGCGGAAAACGGCCCAGCACCATCTCCATCGATGCGGCGATCTCGGACTTGCTGGTGCGTGTGAAGGCGCCCATCAGGAGATTGTCCCTGACCGACATATAGGGGAAGACGCGGCGCCCTTCCGGCACCATGGCGATGCCCATCTTGACGATCTCGTCGGGGGCGGCGCCGTCGATGCGCTTGCCGCCGTAATGGATCTCTCCGGATCGGATCTTGCGCAGTCCGGTGATGGCGCGAAGGATCGACGACTTGCCGGCGCCGTTGGCGCCGATCAGCGCGACGGTCTCGCCCTCGTTGACCTCGAGCGAGACGCCCTTCAGCGCGTAGACGTGGTCGTAATAGAGCTCGACATTGGCGAAGTTCAGGATCTGGTTCATAGGCCGATCGCCTCGTCTTCGCTGCCGAGATAGGCTTCGATCACCTTGTCGTTGGCCTGGATTTCCGACGGCGTTCCCTCGGCGATCTTCTGCCCGAAATTGAGCACCACGAGCCGGTCCGAAATCTTCATCACGGCCGGCATGTCATGCTCGACCAGCAGGATGGTCAGGCCGCGCTCGCGCAGGCGCCGCACCATCTCGACCATGCGCATGGTCTCGTCATGGTTCATGCCGGCGAAGGGCTCGTCGAGCAGCAGGATGGAAGGATTGGTGGCGAGACCGATGGCGATGCCCAGCGCCCGCAAATGGCCATGCGGCAGATTGCGGGCAATCTCATACGCGAGCGAGGAGAGGCCGAGCAGCGCCAGAATCTCATCGGCCGATTGCCCGAAGGCCGCTTCGTCGGCTTTTGCCGTGCCGGTGCCGAGGAAGAAGCCGAACAGGCTCGCCTTGGAGCGCAGATGGTGCGCGATGATGACGTTGTCGCGCACGCTCATGTTCTTGAAGATCGTGGTTTCCTGGAAGGTGCGCACCACGCCCCTGCGGGCGGCGATGTGCGGCGCGAGACCGGAGATGCGTTCGCCCTTTAGGCGCACCTCGCCTGTCGTCGGGCGCAGGAAAGACGAGATCAGCTTGAACAAAGTCGACTTGCCGGCGCCGTTCGGACCGATCACCGACAGGATCTCCTTCTCGCGCACCGAGAAGGAGACGTTGTTGACCGCGACCAGGCCGCCGAAGCGTTTGGTGATACCGGAGACCTCGAGCATTTCCGCCATGGCTCAACCCTTCTTCCGGGTCGTTTCGGCAAGGCTGAGCAGGCCGTTGGGCAGCACCAGCATCAGGACGATCATCAGGCCGGAATAGATGAGCAGCTGGAATTGGCCGGTCTGGAACAGAAGGTCCCAGCCGAAATAGAGCACCAGCGTGCCGAGCATGGGACCGAAGACATAGCCGAGGCCGCCGAGGAAGCAGTTCAGCATGAAGTTGACGGAATCGGTGACGGTGAAGCTCGACGGGTAGATCGACTGCGAGATGGCGGCGAAGATGGCGCCGGAAACACCGCCGAAGAAGGACGAGACGGCATAGGCGATGACGCGCAGATAGGCGATGTTGACGCCGATCGAGGAGGCGAGCTCCTCGTTCTGCTGCAGCGACTGGCAGAGCTTGCCGATGCGCGAGTTGACCAGCCGGTACATGATGGCGAAGCAGACCACCATGAGCGTGACCGCCAGCAGATAGAAGGCGAGCCGCGAATTCTGCAGCGTGGCGAAATCGGGGATCAGCGTGGTGCCGAAGACCGACAGCGCGCCGGGCAGCGGGATGCTGACGATGCCCTTGGCGCCGTTGGTGATCGGCAGCGCCAGAGCGAGCAGGCGCGCAACCTCGGTCAGCACCAGCGTGACCATGGCGAAGTAGACGCCGCGCAGGCGCAGGATCGGCAGGCCGATCAGCACGCTTGCAGCGGCGCAGAACAGACCCGCGACGGGAAGCGTCAGCCAAAACGACCAGCCATGGTTCATCACCAGTATGGCCGAGACATAGCCGCCCATCAGCGCATAGGCGCCCTGGCCGATATTGATGCGTCCGATGTAGAAGGTGAGCCAGACGCCGGCGCTGGCGATGCTGAGCAGCGCCACCGAGGTCAGCGTGTAATAGAGGTCGAAGCGGCCGCTCGACGAGATCGCGACCGGCACGGCGATGAAGACGATCGCCAGGAAAGTGACGACCGCGGCGATCCTGGTGTTGCGATTGGGGGTCATGGCGCGATCAACCCCAGGGCTTGCCCATCAGCCCGTTGGGGCGGACCGACAGGAACACCATCAGGGCGGCGAAGATGACGAGATAGGTGACGTCGCCATATTCACGCAGCACGGTGAGGCCGACCGACTCCATCATGCCGAGGATAAAACCGCCGGCGATCGCGCCGCCGACGACGCCGGCCCCGCCGATCATCACCATCAGGAAGGCCTTGATCGAGATCGGCCCGCCGATGCCTGAATTGACGCCGGTGATGGTGACCAGCAGCCCGCCGACGACGCCCGCCAGCATGGCGCCCATGGCGAAGCCGATCATCGAATAGCGGTCGACGCGGACGCCCATAAGCTGGGCGGCGACACGGTCCTGGGCGAGCGCGCGCATGGCGCGGCCGACCCTGCTGTACTGCATGTAGAGCACGAAGGCGGCGATGAAGACGATCGCCAGCGCACCGACGACGATGCGGTCGTAAGGCATGATGATGCCAACGTCGTTGAACACGCCCTTGACGATCTTGGGAACGCCGCGCTGTTTCTCGCCGAAGAGAAGCAGGATCACGGCATCGAAGAAGAAGGCGGTCGCGGCGGCGAGCAGCATGGTGCTTTCCTCGCGATGGCTGCGTCGGATGACCGTGCGGAAGAGGAATTTCTCCATCAGCGCGCCGATGATGGCGAGCGTCACGCCCGAAGCGAGCAGCGCCACCACGAAAGGCAGGCCGAGCTGGCCGTAGACGGTGTAGGTGATGAACCCGCCCAGCACATACATCTGGCCGTGCGCGAAATTGAGCACGTTCATCAGGGCGAAGATCAGGGTCAGCCCCAGCGCGATCAGCGCGTATTGGGCACCAAGATACAATCCGTTGGCGATGACCTGTTCCATGGATACCTTCGATCTTCCGCGGGGTTCGGCCTGTCGACCGGACCCCATGGCAAGCTTGAGGAAATACGCTCGAAGGTTACGCTAGTCGACGGAGCCGACGAACAGGGTCTGGAATGCGCCGTCCTTGTATTCGTTGACCACCATCGGCACCGAGAGCTGGCGCTTCTGGCCGAAGGACGTCGCGCCGACATAGCTGAGCTTCGCGTCGCCCTTCAGGAAGGGATTGGGCGCGGTGAAGCTGTCCATGGTCTTCTTGAATTCGGCAACGTCGTTGATCGCGGCCGGATTGGCCTTCAGCGTGTCGAGGATGTATTCCAGCGCATAGACCTTGGTGTTGGACTCGTCGTTGTATTCGCCGAACATCTTGGTGTAGCGGGTGACGAATTCCTTCATCTCGTCCGAAGCGATCTCCGGTGTCGAGGCGCCGCCGACGGAGATGAAGCCGTTGGCATATTCGCCGGCGCCCTCTTCCAGAACCTTGGCGTCCTGCGCGGTTTCGGTCGAGATCAGGCCTTCATAGCCGAGCTCGCGGGCGGCGCGGATGAGCAGCGGCGCATTGGCGGGCGCAACGCCCGACAGGACGAGCAGGTCGGGCTTCAAGGCGACGATCGGCGTCAGCACCGGGGTGAAGTCGCGCGTGTCGTTCTGGTAGGTGTCGTTCTGGGCGACGACTTCCAGCCCGAGCGCCTTTGCCGCCTCGACACCGCTGTCGCGCTGGCTGAGCGGGTCGGATTCATTGGCCGCAACAAAGGCGATCTTCTTCACGCCCTTGTTTTCCTTGAGATATTTATAGATCGCCGGACCCGACTGGTAATTGGCGATCATGCCCAGCACGGCGTTGGAGGCCGGCTTCTGGTAGAGCGCCTTGGGGAAGGCGTAGGGGAAATAGATGATGCCGTTGGCCTCGGCGACGGGGCGCACTGCGGCGGCGCCGTCATCCACGTTCGGGCCGACGACATAGTGGATGCCTTCTTGCGCCATTTTCTCCATGCCGGCGATGGCGCGCTTGGGGTCCTTCTGGTCGTCGAAGGTGACGATGTTGATGTTGTAGGTGTCGTTGCCGATCTTGACGCCGCCGGTCTCGTTGAGCCAGGCGGCGCGCGTCTGCATCGAGCGCACGTTCGAGGTGCCCCAGGCGGCGGCCGGGCCGCTGGTGACGCCGACAAAGCCGATTTTCAGTTCCTTGTTTTCAGCCTGCGCATACGAGATGCCGACAGCGGCAATGGCCAGGGTCGAGACGGCGCCGAGCGCCATGGATTTCAGAGTCGAGCGACGGTTGATCATATTGGCAGTTCCCCTTGGTTATCGCGCTTTGTGTTTTGCTCATAGGCTGCGCGGATAGCGTTAAGGGAAACCGCCTAGGGCGGATTGTCAACATCTTTCTTATGTATTGTATACAATGTTTCGCGAGAATGTGTGCACCCGTCAGTATGAGTCGAAGGCTACTTCCCGCAATGATGGTCGTTGATCTTGTTGGTCGCGTTCGCGTCCGGCCTAACGCGGTCGTAGGAGCAAGCGCCAGCGGCGGTGGTGAACAGCTGCTGGTCGTAGTAACGCGGACCGCCGAAGAGCTGATAGAGAAGATCGTCGCTGGCCGGAACATAGCGCTCGCGCTCGACCGGCTGATAATGGCGATGATGGTGCTTTTCGCCCGCAACCGCTTGGGCGGACACGGTCGCGGCCGTGGCCAGCACGAGCGCAAAGAGGGTCAGGTACTTCATCATCGACGGCAACCTTCTGGCAATTTGGATCCGCAGCATATCCAAAATCACCAGTCGCGCAAAAGTTTCCCGTACGGGGCATTTGTCGCCGCCGCACCGCCGGTTGAAGAAAGATAACGGCAATCGTAACGGCGGATTTTCGACAATGGCCGGGTGCGATGCCGGATATCCTCCATTCGTTCGGCCTTCATTTCCGGAGGCCCAAGGAATAGCCCGATGACAGCCAGAGTGATCGTCCTCGACGCCAAGCCGCTCGGCACGGAAGATGTCGCGGAAATCGCGCGGCGCAACGCCCGGCTCGTGCTCGGCGAGGAAGCCATGCGCCGCATCCGCGCAAGCAGGGCGCTGATCGAACATCTCACCCAACTCGGCAAGCCGCTCTACGGCGTCACCACCGGGCTCGGCGCCTGTGTCGACACGCCGTTGGCGCAGGCGGACCTGATCGCCTTCCAGCACAGCGTGCCGCTCAGCCATTCGATGGGCGCCGGCCCATCGCTGCCGACCGAGGCGGTGCGGGCGCTGATGGTCGCGCGCATCTGCGGTATGGCGGCGGGCGGCACCGGCACCTCGGAGGGCGTGGCGCTCGGACTGCTCGCGGCGCTCAACGCCGGCGTCCATCCGGTCATTCCGAGCTGGGGATCGGTGGGCGCCGCGGACCTCGCGCCGCTCGGCCATCTGGCGCGGGCGCTGCGCGGCGACGGTGAGAGCGAGTATCAAGGCAGGATCATGCCATCGGCCGAAGCGCTGAAGCTCGCCGGGCTCGAGCCGCTCGACCTGCGCGAGAAGGACGGCCACGCCATCATCGTCGCCAACAGCCTTTCGACCGGAACGGCGTGCCTCGCGCTTGAGGAGATCGCCTGCCTGATCGACTGGTCGCTGGCGGCAGTCGCGCTCAACTACGAGGCGTTCCGGGCGTCGCTCAAGGCCATCGACGGGGATGCGCTTGCGGCGCGACCGGCCTTCGGCCAGCGCGAGATCGGCGCGCGGCTTAGGGCCGAACTTTCCGGCTCCGGCCTGTGGCACGACAACGCCGCGCGGCGCCTGCAGGATCCGCTCAGCTTCCGCTGCGTGCCGCAAGTATGGGGCGGCCTGCTCCATGCCTATGAGCAGGCGAAACTGGCGACGGAGATCGAGCTCGGCCACTCCGGCGACAATCCGGTCATCCTGCCCGAGGTCGAGCGCGTAATGTCCAACGGCAATTTCGACCTCACCGCCTTCACGCTCACCTGGGAAAATCTCGGCCAGGCGCTGGCGCATTGCGCGGTCGGCACCGCCAACCGCTCGATGAAGCTGATGTCGCCGACGGTGGCGGAACTGCCGCGCTTCCTGTCGGCCCGGGGCGGCAGCCGCCAGGGCTATGCGGAACTGCAGAAGCCGGTCGCGGCACTCGAAGCCGAGATCCGGCACCTCGCCAATCCGATGTCGCTCAGCCCGCTCGCGATCTCGGACGGCGTCGAAGACCAGTCGTCGATGGCGCCACGCGTCGTGGCCAAGACGGCAGGCATCATCGAGCGCCTACGCTATCTGGTGGCGATGGAACTGATCTTCGCCGCCACCGGCGTGGAGTTGCGCGGCGTGCTGGATTCGATGGGCGAAGGCCCGCGGCGCAGCTATGAAGCCGTGCGGGCGCTCGTCGCCCCACTCGACGACGACCGCGAGATGAGCGCCGACATGGCGCGCGTCGCGCACATGGTGGCGGGGCCGCGGCTGTAGAGCGGCAGAGAGATCCGTTACGACCACTGCATCGGTCGGCGCGGACGATCTCGTCGGATGCTCGTCAGTGGTAGTAGATACCGCCGTCCACGTTCAACGCCTGGCCGGTAACGAAGGCCGACAGGTCCGAGGCGAAGAACAGCACAGGTCCGATGATATCCTCCGGCGCGCCGAGGCGCTTCAGCGCCGCGACCTCCTCCCAATGGCGGATCGCGGCTTCGCTTCCCAGATTGTTCTTGCCCATTTCGGTCAGGATGATGCCGGGGCAGATCGCGTTGACGGTGACGCCGTCCATGCCGACCTCCTGCGCCAGAACGCGGGTGAGCGTGATCACCACCGCCTTGGTCGCCGCATAGTGGCCTTGCGTCGGCACGCCCTGGCGGCCGGCGATCGAGGCGATGTTGATCACCCTGCCCGACTTCCTGGCGCGCATATGCGGCAGCACCGCCTGGCACATCATCAGCACGCCTTTGGCGTTGACGTCGAAATGCGCGTCCCAATTGGCTTCGTCCAGATCCTGCAGCAGGCTGGGCTTGAGGATGCCGGCGTTGTTGACCAGCACATCGATGCTGCCCGCCTCTTCAAGCAGTGCCTGCGCCGTCGCCTCGATGTCCTTCTTCTTGCTGACGTCCATCGTGTAGACATAGGCCTTGCGGCCCGCAGCCTCGATCTCGCCCTTGGTCACGTCGAGCTCCGCTGCCTGCGACGGCAGATCGGTGATGGCGACATTGAAGCCCGCTTCGGCGAGCCCCTTGGCGAGCGCCCTGCCGATGCCGCGGCTGGCGCCGGTTACGAGAGCCGTCTTGCCCTTGGCCTCAGGAAGAATGGTCATGCTGCTTCCACCTTTGATGTCTTGACCGGGAGCGAATTCATCGCCGCGACCGTGTCGTCGAATGAAACGAGTTTGCCGTCGGAGCCGAGACCCATCGCCACCTTGGCGGCGACCGCGCTGGCAAAGCGCGCGGACTGTTTCAGGTCCCAGCCTTTGACGATGCCGACGATGATGCCGGCGGTGAAGGAATCGCCGCAGCCCGTGGTGTCGAACACCTCGACCTCGAAAGCCGGCAGACGGAAATCCTCGCCATGTTCGGGCGAGACATGAACGCCGTCGGCGCCCAGCGTGATGATGCAGTTCTTCACGCCCCTCGCCTTGAAGAAGGCCGCGACGCGGGCCGGATCGCGGTCATTCGCCATCTCGCCGGCTTCGTCGATACTCGGCACGAAATAGTCGATGTAGGGAAGGCACGGCTCGACCAGTTTCCACGTCTCCGGCGTCGCCTGGATGAGATCGAAGGTGGTGACGCGTCCAAGCTCCTTGGCGCGTTTCAAGAGCCTGACGGTCGGCTCGCCGTCGAAGCGCTTCAAGAGCCCGGTGCCGCCGACATGGACCACGGTCGCGTCGAGCGCGGCGTCGAGATCGGCGTCGGCGACCTCGAACAAGGTGGCGGTGCCCGGCACATGCAATGCCGGCCGCTCGCCGTTCGGCCGCACCGGCAGGATGGTGGACGAGGTCTGGACGCTGCCGTCGCGGCGAACGAGGCTCGTCTCCAGGCCGTATTTCTTCAGCTTGGCGAGAAACCAGTCGCCCATGTCGTCGAGCCCAAGCGTCGTGACGGCGCGCGTCTTCAGGCCGAGGATGGCGCAGTCCATGCCGGTGGCACCCGCCGTGCCGGCGACGGTCATGCGGATCTCCTCGATATAGTCGGCGCGACCGCCTTCGGGGATGCGCGAGACCGGCCGTCCCAGGATGTCGAGGACGTAGAAGCCGATCGAGCTGACGTCGAATTGGGGCATGGGCAAAAGACCTTTCGAAGTCAATGGGCGGCGCGACGCAGGCCGAAGCTTGCGGCGAGCACCAGGAAGACGAGCACGCCGATGCCGACCTGCTGCCAGTAGAAATTCCAGCCGACCAAAAGCAGCCCGTTCTTGACGATGGCGAGCAGCAACACGCCGAGCAGCGTGCCGATGACCGAAGGCTTGCGCTCGCGGCTGAGCGTCGTGCCGATGAAGGTGGCGCCGATGGCGTCGAGCAGGAAGGCATTGCCGGAGAGCGGCACGTAGGACTTCACCGTCGCCGACAATAGGATACCGGTAACGCCGGCGAGCAGCGCGCACAGCACATGCACCATCGACAATTCGCGCGGCACGCGGATGCCGGAATACCAGGCCACGCCCGGCTGCGCGCCCATCGCCTGGACATAGCGCCCGAACACCGAGCGATGCAGCAGGACATGAACGGCGACGACAAGGACGATCAGCACGATGACCGGCGTTGGCATCCCGAACAGAGCGGTGCGGGCGATGGCGTTGAACTGATCGGCAGCATAGCCGCTTGTGAGATAGATCGGCTGGCCGCCGCTGGTGGCGAGTTGCTGCGTGCTCTGACCGATGAAGAGCACGCCGAGCGTCGCCAGGAACGGACTGATGTTGAGCCTGGTGATGAGGATGGCATTCAGCACGCCCACGATCAGCGCGGCGCCGAGTCCGCCAGCGACGCCGACGATGCCGCTGTAGCCGGCGGCGAGAAGCATGACGAAGATCATGCTTGCCATGTCGACCGAGACGCCGACCGAGAGATCGATGCCGCCCGACGAGATGACGATGGTGAGGCCGAGCGCCACGATCGCCAGCATGACGACATTGTTGACCAGCACGTTGAAGAGGTTGGCTGGCGTGAGAAAAGTCGGACTCGCCACCGAAAAGAAGATGACGATGGCCGCGAAAGCGATGAGCACGCTGTATTTGGCGAGGAAGCCGCGCAGGCTCACCTTGGCGGTGGTGTCATTGGTCGAGACGCTCATCGCGAACCCTCCGAACCGCGGGCAAACGAAGTGATCGCCACCACCAGCAGGATCAGCGCGCCCTGCACGCCGTTGACCCAGTAGCTGGAGACGTTGAGCAGTTGGAAGCCGTTCGCGAGCAGGCCGATGAACAACACGCTGAGCAGCGTGCCGCCCATGGTCGGCACGAAGCGGCGCGAGAAGACAGTGCCGAGCAGCGCCGCCGCCAGCACCGACAGAAGCAGCTCGCCGGAGCCGGGCGTGCTCGCCGACAGACGCGAGACGGTGAGGATGCTCGCCACCGCCGCGCAGAAGCCGCTCAGCACATAGGTGAAGGACACGTAGAACGGCACGCTGATGCCCGCCGCGCGCGCCGCTTCCGGGTGTCCGCCGACGGCGTAGAGCCTGAGCCCGAAGGAGGTGCCGTGAACGACCACGATCATGATGGCGGAGAAGACGATCAGCGCCCAGGCGAGTGCCGAGATGCCGAGGAAGCTGCCGGAGACCAGCACGCCGAGCAGCGGGGAGGATGCGCCGACGACCGTGTTCTGGGTGAGGGTGAGTTCCATGCCGGCCGCGACATTGAGAACGGCAAGTGTTGCGAGCAGCGGCAGGATGCCGAGGCCGACCACGGCAAGGGCGTTCAGCGCGCCAACCGCCATGCCGACGGCAATCGCCGCAAGCACCGAGAGGAAGTCTCCGTAGCCCATGGACAGAAGAGTCGCATAGACCGCGGCGCAGAGCCCCATATTGGCGGCGATCGACAAATCGATGCCGCCTTCGGTGACATCGGAGCCGCCGCCGATGATGACGGAAGTCATGCCGTAGGCGAGCACGCCCAGGATCGCCGACTGCTCGACGACGTTGATCAGGTTGAAGGTCGAGGTGAAGCCCGGCGCGAAGACGACGAAATAGGCCATGATCGCGGCGAAGGCGGCGATGGCGCCCAGCCGCACGACGAGCGCGCCGAAGCGGCGGCCGGCGCTCTTGGCGGCGGCCTGCTTTTCGTCGGAAACACCGACGTCTGTGTGGAGGACAGTCGCGCTCATGCAGCCACTCCATCGATGTTCGAACGTGCGCCCGACGAAGCCGCCAGCAGCGCATCGCTGTTCATCGCAGAACCGGAGAAGCTGCCGGCAAGCCGGCCGCGATAGACGACCAGCACGCGGTCGCAGACGCCGACCAGCTCGAGCAGGTCGGAGGACAGAAGCAGGATCGCCGCGCCCTCGCCCGCCAGCCGATTGAGAAGATTGTAGATCTCGACCTTGGCGCCGACATCGACGGCCACCGTTGGCTCGTCCAGCACATAGACGCGCGACTGGCAGCTCAGCCATTTGGCGATAGCCACCTTCTGCTGATTGCCGCCGGAGAGCTCGCGCACCAGCGCGTCGCGATGCGGCGTCTTGATCGACAGCTCCTTGATCAAGCTGTCCACCGCCTGGTTCTCAGCGCCACGGCTGACCAACCCGCTCTTGGAATAGCGGCGCAGGCTGGCCAGGGAAATGTTCTCGCGCACCGAAAGGCCGAGCGCCACGCCATGGGCGCGGCGGTCTTCTGGCAGCATGGCGATGCCGTCTCGCACCGCCTTGACCGGCGTCGACAGCGCGACCTCCCTGCCCTCGACCTTGATTTGGCCGCCATCGGCGGTCTTGAGGCCGAACAGGCACTGGACGATCTCCTTGGCGCCCGAGCCGAGCAGGCCGGTGAGGCCGACGATCTCGCCGGCGCGGACGTTGAAGCCGATGTTGTCGAAACTGCCGCCGAGGCGAAGATTGGAAACCTCCAGCACCGGCGCGCCTAAAGTGACCGAGCGCTTCGGGAACATCTCGCCGACATCGCGGGCAATCATCATCGCAATGATCTCGTCGATCGGCGTCTGGCGCGGATCGACCGTGCCGACATCGGTGCCGTTGCGCATCACGGTGACGCGGTCGCAGAGCTTTTCGATCTCCTGCATGTAGTGGGAGATGAAGACCACGGCGATGCCGTCGTCGCGCAGCCGGCGCAGCACGTCGAACAGGCTGTCGACCTCGCGCTTGACGAGCGCCGCCGTCGGCTCGTCGAGCACCAGCACAGATGCCTTCTGGGCCAAGGCGCGGGTGATCTGCATGACCTTCTGTTGCGCCGTGGTGAGATCCTTCACAAGCGTTCCGGCCGGCAGCTCCATGCCGAAGAAGCGCTTCAGCAGGTCGGCGGCCCTGCGCTCCATGCCGCGGCGGCTGACGAACGGGCCAAGGCCGATCTCATGGCCGAGGAACACGGCCTCGCCGACCGTCGCGGTCGGCACCAGCAACCGGTCCTGGTGGATGAAGTGCACGCCGAGCTTTTCGACCGAAGCCGGCGTCAGCGAAGTAACAGTCTCGCCATTGATGACGATGGAGCCGCTGTCCGGCTTGATGATGCCGGCCAGCACCTTGATGATGGTCGACTTGCCGGCGCCATTCTGGCCGACGAGGCCGAGGATCGAGCCGCGCGCGATCTCGAGGTTCGCGTTTTGCAAGGCGCGCACCGGACCGAACCGTTTCGAAATGCCTGTCATCGATACAGCAATGTCACGCTTTGCTGTCTGCATGGCCGTCAATCCTGGTTGGATGTGACGGGCAGCCACATAGGCGCGGCTGCCCGACGTTTCGTTCCGTCCTATTTAACGCCAGCCTTCTCGGCGGCGTCGAGGAACGGCTTTCCTTTTTCGGCGGCATTTTCCTTGTTGATCAGCACCGAAGGCACGAAAGTGAAGGGCGGCACCTTTTGGCCGGCCAGATATTTCGCGGCATTGTCGACCGAGGTCTTGCCGATCTCATAGGGCTGCTGCGCCGCGACCGCGCCGGCCGACGACTTCGGATCCATCACCATCTTGATGACTTCCGGGCTGCCGTCGATGCCGTAGGTCTTGACCTCGTTGCGGCCGGCGGCTTCGACCGCCTGGGTGGCGCCGATCTGCGGCACGTCCCAGCAGGCCCAGACCGCGCCGATCGACCCCTTCTCGGGCGACTTGGTCAGCATGTCGGTGACGTTGGAATAGGCGCTCTGCACCGTGTTCGGGATGACGTCGCGCAGCTCGGGCTCGACGATCTTCACATCCGGGAACGAGGTCAGCACATATTTCAGCTGGTCGTAGCGGATCTTGCAGACCGGGACGCTGTAGAAGCCGTTGAAGACCAGCACATTGCCCTTGCCGCCCATGTCGGCGACCATCTGCAGCGCAATCTCGGCACCGATATTGTAGTTGTTGGACGTGGTGTTGTTGATGGCGTGCGGCGTCGCCGTGTCGACCGTGAACAGCGGGATGCCGGCATCGCGGATCTTCTGCAGCCACGGGTTCAGCACTTCGAGATTGCCGAGCTGCTCGATGATCGCGTCCGGCTTCTGCGCGATAAGTGTTTGCAGCTGCGCGATCTGCTGCTGATCCTTGCGGCCGGCGTCGAGCGCGATGACTTCACCGCCGAGCTCCTTGACGCGGTCCTGGATGCCTTTGAAGGCCATCAGGACCCAATAATGGTCGGTGCCGATGGCGGAGACGCCGATGCGCTTGCCTTTGAGCGACAGTTCCTCAGCGCTGGCGCCCGAGATGGCGGCCAGGCTGCAAGCCGCCGCCAACCCCAGAGCGAGCGCCTTGACGAGGCCTTTCATCGAATTTGTCATTTCATTTCCTCCCTTGTTGATCGCTCCGGGCCTTCCCGGAGGATATGCGAAACGTTGAATTGCTGCTCCAGCCCCTTGTTGGTCGCTTCGGGCAGAGCCCTCCGCTCAGGCAGCGGCGTCATTGTCGCGCAGGCCGTAGCTGGCCATGCGCTTGATGACGTTTTCGACCTCCTCGTCGGATAGGATCGGCGGCTCGCCGATTTGCAGGGCGCCGTGATACTGGCGCGCCAGCGTCTCGACCTCGACGGCGAGCCACATCGCCTGGGCGAGGCTCGATCCGACGGCGATCATGCCGTGCTGGGCAAGCAGGCAGGCCTTGCGGCCGCGCAACGCCTCCACCGCATGCGCCGAAAGCTCCGCCGTGCCGAAGGTGGCGTAGGGCGCGCAACGAATGTCGTTGCCGCCGGCGACCGCGACCATGTAATGGATCGCCGGTATCTTCCGGCCCATGATGGCGATCGTCGTGCAGTAGGTCGGATGCGCGTGGACGACCGCGTTGACCTCGGGCCGCGCCTTCATGATGTCGAGATGGAAACGCCATTCGCTGGACGGCGGGAGGCGTCCGTCGACCTCGCCGTCCCAGGCCATGAAGACGATGTCCTCGGGCACCAGCGTGTCATAGGGCGTGCTCGTCGGCGAGATCAGCATGCCCTCGCCATGGCGGCAGCTGATGTTGCCTGATGTGCCCTGGTTGATGCCGAGTGCGTTCATCTCGATACAGGCGTCGATGATGGCCTGGCGCACATCTCGGTCCGAAACGGTCATGCGATATTCCAATCCTTGCTCAGTCCGTCACCAGGCCGTGTAGCCGCCATCGATCGACAGGATCGCGCCCGTCACGTAGTTCGAGGCCGGCGACGCCAGGAACAGGATCGCCGAAGCGATCTCTTGCGGCGTGCCCAGCCGACCCATCGGCGTCATGTCGATCCAGGTGTTGAAGAGTTCGGGACGCTCGCGCATCTTCAGCGTCATCTCGGTGCCGACGTAGCCCGGCGCCAGCGCGTTGACGCGCACGCCTGATTTCGCCCACTCGACCGCAAGCGCCTTGGTCATCATGTGCACGGCGCCCTTGCTCACCATGTAGGAGGGCGCGGTCTGCGGACGGTTGATGATCAGCCCCGACATGGAACCCAGATTGACGATGGAGCCCTTCTTGCGGGCGACCATCGAACGGCCGAAAGCGCGCGAAGCCCAGTAGACGCCGTTGACGTTGACATCCATCACCAGGCGCCATTCCTCGTCCGGGGTTTCGAGCGCGGTGTTGAGGCGTGCGATGCCGGCGCTGTTGACCAGGATATCGACCTTGCCGAAATCCGCGACGACTGCGGTTGCCATCGCCTCGACGGCTTGCGGATCGTTAACGTTCAACACGCGGCCATCGACGCTCGCGACGCCAGCCGCCTGGAGCACCTCGGCAGCGGCCTTCAGCCCATCCGCATCCATGTCGAGCAGGACGATCCTCGCGCCGCAAGTTCCCAGCGCCTTGGCGGCCTCGAGACCGATGCCGCTGGCGCCGCCGGTGACAACGGCAACCTCGCCCGTCAGGTCGAATTGCGACCGGTAGTCCATGCACGTCCTCCATCAGGACAGGCTTGAGCGCGGGCAAAACGCTGCCCTCGCCGCCGAAGCGGCACCGCAAGCCGGCCGGTCCTGATAATGCCTCCGGGGTCAGGCTCCTCCCGACCCCATGACAGCGACGTTACAGAAGCTTCTCTGGTCCGTCAATCTGGTTATAACCAGAAAACGAAATCTTTCTTGGATGTGTGCAATTCAGGTGCGATCGACACCGTTCACCGTCGCCGACGGCTGCTCGACCGCCATGTGGATGCGGGCGACGGAGGAGTTGTAGAAGGCCTCGTAATATTCAAGCGCGGCGCCGTCGGAATCATAGGCGATCGACTCGATCTCGATCAGCGGCGTGTTGGCGGCGACACCCATCTGATCGGCTTCTTCCTTGGTGGGAAGCGCGGCACGCAGCCAGCGGTCGGCACGCTTCACCGTCAGGCCGAAGACGGCGCGGATGGTGCCGAAGATCGACTGGTTTTCCGACAGGATGTTCTCCAGCCCCGGCACCCGATGCCCCGGCAGGCTGATGCGCGTCATGGTGATCGGCGTGCCGTCGGTCATGTAGACGCGGCTGATGCGGACCACGCTGCCATTGGCGGGAATGCCGAAGACCTTGGACTCCTTCTCGCTTGGCGGGCAGCGGTAGATCTCCAGCGTGCGGGTCGAGACCTTGTGGCCCTTGGCGGTCAAATCGTCGAACACGCCGAGATTGGCGGTCATGAAGTCTACATGCTCCCGGGGAGCGGCGACGAACATGCCCTTGCGCGGCATCTTGATGATGCGGCCTTCATTGGACAGCGATCCGATCGCGGCGCGCACGACGGGACGAGAGACGCCGAAGAAATCGCAGAGCGCCTGTTCTGACGGAATGCGCGAATTGGCTGCCAGCAGGCCGGTGTTGATCGCCTCCTCGACCTGGTTGCGCAACTGCACCCAGAGCGGGGCAGCCTCGTCGCGGTTGAGCTGGACCTTGGAGCCGATCGAGCGGAAAGCCTCTGCCGCCTCGGCGTCTTCCTGATCGTAACGAGGACGCCCGCGCGTTCTGGTTGCCTGTTCCATTCGGGTCCCGCCGCAAAATCATTTGCCGCGACTCAGAAAGCGGCAGCGCCACCCTACCGGAGGCCGCCCGCCATTTTCACGCTCTCCGGCAAGTTTCGCAACCACAGCATGGCGGCCGCCCCCAGAAGCGGTCCGGGAACCAGGAGCAGGAAGGCCCAGCGCCACCCGCCGATGAAGTCGGCGAAGCGCGGCGTCAGCCAGATGGCGAGCACCGTCAGCGCGAAACCGGCGCCGAGCTGCACCGACAGAGCGGTGCCGACAAAGCGGCGGTCGGTAAGCTCGGTGACGGCGGCGGAGAACTGCGCCGAATCACCGATCACCGAAACGCCCCAGACGATCGCCACCAGCATGAACAGCCAGAGCGGTCCGGTGAACAGAAAGCCCATCAGCAGCGCGCAGCTTCCCGAGACGAGCATCATGCCGGCGGTGGTGGCGGTGCGGCCGATGCGGTCCGACAGATAGCCGCCGAGCAGACAACCGAGGATGCCGGAGGCGACGACGAAGAAAGTCGCGAGCGAGGCGGTGGCGGTGGTTCCGATCACCTGCACCTCGAAGGCGGCGCGCGTATAGGCAAGCAGCCAGGCCCACATGGCGTAGAGCTCCCACATGTGGCCGAGATAGCCGAGATTGGCGAGGAGCAGCGGCTTTTCGCGAAACACCTGGCCGATGCGCGAGGGCTCGAAGATAGCCTTGCCGAAGGGATAGGGTCCTTCCTTCGCGAACAGCAGGAAGAGCAGCGCGCCCGCAGCGGTGGCCAAGCTTGCCGCGGCAACCACCGGACGCCAGTCGAGCACGGTCGAGAGGGCGCGGAAGAGATGCGGCAGCGCCGAACCGACTGTCAGCGCGCCGATGACCGCCCCGAGAGCCAGTCCCCGGTCGCGTGTGAACCAAGTGGCGACCAGCTTCAGCGCCGGCGGGTAGACCCCGGCAAGCGCGGCGCCGGTGACGATGCGCGCGGCGATTATCCCGCCAGGCCCCAGATGAAGCAGCAGCGTCGCGTTGGCTAAAGCGGCGACAAGGGCTGCTGCCGCCATCAGGCGGCTCAGCCGTACAAGGTCCGGCAGATTGACCAGGCTCGCCGCCAGCGCGCCGATGACGAAGCCGACCTGGACGCCATTGGTCAGCCAGGCCTCGGCGCTCGCGCCCAGCGCCAGCTCCTGCTTCAGCTCGGGAAGGATCGCGGTGGCCGAAAACCAGGTGGTCAGCGACAGGACGACCGCCAGGCAAAGCAGCGATAGCACGCGCCAGCGCTCGCTGTCGGCCGCCGTGCCATGCCGGCCGCCGCCGACCGTGCTCATGCGCCTTGCAGCGGTACGGTGAACACCGTGGCCGTGCCGGTGAGACAAAGCTCGCCCTGACCGTTGCGCACGCTGGTCTCGATCTTGCAGATCGGCTTGTCGGGCCGCACTTCCTTGACCTCCACGCGTCCGGTGATCTCCTCGTCAACGCCGACCGCCTTGACGAACCTCCAGGCCACTTCGAGGAACACGGTTCCGGGGCCGGGCAGATCCTCCGCGACCAGGGCGTTGAGGATGCCGGAGGTCACGCCGCCCTGAACGATCAGCTTGCCGAACACCGACTTCTCGGCCAGCGCGCGGTCGTAATGCAGGGGATTGCGATCGCCGGTGATGTCGGTGAACGCCTCGATGTCGCTCATCCTCGTGCGCCGCGTGCGCTCGGCAAAGGCGCCGACCTGCGGACGGCCTTTCACGACACCCACCCAACCATCTTTCGTCTCGGTGCTCATTTAGGCTTCTCCTCTGCTCCGGGTTCGACTGGTTTGAAGGCCGGCAGGACACGGCCGCCGATGGGGGTCGGCGCAAGCCGCAACACGTCCCCGACCTGTAGCGGCCGTGTGCCGGGCAGGATGAAGCTCAGCATCGTCGGGCCTTCGGCCAATTCGACCAGGCCGACCACATAGGGTGCCGCCGGCAGCCAGCCGGGATGGCCGGGCCTATGCACCTCGGAAAAGGACTTGAGCCGTCCCCTGCCCGATGCGTCTTTCCACAGCAGGTGCCTGCTCCAGCAATGCGGGCAGATCGGGCGCGGATAGAAGATGGCCTTGCCGCAATCCTCGCAGCGCTGGATGGTCAGCCGGCCCTCGGCGGCGGCATCCCAGAACGGCCTGGTCAGCGCGGTGATCGTCGGGCCAGGGGTTTTCAGCGTGTTGAGATCGACGGACATCAGGCGGCTCCCAACACCAGCGCGGTCGCTTCGCTCATCGTCGCGCCATTGCCGGTGACCAGGGCGAGCCCGGCCTTGCCGATCTGGCGCTCGCCCGCCTCCCCGCGCAGCTGGCGCACCGCTTCGACGACATGGGTCATGCCGCCAGCAAGGTCGGACTGGCCGAAGCCGAGCTGGCCGCCATGTGTGTTGAGCGGCTTGTCACCCTTGTGGGAAAGATCGTGGTCGCCGAGCCACGCACCGAACTGGCCCGGCGCGCAGAGGCCTGCATCCTCGATCGTTGTCGCGACCATGATCGTGTAGCAGTCGTAGAGCGACAGAAGGTCCATCTCGTCAGCCTTCGTGCCGGACTGTTGGAAGGCGCGCGCCATCGCGCTCTTCAGCGGACCGGAGGTGAGGTGCGGGGCCTGGCTGACCGCGCGGTGCGTGACCTTCTCGCCGGCGCCGAGCAGATGGACAGGTGGCCTGCGCAACGACCGCGCGCGTTCGGCCGAGGTGACGACCACCGCTTCGCCGCCGGCGACCGGCATGACGATTTCGAGGAGATGCAGCGGCGAGGCGATTATCGGCGAGGCCAGCACCGCTTCGACATCGGCCGGCTTGCCATGGAAGATGGCGTCGGGATTGAGCTGGGCATTGGCTCGCGCCGTCGCGGCGATCAGCGCGAAATCGCGCGCGGTCGAGCCGTATTCGGCCATATGCGCCTGCATCAGCAGCGCATAGGAGATGTTGGCGCCCGAGGCGCCGAAAGGCACGTCGAACTCGCGGATCGGATTGCGGTTGGGCGAGCGTGGTGCTGTCTCCTCGCGGTTGTTGGCGAGCACGCACAACACCGCCTCGCACATGCCGGCCTCGATCGCGGCGGCCGCGCGCCAGACCATGCCGGCGCCTGATGCGCCGCCGAGGTCGACGACATTGGCCATGGTCGGCGCGAGACCCAGATGTTCGGCGATCGTCGCCGGAACATGCTGCGGCGTCTCGCCGACCTGCGGCCCGACCAGCAGCCCGTCGATCGCCGCCGGCTCCAGCCCGGCGTCGAGCACCGCCAGGCGGGAGACCTCGGCGATCATTTCCAGCGTCGTCACGCCCTGCGTCAGGCGCTGCGGCTTCAACTCGCCGATGCCGACGATCGCTCCCTTTGCCCGGCTCATGCCGCCTTGCTCCGGTCGAGCGCGCGGTATTCCTCGAGACATGCCGGATTGGCGAGCGAAGCCATGTTCTTGACAGGCTTGCCTTCGAGCGTGGTGCGGGCGGCGCCCTCGACGCGCTTGCCGTTCAGCGTGTAGGGCACGGCCTGCACTGCGTGGATGCGATGCGGCACGTGACGGGGCGAGGCGCCTTCGCGGATCGCTTTGCGAATTCGCGCGGCAAGCTCGGGGCTCAGCGCATAACCGTCATTCAGCTTGACGCAGAGCACGATTTCCTCGTCGCCCTCGACCGGCGCGCCGAATACCAGGCAATCCTCGATCTCAGCAAAATTCTCGCAGGCCGCGTAGATTTCCGCCGTGCCGATCCGCACGCCGCCGGGCTTCAGCGTCGTGTCCGAGCGGCCGTGGATTATGCCAGAGCCGTAAGCCGTCATCTCGGCGACATCGCCATGCGTCCAGATCTCGCGGCGCGCGGCGAAATAGGTGGCGTGGTAACGCGCATCGCCGTCCTTGCCCCAGAAGGTCAGCGGCATGGATGGGAACGGCTCGGTGCAAACGAGATCGCCCTGCCGGCCGATGACCGGCGCGTTGCGCTCGTCCATGACAGCCACGGCGAGGCCGAGCCCTTTCACCGTCAACTCGCCGCGACGCACAGTATGGATCGGCGATCCCAGCAGGAAGCAGCCGATGATCTCGGTGCCGCCGGAGATCGAAGCGAAGATCATGTCGCGCTTCACATGATCGTAGACCCAGTCGAACTGCCCGGGTGAGACGGGCGCACCGGCCGACAGCAGCGAACGCAGCGACGAGACATCATGCAGGCGCCCAGGCGCGTAACCTTCGGCAGCAAGTGTCGCCAGATATTTCGGGCTGGTGCCGAAATGCGTGACCTTGGCGCGCTCCGCCATCGTCCAGAGCGGACTGAGGTCGAGGCCATCGGCCGATTTCAGGATCGGCGAGCCGTCATAGAGCACCACGCTCGCGCCGCAGGCCAGACCTGAGATCAGCCAGTGATACATCATCCAGGCGGTGTTGGTGTACCAGCTCATGACGTCGCCCGGGCGGACGTCGCCGTGGAGCAGGTGCTCCTTCAGATGCTGGAGCAGCACGCCGCCGGTGCGATGGACGATCGCCTTCGGCGCGCCTGTCGTGCCGGAGGTGTAGAGCACATAGGCCGGGCGGTCGAAGGGCACGCGCTCGAAGACTAGAGGACCGTCGCCGCCGAAATCGCCAAACGAAATGCAATCTGCCGCGCAATCCGGCTTGGCGCCCGGTTCGCCGGTCAGCACCAGCGTCGTCACCGTCGGCATCGCGGCGACGATCTCGGCCAGCCTGCCGGAGATGTCGTGCTCCTTGCCCGCATAGCGATAGCGCGGCGCCGCGAACAGCACCTTGACGCCGATCTGGCCGAGGCGATCGACGATCGCGGCGACGCCGAAATCCGGCGAGCAGGACGACCAGACGGCGCCGACGGAAAGCGTCGCCAAAAGCGCCACGAGCCCTTCGACCCTATTTGGCAGGATACCGCCGACGCAATCGCCCTTGCCGACGCCGGCCGCGCGCAGGCCATGCGCCGTCCTGGCGACGAGCCGGCGCAATTCGCCCAGTGTGATGGTCTGGAAACGGCCGCTCTCGTCGGCCTCGATGAGAGCAACCCTCGCCTCATCGCCGCGCAGCAGGTTTTCCGCGAGATTGAGTGTCGCTTCCGGCAGGAAGCGACTCCCGGTCATCGGCGCATTGTCGTCGCGCAGGAAGGCGATCGTGCCCGGATGGCCAATGACCTCGGCGAAATCCCACAGCGCCCGCCAGAAGGCGCCGGGATCGCCGATCGACCAGCGATGCAGCGTCTCGTAGTCGCGCGGATCGAAGCCGTTGGCCATCGAAAAGCGCGCAAGATTGGACGATTGGAACGCGGCCGGCGCCGGCGTCCAAAGCATGGATGACATGGATTTCCTCCCCGCAATGCAGGTCGGGCTCTTTGCCGCGACCTTGCCTGCCGACGCATTTCATGATTATTGGTTATAACCAGAATGTCAAGCGGCGACCCCGCCTCTGTGGGTCGCACGTGCGGAGGAACGGACATGGACGCCGTTTATATCGTTGCCGCGAAGCGGACCCCCATCGGCAAGCTGAACGGCGCTTTCGCCAGTCTGTCGGCGGCGGAGCTGGGGGCGCAGCTTATCCAGGCGATGCTGGCCGAAACGCAGCTTGCGCCCGATGCCGTCGGCGAGGTGATCATGGGCCAGGTGCTGACCGGCGGCGCCGGGCAGAACCCCGCCCGGCAGGCTGCTCTCAAGGCCGGTCTGCCGGTCGGCGTGCCCGCCATGACCGTCAACAAGGTCTGCGGCGCCGGCCAGAAGTCGATCCATCTTGCGGCGCAGGCCATTCGCTGCGGCGACGCCGACTGCGTGATCGCCGGCGGACAGGATTCGATGACCTCGGCGCCACATGTCATTCACGGGGTGCGCGCCGGCATCCGCATGGGCGACCGCACGGTCAAGGATTCCATGATCACCGACGGTCTGTGGGATGCCTTTCATCAGGTGCATATGGGCGTCACCGCCGAAGCGCTGGCGCAGCGCTACCAGATCACCCGCGAGGAACAGGACAGGTTCGCACTTCGCTCGCAGGAGAAGGCCGACGCCGCCATCCAGGCTGGCAGGTTCGACGACGAGATCGTCCCCGTATCGATCAAGGCCAGGCACGGCGATCTCGTCATCGAGCGTGACGAGCATCCCAACCCCTCCACCACGATGGAAGGCCTTGGCCGGCTGAGACCGGTCTTCGATGCGGCGGGGACGATCACGGCCGGCAACTCATCAGGCCTCAATGACGGCGCCGCCGCGGTGCTTGTGATGTCGGAGGCGCGGATGAAGGAACTCGGCCTGGCGCCCCTCGCCCGCATCGCCTCATATGCCTCTGCCGGCGTCGAGCCGATGGACATGGGCCTCGGTCCCGTCGCGGCCTCGCGCCGCGCACTCGATAAAGCCGGCTGGCGCGCGTCCGACCTCGACGCAATGGAGATCAACGAAGCCTTCGCCGCGCAGGCCATCGCGGTCAATCGCGAGATGGGCTGGAACGAGGACACCATCAATACGAGCGGCGGCGCCATCGCGCTTGGCCATCCGCTGGCCGGCTCCGGCTGCCGCATCGTGGTGACGCTGCTCCACGAGATGGTCCGGCGTGGAGCGAAGAAGGGCCTGGCCTCGCTCTGCATCGGCGGCGGCCAGGGTGTCGCGATCTGCCTGGAGCGGTAAGTCCGGGCAATCATCGCGGCCGGGGCCGCTAAATGCTGCTCTCCGACCTCGTGTTCATCACTAGACTAGTCCCGGCGCTCACAGCGGACCCTCCTCCCAGAATTGATATCGATCAAGGTCGCTGCAGCCGGTCTCTGTTTTGGTCGCGCCAACTTGGCAACCTGAACGGAGTTCCCCTGACATGGACGGCATTACCTTAAGCGCCGGACAGATCGGCGCCTGGCGGCGGCAGATTGCCTCGGCAAGGTTTCTTCCCTTCTCCGCTTCGGGGCCGCTGTCTCCGGCATCGGTTTATGCCGAAGGGTCGTCCGTGACGCCAGCCGAACCGGACGGGTCGCGCAATGCAGGAGGCCGGCTATGAAGGTTTCCCCGCGGTGGCTGATCCTCGGCGCCCTGATCGCCATCGGAGCAGCCGGCTATTATGCGTGGCAGCGTTCCAAGGACGGGCAACTGCCGGAAGGCATCGCCAGCGGCAACGGCCGCATCGAGGCGGTCGAGATCGACGTCTCGACGAAGGCGGCGGGGCGGATCAAGGAAATCCTTGTCGGCGAAGGCGATTTCGTAAAGGCCGGCCAGGTGCTTGCCCGCATGGATATAGCGCAGCTCGAGGCGCAGCGCCGTCAGGCCGAGGCACAGCTTCAGCGCGCCACCATCGGGGTCGAAACCGCGGGCAGCCTGGTGACGCAACGCGAGGCTGAAAAGACGGCGGCCGGCGCTGTCGTCGCGCAGCGCGAAGCCGAGCTCGACGCCGCCGATCGGACCCTGGCGCGCTCGCAGCAGCTTGCGGTCAACAACACCGTCTCCCAGCAGGTCCTGGACAACGACCGCGCGGCCGAGCAGAGCGCGAAAGCCGCCGTCGCCGCGGCGCAGGCCCAGCTCGCCGCCAGCGAGGCGGCGATCAACGCCGCGCGGGCGCAGGTGGTCGATGCCAAGGCCGCGGTCGATGCGGCGCAGGCCGCGATCGAAAGCATCGACGCCGATATCGGCGACGCCACGCTGGCGTCGCCGCGCGACGGGCGCATCCAGTTCCGCGTGGCGGAGCCTGGCGAGGTGCTGGCGGGCGGCGGGCGCGTTCTGAACCTCGTCGACCTCGGCGATGTCTACATGACCTTCTTCCTGTCGACCGCGCAGGCCGGGCGCGTCGCGATCGGCTCGGATGTGCGCCTCGTGCTCGACGCGGCGCCGCAATACATCATCCCCGCCAAGGTGACCTTCGTCGCGGACGTCGCGCAGTTCACGCCCAAGACGGTAGAAACGGAGGAGGAGCGCCTGAAACTCATGTTCCGGATCAAGGCGCACATCGCACCGGAGCTGCTCCGCAAATACATCCAGCAGGTGAAGACCGGCCTGCCCGGCGTGGCCTATGTGCGGCTCGATCCGCAGGCCGGATGGCCCGCGAGCCTCAAGGGAAAGCTCGTGCAATGAATGCGCGGCCGGACGCCGGCGCGAGCCTTCCGTCAAGCTACGTGGCACGGCTGGAGAATGTCGGCCACGCTTACGGAAAGGTCAGGGCTCTCGATGCCATAACGCTCGATTTCCCGGCCGGCCGCATGGTCGGCCTGATCGGGCCGGACGGCGTCGGCAAATCCAGCCTGCTTTCCCTGATTGCCGGAGCACGGACGATCCAGCAGGGGCATGTCGAGGTGCTGGGCGGAGACATGGCCGATCTCGGCCACCGGCAGAGCGCCTACCCCAGGATCGCCTATATGCCGCAAGGCCTGGGCAAGAACCTCTATCCGACGCTGTCGGTCTTCGACAACATCGATTTCTTCGGCCGCCTGTTCGGGCATGATCGGCGCGAGCGCGAGCGCCGCATCGGCGAGCTTCTGAAGCGAACGGGGCTCGCGCCTTTCGCCGAGCGGCAGGCCGGCAAGCTTTCGGGCGGCATGAAGCAGAAGCTCGGCCTGTGCTGCGCCCTCATCCACGATCCGGACCTCCTGATCCTGGACGAGCCGACCACCGGCGTCGATCCGTTGTCGCGCCGCCAGTTCTGGGAACTGATCGGCGAGATCCGCAAGGGTCGCGAGGGCATGAGCGTCATCATCGCCACGGCCTATATGGAAGAGGCCGCGCGCTTCGACTGGCTGGTGGCCATGGACGCGGGCCACGTGCTCGCCTCCGGAACCCCGGCCGACCTGCTCGAAAGAACCGGCGCGCCCGACCTGGACGCCGCCTTCATAGCCCTTCTCCCGCCGGAGAAGCGGGACAGCCACGAGGCCGTGGTGATCCCTCCGCGGCCCGCCGGCGCCGACAGCGAACCTGCCATCGAGGCCGAACACCTCACCGTGCGCTTCGGCGATTTCACCGCCGTCGACGACGTGAGCTTCCGCATTGGCCGTGGCGAGATCTTCGGCTTCCTCGGATCGAACGGCTGCGGCAAGACGACCACGATGAAGATGCTGACCGGACTGCTCGAGCCGTCCGAGGGCAAGGCACGGCTGTTCGGGCGCGAGATCGACCCCCGCGACATCGAGGTGCGTCGGCGCGTCGGCTACATGTCGCAAGGGTTCTCGCTCTACTCCGAGCTGACGGTCCGGCAGAATCTCGAGCTCCATGCCCGCCTCTTCGGCATGGCCGGTGCGGCGATCCCGCCCCGGGTCGAGGAGGTCGCGCAGCAATTCGGCCTCGCCGACAATGTCGACACGCTGCCCGAAGCGCTCCCGCTCGGCATCCGCCAGCGGCTGTCGCTGGCCGTGGCGATGATTCATTCTCCGGAGATACTGATCCTCGACGAGCCGACCTCCGGCGTCGACCCGGTTGCCCGCGACGGCTTCTGGCGGATTCTTGCCGACCTCTCGCGCAAGCGGAACGTGACGATCTTCGTGTCCACGCATTTCATGAACGAGGCGGAACGCTGCGATCGCATCTCGCTCATGCATACCGGCAGGGTCCTCGTCAGCGACACGCCTGCCGCAATCGTCAAAAGCCGGTCGGCGGCAACGCTGGAGGAAGCCTTCGTCGGATATCTCGAGGACGCGACAGGCACGCAGGCCGAAACGCCGAGCGCGACGGCCGGAACAATGCCGGTCCCGGAAGCGCCGGCCAGTCGCCGCGAGAGGAGCGGCACAGGCCGTTCCTTCGATTTGCGCCGCATGTTCGCCTACACGCGGCGCGAGGCGCTTGAACTCTTGCGCGATCCGATCCGGGCCACGCTGGCGACCGTCGGCAGCCTCATCCTGATGTTCGTCGTCGGCTACGGCATCAACATGGACGTCGAAAACCTCTCCTTCGCCGTCCTCGATCACGACGACACGACGATCAGCCGGGACTATGTGCTGCAGATCGCCGGCTCGCGCTATTTCACCGAGAAGGCGCCGATCATCGACCATGCCGATCTCGACCGGCGCATGGAGGACGGGGAACTCAGCCTCGCGATCGAAATCCCGCCCGGCTTCGGGCGCGACCTCGCGCGCGGCCGCGACGTCACGATCGGCGCCTGGATCGACGGCGCCATGCCGACACGGGCCGAAACCGTGCAAGGCTATGTTTCGGGAATGCATGCCGGCTGGCTGACGCAGAAGGCGCGTGAGCTTTATGGCGACGCCGCCACCGCCAGCGCCTTCCAGCTCGATATCCGCTACCGTTACAATCCCGACGTCCGCAGTCTCGATGCCATCGTTCCGGCGGTTATCCCGATGCTTCTGCTGCTGATCCCGGCGATGCTGGCCGTGCTCAGCGTGGTACGGGAGAAGGAGCTCGGCTCCATCATCAATTTCTACGTCACGCCCGTCACCCGGCTGGAGTTCCTGATCGGCAAGCAGATTCCGTATGTCGCCCTCGCGATGCTCAACTTCGTGCTGCTGACGGGCTTGGCCGTCTTCCTTTTCGGGGTGCCGCTGACCGGCAGCCTTCCGGCTTTCGCCGCCGCCGCCCTTGTCTATGTCACGGCCACGACGGCCATGGGGCTTTTCCTGTCGACCTTCATGAGCAGCCAGATCGCGGCGATCTTCGGAACCGCGCTGATCACCATGATCCCCGCCACCCAATATTCGGGCATGATCGACCCGGTGTCGTCGCTCCAGGGCGTGGGCGCATTCGTCGGCCGGATCTATCCGACCACCTATTTCGTGACGATCTCGCGCGGCGTCTTTTCCAAGGCGCTCAGCTTTGCCGACCTGTCCGGCGCGTTCGTGCCGATGCTCGTTGCCATTCCGGTGCTGCTCGGCCTTGGAGCGGCGTTCTTGAAAAAACAGGCCCGCTGATGCGCATCGCCAACATATACAACCTCGGCATAAAGGAACTGCGCGGTCTCCTGCGGGACCCGATGATGCTCGTGCTGATCGTCTATGCCTTCACCGCCGCCATCTACACCGCTTCGAAGGCGATGCCCGAGACGCTCAATCACGCTCCGATCGCCATCGTCGATGAGGATCAGTCGCCGGTCTCGTCGCGCATCGTCACGGCATTTTATCCGCCCTACTTCACCGCGCCTTTGCTCATCTCCCAGCCGGAGATGGACAGCCGCATGGATTCAGGCATGGATACTTTCGCGCTGGATATTCCACCGAACTTCCAGCGTGACCTTCTGGCCGGCCGCTCGCCAACGGTTCAGCTCAACATCGACGCCACCCGGATGTCGCAGGCCTTTACCGGCGGAGGCTATATCCAGTCGATCGTTTCGGGAGAAGTGAACGAATTCCTCGACCACTATCGGTCCAAGGCCTCCCTGCCCGTCGACCTCGACCTGCGGGCGCGCTTCAACCCCGAACTCAACAAGGGCTGGTTCGGCGCCATCACCAATGCCATCTCCTCGATCACGATGCTGTCTATCGTGCTCACCGGCGCAGCGCTGATCCGCGAGCGCGAGCACGGGACGATCGAGCATCTTCTGGTGATGCCGGTCACCCCGTTCGAGATCATGACGAGCAAGATCTGGTCGATGGGCATTGTCGTGCTCGTCGCGTCCGGCCTTGCACTCGTCGTCGTCATCCAGGGGCTGCTGGCGGTCCCGATCAACGGATCGATCGCACTGTTCATGATAGGCGCGGCCCTCGACATCGTCGCCATGACCTGCCTCGGGATCTTCCTCGCCACGGTCGCCGGGTCCATGCCGCAATTCGGCCTGCTGCTGATGATGGTGCTCCTGCCCCTGCAGGTGCTGTCCGGCGGCGTCACGCCGCGCGAGAGCATGCCCCTCCCCATCCAGGCCATCATGTTCACCGCGCCCAACACGCATTTCGTCATGCTGGCACAGGCGGTGCTGTTCCGCGGCGCGGGCCTCGATGTCGTGTGGCCGCAGCTCGCGGCGCTGCTTGTCATCAGCACGTTCCTGTTTGCGTTCTCGCTGCGGCGCTTCCGACAGTTCCTGAAATAGGACCCACTCACAATCCAGGAGTATTCCATGCCCAAGACTATGAAAGCAGCCGTCGTTCGCCAGTTCGGCAAGCCGCTCGTGATCGAAGAGGTTCAGGTGCCGACGCCCGGAGCCGGCCAGATCCTCGTCAAGATCGCGGCCACCGGCGTGTGCCACACCGATCTGCACGCCGCCGAAGGCGATTGGCCGGTGAAGCCCAGGCCGCCCTTCATTCCCGGCCATGAGGGTGTCGGGCACGTCGTGGCGGTTGGATCGGGCGTCAAGCACGTCAAGGAAGGCGATCGCGTCGGCGTGCCCTGGCTCTATACCGCCTGCGGCCACTGCAGACATTGCCTCGGCGGATGGGAGACGCTTTGCGAGGAGCAGCAGAACACCGGTTATTCGGTGAACGGCAGCTTTGCCGAATACGTCCTTGCCGATCCCGATTATGTCGGCCATCTGCCGGGCAACATATCGTTCACGGAGATCGCGCCGATCCTGTGCGCGGGCGTCACCGTCTACAAGGGCCTCAAGGTCACGGACACCAAGCCTGGTGACTGGGTGGTGATCTCGGGTATCGGCGGGCTCGGCCACCTGGCGGTTCAATACGCGAAGGCGATGGGGCTGAACGTCATTGCGGTCGACATCGACGATGCGAAGCTCGACCTCGCCAAACGCCTCGGCGCCGCGCTGGCCGTCAACGCCCGCCAGGCCGATCCCGCCGCCTTCGTCAAGAAGGAGGTCGGCGGCGCCCAGGGGGTTCTTGTCACCGCCGTGTCGCCGAAAGCCTTCGAGCAGGCGCTCGGAATGGTCGGCCGCGGAGGAACGGTATCGCTCAATGGTCTGCCGCCAGGCGATTTCGCGCTGTCGATCTTCGATACCGTGCTCAACGGCGTGACCGTCCGCGGTTCGATCGTCGGGACACGGCTCGACCTGCAGGAAGCGCTGGACTTTGCGGGGGACGGCAAGGTCAAGGCGACAATCGAGACCGAACGGCTCGAGAACATCAACGACATCTTCTCCCGCATGCACAAGGGTGACATCCAGGGCCGCATCGTCATTGATTATGAAAAGCAGGCCTGAGGCGCCGCGGCTGTAACCCTCGGAACGCGAGCTCAGCCGGCCCAGTCGGCTGAGCTGGTTCGGCCGCCATTGGTCGCGCGCGATCCGGCCGAGTGCACCCATTCGCGGCCTCGGGCGCTTAAACGCGAGCTCCACGGGCGAGCAGTTCCCCCTACCCTCTGACGAGTTCGTCCTGATTTATCCTCATGCCACTTCGCGCGTCGAAAAGGTGGACCTTCGAAACCATCACCTCCAACCCAACCTCTTGATCGGGCTTGAACGGCGGCTGATCCCGAACTTCGGCCACGAGCTCGACCCCGCTTGTCCTCAACGTCAGTTCCTGAGCCTCTCCTGTCGGCTCCACCACCTGGACGCTTGCCCTCGCGTGATCGCCCCCGACGACGATGTGCTGGGGACGTATCCCGTAAATCACCTCTTGTGCACCGTGGAACTCCAGACCTTTTGGCAATGGCAGGCGGAGGCCTGAACCGGCTTCGAACGCGCCGTTGTCGACGCGACCTTCGATGAGATTCATTTCCGGGGAGCCGATAAAGCCCGCGACGAACAGATTGGCCGGTCTCTCGTAGAGTTCGGAAGGGGTGCCGATCTGTTCGATGCGGCCCTTGTTCAGGACCACGATGCGGTCGGCGAGCGTCATCGCCTCGGTCTGGTCATGCGTGACGTAGATGCTGGTGCGGCCGAGCCGCTGGTGCAGCTTCTTGATCTCGGCACGCATCTTCACGCGCAGCTTGGCGTCGAGATTGCTGAGCGGCTCGTCGAACAGGAAGGCCGAGGGCGCGCGCACGATCGCGCGACCCATGGCGACACGCTGGCGCTGGCCGCCGGACAGCTGACGCGGCATGCGGCCAAGCAGGTCCTGCAGACCGAGGATTTCGGCAGCCGCCTTCACCCTGGAGACGATCTCCTCCCTGGGAACCTTGGCCAGCCGAAGCGCGAAGCTCATATTGTCGGCCACGCTCATATGCGGATAGAGCGCGTAGCTCTGGAAGACCATGGCTATGTCGCGCGACTTGGCAGGCATCTCGTCGACGACGCGCCCGCCGATGCGGATCTCACCAGTCGTATGCTCTTCGAGCCCCGCGATGATTCGCAGGAGCGTTGACTTGCCGCAGCCCGACGGACCGACCAGGACCACGAACTCGCCGCTGGCGATCTCGATGTTGACGTCGCGCAGAACTTCCACGGCGCCGAAGCTCTTGCCGAGCTGTTCTATCTCGATTGCGGACACCTATTCTTCTCCCGTACCGGCGCGGCTCATTTTCCTTGGGCCTGCCGCCATGCGCGGTATTCGGCCTCGCCCTCGGGGCTCAACGGGTAGTATTTGCGCAGGTCTCCTCCTTGCGCGAGCCGCGAGCGCGAAAACTCCTCCCACTCGATATGCGCGCCGGCGAGCTCGACCAGTCTGGGGGCAAGGGCGACCGGCACGACGACCACGCCATCGTCGTCGGCGACGATGATATCGCCCGGGATGACCAGCACGTTCGAGCAGGCGATCGGAACGTTGACGGCGAAGGGGACGATGTTGGTCTGGGCGTGGAAATTCGGGGTGACGCCCCTCACCCAGATGCCGATATCGAGCGCCGCCGCCTGGGCGGAATCGCGAATGCAGCCGTCGACAACGACGCCGGCGCCGCCCCGCCCGGCGAAATAGGTCAGCATCATCTCGCCGAAAATGCCGCTGCCCAGATCGCCGCGGGCATCGACCACCACCATGTCGCCGGGCTGGGTGGGATAAAGCACGTGGCGGTGCAGTTGCCGCTCAGGCTCCTCATACTCCGTCTCGTTGTACAGATCCTCGCGCTTCGGCATGCACTGGAGCGTGAGGGCCGGCCCTGCCGCCGTGCTGCCGGAACGCAAGGGACGCGGCCCGCGGATCTGCGGGTCGCGAATGCCCATCTTGTGGTAGAGCTCGCTGGCCAGCGTCGCCGAACCGATCGCCGCCAGCGCGTCGACCAGTTCTCGTGGCGGCCGGGAAATGTCCTGTATCGCCGGTATCTGGTCAGCTTCCATTCCGTTCCTCCAATGCGCAGTGAGGTGCGAACCTCACCAATCGTCAGTCAGTTGCGTTCAACCGTCGTCGAAGCCGTTCGCCCTTCAGCCGCGAACCGCACCGGTCGTCAGGCCTTTGACCAGCAGCCCCTGGGCGAACCAAACGAACACCAAAGTCGGGATGACCATGAGCACGCCGGCGGCAGACATGGCGCCCCAGTCGATGCCGTATTGCGAGACGAAATTGGTGGGCCCAACGGGCAGTGTCTGCGCCGCCTTGCTCGAGGTCAGCGTTAGCGCGAGCAGCAGGTCGTTCCAGGTGAAGAGGAAGGTGATCACAGCGCTAGCGCCGATGCCGGGCGCAATCAGAGGCGCTACGATCTGGACCAGCGTGCGCACGGTGCCAGCGCCATCCGACTGGGCGGCCTCCTCGATCTCCTTCGGCACATCCTGGATGAAGCCCAGAAGCAGCCAGATGGCGACCGGCAGCTTGGCCGCAGTATGGCTGAGGATCAGCGCCCAGACGGTGTCGAGCAGGCCCATGGCGGCGAACACGGCGAAGAGCGGAATCGCAAGCGCGATGACCGGGATCATGCGCATGATCAAAAGCAGCCCGAAGATCAGCATGGCGCCCGGCATCCTGAAGCGCGACAGCGCATAGGCGCAGGGGATGGCCAGCAGATGGACGAGGACGACCGTCGCCACCGAGACGATGACGGTGTTCCAGACATAGCCTATCGTGTCGTACTGGGCGAAGACCGCGACATACTGCGTCAGCGTCGCGGTTTCGGGGATGATGTGCACCGGAACCGAGAAAATGTCGGCCGAGCTGCGGATCGAGGTCAGGAACAGCCATACCAGCGGAAAGACGGTGAGCGCGACGGTCAGCACCAGCGCCAAATACTGACCGGCGATCGCCGCCGTGAACCGGCGGCGGCGGCGCTTTGGCATGGAACGTGCGCCGACGATGACGGCTTCGGTCATATCGCCCTCCGTTTCGCGATGAGCCACGGCACCCCGTAGAGCAGGCCGAGCACGAACAGCGACATGCCCAGCGCGATGTAGGAGACCGCCGCGGCGTGTCCGAAATCCACCGCCTGAAACGCCAGCAGGTAGGAATAGACCGTGAGCAGGTTGGTGGCGCCGCCCGGTCCTCCTTGCGTCATCAGCCAGACGACGTCGAAGGTGCGGAACGTGTCGATGATGCGTCGTCGGCCTGAACTTCCGCTGGCTGTTCAACACCCAGTACGGGCTGGTCGACGCGCTGCTGCTCATCTTCAACCTGCCTGACATTCCGTGGCTCACCCATCCGGCCTGGGCGCTCGTCTCGGTGATCGTCGCCGATGTCTGGCAGAACACGCCGTTGATGGTGCTCCTGTTTGACACCCGCGTCTGCGCAACGGGCGCCATGCTCAATCGTAGGCCCCGGCCCGGCGCATGATGTCCTCCGCCTCGGTCGCCGCCTGGTTGAGCGAGTCGGCGGGCGAAGCCTGGTCGGACAGGGCTTGCTCGATGGCCGAGAACATCAAGGTGCAGACCTTCGAGAAGCCGGCAAGCTTGGGCCATTCCTTGCCGTTGGCGATCGTCGTCTCGAGCTGCTGCAGCCATGTCGCCTGCGGGCCCTTGGCCGCGGCGATCACTTCCTTGGCCAGGCTCTGGCTGCTCGGGAAGTTGGTGAACTGGTCGAACTGCAGCCGCTGGGCGTCGGTGCTGACCGTGTATTTGATGAACTCGACGGCGGGTTCCTTTCGTCCGGACTGGCCATTCAGCGCCATGGCATGCGAGATGGCGCATGAGATCGCCGCCTTGTCCCGCACATAGGGCGCCGTCGACCATTTGCCGACGACGCGCGAGGTCTCCGGATTGGACAAGGTGGCGAAGGCACCCGGCCAATCGAAAGTGGCATAGACCGTGCCGGATGAGAATTCGGTCGAGTTCTCGTTCCACTGATAGCCGACGGCGTCGGGCGGCACGATTTTGTGCTTCTGGATCAGATCGCGATAGAAGGTGAGCGCCTTGATGCCGGCTTCGGAATTGAAGGCCGGCTTGTTGGCCTGGTCGACCCAGTCGCCGCCTGCCTGCCAGAGAAGATCACTGAAGGTGCGTTGCGCCGGATCGCCCTGCCCCGGCACGACAAGCCCATAATGACCGTTGCCGGTGAGTTTCAGCCCGACATCGACGAGTTCTTCCCAGGTTTCGGCCGGCTTGAGGCCTTTCTCCTGGTAGATGTCGCTGCGGTAATACTGAACGCGCGCATCCATGTTGCGCGGAATCGCCGCCAGATTTCCGGTCTTGGGATCGCGCAGGTATTTGACCGCGACCGGATAGAAGTCCGCCAGCTCGGCGTCGCTAAAATAGCTGTTCAGCGGCGCGAAATGGTTGAAGTAAGAATCGATCTGCGCCGTATGGGTGCTGTAGACGTCGTACTGGCTCGACCGCGCCGCGCTCAACGTGACCACCTTCGCCGTCAAGGGCGTGAATTCCAGGAGGTCGTAGCGAACCTTGATGCCGGTCTTGGCGGTGAAATCCTGAACGATCTTCTCCCAGTATTTGGGATAGAGCGGGCCGCCGGTGATCAGCAATGCGTTGATCTCTTTGGCGTCTGCCCTGGCAACCCATGGCGCGGCAAGCGAGCCGGCTGTCAATGCCGCGCTCGCGGCAAGGAATTTACGTCTCGATAAGGTTCCGGACATCACAATCTCCTCCTGGTTTGACTGGCCGGTCCATCCAGGGACGGCCGACGACTTTCAGCCTCGGCAGCCAGCAGCGTGCTCCTCCCGCCGCTAAACTGCGTGGATTGGTTCCCGAACGACGCTTGCGAGCCTCCGGGCTATCGGCACTTGCGCTCCAACACGCCTCGCTGGGTTGCGCAGGCGTATCGATCGTGATCTCGGACGGCGGCAACGGGGCACGGCGGCTAGACGCCGCTCGATGCTCCCTTCCCGCAGGCCGTGTTATAGGCTAGTGAGCGTTTTTATGAGATAAGTTGACTGCATATCTAGCTATCAGCCTATAAGCTTATCAGACAAGTGGATGTTAGTGATGGATACCGTCGAGGTCAAGCTTCAAACTTTGCCCAAGCAGGTGGCTGGCGTGCTGGCGCGGCGCATCGCCGGCAGCGGTGTCGCCGGCGCCCAGGGGCCGTCGGAACAGCAGATCCTGCAGGAATTCGGAGTCTCGCGCGCGGTCGCGCGGGAGGCGCTGAAGATCCTGGCGTCGCTCGATATGATCGAGATCGCTCAAGGGCGGCGCGTGGTGCTGCGTCCAGCCGAGGAGTGGGACTATCTCAGCCCACTGCTCATCGACTGGCTGCCGCATGAGCAGATGCGCGAGATCCTGGCCGAAGCGCATGCGACCCGGATCATCATCGAACCGGCCATCGCCGCCATCGCGGCCAAGCACATGACCAAGGAGAATCTCGAACGCCTTGGCACTTTGCTGGCGGCGATGTCGGCCAGCGAAGACAATCCCGACGCCTATCTGAAGCTCGACCTCGATTTCCACATGGAGATTTGCCGGGCGGCGCAGAACAGGATCCTCGACCGTTTCATGTATTCGTCCCGGTGGTGGCAGATGGCGAGCAGGCGCATCAGCAACCAGATGCCTCATGCGCTGCCCTCCGCAACCGAAATGCACCGGGCGATCTACGAGGCGCTCGTGGCGCGCGACGAAAAGCGGGCCGAGGAAGCGATGCGCCGGCACCTCAAGAAGACCACCGCGGTCGGCCTGCCGCGCTGAAGAAGCGGCGCAGCCAGCATTTGCGCTGGCCGCGCCGCAGCGTGCCGGGAGGACACGTGAGCAATCCCGCGGAAGTGAACTAAGCTCTCTTTGCTTGTTGTTCCTGGCGCTGGCGTGCGCGGAAACCGAACATGTCGCCCTTGTCCTTGATTTCCGCCCAGACGGGCGCGGTGATCCTGTCGATGGCGGCGATGTCCGCGTCGGAAATCGTCCAGCCGGCGCTCTCGACATTTTCCTCTAGTTCCTTGACGGTGCGGGCGCCGACCAGTGGCGAGCTGACGCCTGGCCGGCTGGTGAGCCACTGTATCGCAAGCTGCGGAACCGTCTTGCCGTAGCGCGCCGCGATCGGCTTGAGCATGTCGACGGCGTTCACGGCCCGCTCATAGGTGCCCGGCTGGAACAGCACCGTCGTGCGCCGCTCGTCGCCCTCGACGAACTTGGTGTCCGTTGACAGCGTGCCGGTGAGCAGTCCTTGGGCGAGACCGCTGTATGGCATGACGCCGATATTGTGCTTGCGGCAATAGGGCAGCGTCTCGGCTTCAACCTCGCGCCACAGCATGTTGTAGGGCGGCTGCAGCACGTCGATCACGCCGTGCTGGCGGGCGCTGTCCATGTCGGCGATGCTGAAATTCGAGACGCCGACCGCCTTGATCCGCCCTGACGCGCGCAGCCGCTCCATCATCTCCATGGTCGGCCCGATCGGAAAATCCGAATTCGGCCAGTGGACGAAATAGACGTCGACATATTCCGTCCGCATGCGCTTCAGCGAACCGTCGAGCGCCGCCTCGATCGCGGCGGGTTCGAGATGATTGGGCGCGACCTTGGTCGCGATCACGGCCTTGTCGCGGCGGCCGGCCAGCGCCTGTCCGACGACCTCCTCGGCATGGCCGTGTCCGTAGGCTTCGGCCGTGTCGATCAGCGTGATGCCGAGATCAAGCGCGCGTCTGATCACCCGGATCGACTCTTCGTCGTCAGCCGCGCCCCAAAACGCGCCGGACATCCCCCAAGTCCCGAGGCCGATTTCCGATACCTTCACCGGCGACGATCCGAGCTGTCGCTGTTGCATCCTGTTCCTCCCGATTGACGACACGCATGAGCCATAGCTCTGCAGTCATCCAATTTATATGCTTATATACTCGTCTAACAAGTGTGAAGTTTGAGTTTCGGGATTCTTGGCCGACACCTCTGAATTTCCCAAACAAAACAACGAGCAGCGGCACCTGCGAACGTCCGCCGATGCAAAATCCATCGAAGGGGGTTTACGGCACATTGGTCATTCTTGTATGCTTATTAGACAAGTTTACCATGGGTAGAAATCTGCGCTTGTAAGCGTGGCGTCATCACGGGGAGAGGGATCCTATGAAGATCGTGGACATCAAAACGGCCGTCGTCGCCTATCACGGCAAGGCGACCCTGATCCGGATCGATACGGACGCCGGCATCTCCGGCTATGGCGAGGCCAATCCCGACGCAGGCGCGGCCGCAATCGTCGGTCTGATTTCGGAGCTGAAGTCGGAGCTGATCGGCCAGGATCCGCGCAATGTCGAATATTGCTGGGACAAGATCCGCCGCGATCATGTCTTCTCCGGCGCGCAGGCCGGCATCTTTCTCATCGCCCTCACCGGGCTCGAAATGGCGCTGTGGGACGTGGCGGCAAAAGCCGCCGGCCAGCCGCTTTACCGAATGTTCGGGGGCAAGTTCCGCGACCGCATTAGGCTCTATGCCGATTGCGGCGACGGCGACGACGAATCGGGATCGCCGCAGGGATGCGCGGCCCGCGCCCGCCGCATGGTTGCGGAAGGTTTCACGGCACTGAAATTCGACATCGATAATCTGCGCCATCCGGGCAAGTTCGATGCGGTGAACCACACCATCAACGGCGCCGAGCTGCGCTTCATGATCGAGCGCGTTGCGGCAGTGCGCGAAGCGGCCGGCCCCGACATCGATCTCTGCATCGACCTGCATGCGCGCTATGACGTGCTCAGCGCCAGCCGCATCGCCGCCGAGATGGAGCGCTTCAATCTTCTGTGGCTCGAAGAACCGATCCCCGCGGAAAATGTCGAGGCCCTGAAGCAGATCCGCATGCGGACCAAGACGCCGATCTGTGTCGGCGAAAATCTCTATCTGCGCTGGGGTTTTCGGGAGCTGTTCCAGAACTACGGCGCCGACGTCGTCATGCCCGACGTGCCGAAATGCGGCGGCCTTGCCGAAAGCCGCAAGATCGCCAACCTCGCCGAGATGTATTACGTGCCCTTCGCGCCGCATCTGGTGTCGACGCCGCTGGGCACGATGGCGACATGTCATGTTTGCGCCAGCGTTCCGAACTTCCTGGTGCTGGAATGGCACGCGCTGGAGGAACGCGACGCCTGGGACAGCTATGTCCGCTTGCCGAACGGCGCCAAGTCCATCGTCGAAGACGGCCACATCACGGTGCCTGATGTGCCCGGCATCGGCGTCGAGCTCAACATGGACGGTGTTCACAAACACGCCGTGCCCGGCTTCGGCATATTTGAATAGCGGACGACCGGCCGGCCGGGATTCGCTGCTCGATCAAACAAATTCGCTGGGAGGAAGCCATGGGCAAGCGGATCGTCTTCACCGGCGGCAGCGGCAAGATCGGCCGGCACGTCATACCTTATCTGCTGAAACGCGGGCATCAGGTTCTGAACCTCGACCTGACGCCACTGGATGCGCCCGGCGTCGATACCGTCATCACCAACCTTGCGGACGCGGGCGAAGCCTACAATGCGCTGACGCTGCATTTCGGCTTCAGCGAGTATTTCGGCGGCAAGGGCCGCGCCCCGGTCGACGCCGTCGTCCATTTCGCGGCGCTGCCGCGGATATTCCTGCGGCCGGACAACGCCATGTTCGCCGCCAATGTGCAGTCGACCTACAATGTGATCGAAGCCGCCATCAAGCTCGGCATCCGCAAGATCGTCACGGCCTCCAGCGAAACGGTCTACGGCATCTGCTTTGCCGAAGGCGAACGCGACTTCTCCTCGTTCCCGGTGGATGAGGAGCACGACGCCGATCCGACCGACAGCTACGGCCTTTCCAAATTGCTGGGCGAGAAGATCGCGCGGTCTTTCGCCTCCCGCACGGGAGCCGACATTTATGCGCTGCGGATTGGCGGCGTCGTGGAGCCGAAGGACTATGCCCGCTTTCCGGAATTCCTGGCCGATCCCTCGAAGCGACGACGCGACGCCTGGACCTATATGGACGCGCGCGATCTTGGCCAGATCGTCGACCTGTGCGTCGAGAAGGACGGCTTGGGGTTCCAGATATTCAACGCCGTCAACGACAACATCGTGTCCGAATTGCCGACGGCGGAGTTTCTCAGGAAGCATGCGCCCGACATACCGGTCACTCGGACCATGGACGCATTCGAGGGACCGATATCAAACCGGAAGCTGCGCGACGTCCTCGGATTCCGGCAAGAGCACGACTGGCGGACACAATGAGCTGATCCTTGCGGGTCAGCTCAATGCCTGTCGCTCAAAGGCGAGCGGCGACAAAGTCAGTCGAAGAAGCCCGCATCCTCTTCCTTGAGATATTTCCTCGCCGCCTCGGCATCGATATCGAGGCCGAGCCCCGGCGCCTCCAGCAAGTCCAACATGCTGTCCCTCACGATCTGTTTGGGCAGGCCGATCACCAGGTCCTCCCACCAAGGGTCGGAGGCGCTCGGATATTCGAAGGCGATGTAGTTGGCGGGCAAGGTGGCGCAGACATTGATCAGCGCGCCCAGGCCGAGCAGGCCGTTGGCGGTGCCGTGCGGCGCCATCAGGATCGAATGCATACAGGCGTGCTCGGCGACCCATTTGAGCTCGGCAATGCCGCCTATGTCGGCCGGATCGGGACCGATGACGCGCACGGCCTGGGTCTCGATCAGTTCCTTGAAATTGTGCCGCAGGTAGATCTGCTCGCCGGTATGGATCGGTGTCGAGGTTGAGGTGGTCAGCTCCCGATAGGCCTGCGGATTGACCCACGGCACATAATCGCCGGTGAGCATGTCCTCCAGCCACATCAGATTGTACTTCTCGACCGCCCGGGCGAACCTGATCGCATCGGGCAGCATCCAGCCCGGGCCGCAGTCGAGCGCCAGGCTGACCTTGTCGCCCAGCACTTCCTTCATCGCCGCCACGCAGTCGAGCATGTGATTGAAACCGCGCTCGCTGATCACGCCCTGATCCATCGCGCCGTGATAGCCGGCCTTCTTCTGCGTCACGCCGTAGTGGAAACCCTCGACGCTGTCCTTCATGTTGGAGTGGAACGAGATGCCCTGCTTGACCATGAAGAAGTTCTGCGGCTGCTCCATCATCCATTTGACGTCGGCCGCGTAGTCCTCCGGCCGGTCGCCCGTACGCTTGCGGCGGATCGAGCCGTTATAGACGCGCACCTTGTCGCGCACCTTGCCGCCGAGCAGCTTGTAGACCGGCACACCCGCGGCCTTGCCGGCGATGTCCCACAGCGCATGCTCGATGGCGCTGACCGCCGCGCCATAGGGCTTGAACGAGCCGCGCTGGCGGATCTTCAGCATCACGCGCTCGACATCGGTCGGGTCCTCGCCGATCAGCGCCTCCCGGAAATGCAGCACGAAGGGTTTCAGATAGGTCTTTGTGTATTCGACCTCGCCCAGGCCATAGAGGCCCTCGTCGGTGACGACGCGGACGATGGGGTGCTTGCCGATGACGGCGCAGCGCAGGTCGGTGATCTTCATGGCGCGGTCCTATTTCACAGACGAGAAAGCTGTCGGCGTGAGCAGCTGGCTGCTGATATTGGCAACGATCTGCCCGTCGCGCTCAGACTCGTCCCGGGCCCTGTGCCACGCCGGATCGGTGACGAAAGCCGTCCATTTCGCCTCGCGCTCAGCCAACGATCCCCAGGCGAGGAAATAGGTGAGGCGATTGTTATTTTGGCCGATCACCGTGGTGAAAAACCCGGCTTGGCGGATGCCATGCCTCTCCCAGATGGCCAGCGTTTGCTCGGAAAAGCGCTTGAGCAAAGCCGGCAGCCTGCCCGGCAGGCAGTCATAGATACGCAATTCGTAGATCATGGTTTCGTCCGTTTCTTTCTCCGCCTCTCACTTGGGAGAGGTCGACACGAATGGTCGGTCGGTGGCACTGCGAGCCTGGGGAATGACAGCGGGGATCCGGGCTAACTCCAGGTCCGGTCCCAGCTATGTTCATTGTCCCAATGCTCTGTGGATTGCCATATCCCCGTGACACCGGGCTGCAGATGCTTCGAGATCACCTCGTCGACGACGTCGTCGATCCCCAGCCCCGGCTTATCCGGCACGGTGATGAAGCCGTCCTTGACGAGCGGCTTGGGGAGGCCCGTGACGATATCGTCCCACCAGTCGACATCGGCGGAATGGTATTCGAGCGCCATGAAGTTTTCGGTCGCGGTCGCGACATGCGCCGCGGCCATCGCCGCGATTGGGCTTTCGGCCATGTGGATCGCCATGGCGACGCCGTGATCCTGCGCCATGTCGCCGATCTTCTTGGTCTCGAGGATGCCGCCGCTGGTCAGCAGGTCCGGATGGATAACGGAGAGGCCGCCGCTCCTCAGCAGAGGCTCGAAGCCCTCCTTGAGATAGATGTCCTCGCCGGTGCAGATCGGCACCGAGGTCGCCTGCTGCAATTGCCGGTACTGTTCGGTGTACTGCCAGGGGATCACGTCTTCTAGCCATGCCGGCACGTATTTCTCGATACGGCGCGACAGGCGGATGCCGTCCTGCAGCGAGATGTGGCCGACATGGTCGATGGCCAAGGGAATCTCGTAGCCGATGACCTCGCGGACCTCGTGGATATATTGCTCCAGCAGGTCGATGCCCTTCTCGGTGAAATGCAGGCCCGTGAACGGGTGCTGCACGTTCTGCGCATCGTAGGCGAGATTGCGGGCCTTGCGCTCCTCGAGCGTGCCGCCGCGGCCGCGCGGATTGGCGCGGAACCCTTCAAGCGCGCCGGCGGGCGCCGTCACGGCGCCCGGAATGTGGGCGATCTGCATCAGGCCCAGATCCATCTTGAGGAAGGTGAAGCCGCGCTCCATGCGCGCCTTGAGGCGCTTGCCGGTCTCGGTGCCGCTCGGCTTCTCGGCGTCCGTATCGCAATAGACGCGCACCTGGTCGCGAAACTTGCCGCCGAGCATCTGATAGATCGGCACGCCATAGGCCTTGCCGGCGAGATCCCAGAGCGCGATCTCGATCGCCGAGACGCCGCCGCCCTGCCGCCCATGGCCGCCGAACTGCTTGATACGGCGGAACAGGCGGTCGATATCGCAGGGGTTCTCGCCGAGCAGCCGGCTCTTCAGCATCAGCGCAAAGGTGGCGCTGGCGCCGTCGCGCACCTCGCCGAGCCCGACGATGCCCTGGTTGGTGTAGATCTTGAGCAGCGCCGAAGTGAAGGGCGCGCCGACGATCTCGGCCACCCGCATGTCGGTGATGCGCAGCTCGGAGGGCCTGGAATTCGTGTTGATGCGATCGAGAGCCTCGTCGGCTCCATCCGTTTTTGGCATGATCTGTCCTCGTTCCGCTGGGAGTGGCCCCGCCCGCAGGGCCTGCTTTGAGCAGTGCTAGCCCAGCTCGATCTCGTGGGCCTGCAGATAGTCGCGGTTCATCTCGACACCGAGACCCGGCTTCGACGTCAGCTTGAGGTTGCCGTTCGACACGTCGAGCGGCTTGTCGATGAGGTGATCGTATTTGGAGAGGTCCCACTCCGAGGTTTCGAGCTTGTAGAAGTTGGGAACGGTCATCATCACCTGCGCTCCCGCGACCACATTGATCGGCCCGGCGGCGTCATGCGGCGAGACCGGGACGTAATAGGCCTCGCAAAGGGCGGAGATCTTCTTGAGCTCGGTGATGCCGCCGGTCCAGGTGACGTCGGGCATGATGTAGTCGGCGAGCTTGTTCTCTAGTACCGGCACGAAATCCCATTTCGTGTGGCCGCGCTCGCCCCAGGAGATGGGGGCGCTGACCTTGTCGCGCACCTGCTTGAGCGCGTTGAGGCTTTCCGGCGGGCATGGCTCCTCGAACCAGTCGATCTGGCCGGCCTCCTCGAGGCTGCGGCAGAGGCGGATGGCGGTGGGAACGTCGAAGCGGCCATGCGCATCGATGAGGATGTCGACATCGGGCCCCGCCGTCTCGCGGATGAGAGCCGTGAGCTCGGCGGCTTCGCGCTCGTCCTTGCGAGTCATGCCGCCGTCGAGATAGCCGTCCCGCCTCTCGCGGGCCACGCCATCGACGCCGGGACCCTGGTGCGGGAACGGGTCGAATTTGAGCCCGGTGTGGCCGGATTCCACGATGTCGCGAATTTCGCGCACCACCGCTTCCTTGCTGGTGAATTTGGCCTGGTTGGGATGGGTGTAGAGCGAGATTTCATCGCGCACCGGCCCGCCCAGCAGCTCATAGATCGGCTTGCCGAGAACTTTGCCGCGGATATCCCAGAGCGCGATGTCGATGGCGCTCACGCATTCCACGGCGGCGCCGCGGCTGCCCATATAGGTGAAGCTGCGGAAGACCTTGTGCCACAGATGCTCGATGCGCGCCGGATCCTCGCCTGCCACGGCAAGCCCGATCTGGCGCAGGATCGTGCACAGCGCGCGGTTGGCGAGCTTGGTCGTGGTGGTGATCTCGCCCCAGCCGCTGACGCCGTCGTCGGTCGTCACTTCGACGAACAAATACTCTCCCCAATAGGAAGCGTCTGACTTGACCAGCCATGGCCGAATACTCGTGATTTTCATCTGGACTATCCTCCCTGAATGGCCAGTCTGACGATGTTGCGGGTCCGCTACCCTGCCCGGGCGGCGCTGCGCGCGCGCATGTGTTCGAGGACATGCCGGCCGGAGCCCTCAACATGGCGAGCGATGAGTTCGGCCGCCTTGTCGGCCTCTCCAGCTTTGACTAGCGAGATAAGCTCGCGGTGCTCGCGGATGATCGCGGCGCGGCGGGCAAGCGTGAAATTGAAACGACGGCTGACCGCCCGCAGCACCTCGCGGTGCTTCCACCAGAGTTCGGCGGCGTGGCGGTTGTAGTGCCGCTGGTACATCACGGTGTGGAAGGCGGTATCCAGCTCGCTGTGCCTGAACGTGTCGGCGAAGTTGTTCTCTTCGATCAGGCCCTGGAGGCGTTCGAGCTCGGCGATGTCCTCCTCGGTCGCCATTCCCACGAACCAGCGCGTCAGGGCGGGCTCGATGAGAACGCCGATCTCGTAGATATCGCGCACGAAATCCTGATCTATGGGCCGAACGCGGGCGCCCCGGTTGGGAACGAAGGTGACGAAGCCCTCGCCGCGCAAGAGCTGCAGCGCCTCGCGCACGGGATTGGTCGAGGTGCCGTGGCGGCGGGCGAGATCGGTGACCACGAGCCGCTCGTTGGCAGCCAGCCGTCCCTCGATGATGTCCTCCCTTATCTGCTCGTAAAGCGAGGCGCCCTCGCTCGATGCCCCGAGAGCGTCAATCCCCTCGGGTGGCTCCGCTTTGAAATCGCTCGTTTCCGCCATCGCCGTCCCCCTTAGTCCAATACACGATCCGACCGATATCACGCACACCTTCGACAAACAATGTACGATTTGTTGCGTTGACAGCTATTCTGCGATCTGAAAACGTATAAAGTGATCGAAGGGATACATTAGGGTGGAGGAATATCCCCGCGATCGAAGCGACGAAGGACCGCTTGCCTAGGCGCAGAGCGGCATAGGAGAACCTGGGAGGAGACCTATGAGGAGGATCACAGTCGGCGGTGCCGTTTTGCGCGGCGCTGTTTCCACTGCTTTGACGATATCGCTGATGTCCGGTTCGGCGCTTGCCGCGCCCCCGGTCGACCTGAGCAAGTGGTCGCCGGAATATGTGCGCTCGATTGCCGGCACGCAGGATTTCGACACAGCCGGCGATTGCGCCAAGGTCACCCCGCTCGACTACAAGGGGCGACTGACTTTCTGGTATCAGGGCGTGTTCGAGGGCGACCCCGACCTCCTGCGCCAGTACTACAAGGATTTCTTCGCAACCTTCCGCAAGACCTACCCGAACATCCAGCTCGAGGAACAGGCCCTCACCTATAACGACCTGCTCGACAAGTTCCGCACCGCGCTCCTCGGCAACGCGGCGCCGATGGCGGTCCGCCTGCAAATCCTGGGTGGAACCGAGTTCGCCTCGAAGGGCTATCTGCAGCCGCTGAAACCCGAGGACGTCGGCTATTCGACCGAGGATTTCTGGCCCGGCGCCATGAAAGCCGTGACCTGGGACGGCGTGACCTACGGCATTCCGACCAACAACGAGACGATGGCGTTCATCTGGAACGCCGACATCTTCAAGCGCGCGGGTCTCGATCCGAACAAGCCACCGGCAACCTGGGACGACGTCGTCAAATACTCGAAGCAGATCCACGACAAGCTCGGCATCGCCGGCTACGGCCTCGTGGCGCGCAAGAATGCCGGCAACACGCCCTACCGCTTCATGCCGCAGCTATGGGCCTATGGCGGCGGCGTGTTCGACGAAGCGGCACCCAACCCAACCTACAAGGAAGTCCTGCTCAACAGCCCGCAGAGCAAGGCGGCGCTGCAGGCTTCCTACGACATGTATGTCCGCGACAAGTCGGTTCCGGTTTCGGCGCTCACCAACCAGCAGGCCGACAACCAGCCGCTGTTCCTGGCCGGCCAGCTCGGCATGATGATCTCGCATCCGTCCGACTACAACGTCATGCTCGACCTGCAGAAGAAGGCGACGGGCACCGACAAGGACAAGGCGCAGACCGTCATCGACAATATGCGCTACGGGCTCATTCCGACCGGTCCCGACGGCAAGCGCGCCGTCGTCTTCGGCGGCTCGAACATCCACATCCTGAAGCCCGAATATGTCGAGGGCGGCAAGGTGGACGAGCCGGCGGCGAAGGCCATCATCTGCATGTGGACGAGCCCCGAATGGTCGCTGAAGATGGCCTATGCCGGCTCGAACCCCGGCAACCTCAACGGCTTCAAGACCAAATGGATGAAGGAGCGTCTGGACAGCATCAAGTTCCTCGATGTCACGACGTCGATGCTGCCATACGGCATTCCGTTCCCGGCCCTGCCGCAATCGCCCGAGATCATGAACATCATCGTCCCGGACATGCTGCAGAATGCCCTGACCGGAGCGATGACCGTCGACCAGGCGGCGGACGACGCGGCCAAGAAGGTGAAAGACCTGATGGGCGGCGGACTCTAGCACCAGCCTGACCTGCGATCTTACCGGTTGCGCCGACAGCGCAGCCGGTTCGTTCCGATGAACAAGGGCACGCCAAAGTGACGATCGTGAGCGGCAAGGCCGAGGCTCGCCGAAGACTGCAATCCGCCAGGTCCGATGTGCTCCGCAAGATGTGGGAGCATCGCGCCGATTATGCCTACGTGCTTCCGGCGATTGCCGTGATGCTCATCGTCATCGCCTATCCGATCTATTACACGATCGAATTGTCCTTCTTCAACACGCCGCCCGGCCTGCAGCTTCGCGACAAGATCTTCGTCGGTTTCAACAACTACACGGCCATCCTGACCAGCGGGGTGTTCTGGCAGGTCACCTTCAACACCCTGATCTGGACAGTCGCATCCACTTTCTTTTCCTTCGTGCTCGGCTTTGCCGCCGCGCTGGCGCTGCATCGCGACTTTGCCGGTCGCGGCGTCCTGCGCGCCATTCTCATCATTCCCTGGGTCATCAGCGCCGTCGCCGCCTCCTATATCTGGAAGTGGATCTACCATTCGGATTTCGGCATCATCGGCGCGATACTGGTCGAGCTCGGATGGGCCGAGCGACCGCCGAATTTCATCGACAGCGTCTCAACGGTGCTGCCCTCGCTGATCGTCGTCAACATCTGGCGCGAGTTCCCTTTCGCCATGATCATGATGACGGCCGGCCTGCAGACCGTGCCCGAGCAGTTGCTGCGCGCCGCGAAAGTCGATGGGGCGAATGCGTGGCAACGCTTCTGGCACGTCACCTTCCCGCATTTGCGCAATGTCTCGACGGTGACGATCCTGCTGCTCGCGGTCGCCAACTTCAACTCCTTCATCATCCCCTGGATCATGACCGGCGGCGGTCCGTCCAATGCTTCGCACATCTGGATCACCCACATCTACGAGCTTGCCTTCGGCCGCCAGCGCTGGGGCGTGGCATCGGCCTATTCGGTGCTTCTGTTCATCATCCTGATGACGCTCGGCTACTTCTATGTCCGCGCGCTGAGCGGCAACGAGCGGAAGGACGGCAGCGCATGAGCACGGTTTCCGAGACAATCTCACGGGGCCGGTCCGTCCGCCGCGTGCGGATCGACGGATGGCGATGGGGCGGGCGCGCCTTTCTGCTGTTCATGCTGCTTTACACCGCCTTGCCGATGATCTGGATGCTGCTCACCTCGATCAAGTCCGGCTTCGCGGCGATGCAGTTTCCTCCGCAATGGTGGCCTGACCAACCTACACTCGACAGCTACCAGAAACTGCTCGATCCGCAGAACAGCGTCGGCCAGGATTTCCTGCGCTTCTTCTGGAACAGTCTCATCGTCTCGACCGCCACGACCATCCTTTCGGTGATCGTGGCGGTTCCGGCGGCCTACGCGTTCTCGCGCTTCACATTCCCGGGCCGCAACTTCCTGTTCTTCGCCGTCCTGCTTCGCAACATGTTCCCGGCGGTGATCTTCCTGGTGCCGCTCTTCATCCTGATGCGCGCGATCGGACTGGTGAACACACATGGGTCGCTTGTTCTCACCTACCTCACCTTTGGGCTGCCGCTGGCGATCTGGCTGTTGAAGGGGTTTTACGACAACATCCCGGTGCAGCTCGAGCAGGCGGCGCGCATCGACGGCGCAACGCGGTTCCAGGCCTTCATGCTGATCGTGATGCCGCTCTCGACGCCGGGCATCATCGCCACCGCGATCTATTCCTTCATCGGCGCGTGGAACGAATACATCTACGCCTACACCTTCCTCTCCAAGAACGAACAGCTGACGCTGCCCGTCGGCATCCAGCGCTTCTTCTCGGAGAACACCACGGACTTTCCTGGCCTGATGGCGGCCAGCTTCATGATGAGCGTGCCCGTCGTGGTGCTGTTCCTCCTCCTGCAACGATACTTCGTGCGCGCCCTCACCGAGGGCGCGGTCAAGCACTAGGGAGTTTCAGATGGCCCACGTGGTCCTCAAAGATCTCGTTAAGACCTATGGCAGCTTCAAAGCCGTCAACGACGTTTCGCTGACAATCAATGACGGCGAGTTCGTCGCGCTGGTCGGGCCCTCCGGCTGCGGCAAGACGACCACGCTCAATCTCGTCGCGGGCCTGACCACCGTCACATCGGGCGACATCGTCATCGGCGACCGGGTGGTCAACGAGCTCGATCCCAAGGACCGGGACATCGCCATGGTGTTCCAGAACTACGCGCTCTATCCGCAAAAGTCGGTCTATATGAACCTCGCCTTCCCGCTGCAGATGCGCAAGCTGCCCAAGGAGGAGATCGACAGGAAGGTGCGGGAAGCAGCGCGGGTGCTCGACATGACGCAGCTGCTCGAACGCAAGCCGCGCGAGCTTTCAGGCGGACAACAGCAGCGCGTGGCGCTCGGCCGCGCCCTCGTGCGCGATCCGGCGGTGTTCCTGATGGACGAGCCGCTCTCCAATCTGGACGCCAAGCTGCGCGTGCAGATGCGATCCGAGATCAAGCGGTTCCACCAGGACCTCAAGGCAACAATCATCTATGTGACGCACGACCAGCTCGAGGCCGTGACCATGGCTGACAGGATGGCGGTGATGAACGGCGGCTACCTGCAGCAATATGATTCGCCGGCGCAGGTTTTCGCCCATCCCGCCAACATGTTCGTCGCGAGCTTCGTCGGCAGCCCGGCGATGAGCCTTATCCCGCTGGAGGCGTCGACGGCAAATGGCGGCGCCGTTCTGACGAGCGCGGAAGGCTGGAGTCTTGAGCTGTCGCAACGCAATGCGCGCAAGGTCCAGAAAGCGACCACCAGGAAGGTCGTGCTCGGCGCGCGACATTCGACGATCAAGCTGCACAAAAGCGCGGTTCCCGGCGCGATTCCGGCCAAGGCCTATACGGTGGAGCCGACCGGAGACGTCACCTTCGTGCAGGCGTTCCTCTCCGGCGCCATCGTCAATATCAGCGTGCCCCCCAACGTCGCCGTCGCACCCGACGAGCAGATCTGGCTGGAGTTCGACCAGGAGCGCATGCACCTGTTCGACAGCGAAACGGAAATGGCGCTCGAGGCCAGTTGAGACGGCGAATGCATGGGACAAGGGGGGAGTGACGACGACGATGAAGATCACCGCGATCAAGCCCTACCCGGTGTGGGTGGGGACCCGTAACCAGATGCTCGTCAAGGTCGAGACCGACCAGGGTATCTTCGGCTGGGGCGAGAGCGGCCTGAGCGGTCGCGAGAAGGCCGTGGCCGGAGCGGTCGAGCACTATCGCGAATTTCTCATCGGCCGCGACGCCATGCAGATCGGCCGGATCTGGCAGGAACTCTATCGCAGCCAGTATTTCGAAGGCGGGCGGGTCCTGCAGGCGGCGATCTCCGCCATCGACATCGCGCTTCACGACATCAAGGGCAAGGCGCTGGGCGTGCCGGTCCACGAGCTGCTCGGCGGCAAGCAGCGCGACCGCATTCCCACCTTCGCCTCGACCGGAGACGAGGCCGAGGGCGACGCCGCCATCGAACGAGCGCGCGAACTCCGTGCCGAAGGATGGCAGGCGATCCGCTTCTTCCCAACCGGGCAAAGCAGCAGGGACATTTTCGAGCCGCGCGAGTCGATCGGTACCACCGCGAGCATGCTGAACAAGGCGCGCGAGGCGCTGGGTGAGGGCGTGGTGCTCGGCATCGACTATCATCATCGGCTGTCGGTGGCCGAAGCGGCGAGCTTCTGCAACAAGCTCGGCCGCGGCGTGCTCGATTTTCTCGAGGAGCCGATCCGCGACGAGACGCCGGAGGCCTATGAGAGCCTGCGCAGGATGACCGACATCCCCTTCGCTATCGGCGAGGAGTTTGCCAGCAAGTGGCAGTTCCTGCCCTACATCGAACGCGGCATCCACCAATTCAACCGGCTCGATGTGTGCAATGTCGGCGGTCTCACCGAGGCGATGAAGGTCGCCGGCTGGAGCGAGGCGCATTATGTCGACCTGATGCCGCACAATCCGCTTGGCCCGGTGTGCACGGCCGCGACCATCCATCTGGGCGCCGCGGTGCCCAACTTCGCCTGGCTCGAAACCAGGGTGCCCGAAAGGAAGCTGGGCTTCGACAATTCCGAGTTCTTTCCGGTGCAACCGCGGCTTGACGGCACCCATTACCCGGTCGGCGACCTGCCGGGGCTGGGCGTCGAGGTCAACGAGGCGGCGATCCAGGCGCAGAGCTTTCGCTTCTGGGAAGCGCCGCATCTCAAGCGCCACGACGGTTCCGTCACCAACTGGTAATTCCATCTCACCCGGAGTTCGACAATGACGCATACACCCGACATCAAGCGGCCGCCCAAGGATCTGATCGAAGCGCTGAAGGAGATCGGCGCCGCGACAGTTGCCGGCACGCTCGGCCATATGGGCTTCCGCAGTCCGCACATGGTCGGCCCGGTGGCGCAGAACCACGGCAAGTCGATCGTCGGGCCGGCGCTCACGCTGCAGTTCCTGCCGCAGCGGCCGGACCTCTTCAACGAAGGCGAATATGCCGATCCGGAAACGCAGTTGCACCGGCATGTGCTCTACCACGCGCAGGAGGGCGACGTGGTCGTGGTCGACGCGCGCGGCGACATGAGATCGGGCGTCTTCGGCGACATGATGTCAACCTATTTCAAGGGCCGGGGCGGCGCGGGCATCGTCGTCGACGGATGCATGCGCGACCGGCCCAATGTCGAAAAGCTCGACCTGCCGCTGTGGCTGCGCGGCTGGACGCCCAACTATCATGTCCAGACCAGCATCTATCCCAATGCCGTCAACGTTCCGATCGCCTGCGGCGGCGTCACCGTCATCCCCGGCGACATCATCGTCGCCGACGATGACGGCGCCGTGGTGGTTCCCGTCTCGATGGCGCCCATGGTGATCGAGGAGGCGCAGAAGCATCATGACTGGGAAGAGTTTTCCCGAGAGAAGCTCATGCAGGGCGCGCCCTTGCAGCGCTATTATCCGCTGCACGATGATGCCCGCGGAGAGTATGAGGCGTGGCGCAAAACGAGGGGTTAGGAAAGCTCAACGAGGGCGGAGCGCTGGTGCAGGGATGTGGCCGCGCTTGGGGCCAAGTCATCTTCCAGGATCTGTTCAAGAAGGTGCAGTGATCGGTCCGCGACCGTGTGATCGACGCCGTGAAATGGTCGCGCGCGCTAACGTCTTGTAACCCATTGGACCAACAGGGTGGATTGGGCATCCATTCCATCCGACATTGGCCACAGCATTGAAATAATGCCTACGAAGGAAACCGGCCGGCCACAGCGCGGCCGCCTACCCAGACGGTTGCGATGTTCGTCCTGGACGCAGTGTAGACGATCTTCTGCAGGATGGCTTCGCCGCGGTCGAGATCTTCCTGTAGCCTTATCGTGCCGCCCACGGCTTCGGTGTCGATGACGAAGGCATCGAAATGGTAGCCTGCCGCGAACTGCCCGACCGGCAGGTCGAGCGCGGTCCCGCCCGCGGCGGTTGCGAGGTGGAAGGCGTCGCGGAAATCGATCCGCGCGGCCCTCCGGCTGCTCCGCCTTTCCGGCGGCACGTCGGGGTCGGTGCCGGCCTCCAGCATGCGCGATGCCATGACCGCGCCGCGCATTGCGTCGAAGAGCGAGGCGCTCGGCCCGCCCGAAATGTCGGTTCCGAGCCCGACATTGAGCCCCTTCTCCAGCGCTGCCTTCAGCGGAAAGACCGCATTGGCGAAGTAGGCGTTGGAGAGCGGGCAGTGGGCGACCGCCGAACAGCGCACCCGGATCGTGTCCATGTCGTCCGGCGTGATGAAGTTGGCATGGGCGAGCACGCTCAATCGGCCAAGCAGCCCGAACCGATCGAGGGCGGCGGTGTCGGTCACCCCGTACCGCTCCAGCACGTAGCCATGCTCCCAGTCGCTCTCCGAGCAATGCGTCTGCACATGGCAGCCGCAGCTCTTCGCGAGCGCTCCCAACTCGACGAGCGAGGCATCCGTGCAGGAGGGGATGAAGCGCGGTGTCACCACCGGACTGACCAGGCCGTGCCCGTTGTCCGGATGCGCGCGGACATAGTCGATCAGCTCGGCCGCGCCGTCGACCGCCGCTTGCGCGGAGGCGTCGCGATAGTAGTCGGGGCACTGGTCGGCGTTGTCCATGACCACCTTGCCGACCAGGGCGCGCTGGCCGCGCTCGAGGCAGGCATCGACGAGGACGCGGGTCGCGTCGCGGTGGATGGTGGCGAAATAGAGCGCGGTCGTCGTGCCGTTGGCGAGCAGGTCGTCGACCAGCAGGCCGTAATTGCGCCGGGCAAACGCGACGTCGGCGTAACGCGCCTCAAGCGGAAAGGTGTATTTGTGCAGCCAGACCTCCAGCGGCACGTCGAGCGCCCGGCCGAGCTGCGGGTATTGCGGCGCGTGCACGTGCAGGTCGACAAGCCCAGGCAGCAGATAATGGCCCTTCGGCAGCCGGACAAGCGTTCCCGCTCCGGCCGCCGCGCTGACAGCGGCCTCATAGGCTTCGTCGCCCGGCCTCAGCACGGAGGCGATGACGCCGTCCTCGCGAACCGCGATCAGCGCGTCGCGAAGCTCGTCTATGCTGCCGCGCTCCGGCGCGTGGAAGCCGGAGGCGAGCAATGTCTTGCCCTTGAGGTCGGTCATGTTGCCTTCGCGCGGCCAGGCTGCCGCTCAGGCGGCCATGGCCGTGGTGCCGTAGACGATGCCCTTTTCCTTCAGCCAGCGGCGGTAGGCCACCGAGGAGGCATCCGCGCGGGTGGGGATTTCGGCGCGAGGCTCGAGCGGCAGAAGCCGCGGCCGCTGGTTCTCCAAAATGATCCGGTCCTGCAGGAAGATGAGCTGCTGGAACTGGACGAGCGCTGCCGTAGTCGAGACGTCATCGATCAGGAACATCACCGGATGAGCCCGGCAGCGGTCCGGCTCGACCGGCTGGACGAACAGGCAGATGACGTCCCAGCGGTTCGCCGAGTTCGGGCATGTCTTGTAGAGCATGACCGCGAACGGATTGGCGACGCGGTACATGTACTGCGTCATGATGCCTCCGGTCGCGGACAGCGCCGCCTGCGGCTGGAAGAACTCGCAATTGGTCGCCCAGACCTCGTCGACGTCGCGACGGATCTCTGTCGTGTAGTGCCGCACCTCCGTGTGCGGCTCGGCGCCGAGGATGTCGGTGTGGACGAAGGGGAAATGCGCCATGTCGAGGAAGTTCTCGACGATCCTGAGCCCCGAGGCCCTGACCGAGACCGCGCCGCAGATCACCCAGCGCCGGTCGTCCTCTTGCGTCTCCGGGATCGGCAGGACGTCGCGTTCGGGCGCGCCGAGCGTCACCCACAAATAGCCGTAGCGTTCGCGTATCGGCAAAGCCTCGCTGTCGCCCGCGCGCGTGACGGTAAACTTGCCGCCGGCATCGCGGCTGACGCTGAGATCGACGCCCAGCAACCTGTTGTGCATCGCGCCGACCGGAATGTCGTCCAGCGCCTCTATGCAGTACCATTGGTCGAGAGCAGCCTTCTCGGCTTGCATGGCCATGCCCGTCTCCCTTTACTGGTTGTATATCCTGTTCATGACCGCACGGTGGTCGGCAAGGGCCTCCTCGACCTCGAAGGACCGGAACGCGCCCTTGCCGATGATTTCCCTGCCGTTGATGTAAGAATAGTCGACACGGAAGGGCCCGCAAAGCACGAGCGCCGCAAGCGGGTCGCGTTCGGTGCCGGACAGGCCGAGCTGGTCGCGCCTCACCGCGATGAAATCGGCGCTCATGCCAGGCGCCAGATGGCCGATGTCGTCGCGGCCGAGCAGCGCCGCCCCGCCGCGCGTCGCCATCTCCAGCGCCTCGCGCGCCGAAAGCGCGGTCGGGGTGCCGCCGAAACCGCCGCGCCCGCCCGGCTTCTCGGAAAGGTAGTGGTGCGGCGCGACGCGCTGCAGCATCAGCGCGAGCCGCGCCTCCATGAACAGGTTGGATGTGTCGTTGGAGGCAGAGCCGTCGACGCCGAGGCCGACCTTGACGCCCTTATCCAGCATCTCGCGGATCTTGGCGATGCCCTGTCCGCAACGCATGTTGGCCGACGGGCAATGCGCGACGCCCGTGCCTGTCTCGGCGAAGCGGTCTATCTCGCCGCTCGTCATAAAGATCGAGTGGGCGAACCACACATCCTCGCCGAGCCAGCCCACAGATTCGGCGAATTCGACCGGCCGCATGCCATAGATCTCATGGCAGTACTTCTCCTCGAACAGCTCTTCCGCCAGATGCGAGTGGAGGTTCACGCCGGGATGCTGCCGCGCCAGCACGGCCGCGTCGCGCATCAGCTCCGGCGTCACCGAGAAAGGTGAGCAGGGCGCGAGCACGATGCGGCCCATCGAGTGGCGCGACGCGTCGTGATAGGTGTCGATCAGGCGCTCCGCATCCTTGAGGATGGCGTCTTCCTTCTCCACGCAGCGGTCCGGCGGCAGTCCGCCCTGGCTCTCGCCGCGCGACATCGCTCCGCGGGCAGCATGGAAGCGCAGGCCTATCTCGCGCGCCGCCTCGATCGTCGAATCCAGCGTGCAGTTGTTGGGCAGGATGTAGAGATGGTCGGAGCTGGTCGTGCAGCCGGAGTGGATGAGCTCGGCCATGGCGACCCGCGCGGAGACGCCGATCGCCTCGTCGTCGAGCTTGGCCCAGATCGGATAGAGCGTCTTCAGCCAGACCAGCAGCTCGTCGTCCTGCACCATGACGCGCGTCAGATTCTGGTACATGTGGTGATGGGTGTTCACCATGCCCGGCATGGCGACATGGCCGGAGAGGTCGAGCACCGCATCGGCGTCAAGCCCTGCGAGTTCGGCCGTCGTGCCGACCTTGTCGATCACATTGTCGCGGACGAACAGCGCGCCGCCCGAAATCTCGCGGCGCGCGTCGTCGAACGTCGCGAGATGATCGATGTTCTTGACCAGAAGCGTCGTCATCGGCCGCCCGTCAGCGTTCATCGCGGTAGAACGGCTCGCCGAGAGCGGCCGGCGCGGCCATCAGCCGGCGCACTTTCTGCCAGGCAAGCACCGGCACGATCATCAGCGCGATGGTGCCGAGATAGGGCAGCATCGACAGGAACGGGGCGGCCACCGGCCAGTTGCGCGCCTGACCGACGAAGCCGATCGACGTGATGAGGCCGAACAGCAGCGCCGTGAGCACGGCGTTGACCGGCCGGTAACCGGCGAAGATGACGAGCGAGACCGCGATCCACCCGCGCCCTGCGACCATGCCGTCCGACCAGGCCGGCACGAAGGCGAGCGTCAGGTAGGCGCCGGCGCCGCCGCACAGCGCCGCGCCCGCGGTGACGTAGGCGAAGCGGATCAGGCCGACTGGGATGCCGGCGGCGTCGGCGGCGGCCGGGTTCTCGCCGACGGCGCGCATGTTGAGCCCGTGCCGTGTGTGGAACAGCAGGTAGTGCAGGCCGAGCGGCAGGACGATGTAGATGAGGTAGAGCAGCACGTTCTGCGAGAAGAGCGCCGGCCCGAGGATCGGGATGTCGCTCAGCAACGGTACCTCGACACGCTCGAAGACCGCGGCCGATGGCGTGCCGGAGTAGCTGCGGCCGATGGTGTTGGCGAGCCCGGTGCCGATCAGCGTCAGCGCCAGGCCGCAGAGCACCTGGTTCGCCCGGATCGTCACCGTGGCGAAAGCGAAGACCATGCCGAGCACCGCCCCGACCACGAGCGCCGCGGCAAAGCCGAGCGCCGGCGAGGGAACGGCCGCGACGGTCGCTACGCCGGTGATCGCGCCCATGGCCATCAGCCCTTCGGCGCCGAGATTGACGACGCCGACGCGCTCGGCGAGCACCTCGCCCATGGCCGCGAGCGCAAGCACGCCGCCGGCGAGAAAGGTTGTGGCGAGAATTCCGGTCAAGAGGTCCAATGTCGGTCTCGCTCTATGCTCTCGTCGATCCGGCGCGGAGGATGCGGTAATGCGCGAGCTCGTCGCCGATCGCCGTCAGGAACAGGATCGCCCCGGTCATCGCCAGCACCGCGGAGGTGGTGATGCCTTGAGTCTGCAGGATGATGCCGGAGTTGAGGATGAAGGCCATGAGTATGCCGGTGAAGATGACGCCGACGCAGGAGTTGCGGGCGAGCACCGCGACCATGATGCCGAGATAGCCGAAGTTGTTGGAAATTCCGCCCTGCAGGCGGTGCACCGTGCCGGCGAGCTCGAAGGCGCCGGCGACGCCGGCGATCAGGCCCGACAGCAGCATCACGGTGATGATGTGGCGCCGCACCGCGATGCCGGCATAGGCCGCGGCCGAAGGGTTCGAGCCGGACAGCCGCACCTCGTATCCCCAGCGGGAGAAGGCGAGGATCGCGGCGGCGGCCAGCGCCATCAGGATGGCGATCGGCAGGCCCCAGTGAATCAGCCCCCAGAATTCGGGCATCTCGACCGTGATCCGCGCGGTCGAGGAGTTGGACATGCCGACGCGATCGCGCCACGGGCCGGTGGAGACGTAGTAGACGAGCAGCGCCGCCACGAAGTTGAGCAGCAGCGTCGTGATCAGCTCGTTCACGCCGACGAAGGCGCGCGCCAGTGTGGGGACCAGGATCCAAACGACGCCGCCGAGCGCGCCAGCGGCAATGATCAGCGGCAGGATGAGCCAGGCGGGGCCGGGCACGAACAGTCCGACCGCGGTGGCTGCGAAGGCGCCGGCCAGGAACTGGCCTTCGGCGCCGATGTTCCAGGTCCCGATCTGCTGGCCGACCGCCACCGACAGGCCGGTGAGGATCAGCGGGATCACGAGCAGCCCGAAATCCTCCATCCCGAAGGTGGAGCTGAAGGTGGCGCTGACGAGTTGCGCGCCCAGCGCGAGCGGGTCTTCGCCTGCCACCAGCAGCGCGATGGATGCGGCCAGCACCACGATGGCAATGGCCAGCGCGCGCATGGCGAGCGCGATGCCAGGCTGGACGGATGGCAGCCGCTGGAGGCGCCGGCCCTGCAACATCACGCCGCCTCCTTCCGCACGGTGCGTCCGCCCATCAGCAGGCCGATCTGCTCGACGTCGATCTTGTCGTTGTCGAGCGCGCCCATGAGCCGGCCTTCATAGAGCACGGCGATGCGGTCGGAGAGGTTGAGGAGCTCTTCCAGATCCTCCGAGATAAGCACGATGCCGGCGCCTGCGTCGCGCAACTCGACGATGTAGCGCAGCATCGTGTTGATGGCGCCGACGTCGAGCCCGCGGCTGGGATAGGCGGCGACCAGCACCTTGCGGGCGATGCGCATCTCGCGGCGCGCCACCAGACGCTGCTGATTGCCGCCCGACAGGTTGCGGACCGGCATGGCGAAGTCCGGCACGGCGACGTCCGCGGCCTTGGCGATCTCGCGCGCAAGCAAGGTCGCGGCGCCCGAGCGATAGAGCCCGCCGGAGCCGATGGGCGGCTTCTTGTATTCGCGCATCACGGCGTTGATGGCGACGCTCATCGCCGGGGCCAGCCCGCTGCGCAGCCGGTCCTCCGGGATGTGGCCGATGCCGAGTTCGCTGAACGCAGCAGCATCCCCCGCCTCGAGCGGCGCGCCGTCCACGACGATGCGTCCCGACGCGATGCGCCGCAGCCCAGTGAGCACATGGCTGAGCTCGCGTTGCCCGTTGCCGGCCACGCCGGCGATGCCGACGATCTCTCCCGCATGGATATCGAGGGTGATGTCGTTCAGCGCGGTTTTTCCGCCGTCGTCGAGCGCCGAGACGCTTTCAAGCCTCAGGATCGGCTCCGCCGACCGGGGCGCTGCGCCGGGCGGCCGCTGCCGCATGTCGGCGAGCACGATGTCGCGGCCGACCATGAGCCGCGCCAGCATCCGAGGGTCGCACTCGGATGTGTCGTGCGTCGCGACCCTGCGGCCGCCGCGCAGGATGGTGATGCGGTCGGAGATTTCCAGCACCTCGTCCAGCTTGTGGCTGATGAAGATGACCGCGTTGCCGCGCGAGGTGAATTCGCGCAGCGCCTTGAAGAGCTCGCGCGCCTCGGCCGGAGTCAGCACCGCCGTCGGTTCGTCGAGGATGAGGATGCGGGCCTCGCGGGCGAGCACGCGCAGGATCTCGACGCGCTGTTGCTCGCCGGTCGAAAGCTCGTTGATGCGCGCGTCCGCACGCACATTGAGGTTGAAGCGTTCGGCCAGCGCCTTCGTCCGCGCCTCCAGCTTACGAGCGGAGGCAAGCCGGGGCGTCTCGCTCCAGCCGAGGTGGATGTTCTCGGCCACGGTGAAGGCCTGCACCAGCTTGAAATGCTGGTGCACCATGCCGATGCCCGCCGCGATTGCGTCAAGCGGCGTGGCGAGCTCCTTGGCGTAGCCGTCGATGGTGATCTCGCCTGCATCGGGCTGGTAGATGCCGGTGAGAATGTTCATCAGCGTCGACTTGCCGGCGCCATTCTCGCCGAGCAGCGCGTGGATCTCTCCCGGAAGCACATCGAGATCGACGTCCTGGTTGGCGACGACGCCCGGGAAATATTTGGCGATACCCTTCAGCTGCACCAGCGGCGCCGTTCCCGGCGCCGCGATGTAGCGGTCCTGCGTGGCGTTCATGCCGGCCTGCTGCAATGCGCTGCGTTATGGCAGGTCATCAGGCGCTGAGGCCCGAGACGCCCTCGATCGACCAATCCCAGTAGTAGAGATCGAGGTCGGTCATGGTCTTGCCGGCCTCGACGCGGACCTTGCCGGTCGAGTCCTTGATCTCGCCGGTGAAGGGCGACCAGCCGTTGATGATCTTCTGCCGGACCTCATCGGCCGCTTTGGCGACATCGGCAGGGACCTTCTCGCCCCATGCGTCGCGGTCGATGCCCTTGCCCATCGCAAACAGGTTCTCGCTCGAGGTCCACTGGCCAGCCAGGCGCTTCTTCACCTGGTCGACGTAGAAGTCCTTGAAGTCGATGACGATGGACGAGACGTAGGCGTTCGGACCGTAGCGGCGGATGTCGGTGTTCCACATCGCTGCCCAGACGCCGCGCTTCTCGGCGACCTGCAGATAGGCGGCCTCGTCCATGATGCCGAACAGGAAGTCGCAGCCGTTGTCGATGAGCGCGGTGCCGGCCTGCGCGGCGGCCTGCGGGTCGAACCAGGAGTTGATGACGACCGCCTGCAGCGTGGCATTCGGATTGACCGAACGCGCGCCCATCAAAAAGGCGTTGGTGCCGCTGAACACCGACGGAACCGGGAAGGAGGCGACATAGCCGAGCTTGCCGGACTTGCTGAGATGGCCGGCGGCAACACCCACCACATAGGTCGGGTACCAATGGTTGAGATAGTACCAGCCGAGATTGTCCATCGTGGTGCGGCCGTCGCACTCCATGAAGCCGACGTCGGGCGCCCGCTTCACAACCTCGTGCAGGAAGTCGCCGGTGCTGGATGTGTCGAAGATGAGGTTGGCGCCTTCGCTCACGAACTGTCGGTAGATACGGGTGGCATCCGCCGAATACGGCACGTTCTCCACCTCGAGCACCTTCTTCAGCTTGGGGAACGCCTTCTGCACGGCCAGCACGCCCTGGTGGTGCGCCCAGGTCCAGCCTTCGTCGGTGACCGGACCGACATGGCCGAAGCCGATTACGGCATCTTCCTCGGCCACGGCCGGCAGCGGCGCCGCGGCGCGCGCGGCGCCGATCAGGCCCGTCCTGGGCAGCAGGAGCGAGGCGCCGACGGCGGCGCCCATGTTGAGGAATCCACGGCGGGAAAGCTTCTCGATACTGATCATGTTCTATCCTTTGCGCGATACACGGCGGTCAGTTTGGGAGGAGTTCGGTCTTCAGCAGGCCATCGATTTCCGCCGACCATTCGGACATCCATGCCTGCTTGGTTTCGTTGTCGAGCCATGCGGCCTCGAGGCCGGCGAGCGCGATCTTCTTCAGCGCTTCCGGCGAGAGCGCGAAATTGTCCATAACCAGCGCGTATTCGCGGTCGAGCGTGGTGGCGAACATCGGCGGATCGTCGGAATGGATGGTGACGTTGAGGCCAGCCTCGATCATGCGCCGAATCGCGTGGCCAGGAGCCGCAAGGTCGCGCCAGACGGTGGTTGCCAACGTCGTGCTGGGGCAGCAGGTGAAGACGATGCCGGCTTCCTTGCAGCGCTCGATCAGCGCGGGATCGTCGACCACGTGGTAGCCGTGGTCGATGCGGCGCACGCCGAGCAGGTCGATGCTGTCGGCAACGTTCTCGGCCGGGCCGGACTCGCCCGCATGGGCGGTGACATTCAGCCCCTCTGAGCGCGCGCGCTCGTACATCTTCACGTAGGGGGCCGGCGGAAACGGCGCCTCGTTGTAGTCAAGGCCGATGCCGATCACGTCGGGCATGCGCTCGGCCAGCACCATATCCAGGAACTGCTCGCCGCGTTCCGGTCCGAGTTCGCGGCTGTGCGCGGGAATGAGCTTGCAGACGATGCCATATTTTTCCTTGGCGCGCCGCATCCCGTCGAGGACGCCTCCGAGCATGGTGGAGTAGGAAACGCCGTGGGCGAGATGCGCATGCGGGCTGAAGAAGAGCTCGACGTAGCGCGCGCCGGCAACCGCGCAGCGCTCCAGCGCCTCGAAGGTGACCCTCGAGAAGTCCGCGGCGCTTTTGATCGAGGCGCAGACCAGGTCGTAGATTTTCAGGAAGTCGGGCAGGTTGTCGTAGCTGTACAACTCGGCTGTCGGCTTGGGCAGCGCGACCGAATTCAAAGCGGCGAGATCGGCGAAGGTAGAGGCGGAAACGGCGCCCTCGAGGTGCAGATGCAACTCGACCTTGGGCAGCTGCTGAACGAAGCTCGCCAAAGACATCAGCCTTCCCCATTGCGAGGCACAATGTCGCTGACGGCGCCATCTGCCTCATTTCCCTTTCGGCTCTTTCAGGCCGTTGCGGGACACCCACTCAACACGAAGTTGTTCGACTTTTTCGTCGTTTTCCGTGCCTTCAATTCTCCCTTACGCAACAGATGTCAGGGAAATTTGGCTTGCACAAGCCCCAAAATGATGCCTAATTAGACAGAAACGCAATATTGCCTAAAAATTGTGCAAATGGCTGGGATTGTAGGCAGCGTGCGTGGTGCCATGAAGCAGCGAGGGCTGGAGTGAAGGCGGTCTCGACCGAAACCGCCCGGCTGTCCTTCATCGGACGGCTGGTGCCGCCCAGCTTCGCCGAGTTCTGTGATCGGCGGGCGGAGAAGCTCGACCTGAAGATGGCGATCAGGAGCGTCGCCGCCGATCGCTTCACCGTTGAAGTCTCGGGCCAGCCCGACCTCGTCGACGCGTTCGAGATGGCGTGCAGTCTCGGCCCGCTCGACTGCCTCGTGCTCGACTATGAGCGCACCAGAATCCACAGCATTTCCAATGGGGAACAAGAACGATGACCACCGCGGGTGTCTGGCATCCGGTCGCGCTGTCGGCCTCGATCGAGCCGGGGAGCTCGGCCGGCACGCATATCGACGGCAAGGAGTTCGTCGTCTGGCGCGACAACAGCGGCGCACCGCATGTGTGGGAAGACCGCTGCCCGCATCGCGGCATGAAGCTGAGCTTCGGCTTCGTGCGCGGCGACCACATCGCTTGCCTCTATCACGGCTGGCAGTACGACACGGCCGGGCAGTGCCGCTACATCCCGGCTCATCCTGAGCTGGACGTGCCGGGGAGCATTAGGGTGCCGGTCTTCCAGACGGTCGAGGCGGCTGGCATGATCTGGGTGGCCACCGAGCCGACCGAGTCCGCGCCCCCTGCCCCGCAGGAGGCCGGCGAGACCGTATCGGTGCGCAGTGTCTTTTTCGGCGCAGCCATTGACGCGGTGCTGGCGGCGATCGAGACGACACCGTCGCGCCCTTTCAGCGACGAGGCTGCAGCCTCCGTCCTGCGCCAGATCGACGGCCGTCTCTACGCGCTGACGGTTGGCAACGATAGGCTTCTCCTCGGCCTGCATAGCCTTTCCGGAGAGCGCACGGCATTGCATGTCGTCATCGCCGGACCTGCCGCACGTTATGCCGGCAAGGGACAGGCGCATTTCCTGGCCTGGACGGCCGAACTGCGCCACCGCATCGAGACGCAGCCGGCAGCAGCGGTGGCCGCGTGATGGCCGGCATCGTCCTCTACAACTACGAGCTCGACGAGAACTGCTACAAGGTGCGGCTCGCGCTTTCGATGCTCGGCCTCGAATGGGAGCCGATCGCGGTCAACGCCTTCCCCGGCAACGAGCAGACGACGCCGCCCTTCCTGGCCATGAACCCGCTCGGCACACTGCCGATTCTGAAGGACGGCGACCTGACCCTGTTCGGCGCCGAAGCGATCCTTGCGCATCTCGCCCGCGCCAATGACGCTGCTGGCAAATGGCTGCCGGCGGAGGGCGCCGACTTCGCCGGCGTCATGCAGTGGCTCGTCTTCTCGGCCGGCGCGCTGGCGGTCGCGGGCGAGGCGCGCCGCAACTCACTGTTCGACACGCCGGGCAACGGCGAGGCGCTGCAGGCATCGGCGGGCAAGCTGTTGCGCATCATGGACGACCACATGATCGCGCGCGGCTACGAGGGCCTCGACTGGTTCGCGGCCGGCCATCCCACGATCGCCGACATCGCGCTGTTTCCCGCCTTCGCGCTCAGCCGCGATTTCGGGATCGACCACGATGAATATGCCGGGCTGCGGCGCTGGGGACGGCGCGTCCGTTCGCTCCCCGGTTTCGTAACCATGCCGGGCATTCCGGACTATTATTGAGGCGCAGGCGCCCAGGCAGAAGGCAGAAAAGTCATGAACACTCTCAGCCGCTTCTCGGTACAGCCGCTCTCGACCATGACGCGGAGGCTGGCCGACGTCGCCTTCGGCAGGCAGGAGCCCGACCTGGTCATTGCCGGGGCGCGCGTGCTGTCGACCTATTCCGAACGCATCCTGGCGGACCGCGAAGTCTGGATCTCGGGCGGGCGCATCGCCTCGGTGAAGCCCGCCGGCACCTACATGGGAACCGCCGCCGGGGTCTACCAGGCCAAGGGCGGCATCGTCGCGCCGGGACTGGTCGATCCGCACATCCACATCGAATCATCGATGGTCACGGCCTGCGCCTATGCGGAGGCCGCGCTGCTCAACGGCACCACGACCATCTTCTGCGACAGCCACGAGATCGGCAACGTGATGGACGTGGCGGGCGTCGAGGCAATGCTCGAAGACGCCCGCCAGGCGCCGCTCTCGATTTTCCTGACGGTGCCCAGCACAGTGCCGGCCACCTCGCCGCAGCTCGAAACGGCCGGCGGCGACCTGACGGCGGAAAAGATCGGCGCGCTGTTCGACAAATGGCCGGAAGCGGTGGCGCTCGGCGAAAAGATGGATTTCGTGCAGGTGGCGATGGGCGACGAGCGCAGCCATGCGATCCTCGCCGCGGCGCTCCAGCGCGGCCGCCCCGTCTCCGGCCACGTTTACGGCCGCGAATTCGTGGCGGCCTATGCCGCTTCCGGCGTGACCGACACGCACGAGGCGATCGACCGCGAGATCGCCGACGATATGCTGGAAGCCGGCATCTGGCTCTTCCTGCGCGGCGGCCCGCCGACGACGCCGTGGCACTCGCTCCCGCAGGCGATCAAGACGATCACTGAGCTCGGCGCCTCGCACAAGCGCGTCGCCGTGTGCACCGACGACCGCGACGCCGACGATCTGCTGCTCTTCGGCCTCGACTGGGTCACGCGCGAGGCGATGAAAGCCGGCATGAAACCGGAACAGGCCTGGGCGATGGGCTCGCTGCACGGCGCCACGCGCTTCGGCATGGAAGGCGAGATCGGGGGCTTGGGCGGCGGTCGGCGCGCCGACCTCGTGCTGCTCGACGATTCCTACAAGCCGGTGAACACCTGGTACGGCGGCGAACTGGTCGTCGAGGACCGCAGGATCACGCCGGTCCTCGACCAAGCGCTGTCGCAGCGTTACCGCTATCCCGAGGCGGCCTACCACACGGTGAAGCTGCCGAAGGCGATCAAGCTCACCCCGGACCTTCCGACCGAAAAGGTCGTGGCGCACACCATACGGACCGAGCTGCCGGGCATCACGCTCGGCCACGAGCGGATCACGCTCGAGCCGGCAAACGACTGGCAGACGCATTTCGACCGGCACGGACTCTGCTTCGTGACCGTGGTGGAACGGCATGGCAAGTCCGCCGGCAATGTCGCGCACGGGCTGCTCAGCAACTTCGCGCTGAAGCGCGGCGCGGTCGCATCCTCGGTCGGGCATGACAGCCACAACATCATCGTCGCGGGCGTCAACGAGGCCGACATGCAGGTCGCGCTGCGCGCGCTCGAGGAGAAGCAGGGCGGCGTCTGCGTGGTCCATGACGGCAAGGTGACCGCGATGGTCGACCTGCCGATCGCCGGGCTTCTGTCGGACAAGCGCGTCACCGAGGTTGCGGAGGAGATGAAGGTGCTGAAGCGCGAATGGGAAGCCGCCGGCTGCTCCATCCCCTATATGGGCTTCAACCTCATCCCGCTCTCCGTGATCCCGGAGATACGCATCACCGACAAGGGCCTCGTGCTGGTGCCGGAGATGGCAATCGTGCCGGCCTTCGAGGCGGCCTGAGTGGATCCCTACCGCCTCGGCCTCGTCTCGCCGCGTATCCACTATTTCCAGCTGGTGGCGCGGCTGGGCTCGGTGCGGCAGACCGCGCAGGTGCTCAACGTCGCGCCATCCTCCATCAGCCGCCTCATCAAGGCGCTGGAGGACGAGATCGGCACGCCGTTGTTCGAGCGGGTGCGGCAACGCCTGAAGCTGACCAGTGCGGGTGAGCTGCTGCTCTACCACGCCAAAGTGAGCACCTCCGAGCTTGGCCGCGCCTGGTCGGAGATCAACGACCTGCGCGGCCTCAACCGCGGCGGCGTCTCCGTGACCGTGGTCGAGAGCGTCGCGCGCGGCCTCATGCCGACCGCGCTGAAGGCGTTCTGGGAGCGTCACCCGCTGATCACGGTGGACGTGCGGGTCGCAGGGTCGCAGCAGGCGTGCGATGCCGTGGCGGAGGGCGACTGCCAGCTTGCGCTCGCCTTCGACGTGCAGGTGCCGCGCAGCGTGCGCAAGATCGCGGCAGCCATGCTGCCGCTCGGCGTGGTTGCGCATCCGGAGAGCCGCTTCGCCGGCCGCAAAGAGCTTAAGCTGTTCGACCTTTCCGGCGAGCGCGTGATCCTGTCGGACGGCAGCCTGGCGCTGGGGCTTTCGGTGGAAGAGGCTATCAGCCGCTCGATCATCGATCTGACACGGCGGTCTCGAACCAATTCGATCGGACTGATGATCGAACTGGCCAAGCTCAATCTGGGCACAGTGCTACAGACGCGCATCGGCGTCGAGGCGGAGGTCGCCGACGGGACGCTGATCTTCGTCCCGCTGCATGATGCCAAGATACCGCCGCGCCGGCTGATGCTGCTCACCCGGCCGGAGCGCGAGATGTCGGACGCGGCCTCCGCCTTCGCCACGCAACTGGCGCAGACGGTAGAGCGGCTCGGAAACGATCGATGACCACCGCCGCCAGTTGTTGCGTTCTTCGCATCATGTCGCGGCTTCCTTTTGCACTATTCGGAACATCTCCTTTTCTGCGAACCTGCGCCGGCAGGAGAGAATTCGCATGAAGAAAAGCGCGGTGGACGCCGTCATTCGCGGTCTGAAAAGAGCAGGAGTGTCGATCGTCTGCTACCTGCCGGATTCGCTGTTCAAGGAACTCTACCCTGCGCTCGACGCCGATCCCGACATCAGGACGATTCGCGTCACCAACGAGGGCGAGGGCGCGGCCATCTGCGGCGGCGTGTTCCTGTCGGGCAAGCGGGCCGCGCTGGTGATGGAGAACTCGGGCTTGCGTGCCTCGGTCGAGCCGCTGGCGCGCATGGGGCTGGGCGCCGGCATCCCGGTCGTGATGCTGATGAGCTACCGCGGCGAGCTCGGCGAGAACAACTGGTGGGCCATCCCCCACGGCATCACCATGGAGCCGGTGCTGGACGCGTTGCGCATCCCCTACCGCGTGGTGCGCGAGGAGGAAAAGATCGAACGGGCGATCGCAGACGCCTACTCCTGGTCCTACGCGTCCTACTACCATTCGGCGGTCGCGCTCGGCGGCGAGGTGGTGCGATGAAACGCTTCGACTGCATGAAGGCGCTCGCTGCCCGGCTGAAGGACGAGTTGGTGATCCTGTCGCTCGGCGGCAGCGTCGACGAATGGTACAACGCCGCGCCGCACATGCGCGAGGCGAGCCTCTTCCAGCAGCAGCTCGGCTGCGTGACCCCCCAGGCCCTCGGGCTGGCGGCCGGCCTGCCGCACCGGCGCATCGTCTCGCTCGACACCGACGGCGGCCTGCTCTTCAACCTCGGCATCCTCGCCACGCTCGGCAATGAGCAGCCGAAGAACCTGCTGGTCGTCGTCTGGGACAACGAGCAGTATTTGTCGATCGGCGGCCCGCCGACCCACACCGCCTTCGGCCGGGTGGACCTCGCCGCGATTGCCCGCGGCGCTGGGGTCAAGGACGCCTATCTGGTGCGCACGCTCGACGAGTTCGACGCCCACTGCAAGGCGGGGTTGGCCGCCGGGAAGCCGTACATCGTCGTCGCCAAGGTATCGGGCACGGTGCAGCCCGACATCAGGCGCAAGCACAGCGACGGCCGCGAGGACAAATACATCTTCGTGCGCCATGTCGAGGCGACAGAAGGCATAACCATCATGGGTCCGAGCGAGCACAACTGAAGTCCGCCCATGATCGCCTCCGCCCCAGCCATTCCCGCCAGGCCGCTCAAACCTTCCTACGACGTCATCGTGGTCGGCGCGGGCTCCGGCGGCGCAGCGGTGACGCGGCGGCTGGTGGACGCAGGCGCCGAGGTGCTGCTGATCGAGGCGGGGCCGGCCGGCATCGGCATCGCCGAGATCGACAATCCGGCGCAATGGGTGCCGCTCGGGCGCGGCGCCTATGACTGGGGCTACGACTACGCGCCCGCCCCGCCCGTCAACGGCCGCACCATCGGCATCCCGCGCGGCAAGGTGCTCGGCGGCTCCAGCGCCATCAATGCGATGATGTGGTATCGCGGCCATCCGCGCGACTACGATGCCTGGGAAAACGCCGGCGCGAAGGGCTGGAGCTTCGCTGACTGCCTGCCCTACTTCCGCCGCTGCGAGGACTGGCGGGACGGCGCCAGCGAATGGCGCGGCGCGGGCGGACCGCTGCGCATCGAGCGCGCGGCCGAAATGCATCCCGTGGCGCAGGCGCTCATCGACGGCGCGGCGGAGCTGGGCATCCCTGTCATCGACGATCCCAACGGTTCCGACAACGAGGGCGCCGCGCCCGCCAACTTCAACGTCGCCGGCGGCCGGCGCTGGAGCGCCGTGCAGGGCTACCTGCTGCCGATCCTCGACCATCCGCGCCTCACCGTCCTGACCGAATCGCTGGCCGTCGGGCTGGCGGTGGAGAACAGCCGGTGCGCCGGCGTGCGCCATCTCGTCGGCGGCGCGGAGCGGGAGACCCGCGCGCGAGAACATGTCGTGCTGGCCCTGGGTGCCATCGACACCCCGCGCCTGCTGATGCTCGCCGGCATCGGCGACCCGGCCGAGCTCGACAGGCTCGGCATCCCGACCGTCCACGCGCTTCCCGGCGTCGGCCGCAATCTCCAGGATCATCCGCTGGCGCAAGCCTGCGTCTTCCGGGCGAAACGGCCGCTCGGGCCGGTGACCGGCAATGGCGGCGGATCGATGGTGAACTGGAAATCGCGGCCGGACCTGCCGCAGGCCGACCTCCACGCCTTCCCGGTGCAGGGCAACAGCGCCGAGCCGGCGATCCGCGCCCGCTACGAGATTTCGGGCGACGTCTTCTCCTTCGGCGCGGGCGTGATGCGCTCGAAGAGCGTCGGCCATCTGCGGCTGCTGGAGGCCCGGCCGGGCGGCGCGCTGGAGATCCAGCCCAACTTCCTCGCCGAGTCCGAGGATCTGGAGGCGATGGTCACGGCGGTGGAGGCCGTCATCGAGATGGCGGCCGCGCGCGCCAACGCGCATGTCTTCGCCGGCTTCGCCGCGCCCGACCGGCGACTCTCGCGAAAGGAGACGGTCGCCTTCGTCCGCGACGCCTGCTCGACCTTCTTCCATACCTGCGGCACCTGCCGCATGGGCGAGGACGAGGAGGCCGTGGTCGACAGCCGCCTCGCGGTGCGAGGCATCGGCGGACTCACCGTCGCCGACGCGTCGGTGATCCCGATCATACCGAGCTGCAACACCCATGCGCCGGCAACGATGATCGGGGAACGCGCGGCCGACTTCATCCTGCAGGCGGCCTGAAACTTGCCTGGCTGTGGGGACAAGGGACGAACGGATGAGGGGAACGTAGTGAGTGAAAGCATGATCCTTGCAGGCGACCATCTGCTCACCATGGACGCGACCAACAGCGTCATCGCCGACGGCGCCGTGCTGATCGAGGACGGCCGCATCGCCGCGGTCGGCAAGCTGCGGGAGATCGCGGCCGACAACCCGTCGGCGCCGGTGAAAAAAATCACCGACAGCGTGCTGATGCCGGGCATCGTCAACGCGCACGCGCATTCAGGTTTCCTGCGCGGCACCGCCGAGCACCTGCCGGTCTGGGATTGGCTGACGCTGCACATCAACCCGATGCACAGGGTGCTGCAGCCGCACGAGGCAGAAGCCGCGTCGTGGCTGTGCTACGCCGAATCCGTGCTCGGCGGCACGACCACGGTCGTCGATATGTGGCGCTTCATGGAGGGCAGCGCCAAGGCGGCGGAAGCGATCGGCAACCGGCTCGTCGCCGTGCCCTATGTCGGCGAGCATCCGGACTACAACTATTTCGACACGCTCGACATGAACGAGGCGATGATCGAGACGTGGCATCGAAAGGCCGGCGGCCGCGTCAACGTATGGGTCGGTCTCGAGCATCTCTTCTATGCCGACGAGGCAGGGCAGCGCCGCGCCGTGGAGCTGGCGAAGAAGCGCGGCACCGGTTTCCACACCCACTGCAGCGAAGCCCAGATCGAGCTCGCCGAATTCGAGAGACGCTACGGCAAGCGGCCGATGTACGTGCTCGACGATCTCGGCTTCTTCGAAACGCCGCTCGCCATGATCGCGCACGGCGTATGGCTTGATTCCGCCGAGATTGAATTCATCGCGAAGCGCCGCGTGTCGGTCGCGCACAACCCCGTTTCCAACATGAAGCTCGCCAGCGGCATCGCGCTGGTCGGCGAGATGCTGGCCGCCGGCGTTGCGGTCGGCATCGGCACGGACGGCGAGAAGGAGAACAACAATTTCGACATGTTCGAGGAGATGAAGGTCGCCTCCCTGCTCGGCAAGCTCAAGGACCTCGACGCCGCCGCCATGGACAGTTGGCAGGTGCTGCGCATGGCGACGATCACCGGGGCAAAGGCGATCGGGCTCGACGCCGAGATCGGCTCGATCGAGCCCGGCAAACGCGCCGACATCATCGCGGTCCGCACCGACACGCCGCGCATGACGCCCCTCTACGGCGAAGGCCCCTACTTCAACCTGCAGCACAATCTGGTCCATGCCGTGCGCGGCAGCGACGTGGCAATGACGATGATCGACGGCCAGATCGTCGTCGAGGATGGCGAGATCAAGACCGCCGATCTGGGTGAGATCATCGCCGAAGTCCGCAAGGTGGCGCCCGGCCTCTTTGCCCGGCGAGCGGCCTTCCTCGCCGAGAATGCCGGCGGCGTCCGGCAATGGACCGACTGAACGGAGCGGAGCCATGAAGACGACCGACAGGGCGGCGCTCGACGAATGGTACGCGGTGGCGACCGCCGCGGAACTCGGACAAGCTCCGGTCGTGACACGCCTGCTCGGCCAGGACATCGAACTCTGCCGCGACGAGGCCGGAGTGCCGGTCATCCGTGAAATCTTGCACGACGGCGGAAGAAGCCGCGCCCTCCCCGCGCAGGAGCGCTACGGCTGCATTTGGACGACGCTTGGCCGCCCTAACAAGGACATTTTCGACATCGCCGAAAGCCATGAGGCGGACCGCCGCTTCGTGCCCTGCGGCTGGGTCAGGATGCGCGCCTCCGGCCTGCGCGTCGTGGAGAATTTCCTCGACATGGCGCATTTCCCCTTCGTGCACACCGACATACTCGGATCGGAGCCGCACACCGAGGTGCCGCGCTATCTGAGCGAGATCCGCCGCGACGTGGACGAGGTCTGGGCCACCAACTGCACCTTCTTCCAGCCGCGCATCGCGGCGACGGAAAGCTCAGGCGACTTCGTGCACCTCACCTACCGCGTGCCAAGCCCCTTCGTGGTGATGCTCTACCGCGTCTGCCCCAGCGCGCCGGACCGCCTCGATGCCATCGCGCTCTTCATCCAGCCGATCGAGGAGGATCTCTGCCGCGCGCAGCCGGTCATGTATCTCGTCGACGCGACCTCGACCGACACGGCGCTGCTCAATTTCGAGCAGGTGATCTTCCTGCAGGACCGGATCATAGTCGAGAACCAGCGTCCCCTCCTGCTGCCGCTCGAACCGCGCCTGGAGATCCCGACGCGGGCGGACGGCTCTTCGGTCGCCTATCGTCGCTGGCTCAAGGAGAAGGGCCTGCGGTTCGGAACGACGGGAGCGCACTGACCGTGCAGGTGCTTCGCCCGACATCGATCGCCGATGCGCTGGCCATCCTGGCGGGCGGCAATGCGAGATTGGTCGCCGGCGGAACCGCGCTCCAGTTGGAGTGGGCGAAAGGCCTGCCGAAGCCGCGCAGCCTTGTCGACATCGGCCAGATCGGCGGATTGAAGGGGATTGTCCCTGCCGGCAACGGGCTCCGGATCGGCGCACTCACGACGCTGGGCGCTGTGGAGCGTGACGCGACCGTGCGCGAAGAGCTGCCATTGCTCGCCGCGGCACTCCGCGCGACCGCAGGCCCGGCGGTCCGCAATCTGGCGACGGTCGGCGGCAACGTTGCCGGCCGAACCGGCTGCCTGCTCCCTGCCCTGCTCACGCTCGACGCCCGTGTCGAAAGCTCCTGCGTGGCGGGACGCCGGACCTTGCCGCTTTCCGAATGGCTGCGTCAGGAGCCCGGCGGCGAGATCATCGAAGCGATCACGGTCCCGGTTCCCGATGCACATGTCCGCTGGACGCATCGCAAAATCGGTCTTCGCATCGCCTTCACGCCGAGCGTGATCGGCGCCGCCGGGATCATCGAAATCGTCGACGGTCGTGTCGCAGCCGCACGCCTGGCTGTCGGCGGAGGCGTCGTGACGCCGGCCCGGCTCGGCGGAGCCGAGGCCCTGCTCGTCGGCCAGCCGTTTCCCGGCGTCGACTGGAACGCATTGCGGGCGGCGATCGAGGGCGAGATCGTCGCGCCGGACGATGCTTTCCGTTCCGCCCGCTATCGCCGCAAGGTTGCTGCCAACGCCCTCGTGCATGGGCTGGGTGGCGGCAAAACTGACGCGCAACCCTCCAGGCCCTCCGCTCCGGCTGCCCGCCCCGCCACGCCGCCGGCCGGCGAAATCCGGCTGACGCGCTGCACCGCCGGAGAACGCTGGCACATACGCCCAGACGGCCCGGCCAAGATCGAGGGCAAGCTGAGATACCTGACCGACCATCGCCAGCCGGGCATGCTGGTGGGACGGATCTTGCGCGCCGGCATTCCCCACGCGAGGATTCTCTCGATTGACACAAGCGCGGCTGAGGCCTTGCCCGGCGTCGCGGCAGTCGTCACGCATCGCGACATCGCCGGAAGCAACGCCTTCGGCATTGTCGTGCAAGACCAGCCGGCGCTCTGCTTCGACAAGGTCCGCTATGTCGGGGATGCCGTCGCAGCGGTGGCGGCGGTCGATGCCGAGACCGCCGAGCGCGCGCTCGGTCTCATCCGGGTGCGCTATGCGCCGCTGCCCGTCGTCTCCGATCCGGAGCAGGCGCTTTCAGCCGACGCCGAGCCCGTGCACGCGGCGGGCAATTTGCAAACCTCCCTCGGCTTCGAACGCGGTGACATCGCCGAGGGTTTTGCCCGCGCCGCCCACGTCGTCGAGGCCGTCTACGAAACGCCGCGCCAGATGCACGGTTTCATGGAGACCGAAGGCGGCCATGCCTTCGTAGATACGGATGGAACGCTGAATGTCTGTGCCGGCGGCCAATACGGCCTGCGCGACCGGCAGCAGCTTTCGCGCATCCTCGGCCTGCCGGAGGAGAAGATCCGGGTCGTGACCAGTCCGACGGGAGGCGCGTTCGGCGGCAAGGACGAGCTGACCGTGCAGCCGGCGCTGGCCCTGCTTGCGCTGAAGACCGGCCAGCCGGTGCGCCTGCAGCTCGACCGCGCCGAATCCGTCCTTGCCGGCGCCAAGCGCAACGCGATGACGATCCGCATGCGCACGGCCTGCGATGCGGACGGCTTGCTGCTTGCCCAACAGGTGGATGTGATCTCCGACGCCGGCGCCTACGCCTCGCTTGGGCCCGCAGTCCTGGAAACTGCGCTCGAACACGCCTGCGGGCCCTATGTGGTTCGGAATGTTCGCACGTCGGGCAGGCTCGCCTATACCAACAACGGCGTGTGCGGCGCCTTCCGCGGCTTCGGCGCCAACCAAATGGCCTACGCCGTCGAATGCCAGATGGACCGGCTGGCAGCGGAATGCGGACTCGACGTCTTCGAGATCCGGCGCAGGAATATGCGCAAGCCCGGCACGCGCGGCTATCTCGGCCAGGTCGTCGCGCCGTCCGAACGCCTCGAGGAAATGCTCAAGGCCGCCGCGGCCGACCCGATCTGGCAAAGGCCTCGCGGCCCATCCGATGATGGTTCGGAGATCGTCGGCACAGGCATGGCGATGAACTACCAGGGCAACGGGCTGGGCACGCTGCCGCCCGACCCGGGAGGCGGCGCGTTGCGGCTCGCTGCCGACGGCGCAATCGAGGCGCTCTACGGCTTGGACGAGATGGGCCAAGGCCTGCTGACCTCGATCAGGTCCGCCGTCGCCGCCGCGCTGGGTTGCGGCCGCGACGACGTCAGGCCGGTAACAGGCGATACGGGCCGGACCCCGGAATCCGGCTCGACCACGGCGTCGCGCGGGACCTTCGTCGTGTGGAAGGTCGCGGCGAAGACGGCTCCGGCGCTGGCCGAGCGCATCCTCGCTCGCGCGGCCGAACGCCTCGGCCGGGAGCCCGCGACCCTGGCGATCGCACCTGGCGGCATCGTCGAGCGCCATTCGAACAGCGGCGAGCTGCTGCTGAGCTTCGCCGCGCTGGCGGAAGGGCTCGATCCCGAGAAACTGCCTTTCGCGGCAACGAGCTTCGAGTTTCCCAAGTCTGACTATTTCGAGGGCAATGCCCGTATGATCTTCGCCTTCGGCGTGGCCCTGGCGCGGGTGGCCGTCAGCCGCATCACCGGGCAGGTGCGCGTGCTCGATCTCAGCCAGCATACAGCCGCCGGGCCGATCCTCGATCTCGCCGCCTATCTCGGCCAGATCGAAGGCGGCGGGCTGCAGGGCGTCGGCTTCACGCTGACGGAGCACGCCGCCATGCAGGACGGCCGCTACGTCACCGCCAACCTGGACACCTACATGATGCCCAGCATCGCCGACGCGCCCGAATCCGTCGCAACCTACGCGCTCGAGAACCTCGACCCAGGCGACCCGTTCGGGCCGCGCGGCGCCGGCGAGCTCGGCATCGGCGCGGTCACGCCGGCGATCGCCAATGCGGTTGCCGACGCGACCGGCGTCTGGCCGCACGCCGTGCCCTTCGATGCCGAAAGGCTGCTCGACGCGCTGGGAGCGGCGGCATGACCGAGACGATTGCCGTCGCCTTTCGCCTCAACGGCGCGGACACGGCGATGCAGGTCCCGCCGGACATGCGCCTCATCGACATGCTGCGAGAGCGGCTGGGGCTGACGGCAGCCAAGAAGGCGTGCGGCATCGGCCGCTGCGGCGCCTGCGCAGTCCTGATGGACGGGCGGCCGGTGAATGCCTGCCTGCTGATGGCATGGCAGATCGACGGCGCGGATATCCTCACGCCTGAAGGTCTCGACGCCCTGCCCGAGGCGGCCATCGTCCGCGGCGCGCTTGCCGAGGAGAACGCCTTCCAGTGCGGCTACTGCGCGCCGGGCTCCACGATCGCGCTCACGGCGCTGCTGCGTGAGCACCTCGACGCCGACGAGCCCGCCATCCGCGCGGCGCTCGAAGGCAACATCTGCCGCTGCACCGGCTATCACTCCATCATCCGTGGAGCGCTCGCCGCCGTCAGGGCAATGGCGGACCGCAGCGCTCCGCCATCCACTCAGGGCTGAGAACGGAATCCAGGCCATGACCATCGCCATCCGCAACAGCGATCCCAGGCACGAAGGCGTGAAGGCCTTTCTCGCGCGACCACGCCTGCAGCACCTGATCGGCGGCCGATGGTACGACGCTTCCGATGGCGCGACCATGCCGGCCACCGATCCCGCCAGCGGATGCCTGCTCGCCAACCTTGCGCAAGGCACCGCGGAGGATGCCGACCGGGCCGTAGCGGCGGCTCGCTGTGCGTTCGAGAGCGATGCCTGGCGCGGCATGACGCCCTCGGCGCGCGGCAAGCTTTTGTGGCGAATCGGCGAGGCGATCGACCGCCAAGCGGACGAGCTTGCCGAGCTCGAGACCCTCGACCAGGGCAAATCGCTGAAGACCGCGCGCTTCGGCGAAATACCGGCAGCCGCCGAGCAGTTCCGCTACTTCGCCGGCTTCGCCACCAAGATCCTGGGCACGACCATTCCCACCTCCATCTCGCACCAGCCGATGGGCAAGAAGATCTTCGCCTATACCACGCGCGAGCCGATCGGGGTGGTGGCAGCCATCACGCCGTGGAATTCGCCGCTGCTGATGGCGGCGATGAAGCTCGCGCCCGCGCTCGCCACCGGCTGCACCGTGGTGTTGAAGCCGGCGGAGGAGACCTCGCTCACGGCGCTGAGGCTCGGCGAGCTCCTGATCGAGGCCGGCCTGCCGGCCGGCGTCGTCAATATCGTCACCGGCCCGGGCGAGACGGTCGGCGCCGCGCTTGCCGCGCATCCGGGTGTCGACAAGGTCGCCTTCACCGGCTCGACCGAGGTCGGCAAGCTGATCGTCACTGCCGCAAGCGGCAATCTGAAGAAGCTCACGCTCGAGCTCGGCGGCAAGTCGCCGGCCATCGTCATGCCCGATGCCGATATGGAGCTCGCGATCCCCGGCATCGCGCGCGGCATCTTCGCCAATGCCGGCCAGGTCTGCGTCGCCGGCTCACGCGTCTATGCCCATCGCTCGATCTGCGAAAAGCTGATCGAGGGGCTGGCAAGGGAGGCGGCGAAGCTGAGGCTCGGTCACGGGCTCGATCCCGATACCGATCTCGGACCGCTGGTCAACGCGGTCCAGGCCGAACGCGTCGCGGCTTATGTCGCGGAAGGCGAGCAAGCCGGCGCCGACATCGTTGTCGGCGGAAAGCGGACGGGTACCTTCTTCGAGCCTACCGTGGTCACAAGCGTCAGGCCGCAGATGCGCATGATGCGCGAGGAGATTTTCGGACCCGTCGTCGCCGTGACGCCGTTCGACGAGCTGGATGAGGCGGTCGCCTTTGCCAATGACTCGCCCTATGGCCTCGCGGCAAGCCTATGGACGCGCGATCTCTCCACCGCGCATCGTCTGTCGGCGCGCATCCGTTCCGGCACCGTATGGATCAACTGCCACTCCTACTTCTCGCCGGAGCTGCCCAAGGGTGGTCACAAGCAGTCTGGTTGGGGCTACGAGAACGGCGCACCCGGCCTGGAGAACTATCTCGAGGCGAAGACGGTGTGCGCCCTGGTCTGACGCGGTGCTTTTGTGCTGAGCACCGGTTCAGACTCCCGGCCGGGAAAGACGTGGTCCTCGGCACTCTGTTCCTCGTCGCAGTGACCTTCGAGGTATTCGAGGGCTGGCAGCCGATGGGACGCACTGATGCTCCCTCCTTGCTGTCAGCTAGGCGCAGGCAACTGCCCTCGATGTCGACTCCGCCTCAACGCAGACCGATGACCTCGCTGCGCCGGTAGCCCGTCAAGGCCGGATCATTGTTGCGGTTTCATGGGCTCGTGCACGAAAGAGACAGCCAGGCCTCCTGGCCATCGAATGTCGGCGCGAGCGCGGCCCGCCGGCGAGCACGCTATCGATGCCGAGAACGGCTTCGAGACGCATGATCTGCTGCTCACTTCGCGCCGCGCTTGCGCCGGCGACGATCAGGAACCCCGTGCGTGACGCGGGCGGCGGTTGATATTCACAAGCTGCATCGCCGTTGCGAGGAGCGCGAATGTCAGGCCGAGCCCGACGACACCGGTCCAGCCGCCGAGTTGCCAGGCCGTCGTGCCGCCTGCGGAGCCGAGCGCACCGCCAAGGAACATCGCGCCGACGAGGACGGTGTTGAGCCTGGCTCGAGCCTCTGGACGCAGTTCGAAGACGATGTGCTGATTCGAGACCAGGGCCGACTGCATAGCGAAGTCGAGCAGCAGTACACCGACAATCAAGCCCGTGAGCGAGGTCCAGGCACCGAAGATGAACCAGGACAGCAATGTCACGACGGCGCCCGTCGCGACAATTGGCGCGGGGCCGCGGGCATCGGCGAAGCGACCGGCCAGCGGCGCGGCGAAGATGCCGACGGCCCCTAGGACGCCGAAAAGCCCGGCGACATCCGCTCCAAGGTGGAAAGGAGGCGCTTGAAGTCGAAAGGCGAGCACCGTCCAGAACACAATGAACGCCGCGAAGATAAGCGCCTGGGTGATGGCCGCGAGCCGCAAGGCTGGAAATTCCCACCAAAGACCGAAGATCGAACGCAGCAGCTTCCCATAGCTGAGGTCGGATTCAGGCGGTGTCGCCGGCAGGATCAGCCACATCAGCCCACCTGCGGCGAGCGCCATCGGCGCACCCAGCCAGAACATCTCTCGCCAACCCGCCTGGGTCGCTACAAAACCGGCGAGCGTCCGGCTCAATAGAATGCCCGTCAGAATGCCCGCCAGGACCGTACCGACGGCAGCCCCTCTGCGCTCCGGTGGCGATAGATGCGCGGCCAATGGAACGATCTGCTGGGCGACCGTGGCCGAGAGCCCCACCACGAGAGACGCGAGGACGACGAGCAATGCGTTCGGGGCCATTGCGGCCAGCACGAGCGCTATGGCGAGAAAGCCGAACTGCAGAACGATCAATCGCCGCCGTTCAACGATGTCGCCGAGCGGCACGAGCAGAAAAAGTCCGCAGGCGTAGCCAAGCTGGGTTGCGGTCGGCACCAGTTCAGTCAGTCGGCCGGGCAGCGCTTCTTCGATAAGGCCGAGCATCGGCTGATTGTAGTAGATGTTCGCCACTGCGATGCCCGCGGCGGTCGCCATGGCATAGATCGCCGATCCTCGCAGCACCGTCGGAACTGCGGCACCGATAACCTCCTGTCGCATTTGTCAGTCTCTCCTAAGCAGATCTGCGTTCAGCCCTGGGTGAAGTTCGCAAAGAGTTTGCGGTCGCTTGCACCATAGCGACCGCAACCGGAGCGCCTGAGAGATCCGTGACGAACCACGCACAGGCGACCCTCGCGCATGAAGCTGCCGACGTTGCCGACAATCGTCGCCGCCCAGCGCGCCGCGAAGACCTTCTGCAGGGGTGCGGAACTCGAGGGCACATCGCTCAGCTAGCCGCTCCCTTCACCCGCACAAGGTCATCTAGCGCGACCAGGAGGAAGCCGCCGATCAGGCCGAGATGCTCGAAGAAGGCGTTCGTCGCCATCATCCGTTCCTGTCCCGGCGGCAACTCCCAGAAACGCAGGGCGATGAACGTAGCAACCAGGGTGAAGCCGGCAAGGAAGAGTGCGGCGAGCCACCGCCAGCGGCCGGTCAGGATCATCGCGGTCGTCACGAGTTCGAGGATGATCACCAAGACAGCGAAGACGGGCGCGGGCGACAGGCCGAAATGGCTCATCTCGCCGATGGCGCCATTGAAATCGAGTATCTTGGTCACCGGTCCCTGAATGTAGGCTGCGCAGAGCAGAAGCAAAGCGAACCAACGTAGTGCTGGAGCCTGGCTTGCAGGCACGGTCGCGGAATCCGATATCGACATCGTTCATGGTCTCCCATTTCGTAAAAGGCCGATTGGCCCGCGCTGGCTCTCGCAACCACGCATCTTCTTGACCCCCGCGTTTGGCATTTTCAGGCGATGACCGCTGACGGCGAAGAGCACGACGAGCAGAAGGCGGTCCGCAGGAAGGCTGATGTCGCGCATCACACCGCCCAGCAGGCGCAGCCTAGGGCGCCCCAGAAGTTCTTGAGATCGGAGACCGGCAGCCTGCTCGACCAGGCCCGCGCATGGTCATGGCCATGGACGCCGCAGGAGTTGACGCAGCCGCAGTTGGTCATGGCTGCCCGCCGCAAGGAGTGCTTGCCGGCACCCTCCGGTTCACCCCAGGCCGCATAGCCCTTGAAGGTCCTGACCGGCGACCAGTCGGGCATGGCCGAAGGGGGCGCGCTTTCGTTAAGGCTTGCGAAGTCCCCAGTGCCATAGACAATCTTGCCACCGACAACCGTCAGATCGGCGGTGATGTGCGAAATCTCGTCCTCCGGACACGAGAAGAAGTCGCGGTCGGGCACGATCAGGTCGGCGAATTGGCCGACGGCGATCTGGCCCTTCTTCCCCTCCTCGTTGGAAAACCAGGTCACCTTCTCCGTCATCATCCTGAGCGCGGTCTCGCGATCGAGGCAATTGCGCTGCGGGGTCATGCGGAGGCCGCCGACGGTGCGGCCAGTGACCAGCCAGGAGAGCGAGACCCAGGGATTGTAGGAGGCGACGCGGGTGGCGTCGGTGCCGGCCGAAGTCTTCACACCCTTACCCAGCATCCGTGCCACCGGCGGGGTCGCCTCGGCTGCGCGAGCGCCATAGCGCTCGACGAAATACTCGCCCTGATAGGCCATGCGATGCTGCACGGCGACGCCGCCGCCAAGCGCCGCTATGCGATCGATCGAGCGCTCCGAGATGGTCTCGGCGTGGTCGAAGAACCAATTCAACCCCTTGAGGGGAATGTCCCGGTCGACCTTCTCGAAAACGTCGAGCGCGCGCGAGATCGTCTCGTCATAAGTCGCGTGCAGGCGCCAGGGCCAGCGATTCTCGGCCAGGATGCGAGCGACGCCCTCGAGGTCGCCTTCCATCTCAGGCGGCATGTCGGGGCGCGGTTCACGGAAATCCTCGAAATCGGCGGCCGAAAAGACGAGCATCTCGCCGGCGCCGTTGTGGCGGAAATAGTCGTTGCCCTGCTTGTATTTGGAGGTTCTGCTCCAGTTGAGAAAGTCCTCCTTCTCCTGCTTCGGCTTCTGCGTGAACAGGTTGTAGGCGAGGCGGATGGTCAATTGACCGTCATCGGCGAGCTTCTGGATAACGGCGTAGTCGTCCGGATAGTTCTGGAAGCCGCCGCCGGCGTCAATCGCCCCCGTCACGCCGAGTCGGTTGAGTTCGCGCATGAAGTGGCGGGTCGAATTGACCTGGTAATCGAAGGGCAGCTTGGGCCCTTTGGCGAGCGTCGCATAGAGGATGCCGGCATTGGGCTTGGCAAGCAGCAAGCCGGTCGGATTGCCGTTGGCGTCGCGGGTGATCTCACCGCCGGGCGGGTTGGGGGTATCCTTGCCGTAACCGACGGCACGCAGTGCCGCCCCGTTCAACAAGGCTCGTTCGTAGAGGTGCAGAATGAACACCGGGGTGTCGGGTGCTACCGAATTGAGTTCCTCGATCGTAGGCAGGCGCTTCTCGGCGAACTGATGTTCGGTGAAGCCGCCGACGACACGCACCCATTGCGGCGGCGGCGTCACCGCAACCTGGCGCTTGAGCATGCCCATGGCATCCGCCAGCGAACGCACGCCGTCCCAACGCAGTTCCATGTTGAAGTTCAATCCGCCGCGGATGATATGCAGATGGTTGTCGATCAGTCCCGGAAGCACCCGGCGTGCCTTGAGGTCGACTATTTCAGTATTGTGACCGGCATGGACCATCACGTCCGCCTCGCCACCAACCGCGAGGAACACGCCATCCTTGATCGCGACGGCACTTGCCGACGGCCTGCTTCGGTCGAGCGTGGTTATCTGGCCGCTGTGGAAGATGACGTCTGCTGTCAAAGGCTTGTCTCCGGGTTGTTGGGATTGGCCTTGGGCCAAGGCGGACAGCGCAAGGCCGGGAAGGACGAGCCCGCCGAGGACGGCGCGACGCGTCGGCACTACGCGCGCTCGCTTTTCTTCATCTCGTCCTGCCCCGGCTGGGCGCCGCGCGGCAGGTGACCGAAGACATGAGGCCTGACCTGATTCTCCCAGGACTGCAGGGCCGACTCCTTGGCCCACAGACCCCGCACCAGCGGCGGCAACTGCTCACCAATCAAGATGCCCAGAAGCCCCACGAGCGCCACGACCGGCGGCGCCGGTGAACGAACGTTGATAAGGCCGTAGATGACGCCGACGAGCAGGCCCGCGCCAAGGGATAGTAAGTAGACTTTCATCTGCGCACCCGGTGCCGTAATGGAGAGGCCGGTCCATCGCGTTGGAGGGCCTCTTTGTCGCCGAAGGGTGCGAAAAGTGGGCGCTTGCGTCTTGTAGAATTGAACTGTGCTTTGTCTGATTTCGGTGGCATTTCGGAACCGCTTTCAACCGCCACTGCTGGGGCGCGCTTTCCGCCGGCAACGCCGGTATCAACAATCCGAGGACGTCGACATGATCGCTCTTCAGTCAAGTGGCATTCATCATGTCACCTTGATCACCCGCAATGTGCAGGCGAATGTCGATTTCTATGTTGGCTTCCTTGGATTGCGGCTGGTCAAACGCACCGGCGGTTATGAGGATGCCGAACAGCTGCATCTTTTTTACGGTGACAGGCTTGGCTCTCCTGGCTCGCTCGTCACCTTCCTTGTCTGGGAAGACGGCGCGCCAGGGCGCGTTGGCAATGGCCAGGTTCTTGAAATAGCCTTCGCGATTCCCCCAGCCAGCCTCGGCGAGTGGATGACGCGCGCGCTGCGATACGGCGTTGCGGTGGATGGGCCGACGCACGAGTTCGGCGAAGCCGTGTTGCGACTGAAGGATCCGGACGGCTTCATCGTCAAGCTGGTCGTCTCCGATATTCCAGCGTCGCATCCATGGGGCAACCTGGAAATCGCCCCGCGACGGTTGCGGGCGTTGACGATCCTGTCGGAGGTCCCGGAAGAGACCGCTGCTTTCATCGAGAGGTTCGGTTATCAGCGTGGTCCCAGCCGGGGCAATATCACGCGCCTTCTGTCTGCCACCGATGCCGTCGACATCCGCGATGGCTCTGGTTATGTGCCTGGCGTTCCCGGCACCGGTACAGCCGACCACGTCGCATTCCGTGCTCCGGACGCGGCGGCCATTAGCGCGTTGCGGACGCAACTGTCGAAGCTCAATTCATCGCCCACCAATGTCCACGATCGGCGCTATTTCACGTCGCTTTACGTGCGCGAACCGGGAGGCACATTGCTGGAAGTGGCAACGGACGGGCCGGGTTTCGCTGTCGACGAAGCACCGGAGCACCTGGGGACGACCCTAATGCTGCCGCCGACCGACAAAGACCGCGCCGACGATCTTCAGATCATGTTGCCGCAGTTCGCCATGCCTGGAGAGCCGCGTTTGCCGCGGCGCGACCTGCCATTTGTGCATCGCTTCTTCACACCCGAAGATCCGGACGGCAGCACAATCGTCGTGCTGCATGGAAGCGGCGGGACGGAAGCGGATCTGATGCCGTTGGCGCATCGGGTGGCGCCGCGCGCCACACTGCTCGGCGTGCGTGGACGCAGCCACGAAGAGAGCAGCGCGCGCTGGTTCCGCCGGGTGACGGCCACAACCTTCGACCAGGCGGACATCAAGGCTGAGGCCGAGGCGTTCGCCGCCTTCGTGGGCGGCGCCATCACAGGTTACGGGCTCGAGCCCGCACGCATGACCTTTCTCGGCTTTTCCAACGGCGCGAATTTCGCGGCCGCGGTGATTGGTCTCCAACCGGGAGTCATCTCTCGAGCGATCCTGTTGCGGGCAATACCGGTTCTGGAGACTTTGCCCGCGGCCGACCTAACTGACGTTGACGTTCTGATGGTCCCCGGCTCGCGCGATCCGTTGGGCGACGGCTCTCGGCTGGCGAATTGGTTCGGAGCGTCCGGCGCGACGCTGCGAGTGCACACCATCGAAGCAGCGCATGAGCTTGTGCCGGAGGACGCGGTAGTCGCGCGCGAATGGCACAGCAGGAACTATGGCGAGGATCATGGCTGACATCGACACTATCAGTTTGTAGTACGAAGGGTCTCGAACAGGAACCAGACCCGCTGCTCGGCTTCGTCGATCCAGTTCTCGAGCAGGCTCGCGCTCGCAACGTCGCCGTGCTCGTCGCAAAGATCGTGCATGGCGCGCATGCGGGCGACCAATGTGCCATTGTCCTCGCGCAGCTCCGCCAGCGCCTCGTGCGGCTGGACGAAGTCGGCATCGTTGTCCAGGAACCGCTGGCGGCGCGCGATATCACCGGTCGAGCGGATGGTGGTGCCACCGAGCTTGCGCACCCGCTCGGCCAGCGGATCGGTCACGGCCAGAATCTGATCGGCTTGGTCATCGAGAAGCAGGTGGTAATCGCGGAAATGCGGTCCTGACATGTGCCAGTGGAAGTTCTTGGTCTTGATGTAAAGCGCGAATATGTCGGCCAGCAGGACCGTGGCCGCGGTCGAGATCTCGTGTACCGCCTCGTTGGAAAGACCTGATCGGGTGTGCAATGCCGCGCTCATGCGCGATTTGGGGCTGTCTTCCATGGTTGAATACTCCTCGGTTGCATTGAGTTGGCGCCGCTCGAACCGATTGGGTTCAATGGTCGTTGTTGGCGAAGATCCTATCAAAGCCCTCGCGCGAAGCGTCGTCGTCATGCTGACCTCCGCACGGACCGGGCGCTCCTCACTGGCTCGGGGGCGCTGCCCGTCCACGGCTCATTCCGTCTTGTCAAATTCGTCTCGTCATTCGGTGTGGGCGCTGTCCAAAGGCGCCTCGATGCTTGCCTTTTCAGGTGGACGGACGGATGCGAAGAGACTTAAGGCGCCCAACGCGACTGGAACGGCAAAGCACCAGGTGCGCGACAGCAGGAACGCAACGGCCGCAGCAGCACAACCAAGCGCGAAGGCCAAGACGCTGGCGCTCATCCGCTTTAGCCTTTCCTTGACCGGCTTGAGGTCGCCCTGCGCCAGGCCGCCGATCAGATCTGCCAGGTCAAGCATGATCTGCGTCGTCGTGCCGGTCATGAGCGTCGTGGGCGGCATCTTGGATAAATGAACACGGTGAAAGGCGTTCTGGATCGCCATCGCCGCCACCAGGATCATGCCAGCGGCGAACGCCGCGAGGCTGCTGCCGTCGTCGAAGGGGCCGTGGACCTCGGCAAAGGTGGCGGCGATAGCGAAGAGAACGAGCTTCAACCACAGCAGAACGGTCATGACAGACTTCCGGCTGCGCTCGAGCCACTGGCTTAGGAGCCGCACCAGCATGATGACCATGCAGAAGACCGGCAGCGCCACCAGCTTGGAGAGCGCGCCACCGGTCCCGAGCGCGATCGATGCTCCAAGGGTCACGAAGTTGCCGGTGACATGGGCCGTGAACAGCCCGGCAAGCGCAACGAAGCCAACAGTGTCGACATATCCACCGTTGAAGCTCAGCAGGATGGGAAGGGGCAACCTCGGCAATGTTCATCTCCTCGAAGATCGGCGCCGGCCTACCGCCGGATCTCCATTGCCGGCAGGACGCGGCGTGGCGAAACGAATTCCGCCACGCCTCTGTGCGCGAACTGCCCTCAGGTCAGCCCTTGATGAAGGCCAGCAGGTCGGGGTTGATGACATCCGCGTGGACGGTCAGCATACCGTGCGGATACCCTTCGTAGATCTTGAGCGTGCCGTTCTTCAGAAGCTTCACGGAGAGCTTGGCCGAATCGTCGATCGGCACCACCTGGTCGTCGTCGCCGTGCATGACGAGCGTCGGGACCGTGATCCGCTTGAGGTCCTCGGTCTGATCCGTCTCCGAGAACGCCTTGATGCCGTCGTAATGGGCCTTGGCACTGCCCATCATGCCCTGAAGCCACCAGTTCTGGATAACGCCTGGGTAGACCTTCGCGTTCGGCCGGTTGAAGCCATAAAACGGGCCGGTGGGGAAATCCAGGAAGAACTGGGCCCGGTTGGAGGCGACGCCGGCGCGGACTCCGTCGAGGACCTCGAGAGGAAGCCCGCCCGGATTGGATTCCGTCTTCAGCATGAGCGGCGGCACGGCGCTGACGAGGACAGCCTTGGCGACGCGACCTTGCGGCTCGCCGAACTTGGCGACATAGCGCGCCACCTCACCGCCGCCGGTGGAATGGCCGATGTGAACGGCATTCCTCAGGTCGAGAGACTCGACCACGGCCGAGGCGTCGGCGGCATAGTGGTCCATATCGTGGCCACCGGAGACCTGGGAGGAACGCCCATGGCCGCGACGGTCATGAGCGATCACGCGAAAACCATGGTTGACGAAGAACAGCATCTGGGCATCCCAGTCGTCCGACGACAGCGGCCAGCCATGGTGGAACATGATCGGCTGGGCGTCTTTGGGACCCCAGTCCTTGTAGAAGATATCGACGCCGTCCTTGGTCGTGACGAAGCTATGGGTCATGGCATGAGTTCCTTTGCTCTGGTTGGAGGACGATTTTTTCATCGCGAAGGCCGGCACGGCCAGCGCGAGCGAAACGGTCGCGCCCGCTACAAGGGCTTGCCGGCGCGAAAGATGGAGTGCATCGAGGTTTGTCATCTCAAATTCCTATTTGCCGAGCGGCTGGGTCCAAGCGGTATTCTCGCCGGTCCCGACGATCCTCTCAGATGAGCTCCGGACTGGCTTGTCCAACCCGATCGCGTTTTGAACAAAGACAACTGGAATATCGGCCGCGCTGGGCCGAGGGCCGTGTGACGCGTCAGCAGGTCGTTGATTGCGAACAGGGCGAAGCTTGCTGCGCAGACCGAAGGATGCGCGAAAAAGGGACCGTTCATCGCCAACTGCCCGCCTATTCCGGCTGGCATCGTCCAGAAGCGGAGCGCGATTGAGGTGGCGGGTACCGCTGAGGCGGCCGGCAAGATCGCCGCGGCCCTGCGAAATATTCGCGAAATGACGAGCGCCGGCATCGCGAATTCGAAATGACTGCGCTGACTGCGAAGGCGGCACCGGATGAAGTCATCATCTCTTTGATGATGTCGCGGCATTGAGGAGCTTGATGAGCGACCGCCGGATGTTGGCGTGTCTGCTTAAAGCGCGTCGCGATCCTTCGGATTCGCTCCATGCGCTTCAGGGTCTTCGGTGTTACGCAGGTCTTTATCCCGAAACCGGTTCCCACTTTCGGGAGACATGCTTTAGTACCGCTGGTTTCGCCGCCACGCGCCCGGAGGCGTGCCCGTTTCGCGGGCGAAGATGCGGGTGAAATGGCTCTGATCGGTGAAGCCGCAGCTCCGGGCGATCTCCACAAGCGACAGGTTCGAGTTGAGAAGCAGTCCGCGGGATTTTTCGACCCGTCTTTTCATCAACCACTGATGCGGGGTCTTGCCGGTGGTTTCGCGGAAGGCGCTTGTGAAGACCGCCGACGAGAGACCGCACGCTGAAGCCAGATTGTCGATCGAGATATTGCCGTTCAGTCGGCTGTCGATCATTTCGACGACCGTGGCAACGCGCCGCGAGGACAGCGCATATCGTCGACCGGGCGGCGCAGGCTCGCCGGCGCCGTATCTCTGCAGGATATGGGTCCCGATGGCGACTGACATCTGATCGATGAACAAGGCACTTGGTTTGCTCGGTTGCGGGCTCGTCGAGAAGAGCGCTCCGAGCAGGCCTGCAAGAACGGGATCCGCGTCATGCACCCCACGCGAGAGGTCGACCCGGCTCGATTCGCCTTCCCGGTCCGCGATGCGCGCGAGCGCGGCGTTTGTCACTTCCAGCAGCACGAAGTCGAAAGATCCGCGCAGGTCGGCCTTGTAGTGCTCGGAGAAGTCGCGAACATAGACGCTGTTCTCACCGAAATCGTGATCGGTCGCGCTGTTTCCCTTGAAAACCGTGCGCCTGTGACCGCCCGTTCCCGAAAGCCCGATCAGGAAACCCCTGTTCGTCGCCGGCGTCTCCACCCGACCGATCGCAGCCGAGTCCGATGTCTTCTGGTAGAAAGTCATGAAGTCGCCGACGATCTGGCGATCACTCTGCAGCTTTGACAACGGGCAGCCGAGACCGTCCAGCGCACCGCGCGCATGCCGCTCGTTTGGAGACTGGTTGTGCGTTTCTGGCATGTCGAGCCACAGCTCCATCTTTCGGCCAACGCTCGAACGCGGCCCGGCCTCTTGCACCGTCGATCGCATGAATGTTTGCCGCTTCACGAATGCATCGAAATCGATCTCGGCAGATTCGAACCCTGTCGGAACGCGCAACGCCTGTATTGTCGAAAAGTCTCGTTGCTGGGATACTGTTGCCGTGCCCTGTGCTCCAGCGCCAAGGAGCGAGCGTGTCGAAGGACCCTCCGCCGTCCAACCGCAACATGGACTATCTCCGCGTGAAGAGCGCGAAGACCATCGAGTCGTCTGTTCTCGACAAAGGAACCGTGACGGCGACTCGCTTGACGAGAGGCAGCCCCGGTCACGGTTATGTGCGGCAGGCGGTCATTGAAGATGCCTTCATGATCTCGGTTCAACTCCGCGATTACCGCGGCCAGTTGTGGATCGACGGAAGATGGATTGATTTTCCAATCGGCCGTGCGGGCAACTTTACACTCTATGACCACAAGCGTGAGACGGAGGCAGACCTGCAGACCGCCTTCGATTGTATCAACCTCTATATCCCACGCCCGGCGCTCGATGCCTTGCAGGAGGATTTAGGTTCGGGGCAGATCGAAGCCCTCAACGTGGCGCCCGGCGCCGACACAGACGATCCGGTCGTCCGCGGCCTCGCGCATGCTTTGATCCCGGCCTTCGAGCAGCCGGCACAAACGAGCCGCCTGTTCCTCGACCACATGGGACTTGCTCTCACATCGCATATGGCGATCGAATACGGTGAGGCCGACGCTTCGAGGCTTCACCACAGCGGCGTGCTCGCCCCGTGGCAGCTACGTCGTGCCATGGAGCTCGTCGACGCCCACTCGAACGGCAATGTTACACTGGTGGAGCTCGCAGGTGCGTGCGGCCTCTCGGTCAGTTATTTCACACGATCCTTCAAGCGCACCACGGGCATGACGCCTCATCGCTGGCTGCAGAAGCGTAACATCGAGAAGGTCAAGGATCGAATGCGAAAGTCCGGCGCTTCTCTCGCAGAGATCTCGATCGCTTGTGGCTTCGCGGACCAGAGTCACATGACGCGTGTTTTCCGCCGGCTTATCGGCATGACGCCAGCCGGTTGGCGTAGGCAGATCGGCGGTTGACCGGCATCCGACGGTCTATTTCTTTTCGCCCGGATCCAGGTCGGCGAAGGTTCGACGGAAGCGTCCCGGCGAAACGCCAACGTGGTCAGAGAAAACACGCGTCAAGTGGCTCTGGTCCGCGAAGCCGCAGACGATCGCGATTTCGGCAATAGGCATATCGAGGCGCAGCAAATCCTTGGCTCGGGCGATTCTATACTCGGTCAGCCAGCGATGGGGCGTCCGGCCGAAGCTCTGTTTGAAGGCCTTGATGAAATAGCTGCGTGAGAGCTCGCAAGCTGCCGCGAGCTCGGCGATAGAAAAGGAGGCGTTAACATGGCCGACCAGAAATTCGGTGGACCTTTTCTCCTGCCAGGGCGCCAGGACACCTTTCTTGCGGGATGGAAAATAAACGCCGCCGTAGCTCTGGATCAGATGCGCCAGCATCGCCAGATTGATTTGCTCGAGGAAGAGCGGATGCGCCTCCTGCGGGTGTTCAAGCGAAGGAATCAGCGCACGTGCGAGCCCCAGCATGACGTCGTCGTTGGTCCCAGGTGGACAGGACAAGGTCCGGTACTCGGGCCGCCCGGCGTCTTCCGCGAAAGAATGCAGTGAAGAGAAGGGAACCCGGAAGCGAACTTTGTCGAAGGGCGAAAGATACTGACACTGCCACTGGTAGCGCAGGTCGTTGATCATGAGGTCGCCGCTCCGGCGTCCGCCATCAAAAAGAAGTTTGCCGTCGCGCCAGACCTTTTGCCGCTCAAGGTCTCTCAGTTGCACAGTTACGTTGAATGCCTCGCCGCTGGAAACGGGCTCCATCCTGTCGAGATTGCCGGCATCATCGAAGGTGCGTGCGATCTCGACGTCGCCGACTGTCAGCGACGGCACCGTCGGTGCTGCCGAAGGCTGTCCGTCAGCAAGCTTCTCTGGGGAAGCCGATGACATCAGACCAAGTCCTCGAAAGCCCCGGGCGGTGCAATTCTATCGTCCGCAGCTTTTGGCGTCACGAACCGATACCGTGAAGACCGACCGAGAAATGACCTCATCGCAATGTCCTTCCAACAAGCCCGGGCCAGGGCGCAAACCCCTTCCGGATCAGTGATACAAGCCCCTTCGCCAATCGCCCGGCGTCATCCCCGTCTGTTTGAGAAACGTATCGTTGAATTGCAACTCGTCGGCAAAGCCGCATCGCGCGGCGATCTCGGCCATCGTAAGCCGTCGGTCGCGGAGATAGTCCTTGGCCTGATCCACCCGGAGCAGGGCCAGCCATTGCTCGGGCGCGATGCCGACCGTGGCGCTGAAAGCTTCGACGAAGTCGGAAGCCAGCATCCCGACCTTCGCTGCGACCTCCGCAATCGTTACGCTCTTCCTCAAATGGTCGGTCATGAACTCCTTGGCATCCTTCTCCTGCCAAACCGTGAGCGGCGCCTCGTCACTGTCCAGCACCTTTCTCTCGTAATGCTGCATGAGGTGGATGCAGACGGCGATGGCGATCGGACGCAGCATGTCGTCGACCGAGTTGCCCTGCCGTTCGAACAGCGGCAGCAAGGCGCAGCCGATGTTCCAAATGATTCGCTCCCCTGAACCCCGGAGGCAGCGCAGGGGTGCGGCTTCCGGGGCATGGGGAATGCTGGCGACCTCACTGAAGAGCCCGTACGGCAGGTGAAAGGCGAGTGCGTCGAGGTCGCTATGGAGCCGAATTGAAGCGCCCTCATGCAAGTCGACGAGGCACACGGAAGCTTTCCTGTAGCGTCGCACCACAGTCTCCATGCCGCCGGCCATGATATCGCAATGCTCGGCATCGCGCATGTAAAGCAACATGAAATACGCGGGCTGGGCCGGGAGATGGATCGCCAGAGAATTGTCGGCGCCCACCGGACAGCAGAGATGCGTCACTGAGAAGCACTCGTTGCGAAGCGGCCGTATGGACATGAACGGAGCGGTCGAAACTCCGAAATGGCGGCCAACTTGAGCATCCATCGACGCATCCTGATGCACATCTTTCTCCTCACCTGCGATTGCGCGCTTCCTGGCTCCATGGACGCTGTCTCATCGGCACGGTGGCGCTGCCTCCCACGGAAGCCAACGCCCGGCCGGTCCAAGATCCACAAGTAAGCTGACCTATCGGCTCATCCAGCATGCAAACACCCCATTATACGCGGCACGACAGGTCAATCTTGTACGAGATGCTCTCGCTTTGTCGAATCCGCCATGCGCCGGTCATGTAAGCATCGACCGGCGGCCTGACAGCGGCCGAATCCTGATGACAGGGGATCGAAGAAAGTCAGCGAGGTTTTTGCTGATCGAGTCGATGAAATGAAGAAGGTTTGGGCTGGCATGCCCAAGAACTACCAAGACAATATGATGAGGGAATGCCAGGACGCGGCGATGAGCAAGCCTTACGCCGTGTTCTGCGAGAAGCTCAGGGCGCTGGGCGGCGCCAACAAATAATTCATGCAGGACGGGGGAGTAACTCTCTTCCCGTCCCTGATTGCCGCTGAAAGATGAGGGGCGGCGTTCACCACTGAAAACCGCTATCTCTGCGGATGGCCTCGCCAATCCAGAATGCGCGCACGCAATGAGGCTGGTGCGGCGGAATCCCAGCGCAGGCGGAAATTATTGTCCGACATAATGCAATCCTGAAGTCTCGACGTTTTCAAAAACTCTTCATGCCGTCGGAACACACTGGCGCATGATTTGTTTCACAGGTGTTGGTTCGGCACGGGCCCGCGCCCGTTCGATTGTGTCCTGTCGGACACCGATGAAAGGCAGTGAGGCACCCGCCGTTTCACCTTGAGGCAATCCCGACGGTCGGCCGAATTCCAACCGACGGCGGACAATGTAAAGACCGTCGGGGCTGTCAGAGGCTTTCTCAGGGCCGACGACATCGGCACGCTCACCGGAAGGAGTTGACGGCATGTCCAACGCGCATCGCACGGTCGTCGATGTCGTCGCCGACGGGTTGGTTCGGCACGGCGTGGGGTTCATCCTGAGCCAGAGCGTGCCGACCGCGCTGGTTCTTGCCTGCGAGGATCGTGGAATCCGCAACATCACCTATCGCCAGGAAAACATGGGTGGGGCCATCGCTGATGGCTTTGCGCGCATTTCCGGACGTGTGCCGGTGTTCATCTGCCAGAACGGCCCCGCTGCAGCATTGGCGGTCGCGCCGCTCGCCGAGGCGACAAAAGCTGGCAGCCCGATCATCGCAATCATGCAGGAGGTGGATCGCTCTCACATCGGCAGGAATGCCTTCCAGGAATATGACCACAAGGCGCTGTTCGCCCCGGTAACCAAGTGGTTCCATCTTCTCGAAAGCGCCGACGGCGTCGAAGATCATCTCGATCGAGCGTTCATCGCTGCTGCCAGTGGCAAGCCGGGCCCGGCCGTGCTGATGCTGCCAGTTGATTTGCACAAGACTGAAGCCAGAAAGCCGGGGCACCGTGAAATGCAGCTCGGCACATGGCCGGTCGACCGGCCACGCCCCGATGACACAGCGATCCGCACAGCGGCGCGGCTCGTCGACCGCGCACGCCTGCCGGTCGTCATCGCGGGCGGCGGCGTGCATGGCTCGGGCGCATGCGAGGCGTTGCTGCGCTTCGCCGAGAAGGCCGCTGCGCCTTCCGCGACAACCAATATGGGCAAAGGCGCCATTTCCGAGACGCATCCGCTCGCCATGGGTGCGATAGGAAATCTCACCGGTCCTGGCGGGCTCGGCCACCACACCAAATGCATCGTACAGGATGCCGATCTGGTTCTGCTCGTCGGCAACCGGAGCAACGAGGACGGAACCGACCGATGGTCGCTGATCCCAGACACGGCAGGCGTGATCCATATCGACATCGACCCGCAAGAGATTGGCCGCAACTACGAAGCGACGTGCCTCCTCGGCGACGCTCGCGCCACGCTCGATGCGCTCACAGGCGCGCTGGGCAGCCACAACCGGGATCTGCGCGCGATCGAACGCCGCATCGCCGATGCCTGGGCGATGTTCGAGCGGGAACGCGCGCCTCTGATGTCCGACGCCGAGCCAATCCGCGCCGAGCGCGTTCTCGCGGCGATCCAAAAGCGCTTGTCTCCGAAAACCGTCGTCGCAGGGGATGCCAGCTATTCGTCGAATTGGATTGCAGGCCAGCTTCGCACCGGCCATGCCACAACACGCATCATCTCGCCACGGGGTCTGGCCGGCCTCGGATGGGGCTTCCCGCTCGCCCTCGGCGCCAAGCTGGCGCGCCCCGATGCAGAGGTGATCGTTGTGGTCGGTGATGGCGGTTTTGCGCATGCCTGGGCGGAGCTGGAAACCGCGGTGCGGGCCGGCATCAAGGTAACGGTGGTCGTGCTCAACAATCGCGTGCTTGGCTATCAGAAGGATGCCGAGACGGCGAAGTTCGGCCGCTACACCAGCTCCGGACACCTTGGCCAGGTCGACCATGCGGCAATCGCACGCGCCTGCGGCGGCCATGGCGAGACTGTGGAGCGCGCACGCGACCTCGACACCGCTTTCGATCGAGCGGCAAAGTCCTCCACGGTGGCGCTGATCGACGTGCTGACCGATCCCGGCGGCCATCCGCCGATATCGATTTATGACGGGACGCTCGACCATCTTGAGAATGGGCGGGTTATCCAAGAGCCGGTGCCTTAGACGAGATGGACGTGTCGCTTACGATGAGATGGCTCAGGCCCGTCAAGCAGCCCGAAGGAGCGTAAACCATGCCCCAACAGGCCCTCCGCACCTGCCGCACGACCGAACTGGAAATCGCCTATGAGGTCACGGGACCCACTGACGGCCGGCCGCTCGTTCTTGTCCATGGCTGGCCGGACGACGCGCGCTGCTGGGACAAGGTGATCGAGAGACTGGGCGGCGCAAATTTCCGAATTTATCGGCCTTACTTGCGCGGCTCCGGCCCAACGCGGTTCTTGCGCGACACCACGATGCGCAGCGGGGCGATCGCCGCCCTCACGCTCGATCTCGCGCAGTTCCTCGACGTCCTCGACCTCAACCGCGTCGTGGTCGGAGGTTATGATTGGGGTGCGCGTGCGGCCTATGGTGTAGCGGCGCTGTTTTCGCAACGGGTGGTCGGCGTTGTCGCTGCAGCGGCGGGCTATGCCACCGCGATTCCGGCGAGCCAGATGCCCTATGAGTTGGCGCGCGCTTACTGGTACGAGTGGTACGTCAACACGGCGCATGGCGAGAAGGCGTACCGCGAGGATCGCAAGCGGCTCTGCCAGTATCTGTGGGAAAGCTGGTCACCGCCATGGCCAAACCGAGACGCTGAATTCGAAGAGACAACCGCTTCCCTCGACAATGCCGACTGGCCCGAAGTCAGCATTCACGCGTATCGGCAGCGGTGGCACGATGCCAAAGGAGCCCCAGAGCACGAGGAGATAGAGCGCCATCTGGCGGAGCCGCCCGTGATCAGCATGCCGACCATCATGCTGCAGGGCGCAGATGATCGGGATAACCTGCCATTCACCTCGGAGCACAAGGAACGCTACTTCAGCGGCGGCTATGAACGGCGACTTCTTCCTGGCATTGGTCACTTTGTGCCACGCGAGGCGCCGCAAGCGTTCGCCGATGCAATCCTAGAAGTCTCGAGATAATCCGACGGCCCTGTGTCGTCGATTGACCGGCACCCATCGTATGTATCGAGATCTATCGCAAACCCGCAATTCCCTTTGGTACCCTCTCCTATCCCGCGCCACGCCAGGGTACTCTCCCTCACTCCCACTCGATGGTGCCTGGCGGCTTGGATGTCACGTCGTAGACGACGCGGTTGATGCCCTTGACCTCATTGATGATGCGGGTGGCGGCGGCGCCGAGGAAGTTCATGTCGTAGTGGTAGAAGTCGGCCGTCATGCCGTCGACGGAGGTCACGGCGCGCAGCGCGCAGACGAACTCGTAGGTGCGGCCGTCGCCCATGACGCCGACGGTCTGTACCGGCAGAAGCACGGCGAAAGCCTGCCAGATGGCGTCGTAGAGGCCGGCCTTGCGGATCTCGTCGAGATAGATGGCGTCGGCCTCGCGCAGGATCTCCAGCTTCTCGCGCGTGATGCCGCCCGGGCAGCGAATGGCAAGCCCCGGGCCTGGGAAGGGATGGCGGCCGATGAAGCTGTCGGGCAGGCCAAGCTCCTTGCCCAGCGCCCTCACCTCGTCCTTGAACAGTTCGCGCAGCGGCTCGACCAGCTTCATGTTCATGCGCTCAGGCAGGCCGCCGACATTGTGGTGCGACTTGATCGTCACCGACGGGCCGCCTGAGAAGGAAACGCTTTCGATGACATCGGGATAAAGCGTGCCCTGCGCCAGGAAATCGGCGCCGCCGAGCTTCTTCGCCTCTTCCTCGAACACCTCGATGAACAGCCGACCGATGGTCTTGCGCTTCTTCTCCGGATCGGCCTCGCCTTCCAGCGCCGAGATGAAGCGGTCGGACGCATCGACCAGGATCAGCGGCAGGTTGTAGTGCTGGCGGAACATCTCCACCACGCTTTGCGCCTCATCCTTGCGCATCAGGCCGTGGTCGACGAGGATGCAGGTCAGCTGGTCGCCGACCGCCTCGTGGATCAGAAGCGCGGCGACCGAGGAGTCTACGCCGCCCGAAAGCGCGCAGATCACCTTGCCCTTGCCGACCTGCTTGCGGATCGTTTCGACCGCGTGCTCGCGATAGGCGCGCATCGTCCAGTCGCCCTCGATGCCGGCGATGTTGTGGACGAAGTTTCTCAAGAGCCTCGCGCCGTCCGGCGTATGCACCACTTCGGGATGGAACATGATGCCGTACATCTTGCGCTCGATATCGCCGAAGATGGCGAAGGGCGAGCTTTCCGACTTGCCGAGCACCTTGAAGCCCGGCGGCAATTCGATGACCCGGTCGCCATGGCTCATCCACACCTGGTGGCGCTGGCCAGGCGCCCAGAGGCCCTCGAACAGCGGGCTCTCCTTCTCGATCTCGACGAAGGCGCGGCCGAACTCGCGATGGTTGGAGCTTTCGGCGACGCCGCCCATCTGCACGCAGAGCGCCATCTGGCCGTAGCAGATGCCGAGCACCGGCACGCCGGCGTCGAAGACGATCTGCGGCGCGCGCGGGCTGCCGATGTCGGTGGTCGAGGCCGGACCGCCCGACAGGATCACCGCTTTGGGATTGATGCGCTTGAAGGCCGCTTCGGCCGATTGGAACGGCACGATCTCGGAAAAGACGCCGGCCTCGCGGACGCGGCGGGCGATGAGCTGCGTGAACTGGCTGCCGAAATCGACAATCAGTACGGTGTCGGAGTTATTGGCTGTCGTCGTCATGGCGAGCCTTTAGAGAAAGAAACGAGTCGGCGCAATGGGTTGCGCGCTGCGGCCTTCCGTCCTTTTGCGCCTATGCCAGTCGGATCGCGCCGGATTCGATCGCCTGTTCCAGCAAGCCGATGGCCGCGGCCAGCTTCTCATCGATGACGTGCAGATATTCCGTCCAGTCGTTGACGTGCCTGAGATCGGCCGCGCCGTCGGAAATGCCGCGCAGCCCAATCAGCGGCACGCCGAAGAGCTGGCAGGCGCGCAGGCAGGCGAAGGTCTCCATGTCGACCATGTCGGCATCGATGGCGTCATAAGCGGCGCCGGAGACGATCGCGCCGCCGGTAGAGAGCGAGGCGGTCTTGATGCCGGGGATGACGAAAGGCAGCGGCACCGTCACCGGCAGGTCGAGGAAAGGCGTCGCCCCCTTCTCGAAGCCGAGCGGCGAAGCGTCCATGTCGCGATAGCTCACCGACCCGGCCTGGTAGATTTCGGTCTGTTCCAGCTCGCGGCTGCCGGCCGAGCCCAGCGAGACGATCAGGTCCGGGAGCGCTCCTTCGGCCTTCAACGCCGCGAGTTCGGCGCTCAGCCGCACAGCAGCCTCGACCGGACCGACACCAGTCATCAGCGGCGTGAACAGGTTTTTCAGGTGCGGGCCGTATTCGGCCTCCACCGCCATCACGAAGAGAACGGATTTTTGCGACAGGCGCGACATTTCGACGGTCATGGCGGCTCCACCCCTGTTTGTTACCACTACGAAAAGGAAAGCGGCAACGCCGTCTGCCGGCCCTTTGCTATGGCTCCGGGCGTTCGTCGCTCGAAAGCCCATTTGGGGCTGTTCGTCCGCTGCGCGGACCGCTCCTCACCCCTCGATCCCGTCGCGGCCGACCACTGTCATCATCGTGCCGGTCATTGTGGCAATCAGCTTGGCCTCGCCGTCGGCGGCAAACGCGTAGGCCTGGCCGTCTGCGACGATGATGGTGCGGCCGGGCTTCGTCACGGAGCCGCGGAACAGGAAGCGCTCGCCCCTGCCCGGCGCCAGCAGGTTGACCTTGAACTCGATGGTCAGCACGCCGGAATTTTCCGGCATCAGCGAAAAGGCCGCGTAGCCGCAGGCCGAGTCCAGCGCGGTGGAAATGACGCCGGCATGCAGGAAACCGTGCTGCTGGGTGAGCGAGGCGGAATACGGCATCTCGATCTCGATGATGCCGGGCGTCACCAGCGTCAGCTCCGCGCCGATGGTGGCCATGGCTTTCTGCCGGGCAAAGGACGTCCTGACGCGTTCCTCGAAGTCGGGAGCGGGTACGATCTTTGCTGCCATGGTCTCCGCCTCACGTTTTGCTGGCGAAGCTTATTGCAGAGGCAGGCAGCACAGGCAATCTTTTATGTTGCAGCGCAACAAAATCGCGCGGCCTCTCAGGCCGCCCTGCGCAAGGCGTGGAAATAAAACCCGTCAGTGCCAGTCAGCGCCGGCGACAGCGAGACACCACCGTTGCCGGCAATGCGCGCGGCTCCTTCATGGCCGGGGAAGCGGCTGTCCCAGAGCTGGCGGTGATCGACCGGCGCAAAGCCTGCATGGCGTTCGCGGAACGCCGCGACCTGCTCGCCGTTTTCGGCGTCGAACACCGAGCAGGTGATATAGACCAGCAGGCCGCCCGGCCTGACGAAGGCCTGGGCCGTATCGAGGATCGCCTGCTGCTCTGCCTTGCGGGCATCGAGCTGCCGCTCGGTCAATCGCCATTTGGCGTCCGGGCGGCGACGCCAGGTGCCGCTGCCGGTGCAGGGCGCATCGATCAGCACGAGGTCCATATGACCTGAAAGGGGCGCAAGCTCCGCCGGCTTGCTGACGATCTGGATGTTGCGGTTATGCGAACGGCGGATGCGCTCGAAGATCGGCGCCAGCCGCACCTTCTCCGCGTCATGGGCGAAGAGCTGGCCTTTGTTGTCCATCTCGGCCGACAGCGCCAGCGTCTTGCCGCCGGCGCCGGCGCAATAGTCGAGCACCTGCATGCCGGGCTCGGCGCCCGCGAGCGCCGCGGCGAGCTGCGAGCCCTCGTCCTGCACTTCGAACCAGCCTTTCTGGAAAGCGGGCTCGGCCTGCACGTTAGGATGTCTGCCGTCGCCATCGATGGGCGGGATACGGATGCCATGCGGCGCGATCGCCGCGGGTGCCGCGCCGGTGCCCTGCAACTCGGCCAGCACCTTGGCACGGTCGGCCTGGAGCGTGTTGACCCTGAGATCCAGCGGAGGGCGCAGCGCCAGGGCGGCGCCCTCCTCGACCCATGCGTCGCCATAGGCTTGCTCGAGCAGCGGCGCGCACCAATCCGGGATATCGGCGCGCACGGCCTCGGGCGCGTCGGCAAGCCTGCGCTCGGTCGCCGCCTTCAATTCGGCGGCGCTGAGCAGCGGCGGTGCGAACTTGTCGCCATCGAGCGCATCGTTGAGCGACTGCGCCGTTTGCCCCCACTCCAAGAGAAGCGCGCCGAAGCCGATGGCGCGCGGCGTGTCCTCGTCGAACAGCCAGCCGGCCGAGCGTTTGCGGCGCAGCGCGTCATAGACGATGTTGCCGATCGCGGCGCGATCGCCGCCGCCGGCGAAGCGATGCGAGAGGCCCCAGTCGCGCAGAGCGTCGGCCACCGGCCGGTGGCGCCGGCCGATGTCTTCAAGAACCTCTATGGCCGCCGCCAGCCTTCCGCCCAATCGCATCCCGTTTTCCGTAGCTCCTGCAAATCGGTTCCAGCCGCTCTTAAAGCCTTTCAGGCCAGGATTGAAACAATTCTATTCGGCTTGCCGGTGAAACAGGGTTTCAGCGCGACGCAATTTCCCCAAACGGTTTTCGATCGCAAGCGGCGCTACGGAAAAAACAAGAACAATCAACCAGAATATGAAAGATCTCTAATGTACTTACCTGACATACACAAGCAAGCCTACCGGCTTAATCTCTCAGCTTTCCAAGTGTTTCCGGCGGGAATACTCTTCTGGCGGTGATTCGCGACGCGGGAAACGTGATTTCGGCGGATCGTATGAGGAGAGGGCAATGAAGACTTATCTGGCAGAAGTTCTCGGCACGTTTTTGTTGGTGTTCATCGGCACGGCCTCCGTGGTCACGGGCGGTTTCGGCGGCGCGCTGCCGCTCGGACAGGAAGGCATCGGCCTGGCGTTCGGCATCGGCCTGATCGCCGCAGCCTATGCGATCGGCCCGATCTCGGGCGCGCATCTCAATCCGGCGGTGACGCTGGGCGTGTTCCTGGCAGGGCGGATGCCGGCCAAGGACGTCATTCCCTACTGGATCGCGCAGATCATCGGCGCCATCATCGCCTCGCTGGCGCTGTGGATCATCGTTTCCGGCCAGGCCGGCGGCCACACCGGCGGCTTCGGCGCCAATGGCTGGGACGAGGCGAAATGGGGCGTGAGCTCGGCGTTCCTGTGGGAGCTGATCGGCACCTTCACCTTCGTCACGGTGATCCTCGGCGTCACCAATGCCAAGCACACCACCGCCTTTGCCGGCCTGGTGATCGGCCTGACGCTGGCCGGCCTGCACTTCGCCATCATCCCGGTTACCGGCACGTCGCTCAACCCAGCGCGCTCGATCGGCCCGGCGCTGTTTTCGGGGGGCGCCGCGCTCAGCCAGCTCTGGCTGTTCATCGTCGCGCCGCTGATCGGCGGGGCGATTGCCGGCGTCGTCGCCAAGGCCGGCATCTTCGAAAAAGACTGAATCGGTCTTTTCGTTTGAAGCAATTCCGGACGGAAAACCGCAGAACACTTTTCCTGGAATTGCTTCGGTCGAGAAACGCAAAAAGGCGCGGGCATGACCCGCGCCTTTTTTCTTGAGAGGTACGACCTTACTTCGCGATGTCGAAGCGGTCGGCGTTCATCACCTTGGTCCAGGCCTTGACGAAGTCCTTGACGAATTTCGCCTTGGCGTCGCTTGAACCATAGACCTCGGAGAGCGCGCGCAGCTGCGCGTGCGAGCCGAAGATCAGGTCGGCGCGGGTGCCGGTCCACTTCACTTCCCTGGTCTTGCGGTCACGCGCTTCGTAGACTTCGTCGGAACCCGGCTCGGAGCCGGCCGCCGGATCCCAGACGGTCGCCATCGAGAGCAGGTTGACGAAGAAGTCGTTGGTTAGCTGTCCCGGCCTGTCGGTTAAGACGCCATGCTTCGAACCGCCGGCATTGGCGCCGAGCACGCGCAGGCCGCCGACCAGCACGGTCATTTCCGGCGCCGTCAGCGTCAGCAGCTGGGCGCGGTCGACCAGCATCGCCTCGACCGACATCGGCAGCCTGCCGCGGGCATAGTTGCGGAAGCCGTCGACCTTCGGCTCGAGCGGCGCGAAGGAGTGGACGTCTGTCTGCTCCTGCGAAGCGTCCATACGGCCCGGCGTGAAGGGCACCTTGACCTCGGTGCCGCCGTCCTTCGCCGCCTTTTCAACCGCGGCGGCGCCGCCAAGCACGATGAGATCGGCAATCGAGACCTTCTTCTCGCCGGTCTGGGCCGCGTTGAACTCCTTCTGGATGGCTTCCAGTTTGCCCAGCACCTTGGCGAGCTGAGCCGGCTCGTTGACTTCCCAGTCCTTCTGCGGGCTCAAGCGGATGCGGCCGCCATTGGCGCCGCCGCGCTTGTCCGAGCCGCGGAAGGTCGAGGCCGAGGCCCAGGCGGTCGAGACCAGCTCGGAGACCGAAAGGCCGGACGCCAGGATCTTGGCCTTGAGCGATGCAATGTCGGCCTCGCTCACCAGCTCATGGTCGATGGCTGGGATCGGATCCTGCCAGATCAGCTCTTCCTTCGGCACGAGCGGGCCGAGATAGCGCACGACCGGGCCCATGTCGCGATGGGTGAGCTTGAACCAGGCGCGAGCGAAGGCATCGGCGAACTGTTCCGGATGCTCATGGAAGCGGCGCGATATCTTCTCATAGGCCGGGTCGAAACGCAGCGCGAGGTCGGTGGTGAGCATGGCCGGCGCGTGGCGCTTGGAGGGATTGTGCGCGTCCGGAACCGTGCCGGCGCCGGCGCCGCCCTTCGGCGTCCACTGATGGGCGCCGGCCGGGCTCTTCGTCAGCTCCCATTCATAGTTGAAGAGGTTGTCGAAGAAGTTGTTGCTCCACTTGGTCGGCGTCGTCGTCCAGGTGACCTCGAGACCCGAGGTGATGGCGTCGCCGGCGATGCCGGAGGCATATTTGCTCGACCAGCCGAGGCCCTGCGCCTCGATGCCGGCGCCTTCCGGCTCGGCGCCCACCAGCGAGGCATCGCCCGCGCCATGCGTCTTGCCGAAGGTATGGCCGCCGGCGATCAGCGCCACGGTTTCCTCGTCGTTCATCGCCATGCGGCCGAAGGTCTCGCGGATGTCGCGCGCCGCCGCGACCGGATCGGGCTTGCCGTTCGGCCCTTCCGGGTTGACGTAGATCAGGCCCATCTGCACGGCGCCGAGATGGCCTCGAAGCTCACGATCGCCCGAATAGCGCTCGTCGCCGAGCCACTTCGCTTCGGAGCCCCAGTCGACGTCCTGCTCCGGCTCCCAGACATCGGCGCGGCCGCCGGCAAAGCCGAAGGTCTTGAAGCCCATGGATTCCAGCGCGACGTTGCCGGTGAGGATCAGAAGGTCGGCCCAGGAGATCTTGCGGCCGTATTTCTGCTTGACCGGCCACAGCAGCCGGCGCGCCTTGTCGAGGTTGGCGTTGTCCGGCCAGCTGTTCAGCGGCGCGAAACGCTGCTGACCGGCACCGGCGCCGCCGCGGCCGTCACCGATGCGATAGGTGCCGGCGCTGTGCCAGGCCATGCGGATGAAGAGCGGCCCATAATGGCCGAAGTCGGCCGGCCACCAGTCCTGCGAATCCGTCATGACCTTGTGCAGGTCCGCGATCACCGCGTCGAGGTCGAGGGTCGCGAACTCCTTGGCGTAGTCGAAGTCTTCGTCCATCGGGTCGGACAGGTTCGACTGCTGGTGGAGAACGGAAAGGTCGAGCTGGTTCGGCCACCAGTCGCGGTTGGTCCGTGCGGATCCATGCGCCACCGGGCATTTGCCAGCGCTGTTGTCGTCGGTTTTCGCGTCCATCTTGGGTCTCCCGATTCTGCCGAGGTTTTGCCGTGGTTGAATTTTGCCGAGGTTGATTTTCCCGGAATTTCCCGGGGGGCAGCCATTGGCCGCGCCATCCTGGAATGATTCCAGACTAGGCCGACCGGCCGATAAAGACAAATTGCCTTTCCTGTTTCATTTGATAGGATTTTCTTATGATTGGCCTCACTGTCCGACAGATGCAATATTTCGACGCGCTGGCGCAGACGCTGCATTTCGGCCGCGCCGCGAAGCTTGCCGGCGTCAGCCAGCCGGCGCTTTCCGCGCAGATCGCCGAGATGGAAGAGCGGCTGAACTGCCTGTTGTTCGAGCGCGGCGGCAAGACGGTGCGCATGACCGACGAGGCGCTTGCCCTGCAGCCGCGTATCGAGCGCATTCTGGCCGACATACGTGACGTCGAGACGACTGCCCGGCGCGGCCGCCCGACCATGGAAGGACGTTTCCGGCTGGGCATCATCCCGACGGTCGCGCCCTACCTGTTGCCGCATGTGCTGCCGGAGCTGAAAAAGCACTACCCTTCCCTCCAGCTCGAATTGCGCGAGGCGGTGACCGCATCGCTGGTCGAGGAAGCGACATCAGGCCGGCTCGACGCCTTTATCGCGGCCTTGCCCCTCGATCAGCCGGCGATCGTCACCGAAGAGCTTTTTCCCGACCGCTTCTTCCTCGCCGTTCCCGCCGGCGATCCGGCCTTCGCCTCGCCGCCGGTGCCGCCCGAAAGCCCGGCGCTGGAGCGCCTGATGCTCTTGGAGGAAGGCCACTGCCTGCGCGAGCAGGCCTTGGCCGTCTGCGGCAATGTGCGGCCGGTGGCGATGGCAAGCTACGGCGCGACCAGCCTCACCACGCTCCTGCAGATGGTGGCGCATGGGCTCGGCGTTACGCTGGTGCCGGAAATGGCGGCAAGTGCCGCCGGCATCATGCCCGACTTGCGGATCGTGCCGTTCCAGGAGCCGATGCCGCAGCGCATGATCTGCATGGCCTGGCGGAAGAACAAGGTGCGGCAGGACGAGTGCGTGGAACTGGCGCGGATCATACGCGGGCTGGACCGGGCGGTGCTCGCGGCGTGAGCGCCTTTCAAGACGGCGCTAACCCTGCGCCCGATGCTCGGCTCGCGACACCCTTCACGGCACGAAGATCAGAAACACATAGGTGAAAAACACCACGACATGGACCATGCCGGTCAGGAACGTCGTTCTTTCGGTGCTGAAGCTCACGCTGCATATGAAAAGCGCCAAGACCAGAAGCACGGCATCGGACGCCGGAAGCCCCAGGGTCAGCCCCCTGCCGGTCAACAGGCTGGCGGCCGCGACCGCCGGTATCGTCAAACCGATCGTGGCGCAGGCCGAGCCCATCGCGACGTTCAGGCTGCGCTGCAGCTCATTCTTGAACGAGGCGCGGATCGCCGAGATGGCCTCCGGCATCAAAACGAGCGCCGCGATCAATGCCCCCACGATGCTGTCGGCCTGGGTCACCTGGTAGGCGGCGAGCGCGTCCTCCACGCTCGCGGCGACCTGCTCGGCGAGCAGGACAATGCCGATGAGCCCACTCAACAGCAGCAGGGCGCTGACGGAAATGCTGTCGTGGGAGGCGGTTCGCATCGGTGCGTCGTGTGCCTCCTGGACGAAGTCCTCCCGGTGACGGACGGTCTGGGCGAACACGAAGCTCGCATAGAGCAGCACCGAAAGGACGCTCACGAAACCAAGCTGAGCCGCCGAAAACGTGCCGGGGTCCGTGGCTCGTGTGTAGGTCGGAAGAATGAGCGTCATCACGGTCAGCGCGATCAGAACCGACAGATAGGCGCTGGTGCCTTGCCGAACGATCGCCTGCTTGCGGTAGCGCCAGCCGCCAAGCGTGAGGCAGATGCCGACAACGCCGGTGGAGGTTATCATCACGGTCGAGAAGACGGATTCGCGCGCCAGCGTCGGGTTGTTCTCGCCATGCAGCATCATGGAGACGATGATCGACACTTCGATTGCCGTCACCGCAAAGGTCAGCACCAATGTTCCGTAGGGCTCGCCCACGCGCCGGGCGAGCGCCTCGGCATGGTCGAGCACGACGAAAATGGTGACGAACATGATGGCGCTCGACAGCGCTCCAACGAGGATCCTGACGTTCAGCGACCCTTCGTCAACCGAAACGCCGCTGGCCCTGACCGCGAGGGCCAGCGCCAGCGCGGCCACCGGCATCGTATAGGACGTCACCGACCGGCCGTAACCCGTCATTCATCCCCCTGGACTAACGCCATGCGCTTTCGCGACCTTAGCGGAAAACCGCGTGGGGAGCACCTCCCGGGCACCTTGCAACATTCAAAATAGGATCGGGGACCGGGCACCGTTTTGGGCGTCGAATGTCTCGATGGCCCCGCGAACCGCCGCACAGAATTTTTCCAGAAGCTCCGGCTCGTTGCCCAGCCGGCGGCGCAGCGAGAAGGGCACTTCCAGCTGTGCGCCTTTTCCCGTCAATCCGCGATTGACGATGTTCGAATCCTGGATGCCCGGAAAGGGATGGTTGTCCTTTTGCGTCTGGAAGCCGGCTTCCTGCAGGCGCCAGGCTATCTCCGAAACCAGCGCGGCGTCCTTGCCGCCCAGGTAGACCGTCGCGAGATCGTCGCGATCCTGACGGCCGTGGATGGCGACGACGGTGGACTTGGTCCGCAACAGGTCCAGCGCGGTTGCCTCATCAAAATTCCTGGACGTTATGTGCAGCTCCCGGTTGCTTTCCGGCATCAGCCCTTCAAAGCAATACATGTCGAGATCGCCGCCAGCTATCGTCTCGGTGATCAGGGAGGTGCGGGGTTCGATCTTGCCGCCATGCGGGGCCATGACAATCGCACCGCCGGTTCGCGCGCCGCGCCGGACGACGATGCGGTAATCCACGTTTTCGATCTTGGCGGCTCTCAGCGCCGCGAAATTTGGAAACTCATTGTCCATAAATGCCGTTTCACGCCGTCTTCTGCGCCACCAGCCCGAGTTCCTCCACCATCGCCTCGCGCATCAGGTATTTCTGCGGCTTGCCGGTCACCGTCATCGGCAGTTCGGTGCGGAAGCGGATGTGGCGCGGTACCTTGTAGTGGGCGATCTGGCCGGCGCAGAAGGCCTTGATTTCCTCGGCGGTCGCGATCTGGCCGGGCTTCAACACGATCCAGGCGCAGAGTTCCTCGCCATATTTGTCGTCCGGAATGCCGAAGACCTGCACTTCCTTGACCTTGGGATGGCGGTAGAGGAACTCCTCGACCTCGCGCGGATAGACGTTCTCGCCGCCGCGGATGACCATGTCCTTCACCCGACCGACGATGTTGCAATAGCCCTCGGGATCTATCGTTGCGAGGTCGCCGGTGTGCATCCAACCCTCGGCGTCAATCGCCTCGCGCGTCTTGTCGGCGTCGTCCCAATAGCCCTTCATCACCGAATAGCCGCGCGTGCAAAGCTCGCCAGGTTCCCCGACCGCAACGGTCGCGCCATCCGCGCCGATCGCTTTCACCTCGACATGCGGGTGGACGCGGCCGACGGTGGAGACGCGCTTTTCCAGCGGGTCGTCGACGCTGCTCTGGAAGGAGACCGGGCTGGTCTCCGTCATGCCATAGGCGATGGTCACCTGAGACATATTCATCAGCGACACCACCTTCTTCATCACCTCGATCGGGCATGGCGAGCCGGCCATGATGCCGGTGCGCAGGCTGGAGAGGTCGAAGCCGGCGAAATCGGCATGGTCGAGCATGGCGACGAACATGGTCGGCACGCCGTAGAGGCCAGTGCAGCGCTCCTGCGCGACCGCTTTCAGCGTCGCGCCGGCGTCAAACCCTTCGCCCGGGAAGACCATGGTCGCGCCCTTCGACACGCAGCCCATCGTGCCCATCGACATGCCGAAGCAATGGTAGAGCGGCACCGGGATGCAGAGCCGGTCATCGACGGTGAGTTTTATGGCCGAGGTGACGAAATTGCCGTTGTTGACGATGTTCGCGTGGGTCAGCGTCGCGCCCTTCGGCGCGCCGGTGGTGCCGCTGGTGAACTGGATGTTGATGGCCTCGCCTGGCTTCAGGCTCTCCGAGATGCGGTCGAGGCTGTCATGCTCGTCGCGGCCGGCCATGGCCAGCACATCGCCGAAATTGAACATGCCGGGCGAATTGTCGTCACCCATGCGGATGACGATCTTCAACGCCGGCAGCTTTTTCGCCTTGAGCTTGCCGGGCTCCGCCTTGGCGATCTCCGGCGCCAGCGTCTCGATCATGCCGAGATAATCGGATGTCTTGAATTGCGCGGCGGTGACCAGCGCCTTGCAGCCGACCTTGTTGAGCGCATATTCCAGCTCGGTCAGCCGATAGGCCGGGTTGATGTTGACGAGGATCAGGCCGATGCGGGCGGTGGCGAACTGCGTCACCAGCCATTCCCAGCGGTTCGGCGACCAGATGCCGACGCGGTCGCCCTTTTCCAGGCCGAGCGCCAGGAAACCGGCGGCAAGGGCATCGACCGCATCCGAGAGCTCGCTCCAGGTGAAGCGCTTGTCCTGACCGACGAAGACGGCGGCGTCGAGCGTGGCGTATTTGCTCACCGTGTCGGAGAACAGCTCCGGAATGGTCTTGTCGAGCAACGGCACGGAACGGTCGCCCGAGACATGCGCCTTGCCGCCCGCCGGGGCAATAAAGGTCGCGCGATGCCCGCGCAAATTGGTGGCGTTCATAAGCTCGTCGAGTTTGATCGCCATCGCCGTCTCCTCCCGGGATCATTGAGCCTATCAGCCTGCAACGGCGGTGGAAACCCGCCGAAGGTAGGGAGGGCTAAGCGACCAAGGCGCCCATTTTGGCTGCGATTTCCCGCAACCGTGCCTCATCCGCCGCGTCGCGCTGCTTCTTCGAAGCGACCAGACAGGCCTGCGACTTGAGGATCACCCCGTCACCCAGAACCTTGAGATGGTTGGCGCGCAGCGTCGAGCCGGTGGTGGTGATGTCGACGATGACGTCGGCCAAGCCGGCCGCCGGCGCGCCTTCGGTGGCGCCGAGGCTTTCGACGATGCGGTAGACCTGGATACCGTGCTTGAGCGAGAAGAACTGCTGCGTCAGCCGCCAGTATTTGGTGGCGATCCTGAGCCGCCGGCCGTGGCGCTGGCGGAAATCGGCGGCGACATCGTCAAGATCGGCCATGGTGTCGACATCGAGCCAGATGTCGGGAACGGCGACCACGACGTCGGCATGGCCGAAGCCGAGACGGGCGACGATCTCGGCGCGGGCCTCCCAATCGGCGAGGTTCTCGCGCAAAAGGTCCTCGCCGGTGATGCCGAGATCGACCGCGCCCTGGCCGATCTCTCCGGCGATCTCGGACGCGGACAGGAAGGCCACCTCGACATTGTCGATGCCGTCGATGCGGGCGCGGTATTTGCGGTCGTCCTGCGGCAAGCTGACGGCAAGGCCAGCCTTGGCCAGCGCTTCGAGAGACTGTTCCTTGAGACGGCCCTTCGACGGGATCGCCAGCGTGATCATTTGGCGTTCTCCCGCAAGGCTTCGATGCGGTCGAGCCAGACCGAGAAGCCGACGCCGGGGATCGGCTTTTTTGCTCCAAGCAGCGTCAGCAGCCGATCGTAGCGGCCGCCGCCGACAAGCGGGCGATCGCCTCCCTGGACAGCGATCTCGAAGACGAGGCCGGTGTAATAGTCGAGCGGACGACCGAAGGCGGCATCGTAGCGGATCTGCGCCGCAGATAGGCCATGCGCCTCGATCGCCTTGGCGCGGGCGGCGAAATTCTCCAGCGCCGGGCCCAGCGACAGGCCGGCATCGGCGGCGAATTTCTCCAACGCCGCGGTCGCGTCGCTGAGCGCGACGTCGATCTCGAGAAAGCCCTTCAACGCCGAGAAGGCGTCATCGGAGAGCCGCACGCTGCGCAACTGTGCTTTCTCGATCAGCCGGCGCGCAATGTCTGCCGGCGAGCGGCCGCCGGAAGCCGACAGCCCCGCTTGCTCCATGCCTTCGGCAACATGCGCGGCGAGGCCTTCCGCGTCACCGTCGAGCACCAGCAAGGCGACGGGACCGGAGAGCTGGCTGTTGCGCGGCGGATTGGCGAGATCGGCAAGGGCCGCTTCCAGCATCGGCGCCGAACCGAATGCACGGGCCAGCCGCATGCGCCAGCCGCGCGGCAGGCCAAGGGCCGCCAGCACCGCCTCGAACAGGGTTTGGTCGCCAAGCGTGATGGCGAGGTTCTGTCCAGGCAGCACCAGCGACAGCAGCGCATGCGCGTCGGCCAGCGAGCGGGCATCGGCGGCGGCGATGTCACGGTCGCCGAGATCCTCGATGCCGGCCTGGAAGAACTCGTTGCCGCCTTCGCGCCGCTGGCGGAACACTTCGCCGAGATAGGAGTAACGGCGCGGCGTGCCGGCCTGGCTGGCGATGTGGTCGAGGCAGACCGGAATGGTGAATTCGGGCCGCAGGCACAGCGTCTTGCCGGTCTCGCTCTCGGTCAGGAAGATGCGGCGGCGCAGGTCTTCGCCGGCCATGTCGAGGAACGGATCGGCCGGCTGCAGCACGGCGACTTCCACGGCGTGCGTGTCGCGGGCGGCAAAGAGTTTTGCGATGTCGGCGGCGATGGCGGGACGGGAGGTCATGCGGCACGCCCTCCCCTTCTCCCCTTGTGGGAGAAGGTGTCGCCGAAGGCGACGGATGAGGGGTGTTCCAGCGAAGTGAGACGCTGGCGTTCCCTGGAACACCCCTCATCCGTCTCGGCGCTACGCGCCGATCCACCTTCTCCCACAAGGGGAGAAGGGAAGGTCGGCGCTCTACTTCCCACGTGCCCGCTCCTCGGCCTGCGCCGCGAGTATCTTCCTCACCTCAGCCACCAGGTCACCCTCCGCCACCGTCACCTGCGCCGGCCTTGCCGCGCGCCATTCGGCGTTGTCGGTGATCTCGGCCGAGAGGCGCGCGCCTTCGATGAGGTCCTTGATCTGCACCTCGCCCTTGGCGCACTCGTCGCCGCCCTGGATGATGGCGATTGGGCTGCCGCGGCGGTCGGCATATTTCAGCTGCGCCTTCATGCCGGCGCCGCCGAGATACATTTCGGAGCGGATGCCGGCGGCGCGAAGGTCAGCGACCATCTTCTGGTAGCGGCCGAGGCTTTCGGTGTCCTTGTCCATGACCAGCACGACCACCGGGGCAATGACATCGGAGGTGTCGAGCTTGCCGAGGTTCTTCAGCGCCGTCATCAGCCGCGAGACGCCGATGGAGAAGCCGGTGGCCGGCACCGGCTCGCCGCGGAAGCGCGAGACCAGCCCGTCATAGCGCCCGCCGCCGCCAACCGAACCGAAACGCACTATCTGGCCTTCATCGTTGGGGATCTCGGCCAGCAGTTCCGCCTCGAAGACAGGGCCGGTGTAGTATTCGAGGCCGCGCACGACCGAGCGGTCCATCACGATGCGGTCTTCGCCGTAGCTCGCTGCTCTAACCAGGGCCTCGATCGTTGCGAGTTCGCCAACGCCTTCCTGATAGACGGCATTGGCATTGACGCTGGCGTCCTGGGCAGCCTGCCCGTTCCTGGCCGTTGCGAGAAGAACCGCCTCGGCTTGCGCATCCTTCAACCCGGCGCCCTTGGCGAAGTCGCCCTCGCCTTCCTTGCCGCCGTCCCAGCGCCCGGGACCGAGCAGCAGCCTGACACCTTCCGGCCCGAGCTTGTCGAGCTTGTCGATGGCGCGCAGCACCGTCAGTCGGCGGCCTGCGTTCTCATCACCACCAAGGCCGATCGCCTCCAGCACGCCGTCGAGCACCTTGCGGTTGTTGACGCGGATGACATAGTCGCCCCGCTTGATGCCGAGCGCTTCCATGACGTCGGCCATCATCATCGCCATCTCGGCGTCGGCCGCCACGCCCGGCGTGCCGATCGTGTCGGCGTCGAACTGCATGAACTGGCGGAAGCGGCCGGGACCCGGCTTCTCGTTGCGGAACACCCAGCCGGAACGGTAGCTACGATAGGGTTTTGGCAGCTTGTCGAAATTTTCCGCCACGAAACGCGCCGTCGGCGCGGTCAGGTCGTAGCGCAGCGACAGCCACTGGTCGTCGTCGTCCTGGAAGGAGAAGACGCCCTCGTTCGGCCGGTCCTGGTCGGGCAGGAATTTGCCCAGCGCGTCGGTGTATTCGATCATTGGCTGGTCGACCGGCTCGAAGCCGTAAAGCTCATAGACCGAGCGGATGGTCGCCATCATCTTCTCGACGGCGCGGATGTCTTCGGCGCTGCGGTCGGCAAAACCGCGCGGCAACCGCGCTTTGGTCTTTTCGGATTTGTCGGCCATGGGGTCGGTCTTTTCGTTAAGTAAACACTGGCTTATCGAGAGCGGGCGTGTCCTAACCCATGCCAAGTGGTGCGGCAAGCGTTTGCAGACCTGCAGGAAACAGTTCGATAGTTTGCAGGCGCCGCGCCGCCCTCATCCGCCTGCCGGCACCTTCTCCCCGTATAGTGACGGGGAGAAGGAGGAAGCTTCGGCGCCGGCGCGACAGCTCCAGCGTTGACGACTGGCGAAACCCGCGGCGCCAGCGTCCTTCTCCCCGTCACTATACGGGGAGAAGTGCCCGGCAGGGCGATGAGGGGCAGCGCCGACTAATAAAGAAGTAGACTTCAATATCCCACCCTTAGAAGGTTGAGAGCCTCCAAGAACTTCGTAACAATCAGCGCAAAAACGAAACAATTCCGCCATCGGCGCGGCATGCTGCCGACACAATCCACGACCATAAACCACGCCGAAACAAGGGGTTCGGGGCCATGACGACGGCTGAAGACATCATCGAGGGCGGGGCGACCGCAAGGCTGAGGCCTGCCGGGGTTCCGACACTGAAGCCGGCGCAGCAGCCGGCAGGGCCTTTCGAGGCTGCGGCGGCCAAGCCGAGCGCTCGCGACGCGCTGGTGACAGGGCTGCTCGTGATCTATCCGGCTTTCGCCGCGGTGGCGGCCATACTCGCAGGGCTGTTTTTGGCGGGCGCCGGCAGCGTTTGAGCTTCGCAACCTGACCTTCTCCCCTTGTGGGAGAAGGTGGATCGGCGCGGTAGCGCCGAGACGGATGAGCGACTATCTGAGGTGTCAAGTTGCATTTGCGAACTGTTTGCGCGCGTCGCGTGCTTTTGCATTGAGGATGACGAGCAGCTTCCTGGCGAGCGCAATGCGAATGACCATCTTTTCCTTTCCAGCCGCCTGCAACCGTTGCTTGAAGGCGGCGAGATGGGGATCATATTTGGCAACGATGCTGGCAACGAGGAAGAGGACGCCTCGCGGCCCGGCGCGGCCACCGCGCACCGCTCTTCGGCCGCTGCGCTTACCGCTGTCATTGGCGATCGGAGCCAGGCCAGCCAGCTTAGCGATGGCCCTGTTGGAGACGATGCCGATCTCAGGCAGTTGCGCCATCAGCCGTGGCACGGTGCGAGAGGCCACGCCCTTGAGCGAGCGAAAGGCCCGGTCGAGGCATGCCCACAACGGATCATCGTCGATGAGCGAAGCGATCTCACCCTCGAGCCTGCGGCTCTGGCGTGTGAGCAGCGCGATCACCTCATCAAGGCTGGCGACGGTCTCGGCGTCGAGGGCAGCACTCTTGCGCTGCTTTTGAACGGTGAGATCGCCAGTCACCTGGGAAAGCCGGGCAACCAACGCCTTGAGCCGCAGTTGGGCCGCATTTGGTGGCGGCATCGCCTTGAGCTGCTTGACCGCGCCATAGCGGGCGATCATGGCGGCATCGATCTTGTCGGTCTTTTCCAGGAAGCCCATCGCCTCGGCGAAGTAGCGCACACTGCGGGCATTGGCCAAGCCACAGCATACGCCCAACTCCCACAGCAGCAGGAAGGCCAGTCGTTCATAGCCGCCGCTAGCCTCCATCACGACAAGCTCGACGTCGTGGCTCTGACACCAGGCGGCCAGATCGGCGATGCCTGCCGCATCATTGCCGAAGCGGCCCACCGCCCCGCTCGGCTCGACATGGGCATCGAGCCATCCTTTCGAAACATCCACTCCACATATGATCTTGTTCACGGTAACCTGCCTTGTGCGTGCGATTGGAGCCAAGCGACTATTCGGTCGTGCGTGACGAAGGCGAAGATCCCAGGCTCATCCACGGTTGTGACCGGAGGGGTGTCGGGCGACTTCGCCAAGCCTCGTATCGGATGGCCGTCCGGTTCGAGGCTCAGTCGCTTTCCTTGCACAAATCTCTGTCCGTGCAGATACAAGGGGTGTTCCAGCGGAGTGAGACGCTGGCAAACTTGATGTCTCGTCCGGCGGTGCCAAGCTGGAGCACCCCTCATCCGTCGCCTTCGGCGACACCTTCTCCCGCAAGGGTAGAAGGAGAAAGCGCCTTACTTCGGCCGCTTGAGCTTCCTGCGTTCCTTTTCCACCTCCGCTCTGCAATAGCAGCCTTCGAGATGGTCGTTGACCAGGCCCATGGCCTGCATGAAGGCGTAGACCGTCGTCGGGCCGACAAAGCTCCAGCCTCGCTTCTTCAAGTCCTTCGAGATCCTGACCGACACCGCCGTCGTCGGATTGGCGCGCAGATGCGCGAGGTCGACGATTTCCGGACGCTCGTCCGGGCCCGGTTCGAATTTCCAGAACCAGGCAGCCAGAGAGCCGAACTCGTCGACCATCTCGCGGGCGCGTTTGGCGTTGTTGATGGTCGAGACGATCTTGCCGCGATGGCGGATGATGCCGGCATTGCCGAGCAGGCGCTCGACATCCTTCTCGGTGAATTGAGCCACCTTGTCGAAGTCGAAACCGGCGAAGGCTTCGCGGAAATTCTCGCGCTTGCGCAGGATGGTGAGCCACGACAGGCCCGACTGGAATCCTTCCAGGCAGATCTTTTCGAACAGCCGGTGATCGTCCGTTACCGGCCGGCCCCATTCATGGTCGTGATAGCGGAGATAGTCCGGCAAATTGCCATGCCAGAAGCAGCGCGCCTTGCCGTCGGGACCGTCGAGGATGCCGGTATTTTCGGTTGCCATCGTCAGCAGATCCATTTCGTTAATGCGCCTCGGCGCCGCTTTTACCGTGGCTTTACCAGATTCCTGAACCGGCCGGTAACCACACCAAAAGGTTTACTGACAAAGCAGCATTTTACGCATTCCGATTCATGTTTTGCTTCCCGCTCCGCGCCAAGGATCGCGAAACCGAGGGCGCCCTCTCCGCCCCGGATGAGTTCGATCAAGGTGCGTTCCAATGAAGACAGCGTTTTGTTCCCTGCTCGGCGCGGCGGCGATCCTTGCCGCCGGCGCCACCACCTCCTTTGCCAATGACCGCTATGCCGATATGCCGCCGGTGACGGTGAGCCCCGACCTTTCGGCGCCCTGGGTGCTGCAGCTTGGCCACGCGCCGGGCATCGTGCGCCCGGCCCGGCAGGCGACGCAGCAGCCGTTGCAGCGCCTGTTCCAGGCGCAGCCCGACCGGCAGAAGACGGCGGCCGTGCAGCAGCCGGCCAGGCGCATGGTGATGCGGCCGCAGATCAATCCGGTCTACCTGCCGCAGGAAGTCGCCTATGACGGCCCGGCGAAGCCGGGCACGATCGTCATCGATACACACCAGAACTTCCTCTACCTGGTCGAGAAGAACGGCAGGGCACGGCGCTATGGCGTCGGCACCGGCAAGCCCGGCTTCGAATGGTCGGGCACGCACAAGATCACCAACAAGCGCGAGTGGCCGGACTGGCGCCCGCCGGCCGAGATGATCAAGCGCGAGGCAGCGAAGGGCCGCTACCTGCCAACCTACCTCGCCGGCGGCATGGAGAACCCGCTCGGCGCGCGCGCGCTCTATCTCGGCACCACCGAATACCGCATCCACGGTACCAACCAGCCCTGGACGATCGGCGGCGCGGTGTCTTCCGGCTGCATCCGCATGCGCAATGAGGACGTCGTCGACCTTTACGAGCGCGTCAATGTCGGAACCACGGTCGAGGTGATCTAGTTTCTGCGAGCCAGCCGGTTAGGCGGCGCAGCACTTTTAGTCCAGCTGTTGCCGTCAAGTCATAGTGCGATCCCGTGGGATGTGCTTAAACCGGTGTCGAGTTTACGGGGGACGGGCCGTGTGGGGATACGGCCGGTCACGAAAGGGCAGCGTGGGCAACCGCGCTGCCCTTTTCGTTCTTGAGGGTTCCTTGACGCGCGGCGCGGCAAGTCGCGCCGCAAACAGACGGATTCGCTTTCGGGGCTGATTTCCCGGCGCTCCTCTGCTATTGCAGTGCACAAATCCTGATCGTCACGCAATTCTGGACGCAACGCTGCTTACGCGATTTCCTCGAATTGCCCAGAAGGCAGAGGTGCCAGCCATGACCCGGACCGACGACAGCCGCTATCTGAAAGGCGGCCCGGTTGCCCAGCGCATCATCGCGTCGGTGCGCGAAGACGCCGCGATCGCGGCGTCCGAGGGCTTTCCGCCGAAGCTGGTCTCGATCACCGTCGGCGATACCGAAGCGGTCGATGTCTATGTGCGCAACCAGCGCGCCAAGGCAGCCCTTGCCGGCATCGGCTTCGAGGAACGGCGCTTCGCCGCCGACATCACCGCCGGCGAACTGGAAGCGGCGATCCACGGCCTCAACGCCGACCCGCGCGTCACCGGCATCATCATCCAGCGGCCAGTGCCGGCGCATATCCCGATCAAGACGCTGCAGGGCGCGGTGCATCCGCTGAAAGATGTCGAAGGCATGCACCCGGCCTCGATCGGCAACATCGTCTACAACCAGCTCGATCTGGCGCCCTGCACGGCGGCCGCCTCGGTCGAACTGCTGAAGGAGACCGGCCTTGATCTCAAGGGGCTCGAAGTGGTCGTCGTCGGCCATTCCGAGATCGTCGGCAAGCCGATCGCCTTCCTGCTGATGAGCGAAGGCGCAACCGTGACCGTGTGCCACCACATGACGCGCTCGGTGGCGGCGCATGCACGGCGCGCCGACGCGCTGTTCGTCGCTGTCGGCAAGCCGCGGCTGATCAAGGCCGACATGGTGAAGCCGGGGGCCTGCGTCATCGACATCGGCATCAATTCCGAGGTGGGGCCCGACGGTGAAACCCGCATCGTCGGCGACGTCGACACCGACAGCGTCAAGGAAGTGGCGTCCTGGATCACGCCGGTGCCGGGCGGCGTCGGCCCGCTCACGGTCGCGATCCTGCTGCGCAACACCATGGTGGCGCTCAACCGCCAGCGCGCGCTTTATCGCGCGACCTACGGCGTGGCGGACCAGCTCGCGGCGGAGTAGCTTCGACTATTCGGCGGCGACCATCGCTACCTCGGAGACACCTTCCGGCTTCGGACCGCCATAGGCCCAGTCGAGCAGCTTGATCGTGTGCACCACGGGCAGCTTGGCGGCGGACGCGATTTGCGTGATGCAGCCGATATTGCCGGTGGCGACAATTTCGGCGCCGGTCGCCTCGATATTCCGCACCTTGCGGTCGCGTAGCTTGGCTGAAATCTCCGGCTGTAGGATGTTGTAGGTGCCGGCCGAGCCGCAGCACAAATGCCCTTCGCGCGGCTCGCGCACGACGAAGCCGGCCTTGGCGAGCAACTCCTTCGGCTGGCGTGTGATCTTCTGGCCATGCTGCATCGAGCAGGCGGAGTGATAGGCGACGACAGTGCCCGGTTTGCGCACCGGCTCGGGGAGGTCGAGCGCGGCGAGATATTCGGTGATGTCCTTGGCCAGCGACGATACCCGCGCCGCCTTTTGCGCATAGGCCGGATCGAGGCGCAGCATGAAGCCGTAATCCTTGATCGTGGTGCCACAGCCTGACGCGGTGATGATGATGGCATCGAGCCCGCCTTGGTCGATCGCGCGCGTCCAGGCGTCGACATTCCGTCTGGCCGAGGCAAGAGCCTGATCCTCGCGGCCCATGTGATGGACGAGCGCGCCGCAGCAGCCCTCGCCTTCGGGCACCACGACCTCGACGCCCAGCCTGGTCAGCAGTGAGATGGTGGTGTCGTTGATGGCTGGATCGAGCACCGATTGCGCGCAACCGGTGAGGATCGCGACGCGGCCGCGCTTTGTGCCATGCCCGGCATGCGTGCCTGGTTTCGCCATCGGCGATGCCGGTGGGATCGCGGACGGCGCGAGCTTCAGCATGGCGGCGACCGGCTTCAGGCCCGGCAGTTTTTCGAACAGGCCGATGAAAGGCCGGCCGAGGCCGGCCAGTTTCAGCGCGGCGCGGAAGCGGCTGGGATAAGGCAACACGAAGGCCAGCACTGCGCGCGTCAGCCGGTCGAGCAGCGGCCGCCTGTAGGTCTGCTCGATATGGGCGCGGGTGTGGTCGACCAGATGCATGTAGTTCACGCCCGACGGACACGTCGTCATGCAGGCAAGGCAGGACAGACACCGGTCGATATGGGTGACGATCTCCTTGTCCGCCGGGCGACCGTTCTCCAGCATGTCCTTGATGAGGTAGATGCGGCCGCGCGGCGAATCCAGCTCGTTGCCAAGCGTCACATAGGTCGGGCAGGTGGCGGTGCAGAAGCCGCAATGCACGCATTTGCGCAGGATCTTTTCCGATTCCGCGACATGCGGGTCGGCAAGCTGGGCAAGGGAGAAATTGGTCTGCACGCAAAAATCCTTACTGTCCAAGAAGCCAGCTTTGCGGGTTCTTGACGGCCTCGCCGCGCTGCAGCGCCTGGATGCCCAGAATGCAGCGGGCGATAAACCAGACGGCGACGGCCAACATCAGCACGAAGCCGATCACAAGCATCATCAGGACCACCGAGATCAGCGCGTAGAGAAGGCCGATCCAGAACGTCCTGATCAGGAACGTATAGTGGCTTTCGACGAAGCCGCCGGCCTTGCCGCGGTTGATGTAGGCAAGCACGATGCCGACAATGCCGGTGATGCCGATGACAAAGCTGGCGAGGTAGAGAATATAGATGACCAGCGCGTTGGTCTGGCCCGGCTCCAGCCAGCGATCGGTCTGGCGTGGCGCGCTGCTCGGTCCTGGGTCGGTACTGCTCATGATGCTGCTCCCTGTGTTGATCGGGCGAGAGTAGCAGAGCCGGAGCCCGGCGCCATGCGGCCGGGGTTGAGGATATTCTTCGGATCGAACTCGACCTTGAGCCGCGCCGAGAGCGCCGCCAGATGCGGCGGCTGCGGCTCGAACACCGGCAGAGCGGCGCGATGCGGAGCGGACGCCCGCACCAGCGTCGCATGGCCGCCGCCATGCTTGCGGATCAAGCCGCGCAACAGATCGGCCTCCGGATCGTCCTCGCGCATCGACAGCCATACCAGGCCGCCCTGCCAGTCGTAGAACGCGTCGACCGCCGCCTGCATGCGCAGCGCCATCACCATGTGATGCGCTTCGGACGGCGCCATCGAGACGCGCCAGACCGGCCGCGTGCCACCATCGGCGAAGGGCCGGCAGTCTCGGATGTCGCGCCAGATCGTCTTCGACGCCTCGCCGGCGATCTCTTCCAGCGGCCCGGCCTTGCCGAGCAGCTTGCGCAGCGCCTCGACGCGATAGACGACCGAGGGGCCAAACCCCTCGACGCGCAGCAGCGTCGCCGCGTCGCTGCCGTGCTTGCCGCCGGCGACACGGGCCGCGATGCGCTCCGGCAGATGCGCCGCGCTCGACACTTCGGCGCTGGACCCCAGCGCCAGCGCCATGGCGGCGACCGCTGCCTCGTCGAGCAGGCCGCGGATGGCCAAAGTCACTTCCGTCTCAGCCGCTGGCAGCACCTTGAATGTGACATCGGTGAGCACGGCCAGCGTGCCCCAACTGTTCGCCATCAGCTTGGAGAGATCGTAGCCGGTGACGTTCTTGACGACGCGCCCGCCCGACTTGAAGGCCTCGCCACGGCCGGAGACGGCAGCGACGCCAAGGATATGGTCGCGCGCGGCTCCGGCCTTAAGGCGGCGCGGGCCGGACAGGTTCGAGGCCAGCACGCCACCGATGGTTCCGCTCTTGCCCCCTTGGCCCGGCTCGCCGCCGAGCAGCGGGCCGTAATCCATCGGCTCGAAGGCGAATTGCTGGCCGTTTTCCGCAAGCAGTTGTTCGATCTCGGCGAGCGGCGTGCCGGCCTTGGCCGACAGCACCAGTTCGGCGGGCTCATAGAGGGTGACGCCGGTGAGCTTGGACAGGTCGAGCGTATGCTCGGTCTGCAGCGGACGGCCGATGCCGCGCTTGGAACCATGGCCGAGGAGCTCGAGCGGTGTCTCTTCGGCTGCCGCCCATTGGATCGTGGAGAGGGTTTCGGCCGGTGTAGAAGGGGTGAAGGTGGTCATGGCTTGGCCTGGTTCCTCGCCCTCGCAAGGCCGGGGCAATCGCATACGGCAGCGCTGCCCCCTCTCCGTCCGCTACGCGGACACCTCTCCCCCATTTCATGGGGGCGAGGAAACGCCAACCGCCGACCTCGCGACCTTGAAAAGTTTGGGTTCCTCGCCCCCGCAAAGCGGGGGAGAGGTGGCTCGGGCGAAGCCCGAGACGGAGAGGGAGCCATCATAGAGCGCTGTCTCCGATCTTCTTGGCCGCAAATACAAACCTGAGGTCGGCAGCAGCCACATCTTCAGCAAGCCGCCCTTCAAGTGCGGCAAGTATCGTCTCGCAAACACTCCTCGTGTTCTTCAAAACATCAAAATTCCAGAACCGCAAAACCGAAAAGCCTTCACCACGCATGAATTCGTCGCGTCGCCTGTCATATGGACTGTCCGCATGCTGGCTGCCATCCAGCTCCACGATCAGTTTTTTGCTCCTGCAGGCGAAATCCCCGAAATACGGGCCGATGGGCATCTGGCGAACGAATTTGTAGCCGCCCAGTTTCTTCGCCTTCAGCTCGTTCCAGAGGGTCGCTTCCGCTTGATTGTCACCGTGGCGAAGCTCGCGGGCACGAGCAATTTTTTCTGGCGAGCGGCGGCTTGGCGGAGAGGGCGTTCCCCTCTCCGTCTCGGGCTTCGCCCGAGCCACCTCTCCCCCGCTTTGCGGGGGCGAGGAACTTCTGTCCCACACCCCCATCAAAACCTCGGAATGTCCGGAAAAGCCACCTGCCCGCGATGCACATGCATCCTTCCCAGCTCCGCGCAGCGGCGCAGTTGCGGAAACACTTTTCCCGGATTGAGCAGGTGGTTGGGGTCGAAGGCGCATTTGACGCGCATTTGCTGGTCGAGATCGACCTGGTTGAACATTTCCGGCATCAGGTCGCGCTTCTCGACGCCGACGCCGTGCTCGCCGGTCAGCACGCCGCCAACCTCGACGCAAAGCCGCAAAATGTCGGCGCCGAAGCTTTCGGCCTTGTCGAGCTCGCCCGGCACATTGGCGTCGTAGAGGATCAGCGGGTGCAGATTGCCGTCGCCGGCGTGGAAGACATTGGCGACGCCGAGGCCGTATTTCTCGGAGAGATCACGCATGCCGGCGAGCACGCGCGGCAGCTCCTTGCGCGGGATGGTGCCGTCCATGCAGTAATAGTCGGGCGAGATGCGGCCGACCGCCGGGAAAGCCGCCTTGCGGCCGGCCCAGAAACTCAGCCGCTCCTGCTCCGATTGCGAGATGCGGCAAGTGGTGGAGCCGTTTCTGTAGGCGATCGCCTCGACGAGGCCGATCAAATGGTCGACCTCCACACTCGGCCCGTCGAGCTCGACGATGAGCAGCGCCTCGACGTCGAGCGGATAGCCGGCGTGGACGAAATCTTCCGCAGCGTGGATCGCCGGGCGGTCCATCATCTCCATGCCGCCCGGGATGATGCCTGCGCCAATGATGTCGGCGACGCATTGGCCGCCCTCTTCGCTGGTCGGGAAGCCGATCAGCAGCGCGCGCGCCGTCTCCGGCTTCTTCAGGATCCGCACCGTGACCTCGGTGACGACGCCGAGCAGGCCCTCGGAGCCGGTCATGACGCCGAGCAGGTCGTAGCCCTCCTGGTCGAGATGACTGCCGCCGAGGCGCACCACCTCGCCATTCATCAGCACCATCTCGATGCCCAGCACATTGTTGGCGGTAAGCCCGTATTTCAGGCAGTGCACGCCGCCGGAATTTTCCGCGACATTGCCGCCGATCGAGCAGGCGATCTGGGAGGATGGATCGGGGGCATAGTAGAAGCCCTCCTGCTCGACGGCGGTGGTGATGCCGAGATTGGTGACGCCCGGCTGGGCGACCACGATGCGGTTGGGGTAGTCGATTTGAAGGATGCGGTTGAAGCGGCTCATCACCAGCAGCACCGCATCTTCCAGCGGCAGCGCGCCGCCGGACAGCGAAGTGCCGGAGCCCCGCGGCACGACGCGGATGTTGCGCTCGTTGCAGTATTTGAGCACCCGCGAGACCTGAGCCACCGTTTCCGGCAGCACGACGACCAGCGGCAACTGCCGGTAGGCGGTCAGGCCGTCGCTTTCGAAGGCGCGCATTTCATTGGCCGCGTCGACGACGCCCTCGCCCGGCACGATGATGCGCATGTCGGCGACGATCTCGGCGCGGCGGCGCAGCGTTTCGGCATCTGGCTTGGGCATGGCTAGGCCGGACATCGGTCATCCCGCTTGACTGGTCAAAATCTTTTACCAGCTTGACGGTTTTGTTGCAAACGCTGCTTTGGTCACATATGGCGGCGAGCGTAACGCCGAGCTTCCGCAGCGGCAATCTGCCGCTGGCGCTCGAATCTCCCCCTTGAGGGGGAGATGGCCGCGAAGCGGTCAGAGGGGGTCGTCTAACGTAGATCGCCGACGTCTTCTGTCGTAGCAGGAAGGCGCCGGCGCTCCACGCGCGGCGACCCCCTCTGTCGCCTTAGGCGACATCTCCCCCTCACGGGGGAAGATTACTCGCCCGGATGCTTCGCCGGCTCTGAATGCATCTTGCGCACCCGGCGCACACCCCACCAGACCAGCAGGATGGCAACGGGGACGGAGGCGGCGGTGACGACTTCTGGCGCGAAGACGTGACCGAAGATCGAGGCGCCCTTGGCGACATAGCCGATGAGGCCGACGACGTAGTATGATACGGCGGCCACGGACAGGCCTTCGACCGTCTGCTGCAGGCGCAGCTGCAGCCGGGCTCGGTTGTTCATCGACGCCAGCAGGTCACGGTTCTGCTTCTCGACATCGACATCGACCCAGGTGCGCAGCAGCGTGGTGGCGCGGGTAAGTTTTCGCGACAGGTTGGCCTGGCGCTCCTCGACCGAGCGGCAGGTGCGCATGGCCGGCGCCATGCGCCGCAACAGGAAGCCCGCCCAGGTGTCGAAACCCTGCACCGGCTCTTCATCCAGCGCCTCCAGCCTTTCGGTGACGATGCCGTCATAGGCGCGGCTGGCGCCGAAACGGTAGAGGCTGGACGCGGCGTCCGCCTCGAGCTCGGCGGCGAGCTCGGTGAGGTCGGCCAGCAGCGTCTGGTTGTCACGGGTTTCGACCGCCTTCATTTCCAGCGTGGTCTGCGCCAGGCGGTCCTCGATGCGGCGGGCACGGCTGGACAGCGTCAATGCCAGCGGCAGGCCGAGCATGGCCAGCGTGCGATAGGTCTCGATGTCGATCAGCCGCTGCGACAAGGCGCCGGTGCTGGCCGGCGTCAGGCCGCGGTCGAGAACCAGCATTCGGGTCAGGCCGTCGCCGTCCTGGCGGAAATCGGTGATGATGGCGGCGGCGCCCCGCTCGACCAGCGAATAGCAAAGGCTGGTCGGATCGAAGCCGGCGATCAGCCTTTCGCTCGCCTGCGTCCATTTGCGGATTTCGAGGCGGATGCCGGAAATCACCGTGCCTGGGGGCGAGAAGCCGTTGCCGAAGGGTGAATCTTCCTGCCCCCGGCCGTTCTCGGCCAGCGGCCCCTCCCACAGATAGGTCGAGAATTCCGTATGCCGCTCCCAACGCAGCGAGCCCTTGCCCCATTTCATGGCATGGTGACGCGCGTTGCGCTCAGGCGCGGCGATTCCCAGCCGCCGCGAAAGCTCCGAGAGCACGGCATGGTCGACCGCGGCGCCGGCCTCGGTCATGAAGGAAAGCTGGATCAGCACGCGCGGCTTTTCGATCAGCGGATGTGGACGGGCATGAACCTCGCCGATCGCGCCGGGCCGCCCCTCATGCGCCGGAAAACCCATGACGCTGCCTTGGGCGCGCGGCTGGAATTCGAGACTGGACATCTCGTCGGACACGGCTGGTCCCCCTGTTTTCGACCCTTCGTGCAACCCGGTCGTCTTGCGGCAATCGGCGAGACGCGTAAACAGCAAATATTAGCATCCGGCGATGGCGGCGCGCGGCAGGCGATCCGACCGCATCGGGCGAATTGGATAAATAATTTGACCAGTTGGCGACAGACGCTTTAATCTGGGCGACATCCGTTCCATCTCCAGGCGTCTCCGTTGAGCGACATTTTCTCCAGGATCGAGCATTCCCGCACCGCCGACGAGGTGGTGCAGCAGATCGAGAGCCTGATCCTCGAAGGCGTGCTGCGCACCGGCGACCGGCTGCCCGGCGAGCGCGAGCTGGCGCGCCAGTTCGACGTGTCGCGGCCGATCCTGCGCGATGCGCTGAAGGCGCTGGAGGGACGCGGGCTGCTGACGACGCGCCCCGGCGGCGGCACGCATGTCGCCGACGTCATCGGCCAGCTCTTCACCAAGCCGGTGACGGACCTCATCTCCACGCACCGCAAGGCGGTGACCGACTATCTGGAGTACCGGCGCGAGATCGAGGCGGTGGCGGCCGAATATGCGGCGCGGCGGGCGACGCCGGAGGATTTTAAGCTGCTCGACCGCATCATGGCGCGCATGGAGGAGGCGCACCGGACCGGCGACTTCGACGACGAGGCGGAGATCGACGTCGAGTTCCATCATGCGGTGTGCGAATGCGCGCACAACATCATCCTGCTGCACACGCTGCGCTCCTGCTATCGGCTGCTGTCGGAAGGCGTGTTCCAGAACCGGCTTCTGGTGTTCGGCGTGCCCGGGGCGCGCGAGGCGCTGCTCCAGCAGCACCGCGCGATCCACACCGCGATCAAGGCCGGCGATCCGATCGCGGCGCGCAAGGCCGCGATGGACCACATCACCTATGTCGAGCGCTCGATGGCGGAAGCCGAGCGCAGCGGCGACTGGCAGCGCGTCTCCCGGCTGAGGCTGAGACAGCGCTCCGACGCCGGCGATATCGAACCCACACGCAAACGCTCTTAAGCACAGATTTAGCGGGGACCCATCATGAGCGAAATCCTCACCATCGCCGATCTCAAGGACCTGGCGCGCCGCAGGGTGCCGAAGATGTTCTTCGACTATGCCGATTCCGGCGCCTGGACGGAGAGCACCTACCGCGCCAACGAAGAGGATTTCGGCAAGATCAAGTTCCGCCAGCGCGTGCTGGTCGACATGAGCAACCGCTCGCTGGAATCGACCATGATCGGCCAGAAGGTGGCGATGCCGGTGGCGCTGGCGCCGACCGGATTGACCGGCATGCAGCATGCCGACGGCGAGATGCTGGCGGCGCAGGCGGCGGAAGCGTTCGGCGTTCCGTTCACGCTATCGACCATGAGCATCTGCTCGATCGAGGATGTCGCCTCGGTGACCAAGAAGCCGTTCTGGTTCCAGCTCTATGTGCTGCGCGACAAGGATTTCGTGCTCAACCTCATCGACCGCGCCAAGGCGGCAAAGTGTTCGGCGCTGGTGCTGACGCTCGACCTGCAGATCCTGGGACAGCGCCACAAGGACGTGCGCAACGGGCTTTCGGCGCCGCCCAAGATGACGCTTGCCAACATCATCGACCTTGCGCTGAAGCCGCGCTGGTGCCTGGGCATCGCAGGTACCAAGCGCCGCACCTTCCGCAACATCGTCGGCCACGCCAAGGGCGTGGGCGACGTGTCTTCGCTGTCGTCCTGGACGAATGAGCAGTTCGATCCGCACCTGTCGTGGAAGGACGTCGCCTGGATCAAGGAACGCTGGGGCGGCAAGCTGATCCTGAAGGGCATCCTCGACAAGGAAGACGCGCTGATGGCGGCCGAGACCGGCGCCGATGCGATCGTCGTCTCCAATCATGGGGGGCGGCAGCTCGACGGCGCTCCCTCCTCGATCTCGGTGCTGGAAGAGATCGCCGATGCGGTCGGCGACAGGATCGAAGTCCATATGGACGGCGGCATCCGCTCCGGCCAGGATGTGCTCAAGGCGCTCTGCCTGGGCGCCAAGGGCACCTATATCGGTAGGCCCTTCCTCTATGGCCTCGGCGCGATGGGCAAGGACGGCGTCACCAAAGCGCTCGAAATCATCCGCAAGGAAATGGATGTCACGATGGCGCTGTGCGGCAAGCGCCTCGTCGCCGACATGGGCAAGGACCAGCTCCGGCGCTAAAGCGCGTCGCGATCTTTCAGATTCGCTCCCTGCGCTTTAGGTTTTTGATCTTGCGCATGTCTTTGTCCCGAAACCGGTTCCCACTTTCGGGAGACATGCTTTTTAGGACGCATCAGCGCCAAGATCGCAGGGATCGGTTGCGTCGCTAGGGCGTTGTTCATCGATCGGCACTAGGCTTCGCTCCAACTGTGCCTCGGGAAGATGTTCACCTTGACCGGAACCGGCATTCACTATCTCGACGCGCGCGGGCCCGACGGCGTGCGGCTCTATGCCATCGGCGATGTGCATGGGCGCCTTAACCTGCTCGCCGCCATGCACCGGCGCATCGAGAGCGAACTGGTATATGCGCACGCGTCCGACTGGCGCATCATCCATCTCGGCGACTATGTCGACCGCGGTCCGGATTCAAGGAGCGTCATCGACTTCCTGATCGAGGCGCGCAAGCGCGATCCGCGCAACATCATGCTCGCCGGCAACCACGATATCGGCATGCTCGAATTCCTGGCCGATGCCGAGCCGGACGGCCTGTTCATGAACTATGGCGGCGTGCAGACCGCGCAGTCCTATGGCGTGGACCTTGTCCGTGACGCCCATTGGTACGGCAAGGCGGAAGCCATCGCGCGAGGACACGCTGCGCTGGTGAAAGCGGTGCCGCGCAGCCATGTCGATTTCCTGCAGTCGCTGACGTTTTCGGTCAGTTTCGGAGACTTCTTCTTCTGCCATGCCGGGATAAGGCCGGACGTGCCGCTCGACCATCAGAACCAGCAGGACCTGATCTGGATCCGCGACGCCTTCCACGATCACCAGGAGCTTTTTTCAAAGGTGATCGTGCACGGGCACACGCCAGTCCCGGAAGCCGAGGTGAAGGCCAACCGCGTCAATGTCGACACGCTCGCCTGGAAATCGGGGACGCTGAGCGCGCTCGCCGTCAATGGCGGCGACAAGCAGATTATCGACGTCAAAGGCAAAGCGCTCTAAGCGCGATCCCAGCGCGGGCGTGCTTCCGATTTTTGATTGGGCTCAGTCGAGCGAGGCCGTCACGCCGTAGCCGTCGACGGCCCGGTGGTTGGTCGCTGCGTCGGCGGCATAAATGCCCAAGCCGCAGAGCACGATGGCAGACAGCATGACAAAAGACAGGAGAGCTGCTTTCACGGACGTCATCTCTGGTTAAGCTTTCTGCATCTGGGCACGAGGCGGTTACCAATGCGTTGAAACGATAAAATGCGTCTCAATGTTTCGACGATTTCGCGCTTCTAAGCAGATTCTGTTTCGCCGGTGTGTCGGCTGGATCACACAAAAGGTTCATGGCAGTTGCACCGGCGATACAGAGCGCGCCCTCTTAAGGGAGCGGCCGGACACAAACCAAGAAAGAAGAGCGTTATCCCCAGGCGCAGGCGCTGAGGCGTGCCAATTATGCCACGCTGCGTCCGCGCGGATGTGTCGAGATGCAGGTCAGGCCGGCCTCACCTGAATATCAACGTACCTTAGATGGTAGCCACCCAGGCGCGGGCGATCGCCAGGCCAGCGGCATCGGCTTCGGGGCCGTTACCGGCCAACTCGTCGTCGAGCCGGTCGTTCCAGTCGGGATGGCGCTCGGCGATGGTTGCCGCGAAGGAGGTGCTCCAGTCGCGCACCATCGGCGTGTCCGCCTCGAAATGGAACTGGAACCCGTAGACGGCGCGGCCGAGGCGGAAGGCCTGGTTCTCGGCGACCGCGCTGCCCGCAAGCCGCACGGCATTCTCAGGCAGCGCAAAGGTGTCGTCGTGCCATTCGAAGATCGGGAATTGCTCGGGCAGCGCCGCCAGCACCGGATCCGACTTCGCCGCCGGCGTCAGCGAGACCTTGTGCCAGCCGAACTCGGTGGCGCTGCCGATATGGTTGTCGCCACCAAACGCGCGGGCAAGGAGCTGACTGCCGAGGCAGATGCCGAGCACCGAGCGGTCCTTATCGGCGAAATCGCGTGTCAGCTCAAGCAGCGCCGGGAAATAGGGATAGTCCTCGTCTGCCAGCGCATTCTGCCCGCCGCCCAGCACGACCATCGCATCATGCTCGCCCGCGTCCTGCGGCAGCGGATCGCCCTGGTATGGGCGCCGCAGGTCGACATCGGCGCCCGCTTCGGCCAGAGCGGCGCCGACCTGGCCGAGGCCGGTATTGTCGTAGTTCTGGACCACCAGCACGCGCATCGAGAATCCTGCTGACATGAAAAGACTGGGGCGAGCGATATCATGCGGCCCGTGTTTCAGCCAAGATGCGCGGCGGGAGAGAAAGCTATGCCACTGCAGAACCGGGTCGATCCCTTCGGCACCATCCATGCGGTGCCGGAACGCGGCCTGTTCACCGGCAATCGCGGCATCATCCATGATCCGGAGACCAGGACTCTGCTGAGGAAGCGCTGGGCCTTGCCGGCCTGGATCATCTGCGTGTGCGAGTTCCGCAACGTGCGGCGCGAGCCGATGGGCCGTAACCGGCCCGGTGGGAAGGCCGGCTGGACCGAACTGTTCTTCCTCGACGAGGTGACGGCATTGGCCGCCGGCCACCGGCCCTGTTTCTTCTGCCGGCGCGAACGGGCGACCGATTTCGTCGCCCGCTTCGGCGAGGCCTTCGGCATCGCAGAGCCGCGCGCGCCGATGGTCGACAAACAGCTGCACCGGGAACGGCTGGCTTCGGGCGGACGGCCGCCTCCCGTAACCGTGCCGGAGCTTGGCGGCTTGCCTGATGGAGCGATGATCGCGGACGGCGACACCGCCTACGCGCTGCGTTCCGGCAAGGCACTTGAATGGTCCTTCGCGGGTTACGCCGATCCAACCGGCTTCGATCGCTTTACCGGCCGGTCGCTGCGCCTGCTGACGCCGGCAACCACCATCGCGGTGCTGCGGCAAGGCTATGCGCCGGTGTGGCATCCGACCGCCGACACTTGACGATATCCATCGCCTCGCCCATTGGTCGGCAGATATTCGCGGGATGGCCCGCAAATATCTGCCTAGATTCCCTTGTTTTTCGCAGGTTCTGATCGCAAAACCGCGGGGACACTTTTGCGGAACCTGCTTGGCCATGCGCGCCAACTACAAAATGCAGCGGCTGTTCGTGCCGGACGATCTCGGACCCGGCCTCGAATTCGATGCCGGACAGCAGCAGAGCCATTATCTCGCCCATGTGCTGCGGCTCGGCGAAGGCGCCGAGGTGCTGCTTTTCAACGGCCGCGACGGCGAATGGTCGGCTGCGATCGCCGCTAGATCCAAGAAGGCTGTCCGGTTGAAAGTGCTGGAGCTGCAGCGGCCTCAGCCGCCGCTGCCAGATCTCGTCTATTGCTTCGCGCCGCTCAAGCAGGGACGGCTCGACTATCTGGTGCAGAAGGCCGTGGAGATGGGCGCCGGCACATTGCAGCCGGTCATCACCCAGCACACGCAGGTGGCGAAGCCCGGCATCGAGCGGCTGCGCGCCAATGTCGTCGAGGCGGCCGAGCAATGCGGCATCCTCGCGGTGCCGGAGGTGCGTGAAGCGGAGAAGCTGGAGAGGCTGCTCGCCAATTGGGACAGGGAGCGGCGGCTGATCTTCTGCGACGAAGATGCCTCGACCAACAATCCGCTGCCGGCCCTGCAGGCGGTAAGCGAGAAGAAACTTGCGCTTCTGGTCGGCCCGGAGGGCGGATTTTCCGAGGACGAGCGCAAGATGCTGAGGGCCTTGCCTTTCGTCACCGCCATCCCGCTCGGGCCGCGGATCCTGCGCGCCGACACGGCGGCGGTGGCGGCGCTTGCCGCCATCCAGGCGACGATCGGCGACTGGTAAATCAAATCCCTTTGAGGCCTGGCTCAGGATTTTTTGCTTGATCGGCTGCCGGCATTTCGTCCATCTAGCGCCGGCGGCCGTCCGGCCTCTGCAGCACCGCGCATGCTTTTCGACGCGCGAAGGGCGCTGTAACACTTAGGAACTGTGCAGGACGCCTGGCGGAAGTCGATGCCGATTTCCGGGGCAAAGCGCTCGGAGGGGCCTCATGGCGCGCGATACGACCGATACCCAGCCCATCGAAGGCATCGACGAACTGGTCGGCTATCTGGCCGCCGGCAACAAGCCGCGCGACAAATGGCGCATCGGCACCGAGCACGAGAAATTCCCCTTCTATGTCGACGGCCACGCGCCGGTGCCCTATGGCGGCGAGCGCGGCATCCGCGCCATCCTTGAAGGCATGCAGCAAAAGCTCGGCTGGGACCCGATCATCGATGACGGCCGTATCATCGGCCTTGTCGAGCCGACCGGCCAGGGCGCGATCTCGTTGGAGCCGGGCGGCCAGTTCGAGCTTTCCGGCGCGCCGCTGGAATCGATCCACCAGACCTGCCGCGAAGGCAACGCGCATCTGGCGCAGGTGCGCGAGATCGCCGAGCCGCTCGGCATCCGCTTCCTCGGCCTTGGCGGCAGCCCGAAATGGTCGCTGGCCGACACGCCGAAAATGCCGAAGTCGCGCTACGAGATCATGACGCGCTACATGCCGAAGGTCGGCACCAAGGGCCTCGACATGATGTACCGCACCTGCACGATCCAGGTTAACCTCGACTTCGAGAGCGAGACCGACATGCGCCGCAAGATGCAGGTGTCCCTGAAGCTGCAGCCGCTGTCGACGGCGCTGTTTGCCAACTCGCCCTTCACCGAGAGCCGGCCGAACGGGCTGCAGAGCTGGCGCGGCGACATCTGGCGCGACACCGACAACCAGCGCTCCGGCATGCTCGAATTCTGCTTCGCGCCCGATTTCGGCTTTGCCGACTATGTCGAATGGGCGCTCGACGTGCCGATGTACTTCGTCATCCGCGACGGCCAGTATCACGACATGACGCGCTACACCTTCCGCCAGTTCATGGCGGGTGCGGCGCGCAATGAAATCGCCGACGGCCTGCCGGAGATGGGCGACTGGGCGAACCATCTCTCGACCCTGTTCCCCGACGTGCGGCTGAAGCGTTTCCTCGAAATGCGCGGCGCCGATGGCGGCCCGTGGCGTCGCATCTGCGCCCTGCCCGCCTTCTGGGTCGGGCTGCTCTATGACGAGCAGGCGCTGGACGCCGTCGAGGCGCTGACCGCAAGCTGGACCTATCAGGAAGCGCTGGCGATGCGCAATGCCGTGCCGGAGCTTGGCATCGCGGCGCCGTTCCGCAACGCCACCTTGCGCGACGTGGCCCGCGACGTGCTCGCCGTCTCGCGCATGGGCCTGAAGAATCGGGCCAAGAAGAACCGCGACGGTTACGACGAGACGTCGTTCCTCAACACGCTGGACGAGGTCGTGTCGCGTGGCACGACCAGCGCTGAGGAGATGCTGTCGGCCTACCACACGCGCTGGGGCGGCTCGATCGAGCCGGTGTTCATGGAGTATGCCTATTAACCGTCCGCTACTCGCTACGCGGTTGGTTGGTAAAAGCCGCTTCAATCAGTGATCGAAACGAACTAGTCTTTTCCCGCGAGAACACTGCCGGAGGAGACCCCCATGCCTTCCCTGTTCGACATTTTTGCCCAAGCCCAGAATGGCGCCGGCATGCAGGCGCTAGCCCAGCAATATGGGCTTTCGATGCAGCAGACGCAGGCTGCGGTCCAGGCGCTGCTGCCCGCCTTCTCACAGGGGCTCCAGCGCAACACCGCCGATCCCTACGGGATGGGCGCCTTCATGACGGCGATGGCAAGTGGGCAGCACGCCAAATATTTCGAGGACGCGACAAGAGCCTTTTCGCCGCAAGGCATCGATGAGGGCAACGGCATTCTCGGCCATCTGTTCGGCTCGAAGGAGCTGTCGCGCGCCGTGGCGAACCAGGCCGCCCAGGCGACGGGGCTCAGCCAGCAGGTGTTGCAGCAGATGCTGCCGGCCATGGCCTCGATGATGATGGGCGGGCTGTTCAAGCAGACCAACAATCAGTTGACCGGGGGGCAGATGCAGGCCTTCGGCGGCAGCGGCAATCCGCTCGGCGAGATCATCGAGCAGATGATGCGGCAGGGCGGCCTCGCGCCGGCGCCGCAAACGCGGCAGGCGCCGGCGCCCAATCCCTACGGCGAGAATCCGTTCGGCAAGGTGCTCCAGGACATGTTCGGCGGCGGCGCGGCACAGCCGCAAAGCCAGACACAGCAAGCGCCCAATCCCTACGGCGAAAACCCGCTTGGCAAGGTGCTGCAGGACATGTTCGGCGGCGGCGCGCAGCCGCAAAGCCAGCCGCAGCAGACACAAAGCCCCTACGGCGACAATCCGCTCGGCAAGATCTTCGAGGAGATGCTGCGCCAGGGCGGAGGCGGCTTTGGCGCGCCCGGCGGGCAGCCGGCGCAGCAGCCGCAACAGCGCCAACCGCAGCAGAGTGCGCCGCAACAGCCGCAGACCAACCCGAGCGGCCGTCCGCGAAACCCGTTCGACGACATATTCGGCAAGATGTTCGAGACCGGCGCGCAGCAGCGCGACGAATATCAGAAGGGCGTGGAGACGATCTTCGACCAGTTCAAGCGCGATATGGACCGGCGGTGAATCCTGAACGCCGCCGGAGCGACGTTCCGCGAGCAAGAGACCCAAGCAGATGCGCCGCAATCCTCGCCGCGACTGCCTGCAGGGGCTTTCGACCACAATTTCACTACCGAGTATTCTGGATCACAAGGAAAAGCGGGATGCGCCCTTCGTCCTCTATGTTGCTACTGATGTTTGCCGCATCGCTGATGGGCTGCACAACAAGCAACGGAAACGCTGGCCAAAGCTCGAAGAACGAGGCGCAATGCGTTGGCTTGGGTTTTGAACAAGGTACGGATGCTTTCGCCAATTGCATGATGCAGCTTTCACTGCGGCAGGGAGGCTCGCAGCAGCCCGACCATGATACCCTTGTCAATCAATACAGAAGCCGCAGCAAGGCCCGACAGGGTGATGATCGTTATCCCGTGTGCAGCGCCGCAAACATGGATGCCGAGTTGGATATTACAACGGGTAAGTGGGTCGGCCCCGATTGCCAAATGGCGCCAGATTAGAGCCTTCGTCCCTAAACGGCTTTGCTGGTTTCACCAGATGCATCTGGCGGCAACCAACGCTTCCGTCATGAGTCGGAGCCCATAAAAAATGCCCGGTCCTGGAGGAGAACCGGGCAATGTGCAGGCTGGCCGGCGGGGAACCGGCAGGGAGTGTGGGAGCCTGCATGAAGCTTGGTCGCGCCGAGCCGTGAAAAGGTTCAGCGCGACGGGAAATCCAAGGAAACGCCGCCCTTCAGCCTACCTGACGAGCAAGGTCCTCGATCGTGTCGGCGCGCTCGCTGGCGATCACGCGCAGCTTCGCCGTCGGATCGCGGCCGAAGGGCACGGCGACGGCAACGTGAAGGTCGGCGCGGGTCAGGCCGATATCGGCAAGCTCGGCGTCCGACATCTCGCCAAGGCGATAGAAGGCGCGGCGGTTTTTCCAGGCGCGGTAGCTGTTGGCGATGGCATTGACCACAAGCGTCGCAACGGCCGGACGCGTGGTGATGCGCGGGGTCTCGGAGGCGAATTCAATCGTGGTCATTTCAGTCTCTCCTTCCAGGAGTCGAGCGGACGAAACCAGCCAATCGGCGCCTTGGGAGAAGCGCCGGTCCGGTTCCATTCATTGATGTGATGCATGTCGTTGTCCCCAGAACCGGGAACCACTTCTGGGCGACATGCACTGTTCTCATGTGGACAATGACAATTTGCCATCGCGCGATTGATTAATCCAACGAATGTTTTTAATCTCTAGCATCAACATCAATGATGGGTTGGACCGATGAAAGCGCCGCTTGACCTCGATCAGTTGCAAACCTTCATCTCGATCGCCGACACTGGCAGCTTCACCCGCGCGGCCGAGGAGGTGCACCGGACGCAGTCGGCGGTGTCGATGCAGATGCGGCGGCTGGAGGAGCGGATCGGCAAGCCGCTGTTCGAAAAGGACGGCCGCACCAACAAGCTGACCGAGGAGGGCGACCGGCTGCTTTCCTATGCGCGGCGGCTGATCTACCTCAACCGCGAGACCTTGGCCGCCTTCGACGACCAGCGCCTCGAAGGCACGATCCGCATCGGCACGCCTGACGACTACGCCGACCGCTTCCTGCCCGAGATCATGGCGCGCTTCTCGCGCTCCAATCCGCGTGTCGAGCTGACGGTCGTCTGCGAGCCGACGCCGGGGCTGGTCGAACATATCAAGCGCGGCAATCTCGACCTCGCGCTGGTCACGCATAACGACACGCGCGGCCAGTCGGAAGTGGTGCGTCGCGAGCCGCTCTTGTGGGTCACCTCGGCCAACCACGCCACGCATGAACAGGAAACCCTGCCGATGGCGTTCGGCCGGCCGAACTGCATCTGGCGGCGTGCGGCTGTCGACGTGCTCGACCGGCAGAACCGCGACTATCGCGTGCTGTTCTCCAGCTTCTCGGCCACCGTCATCACCGCGGCCGTGCTCTCCGGCCTGGCGGTCTCGGTGCTGCCGGAATGCGCGCTCAGGCCCGGCATGCGCGTGCTCGGCGAGGCTGACGGCTTCGGCCAGTTGCCGGACTGCCGCATCGGCATCATGCGCGGCCAGACCTCACAGCCGGAGATCGTCGACGCCTTGGCCCGTCACATCGCCGAAAGCCTCGACAACATTTCCGTGCCGGTGAGCGAAGAGGCGGGAAGCTTCGACTTCGCGGCGCTCGCCTTTGCCAAGATGAAGCGGGTCAAGGCCAACCAGATCATGCCTGGCTGGTAAGGCGGGAGCAATTCCAGGAAAAGTGTGAAGCGGTTTTCCGTCTGGAATTGCGTCCAGACAAAGAGATAGAGCGGTTCGCCGTTTCCGTGAAACGACGAACTGCTCTAGGCCCGAGCAACGGAACGCTCCGGGCCGGCTGACCAAACACCCGGCATCGCAAGCAACTGACCCGGCTCCAACGGCGGCGACAGCAGATAGCCCTGCATCTGGAGACAACCCATGCCAACCAGCAAGGCCTTCTGCGCGTCGGTTTCGACGCCTTCGGCAGTCACCTCGACCTTCAGGGCCAGCGCCAGCTCGATCAGCGTCTTGGCGATCGCGCGGGCGCTCTCGTCCTCGTCGAGCAGACGCACGAAGGAACGGTCGATCTTCAGCTTGTCGATCGCCTGGCGGCGCAGATAGCTGAGGGAAGAGTAGCCGGTGCCGAAATCGTCGAGCACGATGCGCACGCCGGACTGGCGCAGCGCGGCGATCACGGCGCCGATCGTGTCATTGTGCTCGAGCAGAACGCTCTCGGTGGTCTCGAGCTGCAGGCGGGATGGGTCGAGCCCGGTTTCCTTCAGGATGCCGGCGATCTGTTCGGCAAAGCCGGCATCGCGCAGTTGCATCGGCGAGATGTTGACGGCGATCCAGGGAAGTTCGGTCCCGGCGGCAAAGCGGCAGGCTTCGCTTAGCGTCCATTTGCCGAGCTCGCCGATGAGGCCGCGCTCCTCGGCAATCGCGATGAACTGCGCCGCGGGCAAGGCGCCGTGCACCTCATGCCCCCAGCGGATCAGCGCTTCGGCCCCGAGAATCCGGCGGCCGTCGGCCGCGAAAACCGGCTGATAGGCGAGCTTTATGCCGCCCTCGCCCTCCAGCGCCTTGCGGAGTTCCGACTCGACCTTGCGCTTGCGCAACAAGAGATCATCCATGTCGCCGGCGAACACCTCGTAGCGGTCGCGACCGTTCTTCTTGGCCTCGTAGAGCGCGATGTCGGCCTTGCGCAGCAGGTCGTCGGCATCCGCATCAGACCCGGACGAGAGCGCGATGCCGATGCTTGCACCGACGAAGACCTGGTCGCCAATGAGCCTGAACGGCTCACGCAGCTTCATAAGCAGCCTTTCGGCGATATCTTCGGCGCTTGCGGCGTCGGGAATGTCGAGCAGGATGACAGCGAACTCGTCGCCGCCGAGCCGCGCGACGGTATCGGCTTCGCGGATCGTATGCTTGAGCCGCGCCGCCGTCTGGCGCACGAGCTCGTCGCCGACCGGATGGCCGAGCGTGTCGTTGATATGCTTGAAGCGATCGAGATCGAGGTAAAGCAGCGCCACGCGCGTTCCGTCCTGGCCGGCGAAGAGCAGCATGCGCCGCAATCGGTCCTCGAACAGCGCCCGGTTGGGCAGGCCGGTGAGCGTGTCGTGGAAGGCGAGATATTGCGCCTGGTCCTGGCTGGTCTGCAGCGCGGTCGAGGCGCGGCGCAATCGGCGCAGCAGGAACACCAGAACGCCGCCCGCCACGAGCAGCGCGATCGCCAAGGCCGGAGCGGTCTTGCGCACCAAGGTGAGGCCGGGCCGCAACTGGTCCCAGCCGATATAACCGAGGATGACGCCACGCGAATCGACCAGCGGCACGGCGGCCGGGCCAACAGGCTCGGACAACGGCACCAGGCGCGCGCCATCGAGCAGGTATTTGGCCGCGATCTTGCCGATGACGGCATCGTTGATGAACTCGACCGAGATATGCACATATTCCGTGCCAGGCGCCTGGCTGACGCGATCCGTGCTCGGCACCAGCGGCATGACACTCAGGATCGCGGGCTTCCCCTGGAGCGAGACAAGATCCTGCGCGACCATCTTGGCCGGCTGGCCGGAGGCGTCGGCCTTCGGCGGTTCAGCCAACATGCGGCGCAGCTTGTCGACGGTCGGCCGCAATTCCGGCTCGTCCTCGCCGAAAGCCGACGCCGCGACGACCTTGCCTTCCCGCATGGCGTGGATCGCATGGTTGGCGGCGTCGAGGATGTAGACCCGGTTGTGGCCGTAGTAGCTGTACATCCAGGTGCTGAGGTTTTCCTCGATCCAGGCCTGATTGCCCGCCCTCACATTGGTTACCGAGTCATCCCAGACCGTCACGCTTTCCTGCTCGCGCTGAACCGTGGCAATCTGGTCGTTCAGCCCATCGGCGATGAAAATCTTCTGCCGTTCGAGTGAAGCCTCGTCGGCTTGATTGGCGGCGTAGAAGCCGAAGCCGACGACAATCGCCAACGTGAGAGCGGCAAGCGTCAGCACGGTCAACGTGACCTGGTGCGTCAACGGGCTGCTGTCGTGGCGTGCGCTCATGCGTTCCGGGCCGGCTCTCCTGCCGCCTGTCAAATCAAATCGGGCTTAAAATCACGTTATAATATTAGCAGGTTTTCTCCGTGCTTGACGCGGGCCGATAAGCGTTCCCCAATCGCCAAATGAGTGAAACAGCAACCGAATCACGCAGCAACGCCACCGAATACACGGTGAGCGAGATTTCCGGCGCGCTGAAGCGCACTGTCGAGGACGCCTTCGGCAATGTGCGGGTGCGCGGCGAGATTTCCGGCTATCGCGGCCCGCATTCGTCCGGCCATGCTTACTTTGCCTTGAAGGATGACCGGGCGCGGATCGATGCCGTGGTCTGGAAGACCACCATGGCGCGGCTGAAATTCCGCCCCGAGGAAGGCATGGAGGTGATCGCCAGCGGCCGGCTGACGACCTATCCGGGCAAATCCAACTACCAGATCGTCATCGACAATCTGGAGCCGGCGGGCGCCGGCGCGCTGATGGCGCTGCTCGAAGAGCGCAAGCGCCGGCTGCAGGCCGAAGGCCTGTTCGACGCCGGCCGCAAGCGGCGGCTGCCCTTCATGCCCAAGGTCATCGGCGTCGTCACCTCGCCGACGGGCTCGGTGATCCGCGACATCATCCATCGCATCAAGGACCGGTTTCCGCTCCATGTGCTGGTCTGGCCGGTGCGGGTCCAAGGCGAGACGGCGGCCAAGGAAGTCACCGCGGCCGTCAACGGCTTCAACGCGCAGACTTGGGACGGACCCATCCGCCAGCCCGACGTTTTGATCGTGGCGCGCGGCGGCGGCAGCCTCGAAGACCTCTGGGGCTTCAACGACGAAGGGCTGGCACGTGCCGTCGCGTCGTCGGCCATCCCGGTGATCTCGGCCGTCGGGCACGAGACCGATACGACCCTGATCGACTTCGTCGCCGATAGGCGCGCGCCAACGCCGACGGGCGCGGCCGAGATCGCCGTGCCGGTCAGGGCGGACCTGGAGGCCACCTTGGCCAGCCTTGGCGCTCGGCTCAATGCCTGTGCTTCGCGGCATCTGGAGCGTAAACGCCAGGCGGTGCGCGCGGCGGCGCGCGCGCTCCCCTCGCCCGACCAGTTGCTGGCGCTGCCGCGCCGCCGTTTCGACGATGCGACCAGCCGCCTCGGCCGCGGGCTGACGGTGAATATCGAGCGCAAGCGGGCGACGCTTGAGCGGCAAAGGCTGACGCCGGCGACCCTGTCGCGACGCCTCAACGAGGCGCGCACGCTGACCGGTCGGGATATCGCGCGAGCGCGGGCGGCGTTCTTCGCCATCGTGCGCGAGCGGCGCCAGCGCTTCCAGCGCAATTCGACGCGCCTGTCGCCGGCGCCGATCGTGCGGCGGCAGAAGCTGCAGGCCGACACATTGGCCGGACTGTCGCGACGGCAGGACCAGGCGCTGGCGCGGCGGCTCGACCGGCTGCGCGCGGCGCTGACCCAGGCCGACCGACTTTTGTCGACGCTGTCGCACAAGGCCGTGCTGGCGCGCGGCTTCGCGCTGGTCAAGGACGCCGAGGGCGCCGTCATCAAGCGGGTCGCGGAGCTGGCGCCGGGCGCGGCGCTGCAGCTTGAATTCGCCGATGGCACTGCCGAGGCCATCGCCACCAGCGGCGGCGCGCGGCCGAAGCTGGCCGCGAAGCCGTCCGCTAAGGCCAGGGAGCCGGGCAATCAGGGCTCGTTGTTCTGAGGTTTGGATGAGCAGCCACGACCCGCATCTTCGCACGCCTTCCGGCAAGCCGCGCCTGCGCTCCTTCGGCATCGAGCTCGATGGCACGCCAGGCCGTTTCAACGCCATCACCGACGTTCCAGGCGTGTCGGTGGGCTACACGACGCTGATTTCCGGCGACGGTCCGTTGCGTGTCGGCAACGGACCGGTGCGCACCGGCGTCACCGCGATCCTGCCGAGGCCGGTTCAGGAACTCGCAACGCCGGTTTTCGCCGGCGTGTTCAGCCAGAATGGAAATGGCGAGCTGACGGGCACGCATATCATCGAGGAGACCGGCGCCTTCAACTTCCCGGTCACCATCACCAACACGCATTCCTGCGGCGTCACCCGCGACGCCACGCTGCGCTGGATGCACAAGGTGCTGCCGGCCGCGCTCGACACAGGCTGGGGCCTGCCTGTGGCGGCCGAGACCTATGACGGCTTCCTCAACGACATCAACGGCCATCATGTGAGTGTGGAGCATGTCGTCGCCGCGCTCGACAGCGCCGGCGGCGGCGGCATCGAGGAAGGCAGCGTCGGCGGCGGCACCGGCATGATCACCTTCGGCTTCAAGGCCGGATCCGGCACCGCCTCGCGCATCGTCGCGTGGCAGGACAGGCGCTACACGGTGGGTGTCTTCGTGCAGTCGAATTTCGGCAAGAGGCACAATTTCACCATTCGCGGCCGGCGCATCGGGCAGGCGCTTGTCGACCCGGCGATCCGCGAGGCGACGGCGCGCGCCGAAAAGGGTTCGATCATCGCCGTGGTCGCCACCGACGCGCCGTTCCTGCCGCATCAGATGAAGCGGCTCGCCCGGCGCGTGCCGCTCGGCATCGCCATGACCGGCGGCTATGGCTACCACAGTTCAGGCGATATCTTTCTGGCGTTCTCGACCGCCAATCCGGGGGCGGCGCTTGGCGCTTCAGGGCGCATCGGACTGGCGGAGTTCATCCCCGACGTCGACATCGATCCGTTCTTCGACGCGGTCGTGCAAAGCGTCGAGGAGGCGATCCTCAACGCGCTCACCGCCAATGAGGACATGACGGGACGCGACGGCAATTTCGTGCCGGCGCTGCCGAAGGGCTGGCTAAAGGAGAAGTTCGGCTAGAGTGTTTCACCGTTTCACGGAAACGGCGAACCACTCTATCTCCTTGTTTTTACGCAATTCCGGACGGAAAACCGCTCACGCTTTTCCTGGAATTGCTCTAAACGATGCCGCCTGCCCCGCGCCGGCGCGGGCATTTTCACTCCGCCGGCGTGTCGGGCTTGGCTTCGCTGTTGCCCTCTTCGGCGGCTTCCTCGAGGCGCGACGCGATCAGTTCCTGGATGTCGCCGACCTCTTCCTGGATGTCCTCGAGGAGAATGCCTGCCTCGGCGGCTTTGGCGCAGCACTCCTTGGCGAGAGTCTCGGCCTGCTCGATCTGGATCGGCGAATGCTGGCATTGGACTTTCTCGCCAATCCATCCGCGCAAGAACTCGATCGCATGTTCACTCATACTGCTTCTTCCCTGGCGGCAAAGCCGGTTGGTAGCCATGAACGTCCGCACCCTGCAAAGGATGCATGCCCCATTCGAACCGAGTCGTCCCCTACCGGCAAGACATCTTGGCCATGAGACAAGACATCTTGGCCATGAGACGCAGAGCCGCAGGAATGGAAGGGTTCGAGGTGCACGTTCAGATCATTGAGAATGATGGAATGGTGGGCCGGGATCGACAGAAGGTCGTCTTCGTTGTTTTTGCTTGCCTTTTTCTAACTTCGACAGCGCATTTGCATCACAAACCGTATCGCAGCTTCCCGGTCAACGCTGCCCCGGCCCGAGCCGGAGCAGGCGCTATATAGTGACATCCTCTTGCAATGTCGACTCGGGGCTCCGTCATCCGCGCGGCTACCTCCCCAGAAGGTTGCGCTCGATGGTCCTCAGATGCGTCGGCATGGCATCGCTGGCGGCTTCGGAGTCGCGCGCCAGCAACGCATCCAGGGCGAGCTGGTGCTCGCTGCAATAGGTGGCGCGACGCTCTTCCAAGAATGGGTGATCAGCGTTAGGGTGCCTCCCCGCCAGCCAACAATCGCAATCCAATTCCTGCGTCGAGGACAAACGCTGACAGGGTTCGTCGTCGGACGGGTCAACGAAGCTCTCGACATGCCTGAAGCCGAACTTCGTCAACATCCGCAGCGACGCGAGATTGCGCGCCGCCGCCTCGGCCGTTACCTGCGCAAGCTCCAGGGTTTCAAAGGCGAAGCGGAGGACTTCGCGCACCGCTTCGCTGCCCAGCCCGCGGCCCCAGTACGCGCGCGCGAGCACAAATCCCAATGCGGCTGACTTCGCATCGGCTTCGCTGAAGGACAGGGTTACCGTCCCGATCGCGTCCGATACTCCTGCTTGGTCTATGCACCACTGGATCGCCTCGCCGTCAGCAAACCGCTGACGCGAGCGGGCGAGCCATCGCTCGCCCGCTCCTATGTCATCGGGAACGGGATCGCCGGCCAGGGAGGCGGATTCAATATCCGTCGCGCGCGCAAACCATGCCGGGATATCCTGTTCGCTCGGCGCCCGAAGCACGAGCCTCGGCGTCGTTAGCTTCGGAACTCGGACTGGCTGCATAGAAGGCATGTTCGACCCGGGACAGCTCCAATGCAATGGCCCGGCGGCCCAACCGGGTTCGATTATTTTGAAGTAAACGGCCCGGAAAGATGATGTTCGCGCAGCAAGGTCGACAGCCGGTTCGCTGCCTCGATGAAAACCTCGCCTTCCGAAGAGAGCAGCGCCTGGCGTTCTTGGGCGGACGCAGCCAGAAGACGCTCCCAGAATCCGGCCACGACAGCGCCCGCACCGGCCAAGCCGGCGGCAAGCGCCTGGTCCGCGGCGAGTGCCGCGAGGTGCCGGGGCGTAATGCCGCCGATACCGGGAGGGATTTTCGCTCCCATGTCGACGAAACCCGGGGGCAGCGAGCCTTTCAGATTGGTGACCTGACGCTCGGTGATGACCGCATGGATCTGGTCGACCGCCTGCTTGGCGCCCGCGACGCGAGAGGGATGATCGGTGTCGGCCGCGGCATGGGGGAGAAGTTCCAGACGCGGGCCATAGGCTTCGACCAGTTTGAGATAAGGCAGCATCGGGCCTGAAAGCGTGCCGCCGTCCCTGAACAGATCCGCATCGATCGCCGCATGGGAAACGCGCCCTGACGCCAGCGCGCGCTCCAGCGCGGCAACATCGACCAGCTCGCCGCGATCATAGTTGACAAGCACGGCGCCGGGGTTGAGGAGAGAGAGGACTTCATCTCCAATCAATCCGGCATTGGCGTATCGTTGCGCGCCGGGATCGAAAGCACCGAGGCCAAGGTGGACCGAAAGCGCGTCGGCGCCGCGCGCCGCGTCTTCCATGGTTGCGGCGTAGTCGAAGCCTTCCAGCTCGATCCATTTTTGGTGACGGGGCCGTGCATGAATGGCGACCCGCATGCCGAAAGCCTGGCCGAGCCTGGCGAATTCCCGGCCGATATTGCCATAGCCAATCACCGCCAGTCTTTTGCCTTCGAGCTTCTCGGTCGGATAATGGCGCAGGTCCTTTCCCGTATCGAACTGCCCGCCGGCGACGAGGCTGTTCAATCTGTCCACTGGCAGGTCCGGCCTGACTTTCAGCAGCGCCTTCATGGCCATTTGCGCGGTGGCGCGGCTGTTGATGCCGGGCGTGTTCATCAGCGGCGCTTCGCCGCCTTCGCCGCTGCCGCCGCCCCAGGATGCCGAGCCCATATTGCCGGTGCCGGCGCCGATGCGCACGCCGCCAAGGCGGAATCTGGTCTCGGCCGGAATGAAGGTCGCGGCGGCGATGAGTGCGTCGTAGCGGCCGTCGCCGGCCTCGGCCAGCAATTCGTCGCGCGTGCTCAATTGCGGCTGGTAGAAGAAATGCAGCTTGCCGGGGTCAGGCGCGCGGGCCTTGGCGATGCCTGTCTGGTGGAACACGCCACCCTTGGCTTCGATGTAGGCCTTGACCTCGCTATGGTCGGGATTGCCATCGGCCCCAAACCGGAGGCCGACAAAATCGCAGATCAGAATATTGGCTGATGTCATGAGGCGTCGTTTCCGTGCAGCTGTCTCCAGCTACTCCAATCCGTTATGCGATGGAGCAACGTGAAACGGCATATCCGGGTCGCAAGCGAGAGATTTACCGCAGGAGTCTAGAATCTGTCGGCTCTGAGCGGCGACAGACCGACCATCGGTTGGTCGGCCGGAAAGCCGGCCGGATTCGATAATCTCGGGTTCCGCTGCCGTCGAAGAACAGCCACTCTTCGACAGATGAACGATTGGAATCGTCGTGTACTTGGAGCGGTGCGCCTTCCGTCTGGAATCGGCCACCTGCTCCAAGTCTTTCTGCGTCCCGTCAGATCCTAAAGCGCGTCGCGATTTTTCAGATTGCCCCATGCGCTTTAGGTTTTTGATTTGCGCATGTCTTTATCCCGAAACCGGTTCCCACTTTCGGGAGACATGCTTTACCCGTGCCGGATTTCCGTGCCGAGCACTTTCAGGCATTCCCGGATGAAGGCGGCGAGAGCCGTCCAGCCCTTGGCCGAAACCATCGTGCCGTCGACATAAGCCTCCGTCGGAGACAGGTCGATATAGGTGCCGCCGGCGAGCGTCACTTCCGGCTCGCAGGCCGCCAGCGCACCGACCTTCTTGCCGCGCACGACGCCATCAACCGCGATCAGGATCTGCACGCCGTGGCAGATGGTGAAGATCGGTTTCTTCGTTTCGTGGAAATGACGCACCATCGCCTGAATGCGCTTGTCGGTACGGATATATTCCGGCCCGCGGCCGCCTGCGCAATAGACGGCGTCGTACTGATCGAGCTGCTTCTCCGCGTCGGCGAACGTCTTGTTGATCAGCGCATAATGGCCGAGCTTCTCGGTATAGGTCTGGTCGCCCTCGAAATCGTGCAGCGAGGTCTTGATCACGTCGCCGGCATTCTTGTCGGGGCAAACGACGTGGACGACGTGACCGACGGCCTCCATCGCCTGCTGGTAGACAAAGATTTCGTATTCCTCGGTGAACTCACCGGTCAGCATCAGTATCTTCTTGGCTGGCATGACTTGTCCTTTCGATTTTTGGGAATGCCAAGGCGCTGCCGCGCCCTGGCTGTCGCAAAGTTCGGTTTGCCGATTGTCAGAACGGAGAATCCGGGAAGTAGTATTCCTTGGCATTGGCCTGGGTGATCAGCGGCGCATCGAGCTTGACGTGGCCGCGAACCGGAGCCTGGCCAATCAGGTTGGCCACAGTCATGTAGACGGCCGTCTTGATCATCGAAGGCGGATAAGGCGTCTCGACGGGCGTCACGGCGTCGCCGTCGATCACCTTCTTGACGATGTCCTTCATGCCGTTGCCGCCAAGCGCCAGCTTGATGTCGGTGCGGCCCGACTGCTTGACCGCCTCGAGCACGCCGAGAAGCATGTCGTCGTCATTGGCCCAGACGGCATCGATCTGCGGATATTTGGCGAGGTAATCCTGCATCAGCTTGAACGCCTCGTCGCTGTTCCAATGGGCGTATTGGATGTCGAGCACCTTGATGCCGGTGCCCTTGATCGTGTCCTGGAAACCCTTGATGCGCTCGTCGTCGATCACGGTCGGGATGCCGCGCAGCACTACCACGTCGCCCTTGCCGCCGAGCTTGTCGATCATGAACTTCGCCGTGTTGGCGCCAACCGCGATGTTGTCGCCGGCCAGGTAGAGGTCCTGGATCGAGGCATCGGTCAGGCCGCGGTCGACGACGGTGATGAAGGTGCCCATGTCCTTGATGGCCTTGACCGGCTGGGTCAGTTCCTCCGAGGTGTAGGGCAGGATGACCAGCGCATCGAGCTTGCGGCTGGCTGAAAGGTCCTCCAGCGCGCTGACCTGATCGGCCGCGGACGGCGAGGTCTTCACCACCACCTCGACATCGGGAAAGGCCGCGTTGATTTCCTTGGCGGCGGCCTGGGCGTGATAGACCACGCCAGCCGTCCAGCCATGGTCCGCGGCCGGGATTGACACGGCGACCACCTTCTTGTCGGCCGCCAGCGCCTGGCCGGCGACCATCAAAGCGCCGATGGCCACGGCCGCAAACCATTTTCTACTGAACATTACAAGCCTCCCAGAGATGAGGACCAATCAAACACAGGCACCCGCCCGGTCCCGAGACGGATTATTTGGAGAAGCGCTGCACGAGCATGGCGATGATGATGATGACGCCCTGAACCGCGGCGACGAGGTATTCGGAAACGAAGTCGGAGAGCACCATCAGGTTGGCGATCAGTTCCAGGATCACCGCGCCGGCGATCGTGCCCCAGATGCGTCCCTTGCCGCCGCGAAGCGCCGTTCCGCCGATGACGACGGCGGTGATGACCTGCAGCTCCCAGAGCTGTCCTGTGGTGGGCGTGGCGGCGCCAAGCCTGGGCACGTAGCAGATGGCCGCGATGGCGACGCACGCGCCCTGGATGACATAGGCTATGGTGCGCGTCTTGATGACCGAGATGCCTGAATAGCGCGCCACGTCCTCGTTGGCGCCGACGGCGGCGCATCTGCGGCCATATTTGGTCTTGTAGAGGACAAAGGCGCCAAGCACCGCGACGATCGCGGAGATCAGGATGGGAATTGGGATCCCGCCCAGGGTTCCGAAATAGACCGGCCGGTATGCCTCGCGCAGCGACTTGTCGATCGGGATGGTGCCGCCGTTCGTCATGTAGGTGATAAGCGCGCGGAAGATGCCCATGGTGCCGAGCGTGGCGATGAACGGCTCAATCTTGCCTACGGTGACGATGACGCCATTCGCCAGGCCGCACAGCAGCCCCGTCACGACCGCGATCGCCATCCCAGCCGGAATGGCCCAGAGGCCGAGGCTCGGCGCCATCATGTTCATGAACATGATGGTGATGCCGGCAATGAAAGCCACCATCGAGCCCACGGACAGGTCCAGGCCGCCCGAGGAGATAACGAATGTCGCGCCAACGGCGATGATGGCGACATAGGCACTGCGCGTGATCACGTTGCTGAGGTTTGTTGCAGACAGGAAGTCGGGATTGACCAGGAATCCCAGCGCAAGCAGCGCCGCAAGAGCAAGAAACGGGCCGGCGTCGGCCCATGAGAATTGGTATTGCCGCTCGCTTCGCGCCGGCGCGGACTGGGTAAGCGCTGTCACTTTGTTCCTCCCTGGGCGACGTGCGCACGCGAGCTGGTTGCCAGCAGCGCGATGTTGCTCTCGGTCATCGTTTCGCCCGAGACTTCGCCGCTGATCCTGCCCTCGCGCATGACGATGACGCGGTCACAGATGCCCACCAGTTCCTGCATCTCCGAGGAAATGACGATGCAGGCTTTGCCCTGCCTCACGAGATCCTGGATGAAGCCGTAGATCTGCGCCTTGTTGGCGATGTCGATGCCGCGGGTCGGCTCGTCGATGATGACGACGGACGGATCGGTCAGGAGCACCTTGGCGAGCAGAAGCTTCTGCTGGTTGCCGCCGGAGAGCTGCCCGGCCCGCGCGCCAAGGCTCTTCAGGCGGATGTCGTAGCTGGAGATTGCCTGCGCCAAGGCCCGCGCTTCGCGATCGCGTCTTACGATGAGACCGGGATGGAAGCTGGTGAGGGCGGACAGAGTAAGGTTCGGCCCGAGACGCTCCTGCAGGAGCAGGCCCTTGCCCTTGCGGTCCTCGGTCAGATAACCGATGCCGGCTTCCATGGCTTCGCGCTGGGAGCGTATCCGAACCGGAGCACCGTTGAGTTCGACCGCAGCGGTTCCCGGCCGGAGTCCGAGCATTCCTTCGAACAGCTCCGTTCGCCCGGCGCCGATCATTCCGGCGAAGCCGAGAATCTCGCCCTTGTGCACGGTGAACGAGACGTCCTCGACGAAGCCCGGAACCACGGCGTTCCGCACGCTCAGCATCGGCTCGTTTGTCCGCGCCGCCTGCTTTTGGGGATAAAGAGCGTTGAGCTCGCGGCCCACCATCAGCCGCGCCATGTCGATCTGCGTCAGTGTATGGCCCGGATAGGTGCCAACCAATTTGCCGTCGCGCAGGACGCTGACCTTGTCGGCCAGCCGCTGCACCTCGTCGAGCCGGTGGCTGATATAGAGGACCGCGATGCCGCGTGCCTTGAGTTCGAAGATGATGGTGAGGAGACGCTCGACTTCTCCCCCCGTCAGCACGGCTGTCGGCTCATCGAAGATGACCACCCGATGCTCATCGAGCAAGGCGCGGGCTATCTGCACCAGTTGGCGATCCGCCAGCGAGATGTCGCGCACGAGAGACGTGGCCGAGACCTCGCAGCCCAGCTCCGCGAGCTTTGCCGCAGCGAGGCGGCGCATGCGGGCATCATCGACAAGGCCACCCTTGGTGAGCTCGCGGCCGAGGAAAAGATTGTCGGTGACGCTCAGCGCATCGGCGAGCAGGATCTCCTGATGCACCAGGGCGATGCCGGCGGCCTGAGCCTGGTCCGGCCTGCTGAAGCGCACCCGGTGCCCCGCCATGGACAACGTGCCTTCAGTCGGCTCGATGTAGCCGGACAGCAGCCGCATGAATGTCGACTTGCCGGCGCCGTTCTCGCCGATGATCGCATGAATCTCGCCGGGCTGGATGTCGAGCGTGACATCCGACAGCACGGTGACGGCGCCGTACTGCTTGGACAGCCCCTCGGCGCGCAACACCGCAGGGCCAACCGGGATGCCGGCTGCGGGCGCAACAGCGCTATCTCCGTCGATGCGAGCGGCAATGGACATGGGAGCAATTACTCGAAGGCGGGCAGGAGGCGGGCCCGCGAATTCTCAATGTGCACGTGCATCGCCTTCTCGGCGGCATGCGCGTCGCCGGCCGCGAAAGCAGCGAGAATCGCCTCATGCTCGTCCAGCGCTTCTTCGGTGACGCGCGAGTGATACATCAAGCGGAAGATATGGAAGTGCGTATGCTGGTGATTCAGCGTCTCGCGGATGAGCTCGTTCTGCGCGAACTCCATGATCTTGTCGTGGAAGATCGCGTCCTGCCGCGCGAAGTTGGAATAGCGCAGGCGCTCGTCCTTCCCCACCCGCCGCGCCATCACGCCCGCCGCTTCCTGCAACACCGCCAGGCGCTCTTCGTCCAGCGCTGCCGTAGCCTTGGCGGCGGCAGCGGGCTCCAACAGAAGGCGCAGCTCGTACAGCTCGTCAAACCGGCGCCGGGTGATTTGCGGGGCCGCGCGATAGCCGATCAGGTGGGTCTTGACCACCAGGCCCTCGCCCTCCAACCGCCCGAGCGCTTCGCGGATGGGCGTGTGTGAAACGTCGAATTCCCTGACGAGGTTGTCGACGGTAATGCGTGATCCCGGCGGAATCTTCAGCGACATCAATTGCGCGAAGATTGCTTCGTAAACATCGCCCGCCAAGCTGTTGGCGCGCTGGATGCGGCCGCTTGAGCGAGTTTCGGTTTCAACCGTCAGGTCGGGATTTTCCATCGGTTTCCTCTTGACAGGAGCAAGCCCTAACATGATGCTCCGGCCAATTCAATAGGATATCCTATACGATTTTATAGGGGATACGAACGGATGGGCTAGGAACCGCACTCCGCACTCAACGACGCGGGCAGAAGCCGACGAAGCACCGGCGTCCGAACTGAAGGCCGCCCCTACCGATGATCACGACGTTTTCATCAGTCTCTTTCGAAAGATCTCAGTCCATGACCCTCTTTGCAGCCGCGCGCCTGCCGCGCGAAATCCTCTTCGGCAAGGGTCAGCGCCATGCGCTGCCGGCCATTGCCGGGCGATATGGCCGGCGCGCATTCATCTGCACCGACGAAAGGCTCGCCGGCACGCCTGAGTTCATCGAGATGCTCGATGGGTTGAAGGCTGCCGGGATCGACACGCTCGTCCACGACCGCACCTTGCCGGATGTGCCGCGCGACAGCGTCGGCGCCTGTATCGCGGAGGCGAAGGGATTCAGGCCGGACATGGTGATCGGCGTCGGGGGCGGCAGCTGCCTCGACATGGCCAAGTGCGCCGGGCTGCTCATCAGCCATGGCGGCAAGCTCCAGGACTATTATGGTGAGTTCAAAGTGCCGGGCCCCACCCTTCCCCTTATCGCTGTGCCGACCACGGCCGGCACGGGTTCCGAAGTCACTCCCGTCGCGGTGATCTCCGACCCGGAGCGGACGCTGAAGGTCGGTATCTCCAGCCCGCATCTCATCGCCGCGGTTGCTCTGTGCGACCCGGACCTGACGGCGACCTGCCCGCCATCACTGACCGCCATCGCCGGCGCCGACGCGCTGACGCATGCGATCGAGGCCTTCACCGCGGCAAGACGCGGCGCCGATGCCGATCTGGCGCAACGCCATGTCTTCGTCGGCAAGAGCGCGCTGACCGATCATTTCGCCCTTCTGGCGATCAGGCTCCTCGGCCGCAGCCTCGAAGCAGCCTATCGCGACGGGTCGAACGAAAATGCACGGGCCGATGTCATGATGGGAGCGTTGGCCGCCGGCTGCGCCTTCGGCACGGCGGGAACCGCCGCCGCCCATGCGGTGCAGTACCCGGTCGGCGCGCTCACCCACACGCCGCATGGCCTGGGCGTCGCCACGATGCTTCCTTATGTGATGCGCTACAACCTGTCGGCGGCAAGCTCGGATATCGCGGAAATCGGCATTGCGCTTGGCCTGCCGCGCCAGGACCGCGATGCCGGTCAGCTGGCCGATGCCACAATCACGGAAGTCGCGCGACTGTTCAACGCCATCGGCATCACCCGGACACTGGCTGACCTCGGTCTTGCCGAGGACAAGATCGACTGGACGGCGGAACAGGCGCTCGGCATCGACCGGCTGATCAAGAACAATCCCCGCCCCTTCGACCTGCCCGCGATGCAGCGCCTGGTCAGGGCTGCTTACAGCGGCGATATGTCCGCCGTGACCGTGTGAGGGACGGAGCCCAAGCCCATGAACATTTCGATAGACCTATTCGACCAGGATCCCGACATGACTGAATATGCCGCGTTTTCGCATGGACTCTATATCGGCGGGAAATGGAGCCCCTCCTCGGATGGCCGTGTCATCGAAGTGGTCGACCCGTCGACCGAAGCTGTGATCGCCGCGGTTCCGGACGCGACGCTCGCCGACGCCGCGGCAGCGGTCGAGGCGGCGGCACAGGCAGCGGCGGGCTGGCGCGAGACCCCGCCGCGCAAGCGGTCGGAGATCCTGAGGCGCTGCTTCGAGCTGATGACCGAACGTGCCGAGACCTTGGCCGCGTTGATTTCGCTGGAGAACGGCAAGGCCCTGCGCGACGCGCGCGGCGAAATTGCCTATGCGGCCGAGTTCTTCCGCTGGAACGCGGAGGAAGCGGTTCGCATCAGCGGCGAGTTCGGCCTTGCGCCGTCGGGCGCTAACCGGATCGTGGTCGACTACCAGCCCATCGGCATTTGCGTTCTGATAACACCGTGGAACTTCCCTGCGGCGATGGCCACACGCAAGATCGCGCCGGCCCTTGCCGCCGGCTGCACCGTCATCCTGAAGCCGGCCAGCGAGACGCCGCTGACGGCCTACGCGCTTGCCGCCCTCTACGAGGAAGCCGGCGTGCCGCCGGGCGTCGTCAACGTCATCACCACTTCAAATCCGGGGCCGGTGACTGCGGCCATGCTGGCCGACGCGCGGGTGCGGAAGCTCTCTTTCACCGGCTCGACCGGCATCGGTCGCGTGCTTCTTGCCGAGGCGGCGAAGCAGGTCATTTCCTGCTCGATGGAGCTTGGCGGCAATGCGCCGTTCATCGTGCTCGACGACGCCGATCTCGAAGCGGCGCTCGACGGCGCGATGATCGCCAAGATGCGCAACGCCGGAGAGGCCTGCACGGCGGCCAACAGGCTCTACGTCCAGGCTGGCATCCATGACGCATTCGCCGAAGGCCTGCGCAAACGCATGGCGGCGCTCGCCATCGGCCCGGGCACGGATTCGGAAACCGAATGCGGACCGATGATCACCAGGAAAGCCGTGGACAAGATCGATCGGCTTGTCCAGGACGCGGTCGCGCGCGGCGCCAAGATTCTGTGCGGCGGCGCGGTCGCCGAGGGCCGAGGATTTTTCTATCCGCCCACGGTGCTGAGCGACGTGCCGGCCGACGCCGCCATGGCTCATGAGGAGATATTCGGTCCCGTGGCGCCAATCAGCCGCTTCGAGGACGAGGCGGAGGTCATCGCAAAGGCGAACGATACCGAATACGGCCTTGCCGCCTATATCTACACGCGCGATCTTGCGAAAGGCATGCGCATGGCGTCGAAGATCGAGTCCGGCATGATCGCGCTCAATCGCGGCCTGATGTCGGACCCTGCCGCGCCATTCGGCGGCATCAAGCAGAGCGGGCTTGGGCGCGAGGGCGGCCAGAAGCACGGCATCGCCGAGTTCATGGAGGCGAAATACATCGCCGTGACGATCTGATGAGACAGATGGTGAAAGATCCATTCCGTATTCGCGACCATGTCCCCGAGTTCGACGACATCGTCGCCGAGATCGTCCGGCGCAGCGCCGAGACCAGGGCCAAGGTCCCGATGGCCGCCGACGTGCCATACGGACCGAACGGCACGGAGACCGTCGACCTGTTCTTCCCGCAGGGCAAACGCGATCACCTGCCGGTGCACATGTTCATTCATGGCGGCTACTGGCGCATGTTCTCCAAGCGCGACTATTCCTACGTAGCGGACACCGTCACCAACGCCGGAGCGATTGCCGTCATCGTGGATTACGCACTGATGCCGAGCGTGAGAATGGCGACGATCGTCGATCAAATACGCCGCGCGAGGCAATGGATAGACGACCATATCGCGAGCTATGGCGGCGATCCCGACCACCTGACGGTAAGCGGCCATTCCGCGGGGGCGCATCTCGCGACGATGCTCTTTGACGACAACACCCGGCCTTCAGGCATCAAAGGCGCGCTCCTGCTCGGCGGTATCTACGATCTAAGACCGTTGCAGGAGTCGTTTCTCGCGGCCGAGATCGCGATCACCGACGACGAGGTTGAGCGGTTCTCGCCGATAAATCACCGCTTCGATCCGGGCGTGGCGGTCGAGATATCCGTCGGCGCCGAGGAAACGCCGCCCTTCCACAGCCAGGCCGCCACGCTTGCGGAGCGTTTCGAAGGGCAAGGGCTTGCCGTCTCGCGCACAAGCCTTGCAGGGGCCAACCACATGAGCAGCGTCCGCGACCTTGGCATCGCCGGCACCGGGGCCGCATCATCCCTGGCTCGCCTGCTGGGCGTATGAAGGCCATATCGCCGCCAGCGATAAGAGAGCTTCACGAACGTGATCCGTCAACGTTATGACGCGTCCTGCTCGAGAACTTCCATGGACGGCGACGTGTAAATCCGGATCGAAAGGTGCGCGATCGCAGTAGGCCATTATGATGGAGGAGGAAGCAGCGACCAGAGCGCGCTCTTCGCGCGTTCGTCCCTACCATCCGTCCGCACCACAATAGGGAGCACAATTTGTGGGGCAAAATCGCAAGCAGATGCGAAGCTTACGATCGAACCTTCCAATTTAAATCGAAAAATCAGTTACTTACGCGAGAGGGCGGTGGTACCGTTGGCTGGGCTCGAACCAGCGACCCCCAGATCCACAATCTGGTGCTCTAACCAACTGAGCTACAACGGCACATTCCAGGCGAGCGCTATCCAGGAATCTCGAGGATGCGCTCCATCGTTGGCGATGCGTCCAATACGGGCTATCGAATTCTAATTCAAGGCCCTTAATAAGGCAAAGGACGGGTTGTCCTCATCGCACCTTTCATAAGGCAAAAGAAAAGGCCGGCGGGAGGAGGTGCCGGCCTTTTCCTGTTACGAGCCAGCGGGAGGAGGTGCTGGCTGGTCACCCCGGAACAGAGGGAGGAGGTTCCGCTTCCGGGTATCTGGTTACTCAACTCTATCGCATAACTATTTGTCTGACGAAATGCGACGTTTTGATGCAGCGCAGGGTTGTGCGCGAAAATTAGGCAGCCTTGACGTCCTTGATCGCCTTCTCGAAGGCGCTCTTGACCGGCTTGGAGACATCCTCGACCGCCTTGGTGGCGACGGCCTGGAACTCCTTGGCCTGCTCCACGGCCAATTCGGCGCGCTTGCGCAGGAAAGCGGTCTGCAGCTCGACGACTTCCGAAAGGGTCTTGGCGCCGACCAGGGCTTCAAGGTGCGAGAAGCCGGCTTCGGCATTGGCGCGCAGCGCGGCGATGGCCTTGAGCGAAACGTCACTGGAGACGGCCTTGGCGGTCTCGTAGGTCGACTCCAGAACCTTCTGGGTCTCCTCGGCCCCGGTCTTCAGCTTGGCATAGGCCTCCTTCGACTGCTCGACGCCCTTCTCGGCGAAGGCGCGGATCTGGTCGGTGGCCTTGGAAGCGTCGAAGCTCGGGAATTCAACGTTTTCGATGGTCTCGGCAGCGGTCTTAGAGGTGGTCTTGGACATTTTCCAACCTTTCGGCATAGCGGCTTTGACAGAAAGCCGTCTCGTTCATGTATGGTGGCAATATAGAGGTTTTTTTGTGCATTGCAACATGTTTGTTGCACCGCACCATAAAATCTTCCCTCACGTCAACCGTAACGTCAGCCGCTGGGCCGTTAACCAAGAGCCCAGAGATTTCGACCTATGCAAGCCAGGGCTTGTGGACCTTCGGACCGCGGGCTTTTATTAACAAAGCGTTAACTGAAATGCCCGCTCCGGAGGGTTGCCCAGCGCATGCCGCCTGAAAACTACTCCTTCCTCGACGTCGCCGTGCTCGACGCGGTGCGTCAGCGCTTTGCCGCTGGCGACGCCCTGGCCATTTTGTCGGCCGACCTCGAGCAGGTGATCTGGGCGAACGGACCGGGGGCGTCGGTGTTCGGCTATCCGGATATCGAGGCCATCATCGGCGCATCGGCGCGGCTGCCGCTGATCGCCAGGCGGCAGATCATGGCGACCAGCGGCTTTCCCGAGATTGGCAGCGACCGTGCCATCACGGTGAGGTTGGCCACGGGCATGGTGAGCCGGGCCGTGGGCTTCCTGGCCAGCGCCGTAACGATGCCGGACGGCGAGAAGGCAATCATGCTGGCGGTGCCGGCGGCGCAGACCGGCTCACGCAGCGCCGGTGAAATCGCCGGCCGCGCCATCGGCGGTTTTACCGAGGCCGGGCATTTCATCGCCTTCGTCGACGCGCAAGGCAGCGTCGAAGCGGCCTCGGACGGCTTCGCGGCGCTCGGCATCGAGCCGCGGACCCTGGCTGCGCTGGTTGCGGATGTGGCAAGCAGCGGCGACCGTGTCGTCAAGCGCCTTGTGCCTGGCAGTGGCACTTCCTACCCGGCCGGTTTCGCGCGGCTCACGGACACACGGCATCTGCTGGTGGTGATCGATGAAGACCAGCTCGACGGCGAACAGCCGGCCGCCGGCCAGGGCTCTCGGCCCGATGGTGAGCGAGTCGCGACGCCAGGCACCGTTGCGGCCACGCTGTCGGGTGAAAGCCTGGCCGCCGAGCCCGAACCCCGGCCGGTCCAGGACAATAGCCCTGTGCCGGCCGTAACGGCCGGCGAACAGGCCAAGCTGGTCCCGGAGCCTGCTGAAGGCGATGCACCGACTGACGCTGGAAGCCGGACCAATCATCACGTGAATGCCGCCGAGCCCAGCCAACAGGCCGCGGACGCCGGCGCCGGCCAACATGACCATTGGTATTTCAACGCCGGCGACGATGACGCGGGGCAGGCTCAACCGGCAGCGCCGGCGAAGGATGAGCCGAAGGAGGCCGTCGCGGCCGAAGGCCTGCGGCCGGGTGCTGGCGAGACGGCCGCGCGCGAAACCATCATGCCGTCGCGGCCAGCCCTGCCCCGCGGCATCGACCGTTCGGCGCCAGCCCTGCGCTTCGTCTGGCGCACCGACGCCGACGGCAAATTCAGCGCGTTGTCGCCCGAATTCGCAGACATCGTCGGCCAGCCCGCCGCCGATGTGATCGGCCGCCGCTTCAAGGACGTCGCCACCATCTTCGGCCTCGACACCTCGGGCGAGATCGCCGGTCTGCTCGAGCGGCGCGACACCTGGTCAGGCCGATCGGTGCTGTGGCCGGTGGCCGGAACAGATCTGAAGATACCGGTCGATCTGGCGGCGTTGCCCGTCTACGGCCGCAGCCGCGCCTTCGAGGGTTTTCGCGGCTTTGGCGTCGCGCGCCCGGCCGACGCCGTGGTCGATCCCGAAGCGCTCGGCATGGCGCTGGTGCCTAATGCCGCGCCTGCCGGGAGCGAGCCGTCGGTCGAGCAGCCAGCCGCGGAGCAGGCGCAGCCGGAACAGCCAAAGCCCGCAGATCCGTTCCAGGGCGAAGTGCCGGCGCTGAGCATCGTGCCGAAGCCGGAGAGGCGCTTCGCCGACAAGGTGATAAGGCTGGCCGAGCACCGCCAGCCGGCCAACGACAAGCAGCCGGGGAGCGACACGCCCGCAAGTCAGAAGAGCCTGTCGATCCTCGAGCGCAGCGCCTTCCGCGAGATCGGTGAGCGGCTGCGCAAGGACAATTCCCTGCCTGCAGAGCCGAGCGCCGCCGAAGCCGGCAAGCAGGCCGATGCGGTTGTTGCCGGCAAGGACGAAGCAACGGCGAAAGAGCCCGCCGTCGCAACGAAGGCCGAGGCAAACCAGACAACGGCGCTTGAAGGGTCGGCGCACGAGAACCCCGCGCAGGAAGCGACGCCGGCACCCGCGCCGGAAGCCTCGGAAACCGTCGACGCGAAGGCCGATGCGGAGACCGCGGAAGCACAGACCGAGGCGGAAGACCAGGAAGACCTGGCGAGGCTCGACGGTATCGATGACGCCGCTGCGACGGGCGACGCCGGCAAGACGGTGACGTCGGCCGCTTCCGGCTCGCTGCTCAGCTACGCCGATGGTGAGAAATCCGGGGAAGAAGCCGGCGTCGAACCTACTTCCGAGGACAACCGAGCAGCGGCCACCCGGCAGGCGGCCGAGCGTGCCGATTCCGAGGCGCGGCAGCCGGTCGAACGGCCAGCGACCGAGCCGGTCGCCGAAAAGCCGGCGCGCGATGCGACGGCGGATGATGACAGCATGACCGCCGACGATTTCCGCGATGCGCAAGACAGCGAGGATTGGGCCGGCTCCGACGCCGACGCGGCGACGGCCGCGGAAGAACCGGTAACGCCGGCGCGGCCACGCCCGGACGTGCCGCCGCTGAAACTCGCAGGCTTTGTGCCCTCCGCCTTTTCGACCGGAGAGGAAGCCAAGGCGCCCGATACGTCCATCCTCGCCAGGCTGCCGGTGCCGCTGCTCATCCATTCGGGTGACGAGCTCCATTACGCCAATGAAGCCTTCCTCGAGCTCACCGGCTACGATGTGTTGGAAGATCTCGCGGATGCGGGCGGCCTGGGCGCGTTGTTTGCCGATCCCTATGCCGAGGATGCCGCCGCGGACGAAAGCGACCACTCGCTGAAGCTCAAGAGCCGCCAGGGCCAGGAATTTCCCATCGAAGCCCTGCTTCGTTCGGTGCCATGGCGGGGCGGCAAGGCGCTGATGCTGGTGGTGCGGCGCTCCGGCGAGGACGATGCCGCGCATTTCACCGCCGCCAATGACGAGCCGGCGCTGCAGCCGGACGTGCCGGAATTGAAATCGCGCATCGCCGAGATGCGCACCATCATCGACACCGCCACGGACGGCGTCGTGCTGATCGGCCGCGACGGCAACATCCGCTCGATCAGCCGGCCGGCGGAAGCCCTTTTCGGCTTCGACAGCGACGAGGTCGCCGGCAAGCCCTTTGCCTCGCTGTTCGCCATCGAAAGCCAGCGCGCAGCGCGCGACTATCTCGCGGGCCTTTCGGAGCCGGGCGTGGCGAGTGTCTTGAATGACGGCCGCGAGGTCATCGGCCGCGAGGCGCAGGGACGTTTCATCCCGCTGTTCATGACCATCGGCAGGCTGCCGAACGACAGCGGCTTCTGCGCCGTGGTGCGCGACATCACTCAATGGAAGCGGGCCGAGGAAGACCTGACCCAGGCACGCGCGGTTGCCGAGCGCGCGTCCTCGCAGAAGACGGATTTCCTGGCCCGCATCAGCCATGAGATCCGCACGCCGCTCAACGCCATCATCGGCTTTTCCGAGCTGATGGTGGACGAGAAATTCGGTCCGATCGCCAACGACCGCTATCGCGACTACCTGCGCGACATCAACCGGTCAGGCAATCATGTGCTCGACCTCGTCAACGACCTGCTCGATATCTCGAAGATCGAGGCCGGCCAGCAGGAGATGGATTACGAGGCGGTGTCGCTCAACGACACGCTGGCCGAGACGGTGGCGATGATGCAGCCGCAGGCCAATCGTGAGCGCGTCATCATCCGGTCCAGCTTCGCCTCGCGGCTGCCGGAAGTGGTGGCGGATTTGCGAAGCGTGCGCCAGATTGCTCTCAACATCCTGTCCAACGCCATCCGCTACACCCAGGCCGGCGGCCAGGTGATCGTCTCGACCGCTTACGAAGCCTCGGGCGATGTCGTCATGCGCGTGCGCGATACCGGCATCGGCATGACCCCGGCCGAGATCGAGCAGGCGCTGAAGCCGTTCAAGCAGATCAATGCGCTGAAGCGCGGACGCGGCGACGGCACTGGCCTCGGCCTGCCTCTCACCAAGGCCATGGTGGAAGCGAACCGCGCCCGCTTCGCCATCACCTCGACGCCGGGCGAAGGAACCCTGGTCGAGGTCGCCTTCCCCTCGACCCGCGTGCTCGCCGAATAAGATCGTCCTCGGTTCCGGCCAAAGAAAAAGGCGTCCGGGAGGACGCCTTGAGAAATGGGATGCTGTCACAACGGGGGCTTGAGCTGAACCTCAGGGGACGAGGAACGGGATTTCTCCCTCAAGTTACATGCGACTATCGGGGTCGTCCCTTAACAAGTCCTTACCGGGCCGCGGAAAAATTTACGAATGTGTACCACCCGTGAAATCTAGGTAAATTCGCTGGAAGGATTTCGTTAACCATGCCGCCCGTCAGCCCGCCAGCTGCGGCAGGTTGCGGAACAGCTCCAGCGCTTCCGGGTTTGCAAGCGCTTCCTTGTTCTTGACGGCACGGCCGTGAACCACGTCGCGCACCGCGAGTTCGGTGATCTTGCCGGACTTGGTGCGCGGGATGTCGGTGACGGCGACGATCCTGGCCGGCACATGGCGCGGGCTGGCGCCGGTGCGGATCCTGGCGCGGATGCGCTTTTCCAGATCCTCGTCCAGGCCAACGCCGGCGGCCAGCCGCACGAACAGCACGACACGGACATCATTGTCGAAATCCTGGCCGATGCAGAGCGCCTCGAGGATTTCCGGCATCTGTTCGACCTGGTTGTAGATCTCGGCCGTGCCGATCCGAACCCCGCCCGGATTGAGCGTCGCATCCGAACGGCCGTGGATGATCATGCCGCCATGCGCCGTCCATTCGGCGAAATCGCCATGGCACCAGACATTGTCGAAGCGCTCGAAATAAGCGGCGTGATACTTCTTGCCCTCGGGGTCATTCCAGAAGCCGATCGGCATCGACGGGAAGGCTTTCGTGCAGACAAGCTCGCCCTTCTCCTGCCGGACAGGCTTGCCGTCGTCGTCCCAGACATCGACCGCCAGGCCGAGACCAGGTCCCTGGATTTCGCCGCTCCAGACAGGCTCGGTGGGAACGCCGAGCACGAAACAGGACACGATGTCGGTGCCACCCGAGATCGAGGCCAGATGCACGTCCTTCTTGATGCCGTCATAGACGAAGCGGAAATCCTCCGGCGACAGCGGCGAGCCGGTGGAGGAGACGGTGCGCACGCTGGACAGATCGTGGCTCGCGATCGGCTTGAGCCCTGCCTTGCGAACAGAATCGATGAACTTCGCCGAGGTGCCGAAATAGGTCATCTGCTCGGCGTCGGCGAAATCGAACAGCACATTGCCGTCGGGGTAGAAAGGCGAGCCGTCATAGAGCAAAAGCGAAGCGCCCGAGGCGAGGCCCGTGACCAGCCAGTTCCACATCATCCAGCCGCAGGTGGTGAAATAGAACAGGCGATCACCGTCGAGCAGGCCCGCATGCAAACGGTGCTCCTTGACGTGCTGGATCAGCGTGCCGCCGGCCGAATGCACGATGCATTTCGGGATGCCGGTCGTGCCCGAGGAAAACAGGATGTAGAGCGGATGCGCGAAAGGCAGCCGCTCGAAGCTGACCGTCCTGGCGGCGAATGGCGAGAGCGCTTCTTCGAGCGCCGTCGCCCCGTCGATGGTGGCGGCGACGTCGGCCGAGGTGCCGAGATAATCGACGATCAGCACCTTGCGCAGTGTGGTGAGCTTGGCCGCCACGGCGCGGATCTTGTCGGCCACCTCGATCGCCTTGCCGTTGTACCAATAGCCGTCCGGCGCGATGAAGACGACCGGTTCGATCTGGCCGAACCGGTCGAGCACGCCCTGCTCGCCGAAATCGGGAGAGCAGGACGACCATACCGCGCCGATCGAGCTCGCCGCCAGCATCGCGGCGATGGTGTCTGGCATGTTCGGCATCATGGCGGCGATGCGGTCGCCGGCCTTGACGCCGAGCGACAGGAAAAGCTGCTGCAGCCGCGAGGTCAGAGCGTGAAGCTCGTTCCAGGAGAGCCGGCGCTCGACCTTGTCCTCGCCGCGAAAGACGATGGCCTCGCCGCCGCCGGTCTTCTGCAAAAGGTTCTCGGCGAAGTTCAACTTGGCGTCAGGAAAGAAAGCCGCGCCGGGCATCCGCTCGCCGTCGATGAGGCCCCGCTCGCCTTTGTCGCCGACAAGCCCGCAGAAATCCCAGACCAGGCTCCAGAAAGCTTCGCGATCCTCGATCGACCAGCGGTGAAGGTCCGCATAGCTGGAGAAAGCCTCCCCGGCCTTCGCTGCCGCGGCCTTCATGAACGCGGTTAGAGGCGCTGCGTCGATCCGCTCCTGCGTCGGGGTCCACAAAGGTGTGTCGGCGGCCATGATCGCTCCTCCCAAAGCGCGTCGCGAACGAGCCAGTTAAGCTCAACATCGCCTATGCCATCGTTCCAAAAACGGCGCGCAACCGTGGACCGGGGTCGTACGGTTCGCTTATGCATATTGCAGCGCAGCAGAGCAAGATTTTGTTCGCGCGACCCATGGCCGTCCCTGCGCAAATGCCATCGCAAGGCCATAAAGACTTGAAAAGCGTCGGCGCTCGGTTACACCCGTCGGGCGATTTTGTCGGCAATAGAAGCATACGGGGCGAAATGCCATCATCTTTGATCCGGCGCGGGGTGTGGGCGATCGGCGTTGCCGTGCTCGTCATCGCGCTCGCGGTCGCGGCGTTGCCGCTGATTGCCTCGACCCGCATCGTGCGCGACCGCATCGCCTGGGAATTGAGCGCCTGGAGCGGCTTCAGGGTCACGATCGACGGCTCGCCGCGCATCGAGGTGTGGCCGAAGTTCCGGGCCGTTCTCAGCGACGTGACCCTGTCGCAATGGACAGAGACCGACGCGCCGCCGGTGGTCGAGGCCGATCGCGTGGAAGTCGATCTCTCGGCCATGGCAGCCCTGCAGGGCGACGTCGCCTTCTCGACCGCAAGGCTGGTGCGCCCGACGATCAGGGTGCAGCGCATGGCGAGCGGCTTCTATCTGCCACCCTTTCCGACCGGCGGGCGCATCACGCGCTCGATCGATACCGCGCGCGGCGTGGTCGCCGCCAACCCGCAGAAGCCCGACCTCGGCAGATTGCCTTCCGATCCGTTCGGCACCGTCGAGTTCCGCGATGGCCGCGTCGTGACGACGGCCGACGGCAAGGACGCCGAAATCCTGAGCAGCCTGAGCGGCCAGGTGAACTGGGAGGCTATGAACAGCGATGCATCGCTGACCGCGACCGGAATCTGGCGCGGCGAGACCGTGCAACTCGACTTCTCCTCGGCTAAACCGCTGGTGCTGTTTGCCGGGGGAGCAGCGCCTGTCACCCTCTCCTTCAAAGCGGCGCCAGCGACATTCTCCTTCGACGGAACGGCCTCGATGTCGGACAATGCCTATCTGGATGGCCAGGCGAAGTTCGTCGCGCCGTCGCTGCGGCGCGTGCTGGAGTGGTCGCAGGCCGGCCTCGCGCCGGGCGCCGCGATCGGTGCGGTCTCGGTCACCAGCAAGGTGAACGCCTCGGCGGGGCGCGCGAAATTCGAGAACACGACCGTCACCCTGAACAACAATCCGGGCATGGGTGCGCTGGATTTCTCCTTCGCCGAAGGGCGCCCAGTGATCGCCGGCACGCTCGCCTTTGACACGCTGGATCTGAGATCTTTCCTGTCGGCCTTCACGCCCGTCGCGCCCACCGGCGAGGCCGGCCCAGGCGACATCGACACCAGCTTCGCCGACCGCATCAACCTCGACCTCAGGCTGTCGGCGGCGCATGCCATGGCGGGACCGGTGCAGCTGGCCGACGTCGCGGCGACCGCGCAGGTCAAGAACGGCCTTGCCGTCTTCGATATATCCGACGCGTCGGCCTTCAACGGCACCATCCAGAGCAGCCTGCGCTTCGACCGCAAGCCTGAAGGCACGCAGGTCGAGCTGCGGCTCCTGGCGTCGGATGTGGATACGGGCGCCTTTGCCACCGCGGCGGGAATGACGCGGCTGGTGCCGGCCGGCACCGGCACGGTGTCGGTTATCCTCAAGGGACCGGGCAAGGCGTGGAATTCGATTTTCGAGAATGCCGACGGATCGTTCTCGGCGACGTTCGGGCCGGGCACGCTCAACGGGCTCGACCTACCGGCCTTCCTCAAGCGCAACCAGCAAGGCGGCTTCTTCGCGCTTGACGACGTCGGCAATGGTTCGCTGCCGATCGATGGCGCCGAGATCAAGGCAAGCATCTCGAAAGGCGTGGCGCGCCTCGACAAGGCCGAGATCAATGCGCAGAAATACAAGATCTGGCTGTCGGGCATCGCCTCCTATGCCGGACGCGGACTGGCGCTCTCGGGCGGCGTGGTGCCTAGCGGACAGCCGGCACAGCAGCCCCAGCAGGCCAACGGTCAGGCAGCCAGTCCGACTCCCGCTCAGCCGAACCAGTCGCTGTTCTTCGTCGGCGGCAACTGGAGCGCGCCGTTCATCTCGCCGATCGCTCCCGGCGTTTCGGGCCAGTAAGGCACGGCCCAAAGCGTCCCCGAACCCAACTGCTCAACCGCGTTGCGCGGCCTGCTCGTCGAGCTGGCGCTGGATCTCGCGACGCTTGTTGGCGATCGAGGCGATGATGACGCCGACAGCCACGACCGCGATCAGGATGGTGCAGGCAGCGTTGATTTCCGGCGTCACGCCGAGACGCACCTGGCTGTAGATCTTCATCGGCAGCGTGGTGGCGCCCGGACCCGAGGAGAAGCTCGCGATGACCAGATCGTCGAGCGAGAGCGTGAAAGCCAGCATCCAGCCGGAGATGATCGCCGGCAGGATGACGGGCAAGGTGATCTGGAAGAAGGTCTTCACCGGCGGCGCGCCGAGATCCATCGCGGCCTCCTCCAGCGAGCGATCGAACGAGACCAGCCGCGACTGCACGACGACGGCGACGAAGCACATGGTGAAGGTGATGTGCGCGAGCGTGACCGTGAAGAAGCCGCGGTCGAGCCCGACGGCGACGAAGAGCAAGAGCAGCGACAGGCCCGTGATGACCTCCGGCATGACCAGCGGCGCGAAGACCATGCCCGAGAACAGCACCCGCCCCCTGAAGCGCGTGTAGCGCGTCAGCGTGATGGCGGCGAGCGTGCCGAGCACCGTCGCCACCGTCGCCGAGATGACGCCGACGCGCGCCGTCACCCAGGTGGCGTCCATCAGGCCCTGATTGTGGAACAGCGACACGTACCATTTGGTCGAGAAGCCACCCCAGACGGTGACGAGCTTGGACTCGTTGAAGGAAAAGACGATCAAAAGCACGATCGGCAGATAGAGGAAGGCAAAGCCCAGCACGATCGAGGTGATGTTGAAGCGGCTCCAGGTCGAGTTCATCTGCCCTGCTCCTGTGCCTTTGCCTGCGCCTGCTGGAAGAACATGATCGGGATGGTCAGAACCAGAAGCAGGATGACGGCCACCGCCGAGGAGACCGGCCAGTCGCGGTTGGAGAAGAATTCGTTCCAGAGCGTCTTGCCGATCATCAGCGTCTGCGAGCCGCCGAGAAGGTCGGGAATGACGAACTCGCCGACGGCCGGGATGAACACCAGCAGGCAGCCGGCGACGACGCCGGGCAGCGACAGCGGGAAGGTGATCTTCCAGAAGGCGCCGATCGGCGGACAGCCAAGATCCTCCGCGGCCTCGACCAGCGAATAGTCCATCTTCTCAAGCGACGAATAGAGCGGCAGCACCATGAAGGGCAGGTAGGAATAGACGATGCCGATGAAGATCGCCGTGTAGGTGTTCAAGATCACCAGCGGCTGGCTGATGATGTGCAGCGACATCAGCAACTGATTGAGCAGCCCTTCGGGCTTGAGGATGCCGATCCAGGCGTAGACGCGGATCAGGAAGGAGGTCCAGAAGGGCAGGATCACCAGCATCAGCAAGGTCGGACGGATCGTCGCCGGGGCTCGCGCCATGCCATAGGCGATCGGATAGCCGACGATCAGGGTGAGCATCGTCGAGATCGCCGCGATGATCAGGCTCGTCACATAGGCGTTGAAATAGAGCGCATCCTGGATGAGCCAGGTGTAGTTGTCGAAGTTGAGCTCGCGGAAGCCGGCGAGGAATCCCGAGATGCCGTCGCTGAAGTCGAGCACCGGCGTATAGGGTGGCATCGAGATCGCCGTCTGCGACAGCGATATCTTGAAGACGATGATGAAGGGAATGAGGAAGAAGAACAGCAGCCAGAGATAGGGGATGATGATGACGAGGCGGTTGACGAAGCCCTTCGCCAGCCTCGCCGGCAGTGTTGCGGTTTCCGTCGACGGGGCGGCAGTCGCTGCGATATCGGTCATCTCAGCCTCCTACCTGGTCAACACGACGCCGGCATCAGGCCGGAAGGAGACCCAGGCGCGGTCGTTCCAGGTCAGCGGATCCTCGGTTACGCGCGAGGCGTTCAGCGCGCTCGCCCGCACGATTTGCCCGTCATCGAGCTTGATGTGATAGACGGTCATGTCGCCGAGATAGGCGACGTCATAGACCTCGCCTTCCAGCGCATTGACGGCATCGGCGGGCTTCTTCGAGGAGACCTTGATCTTTTCCGGCCGGATCGCGAAGACGATGTCGGAGCCGGCAGCGGCTTTGCCGCCATTGTCGACGACGATCTCAGCCCCGGTCGCGCCGGTGATGCGCGTCGCGTTTGCCGTATGCTCGGCAACCTTGCCCTCGAACATGTTCACGTTGCCGACGAAATGCGCCACGAAACGCGAGGTCGGCGCCTCGTATATCTCGGCAGGCGTGGCGACCTGCATGACCTCGCCCTTGTCCATGATGGCGATGCGATCGGCCATGGTCATGGCTTCTTCCTGGTCGTGGGTGACGACGACGAAGGTGAGGCCGAGCTCCTGCTGCAGGTCCATCAGCTCGAACTGGGTCTCCTCGCGCAACTTCTTGTCGAGCGCGCCGAGCGGTTCGTCAAGCAGCAGAACCTTCGGCCGCTTGGCGACCGAGCGGGCCAGCGCCACGCGCTGGCGCTGGCCGCCCGAGAGCTGATGCGGCTTGCGCTTGGCGAACGGCTCGAGCTTGACCAACTTCAGCATCTCGGCGACGCGCTTTTCGATATCGGGTCCCGGCATGCCTTCCTGCTTGAGGCCGAAGGCGATGTTCTTCTCCACCGTCATATGCGGGAACAGCGCGTAGGACTGGAACATCATGTTGACCGGCCGCTTGTAGGGCGGGATGCCGCGCAGGTCCTGCCCATCAAGCAGGATGCGGCCCGCCGTCGGCTCCTCGAAGCCGGCGAGCATCCTGAGCAGGGTCGACTTGCCGCAACCGGACGCGCCGAGCAGCGCGAAGAATTCGCGCTCGAAGATGGTCAGCGACAGATTGTTGACGGCGGTGAATTCACCGAACTTCTTGGTGACCTTGTCGAACTGGATGTATGGCTTGGCGTTCGGGTCGTTCCATGGCGCGAAATCCCTGCGGATGCTGCCAAGCGATTTCATGATCCCCACTCCGTTACCTTTTGATTCCCCAAAAGAAAGCGACCCCGGCAGTTGGCTGCCGGGGTCGTATCTCAATGCTTACTGACCGGTGACGATCTTGGTCCAGGTGCGCGTGATGACGCGCTGTGTCTTTGGATCATATGGCTTAACGGTATAGAGCTTCTTGATCGTCTCGGCATCTGGATAGACCGAAGTATCTTCCAGGATCGCCTTGTCGATGAACTGCTGCGAAGCCTTGTTCCCGTTGGCGTAGAGCACGTAGTTCGACGACTTGGCGATGACTTCGGGGGTCATCATGTAGTTGATGAACTCGAGCGCTTCGGCGACATGCGGCGCGTCCGCCGGGATCGCCATCTGATCGAACCACATCTGGGCGCCTTCCTTCGGCACCGAATAGCCGATCTCGACGCCCTGCTTGGCTTCCTCGGCGCGGTTGCGCGCCTGGAAGACGTCGCCCGACCAGCCGATCGCCAGGCAGATGTCGCCATTGGCCAAGGCGTTGATGTATTCGGACGAATGGAACTTGCGGATGTAGGGGCGGACCTTGAGCAACGCTTCCTCGGCCTTGGCAATGTCATCCGGCGAGGTGCTGTTGGGATCGAGGCCGAGATATTTCAGCGCCGCCGGAATGATGTCGGCGGGAGAATCCAGCACATAGACGCCGCAATCCTTCAGCTTGGCCAGCTTGTCCGGATTGAAGAAAACATCCCAGCTGTCGATCTTGTCGGTGCCGAGCGCGGCCGTCACCTTCTTGACGTTATAGCCGAGGCCGACGGTGCCCCACATGTAGTTGACCGAGTATTCGTTGCCCGGATCGTATTTGGCGGTGCGCTCGGAGATGACGTCCCACATGTTGGAGATGTTCGGCAGCTTCGACTTGTCGAGCTTCTGGAACACGCCCGCCTGGATCTGGCGCGCCAGGAAGTTGGCGCTCGGCACGACGACGTCGTAGCCGCTGCCGCCGGCCAGCAGCTTCGTTTCGAGGATCTCGTTGGAATCGAAGGTGTCGTAGACGACCTTGATGCCGGTCTTCTTGGTGAAGTCGTCGATGATCGAGCTATCGATATAGTCCGACCAGTTGTAGACGTTGACAACGCGGTCCTCGGCATGGCCGCCCGCAGTGAAAAGCGTCAGAAATACCGACGTCGCCGAAAGCCAGAGCGCTTTACGGATCATGATGTTCTCCTTTGGTGAGTGTTCCCTTGCCGGCTCGTCGCGATATGACGGCGCGGCATTGATTTCAGACTATTGGGCTTTCCGGAGGGCAACAAGCGCGACCTGTCGGCGCTGCGCCGGGTTGCCGGTCGGTGGTCAAAGACCTCCCGCAGGGTGCCCCTGTAAGGTACCCGGGCGGCGTCAGCGGCGTTTGCCGTGGCGTGGGCAGAGATACGACGATGTGATCCGGCCCTAGTCAGGCCGGCAGAGACACTTGGCAAGATACGCCTGTCTTGTTGTTGCCGTGATCGCAGCCTGCCCGCCCGGCAGCGGGGTTGTCAATGGGGGAACTGCGGGAGCGTCAATTGCGTTTTCTGATGCGGCCGCCGTATACGCCACAAAGCCGAGCACGAAATAGGACTGTCTCTCTCGAGCGTCGATATCACGGCTGTCCAGCTTTAGGTGGGAGATGCCGGAGCGCAATTCTACAGGGCTCCTGTATTGGACCGAAAAGAAGGCGTGAATGTCGTACGCTTCCCGGTCGGAGGCTTCGTGTTCTTCCTCAAGATCGCCAAGAGGCCAAGCCCAAGTATCCCAGCACCGGAGTGCTGGCTTGGGGAGAAAGAAGAAGGGTGTTTTGTGGGGGCGCCCGAATGGGCGCTCCATGCCCCAAAGCCATTCCTCATCGAGAGCTACGTCGTTCTTCCGCTCGACGCACGACGGCCTAACCTCCGATAACTTTCATTTATCAGAGCCTATAGCGTCGTCGCGAGATGTTTGCGGGATCCATATCCGCACGTGCGAATCGACTGCAGCTTTCACATTCAGCTACCGCGCTCGCGCGTCCTAAATCTCGTTAAGCTGGTCCTTAGTCAGAACCAAAAAACCTTCGAGCATAGGGTTTTCGTAGAACTGTATAGGCGTCGGTTGGTCGAAGATCAGCGCAGGCTGCAAGCGAGGCGACGCTTGTCCGGTGAACTGACCAACCCGCTCTGTGGCGGCTTGGAGCGCAGCCACACGCCGGCGATGTCTCTCAAGGTTGTCAGGACGGCCCTTCGCATCTACGGCACCGCGATACTTCCCAAGCCTGCGCGCGACCTCTCCGAAGGTCTTGTCGGCAAACAAGTCTTTGCATTCCGCGACGATAACTCGATCATCCCCTGGACGCCAAGCAAGTACGTCCACATCGCCGAGATCGGGCCCCTGGTAATCTTTGATAATCGCCGGAATGGTCACGTTGGGTATCGCCTGCCAACCCAGGCCATGCAGATGCTCAGCTACCGCATTGTTGAAGGCGTGCCCGCGTTCGTTATTCGCCCTGCCAATCCATGACCTCATTCTAGAGGTAGCGAAAAAATCCTCGTCAAAAAGCCCCTTGTGAACGTCGCCCACAAACTTCGTCAGCGTTTCTAGAACCATAGCTGGGGCAAAAATACATGTGGGGTCATCGCTCAAGTCCATCGCCAAAATCGGACGGGAAACAACCGAAAGCTGCCTACGAAATCGCCAAGGTTGCCATGCGTGGGGTTGGAACCCTTTGGGCGACACACTCCAATCTGGACGATGCACAAGAGTGAAGGCATCCAAAAAACGACTGGCGTCATTCTCACTGACAAGGGGCTTTTCCCTGAGCGCCGCAAGAAGGGCTGAGCGGGGTATAATTTGGATAGCTTGCCCCTCCATCGCGAAATCCTGGAACACAGATAGAAGTGCGGGAAGACGTTCGAAGTCGAACCCAAATTCTTCGACCCAGGCAGTTGGAAGCTCCCCTTGCAATGCCTTGCTTTCCTCACTCGGCTCGGCGTCATCAGCGTCACTTACAAAATTCTTCTGATAGCTCGTGGCGGCATTGGACAGCCGAGCCGCCTGATAAACCTGCCCGAAGGGGGTAATAGTCTTTTCAGAAAAGCTGTGATCCATAAGCACATCACCCGCAGGAGAAATGCGAATTATTTGCCTAATGACGCCAGCCCTCATTGCGTCGCTGTAGCCTCCAAAATGGAAGAGAATTGCAGCATCTGCCATTAGCCTACCAAGGTCGATATCGCCGGCCACAAATCCATGGCCCAGAGGAGCGGCGCAAATCGCGATCTCTGCGACCAGTCTGCTTGCAAGGCTTGCTCCGTTAAGTTTGGATATCTTCTCACTTGCGTCAGCAATGGCCTTCTCAGCATCGTCGGCCAATGCTAGCAGCGCCTTGAACGATCGCCGGTAGCGACGTTCCTCAGCCATTGCAGCCTCGTGACAGAGAAGCGCAGCTGAGATGATCGACGTCCGTTCGAACTGAGCAATGAAGCGTTCGATCCGCTCGATTACTGCGCGCACCACACTGTTGAGGTAAGTGACACAATCTGTGCCGAACAGTTCGTTTCCTTCGGCCCGGCTTCGAGCAAGCCAACCCAGCCCGATCCGACTAGAGGCATCAAGGAGCCGCCCAATCGTATGTGGTGGCGGCAACGTGTCGCGAACGAAATCGCGCTCGTCAGGCACAGTGAATGCGTGAAACTGCCTTGCACCTTCCGAGGGAACGATGCGTTCCATCAGCCGATCTATCTCAGCTTTGGTGATGGATAGACCGCAGCAGCTTACTCCGCTATCTAGCAGCGTGCGTGCAAATTCGCGTTCGGCGTCATTGGTCGGAATTGATCCGGCCAACGCAAAACCCGCTGCGACCGAAATTTTCACTACGCCTTCAGCCGAGTTTGCACTCCATGAAAAAAGCTGTTTGATGGGCGGTATGTTCTCGCGCGCATCCAGATCGTCATGCTCCTCGAAAAATTGGACATGCCACTCCCATGTCCCTGCAGGCGCGTCAGCTAAACCCGAAAGTTCTTTGGCAACTCTTTCGGCCCAAACAAACGCTAACTTGCCAAGCTCATATGCCATTCGTCGAGGCAACTTCGGTCTGAAGCTTGCCCTGATCCACCAATTGGAGCGTTCGCCGGTGAAGACAGCCAATGCTTCTCCGACCCGAGGATAGATCATCTCCACGTAAAATGGTGCAAGGTCGTGCGTCCCAAATCCGGGGGTGTCGTATAGGCGCCTAACCCGGACGAGATCGCCGCGAACATCGCGGACACTGTGCTCGTCCCTACCCTTTGCTACAGCGTACCGAGCGTCGAGCAACGAGTTGATTGGTATTTGGAGGCTGCTGGTCGATCCCTCGACTATAAAATCAGCGTCAAGCCGCTCGTGCGGAACCAGATGGCCATGATTTTTCCATGCCCAAGCATGTAGGTTCAAAAGTCCATTGACGTTGAAAAGTTGTATTCCGGCATGTTCGAGCGCACGTTCCGCGTCTAGCAGTAGAAACAAGTTTTGACCCGTTCCTCCCTCTGTCTGACCCAAAGTTACAAGGTCGTGTGCGCTCACCGCTTCCGCCGCCCAATTGTCAGCTGAATTTTGGGGAATACGCAGACCAGATCGCCCCCATCCGCATCCTACGATTAGTGACAACCCCTGTTTGAAATTCGGATCAGCACTTGCGCTCTCCTGAGCTGACCGAATTGCCTCGCCGAGTGCAACAGTGAGGGCTTTGTCATCAGCTATGCCTAGGAGACCTTCCTTTGCGTAGCCTTGAAGGCCGTCAACTACGACCAGGATTTGGAGACGCCGACCGACATCGACCTCGGTCAGAAGCTCCGCAACGTGACAGTGCCTCTGTCGCGAGAACATAAGCGGCATTGGTGGGAGGTGTTTAAGAAATGGATGGCGTCCAAACTCCAGTGCATATGCCCGGGCTAGTTCCTCCTCAAATAATAGCTGGTTGCCGGTGGCTAGAAACTGCTCAATTACGAAACGGCGGACAGCAATCCCAACCGCCGATGGATGCGCGAGGATGAGCCGTCCCTCGTCCATCAAAATTGGGAAACGTTCAAGAAAGCTATCGCCGATCCGCTGATCGAGCATTGAATTGGCTAGGGACGTGTCAAAGACAAAGCGATGAAGATGGGCCGTTTCAATTCCCAGGTCCCGAAGTTCCTCGTTAGAAAAAGTTACCCGTCGTTGCAGTTCCAATCCGACCTCGGGTTTTGCCTTCGGCAACGAGCGCCGAGGATTGGGTCTGCCGAGTATGTTTCTTGGTAGTTCCGAACGAGTGGCAACGGCGTCAGACAAGCTCAGAAGCGCCCGTATAGGAACCAGCAAAGACCGAGCTTCCGGCCAAGATGACGTCTCTAGCATCTCCAGGAAGACCCTGATGATGAAGCCGTTTCCTTCCGACGTTCCTCCAAAAACACGATAGTTGCCGGCGCTGTCATCCACCAACTCAATGAACAGATCCTCAGCGGGGTCCTCGTGACTTCCGACTGGTCCGCGATCAAACATGTCGAACCACGGACTTACCTGAGCGATCTTCGGTTGGCGCGGACCCGAGCACAGCAGAACAGCAAGATGCGCGAGCATCTGGAGACGGAAGCTGTTGCCCTGCAATTCGGGGAGGGTCAGCATTCCGCCAAAAAGCGCTGCAGTGGCAAATAGCGCTCGCTCTTTAAGTTCAGCGGCAATTGAGGGATAAGCTTTGATGACGGATGAAAAACGCAAGTCTAGCTCAGGAAACGAAGGGGGCAATCGCCATCCATCGGGTCGGCCGTCGTAACGCAGGGACGCGATATCTGCGCCACGAGCGTTCTTTCCCTTTGCGAAATCGGACAAGAGCCGATGCATTTTCCTTACAGTACGATCATCCATACCCACCACACCGGTCTTGGTCGCTCGGCTTCACAATAGCGCCAAATATATTCGCAACCGACACTGAAAATGTCCCTTTCCACCACTGTTGTGGCCCAAGCCAGGTCTGGCATCGGCCAAAATTTATTTTGACGCTCACAGGCTCAGCGTATCGCACACCGGTAGGCACGAACGGGCAGCATCTAACTGCTGACCGTGACAGTATTGGTGTGGGAGCGGATCTAATTGCGCCAACACATCATTGCCGAGATCAATTGGGTGACGGCAGGCCGGTGATGCCGGGACGTGCCGGCCGCGCCTGACGTTTGAACTCCAGGCCGATATGGACGAGCAGCGCAGTGACCACGACCGCGCCGCCGATGATGGTGCGCACCGACGGCACCTCGGAATGGACGAGCCAGACCCAGATCGGCCCGAGAATCGGCTCGAAGGTGCCGAGCAGCGCCGCGATCGCCGCCGGCACCAGCCGGGCGCCCATGGCAAAAAAGGCGAGGCCGACGCCGAGATTGACGACGCCGAAGGCGAAGAGGAAGCCCATGTCGCGTGCGGACACCGCAAACTGCGAGGCCTGGGATGCCGCGAACGCGCAAGCAAGCAACGCCGCGAGGCAATTGGCCGGCACCATGCGCACATGGGCAAAACGCCGGGTAATCACAGTCGCCACGGAAAACATCACCGCGATCAGCAGCGCAAGGCCGTCGCCGATCGGCGAGACGGCGCCGCCGAGTGATTCGGAGACCATGATCGCGACGCCGGCGATGACTGCGGCGATGGCAACCCAGGTCGCCGGGCTGACACGCTCGCGAAACAGGAGCCACGCAAGGAGCGCCGCAAGCAGCGGCACGCCGGCCTGCATCAGAAGGATGTTGGCGACCGTGGTGTAGGCGAGCGCCACGACGAAGCTGGTGGAGGCGGTGGCGAAGCAGAGGGCAACGCCAAGCCCGGGCAATCCCATGTCGCGGAACAGCTTCAACGTGCCGCGCCAACCGTCGCGCCAGAGCATGAAGGCAATAAGGAAGGCCACCGCCCAGAGCGAGCGCCAAAACACCACAGTCCAGCTGTCGTCGACATGGATGAAACGGGCAATTGTGCCGCCAAAACTCCACATCAGCGCCGAGAGGAAGACCAACAGCATGCCGATCCGCTCCTCGCGCGGCGAGACGTCTGGCAGGGCGACGCGAGGCGATGCGGTATCGGTCATGGACATGAGTGTCAGCGAGTTATGCGCGCTATGGTGCACCAAGGACAACAGGAACTCTGCGTCTCAAACGACAGGACTGTGTCTCAATCGCGTAGCGCAAAGCAGAAAGCCGGGCGTGATCCAGCATTCACTGAAATGTGGGACAACGTCGCCGCGGTTTACTTCGGCACAGGTCGGACCTGCACCGACGCGCAGGTCCGGCGTGTATCAACCCTGGAAATCGAAGGCGCTGAGGCCCGTCACCATCTCGTCGAGGCCGAGCGGGCGCGTCACCGGCGGTTCGGCGCGCGCCAGGCAGCCGGCGCGCTCGCAAAGCCTGCAGGCGGGGCCGACCGGAGTGGCGAAACCTTGCCCGGGCTTGCCGGAGGATCCGGCCGGCAGCGCCGCGCCATAGACGATCTCGTCGCGAAAGCCGATATCGCAACCAAGCAGGAGCGCGGTGCGGCGCGGCCGTTCGGAGAAGGCGCCTTGCGGGCCTTCCAGCGTGCGGGCGATGCACAGGAACTCGGCGCCATCGGGCATTTCCACCGCCTCGACCAGGATCTGGCCCGGCTGCGGGAAGGCCGCGTGAATGGGAAGCTTGGGGCAGCCGCCGCCGAAGCGGCTTTGCGGATAACCCTGGCTGCCGGCCTTGCGGAAGCGGTTGCCGGCATTGTCGACTTCCAGCATGAAGAACGGCACGCCCGCTGCGCCCTGCCGCTGCAGCATGGTCAGGCGGTTGGCCGCCTGTTCGAAAGAGACGCCGAAGCGGGAACGCAAGACATCGATATCGTAGCGGGCGCGAATGGCGGCGGCGTGGAAAGCCTGATAGGGCATCATCAGGGCGTGCGCGGCATAGCGGCCGAGCTCGAAGCGGGCGAGCCGGCGGGCCTCGTCCGTGCCGAGCTTCAGCCCCTGGATCTCGCCCGCCACGGCCACCGACATGCGCATCAGGCTCGCCTCCATGGCGACCTCACGCAACTGGTCGAAGGGCGACAGACGCTCCGACAGGAACAGACGCTGCGAATGACGGTCATAGCGGCGGCGCCAGTTGGGCATGGTGGCGACCGGCAGCACCTTGACGACGATGCCATGCTCACGCCTCAACCAGGTCTTGAGCGCGCCGAACAGATCGTCGCCGGGCTCGAGGAGCGATGTGAAAGCCTCCGCCTCCTCCTCCAGCGCAGCAAAGTGGTTCGGACGGCGTTCGAACACTTCGTGGACTTCGTCGGCGGGCAGGCGCGCGCCGGACAGCGCGGTCGCCCTGCCTCCTTGGCCAGCAGCTGGTTGAGGTCGGACAGGCGCTCGGCCTGCTCGCGATAGGCGCGAAAGAGTTTTATCATCGCGGCCGAAGCGTTCGGCGCCGTCTCGGCGAGGTCGATCAACTCCTGATCGCCCGGAAGTTCACCAGCCAGCAGCGGGTCGCCAAACACCTCCTTCAGTGCTGCGACCGATCCTCTGGCCTCACCTTGTAATTCGTGCGGATCCACCTTGTAGACAGAGGCAAGCTTGAGGATAAGTTGCACCGTCAGCGGCCGCTGGTTGCGCTCGATGAGGTTCAGGTAGGAGGGCGAGATGCCCAGCCCTTCGGCCATTGCCGTCTGGGTCAGCCCCCTGGCGTTGCGCAGCCGGCGCAGCCGAGGCCCGGCAAAGATCTTCTGGTCGGCCATCGCTTCCACCTTGACAAGAATTTACAGGCGCATCGAACCCAGCGCCCGGTTTGCCGCTTTTACAATCATGACAAATTTACAGAGCGGACTTGTCAATGGCAACACAGCTTTTCCTTTATTTTCGGCGCGAAATGGCGGTTTCTCTGGTTTATTTCGCGCCGCAATGTAAATGATGTCATATCCAGACGTCGCGGGATATGGATTTGCGATGCGGCGCTGAAGCAGTTTTCAAACGATCCGGAGTGACCAATGACCGATTTTTACAACCTCATCCCCTCCGCGCCGGAAGGCCGCTTCGATGGCATCGAGCGCCCCTACTCGCCAGAGGATGTGAAGCGGCTGCGCGGCTCCGTGCAAATCCGCCAGACGCTGGCCGAGATGGGGGCGAACCGGCTGTGGAAGCTCATTCACGAGGAGGATTTCGTCAACGCGCTCGGCGCGATGTCCGGCAACCAGGCCATGCAGCAGGTTCGCGCCGGGCTGAAGGCGATCTATCTCTCGGGCTGGCAGGTGGCCGCGGACGCCAACACGGCTTCGGCCATGTATCCGGACCAATCGCTTTATCCGGCCAATGCGGCGCCGGAACTCGTCAAGCGGATCAACCGTACCCTGCAGCGCGCCGACCAGATCGAGACATCCGAAGGCAACGGGCTGTCGGTAGAGACCTGGTTCGCGCCGATCGTCGCCGATGCCGAAGCCGGTTTCGGCGGTCCGCTCAATGCCTTCGAGATCATGAAGGCCTTCATCGAGGCGGGTGCCGCAGGCGTCCACTATGAGGACCAGCTGGCGTCGGAGAAGAAGTGCGGCCATCTCGGCGGCAAGGTGCTGATCCCGACGGCGGCGCATATCCGCAACCTCAACGCGGCGCGTCTGGCGGCCGACGTGATGGGCACGCCGACGCTGGTCGTGGCGCGCACGGACGCGGAAGCGGCGAAGCTCTTGACCTCCGATATCGACGAGCGCGACCGGGCTTTTGTCGACTACGACGCCGGCCGCACGGTCGAGGGCTTCTATAATGTGAGGAACGGCATCGAGCCTTGCATCGCGCGCGCCGTGGCCTATGCGCCGCATGCCGACCTGATCTGGTGCGAGACCTCGAAGCCGGATCTGGCGCAAGCCAGGAAGTTCGCCGAAGGCGTGCACAAGCATCATCCGGGCAAGCTGCTCGCCTACAATTGCTCGCCGTCGTTCAACTGGAAGAAGAACCTCGACGACGCAACGATCGCGAAGTTCCAGAAGGAGCTTGGCGCGATGGGCTACAAGTTCCAGTTCATCACGCTGGCCGGCTTCCACCAGTTGAACTTCGGCATGTTCGAGCTGGCGCGCGGCTACAAGGACCGCCAGATGGCGGCCTATTCGGAACTGCAGGAGGCCGAGTTCGCGGCGGAAGCCAACGGCTATACCGCGACCAAGCACCAGCGCGAGGTCGGCACCGGCTATTTCGACGCCGTGTCGATGGCGATCACCGGCGGCCAGTCTTCGACCACCGCCATGCATGAATCGACCGAGCACGCCCAGTTCAGGCCGGCGGCCGAGTAACGGATAACAACCAGAGGAAACGCCCGCAGGGCATCTACATCGAGGAGAAGACCAATGGCATCGATAAGCCGCGTCAAGGAAAGGGCGGAAGAGCAATCGAGCGCGATGAGCGTCGACCAGCAGGCGACGATCCGCATGCTCGCCAACGATCTGCACAGGCTCAACCAGTCGGTCATGAAGGCAGTCGAGGCCGGCGTCTCGGTGGAGCTGGTGCGCTCGGCCAGGCACCATGGCGGCGACGGCAACTGGGGTGACCTGCTGATCCCCGTCATCGTCACCCATCAGAGCCATACTTGACGTAACGTCAACAGTCTCGGCGACAGTCTCCCGCGCGTTATACGTTCGGGAGACTGTCGCATTTTTTCGATTTGTCTCGCAGTCGAGAGGCACGACTTGCGCTGAATTCAGGATTTTCTTGCTATATTCTCAGCCTCGACCGTTTCAGCTTGACACCGGGCGCGATCTCACTCAATTCTACCTCAGGTTTCAACCCTGCATTGAATCAGAGTGCCTGCCCGCCGATGTGTCCCTCCGACCATGACGACCACTCCGAAAAACATCCAAGACCGGCAGCCCGCGCCGGCGCGATGGCGGCGGACTTTTCGAAGGTGCTGGTCGTCGGAAAATCATCGATCAACAGGGTCGTGGTGTCGAAAATCGTCGAGAAATCGGGCCTGAAGCCGATCTCGGAATCGCCCGAGGCCGCCGAGAAGACACTGGCCGGCCAACTGCCCGGCGCGGTCATCCTCGACGGTGGCCCCGACAACAAGGATTGCGACCGGCTGATGTCGGCCATCGACGCGCTGCGGCGCGTCTCCCGCAAGCCGCTGCCCGCGGTGATCCTGCTCTCAACCAGCAATGGCACGCCGGAGAGCCTTGGCCTGTCGAGCGTGGTCGATGCGGTCGTTGCCAAGCCGATCACGCCAGAGAGGCTGCAACCGGTGGTCGATCGCCTAACAGGGCGCGGTTAGACTGTAGGGCCTTCAGCCGGCCCTTGCGATAGCCTCGACAAGGCTCGGCAACTCGCCGAGATGGGCAATCTGGCGGAAACGCGGCGCCTCGACAGGCGCCTCGGCATGTTCGACCGCCCAGGTCAATTCGTGCGGCACATGAATGCCCCAACCGCCTGCCTCGATGGCGGGAACCACATCGGACTTGAGGGAGTTGCCAACCATCATGCTGCTCTGCGGACCACGGCCATGGCGGCTGAAGATGCGGGCATAGGTGGCGGCGTTCTTGTCGCTGACAATCTCCACCGCGTCGAAGAGGTCACCCATCCCCGACTGGGCAAGCTTGCGCTCCTGATCGAAGAGGTCGCCCTTGGTGATCAGCACCAGATGATAGGAGCCCGCCAGCGCCTCGACCGTCTCGCGCGCATGCGGCAGCGGCTCGATCGGGTGGCTGAGCATCTCGCGGCCGGCAGCCAGTATCTCGCCGATGATCGAACCAGGCACCTCGCCACCGGTGATCTCGACCGCCGTCTCGATCATCGACAAGGTAAAACCCTTGATGCCGAAGCCGTAGAGGGCGAGGTTGCGCCTTTCCGCCTCGAGCAGCCTTGCCGCAATATGCTCATGGTCGCCGTGCTCCGCCAGCATTTCGGCAAAGCGCTTCTCGGTCATGCGGAAGAACTGCTCATTCTGCCACAGCGTGTCGTCGGCATCGAAGCCGATCGTGGTCAAATGAGAGGCGGGCCCGTTCTTCATGACGGCCGGTGTACCTGCTGTTGCGGCGCGCCGCCAGCCTGAAGACGGATGGGTGGTTGTCCCGCCTCCCCTTTCCTTTCCCCGTGGTGCCCGGCTATAGTCCGAAATCCGCAACACAATCTGGTGAATGATGCCGCCTGAGAAAAAGGAAGTCCGTCCGTCAAGCCGGGGGGGACGCGCCCGCACGCCTGCCTTCCTGAAAAACGAACGCGGTGTGAAGAACTGGAAGGAAGCCAGCGCCTGGCTGGAGTGGCGCGGCATCGAGGACATCGAATGCATCACGCCGGACCAGGCCGGTGTTGCCCGCGGCAAGATGATGCCGTCGAAGAAATTCACCTCCAACACCTCGCTGGCGCTGCCGTCAGCCGTGTTCATGACGACGATCTCCGGCGGCTACCCGGAAGACGGCAACGGCTTCCACTATCCCGAAGACGACGGCGACCTGAAGCTCTTGCCCGATCTCTCGACGCTGACCGTCGTGCCTTGGGAAGAAGACCCGACGGCCGCGGTCATCTGCGACCTCGTGCACCAGGACGGCCGCTCGGTCGAGTTCACGCCGCGCAACGTATTGAAGCGCGTGCTTGCGGCCTATGACGAGCGCGGGCTCAAACCGGTCGTGGCGCCTGAGATCGAATTCTATCTGGTGCGCAAGAACCCTGACCCGGACTATCCGCTGACGCCGCCCGTCGGGCGTTCGGGGCGGCCGATCGGCGGCGGCGCCGGCTATTCGATCGCCGGCGTCAACGAGTTCGACGAGTTGATCGACGACATCTACCATTTCTCGGAGCGGCAGGGCCTGGAGATCGACACGCTGATCCATGAGGAAGGCGCCGGCCAGCTCGAGATCAATTTGCGGCACGGCAACCCGATCGAGCTCGCCGACCAGGTGTTCATGTTCAAGCGCACCATCCGCGAGGCGGCGCTGAAGCACGAGATCTACGCCACCTTCATGGCAAAGCCGATCCAGGGGCAGCCGGGCTCGGCCATGCATATTCACCAATCCGTGGTCGAAAAGAAGACCGGCAAGAACATCTTCTCGGCCGAGGACGGTTCCGAAACAGACGCTTTCTTCCACTTCATCGGCGGCATGCAAAAGCATGTGCCGAACGCGCTGGTGATGTTCGCGCCTTACGTCAATTCCTACCGCCGGCTGACGCAACAGGCCTCGGCTCCGGTCAACAACAAATGGGGCTACGACAACCGCACCACCGCCTTCCGCGTGCCGCGCTCGGATCCGGCCGCGCGGCGCGTCGAAAACCGCATCCCGTCGTCGGACGCCAACCCCTACCTCGCGCTGGCGGCATCGCTTGCCTGCGGGCTGATCGGCATGACCAAAAACGTCAAGGCTGAGCCGCCGGTGCTGACCACGGCCAATGCCGACGAGATCGACTTGCCGCGCAGCCTGCTGGAAGCGGTCGACCTGTTCGAAGGCGATCAAGAGCTCGCGGCCATCCTCGGCACATCCTTCGCCGCCACCTACGCAGCGATCAAACGGGCCGAATTCGAGACCTTCATGGAAGTGATCAGCCCGTGGGAGCGGGAATATCTGCTGCTGAATGTGTGAGGAAAGGCAGTAGGGGAGTAAGGCAGTAGGGCAGTAGGGGGAACGATGGCGAAGATCGAATCGTACAGGGATTTGGTCGTCTGGCAGCAGGCTATGGACCTCGCAGTTTCGATCTACGAAACGACAAGAGCCTGGCCGAAGGAAGAACTCTATGGATTGACAACTCAGTTACGCAGGGCAGCCGCTTCCGTGCCTGCCAACATCGCTGAGGGCTATGGACGAGAAAGCAGAGCGTCCTATCAACAGTTTCTTAGAATTGCACAGGGATCACTCAAAGAGTTGGAAACTCACTTGCTGATCGCGCAGCGCGTCGGAATCACCTCCAACGAAGCAGCTCAACAAATGATGGTGCGAAGTGAGAGCGTAGGAACACTCTTGCGGCTCCTCATCCGTAAATTAGCGCCCGAGTAGCACTACTGCCCTACTGCCCTACTGCCCTACTGCCCTACTGCCCTACTGCCCTACTGCCCTACTGCCCTACTGCCCTACTGCCCTACTGCCCTACTGCCTGCGAGCATCATGCCCTACCAATCCCCCATCTCTCCCGGCCGGTCCTGGTATGAGGATACGGTCGGCCCTCGCCCCGAATATCCTTCGCTCGACGGCGACCGGACCTGCGACGTCGTCATCGTCGGCGGCGGCTTTACCGGCCTCTCGGCTGCAGCGCATCTGGCCAAGGCGGGCGCAAATGTCGTGCTGATCGAGGCCTATCGTCTCGGCGACGGTGCGTCGGGGCGCAATGGCGGCCAGCTCGGCACCGGGCAACGCGCCTGGGCCGAGGAACTGGAGGCCGAGTATGGCCTTTCCCGCGCCAGGGCGCTATTCGACATGGCCGAGGAGGCCAAGGCGCATCTGCTTGACTTCGCTGCCGCCAACGCGATCGACATCGACTATATGCCGGGCCAGCTTTCCGTGGCGCACAAGCAGCGATACGTCGACGACTACAGGCGCCATGCCGAGATCATGGCGACCCGCTTCGGCTATCGGCATTTAAGCTTCATGGACCAGGCGGAGACTGCGGAGCGGCTAGGCTCTACACGCTATTTCGGCGGCACGCGCGACATCGGCACCGGTCACATCCATCCGCTGAAGCTGGTGATCGGCACGGCGAAAGTGGCGGCCGCCGCCGGTGCGCATCTCTTCGAGCAGACGCCGTCCACCGGCATAATTTCCAGCGGCGGCAAGGTGAAGGTCACGACGCCCATGGGCACGATCACCGCCAGCAAATGCCTGATCGGGGTCAATGCCTATGGCGGCAATCTCGAGCCGGTGAGCGCGGCGCATATCATGCCGATCGGCTCTTTCATCGGCGCGACCGTGCCGCTCGGCGCTGCTTCCAAAGTGCTCCCGGGCGGCGAGTCCGTCGACGATTCCCGTTTCGTGGTGCGCTATTTCCGCAAGTCGAAAGACGGCCGGCTGTTGTTCGGCGGCCGCGAGGTCTATGCCGTCGCCGATCCGAAGGACATCCATATCCACATCCGCAGGCAGATCGCCGAGCTCTACCCGGACCTCAAGGATGTCGAGATCACGCATGGCTGGGGCGGCTATGTTGGCATCACCGTTCCGAGGAAGCCGTTCGTGCGCGAAGTGATGCCGAATGTGATTTCGATCGGTGGCTATTCCGGCCACGGCGTCATGCTGTCGAACTTCTTCGGCAAGCTCTATGCCGAGGCCGTTGCCGGCAATCGCGACCGCCTGAAACTGATCGAGGACCTGAATATCCCCGCCTTCCCGGGCGGCCGCCGCTTTCGCGCGCCGCTCTTGTTTCTCGCACTCAGCTGGTTCGCGCTGCGCGACAGGATTTGAACCTGGCGCCCGGTCGAGGCGCCAATTCGACCATGGCGCTTCCACGAGGCAGGTTGTGGAAGCCTTACGGGCGCGCAGAATTTCGCAATCTGGCTCACTCATGCCATAATCAGCAGTAAAAGATGCGATCATGCGCGAAAATTCCGGGGATTTCGCGGGCCTTGTCCGCTGTGATTTCGGGACCGATGCCGATCGATGCCAACCCTCGCGGCAATGATCGAAAGAACGTCGGCCCGCTTGTTGGAGGTGGTTTGAGTGAACGAGCCCTTCAGTTTCGGCACGCCGGAACGGCAGCGCTTCACAATGCAGTTCGGCTATAACGTACGGCCATCCTTCTGGCAGAAGGTGCAGTCGAACGCGCATCTGGTCATTGCAGCCGTGGGCACGGTCGCGCTGCTCGGCGTGGCCGCGGTGGCGCTCTGGTTGTGCATTCCGGGCAGCGGCCGGCAGGTTGCCGCTGCCAGCGCCGAGCAGACCGTGCCGACAATCCCGGTGAAGACCACGAAGATCGCTCCGGCGGCAGCGGCGGTGACCGTGGCCCCGGCACCACAGGCCGCGCGCAAGGCGGATGCGGTTTCGCCGGCAACAGGGGCCCGCGAAGCCAACATTCCGGCGCTGGCGTCGAACAGCCCCCGCTGGACGGCCCCCGACTCCAAATCCCCATCGGAGCCGGCAGAGGATCAACCAGCTCCATCGAAGCAGGCCGCCGAGCCTGGCGCTGCGCAATCAACAGACACGGCCTTCGCCGAACCAGCCGCGGAGAACGACGCCTCGGACGCACTGTCGCAGGTTGCCGCACCCGCACCGGCGGGCGAGACGGCCGCGAAGACGCCAGGCGACAAGATGGACGGCGCCCAGACCGCCGCCATTCCAGAGGCCAAGCCACAGGCTGCCGATCCGCCGGCAACCGACAACGCGGCGCAGTCCAAACCGAAACCTCAAAAGGTCGGCGCGGCCGCCAACGGACGCATTTTGAGATCTGTCACCATGCGTTCCGGCCCGAAGAAGGGCGCTGCCGCAATCGCCACGGTGCCAGCCAAGGCGTCGGTGCAGGTGATGAGTTGCAAGCAATGGTGCGAGATCGTCTATAACGGCAAGCACGGCTGGGTCTACAAGAGCTACGTCAAGACCGGCGCGTGAGGCCGTTGTGCCGGCGGTGCCCGCAGCCGAACCGCGATGCCGTCAGCCGCCGAAGAGGTGACGAAGTCGCTGCTGCCAGCGATCATGCCTGCGCTTTTTGACGAACTCCCGATGCTCCTCGAACGGCACTTCGAAAAGGCCGCAAGTCTGGCAGCCTTCCTTCTTCCCGCAAGCGGGGATCCAGCATTTTACATCATGTGTCCAGGCGAGCGCCAAACGTTCCAGGTGAAGACTGGAAGAACTCTTGAGAAGGATGAGTTCGCCTGGCGCGGCAGTGCGCCTGAGATGATCGGAAACCTCTTTCGGCGTCCGCAGTTCGACGAACCGGCCGCTGTCGCGATCGGCCTGGCTGGCTTTCGAGCGATGGGCATGCTCCCCGACATAGATCACCTGGTCGGCAATCTCGCGCGCACTTTCATAGGCGCGCGCATATTTCGCGTTCGAGCCGCCAAAGTCCGACAGCTGGCCAAGCACGATCCGCTTTCGCCCAGCCGTTGATCTTGCCATCATGTCGAAGGCGAGCGACAGCGAATGCCAAGGGGCCTTGGCGGTGTCGACGACGAAATGCGGTCCTCCATCGACGACCAGGACGCGACAGCGGTTCGCCAACGGCTCGAATGCCGCGATCCTGGCCTCCACCATTCGCGCTGGTACGCCAAGCTCGAGCGCGGTCGCGGCCGCGGCAGCCGTCGGCAGCCAGAAATGCTCTCCCGGAAACTGCGTCTCGAGCTTCAACACCCCGGCCCGCCAATGAAGCGTGAAGCTGAGCGTGCGCGGATAGGCAGCGCTGATATCGGCGACGCGATAGTCGGCCGTTTCCGACTCGCCGAACGTGACGAGGCGATGCGCACCGCCGGACGCCATGGCCAATACATTGGGATCGTCGGCGTTCAGTACCGCCAGCCCGTCAGGCCCCAGCGCCTCGACCAAAGCGCGTTTTTCCCGAGCGACGTTCTCCAAGGCCTTGAAACTGGAAAAATGCTCAAGCTGCACCATAGTGACAACAGCCACATGCGGCTTGAGCAGCTGTGCCATGGGCCTGATCGTATCGACGCCGGAGGCGCCCGCCTCGAAGACGACATAGTCGACCTCGCCGTGCCTGTTCATGTGCCTGTAGAGTGTGCTGACCAGTGAATTTATCGTGTTGGCCAGAACCCGCGTGTAGGTCCGCCCGTGGCCGGCCAGAATGTGCCCGAGCAGGCTCACGGCGGTCGACTTTCCCGAGCTGCCGGTTACGCCGATGAAGGTGGCCTTGCTCCGCGCCCTTGCGCGCCTCGCCCGGTAGATCTTGAGGCGTTGCCCCAGGTCCTTGCGAATTCTCCGCAGTCCGGCATTCATGGCACCCGCCTCATCCAGGCACCGTTATGCCTTTCGCCGGATCGTCAAGTCAAACTCAAGCCGCACGTGATCGACTAGACACAGCGGCCGCCATCGACCTCCAGCGCCACGCCGGTGATGAAGGCGGCCTCGTCCGAAGCCAGCCACAGTGCCGCATTGGCGACGTCGAGCGGTGTCGAGAGCCGGCCGAGCGGAATCGAGGCGCGGAACTTCTCGCGTATCTCCGGCGTGTCGGCGCCCATGAATTTCTCCAGCATGCCGGTCTCTCCGGCAACCGGGCAAAGGCAGTTGACGCGAATGTTCTTCGGCGCCAGTTCGACGGCCATCGACTTGGTGGCCGTGATCGCCCAGCCCTTGGAAGCATTGTACCAAGTCAGTCCCGGCCGCGGCCGAAGCCCTGCGGTCGAGGCCATGGTCAGAATGACGCCGCCGCCCTGCCGATCCATGATCGGCACGACGGCGAGCGCCGCATGATAGATCGCCTTCATGTTGACGGCGGTGATCAGGTCGAAGGTTTCCTCGTCGACGCCCAGCATATCGCCGTTGCGGTGGGTGAAGCCGGCATTGTTGACCATGATGTCGATGCGGCCGAACGCGCTCTTGGCGGCGTAGACCATCTCGTCGAATTCGGAGCGCAGGGACACGTCGGTCTGGGTCCAGATCGCGTTGGCGCCGATCTCGTCGGCCACCCGCTCCGCGCCCTTGGCGTTGAGATCGGCGACGACCACGCGCGCCCCCTCTTCGGCAAAGCGCCTGGCCATGCCCTCGCCGAAGCCCGACGCGGCACCCGTGATGATGGCGACCTTGTTTTCCAGACGCATGGCTTTCCCGCTCATTGGATTTCCGCAGCCATCTCCCTTAGCTTTCGTCACATTCACGTTCTATGGTGCAGGCGCGAACGCTGCCGGAAGCCATGGCTTGCCGACAAGCCTGCCGGCAGCGCGCGAGTGTCGGGAAACATGTGGACCGATGCAAGTGCAAGCGATTGGTCCTGCCTGTGACACCATGGCACTGGAAAATTTAAATCGATTAGAATATACCAGCCACGCTGCCGCCATCAGGCATCAAATCGGACTGACCATGACCAGCCAGATCATTCCTGTCGATCCCTTCGACTTCATCATCTTCGGCGGCACCGGCGACTTGTCGGAACGCAAGCTCCTGCCGTCGCTCTACCATCGCCAGCGCGACCATCAATTCTCCGAACCGACGCGCATCATCGGAACGTCGCGCGCGAAGATGAGCGATGCCGAATTCCGGACCTTCGCCAAGAAGGCGATATCCGAGCACGTGAAACCGGAGGATGTCGATGCCAAGGAGCTTGAGACTTTCTTGGCGCGGCTTTCCTACGTGTCGGCTGACGCGACCACAGGCACCGGCTTCGGCGAGCTCAAGAAGGCGATCGGCGACAGCGACCGCATCCGCGCCTTCTACCTCGCGGTGGCACCGGCGCTGTTCGGCGACATCTCGCACAAGCTCAAGGAGCACAAGCTGATCACGCCGAATTCGCGCATCGTGCTGGAAAAGCCGATCGGCCGCGACCTCAGCTCGGCGCGCGCCCTCAACGACGCGGTCGGTGGCGATTTCGACGAAGGCCAGATCTTCCGCATCGACCACTATCTCGGCAAGGAAACGGTGCAGAACCTGATGGCGCTGCGCTTTGCCAATGCGCTCTATGAGCCGCTGTGGAATTCGGCGCATATCGACCATGTTCAGATCACCGTCGCCGAGACCGTCGGGCTCGAAGACCGCGTCACCTATTACGACAAGGCCGGCGCGCTGCGCGACATGGTGCAGAACCATATTCTGCAGCTGCTTTGCCTCGTCGCCATGGAAACGCCGTCGTCCATGGACGCCGATGCGGTGCGCGACGAGAAGCTGAAGGTGCTGCGGGCGTTGAAGCGCATCAACGGCAACGGGGCGCCCAAGCATACGGTGCGCGGCCAGTATCGCGCCGGCGCCTCGGCGGGCGGTCCCGTCAAGGGCTATGTCGAGGAACTCGGCAAGGATAGCAACACTGAGACTTTCGTCGCCATCAAGGCCGAGATCGGCAACTGGCGCTGGGCCGGCGTTCCCTTCTATCTGAGGACCGGCAAACGGCTCGCAACCCGCGTCTCGGAAATCGTCATCGAGTTCAAGCCGATCCCCTATTCGATCTTCGGCGACAGCGCCGGACCGATCTTCGCCAACCAGCTGGTGATCCGTCTGCAGCCGAACGAGGGCGTCAAGCAATACATCATGATCAAGGATCCCGGCCCGGGCGGCATGCGCCTGCGCCAGATTTCGCTCGATATGAGCTTCGCTCAGTCCTTCGACACGCGCGCGCCGGACGCCTATGAGCGGCTGATCATGGATGTGGTGCGCGGCAACCAGACGCTGTTCATGCGCCGCGACGAGGTCGAGGCGGCCTGGAAATGGATCGATCCGATCCAGAACGCCTGGGAAAGCGCCAGGCAGGAAGCCCAGGGCTATACGGCCGGAACCTGGGGGCCGTCGGCCTCGATCGCGCTTATCGAACGTGACGGACGGACATGGCACGAGAGCAATTGAGCGAGGTCAGCTACGGCTGGAACGGCTTTGCCGATCGCCAGGTTCTGGCGACGGCGCTTGCCGGTGAGATCGCGGACCGTTTGACCAGGGCCATCACAGAACGCGGCGCCGCGCTGCTCGCCGTCTCCGGCGGGACCACGCCGGCAAAGCTGTTCGCCGTGCTCTCGACCACGCCGATCGCCTGGGACAAGGTTATTGTGACGCTGGTCGACGAGCGCTTCGTGCCGCCGTCCTCGCCGCGATCGAATGCCGGGCTGGTGACGGCGAATCTGCTGCAGAACAAGGCCGCGGCGGCGCGCTTCGTGCCGCTCTACCATGAGGCGGCAAGCATCGAGGACGCCGCGGCGGCGGATAGCGAAGCGCTGCGGTCGCTGCCCTGGCCGCTCGACGTGGTCATCCTCGGCATGGGCGGCGACGGCCATACGGCTTCGTTCTTTCCGGATGCCGGCAACCTCGAGGAGTTGCTCGACCCCGCGTCACAGCGCATCGTGCTGCCGGTGCACGCGGCGAGCGGCGGCGAGCCGCGGCTGACACTGTCGATGGCGCGCATCGTCGCGGCCGGCTTCGTCGCGCTGCACATCGAAGGCGAGGACAAGCGCACAGCGTTCAACGGCGCGATGGGTCCAGGCGCGAAAAAGCCCATCCGCAGCGTGCTCGAGGCGGCGCCGGGACGGATAGAGGTGTTCTGGGCACCCTGATTTCATATGAGGACAGCCCGGCGGCAGGGGAGGACGCTTACCGGGCTCGAAAGGACGGACCATGACAGCCAGACGCGATATCGAAGCCATCACGGAACGCATCCGCCAACGTTCAAAAGCCGGGCGAGAAGCCTATCTCGGCCGCATCGCCGGAGCGTCAAGCAATACCGCCAATCGGGCGGTGCTGGGCTGCGGCAATCTCGCCCACGGTTTTGCCGTGTGCAGCCCGTCGGAAAAGATCGCGCTCGGCGGCGACCGCGTGCCGAATCTCGGCATCATCACCTCCTACAATGACATGCTGTCGGCGCATCAGCCCTTCGAGACCTTCCCGGCGCTGATCAAGGAAGCCGCGCGCGAGGCCGGCGGCATCGCTCAAGTCGCCGGCGGCGTGCCGGCCATGTGCGACGGCGTCACCCAAGGCCAGCCCGGCATGGAGCTGTCGCTTTTCTCGCGCGATGTCATCGCCATGGCGGCGGCGATCGGCCTGTCGCACAATATGTTCGACGCCGCCGTCTTCCTCGGCGTCTGCGACAAGATCGTGCCCGGGCTGGTGATCGCGGCGCTCACCTTCGGGCACCTGCCGGCCGTCTTCATCCCCGCCGGACCGATGACGACCGGCTTGGCGAATGACGAGAAGGCCAAGGTTCGCCAGCTCTATGCCGAAGGCAAAGTCGGCCGCGCCGAGCTGCTCGAGGCGGAATCCAAGTCCTATCACGGGCCTGGCACCTGCACCTTCTACGGCACGGCCAATTCCAACCAGATGCTGATGGAGATCATGGGCCTGCACACGCCCGGCGCCTCCTTCGTCAATCCGGGCACGCCGCTGCGCGACGCGCTGACCAGGGAAGCGGCCAAGCGGGCGCTGGCGATCACCGCGCTCGGCAATGCCTACACGCCGGTCGGGCGCATGATCGACGAGCGTTCGATCGTCAACGGCGTGGTCGGCCTGCACGCCACCGGCGGCTCGACCAACCATACGATCCACCTGATCGCCATGGCCGCGGCTGCCGGCATCGCGCTGACCTGGCAGGATATATCAGACCTGTCGGAAGCTGTGCCGCTCTTGGCGCGCGTCTATCCGAACGGGCTCGCCGACGTGAACCATTTCCATGCCGCCGGCGGGCTCGGCTTCCTGATCCGCGAGCTGCTCGACGAAGGCCTGCTGCACGAGGACGTGCAGACGGTTTGGGGCGAAGGCCTGCGGCCTTACGCGGTCGAGGCGAGGCTTGGCGACGACGGCAGCGTGGTGCGCGAAGCGGCGCCGCTCGTGAGCGGCGACGAGAAGGTGCTGGCGCCGGTCAAGAAAGCCTTCCAGCCGACCGGTGGCCTGAAAGTGCTTGGAGGCAATCTCGGCCATGCCGTCATCAAGACCTCCGCCGTCAAACCGGAACGCCGCATCATCGAGGCGCCGGCAAAAGTGTTCGACAGCCAGCAAGGCCTGAACGACGCCTTCAAGGCCGGCCAGCTTACCGGCGACTTTGTCGCCGTGATCCGCTTCCAGGGCCCAAAGGCCAACGGCATGCCGGAGCTGCACAAGCTGACCACCGTGCTCGGCATCCTGCAGGATCGCGGCCAACGCGTGGCGCTGGTGACCGACGGGCGCATGTCGGGCGCCTCCGGCAAGGTGCCGGCGGCGATCCATGTGACGCCGGAAGCGGTTGAGGACGGCCCGATCGCCAGGATCCATGACGGCGACGTCATCCGCCTCGACGCCGATGCCGGCACACTCGAGGTGCTGGTGCCGGGAACGGAATTCGCGCTGCGCCGCACCGCGGACGCCGATCTCATCGGCAACGAGTTCGGCTTCGGCCGCGAGCTGTTCGCGGGGTTCCGGCAACTGGTCGGCCGCGCCGACCATGGGGCGGCGGCGTTCGGAAGCGCCTGATCTCGTTTCGTGTGAGAAGCTACTTGTGCCAACTATACAAAATTTTGTATAGTTGCTGGCGTGAAGACGCTTAAGTTCTAACGCTGCGGCGCTACAGCAATCTCATGAAGGACTGATCCCTCTGCACAGTGATTTTGACAGACTGCAGGCTTGTTGGGCAGGTTGTCAACGTCCGTTTGGGTAAGTCAGCGCAACGCCGGCGATGAGCTGAAGGCTCCTGAACCTCGTCATTCCAGGGCGGAGCAAGGAGCGTAGCGACGCGCGCAGACCCTGGAATCCATGCGTTACCTAAACCGAAATGTGCAACGGTGCAGAATTTCTGCGACCGCCGCGGCGCTTCCAGGTCACGGAATGGATCCTCGGGTCTGCGCGCGTCGCTACGCTCCTTGCTCCGCCCGTGGATGACGACCGCGATAGGCGTCTCGGCCAATCGCCAAGGCATGGAACGCACACCAACCAACCCGGTCAAAACGTCAGTGTTAAGGTACTAGGCCAGTGAGCAAAGAAACGTTTGCAAGTGTGTGGGACGCCATCGAAGACACTCCCGCCGAAGCCGAGAACATGAGGCTCCGCTCCACGCTCATGATGGCGTTGGAGAAGCACATTCGAGCAAAGGGCTGGACGCAGGCCGAGGCCGCGCAGCGGCTTGGCGTGACGCAGCCGCGCGTATCCGATCTCCTGCGCGGGAAGATCAACCTGTTTGCCCTCGACACTCTCGTCAATATGGCGGTCGCGGCCGGGCTTCATGTCGAAGTGCGCGTCTCGGAAGCTGCCTGATCGGCGCCATGTGCACCGCGTTGCCGAGTCGGCATTCCGCGATCCGTTCGCGGAATGCCAGGGCAGCCAGACCGGAAGGCAGGCAGGCTGCGGTTACTACTGAACGGTGATCTCGCTCCGTTCGCCGGCCTTGATCGTCACTGGCATTTCCTTGTCCTGGCCCTGGTCGGAGGCGTGCCGCACGACGACATAATCGCCGGCGGGAATCGTCTGCTGCCAGCTGTCGCCATAGCTCAAGCCCAGCGACTTGCGCTTGCCCTCTATGTCCTTCTTCGACGAGAACACCTCGATCGAGTAAGCGCCGGGCGCCGACATCGCCAGCACGCCGGCGTCGAGCGTGACCTTGATGTCCTGATTGTCGCCGGCCTTGATGGTGAAGGGCTGCTCGGCAACGGCAAGATCGAGCGTGGTGAGCGCGACATAGTCGTCCGGCGGCAGCCAGAACTTGCTGTCGGGACCATAGGAGTGCTCGACGCTCTCGCGGCTGCCGTCGATCTTCTTCTTCGCCTTGACGATTTCGAAGCTAATGCCGGAATTGTCGGCCTTGTCGCCGCCTGCCGTATAGAAGGCATTGAGCACGGCGTGCCCGACGCCGACGACGACATCCTTCTCGACCGTCTGTCCGGCAGCAAGCTGGATGGTCTCGGTTACCGTGCCGGCGCCGATCTGCACCGTCACCTTCTGCTCGCCGGCGGGGACAGTCGCCTTGGCGTCGCCATAGTGGGTGGTGCTGCCGCCGGGATAGGCAAAGTCGACACGCGCCTCGCCGCTGATCTCCGATCCCTGGCTCGCATGCGGATGGATAACCAGCGTACCGCCGTTGAGCGTGAACAGCGGCTTGTAAACCTGGCCGGCCTCTATTTTGATCTTCTGCTCGCTTCTTGCCTCGTCGTCGCGGCCGACGACGATATAGTCGCCCGGTTCGAGATTGGTTTTCAGCTCGCCATACTCGGTCATGACCTGATCGCCGCGCGATCCGTCCGCATTGGCCTTGTAGATTTCCCAGGCATTGCTGTTGTCGGAGATCTCGGGACCCCCCTCGGCCATGACCACACTCGGCATGAAATTGAATTCAGGCTTGGCGGGCTCGGGCGCTGGCGCGGGTGCCGGAGCCGGCTCTGGCGCCGGCGCCGGAGCCGCCACGGTCTCGACCAGCGCGTCCTGCAGCGCCTTCTCGTCGGAGGCCTGGATGTATTTTCCGCCGGTGTTTTCGGCGAGGCAGGCGATCTGCTTGCCTTCGTCGGCGGTCAGGCCGAAGCCGACGACATCGGCGGTGAAATCAACGCCGCTTTCCTTCAGCTCCTTGCCGAGCGCGCAGGGATCGCCGCCGCAGGTCTCCAGCCCGTCGGTGATCAGCACCACCGTTGCCTTGTCCTCGGTGTATTTCAGCGCCTCGGCGGCCTGCTTGACGGCGGCCGTGAGCGGCGTCTTGCCCAGGAATTTCATGCTGTCGGCGGCCGCCGAAATGGCGCTGGCGGATCCGGCCTGCGGCGGCACGATCAGCTCGATGTCGTCGCAGCTGCCCTTGGTGCGATGGCCATAGGCCATGAAGCCGATCTCGTCGTCTGCCGGAACCGACTGCAGCACCGTGCGCAGCGATTCACGCGCGATCTCCAGCTTCGGCTTGCCATCGATCTGGGCCCACATCGAGCCTGAAGCGTCCAGAATGATGATGACCTTGTTGGCGGCAAAGCCGAAACTGGTCATCGACAAAAGGAGGGCCGCCGCAGCGACGCTCCGTATCAGTCCCGCCATGGATGTCTCCTGATTGTTCCCTCGTCCGCGCCCGGAAAGCTATTTTAGGTGGCGCCGGGGGACAAGCCCAGCCGTTGCATCCGCCCCTCTGCCGGGTTTTGAGCGCATCACGATAGCGCCGGGCGGCCTTCGATCTTGGCGGCATGGCCGCGACGGCGTGTGGATTCCTCGGCTGGCGCCATGCCTTCGGCGACACCGCACCGACGATCGGCGTGGCCTTTGCCGGCCAGGATCCGTTCACCATCGCCGGGACGCCGATCGCGCGTGACGCCGCTCTGATCGACCTTGGCCTCGACGCCAGACCAGCGCGGCCGCGCGGCTCGGCATCAGCTATTTCGGGCAATTCGGCGGCGGCACGACCAACCAAGCCTTCAAGGCCGGGCTGCATGTCGCCTTCTAAAACTCAGTAGGTGGTGCGGCGCTCCTCCGATGGCGGGCGGCCGAACTGCAGCCGGTAGCTCTGCGCGAAATAGGAGTGCGAGGTGAAGCCGGTGGCGATCGCCACGTCGAGGATCGGCATGTTGGTCTGGCGCAGCAATTCGCGCGCCCGTTCGAGCCTCAGCCGCATGTAATAGCGACCCGGCGTCACGCTGAGATGGCGCAGGAACAAGCGCTCGACCTGACGCACCGACAGGCCCGCCGACTTGGCGAGCTGCACGGCGGACAGAGGCTCGTCGAGATGGTCGGCCATCAGCTCGACGATGCGCCTGAGCTTCTCCGACTTGCCGGTGAGATCGCGCTCCGGTCCGACGCGCTGGCGGTCGCCGGCCGAGCGGATGCGCTCGTGCTGGAATTGGTTGGCGACGCCATTGGCCAGGTTGGAGCCGAAATCACCGCGGACGATCTCCAGCATCAGGTCGATCGACGTGGTGCCGCCGGCGCAGGTGTAGCGCTTGCGGTCGATCTCGAAGACATTGCCGGTGCAGTTGATGTCTGGAAAACGCTCCATGAAGCCGGCGCGGTTCTCCCAATGGATGGTGCAGCGGTAGCCGTCGAGCTGCCCGGCCTCGGCCAGTAGATAGGAGCCGACCGACAGCGCGCCGAGCGCATTGCCGCGCCGGCCCCAGCTGCGCAAAGCCGCCAGCACCTTGCTCTTGCCGGGGAATTCCGTGGTGAGCCCGACCGAGACGAACAGGATGTCGACCGGCGGCATGTCGGCGACCGAATAGTCGATCTTCAGCGGCAGGCCGTTCGAGGCCATCACCGCGTCGCCATCCGCCGAAATCGTCGTCCAGCCATAGAAGTCGCGGCCAAGCAGCCGGTTGGCCGAGCGGAAGCAGTCGATGGCGGCGGCCAGCGAGAACATCGAGAACTTGTCGACGAGCAGGAAGCCGAACTGACGGCCGCCCTGAACGGGATCGTTCGTGATCGGCCGTTCGACAGGAGCAGTAAGGTTCGGCAAGGATCTGCTTTCTATCAGAAGGACGGCCGCTTCAGCCCGGCCGCGAGGTAGGCGGAAGCTACAGTGTTCGCCATCAGCATGGCAATGGTCATCGGCCCGACGCCGCCGGGGACCGGCGTGATGGCGCCGGCGACCTTGGCCGCCTCGGCATAGGCGACGTCGCCGACCAGGCGGCTTTTGCCCTCGCCCTTCTCGGGCGCCGGGATGCGGTTGATCCCGACGTCGATCACGGTCGCGCCGGGCTTCACCCAATCGCCCTTGACCATTTCCGGGCGACCGACGGCGGCGACCAGGATGTCGGCGGTGCGGGCCAGAGCCGGCAGGTCCCTGGTGCGGCTGTGGGCGATGATGACGGTGCAGTTGGCGGCGAGCAGCAGATTGGCCATCGGCTTGCCGACGATGTTGGAACGGCCGACGACGACGGCGTTGAGGCCGGAAAGATCCTTGCCGCGCACGCGTTCGATCAAAAGCATGGAGCCCGCTGGCGTGCAGGGCACGAAGGCCGTGTCAAGCTCGCCGGTGCCGAGCTTGCCGACATTGATGAAGTGGAAGCCGTCGACATCCTTCTCCGGCGCGATCGTCTGGATCACCTTGCCGGCGTCGATATGGCCTGGAAGCGGCAGTTGCACGAGGATGCCGTGGATCGACTTGTCGGCGTTGAGATCGCCGATGATCTTCAGCAACTGTTCCTCGCTGGTGTCGGTCGGCAGCGTATGCTGGAGCGAATGGAAGCCGCATTCCTTGGCGGTGCGCGATTTCGAAGCGACATAGACCTGGCTTGCCGGGTCTTCGCCGACGATCACCACGGCAAGGCCAGGCTTGGTGGCTCCCTTGGCCGACAGCTCCGCGGTCAAAGCCTTGACCTTCGAAACCACATCCTCGGCGACACTCTTTCCGTCAATCACTTCGGCCATCACCAACCCTCAGCTTCGCTACGAGGCCGGTGCATGGCCTCATTCCTCGATCGGCATTGTCGATCCGCCAAAGCGAGACGCTTGCGGCCGAAATGCAGCGCGGCATTTTCACGAAAATTCGACAGGGCAATCCCGTCAAAGCGTCGTCGGATGCCGTAAACCCGAAACCGGCAGCTTTTATCGAACCGCAAGCGGTCAAGAAATATGCGGTGTCAACAATATGACGCTTCAGAAATAGCGACGGCGCGAGCGGCTTTCGGTCAACTCGCGAACCGCCTCACGGAATTCGCGCAGGCTGGCGCGGATCTCGTCGATCTCACCCTGGTCGGACGACGACTGGCGGGCGTCGCCCGGGACTGGCGGTTGCGGATCATAGGAGGCGGGCGATGCCGAATAATGATCTTCGTACGGGTCGGTCCGGCCATGGGCCGGCCGATAGGAATAGCCCTGCTCGTATGGCGGCTGAATATTCTGCCGCGCCGAGGGTTCAGCCCCAGGGTAGCGTTCCTCCCGGCTGGGCACGCGCCAGGCGCTTTCGGGCGGCACAGTGTCCAAATCCACCGTTTCAGCCGGCTCGCGGCGCACGAAATAGCGGAGCGCCGAGGCAAGCGACCCGAAAAGCCCGGGACGGACGGCGTCATTCTCCGGCATCGGTGGCGGTGTGACGGGTTGGACCGCAAGCTGCGCAGCCACCGACGCAGGCTGAGGGGCCGGAGGCGAGGCAGGCGGCGGTGTGAAAGACGCGGCTGGCGACGGCGTGAATGCCGGAGCCGGAGGCGGCGTAAATGATTTGGCCGGAGGTGGCGTGAAAGGGGGAGCGGGAGGCTCCGACGTGAAAGGCGCGGCCCGCGGTCGAGTGACTGGCGGGGCCGGTGGCGGCGTAACTAGCGGCGGCGCCAGCGGAGCGGCACGGTTGGAAACGTTCCCCACCGTTGGAGCACGATCGCCGGCCCTGCGTCGCGAGCGCGTGTCGGCCGTCTCGCGCAGGCTCGCATAGACCCCGCGCAAACCGCCCAACCCGATGCCGGCGAACAGGCCGGCAAACAGGCCGGCCAAGGCCATCACGGCGCGCGACGGACCCTTGGCTTGCAGCGGCGCATAGGCCTCCGAAATGACGCTGATGTTGGCGGTGTTGATGTCCTTCTGCTCGCCGGTTTCCTTGGCGCGCAGCAGGAACTGCTCATAGACGGAACGCTTGGCGGCCGCCTCGCGCTCCAGCTCGCGCAGCGAGACGAGGTTGTTGTTGACGTCGCCGCTCTGCACCTTGGCCTGCGCCAAGCGCGAGGAAAGGTCCTGCTCGAGCTGGACGGAGCGCTTGAGGTCGACCTGCAGCGAGGATGCGATGCGCTGCAGCTCGGCGCTGATGCGCTCGCGCGCGCCGGCAAGCTGGGCATTCAGCGCCTCGATTTCCGGATGGCGCGGCCCGAGCTTGACCTCGGCGCGGTCGGCTTCCTGCTTCAGCGCGGCATATTGCGAGCGCAGCTCGCTCATCATGTTCGAGTTGATTTCCTCCGGCAACGTGCCACTGAGGATCGAATTGACGTTCAGCGAGCGCGCCGAGGCGGCGCGTGCATTGAGCTCCAGCGTGCGGGCGCGGGCGACGGAAAGCTGCTCGTTGAGCTTCAGCATCTGGTCGTCGCTGATCAGGTGACCCTGCGCATCGACGAGGTCGTGGGTCGCCCGGAAATCCTCGACGTTGCGTTCGGCCGTCTCGACACCCTTGCGCAATTCGTCGAGCCTGGCGGTAAGCTCGTCATTGGCGCGGCCCGCGGTGCTCGACTGGATCTCGCTGGAAATCTGCTTGAAAGCCTTGACCATGGTGTTGGCGATCAGCGCGGATTTCTCGGCGTTCTGCGTCGTGGCGCTGACCGAGACCACGAAGGTCTTGCCGCCACGCTCCACGTCGAGGCTGTCATACAGTTTGCCGACCGCGAGCGCGCGCTTGCGCGCTTCGTCTGCGACACCCGCATCCTGGCGCGACAGGATCGAGCGGAGCGTCGAGATCAGGCCGAAGCCGCCACTGCCCTGGCCGTTGAATTCAGGATCGTTGGTGAGGTTGAGATCGGTGACGACCTTGTTGAGAACGGTGCCCGACGTCAGGATGCGGACCTGGTTCTCGACGATGGCAAGCGTCGCATCCGCGGCGACCACGTTCTGCGTCAGGTCTCGGTCGGTGAGCTTGAGGTCGCGCGGATCGACGATGACGTCGGTGGTGGCCTCGTATTTCTTCGGTGTCGATAAAGCGATGGCGACGCCGAGCGCGGCGCCCAGGATGGTCGTCGACAGGATCAGCGCCTTGGATCGCGTGATGCCGTGAACGACCTGCATCGGGTCGATTAGCGGTTTCCATTCCTGGGAATCGTCGGCAGCGGGTAGTCGGCTTGTGTGACGAGGTTCGGGAGCGGCTTGCGGCTGCTGGCTCTCCCCCAGGGCTTCATAGAGCGGCTCGGGCGATGTAGGCCGACTTCTTGCGCGCCAGTCATGTTCGGTCTCGACCGGCTGGGATTCTGCTTGTCCCTGATCGCGGCCAAATTCACCGGTATCATCGGGCCGCGGATTCGACTTCCCTTCGCGCTCGGAACGCGCGGCGCGATGGCGCGCGGCGGCGTCCTCGCGCCAGGAGGAATTGGCCCGGTCGCCGATCGAAACCGTGTTGTCGTCGCCACGCATGGCTTGGCCGAGCGCGAGCAGGGAACGCTCGCGCCTCCAGTCATCATGGTTATCCCTGTCGACCATTGTCCTGGAACTTGCTCTCTGGCGGTGTGGGCGCGGCGGGTGGGCCAATCGTTAAGCCACGCTAAACGGGCATAGGAAACAAACGGTTAATTTTGCACCCGGGTCCGCACGGTTCTCGCCTTGTTCGCGGCATTCCGGCGCCGCCAGCACAGGCGCCAGAACGCCGCGTTAAACTTTCCAGCCTATCTATCGCCCGGATATGACCCAGGCCAGCGACATGCCGCAAAGGCGGAGCTTCGCGCGGATCGGCCACTTCGTGGCCACCCGCCGGAAACTGGTGTTCGACTATCTCTCGGCCATCAGCGGCGCCGGCGGCCGGCTGGTGTTCTCGCTCGCCTATTTCATCGCCTTGGCCAACACGCTTTCGATCGCCGAGTTCGGCATGTTCGCGACAGCCTCGGCCGCCGGCATCATGCTGTCGCGCATCCTCGCCTTCGGCTTCATCTCGGCGCTCTACCGCACCGCCACGATCCGCCCCAACCTGATCGGCACCTTCACCGCCGGTTTCCTGCTTCTCGGCGTCCTCTCGCTGCCATTCCTCGCCGCCGCCGCCTACATCGTCTACCTGATCTTCTTTGCCGGCACTGTGCCGCTGTCGGCCTTTGCGGCGATCGTCTTCGCCGAGGCGCTGTTGTGGCGGCCGGTCGAGGTGGCCCTGATCGTCAACAACGGGCTCGGCAAGTTCGGGCGGGCGGCGGTGCTCGCCATTCTGGCGACGGCGCTTCGGGCAGTCGGCGCCATCCTGTTCATGCTAGCCGCGCAGCATACGATCGGCGTCTGGTCGCTGTTCTATATCGGCGCCAATGCCGCTTCGCTGATCGTCGCCTTCGCCTTCTTCTATCCGCGCCAGCGGCTGAGGCTGCGCGCCGAGCTCTATTTCCGGCGGCTCGCCGATTCCATCTATGTAGCCGGATCCGAAGTGCTGTTCTACCTGCAGATGGAGTTCGACAAGCTCTTGGTGCTGTCGATCGGCGGGCCGCATCTGGCCGGCATCTACGCCATCATCATGCGGCTGGTCGATCTCACCGCGATCCCGATCCGCACCTTCTCGATGATGCTGGTGCAGCGCATGATGCGGGCGCCGGAGCTGCTGTCGCGGCTGGCGGTGAAGAGCGGCATCGAAGGCGGGGTGTTCCTCGTCTCGATGCTGGCGCTGGCGTCCCTCGGCATCGTGCTGCACTTCTTCCCCAACGCGCTCGGCAGGAATGTCGCCGAGGCAGCGCCGCTGGTGGCGCTGGCGATCTGCGTGCCGGGACTGCGCAACCTCGTCGAATACCAGGCCGAACTGCTCTTCGCGCGCGGCCAGACGGCGGTCAGGGCAATCAACCTCGGCCTGCTCGCCGGATTGAAGGCGGTTCTGCTCACCTATGTGCTGACGACCATCCCCGACACGGCCAATCTGGTCCTGTCGCTCAACATCGTCTTCCTGCTGCTTTATCTTGCCTCGATGCTGCTGACTTATTCGGCGATGCGCCGGCCGGCCAAAGCCATCTGAGCCTTACGCAGCAAGCCCGATCAGGCGGCGGATGCGGCCAATGTCGGTGCCGATGAAGGACTGCATGCCGATCGCCACCTGTTCCGGCGCCATGGTGTCGACGAAACGGCGGAACTGGTCATCCGAGAGCGGCGCGCCGTTCCAGTGGACGCGGCAGAACTCCTCCGAGCCGTGGAAATGGCCGGCACCGTCGAGCACATCGTCGACGTAGCGGCCATAGATCATGCATTCGGAGAATTTTCGCGCCGAACCGACCACGCTGACCCATTCGCGGCCATGCACCTTCTCGATGCGCTCGCACATTGCGTTGACCGTCTCGCGGCGCCAGGCGATCAGCGTCGAGATGTAGTCGTGGCTCGATGGGTTGGCGGGATCGATGCCGAGTGCTGTGCCGGCATTGCGCGACCAGATGCGATGCTCGTCATGGCCGTCGTTCGACAGGACGCCGTCGCGCCGGAACAGCCGCACCTTGCCGTCGCGCCAGAAGGCGTTCGCGTCGAACGGTTTCAGGAAGGCGACATCGGAATCGCAGAAGACGAGCACGTCTTCCTTGGCGTGGCCGGCAATGGCGATGCGGCGCAGCTGCTGCACATGCCAGCCGCGCAGCGGCTGTGTCTTCAGGCTCAGCCAGATGCGCCGGCGGAAACCGCTCAGCGGATCGTCGAACGCGCGCAGCCAGCGCGGCAACAGGTCCCGCTCGTCGACAACGCTGCGGCGGCCGGATTCCAGCTGGCGAAACAAAGCGACGTCGCGATGTTCGGTCAGGATGTAATGATGCGCCATGCCGGCGACGTGGCGGTCGATGGTTTCGCACAAAAGCCGGCAGCGTTCGAAATCGGGTGCGTAGCTTGCCGTGACGATCGCGGCCAGGGGTACGCGCGGCAGCGGTTCGATTGCGGTGGACGTATCCGGCACGAAGCGGCTATTCACCGCGTGCCCCCAGCGGTCGCGGCCCGAGCGACAGCTTCTGCTTGACGACACGCCACAGGAAGAGCGGGTTGCCGACGATGTAGCGGCGCCACAGGCGGCCGGGTTCGATCCACAGGCGGAACAGCCATTCGAGCCGCAGCCGGCGCAGCCATAGCGGCGCGCGCGGCACCGAGCCGCTCATGAAGTCGAGCAGCGCGCCGACGGCGACCGGCAGCGCGCAATGGCGGCTGTCGATGTGGCGCTCGATCCACAATTCCTGGCGCGGCACGCCCATCGCCACGAGCAGCACGTCCGGCCGCAGCCTGGCGATGCGCTCGAGGATCGCCGGCTCCTCGGCGGCGGAGAAGAAGCCGTCATGGATGACGACGAAATTGTGCTGCATGGCGAGCGTCGACAGCTTCGCGCATGCGGCTTCGGCATTGGCGCGCGTCGTGCCGAGCAGCGCCACCGTCAGCGGATGCGATGAGGCCTGCAGGAAGGCCGGAATGAAATCGGTGCCGTTGAGGTTGCTGGGGAAAGGCGCGCCGTAAAGCAGCTTTGCCGCCATGTCGACACCGACGCCGTCGGGGAGGATGAGGAAGTTTTCCAGCGCCTCGGCAAAGACCGGATCGGTGCAGGCAAGATTGGCATTATGGGCGTTGAGGAAGCTTACCTTGGTGAAGCGGCGCTCGTCGATCAGCCTGGTGAGCAAGGCGATGGCCTCGTCCCAGCGTATGGCCAGCACCGGAATGCCCAGGATGGTCTTGAGCGTATCGAAGCCGAAGGCGGCGCGCGCGGTGTGCATGTTCATGCGGCGACCTCCTGCCTGACGGCGCCGAGCTTCTCCAGGCCGAGTCCGATCGCGGCGTCGAGCGCCTTGAGCTGGCGGCGGTGGAAGGCGCTGCCATCGACGTCGCGGACATTGGCGGCGGCCGCCTGGAGGGCGGCGGCAAAAGCGATCGGATCGTCGGTCACCACGCAATTGTCGGGGCGATAGCCGATGCCGCGCAGCGAGCGGCTGGTGGCGACGGACGGCAGGCCGAGCTCGAAGGTCTCGATGGTCTTCAGCTGCACGCCGCTGCCGGCGGTGCTGATCAGGGGAATAACGGCGGCGCCGCGCACGAAGGCCTGCGCGTCCGGAACCCTGCCGACGAAGGAGACGCCAGGATGCGCCGAACTGACGCCGGAAGCCATGTTGCCGGCGATCCTGACGCGGAAATCCGGCTTCAGATGCGGCACGACCTTGGTCAGGAACCAGTCGAGCCCGATGCGGTTCGGCTGCCAGGTCCAGGTGCCGATCAGCGCGGCGTCGCATTCGATTGGGCGCTTCGCCTTGCTTGCCGGCGCCTGCGCGCGGGTCACCAGCGGCAGCACCGCCGAGCGTATGTCGGAGGCGACGCCAAGTGCCGCGCGGTCTTCCTCGGCCAGCGTGAAGACGAAACGCGCGGCGCCGCAAAGGCGCTCCTCCACGACCTTGAGGAGTCTCGCCTCGCGGCGGAACATCCAGCGCTGCGGCGCGCTGCCGGCCGCGGCGGCGTTTTCCTCGGCCGAACGATGCTCGACATTGTGCGCCACGAAGACGAATGGGCGGTCGGCGAGAACCTTCTCGAAGGCGCCGGCGAACTGCACCGAATTCAGGATATAGCCGTCGAAGGGACCCGCGCGTTCGATGGCGGCGCGCACTTGCGCGTCTGAAACGACACGCAGCTTGACCGACGAAAAGGTAAGGTCGGAGAGAACCGCCTTGCCCAGCCAGGCAAGTTTTTGCAGCGGCGAGGCGCTTTCGGTGCGCACCTCGACGGCGTCGAGCACAACGGTGTTTTGCGGATCGGACGGGGTCTTGCCCGGCCAGATGAAACCGATCACCGTCACGCGCACGCCGGCGCGCCGCAGTGCATCGATGATCGCGGCATTGGCAATCTCGTAGCCCGAGGCGAGAGCGCCATCGGGCACGATCGATGTGGCGAACAGCAGATGCATCTCACCTATCCTTAGGTGCAGCCGGTAGCAAAACGCGGTGAAGCCTTGATTAAATGGCACCGTCAAAGGCCAAAGACCCGGCTTTTCCGACAGCCGGGCGAGAAGGTGATTAACGAAACGTTATCACCGCGATGCTATCGAGGGCGCAAACCCACGCTGCTCAAAAACGGATGATCCCTTTGCCGTCCGACGCTTCTGTATCGATCGCGGGACGGTCGCCGGGGCTCGCCGCCGAGACCGTCGAGGCGGTGGTGACGCTGCCGACCTTCAAGCGGCCGAAGCAGGTGCTGGAAACCCTGGCTTCGCTCAAGGCGCAGCGTACGGGCCGGCGCTTCGCCGTCATCGTCATGGAGAACGAGGCCGAGGCGCGCGAGGGCGCCAAGGCGGTGCTGCCGCTGTTCGAAAGCGGCGAGATGCCCGGCTTGGTGATCATCGCGCATGAGCGCGGCAATTGCAGCGCCTACAACGCCGGCTGGCAGACGGCGATCCTGCAGTTTCCCAACTTCAAGCACCTTCTTGTCATCGACGACGACGAGATCGCCGAGCCGGACTGGCTGGAGCGCATGTGCAAGGCCGCCGAGACGCTTCACGCCGACATCGTCGGCGGCCCGCAAGTGCCGGTCTTCGCCGATCCGAGCCACGGCCGATGGGCCGAGCACCCGGTGTTCGCGCCGCCCTACCGGGAAACCGGTCGTGTTCCGGCACTCTATTCGTCCGGCAATTTGCTGGTGGGGCGCAACGTGCTCAAGGCTATGGGACCGCCTTTCCTCGATCTCAGGTTCAATTTCATGGGCGGCGGCGATTCCGACTTCCTCAGCCGCTCCGCGCAGAAAGGCTTCGTGCTCGGCTGGTGCGCCGAGGCAAAAGTCAACGAGACCGTGCCGGCCCGGCGCGTCGAGGCCGATTGGATCCGTGCCCGCAGCCTGCGCAATGGCGTGATCTCGACGCTGGTCGAAAAGAAGAAACGCGCCGGCACGCCGCTTGCCGGCCTCAAGGTGTTTCTCAAAAGCCTGGCCCTGCTCACGGCCTCACCGCTGCGCGGCGCCATCCGGCTGGCGCGAACCGGCTCGCTGACGAGCGGCCTCTACCCGGTCTATGTCGCGCTCGGCCGGGTGCTTGCCGAATTCGGATATGCCAATGAGCAGTACCGACAGCCTGAGAAGAATTGAGCGCGCGCCGCTCGGCGCCGCCTTCACCAGGGAAGGTGTGGCGACGGCGATCGCCGCGCTCCTGTTCACCGTCATCATGGTCTCGTTCCGGCCTTTCCAGCCGGCGGGCGCGGAACTGACCGGCGACGGCGGCGACATCGTCAACCAGCTTGGCTTCGGCTCGCTCGGCGCGATCTCCATCTTCTCGCTGCTCGCCTTCGCCGATCCGCGTGTGGTGCGCTCGCTGGTCAGCCCTCCTGGGCGCTGATGCTGGGCTTCTTCTTCCTGTCGGTGGTGCTCGCCACCGATCCGCCCGCAGCGATGCGCGCCGCCTCCTTCACCATGATCGGCATCACCACCATGGCGACGATCCTGGTGCTGCCGCGCAACGCCGATTCCTTCGCCCGCGTGATCATCTTCACCGCCGTCGTGGTGATCGGCCTTTCCTGTATCGGGCTGATCGTCTTTCCGCATGAGGCGCTGCATACCGCCGACTCGCAGGAGCCGGAGCATGCCGGCCTGTGGCGCGGCGTCTTCACGCACAAAAACATCGCCGGGCCGGTGATGGCCTGTTTCAGTTTCGCCGGGCTCTATCTGTTCCGGCGCCGCCAGCGCTGGTGGGGTGCCGGCATCTTCTGCGCCGCGATGATCTTCATGCTGCACACCGGCTCCAAGACGACCGCAGGACTGGTGCCGTTCTCGATCTTGATCGTCGTGCTGCCCAGCCTCATTGGCATGCGGCTCGGCACGCCGATCCTGTTCGCGCTGGCGATCGTCGCGACCGCGGTCGGCACGCTCGGCATCGTCTTCATCCCGCCGGTGAAGCATCTGGCGGCGATCTATTTCCCCGATCTCACCTATACGGGCGCACGACGCTTTGGGAGTTCGCCGGCGAGATGCTGGCGAAGAAGCCGTGGACCGGCTACGGCTACGAAAGCTTCTGGGGGACGCCGCTGCTGCTCAACCAGGACCAGCCCTTCGACCGGCCCTGGGATATCCGCACCATCGTGCATGGCCATGACGGTTATCTCGACATCGCCGTGCTGATGGGCATCCCGGCGCTCTGCGTTGCCGTCTACACCTTCCTGATCGCTCCTTTGCGCGATTACATGCGTATCCCGCCGCGCAAGGAGAACATCTTCCTCGGTGACTTCTTCATGATGGTGGTGCTGTTCACGGCACTGAACGGCTTCCTGGAAAGCTTCTTCTTTCATCGCGGCGATCCGGTCTGGCTGTTCTTCGTTCTCGGCGTGCTTGGCCTCAGGCAAGTCTCGCTGCGGCCGATCCCGGTTCGCCTGTCGCGATAGAGCGTTTCACCATTTCACCGGAACGGCGAACCTCTCTATCTCCGTCCTGACGCAATTGCGGGCGGAAAGCCGCTCGCCCTTTCCCCGGAATTGTACTCAGTCCTGGACGATCGATCTTCCTCACGCTGGGCTTTTCGCTGACCGCGCAAGCGTTTAAGGAGAGCCATGCTAAGGAGATATTGATGACGATCAGGCTCGTTCTCGCCGGTTGCGGCAATATGGGTTACGCCATGCTTTCGGGCTGGCTGAAGTCCGCAAGGCTCGAGCCGTCGGCGGTGTTCGTGGTCGAGCCCAACGCGCAACTGCGCCAGCGGGCCGAACATCTCGGCTGCCGCGTTTCCGCCGACGCCGAGGCCATTCCGGCCGATGCCGTGCCGGACCTCGTCGTCATTGCGGTAAAGCCGCAGGTGATCCGCGATGTGACGGCGCAGTACAAGCGCTTTGGCGATGGCAGGACGACTTTCGTCAGCATTGCCGCCGGCACCCCGGTCGCCACCTTCGAGGAAATCCTGGGCGAGCTCGCGCCGGTCATCCGCTGCATGCCGAACACGCCGGCGGCGATCGGCAAGGGCATGATGGTGGTGTTTTCCAATCCGCTGGTCTCCGATGACGTCCGGCGCTTCGTGCTTGAGCTGCTTTCGGCAAGCGGCGTCGTGACGACGATCGACGACGAGGGTCTGATGGACGCGGTGACGGCCGTCTCCGGCTCCGGCCCGGCCTATGTCTTCCACTTCATCGAGGCGCTGACGGTTGCGGCCGAGAAGGCCGGCCTGCCGGCCGAGACCGCAAAGCTGCTCGCCATGCAGACCGTCTTCGGCGCCGCCTCGCTCGCCGCTGAAAGCGACGATGAGCCGGGCGTGCTGCGTCAGCAGGTGACCAGCCCCAACGGCACGACCGCCGCCGCGCTTGCCGTGCTGATGGGCGGCGACCGCCTGACGAAGCTTGTTACCGAAGCCGTGGAAGCGGCGCGGCTGCGGTCGATAGAGCTCGGGAAGTAAACCTTCCAGCCGACCCGACGGACAGCTCAGCTGGCCTGCATCATCAAGCTTGCCGGATTGCGACTGCCGTTCCGGCCGATCAATTTCCCCAGACAATTGATGCCTTTGCGGTTTGGCCCAAAGGATTGCCGATTGACTTTGTCATAGGCCACCCAGATAAAACTTTCGTTCGCTGGCGGAGGCAAATGTTCATTCACTCGACTGAACGTGCTTGCCTCGTCGGCGAGTGGGGAGTGCCTTGGTCGCGACGGCCGAGGCGTCATTGAGTTGCGGGCATCATTCACGCTTCGAGCCGAAGCCGATGCCCCTGGGGAGGTAGAATGGACACCATACTTGCAGGCTTAAAGGCAGCCATCGACACGCTCGGCGCGACTGTGCTCTTGCCGATCGTCATTTTCATCATCGCCGTGATCCTTGGAGCCAAGGTCAGCAAGGCATTCCGCGCCGCCATCACGATCGGCGTCGCCTTCATCGGCATCAACCTCGTGCTCGGCCTGATGTTCACCTCGATCGGCGACGTGGCCAAGGCGATCGTCACCAACACCGGCATCCATCGCGACATCATCGATGTCGGCTGGCCGTCCGCCGCTGCGATCGCCTTCGGCTCGTCGGTCGGGCTTTGGGTCATCCCGGTCGGAATCCTGGTCAACATCGCGCTTCTGCTCACGCGCATGACACGCACGCTCAATGTCGACGTCTGGAATTTCTGGCATTTCGCCTTTGTCGGCTCCCTGATGGTCGCTGCCACCAACAACCTGGCCTACGGCATCATCATCGCCGCGCTTGTCGCGGCGCTTGCGCTGCTCTTCGCCGACTGGTCGGCGCGCGCGGTGCAGCAGTTCTACGGCGTGCCCGGCATTTCGGTGCCGCATCTCGCCTCGGCGCAGATCCTGCCGATCGCCATCATCCTCAACTGGATCATGGACCGCATTCCGGGCATCAACCGCATCAACATCAGCACCGAAACCATCGAACGCCGCTTCGGCGTCTTCGGCGAGCCGGTGATACTCGGGCTGATCATCGGCCTGGTGCTCGGCCTGATCGCCTTCTACAACGCCGGCGACCTCGGCACGGTGCTGGCCAAGGTGCTCGGCACCGGCATGACGCTGGCGGCGGTGATGCTGCTCCTGCCGCGCATGGTGAAGATCCTGATGGAAGGCCTGCTGCCGGTTTCGGACGCGGCGCAGGAATTCGTGCGCAAGCGCACCGGCGACCGCGAGCTGCTGGTCGGGCTCGACTCGGCCATCCTGATCGGTCACCCCGCCGCGATCTCGTCGTCGCTGATCCTGGTGCCGATCGCGATCATCCTGTCGGTCATCCTGCCCGGCAACCGCGTCATCCTGTTCGCCGACCTTGCGGTCATCCCCTTCATCGTCGCGATGACCGCGCCGCTGGTCAGGGGCAATGTCTTCCGCATGGTTGTCATCGGCACGGTGACGCTCGCCGTCGGCTTCTACGTCGCCAACGCGCTGGCGCCGCTGTTCACAAGTGCTGCCGTCGCGTCCGGTTTCAAGCTGCCGGCGGATGCGCTGCAGATCACCTCGGTGGTCGACGGCTTCCTCTGGGTTCCCTATGTGATCATCGAAGCGATCCAGGGGCTCGGCGTGATCGGGATCGTCGTCATCGCGGTGGTCATCGCGGCGCTGTTCCTGTTCTACCGCCGCAATCCGCTCGGCTGGGAGCGCGCGGCAGGCGCCGAGGACGAGCAGGCCGAAGGCACCGCCTGAGCCGGCCCCATCCTGAACTGACAATGGCCCGTGCGCCCGAGCGACACGGCGGGCGCACGGTCCGCATCAATGGAGTAACCCTTGTCGAACGGCCTGATCCAACTCCTGGACCCCGAGGCAGTCGTCCTCGGCTCCGACGCCTCGACCAATGAGGAGATCATCCGCATCCTGGCCTCCAGGCTGGAGGCGTTGGGCTACGTCAAGAGCAGCTACGCCGACGCTGTCGTGCGGCGTGAGATGACGATCCCGACAGGTCTGCCGCTGGAGCGCGCCGACAATGTCGCGGTTCCGCATACCGACCCCGAACATGTGCTGAAGCCGGGTGTCGCGATGGGCACGCTCAAGCGGCCCGTCACCTTCGCCAATATGGAAGATCCCGACGAGAAGCTGCCGGTGGGCCTCGTCTTCCTGCTTGCCATCAATGACAAGGACAAACAGATTGACACGCTGCAGACCGTCATGGCCACCATCCAGAATCCCGCGGCGCTGGATGGCTTGAGGACCGCCAGGACCTTCGACGACGTCCGCGCCATTCTCGGCTGACAAAGGAAAGAACATGTCCAGACAGAAAACCATTCTTTTTGCCTGCGGCACGGGCGTCGCGACTTCGACGGCGGTCAATGCAGCGGTGACCGAAGCGATGAAGAAGCGCGGCCTCACCTTTCATGCGCAGCAGGCCAAGGCAACGGAAGTGCCTGGACTGGCCGACAATGTCGATTTCATCGTTGCCACCACACCGATCTCGGCATCCGTGAAAAAGCCGGTGATCAAGGGGCTCCCCTTCCTCACTGGCATCGGCAAGGACAAGGCGCTGGACGAGATTGAGGCGGAGCTGCGCAAATAGAGCAATTCCAGGAAAGTGTGAGCGGTTAAGTTCGGCGCCTTCGCCGTAACCTTCCGTCCGCGAATTGCGTCAAAACAAAGAGATAGAGCCGGTTCCGCCTGACAGGGCCGGCGAAGCGATCTTCGCTCCGTAGAGCATGTCGTCCTGCAGCCGGCGCAGGGCGTAGAGCCTCGTTGTCCGGTCCGGCGCGGCATTGTCCTCGGTCAACAACTCGCCCTTCTTCACCGGCTTCAGCACCTTGCCGCCTTCGAGCAAGCCGACCGGCACGGCGCGGCTTGCCCGGGCATCGCCAACGGTCATGGTCCAGGAGCGGTAGCAGGTCTCGCCGATGGCATCGAAGGACTCCCCCGCGGCAAGGTCGCGCTTGGCGACCGCGCAGACCTCCGCCACCGGCCTCGGCAGCGGCACCATGTCGGGCTTGCCATGAAGCATGATGCGGGCGGCGGTCAGCGGAACCTCCAGAGAAGTCAGGTGATAGGGCCGGAACAGGCCATAATAAGGGCCCTTGCCGACATGGAGATCGTCCATGCGCTCGACGACGCGGGGATGCATCGCCTCGACGATGACGAAGACGCCGGGCGCCACGCCCTTGCCGATCGTGTAGTCGACGACGCCCTTCCTCGACAGGAGACCGCCATCCTCTTTCGGGATCAGCACCTTGGCCAGTTGATCGCGATCGGCCCTGGGGCCATGCATGCCCGGGACATCCGGCACCAGACCGGTGGCGTTGGCGATGGCGCACATCTCGACCATGGTCTTCGAGCCGTCGACAAACTCGACCAGCATGCGCGGGTTCATGTTCCGGCGTGCGGCCTCTTCCCGGTAGTCGTCCGGAACGGCGTCATGGTTGAGCGGATTGTTCTTGCCCTTGCCGGCCGCGACGATGCTTAACCCAAGCGCCGAGGCGAATTCGATCAGTTCCATGCAGCTTGACGGCTCGTCGCCGGCGCCGACGGAGTAGACCACTCCCAGCCGGTCGGCCTGCTGCTTCAGGTAACAGCCGATGGTCACGTCGGCCTCGACATTCATCATCACCAGATGCTTGCCATGTTCCATGGCCATCAGATCGAAATCGGCTGCGACGCCCGGTTTGCCGGTGGCGTCGATGATCACGTCGATCAGCGGGTTGGTGACCAGCATCTCGTTCGAGGTGATGGCGATGCGGCCGTCTTCGATCGCCTGGGTGACCTTGGAGGCGGTTTCGGCTTCGGCGGCCATCGCCTCGCGGCCATAGGCGATGCGGATCGCCTCGCGGGCGGTATGCGGGCGCCGCGTGGAAATGGCGGCGATCGAAATGCCCGGCATCAGCATGCCCTGCGTCACCAGATCGGTCCCCATCTCGCCGGAGCCGATGACACCGACGCGCACCGGCCTGCCCTCGGCGGCGCGGCGGGCAAGATCACGGGCAAGCCCGGTCAGGGCGACATTGGTCATGCAAGAAGATCCACTGCTTTTTGATCCGGCTCGCAATACAGGGAACGATCCACGTTTGCCAATCAAACCAGCCCGACATGGCGATTTCTTGCGTATGCTTTGCAAAACTGGAGCAGATTTCCGGAGAGTTCGTATCTAGCGGCCGCACGATTCGCCATTTGTTTTAGGCCATTAACCATTGCGGCCTGCCTTGAATCGAAAATTCCCGGCCGCAGCGCTCCCGATTTCTGTGCCATTTTTGCTACAGGCTTTGGCCCTAATGCCCGGAATCGCACTTTTAAAGGGTGCCTAACCCAATATGCACTCACATCCTGGAAAAATCTGATAGATACTGCCCGCTAGCTTTGGTGGCAGGCTTGGGCAATAAGCGCCAATAAAAATAAATGGCGCGGGATAATCACGGGGTAGAAATGACCAGGACGGGTAAAGTGACCGTCGGCTGGCGGTTTGCGCTTGCCATTACGGTGTCGATGCTAGCTTGCGGTAGCGCCAGCGCACTCACACTCAAAGAAGCCGTTGCCGTCGCAGTGGAATCCAATCCGGAGATTGGCCAGGCGATCGAAAACCGCGAAGCGATCGAATTCGAGCTGCGCCAGGCGAAAGGCCTTTATCTTCCGAGCGTCGATCTGGAAGCGTCGACAGGCGTTCGCCGCTTGGACAATGACACACGGCGCGCGCTCGACGAGGATCACAAAGCCCTCTATCCGAACGAGGCCGATCTCACCGTCTCGCAGACGCTTTACGACAGCGGCGCAAGGCGGGCGGAGCTGAACCGCCAGGCCTCGCGGGTCGACGGAGCTTCCTTCCGGGTTCTGGAGCGGTCCGAGTTCATCGGGCTAGCGGTCGTCCAGGATTATCTGGAATATATGCTGCAGGCTTCGATCGTGGCCGAGGCCAAGAAAAACCTTGGCTTCCATCAGTCCATTCTCAGCGACATCAAGCAGGGCATCGCGGGCGGCGCGCTCAACGATGCCGACCGGCAGCAGGCCGAGGAACGCCTTTTTGCCGCCAAGGCACGGATGCAGGAGGCAACCGAAGAACTCGAGGCGGCCAAGATCCGCTTCTTCAAGAATGTCGGCAAGCCGCTGACCAGCCCATCCCGGCCGGCCGATGTCTCGGCCGCCCTGCCGCGGTCGCTGGATGACGCGATCGGGCTTGCCAGGCAGAACAATCCTCGTGTCCACATGGCCAACAGCGATATCGACGCCGCGGCCTCGCTGGTCGATGCGGCGCGGGCAAAATACGGTCCGACGATCTCCGCCGAGGGTGTTGCCCGCGGCGGGTATGATATCGATGGCGATAATGGCGACACCAGCGACCTGCAGGCTCGGGTGGTGCTGCGCTGGAACCTGTACCGCGGCGGCATCGACAAGGCCAACGAGCAGGAACAGATCCGCCGCACCAGCGAGCAGCGTCTTGCGCTGCACCAGGTGCTGCGCGAGATCGAGGAAGCCGTCCGCACCTCTTGGGATCGCCGCTTCCGCCAGGCGGATCTCGCAAAGACGCTGCGGCAGCAGGCGGCCACCAACGAAAAGCTCGTCGCTTCCTACCGCGAGCAATTCAAGGTCGGGCAGCGCTCGCTGCTCGATGTGCTCGATGCCCAGAACACGCGCTTCAACACCGCGACACTGGCCGACACGTCGTCCTACGCGTCGCTGTTCGCGGAATACCGGCTGCTGGCCGCAACCGGGGAATTGCTGAAGACGCTCAATATCCAGCCGGCCAAGCAGTCCGCGGCCTACGCTCGTGAGGAATTCGGTGTGCCGGCCACGGCCGATACCGAGACTTATGCGCGCACGCCGTCGGAGCAGAAGAACGATCTGCCGTTCGACATCCTCGCGCCGGTCAGGAAAAAGTAGCCGATGTAAGCATCGATCTCTGTTCCTTCGGGGCGGGTCGTGAACCAGCAACCTCATATCTTGTCGCCCAAGGAGGCCTTCAAAGCCTGCTTCTGCGCTGTTGCGGCCTATCTCGGCAGGCCGAGCGCGGAAACGGTGCTGTTTGCCGGCGTGCCGATTTCGGAGACGCGCATCGAGCCGGATGAAATCCGCCATCTGGCCGAGCGCATCGGACTGGAGGTCCAGGATTTCAGCCATCGCGATTTCCTACGCGGCCGCTTCGATCTCCCGGCCATCGTCTTCCGCGTCAGCCAGTTGCCGGTCGCGCTCCTGGCGGAAATGGACGGCGGGCAATATCTGACGGCGCCCCAGGAAAACGGCCGCACCACGATCGACAGGGCGGAACTCGCCGAGAACTACATCAGCGGCGGCACGTCCTTTTCGATCACTTATGCCAACACGGCTGAAGAGATGACCGTCGGCACAGCCGCGCGGATCGAGAGGCGCCACTGGCTGACCGGCACGATGGGGGCGTTCTGGCGCACCTATTCCAAGGTGGTGCTGTCGGCGGTTTTCATCAATCTCTTGGCGATCGCCTCGCCGATCTTCACCATGAATGTCTACGACCGCATCCTGCCGAACAAGGCGATCTCCACGCTTTGGGTGCTGGCGCTCGGCATCGGCGCGGCCATCCTGTTCGACCTGCTGCTCAAGACGGCCAGAGCGTCGCTGATCGACTATGCCGGGCGCAAGGCGGATCTGCGGATATCCTATCTGCTGTTCGAAAAGGTGCTGAATTCCTCGCTTTCGGCCCGGCCCGGATCGACCGGTGAATATGCAAACCGTGTCACGCAATACGAGTTCGTGCGCGAGTTCTTCACCTCGAACACCATCAGCGTCTTCATCGACACGATGTTCGTGTTCGTCTTCCTGGCTGTGATCTATGCCATCGGCGGCTGGTTGGTGATCATACCGGCGCTGGCCTTCGTCATCTCCGTCATCGTCGGGCTGATAACGCAGCGGCGGATCGGCAAGCGGGTCGCGGCCTCGATGAACGAGGCATCGCAGCGCCAGGCCCTGCTGGTCGAATCCATTTCCACGCTGGAGACGATCAAGTCGCTGCGCGCCGAGGCCTACCTGCTGCGCAAATGGGGCGAGCACTCGAAGAACGCGGCCAACACCTCGGAGAAGATCAAGGAGCTCTCAGCGGCGGCGGGCAACATCACCGGCGCCATCCAGCAATTCGTGACGGTTGCCCTGGTTGTGGCCGGCGCCTATGCCTTCTCGGAAGGACAGGTCTCGACGGGCGCCATCATCGGCACGGTGATGCTCGCCGGCCGCGCCGTGGCGCCGCTCGGCCAGATCGCGATCACGCTTGCGCGTTTCCGGCAGGCCATGCTGTCGCTCAGAATCATCAACACGATCATGTCGCAGCCGGAGGACCGCCCCGACACGGTCGGTTTCGTCAACCGGCCGATCCGCAGCGGCGCGCTCGTCTTCAGGAATGTCGGTTTCGCCTATCCCGGCACGGAAAACGAGGTTCTGAGCGGGCTCAACATCACGGTCAGGCCCGGCGAGCGGGTGGGCATCATCGGCCGCATCGGTTCCGGCAAGACCACGATGGGCCGGCTGATCGGCCGGCTTTTCCTGCCGACTTCGGGAGAGCTGCTCATCGACGGCATCGACATCCGCCAATACCACCCGTCGGAGGTGCGCGCCGCGGTCGGCATCGTCGCGCAGGCCGGGGATCTGTTTTCGGGAACCATCAAGGAGAACCTCCTGATGGCGGCGCCGGAAGCGACCGACGAGGAGATCATCGACGCGGCGAAGGCCGCGGGCGTCGACGACTTCGTCTCGCGGCATCCGCGCGGCTACGACATGAATGTCGGCGAGCGCGGCACCAATCTCTCGGGCGGGCAAAGACAATCGGTGGCAATCGCCCGGCTGCTCTTGACGAAGCCGAAGATCGTCTTCCTCGACGAGCCGTCGGGTTCTATGGACCTCGCCTCGGAACGGCAGTTGATCAAGCAGCTCAAGGTGGCGTTCGACCGCAACACGACGCTGATCGTATCGACCCATCGATACAGCATGCTGGAACTTGCCGACCGTCTCATCGTCATCGAGCAAGGCCGCGTCGTCGCCGACGGGCCAAAGGAACAAGTCATCCAGGCACTGCAGAAAGGCAGTGCCTGACCGGAACGCGGACATGCTTGCAAGGAAAGACCGGCCACCTCTTTTCGCCTCGGCGTCCGTCTACATCGTCGGCGCGCTGTTCGTGTGCTTCACGGGCTGGGCATCATTTGCCGAGGTGGACGAGATAGCGCGCGGCGAAGGCAAGGTGATACCCGCCTCGAAGACGCAGGTCATCCAGGCCAGCGAACCCGGCGTCGTTCAGGAGATCGCCGTCCAGATCGGCCAGACCGTCAAGAAGAACGACCTCATCATCCGTCTCGACAATTCGGGCAACACGTCGAGCCTGGGCGAGGAGAAGGCCAAGGCGCGAGCGCTGCAGGCACGCATCGCGCGCCTGCAGTTCGAGCAGAGCGGCAATGTCGAAGGGGCCTTCCCCTGCCCCACGGAAATCCAGACGGTCGCGCCGGAAATCTGCGACAACGAGCAAAAGCTGCTCGTCGCGCGCCGCGACAATTTTGAGGTCAAGCTGTCGGTTCTCAAATCGCGCCTCGACCAGCGCGAGAAGGAGCTGGACGAGGCCAATGCCAATTCCGACCGCCTGGCCAAGAGCCTGGCCGTGACCGACCAGGAAGCGGCGCTGGTGGAACCCATGGTCAAGAAGGGCCTGATGGCCAGGACCGAGCAGATCCGCGTCGAGCGCGAGCAGACCGATCTGCACGGACAGCTGGCGCTCGCCGGAGAAACCATCAAGAAGACCCAGGCGGCAATCACCGAGGCGCAGCTTCAGGTGAATGAGCTCGGCCTGCAATTGCAGCAGGAAGCGCTGAGCGACCTGACGCAGGCGCTGGCCGACCTTTCCGTCGTCGACGAGACCATCCGCGGCGCCACCGACAAGGTCGCGCGCACCGATATACGTTCGCCGGTCGACGGCATCGTCAACACGCTCGACGTCAACACGCTCGGCGCCTTCGTGCAGCCGGGCGCGGTCGTGGCTGGCATCGTGCCGACATCCGAGACGCTGCTGGTTGAGGCCCGGGTTTCGCCGCGCGACGTCGCCTTCATCCAGCCGAACCAGGAGGCGCTGATCAAGGTCACGGCCTATGATTTCTCGATCTTCGGCGGCATCGAGGGCAAGGTCTCCAACATCACCGCCGACAGTCTCGTCGACCAGAAGACCGGCGAGCCCTATTATCAGGTGCGCGTCGCCACCGAGAAGTCGACGCTGACAAGGAACGGCAAGACCTATTCGATCATCCCCGGCATGATCTGCTCGGTCGACATCAAGACCGGACGCAAGACGATCCTCAACTATCTCTTGAAGCCGATCAACAAGGCGCGTCAGGAGGCGATGAGTGAACGATAGCGCCATGCGCCCGGACACTCCGCGCGAACGGCTGCTGCCGGCACTCGCGGCCGAGGATTTCGGCCCGGAGTTCCGCGTCGTGGCGCGCGGCGGCGTACGTCGCGGCATCCGGCTGGAGCGCGCCTTCTGGGTGTCGCTTAAGCACATGGCCGAAAGCCGCAAATGCACGATCGGCATGCTGGTCGAGGAGATCGCCGAGCATCATCCCGACCAGGGCAACCTCACCTCGGCGATCCGGGTCGCCTGCATGCGCGGCCTCGCCGAGGAGAGCATGGAACTGCGCAAGCTCGCCTCGATCCGCACGATCAACGCGATCCTGGTCGCCTGCCCCTCGCCCGCCTTCGCGCTGTCGTCGTCAAAGAAAATCCTGGCCTTCAACACGCCGTTCCAGCAACTGGTCAGGCGACAGTTGCCGAGCGCGCCCGGAGAGGATGGCCGGCAGGATTTGAAGCTGGCGCTCGATCTCAACGTCACCGATATCTTCGCCAGGCTCGACGCCAATGGCGAAACGCCGGTCACCAGCGGCTTCGTCATCGGCGCCGGCGAGCGGCGCTATCGTGGCCAGCTCAGCGCCGTGCGCGCGCCTGTCGCCGAGCCGGAACTTCTGATGGCCTTTGTGTTCAACGGGTAGTTCCTCTGCCTTGGCGATTGGCCGAGACGCCTATCGCGGTCGTCATCCACGGGCGGAGCAAGGAGCGAAGCGACGCGCGCAGACCCGAGGATCCATGCCGTGACTTTGAAGCCCCGCAGCGGTCCAGAATTCTGCACCGTTGCACACTTCGGCCGAGGTAACGGCATGGATTCCAGGGTCTGCGCGCGTCGCTTCGCTCCTTGCTCCGCCCTGGAATGACGAGGTTCAGCAGCCTTCAGCTCATCGCCGGCGTTGCGCGACAACAGGCAGATGGGCAGTTTCCGCGTTCCCGGAAACGTTTAGCCGCCCCAGTCTACTGCCTCATATCCGAAGCCACTGACGATTCCGGCGATCCTTCGCCGGGCGCCACCGTCGCGAAGCCGCCGGCGATGTCGGCGATCTGCGCGCCGGACTTCGATCCGTGGATCCAGGCGCGATCGGTGCTGAAGGAATAGAGCGGAACATAGTCGGGCAGATCGCTGTCGCGCAGGACGGCGTTGCCCAGGCTGTCGAGGATGAAGGCGCCGCTTGCCGTGCTGACCGACAGGACGGCATGGAAGAACTTGCGGCGGCGATCCTGGAGCACCACCAGCGACATGCTCTGCGCCGGAATGCCGGCCCTGAGCAGCGCCGCCATCTTGAGTATGGCGAAGTCCTCGCAATCGCCGGCGCGATGCTCGAGGATTTCCGAAGGCTTTGCCCAATAGTCGAGCTTGCCGTAGACGACGCTGTCCTTGCGATAGGCGATCAGGCGGTTGATGCTTGAGTTGACGAAGGACAGCTTGTCGCGAAAGCCCTTGGCCGCGGCAATGTCGATGATCTCGGAGAAAACAGGGCTCTCGCGATCGCAGGCGCTGCCCGCCGTGCAATCGACAATGGCCTCGTAGACGGGAGCCCAGCGCGCCGCTACGGGGAAGTTGCGCATCGACAACGCGACGGAGCCGAAAACCCCGGGAATGATCGCGGCGGTCTGGATCGGGTCGATCCCGGGATCGGCCTTGGCGGCGGAAAGCGCTTCAACCTCGGCCGCCGGCGCGTAGCCAGCCGAAATGTCCGCGATGCGGTATGCGGCGGCTGGCTGCCAGGGCTGCGGCTGGGCCAGCGGAACGCCGCCGACGCTTGCCGGCGCAACCACCTTTTGCAGGGCCGGTTCCGGACCCGAATTCGCGCTGGCGGATGACGGATTTGCGAAGCCGGCAAGGCCGGCAGCCAGCAAGAGTACCTTGATCCCCGTCATTCCCGGGGCTGCTTTTTGTATTTTCATAACGCCCACCTTTGACTGTGGACGCTACCAATCTTGTCTCAAATTATCGGAAAGGAAGGTGGGTAAGTTTCGGCGAATCAAGTTATTCTATCTTTCGTCAAATTTTATTCAAATTTATACTTTCATTTACCAAACCAGCGCCGCGCGCCGCAGCCTATCCCGCGCCGCTTAGGATCATGCATAACTGGATATATCATCGCAATTTACCAAGTGTAAAAAATGCGATTCTCTACATATTGGGTTATATGAAATAGATGGAAGGTCTGTTGCAAAGTCCGGGCCTCACATGTCTCTTTCCGGGAAATGCCGGAGGGGCTTGAGCTATGACGACCAATATCGAATTCGACGCCGTTTCAAATTCCTGGGACGAGCACAACAGCGCCGCTGAAAACCATATCTCGACGGGTGTCCAGGTCGCGCAGGCGACCACCGGCCAGGCGGCGAGCGAGCCCGTGCCGGTCGATGTCGGCAGCGGCGCGCCGGCACAGGGCGCGGCCAATGCGCCGGCCGCAAACCAGCCGGCAGCCGACGCGAACGCGCCTGCCTCGAACGCCCCAGCTTCCAATGCCGCCCAAGGAAACGCACCGGCCGCAAACGCGCCGGCGGCGAATGCCGCGGCCGCGAACGTGCCGCATGAATATCATGCCGAAGCCGGCAATGTCGTGAAGCTCCCGGCCAATGTCTCGATCGACAACATCAAGGTCGACGGCCACAATCTGGTGCTGGTGCAGCCCGACGGATCCGAGATCGTCATCAAGGACGGCGCGCTCAACGTGCCGACCTTCATCCTCGGCGATGTCGAGGTGCCGCGCGTCGCGCTCATCGCCGCGCTCGAGGCGAGCCATGTCGATGTCGCCTTCGGCGCCGACGGCTCGATCTCGGCCGGCGGCAACGGCTCGCCGAGCAGCGCGGGCGGCAATTTCGATCATCCCGCAGGCGATATCGGCAATGGCTTCGGCCTGACCGCCCTGCTGCCGCCGACGGCCCTGGCGTTCGGCCAGCCGGAACACCGCGAATTGTTCCCGGGGTTGCTGCCCGACTCGACGCCGACGATCGGTGACCTGACCCCTGAGACGACCGGCGGCGATACCATCGTTTATGAAAAAGGCCTGCCGGCGAGCTCCGGCTCGGAAGGCTCGGGCGAACAAGCGGCGCCTGGCCCCGACGGCGACCCCTCCGAACACAACACCGGCACCTTCACCATTAATTCGCCCGACGGCATCGGCTCGGTGAATATCAACGGCCAGGTGATCTCGGGCGCAGCCCTTGCCAACAGCGCCAACGTGCATGTCTACATCACCACGCCGCTCGGCACGCTGACCATCACCGGCTACGATGCCAGCACCGGCCAGGTGAGTTATACCTACACGCTGGAGCATAGCGATCAGCATCCGGACGGCAACGGAACCAATTCCACCTTCGACAACATCACGGTGACCGTCACCGACACTGACGGCGACGTCTCGCTTCCCGGCACGCTGTCGGTCAACATCGTCGACGACGTGCCGACGGCGCACAACGACAGTGGCACGCAAGCGAGCGAGAATGCCGCCGTGACGGTGAACGTGTTCGCCAACGACGTGCCTGGCGCCGATGGCGTCAACATCGCCGATCCGACGAAGGTGAGCCTGGTGGCGAACTCGCTGACCGGCTCCGGCACGGTCGTCTATCACAATGACGGCACCTTCACCTACACGCCGGCCGCCGGCGAGCAGGGCACGGTGACGTTCCAGTATCAGATCGTCGACGGCGACGGCGACCCGTCGGTGGCGACGGTGACGATCAACCTGCTGAATGACTCGACGCCGACGATCGCGATCGCCGGGGGCTCCGACACCAGCGTCAACGAAGCCGGCCTTCCGGCGCGCGGCGGCGAGCCCGCGGGCTCGGGTGAGATCGCCGACAACAACGGCACCAACAACAGCGATCCGAGCGAGACGGCGACGGGCTCGCTCAACATCACCACCGGCGGCGACACGATCGGCCACCTCTATGTGACCGACAAGAACAACGTCCAGGTGGACGTGACCAATGCGGCCGGCGGCATCCTGGTGCACGGCCAGTATGGCGACCTGACCATCACCGGCACGCCGGCGACGGGCTACACCTACTCCTACACGCTGCTCGACAACACCTCGGGCAACACCACCCATGACGACTTCGCCGTGCAGGTCGTGGACTCCGACGGCGATCCTGCCTCCACGACGCTCTCCATCAGCATCGTCGACGACGTGCCGACGGCGCACAACGACAGTGGCACGCAAGCGAGCGAGAATGCCGCCGTGACGGTGAACGTGTTCGCCAACGACGTGCCTGGCGCCGATGGCGTCAACATCGCCGATCCGACGAAGGTGAGCCTGGTGGCGAACTCGCTGACCGGCTCCGGCACGGTCGTCTATCACAATGACGGCACCTTCACCTACACGCCGGCCGCCGGCGAGCAGGGCACGGTGACGTTCCAGTATCAGATCGTCGACGGCGACGGCGACCCGTCGGTGGCGACGGTGACGATCAACCTGCTGAATGACTCGACGCCGACGATCGCGATCGCCGGGGGCTCCGACACCAGCGTCAACGAAGCCGGCCTTCCGGCGCGCGGCGGCGAGCCCGCGGGCTCGGGTGAGATCGCCGACAACAACGGCACCAACAACAGCGATCCGAGCGAGACGGCGACGGGCTCGCTCAACATCACCACCGGCGGCGACACGATCGGCCACCTCTATGTGACCGACAAGAACAACGTCCAGGTGGACGTGACCAATGCGGCCGGCGGCATCCTGGTGCACGGCCAGTATGGCGACCTGACCATCACCGGCACGCCGGCGACGGGCTACACCTACTCCTACACGCTGCTCGACAACACCTCGGGCAACACCACCCATGACGACTTCGCCGTGCAGGTCGTGGACTCCGACGGCGATCCTGCCTCCACGACGCTCTCCATCAGCATCGTCGACGACGTGCCGACGGCGCACAACGACAGTGGCACGCAAGCGAGCGAGAATGCCGCCGTGACGGTGAACGTGTTCGCCAACGACGTGCCTGGCGCCGATGGCGTCAACATCGCCGATCCGACGAAGGTGAGCCTGGTGGCGAACTCGCTGACCGGCTCCGGCACGGTCGTCTATCACAATGACGGCACCTTCACCTACACGCCGGCCGCCGGCGAGCAGGGCACGGTGACGTTCCAGTATCAGATCGTCGACGGCGACGGCGACCCGTCGGTGGCGACGGTGACGATCAACCTGCTGAATGACTCGACGCCGACGATCGCGATCGCCGGGGGCTCCGACACCAGCGTCAACGAAGCCGGCCTTCCGGCGCGCGGCGGCGAGCCCGCGGGCTCGGGTGAGATCGCCGACAACAACGGCACCAACAACAGCGATCCGAGCGAGACGGCGACGGGCTCGCTCAACATCACCACCGGCGGCGACACGATCGGCCACCTCTATGTGACCGACAAGAACAACGTCCAGGTGGACGTGACCAATGCGGCCGGCGGCATCCTGGTGCACGGCCAGTATGGCGACCTGACCATCACCGGCACGCCGGCGACGGGCTACACCTACTCCTACACGCTGCTCGACAACACCTCGGGCAACACCACCCATGACGACTTCGCCGTGCAGGTCGTGGACTCCGACGGCGATCCTGCCTCCACGACGCTCTCCATCAGCATCGTCGACGACGTGCCGACGGCGCACAACGACAGTGGCACGCAAGCGAGCGAGAATGCCGCCGTGACGGTGAACGTGTTCGCCAACGACGTGCCTGGCGCCGATGGCGTCAACATCGCCGATCCGACGAAGGTGAGCCTGGTGGCGAACTCGCTGACCGGCTCCGGCACGGTCGTCTATCACAATGACGGCACCTTCACCTACACGCCGGCCGCCGGCGAGCAGGGCACGGTGACGTTCCAGTATCAGATCGTCGACGGCGACGGCGACCCGTCGGTGGCGACGGTGACGATCAACCTGCTGAATGACTCGACGCCGACGATCGCGATCGCCGGGGGCTCCGACACCAGCGTCAACGAAGCCGGCCTTCCGGCGCGCGGCGGCGAGCCCGCGGGCTCGGGTGAGATCGCCGACAACAACGGCACCAACAACAGCGATCCGAGCGAGACGGCGACGGGCTCGCTCAACATCACCACCGGCGGCGACACGATCGGCCACCTCTATGTGACCGACAAGAACAACGTCCAGGTGGACGTGACCAATGCGGCCGGCGGCATCCTGGTGCACGGCCAGTATGGCGACCTGACCATCACCGGCACGCCGGCGACGGGCTACACCTACTCCTACACGCTGCTCGACAACACCTCGGGCAACACCACCCATGACGACTTCGCCGTGCAGGTCGTGGACTCCGACGGCGATCCTGCCTCCACGACGCTCTCCATCAGCATCGTCGACGACGTGCCGACGGCGCACAACGACAGTGGCACGCAAGCGAGCGAGAATGCCGCCGTGACGGTGAACGTGTTCGCCAACGACGTGCCTGGCGCCGATGGCGTCAACATCGCCGATCCGACGAAGGTGAGCCTGGTGGCGAACTCGCTGACCGGCTCCGGCACGGTCGTCTATCACAATGACGGCACCTTCACCTACACGCCGGCCGCCGGCGAGCAGGGCACGGTGACGTTCCAGTATCAGATCGTCGACGGCGACGGCGACCCGTCGGTGGCGACGGTGACGATCAACCTGCTGAATGACTCGACGCCGACGATCGCGATCGCCGGGGGCTCCGACACCAGCGTCAACGAAGCCGGCCTTCCGGCGCGCGGCGGCGAGCCCGCGGGCTCGGGTGAGATCGCCGACAACAACGGCACCAACAACAGCGATCCGAGCGAGACGGCGACGGGCTCGCTCAACATCACCACCGGCGGCGACACGATCGGCCACCTCTATGTGACCGACAAGAACAACGTCCAGGTGGACGTGACCAATGCGGCCGGCGGCATCCTGGTGCACGGCCAGTATGGCGACCTGACCATCACCGGCACGCCGGCGACGGGCTACACCTACTCCTACACGCTGCTCGACAACACCTCGGGCAACACCACCCATGACGACTTCGCCGTGCAGGTCGTGGACTCCGACGGCGATCCTGCCTCCACGACGCTCTCCATCAGCATCGTCGACGACGTGCCGACGGCGCACAACGACAGTGGCACGCAAGCGAGCGAGAATGCCGCCGTGACGGTGAACGTGTTCGCCAACGACGTGCCTGGCGCCGATGGCGTCAACATCGCCGATCCGACGAAGGTGAGCCTGGTGGCGAACTCGCTGACCGGCTCCGGCACGGTCGTCTATCACAATGACGGCACCTTCACCTACACGCCGGCCGCCGGCGAGCAGGGCACGGTGACGTTCCAGTATCAGATCGTCGACGGCGACGGCGACCCGTCGGTGGCGACGGTGACGATCAACCTGCTGAATGACTCGACGCCGACGATCGCGATCGCCGGGGGCTCCGACACCAGCGTCAACGAAGCCGGCCTTCCGGCGCGCGGCGGCGAGCCCGCGGGCTCGGGTGAGATCGCCGACAACAACGGCACCAACAACAGCGATCCGAGCGAGACGGCGACGGGCTCGCTCAACATCACCACCGGCGGCGACACGATCGGCCACCTCTATGTGACCGACAAGAACAACGTCCAGGTGGACGTGACCAATGCGGCCGGCGGCATCCTGGTGCACGGCCAGTATGGCGACCTGACCATCACCGGCACGCCGGCGACGGGCTACACCTACTCCTACACGCTGCTCGACAACACCTCGGGCAACACCACCCATGACGACTTCGCCGTGCAGGTCGTGGACTCCGACGGCGATCCTGCCTCCACGACGCTCTCCATCAGCATCGTCGACGACGTGCCGACGGCGCACAACGACAGTGGCACGCAAGCGAGCGAGAATGCCGCCGTGACGGTGAACGTGTTCGCCAACGACGTGCCTGGCGCCGATGGCGTCAACATCGCCGATCCGACGAAGGTGAGCCTGGTGGCGAACTCGCTGACCGGCTCCGGCACGGTCGTCTATCACAATGACGGCACCTTCACCTACACGCCGGCCGCCGGCGAGCAGGGCACGGTGACGTTCCAGTATCAGATCGTCGACGGCGACGGCGACCCGTCGGTGGCGACGGTGACGATCAACCTGCTGAATGACTCGACGCCGACGATCGCGATCGCCGGGGGCTCCGACACCAGCGTCAACGAAGCCGGCCTTCCGGCGCGCGGCGGCGAGCCCGCGGGCTCGGGTGAGATCGCCGACAACAACGGCACCAACAACAGCGATCCGAGCGAGACGGCGACGGGCTCGCTCAACATCACCACCGGCGGCGACACGATCGGCCACCTCTATGTGACCGACAAGAACAACGTCCAGGTGGACGTGACCAATGCGGCCGGCGGCATCCTGGTGCACGGCCAGTATGGCGACCTGACCATCACCGGCACGCCGGCGACGGGCTACACCTACTCCTACACGCTGCTCGACAACACCTCGGGCAACACCACCCATGACGACTTCGCCGTGCAGGTCGTGGACTCCGACGGCGATCCTGCCTCCACGACGCTCTCCATCAGCATCGTCGACGACGTGCCGACGGCGCACAACGACAGTGGCACGCAAGCGAGCGAGAATGCCGCCGTGACGGTGAACGTGTTCGCCAACGACGTGCCTGGCGCCGATGGCGTCAACATCGCCGATCCGACGAAGGTGAGCCTGGTGGCGAACTCGCTGACCGGCTCCGGCACGGTCGTCTATCACAATGACGGCACCTTCACCTACACGCCGGCCGCCGGCGAGCAGGGCACGGTGACGTTCCAGTATCAGATCGTCGACGGCGACGGCGACCCGTCGGTGGCGACGGTGACGATCAACCTGCTGAATGACTCGACGCCGACGATCGCGATCGCCGGGGGCTCCGACACCAGCGTCAACGAAGCCGGCCTTCCGGCGCGCGGCGGCGAGCCCGCGGGCTCGGGTGAGATCGCCGACAACAACGGCACCAACAACAGCGATCCGAGCGAGACGGCGACGGGCTCGCTCAACATCACCACCGGCGGCGACACGATCGGCCACCTCTATGTGACCGACAAGAACAACGTCCAGGTGGACGTGACCAATGCGGCCGGCGGCATCCTGGTGCACGGCCAGTATGGCGACCTGACCATCACCGGCACGCCGGCGACGGGCTACACCTACTCCTACACGCTGCTCGACAACACCTCGGGCAACACCACCCATGACGACTTCGCCGTGCAGGTCGTGGACTCCGACGGCGATCCTGCCTCCACGACGCTCTCCATCAGCATCGTCGACGACGTGCCGACGGCGCACAACGACAGTGGCAGCGTTAATGAAGGCTCCCTGCTCACCGTACTCGCGGCGGCCGGCGTTCTGGTCAATGACGTTCGCGGCGCGGACGGCGCCACCATCGACGGCGTCCGCGCGGCGGGAGCTGATACAACGACGGCGGTGAGCGGTGGCGTTAACACCGACATTGTCGGTCTGCACGGTACGCTGCACCTCAATGCCGACGGCTCCTACACCTACCAGTCGACGGCGCACAGCATCAATGCCAACACGACCGACGTCTTTGTCTACACGATCAAGGACGGCGACGGCGATCTATCGACGACAACGCTGACCATCAACCTGACGGACGTCAACGATTCGCCGACGGTGGCGAACACTGAAAACTGGATGTCAAGCGACCCGTCGCAGCAGACCTCCGGCACACCCAGCTATCCGGACGGCTATCCGTTGCTGGTGAACATCCCGACCGATGCGGATGGAGACAACCTCGTCGTCACAGCCACCGGAGCGATCCCGGCCGGCGTCTTCTACTTCAACGGCGTCAGCTATGTTGCGCTCACAACTGGTACGGTGCTCTATAATCCCTCGAGCGGCATCAACCTATTGGACGACTTGGTCTACAAGCCGACGGTTACGGCCAATGACACAGTGACCAAAAGTCTTTCGCTCGACGTCTATGACGGCACGGTCCATGTCGGCCAGACGGTCGGCATCCATGAGGTGCCGCCGACCAGCCTGCCGAGCGACACCTCGCAGATCGGTAATGGCAACAGCCCGTTGACCTCTGGCAACGACCAGGTAGCAACGCTCCACCTGTCGCAGGCGACGGTGAATGCGATCACGGCCGATCCGCACGGCTCGACCATAGTCGTCTATACCGATTTCCAGGAGTCGCCGTTCACCACGCCAATCGATCCCAGCGAGCGGAACCCGGGCGTTTACGGCGATAGCAGCGCTGGTTCGCACCGCGAACAGGAAGTGCAGGTCGAGGTGAGAATCGGCACGGACCGTTTCGCGATCGTCGAGGACGATACGAGCCCGGCAACGTTCGAGCAAAGCTGGTTCTACGATCCGGCGACCGGTTTGATGAAAGCTACCGTTGACTACGATCACATCTACTTGCTCGATGCCAGCGGCAAAGCGACAAGCACGACGCTTGCTTCCTACCTGATTACGCATCCACCATCAGTCAACGATACGTGGACACTCTCGTATTTCGACAATGACGGCGGCAACTACCAAGCGCGTACGGTCAACTTCTCGTTCTTCTCGCACGATCCGGGCGATCCGGGCATCACCGTCAATGGAGATGCGACGCTTGCCGACCAGATCTATGGTACATCCGGCGTGGATCATCTCTTTGGCAATGGCGGCAACGACGTCATCATCGGTCGGGGCGGCAACGACATCATCGACGGTGGGGCCGGCAACGACATCCTGATTGGCGGTCTGGGCAAGGACACGATGGCGGGCGGGACCGGCGCCGACACGTTCAAGCTAGACAGCCTGGACGTCAAGGATCTCATCACCGACTACAACAAGGGTGAAGGAGATCAGATCGACCTGACAGCGTTGTTCGACAAAGCGGACAATGTCGCCCTTAGCAACTATGTCCAATACAACAGCACAACGCACACCCTTAGCGTCGACAGCAGCGGCTCGGGCAACCAGGCTAATTTCGTCGATGTGGCGCAACTGACGAACGCACCTGCTGCCGGCACGATCAACATCCTCTATGATGACACGAACCATGTTCAGCATCCTGTCACCATTTAGCACTTATGCGTGGCCACACTCCCATGCTACACATTAGCAACGCATGAATTCGCAATTCAACGAGGGGCTTACATGAGACATTCCGCAAGATTGCTGGCTTCGGCCGCGGCGCTGTTTTTGGCCGGGTCGACGGGGTTTGCCGCCGATATCATCGGCGAGCCGGCGGTGAATTATTGCCGCACCGTCGGCACATCGGACTTGGTGCTGACCGACAACATGGTCGAGCTCAAGGACCATGTGGTGAAGCTGATGGACGAGTCGGTCGCCGTCGCCAACAGCCCGGAATGGATCAACTCGTCGCGTCCGGCCTTCGTCTGGGCGTCGGAAGCCAAGGTCGCCTGCGGCATGGCCTATGGCTACCTCAAGACGAACTACAAGGACGAAGATACGCTCAACAAATGCGAGTGCTTCCACGACCGCATGGTCGAGTACATGCACTGAGCTGACGGGCGTGCGGCGCGCCGACCGTTTGCAATGATGACGATGCAAGCCCGGGCGGACGCCTCAGCGACCGCGCGGCCGGCTGCCGCGCATGCCGGCAGGACGCCGCCAACTGATCTCCGACGCGAGCGTTGGCGAGCCTTGGCGCTCGCCCTTGCGGTCGCAGCGGCAGCGTCTGGATGCCAGTCCAAGAGCGGCGCATCGGACGTGCTCGATCCGTCGGCGATCGCAGCACCCGCCGGCCAGGCGGGCGCTGCCGCGGCGCAGCAGGCAAGCAGCGCGACCCCTGGCAACCCGACCCCCGCGACCCAGGGCGCCGGAACCGCGACCAGCGCGATGTCGAGCGGCCCGACCTCGGCCACGGCAGCGAAGGCCAACCTGACGCTCGGCACGGGGCCGACCAAGGTGACCATGCTGCTGCCGCTTTCCGCACCCGGAAGCACGGGCGAGAACGGCCGGAAGATGTATGACGGCGCGCGGCTCGCAATGGCCGATCTCGGCGACAAGCTGCTGACGCTGACGATCCAGGATACGCGCGGCGACAGCGGCTACGCCAAGGACCTCGCGGTGAAGGCGATCACGTCGGGCACGGCCAAGGTCGTCGTCGGCCCGTCCGAGCTTGCGGCCGCGCAGCACCTTGCCAAGCTCTCCGGCTCCAAGCGGCCGCCGGTGCTGGCGCTGGCCGACAATTTCGCCGGGGGCCCGGCGTCTATTCCGTGCGGCTCAGCGAAGCCGACAGTGCTGCGGCCGGCGCGGCGGCAATCGCCGGCAAGGGCGCCAGGAAATTCGTGCTGATGGTGCCGGCGGGCTCGGATTCAAGCGCCGTCGAATCCCGGGTGGCCAACGCGCTCAGCATCTATGGCGCCACGCTGGCGGTGACCCTGCCCTATTCGCCGACCGACGGCGGCGCCAAGGTGGTATCCGACATGGGCTCGCTGGTCGAGGCGCCGGACGCCGTGGTCGTCGCCTGCGGCGACGGCAGCCCGGCCGCGGTGCTTGCGGCGCTGAAGGCAAAGGGCATTCCGGGCAAGACGGTGACGCTGATCGGCACCGACCGCTGGCTCGAGCGGCCAGTGGATCCGCTCTATGAGGGCGCCTATATCGCGACGCTCGACCAGAGCGAGACCGGGCCGATCGCCGACCGCTTCAAGGCGACCTACAACTACCAGCCGGACGTCAACGTGGCCTATGCCTACGACATGGTGGCGCTGAGCGCGGGCATAGCAAGCTCCGCCGGCCCCGACGGCTTCAACAAGCAGGTGCTGGAAAATGCGACCGGCTTCCGCGGCTCGACCGGTCTGTTCCGCTTCCGCAGCGACGGCTCAAGCCAAAGATCGATGCCGTTCTTCAAGGTGGAAAAGGGGCAGCTGAAGCTGGTAGAGAAGCAGACGGCGGGGTTTTGAGGGGGGCGGCAACTATCAAAATCACGCTGACTTGAGCTCTCTCAAGGTGTCGGCTTCTTTGCCGACCCAACGAATTAAGCCGATCGAGATGACGGCTACAACAGCCCCGGCAATGACGTCCATGAAATGATGGCCGCCTTCTGGAATGGTGGCAGCGATCATTGCAGCATTGACCACCACAGCCGGCCAGAAAAGGAATGTGCGTCGAAGGGCGAAGACAATCAGAATGCCGAGAGATGTGTGAAATGACGGAAAGGAAATCAGTCCGACCAGCTTGCCCACGGTGAATTCGTAGGGGACTAGCGAGCGAAGCTGATGAAGGGTCTCCAAGTGCGCTAACCCGCCAAACGCCGTGAAATGGCTATAGGACGACGCCTGTGGCTGGTAATACGAATAGGCTCCGGCGGTCGGGATCAGCATTGATATTGTAGTGGTCATGAAGAGAGCCACAATCCACGTGGCCGCAAATTCGAAAAACCGAGCCTGGGCTCTCATCGAGGCGTGGAATACCAGTACCAGCGGCACCTGATAGAGGACAGATGCATAGCTGGCCACAAGAATTGAGGCCAACAATGGCCACGAATTCGCCGCCTCGACCACGGCCGGCCAGTTGAAGCCTATCGACCGATCCATTGCCGCCATCGTGCCGTCCATCAGCGGATGTTGATTAGCGGCGGCGAGAAACATGTACAGGCCGCTGGCGGGCTGAAGGATGAACAGCAGCATCAGGAAGGTACCGACGCTCTGAAGCCCTTCCGATACCCTCATCAGCGCATCTCCAATTGCACCAGTCGCACGGCGCACGGCCTGATAGAGCAGTTTGGATAAGCCCAAGAACACCGCGCCGAAGGCAACGCCCTGCACCGCGGCCGGCGCAGTTCCAGATGCGAGATAAATAGCCGATCGTTGCAATAGGACGGCGTCGGAAAGCAGGGCTAGCCCGATGGTAATGAGTATAACCATCAGGTATCGGCTATATGCGCTAAACAAAATTAGTCCCCGACATCGAACAGCCGGGTGCGAAGCGGATCATTCGCATCCGATTGGCAGATGGGATTGTGGAACTTTCCCGAAAAGAGTCAGGAAGTGCCGGAAAATCGACCTTTTCATTTCTTTCCATCAATTTCCCAGCCGAGTTACTTTGAAGCACACTCCTTCAACTCACGCTGCCCCTACCCCGAAACAAGGTCTAATTAAGCTGTTCCAAGATTCCAGAACTCGTTGCCACGAGAATCGCGTGATACATTTGCAAAGCGATAGTGCAGATGGCAGCTGCCGAGATCGGCACGCCGAATGGCACAACCCCCTTACGATCCATATGCTGGACATATAGGCGGAATGCGCCTGCCGGCAGCATGAATGGGTTCTTCACGAGCACGACTATAGCGACCGCGAAAACCAACAGAAACAAGGTGAAAACCACGAGACCATCCCCACCGATTAGAAAGGGCATAACAGCCATCAATTTCACATCGCCGGCGCCCACCTTGCGCAGGATCCAGAACGGGAAGAGCGCAACGAGCAGCAAAAGCCCACCGAGCGTGCTGAGGCCCATGTCCCACCACGACCCGGTCAGCACCGAGACAAGCTGCAATGCTCCCAGTCCCAGGCATAGCGACAGCAGCACATCACGGTTCGATATCTTCTGTGTGGTGAAGTCAAGCCAAGCCACTCTCGCGAGTAGCGGGATGGCAATTGCCTTCAGCAGAAGCGAGGCGGCAAGCAAAAGGCTCATGACCGCTCGATGTTCCGTACACTGGACGATAGCAGCTTCAGATTGTTGGCCACCGTCGGATCGTTGGGCGCCAGTTCATAGGCCTTGAGGAAATTGCTGCGCGCTTCCTGCAGCTTGCCGCGCAGCAGATAGGAATAGCCGAGATTGTTGTAATATTCCGGCGTCGCGCCGAGCAGCTTGTAAGCTCTTCCGTAGGCCATGTCCGCAAGGTCGAAACGCCGGATACGATCACAGGACGCGGCAAGCCCCAACCAGGCAACGCCATCATTTGGCGCAAGTCTCGTGGCTTTGTAAAACAGGGCGCCAGCATTGCCGTAGTTTTCGGAACGGAATTGCGTCTTGGCCTCGGTGATCGCCTGGTCCGAGGCGTAGTAGTCGACGTCGCTGACCGTTTTCAAGCCGTCGAAGGTGTCGCCAAAGGCGGTGTAATCGCCCTTATCCGGCTCATTGGTGCGCACCACTCCGATGCCGTCAGTCGATTGACAACCGGCGAGGGCCGCCATCAGCACTGCCGCGGCTACGAGGCGTATAGGCCTTTTCATACTATGCCCCAACATGCCCTCCGAATCCGTTTTAGCACATAATCATATGACGATTTAGAAGAAAATGCCTCTCATGCGAATGACCACCGGCAAGAGGACGATCATGAGCACAACCGGAAAGATACAGATGCCCAGCGGTATCATCATTTTGACCGGTAGCACGTTGGCACGCTCCTCCGCCTGAAGGATTCTCTGTGTCCGCATTTCATCGCTGTAGACGCGCAGTGCTTCGGTGAGGCTGGTGCCAAGTTCCTCTGATTGCCGGAACAGCACCGCCAGAGCCCTGGCTTCTTCCAAGCCGATACGATCGGCGAGTTCTCGCAGCGAATCGCGAAGAGATTTACCGGCGCGCAGTTGCAGATTCATGATCGCGAGTTGAACGCCCAGCCATTTGTGCGTACCGGCCATTTCTTGGCTCACTCGCTCGACCGCGGCCTCCAAGCTCATGCCGGCATCCGCACAGGTGATCATCATATCCATGAAATCGGGAAAGCCTCGACGGTACGTCCGTTTTAGGGCGTTCTCGAAGCGATCGAGTGCAATGCTTGGAATAACAAGGCAAGCCAATCCGAACAGCGCGGCTCCGGCCAACGAAATAAAGCCTGGTATTTTCGGAGGCAACACCATCCCCAACAGAATGTAGCAGCCGAGAAAGGCAACGGCGACCGCGCCAATTCGCGACAAGGTGTAAAGGGCCGGCGCGCTCGCATGGTAGAAGCCGGCACGAAACAATCTGGCTTCAAGGGCATTTGGCTCACCGCGCTCCTTCTCAAGCGCACGGAAATAGGCATCGACAGGTCGTTGAGCTGAAATCTTGACCAATTGCTCTTGGGCGCTCAGGGACCGCCGGTTGACGATTCCCTCCGACATTAAGCTTTCGGTTACCAGCCTTCGCGTCTGAAAAGCGGGCAATAAAACAAATGCGCCAAAGAGAAACAGCGCCGCCGCGGCCGCAAATACCGAAAGGGACACGAGAAGCTCGGAACCCAGGATGTTCGACAAGAGGTTTATGTTCCGCTCCAATCAAAAATCGAAGTTGACCATACGGTACATGATCAAGTCGCCAAGCAGTGCCCATACGCCAAAGATCGTAAACACCGGAAAGATGAGGGGGTTGCCCCAGACCTTCCCGTAGTAGCTCGGGGCAACCAACGCGAGAATGGCGAACATGACTATTGGAAACAGCGAGATGACCCACGCCGAAAAGCGCCCCTCGGCTGAAAGCGCCCTAATTTTCAGCCGAAGCTTTTGCCGTTCACGCAGAACCTTGGACAAGTTGGCAAGGATATCCGTGAGATTGCCGCCTGTCTTGGACTGAATTGACAGAGACACCGATAGAAGACGCAGCCCCTCGAAGCCGACACGCTCCGATAGCTTCCGTGCCGCTTGCTCTATGCTCAACCCAAAAGTGACTTCGTCGGCGACAATGCCGAATTCGGTGCCGAGCGGATCAGCCATTTCGCGGCCAACTAACCCAATCGCCACCGAGGCCGGATGGCCGGCGCGCAGAGAGCGCACGATCATATCCAAGGCGTCTGGCAATTGGCGAGCAAACTTCAAAATTCGCTTGTTGCGAGCCCGGCGGAGAAATAGCAGAGGCAAGACAAATCCTACAAATGCGAAGCAAACTAGGGCTGGAAGCGCGGAAAAACCCGTCAGCAGCTTCAAAAGCAGTGCTACGATCAGCCCAGCCAGTATGAAGATCGTGGAAAATGTCAGCGGGTTTCCGGTTATACCTGATTGGGTATAGAGCCTGTTGAGTGCAATCACCCCAAATACATAGTCGCCAGACTCGGTCAGTCCACGTTCGCGCAGCAGGCTCTGCAGGGTCTGTTCCGCCGGGGCCTCATCCGCCAATCGCTTGAGTCGCCGGTTTATCGTGCCGATGCGATCGCGACCTCTTACATAAGTGACATAGAGTGCCTCGGCTGCCAGGATGACTGACGCCGCCGCCAGCACGTAGACGAAGTAGATAAGCGTCTCGCTGTTCATCATCAGAGCGGGACCTGTGGATTGAACGCATCCTTGGCGAAGTGGAGGCCGAGCGTTGCCGCTTCCTGGGCAAAGCGCGGGCGGATGCCGGTGGCGCGAAACTCGCCGATGATCTGTCCGTCTGCCGCCACCTCGCGGCGAACGAAATGGTAGAGTTCCTGGAGTTGTACGACGTTCCCTTCCATGCCTGTCAGTTCCGAGATGGAAATGACCCGTCTGCCGCCATCGGCCAGACGCTGCGTCTGCACAATGATGTCGATGGCCGATGCAATCTGGGCGCGGATCGTTTCCTGAGTCATCGGCAGGCCAGCCATGCCTACCATCTGCTCTAGACGTGACAACGCATCGCGCGGCGTGTTGGCGTGGATGGTGGTCATCGAGCCTTCGTGACCAGTGTTCATGGCCTGCAACATATCGAAGGCTTCCTCGCCACGCACTTCGCCAACGATGATGCGGTCGGGGCGCATGCGCAGCGCGTTCTTGACCAGCTCGCGCTGGCGGATCTCGCCTTTGCCCTCGACGTTGGGCGGTCGCGTCTCCAGCCGGCCGACATGCGGTTGCTGCAATTGCAGTTCCGCTGCGTCCTCGATGGTAACTAGGCGCTCCTTCACCGGAATATAGCTCGAAAGTGCGTTGAGCAGCGTGGTTTTGCCGCTACCCGTGCCGCCCGAAACCAGGATCGACTTGCGCGCCTGCACAGCGATCCGCAGCAGATCAATCATAGGCTGGCGGATCGAGTTGAAGGCCATCAAGCGTTCCAGTGAATAGGGGTTCCTGGAGAATTTACGGATCGAGACGAGTGGACCGTCAACCGAGACCGGCCGCACGGCGACATTGACGCGCGACCCGTCTTCGAGGCGCGCGTCGACCATAGGCGCGGATTCATCGACCCGTCGGCCAATGGCCGACACAATCTTGTTGATGATGCGCAGCAAATGAGCCTCATCGCGAAAGCGGATCGAGGTTTCCTCGAGCACGCCGCGACGCTCAATAAAGACATGGTTGTGGGTATTGATCAGAATGTCGGCGATTGAATCGTCCTTCAGCAGCGGTTCAATCGGCCCGAGACCCAGCATCTCATCGGCGGTGTCGCTCGTCAGCTGATCCAGCTCGCGCGCGTTCAACGGAACATTTTTAGCGCGAACAAATTCGCGCACGATCGGCCGAATCTCGTTCAGGATCTCGTCCTTGGAGGCGTTTTCAAGGGCGGTCAGGTTGAACCTGTCTATGAGATGCCGATGCAGATCGACCTTGAGCGACAGAAAATCGTCGGGCACTGGTTCGGCCTGCGCCGGCTGCACGACTATCGCACCATTCGCAATCACGGGCGCCTGCGCCGATTGCGTAGCACGCTGCTCCCCCGGCCCTTTGATAAAGCGACCCAACATGCCACCCGCCCCTTTTGATTTTCCCAGGATGGAAACTAAGCGTTAACCACCAGGGGCACAAGCGGGTGACGAGGCAAAGCACCTGCAATTACTTGCGACATAGTTAAAAAAGTGACCGTGAAGCAACATCACTATTTCAAGGCCGCCTTTGGTCCCCAGACCAAGGTCTTAGGACCTTTGCCACAACGGAGGCGACGATTCCCCTAAGCCATTAGATATAAAGAAGTATGTAGGCATCCTAATCCAACCGCAGAAAGGCCTAACCATGGCCGAATTGTGAACGAATGGTTAAGGAGACTTGAAAAATGAGGCGAATCAAACCCTTGTCTCAAATGAAAATGCCGAAATCCGAGTATTGAAAGGTTAAGCTTCCGTTAATCCGTTTGACACTGCTTTTTTGCGCGACCTAGGATTGAAAGCGACGGGGGATGCTTGGGTATGGGGTTCATCCTTAGGCTCGTCTCGTCGGGTTCAAACCTCCAAAGGGAGAATTGGCATGAAGAAGCTCATGACGATGACCCGGCAGTTCCGCGACGATGAAAACGGCGCTGCCATGGTCGAATATTCCATTCTGATCGGCATCATAGCCGGCGCGGCAATCCTGGCGATCATTGCCATCGGCGGCTGGGTGACTGGGCGCTTTTCGGGGCTCTGCACAATCCTGAACGGCAAGGGCGTCCTTACGTCTACCGCCAAGGGCACCTGCGATGCGACAGCGGGAACGGGCACCTGAGGCTATTCGATCAGGCCCGGGTCTACCGATCCGGGCCTGAAGGGAGAACTTATATGGGTAAGCTGATCGATATGACCCGGCAGTTCCGCGACGATGAAAACGGCGCTGCCATGGTCGAATACTCCATCCTGATCGGCATCATCGCCGGCGCGGCGATCCTGGCGATCATTGCGATTGGCGGCTGGGTGACAGGACGCTTTTCGGGCCTCTGCAGTATTCTTGATGGCAAGGGCGTCCTTTCGTCTACCGCCAAGGGCACCTGCGATGCAGCAGCAGGTACAGGTACCTGACGTCTTTAAATCAGGCCCGGATCCACACGTCCGGGCCTGATCGGTCGCGACCGATGTTTTTGGGCCTTCTTGGGATTTGGCTTGGGGTTTGGGTTATGCGCGCCAATACAATCGTGATGATCGTTCTCGCCTGTGTTTTCGGCATGCTGGCGGTCGTCTTCGCTAATTTCTGGCTGGCCAGCCAGCGTAACGCGCTGGCGCGAGGCAATGAGGTCCCGAGCGACACGGTTGTAGTCGCGGCCGTTCCTCTCAAGTTCGGCGACACGCTGAGCGAAGACAAGCTGCGTGAGATTGCCTGGCCGGTTGGCGCGGTTCCAGCCGGCGCGTTCAAGACGATCAAGGATGTCTTAGCCGGCAACGGCACGCGCCAAGCATTGCAGGCCATCAGTACTAACGAGCCGGTTTTTGCCAGCAAGATCACCGGCGCCGGTCAACGCGCAACGCTTTCGGCGGTGCTGACAGAAGGCATGAAGGCTGTTTCCATCCGGGTCAACGACGTTCTGGGGGTTGCTGGCTTCGTGTTTCCCGGCGACCGGGTGGATATCCTCCTCACGCGCACGACGAACGACAGCGGTGTCGCGAAGAGTTTCGTCGATGTCTTGTTGCAGAGCGTCAAGGTTCTTGCGGTTGACCAAGTCGCGGACGAGAGCAAGGACAGCCCGACCGTTGTCAAGGCGGTTACCGTGGAGGTCAGCACCAAGGATGCGCAGAAGCTGACGCTTGCAGCCGGCGCCGGACAATTATCTCTGGCGCTGCGGCAAGCGGCGGGTAACAAGGGCGAAACGACGGAGCGGGTGACGGTTGCCGATCTAAGTGGCGACACGCCCGAAGATGTCGCCAAGAGGCAGGCGGAACTCGACAGGCAGGCAGCAGAGGAAGCCGCTCGCAAGCAGGCGGATCAAAAAATTGATGGCCTCGCCAAGGCGGTGGAACGGGTCGGCAGCCAGATCGATCAGATGAGCAAGACAAAGCCTGTCACGGTCGTGGCTGCTGCGCCTCAGGCTCAGCCCGTGAAGGAAGTGATCAAATACGTCCAGCCGGAACCGCCGAAGCAAGCGACGGTCGGGGTGTTCAGGGGCATCAAGCTGGAAACATACGAGGTGCCGCGACAAGACTGACCAAGGTCGGCGCGGCGGGGCTGCCATGGGCAGCGAGCGGGGAGACGGGGAATGAAGGGGTTTTGGATGAGGATGGCGGCGGTCGCGCTGTCCTTTTTGGGTACACCGGCGATGCTTGGCCATCCGGCCTGCGCGGCCGACCGTTTCATCGACGTGTCGAGCCCGTCGCTGCATCGCGTGTTTGTGCCGGTATCGCAATCGGCCACGATTCAGGTGAATGCCACTCTGGGCGACATCGTGGTCGGCGACGAGAAGATCGCCGACGCGCAGCCGATGACCGACAAGACCCTCTACATCATCGGCAAGAGCGTCGGCACCACCACCGTCAATCTGTTTTCCGAGGACAAGCGCTCGCTTGGCGCCATCCAGATCGAGGTCGGCCAGGATGTCAGCGACATGGCGGCCGCGATCCGCCAGGTGGCGCCAAAGGCGCGCATCGAGATCGGCTCCATCAATGGCAAGGTCAGGCTTTCCGGTCACGTCAAGGACGCCGCGACGCTGGCGTCCATCGTGGAAGTCACGCAGCAATATGGCCCTGACGCCATCATCAATGCCGTGACGATCGACGACAGCGAGCAGGTCAATCTCTCAGTGCGCATTCTCGAGGCCAAGCGCAATGCCGGCCGCGATCTCGGGGTGTCGTTCAGGAGCACGAATAGCCGCGGCACGACGCGAGCAGCCACCGGTATCGCCGCTGTCGATAAAGATAACGTCGTTGCCGGAGCCGGGGATATCGTTACCGGCCTTCTATCCAATACCAACCCGTTCGCGGCGCTCATCACCCGCATCATCGACAACAACATCAAGGTCGACCTTATCATCGAAGCACTGGAGTCGAAGGGTGTCGTGCGAACTTTGGCCGAACCCAATCTCACCACGGTTTCCGGCGAAACGGCCAGCTTCAACGCCGGCGGCGAGGTGCCGGTGCGCAGCGTCAACAGCCAAGGCGAAGTTGAGATCGTCTTCAAGCAGTTCGGCGTCAATTTGAACTTCACGCCGGTGGTGCTCGACGACGGCAAGATCCACATCAAGCTGGCGCCGGAAGTGAGCGACCTGACCGGCTTTACCAGCGCCGGCGATCCGATATTCACGAACCGAAAACTATCGACGGTGGTCGATTTGCGCGACGGCCAGAGCTTCGCCGTGGGCGGTCTGCTGTCCAGCAAGAAAACCAGACTGCAGGACCAAGTGCCGTGGCTCGGCCAGGTGCCGATCGTTGGCGCGCTGTTCCACAATTCGAGCACGCAGAACGAAGAGACCGAACTCGTCGTCATCGTGACGCCGCATCTCGTGCGGCCGGTGAGGCCTGGCGAGCAGCTGGCGACGCCTCTCGACAAGACCAAGCCGGCCAACGATCCGGAACTGATGCTGCTCGGCCAGCTCGAAGTCAACAAGGACATGATCCGCATGTACGAGCATGGCGACGGCGTCACCGGGCCCTATGGCCACATGCTGGATGTGAAATCGAAGGACAAGCTGGTCTATGTCAAGAAATAAGCTCCTGCTCGTTCTTCTCGGCACCGGCCTGCTCGCGGGCTGCGCGGCCGACTATCTTCACAACTACGACACGATGACGCTGGCATCGGGCGACTCGCAGAAGGCCAACCAGCTGCTGCAGACGGTCGACCCGTATAATCCGGCTTCCAACAACACGAAGATCGAAGGCAACGGCGCACGCTCCGTCGGTGTCGTGCAGAAATATAAATTACCGCCAAGCTCATCCGCGCCGTCGACGAACATGACAGTCAATGTCGGACCGTCGGGGACGAGCACACAATGAACTGAACGAAAGGAAGCGGTTGCATCAGGCATACGAGGCGCCTGACACCACGGGGTAAGGGGTAGGCCATGCTGCGGACCATTCGCGCGTTCTGGCACGATCAGAGTGGGATAGCGCTGATACTAGTCAGCGTCATGTTGCCAGCCATTATCGGCTTGTCCCTGCTGGCGATCGACATGAGCCGGATGAACAATCTGGACAACGACTTGCAGAAGGGCACGGATGCCTTGGCACTCGCTGCAGCCGCCGAATTGAGCGGCAGATCCGACTCATGGACGCGCGCCGAGAACGCTATCACCAACCTGGTATCCAACAACACGATGTTCTCCGACGGTGGGTCCGTTTCGCTGACCGCCGGCACTGGAGCCGCCACAACGGACGCGACCTATCCCGCCTGCCGATCGAAAGGGCAAATTTCGTGGTGTTACCTCGCAAGCATTCCAACGAACGATTCCGATCCTATTACGTCGGCCAACTATGCCGCGTCGCCAATAACGACCCGTTTCATCCAGGTATGGGCTCAGCCGCAGGGCTTCACGCCCATGTTCCCGGTCTCGGTTTCGTCCTCGGGAAATGCGACCGACAAGAGCTATAACCTCACCGCAGTCTCCGTGGCGGGTTTTACATCGGGTGTTTGCAATTACACGCCTGTGTTCATGTGTAATCCCTATGAGATGGTGAATGGCACCAATACGGCGGGCGGCGTCACGCTGGAGCAGGCCGTAACGGATCCGGCAATCCATCGGCGGCTAATCGAACTTCGAATGGTCGGGAACAGTGCAGCTTACGGCCCTGGCAATTTCGGTTTCCTGCAACCGCCGGACGGCGTCGGCAACGGCGCACAGGCTCTAGCCCAAACAATCGCCACATCGAAGCCGCTGGGTTGCTATTCGGCGCAGGGAGTAAACACCAAAACCGGCCAAAACACGGGACCGGTTCAGGACGCCTTCAATGTCCGATTTGGAATCAATGCCAGCGGCAATGCCTTCAACACCCCGGAATACGGCCCAGCGGAAAATGTACGCAAGGGAGGAGTACGATCCAACGGAAATTCGAACCAGTGTCCACAATACAATCAGCTGACATTTAACGGCCCCGGTAACAAGGGCCTGCCGAGAGATCAGACGACGCCATATATGGGCGGCCGTATGGGAGCCGGAGACTACCTACTTCTTGGGCAGGGGAACTACTGGCAGACCAATTTTGGGAGCGCCTCTTATCCGACCGCCTGGGATACAACCACGCCGACGCGATACGAGGTCTATAAGTACGAACGTGCCGCTTTGGCGAACGGGACGCTACCCTCATCGCCCCCCAATGCCGCTCAGTCGCTGGTCGGTGTGCAGTCAACTGGCGGAGAGGTTGGAACGCCACCCAGTGGCTGTCAGCCACCGGTGACGACTGTCGATCGCCGCCTAATCTACGGAGCGTTGTTGAATTGCACTGCGCTTGAGGCAGCCGGCTACGATCTCAACGGCAACAGTACCAACCTCCCCGTCGAAGCCTTCGCCAGCTTCTTTCTGACCGAGCCGGTAGCGTCGGCCTCCTCCGACGCCTCGGTCATGGTGGAACTGGTGGACATCAGCGGACGCGAGGGTCAGGGTACACTCGACAACTTCCTGCGCAACGAAGCGCAGCTATATCGGTGACGACGATGTCGAATCTGCTGTCCCGCATATTTCAGCGTTTTTGGTTCGATCAGCGCGGTACCGTCATCCTCGAAATGAGCCTGGTGGCGCCGCTCATGTTGCTCCTGTCGGCCGGCGTGTTTGAATTCGGCAATCTCATTCACGACAAGCTGTTAATGGAAGCAGGCCTTACCGACGGAGCCCGGTTCGCCGCCCGCTGCAACAGCAAGCTCTATACTGACGCCGGGCTCGCGGCGATCGATTGCGCGGACCGGGCAAAGAACATCACCGTGTTCGGCAATATAGCGGGGACGGCGCCCGCACGTATCCCCGGGTGGCAAAAATCGGATGTCACTATCGACTCCACCACCTGCGTGAACGCTATCGATTCAAGCGGCACTGTCCTCTATCTGTCGACGACATCGCAGGTCTGTATCGTCACGGCGTCCGGCACTTACAAATACAGCGAACTGGACAGCGTCGGCCTGCTGTCATTATTCAACATCACCACCGTCACACTGGGGACCAGCCATCAGGAGCGGTTGATCCGATTTTGATGATGCTGAAACGGTTCCTAAGAGCGGAAGATGGAGCAACGATGGTCGAGATGGCCATCGCGATGACGCTCCTGCTTACTCTTACCTTGGGTTTCGTCGATTTCGGTTACGCATTTTATCAGTGGAACGCAGCGACCAAGGCGGTGCAGATCGGTGCAAGGCTCGCCTCCGTCTCCGATCCAGCCGTCAACACAGCCACGCTTGCAGCGGCCGACCCAGGTACAAATCCAGGAGCCCCGATTACGGCTGGAACATACTCGTTCGAGTGCAAATATTCCGGCAGCACAGGCTCGTGTAACGGCAATTCCGCGATATTCAATGCTGCCGCGTTCAGCCGCATTTTCCGCGGTGATACGGCAGCGACTAATGATGATGCCTGCCCGGGACTGGCCGCCAACCAACGACCGGGGATGTGCCAATTTTTCCCAGGCTTGCAACGCGCCAATGTCGTGGTGACCTATACCGCCACCGGCCTCGGTTACCAGACGCGCTTGGGTGGCCCGGTGCCGACCATCACCGTCAGCCTACAGAACGTTCCGTTCCAATTCTTCTTCTTGGGCGGGCTGCTCGGGTTTGCAGATAAAACGATGCCATCCATGCTGAGTACAGTAACGGGTGAAGATTTAAAGAGTACGTCACCATGAACGCCATCGACACAAGAGTTCTCCCGACCAAGCGCAAGCAGGTGGCGCTGTTTTCCGGCGATCCGAATTTCAAGCGCGACGTCACCACGCGGCTCGACGCGCTGGCGATCTATGACGTCAAGGTCTCGGATGCGGCGGAGTTCCTGAAGGGGCCGCCTGTCGACAGCCGTCCAGGCATCATCATCCTCGATCTCGGCAATGGCGAGCTGCTCGGCAATCCGGCGATCGTCGAGGCGCGCGCGGCCTGGGCCTCGGTGCCGCTGATCGCGATCTCGGACGAGCTCACCTCCGAGCAGACGCGCGTGCTGGTGCGCATGAACGCGTCAGACTGGTTGCACAAACCGCTCGACGCCAAGGAGCTGCTCAACGCCGTCACCTTCCACGACACCGGCAGCCAGGGCACCAAGAGCCGCATCATCACCTTCATCGCCGCCAGCGGCGGCGCCGGCGCCACCACGCTGGCGATCTCGGCGGCGGAGCACCTCGCCTCGAAGTCGGCCGAGCGGGCGGCCGCCACCTGCCTCGTCGACCTCGACTTCCAGAGCGCCAATTGCGGCGCCTATCTCAACCAGTTCAACCAGTTCGACCTCTCCGGCATCATCGGCCAGCCGGACCGGCTCGATGTCGAGCTGATGGACGTCATCAAGCTGTCGCGGCCTTCGGGCCTCACGCTTTATTCCTTCGAGCGGCCGCAACTGCCGTTCGAGCCGCACGGTTCCGACTTCGTCTTCCGGCTGCTCGACCTCGTCGCCTACCGCTTCGACGACATCGTCATCGACCTGCCCAACATCGAGACGCCGTGGCACGATTCGGTGCTGCGCACGAGCGACGAGATCTTCATCGTTTTCGAGCTCAACGTCGCCTCGCTGAGGCAAGGCAAGCGGCTCTACAAGAAGATCCGCGAATTGCGCGGCAACAAGGTCAGCATCACGCTGGTCGCCAACAAGCACAAGCGCAAATGGTTCGGCAACCACTTCTCGCGCAGCGAGCTGGAGAAGATCTTCAAGGCGCCGCACATCAAGTCGCTGGCGCTGGACAATACGCTCCTGGCCGATGCGCTGAACCGCGCCATCCTGCCCTCCGAGGTGGACGGACGCGCGCGCTTCAACAAGGACTTGAAACGCATGTTCAAGGAGCGGCTGGACAATGCCCAGCGCTAACCTTCGCACAACCCTTGCCGCGGCCGGCCTGATCGGCATCGCGCTGGCGTCGGCCTGCGAAGTGGCGATGGCGGGATCAGGCCTGCCGCCGCTGCCGGCGATGGGCCCAAGCCTGCGCAAGGCGGTCGTCTTTGAGACCGGCGAGCAGCCGGGCACGATCATCATCCGCAAGAACGAGAAGGCCCTCTATCTGGTGACCGGCCAGGGCCAGGCGCTGCGCTACCAGATCAGCGTCGGCCGCGACGGTTTCGGCTGGACCGGAACGGTCAAGATCGCGTCGAAGACCGAATGGCCCGAATGGCGCCCGCCCAAGGAAATGCGCGCGCGCCAGCCGGAACTGCCGGCGATGGTGCCGGCCGGTCCCTACAATCCGCTCGGCGCCAGGGCGCTTTATCTTTCGCGCGACGGGCGCGACACGCTCTATCGCATCCATGGCACCAACGATCCCAGGGGCGTCGGTTTCGACGGCACGTCCGGATGCTTCCGGCTGACGAACACCGATGTGATCGATCTCTTCAAACGCGTCTCGGTGGGGGCAAAGGTGGTGGTTGAATGACGATGATCAGCGAGCCGGACGTTCCGGCAATCGAACTCGGTCACCGGGAAACCGTTCCGGGAAAGCCCAGCCGCGCCAGGATGATCGGCGTCATCGCCGTCGGCGCGTTGCTTGTCACCGCCATCAACGTGACGGCCGCGGTCTATCTCTATCGCGGCGTCAACGACCTCAAGACTATCGAGGCGCGGCTGGATCAGCTCGGCCAGTTCGAGCAGCGCATCGGCGCCCGCATCGACACCGTCAACAACGGTTTCCAGAGCCGGTTCGAGACGCTGGACCGCCAGCTGCAGGCGAATTTCGGCCAGATCAACGGCAATGTCGCCAGGCTGGAGCAAGGCCAACCGGCCGCCGCCAGCGCGCCGGCGCCCGGCGCTCCGGAGCCGAGCATGCTCGGCAACACCACGGTGGCGGATGCTTCAGCGGCTTATGAAGGCGGCGCCGATCCCGCCGACGCGCAGCCCTCGTTCAAGCGCAAGGTCGCGCCCCCGGGTCCCAACCCGTCCTACCAGCGCATCCAGCAGCCCGACGGCAAGGTCTATTACAAGAAGATCAACTGATCGCGCGGGCCGCCTGAGCCGGCCGCTTACAGATCGCGCTGCAGCGCAAGCATACGAACCGAGCGGGCTTCGGCGCGCAGTTTCGCCTCGCGCAGGAAAGCAACGTGGCAATAGGCGCACGCCGCGAGACCGAGGCACAACACCAGGCAGTTCTGCAAGCTTAGATCGACCATAACCGAGAACTGGAGACCATGGGGTGTGACGAACGCGGCAACGGTGCTCGCCGTTTCCGCGTGACTGCTCTGCGCCATCATAAGCCCCGCGAAGATCAGGGCTGCGTGATTGGCCAGAAAGAAGCCGGCCGACCTCTTTGCCTGGCAGATCATCCAGCAGGCGCCCGCCGCGAAAACAAGGATAGCGGCGTCGACGGCCATCGACCCGCCGAGATAGACATGCGCCTGCTGCCAGAACATGGTCGAGAACGGCCGCAGCTCGAGCCAGGCGTGCCACACGGCGGGGCTCGCCGGATAAAAGCCGAGAAGCAGTGCCGCCATCCGCTCCGCCGCCAGCAAAACCAGCATCAGGGCCGGAAAGGCAAAAAGCAGTATCGGCTTGCGCATCATGTCATCCCCTCGACATCCGATGACCGATTCTAGGATGCATTGGTTGCGCGAGACTTAACGCAACGCCTTGCTTTTCAAGGAATGTCGCTCATGTCTAATGTGCGGATCTAATGTGCGGACGGATTCAACAGTCGGGGTGGCGCCGTGTCGACAGGAGCTAACGGGTTGGGATCGAGCAGCAACACCGGCTGCCGGCGCGATCCCATGGAGGCCCGCGCGTGAGCCAGGCGAGACCGCCCAGCCGCCCGCTGCTGGCGCCGATGCTCGGTGGTCTCGGGCTGCTCGCCGGCATGCTGCTGATCGCCGAGGGCAGGCGCTGGCTGCCGCCCGACCCGCCTCCGGTCGCGCCGACCCAGGATGCCGGCGACCTCGAGCCTGCCTCTCAGGTCCCGGTTCAAGACACGCGGCCGGGCGAGCCGGCACGCAAGATCGCCGAGCATCTCATTGCGCCGCCGCCGCTCGACCCATCCGGGATCGAGCGCATCGAGCCGCGCCCTCCGCTCGGCGAACTCGGGCTCGCGCCGGGACCGAAGACGCCGATGCCGCGGGATTGGCGCGAGACGCTGCTTTTCGGCCCGGTCGCGACCTCCTCGGCGGTCTTCGAGGCCATGGGACGCAGGGTCGCCATCAGCGGCACGATCGGCATCGACCCCGACAGGACCTGCACGTTCGACAACACTGCCTGGCCCTGCGGCCAGCGCGCGCGGGCCGCCCTCAACGCCTGGCTGCGCGGCCGGGCGCTCAAATGCCTGCTGCCGCCGGATGCCGACCGCTTCGCCATCGCCGCGCCCTGCGCGCTCGGCAAGCAGGATGTCGGGGCCTGGCTGGTCTCCAACGGCTGGGCGCTGGCCGCTCCCACCGGCATCTACGGCAAGGCGGAAGCGGTGGCGAGAGAAGCCAGGATGGGCATTTTCGGACCACCGCAATAGCGCAATCGCGGGAAAGCCGGTTTCCGTCACGGAATTGCGTGAAAGCAGAATGGTCAGAGCGGTTCGGCACTTTTAAAACTTGGCCTGATCCAACGGCAGCCGGTGCGCCGGATCCAGCGCTTCCATGGAGAAGAAGCCGACTTTGCATCAAATTGTACGCTTCCCTGAAACCGAAATTGCAACGGACCTCCTGTAAAGCAATGCGTCGAACAGGAGATTGGCCCTTGACCACGAAAACACCGATCGCGCCGGCTCAAACGTGGAAGCACCTCATCTTGCTGGCCGTGCTTGGCACCGCCGGCTGCGTCGCCCTTTCGCTGGCGCTGAACTACCTGATGCTTTTCAGCGACAGCCTGACGCCGTTCGCCCGCGGGGCCGCCACGGCCATCATCGTGCCGATCGTCATCGGCCTGCCGCTGTTTGCCCTCACCGGCTGGCAACAGATCGAGATCCGCCGTTACCGGCAGGAACTCACCAAATCCGGCACCTACGATCAGCTGACCGGCTGTCTGAACGGCAAGGTGTTCACATCGATGGTCGACAGGAGAGCGGCGAGGCCGGCCGGTCCGCGCTCCGGCGCGTTTCTGGTCATCCATCCGGAGCATCTGGCGTCGATCAACCTGCGCTTCGGTCTGGAATGGGGCGACGAGGCCTTGCGCTTGATCGCATCGGCCATCCGATCCGCGGTGCGCAAGGACGATCTGATCGGCCGTCTCGGAACCTCGATGTTCGGCGTCTTCCTGCCGGGTGCGAGCGACCAGGACGCCAAGGAGATCGGCGAGCGTATTCGCGGCGCGGTCGGCGAGATCTATTTCGCGCCGAAGGGCGACAAGGACGTGCTTGCGATCAGCGTCGGCGGCGTCGTCTTCGAACATGAGCTCGATTTCGAGGACATGTACCGCTTCGCGGAGGAAGGCATGGCAGAGGCCCCCGACGAAGCCGGCCTGCGGCTGTCGCACGTCACCAACTGAACCGGCGCGATCGGTCTGCTTCTTGGCCGCACCGGCAAATGCGGCTGGGCTATGGTGGCGCTGGAACTGGAGGCCTCGCCCGGAATCGAACCGGGAGTGAAGGATTTGCAGTCCTCTGCGTGAACCATTCCGCCACGAGGCCTCGCAGGCGCGACATTGCCATGGGTTGGCGCCAGACCCATCGTCAGGCGCTGCCCGATGCCAATTACAGGGAAGGCTGGTGCTGCGAGAGAGGATTGAACTCTCGACCTCTCCCTTACCAAGGGAGTGCTCTACCACTGAGCTACCGCAGCCTGCGATGGCGGCGCTTCTGCCATATCGAACCGGCAAGCGCAAGGCCAAGAAAAACCCAAAGCGTCGCATCTGATTCTTGGCCGCCATTAAGCGGTTGGGGCGGCATGCGCGGCCGATCCACAGCGTGAAACCCGCCGGACGGCCTGCTTTCATGACATAGGCGCGTTAAAATGTTAGCCATTGCGGAATCGTGGCCGGCTGAGCCGCCGGTCAGGGATGGATGATGAACGACAAGACAAATCCACCGAAAAAGGGCGAAGCCGCGCGCAAGGAACGGTTGGCCGAGGCGCTGCGCGCCAATCTGCAGAAGCGCAAGGCGCAGACGCGTTCGCGGCGCGCTGGCGACGCCGATCAGCGGTCGGAAGGCTTGCCGGCTGCTGGAAAAATGCACAAGGACTGACCAAATCAGCCATACTGCCCGGCCATAGTCGGTCCGGTTTCGGGAAAAATCCTATTTCTTGAACCAAACCGGCCAATGGTCTAAGCCGGGCGCATCAACCGATTGAACCGGCCTGTTCTGGCCGAGGGGACGTTTTCTTATGGATCGCATCAGAATTGTCGGCGGCAATAAGCTGGCCGGTACCATTCCGATCTCGGGCGCCAAGAACGCGGCACTGCCGCTGATGATCGCCTCGCTGCTCACCGACGACACGCTGACGCTCGAAAACGTGCCGCATCTGGCCGATGTGGAGCAGCTGATCCGCATCCTCGGCAACCACGGCGTCGACTATTCCGTCAACGGCCGCCGCGAGAGCCAGCAGAAAGGCTATTCGCGCACCATCAATTTTTCCGCCCGCAACATCGTCGACACCACCGCGCCTTACGAGCTGGTGTCGAAGATGCGCGCCTCCTTCTGGGTTATCGGGCCGCTGCTTGCCCGCATGGGCGAGGCCAAGGTGTCGCTGCCCGGCGGCTGCGCCATCGGCACGCGGCCGGTCGATCTGTTCCTCGAGGGGCTGCAGGTGCTTGGCGCCGAACTCGACGTCGACAATGGCTATGTCGTGGCCAAGACCCGGAATGGCCGCCTGGTCGGCAATCGTTACGTCTTCCCGAAGGTCTCGGTCGGCGCCACCCATGTGCTGATGATGGCGGCCTCGCTCGCCAAGGGCGAGACGGTGCTCGAAAACGCCGCCCGCGAGCCGGAGATCGTCAATCTCGCCGAGTGCCTGATCGCCATGGGCGCCAAGATCCACGGCGCCGGCACCTCCACCATCACCATCCAGGGCGTCGAGGCGCTGTCCGGCGCCCGTGTCCGCGTCATCCCCGACCGCATCGAGACCGGCACCTATGCCATGGCGGTGGCGATGACCGGCGGCGATGTGGTGCTTGAAGGCGCGCGGCCCGACCTGTTGCAGACGGCGCTCGACGTTCTCGTCGAGACCGGCGCCGAGATCACGCCCACCAACGAGGGCATCCGCGTCAAGCGCAACGGCGCCGGCATTGCGCCGGTCGACGTGACCACCGCCCCCTTCCCCGCCTTCCCGACCGACCTGCAGGCGCAGTTCATGGGCCTGATGACGATGGCCAAGGGCAAATCGCGCATCACCGAGACGATCTTCGAAAACCGTTTCATGCATGTGCAGGAGCTCGCGCGGCTGGGCGCCCACATCACGCTTTCCGGCCAGACGGCGATCGTCGACGGCGTCGCCAAGCTCAAGGGCGCTCCCGTCATGGCGACCGATTTGCGCGCCTCGGTGTCGCTGGTGATCGCCGGCCTTGCCGCCGAGGGCGAGACCACGGTCAACCGCGTCTACCACCTCGACCGCGGCTTCGAGCGGCTGGAAGAGAAGCTCTCGGGCTGCGGCGCGGTGATCGAGCGCATTTCGGGCTGACGCGCACGAAGCAGGTGCTCGAGACAACATAGGTCCGCGCGCGTTGGGGCGGCCAATTTTTGAAGCTGGCGCTGCCCCTCATCCGTCCTTCGGGCACCTTCTCCCGTGAACGGGGAAGGCCGCGACTGCAGCCTTGTCGCCTTTGCTGCAACGTTCGCGATTGGCGAAATCCCTGACGAAAGCCTCCCTTCTCCCCGTCACGATACGGGGAGAAGTGCCCGGTAGGGCGATGAGGGGCAGCACAGACTTGGCGTGATTGCCTTTGGCTGCATCCGTGCCGAGGTTGCACGGACCGGAAAGACCGCCTAACAGAAGGCTGAAACCAACCTTAGGTACAAATTCCGCATGGCAGCTCTCAAGCTCATCGCGCTCGACGATCAGGATCTGAGCATCGTCTCGGCGCATGTCCAGGACGCCGTGATGAAGGTCTCCGACCTGGAGTACCTGCCGGCGGCCAAGCGCTTCGTGCTGACCATGAACCGCTTCGTCTGGGAAGCGAAATCGGGCCTGTTCCGCCAGCACAATGAACGGCGGCAGAGCGTTCTGCATTTCGACCGCGTGCTCGGCGTCAAGACCAGCGGCATTCAACGCGACAAGCCCGCCGAAGTGCTGTCGCTGCTGGCGATCAGCTTCATTGCCATCAGCAAACCGGCCGGCATCGTCGAATTGGTGTTTTCGGGCGGCGGCACCATCATGCTCGACGTCGAATGCGTCGAGGCACGGCTTGCCGATGTCGGCGGCGCCTGGGAAGCCACCTCGCGACCTGTGCACAGAGGCTGACGATGGCCATCACGCTCCGCCAGTCCGATACCGATTTCGAACAGCGCTTTTCGGCCTTCCTCACCACCAAGCGGGAAGTGTCGGCCGATGTCGAGGCCGTGGTGCGGGACATCATCGCCCGCGTGCGCGCCGAAGGCGACAAGGCGCTGATCGACTACACGCTGAAGTTCGACAAAGCCGATCTCGGCGCGCTCGGCATCGCCGTGTCGAAGGACGACATCGCCAAGGCCTATGAAGCGGCCGATCCGGCCACCGTCGAGGCGCTCAAATTCGCGCGCGACCGTATCCGTTCGCATCACGAGCGGCAAAAGCCGAAGGACGACCGCTACACGGATGCCGCCGGCGTGGAGCTCGGCTCGCGCTGGACGGCGATCGAGGCCGTCGGCCTTTATGTGCCCGGCGGCACGGCGAGCTACCCGAGCTCGGTGCTGATGAACGCCGTGCCGGCCAAGGTCGCCGGTGTCGAGCGCATCGTCATCGTCGTGCCGGCGTCGGGCGGCGTCATCAATCCGCTGGTGCTGATGGCGGCCGACCTTGCCGGCGTTTCGGAGATCTACCGCGTCGGCGGCGCGCAGGCCGTTGCGGCGCTTGCTTATGGCACCCAGACGATCAGGCCGGTCGCCAAGATCGTCGGGCCGGGCAATGCCTATGTCGCGGCGGCCAAGCGCCAGGTGTTCGGCACGGTCGGCATCGACATGATCGCCGGACCGTCGGAGGTGCTGGTGGTGGCCGATGCCGACAACGATCCGGACTGGATCGCGGCCGACCTTCTGGCGCAGGCCGAGCATGATGTCTCGGCGCAGTCGATCCTGATCACCGACAATGCCGAATTCGGCAAGGCGGTCGAGCAGGCGGTCGAACGCCAGTTGAAAGTCCTGCCGCGCGGCGAGACGGCGGCCGCCAGCTGGCGCGATTTCGGCGCGGTGATCCTGGTGCCGACGCTCGATGCCTCGCTGCCGCTGGTCGACAGGATCGCGGCGGAACATGTCGAGCTCGCCTTCGACGATGCCGAGGGCTTCCTTTCCAGGATGCGCAACGCGGGCGCCGTGTTCATCGGCCGGCACACCCCGGAAGTGATCGGCGACTATGTCGGCGGCTCCAACCACGTGTTGCCGACAGCACGTTCGGCGCGTTTCTCCTCGGGCCTGTCCGTGCTCGATTTCGTCAAGCGCAGCTCGATCCTGAAGCTGGGTCCGGAGCAGCTCAAGGCGCTGGCGCCCGCCGCGATCGCGCTTGCCAAGGCGGAGGGGCTCGATGCGCATGCCCGCTCCGTGGCGATCAGGCTGAACATGTAGCGATGCCCGGCCGCGACCAAACCCGCGACAGGCTGATCGAAGTCGAGCTCGACGAAACGATCGGACGTTCGACGCCCGACGTCGAGCACGAGCGGGCGGTGGCGATCTTCGACCTCATCGAGGAGAACAGTTTCAAGCCGGTCAACGACGACGGCGCGGGTCCTTACAGGCTCAAGCTTTCGCTGGCCGAGTCGCGCCTGGTCCTTGCCGTCAGCCGCGAGAACGGCGCCGAGGTGGTCACCCACATCCTGTCGCTGACGCCGCTCAGGCGCATCGTCAAGGACTATTATCTGATCTGCGAAAGCTATTACGAGGCCATCCGCTCCTCGACGCCCAGCCATATCGAGGCGATCGACATGGGGCGGCGCGGCCTGCACAATGAGGGCTCGCAGACCCTGATGGATCGGCTCGCCGGCAAGATCGAGATCGATTTCGACACGGCGCGGCGGCTGTTCACGCTGGTCTGCGTTCTGCACTGGCGGGGCTAGATCAGGATGACGTTTCGTTGAACCGCCGTCCTGGTCCAGCTCTTTGTTGGAGTATGATCTTTTCCAAAAACCGGTTCCCACTTTTTGGGATCATGCTCTAGTGCCGGCCGCCCTGCCCCACTCGATCCTGTTTCTGTGCGGCATGAACGCCGTGCGCTCGCCGATCGCGGAGCAGCTGGCGCGCCGCATGCTGCCCGCCACCACCTTTGTCGCTTCGGCCGGCGTGCGCGCCGGCGAGCGCGATCCGTTCGTCGATGCGGTGCTTGCCGAGGACGACCTGTCGCTTGGCGAGCGCCAGCCCCGGACGCTGGAGGATCTGGAGGATGATTATTTCGACCTGATCGTGACGCTGGCGCCGGAGGCGCACCACGCCGCGCTCGAGCTCACCCGCTCGCTCGCCGTCGAGGTCGAATACTGGCCGATGCCGGACCCGACCGACACCGGCGGGACGCGCGAGCACATCATGGCGGCCTATCGCGACGTGCGCGAGCGGCTGAAAACGCGCATAAGCCGACGTTTCCTGCTTCCAGAGGCAGGAAACGCTTCGGATTAAGCGTGTTCACAAGCGCACGATTATCATATAGGTTCCGCCGCAATTTCCAGCCGGGTGCTGGAACTACCATCCAAGCAAAGGTATCGAATGCCGAAGGAAGAAGTCCTCGAGTTTCCAGGTGTGGTCACCGAACTGCTGCCCAATGCGATGTTCCGCGTGAAGCTCGAAAACGAACATGAAATCATCGCCCACACGGCCGGCCGCATGCGCAAGAACCGCATCCGCGTGTTGACCGGTGACAAGGTCCTGGTCGAGATGACGCCTTACGACCTGACCAAGGGCCGCATCACCTACCGTTTCAAGTAGCAAATCGGCGTTAAGCACGATGAGCATCCTGCAGAAGCTCGTGCTTGCCTCGGGTTCGCCGCGCCGCATCGAACTCTTGCAGCAGGCCGGCATCGAGCCGGACCGGGTGCTGCCCGCCGATGTCGACGAGACGCCGCAGCGCGCCGAGCATCCGCGTTCGCTGGCCAAGCGCCTGTCCAAGGACAAGGCCGAGAAGGCGCTGGCCTCGCTGAAAAGCGAGGAAGATTACGCGCCCGCCTTCATCCTCGCCGCCGACACGGTGGTGGCGGTGGGGCGGCGCATCCTGCCCAAGGCCGAGACGATCGACGACGCCATCAATTGCCTCGGCCTGCTCTCCGGCCGCTCGCACCGCGTCTATTCCGGCGTCTGCCTGATCACGCCCGGCGGCAAGCTGCGCCAGCGGCTGGTGGAGACCAGGGTGCGCTTCAAGCGGCTGCCGCGCGAGGAGATCGACGCCTATGTCGCCTCCGGCGAATGGCGCGGCAAGGCCGGCGGCTATGCCGTGCAAGGCCTGGCCGGCTCCTTCGTGGTCAAGCTGGTCGGCTCCTACACCAATGTGGTCGGCCTGCCGCTTTATGAGAGCGTGGCGCTGCTTTCCGGCGAAGGCTTCAAGGCGCACAAGAACTGGCACGTCGCGCGGCCATGAGCCTGGACGACAAGGTGACACCGCTTCGGCCCAAGCGGCCCTGCCCCGAATGCGGAAAACCGTCCTCGCGCGAGCACTATCCGTTCTGCTCCGCGCGCTGCAAGGACATCGACCTCAATCGCTGGCTGAAGGGCGCCTATGTCATCCCCGGCCGTGACGGCGAAGAGGACGACGAGGACAGCCCGAAGCCGGGCCCCAAGGACGAGGGCTAAGCGCCAGCGGCACGCCCCCTTCTAAAGCGCGTCGCGATCTTTCAGATCGCTCCATGCGCTTTAGGTTTTGATTTTACGCATGTCTTATCCCGAAACCGGTTCCCACTTCGGGACATGCTTAGGGTGGTTGCGGGCAATCAGATCCCGGCTTTGCCGGCAAGTGCGATTGCTCCTTTGCCGACATCGTTCGAACCCCATCAGGCGCCTGCGACAATTGCCCCGGAAAATCGCCCGTTAGGCGCTGGACAGCCAAGATTCCCGTGCTATAACCCACGCGCTTTCAAGGGGCGCCGCCTGGTGCCTTCGCGAAGCCCGGCGGGCGCATCCCGTTAGCCGGCGCAGGCCCAGATAGCTCAGTTGGTAGAGCAGCGGACTGAAAATCCGCGTGTCGGTGGTTCGAATCCGCCTCTGGGCACCACCTGCCTTTCCCATAGCTTCCCACCGCTTCTCGCGCCGTCCTACTAATCTATAGAAATCAATTGGTTGGCTGGTCTGGCCCGCTCATGGCGACCCGCCGTGTACCGTTGCAACGCATCAGTTTGTGGGTAACGATCTGGGTATTACCCATGCCCAGAAGGTCCGTTACCCATGTCGCTCTCCGACTTCGCTTGTAAAAACGCCAAGCCTAAAGACAAGCCGTATCGCCTTGCTGATGGTGACGGGCTCTATCTCGTCGTCCAAAAAGGCGGCTCGAAGCTCTGGCAGCTGCGTTATCGCTATCTGCAAAAGGAAAACATCCTCTCCTTTGGCAAGTACCCGCTTGTCTCGCTTCTCGACGCGAGAGTGAGGCGGGACAATGCCAAGAGATTGCTGATCGCCGGCATCAATCCTTCCGCCAAGCGTAAGGAGGAGAAGGTTGTGGCTCTCACAGAAGCGCGCACCACCTTCGGGCTGATCGCCGAGGAATACATCACACGGATGAAGGAACGGGACGCCGCGGCGGCCACGGTGACCAAAACCGAATGGCTCCTCGAAGACTTGGCCAGCCCTCTCACCAAGCGTCCCATCCGAGAGATCACTCCGGCAGAGATTCTCCATATCCTTCAGAAAATCGAGAAAAGCGGCCGACGGGAATCGGCTAGGCGTCTACGTGGGGTCATCGGCAGTGTCTTCCGGCTGGCGATTGTCACCCTGCGGGCCGAGACCGATCCCACCCTGGCGCTCCAGGGTGCACTCCAGGCGCCGAAAGCCAACGGCCGTGCGGCGATTACCGATGAAAAGAAATTTGGCCAGCTCCTCGGGGCGATCGATGAGTACGACGGCTGGCCAACCCTCAAAGCCGCCCTGCAGTTCCTTGCCCTTACCTGCGTCCGTCCCGGAGAGGTGCGGGGCGCGACCCGCGGCGAGTTCGACCGAGATAAGGCTGTCTGGCGCATCCCGGCCGAACGTATGAAGATGCGTGCTCCACATGACGTGCCGCTATCCAAACAGGCGCTTCGGGTCTTGGAAGAGATCTGGCCGCTCTCCGAGCACGGCGGCCTGGTCTTCCCTTCGATCCGTTCGACCAGGCGTCCGCTTTCCGAGAACTCCATGAATTCCGCGCTGCGGCGTATGGGCTACGGCAAGGACGAAGTGACCGCGCATGGCTTCCGGGTCACCGCCAGCACCATCCTCAACGCCAACAATCACGATCCAGACGTGATTGAGGCGGTGCTAGCGCATCAAGATAAGAACACGATCCGGCGGACCTACAACCGCGCCACCTATTGGGAGCAGCGGGTGACTCTGATGCAGGAGTGGGCAGATTTGCTAGACGCGCTCAAGGCGAACCATTAGTCGTAAGCATCATTCGCGCCTCAACCGCCGTAGCACCTGACATCAACTGCTGCGGCGAAGCGGGCGTCGCAGCGATATTTGAGGTCTTCGCGCCGCCCGCCATCGGTCAGATCCGAACCTGCCCCGCCTGCGAAACGGACGGCCTATCTGCTGCTTGTTCATCCGCGAAGGCTTCCTTCCCCTTTTCGGCCCAGAGTGCTCGTGCATGTTCACCTTGATCGCTCTTGAGCTTATCGGCCATCCAGAGCATCGCTCCATAGATGATGGCACGATCATCGGCGGTCAGATCAACAATGCCTGCCTTGACGACGAGACCGCCGAGCTCGATCAGATGTCGGGTGCGCTTGCGGCGCTCGACCTGCCAGCCGCGCATGTCATTGCGAGCCAGAGCCCCTTGTCGGCGATTGTATGTTGCCCGGTTGCGCTGGAGTGCCGCGAACGTCGCGCTGAGATGCCGGAGCAGTTCGCCGGGACCCACTCTCGAAAAACATCACCCCACGCTTGGCCCATGCCTCACGTTTTGCGGTGTCCTTCGTTTCAGCGATTGCGACCAGCGCGCCGGCCAGTTCTTCGGTGCTGAGTTGATCGGCGCCGGTGGCGATCACCAGTTCACCGAGTTGCTGTACCTTCCGCGTTTTGAGCTCTCGCGCCTTTTCTTCCAACGCCCTCAGTTCCGCGTCGAGGTTACGTGGTTTACGCATGTGCTGGTCTCCATCGATTGTCGATGCGCCGATGATAGGGGAGCGCCTGCCGGAAGGCTTCATGGTTGCCGAGACAGCCCGGGACGGGCTGGTCCATCCCGAGAATTTTTCGAGGGAGGGCGCGCTTATACGTCGTGCCGACGTGCGCTTTGACGTGCAAATAGTTTGGTCGCGATGGCGATCTATCATCTTCATGTCAAAGTCATTGGCCGCAAGGCAGGGAGCAGCGCCGTGGCGTCGGCCGCCTACCGGTCGGCTTCTCGGCTGCGCGACGAGCGGATCGAACGCACTCATGACTTCTCGGCCAAGCGTGGCGTCGTCCATTCCGAGGTCCTGCTGCCGGAGAATGCGCTGGACGCCTGGAGCGACCGCGAACGGCTGTGGAACGACGTTGAGGCCTTCGAGATGCGCAAGGATGCGCAACTGGCTCGTGAGGTGGAGTTTGCCCTGCCTCGCGAACTGAGCCAGGCGCAAGGCATCGAGTTGGCGCGCGATTTCGTACAGGCGGACTTTGTCAGCCGAGGCATGGTCGCCGATCTCAATGTGCATTGGGACAGGGCAGAGGATGGCAGTCTCAAACCTCATGCCCATGTCATGCTCACCATGCGGTCCGTGGACGAGAATGGTTTTGGGGCGAAGGTGCGCGACTGGAACAAGACGGAGCTGGTCGAGCGCTGGCGGGAGCGATGGGCCGAGCTTGCCAATGAGCGCCTGGCCGAACTCGACATAGACACCCGCATAGACCATCGTAGTCTGGAAACGCAGGGCATTGCCTTGGAGCCGCAGACCCAGATCGGTGCTCCGGCCCAGCGCATTGAAGGCAGCGGCCTCGACGCTGCCGGCATTGAAGCAGATCGCGCTGAGCTGCATCGCGAGATCGCGCGCAACAACGGCGCACGCATCGTCGCCGATCCATCCGTGGCGCTGGATGCCATTACGCATCAGCAATCGACCTTTACCCGAAAGGACATTGCGAAGTTTGCGCATCGCCACAGCGATGGAATTGACCAGTTCGACGATGTCATGGGGGCCATCAGGAGAGCGCCCGATCTTGTCGAACTCGGCAAGGATAGACGCGGCGAAGATCGCTTCACCACGCGGCAAATGATCGAGACCGAACAGCGCCTGTATCGCGCGGCAGAACGCATGGCCGGTGAGGGACAGCATGCGGTGAGTGATCGGGATCGCGAGGGCGCTCTGGCGCGTGTCAGGCAGCGTGGCCTTGCATTGTCGGTCGAGCAGGGCGATGCACTGGATCACGTCATCGATGGCCGCGGTCTTGGTGTCGTTGTCGGCTTTGCAGGCACCGGCAAGAGCGCCATGCTGGGTATTGCGCGCCAGGCTTGGGCAGCCGCGGGTTATGAGGTTCGAGGCGCGGCACTCTCCGGTATCGCCGCCGAGAATCTCGAAAGCGGTTCCGGCATCCCGTCGCGCACCATCGCTAGCATGGAACATGGCTGGGGACAGGGCCGCGATCTGCTTACCGCGCGCGACATCCTGGTGATCGATGAAGCCGGCATGGTCGGCACGCGCCAGTTGGAGCGCGTGCTCTCCCATGCGGCGGACGCCGGCGCAAAGGTCGTGCTTGTCGGTGATCCGCAGCAGTTGCAGGCGATCGAAGCCGGTGCTGCATTCCGCTCCATCCATGAGCGTCATGGCGGCGTCGAGATCGGTCAGGTGCGCCGGCAGCGCAAGAACTGGCAGCGTGACGCCACGCGCGATCTGGCAACCGGCAGGATCGGCGCTGCGCTCGACGCCTATGACGCGCAAGGTATGGTGCATCAGGCTGCGACGCGTGAGGAGGCGCGCCGAGATCTGGTCGAGCGCTGGGATCGCAATCGGCAGACAGAGCCCGAGGCGAGCCGAATCATTCTCACCCACACAAACGACGAGGTGCGCGCGCTCAACAAATCAGCGCGCGAGCGTATGCGTGCTGCCGGAGATCTCGGCGACGAAGTTCACGTCGATGTGGAACGCGGTGCAAGAAGCTTCGCCAGCGGCGACCGCGTCATGTTCCTGCGCAACGAGCGGTCGCTCGGTGTCAAGAACGGCACGCTCGGCGTGATCGAAGAGCTCAGCATCCAGAGCATGGCAGTGCGCACCGACGACGGCAGATCTGTGCGCTTTGACCTGAAGGACTATGCCCACATCGACCACGGCTATGCCGCGACCATTCATAAGGCACAGGGTATGACGATCGACCGCACGCATGTGCTGGCGACGCCAGGCATGGACGCGCATGGTAGCTACGTCTCCATGTCGCGACATCGAGACGGGATGGACCTGCACTACGGCAGCGATGATTTTGCGACCCGCGAACGGCTCGTCCGGACGCTGTCACGCGACCGCGCCAAGGACATGGCGTCGGATTACGACCAGATCCACCCGGCGCAGAGCTATGCCGAGCGGCGCGGGATCAGCTTCCGACAGCGTGTGGTCGAGATCGTGCGCCGGATCTTTCCCGAGAAGCTTCGCGACCGGATCGACGGGCTGCTCGACGGGTTGCGCTCGCCCGCCGACGCTGAGCCCGGTCGGGACCGTGGGCATCAGCCGGGAAGAGAAGACGGGCGAGCGCAAAACGGCGATGCCGCACCTGGAAGAGAAGCTTCCTCCAGAGGAGCGCAGCGCGAGGCGGATACGCCGGTGGATCCGGAAGCGGCGTTGCGCAGCGCTCGTACGAAGGCGCTTGTGCGCCACGCGCGCGCACTCGACGCTGCTATCAGCAGCGGAAAGGCGGGCGGGCAGGTCAGCCCCGAGCAGATGCGCGAGTTGAAAGATGCGCGCAACGCTTTCGAGAAGGTTCGGCCGCATGGCTGGCGCGATGCCGAAGCGGCGTACGTCAAGAATCCCGAGCTGGTGCGCGAAGCCGGAGCCGGTCGCGTCAACCGCATCGTGCGCGCTCTCCAGCTTGAAACGGAAATCCGCACCGATCCGGGCCGCCGGGCCGACCGTTTCGTAGAAGATTGGCAAAAGCTAAAAAGGACAAGCCAGCGCCAATACGAGGCCGGCGATATGTCCGGCTACAGGTCAACGCGCTCGGCCATGTCCGACATGGCCACGAGTCTCGAGCGCGATCCGCAACTGGAATCGCTGCTTGCCAATCATAAGAAGGCGCTTGGCATCCAGGTCGAATCCGGCCGGCGCCTGGGCGCGGAACTCGCGTTCAGCCACGGCATTGGCAGGGGACGCGGCATCGGGCTATAGCACCCCTCCGATTTGCCGCCGTTTCCACGTCACCTTACGATAAAGCGGCAATCCGTCTTGCGTGGCGTGCCTCCCCGTTCTGTTTGACCATAAGGTATCAGAAGCATCCAGCAGGAGGCAGGCCAGCCATGCAAGAACCCGACCGTATCATCCGCCTCACGACCGTCCTTTCCCGAACCGGCCTTTCCCGCTCCACCCTCTACCGCAAGATCGCCGAAGGCACGTTCCCTGCCCAGTTGAAAATCAGTGTCAACGGCGCTGGATGGCGCGAGTCCGATATCAATCGATGGGTAGAGAATCCCGTATCGTGGATGCCGAGGCGAGAAGGTGGTGAAATCCGATAAATCCGGATGTGAGATGGAAAAGTAATAGCATTCATTGTATCATGGCGCCAATTTCTGTGGAAAAGTGAAGTGAAACCATTGGCAACGTTTTGCTTGGGTAATTTTGTGGGTATCGACTATTCGTCATATTGAAAATTTGTTAATAATTTCAAATACATAGACCATTAGCTCGAATCCGCCTCTGGCACCATCAACTTCAGGTTGCGCATCCCTGCACCTAAACCTTTGTTTTCGTACTCGACTCCGTTAACCGGAACCGAACCGGCGCTTGAGGCGCGTGAGGTCGCGACCGCATTCTGGCTACGCCCACCTTGCCAATGAAAACACCTGACTCTTTCCCGCTGGCTGTTGCGCAGAAAGAGGCAACCAGTGTCTGCCCTCCGCGTTGGTCATCATGTTCAGTCGGGAAGATTCGATGCCGCTCACCGCTTTTGCCTTGAATTGCACACTCAAGACGCCTCGGGACGATGACGAGTCCTCGACCGATCGAATGCTTGCTGAGTTGACCAAGGCCTTGGCGGCACATGACGTCGGATGCGAAACGGCACGTGCGCTCGCCCACAACATCAAGCCCGGCGTGCTCTCCGACATGGGCGAAGGCGACGACTGGCCGACGCTGCGGGAAAAGATCCTGGCCGCCGACATCTTCATCCTTGGCCTGCCAATCTGGATGGGGCAGCCGTCGAGCGTCGCCAAGCGCGTGATGGAGCGGATGGACGCTTTCCTGTCCGAGACCGACGAGAGCGGACGCATGCCGGCTGCCGGCAAGGTCGCGCTGGTGGCGATCGTCGGCAACGAGGATGGCGCACACCACTGCCATGCCGAGTGCTATCAGGCGCTCAACGATGTCGGGTTCACCGTTCCCGCCAATGGCGGCGTGTACTGGGTTGGAGAAGCGATGGGCGACGTCAACTTCGTCGATCTTCCCGGGACACCGGAGAAAGTGGTCAGAATGATCAAGATGGCGGCCTCCAATGCCGCTCATCTGGCCGGGCTCTTCAAGACCCAAAACTATGTCGGCGTGCCTGCCGGCGATTAATGTCTCTCCTATCGCCCGATCAGCGTCAGCCCGAACAGGATGATCAGCCAAAGCCCGGCGGCCGCGACGGCCAGCCGCGGCAACGTGCCGGTCAGATGCATGAACAGCATGGCGATCAGGACAGCCTTCGCAGCGGCGATCGCCAGGTTGAGCGCGACGTTGAAACCGCCCAGATCAAGAAATGACGAGCCTACCGTCAGCGCCAGCAGCGCGAGCAGGCCGAGATAGCCGAAGGTGAGTTTGCGCAGTTCGCTCATCGGTTGATCAGGTAAAGAACGGGGAACATGAACACCCAGATGATGTCGACGAAGTGCCAGTAGAGGCCTGTGGCCACGATCCGGCGCAGGCGGTTGGCGGGGCTGGCTGTCCGCCAGAGCGCGATCATGCCGGCGATGACCACGATGCCGCCGATCAGGTGCAGCGCATGCAGCGACGTCATCGTGAAATAAAGGCCGAAAAAGAATTCGGCATGAACCGGATCCGGCCCGGCATAGCGGAACGGCAGGCCGAGGAGCGGCGCCAGTCCGTCGTGGATCTCCTTGCCGTATTCGATCCCCTTCACGATCAGGAAGCACAGGCCCAGGCCTGAGGTGACGACCAGCGCCCAGACCGTCGCGCGCCAGCGCCTCTGCAACGCAAGCCTGTGCGCCAGCGCCATGGTGAAGCTGCTGGTGATCAGCACTGCCGTGTTGAAGGTGCCAAGCGGCAGCGAAAGGCGTTTCGAGGCGGCCGCGAAGGCAGGGCCGAAATCGATATGGGCGATGAGGAAGACGAGGAAGATCGCGCCGAACAGCATCGCCTCGGAGCCGATGAACACCCACATGGCAAAAGTGTCGGCGCGCCGCTCGCGTTCCGGCGTGTCGAAAGCGACGCTTTCCGTGCCGCTCATCCCGCCGCCTCCTCCCGGTGCGGGCTGAAGCGCTCATGCTCCAGCCCCTTCATGTCATAGGCATAGGCCGGTCGCGTTACGACCGGCATGGTCTCGAAATTATGCGGCGGCGGCGGCGAACCGGTCTGCCATTCGAGCCCGGTGGCGTTCCACGGATTATCGGGCGCCCGGGCGCCGCGAAACAGCGACCAGCCGAGATAGAACGGCGGCATCAGATAGCCGATCGCCAGAACCACCGCGCCGGCCGAGGACAGCACGTTCCAGAACTGGAACTCCGGCGGATAGGTGTGATAGCGGCGCGGCATGCCGTCGAAGCCCAGCACATATTGCGGGAAGAAGGTCAGGTTGAAGCCGATGAAGGTGACGGTCGCCGCAATTCGCGCTGACGTTTCCGAATACATGCGGCCGGTCAGCTTCGGCCACCAGAAATGCAGGCCGGCCATATAGGCGGTCACCATGCCGCCGACCATGATGTAGTGGAAATGCGCGATGACGAAATACGTATCGTGAACATGGACATCGACCGCCAACGCCGCAAGGAAGAGCCCGGCCAATCCGCCGAAGGTGAACAGCGCCAGGAAGAACAACGCATAGAGCATCGGCGCCTCGAAGCTGATCTCGCCCTTGCGCAGCGTGAGGCTCCAGTTGAACACTTTGATCGCCGACGGGATCGCGACGCAGAAGGACAGGAACGAGAACACCACGCCGGCATAGGCCGATTGCCCGCTGACGAACATGTGGTGGCCCCAGACCAGGAAGCCGAAGACGGCGATCGCCATCGACGACATCGCCACCGCCTTGTAGCCAAACAGCGGCCGGCGGCTGAAGCAGGGCAGCACCTCCGACACCACACCCATGCCGGGCAGGATCATGATGTAGACGGCCGGGTGCGAATAGAACCAGAAGAGATGCTGGAAGAGCAGCGGATCGCCGCCGAGAGCGGGATTGAAGATGCCGATGCCGAAGACGCGCTCCAGCACGATCAGGATCAGCGAGGCGGCGAGCACCGGGGTTGCCAGCACCATCACCAGGCTGGTGGCGTAGAGCGTCCAGACGAAGATCGGCAGGCGGAACCAGGTGAGCCCGGGCGCGCGCAACGTGTGCACGGTGACGATGAAGTTGATGCCGGTCATGATCGTCGAGAAGCCGACGATGAAGACACCAAACGCCGCGGTCGAGACCCAACCATTGGCATAAAGGGTCGATAGCGGTGTGTAGAAGGTCCAGCCGGTGTCGACGCCGCCGGCGACCACCGCAAACAGCGCGAACAGGCTGCCGAAGATGAAGACGTACCAGCTGGCGAGGTTGAGCAGCGGGAAGGCAAGGTCGCGCGCGCCGATCATCAGCGGCAACAAGAAATTGCCTAAGGTCGCCGGAATCGACGGGACCAGGAAGAACCAGACCATGATGATGCCGTGCAGCGAGAACAGCCGGTTGTAGACATCGTCGGAGACGAGATCGCCGGCCGGTGTTGCAAGCTCGATGCGCATCAGCACGGCCATGGCGCCGCCGAGGAAGAAGAAGGCTGTCAGCGAGATGAGATAGAGCCACGCGACGCGTTTGTGGTCGGTGGTGAGCAGCCACGCCCGCGGACCGCTCCCCTCCTCCAGATATGTGCCCTGCATCGCCGCGTTGGTCATGGCCTGGCTCCAGCCGTTGGTTGCGGCGAAAGCGACTTCAGATAGGCAAGCAGCATCTGCAGCTCGCCTCCGTCGATGAGGCCGTCGAAGCTCGGCATGACCGGCTCGTAGCCTGCGGCGACCTCCTTCTTCGGGTTGAGAATGGAGTCGCGCAGGTAACGCTCGTCGGCGATCACCGTCTGCTGATTGTCGAGAGCCGCGGGACGGCCAAAGATACCGTCAAGCGACGGCGCCCTCACCTTGCTGCTCGCGCCGTGGCAGCCGGAACAGCCGAGCGCCCGAAACAGCTTCTCGCCGCCTGCGGCGAGTGTCTCGCCTTCGCCCTGGCTGTTCAGCCACGCGGCATATTGCTCGGGCGCCATCGCGGTCACCCAGCCGCCCATTTCCGAATGCTGCGTGCCGCAATATTGGGCGCAGAACAGGTGATAGCGGCCGGGCTGGGTGGCGATGAACCAGAGATGCGTCGTGCGCCCAGGCACGGCATCCTGCTTGATGCGGAAGGCCGGAACGTAGAAGGAGTGGATGACGTCCTGCGCGGCGAGCGACACGACTACGGCCTTGCCGACGGGAACATGCAATTCGTTGATCTCGCGCTGGCCGCCGGGTTGCCTGAACTCCCACATCCACTGTTTGCCCAGCCCGGCGATCTCCAGCGCGTCGGCCGGCGGATGGTCGCGACGAACGAAGAGCGTCGCGCCCCAGCCGAAGAAGATGAAAGCGATGACCAGGCTGGCGATCGTCCAGCTCATTTCCAGCGGCAGGCTGCGGGAACGCTTGCCTGTTCGATCCGCATTTGAGCCGACGCGGTATTTCACAGCGTAGCCGACGACCAGCCCGGTGAGCGCCAGCCCGAGAACGGCAGAAAAAGCAAGCAGTGTGTAGAACAGCGCGTCGACCTGGCCGGCTTCGGAGGAAGCCTCCGGGGGGAAGAAGGGAATGCCGAAGCTCACCTCGCCCTCCCCCAGCCTTGCCATAGCACCGTCACGCCGAGACCGAACAGCGTCGCCAGGCTCGCCACTTTCAGTGCCGCCCAGATCGCTGGCGTGTACTGGCCTTTCGAACTGTCGAAGCCAGCGCAGAGCAGGAAGATGTGATCCGCGATAGACCCGAGCCTGTTCTCCGACGCTTCGATCAGCGCGAGCTGGAGATCACGCGGCGTGAAGGTCAGCGCCGGCAGCACCTGCGAAATTCGGCCCGTTGGGGTAAGCGCGATAACCGCTATCGGATGAACGAACTGATCGATGCCCTTGCGCCGGTCGAACGTGATGCCGGCCTCTTTAGCCAGCGCCGCGCCGGCGCCATCGCTGCTGGTCAGGAAGCGCCAGGCAGCCAGGCTTGCCGGACCGGCTGCGGAAGCGATTTCTTCTTGCGCCGTGATTGCGTCGGCCGGTGTCTCCCCGGAATCGATCGAGATGAACAGCGCGCGGTAATCCGCCGGGCGAAGCGATGTCTTGTTCAGGTCGGAGGCGACGGCCTGCTGGGTGACGCCGCACAGGTTCGGGCATTTGTCGTAGCCGAAGATGACCAGCGCCGGATGGCCGCCCAGCGTTTCGCGAAGCGTCTGCTTCCGGCCTCTGGCGTCGATCAATTCGCGGTCCAGCGTCAGCTGCGCACCGAGCTTCGGATCGAATGTCGGTCGCTCGGCGGCAAGGGCCGCCCCGACAACCAACAGACAAAGCGCGGCTAACAGGCTTCTCATCGCCCTGCCTCGCCACTTTGCTGCTGGCAATTCTGGGCCTGGGGTGTGCGGGGAACTGCAGCCGCGAGCAGGCTGCAATCGCCAGGTTCCGGGGCTGCGGTGTCGGGCTGGGACCAATCCGGCAAGCCGTTGCTGACCACTGCCCACATCGCGTCGTCGATCGGAATGCGAGCGATACCGGCCGTGCGGTCGACCCAGCCGAGCATTTTCAGCTGGCGATCCTCCTCGGCGCGGAAGCTGACAAGATCCTGCCTTGGCGCGCTCTGCAAATCAGGAGCTTCCGGACTGGCGTTCTCGGGTTGCGGCAGCCAGCTTGGCGTGGTGTTGAAAAGGACCTTCATGCAGAGCGCGGCCAAGGCCAGAAACACCAACAGCCCGCCGCCGAAAGCGAGCAGCACAAGCGGCTGGACATCGCGCGTCTCGGGATGGCGGCGAGCTTTAGCCATGGGCGGCCTCCCGCTTCCACCAGACGATCGTGTTCGGCCGGCGGAGCAGGAAAAGGAAGACTGCCAACCAAAGGCCTCCAACGCAGGTCCAGGCGGCAATGTCGTGCCAGAATCCGAACGGACCACCGGCGAAGAGCGGTGGTCGAATGCGCCAGAACACATCGGCGAGATGGCCGGCCAGAACTATGCCCGCCAGCCAGATCAGGCCGTCATGGCTTCGCTTGAGCTGCCGGCTGAGCGAGCTCGCGAACACAGCCGCCTGCAAGGCAACCAGCAGCCACAGCAGATACTGCCAGCCGCCGGTGGCGCGGACGATGTACCAGTGGATCTCGTCCGGAAGGTCACCACCCCAAACGACGATCCACTGCATGAAGGCGAGATAGATCCAAATCAGCACCAAGCCGAACTGCATATTGGCGAGATCTTCGCTCAATGCGACATCTTCCTCGCCGCCGGGCAAGACCTCGACCGCCCGCCTCGCCGCCAGCACGAGGACGGCAAGCGCGAATGCCCCGACCACTTCGGCCGCCGCCTCGCAAAGCGCGTAGATGGTCGAGGTGAATTCCGGCTCGAGGGACAGCATCCAGTCGATCGCAAAGACGCTGACAGCAAGCGCGTGGAGGATTAGGCCGAAAACATATTTCCTGCCCTTGCCGGTCTTTGCGGAATCCTCCGCAGTCGGGCCTACCATCATCCAGGCGAGAACGAGCCAGATCGCGGCGCAGACGGCGAAGCGCAGCAGGAAGAACGGCACGTTGAGATAGGCGAGCTTCTCGCGAACCTTCTCCGGCAACATCGCGGAGTCGGCCCCGGCCCAAGGAATGACCAGATCGAGCCTCATCAGCACCGGCAGGAGCAAGATCAGCGCAAGCGGAAGCATCGCGATCATGATCCGCAACGGCTGACGGACCGCCTCGCCCCAGCGGCCGCCGGTCAGCCCATGCACCATCAGGATCGTCAGCGCGCCGAGTGGAAAGCTGAGCGCAAATATGGCTGCGGCCAGCCAGGCGCCCAGCATTGCCTTGGCGTCGAGCGACACTCCGAGCGCGCACAGGACAAGTCCCGCAATGCCGGCGGCCAGAAAACCCTGCTCAAGGCGGCTCATGGCGAGGCCTCCGCTTCGAGGCGTGCGCGCAAGGCCTGTGGAAGTTCGGCGACGGGTGCGTCGCGCGAATATTGCAGGGCGCGGATGTAGACGACGATCGCCCAGCGGTCCCGCGGCGGCACCCGCGCCGCGTAGGAATACATGGCGCCATAGCCGTTGGTGATGACGTCGTAGAAGTGCCGGTCCGAAGCCTTGCGCAGCCCATCCTGATGGTAGCTCGGCGGAGCCGGGAAACCGCGCTGGACGATCATGCCGTGACCGTCGCCGGTGCGGCCGTGGCAGGGGGAGCAGAAGATATCGAAACGCTGCTGGCCGCGCTGCAGCAGCTCGATCGTGATCGGATAGGGTATCCGCTGCGGGGTCGGCGCCAAATCGGCGTCGCGCGTGACCGTGCCCGCCACTGGCGTGCGCGCAGACATGCCGTCGGCGAACTGGTTGCTCGCCTCCAGCGGATCGTATCGCGGCTGGTCCTCCATGTCCTGCCGGCAGCCGGCGATGGCCAGCGCACCTAGCATGAGCGTGAGGCTGAGGCGGCTCACGCCTCGACCTCCTCGACCGTTTCGGCGCCGAGCCGCGTCAGCTGGCCCCTGGTCACGCCCTTGCGGTATTGCGGATCGGCCGCTTCGATCAGCAGATAGAACCTGCCGCCGCGCGCATAGCTGAAGCTCTCGGCGTTGAAGACCGGATGATGGTAGCGGGGCAGGCCGTTGGCCGCGAGCAGGCCCAGAAAGCCGGAAAAGGCGGCGCCGAGGATGCCGGCCTCGAAAGCGATGACGACGAAAGGCGGCCAGGAATGCAGCGGCCTGCCGCCGACATTGATGGGATAGTCGACTTCGACGGAATACCGGATCAGCGCATAGACGAGAGCAGCACCTGCAATACCGCCGGCGAGCACGACCCAAGGCAGGCGCGTCTTCGGGATCTCCAGTATCCCGTCCAGCTCCTTCATCGGAAAGGGCGAGAACGCATCCATGCGACGATAGCCGCGCTCGCGCATGCCGCGCGCGGCCTCAACGAGCGCTTCGGGATCGGCAAACGCCGCCATGAGACCGTAGAGGCTCATCTGAGCTTGCCCTCTTCTTCGGCCAACTCCTCGACTTCGAAGATGGTGATCGCCGGCAGGATGCGGATGAACAGGAAGACGAGCGCGAAGAAGGTGCCGATCGAGCCAAACAGGACGCCGAAATCGAGCCAGGTCAGCGACTGCTCGCCCCAGGCGGACGACAGGTAATCGCGGCTCGGCCCCGTCACGACGATGATGTAGCGCTCGATCCACATGCCGATGTTGATGGCGACGGCGATCGCGAACAGCAGCCGCATATTGCGGCGGATGCGCCTGAACCACAGCAGCTGCAGCACGCCGCAGTTCAGGCCGAGCATTGTCCAGAACAGCGGCGCATAGGGACCCAGAGCGCGCTGCGCCATCATGGCGCGTTCATAGGGCTCGCCCGAATACCAGGCGAAGAATGCTTCCGAGACATAGCCATAGGCGACGACCATGCCGGCGGCGATCATCAGCTTGGCGGCATTGTCCATGTGACGCGGCGTGATCAGGTCCTCGACCGAGAAGGCCCAGCGCAGCGGAATGGCGATGGTAAGCACCATGGCGAAGCCCGAGAGCAGCGCGCCGGCGACGAAATAGGGCGGGAAGATCGTCGAGTGGTAGCCGGGCGTGATCGCGAAGGTGAAGTCGAGCGAGACGATCGAATGCACCGAAACGACCAGCGGCGTGGCCAGGGCCGCGAGCAGGAAATAGACGGTCTGGTAGCGCGACCAATGATAGGCCGAGCCGCGCCAGCCGAGCGCCAATATGCCGTAGAAGAGCTGCGCCGGTCTCGACCTTGCGCGGTCGCGCAGCACCGCCAGGTCGGGCAGCAGGCCCATGTACCAGAACAGCAGCGAGACGGTCGCGTAGGTTGCGATCGCGGCGAAATCCCAGACCAGGGGACTGCGCCATTGCGGCCAGTGCATGTGCACATTGGGCAGCGGCAGAAGCCAATAGAAAAACCACGGACGGCCGAGATGCAGGATCGGGAACAGCCCCGCCATCGCGACCGCGAACAGGGTCATGGCTTCGGCGAAACGGTTGATCGAGGCGCGCCATGGCTGTCGTAGCAAAAGCAGCACCGCCGAGATCAAGGTGCCCGCATGGCCTATGCCGATCCACCAGACGAAGTTGGAGATCATCGTGCCCCAGACCACGGGCAAGTTGATGCCGTAGGCGCCGACGCCGACGGAAATCAGATAGGTGATCGAGTAGAGGAAGAACAGGACGAGCAGGAAGCAGAGGAAGAACGCCGTCCAGAAATGGCGCGGCAAGCGGCCGTTGAGCACGATCGAGCCGATGCGCCCGCTGATCTCGGGAAAATCGTGGCGGCCGCGCAGGACGTCCAAGCTGTTCGCGGTCGCCTCAGCCATCGGTCGCCTTGCCCGGCTTGGCAAGCTTGCCGTTCGGATTGGAGATCTTGCCCAGATAGGTGGTGCGCGGCCTTGTGTTCAACTCCTCCAGCAGCGCGTAATTCTGCGGCGCGCTTTTCTCGCGGACGACCTTTGCGTCTTTCCTGTTGCGATCGCCGAAGGTGATGGCCTGGGTCGGACAGGCCTGCTGGCAGGCGGTGACGACTTCACCATCGGCAATGTCGCGATTTTCGATCTGCGCCTGGATGCGCTTGGCGCTGATACGCTGGACGCAGTAGGTGCATTTTTCCATCACGCCGCGCGAGCGCACGCTGACATTGGGGTTATGAACGCCCTGCTCCGGCCCGGCTTCGTCCTTGTCGAATGATTGGTGGTCGAGGAAGTTGAAGCGCCGCACCTTGTAGGGGCAGTTCTGCGAGCAATAGCGCGTGCCGATGCAGCGGTTGTAGACCTGCGCGTTCAGCCCATCATGCGTATGCACGGTTGCGTTGACCGGGCAGACCACTTCGCAAGGCGCCTTCTCGCAATGCATGCATGGCACTGGCTGGAAGAAGGTCTCGGGCGCATCGAGCGGTCCGGCATAGTAGCGATCGACACGAAGCCAATGCATTTCGCGGCCGCGCTCGCATTCGTCCGGCCCCACCGTGGCGATGTTGTTTTCCGCCTGGCAAGCGGAGACGCAGGCCATGCAGCCGATGCAGGCTGAAAGGTCGATCGCCATCGCCCAGGCTTCCTGGTCGTAAGGCCAATCAGGATAAAGCGACTCTGTCGGGTCTGGCGGCGCATCCTTGCGGACGAAATCCGGATCCTGCCGGAACGCATCGAGCGAGGCGTGGCGAACGATGGCACGACCTTCCATCGCCTGATGATGCTGAGTGGTGATGACGCGAGCGCTGTTCTCGCGCGGCGTGATTACAGCACCGGTCGCCATCCATTCCGCCGTGCCGCGCAAAGGGAACGCATCATAGCCTTCCGACAGCGCTGCAACGGAACCGGCCTTGCGCCCGAAGCCGAAGGAGAGCGTTATCGTCTCATCCGGGTGGCCGGGCATGATCCAGGCCGGCGCGTCGACATTCACTCCATTCGACGCGACGTTTATCACCTTGCCATTTGCAATTTTCAGCCGCTCCGCGGTGACGGGCGAGATGAGCGCCGCATTGCCCCAGACGATCTTGGTCAGCGGCCGCGGCAGCTCCTGCAGCCACGACGCATTGGCAAAGCGGCCATCGCGCAGCCACGGATCGGCGACGAACCGTATCTCGATGCCGTCGGCGGCCTTCGCCGCCGGTCTCAAGCCGCCCAGATCAGGCGGCACGGTGACGGATACGGGCCTGGCGGCGCTGTTCGACATGACGCCGTCACGCAACGCCTTCCTCCAGGCATCGTCATCGAGCGCTGCCCAATGCTGCCGGACGATCGCCAGCGGATCGGTCTCGAACTGGCCGCCAAACACGGCTAGCAATTCATGCATGGTCTTGCCATCGTAAAGCGGCTTGATCAGCGGCTGCACAAGCGAGGCGGCGCCGTCATGGGCGCGGATGTCGCTCCAGCTCTCGAGCTCATGCGCCGCCGGCACATGCCAATGCGCCGGGAACGCGGTCTCGTCACGATAGAGCCCGTGATGGACAAGCAGCTTCAGGCTGGAGAATGCCTTATGCGCATCGAGCCTCGCTGGAGCCGTGTGCAGCGGGTTTGCGCCCAGCACCACGACCGTGTCGATCGCGCCATCGCCGATTGCCTCACACAGCGCGGCGAGGTCGCCATCGACCTGCAATGCATCCGGCGGCTCGATCAGCTCGACCGTGTTGCCGAGAGCGCCAAGCTTCGCATTGGCAGACAAAGCGGCGGCTTGAACGAAGGCGCTCTGATGCGCCCCTGCAACGACCAACGCGTTGCGGCCCGCCGCCCTCAGGTCGTCGACCAGCGCCGTCCTCCAGGCCTGGTCGATCGCCGAGCCGGAGCCCCCGGATTGGCCGGCCAAAGCTGCGTTCAATCCGGCAGCCACGGATTCGACTTCACTTGGCTTGATAGCAAGCCGATGGTCGGCGGCAGCCCCGGTTATAGTGGACGTCGATTCCACTACATAGAGCCGGCTCATCCGGTCGTTAGGGCTTCGCACACGCCGGTGCGCGGCAAGGTCTCGGGCATAGGCAAGTCGCCCAGGTCCTTCTCCGAGGAAATCGGCGTCGAGGCTGAGGATCACATCTGCACGGTCGAAGCGATAGATCGGCGTCAGCGACGATCCGAACAGCGCGCGCGAGACTGCCTCTGCGGCTGGCGTTGCCAATGGGTCCTGGCGATAGATTTTCAGCTCGGGATAGCGGACCCGCAACGCATCGATCTGTGCTGCGGCGGTCGGCGATGTCGTAGCCTCAACCAGCAACGCCCCGCCATGCCCTTGCGATGCCGCCCAGCGCGAGACAAGCGCCGCCATGTCCTTGAGGAAATCGCCGTAAGCTGCCGGCTCGCCATCCTTCAGCGGCGTGCGTGAGCGGTCAGGATCGAACAGCGTCAGCACGGCTACCTGCATCACAGCGTCGGTCGCGCCGCGCGACGCCGGATGATCGGGATTGCCCTCAACCTTGGTCGGCCGCCCCTCGTGGCTTTCGACGATGGCGCCAATGCCGAAGCCGTCGCTGGACAGCGTCGTCGCGTAATGGACAGGCTTGCCGGGAACGAGGATTTCCGGCTGGCGCACATAGGGCACGATGCTTTCCGCCCTGCTGCAGGCGGCCAGCCCGGCAAGCGACAGCGAGGCGCCCATCAGCTTCAGCAGCGTGCGCCGGTTCGGCTTTGCCGGCAGACGTTCCGCGATTGCCGGGAATTCGGCCTCGACAAAGCGCCGGAATTCGTCGGTGCCGGCGATCTCGTCCAGGCTGCGCCACATTTCGCCGCCATGCGCCAGCCGCTTGCGCAGAGCCTCGATGTCGATGGCGGGACCAAGTCTGTCGTCAGCGATGGCAGACATAGCAATCCGTCATCGTCTCGGGATGGATGTCGAGCATGCCGATCAGCTGCCGCCTGATCTCATCGATGTCCGCAGGCGGCTGCCAGTGCATCAGGAACACGTCCTGTGGCGGACGCAAATTGGGCTGCGGATTGCGATGGCAGCCTAGGCACCATTCCATGCTCAGCGTGTGCGCTCGCATGGTCAGCGGCATCCGGTCAACCTCGCCATGGCAGGTCTCGCAGGCGACGCCCTTGTTGATGTGGATCGCATGGTTGAAGAAGACGAAGTCGGGCACGCTGTTGACGCGCTGCCATTCGATCGGCTTGCCGCTGGCCAGGCTTGCGCGCACCGGCGCTAGCATATTGGCATTGGTGAAAAGCTGGGAATGGCAGGTCATGCAGATTTCGGTGGCCGGCAGACCCGCCGAAGACGAGGTTTCGACGCCGTTGTGGCAATAGCGGCAGTCGATGCCGAGCTCACCGACATGGTGCTTGTGGCTGAACGGCACCGGCTGCGCCAATGGCTCACCTACTCCCGTTACCAGGTCCGAACGGGGCAGGATTATCCCGATCGCGGCGGCGATCAGCAGAACGGCACAACTTCCCCAGATGACAAAGCGCGCAACGCCATTGGCGTTTTTCGAGAAGATCTGCGGCATCCCCTCGCCGATTCTGCTGAAGGCAAACCCAGGGTTGACGACACCTAACGGCGCTTTCGCCGCGAAAGTTCCGAAGCCGCACAAGGATCACAGAATGGTGACCACAACCGGGAACGGGTCGCGGATTTAATCCGCAACCACAGCCGCCCGCATGCGTTCGCCGGATATCACAATCAGTTTCACGCTGGAAAATGCCATGACCGACGCTGCAAACAACCCCCGTCGTCCTGTGCGCCATCACGGCGTCGCTTATTGGTGGAGAGCGCTGGTCGGGGTGCTGCTGACCATTCTTGGCCTGCTGATCGGCGGCGGCGGCGCCTGGCTGATCGCCCTCGGCGGCTCCTGGTACTATCTGCCGGCTGGCATCGCGTTGCTGCTCGCGGGCATTCTGCTGCTGGCCGGCAACATGGCCGGCGTCTGGCTATATGTGCTGACCTGGCTCGCCACCCTCGCCTGGGCCTATTGGGAGGTCGGTCTCGATGGCTGGGCCCTGATGCCACGCACCCTTGCTCCTACGATCATCCTGATTTTCGTGCTGCTCGCGATGCCCGCCTTCCGCGACCGGACAAGGCGCGGGGGCCGAAACGCAGCCTACGTGACCGGCCTGCTGCTGCCGATCGCTGCGCTGGCGGCGTTCGGCTTCCTGCACGTCAATGCCTCGGCGCAGTCACAACCGGCGCGACCGCCAGCGCCAGCCGCGCAATCCGCGCCGAAGGGGGCGCCGGCGTCGCAGGATGCCGCGATCCATCGGGCCGGCAATGACTGGCCGGTCTACGGCGGCTCGGAACTCGGGACGCGCTATTCGCCACTCGATCAGGTCACGGCGGCCAACGTCGCCAAGCTCACCCGCGTCTGGTCGTTCCACACCGGCGACATGCCGACCGGGGCAACCAAGGACCTCTATTCGCCGGAGAACACGCCACTGGAGATCGGTGGCCATCTCTATGCCTGCTCGGCCAAGGACATTGTCATTTCCGCCGATGCCCGCAGCGGCAAGGAAGAATGGCGCTACGAGCCGAAGGTGCCGGACAACGCGATACCCTACGGCGCCAGTTGCCGGGGCGTCGCCTATTTCGCCGCTCCAGGCGCGAATGCCGACCAGGCCTGCGCCACGAGGATCATCTTCGGAACGCTGGACGCAAGGCTGATCGCCATCGACGCCAAGACAGGAAGACCTTGCTCGGATTTCGGTCAGCAAGGCAGCGTCGATCTCAACCAGGGCATCGGCGAGACGGTGCCTGGCTGGTATTCCATCACGGCGCCGCCAACCATCGTGCGCGGCATCGCCATCGTCGGCGCACAAGTCAAGGACGGCCAGGCCGAGAACGCGCCCTCGGGCGTCGTGCGCGGCTATGACGTCACCACCGGCAAACTGACCTGGGCATGGGATATGGGCCATCCCGATCGCACCGGCGCGCCGTCTCAAGGCGACACCTACACGCGCGGCACGCCGAACATGTGGACCGTCGCCGCCGCCGATCCGCAGCTCGGCTATGTCTACCTGCCGCTCGGCAATGCCGCCGTCGACTATTACGGCGTCGATCGCAAGGGTTTCGAGAACGAGTTAAACTCCTCGATCGTCGCCATCGATGTCACGACGGGCAAGCCGGTCTGGCATTTCCAGACGGTGCATCACGATCTCTGGGACTACGACCTCGGATCGCAGCCGACGCTGGTCGACTTCCCGACGGTGACCGGCAAGATCCCGGCCATCATCGTGCCCAGCAAGCAGGGCCAGATCTATGTGCTCGACCGCAAGACCGGAAAGCCGCTGTTCCCGGTCGAGGAGCGTAAGGCGCCCTCGGGCGGCGTCGAACCGGACAAGCTCTCCAAGACGCAGCCCTATTCCGGCTACGCGCATCTCGACCAGCCGGCGCTGACCGAAAAGGATATGTGGGGCATGAGCCCTCTGGATCAGCTCTACTGCCGCATCCAGTTCCATCGTGCCTCCTATCAGGGCGAGTACACGCCGCCGACAGTCGACCGGCCCTTCATCGAATATCCTGGCTACAATGGCGGCTCGGACTGGGGCAGCATCGCAGTCGACACCGACAACGGCGTGCTGATCGCCAATTACAACGACATGCCGAACTACAACCAGCTCATTGCGCGCCAGAAGGCGGACGAGATGGGCTTCAGGCCGATCGACAAGGGCGGCAGCCCGAAAAAGGTGAAGGATATCGGCGACCCGCAGGCCGGATCGCCCTACGCCATTGCGGTCAATGCCGGCTGGCGCCTATTCACGGGCCTGCTCTGCTCGAAGCCGCCTTATGGCCATATCCGCGCGATCGATCTCAAGACCGGCAGGACGCTGTGGGACGAGCCGCTGGGCAGTGCCGAAAGCAACGGCCCGTTCAGCATCCCCTCGATGCTGCCGCTCACCATCGGAACGCCGAACAATGGCGGTCCGCTGGTGACGGCCGGCGGCCTGATCTTCATCGCCGCGACCACCGACAACAAGCTTCGCGCGATCGACATCAGGAGCGGCAAGGAGGTGTGGCAGGCCGATCTTCCCGCCGGAGGCCAGACGACGCCGATGACGTACGAAGTCGGCGGCAGGCAGTATGTCGTCATCGCGCCCGGCGGCCATCATTTCATGGAAACCAAGGTCGGCGACGAAGTCATCGCCTACGCTCTGCCGGCGGGGTAACAGACGTCGGTTGAGCTAAAGCAGGGGCCTCGAGACCCTTCAGCCCTTCTGGTCGTTGCGGCGCCGCTGCGTCTCTTGTGACGGACCGCCTCTCGGCTCCGCCAGCCGCCGGCTCCGGCGCCTGGCGAGGACATACATCCAGATCAAAATGAGGATCAGAGGGATGCCCGCGATGGGCAGCATCCAAACGCCAAGGTGAAACATGGGTTTCGCCCTGTCAGAGAAAATAGCTGTGCGCGTTCATCGCAGGCGTGCTCAGACGAGCAGTTGCTCGATCCTGATCGGCAGGTCGCGGATACGCTTGCCGGTGGCGTGGTAAACCGCGCTGGCGACGGCAGCGGCCGTGCCGACATTGCCGAGCTCGCCGAGGCCTTTCACGCCGGCGGGATTGACCGCATGGTCGACCTCCGGCACCAGGATCACCTGCAGGTCCTTGATGTCCGCATTGACCGGCACAACGTAGTCTTGCAGGTCGCGATTCACATAGCGCGCGTAGCGCCTGTCGACCTCGGTCGCCTCATGCAACGCCTGACCGATGCCCCAGATCATGCCGCCCATCAACTGGCTGCGCGCCGTGCGGGTGTTCATGATGCGGCCGGCGGCAAAGGCGCCGACGATGCGCGGCACGCGGACTTCCCTGGTATAGCGGTTGATGCGGACTTCGACGAACTCGGCGCCGAAGGCGTATTTCACGGAATCCTCGTCCTGCTCGCCGCCATGGAACTCCGGCGTTCCGGCATAGAGCTTCTTCAGCGCCTCCGGCGTCGCGCCCTTGGGGCGAACTCGGCATATTCCTCGATCGCGCCGACCTGCATGGCTTTCAGGACATCCCCGACCTTGGCCGAGGCGCCGCTCTTCGCCACGATCTTGCCGCCGGCAAGCTCGAGTTCCTCATTATGGGAGCTGGCCAGCGGACCGCCTTCCGCGGTCGCTGCGGCGTAGAGCTTGGTGCGGATAGTGTCGCAGGCCATGAGCACCGCCGAGCACACGCTTGCCGTGGAGATCGACCCGCCCGAGACCGGAGCCGGAGGCAGGCCGCTGTCGCCCATTTCGACGCTGATCTTGTCGATGCTCACACCGAGACGCTCCGACGCCATCTGGCCGGCCACCGTGCGAACGCCTGTGCCGATCTCGTGCGAACCGCATTGCAGCCGCACATCGCCGTCGACCGTCAGGCGCACGCGCGCCGCGCATGGCGCGACGGCCGTTGGATAAATCGCCGTGGCGCAGCCCATGCCGACCAGCCAGTCGCCGTCGCGCATCGCGCCGACCTTCGGATCGCGGTCGGCCCAGCCAAAAGCTTCCGCAGCCTGGTCGTAGCACTGGATCAGCGAACGGCTGGAGAACGGCTTCTTGCCGATCGGCTCCGTCTTGGGCTCGTTGATCCGGCGGAATTCGACAGGATCCATGCCAAGCGCAACGGCCATCTCGTCCATGGCGTTTTCAAGCGCGTAGACATAAGGCGTCTCGGGCGGTGAGCGCATGTAGCCCGGCGTGTTGCGGTCCGCCTGCACCAGCGAGACATGGGTCAGCACCGAGCCATAATCATACATGCGGCCGGTGGCCGACGTGCCGCCGACGACATAGGCGTCCGGGCGCGACGTCACCTCCCAGCCTTCATGCGCGAAGGCGGTGATGCGGCCGTCCTTGCCGGCGCCGATGCGGATGCGGTGCCGGGTTTCGGCCCGATAGGTCTGCGTGCCAAAAGCCTGCATGCGGCTGGCCACGCAGCGCACCGGACGTCCGAGGCGCTTGGCGGCCACCGCCACGATTGCCGTGCGTGGTGTCATCGGCCCCTTCGAGCCGAAGGCCCCGCCGATGAAGGGGCTGACGATGCGCACCTTCGCAGGGTCGATCTTCAACTGCCTTGCCAACTCGACCTTCCAACCGGTCACATTCTGCGACGGCTCGTGAACGGTCAGCTGGTCGCCTTCCCAGAAGGCCGTCGTTGAAAACAGCTCGATCGGATTGTGATGCTGCGTGGGCGTCGAGTAGCGCTGGTCGATCTTGACCGCGGCATCGGCATAGGCCGCATCGAAGTCGCCTGCCTTCACATCTTCCTTGAACAGAGGGCTCTTTCCGGCGGCAGGGATGGTCGCCGTCCCCGGGCTGTCGAAAGTCGCAGTCGGCTTCTCCTCCTCGTACTCGGCGCGGATCAGCCGCGCCGCTTCTTCGGCCGCCTCGAATGTCTCGGCAACCGCGAGCGCGACGATCTGACCGTCATGGAAGATCGTCCTGTCGTGCAGCGGTCCGATAGAAGTCGCGCCGGAATTGCCGAATTTCGGTTTGTCGACCTTGTCCATGTCGCCATAGGTGACGATGTCGAGCAGGCCGGGCACCGCGCGGGCGTCGTCGAGACGAAGCTTCGTCACTTTGCCCTTGGCAATGCTGCTGGTGGCCAGCGCGCCATAGGCAATGTTGGCGGTGGGCAGATCGGCGGGGTAGTGGGCTTGTCCGGTGACTTTCAACCGTGCATCGACGCGCGGCAGCGGTTCGCCCATGTTCTCCTTGGGTCTGGGAGCGGCAGCGTCCATGGTCATACCTTCATGTCTCGGGTTTCAAGCAGTGCCCGCACCAGCGTTCGTTTTCCAAGCTCGATCTTGAATGCGTTGTGCTGGCGCGGTCGGGCTTGGGCGAAGGCGGCGTCGGCCGCCGCTTCCGCCGATGCCTCGTCGAGCTTCTTGCCTTGCAGGCTTTGTTCGGCCGCGCTGGCACGCCAGGGCACGGTCGCCACACCGCCGAGCGCGATGCGTGCCTCGCGCACGGTCTCGCCGTCCAGGTTGAGCGCGACGGCCGCCGAAGCCAGCGCAAAGGCATAGGATTCGCGGTCGCGGATTTTCAGGTAAAGCGAGCGCCGTGCCCACGGGATGGCGGGCACTTCGATCGCAGTGATGATCTCGTCAGCGGCGAGATCGGTTTCGATATGTGGCGTGTCGCCGGGTTGCCGATGCAGCTTGGCGAACGGGATCTTTCGTGCGCCGCGCGAGCCTTCGGCATGGACGACAGCATCGAGCGCGATCAACGCCTGGGCGAAATCGCCATGGTAAGTGGCGATGCATGCATCGCTGGCCCCCAGAACCGCATGCTGCCGGTTGAAGCCCTCCATCGCCGCGCAGCCGGAGCCAGGCACACGCTTGTTGCATTGCCAAGACGTCTCGCGAAAATATTCGCAGCGCGTGCGTTGCAGGATGTTTCCGGCCAGGCTTGCCATGTTGCGGATCTGGCCGCTTGCCGCCAATCGCAAACTGTCGGCAATGACGGGATAGCGCTCCTTGACCTCTCGGTGATCCGCAGCCTCGCCCATACGCACCAGGGCGCCGAAGCGGATGCCGTCATCGGTTACCCGGATTTGCCTCAGTCCATACTCCTTGAGCCGGTTGAGATCAAGCAGGCGGTTGGGTTCCGCCACGCCGAGCTTCATGTAGTCGGCAAGGTTGGTACCCCCCGCGATGAACTGCGCATTGGCTCGCGTGGGTTGATCGTCGTTGGTCGTGAACCGGGACGCGATCGCGACCGCCGCGGAGATGTCGGCAGGCTGTTCATAGACGAACGGACGCATGTCAGGCTCCCTTCGTCTCGTCGCGCGCCTGCAGGATGGCGGCGACGATGTTGGGATAGGCGGCGCAGCGGCAGATATTGCCGCTCATATATTCGCGGATGTCATTCTCGGATTCGGCGTGACCTTCATTGACGCAACCGATCGCCGACAGGATCTGGCCCGGCGTGCAATAGCCGCACTGGAAGGCATCGTGGTCGATGAAGGCCTGCTGCATCGGATGCAGCTTGCCGTCGCTGGAGGCGAGCCCTTCGACCGTCGTGATGTCCTTGCCTTCGTTCATCACGGCGAAGCTCAGGCAAGACAGCACCCGCTTGCCGTCAACCAGCACCGTGCAGGCGCCGCACTGGCCGTGGTCGCAGCCCTTTTTGGTGCCGGTAAGGCCGGCGTGGTCGCGCAACGCGTCGAGCAGGCTGGTTCGGGTGTCGAGCGAAAGTTCATAGGGCTGCTCGTTGATCCTGAGCGACGTTACGACCGGCTGCCTCAACTTTGTTTGGGAGATGACTGGCGCCTCAGCCTGCGCGGTCGATGCTAGCAACGGTGCTGCCGCCGCCGAAACAGTACCTGCCATGAACCTTCTTCGACTGAACCCGTTGTTTGATGCGACTGAAGGCTGGGACATGGCTCGCTCCTGGCTGGCTGGTCTTGTGCGCTAACCTTTCGATGGTTCCATTGTTCCGGCGCTGAACGCAGAACCGCGACACTTCACCAAACTGTGAGGCTCCTGCTCAACCGGAGTGCCGCGAGGCTTCGCCGGGAACATGCGGCGTGGCGAGGCGTTCTGTGCCAGTCCATCTCTCCGTCAGTAGGGCATCATGAAATCGAAGCTGGTCACTGAAACCTCGGGACAGAGAATATTCGTGGTCGTGCTCGATCCGGGCGAGGAAGCCTTCGCCTCCCTTACGGCTTTCGCGGGGCAGAAGGGAATTACCGGCGCCTCGCTGACGGCAATCGGCGCTTTCGAAAGAGCAACGGTCGGCTGGTTCGATTTCGGCTCGAAATCCTACCGCAAGCTACCGGTCGACGAGCAGTGTGAGGTGCTGAGCGCCATCGGCGACATCGCCGTCGACGACAGCGGCAAGCCAAGCCTGCATCTGCATGCGGTGCTGGGCCTGAGCGACGGATCCACCCGCGGTGGGCACCTGCTGGAAGGCGTGGTGAAGCCGACCCTCGAAGTCACGGTGACGGAATCGCCTGTGCATTTGCGGCGCACGAAGCGACTGGGCCTCGGCATCGCCCTGATCGATCTCGACGCGTAAAATCTCGCGTTGCCGAAACCGCATCTTCGGTCGAGCGTTCAAGCTTGATGGAAGATGCGGACGTCTTTACGCGAAACGCAGCCGTCGAGCGATACGGCGGATGCCTGTGCGGCAACATCCGCTATTGTCTGACGGCAGAGCCGCGCGTGCATTACTGCCATTGCGATATGTGCAGGCGCGCGACTGGCAGCGCCTTCGCCGTGCTTGGCTGGGCACCTGTCGCCGGCCTCTTGTGGCTGACCACGGAACCAGCCTATCGCCGCTCCTCGCCGATCGCCCGCAGAAGCTTCTGCCAGTCTTGCGGCACGCCGCTTACCCTTGCCTACGACGCGAACCCGTACGAAGTCGCGATGCATATCGGGACCTTTGACGATCCGTCCGGGCTTGAGCCGCGTCACAATTACGGTTCCTCGCAACGGCTCGGCTGGGTCTGCTGCGGCATCGACCTGCCGCACCATGACACGGAAGAACGATGGTAGCGGCGCACCGGAGCGACTTGCCGTTGCCATCGGAAACGCCGCCGATGGAAGCGCGAACGGCGGAAGCGTTGCCGGAGGGAAATGGTTCCTGGCAATACGAGCCGAAGTGGGATGGCTTCCGCTGCCTTGCCTTCAAGGACGGCAAGGCCGTCGATCTCAGGGCGAAATCCGGAAAGCCGCTTGGCCGCTACTTTCCCGAATTGATGGCGACGATGCAAAGCCTCGATGCGGAGGATTTCGTCGTCGACGGCGAGATCGTCATCGAGATCGACGGTCGCGCTTCCTTCGACGCGCTGCAGATGCGGCTGCACCCCGCGGAGAGCCGTATCCGCAAGCTCAGCATCGAGACGCCGGCGCGGCTGATCCTGTTCGACATGCTGGTCGCCCCGGGAGGCAAGATCATGCTCGAACGACCCCTGCGGGCCCGGCGCGAGGCTTTGGAGGCCTTTCTGTCCAAGGCGGCCAATCCCGGCCTCCAGCTGTCGCCATCGACCACCAATGTCGCCACCGCCAGGCAATGGCTGCAAGGCGCCGGCCACGGCCCGACCGATGGTGTCGTCGCCAAGATGCTCGACGAGCCATATCGGCCGGGCGAGCGCGCGATGGTCAAGGTCAAGCGGCTGCGCACCGCCGACTGCGTGGTCGGCGGTTTCCGCTATCTGAGCGGCAAACGGCAGGTCGGATCGCTTCTGCTCGGCCTCTACAACGACAATGGGCAGCTCGATCATGTCGGCTTCACATCGACCATCGCCAATGAAGACCGCGCGGCGCTCACGGCGAAGCTCGAGGCCTTGCGCGGGCCGGGCTTCACCGGCAAGGCGCCGGGCGGTCCGAGCCGCTGGAGCGCAGAGCGCAGCGGTGAATGGGAGCCGGTGAAGCCGGACCTGGTCGTCGAGATTCGTTTCGACCATGTCACCGGTGAGCGCTTCCGGCATGGCACAAGGTTGCTGCGCTGGCGGCCGGACAAGGCGCCGCGGCAGTGCACGTTCGAGCAGATCGCGTAGCCCAATCATCTCTTGAACGCGAAGAGGCTCGCATCCGTATCCTCCTTGCCGGCGATGGAAGCCGAGACGATCTCGGACGCGATCTGTGAAAACGTGATTCCGTTTCCGCCGTAGCCCATCACCGCATGAACGCGCGGGTGGCCGGGCACACTGCCGATAATCGGAAGTCCGGTGTCGGCAGCTCCGAACGAGCCGGTCCAGGCGAATTCCGCCGCGATGTCGAGTCGCGGGAAGATTTTGCCGAGTTTCTCCTCAAGTCGGTCCCTCTTTTCCGCGATCAGGGCGTCACGCCTCTCCTCGTCGGTGAACTCCTCGTCTTCGCCGCCGCAGATCACGCGACCATCGGATGTCGCCCTGAGATAGAGATAAGGGTCCGAAGCTTCCCAGATCAGGGCGGCGAGCGGCCAGATCTTCTCCGGCTGCGGCCGGGTGGCAATCGCCCATGTCGAGATGATGCGATGGCCGGTCCTCGGCACGATATCGAGCAGCTCGTAGCCGGTCGTGAGCACAAGATGGCGAGCATGTATCCTCGGACCGAGGCGCGTCGCCACCGTCACGCCGAGGCGGGTATCTTCGATGGCCGTCGCTTCCGCCGGCGCATAGAACCGTGCTTTTCGTTGCAACGCCCTCATCAGCAGCCCGGACGTCAATTTGCGTGGATCGAGCGCCAGATTGCCGTGGCTCAGAATCGCTGCGGCGCGCTCTATCCCGAAATCTTCTCTCAGCTTCTTGCGTGGCAGGAAGGACGCTCCAATGCCTGCCTCGCGACGCGCTTCGGCCTCGCTGCGCAGCTCCGGTGCATCGAGCCGATTGCCGGCCAAGTAGAGCGACGGCGTCTCGGCCGACCGGCAGCGAATATCGAGTTCCGCGATGCGTCCGCGCAGGTTGAGCAGCGACAGCCGCGAGCGGATCCAGGCCTGCCGCGCGGCATCGCCTCCAATCATCCTGGACAGCCTTGTCAGCGGTTGATCGATCTCGAACTCGACGAGCGCCGTCGTCGCGGCCGTCGAGCCCTGCAACGGCCCACGCCTGTCGATGCAAATGACGGCGTGGCCGTCGCGGGTCAAGGCTTCGGCCATCATCGCGCCGCTGATGCCCATGCCGACGATCAGGACATCGGTCTTTGCATCTCGGATCAGGCGTTCCGCCGGCACCGCGGGCGAGCGATAGGCAGACCAGACAGGTTTGCCGCTTCTGAGATCGAGCTGGCGAGGCATGAAAGTTCCCGGTTCGGCACGATAAGCCACAAGGCGCCGTGCTGTTCCCGGGCAACCGCGCCAACCATCCGTGATTGGATATGAAGCGGAACAACTGTTTCGGCGAGAGGTTCTCCACTTGAAGCTCAGAAATGGAGAACGTCATGGACCCGCGCGACAAACAGCGGCCTGCAAAGACCGACGAAACCGAAGCGCCGACCATCGAACAGCAGGACTGGGACGCTCTGGAGGGCAGCAGGATCCTGCCTGACAGCGTCGCGGTGAACGGTGATCCGCAGGACGATGCCGAAGCGGAAGGCGACCTTCCGGAAGAGGATGACGACAACCCCTTCCAGGACAGCGACGAAGCCTTGCCTGATGACGAAGAAGAACGCGTCCTGTCGAAGGACCCTTCCAAGGAAGGCAACCGGTTCGACGAGGTCTAACGTTCAGATTTCGAGCAGCGCGTAGGGACGGCCCGTCGGCTTCGTGATGTGCATGGCGACGTTGTAGACTTTGGCGCCGCCGGGGGTCTGGCCCTCGAAGCTGCCACGGTGGGCATGGCCGTGCACGACCGCGCTCACCTTGAACCGGTCGATCGTTTCCGCGAGCCTGGACGATCCGAGGAACGGAAAGATTTCCGGCGGCTCGCCGGCGACCGTCTCCGCGATCGGCGCATAGTGAAGCACCACCAGCGTGCGCTTGGCGCGGACCTGCCGCATGGCGTTCTCGAGCCGCATCGCCTCATTGACGCTCTCGGCCACCATGGCCTTGATCGCCGGCTCGCCGAAAGAGCCAAGCATCCTCGAGCCGAAGCCGCCGACAAAACCCTTGACGCCGACAAAGCCGACTTCCATCAGCTCCGTGGCCTGCCCATCGAGGAGATAGACGCCTGCCTGACGGAGCGTCGCCGCGATCTGGTCGACGCAGCCGGATTCGTAGTCGTGATTGCCGAGCACCGCGACCACGGGAATGGAGCAGGCGCGCAAATCCTCCGCGAGCAACTCGGCCTCCTTCGGCTTGCCGAGATTGGTGAGGTCGCCGGTGAGCACCAGGACGTCTGCTTCTCGGGAAACCTCGCCGAACAGGTCGCGGTAGGAGGTCTGCGCATCTTCCTGAACATGCAGATCGCCCATGGCGGCAACCTTGACCTTGCCGTTGCCGCTCGCTTTGCGGCCTGTCCTGCTTTGTTCAGCCATCGCGGAATTCTCCAACGCCGCCGACGCCGGCGAAGCCCCATTCCTTGACGTCGATCTCGTAGTCGACCTGCGACAAAAGCCGGCCGCGGCAGATCTTCATGCGCGGCGAAGGCAGTTTCCGCTGCCTGCCGAGCCGGTCGAGCAGATTGTCGAGCAGCCAGTCGGGAATGTGGTCGCGTTCGCTGGGATAGATCCATCTGAAATTCAGCAACTGCATCAAGAGCACCTCCCAGTGGGTGTCGAGATAGGAGAGCAATCTTTGCCAATCGATCTGCTCATGCGCCTTGAGTATGGTATGGGCGATGTCGGCGCCATCATGCCGGCCCCTGTCCTGGATGAAGCATTTCGACCAGATAAGCTCGGTCGGGCCGATGATCCTGACCCGGCTGCCCAGCAGCTCGACCTGGCGGGCATGCTCCAGCCACTGGTCCTCGACGTGCATGGTCCCGTTGGCGGAAGCAAAGATCACGTCGAAGAAATGCGGGCCTTCGAAGACCTTGCCCAGCCAGCGATCGTCCTCGATCTCGACGGCGTAGCCGATATCCTTGAAATGGGTGAGGATGCGTGGGCAATCGCCGGGCTTGCAGAAGATGTCGAGATCCTTGGTCTGGCGTACGACGCCGGTATAGGCGCTGACCGCATAAGTCCCGGCAACCAGAAACGGAATGTCGGTGGCGGCGAGTTCGCGGATTGCATGCGTGTAGAACGCTTCCGCCTCCGCGCTCTTCAGCGTCGGCTCCGCCTTTGCATCGATAACCGGCAGCGTCGCCAGCACTCCCGGCAACTCGTCATTGGCCATCAACCGTTGCTCCGGCTTTCGATCCTCATTCCCATGTTTCGGTAAACAGCGGCAGACCGGCGTTGTTCCGCGCTTGACGTCACGCTTTGACGAGCTTCGCCAGGACAGAGGCGCTAGTCGCCTTCGTCCCGGTACAGACGCTGGGTTGCCCGGTCGCTCTCGCGCCGCTCTGCCGGTCCGCGGCGGCGGCGGGTAAGGAGAACGTAGACGATCACGAGCATGAGAATGAGGGGGCCGCCCGCGACGACGATGAACCACAAGTCGGTGCCTGACATTGATCTTCCTTCCCGGATTGAAGGCTGTGCTCCCGCAAGCAGAGGCGCCGGTGGTGCGCTAACCGGTGAAAGGTTCAAATGTTCCGCTGTCGGAACGGAGACCGCACATCAGTCGTTGGTGGCTTGAACACGCTGGCAGCTCGCCATAACCCCGTACGGATGAAGCCCGACCTGCGTTTTCGTCCGTGACACAGGATTGCAGGCCGGGCCTGGCCTAAGTGAGGGCACAAAGGCCAACCTATGTTGCACGATGATTGCGCCGCCGCCTTAACATAGGTTGTTGATGGCGGCGAGGATTGAGCGCTTCTCTTTGGGCGAGTGGTCAGCGGCAAAGCGATCATGCGCTCAAAACGCATCAAACGTTTTCGCAAACCGGTTATCGTGCAGCCCGGCCGGATCGATCGTGATCGGGTGGTGGTCACTGTGCTGGATGCGGCCGACGTCCTTCTGCATACCTGGCCGAAGCCCAACTCCCGCGCCCGGCATCACGCCATCAGGGCGTGCCTTGCGGTGCTGCGGGACGAGCAGCCGCCACGCGTGGCTCGCCAGGCTTTCGTAGACGCCGCAAAGGACGCCAGGATTTTCCTGGGCGACCAAGCCTGACGCTATTTCTGGCTGCGCGCTTCTGGCCGGGTGCCTTGAGCACTTTGCCAAGGCGGATCAAGGCTTCTGTCTCCGCCCGATCTTGGCCAGCAACTGTCGGGACTGCTGCAGCAAAATGCGACTTCTGGCGATAGCCGAACCGGTTTCGCCGATCAGACGCTCCGCGCGTCGGCGGGTTTGGAGAAGATGTTCCAGGTCGAGCTGGATGCGATGCGAGCGCAGATCATCCATGATGCCGAACACCCGGGGAAGCCGCATGTTCCCTTCAGCCGACAAGCCGCTCCAGAACTGACATGACAACTCTCAGAGGCCGATGCAGCTCAGGGCGGACAAGAGCGGCGCACATCAGGTACCACCTGCGCCTGTTTGCCCGCTGGCCGGGTGCTGCAACGCTTGCTTGACGGCTTCAATCAACGCCGGCGGGCAGGGTTGGCCTTCATAGAGATCTTCGTAAAGCGAGCGGACTATGTCCTCTATCGACACGGACGGATCGGACTGCACGAGCTCGCGCGCAACAGCCTTGATGTCGGAAAAGTCATAGCCATTGGCAGCGGAGACCATTTTGTTCTCTTGTTGCTTGGCTGAGCGCCTCGCGGGCGACCCCAGGCGCCACTCAACCGGGTCCGCCGGGTGACGCTGAAGATATCTGCGCCCGGCTCAGGCCCCCGACAATAACGCAGGTTAAAGCGACTCTTTCCGGGCTCGGATAAATTTCGGCCCTGGCTATACAAGACGGTGGCAACCGAAGAGAGCCGGAGGGCCCGCCTAACTCTACCCCCAGGCGAGGCGGGCCCTTTTTGCGATCGGGGTCTTGACCGCGCCCAAGCTTCCAAAGAATTTCCGCCTCCCTCGCATGGGTTAATGCGTGGCCCGAGGCAGGGCGCAATTATCAAATGCAAACATAACAAAAGCGCGGCTAAGGGAGGTTGCGGCGTGATCAAATATCATCCTGTGCGGCTGAACGAGCTTATCGAACACTACATGGAAACGCGTTCCTCGCAGCGCACGCCGGTGTCGGTCGCAGCGGCCACGAGGGCCATCTTGACCGTCATGCCGGATTGCTCGGTCGAGACCCCGCAATTGAGCAACATGATCGCGCGATCGGCCGTCAGGCATGGTCATGCCGTGAGCTTCGATTTGACGCCCATCTAAAGCGCGTCGCGATCTTTCAGATCGCTCCATGCGCTTTGGGTTTTGATCTTACGCATGTCTTTATCCCGAAACCGGGTCCCACTTTCGGGAGACATGCTTTAGTCCGGCACCAAACCCATTATCGATCGCAAGGGATCGGCAGCGACTCGCGCGTCATGTCCACAATGTGGTGCGCCAGTTCCGTTGCGTCGCAAGGTTTTTCGAACCTGCGAATCTCAGCAAAGCGTGGGGGGATGGCAGCGGCGTCATAACCGGTGGCGAACACAAACGGAAGCCGCCTTTCCAGCAGCGCGTCCGCCACGGCAAAGTCGATGCCACCGGCCAGGTCGAGATCAAGTATGGCGGCGTCGACGCAATCCAGGTCAAGGGAGTTCAAGGCCTTGTCACGGGTCGCGAAGGGACCGATGACCGTCAGCCCGAGCCCCAAGAGGGCTTTTGTGATATCCTCAGCCAGAAAATACTCGTCTTCCATGACCAGAACACGAGCGCCGGCGAATTTCTCGTTCATGGCAAGCCTCCCGAGGGAGTCATTTGGACCGTCTTACGCGGTCCGACATTAACATAGGTAAGGTCGCCGTCGCATCATTGTGTGTATCACGGGGAAAGAGGACTGGGATGAGGCGACCTCTGATCCGCAAGCTTGAGAAATTCACGCGCCTTTCGCAGGCCGACAAGGAGATGCTGGTCAGAATTGCGGCGCAACGCGTCCGGCGCTTCGCCGCGCGCGAAGACATCATCCACGAAGGCGAGAAACCTGAGTTCATCAACCTGATCAACGAGGGCTGGGCCTGCCGCTATAAGACGCTCGAGGACGGGCGGCGGCAAATCATTGCTTTCTTCCTCCCCGGCGATCTCTGTGACCTCAACGTCTTCATCCTGAAAGAAATGGACCACTCGATCGGCGCCATCACGCCAGTCTCGGTCTCGGAAATTTCGCGCGCCGCCTTCGACGAGATGATGATCGGACATCCGCGCATCACTCAGGCTCTGTGGTGGGAATCGCTGGTCGCGGCGGCGATCCAGCGCGAGTGGACGGTCAACCTCGGCCAGCGCGATGCGCTCGAGCGGATGGCGCATCTGTTGTGCGAGCTGTTCATCCGGCTGGAGGCCGCCGGCTGCACAAGCGACAGCAGTTGCGAATTCCCGTTGACGCAGACGGAACTGGGCGAGACGCTGGGCATGTCGACGGTTCACGTCAATCGCACGCTGCAGGAGCTGCGGGCCTCGAACCTCATCGTGCTGAAGGACAGGACGCTGACCATTCCCAACCTCCAGGCATTGCAGGATGTCGCGCTGTTCAATCCCAATTATCTGCATCTCGATCGCGAGGGCAGGCATCTCGACGCCAACGAGGAGTGATGTCCAAGGGCCCGCCCAATAAGCCGCTTGAACCCGGTCTGGCAGATGTCAAACCGGGCTTGCGCGGGCATGCGCGTGCCGAAGCCCGCCTGCGGGAGAGCGACGAGACCCTGCGGGGTTTCGCCGAAGCCGCCTCGGACGTGCTCTGGGCCCGCAATGCCGAAACGCTGCAGTGGGAATACCTGACGCCGGCCTTCGACGCAATTTACGGGATGAGCCGTCAAAAGGCCCTGGCCGGCGACAATTTCGCCACCTGGGTCGACCTTATCGTGCCCGAGGATCGCGAGCATGTGCTGGGCCAGATCGCACGCATACGCGACGGCGAACGCGCAACCTTCCAATACCGCATCTGCCGGCCGGCCGACAACGAGATACGCTGGCTGCGCGATTCCGGCTTTCCGATGCGCGATGAGGCTGGAAAGGTCGCTTATATCGGTGGCGTCGGCCAGGACATCACGCGCCAGAAGCAAGCCGAGGAACAGCAGCAGGCCCACTTCGCCGAATTGCAGCATCATATGCGCAACACGCTGGCCGTGATCCGCTCGATCGTGCGGCGTACGATGGAGAAAAGCGAATCCCTGGACGAAGCCGCGGCTCACCTGGAAGGTCGCATCAACGCTTTCGCCCGCGTGCAGGCGGCGATCACACGCCGTCCGTCGATCGAGATCAACCTGGCATTAATCGTCGCCGAGGAATTGCGCGCCGCCGGGGGCCGGGAGGGCGATAACCTGACGATCGAGGGGCCGCCATTGACGCTCGCCCCCAAGGCTGCCGAGACGATGGGCTTGGCCATCCACGAACTGGCGACGAACGCGTTGAAATACGGGGCGCTCGCCAGCTCCAACCGGACTGGCCGCATCGACATCGAATGGCGTTTGGAGGAAGATCTGCTCCGCTTCGTCTGGGCTGAAAGCGGTGTTGAAGATTTGAAGCAGACCGAGCGACGAGGCTTCGGTTTCGAGGTGCTCGAGCGGACCTTGCCTTACGAGCTCGGGGCGACGGTGGAGTTGGGGTTCGCTCCGAGCGGTCTCAATTTCACGGCTGCTGTCCCGCTTCGCGCCATTAGAGCAATTTCAGGAAAAGTGTGAGCGGCTTCCGCTGGAAATTGCGTCAAAGGAAAGAGATAGAGTGGTTCACCGTTTCCGTGAAACGGCGAACCACTCTAAAGCGCGTCGCAATCTTTCAGATTCGCTCCATGCGCTTTAGGTTTTTGATTTGCGCATGTCTTTATCCCGAAACCGGTTCCCACTTTCGGGAGACATGCTTTAGCCGACGGCGGTCGTAACCGTCCGGGAGTCGCTGCGCAAATAGCCCGCCTCGTCTTCGTCTCTTTGCCTGCCGCCTAGCGCTGCCGCGACCGCAGCGATGAACGCGCCGATCACCAGCGACAGCGCGCCAACCAGTGCAGCGGTGGCGCTCGCCTTGCGGGCCTTGTCGGCGGCTGCCTTCGCTTTGTTCTTGGCGTCCTCGGCACGCGCCAGGACCTCGTCGACCCGCTTCTGCGCCTCAGCCTGGGGAAGGCCCGTGCGGGATGCCACGAGTTGGGCAAGATACGCCTTGTCATCCGCGCTCATTTCGCCGTTCGCAGCGCTGATTGTCAGTATGCGTGCGGCCTGTGCCGCAGCGTCCGCGTTGTTTTGGGGCGTTGCCGCCGCTGTAGGCGCGGCCGCGTTGCCGGTCGGCCGGAAGAGCGCGTCCACGAAATAGCCGGCGAGATCGTTAGTGGACGGAGCTTGCGCCGACGAAGCCTGCGAAGCCGCACCGGCGGCCGCGCCGCTCAGCAAACCAGTCGTCGCCTGGGCGCCCGTCCCGGCAATTCCGGAGACCGCCGAGCCGAGGACCGTGGCCACCAGCAGCGTGGCCAGGGCCCAGGCCAGGAATCCATGCGCGGTGTCGCGGAAATACACCTCGTCGGTATGCACGTTGACCCACTTCGTGCGAAGCCGCCCGGCGACATAGCCGCCCAACGCAGATGACAGCCATTGCACGATGACCAGCCAGACCGCGGTCGACACCGCAAATGTCGTCAGGGTAGGGCTACCCCATGGCGACATCATCGCCAAGCCGAGTCCGGAACCGACAAGCATGAGGATGACGGTCAAAGTGGCCGCCGCAAAAGCGCCGGCCACGATCGGCCCCCAATTGACGGCGGAGGATGATGTCTCAATCGTTGCGGGTTCGTCGGCCGTGGAAAAGGTCATCGTCGGCTCCTAACGTGCAAAAAGCATCAAAAGGATGATGATCGGAATTGGAACGCCGAGCAGCCAGAGCAGAATACCTCGTCCCATTTCGTCCTCCTGTAAGTCGTGTTCGAATTCTTGTATTTAATTCCTAGGTCTGGCTTTCGTTCCGCCTGAACTACTTGTTTCAATCAGCTGTTAAACTCAGGGCCTGACGCAAACGCCATCACCGCCCGCAAATCTTGGTCCGACGGAAGGCTCGCCCGCAAAAGGGGTGAACGGGCGAGCCTTTCGATAGGACGCCTGACGCCCAATACGGCGCATTCGGGACGCGGAACGCGCCGGCGCCGACCGAACTAAGAAAGGAGCGAGATGTTCCGAACGAAAGCAGTCCGCTGGTCGGGGGCGCCGCCTCTCCGCTATCGCCAGCATTCGAGAATTGCCTCCACCGGCGCGACCTCGACATGGTGGGAGTACCGCTTGGTGAAGAGCTTCAGGATGTTCTCATAGGCCTCATCGGATGCGCTGCAGATGGCGTCCTCCGCGAGGATCGTTCGATAGCCCAGATCGATGGAGCCAAGCAGGGTCGCCAAAACACACATATCGGCCTCACCGCCGCTGACGATGACTTCCTCGACCCCTTCGGACTGAAGCACGCCAGCCAGTTCGCCGCTCAGCCACGGTGAATAGATCGGCTTATCGAACACACGCGCCGGCGGGATATGGACGGCAAGCTCGGGCAGAAGGTCCACCGCCTCCTCGCCGGCCCTTGCGATCGTCATGTCCGCCCAATGCTCATAATATTGTTTCCACTGGCCGTGGCCCTCCCCGGATTTCGCGCGGGATGAACCTGGTGAAGATCGTGGCTTCGGGTCGCTTGCGCACCAGCCTCTGAACTTGTGGCAGGATCACGGGCAGCCAATCGACCGCCCATGGCCACGGCGGCGTGAACATCTGCTGCATGTCTACGCAAATATGGACGGCTTTCGCCGAGATCGGTGAGAGCGCGGTCGAGGCCATCAGACCGCAGCACGTTCGATATTGCGAGAAGCAGTTCGCGTGTCGAATTCCTGTGTCAGGCTGGACTCTTTGATGCGGCAGGCCAAGGCACGCATTGCGCGTGCCACCGGATACATCTTGATGCGTTCGAATTCCCTCGCTTGCGCCTCGGCCATGGCCGCGCAACGTTCCCGTTCGGCGATTTCAGGACGAAGATTTTCGGCAGCATATTCCATGTTGGATTTTCTCCATCGCGTTGTCTGCCGCTAAACTCCGATTAAAGTCCTCCGTTCCATCAAGGCAGGCGCTTGCCACATTTTTCGAAAAGCGCTCGCGCCGACCGGCCTCGATTTGCCAAGTCACAATAACAAATGATGTTTTTGGCCGGTGCGACGGAAAAATTCATCGAACGATTGGCCCGATACGAGGTTTGTTGCCGTCATCGGCGGCAGAGCCAGCGTGGCGGCTGACGCTGCCTGATTTGTCGTCTAGGCAACTTCGGCACCCAAGCGGATCCAACCCGAAATCCGCCCCGCCACGGCCGGGCGATTTTTTACGTCATGGAAACGAGGGCCCTTGGGGAACAAAGGGCCGGAACGGTGGTTCGGTGCCACCAAGACCAAAGGAGCCTTGCCCCATGAGCATGCGGATATTCCTTATCCCGTCGGCGACCGCCGCGCTGATGCTTGCCCTCCCTGCCTTCGCGGCCGACGACGCGCAGACCTTCGTCAACAAGGCTGCGATCGGCGGGATGTTCGAAGTGGATTCGAGCAAGATCGCGCAGGACAGTGCGAAGGATCAGCAGATCAAGGATTTCGCCAAGCGGATGATCGCCGATCACGGCGCGGCGAACGCCAAATTGCAGAAGATTGCCGGCGAGCAGAAGCTGCAGGTGCCGGCGCAATCCGATGCCGCTCATAAGAGCGATCTGGAACGATTGCAGAGCACGACGGCCTCGCTGGACCAGCCTTACGTCGAGATGCAGCGTAAGGCGCATGCGGACGCGGTCGGCCTGTTCGAGGCCTACGCCAAGAACGGAGACAATCCCGCCCTCAAATCTTTCGCTGCGGAGACGCTGCCGACGCTGAAGATGCATCAGGACATGATCGAGAAGATCGCCGGCGCCAGCGCGAGCACGCCGGCGGTCAAATCGGCATCGACGCCCAAACCACCCGCTCCGGTCCCCGGCGCGAACAGCTTCACCGAAGCGCAGGCGAAGAAGCGCATCCAAGACGCCGGCTATGCGGACGTGTCCGCCCTCGCCAAGGACGAACAGGGCATCTGGCGCGGCCAGGCGACAAAGGACGGCAAGGGCACCTCTGTTGCGCTCGACTACCAGGGCAACGTCTTTGCCGGCCAACAATAGACAGGAGAACCGACATGCAAACGATCACCGCCCTGTTCGACGACTATGACGATGCCGCCGACGCCGTGGGCGCGTTGGAGTCCACCGGCGTTCCGTCATCCGACATCAGCATCATGGCCAACAATGCCCGCGGCTGGCATAGGAACACGCAATCCCCCGCAGCCGAGGACGCCGCCAGCGGCGCCGGTATCGGCGCGGTCGTGGGTGGCGCCGGCGGCCTGGCAACGGGCCTGGGCGCGATGGCGATACCGGGCGTCGGGCCTGTGGTCGCGGCCGGCTGGCTGGCGGCGACGGCCGCGGGCGCCGTCGCCGGAGCGATTGTCGGCGGCGCGGCCGGCGGCATCATCGGCAGCCTGACCGACGCCGGCGTGCCGGAGCAGGACGCGCATGTCTATGCCGAAGGCGTCCGCCGAGGCGGCACGCTGGTGACGGCTCGCGTCGAGGACGACCTCGCTTCGGAAGCCCGTGAAATTCTCCGCAGCTCCGCATCGGTCGACATCGCCGACCGCCGCAGTGAATACCAAGCGGACGGATGGGCAGCATTCGACCCGGCCGCCGGCGATTATTCGGCTGACGATGTCGAGCGCGAGGCGGCGCGACGGCGGGGAGCCTGAGCCAGACACGCGCTCGACAAAGGCCAGGAAGGAATCGGCATGAGACGTGTTGTTTTGCCGCTCATACTGACTTTGGTCGTGCTGCTGGCATGTTACTGGGTCTTCATTCGTGTCGACAGCGGCTCATCTTCGGCGCCATGGAAGCGCACGCCCGAACAAAACCAGGGCGGGAATGCGCCGCAGGATACCTCGCCAGCTGCCGGCATCACGAAGAATCCACAGGACGCCAGCAAGATGCCGGGGGCTGAGTGACAGTCGAAATCGTTGCTCCCGAATGGCTACTCGCGCGGCACGAACTTATTGAAGCGGCTGGTGCTGCCCTCGGCGGTCATGTCCTGGTGAACGAACGCCAGGTTGCTGTCGTCCAGCACCTTGAAGAAATCCTCCCATTCGATCGGCCTCAGATCTTCGTCGCCGGCGCCGAAATCGACCCGCAGCGTGGCAGCCTTCCCTGGGGTCGCGACAACGGCAGGCCGTCCTTCGCGCGCCTCGATCCAAGCTCGGATCACTTCGTGATTTGAGGTGGTCATCGCCTCGCTCATTGCGGCCTCCTGCTGAGAGTTCCCTTCTCTCGAAAGCAACCCGGCAGGCATCCGCTTGTTCCCATGGGGCCCGGTTTTGTAGGCTCGCCGCAACCGAATATCGGCAGATAGAGAAGGCCCGCTGCCTGCATGCGGCAACGGGCCTTGTCAGGTCTTGATGGGACCCTGGATCGCTGGAGGGAGGGCGATCCTCTTTCGAACCGGCAGGCGCTCGAAATGTTCCCGCGAAAGTCAGAGTTTGACGGCGCTCTCTCTCGCCCAAAGCCGCAACTTGCGGCAAGCCTCGACGAACGAGCGCGCGGAATCGCCGCCCGTGAGCTCGATGAGCCCCTCGTCCGCATCGGCCGCTACCCCGGCGCTTGCCAGCAGAGGTCCGGCACCCGCGACGAAGCCGATGAACTTCAGATGCGCGAAGGCATCGGACACGAAGTCCTTTGCCGCAGCATCCCTGGACAGCATCTCGGCGCCTTCCTCCGAAACGAGCAGCACGACCGCATCGAAGAGAACGGAAGGACCGCCGTCGATCATGTGATTGGCTTCGATCCAGCTGCCATCGCCTGCCTCGACACCGCCCACCCGGCGCGCCACGATTTCCACCTTGGCGCCTTCGGCTTGCGCCGCATCCCGCACCGCTTGCAGCAGGCCGGAATCGATGCCGTCGCTGACGAGCACGCCGATCTTGCGGCCCTTGAAGGTGTCCGGCCCGTTGTTGATGATGCTGAGCGCGGGCGACGGCTCGAGGTCATCGCGTGTCGGCACGGCCGCGTCGGCAGGCGCCGGCATGGTCTTGATGCCGAGCTTGTCGGCGACCGTGGTCGCCAGCGTCTCGTCGATGTTGAGCAGATGGGAGATCATCCGCTCGCGGATGACCGGCGTCTCGACCTTGCTCAGTTCGAACGTCAAAGCCATCGCGATGTGACGCTGCTCAGGCTCGGTCTGGCTGATGAAGAATTGCCGGGCCTGACTGTAGTGATCGGCGAAGCTCTCCGCCCGCAACCGGACCTTCTGCCCCTCCTCCGCATCGGCAAAGGAGCGGAAGCCCCGCTCGGGTGACTCACGCGGCCCCTCGCCCCAGGAATTCGGCTGATAGTTGGCGCGGCCGGCGGGATTGCGCATCGCCATGTGACCGTCCTGCTGGAAATGATGGAAGGGACATTTCGGCGCGTTGATGGGAAGGTGGGTGAAGTTGGGGCTGCCCAGGCGCTTGAGCTGCGTGTCGAGATAGGAGAAGTTGCGTCCCTGCAGCAGGGGATCGTTGGAGAAGTCGATGCCTGGCGGCACGTTCTGCGTCATGAAGGCAACTTGTTCGGTCTCGGCGAAGAAGTTCTCAGGCATGCGATCGAGAACAAGGCGCCCGACCGGGATCGGCTCGATGATCTCCTCGGGAATGATCTTGGTCGGATCGAGGATGTCGAAGTCGAAACTGTCGGCGAAATCCTGGTCGAAGAGTTGTACGCAGAGCTCCCACTCCGGAAAATCGCCCGACTGGATGGCGTTCCAGAGGTCGCGGCGGTGGAAATCGGGATCGGCCCCGTTGATCTTCACGGCTTCGTTCCAGACCACCGACTGCATGCCCAACTTCGGCTTCCAGATGAATTTGACGAAGGTCGATTCATCCTTTGCGTTGACGAGACGGAACGTGTGCACGCCGAAGCCCTGCATGAACCGGAACGACCGGGGGATGGCGCGATCGGACATGATCCACATGATCATGTGCATTGATTCCGGCGTGAGCGAGATAAAATCCCAGAAATTGTCATGCGCGGATTGGGCCTGCGGGAACGCCCTGTCCGGTTCCTCTTTCACGGCATGGACCATATCCGGAAACCTAATCGCATCCTGGATGAAGAAGACCGGGATGTTGTTGCCGACGAGGTCCCAATTGCCCTCCTTGGTATAGAGCTTCACGGCGAAGCCCCGCACATCCCGCGCCAGGTCGAAGGACCCCTTGCTGCCAGCGACGGTCGAGAAACGAACGAAGGCGGGTGTCTTCTCGCCGGGCCGCTGGAAGATGTCGGCCTTGGTGTACTTGGCGAGCGACTCATACGTCTCGAAGAAGCCATGGGCGCCGTAGCCGCGCGCGTGGACGACGCGCTCGGGGATGCGCTCATGATCGAAATGGAAGATCTTTTCGCGGAAATGAAAATCCTCGATCAGCGTGGGACCGCGGTCGCCGATCTTCAACGTGTTGTGGTCATCAGCGATCGGCGCGCCAAGCGCCGTCGTCTGCACCTCGACCTTGCCTTTGGCCACCTGATGCAGCTCGCCGCCATTGCCGCGGACAAGTTTCTGGTCATGAATCTCAGCCACGGCTGTAGCGTCGGCCGGGGAAGCTTTCTTCGGCATTGTCGGTGTCCCTTTTGCTCGGTGAAATGTGCTCGCTGAATGATGTTGCCGAACGAGCAATCGGGGCGAATGTTCCCGCTGGCGGAGGCGGGCATGCCCAGCTCGAACTATCTTTGAACGTCGTCCGATCCCTCCCCTGCCCCGCTTGCCTGGGAGCGGTCCGGCGTTACCCGCGAGGATGCACACGCGGGCACCTCTCGCGGCGCAGGGATGCGAGATTTTCGGCGCCACCAGCGCGGCAGGAACTCGGCCATCAGGCTTTGAATCAGGCTCTTCATCGGACTGCCCATGTAACGTTTCACAGGCGAACAGATGCCGACCCTGATTGTTCCGGGTCGGCGCGATCAGAGCGTCGTCAGTTGAAAGTCAATTGGGACGGGCCTTGCGCGCATGTGACGCGATCGCGGCGTCCAGCTTTCGCGCCAGTTCCAGCATTCGAGACGGCGCTTCCTCGGATCCCAGCGCCTCCAACGCGACGGTCGTCTCGCGTTCCGGCGTTGTCGTCTCGGACAGCTCCTGTTCCGATCTCAGTGTTTCACGAACCTTCCGTGCCACGGCCGCGCCCTAACATGGGTTAATGCCTGCCCACTAACCCAATGACGGAAAAAAGGTTCCTGCTTCGCTCTTCCGCTGGACCGACGAACGTCCTTTCAATGCAGCTTTCCCCGACGCGGAAGTCGACGTCGCCTAAAGCGCGTCACGATCTTCAGATTCGCTCCATGCACTTTGGGTTTTTTGATCTGACGCATGTCTTTATCCGGAAACCGGTTCCCACTTTCGGAAGACATGCTTTATTGTCTGCCGAAGTCGTCCAGGAATTTCTCCAGCCTCTCCCGGACCTGAGCAGGAGCTTCCCGAGTTGGGAAATGACCGACGCCCGGCAGGAGCGCACGCTCATAACCGGCGGTAAAATACGGCTCCTTGCCTTCAGAGGAATCCGGCAGAACGACGCGATCGTCATCGCCATGAAGGACCAATGTCGGCACCGAGATGGCCTCCGCCTCAATTTGCTTGCGCGCAAGTTCAGCATAGCGCGGGTCGGGATCCGCCTCGCCCCAGCGCACGCGATAGGAATGCAGCGTGACATCCGGCCAGTCGGGATTTTCGAAGGACCTCGCCACCCGTTCGAACAGCGCGTCGTCGAACCAGCCCGGGGGACTCCAACTGTCCCACTGGAAACGCGCGAAGGAGCGACCGTGCTGTCGCACGAACTCTTCGCCGCGCCCGGTCGCCATGAACCACTGATACCAGAAGGCTTTCGACTGCTCCAAAGGCGGCGTCGGAGGCGGGCCGGGCTGCCACCCCAGCGAAAGCGCCGCGCAGCATGTTATCCGTTGTGGAAAGACTGAGGCGAGCAGATAGGCGATACGCGCGCCCCAGTCATGGCCGACAACCGCGAACCGTTCGAGGCCGATGGCGTCGGCAAAGTGGAGCGCGTCCTGCGCCATGGCGGCGATCTCGCCTGAGCGCATCGTTTGATCGGAGTGGAACGAGGTCTTCCCAAAGCCGCGCAGCCATGGCGCGAAGGTTCGGAAGCCCGCGGCCTGAAGCGATGGCGCCACATCCGCAAAAGTCGTCGCATCATCCGGCCACCCATGGAGGAGCAGCACAGGCGGTCCATCCTCGGATCCACCGCTCAGATAGGCGACCCGCAAAAGCGAAGTATCGCAGAAAACAGGTTCCATGGACGCCTCCTCAGGGCCATCACACTGCAGTAGAGGCCCAACCCTGCGCAATCGGGTTCGTTGCTTTTGGCCATGAGCCGCCTCGATCCGGCGAGGGAACCAACCGCAGCCTCGCTGGTTCGGAAGCCAACAGCGGAGCCTCGCCATGCCCAATGCAGCCGAAATTCTCGTCGACACCTTGATCGCCTGGAACGTCGAAGTCGTGTTCGGGTTGCCTGGCGACGGCATAAACGGCGTCATGGAAGCGCTGCGCAAGAACCAGGACAGGATATCCTTCGTCCAGGTGCGGCACGAGGAATCGGCCGCGTTCATGGCTTGCGCCTACGCCAAATGGACAGGGAAGCTCGGGGTGTGCCTCGCAACATCCGGGCCCGGCGGCACGCATCTTCTCACCGGCCTCTACGACGCCAAGCTCGACCAGGCGCCGGTGCTGGCGATCACCGGCATGCAGTTCCATGACCTGATCGAGACTTTCACGCAGCAGGATGTCGATCTCACCCGCGTCTTCAACGACGTCAGCGTCTACAACGTCCAGGTCTCGGATGCCGCGCATATGGAGAACGTGGCAAGCCTCGCCTGCCGCACGGCGCTCGCCCGCAAGGGCGTCGCGCATCTTTCGATCGCCAGCGATGTCCAGGAACAGCCCGCCGACGCGGCCAAGCGATCCAAGCGCAACCGGCCGGCACACACGCCGCAAGACATGTTCGCCCCCCACTGCCTGGCCCAGGATGCGGAGCTGGACAAAGCGGCGGCAATCCTCAACGACGCGCGGCGCGTGGCGATCCTGGCGGGGCGCGGAGCGATCGGCGCGGCGGCCGAGCTCGAAGAAACGGCCCGGTTGCTGCAGGCGCCGATCGTCAAGGCCTTGCTTGGCAAGGCGGTGCTGCCGGACGACCATCCCTACACCACGGGCGGCATCGGCATTCTGGGCACCTTGCCATCGCAGGAGGCGATGGAGACGTGCGACGCCGTCCTCATCGTCGGCTCGACCTTCCCCTATATCGAATACTATCCGCAGCCGGGCAAAGCGCGTGGCGTCCAGATCGACTGCGACGCGCAGCGCATCGGCCTGCGCTTCCCGGTGGAGGCCGGTCTGGTCGGCGATGCGGCGGAGACCTTGCGCGCCCTCAACAAGCGGCTGCAGCAGAAGGGCGACGGCGCATTCCTTGCGACCGCGCAGAGCTCGATGCAGAAATGGCGCGAGATGATGCGCCAGTCCGAAGACGGCTTGGCCCATCCGCTCAAGCCGCAACACGTCGTGCGCGCCTTCGGCAAGCGCCTTGCCGAGAATACGGTGCTGGCGACCGATTCCGGCCAGAACACGGAACTTGCCGCGCGGCATGTCGATCTCCGCGCGGGACAGGCTTTCGGCGTTTCGGGCGCGCTCGCCTCCATGTCCTGCGGTTTGAGCTATGCGATCGCGGCCGGCATTGCCTTTCCGGGCCGGCCGGTCGCGGCGATCGTCGGCGACGGCGGGCTCGCCATGCAGCTCGGCGAGTTTTCCACGGCGGTGCGCTACGGCATCCCGCTGAAAGTCCTGGTCATCAAGAACAACATGCTGAACCAGATCGCATGGGAGCAGATGATGTTCCTCGGCAACCCGCAATTCGGCTGCGAATTGCAGCCGATCGATTTCGCCAAGGCCGCCGAGGCGATGGGCGGAAAAGGCTTCAGCATCGAGCGGGCGGAGGAGGTCGAGCGGGTGCTCGACCAGGCTTTCGCCACCAGCGGGCCGGTGATCATCGAGGCGCTGGTCGACGCCTATGAGCCGATGATGCCGCCGAAAATGCCACCCGATTACGCCAAGAACTTCCGCAAGGCGCTGCCGCAGACTCCGGGCCGCGACGAGATCGAGGAAAACGTCGCCCGGGAGCCTGCCAGGACGATGATGGAGGCAGGCGAATAGAAGGGGATTGCGATGCTTGATCTTTCCCGTGAGCGTCGACGGATGGTCGATGTTCATCTCAGCCGGCGCGGCATCCATGATCGGGAAATCCTGGCGGCGATGCGAGAGGTTCCGCGCGAAGTCTTCGTGGGCCCAGGCTATGAGGAATTCGCCTATGAGGACGGACCGCTGCCGATCGCGGAAGGACAGACGATATCGCAGCCTTACATCGTTGCCTTCATGCTGGAGATGGCGGAAGTCGGCCCAGGCGACCAGGTGCTCGAAGTCGGTACGGGATCCGGCTATGCAGCCGCCGTCATGAGCCGCATCGTCGACCATGTCTACACGATCGAACGCCACGCGCCACTGGCCGAGGACGCACGGCGACGCTTTCAAAGACTAGGCTACGGCAGCATCGAAGTGCGGATCGGCGACGGCACCAAAGGCTGGCCCGAAGCAGCACCCTTCGACGCCATCGTGGTGGCTGCGAGCGGACCGGGCGCGCCGCTGGCCTTGCAGCAGCAGCTCGACGTCGGCGGCAGGCTGGTCATTCCGGTGGGCGACGATCCCGACGAGCAGCGGCTGCTCAAGGTGACCCGCACGGGCGCATCGACCTATCGCGAGGAGGATTTCGGCGGCGTGCGCTTCGTCCCGTTGATCGGCGAACAGGGCTGGCGGGAGGAAAGCCGCCCGGCGACTGTCCGCACGACCCCACTGGCGCGCCAGCGCAGCCTGCCGGAAATGATCGCCGCGGTCGCCGAGCCGCTTTCCGACTTCGACGACCCTGCGTTTGCCGAACCATTCGACCGTTTCGCGGACCGGCGGATCGTCCTGCTCGGCGAATCCAGCCACGGCACCTCTGAATTCTACCGGGCGCGCGCGGCAATCAGCAAAAGGCTGATCGAGAGGCACGGCTTCACCATCGTCGCGGTCGAGGCCGACTGGCCCGATGCAGCGGCCATCGACCGCTATGTTCGCGGTCGAGACGCCTCGCCCGGCGCCGATCAGCCGTTCCAGCGCTTTCCAAGCTGGATGTGGCGCAACACCGATGTCGCGGCATTCGTGGAATGGCTGCGCAAGCACAATGACAAGGTCAAGGCGCTGCAACCGCAAGCAGGTTTCTACGGCCTCGACATCTACAACATGCGCGGTTCGATCGCCGCCGTCCTGGAGTATCTCGACCGCGTCGACCCGGAGGCGGCAAGGGTTGCGCGGGAACGCTATGGCTGCCTGACGCCATGGCAGACCGAGCCGTCGACCTACGGCCGCGCGGCGCTGACCAAGGGCTACCGCGAATGCGAGGAAGCTGTCCTCGAGCAGTGCCGCGACATGCTGGCGAGGCAACTCGATCATGCCGGCCGGGACGGCGAGGAACTGTTCGACGCCGCTCAGAATGCCCGGCTCGTCGCCTCCGCCGAGCAGTATTACCGCGTCATGTATTACGGCGGACCGCAATCCTGGAATCTGCGCGACACGCATATGTTCGAAACGCTGGGTCATGTGCTCGATGCACGGGGTCCCGACGCGAAGGCCGTCGTGTGGGCGCACAATTCCCACATAGGCGATGCGCGTTACACCGAAATGGGAATCTCGCGCGAGGAGGTGAATATCGGCCAGCTCTGCCGGCAGCGCTTCGGCGATGCCGCAGCTCTCATCGGTTTCGGCACGCATACGGGCACGGTCGCCGCGGCGACCGACTGGGACGGCGAGATGGAAATCAAGTCGGTGCGGCCATCGCGAGAGGACAGCTACGAGCGGCTCTGCCACGACGCCGGCATCGGAGGGTTCCTGCTTGACCTAGGACGCGACCCGAACCTGCGCGACCGGCTGACCGAGCGCCGCCTGGAGCGGTTCATCGGCGTGATCTACCGGCCGGAAACCGAACTGCACAGCCACTATGCCGACGCTTCGCTGGCGCGGCAATTCGATGCCTTTGTCTGGTTCGACGAGACCAGCGCGGTCACGCCGCTCGGACCCGAACACGCCGCTGAAGGCATGCCGGAAACCTATCCGTTCGGCGTCTGACGCCGGAACATTCTGCGCCGCTTCCCGTTCGAAGGACATAACGAGGAACGACCATGAGCGGTAACCAGCACCCGAAATCGAAAAAACCGAGCGATGCCGATATGGGCAATGATCCCGGCATTGGAACCTCCAAGGGCACCATCAAGGAAGGCGACGAGCTGGAGCACGGCGAGAACACAGTCGAAGGTGATGTCGAGAACGACACCACCGACGCGGGTGGCATCAACCCGCGCCAGAAGGTTCGCACGAACAAATAAACCCAGAAACAACACCGATCAACATAGCTGATACCTTAATTTTGTTCGGTATACATCAACATTGATGAACAAAATCCGCACCAGAGCAGAGACCTTTGGAACATCCGATAGAATTTCTTGTTGATTTATATCGCAATCAGGCGATCAACAGGAGATCCTTACCATGATCAAACTTCTTTCCGCATCGGTTCTTGCAATTGTCCTGGCGACTTCCGCGATGGCACAAACGAGCGGCTCGGGCACCGGGGACGGCACCAACGGCACCGGCGCTACCACAGGCACCACTGGCACCGGCGCCGCAACAGGCACGGGCAGCAGCAACGGCACGATCGATCCAAACGCCACCAACAGCACGAACAGCACCAAGTCCAACGGCGCAAACGACCGCTGCAAGGACGCGGCCGGCAACGACACGGACAACAATACCGCTACCGGCAACACCACATCCAATATGCAGAACTGCAACAAGTAAGCCTGTAGTCCGTTCACGCCGAAGGGCCCGCCTTTCTCAGAAGCGGGCCCATCTTTCTTGGGCGATCGCGTGCTGGAGCACTTCCCTCTACATGCCGCGGTCGGGGACATAGAGGCAGAAGGAGTGCTGCGACTTCATATCGCCACCCGGCTTGCATTCGTGAAAGTTTTCGTCGCGCGATCGCTTTATGCGGTGGTCGCTATAGGGGATCAACTCGCCGGTCGAAAGCTGGTAGCCGTATTTCGTCTCTTTCACATCCGAAGGCGGTGCCTGGTAGCAATCCACCCCAGCGCAGCAGGAAGGGTCATACTGCCAGCCCGCCGGCGCCTGGTGGCCCGATGCCGGGACGCAAAGGAAGCTCGCCAGGACACTTGCCGTCAGAGGAAGCCATGCCCGCCGACGGAGTGGACGTAGCCCAACCGCGGCTGCCCGTTCTCGCAGATGCTTGCTTAATGCTGTTTTGTTCATAACCGATCCGCCGTGGTTGCGGCAGCTCCGGACGGGTCCAGAGCCTCACGATCCGCCGCCGGATCGTCGGCGGCGGCTATTCCCCGAACTTAGAAGTCATAGCTATGTTCCATCGCGTCTGCGGCGCCGTTCATTCCTTCACATAGGCGCCGGGCTGACGACCGCTCCTGGGCGCCTTTGCGTCCTTGGAATGCTCAGCCACGGATGGACCGGCGCCTGAGCTTTTTTCGGTCGCCGGGCTCGGCGTCGATTGCCGCGGCGGATTGCGGCCTTCCGATTGGTGGGTCTTGTCCTCGACCTCGCCCTGTTTGCGGCTAAGGCCTGGATCGACGTGAGGTCTTTCGTTGCCGGCGGCGTCCTGGGAAAAATCGTCGCTCGGATCCGGATCGGTATTCGCCGGATATTTCGTGGCGCCCGTCTCGCGACGGTTCTGGGTGTTGTTCATGACTGATCTCCGGTTGATGGAAGAAAACACCGGCGCGAGGACGGAGTTCCCAACTCCCGGGGCAGCCGAAACAAAGTCCTCGGTGGAACAAACCTTCCGCCTCCCGATTAGACGCGAGCGGTGGAGCTCAGCCGCGAGAGGAGCCGGGCATGGACAGGGAAGAACGGATCAGGCAGCGCGCCCACGAGATATGGGAACGCGAAGGCAGACCCGAAGGACGCCAGCAGGAACACTGGGATCAGGCCGTCCAGGAGATCGAGTCGGAAGGTTCGGAGGCCGAGCGCGGTCCGGTGGCGCCCGATCCCGCTGTTGGGGTCGGCTCGGACCCGGCCGCCAACCGGCCAGGGGGCTGAAGCCGCTGATGCGCCGTATCATATTCGCAGTCGGCCTTCTGGTGATCGTTCTGGTCGCCCTCTGGCTGTGGGCTGGCCAGAATGGTGGGCGTCCGGCCGGCGGTGCCCAGCAGCCCTCGCCGCACGCTATCGACCAGAATGGCTGAGACGATGAGGCGCTTCATCGCGCGGCGGTGTCGCCGGCCTTGTGCCGCCTTGCCTTGGCTGGAACGAGCCGGCCCGCGTTGGCGCGCAGGCCTCTGAAGAACTCCTCCACATAGGGCAGCAGTTCGAACAGCACGATAATGACCATCACGGCGGCAATATATGTCACCGGCAGCTGCTCCTGCTTCCAGGTCAGATCGAAGCGAGCCTTTTCCGTTCCGGCGCCAAACAGCGCCAGGAATTGCCCCCAATGCAGCGCCACCACGATGACCACGCCCATCAGCGGGATCATCTCCAGGAAGCTGTGCACATGCTGCTCGATCGGGCTCACCGTGCGCGCCGTGGTCGCGTAGCGCACGTCCCACATCGCTGTCGCTTCATGGACAAAGAAGGTGACGATCATCACCGCGATGACCAGGGCGTTCACCTCGAGGAACATTGCCGCAAGCAGCGGGATCCCGACCTCGGCGAACATCAGCAGATGGATGAGCGATTCCTTCGCGCCAGTCGTGGATTCTATGTGGGTCGCGCGGTGGCAGAGCCAGTCGGCAAAACCCGCGATCAGCCAGACCGGCAAGACGAAATACATCAGGATGAGGACCATCGGATCGTCAAGCACGGCTGCCCCCCTATCTATCGCCATTGTCCGCGTCCCGCTTCAGCTTTGCCGCCTCGCGATCGAGCACGTTCGGATCGTTTCCGTATTTCAGGATCAGCGCCAGCGCCAACCCGCTTGGAATTCCCGCTCTTTCCGCGAGGTCGCGGACACGTTCGGCATTCTCACGCTCGTTATCGTCCTTGGAGGCTTCGCCGTTCGATGTCATGGTCCTGGTTCCCGGCCAAGTCCCGCCTCGTGCCGAACCGCAGGACGGCGCAATGGTTCCATGCTGCCGGATCGGATCGAAGCGCATGCAGCAAACGGCCGGAACGGTTCACCCGTCGCTGCGTTCTAACATCTGGCTTCCCTGCGGCCTCACTGTCATGCGCGCCGATGTCGGCGCGGCATGGTCCAGGGCTGCGGTCTCACCGCGTCGGAATGCTATTGACGGAGTTCGTGTGTGCGAAACCTCAGGGGACTTCACCTCTTGATCGCGGAGGACGAGTGGCTGCTCGCCAGCGATCTCGCGACCTTCTTCGCTGACATGGGCGCGATCATCCTGGGACCGGTGGCGACGCTGGAACAGGCCGGACGACATGCCAGAGCAGCCGAGGCCGCGATCCTGGACATCGACTTGCACGGCCGCAAGATTTTCCCGGTGGCGGACGAACTGATGCTGCGCAACGTGCCCTTCGTGTTCTTCAGCGGATATGACGACATCGCCATCCCCGAGCATTTGCGTTTCGCCAGCAGCCTGAGCAAGTCCTCGAACCGCGTGAGCCTGGTCGATGCGTTGTTCCCGCCGGAGCCCTCCGCAGAGCCGGCGACCGTCATGCAGCCGGTGTCCGCGGCCGAGGACGTCGTCGCGCTGCTGCCCAAGCTCCGGCTTACCGCACGTCTGCTGCTGGACGATGCCGGAGCCTCCGACCGCCTTGTCGAGCACACTCTGGAACAGGCGCTTGAGGACATCGACAAAAGGCCCGAGGACTCGTCCATTGCCGACTGGCTGAACGCCATCATGCGCAGGATAGCGCAGTTGCGCGGAGCTTCTCTTCTGCACTGATCATCTCTGCACTGATGGTCGGGCAGCCGAGCCGCCGGCGACCTGCGCTCGCCGGGCGACCAGCACGTCTCAATGCGTAAATCGGCTTCTGAGCCAGGCGAGGATCCGGCTGCCTCTTACGATCCGGCGCACCCGCGCGGCGGCCCAGTTGGCCTGCATGGTCGCGCCGGCATGGCAACTGCAGACCACGTCATGCAATTGCCAATCGGACAGTTCGAAAAAGCGCTTCGCCTCGCCATAGGTGTCCGATTGCAACCCGGCCGCGCGCAGCAGCGGATCATCGAAGGCGACCGCGAGCGCGGAGCCATCCGCCCGCACCCGCTCACGGACGCCGGGATCGACATATTCGGTGCCCGTCAGCGCCGAGAGGCAGCGCTGGGGATTGCGGTCGAGCAGTTCCGCCCACCGCTCGATCCGCTGCCTTCTCGTCGAAACGGGAATCAAGCCGAGCCGGTCGACGATTGCCACCGATTGAAGTTCGTATGAGGTTTGATGCTTCATTGCTGTCTCCTGTGGTTGTGGCGGCGACATCTGCACGGCGGCGCGGCAGGTTCTGCCGGGGCCTGAAGCCCACGCCTGAGAGGGACAGGCGCGGGCCGGCCAGGTGTTGCCCACCCGTCTTCAACAGACGCCTCTTGGAGTAGCGTCTGAGGCGAACCCGAACTGCCAGCGATCTCCTATGTTCCAGCCATCTCTTGGGACGTCGGGCAGGCGCTTGAACCGGCAGCGATGGAACATCGCGCGAACTGCATTGTTAAACATCTGAACGGTCGCTGAACCGCGATGGCGCCATCACCGCAACGGAACGGTTCTTACAGCCCAATCTGGAGGCTCGTCGCGGAATGGCCCGTTCCAAAGGCCCAACGAACAACCACAACATCATCGTCATCGGCGCTTCGGCCGGCGGGATCGAGCCTCTGAAGCGGATCGTCGCCGATCTGCCCGCCGATCTGCCGGCGGCCGTGTTCGTGGTGGTGCATGTCGGCCAGGTCAGCTACCTGCCCGATATCCTCGACCGCGCGGGGAGGCTCGAAGCGCAGCCGGCCAGGAACGGCGCGGCGTTCACGATGGGTTGCATCTATGTGGCGCCGCCAGGCTTCCATCTTCTTCTTCACGATGGCCATATGATGCTGCGGCGCGGCCCGCGCGAAAACCTCGCCCGGCCGGCCATCGACCCATTGTTCCGCTCGGCGGCGCTGAGCTACGGCGCCAGCGTCATCGGCGTGCTGCTGTCGGGCTCGCTTTCCGACGGCACCGCCGGGTTGAGGGCCGTCAAGGCCGTCGGCGGGCTGGCGGTCGTTCAGCATCCCAAAGACACGCTGGTGCCTTCCATGGTGGAAAGCGCGCTGCATTATGTCGAGGTTGACCACTGTGTGCCCGCCGCAGAGGTCGGCCCCTTGCTGGCAAAGCTGGCGGATGAGCCCGCCGGCGAAACTTTCGCAGCCCCACCGGCAGTCAGACTGGAGGCGGCCATCGCCGCGCAGGAGCATTCGACCATGAAAGACGCGGATCGACTTGGCGAGTTGTCGGTGTTTACATGCCCGGAATGCCACGGGCCACTGTGGGAGATCGAAGACGGTGACATGTTGCGCTATCGGTGCCATACCGGGCATGCCTTCACCGCCGACGCGGTGATGGAGGCTCAGGCGCTCGAGGCGGACGAGATCCTGTGGGGTCTGCTTCGCTCGCATCAGCAGCGGGCGGCGTTTGCCCGGCGCATGGCCGAGCGAGAAAAGACACGGCGTCGCTCCGAACTGGCAAATCAGTTCGGCCAGCGGGCGCAGGAATACGAAGCGGATGCCGCCGTCATCGAGCGCATCCTTGAGAGCAGGCGAGCACGGTTAGGCGGCAATGGCGCGGGCGGCGAGGAAGACAGGCACCACAAGAGCTAAGGCTAGCGACGCGCGCGAGGCCACAACGGAGGGGGCACCTTTCCCGATTATCGGCATCGGCGCGTCGGCCGGCGGCATCGCGGCCCTGCAACGGTTCTTTCCCGAAGTGCCGGCCGAAAGCGGCTTTGCCTATGTGGTCATTCAACATCTCGATGCCGAGCACGAAAGCGTTCTCGCCAGCATCATCCAGCGGTCGACCTCAATCGAGACGCTGACGGCGGCCGAAGACATGGAGATCGAGCCCGACAAGATCTACGTCACGCCGCCCGGTGTATCGGTGACGGTGCGTGGCCAGCATTTCCATATGGCCAAAATGGCCACGACGCGCGCCAGGCGGACGCCGATCGACGATTTCTTCACCTCGCTGGCGCAGGAGCAGTCGGAGAATGCAGCGGGAGTGATCCTGTCCGGCACTGGCAGCGACGGTACCATCGGGCTGAGAGCCATCAAGGAACGCGGCGGCCTGACCTTGGCGCAGGAAAGCGCCGAGTATGACGGCATGATGCGCAGCGCCGTCCAGAGCGGCCTGGTCGACATGGTGCTTCCGGCCGAGGAAATGGCGGGCAAGCTCACCAGCTATTTCCGCCACGCCAACCACACCGATGGCGAGCGCGACCGCCGCAAGCGCGATGTCGCCGAGCAGCTTTCCCGCATCGCGGCGCTGCTTCGCGTGCGCACCGGCCATGATTTCAGCGGCTACAAGGACAACACGATCCTGCGCCGCATCCAGCGCCGGATGCAGGTGCTGCAGATCGACGACCCGATAGCCTTTTACGAGCGGCTGCGCGACGAGCCGCAGCAGGTCGATCTGCTCTTCCAGGACCTGCTGATCGGCGTCACCAGCTTCTTTCGCGACGAGCACGCCTTCGATGTGCTGGAAAGACTGGTCATTCCCCGGCTGTTCGAGAACCGAAAGCCCGACGAGACGATCCGTGTATGGGTGCCCGGCTGTGCGACGGGCGAAGAGGCCTATTCGATCGCCATGCTCTTGAAGGAGAGCGCTCCGCGGGGCGCCGCCTCGCCCAATCTGCAGATTTTCGCCACCGATATCGACGAGCGTGCGCTGGAGGTGGCCCGCGCCGGGCGCTATCCTGCAACGATCGCCACGGACATAACGCCGAAGCGGCTCAAGGAGTTCTTCTCGCGCGAGGACGGCACTTACCGCGTTTCGGCCGATCTGCGCGAGGTCTGTCTGTTTTCCTCGCACAACCTGTTGCGCGACCCGCCCTTCTCCAAGCTCGACCTGATCACCTGCCGGAACCTCCTGATCTATATGGGCCCGGAACTGCAGGAAAAAATCATTCCAATCTTCCACTACGCTCTGCGCAACAACGGCTATCTCTTTCTCGGATCCTCGGAGAACGTCACGCGGCACGCCCGCCTGTTCTCCACCGTGGACAAGGGCAGCCGCATCTTCCAGAAGCGTGGCGGGATGAACCCGCAGCGTTTGCCGGAATTCCCGCTCGCCGCCGCCGCCAGGCACACCGTGCCGAATACACGACAGCGGGCGACGAACGGAACCTTGCAGGAAGTGGCGGAGCGTCTTCTCGTCGAGCGATTTGCGCCGGCCTATGTGGTGGTCAACGCCGGCGGCGAATTGATGCATAGTTCGGGCGGCACCGGCAAATATCTCGAGCTCGCCGCGGGCGCCCCCGACCACAACGTCTTTTCCATGGCAAGGCGGGGCCTTCGCATGGACCTGCGCGCGGCGCTCCACAAGGCGGCCAGCACAGGACAGGTGGCGATCCAGAACAAGATCACCGTCGGCACCAATGGCGGCCGGCAGACGATCAGCCTTGCCGTGCAACCGTTGCCCGCCGACGGCTCGGCGGACCCGCTCTACATGCTGGTCTTCCGAGACATCGGCGGCATCAAGGCGGAGTCGGAGGACGAGCCCGTCCACACGACCGACGATGTCGAAAGCGCCAATGTCAGCCAGCTCGAAAGGGAGCTGAGGGAAACCAAGGAGCGGCTGCAGATCACCACGGAGGAACTCGAATCCTCCAATGAGGAGCTGAAATCCTCCAACGAGGAACTGTCGTCGATCAACGAGGAGCTGCAGTCGTCCAACGAGGAACTGGAAACCTCGAAGGAGGAGCTGCAGTCGATCAATGAGGAACTGCAGACGGTCAATGCCGAGCTCAACATTCGCGTCGACGAGCTCAGCCGCGCCAACAACGACATGGCCAACCTGCTCGAAAGCACGCAGATCGCCACCGTCTTCCTCGACCGCGACCTCTGCATCAAGAGCTTCACGCCGACCGCCCGCGACCTTTTCCGCCTGGTCGAGAGCGATGTCGGTCGGCCGCTGGCGCATGTGCGGCCGCGCTTCCCCGCCGACGGGCTGCAGGCCGACATGGAGCAGGTGCTGCTGAGGCTTGGCACGATCGAGCGGCAGGTCGAGGGTACCGACAGCGGCCGGCGCTACATCATGCGCGTCCTGCCCTATCGCACCGTCGACAACGTGATTGCCGGCGTCGTCGTCACTTTCGTCGATGTCACGCAGATCGCGCGGGCAGAGGAAAAGATCGGCGTGCTCTCGCACGACCTGCGCAACCGCGTCGAAAGCCTTGAAACCCTGCTCGACCTGGTGCCGGTCGGCATCTTCATCGCCGAAGACGGCGACGGCGCGGAGATCCGCGCCAACCGCCGCGCGGTGGAACTCCTGGGGCAGCACTCCACCGGCGACAAGCTCATTTCAGTTCCCGCCATCCTGCCGCTGACGCTCAACGGCGTTAAGGTGGATGCTGAGGAGCAGCCTCTGCGAAAGGCGATTCGCACCGGAAAACCTATCCCCGGCTACGAAGCGCAAATCCTGCATGAGAATGGCTCGGGCATCGACGTGATGATGTCGGCCAACCCGCTTTTCGACGAAAACGGTAAGGTCCGCGGCGCCATCGCGACCCTTGTCGACATATCGAGCCACAAGGAGGCAGAGCGCAGCCAGGAGAGATTGCTGCACGAACTGCAACATCGCGTGAAGAACATCCTGGCCACAGTCACCGCGCTGGCTTCACGCATGGTTGGCACATCGAGTTCAATCGGTGATTTCTTTTCCTCGTTCCAGCAGCGGCTGCAGGCAATGGGTCGAACGCACGAGGTGCTGTCTTCCTACAACTGGCGCGATGCCGATCTCGAGCAGCTGCTGCGGGCGGTTCTAACGCCCTACAGCAGCAAGCTTCGCCAGAACATCGTCATTGACGGAAAATCACTGCAGCTCGGCGCAAGCGTGGCCGCGACACTTGGCATGGTGTTCTTCGAGCTTGCCAGCAATGCAGCGAAATATGGGGCGCTCTCGACTGAGGACGGCCGCGTCGAAGTGGCCTGGAGGACCGACAAATCCGGCGTTCTGTCAATCCGATGGAAGGAAATCGGCGGGCCTGCCGTAGACGAGCCGAAGCGACTGAATTTCGGAACAAGCTTTATCAAGCAAAGTTTAGAGTATGAGCTTGGCGGGAAGGTCGACCTGCGGTTCGAGCCCTCCGGGCTCGAGTGCGACATCCAGATACCGTTGGTCCCCGCCACGGAACGTTGATATCCTCGCGCTGGGTGCCAGGAATGAACACAAATACACTCTTGTCCGGTCTTAAAGTCCTGGTGGTTGAGGACGTGTTTATGCTGGCACAAGATCTTGCCGACCAGTTGACCGGTGCGGGATGCACCGTGATCGGACCGGTGCCCACGGTTCAACAGGCGCTGGAGCAAGCGGACAGTATCGCCCTGGATGGTGCCGTGCTGGATGTGAATCTTCGCGGCGAGCGCAGCTTTCCTTTGGCCGAGCATCTGGCGCGTGGCGGCGTGCCTTTCATTTTCCTCACCGGGTACGACAGCGTCACCGTGTTTCCCGATCAATTCAGGGAAGCGCAGAAGCTAACCAAGCCCGTCGACTACAAGATGCTGATCGAGGCGGTGTCGCGGTTCCGCAAAGGTGATGCCGCGTCGGGCTGAAGTCCAGCTTGGGCTCGTTGAATTGGCCCGATCTATTGCTCGGCTCGATCTGCTACCAATTGGCTCGCCAGTTCGACCAGATGCCGGATCGGCGCCGGCTTGGGCACATAAGGCGCGCCGTGGAAGATCGGCGACTGGAACTCCGGATCGTAGCCCGAATGGACGACGAAAGGCACCCCCGCTTCCTTGAGGCGGGCGGCGGTGACACCGCGCTGGCCATCGAGCAGTTGGATATCGATAATGGCAAGGTCCGGCCTGTGATCGTCCAGCCAAGTCGCGGCTGCCCGCTCGGACGCCACGCACGCCGCCTCGAAACCTCGCTCCTTCAGGCCATTCGCCACGTCCGACGCAATCAGATATTCGTCTTCAATGATCAGTGCCAAGGGCGCTGCCATGGCGACCTCCTATGACAGGCGCATTTGTTCCGGACGCACGACTGATCGTACTCCCCCGGCCGCGGAAACGCACCACGCTTTGCTTCGGAGCGGTTTCGAGTTCCCCAACAGGATTTGGACCGGCCTGGTTCAACCCCGTCTCCTGGTGAAGTTCAATCACGTCGGGGTGGGACAAGGCCGCGCGGGCGTCAAGCAGGCGAAGGAACTCAGGTCTCAGCCCGTCGCCTCGTGAACTCGCAAGCGCATGCAGTGACATGAGGGAACGCATCATATTACCTTTCACAGATGCCGCCTCCCTCACATTGCGGCGGTTGCCCTTTCCTGCCTTGCTTCTTCGAAATCGACCGACACGACGACAGCGCCGTCGCCGCCACGAACCCGAACCGCCCAGCCGTCCTGAATGGGTTCGGCCGCATCGTCGAGCAGATCGATCGCCGAGCGCAGCGCTTCATGACGAACTGCTTCGAGGTCGGGCAATTCGACGCCCTCGAGCCGCCTCACACTGCCACCCTCGCGATATTCGAATGTGTACGGACCCTGGTCCGTATCGCTTGGCCGCTCGGCGCCAGGCCGGCCTGCGGTCACCCTCCCCTCCGGTCCGTCTCGTTCTGAGGGGCCACCGAAAGCGGCGCATTGAAGCATCATCTCCCTGGCGCGATCGACAAGCCCGGCGTCGCCGAGCAACGGATCGGACACGACCATGGTGACAGCGATGCTTTCCCCGCCCTCACCAAGAAACTCGACCGTGGCGCCTTTGGGACTTGCATGTATCGCTGTGTCGAGAACTTGCATCGCTGCCTCTCTGTCCTGGTATCGAGGATAAAAAGCTCCGCTGGTCCCGAAAGTTCCGTCCGAGCTCAGGAATCCAATTTCCGAAAACCGGTCCTGACGCTCCTGTAATGCCCGTGATGAATGCGCTGAGCTCGCTGGCAACTCATTCCTCGCTTGAGGGCCGGTTGGAACAGCGGGGCCGGATGCAGGTTTTGGGAATAAAGGAGGCGCCGAATGTCACCCAACCCACGCACCCCGGCCGAGGCCCGCGGCGAAATCCAGGCCGGCAGGACGCAGGACAAGACACCCGGATTCGACCCGGCGGCGGCACCGCAGGAAGCAGACGCGGAAGCCGGTGCTGTCTCGACGTCCGCCGCGCCGGCCGAGCCGCGCAAACCGAACTTCACCAATCAGGCGAGCTTTGCCAACGCGATGCGACCGCCGGAGAACGCGCCAGACCTCGAGCCGCGCAGGAATGGGCCGGTCCTGGTCATCGTGGCGCTGGTTGTCCTGGCCGCGGTCGCCTTCCTGTTCGCCGCGGCACTCCGCTAGCAAGGGAAGGAACATCATTCGCCGTCCCAGGTTTGATAGCGCAAGGAGGTTATTGCGATGCCGAGCTTGAGAAGTTTGTTTCGCCATCTGTGGCGCTGGAAAGCACAGCCTGCGACCGACCCCTCTCCAGTGGACGCCATTGTGCGGCTGCTGCGCGACGCCGAGAAGCAGCGCGGATCCCGCCGTTCGGAATGACCAAGCATCCTGACGGTTATGTCTCCGGTGGATCGAGCGATCGCCGGAGTCACTCCTCGTCAAAGATATGCTCGTGGATGATGCCGAGGATCTGCAGCTTCACCGTTTCCCGCGCCTCGGGCTTCACGAAGGGCATCAGCAGATCGACCGTCTCCTCCACCCGGCGCGGCAGGTCGGCGCTCGGATCGCTCAGATAGCTGCCATGGGCATAGAGGTTTTCGGTCAGCTTCTTGTTCAGGTCGGAAAAGAGTCCCATGGCGATTGCTCCTTGCCGATCCAACAGCCAGAGCGCCCACGCGGTTCCCTCGGCCGAAGGCATTGCAGTTTCGGCGTGCTGAAATCCTCCGATCCCAAGGAACATTCGGTCCAACCGGATGTTCGGCCGAACCACTCAGGAGGATCGAATGGGAAACGGGAAACTGGCGGTCGTCACCGGCGCCTCGAGCGGCATCGGCAGGGAGCTCGCGAAACTCTGCGCCAAGGACGGCTACGATCTGGTCATCGTCGCCGATGAGCCGGCCATCGAGCAGGCCGCGGAGGCGCTCCGATCGCACGGCGTCTCGGTCGATGCGGTGGAGGCCGACCTTGCACGCGAGAACGGCGCCGACAAATTGATCGCCGAGATCGGCGACCGCGACATCGATCTCCTGTTCCTCAACGCGGGGCGCGGCCTGGGCCGGGGCTTTGTCGACCGGGATTGGAACGAGGCACGCCGCGTCATCGACACCAACATCATCGGCACGGTCTATTTGGCCCATCGGCTCGGCCGCAAGATGGTCGGACGCGGTCGCGGCCGGATCCTGTTCACAGGCTCGATCGCCGGCTTCACGCCTGGCACATTCCAGGCGGTCTACAACGGCACCAAGGCGTTCACCGATTCCTTCGCCATCGCGCTGCGTCATGAGCTGAAGGACAGCGGCGTGAGCGTCACCGTGCTGATGCCGGCGCCACGCAGACGCGCTTCTTCGAGCGCGCCGACATGATGGATACCGAAATCGGGGTGCAAGAGAAGGACAATCCCGCCGATGTGGCCAGGGACGGCTACGACGCCTTGATGGCCGGCGAGGAGCAAGTGATCAGCGGCTGGAAGAACAAGATGCAGGTCGCCGCCGCCCATGTCACACCGGCCGGCACACTGGCCGAACAGCACCGCAACACAGCCGAATCGGGTTCGGCGAAGAATGGCTGAAAACGCGGGCTGATCCGGGAACATTCCCGCCCAGCGCCAGTTCGGCCCGTAGCCCGCTAAGCATCGACAACCAAAGGAATAACCGATGAAAGCCCTGACCTGGCATGGCAAAGGCGACATTCGTTGCGACCAGGTCGCCGACCCGGCGATCGAGAACGATCGCGACATCATCATCAAGGTCACGTGCTGCGCCATATGCGGCTCGGACCTGCATCTGATGGACGGCTACATGCCGACGATGAAATCGGGCGACGTGCTGGGCCACGAGACCATGGGCGAAGTGGTGGAAGTCGGCCGCGCTCACACGAAGTTCAAGAAGGGCGATCGCGTCGTCGTTCCCTTCAACATCTCCTGCGGCGAGTGCTGGTTCTGTCAGAACGGCCTGTTCTCGCTCTGCGACCGCTCGAACCCCAATGCCGAGCAGGCCGCCAAGGTGATGGGCCAGTCGCCCGCGGGCCTGTTCGGCTATTCGCATCTGGTCGGCGGCTATTGGGGAGGACAGGCCGAGTATCTGCGCGTGCCCTTTGCCGATGTCGGCCCAATCAAGGTGCCCGACGGCATGGATGACGAGCAGGTGCTGTTCCTCTCCGATATCTTTCCCACCGGCTACATGGCGGCCGAGAACGCCGGCATCCAGGAAGGCGACACCGTCGCCATCTGGGGCTGCGGGCCGGTCGGGCAGTTCGCCATCCAGAGCGCCTGGATGCTGGGCGCCGGCCGCGTCATCGCCATCGACAAGGTGCCGGAACGGCTCGCCATGGCGCGCGACTACGGCAAGGCGGAGACCCTCGATTTCAGCAATTCCGATATTTACGATGCCCTCATGGCCATGACCGACGGTCGCGGCCCTGACAGTTGCATAGACTGCGTAGGCACCGAGGCCGATGCCACCGCAACGTCCGATTCCATGCTCGATAAGGCCAAGGCCACCGTCTACCTCGGCACCGACCGGCCGCATGTGCTGCGCGAGGCGATCTATTGCTGCCGCAAGGGCGGCACGATCTCGGTGCCAGGCGTCTATATCGGCCTGGTGGATCACATTCCCTTCGGCGCGGCTATGAACAAGGGGCTGACATTCCGCATGGGCCAGACCCATACCCACCGCTATCTCGAGCCGCTGCTGCAGAAGGTGCTAAGCGGCGAGATCGACCCGTCCTTCGTCATCACCCATCGCGCCGGTCTGGAGGAAGGACCGGATCTCTACAAGACATTCCGCGACAAGCAGGACGGCTGCATCAAAGTGGTGATGCGCCCGCACGGCTGATCGCGCGGATAGCGGACGGCTGAACGAGGAAGGGTTCGAAAATGGCTGAACCGAAAGACCTGTCCAAGCCCGCGGTGAAGTCGCCCGATCCCGGGGGGCTTCCGCATCCGCATCGCGATCCACAGGACCGCGATGCGGGCGCGAGACCGACTGCCCCAAAGACCTCAGGCGCACGGGAGCCCTCGACCTCGCCGCTCGACAATCCTGTAGCGAACCGCAACGCCGGCCGACGGCGTCAGACCGGGCCGACACCCAGGCCGACGGACAAGCCGCTCGATTGAGCGGCACGAACAAATGCTGCAGCCTGACCGCCTGCCGCGGCGCCGTTGCAGGGCCTCCTCTCCCTCCAACGGCGCCATGACGCCAGCTTCTCGACCCACTAGAGCGGTTCAGCGTTTCACGGAATCGCCGAACCGCTCTAAGTGTTTGTTTTTACGCAATTCCGGACGGAAAACCGCTCCACACTTTTCCTGGAATTGCTCTAGTCCTTCTGGCTGCGCTCGACGAACTTGTTGAAGCGGCTCGTTCCGCCGCTGCCTGCTTCATCCTGGTGCAGGAAGGCGAGGTCGTTCTCGTCGAAAATGCGGAAGAATTCGTCCCACTCGATCGGTTCCAGCGTGTCTTCGGGCTCGCCGAAATCGATGCGCAGAATGCCGCCCTTGCCTTTCGTGCGAACGACGGCCGGCTGGCCATCGCGTTCTTCCACCCATTTCCGGATCTCGTCGTGATTGGTGGTGGTCTTGGCCTCGGACATGGATTTCCCTTTCTCGCAGCGGGGATTGGTGAGCGGTCCTAACAGCAACCAAAGGGCAATGTTCCAGCAGGTTGCACAGCCCTTGTCTTGGCTGCGTGAGCTCCCGCGGCGGGAACTTTGTTGATGCAGGGAACAAACCTTTTAGCGCGCAGTTCGGGGCGCCGAAGCAAAATCCGCAAGGGAGTCATCGTGAAACGAGTATTGGTTACGGGAGGTTGCGGCTTCATCGGCCGCCACGTCGCCCAGGAGCTCGCTGACAATGGTTATCGCGTGCGCCTGCTCGATGCACTTGTCGACCAGGTACACGGCACTGAGGCCATCAACCTTCCGACCGGAGCCGAGCTGATCAAAGGCGACGTGCGTGATCGCGATGCGGTCGCCGAGGCGGTTTCGGATGTCGATGCGGTCATCCACCTGGCGGCCGAGGTCGGCGTCGGCCAATCGATGTACGAGATCGCCCGCTATGTCGGCACCAACGATCTCGGCACGGCGGTGCTGCTCGAGGCACTCATCAAGAAGCCGGTCGAACGGATCGTCGTGGCATCCTCCATGAGCATCTATGGCGAAGGCCTTTACCGGACTGCGGAAGGCGAGCGGATCGATAATGCCCGACGCAAGCCCGCTGACATCAAGGACGGCCTGTGGGATCTCAAATCGGCATCGGGCGAAGACCTGTCGCCGATTCCCACCGACGAGGAGAAGCGGCCGGATCTCGCCTCGATCTACGCGCTGACCAAATACGCGCAGGAGCGCGCGGTGCTGATCTTCGGCCAGGCCTATGGCATCGATGCGGTGGCGCTGCGCCTCTTCAACGTCTTCGGCGCCGGACAGGCGCTTTCCAATCCCTATACCGGCGTTCTCGCCAACTTCGCCTCGCGTCTCGCCAACGGCAAGCGGCCGACGATCTTCGAGGACGGCGAGCAGAAGCGCGACTTCGTGCATGTGCGCGACGTCGCCACCGCGTTCCGGCTGGCGCTTGAGCAACGCCAGGCCGCCGGACATGCCATCAACATCGGCAGCGGCCACGCCTATTCGATCAGCGAAGTGGCCCGCCTGCTTGCCAGGGCGATGGGCATCCCAAAGCGCCCCCCCGAAATCCTTGGCAAGGCGCGCTCCGGCGACATTCGCAATTGCTTCGCCGACATTGCCAAGGCGCGCGAGCTGCTCGGCTTCGAGCCCAAGCATCGTCTGGAAAATTCGCTCGGCGAATTCGCCGCCTGGGTTCGCAACAGCGTCGTGATCGACCGGGGCGCCGACATGCGGCGCGAGCTGGAAGAGCGAGGATTGGTCTCATGACTCAGACGCACCGCCACGCCCGACAGGCGCCCGTGGCCGTTATCGGCGGCAGCGGCTTCATCGGCTCCAATCTCGCCGACAGCCTGCTCTCCGACGGGGAAACAGTGCTGGTCGTCGACAATCTCAGCCGTCCAGGCGTCGAGCAGAATCTCGATTGGCTGGCGCAAAAGCATGGCGAGCGGCTGATCGTTGAAATCGTCGACATTCGCGATCTGAGCGCGTTGGCCACCGCACTGGCGCCGGCCAAAGCGATTTTCCATCTGGCCGCTCAGACAGCCGTGACGACCAGCCTGAGCGATCCTGCTGAAGACTTCGACATAAACCTCAAGGGGACGTTCAACGTGCTGGAAGCGGCCCGCGGCACCGGAGCTCCCGTGGTCTTCGCCAGCACCAACAAGGTCTATGGCAGCCTGCCCCAGATCGCGGTGCGGCAAGCCGACGATCACTATGAGCCGTTCGACGAGGAGGTGCGTACGAGCGGCGTCGCTGAGAAGGTCGGCCTTGATTTCTGCACGCCCTATGGCTGCTCGAAGGGCGCGGCTGACCAGTATGTGCTCGACTATTCCAAGTCCTATGGCTTGCCGACGGCGGTGCTGCGTATGAGCTGCATCTACGGGCCGCGCCAGTTCGGCACCGAGGACCAGGGCTGGGTCGCGCATTTTCTTCTCAGCGCCTTGTCCGGCCAGCCGATCACCATTTACGGCGACGGCAGGCAGGTGCGTGACATCCTGCATGTGTCCGATGCCGTGGCCGCCTATCGCGGCGTGCTCGCCCGGATCGAGGACCTGAAGGGCCAGGCGTTCAATCTGGGCGGCGGCCCGCGCAATGCGGTCAGCCTGCGCGTGCTGCTGGCGGAGATCGCCGACATGACCGGCAGCGACATCACGATCCGCCACGACCACGAGCGCACCGGCGATCAGCCCTTCTTCGTCGCCGACACGCGCAAGCTGCAAGCCGCGATCGGCTGGCAGGCGCATGTCCCATGGCGCGAAGGCGTCTGCGATCTCGCCAGCTGGCTGCTGCGGCATCGGCTCCAATCGCGCCCCGAAGCCGCGAGGTACGTCGCATGAAAGTCGCCCTGGTCAATCCGTTCTGGACGTATGAGCACAGCATCTATTTCGGCTGCCGCCAGCCGCATCTGCCGCTGGAGCTCGGCTATTCGAAGGCAATGCTGGACGCCGATGGGCACGACGTCCTGATGCTGGACGGCTTGCTGCAGGGGCTCGACAACGCGGCCCTTGCCGAGCGTGTGGCTGACTTTGCGCCGGACATGACGGTGGTGACCACTGCCCCGACCTATCTGTTCTGGCGCTGCGCGCCGCCGGAACTGCGTGTTCCCGGAGAATTCCTCAACCATCTCTCCGGACGCGGCGGACGCACCGTGGCGGTCGGACCGCATGCCTCGGCGACGCCTGCGCCGACTTTGCGCAAGCTCGGCGTCGATGTCGTTGTGCGCGGCGAATGCGAGGAGGTCGTGGCGGAGCTCGCGCGGCAAAGCGACTGGAGCAAGGTCGCGCACACGGCCTGCCTCCAACGCGACGGTCTCGCCAGCAATGGCGGCGTTCATGCCAGTCCGTTCATCGATCATCCGGCGCTCAGCTGGCCGTCCGATTGGATCGCGGCGCATAGCCACCACCACCATAGGTTCGATACCGTCCAGAAAGGCGCCGGCGCCGAGGTGGAGGCCTCGCGCGGCTGCCCCTACAATTGCAGCTTCTGCGCGAAGATCGATTTTCGCGATGCCTATCGGCGCAGGAAGCACGATGCCATCGTCGCCGAGATCGACGGGCTGATCGCGCAAGGCGTCGGCTACATCTATTTCATCGACGAGATCTTCCTGCCGCAGAAGGCGCTGCTGGAGGTGCTGGTCGATCGCGACGTTCAATTCGGTGTCCAGACGCGCATCGATCTGTGGAAGCCGGAACTGCTGGAGCTGCTCGGCGCGGCTGGCTGCGTCTCGATTGAGGCAGGCCTTGAAAGCCTGACCGTCGAGGGCCGCGCGATGCTTGCCAAGCGCTGCCGCCTCGACACTGAGGGTCTCGCAGCGCTTCTCATCGACGCCCGCCGCAACGTGCCTTTCGTCCAGGCCAATCTGATCGGCGTGGTCGAGGACGATCCGGCGCTGGTGGACTATTGGCGCAAGCACCTCATCGATCACGGCGTCTGGGCGAACGAGCCCGTGCCGCTCTACCCCTATCCGAGCTCGCCCAGCTATCGCGAACTCTGGGGCGAACCCGACGACCTCGCCTGGGAGCGCGCGCATGAGCACTACCTCGCCTCCTTCCGCTCCTTCAGCGACATCCAGGACCAGCGCCCGCATGCGCTGGCTGAGTTGGAGTCCTCATGCTGCAATCACTGATCCATCGTCCGCGGCGCATCCTGATGACGACCGACGCCGTCGGCGGGGTGTGGCGCTACTCACTCGACCTGGCGCGCGAGCTGGCGGCCGGCGGCGACAGCATCGTGCTTGCCGGACTGGGGCCGGAGCCTTCTCCGGAGCAGGCGTGTGAGGCGCAGTCTTTCGCCACGCTCGCTTGGCTGAAAAGCCCGCCGGACTGGATGACGCGCGATGAAAAAGATCTCGACCGCTTGCCGGGCGAATTGCGAAGCCTCGCCAAGACCTATGCGATCGACCTTGTCCATCTCAACGCGCCGGCGCAAGCCGCCGGACTTGATCTCGCATGTCCCATTGTCGCGATCTCGCATTCATGCGTGGCCACCTGGCTGCACGCAGTGCGTGGGCAGGCGCCGGCGGACACCTGGTCCTGGCAGCGAGATCGCAACAGGGCTGGATTCGATCGCGCCGACACCATTGTCGCTCCGAGCCGAAGCCATGCCGAGATGCTCCAAGCCTGCTACGGCGCGATCGCAGGCTTGGGCGTCGTCCATAATGGCGCCCTGCCCGGTCCGAGGCCGGGACGCCGCGAGCCTTTCGTCTTCGCCGCCGCACGCTGGTGGGACGAGGGCAAGGACGCGGCATCGCTCGACGCCGCCGCCGCGCTCTGCGCCTGGCCCGTTCAGGCCGCCGGTCCGCTCGCCGGTCCCGACGGACAGCGCGCCCGTTTCGACAACTGCGTCTCGCTCGGTTCAATCGACCACCGCGAGGTTCGGCGCCGCATGAGGCGGGCCGGCATCTTCGTGTCAACTTCCATCTACGAGCCTTTCGGGCTGGCCGCCCTGGAGGCAGCGCTCTCGGCCACGCCGCTGGTGCTTGCCGATATCGCGACCTACCGCGAGATCTGGGACGGCGCGGCCATGTTCTACAACCCGCGCGATCCACATGCGCTGGCCGGCTGCATCGAGAGCCTGTCCCGTGACGAAAGCTTGCGGCGCAAGCTCGGCAGGCGCGCCGCGCGGCAGGCACGCAAATTCTCGCTGGGCAAGCAGGTGAGGATGATGCGCGACATCTACAATCGGGCGGCGCTGACCGCAGCGGGGCGTTGACCATGCGTTTTCTGTTCTACACCCATTCGGCGGTTTCCGACTGGAACCACGGCAACGCGCACTTCCAGCGCGGCATCATGCGCGAGCTTGTGGCGCGCGGCCATGAGGTGATCGCGCTGGAGCCCGCCGACGGCTGGAGCCGATCGAACCTGCTCGCCGAGCAAGGCCCCTTCGCCGTCGAGCGCTTCCGCAAGGATTTTCCGGAATTGATGGCGGTGACCTACGACGCGGGTTTCCACCATGAGTCCTGGCTCGCCGGCGCAGATATCGTCATCGTTCATGAATGGACCGACCCTGAGCTCGTCGCTCGCATCGGCCGCATCCGGGGCCGGGGTGGCGATTTCACGCTGCTCTTCCATGACACCCATCACCGCGCCGTATCCGCGACCCAGGCGATCGCAGCGCTTCAGCTCGAGCATTACGACGGGGTTCTGGTCTTCGGCGAAGTGCTGCGGGAGAGCTATCTTCGCGCCGGCTGGGGCAGACGGGTCTTCACCTGGCATGAAGCGGCGGACGAACGGCTGTTCAAGCCGCTGCCCGACATCGACCGTGAGTCTGATCTCGTCTGGATCGGCAATTGGGGCGACGACGAACGCAGCGCCGAGATCGGCGAGTTTCTGACCCAGCCGGCGCACGCCCTCGCGCTGTCGGGAACCGTGCACGGCGTGCGCTATCCGCCGGATGCGCTGACGGCCCTCGCGGATACCGGCCTGCGCTACGAAGGCTGGATCGCCAATGCCGACGTGCCGAAGGCCTTCGCCCGGCATCGCATCACCATGCACATCCCACGCCGGCCCTACCGGGAGAGCCTGCCGGGCATTCCCACCATTCGCATGTTCGAGGCGCTGGCCTGCGGCATTCCGCTTGTGTCTGCGCCATGGTCGGATGTCGAAGGCCTGTTCCGCTCCGGAACGGATTTCCTCTTCGCCCGAAACGGCGCCGAGATGCGAGACCACCTCCGCGACGTGCTGAACGATCGCCAGCTAGCGGAAGCGCTGGCCGCATCGGGCCTGGAGACCATCCTGGCGCGGCACACGTGCCGGCATCGCGCCGACGAGCTGTTCGACATCCTCGCCGCATGCGGCAATCGCGCGGCGGCTGAAATCAAGCCTGCAAGGGAGGCGGCCGCATGAAAATTGCCTTTTACGGATCGAGCCTTCTGTCGTCCTATTGGAACGGCGCCGCCACCTATTACCGCGGCCTGCTCAAGGCACTGTCGCAGCGCGGCTATGACATCGTCTTCTATGAGCCCGACGTCTACGACCGGCAGAAGCATCGCGACATCGAGGCTCCGGACTGGTGCAGCGTCGTGGTCTACGAGCCGACAGCGCATGCGCTGATGCAGGTCGCCTCGCGCGCCGTGGAGGCAGACGTCGTGGTCAAGGCAAGCGGCGTCGGCTTCGAAGACGATGCTCTGCTGCAGGCGGTTCTCGACAATGCCCGCCCGGATGCGCTGACCGTGTTCTGGGATGTCGACGCGCCAGCGACCCTGAGCGAGCTGCGCAACGATGCCGAACACCCCTTGCATGAAGCGTTGAAGAGGATCGGCATCGTGCTGACTTATGGCGGCGGCGACCCGGTCGTCTGGGATTATCGTGCGCTCGGCGCCGCGGAATGCGTACCGATCTACAACGCGCTCGACCCTGAGACGCATCATCCCGTCGCCGCAAATCCGCGCTTTGCTTGCGACCTCGCCTTCCTCGGCAATCGGCTGCCCGACCGTGAGGCGCGCGTCGACGCCTTCTTCCTCGACCCGGCCCGCAGGCTCGGCAGCCAGCGCTTCCTGCTTGGCGGCTCCGGCTGGGACGACAAGTCCCTGCCCCCGAATGTCTCATGGCTGGGGCATGTCGGCACCAGCGATCACAACGCCTTCAACGTCACGCCGAAGGCCGTGCTCAACATCAGCCGCGACAGCATGGCGGCCAACGGGTTTTCGCCCGCGACCCGTGTCTTCGAGGCGGCGGGGGCCGGCGCGTGCCTTCTGACCGACGCCTGGCTCGGCATCGAGTTGTTCCTGACCCCCGGCGAAGAGATTCTGGTCGCCCGCGACGGCGCCGATGTCGCCGAGATCATGCGCACGCTGACGCCACAGCGGGCGAAGGCGATCGGCGCGGCAGCGCTGCGGCGCGTTCGGGCCGAGCATACCTACACGCTGAGGGCTCGGCTGGTGGACGACATCTTCAAGGCGCATTTCCAGCGCCGCGCAATGGAGGCTGCGGAATGACGAAACCGCTCGACATCGTTTTCCTTGGGCTCTCCCTGTCTTCGTCCTGGGGCAACGGACATGCGACGACTTTCCGCGGATTGCTGCGTGCGCTCAACGATCTCGGCCATCGCGTCACCTTCCTCGAACGCGACGTCTCCTGGTACGCGCATCATCGGGACCTGCGCGATCCCGATTTCTGCGACTTGCGCTACTACGAGACAGTCTCGGAGCTGCGCCGAAACCACCGGCAGGAGTTGCAGCGCGCCGATGCAGTGGTGATAGGCTCCTTCGTGCCGGAGGGCAGGGTGATCATCGACGATCTTGCGTCGCTCTGCACGGGGCAGTTCTGCTTTTACGACATCGACACACCGGTGACGCTGGCGCGGGTTGCCGATGACGATTGCGACTATCTTGCCCGCAGGCAGATTCCCTATTTCGACGTCTACTTCTCCTTCACCGGCGGACCGACGCTGGAGCGGCTGGAGTCCGAGTTCGGCGCGCGCCGGGCGGAGGCGCTCTACTGCTCCGTCGATCCAACGCGGCATCGCCGCACCAGACACGCCATCGAATGGGACCTTGGCTATCTTGGCACTTATAGCGCCGACCGGCAGCCCTCGTTGGAAGCGCTGCTTCTGGAGCCTGCGCGACGCCTGCCCGACCGCCGCTTCGTCGTCGCCGGCTCGCAATATCCCTCCGACATCGCCTGGCCGGACAATGTCGAGCGGATCGAGCACCTGCCGCCTTCTGGACATGCCGCCTTCTACAGCCGCCAGCGCTACACGCTGAACCTTACGCGGGCGTCGATGATCGCGGCCGGATGGTCGCCCAGCGTGCGGCTTTTCGAGGCCGCAGCCTGCGGCACGCCAATCATAAGCGACCGCTGGCCCGGGCTCGACGATTTCTTCCCGGGACCGGCGATCGAGACGGCGGCCAATGCCGCAGATGTCGAGAGAATCCTCAGCGCCAAATCCGAGCGGGCAAGGTTCGACATGGCCAGGCTGGCGCGCGAGGCGGTGCTTTCAAGACATACCGCCATGGCAAGGGCACGTGAATTCGTCTCGGCGCTGACGCCATCTGTCGGAATGCGTCCGGCGGTCGATCTAGACGTCGAAAGTGCGGCATGAGCGACAGACAGGAGACCATCGAGATGCGGCGATCAAAAAGAGCTGAACAAAGAAGGACCGCGCTTGTTGCCGGCGGTGCAGGTTTCCTCGGTTCGCATTTATGCGAGGGGCTGCTGCATGACGGCTATCGCGTGATCTGCGTCGACAATTTCCTCACCGGCAGAATGGAGAATATCGGGTCGCTGGTTGGCCAGGCGCGCTTTCGGCTGATCGAGCAGGACGTTTGCACCCCGCTGGAACTCGGTGAACCTGTCGATCGCGTTTTCAACCTCGCCTGCGCGGCATCGCCGCCTCGCTATCAGGCCGACCCGATCCATACGACGCGGACCTGCGTCATCGGAACTCTCAACCTTTTGGAGCTCGCCGCCGGCAGCGGCGCCCGCTTCCTGCAGGCATCGACCAGCGAAGTCTATGGCGATCCGGAACAGCATCCGCAGCGCGAGGACTATGTCGGCCACGTCAACTGCACCGGACCGCGAGCCTGCTACGATGAGGGCAAGCGCGCCGCCGAAACGCTCTGCTTCGATTATCTGCGCGCCGAGATGGCGGATATTCGCGTCGCGCGCATCTTCAACACCTATGGGCCCAGGATGGACCCCGCCGACGGCCGCATCGTCTCCAACCTGGTCATGCAGGCCATCGAGAAGCGGCCGCTGACGATCTTCGGCGACGGCCGGCAGACCCGCTCCTTCTGCTATGTCACCGATCTGGTCGAGGGCTTGCGACGCCTGATGGACGTCGATCCCAATCCACGCCAGCCGGTCAATCTCGGCAATCCCGGGGAGTTCTCGATCCTCGAGCTGGCGAGGCTGGTGCGCGAGCTGACCGGCACCAGATCGCCGGTGAAGTTCCTGCCTCTGCCTGAGGACGACCCGCGCCGGCGGCGCCCAGACATAGGCCGCGCAAAGGCGCTTCTGGGCTGGTCGCCCGAGGTGCCTCTCAGGCAAGGCCTGCTGCAGACGATCGTCCACTTTTCAGGTATGGACGACCTGGCGATCGCGCCCGTCGCTGCAATCGACAGAGCGGGTGGGGGAAAGCTGCAGAACCTGCCGCTTTGAAGCAGCGGCATCTTTTCACCAGCGCGGAACAACCACTCGACATTGCGGTTGGGCATGACAACCGCGACGGAGGAAGAACTGTGCAGCCGAAGCGACCAGTCAAGGACATCGAGCAGATGGCAGCGGCGGAAACCGCCGCGTTCCTGCGAAGAGCTTCCATCACCTATCTCGAGTGTTGCGTCAGCCTGATGATGACGCATCTGCGACGGGAGGAAGTGGCAAGCATCCTGGAACAGGAAGCCGACATGCTGCGCAGGCTGGACTGACCCTGCGGGCTTGGCTTCAACAGGCCAGAAGCCGGACAAGTCCGGCTTTGTAACGTTCGACTGCGCGCGTCGACCGCATCCGCTCTTCCTCGTCAGTCGAATGCTCTGCAATCGTCCAGAGGCCAAGCTGAAACGCGAGATAGCAAGGCTCGAAATAGTCGACCAAAGCTCTGTCGATCAATGTCGCCTGCTCGATGCGGCCCACGAGCCTCGAAAGCTCGGCGGCGGACAGGTCGTGTTCGACCCGTGCCCCGGCAACGTCCCATTCTATGCCCTGGCAGCCGATAAGATCGTGCGATCGGCAATGATCGAACGCGTCCGTCTTGAGCAGGCCATGCGGGCGGACCAGAAATTCCCACGCATGCAGCCGTCCGTCGATCTCGACCCGGGGCGTTGGACCTGGTGATGGCTGGCAGGCAAACCATGTCTGCAACGCGTGCGCCAAATTCTCCCCCAGCGCTTCCTCGCAGTTTTGCACCGCCATGCGTGCGAGCTGGTTTAGCGACGCGCCGGCCTCGTCGGCCTGCAGCCTGGCAGCGCGCCAGCCGAGGTAGCGCCCAAGCCATTCGATCAGCAGATCCCTTGCCGGCGCTGCCCGGTCCAGCCTGTCGGCATCGATCCAGCGCTCGACCAGAAAACCGTGGCAGAGTCCGGCAGGCTGAGCGCCAAAGCCCGCTTCGTGCAGTGCCCTGGCCGTACGCAGCTTGCGACCTCCGCTTTCGCCGAAACCTGCGAACTTGACCAGCCAGCGTTCGCCGTCGGCCGAAGCCATGAATTTGCGCCGCTCGAATGCCGGGAATGCTGGCGGCCAGGCGTCTGCCGGCGCAGAAAGATAGTTGCGCCATGCCCCGCCGGAAATCTCATGAAGCTCAACATCGGCCTCGCCTAGCAGATGTCCTATCCAGTCCCTCAGCCCGGGGGCAACCGCGCCGTCAAAGACATCTTCAAAGCCCGCGACATGGCTTTGGCACTGCGACAAGGCGGCGATGGTTTCGGCATCAGCCCGCGCGCCGGGCCCGCCGCGATGGCTCGGAAACAGATGAATGCGCTCCTGGCCGATGCCCTGCCGGCGCAGCCATGCAATGACAGCGTGAAAGGAGCTGCCGGAGAGACCCGGACCTTCATCGACGATAGCAAATTTGGCTTGCGGCCTGTCGCGCCAGGAGCCGAGGAGTTCTGGCGCCGCGCTTATGTGCCTGCTAAACGGATGACCGATCGGCCGCACGCTGATTGGCGGCGGCGCATGCAGGGCGGCGGCGACCATCGCTGCGAGGCCGAGACCGATGCTGCGGATCCCAATGACGCAGGTGTTTGTGTCGAGGCCGGACCGCAGCGCCGCAAGCAGATAGGTTTCCGGAAAGAGGGCGTATAGCGCATAGCCTTCAGCCGGACCGGTGGTTATTGCGCTGCCGCAGTCGATGGCCGCAAGCTTTGCAAGCAGCGATGCATCGAGCGATCCTTTTCGGGCAAATCCCTGCTGCCAGGACCGCAGCACTTCCCGCGACAGCTCGACGAGGATTTCCGACCCCAGCTTCTGCCTCGACGAACTGCCGTCCGCGCCTCTGGTGTCGAATTCCGCATCGGCAAGGCCCTGGAAGAGTTCAGAGGCAGTGACGAAAAGATCGACCAGAGCGGCATGACGTTCGATGCCGGCGGGCAGATCGTCAATCGCTCCAGCCGCGGCCAGGACAGCTTCCCTGAGCTGTTCTGCGCTACGCGTTCGCTTGTGGTCGCCGAAGACGATCATACGGCTCCTGCCTGCTGTCTGGTCGCCAACGCGAAGCGGCGCCTGTTTGATCCGCAATCGGGCTCGGCAATTTTTCGCGGCGCGAAGGAACATTCGAGGCCGCTCCCGGTTCGGCGCCGAGGAACTTACCTCCAACCAAAGAGGCCGTGGTTTCGTGACATCGAAGAAAGTTCGTATCGGCATCGTCGGCGTAGGCAATTGCGCATCATCGCTTGTGCAAGGTCTCTCCTACTATCGCCACGCCAACGGCAATGAGCCGATCCCCGGACTGATGCATGCCGATCTCGGCGGCTACCATGTCGACGATGTCGAGGTGGTCTGCGCCTTCGATGTTGCGGAAAACAAGGTTGGGCGCGATGTGGCGGAAGCGATCTACACCGCGCCCAACAACACCTTCCGTTTCGCCGATGTTGCTCCGATCGGCGTTCGCGTGGATCGCGGCCCGACGCTCGACGGCATCGGCAAATATCTGCGCGATGAGATCGAAGAGTCAGATGAACCGGTCGCAGACGTAACCGCACGGCTGAAGGAAAGCGCGACCGAGGTGCTCATATGCTATCTTCCGGTGGGCTCCGAAGCCGCTGCACATTTCTACGCAGAATGCGCGCTCGATGCCGGCTGCGCCTTCGTCAATTGCATCCCTGTCTTCATCGCTTCGCGGCCGGAATGGCGCCAACGCTTCGAGGAACGCGGCCTTCCCCTGGTTGGCGACGACATCAAGAGCCAGGTCGGCGCAACCATCGTGCACCGGCTGCTCGCCAATCTCTTCCGCGAGCGCGGCGTGCGCATCGATCGCACCTACCAGCTCAACTTCGGCGGCAACACCGACTTCCTCAACATGCTCGAGCGCGAGCGGCTGGAATCGAAGAAGATCTCGAAGACGCAGTCCGTCACCAGCCAGATCGACGTTCCGCTCGAAGCCGGCAACATCCATGTCGGACCCAGCGACCATGTCCCGTGGCTGACCGATCGCAAATGGGCCTATATCCGCGTCGAAGGCACCACTTTCGGCGGCGTGCCGCTCAATGCCGAGCTCAAGCTGGAGGTTTGGGATTCGCCCAATTCGGCTGGCGTCGTCATCGATGCCGTCCGCTGCGCGAAGCTTGCCCTCGACCGCGGTATTGCCGGCGCGCTCACGGGCCCCAGCAGCTACTTCATGAAGTCGCCGCCGGAGCAGTTCACCGACGCAGAGGCGCGCCTGCGCACGCTCGCCTTCATCGCCGGCAATGACGAGCCGATGCTGGACGCTGCCGAATGACCACCACCTTCTTTCTCATCCGCCACGCGGCGCATGATCATGTCGGCTCGTACCTGGCCGGGCGGCTCGAGGGCGTTCGCCTGGGCGAAGCCGGCCAGGCGCAAGCGCTGCATCTCGCGCGGCGGATGGCGCGGGAGCCGCTCGCCGCGATCTTGAGCAGTCCGCGCGAACGCACGCTGGAAACAGCGAAGCCGATCGCCATCGCTTGCGAGATTGAGAAGATCGCGATCTGCAAGGAACTCGACGAGATCGACTTCGGCGAATGGTCCGGTAAGACCTTCGAAGAACTGAACGGCGACGCAAGCTGGCGGCTTTGGAACGACCAGCGCCAGAGCGCCCGCACGCCGAGCGGCGAGACCATGCTGGACGTCCAGCACAGGATGGTCGGCCTGATGGACGCGCTGCGCGAGAATGGACAAGGTCAGTCCATCGCGCTTATCAGCCATGCCGATGTCATCAAGGCGGCTGTCTGCGCGATCCTCGGGCTGCCGCTCGGCGATTGCTTCCGCTTCGACATTGCGCCGGCCTCTATCACAACAGTCGTCCACGGCGACTGGGGCTCTAAGCTGATCCGTTTGAATGAAATCGCCTGACGGGAGCAGCAACCGATGCGCATGGTCATTTTCGGCCTCACCGTCACATCCTCGTGGGGCAACGGACACGCCACGCTCTGGCGCGGGCTGATTGGCGCTCTGGCGCCGCTTGGCTGGTCGATCAGCTTCTTCGAGCGCGATACGCCCTACTATGCCGGCGCCAGGGATATCGACCGGCTCAATGGCGGGAATATCGTTCTCTACGCAGACTGGGAGAACATCCGCCAAGAAGCCGAAGCTGCGATACGGGAAGCCGACGTCGTCATCGTCACCTCCTATTGTCCCGATGCCGTCGAGGCTTCGCGGATCGCGAATGACAGCTGCCGCGGCCTGAAGGTGTTTTACGATCTCGATACACCGGTGACGCTGTCGAGCATCGAGCGAGGTGATTACCCGGCCTATTTCGAGCCGAAGGGATTGCGCGATTTCGATCTGGTCCTGAGTTATACCGGAGGGCCGGCGATCGACACACTGAAGAGCATTCTTGGCGCACGTCATGTCCTGCCGCTTTACGGCCATGTCGACCCCAACCGGCACCGGCCGGCGCAGCCAAGGTCCGAGTTCGCGGGCGACCTGTCCTATCTCGGCACCTATGCCGAGGACCGGCAGGCGGCCGTGGAAAGGCTGCTCGTCGCTCCAGCGGCCCGACTGCCGAACCGCCGTTTCGTCATAGGCGGGGCGCAGTACCCGCAGGACTTCCCCTGGAGCAGCAACATCTATTTCGTCAGGCACCTGCCGCCCGCCGACCACCCGGCCTTCTTTTCCTCCTCGCGCCTGACGCTGAACGTCACCCGCGAGGCAATGGCACGACAGGGCTGGTGCCCGTCAGGCCGTCTGTTCGAGGCGGCTGCGTGCGGCGCCGCGATCATCTCCGACGACTGGGCAGGACTCGACAGCTTCTTCACGCCCGGCAGCGAGATTCTGTTGGCGCACAGCACCGGTGACGTCGTTGCCGCGCTTGACCTGTCGGAGAACGAGATCGCGACTCTCGGCCGCCGCGCCCGGGAGCGCGTTCTCGACGAGCATACGTCCGCGCATCGCGCCGCCGAACTCGACCGCATCCTGAACGACGCTTTTTCGTCCATGTCGAAGGGCACAATGGAGGAAGCTGTCTGATGTTTGGCATCGTGCCTGCCGCCGGCCGCGGCAGCCGCATTCAGCCGCTGGGTTTTTCCAAGGAGCTGCTGCCGGTCGGCAGCCGCCTGGACGGCCAGACCGAACGCCCCTGCGCGGTGAGCGAATATCTGGTGCGGCGCATGGTGCGCAACGGCGTCGACCGCATCTGCTTCATCATCGGTTCCGGCAAGTCGGACATCCTCGAATATTACGCCGCCGGCTATGGCGACGCCGCGGCGATCTTCGTGGCGCAGCCGTCTCCGGTTGGCCTTTGCGACGCGATCTTCCGCGCCGCACCGCTTGTGACGCCGGACGAAACGGTCCTGATCGGCCTGCCGGACACGATCTGGTTCCCTGAAGACGGCTTCTGCCGTCTGGCCGACGACCGGCTGTCCTTCCTGATGTTTCCGGTCGATCGCCCGGAACTGTTCGACGCCGTCGTCCTCGACGAGAACGGGCGGGTCGAGCAGATCCAGGTCAAGCAAGCTGACGCCGCGACAAACTGGGTCTGGGGCGCCTTCAAGATGCCGGGCAGTATCTTCCATCAACTGGCCTCCCTCTGGCGACAGCGCGACGGCGTCGACGAGTATTTCGGCACGCTGGTCAACGCCTATCTCGCCGGCGGAGGCGAAGCTTACGGCGTCAAGGCGGGGACGGCCTATGTCGATGTCGGTACCTTCAACGGCTATCGCACGGCGCTCAGGCTGCTCGAAAGCAACGACGCCATCGATGACGGGCCCCTGCAGACATTCGCATCGCAGGACCGCTCGCCAAAGCCAACCGTTCCAGGCGAAGGAGCTTAGCCATGCTGCATTCCAGCACGGAAATACGCCGCCGCATCGACGCATTGGGGCCGTGGTTCCACAATATGGAGCTCGCGGGCGTGGAGACCGCTCCCGATCATTTCCTCGGCAATTACCCGCTGATCAAATGGCGCAAATTCGCGGATGCCATTCCGACTGATCTTTCGGGCAAGTCGGTGCTCGATATCGGGTGCAACGCAGGCTTTTACTCGATCGAAATGAAGAAACGCGGTGCCGATCGCGTGCTTGGGATAGACTTCGACCAAGCCTATCTCGCCCAGGCGCGTTTCGCCGCCGAGATCGCCGACTGCGACATCGAGTTCCGGGAACTATCGGTCTACGACGTCGCCTCGCTCGGCGAGCGCTTCGACATCGTGCTGTTCATGGGCGTGCTTTACCACCTGCGCCACCCGCTGCTGGCGCTCGACCTGATCCGCGCGCATGTCGCGAACGACCTGATGATCTTCCAGTCGATGCAGCGGGGGAGCAACGAAGTCCTGCCGCTCGAACAGAACTACCATTTCTGGACACGCGACCTCTTCGATCGGCCCGAGTTTCCGAAGCTGCACTTCATCGAGCATCGTTATGCGGACGACCCGACCAACTGGTGGATTCCGAACCGTGCCTGCACCGAAGCGATGCTGCGCAGCGCCGGTTTCGAGATCCTGCTCCACCCGGAAGACGAGGTCTATTTCTGTCGCGCGTCCGGCGAACCGGCCGGCAGCGCCGCCGTCTATCCTTCGAAAGGAGAGACCCATGATTGAAGCCGCCATGATCTGGAACGAGCCCAACAACAAATCGCACTGGGACCCGGAGCTCGACCCCGACTGGAGCCGTTTTGCCACAATGGCGACCCTGGCGGCCGACGCGATCGGCGGGGAAAATCCTGCCATTACAAAGGTGCTGGGCGGCATTTCGCCGATCGATGCCGGGTTCATGACGCGCATGAAGGAGTTCGGCGTGCTCGACCATGTCGACGCGGTCGCCGTGCATGGCTTCCCGCTCGACTGGAACCTCTGGCAAATCCACGAGTGGCCCCACAAGCTCGGAGAGATCGCGACGGTCGCGGACATTCCGGTGTGGGTCAGCGAAGTCGGTGTGTCGACCTTCGGCGCCGAGGAGGTGCAAGTCTGGGGCTTGCGCCGGACAGCGGAGCTTTTGCTCGGACTTGCGCCACGCGTTCAGTGGTACAGCCTCTATGATCTGCCGCGCTCCTGGGAAGCGACGACGCGCCATCGGGAGGCGGAAGGCTCGTCCTATTACAGGCACTTCTACATGGGCCTGCTTCGCGAGGACGGCACGCCCAAGCCGGCGCTCGAGGAATTCGTGCGCCACACTCCGCAAATGGGCCTGGTGCAGTGGTTCCATTACGAGGATCACCGGCTGGACGACGCTGTTGCCTGGATGGAGCGTCTGGGTGTCACCCACCTGCGCACCGGCCTGTCCTGGGCCGACAGTTTTCGGCCGAATGCGCTGGACTGGTTCGACCGCCAGATGGAAGCGCTGGCCGACTTCAACGTCACCGTCACCTTCTGCTTCACGCCGGAGCATCGCGGTCTTCAACCTCATCACACCAGCCCGCCCCAGATTCCCGAGGAATTCGCCGAGTTCTGCGCGGCGATGATCCGACGCTACGCTCCGGCGATCGGCGACAACATGGCGACGACGCAGCGCGTGTCGGCGGCATGGTGAAGCCTCAGATCAACGATGACACTGACTGTCCTCAACGTCGCCTACCCTCTCGCGCCCGTCGGGCCGGATGCGGTCGGCGGGGCCGAGCAGGTGCTTTCGGCGCTGGATCGTGCGCTGGTCGAGAAAGGCCACCGTTCGGTTGTCGTCGCCTGCCAAGGGTCAAGCACGGCCGGCGTCCTGGTGGAAACACCAGCCGAGGCGGGTGTGCTCGATGAGACGGCGAAGGACCGTGCTCATCAAGCGCATCGCGACGCGATAGCAGCCGCCCGCGCGTGCTGGCCAATCGACGTCGTTCACCTCCACGGGATTGACTTCGACGCCTATCTGCCTTCCGACGGCCCAACCCTGGTGACGTTGCACCTGCCGCTCGGCTGGTACCCGCCCGAGGTGCTGGCGCCGTCACGCGAGGACCTGTGGCTGCATGCGGTCTCGCAGGCGCAGCACAGGACGGCGCCGGCGGGATCGAGACTTGCGAAGCCGATTCCAAACGGTGTTGATATCGAAGGGCTGAACGAGCCCCGGTCGCGGCGCAATTTCGCGCTGGTGCTCAGCCGCATCTGTCCCGAAAAGGGCATCCATCTCGCGCTGGAGGCAGCCAAGCGCGCCGGCGTGTCCTTAGCGATCGCCGGCCAGGTCTATCCCTACGAGACCCATCTGCGCTATTTCACCGACGAGGTCCGCCCCCGGCTCGATCGCCAGCGGCGCTTCCTCGGGCCACTCGGCTTCTGTGCCAAGCGGCGGCTGCTCAACACCGCACGCTGCCTGGTCATTCCCAGCCTTGCCCCCGAAACAAGCTCGCTTGTCGCGATGGAGGCGCTTGCCTGCGGCACGCCGGTCGTCGCTTTCCCGAACGGCGCCCTTCCCGATGTCGTCCAGCACGGCAGGACCGGTTTCCTCGTCAATGACGTCGAGGAGATGGCGAAGGCCATTGTCGCGTCCGGAGCCCTGGACCACGAGGCATGCCGTGCCGAGGCGCGTCGCCGCTTCCCGCTTGAGCGCATGATCACATCCTACATGGATGCTTACGAAGCGCTGGCGAAGCTTGGCACCCGTCGCGCCTTGCTTGGAACCGGCTGATGGGCGGTCTGTGCACCGAGATCATTCGTGACGCGAGAGCATTCGAGGACCTGGAGCCGCATTGGTGGCGGCTCTGGCGGCGGAGCATCTCGGCCACGCCGTTCCAGTCTCCTGCCTGGCTCATTCCGTGGTGGCGGACATTCGCGCCCGGCGACCTTGCGGCCATTGCAGTGTGGAGTGGAGACGTCCTCGCCGGCCTGGCGCCGCTCTATGTCGAAAGGCATGATCGCGGTCAGCGCCTGCTGCCCATCGGCATTTCTCTAAGCGACTACCTCGACATCTTGTGCGTGCCGGAACTGGAGGCGGAGGCTGGCGCAGCCATTGCCGGCGCGGTGCTCTCGCTCGAATGGTCGCAATGGATCCTGTCCGACCTCCCGGCTGATGCCATGTCGCTGAGCCTTGAGCTGCCGAATGCGCAAGAGTGCCGGTCGATGGCGCATGCCGCCTGTCCCGTGCTGCCGCTCGATGGTGATCGAACCCTGGCCTACTCGGTTCCGGCGAGACGAAGGCGACAGTTGCGCCGCGCCGAGCGGGCTGCTCGGCGAAGAGGCGCCCTTGTCGTCAGCCGCGGCGAGTCCGATCCGCAGAGATTTCTCGACAGGCTGATCCGGCTGCATGGCGCACGCTGGGCCGGTCATGGCGGGGGCGTGCTATCGGCCGCGGCTGTGGAATTCCACCGCAGGGCCCTGCCGCGGCTTGCCGATAACGGCCTGGCGCGATGCCTGACGATCGAGATCGGCGACGCCGTCGTCGGTGCCTATTACGGATTTCATCACCGCGGCCGGGCCTATGCCTATCTCGGCGGTTTCGATCCAGCCTATTCCGAGGAAAGCCCCGGCGCGATCCTGATCGGCCATGCCATCGCCGAAGCTGCCAACGAAGGCGCGCGAGAGTTCGATTTCCTGCGCGGCCGTGAAGGCTACAAATATGGCTGGGGCGCCAACGATCGCTGGACAGCGCAACAGATGTGGACGCGGGGCGCGCCGCCGTGACCCCCGCGAGGCAAACCGGCGCGATCGCCAGGCGCCTGCTGGAGGACTACATGACGGACGGCCTTTCGGTCGACAACGCGCTGGCCAGACTGGCCGTCTGTGTCGACAAGACGACCAGCGCGGCGCAGCTGGCGGATGTCGCCCTGGACATGCGCCCGAGCCATGTGTCCCGGCGATCCTGGCTGGAAGGCATCGCCACGATGCTGCGTGACAAGGCCGACGCCTTCGACGCCGTCCGCAGGGTCGCTGCCTGTGTGTCGCATGACCCTGCCAACGACGAAACGGCCGCCATGACTGTCGAGCGGCTGGCCGGCGGATTTGATAGGGCGGCCGCCATATCTCCGGCCGCCAGCGTGCAGCTGTCGTCGCTGGGCGACGAGGACAGGCTCTCGGCCACAACCGGCGAGATTGCCTTGTGGCTGGAACGGCAAGGCATGCTCGGCACCCGCAACCGCATATTGGACATCGGCTGCGGCATCGGGCGCCTCGAACATGCGCTTGGCGCCATGGCGGGACGTATCGTCGGCATCGATATCTCGCCCCGGATGATCGCCATCGCGCGCCAGCGATGCGCCGGTGTCGCCAATGTGGAATTCCGCCTGACCTCGGGCCTCGATCTCGGTGACTTTGCCGATCAAAGCTTCGACGGCGTGCTGGCTCTCGACAGTTTTCCGTACCTAGTGCTTGCCGGTGTTGCCGAGCGGCATTTCGGCGAGATCGCGCGCGTGCTGCGGCCTGGAGGAATGGCGGCAATCCTCAACTATTCCTATCGGGCGTCGCCGGACATCGATTCCCGCGATATCAACCGTCTTGCCCATGCATTTGGCACGGACGTCTTGGTCGATGGCGAAATGCCCTTCGGAAGTTGGGACGGCACGGTCTTTCTTATCCGCGTTGGCGGCGGAACATAACGCGCGGGCGGCAGTTCGGTCGCCGAACAGTTTCACGCGGGCAGCCCAGGAGAAGAACAATGGCAACCGGCGGTAAGAAGCATATGGGCCGCGGCAGCCAGGGCAAGGGCTCCGGAACCGGAGCGAAGACGACGCTCGCAAAGGACATGGTCGGCGAGAACGAGGTCCTGTCCAACCGGGACAAGAAGCAGCATACGGAGCAACGCGGCCTCGACGGCAACCGGATCAAATCCGATCAGTACCAGGACCACGCGGCGAACCGTCTGCCTAAGGAATGAGTGCATGCTCGCGGATCGCCTTTTGCCCCGAAATCCGATGACTGCGATCCGGAAATCCCACAGCTTGCGTCGAGCGCCTTGCAAAGGCCGGTCGGGTATGCCTCAGTGAGATCTGAAGGGGCCTCTATTGTTAAGAGAATGCGATGTCTCGCCGGAGCCAGCGCGATCTATGCGCCCAGGCAATCCAGAGCCTGGACCAGGAGATCGCGTCCCTGTTGACCGCCATCGAGCGGGAGAAGGTCCCTGACCGGCTGACCAGGCTTGCACTCGAACTGCAGAACGCGCTGATCGAAAAGCGCAAAGGCGATATGATGGCTGAGCGCGGTTGAAGACGTCGCGGCAAGGATGCGGCACTACTCCGAGACATGGCCGAAGGGCATTGGCAGTGCCTGCTGTCGCCGTGCCAACATGATCGGTGGAACATTAACATAAGTGAATCGTTGTTGCCGGTTAGGAGTCATCCCGATGGCGCAGGATGGCAGAACTCCGGAAGTGGACGAACTCGTTCGGCGGCTGGTCGCAACGACGGGCATCACCGAAACGCAGGCGCTTGAACTTGTTTCCCTGCTCGGTCTGAATTGGGCCTCGCTGATGAGAGAGGCGAAAGTCCTGAAAGCAACTCAGCGCCGGTAGGCTGCCTTAGCGTCTTGCGCCTTCAGTATCCCAATGGTCGTCCGAAAATTGACGTCGTCGCTCGATCAGCGCCTGCGGCGAGCTTTCCCCGAGGAACTCCAGAACACCGGCACGGGCGCGATTGAGACGGCTTTTGACGGTGCCGACAGCGCAACCGCATATCTCAGCGGTTTCTTCGTAGCTTACCCCCAGCACGCCGATCAGCACCAGCACCTCACGCTGATGGGACGGCAGTTTCTGGATGGCTCGATGCACTTCCTTGCTTTGGACGGACCAATCCTGCGACGGCTCCGAGATCGGCCGGCTGGAGGCGCAGTCAAGCAGCCCGGGCGCCTCCCTGGCCGCTGCCTTGACACGCGTGTAATGCGTGTTGCGCATGATCGTGAAGAGCCAGGACTTCAGCCGCGTGCCTGGCTCGAACTTGTCCAGGTTGGCAAGCCCCTTGGTCAGTGTCTCCTGCACGAGATCGTCGGCGTCGTCGGGCACCCGACAGAACGTTCGCGCAAAAGCACGCAAGGCAGGAATAAGATCGACGACGGAGACCTCACCGGCCTCGGGGTTCGACAAATTATGCTCTCTGGGTGACAATTTTCCGGGCCCAGCAAACAGGAGTGGATGAGATACAGACTAGGGAAAATGCCTGAGGAAAAGGAACGTTCCTGTTTTCCGTCGCTCGGCCGCAAACTTTTGGCCAAGGGCCCCACCCGCTCGCCTTCCAGACGGCAAAGCTACAGCGTGCAGGGGTGCACCAAAGCGACTGGATGCGCACAGCGGTCGTGAATCGAAGCGACCCACACATCTGATGAGCGGGATCGCTAAATCGCTCGGCCCAATCTAGAGGCCCCCAAATCTGGAGGATATTGGACGGATATGGCCCGATAAGCGATCCGAAGCTGTCAGCCGTCTTGAGTCAAATCGGACGGCGCCAGCGGATTCATGCGTTCGAGCGTGCGGTCCTTCAAAGCGAACTGATGCCAGATCGCGATCAGCGCATGCAGTCCCGCCAGCCACAGAATCAGCGTTCCGCCGGTTTCGTGCAGATCGGCAATCTCGCCTGGCGCGCCTTGCACAGATGCCGCCAGGCTCGGCAGGCTGATGCCAAGGAAGGAGACCGGAACGCCCAGCTTGGAGGCGGCATACCAGCCGGTCAATGGCAGCGCGACGAGGAGAAGGTAAAGGACGGCGTGCCCTGCACGCACCGCGAGATCGAGCCAGCGTCGTTGAGGGTCTTCGACGCGCGGCGCGGCGCCGGCCCATCGGGCGAGCAGACGAGGAACCACCAGCAGCAGCACGGCGAGCCCCACTGTGAAATGAACGTAGGAGGGATCGGTCCGCGCGTCAGGACCGCTCACGGCCGTGAACCACGCGACGATCACGAGCACTGCCGTCAGCCAGTGAATTGCGATCGTGATCTGCGAGTAACGATGCATGATGTTGCCTTCGACTTCCTTTCGCGCCCACACTCGCGCGAGCGCTCATATCTCATATGTTGCCGGCACCGGTACCGCGGCGCCGCTCCAAAAGCAGCTCTGGCTGGCAACGCTTGTGGGTTCAATCTGGCCTTTCGGTGAACGCGCCTTCAGCGCGCCATAAGAACCGTCAGCCCTGGGGCCTCGATCATGGACTTGGTCACGCCGCCGAAAATCCGCTCGCGCAGCCGGGAGTGGCCGTAAGCCCCCATGACCACGAGCTCGGCGCCAGTGTCGGTGGCATGCTGGCGAAGAACGTCGGCGACGGAATGGCCCGAACTCGGCAGGCGATCGACCGCGACCTTCGCGCCATGCCGGGAGAGATAGGCCGCCAGATCCGCTCCCGGCTCCGCGCCATGATGCCGTTCGTCTTCGATCGGATCGATCATGGCGATGCGGACCTCGTCGGCGGACGACAGGAGGTCGAGCGCCTCCCGCACGGCGCGCGAGGCTTCCAGGCTGGCGTCCCAGGCGACAAGGACGCGTTTCGGTTTCAATGTCGCGCGCGCTCCCTGAGGGACCAGCAGGATAGGCTTCCCGGACGAGAACAGGCTGCCCGCAAGGACCTTATCCTTGAGCAAGCCGCTTGCGAGCATCTCCGGTCCGACGATGGTCAGGTCGGCATAGCGGGCCCGCCGACCGATGATCTCATCCGTCCAAGACTGCTCCGGGTATTCGCTGCCGAGGTCGGCCGATACGGGGCCTTCCGACAGCATCCTGGATACCGCCGAGCTGCGCTTCTCCAGGGTTTCCATTTCGTCTTCGCGCTCCGCGAGCCAGGCCGGCGAGACCACCGCTGCGTATTCTCCGCCAGACGGAGGCGCCGCAATGACCACGACGAGCACGGAAAGATGCGCGTCGATTTCCTCGCACAGACCGGCGGCGAGCCTCAGATCACCGTCTCCATGATCAGGCCCTGTAACCGTGAGCAATGTCTTGAATGGCATGGGGGCCGCTCCTTGTTCGACAACACGGAATGCAGCCTTAGCGAGCCGGTTGGAATCCTTCCTTGCGCTGAATCAAATCGTCCCTCGCAAGATTGATCCCGGTCAACGTGCGTGCGCTTCGCATGGCTTAGCCTGACACCGATGGCTGGAGGCAGATCAATGAGATTTCGGATGACGATTGGTCTTTTCGCGCTGACGCTGAGCGCCGCGGCGGCGCAGCAGATGAGCAATGGACAGCAGGAATATCTGAATTCCTGCGCGGTCTGCCACGGCGTGGAAGGCAAGGGCGACGGGCCGATGGCCGATGAACTGCGCAAGCGCCCCGCCGATCTGACGACGCTGACGAAGCGCAATGGCGGGGAATTTCCCTACTGGAGGGTCTACGCCACGATCGACGGTCGCGGTCTCGTCCCGGCGCATGGCGAGCGCGACATGCCGGTGTGGGGCAACCAGTTCCTGCCTGACGACGTGAAGAAGTACGGCCCCTATGGCGGGGAGGCCGTGACCACGGAACGCATCCATAACCTCGCCGGTTACGTCCAGACGCTTCAGCGTTAGTGACTCCTGCGAGACCTCGGTCGGCGGGCCGAATGAGGATGCAAGCAAAGGCCAAGGACATACCCCAATGATCACCGAGAACCAGGATGTCGTGGTCGAGATGCTGAAGAACCCTGCCAGCCATGGCGAGGTTGGTCCGGTCGAGACGATCGAAACACATATTTCCCGGATCTTCCTCGTCGGGCGGCGCGCATTCAAGATGAAGCGGGCGGTCAAGCTGCCCTATGTCGACTTTTCGACGCCGGCGTTGCGGCTCGCCGCGTCCGAAAAGGAAGTGGAGCTGAACTCCGCAACAGCTCCCGGCCTCTATCTCGATGTCCACAGCATCACGCGCGCGGGAGACCGGCTTGTCCTGGACGAGCCGGGAGAACTGGTCGACGCCGTCATCGAGATGGTCCGCTTCGACCAGTCCAAGCTCCTCGATCGCATGGCCGCGGCGGGGGAGTTGACACCCGCGCTGATGACAGGCGTGGCCCGCATGATCGCGCACTATCACCGCGGCGCCGAAGTGATCCATGCCAGCAGCGGGTCGGCGAATATCGGCGGCGTCCTCGAAATCAATTCGGCCGGATTCGCGACAAGCCATGTGTTCGACCGAAAGGAGATCGAAACCCTCAACGCCGCGTTTCGCGACGCCCTTTCCCGCCATGCCGGCCTGCTCGACCGGCGCGAGGCGGCAGGTCGGGTCCGCCGCTGTCATGGCGACCTGCATCTGCGCAACATCTGCGTCTTCGATGGCGAGCCTCGCCTTTTCGACTGCATCGAGTTCAATGATCAGATCGCCACCGTCGATGTCCTCTACGATCTCGCATTCCTGCTGATGGATCTGTGGCATCGCGGTTTTCCGCAATTCGCCAATCTGGTGATGAACCGCTATCTCGACGACGCCGATGACGAAGACGGCTTCGTTCTCCTGCCTTTCCTCATGGCGGTGCGGGCGGCGGTGCGCGCGCACGTGACCGCGACGCAGGTCGAGGAATCCAGCCAGGATTCGACAAAGCTGATTGCCGAAGCGCGATCCTATTTCCATCTCGCGCAAACCCTGCTTGCCGAAACGCCGCCTCGGCTCGTCGCAATCGGCGGCTTGAGCGGCTCGGGCAAGACGACGGTCGCTGAGGCGCTCGCCGCTCAGATCGGCGCGCCGCCCGGCGCCCGTATCGTCGAGAGCGACCGCATCCGCAAGGCCATGCATGGCGTGGCGGCCGAAACGAGGCTGCCGGCCAAGGCCTACCGGCCCGGCGTATCGGAACGCGTCTACCGCCAGATAGCCTGGCTCGCGGAGCTTATCCTTGCCGAAGGCGGCTGCGTCGTCGCCGACGCGGTCTTCGACAGGCCGGAGGATCGCGACAGGATCGAGCGCGCAGCGGCGGGGACAAACGTCCCGTTTGCGGGATTTTGGCTGGCGGCGGACCCGTTGGTGCTTTGGCGCCGGGTCAGCGAGCGCAAGGGCAGCCCCTCCGATGCCACGATCGACATCCTTTCGCGGCAATTGCAGCGCGATGCCGGTCCGATGACCTGGCGCAAGATCGAGGCCGACCGCAAGGTGGCCGAAATCACGGCCGAGATGGTGGCCTCGGTCGAGGGCGCCGTTTCATCCGCGGCCGGCTTCAGGAAGACCGGATCATAAAGCTGTCACCCGCTTACAGGAATTCCAAGAAAAGTGTGCGCGGTTTTTCGTCAGCGTCAAAACAAGGAGATAGAGCGTTTCGCCATTTCCGTGAAACAGTGAAACGCTCTAGCGGACTTCCAGCGTCGCCACCGACAGGCCGGGCTCGCCCGGGTGGTGGGCGACCGAGAAGCCGAACTCCAGGCACATTGTGAGCATCTTGCGGTTTTCGTTGAGGATCGTGCCTTCGATGCGGCCGATGCGTTCGGCCTTCGCATAGTCGATGACCTGTTTCAGCAGATCCCATCCCAGGCCATGGCCTTGCAGGTCCGACCGCACGAGCAGCGCATATTCACCGCTCCTGTGATCCGGATCGCAGGAAAGCCGGCCGATTCCCGCCAGCGCTCCCGTGTTCTTTTCAAGCGCGACGAAGGCAATGTCGCGGTCGTAGTCCAGCTGTGTGAGCCGCTTGAGCATCTGGTCCGGGAAGTTCTTCCTCAGCGACAGGAAGCGCAGCCTGAGGTCGTCGGGAGAAATCTTCGCCAGGAACGCAGGATAAAGCGCCACGTCCGCCGGCATGATTGGCCGGATGTGAAAGGTCATGCCGTCCGACTGGAAATCACGGCTCCATCCCGACGGATAGGGCCTTATGGCAAGCGCCGGGTTCGGCGCCGGGTCATCCACCCGTCGCGGATCGATCTCGATACGCGCATCGAGCGCAACCACGCCTTCGGCATCGGCCAGCAGCGGGTTGATGTCGAGGGAGACCAAGCAAGGGAAGTCGACGATCATTTGCGACAGGCCATTCAGCGCGGCGATGATCGCGCCCCGGTTGGCCGGCTTGCGATCGCGATAGCCGGCAAGCAGGCGGCCTATCCTGGTCGCGTCGATCGCGTCTCCGGCCAGCACGTCGTCAAGCGGCGGCAGGGCGATCGCGGTATCGTTCACGACCTCGACCGCCGTGCCGCCGGCGCCAAACAGAATGACCGGGCCGAACATCGGGTCGAGATTCATGCCCAGTATGAGTTCCTGAGCATGCTTGCGCGCGACCATGGCTTGCACCGTGTAGCCGTCCGCCTTCACCTGCGGCGACCGCGCGCGCAGGCGCGTCTCGATCGACCGGGCGGCCTCGGCGGCCTTGTCCGCGGTCGCGATGTCGAGGACCACGCCGCCGACATCCGACTTGTGCGAGACCACCTTCGACAGCAATTTGACGACCACTGCTTCAGAGCTTTCGAGAAGCTCGCCGGCGGCCTGCGCCACTTCCGCGACGGATCCGGCGACGATGGTCCGCGGCACGAGGATTCCATAGGCTTCTATCGCCGCTTTTGCTTCCGGCTCCGTCAGCATGCGTCGCCCTTCGGCGGCCACCTGCCGGAAGATGGCGTGCGCCGACGCCTTGCCATCGGCCCGGTCGCCGCCCTGGCTCGAGGGTGTCCGCAGGAGCGCCCGCTGGGCTTGGGACCATTCGCCGAGATAGGACGCCGCGATCGCCGCGTCCTCCGGCGTCTCGAAGCTCGCGATGCCGGCTTCCGTCAGGACGCGCCGGCCTTCGCGCGCGGTATGCTCGCCGAGCCAGCACGCGAGAAGCGGTTTTCCGCCGATCTCGCCGTCGTCGCCAAGCTCGGCGACCTTCCTGGCCGCGTCCGGCGAGGAACCGAGCCCGGTGGGGCAATTCATGACCAGGATAACGTCCGTCCCCGGATCCGCCGCCAGGGCTTCGAGCGCCGCCCCGTAGCGCTCCGGCGCCGCGTCACCGACGATGTCGATCGGATTCGCATGCGACCAGGTCGGCGGCAGCGCACGGTCGAGCCGCTCGATCGTCGAGGGCGCAAGTTCGGCCAGCTCGCCTCCACGATCGACGATCTTGTCGACGGCAAGCACGCCGGCCCCGCCGCCATTGGTGACGATGCCGACCCGCGCCCGCTCGAGGGGAGCGTGACGGGCGACAGTCTCGGCGGCATCGAGCAGCTCGGCGAGATCATCCACACGCAGCACGCCTGCCCTGCGCAAGGCGGCGTCGACCACCCTGTCGGCGCCCGAAAGCGCGCCGGTATGCGTCGCGGCCGCCCTGGCCGCCTGCTCGTGCCGGCCGGGCTTGATCGCGATAACCGGCTTGAGGCGTGCCGCCGCCCGCGCGGCCGACATGAACTTGCGCGGATTGGGTATGGTTTCGAGATACATCACGATGGCGCGCGTGTGGAAATCGCCCGCCAGCATGTCGAGGCAGTCGCCGACGTCGACGTCCGCCATGTCGCCGAGGGAGATGATCCGGGAAAAGCCGACATTGTTCTCGGCCGCCCAGTCGATCAGCGACGTGGCGATGGCGCCGGACTGCGAGATCAGCGCAATGTTCCCGGGCCGCGCCGCCATATGGGCAAAACTGGCGTTGAGCTTCGCCGGGGGAACCATCAGCCCGACGGTGTTCGGGCCAATGATGCGCATGAGCGAGGGCTTGGCCGCATCGAGCATCGCCTGGCGCAGACCGTTGGCGTGATTGAGCCCCGCGGTGATGACGACGGCGGCTCGCGTCCCCTTCTCGCCCAGTTCCCGCACGATGTCGGGCACAGTCTCGGGAGGGGTCACGATCACGGCCAGATCGGGAACCCCCGGCAGATCGGCGACCCTGCCGTAGCAGCGGCGGCCGGCCACCTGCGCATGTTTGGGATTGACCGGCCAGATCTCCCCCTCGAAGCCGCCGCCAACGATGTTGTCGAAGACGACGCGGCCGACCGAGCCAACGCGCTCGGTCGCGCCGACGACAACGACCGATTTCGGTGAGACCGCGTATTCAAGATTTCGGATAGTCATTCTGGAGAACTCCTTGCCGCCACATTCACAGAAGGCGGCTGGCATTCATTGCGCTGGATCAAAGCGCCATCCGAGCCCCGCGGCTAGCTACTGCCCTCAAGCTGTCCCTGCTGGCGACAATCGCCATGGAAGGAGGATCCGATGAGCTATTACTTCAGCAAGAGCCTCGACATGCCGTTCGCGCCGGCGATCGAACGCGTCACCAAAAAGCTTGCCGGCAAGGGCTTTGGCATCCTGACGAGGATCGATGTTCAGCACACGATGAAGGTCAAGCTGGGCGTCGACTTCAAGCCATATATGATCCTCGGCGCCTGCAATCCGCATTTCGCATGGCGCGCGCTGCAGGCCGAGGACAAGATCGGCGCGATGCTGCCCTGCAACGTGATCGTGACCGAGACTGCCCCCGGCAAGACCGAGGTGGCGGCGGTCGATCCGATGGTGGCGATGGGAGCGATCGACAACCCGCAACTTGCCGCGACGGCAAAGGATGTCCGGCTTTTGCTGTGGGAAATGATCGACGAGCTTTGACGGCCGTCATGAACGAATCCGTGCTGCGGCGCGCGCTGCTGATCATCGCCGTTCTCGGCCTGGCGCTCGGACTGTGCGTCTGGCGAAACGGTATCGACATCGCCTCGCCCGATATGATCTGGACAGCGGCAACGCTGCCCGTCGTGGCGGCGCTTGCCATATCGATCCTGCGGGATTTCTGGATCGGCCGGATCGGCGTCGATGCCGTCGCGCTGGTTTCGATGTCGGCAGCGCTGCTGCTTGGGCAGGCCTTGGCGGCGGTGGTCGTCGCCATCATGTATGCCGGCGGCACCGTGCTTGAAGATCTGGCGCGCGGCCGGGCGGAACGGAATCTCAGGGCTCTGACCGACAGGGCGCCGCGTGTGGCGCACCGGAAATCCGCACATGGCACCGAAACTGTCGCGATCGACCAGGTGGCGGTCGGCGACGAGCTTCTGGTGCGCGCCGGCGAATTGCTGCCCGTGGACGGCGTCCTGATCGACGCCTCGGCCCAGCTCGATGAGTCGACGGTCACCGGAGAGCCCTTGCCGGAGCGGCGCGGCGTCGGCGACGCATTGCGCAGCGGCACCGTCAATGTCGGCGAGGCCTTTGTCATGCGGGCCTCGGCCATCGCCGACAAAAGCACCTACGCCGCGATCGTGCGCATGGTCGCCGCCGCGCAAACCGCCAAGGCGCCGTTCATACGCATTGCCGACCGTTTTGCCCTGCTCTTGCTTCCGGCCACGCTGCTGATCGCCGCCATCGCCTGGTATCTTTCCGGTGATCCGATCCGCGCTCTCGCCGTTCTGGTGGTCGCGACGCCCTGCCCGCTGATCCTCGCGGCGCCCGTCGCATTCATCGGCGGCGTGTCGCGTGCCGCCCGCGCCGGCATCCTCATGAAGGGCAGCGCGGCGCTGGAGGCGCTCGCCCAGATACGCACCGCGATCTTCGACAAGACAGGGACCCTGACGCTCGGCGGCGCCGAGTTGATCGAGATCGACGTCGCTCCAGGCCAGGGAACCAATGAACCGCTGCGGCTGCTCGCCTCGCTTGAACAGGCTTCGCACCACGTCCTTGCGGATTCGATTGTCCGCATTGCCCGCCATGGCAACCTTTTGCTTTCCCAACCCTGTGATGTCCGCGAACATCGGGGAGAAGGCCTTGAAGGTCAGGTGGATGGGATATCGGTCGTGGCCGGGTCGAGGCCGCTTGTTCTTGGAAGCGGACCATTGCCCAACTGGGCGGAGAGCGGAGAGAGCCGGTATCGCGACACGCAGGTGCTCAGGGTGTTTCTGGCCATCGATGGCCGCCTTGCCGCTGTTTTCACATTCGGAGACGCCATACGCGAGGATGCTCCCGGCACTGTCGAGGCTTTGCGTTCGGCAGGCGTCACCCGGATAGTCATGCTGACGGGAGATGACGGCGCGGCGGCCGAAAAGGTCTCCGCTTCGCTCGATCTCGATGCCGTATTTGCCGACGCAACGCCGGCCGACAAGGTTGGAACAGTGGAAGCCGAAAAGGCTGCGGCGCCGACGATGATGGTTGGCGACGGCATCAACGATGCGCCTGCCCTTGCCGCGGCCACCGTAGGCATTGCCATGGGAGCCCGCGGCGGGACAGCTTCGTCGGAGGCGGCGGACGTGGTCGTGCTGACCGACAGGCTGGAACCTGTCGCGGAAGCATTGCGTATCGCCAGGCGCACGCGCGGGATCGCCCTGCAGAGCATCGTCGTCGGGCTGGGGCTCTCGGGCGCGGCGATGATCGCGGCCGCCATGGGGCATATAACGCCGGTGGCGGGAGCACTGCTGCAAGAAGGCATAGACGTCGCCGTCATCGTCAATGCGCTGCGGGCCCTTGGCGATGGGCGTCTCGAACACGATCGAAACGGGAGAAGGTCATGACCCAGGAGAATCTGGTGGTTTGCACCAAATGCGGCGTGGTCAACCGCCTGCCGCCAAACCGAAACAGCGCCGAAGCGCAATGCGGAAAATGCGGCGCCCGGCTGTTTTCCGGGGTCCCGCAGGACATCGACGCTGCGAATTTCGACCGTCAGATCGGCCGCGGCAGCCTGACCGTCCTCGTCGACGTCTGGGCTCCGTGGTGCGGTCCCTGCAAGATGATGGCGCCGGCCTATGAGGCCGCCGCCAAGGTGCTGGAGCCTCACATCCGGCTGGTCAAGCTGAATTCCGACAAGGAGGAGGCCATCGCGGCGAGGCTGGGCATTCGCGGCATCCCTACCATGATCCTGTTTCACCGCCAGCGGGAGATCGCGCGCGTATCGGGGGCAATGAGCGCCGGCCAGATCATCAATTGGGTTCACGGTCATGTGCCGACAGACACCAGTTGAGCCCGCGGCAAGCCGATGCCCGTTTGACCTTGATCAAGGTCACCTCCGATCGCCGCGATAGGAATGGCCTCAAAGGAGTCTGCCATGACCAGCTTGCACGACCTCACCCCGAAATTCAGGAACATCCGCCTGCTTCTCGCACGCGAGAAGGGTCATCCCGAAGGAGAGCGCGAAGAAGGCTACGATGTGCTGGCGCCGCTCACCAACGAGGGACGGCTGGACGCGGAGGAGTGGAAATCGCACAAGGGCTTCTGCCGCGTCCGCCGCTTCCGCACCGGCGAGGACGATCTTGTCGGCCGCCTGCGGCGCAAGCCGGGCGGCCAATGGTATTTCGACTACGCCGAGGGCGATCGTGACGACGAGGTCGGCTTTCATCTCGGCGAGGAGCGCTTCGTCACCGGCGAGTACGTCTCGATCAAGCGCAACGGGGCCATGCACACCTACCAGGTGGCCCGGGTCGAGCAGCCATAGCGCAGCTCGGCAAGCCGTCCGGGAGAAGAATGTCGCGCTGCGTGCCTGTTTTCATCGGCCATCCCGACCCGTCCTGACCGACTCTGCCGGCCAGGAACGAACCGGCTGAAGCAGATAAGATGGCCGCTCCACGACCGTCACGGCTTAAGGACGGCGGCGCCACTCAGCCGGCCCATGCGCAGATCATCGAGCGCTTGGTTCGCCCGCTCCAGCGGATAGACCTTTGTGTGCGTGAGCACTCGGGCGTCCCTCGCGATCGGAAAGAACTCCTCGGCGTCCCGGCGGGTCAGGTTGGCGACCGACACCAATTCCCGTTCTTCCCACAGAAGCCTGTAGGGCATCGATGGGATGTCGCTCATATGGATGCCGCCGCAGACCACCCGGCCGCCCTTGCGGACAGCCCGCAATGCCGCCGGCACCAGGTCGCCGACCGGTGCGAAAATGATCGCGGCGTCAAGCTCGACCGGAGGCAATTCATCGGACGCCCCTGCCCAGGCAACGCCCAATGAGCGCGCGAATTCCTGTGCCTGGATGTCGCCAGGCCGCGTGAAGGCAAAGATCTCACGTCCCTGCCAGATTGCGACCTGCGTGATAATGTGCGCGGCGGCGCCGAAGCCAAAGATGCCCAGCCTGCGGCCATCGCCGGCCTTCTTGAGACAGCGCCAGCCGATCAGACCAGCGCACAGGAGCGGCGCCAGCGACACCGGATCGGCGGCGGCATCGAGCTCGAAGGCGAAATGCTCGTCGGCAACGACATGACTGGCGAAGCCGCCGTCGCGCGTGTAGCCGGTGAAGAGCGGCTGGTCGCAGAGGTTCTCGGCGCCGGCGTTGCAATAGGGACAATTTCCGCAAGTGTGCCCCAGCCACGGAACGCCTACCCTCTGACCAAGCCGGGATCGTGACACGCCTTCACCGACAAGATCGACGATGCCGACGATTTCGTGACCCGGAACGAGCGGCAGCTTTGGCGATGGCAAGTCACCGTCCACGACGTGCAGGTCGGTGCGACATACCGCGCATGCCTCCACCTTGAGCCTGATCTCGCCTGCCCCCGGCAAGGGATCCGGACGGTCGACCAGATTCAGAAGCGTACCGGGCTTTTCCAGCAGCATTGCCTTCATCACGCTTCCCCGTTTCTCGGAAGACAGACCGGAACGGACCGGCTTTCCCTCGGCACGAAAAATGAAACCGCACTGATCCGGCATCCTTTCCTATCGTGAGCGCCTTATCCTGTCCGGATACGGCCGGACATGACCATGCCTTGCTCGGACATGCTTCCTGGCGCGGAGCATTTCGAAATAAAGGCCTGCGGCGGCAAGATAGGCAAGACCGAGTATCCCGGTCCAGATTTCAATCATATCGGAGGTCATGGTCGGTTTCCCTTGGTTGGTCCGAACAGACAATGCCGAGGCAAGTCATGCCGGCCTTGATCGTGGTCAATCACGGACCCAGTTGGCGCACGGACCCAGTTGGCGCACGGGCCAGGTGGCCTGCTCGACAAGCCTGGCCCGGCCAGGTGATTTCGGGTCGCACTAAGTAGTTTCCCGTAGGGACATAACCGAATTTCGGCATGGCCGGATTTGGGCGATTGCTGTTGTCACAAATTCACTGGGACCACATCCATGTACGCTCAAGCCTCCGCCAAGATCGACCTGCCGTCCTATCTTCCCCATCAGAGCCCCGCGCCAGCCTTCGAAGGGCCGGCGACGCCGGTCAGCTTCTTCACGGCAGGCGCCGAAATCTATGCCCAGGGCGAAAAGGCCGGCGCACTCTATCAGGTCGAATTCGGCGCGGTCCGCATCTACCGCCTGCTCGCCGACGGCCGCAGGCAGATCAGCGCGTTCCACCTGGCGGGAGAGACCTTCGGTTTCGAGGCCGACGCCACCCATCACTTCTTCGCCGAGGCGATCAACGCGACCGGTGTCCGGGTCTTCCGCGCTCCGTCAGGCACGGACATGTCGCGTCAGCTCCTGCCTCTGGCGCTCAAAGGCCTGACCCGGGCGCAGGAACATCTCCTGGTGCTCGGCCGCCAGAACGCCATCGAGCGCGTCGCGGCATTCCTCGTCGAGATGTCGGAGCGTCAGGGTGGGTTGCGGCAGGTGGAACTGCCTATGTCGCGCAACGACATCGGCGACTATCTCGGCCTCACCATCGAAACCGTGTCGCGGGTCTTCACCCGCCTGAAAGAGAAGGGCGTGATCCGCCTGCTCAGCCTGCGCAGCATTGAAATTCTGAAACGCGACACGCTGCTGGCAATGGGTGAATGAGGCCATTGCGCCAATCCCGCGCATCAATCCTGAAAAGGGGCTGAAAATGAAAACCATGCTTACGACCCACACCGGATTTCGCTTCGAGGTACGTCGAGCGCGTCCCGACGATGAGCCGATCGTCGCCGAGTTCTTCACCCATGTGACACCGGAGGATTTGCGCTTCCGCTTCCTCGGAGCGGTGAAGGAAATTTCGCATGAGCGGCTGGTGGCGATGACCCGCTCCGACGATCCGCACGTCCATAATTTTCTCGCCTTCTCCACCGACGGAATGCTGATTGCGGTGGCGACCCTCGCCGCGGACCCGGCCGATCGGCGTGGCGAAGTCGCCATCTGCATCCGCGAGGATCGCAAGCATCTCGGCGTCAGCTGGGAGTTGCTCGGTTATGTCGCGCGTTATGCCGACGATCATGGGATAGAGACCATCGAGTCGATCGAAAGCCGCGAAAACCGCGCGGCGATCGAACTCGAGCGCGAGATGGGCTTCATCGTCACGACGGATCCCGACGACCCGACGCTCGTTCTGGTTCAGCGGAAGCTCGGCGCCTCGTTGCCGGGCTAGGGCAATTCCAGGAAAAGTGCGCAGCGGTTTTCCGCCCGGAATTGCGCAAAAACAAAAAGTTGGAGCAGTTCAGCGATTCCATCGAATGCTGAACTGCTCCAAAGCGGGTCGCATTTGTATGATGATATCGCCCGGAAGCGCCGCGCGCTTTCGGGCGATATCATTCAATCTTTGCCTTCGAAGCCGAGCAACTCAGCGGCCACCGCACGTTCCTCGTCGGCGGGAATGACAAGCACGTCGACCAGGGAATCCGGGGCGCTGACCAGTTCCTCGCCATGCGCGTTCAACTCCTTGTCAAGCGCGACGCCCAGCCATCCCGCGGCTTCGCAGATGCTCTGCCGGATCGCGGGCGCATGCTCGCCGATGCCCGCCGTGAGCACGAGGGTGTCGAGCCCGCCTATCGCCGCGGCAAGCGATCCGATCTCGCGCCCGACACGATAGATGAAAAGATCGACGGCGCGCATCGCCGCCGGGTCTTTCGACGCAAGCAGCGTCTGCATGTTTCCCGAGATGCCGGATACCCCGAGCAGACCGGATCGCTGATAGAGCAGCTCGGCAAGTTCGTCCGACGACAGCTTCCGGTCCTGCAGAAGGTGCAGGAGGATGCCGGGATCGATCGCGCCGCAACGCGTGCTCATGACCAGGCCGTCAAGCGTCGAGAAGCCCATGGTGGTGGCGTGGCTTACGCCTGCCTTCATCGCGCACAGGCTCGCGCCGCTGCCGAGATGGGCAACGATCGTCCGGCCGCCGGCGGCGGCGCCGTAACGGTTGTTGAGCTCGCTGGCGATATGGCTGTAGGAGAGCCCATGGAAGCCGTAGGAGACGATGCCTTGCTCCGCCATCTCGTGCGGCAGGCCATAAAGCCTTGCGTGCTCGGGCTGCACCGCGTGGAAGGCCGTATCGAAGCAGCCGACCTGCATGGTGCCGGGCAGGAGACGGCTGGCCAGGTCGACGAGCTCCAGGTTGATCGCCTGATGAATCGGGGCTAGCGGCTCCAGCCTGCGCAAGGCACCGAGCGTGCGCTCGTCGAGCAGCGTTGCGCGGACAAACTCCCGGCCGCCATGCACGATGCGATGCCCGACCCGGCCCACCCGGCGCAGGAGGCCGCGGTCCGCAAGATAGGACGCAACGGCTTCGAACGCCGTGCCGATGGAGATCGGCTGTTCGCCAAGGCTCCTGTCGAACGGCGGCGTCATTGCCGTGGGCGCGACGTGGAGCCGGGGCCGCTCGCCGATCGACGAGACGCTGCCACGCACCAGCAGATGGAGCTCGTCGCGCCATTGGAAGACGGCGAACTTCAGGCTGGATGAGCCGCCATTGAGGACGAGAATTGCGTCGGTCATGGCCGGCCGGTCCCCGCCGCTTTTGCAAGCCCGATCCTCTCAGCCCGGCGCCTCGTCATCGATTACCGCTCCCACTTCCAGCCGAGTATCTCAGGCATGTCCTGCCCGTGCTTGCGGATATAGGCTGCGTGCTCGATCAGCTTGCCTTCCATGGCCTGCCTCAGCTGGATGTGCGCGCCGGCCGGCTCGGGAATGCGGTCGAGCACGCCGAGCACGAGATGATAGCGGTCGAGCCCGTTCAGCACGGTCATGTCGAACGGCGTCGTCGTCGTCCCTTCCTCATTGTAGCCGCGCACATGGATGTTGTCGTGATTGGTCCGCCGGTAGGTCAGGCGGTGGATCGTCCACGGATAGCCGTGATAGGCGAAGATGACAGGCTTGTCCCTGGTGAACAACGCGTCGAACTCGTGGTCCGACAGCCCATGCGGGTGATGTTCCTTCGGCTGCAGCGTCATCAGATCGACAATGTTCACCACACGGACCTTGAGGTCGGGAATGTGGCGCCTCAGGATTTGAACGGCGGCCAGCGTCTCGAGCGTCGGCACGTCGCCGGCGCAGGCCATCACCACATCCGGCTCGGCCCCGCCGTCGGTCGACGCCCACTCCCATATGCCGATGCCGGCGCCGCAGTGGACTTTCGCCTCGTCGATCGACAGCCACTGCCAGGAATTGGCCTTGCCGGCGACGATGACGTTGATGCGGTTCCATGTCTTAAGCACATGGTCGGTCACGCAAAGCAGGCTGTTGGCGTCCGCCGGCAAGTAGACGCGCACGACGTCCGCCTTCTTGTTCAGCGCCACGTCGATGAAGCCTGGATCCTGATGGCTGAAGCCATTGTGCTCCTGCTGCCAGACATGGCTGGACAACAGATAGTTCAGCGAAGCGATCGGCCGCCGCCAGGCGAGCTTGCGGCAGGCATCCAGCCATTTCGCATGCTGGTTGAACATGGAATCGACGATGTGAGTGAAGGCCTCGTAGCAGGAGAAGAAGCCGTGGCGCCCGGTGAGCAGGTAACCTTCCAGCCAACCCTGGCACGTATGCTCGGATAGAATTTCCAGAACCCTGCCTTCCCGCGCCAGATGGACATCCTCGGGAAGGATCTCTTCCATCCAGGCGCGCTCCGTCACCTCGAAGACATCCTGCCACCGGTTCGAGGCCGTCTCGTCGGGGCCGACGATGCGGAAGTTCCTGGCAGCCCGGTTCAACCTCATGACGTCGCGCAGGAAGCTGCCCATGACACGGGTCGACTCCGCCTTGACGCCGCCGGGCCGCTCGACCGGGACGGCATGCTCATCCAGGCCCGGCAGTTCGAGAGACCGGCGCAGCAGGCCGCCATTGGCATGCGGATTCGCGCTCATGCGCCTGTCACCTTGCGGCGCGGTGGCGCGGATCGCGGCCAGGGGTGCGCCGGCGGCATCGAAAAGCTCTTCGGGCCGGTAGCTTCTCATCCACTCCTCAAGCATCCTCAGATGCTCGGGGTTTTCGGCCAGGCCGGAAAGCGGGACCTGGTGTGCTCGCCAGAACCCCTCGGTCTTCAGCCCGTCGACCTCCTTCGGACCGGTCCAGCCCTTCGGGCTTCGCAGCACGATCATCGGCCATTTCGGCCGCGGCTGCGCGGTCTTCGCGCCGCTGCGGGCCGCATCCTGGATCGCCTTGATGCGGTCGAGCGCATCGTCGAGCACGACCGCCATCCGCTCATGCATCAACGCCGGATCGTCACCTTCGACGAACAGCGGCTCGTAACCGTAGCCGACGAACAGCGCACGCAGCTCTTCCTCGGGGATACGGGCCAGAATGGTGGGATTGGCGATCTTGTAGCCGTTGAGGTGGAGGATCGGCAGCACCGCGCCGTCAAGCGCCGGGTTGAGGAACTTGTTGGAATGCCAGGAGGTGGCGAGCGGCCCGGTTTCCGCCTCGCCGTCGCCGACGACGCAGGCGACGACAAGGTCCGGGTTGTCGAAGGCCGCTCCATAAGCGTGCGAGAGCGCGTAGCCAAGCTCGCCGCCTTCATGGATCGAGCCGGGCACATCAGGCGCCGCATGGCTCGGGATGCCGCCAGGAAACGAGAACTGGCGGAAGAGCTTCTTCATTCCGGCCTCGCCCAGCGCAATGTCCGGATTGGTCTCGCTGTATGTGCCCTCGAGATAGGTGTTGGCCACCATCGCCGGCCCGCCATGGCCGGGACCGCAGATATAGATGACATTGGCATCGCGTTGCCTGATGGCGCGATTGAGATGCGCATAGATGAAGCTGAGACCAGGCGAGGTCCCCCAGTGGCCGAGCAGCCTTGGCTTGACATGATCCAGCCGAAGGGGTTCGCGAAGCAGCGGATTGTCGAGCAGATAGATCTGCCCGATGGTCAGGTAGTTGGCGGCACGCCAGTAGGCATCGATGTCTTGCAGTTCCTGCGCGGACAAACGATTGGCGCTGGGATGCTCGGTCATTTCCGACTCCTTCGCTGGGTTGAACCGATGCGGATGAAGCACAACGCATCAACGCTGCCACCGGTTCATGACCGGTCCATGTCAGGACCGGGCGCGCCTTCGATCTATCCGGCAGGGAGCCGGCGGGCTTTGATCCATCGCAAAATGCCGAGGCAGGCCGGCCGCGGCTCCAAACAGCATCGCAAAACTGCATCACGCGAGACAAGGCGGCGGCTTCTTTGCTTCAGAGCAACGAACGCATTGAAGAGGCCAGTCAGGATAGTTGTTCGCAAATGCGGACAGGCAAAGATGAAACGCAAATTGAATGACGATGCGACGATGGACGGGATCATGCGCGAGGCGCCGGCGGCAGTTCGTGTCGTCCTCCAGCACGGAATGTTGTGCGTCGGCTGCCCGATCGCTTCCTTCCACACTGTTTCGGACGCCGCACGCGAGCATGACCTGGACGAGGATCAGCTTCGCTGGGACCTGGAGGCGGCCATCGACGCCGGTGGAGCGGGCTAGCCCTTTGCCGAGCGGCCTTCAGCGATGACGAGGAGGCGGTGGGGTTCGACCACGACCACCCTTTGTCGTCCGCTCTTGACCAGCCCCTGGTCTTCCCAGGCGGAAAGCAGGCGGCTGACCGTGTGAAGCGTGGTGCCCGTCATCTCGGCAACGTCCTGGCGTGAAATGGGGAAGTCGATCATGATGCCTTCCTCGGTCTTTTTCCCTGACTGCTTGATCAGCTTCAGCAAGGCATGCGCAACGCGCTGCTCCACCTGCTCGGTGGACATCTCGATGACGCGAGCATGAGCGTCCTGCAGCCTTATTCCCACCGCCTTGTAGGCATTGGCGCTGAAGCTCGGGTAGCTCGCCGCGAATGTAGCCCAGAGCTGGCTCGGCCAGGCGAGCGCCACGCAATCGACCGCCGCAAGGGCATTCGCCGGATAGGTCGTCCGGCCCAGCGCGCTGGCGATCCCCATCAATTCGCCCGGGCTTATGTAGCGCACGGTCACCTCATGACCATCCGGAGTCGATTTCACCACGCGCACATGGCCATCGAGCAGCAGGAAGAACGAATGGGCCTCCTGCTCCTGCTCGAAAACCGGCTGATCCTTGGCGATGCGAATGGACCTTGCCTGTCCGGTTATGCGATCCAGGTCCGCGGAGGCGATCCCCTCGAAGACAGGCAGTCCGGCAATCAGCGATCGATCAAGGCTTGCCAACCGCCTTCCTCCCCAACTTCAACGGCGCAATGCGTTCAGGCTCTGCCTGACTGTGTCACGGACGACCGCCCGTCGACAAGTGAAGCCTCCCCGTCGGCGTGGCAAGGCGATCACTCCCTTGTTTGCGCTGAGGCAAATTCCGGGCCTCGGAGCCCGGATAAAAGCGGCCAGCAGGCGTCTTGCCTGGTTTTCAAAGGGGCATGTCATGGCAATTCCACGGACGCGGCCAAGCGCCTATCCGGCAATTCTCTCCTACGGGTTCCGGCCATTCTTCCTTCTGGGCTCGCTACAGGCCGCCATTGCGATGCTGCTATGGCTGCCCCTTTATTACGGCAGGCTGGAAACCTTCAGCACGTTCCTGCCCGTGGACTGGCATATCCATGAATTGCTTTTCGGCTACCTGCCGGCGGTCGTGACCGGCTTCCTGCTGACCGCAATTCCGAACTGGACCGGCCGACTTCCCGTTCAGGACTTTCGCCTCCTTTCGCTGGTGCTGCTCTGGGTTGCCGGTCGGGCGGCCGTGTTCCTTTCCGCGGAAACCGGGTGGCTGTTGAGCGCCGTCATAGACTGCTCTTTTCTTCTGGCGGTGGTTGCGGCCGCCGCAACGGAGATCATCGCCGGACGGAACTGGCGGAATCTCAAGGTGCTGCTGCCAGTCGCGACCCTATTTGCGGCAAACGTCATATTTCATGTTGAAGCGCATTACCAAGGCATCTCCGACATGAGCCGGCGCCTGGGTCTTGGAGCGGTCGTCGTCCTCATCATGATCATAGGCGGGCGAATAGTCCCCAGCTTCACCCGCAATTGGCTGGTGCGCGAGAACCCCGGCCGCATCCCGGCATCATTTGGCAAGTTCGACATCGGAACGATCGCGCTGTCCGCCGTCGGCCTCGCGGCCTGGACCTTCTTTCCCGCCAGTCTTGCAACCGGCGCGCTTCTGATCGCGGGAGCGGTCTTCAATAGTGTTCGGCTTGCCCGCTGGGCGGGCGATCGGACACTGGGCGATCCGTTGGTGCTGATCCTGCATATTGCCTTCGTCTTTGTGCCGCTAGGCCTGCTGCTTGCCGGACTGACCGTCCTCGCACCGGGTGCCGTTCCAGCGGCGGCAGGCATTCACGCATTTGCCGTTGGGGCGGTGGCCTGCATGACGCTTGCCGTGATGACCCGCGCCTCCCTCGGCCACACAGGCCGCGAACTGGCGGCAGGCGCCGGAACGCGTGCGATCTTCGTTGCGATCGTCATCGCAACCATCCTGCGCGTTGCTGCGGCCATGGCTCCCGGCGCTGCGATTCTCCTGCATGTCTCGGCGGCGCTATGGGTTACCGCTTTCGTCGGCTACGCCGTGTTCTTTGGCGGAATGCTCACGCGGCCACGCCGGCAAGCGCGTAACAACGCTGAATGAACGCATGGGCCGACACTGACCATCATGCCGGTTCCGCGCCATCACTTTCGTCGCGGCATTTGAGCTAGCGCAAATCGCCACGTCCTCCGACGATCTAAAAGCGCGCGACGGTAGATGCCGTGGTGAAACAAGAAAGGAACTCTCCGATGAAACTGCCCCTCATTGCCGCGGCGGTCGCGTTGCTCTCGATGGCCGGCGCCGCGAATGCCGAAGAACATGTCGTCCAGATGCTGAACAAGGGTGAAAAGGGCGCGATGGTCTTCCAGCCCAACTTCGTCCGGGCGGCGCCCGGCGACACGATCAAGTTTGTGCCGACCGACAAGACCCACAATGCCGAGGTCATCAATGGAATGCTTCCGGACGGCGCCGAGCCCTTCAAGGGCAAGGCGAGCGAGGAGATCACGGTCACCCTCACCAAGGAAGGTGTCTATGGCGTGAAATGCGCTCCCCACTACGGCATGGGCATGGTGGCGCTGATCGTCGTCGGCAAGCCGGTCAACCTCGAGGCGGCGGAAGCCGTCAAGCAGATCGGCAAGGCAAAGCCCGTCTTTGCCGAGCTGTTCGCCGAGGCGACCAAAGCCGCTTCGAACTGATCCGACAGCATGGGGGCTGCCTCCGGCAGTGCCGGGCCGGAAGCACGGGCCGGGCGGACCTTGGGAGAGGTCCTGCCCGGCCATCTTTTTGTCGGCCGCGTGTGCGCGGTGAGCCTATCTGGCCTCCTGTAGAGGCAAACTCCTCAACAAAGAGCAACTGCACCTGTCACAGGTTTGCGCAATCGCAAAGACGAGATTTTCGAAGTCGTTATTCTGACGATATCGAAATGATTGAAATGAGGAGAGGTTATGATGCTTACGAGACGCGAAGCTTTGCTGGGTTCTGTTCTTACCGCCGCCGCTGTTGCCGCTGTCGGCTCGACGCCGGCGATGGCGGCCGTGACGGATGTGGCCGAGCTGCCGCGCGAAAAGGTCACGCTTGTCGCGCCGCCTTTCGTGCACGCTCACGACCAGGTGGCCAAGGGCGGCCCCAAGATCGTCGAGTTCACCATGAAGATCGAAGAGAAGCCGATGGTCATCGACGCCGACGGCACTCAGCTCAACGCCATGACCTACAACGGTTCCATTCCGGGCCCGCTCATGGTCGTGCATGAGGGCGACTACCTCGAGCTGACCTTGATCAACCCCGACACCAACACGCTCGCCCACAATATCGACTTCCATGCGGCGACCGGCGGGCTCGGCGGCGGTGCGCTGACGCTGATCAACCCCGGCGAGCAGGTGACGCTGCGCTTCAAGGCGACCCGGTCCGGCACATTCGTCTATCATTGCGCGCCTGGCGGGGCGATGATCCCCTGGCACGTGGTGTCGGGGATGAGCGGGGCGGTGATGGTCCTGCCGCGCGATGGCCTGAGGGACGAAAAGGGCAAGCCCGTACGCTACGACCGAATTTACTATATTGGCGAGAACGACTTCTACATCCCGCGCGACGAGCAGGGAAAGTTCAAGAAGTACGACTCGGCCGGCGACAACTACGACGACACGGTGAAGGTGATGCGCGGCCTTGTCCCGACGCATGTCGTGTTCAACGGCAAGGCTGGATCGCTGACCGGCGAAAACGCCATGAAGGCCAAGGTCGGAGAGACGGTGCTCATCGTCCACTCGCAGGCCAATCGCGACACCCGTCCGCACCTGATCGGCGGCCATGGCGACTTCGTCTGGGAACACGGAAAGTTCGGCAATCCCCCCGCCAAGGATCTCGAGACTTGGTTCATCCGGGGCGGATCGGCGGGCGCCGCGCTCTACGCGTTCCGGCAGCCGGGCGTCTACGCCTATGTCAATCACAATCTGATCGAGGCGGTCGAACTCGGCGCCACCGCGCACTTCACTGTGGACGGAAAATGGGACGACGATCTGATGATGCAGGTCGAGGCTCCCAAGGCGATTGCCTCATAGAAGGCTGATCGACCTGCGACCCGCCGTCGATATCGGCGGGTCGCAGCCGCTAGCGGAGCTTGAGCATGTCCTTCGATCCTGTCTTCACATTGGGAACGATCGCGGCCGCCGCCCTCATCGGTCTCGGCGTCAGCAATGCGATCGACGGGGCGACGCCCTCGCGGGTTCCAGCTGCCGTGGCGAAGCTGGTCGCCCTGGCGCCCGGATCACTCGAAAATCCGCGGCCTGGTGAGTTCCTCCGGGACAATCATCCCGTACCCGCACCCGTGGCGAAGGAAACCATCGACACGCCGCTGGAAATCATGAAGTTCCAGGTGACGGCGTCGGACTATGACCGTTGCGTTTCGGACGGCGCCTGCAAACCTGCCGACTCGCGTCTCGTCGGCAACGTTCCGGTGACGGGCGTCAGCTTCCTCGATGCCCAGGCTTACGCGAATTGGCTGTCGGCAAAAACGGGTGAAACCTGGCGGCTGCCCACCAACGTAGAGTGGGCCTATGCAGCTAGCGAGCGGTTTCGGCCCGATATCGAGGGGGGCGACGGCGACCCGGCGGATCCGGCGAGGCGATGGCTCACCCAATACCGCAACGAGGCGGCGCTCGGCCGTAAAGCGGATCCTGAACCGCGTCCTCTCGGGGCATTCGGAATCAACTCAAAGGGCGTTGCGGATATTGCCGGCAACGTCTGGGAATGGACATCGACCTGCTACGCCCATGTGACGATGGCCAGCGATGGCGTTGCCAGTTCGCTCACCAATTGCGGCGTGCACGTTGTGGAGGGTTTCCACCGAACCTACATGTCGAACTTCATCCGCGACGGCAAAAGCGGCGGCTGCGCGGTCGGAACTCCGCCGGACAATCTCGGGTTTCGCCTGGTCCATGAACGCGGCGGCTTCCTGCAGGCCGCGCTTCGCCGATTGGGCCTCACCTGACTGCCCCACAACAAAGGAACTTAGATGACTTCGAAGCCGGCCCTGCTTGACAGAGTTCGCCCCGCCGCCGAACAGCCCCTGGCCCGCCCCGGCGTGGACCGGCCCTCGATCGGGGTGCTGGTGCGCGAGTTCTATTCCAGGGTGAGAAAGGATGAGCGGCTCGGGCCTATCTTCGCCCGGGAAATCGCCGGTGACTGGGAGCCCCATCTGGAGAAGATGACGGACTTCTGGTGTTCCGTCATCTTGAAGAGCGGCGACTATCATGGCCGACCTGTGCCGGCCCATCTGAAGCTCAAGGACGTGACCGAAGCAGACTTCGGGATTTGGCTGGCTCTCTTCGGCGAGACGGCATCCCGCCTGTTCGCGCCCGAGATCGCGGCGGTGTTCGTCGAGCGGGCGGAAAGGATAGCGACGAGCCTCAAGCTCGCCATGTTCTTCCACCTCGGCCCTGCCGCCAGAGACGTTTCGGGAAAAGTATGAGCGGTCAGGTTCGCACCCCTCGCCATAGCCGTTCGTTCACATTTTCTAAAACAGGAGGATGAGCGGTTTCGCCGTTCCTTGCTCCAAGTGACCGGCAAGCAGGGAGCAATCCACCGAGCTGACATCCGGTTTGATTCCGCGCATGGACTGTGATGGACTGTAGCTGTTCGAGCCCCTGATTTCCGCGATGATCCTCAATCTTTTCGTCGGCACGATCGTCATCAGCCTGACGGTCCTGATCCACACTTTCGGGCTTATCGCGATCACTTATGTGATGTCCCGACTCGTTGCGCTGTTCCGGATGCACGGGCGGCGCAGCCGGGTCATCGCCATGATCACGGTCGTGATGGGGCTTTTCGCTATCATGACGGCGGAAGTCTGGCTGTGGGCCGGGATCTACCGGCTGCTCGGAATCTTCAGCGATTTCGAGACGGCGCTCTACTTTTCGACCATCACCTTTTCGACGGTCGGATATGGCGATGTCGTCCCGGCTCATGGCTGGCGCGTGCTGGCGGCCCTGGAAGGCATCAACGGCTTTCTGCTGATCGGCTGGTCGACAGCCTATCTGATCGCGGCCGGGACCCGTGTCGGGCCGTTCAGGGTGGGCGAGCATTTCTGAGCCGCCGCCTGAAGCCTATTCAAACCGCCACCGAATGCCTGCCGGTTCCATTGCTGAGGTATTTGTCGAATTTCGCCGCCACCGTGCGGACAAGCGGACGGCTTCCCGCCGGCACGACGAAGTTCTCGCCTTCCAGCCGGAGAAGCTGGCCCGCCCCGCCGATGGCCAGTCGGCTCGCTTCGCAAAGCAGCCTTTGACCGACATTTCCAAAGCGGTCGACAAGCTCCACCGCCGAGAAGGCGAAGTTGCACATCAGGCGCTCGATGACCCAGCCACGCGCCTCATCTTCGACGCTGAATTCTATGCCGCGCGCTATCGCCAGCTCTCCCGAATCCACGGCTTTCTGATATTCGCCCGTCGCGACGATGTTTTGTGCATGGCCCTGGCGATACCGGCTGATCGACGAGGGGCCCAGACCGATCAGGGTTTCGCACTGGTCCTCGGTGTAGCCCTGGAAATTGCGGCGGATCTTGCCGGCGCGGGCGGCAACCGCCAGCGTGTCCCCGGGCTTCGCGAAATGGTCCAATCCCAATGCCTCGTAGCCGGCATCGACAATCAGCTGCGCGGCAAGCTGCGACTGCGCCAGGCGCGCGACGGAGTCGGGCAGCCAGGCTTCATCGATCATCGTCTGATGCTTCTTGAACCACGGCACATGCGCGTAGCCGAAGAGCGCAAGCCTGTCCGGCGCCAAGGTCAGCGCCTGGGCAACGGTCGCCGCGACGCTCTTGCCGGTCTGATGCGGCAGGCCGTAGAGCAGGTCCAGGTTGACGGATGTGATGCCCCTCGCCCGCACCGCATCGACAATGCTCTTGGTCAGCGCGAAACTCTGCTCGCGATTGATCGCCTTCTGCACCTTGGGATCGAAATCCTGGACACCCAGGCTCGCCCTTGTCATCCCGATCGCGGCAAACGCGTCCAGCCGACCCTCGTCCATGTCGTTCGGGTCGATCTCGACGCTGAGGCTGGCATCGTCGAGGAAGTCGAATTGATCCCGCAACGCCTTTCCGAGCATGAGGATGTCGTCGGGCTTCAGCAATGTCGGGGAGCCGCCGCCGAAATGAACGGCGCGGACCCTGCCGCGGCCGCTGACGAGGCCGCCAACCGTTTCGATCTCCTTGTGGAGCGAGCGAAGGAAAGTGGCCACGGGCGCATAGTGGCGTGTCTGCTTGGTATGGCAGGCACAGAACCAGCATAAGCGGTCGCAATAGGGGATGTGCAGATAAAGCGATATCTCGTCATCGCCTTCGAGCGCATCCATCCACCCGCGAACCGTGACCGCGTCAACGCCCGGATGAAAATGCGGCGCCGTCGGATAGCTCGTGTAACGCGGCACGTTGTCGCCAGGGCTCACGGTCGGAGCTGGACGCGGCGGATCGATGGAGGCGGCGGGCGGGGTCATGACGGTCAAACTGCCCGAACGACGCCGGCAAAACCTTGATCTCGATCAAGGCGACTCAGGTCAAAACCCGGGCAGATTGCCGCTCCTACTTGACCACGGGCGTCGCAATGACCGCCAGACAGGATGTTCAACAAGCCGACGTCCCCGCAATTTGCAAATCCTGCGAAGCGCGGCAGGATGGGTTATGCGGCGCCTTCAACGCCCGCCAACTCGCCGAGTTGGCCAAAGCCTCGTCCAGGCATGAGGTTCCGGCAGGCACGGAACTACCCGACGACGGAACCTACTCCAACCTTCTGTCCGGCGTGGTCAAGCTCACGAGAAATCTCTCGGATGGTCGTCAGCAGATTGTCGGGTTCCATTTCGCGCCCGATTTCCTGGGCAGGCCGTTCGAGGCAAAGAAGCCGATCAGGGCCGAAGCCTTGACGAATGTGGCGCTCTGCTCGTTTCCAAAGGCAATCATCGACCGGATGGCAAACGAGATGCCGGAGCTTGGACGTCTGCTGCTGAAGCATACGCTGAACGAGCTCGACGAAGCACGCGACTGGATGGCGGCGCTGGGGCGCAAGACCGCGTCCGAGAAGGTCGCAAGCTTCCTCCTCATGGTCGCCAGAAACACCGATCCCGCGCACCATCCGGCGAGCCCGATAAGCTTCGACCTGCCGCTGACACGCACCGATATCGCCGATTTTCTCGGGCTGACCATCGAGACGGTCAGCCGGGAACTGTCCAGGTTGCGGTCCGACGGCACGATCCGGATCGTCAACAAGCGGCAGATCAGCCTCGCAAGCATGGCTCAGATCGAGGAACGCTGCGGCGACTGAGCGGCGACGATCCTCCTGCGAGCCTTCGCTTGCTTGATATCACCAAGGTCCCAAGGTTCGGCCTTGCAGGTCGTTTCGCTGGCGTCCCTGCCTGAAGCGGGATCAGTTTCCGACGCCCTCCAAATAAAAGCAGTGCGCGTTTGACCTGGATCAAGGCCGGGGGGCCGGGAAATCTCGAAAAGGTGGCTCGGGCGGGTATTTCCGCCGGAACTTTCGAGACGAGATCGGGGACTTGCGATGAAATTTGGCACGGAGATCGTCCTTCTAAGCCTGTTCGCCTTTGGCGCCCTCGTAGCCGCCGGCTTCGGGGTGGATGAACCTTTTCGCCAGCACATGTGGGTTTTGTTCTTGGCCGTGGCTGGATTCACTGCGGTCCTGCTGCGCACTACGGATTTCAAGCCCGCGGCGCCGATCGACCCATCCGCCTACATGGATGGTCCGATCCGCTACGGCGCCATTGCGACGGTGTTCTGGGGCGTCGTCGGCATGCTGGTCGGCTTGATCATCGCGCTGGAGCTTGCATACCCTCAGCTTAACATCGGGCCCTGGTTCAATTTCGGGCGGCTGCGGCCGCTTCATACCTCCGGTGTGATCTTCGCCTTTGGCGGCAACGCCCTTCTGTGCACATCCATGTATGTCGTGCAGCGCACGTCCCGCGCGAGGCTGTTCGGCGGCAATCTCGCCTGGTTCGTCTTCTGGGGCTACCAGCTGTTCATCGTCATGGCCGCGACCGGCTATCTGCTGGGCATCACCGAAGGCCGCGAATATGCCGAGCCGGAATGGTATGTCGACCTCTGGCTGACGATCGTCTGGGTCGCGTATCTGATCCTTTTCCTCGGCACCATTCTGAAGCGCAAAGAACCTCATATCTACGTCGCCAACTGGTTCTACCTGTCCTTCATCGTCACCATTGCGATGCTGCATGTCGTCAACAACCTGTCGATGCCGGTCTCGTTCCTCGGCTCGAAGAGCTACTCGGCGTTCTCGGGTGTTCAGGACGCGCTGACGCAGTGGTGGTACGGCCATAATGCAGTCGGGTTCTTCCTGACGGCGGGCTTCCTCGGCATGATGTACTACTTCGTGCCCAAGCAGGTGAACCGTCCGGTCTATTCCTACCGGCTGTCGATCATCCACTTCTGGGCGCTGATCTTCCTCTATATCTGGGCCGGGCCGCATCACCTCCATTACACCGCCCTGCCCGACTGGGCGCAGACGCTCGGCATGGTGTTCTCGATCATGCTGTGGATGCCCTCCTGGGGCGGCATGATCAACGGCCTCATGACCCTCTCCGGCGCATGGGACAAGATCCGCACCGACCCGATCGTACGCATGATGGTGGCGGCCATCGCCTTCTACGGCATGTCGACCTTCGAAGGGCCGATGATGTCGATCAAGACGGTCAACTCGCTGTCGCACTATACGGATTGGACAATCGGCCACGTCCATTCGGGCGCGCTCGGCTGGGTCGGCCTGATCAGCTTCGGCGCGATCTACTACATGGTGCCCAAGCTCTGGAACCGCGAGCGGCTCTATTCGATGCGCCTCGTCACCTGGCACTTCTGGCTGGCGACGCTCGGCATCGTTGTCTACGCGGCGGTGATGTGGGTCTCGGGCATCATGCAGGGGCTCATGTGGCGCGAATACGACGAGCAGGGTTTCCTCGTCTATTCCTTCGCCGAGACGGTCGCCGCGATGCATCCCTACTACATCATGCGCGCCGCGGGCGGCGCCATGTACCTGGCCGGCATGCTGATCATGGCCTGGAACATCACCATGACCATCCGCGGCTACCAGCGCAAAGAGCAGCCTTTGCCGGGTTCCGCCCCCGCCCTCCAGCCTGCCGAATAAGGAGCCAGACATGGGCCTGATAGACAAACACGCGCTGATCGAGAAGAACGCGACGCTTCTTCTCGTCGGATCCCTGCTGGTCGTGACCGTTGGCGGCATCGTCGAGATAGCGCCGCTCTTCTATCTCGACAACACGATCGAGAAGGTCGAGGGCATGCGGCCGTACACGCCGCTGGAGCTTGCCGGACGCAACATCTATGTGCGCGAGGGATGCTATCTCTGCCACAGCCAGATGATCCGGCCCTTCCGCGACGAGGTGGAACGCTACGGCCATTACAGCCTGGCGGCCGAGTCGATGTACGATCACCCCTTCCAGTGGGGATCCAAGCGAACCGGACCGGATCTTGCTCGCGTCGGCGATCGCTACTCCAACAGCTGGCAAGTTCAGCATCTTGCCGACCCGCGCTCCGTGGTGCCGGAATCGGTCATGCCGAAATATGCTTTCTTGAAAGACACGCCGATCGAGGTGAAGGATTTCTCGACGCATCTGGTTGCGAACAGGCGCGTCGGGGTCCCCTACTCCGACGACATGGTCGCCAACGCAAACGCCGACCTGACGGCGCAGGCCGATCCCAATGCCGACACGACCGGCCTGGAGAAACGCTACCCCAAGGCCAAGATCGGCGACTTCGACGGCAACCCGCAGCAGGTCACCGAGATGGATGCTCTCGTAGCCTATCTCCAGATGCTCGGCACCCTGGTCGATTTCAAGAACTACGACGAAGCAGCCGGCTACCGCTGAGGAGGGCAACCGATGGAATACAACTTGATGCGGGAGTTCGCCGACAGTTGGGGCCTGCTTGCCATGGCTTTGTTCTTTGTCGGCTGCATTGTCTTCGCGCTGCGTCCGGGTGGCAGAAAGCGTGCCGACGACGCCGCTAAAATTCCTCTCCAGGACGATTGATCATGAGCAACGAGCATATCGACGAAATCTCGGGCATCACGACGACCGGCCATGAATGGGACGGTATCAAGGAGCTCAACAATCCTCTGCCGCGCTGGTGGGTAATCACCTTCTACATCACCGTGGCCTGGGCGCTCGCTTATACGATTGCCTATCCCGCTTGGCCGATGCTGAGTTCCGCCACCAGGGGTGTCCTGGGCTTCTCCAGCCGCAATGACGTCAAGAACGAGATGGCCGCGGCTGACGCCGCCAAGGCCAAATACGTCACGGCGATACAGTCCAAGACCGTTTCGGAAATCGCCGCTGACGACACGTTGCGCGAGTTCGCCGTCGCCGCCGGCGGCGCGGCATTCAAGGTCAATTGCGTGCAGTGCCACGGCTCGGGCGCGCAAGGATCGACAGGGTTTCCGAACCTCAATGACGACGATTGGCTCTGGGGCGGCAAGGCGGAGGAGATCCAGCAGACGATCACGCACGGCATCCGCTTCGCGACGGACCCCGACACCCGTCAGTCGGAGATGACCCCTTTTGCGGACGTGCTCAAGCCGGAACAGATCGCCCAGGTCAGCGCCTATGTGGCGAGCCTTTCCGGACCGGTGCAGGACAAGAGCCTGATCGAGCCCGGCGCCAAGGTTTTCGCGGACAATTGCGCCGCCTGCCATGGCGAGAACGCTAAGGGCAACCGCGACCTCGGAGCACCTAATCTGACGGATGCCATCTGGCTCCACGGCTCCGGCGAGGCCGCGATTGCTGCCCAGGTGCGAGCCCCGAAGAACGGGGTGATGCCTGCCTGGGTCGGCCGTCTCGGCGAGACGACGGTCAAGGAACTGGCTGTCTATGTCCATTCGCTTGGCGGCGGAGAATAGGAGCGGGGCCTATTCTCGGCCCTCGGCCGTTCAAGCGACGAGGCCCGGTCATGCCGGGCCTCGACTTGCTTTTTGATGGCTCAATTTGACCTGCATCAACGCGACGCGCCCGCGCGATTGCGAGATTGCCGGAAAGAAGGCGGCATCATTTCGCCGTGATTGGAGATCGTCGTGCTGGATCAGTCGCAGGTAGAACGGCTCGAGGCCGAAGCGGTCAACTCCGCGAAGACGCGACAGCCGCTCTACGCCGCGCGCAAGAAGATCTTTCCGAAGCGCGCCTCCGGCCGTTTCCGCCAGTTCAAATGGCTGGTGATGGCGATCACGCTCGGCATCTATTACCTGACCCCCTGGCTGCGCTGGGATCGGGGGGCTTTCGCTCCCGACCAGGCCGTTCTCATCGACCTGGCGAACCGCCGCTTCTACTTTTTCTTCATCGAGATCTGGCCGCAGGAATTCTACTACGTCGCCGGCCTTCTGATGATGGCGGGCGTCGGTCTTTTCCTGATCACATCGACGGTCGGGCGAGCCTGGTGCGGCTATACCTGCCCGCAGACAGTCTGGGTCGACCTGTTCCTTGTCGTCGAACGCGCAATTGAAGGCGATCGCAATGCCCGCATGAAGCTGGATGCCGCTCCCTGGAGCGCACGCAAGCTCTTCCTGCGCGTCTCCAAGCACGCCATCTGGCTTGTCATCGCAGTGGCCACGGGCGGCGCCTGGATCTTCTACTTCGCCGATGCGCCGAAGCTGCTCGGCGAAGTCGTCACCGGCACGGCGGCGCCCATCGCCTATGCCACGATCGCGGTGCTCACCGGCACCACCTATGTGCTCGGCGGGCTGATGCGCGAACAGGTCTGCACCTACATGTGCCCGTGGCCGCGCATCCAGGCCGCCATGCTCGACGAAAACTCGCTGACGGTGACGTATAACGACTGGCGCGGCGAGCCGCGCTCGCGCCACGCCAAGAAGGCCTCGGCCGCCGGGCAATCGGTCGGCGACTGCGTCGACTGCAACGCCTGTGTCGCCGTCTGCCCGATGGGAATCGACATCCGTGACGGCCAGCAGTTGGAATGCATCACCTGCGCCCTTTGCATCGACGCCTGCGACAGCGTCATGGACAAGCTCGGCCGGGAACGCGGGCTGATCTCCTATGCAACGCTGGCTGACTACAACGCCAACATGGCGTTGGCCACATCCGGAGGCACCGGCCCGGTCAATCCGGCTCTGGTGAGGACGCCGAGCGGCAGCTTCGCCGACGGCCTGGCACATTTCCATCTGGGCAAGATCTTCCGGTTGCGCACCTATATCTATCTCGGCGTGTGGTCAGCGATCGGCCTGGTGCTCGTCTATTCGCTGCTGACGCGCGATCGGCTGGAGCTGAATGTCCTGCATGACCGCAATCCGCAGTTCGTGACGCTCTCGGACGGCTCGATCCGCAACGGCTATACGGTCAAGCTGCTCAACATGATACCCGAGCCGAGGACGGTCGAGATCACGCTGGACGGCCTCGACGGCGGTGAGATGAGCATCGTCGGCATCGACCAGCCCGCAAGCCGCTCCTTCTCCATCCCGGTCGAGCCCGACCGGCTGAAGACGCTGAAGGTCTTCGTCCGGCAACCGGCCGATCAGATCAGGAAGCCGGCGCAGAGTTTCGAATTCCGCATCGACGACACGGCAAGTTCCGAAACCGCCGAATACACTGCAACTTTCAATGCCCCGGAGAACAGCAGATGAGCGCCGAAATGCCGAAGCCGCGCGAGTTCACCGGCAAGCATATGTTGGTCTCCATCCTGGCGTTCTTCGCGGTGGTGATCGGGGTCAATGTCACCATGGCCACACTCGCCCAGAAGAGCTGGACCGGCCTCGTCGTCGAGAACACCTATGTCGCAAGCCAGCAGTTCAACGAAGAAGCCAGGAAAGGCAGGGCGCAGGCGGCGCTGGGCTGGACAGGCAAGCTGACCGTCGCTTCCGGCGAGGTCCGTTACAGCCTTGTCGACAGCCAGGGCAAACCGGTGCCGCTGCGAGGCGTCAAGGTGCTGTTCCGCCACCCGGCCTACGAGGCCGAGGACGAAGCCCTGACACTTGCCGCAGTGGCCGGGAGCGCCGGGAGCGCGGAGGCATTTGCTGTCCGGCACACGCCCAGGAACGGCGTCTGGATCGTGGAGATCGATGCGGATGCCGGGCTGGCTTCACCGTTCCGCGACGTCCGCCGTGTCATGATCTCGAATGGAGCCCTGCAATGAGCTGCTGCGCGCCTGGGGCTGAAATGGCGTTGGAGGTCGCTGGCGCGACATCCGCATCGCCGTCGAGCGAGGAGATCAAGTTGGCCAGCCGCTCCCTGGGCGGCGACATCCACCAGACCGACCTGTCGGTGCCGACGGTTCACTGCGGAGCTTGCATCCAGGCGATCGAGGCGGCGCTCGGCTCGGTCGAGAATGTCGCGTCCGCTCGCGTCAACCTGTCGACGAAGCGTGTGTCGGTCCGCTGGCGCGGCGACATCGTCCCGCCGTTCTTCGCCGTGCTCGGCCGGCTCGGCTATCAGGCGCACCTGTTCGACCCGGAAATTCACGAGAAGGACAGGACGCTCTCGGAGCTGATCCGCGCTGTCGCCGTGGCGGGCTTCGCGGCCGGCAATATCATGCTGCTCTCGGTATCGGTCTGGTCCGGCGCGGAAGGCCCGACACGCGATCTGTTCCACTGGCTGTCCGCGCTGATCGCCATCCCGGCGCTCGCCTTCGCCGGCGGGATCTACTTCCGCTCGGCTGCGAACGCGCTGCGCCATGGCCGCATGAACATGGACGTGCCGATCGCGGTGGGCGTTTCGCTCGCCTACGCGATGAGCCTCTACGAGACCATCAATCACGGCGAGCACGCCTATTTCGACGCCTCGGTGTCGCTGCTCTTCTTCCTGCTGATCGGGCGCACGCTGGATCACGTGATGCGCGAGCGGGCGCGAACCGCGGTCAATGGCCTGTCGCGGCTTGCCGCGCGAGGGGCCGTGGTCCTGCGCGACGACGGAATACGCGAGTACGTGCCCGTCGCCGAGCTCGCGCCGGGAATGCGCCTGCTCATTGCGGCCGGCGAGCGGATCCCGGTCGACGGCGATATCGTCAGCGGGAATTCCGACCTCGATTGCTCGATCGTCTCCGGCGAGAGCGCGCCGAAAGCCGTGAGCGCCGGCACGCATGTCCAGGCCGGCACGCTGAATTTGACGGGTCCGCTGACGATGCAGGCAAGCGCGGCGGCGAAGGATTCCTTCCTGGCGGAAATGGTCCGGCTGATGGAAGCCGCCGAGGGTGGCCGCTCGCGCTACAGGCGGATCGCCGACCGGGTATCGGCACTCTACGCGCCCGTGGTCCATCTGGCGGCCTTCCTAACCTTCCTCGGCTGGATGGTTGCGTCCGGCGATTGGCACCGCGCCATGACCATCGCCATCGCCGTGCTCATCATCACCTGCCCGTGCGCGCTCGGCCTCGCGGTTCCGATCGTCCAGGTGGTGGCGGCCCGGCGCCTGTTCGAGGCCGGCGTCATGGTCAAGGACGGTTCGGCGATGGAGCGTCTCGCGGCGATTGACGCGGCTGTGTTCGACAAGACCGGAACGCTCACTCTGGGGTTGCCCAGGCTCGTCAACGCGGCGTCGATCGATCCGGCCATGCTGGCGATCGCGGCCGACCTGGCGGCGCATTCGCGGCACCCCTTCTCGAAGGCGCTGGCGGCCTATGGCAGCGTTCGCGATCGAACCCAATTCGACCGCGTGCAGGAGGAGCCGGGCTTCGGCATCGATGCGTCCGCCGGCGTCGACATCTGGCGCCTTGGCCGGCGCGGCTGGGCCGGATGGAAGGCCCGCACCGGCGGTGAAGGGCGATATGGCGGCCTTGGCGGCACGGTTCTCGCGAAGAATGGCAGGATCGTCGCATGCTTCGCCTTCGAGGATGCCACGCGGGCCGACGCAAAGGCGGCGGTAGAACAGTTGAAGGACGCCGGCATCTCGGTCGAGATGCTTTCCGGCGACACCGCACGCGCCTGCGGCGAGGCGGCGGGAACCTTGGGCATCGAGAATTTTGTGCCGGCTCTGCTGCCCTCGGGCAAGGTCGAGAGGATCGAGGCGTTGGCCCGCGCCGGTCACAAGGTGCTGATGGTGGGCGACGGCCTCAACGATACGCCGGCGCTCGGCGCCGCGCATGTCTCGATGGCTCCGGCGACCGCAGCCGACATCGGCCGCCAGGCCGCGGATTTCGTCTTCCTGCGCGAGAGCCTGCTGGCGGTGCCGCTCGCCCTGGATGTTTCGCGCAAGGCCGGCCGGCTCATCCGCCAGAACATCGCGATCGCGATCGTCTACAACGCGTTCGCCGTGCCGATCGCCATTCTCGGACATGTGACGCCGCTGATCGCGGCGATTGCGATGAGCGCTTCCTCGTTGATTGTGATCGCAAATGCGATGCGGCTTCAGGCGACGGCGAAAGCGGCTCCTGAAGCCGCTCCCGCCAGGCGCCGCAGCGACGTCATCGAAGCGGCGCACCCATGACAACGCTCGTCTATCTCATTCCCGTGGCCCTGTTCCTCGGCGCGCTCGGTTTGTCCGGCTTCCTGTGGGCTTTGCGCAGCGGCCAATACGAGGATCTCGATGGAGCCGCCGAGCGGATACTGATCGAACCCGATCAGCGAGACAAGGAAGGCCCGCGATCAAACTGATATGGATCAAGGCAGCGTTGCTCCCGACCTCCGAGAGTAAGGCTGACGAAAGCGAGAGACTTCGATGCAGGCTCGGGACATCATGACGACGCCGGTGGTCACAATCGCCACCTCTGCCTCGGTCGCCGAAGCGGCCGATCTGATGCTGACCAGGAACATCCGCTGCCTGCCGGTCGTGGGAGACGACGGATCGCTGGCTGGCATCATCAGCGAAGGCGATTTCCTGCGCCGGGGCGAACTTGGCACCAGACGGGCGCGGCCTCGCTGGCTGGAGTTTCTTGTCGGTCCAGGCAAGCTCGCCGACGAGTATGTCCGTTCGAGCGGCCGCCGGGTGGCCGAAGTCATGACCGCCGCCGTCGTTTCGGCAGCGCCAGACGCTTCGCTTGCCGACGTCGTCGAACTCATGGCAACCCACGACATCAAGAATGTGCCTATCCTTGACGCGGATAAGATCGTCGGCATCGTCAGCCGCTCCGATCTGATGCGCATCCTGCTCCGCACTCTGCCCAAATCAGGTTCCGCGACTGTCGACGACGAGGTGATCCGCAAGAACATTCTTGCCGAGCTGCGGGGGCAGTCTTGGAGCGTCGGCGGCGACCTTATCGGCGTCACCGTCGATCAGGGAGACGTTGAGCTGAGCGGCGCCATCTTCGACGAACGTCAGCGAAAAGCTGCCGTGGTTGCGGCCGAGAACGTTGCCGGGGTCAAGAAGGTCACGGACAAGCTCTTTTGCGCCGGGCCATTCTCGGTGGTGCTTGTCTCCTGAAGACCGTCGCGCTTCCGGCGCACGCACTCAAATCGCGGACAACGGCATCAGGGGGCGAACCAACAGCAGCGCAAAGACAATGAGCGCCGCGCCGGCGATGGCGTCGGCCATCCTCTTGCCGCCGCTCAACCGCCCGCCCAGCAGCAGCCACATCGATCCGGTCACTGCCGTGATCACGAGCAGCGCCATCCAGGCGATGCCCAGCGCCGCCGCCTCGATGTCCATCGGCACGATGGCCACGCAATAGATGAACGCCTTCGGATTGAGGGCGGTGGTTGCCAGGATGGAGGTGCCGCCGCCGTTTTTCGTTGCCTCGGCGCGCTTGGCCGTCAACAGGCGAAAACCAAGGATCACCAGCCACGCGGCGGCAACCAGCTGAACCATCTGAATAGTGGCAGGCGGCACCAGGGAACGCAGCGAAAGCCAGAAGGCTGCCGCGATCCCGTATCCGCATGCCTGCGCGGCAAGCAGCGTGGTGGCGTTCTGCCGCTTGACGGCGCCTGCCGCCAGAAGAGCGTTGGTCGGCCCCGGCGCGGCAAAAAGCAGAAATGCTTCCAGAAGATGCAGATTGTCCAAACTGCCCGCCTCGTGCATGAACCTGTCGACTGCAGAAGTCCCACCGGCGTCGACTGTCGTCAACGCCTCCCGTGGTCGTCATCACAGGAGCCGCCTGTTCTCGGCCGGGTAGCCCGGGAGGCTCACCGCGGCACCCATCAAGGCCGCGGCGTCGGCGCTCGATCAACGGATAGACTGCAAACGCGCAATCAAGTCGCCATTGCGGCAATAGGCCGGCGGATGATCCGCATGCTCGGTTTCGTCGAGCCAGGCCGCGCATTCATCCTGGTGACCGCAGGAGCGGCACCGGTCCACGGCGCGATTGGTGACGGCGACGTGATCGGCCACGACCCGCAACTGCCGGTCGACGCCCATTTTCTGCATCATGCGTCCCATCAAGGCGATTCTGGCGTCAACGCCCATCAGATAATCGAGAAAGCTCATGCCGACACACTCCTCAGGCGACAATCATTGCCATCCTGGCGGCGCGCGGCATTGATCTCGATCAACCCGGTGAACCCGCCGGCCTAAATTAGCCCGTCGTACCGAACATCGCGCCAATGCCGGCCGTCAGGGCCATTGCCAGCGCTCCCCAAAAGGTGACGCGAGCTGTCGCCTTCCACATATTGGCGCCGCCGGCCCTCGCGCCGATTGCGCCCAGCACCGCCAGGAACAGCAACGATGCAATCGAGACAACGGCAACAAGTCTCGAGGGCGGCGAAATCAGCACCATCGCCAGAGGCATGACCGCACCGATTGAAAACGCCGCCGCGGAAGCCAGCGCGGCCAGGATGGGTCGTGCGGCGGTTGCCTCGGAAATGCCAAGCTCGTCACGAGCATGGGCGCTGAGCGCGTCCTTGGCCATCAACTGGTCGGCCACCTGCAACGCCAGGCGAGGCTCCACGCCCCGATCGATATAGATCTGCGCAAGCTCCTGTCTCTCGAATTCCGGCTGGGTGGCCAGTTCCTCCCGCTCACGGGCGAGATCAGCCTTCTCGGTGTCGGCCTGGGAACTGACGGATACATATTCGCCCGCGGCCATCGACATGGCGCCGGCCACAAGGCCGGCGACACCCGCCACGAGGACACTGGCCGTGGTGGCGTTGGCGGCCGCAACCCCGATGATCAGGCTGGCCGTCGAAACAATGCCGTCATTGGCGCCGAGCACGGCGGCGCGCAGCCAGCCAATGCGCGACACAAGGTGATTTTCAGCGTGAAGGCGGCTCATGATCGCGGCGATGAACAGTTGAATATTGCCATTGTATTGCCTCCACCTGGAAAAGCGCAGGAATGCAGCTTCATGCTTCGTGATCGGAGCAAATGCCCTGATCCAAGTCAAACGGCTGCATGGATTTGCCGGCGCGACACTTTCCGCGGGCCAAGCCGCGCTGACAGCCAGCTGTCAGCTAACTCGTGAGATAGTGCGGTGAGAAGGCATGCGACGGTCCGGCCGTTGCGCGCCCTGAAGCCGGGATGCAATGCTTATGAAACAGATCGCCCTATCGCTCTTCGTGATCGCCTCGTCGGGCGCCTATGTCTGGGATCAGGCAGGCACACCGCCGGCCAACGACCTGGTCGATATGGATGGCGCCGCCGATGCCGCGACGCAGGGCACTTCGCAGTCGTTCGTTCCACCCGCGTCGGCAGATCCGGTCATGGCGCGGGCGAAGTCTCAGCGCAAGATTTCCCAGGATGCGCCGCGGGAGCCGGTCCCACAGAGGCCGGTCGACGTCAAAGCGGACACCACGGCGTCGATCGCAACCGTTCCAAAGCCGGCGCCGGTCATCGTCAGTCCGCCGCAGGTCGCGAAGCTGGCGCCTCCGCCACCGAAACAAGATCCTGCGCCGGCAGCCGCGAGTGCGCCCACGCCGGATGCACCGACATTCGCGGCTACCCCTGCGGTGTATATACCGATCCCGCAGCCGCGACCCACATATCCGCAGGCCGCGCGCGTCATTCATACCGGCATGAAGCTCGCGGTTCATGGCTACGCCGACGGGGTCTACACCGGCCCCGCGGCCGACGCCTATTACGGCATCATCCAGATCCAGGCGCTCGTCCAGGGCGGCCGCCTGACGGCGCTCAAGGTCCTGAAATATCCCAATGACCGCCGCACTTCAGTCAGCATCAACCGACAGGCGTTGCCCATGCTGCGCGACGAGGCGATCAGCGCGCAAAGCGCCGATGTCGACATCGTCTCGGGCGCCACGCTGACCAGCAAGGCCTTTATCCAATCGCTGGGCGGCGCCCTGAAGAAGGCGTCATCGTAATTCCATGCGCGAGACGCGGATCATGATGGGCATGCCCATCACCGTCGACCTTGGCGGCGCGGCCGGCAACCTCGTCGCGAGGGTCTTCGACTATTTCGACGATGTCGACCGGCGTTTCAGCACCTACCGGCAGGACAGCGAGATCTCAGCCATAAACCGGGGCGACATTCCGGTCCGCGACTGGAGCGGCCAGATGATGGACGTGATGCGGATCGCCGAGCAGACCAGAAGGGAAACCGCCGGCTATTTCGATATCCACAGGCCCGACGGCGCGCTCGACCCTTCCGGCATCGTCAAGGGCTGGGCTGTCCGCAACGCGGCCGAGATTGTGCGTAGGGCCGACGTCGGCGACTTCTTCATCGAGGCGGGCGGCGACATCCAATCCTGCGGCAGGAATGCTTCCGGCCGAGACTGGAGCGTCGGCATCCGCAATCCCTTCCACACGGACGAGATCGTCAAGGTGGTCTATCCGCATGGACATGGCGTGGCCACTTCCGGAACATATGCGCGCGGGCAACATATCTATAATCCCCACGCGGTTCATGACCCTCTCAGCGACATCGTCAGCCTGACCGTCATCGGCTCCGATGTGCTCGAGGCGGACCGCTTCGCCACCGCCGCCTTTGCAATGGGCCGGGACGGCATCCTCTTTATCGAGCAGACGCCGGGGCTCGAGGGATATCTCATCGACAGCAACCGCCGTGCCACGCCGACAAGCGGCTTCGGAGCCTTCTGCCAGTCATGATCAAGACCCTCGACCGTCTTCTCGACCACCTTACAATGTACCGGCTGGTGCTCTACTACCTGGCGGCCCTGCTGATCGCCGCCTTCCTCTTCAGCTTCCTGAAGCTTGTACCGCATGATCCAACAGCGCTGGCCTTCACGACCGCACTGGTGCTGGCCACGTGCTGGATCACCAACAAGGTTTTTGCGCGCATCTTCGAGGTTCCGGCCAACGGCGAGTCTGTCTACATTACCGCGTTGATCCTGGCGCTCATTCTCGATCCGATTGCTCCCACCGAAGCCAAGGCCATCGGCGCCGTGGCGTTCGCGTCGGTCTGGGCGATCTCGTCGAAATACATCCTGGCCGTCGGCGGGAAGCACCTGTTCAATCCGGCCGCCCTTGGCGTCGCGCTGACAGCGCTCCTGCTCGATCATCCCGCCACATGGTGGGTGGGCGGCAACATCTGGCTCTTCCCCCTGGTGCTTGCGGGCGGCGCTCTTGTGGTGCGCAAGCTGCGCCGGCTCGATCTCGTGGCCACGTTCCTCGCAGTTGCGCTGGCGACGATACTGGCGACCACCGACCCATCCCAATATGGCACCGCTCTCGCGGAGACCTTCAGTTCGTCGCCGCTGCTGTTCTTCGCCTTCGTGATGCTGACCGAGCCGCTGACGGCTCCGACGACACGCTGGCCGCGCATCGCCTTTGCCGCCATCGTCGGCCTTCTGTTCGCGCCCAACATCCATATCGGCTCGTTCTATTTCACACCCGAGCTCGCTCTCCTGGCGGGTAACCTCTTCGCCTACGCCGTGAGCCCGAAGGGCCGGTTCGTGCTGACTTTGGAACGCATCGAGCAAACTGCCGTCGACAGCTACGACTTCATCTTCAAGTCGCAGCGAAAGCTCGCCTTCCAGGCGGGCCAGTACCTTGAATGGACACTTGGCCTCGAGCGCTCCGACAATCGCGGCAACCGCCGCTACTTCACGGTCGCCTCATCGCCTACCGAGCAATCGGTGCGGCTTGGCGTCAAGTTTTATCCGCAGTCGAGCGCCTTCAAGCAGGCGCTGGGCGGCATGAAACCCGGCGCCACGATCCACGCATCGCAACTGGCCGGCGATTTCACGCTTCCATCCGATCCGGACACCAAGATCGCTTTCCTGGCCGGCGGCATCGGCATCACGCCGTTCCGTTCGATGCTGCAATATCTGGTCGATCGCAAGGAGATGCGGCCCATCGTCGTTCTCTACGGCACAGAGGGACAAGACGACATCGCCTATCGAGACGTGCTTGGCCGGGCGAAACGCGAACTGGGAATAACGACGTTCCATGCGGTAGCCAAGGGTGCTGAGCGCGGGCAGTACCCGGGCTATATCGACGCTCGCCTGGTACGCCTCACTTTGCCCGACTACCTCGAGCGCACCTTCTACATCTCTGGGCCGCAGATCATGGTCAAGGCGCTGCGCGGGAAGCTGCTGGCCATGGGGGTTCGCCGTTCCAGAATCAAAGTCGACTATTTCCCCGGATTCGCGTGAACGCTCAACCATGCCGTGGCAGGTGGATGGTTACCGCCAGACCGGAGTTGGCATTGGCCATTTCGAGACGGCCGCCATAGGCTTCGACGATATCCGAAACGATCGCCAGGCCGAGGCCGTTGCCGCCGCCCTTGCTGTCGAGCTGAACGCCACGCACCAGAGCGGCGTGCAGGGCGGCCTCGGGAATGCCCGGTCCATCATCGACGACCTTGATGATCACCTCGCCAGCGCTTGCCGATGCGCTCACACGAACCTGGGAGCTTGCGAAACGCGTCGCGTTCTCCACCAGATTGCCGAGAATCTCGGATAGATCGCCCTCGTCGACCGGCGCGATGAAATCCTCGGCGGCATCGATGACGAATGAGAGCTGCCTGCCCCTCGGCGTGCGCTTGACGACCGCGACCACGCCGCTCGCCACTTCACGGACAAGGCAAGCGGCATCGCCGGAAACGCCGGGCGCCAGACGAGCGCGTGCCAACTCCCGCTCGACATGACGGCGAATCGCGCTCGCGCTCTTCTCGATTTCGTCGGCAAGCTCGCTTTCGCCTTTCTTGCGCAGGGTCCGGATGTCGGCGGACAGGACCTGCAGCGGCGTCTTGAGGCCGTGCGCAAGGTCGGTGGCGCGCGAGCGCGCCCGAGAGAGGGCTTTCTCCTGGGCGTCGAGCAGACGGTTGATCTCGTCGGCGAGCGGCTGCACTTCGCTCGGCGCGGCCACGTCCAACCGTGCCGTCCGCTGCGCGATCACGTTCTTGACGGCGATCCTCAGGCTTTCCAGCGGCGCCAGGCCGACGGTGATCTGGATGAAGAAAGCTCCCATCAGGGCGGAGGCCAGCACAATGAGGGCCGGCGCAAGGTCACGGACATACTCGCCGACGGAAACTTCCACATTGCGATGATCTTCCGCCACCACGGCGCGAAAGGCCCGCCCGTCCGCATCGGTGATCGTGCGAATGACGGCGACGGTGAGCTCGCCGCCGGGCCCCTTGAGTTCTTCCTTCCGCAGTTCGCCATAGCCTGCCTGTTTGGGCAGGGCCAGCGTCGCATCCCACAGTGAGCGTGATCGAACGAGGTTGTGGGTGGCCAGGTCTTCCACTTGCCAGTAGTGGCCGGACAGCGGATTGGAGAAGCGTTGGTCGGCCAGCGTGGACGCCACTAACAGACGGCCATCGGCCGTGAAGCTCGTCGCGGCGATCAGTTCGTTGAGATCGTCCGTCAGCTCACTGACAACACGCCTCTCGACGTTCAGTTCGAACAGATAGCGAAGACCGAAACCGGCGATGGCAAGGGCGATGACGATCGATATCGCCGCAGCCGACCAGAGCCTGAAACGGATCGAATTGCGCATCAATCCGGCCCGTCGGGGACAAAGTAACCGAAACCGCGACGCGTCTCGATGATCTTGCTGCCAAGCTTGCGCCGCAGACGCGCGACGATGACCTCGATCGTGTTGGGATCGCGTTCGTTGTCGGAACTGTACAGATGCTCGGCAAGCTCGGTTGACGCGACCACACGGCCGGCATGATGCATCAGGAACGCGAGAAGCCGGTATTCGAGCGGCGAAAGCGCCACCGGAACGCCGCGAAGCGATATGCGCATCTGGCGCGTGTCGAGCAGCAAAGGGCCCGATTTCAGCACCGGTGCCGCCTGCCCGCTCGATCGGCGCAGGATGGCTCGCAGCCGCGCCAGCAGCTCCTCCATTCTAAAAGGTTTCGGGAGATAGTCGTCGGCGCCCGCGTTGATGCCTTCGACGCGCTCGGTCCACAGCCCCCTCGCCGTCAGGATGAGGACGGGAAAGCGACGGCCATTGGCGCGCCAGCGCTTCAGCACCGTGAGGCCGTCGAGCTTCGGCAGTCCGAGGTCGAGAATCGCCGCGTCGTAGTTCTCGACATCGCCCGCAAACCAGGCCGCTTCGCCATTGTCCACGATGTCGACAGCCATGCCCGAAGCCTTCAGGACCGCCGCGATGTCGGCCGCGATGCGCGGTTCGTCTTCAGCCACGAGGATCTTCATCTGTGGCCGCCTTCATCACCCTTGACACCACCCGCCCCGGCATCGACGTCAACGATCCGGCGCCTGCCGTCGGCGGCGACCACCTGGAACCGATAAATCCATTTGCCTTCGGCGCGAATGAGATCGACCGAAACGATCTCGCCGGGAGCCTTGGCGCGCACGATGGCCATGATGTCGGCAAGACCCTCGATTTCGCCGCGCTCATGGAGATCGCGGGCCCGATCGTGATCATCGTCGTCATCCTGCGCCCTGACGGCCGACGGCAGGGCCATCACAAGCGCGGCCACGCCCAGAGCTGCCAGGCTAATCGATACGGTTTTCATGGAAGGGAGCTGTCGCATGCGGAAGCTGTCAAACCGCTGTCAATCATCGTCAGCCACCGGCAAGGGCCACATCTCTATCAAGGGCCGACGCGCCCGATGACGGGTGCGCGGAGAAGGATACGAAACCATGCGCAACTTTCCTGTCTTGCTTGTCGCCCTTGGCGGCCTGGCCGCCTTTGTCATACCCGCCGCCGCGGAATCCGACCATGGATCATGCGCGGCCGCACCCGCAGCTTCTTCCGCAACAATCGACCTCGAGTCCATCCCCGTGATGGGTGTCACCGGTCCCAAGTCGGTCAAAGGTGTCGGAGACGACGAATGCGGCGACGGCAAGACTGTAACCGGCGCGCGCAGTGATCGGGAAAACGAGGAAATCGGCGACAGCGACGACTGAGGGCCGATCGAGCGGCCAACGACCATCAATCCTCCTGGAGAATCTCCGCAATGCCCGAAATTCAGCATATCCACCCCATGCTCGTTCATTTCCCCATCGTGCTCATGTACGCGCTCGTGATCATCGACCTTGCCGCGCTCACCCACCGCAGCGCCGTGACGACGCGCTCGGGCATAGGGACGATTTCCACCTTTGCCGCCGTCGGCGCAGGGCTGTTTGCCGTCTGCACGTGGTACTTCGGCGGCATGGCCCTCGACCACGCGGAGGCCGCCGGCTTCAGCAGCGAGATAGCGGAAATCCACGAAGGCCTGGGTGGGATCAGCGCCCTGACCTTTCTGGGCTGGGGCCTGCTCCGGCTTGTCCTGTGGGTGCGAAATCGTGAGCTGGGCACGCTGGCCCCGGCCATTCCCGCGATTGAGATAGCCGGCGCGGCGCTGGTCACCGTAACGGGTTATTATGGCGGGCAACTGGTCTACGACCTTGGCGTGAACGTCACCAAGGCCGCGGTCGGGGGGTGACTTTTCGATGCTCGACGTCGATCCGCCGCCATACAGGAAGCGCGCTCTTCCACTTCTAGACCGGTGCGAGTGGCGCCCAGCGGCGGTCATCGAGCTGCCTCCCCCAGCTTAACCCGCGGCGCGGCCCGGTCTGGCTGCAGCTCGATCCAGATGTGGACCAACCGCTTTTCGTCTGCGCTTGCCGCGGCTGCCATGGGCGAAGAGCCAGCTTTTGGTGACCTCCGACACAAGCACGTATAGCGCGGTGATCGCGAGCAGCCCGGCCAGCACCGGTCCTGCCAGGGGCACAAATCCGAACCAGCCGGCGAACGGGGCAAAGGGGATGGCGATGGAGATAATGCCGACGCCGAGGGTCAGGCCCGCGAGCAAATGGCTGGGACGGCTGCGCCACAGCCTTTTGTGGGTCCGCACGACGAGCACGATGGCAAGTTCGGTGAGTACGGATTCCACGAACCATGCGGTCTGAAACGTGGCCGCCGTGGCCTGAACGACCAGAAGAAGGAACGCGAAGGTCGCAAAGTCGAACAGGGAGCTCACCAGCCCGAAGCTCACCATGAAACGCCTGACGAAACGGATGTCCCAGTGACGCGGCCTGCGCACCTGTTCGGCATCGACATTGTCACCCGCGATCGCCAGAGCCGGGATGTCGGAGAGGAAATTGTTCAGCAGGATCTGCTTTGCCAGCAGCGGCAGGAACGGCAGGTAGAGCGAGGCCGCCGCCATGCTGATCATGTTGCCGAAATTGGCGCTGGTCGTGATGGAGATGTATTTCATCGTGTTGGCGAAGGTCTTTCGGCCGTCATCGACACCCCGCACCAGCACACCCAGGTCGCGCTTCAGCAAGATGATGTCCGCAGCCTCGCGCGCGACATCCACGGCGGTATCGACCGAGATGCCGATATCTGCTTCGTGAAGCGCCGGCGCGTCGTTGATGCCGTCGCCAAGATAGCCGACGACGTGGCCGCTCCGGCGCAGCGCCTCGACAATCCGCTCCTTCTGGTTCGGATCGATTTCCACGAAGAGATCGGTATGGCGCACACTGGCGAGAAGCCCATTCTTCGTCAGTTTCGACAGGTCTTCGCCGGTCATGATCCTGGCGGACCGGAGGCCCACAGCCTCAGCCAGGTGCGCGGCGACATAGCGGTTGTCGCCGGAAATCACCTTTACGCCAATGCCGCGGTCAGTAAGCGCCGACAGCGTTTTCCGCACCCCCTCTTTCGGAGGATCGAGAAAGAGCAGGAAGCCCGCGAAGGCCATTCCGGTTTCGTCGTCACGGCTGAAGCCAGCCTTGTCCTGAAATCTCCGGATCGCCAGGCCGAGAACGCGATATCCTTGCGCGCTCCAGCGCCTGAATTTCTCGTCGATCGCCTGGCGCTCTGCCGCGCCAAGGGGTGTCAAGCCGTGCGGACCTTGAACGAAGCCACACGCCTCGACGACGTTCTGGACGGCTCCCTTGGTGATGAGGATCTGTTCGCGCGAGCTGTCCTGCGTGGCGACGGACAACCGCTTGCGGACAAAATCGTAAGGGATCTCGTCGATCTTGGTGAAACCGGACAGATCCTCGTGGTCATGCGGCGCACTCGCAATTGCCTCGTCCAGAGGATTCTTCAGCCCTGTCTGCAAGGTCGCGTTCAGCAGCGCCCAAAGCAGGACGTCCTTCGAAGCGGTGCCCTCGACATCGAACGATCCATCGAGGTGAATGACGCCCTCCGTCAGCGTTCCTGTCTTGTCGGTGCAGAGCAGGTCCATGCTGCCGAGGTTCTCGATCGCGTCGAGGCGACGCACGATGACGCCGCTGGCGGCCATGGTCCGCGCGCCTTTGGCCAGGGTGACGCTGATGATTGCGGGAAGCAGTTCAGGCGTCAGGCCGACGGCGAGGGCAAGCGAAAACAAAAGGGATTCGATCAGCGGCCGGTTGAGCATCACATTGGCGAAGAACACCACGATGACGATCGCAAGCATGATCTCGGTCATCAGGAAACCGAACATTCTGATGCCTCGGGCGAACTCGGTTTCCGGGATCCGCCGCTCCAGGGCTTCGGCGATCGACGCGAACTCGGTCCGCGCTCCCGTGGCGACGGCAAGCACCTTCGCCGTTCCGCTGCGAACCGAGGTGCCGGTGAACACGGCATTGGTCCGTTGCGCGATGCCGGCTTCGGGCGCGGAGCGGCCGGCGGATTTCACGACGGGAAAGGTTTCGCCGGTCAGGACGGATTCGCTGACGTTGAAATCCCGCGACTCCAGGACGACACCATCGACGGGGATGAGATTTCCCGCCGACAAGCAGATGACGTCGCCAGGAACGATGTTCTCAACATCGACAGTCCGTTCGAAGCTGTCCCGAAGCACGGTGGCCTTGCGGGAGATGCGCTGCTGCAGCGCCTCCATGGCACGAGAGGCGCCATATTCCTGGGTGAAGCTGAGAATACAGCTGGCAAGCACAATCGCGCCGATGATCGCTGCTTCATGACCTTCGCCGACGAACACCGACACGGCGGCGGCGAAGACCAGGATCAGGACCAGCGGGCTGCGAAACTGGCGCGCGAGCACAGCCAAAGCCGGTCGGTTCGACCGAGGCACCAAGGCGTTTCGTCCGAATTTGGCAAGCCGGGCCGCCGCATCCGCGCTCAGCAATCCGGAAGTGGAGGTCTCCAGTTGTCCGACCAGCCGATCTGCTTCAAGCGACCAGTAGGCCTGCTTGGCGATGTCGGGCGCGCGGCCGGTCGACTGCGGTTCGGTGGGCCGGACCGCCGCCCGTTCCGTCGGATCGGCTCCACCGGTCACCATGGCCGACCGATCAGTTCGACAACAGGCGATTGATATTGCTCTCGCCGATGAGCGTGCGTGTGACGCCGCCGAAGGCCCATTCCCGCAGCCGGCTGTGACCATAGGCGCCGGAGACGATCAGATCGGCGTGGATTGAGCGCGCGAACGCTACCAGCCTGTCGCCATCCGCTTCGCCGGCGATCACTTCGGTTCGCGCCATGACGCCATGCTGCTCCAGAAACACCGCGACGTCGGCGAGGCTGTTTCGCACATCTTCTCCGGACTCGGTTTCCATCGTGGCGACGACGACTTCATTGGCTTTCGCCAGAAACGGCAAGGAATCGGACAAGGCCCTTCGCGCTTCCCGGCTGTCCTTCCAGGCGACAAGGACGGTCTTGCCCAGGAGATGCTCGGCATTGCCCGCCGTGACCAGCACGGGGCGACCGGCGCCAAGCACGAGGCTACCGACATCGACGGCACGGAAGACATCCTCCCCGCCCTCGGCGGTCACGATGAGATCGGCCGAGCGGGCCGCAAGGCCGAGGGCGCGGGTCGGGCCGCAAATGTATTGCGTCCATTCGCTGCTGACCGAGCCAGGGACGAGCTTCTCGAAGATATCGCGCAATTCGGCAAGGCGCTTCTCGATCTCGGTGCGCTGGACCTGCATGACCTCGCCTTCGTAGACCAGGCCCTCGCCCGTGGACACCAAAGGCGGGACGTCCGCGGCGGCAAGGCCGACGAGGTGGGCATCGAAGCGCTGCGCCAGCTCCGCCGCCAGCTTCACGATCGGCGCGGGGTCTGTATCAACGGCCAGATTGACGATTATCGTTTTATAGGACATGCAGGCACCTCGCTCGGAACGCGGAATGCTCTGTCACTTGCATTGTGCGAGCTTGGGGCGCCTTGATACAGATCAAATCGTCGCGGCGGCGCGGCTGTTTGGCGGGCGGAATGATGCGTGCTAAATCGGCGGCCGCTGCTGTTTCTCGATCCGGAGACCGCTCGTGAGCAAGACGGAACAAGGCCGGCCAGAAGCAGCCAAGCCATCGCCGCTGGCCCTCGATATCTTGCCGGAACACGAGCTTCTCGCCCTGATGTTCGACCAGGCTCCAGGCTTCATAGCCTTGCTCAGCGAGCCGGACCACGTCTTTCAGCTGACCAATGCCGCGTTTCAGCACTTGATCGGCCAGCGGCAGGTTATCGGCAAGTCGGCTCGCGAGGCCTTGCCCGAGCTGGAGGGCCAGGGATTCTTCGAATTGCTCGATCGCGTCTGCGAAACCGGCGAGCCTTATGTCGGCCGCAACGCCAAGATCATCCTGCGCAACGATGAAACCGGCCTTGCGGAGGAGCGCATCCTCGATTTCGTCTACCAGCCCGTCAGGGCAAAGGATGGCCCGATCACCGCAATCTTCATTCAGGGCACCGACGTCAGCGATCTGTCATTCGCCAACGCCGCGCTGCAGCTGCGCGAGGATCACCTGCGTTCGATCCTGGCGACAGTCCCCGATGCGATGATCGTCATCGACGAAGGCGCCAACATCCAATCCTTCAGCACGGCGGCCGAAATATTGTTCGGCTACAAGGCCGGCGAAGTCATCGGACGAAACGTCAAGATGCTGATGCCCCCGCCGTACCGGGAGCAGCACGACGCATACATGCAGCGCTACCTGACGACGGGAGAACGCCGCATTATCGGTCTCGGCCGAACGGTAACCGGGATGCGCAAGGACGGGTCGACCTTTCCGATGGAGCTAGCGGTCGGCGAAATGCATCCGGGAACGGGCCGCTTCTTCACTGGCTTCTGCCGCGACCTTACGGAGCGCCACATAACGGAAGCCAGGATGCAGGAACAGCAGCAGGAATTGCTGCACATGGCCCGTTTCACCGCCCTTGGCGAAATGGCCTCCACATTGGCACATGAGATAAACCAGCCCCTGACGGCGATCACGAACTATCTCAAGGGCAGCCGCCGTCTCCTCGAAAAGAGCAAGGACGAGAATGCCGCAATGTTGCGGGAAGCCGTCGAGAAGGCCGCCGAACAGGCGTTGCGTGCCGGCGACGTCATCCGCCGTCTCAGGGACTTTGTCGCCAGGGGCGAAAGCGAGCGTCAGGTGGAACGCCTGTCGGCGCTCATCGAGGATGCTTCATCGCTGGCCCTGTTCGGCGCCAGGGAAGCGGATGTGAGCGTCAGTTACGATCTCGATCCGTCGGCCGAACTGGTCTTGACCGACCGAATCCAGATCGAGCAGGTATTGCTGAACCTGATGAGAAACGCCGTGGAGGCCATGCAAGGCGCGCCCCGCCGCGAATTGCACGTCGTCACCAAGGCGCGACATGACGCGATGGCGGAGATCGGCGTGATCGACACCGGCCCGGGGCTGGCGCCCGAGGTTTCTGCCCAGCTTTTCCAGCCTTTCGTCACCACGAAGAAGCAGGGAATGGGGGTAGGTCTGTCCATTTGTCGCACTATCGTCGAGTCGCATGGTGGTCATATTTGGGCCGAGTCGATGCCCGGCGGAGGAACCGCGTTCCGGTTTACCTTGCGCGCCGTAGAGAAGGACGAGGTTGCCCGTGGCCAATGATGTCGTTCATGTCGTCGATGATGACGTCGATGTCCGCAAGTCGCTGGGTTTCCTTCTCGCGACAGCCGACTTTGCCGTGCGTCTGCATGAGTCGGCGACCGCATTCCTGGCACCGGAACCGAAGGAGATCGACGGCTGCATCGTCACCGATGTGCGTATGCCCGGCATTGACGGCATCGAGTTCCTGCGGCAGCTGAAGGCGCGCGGCCTGAATGCGCCGGTGATCGTGATGACAGGTCATGCCGACGTCGCCCTCGCCGTGCAGGCGATGAAGGAGGGTGCTGCCGATTTCATCGAGAAGCCATTCGACGATCAGGTGCTCATCGATGCCATTCGTTCCGCCCTGGACCACCGCAGCCAGCCCATCGCGGCGCACCCGCAATCAGCCGGGATTCGAAAGAACCTTGCGACGCTGTCGGAGCGGGAGCGCCAGGTGCTCGACGGCCTTGTTTCGGGACTGCCGAACAAGACGATTGCCTATGATCTCGGGATCAGTCCGCGGACCGTTGAAATCCATCGCGCCAATGTCATGAGCAAGATGGGCGCCAGCAGCCTCTCGCATCTGGTGCGCATGGCCTTGATCGCCGATCCGAAGAGCTGAAGCGGATTGAAGCGAAGCGGTTCAAGTCCTTGTTTCCGCTGCATGCCGCCCTGAAAAGCTACACGCCAGAGGGCGCGCATCAGTGCGGATTCTGCGGGAAGCCAAGCTGGTGCTCCTCCGGATTCCAGACACGCCAGTGGGTCGGACGTATGTCGACCCGAGCCCCTGTCGCGACATTCTTCCAGCCCACCGGCGCCTTCTCGCAAGGGAACACAAGCGCGTGCACGCCATCGTCGTCGATGACGGCCAGTTCGAGGTTGCGGCCGGGTGGCGCGCTTGCGATCGGATTCCACATTCGGCCAGTGTGATCGAAGATTCGCTCCGCGCTTTGATTTGAGTCACATTTTTTCGGCCAGAAGGCCCCTCGGCGCGAATCGGGGCCGTTGAACGGGCATGGTTCGGCTCTTTCATCCGGATCGCTCCTTCTTGCGGCTTGTTTGACGCGGATCAACGATGGCTGCTCATGCCGGTGCTTTGATGCCGGCCTCGACAGGTCGCATGAATTGCAATGCGGTCGCGGTCGACCGTGTCAAACGCGGGACGTCGCGAAGCGGATGGGTCAGTTCAGCGAGGATGCCTGTCGAGCAGGTCCGCCGACCTCTCTCTGGCGCGTGCTGGAATACCTGCGGTGAAAGAGCGGAGGCGGCGGCACTTGTTGCCCAATCGACCTTTAAGGAGAAAAGCCATGGCTGAGGCCGCTACCAAACTGCCCGTGAGAACAGAGAAGAACGTTCCCGCCCGATCGGATAACTGGGCGGGACCTTTCGAGAGCCTGCGACGCGAAATCGACCGGCTCTTCGATGACTTTCATCCCTTCGATTTCCATCTGCCCGCCACCCGTTCGCTCTTCGGCAGGGAATTCCCCGCGAAGTTGCGCGGTGAATGGCCCGTGGCGCCGGCGATGGACCTGGTGGAAAAGACGAACGAGTACGAGATCACGGCGGAACTGCCGGGCATCGACGAAAAGAACGTCGACATCAAGCTCGCCAACAACGTGCTGACGATCAAGGGCGAGAAGAAGGAAGAAAAAGAGGAAAAGGAGAAGGACTACTATCTCTCGGAGCGCCGCTACGGCTCCTTCCAGCGCTCGTTCCGGCTGCCCGAAGGTGTAAACGCCGACAAGATCGACGCCAGTTTCACCAAGGGCATTCTGACTGTGAAGCTGCCCAAGACGGCCGAAGCGCAGAAGGCCGAGAAGAAGATCACCGTCAAGGCTGCCTGAAGCCACGAATTGGTCATTTCCTCAGTGCATCGGGCCGGTGCACTGAGGAGCCTTCCCCGCAACCAGGCCTCATTTCTTTGGATCCGAAGGTTTCCCTGCGGCCTCGGCTTGATGCTCCGCGATTTCGAGCTTCTGCCTCTCGCGCGCAAGCAGATTCTCGATCACCCGCCGCTTCTGCGGGTCGGTTTCTGCGGCAAGCAAGTCTTCGAAATGGGCAATATTAGCCCGTGCAATGAACCGGTCCACGACTACCCTCAATGCAGGCTGTTCATCATTCCTACTCCAAATATCGCGGTCATCCACTTTTTTTGTGAAACAAAGGCCCGCGAGGTGAAGCCACCTCCAGTCGCATTGTCTCGACCGCCGGAGGCATCCCGGAATTGACATAGCTCAAAGTGAGGTCCTCGCATGCCTCGTATGGTGTCGGCCAGGTAGGTCAACGCGCTACCCAAAACGGATTTCGGCTGCACAGGAGCTCGACATGAATTACCAGCGGTTTTTCGAGGATGCGATCGACCAGCTCCATGCGGAGCGGCGCTACCGCGTCTTCGCCGACCTCGAGCGCATGGTGGGCAAGTTCCCGCGCGCCATCTGGCGTTCCAACGGCCGGGCCCAGGAAATCACCGTCTGGTGCTCCAACGACTATCTCGGCATGGGCCAGAACGAGGATGTGATTGCCGCCTTCCAGACCGCGGCCGGCAAGATGGGCTCGGGCGCCGGCGGCACCCGCAACATCTCCGGCACCTCCAACCCGCTGGTCGAGCTGGAGCAGGAGCTTGCCGACCTGCATGACAAGGAGGCAGGGCTCGTCTTCACCTCCGGCTTCGTCTCCAACGAGGCCTCGATCTCGACCATCGCCCGGCTTTTGCCCAACTGCCTGGTGCTCTCCGATGAGCTCAACCATGCCTCGATGATCGAGGGCGTGCGCCGCTCCGGCGCGGAAAAGAAGATCTTCCGCCACAACGACGTCGCGCATCTGGAAAGCCTGCTGCAGGCAGCCGGGCGCGAACGCGCCAAGCTGATCGTGTTCGAGAGCGTCTATTCGATGGACGGCGACATCGCGCCGATCAGAGAGATCGTCGAGCTGGCCGAGCGCTACAACGCCATGACCTATATCGACGAGGTGCATGCGGTGGGCATGTACGGACCGCGCGGCGGCGGCATCACCGAGCGCGAGGGCCTGGCCGACCGCATCGACATCATCGAGGGAACGCTGGCCAAGGCCTTCGGGACGCTCGGCGGCTACATCACCGGCACCAGCGCGGTGATCGACGCGGTGCGCTCCTATGCGCCGGGCTTCATCTTCACCACCGCGCTGCCGCCGGCGATCGCGGCGGCAGCCACCACCTCGATCCGCCACCTGAAGCGCTCGCAGGCCGAGCGCGACGCGCAGCAGCGCCAGGCGGCGCGCACCAAGCAGGTGCTTGCCGCGGCGGGCCTGCCGGTGATGGTATCGGCCACCCATATCGTGCCGGTGCTGGTCGGCGACCCCGAGCTCTGCAAGATGGCGAGCGACCGGCTGCTTGGCGTGCACGGCATCTACATCCAGCCGATCAACTATCCGACGGTGCCGCGCGGCACCGAGCGGCTGCGCATCACGCCGACACCGTTCCATTCCGACGCGCTGATCGCCGAACTGCAGGACGCGCTGGTCGAGACCTGGGATGCGCTCGGCATCCCCTATGCCGGCTCAGGCCGCCCCGCCGTCGCCAAGACCGACCGGATCATCCCGCTGCTGGTGAACAAGGCAGGCGGCTGAAATCCGGGACGTTGAACTTGTCCGGAGCGATGCGCCGTTCCCAGCAAGGGAGAACTAAAAGTCGAAGGATAACGAGGATGACACACGCAGTTTCACACACTTCGATCACACATGCCGCCCAGCAGGCGCAGCAATGGGTGAACGAGCTTGCCAGGGACCTGGACTGGAACGAGCAGAGCGCGTTTCGCCTGCTGAAGGCGGTCCTGCATACCTTGCGCGACTGGCTTTCGCCGGAGGAAATGGCCGACCTGTCGGCCCAGTTGCCGACGCTGATCAGAGGCATCTATTTCGAAGGGTGGAACCCGGCCGAACCGACGTGGGAACGCAAGAAGAGCGACTTCGTCATTTGCGTCCGCAACAGCTTTGGCTACGAGCCGGAGATCGATGCCGACAAGGCGATCGGAGCGGTGTTCCGGCTTCTCAACCGACATATTTCCCATGGTGAGATCGTCCAGGTCCGAAACTCGATGAAGAAGTCACTGCGCCACCTGTGGCCGGAGGAATGACGATGTTTCGCGATCGCCAGGAGGCGGGGCAGAAGCTCGGAGCATCGCTGGACCAGCTTCAGCTGAAGGACCCGATTGTGCTCGCCTTGCCGCGAGGCGGCGTCCCTGTGGCCGCCGAGATAGCCAAGGCCCTCAAGGCGCCGCTGGACCTGGTGATCGTTCGAAAGGTCGGAGCGCCGGGCAATCCGGAACTGGCCGTGGCCGCCATCGTGGACGGCGAGCCTCCCGACGTCGTTCTCAACCGGGAAATCGTGGAGGCATACGCCCTCGATGACGGCGCGCTTCGTGTCCTGATCGCGCAGGAGCGCCCCGAACTGGAACGGCGACGGGCGGTTTATCGTGGGAAAGACCTGCCCCTGTCGGTGACGGGCAAAACGGTGATCATCGTTGACGATGGGGCGGCGACCGGAACGACGATGAAGGTCGCCATTCGCGCGTTGAAGCGACGTTCGCCGCGAAAGATCATCGTCGCGCTTCCCGTGGCGCCGGTGGACACCGCGGACGAGCTCGCGCAGGAAGCGGATTTGATCTGCCTCAATCAGCCTGCACGTTTTCGGGCGCTGAGCTATTATTACGGCAACTTCCCGCAGCTCTCCGACAACGAGGTTCTGGATATCATGGCCCTCGCCCGCGGGAATGCCGACGAAAGAAGGCGCTCCGGCCAGCACACCGCGAAAAGATCGCGGCGCGAGACCGGCAGCTAGGGGTCCCGCCGATGCAGATCCGCGCATTGTCCACTCTGGAATGCACCAAACTGCTGACGGCCAATCGCGCCGGCCGGCTGGCCTGCGCGAAGGACGGGCGGCCCTACGTGGTTCCGTTCCATTACGCGCATGCGGACAACCACCTCTATGCCTTCTCGTTGCCGGGCAAGAAGATCGACTGGATGCGCGCCAATCCTCTCGTGTCCGTGCAGGTCGACGCCCCCGGCACGGGTCACGGTTGGAAAAGCGTCATCGTCACCGGCCGTTATGAGGAACTCCCCGATCGGATCGGACACGAGGCGCAGCGTGACCATGCATGGTTCGTGCTGAGCAAGCACTTCGACTGGTGGGAGCCGGGCGCGCTCAAGCCGGCCGCTGCCTCGGATTTGGAGCATCTGCCCCACGTGTTCTTCCGCGTCTCCATCGCCGAAGTTTCGGGCCGCGAAGCGTTGGAGAGCTAGCCTTACATGGCGAGGCCATGCGGAAGCCGCGCCAAGCCGACCGCTGGCCGAAGCGGTTGGCATCGTATGCCGCCAATCTGAGGTAGCCGCCATGGACACGCTCATTGCCCGGCTCGGGGTCGCCTTGGCAATAGGCCTGCTCGTCGGGCTGGAACGCGGCTGGAGAGAGCGCGATGCGCCCGACCGCAGCCGGACAGCCGGCATTCGCACCTTCGGCATCGCCGGGCTTCTCGGCGGCCTGCTTGCGGCATTGGCCGAAGCGCTCAACGCAATTTCGGTGTTGGTTGCAGGCTTCCTTGCCTTCGCTGGCATTTTCGCCTGGTACAAGGCACGCGAAGCCGCGCATGACGAGGATTTCAGCGTCACAACCGTTATCGCGGGCCTGGCCGTCTTTACGCTTGGCGCGCTCTGCGTGGCGGGCGATTTTCGCGTTGCCGCCGCGGGAGGCGCAGCGCTCGCGGCGCTCCTCGCCAGCCGCGAAATCCTGCATGGGCTTCTGAAACGTCTGACCTGGATCGAGCTTCGCTCGGCACTGGTCCTGGCGGTGATGACCGCCATAATCCTGCCCCTGCTGCCGGACCGTCCATTTGACCCATGGGGCGGCTTCAACCCGCGGGAGATCTGGCTCCTGACGGTGCTGATGGCCTCGATTTCCTTCGCTGGTTATGTCGCGGCGCGCGTCCTCGGAAACGCCCGCGGTCTGATTGTGAGCGCGCTCGCCGGCGCTGTGGTCTCATCGACCGCCGTCACCCTGTCACTGGCCCGCACGGCCAATCGGTCGGACAATTCCTTGTCCTTCGCCGGCGCGGCTTCGCTGGCCGCTATGATCTCGATCTTGCGTGTCTGCCTCGTGGTTTTGATACTGGCGCCGCCGGTGACCGCCTTCATCGCCATACCCGCGCTCGCAGCCGCGCTGACACTCGGCGTCTGCGGAACGATTGCGCTGGCGATTCGCGGCAGCAAGCCAGAGAGCTCCGGCGCAACGCGCAATCCGTTCGAACTGGTACCGTTGCTGATCTTTGCGCTGCTGTTCGCGGGCGCCTCGACAGCGAGCGCCGCGTTGGCGTTCCAATTCAAGGAACAAGGTCTGCTGGCGAGTTCCGCGATCGCGGGCGCGTTTGACGTCGACGCTTCGGTGCTCAGCGCCATACGGCTGGTCAAGCAGTCGATGCCGATCGAAACCGTTGGACATGCGGTGCTGACGGCGCTGATGGCGAACGCAATCGGACGCCTGTTTCTGGCCGTATTCGCGGGTCCGGTGAGATTCTGGTTGCCCCTGGCCGGCGTGACCTTGACCGCCGCTGCCGCGGGCTACGGGGCCATGCTGCTTCGGTAGGGTTGTCGCGGCCGTGACGCTCGCACTGGGATCATTCTGATTTGACCCGTATCAAAGCTGCCGGCCCGCTTTCCTGTTGAATGGCCCCCATCATTGCAAAGGTGGGAGGGCCTCATGGCCACAACAGACATCAACGTCCCTATCCGGGAAAGAGTCGCGACCCCGGCTTCGGCGAAGCTCCGGCTGGGGTCGCTGACCGCGCTCGTCATCGGCTCCATGGTCGGCTCGGGCGTCTTCAGCCTGCCGCAGAACATGGCGACCGGCGCCGGTCCGCTCGCGATCCTGATCGGTTGGGCCATCACGGCGGTCGGCATGCTTGCGCTGGTGTTTGTCTACCAGTCGCTGGCGGTGCGCCGTCCCGACCTCGACGCCGGCCCCTATGCCTATGCCAAGGCCGGCTTCGGTCCGTTCGTAGGCTTCAACAGCGCCTGGGGCTATTGGATCAGCGCATGGGTCGGCAACGTCTCCTACGCGGTGATCGTTTTCAGCGCACTGTCCTATTTCTTCCCCGCCTTCGGTGACGGAAACACGTGGCAGGCGGTGCTCGGGGCATCGATCCTGCTGTGGCTCATCCACATTCTGATCCTGGCGGGCATCCGTCAGGCGGCGGTCGTCAACACCATCGTGACCGTGGCCAAGATCGCACCTGTCGTCCTGTTCGTCGGGATCGTGGCCGTCGCGTTCAAGCTCAATGTCTGGACACTCGACTTCACCGGGCTCGGCAACGCCTCGCTCGGCACCATCGCCGCCCAGGTCAAGAGCACGATGCTGGTGACGCTGTGGGTGTTCATCGGCATCGAAGGCGCCAGCGTCTTCTCCGCCCGGGCGGAGCGCCGCAAGGACATTGCGACGGCAACTGTGCTCGGCTTCTTCACCTGCCTCGCGCTCTATGCGCTGGTCTCGCTGCTTTCGCTCGGCATCCTGAGCCAGCCCGAACTTGCCGCCCTGAAGAACCCGTCGATGGCGGGCGTGCTTGAGGCGGTCGTCGGACCCTGGGGCGCCGTGCTCATCAATCTCGCGCTCGTCATCTCGGTCATCGGCGCCTTCCTGAGCTGGACGCTGCTTGCGGCGGAGGTTCCGCATGTCGCCGGAAAGGACGGGACCCTGCCGAAGTTCTTCGGCCGGGAAAGCGAGCGCGGCGTTCCCTCGACGTCGCTGCTGATCACCAACCTGCTCGTCCAGGCCTTCCTGGTGATCACGCTCTTTGCCCAGAGCACCTACCAGGCGCTCTTCTACATCGCTTCGACCGCGATCCTGGTGCCTTATATTTTCTCCGGAGCCTTCGCCGCGAAACTGGCATTGACCGGAGAAAGCTACCAAGGCGGCGAAGGGCGCACCGGACCGCTCGTCGCCGGCGTGCTGGCAACGATCTACGGGCTGTGGCTCGTTTATGCGGCGGGGCCCGCGTACCTGTTCATGTGCGCGATCCTCTATGCCCCGGGCATCATCTTCTACGTATGGGCTCGCCGTGAGGGCAACCAGCGTGTCTTCCAGCCGGTGGAAGCCATCATCGCCGTCGCGCTCGTCGCAGTCGCAATCCTTGCCGTCTACGAGATGTGGACCGGCGCTGTCAGCGCGCTTTGAGAGGTCATGCAATGACAAATCTGGGAGTGCATTCGGAGGTCGGCCGCCTGCGCGAGGTCATGGTCCACAGGCCGGATCTCAGCCTGCGCAGGCTAACGCCGGATAATTGCAAGGCGCTGCTGTTCGACGACGTGTTGTGGGTAAAGCGGGCGCGCCAGGAACACGACGTCTTCGTCGACGCGTTGCGCGAGCGTGGCGTGGTGGTGCATTCGTTCGGTGAGCTGCTTGCCGAGACAATGGCCATCGGCAAGGCCCGCGACTGGCTTCTCGACCGCCGGGTGCATGCCGGCGTGGTCGGCCTCGACATGGTCGACGAGATGCGTGGCTGGCTGAACGAAATGTCGGCCGGCCTGCTGGCAACCTGTCTCGTCGGCGGCATTGCGCGCGCCGAACTGCCGTTCGAGCCCAAGGGCCTGACCGGAAGGACGGTCGCGCCGCAGGACTTCGTGCTGCCGCCGCTTCCCAACCAGCTGTTCACCCGTGACAGCTCCTGCTGGATCTACCGCTCAGTGTCGGCCAACCCGATGTATTGGCCGGCCAGGCGGCCGGAGGCGGCCAATGTCGAGGCTGTCTATCGCTTCCATCCAAGGTTCCGCGACAGCGGCATCCCGTTCGTCTCGCCCCAGGCCGGAACGGGCGTCAGCCTCGAAGGCGGCGACGTCATGCCTGTCGGCGGAGGCGTCGTTCTGGTCGGCATGGGCGAGCGCACCACGCCGCAAGCGGTCGGCGATCTTGCGCGAAGTCTGTTCGCCGCCGGAGAGGCCACGCGCGTGATTGCGGCTCTGATGCCGCGCGACCGTTCCTTCATGCATCTCGACACCGTCTTCACCTTCTGCGACCGGGACCTCGCGACCATGTATCCGCCCGTGGTCGAAAGGCTGCGCACCTTCTCGATCCGGCCGGGAGACGGCGATGCGGCGGTCGAGGTCAGGGAGGAGAAGGAGCCCTTCATATCAGTCGTCGCGGAGGCTCTCGGGCTGAAATCGCTGCGGATCATCGCCACTGGCGGCGACCGCTACGAGGCCGAGCGCGAGCAGTGGGACGACGGCAACAACGTCGTCGCCGTCGAGCCGGGCGTCGTCATCGGCTACGACCGCAACGTCTACACCAACACGCTTCTGCGCCGGGCGGGAGTCGAGGTGATCACCGTCGAGGGTGCCGAGCTCAGCCGCGGCCGCGGCGGCGGCCATTGCATGACCTGCCCCATCGCCCGAGACCCGCTCTGAAAGGACCCCCAATGTCGATCAACCTTCACGGACGCTCGGTGCTCTCGCTGGACGATCTTTCGGCGGACGAGATCCGCTTCCTGCTGAAGCTGGCCGCCGATCTGAAGGCAGCCAAGCAGGCCGGGCACGAGATACCGCGCCTCGTTCGCAAGAACATCGCGCTCATCTTCGAAAAGGACTCGACCCGCACCCGGACCGGATTCGAAGTGGCCGCCTACGACCAGGGCGCCCACGTCACCTATTTCGGCCCCAGCGGCAGCCATATCGGGCACAAGGAGTCCATGAAGGACACCGCGCGCGTGCTCGGCCGCATGTATGATGCGATCGAATATCGCGGCTTTGCGCAACATCAGGCCGAGCTGCTTGCCACGCATGCCGGCGTGCCCGTCTACAACGGCCTGACCAATGAAGCGCACCCGACGCAAATCCTCGCCGATTTCATGACCATGCGTGAATTCACGCACAAGCATCTGTCCGACATGACGGTCGCCTTCGTCGGCGAGGGTCGGGACAATGTCGCGCTATCCCTGGCGGTGGGCGCCGCCAAGGTCGGCATCGACATGCGCATCGCTTCACCCAAGGAGCTTTGGCCGGACGGCGAGTTCTGCGCCCATGTCAGAACCCTGGCGGAGCGCAGCGGCGGCCGCTTCAGGCTGGACGCGGACGTGAAGAGCTGCGTCGAAGGCGCCGACTTCATCTACACGGATGTTTGGCTCTCCATGGGTGAGGACAAGTCGGCCTGGGCCGAGCGTATCCGCCTGCTGACGCCCTATCGGGTGACGAGCGAGGTGATGTCGGCCAGCGGCAATCCGCACGTGAAATTCATGCATTGCCTGCCAGCGTTCCACGATACCGAGACCGAGGTCGGCGCCTCGGTCGCGCGCGAATTCGGCGTCGACTGCATGGAGGTTACGGATCAGGTCTTCGAATCGGGCGCGTCGATCGTGTTCGACCAGGCGGAGAACCGCATGCACACGATCAAGGCGCTGCTCGTCGCCACGATCGGCAATTGAGATGCTGATCGTTGCGGCTCTCGGCGGGAACGCGCTGTTGCGGCGCGGCGAGCCCATGACCGCCGAAAATCAGCGCGGCAATGTCAAGCATGCGGCATCCGCCCTGGCGGCGCTTATCGGCCAAGGCCATTCGCTCGTCATCACGCATGGCAACGGCCCGCAGGTCGGCCTGCTGGCGCTCCAGTCGGCGACCTCAACCGACGGCGCTTTCCCGCTCGACGTGCTCGGCGCCGAGAGCGCCGGCATGATCGGCTACGTGATCGAGCAGGAACTTGCCAACCTTATCAGCCAGAGGCTGTTCGCGACATTGCTGACCCAGGTGAAGGTCGACCCGGGCGACCCCGCCTTCGCCCATCCGACAAAACCGATCGGCCCCGTCTATGACGAGGCGACGGCGCGGCGGCTCGCCGGCGAGCGCGGTTGGACCGTTGCTCCCGACGGCGACAAATGGCGCCGTGTCGTGCCCTCGCCGCGGCCTCTCGATATCCTGGAAGTGTCGGTGATCTCCTATCTGGTCGAGCATGGTGTTGTCGTCATCTGCACGGGTGGTGGAGGTGTCCCGGTCATCGCCCGCGACGACGGCAGCCTTTGCGGTGTCGAAGCCGTCATCGACAAGGACCTGGCAAGCTCGCTTCTGGCGCGTCAATTGAAGGCCGACATGCTGCTGATGCTGACGGATGTCGATGCGGTCTATGCCGGCTTCGGCACGCCGCAGGCCCGTGCGCTCCGGCATGTTGCCACGACAGAGATATCCGGACGGAATTTTCCGGCCGGATCCATGGGACCGAAGGTCGGTGCCGCGATCGAGTTCGCCGAAGCAACGGGCAAGCCTGCCGCGATCGGCAAGCTCGAAGATGCCCTGGCAATCGTCAGGGGCGAGCGCGGCACCTGGTTGGAAGCCCCGGCCAAGGAAGCGCAAAACAGCTGATCGCGGTGTACTTGCGCACCGCGAGTTCGCTATGTTGAACGTGCCCAATGTCGGCGTGCCGAAGGGATCAATGAAGCAGCTCGAGACCGCGGAGACCACGCGCACCCGCCTTGTAACCATCCCTGCGGGGATTTGGGCGCTGGGCTTCGTGTCTCTGCTGATGGACGTCTCTTCGGAGATGATCCACGCCTTGCTGCCAGTCTACCTCGTCACCGTCATGGGAGCGTCGATGGTGACGGTCGGCACCATCGAGGGCATTGCCGAAGCGACGGCCGCCATCACCAAGGTATTTTCGGGCGCGCTGTCCGATTGGCTGGGAAAACGCAAGCTGCTGGCGGTCATCGGCTACGGCCTCGCCGCTCTCACCAAGCCGGTGTTCCCGCTGGCTTCCTCGATCGGCTGGCTGGTGGCGGCGCGATTTGTCGACCGTGTGGGCAAGGGGATTCGCGGCGCCCCGCGCGATGCCCTGGTTGCGGACATCGCCCCCGCCGACGCGCGCGGCGCGAGTTTCGGGCTTCGCCAGGCACTCGACACGGTTGGCGCGTTTGTCGGGCCGCTGCTGGCGATCGGCCTCATGTGGCTGACCGCCAATCAGTTTCGAACCGTGTTCTGGGTCGCGGTTGTTCCAGGCCTTCTGGCGGTCGTGCTGCTGGTTACCGCCGTCCGCGAGCCGGCTCGGCCCACGGGGCTGCGCGAAGTGCGCGCACCCTTGAGCCTGCGGGAGCTCAAGCGCCTGGGCTCATCCTTCTGGCTGGTTGTCGGCGTGGCCACCGTGTTCACCCTGGCCAGGTTCAGCGAAGCGTTTCTCATCCTGCGCGCGCAGGGCATGGGCCTGCCGATCGGGCTCGTCCCGCTGGTGCTGGTGGTCATGAACGTTGTCTACTCGCTCTCCGCCTATCCGGCCGGCGCGCTATCGGATCGCGTCAATCGCCTGACGATGCTCATTCTCGGTTTCCTGGTCCTGATTGCGGCGGACATCGTGCTGGCGTTCCCTGGAAATCTTCCGGGCGCAGCGCTCGGCGTGGGCCTGTGGGGCCTGCATCTGGGGCTTACGCAAGGCCTCCTGGCAACGCTCGTCGCCGATACGGCCCCGCCGGAACTGCGAGGCACCGCCTTCGGGATGTTCAACCTGTCGACTGGACTTGCGCTGCTGGCCGCCAGCCTGCTGGCGGGCACGCTCTGGGATCTTTTCGGACCGACGACGACCTTCCTGGCGGGCGCGGGCTTCACGGCGCTGGCGCTCCTCGGCCTTGGCCTCGTCCGTTGGCTGACGCCGACCCTTGGCCAAGACGCAAAGGCCCCCGCGGCGGTCGTCACGCCGACAATCACCGGTTCCGCGGGCTAATGGTTTGACGGGACCAGGCCCGCGCCGGCCAGAAAGGTGCGGATTGTCATGCGAACCTCCTGCGTCCGCCCGACGAGAAGATGTCCGCCGGTATCGTAGACCACCAGCTTGGCGCGGGGAATCCTGGCTGCCGCCAACTCGGCTGCCGGCAGCGTGTTGAACAGGTCGTCGCGCGCCGAGACGATCAATGTCGGTGCAGCGATTTCCGTCAACGGCTGTTCATGCAACTCCGGAGCGCTGTCGAGATTGATGCCTGAGAAGCGCAGCGACAATGGTTCAACGCCTCTGACGAAGCTCATCACACGGTCCCTTTCGGCTTGAGGCGCGGCCGCTACCAGCGCCGGCCGAACGCCGAGGAAGCGAATGAGTACCGATGGCGCGATGTTCTCGGCTGCCCACCAGGCGAAATCGCCGCCGGCGTTGACAGCCCAGAACGCAAACCTGTTACCCGGATCCACGTCGACCGAGACCGGACTGCTGGGCGAATAAAGGGCTGGGACGACCAGAATGAGAGCGGCGACCTTGTCCGGGTGCCGAAGGCTCAGCTCGACCGCCGACTGCGCGCCAGCCGAAACGCCGACGACCACCGCTTTGGAAACGTCCAGTTTGGTGAGCAGCGCCGCGAGCGCATCGGCCTGCGCGGCCGGAGAAGGGTCTTGCGGAACAGGCGTGCGCAGATAGCCGTAGCGCGACGGCGCGATGATACGGAAGCCCTCCCCCACAAGGCCGGAAGCAAGGGCAAGGCCTTGATCAAAGCCGCCGCCGGAGCCGTGGATCGAAAGCAGCGGAATGCCCGCGCCGCTGTCGGCGTATTCAACCGGGCCGATGTCAAGCTTGGCGACCAGACTGCCTCGGCTGACGGCGTCGCGCAAGCGACCAAGCTCGTTCCTGTAAAGCACGAAAGCCACACCGGCCGCGGTCGCCATGGCGATAAGCATGACCAGCAGGAAACCGCCAATTCGACTCATACAAGGGCTCCATCAGGCGCATATTGAGCTGCCTCGCTCGGAAGCAAGTTCATCTATCCAAAATGACAGCGCTTTGAGTTGCGGCTAGCCCACGGCCGCTACCCCAACGACATAGTTCTTTCCGTAGGCTTCGGCGCATTTCGGGCAGGTCGTATAGAAGAAATAGACGTCGCCCGGTTCCGATTTCCGATCACGCGCCATCTGCAGCATCTCTTCGTGCCACTGCCTTGCCTGGCTGAAGGGGCCTTCGAACACTTTCGTCACGAAGTCCCCGCTCAGCGTCGTCATCTCTTCCTCGGGGACAGATTTCGAAACCGAGAAGAGATGTTCGCTGGTCCAGGGCGAGAGATCGCGGCTGAGAACGATGGACTGGCCATCGGCCGAAGCGCCGGCATCGTCGATGTGCCGATTAACGCGCGTGAAAACGCTGCCCATGTTCACGGGGACATGCATGACGCTGTGCGTCACCGCTCTCACGAACGGCTTGTCACGGAAATGCAGCTCCTGATCGTCCCAACCGCCGGGGTTGAACTTCGGGCAACAACCAGTCGTGTTCACGCTGGTATCGTAGTGTGGCGTCTCGTTCGTTCGCATCGTCGTCTCCTGACCTGAGAGCCTCATCAGACCAGCTGGCAGGCCGGTCCTCATTGATTCCGGTCAACGCCGGCCGGGGATGCACAATTGACGCGCGTCAAGGCTGGCCGGCGCCAACGCGGCTATGGGAATCGGTCGGATAGTCTGGAGACCACCATGGCCCACAAACAGGTATTGTTCCGCTCGGCGGCGCGCGAAAAAATCCTGCGCGGCGCGACCCAACTCGCCGACGCCGTGCGGGTGACGCTCGGTCCTCGTTCGAAGTCGGTTCTGATCGAGAAAAAATGGGGCGCGCCCATCGTGTGCAACGACGGTGTGACGATCGCCAAGGAATTCGACCTGAAGGATCCGGAGGAAAATCTCGGCGCCCGCATGCTGAGGCAGGCGGCCGAGAAGACCGGCGACATGGTCGGCGACGGAACGAGCACATCGACCATACTTGCCCACGCGATGTTCGCCGACGGCGTGCGCAACGTGGTCGCCGGCGCAAGCGCGATCGACATCAAGCGCGGCCTCGACCGCGCGACGAAGCGGGCAATCGAAACGCTCAAGCAGATATCGCGGCCGGTCTCGACCAGGCGCGAGAAGGAACAGGTGGCGACGATCTCCGCCCATAACGATCCGCTCATCGGCGAACTGATCGGCGAGGTCATGGAGAAGGTCGGCGGCGAAGGCGTCATCACGGTCGAGGAATCGAAGACCACCGAAACGGTCCTGGACGTGGTCGAAGGCATGCAATTCGACCGCGGCTTCCTCTCCCCCTATTTCGTGACCGATACCGAGAAGATGGAGGCGGTGCTGGAAGACGCGCTGGTACTCATCGTCGAAAAGAAGATCTCTTCGCTCAACGACCTCATCAAGCTGCTCGAGGCGGTGGCGAAATCGGGTTCACCTCTGCTGGTGATTGCGGAGGACGTCGAAGGCGAGGCGCTGGCCACGCTCATCGTCAACCAGATCCGCGGCACCTTCAAGAACTGCGCCGTGAAGGCGCCAGGCTTCGGCGACCGCCGCAAGGCGATGCTGCAGGACATCGCCGTCCTGACTGGCGGACAGGTCATTTCCGAGGATATCGGCCTCAAGATCGAGAATGTGACGATGGCTCAGCTGGGGCGCGCCAAGCGCGTGGTTGTCGACAAGGACAACACCACGATCATCGACGGCAGCGGCGACCAGAAGGCGATCAAGGGGCGTGTCGAGCAGATCCGGCGAGAGATCAGCGATACGACCAGCGACTATGACCGTGAGAAGCTCCAGGAGCGGCTCGCCAAGCTCGCCGGCGGCGTGGCCGTCATCAAGGTGGGCGCGCCGACGGAAGCCGAGATGAAGTCCAAGAAGGAAGCGCTGGACGACGCCATCAGCGCCACCAAGGCGGCCGTCGCGGAGGGCATCGTGCCTGGTGGTGGGCTTGCCTTGTTGCGTTGCATCGGCGCGGTCACCGAGGAAGAAGCACGGTGCGAAGGCGATGAACGCACCGGCGTCCAGATCCTCAGGCGCGCGCTCGAAACACCTGTGCGCCAGATCGCCGAGAATTCGGCCGTCGACGGCGGCGTAGTCATCGCCAGGATGATCGAGGGCAAGGGAAATTTCGGTTTCGACGCCGGCCGCAAGGAATATGTCGACCTCGTCGAAGCCGGCATCATCGACCCGACCAAGGTGGTCCGCATCGCCCTGGAAAACGCTGTCTCGGTCGCCAGCGTGCTACTCCTGACGGAGGCGACCATGACGGAGATACCCGAGCCGGCAAAGGAGCGCGCGCTTGAGCCGGAAATGCCGATGTAGTCAGCGCGAAGGACGGTGAAAGCAGGAAGCGATATCGCACGATCGCACGGAGAAAAGGGAGTTCGAGATGGCAAGGAGAACTGACAAGATCGAAGTCGGCATGGATCTGGCCGTAAGATGTCGCGTCACCGACACCTGGCAGGACGATCTGGGGGACCGGTGGGCAACGGTGCGCATCGAGGGTCATGACGTGCCAATCAAGTTGAAGGCGGTCCACTTCTATCCATTTGATGATCACGACATTGCCCGAGCGCAAAGCGCGGTGCGTTGAAACTGGATCCAGGCGACGCGCTTCAAGTCCCTGTTTCGATGCAAGTCGTTGTTGTCCCGGAACCGCGCTTCCGGGCGGCTTGCATCAATGCGACATCAAGACCGGCAGACGCAGATTCGACAAAATGCCCTCCGTCGCCCCGCCAAGCACAAAGTCCCTCAGGCGGGAGTGGCCCCAGCCACCCATGACCAGCAGGTTGCCGCCGACTTTAAGGGCATGCTCCTGCAGGGCGACGCCAATTTCACTGTCGCCAGTTTGAATGGACTGGGCCTTCGCACGCACCCCGCGCGCCGCAAGTCCATGCGCAAGGCGTTCGGCAATATCCTTGCCTGGCAGCACCTTCTCATCGGTCACGCTCACGATCGATATAGCCGATGCCCGTTCCAGGAACGGCTTCGCGTCGGCCACCGCCCTTGCAGCCACGCGGCTGCCGTCCCAGGCGATCACCACGTTGTCGAGCGCACCGACATCTTCGTCACCCGGGAGAATCAAGGCCGGCCGGCCGGAGCTGAACACGACCTCCTCCGCGGTCATGCGGATGGACTCGGTATCCCTCGCCCATCCCACCATGCAGAGGTCGAAATAGCGGCCCTCCCGGGCGGCAGCTTCCCCTATGAACGCGGGCTGCGCTTTCAACTCCTGAGTGGTCAGGGTAACTTTGCACCGCGCGGCTTCGGCCGCGACATTCTCCAGCAGGGCCTTGCCGCGATTCCTGCTGGCCGTCTCGACCTCACGGATCTTCGCAGGGAGGTCGAGCAGGAAGCTGGACAGCGCGTTGGATACGTCCGGAATGTCGACATTGATGACCGCCGCATCCAGCGTGGCGCCAAGCTGCTTGGCCACAGCCACCGCATTCGACGCGATCTTCGGGCCCGGCGGGTCCGGATAAGTCGGCAGGAACAGGGATGCCAGCATCTGCATAGCTTGTCTCCTTGGATCTTATGCCCGCCTGGCGGACATGGAATGCGGTGACTATTCAGTTCGACAGCAGCCTGTGGAACGAGCCCGATCCGAGCAGGGATCGCGTCGCGCCCCCGAACGCCCATTCGCGGAACCGGCTATGGCCATAACCACCGGCCACAATGAGATCGGCCCCGATTCGATCAGCTCCAGCGATAATCGAGCCGCCCACCGAGCTTCCCTGGCTTTCGAGCAGTTGGGACCGGGCTTTCACACCATGCCTCATCAAGAAGCGCACCACGTCCGCCGCGCCATCCCGCGCGACGAGCGTTCCTTCCTCAGCCGCATTGAAAACGGTCACTTCCTTGGCGTTGCGCAGGAAAGGCATCGCGTCGACCACGGCCCGCCGCGCTTCGCGGCAATCCTTCCAGGCGACCATGATCCTCTCACCCTTGAAGGAGGCGAGATCGTCGGCCGCAAACAGAACCGGCCTGCCCGCGGAAAGCACCAATGCTCCCGGGTCCACGGTCCTTCGGAAATCGCCGGCGGCAGCCGCGGCCGGCGCTCCGGTGATCACCAGATCGGCCGCCCGCGCGTGCAGCGCCACGGCGCGCGTAGGGTCGTCGAGTTCCGCCCGCCAGGATGCGCGCTCGTTGTCATCGGCAACGGCGAGGAACTCCTCCTTGAGCTTGCTGATACGATCCTCGATCTCGAGCGTCCGGTGACGCAACACCTCGGCCACAGCCGGAGAAGACTCGCTCGGCGACACCAATGTGGAGGGCTCGGCAGCCGCCAGCGCGATCAGATCGGCCTCGAACTTCCTTGCGACCTGCCGCGCGAAAATCAGCCGCGGCGTTGCCGGTGCGTCGATATCGAGCTGGACCAATATCGTCGTGTAGATCATATCCGGGCTCCATCAGAGACGGGTAGACCAGCACGGCCGAAAGCGTCCCGCTTTGATGTGCATCAACTTCGGTTCAGTCGGGACAGGACAGGCCGAGAGCATCGAGTCCGGCCGCAAGGTGATCGCCCAACAGCGGGTTGCCGCAAAGATAGTCGGCCGTGTGCCTGTTGTGAGCGTAGGCCGCCTGCTGACGAACCTCGTCCCAATCGCCCGCCTTGCCGTCATCCCTGCCGAGCCATGTCAACGCCACGAGGTCGATCTGCTCGTCGACGGAGAGATCCGAGATCAGCGACCCAAGCTCTTCGCGCACGGGGTCATCATCATGGTCCTGAAGCACCGCGACTTCGCCGTCGTCCGTGGGATTGGAGCCCGCATCCGGCTCGGTGACGGCGACCTTGACATCGAATCCATGCGCCTTGGAGATTATGAAACAGACCTTGCCGGCGGAGATCGCCAGCTCAGGAGCCTCGATGTCTTCACTACCGATCCCGCGTTTCATCCGATACCTCCTCTTGCGCCGTCAGCGCTCTCCTCCGTCATTGGCCGAGGCTCCCGATATAGGCGATGATCGCCTCGATCTGATCCGGAGAGGCCACAAACTCGGGCATGTCCGGATGGCCGGTGGAGATTCCCTCGGCCAAGGCTTCCTGCAGGTCCTCGATCGGATAGCGGCGGTGCAATAGACGAAAAGGCGGGGCATCGGGATGGGCGCTTTCGCCAGTCCGGCCGACTGCGTGGCACCGCGCGCAGTTTGTTTCGACCAGCCTTTTGCCATAGGCGACCTGCAGATTGTCGCCCGCCCAAGCCGGCGATGCGAAAACAATAGCAAACGGCAGAACCTTGAGCGCTGTTCGACGTTTCATGGCTGCTGAATACGTCTTGAGCGGCTGTCGCGCCTTGACCTCGCTCAAACGGCTGGAACGCAGCTACCGCTCGAGGACATACGTGCCGGGCGCCGCGCAAACCGTCTTCAAGGCGCCCAGGGCATCGCCCCGGGCGGCCGCGACCTCACGGCTGGAATGACCGGCCAGCCATTCGACCCAGGCCGGCCACCAGGAGCCATATGTCACGGCCGCCTCTTTTGCCCACTCGTCCGGGCCGGGACGAATGGCGGCATGGCGGCAACTGAGCCTTTTATAGGAACGTTTCGGGTGTCCGGGCTCCGACACGATACCCGCATTGTGCCCGCCGGTGGTCAGGACGAAGTCGATGTCGGTATCCAGCAGATAGGTCAGCTTGAATACCGAACGCCACGGCGCGACGTGGTCCGTCTCGGTGCCGACCGCGAACACCGGGACTCGAATGTCTTCCAGATGAACAGGCCTTCCCTCGACGCGAAAGCGTCCCTCGACAAGGTCGTTGTCCAGATAGAGCTGCCGCAAATATTCCGATTGCATGCGAAACGGCATACGGGTCGAATCGGCATTCCAGGCCATGAGGTCGGTCATCGGAGCGCGCTCGCCGAGCAGATATTCGCGCACCATGCGTGACCAGATCAGATCCTGCGAGCGAAGCATCTGGAAAGCGCCAGCCATGCGGCGCTGGTCGAGGGTGCCTTCCACCCACATCACGTCCTCGAGCAGCGTGATCTGGCTCTCGTCCATGAACAGGCCGAGCTCGCCCGGTTCTTCGAAATCGACCTGCGCCGCGAAAAGCGACAGGCTGGCCAAGCGGTGGTCGCCGTCACGGGCCATTGCCGACGCCGCTATCGACAGCAGCGTCCCGCCAAGGCAGTAGCCCACCCCGTGGATCCGGCTGCTTCCCGTCGCTGCCTCGACCGCGTCCATGGCCGCCATCGCGCCGAGCTGGCGATAGTCGTCCAGCGATACTCCGGCCTGGTCGCTGCCCGGATTGCGCCAGGAGATGCAGAAGACCGTATAGCCGCTCTGGACAAGATAGCGGACCAGCGAGTTCTCCGGTGAAAGATCGAGGATGTAGTATTTCATGATCCAGGCGGGGACGATGAGGATCGGCTCCTCCTTCACGGTGTCCGTCATCGGCGCATAACGGATCAGCTCGATCAGTTCATTGCGGAAGATCACCTCGCCCGGTGTGGCGGCGACCTCGATGCCCGGCCGGAAGTCTTCCGCGCCAGCCGGCGGCTTGCCGTCGGCCAGACGCAGCAGGTCGTCGACCAGATTGCTGGCGCCGTTGACGAAATTGGCGCCATTTTTCCGCAAGGTCTTGTCGATGACCTCCGGGTTGAGCGCCGGGAAATTGGAAGGAGAGACGGTATCCAGGATCTGCCGGCTATAGAACTCGACGAGGCGCTCATGCCTTCTGGTAACGCCTGGAAGTCCGCTGGTCGCGTTGTGCCACCATTGCTGGGAGAGCAGGAAGGCTTGCTGCATGGCGTTGAAGGGGAATGACTGCCACGCCTGATGCTGGAACCTTCTGTCTTGCGGCAGGAGTGTGATGGTCGGCGCAGCGGTCCCCATTCCAAGCCCGCAGCGAAAAAGAAAATCATTCAACCTGACGAGCTTCTCGACCGCCTTGGTGGAGACCTCCGCCTGCTTGCCCGGCGATGTGGACAAGTGCAGCAGCCAGTCCTGCCAGGCCTGCAGGAGGCTGATCGGCGAAATGCCCGCGGTGAAGGCCGCCACCAGAGCATGCGAGAGCCTGTCGACGTCGCGATAGACGCTTGCGCTTCCTTCGTCCCGCAATAGCGGCGCCGGGGTTGCGGCCGCCACCTCGGCGCCCTTGGAGCCCTGCGATGTTCCCGGATCTTCCGCCATGCCATGACTGCTCCAGGCGGAGGACCGATCGGCGGCTGGCTTCCAGCTTTTCCCTGACGGCGACATTTCAGGCGGGAAGCGTTGCCGCGGCCATGTCGTTCATCGTTGCTTCCGCCTCCTTGCGGACTTGGCCGGCTGTCTCCGAAGCCAGCTTGGCGCCGATGGAAGCGAATTTGCCGGCTTCCTTCGCATAATCGGATGTGGCGTTCTGGACGAAATTCACGAACACGTCGAACGCGTCGACGAACTCGTCACCGCCGGTCAGCTCCTCTACAAGCTTCAGGTCATCCTCGAACCGCCGCTTGAGGAAGGACAAACCTTCGATCTGGTAGCGCAGCAGCGCGCGGACCGAATGCGCCTGCATCGCGGCGGTCGCCCGCATGAATTTCTGGCCGGTTTGAGCGAAAGGGAGCAGCTCGGGCGCCCGAAACTCTTCTGGATTCCACATCATGGTGTCTTTCCCTTCGCTTCTCGCTTCAATTTCCTGATTTTGGCTGATGCGGCCGTGAGCGGCGTCCAAAGCCGTGGCTTGCGGACAAGCCTTTGCTTCGCCGGAACGACGCCTGCTCGAAATAGATCGCGGCTCCGGCGATGAAGCCGAGGCAGAGCACGGCGCCCCATAGCAGGAAATCTTCAGTGACCATCAACGAGCCCCTTTGGCCGTCCTGGCCGAACATCGCAGGTGCCGCGCAAGCTGGCATTGATCATGATCAATCCGGCCCGGCATGCCGGCTTTGACCCTGATCAAGGCGAGTGACGCCAATGCCCGCGACAAGTCCGGGACAACAAGCCCACAAGCCCACCCGCAGACGCAAAGCGAGGGACGGATATGAAGGAATTGCCGCTTGCCGATGTCTACCGGCTGATTGAGCCCGGTCCGGTCGTCCTCCTTTCGACGCGGTCCAGGCAAGGCCGCTCGAACATCATGACGATGTCCTGGCACACGATGGTGGAAGTCGCGCCGCCAACGATCGCCTGCGTGGTGTCAAGCAATGACCTCTCCTTCTTCGCCTTGCGTCAAACCAGGGAATGCGTGATCGCGATTCCTGCCGTCGGCCTTGCGGAGAAGGTCGTGAAGGTCGGCAATTGTTCCGGCCGGGATACGGACAAGTTCGCGACCGCATGGTTCACGCCGCTTCCCGCCGAACAGGTGTCGGCGCCGCTGGTGGCCGAGTGTTTCGCCAACCTAGAGTGCCGCGTGGTCGATACGCGCCTGGTCAACAGACACAATCTCTTCCTGCTGGAAGTCGTCAAGGCGTGGATCGATCCGCAACAGCCGAGGCCGAAAACCATCCATCACATCGGACATGGCACCTTCGTAGTCGATGGCGAGGTAATCCATTTCGAATCCCGGATGCCTTGAACGTCGGGGCGCGGCTTAGAAACGACTTTGATCCACATCAAGGCGCGCATGCTCGTCGGACATAGGGTTTGGTTCGTCGAGAAGGATCAAATCGAAAGCGCGTGCGATGAGCTACAAATCAATTCTCCTGAACCTCAACATCGACGGTCCGATCGAACCGATCACGCGGATCGGCGTGAATCTCGCCAAGCGCTTTGACGCCCGTTTGATAGGGTTTTGCGCCGCGGATGCGCCGTTGCCGGTGACAATGGCGCCTGAGGGCGCGGCGATCGCCGCCGATATCTGGGAACAGTCGCGGGATGAGATCCGACGCCGCCTGACCAGCCTGAACGGCGAGTTCGACGGCCTGGTGGCCGGAGCGGTCAAGACGGACTGGCATGGCGATATCGAAAATCCGAATCACGCCGTGGCCCGGAGAGCCCGCATGGCCGACATCGTCGTCACCAGTGCTTCCCAGGGCGCGTCGACGGGCGATTCCTATCGCACGGTCGATCCAGGATCGCTGGTGCTGCGCGCGGGCCGGCCGGTACTGGTCGCGGCTCAGGGCGCGATGGATTTGCCGGCTCGCAGGATCGTGGTGTCCTGGAAGGACACGCGTGAGGCCAGGCGGGCGGTGGCGGACGCTGTACCGCTTATGGCCATGGCCGAGGAAGTCACCATCGTCGCGGTCGATCACAATCCGGACGACTGGACCAGGGACAGCGTCAAGGACGTGGCGAGCTTCCTGGCCGGTCACGGCATCAAGGCGCGCACCGAGATCATCAAGACGGCCGATGATGAAAGCAATCGCCTCGTCGATTTCTTCGCCTCGATGAATGCCGAGTTGATTGTGTCGGGCGCCTATGGGCATAGCCGGTTGAGGGAGTGGGTGTTCGGCGGCGTTACCCGCTCCTTGCTGGACGAGGTGTGGCTCAATCGGCTGATGTCGAACTGACGCCGTTGCCTAAGGACACACCTGCATGATGACGGCCGCGCGATAACAGCATGGTGATAGCGGCGCGGTCACAATAGCCATCCTCTTCAGACTAGAGCGGTTCACCGTTTCACGGAAACGGCGAACCGCTCTATCTTCTTGTTTTTACGCAATTCCGGACGGAAAACCGCTCACACTTTTCCTGGAATTGCTCAAAAAAAGGTGCCAGTGCCGGGCGCACTGACACCTTACGGGCGACGAGATGGCGTTCCCCACCCCGCCCGGCTGTCAACCGATGGTGATCCGGTCCTCGACCGTCTTCACGCCCGCGGCCGACCAGGCCGCGCGCTCGGCCGCCCGGCGTTCCGACCAGGCATGCACCCGGCCTTCGAGCCTGACGGCGCCGTTGCCGAGAACGTTGACCTTGATCTCCTGCGCCTCGAGCTCCGCATTGCGCTTCAGCGCGTTCTCGATACGCTGCTTGATGTCATGGGTCGACGGACGCGGCTTGATCTCGATCTGGTTGGTCACGCCAATGACGCCGGCGAGGTGGCGCACGGCATCTTCCGCCGCGGTCTTCTGATATTGCCATTCGACCTTGCCGGTGAGCTTGATCCAACCGCTCTGCACGCTGATCTGAACGGCGCCGCCTGGAATGGAGGTGTGCCAGGCGATCGTGTTGACGGCGCGCTTGGCGATCTCGTCATCTGCGGTCTTGTGGGTGCCGAAGGGACGCACTTCCATCTCCTGGGCGATGGCTTTCACGCCCTTGACGTTCCTCACGACGTCTTCGACCTTGACCTTCTGAGCATAGGTCGGGACATGGCCGGTCAGCGTCACGATGCCATCGTCCACCGCCACGCCGATATCGGCGGCATCGATGCTGGGCTCGAAGTCCAGCTCATCGATGATGTCCTGCTTCAGGATGCTGTCACTCATTTTCCACCTCACTGTTTTCAGGAGCTACTTCATGCAACGCCGCAAGTATGGCCCGTGCGCGCGCGGTGACGTTGATTGCCATCAAATACCGGGCGGATGCGCAATGGACCTGCCACCCAGCGACTGCCTGTCACGCCCCTCCCCTAGGCGACCTTCCTCGCCGGGGCAGCAACCGAAGCCGCCCGACGCAGCGGCGGGAAATCGTCGGGCGTGATCGTCTCGCGCTCGAGCAGCAGGCTGGCCCCAGCCTTGAGTTCTCCCATCCGGGATCTGAGCAGTTCCTGCGCCGTGGCGAAGGCCTCGTCCAGCATCTGGCGGACGGCAACATCGACCTCCCGCGCGGTGGCCTCCGAATAATCGCGCTGGCGCGGCGTCCCATCTCCCAGCCATTGCTGCTTTTGTTCTTCGAGCACGGCCTGCCCCACGGCGGAACTCATGCCGAAGCGCGTAACGCTCTGGCGCGCGACGTCCGTCGCCTTGGCAAGATCGTCGGCTGCACCGGTCGAGACTTCGCCATAGACGATGTCCTCCGCTGCCCTGCCGGCCAGCAGCGCGACCATACGCTCCTTCAGTTCGCCTTCGGTGATCAGGAAGCGATCGTCGGTCGGACGCTGCATGGTGTAGCCGAGCGCGCCGATCGAGCGCGGGATGATCGACACCTTGTGCACGGGATCAGTCTTGGGAAGCGCGGCCGCCGCAAGCGCATGCCCCATCTCGTGATACGCGACCCTCTCGCGCTCCGCCGGATTGAGCAGCCTGCTCTTGCGTTCGGAACCGGCTACGATGCGCTCCACCGCATTGGTGAAATCATCCATGGTCACCTTGTCGGCATTGCGCCGGGTGGCGAAGATCGCGGCTTCATTGACGAGATTGGCGAGGTCGGCGCCCGTGAATCCGGGTGTAATGGCCGCCACTTCGCCGATGTCCACGCCCGGCGCCACCGCGACGCCGCGGACATGGACCTTGAGAATGGCCTCGCGTCCCTTCCGGTCGGGCCTGTCGATCACCACCTGGCGATCGAAGCGACCGGCGCGGGTAAGCGCCGGATCGAGGATCTCCGGCCGATTGGTGGCGGCCAGAAGCACAATGCCGACGCGAGGATCGAACCCGTCCAGCTCCGACAGGAGCTGGTTGAGCGTTTGCTCCTTCTCATCCGCGCCGCCATAGCCCGCGAAGGGGCTGCGCGCTCGACCGAGCGCGTCCAGCTCGTCGATGAAGATGATGCATGGCGCGGCCTGTCTTGCCTGCTCGAAAAGGTCACGGACGCGTGCGGCGCCCACTCCGACGAACATCTCGACGAACTCGGAGCCGGAGATCGAGAAGAAAGGCACGCCCGCCTCGCCGGCCACCGCGCGCGCCATCAGCGTCTTGCCGGTCCCCGGCGGGCCGACCAGGAGAATGCCCTTGGGGATGCGCGCGCCAAGGCGCCCATATTTGTCCTTGTCCTTCAGGAAGGAGACGATCTCCTGCAGCTCCAGCTTTGCCTCGTCGACGCCGGCGACATCGCCGAAGGTCACGCCCGTCTGCCTCTCCACATAGACCTTGGCCTTGGACTTGCCGATGTTGATCAGGCCGCCCATTCCTTGTCGTTCGGCGAAGCCGCGGAAAAGGAACATCCAGAGCCCGAAGAAAAGCAAAGCGGGCAGGATCCACGAAAGGATGGTGGTAAGCCAGTTGCTGTCGGTGCCGCCCGACACCTTCACGCCGGCCTTCTCGAAGGCTTCGGCCGCGGCCGGATCGACGCGCTCGGCGACGAAAACGCTTTTGCCGTCCTGCGGCTGCTTGAACTGACCCTGGATGGTTGTTTCAGTCAGCGTGACGGAGGCGATCTTGCCCTCGCCGACCAGCCGCATCACGTCACTGTAGGAGAGCTGCGCGACGTCACGCCAGCCGAGCCACAGCTGGAACATGCCCATCAAGACCAGCGCGAGGATGAAATAACCGATGTTAAAACCGTGTTTCTTGTCCATAAACGTCTCCGCGGAAATCTTGCTGTCCTGGACCGGTCACCGGGCATGCCGATATAGGCGAACCGGTTCGCCTCTTGTGAGCGGCAAAAGCGAGGCACCGGAAAGCTGCTCCGATGCGTCCTCCACACACCCGTGGGACCCTCGCAGGGCCGAAACTTCAGTGCAGCCTATCCGCGTAGCGCCCTCCAGACTTTGAGCGAGATCAAGGAGTGCCCGCTCCGCAGTGCCTACAAGCGCGCTATTTCCGGGGCGCCCCAACGGACGGCGATGATGACTGGCCGCCCACGGCCCATCCTTGAGCGAAATCAAGGAACATCGCTTCGCCAAGTCTACTTTGAAACTCCTGGCCTTCATCTGTCGGTGAGGATGGCCAAATCTATTTGGTCCGAATTCTGGAGGTGCAACCGTGCCCTATGCATCGATCGAGGACCTGCCTCCGCCAATCCGTGAATATCTCCCCTTGCATGCAAGAGAGATTTACCGGTCCGCGTTCAACAACGCCTGGGACGAATATGTCGACCGCGGCGAGAAGCGCGAGGAAATCGCCCACCGGGTCGCATGGGCCGCGGTGAAGCATCGCTACCGCAAGCAAGGGAATGCGTGGATGCCGCTATAAGCGACTCTTTTTCGATGCATTGACCGAAATCAAATTTTTCGCATCGAAATCCTTCATATGTGGCGCAATCACCTACTTAAGGTACCGCCGCTCAATGAGAAATGCCGTCGCGAGGCTTGTCGACACCTGCAATGCTGAAAGAAGCAAGGGATCCGACTTTCCAACCATCTGGAGAGATGTGCTGAAGGCGCATCCCTGCGTGCTCGGGCAACCGGTACAGGACAGCGGAGAGGACGGTCCGCTGCTGAGGATCCCCTTGATCACCGGCCAGGTCCTCGTGTTCCTGGGTTCGCATTTTTCTCTCTGGTGAGCTTCCCTGCCGGGTGGTCCTGACGGTTTGGCCGCAACCTGTCCAACTTGACGAGGATCAAGGTCGTTGCGTCCCCGACCTGTCTTGATGCCGTCAGCAATCAGCTGGAGACGCCAAATGGTCGGCATTACCTTGAGCCCCGAGCAGATCCGAACCGCTCCGCCGGCGGTCCGGCAATGGCTGGAACATGAGATCGCGCATTCGCTGGGACTGGGTCCGTCAGCGGAACCAGCTCCGCCCGACGCGCCGCATCTGGTTGCCTGCAGTCCACAGGAAGCAGCGGCGATTTATGCCTCGATCCGCAGCATGCTCCCCGTCGTCGCCGTTTTCTTCGAGCTTGGCCGCGAGGGGACCATGGTCGGCGACCAGGGCCTTGTCGCCTTCCGGCTTGCCGACATGCTTCGCGACACGCGCCTGCCCGATGCGCGGCACCTCGCCACTTGCCTGGACGTGATCGACCGGGCCTTCCGCCTGGCGCGCCGCGACGATCACGCCGTGCTGTCGATCCTCGACCCCTCAGGCTACTGCATCGTCGCCGAAGCGACCCGTCGAAGCGTGCTCGCCGTATGGTCGCAGGAAATGGCGGTGCAGCAATTCCCGGACAGCGCTACGCCTGAGGGCGTCGAGATTTCGCCGGCCGAGCCTTTCTCGACCTCGGGCGCGCTTCCGCCTCAGTCGATCCACCTTGGCCAGGCTCTTGGCGAGCCGGTTGCGCAGCCGGACGGCCGACAAAATTAGGAGGCGGCCGTCGACTGTGATGTTGATCGCCAACCGACCGAGCGTCGGTACCGTCAGCGGGTTGTCAGGCTGGGCTTGCTAGACAGCGCTCGCGACCGATCATCTTTCCAAGCAGCCCGCCTTTGTGGTCGCCGAACGGCGGACAGGAGCACTTTCGATGCAGTTTTTGAGAATTGGACTGGCATTGGCCACGCTGGCCGTTGCGGCGCCGGCGTTCGCGGATTCCACGGTCAACGTGAAATTGTGGGACAAGAACGGCGACATGAACGCCGATGCCAAGATGGGGATGGGCATGCCGGCGAATATGAGCATGGCGATGATGAAGGTTCAGGTCGACAAGAAGGTCGTGCCGGCCGGCAAGGTGACCTTCGATGTGACCAACACCTCCAAGGCCACGGTCCATGAAATGATCGTCGTTCCCGTCACGGATCCAAAAAAGACGACGCTGCCCTATATTTCGAACGAGAACCGTGTCGATGAGGACGCGGCTGGCCATCTGGGCGAGGTCTCGGAACTCGATCCGGGCAAGTCGGGCTCGCTGACGCTCGACCTCAAGCCGGGCTTCTACGCGGTCTTCTGCAACATCCCCGATCATTTCATGAACGGCATGTGGGCCACCATCAAGGTTCAGTAAGACGACACCGAGCACGCCCGGCGACAAACCGCGGCGTGCTCGCCCAGCCAAATGTGGTTGTGCCGATCAGGGCGAACTGAGTCGATCGGGTCAGGCGGTTTCTATGGCGCTTTTGATCGATATCACCGAATGCTTGACGAAGTCCTTGGCGATCTCGCCGACGAGTTTGGCGCTCAGTGACGGCTGATAATGCCTCCGCATCTCGCCAAGCGTGCGCGGATCGGCGATCACCAGTATATGCTCGCAGGCTTTCTCGTGGGCCTTATGATTGAGATAGCTCGCGATCGACGCGGCAAAGTCGTCTTCGCCCAGCCGGGACTCGTCCGGATTGGCGGTTGAACTGCGATGCCGCCCGCCGGATCCGGCGTGGGCCACTTCAAGGACCGAATCCTCGACTTCGATCAGGTCGAGATGAGGTTCGTGCCCCTTGTTGTGAAACAGTCGAAGGTTCTCGCCATCCGTAACCGCGACGAGGGTGCCGTTATTCAGGATCATGTGTTTCTCCGAGGGTCGGATCAGCCGAGCACTCCGGCCGTCCGATCATTTCACTGCCATTGCCAGACAGGTAAGCCCCGATCCCCTCGCGTCGCTTTGACCTTGATCAAAGCCGGGCACGGCCATGCAACGACCGGCTAAGTCGGGCAGAAGGCGGAATGCAGCGCCTCGATGACAGTCAGCACCTCCGGCCGGCGCGAGGCGGATCGAATCCATCGAAGCCCCCGCGGCGTAGATCGCGCCGGAGGGATCAAAGCCGACGAACGTCAGATCATGCCGGACGGCGGCGCTGTCGAACCTTGGCCCGCCGCGGCAGGGTCCTATTCGAAGGAGTAGGTAAATCCTTCCGGCGACGCACCCACGATGACTTTCGCCATCTTCTTGCCCTCGAGCGAGCGGTTGAGCACGCCGCGGCTGAGTTCCGGCAGCAGCGTATTGGTGAGGATGGCGTCGATCATGCGCCCTCCGGACTCGATCTCGGTGCAGCGCGCCTTGACCAGGTCCATCACGCCGTCGCCGATCACCAGCTCGGCGTCGTTGGTAGCCTTGAGCCGGCGCGCGATCTTGCCGAACTGGTGACGGGCGATCGCCTCGATCATCGCATCCGACAGCGGATAATAGGGAATGGTGACGACGCGGCCGAGGAAGGCGGCCGGGAACACTTTCAGCAGCGGCGCGCGCAGGCCCTGGTCGAGATCGTCGATGCCGGTCCGCACCGTGCCGTTCTTCGTCCGATCCATGATGACGTCTGAGCCGACATTGGATGTGAGCAGGATCAGCGTGTTCTTGAAATCGATGCGACGGCCCTCGCTGTCGTCCATCATGCCCTTGTCGAAGACCTGGAAGAATATCTCATGCACGTCGGGATGCGCCTTCTCGACCTCGTCGAGCAGAATCACCGAATAAGGTTTCCTGCGCACCGCCTCGGTCAGGATGCCGCCCTTGCCGTAGCCGACATAGCCGGGCGGCGCGCCCTTGAGCGTCGAGACCGTGTGGGCTTCCTGGAACTCGGACATGTTAATCGAGATCAGGTTCTGCTCGCCACCGTAGAGCGTCTCGGCCAGCGCCAGCGCGGTCTCGGTCTTGCCGACTCCGGAAGGGCCGCAGAGCAGGAACACGCCGACCGGTTTTTCCGGCGCGCCGAGGCCGGCGCGGCTGGTCTGCACGCGTTTGGCGATCATCTCCATGGCATGATCCTGGCCGACCACGCGTTCGGACAGGGTGGCGGCGAGCTTCAACGCCTTCTCGGTCTGGCTGGAGAGCATGCGTCCGGTCGGGATGCCGGTCCAATCCTGCACCACGGCGGCGACCGCGTTGCGGTCGACCGACGGCAGGATTAGCGGCGTCTCGCCCTGCGCGGCCGCAAGCTCGGCCATCAGCTCGCGCAGCCGCGCCAGGTCGGCGGCGGCTTCATCCGCCGGCTCGGCGGAAACTGTTTCGGCCTTTGCGTCCTTTGCCCCTTTGGCCTTCGAGGTCTTGGCCTTCTTGGCCCCGGCAGCCGCGCCGTCGCCAGTCTTGCTCTCGGCAGCCTTTGGTTCGGGCGCCTTTGCCGCGCCGTCCCCACTCTCGGTCCCGGCATTCTCCTCCGCCGCCGCCTCATCAAGCGGCACGCCCTCGCCGCGCAATTTGGCGCGCAGGTCGAGGATCTCGGCCACCAAAGCCTTTTCCCGATCCCACCGCGCCTGGGCGGCGGCTAAAGCGGTCTCGGTTTCCGCCAGCCCGGCATCGACGCGGACCTGCCGGTCGGCCACGTCGATGCCGATCGCCGCCTCGCGGCCGATGATGCCCTGCTCCACCTCCAGCGCCTGACGGCGGCGCAGTATGTCCTCGACCTCGGCGGGCGTCGCATGCTGCGAGACGGCGACGCGGGCGCAGGCGGTGTCGAGCAGGCTGACCGCCTTGTCCGGCAGCTGGCGCGCCGGGATATAGCGGTGCGAAAGCGAGACCGCCGCCTCGATCGCCTCGTCCAGGATCTGCACCTTGTGGTGCTGCTCCAGCACGCTGGCGACGCCGCGCAGCATCAGCACGGCCACGGCTTCCGACGGCTCGTCGATCTTGACCACCTGGAAGCGGCGGGTGAGCGCCGGATCCTTCTCGATGTGCTGCTTGTACTCGGCCCAGGTCGTGGCGGCGATGGTGCGCAATTCGCCGCGCGCCAGCGCCGGCTTCAGGAGATTTGCTGCATCGCCGGTGCCGGCGGCGCCGCCGGCACCGATCAGCGTATGCGCCTCGTCTATGAACAGGATGATTGGCACTTCCGAGGCCTGGACCTCATCGATGACTGCCTTCAGCCGCTTCTCGAACTCGCCCTTGACGCTGGCGCCGGCCTGCATCAACCCAACATCGAGCATGCGCACGGAGACATTTTGCAATGTCGGCGGCACGTCACCCTGGGCGATGCGCAGCGCAAATCCCTCGACCACCGCCGTCTTGCCGACGCCGGCCTCGCCGGTCAGGATCGGATTGTTTTGCCGGCGTCGCATCAGGATATCGACGATCTGCCTGATTTCGGGATCGCGGCCAACGACCGGATCGATCTTGCCGTCACGGGCGCGCTGGGTGAGGTCGGTGGCGTATTTGGCCAGCGCGGAATCCCCGCCCGGGCCGCGCTTGACCGGCGTCTCCGCGGCGGCCGCGGCGGGAGGTGAGCCGGCTTCGAGCGAGCCTTCCGTGACATCGGCGAAGCGGGAAATGACCCCATCGGCCTCGATCTTGTCGAATTCGGCGCTGATCTTCGACACTAGGCCATCCAGCGCCGGCGTCTTGAGACAAGCGAGCAGGATATGGGCGCTGCGCACCTCCTCCACCCCGAACTCCAGTGTCGCCAGGTTCCAGCCTTCCTGGATGGCGTGGAAGATGTGGTCGGAGAATTCCTCCACCGAAGTGGCGCCATAGGGCAGCTTGTCGATGGCGCGGGTCATGTCGGCCGTCAGCCGGCTGACATCCAGGCCGGCGTCGGCGACGATCATCTGCACATCCGAGCGCTCCGACAGCACCAGCTGCTGGATGAAATGGGCGAGCTCGACATAGGGATTGCCGCGCAGCTTGGCCGTGTCGGCCGCGGCCTTGAAGGCGCGCACCCCCGTGGCGTTGAGCTTGGCGACCAGTTCCTTACGCTTGAAGCTCTGCGATGACCGGCGCTGTTCCATCGAACCTGCTCCCGCAACCTGCCGACCCATACCCTGCCATATAAGCGGCTGCTTGACAAAGCCGTGCGGCGGATAGGGCCTTTGAATCTATCCGGGCGGCACCGCCCGGTTACACAAGCCTTGCAAACTCGTGGCAACAAACATGGATTGGCGCCCGGACTATGCGAGCCATTTCACATACCGGGTCCGACAATCGCGCAATGGGTTTCGCCGAGAAAGCGGCTGCGTTTAGCTTCCGTTAGTTTTTGCGCAGGTGCTCAATTGTCGTCGCGTGAGGCCAGTGATAACGTTACGTCACACGGGGTCTCAGGGCCGCTGGCTGGGGGTTGGTGTGATTGATCTCGCACTCTGGCTGAATCCTCTGAACGGTGCGAATCCGTCGGGAGAGGACTTGCGCAACGACCCGGCCTTTCATGAGCTGGAGCGCCTGACCGAACCTCAGGTCAAAGTCGTTCACGACGGCAACAGCAAGCCCACCTCGCAATCCAGTCCGGTCGACTGGACCGCCGTGCTGGAAAAAGCCGAGGAATTGCGCCCGCGCGGCCGGGATCTGCGCCTGCTGGTCATCGTTGCGCAGGCTTTGGCCAACGAGGAAGGGCTGGCCGGCCTTGCCCAGGGCCTGACGCTCATTGCCAAGACCTTCGAACAGTACTGGGACACGATGCACCCTGCGCTGAGGACGGGCGCGCCGCGCGAGGCCGCCTTGCGCCGCATCAATGCGCTGCTCGACCTGCAAAATGGCCAGGAAGGCCTGCTGGCGAACCTCAGGCAGGCGGTGTTCTTCTCGCCGCGCGCGATCGGGCCGATCAGCGGCCGGGACCTGGAGCAGGCGGCGCTCGACGAACGCGTCATGCTCCAAGAGGCTGCATCCGGCCTCGGGACCGCCGAAAAGGCGGCACTGACGAGCGCCCACAACCAGCTGTTGAACCGCGTGCGCACCGGATGCGCGGCGCAGGTCGATCAAGCGGCGGACGCGATGACGTCGCTGCTGGCCGACGCGCGTGCCGCGATCGCCGCTCTCGACGCAGTTGATGTCGCGCTCAACGCCCGCATCGAAGGCAATGGCGCCACCGTCCCGGAATTGAAGAAGTTCCTTCAGCGTTTGCTGACGACGCTGGAGCGGAATTCCAGCGCCGGCACCCAAGTGGCCAATGGTGCCGCGAAAGCCTCCCCGCAGCCGGCGCAGCCGGCATCGACGCCCGCCCGAAACGGTCATGGAGCCGAGCCGATGGCAAGTGTGGCAAGCCCAGTCGAAGCGAGCGCCGGCCTGCCGGACCGGATCAACTCGCGCGACGAAGTCGTCAAATGCCTGGACCTCGTCGTCGCCTTCTACGACCGCACCGAGCCGTCCAGCCCCATCCCGCATCTCGCCCGGCGGGTGCGCCGGATGGTGCACATGGATTTCGTGGAACTGATGGAAGATCTCGCCCCGTCGGGGCTGAAGGAATTCCGGCTGCTTGCCGGTGTCCCGGATCCCAAGAAGCCGGCCCAGAAGGATGAAAGGTAACAAGCATGCCAGCAGAGAGCAAAGCGAAGGTCATCGAAAGAAACCGCGCGCCGCGCGTGCAGATCGCCTACGACGTCGAAACCTACGGCAGCCCGACGACGATCGAACTGCCGTTCGTGATGGCCGTGATGGCCGACCTTGCCGGCGCTTCACAGACCAAGGAAGCGTCGAAATCGGTCCTCGACCGCAACTTCGTCGAAACCGACGCCAACCGCTTCCCGAAATTCATGGAAGCGATGGGGCCGCGCGTGAAGGCGCGGGTGAAGAACACGCTGCCCCAGGCCGAGGGCCAGGAGCGGGACGAAGAGCTCGCCATCGACCTCACCTTCTCCAAGATGGGCGACTTCGCGCCGGACAAGATCGCCGAGCAGGTCCCGCAGCTGGCCGAGATCCTGAAGATGCGCCGTCAGCTCGAGGAGCTGTTGGGCTTCATGGACGGCCGCGTCGACGCCGAAAAGCGCATCGCGCAGCTTCTGAACAACGAGCCGCTGCTGAGCAAGATCGCCAGCCAGGCGATGGATGACGGCAAGGGCGAGGAGTAAGTCATGGCCGAACAGCAAAAGACCGCAGCCGCCACCGCCGAGGCGGAAGCCATCGATCTCGGCGAATTCAGCGGACTCCTTGAAAAGGATTTCAAGGTCAAGAAGGACGACAGCGAGAAGCTGCAGCAGCTGGTGCGCAACCTGGCACTGGCGGCGCAATCGCGCTCCGAGACGACGACCATCTCTTCCAATGCAATCAAGTCGATCAAGTCACTGATCGCCGGTATCGACAAGATGCTGACGACGCAGGTCAATGAGATCCTGCATGCGCCGGAAGTGCGCGAGATGGAAGGCACCTGGCGCGGCCTCTGGTACCTGATCAACAACACCGAGACGGATACCAAGCTGAAGATCCGGGTGATGAACATCTCCAAGGAGCAGCTGGCCGACACGCTGGAAGACTATGAAGGCCAGATGTGGGACCAGAGCCCCATCTTCAAGAAGGTCTACACGGACGAGTATTCGATGCTGGGCGGCGAGCCGATCGGCTGCATCATCGGCGCCTACGAGTTCTCGAACCATCCGCGCGACGTCGGTCTGCTGCGCAACATTTCGGGCGTCTGCGCCTCGGCGCACACGCCGTTCATCGCCGCCGCCTCGCCGCGGCTGTTTCGCATGGACAGCTGGCAGGAACTGCCGAACCCGCAGGACCTGCAGATGATCGTGAACAACCCGGCCTACGCCTCCTGGCAGTCGCTGCGCGAAAGCGAGGACGCCCGCTATATCGGGCTCACCATGCCGCGCGTGCTGGCGCGCCTGCCCTACGGCTCGGAGACCGTTCCGGTGAAGGGCTTCACCTTCGAGGAAGAGGTGGGCGGCGACCACAACAAATATGTCTGGATGAATGCCGCCTTCCCGATGGGCGTCAACATCAACCGCAGCCACAAGCTCTATGGCTGGGGCACGCAGATCCGCGGCGTCGAAAACGGCGGCACGGTGCTCAATCTGCCGGTGCACGCCTTTCCCACCGACGACGGCTCGATCGCGATGAAATGCCCGACGGAGGTCGCCATCGACGACCGGCGCGAAGCGGAGCTGGCCAAGCTCGGCCTGATGCCGATCCTGCACCGCAAGAACACCGATCTTGCGGCCTTCATCGGCGCGCATTCGCTGCAGGACGACGAGACGCGCGCCGGACGCCTGGTCGATCCGGACGCGCAGGCGAACGAGCGGCTTTCCGCCAACCTGCCCTATTTGTTCCCGGTCTCGCGCTTCGCGCACTATCTGAAGGCGATCGCGCGCGACAAGATCGGTTCGTTCAAGGAACGCACCGATATGGAGATCTGGTTGACCGAATGGATCAACCGGTACGTGCTGGCCAACCCTGCCTTCGCCGACGACAAGGCGCGCGCCAAGCGCCCGCTTGCCGCGGCCGAGGTGCAGGTCGACAGCGTCGAAGGCCGGCCCGGTTACTACAATGCCCGTTTCTATCTGCGTCCGCACTATCAGTTGGAAGGCATCAACGCCTCGCTCCGGCTGGTGTCGGAACTGCCGTCGGTGAAGGGCTGAACTCGTTAAGCAAAGTCATCTTGTTTCGTAGCGGTGGAGAAAGACAATGCCAGACAGAACCGATGCGCCCTCGACGAAAATCGACGGCTTCCTGAAAGTGCCGGACATCAAGGGCCCGAGCAAGCGCGACGGCCATGAAGACGAGATCGAGATCCACGGCGTCGATTACAAGATGATCGCGCCCTACGATCCGAACTCGCTGTCGCGACGCGGCCGCGTGTCGATGGGAATGATCAAATTCTTCAAGCACTACGACAAGTCGTCGCCCTACCTGAAGAAGGCGCTGTTCGAGAACAAGGCGCTGGACGAGGTGGTGTTCTCGGCACGCCGCACCATCGACGGCGAGACCAGCGACTATCTGGTTGTGACGCTCACCGACGCCTCGATCATGGAATACGATATGCGGCAGGCGCAGGACGAGCCAGACCTGATCGAGGAAGAGGTCAGCTTCGCCTACAAGAAGATCAAGTTCGTCTACGACAAGGACGACGAGATCGAAATGGACGTCTATGTCGGCAAGTGAGGCCAAGCGGCCCGGCGCGAAGGCGCAGCTCGCCGGCAGCTCCCGGGCAAAGCGCGAGGCGGTTCAGCCCTCACTCTGGGACCGCCTCGTCAACGATTTGCCCGGGCTGACGTCGGAGATCGATGGGCTGCGTCGCCTGCTGGAAGAAGAACTCGGCGCCGAGCGCGTCGAGGCTCTTGTTGCCGGCAGCCCGCGGGCCATCGATGCCGATCCCGAGCTTACGGCCGAGCAGAAACGGCGACTGCATAGGCTGATCTTCCAAACCGAGCATCGCGCCGAAATCGAAAGCCGCGGCGTGGTAGTGTCGGCGCGCGTGCTGCGCGAAGCCGTGCGGCGCGACATAGAGGCGCTATTCAACACCGAGCGTTTCGAATCCGTGCCGATGCTGTCCGACGCCGAGCACGAACAGCCCTTGGACGAACTGCCGCCGCTCGCCGATTTTCCGGAAGTGCGCCGCAGCGTCGTCAATTACGGCGTGCCGTCCTTCTCCGGCCGCTCCTCGCGGGATTTCGACCGCGATACCCTCGCGCGCGAAATCCGCGCGGTGCTGGCCACCTTCGAGCCGCGTCTCAAGGAAAGCGCGACAACCGTCAATGTCACGCTCGGCGACAAGAGCGTCGGCCTCAAGATCGAAATCGACGCCGTGCTGATCATGACGCCGACGCCGGAACGCATGCGGCTGCGCACCACGATCAATCTCGACAACGGCCTGGCGCGAACCGAATTCCGGGAGACCTGAGATGGACCGGGTCTTCGTGGAGTATTACGAAGAGGAACTGACCCACATCCGGGCGCTGGCCGCGGAATTCGCCGACATGCATCCGGCGGTCGCGCGCAACCTTTCCCTCGATACCGTCCCCTGCCCCGATCCCTATGTCGAAAGGCTGCTCGACGGCGTTGCCTTCCTGGCGGCGCGCACGCGGCTCAAGGTCGACGCGGAGCGCTCACGCTTCTCGCGCGCCGTGCTAGACGTGCTCTATCCGGATTTGGTGACGCCGGCGCCGGCGACGGCGATGGCCGTGCTGAAGCCTGGACAGCAAGTGCAGTCGATGATCGCCGGCCACGCCGTCGCGCGCGGCACGCGGCTGGTCTCCGCCCTGCATCCGGGGCTCTCGACGCGCTCCACCTTCACCACCGCGCAGGAGGTCACGCTGTGGCCGATCGCGATCGCCTCGGTCGGCTACTTCCAGGACCGCAGCGCCCTTGCCGCCGCCGGCATCGCGCCGGTTGGCGGCGTGCGCGGCGAGGCGGCGTTCCGCATCACGCTGGCTCGGACCGGAAAGGGCAAGCTCAGCGAGTTGTCGCTCGACCGCCTCGACCTCTATTTCGCCGGGCGAGCCAAGGCGCCGCTCATCTTCGACGCGATCTTCGGCGCCTGCTCGGCCGTCGGCGCGCGGGCGGAAGGCAAGACCAATCCCCTCACCGCCCTGCCCGAGCCCGAAATGATCGGCATCCACGACGATGAAGCGCTGATGCCGCGCACCCGCCCGACTTTCGAGGGATACCGGCTGCTGCGCGAATATTTCATGATCCCGGAGCGCTTCCATTATGTGCGGGTCGCCGGCCTGCAGCCGGTGGTGCGCAAGTGTGACGGGGCGATCGAGATCATCTTCCTGTTCCGGCGTCCGGTGCCGGAGCTCGCCGATGTGACGGCCGCCGATTTCGAGCTGTTCGCGACGCCGATCATCAATCTCTTCGAACGCGAGTGCAACGTCATCGAGATCGATCCGCGCCGGACGCGCCAGGTGCTGCATGCCGACCGCACCCGGGCGCGCGACTTCGAGATCTTCCGCGTCACCCGGGTTGAGGACGCCGACGCCGAAGGCAGCGAAGCGGTCATTCCAGAACTGTTCAGCCTTGGGCAGAACCGCGGCAGCGGCTGGGTCTATTCGACCGAGCGGCGTCCGCGCCGGGCGACGGAGGACGAGCGGCGCGACGGCCTGACCCGAACCTCCTATACCGGCGACGATGTCTTTATCGCGGTCTCGCGCCCGGCGGGGAGCCCGGCCAACCGGCCGCTCAAGCGGCTCGACGTGATGGCGCTCTGCACCAATCGCGACCTGGCGATCCTGGACGACACGCCGACGCTGACGCTGGAGACCGCCGATCCGGTGGAAGCGGTGCGGCTGCTCGGCGCGCTGCGGCCGCCGCAGCCGGCGATCCCGGCAGCTCTGCCGGCCGGCGCCGAAGGCGAATCCCGCGCCGACAATCTCGCCTGGCGGCTGGTGGCGCAGCTTTCGCTCAACTTCCTCAGCCTCGCCAAGGAGGGCCGCGGCGTCGACCCGCTGCACGCCTTGCTCGACCTCTACGCCGATCGCGGCGATCCGAGCCTTGCCCGCAACGTGCATTCGATCACCCGCATCGACTCGCGCCCGGTGATCGAGCGGCTCCAGATCGACGGGCCGATGTGTTTCGGCCGCGGCACCGAAGTGACGCTGCATGTCGACCAGTCGGTGCTGGCGGGTCAGAGCACATTGCTGCTTTCGGCCCTGCTGGCGCGGCTGTTCGCCCGCCATGCCGGGATAAATGGTTTCGTGCGAACCCGCACGCGGTTGCTGCAGAAGCAGGAGGATGTGCCATGGCCGATGACGCCCGGCAATCGCTACCTGATCTAGCGCAACCGGCCTCAACGGAGGCGGAGCCGCTGTCGGAGGGGTACGACTTCTTCGAGCTGCTGCGCCGGCTGGAGCAGCGGCGGGGTCTGTTCGGCCATTCGGGAACCGCGGAGCGCGAGCCGGCACGGCTCGGCCAGCATGTGCGTCTGAGCTTCTCGGCCAGGGACGTGGTCAAATTCCAGAATGCGGGCGAAAAGGCTCCGGCGCGCGTGACCCTCGCCAATCTCGGCCTGCTCGGACCGGAAGGGCCGATGCCGCTGCATCTGACGCGCTGGGTGCTCGACCGGCTGTCGCAACGCTGGTTCACCGGCGCCGACGCCGAGCAGACCAGCGACACGACCTTCGTCGACTTCGTCAACATCCTGCAACACCGCATGATCGCGCTCTACTACCGCGCCTGGGCGGACGCGCATCCGGCGGTGCAGGTCGAACGTTCGGTCGGCGGGCGTGTGCGCGCCATGCTGGAAGCCATAGCCGGCATCGGCCTTCCCGGCACGCAGGACCCTGAGATCGACACGGTGCGGCTGCGCCAGGCCGGATCGCTGGCGAACCAGGTCGACGGCGCCGAGCGGCTGACGCTGTTCCTCGCCACCGCCTTCAAGGTGCCGGTCGAGATCAAGGAATTCGTCGCCGCCTGGATCACCATTCCGAAGGCGCTGCAGAGCCAAGTCGGCAAAGCCTATGCGGCGCTGGGGCGCGGGGCCACGATCGGCCCGCGCGTCTTCAGCCGGCAGAGCCGCATCGAATTGCGCGTCGGCCCGCTCAGCCTCGATGATTTCAAGTCGTTCCTGCCTGGAGAACGGAGGCTTGCCCTGTTCAAGAAGGCGGTGCGCGACATGATCGGCGAAGCCCTTGATGTCGACCTCAGGATCGTACTGGCGCGCGACGCCGTGCCGGCGCCCAAGATGGGAACCATCCAGCTCGGCCGCACTTCCTGGCTCTCACGCCCAGCCGAGAAGGGCGACGCCGACGATCTCAGGCTGCGCACCATCGTCGGCTGGCGGCCGGACATGGCGGAGGCAGCCGCATGAGCCTGCTTCTGACCCTGGAACAAGGCCCGCGCTCGCAACTGGTCAGGCAGACCCGGCTGGACGAGGGCGAGCTGGTGATCGGCCGCAGCGCCGATGCCGGCTGGCAGATCGACGACCCGGACATGTTCGTCTCGCGCGCGCATTGCAAGATCAGCGGCGGCCGCGACGGCTATTTCGTCACCGACACATCGAGCAGCGGATTGTTCATCAACGACTCCGACAGCCCGCTCGGCACCGGCAGGTCGACCCGCCTGCAAAGCGGCATGCGGCTGCGCATGGGCGACTATGTGCTCCATGTCGAGGTGCAGCCCAGCGCCGGCCACACCTCGATCGGCCAGGCGCCAATCGCCAACGCCGCGCCAGCATGGCCGCCGCCACAGGCGCGGACGCCTGCCAGCATCGGCGGCGACGATTTCTTCTCGGCCAAGGCCGAGGAGGAGCCGCAGCGGCCGCGCCCGGCCGGGCTGCCCGATCCGTTCGAGCAGCCTGTGCCTGGAGCCTACGATCGCGCTTCGAACCAGCGCAGCTCGCCGGCCTTCGACGACCCGTTCAGCCTCGATCCGGTGGCGACGCCCGCCTCGAACGACGAGCCCGCCGCCGGCCGAGCGGACCCGTTCGGCTTTGGCGACATGCCAGCGCGCAACGACATGCCCGAGCCCGCGCCCAAAGCCGCCGGCTTCGACGATTTCAGCTTCGGGCCAGCCGCGACGCCCGCTTCCGGCACTAGCGCCGATGCAACCGGTCGCGATGGGCGAGCCGCCGAGAAGCCGAAGGCCGCCCGCCCATGGGAAATACCGGCGAATGCACCCGAGCCGCCTGCCCCGCCACCTCGCGCTGCTCCCGCGCCGCGGCCATCGCGTGCAGCGCAGCCCGCGCCGAGCGACATGGCGCTGCGCGCGGCATTCCTGCGCGGCATGGGCGTCGAGGAGGCCGACTTTCCCGGGCGCGATTCGCTCGCCGAGATGGAGAAATTCGGCCGCGAATACAGGCTGATGCTCGACGGCCTGATGCAGCTCCTGCGCAAGCGCGCCGAAGAGAAGGGGAGCGCGCGCGTCGCACAGACGGTGGTCGGTTCTTCGGAAGTCAACCCGCTCAAATTCCTGCCGACGGTCGAGGACGTCATCGTCACCATCATCGCCGAGCGCAGCCCCGGCTTTCTCTCCGGCGAGGCGGCGATCAGCGATGCTGTCAAGGATCTCGCGCAGCATCACGTGCGCGCCTGGCGCGGCGTTCAGGCCGCGCTTCGGCGCATGATCGACCGTTTCGATCCGGCCGCGATCGAGGAAGAGCTCAAGTCCAATTCCGCGATCGGCAATCTGCTCGCCGGCGGGCGCAACGCCAAGCTGTGGGAGCTCTACCAGAAACGCCATCGCGACATCGCCCAGAGCGCGGAATCGAGCTTCCTGGGCGAGATCGGCGCGGACTTCAGGGATGCTTACGAAGAGGAGTAGGGACATGATCGACAGACGCGAATTCATCGTTGCTCTCGGCGCGACGGGGCTGCTTGCGGCTTGCCAGAGCGGCCCGCCGAAACCATCGGTGATCTCGGTCAACGTGACCGGCGGCGCCGGCATGAATCCGGGACCGGGCGGCGGCGATCGGCCGGTGACGGTTCTGGTCATGCGGCTTGCCAGCACCGGCAAGTTCAACTCGGCCGATTACTTCGCGCTGCAGGGCGACGCGGGCTCGGCGCTAGGCGCCGACCTCATCGGCTCGGACGCGATCTCGGTGGCGCCCGGCAAGACGGCGGCCAAGACGATCACGGTCGAGCCGAACGCGACGGCGCTCGGCTTCGTCGCGCTGATCCGGGAACCCGGCGGACGCAACTGGCGCACGACCAAGTCGGTATCGCCGGGGTCGAAATTCACCATCAATGTCAGCCTCGGCAAAGGCGGCATATCCGCCTAGCGAAGCGTCAACAGGGCAAGTGCAGAGAGTGGCAGCATGAGCGACGCAAACAGGGTGCTGTGGTCCGAGGGACTCTTCTTGAGGACCCAGCATTTCCAGCAGCAGGACCGGTTCTTCGAGGGGATGGTGCGCGGCGCCTTGCAGGCGGGCCAGCTCCATACGTTCGGCTTCCAGCAGCTGACGCTCGACCAGTCGCTGCTCGATGCCGGCCAGGTGTCGATCGTGTCCGCCCGAGGCATCTTCCCGGACGGCACGCCCTTCTCCATCCCGGAGCTGATGGATGCGCCGAAGCCGCTGCCGGTCACGGCCGACACCGGCGCCGGGCCGGTGCTGGTGGCGCTGCCGCTCGAGCCGCCCGGCGGCGTCGGCTTCGATCCGGCGCATGCCCAATCGACCGGTGCGCGCTACCACGGCAAGATCGTCCCGGTGCGTGACGCCGTGCAAGGCGGCGCCGATCCGGAGGAAATCGAGATCGCCCGGCCGCAAGCGGTGCTGCTGGCGCCCGGCAAATCGGTCGGCGGCTACACCGCCTTGCCGATCGCCGATATCACAGGCGTGCGCGCCGATGGCGGCGTCTCGCTCGACCAGTCCTTCCTGCCGCCGACGCTGATCACCGGCGCCGTGCACTGGTACCGGCAATTGCTGCAGGAGGTCGTCACCGGCCTCGACCAGATCGCCGAGGCGCATGGCAAGATGGTGATGGGCGGAGCCGGCCGCAGCGTCGAGGATCTCTTGATGCTGCACCTCGCCAATGCCGCGCGGCCGCGGCTGGCGCATATGCTGGCGCAGGACGTCTTCCATCCGGCCGAGCTCTATCTCGAGCTTGCCGGCCTCGCCGGCGAGATGGCCACCTACGGGTCCAGCTCGCGGCGGCTCGGCGAGTTGCCGGCCTACGACCACATGGCGCCCGGGCCCGCCTATATGGCGCTGGCCGACGCCTTGCGTTCGCTGATCCTCAGCCTGCGCTACATCGAGCCGAAATCGCGCGCGCTGCCGGTCATGCGGCACGCGACCAATGTCTGGAAGGTGCGCATCGACAACCCGAAGCTGCTGGTCGCCAGCCGCATCGTCATCCGCGTCGGCTCCGAACTGTCGGAAGACGCGCTGCGCAAGATCTTCGTCAACCAGGCGACGGTCGGCTCGGCCGACCAGTTCGAGGGCCTGTGGAAATCGCGGCTGCCCGGCATTCCGCTGAAGCCGCTGCATTCGCAGCCGCGCGAGATCCCTTATGACGGCGACCGGCTGTGCCTGGAGCTCGACCAGAAGAGCGAGCATTGGGCCTCGCTGCTCGACGCTCCCGGCTTCGTCATCGGCGTTTCCGGCGTGCTGCCGAGCGAGCCGCAGGTCGACTGCTATTCGGTGAACAGGTGAGGCCATGAGCCGGGATGATCCCTTCGGACTGTCGGAGGATCGCGAGCGCACACGCATCCGGCTGACCGGTGCGGCGCCCCGGCCGATGGCGCCGCTGGTGCCGGGCGGGCCGGTCAAGCGGGCGCGCGCCCATCCCAACACGCTGATCAACATCTTCGCGCCGCTGCTTGAATTCGCGCCGGAGCTCGAAAGCGCGCTGGCGCCGGAGAACCCGGAAGTGATGCGCACACGCCTGCTCGACGAGCTGGTGCGGGCGCGCGACGCCACTGTTGCCGCGGGCTCCTCGCTGGAGCGCGCCGACCAGGCGGCCTGGGCGGTGGCGGCGCTGCTCGACGATCTCGCGCTCAACACGCCATGGGGCGGCGCCAGCGCATGGCCGCGCCAGCCGCTTGTGGTCATGCTGCGCGGCGACGTCGATGCCGGCACCCAGTTCTTCACCCGGCTCGACGAGCTGGAGCGGCATCCTAACCGCGACCGCGAAATGCTGGAGCTGCAATATTACTGCCTGGCGCTCGGCTTCCGCGGCAAATACCGGGTGCCCGGCCGCGCCGGCGACCGTTCGCTCAATGCGGTGCGCGTTGCTGCGGCACGCTTCCTGCGCAATGCGGATGCCGAGGACGCGCCGCTGTCGCCGAATTGGAAGGGCGTGATCGCGTCCGACGAGCCGCAGCGCTTCATCGTGCCGATCTGGGTGATGGCGCTTGCCGCGATTTTCGTCGCCGCTGCCGCCTATGTCGGCCTGTCGATGGGCTTGAGCAGCCAGGCGGTCGAGCTTTCCGCGCTGGTGCGCACGCTGCCGCCGGCCTCGCGCGGGGACGTCACCCGCGCCGCGCCCAAGCAGGATGCCCCTGAACCCGAAGCGCCGCAGCCGGTCGATTTCGCGCTGCTGCCCGAGTTCAAGGGCGCGGCGCCGGACGAGCTGAAGGGCGCGCTCAGCGGCACCGAGAGCGTCTCGCTGGCGAAGCTCATTATCCAATCCTCCAATCCCGAGCTGTTCCAGTCGTCGCGGCCGACGCTGACCGAGGGCTACGAGCCGCTGATCCAGTCCATCGCCAAGGTGATCCTCGACAACAAGGAGCTGATCGGAAAGATCACGGTCGTGGGCCATACCGACAATGTGCGCCTGCAAAAGTCGAACCCGCTGGCCAGCAACCAGCGCCTGTCGGAAGCGCGCGCCGAGACCATAGCCAAGCTTCTGGTGCAGGCCGGCGTGCCGCCGGAGAGCATCTCATCCGAAGGCCGCGCCGAAGCCGATCCGGTGGCCGACAACTCGACGCGCGAGGGCCGCGCGCTCAACCGGCGCGTCGAGGTCCTGGTCGAGAAGAGGCTCTGAGATGTTCATCCTGCGCTTCCTCTGGGCTGTCATCACATCGCGTTTCCTGTGGACGCTGATCGGCATCGCGCTGCTGTCGCTGCTGATCTGGGTGTTCGGGCCGATCGTGCAGGTCGGCCCCTACGCGCCGTTCGAGTCCGACAATGTGCGCATCGCCATCATCGCCGGGCTGATCATCCTGTGGCTGATCTGGCTGATCATCGCGCAGCGCCGCGCGATCCGCGCCAACCGCATGTTCGTCGCCGAGATCGCGGCGCCTGTTCAGGAAAAGCAGCTCACGCCCGGCGAAGAGAGCGTCGCGGCCGTTGGCGCCAAGTTTGGCGAGGTGATGGCCGAGCTCAAGCGGCGCAAGCTCGGCGGCCGGAAATTCCTGCGCGAGATGCCCTGGTATGTGATCGTCGGTCCGCCGGCCACCGGCAAGACCACGGCCTTGCGCCAGTCGGGACTCAATTTCCCGATCGACCTCACCGACGATCTGCAGGGCGTCGGCGGCACGCGCAATTGCGACTGGTTCTTCTCCGAAAACGCGGTGCTGATCGACACGGCAGGCCGCTACGTCCAGCAGGAGAGTCAGCCGGATGTCGACGCGGCGGAATGGCTGGGCTTCCTCGACCTGTTGAAGAAGCACCGGGGCCGCCGTGCGCTCAACGGCGTCATCGTCGCGCTGTCGATCGACGTGCTGTCGGAGGGCGACGAGGCGATCAAGGCGCATGGCCGAAAAATCCGCCGCCGGCTGGCGGAGCTTAACGATCGGCTGGAGATCCGCCTGCCCGTCTATCTGATGCTGACCAAGGCCGACCTGATCAAAGGCTTTGAAGCCTTCTTCGGCGGCTTGTCGACGACGGCGCGCGAGCAGGTGTGGGGAACGACTTTTCCGCTCGACGCCCGCGTCAACGCCGGCACCATCCAGACGGAGCTTGCCAGGCTCGCCTCCGAGCTGGAGCGGCGGCTGGTGCCGCGGCTGGAGGACGAGGACAAGCTTGGCCAGCGCGCCGAGATCTTCCGTTTCCCGGCGCAACTCGCCAGCCTGTCGGAGCCGATCCAGGTGCTGGTCGAGGCGATGTTCGGCGAGAGCCGTTACGAGGAAGCCGCCTGGCTGCGCGGCCTCTATCTGACCTCGGCGACACAGGAAGGCGCGCCGATCGACCGGCTGACCGCGGCGCTGTCCTCATCCTTCGGACTGCCGCCGCGCCGCGCCATGCCGGCGGCGCGTGTCGAGAAGCGCAGCTTCTTCCTGCGCAATCTGCTCACCGAAGTTATCTTCAAGGAAGCCGGCCTCGGCACGTTCGATCCGCTGGCGCAGCGCCGCCGCGCCTGGATCTGGCGCGGAGCTGCGGCCGCCTGCGCTCTTGCCGCCCTGCTCGCGGGCGGACTGTTCACCTGGTCCTATCTCGATAACCGCAACGCGATCACCGAGCAGGCGGGCCAGTTCGAGGCTTTGCAGCAGCCGTTGACCGACGTCGCCGCCATGCCGGCCGCGGTCGAGCAGCCGACCATGGACGGCGCGCTGGCGGCGATGGACGCGGTGGCGGCGGCCAGGACCGCGCCGCCGGATGCCGTTCACAACCTGCTCGGCCCGACCGCTTCGGCCGAGCTGGTGCGGGCGCAGACCGACACTTACGACCATGCCCTGCGCAATGTGCTGGAGCCGCATATGGTCGCGTTGCTCGAAGCCACGATGTGGCGACAGATCCGCGATCCGGATTTCATGCTCGGCGCACTGAAGACCTACCGGATGATGACCGGCCTGTCGCAGATGGACACCGATTTCGTGCAGAACTGGTGGGTGAACAGCCTGCCGCAATTCGCGCCCGCGCCGCCCTTCCCGACGGCGGATGCCGAAGAGCACCAGCTTGCCGCGATCCGCCGCATGACGGTCGACGACAGCTATATCGCGCCGGACAAGGAACTGGTCGCCGAAGCGCTGAAGACGGTGTGCACGATCTCGCTGCCGGAGCGCGCCTATAAGCAGTTGCTGGCCGACCCGGAAGTCGCGGCGATCAAGGAATGGGTGCCGGCCAATTTCGCCGGACCGAACGGCGCCAAGGTGTTCGCGCGCCGCTCCGACAAGACGCTGCGTGTCGGCGTTCCAGGCCCCTATACCTATGCCGGCTTCCATGACGCCATTCTCGACCGGGTCGAGGATGTCGCCGGCCAGGCGGCGCTCGACCGCGCCGTGTTTGCCGGCGGCTGCTCTGAGAATTCGGAGACGTCGGTGTCGGCGCTCTCCGAGGACATCCTCAAGCTTTATTACGACGACTATATCGCGCAGTGGGATTCCTTCCTGCGCGACATGCGGCTGGCGCCGCTGACCGATCTCAACATCGCCAGCGAGAACCTCAAGGACCTGTCCAGCGCCGACTCCGCGCTGAAGCGCCTGCTGACCGCGGTGGTGCAGGAGACCGACCTCACCCGCTCCGATGATGCGGCCGCCGACGACAAGAGCGGCGGGGCCGCCAAGACCGGCTCGAAGCTTTTGAGCAAGCTCGGCAAACTGGGCAAGGTGGTGAAGACGGGAGCGAAACTGCTGCCGCGCGCCGGCTCGGCCGACCAGGTCGACATGACCGGCAGCCTGGTCGCCGAGCATTTCAAACCGCTCAAGGGCACGATCGCGCAGGTCGACGGCCAGCCGCCGGCGCTCGATGCCGCCGTCGTGGCGCTGACGGCGCTGTCCAATGTGCTGCAGACGGTCACCGCCAACCCCGACCCGCAGGACGCCATCAAGAAGCAGGGCGGGCTGGCCGAACTGACGGGCGCGGTCGCGAGGCAGGCGCAGATCCTGCCCTCGCCGATCAACGACTGGCTGGGCGGCATCGCCGGCGACACCAGCGGCCTGTCGCAGAAGGCCGTCACCAACGAGCTCAACGCCATCTGGCGCGCCGACATCCTGCCCTTCTGCCAGGCAGCGCTGAACAACCGCTATCCGTTCAGCCCGGAGAGCGCGGTCGACGTCAATGTGCGCGACTTCCAGCGCCTGTTCGGGCCGACCGGGCTGATCGACGCCTTCACCAACGACCATCTGATCAACTATGTCGACACCGCCAGCGAGCCGTGGAAATGGCGCGCCGATTTCGGCCTCGATCCGGCGGCGCTGGCAGCCTTCGAGCAGGCGCGTCACATCCGCGACGATCTCTTCCCCGGCGGCACGGGACCGGTGATGAATTTCACGCTGGAGCCGAAGGACCTGTCGCCCAACGTGGCGCGGGTGACGCTCAACCTCGATGGCCAGAACCTCGTCTATTACAACAACGCGACCAGGCCGCAGCCGATGACATGGCCAGGCAAGGACGGCACGGGCGTGATCTCGCTTGCCTTCCAGCCGGTCGACGGCTCGCCCGAAGTGATGCTCAACGAAACCGGCAGTTGGGCGTGGCTCAGAATGCTGCGCGGCGGCCGCTTCAACGCGACCAAGCTCACCGACGTCTACAGCCTGCGGCTCGGCACCAAGGGGATGTGGGCCGATTTCGAGCTCAAGGCGGCCAGCGTCGAGAACCCGTACACGTTAGAGATGTTCAAGAAGTTCACATGTCCGCCACAGATCTGAACACTGGCTTCTTCGGCAAGATACCAGCGACGGGAGATTTCGTCTCCGCAAACCTGCCGCGGACGTTCATCGACCGCTGGGACCGGTGGATGTCGATGGAACTGCGCGCGCGGCCGGATGAAGGTGAACTTGATCCCCGCGTGTGGTGCTTCACAGTACCCGCCGGCATCTTTTGCGATCAACCTTGCGCCGGCGCTTGGCGAATGAGCCAAGACCGCGTCGGACGTCGTTATCCTTTCGCTATTGTGCGGCTGGGCCCACCGCCCGACCCGAGCGATCCTTGGTTTGGGGAGGTCACCGAGTTGACGCGGGTTGCTGTTGACAGAAGCCTTTCGACGACAGAGCTGAGCCGCCGTCTCGCCGAGGTCGAAACGCCTGCTTCGAGCCAGCCCGATTCGGCAATCGCATTCTGGAGTGATGACTGGGAGGTTAAGGAATTCGGCTTCGCCGATATCCATGATCTGGCGCAAAACGGCCTGCCTGCCATGCGGGCTGCGCCAATGGAAGTCAGGGAGGCATAGCGATGGCCATCACGGTCTTCGCCGAGGGCATGGGCTTCTTCCACAAGGGAAGCAACGGCAAAGGTATCGCTCCTGGCGACGTGTGCCTGTCGCCGCCGCCGCCGCCGGCGGGCCCGGTGCCGGTTCCGTATGTGAACATGCTGTCCGCGAGCGACCTGATCAAAGGCAGCACCTCCGTGAAGATCGATGGCAATCCAACAGCGCTTGAAGACTCGTCCGAAGTTGCCATGAGCACGGGCAACGAGCCGGCTACACCTGGACTTGGGGCTGGTGTCATCACTCACCGCATCAAAGGCAAGGGTGCCTTTATGCTGTGGTCCTTTACAGTCAAAGCGGAAGGCAAGGGGGTATGCCGGCATGGTGACCCTATGGGCCAGAACGAGGGTAGCAACCCATGTAATGGCTTGGACGGCTCTGCTTTGGTGGCCTTTTACAAAGCTGTCGCTCCGCATGCGGCGGGTAAGAAGAAATGCCCGAAATACAGCCGTAAGAAGCACGCGCCGGATATCAATGCCGACCAAGACAAGGCGGTTCACGGGAAGCCGTGCTGGGAATGCGGCAAGCCTTGGCTTCCGCCGAACCAGTATGCAAAGGTCTCAAAGGGAAAGTACAAGGATCGCGACAAGAAAGCGATGACGCCCGACCATGAACCGCCGATGAAGGTCGCGTGGGAAAATGGTGGCTGCCATCTACCGAAGCCCTACCAAGGGTTCAAGGACCATTTCGCCAAACCCGAGGCGGTCAAACCCCATTGCCGCAAATGTTCGAACAGCCAAGGGGCGAACATGAAGACGATCCGGCAGCAAGCAAAACTCAAGATAGCCAGAATCAGGATGTGAGTTCGATGGACGAGCGTCTGCGGAAAATCCAGGACAGCTATATCGCGGAACTTCGCGCTGCGATACCTGACGTCAAAAAGTGGTGGAAGGCCCAGCTCAAGAAGAACGAAGAGAAATCCTATCCGGGCGGCCTAACGGTTGATTTCGCAACGCGCTGGCCAACCGAGCTTGGCGCGCATCCGCGCTTGATCGCGATCTTTCGAAAATATTTCCTGTTGGCCGAAGAGCTAAATCTCGAATTGGAAGAGCAAGGCAGGAAGTACGTTGAAGATGAGCCCGGCGAGTTGTGGGGTCGGGACGTACCGCCCCCGACACGCGAGCAAGTGATTCCGATCGACCTTCTCGTCAACGACCTCGAGGATGAAAACGATGACCTTTACGAGGTGATGGAGACAATGTTCTTCATCCCGATCGGCGTCGGCAAGGACGGAGACCCCTGCTGATGCCGCTCGAGACATTTCATATTGTCGCCAAGGGAATCTCGCGTCTATGCTGCGCGCCTAGTGACGTTGCCGTCGCGAGTTCGCAAGGCAAGCCGAAGCCCTCAGCGGAAGCCACAGACGCCCATCGGCAGATCTTTCAAGAGTATCTAGCCGCCTTGCGACCGACTTACGACACGGCGTCCGAATGGTGGACCAGTCTGGTCGATTCCCAAATGGACGAAGGCGGTTCGAGAGAGGATGCCATCGATGCATCCTTCGAACGCCGGCTCGCCGGCCCAGCGTCGGCACCCGAAGTCGTGACACTCGTGCGTGACACCTGGCTGAGGTGCACGGCATTGAACGCTACGCTCGACGATGCCGACCGCGTGCCCCCAGAGGTCCTGGTTCTCGGCTGGCTGGTAGACGGCAAGCACGATGACTTCGTTACGCTGATAACCTGCATGCCCTATTGGCCCCTGGGCCTTGACGAGCACGGCAACTGGTGTTGATCGATGGCGTTCGCTGTCTGGATTGAGAATCGAACACCTTTTGCCGCAGCGACGCATGTTCAACTCGACGCCGATGGCCAGGAGATGCTGGTCGTTATGTTTTCGGCGAGCTTCGACGCACTTGACGGCGCGCCGGAACTGCGCGTCTCGGAAGATCAGATGCCTGTCGCGCTGTGGGATGTCCCATTGGGCGACCCGGCGAATTCATCCAATCGTTACGAGGCCGACATCGCTCCGGTAAAGCCGTGCGCCGAAGTACTTGTAAGCGGCTCGGCGCACGCGCCGAACGGCCGGCCGGTGACGGAGATGCAGGTTGGTGTCCGTCTCGGTACCGTGCAAAAGGTGCTCAATGTTGTCGGCGACCGCATTCGCGATGCGGCTGGCTACAGCGCCCCGCACCCGTTCCGTACAATGCCGATCGTATATGAACGCGCCTATGGCGGCACGCTGGCCGATGGCCGGCTCGACAGGCGTAACCCGGTCGGGATCGGCTATCATCAAGCCCTCTCAGCCGACCCGGCGGTGCGCACGCAGGCGCCGAACATCACCTATCCGGGGGAGCCCTGTCTAAGTCCGTCTGACCGCCCGAAACCGGCTGGTTTCGGACCTGTAGGACGAGGCTGGCTGCCCCGGCTTCCGCTCGCCGGCACCTACGACCAAGTCTGGATCGATACGCAATGGCCTCTGCCGCCCAAGGATTTCGACCCGCTCTACAATCTGAGTGCCCCGGCCGACCAGCATCTGTTGCAGATCCGCGGCGGCGAGCCCGTCACGGTCATTGGCATGACCCCAAACGGCCGCTGGGACTTTCGCTTGCCACGCGTGGTCGCGCCGATCCAGTTGATCTATGACGGCCGTGTTGAGCAGCGCGCTTTCAAGACCGACACGGTGATCATCGAGCCCGACCTCTGGCGTGTTACGCTCAAGGCGCGTCTTGCGCTCGTCACCCAGCGCAACGCGCCGGCGCTGCAGCAGATCGCATTTGGCCATGTGACGCCCGGTTTCCTGCTCGCCGCCCGTAAGCGCAAACAGTATATCGACCCGCGTGGCATCGGTGGCCTCGCCGACCGTCCGGTATGGCTAGCATGAAGAAGCCAGTCTACGTCGCGGGATTCGGCACCGTCACCGCGGCCGGCTTAAGTGCGCCACAGACAATCGCGGCGATCCGCGCCAGCCTGTCCGCCTTTGAGGATGTGGGCTTTCCGGAGGCCGGCCTGTCGCAAATCGTCGCTCGCATTCCGACACACTGGCGCCTGCGCCGCAACCAGGGCGAATGGCTGGTGAACATGGCCGCCCGTGCTATCAAGGAAGCGCTCGGCGTGGACGATCCGAACGTGGCCGCGGCGACCGCGTTGCTTATCACGCCGCCAGAAAGCTTTCGCAACCACCCGGCCTTTGCCGACGTCCCGGCGCGCAACTTCCTGGCTGCGGTGATCGACGCGACGGGTCTCAGGTTCCATCCGGCCTCGCGCGCCATCGACGGTGGCGCGGCAGCCAGCATTGGTCTGATCGAAAGAGCGCTGGCGCTGATGGAAGACGCGGGCATCCCGCAAGTCCTACTCGGCGGGGTCGACAGCCTCGTCAACGACATCGATCTCAGTCGACTCGGTCAGGCTGGACGCCTGAAGGGGGACGAAAACTCTCAAGGCCTAGTGCCGGGGGAGGCGGCCGCATTCGTGCGGCTTGTGCGGGAGCCACCACGCGACACGACAGTCGTGGCCGCGATCCATGGCATCGGCATCGCACAGGAAACCGATAGCGCGCTGTCGGACCGCTACAGCCAAGGCCGCGCTATGCTCGGCGCGCTGCGCGACATGGTGTCGGGTTCCGGGGCTTCGGAACCCGACATCCACTTCGTGGTCAGCAACGGCAATGGTGAGCGCTATAGCGGTTGGGAAATGATGATCGCGCACTCGCGTTTCTATCGTACCCGGCGTGAAATCCTACCCATCGCCTACCCTGCCATGACAATCGGGGATGTCGGTGCGGCCGGCGGAGCACTCGCGCTCATGCTTGCGGCGGATAGTTTCGTCAAGGATTACGCACCCGGCCCGACCGCGGTCTGCGAAATCGCCTCCGAGAACGGTTTGCGGGCGGCAGCGATGGTGAGGCGCAGGACACGGCGCTGAATTCACATCCAAGCCGCGAAGCGTCGTGTGACACGCCATTCGGCGAGCGGGGTGCCAGGCGTTGCCAATGCCGCGCGAAGCGCGTCAAGCCGTAACCGGCGCATCGACCGGAAGGGTCTGTGACTGCGCCCACCCCGCCCTTTGTTCCACCATGCATCGACCCTATCCGCCACCGGCAGCGACGTGGCGTCCAAATGCGCGAATTCTTGGCCAAGAACAGCCGGATCGGAGACGAAAAGATCAGTGTCGCCGAAATCGACCTCGAACAGGTCGCGAAGTGCTATGCCGGCGGCGCCAACAAGCTCCGGCTGGCGCATTTTCTCGATCAGCCAGGGCATCACCGCACGATCGCTGAACAGACCTACCGATGCTGTTGCCGCACTGCAGAGCGCAGGCTGTTCCAGATATTTCTGGAGCCAGTCCTTGCCGGCCGTCGGCACCATGGTCAACAGGCGTATCTCGATTGCTCTCGGCGCCAAGCCAGCCTCCGTCGACATAATCTCGTCAATCACGGGCTGGGCGGACCGTGTCTCGCCTAGCAGGCAAGCCGCCAGGGCTGCTGTCAAACGTTCCTCAGGGGTTTCTCTCCCAAGGCCAGCCAGCACGACTGAAAGAACATCGCGCCGCTTCATGGCGCCAGCGAGCCTGACAGCACGGCTGCGGACCCTCCCATCGGAATGGGTCATCAGGTCAAGAAGGTGCGACCCCGGGTCCACACGATGATGCCAGAGCGCGGAGAGCCCGAGACAACGCTGCAATGCATCCGGGGCGTCCAACCACTTCGCGACGAGCGGCCGCAGGTTCTCGCGGGGCATGCGCGCGATCGCGGCGGAAAGGCTCGACAAGCCGGCGTCGCCAAGCCCTGTCGCGGCATCGATCGCCGCCGCTATGAGATCGGTATCGCCCCAACGTAGGGCCAGCGCTCCCAGCACGAAAAGCTCGCCTGGTTCAGCATAGTCCGCAAACCGTGCCCAAGCCGCCTCCCAGCCAGCTTCACCGGCAGCCATTAGTCCTTCGAGATCGGCATCGAGACGCTGGTCGATGCGACCGATGCCTGTCTCATCCAGAATTGGGCCGTCGATCTCGCTGCGGCGGCGAAGCCAGAGGAAAGCCGCATCCTCGGCGTGCTGGTTCACGATAGCAGCAATAGTGGCGACGCGGTGCATCGGCGCGCCTCAATTGAGATGCACCGCCCCACCGCGAATACGATTTGTGCCGCTGGCCTGACTGCTTAGCTGGCTGCCACGGATGGTTACGCGGCCGTCCTTTTCGAGGATGATCGACGCCAGCCCGCAGCGTAGCTCTATCCGCTCTTCTCCGGTAATGACAATACGATCACCTTCACGCACGACTGGCAGCTCGCTGCTCGTGCGGTTCGGGTCGACAATTCGACCAACGACCAACGGCCGGGCCGGGTCGCCCTCCTCAAACAGAAGGGCCAGCTCTGAGCCGATCGCGGAAACGTCCAACTCGGTCAGGCTACGTGCGGCGATCGCCCTTTCGTGGGGATTGTTTGCGAAGACCACAAGTGGCGCTCCGTCTTCGAAGCCTATGAGCAGACCGATTACGACGCCGTCGATGCGATCCAGCACTTCCATGATGACGCCCTCAATTGTTGTTGATGGTGCTTCCTTTGACGATCACATCGCCGCCAGCCTTGATATTGATCTTGCCGCTGCCCTTGATCGTGATGTCCTTGCCGTCGGCAACAATGGTGCCGTCTTTTTTCAAGGTGATCGATGCATCGCCGCATACGAGCGAAATCTCGTCTGTCGCATTGATCAACAGCTTCTTGCCGACATTGACCACACTGTCTTCGCCGATGTCCACCTGGCTCTTTTTTGCAATGTTAAGAGCTCGACCGCCGCCAACTTCCGTAGTGTCGTCCGCGCCGATCTTTGTGCTTCGGCCCGCTCCAATTTCTGAGCTCTGTGCACCGCCAATCTTAAACCCCTGGTCCGCTCCTATCTGCACGCTCTGCGCTGCTGCGATGGTCCAGTTGTCCGCAGCTCCAATCGTATGGCTCTGCTCTGCCCCCACGGTCACGCTCCGCGACGCGCCGATCGTATTGGTCTGTACTGCGCCGACGCTTCGCGTCTCAGCGGCCCCGACTGTATCGATACGCGCGGCTCCCACGGTGATCGTCTGGACAATACCCACCGTCTGCGAATGATTGGCGTCGATATTTTCCTTGGAGTTCGCCACGACATGGATCGTCTCATTGGCCATCACCGTCAGCGAGCGGTTCGCGCCCACCGTTTCGGTGTCGTTCGAGCCGATGTTCGTGGTCTGGTCGACGCCGATCTTGACCGTCTTGTTGTTGCCCACGTCCTCGTCGAGGTTGTGGCCGACGGAATGCTTGGCGTCGTGGTCGATGCGGTCGGACTGGTCGTGCTGAACCGTCTTGTTGCGGTCGTGCTTGATAAGCAGGTGGTGGTCCTTCTGGGCCTGGAAATTGACCAGCTCGGAGCCGGCCTTGTCCTCGAACATCAGCTCGTTGTAACCGCCGCCGCCCTTCGAGGAATTGGACTTCCAGCCCGACTGCGTGGCGTTGCCCGGCAGCCCGTAGGGCGGCATCTGCGAGGCGTTGTAGACGCGGCCGGTGATGATCGGCAGGTCCGGGTCGCCCTCGATGAAGTCGACGATGACCTCCTGGCCGATGCGCGGAATCTGGATGAAACCCCAGTTGCTGCCGGCCCAGGTCTGCGAGACGCGCACGAAGCAGGATGAGTTCTGGTCCTTCTTGCCGAGCCGGTCCCAATGGAACTGCACCTTCACGCGGGCATATTTGTCGGTGAAGATCTCCTCGCCCGATGGGCCGACGACGGTTGCCGTCTGCGGGCCGCGCATGATCGGCCGCGGCGTGATGCGCGGCGGCCGGTAAGGCAGTTTGGTCGGCGACACGCCGAGCACAATCTTGAAATTCTCGTTGTGGGCCTCGTTCTGGGTCCGGTAGCCCGGGTCGAACAGCCGGTATTCGGCGCTGACCACCAGATAGTCCTGGTTCTGGTCGTCGCGCGGAAAGCTCTCCAGCGTGAACTTGCAGCCGGAAAACAGGCCGCGCACGGTGCCAACCGCGGTGCTGTGCTGATGCACGGCCTGAAGCTCCTCGCGACGGATCCCGGCGATCTTGTCGCCGCGCCCGACATCGAGATGCGCGCCTGGCTGGCGATAGTTCTCGCCGGACGCTTCCTTGTGGGCGAAAGGCTGGGCGGATTTCGCCATCAGGTCGGCGCCGGGCTTCTCGAAATCATAGTCGGTGTGGGCATAGGCGCCCGGCCGCACCGCGCTGCCCGGAATCCATTCGGTGATGTATTCGACATCGCGCCGCGAGGCCTGGCCTTCGAAGTTGTAAAGCACCTTCTCGTAACCGGGCGCCGGCTTCAGCTTGCTCATCGCGTCGCAGAGGATGACCGTGTGCTTGCCCTCGTCATGCTCGAAGAAATAGAAGATGCCTTCGTGCTCGAGCAGCCGCTGTACGAAATCGAGATCGCTCTCGTCATACTGCACGCAATATTCGCGCTGGGGATAGGAACCCTGCAGCCGCTTCTCGAATTTGGCGATGCCGTATTTCGAGAAGATCTTCTCGACGATCTCCACCGCCGTCATGTTCTGGAAGATGCGGCAATCCGTGGTGTTGCCGAGGAACCAGAGCCATGGCCTGACGGTCGCCTCGTAGAAAGCCAGCCGGTCCTCGATGCGCGTCAGCTTGAAATCCGACACGAGGCCGCTGAACCAGCGCTTCGGATCGGATTCGCCTTCGACCGAAACGACGCCGCCCAGCATCTTCAGCGGGTCGATGTCGCGGTTTTTCGAGACGAAGCCGACGGTATAGGCAAAACAGCGGCTGATCTCATCGCGGCCGATGAGATGGGTGAATGTCAGATCGGCGCCAGCCGGCGTCTGTACAACCGTGGCACGTTCGTTCGGCATGGGTCGTGCCCCTCCTCGACGCGGCCGCCAGTGTGATGGTTTGAAGCCCCCGCTCTATTAACTGCATCACGTTCGGGAGCGTTCGAGTTCACCGCACCGTATCCGCGTCAGCCTAGCACATGTTTGAGGGAGGCCAAATAATAGCGATGGCTAAAGCGCGCCCATGCGCCGGTGTGAAACGCTCCTCTCCCGCTCGGCTTGCAAGCTGCTAGAATAGCAGAGCAATTCCGGAAGGGCGCTCTATGGTTTTCAGCCCGGAATTGCGCGCAAGATAAGCATTTGTTGACCAAGTTCGGCGACGCTTCCGGATGTTCATCTCTCTGCAGATCAGCAATGTCGACAGGCTGCCGGCCGGCACCGCCGCCAACTATGCCGCCCGCGACCGCAGCTTCGAGATCGGCCGCGAGAATTGCGACTGGACATTGTCCGATCCGGACAAATTCATCTCGGGCCGGCATTGCGAGGTCCGCTACCAGGCGGGTTCGTTCTGGCTCTACGACCTCTCGCGCAACGGCACCTTCATCAATGGCTCGAGCCAGCGCATGGCCGGGCCGCACCGGCTGGCCCAGGGTGACCGGCTGCTGATCGGCCGCTACGTCGTCGGCGTTTCGATCGAAGACGAACGGGCCGCGACCGGACATCCGCAGACCAGGACCGGATCGACTCAGCGCGAGCTGCCGCCCTCGACCGGCCGGCCGCTGGATCCCGGCCACGAGCCGTTCTTCAATCCGACGGATCAGCGCCCGGCCGGGGCGGCGGCGGTGTCGACATCCTCGGCGTTGCAACAGCCGGGGCCGGCAGCCCCACCCAATCGGCCCGCGGAAGCGGATGCGATGTTGCGGGAGATCGCCAGGGCGGCGGGCATCGCTCCCGACTTGCTGCAGGCGCGCGATCCGCATGAGGTCGCGGCCGAGATCGGCGCGGTGCTGAGAACCACGGTCGAGCAACTGTCCCTGCTGCTCAAGGCGCGCGCGGCGGCAAAGGTGCTCGCCAAGAGCGCGAACCGCACGATGATCGGCGCCGAGGACAACAACCCGCTGAAATTCGTGCCGGGCGCCGACGACATATTGGAGATCATGTTCGCCAAGCGCAGGGCGGGCTATCTCGATGCCAGGCGCAGCATCGAGGATGCGTTCCGCGACCTGAAGGCCCATGAGATCGCAACCTATGCCGCCATGCAGGCGGCGCTGTCGCGGCTGCTCGACGACCTGTCGCCGGAGGCGATCGCCAAGAAAATTCCGCCGGCGTCCTTCTCGTCCAGGAAGAGCCAGGCCTGGGATGCGCTCGTCGCGACATGGCGGGCGATGGAAGACAAGCATGAGAACGGCATGCTGGATGTCTTCCTCGCCTATTTCGCCGAGGCCTACGCCAAGGCCGACAAGCAGAAATAGACGTGCAGGCACGGACCGCGCCTGCCGTATGTGACGGGCCTCATAGAAGAAGCTGCCGCTTCGAGCATCTTGCTTCCGGATTTCAATCGGCGGCCCGTTTCAATTGAGTATCCGGGCGACTAGAATGCACAGGGACGCCAGCCCGGCGGGCAAGGCGGCGAGGCTTGGGGCGTGTGCAGCAATGTCATGTTTCAGCGAGATGAGCCTTTCCAAGCGGCCCGCCGCCGAGGTTCAGCCTGAAAAGCGTTTCCCCGATCGAAAACATGCCCCTTGCGGCTTGAACGCGGGGCGCCGCCGATGAGCTCGAAGGACCACCCCTCCGGGCCGGTGGACAAGACCGTCATCCGCGCGCCGCGACCGAAGCAGAAACCCCTTGCGGCTGCCGAGGGATCCGGGCCGGAAAGCGGGCGGCCAGCCCTATCGCCTTCCCGCGAAGCGACGGTGTTCGATCCCGGTGGCGGCCGGCAGATGCCCACCGGCTGGTCGTCCGGAACGGTGCTCTTCCAAGGGCCAACTTCGGGAACAGCCGCGAATGCGGCGCCGGGCGTGCAGCAGGATGCCTTGCTCGACGCCGCCTCCGGCGTGAAATACGCTGCCGCCAATCCGATCCTTGCCGCGGCGGCACCGCTGCTGATGCTTCTCGGTCAATTGCGGCTGATGCCGGTCGACCGGCAAGCCGCACCCTTGGCGGAGCATATTGCCGACGCGATCGAGACCTTTGACCTTGCTATCGCAAAGGCAGGCGTGGCCGAGGAAGACGCAAGCATCGCCAAATTCGCGCTTTGCGAAACCGCCGACGACCTTGTCGGCAATCTGCCCTGGCCAAGCAAGGACATTTGGCTTCAGCACGCCCTGGTGGCGCGGTTCTTTCACACCCAACCGACCGGCGCCGGTTTCTACGGAGCGCTCAACAACATCCTCGCCACGCCGGAAGCGCATTATGACCTGCTCGAACTGATGCATGCCTGCCTGTCGCTGGGCTTCGAGGGCCAGTATCGCGGGCTGGCCAAGGAACGGGATACGCTCGAACGCGTCCGACGCGACGTCTACGACACGCTGCGCTACTTCAAGCCGCGCGCCGGCGAAGACATCTCGCCCCACTGGCAAGGCATGGCGGCGGCGCTGCCGAAGCCGAGGGCGCGGCTGCCGCTCTGGGCGGTCGCGGCCGCCGCGGCGACGCTGGTCACGGCGGCGTTCTTCGGGCTGCGGGTGCTAATCACCGATGAAGGCGACGCGACTGCCGGCGAGCTGCTGGCGCTCAATCCATCGACGCCCGTCACCATCGAGCGCGCCAGCGTGGCGGCGCCGACTGAGCCGGCGCAAGCCGCCCCGCCGCCGCCAGCAGTTCCGGATACCGCGCAGATCGACCGTATCCGCGCCGCCCTTGCCAAGGAGATCGCCGCCGGCGGACTGAGCGTCGGCGAGAAAGGCGCGTTCATCGTCGTCGAGATCAACAACCAGCTTCTGTTCGCGCCCGGCCAGGCGGAGCCGAAGCCGCAGTTCCAGCCGATCGCGACCGACATCGCCACCACGCTTGACGCCGAATCCGGGCCGATCCAGATCGTCGGCCATACCGATAATGTGAAGCCGAAGAAATCGAGCCAGTTCAAATCGAATTTCGACCTCTCGGTCGCTCGCGCCAAGGCCGTGCAGGCAATGATGGCCAAGCAGGTGAAGGATCCGTCGCGGCTCAGTGCCGACGGCAAGGGCGAGGACGAACCGATCGCCGACAATGGCACTGCGGACGGCCGCGCCAAGAACCGCCGCGTCGACGTGATGATCCCGAAACAGGAGAGCTTGCAGACCAGCGCCGTGGAGAACGGCGGCTGATGCGCTGGATGCTGCGGATCTTCAGCCTGGCCGCGCTTGCCGGTTTCTCGGCGGCGGTCTGGTACGCCGGACCGCTGATCCGCTTCGCCGAAACGCGCCCGCTCGGGCCTGTCTGGCTGAGGGCCACGATCATCGGCGTCACCGTTGCGGCGCTCGCGCTGTTCTACGGGATCCGCTTCTGGCGGCGGCGCAAGGCGCAAAAGGCGCTGGAAGCGGCCATCGCGCGCGGCGACGAGCGCAACGACGATTCCCAGGTGCTCGAAGCGCGCATGAGCGAAGCCATCGCAACGCTGAAGCGGACGAGCGGCAAGCGCAATTTCCTCTACGACATTCCCTGGTACATCATCATCGGCCCGCCCGGCGCCGGCAAGACGACGGCGCTGGTCAATTCCGGGCTGAAGTTCCCGCTTGCCGGCTCCGGCAGCGCGCAGCCGGTGGCCGGTGTCGGCGGCACGCGGTCCTGCGACTGGTGGTTCACCGACGAAGCGGTGCTGATCGATACGGCCGGCCGCTATACGACGCAGGAGTCCGACCGCGAGCGCGACAGAGCAAGCTGGCTGGCGTTCTTGGGATTGCTCAAGAAGCAGCGCACCAGGCAACCGATCAACGGCGTCATCCTCGCCATCAGCCTCTCGGACCTCATCGGCTTAGACGACCGGCAGCTCGACGCGCATGTCGCCGAGATCAGGAGCCGCCTGCGCGAATTGCACGAGACGCTCAAGATCCAGTTCCCGGTCTATCTGCTCTTCACCAAGGCCGATCTCGTCGCCGGCTTCATGGATTATTTCGGCGATTTCGACGAGGCGCGCCGGCGCAAGGTGTGGGGCGCGACATTCCAGACCGCTGACCGCACCAGTAATATGGCCGGCCAAGCGCCGGCGGAATTCGACGGGCTGGCGAGGCGGCTCGCCGAAGAGGTCGCCGACCGCCTGCAGGAAGAGACCGACCCGGTGGCGCGGATCGCGCTGTTCGGCTTCCCGGCGCAGTTCGGCGCGCTGAAGAACCGGATAACGCAGTTCATCGGCAGCTTGTTCGACACATCGCGCAGCCAGGTCAATGTCAGCCTGCGTGGGCTCTATTTCTCGTCGGGCACCCAGGAAGGCACGCCCTTTGACCAGGTGCTGGGCGCGATCGGCCGCAGTTTCGGCAGCGCTTCCCAGGCGCATCTTTCCGGCGCCGGCAAGAGCTTCTTCCTGCACGACCTGCTGACCAAGGTGATCTTCCCGGAATCCGGCTGGGTCTCGTTCGATAGGGCGGCCGAGCGCCGCATCCGGCTCGCCAGGTTCGGCGGCCTGGCCGCGATCGCGCTGGCAGCCTTGGCGGCCCTCGGAGTGCTGGGCCTCAGCTTCCTCGCCAACAGAGAGCTGATCGCCTCCACAAGGCAAGCCATGGCGCACTATCGCGACAGTGCCGACAGCCTGCTGAAGAGCACCACGGTGACCGACGTCGACCTCGAAAACGTCATCGGCCCGCTCGATCAGCTGCGCAACCTGCCGGCAGGCTTCGAAAATGGCGACCAGGGCAGGCCGATCGAGGAGACGTTCGGGCTCAGCCAGCGCGAGCGGCTGCTGTCGGCCTCCAAGACCGCCTACCGGCAGGCGCTGGAGCGAAGCTTCCGCTCGCGCCTGCTGGTGCAGGCCGAGCGGACGATCCAGGCCAGGATGGCCGATCCGATCGCGCTTTACGAGCCGCTCAAGATCTACCTGATGCTGGGCGGCAAGGCGCCCAAGGTCGACGACGAGCTGATCGTCTCGTGGATGAAGCAGGACTGGGAGGAGAATCGCTATCCGGGCGAGAACAACCGCGAGGGACGCGCGCAGCTCGAAAAGCATCTGCGCGCCATGCTTGCGCTCGACGACGCCTACGATCCAACCTTCGCGCTCAACCAGCCGCTGGTCGAGGCGGCGCAGCGCTCGCTCGGACGAATGAGTCTTGCCGACCGCGCCTCGGCGCAGATCAAGTCGGCGGTCTACGCAGCGAGGCTGCAGGATTTCTCCGTCGCCGCGAAAGCCGGTCCGGAAGCGCAGCTGTTGTTCGAGCGCATCGACGGCAGCGAGCTCGCCGATCTCCGCGTTCCCGGCCTTTACACGCGTGCCGGGTTCAACCGCTTCTTCCTGCCGCAGCTATCGCGCATCGCGCAGATGCTCGTCGACGACCGCTGGGTGCTCGGCGGCGGCGGCGAACAGGGCGGTATCGACCAGGACCTGCCCAAGCTCGGTCCTGAACTCATCGAACGCTACGGCAAGGAATTCGCCGCCGCCTGGAACGGCGTGCTCGACCAGCTGAAGCTCAGGGCGATGCTGAAGGACAAGCCGCAATATCTCGCCCTTTCCGCCCTCGCCGCGCCGGACTCGCCTCTCGACCAGCTGTTCACGGCGATCGCCAATGAGACCGCGTTGACCAAGGGCGACAGTGCCGGCGAGGGCGACACCGGGACGGCTGAGCCGGATCCCCCGAGCATGGCCAAGGGCCTCGCCCGCATCGGCCTGCAGATCGCCGGCGGCAAGTCGCAGAGCCGCGCCGGCGCCAGCTCGGCCGTTGCGCAGAACGCCGGCGCGAGCGTCGAGGCGCAGTTCCGCTCGTTCCAGGCATTGGTCAGCGGCAACCCCGGGCGCCGGCCGCTCGATGCGCTGACGCAGAACTTCCACGACATTTTCCAGAGCCTGAAGCTCGCTGCCGATGTCCCCACGCAGACCGAGCGCGTCAACGCCAATCTGCAGCTGCAGATCTCGACCTTGCGGGCCAATGTCTCGCGCCTGCCCAAGCCGCTGGCGCGCATGGTCAACGCGGCGGCGGACGAATTCGAGGGCAATGTCGCGGAGACCTCGGTCGCCAATCTCAACCAGACCCTCGACCAGACGGTGACGCGCCCCTGCGAGGAGGCTGTCAACGGCCGCTATCCCTTCGCCCGCGACAGCAGCGAGGACATCTCGATGGCGGATTTCGCCAAGCTGTTTGCGCCTGGAGGCCTGATGGACCGCTTCTTCGCGCAAAACCTTGCGCCGCTGATCGACATGACCGGACAGGAATGGAGCTGGAAGCAGAATGCGCGTTCCAGCAAGGATCTGGCGAAATCGACCTTGAAGGCATTCCAGGCGGCGGCGGAAATCCGCGCAGCCTTCTTCCCGTCGGGCGGATCGACGCCGTTGGTGTCGATCACCTTCACGCCCACCTCGCTGAACAGCGAAGCCGACAGCGCGGTGCTCAACGTGGACGGGCAGACGGTGCAGAGCGCGCAGGCAGGCAACGCGCCGAGCATCGTGACATGGCCGAGCGGCGCCGCGTCCGGATCGGCGAGCCTCAGCCTCATGCCGGAAATGCCGGGACGCGAGTCCGGGCTCAAATTCGAGGGGCCGTGGGCGTTGAAGCGGCTGTTCGACAAGGCGACCATCACCGGCGACGGCGCCAGCACCGAGGCGCGTTTCGTGATCGGTGGACGCGATGTCGCCTACACGATCCAGGCCGGCTCCGGGGCCAACCCCCTCGTCCTGCCAGCTCTGTCAGGCTTCAGCTGTCCGAAGGCGTTTTGAGATGGCCAGCCCCAGCCTTCATTTCGATACTCTAATGTACACGCTTGTGGCAGAGTGGCGTGGGCACGCGGCCCATGGCTGGTCACAGAGGACGCTCGCTGAGCGCTTGGTGGCAAATTGAGCACTGTCGCCCTTCCCATCGACAGCTTCGGCGTGAGCCACAAGGGCTGCGTGCGCGACCACAATGAGGACAATTACCTCATCGAACCGCAGACCGGGCTCTGGGTAGTGGCCGACGGAATGGGCGGCCATGAGGCCGGGGAGGTCGCCTCGGCCAGTATCGTCGACCATCTGGCGACGATCGGCATCGCGAGCTCGGCCCCGGACCTTCGCGCCCGCTTCGAGGACAGGCTCAGCCGCGCCAATGCCGAGATCCGGGGCATATCGCGATCGCGCGGCATCACCATCGGCTCCACTTTCGCGGCCCTTCTTGCCATGGATGGACGCTTCGCCTGCCTGTGGGCCGGCGACAGCCGCATCTATCTCGTGCGCAACGGCTCGATCTTCCAGGTCTCGAAGGATCACACCGAGGTGCAGGAACTGCTCGACCGCGGCATGATCAGCGAGGAGGAAGCGCGCACCTGGCCGCGCCGCAATGTGATAACGCATGCGGTCGGCGTCAGCGACGAGCTCGAGATCGATTTCCAGCAGGGCGAATTGATGCCGGGTGACGTTTTCGTCCTCGGCACCGACGGGCTGACGGCGCATGTCAGCGACGCCGAGATCGAGGCCGCGGCCAGGTCCGGCACGCCGCGGGCGGCATGCCAGGCCCTCCTGGATACGGTGCTGGCGCGCGGCGGTACCGACAATGTGACCATCGTACTTGTGAAGATCGGCGGCGGGCGCAACGGCGCGCCCCATCCGGATCGGTCCGCAGTGGAGGGCCTGGCCAGATGAGCGACGACGACAAGACCCGGATCTCGGCGAACGTCACCTATGCGGGCGTCGGCACGCAGCTCAGCGGCATTTACGAACTCGACGAGAGGATCGCCTCGGGCGGCATGGGCGAAGTCTATCGCGGCCACAACATCCAGACCGGCGATCATGTGGCGATCAAGATCGTGCTGCCCGAATTCGCCCGCGACCAGACGATCCTGTCGCTGTTCCGCAAGGAAGCGTCGATCCTCAACCACCTGTCGCATGACGCGGTGGTGCGCTACCACGTGTTCACCATCGACCCGGGGATCGGCCGCCCCTATCTCGCGATGGAGTTCGTGGACGGCCAGTCGCTGTTCGACATCATGCGGCGCGGACCGATGCCAAGCGACGACGTGCGCCGGCTTTGCCATCGCCTCGCCTCTGGCTTGAGCGCCGTGCATCAGGCGGGCGCGGTGCACCGCGACCTCTCGCCTGACAACATCATCCTGCCGGGCGGCCGGGTCGAGCGGGCCAAGATCATCGATTTCGGCATCGCGCGCTCGGCGACCGGCGGCGAAACGCTGATCGGCGGAAAATTCGCCGGCAAATACAACTATGTTTCGCCGGAGCAGCTCGGCCTCTATGGCGGCGAGGTCAGCGAGCAATCGGATATCTACAGCCTCGGCCTGGTGCTGGCCGCGGCGCTGCGCGGCAAGCCGCTCGACATGAGCGGCTCGCAATATGAGGTCATCGAGAAACGCCGGACCGTGCCGGACCTGTCGGATATCGATCCCGATTTCCACGAATTGATCGAAGCCATGCTGCAGCCGGATCCGCGCGACCGGCCGGCCAGCATGGCCGAGATCGCCCGAGCAACGCGCGGTGAGGATCTCGAGCCGACATTGCCCCCGCCGGTGCCGTTCGGCGCGCGCGAACGCTCCGGTCTGCCACGCGCCGGGTGGACGGCGCCGCCGGACTCCAAGCGCCAGACACCTGCTCCTTCCGGCGAGCCGCGTTTCGTCGAGCATGTGCGCCCCGCCTACCTGTCGGAGCCACGGCCCACGCCGCCAGCCCCTCCGGCCAGCGCGCCCGCACCGGTCGCGCCCAAAAAGCCTTCGCGCATGCCTGCCATCGCCGGCGGCGCTGCGGCGATCGCCGTCCTGGCGGCAGCGGGCCTCTATTTCAGCGGCGTCCTGGCGCCCACGCCGGTGGCGGAGACATCCAAGCCCCTGACACCGAAGCCGGCCGCCGAGACCGCCAAACCAGTGGCCGAGGCGCAGCAACACCAGGCTCCGAAACCTCAGCCGCAGGCGCCGGCCGCGCCTCAGCCGGAAGCACCGAAATCCGACACGGCGAAGCCATCCGCCCAATCTGATGCGGAGGCCAAGACGCCCGCCGAGCAGCCAGCCACGCAGCCGGAGAGCGAGGCCAAAAGCCAAACGCCTCAGGTCGAGACCAAGCCGGTGCAGCCCTCGGTGCAACAGTCGCCTGCGCCGGCTCCCGGGCCAACGGCCACCGAAGGCCAGAAGCCGGCGCAACCGGCAAGCGAGCCGGCGGTCAAGTCGCCGGAACTAAGCCAGGCGGCTGAGAACAAGCCGGCGCAAGAGGCAAATCCGCCGGCGGCCAAGCTCAGCGTGAAAGACCTCGTGGACAAGCTTTCCAAGCTGCCCAAGCCGAACGCAGCCCCGTCCTCGGCTTCGCAAAGCCAGGCATCGACGCAGCCGACCCCTCCGCCATCCGCGCCCAAGGCGTCGACCCCGACAGCCAGCCAGCCGGCAACGCCGACCGCGCCAACCCGGCCAGCGCAGCAGCCGCAACAGCCGGCGACAAAGCAGGCCGGTACCGATGTCGCCATCAGTGTGCCGAAGCCGTCGCTTCCGTCACCGGAAGACGACATGGCCAAGTGGAACGAGCAGCGCTCCTGGGTGCGCGATTTCAGCGGCGGCAATTGCTTCTACGCCAACGTGACATCCGGACCCGGCGGCGCCCCCACGATCGAGGGCTACGGAACGGCGGTCCCGCCCTTCGAGCAATTGCTCAACGATTTCAAGACGAGATTCCACATCGAGCCGGACATCAGCGTGCGCCTCATCACCCTCTCCCAGTGCGGCGTGCCGACTTTCCTGCGCTTGCTCGACCGAAGCTCGGCCGCGAAGCCGCAGCTTGTGCTCGACAAGACATCGATCCCGGATGGTGCGCCGGTCAGCGGCGCGCTCTATACGGGCGGCGGACTCGTCTCCAACATCATGCTGATCGACCACAAGGGCGTCGCCTTCAACCTTGACGACCGCATGGTGGCGCAAACCGACAAGGTGACCTTCAATATCCCGATCGGCCTTGCCGCCGCAGACAAGGCGGCCGGCAAGGCGGTGCCGCAGATCATGCTGGTGATCACCGGGCCCAAGGACATCCAGGCCGCCATGTTCTCAAGGCCGACGCCGGCCTCGGAGCTGTTGCCCAGGATCCTTGAGGAGATCGAGGCCGACGGCTCGCAGTTCTCCGCCACGGCCACCTATTTCCGGCTTGGCGGATAGCATGAACGCCGATGGATCTTCGCACCTTGCGTTCTTTGCACCAGCCCCCGCCACGCAAGCTGCCTAGCCGGCTCCGATTGCTGTTGCCGGGCCGGGCGGCGCTTGCCGCGCTGCTCGGGGCTGCGCTGCTCCCGATGCTTTCGCCCGGCAAGGCGCATGCCGAATTCACCGTCTGCAACCAGACGCTCGACGTCGTCAATCTCGCCGTCGGACAGAAGGTCGACAATGCCGACCAGACGGACGGCTGGTGGACGATCGGCGCCAATCAGTGCGTCAACGTCATCCGCGAGGAGCTGGCCAACCGCTACATCTATCTCTACGCCACGGACGTCTTCGGCCATGCGATCCTCAACGGATCGACCGAGATGTGCATCGACCGGCGGCGCTTCTCGATCCGCGGCATAGAGGAGTGCTGGCAGCGCGGCCATATCGCGGCGCGCTTCGTCGAGGTCGATACGCAGGAGCAGGTGCGCTGGACCTATTTCCTGACCGGAAACAGCCCGTGACGCACGCAATCGACACGAGCTTCAAACAGAAGAAACAGGCGCGCCTGGCCGAGCGGCGGCGCAGGCTCTGGCGCCGGGCTCTTGCCGGCCTGGCCACGCTCGCCGTCGTTGCTTTGGCCACCGGCTTCTATCTGACCAGGGATTATTGGTCGTTCGGCGACGAGGACGAGGAGCTGCACCCGGTCGAGGGCATGGAAGACGTGCCGCCCGACGCGTCGGTCTATGTGCCGGCGATCATCGATCTCGCCGGCGATCCGATGTGGATCACGCTGGCGCCCGACGCCGAGACCGCGACGAAGGGCAAGACCGTGGCGCGTCCGGCCGAGCTCGACAGTTCGGGTGCCTCGCCGCAGATCGAGATTCTCTCCGACGTGATGTTGAGCGCCAGCGAGAAGTTCATGACGACGATCCCGTCGACGCAGGAGGATTTCGCCTTCTTCCAGGCGCAGCGGCAGGCCGCTCCCAGGCCCTCGGCGATGGCGCCCGGCGATCAGCAATCGGCCCCGCCCGCTCCGGTCGTGGCGCCGGACGATCAACAGGGCGATCCGCAAGGCGATCTAGAGAACGACCTCCAAGCGGCGCCGGACGACAGCGACGCCGGCTCGGCGCTCAAGGCGGACGCCGACGATCCGGAAGCCGGCTGGGGCGAGACCATCGACCAGGGCGAGGCAGCACTCCCCGCCTTCAAGAAAACCGCGATCGAGAACAACACGACCGTCGCGACCGTCACCAGCGAATATCAGCGCTTCGAGGCGACCGAGGACACGTTCGTGAAGATCCTCAACGACCGCAGCCTGGACAGCGTGGCGCTCGACGCGCATTTCTCCGCCGACGACGCCAAGCTTGCCGGCGAGGCGCTGAAGGCGCTGTTCAACCGCGACGGGCTGGAGGCCGGCTTTGTCGTCGCCATGCGCGGGTTCCGGCCAAACCGAGAGACGACGACCATGTCGCTGATGCAGGTCTCGATCTACGCCAAGAACGTCTATGTCGGCACGCTGACCCGCAATGCGGCCGGCGCCTTCGTGTCGGGCGTCGACCCATGGGTCCGCGAGGACCTGTTCAACTATTCCGGCGCCTCCGACCAGGGCGGGCCGAAGCGGCAGTACCGCCTGCTCGACGCGATCTATTCGACGGCGGCGCGCAACAAGGTGCCGACCAGCGTCATCGGCGAGGCGATCATGTATCTGTCGCGCGGGCAGGACCTCGACGCCTTCGCCAGCGAGGACCAGCGCCTGGTGCTGATCTATTCGCAGACGCCGCGCGGCCAGGGCGAGATCTCCGGACGGGTGCTCTATGTCGGCGTCCAGGGCGCGGACCGGAGTCTCGACTGTTTCGTCTTCCAGCAGAGCGACGGCCAATATGCCTGCGTGACCGGCGACGACCAGGTGCGCTCGCTGACCGTCACCAACGGCATGGTCACGCCGGTCGCCGGGGTGATGACCTCGACCTTCGGCCCGCGCAAGCATCCGATCCTGGGCACGGTCCGCATCCACAAGGGCGTCGACTGGGCGGCGCCGGTCGGCACGCCGATCATGGCCGCCTTCGACGGCGAGATCTCGTTCCAGGGCGATGGCGGCAGCTATGGCAATCTGGTGAAGATCACGCACGCCAATGGCCGCGAGACGCGCTATGCGCATATGCAGAAATTCGCCATCGCGAGCGGCGTCGGCACCAAGGTGAAGGCTGGCGACGTCATCGGCTATATCGGCACGACTGGGCTTTCGACCGGCCCGCATCTGCATTTCGAGCTCTACCAGAACGGCGAGGCGATCGATCCCCTGGGCACCGTCACCACGGTGGCTACCGCCGTTGCCGTCAGCTCCGGCGGTTCCGGCGATACTGCCGTCGAAACGCTGACGGAGCGGATCGTGCATGTCGAAAGCGGCGGCAGCGCCCGCGCGAAGAACCCGCTTTCCTCGGCGACCGGCGCCGGCCAGTTCATCTCCAAGACCTGGATCCGGATGATGAACACCTATCGGCCCGACCTTGCCCGCTCGCTGTCGACCGCCGACCTGCTTGCGCTTCGCTACGACGCGACGCTGTCGCGCGAAATGGTGCGCAACCTGGCGCGCGAGGGCGAGGCCTATCTGCGCGCGCGCGGCCACCAGATCACCGCCGGCCGCCTCTATCTCTGCCATTTCCTCGGCATGGAAGGCGCGGCCCAGGTCCTGGCGGCGCCCGGCTCGACGCAGTTGAGCGCGGTGCTCGGGTCGGCCGTCATCCAGGCCAACCCGTTCCTCACCGGCAAGACTGCGAGCTACGTTGTGGACTGGGCCGAGCGGAAGATGGGGCAAAAAGTGCCGCGCGTGGCGACCGACCAGGGCCAGCCGACGACGACCACGACCGAAGTGCGGCAGACGTCGCCGGAATTCGAGAAATACAAGCAGGCGATCACCGCGCTGATAGGCTCCCTCCAGGAGACGCTGGAGCCCGGTTAGGTCCTTAACACAGGGATTTTGATAGATTGCAGGCTTGTTGGGCAAGGCATCAACGTCCGTTTGGGAGAGTCAGCGCAAACGCCGGCGATGAGCTGAAGGCTCTGAACCTCGTCATTCCAGGGCGGAGCAAGGAGCGAAGCGACGCGCGCAGACCCTGGAATCCATGCCGTTACCTGGACCGAGTGTGCAACGGTGCAGAATTCTGGACCGCTGCGGGGCTTCAAAGTCACGGCATGGATCCTCGGGTCTGCGCGCGTCGCTACGCTCCTTGCTCCGCCCGTGGATGACGACCGCGATAGGCGTCTCGGCCAATCGCCAAGGCACGGGGTCTGCCAACATACACTAACCAACCGGTCAAAACTTCTGTTTGAGGAACTAGCCGGTTCACCAAACCTCGCATGGCTGGATGGGCCGATTGGTTTTCAGGCCCGCCAATGGTAATTTAGCGAATGCTCACAGAGGAAATTTCGGGCCCCTCGTGAACCAAATCTGTGGTCGAGATCACAGACGCTCAAGAGACTATTTTGGCAGAAGCGACGTTGTCGCTTACGACACTCAGCATGCGCAGACATCGATAACGCGCCCCAAGGGGCGGAGGGCTGATCCATGAAAGCGTTCGCCATCATTCTGGGCGGGTTGATCCTGCTGTTCCATACCGCGTTCGGCGCCCAGGCCGCCACGCCCAACGGCAAGCGCGTCGCGCTGGTCATCGGCAACAGCAAGTATGTCAATGCCGTCGCTTTGCCGAACCCGGCGAACGACGCCCGCCTCATCGCGTCCACGCTGCGCAACGCCGGCTTCCAGGTGATCGAAGGCGTCGACCAGGACAATGCCGGCATGCACAGCCTGATCAGCAAATTCACCGAAGAGTCCTACAATGCCGACCTTGCCGTCATCTACTATGCCGGGCACGGCATGCAGGTCGACGGCAGGAACTACCTCATTCCGGTCGATGCCGAGCTGACGTCGCCGGCCTATCTCAAGACCCGCACGGTCCAGATCGACGAATTCATGGCGGCGCTGCCGGCCGATCCCGCCGTCGGCATCATCATTCTGGACGCCTGCCGCGACAATCCGCTGGCGCGCACGCTGGCAGCGGCGCTGCCGAAGAGCCGCTCGCTCGGCGCCGGCCTCGCGCCGGTCGATGCAAAGGCCGACGGCATGGGCACGGGCGGCGTGCTGATTGCCTATGCGACCGACCCCGGCGCCATCGCCTTCGACGGCAACGGCGTCGACAGCCCCTATTCGCTGGCTCTGGCCAAGCACCTGACCGAGCCGGGCGTCGAGATCCAGAGCGCCTTGACGCGGGTGCGCGGCGAGGTGACGGAAGCCACGCAAGGCAGGCAGCGGCCATGGCACAATGCCTCGCTCGGACGAGAAGTGTTCCTCGGCAAGCCCGTGGCAGAAACAGCTTCGCCCGCCGCAACGCCGCCAGCCGACGCGGCCAAGGCGACGGCCGCGCCCGCTCCCGTGGCCAGCGAGCCGCCGTCCTGGGAGGTCGAGCAGCGGCTTTGGGACGAGGCTTCGAAGAAGAACGCCATCCCCTATTACGAGGCCTATCTCGACCAGTTCCCGAACGGCCGTTTCGCCACGGTGGCGAAGCTCAACATCGACCAGCTAAAGGATCCGGCGGCGGGCAAGCAGGTGGCGGCGCTTGGCGCGGACGATGCCAGTGCCAATCCAGGCTCAGCCGTCCGCACCTCTGTCGGCATCACCGACGAAATGAGGAAGACGCAAGGCACCGAGCTGACGGAAAGCGCCATCGGGCTCGACCGCAACGGCCGCATCGACCTGCAACTGCGTATCGAAGCGCTGGGCAACGAGCTCGGCCAGGTCGACGGCAATATCGGTCCGAGGACGCGCCAGGCGATCGGCGTCTGGCAAGGCAAGAACGGCCTGCCCTCAACCACCTATCTGACGCGCGAACAGCTGGCTCTGCTGGTGATCCAGACCGACCCGATGATGGATGCCGTGCGCGCCAGGAACGCCGCCGACCAGGCGCGCACCGCGCCGACCAGGAATCAGGTCGCGCAGAAGACCCGCACGCTGGACCCGACGGCGCAGCAAAAGCCGCGCCGGAAACAGACGCAGGTCGTTCAGCGCCGCCGCAACAGCGACACAGTGGTTCGCGAGGACGCGCCGCCGCCGAGAGAAAACAACGACTTCCTGACCAAGGCGCTGATCTTCGGCAGCGGCGTTGTGATCGGCAACGCGATCAAGAATTGATCGTCGAGCAATTCCAGGAAAAGTGTGAAGCGGTTTTCCGCCTGGAATTGCGTCGAAATAGACAGCAAAAAAGGGGAGCCGGCGTTTTGACCGAGCTCCCCCTGACCTGTTTCGCTGTTGACGGGTCGGCTTGCCTGAGGCCCGTCTATTCCGTCCTGATGCGCATTTCCACACGGCGGTTGACCGGATCGTATGGATTGGCGACGCGCGGATGCGACTTGCCGAGGCCGATCGCTTCGAGCCGCGCCGATTCAACGCCGTTGGCTTCGAGGAAGGCGGCCACCGATTGCGCCCTCCGCTGCGAGAGGCCCTGGTTGTAGCTGTCCGTGCCGGTCGCGTCGGTGTGACCCTCGACGACGAAGCTGAACGTGCTCAGCCTGTTGTCCTTCAGCGCCTTGGCGAACTCGTCCAGCTCCGTGCGAGCGGTCTGGTCGAGCTGGGCCGAATCCAGGGCGAAGTTGATCATCATGTCGAGGCCAGCCTTCTGGGGCGGCGCCTGGTTCTTCTCGGCCTTGCTCTTGCACTCTTCCTCGGTGCCGACGCAGATGCCGCGTGAGGCGCCAAGATTGCCCTGGCCGGCGAAGAATTTCACGATGTCTTCCGATTTCTGAAGCGGATCGGCGTAAACGTGCGTTGAAAAAAGCACGACCGCCAATGCCAAGGCTGAACTGCCCCACCGCATGACCGTCACTCCTGTTTTGATCTGTTTCGAGCGGGTTTTCGCTGGCGCGGACTATATCAAATCTCGAAACGATTGTCTGTGAACAAGCGCACGTTGCCGATGGCCGCCGCCTGATAAGGTTGAGGCTTGACCGGCGCTTGGCCGCGGGTTTCAGTGCTGTTTGTGCCGATGCTCGGGGTGTGGCAGCGATGGCCAATGAACTCGGATACAGAACGGCAAGGGATCTGTTTCTTGCCTGTCCAGCGATCGCCCGGGACATGAAGTCGCCGGCCGCCGCCCAACCCCCGCTGGAATTCTGCCGCGCGCTGCTCGCCGGACGCGTGCCGGAGGAAGCCGTGACGTTCTGCGCCTATCTCCTGCCCGAGCGCGCCGCGGTCTGGTGGGGGCATGAGTGCCTCAGCCATCTCGCCGAGCTGCTTGCCGAAAGGGATTTCGAATTGCTGGCTCTCGTCAGCGACTGGGTGGGCGAGCCCGGCAATCCTCGCCATCGGGCGGCGCTCAGCAGCGCTATCGATCCGTCGCCGGCGACGCCGGCTGCATGGATCGCCTTGTCGGCGGCATGGCGCGACCCGGCCTTCGATATGCTGTCGACCGGATTCCCCGCTGCCCACGCCGTCAACGCCGGTATCCTGGCGGGGCTGGCGCGCGTCTCGACCGCCGACCGCTTCGCCGTGCTTTCCGCCTTTGTCGAGATGGGCATCCAGATGGCGGAGATGGAAGCGCAGCGGCAATCGGTCGACGCGTATTAGGGGTTTTCCGCCGGAGAACGCCCGGAAAGTCCTTAGTTCAGGATCATCTGTAGCCGCCTTGCGCCTACTTGGTCAAAGCGACCTTGAAGCGGTCCCCTGTGGATGTTGCAAGCGCAGGATGGAGAACAGCTATCGAGCGGTCATCCCCAACCGCCTCCACCTCCGCCTCCGCCGCCGCCACTACCCCCGCTACCGCCGCTGCCGCCTCCGCCCAACGGCGCAATGACAGGCGCAGTTTCGTTCTGGATGGGCTTGATCAGTTTCCTGGCCGTGACCTTGTTCTGCTTGACCACCTTTGGCGTGGTCGTCGTGCGAACAACCTTCGTCCTGTGGTTCGGCGCCGGCGCCGGCTCGGGCTTGGGCATTATGGTCGTGCACCCCGTGACAGCCAGAGCACCGGATAGAATTGTCCCAACGATTGCCTGTTTTGATGCCCAGCCCACCACTTCTGCCTCCTGTTGATCAGAACAAGTCCCGGCGCGGATTGGCTTGCTCCCAGACCGCCCTGGCCGTCTTGACCAGTTGATCGTCCAACGAGCCGTCCGCCGAAATCTTCGATTTGAGTTCCCCACGCATCTGTTTCAGGGCCGCTGTCTTCGCCTTCGCGCCGAATTTCGCGAGCGTCGCCTTTGCGTCCGGGATTTCGTTGCGAAGATCTAGCGCGGCTGCGAAAGCAAGGTAGCGCGCGGCCACCGCCTGATCGGCCTTGTCGCCCCTTTGCATCTCCAGCGCCGCGCGATCATAGGCGGCCGACTGATCGCCACGGTCGGTCGCCAGCTCGAAAAGCCTTTGCGCTTCGGCCAGATCCTGCTGGACGCCGACTCCATCCCTGTACATGCGGGCAAGGCTGCCGGGCGCATAGGGCTGGCCGAGATCCATAGACTTCTGGAACAGCGAGAGGGCGGCCTTGGGGTCCTTCTCGACCCCCGTGCCGGCGAGATAATTGCGGCCGAGCAGGTTCATCGAATACATATCCTGCCGCTCCACGCCAGCTTTGAGGAAGGCCACCGCGCGCGCCGGATCTGCCGGCACGCCGTTGCGGCCCTCAGTGAAGATCGCCGCAAGATCGTTCATCGCGTAGGTATGGCCCATCGCCGCCGCCTTGAGCAGCAGGTCAAGCCCCTTGCCGGTATCGCGGTCTACACCGTAGCCGTTGAACAAAGCGCGGCCCCATGAGGTCATGCCATAAGGATCGCCCTTGTCGGACGCCGCCGCATAGAAAGTGTTGGCCTGCTTGCGGTTGGCGGACATACCCGTCCCGGTTGCGTTGAGATAGCCGAGCTCGAACACAGCGCGGACATGTCCCTGGTCGGCAGCCTTCTGGATCGCCTTCTTCGCCTCGTCGACCTTGCCGGCGGCGAGCAGCGCGCGGCCGAGTTCGTAGTGGAAACGCGCGACATCGGGATAGGCCTTCACCGCCGCCTGGCAGGCGTCCACCGCGCCGGCGCCGATCTCGTTGGGCAACAGGCCGGGGACGACGCCCTGCAGGTCCAAAGGCTCGCCTGCCTTCTGGTCGCACGGATCGACGCTGGGCGACAGCTTCATCGTCGCCGGCTTTGACGGTGTGTTGTCGGCCCTGATTTCGACGCCGACTATCAATGGCTGGACCGTGCCTATCTGCGGCTCGTAGCGCAGCTTATCGACTTCATCGGCCGTCAGGCTCGACTGCGGCGACAGCGTCCGATCCGGCAGGGACAGCGTCCCGGTTGCCGGATAGCTCGCGAGCTTCACGCTGACCGCCGGATCCTTGGTCGGCAAATCCAGCTTCAGCGGAACCGGACCGACACCTACCGGAACGTTCACGTCGTGGTTCTCGATCGCCTCGGCGGCGCCGGCGATGTGGATGCCGCGCTCCACCACCTGCTGCTTCTGCTCGGACTCCAGCGAGGCCACGAGCTGCTTGCCGGCGGTGCCGTCGCCGTTCTTGACCCGGAACACGAGGATGCCTTGCGATCCGCCGCCCCATTCGTCATGCGTGGCATAGGCCAGCATATCGACCTGGTCCTCGGCATCGGCGCCCTTCGGCACGTCCATCTGGAGCCGCGGCAGGTCCTTGCCCTCTATCGGCTGGCCCGTTGCGATCGGCTTGCCGTCCAGCATCAGACGCCCCAGCGCCGGCGGCCTTTCGATGCTGATGGTGACCGCGCCGCCGTCGACATCGACCGGCACAGGCAGGTCGAGCGCGACCGGTCCGACGCCCGACGGCACTGTCTTTTCCAGCACCGGCGGCAAAGCCGGCCGGCTGGCGCGGCGCATCAGCACCACCTCGTCGATCAGCGAGGAATTCTCCCACGGAACCTGCGCCCCCTTGGTGGTCTCGACCACATCGCGGCGCACGGCCGCCATGACGGAGCGTATCTCCTGGTTCGGCGCCAGCGCGCGGCGGGAGAAGGCGGACGAGAACGGGCTGAGATCGCCGGAGCCGTCATAGGCGACTGCGCCCGGCTCGGTGGCGAAGGCGATCAGCGTGTTCAGCGAGCTCTTCACCTGTGCAAGGCCGGTGCCGCCGGCCGCGATCAACTGGTCGCGCAGCCAATAATCCTTGCGAGGGAACGGGTTGTTGCGGCAGGCATCGAGGATGATCACCTGGATCTTCGATTTGGCGCGCAATTGCTGCAGGACATCGTCGAGCTTGACCGCCTGGACCTCGATGTCGGCCGCAGCCTTGAGCGACGCATCGACCGGGATCAGGAAGTTCTCGCCGCCGATCTGAAAGCCGTGGCCCGAATAATAGACGATGGCCAGATCCGCGCCGTCCGCCGCCGCGAGGTAATTGCGGAACTCCTTCTCGAACTGGAGCTTGGTCAGGTCCTTGGCGACGAACACATCGAATCCGGCCAGCCGGAACGTGTTCGACACATCCTCGGCATCCTTGTCGGGATTCTTGAGCGCCGGGATTTCGTGGTATTGCGAATTGCCGATGACAAGCGCAACCCTTCGATCGGCCTGGGCCTGCACCGTCGTGAGGCCCACGACGATCAAGGCCGCAATCAGCGCGTAGCGTCGCAGCATGGCAAAATCCCCAACCGCTATGACCTGTCAGCCACAAGAATTCAGCTTGCAGCATCGCGGTCTGTTAAAGACTTCACAATCTGCCAAGGCGGCAAGGAACGCGCCCGCGATGGCAGGCAGACGTATCCAATAAACTGCTAAAATAGCTCAGAGGCCCGGACGCCGCAATGACCTGGGCAAGCGCATCGCCGACTGCGAGGCGAGGACGCCCCGGTTTCGTCCGGGTGTCCTCGGATACGCACGCCCCGCAAGGCGTTTACTTCCCGGCGTATATTGGCTTGCCGTCGGCAATCGCCGCGACAGATGATGCGGCGACTGAGGAGCTCGCCGGGCGGTCCCTTCAGGATCAGGCGCCGCTCCACATCGCATCCGGCACCACGACCAGCTTGCCGACGAAGTCCTTGCCCATGAAGTCGGTCTGGGCGCGGTGGAAGTCCGACAGTTTGTAGACGCCGCCGACCAGCGGCTTGATCTTCTTTTCCTCGATGTAGCGGACGATACGGCGGAAGTCGGCGCGCGTGCCCTGGCTCGAGCCGTGGAGCTGGAGCTGCTTCAGATACATGGTGCGCAGATCGAGCTGCACGACCGGCCCGGCAATGGCACCCGCCGTGGTGTAGCGGCCCTCGGGCCGCAGGATACGCAGCAGGTCGTTGAAGATGGTCCCGCCCACGAGGTCGGCCACCACGTCGATGGGCTGGCCGCCGGTCGCTTCGTTGACGGCGGCGGGCAGGTCGGCCACGCCGCGCGTGATCACCTTCTCGGCGCCGATGTCGAGCACGGCCTGCTCCTTGCCCTTGCCGACGACGGCGTAGGGGATGGCGCCGCGCGCCCTGGCCAGTTGCACGATGCCCGAGCCGACGCCGCCAGAGGCGCCGGTGACCAGCACACGCTCGCCGGCCCGCAGCGCGGCACGCTCCAGCATCTGCTCGCCGGTGAGATAAGCGCAGCAGAAAGTGGCAAGCTCGACATCGCTCAGATCGGTGTTGACGACATGCGCGTTCTCCGCCGGCAGCGCCTGGTATTCGGCATAACCGCCGTCGCGGCCATGGCCCATATAGTCGATGTCGGCCAGCGAATCGTCGTCGCGGTTGTAGATCGAGAAGTCGACCATGACGCGCTCGCCGATGCGGTTCGCTGGCACGCCGTCGCCGATAGCGACAATGGTACCCACCGTGTCGGTGCCCTGGATGCGCGGGAAGGTCAGCGTGTTGCCCTGGCGGCGCCAGGTCGATACCGCGGCCGCGTCCTCCTCCGTGCCATAGGCGCCCTGGCGCACCCAGACATCGGTGTTGTTCATGCCGCAGGCGCTGACCTTGACCAGCACTTCGCCGGCGGCAGGTGCCGGCACCTTCACATCGGTGCGGTAGACGAGCTTCTCCAGGCCGCCATGGCCGGTAAGCTGCACGGCGGCCATGGTGGCGGGAACGGTTCTGGTCATCGCATTCATATCGCTTCTCGGACGTCGCTTCTCAGATGCTGGCGAGGACGCCATTCACAGCGTCGGCGGTCTTTTCGACGACAATGTCGGCCTCCTCGCGCGTCAGGCAGAGCGGCGGCGCGAAGCCGAGGATGTCGCCCTGCGGCATGGCGCGACCGATGACGCCGCTGGCGGCAAGCGCCGTGGCGATCTGCGGCCCGACCTTCAGCGCCGGATCGAAGAAGACGCGATCGTCGCGGTCCTTGACGAACTCGACCGAGGCCAGCATGCCGTCGCCGCGCACCTCGCCTACATTCCTGTGGCCGCCGACGGCCTTGGCGAGCTCGGCGCGGAAGTAGGCGCCCGTCTCGCCGGCATTCCGCACCAGGTCCATCTCATCGATCAGCTCGAGATTGGCGACCCCCGCGGCAACGCAGATCGGGTGCGCCGAATAGGTCCAGCCATGGCCGAGCGAGCCAAGCTTGTCGGAGCCCTTGACCAGCACCTGCCAGACCCTGTCGGAAACGATGACGCCGGACAGCGGCGCATAGGCCGAGGTCAGGCCCTTGGCGATGGTGATCAGGTCCGGCTTGATACCGTAATGGTCGGAGCCGAACATGGTGCCGAGACGGCCGAAGCCGGTCACCACCTCGTCGGCGACGAGCAGCACGTCGTATTTGTTCAGCACGGCCTGGATCTTCTGCCAGTAGCCGGCCGGCGGCGGCACGATGCCGCCGGTGCCGAGGATCGGCTCACCGATGAAGGCGGCGACCGTGTCCGGTCCTTCGGCGAGGATCATCTCTTCGAGCTTGTCGGCGCAATGCTGCGAGAACTGCTCCTCGCTCATCGAGCGGTCGGCGCGGCGGAAATAATAGGGCGCCTCGGTGTGCAGAATCGGGGCGCGCGGCAGGTCGAAGGCGTTGTGGAACAGCTCCAACCCGGTCAGCGAGCCGGTCATCACGCCTGAGCCGTGATAGCCGCGCCAGCGCGAGATGATCTTCTTCTTTTCCGGCCGGCCGAGCACGTTGTTGTAGTACCAGATCAGCTTGATATTGGTCTCATTGGCATCGGACCCGGAGAGGCCGAAATAGACTCGGCTCATGCCCTTCGGCGCACGGTCGATGATCATCTTGGCAAGCGTGATGGAGGCCTCGGTGCCGTGGCCGACATAGGCGTGATAGTAGGCGAGATTCCGGGCCTGCTCGGCGATGGCGTCGGCGATCTTCTGGCGGCCATAGCCGACATTGACGCAGTAGAGGCCGGCGAAGGCATCGATGCTCTTCTTGCCGGTGTTGTCCCAGACGGTGACGCCTTCGCCGCCAGCCATGATGCGGGCGGGTGATTCACCGCGAGCATGCGTGCCCATATGCGTCGAGGGATGGAAGAAGTGGTCGCGATCCCAGGCGGAGAGTTCGTTGGACTGTTCGAGCATTTTTTGACTCCTGACGAGAATGCGGGCCTGCGCAGCTTAGGCTACATCGAGGCAGAGATATTTGAGGTCGGTAAAGGCTTCGAGCCCGTGGCGCGAGCCCTCGCGGCCGATGCCGGATTGCTTGACGCCGCCGAAGGGGATCGGCGCACCGGTGATCTTGACGCGGTTGATCGCGACCATGCCGTAGTCCAGCGCACGCCCCATGCGCGCCTGCCGCGCGCCGCTGTCGGTGACGACATAGGCGACGAGGCCGTATTCGGTGGCATTGGCTCGGGCGACGACTTCGGCCTCGTCGTCGAAGGGTGTAACGGCGGCGACTGGCCCAAAAGTTTCCTCGCGCATGATCAGCGCTTCGTCCGGCACATCGACAAGCAGCGTCGGCTGATAAAACAGCGGGCCGGCAGCGTGGCGCTTGCCCCCGGTCAGGCAACGGGCGCCGTGAGCGATTGCGTCGGCGACCTGTTCCTCGACCTTCTTGACCGCGCGCTCATGCATCAACGGCCCGATCTCGGCGTCGGCGGACAGACCGTTGCCGACGCGGAGTTGCTCGATGCGGCGCGCGAAGGCGGCGCAGAAGCGGCCGTAGATCGGCCGCTGCACATAGATACGGTTGGCGGCGAGGCAATCCTGGCCGGAGGTGGCGAATTTGGCGTCGAGCGCGATGGTCACCGCCTTGTCGATGTCGGCGTCGTCGAAAACGATCAGCGGCGCATGGCCGCCAAGCTCCATGACCAGGCGCTTCATCGTCGCGGCACTCTGCGCGGCGATCAGCCGGCCGACTTCGGTCGATCCGGTGAAGCTCATGGCGCGGACTCGCGCATCGGCGCACATCGCACCGACGATGGCGCGCGCGTCGCCGGTGATGACGTTGAAGACGCCGGCCGGCAGCCCGGCGCGCTCGCCGAGCTCGGCCAGCGCCAAAGCCGAGAGCGGCGTTTCGGAGGATGGATGCGCCACCACAGTGCAGCCGGCGGCAAGCGCGGCCGCGGCCTTGCGGGTGAGCATGGCCGACGGGAAATTCCAGGGCGTGACGACGCCGACCACGCCGAGCGGCTCGCGGCGCACCGACATCTCGGCGTTCGGCAGATGGCTGGTGACGCTTTCGGCGCTGAGGCGCTTCGCTTCCTCGGCATACCACTCGACGAAGGAGGCGGCGTAGTCGATCTCGCCAAGCGATTCCTTCAGCGGCTTACCCTGCTCGAGCGTCATCAGCAGCGCCAGATCATCCTTGGCGGCGACGATCAGATCGAACCATTTTCGCAAAATTTTCGAGCGCTCCTGCGGCAACAGCGCCCGCCAGGAGGGAAACGCACGGGACGCGGCATTGATCGCCGTCGTCGTCTGGGCGGCATCGAGTGCCGCCACAAACGCGACGGTAGCGCCGGTCGCCGGATCGGTGACCTCGAAACTTGCCGCAGCCTCGCTTGCCGTCCAGTGGCCGTCGACATAGGCGAGCGCGCGCAGCAGGCGGCGATCGGCGAGGCGATCGAGCGCTTCATGGTGGTTGGTGCGGGCAAAATGCGCGGACATCAGTCAAGTCTCCCGGTGCCGAGGCGATAGGGAGAGACTAGTCGCGCTGTCGAGACAAAGAGGCTGTTTCGGCGGTCCGATGTAGAGAGATTTTCTCTATTGGCCGGGAGAGCAGGTCGATCTCTCTAGCTTGCCGGCTGGCGGGTGCGATCAAACGGTGAAAATTGGCCGAGGCTCCTCAGCCTCGTCATCCTTGGGCGAAGCAGGAGCGCAGCTCCGTCGCGCAGACCCAAGGATCCATGCCGTTACATTGATCGAAGGGCGCTGCGGCGCAGAATTCTGCACCGTCGCAATGCCTTGGCGCCACGGCATGGATCCTCGGGTCTGCGCCGCGTCGCTTCGCTCCTTGCTCCGCCCGTGGATGACGAAGTACTGACGTGTCGGCTAATCTCCACGCTGATCGGAAGACCGACTCACCCTTGCTCCGGCAGCAGGTCGGCCACCGGCAGCACGGTCTCGTCCTTGACCGTCTTGGTGACGATGTAGGTGAAGTAGCGGTCGATGCCGATCTCGCGTTCGAGCAGGCCGTCGACCAGCCGCTGATAGGCGTCGATGTCGCGCGCCATGACCTTCAGCACGTAATCGACGCCGCCGCCTACCGACCAGCAGGCGACGATCTCCGGTACATCCCGCACCACCCGCTCGAAGCGATCGAAATCCGCCTGGCGATGGTTGGCCAGCGTCACTTCCATCAGCACGGTCGCCACCGGCGCGATGACGCGCATGGCGACCGCGGCGTGATAGCCGGAGACGATGCCGGCTTTCTCCAGCTTGCGCAGCCGCATCCAGCACGGCGTCGGCGACAGGCCGACCTTTTCGGCCAGCGCCAGCTTGGTGATGCGCCCGTCGCGCTGGATGGCGTCGAGAATCCTGAGGTCGATCGGGTCGAGCTTCGCTGCCGCCATGCGGTATCCGCCTTTCGTTCAGGACACCATGACGATGCATTATTTCGATTGTCAATTGCACTGATTTCGATCTCTAATAAGTCATGACATTATGGCAGCCAGATCCTGCTCTCATCCGCCGCCCGGCCTATCTCTCGCTGGCCGACCAGTTCGCCCGCGCCATCCATGACGGGCGGCTGGCCAACGGCACGCAGCTGCCGACGCACCGCCGGCTGGCGGACGATCTGAAACTTTCGGTGCAGACCGTCAGCCGCGCTTATGAGGAATTGATCCGCCGCGGGCTGATTTCCGGCGAGGTCGGCCGCGGCAGCTTCGTGCAGACGCAGCGCCGGGAACCGGAGCCGCCCTACATCCCGGAACGGCTGGGCGAGGTCATCGACCTTTCCATCCTGAAGCCGGTCTGCGAGCCGATGCATCTGGAGAAACTGAAGCAGGCGCTGGGCTGGCTCGCCGAGAACCTGCCGTCCAGCTCGGCGCTGTCGTTCCGGCCGAACATGGTTTTCCCGCGTCACCGCGCGGTCGCGGTCGAATGGCTGAAGCTGTGCGGGCTGGAAGCGTCGCCGCAGAATATCAGCCTGACAAACGGCGCCACCGCCGGCATGACGGTAGCGCTGATGAGCGTGGCGCCGCCCGGCTCGACGGTCGCCACCGAGGCGATCGGCCACCACACGCTGGTGCCGCTCTCGCGCTATCTCGGCTTCAACCTCGAAGGGCTGCCGATCGACGGCAACGGGCTGATCCCAGAGGCGCTTGACGAGGCCTGCCGCCTCTCGGACATCCGCGCGGTCTTCGTACAGCCCTCGGTGATCAACCCGACGGCGACGTTGATGGACGCCACTCGCCGCGAGCAGATCGCCGCGGTCGCGCGCAAGCACGATATTGCGATCATCGAGAACGACGTGCTCGGGCCGCTGGTCGAAGGCCGGCCGCCGGCGGTCGCCGCGTTCGCGCCGGAGCGGACGCTCTACGTCACCTCCTTCACCAAGATCACCGTGCCCGGCCTGCGCATCGGCTATCTCGCCGTGCCGGACCGCTATGTGGCCGCCGTCGCCAACCGCCACCTCGTCTCGAACTGGATGGCGACGCCGATGGTGGCGGAGATCGCCACGCGCTGGGTGAATGACGGGACGGCGATGGAGCTGGTCAACTGGCAACGCCAGGCGCTGAGGCGGCGCCAGGAGATCGCCGCGGAAGTCCTGACGGGCGTGGACTATCGCGTCCACCGGGACGGGCTGCATCTGTGGCTGGAGCTGCCGGGCGACCGCGCCGAGGAGAGCTTTGTCTCTCAAGCGCGCCTGCGCGGCGTAGCGATCGCGCCGGGTACTTCGTTCCGCATCGCCGACACGCCGTGGCGTCCGGCCGTGCGCATCTCGCTCGGATCGACCACAGAGGGGGAACTGCGGGCGGGCCTGAGCGTTGTCGCCAAGCTGCTGCTCGGCGATCCGGAGCATCTCCTGCTCGCCATCTGATGCACAAAAGGAGTCCAGATTGCCCTGTAATTGTGCCGCGCCGGAAATATTGTCATGATATTATTTTCCTAATTGACATGATTTGACGCGTTTCGCATCGTTAAGGGCATAGGCTTCTCCAGAACGGGGAAATGGATTGCCCGCGCCCATCATCAAGGTCGATGCGATTTCGAAGAGCTTCGGCACCTTCAAGGTGCTGGACGGTTTGTCGATGCAGGTGATGCCCGGCGAGAAGCTGGCGCTGATCGGCCCGTCAGGCTCAGGCAAGACGACGATCCTGCGCATCCTGATGACCTTGGAGAAGATCGACGGCGGCCACATCCAGGTCGATGGCGAGCAGCTCTACCACATGGAGCGCAACGGCCAATTGCTGCCGGCCGACGAGCGGCACCTGGCCAGGATGCGCCAGAAGATCGGCATGGTCTTCCAGCTCTTCAATCTCTTCCCGCACAAATGCGTCATGGACAATGTGACGCTGGCGCCGATGCTCACCAAGGGCGTCGCGCGCGCCGCCGCCGAGAAGCGGGCGATGGAACTGCTCGACATGGTGGGCCTCGCCGACAAGACGAAAGCGATGCCGGCGCAGCTTTCCGGCGGCCAGAAGCAGCGAGTGGCGATCGCGCGCGCGTTGGCGCTGTCACCCAAGATCATGCTGTTCGACGAAGTCACCTCGGCGCTGGATCCTGAGCTCGTTGAGGAAGTTCTCAACGTCATGCGCAAGCTCGCGGCCGAGACCGACATGACGATGCTTCTGGTTACCCACGAGATGGGCTTCGCCCACGACTTCGCCGACCGCGTGCTGTTCTTCGACCGCGGCAGGATCGTCGAGGAAGGCAAGCCCGATGAGATTTTCCGCCATCCCAAACAGGAAAGAACGCAGAGCTTCCTGAAGAAGATCATCGCGGCCGGACATCGCGTCTGACCGCAATGCAAACGGGCGGCGCAAGCCGTCCACGGGCGGCCAAAGGCCGTCCCGAACCGAGCAAACCAATAACAGAAACAAGGAGTTGGGAACGATGAAGAAACTTGGCATTCTGGCTGGCGTCGCCGGCCTCGCAGTGAGCACGATGCTGCTCGCCTCCGGCGCGCGTTCGGCCGACGATGCAAAGCTGGAGCAGCTCAAGCAGCAAGGCTTTGCCCGCGTCGCCATCGCCAACGAGCCGCCCTATACGGCGGTGGCCGCGGACGGCAAGGTCTCGGGCGCGGCGCCGGACGTGGCGCGCGAGATCTTCAAGCGTCTCGGCGTCAACGACATCGTTGCCTCCATCTCCGAATATGGCGCCATGATCCCCGGCCTGCAGGCTGGACGCTTCGACGTCGTCACCGCCGGCCTGTTCATGAAGCCGGAGCGTTGCGCGGCGGTCGCCTATTCCGAACCGGTGCTGTGCGATGCCGAGGCGATGCTGGTGAAGAAGGGCAATCCGAAGGGCTTCAAGAGCTATGAGGACATCGCCAAGGACAGCTCCGCCACCGTCGGCGCGCCCGGCGGCGGCACCGAGGAGAAGCTGGCGCTCAATGCCGGCGTGCCGCGCGATCGGGTCATCGTCGTGCCGGACGGCCAGAGCGGCCTGAAAATGGTGCAGGATGGCCGCATCGACGCCTATTCGCTGCCGGTTCTGTCGATCAACGACCTGATGAAGAAGGCCAATGATCCCAACCTCGAAGTGATCGCACCGGTGCAGGGCGCCCCGGTCTATTGCGACGGCGCCGCCTTCAAGAAGGGCGACGAGGCGCTGCGCGATGCCTATGACGTCGAGCTCGCCAAGCTGAAGAAGTCCGGCGAGTTCGCCAAGATCATCGAGCCCTACGGCTTCTCCGCCAAGGCGGCGATGTCGACGACGCGCGAGAAGCTCTGCGCGGCGAAGTAAGCTCTTTTTCCTTCTCCCCGCTTGCGGGGAGAAGGTGTCACGAAGTGACGGATGAGGGGCGGCGCCGGCATTTCAAGGTTCGCGCTGCCCCTCATCTGCCTGCCGGCATCTTCTCCCCGTATACGGGGAGAAGAAAGCTAACCGCAAACGTTGGAACCCTATGACCCAGTGGTCCGGCTATCTCGGCCTGATATTGCAGGGAGCGCTTGTCACCATCGAGCTGACGCTGATGGGATCGGTGCTGGCGCTGATCATGGCTTTCCTTGCCGGCATGGGGCGCGTGTCGCGCTTCTTCCTCCTGCGCGCGATCGCCACGGCCTATATCGAATTCTTCCGCGGCACCTCGATCTTCGTGCAGCTGTTCTGGGCCTATTTCGTGCTGCCTTTCGCCGGCCTGTCGCTGACGCCGCTGCAGGCCGGCGTGCTGGCGCTGGGCTTGAATGTCGGCGCCTATGCGGCGGAAGTTGTGCGCGGCGCCATCTTGTCGGTCGGCCGCGAGCAATATGAGGCCTGCACGGCGCTCAATCTCGGCCGCTGGCAAGGCATGCGGCACGTGATCCTGCCGCAGGCGCTGCTCGTCATGTTGCCGACCTTCGGCAACAACGCCATCGAGCTGCTCAAGGCGACGTCGGTCGTGTCGCTGATATCGCTCGCCGATCTCACCTTCCAGGCGCAAGTGGTGCGTTCGCAGACCGGCAGCACGCTGATGCCGTTCCTGTCCGTGCTGATCATTTATTTTGCGCTGGCGCTGATCATTTCCTGGGGCGTGCGCACGCTGGAGCGCCGCATGGCGCGCGGCCTGGATGGAGTGCGCGTCTGATGGACTGGGATTGGAACTTCGTCTGGGAGATCATGCCGACCCTGATCCAGGGCGTGAAGATCACCATCCTGGCAACCATCCTGGGCTCTATCCTGGCGGCGATCGTAGGGCTTGCGATCGCGCTGGCGCGGCGCTCCGAGAACCGGCTCGTCGCGCGCAGCGTCGGCTGGTTCGCCGAATTCATCCGCGGCACGCCGCTGCTGGTGCAGCTCTATTTCATCTTCTACGTGCTGCCCGATATCGGCATCCTGTTGCCGCCGCTGGTGGCTGGCGTGATCGGGCTCGGCCTGCACTACGGCACCTACACGGCCGAGGTCTATCGCGCCGGGATCGACAACGTGCCGCGCGGCCAGTGGGAGGCGGCCAAGGCCTGCAATCTCAACGGACGCCACACCTGGACGCATATCATCCTGCCGCAGGCGATCCCGCCGATGATCCCGGCCCTGGCCAACTATTTCATCGCCATGTTCAAGGAGACGCCGCTGCTTTCGGCGATCACAGTGCTCGAGCTGATGAACCAGGCGAAGAGCGTCGCCAACACCTATTACCGCTATATCGAGCCGATGACGCTGGTCGGCGCGTTCTTCCTCGTCATCAGCCTCTGCTCCGTCGTGCTGTTGCGCTGGCTGGAGCATCGCTACGGCAGGATCGAAAGATGAAAGTCATGAAAGCACTGCCCGAGATCCGGCTCGAAACGGCGCGCCCCGCGCTTGACGCACGTCCGCTGGAAAAGCGCGTCGGCCTGATCGCCTTGGCCACCGACCACACCAGCGAGGTGGATTTTCGCCGCATGGTGGCGAGCGAGCGCATCGGCGTCTACGTCGCGCGCATCCCTTACGCCAATCCGACGACGCCGGAGAATTTGCGCAAGATGCAGCCTTCGCTATCAGCGGGCGCGGCGCTGATCCTGCCGGACGAGACGCTCGATGCCGTCTGCTACTCCTGCACCTCCGCTTCCGTGGTGATCGGCGACGCCGAGATTGAAGCTGCGATCCAGGCGGCCAAGCCCGGCGTGCCGGTGGTCACGCCGCCGATGGCCGGTATGCGCGGGCTGAGCGCCTTCGGCGTGAAGCGCATCAGCATCCTGACCCCCTACACCGTCGAGACCAGCCGGCCGATGGCCGCCTATTTCGCCGCGCATGGCTTCGACATCCAGAGCTTCACTTGCCTCGGCTTCGAGGATGACCGCGAGATGGCCCGAATCAGGCCGGCTTCCCTCATCGACATGGCGCGCAAAGTCACGCATCCGCAGGCCGATGCGCTGTTCGTCTCCTGCACCGCGTTGCGCGCCGCGCTCGCGGTGCCGGGCATGGAAGAGGCGATCGGGCGTCCGGTCGTCACCAGCAACCAGGCCAGCGCCTGGAACTGCCTGCGGCTCTGCGGCGACGCGACGCCGCGACCGGAGTTCGGCCGCTTGTGGACCAAGCCGCTGGCCCAGTGATCGTCATGCCCGTGATCGAGATGCCAGTTACGCTTCAGCATATTCGCGCCGCGCGCGAACGCATTGCCGGCAAGGTCGAGCGGACGCCGGCTGTGCTGTCGCAAAACCTGTCGGAGCGCGTGGGCCATCCTGTTCATCTCAAGCTTGAGCACCACCAGACCACCGGCGCCTTCAAGCTGCGCGGCGCATCCAATGCGATGGCCGCCCTGAGCCCGGACGAAAAATCGCGCGGCGTCGTCGCCGCCTCGACCGGCAATCACGGCCGCGCGCTGGCGCATGCGGCCAAGCTCGAAGGCATGCGCGCGGTGATCTGCATGTCGAGGCTGGTGCCCGAGAACAAGCTCGATGCCATCCGCCGCCTGGGCGCCGAAGTGCGCATTGTCGGCAACAGCCAGGACGACGCCCAGCAGGAGGTCGACAGGCTGGTGGCGGAGGAAGGGCTGGTCATGCTGCCGCCCTTCGACCATACCGATATCGTCGCCGGGCAAGGCACGCTTGGGCTGGAAATCATGGGACAGGTTCCGGACGCAGCATGCGTGCTGGTGCCGCTCTCCGGCGGTGGGCTCGCGGCCGGCGTGGCGGCGGCCGTCAAAGGCGTGAGCCCGGGCACTAAAGTCATCGGCATCTCCATGGCGCGGGGCGCCGCGATGAAAGCCAGCCTCGAGGCAGGCCGACCCGTGCAGGTCGAGGAACTGCCGACGCTGGCGGACTCGCTCGGCGGCGGCATCGGCCTCGACAACCGGCTGACCTTCGCCATGTGCCGCGACTTGCTCGACGACGTGGTCCTGCTTTCCGAGGACGAGATCGCCGCCGGCATTCGCCATGCCTATGAAGAGGAGCGCGAGATCGTCGAAGGTGCCGGCGCCGTCGGCATTGGCGCCCTGCTTGCCGGCAAGGTCAAAGTGAGCGGCCCGACTGTGCTGATCCTCTCCGGGCGCAACATCGACATGAGCCTGCACCGCCGCATCGTCTGCGGCGAATTCTCCGTGAAGGAGCGCGCCGCATGAGCCGGATGACAATTCTCACCGAAAGCGATCTTCGCAAGATCGTGATGCTCGACCTGGAAGCCGTCGCCTGCGTCGAGAACGCCTTTCGCGCCCTGGCCACGCTCCCGGTGGCGATGCCGCCAATCTTGAGGCTCGACATTCCCGAGCATCGCGGCGAAGTCGACGTGAAGTCCGCCTATGTGCCAGGCATAGACGGCTTCGCCGTCAAGATCAGCTCCGGCTTCTTCGACAATCCGAAGCTCGGCCTTCCGAGCGGCGGCGGCATGATGGTGCTGCTTTCGGCCAAGACCGGCGTGGTCGAGGCGCTGCTGCTCGACAATGGTTATCTGACCGATATCCGCACGGCGGCCGCCGGCGCGGTCGCGGCCAGGCATCTGTCGCGCGAAGATTCCAAGGTCGCGGCGATCTTCGGCGCCGGTCTGCAGGCCGGCCTGCAATTGGAAGCGCTGCGCCTCGTGCGGCCGATCGAGGAAGCGCGGATCTGGGCGCGCGACGCCGCCAAGGCCGAAGCAACCGCCGCCCGCCTGCGCGACAGGCTGGGCATCATGGTTCGCGCCGAGCCGGATGCCGCGAACGCGGCAGCCGGCGCCGACATCATCGTCACCACGACGCCGTCGACCGAACCGCTGATCAAGCCCGGGTTCGTTTCCGCCGGACAACACATCACCGCGATGGGCTCGGATGCCGAGCACAAGAACGAGATCGCGCCGGCGATCCTGCGCATGGCCGACCTCTATGTCGCCGACAGCGCCAAGCAGACACGGCGCCTTGGCGAGCTCCATCACGCGATCGAGGCTGCGGTTTTCGCAGCCGACGCCGAGGTCACCGAACTCGGCCAGATCATTGCCGGCAGCAAACACGGCCGGCGCTCGGCAAGCGACATCACCATCGCCGACCTCACCGGCACCGGCGTGCAGGACACCGCGATCGCCACGCTTGCGCGGGATCGCGCGCGGGCGGCGAAGGCGGGAACGATTTTCGAGAGCTAGTACCGGCCGCAAGGCCCAACAAACGAGGACCAAGAACAATGCAGCCAAATCTGAAATTCTCGCGGAGCGAATTTGCCGATCGCCTCGCCAAGACCCGCAGAGCGATGGAGGCCAAGGGGGTCGATCTGCTGATCGTCAGCGATCCCTCCAACATGGCCTGGCTGACGGGGTATGACGGCTGGTCCTTCTATGTGCATCAGGCGGTTATCGTGCCGCCTACAGGCGAGCCGGTCTGGTACGGCCGCGGCCAGGACGCCAACGGCGCCAAGCGCACCGCCTATCTCGCGCATGACAACATCATCGGCTACGCCGACCACTATGTGCAGTCGACCGAGCGGCATCCGATGGACTACCTTGCCAGCGTGCTGGCCGAGCGCGGCTGGGACAAGCTCTCCATTGGCGTCGAGATGGACAATTACTGGTTCTCGGCCGCCGCCTTCGCGTCGCTGCAGAAGCACTTGCCAAATGCCCGCTTCGCCGACGCCACCGCGCTGGTCAACTGGCAGCGCGCGGTGAAGAGCCCGACCGAGATCGAGTACATGCGCAACGCCGCCCGCATCGTCGAGGCGATGCACCAGCGCATCGTCGACAAAATAGAAGTCGGCATGCGCAAATGCGATCTCGTCGCCGAGATCTACGATGCCGGCACGCGCGGCGTCGCCGGCATTGGCGGCGACTATCCGGCGATCGTGCCGCTGCTGCCGTCAGGCGCCGACGCTTCGGCGCCGCATCTCACCTGGGACGACAAGCCGATGAAGGCGAATGAAGGCACGTTCTTCGAGATCGCCGGCTGCTACAACCGCTATCATTGCCCGCTGTCGCGCACCGTCTTCCTCGGCAAGCCGACGCAGGCGTTCCTCGACGCCGAGAAGGCAACGCTGGAAGGCATGGAAGCCGGCCTTGCCGCCGCGAAACCCGGCAACATCTGCGAGGACATCGCCAATGCCTTCTTCGCCGTCCTGAAGAAATACGGCATCGTCAAGGACAACCGCACCGGCTACCCGATCGGTATCTCCTATCCGCCGGACTGGGGCGAGCGCACCATGAGCCTGCGCCCCGGCGACCGCACCGAGCTCAGGCCCGGCATGACCTTCCACTTCATGACCGGGCTGTGGCTGGAGACGATGGGGCTGGAAATCACAGAGTCGATCCTGATCACCGACACCGGCGTCGAATGCCTGGCCAATGTGCCGCGCAAGCTCTTCGTGAAGGACTGAGGCCGATGTCAGCTCTGCGTCCATCGCCGATCGCGCCGACCGTCGACTTCGAGCGCGACGGCGTCCAGCACGGCTTTTTGCGCCTGCCCTACAGCCGCGACGATTCTGCCTGGGGGTCGGTGATGATCCCGGTCTGCGTCGTACGCAACGGCAAGGGCTCGACGGCGCTGCTGACCGGCGGCAATCACGGCGACGAGTATGAAGGGCCGTTGGCACTTTACGAGCTCGCCCGCACGCTCGATCCGAAACAAGTCTCCGGCACGATCATCATCGTGCCGGCCATGAACTATCCGGCGTTCCGGGCCGGCACGCGCACCTCGCCGATCGACAAGGGCAATATGAACCGTTCTTTTCCCGGCCGTCCCGACGGCACCGTGACGGAGAAGATCGCCGACTACTTTCAACGCGAATTGCTGCCTCGCGCGGACCTCGTCTTCGACTTCCATTCCGGCGGCAAGACGCTGGATTTCGTGCCCTTCTGCGCCGCGCACACACTGCCGGATAAGGCGCAGGAGAAAAAAGCCTTCGCCGCCGTCGAAGTCTTCTCGGCGCCGTTCTCGATGCGCATGACCGAGATCGACGCGGTCGGCATGTATGACACGGCCGCCGAGGAAATGGGCAAGGTCTTCGTCACCACCGAGCTCGGCGGCGGCGGAACCTCTCGCGCCGAAACCGTGCGGATTGCCCGGCGCGGCGTCCTCAACGTGTTGCGCCACGCCGGCATTGTGTCTGGTGCGGTCGAGAAGACTCGAACTCAGTGGCTAGATATGCCGTCTGGCGATTGCTTCGCCTTCGCCGAGGAGGACGGGATGATCGAGACCATGGTCGATCTCGGCGAGCCTGTCGAGGACGGCCAGGTGGTCGCGCGCATCCATCCGGTCGGCCGTACCGGCCAGGCGCCGCAGGAGATCAGGGCCAGGATGTCGGGGCTGCTCGCCGCACGTCACTTCCCGGGCCTGGTCAAGGCGGGCGACTGCGTCTCGGTGCTGGCCGTGGCGGTCGGATAGTTATTGCACCACGCGCTTCTCGAGCTTGCGGGCGAGCGTGCGCCGGTGCAGGCCGAGGCGGCGCGCGGTTTCGGAGATGTTGAAGCCGGTCTCGACCAGCGTCTCGTGGATGCGCTCCCATTCGAGGTTCTTGATCGAGGTGGGACGGCTGGTGAGCGGCACCGACACATCTCCCTCGTCGCGGCCGAAGGCGGCTTCGATGTCGTCGGTGTTGGCGGGCTTGGCCAGATAGTGACAGGCGCCGAGCTTGATCGCCTCGACCGCAGTGGCGATGCTGGCAAACCCCGTCAATACGACGATCCGCGTCGACGGGTTGCGGGCGCCGAGCAGCTTGACGCATTCGAGTCCCGATCCCGCTCCGAGCTTGAGGTCGACGACGGCATAGGCCGGAACGGTCTTTTCCAGTGCGGCCATCACGGCGTCGCGGTCATGGCAGACCACGACGTCGTAGTCGCGCTTCTCAAACGAGCGTTTGAGCGTGCGCGCGAAAGTCGCGTCGTCCTCGACAATGAACAAGGACCGATCAGGTTTCACGATCGTCTCCACCGGTCAGCGCCGCCAGCGGCAGCGAAAGGGTAACGCAGGCGCCCTCCTCCATGTTGCGCGCTGAAACGTCGCCGCCGAGCTTGCGCACGACATTGCACACCAGGAATAGGCCCAGGCCGCCGCCCGGACGCCCCTTGCTCGACATATAGGGCTGGCCGAGCCCGGCCAGAATATCCTTGTCGAAACCCGGTCCGCGATCCTTGACGGTGAACACCAGTTTCTCATCCTGCCGCTCGGCAGCGATGCCGACCCAATCGTGCGATGCTTCCAGCGCATTGTCGAGCACATTGAAGATCACTTGCCGCAGCGCCGTGTCGGACACGATCGGCTCGTCCGGCTGGAACCCGTTGCTGAAGTCCAGCCTAGAAGGCTGGCGGCTGACACGCCACTCCTGGACGAGGTCGTCGAGGAAGTGGCGGATCGTGGTGCGGATCGTGCCTTCTCCCCGCGCCTGGCCGGAGGACATGAGGATGCCCGTGACGATGCTTTTGCAGCGCTCGATCTGCGCCTGCATCTCGGCCACGTCCTCGGCAAGCTCACGGTTGCGCTTGACGCCCTGCATCTGGCGCCAGTCGGACAGGATGACGGATATGGTCGACAGCGGGGTGCCCAGTTCATGCGCGGCGCCGGAGGCCAGCAGACCCATGCGCACGATGTGGTCTTCCTCGGCCGAACGCTGGCGCAGGTCCGCGAGATAGGCGTCGCGTTCGCGCAGGTTGCGGTTGATGCGTGTCATGAAGATCACGATCAGGCCGGCTGCCAGCACGAAGCAGATGAACATGCCGCGCAGATGCAGCGCCAGCAGGTCGCTGCCGCCGTGATGCGAAAGCGCGATCGGCTGGAAGACGAAGATGAGGAAGACGAAGCAGGCCGAGGCGGCCACCACTAGGATCCAGGTCGACCATGGCGCCAGCAGCGCGGCGCCGAGCGTGATCTGCAGCAGATAGAGCGACACGAACGGGTTCGAGGCGCCGCCGCTCAGATAGAGCTGCGTGGTCAGCGCCGCCATGTCGAAAATCAGCGCGACGAAAAGCTGGCCGTTGGAGATACGGCGATTGCCGCGCAGGGCGAGCAGGCTGAAGATGTTCAACGCGACGAGGAACAGCACCACGCCAGCCATCTCGGTAAGCGGCAGCGGGATGGCGAACCAGTATTGCGTCACCAGAATGGTCAGCACCTGCCCCGCCACCGCCAGCCAGCGCAAGTGGATGAGAAGCAGCAGGTTCTTCCTGTTCGTCACGTCGGCGTTCGAGGCGGCGCCTCCGTGGCCGACAAGAGGAGCCCCTGGGCACGGCTTCCCGTGATGAAGCCGCGCGATCGAGATGTTCATCTTGCCGCGTCCCGCTTCCGACGCCGGGCAAAAATCGGCCTGGCGATGGCGATCGCCAGCATCGCTGCCAGGGCGAACCAGGTCAGAGCATAGACAAGGTGGCTGTTGCGGAAGGTGACGACGGTCAGGCCGCCGCGCGGCCAGCTGTCCGCGCCGGACGCCCCGGCGTCGATGAAATAGGGCGCGATGTCGGTCAGGCCGCGCGCCTTGGCGATTGCCGCGACGTCGCGCGAATACCAGCGATCGGCCGCCGGATCGTTGCTGCGCAGGAAGCCGCCGCCGGGCTCGCTGATGCGCAGCAGCCCGTCAATCGCCGTAGGCGACCTCGCGCCGCCGCTCTCTTGTTGAAATTCGGCCTTGCGTTCCTGCGGAACGAAGCCGCGGTTGACGAGGACCGTGAAGCCGCGGTCGTCGCGCATCGGCGTCAGCACCCAATAGCCGCCGCCAAGCTCGGTCACCGCCTGCACCAGCGTGTTGGCTCCGCCCAAGAAACTGCCGGTGAGGCGTACATGGCGATATTCATAGCCGGCCGCGTTGATATCAGCCCATGTCGCGGGTCCTGGCGCATCGACGACCGGAGCATGGATGCGCTGGTCGACGCGGGCGATCAAGTCGAGTTTCCAGACCCGTCTTTCCAACTGCCAGATGCCGAGCCCAAGAAACACCAGAACGCCGACAAGTCCGAGCAGCGCAAGCAAGAAGCGCGACGCGGAGCCTTTCGACGGCGCGGCGTGAGTGCCTGTATCCGCCCGGCCGCCCGTGACTTCTGCCTTGAGATTGACCCTCCCCACGCCCGAAACAGGGCTCATGGCATCTCCCGCATCTCGTGGAGCCCGGGCATCATGTTGGCGTTGAGATGGTACATCACCCAGAGCGAGCCGCTCAGCACGATGACGACGAGGATCACCGTGAAGATGAGCGCCAGCATCGACCATCCGCCCTCGGAGGCCGGGTTCATGTGCAGGAAGAAGATCATGTGGACGACGATCTGCACCGCGGCGAAGGCCATGATGATGACGGCCGTGGCCTGCTTGTTGTCGATGACGCCGTCCATTACCAGCCAGAACGGAATGGCGGTGAGGATCACCGACAGGAAGAAGCCGATCAGGTAGCCCTTCAGCGACCCGTGCGCGGCGCCGCCATGCGCGTGGTCGTGACCGGTATGATCATGAGCGCTCATCGCAACGTCCCCATCAGATAGACGAAGGTGAAGACGCCGATCCAGACGACGTCGAGGAAGTGCCAGAACATCGAGAGGCACATCAGCCGGCGGCGGTTGGCCTCGATCAGGCCGTATCGCGCGACCTGCACCATAAGCGTCAGCATCCAGACGATACCGAAGGTGACATGCAGACCGTGCGTGCCGACCAGGGTGAAGAAGGACGACAGGAAGGCGCTGCGCTGCGGCGTGGCGCCCTCATGGATCATATGCGCGAACTCGTAGAGCTCGATGGAGAGGAACGCCAGGCCGAACAGCATGGTCACCGTGAGCCAGGCTTGCGTCGCGCCGACACGGCCCTTGTCCATGGTCAGCATGGCAAAGCCGTAAGTGATCGAGGAGAGCAGCAGCATGGTGGTGTTGACCGCCACCAGGCCGAGATCGAACAGGTCCTTCGGCGCCGGACCCGCCGCGTAATTGCCGCCGAGCACGCCAAAGGCCGCGAACAGCATGGCGAAGATCAGGCAGTCGCTCATCAGGTAGAGCCAGAAGCCGAGCATGGTGCTGCCGCCTTCGGCGTGCGCATGCTCCTCTTCCAGATGGAAGACCGGCTCGGCGCCGACCGTGATTGCCGTCGATGCCATGCTCAAGCCCTAGCCCCCTGAGCGGCGAGGAGCGCCGTCCTCGCCTCTTCCTTTTGCGCGACCTCGGCCGCCGGGATGTCGAAGTCGCGGTGATAGTTGAAGGTGTGGCCGATGGCGGTGGCGATGAGGCAGACGAAGCTCAGCGCCGCCAGCCACCACATGTACCAGATCAGCCCGAAGCCCAGCGCCACACTGAACACGGCCAGGACGACACCGGTGCCGGTGTTCTTCGGCATGTGGATCGGCCTGAAGCCGGAGAGCGGGCGCCGGTAGCCGGCTCTCTTCATGTCGAACCAGGCGTCGTTGTCGCGGATGACCGGCGTGAAAGCGAAATTATAGGCGGGCGGCGGCGAGGAGGTCGACCATTCGAGCGTGCGGCCGTCCCACGGATCGCCGGTGACGTCGACCAGTTCGGCTCGCTTGCGGATCGAGACGAAGATCTGGACCAGGAAAGCGGCGATGCCGGCGGCGATCAGCACCGCGCCGAAGGCAGCGATGACGAACCAGATCTGCAGCGAGGGATCGTCGAAGACGCGCATGCGGCGCGTCACGCCCATCAGGCCGAGGATATAGAGCGGCATGAAGGCGAACCAGAAGCCAAGCACCCAGCACCAGAACGAGACCTTGCCCCAGAACGGATCGAGCCTGAAGCCGAAGGCCTTGGGCCACCAGTAGGCGATGCCGGCAAACAGGCCGAACAGCACGCCGCCGATGATGACGTTGTGGAAATGCGCGATCAGGAACAGGCTGTTGTGCAACACGAAGTCGGCCGGCGGCACCGCAAGCAGCACGCCTGTCATGCCGCCGACGACGAAGGTGAGCATGAAGGCCACCGTCCACATCATCGGCAGTTCGAAGCGGATGCGGCCGCGATACATGGTGAAAAGCCAGTTGAACATCTTTGCCCCGGTCGGGATCGAGATGATCATCGTGGTGATGCCGAAGAAGGAGTTGACGCTGGCGCCGGAGCCCATGGTGAAGAAGTGGTGCAGCCAGACCAGATAGGACAGGATAGTGATGACCACCGTGGCGTAGACCATGGAGGTGTAGCCGAACAGGCGCTTGCCGGAAAAGGTCGAGGTGACCTCGGAGAAGACGCCGAACAGCGGCAGGATGAGGATGTAGACCTCCGGGTGACCCCATATCCAGATGAGGTTCACATACATCATCGGGTTGCCGCCGAAGTCGTTGGTGAAGAAGTTGGTGCCGACATAGCGGTCGAGCGCCAAGAGCGTGAGCACCGCCGTCAGCACCGGGAAGGACGCCACGATCAGCACGTTGGTGCATAGCGAGGTCCAGGTGAAGATGGGCATGCGCATCATGGTCATGCCGGGGGCGCGCATCTTGACGATAGTGCAGATCAGATTGATGCCGGATAAGGTCGTGCCGACGCCGGCGACCTGCAGCGCCCAGATGTAATAATCGACGCCGACGTCCGGACTGTAATTGATGCCCGAGAGCGGCGGATAGGCCAGCCAGCCGGTGCGGGCGAACTCGCCCACGAACAGCGAGGCCATGACCAGGATGGCGCCGCCCACCGTCATCCAGAAGCTGAAATTGTTGAGGAAGGGGAAGGAGACGTCGCGCGCGCCGATCTGCAGCGGCACGACGAAGTTCATCAGCCCGGTGACGAAAGGCATCGCCACGAAGAAGATCATGATCACGCCATGCGCGGTGAAGATCTGGTCGTAGTGATGGGCGTTGAGATAGCCGTCCGAACCGTTGAAGGCGATCGCCTGCTGCAGGCGCATCATGATGGCGTCGGAGAAGCCGCGAAGCAGCATGACGAGGCCGAGCACCATGTACATGATGCCGATCTTCTTATGGTCGACGCTGGTGAACCACTCGCGCCAGAGATAGCCCCATAGCTTGAAATAGGTGATGGCGCCGAGAACCGCGAGGCCGCCAACCGCCACCACGATGAAGGTGACGACGACGATCGGCTCGTGCAGCGGCAGCGACTCCAAAGTGAGGCGGCCGAAGATGAATTTGGTCAGCGTCTCAGGCATCCGCCATTCCTCACAATTCGAAGCGCAGCAGGCCGAGCGACGGCGTCCCGGCGTCGGCGCGGCGGCTGCCGGCGCCGGGCGCGAGCAAGCCGACGCCGCGCAGCGGGGACAGGTCCCTGAGCGGCCAGCTCTTTTCATCGTCATTACGAGCCGCGCGAGATGCGGCTGCCGCCTCCTCCGCCGTGCAGATGCTGGCGACATAGGACGGATCGCTGCCGAACACCGCGCCGCGCCGGGCAAGCTTGTCATATTGCAGCGGCAGGGTGTTGCGGACGCCGGCAAGGCCAAGGCCGCCCTTGGCGTCGATCGACATCATCTCGTTCATGCACATCTTGCCTGGCTCGACGCACAGATTGAGGATCGCGCCGTAGAGGTCGGGGTCGACGGAGGCATAGTGCCGGACCGGCTCGTTCTCGCTCGGGCGTTCGAGCTCGAGATAGGTCTCGCGGGTAAGCGTGGACTGCGCGCTCTTGGCCTGCGCCACCCAGTCGGTGAAGGCTTGGTTGGACACGCCGTGGAAGGCAAAGCGCATGCCGGAGAAGCCGGCGCCGCTGTAATTGGCCGAGAAGCCGGTATAGGTGCCCGGGCGGTTTATGACGGCGTGCAGCTTCGTCTCCATGGCGGGCATGGCATAGATCTGCCCGGCAAGGGCTGGAATGTAGAAGGAGTTCATCACCCTGGACGAGGTGATGCGGAAGTCGATCGGCTGATTGACCGGCGCCGCCAGCTCATTGACGGAGGCGATGCCGTAGTCCGGATAGATGAAGAGCCACTTCCAGTCGAGCGCGACGACTTCGACCCTGAGCGGTTTATGGTTCTGCGTGACCGGCTGTCCGGGCTCGATGCGGTCGATGCGCCGGTAAGGATCGAGCAGATGCGTGCCGAGCCAGGTCAGCGCGCCCAGGCATATGATGATGAGCAGAGGGGCCGCCCAGATTACCAGCTCCAGCTTGGTCGAATGGTCCCAGTCGGGCGTGTAGCTCGCCGTCGTGCTGGACTGCCGGTAGCGCCAGGCGAACAGCACGGTCAGCGCCATGACGGGCACGATGATGAGCAGCATCAAAAGGGTCGAGACGACGAGCAGGTCGCGCTGCTGCACTGCCACGTCGCCCGCGGGCGCCAGCACGACGAAGTCGCAGCCGGTCAGCAGCACGGCCAGGGGAAACAGAAGCAAAGCTCCGGATCGTTTCATCAACGCTGCCCTCGATGGCGTCGCAACGGGCTTTTCACAAGCTACAACGCGGGATGGGCCAACGGCTACTGCCGCCGGCACGGGGACGACATTGGACAATTTGTCCAATGCCGGATTGCTATGGCTTTGGCGAAACTGTGCACGCATAATGGGACGAGGACAATCGCGTTCCGAACTTGAGCTCGGTGGCGACGAACAAGATGGCTGAAACTTCGACTGCCGAAACGGACAGCAGGCTGATCGGCTCGCATCACGGCCAGGTCAGCGCGGGCGATATCGCTGTCGGCGTGATCATCGGCAGGACATCGGAGTTCTTCGATTTCTTCGTCTATGCGATCGCTTCCGTGATCGTGTTCCCCAGGCTTGTCTTTCCGACGCACGATCCGCTGGCCGGGACGCTCTATTCCTTCGCCATCTTCGCGCTGGCCTTCATCGCGCGCCCGTTCGGCACGGTGCTGTTCATGGCGATCGACCGCGCCTATGGCCGCGGCGCCAAGCTGACCATTGCGCTTTTCCTGCTCGGCACCTCGACCGTCGCGATGGCGTTCCTGCCGTCCTATGACGACGTGGGCGCGGTCGCCGCCTGGCTGCTGGCGCTGACCCGCTTCCTGCAAGGCCTTGCGCTCGGCGGAACCTGGGATGGGTTGCCCTCGCTGCTGGCGCTGAACGCGCCGCAGAATCGGCGCGGCATCTATGCGATGATCCCGCAACTCGGCGCGCCGATCGGGCTTATCGTGGCGAGCTCGCTGTTCGCCTTCTTCGTCGCCAATCTCTCCGCCGACGATTTCTTCGCCTGGGGCTGGCGCTATCCGTTCTTCGTCGCTTTCGCCATCAATGTCGTGGCGCTGTTTGCCAGGCTGCGCATCGTGGTGACGCCCGAATTCTCGAAGCTCTACGAGAGCGGCGACCTGCAGCCGACCCGCATCAGGGACATGATCAGCACGGAAGGCCGCAACGTCGTCGTCGGCGCCTTCGCGCCGCTGGCGAGCTTCGCGCTGTTCCACATGGTGACGGTGTTCCCATTGTCCTGGGTGTTCCTGTTCACCAATGAGGGGCCGGAGCGCTTCCTGGTCATCGAGGCGGTGAGCGCGCTGTTCGGCATCGCCGCCATCGTCGCATCGGGGCCGCTGGCCGACCGCGTCGGGCGTCGCGCTTTGCTCGGCGGCGGCGCCGTCGCCATCGCCGCTTTCAGCGGCTTTGCCCCGCAGCTTCTCAATGGCGGCACCGTCGGGGAGACGGTATTCATGGTGCTGGGCTTCATCCTGCTCGGCTTGAGCTTCGGACAATCCTCGGGCGTCGTCGCGTCGAGCTTCTCGCGCCAGCACCGCTACACCGGCTCGGCGGTGACGTCGGATCTCGCCTGGATGTTCGGCGCCGGCTTCGCGCCGCTTGCAGCGCTGCTGCTGGCCGGCACTTTCGGCCTCATCGCCGCCGGCGCCTATCTGCTTTCAGGCGCTGCCTGCACGCTGCTCGCGCTGTGGATCGACAGGCAGGCCTCGACGACCGGGCGCTAGAGCGTTTCACCGTTTCACGGAAACGGCGAACCACTCTATCTCTTTGTTTTTACGCAATTCCGGACGGAAAACCGCTCACACTTTTCCTGGAATCGCTCTGGTACCCGGCCGCTAGCCATTGTCGCAGGCGGCCAATCAGACCCGGTAGAAATCCCGATACCATTCGACGAAGCGCGGAACGCCGACCTCGATCGGGATCGTGGGCCTGAAGCCGGTCACCTCCTCGAGCGAGGTGATGTCGGCGTAGGTCGCCAGCACGTCGCCCGGCTGGAGCGGCATCAGGTTGCGGATTGCCTTGCGGCCAAGCGCGTCTTCCAGCACGTCGATCAGCCGGCTCAGTTGGACGGGTGAGCTGTCGCCGATGTTGTGGATCCTGTACGGCGCATTGCTGGTCGCGGGATCCGGGGCCGCGCTTGTCCAATCGGTATTGGGCGTCGCGGGATGCTCCATGACGCGGATTACGCCCTCGACGATGTCGTCGATATAAGTGAAGTCCCGCTGCATGTTGCCATGGTTGAAGACGTCGATCGGCTGGCCGGCGAGGATGGCCTTGGTGAAGATGAACAAGGCCATATCGGGCCGGCCCCACGGGCCGTAGACGGTGAAGAAGCGCAAGCCCGTGGTCGGCAGCCCGAACAGATGGCTGTAGGTGTGGGCCATCAGCTCGTTCGCCTTCTTGCTGGCGGCATAGAGGCTCAAGGGATGGTCGGCGGAATCATGCACCGAGAACGGCATGCGCGTGCTGCCGCCATAGATCGAGCTCGACGATGCATAGACGAGATGACCGACCGAGGCCTGACGGCACCCTTCCAGGATATTGAGGAAGCCGTCGAGATTGCTGCGCGCATATACGTGCGGATTGATCAGCGAATAGCGGACGCCGGCCTGCGCGGCGAGATTGACGACGATCTCCGGCGCGGCGGAAGCAAAGACCGCCGAGACGCCATCGCGGTCGGCGAGGTCGACATGCTCGAAGCGAAAGTTCGCGAACGCTTTCAGCCGCTCGAGCCGCGCCTGCTTGAGGGCAACGTCGTAATACTCGTTCATGGAATCGAGGCCGACAACCTGCCGGCCTTCGGCAAGCAGCCTGTGGCAGAGGTGAAAGCCGATGAAGCCGGCCGCGCCGGTGATCAGTATGGGCCTGCTCGACGTCAATCCATGCCCCCAAAACGTTGTGGTCAACCGGACCGATCTTTCGCCGACAGCCCGCGGGCACGTCCGGAATTCCTCAAGCCGGTCGAGAACTTGCGCCTTTTATGGCAGGCCGTCGACGAATTCAACGATACGCCTTTCTCCTCCGTCTCGACACGACTTACCAGTCCTCGCGGCGCCAGGGCTGCAAGGGTGGCACGGACGGATGCGGCAGCAGCGCACCGACCCCGCCGACCTCAGCCTGCGCGGCCTCGTCCTCCCATCGCTCCGGAACGAAGGTCGCCTCGTATATGGTTCAATCAGCTCGATCATGGTCGCCTGAAGATGATGTGGCCGGGGCTGGCCCGGAAGAACAGTACCTGACTGCGGAAATGCAATCTCAAGCCCATGCTTATATGCGAGCGCGGTCACGGATCGGACCCATTCATGCAGAATGAGTTTGCGCTCAGGAGGCCAGTTGAGGATTTTATTTTCTTGGTGATCTCCCTTTGCTGAGGCAAACTGCTAGTGGGCTGTCAGGAGGAGAAATGAGAGCACGCGCGGCGACGGTCGGAGACCTGGAAGATGTGTTCCACGGCCTGTCCAAGCGGATGTCGGACGAATATGTCGCGGCCGGCAAGGACAGCAAAAGCGCCTATGACAATCTGATGATGAATTTGAAGGAAGGCCGGGCGCATGCGCTCGTAGAAGGCGACAGGGCCGTCGCGATCATAGCCTGGCATGAGCATGCGGATGCCGCCGATACGCTGTTCGCGGCGCGGGAGGATTTCTTCAACGCCGCGACGGTCCGCTTCTGCAAGCGGCACATCCGCCATGTCCAGGCGCTTGCCGGCAACCTTCCCATACATTCGCGCAGCTGGCTGGACAGGCCGGAGGTGGCGAAATGGTTCCGCGTGATCGGCTATGTCGACCGTGGGCGTGAGAACGGCGCCACCCTGTTCGAGCTGCCGCCGGCCGCCAATAGCTGACAAGGCAACGCTGCCCTGAAAAACCGGGCGCTTGCGCGAAAACCCGATTGGAAAGATTGTACGCGCAGGCAGCCGGGCAACCTGGCACGCCGGATGGGGTATGGCTGCTGGAATGGGGATGTTGCGCGTCTGCCTGGCCGTTGTCGCCGTCGCTGCCCTGACGAGACCGTTAGGGGCGGAACCGCGCGCGTCCCATCTTTTTGACCGAGCTGACCTCACGGCAGCCTATTCGGGGCAACCCGATCTCGTCACCGCGTATGCGACCGGCATGGCGCGCTACCGGTTTCAATATTCGGGCCCCGCAACCCAGGCCGGTTTGGCCGCGCCGCTCGAGCCTCGCCTGCTGCGGCCTGAATTCCAGCAACGGACATGGCGTTCGGCGGACGGCAGCCTGCTTCAGGGATTTGCCGGCAAGGGCGGCTTTCGCCTGACCACGGGCAACTGCGTGAACCGCCTCTGCCTGGCCAGCGAGTGCAGCGAAGCCGGCTGGCCGCTCTATGCCTGCAGCGACGGGCGCAAGCGCAAGATGTCGGTCCAGAGCTTCGTGACGGCAACATTCGACGGCGTCCCCTACCGGCGGCTGAGCGCGCCGAAGGAGTGACATTGGCGGCCCGACCGGGATAACGGGGCCGCTTGCGCCGATCTCGCTAGGCGTGGCATCGGTTGCGGCGTTTTTGAACAAGTCCGAAGGCAAGACCGTGGCACGCCAACCCGACCGACGATCCGCAACCCCAAAGGTCAGCCTCGCCCGGGCCCTCTCCAAGCTTGGCTTCTGCTCGCGCACGCAGGCCGAGCGTCTCGTCGCCGAGGGGCGCGTCCAGGTCGGCGGCAAGACGGTGCGCGATGCGTCGCTGCGCATCGATCCGGACCGCGACCGCATCACCGTTGACGGCGAGCGCGTCGTTGCCGAGCGCAAGGTCTATCTGATGCTCAACAAGCCGCGCGGGCTGGTCACCACCCGCGACGATCCCGAAGGCCGCGGCACGGTCTATGACTGCCTGGAAGGGCTCGACCTGCCCTTCGTGTCGCCGGTCGGCCGGCTCGACAAGGCAAGCGAAGGGCTGCTTTTGATGAGCAACGACACACGCTGGACGAACGGGCTGCTCGATCCGGCCTCGCATGTCGCCAAGACCTATCATGTGCAGATCGCTTCAGTGCCTGACGACGCGATGCTGGAACGCTTTCGCCAGGGCTCGGTCGTCGACGGGGAGTTGCTTACGGCAAGCTCGATCGCACTGCTGCGCAGCGGCGGGCGGACAGCCTGGCTGGAAATCGTGCTCGACGAAGGCCGCAACCGGCAAATCCGCAGGCTGCTCGGCGCTTTCGACATCGAGGTGCTAAGGCTGGTTCGAGTGGCGATCGGCGGTCTTCAGCTCGGCGAACTCGCCAAAGGCAAGGCGCGGCATCTGACGAGCGAGGAGCTGGCGATGATCAGAGTCTAGCTCGAAAGGCCTCAGCTTCGTCATCCACGGGCGGAGCGGAAGCGAAGCGGACGCGTAGACCCGAGGATCCATTCCGTGACCTCGCGCGAGGGTTAAACACGGTGCAAGACAGGGGTCGTTCTGAATCGCCGTAACGCGGATAGGTAACGGAATGGATTCTAGGGTCTGCGCCGCGTCGCTTCGCTCCTTGCTCCGCCCTAGAATGACGAGGCTGAGGGGCTTCGCCTAATCTCCCGAAACGCCTCGGCTGCTATCGAGCTGCAGCTACTTCCGGTTCCACCGCCGGATGACCGGCTCGGTTAGGTCGTGCTCGTAACCGAGGACACTCAGGCTCGCTGTGTCGAGCACGAAATACTCGCCGCCTTCCGGCGGCAGGCCGACCCAGCGCGCCGCGAGAACACGCAGGAAATGCGAGCTGGAGAAGACGAGCACATTGCCGGCAATCGCGCGCAGCCCGGCGATGATCGCGTCGGCGCGGGCGCCGACATCGGCCGCAGTCTCGCCGTCAGGACAGCCGTCGCGAAACAATTGCCAGCTGGGGCGCTTCGACAGGATCTCCTTGGTCGTCACGCCCTCGTAAGCGCCATAATCCCATTCCTGCAGGTCCGGCTTCTTGACCGCGCCCTCGGCGAAGCCGGCGAGCCGGCAGGTGTCGAAGGCGCGCTGCGAGGGGCTCGACCAGACCGCCTGGAAGGTCAGGCCCTTGAGCCGGTCGGCCACGCCGCGCGCGGCCTCCTCGCCTTTTGCCGTCAGCGGGATGTCGGTGCGGCCGGTATGCCTGCCCGAGAGGCTCCATTCGGTCTCGCCATGACGGACAAGATAGATCTCGGGATACGCGCTGCTCATTGACCGCCCTCGGCTGACTATTTCGCCGGGAATCCGGCTCGCGCAGCCTATGCGGCGGTCGGCAAAAAGAACAGGCCGCGGCTAGCGCGTTTCACCGTTTCACGGAAACTGTGAAACGCGCTAGCTCTTTGTTTTTACGCAATTCCGGACGGAAAACCGCTCACACTTTTCCTGGAATTGCTTCTAAGCCGCGGCCTGCAAGGCTTGGAAGGGATGCCTGAACTTGCCTGTCACTCCGCCGGCTGCAAACCGCCCGACAACGCGAGATCGGCCTCCTCCGGCAATTGACCTGCCATGGCGGCGGCGAATTGCTTCTGGTCGAGCTCGCCTTCCCAGCGCGCCACGACGATGGTCGCCACCGCATTGCCAACGAAGTTGGTGAGCGCGCGGCACTCAGACATGAAGCGGTCGACGCCAAGGATCAGCGCCATACCGGCGACCGGCACCGAAGGCACGACCGAGAGCGTGGCGGCCAAGGTGATGAAGCCCGCGCCGGTGATGCCGGCCGCGCCCTTGGAGCTCAGCATGGCGACGAGCAGGAGCAGGATCTGGTCGCCGAAGGTGAGCGGCGTGTCGGTCGCCTGGGCGATGAACAGCGCGGCAAGCGTCATGTAGATATTGGTGCCGTCGAGATTGAAGGAATAGCCGGTCGGGATGACCAGGCCGACCACCGAGCGGTTGCAGCCGGCACGCTCCATCTTGGCCATCAGGCCGGGAAGCGCGGCTTCCGACGACGAGGTGCCGAGCACAAGCAGCAGCTCTTCCTTGATGTAGCGGATCAGCGCCAGGATGGAGAAGCCGTTGTACCATGCGACGGCGCCGAGAACGACCAGCACGAAGAGCAGCGACGTCAGGTAGAAGGTGCCGATCAGGAAGGCGAGGTTGGCGATCGTGCCGATGCCGTATTTGCCGACTGTGAAGGCCATGGCGCCGAAGGCGCCGATGGGCGCCGCCTTCATCAGGATGGCGACGAGGCGAAAGATCGGAGCGGTCAGCGCCTGCAGGAAATCGACCACAGGGCGCCCGCGTTCGCCGACCAGCGCCAGCGCAATGCCGAACAGCACCGAGAAGAACAGCACCTGCAGAATGTCACCCTGCGCAAAGGCGCCGATGATGGTGTCGGGGATGATGTTCATCAGGAAGCCGACGATCGTCGTGTCATGCGCCTTCTCGGTGAAGGTCGAGACCTTCGAGGCATCGAGTGTCGCCGGATTGATGTGCATGCCGGCGCCGGGCTGGATGACGTTCGACACAACCAGGCCGACGATCAGCGCCAATGTCGAGAAGACAAGAAAATAGATCATCGCCTTGCCGGCGACGCGGCCGACCTTGTGCAGGTCGGAGACTCCCGCGATGCCGGTCGCCACGGTGAAGAAGATCACCGGCGCGATGACCATCTTGACCAGCTTGATGAAGGCATCGCCGAGCGGTTTCAGCGATGCGCCCAGATCGGGATAAAAATGGCCAAGCAGGATGCCGGCGGCGATCGCCACCAGGACCTGCACATAGAGATGCCGGTAAAAGGGAACCTTGCCGCGCGGTTCGGCGGCAGCGATTGCTGTCTGCATGATATCCTCCGTTCGGCCCCCGATCGAGAACGCTCGACCTCCCAGGGGGCTGTTGACCTCCACAGCCTCGCGGCTGCTGCGGATGCAGGTGCAATGCGCGTGCCAGATGGCGCCCGGAATTTCGCTTCGTTGATTTTGCTGAATTTTTCGAGCTCGCGAGGTGCCCTTTCAGCGGCATCAGTGCGGTTATCCGCATAGGCAGAATTGCGCCTTGTGCGAAAACATGCACAAATACGCCATGCTGCAACGCCCCGCCGCTGCCCTCGCCCCGACGCCCGAACTGCTTGCCGGGCGGGCGCGGCGCGCCTGGCTGCTGTTCACGACGGTGGCGCTGGCGATCATCGCGGCAGCGCTCTACGGCGCAGGCCTTTATGGCCGCTCGACGGAGATCGAGGCATTAGCCACGCAAGGACGCACGGACGCCAACCTCAAGGTCGCGCTGCTGCGCGCGGTGCTGGAAAATCCGCGCGCGCTGCCGCTGCTCCTGTCGGAGGACCAGCAGGTGCATGACGCGTTGACCGAGCGAAGCCCTGCCGCGATCGACGTGCTCAACCGCAAGCTGGAAGGGCTGGTTTCCGGCACCAAGGCCTCGGTGCTCTACGTCACCGGCACGGACGGTCTGGCGATCGCCTCCAGCAATTGGCGCGAACCGGTGAGCTTCGTCGGCAGCGACTACAGTTTCCGCGCCTATTTCTCAGGCGCGATGCAGACCGGCACCGCCGAATATTTCGCGCTCGGCAATGTCAGCAAACGTCCCGGGCTCTACATCTCGCGGCGCGTCGACGGCGCCTCGGGCCCCCTCGGCGTCGTCGTGGTCAAGATGGAGTTCGACCAGCTCGAAGCCGACTGGCACGAAGCGAACCGGCCGGCCTTTGTCAGCGACGCGCATGGCGTGGTGCTGATCACGAGTGTGCCCTCCTGGCGCTTCCTGACGACCGAGCCGCTTAGCCGGCCGGTGCTCGCCGAAATCCGCGCCAGCCAGCAATTCGGCGACGCGCCGCTGGTGCCTTTGCCGATCACGAGGCCGGAGGCGCTGAGCTCCGATGTCACGCTGGTCCATGCCATCGCGCCGAGAGGCAGCGATGCGGAATATCTGCGGCTCTCGACCGCTGTGCCATCAACACCGTGGCGGCTCGACTATCTTGTTCCAGCCGAAGCGCCGATCGCCGCCGCGCAGCGCGAAATGCGGCTCCTGGCTCTCGGCTTGCTTGTACCGCTCCTGGCTTTGGCGGCCTATCTGCTTTGGCGCCGGCAGTCCGCCCAAATGCGCATTGCCGCCGAACAGGCGGCGCGGGCCGAGCTGGAGCGGCGCGTCGTCGAGCGCACGCAGGATCTCAGCCTTGCGCGCGACCGTCTACAGGCCGAGATCGCCGACCATCGCAGCACCGAGGCGAGGTTGCAGGTCATGCAGCAGGATCTGGTGCAGGCCAACCGGCTCGCCACGCTTGGCCAGGTCGCCGCCGGCGTCGCGCATGAGATCAACCAGCCGGTGGCGACGATCCGCGCCTATGCCGACAATGCGCGCGTGTTCCTCGAACGTGAGCAGAGCGCTTCAGCCGAAGAGAATCTTGGCGCCATCGCCGCGCTGACCGATCGCATCGGAACCATCACAGAGGAGCTGAAAGCCTTTGCCCGCAAGGGCCGCACCGCCGCCGAGCCCGTTGAATTGCGCAGCGTGATCGAGGGCGCAGTCGTGCTGCTCAGGAGCCGCTTCGCCGGCCGGCTGGATGCGCTGGCAATCACGCTGCCGCCATCGACACTGAAAGTAATGGGCAATCGGCTGCGGCTGGAACAGGTGCTGATCAACCTGTTCCAGAACGCGCTGGAGGCGCTCGATGGCCGTGATGGCGCACGGGTCGAAGTCTCCGCCGCCGAAACCGGCGAAGACGTGGCGCTGGTTGTTTCCGACAACGGGCCGGGTATCCCACCCGCGATCCTGAAATCCCTGTTCACGCCCTTCAACACCTCGAAGGAGAAAGGCCTTGGGCTCGGCCTGGTCATCTCCAAAGACATCGTCGCCGACTATGGCGGGCGCATCGAGGTTTCGAGCAGCGACCAGGGCACACGCTTCACCATCCACCTTTCGAAAGCCGGCGCAGCATGACCACGAACGATCCCGCACCGGTGATCCTTATCGATGACGACAATGACCTGCTCAAGGCGACGAGGCAGACGCTAGAGCTTGCCGGCTTTGCGGTGTCGGCCTATTCGGTGGCGAGCGAAGCGCTGGCGACGCTCGACAGGAATTTCGCCGGCGTGGTTGTCTCGGACATCCGCATGCCGGAGATCGATGGGCTGCAGCTTTTCGGCCGCGTCTTGCATCTCGACCCCGATATTCCCGTGATCCTGGTCACGGGGCACGGCGACATCGCCATGGCCGTCAAGGCGATCAAGGACGGCGCCTACGACTTCATCACCAAGCCTTTCGCCACTGAGCGGCTGGCGCAGAGCGTTGCCCGTGCCGCCGAAAAACGCCGGCTGGTGATGGAGAACCGAGCCTTGCGCGAAGCGGCCGAGCAGGCGCAGGAAGGCTTGCCGCTGATCGGCCAGACACCGGCGATGGAGCGGCTGCGCCGTACGCTGAGGCAGATCGCCGACACCGATGTCGACGTGCTGGTGACCGGCGAGACCGGCTCCGGCAAGGAGGTGGTGGCGAACCTGCTGCATCGCTGGAGCCGCCGCGCCAAGGGCAATTTCGTCGCGCTCAATTGCGGCACGCTGCCGGAGACGGTCATCGAAAGCGAGCTGTTCGGACACGAGGCCGGCGCCTTCACCGGCGCGCAGAAGAAGCGCGTCGGCCGTATCGAGCATTCGAGCGGCGGCACGCTGTTCCTCGATGAGATCGAAAGCATGCCGGCCTCGACGCAGGTGCAGATGCTCCGCGTGCTCGAAATGCGCGAGGTGACGCCGCTCGGCACCAACGAAGTCAGGCCGGTCGACCTGCGCGTCGTCGCCGCCGCGAAGGTCGATCTCGGCAATGCCAGCCAGCGCGGCGCTTTCCGCGAGGACCTCTATTACCGGCTCAATGTGGTGACGCTCTCCATTCCGCCGCTGCGCGAACGGCGGGACGACGTGCCGCTGCTGTTCGGTTACTTCGCCGAGCGCGCCGCCGCACGCTTCCGGCGCGCCGTGCCGGCGACGTCCACTGCGATCCAACGCCACCTGCGGGAGCATGACTGGCCGGGCAATGTGCGCGAGCTCGCCCATTTCGCCGAACGCTTCGTGCTGGGGCTTGAGGACGTTGCCGAAACGCCTTCCCCGGCGGCAATGGAGAGCGACGCCGCGACGCCGTTGCCCGAGCGGCTCGATCGCTACGAGGCCGACATCATCCGCGAGACACTTGGTCGCAATGAAGGCGACGTCCGCCGCACCATCGAGGCGCTCGGCATTCCGCGCAAGACCTTCTACGACAAGTTGCAGCGGCACGGTATCGTGCGCAGCGATTTTTCCAGATAGATCAAGCTTGTGGAACCCGACCCAATCTCCGGTCGTTGAGCTTGTCCGGCAAACCGTGGCACGTTGGCACCAGCCGGCCAGTGAACGCATCGCCGCGATGGCGTTGCCGGGTTGCGCTTGGCAGGCGTTGATGGTTTGTTGCCGCCCAGCGGAGAACGAATGATGCGCGAATCCCTCGGTCAAGACGAATACGGCTCGGCCAACCCTTTCGATCCGGACGACCTGCCCAATCTCAACGCGATGGGGCCGGTGATGGGCGGCGGCAATGATTTCGAGAAATACGCGGTCGCCGTCATCATCGTGTTCGGCGCGCTGATCATCGGCGGCCTGATGGCCGCCTCCATGTCCTTCGGCCACCGCAACGGCTTCCTGTTCGCGCTCGGCGGCGCCACGGCGGCCTGGATTTCCGGCAATGCGCTGCTGCTCGACCGGCCGCGCATCTACGCGCTGTTTGTGGCCATTGCCGCCGTCATGCTGATCGCCTCGACCATCACGCTGGTGACCTGATCAGTTAGTATCCCAGCGCCTCGCCGGCAGCCGCGCGACTGTCCATGGCGCCGTTGTAGCGGGCGCCGCCGCCCTTCTCGATCTCCGCCAGGCTTTTGCCACCGACAAGGATGCCGGCTGCCCGGCCCCAGGTCTCGTCGCTGAGGTCGAGATGATAGCCCATGCCGGCAAGCAGCTTCTCCGTGTCCGGCGAAAGCCCAAAAGGCTCGACATAGACCTTGTCCGGCAGCCATTGATGGTGGATGCGCGGCGCGTCGATCGCCTGCTGGATGTCCATGCCGTGGTCGATGACGTTGACGATCGCCTCCAGCGTGATGGTGATGATGCGCGAGCCGCCCGGGCTGCCGATGACCATGAACGGCTTGCCGTCCTTCGTCACGATCGTCGGGCTCATCGAGGATAAAGGCGTCTTCTTCGGCTGAATGGCGTTGGCCTCGCCCTGGACCAGCCCGTAGAGGTTGGGCACGCCGGGCTTCTGGGTGAAGTCGTCCATCTCGTTGTTGAGCAGGATGCCGGTGCCTTCGGCGACGACGCCGGCGCCGAAGGAGCCGTTCAGTGTGTAGGTGACCGCGACCGCGTTGCCGTCCTTGTCAATGATCGAATAGTGGGTCGTCTCCTTCGACTCGCCAAGACCCTTCGGCATCAAGTCCTTCGAGACGCCGGCGCGGAAGGGATCGATCTTGTCTCGGATGTCCCTGCCGTAGTTTTTGTCGAGCAGTTTGGAGACCGGATGGTCGACGAAATCCGGATCGCCGAGCGCTGAGTTGCGGTCGACATAGGCATGGCGCATTGCCTCGACCATGACATGGACCGTCTCGGCGGAAGCCGAGCCGAGATAGGAGAGCGGGTAGCCTTCCAGCACATTGAGTATCTCGCAGATGATGACGCCGCCCGAGCTTGGCGGTGGCGAGGAGATGATCTCGTAGCCGCGGTAGGAGCAGGTCACCGGCTTCAATTCGCGCACCGCATATTGCTCGAAATCGCCCTTGGCGAGGATGCCGCCCTTGACGCCGCTCGCCTTGACGATGGCGTCAGCGATCGCGCCCTTGTAGAAGGCGTCCGACCCCTTTTGCGAGATCGCCGCCAGCGAGGCGGCGAGGTCCGGCTGAACGAGCTTCTCACCGATGCCATAAGGCTTGCCGTCTTTTTTCAGGAAGATCGCGGCCGCCGCCGCGTCCTTCGCCAGCCGGTCGGCGCTGTCGGCGAACCAAGCCGCGTCGCCCTGGTTGAGGACAAAACCATCCCTGGCATAGGCGATCGCCGGCGCCATCAGATCCTGCCTTGAGAGCGTGCCATATTTCTCACGCACCATCTCGAAGCCGGCTACCGAGCCCGGCACACCGACGGCAAGGTAGCCATCGAGGCTGGCGCCCTTGATCGGCTTGCCGTCCTTGTCGAGATACATGGTCCTGGTGGCGGCGAGCGGCGCGCGCTCGCGGAAATCGATGAAGGTGGTGCGGCCGTCCTTCAGCCGGATGGTCATGAACCCTCCGCCGCCGATATTGCCGGCTTCGGGAAAGACGACGGCCAGCGCGTAGCCGACCGCGACAGCGGCATCGACGGCGTTGCCGCCCTTCTTCAGCACGTCGACGCCGACTTCGGTCGCCAGATGCTGCTCCGTGACCACCATGCCGTGCTCACCCTTGGCCGGAGCGGGCGACGCGGCGAAGGCGGCAACGGCCGGAATGAAGGCAAAGGCAAGCGAAAGGCTGACGGCGATCAGCGACCGGCGGGTCAAGGGCATGGCGGTGCTCCTGGCGTCGAAATGCCTAGGAAAAACCGTCGGGGCGAATTAGTCCAATAACAATTGAAGTAGCGCGAGAGACCCCCTCACCCGGATTGCCAAGTCGAATTGCAAGGGCAATTCGGGCAATCCGACCTCTCCCCAAGGGGAGAGGAGCGTGCGCCGGCGCCGATCTCTTCTCCCCTCGGGGAGAAGGTGGCCGCGAAGCGGCCGAATGAGGGGGAGTGGCGCTGCCTGTCAGACGATGCCACCACCGCCGCTCGCGACAGCCGGCCGTTCCGCCGCGACCTTCGCCCGGTAACCCGCCTCGCGATAGGCGACGACCGGATCGATGGCGCCGCCGGTCCGCAGGCGCGCCATGGCGAGGATCGGCTCGACATCGGTGCGGTAGGCGCTTTTAAGCGTCTGCGTCGCCATCAGCGCGTCGTTCTCCTCCTGGAAACCTTCGAGCGCCTTGCGGTCGACCAGCAGCGCCTGCGCATAGGCGCGCTGCACCTCGACAGCCGACAGCATAAGGCTCTCGATCGGATCGGTGACGTTGTGGCTCTGGTCGAGCATATGGGCGGGGTTGAAATCCTTGGCACCCGAAAGCTCGGCATCCACCAGTTCGTTGAAGACGAGGAACAGCCGGTAGGGGTCGATGGAACCGGCATCGAGGTCGTCGTCGCCATATTTGGAATCGTTGAAGTGGAAACCGCCCAGCTTGCCGAACTGGATCAGCCGCGACACGATCATCTCGATGTTGACATTGGGCGCGTGGTGGCCGAGGTCGACAAGGCAGAAGGCCTTGTCGCCGAGCTCTTGCGCGATGATGTAGTTGGTGCCCCAGTCCTGCACGACCGTCGAATAGAAGGCCGGCTCATACATCTTGTGCTCGGTGAACAGCCGCCAGTCGTCCGGCAGGCCGGCATAGATCTCCCGCATCGCATCCAGGTAGCGCTCGAAGGCCTTTGCGAAATTGACCTGGCCGGGGAAGTTCGAGCCGTCGCCGATCCACACCGTCAGCGCCTTGGAGCCCAGCGTCTTGCCGATCTCGATGCATTCGAGATTGTGCTCGACCGCCTGCCGGCGCGTGCCGGCATCGGCATGCGAGAGCGAGCCGAACTTGTAGGAAAGCTTCTGATCCCTGGCGTCGGAGAAGGTGTTCGAGTTCATGGCGTCGAAGCCGAGGCCGAAGCGCGAGGCCGCCTGCTTCAAGCGGTTCGGGTCGGCCTTGTCCCATGGGATGTGCAGCGAGACCGTCGGCGTTGCCTGCGTCAGCTGGGCAATGACGGCGCAGTCCTCGATCTTGTCGAAGATATCGCGCGGCTCGCCGGGACCGGGGAAGCGGGCGAAGCGCGTGCCGCCGGTCCCGACGCCCCAGGACGGGATCGCGACGCCGAATTTTTCCACCTTTTCGCGGATGGCGTCGATGGCGATACCGCGGCGGTCGAGGCGTTCGCCGAGCGAGGCGTAGTCGCGCTCGAGATCGAGTTGGCGCGCGGCGTTGTGGCTGGCGACTATGTCGGCGCGGATAATCATTTCTGACAATGCTGTTCCTCCCAACAATGCGTTCTGCCGGCGCTGCCCCTCATCCGCCTGCTGGCACCTTCTCCCCGTGAACGGGGAGAAGGAAGGCCTAGCGCGTAAAGCTCTGCGCGTTGCCGGCGTCGACATTAACGATGTTGCCGGTCGATTTGGCCGACATGTCGGAGGCGAAGAAATAGATCGCCTCGGCAATGTCTTCCGGGAAGACCGAGCGCTTCAGCATCGAACGCGAGCGGTAATGCTCCTCGAGGTCGTCGGTCGACATCTTGTAGGCGGCGGCGCGCTGTTCCTTCCATTCGCCGGTCCAGATTTTCGAACCGCGCAGCACGGCGTCGGGATTGACGACGTTAACCCTGATCTGCGCTTCCGCGCCCTCCAGCGCCAGGCAACGGGCAAGATGGATCTCGGCGGCCTTGGCGGTGCAATAGGCGGACGCGTTGGGCGAAGCGGCGAGCCCGTTCTTGGAGGCGACGAAGACGACGTTGCCGCCGATCTTCTGGGCGCGGAACAGGCGGAAAGCCTCGCGTGAAACGAGGAAATAGCCGGTGGACAGGATGTCCATATTCTTGTTCCACAAGGCGAGTGTCGTCTCCTCGATCGGCGCCGAGGAGGCCAGCCCGGCATTGGAAACCAGGATGTCGATGCCGCCGAATTCGACTGCCGTTTCGGCGAAGCCCGAAAGCACTTGCTCCTCGGAGGTGACGTCGATCCGCACCGGACGGACAAAGTCCTTTCCAAAGGCTTTCGAGAGCTCGTCATTGGCACTGGCCAAAGCGGCCTCGTCTATATCGGCAAGCACGACGCAGGCGCCTTCGCGCAGCAGCCGGTTGGCGGTGGCGCGGCCAATGCCGCCGGCGCCGCCGGTGACCAGCGCGATCTGGCCCGCCAGCGCCTTCGGCTTCGGCAGACGCTGCAGCTTGGCTTCCTCCAGCTGCCAGTACTCGATGTCGAAGGCTTCCTGGGCAGGCAGGCCGACATAGGAGGAAACCGTCGAGGCGCCGCGCATGACGTTGATGGCGTTGACATAGAACTCGCCGGAGACGCGCGCGGTCGCCTTGTCGCCGGCGAAGGTGAACATGCCGACGCCGGGCATCAGATAGACCACCGCATTGGGATCGCGGATGGCGGGCGAGTCTGGATGCTTGCAGGCGTCGTAATAGGCCTGGTAACCGACGCGGTATTCGGCAATGTCGTCGGCGAGCCGCGCGATGACCGCGTCGATATCGGGGTTCGCCGGATCGAACTCGATCACCAGCGGCCGGATCTTGGTGCGCAGGAAATGATCCGGGCATGAGGTGCCAAGCGCCGCCAGCGGCCGCAAATCCTTCGAGTTGACGAATTCGAGCACGGCCGGCTGGTCGTCGAAATGGCCGAGCTTGTGGCTCTTTTCGGAAATCAGACCGCGGATGCGCGGCATCAGCTTGGCCGCGATGGCGCGGCGCGCCGGGGCGTCGAGCGACTGGACTGCCTCGCCGCCAAAGATAGCCACGCCTTCCGAGCGGCGCTCGAACCACTCGATTGCCTGGTTGATCACCGAGATCGTGGTCTCGTAACATTCCTTGGGCGTGTCGCCCCAGGTGAACAGGCCGTGGCTTTCAAGCACGACGCCCTTGGCATTGGGGTTGTCGAGGCAGAATTTCTCCAGCCACAGGCCAAGCTCGAAGCCCGGCCGCTTCCATGGCAGCCAGCCGATGGCGTCGCCGAAGATCTCCTTGGTGATCGCCTTGGAATCCTTGGCCGCCGCGACCGCGATGATGGCGTCGGGATGCATGTGGTCGACGCAAGCCTTCGGCACATAGGCATGGAGCGGCGTGTCGATCGAGGCCGCGCGCGGATTGAGGTTGAAGGTGCAGTGAGGCAGATAGCCCACCATCTCATCCTCGTGCTCGACGCCGCGATAGAGCCCCTTGATGGCGCGCAGCTTGTCCATGTAGAGGGTGGCGAACCCGTCCAGCTTGATCGAGGCGCTGTCGCCGCCGGAGCCCTTGACCCACAGGACCTCGACGTCCTCGCCGGTCAGCGGATCCTTCTGCCAGACCTTGGACGAGGTGTTGCCGCCGCCGTAATTGGTGACGCGCTTGTCGGAGCCGAGCGTGTTCGAGCGATAGACCAGGAGCTCGGGACCGCTCATCCCTTCGGCTTTTGCATCGTCCCACAGATTGGCGAGGCGCGAGCCGGAGCGCTTGTCGAGCATAGGTATCCTCCCTTGGAGCGCATGTCGCGCTCCTCATTTCTTGCTCGGGAATGTCTACGCAAGCGCCCCGCTTGTCAATCACAAACGATCAATATCGATCGTATTGCACTGCACAATGAAAATATATGATCGGAAATGATTGACACTGCGCGTTTTCTAAGGCCTGATGCTGGGCAGGGAGGAACCATGCACGAAAAAGAGCGCCACAGGATCATTCTGTCCGCCGTCCAGGAAAAGCCTGTGGTGACGGTGCAGGAGATGGTCGAGTTGACGGACTCCTCCGAGGCGACGATCCGGCGCGACATCGCGGCGCTGCATGTGCAAAAGCGCCTGCGCCGGGTGCGCGGCGGTGCCGAGGCGATCTCGCCGCCGCAGTTCATCGGCCTTGCCGGCCGGCCCTTCTCGGTCAACGAGACGCTGAACGCCGCGCAGAAACGGGCGATCGCGCGGGAAGCGGTGAACCTTTGCGCCGATGGCGAGCCGATCATCATCAATGGCGGCACCACCACCTTCCAGATGGTGCATTTCCTGACCGGCCGCCGCATGCCGATCTTCACCAACTCGTTCCCGATCGCAGAACATCTGCTCAAGCATTCCAAAAACACGGTGATGCTGTCGGGCGGCACGATCTACCGCGAGCAGAACATCATCCTATCGCCCTTCGACAATGACGTGACGCGCAACTTCTATGCGCGGCGCATGTTCATGGGGGCGCAAGGCCTGGGGCCGCTCGGGCTGATGGAGGGCGATCCGCTGCTGATCCAGGCCGAGCAGAAGCTGATCGATCAGGCCGACGAGCTGGTGGTGCTCGTCGATTCCTCGAAATTCCGCATGCGCTCCAGCCTGATCCTGTGCGGGCTGTCGCGCATCGCGACCGTGATCACCGACGACGGCATCGAGGACCGGGAGGCCAAGATGCTGGAAACGGCGGGCGTGACGCTGATCGTTGCCCGCAGACAGTCAAGCGACAGGGAAGAATCTTCACTGCAGGCCTGAGGGAAACTCACGCCCGCAGCGGCGATGGAATGCAACGCTCAAGGGAGGATATTCGATGAGCTTTTTGAAGAAACTGCTGGTCACGGCGGCCTTTTCCGCCGCCATGTTCGTGAATGCCGCCTATGCCGAGAACGTCAAGATCGCTCTGGTGGTGAAGTCGCTCGGCAACGGCTTCTTCGACGCCGCCAACAAGGGCGCCGAGGAAGCGGCCAAGGAACTGGGCGATGTCGACGTCATCTATACCGGCCCGACCAAGGCCACCGCCGAGGCCCAGATCGAAGTGATCAACTCGCTGATTGCGCAGAAGGTCAATGCCATCGCCGTTTCGGCCAATGACGCCGATGCGCTGGTGCCGGTGCTGAAGAAGGCGATGGACCGCGGCATCACGGTCATCTCGTGGGACTCGGGCGTCGCCAAGGAAGGCCGCCAGCTCCACCTCAACCCGTCCGACACCGGCCTGATCGGCGAGACCATCATCAAGCTCGCCGCCGATTACCTGCCGGAAGGCGGCGACGTCGCCATCCTCTCGGCCTCCTCTACCGCGACCAATCAGAATGCCTGGATCGAGGCGGCCAAGAAGGTGCTGCCGGAGAAGTTCCCGAAGATCAAGCTGGTCGCCACCGTCTATGGCGATGACGACTCGGCCAAGAGCACCGACGAGGCCAAGGGCCTGCTGAAGTCCTATCCGAATCTCAAGGCGATCATCGCACCGACCACCGTCGGCGTCGTCGCCGCCGCGCAGGTCGTCACCGACGAGAACCTGATCGGCAAGGTCAATGTCACCGGTCTCGCGCTGCCGTCGGAGTTCAAGAAGTTCATCGACAACGGCGCTTCACAGGCTGTCGCTCTTTGGAACCCGATCGATCTCGGCTACTCGGCGATCTACCTCGCGCACGACCTGGCGGTGAAGAAGGAAGAGGCGAAGCCCGGCGCCACGCTGTCGATCGGCCGCGTCGGCAAGGTGACGCTCGACGACACCAACTCGGCCGCGATGGCTCCGCCCTTCCAGTTCGACAAGACCAACATCGAGAAGTTCTCCAAGATCTATTGATCTCGGACTGACGGCGCTGCCCCCTCATCCGGCCGCTTCGCGGCCACCTTCTCCCCGGTGGGGAGAAGGTGGCCTGGAGCCAAGCTCGCAAACCTCCTCTCCCCTCGGGGAGAGGTCGACCGAGCGAAGCGGAGGTCGGGTGAGGGGAAGTCGACACGGAATATGGACGGGCTTGATACGACTATGGACACGACGGCCCATCACGGCAAAGCAGACGAACGGCTCCCAGCGTCGGTCCCCCGCCTGACGCTCACGGGCATCTCGAAAAGTTTCCCGGGCGTCCGCGCCTTGCACAATGTCAGCCTGTCGCTCTACCCCGGGCAGGTGACGGCGCTGATCGGCGAGAACGGCGCCGGCAAGTCGACGCTGGTCAAGATCATGACCGGCATCTACCAGCCGGATGCAGGCGAGATCGGCATCGACGGCCAGGTGACGACGCTGCCCAGCGCACATGCCGCTTTCGGCCACGGCATCACCGCCATCCACCAGGAAACCGTGCTGTTCGACGACCTTTCGGTGGCCGAAAACATCTTCCTCGGCCACGCGCCGCGCACCCGCTTCGGCACCATCGACTGGCGCACCATGCGCAGCAATGCCCGCGAGGTGCTGGAGACGATGCGCGCCGGCCATATCGACGCCGACGCGCGGCTGAAGGATCTTGGTATCGCCAACAAACACCTGGTTGCGGTGGCGCGCGCAATGTCGATCGACGCGCGCATCGTCATCATGGACGAGCCGACCGCGGCGCTCTCGATGAAGGAGATCGAGGAGCTTTTCCTCTTGATCGAATTCCTGAAGAGCGAAGGCAAGGCGGTGCTCTTCATCAGCCACAAATTCGACGAGATCTACCGCATCGCCGACCGCTACACCGTCTTCCGCGACGGCGAGATGGTCGGCGAAGGCCTGCTCAAGGACACCGGCCAGAATGAGATCGTACGCAGGATGGTCGGCCGCAACGTCGACCATATCTTCCCGCAGCGCGAGCCGAAGATCGGCGCGCCGGTGCTGTCGGTTTCGGGTCTGTCGCATCCGACCGAGTTCGACGATATCGGCTTCGAGCTGCGCAAGGGCGAGATACTCGGCTTCTACGGTCTGGTCGGCGCGGGCCGCAGCGAGGTCATGCAGGCGGTTGCCGGCATCACCCGCACCAGCCGAGGCACCATCTCGTTGGACGGTACATCGATCGCGCCGAAATCGGCGGCGGATTCGATCGAGGCCGGCATCGTCTATGTGCCGGAAGAACGCGGCAAGCAGGGCGTGGTGATCGGCCTGCCGATCTTCCAGAACGTGTCGCTGCCCTCGCTAAAACGCACCTCGAAATCCGGCGTGCTGAGGCTCGCGGAAGAGTTCGCGCTCGCCCGTTCCTACACCGAGCGGCTGGACCTGCGCGCCTCGTCGCTCAGCCAGGATGTCGGCACGCTTTCCGGCGGCAACCAGCAGAAGGTGGTGATCGCCAAATGGCTGGCGACGGCGCCCAAGGTCATCATCCTCGACGAGCCGACCAAGGGCATCGACATCGGCTCCAAGGCCGCCGTGCATGGCTTCATGGCCCAACTGGTCGCGCAGGGGCTTTCGGTGATCATGGTGTCGTCGGAACTGCCCGAGATCCTGGGCATGTCGGACCGGGTCGTGGTCATGCGCGAGGGCCGCATCGCCGCGACCTATGACAATAAGGGCCTCGACGCCGAGACGCTGGTTCGAACCGCAGCGGGGATCGCGGCATGAAGAGCTTCGTCAAATACCGCGAGATTTGGCTGCTTGCCGGCATCGTCGTGCTGATCGGCCTGATCTCGACGCGCTTCCCCGGCTTCGCCGATCCCGCCAATCTGCGCCAGGTGTTCAACGACACCTCGATCCTGATGATCCTGGCGCTGGGACAGATGGTGGTGATCCTGACGCGTTCGATCGACCTGTCGATGGCGTCCAACCTCTGTTTCACCGGCATGGTGGTGGCGATGCTCAACGCCGCGCATCCGGCGATCCCGATCCCGGTGCTGATCGTCATCGCGCTCGCCGTCGGGCTGGTGCTTGGCGCGATCAACGGTTTCCTGGTGTGGCGGCTGAACATTCCCTCGATCGTGGTGACGCTGGGCACCCTCACCATCTATCGCGGCGCCACCTTCGTCGTCTCCGGCGGCGCCTGGGTCAATGCCGACCAGATGAGCCCCGACTTCATCAATTTCCAGCGCGCCGCCTTCCTCGGCCTGCCGGTGCTCTCCTGGGTCGCCGTCATCGTCATCGCGCTGTTCTTCCTGGTGATGACGCGGACCGCCATCGGCCGCTCGATCTATGCCATCGGTGTCAATCCGACCGCCTCGGTCTATGCCGGCATCGATGTCGGCCGCACCAAATTCATCGTCTTTTGCATTTCCGGCATGATCGGCGGGCTTGCCGGCTATCTCTGGATCTCGCGCTATGTGATCGCCTCGGTCGAGGTCGCCAACGGCTATGAGCTCAACATCATCGCCGCCTGCGTCATCGGCGGCATCTCGATCGCCGGCGGCATCGGCTCGGTCGGCGGCGCGGTGCTGGGCGCGCTGTTCCTCGGCATCATCTCCAACGCGCTACCGGTCATCAACATCTCGCCCTTCTGGCAGATGGCGATCTCGGGCAGCGCCATCATACTGGCGGTGGTGCTCAACGCGCGCGGCGAGCGCCGGCAAGGCCGCATCATCCTCAGAAAGGCGGAAGCGGCATGACCGACACCCCTGCCCCGCGCCATATCCCCGACCGGCTCGACAAGCCGCTTTCCTCGGCGATCTTCTCCTGGGAGGCGCTGCTGGTCGTCATCGCAGTCGGCATTTTCGCGGTCAACAGCTTCGCTTCGCCCTATTTCCTCGACCCGTGGTCGCTGTCGGACCTGACCTTCAACTTCACGGAAAAGGGGCTGATCGCGCTTGCGATGGCGCTGCTGATCATCTCCGGCGAGATCGACCTGTCGGTTGCCGCGATCGTGGCTTTGGCCTCAACCATGATGGGCATGGCGGTGCAGGCCGGCGCCGGCACGCCGGTGCTGGTCGCGATCGGCATTGCCGTCGGCCTCGCCTGCGGCGCCTTCAACGGGCTGCTCGTCACGCGGCTCGGCCTGCCGTCCATCGTCGTCACCATCGGCACGATGAGCCTGTTTCGCGGCATCGCCTTCATCATCCTCGGCGACCAGGCCTACAAAGGCTATCCGGAAAGTTTTGCGTTCTTCGGCCAGGGCTATGTCTGGTGGGTCTTCTCGTTCGAGCTGGCACTGTTCCTCGTTGCGGCGCTGATCTACTGGTTCGTGCTGCACCGCACGAGCTTCGGCCGCCGCGTCTTCGCCATCGGCAACAATCCGGTCGCCTGCCAGTTTTCCGGCGTGCGGGTCAACCGTATAAAATTCATCCTGTTCTGCCTGACCGGGCTGATGTCGGGCATCGCTTCGGTGCTGATCACCTCGCGGCTCGGATCGACGCGACCGTCGATCGCGCAGGGTTATGAGCTCGAAGCGATCACCATGGTGGTGCTTGGGGGTGTGTCGATCCTTGGCGGCGCCGGCAGCATTTTAGGCGTCGTGCTTGCCGCCTTCATCATGGGGCTGGTGACCTTCGGCCTCGGCCTGCTCAACGTGCCGGGCATCGTCATGTCGATCTTCATCGGCTTGTTGCTGATCATCGTCATTGCATTGCCGATCGTCTGGCGGCGGCTGCGTGAAGGGCGCTTCGCCTGATGGAAAAATACGCTTTCAAGATGAAGCTCAATCCGGGCATGAAGGCCGAGTACAAGCGCCGCCACGACGAGATTTGGCCTGAGCTGTTTGCACTGCTGAGAGAGGCTGGCGTCTCCGACTATTCGATCCATCTCGACGAGGAGACCAACACCCTCTTCGGCGTGCTGTGGCGGCGTGATGACCACGGCATGGCCGAGCTGCCGAAGCACTCGGTGATGCGGCGCTGGTGGGCGCATATGGCCGACGTAATGGAGACCAAGGCCGATAACGAGCCGGTGGCGGTGCCGCTGGAAACAATGTTCCATATGGCATGATCGTCGCCGTCATCGATATCGGCAAGACCAACGCCAAGGTGGCGCTGGTCGATCTCGCGACACTTAGCGAGATCGCGCTGCGCCGTGTCGCCAACGCGCCGGTGCGGCAGGCGCCCTACCCGCATCACGATGTCGAGGCGCTGTGGACGTTCATCCTGAACAGCCTCGCCGATCTCAACCGCGGACGGCGCATCGATGCGATCTCGATCACCACGCACGGCGCGACCGGCGCGCTGGTCGGCGCCGCCGGCGAACTGGTGCTGCCGGTTCTCGATTACGAATTCGACGGTCCGGACCAGCTTGCGGCCGACTACGATGCTGTTCGTCCGCCTTTCGCTGAAACCGGCACGCCGCGATTGCCCATCGGCCTCAATCTCGGCGCGCAGTTCTTCTGGCAGCAGAAGCGCTTCCCGGCGGAATTCGCACGAGCCGCCGCAATGCTGATGTATCCGCAATACTGGGCGCTGCGGCTGACCGGTGTCGCCGCCAATGAGGTGACGTCGCTCGGCTGCCACACCGATCTGTGGAATCCCTGGACTTCCGACTATTCCTCGCTGGTCGACAGGATGGGCTGGCGCCGGTTGATGGCGCCGGTGCGGCCGGCCAAGGACCGGCTTGGCCCGATCCTGCCGGAGCTGGTGCGACGGACAGGGCTCGCGCCACAGACCCCGGTTTTCTGCGGACTGCACGATTCCAACGCCTCGCTGCTGCCGCATCTGCTGTCCGACGCGCCGCCCTTCTCCGTCGTCTCGACGGGCACATGGGTGGTGTCGATGGCCGTCGGCGGCAGGAAGGTGGCGCTCGACCCGGCGCGCGACACGCTGGTCAATGTCAACGCGCTGGGCGATCCTGTGCCGTCGGCCCGCTTTATGGGCGGTCGCGAATTCTCGCTGCTGACCGACGGTCAGCCGCAGGAATGGATCGACGACGATGTTGACGCCGTGCTGGCGCGGCAGGTTCAGCTTCTGCCTTCGACGCAGCAGGGTTCCGGACCCTTTCCGCATCGCGCCGCGCAATGGCATAACGCCGACAACCTGAGCTCCGGCCAGCGCTTCGCCGCCATCTCGTTCTATCTGGCGCTGATGACCGCGACCTGCCTGGAATTGATCGGCGGCGACGGACCGACGACCGTCGAGGGACCGTTTGCGAAGAACCCGCTTTTCATCCGCATGCTGGCGGCAGCGACAGGCCGAGCAGTCGTTGCATCGGAGACGTCCACCGGGACCAGCATCGGCGCCGCGCTGCTGGCGTCGGATGGCATTGAGACAGCAAGCAAGGGCGAACAAACGGAACCACCAGCGGAGCCGGTCTGGGGCGACTACGCAGAGGCGTGGTGGCTGGCCGTCCGAATGTAACCTTCTTTCTGAGAGTCCGGCGCTGCCCCTCATTGCCCTGCCGGGCATTTCTCCCCGTATAGTGACGGGGAGAAAAAGCTGGCGCCCACTATTTCGCCAATTGTCAGCGTCGCAGAAATGCGCCGGCGTGGCCGCAGTTCTCTTCTCCCCGTTCACGGGGAGAAGGTGCCGGCAGGCGGATGAGGGGCCGCGCCGACGTCAACAATTGAGGGGCAACTTCAGCGTGCCGTCCCGTACAGCAATCCCCGCGGATCGATCTGTGGCTTTCTGCCGGCAACGACGTCGGCGAGGAACTGCCCCGAGCCGCAGGCCATAGTCCAGCCGACATGACCGTGGCCGGTATCGAGATAGAGGTTGCTGTATTTCGCCTGGCCGATCACAGGAACCGAATTCGGCATCATCGGCCGCAGGCCCGCCCAGAGCACGGCCTTCTTCTCGTCGAAGGCGCCCGGGAAAAGGTCCTTGCCGGTTTCCAGGATGGTCCTGAAATCGCTGGGCTTGAAGCTGCGGTCGAAGCCGGTGAACTCGGCTGTAGAGGACATGCGCAAGCGATTGCCGAGCCTCGAATAACCGATCAGCCGGTCCTCGTCGGCGCCGCCCATGGTCGGGCCCTTGCTTTCGTCTTCCAGCGGAATCGTCGCTGTATAACCCTTCACCGGGTAAACCGGCAGGTCGATGCCGTAGCGGCGGCCGAGCAGACCGCTTTCCGGCCCCATCGAGATGATGACGGCGTCGCCGGTGACCGATCCGGCCGAGGTCATGACGGCGCGCACCCGGCCGCCCTCGATGTCGAGACCCTGGACCGTCGTGCCGAACAGGAATTTCACGCCGAGCTTCTCGGCGGCATGGGCGGCGAGCCTGTCGGTGAACTGCTTGGAATCGCCGGTCTGGTCGATCGGCGAATAGATGCCGCCGGCGATCTTTTCCTTCACGCCGGCAAGGCCCGGCTCCAACTCGACCAGACGCTCGCGGCCGACGATCTCGATCGGCAGGCCGTGCTCGCCGAGATAGCGATAATTGTCGGTGCCGGTGTCGAGGCTCTTTTGCGAGCGGAAGAAGTAGAGGATGCCCTTCTTGCGCTCGTCGTAATGGATGCCGGTCTCCTCCGATAGTTGATTGAGGCACTCGCGGGAATGCAGCGCCAATCTCAGCTTGATGTCGGTGTTGGCGCGCAGCCGCTTCACCGTGCATTCGCGCAGGAAGCGCAGGCTCCAGGCATAGAAATAGGGATCGAGGCGGAGCCTCACCTTGATGCCGAGGTCGTGGTTCCAAAGCGCGCGCAGGAAGGTCTTGAGCGCGGCGGGCGAGGCCCAGGCGGTGGCATCGCCGGGCGACACCAGGCCGGCATTCGACTGGCTGGTGCCTCGGGCCGCCGCCTCGTGGCGCTCGATCACGGTCACCTCGTGACCGTCCTTAGCCAGATAATGGGCGGCCGCCGTGCCAACCACGCCGGCGCCGAGAACCAGGATCTTCATGCCGTCCCCTCATCACGGCGGCGCGCCGCCGCGCGCCGCTGAATGAGTCTCAATACCGCGTCCGAACGCGGCGGACGAGCCCTTGGCCCAAAAGGTCAGCTTCTCACGGAATTCTTGCCCGTCAGGATGCGCTCCCAGGCCAGCGCATCATTGACGATCAGGTCGAGATCGTCGCGCTGCGGCGTCCAGCCGAGCTCCTTGCGGGCAAGCTCGGAATTGGCGACCACGGCAGCGGCGTCGCCGGGCCGGCGATCGCCCATGCGGACATCGAAGTCATGGCCGAAGGCGCGGCGCACGCTGTCGATCACCTCGAGCACCGAATAGCCGTGGCTGTAACCGCAATTGGCGACGAGGCTTGTGCCGCCGGCGCGCAGCCGCTGCAGCGCCAGCCGGTGCGCGGCGGCGAGATCGCTGACATGGATATAATCGCGCATGCAGGTGCCGTCCGGCGTCGGATAGTCGGTGCCGAAGACCTGCATGAAGGGACGCTTGCCGAGCGCGGTCTCGCAGGCAACCTTGATCAGATGCGTGGCGCCGGGCGTCGACTGCCCGGTGCGGCCCTTCGGGTCGGCGCCGGCGACGTTGAAATAGCGCAGCGCCGTGTAACGGATGTCGTGCGCCAGCGCGGCATCGCGCAGCATCCATTCGCTCATCAGCTTGGAGAGGCCATAGGGCGATTCCGGCGCAAGCCGCGCATCCTCGCGCACCGGCTCCAGCCCGGCGCCGCCATAGACGGCGGCGGTGGAAGAGAAGATGAAATGCGGCACCCCCTCACGCACTGCTGTCTCGATCAGCGTGCGGGTCTTGCAGGTGTTGTTCTCGTAATAGCCGAGCGGATCGGCGACCGATTCCGGCACCACGATGGAACCCGCGAAGTGGATGATGGCGTCGACCTTGTTTTCGCGGATGATCCGGCCGACCAGGTCTCGGTCGGCGACGTCGCCGACGACGAGCTTTGCTTCCGGGGCCACCGCCCATTCGAAGCCGGTGGAAAGCCGGTCGAGCACCACGACGCTCTCGCCGGCGTCCAGCAACTCCCAGACCATATGGCTGCCGATATAACCGGCACCGCCCGTCACCAAAACCGTCATCTTCTACCTCGCTGATCAAGATTTATCGGAAACTGTCTCAACAGCCCCCGTGCTGGAAACCCCGCCGCAAGCCCGTTAAAGTCCATGTCGTTCCCCCAAAACCGCTGTACACGTTTGGGCGATATGCATTGGCCTCCCTCTAACGTTAAGTCGGTAACAGTTCCTCCCGTCCGAGGCATCGTACTGAAACAAATCTGCTTCAAACAGCCGGGAATAGGCCACGATCCGGCATCGTTAGGAACAGGGTAAAGGCGTGGCATTTTGACCGGTTGGGCGCGGTGGACGCGGCATGGGGCAGTGACTATGATCCGGCCCAAAATTGGGAAGTCGACATGAATTACCAGCGGTTTTTCGAGGATGCGATCGACCAGCTCCACGCGGAGCGGCGCTACCGCGTCTTCGCCGACCTCGAGCGCATGGTGGGCAAGTTCCCGCGCGCCATCTGGCGTTCCAACGGCCGGGCCCAGGAAATCACCGTCTGGTGCTCCAACGACTATCTCGGCATGGGCCAGAACGAGGATGTGATTGCCGCCTTCCAGACCGCGGCCGGCAAGATGGGCTCGGGCGCCGGCGGCACCCGCAACATCTCCGGCACCTCCAACCCGCTGGTCGAGCTGGAGCGGGAGCTCGCCGACCTGCATGACAAGGAGGCAGGGCTCGTCTTCACCTCCGGCTTCGTCTCCAACGAGGCCTCGATCTCGACCATCGCCCGGCTTTTGCCCAACTGCCTGGTGCTCTCCGATGAGCTCAACCATGCCTCGATGATCGAAGGCGTGCGCCGCTCCGGCGCGGAAAAGAAGATCTTCCGCCACAACGACGTCGCGCATCTGGAAAGCCTGCTGCAGGCGGCAGGACGCGAGCGCGCCAAGCTGATCGTGTTCGAGAGCGTCTATTCGATGGACGGCGACATCGCGCCGATCAGGCAGATCGTCGAACTGGCCGAGCGCTACAACGCCATGACCTATATCGACGAGGTGCATGCGGTGGGCATGTACGGACCGCGCGGCGGCGGCATCACCGAACGCGAGGGCCTGGCCGACCGCATCGACATCATCGAGGGCACGCTGGCCAAGGCCTTCGGCACGCTGGGCGGCTACATCACCGGCACCAGCGCGGTGATCGACGCGGTGCGCTCCTATGCGCCGGGCTTCATCTTCACCACCGCGCTGCCGCCGGCGATCGCGGCGGCCGCCACCACCTCGATCCGCCACCTTAAGCGCTCGCAGGCCGAGCGCGACGCGCAGCAGCGCCAGGCGGCGCGCACCAAGCAGGTGCTTGCCGCGGCGGGCCTGCCGGTGATGGACTCGGCCACCCATATCGTGCCGGTGCTGGTCGGCGACCCCGAGCTCTGCAAGATGGCGAGCGACCGGCTGCTTGGCGTGCACGGCATCTACATCCAGCCGATCAACTATCCGACGGTGCCGCGCGGCACCGAGCGGCTGCGCATCACGCCGACGCCATTCCACTCCGACGCGCTGATCGCCGAATTGCAGGACGCGCTGGTCGAGACCTGGGATGCGCTCGGCATCCCCTATGCCGGCTCAGGCCGCCCCGCCGTCGCCAAGACCGATCGGATCATTCCACTGCTGGTGCCGAAGTCAGGCGGCTAATTGCAGGTGTCGGGCGCGGGCCGCACTCCGCCTGTCGCTGTTTCTCGTTCTCCAACGCTGCGACGCTCCCAGGTCACGGCATGGATTCTAGGGCGAAGCAAGGAGCGAAGCGACGCGCGCAGACCCTAGAATCCATTCCGTTACGTCTGCCTAAGAACGAAGCGGTGCAGAAAAGGGTTCGGAAACAACCACTTCCCGCCCGGTCGCGACGAACCTCACACCGTCTTCATCCATTTCGCCAGGCGATGCGCCGCTTCCTCGAGCTGATCGAGGCGGCGGTGGAAGCATAGTCGGAGGAAGGCGTCGCCGCCGGGACCGAAGGCGGTGCCGGGCGCCAGGCCGACATTGGCGTTGTCGACGATGTCGAAGGCCGCTTTTCGGGAATCGGTGAGACCGTCGACCCTGAAGAACAGGTAGAAAGCGCCCTGCGGCACGGTGAAACGCGCCTTGCCTGTTTCGCCGAGAATGCCGCAGACGAGGTCGCGCGCGGCATGCGCGCGCTCCACCTGTTCGGTGATGAAGCCGTCACCCTCGTCGAGGGCGGCGACCGCGCCGCGCTGCATGAACTGGGCGACGCCCGAGGTCGAGTACTGGATCAGGTTCTCGAACACCTGCTGCAAGGCGGGATGGGTCTTGATCCAGCCGACACGCCAGCCGGTCATTGCCCAGTTCTTGGAAAAACTGTTGACGAACAGGATGCGGTCCTCGGGCGTGGCGACCTCGAGGAAGGACGGCGCGCGGCCATGGCCGTAGTGGAACAGCGAATAGATCTCGTCGGCGATGATCCACAGGCCCTTTTGGCGGGCAAGATCGAGAATCGCCTGGAGTGTCTCTTTATCGGCTGTCCAGCCGGTCGGGTTGGAGGGCGTGTTGATGAACAACAGCTTGGTGCGCGCAGTGATCGCGGAGGCGATCTTGTCGACGTCGCAGGACCAGCCATTGCCGGACTGGTCGAGCGTGACCGGCACCGGCACGGCGCCCGCCACGCCGGCGGCCGCGGCGAAATTCGGCCAGGCGGGAGAGAGGTAGATCACCTCGTCGCCGCTGCCGGCGATGGCGTCGATGGCCAGCTGGATGGCATGCATGCCAGAGCCGGTGACGATGAACGCCTCCTCGGCGAAGGTCTTGCCGAAATGCCTGGCGTAGTAGCGCGCGAGCGCCTGCCGGAGCTCGGGAATGCCCTTCTGCCAGGTGTAGAAGGTCTCGCCATCAGCGAGCCCGCGTGCGGCGGCATCGCTGATGAAGGAAGGCGTCGGAAGATCGCCCTCGCCGGCCCAGAGCGGGATCAGCCCTTCGCGCAGGCGACCATGGTTGATGACGGCGACAATGCCGCTTTCGGGCGCGGCGCGGGCTTCGGCGCGCAAGGTGTCGATAAGGCTCATGGGCAAAATCCGTGTTCGTGTCGTCAGCGCTCTTACCAGATCGCAAACGGAAAACCCCGGCCGCCGGGGGCCGGGGTTTTGGTCCAGAGCGCCCGCTCTGCGTTACTTCTTGGCGAGCAGGTCGCGGATTTCGGTCAGGAGTTGCACATCGGCCGGCGGCGGAGCCGCGGCGGGAGCCGGCTTCTCGCGCTCCAGCCGCTTGCGCAGATTGTTCACCGCTTTGACCATCAGGAAAATGATGAAGGCAAGGATCAGGAAGTTCAGCACGACGGTGATGAAGCTGCCATAGGCGAACACCGCGCCCTCCTTCTTGGCGTCAGCCAGCGTTGCCGAATGGACGTTGGAGGACAGCCCGAAGAAGTAATTGTTGAAGTCCAGCCCGCCGAAGATCGCGCCGACGATCGGCATGATGATGTCGTTGACCAAGGAATCGACGATCTTGCCGAAGGCAGCGCCGATGATGACGCCGACGGCCAGGTCCATCACATTGCCCCTGGAAATGAACTCCTGGAATTCTTTCAGCATTCGACCCTCCTTGCCGTGGCGGGCCGCTCTGCCGCCTCACCAGTTGTCCTTCGGCGCCGACCCGGGCCTCACAATAACAAAAACCCACGGTTGCAAAACCGGAAAAACAATGAAGGCACCGGTTTGTGTCACGCATCGTCATCAGCCGCATATGCGCCGAAAGCCGCGATGGACTTGGGCCCCGAGCTGTGGTTGCGTCAGGACGGTCTAGCGTTTCATCGAGATGCCCGGCCGCTTTGGGTATTTGTTCAGACGCAATTCCGGACGGCAAATCGGCTGGTATTTTTTCGGAATTGGTTGGGCAGGCCGGGTGGGAGACCGGCCAGGGAGGAAGCACGGGCCGTGCAAGGCTGGTTCGTCGTCATCATCGCGATCGCCTATGTGACGCTGCTTTTCGCCATTGCCAGCGTCGGCGACCGGCGCGCCGTCGCCACCGGGCTCGGCCGGGCGCGGCCGTTCATCTATGCGCTCAGCCTGGCCATCTACTGCACCTCCTGGACCTTCTTCGGCTCCGTCGGGCTTTCCTCCGAGCGCGGCCTCGAATTCCTCGGCATCTATACCGGCCCGGTGCTGGTCTTCGTGTTCGGCTTCCCGCTGCTCAACCGGCTGGTTCGGCTGGCGAAGAGCGAGAAGATCACCTCGATCGCCGACTTCCTCGGCGCCCGCTACGGCAAGAGCTTCACCGTCGCGGCGATCGCGACCTTGATCGCCACGATCGGCGCGGTGCCCTATATCGCGCTGCAGCTCAAGGCTATCTCGGGCTCGGTGAGCCTGATGATCGAGCACTATACCGGCTCGCCGCCCTCTTTCGATCCGTTCGTCAGCGACATCTCGCTGGTGGTGGCGATGCTTCTGGCGCTGTTCGCGGTGCTGTTCGGCACCCGCCATGCCGACGCCACGGAACATCAGGACGGGCTGGTTCTGGCGGTTGCGGTCGAGACCGTGGTGAAGCTTGCCGCATTCATAGCCATCGGCCTGATGGTCACGTTCCTGATCTTCGGCGGCCCCGGCGATATGTTCGCCAGGCTCGCCGCGAACGGCCAGGTACGCCAGGCGATGAGCTACAACACCTCGCTGGCCACCTGGCTGGTGCTGACGGGCTTGAGCGGCTTTGCCATCCTGATGCTGCCGCGGCAATTCTATGTCACCATCGTCGAGAACCGAAGCGAGGCGGAACTGCGCACGGCGACCTGGCTGTTCCCGCTGTATCTCGTGGCGATCAACCTCTTCGTGCTGCCGATCGCCTTTGCCGGCCTGTCGCTGGTCGGCACCAAGACCAGCAGCGACCTTTACGTCCTGTCGCTGCCGCTGCTCGGCGGTCATGACGTGCTCGCGATGGCCGCCTTCGTCGGCGGTCTGTCGGCGGCGACCGCCATGGTGATCGTCGAGAGCGTCGCGCTGTCGATCATGATCTCCAACGATCTCATCATCCCGCTGTTCGTGCGCCGGGTGCTCAAGACCAGCGCCTCGGAGAACGAGGATTGGTCAACACTGATCCTCAATGTGCGCCGCGCCTCCATCTTCATCATGCTGTTCATCGCGTTCCTCTATTACCGCGAGAGCACCAACAGCGTGCGACTGTCCTCGATCGGGCTGATGTCGTTTGCCGCGATCGCGCAATTCGCGCCGGCACTGATCGGCGGCCTGATCTGGCGCCGCGCCAACGGCCGGGGCGCCGCGCTCGGCATGGTCGCGGGCATCGCTGTCTGGGGTTACACGCTTCTTCTGCCTTCGCTCGCCGGCCCCGGTTCCGACATCGTCGTCCACGGGCTGTTCGGCTTCGAGGCGCTGAGGCCACAGGCGCTGTTCGGCACCGTCGGCGAGCCGCTGAACCACGGCGTGCTTTGGAGCCTCTCGGTCAACGCCCTGTTCTTCGTGCTGGGGTCGCTGTCGCGCGCGTCGGTGCCGCTGGAGCGCATCCAGGCGGCGATCTTCGTGCCGCGCGAGGCCGGCCCGATGCCAAGCCTCAGGCGTTTCCGCACCGCCGTCACCGTCAACGATCTCAAGGACACGATCTCGCGCTATCTCGGCGTCGAGCGCACGGAGCGCTCCTTCCAGTCCTTCGAGAAGAGCGCAAGCGTCTCGCTCCACGGCAAGGAGCAAGCGAGCATGGATGTCATCCGCTTCTCGGAGCAATTGCTGGCAAGCGCTGTCGGCTCGTCCTCGGCGCGGCTGATCCTGTCGCTGCTCTTTCGCCGCAACGACCACGATTCCAAGGATGCCTTCAAGCTGCTCGACGACGCCACCGAGGCGCTGCAGCACAATCGCGACCTGCTCCAGATCGCGCTCGACCAGATGGAGCAAGGCATCACCGTCTTCGACCGCGATTTCCGGCTGATCTGCTGGAACCGGCAATACCGGCAGCTGTTCGACCTGCCGGACGAGATGGGCCAGGTCGGCGTGTCGCTCGACCGGATCCTGCGCCATCTTGCCGAACGCGGCGATATTCCGGCTGACCAGCGTGTTACGATGCTCAACCGACTGACCAGCTTCGCCGGGCCATGGCAGATGGAGCTGAAGACCAGCGGACGCATTCTGGAGCTGCGCTCCAACCCGATGCCCGACGGCGGCATCGTCGCCACCTATGCCGACATCTCGGGCCGCGTCGAGCAGGACCTGGCGCTGAAGCGGGCCAATGAATCGCTGGAACAGCGGGTCAAGACCCGCACCATCGAGCTCACCCGGGTCAACGAGGAGCTGGCGCAGGCGCAGATGCTGGCCGAGGAGGCCAATCTCGGCAAGACGCGCTTCCTCGCCGCCGCCGGGCACGACATCCTGCAGCCGCTCAACGCGGCGCGTCTCTATTGCTCGTCGCTGATCGAGAAGGCCGGCAAGGGGCCGGCCGGCAACGCGGCCATCAACATCGAATCCTCGCTGGAATCGGTCGAAACCATCCTTGGCGCGGTGCTCGACATCTCGCGGCTCGACGCCGGCGCCATGAAGCCCGAGGACACCGCCTTCAACCTCGGCGGGCTGCTCAGCCAGATCGGCAATGATTTCCGCCCTTTGGCCGCCGAAAAGAAGCTCGACCTCAAGATCATGCCGTCCTCGCTCGGCGTCATGACCGATCGCAACCTTTTGCGCCGGCTGATCCAGAACCTGGTCTCGAACGCCATCAAATACACGCGCAAGGGCCGCATCCTGGTTGGAGTGCGGCGGCGCGGCGAACTGGCCGAAATCCAGGTGATCGACACCGGCATTGGCATCGCCGGCGACAAGCTCAACACCGTCTTCCACGAGTTCACACGCCTCGACGAGGGCGTACGCGAGGCAGAAGGCCTTGGCCTGGGGCTCTCCATCGTCGACCGCATCGCGCGGGTGCTGCGGCTCGAAATCCGCATTTTCTCGAACCCGGGCAAGGGCACGCGCTTTTCCGTCATCCTGCCGGTCGCGGAGGTCGCGGCGCCGCCGCGCGAGATCAGCAAGGCCCCGGCCCGCTCTGCGTCGACGCTTGCCGGGCTCAATGTGCTCTGCATCGACAATGACGCGCGCATCCTCGACGGCATGCGGCTGCTGCTCGAAGGCTGGGGCTGCCATGTCGAGACGGCTTCGGGATCGGGAGAGCTCATGCGGCCCGGCGCGGCGAGGCCGGACGTCGTGCTTGCGGACTATCATCTCGATGGCGGCACCGGGCTCGACGCGATCGCCAGGTTGCGCGCCGCCTACGGCCAGGACCTGCCCTGCGTGCTGGTCACCGCCGACCGCTCCAGCGAGGTGCGCGCCGCCGCAAGCCAGCTCGACATTCCGGTCGTCAACAAGCCGGTGAAGCCGGCCGTGCTGCGCTCGATGATGGCAAGGGTCAGGCCGCTGGCGCCGGCCGCGGAGTGATTTTATGGGCTGCTCTCAGCCGCGATGGCCGAGACTTTTGAGGTAGGCGCAGAACATGTCGGCGAGCGCGTCGGAATAGGCTTCGATCTCGCCGTCCGTCCGCTCTTTTTCCGAGAAATCCGCTCCCACGGCGCTCAGCGTCTTCATGATCAGTTCGCCGGCCAGAGCGCGGCCGGAATCCGGCGCGTCAGGAAGGGTCTCGCGCATGAAGGCCTCGACGGTCCGGTTCGCCGTCGCCCTCGCCTCCTGCGCCTCCGGAGCATCCCGGTAGAGCGGCGCCGCGTCATTCAGCGCGCCGCGCACCGCCGCCTCCGCGCATTCCGAGCGGATGAAGGCACAGACCAGCGTCCTTATCCGCTCGAGCGGCGACAGCTCGACGTTTTCGAGGATGCCGCACAACAGCTCGGTCGTCTGGCGCCATTCATCGCTCTGCAGCCGGAACAGCAGCGCCGCCTTGTTCGGGAAATACTGGTAGAGCGAGCCGACGCTGACGCCGGCCTTTTCGGCGACGCGCGTCGTGGTGAAACGTTGCGCCCCCTCGCTCGCCAAAACCTGAGCAGCTGCCTGGAGAATGGCCGCGACAAGCTCCGTGGCGCGTGCCTGTTTGGGCTGTTTTCGGGTGGAAATTGAAGGACTTGGGCGAATGATCACGGACGCGCTCGGAAATGCGAATTGGAAACCTGAAGGATTATTCGTATTTTTCGAGGCAGCACAAGAACCCGTCCGGAGACAGTCATGACCACCTTGACCACAACCCCTTTGGCCCCGCTGCTCGCCCGCCTGTTCAAGGAAGCTGATGCGGCGACCAGCCCGGCGATCGCCCGGTACTCGCGCGAGGAACGGACGCGCCTCATCCACAGCAAGACCGAATATCGCCAGTTCTATGGCAGCCTCAAGGACCTGTGGCTCGCGGTCTCGCCGGAGACGGGCACGCTGCTCTACATGCTGGCGCGCAGCACCGGCGCACGCATCATCCTCGAATTCGGCACCTCGTTCGGCATCTCGACGCTCTATCTTGCCGCCGCGCTCAGGGACAATGGCGGCGGCCGCCTGATCACGACGGAATTCGAGCCGTCCAAGGTGGTGCGGGCCAAATCCAACCTGACTGAAGGCGGGCTTATCGATCTGGTGGAGATCCGCGAGGGCGACGCGCTGGAAACGCTGAGCAAGGACTTGCCCGATCGGATAGACCTCCTGCTGCTCGACGGCGCCAAGGCGCTCTATCCGCAGATATTGAGCCTGGTCGAGAGCCGGGCCCGGCGCGCTGGTCATCGCCGATAATGCCGATTTCTCGCCCGACTATCTGGAACGGGTGCGCGCGCCAGCCGGCGGTTACATGTCGACGCCGTTCGGCGACAACGTTGAGCTGTCGATGCGGCTCAACTGAACACGTTCCAACAATAAACCCCTGCTGTCCGTCAGGCAGCCGTAGGCGTTTACGTCAACCAACGCGCAATCCCGGCCTTCGGGCCTTTGACGCGTAGGTGGCATCATGACCATTCTTCCATCCTCCTGGCGCGGGTTGCCGCGCCCGGCGCTGCTCGGCCTCTTCCTGTTCTTCTGCGCCGGATTCGCCGACGGCGCGCTGGTGCCCTTCTTTCCGCTCTGGGCGAGCGGCGAGGCGAACGTCCCGATCGGCGCGATCGGCCTCTTGTTTACCTGCTACGCCGGCGGCGAGCTCGTCGCCGCGCCGTTGATCGGCGGCATCGCCGACCGGATCGGCCGGCGGCCGGTGCTGATCCTGTCCTCGCTCGGCGTCGGCTGCGGTTTTGTGGCGCTGTTCTTCGTCCATGGCGTCGTCGCCACCGCGATCGTGCTGCTCCTGACCGGCATGTGCGAGTCGGTGCTCCACCCGACCATCCTCACCGCGATCGCCGACGTGACCGAGCCGCCCGCGCATCCGCGCTGGTTCGGCATGGCAAGGGTGAGCTCGAGCGCCGGGCAGATCCTCGGCCCGGCCTGCGGCGCCCTGCTGGCGCTCGTTTCGCTCGGCAGCGTGTTCCTGGCCGGCGGCGGCATGCTCATCCTTGGCGGCATCGTCATGCTCGTCGCCTTCGCAGAAACCCACGGCAGCGGTCGTGCCGAAGGCGAAGCGGAGGAAGAGGACGGCCTGTCGGCGCTGCTGCCGGCTTTCCGCGACGGCCGCCTGGCGAAGCTGCTCGCCTGGGTCGTTCTGTTCGAGATTTCCGGCAACTGGATCGAGGCCGTCATCCCGCTCTATGCGCAGGATGCCGGCACGCTCAGCCCGTCCGGTGTCGGCGCGCTGTTTGCCTACGCGGCCGCCCTGACGGTCGGTTTGCAGATGCTGGTCAGCCGCTTTGCCGAGACGCGACCGGCTCTTTGGCTCGCAGCCGGCGCCGGCATCTCGACCATCGCCGCTTTTGCGCTGCTCGCGGCCTCGCCGGCGATGTTGTCGCTGATCGCGGCGGTCAGCCTATGCGCCGTGGGGCAGATGCTGGTCGGGCCGCTGGTGCCAACCGCCGTCAACGCGCTGGCGCCGTCGGCGCGGCGCGCGTCCTACATGGCGGCCTCTTCCGTCGCGGTCGACCTCAAGGACTCGCTCGGGCCGTCGATCGGCACCGCGCTCTATGCGCTGGCGCCGCGCCTGCCCTGGATCGCCGGCGTTCCGCTGGTGGCCATCGCCTCTCTGGGTCTCGGCGCCGCGATCGGGCGAGCTCGAAATCCTTCAAGCCCGACTGAGGACGACGCCTCGTCGCAGTTGGGTTCCGCCGTCGAAAACTATCGCTGACGGGCGCCAACGACCGACCCGGCGCGAAGCGGCCGCATCATCGCTTCGCGCTGGTTAGTCGGGATGAAAGCTTTCGCCTGAGGTGCTTGCGGTCAGCCAACCGGCTGCAACGGGTCATTGCCGATCTTGGACAGCTGGATGACTGCCTGGGTGCGGCTGTCGACGCCGAGCTTTTGCAAAATGGCCGAGACATGGGCCTTGATGGTGGCCTCGGAGACGCCGAGCTCATAGGCGATCTGCTTGTTGAGCAGGCCTTCCGCCAACATGCCGAGCACCCGCGTCTGCTGCGGCGTCAGCGCCTGCAGGCGCTTGATCAGGTCGGAGATTTCCGGGTCGCGCTCGACGCCGAGCTCGATGCCGGCAGGGGCTGCGATATCGCCGGCGAGCACGGCCTGCACCGCGGCACGGATTTCTTCCATGCTGGCCGATTTGGAGATGAAGCCGGAAGCGCCGAGATCGAGGGCGCGGCGGATGGTGACGGGATCGTCATGCGCCGACACCACGACCAGCGGCACCGCCGGATGGATGCCGCGCAGCGCAATCAGGCCGGAGAGGCCGCTGGCGCCCGGCATCGACAGATCGAGCAGCACCATGTCGATATCCTCATTGGCCAGCACCAGAGCCTTGGCGCTCTCGAAATCCCCGGCCTCATGAATGGCGGCAACGTCGCCGGTGCCGGCCAGCGCCTCCTTCAGCGCGCCGCGAAAAAGCGGGTGATCGTCGGCAATGACGAAAGTGTGGCCCGACGGCAAATATTCCTCCCCCGATCCCATCATCATTTTCGTGCTTCTTGCGGGGACCGGAATGATTATGCGGCGACGCGGCGCTTTTTCAAGCGGCAAAGGCCGCGCGCGGGATTTTCCCCAACGGTTCGGCTCCTGTTTGCGCTATTCCGGACGGAAAACCGCTGTGCACTTTTGCTGGAATTGCACGCCGGTTCAGGTCTTCTGGTTCAGCTTGCCGCCGTCACCGTCTTCCTTGTCCATGTCCTTGACGATGTCCTTGAAGGTGCGGAAGAAGCGTTCCATGTAGCCCATGGTCCTGTTGAAATCCTCTTCGCTCGGCAGTTGCGATTCCAGCCGGGCGGAGAGCGAATTCTCCAGCTTGGCGACCCTCGCATCGAGGGCCTTGACCGAATTGTCCAGCCGGTCGATCTCGTCCTGGTAGGCGGCGCGCTCGTCCGCTGCAATCTTGCAGACGAGCTGGCCAGTGCGCTCCTCGCAGATCGACATGGCGCCGGTCCTCGTATCCATGCGGACATAGCCGTTGGCCGACTTCTCCAGACGGTAGTGGTCGGTCTCCTCGGAATAGGCGGAAGCGGCAACCAACGAGCAAAGCGCCGCGGGGATCAGGATGTGCTGCAGACGCATATCTTCCTCCATGAGCGAGTGAAGGCCGGCTATCACAGGTTTGCGCCGGAAATGGGGAAGAGTCGAGCTTCAAGCCTTCCCCGCTCCTTCGGTTCGGACTATAGCGCGGGAATGTCTCAGATTATCTACAAGATCGCCCCCGAGGCGCTTTGGCGCGAGGCCGAAAAAAACGGGCGCTTCACCGGCGCGCCGATCGACATCGCCGACGGCTTCATCCATTTCTCCACCGCCGCGCAGGTGCGCGAGACAGCGGCCAAGCATTTCGCCGGCCAGACGGGCCTGCTGTTGATCGCCATCGACGGGGAGAAGCTGGGGGACGCGCTGAAATACGAGGTATCGCGCGGCGGCGCGCTGTTCCCGCATCTCTACGCCCCGCTCGACCTCGATGCCGTCCTTTGGGTCAAGCCTTTGCCGCCCGGCGCCGGCGGCCACGACTTCCCGGCGCTGGAGGGCGAATGAGCGTGCTCGACCGGATCGGCCAGAAGCTGCTTTTCTCCTTCGATCCGGAAACCGCGCATGGCATGTCCATCGCGGTATTGCGCTGCGGGCTGCCGGTCGGCGCGGCCGCGCCACGCGACGCGCGGCTCAGGATCAATCTCTGCGGCCTCGACTTCCCAAATCCGCTCGGCATGGCCGCCGGCTACGACAAGAACGCCGAAGTGCCGGACGCGCTGCTGGGGCTTGGCTTCGGCTTCGCCGAGGTCGGCACCATCACGCCGCTGCCGCAACCCGGCAATCCGAAGCCGCGCATCTTCCGCCTGACGGCGGATGAAGCGGTGATCAACCGGCTGGGCTTCAACAATGAAGGTCATGCGGCGGCGGAAAAGCGGCTTGCCGCGCGCAAGGGGCGGCCAGGCATCGTCGGCGTCAACATCGGCGCCAACAAGGACAGCGCCGACCGCATCGCCGATTACGAGCGCGGCGTCGCGCGCTTCGCCTCCTATGCGAGTTATCTCACCGTCAACATCTCCTCGCCCAACACGCCGGGCCTTCGCAACATGCAGGCCCGCGAGCAGCTTGGCGAACTGTTGTCGCGGGTGATGGCAGCGCGCGCCGCGGCCGCTGCGCAGCCGCCGGTCTTCCTCAAGATCGCGCCGGACCTGGTCGAAGCGGAACTGGAAGACATTGCCGCCGAGGTCGCCGAGAAGAAGATCGACGGCGTCATCGTCTCCAACACGACGCTGGCGCGGAGCGGATTGCGGAGCGGCGGCGTGGCGGATGAAACCGGCGGTCTCTCGGGAAAACCATTGTTCGAGCGTTCGACCGCGGTTCTGGCCCGGATGCGCAAACTGCTTGGACCGCAGATGGCGATCGTCGGTGTCGGTGGCGTTGACTCCGCCGAGGCCGCATTGGAAAAGATCCGCGCTGGCGCCGACCTCGTCCAGCTCTACACCGGCATGATCTATGCCGGCCCGGCGCTGCCCGGGCGCGTCGTGGCCGGCATGGCGCGGTTCGTGGAGAGGGAGCGGCTCAAATCCATCGCAGAGCTGCGCGACACCGGCTGCGCAAGCTGGTCGGAACGGCTCTGAGGGTTCCCACCGCATCAGGAGGACAGATGATGGCCGAGGTTCTGAGTTCCGTCGCGGACGCGATCGGTGGAACACCACTGGTCCGGCTCGACAGGCTGACGGCGCAGGCAGGCGTCGACGGCACAATCCTCGCCAAGCTGGAATATCTTAATCCGGGCTTTTCCAAGAAGGATCGCGCGGCGCTTGGAATTATCGAGGAGGCCGAAAGATCCGGCGCCATCAAACCGGGACAAACAGTGGTCGAGCTTACCTCCGGAAACATGGGAACGGGGCTCGCGATCATCTGCGCCGTCAGGGGTTACCCTTTCGTCGCGGTGATGTCGAAGGGCAACTCCGAAGAGCGCGCCCGCATGATGGCGGCACTCGGCGCGGAAGTGATCCTCGTGGACCAACTGCCGGGATCGGTGCCGGGGCAGGTCTCGGGTGGCGATCTGGCGCTCGTCGAGCAGGCCGCCAGAGCGGTGACGGCGGAACGAGGGGCCTACCGCGCCGACCAGTTCCATCGCGACGGCAATTGGCTTGCGCATTATCACGGGACCGGACCGGAAATCTGGGACGCCAGCCATGGCGCCGTTGACGCATTCGTCGACTTCATCGGCTCGGGCGGCACCTATGCCGGGGTGGCGAGGGCGCTCAAGGAACGCAATCCCCTGATCAAGTGCTTCATCGTCGAGCCCGAAGGCGCTGCGGCGGCCGCGGGCGAGACGGTCACCCAACCCGAACACCCCATTCAAGGCGGCGGCTACGCCATGCCGGATCTGCCGTTTCTGAAAAACGCGCCCGTCGATGGCTATCTTCAGGTTTCCGGCGACGCGGCACGCGAGACCGCGCGCCTGCTGGCGCGCAGCGAAGGTATCTTCGGCGGCTTCTCGTCCGGAGCGAATGTCGCCGCCGCGCTGCGTCTCCTGCACGGCGAACAATCAGGCAAGACGATCGCTGTCGTGATTTGCGACTCCGGACTGAAGTACCTCTCGACCGACCTCTGGAGCTGATAAACGCCGGCGCTCGACCGGAGCCGAACAATCGGGGTTAAAACGCCGTGCGCACCCTGAGTCTCAGCACCGCAAGCAAGCTCACTCCCCGCACCAGCAGGAACACATGCAGCGACGCCCATAGCCCGTTGTTTCCGAAAGCCGGCGCCAGCGTGATCAGCGCGGCGCTAAAGACGAGGAATGACAACAGCATCATGTTGCGCATGTCGCGCGACCAAGTGGCGCCGATGAAGACGCCGTCCATCTGGAAGGCCAGCACGCCGCTCAGCGCCGTGAACGCCGCCCAGGGCAGATAAAAGTCGGCGACTTCCCGGACCTCGGGCGAGGTCGTGACCAGCGCCACCAGGCTCGCGCCAGCGGTCAGCAGGATAAGGCTGGCGGCGGCTGCGAGGCCAAAACCCCAGATCAGCGTCAGCCGCACCGCCTGCCGGAAGGGAGCAGGCGCCTGCGCGCCGATGGCGCGGCCGGCCAACTGCTCGGCGGCAGTGGCGAAGCCGTCGAGGAAATAGCCAGCGATCAGGAAGAAATTCATCAGCACGGCGTTGGCGGCAAGTGTCACCGTGCCGAACTGCGCGCCCTGCCTGGTGAACAGCGCAAAAGCGGCAAGCAGCGAGAAGGAGCGGATCATGATGTCGCGGTTGAGCGAAAGCATGCGCCGGTACGCCGGCAAATCGAAGATGCGGCGGCGCGACGGCCGCTCCAGCTTGCGGAAGCGGTTGAGCACGATGGCAAGGCCAAGCAGCATGGCCAGGAACTCGCCGGTGACCGTCGCCCAGGCGACGCCGGCGACGCCCCAGCCGAGCTCGAGGCCGAGCAGGAAGCAGAGCACGATGTTGATGCCGTTGAGCACCGCCTGCAGCATCAGTCCGAGCCCGCCCTCGCCGCGCCCCAGCACGTAGCCCAGTATGGCGTAGTTGATCAGCGAGAAGGGCGCCGCCAACAGCCTGATGCGGATATAGACCGACATCGCAGCGCTGACGCGCGGCTCGGCGCCCATGAACCATTGGCCGGCGACGGCAAAGAGCGGCGCAAGTGCCGCAAGGATGACGCCCGCGGCGACCGCGATCAGCACGGCGCGCCACAGCACCGCCTGCTCTTCCAGCGCATCGCCGCGCCCGAAGGCCTGGGCGACAAGGCCGGTGGTGCCGGAGCGCAGGAAGTTGAAGGTGGTGAAGACGACGTCGAAGACCAGAGATCCCGCCGCCAGGCCGCCGAGCAGGGCCGCGTCGCCGAATTGGCCGACCACCGCCGTGTCGACGATGCCGAGCAGCGGCGTCGTCAGATAGGCAAGCGTCATCGGCACGGCGATCGCCAGCACCGAGCGATTGGTGACGGCGAAGGACCTGACATTGGCTTGAGTCGCGTCCAAGGGGATTGCTGCCTGTTTGATTGCGGCTTGATCGAGGACCCGATGTGCCCCAGTTTGCCCGCCTCATGCAACCATCATCCGCCGGGCTGACAACCGAATTTTCTGTTGTTTTTACGCAATTCCGGACGGAAAACCGTTTCACACTTTTCCTGGAATTGCTCCAGACTTGGCTCAGGCCTCCCGATCCATGCCGCCGCAGATCGTCCATCACCCCGACTATGACGCTGGCTTCGCCGTCAACCATCGCTTTCCGATGAGCAAATATCCGCTTTTGATGGAGGCCTTGCGCATGCGCGGGCTGGCCGCGCCGGGCGCGCTTTCGATGCCGGAACCGGCGCCGGCATCAAGATTGAAGCTTGCCCACGCGGCCGAGTATGTCGACCAGGTGATCGCCTGCCGGGTGCCGGAGAAGATAGAGCGCGAGATCGGCTTTCCCGTCGGCCCGCGCGTGTCGCTGCGGGCTCAGCTCGCCACGGCGGGCACCGTGCTGGCGGCCAGGCTGGCGCTAAAACACGGCATCGCCTGCAACGCCGCCGGCGGCAGCCATCACGCGAGGCGGGCGCAAGGCGCCGGCTTCTGCACCTTCAACGATGTCGCCGTCGCCGCGCTGGCGCTGCTGGCCGAGGGCGCGGTCGAAAACGTGCTGATTGTCGATCTCGACGTGCATCAGGGCGACGGCACGGCGGACATCCTGAAGGACGAACCGCGGGCCTTCACCTTTTCCATGCATGGCGAGCGCAACTACCCGGTGCGCAAGATCGCTTCCGACCTGGACATCGCCTTGCCGGACGGCACCGGCGACGACGCCTATCTCGACCGGCTCGCCGCCATCCTGCCGGAACTATCCAGGCAAAGGCATTGGGATATCGTCTTCTACAATGCCGGAGTGGACGTGCATGCCGAGGACAGGCTGGGCCGGCTGGCGCTGAGCGACGATGGTCTTCGCGCCCGCGAAGACATGGTGATCAGCCATTTCCACAGGCAGGGCGTTCCGCTGTGCGGCGTCATCGGCGGCGGCTACTCGACCGACGTGCCGACGCTGGCCGCGCGCCATGCCATGTTGTTCGAGGCTGCCTTCCGATATGCGTGACGCCGCACTGGCTATTTCCTGTAGCTGGCGATCCGGAGCAGGATGAACACGGGAACGACGATCGCGGCGCCGAGCAGGATATAGCCGAGGAACCGGTCGATAGCGTGGAAGCCGAGATTCCACAGATCCACGAAGAACTGGCGGATGCCGTAGAACACGTCCATCGGCGACCAGCCGAAGGCATGCATGACGAGACCGACGAGGAAGGAGACCACGAGCAGCATCAGGAACACCCTGAGCGGCGTGTCGCCAAGAAAGCGCGTCAGTGCGGACAAGGCCATTCTCCGGTTCGAGCCGCCCGATTCGGCGGCGCGGTATCAGAGATACGCATTCGACTGAACGGCATCAAGCAATGGAGCCACCAGCTCCGTTTTGTCGATTGCTTGAAGCGGCGCCATCATGGTAACGAGGGCTCGCGCGGGTATGATGTAATGGTAGCCTGTCAGCTTCCCAAGCTGAACGCGCGGGTTCGATTCCCGCTACCCGCTCCAGCTTGTGCCGAAAGGTCTGAGCTTGCCTTTGACCTCGCTGAGACTAAGCGGTTTTACAGGTAGCTTTACAACTTGCGTTCTCGATTTCGGCCTCGCCTCGCCTAGCTTCGCTTCTCGAACCATCTAATGTAGCGGCGATAGATAGCGCCAGCGTTCACTGGCTCACGGGGCCGAAGTGGCACTGATTGCGGCTTGGCCATGCTGTATTCCACCGGCTTTCGTCCGTCGCAAATCTCCTTCAGATTGCTGACGAATAGCGACACATCGCCAAAATAGTTCGGATACATCTGGACCAACTTATTGATCTTCCCGACTTCCACCAAGACGACCTTGTCATCGTCCTGGCCGGACGCGAACCGGAATTCCGCCTCTCCAAGCTCTGGGTGGCCACGATGATACTATCGTATCCTTCAACCATAACCGTGTGGTCTTTCCGGTACCGGATCCGGAAATATTTCCCGGCGTCGTAGCGATTGGTTTCCGCCAAGTGCTTGGCTTTTTTTGATGTTCTCAAGCACACTGGTAGTGCGTAGCTGTCGATTGAGTTCGCGCAACTCTTTCACGCGATCGTCGTGGCCAGCCATACCGTCGACGATCGGGCACTCCTCGGCATAGGAAAATTCGGCTCCTGCGTCAAAGGTTGACGAAACGCTTGGTGGCAATGCCGTCTGGCGAGCCGCGATTCCATAGCCGACGCTTCATGGAGGCGACGAACGGCGCATCAAGGCATCTATAGAAGATTGTGCCGCCGAAACCGCTCGCAATCAGCATCACCAATGTCGTGGCGGCCAACCCGATATTTGAGGCGGCGATACCCGTTGCAATAGCCAGCTTCCCGATGAACTGGAGAATAAAGGGATGGATGAGGTAAATCGCATAGCTCGCGTCGCCCTGTCTCATCAAAAAACCGCGCCCGACGGTCAGTCCGCGCCGCTCCAACCCTACCGCAGACACAACCAGCAATGCCGCGGCGACGATCACGATTACATGACCTGCGGATGTTTTCGTGACATCTGGAAGCGTGTCGACAGTCGCAAGGCCCAGCACCGATATTGCCATCAAACCGAATGCCGCGAAACATGTCAGCGATATGCGGGCCTCCGAAACATGGATAAGTATGCCGAGCATGAACGCCAGGAGCAATTCCGAGAATAAGTATCGCAAGTATGCGTCGGATGAATACTGCCCAAAGATCATAAGCACCGAAAGAACAAATAAGACCGACACCTTTCTGTATATAATTGGTTTCAGATAGAGTGTTAGGAAAAATATGAAATAGAATAACATTTCAAATTCGAGAGTCCAGCCGACAAAGAGGATCGGCCGCAATATATGACCGGCGGCATCCAATTCGGGTAGAAAGAGCAGCGAACAGAGAAAGTGTTCTAGGTTGATGTCATGCAGGCCAAAAAGCGTGAAGCCGGTTTGGACGATGGCCACCGCAAACAAGGTCAGCAGCCAATAACTCGGGACTACTCTAAACAGTCGGTTTTGAATAAATCGTGACGGAGAAATCCCCGAAATATCGGTTGTCTTCGACATGATGTAGCCGCTTATCACGAAGAAGATTTCAACGCCGGTGGCGCCGATGTTGATGGACACAGGTGCCCGGCCAACGCCGATGTAGTGGTCGTAGCTGAAAATTATGTGATGGATGACGACGCCATACGCCGCAATTGCCCGCAACGCCTGGATGTTGGCGTTGACAGCGATTGTTTCTTTCCTGTCGGGGCTAGCCACCAAGTCCCTCGCCGAACTTTTGCCACTCAGCGCGGCGAGACGGGTTCAGTTCGACAATTGCAGCATCCTCAAGGCGGCGCAATTCAGTCTTTTGGTTGCCGACCGCCAAACGCCATTGAAGTCCTTGCGCGGCCCGGCGCTGTCTGTGACGCCACCAGATTCTCGGCGCCCAGGAACCGGCGGACGAACTTCAACCGATCGCGGGGACGTATGCGGCCGAACGATACCGCTCGATCCGCTTCGATCGTTTTACAGATTCCCGGTAACCTATGGATTTGGTTTGGGACGATTTTGCTCGGCTTCATGGCAAGCAATTGGAATCCCGACGAAAGGGCTAGCTTCCCAAGCTGAACGCGCGGGTTCGATTCCCGCTACCCGCTCCAGTCTCCCAACCTGTTTGCTTGAATGTCGTGGGGCGCTGCTGCGCGACGCTGGCAGGTCTCCGAACACGGGATCGGGTCTAGCACTGATCATGCAAGACCCGACCACGTCACTCAATCCTTAACCGGCGCCTGAACTACAGCCAGATGTTGATCCAGTAGCGCTCGCGCCAGCAGCGGCGGCGCCAGCGGCCATGACGCCAGTAGCGGCGGCAGACGTGTCTCCAGCCACGCCGACGGCGGCGTCTGCGGCGGCGCCAGTACCAATCTCCGTGATGGTGACGCCGGTGGGAGACCAGCTCCACTTCGGCCGGATCGTCGCCTTCGAAGACCGCGTTGTCCGGCTTGTCGAGTTCGTCCAGGATCCCGTTGCCACCGGGAATGCCGGCAACCGCCTTGCCGGGTCCGGCCAGGCTTGCAAGTGCCGCCGCCCCCGCAACGCCAAGCATTCCAGTCAGAAACAACCGACGTTCCATCAAAAACCTCCCAAGCTGTTGAGCCTCGGCAGCTCTTTCCTCACCCGCAACGGGCTGCAGCGAGCGACCGATCGGTTTGAACGTAGAAGTAGCGTTCTCGTTCCATCACCCCACCTCGCGCAAGATGAAGTCGTGCAGCATTTTCGCGGCCGGCGAGAGCACGCGGTTCTTGACCGTGATCAGGCTGTAGGGCCGGACCTCGATATCGAACTCGGTCTGGACCACGTCGATGGCGCCGGCCAGCCCGTCGGCCCCTTGGATGAACCTGGCTACCTGGATCGAGACCGGCGCGATGGCGTCGGACTGCGCCACCATCACCAAAGTAAGCAGCAGCGACGAGGTGTTGAGGATGCGGTCGGGCAGCGCGATGTCGCGGTTGAGAAAGTTGCTTTCCATCGCCTGGCGCAGCGGCGAGCCGCCGGACTGGAACACCCAGTCATAACCCGCCGTTTCCTCCAGCCGCACCATCTTGCCGCTCGCCAGCGGGTGGCCGCGGCGTACGATGAGGCAGGCCTTCTCGACGCCGATGACGCGCGATTCGAAGAGCCGCGGGTTAAGGTCGTCGGGAATGCGCGCGATGATGAAGTCGTGGCGCGACGCGATCAGCTCGCGGGCGAGCACGTTGGAGGTCTCGACCTGCATGGTGATCTCGATGCGCGGATAGATGCGGCGGATTTCGCGAATCGCCGGCACGGCCAACTCGATTGCCGGCGCCGTCACCGCGCCGAGGAACACGGCGCCGCCCTTGCCGGCCTTGAGCTCGGAAATCTCGCGATCGGCCTCGCGCATTTCGAGCAGGATCGAGCGGGCGCGCCGCGCGAGCGCCTTGCCATAAGGGGTCAGCGTCACGCCGCGCGGCAGCCGCTCGCACAATCTGACGTCGAGCACGGCCTCCATCTCGGCGATCATGCGCGAGGCGGCCGGCTGCGAGATGTTCATGACCTGCGCGGCCGCGCTCACCCGTCCGTGATCATCCAGCGCGGTGATCATGCGCATGTGGCGGAGGCTCAGGCCGCTGCGCAGCAGCGTCTCGCCGTCTCCCGGCGACTTCTCGTAACCTCCTGAAATCGCACCGAAATCTTGCATTGCCGCCATGATCCTGAACCTTCCCAGCGGGTTTCCTTCAATCCTCTTAAGCTATATCAGTTTCGGTATAGCAACCACCGAAGATCGCATTTGACAGTTATGTCAAAGGGCCACACCCTTCGCGCGTTCCGAGGCGCAGGGGTCGGTAACGAGCGAATTCGTATCGATTGAAACTGCGTCGCGGGGCCGATTGGGAGGATACCGGAGATCGATAAAGCCGACAGAGGCGCGCCAGCGCATCTGCTCGACTGCGCGGCCCGCGAAGCCCCGAGGTGTCGCGTCCATCAACCAGGGAGAGTAATCGTGAAGATCATCAAGACACTGGCCGCCGTCGCGGCCCTTGGCGTCGCCGCCATGACCTATTCGGCACACGCGGCCGACAAGGGCCTCATCGGCGTGCTGATGCCTACCAAGACCTCGCAGCGCTGGATCAACGACGGCGATGCCGTCAAGTCCCAGCTCGAGAAGCTCGGCTACACCGTCGACCTGCAATACGCGCAGGACGACATCCCGAACCAGCTCAGCCAGCTGGAAAATGAAATCACCAAGGGCCCGAAGGCGCTGATCATCGCCTCGATCGACGGCACCACCATGGCGGACGCGCTGCAGAAGGCCAATGATGCCGGCGTGGTCACCGTCGCCTATGACCGCCTGATCAAGAAGACCCCGAATGTCGACTACTACACCACCTTCGACAATTTCGGCGTCGGCGTGATCCAGGCGAATTCCCTGGTCAAGGGCCTCAAGGAGCGCTTCCCAAACACCAAGCCCTGGAACGTCGAACTCTTCGGCGGCTCGCCGGACGACAACAACGCCTTCTTCTTCTACAACGGCGCGATGTCGGTCCTGCAGCCGCTGATCGATGACGGCTCGATCAAGATCAAGTCCGGCCAGATGGGCATGGACAAGGTCGGCACGCTGCGCTGGCTCGCCGCCACTGCCCAGGCGCGCATGGACAATTTGCTTTCGGCCAACTACTCGGACGGCAGCCGCGTCGATGGCGTTCTGTCGCCTTATGACGGCCTTTCGCGCGGCATCACCGCCTCGTTGCGCGCCGTCGGCTACGGCACGGACGCTCAGCCCTGGCCGATCGTGACCGGCCAGGACGCCGAGACCGCCTCGGTCAAGCTGATCATCTCGGGCGAGCAGTATTCGACGGTGTTCAAGGACACCCGCGAGCTGGCCAAGTCGACCGTGGAGCTGGTCGACAAGGTGCTCTCGGGCGGCAAGCCCGAGGGCCTCGACACCAAGACCTACAACAACGATGTCAAGGTCGTTCCCTCGATCCTCCTGACGCCGGTCGAGGTCGACAAGTCGAACTACGAGAAGCTGGTCGTCGACTCCGGCTACATCAAGGCCGAAGAGCTGAAGTAATCCGGCTTGAAAACGAGGGGTCCTGCGCGGCCGCAGGGCCCCCTTTTCGTTCAGAAGCGACCCCGGTATTGTTTTTGCCGGCTTCTGCAGCGCAGCGCGCCGTCACGGTGCGAAGGCAGCCGCAGCATTTTGATTTCGCGCATGGCATTCTCCGATGATGGAAAGCGTGCGCCAAGGAGCAGACCCGATGGCCTCGACGATTTTGGAGATGCGCGACATCACCAAGACGTTCCCCGGCGTGAAGGCGTTGTCGAACGTCAATCTCAGCGTCGAGGAAGGTGAGATCCACGCCATCGTCGGCGAGAACGGCGCCGGCAAGTCGACGCTGATGAAGGTGCTGTCGGGCGTCTACCCATCCGGGACCTATGATGGCCAGATCATCTTTCGCGGCCAGGAATGCAATTTCAAGGGCATTCACGACAGCGAGCATATCGGCATCGTCATCATCCACCAGGAGCTCGCCCTGGTGCCGATGCTGTCGATCGCGGAAAACATCTTTCTCGGCAACGAGCACGCCAGCTATGGCGTCATCGACTGGGACGCCAACGAGACGCGCACGGCCGCCCTGCTCAAGAAAGTCGGGCTCAAGGAAGATCCCAAGACGCTGATCACCAATATCGGCGTCGGCAAGCAGCAGCTGGTCGAGATCGCCAAGGCGCTCAGCAAGGAAGTGAAGCTCCTGATCCTGGACGAGCCGACCGCATCGCTCTCAGAGAAGGACAGCCAGGCGCTGCTCGACCTCCTGCTCGAGTTCAAGCGCCAGGGCATGACCTCGATCCTGATCTCGCACAAGCTGAACGAGGTGAACCGCGTCGCCGACAAGGTCACGGTGATCCGAGACGGGCGCACCATCGAGACCTTGCCGAGGAAGGACATCTCGGAAGACCGCATCATCACCTCGATGGTCGGCCGCTCGCTCGACGACCGCTACCCGCCGCGCGAGCCGCAGATCGGCGACGTCATCTTCGAGGTGAGGGACTGGTCGGTCTACCACCCGATCCATCCCGAGCGGCAGGTGATCAAGAACGTCAGCCTCAATGTGCGCAAGGGCGAGGTGGTGGGCATTGCCGGGCTGATGGGCGCCGGCCGCACGGAATTCGCGATGAGCCTGTTCGGCCGCTCCTACGGCCGGCACATCACCGGCGAGGTGTCGCTGCACGGCAAACCGCTCGACCTCTCGTCGGTGAGCAAGGCGGTGGAGAACCGCATCGCCTATGTCACCGAGGACCGCAAGACCTACGGCCTCAACCTCATCGACCACATCAAGCACAATGTGACGCTGGCCAATCTTGGCGGCGTTTCCAGCCGCGGCGTCATCGACGACATGCGCGAGATGAGCGTCGCCAACGACTACCGCAAGAAGACCAACATCCGCGCCTCCAGCGTCTATCAGCTGACCGGCAACCTCTCGGGCGGCAACCAGCAGAAGGTGGTGCTGTCGAAATGGCTGTTCGCCGATCCGGAAGTCTTGATCCTCGACGAGCCGACCCGCGGCATTGACGTCGGCGCCAAGTACGAAATCTATACGATCATCGCCCGCCTCGCCGCCGAGGGCAAAGCGATCATCGTCATCTCGTCGGAAATGCCCGAATTGCTCGGCATCACCGACCGCATCTATGTGATGAACGAAGGGCGTATCGTCGGCGAAATGGCGGCAAGCGAAGCCAGCCAGGAAAAAATCATGCGCGCCATCGTTCGCGGAGAAGGAAAAAAAGCATCATGAGCACAGAGAGCGCTCCCGCACCGCAGAGCGGCACAGCCGAAGACGTCAAGCAGGGTCCGCGCATCGCCGTCTCGGCGCTGACGACGAACCTGCGCGAATACGGCCTGATCATCGCGCTGATCGTCATCATGCTGTTCTTCCAGTACACGACGTCGGGCACGCTGTTCAAACCGGTCAACCTTTCGAACCTGGTGCAGCAGAACTCGTTCATCATCGTGATGGCGCTGGGCATGCTCCTGGTGATCGTCGCCGGCTATATCGACCTCAGCGTGGGATCGGTCGCAGGCTTCATCGGCGCGCTTGCCGCGATGATGATGGTGATCTGGCCGCTCGGCATATTCTCGAATCCGCTGGTGGTCTCGATCGTCTGCCTGATCGTCGGCGCGCTGATCGGCGCGGCGCAAGGCTACTGGATCGCCTATCACAAGATACCGAGCTTCATCGTGACGCTGGCCGGCATGCTGATCTTCCGCGGCATCTGCCAGGCGCTGCTCGGCGGCGGCTCGTCGGTCGGCCCGCTGCCGGACAGCTTCAAGGCGCTGAGCTCGGGCTTCATCCCGGACGTGATCGGCCCGCTGACGCTGATCCCGCCGACGGTCAATGCCGCCGGCAAGACCATCGTCGGCAGCGGCTTGACGCTGCATATGACGACGATCGTGCTCGGCCTGATCGCGGTGCTCGCCTACGCCTATTTCGGCTTCAGGACGAGGCGCAAGCGCGAGCGTCACGGCTATGAGGCGGAGCCGTTCCCGCTATTCGTCATCAAGACTCTGGTCGGCAGCGCTCTGGCGCTGTTCCTGGTGTTCCAGTTCGCCAGCTACAGGGGCCTGCCGGTCGTGCTCCTGGTGATGGGTGTGCTCATCTCGTTGTTCGTCTTCGTCACCAAGCGCATGACCATCGGCCGCCGCATCTACGCCATGGGCGGCAACGCCAAGGCTGCGCAGCTCTCGGGCATCAACACCGAAAGGCTGACGCTGCTGGTCTTCATCAACATGGGCGTGCTGTCGGCGCTCGGCGGCCTGATCATCGCAGCGCGCCTCGGCCAGGCCGTGCCGGCCGCGGGCCTCGGCAGCGAGCTCGACGTCATCGCGGCCGTCTTCATCGGCGGCGCCTCGGCAATGGGCGGCGTCGGCCAGGTGATCGGCGCCGTGGTCGGCGGCTTCATCATGGGCGTGATGAACAACGGCATGTCGATCATGGGCGTCAATGTCGACTGGCAGCAGGTGGTCAAGGGCCTGGTGCTGCTCGGCGCCGTCATCTTCGACGTCTACAACAAGAACAAGGCTTAAGGGCCGGAACGAAGTTCAGGAGGCATACGGGTTTCAGATCGCGACGCTGCCGGCAAACCCGTCGGCACCAAGAAGTCCACACAAGGACCGAGCTCGCGAACGCAATCCGGACGAAGAGTTTCAACCGCGGCGGGGATCGCTCCACGCCGCGCCGGGTAAGGCTTGCCCGCGGGCGGCCGCTAAATGAGAGAGGATTCGAACATGCTGATCTCCCAGATCCTCGACGACGCCGAGACGATCCGCGTCGTCGCCCGCAACGGCGGCGGCAAGACCAGGGTCATCAATGGCGCGCGCAGTGTCTATTCGCTGGCGATGGAGGCCGCGCGCACCGGCATCGGCCTCGAAGTGCTGATCGAGCGCAAGGGCTATGGCGAGACGGTCGATCTCGATGCCGCCTACAAGAGGGGCAGGCTGGTCTCGCCGATCAACCATCCCGATCCCGCGCATCTGCATCTCACCGGCACCGGGCTGACGCATCTCGGCTCCGCGGCGACTCGCGATTCCATGCACAAGAAGCTCAACGAGAGCGGCGAGGAGGAGCTCACCGATTCCATGAAGATGTTCCGCATGGGGCTCGCAGGCGGCAAGCCGGCCAAGGGCCAGGTCGGCGTGCAGCCGGAATGGTTCTACAAGGGCAACGGCACGATGGCGGTGGCGCCCGGCGCGCCGCTGATGTCGCCAGCCTTCGCGCAGGACGGCGGCGAGGAGCCCGAGATCGCCGGCATCTATGTCATCGGCGATGATGGCGCGCCGTTCCGGGTCGGCTTCACGCTGTCGAACGAGTTCTCCGATCATGTCACCGAGCGGGTGAACTATCTGTTCCTCGCTCATTCCAAGCTGCGCAATGCCTCGTTCGGCCCCGAGATCCTGATCGGCGACCTGCCGGCCGACATCCGCGGCGCATCGCGCATCTGGCGCGACGGCAAGCTTTTGTGGGAAAAGCCGTTCCTGTCGGGCGAAGCGAACATGTCGCACACCATCGCCAATCTCGAGCACCACCACTTCAAATATTCGGCCTTCCGCCAGCCCGGCGACGTGCATGTGCATATGTTCGGCACCGCGACGCTCTCCTTCGCCGACGGCATCAAGACCGAGGCCGGCGACACGTTCGAGATCGAGGCGCCGGATTTCGGCCTGCCGCTGCGCAATCCGCTGGAGATCGAAAAGCCGGTGAAGGTGGCGGTGAAGGCGCTGTAGGACAGGGCGTGTTTCGCAGCATGCCTTCGTCATGTATGGACGGCCCCTCTTGGGCAAGAGGCAAAATGACGACGACGGCGTAAGTCTGGAGCGGTCATGTATTCGGCCTTTAGTGCGGTCGATTTCGATGACCGCTGACCAACAAGGGTTACGCGGATCGGTTCCAATCATTCTAGCGCGCTTGGTGTCGCGATGACGATGGCGGATTTTCCCGACCCAGGTCCTGACCATTTTGCCGTGCTGCCTTTTTGCTCCTTACGCTGTTAAGGGCCTCGATTGCGGCTAGGCCACAGCCGGTGCCCTGTATTGTTGTCCCGATTGCAGCATTGCCCAGATGATGCGGGCGGTCTTGGCCGCCTGCGCCACGACGGCGACCTTGACCGGCCGCCTGGCCAGCAGGCCGCGTATCCAGGGCGAGCCTCTGTCGGGCTTGGCCCTGACCTGACGCAGCCAGGAACTGGCGCCGAGAATGAGCAACCTGCGCAGGTCCTTGTCGCCGGCACGGCTTATATGGCCTGTCGGCCTGTGCTTGCCGCCGGTGTCATGGGTCTTGCGGGTCAGGCCCAGCCAGGCTGCGAAGTCCCTGGCCGAGGCGAACTGGCGACCGTCGCCGATGGCTGCGACGGTCGCATGCGCGATGATCGGGCCGACGCTCGGGATCGTCGTCAGCCGCAAAGCTGCCCGCTGCTGCCTGACCTGAGCCAGGATCTGCTTGTCCAGCTTGCCGATCTCGCCATCCAGCGCCCGCCATTGCCCGGCCAGCGGCACCAGGCAGATCAACAGCGCCGCTGGGATGGCTTCATCGGCCGCCTCGACGCGCCGCAGCAGGGTCTCGATGCCCGCCGCCCCTTTGGCACTTGTCTGTCCCATCTCATAGAGCAGGCCACGCATGGCGTTGGCCAGTTGCGTGCGCTGGCGCACCAGAAGGTCGCGTGTGCGGTGCAGCGCCCGGGCCCATTGCTGCTCGACCGACTTGATCGGCACGAAGCGCATGTCGGGCCGGCTCACCGCCTCGCAACAGCCGTGCGCGTCGCGGGCATCGTTCTTGTTGCGCTGAACATAGGGCTTCACATAGGCCGGTGGCATCAGCTTGACGTCATGGCCGAGCGCGCTGAGCGTGCGGGCCCAATGATGAGCCGAGCCGCAGGCCTCCATGCCGATCAGCGCCGGCGGCTGCGCGGCGAAGAACTTCTCCACCTGCGCGCGGCGCAGCTGCCGCTGCACCACCACGCGCCCGGCAGCATCCACGCCGTGCACCTGAAACACATTCTTGGCCAAATCGATTCCAAATCTGATAGCTTGCATGACGGACGGTCTCCTTCCGCTGGAGTTAATCACAGCCCAGTTTGGCACATTCGATGCCGCAAGGGGCCGTCCACCCATCATTCTAGGGCGGAGCAAGGAGCGAAGCGACGCGCGCAGACCCTAGAATCCATGCCGTTACGCACGAGCGCTGCCGCGGTGCAGAACGCCCACCACCCAATTCCGCGAAACAGCTCGAACCACTCTGGATTGGTTTTTTCGATGAGTTCGATTTTCCATTGGCGTGGCCAACGCTTCAATGACGTCTCACGCTGGATGGCGTCGGCGATGTCGAAATACTCCTCGTACCAGACGAGACGCTGCACGCCGTAACGGCTGGTGAAGCTGGAGCCTTGGCCGGTCTTGTGCTCTGGCATCCGGCGAGCAAGATCGCTGGTGACACCGATATAAATCGTGCCGCCTTTCTGGCTTGCGGTCATGTAGACGTAGCCGGTCATGTGGTGATCTTAGCTGGTGCAGTTGTCGGCAGCTATTCTGGACGGCTGCATTCTACGGCCAATGTCACGGCATGGATTCTAGGGTCTGCGCGCGTCGCTTCGCTCCTTGCTCCGCCCTAGAATGATGGGTGGACGGCCCCTTGCGGCATCGAATGTGCCAAACTGGGCTGTGATCAACCCCAGAGGAGGAGACCGTCCGTCATGCAAGCTATCAGATTTGGAATCGATTTGGCCAAGAATGTGTTTCAGGTGCACGGCGTGGATGCTGCCGGGCGCGTGGTGGTGCAGCGGCAGCTGCGCCGCGCGCAGGTGGAGAAGTTCTTCGCCGCGCAGCCGCCGGCGCTGATCGGCATGGAGGCCTGCGGCTCGGCTCATCATTGGGCCCGCACGCTCAGCGCGCTCGGCCATGACGTCAAGCTGATGCCACCGGCCTATGTGAAGCCCTATGTTCCGCGCAACAAGAACGATGCCCGCTGCCCGCGACGCGCACGGCTGTTGCGAGGCGGTGAGCCGGCCCGACATGCGCTTCGTGCCGATCAAGTCGGTCGAGCAGCAATGGGCCCGGGCGCTGCACCGCACACGCGACCTTCTGGTGCGCCAGCGCACGCAACTGGCCAACGCCATGCGTGGCCTGCTCTATGAGATGGGACAGACAAGTGCCAAAGGGGCGGCGGGCATCGAGACCCTGCTGCGGCGCGTCGAGGCGGCCGATGAAGCCATCCCAGCGGCGCTGTTGATCTGCCTGGTGCCGCTGGCCGGGCAATGGCGGGCGCTCGATGGCGAGATCGGCAAGCTGGACAAGCAGATCCTGGCTCAGGTCAGGCAGCAGCGGGCAGCTTTGCGGCTGACGACGATCCCGAGCGTCGGCCCGATCATCGCGCATGCGACCGTCGCAGCCATCGGCGACGGTCGCCAGTTCGCCTCGGCCAGGGACTTCGCAGCCTGGCTGGGTCTGACCCGCAAGACCCATGACACCGGCGGCAAGCACAGGCCGACAGGCCATATAAGCCGTGCCGGCGACAAGGACCTGCGCAGGTTGCTCATTCTCGGCGCCAGTTCCTGGCTGCGTCAGGTCAGGGCCAAGCCCGACAGAGGCTCGCCCTGGATACGCGGCCTGCTGGCCAGGCGGCCGGTCAAGGTCGCCGTCGTGGCGCAGGCGGCCAAGACCGCCCGCATCATCTGGGCAATGCTGCAATCGGGACAACAATACAGGGCACCGGCTGTGGCCTAGCCGCAATCGAGGTCCCTTAACAGCGTAAGGAGCAAAAAGGCAGCACGGCAAAATGGTCAGGACCTGGGTCGGGAAAATCCGCCATCGTCATCGCGACACCAAGCGCGCTAGAATGATTGGAACCGATCCGCGTAACCCTTGTTGGTCAGCGGTCATCGAAATCGACCGCACTAAAGGCCGAATACATGACCGCTCCAGACTTACGCCGTCGTCGTCATTTTGCCTCTTGCCCAAGAGGGCCGTCCATACATGACGAAGGGATGGATGGCGTCCGTTTGCGCCCTCTGTCCTGCCGGACATCTCTCCCTTGGACCTCAGCGCGCGGCCCTGAAATGCTTGGAAAGCTTCAGGCCCTGCGCCTGATAGTTCGAGCCGAGATCGGTGCCGTAGAGCGCCTGCGGACGCTTCAGCATGTGCTCGTAGACGAGGCGGCCAACGATCTGGCCGTGATCGAGGATGAAAGGCACTTCGTGGCTGCGCACTTCGAGCACGGCGCGGCTGCCGCTGCCGCCGGCGGCGGAGTGGCCGAAGCCCGGATCGAAGAAGCCGGCATAGTGGACGCGGAACTCGCCGACCAGCGGGTCGAAGGGCGTCATCTCGGCGGCGTAGAGCGGCGGCACGTGCACCGCCTCGCGGCTGACCAGGATATAGAATTCGTCAGGGTCGAGCACGATCTCGCCGGCGCCGCTCTTATAGATCGGCTCCCAGAAATCGACGACATCCTGCGCGGCGCGCTTGTCGACGTCGACCAGGCCGGTGTGGTGCTTGCCGCGGTAGCCGACAAGCCCGTCCTTGTCGCCGTCGAGGTCGATGGAGAGCGCGATGCCGCCGCCGGAAATGTTGGGTGGCTCAGTGGCGACCAGCATCTCGGCGCGGTGAAGGTCGCGCAGCTCGCTCTCCGAAAGCACGGCATTGCCGATGCGGAAACGGATCTGCGACAGGCGCGAGCCGGCGCGCACGACGATCGGGAAGGTGCGCGGGCTGACTTCGAGATAGAGCGGCCCGTGATAGCCGGCGGCGATCTTGTCGAACTCATGGCCGCGATCGGTCATGACCCGCGTGAAGATGTCGAGGCGGCCGGTCGAACTCTTCGGATTGGCCGAGGCCGAAACCTCGGTCGGCAATGCCAGGCTTTCCAGCAAAGGCACGATATAGACGCAGCCGGTTTCCAGCACCGCGCCGCCGGTGAGGTCTATCTCGTGCAGCTTCAGCCGTTCGAGCTTGTCGGAGACCAGATGATCGGGCCCCGGCAGGAAGGAGGCGCGCACGCGATAGGCCTTGTCGCCGAGCCTGAGATCGAGGCTGGCCGGCTGGATCTGGTTGGTGTCCAGCGCGCGCGGCGACTTAAGCGCGTTCGCCTTGAACAGCGCCGCGATGTCCTGATCCGGAAGAATGCCTGTCTGCCGCAAAGGCTGGCTCCGTTCACAAGGCCGGGCGAGGACCTAAGCAGGCTCTTGCCGTCCGGCTGGTACAAACCTCTTAATGAAGCCGGCAATTGACGCAAGCGCGGCGCTCATTTAAAGGGTCGTTATCCCGTGGTGATTTGGCCGGTCGGCTTGCAGCCACGTTAAACAAGTCGCTAAAGGACCGTCGAGCCGCAAGGCTATATGGACCGGTTGCGACTTCGCGGCCGGTTTTTTTGTGTCTGGAAGCAGGGCTATGAGCACCAAGAAGCGCAACTGGAAACCTCAAACGGCACTCGTGCATGGCGGAACGCTGCGTTCCCAGTACGGCGAGACCGCAGAGGCGATGTATCTCACCCAAGGCTATGTCTACGAGACGGCGCAGGCGGCGGAGGCCCGCTTCAAGGGCGAGGAGCCGGGCTTCATCTATTCGCGCTACGCCAACCCGACCGTCGACATGTTCGAAAAGCGCATGTGCGCGCTGGAAGGCGCCGAGGATGCCCGCGCCACCGCCTCCGGCATGGCCGCAGTTTCCGCTGCCCTGCTCTGCAGCGTGAAAGCCGGCGACCACATCGTTGCGGCGCGCGCGCTGTTCGGTTCCTGTCGGTGGGTGGTGGAGACGCTGGCGCCGCGTTACGGCATCCAGGCGACGCTTATCGACGGCACCGACATCGCCAATTGGGAAAAGGCGGTCAGGCCGAACACCAAGCTGTTCTTCCTGGAAAGCCCGACCAATCCGACGCTGGAGGTGGTCGACATCGCCGCTGTCGCCAAGCTCGCCAATTCGATCGGCGCGCGCGTGATCGTCGACAATGTCTTCGCCACGCCGCTGCAGCAGAAGCCGCTGCAGCTCGGCGCTCACATCGTCGTCTATTCGGCGACCAAGCACATAGACGGCCAGGGCCGCTGTCTCGGCGGCGTCATCCTGTCGGACAAGAAATGGATCGACGAGAACCTGCACGACTATTTCCGCCACACCGGCCCCAGCCTCTCGCCCTTCAACGCCTGGACGCTGCTCAAGGGGCTGGAGACGCTGCCGCTTCGCGTGCGCCAGCAGACCGAAAGCGCCGGCAGGATCGCCGATTTCCTGGCCGGACGGCCGGAGATCGCGCGCGTCATCTATCCAGGCCGCGCCGACCATCCGCAGGCCGATATCGTCAGGAAGCAGATGTCGGGCGGCTCGACATTGATCTGCCTTGACGTCAAGGGCGGCAAGCAGGCGGCCTTCGCCTTCCAGAACGCGCTCGACATCGTGCTGATCTCGAACAACCTCGGCGACGCCAAGAGCCTGATCACCCATCCGGCGACGACGACGCACAAGAACCTGAGCGACGAGGCACGTGCCGAGCTCGGCATCGGTCCCGGCACGCTCAGGCTCTCGGTCGGCCTGGAGGACACCGACGATCTGCTGGAGGACGTCGAGCAGGCGCTGAAGGCGGCAAAATAAGCCGGAAAATACCGTGGGAGATCGCCTCAGACGGTTCAGGCGATCTCCTCGAGTTCTGTCAGCTCGCGGGTGCGGATGGTCATCGCATTGCCGCGCCATTCGACGGCGCCGCCGAACCAGGCGCGCGCCCAGATGGCGGGCAGCATGGCATCACGCATGATCATCGCCGTGACGCTGCGCGGCGACAGGTACCAGCCCTTGGCCAAGGCCAGCAGGCATTCCGGCAGGTAGGCGATCGCCAGCACGCACAAAGCCGTGGTGGGCAGGCTGACGCCGGCGCTTGCCGCGGCAATCAGCGCCAGCAGCAGCGGCACCGCCGCGCCGGTCAGAATCTCGGGCGCGAAGAACAGCGGGAACGTCACCCGCCGCAGCCGCGCCCAGCGCGTCTGTCGCGACCATATCTCGGCGAAGCTGCGCTGGCCGAGCGGCTGCTCGAAGGGCGAGGCGACGAGGTTGACGCGCAGGCCCAGGCTGTTGACCAGCTTGGTGGCGGCCGCGTCCTCGGCGATCTCGGCGGCCAAGGCCTGGATGCCGCCATTGGCGTCCAGCATCGGCTTGTTCCACAGCATGCTCTTGCCCTGGGCGAAGCCGAGGCCGAGCGCCTCGCCGGCATATTGCCAGCGCGCCTGCAGCGTGTTGAGGAAGGCGCATTCGACTTCGGCCCAAAAGCCGTCCGGCCGCGAACCGATCGGCGTCGAGCAGACGAGGCCGGTATCCGGGCGCCATGCCGCCATCAGTTGCTGGACATAGTCCCTCGGCATCATCACGTTGGAATCGGCGAGGACGACCCAATCGTGCCGCGCCGCCTGCCAGCCCTTGACGCAGTTGTTGAGCTTGGGATTGGCGCTGATATGGTCGTCGCCGATCAACAACCGCGCCGGAAGCTTCGGGTGGCGCGCGATCGCCGCATCGATGAGCCTCACCACCGGGTCCTCGGCATGCGCGACGCAGAAGATCAGCTCATAGCGCGGCCAGTCGAGCGAGAAGGCGCGCTGAAGGGTCTCCTGCGTGAACGGCTCGACGCCGCGCGAAGGAACGATGATCGAGACCGGCTGCGCGCCGACGGGCGGCGCAATGACATGTCTTCGTTTCAGCCGCGACGCGGCTAGCAGGATGCTGGCGAGGTTCGAGAGAAGAAGGGCTGACGAAGCCAGGCCGGCTGCGGTAGTCAGTTCCATCGAGATCTGGTCACCCTATCTCTTTGTTTTCACGCAATTCCGGACGGAAAACCGCTCACACTTTTCCTGGAATTGCTCTTGGCCGCATGCGGCTGTTTCATCAGTCACAGAGCGCCCGAGTCGCCCGGCACGGTTTGTGCACACCAACATTGTCATGTGTCACTTAAATGACATTGTTTTTCGCCACGTGCGCTACAAGGCTGGCAGAATGGTCGGCGCTGCGCGTCCAACAGGGAAGCGCGACGAAATGTTCCGCCGTGGCAACCGGAGTGGCCCATGTATCGCGCAGTGACGCGCAACATCGAAGTGCTGGTCAGACCCTTCTATCTGGAGGACAGATCCGATCCGTCGGAGAACCGCTATGTCTGGGGCTATCAGGTGACAATCGACAACCGCTCCGACGATTTCGTGCAGCTTCTGTCGCGCTACTGGCACATCACCGACGGCCAGGGCCGTGTCGAGGAGGTGCGCGGCGCCGGCGTCGTCGGCGACCAGCCGGAGCTCAATCCCGGCGACAGCTATCAATACACGTCAGGCTGCCCGCTCTCGACACCGTCGGGCATCATGGTCGGCCACTACACGATGCGCAACGGCCGCGGCGAGACGTTCGACATCGCCATTCCGGCGTTTTCGCTCGACATGCCGGGGACAAGGCGGACGGTGAATTAGAGAACTTGGGTTCCTCACCCCCGCAAAGCTGGGGAGAGGTGTCCCGGCGAAGCCGGGACGGAGAGGGGGACGACCTACGCGAGGCCAAATCTCCGCGGAGGGATTGGCGCGGGAGCGAACACGAGATATGCGCTCAGGCGTCTTTGGACAGCGGGTTACCAGCTATGCCAAAGACCCCTCTCCGTCCCGGCTTCGCCGGGCCACCTCTCCCCACTTCGTGGGGCGAGGAACCGGAGCTTTCTTACTCCACCGCGAACTCTGCCGGGTCGAAGTCGTATTGCGTCGAGCAGAACTCGCAGGCGACGTGGATGCCGCCCTCCTCGGTCGAGTCCTTGATCTCCTCAGCCGAGAAGCCTTGGAGGATGCCGTGGATCTTCTCGCGCGAGCAGGAGCACTGGTCGTCGACGGGCACGCTGCGGAAGACGCGCACGCCGTGCTCGTGGAACAGCCGGTAGAGCAGCCGCTCGGCGCCGACCGTGGGGTCGATCAGCTCGGTCGGCTCGATGGTGCCGAGCAGCGCCAGCAATTCCTGCCAGGAATTGTCGGCCGGGTGGTCCGTCAGCTCGCGGTCGTCGCCGTCGCCGCCCGAAATATCGGGAATGCGCATGCGCTCCGGCGCCTGAGGCAGGAACTGCGCCAGGATGCCGCCGGCCCGCCACTGCTCGCGCGCGCCGGCCGGGCCGGGCGTGACCAGCTTGGCGACCGACATCTTAATATCGGTCGGGATCTGCTCCGACTGGCGGAAATAGGTGCGCGCGGCGTCCTCCAGCGAGGTGCCGTCGAGCTGGACGATGCCCTGGTAGCGCTGCGTGTGCGCGCCCTGGTCGATGGTCAAAGCCAACACGCCGTTGCCGAGCAGAGCCTGCTGCGAGGTCTCGCCGGCGTCGGTCAGCGCCTGCAGCCGGTCGGCGTCGAAGCGAGCATAGGCACGCAAGGCCTGCGGCGTGGTGAAATCGGCCACCAGCATGTCGACCGGCCCATCGGTGCGGGTCTGCAGGATGAACTTGCCTTCGAATTTAAGCGATGTGCCGAGCAGCACGGTGAGCACGCAGGCTTCCGCCAGCAGGCGGGCGACGGGCTCGGGATAATTGTGGCGGCTCAAAATAGCGTCGAGCATCGGCCCGAGCTGCACGGTGCGGCCGCGCACATCGAGCGGCGCGACCTCGTAAGGCACGACGTGGTCGTCGCCGGCGAAGCCGAATTCACCGAGTTGGGGTTTATGCTCAGCCAAGGTCTGGGTTTCCAACATGACAAAACTCCGGGGCGCAGCCATGCAACCCGATGAGCCGCATGCGTCGAAGCGCGTTCAATTTACGTGATGGCCCGCAAATAGGCATCACCTGTCCCCAGATCAAGTTGACCCCAATCTGGCCGGAAGCGGTCAGGTCCGCCCTTCTCAAGCGCCCAGGCACCAGGCCAGCACCGCCTTCTGGGCGTGCAGCCGGTTCTCGGCCTCATCGAAGACCACCGAATGCGGCCCGTCGATCACCTCGTCGGTGACCTCTTCGCCGCGATGCGCCGGCAGGCAGTGCATGAACAACGCATCGGGCTTGGCCTTGGCCATAAGCGCCGCGTTGACCTGATAGGGCAGGAAGACGTTGTGGCCGCGAGCGCGGTGCTCCTGGCCCATCGAGACCCAGCTGTCGGTGACGACGCAATCGGCCTGGTCGACGGCTTCCTCGGCGGATTTGGCAAACCGGACCTTGCCGCCATTGGCTTTCGACCAATCGACATATTTCTCGAAAGGCTCGCTGCCTTCCGGCACCGCGACATTCAAGTTGAAACGGAACCGGGCCGAGGCTTCGAGCAGCGAGTGCAGCACATTGTTGCCGTCGCCGGTCCAGGCAAAGGTCTTGCCGGCCACCGGGCCGCGATGCTCCTCGAAGGTCATGATGTCGGCCATGAGCTGGCAGGGATGCGTATCGTTGGTCAGCCCGTTGATGACCGGAACCGTGGCGTTCTCGGTGAGCTCGATCAGCCGGTCGTGCGAGGTGGTGCGGATCATGATGGCGTCGACATAGCGCGACAGCACTTTCGCCGTGTCGGCGATTGTCTCCGAGCGTCCGAGCTGCATCTCGGTGCCGGTCAGCATGATCGTCTCGCCGCCGAGCTGGCGCATGCCGACATCGAAGGACACGCGCGTGCGCGTCGACGGCTTGTCGAAGATCATGGCCAGCACCTTGCCGTCGAGCGGTTTTGAGCGCTCACCCGCCTTGAGCCTGGTCTTTCGCGCGATCGCGTCGTCCAGCATGATGCGCAGGTCGCCCGCCGAAACGGCGGATAGATCGGTGAAGTGGCGGACGCTCATCGGCAGGTTCCAGAACTTATTTCGCGGCTTCGGCCGCTATCGCGTCGGTCAGGCCCTTGGCGCCGCCGCGGATGCGCTTCAGCGCCTCGCCGATCTCCTCGTCGGTGACGGTGAGCGGCGGCAGGAGGCGAATCACGTTGTCGCCCGCCGGCACGGCAAGCAGGTGCTGGTCGCGCAGCGCCATGTTCACCTTGGTGTTGGGCATGGCGCATTTCAGGCCGAGCATCAGGCCGGTTCCCCTGATGCCTTCGATGACCTCGGGAAATTCGTCCGCGACCGCCGCAAGGCCCTGCTTCAGGAGCAGCGCCTTGCGCTGCACGTCCTCGAGGAAGCCGTCGGCCAGCACCACGTCGAGCACGGCGTTGCCGACCGCCATCGCTAGCGGATTGCCGCCGAAGGTGGTGCCGTGCACGCCGGCGGTCATGCCGGTCGCCGCCTCGTCCGTGGCGAGGCAGGCGCCCAACGGGAAGCCGCCGCCGATGCCCTTGGCGATCGCCATCAGGTCGGGCGTGACGCCGGCCCATTCATGCGCGAACAGCTTGCCGGTGCGGCCGATGCCGCACTGGACCTCGTCGAAGATCAGAAGCAGGCCGTGCTGGTCGCAGAGCTGCCGCAGCCGTTTCAAGGACTGCGTCGGCACCGGGCGTATGCCGCCCTCGCCCTGCACGGGCTCGATCAGGATGGCCGCGGTCTCCGCCGTGATCGCCTTTTCCGCGGCATCGATGTCGTCGAATGCAACCTGGTCGAAGCCTTCGACCTTGGGCCCGAAGCCCTCGAGATATTTGTACTGGCCGCCGGCGGCGATCGTCGCCAGCGTGCGGCCGTGGAAGGCGCCTTCGAAGGTGATGATGCGAAAACGCTCGGGATGGCCCTTGACGAACTGATAGCGCCTGGCCGTCTTGATGGCGCATTCCAGCGCCTCGGCGCCCGAATTGGTGAAGAACACCTTGTCGGCAAAGGTGGCATCGACCAGCCGCTCGCCCAGCCGGCGCTGTTCCGGGATCTCGTAGAGATTGGAGACGTGCCAGAGCTTGGCGGCCTGTTCGGTGAGCGCCGCGACCAAATGCGGATGGCTGTGGCCCAGCGAATTCACCGCGATGCCGCCCGCGAAGTCGAGATATCGCTCGCCCTTGTCGGTGACCAGCCAGGTCCCCTCCCCACGGTCGAAAGCCAGGGGTGCGCGGGCAAAGGTCTCGTAAAGCGCCGAACCGCTCATTATATGCGTCTCCGGAACCGGAAATCAAAAAAGCCGCCAATGCGGCGGCCTTTGCGGCTTATCATGTTTTTCGGCCATGAAGTCAACGAAAACGTCACGCAGAAGCGCGTGGCAAGCCCCGATGCCACGCCGGCCCATCAGTGGTCAGGCAAGTTGGGGAAAACCGTAAAAACCGAATCAGTGTTGCCTTTGGGACTCTTGTCACCGAGTCAGCGCATAAGGTAATTGTAGTCGAGAAATAACTATATTTCGTGCGGCGGACCTAAATCACCCGGTACATGTGGTGTCGTTTGCCCGGCGAGAGCCGGCTCGGGAGAGGATTCTGGCTGCCGCACGCATTAGCAGGAGCGCGGTCTCATGAACTGGACTGACGAGCGGGTAGAACTTCTCAGGAAATTGTGGTCGGAGGGCCTGAGCGCAAGCCAGATTGCCGCACAACTTGGCGGAGTGAGCCGCAATGCCGTCATCGGCAAGGTGCATCGCCTGAAGCTGTCGGGCCGCGGCCGCGCGACGGCTGCCCCGGCGCGCCAGAAGAAGGCGACGCAAGGCGCCTCGATGCAGAAGTCGGTGGCCCGCGCCGCGAGCCCGGCGCGCCATGTGACCGCCACCATCGGCGCCACCGCGCTGCAGGTGCAGTTCGACGCCGAGCCGGTCGCGCGCCACTACATCCGCCCGGTCGAGAACGTGGTGGTGCCGATCTCGCGCAATCTGCAGCTCGTCGAGCTGACCGAACGCACCTGCAAGTGGCCGAATGGCGACCCGCTCTCGGAAGACTTCAGCTTCTGCGGCAACGACGCCGCCGAGACGGGGCCGTATTGCAAGTATCATTCCCGGGTTGCGTTCCAGCCGGCGGCGGAGCGGCGCCGCGCTCGCTGAATAGCGAATAGCGAATAGCGAATAGCGAATAGCGAATAGCGAATAGCGAATAGCGAATAGAACGGCTTGGCTTCTGTGACAGGGAGCAAGCCGTTTTTTGTTATTCCCTATTCGCTACTCCCTATTGGCTATTCGCTTCCGCTCACAGCCACCCATTCTTCTTGAACCGCCAATACAGGAACGCACAGATCGCGGCCATCACCAGCAGGATGACGGGATAGCCATATTCCATCTTCAGCTCCGGCATGTCGGTGAAGTTCATGCCGTAGATGCCGGCGAAGGCGGTGGGCACCGCCAGGATGGCGGCCCATGAGGCGAGCTTCTTCGAGATCGCGGTTTCCTGACTCTGTCCGACGAGAAGGCTGGCTTCGAAAGCGAAGGCCAGAACCTCGCGCAGGGAGTCGATCTTTTCCTGCACGGTCCGGATGTGGTCGGTCACATCGCGAAACAGCGGATGCATGGCGGCATGGATCTGCGGCAGGTCGGCGCTGGTCAGCCGGCGGCAGACCTCGACCAGCGGCAAGGCCGCATTGCGCAGCCGCAGGAGATCGCGGCGCAGCATGTAGAGGCGCTCGATATCGGAACCAGTCATCGGCTTCAGAAGCACCTTGTCCTCGATCGCCTCGACCTCGTCCTCGATCTGCTCCAGCACCGGCATGTAATTGTCGACGATGAAATCTAGGATGGCGTAGAGGACGAAATCCTCACCCTTGGCCAGTGAATGCGGGCAGGTTTCCCAGTGCTGGCGCACGGCGGCGTAGGAGGTCGACGGGCCATGCCGGACGCTGACGATGTAGCCGGTGCCGACGAACAGATGCGTCTCGCCGAAGGTGACGCGGCCGTCGATCAATTGCGCGGTGCGGGCGACGATGAAGAGGGCATCGCCATATTGCTCGATCTTCGGGCGCTGATGCGGATGCTCGGCATCCTCGATCGCCAAATCGTGCAGGTGGAATTGCGCCTGCACCCTGAGCAGAAGGTTGCGGTCGGGCTCGAGCAGGCCGATCCAGACGACATGGCCGGGTTTGGCCGCCCATTCGCCGGCCTGTTCGATCGCGATGTCGGCGACGCGCTTGCCGCCCAAATAGACGCTTGACGCTATGATGCCCGACGTTGGGGCCGGGGCCAGGTTTCGAACTTGTTCCATCGCAAACCTCCCGAGACTGCGACTGACAATTCGTCGTGCCTGGAAGAGCTTAGCCTAATTTAGGAAGCCGTTCGAGAGGCGCCCGTTCACTTAGCCGGCACCGCGCCGGGCAACACGACCTTGTCGGTCTTGTCGCCCTTCGGCCGGTCGGCGGGCATCTGGTCGCCGGTGACGATATAGTAAATGGTCTCGGCGATGTTGGTCGCATGGTCGCCGATGCGCTCGATATTCTTGGCGCAGAACAGAAGATGCGTGCAGGGCGTGATGTTGCGCGGATCTTCCATCATGTAGGTCAAAAGCTCGCGGAACAGCGAGGTATACATGGCGTCGATCTGGTCGTCCCGATCGCGCACGAAGCCGATCCTCTCGACCGAGCGCGAGGCGTAGACGTCAAGCACTTCCTTGAGCTGCGTCAGCGCCAGGTTGGCAAGCGCTTCCAGACCGCGGAAAAGGCTGTTCGGCTGGCGCCCGTCGACCGAGGCGACGCGCTTGGCGACGTTCTTGCCAAGATCGCCGACCCGCTCGATATCGGCCGAGATGCGGATCGCGCCAACGATCTCACGCAAATCCGTCGCCATCGGCTGGCGCCTGGCGATGATGATGATGGCCTTGTCGTCGATCTCGCGCTGTCCCTCGTCGAGGACGATGTCGTCCTGGATGACCTTCTGGGCAAGGCCATGGTCGACATTGACGAGGGCCGCGACAGCCTGTTCGACCATGCGCTCGGCATGGCCGCCCATCGCCGCGATGCGCTTGGACAGGAATTTCAGCTCTTCGTCATAGGCACTGACTGTATGCACGGACTGCATCGATATGCCTTCCCGGTTTGTGCCGGCTGGTGCGTTCCCTCAATCTGTCGCTGATACGCGAACCGCATGACAGAAAGAAGAAAATCTCGGTTGGCAACCGGTACACGATCAGCGAGCCGGCAAATGAACCGTGAACGCCGCACCCTTGCCGACTTCCGACTTGATCGACAATCTTGCGTTATGACGGCTCAATATATGCTTGACGATCGAAAGGCCAAGCCCGGTGCCTTTCTGGGTGCGGCTGTTTTCGACATCGATGCGGTAGAAGCGTTCGGTTATGCGCGGGATATGTTCTTCTGCGATGCCCGGACCGTAGTCTCTTATGGTGACGTCGATGCCTGGGTCCTGACCGTCCTCGACGCGTGCCATGGATACGGTCACGCGTCCGCCTGACTGGCCATATTTGCAGGCATTCTCCAGGAGATTCTCGAAAACCTGGAAGAGTTCGTCGCGGTCGCCGGGGACGGAAACCGGACCATCGATGAAGTTCCGCTCGATGACGATGCCGTTCTCGCTGGCCAGCGGCCCTAGCGAATCGATGACGCTGTCGATCGTCTGGCGAAGATCGACCGCCGTGCCCGGCCTCAGATAAGGTTTCATCTCCAGTCGCGAGAGCGAGAGCAGATCGTCGATCAGGCGGGCCATGCGTCCCGTTTGGTTCTGCATGATCTGCAGGAACTGGTCGCGCGCCGCCGGATCGTTGCGGGCCGGACCGCGCAGCGTCTCGATGAAGCCGGCGATCGAGGCGAGCGGCGTGCGCAATTCATGACTGGCATTGGCGATGAAGTCGGCCCGCATGCGGTCGATGCGGCGCGTCTCGCTCTGATCCTTGAACACCAGCACATAAAGGCCTGTGGCATGGCCGACCGTTGACGCGCTGACCCTGTATGTCCGCTCCACCGGCAGCTTTTCGGTGTAATCGACCGCATCGGCGGCGACCTCGCCCGACAGGACGCCGTCCAGCAGCGCCTGCATTTCCGGCGCGCGAAACTTCAACGCCAGAGACATGCCCGGCGCCAGGCCGCCGAAGGCGGCGAAGGCGGCGGCGTTGGCGTGAACCATCGCGGCGGAATGGTCGAAAATGATCAGCGGATCGGCGACCGCAGCCGCCAGATACTCGCCGGAGAGCCGCTGCAGTCCGCTGGCCTCGATCGCCGCGCCTGTATCGGTCGACCGGCGCTCGGCGTCAGCGGGCAGCATCGCCGCGGCGGCCAACAGGGCCAAAGCCGGCACCAGCACGTAGATTGAAGCGCCGGCGAAAGAATAGACGGCGATGACCGCGAGCACGCCCGCGGCAAGCAGCCAGCGGTTGCGCCGAAGCCGCGCCGCCAAGGCTTGCCCCCTGCTGTCCTGCCCCGCGCCGGTCTCTGCCATAGGCCCGTGCTACCCCGCATCCCGCCGACCGGTCAGCGGCTCGCTGGACCGGCCCGGCGCATGGGCTTCTTGAAAATCGGGATCGATTTTCGCGAAGGTTCATGCGCAAAATCAAAGTGCTACGGCGTGCATGCGTCCGGAGGGGCGCCACGCTGCACAGGCTCCATAGCATGAGTCCGCAAACTGGAAAGGTTCGTCCGGATGAAAAAGGCCAAGGAAACGGCTGAAGCGGTGCCAGCCACGGCGCCGATCAAGATCAAGATCGGCGGCAAGGAGCGCGAGTTCGACGTCGACAATCCGATGCTCCCTGACTGGATCGTGGACAACAAGCTCACCGCCGGCGGCTATCCGTACGACAAGAAGATGAAGGACGAGGACTACGAAAAGGAGCTCGAAGGGCTGCAGATCGAACTGGTCAAGGCGCAAGCGTGGCTGCAGGCGACCGGCAAGCGGGTGATGGCCCTGTTCGAGGGCAGAGACGCGGCCGGCAAGGGCGGCACGATCTTCGTGCTGCGGCAGTACATGAACCCGCGCACTGCCCGCAATGTCGCGCTGCCCAAGCCGACGTCGACGGAGGCCGGGCAATGGTATTACCAGCGCTATGTCGACCATTTCCCGACGTCAGGGGAATTCGTCACCTTCGACCGCTCCTGGTACAATCGCGCCGGTGTCGAGCCGGTCATGGGGTTCTGCACGCCGGAGCAGCAGGAGAAATTCCTCGACGAGACGCCGCATTTCGAGCGGATGATCTGCAACGAAGGCATCCACTTCTTCAAATTCTGGCTGAACATCGGCCGCGAAACGCAGCTGGAACGGTTCCATGACCGCCGCTGGTCGCCGCTGAAGAACTGGAAGTTCTCGCCGATGGACATCGCCGGCATCAGCAAATGGGACGACTATACCAAGGCGCGCGACAAGATGATCAAGCGCACGCACAAGGAGTTCTCGCCCTGGATCATCGTGCGCGCCAACGACAAGCGCCGCGCCCGGCTTGCGGTGATCCAGCGTATCCTTCTGTCGCTGCCCTATGACGGCCGCGACCTCGGTGTCATCGGCAAGCCCGACAAGAAGATCATCGGCGAAGGGCCCGCCTTTCTGAAAGACTAAATCAATTCCGTAAGTTACAGCGCCGCGCGGCTTCGACTCGCGGCGCTGAGACTTTCATGCCGGCCGCTCAGGCGGCCAGGCGGGCGATCCGCTGCAGCCGCTTCAGCGTGGTGTCATCCTGAAGCGCCTGCTGGAACAGCGTGATCTCGTGGTCGATACGATCGCACAATACCGCCGTATCGCCCTTGAGAAGGCTCCGCGTCTGCAGCAATGCCGCCACCGGCTTCTTGGCGAGCTGTTTCGCCCTAGCCAGCGTCGCTTCCTCGGCGCTGCCTTGCGTCACGATCTCGCCGACAAGGCCGAGGGCCTTGGCGTCCTCGACGCCGAGCGTGTCACCCAGGCAGAAGAAGCGGAAGGCGCCTGCATAGCCGAGCTTCTGGGGCGCCAGGATGCTGGTCGCCGCGTCCGGCACCAGGCCGAAATCGACGAACGGCACCCTGAAGGTGCTGCTCCTGGACGCGATCACCATGTCGCAATGGAACAGGATGGTGCAGCCGACGCCGACGGCATCGCCGTCGACACAGGCAAGCACCGGCTTGGGGAAGGTCGCCAGCATGCGGAACATGTCGGTGACGGCGGCGATCAGTTCCCGGTGCTTGGTGGCGTCGAGGAACTCAGAAAAATCGCCGCCAAGGCAGAAGCATCCGGCAAGGCCGCGCAGCATGACGACGCGGACCTCGTCATTGACGGCCGCCTCGTGGAAGGTCCTGGCAAGGCTCGCATAGGCATGCCGATCTAGCACCGGCCGACCGTCATGCGAGGATACTGTGACGACCAGCGTATGGCCGCGCAGTTCCGGTTCGGGATGGAAGCTCATGACCACCTCCCCGCTCACGACGCCTGCTTCAGGCCGAGCAGGCCCGGATAACCCCGGTTCAGCACCGGCAGGAAGTGATTGCGGCGGGCTCGCACGACCTCGAGCGTGTGCTCGGTGAAGGTGAGCAGGGTCGCGACGACCTGCTGGTTGCCATAGGTGCGCTGGTAGCCCAGCGGCTTTGCCAGGAAGTGCAGTTGCAGGGCTCTCAGCACCCACATCGGCTCGAACTCGATGATGACCTGGTTGACGTTGCGCTTCAGACCCCATTCGACGAAGCCGGCGATCAGTTCGGTGCCGACCGTCGAGACGCCGCGCTTGCCGTCACGAAAACCCGGAGCCACCGCGTAGCGGGTCAGTTCCCACACATTCGGTCCCGAGGGGACTGCCCCTCGCAGAGATCGGACAGCACGTCCGTCAGAAGATGCGGCCGCGTCGTCGGCAGCATGCGCTGGTAACCGGCCAGTTCGCCGTTGCGGATCACAAGGTGGTGTTCGGCCTCGTCATGGTCGAACTGATCTATCTCGAGCTGGTCGGGACGGTCGAGATCGGTCCATCCCATCTCCTCGACGAAGATCTTGTAGCGCAGGCGATGCACGGCCTCCCAAAGGTCGGGGCGTTCCATCAATTCCTGAGTGGTAAGGGCAAAAAGCATTAGCCGTCTCCTGGGCTTAAGAGGATGATACGGCCGGGCTTTCCCCAAAATATTACGCGAACGCGTAGGCAAGAATTCTAGGCCAGCACGGCCGATCCGGCTAATATAGCCACGCCTAATCGCCTCCGCGACAGCCCGCACACGGTTGGCGGTGCCCAGTTTGATTTGGCGTTAAGAAATCATTAGCCCTCTCCCAAGAGGGAGATTCGGCTGCGCTTTTCTGGAAATATCACGTGATCGCGTAGGCTGAAATTTTCCAGCTCGGCACGGCCGACCTAGCTAATATAGCCACGCCTAATCGCTTCCGCGACTGCCTGCACCCGATTGGCTGCGCCGAGTTTGCTCTTGGCGTTGAGAAGATGTTTCTCGGAAGTATGTTCCGAGATGCCTAAAATTTGAGATATCTCCCATTCGGACTTGCCAACGGCCGCCCATTGCAGGCATTCCCGCTCACGTGCCGTCAATTCTATATGATCGACGACGCTGTCGGCCTTGGTGTGCAGTTGCATGGCGCGGCCGATCGCATAGGTCGACGCCAGCGAGACCATTCCGAATTCCTGGTCCGACAGTTCAACGGATTCACCGCCCAGCGAGACCATGACGATCTGGCCGTCGAGCGTCACCAACGGAAACGCAAGACCATCGCGCAGCTTGAACTGGCGCGCGTCGCCCATGACCTCGTCGCTGCTCTTGTCGATTACGGCGTTCTTGGACGCGTCCCGCCATTGGAACGGCGCCTGAAGCTGCTTCATGTGACTGACGACCGGATCGTGGTCGACATAGTTGCGCGCCACGTAGCGCTCCAGCCATTCGCCGGGCCAATCGCAAAGCATCACATGCTGTTTCTGCCGGCCGCGTGGCGTGCCAGGTTGCGGCACGGTTCCCGCCATCAGGGCGGTCAGGCCGAAATTCGAAGTGACGCCCAGCAGCCTCTCGCAAACCGCCGCCGCGGTGCCAGCATTCTGCAACTGGTCAATATATTCCAGAGTTCTGTCAAACAGGCCCATCGCAACATCTACCCCATGTTGCTTCTGCTTTTTCATTGCCGATAGTAGACGCTCGAACACCCCTTCGCCATCAACCACGGGTCGCAATGATCTCCGCAAAGCCGGTAGCTTCCCCCTTCCGGCGCGCAGGGTCGTTTGCAACGGGTTGAACCATACGCTTAATTTAACCGCTTGAAATCAAAAACCGTTGTGCCTGCATCATTTTCATACGAAAAGCCTGCGAACGGGGACGAGGGCGGAGCCATATCGTGATCTTGCGGTGGATAACTCTGGCCCTGATGCCCGCACTTGCCGGCGTATTGCCCTTTGCCGGCGCGACTCAAGGCGCGGAGCCGCAGGTGCCGGTGCTGTGGGATGCCAAGGAGCGGTTGCCGAAACCCGATCTCTCCGCTCTGCCGCGACTCAGATTCCTCACAACCACCGATTTTCCGCCCTTCAACTTCCTCGACGGCGCGGGTCGCCTGTCCGGTTTCCACATCGACCTGGCGCGGGCAATCTGCGCGGAATTGGGCGTCGCCGAGAAATGCCAGATCCAGGCCCTGCCGTGGAACGAGTTGGAGGATGCCCTGCAGAAGGGCGAGGGCGAGGCGATCATTGCCGGCATCGCGGCGACGCCAGCGAGCCGCGAGAAATACGCCTTCTCGCGCTCCTATATGCAGTTCCCGGCACGCTTCATCATGCCGAAGGCGAAGGCCTTCGCCGAGCCGATCCTCGACAAGCTGCGCAGCAAGCGGGTCGGCGTCGTCGCCGGCTCGGCGCATGAGAAAATGCTGCGCGATTACTTCAGCACCGTGCAGGTGGTGACGTTCGAAACACCGGAAGCCCTCTATGCCGATCTCAAGGCCGGCAAGGTCGACGCCGCCTTCGGCGACGGCATGCGTTTCGCCTTCTGGCTGGGCGGCTCCGACGCGGCCGGCTGCTGCCGCTTTGCTGGCGGTCCGTATCTGGCGCCGGAATATCTGGGCTCGGGCATGGCGATCGCCACCAGGGCGGGCGATCCGGCGCTGGCCGCCGCCTTCGACTATGCGCTGCAGGAAATCTCGATCAAGGGCACCTTCGCCGAGTTCTATCTGCGCTATTTTCCCGTCAGCTTCTTCTGAAGGTTGCTGCCAACGCTAAGTCAGCGTGCGTAGGCGCGCCTTGGCCGCTCGCGCAATCGCGGCCACGGTCAGCGTGTCGAGATCGAGCTGAAGGCGGATGAGCTGCAGCACCCTGACCTCCTCCATGCGCATTTCGAGATCGACGGCGGCGACCTCGAAAGCGGCGGCGTAGGCTGTATCGCGCAGCCGCTCCGGCAGCGCTTCGGCAATGCGGGCCAGCACGCCTTCCAGCCCACCCTTCTCATGCAGCGCCTTCTGGCAGGCTTGCGCCACTGGAATCAGCCTGTCCTGGTTGAAGTCGACGAAAACCGGCCAGGAACGGACGACGTCGCCGATCCGCGCCAGCTCGACATCGGTCATGTCCCGATCGGAAGCCGAGGTGATGACCATCAGGTGGATCAGGGCTTCGTGCGGCGTCAACAAAGGCATTCAAAACTCCTGGCAGCGTGCATGTCATTCCCACAAACCGCGACACACTTCTGGGTGACATGCATTTGGAAGTGAGGCTCGAACGTAGGGACGCGAGTGTGGCGCCGCAAGGAAAACCGCCGCAAATCGTTGACGCTCCGGCCCGTCGCGCCTAGAGACCGGTCGACAAATCTTATCCGCCGCAAGACGGCCATGACTGGAACTTCGATATGACGGGATCAAACATCATCGATCTCAATCCCGAGATGCTTGCCGCGGCGGCCGAGAGCAAGGCCTGGCCGTTCGAGGAAGCGAAGAAAATCATCGCCCGGTACAAGGGCAAGGATTTCCCCGAAACCGTGCTGTTCGAGACCGGCTACGGCCCGTCCGGCCTGCCGCATATCGGCACCTTCGGCGAGGTGGCGCGCACAACCATGGTGCGGCATGCCTTCCGCGTGCTGACGCAGGACAAGGTCAAGACCAAGCTTCTGTGCTTCTCCGACGATATGGACGGCATGCGCAAGATCCCCGACAACGTGCCGGACCGCGCCGCGCTCGAGCCATATCTGCATATGCCGCTGACCTCGGTGCCCAATCCGTTCGGCGGCGACTATGCGAGCTTCGCCGACCACAACAACGCGATGCTGTGCCGCTTCCTCGACACTTTCGGCTTCGATTACGAGTTCGCCAGCGCGACCAAGTACTACAAGGCCGGCCGCTTTGACGAGGTGCTGCTGCGCGCCGCCGAACGCTATGACGACATCATGGGTGTGATGCTGCCGACGCTCGGGCCGGAGCGCCAGGCAACCTACAGCCCGTTCCTGCCGATCTCGCCCCGGACCGGCCGCGTGCTCTATGTGCCGATGATAAATGTCGACGCCAAGGCCGGCACCATCACTTTCGACGACGAAGGCACCGAAACGACGCTGCCTGTCACCGGCGGCCATGTGAAGCTGCAGTGGAAGCCGGATTTCGGCATGCGCTGGGCGGCGCTCGGCGTCGATTTCGAGATGTTCGGCAAGGACCACCAGACCAATGCGGCGATCTACGACCGCATCTGCAACATCCTCGGCGGGCGAGCGCCGGAGCATTTCGTCTACGAGCTGTTCCTCGACGAGGAAGGCCAGAAGATCTCGAAGTCGAAGGGCAATGGCCTGACCATCGACGAGTGGCTGACCTACGCGCCGACGGAGAGCCTCGGCCTCTATATGTATCAGCGGCCGCGGCAGGCGAAGAAGCTCTATTTCGACGTCATCCCTAAGGCGGTGGACGAGTATTACGCTTTCCTTGGCGCCTATCCGCGCCAGGACTGGAAGGAGCGGCTCGGCAATCCGGTCTGGCACATGCATGACGGCAATCCGCCGGCCATCGACCTGCCGGTGCCGTTCGCGCTGCTGCTCAACCTTGTCAGCGCCTCCAACGCGCATGACAAGGCGGTGCTGTGGGGTTTCATCTCGCGGCATGCGCCTGGCGTGACGCCGAAGACGCATCCGGAGCTCGACCGGCTGACCGGCTACGCGATCCGCTACTTCGACGACTTCGTGAAGCCGACCAAGGTTTACCGCGCCGCCGACGAGGTGGAGCGCGAGGCGTTGGCGAGGCTTTCCGAAGCGCTCGGCGCGCTGCCGCAAGGCGCCGACAGCGAAGCGATCCAGAATGCCGCGCTCAACGTTGCGCGCAAGATCGAGCGCTACCAAGACCATTCCAAGCAGAGCCCGGAAGGCGGACCCGGCGTGTCCGTCGCCTTCTTCCAGATGATCTACCAGGTGCTGATCGGGCAGGAACGCGGACCGCGCTTCGGTTCCTTCGCCGCGCTCTACGGCGTCGCCGAGACGCGCGCGCTTATTGAGCGGGCGCTGGCTGGTCAGCTGGCGGCGTAACGACGCCGCCATCGTCCGGCAGGATCGAATCCGGCGCCACCGGCGCCGGACCCGACATGGCCGGCACCGCCGGCAGGCCGTCAAGCTTCGGCGCCGGGCCGAAAATACCCTTCTTCTCGGAGCGGGCCTTGTTCTCGGCCTCGACATAGGGGCCGCCTTGCACGGCGCGCGCCCAGCCGTTCTCGACCAGCCACTGACCGATGTCCTGGTTGCCGATATGGCATTCGGCGGAAATCGTGTCGCGGCCGCCTTCCGGCGGCACCGCGCAGGCGACCGCGCGGCCGCGCAGGAAGGCGCGGAAGGCTGTCCTGGCGCGCGCGCCGCAGGCCCAGTTCTGGCCCTGGTCGCTGCAGGTTTCGTCCGCCTTGACGGCGTCCACGCCTGACACGGCGACCGCATAGCCCTTCGCCTCGATCAGCCCGGCGGCGGTGGCGACCGGCTGGAACAATTTGGTGCCGTTCCAGTCGCCCGGCATCTTCGTTTTGGGCGGCTTGGGCGGCCCGGCCAGCGCGAGATCGCTGAGCGGCGCGCGCGGTTCGACCCGTTCGAGTTCCTGGTCCGACAGTTCCGGCGGCGCCACGACATCGGGATCGATGGCCCTCGAGTGAACAACGGGGTTCGGTGGCTGCGGAACGGCTGGCGCGGGAATGGCCGAGGTCGTCGGCTCTTCCGGGAGCGTATCCGCGCCGGAAGCGGAAGGGGTATCGTCCCCGGCGGTGGGGAGCGCATCGGCGATGGGATCGATCTGATCGACCGTGATGACGCTCTCATGCCCCTTGACCACGCGGCCGCCTGCCACGACGAGCGCGGCCATCACCGGAACCGCCAGAACCGTCAGGATGATCTTAAGAAGCCGCACCGGCCCGGACCTACTGGCTCGCCCAGACGATGCGAGCCACCCATTCGATGTCGCGCGTCGGGATGTCGCGGTCCGGGTGGGCGGGGTTGAGCGAAACCAGCACGATCGACTTCACCGTTTGCCGGTCGAGCACCTTGGCCATCACCTCCCCGGCGGTGGTCTTGACGACGACGCGGTCGCCCTTGCGCGTCGGCGCCCCGGGTTCGACGATCAGCACATCGCCATTGCGGTAGAGCGGCAGCATGGAATCGCCTTGCACCTGCAGCGCGTAGGACGTCTCGGTCGCCCGCGCGGGAAGCTCGACCAGATCCCAGCCTTGCCCCGCCGGGTAGCCGGCATCGTCGAAGAAGCCGCCGGCGCCAGCCTGCGCGAAACCGAGCAGTGGAACGGCGCTGCGGTGTTGGGCGACTGAGGCAGCGCGCCCTTCGACAAGTCCGGTGAATTCCTCGAGCGACGCGCCGGTGGCCTCGATGATCTTGGCCAGCGATTCGGTCGAGGGCCAGCGTGGCCTGCCGTCGGAAGACAGGCGCTTCGACTTGTTGAAGGCCGTCGAATCGAGGCCCGCGCGTCGGGCAAGGCCGGAAGCCGACAGCGAATAGCGCTCGGCGAGAGCGTCGATTGCGGCCCAGACGCGATCGTGTGAGAGCAAGTCCGCTCTCCTTCGAAAACAGGAAAAAATGCCTCAAGCCTGTCTAGCGCGCGACCGTCTGATTGTCCACTGGCGAAGGGTCGGATCGCCGACGATCAGGCCGCCTTGGCCTGCTCGCGCAAATTCTTGTGCGAAATCATGAATGCCCGTTCGGTTTCGGTCGGCGGACGCGGCCGGGCGGCTCGGCCGAGTGCCGCGACGACCTCGTCGATGTCGAGGAAGCGGCGCCCGCCGCGGTCATAGACGCCGCCGGTGGTCAGGATCAGCGCTGCCGTCTCGCCGCCATCGAGGACGAAACGATGCCTGCCGATGACGGACGTGCCTTCCCAGGTCTCGATCGACGAGACCACCTCGAAGCGCCGCCACAGCCTGATCTCCCGCACATAGGCGACCTGCAGCCCCCCGATCATCGGCGCCCAGCCATTCTTGCGCGCCAGCGCGATGAGGCCGATGCGCAGGAAGATGTCGATGCGGCCGAGATCGGCCAGCATCATGTAGCGGGCGTTGTTGAGATGCAGGTTGAAGTCGATGTCGATCGGCAGGCAGCGAAAGGCGAGCCGGCTTTCCTCGCCGGCCCGATAGGGACCACGGCTCGGCGCCGTGGCCATGGTGCGTGCCATTCGCCCCCAGACATACATGGTCGGGGTTCGTCAGGCCGCCTCTCTGACCTCGCCCTTCTGGTAGGGGTCGAAGCGCTGGTAGAAGGTCTCGCCCTTCTCGGCCATGTCGAGCAGAAGCTTCGGCGCCTTGAACTCGGCGCCATATTTCTTCTGCAGGCCCTTGGCGATCTTGACGAAACGCTTGGCGCCGATGTCGTCGATGTAGGACAGGGCGCCGCCGGTGAAGGGCGCGAAGCCGAAGGCGAGGATCGAGCCGACATCGGCCTCGCGCGGATCGGTGACGATGCCTTCCTCCATCACGCGCGCCGCTTCCAGCGCGATGGTGACCAGCAGGCGCTGCTTCAACTCCTCATAGTCGATCTTGTCAGGGTTGAGCTGCGGGTAGAGATCCTTCAGGCCCGGCCACAGCTTCTTCTTCGCGGGTTTCGCCGGATAGTCGTAGAAGCCCTTGCCGTTCTTGCGGCCGAAGCGGCCATGCGTGTCGACCATGGTGTTGATCAGCGCCATCTGCTTCGGATCGACGGCCTTCTCGCCGAGATCCCTGATGGTCTGCTTCATGATCTTCTGGGCAAGGTCGACGGCCGTCTCGTCGGTCAGCGCCAGCGGGCCGACCGGCATGCCGGCGGCCTTGGCGGCGTTCTCGATCATCGGCGCCGGAACGCCCTCGATCAGCATCTTGTAGGCTTCCGACATGTAGCGCAGCACGCAGCGGTTGACATAGAAGCCGCGCGTATCGTTGACGACGATCGGCGTCTTCTTGATGGCGCGCACGAAGTCGAAGGCGACGGCCAAGGCCTTGTCGCCCGTCTTCTTGCCGAGAATAATCTCGACCAGCATCATCTTGTCGACCGGCGAGAAGAAGTGGATGCCGATGAAGTTCTTCGGCCGCGCCGAATTCTTCGCCAGCGCTGTGATCGGGATCGTCGACGTGTTCGACGCGAAGATTGCCGACGACTTCAGCACCGCCTCGGCCTTCTCGGTGGCATCCTTCTTCACGCCCGAATCCTCGAAGACCGCCTCGACGACGAGGTCGCAGCCAGCAAGGTCGGCATAGTCCGCCGTCGGCGTGATCAGCGACAGGAGCTTGTCCTTGTCTTCCGGCTTGGCGCGGCCCTTCTTGACCTGATCGGCCATCAGGCTGTCGGAATGCGCCTTTCCCTTCTCGGCCGAAGGCAGGTCGCGGTCGAGCAGCACGACCGGAATGCCGGCTTTTGCCGTGACATAGGCGATGCCGGCGCCCATGAAGCCGGCGCCGAGGATACCGATCTTCTTGAATTTGGTGTCCGGCACGCCGGCCGGGCGTCGCGCGCCCTTGTTCAGTTCCTGTAGCGACAGGAACAGCGAGCGGATCATCGCCGCCGCTTCCTTCGACTGCATGATCTCGGTGAAATAGCGCTGCTCAATCCTGAGCGCCGTGTCGAACGGCACCAGCAGGCCTTCATAGACGCATTTCAGGATCGCGGCCGCCGCCGGATAGTTGCCGTAGGTCTCGCGGCGCAAAATGGCGATAGCCGGCGGCCAGAGATTGGCGCCGGCCGCCGAATAGATCGGACCGCCCGGCAGCTTGAAGCCCTTCTCGTCCCAGGGCGCCACCGGCTTCAGGCCGTTCTTGATCATCGCCTTGGCGGCCTCGATAAGCTTCGCGGGCTCCGCGATCTCATGGATCAGGCCCATCTGCTTCGCCTTCTGCGGCGACAGGTTCTGGCCGGTGGTCAGCATCTGCAGCGCCTGCTGCTGGTCGGTCAGCCGCGGCACGCGCTGGGTGCCGCCGGCGCCCGGGAAAATGCCGATCTTCACTTCGGGAAGCGCCATCTTCACCTTGTCGGAATCGGCGGCGACGCGGCCGTGGCAAGCAAGCGACATCTCGAAGGCGCCGCCCATGCAGGTGCCGTTGATCGCCGACACAAACGGCTTGCCGCAGGTCTCGATCTTGCGGAACAGGCCCGTCATATAGCCGGCATTGTCGAACAGCGTCCTGGTCGCCTTGTCGAGATCCTTCTCCTTGTCGGCGGCGAAGATGGCGAGCATCTTCTGCAGCATGGTGATGTCGGCGCCGCCGGAGAAGCTGTCCTTGCCGGAGGTGATGACCGCGCCCTTGATGGCGGCATCGCCGGCCACCTTATCGACGATGGCGTTCAGCTCGCGCATCACCTCTTCGGTGAAGACGTTCATCGAACGATCCGGCATGTCCCAGGTGATCAAGGCAATGCCGTCGGCATCCACGTCGAGGGTGAAATTGGTGTAGCTCATCTCTTCTCTCCCTCAGACGCGTTCGATGATGGTGGCGGTGCCCATGCCGGCGCCGATACAGAGCGTGACCAGCGCGGTGTTGAGGTCGCGGCGCTCCAGCTCGTCCAGCACCGTGCCCAGGATCATGGCGCCGGTGGCGCCGAGCGGATGGCCCATGGCGATCGCGCCGCCATTGACGTTGATCTGGTCATGCGGAATGTCGAAGGCCTGCATGTAGCGCAGCACGACGGAGGCGAAGGCCTCGTTGAGCTCGAACAGGTCGATGTCCGACTGCTTCATCTTGGCGCGCTTCAGAAGCTTCTCCGTGACGTCGACCGGGCCGGTCAGCATCAGCACCGGCTCCGAGCCGATATTGGCGAAGGCGCGGATGCGCGCGCGCGGCTTCAGGCCCATGGACTTGCCGGCCTTCTTCGAGCCGAGCAGCACGGCGGCGGCGCCGTCGACGATGCCCGACGAATTGCCGGCATGGTGGACGTGGTTCACTTCCTCGACCTCCGGATGCTTCTGCACGGCGACCGCGTCGAAGCCGCCCATTTCGCCCGGCATGACAAAGGACGGGTTGAGCGAGGCCAGCGACTGCATGTCGGTCGTGGGCCGCATGTGCTCATCGCGGTCGAGGATCAAGAGGCCGTTCTGGTCCTTGATCGGGATCACCGACTTCTTGAACCGCCCCTCACCCCAGGCCTTGGCGGCGCGCTTCTGGCTCTCGACGGCATAGGCGTCGACGTCATCGCGGGAAAAACCGTATTTGGTGGCGATCAGGTCGGCGGAGATGCCCTGCGGCACGAACCAGCCGGGCAGGCCGACGGACGGATCCATGAACCAGGAACCGCCGGACATGCCCATGCCGACGCGCGACATGGATTCAACGCCGCCGGCAATGACGATCTCGTCCGCTCCTTGCGCGATCTTGGCGGCGCCGAAATTGATGGCGTCGAGACCCGAGGCGCAGAAGCGCGAGATCTGCATGCCCGGCGCCTTGGTATCGTAGCCGGCTTCGAAGGCGGCGGCGCGCGGAATGACCGAGCCCGCCTCGCCGACCGGATCGACGCAACCGAAGATGATGTCATCGACATTGCCGGTGTCGAGCCCGTTACGGTCGCGCAACGCTTCGAGCGTCTTCGCCGCGAGCCGCACCGCCGGCACTTCATGCAGCGCGCCATCCTTCTTGCCCCTGCCGCGCGGCGTGCGCACGGCGTCATAGACGTAAGCTTCGGCCATTTCGTGCTCCTGTAGGTTTGCCGGCCGCGACGCTCAGAGAGAGCGCCCGATCAGCAATTTCATGATCTCGTTGGTGCCGCCATAGATGCGCTGGACGCGGGCGTCGCGGTACATGCGGGCGATCGGATATTCATTCATGTAGCCATAGCCGCCATGCAGTTGAAGGCATTCGTCGACGACTTTGCCCTGCAGGTCGCTGAGCCAGTATTTGGCCATCGAGGCGGTCACCGGGTCGAGGCCGCCGTCGATGTGGCGGGCGACGCAGTCATTGTAGAAGACACGGCCGATGGTGGCCTCGGTTTTCAGCTCGGCCAGCTTGAACTGGGTGTTCTGGAAATCGATGACCGCTTTGCCGAAGGCCTTGCGCTCCTTGACGTAATCGATGGTGAGCGCCAGCGCCCGCTCGATCATGGCGATCGCGCCGGTGCCGATCTGCAGGCGCTCCTGCGGCAATTGCTGCATCAGCTGGACGAAGCCCTTGCCCTCCTCGTGGCCGAGCAGGTTGGAGGTCGGCACGCGCACGTCGTTGAAGAACAGCTCGGACGTGTCGTTCGACTTCAACCCGATCTTGTCGAGGTTGCGGCCACGCTGAAAACCCTCAACCTCGTCGGTCTCGACGACGATCAGCGAGGTGCCCTTGGCGCCCTTGTCCGGATCGGTCTTGGTGACGACGATGATCAGGTTGGCGAGCTGGCCATTGGTGATGAAGGTCTTCGAGCCGCTGATCTTGTAATGGTTGCCGTCCTTCTCGGCACGGGTCTTGACGCCCTGCAGATCGGAGCCGGCGCCAGGCTCGGTCATGGCGATGGCGCCAATAAGCTCGCCGGTCGCAAGCTTCGGCAGCCATTTCTGCTTCTGCTCCTCGGAGCCGTAATGAAGAATGTAGGGTGCGACGATCGAATTGTGCAGGCCGATGCCGAAACCGTCGACGCCTACATGGCCGATCGCCTCGATGATCGCGCTCTCATGCGCGAAAGTCCCGCCCGAGCCGCCATATTTCTCCGGCATGGAAGCGCAGAGCAGGCCGGCTGCTCCTGCCTTCAGCCAGCTCTCGCGGTCGAACATCTCGTTCTTCTCGAACTCGTCGTAGCGCGGCGCAATCTCTTCGGCCATGAAGCGGGACGCCATGTCGTAGAGCATGCCGACCTCATCCGCCGCCCAGGCGGGCTTCGGAAGACCAAGAATTTCGGCTGGATTTGTCGTCACGATTTCCTCCGCGTTCCGACGATTGTGGGCCGGCTGCGCCGGCCCGCCGAACCTAGAACGCTTCCGCCGGCAGCGCCATCAGCGTGTCCGCGCCACTGGAAATGCGGGCAAGCCGCGTCGCCGTCTCCGGCATGATGCGCTCCATGAAGAAGCGCGCCGTGACCAGCTTGGTATCGTAGAACGGCGCAGCGCCATTGGCGCCTTCCGTGAGCTTGGCCTGCGCGGATTTTGCCATCTGCGCCCACATATAGCCAAGCGCCACAAGGCCGAAGAGATGCATGTAGTCGCTCGAAGCCGCGCCTGCGTTGTCGGGCTTGGCCATGGCGTTCTGCACCAGCCACATGGTGGCGGCCTGCAGGTCGTTGAGGCCCTTCTTCAGCGCCTTGGTGAAGGGCGCCATCTTCTCATCAGTGCGGTTCTCCTCGCAGAACTCGCCGACCTCCTTGAAGAAGGCCTGCACGGCGCGACCGCCATTCTGCGCCAGCTTGCGGCCGACGAGGTCGAGCGCCTGGATGCCGTTGGCGCCTTCATAGATCATGGCGATGCGGGCATCGCGCACGAACTGGCTCATGCCGTGCTCTTCAATATAGCCGTGGCCGCCGAACACCTGCTGGGCCATCACCGCGTGGTCGAAACCCTTGTCGGTGAGCACGCCCTTGACCACCGGCGTCATCAGCCCGGTGTAGTCGTCGGCCGCCTGGCGGTCCTTGTCGTCGCCGGAACGATGCGCGACGTCGGACTTGATGGCGGTCCAGAGCGCCAGCGCGCGGCCGGCCTCGTTATAGGCCTTCATGGTCATCAGCGAACGGCGGATGTCGGGATGGACGATGATCGGATCGGCCTTCTTGTCCGGCGCCTTGGCACCCGACAGCGAACGGCCCTGCAGCCGGTCCTTGGCGTAGGAGACGGCGTTCTGATAGGCGATCTCGGAGACCGAAAGCCCCTGCAGGCCGACGCCGAGGCGGGCCTCGTTCATCATCGTGAACATGGCCTTCAAGCCGCCGTTCAATTCGCCGAGCAGCGTGCCCTCGGCCTCGTCATAGTTCATGACGCAGGTCGAGTTGCCGTGGATGCCCATCTTCTCCTCGAGCGAGCCGCAGGAGAGCGTGTTGCGCTCACCGGGATTGCCCGCGGCATCGAGCTTGAACTTCGGCACGATGAACAGCGAGATGCCCTTGACGCCTTCCGGCGCGCCCTCGACGCGAGCCAGCACCAGATGGACGATGTTGTCCGACATGTCGTGCTCGCCGGCGGAGATGAAGATCTTCTGGCCGGAAATCCTGTAAGTGCCGTCGCCGTTGGGAACGGCCTTGGTGCGCAGCAGGCCGAGATCGGTGCCGCAATGCGGCTCGGTGAGGTTCATGGTGCCGGTCCAGCCGCCCTCGATCAGCCTCGGCAGCCAGGTGGCCTTCTGTTCATCCGTGCCATGGGTGACGATGGCCGCGATCGCGCCTTGCGTCAGGCCGGGATACATCATCAGCGCCATGTTGGCCGAGATCATGTATTCGGAGACGGCGGTGTGGACCGCATAGGGCAGGCCCTGGCCACCGAACTCGGCGGGTGCGGCAAGCCCCATCCAGCCGCCCTCGCGATACTGGTCGTAGGCGTCCTTGAAGCCCTTGGGCGTCGTCACCGAGCCGTCGTCATGGCGCACGCAGCCCTGCATGTCGCCAAGCCGGTTCAGCGGATGCATGACGTTCTCGGCGAGCTTGGCGCCTTCAGCAAGGATCGCCTCGACCACATCGGGCGTCGCGTCCGAGAAGCCGGGAAGATTGGAATAGCGCTGATAGCCCAGCACGTCGTTGAGCACGAAGAGCGTGTCCTGGATCGGCGCCCTGTAGATCGTCATGCCTTCCTCCACCCTTACAGTCCCGGCCCGGCCGGCAAGTCGCCTGTCCTGGACAGGGAGACCGGGCCAATGTCGATGCTGCGATAGCAAATATTGACGTTTGCGTAAACGTCAACTTCGTCGCAGCCTGAAATTTTTGTGAGCGGTCAGGCATTGTGACGACAAAAAAGCCGCGCGGCCATAGCCACGCGGCTTTCTACGTCCCGGTATTCCGGAAGAGCGGGCGATCAGCCGGCGGCGCTCGCCTGCGCCGGCGCGGTGCGCTCGACGAGCATCTGCCGCACGACCGACATCGAGTTGCTCAGCTCGCCGATAGCATCATCGATCAGCGCCCGCTGCTTCTGCAGGCGGGCGAGCTGCTTCTCCGACTTGTCGAGCGCCAGCCGCAGCTGCTTGGTGTTGGTGCCGGTCGGATCGTAGAGATCCATCATCTGCTTGACGTCGCGCAGCGAGAACCCGACCTTGCGGCCGAGCAGGATCAGCTTCAGCCGAGCCTTGTCGCGGCGCGTGTAGAGACGGGTCGAGCCGTCGCGATGAGGATTGAGAAGGCCCTTGTCTTCATAGAAACGCAGCGTGCGCAGCGTCACGCCGTATTTCTTGGCCATCTCACCGATGCGGACGAATTCCTCACCTGCTTCGGCTGGTATGTCATTGGTATTGGCCGCGGCTTCGCCGGGCGAAACAAGTTTCATGGTCACTGGCTTTCCCCTGGTGGCGTCGCGGTCGCGGACCAAGCGTCGCCAGAATGGAAGCGGGGGCGTGCTTCCAATCGTGGTTGCAACAACAAATCAATCGCAAGAGGCACGGCTTCGCACCTTTTACGTTTACGTCAATCCTATATCGACAGCCGCAGGGTGACGCAAGGGCGTTGTCAAAGCGAACCTTTATGCCGCACCCAGATGCCGGCTTGTCAGACGGCTCACGATTTATGCGCGACTTCTTAAGCTTGGTTAACGCCTTGTTTACCACGTTGGGCGAAATGTGCGCATGTCGGTCACCCGTGGTTATCCTGTAGCGAATTTTTCACGGTTTTCGAAGCGCGGGTAAAACCCGGGAAGCTCGCCTTCCTCCGCAGCAAAACCGCTCGGCTCGCTTCGTACCCGGCAGGCTACTGGGAAACCGGTCTTTGGCCGGCCACTCTGAACACGGGCGCATCGATGAACAGCAAGCGGTCCTATCTCGATACACTCAACGCCGGCAGGCAGCGCCGGCCGCACGCCTCGCTCGAAGAACTGAACCGCTCGCTCGAAACGCTGGAGCAGCGGCTGGACCGGACGCGCGCCGACATGCCCGACCGCCCCGACCCGCGGCGGCCGACCGCCGAGCCGCGTTACCCAAGCGCGCAGCCTTATGGGCAGGCGCCGCGCTGGTATGAGGATCCCTATTCCGCGCAAAGGCCCCTGGACCGTGCGCCCCAAAATCCGGCGCCACAGAGCCCGCGACCGCAGGAGCGCGCCCCGCAAAACCCCGCGCCCGCCTATCAGGCGATCGCGCGCGACATCGATCGGGTGCGCGGCCAGGAAGACAGCGTCGCCATGGTCGGCAAGATCGCCGTCGAGCTGCGCGGTCTGCGCGAGGAACTGCGCCACCAGATGACCGCCGGCCTGCAGCGGGAATTCGAGGCGTTCCGCCAGGATATCGACCGCGCCCTGCAGGCCAACAGCCAGCGTGGCGCGATGCCCGACAAGAGCAGCGCTGAGCTCGGCCTCGAATTCGAGCGGCTTTCGGGAGCGATCCAGTCGCTCGCCGAAAAAAGCGACGACCGCAGCGTCAATCTTCTGCGGTTGGAACTGGAACAGGTGAAGGGCGCGCTGGACACGCTGGCCCGCGAGGAAAGCGTGCAGAAGGTCGACCGCCGCTGGGACGATTTCGACCGCCGCTGGAGCGCTTTCGAGGACCGTGTCGACGCCGACCAGCGCAAGCGCGCCGAAGGCCCAAGCCTTTCAGTGCTGACCGACCGGCTCGAGCAGATCAGCAGCGCCGTCAACAGCCTGCCGGAATCGCTTTCGCTGCGCTCGCTGGAGGAAAAGGTGCGCACGCTTGCCGGCGCGGTCGACCGTTTCGCCAGCCAGCAGACCGCGCGCGGCGGCGAAACCCTCGCCATGATCGACGAGCGGCTGGACGAGATTTCCCGCGCCATCGTCGCCTCGACGGTGGCCGCGCAGGCCAATGCCTTCGACCCCGAAAGCTTCGGCCGGATCGAGAAGCGCATGGCCTCGCTGGCAGTGCAGATCGAAGAGGTCGCGCAGTCGCGGCCCGGCGCCGAGGTCCTCGACCACCTCAACCTTCTCACCAGCCGCGTGGACCAGTTGGCCGGTCGCGTCGACCTGCCCGAACAGGCCATGGAGCGGCTGGGCAAGCAGATCGCGTCCATCACCGACAAGCTGGACCGCGCGCCGGCCATGCCCGACGCGGACCAGATCTTCCAGGGCCTGGAGCAGCGCTTCGACGCGCTGTCGATGCTGCTCGAGCGCCGCCAGGGAGACGCAATCGAACAGAGCAACGCATTGTTCCACGATCTCGAGCGTCGGCTGGACGAGGTGGCGAACAGGCTCGACCAGCGCATGCGCCAGGACGACAGCGCCGGCATCATGGAAGCGATCGACGCCCGCTTCACCGCTCTGGCCAAGCGCATCGAGACGCGCGCGCCCGATCCCGCCAGCGACATGGCGATCCGCGGGCTGGAGAACCGGCTCGAGGACATTTCCAGCCGGCTGGAATCGTCGGCGCAGCAGGTCGCGGGCATCGATCCGGCCCTGATTCGCAGCCTGGAAGCACAGGTCGCCGGGCTGTCGGCGCATCTTTCCAGGCCCGGCACGCCGCTGCCGGAATTCGAGGACATCAGCCCGCGCCTCAACGAGATCGAGAAGTCGCTGGCCGGCACGCGCGATTCCATCCTGAGCGTGGCGCGCGAGGCGGCCGAGAGCGCCGTCAAATCGCTCGCCGAGTCGACCTCCAGCACGGCGCAGACCAACGCGACCGCCGTTGCCGGCCTGGCCCAGGACCTGAAGACGCTCGAAGCGCTCACCCGCCGCTCCGACGAGCGCAACTCGCGGACTTTCGAAGCAATCCACGACACGCTGCTCAAGATCGTCGACCGACTGGGCTCGCTGGAAGCGACCGAGACCAGCGAGGCGGTCAGCGAGCTGATCGATCCGCAGCCGGCCAGCAAGCGCGGGGGTCGAGGCGGCAAGATCGCGGTGCAGGATGCGCCTTCAATGGATATCGACCAGCCGCTGCCTCTCACCGGGGACATGGCCAGCCTTGAAGGCCGCGCCGCGGCGATCATGCGCGATGAGCCGAGCGTACCGCGCACGCCCGCCGAGGCTGCTGCAGCAGCCGCCATGGCGGCGCTGGGACCGGATGCGGTCGGCGACAGGAGCGAGACGGCCGGCCGCAGGAAATCCATGTTCAGCGGCCTGGCGCGCGCTTTCAAGGGCAAGAAGGACGCGGACACGCAGCCGCTTGCCGGCTCGGCGCCGGTCGGCGACGTGCCGAGCGTCGACATCGACGAACCGCTCGACCCCAAGGCCGCCAACCGGCCGCTGGAGCCCGGTTCCGGCGCGCCGGACCTCAACGCCATCATGAAGCGGGTGCGCGACGAGCGCGGCGGCCAGCCGGCCCGGCGCACCGACAGTGATGCCGCGAAGTCGGATTTCATCGCCGCGGCCCGGCGTGCCGCCCAGGCGGCAGCGGCGGAAGCCGACACGCTGAAGCGGCAATCGACCATGACCGGCCCGGTGAAGGCACTGCGGATCGGCGACCTGCTCAAGGCGCGGCGCAAGCCGATCCTGATGGCGGCGGCGGCCATCATGATGGCTCTGGCCGGCCTGCAGCTGGGCAAAGCCTTCCTGTCCGATCCGGTCGAGACGGCCAACAACCAACCCGCTCTCTCCACGCAAACGGTCGAGACGGCTTCGCTCAACGCCGCGCCGCAAACCGACACGCAAAAGACCGACACACTGAAGATTGACGCCGCGGCGGCACAGGCCGAGAGCGCGCCTGCGCGTCCCGTCAGACAGGCGGAGCCGGTCCAGGAGCCGGCACCGGACGCATCGCTCCCCGCAAGCCCCGAAAGTGCCGCTGCCACGCCGGCCGAGCAGGCATCCGCGCCAGTGGCGCTTGCAGCGCCTGCCACACCCGCGCCGATGGCTTCGGCGACACCATCCGAACCCACTGCCGCGGCTGCCACCGCGACGGATACGGACACGCAGCCGGCGACCAAGGAGCCCGTGGCGGCCGGTCCGGCAGCGAACAGCGCGGCAAGCGGCGCGCCGGCGGCAACTTCCGCAGACACGACAGGCGCCGTGCCGCCCGCGGCAAGCCAGACGGCAGCCGCCAAATTCGACATTCCTTCCGAAATCGGTCCGGTGGCGCTGCGCGAGGCTGCTGCCGGCGGCGACGCCAAGGCGCTGTTCGAGGTCGGCTCGCGCTATGCCGAATCGCGTGGCGTGAAGGAGGACATGAAGGCCGCCGCCAAATGGTACGAGCAGTCGGCCGAGCTCGGCTTCGCCCCGGCCGAATACCGCATCGGCAATTTCTACGAAAAGGGCATCGGCGTCGCGCGCGACATCAAGAAGGCCAAGACCTACTACCAGCTCGCCGCCGAGCAGGGAAACGCCAGCGCCATGCACAATCTCGCGGTGCTGTTCGCCATGGCGGCGGACGGGGTGACCGACAATGAATCGGCGACACACTGGTTCCAGGAAGCCGCCGACCTCGGCGTGAAGGACAGCCAGTTCAACCTCGGCATCCTGGCGGCCAAGGGCGTCGGCATGAAGCAGAACCTGGAAGAGTCCTACAAGTGGTTCGCCCTGGTCGCCAAGACCGGCGACAAGGACGCCGCAGCCAAGCGCGACGAGATCGCCAATGCGCTCAGGCCCGAGCAGCTCGAGCGGGCGCGCGCGGCCACGGAATTGTGGAAGGCCAAGCCACTCAATGCCGCCGCCAACTCGGCCGACATTCCGGAATCCTGGCAGGACAGCACGCCGCAGACCACCGCCGGCATCGACATAAAGAAGGCGGTGAAGAACATCCAGCTGATCCTCAACAAGAACGGCTACGATGCCGGCGGCGCCGACGGCGTGATGGGCGGCAAGACCAAGACCGCGATCATGGCCTTCCAGACCGACAACAAGATGACGCCGACCGGCGAGATCGACGCGCCGCTCGTCAAGGCGCTGCTTGCGAAGAAATAAAGGCAGGCGCGTCGCATACGCGACGCCTTGCCACACATTTGCCTGTTAACTGATTGAGATGGTTTTTGTTTCGGCGCGGCGGCAGGGGTTCGACCCTGCCGCCGCGCCGGCGCAAGAAAAAATTGGCTTTTCGGTGCTTTAGTGTCCGGGGACGGCACTATGCGCCGACAGACAAACTGATCGAGACAGCCGGGTGGGCATCTATCTCCCGATCGCGGAAATTTCCGTCAACGTCTTCGTGCTGCTGGCGATGGGCGCGGCGGTGGGTTTCCTGTCGGGCATGTTCGGGGTCGGCGGCGGCTTCCTGATCACGCCGCTGCTGATCTTCTACAACATCCCGCCGGCGATCGCGGTCGCCACCGGCGCCAACCAGGTCATCGCCTCTTCCTTCTCCGGCGCGCTGTCGCATTTCAAGCGCGGCACGCTCGACTTCAAGCTGGGCGGCGTGCTGCTGGCCGGCGGCATCGTCGGCTCGACGGCCGGCATCTTCGTCTTCGCGCTCTTACGCCGGCTCGGCCAGTTGGATCTGTTCATCTCGCTGCTTTACGTCGTGTTGCTCGGCACCGTGGGCGGACTGATGCTGGTGGAAAGCCTCAACGCGCTGCGCGCCAGCCGCAGCGGCGCAGCGCCCGTGCTCAAGAAATCCGGCCAGCACAACTGGATCCACCGGCTGCCGTTCAAGATGCGCTTCCGCGCCTCGAAGCTGTTCGTCAGCGTCATCCCAGTGCTCGGGCTCGGCGCCGGGATCGGCTTCCTATCCTCAATCATGGGCGTCGGCGGCGGCTTCATCATGGTGCCGGCGCTGATCTACCTGCTCAAGGTGCCGACCAATGTCGTTGTCGGCACCTCGCTGTTCCAGATCATCTTCACCTCGGCCTACACCACGCTGGTGCATGCCACGACCAACCAGACGGTCGACGTGATCCTGGCCTTCCTGCTGATGGCCGGCGGCGTCGCCGGCGCGCAATATGGCGCCAAGGCCGGGCAGAGGCTGCGCGGCGAACAGCTGCGCGCGCTTTTGGCGATGCTGGTGCTGGCGGTCGCCATCCGCCTTGCCGTCGATCTCTTCGTGACGCCGCCCAATCTCTATTCGCTGTCCGCCGCGGGCCTCAACTGATGGCGGGATTGAGAGCGTTTGCAGCCGCCGCCTCGTTGTCGATGCTCTTTGCCCTTTCCCCGGCGACGGCGCAGGCGCCGCCCACCGAAAGCATCCAGATCGGCCTTTCGACCGACGCGATCTCCATCACGGCGGGCTTCTCCGGCGCCGACCTCACCATCTTCGGATCGCTGGAAAATCCCGACCCGCTGATCGCCAGACAGGGCCGCTACGACGTGGTCGTCGTGCTCGAAGGACCGCCGCGCCCGGTCGTGGTGCGGCGCAAGGACCGCGTGCTCGGCGTCTGGATCAATCTGGATTCGGAGACGTTCGAGAATGTGCCTGTCTCCTACTCCGTCGCGACGACGCGGCCGCTGCAGGACATCGCCGAGCCTGCCAAATACAAGCAGCTCTCGCTCGGGGCGCAGAACCTGTACTTGAAGCCCGCCGACGACACCGACAGCCCGGCGACCATCGAGGAGTTCACCGCGGCACTTCGCGAGCGCAAGGCGGCGACGGGCCTCTACAGCGAAAATGTCGGCGGTGTGCAGTTCCTGTCGCAGAACCTGTTTCGCGCCACCGTACGGCTCGCGCCCAACGTGCCGGTCGGCACCCACAAAGCCCGCGCCTTCCTGTTCAAGAGCGGCATGTTCGTCAAGGAAAGCTCGGCCCAGCTCGAGATCCGAAAATCGGGCTTCGAGCAGTCGGTCTTCCGGGTCGCGCATGACTATTCTTTTCTCTACGGCGTGTTCGCCATATCCCTCGCCATGCTGACCGGCTGGCTGGGCCGGATCATCTTCCGCAAAGATTAAAGCCGCAAAGGGTTTCCCTGCGGGCGATCATGCGATAAACCGCCGCCTCCCAACCCAAGGGTAAACAAGCACAATCTGTTCGGCAGAGCGGTCCGGCCATCCGGACGACGGCGCGCTTGGCGTCCCTGCCACAAGGCAACGACAGGAGGCTGCGATGCGATCGGCATTCGGCGGCATCGATTTCGGCACGTCCAATTCCACCGTGGGGGTGATCCGCGACGGCCGGGCGCGACTGGTGGCGTTGGAGGGCGAACAACCCACTCTGCCGAGCGCCGTGTTCTTCAACTTCGAGGACGGCTACACCTATTTCGGCCGCCGCGCGATCAGCGACTATACCGATAGCATCGAAGGCCGGCTGATGCGCTCGCTGAAGAGCGTGCTCGGCAGCTCGCTCGCCAATGAGAAGACCCGCATCAAGACGCGCCAGATCGGCTTCATCGACATTATCGGCATGTTCGTCGGCCATCTGAAGAAGCGGCTCGAAGAAGACGCCGGCGGTCCGGTCGAGAACGTGGTGCTCGGCCGGCCCGTGCAATTCGTCGATAACGACACGGCCTCCGACGCGAAGGCGCAGGGCGAGTTGGAGAAGGCGGCGCGCGCGCAAGGCTTCAAGCATATCGCCTTCCAGTTCGAGCCGATCGCGGCGGCGCTCGACTACGAACAGAAGGTCACCCGCGAGGAGCTGGCGCTGATCGTCGACATGGGCGGCGGCACTTCCGACTTCTCCATCGTGCGGGTTTCTCCGGAACGTGCCCGTTCCAATGATCGCAAGGCCGACATCCTCGCCAACCGGGGTATCCATATCGGCGGCACGGATTTCGACCGCCTGCTCAGCATAGCCCATGTCATGCCCGAGCTCGGCTATCTGACGCGCACCAAGGACCACAAGCGCAACCTGCCGGCAGCCTATTTCATCGACCTAGCCACCTGGCAGCGCATCAACCTCGTCTACACCGCCAAGGCGATGACCGACCTGCGACAGATTCGCTACGAGGCCGAGCGCGCCGATCTCGTCGACCGCTTCATCCATGTCGTCGAGCATCGCTATGGCCATGCAATGGCGGGCCTGGTCGAAAGGGCGAAGATCACGCTCACCGACCACCCTTCGGCCGAGGTGAAGGTGTCGCTGCCCGGCGCGCGCTTCGCGGCCGAGATCACGCGCGCGGGCCTCGAGGAGACCATCGCCGGCGACATCGAACGCGTGACCGCGACTGTACGGCAGACGATCATCGACGCCGGCGTCGATGCCTCCGCCATCACTGCGGTGTTCCTCACCGGCGGCTCGACCGCGATCCCGCTGGCCAAGCGGGAAATCCTGTCGCTGGTGCCGCAGGCCGCTGTCATCGAAGGCGACATGTTCGGCTCGGTCGGCCTTGGCCTGGCGCTCGACGCGCAGCGCAAATACGCTTGAGCGTTTTGCCGCAAGGCAGCTGCCGGGGTTGTCCATCGTGAAGCGATGGCATGCCCGGAAGGTTGGCCGAAACGCCCGTGACGTCGTCATCCACGGGCGGAGCAAGGAGCGAAGCGACGCGCGCAGACCCGAGGATCCATTCCGTGACATCGGAGCGCCGCTGCGGTTCAGATTCTGCTCAGCTGCATTCTCCGGTTAAGGTAACGGAATGGATCCTCGGGTCTGCGCTCCGCTTCGCGTCGCTCCGCCCGTGGATGACGAAGTTTCGGAGGCTTAGGCCAATCTCGACACGATGGTCATTGTTCTGGGTCAGCGGTCCATAACCCGCGCTGTTCAGCCGATCTTTCCACCAAGATGCGCCTTCAGCGCCATCTGGGCGAGGCTGGCCTGGCGGTCGCGGTGCGTGATCATGGCGAAGTCGCGCCTGGGCAGTTCGACCGGAACGGCCCTGAGGCTTCCCTCCGCCAGGGAGCGCGCGACGACGAGCTCCGAGATGATCGTCGCTCCCGCTCCGGCCTCAACCGCCTGGCGCACGGCCTCGTTGCTGGGCAGAACCAGGAATATCTGCAGCTCCGCCGGCGGAACGCCCTGGCGGTGGGCGAAATCCTCCAGCGCCTCGCGCGTGCCCGACCCGCCTTCCCTTATGATCCAGCGCAGCGCCCTGATGTCGAGGTTTCCGGCACGCGTCATCGGGATCTCGGGATGCGAGCGCGCCACCACCAGCATCATGCGGTCCTCGGCGACCGTGGCGCGGCGCAGGATGTCGGACTCGGTTCGGCCCTCGACCAGGCCGAAATCGGCGCGTCCATCCAGCACATTGGTCTCGACCTGCCTGGTGTTGCCGATGGTGACGCTCAGCTTCACGGCGGGATAGGCTTCGTGGAAGGCAGCCAGGCGGCGCGGCAGCCAGTAGCTGGCGATGGTCTGGCTGGCCGCGATCGACAGGCTGCCGGCGACGGTCTGCGAGACATCCTCCAGCACGCCACGAGCAGCCGCGGCGCGATCCAGGACCGCCTTCGCCTCCGGCAGGAAGCGGTGGCCGGTCTGGGCCAATTCGATGTTGCGGCCGACCCGGTTGAACAGGCGCACGCCATGCTGGCTTTCGAGCGCGCGGATGGCGGCCGACGCCGCCGATTGCGAGATGCCGAGCCGCTCGGCGGCCCTGGTCATATGGCCGTGTTCGGCGACAGCGACAAAGATGCGCAATTGATCGAGGGTCATGGATCAACTAAGAAGCAGAATCGATCAGAATTACAAGAGCTGCTTGTTAGACGGATCAATTGCTTTGTTCTAAGTTTTTGCCCGAGGTTGGAAAAAATTGATCGCCAAGGGGCGAGAGTGGGAAATGGCAGGGCGCTTCAAATCCCTATTCGCGCATTGGAGCCGCCGGCTGAAGCGGCAGCTTGCCGGCGAGCGCTATCATCCTGAACTTCACTACATGCGCGGCCCGGGACCGAAGGCGAAGGCCAAGATGGCGAACGGCAAGAGTTTTCGCGGATCATGAGCAAAGCCGCGCCGCGGGGCGCCAATTCCGCACCCTCGCAACGGCCTCTTTCCGATACTCACGCGCCAAATGAGGGCGACGGCGTCGAGACTTCGCCCAGCGTCTCCGACCGCATCGCCAAGACCACCTGCTATATGTGCGCCTGCCGCTGCGGCATCGACGTCCACATCAAGGACGGCAAGGTGCGTTACATCAACGGCAACAAGGACCATCCGGTGAACCGAGGCGTGATCTGCGGCAAGGGCAGCGCCGGCATCATGCAGCATTACAGCCCGGCGCGTCTGAGGAAACCGCTGCTGAGGACAGGCCCGCGCGGCTCCGGTGAGTTCCGCGAGATCGAGTGGGACGAGGCGCTGGACATCGCCACCGAGAGGCTGTCGGCGATCCGCCGCACCGATCCGAAAAAACTCGCCTTCTTCACCGGACGCGACCAGTCGCAATCGCTGACCGGCTGGTGGGCGTCGAAATTCGGCACGCCGAACTTCGCAGCGCATGGCGGCTTCTGCTCGGTCAACATGGCGGCCGGCGGGCTCTACACGATCGGCGGCTCGTTCTGGGAGTTCGGCGAGCCCGACTGGGACAACACCCGATATTTCATGCTGTTCGGCGTTGCCGAGGACCATGATTCCAACCCGATCAAGATCGGCCTCGGCAAGCTCAAGGCGCGCGGCGCCAAGGTGGTTTCGATCAATCCCTGCCGCACCGGCTACAATGCCATCGCCGACGACTGGATCGGCATCCGGCCGGGCACCGACGGCCTGTTCGTGCTGGCGCTGGTCCACGAATTGCTCAAGGCCGGGCGCGTCGATCTCGACTATCTGCTGCGTTACACCAATGCGTCGGTGCTCGTCGTGCAGGAGCCGGGCGCGGCCGACGACGGACTCTTTGTGCGCGGCGCCGACGGCAACCCGCTGGCTTGGGACAGGGTGGCCAAGCGTCCGGTCAACGCAGCCGGACCCGAGGCAAAGCCGGCGCTGACCGGCAGCTACGAGGTCGGCGGGCAGCGTTGTGTGCCGGTGTTCCAGCTCATCGCCGATCGCTATCTGGACGAGAGCTACTCGCCGGATACCGTGGCAGAGCGTTGCGGCGTCAGCGCCGACACCATCCGGCGCATCGCGGCGGAGCTGGCGCATGTCGCCTTCGAGCAGACGATCGAGCTGCCGGTCACCTGGACCGACTGGGCCGGCCGCCGGCACGAGACGATCAAGGGACGACCTGTGTCCATGCATGCCATGCGCGGCATCTCGGCCCATTCCAACGGCTTTCACACCTGCCGTGCCATCCATTTGCTGCAGGTTCTGCTCGGCACCGTCGACGTTCCGGGTGGCTTCCGCTTCAAGCCGCCCTATCCGCGCTGCGCGCCGCCGGGACCGAAGCCAGCCGGCAAGAACGCCCAGCCAATGACGCCGCTGGACGGCATGCCGCTCGGCTTCGTCTGCGGGCCGGACGATCTTCTCGTCGACGAAGCCGGCCGGCCAGTCCGCATCGACAAGGCCTATTCCTGGGAAGCGCCTTTGGCCGCGCATGGGCTGATGCATTCTGTCATCCGCAACGCCTGGGCCAGCGATCCTTATCCGATCGACACGCTGTTCATGTACATGTCGAACATGGCGTGGAACTCGTCGATGAACACGGTCGAGACGATTTCCATGCTGACCGACAAGGACGAGGCCGGCGCGTACAAGATCCCGTTCATCATCTATTCCGACGCCTATTACTCCGAGACCGTGCCATTCGCCGACCTGGTGCTGCCCGACACCACCTATCTCGAGCGGCACGACTGCATCAGCCTGCTCGACCGGCCGATCAGCCATGCCGACGGAGCCGCCGACGCCATTCGCCACCCCGTGGTGCAGCCAGATCGCGACGTGCGGCCGTTCCAGTCGGTGCTGATAGAACTCGGCGCGCGGCTGGGCCTGCCAGGCTTCGTCGAGGAGGATGGCTCGGCGAAATACCGCGACTATGCCGACTATATCGTCAACCACGAGCGCACCCCCGGCATCGGCCCTTTAGCCGGCTGGCGCGGCAAGGATGGCGACGCAATCGGCAAGGGCGACGTCAACCCCGGCCAGTTGCAGCGCTACATCGACAATGGCGGCTTCTGGCACCACGATTTTTCCGACGACCAGCGCTATCACAAGATGGGCAACCGCGCCTATCTCGATTTCGCGGTCGAGATGGGTTTCATCGCCAAGGCCGAGCCGATCGTCTTCCAGCTCTATTCGGAGCCGATCCAGCGGTTCAGGCTGGCAGCGCGTGGCCACGGCAAGGTGCAGCCGCCCGACGCCGAACGCGGCCGCATCGAAGCCTATATGGACCCGCTGCCCTTCTGGTACGCGCCCTTCGAGGATGACACCGTCGATCTCGAAAAATATCCGCTGCATGCGCTGACGCAGCGGCCGATGCATATGTACCATTCCTGGGGTTCGCAGAATGCCTGGCTGCGGCAGATCACCAGCCAGAACCGGCTGTTCGTCCATCGCCAGACGGCCAGCAAGCTCGGCCTTGCCGACGATGACTGGGCATGGATCGAAAGCGTCAACGGAAGGGTGAAGGGCCAGATCAAGCTGATCGACGGCGTCAACCCCGATACGGTCTGGACCTGGAACGCGATCGGCAAGCGGCGCGGCAGCTGGGGGCTGAAGGACGATGCGGCCGAGAGCAATCGCGGCTTCCTGCTCAACCACATCATCGGCGACCAGACATCGGCCGACGCCAACGGCAAGCGCTATTCGAATTCCGATCCGGTCACCGGACAGGCGGCATGGTTTGACGTGCGCGTGCGCATCGTCAAATGCGCGGCGGACGAAGCCGGCTTCACCGAGCCGCAATTCGAGCGTTTTGCCCGGCCGGCGCATTTCGAATCTTTGCCCGACATACTTCGCTTCGGCGCGGAATTCCGCATGAAGAGGGAAGCCGCCGAATGACCTGCCTTCCCGCCCAAACCGATAAGAAGCTCGGGCTGGTCATCGACCTCGATATCTGTGTCGGCTGCCAGGCCTGCGTCACCGCCTGCAAGGAGTGGAACACGGGCGGCCATATGGCGCCGCTGACCGACATCGACCCTTATGGCGGCCATGCCGACGGCGTCTGGTTCAACCGGGTGCATGCCTACGAGCACACGACGGAGCGGGGCGGCCGGACAGTGAACTTCCCGCGCTCCTGTCTGCATTGCGAGCAGCCGGCCTGCGTCACCGTCTGCCCGACCGGCGCCTCCTACAAGCGTGCCTCCGACGGCATCGTGCTGGTCGACGAGGATAAATGCATCGGCTGCAAATTGTGCAGCTGGGCCTGCCCCTATGGCGCGCGCGAATTCGACACGGATGTCGGCGTGATGAAGAAATGCACGCTCTGCGTCGACCGTATCTACAACGACAATCTCGCCGAGGAAGATCGCGTGCCCGCCTGCGTCGCCGCCTGCCCGACCAGCGCCCGGCATTTCGGCGATCTCGGCGATCCCACCTCGGCGATCTCGCAACTCGTCGAGGAGCGTGGCGGCGTCGCGCTGATGCCCGAGCTCGGTTATAAGCCGACCAACCGCTATTTGCCGCCGCGAGCCCGCAGCGAGCGCGCGGCGAAGGTCGACGCGCCGGCGCTGCAGCCGATCAAGGCCGAGGGCGGGTTCCTCGGCTGGATCGACCGCGTGCTTTCGAACTGATCATGCATCCCGCTTTCTCGGTCGTCTTCTTCACCACCGCCACCGGGGCCGGCTACGGCCTGCTGGCATTGCTCGGTGGGCTTGGGGGGTTGGGGTTCATTCCCGCCGATTTCTGGCTTGGCTTCGTCGGCATGGCGTTGGCGCTCGGCCTGATCGTCGCTGGCCTGTTGTCGTCCATGGGCCATCTCGGCCGGCCCGAGCGCGCCTGGCGCGCCTTCTCGCAATGGCGCAGCTCGTGGCTGTCGCGCGAAGGCGTGGCCTCGGTCGCGACCTTCATCCCGGCCGTGCTGTTCGGCATCGGCTGGGTGTTTCTCGGCAAGAGCGGCGGCTGGGTGGCGGCCGCCGGGTTGCTGGCGGCGGCGGGCGCCGTCATAACTGTCTGTACCACCGGAATGATCTACGCCTCGCTTAAGCCTATCGCGCAATGGCACAGCCGATATACGTTGCCGGCCTATCTGATTTTTGCAGCGATGACAGGCAGCGTTCTGGCGAACGCCCTGCTCCAAGGTTTCAACATCGGCTCCAGTGCTATGCTGGCTCTCGCGCTGCTTGCCACCCTCGCCGGCTGGGTCTGGAAGCTCGCGACATGGCGCTACAATGACCAGCTGGAGATTCCGACAAATGCCAACACCGCGACCGGGCTCGCCGGCGGCACGGTGCGGTCGATCGAATGGCCGCATACGGAAGAGAACTATCTGCTGAAGGAGATGGGCTTCCGCATCGCGCGCAAACATAGCGCGAAGCTACGACGGATCACGCAGGCGCTGGCATTCATTGCGCCCGCCGTCCTGCTTGTCATCGCCTTCGCCCTGGCTTGGCCGTTCGCGGCGATTGCCTCGGTGCTTGCAGCTGTTTGTCAGTTGGCCGGCATGCTGGTCGAGCGCTGGCTGTTCTTCGCCGAGGCGAAGCACACGGTCACGCTGTACTATGGCAGATGAAGCTGTATCAGCCCGGCCGCAGCATCGAGCCCGAGATCGCAAAGATGCGCTCGGCTCCCAACATATACGCCATCAGCGTTTCCAGGCGGAACAGGCCGGCATAGGCGCGGTCGAGCACGTTGAGCGAGCCGGTATAGGCGCCGAAGGCCGGCATGATCATGCGGCCGCCGTCGCCGGCAAAGCAGCGTCGCCTGACCGAGCGGCCGCGCTGGACGATGCGCGCGCATGGATGGAGATGGCCTGATATCTCGCCCTCGATCCGCGTGTTCGAGGGCTCATGCCGGAAAAGCAGCGAGCCGATGGCAAGCTCCTTGACCGTCTCGCCGGGCAAATCAGCGGGCGCCTCAGGATCGTGGTTGCCGGCGACCCAGAACCAATCGCGGCCTGCCATCATCGCCTCGAGCCGCTCACGGAAGGTCTGGTGCATGCGCTCGGCGCCGCCACCATCATGGAAGGAATCGCCCAGGCTGACGACGATGCGCGGCTGGTAGTCGGCGATGACCGACTGAAGCCTGAGCAAGGTGGCGCCGGTGTCGTAAGGCGGGATCAGCGCGCCGCGCCTGGCGAAGGACGAGCCTTTTTCCAGATGCAGGTCGGAGACCGCGAGCAGGCGCAGATCGGGGAAGTAAAGCACACCACGCCGGTCGCACACAGCGCGCTCGCCAGCGATGCCGACAAGGTCGGCCTCGGCGATCAGCGTTGCGCGCGACAGCGAAAAATTCATCCCCTCTTCGTCCCTCTCTTTCAGTCGATCATCTCAGGCCCCATGGCCTCTTCGACGAGGGTGGCGGCATCCATCAACAGCGTCTCGTCCGCCTCGCCATTCACCGGCATCTTGCCGATTTCCAGCATGATCGGCACGGCGAGCGGCGATATCTGCTCGAGATTCTTATGCATGATTCGACCGCGGATGCGCGAGAGCATCTCGGCAAGTCTGCTGACATCGAGCAACCCGGTCGCGGCATCCGTGCGGGTGGCCTGCAGCAGAATATGGTCGGGTTCATGGCTGCGCAGCACGTCATAGATCAGGTCGGTGGAAACGGTCACCTGGCGGCCGCTTTTCTCCTTGCCGGGGTGGCGCTTTTCGATCAGTCCGGAAATCAGCGCGCAGTTGCGGAAAGTGCGCTTCAAGAGCCAGCTGTCGGCAAACCAGGCCTCGAGATCATCGCCAAGCATGTCTTGATCGAACAGCGCGGCCAGTGACGGTTTTCTGTTCTTGAACATCCAGCCCATGTCGGCCAGCGACCAGATGGCAAGCGCATAGTCTGTGGCCACGAAGCCGACCGGCTTGGCTCCGGCCCGGTCCAATCGGCGGGTCAGCAGCATGCCGAGCGTCTGGTGAGCAAGCCTCCCCTCGAACGGATAGGCCACCAGATAGTAGCGATTGCCGCGCGGAAAAGTCTCGATCAACAGGTCGTCGCGTTTCGGCAGGATGGACTTGTCCGCCTGGAACCGCAGCCAATCCGCAACCTGCTCGGGCAGCTTCTTCCAGCGTTGCGGGTCGTCGAGCATGGCTCGGACCTGCTCGGCCAGGTAGGTCGAAAGCGGGAATTTGCCGCCGCCATAGTAGGGCACCTTCGCGTCGCTGCCCGGCGCGTTCGAGACGAAGCACTCGTTCTCGCGAATGCCTTCGAAGCGCAGGATCTTGCCGGCGAACATGAAGGTGTCGCCATGGGTCAAAGTCTCCAGGAATGCTTCCTCGATCTTTCCCAGCACCCTGCCGCCGCGCGAGGCTGCCCCCTGCTGCCAGCCTGGACGTAGCGCACATTGAGCGCCGGCACTTCGATGATGGTGCCGACATTGAGCCTGTATTGCTGGGCGACCGCCGGATTTGAAACCCGCCACAAGCCCTCCTTGGTCTGCCGGATGCGGGCATAGCGCTCGTAATTCCTGAGCGCGTAGCCGCCGGTGGCGACGAAGTCGATGACCCGGTCGAATGTCGGGCGATCAAGGCTAGCGTAAGGCGCGGCCGTCCTTACTTCATCGAACAAAGCATCGGCATGGAACGGCGCGCCGCAGGCGCAACCCAGCACGTGTTGCGCCAAGACGTCCAGCCCGCCATTGACCAGCGGTGGGGTGTCCTGGGCGCCAAGATAGTTGGCGTCGAGCGCCGCCCGACACTCCAGAACCTCGAAGCGGTTTGCCGGGATCAGGATCGCCTTCGACGGCTCGTCCATGCGGTGATTGGCGCGGCCGATGCGCTGCGCTAGACGACTGGCGCCCTTCGGTGCGCCGACATGCACCACCAGATCCACGTCGCCCCAGTCGATGCCGAGATCGAGCGTCGAGGTAGCGACGATGGCGCGCAGCGCATTGTCGCCCATCGCCTTCTCGACGCGGCGGCGCTGGGCGACGTCCAGCGAGCCGTGATGAAGCGCGATCGGCAGTGTGTCCTCATTGACTCGCCATAGCTCCTGGAACAACAGCTCGGCCTGGCTGCGCGTGTTGACGAAGAGCAGCGTGGTCTTGTGCCGCTTGATCTCGCGATAGATTTCCGGCGTGGCGTAGCGGGCCGAATGGCCGGCCCAGGGAACGCGCTCTTCGGAGTCGAGGATCGAGATCTCGGGCTTGGCGCCGCCCGTGACGACGATGACCTCGGACATCGCGCCGGGGGAAGCCTGGCTGACCAGCCAGCGCCGCAATTCGTCGGGCTCGGCGACCGTTGCCGACAGGCCGATGGTCTGCAATCCGGGGACGAAGCTGCGCAAACGCGCAAGGCCAAGCGCCAGCAGATGCCCGCGCTTCGAGGTAACGAGCGAATGCAGCTCGTCGAACACGACATAGCGCAAATCCTCGAAGAAGCGCCTCGCGTCGTTCGAGGCGATCAGCAGCGCGAGCTGCTCTGGGGTGGTGAGCAGAATGTCGGGCGGCGCCAGCTTCTGCCGCTGGCGCTTGTGCGAAGGCGTGTCGCCGGTGCGGGTCTCGATGGTGACGGGCAGGCCGATCTCCTCGACCGGCTTGCCGAGATTGCGCTCGATGTCGACGGCCAGCGCCTTGAGCGGCGAGATGTAGAGCGTGTGGATGCCGCGACGGGCTTGGCCAGGCTTGCGCTTGGGACGGTTGGCCAGTTCCGTCAGCGACGGCAGGAAGCCGGCCAGCGTCTTGCCGGCGCCGGTCGGCGCGATCAGCAGCACCGACTGGCCGCTTTGCGCCTTCGCCAGCAGCTCGAGCTGATGGGCACGCGGCGACCAGCCCTTTTCGCCGAACCATCTGACGAATGGCTCAGGCAGCAGGACGGCGGCATTCTGTTCGGCAAGGCGCGGCTGCTCGGTCACGCGCAACAGGTAGCGCGGCGGCACGCGATCGCCAAGGAAAATCGGAACAAAAGGGGATCAGCTATTTCTTCCTTCCCTCCTTGTGGGAGAAGGTGGATTGCCGCGAAGCGGCAAGACGGATGAGGGGTGTTCCAGCTTGGCGCCAAGCTACCCCTCACCCGGATTGCCATCCGATTTGTGAAGGACAAATCGGGGCAATCCGACCTCTCCCACAGGGGGAGAGGTCGGGGAGTTACGGCCTCCTGAACCCGGTTGGGCCGCCATAGAGATAGCCGATGCGCTCGACCGCTTCCTTCAGCCCTTCGCGCGAGACCAGCATGGTGTGGCCGTTGGCGTGGATCATGTCCCTTTCGTCGGTCATAATCGCCACATGGCCTTTCCAGAACACGAGGTCGCCGCGCTGGAGGCCGGTATAGTCCGGACCCGGCTCGAAGGGCGTGCCGATCGACGCTGCCTGCATGTCGGAGTCGCGCAGCACATCCTTGCCGGTCATGCGCATCGCCAATTGCACGAGGCCGGAGCAGTCGATGCCGAAGCCGGAGACACCACCCCAGAGATAGGGCGTGCCGAGGAAGCTTTCGGCGACGGTGACGTAATCCTCCGCAAGCTCGCCGATCGGCCGCAGATGGCCTGCGATGATCGCCTGGCCGGAGGGCAGCAGCGCATAATGCGTGCCGCGCGTCTCGGCCGAGCCGCTCACGGTCACGGTCGAGCCCATCGACAGCTGGCCGCTGATCGGAAAACGCAGATCCGGCCCGGGATAGAGGAAGGTGCGCGGCACGCAGACGATGTGGGTCGGCGCGTGGTCGCGCGCGCCAAGGAGATTGTCCGCCACATAGCCGACATAGCCGTCGCGCTCGGCCTGCACCCAGGCCCAGCCTTCCGCGTCCTCGAAGACGAGCACGTCGTCGCCGAACAGCGCCTGCGTGTTGACGCCCGCATCGGGGCGCGGCGCCTTGCGCAGGTCGGCGACCGAGGCCGTGATCCGCGCCGGGCGGCCGGTGACGAAGCGGTCGGCGGCAACTTCGCCTTTCAGCCTCGCATCGGCAAGGTCGGAGCGGAAAGCGTGAAGGCGGGCATCCCTTGCGGTCAAATCGATATTCCGGTCGTTGGCAGTGAGGTCAGATGGGCAGTTCGTGCGCCCTGGCGACGATACCATCGCCGAAGCGCTCGACAAAGAGCGCGCCTTCCACCGTGCGGCGGATGAGCACGTTGCGCTTGTCGAGCTCGTCGCGATGGCGCGAGACCAGCTTCAGCGCGCCCATCGTGTCCAGCGCCCGGGTGATGACCGGCTTGGTGACGTTGAGTTTTGCCGCAAGCCCGCGCACCGTGTGCGGCGGCGGATCGAGATAGATGGTGAACAGGATCGCCGTCTGGCGCATGGTGAGATCTGGCTCGCCATCGCGCACCTGGGCCAGCATCACCTGCTGCCACAGTCGCAAGGCCTGGCTCGGGCGCATCGAGATCGACATCGCCCAAGCATGCCGGCAAATTGTTTCGGTTCCGTTTCAGTGACGGTTTATCCGCCGACCCGGTCTTCCGGCCTAGACAAATCGCTGCGTGATGACCCGCTCCAGCGCGCGAATGCCCTGCGCCTCGCCGCCGGTCAGGCCGTAAGGGCGATCGGCCGGGTTCCAGGCGAAGATGTCGAAATGCGCCCAGCTGTGGGTCTTCTCGACGAAGCGCTTGAGGAAAAGCGCCGCGGTGATCGAGCCGGCAAAACCGTCCGTGGTGACATTGTTGATGTCGGCGATCTTTGAGGAAAGCTTCGCATCATAGGGACGCCATAGCGGCATCCGCCACAGCGGATCCTCGACGGACACGGAGGCGGCGGCAATGTCGGCGGCGAACGTCTCGTCGGCGGTGTAGAAGGGCGGCAGATCGGGGCCGAGCGCGACCCTGGCAGCGCCGGTCAGCGTCGCCATGTCGATCAGCAATTCTGGCTTCTCCTCATCGGCCAGCGCCAGCGCGTCGGCCAGGATCAGCCGCCCTCCGCGTCCGTGTTGCCGATCTCGACCGTGATGCCCTTGCGGCTCCTCAGCACGTCGCCGGGCCGGAAGGCATTGCCGGCGATCGAATTCTCGACGGCTGGGATCAGCACGCGCAACCGGACATTCAATTTCGCCGCCATGATCATGGAAGCGAGGCCCAGCACGTTGGCGGCGCCGCCCATGTCCTTCTTCATCAGAAGCATGCCGGACGACGGCTTGATGTCGAGACCGCCTGTGTCGAAGCAGACGCCCTTGCCGACCAGCGTCACCTTCGGCGCAGCGCTCGGTCCCCAGCTCATGTCGATCAGCCGCGGCGCGTCGGCGGAAGCCCGGCCGACAGCGTGGATCATCGGGAAATTCCGCGCCAGAAGATCGTCGCCGTGAATTGCGGAAATCTCGGCGGCATGGGCGGCCGCCAATTGCCGGGCGGCTTCTTCCAGCTCGACCGGCCCGAGGTCGCTGGTCGGCGTGTTGACCAGATCGCGCGTCAGAAAAACGCTGTCGGCGACGCGACGGACATGCGCGGCGTCAGCGCCCTCCGGAAGCGCGAAGCGCAGGGCCTTGCCGGGCTTCTTGCCGTAGCGCGTGAAGACATAGCCGCCCAGGACAAGCGCCAGCGCGGCGAGTTCGGGTTGCGCCAGGCCCGACGCGAAATACCAGTCGCCTTCCGGCAGCGCCCTTGCGAGCGCGCCGAGGGCAAGCGCGCTTTCGCCGTCACCCGTGCCGAACAGCGCGCCGGCGAGACCACCGCCCTCGCCAGGCAGGACCAGCGTGCGCCCTGCCTCGCCGGAAAAACCGTTGGCTCTTGCCCAGGCGATGGCGGGCGGCGGCAATGCCGCGGCTTCAAGGGCGTCCTTTGCCACCAGATAGACAGGGAAGGCGGCTTGCGGCTTTTGTTCGACGAGTTCGACAGGCATGCGATGATCTCCGGCCGAACAGGATGAGTCGGCTTCTTAACGGTCCGTTAGGGTTAACAGAATATTTCTGCGGGAGGGAAGACGGCCAGCCTATGGCCGCACAGGAATGGAGACCGGGCGCCGATGCCGATCAAAGCGTTGAACCATAGAGCCAAGCGTCTGATCAGCACAGCCTTCATGGCGGCACTGGCAGCCAGCGTGGCAGGTTGCGGCAGCACCAGCCAAATGACCACCGGCTCCATCTCGCGCTCCGACAGAAGGCCGCTGGAAACGATGTCGGCCGGCGAACTGCACACGGCCACGTCCAGGCTTGGCGAATCCTACGCCCGCAATCCCAATGACAAGCGCATGGCGATGAATTTCGCGGCGGCACTGCAGATGGATGGCGATGCCGACCAGTCGCTCGCCGTGATGCGCAAGCTGGCGATCGCCTATCCCAAGGATCGCGACGTGCTTGCCGCCTATGGCAAGGCGCTTGCCGCCAACGGCCAGTTCGAGCCGGCGCTCGACGCCGTTCGCCGCGCGCAGACGCCCGAATATCCGGACTGGAAACTGGTGTCGGCGGAAGCCGCGATCCTCGACCAGATGGGCCAGAAGGACGAAGCGCGTCAGGACTACCGCAAGGCGCTGGAACTCAAACCGAACGAGCCTTCGGTGCTGTCCAATCTCGGCATGTCCTATGTGCTCGAAGGCGACCTGCGAACGGCCGAGACCTATATGCGCTCGGCCGCGCAGCAGCCCAGCGCCGACAGCCGGGTGCGGCAGAACCTTGCACTCGTGGTGGGCCTGCAGGGCCGCTTCGACGAGGCCGAGAAGATCGCCTCGCAGGAATTGTCACCCGAACAGGCGCAGGCCAACGTAGCCTATCTGCGCCAGATGCTTGCCCAGCAGAATGCCTGGAGCCAGCTGAAGGATCAGGACAAGAACAAGGCGAAAGTCGCCACGAACTGACGGACGCCGCCAAGCGCCGCCCGCTCCGACAAGGCAGAAGCCGCGCGGCTTTTTTGATTGACGCGAACGGCTCTTTCTCTTTGCTTTTTACGCAATTCCGGACGGAAACCCGCTCGACACTTTTCCTGGAATTGCCTTCTCTTTTTCTACGCAATTCCGGGCGGAAAACCGCGCGACACTTTTCCTGGAATTGCTTTCTCTTTTTCTACACAATTCCGGCGGAAAACCGCGCGACACTTTTCCTGGAATTGCTTTACTGGCTCGAGGAGCTGTGCTGGTCGCCGAAGATGCCGCGCTGGCTGACCTGGATGCCGGCCGGGCCAAGAATGATGGCGAACAGAACCGGCAGGAAGAACAGGATCATCGGCACGGTGAGCTTCGGCGGCAGCGCGGCGGCTTTCTTCTCAGCCGCGTTCATGCGCATGTCGCGGCTTTCCGAGGCGAGCACGCGCAGCGCATGCGCCACCGGCGTGCCGTAGCGTTCGGCCTGGACCAAGGCCTGCGACACCGACTTGACCGATTCCAGGCCGGTGCGGCTTGCCAGGTTCTCATAGGCGATCTTGCGATCCTGCAGATAGGACAGCTCGGCATTGGTGAGCACGAATTCCTCGGCAAGCGGGACCGACTGCGCGCCGATTTCGTCGGCGACCCTGCGCAGGGCCGCTTCCACCGACATGCCGGATTCCACGCAGATCAGCATCAGGTCGAGCGCGTCCGGCCACGCCAGCTGGATCGACTGCTTGCGCTTGGTGGCGCGGTTGTTGACATAGAGGATGGGGGCGTAGAAGCCGCCATAGGCGACGACGATACAGACGAACAGCTTGATGAAAGCCGGCTGCTGCGGCAGGCCGCCGAGCACGAACAGGTAGACGGCCGCCAGCGCAAAGCCCACGAATGGCAGGACGAGGCGGAAGAAGAGGAAGCGCGTCAGCGGGTTCTGGCCGCGGAAGCCCGCGACCTTGAGCTTCTGGATCGTGTTTTCATCGGCAAGCGCGCGCTTCAGATCCAGGCGGTCGACGATGTTGCGCATGCCGATGGACTGTTCCTCGCGCAGGCCCTTGCGGCGCCGGTCGGCCTCGCTGGCCAGCCGCGCGCGCTGCTCGGCGCGCAATTTGTCGCGTTCGAGCGCCACGGACTTCATGCGCGATTTGAGCGACGTGCCGCCGAACGCCGGCATGAGGGTGAACACGGTCGCGAACACGGCGATGCCGACCAGCATCGCGATCAGGAAGGAAGGATCGGTGAGTGTTTTGACGACCTGTTCTGTCACCGGATCCGCGCCCCTATACTTCGAAGTTCATCATCTTGCGCATCACCAGGATGCCGATCGACATCCAGACACCCGAGCAGCCGAGGATCAGGTTGCCGACACTGGTGGTGAACAGCGGCATGATATAATTCGGGCTCGACAGATAGACGAGGAAGGCCACGACAAAAGGCAGGGCGCCGATGATGACGGCGGATGCCTTGGCTTCCATCGACAGCGCCTGGACCTTGGCCTTCATCTTCTTGCGGTCGCGCAGGACGCGCGAAAGGTTGCCTAGCGCCTCGGACAGGTTGCCGCCGGCCTGCGACTGTATCTGGATGACGATGCCGAAGAAGCCGGCCTCGCTGCACGGCATGGTCTCGGACATGCGCATGGCGGCGTCGGGGACCGACATGCCCATCTGCTGGGAATCGACGATGCGGCGGAACTCCGACCGGACCGGTTCGGGCGATTCATTGGCGATCAGGCGGATCGCGTCGTTGAGCGGCAGACCGGACTTGACCGCGCGCACGATGATGTCGAGCGCGTTCGGAAACTCTTCCAGGAAGGCCTTGACGCGACGTGTGCGGCGAAACGAAACGAACCAGCGCGGCATGCCGAGCCCGCCCACCAGCAGGGCGCCGGGCAGGGCCCACAGAGGCGCGCCGACGAAAAAGAGAAGGGCCGTCAGGATGATGCCGCAGACGGCGGAGTACATGTAGAAGCGCTCGATCGGGACCTGCATGCCGGCCTGGCTGATCTGGACCTTCAGCGGCGGTTTCTTGAGGTTGCGATCGTTGGTCTTCTGTTTCTCGTCGAGCTGCTTGAGCGAGTCCTGGAGACTTTTGCGCCGCTTGACCGCCTCCGCGGCGCGATCGCGCGTGGCTTTCACCACCGACCTGTCGGTTTCGGCTGTCTTGATGGTTTGAAGCCGCTTGCCCGCCTGCTTCTCGTTGTCGATGCGCGTGAACAGGAAAGCATAGGCCACCGCGCCGGCGCTGAAGCCGGCGAGCACGATGAATGCCAGGACGGTGGTGTCAATTCCGAACATCGACCGGTGCCCCTAGGCCCTTTCGCCGTTTAAAAGAAACGGCGAACCGCCCTATTTCTTTGTTTAGACGCAATTCCGGACGGAAAACCGCTTCACACTTTTCCTGGAATTGCGTCAGACCTCCAGACAAATCAGTCAGCGCGTTTCTCCATCGCCTCGAGCGCATTGGCGAGGCGCTGCTCCTCGCCATAGTAGCGGGCGCGATCCCAGAAATGCGGGCGGCCGATGCCCGTCGACACATGCTCGCCGACCAGCCGGCCGCTCGAGTCCTCTCCCTTGATGTTATAGAGGACGAGATCCTGGGTGATGATGACGTCGCCTTCCATGCCGACCACCTCGGTGATGTGGGTGATGCGGCGCGACCCGTCGCGCAGGCGAGCGGCCTGGATGATCACGTCGATCGAGCCGACGACGATCTCGCGCACCGTGCGCTGCGGCAGCGAATAGCCGCCCATGGCGATCATCGATTCGATACGGTTGAGGCATTCGCGCGGGCTGTTCGAGTGGATCGTTCCCATCGAGCCGTCGTGACCGGTGTTCATCGCCTGCAGAAGGTCGAACACTTCCGGTCCGCGCACTTCGCCGACGATGATGCGCTCGGGCCGCATGCGCAGGCAGTTCTTGACGAGATCGCGCATGGTCACCTCGCCCTCGCCCTCGAGATTGGGCGGCCGGGTTTCCAGACGCACCACATGCGGCTGTTGCAACTGCAGTTCGGCCGAGTCCTCGCAGGTGATGACCCGCTCCTCGCGGTCGATATAGTTGGTCAGGCAGTTGAGCAGCGTCGTCTTGCCGGAGCCGGTGCCGCCCGAGATGACGACATTGCAGCGGACACGGCCTATGATCTTGAGGATTTCCGCGCCTTGCGGCGAGATGGCGCCGAACTTGACCAGCTGGTCCAGCGTCAGCTTGTCCTTCTTGAACTTGCGGATGGTGAGCGCGGTGCCGTCGATGGAGAGCGGCGGCGCGATGACGTTGACGCGCGAGCCGTCGGGCAGGCGCGCGTCGCAGATCGGGCTCGATTCATCGACACGACGGCCGACCTGGCTGACGATGCGCTGGCAGATGTTGAGCAGCTGCTGGTTGTCGCGGAAGCGGACTCCGGTCTGTTCGACCTTGCCGTTGACTTCGATGTAGACGTTCTTGAAGCCGTTGACCATGATGTCGGCTATATCGTCGCGGGCAAGTAACGGCTCTAGCGGTCCATAGCCCAGAACGTCGTTGCAGATGTCTTCGAGCAGCTCCTCCTGCTCGGAGATCGACATCGCGAAATTCTTGATCGCGATAATGTCGTTGACGATGTCGCGGATTTCCTCGCGCGCGCTCTCGGGATCGAGCTTGGCGAGCTGCGACAGGTCGATCGTGTCGATGAGCGCGGAGAAAACCTGGCTCTTGGTGTCGTAATAGGTCTCTGAGCGCTCGCGCTGGACCCTTCTTGGCGGCTCGGGCGCCATCGGCGGCGCCTCGACGGGACGGCGAGCCGGCGGCGCGGGCGGCGCGCTGTACGCCGGCGCGGCCGGCCGCTCGGCCGTCATCGTTCCCGTCGAAGCGGGAGCGGCGGGAGCCGACGCCGGCGGACGGAATTCGGGCGTCACCCGGTTGCCGTCGTCTTTGCCTCTCTTACCAAACATGATCGACTACCCGATGCCGCTCAAACAGCGTCATTTCTTGTTGCGCGAGAGCTTGCCGAGGATCGAACCCAGGCCCGCCTTCTTCTTGGTCTTGATTTCGCTCCGTCCGGTCAGCACATGCGCTATCTCATTGATGATGGCAACGACCGGGTTCTTGGCGTCCATCTCGGTCAGCATGCGGCCGTTGTTGGCGGCATTGCCGAACAGCAGCGGTTCGAAATTGATCACCGCCATGGGCGCGATGCCGAGCGGCTCGGCGAAATCGGAAGGCGCTATTTCCGGCCGTTTCGGCACACCTGCCTGGTTGATGATCAGCTTCGGCGGCGGATCATTCGGGCGCAGCCGCTTCAGCATGTCCACCAAGTTCTTGGTGTTGCGAAGATTTGCGAGCTCGGGCGTGGCGGTGATGACGATCTCGTCGGCCTTGACCAGCGTGCTCTTCGTCCACCCGCTCCAGATGTGAGGGATATCGAGAACCAGCAGGGGCGCGCTACGCTGCGCCGTCTCGATGACCTGCGAGAACGCCTCGGCGTCGAAATCGTAGACGCGCTCCAAGGTGGAGGGGGCCGCAAGCAGGGACAGATGCTCGGCGCATTGCGCGAGCAGGCGATCGAGATAGACCTCATCGACGCGCTCGGGCGAAAACACGGCCTCTGCGATGCCCTGAGCCGGATCCTGATCAAAGTTGATGTTGGCGGTGCCGAAGGCAAGGTCGAGATCGGCGATGACGACTTCGGACTTGAACAGCGACGACATCGCCCAGGCCGTATTGTGAGCAATGGTCGATGAGCCGACGCCGCCCTTGGCGCCGATGAAGGCGATCGAGCGGCCGATCGGCTCCGATTCCGGATCGACGAAGATCGACGACACGACGCTGACGATGTCGGACATCGAGACCGGCGCGATGACATATTCGGAAATGCCTGAACGGATGAGCTCGCGGTAGAGCCCGACATCGTTGTAGTGGCCGATGACCACGACCTTGGACGACGGATCGCAATACTCAGCGAGCTGGCCGAGCTGTTCGAGCAGTTGCTTCGGCTCGCTGCGCGATTCCAGCAGGATCAGGTTCGGTGTCGGCGCGGACTGATAGAACTCGATCGCGGTCGGAACGCCGCCCATATGGACCTTGAGATGGGCCTTGGCCATCCGGCGATCCTCGGCGGCGCGCTCCACGGGGCTGGCGACGCCTTCGGTCTCGCAGAAAGCCTGGATCGAAATGCGCGGCACGGGGCGCAGCGCCTGCATGGCGGCGATGTCCTGCTGCGAAAGGTCGCCGGTTTCCGCGGGCGTGTCGTAGGCAAGATTGCTCATCGTCATGCTCTTTCCGTCGTCTTGCGCGGCTCAGTACGTCACTTCAGAATTGCCCAGGAACTCGTCGGAGATGCCCCTCGCCCGGTACACGTCGATCACTGCGCCACGGTTTTCGGCGTCGATTTCGGACTGCTTGCGCGGCCCGATCAGATCGTTGGGGTTGGCGACCTGGGCCGCGAGATTGTTCTGGTAGGAGCAGCCGAAGTCGGCATAGTGCTTGTTCTCCGACGTCTCGGTCAGGTCGTCGGGCCAACGCCCGCATTTGTCGGTCTGGGCCCGCACCGCGACGAAGGCGACACGCACCGGCGCGGACGCCTCCGGCACGGCCGACTGATAGGATGTCATGACGATGCGGTTGCGCTTGACGCCGGCCGCCATGGCGAGCCTGGCAAAATCGCGGCCGGCGGCGCGGGCGGCGACCTCGTTGGCGGAGCCGGATGGCATCGCGATCGTCAGCGCCGGCGCGGCGCTCTTGTCGTAGCCGTCAAGGAAACCAAGCAGCGCGTCGCGCTGCTTGCCGGTCATGCCGCGATCGCCGGCGCCGACCGGCAGATCGATCTTCTGGTTCTTCTCGGCAATGACGATCGGATGCGTCGTGCGGTAGTCGTCCGGGATCGACCCGACCGTGACGCTGTCGCGATTGGCGCATCCGGCGAGCGACGCCGCAAGGGCCACCGCCAGTGCCGGGAGCACCTGCCGGCGGATTCTTGCTATGCCGGATGCTGTCCGGGCCGTCATGACCTTCGATACTGACTTGGACATGTCCGTTTTCCCGCTCATTTGTAGATGAAGCCGACAACGCCGTGATACCGGCCCGGCGGCCTGTCGGTCTGCATGGTGCCGTAGACGCGATTGACGCGGCCAAGGAACATGCCGGCGCCGTCGCTCGGCGGGTTGAAATTGTCATCCGGCTTGGCCAGGTCGTTGCGCGCCACCGGCCGCGCCAGATAGGGCGTGATGATGATGACGAGCTCGCTTTCGTTGCGGACGAAGTCGCGGCTGCGGAAGAGCGTCCCGAGCACGGGGATCTTAGTCAGGCCGGGCAATCCGGTGACAGCCTGCCTGAGATCGTCGCGCACGAGGCCCGCGATCATCATCGAACCGCCGGAAGGCAGTTCCACCGTCGTATCGGCCAAGCGCTTGCGCAGCGACAAAGCGTTCATGCCGATGTTCCGATTGTCTGTGGATGCCGATACAGATCCTTCGGTCGTCGGTTCGGAAACCGACGTCCTCACCTTCAGGCTTATGCGACCGGGCGACAGAACAACCGGCTGAAACTCCAGCCCGATGCCGTACTCGATCTTGTCGAGCGAATAGTTCTGCAGACCGGTCTGGTTGTCGGTGGACACGTTGGCGGAAACGCTCTTCACAATATTGTACTCGCCGCCGACCTTGAAGGTCGCCTTTTCCCCGGACACGGCGGTCAAAGTCGGCTCAGCCAGGGTCTTCATGACCCCCGACTGTTCCATTGCGTTGATATAGGACTGCAGCCCTGACGAGCTGATAGAGAGGCCCGCGTTCGACAGCGGTTTGCCAAGACCCATGTAAGGATCGCTGAGCGCCGCCCAGGAAATGCCGTTGCTGCCGCCGCTGGCGAGCATATTGACGCCGAGCTGTTTCATCACCGAGCGGCTGACTTCGGCGACGGTCACCTTGAGCGTCACCTGATCGTCGCCGATGATCTGCAACAGGTTGACGATCTTGGAGACCCGGCGTTCTTGGTCGGGGTTGTTGATGTCGACGCCGCCATTGACCGAGCCGCCGGCGGCGGTCTGCGAATATTGACCGGTGGTCGCTTCACCGCCCGAGACGAAGATGGTCGCGAGATCGACGGCGCGCTTGGCGTCGAGCGGCGTGTCGACCATCCCGGTAAGGACAACGTTATCGTTGAGCAGCTCGACCTTGATCTGCGAGGACGGGATGAAACGCTTGAGATAATCCTCCAGCCCGGCGACGTCGCGCTCGACGGCCAGATCCAGGCTGACGATCTGCTCGCCATTGGGACCGAAGACAAAGATGTTGGTCTCGCCGACCGCCTTGCCGAACAGGTAGATGCGCCGCGCCGTGCGCGTCACGGCATCAGCAACCGCCGGATTGGCGACGAGGATGTCATAGGCATCATTCGGCAGATCGATGACCACGGATTTGTTGAGGCCGAGCTTGACGCGTTGCGTGGCGACGGAAGCCGATACGCCGGCGCTCGCGGCTTTGGCTTCGACCAATCCCGAGGCGTTGGTGCCAATCAGAAGCAGGCCGATCGCCGCGGCCGCCAGGAAGGGCAGCAGTTTACTGTTTAGCCTCATTTCCTTGCTCCAACCTCGGAAACCTCGCCCGATTTGATCAGACGCACCGTTCCGCGTCGGCCATTGCCGTTGACCAGATAATCGGCTTCGTCCGCATTCTTTTCGTGGATGTCGGTGATCGGACGCAGCGCGAGCGTCAGGCGGTCCGCCATCTGCTGCGCGACGGTGATGATCTCTGCCTGTTGCGGCGTCAGCTCCAGTGTCGCGGTCTGGCCGACCCTGGTCTTCTTGCCTTCCTCATCTTCCTGGATGGTCTGGTCGATGGCCAGCACCCGGATGTTCTTGAGGATGGTCTCGGTGTTGAAGCCGCTGCCGCCGTTGCCGGTGTCGGCGCGGCGGGTCATGATGACGTCGACGAAGTCGTTGGGCAGGATGAAGCCGCCGGCGGAGGTGTCGGCCGATATCGCGGTGGCGACAGCGCGCATCCCTGAAGGCAGGATCGACGACATGAAGCTCTGCCCCTCGCCGACCAGCTTGGAGCGGCGCAGCGGCTCGCCCGTATACATGGCGACGCGCGCTACCGAGCCCTTGAGCTTTTCGACCGCGTCAGGTTCGGCGGCGCGTGTGATGAAATTGGCATTGACGCCGTCGGCCGGCCATTGTTCCCAGCTGATGTTGTTGCCGAGCTGGCTGCCCATTGCCACATCGCCGGAAAGCACCAGCACGTCCTGCAACGCGACCGCCGGCTGCGCGGGCGCATTGACAACGACCTGCGCTGGCGGCGCCACCACCATGTTCTTGGCGACATAGCCCGCGCCACCCGCCGCGACCGCAGCCACGCCCAGAATAATCAATCGGGATGCTGGCATTCGTCCGAAACCCTTCGCCTCGTGGCAAACCACCCACGCCTGGCCGGACTTTGCAGCCGCAATCGTCAAAACAAGGTTAATGTAATGCTTACGATCGTGATTAATTTAAGGTTTACTCAAATTAGATCGAACGGCCCGCCGTTAACAAAAAAGGCGGCCAGGCCGCCTTCGGTCGCCGACATCGATGTCACCAAAACCTATGCCGTAAGCCTCTGCAGCGCCCAGACCATCAGCGGCGAATCCGGGAACGTGATCAGTCCACCGGCGCCAAGCGCGATGCCATAGGGAATGCCCACTTTCTCGTCGGCAAAGTAGCGCAGGAATCGGCTGTGGCCGGTATACGCGGCCAGCGGCGATTTCCGGTAAGCCAGGATTGCGATGGTCAGCAGTCCCCCGATGAAAGCCGACGTCACCAGATAGCCGATCAAGTTGATGTTGAGGCCCATCCAAAGAGCGGTCGCGGCCAGAAGCTTGGCGTCGCCGCCGCCCATGCCGCCGAGCGCAAAGAGGCCGAATGTCGTGGCAAGCACGAGGGCGCCGGCGGCGAAGTGCCAGCCATAGGTCGCCCAGTCCATCCCGGTGAGCGGCGCGACAAGCGCGAATGTCGCCACCAGCAATACGGGAATGCGGTTGGCGATCGTCATCGACAACGTATCGGAGATCGCAGCAAACAGCATGCAGAATGGGAAGACGACGAAGATTATGGCTTCGAGCATGAACAGGTGCCGTGAGACAATACCGCGCGCACTCTAAAGCATGGCGCATTAACGATCGGTGAGCAGGGTAGCCGGATGCTGCAACGAACAAGGGCCGCCGCGAGGCAGCCCTTGTGTCAGAATGACTTCGCCGTCCCTCGGCTTATCACGGGCCCGACGGGGCGTTGTTGACAGCCGTGGCGATCGCAGCGAACTTGGTATTCAGCGCGGTGCCAAGCGAGGTGGCGCCGACCATGATGGCGAGCGCGATGAGAGCGGCGATCAGACCGTATTCGATGGCGGTCGCGCCGGATTCGTCCTTCACGAAACGTGCAATGAGATTAGACATGCGAGAGCTCCTACTCCACGTGTTACAGCACTTCCGTCAACTTCTCTTTGCGGTTGATCGGATGCTGCAAATCTAGGGAGAAGCCGTTTCGATCGGCTTAATAAACAGCCTTACCGATTCCTTTCCGGGCGCGAACGCACTGCGTGGTTAACCGCGGCCTAAACATTGTCAGCCGGCTCGAGGATCGAGCAAAGCGGCGCAAACCTGCGCTTGTGCAATGTTACTAAAACAGGAAGCGCCGTCGGCGCGTGGACGGGCGAGGCAAAGTCCTTAATCGCGGCCTGGTCCGGTTTAACCGTTGCTTCACCAATCTCGTTCATGTTCCGTTGAAGAATCCGCCTGCCGGGAGCTGTTCAATGAGGTTGTCGAGATCGCTGTTTCCAGTCGCCGCGCTGCTGGCGGCTGCAGCCTTGGTGATGCCGGCCAGGGCCGGCGCGGGTGTCGAAGTGACCATGAACCAGGCAAAGATCGTCAAATTGTCCCGTGCGGCCGACACCGTCGTCATCGGCAACCCGGCCATCGCCGATGCCTCGGTGCAGGACGCCTCGACCATCGTTCTCACCGGCAAAGGTTTTGGCGTCACCAATCTGGTCGTGCTCGACTCGGACGGCAGCCCGATCATCGATGAACAGGTGACCGTCGTGCGACAGGCCGCTTCCTCGGTGCGCATCTACAGGCGTGCCGAAGTCCAGACCATGTCCTGCACGCCTTATTGCGAGAGCGCCTACAAGACCGACGCCGAGAAGGCTTCCGAGACCGAAATGAGCGCTGCGCACTAAGCCCGAAGAGAGCGTCAGAGCAAGCGTTAAGGACAGCTTAAAGCCTGCCCGGCGAATTTAACGATCATCCAAACCGGACCTCAATGGGTTTTCGCTACCTTGCCGCCGGTACCGCAAGGGGATCGGCAGGAACGCAAATGAGCAAGGACGCCACATCCGGCGACGGCGTGGACAGCACGGCGCGCGGCAAACCCCGCCCCGGCTTCTTCAGTGACAGACGCGGCAGCACGGCAATGGAATTTGCGATGCTTGCCATCCCGTTCGCGCTTCTCGTCTTCGCTATTCTCGAGAGCTGCATCTCCTTTGCCGGCCAGGAGGTGATGGCCAACATCACCGACGATGTCGCCCGCCAGTTGCGGACCGGCCAGTTGCAGAAGTCGAACGTCACCGAAGCCTCTATCAAGCAGCTGATCTGCAGCAGGCTGGAGATCATGGTGGCCAAGGACTGCCCGGGATTGCTGGTGGACCTGCGTGAATATCCGAGCTTCGCCGACGCAGCCACGGCGGGCTTCAAGATTGTGGATGGAGATATCGTGCTTACACAGGGCGCGAGCACGACAACCCCCGCCGTCTCGCCGGGATTGGCAGAGTCCATCAACATGTTGCGGGTGTTCTACAAATGGCCGGTGATGACCGATTTCCTGGCCCAGTCGATGGCAAATCTGAAGGACAAGAAAACACTGCATTTCGCTTCGGTGACCTGGCAGAACGAGCCATTCGACGACAATTGAGGCTGCTCGACGGCTAAAGCCGCGGCGTGGAGGACGATATGCATAGTGCGGGGGCACTCCGGGGGGTTCCGGCGAAAGTTGAGCGGTTTTGCCGTGATCGCCGCGGCGTCGCGGCGATCGAGTTCGCGTTCATCGTGCCGGTACTGCTGATCATGTATTTCATCACGATGGAGGCCTCGCAGGCCATCGAGACCAGCAAGAAGGTCAGCCGCATCGGCAGCATGGTGGCGGATCTCGTCACGCAACAGCAGACCGTCGTGAAGGCCAACCTCGATGCAATAATGAAGATCGGCACATCGACGCTGCAGCCTTACAACCGTTCATTGCCGACGATCATCATCACAGGAATACAGATCACGGACGAAGCGACGCCGAGGGTGCAGGTCGCATGGTCGCGCAAGCTGGTGGGCACCACCTACAGCGCGGACGCGGCTGTGAATTCGATCACCACGGTGCCGGCGACGCTGACGATCCGCAACACCTTCCTGGTCCGGGTCGAGAGCGACCTCGGCTACAAACCGATCATCACCTGGTCCGCCAGCGATTCGCAGGGGCTCGGATTGACCTCGGCCTTCAACAACATATCGATGAGCGAGACCTACTACCTGCGGCCTCGCCGAAGCCCGACCATCCCCTGCAGCGACTGCTGACAGGCTACTCCTGTCCTGCCGTTTCCCGCCGCACGATCGCCTCGGCCATCGCATAATCCTTCTGCGAGACCGGCACGAAGCCGCCGGTATGCGCCCTCTCCAGAAGGTCGTACACATCGGGCGTCTGCGATTTGAGATTGGTCAGGAAGACGGTCAGCCGTCGTTTCGCCTCTGGATCGAGATCGCTGCGGACTGCATGCGGCCCGTAGCGCAACAGGGCGGAGGTCCATAACACCGTAAGCGACGCCCCAGGAATGCCGGCAGCCTCCAGCCGCTCGACCGTGCCGCCGGAATGGGCGGCTTGGCCGTCGGCATCGGCCGGCTCCCAGCCGAACAGGCCATCCGCGTCGCCGCCGCCCAACATCGTCTCGGCCGCCGTGGCCGAGACAGCGCGTGCCAGGAACGGCGAATCCTGCGCAATCTTGACCCCTGCGGCGGAAAGGGCCGCCAGCGGCAGCAGCGCGCCGCCGACATTGTCGGCCGGCGCAATCGCGATCCGATGCGAAGCCATGGCGGCAAGATCCTGAAGCCTGCCGTCGCGCGTCACCAGGACGGAGCGGATGCCGACGGCGCCGTCGGCGTCGACCGGCGCCACCAGTGGCTCGACACAGCCGCAGCGCTCCGAGGCCGTGGCATAGGCAAGCGCCGAATAGACCGCGTATTGCACGCGACCGCTCGCCTGCGCCTCGATCAGCGCCGCGTAGTCACGCGCAACGACGAACTCGACCTTCATGCCGAGCGCGCTGGCATAGGCTTCCGTCAGACGCGCAAGCCCAGGGACGGTGTTGCCGCCGCCCGGCTCGGCAACGATGCCGATACGGAACGTGCCGATGTCGTCACGCCAGTCGGCGTGTGCCGGCCATGCGGCGGCGCCGGACGCCAAGAGAGCGGCCGCGCACATTTTCACGGCCTGCCTTGCCGCGGTCTTGCCGCGCCTCGCCATGCTTGCTTTGCTCCCGCGATATCCACGCCTCGTCGCAACTATGGCGCGAAGCGGTTGCGGTTTGGTTTCCGATTTGCCAACGCCGCCGCGGAACCCTATGTCTGGCAGCCAGGACTGACAACAATGACACCCATGGCGCGCGCGTTCCTGTTCGTTCTCGATTCTTTCGGCATCGGCGGCGCGGCCGACGCCGAACGCTATGGCGATGCTGGCGCCGACACGTTCGGACATATCTTCAAGGCCTGCGCCGAAGGCCGCGCCGACCGGGAAGGTCTACGCAAAGGACCGCTCGCCGTGCCCAACATGATGTCGCTCGGGCTTGGCCTGGCGGCACGGACGGCAACCGGACTGCAGCTCGACGCCGACACGCCGCTGATCGCCTCGGCCTTCCACGGCGCCGCCCAGGAGGTGTCAAGCGGCAAGGACACGCCGTCGGGCCATTGGGAGATCGCAGGACTGCCCGTGCGCTTCGACTGGGGCTATTTTCCCGACACGGTGCCTGCCTTCCCGGCCGAGCTGACCGACGCGATCATCCGCGAAGGCAAGGTGCTGGGTATCCTCGGCAATTGCCATGCGCCGGGAACCGAGATCATCGAGCGGCTCGGCGAAGAGCATATCCGCACCGGCAGACCGATCTGTTACACGTCGGTGGACTCCGTGTTGCAGATCGCCGCGCATGAAACGCATTTCGGCCTGGAGCGGCTTTATGAGCTTTGCCTGACGGTGCGCCGGCTCGTCGATCGCTTGAAGATCGGCCGCGTGATCGCGCGGCCTTTCGTGGGCGAGACGCCCGCCACGTTCCAGCGCACCCACAACCGCCGCGACTATGCGGTGCCGCCGCCTGAGCCGACCCTGCTCGACCGGCTGACGGAGCGCGGCAGCAAGGTCATCGCGGTCGGCAAGATCGGCGACATCTTCGCTCATCGCGGCATCTCGCAGGTGCGCAAGGCAGGCGGCAACATGGCGATGTTCGACAAGGCGCTCGGCGCCATGGACGATGCCGGCGAAGGCGACCTGGTCTTCGCCAATTTCGTCGACTTCGACACCGAGTTCGGCCACCGGCGCGATGTCGCCGGCTATGCCGCCGCGCTCGAGGCCTTCGACCGCCGGCTGCCCGAGGCGCTGTCGCGCATCAGGCCGGGCGACCTTCTCATCCTCACCGCCGATCACGGCAACGACCCGACCTGGCGCGGCACCGACCATACGCGTGAGCGCGTCCCGGTGATCGGCATCGGGCCGGGGCTGAAGGGCGGCGACATCGGGCTGAGGCCAACCTTCGCCGATATCGGCGAAACCGTCGCGGATCACCTTGGCCTGGCAGCCGGACGCCATGGAACATCATTCCTCGCAATGATAGGCGTCCATGCCTGAACTGCCTGAAGTCGAAACCGTCCGGCGCGGACTGCAGCCGGTCCTGGAAGGGGCGCGGCTGGTCAAGGTCGAAGCGCGCAGGCCCGACCTTCGCTTTCCTTTTCCCGAGCGCTTTTCGGAGCGGCTGACAGGCAAGACCGTGACGGCGCTTGGCCGGCGCGCCAAATATCTGACGATGCATGTCGAAGATGGTCCGGTGCTGATCTGCCACCTCGGCATGTCGGGGTCATTCCGGGTCGAAACCGCCGGGAGCAGCGGGGTTCCCGGCTCCTTCCATCACGAGCGCTCGAAGATCGCCGCGCACGACCACGTCGTGTTCGACGTCACCTCGCCGATGGGCGTGCGGTCCAGCATCATCTTCAACGACCCGCGCCGCTTCGGCTTCATGCTGTTTGCCGAAGGCTCGCCGGACACGCATCCGATGCTGGCGGGACTCGGCATCGAGCCAACCGGCAACGCGCTCGACGGCCCCCTGCTCGCCTCGCTGCTGAAGGATCGCAGATCGCCGCTCAAGGCGGCGCTGCTCGACCAGCGCCTGATCGCCGGGCTCGGCAATATATATGTCTCGGAAGCACTGTGGCGCGCCGGGCTCTCGCCGCTGCGCGAGGCCGGCACCATCGCTGGCTCGGCCAAGAAGGCGAAAGGACAAAGCGAACGCCTCGCCGAGGCGATCCGCTCGGTCATCGCCGATGCGATCGCCGCCGGCGGCTCGTCGCTGCGCGACTATGTCCAGGCCGACGGATCGCTCGGCTATTTCCAGCACTCCTTCGCCGTCTACGATCGCGAAGGAGAGCCATGCCAGAAGCCGGGCTGCCGTGGCCACGTCGAACGCATTGTGCAGAGCGGCCGCTCGACCTTCTATTGCCGGACCTGTCAGCGGTAAGCTAGGAACGGTATCGATCATCCCACCCCCGCGGAGGAAGCGAACCATGACCTATGAAACCATTCTCGTGGAGATACGCGGCAAGGTCGGGTTGATCACGCTGAACCGGCCCAAGGCGCTCAATGCTCTGAATTCGCAGGTGCTTGCGGAGGTGGTTGCGGCGGCGAGCGCGTTCGATGCCGATCCCGCCATCGGCGCGATGGTGCTTACGGGCTCGGAAAAGGCGTTCGCCGCCGGCGCCGACATCAAGGAAATGCAGGCGATGTCCTTCGCCGACGCCTACACGCAGGATTTCTTCGTCGGCTGGGAGGAATTCACTCGCACGCGCAAGCCCGTCATCGCGGCGGTCGCGGGCTACGCGCTCGGCGGCGGCTGCGAGCTGGCCATGATGTGCGACTTCATCATCGCCGGCGACAACGCCAAATTCGGCCAGCCCGAGATCACCCTCGGCGTCATGCCGGGCATGGGCGGCTCGCAGCGGCTGACCCGATTCGTCGGCAAGTCCAAGGCGATGGACATGTGCCTGACCGGGCGGATGATGGACGCGGCCGAGGCCGAGAGGAGCGGGCTGGTGTCGCGGGTGGTCCCGGTCGCCGAGCTGCTCGACGAAACGCTGAAGGCGGCGGCGAAGATCGCCGAGTTCTCACTGCCGTCGGTGATGATGACAAAGGAGGCCGTCAACCGCGCTTACGAGACGACGTTGGCCGAGGGGCTGCGCTTCGAGCGCCGTCTTTTCCACTCGCTGTTTGCGCTCGACGACCAGAAAGAAGGCATGGCCGCCTTCGTCGAGAAGCGGAAGCCGAACTTCACCAACCGCTAAAGCATGTCTCCCGAAAGTGGGAACCGGTTTCGGGATAAAGACATGCGTAAAATCAAAAACCTAAGGCGCATGGAGCGAATCTGAAAGATCGCGACGCGCTTTAGGCGCTTCGCCCAGGTGGCCGCGATTTTGCGGGACATGACATCGGGGCCCAAAAAGACCGCGAAGCGGCGTTGACGAGGCGGAAAAGCTGAACTATAAGCCGCACCAACCGAGGCGGCCCGTGGCTGCCCGTTTGTTTTTTGCGCCCTGCGACATCGCTGGCGTTCACCAGATCAGAAGAGAGGCATCATGGCCAATACTTCCTCGGCCAAAAAGGCTACGCGCAAGATCGCCCGCCGCGCTGCGGTCAACAAGAACCGCCGCTCGCGCGTCCGCACCTATGTCCGCAAGGTCGAAGAGGCACTGGCCGCCGGCGACAAGGCCGCTGCGGTGGAAGCCTTCAAGGCTGCCGAACCGGAATTGATGCGCGCCGCCACCAAGGGCGTCGTCCACAAGAACACGGCTTCCCGCAAGGTTTCGCGACTGGCTCAGCGGGTCAAGACGCTGTCGGCCTGATCGACTCAATCCTCGATCCCTCGATTTGGAACCCGGCCGCACAGGCCGGGTTTTTTCGTTTGCCGGCAAGTACTTAAAAAGTTCGCCCGCAAGCTGCACTTGTGAGGCGATTCAAATGCCGGTATTGTTTTGCCGGCATATACAGCGCCGCTTATATCTGCGCGCCTCCGCCGCGGCACCTGCCCAAATTCCCCTGTCAGAAATTTCTCATTCTTTTCAGGTACTTACAGACGGTCATCCACAGCTTGTTCAACGCACGGCCGGACCGCGGGGGAGAAGTAGCTGTCAAGAGAATTATTTCAGAATATTTCGTTTCGGGCGGTCTTTTTCATATTCGCCGGAAAAGGGTTTGAATCACAATGGCTTTGTCAAAACGTGCCGTCGCAGCACCCGAATTCAAGTCCCGTTCGGTAACCAGATTCGTTAAAAAACCGTTAGATGTGGCCTTGCCCTATCCACAGCGATTTCGGTAATGTCCATCCATCGAAGGGACGGGCACTAAGCCCCTGACCCAGCCTGAATCGGCCAGCACAAAATGGCAGAATTCATGACGTGGAGCAATTCCGCGCGTGGCTTGGTTTGTCTCTTCGGTGCGGTAGGGGACTGGCGTAATTGTACATTGGCGGTCGATGTCTCGCCGGCGTTTTCGCCGGAGGGTGGCGTATTGCCTTGTCTTTGTCGGAAGCCGGCGTGCGGAGCCGGCGGCTGGTCCCTTGCGCGAGTTGCGATGACCGTTTGCCGGCGGCGGCAGCGGCAGCGCGGCGAATGAGGTCGCCGGACCAAGGATGCAGGAGGCGCATCCCCGGCGGGAAAAGGGTACGAGAAGACAAGGAACTGTGATCATGCAAAGCGGCATCGAGAGGGAGATAGCGGGCGATCTCCCATTTCCAGCAACTTTTGTCGGAGAGGGCGACGTGGCGGTATCCAGCGACGCGGAACAGAAGTTCGAACGGGTCAAGGCCCAGTTGAAGGCGCGTCTCGGGGCCGAGGTCTATTCGAGCTGGTTTGGTCGCATGAAGGTCGCCGAGGCTTCCCGCGGCATTGTCCGCATCTCGGTGCCGACCGCCTTCCTGCGGTCATGGATCAACGGCCACTATCTCGAGCTTATCGCGGAGCTGTGGCGGCATGAGGATCCCGACGTCCTCAAGATCGAGATCGTCGTGCGCACCGCGACGCGCCAGGGGCGCAACCATGTCGAGCCGGAAATCGCGCCGGCCCGCAAGACGACCAGGCAGACGCACACCGCGCTGGCCAACGGCACCGCGAGCGCCGGACGCGTGGAACAACGGGCGCCGGCGCCCCGCCAGGGCGCATCCGCGGAACCGGAGTTCCGCCACAATGTTCTGGGGTCGCCACTCGACCCGCGCTACACGTTCGCCTCCTTCATCGAGGGACCGTCCAACAGGGTGGCCTTCGCGGCGGCGAGAGCCGTGGCGGAATCGCAGTCGAGCGCGGTGCGTTTCAACCCGCTTTTCCTGCATGCCACCGTCGGGCTCGGCAAGACGCATCTCTTGCAGGCGATCGCGGCGGAATCGCTGCGGCACAATCCGAAGTCGCGCGTCGTCTATCTGACGGCGGAGTATTTCATGTGGCGCTTCGCCACCGCGATCCGCGACAACAACGCGCTGACGCTGAAGGAGCAGCTGCGCGACATCGATCTCCTGATCATCGACGACATGCAGTTCCTGCAAGGCAAATCGATCCAGCACGAATTCTGCCACCTGATCAACATGCTGCTCGACAGCGCCAAGCAGGTGGTGGTCGCGGCCGACCGGCCGCCGTCGGAGCTGGAATCGCTGGAGCCTCGCGTGCGGTCGCGCCTCAATGGCGGCGTGGCGCTTGAAATGTCGGCGCCGGATTTCGCCATGCGGCTCGGCATGCTGAAGCTGCGCCGCGCCACCGCCAAGAGCGATGACACATCGCTCGACATCTCGGACGAGATCCTGGAGCATGTCGCCCGTACGGTCACCGGCAGCGGGCGCGAGCTTGAGGGCGCCTTCAACCAGCTTCTGTTTCGCCAGTCCTTCGAGCCGCAGATCACGATCGACCGCATCGACGAGATCCTCGGCCACATCTATCGCTCGGGCGAGCCGAAGCGGGTGCGCATCGAGGACATCCAGCGCATCGTGGCGCGCCATTACAACGTGTCGAAGACGGAGCTTCTGTCCAACCGGCGCACGCGCACCATCGTCAAGCCGCGGCAGGTGGCCATGTATCTGTCGAAAGTGATGACGCCGCGCTCGCTGCCGGAGATCGGGCGGCGTTTCGGCGGCCGCGACCACACGACCGTGCTGCATGCCGTGCGCAAGATCGAGGACCTTTCGGGCGGCGACAACACGCTCGCGCAGGAGCTCGAACTGCTCAGAAGGCTGATCAACGACCAGGCCTGAGGCAATGCGAAAATGGCCGGCGACCCGCTTCGCCGGCTTTATCCCCAGAAAGCCCGCGCAACCGGCTCGAACCGGTGCCGCGGGCTTGCCTTTGCAGGCTTTTTACTGTCAGCTTACGGAGATTCTGGAAGCCTTTCAGGGCTTTCGCGGGATGCCGCCTGCCGGTGACCCGTTCATTCATTGAAGCGAGCCTGTTCGTCATGCGTGTTATCCTGGAACGGTCAAATCTCCTGAAGTCACTCAACCACGTCCACCGAGTGGTCGAGCGGCGCAACACCATCCCGATCCTCTCCAACGTGCTGCTCAGCGCCGAGGGCGCGAGCCTCGAGATGAAGGCGACCGACCTCGACCTCGAGGTGACGGAGGCGACACCCGCCAAGGTCGAGCGCGGCGGCGCGACGACGGTGCCGGCGCATCTGCTCTATGACATCGTGCGCAAGCTTTCCGATGGCGCGGAGGTGATGCTGAAGACGGACGAGGACGGCAACGCGATGACCGTCACCTCCGGCCGTTCGAGCTTCCGCCTGCAGTGCCTGCCGCAATCCGACTTCCCGGAGCTTTCGGCTGGCTCGTTCTCGCATATCTTCCGGCTGGAATCGGCGGCGCTGAAGGGGCTGATCGACAAGACCCAGTTCGCCATCTCGACCGAGGAAACGCGCTACTACCTCAACGGTATCTACCTGCACGCCGTCGAAGTCGGCGGCAAGCTGAAGCTGCGCTCGGTGGCGACCGACGGACACCGCCTGGCGCGCGCCGAGATCGACGCGCCGGCAGGTTCGGAAGGCATGCCGGGCATCATCATTCCGCGCAAGACGGTGAGCGAGCTGCAGAAGCTGGTCGACGACCCCGATGTCGCGGTGACGACGGAACTGTCGGACACCAAGATCCGCTTCACCATCGGCAGCGTCGTTTTGACCTCCAAGCTGATCGACGGCACCTTCCCCGACTATCAGCGCGTGATCCCGACCGGCAACGACAAGAAGCTGATCATCGATCGCCAGAGCTTCGCCGCCGCGGTCGACCGCGTCTCGACCATTTCCTCCGAACGCGGCCGGGCCGTGAAGCTGTCGATCAATGACGGCCAGCTCACGCTCGCGGTCAACAATCCGGATTCGGGCAGTGCCACCGAGGAACTGGCGGCCGACTATTCGTCGGATCCGATCGAGATCGGCTTCAACGCCAAATACCTGCTCGATGTGGCGGCCCAGCTCACCGGGTCGGAGGCCAAGTTCATGCTGGCCGACGCCGGCTCGCCGACGCTGATCCATGACATGGCCGACGAAACCGCGCTCTATGTGCTGATGCCGATGCGGGTCTAGGTCTCTTTGTCGACGCAATTCCGGACGGAAACCCGCAGTGCACTTTTCCTGGAATTGCTTTAGCGGACCTGATGTGTCGCCGTGACCGCGGATGCGAAACAGCTTCGGCAGCAAAGCTACATAAGTAAGTTAACGCTTACGAATTTCCGCAACTATGCGGCACTTTCGCTGGAACTTGCCCCTGGCGCGGTGGTGCTGTCGGGCGACAATGGCGCCGGCAAGACCAATCTCCTGGAAGCGATCTCGTTCCTGACGCCTGGCCGGGGCCTGCGCCGCGCGCCTTATGCGGATGTGGCGCGCGAAGGCGGCGACAGCGGCTTCGCCTTGCATGCGCGCATCGAGGGGCCGGAGGGCCAGGTCGAGATCGGCACCGGCATTTCCGGCGGCGACGCCGCCGGCGAAGGCGGCAGGAAGGTGCGGATCAACGGCGCGCCGGCGCGATCGGCCGAGGATATGCTCGAATGGCTGCGGGTCGTCTGGCTGACGCCGGCGATGGACGGGCTGTTTCCCGGGCCGGCGGCGGACCGACGCCGCTTCCTCGACCGGCTGGTGCTGGCGATCGACCCTGGCCATGGCCAGCGCGCGCTCGACTATGAGAAGGCCATGCGTGGGCGTAACCGTCTGCTTACCGAAGGTTCCCGCGACGGCGCCTGGTTCGACGCGATCGAGACGCAGATGGCCGAAACCGGCGTGGCGATCGCCGCGGCGCGGGCCGAGTTGGTGCGGCTGCTTGCCGCCATGATCGACAGATTGCCCGGCAGCGGGCCGTTTCCGCAGGCCGATATCAGCCTCGCCGGCGATCTTGAAAGCGCGCTTGGCAGCGCACCGGCGGTCGATGTTGAGGAACGCTATCGCGCCGCTCTTGCCAATGGCCGTGAACGCGACCGCGCCGCCGGCCGCACGCTGGACGGTCCGCACCGCTCCGATCTCGTGGTGCGGCATCGGCCGAAGTCGATGCCGGCGGAACTTTGCTCGACCGGCGAGCAGAAGGCGCTGCTGGTCGGTATCGTGCTGTCGCATGCCAGGCTGACCGGCGAGATGTCGGGTCTGACGCCGATCCTGCTCTTGGACGAGATCGCCGCGCATCTCGATGCAGGCCGGCGCGCAGCGTTATTTTCAATCCTCGAGGAGCTCAACTGCCAGGCCTTCATGACCGGCACGGATGCCGCCCTATTCTCGAGCCTTGAAGGCCGGGCGCAGTTCCTGACGGTCGATCATGGCAGCGTCGAGCCGACCGGCTAGCCCGTGAAGAAGCTATTTCGGCGCTGCGCCACCAGGCTTTGCCTTGCGTCGTGCGAAACCTTTGCCTCGTCATGTGGACCACAAGGCTTTGCCTTGCGCTTACTGACAAGGCTCTGCACCAGCGATAAAGTCCAGCCATGACCGATGCCGCCCTCACCGACGAAGAGCTCGAACGCTATGCCCGCCACATCGTGCTGACGGAGATCGGCGGGCCAGGGCAGCAGAAGCTGAAACGAGCGCGGGTGCTGGTGATCGGCGCCGGCGGGCTCGGCGCGCCGGTACTGGAATATCTTGCCGCCGCCGGCGTCGGCACGCTCGGCATCGTCGACGACGACACGGTTTCGCTGTCCAACCTGCAGCGGCAGGTGATCCATGGCAGCGATACGATCGGCATGGCCAAGACCGACAGCGCCGCGGCAGCGATCATGCGCCTCAACCCCAACGTCGCGGTGGAAACGCACGGCCTGAGGCTAACGGAAGAGAACGCCCCTGCCCTCGTCGCCCGTTACGATGTCGTTGTCGACGGTTCCGACAATTTCGAGACGCGCTACGCGGTCGCCGATGCCTGCGCCAGCGAGAAGAAGCCCCTGGTGACGGCCGCCGTCGGCCGCTTCGACGGCTCGGTCACGGTGCTGAAACCGTTCGAGACAGGCGCCGACGGCAAGCGCAACCCGAGCTATCGCGACCTGTTCCCAGAGGCGCCTCCCGAAGGGCTGGTGCCGTCCTGCGCCGTTGCCGGCATTGTCGGCGCGCTGACGGGCGTCATCGGCGCGCTGGAGGCAATGGAGGCGATCAAGCTGATTACCGGCATAGGCGATCCGCTCATCGGCCGGCTACTGCTCTATGACGGGCTCACAGCCCGCTTCGACACCATCCGCTACAAGGCCGTCTGAGCGTATGGACCAGACCGTCGGCATTTCCATTATCGGCCTTCCCGCGGATTTCGACGGATGGGACGACTTGCTCGCGCTGATCCGCCGCGCCTTTGCCTATATGGACGGCGTCATCGACCCACCGTCATCGGCGCATCTTCTGAGCGCCGACAACCTTGCCGGGAAGGCGAAAAAGGAGACGTGCTTTGTGGTCGTCGAGAACGGCCGCGTCGTCGGCTGCGTCTTCGCGCTGGAGCGGGCGCGGGATTTCTATGTCGGCAAGCTCGCAGTCGAGCCAGCGCTCCAGGGTCAGGGCCTCGGAGCCCGGCTGATGCAAGCGGTGGAGGATCTTGCCCGGGCGCGCGGCAAGGATGCGATCGAGCTGCAGACCCGTATCGAGCTGACCGCAAACCACGCGGCCTTCGCCCGGCTCGGCTTTCGCGAGACCGGGCGCACGGCGCATGCGGGCTATGACAGGCCGACCTCCATCACCATGCGCAAGGTGCTGTCTTGAGTCTTGCCCTCAGCCCGGAAGAACAGGCGATCGCCGCCAGCCACGACGGCGCGGGCATGGCGATGCGCATCGTTGCCGAAAGCGCCAGGCTGCTCGGCGCGCCGGGGCTGATCCCGATCGCGTCCGCGCATATCGACGGGGCGCTCTATCACGGCGATTCCGGCACGCTGTTCGCCGAAAGGCTGGTCGAAGGCGGCACGAAGGTCGCGGTGCGCTCGACGCTCAATGTCGGAGCGCTCGACCTGATGGGCTGCTCGCGCATCCGCCTGGAAGAGCCGCAGCGCGGCATGGCGCGGCGAATGATGGAAGCCTATCGCAAGCTCGGCTGCGAGCAGAGCTGGACCTGCGCGCCCTATCAGGCCGGACACAGGCCGGCACAGGGCAGCGATGTGGCCTGGGGCGAGTCCAACGCGGTTGTCTTCTGCAACTCGGTGCTGGGCGCGCGCACCAACCGCTACGGCGATTTTCTCGACATTGCCTGCGCCATCACCGGCCGCGCGCCGGACTACGGCCTGCATCGGCCTGAAAACCGCCGGGCGCGGCTTGTGTTCGACGTCTCGGGCCTGTCGCCCTCCTTCCTTGCCTCGGAAATCGCCTGGCCTGTCCTGGGCAGCCTCTACGGCCGCGAGGTCGGCAACGCGATCGGCGTCCTCAGAGGAGTGGCCGGTCATCCCGGCGAGGATGCGCTGAAAGCCTTCGGCGCGGCGGCCGCATCGTCTGGCGCGGTCGGCCTGTTCCACATAGCCGGCGTCACGCCCGAGGCTCCCGAGGTCGCAACCATCCTGGCCGGGCCGGAACCGGAAGCGGTGATCCGCGTGACGCCTGAGATGGTTGCCAATGCCCGCGCCGGCCTGTCGACCGCGTTAGCGCCTAAAGCCATCGATGCGGTGGCGATCGGCAGCCCGCATCTGTCGCACGCCGAGTTCGAAAGCCTGGAGCGGCTGATCGCCGGGCGGCGGCTCGCGGTGCCGATCTATGCCTGCACCGGCCGCCATGCGCTTGCCCTGCTGGAGAAGGACGGCCGGCGAAAGAGGCTCGAGGCCAGCGGCGTGGTCATCGTCGCCGACACCTGCGTGGTGGTGACGCCGATCATGCCAGACATCGGCAACGGCGTGCTGATGACCAATTCGGGCAAGTTCGCCCATTACGCGCCGGGCAACACCGGCTATGCGGTGCTCTACGCCTCGCTCGCCGATTGTGTCGAAAGCGCGGTCCGCGGCAAGCCGGTCTTGACGGATATCGCCGCATGAACTCAGCAGCCGAAATCCTGGTGCCGGGCAAGGCCGGCGAAGGCGAGGCCCTGGTGCTGACGGCGCCGATCAGCTTCTGGGGCGGCGTCGACCCGAAGACAGGCCGCATCGCCGATGTCCGCCACCCGCAGCATGGCGAAGTCATTGCCGGCCGCGTGCTGTTCCTGCCGAGCACGATCGGCTCGTCATCGGCTTCGGCGGTGCTGATGGAGCTTGTCTACAACGGACGCGCGCCGGTGGCCCTGCTGTTGCACGAGCCGGACGCCATCCTGCTGCTCGGCCTGATCGTCGCCCGGGAAATGGGCTGGCAGACGCCGATCGCGGTGAGGCTCGACCGCGGCGCGTTCGACGCCTACCGCGGAGGCGCGGCAACCGTCACTGCGGACGGCGCGATTACCATGGCCGTTTAAGCCTTTAGGTCCTCAGCGGCAGAACACGGTCCGGCGGGCGGTGGCCGTCGAAGAAGGCGCGGATGTTGATGATCACCTTCTCGCCCATGTCGATGCGGCCCTCGAGCGTAGCCGATCCCATATGCGGCAGAAGCACCACCTTGCCCTTGGCGGCAAGCTTCAGGAGCTTGGTGTTCAGCGCCGGCTCGTGCTCATAGACGTCGAGGCCGGCGCCGGCGATCTTGCCGTCATGGATCAGCTTGATCAGCGCTTCCTCGTCGATGATGTCGCCGCGCGCCGTGTTGACCAGGTAAGCCGAAGGCTGCATCAGCGCCAGCCGGCGGCCGGACAAAAGGTGGAACGTCGCCGGCGTCGAGGGACAATTGACCGAGATGATGTCCATGCGGGCCAGCATCTGGTCGAGGCTTTCCCAATAGGTTGCCTCCAGCTCCTCCTCGACCGCCGGCAGCACGCGGTGCCGGTTGTGATAGTGGATCGAGAGGCCGAAGGCCTTGGCCCGCCTGGCGACCGCCGTGCCGATGCGGCCCATGCCGACAATGCCGAGACGCTTGCCCCAGATGCGTCGGCCGAGCATCCAGGTCGGCGACCAGCCGGCCCATTTCTTCTCGCCGGTCAGCACATTGGCGCCTTCGGCGAGCCTGCGCGGCACGGCGAGCATCAGCGCCATGGTCATGTCGGCGGTGTCTTCGGTGAGCACGTTCGGCGTGTTCGTGACGGTGATGCCTTTCTTGGCGGCCGCCGCGACGTCGATCTTGTCGACGCCGTTGCCGAAATTGGCGATCAGCTTGAGGTTTTCGCCGGCCTGCGCGATCAGCGCCGCGTCGATGTGGTCGGTGATGGTGGGAACCAGCACGTCGGCTTCCTTGACCGCCGCGACCAGCTCCGGCTGGGTCATCGGCCGGTCCTCGACGTTCAGCCTTGCGTCGAACAGCTCGCGCATGCGGGTCTCGACAGGGTCGGGCAGCTTGCGCGTGATGACGACGAGGGGCCGTTTTTTGCCTGCCATTTTATCCCCGAAGCTTGCTAGATCAGGTTGACGTCTCGTTGAATCGTCATCCTGATCCTGCTCTTTTTTGGAGCATGATCGTTTCCGAAAACCGATTCCCACTTCTCGGGATCATGCTCTCGAAACCGATCTCGTTGAGACCTCTTTAACCAAGACCGGCGAAACTTGTAGCCAGTCGCGGCATCAGCCCACTCCTGTAACAAGCGGTGCCGCCGAAGACAAAGAAAAAGGGGCGCTCATCCGACGGACCGGCGCCGAAAGGAACGAAAGTGTCTGGTTTCGCGTCGCTTCGCCTGACCCTCAGCGCAGCCATTCTTGGCGCCCTCCTTTGCGCGCCGCAGGCATTCGCGCAAAGCGCGGCCGCGCCGGCGCAAACCATAACGCTTGGTCCGAGCGGTTTGCCGCTGCCGCGCTTCGTCAGCCTGAAACCGGCCCGCGTCAATTCGCGCGTCGGCCCCGGCGCCAATTATTCCGTCAACTGGATGTATCTGAAGGCCGGCCTGCCGATGGAAGTCATCCAGGAATTCGACACATGGCGGCGCGTGCGCGATGCCGACGGATCGGAGGGCTGGATCAACCAGTCGCTGCTTTCCGGCCGGCGCACCGCCATCGTCGCGCCCTGGCAGCGCGGCAAGGGCGGGCAGGTCAACCTGCTCGACGAGCCCGACAAGGACGCCGGTGTCATCGCCATCATCGAGCCGGGCGTGATCGGCTCGATCAAGAAATGCGACGGCCAATGGTGCGAGATGACCTTTGATGGTCACACCGGCTGGATGGCCCAGTCGCAGGTGTGGGGCGCCTATCCGGGCGAGAAGTTCAAGAACTGAGGCGCATCGATATTCAGGTGAGGCCGGCCTGCGAATGACGGCTTCCTGCGCTTCCGGTGCTGACGTACTTTCAGTACGCTCCGCTCCGGTTCTCGGAAACCATCATTCTCGACTCGGCCTGATCTGAATCTCGATGCGCCCCTAGCCGGCAGCGCCGCTGCGGTCGCGGCCAATGCGGCCGAGATGCGTATCCTGAAAAGCGGTGGGCAGCTTGAGGCCGTAGCCGAGGGCACGGTCGATGGCGATGTGCGCTATCCAGATAAGCGCCACCGCGGTTGTGAGCGGACCAGAGAGCAACGCGCCCGCGAGCAGAAGGACCAGCGGGGCAATCAGGATATGCAAGGCGTTATAGGTGACGGCGCCGAGGCGCGGCCCGGCGAGGTAGCCCAGCATCGACAGGTCCGGCGCCAGGATAAGCAGCGCAAACAGCCACCAGGAAAAGTGGGCCAGCGCGTAGCAAACGACGGCCAAGGCGGCGACGGTGACCCACTCAAACCGGACGATCAGGTCGACGGGCCGCGTCGCCACGGGATCAGTCGCCGCGCTTCGGGCGAAGCCTCACGACGATGTCGACATTGGCGATCTCCATGCCCTCCGGCGGTGCCGGCAGGTTGGAGACTGTGACCGGTCCGCTTTCGATGTCGAAAATCCGGTTCTCGCCCTCGACGTAGAAGTGATGATGGTCGGAGGTGTTGGTGTCGAAATAGGTTTTCGAGCCTTCGACCGCCAGGATGCGCAGCAGCCCGGCCTCTGTGAATTGATGGAGCGCGTTATAGACCGTCGCCAATGAAACCGGCACGCCGGCGGCGATCGCCTCTTCATGCAGTTCCTCGGCCGAAAGGTGGCGGTCGCCCTTGGCGAAAAGCAGATCGGCCAGCGCGATGCGCTGGCGCGTCGGCCTCAGGCCGGCTTCGCGAACCCGCTTGTCCACAGCGACATTTTCCTTCCGGTAGCCCGAATCCATCTCTTCGCTTCGAAGCTTGTTGCCCAGCCCATCAACAGGTCCAGAGTGGCAAAAAGACGTCGAAAGCCAAAACCGGACATCAGCCGACATATATTCTGTAGTCTGAATGCGATCAATAGCGCGCGCATTGACCCGGGCAGGCGCACGGGTTAAGCGCAAACGCCGGTTTCCGGCCGCAAACAGAGTGTGTTAGGAAACCAACGAGAAGGGCGCCCTGCCGCCCGCGAAAGAACACGGGGACGGAAATTTGATGGCGGATCAAAAGTCCAGCTACGATTACGAGGAACTGCTCGCCTGCGCCCGCGGCGACCTGTTCGGGCCGGGCAACGCCCAGCTGCCCTACCCACCTATGCTGATGTTCGACCGCATCACCGAGATCAGCGAGACCGGCGGCGCCTTCGACAAGGGCTTCATCCGCGCCGAATTCGACATTAAGCCGGACCTGTGGTTCTTCGCCTGCCACTTCATCGGCAATCCAATCATGCCGGGCTGCCTCGGCCTCGACGCCATGTGGCAGTTGACGGGTTTTTATCTCGGCTGGCTGGGCGAACCCGGCAAGGGCATGGCGCTTTCGACCGGCGAGGTGAAGTTCAAGGGCATGGTGACGCCGTCGGTGAAGAAGGTGGAGTACGGCGTCGACTTCAAGCGCGTGATGCGTGGCCGGCTGGTGCTCGGCATCGCCGATGGCTGGCTTAAGGCGGATGGCGAACCCATATACGCCGCCACGGATCTGAAGGTCGGCCTGTCCAAACAGTCGGCCGCCTGACCGTTTTTCGCCACGGCGTCCGCGTACCCAATGGGCGCCACGTCAGTTTATTTGCGTATGATCACAGGCGAAAACCGGCTAGGTTTTCCGCCCGGATACGCCGGAAGGAGTTGCGAATGAGACGGGTCGTAGTGACAGGGCTCGGCATTGTGTCGTCGATCGGCAACAATGCCAATGAGGTCCAGAGCTCGCTTTACGATGCCAAATCCGGCATCAGCTTTTCCAATTCCTTCGCCGAGCACGGCTTCCGCTGCCAGGTCTGGGGCGCGCCGACGCTCGATCCTACCCCGATGATCGACCGCCGCGCCATGCGCTTCCTGAGCCAGGGCGCGGCCTGGAACCATGTTGCCATGGACCAGGCGATCGCCGATGCCGGGCTTGGCGAGACCGACATCACCAATGAGCGGACCGGCATCGTGATGGGGTCCGGCGGACCCTCGACCCGCACCATCGTCGAGGCGGCCGAAACCACGATCAAGAACAACAGCCCCAAGCGCATCGGTCCATTCGCCGTGCCGAAGGCGATGTCGTCGACGGCCTCGGCGACCCTGGCCACATGGTTCAAGATCCATGGCGTCAACTACTCGATCTCGTCGGCGTGCTCGACCTCGGCGCATTGCATCGGCAACGCCTATGAGCTGATCCAGTGGGGCAAGCAGGACATGATGTTCGCCGGCGGCCACGAAGATCTAGACTGGACGATGTCGGACCTTTTCGACGCCATGGGCGCCATGTCGTCGAAGTTCAACGACAAGGCAACGGCCGCCTCGCGCGCCTATGATGTCAACCGCGACGGTTTTGTCATCGCCGGCGGCGCCGGCGTGCTGGTGCTGGAGGAATTGGAGCACGCCAAGGCGCGTGGCGCCAAGATCTATGCCGAGATCGTCGGCTATGGCGCGACCTCCGACGGCTACGACATGGTCGCGCCTTCGGGGGAAGGCGCCATCCGCTGCATGCGGCAGGCGCTTGCCACCGTCTCGACCCCGGTCGACTACATCAACACCCACGGGACCTCGACGCCGGTCGGCGATTCCAAGGAAATGGGCGCCATCCGCGAAGTGTTCGGCGACAAGATGCCCTACATCACCTCGACCAAGTCGCTCACCGGCCATTCGCTGGGGGCGGCCGGCGTGCAGGAATCGATCTATTCTATCCTGATGATGCAGGGCGGCTTCATCGGCGAGAGCGCCCATATCGAGGAGCTCGATCCGGAATTCGAGGGCATGCCGATCGTGCGCAAGCGTATCGACAACGCCAAGATCGACACCGTTTTGTCCAATTCCTTCGGTTTCGGTGGCACCAACGCAACGCTGATTTTCCAGCGCTATTCCGCATAAGGATCTGCCTTTTATGGAAGGGTTGATGAAGGGCAAGCGCGGGCTTGTCATGGGGGTCGCAAACGATCATTCGATCGCCTGGGGCATTGCCAAGAAATTGTCCGAGCACGGGGCGGAGCTTGCCTTCACCTATCAGGGCGACGCCTTCGGGCGGCGCGTCAAGCCGCTCGCCGAGAAGGTGGGCGCCTCCTTGATCGTGCCTTGCGACGTCGAGGACAGCGCTTCCGTCACCGCGACCTTCGAGACGCTCGGCAAGGCCTGGGGCGGGCTGGACTTCGTGGTGCACGCCATCGGCTTTTCCGACAAGAACGAGCTCAAGGGCCTCTACGCCGACACCAGCCGCGACAATTTCGTGCGCACCATGGTGATCTCCTGCTATTCCTTCACCGAGGTCGCCCGCAACGCCGCCGCGCTCATGGGCAATGGCGGCTCGATGATCACACTGACCTATGCCGGGTCGGTGCGGGTGATGCCGAACTACAATGTCATGGGCGTCGCCAAGGCCGGGCTCGAGGCCAGCGTTCGCTACCTTGCCAATGACTACGGGCCGCGCGGCATCAGGGTGAACGGCATCTCGGCCGGACCGGTGCGTACGCTGGCCGGCTCTGGCGTTTCGGACGCCCGCCACATGTTCTCCTATCAGCAGCGGAACTCGCCTCTGCGGCGCACCGTGACCCTGGACGAAGTCGGCGGCTCGGCGCTTTACCTGCTCTCCGATCTTTCGTCGGGTGTCACCGGCGAGATCCATTATGTGGATTCCGGCTATCACATAGTTTCGATGCCGTCGCTGGAGGAGCTGAAGCAGAACGACGGTGGTCGCGAATAGTTCGCTAAGGCAAACAATATTTTCCAGTAAAATTGCAGGCATCGGCGGAAACTCATTTTAAGGAGATTTCCGCTACAAGGCCCCTTAATCCAGGGACCTTGCATGTCTGCAATCAGTAACCCGAAGCGAACACCGCTGTTCCGGCTGATCACCATCGCCAGCTCCGGCATGGGCAGTTTCATCCTCGGATTGTGGGGGTTGCAGTTCGGCTTCGGCGATGGCATAGCCGGCATGCCGGCTGAGACGATGATAGGCGCCATCGCCGCGCTGTGCGCCCTTGCCGCCGGCGGTGCGGCGATGTCGTTCTTCGCCGGCGTCGATGAATCGGTGGCCTATGTCGTCAAGGAAACCCATTTCGACAAGCTGACGGGTCTTTTGTCGCGCCAGGCCATGGTCGGCGAGATTGCCGATGCCGCCGCCGGAACGATCCGAACCGGCGAGCCGGTGTTCCTGATCGACATCGATATCGACCGCTTCAAGCAGATCAACGACGCCATCGGCTACAGCCATGGTGACGACCTTGTCCGCGCCTTCACCAGCAGGCTGAAGGAGAGCATGCCGAAGGATGCTGTGATCGGGCGCATTGGCGCCGGCGAGTTCGGCGTGCTGCTGCCGGACCGCGACATCCGTGGTTCGATCGAGCGGCTGATCGAAAAGCTCATCAGCGATATGATGGAGCCTTACCAGTTGCAGACCCACCTGCAGTCGGTCAGCCTGTCGGTGGGCATCGTGGCGATGCCGAAGGACGGCGTCGACCCGGTCCTGGTCCTGCGCCGTTCGAACCTGGCGCTGCAGAATGCACGGGCCAGCGGCGTCGGCAACTGGTCTGTCTTCCACGCCGACATGGGCCGCGTGGCCGACTATCGGCAATGGATCGAATCGGAGCTGAAGACCGCTTTCGACCGCGGCGACTTCAGTCTCCACTACCAGCCGCAGCTCAACCTGCCGAGTGGTCGCGTCGTCGGCTACGAGGCGCTGATCCGCTGGAAGCATCCGGAGCGCGGCATGATTCCGCCGATGGAGTTCATTCCAATCGCCGAGGAAACCGGCATGATCAATCCGATCGGCGAATGGGTGCTGCGCAAGGCCTGCAGCGACGCCAAGCATCTGCCGCAGGACTGCTTCGTCGCCGTCAACATCTCGCCGGTCCAGTTCATGACCAGGGATTTCGTCGGCATCGTGCGCGAGGTGATGGAATCGACCGGCATCAAGCCGTCGCGGCTGGAGCTCGAGGTCACCGAGACGGCGATGATGCAGGATCGCGACCGCGCCGCCGCGATCCTGGAGCAGCTTGCCGAGATGGGGATTTCGGTGGCCGTCGACGATTTCGGGACCGGCTATTCCAATTTGAGCTACCTGATCGACTTCTCCTTCGGCAAGCTGAAGATCGACCGTTCCTTCGTCAGCCGCATCGACACCGACTCCAGTTCCGGCGCGATCGTCTCGACCATTGTCGGCCTGTCGCGGGCGCTGGGCGTCGGCATCATCGCCGAAGGCGTGGAAACAGAGAACCAGGCTACGCTGCTCAGGGCCGCGGGCTGCGAGGTGGTCCAGGGCTATCTGTTCGGCCGCCCGGCCCCGCTCAAGGTCGAGCTCGGCGAGATGCGGCCTGCCATCGAAGCGCGCGAGCCCGCCCGTATCGTCAGCCTGCATTAGAGCTACTTTCTCCTGGCGCAATTCCGGACGGAACATCGCTCCGCACTTTTCCTGGAATTGCTTTTTTCCTGGCGCAATTCCGGACGGGAAACCGCTCCGCACTTTTCCTGGAATTGCTTTCAGCGGCGCGCCGACAACACCTTGAACATGCCGTCGCGGGCGATCTCGGTATGGTTGGCAAAAGCCTCGGACAGCACCTGTTCATAGGGAAGCTGGCGATTGGCGACCATGAATAGGCGACCGCCCGGTTTCAGCGCCTTCGACGCCGCGCGGATCATGCCGGCGCCAATGCCGGGCTCGGCGGCGCGGCCGCTGTGGAAAGGCGGGTTCATGACGATGGCATCGTAGCGCCGCTCGACCGCCTCGGTGAGCAGATCGATCCAGAAGAAGCGCGGCTCGATGGCGCCACGGACATTCAACCTAGCTGCTTCCAGTGCTTCGAAGTCCGCTTCGTAAAGATCAAGCGCGGTGAGGCTCTGCGAGCACTGCAGGACTTCCGCCGCCAGATAACCCCAGCCGGCACAGAAATCAGCGACATTGCCTTTGAGATCATCAGGCAGGCTAGCGGCCAGCAGTTTCGAACCGGCGTCAATCCTGTCAAACGAGAACATGCCAGGCGCGGTTTTGAAACCGCCTTCGACAACAAGGTCGGGGTTGCCGGCGCGCAGCGTCGCGGCTGCTCCCATGCCGGCCCGCCGGAACCAGAAGGCAACGCCGTGATGCTTCGGCAGGTGACCTTCGAGCGGCGCCAGCGCGTTGATCCGCTTGCGCAGGCTGTCGGTGCCGTCATCCTTGCCACCCGCGACAGCGATCAGCCCGCCCGGCGCAACACGCTCGAGTGCTTCGGCGATGCGCAACTCATTGTGGCCCCGATGACGGCCGGCAAGCACGAGAGCCATGTCGTAACCTTGGCCTTCCACACGCGGCGTGACCGTGTAGCCGGACGCCTGCAAGGCGCGGAAATGCGGTCGAAAGCCTTGCACGAGATGCAGCGCCGCATCAAAGCCTTCGGGAAAGCGGAAGCCGGGCTCGGCGCCCAGAAAGAGAACGCGGGCATCCTTTCGCGGCAGAGGCAGCGCCTCGGCCTCGAACGGGTAAAACAGCGTCTTCAGCGGTTCGGCGGCCATTCATCCACCCTCGAAACAAAACGGGCGCGGCCTTGCGGCGCGCCCGTCTTAAACTATCCAGCCAGACCGATCAGGCGGCGTCTTCCTCGCCTTCGGCCTTCTTCTTCTCCTGGACGATTTCCTTGCCGGTCGCCTGGTCGACGACCTTCATCGACAGGCGAACCTTGCCGCGCTCGTCGAAGCCCATCAGCTTAACCCAAACCTTGTCGCCTTCCTTGACGACATCGGAGGTCTTGGCGACGCGCTCATTGGCGAGCTGCGAGATGTGGACGAGACCGTCGCGCGGGCCGAAAAAGTTGACGAAGGCGCCGAAGTCGGCCGTCTTGACGACGGTGCCTTCGTAGATCTCGCCGACTTCCGGCTCGGCGACGATGGTGTGGATCCACTTCTTCGCCGCCTCGATCTCCTTGGCGTTGGCCGAAGCGATCTTGACCGTGCCGTCGTCCTCGATGTTGATCTTGGCGCCGGTCTTCTCGACGATCTCGCGGATCACCTTGCCGCCGGAGCCGATGACGTCGCGGATCTTGTCGGTCGGGATGTGCATGACCTCGATGCGCGGCGCGAATTCGCCGAGCTCGGCCCGGGCGCCGGACAGCGCATGCGCCATCTCGCCAAGGATGTGCAGGCGGCCGTCCTTAGCCTGGCCAAGGGCGATGCCCATGATCTCCTCGGTGATGCCATCGATCTTGATGTCCATCTGCAGCGAGGTGACGCCATTGGCGGTGCCGGCGACCTTGAAGTCCATGTCGCCGAGATGGTCCTCGTCACCGAGGATGTCGGAGAGCACCGCGAAGCGCTCGCCTTCCTTGATCAGGCCCATGGCGATGCCGGCGACAGGCTTGGCCAGCGGAACACCCGCATCCATCAGCGCCAGCGAAGTGCCGCACACGGTCGCCATCGACGACGAACCATTGGATTCGGTGATCTCCGAGACGACGCGCAGCGTGTAGGGGAACTGTTCCGCCGAAGGCAGCATCGGATGGATGGCGCGCCAGGCGAGCTTGCCGTGACCGATTTCGCGGCGGCCCGGCGAGCCCATGCGGCCGGTCTCGCCGACCGAGTAAGGCGGGAAGTTGTAGTGGAGAAGGAACTTCTCCTTGTACATGCCGGTCAGCGAATCGACGAACTGCTCGTCCTCGCCGGTGCCGAGCGTGGCAACCACCAGCGCCTGGGTCTCGCCGCGGGTGAACAGCGCCGAGCCATGGGTGCGCGGCAGGACGCCGACCTCGGACACGATCTTGCGCACGGTCTTGAGATCGCGGCCGTCGATGCGCGAGCCGGTGTCGAGGATGTTCCAGCGCACGACCTTGGCCTGGAGCTCCTTGAAGACGCTGCCGATCTGCTCGGAAGTGTACTTGGCTTCCTCGCCTTCTGCCGGAGCGAAGGCAGCCTTGACCTTGGCCTTGACGGCATCGACCGCGGCATAGCGCGACTGCTTGTCGGTGATCTTGTAGGCCTCGCGAAGCTCGTCGCCGACGACCTTCAGCATCTCGGCCTCGAGCGCGGAATAATCCGGCGCGGTGAAGTCGCGCGGCTCCTTGGCGGCGACCTCGGCCAGCTTGATGATGGCATCGATGACCGGCTGGAAGCTCTTGTGGCCGAACATGACGGCGCCGAGCATCAGGTCCTCGGAGAGTTCCTTGGCCTCGGATTCGACCATCAGCACGGCGTCGGCGGTGCCGGCGACGACGAGGTCGAGCTTGGATTCCTGCATCTCGTCGATATGCGGATTGAGCACATATTCGCCGTTGATATAACCGACGCGGGCGCCGCCGATCGGACCCATGAAGGGCACGCCCGAAAGCGTGAGCGCGGCGGAGGTGGCGACGATCGACAGGATGTCCGGATCGTTCTCGAGGTCATGCTGCACGACGGTGACGACGATCTGGGTGTCGTTCTTGTAGCCGTCGGCGAAAAGCGGGCGGATCGGACGGTCGATCAGGCGGGAAACCAGCGTTTCCTTTTCGCTCGGACGCCCCTCGCGCTTGAAGTAGCCGCCCGGGATCTTGCCGGCGGCATAGGTCTTTTCCTGGTAGTTGACGGTGAGCGGGAAGAAATCGAGGCCGGGCTTCGGCTCCTTCATCGAGACGACGGTGGCCAGAACCACGGTCTCGCCATAGGTGGCGAGCACCGCGCCGTCAGCCTGGCGGGCGATCTTGCCGGTCTCCAGGATGAGCGGACGGCCGCCCCATTCGATTTCCACTTTGTGATGATTGAACATATCTTGTCCTTCATATGCGGAAAGGGCCGCACCGTCCTAACGGTCGCGGGTTCTCCCTTTCCTGGCTTCCTTCGGGCAGCCACGGGCAAGACAACGGGAAGCTCGACAGTTCCGGCGCAAGGCCGAGCGAGCATCCTGCAATCCTGCCCCATGACCGTCCATGGGCGGTTCCGGATAGCCCTCTGCGGTCCGGAACCCGATTGGCCGGCTGGTCGGCCGGCCTTGCGCTTGACGCCGGAAACGCTGTTTCCGGAACGCGCCATGCGCGCAGGCGAATTTCCTTTTTCAGCATTGCGGCAGCGGACTATCCGATGCGCCAATGCGCGACCGGCGGGCCCCCTTGGAGAGCCCGCCGGCCAATTGGTCAGCGACGGAGACCGAGCTTGTCGATCAGCGTCTGGTAGCGCGCGTCATCCTTGCGCTTGAGATAATCAAGCAGGCTGCGGCGCTGGGAAACCAGAGCAAGCAGGCCACGGCGGGAATGGTTGTCCTTCTTGTGGTCCTTGAAATGCTCGGTCAGGTTCTTGATGCGCTCGGAAAGAATGGCAACCTGGACTTCCGGAGATCCGGTATCGCCCTTGGCGGTTGCGTATTCGGTCATCAATTCCTTCTTGCGATCGGCAGTGATCGACATCGTGCTTTTCCTTATCTGTTGGAGGAAACGGGACGCCCACAGCCGGGATGTCGTCCAGCAGGGGCCAGTGCAAGCGACGCGTCAGGGCGCGAAGCTGCGGCGCATATAGTGCAATTCCGGAAAAAACACCAGCCCAATTGTCAAGCCGGCTTGTCGCAGGTTCTGGCGGCGAAAACCGGGGAATTCAAAGGCTACAACCACTTCTTCCCTTTGAAGAACGCGATCAGCCCGACAGCAACGACCGCCATGAACAGCAGCGACGCCGGATAACCGTAATAGGCTTTCAGCTCGGGCATGTTCCAGGGCGAGCTTTCCGGGTCGAAATTCATGCCCCAGACGCCGACCAGGAAGGTCAGCGGCATGAAGATCACCGAGACGATCGTCAGATAGGAAATGACGTCGTTGGTGCGGGCCTGGGACAGCGAGAGATGCATCTCGATCAGGCCGGTGAGCATGTCGCGCTGGTTCTCGACCAGCTCGATCAGCCGCAGCGAATGGTCGAGCGTGTCGTTGAAGAAGATCTTGGTTTCGGCCTTCACGAAGGGCACGTCGTTGCGGATCAGCGTCGCCAGCGCATCGCGCATCGGCCACAGCACGCCCTTGAGCACGTTGGCGTCGCGCCTGAGCTCATGCAGCTGCCGCATCTGATGCTTGTGCGGCTTGTTCAGCATCTCGTCCTCGATGCCGTCGACCAATTCGCTCGCCGCCTCGATCGGCGGGAAATAGCTGTCGACGATGGCATCGATCAGCGCATAGGCAAGATAGTCGGCACCGCGCGAGCGCAGCCTGTTCGGCATCGCGGCCGCGATGCGCTTGCGCACCGGATCGAACGGATCGCCCTCGCGTTCCTGGAAAGTGACGACGAAATTCCGGCCGAAAAACAGCGAGATCTGCTCGTAGCGATGCGCGGTGACATCGTCGATCATGCGCATGACGACGAAGGCATGGTCCTCGAAGAAATCCACCTTGGGCCGCTGCCCGGTGTTGACGACGTCCTCCAGCGCCAGCGGGTGGAGGTTGAAGATACGGCCGATCTCCTCGATCAGCGGAATGTTGGCAAGCCCCGTGCAATCCAGCCAGACGACAGGCCATTTCTGGCAATGGGTGTTGAGGTCGTCGATCGAGGCATTGTCGATGGTTTCGTATTTCTGCGGCGAGATCAATGTCAGCCGAAGCTCGCTGCGCCGTGCCGCCGGATCGGCGATCAGCGTGCCGGGCGACGCCCCGACCGGCGGCCGGCGGGTTCTCAGCGGCGCCCTCTTGTTGCCTGTATCAGCCTTGGCCATGAGATCCCTGAAGCGTCGGCAGCCAGTGGAGCTTAGACGACCGGATTCACCCGGCAAAGACCCGCTTGGGCTTGAACATGCCCTGCTCGATGGCGCCGATGGCGACGAGCCTGCCGCGCGCGGTGGCGCAGGCCTCCTCCGCCTCGACCGGCGCATCGCGGCCGCGAATGATGACCGGATTGCCAAGGCGGATCTTCGTCGCCGCGTCGTCGCTGACCGCGACTTGCGGCAGGCAATCGAGCGCCGCCGCCGTTTCGACCAGCAGCGCGTCGATGGCGCTGAAATCGACCGGCGCCTCGGCCTTATCCGGACTTTCTTCAGTCTTGCCGCCAAAACGGGCCGCTTCCAGTTCGGCTACCGTGACGAAATCGTCCGGCGTGAACGGCTCGACCTCGACGCGGCGCAATTCAGCGATATGGCCGAAGCAGCCGAGATCGCGGCCCATGTCGCGCGCCAGCGAGCGCACATAGGTGCCCTTGCCGCATTCGACCTCGAAGACGGTCTTGTCGGCATTGTGCTCGATAATATCCAAACGGCCGATTTCAATTTCCCGTGCGGGTATGTCGACCGTCTCGCCATCGCGGGCGAGATCATAGGCGCGCTCGCCGGCGATCTTGACGGCCGAGAATTGCGGCGGCGTCTGCATGATGATGCCGGTGTATTTCGGCAGCAGCGCCCTCAGCTCGGCCTCGGCCGGGCGCCGATCGGAGCTGTTGGTCACCGGGCCTTCGAGGTCGTCGGTCGAGCGCTCCTCGCCCCAGGCGACGGTGAAGCGGTAGATCTTGGCGCCATCCTGCACGTAGGGAACGGTCTTGGTCGCTTCGCCAAGCGCGATCGGCAGCATGCCGGAAGCGAGCGGATCGAGCGTGCCGGCATGGCCGGCCTTCTCGGCCTGAAACAGCCATTTGATCTTGGAAACGGCCTCGGTCGAGCCCATGCCGACCGGCTTGTCCAGCACCACCCAGCCGGAGACCGGCCGACCCTTCTTCTTGCCGCGCCGCGCCACTATTCCTCGTCCTTGCCGTTGTTCTTGCCGTCGCCGAGATCGCGCGCCACTTCGGGCGATTTCAGCAGTTCATTGATCTTCGCGAAATTGTCGAAGGATGTGTCGAGCCGGAAGCGGAACTCCGGCATATACTTCATCTGCCTCAGAGCGCCCGAAACACGGCCGCGGATGAACTTCGCGTGCCTGTTGAGCGCCTCGACCACGGCATTGTCGTCAGCCGCGCCAAGCGGCGAGACGAAGACGGTGGCGATCTTGAGATCGGGCGACATGCGCACCTCGGAGACCGACACGACGCTGTTCTCGACCACCGGATCGATGATCTCGCCGCGCTGCAGCGTTTCGGAAAGGGCATGACGCACCTGCTCGCCGACGCGCAGCATGCGTTGGGAGGGGCCTGACGTTGTCGAACGTGACATTTCTTCGGTCCTGAAATCGTGAAGCGCGGGATGGGACCACGCCACATGTCTCAAATGCATGAGCGGTCTGGGCGGCAGCCTTGCGGCCGCCGCCCGTTCATTTCGGCAAGTATACCCGAATTAGAGCGTCCTGCTCACCATCTCGACGCGGAAGCACTCGATGACGTCGCCGACGCGCATGTCCTCGTAGTTCTGGAAGGCCATGCCGCATTCCTGGCCGCCCGGCACTTCCGAAACCTCGTCCTTGAAGCGCTTGAGCGTCTTCAACGTGCCTTCGTGGACGACGACGTTGTCGCGGATCAGGCGCACGCCCGCACCACGCTCGACCTTGCCTTCGGTGACGCGGCAGCCGGCGATCTTGCCGACCTTGGAGATGTCGAAGATCTCGAGGATCTCGGCATTGCCGATGAAGGTCTCGCGCCGCTCCGGCGAAAGCATGCCGGAAAGGGCCGCCTTCACGTCGTCGACGAGGTTGTAGATGATCGAGTAGTAGCGGATCTCGATGCCCGCGGCCGCTGCCGCGGTGCGCGCCTGCGCGTTGGCGCGGACGTTGAAGCCGATGATCGCGGCACCCGATGTCTCGGCCAGCGAGACGTCGCTTTCGGTGATGCCGCCGGCGCCCGAATGGACGATCCGCACCCTGACCTCGTCGTTGCCGAGCTTTTCGAGAGCGGCGTTGATCGCCTCGATGGAGCCCTGCACGTCGCCCTTGATGACCAGCGGGAATTCCTTCAGCCCGCTCGTCTGCAACTGCGACATCATCTGTTCAAGCGAGCCGCGCTGGCCGGCATGCTTGGCCACAGCCTTGTCGCGCGCCAGGCGCTGACGGTATTCGGTGATCTCGCGGGCGCGAGCCTCGTTGTTGACGACGGCGAAGCGGTCGCCGGCCTGCGGAGTGCCCTGCAGGCCAAGCACCTCGACCGGCATCGCCGGCGGCGCTTCCGGCACGTGCTCGCCGCGGTCGTCGACAAGCGCGCGCACACGGCCCCACTCGTTGCCGGCGACAATGATGTCGCCCGGCATCAGCGTGCCGGTCTGCACCAGAACGGTGGCGACCGGACCACGGCCCTTGTCGAGCTTGGCTTCGATCACCGCGCCTTCGGCGGTGCGGTCAGGATTGGCCTTGAGGTCGAGAACTTCGGCCTGCAGCAGGATCGCTTCGAGCAGCTTGTCGAGATTGGTGCCCTTGGTCGCCGAAACCTCGACGTCCAGCACCTCGCCGCCCATCGATTCCACGAACACCTCGTGGCGCAGCAGCTCGGTCCGCACCTTCTGCGGATCGGCGTCGCGCTTGTCGATCTTGTTGATCGCCACGATGATCGGCACGCCGGCCGCCTTGGCGTGGTTGATCGATTCGATCGTCTGCGGCATCACGCTGTCGTCCGCCGCCACCACCAGCACGGCGATGTCGGTGACCTGGGCGCCGCGGGCGCGCATGGCCGTGAAGGCGGCGTGGCCGGGCGTGTCGATGAAGGTGATCTTCTGACCGTTCTTCTCGATCTGGTAAGCGCCGATATGCTGGGTGATGCCGCCGGCCTCGCCGGAGACGACATTGGCGTTGCGGATGGCGTCGAGCAGCGAGGTCTTGCCGTGGTCGACATGGCCCATGATGGTCACGACCGGCGGACGCGACACCAGGTCCTCGGGACGGTCGGCGATGTTGAACAGGCCTTCCTCGATGTCGGACTCCGCAACGCGGCGGACCGTATGGCCAAATTCGGAAGCGACCAGCTCGGCCGTGTCGGCGTCGATGACGTCGCCCGGCTTCAGGATCTGGCCCTGCTTCATGAAGTACTTGACCACATCCACGGCGCGCTCGGACATGCGCTGCGCCAGTTCCTGGATGGTGATGGTTTCGGGCAGGATCACTTCGCGCATGACTTTCTCGCGCGGCTCATTGTGCATCGCGCGTTTGAATTTTTCCTGGCGGCGGCGCATTGACGACAGCGAACGGCCGCGCGCATCTTCGTCCGACAGCGCGGTGTTCAGCGTCAGCTTGCCGCGGCGGCGATCTTCCTCGCCCTTGGTCGGTTTGGCGGGCCGCGCCACTTCCGGCGTTGCAAGGCGCCGGGCAGGCGCACCGGCGCCTGCGCCACCGCCGGCACCTGTGCGCCTCGGCTTGGCCTCTTCTTCGTCATCGGCCGTAGCGACATCGGCTGCCTGCGGCGCGCGACGGCGAGCCTCTTCCTCGGCACGACGCCGCGACTCGGCCTCGGCCTGCAGGCGCGCTTCCTCCTCGGCCTGACGGCGCGCGGATTCGTCGCGCTCGCGCTTGCGGCGTTCCTCTTCCTCGGCGCGGCGCTTGGCATCCTCCTGAGCGCGCTGGCGATCCTCGGCCTCGCGGGCCTTGGAGCCTTCCAACGCCCTGCGGCGCGCTTCCATCTCGCCGCGTGACAGCTCGTTCAGGACCATGCCCGAACGTTCCGGCGGCGGAGGCGGCGCCTTCGGCGCTTCCTGCACGACAGGCGCGGCGGCGACAGGAGCGGGCGCGGCGGGCTTCGGCGTGAACACGGACGGCGCCACCGGCTCCGGCTTGTCGCCAGGCAGCGAGAACTTGCGCTTCTTGGTCTCTACGACGACCGACTTGGTGCGCCCATGCGAGAAATTCTGGCGCACGGTGCCCTGCTCGAGGCCGGGGCGCTTCAGCGTCAAGGTCTTCTTCGGCGTAACGCTCAACGTCTTGTCGTCGCCCGATTTCGTATCGTTCATTCCATATCCTCTGCGGCATCATCTTCGTCGGCAACGGCCGCAAGCATTGCCAGATCGTTCGGGGTACCGCCCCGATATCGGTCGAGCGCAACAACGCGCTTCTCAACCGCCAGTCCCGCATCCTGCGCGAGGACGGCAGCATGTATCACATTTGTACCCCCCAATGCCAAGCTCAACTCGGCCTCGGAGAAAAGTTTGTAGGCAAGGATGGCGGAACCGCCGAGATGGACGGTCGCCCGCCGCGCCTGACTGATCTTGCGGACACCGTCGTCCGACGCCTCCGCCGCATGCAGAACGAGCGACGCCTGCCCGTCGCGCACAGCACCCTCGACCTTGGCGGCGCCAAGAACGACGGCGCCCGCCTTGCGGGCAAGGCCAAGCATACCCAGAGCGTATCTGGAGAGCAGCCCGTCGACCATGCCGCCGAGATCGGACGGAACGGTCACCTGCGCCTTGAATGCGCGGGCAAACAGGTTCTTCGCCGCTGCCTTCTCGATATGTAGGCGATCGGCGGTGACCCAGCAACCGCGGCCGGGCAGATTTCTCTTGATGTCCGGAACGACGGCCGAATCCGGGCCGACGACGAAGCGGATCAGTTCATCCGCTTCGGCCTGCCTGCGCGTAACGATGCAAGTGCGATCGTTCATCTCGTCCACGGGCTTTGCGATTGGTGGTCACCTCACGCACCGACGGTTTCGCCGGTTGCTGCCTCTTCGGCGGCGAGTTCTTCCTCGGTGATCCAGCCGGCCTGCCTGCGGGCGGCGAGCACCATCTGCTCGGCCTCGGCGCGCGAGACGCCATGAGAGGCCAAAACGCCCGGATAGACCTTGGTCTCGCCGTCCTTGCGCTCTTTCCAGCCGATCAGGTCGTCGGCGGCATAGCCGGCGAAATCCTCGATCGTCTTCACGCCGTCCTCGCCAAGCGTCACCATCATGGCGGTGGTGACGCCGGGGATCTCGCGCAGCTCGTCCTTGACGCCCAGCGCCTTGCGCTTTTCGTCATGCTCGGCCTCGATCTTCTCCAGATATTCGCGGGCGCGGGTCTGGATTTCCGAAGCGGTGTCCTCGTCGAAGCCGTCGATGGAGGAGATTTCGCCCGAATCAACATAGGCGACTTCCTCGACGCTGGTGAAGCCTTCCGAGGCAAGCACCTGGCCGACCATCTCGTCGACGTCGAGGGCTTCCATGAACAGCGCCGAACGCTCGACGAATTCCTTCTGGCGGCGCTCGCTCTCTTCCTGCTCGGTCAGGATGTCGATGTCCCAGCCGGTGAGCTGCGAGGCCAGGCGCACGTTCTGGCCGCGGCGGCCGATGGCCAGCGACAGCTGGTCGTCCGGCACCACCACCTCGATGCGCTCGGCGTCCTCGTCGAGCACCACCTTGGCGACCTCGGCCGGCTGCAGCGCGTTGACGATGAAGGATGCGGCCGAAGGCGACCACGGGATGATGTCGATCTTCTCGCCCTGCAATTCGCCGACCACCGCCTGGACGCGGCTGCCGCGCATACCGACGCAGGCACCGACCGGATCGATCGAGGAATCGCGCGAGATGACGGCGATCTTGGCGCGCGAGCCGGGGTCGCGGGCGACCGACTTGATCTCGATGATGCCGTCGTAGATTTCCGGCACTTCCATTGTGAAGAGCTTGGCCATGAACTGCGGATGGGTGCGCGACAGGAAGATCTGCGGGCCGCGCTGCTCGCGGCGCACGTCGTAGACATAGGCGCGGACGCGGTCGCCATACTTATAGTTCTCGCGCGGGATCAGCTCGTCGCGGCGGATGATCGCCTCGCCGCGGCCGAGATCGACGATGACGTTGCCGTATTCGACGCGCTTGACGGTGCCGTTGACGATCTCGCCGATGCGATCCTTGTATTCGTCATACTGGCGATCGCGTTCGGCCTCGCGCACCTTCTGCACGATGACCTGCTTGGCCGACTGGGCGGCGATACGGCCGAAATCCATCGGCGGCAGCTGCTCGGCGATGAAGTCGCCGAGCTGGGCGTCGGGGTTGCGCTCGCGCGCCGTGGAAAGCGCGATCTGCGTGGCGTAGTCCTCGACCTTATCGACCACTTCCATCAGCCGCTGCAGCTTCATCTCACCGGTATTCGGGTTGATGTCGGCGCGGATGTTGGTCTCCTGGCCGTAGCGCGAGCGCGCCGCCTTCTGGATCGCATCGGCCATGGCGGCGATGACGATCGACTTGTCGATCGACTTTTCACGCGCGACCGCATCGGCGATCTGCAGCAGTTCAAGCCTGTTGGCGCTTACAACCATTGTCTTTCTCCCGATTTCGCCTCGGACACGCGGCCCGGCGGCGCTATCAACTTTTCTGTTCGGTTTCGTTTTCCTCGGCGGCGTCTTCCGCTTCGCCGCGGCGTTTCCTGGCTTCCTTGCGCGCCCGGTTGTCCTTCGACAGGGCATCGCGGATGAGATCGTCGGTCAGCACCAGCCGGGCCTCGGCGATCGCGTCATAAGGCACGCGCACCGTCGGCTCCTCGCCATAGGCCGCCTTGTCGCGCTCGATAAGGATGCCATCGGCGTCGGCCCCGGCGATCTTGCCCTTGAAGCGCTTGCGATCGCCGACGAGGACGGACGTCTCCAGCTTGACCAGGTGACCGGTCCAGGTGGTGAAATCCGTCTTGCGCACCAGCGGCCGGTCTATACCCGGCGAGGACACTTCGAGATGATACGCCTTTTCGATCGGATCCTCGACATCGAGGGCCGGCGACACCGCGCGGCTGACCTCTTCGCAATCCTCGACGGTCATCGTGCCGTCCTCGCGCTCGGCCATGATCTGCAGCGTCAGCCCGTTCTGACCGGTCAACTGCACCCGCACGAGGCGAAAGCCGATGGCCTTGAGCACCGGCTGCACGATCAGCGCAATGCGCGCGTCGATGCCGCTTTCGCGGATGATACGGTCGTCGGCCTCGCTTGCCGCTGCAGTCATCGGATCCCTGTCGCTTTTGGCTTCCGGCCGGCAGGTAATAAAAAAGAGCGGGACCGGGTGGACCCACTCTTCGTCATACCGACCAAGAATTTGAGGCTGATATAGACGATTGCCGCCGGTGTTTCAAGCCTTCAGACACGGCGGTCGCCTCACCTTATCTTTGGGCCTCCACGAGCGACGCGGCGATTGCCGCGATCGAACGAAACAGGATAAGCGAATCGTCCTTCGTCGGGAGAAATCCCCGCCGTTGCCAGAATTGCGCCGCTTCCGCATCGACTGCATTTACCATCAGCGCGCGCCCGCCGATCAGGTCCGCCGCTTGAACACAACGCTGAAGGGCATGCTTCACCAAGCCCGTGCCGATGCCGCGCCCGGCCCATTCGACGTCGGTCGCAAGCTGGCCGAGAAGGAGGCACGGCACCGGATCGGGCGGTTGCCCCGTACGGATCGACCGACGCAGGATCGACGGCACGACGGCCGTCGGCGCCAACCCATAATATCCGACCACTCGGCCGGCTTCGTGGACAACCAGAACGGCCGTGAAACCCTTCTCCTGATTGGAGAGCGCACGGCTTTTCAGCCAGTGATCAAGCGCAGGCTTCCCACAGGAAAATCCAGACACGTCGTGAATTGCGGTAAGCGACTCGGGAGCCGATAAGGCCACGGGTCAACGCTTCGTCGTGTAACCGGCTTCCCACGGAGCGGGCCGCTTTGCCAGTTCCGCCATGTCGGGAACCGGAGCAGCCGGAACTGACAGGACCTCCATGAACTCCGCGAATCCTTCCGGGCTCATGCGGACAAGACGGTTGTCCATCAGCACATCCTCGGCCGCGCGCACGGCGGCATCGCGCACGAAATCCGTGCGCGACCGGCCCCGCAGACTGGCGGCGCGATCGATCATCGCCACGTCCGCTTCCGGCAGGCGCATCGAGATCGGATATTCCTTGCGTTCGACCGTGGCCGTCATAGCTGTCTCCTTGTTGGGCAATATAGCGGGCTGTAGCGCTAAATGCAATACAGAGATCGGCTACTCATTTCCGGATAAAGGTCAGATAAGCCGGCCGCCGTCCTTCGCGCATGGCCTTGGCCTCGTAACGCGTGCCGGGCCAACCTTCATAGGGCTGGTGCCAGCCGGCAGCGTCTTCGGCCTGCCATGCGAAGGCGCCGTGAGCGCGGCAGGCAAGCAGCGTCCAGTTCACATAGCTGTCGATATCGGAGGCGAAGCGGAACCTGCCGCCCGGCTTCAGGACGCGGGCGAAGCGGCCGAGATTGGCGGCACCAACGAAGCGGCGCTTCCAGTGTCTCTTCTTCGGCCACGGATCGGGATAGAGCAGGTCGATGCCGTCGAGCGAGGCCGACGGCAGCCAGTCGAGCAGGCGCGTGGCGTCGTCGTCATAGACCCTGAGATTGCCAAGCGGCGCCTTGGCAAGCGCCGTCATCATCTTGGCCATGCCGTTGACGAAGGGCTCAACGCCGATGAAGCCGGTCTCCGGCGCTTCCTTGGCGCGGTGCAGGAGATGCTCGCCGCCGCCAAAGCCGATTTCCAGCTGCAGCGCCGAAACCTCAGCCTTGAACAAGGTGCTGAGGTCAGCCGGCGCTTGCGCCGTCAGGTCGAGCCGGTATTCGCGCAGGCCGCTTTCGAGGGCGATGGCCTGCTGCGGGCGTATGGTCTTGCCGTGCCGGCGGCCGAAGAATCCTTCGGTCGCACGGCTCGGCCTGTCCTTTGCGTTCGCTGGCGTCAGGCGGCGACGGCGTCCTTGAGCGCCTTGGCGAGATCGGTCTTCTCCCAGGAGAAGGAACCGTCGCGACCGGCCTTGCGGCCGAAATGGCCGTAGGACGAGGTTTTTGCGTAGATCGGCTTGTTGAGGTCGAGATGACGGCGGATGCCCGACGGCGACAGGTCCATCACCTTGCGCAGCGCCTCCTCGAGCTTCGATTCATCGACCTTGCCGGTGCCGTGCAGGTCGACATAGACCGACAGCGGCTGGGCGACGCCGATGGCGTAGGAGAGCTGGATGGTGCAGCGATCGGCAAGCTTGGCCGCCACCACGTTCTTGGCGAGGTAGCGCGCCGCATAGGCCGCCGAACGGTCGACCTTGGTGGTGTCCTTGCCCGAGAAGGCGCCGCCACCGTGCGGTGCCGCGCCGCCATAGGTGTCGACGATGATCTTGCGGCCGGTGAGGCCGGCATCGCCGTCAGGCCCGCCGATGACGAACTTGCCGGTCGGGTTGATGTACCAGTTGCAGTCCTCGGCGATCTTCAGGTCGCCAAGCGCCTCGCGGATATAGGGCTCGACGACCTTGCGGACCTTCTTGGAGTCCCAGCTGGCATCGAGATGCTGGGTGGATAGCACGATCTGCGTAACTTCCGCCGCCTTGCCGTCGGCATAGCGCACGGTGACCTGGCTCTTGGCGTCCGGGCCGAGCTTGCCGGCCTCGCCATTGCCTTCATGGCGCGCGGCGGCAAGCAATTCGAGGATCTTGTGGCTGTAATAGATCGGCGCCGGCATCAGGTCGGGCGTCTCGCGGCAGGCGTAACCGAACATGATGCCCTGGTCGCCGGCACCTTCCTCGCCCTGGCGGTCGGCGGCGTTGTCGACGCCCTGGCCGATGTCGGGCGACTGGCCGTGCAGCAGCACGTCGATCTTGGCGGTCTTCCAGTGGAAGCCGGACTGCTCGTAGCCGATCTCTCTGATAGCCTTGCGGGCGACCGACTTGAACTTGGCCGGGTTGACCACGGGGTGGCCGGACGCATCCTTGAGGACGTTGCCGGCCTTGTCCTTCTTCAAAAGCGTGTCGGGGACGCGGACCTCGCCGGCGATGACGACGCGGTTGGTGGTGGCCAGCGTTTCGCAGGCGACGCGGACCTTCCACGGATCCATGCCTGTCTTCTTGGCTTCGCGATAGACCAGATCGACGATTTCGTCGGAGATGCGGTCACAAACTTTGTCGGGATGACCCTCGGAGACGGATTCCGAGGTGAAGAGATAATTCTGCCGCGTCACGGGTGTCCCCTCTTGAAAAAAAATCGGCAGGTTGCCGATTTTTGGCGCGCCACGTGTTAGCGGTGCCGGGCGCCGCTCGTCAAGCGGCGCGACGGATCTGGCATGAATGTAGGCAAGGCCGGCTATGCCACCAGCGGCGGGGCGCCGCCGGCGGCATAGGTAAAAATCAATCGGCGTCCTCGGCGGAGAGCGCCTTCACCAGATCGATGATGCGGCGGCGCACCTTGACGTCGCCGATCTTGACGAAAGCCCGGTTGAGCTGAAGCCCTTCGGGACTGCCGCAGAATTCGATGGCGAAGGCCATCGAGGAGTCTTCGGCAAATCCCCGATTGCCGCCACCGGTCTCCTCGCCCGGGGCATCCTCGAAAAAGAAGGCGACGGGAACGCTCAGGATGGAGGCGATCGCCTGCAGACGGCTGGCGCCAACCCTGTTCGTGCCCTTCTCATACTTCTGGATCTGCTGAAAGGTGATGCCGAGATTTTCACCCAGCTTTTCCTGGCTCATTCCAAGCATATTGCGACGCAGCCGGATGCGACTCCCGACATGAATGTCGATCGGATTCGGCTTCTTCTTATTCTCTTCTGTCATTTTTTCCTCGCCGAATTTTTCCGGCTTTTTCTATTTTGTTCCGCCCATATGAAGCCGGAGCCACCTGCCCCAACAGAACCCTCCAACCGACTTCGAAAAATTTTAGGCGTTACAGTATGAGTTTCTAATGTGCCGACTGTCAATTCACCCGTAGCCGCTGCCTTACATTCAATGTGAAGGCCATCAGCGCAAACAGGAACATGATCAGCAATCCGTTAAAATGCCGCTGTTCGGGGGACAGGAGGGCGCGCCCAGAAACCGGCACATGCGCGTCGATGGCGCCGCGCGCGTTGACGGCAAGCGCATCGATGATGCGCCCGCGCGAATCGACAATTGCGGAGATGCCGTTGTTGGCCGCGCGCAGCAGCGGCAATCCGTTCTCCACCGCGCGAATCTGCGCCTGCCTGAAATGCTGATACGGGCCTGGCGTGTCACCAAACCAGGCGTCGTTGGTGACGTTCACGATCACGTCAGATGACGCGGCGTCGGCGGCGACGAGATCGGGAAAGATCACCTCGTAGCAGATGAACGGCGCGGCACGCAGGCCGCCCGGCAGACTGATCGGATGCCGCTCGTTGCCGGCGGCGAAATTCATCGGTCCGGCAACGAGCTGGCCTATGCCGAAGCGTTGGAAAAGATCGGCGAAGGGCAGGTATTCGCCGAAGGGCACCAGATGCACCTTGTCGACGGCATCGACGATCTCGCCTTTGTCGTTGATCGCCACCACGGAATTGTAATAGCGGCTGCCGGCACTCGCCGATCCGCCCTCCTCGCGCACGACGCCGGCAATCAGCATCTGGCCGTCGGCCAGCATGTCGCCCAGAGCCGTGAGCGCGTCCGGACGCTCGGTGAACAGGAAGGGCACCGATGTTTCCGGCCACAGGATAAGCTGCGGCTTGGCATGGCCTTCTTCCGGCGCTTTCCCCGACATGCCCAGTAAAGTCGCGAAGATGCGGTCGCGCACCGAGGCGTCCCACTTTTCGCTGAGATCGACCGACGGCTGAACGATGCGAACGTCGATCGAGCGGGCCGGCTCGACCGGGGCCGCGAGCCGGGCGTAGCCGAAGCCGACATGGCTGGCGACGAGGATGACGAACAGGGCAAGACCCAGCCTCAGATGCCGGCGTGCCGCAACCAGCGCAGGCAGCGAAAACACGAAAACCGCGAGCGCGTTCATGCCGATCATGCCGGTCACCGACACGCTCTGCATCAGCAGCGGCACCGGCATCGCCGCATAGCCGACGGCATTCCAGGGAAAGCCGGTGAAGAGGAAATCGCGCAGCCATTCGGCAAGGCCAAAGCCGAAGGCAAGGGCGGCGATGCGGCCGATGTCGCTGCTCCACAACACGCGCGCCACCACGGTGGCGAAGCCATAGAAGAAGGCGAGCGCAAAGGGGATGCCAACAACGGCGAAGGGCAAGGCCCAGGCGAAGCTGTCGGCCTCGACCAGCAATGCCTGGCCGATCCACCAGAGACCGGCGAGGAAGTAGCCGAAGCCGAACCACCAGCCGGTGGCGAAAGCCGGCCGCAGGCGCCTGAACCAGCCATCGGAAGCCTCGCCGGTGGCGCCGTCGAGCAGCCAGACCAGAACCGGGAACGAGACGAAGCAGACGGCGAAGAAATCGTAAGGCGCCTGGGCAAGCACCGCCAGCGCTCCGGCGGCAAAGGCCACCAGCGCCCGCCGCCACCCCCACAGCAGAATTATCCGGCCGGCAAAGCGCTGCATCCAGCTTCCCAAGTCGCGCGAATCAGGGAGTTAGAGGTTTAACAGGCCGAGCCGCGCGATCCAAACCCAGATAAGCGGCGCCTGATACACCTTAGCGCTATCTGTGCCAGCCCTCGATCCGCAGGCCGGTCAGTCGCTCGGCCTCGTCTTTCGACACGACGCGTACGGTTCGGGTGAATGTCCAGATATGGCCTTCGGGGTCGCGGGCGCGATATTGGCGCTCGCCGTAGAAATGATCCGCGGGCTCCTCGACGATCTCCGCGCCTGCCGCGCGCGCTTTCTCGCAATGAGCGTCGATATCCTGCTGCAGACGGACATAGACGGCTTGCGTGTTCTTGCCGCCGACAGAGACGGGACTGGCGATACGCTCATCCCATTCGGAATCGACGATGATATAGCCGTCGCCGAAGCGCATTTCGGCATGCACGAGCCGACCGTCGGGATCGCTCACCAGCATGCTCGGCTCAAAACCAAAGGCCGCCTGCAGAAAGGACAAAGCCGCGCGCGGATCGCGATAGAAAACGCCTGAGCCCAGGACCGCATGGTGGAATGGATCGTCGGTCGGCATGCCGCTCCACGTTCTTTTTTACGCAATTCCGGACGGAAAACCGCTGCGCACTTTCCTGGAATTGCTCCAGGGGATCAGGCCTGTTCGGTGCGGGCGGCGCGGCGACGCTGCCGCTCGCCCTTCAGGCTCTGCACGATGCGCACGCGCTTGACGCGGCGCGGGTCGGCGTCGAGCACGTGGAACTCGAAGCCGGGAATGGCCTGCACGACTTCGCCCCTGGCCGGGACCCGGCCGAGCGTGTTGAAGATCATGCCGCCGATCGTGTCGACATATTCGCCATGCTCGCCGGCGGCGAAATCCTCGCCGATCATCTTGGCGACCTCGTCGATCTCGGCCTTGCCGTCGACGACGAAGACGCCGTCGCCGGTCTGCGTGATCATCGGCTCGTCGTCGTCATGCTCGTCCTCGATGTCGCCGACCACCATCTCGACGATGTCTTCCAGCGAGGCGAGGCCGTCGGTGCCGCCATATTCGTCGATGACCAGGGCCATCTGCGTGCGCGTCGTCTGCATGCGGCCCATGAGGTCGGAGGCCAGCATCGAAGGCGGCACGAACAGCACCTGGCGGATCAGATTGAGCTCGCCGATGGTGCGCGCGAGATCGACCTGCGCAAGGTCGAGCGCCGTCGTCACCGGCGCCTTCGCCCTGGTGCGGCCCTTCTTGACGCGGGCGACCTTGGTGATGTGGGCGAGCACATCGCGAATGTGGACCATGCCGCGCGGATCGTCCAACGTCTCGGAATAGACCGGCATGCGCGAATGGCCGGACTGCTCGAAAAGGCCGAGCAGGTCGCCAAGCGTGGTGTTGATCTCGACCGCCTCAATATCGGCGCGCGGCACCATGACGTCCTCGACCCGCACTTCGCGCAGGCGCAGGATGTTGTTGAGCATGGCGCGTTCGCCGGGCGAGAAGGATTCCGCATCGGTCGTCGTTTCGGCGAGCGCGCCGGCGATCTCCTCGCGCAGGCTGGTGCCGTTGCGGTGCCGGAACAGGCCGAGCACGCGGTCGAAGAGCGAAGGACCGGCATGCGTCGGCTCAGCGGCCGCGCTGCCGGTGGGAATACTCGGACTCGAGCCCTCTTCCGTTTTTTCGGAAGGCTTGGCAGCACTGCCGGCGTCCGGGCGGGCGGCAGTTTCTGGTGTGTCGTTCATCGCCATCAGGTCAATTGAGCTTTTTTGTTACGCGTAGGGATCGGGAATGGCAAGCCTCGCAAGCGCGGCGCGCTCGATCGCTTCCATCTCCTCTGCCTCGGCGTCGGTCTCGTGATCATGACCCAGCAAGTGCAGCAGGCCATGGATGACGAGATGGGTGATATGGTTCTCAAGCGGCTTGTCTTCGAGTGCGGCCTCGCTCGCCACCGTTTCGGAAGCCAGCACGATGTCGCCCAGCATCGGCGGCAGCTTGCCGCCTTTCGGAAACGGAAAAGCCGGAAAAGACAAGACGTTGGTGGGCTTGTCCTTGCCGCGCCATTCGGCGTTGAGCGTCCGGATGTGAGCATCGTCGGAAAAGACGACGCTGAGCTCGGAGACGCCGGTCGCCCCGGTTTCGGCAAAGGCGGCCGCAACGGCGCGGTCGACCAGGCGCGTCAGCTCGACTTCGGCAGGCCAATCGCCGGCCTCGACGAAAATATCGATATCGACCGGCGTCTCGCCGCTGGATGCTGGATTGTCAGCCATATAGCCTTTTGATCAGCTTTCGGCGCCCAGGCCCCGCGCCAGCTTGCCGTCGCGGTCATAGGCCTTGACGATCTCGGCAACCAGCGGGTGGCGCACCACGTCGCCTTCGTTGAAGCGGACGGTGACGATGCCAGGCACGCCGTCGAGGATGCGCAGCGCCTCGACCAGCCCCGACTTGGTGTTGGGCGGCAGGTCGATCTGGGTCGGATCGCCGGTGACGATCATGCGCGAGTTCTCGCCGAGACGGGTCAAGAACATCTTCATCTGCATCTGCGTGGTGTTCTGCGCCTCGTCAAGGATTACAGCCGCATGCGCCAGCGTGCGGCCGCGCATGAAGGCCAGAGGCGCGATCTCGATCACTTCGGCCGCGATCGCCCGCTCGACCTTGTCGGCCGGCATCATGTCGTAGAGCGCGTCGTAGAGCGGCCGCAGATAGGGGTCCACCTTCTCCTTCATGTCGCCGGGCAGGAAGCCCAGCCGCTCGCCGGCCTCGACCGCGGGGCGCGACAGCACGATGCGTTCGACCATGCCGCGCTCCAAGAGCATCGCCGCATGCGCGACCGCCAGGTAGGTCTTGCCGGTACCTGCCGGGCCGATCCCGAAGACCATTTCGGAGCGCTCCAGCGCCCGCATATAGGCGTCCTGCGTCAGCGAACGGGCGTAGATCGTCTTCTTGCGCGTCGAGATCTGGGCGGCCGAAACCTTGCCCTTGCGCTCCATGGTGGGCAGCGTCAGCTGGTCGTCGGCGGCAATCGCCATGCGCACGGCGCCGTCGACGTCCGACTGGCCGATGTCGACGCCCTTCTGCAGGATGCCATAGAGCGTATCCAGCGCGCGGCGCGCCTGTTCGGCGGCCGAAGCCGACCCCTTGATTGCAAGCTGGTTGCCGCGCGAGCGGATATCCACGCCCAGCTTCTGCTCGAGCCGCGCCAGGTTCTCGTCGAACTGGCCGTAGAGGGCGCTGGCAAGCTTGTTGTTGTCGAAGGTCAGTACGATGTGCGCCATGTCGGAAGCCCCGGACGCCTGGTTCTGGGGCGGATTCTTCAGTTCGGCAGCGCTCAACCGTCTCTCCTCATCTGCCGAGGCTTGTGGCTAGGCCAACTCGGCGAACAGGCTGTTGGGGCCTGTCTTCGTGATTCGCACATCGATAATGTCACCGATTCCACCGGCCTTGTCGTCAACAATCACCGGGTTCAGCCATGGCGAGCGGCCAAGAATCTGACCGGGGCGGCGCCCTGGCTTCTCGATCAGCGTGCTGACGGTGCGGCCGACCACGCTGGCTATGAAATTCTGCTGCTGATCGTTGATCAGCGCCTGCAGGCGCTGCAGCCGTTCGTCCTTCGCGGTTTCGGAAAGATGACCGTCCATCTCGGCGCCCGGCGTGCCAGGACGTGGGGAATATTTGAAGGTGAAGGCCGAGGCGTAGCCCACTTCGCGCACCAGTTTCAGCGTCGCCTCGAAATCCTCGTCCGTCTCGCCGGGGAAGCCGACGATGAAATCGCCCGACATGGCGATGTCGGGACGGGCGGCGCGAATGCGTTCGATGAGCGCCAGATAGTCGCGTGCCGTGTGCCTGCGGTTCATCGCCTTCAAAATCCGATCGGAGCCCGACTGCACCGGTAAATGCAGATAGGGCATCAAGGCGGGCAGGTCACGATGTGCGGCGATCAATTCGTCGTCCATGTCGCGCGGGTGGCTGGTTGTGTAGCGCAGCCGCGCCAGTCCGGGGATTTCCGCAAGCCGGAACAGCAGGCGGCCGAGACCCCATTCCTCGCCATTCTCGCCAACGCCATGCCAGGCATTGACGTTCTGGCCGAGCAGCGTCACCTCGCGCACGCCGGCCTCGGCCAGCCGCTCGGCCTCGGCGACGATCTGCGCCACCGGGCGCGAGACCTCGGAGCCGCGGGTATAGGGCACCACGCAGAAGGTGCAGAACTTGTCGCAGCCTTCCTGCACCGTGAGGAAGGCGGTGACGCCGCGCTTTGCCAATTCGGCGCGCTTCGGCTGCGGCAGGTGCTCGAACTTGTCCTCGATGGCGTATTCGGTCTCGACGATCTTCTCGCCGCCGCGAACCCGCGCCAGCACGTCCGGCAGCCGGTGATAGGTCTGCGGGCCTATGACCAGGTCGACCGCCGGCGCGCGACGGATGATTTCCGCACCTTCGGCCTGCGCCACGCAGCCGGCGACACCGATCAGCAATTCACGGCCGGCCCCGGCGCGCTCGGCCTTCATGTCACGGATGCGGCCAAGCTCCGAATAGACCTTCTCAGCCGCCTTCTCGCGGATATGGCAGGTGTTGAGCAGCACCAGATCGGCCTCCTCGACGGCGTCGGTGGCGACATAGCCGTCGGCGGCCAGCGCATCGGTCATGCGCTGGGAATCGTAGACGTTCATCTGGCAGCCATAGGTCTTGACGAAGACCTTTTTCGCCGTGCGGTCAGTGGCGGCCGAGCGCTCGGCGGCAGCGCCGATGCCATGGCTTTCAATCGTGTTCAGTTCCATCGGGCGGCTTCTAGCGCCTTTCCGTGACAAAAAACAGACGATTCTGCCTTGTGGCCCGTCGTGCGCCTCGACTTCACCGGCTCTTGGCCGGGTCGGCGAGGATGCCTTGCATCATCTCGCGCACCTTGGCTTCCATCAGCCTCGCCGTTTCCTTGCGGTTCGAACCCTTGGAGAACGGCACCGGCTGGCCGAAATGCACCTCGGCATCGATCGCGCCTTCGGCAAGCAGGGTTTTGAGATGCGGCATCAGATCCTGGTCGCCGATCCAGGCGGTGATCGGCCGATGGCGGCGGCCCATCGGCATGCCGTGCAGGCGCGTATAGGCGATCGCCACGGGCTGGATGAAGACCTGTTCCGCCGCGCCTTCCGAAATCGCCATCGAGGCCGCGCCGAACAACGTGCTCTTGAACGGCAGCACCAGGTTGCCGTCGCCGGTCGAGCCTTCGGCGAACAGCACCATGGCGTCGCCTTTCGCCATCCTCTTGGCGATCTCGCTGGCCTGGTCGCCGGAGGTGCGCTTGCGCTCGCGCTCGATGAAGACGGTGCGCTGCAGCTTGGACAGCATGCCGATGAGCGGCCAGCCTTCCATGTCGGCCCGGGCGATGAACTTCACATCGACGAAGGAGCCGAGCACCATGATGTCGGTCCAGGAAATGTGGTTGGCCGCGACCAACAGAGGGCGGTCTTTGGCCAAGCTGCCCGTCACATGCACCCGCATGCCCAGCGCCCGCAGGATCATGCTGTGCCAGGTCTTCAGGATGACAGTTTCGGGCCACAGCCCCGTCTTCATCGACAGGATCTGCAGCGGCACCAGCACCAGGGAACAGACGACGACATAGAAGAGCGCCAGGAAAATCCGCAATTTCTCGATCATTCGCTCCGGCCCTAGATCAGGATGACGCTTCGTTGAATCGTCGTCCTGATCTAACTCTTTGTGGAGCATGATGTTTTCCGAACCGGAGGTCAGCGCAGCAATAACCGGTTCCCACTTTTCGGGATCATGCCCGTATCGCGCGGACTGGCTAGCGAAGATCGCGGCGCATGACAAGCGCGCCGGTCGGGCCGTGCTCGGTCGAGCGGTAATAGTTCGGGCGATGACCGACCTGGATGAAGCCGAGCCTGCGGTAGAGCCCGATCGCGGGCGAATTGGTCTCGTCGACCTCGAGGAAGAGCGCTTCGGCGCGCTGCGCATGAAGCTCGCGCAGCACCGCGTCCATCAGTTGCCAGCCAAGGCCCTGGCGGCGATGGCTGCGGGCGACGGCCACGGTCAGGATCTCGCCCTCGCCGGCCGCGAGCCGGGCGAGCACGAAGCCGACCGGCGGCTTGGAGCCCTGACCTGTTTCCCGCGCCGCATAGCCGAAGACCGTGTCCTGTTCGAGGAGTGCCGCAAACTCGCCGTCAGTCCAGGGCCGCACGAAATCCTCGCGATGCAGCACCGAGACAGCGGCGCTGTCGGCGACCGTCAGCGGTTCCAGCGCATAATCCCTGCGGCGCGGCTGAAAGAACGGAATGCGCATCAGGGCTCGGTTCCCTTGTCCTGCCTTGGCAGAATGAAACCCGCCTGCGGCTTGGCGTCGGCGCCGCGCAGATAGAGCGGCTTCGGCTTCTCGCCGGGTCCCTTGGCGGCGGCCAGCCTGGCATAGGTCGCAATATCGGCGGTGGCGGCGACCGGACCGGTGTCGAAAGGACGCTCAGCCGCTTGGGCAATATGCGGCGCGGCGGTGCCGACAAGGACAGCGTCGGCATTGACGGCCATTGTCACCGCCTCGGAAAGCGTGGCTACGGATGGTCCGTAAGTTTCGGCTAACGCTTTATCGTAGAGCGCCGCATGGATTTCCTCGCGGCCGGCGTCGAGCGCGGCAAGCACCGCGCGCCCGGGAAAGGTGTTGGCGCCCTCGGCAGCCAAGGCTTCCAGCGTCGTCACGCCGATCGCCGGGATTTTCAGCGCCAACGCCAGGCCGCGCGCGGTCGAGACGCCGACGCGCAGGCCGGTGAAGGAGCCGGGGCCGATCGAGACGGCAACGGCGTCCAGGTCAGGGTAGCCGACGCTGCCGGCTTGCAAGGCGGTCTCGATGACGGCCATCAGATGCTCGGCATGCCCCTTGCCGAGATCGCGCAGCTCGCGGCCAAGCTCCTTCCCCGCGCCCGCGTCATAGACGCAGGCGGCGCAGAGACTGGCGGCGCAGTCGATGGCAAGCAACTTCATACGGGCAGCTTCATAGGCCGGCTAACGAACTGATCGAACACAATTCCCTCTGCCCGGCATGGGCCGCCGCCGCAAGGGCCAGGGCTGAGAAATGTTAAGCGGCTTTGCTTCTAGAGCGTTTCACCGTTTCACGGAAACGGCGAGACGCTTTATCACTTTGCTTTGACGCAAATGCGGGCGGAAAACCGCTCACACTTTCCCCCGAAATTACTCCAGGCGCGGCGATCACGCCGTCGCGACAATGCGGAGCATATGGTTGTCCCAGACATAGTCCGGCTCGGAACGGATAGCGCCGGCGCCGCCGACGATCTCGCCGGCGCCGGTCGTCGCCATGAAGCCGCTGCCGTCAGGCGCAAGACCGCAAACCTCGACCAGAGACCGCGTCGCGACCACGCGTCCGCTGGCGGCATCGAGGACGGCCAGCGAATTGCCCTCCGGCGAGGTGACGGCAACGGTGCCTGTCGCGGCATTGGCGGCGACCGAGCCAATGTAATTGCGGAAGCCGGAGAGCACGTCCTGCGGTATCTCCACCAGTTCGAGTTCCTTGCCGCGCGCGGCGCGGCCGACCAGCGCCGGGCGGTCGGTCGCCGGCCCGCGATACTGGCAGCCGAACCACACGGTGCCCGCCTGGTCGCGGTCCATATGGCGGATCGAAAGCTGATGCAGCGCCGGCGGCAATTCGTGCTTTTCGATCAGGTCGCCGGTCACACGGTCGACCAGCGTATAGGAGGGCTTCATCGTCGCGATGTTGAGCTCGGCACGGCCGTAATCAGGATGGGTTTCGATGCCGCCATTTGCGATAGCCAAGTTGCGGCCGTCGCCCAGCAGGAGCAGCTCATGCGGCCCCATGCCATAGGTCGGGAACTCGCCGACGCGGCTGAACTTGGACTTCGCATCGTATACGCCGACGACACCGGCCGCGTTGTCGAAATCGTTTTCGGTCGCATAGAGCAGCGCGCCGTCGGGCGAGAACACGCCATGGCCGAAGAAATGCCGCCCGGCGATGCTGGCAATGGTCAAGGGCTTGTCGCGGCCGGCATGGTCGAAGACGACCGCGAAAGTGCCGGGCTGCCGGGCAAAAACGACCGAGCGTTTCGACACCCGATCGAAAGTGACGTCATGGCCGCGATCCGGCAGATCGACAGTGTGCAGGATTTTCCCCGCCTCGGAGAGCACGGCGGCGCCAAAACTGCCGTCGCGTTTGACGAAGGCCGTGGCAAATACGGCGTCCGCCGCAAGGGCGTCGGCCCAGGCGCGCGGCGCCATGGCGGCGGCGAAGCCAGCGCCCGCGGCCCGCAGGAAATCGCGGCGGTCGATGAGGGCGGTTCTCACGGGACGATCTCCCCCTGCATTGCCTTGCTCCAGGACGCCGCAATTTCGATCGCGTGCAGCCGAAGCTTGGCGCTTACCGATCGCTGGGATGGATCATCGCAGACGTTGGAGGTTGGCCGAAGCCTCCGGAACTTCGTCATCCTTGGGCGAAGCAGGAGCGCAGCTCCGTCGCGGAGACCCAAGGATCCATGCCGTGACCTTGGCCGAAGGGCGCAGCGGCGCAGAATTCTGCACCGTTGCAACGCCTCAAAGTCACGGCATGGATCCTCGGGTCTGCGCTGCGTCGCTACGCTCCTTGCTTCGCCCGTGGATGACGATGGGAGGAGCGCTTCAGCCAATTTCGAAAGACAGTGATTCCACGAAGCAGACGCGTTCGAACAACCAAAGCCTCTTGGCCAGGAACTATTCCCTACAATCTGCGCCACTGTCGGGACCATGCTCAGTCCCCATCCAGCGACGAGAAGCCCGCGGTCAGGCCGAACTCGGCGGTCATCCTGGTGCCGATCAAGGTCGACAGGCTCGAGGTGATCAGCGCGAAATGTTCGAGCTTGTCGCGCAGCGCGGGGTCGGCGAGCGCCTTGTTGATCGGGCCGGGGATCGATTTCGCTGTTGTCACGCCGTTGGTGAGCTGGATATGGATGGACTCGGCCATCCATTGCGCATCGGCGGGCAGCGCATCGCCGAGCTTGGAAGCCTGGAATAGCTGGTCGATGCCGGAGAGATTTCCGGCCAGCGAGGCCGCCGTGTTCCGCGAGCGCCAGTAGATCGCCTGCTTCGGCTTGTCGGCGTCCGGCTTGGCTCCAAGGAAGCCCTTGAGCCGCACATCGCGGATCATGTCCAGCTCGTTGATGAAGACGCCGACCATTTCCGTCACCGCTTCGTTGCCGTCGCGGTAGAGCGGGTTCTTCGGGCCGGGATTGGCCCAGAGCGAAGCGAAGCCGTCGGGCTTTTGCCAGGCATCGCGCACCTCGCCGGCCATGGTTTCGACGTTGCCGGCGACCGCCTCGCCATAGGCGCAACGATAGGGCTCGTCCTTCCCTGCAAGCGTTTCGGCGCCGTCGCCATAGAGCACGTATTCGAGCGCGCCGAGACCCTGCATGGCGACGCTCTTTTGCGCCAGTTGCGCCGGATCGGTGGCTGACGGGACCTTCGATGCGAGCGTGGCCTGCACTTGTCTCAGGCCGATGCTCTTGCGGTCCGGCCAATAGAGCATACGCTCCAGCCGGTTGTTTTCCTTGATCGGCCCGAAGGCGATGATCTCGGCCACAGACCAGGCCTCGACCGCGCCGGAAAACGCCGAGCGCGCCGCTTCGAGATTGATTTCGGACGGCGCTTCGCAAAGCTGTTGCATCGCTTTGGTCAGCCCTACCGCATGCTCATCAAGGCTGGCATAGGCGGGGCGGACGAACCCGTCGATCGCGCGCTCGATGACGTCGGAAGCCTTGACCGCGGCCGATGCCGGCAAGGCGGCGGCCAGAAGGAAAGGAAGAACAAGGACCAGGCATTTCGACATCAGAGCGACGCGTTTTAGCATCAGAGGGACTCCAGGAATTTGATCAGCGCCTCACGGTCGGCCGCGGCCGCCCCGGCAAAGCGGTCGCGGGCCTTCTGCCCCTCGCCGCCATGCCACAGGATCGCCTCGGCAAGCGTGCGGGCGCGGCCGTCATGCAGATAAAAGGCATTGCCGTTGACTGTCGCGGCGAGCCCAATACCCCAGAGCGGTGGCGTGCGCCACTCGCTCCCCGTGGCTTCTCCAACCCGTTGTCCGTCCGCAAGGCCCTCGCCCATGTCGTGCAGCAGGAAGTCGGAATAGGGCCAGATCAGCTGGAAGGCCTGCGCCTTGTTTGGCGTGCCGCGTATGGTGACGAATTTTGGCGTGTGGCAGGAAATGCAGCCCATGTCGTAGAACTGCTTTTTGCCGGCGAGCACTTGCGGTGTGGCGATGTCGCGCCGCGCCGGCACGGCCAGATTCTGCGAATAGAAGGTGACGAGGTCCATCACCGGCGGCGGGGCTTCGGCCGTGCCCAGCCGCTGCTGCACGCCGTTCGGCATGGCCAGGCAATCCTTCTCGGCCTCCGTGCAGTCGCCCCAAGGCTTCGGCATTTCCGGAGTCGAGATGCCGATATCGCCGGCAAAAGCATCGGCCGCCTGCTGGCGGATCGAGGCGGTCTGCGCCTTCCAGCCGAAGCGGCCCAGGGTCACCGCACCGCTCAGCTCGTCGCGCACGATGTTCGGCCGCCCCGAAATGCCGTCGCCGTCGCGATCGTCCGGATCGGCATGAGCGAGGATATCGGCCGGCGCGATCTGCTCGATCAGGCCGAGCCCGATCATCGGCGGCGTCAGGCGCGGCGACAGCGTGGTGCGCGGATCGAGCGGACCGTAGCCGGGATTTTCGACAGAATAACGCGGCTTGCGCAGCGAAACGACGGTGCCGTCGCCGAGTGTTGCTTTTTCCTCGGAGTACTCGACGCGCGCACGGCCTTCGCTCTTGAGGCCCGGAACTGCCAAATCCTGCAATTGCGCGCCATAGACCGGGTCCGAAAAGTTCAGCACCTTGTGGTCGGCGAGCGCGGCCTTTTCCTCGGCGCTGCTCGCGTCGCGCGCGAGCCTGAGGAACATTGACGTCGATCCGGCATCACCTTGCGGCGGGCGGCCGCGGCCATCCTTCAAATGGCAGTTCTGGCAGGCGCGCTCGTTGAACAGCGGGCCAAGACCGTCGGAAGCCTGGGTCGACGACGGCGACGACACCCAGTTCTTGCGGAAAAGCGCATTGCCGAGCTTGAAATTGCCCTCTTCCTCGAAAGTGATGTTGGCTGAGGATTGCGAGAAGGCATCGCGGTTGACGTCCTTGCGCGACGTGCCGGCGCCACCTTGCATCAGCTCGAATGGCTCAGGCATGGTGAAGTCGGTCGTTGGCCTGGTGACGGCCAGAACCCGCGCCTGGTCCTTCGGAGTCAGGTCGGTGCGGCTCGTCGGCAGAGCGGCCGGCTCGCCGGCCAGCGTGGGTGCGGAAAGCATGATCGCCAGCAAAAGCGACGCCCCGCGCCCGGTCCGGTATCGCGGGCTCTTCTGAAGCGGCAAGCCGTCGATTGCGGCCCGCCGCGCGCGGCGCGAAAAGTCTACGGGGCGCCGCATTCCCGCATATCCTTACTCCGCCTCGTTGGCCGAGTCGGCATTGAGCAGGCCGTACTTCTCCTCGCCGATCGAGGCGAGCAGGTCGAGCTGCGTTTCCAGGAAGTCGATATGGCCTTCCTCGTCGGTCAAAAGGTCCTCGAACAGCTTCATTGAGACGAAATCGCCTTCGTCGTGGCAGATCTCGCGCGAGCGCTTGTAGGCGGTGCGCGCGTCATATTCGCCGGCCAGATCGGATTCGAGCACTTCCTTGACGTTCTGGCCGATGCGCAGCGGCGCGACGGACTGCAGGTTCGGATGGCCTTCGAGGAAGATGATGCGCGCGATCAGCCGGTCGGCGTGATGCATTTCCTCGATCGATTCCGCCCGCTCCTTCTTTGCCAGCTTGGTGTAGCCCCAATCCTCGAGCAGACGGTGATGCACCCAGTACTGGTTGACGGCTCCAAGCTCCAGAAACAGAGCTTCGTTAAGCCGCTCGATGATCTGCGGTTCGCCTTTCATGGGTTCTGCTCCCGTATTGGCCGCGCAAGCCTCGCACGCGATCCAGGTGTGAAACGATGTCCACGCCGCCCACCTGTGAGCGGGCGTGGTAGTTCTCGGTGACCCGAATGATCGTTTCCACCACATTTGGGAAACAGCCGCAACAGCGGCCGCGCTTGCGCATCGCGTGATAGACCTTCGCGGGCACGATCAACTGCCAAGGATCCTCATCCAGCAGGCCGATGATCGTCCGCTCGATCTCCTTCTCGGTGATGATGTTGCAATGGCAGATCAGCATTTCACTTGCTCTGGCTGACGGCGCCGGTCCGGCGCCGCTTGGCTGGTTTCTTAGTCGTGCATGATCCTGTCCAAAAACCGGCTTCCAGTTTTTGGGATTACTTAAACACCTTGTCCGGGGCGTCGAGGCTGTCCGAACCCTCGAAGGCGATCTGGTTCAGCTTGAGCGAGCCGACGGCGCGCTCGATCGACTTGGTCTGGTCGATCAGGGCGTCGATCGCCGCCTGCACGGTGGCGTTGCCTTCGGTGTTGCCCTCGGCGATCTGCTGGTCGTAGGCCTCGCCGGCCAACGCGCGCGCCTTGATGGCCTCCATCTTGGCGACGGTGGTGTCGAGCTTGCCCGACAACTCCTTGTCGATCGCCGATTCGGCGGCCTTCACCATGTCGGACACCGACGGACCCGAAACCACGGAACCGTCGAGCCGCTTGTAGCTGGCATGGTAGGCGTCGCGGATGCCGACCGCGTCATAGAGATGCGAGTTATAGGTGTTGTCGGAGAAGCAGTCGTGCTCCTCCTCCGGATCGTGCAGCAAAAGGCCAAGCTTCATGCGCTCGCCCGCCAGTTCGCCGTAGGAGAGCGAGCCCATGCCGGTGAAGATGGTGGAGATGCCGGTATTCGCATCGCCGTCAGTGAGGTTCTTGCGCGCGGCGCCGTCTTCCTTCCAGTTGTTGACCATCTCCTGCAGGTCGGACACCAGAAGGTCGCTCGCCGACTTCAGATATTCGGCGCGGCGGTCGCAATTGCCGCCCGTGCAGTTCTTGAGGTCGTAGTCCGTGTAGGGCCGCTCGCCGGCGCCCGGACCGGTGCCGTGCAGGTCCTGGCCCCAGAGCAGGAATTCGATCGCGTGATAGCCGGTCGCGACATTGGCCTCGACGCCGCCGGCTTCCTGCAGCGTGCCGGACAGGAATTCCGGCGTCAGCTTCGAGGCGTCGACCTTCTTGCCGTTGATCTCGATTTCCTTGTTGGCGATGACGTTGGCCGTGTAGAGCGCATTCTCGTCCGACTCGGTGCCGTAGCTCTTGGCGACATAATCGATCAGGCCCTCATCCAGCGGCCAGGAATTCACGCGGCCTTCCCAGTCGTCGACGATCTTGTTGCCGAAGCGATAGACCTCGGTCTGCTGGTAAGGGATGCGCGCCGCCTTCCAGGCTTCGCGCGCGGCGTTCAGCGTATCGGCGGAGGGGCTGGCGATAAGCGCATCGACAGCCTTGTCCAGCGTCTGCGCCGTGGTCAGCGAATCCTCGTATTTGGCCAGAGCGATGTCGGCATAGGTCTTGATCACCGCTTTCGCGTCGGTCCCGGCTTTCGCCGGCAACACGAACACCGCCGCCGTCAGTGCAGCCGTGGCGCAGATCGCAGCCAGCCTGCCGCCGTTGCGTGCCGTCATTATCCTTCTCCAGTTCTTTGGAAATTCAATAGATGGCGCCAACCCGCGCCGAGGCATGAGCATGCCGGTAAAGATGGTGGCCGCGCCGATGCGCGGTTCGCGATAAAAAGACACCCACTTGCCTCCAATCGAAAGGGTTCAAGGCCCAGACATCAAAGGGATACGCTTTGCGCGCAGTCCTCATAAAGCGAGGGAGAGGCCAGGAGTCAACTGGCGCGACGGAAAAAATTCAATTGAAACAACAGTTTAGAATTATTCTAAGCTACAAATGTCAACTTTTAAACCACGACTGCCTCGCTAACCCGATTGACAGACAGCCATTCTGGGTGCGACCCGATCCTCGGCTCTTGCGGCGGCGGCAGACAATCGCCACCTGGCGCAAGGGCTTAGATTTGCAAACAAAAAGGATTGCGATGACGAACGGGGTTGTGATTGTCGGTGCGGGCCATGCCGGCGTGCAGGCCGCAGCCAGCCTGCGCGAAGAGGGCTATGAAGGGCCCGTCGTCCTGATCGGCAACGAGCAGGAACTGCCTTATCACAAACCGCCGCTGTCCAAGACCTTCATCAAGGATCTCGAAGCCAAGCCGCAACCCTTGCGCGGCGAGGCCTTTTACTCGGGCAACACCATCGACTACCGGCCGGGCGTGCGCATTGACAGCATCGATGCCCGCGCGGGCCGGTTGAATGTCGCAGGCGGTGGAACGCTCGGCTTCGACCGGCTGGTGCTTGCGACCGGGTCGCGGCCGCGCCTGCTCAAGCTCGACGGCGCCGGCCTCGCCGGCGTGGTCTCGCTGCGCTCGCTGGCCGATGCGCGCCTGATCCGCGAGCTCAGCGCGCAAAGCGAGGACGTGGTCATTCTCGGCGGCGGCTTCATCGGGCTGGAGATCGCGGCGACGCTGAGGGCCGCCGGCCGCAACGTCACCGTCGTCGAGGCCGTCGACCGGCTGCTCGGCCGCGCCGTGGCGCCGATCATCGCCGCCCATGTGCGCCAGCGCCTGGAGGCGATCGGTGTGCGCATCCTGACCGGCACAACCATTGCCAGGCTGGAGGGTGACAGCGGCCGCGTCTCGGCAACGATCACCTCAAGTGGCGAACGCCTGCCGGCGCAGATGGTGATCATCGGCATCGGCGTCGTGCCCAATGTCGAACTGGCCGAAGCCGCCGGCATTGCTGTCGCCAACGGCATCCGTGTCGACCAGCATATGCAGAGCTCTGTTCCAGAAATCCTAGCCATCGGCGACGCCGCCGCCTACCGACACTGGTTCACCGGAGGTAACGTGCGGCTCGAATCGGTGCAGAACGCCACCGACCAGGCGCGGCTCGCCGCGCGGACCATTCTCGGCCATGTCGAGCCCTTTACTGCGGTGCCGTGGTTCTGGTCGGATATCGGCGACATGAAGCTGCAGATGGTGGGGCTGACGCAAGGCGGGGACAGCCACGTGGTGCTCGGCGATCTAGCCGAGAACAAGTTCTCGATCTACCACTATGCCGGCGACCGATTGCTCGGCATCGAATCCGTCAACCGCCCGGCCGACCACATGCTTGGCCGCAAGATGCTGGGAGCGGGCTTCTCGCCAACGCCACAAACGGTGGCGGGCGGGCCGGATGCGCTGAAGGCCGCGCTTGCGGCTTTCAATGAGGACGAACTGATCAGGGCCAGAGCGTAATGTTGCCAATTTTTGCCATTGGACATACATTGACAAAATGAGCACGATGAATATCTCCCTGCCTGACAGCTTAAAGCATTTTGTCGATCAGCAGGTGACCGAGCGCGGCTACGGCACGAGCAGCGAGTATGTGCGTGAATTGATCCGCCACGATCAGGATCGTCAATCTCTGCGCCGTTTGCTGCTCGAGGGCGCCTCATCCGCGCCGGGTGCGCCCGTCAACGACGACTATTTTGCAATGCTGAGGAAACGAGCGCGGGGCCAATAAGTTAGTGGCCGTCAAGCCAATTATTCCTCGAAGTCTTGCTCTGCGCGATATCGAGGACGCTGTCGATTATTATGCCCGTGAAGCTGGTTCGCACGTCGCGTTAGGCTACGTCGACGACCTCCAAAATGCCTACAAGCTGATAGTCAGCTACCCGGCATCGGGCTCTCTGAGATTTGGCTATGAAGTCGGGTTGCCTGGCCTGCGTAGCCTGCAACTCAAACGATACCCTTACCTGATCTTCTACTTCGAACAGACCGACCATATCGATGTCTGGCGGGTTCTGCACGCCAAGACGGATATTCCAGTGTGGTTACAGAATCCGGGCTCCTGACGGCACACATCCAATCGCTTCGATGCAGCCGTCAGGAGAAATACAGCCCTCCCTCAGGCCGCCCGCGCGTCGCGGATCGAGCTTTCCAGAATATCCAGCGCCTCTGTCATGACGCCGTCCTGGATGGTGATCGGCGACAGGAAGCGGATGACGTTGCCGTAGACGCCGCAGGTGAGCAGGATGAGGCCTTTGTCCAGCGCCTTCAGCCGCACCGCGTTGGCGAATTCGGCCGACGGCAGGCCTTTCTTCACGTCGTTGAACTCGACCGCGTTCATGAAGCCCGGGCCGCGGATGTCGACGATCTCCGGCACGTCCTCGCGGATCGATTCCAGCCGTTGCTTCAGCCTGGCGCCCAGCGCATTGGCGCGATCGCAAAGCTTTTCTTCCTCGATGACGTCGAGCACGGCGTGGGCGGCGGCGACGCCGATCGGGCTGCCGCCATAGGTGCCGCCGAGCCCGCCGGGTCCGGGCGCGTCCATGATCTCGGCCCGGCCGGTGACGGCCGACAGCGGGAAGCCGCCGGCGAGGCTCTTGGCCATGGTGGTGAGATCGGGCGCCACGTCATGATGATCCATGGCGAACATCTTGCCGGTGCGAGCAAAGCCGGTCTGCACCTCGTCGGCTACGAGCAGGATGCCGTGCTGGTCGCAGATCTTGCGCAGCGCTGCCATGAAATCGCGCGGCGCTTCGTAGAAGCCGCCCTCGCCCTGAACCGGCTCGACGATGATGGCGGCAACGCGGTTCGGATCGACATCGGCCTTGAACAGCTTGTCGAGCGCGGCAAGCGAATCCGCGACCGAAACGCCGTGCAGCGCGACCGGGAACGGCGCATGGAAGACATCGGCCGGCATCGCGCCGAAGCCGACCTTGTAGGGCACGACCTTGCCGGTCAGCGCCATGCCCATGAAGGTGCGGCCGTGGAAACCGCCGGAAAAGGCGATGACAGCCTGGCGACCGGTGGCGTTGCGGGCGATCTTGATGGCATTCTCGACCGCCTCGGCGCCGGTGGTGACGAAGATCGTCTTCTTGTCGAACTTGCCGGGCAGCATGCCGTTCAGCCGCTCGGCGAGATGAACGTAGCTCTCATAGGGCACGACCTGGTGGCAGGTGTGGGTGAAGCGGTCGAGCTGCGCCTTGACCGCCTCGATCACCTTCGGGTGGCGATGGCCGGTGTTGACCACGGCGATGCCGGAAGAGAAGTCGATATAGCGGCGGCCCTCGACATCCCAGATTTCCGAATTCTCGGCGCGATCGGCGTAGATCTGCGTCGTCATGCCGACGCCGCGCGAGATCGACTGGTTCTTGCGTTCGGAAATGGCTGAATTCTTCATCTTGTCCCTCATCGGGCCATCCCTCATCGAGATTGGCCAGTTCTCGTTTGATGTCGTTGAAATCCCTTCTGGCCTTATTTCATGTTTTGCTCAAGTCGGCACCATGGCCCAGTCGATTGGGCCTGCGAGAATGCCCTTAACCAGGCTGACGAAACACGCCCCGGAAAGAGTTTCCTTTTCCCGCCGATGGATTAATCTCATTTCATCCGCGACGTGCCGCCGTCAGCAGCGGCCCCCACGGATCGAGGGGAACCATGAGCAGGAAAGCGACATCGTCCGCCTTGCCGTCTTCGCCATACCGCCATCCTTTTCGTTCAAAAACGTTGTTGCTGCTCGTCTGCGCCGGCGCTGCGATTTCGATCTCCGGCTGCCAGAAGCGGCAGGCGGCGGAAAAGAAATTGCCGGTAGTGGTGACGACGCAAACGGTCGCCCTCGCCGACTACGCGCCGCGAACCTCGCTGACCGGGGTGATCGCCGCCCGCACGCTCAACAATCTGTCGTTCCGCGTCGGCGGCCGGGTCGCCGAGCGTCTGGTCGATGTCGGCCAGCATGTCGACCAGGGCGCTGTGCTTGCCCGCATCGACCCGCAGGAACAGGAGTCGGACCTGCGCTCGGCCCAAGCCGATCTCGACGCGGCGCAGGCGCAGCTCACCCAGGCCGAGGCCACCTATCAGCGGCAAAAGACGCTGCTTTCGCAGGGTTTCACGACGAGGCGGGATTTCGACAGCGCGGACCAGGCTCTGAAAGTGGCGCAAGGCAGCGTCGACGCGGCGCAAAGCGCCTTGGCCAATGCCAAGGAAGACCTTTCCTACACCGAGCTCAAGGCGGCGGCTGCCGGCGTCATCACGGCGCGCCAGGTCGAGGCCGGGCAGGTGGTGCAGGCGGCGCAGACCGTGTTCACCATCGCCGAGGACGGCGACCGCGATGCTGTCTTCAACGTGCACGAGACACTGGTTGCCCAGACGCCGCCCTCGCCTGCGGTGACGATCACGCTGCTGTCGGACCCGCAGGTGCGCGCAGTGGGCAAGGTGCGCGAGATTTCGCCGGCGGTCGACACCCAGTCCGGATCGATCCGGGTCAAGGTCGGCATCCCTGACACGCCGGCCGGCATGCCGTTGGGCGCGGCCGTGATCGGCACGGTCAGCGCCAAGCCGGTCAGGGCCATTCTGTTGCCATGGCAGGCGCTGACATCGGCCGCCGGCCAGCCCGCCGTCTGGATCGTCGATCCGTCGAGCAAGGCGGTGACCGAGACTCCGGTCGAGGTGCTCGCCTTCGATTCAGGCATCATCGCCGTCGACAAGGGATTGCAGGAAGGACAGAGCGTCGTCACTGCCGGCGGACAGTTGCTCAGCCCCGGACAGACGGTCGAGATCGCTGGAGCCAGCCAATGAGCCGGTTGCGGCACGTTGCTCCGCTGCTCGTCCTTGCCGCGCTCGCCGCCTGCTCGCGCTCGGAAGAGAAGCCGCCGGAGGTCATCCGGCCGGTGCTTTCGGTGGTGGTCGAGCCAAAGACCGTCGAAACCTTCGGCTTCGCCGGTTCGGTCGAGCCGCAATACAGTGCCGACCTCGCCTTCCGGCTGCTCGGCCGCGTCGTCTCGCGCGACGTCAAGGTCGGCGACCTCGTCACCAAGGGCACGACGATCGCGGCGCTCGATCCGACGGCGCTGGAGCTTGCCGTCCAAGCGTCGAAAGCCGATCTGTCGAACGCGCAGGCGCAGTTCATCAACGCCGCCGCCAGCGAGGATCGCCAGCGCCAGCTGCTTGCCTCGGCCAACACATCGCAGGCCACGTTCGACGCCGCGAAGCAGGCGCGGCAGGCGGCGGAAGCCGGCGTCGAGCGCGCCAATGCCGCTCTGGCCAAGTCACTGGAGCAGCTTGGCTATGCGCGGCTGTTCTCCGATTTCGATGGCGTCGTCATCGCTACCGGCGCCGAGGTCGGCCAGACCGTTTCTCCAGGACAGACCGTCGTCACCGTGGCGCGCACCGACCCGCGCGAGGCCGTGGTCGACATTCCCGACCAGTTGATCGGCGATCTCACCGTGGGCATGCCCTTCGAGGTCGTCCTTCAATCGCTGCCGACGATCAAGACACAGGCCAGGCTGCGCGAGATCGCGCCGCAGTCGGAAGGCGCCACCCGCACAAGGCGCGTGAAGCTGACACTGGTCGATCCGCCGACAGCGTTCCGGTTGGGCTCGACGATCACGGCGACGCGCGTGACCAAGGTCGCGCCGACGATCGAACTGCCGATATCGGCGCTGCTCGAAAAGGACGGTTCCGACAAAGTGTGGATCGTCGATCCGCAATCCTCCAGCGTGAGCGCGCGCGAGATCAAGATCGCCTCCAAGAGCGGCGGCAGCTTCACGGTGGCCGGAGGGCTCGAGGCCGGCATGCGCGTCGTCACCGCCGGCGTCCACAGCCTGAGCGAAGGCCAGAAGGTCAAAGTGCCGGAGGGCGGCGTCTGATGAAGGGCTTCAACCTCTCCGACTGGGCGCTCAGTCACCGATCCATGGTCTGGTATTTCATGCTGGTCTTCGTGGTGGCCGGCATCTTCTCCTATCTCAATCTTGGCCGCGAGGAAGATCCCGCCTTCACCATCAAGACCATGATCATCCAGGCCAACTGGCCGGGCGCTTCGGTCAAGGAGACGGTGCAGCAGGTGACCGACCGCATCGAGAAGAAGCTCGAGGAGCTCGACAGCCTCGACTACACCAAATCGGTCACCACTGCCGGCCAGACGGTCATCTTCGTCAACCTGAAGGACACCACCAAGGCGCGCGACGTCGTGCCGAACTGGCTTCAGGTGCGCAACATGGTCAACGACATCAAGGCGCAGCTTCCGCAGGGCGTGCAGGGACCGTTCTTCAACGACCGCTTCGGCGACGTCTACGGCAACATCTATGCCTTCACCGCCGACGGGCTGACGCCACGCCAGCTGCGCGACTATGTCGAAGATGTCCGCACCAAGATCCTGACCGTGCCGAATGCCGGCAAGGTCGATCTGGTCGGCGCGCAGGACGAGGCCATCTATCTCGAGTTCTCGACGCGCCAGATCGCGGCGCTCGGCCTCAACCAGCAGCAAATCGTGGCCAGTCTGCAGGCGCAGAACGCCATCACGCCGTCCGGCGTCATCCAGTCCGGGCCGGAGCGGATCAGCGTGCGCGTCGGCGGCCAGTTCACCTCCGAGGAAAGCCTGCGGGCCATCAATTTGCGCGTCAACGATCGCTTCTTCAGGCTGAGCGACGTGGCGACGATCCGGCGCGGCTATGTCGACCCGCCGACGGCCCTGTTCCGCTTCAACGGCCAGGACGCGATCGGGCTTGCCATCGGCATGAAGCCCAACGCCAATCTGCTGAAATTCGGCGAGGCGCTGCATGAGGAGATGCAGAAGGTGCTGGCCGACCTGCCGGTTGGCGTCGGCGTGCATCTGGTGGCCGACCAGCCTGTGATCGTCGAAGAGGCGGTCTCGGGCTTCACGCGGGCGCTGTTCGAGGCCGTCGCGATCGTGCTCGCCGTCTCCTTCATCAGCCTGGGGCTGCGCGCCGGCTTCGTCGTCGCGCTGTCGATCCCGCTGGTGCTGGCCATCACCTTCACGGTGATGGCCTATCTCGGCATCTCGCTGCAGCGCATTTCGCTCGGCGCGCTGATCATCGCACTCGGCCTGTTGGTCGACGACGCGATGATCGCGGTCGAGATGATGGTGGCGCGGCTGGAAGTCGGCGACAATCTGCGCAAGGCGGCGACCTTCGTCTACACCTCGACCGCCTTTCCGATGCTGACCGGCACGCTGGTGACGGTCGCCGGCTTCATCCCGATCGGCCTCAACTCGAGCGCCGCGGGCGAGTACACCTTCACGCTGTTCGTCGTCATCGCGGTGTCGCTGCTTGTGTCATGGATCGTTGCGGTGCTGTTCGCGCCGCTGCTCGGCGTCACCATCCTGCCTGCGACGATGAAGGAGAAGCACCACGACCAGCCAGGACGCTTCACCTCGCTGTTCCGGCGCGTGCTTGTCTTCTCCGTGCGCCGGCACTGGCTGACGATCATCGTGACGGTGCTTGTGTTCGCCGCCTCGGTCGCCGGCTTCGGCCTCGTGCAGCAGCAGTTCTTCCCACCCTCCGACCGGCCGGAGCTGATCGTCGACTGGAACCTGCCGCAGAACTCCTCGATCACCGAGACGCGAGACCAGATGGAGCGCTTCGAGCAGCGGGCGCTGGCCGGCAATCCGGACATCGACCACTTCTCCTCCTATATCGGCGAGGGTGCCGTGCGCTTCGTGCTGGCCTATGACGTGCAGCCTGCCAATCCCTATTTCGGCCAGACCGTCATCGTCACCAAGAACATCGAGGCGCGCAACCGGGTGAAGCCGGCGCTGGAGAAGCTGCTGCGCGAGGAGTTCGTCGGCACCGACGCGTTCGTCAAATTGCTGGAACTCGGTCCGCCGGTCGGCAGGCCGGTGCAGTACCGCGTCGGCGGTCCCGACATCCAGACGGTGCGGGAGCTGGCGCAGCAATTCGCCGGCGTGATCTCGGCCAATCCGAAGCTCGCGGCCCCCACCTTCGACTGGAACGAGCCGCAGCGCGTGCTGAGGGTCGACGTGCTGCAGGACAAGGCGCGCCAGCTCGGCATCACCTCTTCCGACATCGCCAGCGCGCTGAACAGCACGGTGGGCGGCTCGACGATCACGGAGGTGCGCGACGCGACCTATCTCATCGACGTCGTGGCGCGGTCGCGCGAGGCCGAGCGCGGCTCGATCGAGACGCTGCAGAACATGCAGCTGCCGACCGGAAACGGCGAGTCGATCCCGCTCGCCGCCGTTGCCAACTTCCGCTACGACCTCGAACAGCCGACGGTATGGCGGCGCAACCGCACGCCGACCATCACCGTGCGCGCCGGGCTGGTCGGCGACGTCCTGCCGGCTACCGTCGTCAACGAGCTGAAGCCGTCGGTCGACGCCTTCATCGCCAAGCTGCCGCCGGGCTATTCGGTCGAGACGGCGGGCTCGGTCGAGGAAAGCGCCAAGAGCCAGGGGCCGATCGCGGCGGTGGTGCCGCTGATGCTGTTCGTCATGGCGACCATCCTGATGATCCAGTTGCAGAGCTTCCAGCGCCTGTTCCTGGTGGTGGCGGTGGCGCCGCTCGGCCTGATCGGCGTGGTGGCGGCGCTCGTTCCCAGTGGCGCGCCGCTCGGCTTCGTCGCCATACTCGGCGTGCTGGCGCTGATCGGCATCCTGATCCGCAACTCAGTGATCCTGATCGTGCAGATCGAGGACCTCGTCAAGGAAGGCAAGGACCCATGGGCGGCCGTGATCGAAGCGACCGAGCACCGCATGCGGCCGATCGCGCTGACCGCCGCGGCTGCAAGTCTCGCGCTGATCCCCATCGCGCGCGAAGTGTTCTGGGGACCGATGGCCTACGCCATGATGGGCGGCATCATCGCCGGCACGGCGATCACGCTGCTGTTCCTGCCGGCGCTTTATGTGACTTGGTTCAGGATCAAAGAGCCGAAACGGGAGCAGGACGATATGTCAGGCAGCCCCATCCCCGCAGAGACATAAGGCGCGGTCGATCAGCCTGGCTGGTTCCCAGCTTTGAGAAGCAACGCCAGGCGATTTGCGGCTCCACGAAGATGCTCTTCTGCCGCCCTGCGAGCCTCTTGCGGGTTGCCGTCCGCGATCGCATTGAAGATTGCAACATGCTCCCTCTGAACGTCGGCGAGCAGCGCATTGCGCAGCGAGCTGGCACGCGCCTTTCGAATAAAGTTGCGGACGTGGGACTCAAGAAAATCAGACATCTCCCGAAAATGCGGATTGCCCGAGGCGTCGACAATCTCGCGGTGAAAGGCCAAATCTTCCTCAACGCCCGCCTTACCGTCGTCAAAGGCTTTCTGGATCGAATGGAGTTGCCTTTCGATCGCCGCAAGCTGCTCGGCCGAACGCCTTTCGGCCGCCAGTGCCGTTGCGGCCGACTCAACGGCCATCAGCAGCTCTATGACATTACGGATATCGAGCGCATCGGTGAGATCAATCCCTGCCAGGCGGAAGGCGATCTCCTTTGTTTCGATGACAAACGCACCAAGTCCCTGTCGGGTCGCGACAAGACCGTCTCGTTTGAGCGTGCCGATAGCCTCGCGAACGATTGGTCGGCTGACGCCGTATTTCTCCGACAGGTCCCGCTCGGTCGGGAGCTTATCGCCGATGGCATAAATCCCTGAGGTGATATCCTCGCGGATGCGGCCCGCGACAACTTCAACCAGCGAAGGCGCGCGTCGGACCCTGTCGTCGACCACCATGGCATTCTCCAAAATCAGCCTCTCCGACCATGGATGGCAGGCCAGCGCAACCCAGCCTCGGCGAGGCGAAACAAATTCTCCGTCAACATAGCAGATTCCACTTGTCAGGCAACCAAGCAACATGGTTATTAGCAAAGTCAGAAGACTGCGGAGCCGCTGGTTCGAAGCTGGGTGATGCCGGCGGCGAAGAGGGACTTCGTGTGCCTTCTTGGAGGGGCGGGTTCCCGTGCCCTGCACATCGCGATTCCGCGTAATGGGAGGAACACACATGAACATTTTTGATGATGGCAAAAGGATTGCCAGGCTTGCTCACGAGGCTGCGGAATACACCGAGTTCAGCCGCAGGTCCCTTCTCAAAGGCATTGGCGGCGCGCTCGGCGGCGCCGCCTTCGCAGGCATCACCACCACGGCCAGCGCCGAAGACGTAACGCCGCCGAAGCCGGGCAAGAAGGTGCGGATCGGCGTGCCGCTGACCTACGGGCCCTTCAATCAGCCATGGCGCCGTGGATGCTGGCAGATCGTCAAGGCCGTGCTCGACGCTGGTGGCGAGGTCGTGAGTGTTCGCGGCGAGCCGACAAAGGCGAGCGAGCAATCGGCCGAACGCGCGCTACTCGACCGTGGCATCGACGCCCTGGTTATGGGCATTTACTCGCAGGAATCAGAAACCGCGTATATTGCCGACGAAGCGCACAAGCGGGGCATCAAGACCGTCGGTTTTACCATTCCCGTCAAGGATTCGCCTGCTGTCATGGACGATGTGTGGGGGACTGCGACTACACTCGGATATTTCGTGCAGAACTACACCGGCCGCCAGGGCACTTTCGCCCAGACGGCGGAGCAGCGCGGCTATTTCACGCCGTTCGACATGGAAGTCGACATGTTCGAACTCATGTGCAAGTACGAGCCGCGCATGAAGGTCCTTCCCTTCATCGACGGCGGCCAGGGCACCACCGACGAAATTTCGGTCGGCCGCAAGAACATGCTCTCGCTACTGCAGGCCCACCCGGAGCCTAAGTCGCTCGCCGGCTTCATTTCCTGGTGGTGGCCGTTCACGCTCGGCGCAGGCCAGGCGCTGAAGCAGATGGGCCGTGATGACGTCCCGCTCTTCAACCACTATCTTTCGACCCAGTTCCTCGAGGCCTGGGCGGCCAAACAGGTGCCTGTCGTCTTCAGTTGCGACTCCCCCTTCCCCGAAATCGGCCGCAAGACGGGCGAACTCGCAGTCAAGCTGGCACGCGGCGAGGAAGTACCCAATATCGTCTATCGTATTCCAGTGATCACCAAGACCCCGGACCAGGCGGAAGCGGCTCTGGCCGAGCTTAAGAGCTGGGACGAACAGGCGATTGCGCTGCTCAAGCAGTTTGGCGGCTGATGCATTGGCGGACGGCAGACGAGTAACCGCCGCCCGCCTTCTGTCGCAGTCAGACAAACAGATCGGAGTGGAATCCGACGCCTGTTGGATCGGCTTAAAACTTCACCCGAATGACGGGAACGAACAATTGACGCAAGTTGACCACCAAACCTCTCCCGCCGTCGTGCAAAAAGTGGCCAGGACGGCCGTGTCCACCGGACGCAAAGAATCTGCCGCGATGCGCTTTCTGCGGCGCTGGGGAACGATTGCCGTTATCGTGCTTGCGGGCATTGGGTTTGCTCTCGCCTCGCCGTACTTCGCGACCGTCTCCAACCTGAACAATGTCCTGTTTTCGATGATTGTCAGCGCCCTGGTCTCCATGGGTCTGACATGGGTCGTGATGGCCGGCAGCTTCGATCTATCGATCGGCCTCACGGTGACGACATCATCAATCCTGGTGGCCTTCCTGATGCCGGTCGTCGGGCCTTGGCTCGCCATAGTCATTGCCCTCGCCGCAGCCTGCGTCATCGGTCTGGTGAATGGTGTCCTCGTCACCTACGGACGGTTGTCGGGCATCGTGGTCACGTTGGGCGTAATGTTTGTGCTGGACGGCATCAACGTCTTCATTACGGGCGGCTACCAGGTACCCATAGACTATGGCGAAACCGCCTTCCTGTATCTCGGTCAGGGGAAGCTCGGCATCATTGGCGTGCCCGTCATCATCCTGCTCGTCATATTCGCCTTGGCTCTCATTGCAGCGACCCGCACGCGTATCGGACATTATATCGCCGCTGTCGGCGACAACCCGATGGCGGCCTTTTACTCGGGCATCAATGTCTACCGCTGGGTGATCCTGGCCTTCGTCCTCTCGGCCTTCATGTCGGGAATCGCCGGGGTTATTGTCACCTCGATCTCTTCCTCGGCCCAGCCAGTCGGGGGCGAAGGCTATCTGCTCGAAGCGTTCGCCGCCGTGTTCCTTGGCGCGACCGTGCTCGGCAAGGGAAAACCCCATGTCCTCGGCACGCTGGTTGGCGTGTTCTTCCTCTACATGGTGGATTCTGGCATGAACATGGTCGGCTTCCCATTTGCCGCCCGTCACATCTTCCAAGGCTTGGTCCTCATCGTCGCGGTTGGCGCCAACGCGCTGCTCAACCGTGAAGAAGTCCATCTAAAGTTCATCTGAGGGATGGTCATGGCTCAAGCACCTCTGGTCGAACTTAGGAACCTGGAAAAGGAATTCGCCGGCACCAAGGCCCTGAAAGGCGTAAGCCTGAGCTTCGCCAGCGGCGAAGTGCATGGCCTGCTCGGAGAAAACGGAGCTGGCAAATCGACTCTCATCAAGATCCTCACGGGCGTGTACAGTCCGAGCGCTGGGGAAATCCTGCTCGAAGGTAGCCCGGTCAGGATCTCCAGTCCCCCAGAAGCTCATCGGCTGGGTTTGGGCGCCGTGTACCAGGACGCGGAACTGGTCTCGAGCTTCACCGTCGGCCAGAACATCCTGCTGGGCAACGAGCCCGGCAGGATCGCTCTGAACGACCGGGTCATTCACGAGGAAGCCACCCGGATCCTGGCCGAGATGGGAATCGACCTCGACGTCAGGACGCTCGCGGGCGACCTCTCGGCGGCCGAGATGCAGCTTGTCACCTTGGCGACTCTTTTCCATCGGCGCTACAAGCTGATCGTTCTCGACGAACCGACCGCGCGGCTGTCAGCCGCCGAGTCGGAGGCGCTCTTCCGGATCATCGAGGGCTTCAAGGCTCAGGGCATTGCGATTGTGTACATCTCCCACCGGCTGCGCGAAGTGCAGGAGATCTGCGACCGAGCCACGATCCTGCGAGGCGGCCTTGTCTCCGGCACCCTGAACAGGGGCGAGGTCACCGAGGACCGCGTTACCGAGCTGATGGTCGATCGCAATCGCTCGGAGCTGGCCACCTTCAACAATGGCGAAAGCGTCCTCCCAGACGTTGCCCTCGAGGTAACCGCCATATCCACGGCCCGGCTGGCGCCGCTGAGCTTCAAAGTTCACGCAGGCGAAGTCCTCGGTGTCACCGGGCCGGTCGGTGGCGGGATGGAAGAACTGGCCCGCGCGCTTGGCGGCATCACGCGCCACTCTGGGAGCGCCTCGGTGCGAGGCAAGACAGTCGCACTGGCAACGCCGATTCAAGCCCGGAGCGCCGGAATCGCGCTCATCCCGGAAGATCGGCGCAAACAGGCCCTGTTCCCGTCCCTGTCGGTCGCCGAAAATATCTGTCTGCCGGTGCTGAACTCGCTGCAACGTCTGCTGACGGTGAGCCCGGGTCCGATGCGAAAATATGCCGATGGGGTGATGGAGCGGCTCGCGGTCCGCCCCCCGAATTCGTCCACGCAGGTTCGGTTCTTCTCAGGCGGCAACCAGCAGAAGCTGGTTATCGGCAAATGGATGAGCGCCGGTGCCGCAGTCTACATCGTGGTCGAACCCACCAACGGTGTCGACGTCGGGGCGATCAAGGAGATCTACGACATAATCCTGAGCCTAGCGCGTGGCGGGGCCGGCGTGCTCCTGGTGTCGTCATCGCTGCACGAGACGCTAGCCCTGGCCGACAGAATCATTGTCATCCACGACGGCGAAAAAGTCGCCGAAGCCCCAAAGAAGGACTGGACCTATGACGAGCTGCTGGCGGTCACGCTGAGCGGAATGTCGAGGCGCGCCGCATAACCATTCGCACAGAAGGAGGAAGATCCATGAGCACCGACATCAGGCTCTACATGTTTCAGACCGGCCAGATCCGGCAGAAGGAAGTCGACATCAAGCTTGGCTACAGCCAAGCTGAGTTCTTCACGCCGATCCCCTGGTACCTGATCGTTCACCCCAAGGGGAACATCGTCATCGACGGAGGCACCGCGGTCGAAGCCGCGCGCGATCCCGAGGGCTGGTGGGGCGACACCACCAAGAAATACTACCCGATCATGGACCCGGAAGAGGGGTGCGTGAATCAGCTCAGCAAAATTGGCATGAAGCCCGACGACATCAAGTTCGTGCTGCATTCCCATCTCCATCTCGATCATTCCGGCGCCTGCGGGAACTTCCCGAAGGCGCGCCATTTGGTGCAACGGCGCGAGATCGACTGGGCTTTCGCCGCCGACTGGTTCATGCAAGGCGGATATATCAAGAAAGACCTCACAAAGGACGGCATTACCTGGGATGTCATGGAGGACGAGGACCAGTACGACGTATTCGGCGACGGAAGCATCCAGACTTTCCTGTCGCCGGGACACACGCCGGGCCATCAGTCGATCATGGTGCGTCTGCCGGAAACCGGCCCTATCCTCCTGGCGATCGACGCTGCCTACACCATGGATCATTGGAACGAGAAATGCCTGCCTGGCGCACTGACATCCGCGCGCGAGGCTGCCGCATCTGTTCGCAGGCTCCGCCGCATCGTCGAGAAGGAAAATGCCGTCGTCGTGCCGGGACACGACATGGAGACCTGGCAGAAATTCAAGAAGGCACCGGCCGAATATTACAAATAGGCCGATAGGCTTTCCGCGATCGGCGCTTAGCCGCCGGTCGCGGTCTCTGCAAATTCATCCAGAGCGAGCGACGCGGCGCGGCCGCGGAGCGCAACACATCATTATTGCCGGCAACCGTTCCGCTAGGGTAGCTCCAGATGCATGACATCATTCTCGACAACATTCAGACGCGCTGGAACGCTGCCGCGGCGACCTGGGATCCGAAGGCGCTGGCCCGTATCTACACCAGGGACGCCGTATTTTTCGGGCTGCTCCCACGGCTCTATGTTGGTCGGTCGGAAATCGAGGAGTATTTCGGAAGCTACAGGCTGATCCTCGAAAAAGTCGAACTCACCCTGATTGATCAAAATACACGACCAATGGGCCCTGATGTCTTTGCTACACAAGGATTCGGTAACATCCTTAATTACAATTTCGATGGGACGGTGACTAAGAACGTTGTTCGTTCAAGTTTTGTGATTGTCGCCAAGGGTAACGAATGGCAGATCGCCTTGCACCATTTTTCTGAATTGGTCCCCGATCGAAGGCAACCCTAATTGTCCACTCGTTGGCCAGCGCCGACGATCTCAAGCCGTCCGCACGAACCCCTCGCTCGCCCTGAGCAGATTGCGCGTATAATCCTCGCTGACGCGATGGCCGATCAGCTGGCTCGCGGTAAGCGTTTCCACCGCCTCGCCGTTCTGCATCACCATCAGCCGCTCGCACATATGGGTGATGATTGCGAGGTCGTGGCTGACCATCAGGAAGGTGAGCTTGCGGCGCCGCCGCACCTCTTCGAGAAGGTTCAGCACTTCGGCCTGCACCGAGGCATCGAGCGCCGAGGTCGGCTCGTCGAGCAGAAGGATCGAAGGTTCGAGGATCAGCGCACGCGCGATGGCGACACGCTGGCGTTGGCCGCCGGAGAGCTGGTGCGCATAGCGGAAGCGGAAGCCCTTGCCGAGGCCGACCTCGTCCAGCGCGCGCTCGATACGCTTCTCGCCGTCGGAAATGCCATGGATCGCGAGAGGCTCCTGCAGCAGGCGATCGACTGTCTGGCGCGGATGCAGCGAACCGTACGGGTCCTGGAAGACCATCTGCACTTCGCGGTAGAAGGCCTTGTCGCGCGTCTTGCCGAGCGGCTTGCCGTTGACGGTGACGGTGCCGGAAGCGACAGGCGCAAGGCCGGTGATCGCCTTCAGCAGCGTCGACTTGCCGGAGCCGCTTTCGCCGACCAGGCCGTAGGATTCGCCTTCGCGCACCTCCAAGCTTACGCCCTTCAGCGCGCGAAAACGGTCGAAGACCACTTCCAGCCCCTGGATGGCGATTGCGGCCGTCATGCCGCCCACTCCGGCTTGCGGTCGAGCACCGGCAGCGGATGGCGCTCGAAGCCGATCCTCGGCATGCAGTTGAGCAGGCCGCGCGTGTAGGGGTGCTGGGCATCGCGCAGTTCGGACGCCTTGATCTGCTCGACCACCTTGCCGGCATACATGACGACGACGCGGTCGCAGAAGGACGAGACCAGGCGCAGGTCGTGCGAGATGAAGATCAGCCCCATGCCGCGCTCCGCGACGAGCTTGTCGAGGATCTTGAGCACGTCTAGCTGCACGGTGACGTCGAGCGCCGAGGTCGGCTCGTCAGCGATCATCAGCTCCGGTCCGGTGACAAGCATCATGGCGATCATGGCGCGCTGGCCCATGCCGCCCGAGACCTCGTGCGGATAAAGGTCGAAGACGCGAGCCGGATCGCGGATCTGCACCGCCTGCAGCATGGCCAGAGCCCGTTCGCGCGCCTCGGCCTTGGAGACTTTTTCGTGGGTGCGCAGCGTTTCGATGATCTGGCGGCCGATGGTCATGACCGGGTCGAGCGAGTATTTCGGGTCTTGCAGGATCATCGCGATGCGGTTTCCCCGCAGCGACCGGCGCTGGCGAGGCGAGATCGAGAGCAGGTCGATGCCGTCGAAGGCGAGCTTCTTGGCCGACACCTCGGCCTGCGGCGGGGTGAGGCCCATGATGGCGCGGCCGGTCTGCGATTTGCCGGAGCCGCTCTCGCCAACAATGCCCAGCCGCTCGCGGCCGAGCGAGAAGGAAACGCCGCGCACGGCCTGCACAAGGCCCGTGCGGGTCGGGAAGGTGACTTGCAGGTCGTCGACTTCGAGGAGCGTGTCGCCACTCATTGATCGCCACTCCGGGGATCGAGCGCGTCGCGCAGGCCGTCGCCGAGTAGGTTGAAGCCGAGGCTGACTATGAGGATGGCCGCGCCGGGCGCCGCGGCCACCCACCACTGGTCGAGGATGAAGCGGCGGCCGGACGCGATCATCGCGCCCCATTCGGGCAGCGGCGGCTGTGCGCCGAGACCGAGGAAGCCGAGGCCGGCGGCGGTCAGGATGATGCCGGCCATATCCAGCGTCACCCGGATGATCAGCGAGGAGATGCAGAGCGGCATGATGTGGCGCAGCACGATGCGGACAGGCGAGGCGCCCATCAGTTGCACCGCCTTGATGTAATCGGAGTTGCGCACCGTCAGCGTTTCGGCGCGGGCGATGCGCGCATAGGGCGGCCAAGAGGTGATGGCGATCGCCAGCACCGCGTTCTCGATGCCTGGGCCGAGCGCGGCCACGAAAGCCAGCGCCAGCACCAGCTTCGGAAAGGCAAGGAAGATGTCGGTGACGCGCATCAGGATCGTGTCGGTCCAGCCGCCGGCGTAACCGGCGACAGTGCCGACCAGCAGCCCGATGGGCGCGGCGATGATGGCGACGAGGATGACCACATAAAGCGTCCAGCGCGCGCCGTAGACGATGCGCGAATAGATGTCGCGGCCAAGGTCGTCGGTGCCGAACCAATGCGCGGCGCTCGGTGCCAGCAGGCGGGCGTTCTTCAGATCGCCGACGGTCGGCGAATAGGGCGCCAGCACATCGGCGAAGGCCGCGACCACCAGCAGCGCGATGATGATGAGCATGCCGACCAGCGCCAGCCGGTTGGCGGAAAAACGCCGCCAGGACACATAGGCGCGGCCGAGCCTTGCCTGCAGGCGCGATGCCGGCCGGTCGCTGAGCAGCCATTCGCGCCTGGATTGGATGGCTTCAGCGCTCATCCGATCTTCGTCCTTGGATCGAGCAGCCGGTAAAGCAGATCGGACAGGAGGTTGATGGCGATGAAGACCGAGCCGATGGCGATGGTGCCGCCGAGCACGGCGTTCATGTCGGCATTCTGCAGCGAATTTGTGATGTAAAGGCCGATGCCCGGCCAGGAGAAGACGGTCTCGGTCAGCACCGAGCCTTCGAGCAGGTTGGCGTAGGAAAGCGCGATCACCGTCACCATCGGCACGGCGGCATTGCGCAGCGCATGGCCCCAGATGACGCGCGTCTCGGACAGGCCCTTGGCACGCGCCGCGACGACATATTCCTGCGCCAGCTCGTTCAGCATGAAGGAGCGGGTCATGCGGCTGATATAGGCGAGCGACAGATAGCCGAGCAGCGCGGCCGGCAGGACGATATGACGCCAGGCGTCGTGGAAGACGTCCCACTGCCCCTGGATCGCGGCATCGAGCAGGTAGAAGCCGGTGATCGGCGTGAACGTGTATTCGTAGACGACGTCGAGCCGCGCCGGGAAAGCGATCCATTGCAGCTTGGCGTAGAACAGCACCAGCCCGAGCAGTCCCAGCCAGAAGATCGGCACGGAATAGCCGATGAGGCCGACGACGCGGGCAATCTGGTCGATCAGGCTGCCGCGCTTGACGGCGGCCAGCACCCCGAGCGGCACGCCGATGACGGCGCCGATGATCGTGCCCAACGTCGCCAGCTCGATGGTCGCCGGGAAAACGCGGCGGATGTCGGCCATCACCGGATTGGTGGTCAGCACCGAGGTGCCGAAGTCGCCCCTCAGCGCTGCTTTGACATAGAGGTAGAACTGCTCGATCCAGGGCAGGTCGAGCCCCATCTCGCGGCGCGTGCGCTCGACGACAGCGGTCGGCGCCCGGTCGCCGAGCACGGCCAGCACCGGATCGATCGGAATGACGCGGCCGATGAAGAAGGTCACCGCGAGCAGGCCGAGATAGGTCGTCACCGCGACGACCAGGAAGCGGCCGAGCGACGATAGAATGGCGACGGCGCGGGCGCTCCCGCGCCCTGCCGCCGCCTGGTTTTCAGCTATGCTCACGAGGCGCGTCCGAAGACGCTATTCCTTCGAGACCGGACCGACGAAGTTGGTGTCGAAGCTCGGGCCGAGCGCGAAACCCTTGAGGTTCTTGCGCAGCCCCGCCACTTCCAGCTGCTGGTGGATGATGACGAAGGGGCTGGTGTCGAGGATCTTCTTCTGCAGATCCTTGTACATGTCGGCGCGCTTGGCTGAATCCTTTTCCAGAAGCGCCGCCTCGGTCTGCTTGGTCAGATCCGGAATGTCCCAGGCATTGCGCCAAGCCAATGTCTTGATCTTGGCGGCGTCGGAATTGTCCGGGTTCGAGGCGAAGGTCTGGGCGTTCGAATTGGGGTCGAAATAGTCCTGGCCCCAGTTGCCGATATAGATGTCGTGGTTGCGGGCACGATATTTGGTAAGCGTCTGCTTACCATCGCCTGGGATGATCTCCAACTGGATGCCGGCCTGGCCGAGCGTCTGCTGGATCGATTCCGCCATCCCGGTGGTCGGCTGGCCGGTGCGAACGTCCATCGTCACCTTGAAACCATCCGCCAGGCCGGCCTTGGCGAGCAATTCCTTGGCCTTGGCGACGTCGAGCTTGAACGGGTTGTCGTCGATCGCGCCAAGGTCGCCCTTGGGCAGGAAGGACTGGTGGATCTCGCCGATGCCCTTGAGGATGGTGGTGCTCAGCGCGTCATAGTCGACCAGATATTTGAACGCCTGGCGAACTTCCGGCTTGGCGAGGTTCGGATTCTTCTGGTTGAGGCTGATGTAATAGACCGTGCCCTTCGGCGCGCTTGTGGTGGTGAGGTCGGCGTTCTTGGCGATGGCGTCGAGGTCGTTCGGCTCGAGGTTGCGGGCGACGTCGATATCGCCAGCCTCCAGCGCCAGGCGCTGCGCCGAGCTTTCCTTCATGTTGCGGTAGATGACGCGGGCGAGCTTGGCCTTCTCGCCATTGTAATTGTCGTTGCGCTCCAGAACGACGGCTTCGTTGGCGCGCCATTCGCGCAGCTTGTATTGGCCTGAACCGGCATAGCCGGTCTTCAGCCAGGCATTGCCGAAGTCGTTGTCCCATTTGTAGTCGGCGCTCGGCGTGACGGCGGCGACGTGCTCCTTGACCAGCTTCGAGTCGACGACGGAGGCGACGGTGGCGGACAGGCAGTTGAGCACGAAGCTCGGCGCGTAAGCCTTGTCGACGACGAACTGGAAGGTGGTGTCGTCGACCGCCTTGGCCTTCTCGGTGACATTGTCGCCGCTGATGCCGAACTGGTTGATGATGAAGGCCGGGCTCTTGTCGAGCTTGATGGCGCGTTCGAAGGAATAGGCGACATCGGCGGCGGTGATCGGATTGCCGGACGCGAACTTCATGCCTGGCTTGAGCTTGAAGGTGTAGGTCAGGCCGTCGTCGGACACCGTCCAGCTCTCGGCGAGGTCGGGCTTGACCTTGGAGGTGTCGCTGAGATCGAGGCGGACCAGCAGGTCATAGGTGTTGCCGGTGACCTCGGCGGTCGACAGCTCGAACGCCTCGCCCGGATCCATCGAGATGATGTCGTCGATGGCGAAGCCCTCGACCAGCGTGTCGGCGGGCGTGACGGCGAAGGCAGGCGTCGCGAGCAGCGCGGTCATCGCCACACCCGCAAGCAAGCTACGGACGGCAAACTTTTCCAGCATCATGGTGATCGTTCCCTGTTTTGTTGACCTGAGTTCCCGGCTCAGGGCTTGATTATTCTTCTCGAAGCCGGCAGCGGCTTGGACCGCTTACCGTCGTGTTTTTTGTCCAGTTGGTCAACTCCCTATTCGTTGCCGTCCGCTCGGCCGCATGGATTTCTGCCAGGCGGCATATCGGACCAAATGGGCGGCGATCCGTCGACCCATGCGCCGGCTAATTGCAGCCGCCGATCGAGAAAAATCTGCCTGTGTTCGAGCCCTGGAAGTCGCCGCTATTTCAACTGCGCGACCAAGCCTGCATCGGGGAAACAGGTGGCGGGCTTGCCGTTCTTGGCCTGCCAGATGCCGATCGAGCGGCGCGTCTTGAAGCCGGGCAGGCCGTCGGCGCTGCCGACGTCGTAGCCCTTGGCTTCCAGGGCACGCTGCAAGGCGGCGATGTCGGAGCGGTGCAGATCGCCGACCGGCCCCCAACTGCCGGCAAAGCCGGCGTCGCCCTTGGCGATGCGGTCGGCGGCATGGCCGATGAACAGGCCATAGAGATCGCTGTTGTTGTATTGCTTGATGACATAGAAGTTCGGCGTGACGATGAAGGCAGGTCCGCTGCGCCCGGCCGGCATCAGCAGAAGGCCCTCGGCCTTCAATTCGCTTGCCTGAAACGCCTTGTTGTCGGCGCGCCTGATGCCCATCGCCACCCAGTCGGAAATCTTCTTGCCCTGGTCGGGTCCTTCGAGCGCACAGGAAACGTTTGCCGGCACGGTCACCTCGACGCCCCAGCCGCGCCCCCTCACCCAGCCATAGTGGACGAGGTAGTTGGCGATCGAGGCGAGCACGTCGGGCGTCGAATTCCAGATGTCGGGCCGGCCATCGCCGTCGAAGTCGACGGCGTGCTTGAGGAAAGAGGTCGGCATGAATTGCGGCTGGCCGAGCGCGCCGGCCCAGGACGACTTCATCGCATTGACCGGCGCCAGCCCGCGCTCGACGATGTCGAGCGCCGCCAGCACCTCGGTGCGGAAGAAGTCTTTCTTGGTCGACATGAAGGCCTTGGTGCCCAGCACCTCGAAGGCATCGTAGGGCATCTTGGCCGCGCCGAAGCCGGTCTCGCGGCCCCAGATCGCCAGAACGATCTCGCCCGGCACGCCATAGCGCTTGTCGATCAGCCCGAGCACTCTCGAATTGGCGCTCTCGCGTGTCCGCCCGCCCGTGGTGACGGCGCGGATGATCTTTTCAGCAAAATAGTTGGCTGGCGGGCCGAACTCGGCCTGATGCTGCTTCTCAGGTGTCGTGGGCTTTTCGCCGGGCAGGACGAGATCTGGCAGCTTGAGGTTCGGCTTCACGCCGAGGAAGGCCTCGTCGAAGGTCTTTTTCGAGATGCCTTTGGATTTGGCTTCGGGCCAGAGATCGGTTTGAAGCCAGGCCTGGAACTGGTCGTCGATGGAGGCGGCGTGGGTGGGAGTGGTGAGAATGAGGCTGAATATTGCCAGCAGAAGAAATGCGAGGCTGTATTTGGAAAAGCCTCGTTCTGTCGCCCCCCTCTCTGTCCTGCCGGACATCTCCCCCTCAAGGGGGAGATTGGCAGCTTCATCGGCCGCGTCCTCTTCCCCACGCTCGTGATTGGCGAAGGCCGAACCGACAGCCAATCTCCCCCCTTGAGGGGGAGATGTCCGGCAGGACAGAGAGGGGGGCCTGGCGCCAACTTCGAAGGATTTATTCCAGTCATTCCCCGCCCCCTCCGCAGTCCCCTCAAAACGCCGTCCTTGACCTCAGCGCCGCGGCCAGCGTGCCTTCGTCGAGATAATCCAGCTCGCCGCCGACCGGCACGCCATGCGCCAGCCGCGTCACCTTCACATCGAAGCCGGACAGCTGATCGGTCAAGTAGTGCGCGGTCGTCTGCCCCTCGACGGTGGCGTTGACGGCGAGGATGACTTCCTTCACCTCGCCGCCGGCGATGCGGTCAACCAGGGAGCGGATGTTGAGCTGGTCGGGACCGATGCCGTCGAGCGGCGACAGCGTGCCGCCGAGCACGTGGTAGCGCACGTTCATGGCGGCCGCGCGCTCCAGCGCCCAGAGGTCGGAGACATCCTCGACGACGATCAGCGTGCCGGCGTCGCGGCGTGGATCGGTGCAGATCATGCACGGGTCGGAGGTGTCGACATTGCCGCAGGTCGAGCAGATGCGCACCTTGTCGACCGCCTCGCCCATGGCGGCGGCCAAAGGCTCGAGCAGCTGCTCCTTCTTCTTGATGAGATGGAGCGCGGCGCGCCTGGCCGAGCGCGGCCCAAGCCCCGGCACCTTGGCCAGGAGCTGGATCAGGCGTTCGATTTCCGGACCGGCGATTCTCTTCGACATCGCCCTGATCTAGGATTTTTCCGAGCGGTTTGGAACAGCCGCAACGACACAGGGCCCGCCATGCTGCCATGACGGGCCCTGCGTCGGATGCAATCGGGTTCAGTTGGTTTCGAGCGGCCGGTCCTGGCTGACGATCATCGCGCCGATCGCGTCGGTGTTCTCAGGCGTCGACTGGAAGCCCATCGACGCTTCCTGCGTCGCTTTGGGCACCGAGGTGATGTAGCGGCCCTTGAGCGTGCCGCCAAAACGCGAGGCGTCCGGCTCGGCCATCGGCTCCTGCATAGCCACGACCGTCGGCTTCTGCGCGAGGCGGCCGGATTTCTGCGACGGCGCAGCAGCGGCCGTCACATAGGTCTGTTCGGCCGGAACGATTGCCGCCTTGGCCGGAAGCGTCGGTTCGGCAGCGTTCATCGCGGCCTGCTTGGCCGGATCTTGCCGCACGATCGTCTTGACCACCGGCTCGGCGGAAGCCACCAGCACGGGCGCGGTTGGGTCGATTTTCTGCTGCTTGCCGGAGGCCATGGCGACCATCGGCTCGTCCGGAAGCGGCTGCCAGTTGCGGCCGCGCTTCTCATAGAAGGCGTTGCCGCCGGCCACCATCGTGTAATGCATGTTGTTATAGGGGAAACGCAGGCCGGCGGTGTGGAAATACATCGTGTTCTTGAGCTTGGCCTTGCGCTCGCCTCTCAGCACCGCGTCCGCGGCTTCCTCGACATCGGGCAGCGCCCTGGAATTCATCGGCCGCGTCAGAACGCCCGGCGCGAACTGGCCTTTCTCGCCGACGACCTCGCAGATGGTGTTGCCATGCTGGCCCGAACGCAAACGGTTCATCACGACCGTGCCGACGGCGATCATGCCGTCGCGGCTCGACCGGTTGGACTCGAAGAACATCGCCCTTTGCAGGCATTCCTTGTCCTTCAGCGAGTGGCTGGAGGAACGCGTGAGGAAGCTCGGCGTCAGCGCGTCGGTCAGTCCCGACACCGACATGCCATGGGAGGAAGTGGTCTGGCTGCAGCCGGCCAGGAGCAAGGGGGAAGTGACGATGCCGATAAGCAGCAGCGGCGTCTTCCATCGCGTCGCGATCACCAAAAAAGCCTCATGTCCAAGATGCCAGCCCGCCCCGAGATGTGGCAAGAATGAGACTCTTTCAGGCAAAAAGATGGCTAGATGGTTAGCGACTTCTGGACTTGGGTAAAACTTTATGAAAGCCGCGAAATGAGCCCGTGAGCATTGCCGGCAAAATGGTTAATATTGCCGTCCGGGCTCGATTTCCGTTCATAATCAATTAACTGGCGGAGGCCGCCTCAGAACGGCAATTTCATTCCGGGCGGAATCGGCAGGCCCGCCGTCAACGCCTTGGTCTTCTCCTGCATGACCTGCTCGACCTTACTTTTGGCGTCATTGTGGGCGGCCAGGATGAGGTCCTCGAGGATCTCGGCTTCGTCCGCCTTGATCAGCGACGGATCGATCTTCAACGCCTTCATCTCGAACTTGCCGGTGAGCGTGATGCTGACGAGGCCGCCGCCGGCCTGGCCGGTGGCTTCAAGCGTGGCGATCTCGTCCTGCATGGCCTGGAACTTGGCCTGCATTTCCTTCGCCTTGCCCATCAGGCCGAGAAGATCTTTCATCGGATGGTCCTCTAAGATTGTTTCAGATTTCGTCGTCGTCGGACGCGGGCTCGACCGGAACTTCGGCTTCGGCCTCTTCCACGTCCGGCACATCCGGAATGCGCACGTCGATGATCTTGGCGCCCGGGAAGCGAGCGAGGATGGCCGCGACAGTCGGATCCGCCTTGGCGTCGGAGAAGGCGTTCTCGCGCTTGGTCGTCTCCATCTCGGCCAGTGTCTGGCCGCCCTCTTCCTTCGACAGCGACACCAGCCAGTTGCGGCCGGTCCAGGCGCGCAGCTTGGACGTCAAGTCGTTGAGCAGCATCTTCGGCGCGTCGTCGGTCAGGGTGACGTCGAGACGGCCGGGCTCGATGCGCACCGGCCGAACGCAGCGTTTCAGCAGCACCTTGAAGGCGATGTCGCGATTGGCGTCGGCGAGCGCGACGATGTCGGCCAGCGACTTGACCGGAACGACAGGCGTTTCGGCGACCGGCGCCGGTTGCGGAACGTAGGCCTCCGGCACAGGCTGCGCATCGACCAGCCGCATCGTCTGAGCGCCCCCATTTGAACTGGGCATCCGCGCCTGCGCCACGGCACTGGCGCCGCCGCCATTGCCCGGATTGGCCGGTGCGCCATTGGCGCGCGGCGCGCCGTTCGGCAACGGGCCTGCGCCTTCCAGCGATTTCAGCGCCTCGTCCAGCGTCGGCAGGTCGGCGGCATGCGCCAGCCTGATCAGCACCATCTCGCCGGCGCTGACCGGCCGGTTGGAGGACTGCACCTCGGGAATGCCCTTGAGCAGCATCTGCCAGGTCCGCGACAGCACGCGCACTGACAATGTGCCTGCGAATTCGGCGCCGCGTCGGCGCTCGTCCTCGGAAAGCGACGCGTCGTCGGCCGCGGCCGGCACGAAGCGCAGGCGGGTGACGAGGTGGTTGAACTCGGCAAGATCGGTGAGCACGGCGGCCGGATCGGCGCCGGTGTCGTATTGCGCACGGAACTCGGCAAGCGCCGCCGCCACCTCGCCTTTCATGACATATTCGAACAGGTCGATGATGCGGGCGCGGTCGGCGAGGCCGAGCATGGCGCGCACCGCATCGGCGCTGACGGTGCCGCTGCCATGGGCGATCGCCTGGTCAAGGATGGAGAGCGAATCGCGCGCCGAGCCCTCGGCGGCCCGCGCGATCATCGCGAGCGCCTCGTCGTCGACGGAAATGCCTTCCTTGGCGGCGATCGAGGACAGATGCCCGACCAGCGCGCCAGCATCTATGCGCCTCAGGTCGAAGCGCTGGCAGCGCGACAGCACCGTGATCGGCACCTTGCGGATCTCGGTGGTGGCGAAGATGAATTTGACGTGCGGCGGCGGCTCTTCCAGCGTCTTCAGCAGGCCGTTGAAGGCCTGGGTGGAGAGCATGTGCACTTCGTCGATGATGTAGACCTTGTAGCGGGCCGAGACCGGCGCATAGCGCACCCGGTCGATGATGTCCCTGATGTCGTCGATGCCGGTGTGCGAGGCGGCGTCCATCTCGATGACGTCGACATGGCGGCCTTCCATGATCGCCTGGCAATGCTCGCCGGGGATCGAAAGGTCGACGGAGGGCTGGTCGACGGCCGCGGTCTTGTAGTTGAGGGCCCGCGCGAGGATGCGCGCTGTCGTCGTCTTGCCGACGCCGCGCACGCCCGTCAGCATCCAGGCCTGGGCGATGCGGCCGGTGGCAAAGGCATTGGTCAGCGTGCGGACCATCGGCTCCTGGCCGATCAGCTCGGAGAAATTCGAGGGACGATATTTACGCGCCAGGACGCGATAGGCGCCGGCCTTGCCGGTCTCCAGGCTTTCCGTCCCCAAGTTTCCGGCTTCGCTCATTCGCCGTCAAAAGCTCCCAGGACCGCGACGGAAGGCGGCCGATTCCTGCGCATAGTCTCGCCCGCACGGCTTGGCGCCGTCAATGTCGCGGGAGAAAGGCGAAGAGGTGGGAGGCTGGAACAATGACCCGTTCCGGGCTCGTTAGGGCTGCTTCCTTCCGGACCTGACCCGGTTGGCGAGTGGATCGTCCACCACCAACCTCCCGCGCTCCATATCGGCAATTCAGCGGCGAAATGCAAGGGCAGAGCCGGAGCCTGCGGCCATATGGAGACCGGAAAGTCCTTCAAATCGCCAAGAGCGGTCAATGAATCGCTTGCAGCCACCTTGCCGCCGCTCTAGCGTTCGTTGGTTTGAAGAATGATACAAGAAACAAAGGAAACGCCCATGCTGCCTGGCCTCAAGGCCGGTTTCACGCTGGACGCCCGTCTGGAGGCGGACAGCGAGCAGCTTATGTGGCTTGGCCTTTGCGAACTCCGATTGATGAATGATCGCCGCTGGCCGTGGCTGGTGCTGGTGCCGCAGCGTCCGGGCATCGAGGAGTTGCACGAGATGACGCCGCTCGACCAGGCGATGCTGACCTTCGAGACCAATATGGTGGCGCAGGCGCTGAAGCGGGTGACCGGTTGCACCAAGATAAACACCGGCGCTCTGGGCAACATCGTGCGCCAGCTGCATGTCCATGTCGTCGCCCGCTCCGAGGGCGACCCCGGCTGGCCGGGTCCGGTCTGGGGGCACGGCATACGCGAACCCTATCAGCGCTCCGATATCAGGCGGTTTGCCGAAACGATCAAGGCGGCGCTATAAGCTGACCAGTGTCCACCAGCATATCCCGAGTCCCCATGAGCTTCCGCCTGTTTGACGCGCCCTTGCGCGAGCCGAGCCAGTTTGTCGGTTTCGCCGGCAACCGGATCGACCGGCAGTCCGAGAACCGCGCCGACGACGCGGTCGAAAAGGCGCTGGCCGACCAGACCACGCGGCTGATGCTTATGCATGCCGGCCGGCTTTACCTCAAACTCGATGACGGCAAATTCGACCCCTGGTTCAACGTGGCCGAGAGCGAGACCTTCGATGTCTCGCTCGACCGTGGCGTGCTGCTCGGCTTCTCCGAGGAAGGCCCGGTGCTGGCCGTGCCGGCGGGCATCGAACCGGAAAATCTCCCCGAGACGGTCAAGGCGATCGACTATCGTTCCGTCTATATGCAAGGGCTGATCGACGAGGCGGCGGCCGGCGCGCTGGCGCAAGGGGCGGCGCTGCTCGCCTGGCACGCCAGCCACGCCTTCTGCTCGAAATGCGGGAACCGCTCGGAGATGCGCGCCGGCGGTTACAGGCGCCACTGTCCGGCCTGCGGAACCGACCATTTCCCGCGCACCGACCCGGTGGCGATCATGCTGACGGCAACGCGCGAGAAATGCCTGCTGGGGCGCGGCCGGCATTTCGCGCCAGGCATGTATTCGGCGCTTGCCGGCTTCATCGAGCCGGGCGAGACGATCGAGGCGGCGGTGCGGCGCGAGACGCTGGAAGAGGCCGGCATCCGGCTCGGCCGCGTCGTCTACCACGCCAGCCAGCCCTGGCCGTTCCCCTATTCGCTGATGATCGGCTGTTTCGGCGAGCCGCTCAACGAGGATATCCAGGCCGACCTCAACGAGTTGGAGGACTGCCGCTGGTTCTTCCGAGACGAGGTGCGCACGATGCTGGACAGGACGCATGCCGACGGCCTGATCACACCGCCGAAAGGGGCGATCGCCCATCACCTCATCCGCGCCTGGGTCGACAGCGAATAGGAGCGCAAGAATGATCCGTCATACCGTGGTGTTCACCTTGAAGCACGAGCCGCATTCGCTGGAAACGAAGCGCTTCCTGCACGACGCGAAGAAGATCCTGACCGGGATCAAGGGTGTGACGCATTTCGAGCAATTGCGGCAGGTGAGCCCGAAGAACGACTATCAGTTCGGCTTCTCGATGGAGTTCGCCGACCAGGCGGCCTACACGCGCTATAACGAGCACCCCGACCACGTCGCCTTCGTGCGCGATCGCTGGGTGCCGGAGGTGGAGAAGTTCTTGGAGATCGACTACGTGCCGCTAGGCTGGGGGTGATATCGGGTTGAACGCAAACGCCGGAGGTCAGCGAAGGCCTTCGTGCTTCGTCATCCACGGGCGAAGCAAGGAGCGAAGCGACGCGCGTAGACCCGAGGATCCATGCCGTGACTTCGACGCGTTGCGGCGATCCAGAATTCTGCTCCGCTGCGCCTCTCGACTGGGGTAACGGCATGGATCCTCGGGTCTTCGCTCCGCTTCGCGTCGCTCCGCCCGTGGATGACGACTTCGCGAGGGCTCCCGCCAATCTCGAAGGTCGTGAGTTCCGAACCGCCGGTTGACGGCCACTAAAGCGCGTCGCGATCTTTCAGATTCGCTCCACGCGCTTTAGGTTTTTTGATTTTACGCATGTCTTTATCCCGAAACCGGTTCCCACTTTCGGGAGACATGCTTTAACCGGTCAATCCGCCACCTTCCACTGCTCGCGCGAGGCGCTTGCCGGGTAGACGCCGAGGATGCGCATTTCGCGCGAGAAGAAGCGTAGCTCGTCCAGCGCCAGCTTGACCAGCGGATCGTCCGGATGGCCTTCGATGTCGGCGTAGAACAGCGTCGCGGTGAAGGCCCTAACTGGTAGCTCTCGAGCTTGGTCATGTTGATGCCGTTGGTGGCGAAGCCGCCCATGGCCTTGTAAAGCGCGGCAGGCACGTTGCGGACGCGGAAGATGAAGGTCGTCATCATCTTGGCGTCCGGCGTGGGCCGTTCCACCCATTGCTTGTTCTTGGTCAGCACGACGAAGCGGGTGACGTTGGAATCGGTGTCCTCGACATTCTTCTCGATGATGTCGAGCCCATAGAGCTCGGCGGCCAAAGCCGGCGCCAGCGAGGCCATGGTGCGATCCTTGACCTCCGACACCATCTTCGCCGAACCCGCCGTGTCACCGGCAATCACCGGCTTCCAGCCGTTCTTGCGGATATATTTGCGGCACTGTCCCAGCGCATGGATGTGGCTGTGCACGGTCTTGATCTCTTCGCGCTTCACCCCGGGCAGCACCATCAGCTGGAAATGGATCGGCAGGAAATACTCGCCGACGATGTGCAGCTTCGATTCCGGCAACAGGTGATGGATGTCGGCGACGCGGCCGGCGATCGTATTCTCGATCGGGATCATGGCGAGCTCGGCCTTGCCGGTCTCGACCGCGTTGAAAGCGTCCTCGAAGGTCGGGCAGGGCAACGGTTCCATCGACGGGAACATGTTGCGGCAGGCCGTGTCGGAGTTCGCGCCGGGTTCGCCCTGGAAGGAGATTCTGTTGGTCTTTGCGGTCATGCGGATGGTCTCAGCTTGAAAGGATCTGCCTGGCGCGTTCCAAGTCGTGCGGCGTGTCGACGCCAAGCGGCAGCGATTTGACGATCTCGGCGTCGATGCGCATGCCGGCTTCCAGCGCGCGCAATTGCTCCAGCCGCTCGCGCCGCTCCAGCGGCGACGGCTTCAGCGCCACGAAGCGTTCGAGCGCGGCACGGCGATAGGCGTATAGGCCGATATGATGGTAGAGCGGCCCCTCGCCCCAGGGCGCGGTGGCGCGGGTGAAATAAAGCGCTTTCAGCCGTGTCGCGGATCGCGGCGAGCCGACGATCTTGACGACATTAGGGTTGGTCTTCTCCTCGTCGCGCACGATCTCGACGCCAAGCGTAGCGATGTCGACCGATCTGTCCTCAAACGGCCGCAGCGACGCGCCGATGATCTCGGGATCGATGGTCGGCAGGTCGCCCTGGACATTGACGATCGTTTCCACCTGCTTTTCAGGGTCGAGGGCGGTCAGCGCCTCGAAGATGCGGTCGGAACCCGATTCGTGATCCATGCGGGTCATGACCGCCTCGAAGCCGTGGGATCGTACGGCCTCCGCGACCGCCTGGGTGTCGGTCGCCACCACGACGCGGCCAAGCCCGGCCTCGGCTGCGCGGCGGGCGACTTGGACGATCATCGGCGCGCCCGCAATGTCGGCCAGCGGCTTGCCCGGCAGACGCGTCGAGGCCATGCGGGCGGGGATCAGGATCAAGGTTGACATCGGATTTTGGAGCGGTCGAAAAACGGGGATGGAAAAGTGGCAAAAGGTCTCACTGGAAGCGCCCTTATAGGTGTTGCAACGCCAGAGCAAAAGACCTAGTTTCCGCCCGATTTGACTGGCCTTTCAGGGCAGTTCGCGATACCGACGGACGGAGTGGACGGGACGGTCCGCCGGAAAAGGGAGCAAGGGGCGTATGGATTCCAACGAAGTCAACAAGCTGCTCGGCGGATTTCTGGGAACCTGCTTCATCGTCTTTTCGATAGGCCTCGTCTCGGACGGCCTGTTCGCCTCGCCCGCCCCCGAAAAGCCCGGCTTTGCCATCGAGGCGCAGGAGCCGACCGAAGGCGGCGCGGCCGCGCCGGCCGCGGCTGAAAAGCCGATCGCCGACCTGCTTGCCGGCGCCAGCGCCGACGCGGGCGCCGCCATCTTCAAAAAGTGCCAGGCCTGCCATTCCGGCGAAAAGGGCGGCCCGAACAAGGTCGGTCCGGATCTCTGGGACATCGTCGACCGCCCCGTCGCCGAGCATGAAGGCTTTGCCTATTCGTCTGGCATGAAGGATTTTTCCAAGGGCGGCCAGGAGCACTGGACGTACGACAACCTCAATCACTTCATCACCTCGCCGAAGAAGTTCGTGAAGGGCACGGCGATGGGCTTCGCCGGCCTGCCGAAGGAAGAAGACCGCGCCAATGTGATCGCCTATCTGCGCACGCTGTCGGACAATCCGAAGCCGCTGCCGCAGCCGGACGCCGCCGCCGACGCCTCGGCAAAGCCGGCGGATGGCGCCGCCAAGCCGGCCGAGGGAACCGCTCCAGCCAAGCCCGCGGCCCCCGCTCAATAAACAATTTGTAATGGTGATATCCTCAGAAAAGCCGGGTTCGTCCCGGCTTTTCTGTTAGGAATGCTGCATGGACAGCGACAAAGGCCGTCCCTTGCGGTTTCCACCGCCGTCAAATGATCTAGATTGCGGGTGGTTGGAACTAGCGACGAGGAGAACGCATGAAGGTTGGCCGATTCCGCACGCTTTTCGCATCGGCGCTGGCCCTCGCCTTCGCCGCCAGCCTGCAGGCCAGCTTCGCCGATGAATGGCACACGACGTCCTCGCTGATCGGACCTTCCAAATACGGCGAGAGCTTCCAGCTCTACGACTACGTCAATCCGGATGCGCCGAAGGGCGGTACTTACAACTCCGTTGTTGTGGGCACCTTCGACAGCTTCAACCCTTACATTGTGCAGGGATCGCCGGCCGCCGGCTTCGCAGAGTTCGGCGGCGGCCTGCTCTATGACACGCTGATGGACCAGGCGACGGATGAGGGTAGCGTCAGCCATCCTCTGATTGCCGAGGCCTACAAATATCCGTCGGATTATTCGTCTGCGACCTATCGGCTCAATGCTCAAGCCAAATGGCATGACGGACAGCCGATCACCGCCGACGACGTGATCTGGTCGTTCCAGGTGCTGAAGGCCAACAGCCCGATGTATAGCCGCTATTTCGAGAACGTGACCGAGGCCGTCGCCATTTCGGACCGGGAGGTCGAGTTCCATTTCAACCAGAAGGGCAATCGGGAACTGCCCAAGATCCTCGGCGACCTCGTCGTCTTGCCGAAGCACTGGTGGGAGGGCACCGACCCAGCGGCAAGAAGCGCGACATAACCAAGTCGACGCTGGAACCGCCGCTCGGCTCCGCCGCCTATAAGATCGCCAGCTTCAAGCCGGGCTCGGAGATCGTTTGGCAACGCGTTCCGGATTATTGGGGCGCCAAGCTGCCGGTGAAGATCGGCCGCGAGAATTTCGACATCCAGCGCTTCACCTACATCCTGGACGACAATGCCGCATGGCAGGCCTTCACCAAGGGCGGATTTCAGGATCTCAAACCGGAGAACAGCTCGAGGCGTTGGGCGACATTCTACAATTTCCCGGCGATCAAGGCTGGCGACGTGATCAAGAAGGAGTTCAAGACCACCTCGCCCGAGCCGATGCAGGCTTTCATGCTCAACCAGCGGCGCCGACTATTCCAGGATCGTCTTGTGCGGGCAGCACTGACATATCCATTCGATTTCGAGACGATGAACCGCACGCTGTTCTACAACTCGAACACGCGTACCCAGAGCTATTTCCAGGGCACGGAACTTGCGTCGAGCGGGCTGCCGCAAGGCAAGGAACTCGAAATCCTGGAGAAGTATCGCGACAAGCTTCCGCCGGAACTCTTCACACAGGAATTCAAGCTGCCGGTCTATGATTCCCCGCAAGCGGAACGGAAATACCTGAAGCAGGCGGTCGATCTCTTCGCCCAGGCAGGCTGGGTGATCAAAGGCGGCAAGATGGTGAACGCCAAGACCGGCGAGCCATTCAAATTCGAAGTCCTCGGCGCGGCCGACACGGACCAGGTGATTTCCAGCCCTTGGATCGCTAATCTGCGCAAGATCGGTGTCGATGCGACGCTGCGCATCATCGATCCGACGCAGTACATCAACAGGCGCAACAATTTCGACTACGACGTCATCATCGGCCAGCTTGGGCAGTCGGAATCGCCTGGGAACGAGCAGCGAGACTTCTGGAGTTCGAAGGCGGCGGACACGCCAGGATCGCGCAACTATGCCGGCATCAAGAGCCCGGTCGTCGATGCGCTCGTCGACCGCATCATCTTCGCCACCGACCGCGACGATCTCATCGCCACGACCCATGCGCTCGATCGCGTCCTGTTGTGGAACTACTATACCGTGCCACAATATTACCGCGCGGTGGTTTGGCTTGCCTACTGGAACAAGTTCGGCATGCCTGAGAAGCAGCCCACCTACCGCGGTGCCGACATCGATTCCTGGTGGATCGACCCCGCGAAGGAAAAGGCGCTGGCAGCCAAGTACAAGGGGCTCAATTGATGGAGCGGCGGACTTTGCTTCCTCGCCGCGATTTCCTGGCGCTCGGCGCCGCAGCCACTGCCGCAGCACTGCTGCCAGGCCGGGCGTTTGCCGACACGCCGACCGGCGTCAAGCTGCACGGCCTGTCGGCCTTCGGCGATTTGAAATACAAGCCCGACTTCACGCATTTCGACTATGTCAATGTCGATGCGCCGCAAGGCGGCACCTTCAACTTCTCGCCGCCCAACTGGGGACAAAACCAGAGCCCGCAGACCTTCAACACGCTGAATTCGTTCGTCCCTAAGGGCGATTCCCCGCAGCGCATGGAAATGTGCTTCGATACGCTGATGGCGAGGGCGCTCGACGAGCCGGACGCGGTCTATGGGCTGATCGCCGAGGGTGTCACGATCTCGGACGACCGCAACGTCTTCACCTTCTCGCTGCGCCCGCAGGCACGCTTCCATGACGGCACGCCGCTCACCGCCGACGACGTCGCCTTCACCTACAAGCTGCTGAAGGACAAAGGGCATCCGGATTATGCGCTGTCGCTGACGCATCTGGAAGATGCCGTGGCGAAAGACACCCATACGGTCGAGCTTAAATTCTCCGGCAAGCAGTCGGCCCGCACCATCCTGAACGTGGTCGGATTCCCGATCCTTTCGAAGGCCTTCTTCACCGCCAATCCCTTCGACTCCTCCCAGCTCAACCCGCCGCTCGGCTCAAGTGCCTACAAGGTCGGGCGCTGGTCGGCAGGCGCCTGGATCGAATATGAGCGCGTGGCCGACTATTGGGGTAACGACCTGCCGGTCAACCGCGGCCAGAACAATTTCGGACGTATCCGCATCGAATTCTACCAGGATCGCACGGCCGGCTTCGAAGCCTTCAAGAAGGGCGAGATCCTCTACCGCGAGGAGTTCACGTCACGAGTCTGGGCGACGGCTTACGCCTTTCCGGCCTTTACCGCCGGCAAGGTGATCAAGCATGAGTTCCCGGCCGAAACCACACCTTCCATGCAGGCCACCGCAGTCAACCAGCGGCGCGAGCAATTCAAGGACCCACGCGTGCGGCAGGCGATCGCGCTCTGCTTCGATTTCGAATGGACGCGGCGCAACTTCTTCTATGGCTCCTATGAACGCTCGCAGTCCTGCTTCGAGAAATCCGACTTCCGGGCTACGGGCATGCCGTCGCCGCAGGAGCTGGCGCTGCTGGAACCGCTGCGCGACCAGCTACCGCCGGAGATCTTCGGTGAAGCGGTGACGCAACCGCCATCGGACGGGTCCGGACGAGACCGCAAGCAACTGGGCGCTGCGCTGAAATTGCTCGCAGAGGCTGGCTGGAAACGCTCCGGCGATTTCGTGCTCAATGACAAGGGCGGCCGGCTGGCGGCTGAATTTCTGGTCGACGACGAGACCTTCGTGCAGGTCTATTCGCCCTGGGTCGCCAACATGAAGGCCATCGGCATCGATGCCTCGATCCGCCTGGTGGATTCGGCGCAGTACCAGCTCAGGCAATCGACATTCGATTTCGACCTGCTGTCGGCCGCCTTCAATTTCAGCGCCACGCCAACCCGCGACGATCTGGAGATCTTCTTCCACTCGCGCAGCGCCGCAGTGTCGGGCTCGCGCAACCTGTCGGGCATTGCAAGCCCGGCCGTCGATGCGCTGATCGATGCCGTCGGCGCTGCCAAAGACCGTGAAAGCCTGGCCACCGCCATGCGCGCGTTGGACCGGGCCTTGCGCGCGCGGCGCGATTGGATTCCAAGTTGGTATCTGGCGAATCACCGAAGCGCCTATTGGGACATGTTCGGCTTTCCAGAGCAGAAACCCGATTTCGGCTTTCCGGTCGAGGCGCTGTGGTGGTTCGACAAGGGCAAGGCGGCAAAGATTGGCAAAGCCTGACATGATCATCCGCGCGGGGCCCGTCGCCTGATGGGCGCCTATATCCTGCGCCGCATTCTTCTCATGATCCCGACGCTGTTCGGCATCATGGCGATCTCCTTCGCGGTCATCCAGTTCGCGCCGGGCGGGCCGGTCGAGCAGGTGATTGCCAAGCTGACCAACCAGGGCGGCAACGACCGCCTCGGCAGCGGTGGCGGCGACGCCGGCGGCGGCAATCTCGACGTAGCCGGCGATGTCGGCTCGAAATATCGCGGCGCGCAGGGGCTCGATCCTGAATTCATCAAGAAGCTGGAAAAGCAGTTCGGCTTCGACAAGCCGCCGCTCGAGCGTTTCGGCATGATGCTGTGGAACTATATCCGCTTCGATTTCGGCGACAGCTATTTCCGCGATATCTCGGTGCTGAACCTGATCCTGGAGAAGATGCCGGTCTCGATTTCCATCGGCCTGTGGATCACGCTTTTGTCCTACCTGATCTCGATCCCGCTCGGCATCCGCAAGGCGGTGAAGGACGGCTCGACCTTCGACGTGTGGACCAGCGGCGTCGTCATCGTCGGCTATGCCATTCCCGGCTTCCTGTTCGGCATCCTCTTGATGGTGCTGTTTGCCGGCGGTTCGTTCTGGGACTGGTTCCCGCTGCGCGGCATCGTTTCGGACAATTGGGACCAGCTGTCCTGGCCCGCCAAGATCGCCGACTATTTCTGGCATATGACGCTGCCGTTGACAGCACTGGTGCTGTCGGCCTTCGCCACGACGACGCTGCTGACCAAGAACTCCTTCCTCGAAGAGATCCGCAAGCAATATGTCGTGACGGCGCGCGCCAAGGGCCTGTCGGAGCACAAGGTGCTCTATGGCCATGTCTTCCGCAACGCCATGCTGATCGTGATCGCAGGCTTCCCCGGCGCCTTCATCTCGGCCTTCTTCACCGGCTCGCTGCTGATCGAGAACATCTTCTCGCTCGACGGCCTCGGCCTGCTCGGCTTCAAGTCGGTGATCGACCGCGACTATCCGGTGGTGTTCGCCACGCTCTACATCTTTTCGCTGCTTGGCCTGTTCGTCGGCCTGTTGTCCGACCTGATCTACACCTGGGTCGATCCGCGCATCGACTTCGAGCGGAGAGACATCTGATGGCCGAGGCTGCGATCGAAAGCGCGCCGGCCAGGCCTCGCAGGCCATTTCTGTCGCCGCTCAACCAGAGGCGGCTGCAGAATTTCAAGGCCAACCGGCGGGGCTACTGGTCGCTCTGGATCTTCCTGCTCCTGTTCGTGCTGTCGCTGTTTTCCGAGCTGATCGCCAATGACAAGCCGATCATCGCCTCCTACAAGGGCGAGATCCTGTTTCCGGTCCTGGTCGCCTATCCGGAAGAGAAGTTCGGTGGTTTCTACGCCGTCACCGATTATCGCGATCCGGTCATCCAGGACGAGATCAATGCCAATGGCTGGATGATCTGGCCGCCGGTCCGTTACTCCTATCAGACGGTCAACAACGCCATTCCGGAACCGGCGCCAGCAAAACCATCCTGGCTTTACGACAAGAACAAGCGCTGCGGCCAATACCCCAAGGGGGAGGCCGACGAGAACTGCGTTGTCGGCAACTGGAACTGGCTGGGCACCGACGACCAGGCCCGCGACGTGCTGGCGCGCGTGCTTTACGGCTTCCGCATCTCGGTTCTGTTCGGGCTGATCCTGACGCTCGGATCATCGCTGATCGGCGTCGCGGCCGGCGCGGTGCAGGGATATTTCGGCGGCTGGACCGACCTTCTCTTCCAGCGTTTCATCGAGATCTGGTCGGCGATCCCGGTGCTCTACCTGCTGCTTATCGTCTCGGCCATCCTGCCGCCCGGCTTCTTCATCCTGCTCGGCCTGATGCTGCTGTTCTCATGGGTAGCCCTTGTCGGCGTGGTGCGGGCCGAATTCCTGCGCGCCCGCAACTTCGAATATGTCAACGCGGCGCGTGCGCTCGGCGTGCCAAACCTCACCATCATGTTCCGGCACCTGTTGCCGAACGCCATGGTGGCGACGCTGACCTTCCTGCCCTTCCTGCTCTCCGGCTCGATCTCGACGCTGACCTCGCTCGACTATCTCGGCTTCGGCCTGCCGCCCGGCTCGGCCTCGCTCGGCGAATTGCTGAAACAGGCGCAACGGAACCTCAACGCGCCCTGGCTCGGCATTTCCGGCTTCATCGTGATCTCGCTGATGCTGTCGCTGCTGGTCTTCATCGGCGAGGCGACGCGCGACGCCTTCGATCCGCGCAAGACGTTCAAATGAGCGAAGCCCTGCTGTCCGTCCAAGATCTGAGCGTCGCCTTCGCGCAAGGCGGCAAGCAGTCCATCGCCGTCGATCATGTCTCGTTCGACATCGGCAAGGGCGAGACCGTTGCCCTGGTCGGGGAATCCGGCTCGGGCAAATCGGTGTCGGCGCTGTCGGTGCTGAAGCTCCTGCCCTATCCCGCCGCCAGCCATCCCTCGGGAAGAATCCTGTTCAGCGGCGCCGATCTGCTCGCCATGAACGAGAAGGCCTTGCGCGGCGTGCGTGGCAACAAGATCACCATGATCTTCCAGGAGCCGATGACCTCGCTCAACCCGCTGCACACGGTTGAGCAGCAGATCGTCGAGGTGCTGCAACTGCATCAAGGCCTGCGCGATGCTCAGGCCAGGACGCGCACGCTGGAGCTGCTCAACGAGGTCGGCATCCGCGAGCCGGAGAAACGTCTCGACGCCTACCCGCACCAGCTCTCCGGCGGCCAGCGCCAGCGCGTCATGATCGCCATGGCGCTCGCCAACGAGCCTGAGCTTTTGATCGCCGACGAGCCGACGACGGCGCTCGACGTGACCGTGCAGGCGCAGATCCTCCAACTGCTCGCGGAGTTGAAAAGCCGCAAGGGCATGTCGATGCTGTTCATCACGCACGACCTCGGCATCGTCAGAAAGATAGCCGACCGTGTCTGCGTGATGACCAAGGGTAAGATCGTCGAGACCGAGCCGACCAAGGAGATCTTCGCCAACCCGCAACATCCTTACACCAAGCATCTCTTGGCCGCCGAGCCGAAGGGCAAGCCGCCTGCGGCAGACCCGGGCGCCAAATCCGTCATGACGGGCAAGGACATGAAAGTCTGGTTCCCGATCAAGAGAGGCTTCTTTCGCAAGACCGTCGACCATGTGAAGGCGGTGGACGGCATCGACGTCACCGTGCGCGCCGGCCAGACGCTGGGCGTGGTCGGCGAATCCGGCTCGGGCAAGACGACGCTCGGGCTGGCGCTCGCGCGGATGATCTCCTCGACCGGCACGATCAACTTCAACGGACGCGACATCAACCAGCTTTCCTTCAGCGCCATGCGGCCGCTCAGGCGCGAATTGCAGATCGTTTTCCAAGACCCGTTCGGGTCGCTCAGCCCACGCCTGTCGGTTTCCGAGATCATCGAGGAAGGGCTGAAGATCCACGAGCCGAAGCTCTCGCCCGATCAGCGCGACGACAAGGTGGTCGCCGTACTGAAGGAGGTCGGCCTCGATCCCGAAACGCGCCATCGCTACCCGCACGAATTCTCCGGCGGCCAGCGGCAGCGCGTGGCGATCGCGCGCGCCATGGTGCTCAATCCGCGCTTCGTCATGCTCGATGAGCCGACCTCGGCGCTCGACATGAGCGTGCAGGCGCAGGTGGTCGATCTTTTGCGCAACCTGCAGGCCAAGCACAATCTCGCCTATCTCTTCATCAGCCACGACCTCAAGGTCGTCCGCGCCCTTGCCAATGACGTCATCGTCATGCGCAATGGCAAGGTCGTCGAAGCGGGACCTTCCGAACAGATCTTCGGCAGCCCGCAGACCGACTATACGCGGGCGCTGATGGCGGCGGCCTTCAAGATCGAGACGGCGCCGACCGGCGTGGTCAGCGAATAGACCCGGCTTGATTGACGTAACAAGGACTGAATCCGCAAATGGAAAAAGGCAAAATCCTGCTTGCCGTCACGGCCTTTCATCCGCAGCGCTGGCATCAACTGCTGGCGGCCGAGCGCGAGGTGGTGCTGGAGCCGGCAGGCGCCAACGATCCCTCGATCGCCTACGCGGTGGTATGGAAGCATAAGCCGAACCTGCTCTCCGGGCTGCCCAACCTGCGAGCCATCTTTTCGGTCGGCGCAGGCGTCGACCATATCTTCGCCGATCCCGGCCTGCCCGACGTGCCGATCGTCAGGGTGGTCGCCGACAATCTCACCCAATACATGACCGAATATGTCGTCTGGCGGGTGCTCGATCACCATCGGCACGGCATGCTCTATCGGGCGCAGCAGCCGAAGAAGATCTGGCACGAGCCGCCGCAGCGCCCGGCCGGCGACATTTCCGTCGGCATCATGGGCCTCGGCCATCTCGGCCGCGCGGCGGCGTCGGTGCTTTTGTCGCTCGGCTTTGCCGTGAACGGCTGGTCGCGCACCGAACGGCCGATGAAAGGTGTTTCGACCTATGCCGGCGAGGCGGGGCTGATCCCCTTCCTCAACGCCACCGATATTCTCGTCGTGCTGTTGCCGCTGACGCCGCAAACGCAAGGTATTGTGAATTACGGGCTGCTCAAGGAACTGCGCCGGCGCAACGGGCTTGGCGGCGCCGTGCTGATCAATGCCGGTCGCGGACGCCTGCAGAAAGACGCCGACATCGTGCGCGCGCTGGATGACGGCACGCTGAAGGAAGCGAGCCTCGACGTGTTCGAGGTCGAACCGCTGCCCAAGACAAGCCCGCTGTGGAGCCATCCGAAAGTCTTCATCACGCCGCACGCGGCGGCGACATCGGATCCGGCTCATCTGGTGCCAGCCATGTTGCGGCAGATGGATGCGTTCGAGCGCGGCGAGAAGCTCGAAAACCTGGTCGACCGAGAGGCCGGGTATTAGTTCTGACCGGTTGGTTAGTTTGCCTTGACAGACCCCATGCCTTGGCGATTGGCCGAGACACCTGTCGCGGTCGTCATCCACGGGCGGAGCAAGGAGCGTAGCGACGCGCGCAGACCCGAGGATCCATGCCGTGACTTGGAAGCGCCGCGGCGGTCCGGAATTCTGCACCGTTGCACACTTCGGTCCAGGTAACGGAATGGATTCTAGGGTCTGCGCGCGTCGCTGCGCTCCTTGCTCCGCCCTAGAACGACGAGGTTCAGGAGCCTCCAGCTCATCGCCCGCGATGGGCGTTCCGGCCAATCTCCAATGCATGCCACCTGCCAACGCAAAACACAGCCGACCGGTCAAAACACCTGTGCGGTGCCACTAGTTCAGGCTCAAACCCCAGTCCCGGAAGCACTGCTTGATCGCTCTCACCGAGGATAGCCGCAGCTTCGGAAGGTCGACCGCACCAGCATCGCGCTGTATCGTTTGCGATTTCGCGGCGTGACAACGGCGATATGGTGGATCATGTCCCATTTGACGCTGTCGCGCCCGCCTTCCAGGGCGCCGTGCCTGCCGGTCTCGAACAGGCATCGCCGGAAATAACGCAGCAAGCTCATGGGCGTGGAGACGTCCAGCAGGATCAACCCCGTCGCTCGCCGGAAACGCTGGGGCATGCAAACCGAGTAGTTGCCATCCATCACCCAGCGCTCACCGGCGATGGCGGCGTCGTGCAGGGCGATGAATTCGTCCCTTGGACGCTGCTGCCAATCCGTGTTGGGCAGATGAAAGAGCTGATCAAGGTGAACGGCATCCAGGCCACGCTTGCGCGCGATCGCGTTGGCAAGGGTGGACTTGCCGCTGTTGGACGGTCCCAGGATGCAGATGCGGTCGCCGAGGTCTGAGAGGTTCATCAGTGGTCTTTCAAGCGCGATCAAACGCTCGTCGATCCAGCAGAGCGCCAGGCGGAATACGGAATATCGAACGCTCAGGAAGGCTGCGAGCCGGGCAACCCGAACGTCTCTTTCTTCTTCGGCTTGCCGCAGTCGCGGCGCTCGATCGAGCGGTTCATGGCGTCGATCTCACCGCTCGCCTTGTTGCTGGCGCGCTGCGCCTTGGAGCGCATGTCCGGCGTGAACGGGCCGAAGCCCATCGCCGGATTGGAGAAGCTCGGCTTGGCCGTGATCGGCAGACTGTTCTGCTGTGCCAGTTGATTGCGCTGCGCCAGCAATTGATCGCAAGGCACATCGTCATATTGCAATGAGGACTGGACGTCCTCGTCCTGGCGCTCGGCCATCGACGTGCCGCCGACACAGCCGGCGACCGTCAGGCAGGACGCCAACACAACCATGGTCCAGCGCATGGATCTTCTCCTCGTGATGTCTGCCCCGCGCTACCCCGACCATGCCATTCAGGCTTTTTCGCAGCAAGGCCAGGCTCATGAGAGTGCCGGATCGCTCACCCGGCAGATGAGGCGGGGAAGCCGGCCACGATGGCCAGGCCCTCGACGGGATCATGCCGATCGTGCCGGATAACCACGCTTTCCAGAGACAGAACCGCAAGCCCGTTGGCCGAGAGCACGCGCCGCGCATACGCCTCGGAATGGACGTAACGCCGCGACGGCCGCAGAGCGAAATCATCGCCGCCGGCAAGCGTCTCGAGCGAGAAGGCGAATATGCCGTTCTGCGCAAGCATGTTCGCGACCGCGCCGACGATGCGTTCGAGCGCGCCCAGATAGATGAACACGTCGGCCGCGACCACGAGGTCGGCCCCCGCGCCGGAGTGGGAAAAATGCTGAAGGTCGGCCTTGGCCAGCAGGTCATAGATGCCCTTGGCCTTCGCTTTGCTGAGCATGGCGGCCGAGATGTCGTAGCCCTCCAGCCGGTCGACGAACGGGCGCAGCCTTTCGCCCATCAGGCCGGTGCCGCAGCCGAGGTCGATGGCCAGCCGGAACCGGCCGGGCCTTGCCTTGCGGATGGCTTGGCCGAGGAAGTCCGGCAGCCGATAGCCCAACCTCCCGACAAGCGACTCCTCGAAACTGTCGGCGTAGTGATCGAACAAGGTCTCGACAAAGGCGCTGGGAGGCGCCGGGGCCGCGGGCGCCTTGCCGATCAGTTGCAGCTTGAGCGCGGCGCCAAGGCGATCCGCGGAGTCGAGCTTCAGCGCCATGGTCCAGGCCTGCTCGGCCTGGTCGGGCAGGCCAGCCGCCTCCTGCATCTCGCCGAGGCGAAACCAGCCGGCGGCCCATCGCGGCGCCAGCTCCAGCGCGCCGAGCAGAAGCTCCGCCGCCTGCGCCGGCTCGCCCGAGGCGAGCAGCATCTCGGCGAAATCGGCGCGACGGTCGGCAGTCAAATCGCCCGACGAGGCCTGGAGCGGTTTCATTCGTGAAGAATCCCACCGGCGGCGCGGAGCCGGCGGCTGGCTTTAAGATGAGTCAGCAGTCTCTTGCAACGGGCTTTCCGCTGCAAATTTAGCCACTATGTTCAAGACCATGCGCGCCAGCGACCTGCTCAAACCCCGGCCGGAGGGCCTCTATTGCCCGCCTGGCGATTTCTTCATCGATCCGGTGCGGCCCGTCGGGCGGGCGCTGATCACGCATGGCCATTCGGACCATGCGCGCTCCGGCCACCGCTCGGTGCTCGCCACGCAAGAGACGCTCGACATCATGGGACTGCGCTATGGCGAGGATTTCGCCGGAACGACGCAGGCGGCAGTGCCTGGCGAAACAGTCGACATGAACGGCGTCGCCGTCACCTTCCATCCGGCCGGGCATGTGCTGGGCTCGGCGCAGATCTGCGTCGAGCACCGGGGCATGCGCATCGTCGCCTCCGGCGACTACAAGCGGCAAAAGGACGCCACCTGCCTGCCGTTCGAGCCCATCCGGTGCGATGTCTTCATCACCGAGGCGACCTTCGGCCTGCCGGTGTTCCGGCATCCGCCGGACCATGAGGAGATCGCGCGCGTGCTGAAATCGGCGGCGCAGTTTCCCGAACGCTCGCACCTGATCGGCGCCTACGCGCTTGGCAAGGCGCAGCGTGTGATGCGGCTGTTGCGCGACGCCGGCTACGACAAGCCGATCTATATCCACGGCGCGCTGGCCAGGCTCAGCGAATATTATCAGAGCCAGGGGATCGATCTCGGCCGGCTCGAGCCGGCGACGGTTGAAAGCGGCGGCAAGGCCGATTTCGCCGGCGCGATCGTCGTCGGCCCGCCCTCGGCCTTCGCCGATCGCTGGGCGCGGCGTTTTCCGGACCCGATCTCCTGCTTCGCCTCGGGCTGGATGCGCATCCGCCAGCGGGCAAAGCAGGGCGGCGTCGAGCTGCCGCTGATCATTTCCGACCACGCCGACTGGGACGAGCTGATCATCACGATCAAGGAAACGGGTGCTGCGGAAATCTGGGTCACGCATGGCCGCGAGGAAGCGCTGGTGCGCTGGTGCGAGCTGGAGGGCATCGCGGCAAGGCCGTTGCATCTGGTGGGGTATGAGGATGAGGGCGATTGATGGCCAAAGTGGTATCGCCAATCGCCGCCGTCGCGCTCTACGGCCCCCCTCTCTGCCCTGCCGGGCATCTCCCCCTCAAGGGGGGAGATTGGCAGCTTGAATGCCGGCGCATCTCCCGCAACGCCGGAGATTGGCGAAAGCCGTGGCGACATCTGATCTCCCCCTTGAGGGGGTGAGGAGAGGTCCGCGCAGCGGACGGAAAGCCAATTGCTTGGCTTTCCGAACGACGAACGCCCGGAGCGACAGCGAAGGGCCGGAGCCGGCAGGCCAGAGAGGGGGGCCTCGCGCCGGCTTTTGCCCCTGGCGTGGCGCGAATGAACCGCTTCGCCGAGCTCCTCGACCGTCTCGTGCTGACGCCGTCGCGCAACGGCAAGCTGACGCTGCTCAGAGACTATTTCCACAGCGTCGAGGATCCCGATCGCGGGTTGGCGCTGGCGGCGATCACGGGCGATCTCAACATCGCGGCGGTGAAGCCGGCGATGCTGCGCGCGCTGGTGGTGGAGCGCATGGATCCGGTGCTGTTCGGCTATTCCTACGACTATGTCGGCGACCTCGCCGAGACCGTGTCGCTGGTCTGGCCGCAGCCGCAAGGCCACCTCCCCAACCATATGCCGACGCTTGCCGAGGTGGTCGGCAGACTGCAGGCGGCAAGCCGCTCCGACGGGCCCAAGGTGCTGGCGCGGCTGCTCGACGACGCCAACATCTCGGCGCGCTTCGCCATCATCAAGCTGGTGACTGGGGGGCTGCGCATCGGCGTGTCGGCGCGGCTCGCCAAACAGGCTCTGGCCGATCTTGGCAAGATCGATGTCAGCGAGATCGAGGAGCTCTGGCACGGGCTGACGCCGCCTTACACCGAGCTGTTCGCCTGGCTGGAAGGCAGGGCGGAAAAGCCGAGGAGCGCGGCACTTGCGCTGTTCCGGCCGGTGATGCTCTCCAACGCCGTCGACGATGGCGACCTCGAGAAGCTCGACCACGGCGCTTATGCGGCGGAGTGGAAGTGGGACGGCATCCGTGTGCAGGCGGTCTGCGAGGGCGGCGTGCGCCGGCTCTATTCGCGTACCGGCGACGACGTGTCCGGTGCCTTTCCAGATCTTGCCGCGGCGATGACTTTCGAAGCGGCGCTCGACGGCGAGCTTTTGGTCGGCGACCCTCGCGAGGCGACCGGAACCTTCTCCGACCTGCAGCAGCGGCTGAACCGCAAGAGCGTGTCGCCAAAGATCCAGCAGCGCTATCCGGCCTTCATGCGCTGCTACGACGCGCTGCAGATCAACGGCGAGGATTTGCGCACGCTTCCTTTCGCGGAGCGCCGCAAGCACCTCGAGGCGTTCATCAAGACGCTCGATCCTAGCCGCTTCGATCTCTCGCCGCTGGTCGAGTTCCCCGATTGGGAGACGCTGGAACGGCTGCGCCAGGCGCCGCCGCATCCGATCATCGAAGGGGTGATGTTGAAGCGCTGGGATTCGCCCTACCTTGCCGGCCGGCCGAAGGGCCCATGGTTCAAATGGAAGCGCGATCCGCACACCATCGACGCGGTGCTGATGTATGCGCAGCGCGGCCACGGCAAGCGTTCCAGCTTCTATTCAGACTACACGTTCGGTGTGTGGGCCGGCCCCGAGGGCTCGGAAGAGCTGGTGCCGGTCGGCAAGGCCTATTTCGGCTTCACCGACGAGGAGCTGAGAGAGATCGACAAATATGTGCGCGACAACACCATCGAGCGTTTCGGCCCGGTGCGCTCGGTGCGCGCCGACCGCAGGAACGGCCTGGTGCTGGAGGTGGCGTTCGAAGGCCTCAACCGCTCGACCCGGCATAAATCAGGCGTGGCGATGCGCTTTCCCCGCATCTCGCGACTGCGCTGGGACAAGCCGGCGGCGGAAGCCGACCGCATCGAAACGCTGCAATCGTTGTTGGATGGCTAAGGGCTGAAAATCCGACGTCGGCGCTGTCACCCCGCCCGCGCCTGCGGCGCGACCTCCCCATCAAGGGGATGGTAAGGGTTGGCGCTACATCCTACCTCCCCTCGATGGGGAGGTAGGCGCGAAGCGCCGGGTGGGGTGCTGCGCCAGCGTTGATAGGTAGAGCGCACGGGTCACTGCGCGATCGAAACGCGTATCTCGTAGATATCGACCGATTTGCCCTTCTGGTCGATGTCGGAGTTGATGGCGATGGTGCCGGCGGCGCCCGGATGCTTGTCCGGAAACTGCACGTCGAACAGATATTCGTTGCGTTCGTGGCCGACGGCGTAGCGCTTGCGGCCGCAATCGCCGAGATCGCCGAAATTGCAGTCGACCGATATCTGCGTCTCCTTGCCCTCTTCCGAGCGGGCGACGACGTCGAACATGGCGTGCTTGCCGACAAGCTTCTCCAGCACGCCCTGGCCGACATCGAAGGCAATGGCCGAACCGGAAGCGCCGGAGCGGATGCGCAGGAATTGACCGGTGTCGTCCTTCATCACGTCGGCGCCGGCGTCGGAAGGCGTGCTGACATGGGTCGGATCGGCGGGCGAGAAGACGTTGATCCAGTTCTTCGACTGGTCCGCCTCGCCCGGCTTCTGCGGCGAGCCGGTGTCGCCCGGCTGCGAGGAGTCCTCGCTGTCAAGGGTCGGCGTCGGCTCCGGCGGGCCGGTGTCGAGCTCGGCAGCCGTCTTGAAGACACCGGTCTGCTTGGCGAAGTAGAGACCTATGCCGGCGGCGGCGAGCAATGTCGCGACGACGAAGATCGCGGTCAGCGGCAGGCGCCGGCCTCTGATCCGCCGCTCGTCGCGGTCGGGCGCGACCTCGGCGCCGTTGCGGACGGGAGCGCCCGGCGAATCATCGAGCGACGGCGCGTCGGGGAGCGCCGTCTCGTCCGGCATGATGTCGGGCACGCGCGGCAGCACGCGCGAACGCGGCTGGTCCGAGGCATCTGGCTGCACCGGCCCGTCGACGGTGATCGAGGGTGAGCGTGCTGATTGCGACGGCGGCAGCGGCGCGTCGACCGAAGGCGCGGCCGAACCGGCAGGCGCTTCGACGCGGGGATCCGGCGCGCCATTGCCGGCCGGCACGACATTTTCCGGCGGCAGCGTCACATCGGGGACGGCCGGCAGGAACTCCGATTCGATCTCGGTGATCTTGGCCTGCACCGCCTTGCGGCGGCCGATGGCGGCCTCGACCGTGATGTTCGGATTGGCCTGGAGGACGCGGTCCAGCGCGGCAAAGGCCGATCGATAGACCTTCTCTCGGAACGCCCGGTCCTCGGCATTGCCTTTCTCGAAGGCATTGCGGATAGCTTTCTCGATGGGGTCCAAGCGAGCTCCCTCTGCGCGTTCGCTCACAGTTCCCTGATCGTTAGCCGCAGGCGGCCAATCGATCAACGGGCAAGCGGCTGCCTTGCCGGCGTATCCAACGCCATTTCGGGGTTTTTTGCTGGAGAATCAACATTTTTCGTCACGAACACTCCGGACGATGCGGCCGTGGAGCAGCCGGCTTGGACGCCACCGCGCGCCGCGGCCGCTGCCGTTGCGCGGTAACCGTAGATGGGAATTGCCGGCAAAGAGGCCGGAATTCGCCGCTGCCCATCTTGAATTAGCGAGCGGTTGAGTCTATCACGCAGCCCATTCTGGAAGCCTGACGCTTCCCGGGCCGCTTTAGCTCAGTTGGTAGAGCACATCATTCGTAATGATGGGGTCGCGTGTTCGAGTCACGCAAGCGGCACCAAAATTCAAGCACTTAGCCGATCGCCTCCCTCGATTTGTCCGAGTGGCGGCGGAAGTTCTCTTCCAGCATCTGCAGCGACGGCGCCTCCCAAACTGAACCAAAAAGGGCACGGACGAGAGGGCAAGTCACTCAAGTTGAACAACAGCCGCGCATGTCGTCTGCGAGCACTGAGATCCTTGACTAGGTCGTAGGCGAGTCTCGAAATCCCGTGAGCGCCGCGCCTATCCCCAAGGTTCCGGTGGTGATGGCGGCCAGGGCAGGCCCTTCGGCGAGATTCGATGCAGGCCATTGTGTGACGATCGGGCATTCAATAGTCTTTCCGTCGGGTCAAGGAATGCACGCATGACGCCGAAACTGAACCGCTGGAAGCGCTTCGCCGACTGGGACGAGCGGCCGTTGCGGCTGGACAAGTTCGCGGCGGAAGACCCTGCCAACGGCTTCTCCGCCTTCTCCAGCCCGGCCGATCCCAAACCCGGCATCGGCATCAAGGGCGGGCGCGTCGTGTCCCTCGATGGGGTGCTCGAGCGCGACTACGACATGATCGACCGCTTCATCGCCCGCCATCACATCGACCCGGAAGTGGCGCCGGAAGCGATGGCCCTGGAGTCAGCGACCATTGCGCGCTGGCTGGTCGACATGAACGTTCCGCGCGAAAAGCTCGTGCGGCTCGCCCACGGCATGACGCCCGCCAAACTCGCTGAGGTCGTGTCGCAGCTCAACGCGCTGGAGATCGCCTTCGCCTACTCGAAGATGCGAGCCCGCAAAACACCGGGTAACCAGGCGCATGTCACCAACGCCAAGGACGACCCGCTGCAGCTCGCCGCGGACGCCGCAACCGCCGTCGCCTTCGGCTTCGACGAGATCGAGACTACGATGCGCGTGTCGCGCAACGCCTGGTCCAACGCGGTGGCGTGTGCGGTGGGCGGCGCCGTCGGCCGCTGGGGAACGCTGTTCCAATGCTCCAGCGAGGAGGCGGAGGAGCTGCGCATCGCCATGGCCGGCTTCACGTCTTATGCCGAAACCGTTTCCGTCTACGGCACCGAAAAATCGTTCACCGATGGCGACGATACGCCGTGGTCCAAGGCATTTCTCGCCGCCGCCTACGCCTCGCGCGGCGTCAAGATGCGCTGTACGTCGGGCGCCGGCTCCGAATTGCTGATGGGCTTCCATGAAGCAAAATCGCTGCTCTACCTGGAGGCGCGCTGCCTCTGCCTGCAGCGCGGCATGGGGGTGCAAGGCACGCAAAATGGCGGTATCGACGGAGCGCCTTTGACCGCGACTATACCCGGCGGTGTTCGCGAACTGATGGCCGAGAACCTCATCGCCGTCTGGCTCGATCTCGAATGCGCATCAGGCAATGATGCGCGCTCCACCGAATCGGAAATTCGTGTCGGCGCCAAGATCCTTCCCTACCTGATTGCCGGCTCGGACCTGATCTGCTCCGGGATGGGATCGATCCTGAAATACGACAATTCGTTCAACCCTTCGCTGATCAACGGCGAGGAGCTGGAAGACTATCTTGTGCTGCAGCGCGATTTCGAGGCCGATGGCGGGCTGACGCCGCTGCCCGAGTCCCGCGCGATCGAGTTGCGCGAGCGGGCGGTGGCGGCGATCGCCGCGGTGTTCGAGGAGCTCGGCCTGTCGACACCGACCGAGGACATGAAGACCAGCGTGGTTTATGCCTCCGGTTCCGACGACACGCGCAGCCTGATGCCACGCGACGTGAGCTTCATCAGCGAGGCCATCAAGGAGCGCGGCATCACCGTGATCGACACGGTCAAGGCGCTGGCCAACCGCGGTTTCCGAGAAGAGGCCGAGAACCTCCTGAACGTGGTGAAGCTGCGCCTTTCCGGCGACTATCTCCAGACCTCGGCCATGATCCGCAATGGGCGAATCGTCAGCGCGGTCAACGACCCGAACGACTATCTCGGCCCCGGCTCCGGCTATCGCTTGTCCGAAGAACGGCGCCTGCAGCTCAACGACATCCGCGATGTGCTGGATCAGAAAGAAGTGCTGCGCTCGGAGGCCCTGCACGAGAAGGACGAGGCAAGGCACATCCGCTATCGCAACCTTGGGCCGGCAGCCAACGGGTCGACAAACGACGACGTGGTCATCGGCATCAGCCCGGCCTTCGGGCTGAAGCTCTACCGAACGACGGCCGGACATCGGCTGTCCGAGGTGCTTGGCGCCATGCTGGATGCGATCCGCGCGCGCGGGCTCAAGGCGCGCGTCGTCCGCTTCCGCCATACGGCTGATACTTCCTTCCTTGGCCTGTCCGCCGCCCGGCTTGCCGGCAGCGGCATCGGCATCGGCATCCAGGCCAAGGGCACGGCCGTCATCCATCAGCGTGACCGCCAGCCGCACAACAATCTGGAACTGTTTTCCAATGCCCCGATCACCAGGCTCGAGCACTATCGCGCCCTCGGTGCCAATGCGGCGGCCTATGCGCTGGGCGAAATGCCGGAGCCCATCGTGGTGCCGCAGCGAGGCGAGGCCATGGGGTCGCGCTACCATGCGCGCGTCGCCCTCATCTACGCCATCGAAACCGGGCTGACCGAGGCCGGCGCGGCTCCCGAAGAGGTCGACGTCGTCCTGACGGGAGCGAAATAGTGACCCTTACGCGTGCCGACTATCCGCTCGCCGAAACCCAGCCTGGCGCCGTGACCGGCAAGCACGGCAAGGCGCTTCCGGAGATAACGCTGGATGCGGTGCTTGCCGGCGAGGTGACGATGGAAGACCTCCGCATCACGCCGCAAGCGCTGCAGGCGCAGGCCGATGTGGCGCGCGATGTCGGCCGGCCGACTCTCGCCCTCAACTTCGAGCGCGGGGCAGAGCTGGTCGAGGTGCCGCAGGATTTCATCATGCAGGTCTACGAACTGCTGCGCCCAGGCCGCGCCAAGTCCAAGGAAGAATTGCTCGAGGCCGCCGCCACGATGCGCGAGACCTACCAGGCCGAACGCATCGCCCGTTTCATCGAGGAAGCCGCCGAGACCTACGCGGCGCGCGGCCTTTTCACGTTCCGCTTCTGAAGGACCGCCCGCTTCTGAAAGGACCGCATGAGCTGGAAAACCGGATTCCGTTCGCTCTATTACCTCGGCGCACCCGAGCCGGATGATCCGGTGCTGGTGCCGGCACAAACCGCCATCCTGATCATCGACGTTCAAAACACCTACCTGGAACGGCCGGATCGCGCGTCGCTTTCACCGCAGGAACAGCAGCGCTACGATCTGTGGACGCCGTTCCACGAGCGCATGCACGGCACGGTCATACCGAACACGGCAAGATTGCTGGAGTTGGCACGGGCAAATGGCATCGAATGCCTTTTCGCCCGCATCGCCTGCCATACCAAGGACGGGCGCGACCGCTCGCTCTCCCAAAAAATGCCGGGCTGGAACAATTTGCTGCTGCCAAAGAACGACGCGGCATCGCAGCTCGTAGCCGAGCTTCAGCCGGCAGGCGACGAAATCGTGGTGACCAAGACCACCGATTCCGCGCTGACCGGGACGAATCTGCGCCTCATCCTGCACAATCTCGGCATCAGGAACGTCATCTGTTGCGGCATCTTCACGGACCAGTGCGTGTCTTCGACGGTGCGCAGCCTGGCCGACGAAAGCTATGCCGTCATCGTGCTCGAGGATTGCTGCGCGGCGGCGACCGACGAGCTTCATCGCAAGGAGCTCGAAATCATCAACATGATCTATTGCCACGTCATGTCGAGCGCCGAGCTTTGCAAAATCATGGCCTTGGCAAAGTGATGCGGCGTCCGTAGTGTCAATACAGCACTCGCAGGCCGGGACACATCGGCCGCCACGTGCGGGGAACTGCATACAGCTGTCACGAATGGAGAGGGCTTCATGGCCACGGAAATTGCAAGCGGGACGATCGACGTCTCGAAGAGTAACAGCATCAACCTTTTGCACTCGAAAGCCGTGGGGCTTGCGGGGGTGCTCTTTCTGGCCGTCACCGGCGCGGCGCCAATGTCGGCGATGCTGGGCAATGTGCCGTTCGCGGCAGGCTACGGCATCGGCAAATACACGCCGGCCGCCTTCCTGATGGCGACGATCGTGCTGACCATCTTCTCGGTCGGCTATGCGGCGATGGCATCGCGGGTATCGTCCGTCGGTGGCTTCTACTCATTCATCAGCCAAGGGCTCGGCCGCGAGGTCGGCATGTCGGCCGGCATTGGCTCGCTCGCCTGCTACTCGCTGTTCGAGGCCTCGCTCACTGGTTTGTTTGCATTTTTCGGCAATCTTTGGATTTCCCAGCACTTCGGCATCAACGTGCCGTGGATCGTGCTCGCGCTCGCCATGATCGTGGTCATCGCGGCACTCGCCTATCGCGACGTGAAGGTGTCGGCGCGCCTGCTCGGGATCGCCCTCATTCTTGAAGTGATCATGCTGGTGATCTTCTCGCTGGGCGTGCTTTTCGCTCATGGCGGGACGAATTTTTCCGGCGATTCGCTCAATGTGTTCAAGGTGTTCACGCCTGTCGCCGAGCAGAAGGTCGGCGATGTGGCGATACCCGCCGGCGAGGCCGCCGTCGGTATCTTCATGGCGTTCTGGTCGTGGGTCGGTTTCGAGATGGCGCCGAACTACGCCGAGGAGTCGCGCGATCCAAAGCGCATCATTCCGCAGTCGCTGCTGATCTCGGTCATTGGCCTCGGCCTGTTTTACACCTTCGTCAGCTGGTGCGCGGTGGCGGCCTATCCCACCGAGGCCGACATGGTGGCCAAAGCCTTCTCCGACGGCGTGAACTTCTTCCTGACACCCATTCAGACTTTTGTCGGCGGCTGGGGCTATCAGCTGATGTCGCTGCTCATTCTCACCAGTTCCTTCGCCTGCGGAATGGCCTTTCACAACACCGCTTCCCGTTATTTGTACTCGCTGGCACGCGAGGGCGTCCTGCCACAGGCGATCGCGGAGACGCATGATCACCACAAGAGCCCTCACAAGGCTCGGCCCTGCAGTCGGTTCTGGCAGCGATATGGGTCCTGCTCTACGGTCTAGCCTACGGCTTCGACGATCCGTCGGGACAGGCCTGGCTGGGCGTCTACACGCTGTTTGCGGTGCTCGGCACCGGACTGCTGCTGGTGCTGCAGCCGTCGTCTCGCTGGCGATCTACATGTGGTTCAAGAAGAACGGCGGCGGCAGCCTGCTGGCGACGGTCATCGCGCCGTTGATCTCGCTCGTGGTCCAGCTGGTCCTCGTCTACACGCTGGTGGCCAATCTCGCGACGCTCGCGGCACCAATGGCTTCGCCAGGAGCATCCCCTATGTCGGGCTTGCGATCCTTATCGTCGGCCTGATCTGGGGTTTCGTGCTGAAGTCCACCAACCCCAAGGCGTACGCCAACATCGGTCACATGGTGAACGAAGGCTAAAGCGCTACCGCCCAGAAATCCTTGCGACAACGGGGACGGGGTATCACTCTGTCCCGTCTCATTTTGGAGCTTCAGATCATGACCCAGTCTTTGAAGGGCCGGTCCGTCGTTGTTACCGGCGGATCGAAAGGCATCGGCAAGGGCATATCGCGGGTGTTCGCGCTGTCTGGCGCCAAGGTCGCCATCATTGCGCGCCATCTCGACCAGGCCGAAGCCGCTGCCGCCGAGATCGGCCACGGCGCCTTTGGCGTGGTTGGCGATGTCACCTCGCTCGCCAGCATCGAGAGCGCTTTTGGGATAGTGGCCGGAGAAAACGGGCGCATCGACGTGTTGTGCGCCAATGCCGGAATTTTCCCGCAGGCCCGGCTCGAGGACATGACTTCAAAACAATGGGACGAGGTTGTCGACACCAACCTCAAGGGTACCTTCCACGCGGTCAAGGCAGTCGTTCCCTACCTCAAGAGATCCGACCAGGGCCGCATCGTGCTGACCTCGTCGATCACCGGCCCGGTCACCGGCTTCCCCGGTTGGTCGCACTACGGCGCCACCAAGGCGGGGCAGCTCGGTTTCATGCGAACGGCCTGCATCGAGCTGGCCAGATACGGCATCACCGTCAACGCCGTTATGCCGGGCAACATCATCACGAGGCCTAGCCGCCTGGGCGAGGATTACCAGAAGACGATGGCCGCCTCGATCCCGCTCAAGCGGCTCGGAACCGTGGAGGACATCGGTTACGCCGCACTCTACTTCGCGTCGAAGGAAGCGGGATACGTGACGGGACAGACGATCATCGTCGACGGCGGCCAGATTCTGCCGGAGAGCTTGGAGGCCCTGGCATAGAGCGGCTCGTGACGACCGCTCTATCTCTTGCCTGACGCAATTCCCCAGGGAAAGCGCTACGCGCTTTTCCCGGGAAAACCGTTTCACGCCTTTCCTGCGATTGCTGTCAGGAAAACTTGCTCAGATAGGCCTCGCACAGCCCGACGGTTCCCTCGGTGTAGGGAAGGCCCATCGACTTTGCGAGGTCCGTTTCAGCGTGCGAGCCGATCCAGCAACCAGCAACAGGCGGCGCAGCATCACGAAGGTCGGCATTTTCGTCCTCGTCCGCCTGGGCAGGTCAAGCACGCGGCGATAGCCGGTCGTCCACGACTGGATGAGATCGGTTGCCTGCGGCTCATGCTCGTAGAAAGAGATGGGTGTAGCGGCGTCGTACATAAACCAGCCGAAGCCGCAGTCGTCGAAGTCGATGACCTTGACCGTCTTGCCGTCGATCAGAAGATTGGCGAGCCGCAGGTCGCAATGGATGAGGCCAAAGCGGTCATTGACCCTTGCCGAAGGCGGCGAGCCTGCGGCCGATCAGCTCCGCAGTGCGGCCAAAAAGTTTGGCTTTCGCGGCGTCGACGCCCATGCCGTCACGCCAGCGACCCCAATGGGGCTTTTCCTCGCCGAGACTTGTCTCGAAATCCCACACGTGGCGAGTGAACCAGGATGGGCGCTTCCATTGCCGGGCGTGGATGTGCATGCGAGCCGTCACCTCGCCAAGCACCTCGAAAGGTTCGGCGAGCGCTTCGCCTATGCCCGGCTCCGAACCGGTCTCCCATTGCGACAGCACGACATTGCGCGGTTGCGCCAGCCTGGCATGGCCGGCACGCTGGATGTGCTCGCCATCCTTGCCCGCCACCGGCACGGGGGTGGGCACGATCCCGGTCTGGCGCAAGTCGGTCAGCCAGGCCAGTTCGGACTGGATGGCCGTCCTTGAATGGTAGCCGTCGCGATGGATGCGGAGCGCCCAGCGCCGGCCGTCGGGAGCCGCAACCTTATAGGTTGCGTTCTCCGACAGGTTGATCATCGTAACGGAGACGTCCGCCGGCAGATCGTAGTTGGCGATGGCCGCCTCCGCCGTCTCCTGCAGGATGCCGAGTTGCTGGTCATGGGTGAGCGCGTCGAAATCCGTCACTGTCCGTCCTGCCTATCTTTGCACCTTGTCCCCTGCCGGAACCCTGCGATCTCAGCAAGTCCAATCGCCAGCCGCGCTGGACGCCTGGCAGTTTCAACCAGGTTTGGACCATGTCAATTCGCCTTGCCTGCCTGATGCAGCAGCTCCCGGGCGCGCGGCATTGCCGCATCGAAACGATCCATGATGTCCCGGCAGGTTTCGTGATCCAGAAGCACGCCGGGCTTCCACTGCAGCACCCGCTTATCCAGCGAGGAGAAGATCGCCCAGACGCCCTGCTCGTAGAGTGCACGCGACACGAAGACGGCGCCCTCCGGGTGATTGCTGAATTCCAGGCCGAGGATCACGCCTTTTTGGCGCACGCCGGTGAAGATGTCGCCGTGCCGAGCCAGCATCTCGCCCATGGCATGCGCCATGAACTCGGTCACGGTGCCGACATTGGCCACCAGCTCAGGCCGCTGCAGCATCTCGATGACCTTATGGCCAACGACACAGCCGAGCTCGGCCCCGCCGGTGGTCGAGATGTGGGCCGCCCCGTCCTCGTTGAGCCAGCCGCCGGCCTTGTCGTTCACCAGTGCCGCGCTGATCGGATAGAGCCCGCCAGACAGGCCCTTTGCCGTCACCATGATGTCCGGCTGGACGCCATAGGCCTGCCAGCCCCACATGCTGCCGGTCCGCATCAGGCCGGTCTGGACCTCGTCGGCGATGTACATCGCGCCATGCTTTTCGCACAGGGCCTTGCAGGCGCTGAGATAGCCGTCCTTCGGCATCGGGAAGCCGTAAGTGGCGGGGATCGTCTCCATGATCAGCGCCGCGACGTCTTCACCCTCGAGCGCCTGTTCCATGGCGTCGATATCGTTGAAGGGGATCTGGATGAACATCTCCGGCTGGTCGGAAAGAAAGATCTTGGTGAAGCGATCGTCGCCGGTCGCCACCGCGAGCCCCGAATGCCCGTGGTACCCCTTGATGATCGACACGATCTTGCGCCGCTTGGTGGCATAGCGGGCACTCTTGATGGCGATGTCCACCGCCTCCGCGCCGCCCGGCGCGAAGACCGCATATTTCATTCCCGGCGAGACATCGACGAGGGATTCGGCCAGCGCCGTGCGCGCCACGGAGGGGAACCAGTGATTGCCGATGTCGAAATAATCGAGCGCGCTCTTCAGCGTCTCGACCAGCTCCGGATTGCGGTGACCGAGATTGTAGGTGCCGCCGTTCAGGTGCAGGTCGATCAGGCGGCGGCCCGACATGTCGTAGAGGAAGTAGCCCTCCCGCCTGCCGATAACCAGATCGATCCCGGCCTTCTGCCAGAACCTGGTCTTGTCGGGATTCCAGAAACGGATTGCCTTGTCGAAAAAATCCTGCTTCGACTCGAACTTGAAGGGGCCGAAGTCGTACATACCTGTTTTTTCCCCCGAGGTTGATCGGCGCGCACCCAAGCCGGCGAGGCTCGTTCGCCGGATGATGCAGGATTACGGGCCAGGGAGAAAGGGGCTGAAAGATGATCCTGAAGGACAGGACCGCGATCGTCACCGGGGCAGGATCGGGCATCGGCAGGGCGGCAGCGCTGATCATCGCGCGCGAGGGTGCGGTGGTCGGCGTGGCGGACCGCAGCGCTGACGGCGCGAACGCGACCGTCGACCAGATTGTTGCTGCTGGTGGCCGAGCGAAAGCGCTTGTGTTCGACCTGACCGACGATCAGGCGCTTGAAGCCTGTTTCCGCAATTTCATCGACACACAAGGCAGGATCGACATCCTGCACAATCATGCCGGCGTGCAGGTAGAGGGTGACGTGCTCGGTGTGAGCGTCAAAGGCTTCGACACGTCCTGGACGCTCAATGTGCGGGCTCACTTCCTCGGTGCCCGCATCGTCATGCCATTCATGAAGAAGGCAGGCCGCGGCGTCATCCTCAACACGTCGTCGAGCTCCGGCGTGCTCTACGACCGCGAGATGATCGCCTATACGACGACCAAGCACGCGGTGATCGCGATGACCAGGCAGATGGCCGGCGACTATGGCCGCTTCGGCATTCGCGTCAACGCGCTTTGCCCGGGTTGGGTGGACACGCCCTTCAATGCTCCTTTCATCGCCCAGATGGGAGGCCGGGAAGCCATCGAAGCCTACATCCGCGAAAAAGTGCCGCTTGGTCGTTGGGCAAGCGTCGAGGAAATCGCGGAGGCGGTGCTGTTTCTTGTGTCCGACCGGTCCTCGTACATGACGGGCCAGATTCTGGTTATCGATGGAGGAGAGACGGTGGTCTAGGCGTGGGCTTCAGGAGGTTATTCGGACCGGACCGAGGAGACTGGAGTTACCAGGCTTCGGCACGCGTCTGAGGGGCCGAATGGACATCCAAGAGAATGCCCCGTCCCGCTACTTCTCACAGGTGACATCAACAGCGCTCGCTAAATTCCCGAGGAATAAGCGTAGGCATTTGAAATGGAATAGTTGGTGGGCCCGGAGGGACTCGAACCCCCAACCAAGCGGTTATGAGCCGCCGGCTCTAACCATTGAGCTACAGGCCCCACGCGGGCTGGCTTAGTGTTTTTCGCTCTTCCGCACAAGCCTCTCCGAATGCGCCGGTTCGATCGCCGGGGTCAGGCCATATCCCCGAGATGGAGCGATTCGAAATGACCGAGTAGCGACGACCCGATCTTTCGAACCTTGATTTGGTCGCTGATGCTGCTGGACCTTGGCCTGCGGCGATCCGCATTGTTTTCCGAGTTGCTTCAGCCGCAAACGCTGCCTGCGCAGGAAGAGGTTCGCCTCCATCCAGGAGAAACGCGATCCAGCGCGGGTTGCCGGCTCTCCAGAGCGGCGTCTTGGTCGCCTTTTGACCCGACTCGATCCGCGCCCAATGCCGGCGGCCTGAGACAGGTATCTGATGGCGCCGACAGATTTTGCCAAGCCCGGGCTGACAAATCACCGGCACAGGCAATCTGCCCCAACGGAATAAGGGGCTATATCTTTTGTCCTTTCGGACCAATGCGTCCGCCAGGATGGACCTCGGTCGATTGTGGACCAGCGGGCAAATCAGACAGTGTCGCCATCGCGCCGGCTGATAACCCCAAGCCCCCCGCCCATCGGTTGGCGCATGCCCGGCTCGCGGACCTCAAAATCCTAACCACAAAAGCGAGCCGGGCTTCCATCCGCGTGCCCGCGCCGAGACGCAAATTGCCGGAAATGCAATGAGGAGTTGGACTGTCTATCACGTCGATTTCGCAGCAGGCGGCAACAGCCCGCTTCTAACCGAGATCGGAAGCGTTGAAGCAGAGAACCTCCTGGCAGCGGTTATGAAGGCACAGGCATTGTGGCCCGATGAGAGGTCCATGACCGTCCGCCCGGCCGGACAAGACAGCCAGTCGGTGCAGCCGCCGGCCTCTCAGCGCGACAGCGATTGAAGACACGGAGCGATCAAGTCGCTCGCTTCGCCTGCGAAGCCCCGACACGATCCGGCCACATATGGAGCGCTGCCCGGCGCGCCAAGCAAGCGGCATCGACACCTTCCCAACCCTGTACCACGTCGTCGGCGCATGTCGGCCATTGTCGGGAGTAGCTGTTGGTGGGAAACTCGGCCGGTCAGCATGGGAGGTCGAAATGCCCAATAGTTTCAAGACCGGAGACGTCGTCAGGCTGAAATCCGGAGGGCCGGAAATGACCGTCAGCGATGGCGCGGCCTCCGGCACGTATCTGTGCCACTGGTTCAACCGCGAAGGCGACGTCTGGACGCCGCAGCATGCCGGCTTCAAGCCGGACCAGCTGGTGGTGGTCGACAACCAGAGATAGTCGCCGCTTCCGTACGGGCGCATTCCGGTCCGGCGCAACCGGATCGGATAGATTTGCTGTCCAGTCGAAATAGACCGACGGATTTTGCTCCTCGCCGCGTTCAACGGCTGAAGCGTGGCCGCCAATGGCCGCTCAAACCGGTGACGAGAGCATGATCCGCCTATTCGCCGTTGCCCTTGGCCTGCAGACCGCTGTCGCGGTCGCCCAGACGACGACGCCTGCCCCCGCCCAGACGACGCCGGACACTGCGGCTTCCGCCAAACCTGACCAAACCAAGTCCGGCCTCACGCTGGAAAAGTTCGAAGCGCGCCGGGAAAAGGCGTTCATGCGGGCCGACACCGACAATGACGGCAAGGTCAGCCTCGCCGAACGGACCGCTTTCCAGACCGAACGCAAGGCCAAGGGCGATCCGGCCAAATCCTTCGCGCGCATGGACGCCAACAAGGACGGCTTCGTCGACAAGGGCGAACTCGACGCCTTCCTCGCCAAGCGCTTCGCCAAGCTGGACAAGAATGGCGACGGGGTGCTCAGCGCCGACGAGCGGCCAGGCCACAAATCCGCTCCCAAGCAGGAGCAATGACCAAGAGGTTATGCCGTGCAATGACACATGCGAGCGCCCCTGTTGATGGGCGCCGATCCGGACGAGGAACTGGTACGCCGCATCGGCGCCGGCGACCCCGCCGCAATGCAGGCGATGGTGGCGCGCAAGCTACCGCGCATCCTGGCTCTGGCCGCGCGGATGCTCGGCGATCCTGCGGAGGCCGAGGACGTCGCGCAGGAGACTTTCGTGCGCATCTGGCGCCATGCTCCGGCTGGCGCCAGGGACACGCGCGATTCGACACCTGGATCCATCGCGTCGCGCTCAACCTCTGCTACGACCGGCTGCGGCGCCGGCGCGAATGGACGACCGACGAGTTGCCGGAGGTGGCCGATGACGCACCGCTTCCCGATGCCATGCCGGGCGACGAAGAGCGCAGGGTCAACCAGGCGCTGCAGCGCCTCGCGCCACGCCAGCGCGAGGCGATCGTGCTGGTCTATTATCAGGAGCTGTCCAACATCGAGGCCGCCGGCGCCATGCAGGTCAGCGTCGATGCGCTGGAGAGCCTGCTCGCGCGGGGTCGCCGCGCCCTGCAGGCGATGCTTATCGGAGATGATGGCGATGACTGATACAGCAAGGGAGTTGCCGGCTTCGCGGATGAGGGCGTGGGGGGCCACGTCAAAACGGTGGAAGGGGGAACGATATGGCTGAGAGGACTAGAGAAGGGCCGATGGATGCCGGGCGTTTCGCCGCGTTGGCTGACGCCTATGGCGGCGCGTTGCACCGCTGGCCGCGGGCCGATCAGGCCGCCGCGACACTGTTTGCCGAGACCGAGCAAGGCCGCGCCATCCTGGCGCGCGCCGGCAGGCTCGACGTCATGCTCGACCGGCATCGGGTCGAGGCGCCCAGCCCGGCGCTGCATCGCGCCATCGTCGCCCGGGCAACGACCGAGGTCAGGCAGGAGCGGCGCCGGCGGTTCTGGTGGGTGGGCTTCGGGCTCGCCGGCGTCGGGTTCGCTGGCGCCGTGGCAGGGCTGGCGCTGGTGACCGTCGTCAGCCCGGATATCCAGTCCGACCATTATGTGATGGACGCCAACGCGACGTCGTTCGGCGACGCCGGGCCCGATGCCGACCAGGCGGAGGAGGACCTATGAACCCCCGTCTTGCCGCGGCATCCCTGGTGCTCAACGTCTTTCTGATCGGCGCGGTGGCCGGCGGGGCGGGCTGGCTGATCGGCAAATCCAATCCGGGCTTTTCGCTGGAATCGGCAGGCGGCCGGCTGCCCGCCGCCGACCGCAAGATTTTCCGCCAGGCGCTGCGCGAGGTGCGCCGAGAATCCCGCGACGTGATCCTTGATGGACAGGCCGCAAGGCGCGAAGCGGCGAACCTCCTGCAGCAGCCTACCCTCGACAGCAATGCGCTTGCGGCGGCGCTCGAGCGCGCGCGCAACGCCGACGTCACCGTGCGGGCGCGGCTGGAGCAGCGCATCGTCGAATTCGCCGCATCGGGCTCGCCGGAAGACCGCCAGTTGCTGGCCGACGCCTTGCTTCGGCGTGCGGGTCGGCAGCCGCCGCCCGCAAAAAAATCGCCATAGGCGGCGACGGAAAAAGCGGGCGCGCTCCGTTCAAGGGAGAGAGAGACAGGCCTGTGACCGCCTTCGGCGGCGGCAGGTTCTCTTCAACCTCGGAACTTCGGGAGTATCCCATGAACAGTCTGACGAAATATTCGCTCGCGGCCGCGCTCGCCATCGGCGGCACGGCCGCGGCAAGCGCGGCTTCGGCCATGCCGATCGCACCGGTTGCGCCCGCCGCGCCGGCAAGGATCGAGCATGTCGCCTGGGGTTGCGGTCCGGGCTGGCATCCCAATTATTGGGGCCGCTGCGTCCTCAATCGGCGCGTGATCTACCCCGGCTATTATTACTGGGTCGGGCCGCGCGTCTATATCGGCCCGGCCTGGCATCCGTACCAACGCTGGCACCACTGGCGCCGCTGGTAAGAGCCGCCTCGCGATGCCACTGCTGCGGCCGGCGTCGTGAAGCCATCCGACGACGAGGACAGGCCGCCGACGCGGCGAGCGCCGGCCGGAGAGATGGAGGCTGGATTGGCCTTACCCGCATCAAATGCAACGCCGCCCGATCCGGCACTGGCCGCGCTCCACCGCTTCGGCCTCGGCGCAAGACCAGGCGACGATTTCGCCAAGATCGCCGCCGATCCGCGCGGCTATCTCAAGACCGAGCTCAAGCAGCAGGACATCGCGCTGATTTCCCCCGACGACCCGAGGAATGCCGGGCTGCTGGACAGCACCGCGGCGATCCAGGCCAGCATGGCGGCGGCCATGGAGCGTAAGGCGGCGCGGGATGAGAAGGTGGCCGCCGCCATGCAGCCGATGCCAGCGGATGATCCAGCCGGCCCGGCCGTGGCAAAAGCCAAGCCCGCTTTGCCGCGTGTCGAGGCCGATATCTATCGCGACGACGCACAAGCCCGGCTCGACAAGGCGCTCGCCGCGACGCCGGGCTTCGTGGAGCGGCTGGTCGGCTTCTGGTCGAACCATTTCTGCGTGTCGGTCGCCAAGGCGCCGGTCGTGCGCGCCTGCGCCGGCGCCTTCGAACGCGAGGCGATCCGCCCCTTCGTGCTCGGCGGTTTCGCCGATATGCTTTTGGCTGTCGAGCATCATCCGGCGATGCTGTTCTATCTCGACAACCAACAGTCGATCGGGCCTGATTCGCGCGCCGGCAAAAGGCGTGGCCGCGGCCTCAACGAGAACCTCGCCCGCGAGATCCTGGAACTGCATACGCTCGGCGTCGGCAGCGGCTATGCTCAGGCCGACGTCACCAGTTTCGCCGCCATGCTGACCGGCTGGACCATGGCGGGCCGCGAGGGGCGGCTGGGAGAACCGGGAAGCTTCGTCTTCAACGCCAATGCGCATCAGCCGGGCAAGGCGGCGCTGCTTGGCAAGACCTATCCCGACAGCGGCATGGGCCAGGCGGAGGCCGCGCTCAACGACATTGCCCGCCATCCGGCCACCGCGCGGCACATCGCCACCAAGCTTGCGCGCCATTTCATCGCCGACGATCCGCCGGCGGGGGCGGTCGCCCGCCTGGCCTCGGTCTTCACCAAGACCGACGGCGACCTGCGCTCGATCGCCTTGATGCTGGTCGACATGCCCGAAGCCTGGTCGACGCCGCTCACGAAGCTGCGCTCGCCGTTGGATTATGTCGTCGCGCTGCGACGGGCGGTCGGCGCGACCGCCGGCAACGAACCGCAGCGGTCGCTGCGCTGGCTGAGCGCGCTCGGCGAGCCGCTGTGGCAGCCGCCAGGACCGAACGGCTTTGCCGACAGCACCGACGCCTGGGCTTCGGCGGAGGGGCTGAAGACGCGTCTCGACATCGCCTGGCAGGCCGCGGAGCAGGCGAACGACATCGGCGATCCCGACGAGATGCTGTCGTCGCTGATCGGCGCGTCCGTGTCGGACGAGACGCGGGTCGCGATTTCGCGCGCCGAGTCCAAGCAGCAGGGCCTGGCGCTGCTGTTGATGGCGCCTGAGCTCCAACGTCGCTGACAGCAATGGAGATGCGGCCATGAGCCTTCTTTGCGAAACCCCAACCCTGTCCCGGCGCGCGATGCTGATGACCGGCGGGGCGCTGTTCGCCTGGGCCTATCTACCGCGCTTCGCCCGCGCCGCCGACAAGCGCGACCCGCGCCTGATCGTCATTGTGCTGCGCGGCGCGCTGGACGGGCTGTCGACGGTCGGGCCGGTCGGCGACCCGGACTATGCCGGCCTGCATGGCGACATCGCGCTTTCGCTCTCAGGCGCCAACCCGGCATTGCCACTCGACGGTTTCTTCGCCGTCAACCCGGCAATGCCGGTGTTTGCGCGGCTGTTCAAGGCGGGCCAGGCGGCGGTGGTGCATGCTGCGGCGACCGGCTATCGCGACCGCTCGCATTTCGACGGCCAGGACGTGCTGGAAAGCGGCCTGCCAAGCCCCGGCAATGCCACCACCGGCTGGCTCAACCGGGCTTTGGCCAATCTGCCGGCCGGTGACAGGATCGCGAAGGCCGGCGGACTCGCGGTCGGGCCGTCGACGCCGCTGGTGATCCGCGGCGCAGCACCCGTGCTCGGCTGGGCGCCACAGGCGCTGCCCACGCCCGGCGACGCCTTGGCCGAACGCGTGCTCGACCTCTACAACCATCGCGACCCGGCGCTGGCTGCTGCCCTGCAGAAAGGTCTCGACGCCGACCGCATGGCGATGGGCGACCAGCTCGATGGCAAGACGATGAAGCCGAAGGGCGGCCTCGACAATGCCGCCGGCATGCGCCAGTCGGCGCAGGGCGCTGCCAGGCTGATGGCGGCCGATGACGGGCCGCGCATCGCCGCATTAGCCTTCGACGGCTGGGACACGCATGTCAACGAAGGCGGCGCGACGGGGCGGCTCGCCAACCTGCTCGGCGGCCTCGACGGCGCCTTCGAGGAATTCGAGAAGGGGCTCGGCGAACGCTGGCAGGACACGGCGGTCGTCGCCATCACCGAGTTCGGCCGCACGGCGCGCATCAACGGCACCGTCGGCACCGACCACGGCACCGGCACGGTGGTGCTGCTCGCCGGCGGCGCGATCAAGGGCGGCCGCGTCATTGCCGACTGGCCGGGACTGAAGCCGGCGCAGCTCTATGAAGGCCGCGACCTTGCGCCGACCAGCGATGTGCGCGCGGTGCTGAAGGGGCTGCTGGCGGATCAGTTCGGGCTTTCGGCGGCAGTGCTTGGCGACAAGGTGTTTCCGGAGTCGGCGACGGTGAAGCCGATGCGGGATCTGGTGGCGTGAGCCTGGGTTTGCCGGTCAGAGATGGCTTCGGCGCCTGTCAGTTCGTCATCCACGGGCGGAGCGGGAGCGAAGCGGACGCGGAGACCCGAGGATCCATTCCGTTACCTTGATCGAAGGGCGCGGCGGAGCAGAATTTTGAACCGCTGCGGCGCCTCAACGTAACGGAATGGATCCTCGGGTCTGCGCTGCGTCGCTTCGCTCCTTGCCCCGCCCGTTGATGACGAGGCTGAGGGGCCGCGGCCAATCACGAACGCTGGCGCGGAGGTTTCGAACCTGTGCGTGGGGACCTTAGCCAAAACGCCCGCGCCGTTTCCGGCGCGGGCGTCGACGGCGATCCGGGTGCGATCATCAGCTCCAAAAACCGTGATGCCAGCGGCCGTGATACCAGAAGCCGGGGTGCCAGTGGCGCACATGCATCGGGCGGACCCGGCCGTTCGGCACGCATCCGCCCCAGCGGTTCACGTGCCAGCCGGGGCCGCAGCGCCAGCCGACGGTCTCGACTGGCAGCGGAGATGCGCTTGGCTTGACAAGCGGCATGGCCTCGGAGCCAACGGCGGAAACCGTCAATGTGCCGGCGGCCAGGGCGATGGACAGAAAGTATTTTGCGAACATGCGTTGTCTCCGTAATTCGTCCCTACGTCCGTGAAACGGAGTGTAGGCCGAATTCCGTCGGAGCGGTGTGGATCACATCTTCGTTAGCCCCTTCGACGGCACCGCCCCGCGACGGTTCGGCACGCGTCGCCTCCGGTTGCGCCGTTGAAATGGGATTGTCGCGGCCGGCATCAAATTGATCCATATCAAGGAGCCACGAGGTCCTCCGCTCTAGGCTCCAGGTGATAGAGGCCGATCGGCGGAGACCGGCCGAAGGCCGGTTGAGACCAGGAGTTCACAGCGATGATGATCCGCGCGCTCTCCACTTTGGAATGCACGAAATTGCTGGCGGCAAACCGCATCGGCCATCTGGCATGCGTGAAGGATGGGCAACCTTACGTCGTATGCTTCAACTATGCCTACGCCGACAGCCATCTCTATGCATTCTCCTTGGAGGGTAAAAAGATCGACTGGATGCGGGCCAATCCCCTGGTGTGCGCCCAGGTACAGGAACATACGCAAGGACGCGGATGGAGAAGCGTTGTTGTCGACGGCCGCTATGAGGAACTGCCCGACCGAGTCGGCCATAAGGTTGAGCGCGACCATGCCTGGTCGGTCTTGAGCAAGCACACCGATTGGTGGGAGCCAGGCGCGCTCAGGCCCGTCACGCCTCCCACATCGGACACCATTCCGCACGTTTTTTTCCGGATCCTCGTCGAGCAGATTTCGGGACGGGAAGCGAGCGAATAATCGACTCGGCGCGAGCCGGGCTCCATGAAGAGGCCCCATTGCCGGTGCTTCGCGCATCCGGCATCGTCCAAGGTGTCAACTGAAACACCGCGGAGCGCGGCTATCCGCCCAGCGTCGCCACCGTCTTCAGCGCGCCGTCCAGCATGTCGCCCTTTTCGTCCTTCAGCGCCGCCTCGCGCAGCCGGCGGATCCAGTCGGCGGCGTCTTCGCGACCCTCGAGCAGGGGCAGGGCCGAGAGCACGCGGTCGATTTTCGACTGGGCGCGGGCATGGGTGTCGCTGTAGCCCTTGATCAACCGGCGGCAGTTCAGGATTTCGGTGGCCAAAGCGTAGTCCTGCCGCGCATGGCTGAGCGCCAATTCGTACCAGCGCTCGAGATGCTCGCCTTCGACCTTGTGGCGCAGCAGGCGGCGGCGCCAGCGGCGCAGGCCGCCGATGAACCACAGCATGGCGAAGCCGGTAAAGCTGTCGGTGCGGATGTGGCGGCCGCGATTGATGCGACGGTCGAGGAAGGCGGCTAGCTTCGGCCGGCTCTCGATATAGCTGCCGAGGCCTGCCGGCATAGTGCCGCAGAATTCCTCGATGCGCGGATGGAAATATTCGGTGACCTGCAGGACCGAACCTTCCTTGACCCCGGCCTCCTTGCGCACGCGCTTGTCGCGGGTCGAACGGGTCTTGAGATCGGCGACGCGGATTATGTCGTCATAGCACATTGCGTTGGCGAGATGCTTCGCCGCGGCGATGGACAGCGCATAGCCGCGCTCCGCATCGTCCAGCGCGAACGCCTTGTCCAGCCGATCGAGATATTCGCCGCCATAGGCGATGTCCTGGTAGTCGACGACCTTCTTCAGGCCGCGCTCGGCCATGTCGCGCAGCGGCTGCGGCAGCGCCGCGACGCGGGCGGCAAGCTGCTGCCAGCCCTTCAGCAGGGTTTCCGGTCCGCTGACCTTCGCTGTCGATTTGGGTTCGGCGGCAGGCTTCGCCGCCTTCTCGCTTGTTGGCGCGGCCGCGATGCCGCGCGCGCGATCACATGCGGCGCCGAAGGCGGCAAGGCTGGCTTTCACACCACGGCCGCCGGCGCCGATCGCCTGCTCATAGCTTTCGCGGGTGAAGGGCAACGCGTCGGACCCAGCCAGCGCGCCGAGCAGGCTGGCCGAGATCATCGTGCCGTTGTCGGCGGCGATCTTTTCCATGTCGAAGGCGATGAAGCGCTTTGCCGCGGCTTGAGCCGTTGCGTGCACCTTTTCCAACGAGGCGCGGCCGTCGCCCGGCTCGATCTTTTCCGAGACGGCGGCGATGCGATGCGAGGAGGTGATCAGCGTCGTGCGCTCGGGCGTGACGAAGCCGCGGATGATGGCGCGGCCGGCCTCCATCAGCTCGGCGGCGATCAATATGTCGACGTCGCCCTGCGATGGCGACAGCGCGAAGACCGGCAGCCGGCCGGTGTCGCGGGCCATCTCGATGTAATAGATCGTCGCGCCGGTGCGCTGGGCGACGCCGGCCACGGAGGTCGATTGCGCGATGTAGCCGTTGCGCTCGGCGACATCGGTGATCCAGTCGGCCAGCACGCCGCCGCCCTGGCCGCCGACGGCGAGCACGGCGAGCTTTATCACCCGCTCGTCGCCAGAAGCGCCCGTCTTCGGGCGCAGCGCTGCGCTGGGGTCAAGCATCGGCGAACATCAAACGGCGGCTCTCGCGGCGGCGCTGCAACAGCCCGATCACGGCGCGGCGCGCGCTTTCGAGGAAACAGTCCCAGCGGCCGGGATTGTGCACCACATCGGCGCGGTAGAAGGACGGGCAGAGCACCGCCGCATCCGCCACCTCGCCACAATTGCCGCAGCCGACGCAGTTCTGGTCGATCGAGGCCACCGGATCGTCGCGCAACGGGTCGTCGAGCGACTTGACCGACAGCGAGGGACAGCCGGAGAGGCGCATGCAGGCATGGTCGCCGGTGCAGATGTCCTCATCGACCCCGAATTTGGGCTTGACCACGCGCTCGCCGCCCTTGATCGCCTTGTCGACCAGCGGCTTCTCGCGGCGCTGGCGGTTGAGCATGCATTCGGACGAGGCGACGATGACCTTCGGCCCCTTCTCCTCGGTGGTCAGCGCCTCGCGCAGCGCGGCGCGCATCTTGCCGACATCATAGGTGCGGTCGATGTGGCGCAGCCATTTGACCCCCATGCCCTTCACCGCTTCATCGATCGGATGCTTCGTCGACTTGGTGCGGTTGTTGGCGCGCGACGACAGTATGTCCTGCCCTCCGGTGGCGGCCGAGTAGAAATTGTCGACGATGACGATGACGCCGTCATTCCGGTTGAAGACGGCGTTGCCGATCGAGGAGGTGAGGCCGTTGTGCCAAAACCCGCCGTCGCCGACGAAGGAGATCGAGCGGCGTTTCGCTTCCGGCGAGTTGAAGGCGGAGGCCGAGGCCGGCCCCAGCCCGTAGCCCATGGTGGTGGCGCCGAGCTCGAAGGGCGGCATGATCGAGAACAGGTGGCAGCCGATGTCGGAGGCGATGTGGTGCTTGCCGAGCTCCTGCTCGACCAGCTTGGTCGCGGCGAAGATCGGCCGCTCCGGGCAGCCGACGCAGAAGCCCGGAGGCCGGCCGGGAACGACGTTGATGAGATCGGCGGTGTCGACGCCCTCGCCCAGCTTGTTCGGCGCGCGCACCTCGCCCGGCAAGAGATGCGGGGCGTTGGCGCGCAGGAAGGAGCCGATGCCGTCGAGCATGACCTGTCCAGTGTATTCGCCGGCCATCGGCAAATGCTCCTTGCCGACCAGCCTGGTGCCGCGCCCGGCCTTGTGCAGCATCGCGGCAAAGGCCTGCTCGATGTAATTGGGCTGGCCTTCCTCGACGACCAGCACCGCCTGCTTGCCTTCACAGAAGGCCAGGAACTCGTCGTCGACCAGCGGATAGACGGCGTTGAGCACGTAAAGCGGCACGTCGGTGTCGCCATAGGTGTCGGCAAGGCCAAGCCGCTGCAGCGCGCGGATGACGGAATTGTACATGCCGCCCTGCATGACGATGCCGACCGAGCCGTGGTCCGGCCCGAACATCTCGTTGATCTTGCGGCTCTTGATGAAATCGATCGCGGCCGGCCAGCGCTTGGCGACCTTCTCCTTCTCATGCAGGAAGGAGGCGGGCGGCAAAACGATGCGGCCGGTGTCGCGGCGCGGTGCCGACAGCGCATCGGCGACCGACATTGGCGGACGCTTGTTGTCCTTGGCGGTGAAGTGGCCATGGACGTGGCAGCAGCGGATGCGCACCTGCAGCATCACGGGCGTGTTCGACGCCTCGGACAGTTCGAAGCCGTCCTCGACCGCCTTGACGATCGAGGGCAGGTTCGGGCGCGGATCGAGCAGCCACACCTGGCTCTTCATGGCGAAGGCATGGCTGCGCTCCTGCATGATGGAGGAGCCCTCGCCATAATCTTCGCCGACGATGATCAGCGCGCCGCCGGTGACGCCGCCGGACGCGAGATTGGCGAGCGCGTCGGACGCGACATTGGTGCCGACCGTCGACTTGAAGGTGGCGGCACCGCGGATCGGGTAGTGCACGGACGCGGCCAGCATGGCGGTGGCAGTCGCTTCCGAAGCGCTCGCCTCGAAATGCACGCCGAGCTCGCCCAGAATGTCCTGCGCATCGGCCAGCACATCCATCAGATGGCTGATCGGCGCGCCCTGGTAGCCGCCGACATAGCCGACGCCGCATTGCAGCAGAGCCTTGGTGATGGCGAGGATGCCCTCGCCGGCGAATTCCTCGCCGGCCCCTAACCTCAGCTTTTCGACTTCCTTGGCAAAAGACCGTTCGGCCATCTCCGCCTCCTTCCGTTGCCGCAATCACGCGGCGCGTATGTCAATTCAGATGTCGTGCTTGCGGATGTTTTTCAGCATCTTCTGCAGGATCGCGATCAGCGCGGCATATTCGGCATCGTCGACATCCTCGAACATCGCCTCGAACGCGTCGTGCATGGCCGGCCAGGCGCGGGTGAAGAGCGCGCGTCCGTCGTCGGTCAGGAACACATGGCGGATGCGGCTGTCGGTGACGCCCTGCTCGCGCCGCACAAGGCCCTGGCCCTCCAGCGTGTCGAGCGTGCGGCTCAAGGTCGACTGCTCGATCACCGTGTAAACCGAGAGGTCGTTGACGGTGACACCGTCGGTGACCGAGAGCACGGCGAGCGTCCGCACCTGCGGAATGGTAAGACCCTGCTTACGGAAATCCTCGCGCAAAGTGGCGTTGTAGCGGCCCATGATGCGGTTCATCAGATAGGGCGCGAATTGCTGCAGGCCGATCTGGCCGAGGGTCGAGATGCCCTGGCGCCTCTGCGGGCGTTCTGTTCCATCACAGCCTCCCCGCCAGAAGGAAGCCGGAGCCGCCGCCGAGGCCGGCGCCCGGATGGGTCGAGGCGCCGATATGGTAGAGGCCCTTGATGCCGGTCTCGTGGTTGCGGCTCGCCTTGAACGGCCGCCACAGGAAGGACTGGTCGATGGTCGACGACCCGCCATAGGGATCGCCGCCGACCAGGTTGATGTTCATCGCCTCAAGATCGGCCGGCGAATAGGCACGACGGGCAATCACCGTGTCGCGGAAACCGTCGATGTGGCTGACGAGGATCGCCTCGATGCGGTCGGCATAGGCCTCGCGCAGCGCTTCGGTCCAGCGCCCGTCGGCTGGCGCGTCCAGCTTGCCGGCGGCATCGCCCTTGATGTGGCGCGGCGCCTCGGGCAGTTGCAGCCAGAGGATCGCCTTGCCTTCCGGACAGCGCGACGGATCGAGCGCATGCGGCTGGCCGACACAGATGGTCGGCACCTCCGGCAGCAGGCCGCGCACCGCCTCGTTGCAGGCTTTCGAGACGCCGTCGAGCCCTGGCGTCAGATGCAGCAGCGCCACCTTGTCGAGGCCCTCGCCGCGCCAGGCCGGCGGCTTGTTGAGCGCATAGTGGATCTGGAAATTGCCCTTGCCGTAGCGATAGGCCTGCGTGGCCTTGGTTGCCGCCTCAGGCGCATCCCTACCGAGCAGGCGGCCGTAGAGCTGAGTCGGCGTGACCGAGCAGATGACGCTCTTCGCAGCGCTCAACGTCTCGCCGGAAGCTAGCCGCACACCGGTGGCGCGGCCACCGCTCTGCACGATCGAGGTAACATCGGCGTTGACGCGGATCTCGCCGCCGCGTTCCTTGATCAGCGCCTCGAAGGCGGCGAGCAGGTTTTTCGCGCCGCCCTTGACGATCGGCGCGCCGGCGGCTTCCAGCGCGAAGGCGATGACCTTGGCGATCTGGCCGGAGAAGGCGTCTTCCGGCCCAAGCCCGGCATGCAGCACCCAGGGCGCCCAGAGCGCGCGGACAATGTCGGAGGTGTAGCTCGTTTCCAGCCAGCCGCGCGCGGGCACCAGCGCCTCGCCCATGAAGGCGGCGAGGTTGCGCGGGCCGCGCCGCCAGGCCTCGCCGGCCAGCAGCTTGGTTGTCGGATAGGACCAGAGCGCGCCGCCGAGCAGGCCGAACAGCAGCCCAGCATTACGTTCGATGTCGCCGACATCGGTGCCATGACTGTCGCCGTCGCCGGCGGCGATCCGGTTGAGCGCCGCAATGTTGGCGGCGCGGTCGGTGGTGAGCACGGCATGGCTGCCGTCGGGCGTGAGCACGCCGGTGGGCGTGGCCGTGTGGCAGAACTCCAGCCCATGCCGCGCAAGGTCCTTGCCGAGCGCGGCAAAGGCCGGCGAGGTGATGAACAGCACGAAGGTCGTCGCCATCACGTCATGGACGAAGCCCGGCGCGGTGATCTCCTCGGTGCGCATGCAGCCGCCGATGCGGTCGTTGCGCTCGAGCACCAGCACCTTGGCGCCCTTGGCGCCAAGCATCGCCGCGCAGACCAGGGCGTTGATGCCGCTCCCAACGATGATATGATCGGCGGCGGTCATTGGGGGGTGCTCGCGGTCAAGAAATGGACGTCAATCGCGCAAAGCCGAGTTCCTTCGCGCCCCCCTCTGTCCTGCCGGACATCTCCCCCACAAGGGGGGAGATTGGCAGCCTCGGCGCCTTGCTCAATCCTGCGGCGTTGGAGATTGGCGAAAGCAGGCGTGACGTCTGATCTCCCCCTTGTGGGGGAGATGTCCGGCAGGACAGAGGGGGGCGCCGTAGAGCGCTGACGCTCCAGGACGGTCGCCTCGACCTCGTCATCACTCCATTGCCCTCGAGCATGATCTTCTCCCGAAGACCGCCGCCTCGCCTTACTTGCCCGGCACCAGCGCCAGCGCGCGGATCGGGCTGCCGGTGCCGCGCTCGATCTTGAGCGGGGCGGCGATCAGAATAGCGCCCTTCGGCGGCAGCTGGTCGAGATTGCAGAGGCTGGCGAGGCCATAACGATTGGCCTTGTGCATCAGCGTGTGCGCCGGGAAAGGCGGCTCCATTCCTCCTGCTTTACCAGCATCGGTGCCGATCGTCTCCGAGCCCCAGCCCTTGATATCCTTGCTGATCAGGAACTGGATGGCTTCGGCCGTCGGGCCGGGCGTGTGCGGGCCGGTCTCGTTGGCATTGAGGAACTCGGCTTCCGAGCCGTTGCGCTTGTACCAGTCGGTGCGCATCACCACCCACTCGCCGGGGTTGATGGCGCCGTGCTTGGCTTCCCAGGCCTTGATATGGTCGACGGTGAGCAGGAAATCGTGGTCTTCAGCCGCTTCCACTGAGCAGTCGATGACGTTGACCGGGCCGACAAAATTCTGCGCCGGAATGGTGTCGGTGGCGCCGTCCGGATAGTCCTTGCCGGTGATCCAGTGCTGCGGCGCGTCGAAATGCGTGCCCGAATGCTCGCCGAGCTTCAGCCAGTTCCAGGCCCACCACGGACCGTTCTTGTCGTATTTGGAAATCTCGTGGATCTCGACCTTCGGCGTGTCGACGGCCAGCTCCGGCGGCAGCTTGATCAGCGGCGTGTTCGGCCCGAGCGGCGCCGTCAGGTCGACCACCTTGATCCCTCCCGAAAGCAGCTGGCTGGCGACCTCGCCGAGGAGTTTCTGCGTGTCCATGGTCTTTGTTCCCTCTTGTCCGTGATGATCAAGGCTCGTTGCGGCCCTTAATATACCTACTAGACGAAAACATATGCATCTGCAATTATCTTTAAGCATAAAGCATTTTGGGGCGGGGCGTGAGCGAGTTCGACGCCATCTTTGTCGGGGCGGGCCACAACAGTCTGGCATGCGCCGCGCATCTGGCGCTCAAAGGCTGGAAAATCGGCGTTTTCGAGCGCAACGAAACGATCGGCGGCGCGGTGCGGACAAGCGAATACACGCTTCCCGGCTTCCGCCACGATTTCGGCGCGATGAATTTGAGCCTCTTCGCCGGCTCCGCCTTCCACCGGAAATATGCAAATGAATTGAAAAGCCACGGGCTGGAATTCGCGCCCGTGGCCGATTGTTTCGCCAGCGCCTTCCCGGATGGGAAATGGTTTGGCGTCAGCAACGACCTGGAAAAGACTGCATCGCGGCTGGCCGCCTTCTCGGCGGCGGACGCGGCTACATGGCGGAAGCTGGTCGGCGCCTTTCCGGGCGAGGCCGAGCATCTGTTCCGCCTGCTCGGATCGCCGATGAGCGCAAGGGCGCTGGCCGGCACGGGCTGGAACCTGTGGCGCAAGAAGGGTCTTGCCGGCGCGCTCGATACGGCTCGATTGCTGCTTTCCTCGCCCCGCGCATGGCTGGAGGAGAATTTCGAGACGCCGCATGTGCGCACGACACTCGCGGCCTGGGGCATGCATCTCGACTTCGCGCCCGACATCGCCGGCGGCGCCGTCTTCCCATACCTGGAATCGATGGCCAACCAGAGTTTCGGCATGGTGCTGGGCAAGGGCGGCGCCGATACCATCATCCGCGCGCTGGCCGGCATGGTGAAGGCGGCCGGCGGCCAGATCACGACCGGCGCGGATGTCGCCGAGATCACGGTTTCCGGCGGCAAGGCGACCGGCGTGCGGCTGGCATCCGGCGAAACCCATGTCGCGACCAAGGCCGTGATCGCCGGCGTCGCGCCGAAAGCGCTGACGGGCAAGCTGCTGCCCAACGGGTCGGGCGACGCCGGCTTTGATGCGGCGATGCAGACATTCCGCCATGCGCCGGGCACGATGATGATCCATCTGGCAATGGACGATCTGCCCGATTGGAGCGCCGGCGCCGAGCTTCGCCAGTTCGCCTATGTGCATCTGGCGCCGTCGCTCGACGCCATGTCGCGCACCTACCAGCAGGCGATCGCCGGTCTGCTGCCTGATCAGCCGGTGCTCGTGGTCGGCCAGCCGACGGCCGTCGATCCATCGCGGGCGCCGGAAGGCAAGCATGTGCTGTGGGTGCAGGTGCGCATGCTGCCGGCGGAGATCCTTGGCGATGCCGCGGGCAAGATCGCGCCGGCGCCCTGGGACGCGGTCAAGGACGCCTATGCGGAGCGCGTGCTCGACGTCATCGGGAACTATGCCCCGGGGCTGCGGCAGAAAATCTTAGGCAGCAGCGCGATCTTCTCGCCGCTCGATCTCGAGCGCGAAAACCCGAACCTAGTCGGCGGCGACCAGATTTGCGGCAGCCACCATCTGGCGCAGAATTTCCTGTTCCGCCCGGCGCGCGGCCTCGCGCGCTGGAACACGCCGATCTCGAACCTCTACCTCACCGGCGCCGCCACATGGCCGGGCGCCGGCACGGGCGCGGGTTCCGGCTTCATGCTCGCCCAACAGCTGGGAGGAAACTAGAATTCCAGGACGGGAAGCGCGCGGTTGCCCGGGTGCCTGAACAGACGGATCGATGACGCCGCGCAAATTAAAGACAACCAACAAGGGGAACGACCATGACCATCAACAGACGCGACTTGCTTGGATATGGCGCCGCCGCGATCGGCGCGGCGACGCTTGGCCTGCCGAGGGCGGCCAAGGCGGCCGACGAGCTCACCATCGCCTACAATGTCAACCTGCCCTCCTGGGATCCGACGACCGGCCCGTCGGCGGTAAATCCGACGATCCAGGGCCTCTACCAGTCGGTGTTCGACCAGATCATCGGCCAGAAGCCGGACCTCTCCTTCACGCCAGGACTGCTCACCGAATGGGGCTGGAACGACGACCGCACCAAGGTGACGATGACGGTGCGCGAGGGCGTCAAATGGCATGACGGATCGCCCTTCACGCCGGAAGACGTGGTGTGGTCGCTGACCCGGGCCGGCGACGAGAAGACCGGCAACCCGATCCAGTTCGTCTGGAAAAACGTCAACAATTTCAAGATCGACGGCAACAAGATCACCGGCGACGTCGTGCAGTTCGACCCGGTCTATTTCAAGTGGATGTCGTTCCTGACCGGCTACATCCTGCCGAAAGCCTATTACGAGAAGGTCGGCGCCGAAGGTTTCGAGAAGGCGCCGATCGGCACCGGCCCCTATATGGTCGACAAGTTCGAGCGCAACGCCTTCCTGCGGCTGAAGGCCAATCCGCATTATTGGGGCACCAAGCCCGCCTTCGAGAATGTGACGATCAAGTTCGTCACCGACGCTGCAAGCCGGGTCGCCGAGATCGAGTCGGGCTCCTCGCAGGTGACGCTCGAAATCCCCTATGAGGAATATGACCGGCTGATCGCCAAGGACGGACTCGCCGGCTCGATCAAGAACGTCTCCGACATCGGCATGATCTTCTTCAACGACATCGAGGCGATGCTGGACAAGAACGTCCGCCAGGCGGCCGTGATGGCGGTGGACAAGGAACTCCTGGTCAAGCGCCTGCTGCGCGGCTACGGCCAGCCGATCGCGACGCTGGAAACGCCGGAATACACGGCCTTCGATCCATCGATCAAGGTCGAGCACAACCCGGAGAAAGCCAAGGAACTGCTCGCCGCCTCCGGCTATTCGACCAAGAAGCCGGTCAAGTTCACCATCCAGACCACCAAGGGCTTCAAGCCCAAGGACTATGAGATGATCCAGGCGATCGTCGGCATGTGGCGCAAGGTCGGCATCGAGGCCAAGATCGAAGTCTATGAGATCGCCAAGCATTACGAGCTGCGCGCCGCCGACAAGTTGGCGCCGGCCGCTTTCTACAATTGGGGCAATTCCATCGGCGACCCGACCACCTCGACCGGCTTCGCCATGTACGGCCCGAGCCCGCATTCGGTGTGGGACAGCAAGGACCTTGTCGACATGATCAATCCGCTCTGGGGCGAGAAGGACGAGGCCAAGCGCATCGCCGGCTGGAAGGCGGTCGACAAATATATCGCCGAGCAGGCCTATGTGCTGCCGCTGATCCAGTATGCGCAGCCGATCGTGCATTCGAAGAAGGTCAATGTCGTGCAGCACGTGTCCGGCGCGCTGCTGCCGACGCTGATGACCCCGGCCTGATCATCGGCCTTGCCCTCTGCCGGTCTTCGCCCGGCAGGGCCCCTTCATCCGGCCCTTCGGGCCACCTTCTCCCCGAGGGGAGAAGAGGTCGCGGACGGCTGAGCTGATCTCTTTCCCCCAACGGGGAGAAGGTGGCCGCGAAGCGGCCGGATGAGGGGGAGTCCGCTCAGAGTGATTACGCACGCATGCTGCTGCAGAGATTCCTCGTTCGTCTGTTGACGATGCTGGTGACGCTGTTTGGCGTCGCCATCGTCGTCTTCGTCGTCATCCGCGTCGCGCCCGGCGACCCGATCGCCATGATGCTGCCGCCCGGCGCCAGCGATGACGACATCGCCCGGCTGCGCGCGCTCTACGGGCTCGACAAGTCAATCGTGCAGCAATTCTTCATCTGGCTCGGCGGCGTGCTGCATGGCGATTTCGGCACCTCGATCTCGTTGCGCCAGGACGTGCTCGGCCTGGTCTTCGACCGGCTGCCGGCAACGCTGGAGCTGGCGACCGTGGCGCTGCTGATGGCGATCGCGCTCGGCGCCACCGCGGCGATCCTCGGCGCGCGCTCGCGCGGCACGGCGATCGAAGCCGGCATCGACATCGCCAGCGGCGCGACGCTCTCCATCCCCGATTTCCTGTGGGGCCTGGTGCTGATCCTTTTGTTCGGCGTTCTGGTGCCGGTGTTCGACATTTCCGGCCGGGTGTCGCCGCAGCTCGATCTGCCTTTCGTCACCCAGTTCTATCTGGTCGAGAGCATCCTCAGGCTGCGCTTCGACCTGACCTGGGATCTTCTGAAACACATGCTGATGCCGGCCGTGGCATTGGCGCTGCCACTGGCGGCGATCATCGCGCAATTGCTCAAACAGTCGCTGAAGGAAGTGCTCGATCTCGACTATGTCGTGCTCGCCCGGGTGAAGGGGTTTTCCGAGACGCAGGTGGTCCTGCGCGAGGCGCTGAAGAACGCTGCGCTGCCGACGCTGACGCTGGTCGGCGTCCAATTCACCTTCCTGATCGGTGGCACCGTCATCGTCGAGCGGCTGTTCTCCTATGAAGGCCTCGGCAATATGGCAATCGACGCCGTCATCAACCGCGACCTGCCGCTGATCCAGGGCATCGTGCTGGTCTTCGCGCTGCTCTTCGTGCTGATCAACCTCGCCGTCGACATGATGTATGCGCTGCTCAATCCGAGGCTGCGCCATGGATGAGGCCCGTATCGCCCGACGCGGCCTGAGCCCGCGGCTGTGGCTGGCCGGCGGCTGGCTGCTGCTGGCGTTGCTGGCGGCCATCTTCGCGCCGCTGATCGCGCCGCAGGACCCGCTGGCGCAGGATCTGATGCTGGAGCGGCTGCCGCCTTTCTGGCTGGACGGTGCCGAGCCCGGCTATTGGCTGGGCACCGACAGCCTGGGACGCGATCTTCTCTCGCGGCTGATCTTCGGCGGCCGCATCGCCTTCATCGTCGCCTTCGCGGCAGCGACGTCCGCCTGCCTCATCGGTTCGGCGCTGGGATTGATCGCCGGCTATTTCGGCGGCTGGGCCGACCGCATCATCTCGCGCATCGTCGATGTCTGGATGGCGTTTCCGCCGGTGCTGTTCGCGATCCTGCTGGTCGCGGTGCTTGGCACCGGCCTCAGCTCCGTCATCCTCGCCATTGCGATCATCGACTGGACGCGCTTCTGCCGGGTGATCCGCGCCGAGGCGATGAGCCAGGCGCGCATGGATTATGTCGAGAGCGCGCGCATCGCCGGCTATGGCCGCATCGGCATCATGCTGCGCGAAGTGCTGCCCAATGTGCTGCCGTCGGTGGTGGCGCTGCTGTCGCTGGAGATGGGCATCGCCGTCATCGTCGAGGCGATCCTGTCCTTCGTCAATCTGTCGATCTCGACCGACGACCCGACCTGGGGGAGCATCATCGCCGAGGGCCGTCTGTCGATCCACCAGGCTTGGTGGGTGCTGGTGTTCCCGCTGATCACGCTGATCCTCACCGTGCTTTCCTTCAGCCAGTTCGGCGAAGCGCTGAAGGCGCGCTTCGATCCGGTGCTGCGATGAGCACTTGTCTGGACATCCGCTCCTTGAGCGCCGTGCTGCCCAACGGCCAGCGCGTGCTGCGCTCGGTGTCGCTTGCCGTGCAGCCCGGCGAGGTGCGCGCGCTGGTCGGCGAAAGCGGCGCCGGCAAGACGATGATCGGCAAAGCGGTGCTCGGCGTGCTGCCGAAAAGCGTGCGCATCGTCGAAGGCGAGATGCTGATCGAAGGCGAGGATCTCGGCGGACTCAGTCCGAAGGCCCGGCGCAACCTGATCGGTGCGCGCACGGCGCTGATCCCGCAGGATCCGCTGACCGCGCTCAACCCGTCGCGCCGCATCGGCCCGCAGATGACCGACCGGCTGGTCCGTATCCTCGGCTGGAGCGGCGAGCGGGCGGACAAACGCATCCGGCAATTGCTCGACGAAGTGCATATCCGAGACCCCGAGCGCGTGCTGAAGAGCTATCCGCACGAATTGTCCGGCGGCATGCGCCAGCGCGTGCTGATCGCGGCGGCCTTTGCGGCGGAACCGAGGCTGATCGTTGCCGACGAACCGACGACGGCGCTTGACGTCACCGTGCAGAAGCAGATCCTGCGGCTGATCGCGCAGCTGCAGCGCGACCACGGAACCGCGATCCTGTTCGTGACCCACGACCTCGGCGTCGTTGCCAAGATCAGCCAGAAAGTATCGGTGCTCTATGCCGGCAAGGTGGTGGAGGAGGCCGAAACCGCCCAGCTCTTCGTCGCTCCGAAGCATGCCTACACGCGGGCGCTGATCGCGGCGACGCCGCGCTACACCGATCCATACGCATCGCTGAAGCCGGTGGACGAGCGCGTGCTTGCCGGGCTCACGGCTGAGATCGCAGCCGCCGACAAGGATTGGAGGCCCGGCCATGGCTGAGCCGCTGTTTTCCGTGCGCGGGTTGAAGGTGGCGCTGCCCGACATGACGCGCAAGCCGCTGATCGGCCGCGCGCCGCTGGCCGAGATCCTGAAAGGGCTCGACTTCGATCTGCCCAAGGGCTCGGTCACCGGCATCGTCGGCGAGTCCGGCTCGGGCAAGTCGACGCTCGGCCGCGCCCTGGTCAGGCTGCTCGAGCCGAGCGCCGGCTCGATCCAATTCGAGGGGCGCGACATCAGCCATCTTTCGGAGGTAGAGCTCAGGCCGCTGCGCCGCGACCTGCAGATGATCTTCCAGGATCCGATGTCGTCGCTTAATCCGCGCCACACGATCTTCAGTATCATTGCCGCCCCGTTGAGGCAGAACGGGCTTGGCGACAGGCTGAAGGAACGCGTCGCCGAAGCGCTGCAGCGCGTCGGCCTGCCGCAGAATTTTGCCAGCCGCTACCGCCACGAGCTTTCGGGCGGGCAGCGGCAGCGCGTCGGCATCGCGCGGGCGCTCGCGCTCTCGCCGAAATTCGTGTTGGCCGACGAGATCGTCTCCGGGCTCGACGTCTCGACCCAGGCGCAGATCTTGACGCTGCTGGAGAAGCTGGCGGCCGAGATGGGGCTGACGGTCGCCTTCATCAGCCACGATCTGTCGGTGATCCGGCGGCTCTGCCAGCAGGTCATCGTCATGCGCGAGGGAAGGATCGTCGAGGCCAGCGCAACGGACGCGCTGTTTGACAATCCGCAGGAGACCTACACGCGCGACCTGCTCGCCGCCATTCCGCTGCCGGAGATCGACGCGGACTGGCTGCGGTCCAAGGCGCCGGCATGAATTGAGCTTCGATATCCGCACGCCGGCCAGCGGGCCTCGGATGTGCGCAAGGACAAGTCGGCCCGCCAACGGAGGGTGACATGAAATACGCAATCCAGGCAGCGGTCCTCGCGGCCTCCTTGTCCGGCGCAATGGGAGCGGCTTCGGCGGATTCGATTCCCGGCATGCGCGGGCACGACCATACCGGCATCACCGTGCCCGACATGAAGCAGGCCGTCGACTTCTTCACCGATGTCGTCGGCTGCAAGAAGGCGATGTCATTCGGCCCGTTTGCCGACGACAAGGGCACCTTCATGCAGGACCTGCTCGGCGTCGATCCGAAGGCGGTGATCCAGGAGATCACCATGGTGCGCTGCGGCACTGGCTCGAACATCGAGCTGTTCAAATATACTGCGCCCGACCAGAAGGACTTGACGCCGAAGAACAGCGACATCGGCGGCTTCCACATCGCCTTCTATGTCGACGACGTCGGGGCCGCGAAGGCCTATCTCGACGGCAAGGGCGTTAAGACCAGACTGGGACCGCTTCCGGTGAAGGAAGGACCCGCCGCCGGCCAGACCATCCTCTATTTCCAGGCGCCGTGGGGACTGCAGCTGGAAGCGATCAGCTACCCGCAAGGCATGGCCTATGAGAGGGGGGCGGAGACCGTGTTGTGGAGCCCGAAGGATCCGAGCAAATGACCTCAACCGCCCGCGCCCAAACCATCGTTCAATTATAAAACTTTAAGCTTGAAATAATTGACCCCTGGCGCAATACTGACAGTCGGAACCGCTGGTCCCATCCGGCGGTTCCGGACATCTTATAGAGTTCACGCAATTCCGGACGGAAAACCGCTACGCGCTTTTCCTGGAATTGCTCTAGAGGAGATCGCAAGACATGAAGGTTGCGGTTCTCGGCGGCGGACCGGCCGGCCTCTACTTTGCCATCTCGCTGAAGCTGCGCGACGCCGCGCATGAGGTGACGGTCTATGAGCGGAACCGCCCGGACGACACGTTCGGATGGGGCGTGGTGCTGTCGGCGGAGACGCTGGAGAACCTGACCAGGAACGACCCGGTCAGCGCCGTCTGGATCAAGAAGCATTTCGCCTATTGGGACGACATCGCGGTGATCCATGACGGCGTACGCACCGTCTCCTCCGGCCACGGCTTCTGCGGCATCGGCCGCAAGCGGCTGCTGATCCTCCTGCAGCGCCGCGCGCGCGAGCTTGGCATCAAGCTGCAGTTCGAGACGGAGATTTCCGATCCGCGACCCTTCATGGAAACGCATGACCTGGTGGTTGCCTCGGATGGGCTGAACTCGAAATCCCGCGCCACTTTCGCCGATGTCTTCAAGCCCGACATCGATACCCGCAAATGCAAGTTCGTGTGGCTGGGCACGACGCAGAAATTCGACGACGCCTTCACCTTCATCTTCGAGAAGACGGAGCATGGCTGGGTGTGGGCGCATGCCTACCAGTTCGACAGCGAGACCGCGACCTTCATCGTCGAATGCAGCGAGCAGACCTGGAACGCCTTCGGCTTCGGCCAGATGACGCAGCAGGAATCGATCGCGGCCTGCGAGCGCATTTTTGCAAAGCATCTCGGCGGCCATCCGCTGATGACCAACGCCAACCACATCAGAGGTTCGGCCTGGATCAATTTCCCGCGCGTGCTGTGCGAGCGCTGGTCTTACAAGAACCTGGCGCTGATGGGCGATGCCGCGGCGTCGGCGCATTTCTCGATCGGCTCCGGCACCAAACTGGCGCTGGAAAGCGCCGTGGCGCTGGCGGACTATGTCGAGTCCGAGCCGGACCTCGAAGCGGCCTTCCGCAGATATGAGGATGCGCGGCGCACCGAAGTGCTGAAGCTGCAATCGGCGGCGCGCAATTCGCTCGAATGGTTCGAGGAAGTCGAACGATATCTCGGTTTGGATCCAGTTCAGTTCAACTATTCGCTGCTCACCCGCTCGCAGCGCATCAGCCACGAGAACCTGCGCCTGCGCGACGCCGAATGGCTGGCGGGCGCCGAGGAGTGGTTCCAGCGCAAGGCCGGCGCCGGCGGCAACATGCTGCGCCGCGCGCCTATGTTCGCGCCGTTCAAGCTGCGCGACATGACGCTCACCAACCGCATCGTCGTCTCGCCGATGGCGCAGTACAAGGCGGTCGACGGCTGCCCGACTGACTGGCATTTTGCTCACTATGCCGAGCGCGCCAAGGGCGGCGCGGGCCTGCTCTATATCGAGATGACCTGCGTCAGCCCGGAAGGGCGCATCACGCCCGGATGCCCGGGCTTCTACAAGCCGGAGCATGAGGTCGCCTGGAAACGACTGGTCGATTTCGTCCATGCCGAAACGGAGGCCAAGATTTGCGCCCAGATCGGCCACTCCGGCGCCAAGGGCTCGACCCGCGTCGGCTGGGAAGGAACCGACGTGCCGTTGCCTTCCGGCAACTGGCCGGTTATGGCGCCGTCGGCCGTGGCATGGTCGCCGCAGAACCAGGTGCCGAAGGCGATGGACCGCGCCGACATGGATCTGGTCCGCGACCAGTTCGTCGCTTCGGCTCAGATGGCCGGGCGTTGCGGCTTCGACATGCTGGAGATCCATGCCGCGCATGGCTATCTGCTGTCGGCCTTCATCACGCCGCTGACCAACCGCCGCGCCGACGAGTATGGCGGCTCGCTGGAAAACCGCATGCGCTATCCGCTGGAGATTTTCCACGCGGTGCGCGCGGTGTGGCCGGCGGAAAAGCCGATCTCGATGCGCATCTCGGCCAATGACTGGGTCGGCATCGAAGGCGTGACGCCGGCGTCCGCCGTCGAGATCGCAAAGCTGCTGCGCGAAGCCGGCGTCGATCTCTGCGACGTCTCGGCCGGACAGACGTCCATCGCCGCCAAACCGGTCTATGGCCGCATGTTCCAGACGCCGTTCTCCGACCGCATCCGCAACGAGGTCGGCATGGCGACGATGGCCGTCGGCAACATCTACGAGCCGGACCATGCCAACTCGATCCTGATGGCCGGCCGCGCCGATCTTGTCGCGCTGGCGAGGCCGCATCTTGCCGACCCCTACTGGACGCTGCATGCGGCGGTCACGCTCGGCGATCGCGGCGTCAAATGGCCGGATCCCTATCTGCCGGGACGCGACCAGATCTACCGGCTGGCCGAACGCGAAGCGGCAACGGGGCTGAAAGTATGAGCGCCGCGCGGGCAATCGAGGGCAAGCATGCGCTGGTCACCGGCGGCAGCTCCGGCGTCGGCAAGGCCATTGCGCTGGCGTTGGCGGAAGCTGGGGTGAACGTAACCATCTGCGGGCGGCGCAAGGTGGAGCTTGCCAAGGTGGCCCGCGCAAGCGACCGCATCCTCGGCATTGCCGCCGACGTCACCGATGAGGCGTCGATGGAGGCCCTTTATCGGCAGGCCGAAGCCGCGCGCGGACCGTTCGACATCGTCGTCGCCAATGCCGGCATGGCCGGCAGCGCGCCGGCGCATAGGACCGCGCTGGCCGACTGGCAGCGCACACTCGACGTCAACCTCACCGGCGCGTTTTTGACGGTGAAGCCGGCGCTGGCCGGCATGCTCTCGCGGAAGGCAGGCCGTATCGTCTTCGTCGCCTCGACCGCTGGGCTGAAGGGCTACGCCTATGTCGCGCCCTATGTGGCCGCCAAGCATGGCGTCGTCGGGCTGATGCGCGCCTTGGCCGCCGAGACCGCCAAGTCAGGCGTGACGGTCAACGCCGTCTGTCCCGGTTTTGTCGAAACCGACATGCTGGAGGAGTCCGTCCAACGCATCGTCGAAAAGACCGGGCGGTCGGCAGCGGAAGCACGGCAGAGCCTGTCGGCGACGAACCCGCAGGGACGCTTCATCCAGCCGGACGAGGTTGCAGACGCGGTGCTGTGGCTGTGCAGCGATGCGGCGCGATCGATCACCGGACAGGCAATCTCCATTTCCGGAGGCGAGACATGGTAGCGGGACCGACCTCCACCGGGCCGGGCAAGGAGAGGCTGCGGTTGTGGATCCGCCTGCTGCGCGCCTCGCGCACCATCGAGGCGGAGCTGCGCGAACGGCTGAAGAAGGAATTCGACACCACGCTACCGCGCTTCGACGTGATGGCGGCGCTCTATCGCGTGCCGGAAGGGATGCTGATGAGCGACCTGTCGCGCTTCCTTCTGGTGTCGAACGGCAACGTCACCGGCATCGTGGACCGGCTGGTTTCGGAAGGGCTGGTGACGCGCGCGCGCCGCAACGGCGACCGCCGCACCTCGATGGTGCGGCTGACCGAGGAAGGCAGCAAAGCTTTCGCGAGGATCGCGGCCGTGCACGAGGGCTGGGTCGGCGAGCTGCTCGGGGTGTGAGCGAGGAAGAAGCGAAGCGGCTCACCAGCATGCTGAAATCGTTCCGCAGCAATTGGGAGGGACGCGAATGAGCGCCATGGCCAGGCTCAAGCCGAAGCACTTCCTCTGGGAGGTCGAAGGCAAGGTCGCTAAGATCCGGCTCGACCGGCCGGAACGCAAGAATCCGCTGACCTTCGACAGCTATGCCGAGCTGCGCGACACGTTTCGCGACCTCGTCTATGCCGACGATGTCGACGCCGTCGTGTTCCTGCCCAATGGCGGCAATTTCTGCTCTGGCGGCGATGTCCACGACATCATCGGACCGCTGGTCAAGATGGACATGAAGCAGTTGCTGGCTTTCACGCGCATGACCGGCGATTTCGTCAAGGCGATGCTGAATTGCGGCAAACCCATCATCTCCGCCGTCGACGGCGTGGCTGTCGGCGCCGGCGCGATCATCGCCATGGCCTCGGACATCCGCATCGCGACGCCGGAGGCAAAGACCGCCTTCCTGTTCACCCGCGTCGGGCTCGCCGGCTGCGACATGGGCGCCTGCGCGATCCTGCCGCGCATCATCGGCCAGGGCCGCGCCGCCGAGCTGCTCTACACCGGCCGCACGATGAGCGCCACCGAGGGCGAGCGCTGGGGATTCTACAACCGCCTGGTCGAGCCGGCGGCGCTCGAAGCCGACGCGCTCGACATGGCGGCGCGCATCGTTTCCGGCCCGACCTTCGCGCATGGCATCACCAAGACGCAGCTCAACCAGGAATGGTCGATGGGCCTCGACCAGGCGATCGAAGCGGAAGCGCAGGCACAGGCGATCTGCATGCAGACCGGCGATTTCGAGCGGGCTTACAAGGCGTTCGTGGCGAAGGAAAAGCCGGTGTTCGAGGGGAATTGAGGATGTTGTCGTCGCTCAAGATGGACATGCTGGCGGGACAGCGCCCCCTCTGTCCTGCCGGACATTTCCCCCACTTGGGGGGAGATCAGCCGTCGCGTCCGCTTTCGCCAGTTTTCAACGTTGCAAGGATGACGCCGGCGCCCGAGCTGCCAATCTCCCCCTTGTGGGGGAGATGTCCGGCAGGACAGAGGGGGGCGCCGTGGAGCGCAAACCTCGCGGAACTGCGGAGGCACAAATGCCTGACCGTTCCTTCCTCGACTGGCCCTTCTTCGAAGACCGCCACCGCGACCTCGCCGAACGCCTTGACGCCTGGTGCGCGAAAAACCTCCCCGTCGATCACCACGACGTCGATGCCGCATGCCGCGAACTCGTCGCGAAACTCGGCCGCGATGGCTGGCTGAAGCCGACGGCGCTCGACCTGGCCAACCCCGGACCGCTCGACGTACGCACGCTCTGCATCACCCGTGAGACGCTCGCCCGCCACGATGGGCTCGCCGACTTCGCCTTCGCCATGCAGGGCCTGGGCACCGGCGCGATCACGCTGTTCGGCGCGCCGGACCAGCAGCGCTGGCTTGCGAAGACTCGAGCCGGCGAGGCGATCTCAGCCTTCGCGCTGTCGGAGCCGCGCTCGGGATCGGACGTCGCCAACATGGAAATGACGGCCACGCGCGACGGCGACAACTACATCCTCTCGGGTGAAAAGACCTGGATCTCCAATGGCGGCATCGCCGACCTTTACGTCGTCTTCGCCCGCACCGGCGAGGCGCCGGGCGCCAAGGGGATTTCCGCCTTCGTTGTGCCGGCCGACACGAAGGGTCTCGGCATCGCGGAACGGCTCGAGGTCATTGCCCCTCACCCGCTGGCGCGGCTCTCCTTCGACAATGTCCGTATCCCGGCTTCCGCCCTGATCGGCAAGCCCGGCGACGGTTTCCGCATCGCCATGTCGGTGCTCGACGTGTTCCGCTCGACTGTCGGCGCGGCTGCGCTTGGCTTCGCGCGACGCGCGCTGGACGAGAGCGTCAAGCGCGCCGCGGAACGCAAACTGTTCGGCGCGCCGATGGCGGAGCTGCAGATGGTGCAGGGCCACATCGCCGACATGGCGCTCAATGTCGACGCCGCCGCGCTGCTCATCTACCGCGCCGCATGGACCAAGGACATGGGCGCCGCGCGGGTGACGCGCGAGGCCGCCATGGCGAAGCTCTTCGCCACCGACAAGGCGCAGGAGGTGATCGACAAGGCGGTGCAGCTGCATGGCGGCGACGGCGTGCGCAAGGGCCATATCGTCGAGAGCCTTTATCGCGAAATAAGGGCCCTGCGCATCTATGAGGGCGCCTCCGACGTGCAGAAGGTGGTAATCGCCAGACAGGTCATGGGCGCGGCGTGAAACCTTTGCCAACCGCATCTGAAATAGGGGGAGACATGCACACCATCTTGCAGCCTGAGGGCTGGGCCAAACCGGTCGGCTACGCCAATGGCGTGGCCGCGCGTGGCCGGCTTGTGTTTATCGGCGGTCAGGTCGGCTGGAACGCCGAGAGCAAGTTCGAGACCGACGACTTCGTCGGCCAGGTGCGTCAGACGCTCGCCAATGTCGTCGCCGTGCTAGCCGAAGCCGGCGGCGAGCCGCGGCACATCACCTCGATGACCTGGTACTTCACCGACAAGGCCGAATATGTCGGCAACCTCAAAGGCATCGGCGAGGCCTATCGCGCCGTGGTTGGCCGGCATTTTCCGGCGATGGCGGCCATGCAGGTGGTGGCGCTGGTCGAGGACCGCGCCAAGGTCGAGATCCAGGCGACCGCGGTCATACCTGACTGACTACTGACGCAGCCCGGCCTGCTTCAGCTGCGGCAGCACGTGATCGCAGAAATAGGGCAGTTCCTGCGTGTAGTTGACGAAGGACAGCGCGATGCCCTGATAACCATGCGCGGCGATGGAAGCCATGTCGGCGGCGATCGTTTCAGGGGTGCCGATCAGCGGGTAGGTTCCGGCGCCGCCGGCGAAGCGCTGGCGGTAGCGGTCATAGGCATGCGGGTCATGCGACTGCGAGAATTCCTTCTTGCCGGCCATATGCGCATCGACCGCTTCGTGGTCGGCCATGGTGACGGCATAGCGCGTGTAATAGGCCTGCGCCTCTTCCATGGTCGGGCGGCAGACGACATGCGCGACCGTATAGACGCCGACGTTGCGGCCGACCTTGTCGGCACGTTCGCTGATGTCGGCGACATGCTTGCCGGCATCGCTCATCTCGGAGAAGGTCGTGAACAGATAATCGCATCTGGCAGCTGCGAAATCGCGACCGGGGCCGCCGAAGGCAGCGTTCATGGTCACTGGGCGCGGCACCTGCAGGCTGGCCGGCCGGCTCACCGCCTCCTTCAGGCGATAGTAGGCGCCCTCATAATCGAGCGGTTCGCTCGACGCGTAAAGCCGCTCCAGGATCTCGATCCATTCGGCCGCCTGGTCGTAGCCCTTCTCGACCAGCGGCGTGCCGAACATGCCAAATTCCTTCGGGTTCCAGCCGCAGACGATGTTGAGCCCCGCGCGGCCCTGGCTGATATGGTCGACGGTGGCAAGCGCCTTGGCGGCGTAGAGCGGGTGCACCAGCGGCACATGCACCGTCATGAACAGGCCGATCTGCTCGGTCGACGCGGCAAGGGCTGCCGCCCAGGTGAAGGTCTCGAAGGAGAATTCGCGCACCTTGTTGCGGCCGCCAAAGCCGCGCCAGCGCGCGATCGGCAGCAGGAATTCCAGCCCGGCGCGGTCGGCGATCTGGGCCGCCGTCAGATTGTCCTGCCAGCTTGCCGTCCAGCGCTCCGGCACATCGGTGATGGCAAGCCCGCCATCCGCGTTGGTCGAGAAGACGCCAAGCTTCAGTCTGTTCGGGCCATGCAGGGGATGCGCTTTGATCATCTTGGAAACTCTTGGGCGGAACACCACACGCTAGGCCGGCGTGAAAATATTTCAAGCCTGAAATAGCTTCGCCTCGTCGTCGTTTGCGGATATGGATTGGGCAACTTGAAAAGGGGATCGGCATGAACGAGTTCCGCCAGAAATGTATCAGCAGGACCAACCTGGTCGGGTCCTTTGCCGCCATTCCCCATCCGGTCGCCGTCGAGGTCATGGCATCGTCCGGGCTCGATTTCCTGTGCATCGACTGGGAACACGCGCAGATCTCGCGCGAGACGATCGAGGCCATGGTGCGGGCGGCCGACGTGCATCGCGTGCCGGCCATGGTGCGCGTTCCCGGACATGCGCCGGAGGCGATCCAGGCGGCACTGGACAGCGGCGCGCAAGGCGTGCTCGTGCCGCGTGTCTCGACCGCAGAGCAGGCCGCATTTGCCGTGAAGGCCTCGCGCTATCCGCCGCAGGGCTAGCGCGGCGTTGGTCCCGGACGCGCTGCCGGCTATGGCTATCGCATTCCCGAATATCTGGCCGCCGCCAATGGGCGGATCGTCGTCGCGGTCCAGGTCGAGACGGCGGAAGGTCTCGCCAACATCGAGGCAATCGCCGCCGTCGACGGCGTCGACCTGATCTTCGTCGGCCCCGGCGATCTCTCCGTGTCGATCGACGCGATCGGGCCTGCCGGCACGGAGAAGCTCAATACGGCGATCAAGAGCATCATCGGCGCAGCGCTAGCACATGGCAGGACCGCCGGCATATTCTGCGCCAGCCCGCAGAATGTCGGCCGATGGGGCGCCCTCGGCGCCAGCTTCTTCGTGCTGGCCAGCGACACGATGTTTCTTGGCGCCGGCGCGGCGGCCAATTTTGCCGCGGCGTGCGACGAGCTGGCGTAAAACGGACGCGACCCGCATCCGTTAGGCAGCAGGGGCGCCAAATTTTTTAAGCTTAAAACTTTTGCCTTGAAAAGCGCGGCGCTTTGGATAGCATCCTGATGGCGGCTGCCGCGGCTAAGGGGTTTCCGTCAGTCCGTCGCCGCCCGGGTGGAAGGGGTTTCAGTCCTTGTCGTTTGTGTTGCCCCAGTCGTCGTCCAGCGCGCGCTATGCCTTCGATGGCGTGCGCGCCCAGATCCGCGACCTGCACACGGAAAACATCGCCAACCTCGCGGTCCGTGCGCGGGAGCTCGGCGATGTCATCGCGCTCTGGTACGGGGAAGGCGATGTGGTGACGCCGGCCTTCATCCGAGACGCCGCAAAGGCGGCCTTCGACGAAGGCCTGACCTTCTACGTCCCCAACATGCGCGGCTATGGCCCGCTGAATGAAGCGCAGTCGGAATACCAGACGCGCATCCATGGCCGCCCGATCCCCATCGCGCGCACCACGGTCACGCCAGGCGGCATGCAGGCGTTGTATCTTGCCCTGGAGCTGCTGGTCGATACCGGCACCAATGTCGTCTATGTCGCGCCGCAATGGCCCAACATCCACAACGCCATCCACCTGATCGGCGGCGAGCCGCGGCCGTTCTCCCTCGACTTCAAGGATGATTGGCGGCTCGACCTCGACCGGCTGTTTTCGGCCTGCGACGCGCGCACCCGCGCCATCTTCCTGTCGACGCCGTCGAACCCGACCGGCTGGACCGCGTCGCGCGAGGAGATGCAGGCGCTGCTCGATTTCAGCCGGCGCACCGGCATCTGGATCATTTCCGACGAGGTCTATGGCCGGCTCTATTTCGACGGCAACGTCGCGCCCTCGATCCTGCAGATCGCCGAGGACGGCGACCGGGTGCTGTCGGTCAACAGTTTTTCGAAAGCCTGGGCGATGACCGGTTGGCGCATAGGCTGGCTGACGCATCCGTCGGGCGTTGCCGACCAGCTCGGCGCCATGACGCAATATATCAACAGCGGCACCGCCGCCCCGATCCAGGCCGGCGCCGTTGCCGCCATCCGCCAGGGCGAGCCGCTGGTCGAAGAGATCAGGCAACGGATCAGGACCGGCCTCGACCTCGCCTATGACCGGCTGGCCCGGATCCCGGGCGTCATCCTGCCGACCAAGCCACGCGGCGGCATGTACGCCTTTTTCGCTTTGGAAGGCGAAAGCGATGCGCGGCAGGTCTGCGCCCGGATCCTGGAGACGGCGCGCGTCGGGCTGGCGCCCGGTCACCTGTTTGGAAATTCGGCGACAGCTTTCCTGCGCATGTGTGTGTGCCGCGACAGCGGTCAGATAGAAACGGCGCTCGAGCGCATGGTCGCCGCCATGAATTGACGCCCCGCTGGGAGGCGGGACGGCAACAAACCGTGCGGGGCGAGCCCCGCCCGATCGACAACAGAGGGAAGACCCAGAGGGAAAACCAATGAGCTTTACGCGTCGCAACCTGCTTGTTCTGGCCGCCGCCATCGGCATCGCCGCCGGTCCCGCCACCGCTTATGCCGCCGATGTGCTCAATGTCGGCGCCTATCCGACCAATCCGCCTTTCGAATACAAGAACGAGAGCGGCACTTTCGAGGGTTTCGAGGTCGACATCGTCAACGAAGCGGCCAAGCGCATCGGCATGACCACCGATATCGCCGATCTCGGCTTCCAGGCGCTGTTCGCGGCTGTCAGTTCCAACCGCATCGATGTCGCGATCTCCTCGATCACCATCACGCCGGAACGGTTGAAGACGCTCTCCTTCAGCCAGCCCTACTATGATTCCGACATGGGCATCGCCACTAAGACCGACAGCGCGATCAGCAAGGAAGCCGATCTCAAGGGCAAGGTCGTCGGCGTGCTCTCCGGCTCGACCGGCGAGACCTGGGTCAAGGACCATCAGGCAGCCGACGGCTTCAGCGACGTGAAGGGCTACGACACGCAGCAGAACCTGCTGCTCGACCTCAGCGCCGGCCGCGTCGATGCCGCAGTCAGCGACATCCCCGGCATGCAGTATTCGTTCCAGAAGATGAAGGACCTTGTCGTCAAGGAACGCATCAAGACCGGCGAGCAGTACGGCTTGATGATGAGCAAGGACCATCCGCTGCTCGGCAAGCTCAACGACGCGCTGACGGCGATGAAGAAGGACGGCACGCTGGCCGCGATCCACAAGAAGTGGTTCGGCACCGACGCGCCGGCCGATTCCTCGACGGTCAAGGAAATGCCGCTGCCCAAGGCCTGAGCGGCCACCGGCAAAACGAGCGACGTGCCGGCTCCAAAGGCCGGCACGTCTTGTTTGACGCGTGACGTCCCCGGACCACCATGCTTTCGGCCAATCCGATTTCGATAGTCCGGGTCCTGTCAGGACATCGCATGACGCAACACGGTCCGGGAATGCTCCCATGTCGCTGATCGACACCTTCTTCAATCCCGAGGTCATTGCGTCGAGTTTGCCGGCGCTGCTGCGCGGCTTCCTCAACACGCTGCTGCTGGGGATCATGAGCATCGTCATCGGCATCGCGGTGGGCCTGGCGATCAGCCTGGTGCGGCTCTACGGACCGAAGCCGCTGCGGTGGCTGGCCATCGGCTATACGGACATCTTCCGCGCCCTGCCGGTGCTGGTGGTGCTGATCCTGATCTACTACGCGTTGCCCTTCCTCGGCATCCGCCTGTCGTCCTGGGCGTCCGCCGTGACCGCATTCGCCATCATCATGTCGGCCTATTCGGCCGAGGTGTTCCGCTCCGGCATCGAGAGCATCCCGAAGGGTCAGTTCGAGGCGGCACAGGCGCTCGGTCTCCCCTTCATGCTCACCTTGCGCAAGGTGGTGCTGCCGCAGGCGATCCGCGTCGTCATCCCGCCGATGACCAGCAACTGCGTCTCGATGTTCAAGGACACCTCGCTCGCCTCGACGGTGGCGCTGCCGGAACTTCTGAAGGAAGCGACCAATGCGCAGTCGCTCTACGCCAACCCCTCGCCGCTGATCGGCGCCGCGTTGGTCTACCTCATCTTCCTATGGCCGATGGTGCGCCTCGTCAGCCTGCTCGAGCGCCGCTTCAAGGACGAGAAAGCGCGCTGACCGCCATCGATACCCATTCCCGCCCAAGTCCCTCGCAGGAGCCTGCCCCGTGAACAAGCATCAGACCGACAGCACCAGCGCCGCCTTCCCGGTCGAAAAGATTCGCGCCATGTTTCCCGCCTTGCAGCAGGCCGGCGATTTCATCTTCATGGACAATGCCGCGGGCGCCCAGATCCCGCAAAGCGTGCTCGATTCGGTGACCAACCATCTGGTGTCGCACAATGTGCAGCGCGGCGGCCGCTATGGCCGCAGCGTCACCGTCGACCAGTCGGTCGCGACGGCGCGCGAGAGCGTCGCGCTCCTGATCAACGCCTGCAGCCCGTCCGAAATCTGCTTCGGCATGAACGCGACCTCGTTCATCCGCCTGGTCAGCCTCGGGATCGGCCAGATGCTCGCCAAGGACGCGGATGGGGGACGCGACGAGATCATCGTCACCGACATGGATCACGACGCCAATATCGCCACCTGGCTGGCGCTGGAGCCGGCCGGCGCGAAGTTCAAATGGTGGCGCATGCGCGAGGACGGCAATCTCCATGTCGACGATCTCAAGCCGCTGGTGTCGGAACGCACCCGGCTCGTCGCCTGCACGGTGACGGCGCATTCGATCGGCTCGATCGTCGACGTCGCCTCGGTGGCCAGGATCGCGCATGCGGCAGGCGCGGAAGTGTTCCTGGACTGCGTGCATTACGGCCCGCACGGGCTGATGGACGTGCAGGCCTGGGACTGCGACTATCTCGTCTGCTCCGGCTACAAGAATTTCTCGCCGCATATGGGCTTCCTTTGGGGCCGCTTCGACACGCTGAAGCGGCTGCCGACTTTCCGCGAGGATTTCATTCCGGACGAGCCGCCCTACAAGGTCGAGGCGGGCACCTTCATCTACGAGAACGTGTCGGGCATGGACGCGGCGGTGCGCTACCTGGAATCGGTGGGCCGCAATTTCCTGGCCGAAAACAACCGCTCGCGCCGCGACAACATCGTCGCGGGCATGAACGCCATCCGCGACTATGAGCAGATGCTGGGGCGCGAGATGATGAAGGTGCTGAAGGATTGCGGCGCCACCATCTACGGCGTCGCCGACGAGGCACGCATTACCGAGCGCGTGCCGACCTTCTGCTTCAATATTGGCAAGCTGTCGCCGCAGCGGATCGTCGAGGAGATGGCGGCCCTGCAGATCGGCATCCGCGACGGCCACATGTATGCGCCGCGGCTGATGAAGCGGCTCAACCTGTCGATGGACAGCGGCGCGATCCGCGCATCGCTGGTGCATTACAACACGGTCGAGGAAGTGCACAAATTTGGCGAGGCGCTGCGGGCGATCATCGCGAAGCTGTCGTGATGCCGACCACCTCCGCGTCGTCATCCACGGGCGAAGCAAGGAGCGAAGCGACGCGCGCAGACCCGAGGATCCATTCCGTGACGTGAGAGCGCCGCTCACGATGCAGAAATTCTGCCCCGCTGCGCTGACCATCTAGGTAACGGCATGGATCCTAGGGTCTACGCGACGCTTTGCGTCGCTCCGCCCTAGGATGACGACCTCTGGGGTCACCGCCCTCTGGGACAGCGACCTGTGGCCTAGGCCGCCTTCTTCTTCGCAAGCCTCGCCTTGATGCTGGCGATGTCGGCGCGCGGCGTCGCGGCGAACAGCGTCTTGGTGTAGGCGTGCCTGGGGTTGGAGAAGACCTCGTCGCGCGGACCGTATTCGACCGCTTCGCCGAAATACATCACCATCACATCGTCGGCGATGTAGCGCACCACCGAGAGGTCGTGGCTGATGAAGACGTAGGTCAGCTGGAACTCGTCCTGCAGGTCGGCGAGCAGGTTGAGCACCTGCGCCTGCACGGAAAGGTCGAGAGCCGAGACCGGTTCGTCGAGCACCAGCAGGCTCGGGTTCAGCATCAGCGCGCGGGCAATGGCAATGCGCTGGCGCTGGCCGCCCGAAAACATGTGCGGGTAGCGGTTGTAGTGCTCGGGTCCGAGGCCGACCTTCTTCAGCATCTTCATCGCAAGGTCGCGCCGTTCCTCGGCCGGCTTGTCGGTGTTGATGAGCAGCGGCTCGCCGAGAACGTCGCCGATCTTCTGGCGTGGGTTGAGCGAGCCGTAAGGGTTCTGGAACACGATCTGCACCTTGCGTCGCATTTCCTTGGTGAGCCCGTCCCTGGCGATGTCGACCTTGTTGCCGTCGATGAAAAGCTCGCCGGCCGTCGCCGGATCAATCAGCGTGATGATGCGGGCGAGCGTAGACTTGCCGCAACCGGACTCGCCGACGATTGCCAGCGTCTTGCCCTTCTCGACGCTGAAGGAAACGCCCTTCACCGCATGCACGGTACGCGCGCCGCGGAACAGGCCGCCGCCGACATGGTAGTCGCGCTTGATGTCCTTGCCCTCGACGACCTTGGTCATGCGCCGGCTCCTGAAGGCGCGGCCTCGAACAGCATGTCCGTGACGGTCGGCAGCCGGTCGCCGACGGCGTTTTCCGGCAGTGCCGAGAGCAGCGCGCGCGTGTAATTGCTCTTCGGCGATTCAAACAACGACAGCACGTCGGCCTCTTCCATCTTGCGGCCCTTGTACTGGACGATGACGCGATCAGCGGTCTCGGCTACCACGCCCATATTGTGAGTGATCATGATCAGGCCCATGCCGTATTTGGCCTGCAGCGAGACCAGCAGATCGAGGATCTGCTTCTGGATGGTGACGTCGAGCGCGGTGGTCGGCTCGTCGGCGATCAGCAGCTTCGGATTGCAGGCGATCGCCATCGCGATCATGACGCGCTGGCACTGGCCGCCCGACATCTGATGCGGGAAGGAGTTCAGCCGGTCGGCGGGATCCGGAATGCCGACCTGCTTGAAGAGCTCGATGGCGCGCGCCCGGCGCTGGGCCTTGTCCATGCCCATATGGAAGCGCAGCACTTCCTCGATCTGGAAGCCGACGGTGAAGCAGGGATTGAGGCTGGCGATCGGCTCCTGGAAGATCATGGCGATGTCCTTGCCGATGATCTTGCGGCGGTCGGCCGGACTGATCTTCAACAGGTCGCGGCCGTTGAAGGTCATGCGGTCGGCAGTGACGGCGGCCGTCCATGGCAAGAGCCCCATCACGGCCAGCATCGACACCGACTTGCCGGAACCGGATTCACCGACGATGGCGAGAACCTCGCGCTCGTCGACATGGAGCGAGACGCCGTCGACGGCACGGAACGGGCCGGACGCGGTCTGGAATTCGACGACGAGGTTCTGGATGTCGAGCAGCGCCATCACGACCTCCTGAGCTTGGGATCGAGGGCGTCGCGCAGGCCGTCGCCGATCAGGTTGATGGCAAGCACGGTGATGAGGATGGCGAGACCCGGGAACGTCACCACCCACCAGGCGCGCAGGATGAACTCGCGTGCCGAGGCGAGCATGGTGCCCCATTCCGGCGTCGGCGGCTGGGCGCCCAGACCGAGGAAGCCGAGCGCGGCCGCTTCAAGGATGGCGTTGGAGAAGGATAGCGTGCCCTGGACGATGAGCGGCGCCAGGCAGTTGGGCAGGATGGTGGCGAGCATCAGCCTGAGATGGCCGGCGCCGGCGACCTTCGCCGCCACGACATATTCGCGGCTCTTCTCGGCCATCACGGCGGCGCGCACCAGGCGAGCGAAATGCGGCTGCAGGACAAGCGCGATCGCCAGCATGGCGTTGAACAGGCCGGGCCCGAGGATCGTCACCAGCACCAGCGCCAGCAGCAGCGACGGGAAGGCCAGGATCAGGTCCATGACGCGCATGATCGCGACATCGACCCAGCCGCGGAAATAGCCGGCCAGCAGGCCGAGCGTGATGCCGCCGGTGAGCGCCAGCGTGACCACAACGGCGCCGATCAGCAGCGAGAAGCGTGCGCCATAGAGCAGGCGCGAGAGGATGTCGCGGCCGACCGGGTCGGTGCCGAGCAGATATTGCGTCGAGCCGCCTGCCTGCCAGGCGGGCGGCCTGAGGAACGCGGTCTTGTCCTGCACGTCGGGCGCATAGGGCGCGAGCAGCGGCGCAAAGAGCGCAGCGAGCACCAAAAGGATGAAGACGAACAGGCCGATGACCGCGCCGCGGTTCACCGAGAAATAGTGCCACAAGGTCTTGAGGCCGGTGAGGCGGTCCGGACTTCCGGCGGCCATGGGGGCGATTTCGGTCTGGGTCATTTATGCCGCCCTGATGCGCGGGTTGATGACGGCGTAAAGCACGTCGACGATGAGGTTCACCGCCATGACGATGAGCGCGATCAAAAGCAGACCCGACTGCACGACGACGTAGTCGCGCTTGAAGATGGAATCGACCATCCATTTGCCGATGCCCGGCCAGGCGAAGATGGTCTCGGTGAGGATGGCGCCGGCGAGCAGCGTGCCGACCTGCAGGCCGATGGTGGTGACGACCGGGATCAGCGCGTTGCGCAGCGCATGCACGCCGATGACGCGCGCCCCCGAAAGGCCTTTGGCGCGCGCGGTGCGGACATAGTCCTCGCCCAGCACCTCGAGCATCGCCGAGCGCGTCTGGCGCGCGATCACCGCCAGCGGAATGGTGCCGAGCACGATCGCTGGCAACACGAGATGACTGAGCGCGGAGCGGAACGCATCCCATTTGCCGTGGAGCAGGCTGTCGATGGTCATGAAGCCGGTGATCGGCTTGAAGAAGAACTGCAGGCCGATGCGGCCCGAGACCGGCGTCCAGCCGAGATAGCCGGAAAAGAGGATGATGAGCAGCAGGCCCCACCAGAAGATCGGCATCGAATAGCCGACTAGGGCCGTGCCCATCAGCGACTGATCGAACCATGAGCCGCGCTTGACGGCAGCGAAGATGCCGGCGGGGATGCCGATCACCATGGCGAAGATCATGGCGAAGAAGGATAGTTCCAGCGTCGCCGGGAAGAGGGTCTTGAACTCCTCGAGCACCGGCCGCTTGGACGAGATGGAGACGCCGAAATCCCCGGTCGCGACCTCACCGACATAGCGCGCGTACTGCTCCCAGATCGGCAGATTGTAGCCGAATTGCTGCTTGAGCTCTTCGTAGCGGGCGGGTGCGACGCCATGCTCGCCGGCCATGGCCAGGATCGGGTCGCCCGGCAGCAGGCGCACGAACGCGAAGGCGCAGATGGTGATGCCGACCAAAGTCGGGATCAGGAGGGCGATTTTGTTGAGAAGATATCGGAGCATCGTCAAATGGAGCGGGGCGGCGCTGGAATTAGCGCCGCCCCGTTCGCAATATTATTCGGCCTTGTCAACGCCGTCGAAGCGGTGAATGCCGAGCGGGTCCATCTTGAAGCCGCTGACATTGTTGCGAACGACCGCGTAGACCTGGCTGTGAGCCAGCAGGAAAGCCGGAGCCTGCTTGGCGAAGATCACCTGCGCCTGCTCATAGAGCTTGGTGCGCTCGGCTTGGTCGCTGGTCTTCTTGGCCTTCTGGATCAGGTCCTCGAAGTCCTTGTCGCACCAGCTGGAGTAGTTCGAGACGCCGATGGCGGAGCAGGCGAAGAGAGTGGCGAAGAAATTGTCCGGATCGCCATTGTCGCCGGTCCAGCCGATCTGGAAGGCGCCCGGACGGTCCTTCTTCTTGCCTTCCTCGCGATACTTCGTCCATTCGTAGTTGACGATGGTCGCCTTGACGCCGACCTTGGCCCAGTCGGCCTGGATCAGCTCGGCGGCTCGCTGGAAGTTCGGGTTATACGGACGAACGCGGTCGGAAGCCCAAAGCTGGATTTCCTTCAAGCCGGCAGCCTCGAGCACCTTCTTGGCCTCATCCGGATTGTAGGCGTCGGTCTTCACGTCCTTGTCCCACGACCACATGGTCGGCGGGATGAGGTTTTCGGCCGGCGTGGCGCCGGCATCCTGGAACAGCGACTTGATCAGCGCTTCCCGGTCGATCGCCTGGTTGAGCGCATGACGCACCTCAGGCTTGTCGAGCGGCGGGATCGTGGTGTTGTAGCTCATATAGCCGATGTTGAGGCCGGCCTGATCCATCAAGGTCACGTCCTTGTTGGCCTTGATGGTGGCGATGTCGGCCGGGTTCGGATACGGAGCCACGTCGCACTCGCCGGCCAGCACCTTCTGGATGCGGGCGGTCGCGTCAGGCGTGATGGCGAAGACCAGATCGTCGATCTTCTCCTTGCCCTTGAAATAGTCCGGGTTGGCCGCATAGCGGATGACGGCGTCGAGCTGGTAGTCGACGAACTGGAACGGACCGGTGCCGATCGGCTTGGTCGAGAAGTCGGCCATCTTGCCGTCCTTCTCGAGCTGGTCGGCATATTCCTTCGACACGATCGAGGCGAAGTCCATGCCGAGATTGGCCAGCATCGGCGCGTTCGGCTCGGTCAGCGTCAGCTTGACGGTGAGGTCGTCGACCTTCTCCCACTTGGCGACATATTTCGGCATGTCCATGCCGGTGTAATAGTCCCAGGTGAGGTTCGGCAGATACTTGTCGCCGTTCCACGGATTCTGCTTGTTGAACTGGCGGTCGAAGGAGAACACGACGTCATCGGCGTTGAGGTCGCGCGTCGGCTTGAAATAATCGGTGGTCTGGAACTTCACGCCCGGATGCAGGTGGAAAGTATAGACCAGGCCGTCGTCGGAAATCTCCCATTTGTCGGCGAGACCCGGTTCGATTTCGGTGCCGCCATGCTTGAACTCGACCAGTCGCGAATAGACGGTGCGCGACGAAGCGTCGAAGTCGTTGCCGCCGGTCGTCGTGCCGGGATCGAAATTGGCCGGCGACGCTTCCGAGCAATAAACGAGCGTCTTGGCACTGGCCATGCCGCTGAGGACGCTTGCAGCCAGCAACGCGGCTGCAAAAGTCATTGTCTTTTTCATTGAGCACTCCCTGATGTTCTCTCAAGCCCCTCTATCAGGCTCGCGAAGCGCGCATATAAGCACCGTTTCTTCGCCTTTGGAACACCTCGCGTGCGTACCCCACGGGAAGCAGGAAAAGAATCTAGATTGTGCTCCAACAATAGAAAAAGTGAGCATTCTTTTCCGCTCACAACATTATTAACGACCGCATTTTTTTATTGATCTGCCGCCTGGGGAAACGAGCCGGTAAGGGCCTCGCCGCCGGAGGTCCGCCTGCCCTCCAGGCTTGGCGCGCGAGGCCGTCGAGGAGTGGATTTCGACGGCAAATCTTTCCCCGCCCTGCCGCTGGGGCAAGGCTTGCACGGTCGCGGATAGAGGCAATACATAGATGATGGGTGGGGATTTCCCGGAAAATCCGTGACCGGCGTGGAGGACGCTTCTTGCGGAAGCGGGCGCCCAGACCGAAGGCGACAGGGAGAGACAGGTGGCAAAAGCAGCCAAGACGACAGGCCCGGCGAAAGCAAAAGCCAAGGCCGCCGAAAGCGACGCGTCCAAGGTTGCCAAGGCTGCCGCCGCGCCGAAGGCGAAGACGGCCGCGAAGACCGCGCCCGCCAAGGCGGCAAAGCCACCCGCCGCCAAACCCGCAGCGCCAAAGGCCAAGGCGGCGGCCGCGAAAGCAGCCGCCACGAAGCCGGCCACCGCCAAATCTACTTCGAAGGGTTTGCCGAAGGCGATCACCGAACTCACGGTCGGCCTGCCGGAAAAGCCGTGGCTGAAAAGCTATCCGAAGAACATGCCGGCAGAGATCGGCGCCCTGCCCTACAAGTCCATCGGCGAGTTCCTGGTCGGCGCCTGCAAGCAATTCGCCGGGCAGCCGGCCTTCGTGTGCATGGGCAAGTCAATCACCTATACGGAGCTCGAGCGGCTGTCGGCCGCGTTCGGCGCCTACCTGCAGGCAAGAGGGCTGGAGAAGGGCGCGCGCGTGGCGCTGATGATGCCGAACGTGCTTCAATATCCGGTGGCGATGATGGGCATCCTGCGCGCCGGCTACACAGTGGTGAATATCAACCCGCTCTACACGCCGCGCGAACTGGAACATCAGTTGAAGGATTCCGGCGCGCAGGCGATCGTCATCCTGGAAAATTTCGCCGGCACGCTGCAGGCGGTCATCGCCAGGACGCCTGTGAAGCATGTCATCGTCGCGTCGATGGGCGACATGCTGGGCGGCCTCAAGGGCGCCATCGTCAACCTCGTCGTGCGGCGGGTAAAGAAGATGGTTCCGGCATGGTCGCTGCCCGGCCACGTCAAGTTCAACGCCGTGCTCAAGACCGGCGCGACCATCGCCTTCAAGCCGCCCACGGTCTCCGGCGACGACATCGCCTTCCTGCAATATACGGGCGGCACCACCGGCGTCTCGAAGGGCGCTGTGCTGCTGCATCGCAACGTGCTTTCGAACGTCGCGCAGAACTCGCTTTGGGTGGAGGACGCCTATACCGTGAAGCCCAAGCCGGCGCATCAAAACTTCATCTGCGCGCTGCCGCTCTATCATATCTTCGCGCTGACGGTGAACGCGCTGATGGGCATGCAGCAGGGCGCGCAGAACGTGCTGATCCCCAACCCGCGCGACATTCCGGGCTTCGTCAAGGAACTGGCGAAATACCCGATGCACATCTTCCCGGGCCTCAACACGCTGTTCAACGCGCTGCTCAACAATGAGGAGTTCCGCAAGCTGGACTTCAAGCCGCTGATCCTGACGCTGGGCGGCGGCATGGCGGTGCAGAAGGGCGTCGCCGAACGCTGGAAGGCGCTGACCGGCTGCCCGGTGAGCGAAGGTTACGGACTGTCCGAAACCTCGCCGGTGGCCACCGCCAACAAATTCAGCTCCAGCGACTTCACCGGCACGATCGGCCTGCCGCTGCCTTCGACCGAGATCGCCATCCGGGACGACGACGGCAACAACGTGCCGCTGGGCGAGGTGGGCGAGATCTGCATCCGCGGCCCGCAGGTGATGGCCGGCTACTGGAACCGGCCCGACGAGACCGCCAAAGTGATGACCAAGGACGGCTTCTTCAAATCCGGCGACATGGGCTTTATGGACGAGCGCGGCTACACCAAGATCGTCGACCGCAAGAAGGACATGATCCTGGTCTCCGGTTTCAACGTCTACCCCAACGAACTGGAAGAAGTGGTGGCGCACCACCCCGGCGTGCTGGAAGCGGCCGCGGTCGGCGTGCCGGACGAGCATTCCGGCGAAGTGCCTAAATTGTTCGTGGTCAAGAAGGACCCGGCGCTCACCGTCGAGGCGCTGATGGCTTATTGCCGCGAGAACCTGACCGGCTACAAGCGGCCGAGATATATCGAGTTCCGCACCGAACTGCCGAAGACGCCAGTCGGCAAGATCCTGCGTCGCGCGTTGCGGGACGAGGCTTGAGCGATAGCACGACCAGCCTGAAGCGAGAGCCGGCGAAGGTGCTCGATCCGGCGGAGTTCATCAAGGCGAACTTGCGACTGGCGCCGGTGCCGGCGCTGCCGGAGATCCGGCTCTATCAGGCGCATCCTGGCAGCGGTCTGCGGCGGCTGCTCGAACCGGACGATGGTGACCAAGGCGGGGCAGAGCCGCAGCCGCCCTACTGGGCCTATGCCTGGGCCGGCGGCGCGGTGCTGGCCCGCTACGTCCTGGACCGTCCGTCGATCGTGGCCGGCAAGCGGGTGCTCGATCTCGGCGCCGGCTCGGGGCTGGTCGGCATAGCGGCGGCGAAAGCCGGAGCGCGCGCGGTGATCGCGGCGGAGATCGACCGCAATGGTGTGGCGGGGCTCCGCCTCAACGCGGAAGCCAATGGCATCGCCATCGAGATACGCGATGAGGACGTCACCGGCGGCCCGCCGCCGGCGGTCGATCTGGTGCTCGCGGGGGACGTCTTCTACGCGCAGGATGTCGGCCAGCGGATGATGCCCTTCCTCGACCGCTGCCTGACCGCCGGCATCGACGTGCTGGTCGGCGACCCCGGTCGCGCCTGGCTGCCCCGACCGCGGCTTTGCCTGCTCGGCGAATACCAGGTGCCGGATGTCGGCGGAAACGGCGGCGGCGAGCCGAAGCCAAGCGCGGTGTTCGCGCTTGTGGCCGAACCCGGTTAGCCCGCAGGCACGCTTATCCGCGCGGCGAGGAAATCCGGCAGGTCGGCGACCGAGTCCAGGATGACATCGGCCATCGGCGCCAGCGAGTCGCGCGTGCCTGTGCCGGAAAGCACGCCCACCGCCAGGCCGCAGCCACCAGCGCGCGCCATCTCCAGGTCATGACGATTGTCGCCGACCATGGCGATCTCGCCCGGCTTCAGCCCGGTCAGATCGCAAAAGGCAATGACGGTGTCCGGCGCCGGCTTCGGGTTGGCCACGGCATCATAGCCGAAGGCGGCGTCGAAGAGCTGCGCGATACCGAGCGTGGCGAGTGTCTTCTCGGCGCCGCTGGTGGAATCATTGGTGGCGACGCCCATGCGATAGGATCGCGTGTGCAGCGCCCGCAGCGAATCGAGAACGCCGGGAAGCGCCACCGCCATCGACGAGCCCTGCACCGAGGTGATCTCATTGAAGCGGGAAACGGCATGCATCTGGTCCTCTTCGGACAGGCGCGGAAACCACAGTTCGACGACGTCCATGTTCGAGCCGGAGGCAAAGATCGAGTCGGGCTTGAAGCGCTTGCTGACGAAGTCGAAGCCCGCTGCGGCGAGCAGGCGATCGGCCTTCCAGCGATCGCCTTCGGCGGCATCCATCGCCATGAAGTCCGCGACACCGAGCCAGGTTGCATTGAAGTCGACAAGCGTGCCGTCCTTGTCGAACAATATTCCCTTGATATCCGCCAATCCTTTTACTCCTTGCCGCGCAGTTGGTGGATATGAGCCACCAGTCCGGCAGTCGAGGCGTCGCGGTTTGCGGCAGTCTCCTTGCCCTCAACGACAGGCAGCAGGCCCGTCGCCAGTTCCTTGCCGAGCTCGACGCCCCATTGGTCGAAGGAATTGATGTTGAAGAGCGTGCCCTCGACGAAGACGCGATGCTCATAGAGCGCGATTATACGGCCCAACGTGCGCGGATCGAGCTTGCGGTAGAGGATGGTGAGAGAGGGGCGGTTGCCCGAAAAGACGCGATGCGGCGCGATCCTGTCGACTTCGGCCGGTTTCATGCCCTTGGCCAGCATCTGCGCGCGCGCTTCTTCCAGCGTGCGGCCCTTCATGAAGGCTTCCGACTGCGCCAGGCAGTTGGCGAGCAGGAGATCGTGCTGGTGCTTCAGTTCGGGCTCATGGCCGACGGCAGCGGCAAGGAATTCGACGGGGATGAAGTCGGTGCCCTGATGCAGAAGCTGGAAGAAGGCGTGCTGGCCGTTGGTGCCGGGCTCACCCCAGACCAGCGGGCCGGTCGGCGTGGCGACCGCGGTGCCGTCCAGCGTCACGCTCTTGCCGTTCGATTCCATGTCGAGCTGCTGCAGATAGGCCGGCAGGCGCGACAGGCGCTGGTCGTAAGGGATGACGGCGCGGGCCGGATATTTGCAGACGACCCGGTGCCACCAGCCGATCAGCCCCAGCAGCACCGGCAGGTTCTTTTGCATGGGTGCTGAGCGGAAATGTTCGTCCATCTCATGCGCGCCGTCGAGGAAGGCGCGGAAGTTGCGCGGGCCGACGGCGATCATCACCGGCAGGCCGATGGCGCTCCACACCGAGTAGCGCCCGCCGACCCAGTCCCAGAAGCCGAAGACACGGTCCTGCTCGATGCCGAACTTCGCCACCAGATCGAGGGCGGTCGACACGGCGGCGAAATGCTTGCCGACCGCTTCCTTGCCCAGCGCCTTCTGCAGCCAATCGCGTGCCGTCTCAGCATTCGTCATCGTCTCGACCGTGGTGAAGGTCTTGGAGGCGACAATGAATAAAGTCGTCTCGGCGGACAGGCCCTTCAGCGTGTCGTGGATATGGGCGCCGTCGACATTGGAGACATAATGCGCGCGCGGCCCGTCATGGTAGGGCGCCAGCGCCAGCGTCACCATCGCCGGGCCGAGGTCCGAGCCGCCGATGCCGATGTTGACGATGTCGGTGATCTTCTTGCCGGTGGCACCTAGCGCCTTGCCGGAGCGGATGGCGTCGGCGAAGGCGCCCATGGCGTCGAGCACGGCAATCACATCGGCCTTCGTATCCTGGCCATCGACCACGACGCTCTTGCCGGTCAGGTTGCGCAGCGCGGTGTGCAGAACGGCGCGGTTCTCAGTGATGTTGATCTTCTTGCCTTCGAACATGGCCGCGCGGCGTCCCGCAAGATCGGCGGCGCCGGCGAGCTTCTCCAGCATCGTCATGGTATTTGCGTCGACCGCGCATTTCGACCAGTCGAGGAGGAGGTCGCCGTCGGTGGCGGAGAACGTGTCGAAGCGCTTGGGATCGGCAGCGAAAGCCTCGCGCATCGTACCCTTGGCCGCCGCGCGCTGATCACGCAGGGCGGCAAGATGCTTGTCGAAAGATGACTGGTCCACTGGCGGGCTCCTGGCGGCTTTTTAGATTTATCTTAGCAGGCCGGATGTTTCCGGCTCATGTCGTCGCGTGATTTTCGCATCATTCTATTGAGCCGATTTCCATTTCATTCAAGCGCGGCATTGCCGCAGTGCATCACGCTTTTATGATGCACTGCAGCATTGTTTTTACCGATCGCTAAATGACCGCTTACGCGGCCAATAGATCACTGGCATAAATCCCAGCGATCAGAAAAATTGATTGGCGCAACCCCTTATGCCACCCATACACTCCACTGGTCCAGCCAAGTGAAAACAGCTGGCCATCCGAGGATGATTTCCCATGCCACAGCGCAATGACACGGCCATATGGTCCGGCCTGTTCCGGATTTCGGCCGAATCCGGCCAAACCCTCCAGGCGCAGATACGCCAGGCGATCGTCGCGGCCATTCTCGACCGACAGATCGCCGCTTCGATGCCTCTGCCGTCTTGCCGGATTCTCGCGGAAAAACTTGGGGTTGCCCGCGGCACCGTGGTGCTCGCCTTCCAGCAGCTGGTCGACCAGGGCTTCCTGGTGGCGCGCGAGCGGCGCGGCCATTTCGTCAACCCTGACGTGCTGGCCACTCCCGCCAAGCCGCACCAAAAGGCGCCCGACCAGCAGAATGAGATCGACTGGAAGGCGCGCCGGCAGATCGCCGCAAGCGACATGCCGCCGCCCGCCAAGCACGACAACTGGATCAAGTCCTCCTATCCGTTCGTCTACGGCCAGTTCGATCCGGCGCTGTTCCCGACCGCCGAATGGCGCGAGTGCAACCGCATGGCGCTGGCCGTGCTGGAGATCCGCAACTGGGCATCCGACATGGTGGACCGCGACGATCCGCTGCTGATCGAGCAGATCCAGGCCAGGCTCCTGCCGCGCCGCGGCATCTTTGCCAACCCGGACGAGATCATCGTGACGCTGGGGGCGCAGAACGCGCTCTATATGCTGGCCTCGCTCTTGATGACCAAGGGTTCGAAGGTGGCGATGGAGGATCCAGGCTATCCCGACGCCCGCTCGATCTTCCGGCTGGCCGGCGCCGATATCCAGCCGGTTCCGGTCGACCAGTCGGGCATCGTCACCTCGTCGATTCCCAGCGATTCCGGCTTCGTCTTCGTCACGCCGAGCCACCACTGCCCGACCATGGTGCCGTTGTCGGCGGAACGCCGGCAGGACCTTCTGGCGCGCGCCAACCGCAACAACCAGATCATCATCGAGGACGGCTATGACAGCCAGCTGCTCGACGAGGCGCCGCAGCAGGCGCTGAAGAGCCTCGACCGCTCGGGCCGCGTCATCTATGTCGGCTCGATGTCGAAGACGCTGGCTCCAGGCCTCAGGCTTGGCTACATCGTGGCCTCGGCTGGGCTGATCGCCGAGCTTCGCGCGCTGCGCCGCTTCATGCTCAGGCACCCGCCGGCGAACAACCAGCGCGCTGTCGCGCTGTTCCTGTCGCTCGGCCATCACGAGGCGCTGGTGCGCAGGCTCTCCGCCGCCTTCGACGAGCGGCGCAAGCGGCTGGTCCATGCGATTTCCGCTTTCCTGCCAGAATGGCGTTCGACCGACTCGGCTGGCGGCACATCGCTCTGGCTGGAAGGGCCGCGCGGCACCGATTCGCGCGGCTTGGCCGAAGCCGCCGCTTCGCGCAGCGTCATCATCGAGCCCGGCGACCGGTTCTTCGACCGCAGCGAAAAGCCCTCTCGTTTCATGCGCTTGGGTATCTCCTCGATTTCCCTGCAGCATATCGAGCCCGGCATCCGCGAGCTCGCCACCGCTGCCGGGCGCAGGCCCGCGGCGGCCTGATCCCCACGGACTTTCCAAAAAGAGCCGGCAGCCGCCGGCTCTTTTTGCTTGGGCGCATGCTAGCCGCTTTAGCACTCTGGCATATTCGACGGGATTGCTTGGCTCATAGGCTGTACCAATGCCGGCGGCATAGTCGGGGCAATAAGGGGACGAGGCAGGCCGATGGTGGACCAACCGCCGCGGACCGCGTCGCAATAAAGACAAAAGGTGGAGTGCTTCCATGTCAGTGGCTCTCGAGAAGCAGGAAGCGTCGTCGGACCGGCGTTCGCGACGTTCCGGCGGGCGCGAAGCGCGCCGCGCGATGCGGGCGGCGCCCTTGGCCGACGACATCCGCCCGGTGCGGCCGGGGCTTGAAGGCGGCAGCTACGGGCCGTTGAGCCGGAACGACCAGGAACGCATCCACGAAGCGGTGCTGACGCTGCTGGAGACGGTCGGGTTCGCCAATGCCATCCCGTCCTGCATCGAAGCGCTGACCAGGGTTGGCGGCATTTATGGCGACGATGGCCGCATCCGCCTGCCGCGCGCGCTGGTGCTGGACACGATCAAAAGGGCGGCGCGCAACTTCACCCTCTACGGCCAGGATCCGAAGCACGACATGCTGATCCAGGGCAAACGCGTGCATTACGGCACGGCGGGCGCGGCGGTGCATCTGGTCGATGTCGAGAAGCGCGAATATCGCGAATCGCTGCTGCAGGATCTTTACGACGCCGCGCGCCTCGTCGACGGGCTGGACAACATCCATTTCTTCCAGCGCACGATGGTGCCACGCGATATTCCCGACCCGCTCGATATGGATTTCAACACGCTCTATGCCTGCGTGATGGGGACGTCCAAGCATGTCGGCACCTCGTTCACCGTGCGCGAGAACGTCAAGCCGGCGCTGGAGATGCTCTATGCGATCGCCGGCGGCGAGGAGAATTTCCGGGCGCGGCCTTTCGTGTCCAACTCGAACTGCTTCGTCGTGCCGCCGATGAAGTTCGCCGAGGACGCCTGCGGCGTGCTCGAAGCCTGCGTCGAAGGCGGCATTCCGATCCTGCTTCTGTCGGCCGGCCAGGCCGGCGCCACGGCACCCGCCGCGATCGCCGGCGCCGTTGTCCAGGCGGTGGCGGAAGTGCTGATGGGCCTGGTCTATGTCAATGCGATCAAGCCCGGACATCCGGCGATCTTCGGCACCTGGCCGTTCGTCTCCGACCTCAGGACCGGCGCCATGTCCGGCGGCTCGGCCGAGCAGGCGGTGCTGACCGCTGCCTGCGCGCAGATGGCGCAATATTACGATCTGCCCGGCGGCTCGGCCGCCGGCATGTCGGACTCCAAGCTGCCTGATATCCAGGCCGGTTACGAGAAGGGCATCACCAATGTCATGGCGGGGCTATCCGGCCTGAACCTGGTCTATGAATCGGCCGGCATGCATGCCTCTTTGCTCGGCTTCTGCCTCGAAAGCCTGATCATCGACAACGACATGCTGGGACATTGCCTGCGCTGCGTGCGCGGCATCGAGGTGACCGACGACGCGCTGTCGATCGACACCATCGCCGAGGTTTGCCTCAAGGGCCCCGGGCATTATCTCGGCAACGACCAGACGCTGAAGCTGATGCAGACCGAGTATTTCTATCCTGCCGTCGGCGACCGTTTCTCGCCCAAGGAATGGAACGAAAAGGGCCGGCCCGACATCCTGTCGCGGGCAATCGCGGAGAAGAAACGCGTGCTTGCGGAGCGTTTCCCGCGCCACGTCTCGCGCATTCTCGATGACAAATTGCGCGCCCGCTTCGGCGAGATGATCAAGCTGCCGCGCAGCGGCATGGGCGGCTAGGAGACATTGATATTCAGGTGAGGCCGGCCTGCAAATGGCCGTCTCCTGCGCTTCCGGTGCTCACATACTTTGAGTACGCTGCGCTCCGGTTCTCGAAAGATCCCGTTTTCGACTCGGCCTGACCTGAATCTCAACGCATCCTACTCGGCGCTCAGCTCGTATCGCTGAACCACTTCTGGGTTGATCAGCTTGGCGTGCAGCGTCATCAGCACGATCTGCGCATCGAAACTGTCGCCGGCCTCGAGCGCCGCCTCGATGCGGCGCTCGACCGCCAAGGTCGGCTCACGACCATTGGCCTGCTCGAACACGTCCGGCCCGGCGACGCAATAGCCGCAGAGCTGCGCCACCGAGCTATACGCGTCGGCCGGCGGCTCGTCCGGCCAGCGGTCGTTCATCAGATTGACGATGGTGAGTTTTACGCCTTCGGGAACCAGGGCAGGATGCAGGTCGGCCTTGCGCAACGCCTCATCCAACTGCCGCAGGTCGCCCGAGCGGCCGAACATGCCGAGGAAGCCGAGGGAAGAACGCCGTTTTGCCACGATGATCTCTCCCCTTCACGGCCTGCCGAGATCGACCATATCTGTGGGCTGAGCGTGGCTGAGACAAGGGCACGAAAAAGGACGGCCCGCCGTCGGCGAGCGTCCTCGTGATTTGGTCGACTACAAGATCAGTGATTGTCGCGCGGCACGCCGCTGGTGTGGGCGACGTCCTGGTACTTCACCGCCGGCTTCAGCACCATGCCGGCCGAGAACTGGTCGACCATGCCGCGCTGGATCTCCTGCCACGGCGTCTGGTGCTTGGGATAGTGATAGCCGCCATTGCCTTCCAGCGCAGCGCGCCGCTTGGCGATCTCCTCGTCGCTGACGAGAATGTTGGCCGTGCCCTTCTTCAGGTCGATGCGGACGCGGTCGCCGGTCTTGAGCAGTGCGAGGCCGCCGCCGATCGCGGCTTCCGGTGAGGCGTTGAGGATCGACGGCGAGCCGGAGGTGCCGGACTGGCGACCATCGCCGATGCAGGCCAGCGAATGGATGCCCTTCTTGATGAGGTGGGCCGGCGGCTGCATGTTGACCACCTCGGCGCCGCCCGGATAGCCGACCGGACCGGCGCCGCGCATGAACAGGATCGTGTGCTCGTCGATGCCCTGCGCCGGATCATCGATGCGGGCGTGGTAGTCCTCCGGCCCGTCGAAGACCATGGCGTTGCCCTCGAAGGCCTCGGGGTCGTTCGGGTTGGAGAGATAACGCTCACGGAACTCGGGCGAGATGCCGCTGGTCTTCATGATGGCGGAATCGAACAGGTTGCCCTTGAGATTGATGAAGCCGGCATTGGCCTTGAGCGGCTGGTCGGCGCCGCGGATGACCTCGTGGTTCTCGTTGACGGCATCCCGGCAATTGTCGCCCATCGACTTGCCGTTGGCGGTGATCGCATCGGGATGCGGCAGCAGGCCGCCCTTCATCAGTTCGGCGACGACCGCCGGCACGCCGCCGGCATGGTGATAGTCCTCGCCAAGATATTCGCCGGTCGGCTGCAGGTTGACGAGCAGCGGGACGTTGAGGCCGATCTTCTGCCAGTCGTCATTGTCGAGCGGCACGCCGAGATGGCGGGCGATGGCGTTGAGGTGGATCGGCGCATTGGTGGAGCCGCCGATGGCCGAGTTGACGACAATGGCATTCTCGAAGGCCTGGCGCGTCATGATGTCGGACGGCTTCAGGTCCTCATGCACCATGTCGACGATGCGCTTGCCGGTCTCGTAGGCGATCTGGCCGCGCTCGCGATAGGGCGCCGGAATGGCGGCCGAACCGGGGAGCTGCATGCCGAGCGCCTCGGCCAGCGAGTTCATCGTGGTGGCGGTGCCCATGGTATTGCAATAGCCGGTCGACGGCGCCGAGGAAGCGACGATATCCATGAACTCGTCATAGTTGATCTCGCCGGCAGATAGGCGCTGGCGCGATTCCCAGACGATGGTGCCGGAGCCGGTGCGCTTGCCCTTGTGCCAGCCATTGAGCATCGGACCGACCGACAGCGCTATCGCCGGAATGTTCACGGTGGCCGCCGCCATCAGCAACGCGGGCGTGGTCTTGTCGCAGCCGATGGTGAGCACGACGCCGTCGAGCGGATAGCCGTAGAGCACCTCGACGAGGCTGAGATAGGCAAGGTTGCGGTCAAGCGCGGCGGTGGGGCGCTTGCCGGTCTCCTGGATCGGATGGCACGGGAACTCGAAGGGGATGCCGCCCATCGAGACGATGCCTTCGCGCACGCGCTTGGCAAGCTCGAGGTGGTGGCGGTTGCAGGGCGAAAGATCAGAACCGGTCTGCGCGATGCCGATCAGCGGCTTGCCCGACATCAGCTCGGCGCGCGTCAGGCCATAGTTCAGATAACGCTCGAGATAGAGCGCCGTCATGCCTGGATTGTCGGGGTTGTCGAACCACTCCTGCGAGCGAAATTTCTTCTTCCTGGTGGGGGCGCCTGCCATGGTGGTCTCCGTATTTGTATGACAAATCGATAGGACAACGCGCGAGCGCAAGCAAGAGGCAGACGCAGCCGGGACCCGGACTTTGGTGCGATAGACTTGTTAGAGGCCGCGCGCTACGACCAATCGATAACAGCAATCAGGGAGGGTTTGATGGCTTTGGTGATCGAAGGCGAGGAGCGGATCGCCGCACCCGTCAAAAAAGTGTGGGAAGCCCTCAACGACCCGGAGATCCTGAAAGAAGCCATTCCGGGCTGCCAGAGCCTCGAGAAGAATTCGGACACCGAGATGGCGGCGACTGTGGTGCTGAAGATCGGGCCGATCAAGGCGACCTTCAACGGCGAAGTGACGCTGAAGAACCTCAAGCCGCCGCATTCCTACACCATCCAGGGCGAAGGCAAGGGTGGCATTGCCGGTTTCGCCAAGGGCGGCGCCGACGTGACGCTGACCGAGGACGGGCCGGATGCGACGGTGCTCAAATACGCCGCCAAGGCCGAGGTCGGCGGCAAGATCGCGCAGCTCGGCAGCCGGCTGATCCAGTCGACATCGAAGAAGCTCGCGGGGCAATTCTTCTCGACGTTCGGCGAGAAGGTCGGCGCCTAGCGCCAACCGAGCAGGACTATTCGAACACGATGCTCGGCACGGCGGCTTCGGCCGCGCCGCGCTCCTCCTGGACCCGGCCCCAGACCTTCGAGGCGATGTCGCGATAGATTTTCGCCTCGGCGCCCTCGGGCTTGGAGGCGACGACCGGGGCGCCGGCGTCCGAGCTTTCGCGGATGCCCATTTCCAGCGGCACCTCGCCAAGGAAGGTGACGCCGAGGCGCTCGGCCTCGCGCCGCGCGCCGCCATGGCCGAAGATGTCGTAGCGCTTGCCGGTGTCGGGCGCGAGGAAGTAGCTCATGTTCTCGACGATGCCGAGCAGCGGCACGTCGACCTTCTTGAACATGTTGAGGCCCTTGCGGGCGTCGATCAGCGCCAGGTCCTGCGGCGTCGAGACGATGACGGCGCCGGCAAGCGGCACCTGCTGCGCCATGGTGAGCTGGGCGTCGCCGGTGCCGGGCGGCATATCGACCACCAGCACGTCGAGCGGACCCCATTCAACCTCGCGCAGCATCTGCGTCAGCGCCGACATCACCATCGGGCCGCGCCAGATCATCGGCGTCTCCTCATCGACGAGGAAGCCCATCGACATCACCTTCAGGCCGTAATTCTGCATCGGCTTCAAGATCTTGCCGTCGACCGTCTGCGGCCGGCCGTGGATGTTGAGCAGCCGCGGCATCGACGGGCCATAGATATCGGCGTCGAGCACGCCGACCTTCAGCCCATTGGCGGCGAGGCCGAGCGCCAGGTTGACCGCGGTGGTTGATTTGCCGACGCCGCCCTTGCCGGAGGCGACCGCGATGATGGCGTCGATGCCGGGCACGCCTCGCCGGCCGTGACTATGCGAGGCCGGCGCCTGTGGCGCGGGACGCTGTGACGGCTGCGGGGCTGCGGGCCTCGGCGCTGCCGGGCGCGCCGGAACCGGCGCTTCCATGCCGCCGCCCTTCTTCTCGGCCGTCAGCGCGACGACGGCGCTGGCGACGCCAGGGATGGCCTTCACCGCGCGCTCGGCCGCGGCGCGCAGCGGCTCCAGTTCCTGGGCGCGCGCGGCGGGAACGGTGATCGAGAAGAACACCTTGGAATCGGCGATGAATATCTCCGAGACCATGCCGAGATCGACGATGTTGCCGGTGAAGTCCGGCCCGTTCACCGTCTTCAGGCGCTCGATGACGGATTCCTTGGTAATGGGCATGAGCTTTTTCCCGAGCGTTTGCCGGGTCAGATAATGCAGTTCCGGGCGAGAACCAAGCTTCGGAACGACATGTGCGGCGACATGCCTTCAAAAAACTTGCACGCGCCTGTCGGGTTTCGCAGGCGGCTTTCGTCTTCCAGACAGATGCATCCGACTGCACGAGCTGCAGTCGCCGGAAGACGGCGCAACCCTATCTTCCGGGTTTCCGGCACGGCGGCCAAAACGGAGCAGCCGACAGAGAAAGGAGAAATCCATGCTCGAAAACAGCAATGCGACAGCCAATCTCGCGGTGAAGGACCTGGAAAAGGCCAAGGCGTTCTACGAGGGAATGCTCGGCCTCAAACAGGTCGACGACATGGGCGGCGAACTCGTCGTCTATAAAAGCGGCGACACGCTCATCAACGTCTACCATTCGCAATTCGCCGGCACCAATAAGGCGACGGCGGTAACCTGGGCAGTCGGCGACCAGATCGGCGCGATCGTCAAGTCGTTGCGGGCGAAAGGCGTCAGCTTCGAGCATTACGATATGCCCGGGCTGACGCTGGAGGGCGACGTCCATATCGGCTACGGCATGAAGGTCGCCTGGTTCAGGGATCCTGATGGCAATATCCTGAACCTCGTTGGCGAATAGTGAGGCGGCCGTGTTCCGGCCGCATCATGCGGCCAGTCGCGTCGCGAGATAGGTCAACGCCGAGATCGCGGCCGTCGCCGGCAAGGTGATCACCCAGGCGACGACGATGTTGCCGGCAATGCCCCAGCGCACGGCGGAGACGCGACGGGCGGCGCCCACGCCGATAATGGCGCCGGTGATGGTGTGGGTGGTGGAGACCGGAACACCGAGCCAGGTGGCGGCGAAAAGCGTGATGGCGCCACCGGTCTCGGCGCAAAAACCCTGCATTGGGTTCAGCCGCGTGATCTTCGATCCCATCGTGTGCACGATGCGCCAGCCGCCGAGCAGCGTGCCCAGAGCCAGCGCCGACTGACAGGTGAGGACCACCCACAGCGGCACGTAGAAGCTCTGGCCGAGCATGCCTTGCGAATAGAGCAGCACGGCGATGATGCCCATGGTCTTCTGCGCGTCGTTGCCGCCATGTCCCAGCGAATAGAGCGAGGCGGAAAAGAACTGCAGCACGCGAAACGTGTTGTCGACGGCGAATGGCGTCTGGCGCACGGACAGCCAGGAGACGACGAGAACCAGGACGAGCGCCAGCACGAATCCGGTCGCCGGCGAGAGCACGATCGCCGCGACCGTCTTGCCGAGCCCCGACCAGACGATGGCGCCGGTCCCGGCCTTGGCGACGCCGGCGCCGACCAGCCCGCCGATCAGGGCGTGCGAGCTGCTCGACGGAATGCCGGCGACCCAGGTGACGATGTTCCAGACGATGGCGCCGACAAGTGCCGAGAAGATCACCGCCGGCGTGACGATGCTGGCGTCGACAATGCCTTTTCCCACTGTCTCGGCGACATGCAGGCCGAAGAACATGAAGGCGATGAAATTGAAGAAAGCCGCCCAGAACACCGCGTAATGCGGCCTGAGCACCCGGGTGGAGACGATGGTCGCGATCGAATTCGCGGCATCGTGCAGGCCGTTGAGGAAATCGAAGAACAGGGCCACGGCGACGAGGCCGATCAGCAGCGGAAAAGCGATCGTGGCGTCCATCGCCTACACGTTCTCGATCACGATGCCGCTGATCTCGTTGGCGACGTCCTCGAAGCGGTCGACAACCTTTTCCAGCTGGCTATAGATTTCCGAGCCGATCAGGTAAGCCATCGGGTCGCTGCCGCCGTGATGTCTGAACAGATCCTTGAGGCCCTGCTCGTGCAGGTCGTCGGCGCGGCCTTCGACGCGCATGACCTCCTCGGCTATGGCGTTGAGGCGCGCTGCGTTAGCGCCGACCTTGCCGAGCAGCGGGATCGCCTCCGCGACGAGCCGGGCAGCCTGGACGATGACGCCGCCCATTTCCCGCATCAGCGGGTCGAACTCCTTCACCTCGAACAGTTTCACCGTCTTGACAGTCTTGTGCATCATGTCGATGGCGTCATCCATCGACTGGATCAAATCCTTGATGTCGCCGCGATCGAAAGGGGTGATGAAGGAGCGCCTGACCGCAAGCAGGACCTCGGCGGTGATGCCGTCGGCCTCGTTTTCGAGACCGACGATTGTCTGGCACCAGCGGTCGATATCCTCGCCGCTGAGAAGATGCTGAAGCGCTTCGGCGCCGCCGACCACAGTGCGCGAATGCCGCTCGAACAGATCGAAGAAGCGATCCTCGCGCGGCAACAGCTTGCGAAACCAGCCCAGCATGTCGTCCTCCTCAATCCGCCCTACCCCCACATAGCGCCATGTGCGGCGCGGGAAAACAGATAGCCGGCTCAAAAATGTGGATGAGGTTCGATTGTGCGTGCGTCTTGCGAAGCGATGCGATTTCCCCGACCTTGGGCTAAACCGCGTTGGATCGGATGGCATGATCGACAAACTGGAGTTCTTCCTGGCGCTGGCCAAGGAGGAGCATTTCGGCCGGGCGGCGGAGGTGTGCGGCGTCACCCAGCCGACTTTGTCGGCCGGCATCAAGCAGCTCGAGGAGCAGCTCGGCGTCATGCTGGTGCTGCGCGGCTCCCGCTTCCAGGGGCTGACGCCCGAAGGCAGGCAGGTGTTGGGCTGGGCGCGTCGCATCGTCGGCGACACAAGGACGATGCGCGAGGAGATGCGGGCGGCGCGCCACGGCCTTGCCGGCCGTATCCGCATCGCCGCCGTTCCGACGGCACTGGCCATGGTGGCGCGGCTGACGACGCCGTTTCGCGAAAAGCATCCGGGCGTCACCTTCTCCATCCTGTCGCGGACCTCGATCGAGGTGCTGTCACTGCTCGGCAATTTCGACGTCGATGCCGGCATCACCTATCTCGACAACGAGCCGCTCGGGCGCGTCATCAGCGTGCCGCTCTATGACGAGCGCTACCAACTCATCACCGCGATCGGGAACCCCTATTCCGATCGCGACAAAGTGACGTGGGCCGAGATCAGCCAGCTGCCGCTCTGCCTGCTGACGCCGGACATGCAGAACCGCCGCATCATCGACCAGCATCTGGCGGAAGCCGGCGTGCAGGTGAGGCCGACGCTGGAATCCAACTCAATGATCGTGCTGTTCTCGCATATCCGTACAGGCAAATGGTCGTCGATCATGCCGCTCAACCTCGCGGAAACGTTCGGCTTTTCGGAGCCGATCCGGGCCATTCCGATCGTCGAGCCGGACGCCAGCCACACGGTCGGTCTGGTGGCGGCGCCGCGCGAACCGCACACGCCACTGGTGCAGGCGCTGCTGGACGAGGCGATGGCGCTGGCAGACGATTTCCGCCGTCATCGCTAGGTTAGAGAATGCGAGCCACTGCTTCTCGATAGAAAATTTCTATCGATCGACGGGAGCGCTTTATTGATTTCGGAGGTTTCCTCTGATTTCGTAAGGACTTAGCGATATTGCGCCCTATGCATGTCGTTGCCCCGAAAACGCTCTATATCCTGGGGTGACATACATTGGCCGCCACGACCAGGGAGGGCGCTGCGTGACCATGCAGGCCGCAAGTACCGAGATCGCGTCGCGCACGGCGGCGATCATTGACGAGATGAAGGGCCTCGAGGGCCCGCTGCTGCCGATCCTGCACAGCATACAGGAAGAGTTCGGATACGTTCCGAAGGACGCCCTGCCGGTGATCGCTGACGGGCTGAACCTTTCCCGCGCCGAAGTGCATGGCGTGGTCAGCTTCTATCACGATTTCCGCGCCAAGCCCGCCGGACGGCATGTGCTCAAGCTCTGCCAGGCGGAAGCCTGCCAGTCGATGGGGTCGGATGCGGTCGCGGCCAAGGTCAAGCAGCTGCTCGGCATCGATTTCCACGAGACCACGCGCGACGGATCGGTTACACTGGAGCCGGTCTACTGCCTCGGGCTTTGCGCCTGCTCGCCGTCGGCGATGCTCGACGGCGAAGTCATCGGCCGGCTCGATGACGAGAAGATCGGAGAGATCGTCGCGGAGGTGCGTTCATGATCCCGCGCATCTATATCCCCGCAGATTCCGGCGCGCTGGCGCTCGGCGCCGAAAAGGTCGCCAGGGCGATCGAGAAGGAGCTCAAGGAGCGCGGCGTCGAGGCCAAGATCGTGCGCAACGGTTCGCGCGGCGCCTATTTCCTCGAGCCAATGGTCGAAGTGGCGACCGACAAGGGCCGCGTCGCTTACGGGCCGGTCAAGCCGTCCGACGTCAAGAGCCTGTTCGACAGCGGCTTTCTCACCGGCGGCCATCACAAGCGCTGGCTGGGCGCGCCCGACAAGATCCCCTTCTTCGCCAAGCAGACTCGGCTGACCTTCGCACGCTGCGGCATCAACGACCCGCTGTCGCTCGATGCCTACAAGTCGCTGGGCGGCCTGCGCGGCCTGCAGAACGCCGTCGCGATGGCGCCGGCCGATGTCGTCAAGCAGGTGACGGAATCCGGCCTGCGCGGCCGAGGCGGCGCCGGCTTCCCGACCGGCATCAAGTGGAAGACGGTGCTGGATACGGCCGGCGACCAGAAATACATCGTCTGCAATGCCGACGAAGGCGACAGCGCCACTTTCGCCGACCGCATGATCATGGAAGGCGATCCCTTCGTGCTGATCGAAGGCATGGCGATCGCCGGCATCGCCACCGGCGCGACCAAGGGTTTCGTCTATATCCGCTCGGAATATCCGCATGCGGTGGCGACGATGAACAAGGCCGTCGCGATCGCCCGTAAGGCGGGCGTGCTGGGTCTCAACGTGCTGGGCTCGCCCGACGCCTTCGACATGGAGATCCGCGTCGGCGCCGGCGCCTATGTCTGCGGCGAGGAAACTTCGCTGCTCAACAGCCTCGAAGGCAAGCGCGGCGTGGTGCGCGCCAAGCCGCCGGTGCCGGCCATCCAGGGCTTGTTCGGCAAGCCGACGGTAATCAACAACGTGATCAGCCTGGCCTCGGTGCCTGTAATCATGGAGAAGGGCGCCGCCTTCTACAAGGATTTCGGCATGGGCCGCTCGCGCGGCACGATCCCGATCCAGATCGCCGGCAACGTCAAGCATGGTGGCCTGTTCGAGACGGCCTTCGGCCTGACGCTCGGCGAAATCGTCGACGAGATCGGAGGCGGCACGGCTTCCGGGCGTCCCGTGAAGGCGGTGCAGGTCGGCGGACCGCTCGGCGCCTATTTCCCGCGCGCCTTGTTCGACACGCCGTTCGACTATGAGGAATTCGCCAAGCGCGACGGCCTGATCGGCCATGCCGGCATCACCGTTTTCGACGACACGGCCGACATGCTGAAGCAGGCGCGCTTCGCCATGGAATTCTGCGCCATCGAAAGCTGCGGCAAGTGTACGCCCTGCCGCATCGGCTCGACGCGCGGCGTGGAGGTTCTGGACAAGGTCGCGGCTGGCATCGAAGCGGAGAAGAACCTCGCTTTGGTCACCGACCTCTGCAACACGATGAAGTTCGGATCGCTCTGCGCGCTGGGCGGCTTCACGCCCTATCCGGTGATGAGCTCGATCACGCATTTCCCTGAGGATTTCAAGCCCGCGCCGGCGCGCGTGGCGGCTGAATAGGAGCTGGCAGATGAACATCAAGGCCGACTTCCCGACACTCATCCAGGAGATCGACTACGGAACGCCGGAGTCGAAAGCGACGAAGCAGGTCACCCTGACCGTCGACGGGCAAAGCATCACCGTGCCGGAAGGTACCTCGATCATGCGCGCGGCGATGGAAGGCGGGGTCGAGATCCCGAAGCTTTGCGCCACCGACATGCTGGATTCCTTCGGCTCCTGCCGCGTTTGCCTGGTCGAGATCGAAGGGCGCGGCGGCACGCCCGCCTCCTGCACGACGCCTGTCGGCGAAGGCATGGTGGTGCGCACGCAGTCGGACCGGCTCGACGCCATCCGCCGCGGCGTCATGGAACTCTATGTCTCCGACCATCCGACGGGCTGGAACGAGAAGGCGGGAACCGGCGCCAGCGAGTTCGACGCGGTGGCGAAGTCGGTGGGTCTCACCGAGAACCGTTACGGCACCGAAGGCCGCAACCACGTCAAGGAAGAGGGTGGCGTGGCGCCCGGCCATGGCTCGCTGGCGGTGGACTATATCGCGCGTGACGAATCCAATCCCTATTTCACCTATGACCCGGCGCAGTGCATCGTCTGCTCGCGCTGCGTGCGCGCCTGCGAAGAGGTGCAGGGTACCTTCGCGCTGACCATCGAGGGCCGCGGCTTCGAATCGCGCATGGTCGCCGGCATGCATGAGGATTTCATCGCTTCGGAATGCGTCTCCTGCGGTGCCTGCGTGCAGGCCTGCCCGACCGACGCGCTGCGCGAGAAGACGGTGCTGGAAAAAGGCATGCCGGAGCGCTCGGCTGTCACCACCTGCGCCTATTGCGGCGTCGGCTGCTCGTTCAAGGCCGAAGTGAAGGATGACGAGGTCATCCGCATGATGCCCTACAAGGACGGCAAGGCGAACCACGGCCATTCCTGCGTCAAGGGCCGTTTCGCCTATGGCTATGCCACACACAAGGACCGCATCCTGTCGCCGATGATCCGCGAGAAGATCACCGATCCCTGGCGCGAGGTGAGCTGGGAAGAGGCGATCGCCCACACGGCGAAGGAATTCCGCCGCATCCAGTATCAGTATGGACGCACGGCGATCGGCGGCATCACCTCCTCGCGCTGCACCAACGAGGAGACCTACCTCGTCCAGAAGCTGGTGCGGCAGGGCTTCCGCAACAACAATGTCGACACCTGCGCGCGTGTCTGCCATTCGCCGACCGGCTACGGCCTCGGCCAGACCTACGGCACCTCGGCCGGCACGCAGGATTTCGACTCGGTCGAATTCACCGATGTCGCCGTGATCATCGGCGCCAATCCGGCTTCCGCCCATCCGGTGTTCGCCTCGCGGCTCAAGAAGCGGCTGCGGCAGGGCGCCAAGCTGATCGTGCTCGATCCGCGCCGCACCGAGATGGTGAAATCGGCGCATATCGAGGCCGACTATCACCTGCCGCTGAAGCCCGGCACCAATGTGGCGGTGCTGACGGCGCTGGCGCATGTCATCGTCACCGAGGGCCTCTACAACGAAACCTTCGTGCGCGAGCGCTGCGACTGGGCCGAGTTCCAGGACTGGGCATCCTTCGTTGCGCTCCCGGAAAACAGCCCGGAGACGGTCGGCAAGCTGTCCGGTGTCGACCCGGAAGCCATCCGGGGTGCCGCGCGGCTCTATGCCAAGGGCGGCAACGGCGCGATCTATTACGGCCTCGGTGTCACCGAGCACAGCCAGGGCTCGACCACGGTGATGGCGATCGCCAACCTTGCCATGGCGACCGGCAATATCGGCCGTCCGGGTGTCGGCGTGAACCCGCTGCGCGGCCAGAACAATGTGCAGGGCTCCTGCGACATGGGCTCCTTTCCGCATGAGCTGCCCGGCTATCGCCACATCTCGGGCGATGCGGTGCGCGACATCTATGAGAGCCTGTGGGGCGTAAAGCTGGACGACGAGCCGGGCCTGCGCATCCCCAACATGCTGGACGCCGCCGTCGACGGCTCGTTCAAGGGCATCTACATCCAGGGCGAGGACATCCTGCAGTCCGACCCCGACACCAAGCATGTCGCCGGCGGCCTCGCCGCGATGGAATGCGTGGTCGTGCACGACCTCTTCCTCAACGAGACGGCCAACTACGCGCATGTCTTCCTGCCGGGTTCGACCTTCCTCGAGAAGGACGGCACCTTCACCAATGCCGAGCGCCGCATCAACATGGTGCGCAAGGTCATCGAGCCGAAGGCGCGCTATGCCGACTGGGAGGCGACGCAGGAGCTTGCCCGCGCCATCGGGCTCGACTGGAACTATACCCATCCGTCTGAGATCATGGACGAGATCGCCAAGACCACGCCGAGCTTCGCCGGCGTCTCATTCGAGCTGCTTGACCGCGTCGGCTCGGTGCAGTGGCCCTGCAACGAGAAGGCGCCGCTCGGCACGCCGATCATGCATGTCGACGGCTTCGTGCGCGGCAAGGGCAAGTTCATCCGCACCGAGTATGTGGCAACAGACGAGCGGACCGGTCCGCGCTATCCACTGCTGCTCACCACCGGCCGCATCCTGTCGCAGTACAATGTCGGCGCGCAGACCAGGCGCACCGAGAACGTTGCGTGGCATGCGGAGGACCGGCTGGAGATCCATCCGCATGACGCCGAGGTTCGCGGCGTGCGCGAAGGCGACTGGGTACGGCTGGCGAGCCGCTCCGGCGAAACGACGCTGCGCGCGCTGATCACCGACCGCGTCTCGCCGGGCGTCGTCTACACGACCTTCCACCACCCGGACACGCAGGCCAATGTGATCACCACCGACTTCTCGGACTGGGCGACCAACTGTCCGGAATACAAGGTCACCGCCGTGCAGGTGGCGCCCTCCAACGGGCCGACCGACTGGCAGAAGGACTATAACGAGCAGGCCCGGCAGAGCCGCCGCATCGCACCACTGGCGGCGGCGGAGTAGTCCTTGGGCGCGCGGCGCAAAGCGACGACGCAAATATCGCGGCTCGCGCATCGCGCCGGCGGCACCGCTGCCGCGAACCGCATGGTGCCGGAAGAGACGCCGGTGGCGTTCTCCTTTGCCGGCACCACGCATGCGGTGATGATGGCGAGCCCCGCCGATTTCGAGGATTTCGCGCTCGGTTTCTCGCTGACCGAAGGCATCATCGCCGACCCGAAAGAGATCGAGTCGATCGAGGTCGAGGATCTCGGCGCCGGCATCGACATCCAGATCAGGCTGAAGGACCAGGCCAACACGCGCTTCCAGGCAAGGCGTCGGCGGCTGGCGGGACCGGTCGGCTGCGGCTTGTGCGGTATCGAATCCATCGAGGAGGCAATGCGCTCGGTCGGCGCCGTTGGTGCGTCACGACTTACGCTTCAAGCGGAAGATATAACAACCGCCGTCCGCCTGCTGTCGAAGCAGCAGCCGTTGCACGCGGAGACCGGCGCGGTGCATGCGGCCGGCTTCTACGTTCCCGGCAAGGGCATCGTGATGGCGCGCGAGGATGTCGGCCGCCACAATGCGCTGGACAAGCTCGCCGGCGCGCTGGCCAAAGCCGGCATCGATGGCGCAAGCGGCGCTGTCGTGGTGACCTCGCGCGTCTCGGTCGAGATGGTGCAGAAGACGGCCGCCATCGGCGCTTCGATCATCATGGCGGTTTCGGCGCCGACGGCGCTTGCCATCCGCACGGCGGATACCGCCGGGATGACGCTGGTGGCGCTGGTGCGCGGCGATGATTTCGATATTTTTACCCACCCCGAACGGGTGGCTTCCGGAGTTGCCAAGCATGTCGCATGACGAAGACCACATCGCCAGCACCAGGGAAAAGCTGGTGCGCATGGCCAACCAGATCGCCACCTTCTTCCATTCGAAGCCGCGCGAGGAAGGCATTGCCGGGCTGGCGGAGCACATCAACAAGTTCTGGGAGCCACGGATGCGGCGGCAGCTTTTCGAGCTGCTCGACGGCGACGCTGAGGATTTCGACGAGCTGGTGATCGCGGCCTCGGCCAGGATCAAGCGGCCGATCTCCCCTGCGGAGGCCGACAGGAAGCTTGGAGTCACAGCCTTTCCGGCCGATATCGCCGCTTCGCAGGAATGATGTAGCGATCGGACGGCGCTATATTCCTTTCCGCTAAAGTTTAAGCTGCCGCTATCGGCACGGCTCTGCTATGGTTGGCGACAGGAAGTCGTCTGGCCGGGCGGGGTAGTTCGCGTGAGGCCGATCGAGACCAGATACGCCCGTAGCGGGGATGTGCGGATCGCCTATCAGGTGATCGGCCAGGGCTCTTTCGATCTCGTCTTCGTACCGGGCTTCATCTCCAATCTCGACCTGCATTGGGAAGACGAGGGCTACAGCCGCCTCTTGAAACGGCTCTCCGCCTTCTCGCGGCTGATCCTGTTCGACAAGCGCGGCACCGGGCTTTCCGACCGCGTCGACACCCACCACCTGCCCAGCCTCGAGACGCGCATGGACGATGTCCGGGCGGTGATGGACGCCACCGGCAGCGGCCGCGCCGCTATCCTCGGCGCCTCGGAAGGCGCGCCGATGGCGATGCTGTTCGCCGCCACCTATCCGGAGCGGACGCGGGCGCTGGTGCTCTACGGCGGCTATGCGCATTTCCACAAATGGGTGATGCCGCCGGAACGGCTGGAAGCCTTCATCGAGACGGCGGAAACATCCTGGGGCACCGGCGCCACCTTGCCCAATTTCGCGCCGGGCCGAGTCGACGATACCCACTTCACTCAGTGGTGGGCCCGGTTCGAGCGGCTGTCGGCCAGCCCGACGGCCGCTACGGCGCTTGCCCGCATGAATGCCGGCATAGACGTGCGCGACATGCTCGGGACGATCAGCGTGCCGACCTACCTGATCCATCGCCGCAACGACGCTCGAGTCGATCCCGACGCCAGCCGCTTCCTGGCCAGAAAGATCCCCGGCGCCCGCCTGGTCGAGATTTCGGGGCGCGACCACCCGATCTGGACCGGCGACGTCGACCGCGTTGCCGACCTGATCGAGGAATTCCTGACCGGGGAGCCGGCGGTGGCCGTTGTGGAACGCGTGCTCGCGGCACTTCTGGTGACACGCATCTACGACACCGCGCGGCTCGGCGACCGCTTGTGGAGCGAACGCAGCCTGCGCTTCCAGGAGAACTGGCGCATGCTGGTTGGGCGCCATGGCGGGCGCGTCGCCGGCACGCATGGCGAGCTGATGATCTCGCGCTTCGATGGCCCGGCGCGTGCCGTGCGCTGCGCGGCGCTGCTGCGCGAGGCGGCCCAGGAAATCGGCGTGGCAAGCGCGCAAGGGGTGCATGTCGGCGAGATCGAAGTACGCGGACCGCCGACGGGGCTGACAGCGCGCGTAGCCATGCAGCTCGCCGCCCATGCCGAGCGCGGCCACATCCTCTGCTCAAGGCTGGTCGCCGACCTCGCCGCGGGTTCGGGGCTGCATTTCACCGATGCCGGCCGCATCAGCCTCGACGAATTGGAGGAGCCGATGGCGCTGGCGCAGGTGACGGCCGAACAGCATCTGGAGCCGGCCTGCCGTCCCAAGCCCAGGCCGGCCGAACCGGCAACGCTGACGGCTCGCGAGAGCGAGGTGGTGAGCCTGATCGCCGACGGCAAGAGCAATGCCGCGATCGCCGCCGAGCTCGACCTCAGCGAGCACACGGTCAAGCGCCATGTCGCCAACATACTGCTCAAGCTCGACCTGCCGTCGCGGGCGGCGGCAGCGGCATTCTCGGCCAGACATGCTGGCCCGGACGGGCCATGAGAGCCATGGCGCTTTCGGGCGAAGCGGTGGGGACGCCGTAAGAGGTATCAATTATCCCCATGCAGGCAGCCGGGAAGGCACTGCGGGGCCATGGAGAGACAAGATGCTGACCAAGACAAAGACGGTGGACGGCGCGGCGATCAAGAAGGCAATCGAGGGCCGTGACGGCAAGCTGCTGTCGAGCTTCTACACCGACGATGCGCTCGTGCGCGTGGTCGACCGCAACAACCCGCCGAGCAAGCCGCGCGAGATCCGCGGCCGCGCGGCGATCAGCATCTTCTGGGACGATATCTGCAGCCGGGCGATGACCCACAAGGTCGACACCACCATCGCCGAGGGCGACAACCTCGCCTTCATGCAAGCCTGCGCCTATCCGGACGGCACGAAGGTGGTTTGCGCGGCGATGCTGGAGCTGAAGAACGGCCTGATCGCGCGGCAAACCGTCGTGCAGGCCTGGGACGAATAGCCGACCGCGGACAATCAACACAATCGTGAGGGAGTACCGAGATGTTCAGCGCCAGATGGCAGATCGACGCCAGGTTCGGCCACAAGCAGACCGCACTTGAGCTGATGCGGAAATGGGAGCGCGAGATCGGCTCGCAGGTGGGGCTCGCCGATTTGAAATTCCGACTCATGACGGGCTCGATCGGCGCACGCGAAGCGACGATCGAGTCCCATCACGAGGTCGAAAGCCTGGCCCAACTGGAAGCGTTCTTCGCCAAGATCGCCAAGATCGACGCGCATGCCAAGTGGGGCAAGGAGCTGGAGCCCTATGTGGTGTCGGGCACCAGCCAGTGGCAAATCTTCCGGATCGTGGAATAGTTGGTTGCGAAATAGCCGAAGGCCGAAGCGGCAGCAGCGAACACGCGGGAAGAGTGGCTGCGAGCAGGCGGCCACTCGACGTCACCGGATCGGCCCAAATCAGGAACCGGCCCGTCGGTCAGTCACGGCAGCCGCTTTGGCTGCCGTGTCATGGCTCTCCCGGGCCATGCCCCGCTGGTCCTTTCGGGCGAAGCGGCGGGGACCGGATTGGTGCAATGTGCGCTTCCTGCACCATCCAACGCATCCGCCGATGAGGCGAGCAAACAAAGCAACACATGCGTCGCGCCGACGCGCCATGGCGCTGGCGCAATCAAGGGAGCAAACCGATGACCGACGAAGCCCATGCAAAATTGCGTGAAAGCCTGCGCGGGGAGGTGATCCTGCGCGACGATGCCGGCTATGACGAGGCCCGCAAGGTCTATAACGGCATGATCGAAAAGCGCCCGCTGCTGATTGCGCGCTGCGCCGATGTCGCCGACGTGATCACCGCCGTGAAATATGCCCGCGACAACGACCTTTTGATCGCCGTGCGCGGCGGAGGCCACAACGGCGCCGGATTGGGGATCTGCGACAACGGTCTCGTCATTGACCTGTCGATGATGAAGGGTGTCCATGTCGACCCGAAAACGCGGACTGTGAGGGTCGGGCCGGGCTGCAATTCAGGTGACGTGGACCATGCCACCCATCCTTTCGGGCTCGCCGTTCCGGCCGGCATCGTCTCGACCACCGGCGTTGCCGGTCTGACCCTCGGCGGCGGGACAGGCTATCTCACGCGCAGATACGGTCTCACCATCGACAACCTGGTCGAGGCCGATCTGGTGCTGGCCGACGGCAAAGTGGTGACCGCCAGCAAAGCCGAGAACCCCGATTTGTTCTGGGCGCTCCGCGGCGGCGGCGGCAATTTCGGCGTCGTGACCAGTTTCCTGTTCCAGGCCCATCCCGTGAACATGATCTTCGGCGGCCCGGTGTTCTGGGAAGCCAAGGATGCCATGGCCGTCATGCAGACCTATCGCGACTATCTGCCGGAGGCGCCGGAGGATCTCGGCGCCTTTGTCGGCCTGAAAACCGTTCCCTCGGCCGATCCCTTCCCGCGCGAATATTGGGGCAAGCGCGCCTGCGCCATCATCTCCTGCTACAACGGCGCCGAGGAGGACGGGCGCAAGGCCATGGCGCCGCTGCTCGACAATCTGCCGCCGCCGATTTTCAACTGGATGGGTGTGATGCCGTTCCCGGCCTTGCAGGCAATGTTCGACCCGCTGCTTCCGAAAGGCCTGCAATGGTACTGGAAGGGCGATTTCGTCAGGTCGCTTCCCGACGAAGCCATCGCGACCCATATCGCGCAGGCCGCCGCGGCGCCGAGCGAATTGTCGCTCATGCATCTTTACCCTATCGACGGCGCCGTTCGCCGCGTCGGCAAGAACGAGACGGCATGGAATGCGCGCGACGCGACCTGGTCGATGGTCATCGCCGCCATCGATCCCGATCCGGCCAAGGCCGCCGATCTCACCAAATGGGCCAAGAACTACTGGGCGACCATCCATCCCCATAACGGCGAAGGCGGCTACGTGAATTTCATGATGGAGGACGAAGGAGAAGCGCGCGTGCAGGCGAGCTATGGCGCGAACTACGAGCGGCTTAGCCAGGTGAAGCGCATCTACGACCCGTTCAACATCTTTAGGGTCAACCAGAACATCAAGCCCGCGGCATCGGAGATGCAGGGCAGGACGGCGGCTTAGGGCATGGCGTAGCGCAGCGCTTGATATGCCGACACCGGCGCAGCGAATATTTTAAGGATGGCGGCGAGCCGCCATCCTTTTTCATGTTACCCATGCGCCACCATGACGTGGCGGACAGCCGTGTAATCCTCCAGCGCGTAGAGCGACATGTCCTTGCCGTAGCCTGACTGTTTCAGGCCGCCATGCGGCATCTCGTTGGTCAGCATGAAGTGGGTGTTGATCCAGGTGCAGCCATATTGCAGGCGGGCGGCGGTCGCCATGGCCCGCGCGACGTCCTTGGTCCATACCGACGAGGCAAGGCCGTAGTCACTGTCATTCGCCCAGTTCACCGCCTCGTCGACATCCGAGAAGCGGGTGATGGAGACGACCGGGCCGAACACCTCGCGGCGCACGATCTCGTCTTCCTGCAGCGCGCCGGCGACGACCGTCGGCTGGTAGTAGAAGCCGGAGCCCTCGCCGGGCTTGCCCCGGTGGTGATCTCGATGTGCTTCAGCTCAGAGGCGCGCTCGACGAAGCTCGACACACGGTCGCGCTGGCGGCGCGAGATCAGCGGGCCGATCTCGTTCTCGGTGTCGTCAGGCTGGTTGTATTTGATGGTCGAGACGGCGGAAGAGAGGTCGGCAACCAGCTTGTCGTAGATCTTCGTGCCGGCATAGATGCGGCAGGCGGCGGTGCAGTCCTGACCGGCATTGTAATAGCCGAAGGCGCGCAACCCGTTGACCACGGCGCCGAGGTCGGCGTCGTCGAAGACGATGACTGGCGCCTTGCCGCCGAGCTCAAGATGCGTGCGCTTGACCGACCGGGCGGCCGCCTGCAGCACTTTCTTGCCGGTGGCGACGTCGCCGGTGATCGAGATCATGTTGACCTTCGGATGGTTGATCAGCGTGTTGCCGACGCTGTCGCCGCGGCCGAGCACGACATTGACGACGCCCTCGGGCAGGATCTCGGCGAGGATCTTCGCCAGCTTCAGCGATGTCAGCGGCGTCTGTTCGGACGGCTTGAAGACGACCGTGTTGCCGCCGCCGATCGCCGGCGCCAGCTTCCAGGCCATCATCATCAGCGGATAGTTCCAGGGCGCGATCGAAGCGACGATGCCGATAGGGTCGCGGCGCACCATCGAGGTGTGGCCAGCAATATATTCGCCGGCCACCTGACCGGGCATTGAGCGCACCGCGCCGGCGAAGAAGCGGTAGCAGTCGACGATCGCCGGGATCTCGTCATTGAGCACGGCATTGATCGGCTTGCCGCAGTTCAGCGCCTCGAGCGCCGCGAACTCCTTGGCTTCGGCCTCGATGCGATCGGCGATCTTGAGCAGATAGTCGGAACGCTGCGCCGGCGTCGTGCGCGACCAACTGACGAAGGATCGCTCGGCGGCTGCCACGGCAGCTTCGATCTGCGCCGGGCTTGCTTCAGGCAGGTTGAGGATCGTTGCCCCGGTCTTTGGATTGAGGATCGGCTCCTCGGTTTCGGTGCCCTTCTCGAATTTCGAGCCGATCAGCATCTGGGTGTCCATAAGGTTTCTCCCTGATTAGGAGCGAATAGGGAGTAGCGAATAGCGAATAGGGAGATCGACAGCCGAACCCTATTCGCTACTCGCTATTCGCTACTCGCTGTTTTCATTTTCCACTCCCCGCGATCTGGTCGCCGTCGCGGGTCAGGTAATAGGCAAAGAGGATCGGCAGCAGGGTCACCAGCACGACGACCATGGCAACGACGTTGGTGACTGGGCGCTGGCGCGGGCGGATCAGCTCCTCTAGCATCCAGATCGGCACGGTCTGCTGCTGACCGGCGGTGAAGGTGGTGACGATGACCTCGTCGAAGGACAGCGCGAAGGCGAGCATGCCGCCGGCGAGCAGAGCGGTCGCAATGTTGGGCAGCACGACATGCCGAAACGTCTGGAAACCGTCGGCGCCGAGATCCATCGAGGCCTCGATCATCGATCCCGAGGTGCGGCGGAAGCGGGCGACGGCGTTGTTGTAGACGACGACCACGCAGAAGGTGGCGTGGCCGAGCACGATCGTCCAGAACGAGAACGGGATGTCGGCCAGCGAAAAGGCCGAGCGCAGCGCGATGCCGGTGATGATGCCGGGCAGCGCGATCGGCAGGATGACCAAGAGCGAGATGGCCTCGCGGCCGAAGAAGCGCGTCTGCGAGACGGCGGCGGCGCAGAGCGTGCCGAGCACCAAGGCGATGGCCGTCGAGATGGCGGCGACGCGCACCGACAGCGACAGCGCATCCCAGACGTCGGGCCGGTTCCAGGTGACGGCGAACCATTGCGTGGTGAGCCCTGGCGGCGGCCAGACGAAGCTCTTCTCTTCGGTGGTGAAGGCATAGACGAAGATCAGCAGGATCGGCAGGTGCAGGAAGAGCAGGCCGCAGGCGGCGGCGATCTTCAGGCCGAGCGGAGCACGTTGGCCACGGTCAGAGCGCATCGAAAGCCCCCATGCGCTTGGCGCCCCAGAGGTAGAAGCCCATGATGACGATGGGCACCACAGTGAAGGCTGCCGCGAGCGGGATGTTGCCGGCGGTGCCCTGCTGCGAATAGACGGCCTGGCCGATGAAGAGGCGCGAGGTGCCTATGATCTGCGGGATGATGTAGTCGCCCAAGGTCAGCGAGAAGGTGAAGATCGAGCCGGCGACGATGCCGGGCAGCGCCAGCGGGAAGAGCACGTTGCGGAAGGTCTGGCCGGGTGAGGCGCCGAGATCGGACGAAGCCTCGACCAGATTGCCGGGCACGCGCTCGAGCGCGGCCTGCACGGGGAGGATCATGAAAGGCAGCCAGACATAGACGAAGACGATGAAGGTGCCGGTGAAGGAGACCGACAGCGAGTTGCCGCCGACGATCGGCAGCGACAGCCAGCCATCGAGCAGCCAGAGCAGGTTCAGCTTGGCGAGCAGCCAGGTGAGGATGCCTTCCTTGGCGAGGATCAGCTTCCAGGCATAGATCTTGACCAGGTAGCTCGACCACAGCGGCAGCATGACGCCGAGATAGAACAGCGCCTTCCAGCGGCCGCGCGCGTATCGCGCCGCGTAATAGGCGATGGGGAAGGCGATGATCGCCGAAGCGAGCGTGACCAGCGCCGCCATCGTGACGGTGCGCAGGATGATGTCGAGATTGGCGGCTTGCAGCAGATCGCCATAGGTCTTCAGCGTGAACTCGCGGTTGATGAGGCCGGAGAACTCGTCGATCGAGAAGAAGCTCTGTGCCAACAGCGCGAAGAGCGAGCCGATATAGACGATGCCGAGCCACAGAAGCGGCGGGGCGAGCATCAGGGTGAGCAGGAATTTCGGCCGGCGCCAGAAGAGGTCGGAGAGCGCGCCGCGCAGTCCGCCACTGCCGGGCAGGATGGCGGGGGTGGGGTTGGATTGAACAGCGGCGATGGTCATGGGGCCACCCTTTGGTGGGAATGTGAGAGGTCGCGATCCTTCGCCCCCCTCTCTGTCCTGCCGGACATCTCCCCCTCAAGGGGGGAGATCAGCAGTTTCTCGGCCTCGCCAATTCTGACACGTTGGAGATTGGCGAAACCCGAAAGGACAGCCAATCTCCCCCCTTGAGGGGGAGATGTCCGGCAGGACAGAGAGGGGGGCCTCGCGCAAACCTTCTTCATGCCGGCTCATCCATCAGATGCAGGCTGTCGCGGTTGAAGGTCAGCATCACCGCCTCACCTTCCGCCGGCAGCGCGGTGCCCGCCGGCACCACCGCGTGCAGCCTCAACCCCTCGGCATCGAGCGCCAGCCTTGTGGTGGCGCCGAGATAGTTGGTGCCGACCAGGCGCGCGGCGACGCCGTCGCCACTGGTCGCGCTTGAGACGCGGATGGACTCCGGGCGCAGGCTTCCCCAGCAATGCTGGCCGGAATAGCGCTGGACGAAATCCGGCGGCAGCACGTTGGACGAGCCGACGAAATCGGCGACGAAGCGCGTGTTCGGCCGCTGGTAGATATCTTCCGGCGTGCCGACCTGCATGATCCTGCCGTCGTTGAAGACGGCGACGCGGTCGGCCATGGACAGCGCTTCGCCCTGGTCGTGGGTGACAAAGACGAAGGTGATGCCGAGCGCCTTCTGCAGCGACTTCAACTCCTCCTGCATGTTTTCGCGCAGCTTGAGGTCGAGCGCGCCGAGCGGTTCGTCGAGCAGAAGCACCTTGGGCTGGTTGACCAGCGCCCGGGCGAGCGCGACGCGCTGGCGCTGGCCGCCGGAGAGCTGGCCGGGGCGGCGCGCGCCATAGCCCGGCAGGCGCACCAGCGACAGCGCTTCCTCGGCAGCCTTCAGCCGCTCGGCCTTGCCGACGCCCTTGACCATCAGGCCGTAGGCGACATTGTCGAGAACATTGAGATGCGGGAACAGCGCGTAGTCCTGGAAGACGGTGTTGACGTTGCGGCGATAGGGCGGAACGCCTTCGGCGCGTTCGCCGAAGATGGAGATCGAGCCGGCCGTCGGCTGCTCGAAGCCGGCGATCAGTCTGAGGCACGTCGTCTTGCCGGAACCAGACGGCCCGAGCATGGCGAAGAATTCGCCCGGCGCGATCTCCAGATCGACCGCGTCGACCGCGCGCACGCTGCCGAAATAGCGTGAGACTTGTTTGAAGGAAACGGCAGAGGTCATGGGCCTGTCAGTCAGTTGCCGGGTCTGAGAAGTTCGCGCGGCGCCTTACCTCCCCCTCGATGGGGGAGGTCGCGGCGAAGCCGGGGGGGGGTGGCTGGCGCGAACCTATCAGACTGCCCCCACCCCGACGCTGAAGCGTCGACCCTCCCCACAGAGGGGAGGGTAAAGAGCGTTACCGCCCGCCGATGACGCCGATATAGTCCGACACCCAGCGGTAGTAAGGCACGCACTGGTCGTTCTGGCTGGCGCATTTCGACACCGGCGTCTTCCAGAACTTGATCTTGTCGAAATTATCGTAGCCGTTGGTCTTGCAGCCTTCGTCGCCAAGCAGCTCATTGCCCTTGCAGGCTGCGGGCACGACCGGCAGCGAGCCGAACCAGGCCGAGACATCGCCCTGGACCTTGGGCGACAGCGAATGCTCAAGCCACATATAGGCGCAGTTCGGATGGGCGGCGTCGGCTTCCATCATGGTGGTATCGGCCCAGCCGGTGACGCCTTCTTCCGGCACGGTGGAAGCGACCGGCTTCTTGGCGGCGACCAGCGTGTTGACCTGATAGGGCCATGAGCCGGAAGCGACCACACCCTCGTTCTGGAAGTCGTCGACCTGGATCGCTGCATCGTGCCAGTAGCGGCCGACCAGCGTGCGCTGCGTGCGCAACAGGTCGAGCGCCGCCTTGTACTGGTCCTCGTTGAGCTCGTAGGGGTCCTTGATGCCAAGTTCCGGCTTGTGGAACATCAGGTAATTGGCGGCATCCGCGATGTGGATCGGGCCGTCATAGGCCTGGACCCGGCCCTTGTTCGACTTGCCGTCGGGCAGCTTCATTTCCTCGAAGACGACGTTCCAGCTCTTGGGCGCTTCCTTGAAGACGTCGGTGTTGTACATCAGGATGTTCGGGCCCCACTGATAGGGGACGCCGTAATGCACCTTGTCGACGGTGAACCAGGGCGCGTCCTTCAGGCGGTCGTCGACAGTCTTCCAGCTCGGGATCAGATCGGTGTTGATCGGCTGCACGCGCTTGCCGGCGACGAGGCGCAGCGAGGCATCGCCCGAAGCGGTGACCAGATCGAAGCCGCCCTCGTTCATCAGCGAGACCATCTCGTCGGAGGTGTTGGCGGTCTTGACGTTAACCTTGCAGCCGCTTTCCTTCTCGAAAGCCGTCACCCAGTCGTAACCCTTGTCGGTCTCGCCGCGCTCGATATAGCCCGGCCAGGCAACGATGTTGACCTCGCCCTCGCCCTTGCCGATTTCCTTGACCTGGGCCATGGCCTGACCGGAAAAAGTCAGCGCGACAGTCAGCGCCGTGCACGACTTCAGGAATGCATTCATCGTCGATCTCCCATTTTGGCGCACGACCCCGAAACCGGTCCGGTTCGGAAAGAATCATGCGCGAACTACAAAGCGTCGAAGCTCATGCTCCGAACGGCAGCGCTCTCAGGGCGCGGCTTTGTTCCCTGGGCGAAAGGTGCTGTGAAAAATCCGGTTTCGCAAATTCATTTATCAGAAAGCCGATATCGGTTTTTCCGATATCAAAATGCCTTCAGGCCAACGCCGTGACCAGCCAGCAGGCGGCGTTGAAACGAGCCTCGCCGTCCGCCACGAAGGGCGCGAATGCAGCAGGCAAGGCCGCGGTGATTTTCTCGGCCGTTGCCTGGTCAACCTCCCGCAGCGCAGCGCCGACCGGCCCTAGCCGGGTGGCATATGTCATCAGATGGCGTTCGGCGATCTGACACTGGACGTCAACCTGTTCGACTTTAACTGACGACCAGTTGCTTGCTTCAAGGATCCGCCTCACCCTGGCGCCGTCGGCAAAGGCAAACTGTCCCGGCGCTTCGGGATCCGGCACGGGTGCCTGCGGCAGGAAAGGTGCTGCCGCTCGTGCGGCGGTCGTCATGAAAGCATTCTCGCGCGGACCGCGCCAAGCGACAAAGGCGAGTTTGCCGCCGCGCCTTGCGGCCTGTCTTATGTTGGTGAATGCCGCCACGGGATCATCGAAGAACATGACGCCAAAGCGCGAGACAACGGCATCGAAGCGTCCGGATTCGAACGCATATTGCTGGGCATCGCCGAACTCAAAACTTGCGTTCGCCACCTCTTCCGCCCGCGCGCGCTCCGTGGCCAGGGCGACAAGCGGCCGCGAGATGTCGACGCCGACACATCGGCCGCCATTTCCGACGCGGCGGGCCATCGCCAGGGTCGTGGCGCCGGCGCCGCAGCCGATGTCCAAAACCGTGCCCCCTTCCCCGGGATAGCCGGCATCCACCACCAGGCTCGCCAACGGCGCCAGCATGCCGTCGAGGATCGGCTGCATCTCGACCCAGGCCTTTCCGCTGGCATCGTTCCAGAGAGCGGCTTGCTGCGTGTTTGGCTGCGCGGATTGCGGCATGGCGGATCTCGCTTTCAGTTGCCCTCATCGATCGCTGCGGGCACTCTACGCGTTCAAGCCGACCGTTTCACACTTTTCCTGGAATTGCTTCAGCGGCGCACCATGCGTTGCGATTGGGCGAGGCCGATGAAGTCGCGCGCGGCCTGCGGCAGGCCGGAGCCGCGGCGCCAGACGGTGCCGACCTGGACCACCGGCAGCGAGCCGGAAATGTCGCGCGATTCGATGCGGTCGCCTTCCAGCGACCAGGGCCGGTAGACGAGGTCGGGCAGCAGCGCCACGCCGGCGCCGGTGGCGACCAGGCTGCGCACCGCTTCCACCGAACGCGTGCGGAAGGCGACATGGGGTCTCGCGCCGATCGCCGACAGCAGCTTGCCGGTGTTCTCCTCGATCTCGTCGACGGTGAGCATGATCAGCGGCTCGGAGGCGATATCGCCGATCGAGATGATGTCGGCGCTGGCGAGCCTGTGGCTGAGCGGGATCCACAGCCGGTAAGCCGAGACTTCCAGGATTTCCGACTGCAGCGCGGTGCGGTCGCGCAGGTTGGACGTGACCATGACGGCGATGTCGAGCTTGCCGCCGACCAGAAGATGCTCGAGATAGTCGCCATTGTCCTCGATGGCGGAGACCTCGACGCCGGGATAGGCGCGACGGTAGCGGGCGAGCAGATCGGACAGCACGTAGCCGGCGACCAGCGAGGTGACGCCGAGCTGCAGGCGCCCGCCAGCGACAGCCTGGTCGCTGAAGAAAGAACGGCGCGCATCCGAGACATCGGCCAGGATCTTGGTGGCGTGGCGCAGGAACTGGTGGCCCTTATGGGTGATGTTGAGGCCGCGCGGATGGCGCTCGAACAACTCGACGCCGAGATCGCTCTCCAGCTCCTTGATCGCCTCGGTGACCGAGGACTGCGAGATCGAGAGATTCTGCGCGGCTCCCGACACAGTGCCCTGCTCGGCGACGGCAACGAAGAACTGGAGCTGGCGGATTGTGAAAGCCATGGCCGGACTAAACACTGCCGCGCGCGGGAATGAAAGCGGGCTTTGTCCGCGGTGATCAGGCCGTCGCGATGGCCAAGCGCGCGCCTGCCCGGCTCAGCGCGGCGGCTATGTCGGGCGGCGGCGGCTGGTCGGTGGCAAGCTCGGAAAAGCCGTCGAAGCCGCACACCCTGACCAGCCCCTGGCGGCCGAATTTGGTATGGTCGGTGACGACCAGCGAGCGCTGGCCGCGCGACAGCACCATGCGGGCGAACTCCGCCTCCTCCAATTCGTAGTCGGTGAGGCCGGCGTCAGCATCGACGGCGCCGATCGAGATCACCGCATGATCGACCGAGAAGCGGCTGACGAACTCGATCGCCGAAATGCCGAAAGCCGCGCCCGAGTCGCTGCGCAGCTCGCCGCCGGCCATATAGACCTTGTTGCCGTTCACCGTCGCCAGCGTGCGAGCGATGTCGGAGGAATTGGTGACCACCGTCAGCCGGCGATGCCCAAGCAGCTCGCGCGCCAGGAAGGATGTGGTCGTGCCGGTGTCGAGCATGATCGCCTCGCCATCGCGGATGGTGGCCGCGACCATCCTGGCGATCAGGCGCTTGGCTTCGGCATTCTCGCGCATGCGCCGCTCGAACGGCGCCTCGCCCACCATCGAGGCAAGGCCGACGGCGCCGTGCATCTTCAGCACCGACCCGTCATCGGCGAGCGGCTTGACGTCGCGTCGCACCGTTTCCTGCGAGACGCCGAGACGTTCGGCAAGGCTGGCTATGCTGATCGTGCCCTCCTCGCCGAGGAGCCGCAGGATTTCGCCATGCCGTTTCGAGTGGATCATATGGAATGCCCGGGATCTTGACCGAATTTAAGGCTTTGACAACGCTTTGAAAGGAGTTGCTTATATTTTCGGGCAAAACACCCAAAAAAAGTCACAGCTTTTGATTGACAGCTCTGCCACCTGGGCATGAGAGTGGTTGCAAGTCACAAGGGCTCGGAACTGCTAAGGGAGGGTGATGGCAGAGCCGCAACCTAGTGACCAGATCGTCTGGGACCAGCCAGATTTGAGCTTTTATCGAATCCGCGGGGGCGGATGCCGGGATCCTGAACCTGGCCAAGGGGCTCGTCGGTGCGGTGCGGGATACCGATCCTGGCGTCTCGCACCGACGAGGCTTTTTTATTTTGTCCCATCGTCGTTTTCCGTGAGACCGGTTGAGGCCGGAGCGAAGCCGTGAGCGCCGAAGACCGCATCCGCGCCTTGCCGTGCTGGAACGGCAGCATCGAGATCGAGCCGCTGCCGGGCGGCCTCAGCAACGCCAATTTTGTCGTGACGGATGCCGCGGGGCGGCATGTCGTGCGCTTCGGCCAGGATTTTCCGTTCCACCACGTCTTTCGTGAGCGCGAGGTGATGACGGCGCGGGCCGCGCATGCGGCTGGATTCGCGCCAGCCGTGCATTATGCCGAGCCCGGCATCCTGGTGACGGCGTTTCTCGGGGCGAAGACCTTTCTCGCCGAGGATGTGCGGGCCAATCTCGGCCGCGTGGCGGCGCTGCTGCGCGGCTTCCATCGCGAGATGCCGAGCCATGTCTCCGGCGCCGGCTTCATGTTCTGGGTGTTCCACGTCATCCGCGACTATGCGCGCACGTTGGACGAAGGCGGCAGCCGCAAGACGGATCAGTTGCCGCGCTATCTAGCGCTGGCCGACGAGCTCGAGCGGGCGCAAAAACTGCTGCCGATCGTCTTCGGCCACAACGATCTTTTGCCCGCCAATATCCTGGACGACGGCAAGCGGCTGTGGCTGATCGATTTCGAATATGCCGGCTTCAACACGGCGATGTTCGATCTCGCGGGCGCCGCCTCCAACGCCGGCCTGAGCGATGAGGAATCCTTCGCCTTCCTGACCGCCTATTTCATGAAGGAGCCGGACAGCGAGATCCGCCGCTCGCACGCCGCCATGCAATGCGCCTCGCTGCTGCGCGAGGCGATGTGGAGCATGGTCTCCGAGCTTTATCTCGACGCGCCCGGCATCGACTATGTCGCCTATACCGAGGAAAACCTCGTCCGGCTCGACGCGGCGCTGGACAACTACCGGACGAAATACGGGACCAAGCCATGACCTTGCCCAGCCATGCCGAAATCGTCGTCATCGGCGGCGGCATCATCGGCTGTTCCACCGCCTATCATCTGGCGCGCGACCACAAGGCGGACGTGGTGCTGCTCGAGCAGGGCAAGCTGACCTCGGGCTCGACCTGGCACGCCGCCGGCCTGGTCGGGCAATTGCGCTCGTCGGCCTCGATCACGCGCGTCCTCAAATATTCGGTCGAGCTCTACAAGGGGCTGGAGGCCGAGACCGGCCTGGCAACCGGCTGGAAGATGACCGGCTGCATCAGGCTCGCGACCAATGCCGACCGCTGGACCGAGTTCAAGCGGCTGGCGACCACGGCCAAAAGCTTCGGCATGGACATGCAGCTTCTGTCGCCGGCGGAAGTGAAGCGCATGTGGCCGCTGATGGAGACGGGCGACCTGGTCGGCGCCTCGTGGCTGCCAACCGACGGGCAGGCAAGCCCCTCCGACATCGCCCAGTCGCTCGCCAAGGGCGCGCGCATGCATGGCGCGAAACTGTTCGAGGATGTGCGCGTCACCGGCTTCACGATGAAGGACGGCCGCATCACGGCGGTGAAGACTTCCAGGGGCGACATCGCCTGCGACAAGGTGGTGAACTGCGCCGGGCAGTGGGCAAGGCAGGTCGGCGCGATGGCCGGCATCAACGTGCCGCTGCAGCCGGTCAAGCACCAGTATATCATCACCGAGAGGATCGAAGGGCTGGCCAACGACGCGCCGACGATCCGCGACCCCGACCGCCGCACCTATTTCAAGGAGGAGGTCGGCGGACTGGTGATGGGCGGCTATGAGCCCAACCCGCAGGCCTGGGCAACCGGGCTTCCCGGCGGCGACGTGCCCAACGACTGGGAGTTCCGCCTGTTCGACGACGACTACGATCATTTCGAACAGCATATGAGCCAGGCGATCGCGCGTGTGCCGGCGCTCGCCCATGTCGGCGTCAAGCAGATGATCAACGGGCCGGAGAGCTTCACGCCGGACGGCAACTTCATCCTCGGCGTGGCGCCGGAATGCGCCAACATGTTCGTCGGGGCAGGCTTCAACGCCTTCGGCATCGCGTCGGCCGGCGGCGCCGGCTGGGTGCTGGCGCAATGGGTGGTCGACGGCGAGGCGCCGCTCGATCTCTGGGTGGTCGACATCAGGCGCTTCTCCGGCCTGCACCGCGACCGCGACTGGGTCCGCGACCGCACGCTGGAGGCCTATGGCAAGCATTACACAATCGGCTTCCCGCACGAAGAGTATCTCTCGGGACGGCCGCGCATCGTCTCGCCGCTCTACGAGCGGCTGAAGGCGCATCGCGCCGTGTTCGGCTCCAAGCTCGGCTGGGAGCGGCCGAACTGGTTCGCGCCCGACGGCGTAGCCGCCGAAGACGTCTATTCGATGGGCCGCCAGAACTGGTTCGGCCCGGTCGGCGACGAGCACCGGCATGTGCGCGAGAAGGTCGGCATCTTCGATCAGTCCTCCTTCGCCAAATACGAGCTGACCGGAAGCGACGCGCTGAAGGCGCTCGACTGGATCTGCGCCAACGACGTCAGCAAGCCGGTCGGACGGCTGACCTACACGCAGCTTCTCAACACGCGCGGCCGCATCGAGGCCGACCTCACCGTGTCGAGGCTGGGCGAGGAGCGGTTCTACATCGTCACCGGCACCGGCTTCCGCACGCATGACCTGTCCTGGATAGGCGACCATATCGGCTCCGGCCTCGACGCCAGGCTGGAGGACGTCACGGAGGAGTACGGCACGCTGTCGCTGATGGGACCGCGCGCCCGCCACGTGCTGCAGGCGGTGACCAATGCCGACGTTGCGAACGCCGCCTTCCCCTTTGGCCATGCCCGCGAGATCGCAATCGCCGGTCAGATCGTGAAGGCGCTGCGCGTCACCTATGTCGGCGAGCTCGGCTGGGAACTGCATGTGCCGATCGCCGCCACCGGCGAAGTCTTCGATGCGCTGAGGGCGGCGGGCAAGGCGCACGGCATTCGCCCGGTCGGCTATCGGGCGCTGGAATCGCTCCGGCTGGAAAAAGGTTATCGCGCCTGGGGCTCCGACATCACGCCGAACGACACGCCACTGGAAGCGGGGCTCGGCTGGGCGGTGAAGCTTCGCAAGAACACCGACTTCGTCGGACGGAAGGCGCTGGAGAAGGCGACCGGCAAGCCGCCCACAAAACGCTTTGCCGGCTTCACGGTGGATGACCCGGAGGTCGTGCTGGTCGGGCGCGAGACGATCCTGCGCAATGGCGAAGCTGTCGGCTACCTCACCAGCGGCGGCTATGGCTACACGGTCGAAAAGAACATCGGCTACGGCTATGTGCGCGATGCCGACGGCGTCGGCGACGACTTCCTCGCCTCCGGCGATTACGAACTGGTGGTGGCGATGGAACGCACGCCGGCGAAAATCCATCTCGAGGCGATGTACGACCCGGCCGGCGCGAAGATAAGGGCCTGATCCGCGCAAAGCGGATCAGCTGACCCGTAGCGCCAGGCAACGGCTCGGCACAGTGTCACCCTCGCCGGGCATCGACGCGTAAGGCCGTGTCTCTTCGAGGCGGCTTATCGCGCCGCGCGCTTCCAGCTCGGCGATGCGCGCCGCGAAGCCGGCATCCCACAGGGTGTTCTTGACCGTCAGCACGATGACGCCACCTGGACGGCAGATGCGGATCAGCTCGTCCAGCCCTTCGACCCCGACATGCCCTGAGGTGAAGACGCCCGCCGAAACAATCCCGGCATAAGCTCCGTCGGCGAAGGGCAGCGTGTCGCCCATAGCCAGGCGATGCAGCGCCGTGTAGACGCCCTTGGCGCCGGCCTTGTCCAGCATGCCTTGCGAGATGTCGAGCGCCTCGACCCGCGGATAGCCGGTGATGGCCAGCCACTCACCGATCAGCCCGGTGCCAGCGCCGGCGTCGAGCAAGGGTTCGGCTCCGCGCGGCAGGTGGCGGGCAAGCAGCGCCAGGCAGATCGTCGGATGGCGATAGCCGGCGGCCGACATGTCGGCATCGTAGGTATCGGACCAGTGGTCATAGATCGCGGCCACGTCCTCCGGCCGCTTCGCCGCGTAGGCCGCGCTTAGCGAACCGCTGTGCTTGCCGTCCGTCATCGTCGCCCCTCGAAGCCGATTCATCTGCAAAGGATCATAGCCAAGCCGCCAAAACTGTGGAACCGTCAGAACGACAACAATGGCGTGAAGGGGACACGACATGACCGACGAGCTGCGCGCGGCGCTGGCGGCCGTTCCGGTGCTGGCGAGCTATGATGGGCCGCTGGAGCGCTTAGGCGGCCTGACCAACAGGGTCTACAGGGCGGGTGACGTGTGCCTGCGCATCCCCGGCAAGGGCACGGAGGAATACATCAACCGCGCCAACGAGGCGGTGGCGGCGCGCGAGGCGGCCAGGGCCGGCGTCAGCCCGCAGGTGCTTTATGCCGATCCGGCGTCCGGTGTGATGGCGACGCGCTTCATCGCCGGCGCCGAGACGATGTCGCCCGAAAAATTCAAGGCGCGGCCGGGCAGCCCGGCGCGGGCTGGCGAGGCCTTCCGAAAACTCCACTCTTCGGGTGCGGTGTTTCCCTTCCGCTTCGAGCTGTTCGCGATGATCGACGACTATCTCAAGGTCCTGTCGACCAAGGACGTGGCGCTGCCCGCCGGCTATCACGACGTGGTGCGCGAGGCAGACGCGGTGCGCGCGGCGCTTGCCGCGCACGCCATCCCGCTCGCCGCATGCCATTGCGATCCGTTGTGCGAGAATTTCCTCGATACGGGCGAGCGGATGTGGATCGTCGACTGGGAATATTCCGGCATGAACGATCCGCTCTGGGACCTCGGCGACCTCTCGGTCGAGGGCAGGTTCGATGCCGCCCAGGACGAGGAATTGATGCGCGCTTATTTCGGCGGCGAGGCGCGGCCGGCGGAGCGTGGCCGCGTCGTCATCTACAAGGCGATGTGCGACCTTTTGTGGACGCTGTGGGGCCTGATCCAGCTCGCCAACGACAATCCGGCCGACGATTTCCGGGCCTATGCCGACGGCCGCTTCGCCCGCTGCAAGGCGCTGATGGAGACGGCGGAGTTTTCGCGACACCTCGCCGCCGTACGCCTGGGCTAGAGCCATCCCAGCGCGTTACCTGAAAACCCTTTGTATCTCGTTCAACGACCCTGTTTCGTCGGACTTTTTGCAATACCAGATGAGCAGCGCGATGGTGCCGATGGGGAAGAATCCCGCAAGCAGCTGATGCCAGCCGCTTCTGTTGATGTCATGCAGCCGGCGCGCGGTCATGGCAAGTGTCGGCAGAAGAACGGCAAGGTTCCAAAGCGACGAAACGGCTTCGTTTCCCACAAAGATATCGACTATCCCCATAAGAACGGCGACGATGATTATGAAGAGGTAGGAATACCAGAACTCCGAGCGACTGGCCCTGCCGGAAAAGTTCACATAATTTCGGAAAAAGCTTGCAATCGCTTCACCAAAGTTCAGCGGCATGTCACCGAAGCGATTGACGCCGGCCGGCGGCGCCCTCAAGACAAACAACAATGGCAAGCCGATAATGATCAGAATTATGAGCCAATGCCATCTCGAGAAACTGCCCATTACTTTCCCCCCAAATAGCGCAATTTTCCAGGTTATAGATATCCTGCCGGCCCTGCCGGAATCAATCACAGATTGCATCCGGATGGCGATTTGCACCGCAAAAAACTTTCGTGAAGTTGCCCTGGTTCCTCAACACAGTGATTTTGAATTGCAAGCTTGTCGGGCAAGGCTATCAACGTCCGTTTGGGGTAGTCAGCGCAAACGCTGGCGATGAGCCGAAGGCTCCCGAACCTCGTCATTCCAGGGCGGAGCAAGGAGCGAAGCGACGCGCGCAGACCCTGGAATCCATGCCGTTACCTGGACCGAAGTGTGCAACGGTGCAGAATTCTGGACCGCCGCAGCGCTTTGAAGTCACGGCATGGATCCTCGGGTCTGCGCGCGTCGCTTCGCTCCTTGCTCCGCCCGTGGATGACGACCCGGTAGGCGTCTCGGCCAATCGCCAAAGCATGTATCTGCCAACGCACGCATAGCCGACCGGTCAAAATTTCTGTGCTAAGAAGCTAATTGACGCCCTTCGGCACGTTTTCGGGCGGCACCACGGTTTCCACCACCTTCTGGCGATGGAAGATGAATATGCCGGCAAGCACGACGATAGCCGAGCCGAACAGAATGCGCGGGCTCGGCACATCGCCGAAGAAAACCAGGCCAAAGACGATGGCCCACAGAAGCAGGCTGTAATGCAGCGGCGCCAGCGTCGAGGCCGGCGCCAGCTTCAGCGCCCTTGTGATCATCAGATGGGCCGCGCAGGAAACGACGCCGAGCAACAGCATGGCGCCGAAATCGAGGACCGACGGCGTGCGCCAGGCGCCGATGGCGAGCACGGCGCCGACAATCAGCGTGCCGATGGTCTGCCAGGTAACGAGTGTCGTGTCGCTCGTTCCACGCAGACGCCGGCCGAGGATGATGGCGAACCCGAAGGTCACGCTGCCGATCAGCGCATAGCTCGACGACAGCGAGAAAGCGGCCGAGGACGGCTTCAGGATGATCAGCACGCCGCAGAAGCCGACGAGGATCGCCAGCCAGCGGCGCCAGCCGACCTTTTCACCGAGCAAGAGGTGCGAAAGCGCGGCGACATAGATGGGCCCGGCCATGTAGAAGCTCATCACGTCGGCGAGCGGCAGGTGGACGACGGCGGCGTAGAAAAGCCCTGTGTCGAGCGTCGTTGCCACAACGCGCAAGAGCTGCAGCACCGGCCTTTCCATCTGGAACAGCTTGCCCGCGCCCTGGTTGGCGATCATGGGCCCCAGCACGATGAAGGCGCCGATCGAGCGGATCAGCACAACCTGGCCGACGGAAAAACTGGCGACCAACCATTTGCCCATCGCATCGTTCAGCGCGAACATGAAGTCCCCCGCCAGCATCAACAGGATGCCGGCGAGCAACACGTTCCTGATCGTGAAATTGCGAGCGATGGTCTGAGCCATGGCGCGTCCTAGCTTCAGGCCGAGGATTTGACGAGGGAAATCTGTAAGACCAGCGCCGGGAAATTGAGGTTGGCGGAATCGCCGGAATTTCGTCATCCACGGGCGGAGCAAGGAGCGAAGCGACGCGGCGCAGACCCGAGGATCCATTCCGTGACCTCGCGCGAAGAACGAAGGCGGCGCAAGATAAAGATCGTTCTGCACCGCCGCGACGATCAAGGGTAACGGAATGGATTCTATGGTCTGCGCCGCGTCGCTTCGCTCCTTGCTTCGCCATAGAATGACGAAGTGACGGGCGTTACGACCAATTGGCGAAAGCGCTGTCCTGCCCGCTAACGCGACTCGTCAAATCGAGAGGCCTACGCTGTCTGGTGCCGTCGGTTCACCTGCGCCGGACGTCCGGAAATCGACAGCCGCGTCTCCTGCCTGGTCCGCTCGGCGACGACCTTGCCCCTGGCGATGACGCAGAGACGTTCGGGGCGCAAACGAACGGCCTCGATCGCGTTGCCGGCGTCGAGCACGACAAGGCTGGCGCGCTTGCCGACGGCAAGGCCGAGGTGATCGAGGCCATGATGGCGGCGTTGACATTGGTGACCATGTCGAAGCAGCGCGCCATATCGGCCGGGCTCGACATCTGCGCCACATGCAGACCCATGAAGGCGACGTCGAGCATGTCGGCGGTGCCAAGCGAATACCAAGGGTCGAGCACGCAATCCTGGCCCCAGCCGACGCGGATGCCAAGCGCCAGCATCTCCTTCACCCGGGTCAGGCCGCGCCGCTTCGGGAAAGTGTCGTGACGCCCCTGCAGCATGATGTTGATCAGCGGGTTCGGGATGGCCGAGACACCGGCTTCGGCGATCAGCGGCAGGAGCTTCGAGACGTAGTAATTGTCCATCGAATGCATGGAGGTGAGATGCGAGCCGGCCACCCTGCCCTGCAGGCCGAGACGCTGCGTTTCATAAGCGAGCTGCTCGATATGGCGCGACAGCGGATCGTCGGTCTCGTCGCAGTGCATGTCGACCATCAGGCCGCGTTTCGCCGCGATCTCGCAAAGCTCGGTCACCGAGCGGGTGCCGTCGGCCATGGTGCGCTCGAAATGCGGGATGCCGCCGACGATGTCGACGCCCATATCGAGCGCCCGGACGGTGTTCTTGAGCGCCGTCGGCGAGCGATAGAGGCCGTCCTGCGGAAACGCCACCAGTTGCAGGTCGATATAGGGCGCGACGGTTTTCTTGACGTCGAGCAGGGCTTCCACCGCGAGCAGCCGGTCGTCGCAGACATCGACATGGCTGCGGATGGCCAGCAGGCCCATCGACACGGCCCAGTCGCAATAGGCGAGCGCGCGCTCGCGCACGGCCTCATGCGTCAGAAGCGGCTTCAGCTCGCCCCAAAGCGCGATGCCCTCGAGCAGCGTGCCAGACGCGTTGATGCGCGGAATGCCGTAGGACAGGGTGGCGTCCATGTGGAAATGCGGATCGACGAAGGGCGGCGAAACAAGGTTGCCGCGCGCGTCGATCTCGGTCGGCGCCGATCCTGTCAGCCTCTGCTCGATCGCGCGGATGGTTTCGCCGGCAATGCCGATATCGGCAACCCTGCCGTCCGGCAGCGTGCCGCCGCGCACGATGAGGTCGAAATCCATCTGTCGTCACCCTCTCAAGACCTTGGCGATCATCGTGGCCGAAAAGACGGCCTCGCGCAGCCTTCTCTTTCCCCGGCAGCCGAAAGGTTCCATCGCGCCGCAACTCGCTCTATAAGCCGCCTCGCGCCCTCGTGGCGAATCCGAAATTCCTTGCAAGCCAGACACAGGAACGGCCGTTGTTTCGCTTCTTCCGCTCCACGGAGAACCAGCGCCTTGTCGCGAGGCTCGTGAGGGAATCCTTCCAAGAGCACAAATTCGGCTATGGCGCCGCCATCGTGTCGATGCTGGTGGTGGCCGCCATGACCGGCGCCAGCGCCTGGATCCTGCGTGAGATCACCAACGAATTCGTCGTCTTCAAGAGGCTCGACCGCGTCAATTTGATCGCGGCCGGGGTCGCGGGAATCTTCCTGCTCAAGGGGCTCGCCACCTTCGTCCAGGCCTATTTCATGAGCCGCGTCGGCAACGCCATCATCGCCGACCGGCAGCGCAAGATCTACGATCGCATCCTGGAGCAAGGCATCGAGTTCTACCATTCGACCTCGTCGGCCGATCTGATCGCCCGCATGACCAACAACGCGCAGGCGGCGCGCAGCGTGCTCGATCTCGTCGTGACGTCCTTTGTGCGCGACCTGGTGACGCTGGCCGTGCTGGTTGGGGTCATGATCTGGCAACAGCCGGCGCTGTCGCTGATCTGCTTCGTCGTCGGGCCGGTGGCGATCTACGGCGTCAACCGCATCCTGAAGCGCGTCCGCAACATCGCCGCCATGGAGTTCCGCTCGCTTGGGCAGATCGTTCATGTCATGCAGGAAACGGCGATCGGCGTACGCGTCGTCAAATCCTTCAACCTTGAAGGCGCGATGCGCAAACGCATGTACCAGGCCGTCTCCGACGTCGAGAACCGCGCCAACAACATCGCCACGCTGGAGGCGGCCACCAGCCCGGTGATGGAAACCATTGCCGGCCTGGCGATCGCCGGCGCAGTATTCATCAGCGGGTTCCTGGTGCTGCAGGGCGGGCAGATGCCGGGCAACATCATGGCCTTCATCGCATCGCTGCTGCTCGCTTATGAGCCGGCTAAGCGCCTGGCCCGCGTTCGCATCTCGCTCGAGACCGGCATCGTCGGCGTGCGCATGATGTTCCAGCTGGCCGACCGGCCGCTGACGCTCGCGGAAAAACCTGGCGCGAGGTCGCTGCAACCTGGACCGGGCGAAATCCGCTTCGACAATGTCAGCTTCGCCTATCCGGAAAGCCCGCCGGTGTTCGAGGGTTTCAACCTGACGCTCGCGGCCGGCAAGATGACGGCGCTGGTCGGGCCGTCGGGCAGCGGCAAGTCGACGATCCTGAACCTGATCATGCGCATGTACGACCCGCAGACCGGCAGGGTGATGTTCGACGGCCAGGACATCTCCTTCGCGACGCTCGATTCGCTCCGGAAGAAGATCGCCTATGTCAGCCAGGACACATTCCTGTTCGCCGGCACGATCATGCACAATATCCGCCTCGGCCGTGAGCACGCGACCGATGAAGAGGTGATCGCCGCAGCCAAGGCCGCCAACGCGCATGACTTCATCAGCGCCATGGCCAAGGGCTACGAGACGGAGGTCGGCGAAAACGGTTCGCTTTTGTCCGGCGGCCAGCGCCAGCGCATCTCGATCGCGCGCGCCATGCTGCGCAATGCCGAGATACTGCTGCTCGACGAGGCGACCAGCGCGCTCGACGCCGAGTCGGAAGCGCTGTTCCGCGACGCGCTGCAGCAGCTGACGGTCGGACGCACGACGATCGTCATCGCGCACCGGCTGTCGACCGTGCATCAAGCCGACACCATCGTGGTGCTGGAAAAGGGCAAGGTGCAGGAGAGCGGCCCGCACAGGACTCTCCTCAAGCAGGGCGGGCTCTATCAGAAGCTTTATGAATATCAGCTGATGCCATAACGCCGACTTCCCCCTTCTCCCCTTGTGGGAGAAGCGCAACCATTAGCTTAGGCGGCGTGGTTTGCGGGTGGAGCTTTGCTCCACGGAGTGCCGCGTTCGACGACGGCGTTGGCGAAGATGAGGAGCTTTCTGACACAGGCGATGATGGCTTTCCTGTGGGCCTTGCCGTTGTTCGTAAGGCGGCCGTAGAGAGCGACCAGGGCGGTGTTCCAGCGCTGGGAAGCGGGCAATGCAGCATTGAAGAGCGCTCGGCGGACACGACTGCGACCGCCGGCGATATGGCGCTCGCCGGTACGTTCGCCCGAGTCGTCGTCGTAAGGAGCGACGCCAACCAAGGCAGAGATTTGCTCACGACTGACCTTGCCGAGTTCGGGCAAGAGGATGACGAGGGTGAGCGCGGTGCGTATGCCGATGCCATCAACGCTGGCGATCAGCTCGAGCCGCCGAGCGAGATCATCGTGTTTGCACACGACGACCTGCAGGAGCAGCAGTTCGGCCTCGCGGCGCCGCTGCAGACGCTGAACGTCACGCTTGAGTTGGTTGAGAATCCGCTTGGTGGTGAAGTGCTCGCGCCGCGTCTTGAGGTGAGCGATATCGTACTCCAGTTGCTCGATGAAGAGCAGATGCTCAGCGAACGCGGCCAGCCTGGTGTCTGGCGGTTCATGCAGGTCGCCGAGATTGGCAGCGCACTCGGCGATGAGGGCGGCGTCGATACGATCGTTCTTGGCACGACGCAGCTTGTAGATGGCAAAGGCATGCACTTGACGCGGCTGCAGGAGAGCGACCTCGAAGCCCTGCTCGCGCAAATATTCCACGACGGCTCGTTCGTAACCCCCGGAGGCTTCGATGCCGATGCGTTTGATCTTACGCGCGCTCAGCCAAGCAACCAACTCTTGATGTCCGTCTCTGGCATTGGCTACGCGCAACCTGTCGCTCGTCGGATAGGTTGCGACATCAAGCGACTTCTTGCTGGTGTCGATTCCGGCGGTTCTTGTGCTAGTCTCATTCATCTTCGTCGTTCCCTGCCTTGCATACGAACCAGGTTGTTCCAGCAACCATCCGGGCCACGATGAAGAGCCGATCGCGATCTTGCTTCTCCTTAACCCCACGGGTTCGGGTGGCTGGCGATCCGACGATCGGCGCCAACGGCCGGGTGGCCACCCGGCCGTTGGCGTCCCTTACGGGACGACCACTTCATACAACATCGCTTATGCAAGGTGGCCGCGAAGCGGCCGGATGAGGGGTGTTCCAGCTTGGCGGCGCCGTTTATCCAGTCGGAATTCGCCAGCGTCTCACTCCGCTGGAACACCCCTCATCCGTCTCGGCGCTGCGCGCCGATCCACCTTCTCCACAAGGGGAGAAGGAGAAGCGCTCCTCACTCCGGCACTTTCCGCACCGCGCCCTTGTCGGCGCTGGTGGCGAAGGCGGCGTAGGCGCGCAGGGCCGTCGTCACCTTGCGCTTGCGCTTTTCGGCCGGCTTCCAGGCGTCCGGGCCCTTGGCGTTCATCGCCGCGCGGCGCGCTTCGAGCTCGGCATCGCTGACGGCGAGCCGGATGGTGCGGTTGGGGATATCGATCTCGATCGTGTCGCCTTCCTGGACCAGGCCGATCGCGCCACCCTCGGCGGCTTCCGGCGAGACGTGGCCGATCGACAGGCCCGACGTGCCGCCGGAGAAGCGGCCGTCGGTGATCAGCGCACAGGCTTTGCCAAGGCCCTTCGACTTCAGGTAGCTGGTCGGGTAGAGCATCTCCTGCATGCCGGGGCCGCCACGCGGCCCCTCGTAGCGGATGACGACGATGTCGCCGGCCTTGATCTCGTTGCCGAGGATCGCCTTGACGGAAGCGTCCTGGCTCTCGAAGACACGGGCCGGGCCGGTAAATTTCAGGATCGACTCGTCGACGCCGGCGGTCTTCACGATGCAGCCGTCGAGCGCCAGATTGCCCTTGAGCACGGCAAGGCCGCCATCCTTCGAGAACGGCGTCTTGGCCGAGCGGATCACGCCCTTCTCGCGGTCGAGGTCGAGCTCGTCCCAGCGGCGGTCCTGGCTGAAGGCGACCTGGGTCGGCACGCCGCCGGGGGCGGCGCGGAAGAAGTTGCGGACATTCTCGGCCGAGGTACGGGCAATGTCCCAATGGTCTAGCGCCTCGCCGAGCGTAGCCGTGTGCACCGTCGGCAGGTCGCGATTGATCAGGCCTGCCTGGTCGAGCTGGCCGAGGATCGCCATGATGCCGCCGGCGCGGTGGACGTCCTCCATGTGCACGTCGGACTTGGCCGGCGCCACCTTGCACAGCACCGGCACTTTCCGCGACAGCCGATCGATGTCTTCCATGGTGAAGTCGACCTCGCCCTCATGGGCGGCGGCGAGGATGTGGAGCACCGTGTTGGTCGAGCCGCCCATGGCGATGTCGAGCGCCATGGCGTTCTCGAAAGCGCCCTTGGAGGCGATGCTGCGCGGCAGCGCCGTTTCGTCGTCCTGCTCGTAATAGCGCTGGGCGAGATCGACGGCGAGATGGCCGGCCTCGACGAACAGGCGCTTGCGATCGGCATGGGTGGCCAAGGTCGAGCCATTTCCCGGCAGCGACAGGCCTAGCGCCTCGGTCAGGCAGTTCATCGAATTGGCGGTGAACATGCCCGAGCAGGAGCCGCAGGTCGGGCAGGCCGAGCGCTCGATGACCTTGACGTCCTCGTCGGATATCTTGTCGTCGGCGGCGGCGACCATGGCGTCGACCAGGTCGAGCGCTTGCGCCTTGCCGGCCAACACCACCTTGCCGGCCTCCATCGGGCCGCCGGAAACGAAGACGGTCGGGATGTTGAGGCGCAGCGAGGCCATCAGCATGCCGGGGGTGATCTTGTCGCAATTGGAGATGCAGACCATGGCGTCGGCGCAATGCGCGTTGACCATGTATTCGACGGAGTCGGCAATCAGCTCGCGCGACGGCAGCGAATAGAGCATGCCGTCATGGCCCATGGCGATGCCATCGTCGACGGCGATGGTGTTGAACTCCTTGGCGACGCCGCCTGCCTTCTCTATCTCGCGGGCGACGAGCTGGCCGAGATCCTTCAGGTGCACGTGGCCGGGCACGAACTGAGTGAAGGAATTGACCACCGCGATGATCGGTTTGCCGAAATCACTGTCCTTCATGCCGGTGGCGCGCCACAGGCCGCGTGCGCCGGCCATGTTGCGGCCATGGGTGGTGGTGCGGGAACGATAGGCAGGCATTGCATTGTCCTTGCTGGCTGGCCACGCCGATGCGCGGCGGGCGGCGCTCAAATTTGGTCGGCAGCGGTTATAGCGACCATGATCCGGCCTTGCCACAATTTTGCGCTGCGCCAGGATTCTTCAGGAAAATTTGAAATCGCTGTCGGATAGCGCCTTGTCGATCCGTCCTTGAGGCAGACGGTATGAACGGCACAAATCGCCGACCCGCCGTTGAAGATGGAACCAACCCGAACAAGTCCGAGGAGAAAGACATGCAAAAGATCACCACCTGCCTGTGGTTCGACGGCCAGGCCGAGGAGGCGATGAACCACTATGTTTCCATCTTCAAGAACTCGAAGGTGCTGAGCGTTTTGCGCTGGCCCGAGGGTCACCCCGATGAGGGCAAGGTGCTGATGACCACGTTCGAGCTCGACGGCGTGCCGTTCCAGGCGCTCAATGGCGGTCCGTACTTCAAGTTCAACGAAGCGATGTCGCAGTCGATCGACTGCAAGACGCAGGAAGAGGTCGACTATTTCTGGGAGAAGCTCACCGAGGGCGGTGAGCCTGGCCAGTGCAGCTGGCTGAAAGACAAGTTCGGCGTCTCCTGGCAGGTCGTGCCGGAGCAGTTGCCGAAACTGCTTCTGGATCCGGACAGAGCGAAGGCCGGTCGCGTGATGTCGGCGATGATGCAGATGGGCAAGATCGATATCGCCAAGATCGAGGAAGCGGCGAAGGGGTGAGGGCTTTTCCCTTGTGGGAGAAGGTGGACCGGCGCGCAGCGCCGAGACGGATGAGCGACTATCTGAGGTGTCAAGTTGCATTTGCGAACTGTTTGCGCGCGTCGCGTGCTTTTGCATTGAGGATGACGAGCAGCTTCCTGGCGAGCGCAATGCGAATGACCATCTTTTCCTTTCCAGCCGCCTGCAACCGTTGCTTGAAGGCGGCGAGATGGGGATCATATTTGGCAACGATGCTGGCAACGAGGAAGAGGACGCCTCGCGGCCCGGCGCGGCCACCGCGCACCGCTCTTCGGCCGCTGCGCTTACCGCTGTCATTGGCGATCGGAGCCAGGCCAGCCAGCTTAGCGATGGCCCTGTTGGAGACGATGCCGATCTCAGGCAGTTGCGCCATCAGCCGTGGCACGGTGCGAGAGGCCACGCCCTTGAGCGAGCGAAAGGCCCGGTCGAGGCATGCCCACAACGGATCATCGTCGATGAGCGAAGCGATCTCACCCTCGAGCCTGCGGCTCTGGCGTGTGAGCAGCGCGATCACCTCATCAAGGCTGGCGACGGTCTCGGCGTCGAGGGCAGCACTCTTGCGCTGCTTTTGAACGGTGAGATCGCCAGTCACCTGGGAAAGCCGGGCAACCAACGCCTTGAGCCGCAGTTGGGCCGCATTTGGTGGCGGCATCGCCTTGAGCTGCTTGACCGCGCCATAGCGGGCGATCATGGCGGCATCGATCTTGTCGGTCTTTTCCAGGAAGCCCATCGCCTCGGCGAAGTAGCGCACACTGCGGGCATTGGCCAAGCCACAGCATACGCCCAACTCCCACAGCAGCAGGAAGGCCAGTCGTTCATAGCCGCCGCTAGCCTCCATCACGACAAGCTCGACGTCGTGGCTCTGACACCAGGCGGCCAGATCGGCGATGCCTGCCGCATCATTGCCGAAGCGGCCCACCGCCCCGCTCGGCTCGACATGGGCATCGAGCCATCCTTTCGAAACATCCACTCCACATATGATCTTGTTCACGGTAACCTGCCTTGTGCGTGCGATTGGAGCCAAGCGACTATTCGGTCGTGCGTGACGAAGGCGAAGATCCCAGGCTCATCCACGGTTGTGACCGGAGGGGTGTCGGGCGACTTCGCCAAGCCTCGTATCGGATGGCCGTCCGGTTCGAGGCTCAGTCGCTTTCCTTGCACAAATCTCTGTCCGTGCAGATACAAGGGGTGTTCCAGCGGAGTGAGACGTTGGCGTTCCCTGGAACACCCCTCATCCGACCTCGCTTCGCGAGGCCACCTTCCCCACAAGGGGGAAGGGAAAAACAGCTCACGCCGCCTTATCGCGGACCTGGTAGTCCTTGACGGCGGTGAAGCGGATCGCCTTCCAGCGCTCGGCCTCATAGTTCAGCGAGAAGGCGTGCTGGGCCAGAAACACCGGATCGTTGTCGAGGTCGCGGGCGATGTCGCCGCGATGCGATTCGATGAAACGCTGCACCTCCGCCTTGTCGTCGGCCGAGATCCAGCGGCAGACTGAGAAGCGCGACATCTCGAAATCCACCGGCAGCGTGTATTCGATGTTCAGCCGTTCCTTCAGCACGTCAAGCTGCAGGGCGCCGACGACGCCGACGATGGCCGGCGAACCGTCCTCCGGCGAGAAGAGCTGCACCACGCCCTCCTCGGCCATCTGGTGCAGAGCTTCCTTCAACTTCTTGGCCTTCATGGCGTCGCCGAGGCGCACGCGGCGCAGGATTTCCGGGGCGAAGTTCGGCACGCCGCGGAACAGGATCTCCTCGCCCTCGGTCAGCGTATCGCCGATGCGCAGCGTGCCGTGGTTGGGGATGCCGACGACGTCGCCGGCAAAGGCCTCATCGGCGGTGACGCGGGTGCGGGCGAAGAAGAATTGCGGCGCGGACAGGCTCATCGGCTTGCCGGTGCGCACCAGCTTGGCCTTCATGCCGCGCTCCAGCTTGCCGGAGCAGACGCGGACGAAAGCGATGCGGTCGCGGTGGTTTGGATCCATGTTGGCCTGGATCTTGAAGACGAAGGACGTCATCTTGTCCTCGGTCGCCTCGACCGTGCGCTCATCGGCTTCCTGGGCGCGCGGCGGCGGGCCGTAGGCGCCGAGCGCCTCGATCAGGTCGCGTACGCCGTAATTGCGCAGCGCCGAGCCGAAATAGACCGGCGTCAGATGGCCCTCGCGGAAAGCGTCGACATCGAGAGGCCGGCAGGCCTCGCGCGCCAACTCCAGCTCCTCGATGAAGTCGTTGCGCTCGTTTTCCGGCAGCAGGCCCGCAACCCGGTTGGAATCCGGACCGTTGACGGGCGTGCGTTCCTTCTCGTCGTCACTCCTGCGCACCGCGTTCTGCGCCAGATGATAGGTGCCCGAGAAGGTCTTGCCGCGGCCGATCGGCCAGGTGACCGGCGCGGTGTCGAGCGCCAGCTTCTGCTCGATCTCATCCAAAATCTCGAACGGATCGCGGCTCTCGCGGTCCATCTTGTTGACGAAGGTGATGATCGGGATGTCGCGGAGCCGGCAGACCTCGAACAGTTTCAGCGTGCGCGGCTCGATGCCCTTGGCGGCGTCGATGACCATGACGGCGGAGTCGACCGCAGACAGCGTGCGGTAGGTGTCGTCGGCGAAATCCTCGTGGCCGGGCGTGTCGAGCAGGTTGAAGACGTTGTCATCATATTCGAAGGTCATCACCGAGGTGACGACCGAGATGCCGCGCTCGCGCTCGATCTTCATCCAGTCGGACCGCGTCTGGATGCGGTCCTTCTTGGCCTTGACCTCGCCGGCAAGCTGGATCGCGCCGCCGAACAGAAGCAGCTTTTCGGTGAGCGTGGTCTTGCCGGCGTCAGGGTGGGCGATGATCGCGAAAGTGCGGCGGCGCGATACCGCCTGTTCGATGTCTTCTGCCAATTTTTTGGAATCCTGTCTGTGGCGCGGGCTTCTAGCAGCGCATGGCCGGCCTGTCGACAGTTTCGGGCGGATCGGTTCGCAGGGGGCGTGTTCGCCGCCACGGCAGGGCCCTGCACAGAGTCAGGCCTCGCCATGCTCCCTGCGGCCGAACCTGATGATCGATCGTATCTCCGAGCGACCGACGCCGATGTCGCGCAGCAGATAATCCGGCAGCTCGTCCAGCCTGGCCCGGTCCCTGCGAATGCGCACGATGCGCGCCACGAGCACTATGCCGGAGTGGCAGGTTTCGACGGCTGCGGCAAAGAGGCGCCTGAGAACCGTCCGGTCGGTGATCAATTCGTGCCCAAGGATGGACATGGTCGTATCTCCCTTGCGGTTGAGTGATGAAAGCGGGAGGGCCGTCCACGGCCCTCCCGGAGGCTGTGCCGACGGGTCGTCAGGACCGATCGTGCTCGCAGCTCACATACGGGTTCCAGTCGGCGAACATGCCGGCCGGGTTGTGCCGCCAGTGCCAGACATGGAGCTCGTAGTAGGGATCCACCGGGTGAATACCCACCGTCGTCTTGCGTTGCAGCGTGCGGCCGAGGAATTCAGGAACGCCCTTGCCCTTCCAGCCCTTCTCGAAGACGATGTATTCCATGCCGACAAGCTGCATCGAGCCATCGGCTTCCGGCTCGTAGGTCAGCACGTCGGGTTCTTCGAGCACCAGCCTGCCGTCGCCGGCGCGGCCGGGATGGATGAAATGGACCCCCATCGTGCCGTGCTCGTCATGCGTCGTGCATTCGAACAGCTGCTGGTAGCCGTCCGCCTTGGCGACCTTGATGTCGAGGTACTTGGCCGCCATGTCCCGAGACCGGTTGAGCACCGGATCGGGCGTGTCATGGGCGACCGCGGTGCCGCAAAGCAGCGCCGAGACGCCGACGGCAAGGACGATTTCCGTAAAGCGCTTCACGATCGATCCCCTCCCATCAGGCGGCGGCGTAGGCCGTCGTCGGATCGAACAGGCGCTTGACCTGAGTGATCTTGGTCGCCGGGAAGCCGCTCATCTTGGCGTGGCGCTGGATGATCGCTTCGTCCTTGGCGAGATAGACGCAAAAGGTCTTGTCGTCCGCCACGAAGGATTCCACCCACTGGATGTCCGGGCCGAGCTCGGCAAGGACTGCGTTCGAGGCCTTGGACGCGTCGCGAAGCTGCTCGCGCTCGAAAGTGCCGACCTTTGGGATCTCGCGCTCGATGATGTATTTCTGCATGTCACAAACTCCTTCATCTGAGGTTCAAATGCCGCCGGGCACTCGACCAAATCGGTGCCGGTGACATCCCTGGGGCAGCTGAGGTAAACTCTCGCTTGGCCCGCCAGGCAGACGCAGAATTACGGAACAGGCGGCCGACAGTCCTTACGCCGTCCTTATCTTGTTCTGATCCTTTGCCTATTGCCGTTACCGGGATTGCTGCCGATGGGAACTCATTGCTTCGGCGACTTCGAGCTTAACGAGAGCTCCCGCGCCATTCGTCTCGCCGGAAACGAGATCGAGGTGCAGCCCCTCGTCTTCGACTTCCTCGCCATCCTGCTGCGCCACCAGGACCGCGCCCTGAGCAAGGACGAGTTGCTCGAAACGCTCTGGCCGGACGTGACGGTGACCGAGGCTTCGCTGCAGCGTGTCGCGAGCCTAGCCCGAAGCGTTCTGCGCCAGGGCGGCATGGAGGCGGCGCTGCGCAACCTGCCCCGCTTCGGCTACCGTATTTGCCTCGACCAGGCAGCCACTTCGGAAAAGGGGCCGGCGCCGGCCGATACGGGCAGCAGGCGTTCCAGCCCAGGCATGCGAATCCTGGCCGCACGCGCGGCCGCCGCGGCGCGAAAATGGCACGAGGCTGCGGCCGCCTTCAGGGAAGCAGACGCCGCCGACGAGTTGCTGACGGCCGACCTCGAAGAATGGGCGCTGGCGCTGGAATGCATGGGGCGGCCCTCAGAGGCGATCCCGCTCCTGACGCGCGCGGCAACGGAATACGGCATGGCCGGCGAACGCCTGCGGGCGGCTTCCCCGGCAATCACCCTTGCCATGATCCATCTCGAGAGGGGAGAGCTTGCTGCGGCCAAGGGTTGGCACAAGCGTGCCGCGCAGCTGATCGACAAAGCAACCGAGAGCAGGGAACATGGCCTCTGGTGCTGGATGGGCGCGCGCATCAAGGGCGCGGAGGCCGAGCCGGAGCATGCGCTTGCTCTTGCCGAGCAAGCTTTCGAGGTCGGCAAAAATCTCGAAGATCCAGTCGTGGAATCGCTCGGCCTTATCTATCGCGGCTTCTTCAAGCTCTGCCTTGGGGAAACAAAAGCCGGTCAGGAGGACCAGGATTTTGCCGCCGCGCTCGGCCTCTCCAGCGATGTCGACCCGATCGTCGGCGGCATCCTCTACTGCAACATCCTTTGGGCCTGCCGCAATTTCGGCGACTGGGCGCGAGCCAACCAATGGAGCCTCAGCTACGAGGGCTGGTGCAGAGGGCATGGGCTGGAGGAACTTACCGGCTCGTGTCGGCTGCATCGGGCCGAGGTGCTCGGCGTCCATGGCACGCTGCGGGAGGCTGAGGCGCTGGTGCGCGCGGCGCTCGATCAGCTTACGCTCGATGCGCCCTGGGCGAAAGGCGATGCCTTACGTGTGCTGGGCGACATCCATCTCGCCGCAGGCGATTTCGCCGAGGCGGATGCAGCCTACCGCGCGTCCCATGCCGCTGGCTGGGATCCGCAGCCTGGCTTTGCGCTGCTGCAGATGGAACTGGGCCAGGCGGAAGCCGCATTCAGCTCCCTTGAGCGGTCGCTTGTCGGTAACGGCTGGCCGACGCTGCAGCGTCGGGGCATGGTTCTCGCCACGCTCGCCAAGGTAGCGGCGCGGACCGATCGGCTGGAGCGCGCGAAAGCGGTGATCGCCGAGCTGGAAAGCGAACCGCAACGCTGGCCGATGGCCTCGATCCGGGCATTGACCGCCGAGGCCAAGGCGGAACTGTCGATGCGGGAAAATCGCTTCACCGAAGCGGTGCGGGAGCTGCAGACCGCATGCTCGCGCTGGGCCGAGATCGGTTCGCCGACCAATTGCGCGGACGCCAGGCTTTCGCTCGCGGCGCTTCTCATCCAGCAAGGCGATCGTACTGGCGCGGAGCTGGAGCTCGGCACGGCGCGGGCGGTGGCGAAGAAGGTCGATTCGTCACGTCTCATGCGGCGCTGTGAAGAGCTGGCGAGCCTCCTCGCCGGGGGCCAGAAGGCAATAGCGGACAGCGCGTAGCTGCTTCTTGCTTGAGGTCAGGACGGCGCGGTGGCATGACGGGGAAAATCTCTCCGAAGGACCACATGAGCAGTCCAAAGCAAGTCATCGTGATCGGCGCCGGAATCATCGGCGCTTCTATCGCCTGGCACCTGACGAAAGCCGGCGCGGGGGTGACGGTCGTTTCCGGGAGTGGCGCCGGCGGTGTCGCGACGCCCAATTCCTTTGCATGGATCAACGCAAGCTGGGGCAATCCCGAGATCTATTTCCGGCTGCGCATCCGCGCCATGGCCGAGTGGACGCGCTTGGCGAAGGACGTGCCGGGATTGCCGCTCGCCTGGTGCGGCGGCCTGTGCTTCGACCTGCCGCCCGACAGGCTGGAAGCCTATGCCGCCGAACACTCGTCATGGGGTTATGGCATCGAGCGCGTCGACGCCAAGCGGGCGGGAGAGATCGAGCCCAACCTCGTCGCGCCTCCCGATTTCGCCGTCTACGTCGCGGAGGAAGGCGTCGCCGAGCCGGTGGCAACCGCCAAGGCGCTTCTAGCGGACGCCGAACGGCTCGGCGCGCGGGTAATTGTTGGCGCTGTGGACAGGCTGACCCTATCGATTGGCAAGGTGACAGGCGCGGTTGTTTCGGGCGAAACCCTCAGCGCCGAAGAAATTGTCGTGGCGGCGGGTGCGGGCTCCCCGGCCATTGCCGCGACAGCCGGCATCGAGCTGCCGCTCGACACGCCGCCAGGCCTCATCGTGCACTCCCGGCCCCACAGGAAATTGCTCAACGGGCTGGTGCATGCCGAGAGACTGCACATGCGCCAGACGGCCGAGGGCCGCATCATCGCCGGCTCGGATTTCGCTGGCGGCGATCCGGGCGAAAACGCGGAAGCCACCGCGCGGGAGCTGTTTGCGATCACCAAGGCAGCCTTGCGCGGCGCGGATGGACTGGAGCTTGATTTTCACACCGTCGGCTACCGCCCTACTCCGGCCGACGGCTTCCCGATCGTCAGCCGCGCCGATGGGGTCGGCGGCCTCTACATCGCCGTCATGCATTCGGGCATCACGCTGGCGCCGGCCGTGGGATTGTTCGCCGCCCGCGAGATTCTGGAGGGCGAGCGCGATGTGCTGTTAGCGCCTTACGCGCTGTCGCGCTTCGCCCGGTAAGCCGCGGGGCGACGAACCCCACCGTCGTGATTGGAATTGCGACAGGGTGTAGAAGCTGGCACTGTCCCGCGACGTTGCGCTATTTCCGACTACACCGCCATTGCCAACCGGGCCGCCGGCGCAAACGGCCGGATGTTGGTGCCGCTCCTCGTCATGGTGACGAAGCTCGATGGCGGGATCGCCTGCCAGTCGCCGCCGTCGCGGTCGAAGGGTTCGGAGACGATGCAATGGCCGGCGCGCCTGGCGAAGGCGCCGGTGTAGAGCGTCGGCGCATGGTTGTCGGTGGCATAGCGAACGGCGTAGAGCGTTTCGCCATCGGAAAAGGCGGCCGTCAGTTTCAGGGCCGGCTCGATCCCGGCACGGCGCGAGGCTTCGACGACGCGGCCGGTTGCCCGCGACACCGCGCCTTGCGGGTCCGTCGCCAGCCCCTGGTCGATCATCAGGAGAAAGAAGAGCTCGGAATCGGTCGTGCCCTCGCGCTGGTCGAAGACTTTGTCGGCGAGCGAGTTCTCTAGCGCGCGGCGAATCTTCTCGAAGCCGCCGATCTGACCGTTATGCATGAACGACCAGCGGCCGGAGATGAAGGGGTGACAGTTCATGCGGCTGGTGGCGCCACCGGTCGACGCGCGGACATGGGCAAGGAACAAGCCGGATTTGATCTGCCGGCAGAGGCTTTTCAGATTTGGATCTGACCAGGCCGGCAGGATGTCGCGATAGAGGCCGGGCTCCGGCCGGTCGCCATACCACGCCAGACCAAAACCGTCGCCATTGGTTGGCGACTTGGCTTCCTGGGCGCAATGGCTCTGGGCGATCAGCGAATGGCAGGGCGCGGTGATGATGTCTTCGAGGAAGACCGCTTCACCGAGATAGGCCGCCCACCGGCACATCGCTTTCCACCATTCCTAGGCGCGGTCCATCAGAGCCTGAGGCTCCTTGACCGCGTGTGAGCCTCGATTGTGCGTGCGCTCATAGAGCTCGCGAACGATTCGGCTCGCCGTAGTTTCGAACAGAAATGGCAAGAAAGCGTGAACGAGCGCGGCACCGGCCGCCATCGACAAGCGCGAGCAGAACCAGGCGGCAAAGGCCATGTGGCCGAAATAGGTCTCGCCGACCTTGGCCGGATGAGCGGTGAAGAGTGCCGTAAGCCTGGTCGTCATGGTTATCCCTCCTGCCGGGATGAGCCCCGATGATGAGTAACGTGCCACAGGGCTTTGGTTCATAGGTCCCATTTCGTCCTTGCTTTTTGCTATTTTGTGGGACATTCATCCCAATATGTCGACGGAACTCGATGCCATCGATCGAAGATTGCTGGCAGAACTGCAGCGCGACGGCACGCTTTCCGTCGACCAGCTGTCGGAGCGGGTGGCGCTGTCGCGCAACGCCTGCTGGCGACGCGTCAAACGGCTCGAGGAGGACGGCATCATTACCGGCCGCGTCGCGCTGGTCGATGCCGAGAAGCTGGGACTCGGCCTCTCCGTCTTCATTCTGATCCGCACCTCCAATCATGACCCGGACTGGCTGCAGAAATTCCGAGCGGCGGTGACCGGCTTTCCCGAGATCACCGGCGTCTATCGAATGTCAGGCGACCTCGACTATGTGCTGAGGGCCCGCGTCGCCGACGTGAAGGCCTATGACCGCCTCTACCAGCGGCTGATCGCAAAGGTGGCATTGTCGGACGTCTCGGCTTCCTTCGTCATGGAGGAGATCAAGGAGACGACCGTGGTGCCGGTGGAACTGCGTTGAGGTAGCCAAGGCCTCTTCGTCATCCGCGGGCGGAGCGACGCGTAGCGGAGCGTAGACCCGAGGATGACGACGTGATGGGCGTTATCGCCAATCACCAAATGAGCATTCCACCAGCGCAACGATCTTGTCTTCTTCACCTGGAAGGCGAAGTCATCGTGACGCCTCAAAGAAAGCCTTGGATAGCGTCACGGTCGAGTTGACCGAATCGGCATTCGCTCCCATAGGAATGGGCTCATGCGCACGGCTGTCCATTCTTCCTCCGTCATCGGCCCCACCGTCGGTTTCGTCAGGCTTCCGCATGGCGAAGGCCTGCCTCTGCCGGCCTATGAGAGCGCGGGCGCCGCCGGCATGGATTTGCGGGCCGCGGTGCCGGAAGACCGGCCGCTGCTCATCCTGCCAGGGAAACGCGCGCTGGTACCGACGGGGCTTGTCCTGGAAATCCCGGAAGGCATGGAAGGCCAGGTGCGGCCACGCTCGGGCCTTGCGTTCAAGCATGGCCTCACCGTCCTCAACTCGCCAGGCACCGTCGACAGCGACTATCGCGGCGAGGTGAAGGTGCTGCTGGTCAATCTCGGCGATGAGGATTTCGCGGTGACGCGCGGCATGCGCATCGCCCAGATCGTCTTTGCCGCCGTGACCCAGGTTACGGTCGAAGAGCGCGCGCTGGCCGGCGGCACGACGCGCGGCGCCGGCGGTTTCGGGTCGACCGGCACGGCTTGATGCAAGTTCCAAAGCTGGTCATTTTCGACTGCGACGGGGTTCTGGTCGATACCGAGAACCTTGCCAACAGACGCCTCGCCGAATGGCTCACAGCCGCAGGTTTCACGACCAGCTTCGAATATTGCCGCAGGCATTTTTCCGGCCGCAGCATGGTCTCAGTGCAGAAAGAGATCGAAGAGGCGACCGCGGTGAGGCTCGGCGCCGACTTCGTCGAGCGCTGGAATGCCGGCCTGCCGGATCTTTTTTCGCACGGCGTCGAGGCGGTCCCTTATGTGCGTGAGTTCGTCGAAGCCGTCCGCGCGGCCGGCATCGCCTATTGCGTCGCCTCCTCGGCTCGGGTCTCGAAAATGTATATCACCCTCGGCCAAACCGGGCTTTTGCCGCTGTTCGAGCATGCCATGTTCTCCTCGACCATGGTCGGGCGCGGCAAGCCGTTCCCGGACCTCTTCCTGCATGCGGCAAGGACGACGGGCTTCGCGCCGGCCGACTGCATCGTCATCGAGGACAGCGTCGCGGGAACGCAAGCCGGCATTGCCGCCGGCATGCGGGTGTTCTCCTACTACGCCGATCCATTCACCGACCGCGACGGCCTGGCGGCGGCCGGCGGTATCCTGTTCGACGACATGCGGGAACTTGCTGGCCTGGTACCGATCCGCTGATCCAGCTGTACGCTTCAGGACTCCGTGCTAGCGTGCGGCCCCGGGGGTGTTTTCGATGATTTCCATTCTATCCCGTCTCATGCTCGCCTGCCTGCTGCTGCCTTCCATATGGACGGTCGCGCGCGCCCAGGCCGTCAGTTTTCCGGAACTAAGCAGCGCCACTCCCGGACATCAGGGCGTCACCTATCTCGATCTCGCGAAAATGATCGTTCCTGATCTGGCCGCGGGCGACGACGGTTTCTATAAGGGCAGCGCGCCGATCGAGATGCGTGACATCCTCGGCGGCAACGATGGCGGATCGCCGCCCGAAACCATTAACCTGCCGAATGCTGCGGTGCTGGCCATCAAGGCCGGCGGCAAGGAGCGGCTGGCGATGCTTTTCGACCTCGGCCGGGCGCAAGACAGCGCCGAGGGATTTGCCGTGCTGGCGCTCTACGACCTCACCGGCAAGCCGAAGCTGCTCGACGCCGTCAATGTCGGAACCGACCAGAGCACTTATTTTCGCGATCCGGGAAAGCTCGCGATCGGTCCCGGCGACGACGCGCTCATTACCATGAGCACGCATTTCAATTCGAACCAGGGCTATGTCGGCACGATCCTGATCCTGGTCCGCAACGATCGCTTCGAACCGATCGACCAGATCAACACTTTCGACGAGAATGTCTGCGCCTACAAACGCACTCAGGACCTTTCCTTCCAGACGCGCGGAAGTGAAAAGCCCTATGCAGCGATCAGGGTGACCGTGACCGACGCCACGAACCCCAGCGGTGAAAGCTGCGAGGAGCCGGCGCCCAAGGCGGTCTCGCACGACGTTTCCGTCACCTATCACTGGAACAAGAAAACGTCGCGCTACGTGGCGGATTCAGATGCCTTCAAACGTTTGTCAGCAGAGAACGAGAAACGCTTCTGATCCAAGCGCATTCGTTTGCCCGCGTCGAACGGCCGCGATAAATTCCTCGCAGGACCCCGCTCATGATTGAGGACTCGCCATGGACAAGGGCAAGATTTTTCGCGATCTGCATGCCTCCACCTTCGTCATGCCCAACCCCTGGGACATAGGCACGACCAAGCTTCTGGCTTCTTTCGGTTTCAAAGCGCTGGCGACCACCAGCGCCGGCTTCGCCTTCTCGCGCGGCCTGCCTGACGGCGCCGTGACCTTCGAAGCCATGATCCACCATTGCCGCGACGTGACCGCGGCAACCGACCTGCCGGTTTCGGCCGATCTCGAACGCGGCAAGGGCGACAGCCCCGAGCAGGCCGCCGAAACCATCTTCGCGGCGGAAGCCGCCGGGCTCGCCGGCTGCTCGATCGAGGACCACACGGGCGACCCCGCCAACCCGATCTACGATTTCTCTCATGCGACCGAGCGCGTCGCGGCCGCCGTCGAGGCGGCCCGGGCGCTCAAGCACGATTTCGTCTTCACCGCGCGGGCCGAGAATTTCCTCTGGGGCAGGACCGACCTCGACGACACCATCAAGCGGCTGCAGGCCTTCGAGAAAGCCGGCGCCGACGTGCTTTATGCGCCGGGGATCGGCGACGTCGACATGGTGCGCACCATCTGCTCGTCGGTGGGCCGGCCGGTCAATGTGATGGCCCGCCCCGGTTTCACCGTCGCCGACCTCGCCATGGCCGGCGTCAAGCGCATCTCGCTCGGACCGTGGCTGACCAATTTCGCCTACGGCATGCTGGAGACGGCGGCGCGCGAAATCCAGCAGGACGGCACTTTCGGCTTCACCCGGGCGGCGATGCCGTTCGGCAAGCTGCAGGCGCTGTTCCGGGAGGGCAAGGAGCAGGACTAGACCAGGCCCCGCGCCGAAACCGCCTTGTGCAAATGCACCATCATGGCAGCCGCGAATAGCGGGGTCACAAGGTTGAGCAGCGGAACGGCGAGGAACACCGCAATGACCAGTCCGGCAAGGAACACCGTGCCGGCATATTTGCGGCGCAGCGCCTTGGCCTCTGCCTCGGGGCGAAAACGCATGGCGGCGAATTCGAAGAATTCGCGGCCCAGCAGATAGCCGTTGACGATGAAGAAAGCGGCAATGTTGACGCCCGGCACCAGAAGCAAAAGCAACGCGACGATGTTGCCGAGGACGACCACGCCGAAGAATTTGATGGCGAGCACAAGCGAATGCAGCGCCGGCACGGCGCGGCCGGGCGGATCGTCTGGATAGTCGGTGCGCTCGACCACTTCGGCGATATCGTCGAGGAACAGGCCGGCAACGATCGCCGTCACAGGCGCGATGAGCAAGGCCAATCCCACGGCCAGGACGATGCCGGCAACGATGCCGCCCAGCCACCCGGCCCAGGACGGCAGGCCCGGCAGCAGCGTCTGCAGCCATGGCCAGGCCAGCCATTCGAGCAGGCTCTCCAGGCCGGCCCACAGCGCCAGCAGAGCAAGCAGCGTCAGCCCCAGCGTCTTGAGGAAGACGAAGCGGAATTCAGGCGAGAACAGCCGGCTGGCGGCGGCTCGGGCAGCATCTAGGATCACGGTGGGTGCAGACCCCTCATCGAGAAACGACGTCCCCGAGATAGGCGGCGAGGAAGAGCGGCGCAACTGCAAGGGGAAATCGTCGCCCGGCCTTCACGCTTTTCCCGTGATCGCTCCTGCCCGCCTGGCCGGAATGGTCATTGCCGCAACGCCGGCGACGACGAAACCCATGCCGACCCAGGCGGCCGGCCCCAGGCTTTCGCCCAGGAAGACGGCGCCGATGCCGACGCCGATCGGCACCCGCAGATAGGCCTGCGAAGTGGTGCCGACCGAGCCCAGTGTGTGGATCAAGCGGAAATAGATGACGAAGGCCAGCGCCGTTGAGAAGACCGACAGGCCGAGCAGGGCCAGGATCGATGCGACCGACGGCGCAAGCGTCCATGGCCGGTCGACGATCAGGCTGAGCGGCACGAGCATCACCGCGCCGCAAAGCATCGAACCCGCGGCGGGGATCATCGGATCGAGGCCCTTGAAGCCGCGGCCGAAGATTGCCGCTCCGGCATAGGAGACCGTCGCGACGACGATCGCAAGCTGCGCCCACATTTGACGGCCAAGCCCGCCAAGCGCCTCCGTGCCGATGATGAGGCAGATGCCGACGATGCCAGCCCCGACGCCGACGAGCTTGCGCACCGTGACGGGCTCATGGCGCGTGATCAAGGCCGTCAGCAGGAAAGTGAAGATAGGCGATGTCGCGTTGAGGATGGTGGCGAGGCCGGCATCCACCGATCGTTCAGCGGCGGCGATCAGGGTGAAGGGCACGACGCTGTTGAGGCAGGCCTGGAAAGCGAACCGACGCCATGTTGCCGCATCGGCAGGCATGGCAAGGCCGCGCCAGCGGATGACGCTGAGCAGAATGGCCCCGGCGATCAGCGTCCGGGCGGCGATGAAGGTGACAGGCGGGATCGTCTCGACGCCGATCTTGATGAAGGTGTAGGAGGCGCCCCACAGCACCGCCAGAGCGCCAAGCAGCGCGAGGTCGGTGGACATTTCGGTCTTTTCGGACATTTCTGCGCCTTCCGTCTGCGGAAACAATCCGCTTCTAGCCGATAGCGGCGCGGAAATGTTTCGATCGCCGTGAAACCATAGCGGCGAGGGCGGCCGCCGATATGAGCCAGTTCGATGCGAACGCTGCCGCAGCCGGTGAACAATCGGCGGCGAGTTCGGCGTCATGGAAGGCGATGGCGATTTTCGGGGTAGGCAAAGCAGCGGCAACTCGCTAGACCCGCGCCCGGCCGGCATGCCAGATAGCCGGGGTGGGTTCTTGGCGGAGATTTTGATGCCGGAATATGACGTGCTTTGCATCGGCAATGCCATTGTCGACATCATCGCGCAGTGCGACGAGGCTTTTCTCGAGACCAACGGCATCATCAAGGGGGCGATGAACCTCATCGACGCCAGGCGCGCCGAATTGCTCTACAGCCGCATGGGACCGGCGATCGAGGCTTCCGGCGGCAGCGCCGGCAACACGGCGGCCGGCGTCGCCAGTCTCGGCGGGCGCGCCGCCTTCTTCGGCAAGGTGTCGAACGACGCGCTGGGCGAAATCTACACGCACGACATCCACGCCCAGGGCGTGGCCTTCGACACCAGGCCGCTCACGGGCGAGCCGCCGACCGCACGCTCGATGATCTTCGTCACGCCCGACGGCGAGCGTTCGATGAACACCTATCTCGGCGCCTGCATCGAGCTTGGGCCCGAGGATGTCGAGGCCGACAAGGCGTCCGGCGCCAGGGTGACCTATTTCGAGGGCTATCTGTGGGATCCGCCGCGCGCCAAGGAGGCCATCCGCCAGACCGCCAAGCTGGCGCACGCCGCGGGCCGCGAAGTGTCGATGACGCTGTCGGATTCCTTTTGCGTCGACCGCTATCGCGACGAGTTCCTCGAGCTGATGCGCTCAGGCACCGTGGACATCGTCTTTGCCAACAGCCACGAGATCAAGTCGCTCTACCAGACCGCTTCCTTCGAGGAGGCGCTCGACGCCATCCGCAAGGACTGCAAAATAGCTGCCGTCACCCGTTCCGAAAAAGGTTCGGTGATCGTGCGCGGCGACGAGACCGTCACCATCGAGGCGACGAAGATTAAGGAACTGGTCGATACGACCGGCGCCGGCGACCTCTATGCCGCCGGCTTCCTTTATGGCTACACGACCGGACGCAGCCTCAAGGATTGCGGCGACCTCGGCTCGCTGGCCGCCGGGCTGGTGATCCAACAGATCGGCCCGCGCCCGCGCCAGAATCTCCGCCGCGAGGCCGAGCAGGCAGGGCTGCTCTAAAGTTTTTCACCTCTCCCCTTGTGGGAGAGGTCGGATTGCCCCGATTTGTCCTTACAAATCGGATGGCAATCCGGGTGAGGGGTAACCGCACCAAGCTGGAGCACCATCCGCCTCGGCGCTGCGCGCCGAGCCACCGCCCGGGGCGAGTCGCTGGCCTCGCCCGTCCTTCGGACCCACAAGGGGAGAAGGAAGAACGGCAGCTGTCGCGCCCCTGTCACAGAGCGCTCCTACACGCAAAGATAGGGCGTTCCGCGACTGACATTTCGGCACGCCAGACCAGGGGTGTGAAGAGATGCAAGCCAGCAACCAGCCGGGCCGCGGCGTCCAATGCTGCCGCAATCTGTGCTTTCCGCGATAGAATTTCAGCAGCCGCCGGCGTCTGGGAGGAGCGCGGGCCACAAGACGAACGCATGACCAAACTTCAGACCCCGCCCGAGGGGATTTCGCAAGAGGCCCTGGCAGGCCTAGTGACCGAAGCCGTGCAGCAGACATTGATGCAGCACGGTGTCCTGCTGGACGCACAGGCCCTGGTTTCAGCCAGTGTGCTCGCCGGCAGCGTGGCGGCCGCCCTCCCCTTCCTGCCGCCGGCGCAGCGCCATGCGATCGATTCCTTGAAGGCCGATTGGACCGTGCTCATCTCCGAGTTCTTCCGGACGGTGCCGGACAGAATCGCAAGCGGAAATCCGATGCTGTCCGATCAGGCTTCCGGGCGCGCGCCGCCGGGAGCGGGACGGCTTCAGAATATCGCGGAACGCGCGGCCGGTCTTCAATCGATGCTGCTTGAGGATTGGTCAGGCGAAGTCGCCGGCTCGACCTATCTGGAAGAGAAGCTGCGCATCCCGCGCTCGACGCTGCATCGCTGGCAAAGGCGCGGCGAGGTCGTCGCGTTGCGCAAGGGCGGCCGCAAACATGTCTTCCCACTGGCCCAGTTCGTCGACGGCAGGCCGGTCCTGGGCGTAAGCGACGTGCTGTCGGCGATCGGCAATCCGAGGCTTGCCTGGTTCTGGCTGACCCGCCCCGCGCCCGAGCTTAATGGCCGCGTCCCTATAGAGATGTTGAGGGAAGACATGGTCGCGGACGTCGTCCGCGCCGCGCGCACCGTGTCCTGAGCTGGCTCGGCGGCACGGTTCCCACCCAACCGAGCGAAAGAATTTCGCCGGATAATTAGGCGTCATATAACTGTAATAATTGGCACATTTTGCACATTTACAGGATTCCTTGGCGTTCCGATTGTATAAATTGTGCAATTTGTGCCAATTTTACAAATATATGACGTGATATTTGGGCAACAAGACCTTTTCAATAGTCTATAAGGCCGCCCTTCCGACACAATCTCTGTTGTGCGCGATCGCCGATTGGGCCATGTCCGGAGCGAAGAAGCGGCGCCCGGTGCGCGTGTTTTTTCAACGATGGGGACGGGGGTGGCAGAAGCCGAACGGCATGTCAGGCCTGTCTTGAACCTTTGACTGGAGATTCAAGAAAATGAACATCAAGAGCCTTCTTCTCGGCTCAGCTGCGGCCCTGATCGCAGTTTCGGGCGCCCGCGCCGCCGACGCGGTCACCGTCGCCGAGCCGGAACCGGCCGAATACGTGAAGGTCTGCGACGTCTATGGCGCCGGCTACTTCTACATCCCCGGCACCGAGACCTGCCTGCGCGTTGGCGGCTACATCCGCTACGACGCCGGCGTGGGCGATGTCGGCTCGTTCGACGGCCGCACGGCCACCGACCATGAAGACGGCGACGCCCAGGACACCTGGAAGAAGAACGCCCGCTTCAACCTGAAGACCTGGACCGGCCAGGAAACCGAGCTTGGTACGTTGAAGACCTACACCGAGACCAAATTCAACTTTCCGAACGGCGGCGCCACCAGTGTTTCGCTGAGCTTCGCCTGGATTCAGCTCGGCGGACTGCGAGTCGGTAAGGATGAATCGCCGTATGACGCGTTTATCGGCTACGCCGGCAACGTCATTCAGGACACGCTGATCCATTACGGCCAGAAAGATACCAACGTTGTCAGCTACTATTTCGACGCCGGCAGCGGCATCACGGGCGTGATTTCGCTCGAAGAAGGCTCGGACACTACGGGCTCCACGGGCATTTCCGGCACGATCGACAGCTATGTTCCCCATGTGGTCGGCGGCTTGAAGTACAAGGGCGACTGGGGTGCGATCACCGGCGTCGTCGCCTATGACAGCAACTACGAGGAAGTGGCCGGCAAGGTCCGCCTGGATGTCAATGTCAGCAAAGAGCTGTCGCTGTTCATCATGGGCGGCTATGGTACCGACGACAATCTCAACGATCCGGCCTACGCGATCCCAGGTCGAGGCCGCGGCTTCTACAAGCCGTGGGGCGGCAACTGGGCAGTCTGGGGCGGCGGCACCTACAAGTTCAACGAAAAGACTGCCTTCAACCTTCAGGTCTCGGCTGATGATGCCAAGAACGCCGCCGTCGCGGCAAACATAGCCTATACGATCGTTCCCGGCTTCACGATCACGACCGAAGTTGACTATGTCCACGACGGCAAGTTCGGCGACGCCGACGATTTCAACTGGACCAAGGCCGACAAGAAAAACAGCGTCGGCGGCATCGTCCGCTTCCAGCGCTCGTTCTGATCGAAGCTGCGATCTCACATGGAAAGGCCCGCGGCGCCGCCGCGGGCCTTTTGTTTGTTCCCGATCAATGTCGTTGAATACGCCGGCTCGTCAATTCCCCGCCGTATAGGCCGCGATCGCCGCCATGTTGACGATGTCGGAATCCTTGGCGTTCAGCGAGACGATCTGGACCGGCTTGTTCAAGCCGACTAGCAGAGGGCCGATGACGGTCGAGCCGCCGAGTTCTTGCAGCATCTTGGTCGAGATCGAGGCGGAATGGAATGCCGGCATGATCAGCACATTGGCCGGGCCGGTGAGCCTGATGAACGGATATTGCGCCATGGAGCGCGGGTTCAGCGCCACGTCCGCCGCCATCTCGCCGTCATACTCGAAATCGACGCGGCGCTTGTCGAGGATGCGCACCGCCTCCTGCACGCGTTCGGAGCGCTCGCCCTGCGGATGGCCGAAGGTGGAGTAGGCGAGCATGGCAATTCTCGGCTCGTAGCCCATGCGGCGGGCAAAACCGGCTGCCTCCTCGGCGATGTCGGCGATCTGCTCGGCGTTCGGCATGTCGTGCACGGCGGTGTCTGCGACCAGCACAGTGCGACCCCGCGCGAGCACGATCGACACGCCGATGACACGGTGGCCGGGCTTGGCGTCGATGATGCGGCGTACATCGTCGAGCGCGGTGGAATAGTTGCGCGTGACGCCGGTGACGATGCCGTCGGCGTCGCCCAGTGCCACCATGCAGGCGGCGAAGTGGTTGCGGTCGTTGTTGATCAGCCGCTGGCAGTCGCGGAACAGGAAACCTTTCCGCTGCATGCGCTCGTAGAGATAGTCGGTGTAGATGCCGTTGCGGCGCGACAGCCTGGCATTGATGATCTCGATGCCCTGCTTGTTCAGGTCGATGCCGGCATTGCGGGCATTGTCCTTGATGACGTCGTCGCGGCCGAGAAGGATCGCCGTGCCGAGTTTCTGGTTCACATAGGAGACGGCGGCGCGCATCACCTGCTCCTCCTCGCCCTCGGCGAAGACGATGCGCTTGGGCTGGCGGCGGACGCGGTCATAGATGCGCTGCAGGGTCGAGGCGATCGGGTCGCGGCGGGCGGACAGTTCCTGCGCATAGCGGTCGAGATCGAGGATCGGCTTGCGGGCGACGCCGGACTCCATCGCCGCCTTGGCCACCGCCAGCGGGATCGCCGAGATCAGGCGTGGGTCGAACGGTACGGGGATGATGTAGTTGGGGCCGAATTTCGGCCGGTTGCCCTGATAGGCGGCGGCGACATCGTCCGGCACGTCCTGGCGCGCCAGCTCGGCCAGCGCCCTGGCCGCCGCGATCTTCATCGCGTCGTTGATGGTGGTGGCGCGCACATCCAGCGCGCCCCGGAAGATATAGGGGAAGCCCAGCACATTGTTGACCTGGTTGGGGTAGTCCGAGCGGCCGGTCGCCATGATGGCGTCGGTGCGGATCTCGGCCACTTCCTCGGGCGTGATCTCCGGATCGGGATTGGCCATGGCGAAGATGATCGGATTCTTCGCCATCGACTGCACCATGGCGGTGGTCAGCGCACCCTTGGCGGACAGGCCGAGGAAGACGTCGGCGCCGTCCAGCGCCTCGGCAAGGCTGCGTGCCTCGGTCTTGACCGCATGCGCCGACTTCCACTGGTTCATGCCTTCGGTGCGGCCCTGATAGACGACGCCCTTGGTGTCGCACAGGATGACATTTTCCGGCGCGAAGCCCATCGCCTTCATCAGTTCGATACAGGCGATGCCGGCCGCGCCCGCGCCGTTGCAGACCATCCTGGTGGTCTTCATGTCGCGGCCGGTGATCTCCAGCGCGTTGATCAGCCCGGCGGCCGAGATGATTGCGGTGCCGTGCTGGTCGTCGTGGAAGACCGGGATATCCATCAGCTCGCGCAGCCGCTGCTCGATGATGAAGCACTCCGGCGCCTTGATGTCCTCGAGATTGATGCCGCCGAAGGAAGGCCCGAGGAAGCGCACGCAGTTGACGAACTCGTCGGCATCCTCGGTATCGACTTCAAGGTCGATCGAATCGACATCGGCGAAGCGCTTGAACAGCACGGACTTGCCTTCCATCACCGGCTTGGAGGCCAGCGCCCCGAGATTGCCGAGGCCGAGGATGGCGGTGCCGTTGGAGATGACGGCGACCATGTTGCCGCGCGTCGTATAATCGAAGGCGCGGCTCGGATCCTCGGCGATGGCGCGCACGGGAACGGCGACGCCCGGCGAATAGGCGAGGCTCAGATCGCGCTGCGTCGCCATCGGCTTGGTGGCGACGATCTCGAGCTTGCCGGGCCGCCCCATGGCGTGGAATTCCAGCGCCTCCTCGGGACTGACGGAAGGGCCGCTGCTTTCGGTTTTCCTGGCCATGATGCCTGACGTTTTCCTCACCAATTCGCGCTCTTGAGGCGAGCGCATTCTTTTGAACTACCGCTTAAGGCCATACTCAGCCGCTGTAAACCGCCAAGCGATCAAGTGACGGCGTTCCTCCGCGCTGCCGGCGACAGTTAAATCTTGCCCGATGAGATCGCGGCAATCTCGCGAAGGTGCTCGCTGACCGAAGCCCAGCGCGTCAGCCCAGATGTGCCGGCGAACGGCCATTCGGAGAAGGGCGGATCATCGCTTCCCATGCGTCGCTTAAGCGCCGAGAGATAGGCCATCAGTTCCAACCGTTCCGCCTTTACCCTTTCAAGCGTGCGGCCGCGAATCTCCTCCCGCGGTATGGCCCGGTCGCGAAGCCGCTCGACCGCGCGGCGGATCGCGGCCGGCTCCGGCTCTGCGATAATGCAGTAGTCCGGATCGAAATAGACGTCGCGGCCGCCGATGCTCGGTGTCGAGACGATCGGCAACCCGGCCAGCAGATACTCCATGCTGGAATACATTGCCCCTTCCACCGCCGACAGGCAGAGCCCGACCGCAGCCTGGTTGTAGACGCGGTTGACCTCGGCGGAGGTCAGCCGGCCGGGCAGGCCATCGACGATCGGATTGGCGATGCTGTGAAGCGGCGATTGCGCCTGCAGGCGACGGATGAAGGCGCGGTCCCCGGCCGGCGGCAATTCGCCGATCGAGGACGTCACATGGACAAGTCTTTCGATCTCGAACGCGAGATAGTGCCGCTTGGTGTGCGAGATGCGGCCGTTGTAGACGGCATCGTACTCGACCGGCACGTCCGGCAGCGGCCGGAAGACGTCTTCCGAGATCATCAGATTGTGATTGGAGAAGATTGCATTGCCGCCAACGCCTGCAATCAGGCGTCGCTCTTCCTCTGTGTTGCAGAGAAATATCAGCTCGTGCTTGGGGCAGGTCCTGGCGAACCAGGCGAGATCCTTGCGTATCTGCTCGACGACGGCCGGCCGTTCCAGCGTCCAGTTCGGCATCAGAAGGAAGGTAGCGCGCCGTGGCGCAAGGCGTCGGCAGAAGGCGGCGAGCGCGTAGAGAGGGCTCCTGCCGCCGACAGGTACATAGAGGATCAACGGATCGCGACTGAAGATGTGGAGAGGCATGTCGATGCCGCCATCGAGGCCCGAAATCGGCCCGCGCGCCGGAAGGATGAAGGGCAGCCGTATCCGCGTCCACGCCTTGATTTTGGTTCTGGTTCGGTTGGCTCGGTTAGCGGCAAGAAGCCGAATGCGGCCGAGCGAGCCGGCGGGGCCGACCATCTCCTCGAACGTCTCGTGTCCGTCCTGCTTCATCGCCCCACCATGTTTCTCATGGGCCCGGACGATCCATATGTCGGCCGACCTCGTGAGGCAACATGCCTTGAGCACCCTGTTCCTGCTGACGGCGCAACCGTCCAGTCTTCCCCTGCTTTTCGCGCCGCCGGCATTAAACCGAGCTGCCACTTCTGCTAGCGTCCCGGCATGAACATGCACATGCCGACAGATACCGACGCCCAGGAGAAGACGACGCCTGCGCCCGCCACCGGCGGCGTCACGCCGATGATGGAGCAGTATATCGAGATCAAGGCGGCGAACCCTGACTCGCTTTTGTTCTACCGCATGGGCGATTTCTACGAGCTGTTCTTCGACGACGCGGAGAAGGCGAGCCAGGCGCTCGGCATCGTCTTGACCAAGCGCGGCAAGCACCAGGGCCACGACATTCCGATGTGCGGCGTACCGGTGCATGCGGCTGACGACTATCTGCAGAAGCTGATCGCGCAGGGTTTTCGCGTCGCCGTCTGCGAGCAGATCGAGGATCCGGCGGAAGCCAAGAAACGCGGCTCAAAATCGGTGGTGCGCCGGGACGTGGTGCGGCTGGTCACGCCCGGCACCATCACCGAGGACAAGCTGCTCGCGCCCTCGGAATCGAGTTTCCTGATGGCGCTTGGCCGCGTCAAGGCTGGCGGCGCCGCTGCCAGCCAGGCGAGCTTCGCGCTGGCCTGGATCGACATTTCGACCGGCGCGTTCCGCGTTGCCGAGACGAGCGCCGAGCGGCTGCTTGCCGACATCTTTCGGGTCGACCCGCGCGAATTGATCGTCGCCGAGCCGGTTTTCCACGATCCGGACTTGCGGCCGGTCTTCGATGTGCTTGGCCGGGTCGCCAATCCGCAGCCGCCGTCGTTGTTCGATTCGGCCTCGGCCACGGGCCGCATCGCGCGCTTCTTCGAGGTGGCGACGCCGGACAGTTTCGGCACCTTCTCGCGCGCCGAATTGTCGGCGATTTCGGGCGCCATCGCCTATGTCGAAAAGACGCAAAAAGCCGAACGCCCGCCGCTGTCGCGACCGGAGCGCGAGGAGCAGGGCTCGACGCTGTTCATCGACCCGGCGACGCGCGCCAACCTGGAACTTCTGCGCACGCTCTCCGGCAGCCGCGACGGCTCGCTGTTCAAGGCGATCGACCGCACCGTGACCGGTGGCGGGGCGAGATTGCTCGCCGATCGGCTGATGGCGCCGCTGACCGACCCGGCCGCAATCGCGGCAAGGTTGGATTCGGTCTCCTTCTTCCGCTCCGAAGTGCGGCTTTGCCAGAGCCTGCGGGCGAGCCTGAAAAGCGTCGCCGACATGCCGAGGGCACTGTCGCGGCTGGCGCTCAACCGCGGCGGGCCGCGCGACCTGGGGGCGCTGCGCGCAGGCTTCGAGGCTGCGAGAGCGATCGCCGAGTTGTTCGCGGCGGCCGCGTTGCCCGCCGAGCTCGCAGCGGCGCTGGCAGCGATCAAGGCCCTGCCCGAGGCGCTTGCCGGCCATCTCAGCGAAGCGCTCGACGACGAGCTGCCGCTGATCAAGCGCGACGGCGGCTTTGTGCGTACCGGCTATCACGCGGAGCTCGACGAGATGCGGGCGCTGCGCGACGAATCGCGAAAAGTGATCGCCGGGCTGGAGCGCTCGCTGATCGAGGAAACCGGCATCCGCTCGCTGAAGATCCGGCACAACAATGTGCTCGGCTATTACATCGAGGTGACGGCCAACCATCACTCGATCATGACCGGCAGCGACGGGGCCAAGGCGCGCTTCATCCATCGCCAGACCATGGCCAACGCCATGCGCTTCACCACGACGGAGCTGGCGGAGCTGGAATCGAAGATCGCCAACGCCGCGGACCGGGCGCTGAGCATCGAGCTCGCCGCCTTCGACCGGCTGACGGCGGAAGTGGTCGGCGAGGCGGACAGCATCCGTGCCGGCGCCGAGGCGCTTGCCGCTCTGGACGTGTCGGCGGCATTGGCGCTGCTTTCCGAAAGCGAGGGCTGGTGCAGGCCCACGGTCGACGCGAGCCTCGCCTTCGAGATTGTTGGCGGGCGCCACCCGGTGGTCGAGCAGGCGCTCAGGCGTTCCGGCGAAGGGCCGTTCGTCGCCAATGATTGCGACCTCTCGCCCGAAAGCGGCGCCAAGGCCGGCGCCATCTGGCTGCTCACCGGTCCGAATATGGGCGGTAAATCGACATTCCTCAGGCAGAATGCCTTGATCGCCATCCTTGCCCAGACCGGCTCCTTCGTGCCGGCGCAAAGCGCCCATATAGGCGTCGTCGATCGCCTGTTCTCGCGCGTCGGCGCCTCGGACGACCTGGCGCGCGGCCGCTCGACCTTCATGGTCGAGATGGTCGAGACGGCGGCGATCCTCAACCAGGCGGGCGAGCGGGCGCTGGTGATCCTCGACGAGATCGGCCGCGGCACCGCGACTTTCGACGGGCTGTCGATCGCCTGGGCGGCGGTGGAGTACCTGCATGAGAAGAACCGCTGCCGGGCAATTTTCGCCACGCATTTCCACGAGATGACGGCGCTGGCGGGCAAGCTCCCCCGGCTCCACAACGTCACCATGCGCGTCAAGGAATGGGAAGGCGACGTCGTCTTCCTGCACGAGGTCGGCAAGGGCGCGGCCGACCGCTCCTACGGCGTGCAGGTGGCGCGGCTGGCCGGCCTGCCGGAAGCGGTCGTCGCCCGGGCCAAGGAAGTCCTGCATCAGCTGGAAGAGGGCGAGGTTTCGGGCAAGACCAACCGGCTGGTCGACGATTTGCCGCTGTTTTCGGTGGCGGTGAAACGCGAAGCGCCGAAGCCGGTCAAGAGCGATGCGCTGGGCGAAGCGCTCGTTGCGATCAATCCCGACGAGATGACGCCGCGCGAGGCGCTGGAGGCGCTCTACCGGCTGAAGGGACTGGCGAGCCGGTAATCAAAACAATCGGAACATCGGCGTCACCAGCCCTGCCGACTGGAGCCAGCCGAACAATTCGACCGCGAGTACCGCCGCAAGGAAGTAGGAGCCGTCGATGGCGGTCCGCTTCAGCGCCACCGAATCGAAGGTGACGGGAGACGGGCCCAGGACGTCGTCGTCATCGCGCCGCAGACGGGGAAAGAAGGCCGGCACGCTTCGACGATAGCGCCGATACGCCGCTCCGAAGATCGCGTCCAGCGCGACCACTTCGCGAGCCGCGACATAGGAAAAGACCAAGCAGGTGAAGACAAAGAGAGACGCCGAAAGGATCAGCGACCCGAATGTCAGCCCGACGCCGGCCAGTCCAAGGGCCGAGAAGAAATAGAGCGGGTTGCGCGTATAGGCATAGGGGCCGGTCGTGACGAGCTCACGGTTCTTGCGTCCGCCAACATAGAGCGCTGCCCAGCAGCGGCCGCCTATGCAGAGGAGGATCAGCACGGTACCCGCAAATTCAAGCATTTCGCGAAAGGTGCTGCCTTGCGGCCACCCGCTTTCCGCAAGCAGGGCCGGCGCCAGGACGACGGGAGCAGCCAGCCAAAGGAAACGGATCCTTCTGCCCTGTTGAAAAACCGCCGCGGCAAGCGGCATCGGTGACTTCTTCTGCATTTGCGTCGTCGCCTCAATCGTTGCGCACCGCGGCTCCCTTGTCGGTCCAGGCCGGCGGCAGTCCCATCCGGTCGCCGACGAAGCCGACCAGTCCGGGCGATTTGCCGAATGCCTTGCAGGCCGGATATTTCGGCTCCCTGCCGATCATGGCGCGCATCTCCGCCCTGGTTGGGAGAGACGGCAGCGTGCCGAAGGGCGTCTTGCCGGTGACAAGCAGCTTGCTGAAATCGTGGCCGAACTTCGCCGCCAGCTCGTAGGCGTCGCCCTCCCGGGCGACCCGGCCCGAATCCAGCAGGGCGTTCGCGCCGCGTCCCCAGATCATGGCCGCCGCCTGCTTGCCGTTGACGCCAACCGCTTCGGCTTCAAGCGACAGGCTGCCCAATCCGATCGGCAGGCGCGGAACCGGAATGTGCATTTCGGGAAGCGCGACGGAAACCGCCGTGGACGCAACTTTCGAAACGCCGACCGCCAGCGCATTCGTCGGCGTCGCATGCGTTACCATGGCGTGGACCGTCAGGTCGGCCGGCTCGGTCAGGGCGACCACTTGAAAGCGCTGGCTGAGGCCTGAGCAGAGGGTCCTGTCGACGGCATTCGTGATCAGGCCGCGCTGCGCCGGCGTCAATGTCGATTTTCCGGCGGCGGGCGGTGAAAAGCCCGTCGGAATGATCCGAACGGTTCTTGCCGCGAGCACGTCGTCCTTGCTCACCCGCATCAGCGAGCGGGCCAACCAACCGTCCGACGGTTTCAACTCGTCATAGGATTGCAGCGAGCCTACCTGATCCAAGGGCGCGGACGCGCAGCCGACCGCGAGCATGCTCAAGACCAGCACAAACGGCCATATTACGCGGTGATCCGCGCCGCACGCGCCCGGATCGACCGGGGCGATGTGAGCCTCGCGACGGGAACGCAAGCAAGCTGCCATGGATGCCTCTGACTGGGTGCGCCCGGCGGGGCGTATTGGGGGGAGCATCAATAATTGCACTCAGTGCAATAAATTGATGGCGCCATTATGGCGAGGTGCAATGACGGGACTTGAACATACGCCAAATTTCTTGTCGCATCCGGGGAGTGGTCATGGCAGGAGCGCTCCATGAACGATGCGCCAAAACCAGAAGGCCTGCGCGAGCGGAAACGGCGGGAAACGTCCCGCCGTATAGCCGACGCCGGCCTGAAGGCTTTCCTGGCGAATGGCTATGACGCGACCACGCTTGACGAGATAGCTGCCGCCGCCGGCATCTCGCGCCGGACGTTCTTCCACTATTTCAAAAGCAAGGATGAGGTGCTGTTTGCATCCCTGGGCAACCACGCGAGCGTGGTCAAAGCATCGATCCTTGCGGAGCCACCCACGGGAACGGCGATCGACATCGCCCGCGATGCATTGCTCAATATCATCGGCAGCTTCCAGGGGTCGCAAATGATGGCGACGGCCAAGATCATGCGGGAGAGCAAGACGCTGCGCTCGCGCAGGCACACGGGTTACCTGCAGCTCGAGCAAGCCATTTTCGAAGGGTTGTGCGAGCTGCGGCCGGACCAGGCCCGCGACAGTCTGCGACTGGTCGCCTTGGTGACGGTCGTCGCGTTGCGCCTGGCGGTGGAAACATGGCAGCAGCAACAGGCTAGGCATCCGCTGGCAGGATATGTCCGGGATGCCTTTGAAAGGCTGAAAACCGAGATTCGATAAGTCCAGCCGCTCGAGGGATCGCAAAAGAACACAAGCGGTGTTGACTCATTGTACCGATCGGCGATTGCGGATGCGGCTTGAGCAAGCGGCCAGGATGTGGCGTTCCTACAGAGGTTCGAAGCGAAAGCCTGTTTCGCCTCGCGAAATCCGGCCGACGCCCGGTGAATCGAGATGCGCTCCGGCGACGCACCAGGCGTTGTTGGCGGCAAGCGCCAAAATGCGCAGCCGGGTCTCGCGCGCCTGGTCCTGGTCGGCGTCGAATTCCCACGCTACCTCCGGCCGCTCTAACTGAAGCGACGGCACATGCACGATGTCGCCCCAGACCAGCAACGTCTCGCCGCCGCTCGTGACACGAAAGCCGGTATGACCGACTTCGTGGCCGGGAGCGGCGACGGCCTCGATATTCGCGCTCAGCTGCTGTCCAGGGTCCAAAGGTTCCGCCCGATCATGGAAGCGGCTCAACCTCGCTACCGACCGGAACATGTCGAGCTCTGCTCGAGGGACAAATAGGCGGGAAAGCCGCGGGAAACCGTCGCGACCATCGGCAAGGACAAGCCCGTGGATGTGGTCGAGATGGGTGTGGGTGAAGGCAATTGTGCGTATGCGATCGACGTCGATCCTCGCCTCGCCCAGCGCCTGCGGCAGAAAGCCCATCGTCGGGTGCCAGGCGTTCGAGGAGCCGGTATCGATCAGCGCGATGTCTTCGCCGTCGTCGATGGCAAAGGCATTCACCGACAATCTGAGAGCGCCGTCGAAGAGCGGCACCTGCGGGGGGAAATCGTCGCCGAAGGGCTCGCCTCCCGCCTTATGCAGCCGCCGGACCGGCATGTCGACATAACCGTCGCGGAGCGAGGTGACGGTCAAGTCGCCGATTTTATAGGCCGTGTGATGCGGTCCGGCGGAAATTCGTTCCAATGCCTGCTCCCGGTTCAGTCGCAAATCCGGATGAAGTTGTGGCTAGATCATCTCCAGGCCGCGCTTGCGCGTCGGCGGCGGGAAGGCGCGGTCGAGTTCGGCCAAATCCTCAGGCGTCAGCTTGATGTCGAGCGCCGCGGCGTTCTGGCGGACATGCTCCTGGCGGCCGGCCTTTGGAATGGCGATGACACCCGGCTGCGCCATTGCCCAGGCGAGCGCGATCTGCGCCGCGGTGGCGTTATGCCGGGCAGCGACGGCCTCCAGCCGCGCATTGCGCGCCAGCGCACCCTGCTCCACCGGCGAATAGGCCATCAGCGGGATGCCGCGCTTCAGGCTCCAGGGTGCCAAGTCGAATTCCGGCCCGCGCCGCGAGAGATTGTAGAGGATCTGGTTGGTCTGGACATTGTCGCCGGACGGCAGACCGACAAGGTCTTCCATCTCGTCCGTGTCGAAATTGCTGACGCCCCAGTGGCGGATTTTGCCTTCGGCTTTCAGCGCCTCGAACGCCTCCACTGTTTCCGACAGCGGCACGCTGCCCGGCCAATGCAGCAGATAGAGATCGATGCGGTCGGTGGCTAACCGCTTCAGGCTGGCCTCGCAGGCGCGCTTGACGCCGGCGCGCGAGGCGTTGGAGGGCAGCACCTTGGAGACCAGGAAGGTCTCGTCGCGGCGCCCGGCGATCGCCTCCGCCACCACCTCCTCGGCGCCACCGCTGGCATACATTTCAGCGGTGTCGATCAATGTGATGTCGAGGTCGATCCCAAACTTCAGTGCCGCCACCTCATCGGTGCGGCGCCTGCGGTCCTCCCCCATCTTCCAGGTGCCCTGGCCCAGCACCGGAACGGCCTCACCGGACGGCAGCTTGAGGGTTCTGACTGTTGACGGCATGGCTTCCTCCGCGGGGGCTTGGATCGCAGCACAGCCAAAAGCGGAAATCCAGACCAAAGCCGCGCGGCCGCCTGGATTTCCCGGGAGCGGCTACTTCGCCGGGTGCTTGGCGAGCCAGTCCTGCATCTGCTTGATCTCGGCTTCCTGCGCCTTGACCACGCCTTCGGCGAGCTTGCGGATTTCCGGATCCTTGCCGTTGGCGATCACCACCTTGGCCATGTCGATGGCGCCCTGATGATGCGGGATCATGCCACGGACGAAATCGACATCGGCATTGCCGGTGTATTTGATCGCCATGTCCTTGTGCATCTTCTTCATCGCCGCCTCATAGCCCGCCGTGGCCGGGCTCTGGGCGCCCATCGCCATCTTGGACATGTCGTGCTTCATCTCCTCGGACGAGGCCGGCACGCTCTCGAGGAAGACGGCAAGCAGCATTCCCGCCGCCATCAAAAGCAGCACGATTTTCTTGGCCAGGGTCATTCAAGGTCTCCTTGTGGTTGAGGTTCGTATCTGGGAGCTTCGTTCAGAGTTTCAACGTCCTCAGCCGCAGAGCATTGGTAATGACCGACACCGACGACAGGCTCATCGCCGCCGCCGCTATCATCGGCGACAGAAGCGTGCCGGTGAGCGGATAGAGCACGCCGGCCGCGACCGGCACGCCGAGCACGTTGTAGAGGAAGGCGAAGAACAGGTTCTGGCGGATGTTGCGGATCGTCGCCTGGGCCAGCGTGCGCGCCCTGACGATGCCGTTGAGGTCGCCCTTGACCAGCGTGATGCCGGCGCTTTCGACCGCGACATCGGCGCCGGTGCCCATGGCGATGCCGACATCGGCGCCAGCCAGCGCCGGCGCATCGTTGACGCCGTCTCCGGCCATGGCCACGCCAGCGCCGCTCGCACGCAGTTGCTCGACCAGCGCACCCTTCTCATCCGGCAGCAGGCCGGCGCGGACCTCGTCGATGCCAAGCTTGCCGGCGATCGCTTTTGCCGTGCGCTCGTTGTCGCCGGTTGCCATGATGATCCTCAGACCTCTGTCATGCAGGGCCTTGATCGCCTCGGCCGTCGTTGCCTTCACGGGATCGGCAACGGCGACGATGCCGGCGAATGCGCCGTCGACGGCCACGAACATGGCCGTCTTGCCCTCGGCCTGCATCGCCTCGGCATTGGCCGCCGGCGTTTCGACGCCGAGGTCCGCCATCATCGCCGCATTGCCGAGCGCGACCTTCCTGCCGGAAACCGTGCCCGAGACGCCCTTGCCGGTGACGGCCTCGAAATCGACCGCATCGGCCAGCTTCAGGCTGCGCGCGGCGGCGCCCTCAACGATCGCCTCGGCCAGCGGATGCTCCGAACCCTTTTCGAGCGCGGCCGCGAGGCCCAACAGCTCGTTCTCGTCAATATCTCCGGCCGCGACGACATCGGTAAGCCGCGGCTTGCCTTCGGTCAGCGTGCCGGTCTTGTCGACAATCAGCGTGTCGACCGAGGCGAAACGCTCCAGCGCCGCCGCCTCCTTGATGAGCACGCCGGCATGCGCGCCGCGTCCGGTCGCCGTCATGATCGACATCGGCGTCGCCAGACCGAGCGCGCAGGGACAGGCGATGATCAGCACCGACACCGCCGAGACGATCGCGAAGATCAGGCTGGGCTCTGGGCCGAGGAGAGCCCAGGCGACGAAGGCGATGATGGCGACCAGCACCACGGCCGGTACGAAATAGAAGGACACGCGGTCGGCCAGCCCCTGGATCGGCGCGCGCGACCGCTGCGCCTTGGCGACCATCTCGACGATGCGCGACAGCGTGGTCTCGGCGCCGACCTTGTCGGCGCGCATGACCAGCGAGCCGTTTTTGTTCAGCGTGCCGCCGGTAAGCACGGAGCCTTCCGTCTTTTCGACCGGCAGCGGCTCGCCCGTGATCATCGATTCATCGATCGCCGAGCGACCTTCCAGCACGGTGCCGTCGACCGGAACGGCGTCGCCCGGACGAATGCGCAGCCGATCGCCGGTCTGCACGCTGTCGAGCGGCACATCTTTCTCGGAACCGTCGGCGCCGATCAGACGCGCCGTCTTCGGGGCAAGGTCGAGGAGCGCGCGAATGGCCGAGCCGGTGCGCTCGCGGGCCCTGAGTTCCAGCACCTGGCCGAGGAAGACAAGCGCGACGATGACGGCGGCAGCCTCGAAATAGACCGGCACGGCGCCGTCATGGCCGCGGAACTGATGCGGGAAGATGTCGGGAAAAAGGGCGGCGACCACGCTGTAGAGATAGGCAGCGCCCACGCCCAGCGAAATCAGTGTCCACATATTGGGGCTGCGGTTGACAACCGATTCCCAGCCGCGATGGAAGAACGGAAACGCCGCCCAAAGCACCACCGGGCTCGCCAGCGCCAGCTCTACCCATGTCTTCGTCCGGCCGTCGATGAGACTTTCGAAGCTGAGGCCCAGCATCGGCGCCATGGCAAAGATCAGGAGAGGAGCGGAAAGCGCCGCGCTGACCCAGAACCGGCGCGTGAAATCGACCAGCTCGGGATTCGGGCCTTCATCGCCGGTCGGCACGCCCATCGGCTCCAGCGCCATGCCGCAGATCGGGCAGGAGCCGGGCTTGTCGCGGATGATTTCCGGGTGCATCGGGCAGGTGTACCGCGCTCCCTTCGGCATCGGCTGCGGCTCGGGCCGGCCGGCAAGGTATTTTGCCGGCTCCGCCTCGAACTTGCCTTGGCAAGCGGCCGAGCAGAAATAGAAGCCCTTGCCATCATGACGTACAAAGTGCCTGGCACTGGCGCGATCGACGCTCATGCCGCAGACAGGATCGGTGGCCGTCAGGTAGCTCTCCGGCTCGGCTACGAACTTCGTGCGGCAGCGCTCGCTGCAGAAATGAAAGGTTCGTCCGCCGTGCTCGGCTGTCGGCTTGCCGGCCGCCGGATCGACCGTCATGCCGCAGACAGGATCGCGAATCACAGCTTCGGCCGCGGACGCTGCAGTTTTCGCGGAGCAGCAGGATGCGCCATGCGAGTGATGATGGTTGTGGTCGGAATGGGTCATCAGCAATGCCTCGGAAATTCGAATTGAGGCGGAGGTAGTCCTTCCAGCTACTGGAAGGTCAAGGGCCAGTTTCGACTTTCGGAAATTCTGGTCGTTTGGCCTAGCGCTGCATCAATCGCGCGCCATCGGAAACGCGTGCGCCAGCCCCATACACAGCGCGAAGAAAACAGGCTATAGACGCCGCCGAATGGCAAAGATCTCCCTGAAACTCAACGAAATCATCGATGGCGACGCCTTGCGCCGCGACTTGACCGCGCTGACGTCGGCAAGCGCCGGCGACGGTTCGGGACCGGCGGTTCGCACCGCCGTGCTCCAATTGCTCAAAACCAGGCTGGCGGAGGGGCGCAAGATCGCCGAGGCCATGCTCAAGGAGGATGGCGGCGGCAATGCCTGCGCCGAGCGGCTCTCGCATCTGATGGATGAGCTGATCCGGGCGCTCTATGATTTCGCCGCCACCCATGTCTACCGAGTCAAGAACCGTTCGGTGGCCGAGCGCATGGCGGTCGTGGCGGTCGGCGGCTACGGCCGCGGCACGCTGGCGCCGGGCTCCGACATCGACCTCCTGTTCCTGCTGCCCTACAAGCAGACGCCATGGGGCGAGCAGATCGTGGAGTATATGCTCTACATGCTGTGGGACATGGGGCTGAAGGTCGGCCACGCCACCCGCAACATCGAGGACTGCCTGAGGCTGTCGCGCAGCGACATCACCATCCGCACCTCGATCCTCGAGGCGCGTTTCCTGTGGGGCGAACAGAAGCTCTATGAAGAACTGCTCACCCGCTTCGACCACGAGGTGGTGCGCACGACCGGGCCGGAATATGTGCAGGCCAAGCTTGCCGAGCGCGACGAGCGCCACGCCAAGGCCGGCGAAAGCCGCTACCTGGTCGAGCCCAACGTCAAGGACGGCAAGGGCGGCCTGCGCGACCTGCAGACACTGTTCTGGATCGGCAAATATTTCTATCGCGTGCGCACCGGCGAGGAGCTGGTCGAGAAGGGCGTCTTCACCCAAGCCGAGTATCGCGAGTTCCAGAAGGCCGAGGACTTCCTTTGGGCGGTGCGCTGTCACATGCACTTCCTCACCGGCAAGGCGGAGGAGCGGCTGCATTTCGACATCCAGCGTGAGATCGCCGAACGTCTGGGCTATACGACGCATCCCGGCCTGTCGGCGGTCGAGCGCTTCATGAAGCACTATTTCCTCGTCGCCAAGGATGTCGGCGACCTCACCCGCATCTTCTGCGCCGCGCTCGAAGAAGAGCAAGCCAAGCATGTGCCGGGCTTCAACCGCATCTTCCTCACTTTCCAGCGGCGCAAGCGCAAGCTTGCCGGCACGTCCGATTTCATTGTCGACAACCACCGCATCAACATCGCCGACGATGGCGTGTTCGAACGCGACCCGGTCAACCTGCTGAGGTTGTTCTGGTTCGCCGACAAGCATGGGCTGGAGTTCCACCCCGACGCGCTGAAGCTGCTCACCCGCTCGCTCGGCCTGGTCAACAAGTCGCTTCGGCGCGACGAGGAGGCCAACCGGCTGTTCCTCGACATATTGACCTCGGACCGCAACGCCGAGCTCAATCTCAGGCGCATGAACGAGGCCGGGCTGCTCGGCAGGCTGATCCCCGACTTCGGCAAGATCGTCGCCATGATGCAGTTCTCGATGTACCACCACTACACGGTGGACGAGCATCTGATCCGCTGCATCGGCGTGCTGGCCGAGATCGAGCGCGGCGATGGCGAGAAGATCCACCCGCTGGCGCATTCGCTGATGCCGGGTCTGAAGAAGAGCCGCGAAGCGCTTTACGTCGCGGTGCTGCTGCACGACATCGCCAAGGGCCGGCCGGAAGACCATTCGGAGGCCGGCGCCAGGATCGCGCGACGCATCTGCCCACATATGGGGCTGTCGCCGGCCGACACCGAGACCGTCGCCTGGCTGGTCGAAAACCACCTTGTGATGTCGATGACGGCGCAGACGCGCGACCTCAACGACCGCAAGACGATCGAGGATTTCGCTTCGATCGTGCAATCGGTGGAGCGGCTGAAGCTGCTTTTGGTCCTCACCGTCTGCGACATACGCGGGGTCGGGCCGGGCGTGTGGAACGGCTGGAAGGGCCAGTTGCTCCGCACGCTCTATTACGAGACCGAGCTGCTGCTGACCGGCGGCTTCTCGGAAGTGTCGCGTGCGCAACGCACCGCCGCCGCGCGCGAGCGGCTGGCCGAGGCGCTCTCGGCGTGGCCGGCCAAGGAGCGCAAGCGCTATGTCGCGCAGCACTATGAGAACTACCTGCTGACGGTCGACCTCAACGACCAGCTGCGCCACGCCGAATTCATCCGTGAGGCGGATGCGGCGGGCAAGAAGCTCGCGACCATGGTCAAGACGCATGAATTCGAGGCGGTGACGGAGATCACCGTGCTGGCGCCGGACCATCCGCGCCTGCTTTCGATCATCGCCGGGGCCTGCGCCGCGGCCGGCGGCAACATTGTCGACGCGCAGATCTTCACCACTTCCGACGGACGGGCGCTGGACACCATCCTGATCTCGAGGGAGTTCGATCTCGACGAGGACGAGCGCCGCCGCGCCGAGCGGGTCGGCCGGCTGATCGAGGACGTGCTGTCCGGCAAGAGCTGGCTGCCCGAGATGATCGAGAAGCGCACCAAGCCGAGGCGCGGGGCCAAGGTATTCAGGATTCCGCCGCGGGCCGAAATCCGCAACACGCTGTCGAACCGTTTCTCGGTGGTCGAGGTCGAGGGGCTGGACCGGCCTGGCCTGCTGTCCGAGATCACCGGCACGCTCTCCGACCTTTCGCTCGACATCGCCTCGGCGCATATCACCACCTTCGGCGAGAAGGTCATCGACACATTCTATGTCACCGACCTCACCGGACAGAAGATCGACAGCCCGACGCGCACGGCCACCATCCACAAGCGGCTGATCGATACGCTGGAAGGCAATTCGTCGGAACGCAGCGGCAAGGCCAAGGCGGCGGCCGAGTGACCATCCATTTGACGCAATTTCCCTGGCAGTCATCCCCGGCATGAGCCTCGTCAAGAAATTCGCCACCGTCGCTTCCGGCACGCTGATGAGCCGCGCGCTGGGTTTCGGCCGCGAGATGCTGATGGCGGCGGCACTCGGCACCGGGCCGGTCGCCGACGCCTTCAACGCCGCCTTCCAGTTCCCCAACACCTTCCGCCGGCTGTTCGCCGAAGGCGCGTTCAACGCCGCTTTCGTGCCGCTCTTCGCCAAGGAGATCGAGCAGCATGGCAATGAGGGCGCCAAGCGCTTCTCGGAGGAAGTGTTCGGCGTGCTGTTCTCGGCGCTGCTGGCGCTGACGATCGCCATGGAACTGGCGATGCCGCTGATCGTGCGCTACCTGGTGGCGCCGGGCTTTGCCGACATTCCGGGCAAGTTCGAGACGACCGTCACGCTCGCCACGATCATGTTCCCGTATCTCATCTGCATGTCGCTCGGCGCCATGATGGCCGGCATGCTGAACTCGCTGCGCCGCTATTTCGCGGCGGCGATCGCGCCCGCCTTCCTCAACATCATCCTGATCGCGGTGCTGGGTTACGCCTGGTATCACGGGCTGGACGCGCATGATGTCGGCTTCGGCCTCTCCTGGGGCGTGCTGGCGGCGGGCATCGTGCAGCTCGCCATCGTCTGGATCGCGGTGCGCCATGCCGGCATCTCGATCGGCTTTCGCCGGCCGAAGATGACGCCCAACGTCAAGCGGCTGCTGATCCTGGCGCTGCCGGCGGCGATCACCGGCGGCATCACCCAGATCAACCAGCTGATCGGCACAGCGATCGCCTCAGCGCAGAACAGCGCGGTCTCGTCGCTCGCCTATGCCGACCGCATCTACCAACTGCCGCTCGGCGTCGTCGGCGTGGCCGTCGCCATCGTGCTGTTGCCGGAACTGTCGCGGGCGCTGAAATCGGGCAACCTCGTCGAGGCCGCGAACCTGCAGAACCGCTCAGTCGAGTTCACGCTGTTCATGACGCTGCCGGCGGCGGCGGCGCTCTGGGTCATGTCCGAACCGATCGTGCGGCTGGTCTATGAGCGCGGGGCGTTTGCCGCCAACCACTCGACGCCGATCGTCGCCTCGATCCTGGCGATCTTCGGCCTCGGCCTGCCCGCCTTCGTGCTGATCAAGGCTTTCACGCCGGGCTACTTCGCGCGCGAGGACACGCGCACGCCGATGATCTTCGCAGCCATCTCGGTCGGCGTGAACGTCGCCACGGCGCTCACCCTGTTCCCGTCCATGGGCGCGCCGGGCATCGCGGTGGCCTCGGCCGTCGCCGGCTGGGTCAACGCGCTGATGCTGCTCGCCATGCTGATCCGGCGCGGACATTGGGGCCGCGACATCCCGCTCTTGAAGCGCATTCCAAGGCTGGTGCTGTCGGCGGTGATCATGGCGACCGCGCTTTACTTCGCCGAGCACTACTTCGCCGCAAGGCTCGGGCCCGGCTCCCCCCTGGTGGTGAAGGCTACGACGCTGTTCGCGCTGGTCGGCGGGGGCGCGGCGCTCTACTTCATCGCCGCCTTCGGCACCGGCGGCGCCGATTTCGGCATGATCCGCAGGAACGTGAAGCGGGGCGAGGCAAAATCCGCGCCGCCCGAACCGAAGACCAGCCTGGACGAATAACCCAAGCAGGCTTGCAGCAACACCGGTCTTGATCACGTCGCGCCCTTCGTTCATAAGCGCGCCGTCGAAAGACTTTCGCCGCGCGCGGTTTCCAGCCGCATGATTGGCTCCAAAAAGTCTGCAACTTTTTGGAATCATGCTTAGACGGCCCTCCACAAGCCATGAGGAACTCATGTCCGCCTTCAAGCCACTTGTCTTTTCGGGCGTCCAGCCGACCGGCAATCTGCATCTCGGCAACTATCTCGGCGCCATCAAGAAATTCGTCGCCCTCCAGGAACAGTCCGACTGCATCTATTGCGTCGTCGACATGCATTCGCTGACGGCGCAGCTCGTGCACCAGGACCTTGCCGACCAGACCCGCTCGATCACCGCTGCGTTCCTGGCCTCCGGCATCGACCCGAAGAAGCACATCGTCTTCAACCAGTCGCGGGTCATCCAGCACGCCGAGCTTGCCTGGATCTTCAACTGCGTGGCGCGCATCGGCTGGATGTACCGGATGACGCAGTTCAAGGACAAGGCCGGCAAGGACCGCGAGAACGCCTCGCTCGGCCTGCTCGCCTATCCGAGCCTGATGGCAGCCGACATCCTGCTCTACCGCGCCACCCATGTGCCGGTGGGCGAGGACCAGAAGCAGCATCTGGAGCTCACCCGCGACATCGCGCAGAAGTTCAACAACGACTTCTCCGAGAAGATCGCGGCGCTCGGCGTCGGCGTCGAAATGCAGGTCGGCGAGGAGACGGTGAACGGCTATTTCCCGATCACCGAACCGGTCATCGGCGGTCCGGCGGCGCGCATCATGAGCCTGCGCGACGGTTCCAAGAAGATGTCGAAATCCGACCCGTCGGACCTGTCGCGCATCAACCTGACCGACGATGCCGACACCATCTCGAAGAAGATCCGCAAGGCCAAGACCGACCCCGAAGCCTTGCCAAGCGAGATCGACGGACTTGCAAGCCGCCCCGAGGCGGAGAACCTCGTCGGCATCTATGCCGGCCTCGCCGAGATCTCGAAGGAAGACGTGCTGAAGGAATATGGCGGCCAGCAGTTTTCCGTGTTCAAGCCGGCGCTGGCCGACCTTGCCGTGGAGAAGCTGGCGCCGATCGCTTCCGAGATGCGCCGCATCGAGGGCGACCGCGCCTATGTCGACGCCGTGCTCAAGGACGGCGGCGACCGGGCCCGCGCCATCGCCGAAGGCACGATGAAGACGGTGCGCGACATCATCGGCCTGCTGCAGGACTGACCGACCGGTCTAAGTAGTTGTTTCGACGCAATTCCGGACGGAAAACCGCTTCACACTTTTCCTGGAATTGCTCCAGGACCATCGCCACGCCGGCCGGCGGCTTGCCGCCGGTTCGCGGCGGTGGCAGATTGCGGCCGAATTGATACCGAGCAGATAGACATGGTCTCCAAACGCCTCAGCCGCGAAGCCGGCCATCGCCGCAAATTCCTGGCGATCATCGACGACACGCCCGAATGCGAGCGTGCGGTCGCCTACGCCTCGAAGCGGGCGCAGCACACCAACGGCGTGCTGGTGCTGCTCTATGTCATCGAGCCTGACGACTTCCAGCACTGGCTGGGCGTGGAAAAGATCATGCGCGAGGAAGCAAACGCGACGGCGCGCGGAGCCCTCGACGGCCACGCCAACAAGGTGCGCCAGAGCGTCGGCATCGAGCCGGAACTGGTGGTGCGCGAGGGCAAGCCAACCGACGAGATCCACAAGCTGATCGAGGACGACCAGGACATCGCCATTCTGGTGCTGGCCGCCGGCGCCGGCAAGGAAGGCCCGGGGCCGCTGGTCAGCGCGGTTGCCGGCCGGGGGGCGGCTTTCCCAATTCCTGTCACGGTGGTGCCGCAGAATCTGTCGGATGAGGAGATCGACAGCCTCGCCTGAGATGTGCTGATATTCAGGTGAGGCCGGTCTGCGAACGGCCTGACCTGAATCTCAACACATCTCAAGTGGATGAGGGTCGAAAACATTCCGCCAGCCAGCCGTTCAGGGCGACGCGTTTCGCTTGAATGTCCTGCCGATAGAGCCTATTTAGAATTGTTCCAAACTATCGGCCCAGGAAGGGCCTGGAGATACCGATGTTCATCCAGACCGAATCGACGCCGAACCCGGCGACGCTGAAATTCCTGCCGGGCAAGGAAGTGCTGCGCGAAGGCACAGCCGATTTCCGCAACGCCGAAGCCGCGGCGGAGGCCTCGCCGCTGGCCGGCCGTCTGTTCGAGATCCCGGGCGTCACCGGCGTTTTCTTCGGCTATGATTTCATCACCGTGACCAAAGACGGCCCGGACTGGCAGCATCTAAAGCCGGCCATCCTCGGCGCCATCATGGAACACTTCATGTCCGGCGCGCCGGTCATGGCCTCGGCCGCCCCGACGAGCGAAGCCGGCGGGACCGGCGAGTTCTACGACAAGGCCGACGAAGAGCTGGTGCTGACCATCAAGGAGCTGCTCGACACGCGCGTGCGCCCCGCGGTTGCCCAGGACGGCGGCGACATCACGTTCCGCGGCTTCGAGAACGGCACCGTGTTCCTGCACATGAAGGGCGCCTGCGCCGGCTGTCCGTCGTCGACGGCGACTTTGAAGCACGGCATCCAGAACCTCCTCCGGCATTTCGTTCCAGAGGTGCAGCAGGTCGAGCAGGTCGCCTGAGACTTCCTGCCGCCTGTCGCGTAACTGGCAAAAATCGCTGATCGCAAAAACAAAAAACCGGGCCCCAACAGCCCGGTTTTCTGTTCTTGGACGTCTTGTTGTTGCCTAGACGGTCCGCCTGCGAAACTCTTTAGTTGACCATGATCTTTCCCGAAAACCGGCTTCCACTTTTCGGGATCATGGTCCTTACATCACGATGACCTTGGCGCCGACCGACGTGCGGTCGTAGAGGTCGATAATGTCCTGGTTCATCAGCCGGATGCAGCCCGACGACATCGCCTTGCCGATCGAGAACCATTCCGGGCTGCCATGCAGGCGGTAACCCATGTCGCCGCCCTTGTTGAAGAGGTACATGGCGCGCGCGCCGAGCGGGTTCTTCAGCCCCGGTTCCATGCCGCCGGCAAACTTGGCGAGCTCAGGCTGACGCTTGATCATTTGCGAAGGCGGCGTCCAGGTCGGCCATTCGCGCTTCAGCGCGATATGGGCGGTGCCGTGCCACTCGAAGCCCTCGCGGCCGACGCCGATGCCGTAACGCATCGCCATGCCGTCGCCCTCGATGAAGTAGAGGAACTTGTTCTGGGTATCGACAATGATGGTGCCCGGCTTTTCCGAGGAATCATACCGCACTTCCTGGCGGTGGTACCTGGCGGGGACCTTCTCGATCGGGATGCGCGGCAGCTGATAGCCGGCATCGGTCATCGCGCCATAGTTGTTGGTGAACAACTGCCCGCCAATGGTGCTGCAGCCGCTGATCGCGGTCGACAGCGCAAGGGCGGCGAGAATTGCAAACGACTTCAAGCGCATGAAAAGGTCCGACGCCCTGTCTCTGTATCAGCGGCACGAGTCGGCCGCTTTCTTGCCATCATTCATGCTGGCATTTCTTTTGCTTGCCAAGCGCGCACTGCCTATATGCAAGGCTTTACCTGCCGGTAGATGCCGAACTGCGGCATTTCCGCAACAGGCCTCACAGGATTGTGAAGCAAAATCAATGGGGCAGCTCGAAGGCTGCCGGACATTAGGGAGAACGCCATGAATGTCGGTGATGCAGCCGAACGTTCCGGCCTGCCGGCCAAGACCATCCGCTACTATGAGGAGATCGGCTTGATCCGTCCGGCGCGGGCCGATAATGGCTATCGCGACTACTCCGGCGAGGACATCCACCGGCTCGCCTTCCTGCGCCGTGCGCGCAATCTCGGCTTCTCAATCGACGATTGCAGGCAGCTTATGGCGCTTTATCAGGACCGCGAGCGCGCCAGCCACGACGTGCGCGAGATCGCCGCCGCCCATGTCAGGGCGATCGAGGAAAAGGTGCGTGAATTGCAGTCGATGCGCTCGACGTTGCAAAAGCTGATCCACGCCTGCCACGGCGACGACCGCCCGGACTGCCCGATCCTGGACGATATGGCTGGCTCGGCGGATCGGGTACCCGCCTGACGGGACAGCCAGCGCCCGGAAGCTATCCCCCGCGATATTGCGTGGGCGAGGCGCCGAACCGCACCCGGAACCGCCGGTTGAAGTAGGACACATCGTTGAACCCGGCGGCTAAAGCGATGTCGCTGACCTTGGTGGCGTCGTTGCGGACATCCGACAGCATGGCGCATGCCTTTTGCAGCCGCAGTTCCAGGACGCGCTCGGCAAAGGTGCGCCCGCTCTCGAGCAAAAGCGTGTTGAGATAGCGCCGCGAAAGCCCCACCGCGCGCGCCACCGTCTCCGTCGACAGCGCCGGGTCAGCGAAACGCGCCTCGATCACCGCCAGAGCCTCGCGCAGCCGCGCCGCGCGCAGCCCGCGACCGATGGCGATTTCCGCGGCATCGCCCTTGGCCCCCAGCGCCAGCACGATCAGATCGGCCAGCGCCGTTCCGGCCTGGCGCGACAGGGCCGGCTCTCCATCCAGTTCCTCGGACTGCAGCAGGAAGTCGATCGTGCGCTCCAGATGGCGCACGGCGGGACTTGCCGGGTCGAGCCGCGTCACCGGGCGATCATCGGCATGCGGCACCTGTCTCAGCAACGTGGCGCGGGGGATGGAGGCCAAGACCCAGGACGTGACGCCGTTCGTGAAACTGCGGCAGGGCTGGGCCACGTTGTAGGCGATGCCATTGCCGCGCTGCAGCGACAGATCGCAATCGGCGACGGACCAGACCTGCGGCCTGGGGCTGCGGTAGAATCCCACGAAGATATCGTCGCGGTCGTTGGCGACATGCCGGCGCGTGCGCACATAATACTCGGTCGTGGTCTCGAACAGGCCGACGCGAAGGTCGCCGAGAAAGCGCATCTTCGTCGCCGTCGCGAAACGCTTGTCCTCGGCATGCCTGATCTCGGCGTCGCCGAGCTGCTCCATCCACATGTCGCGCCAGAGGCGAAAGCGATCCTTGTCGCTCAGATGCGCCGGCAGGCTGTCGGACGAAAAATCGATCTTCTGCATTGGCGGAAATCTGTTTGCTCCGTCTTCAGCCTAGCATGGCCGTCGCGGCGCGGATCGGCCAAAAAGAAACAATCCAGCTCACCAGTCCAATTCCAGAGCCATTCGGTCCAAGCCGCGATCATTTGGGTCGGTATTCGTTGCAGCCGCGCCACATTCCCGATCGATTTCAAACCACGCCCGCCCATCCAATGCCGGAGCCCGCCGGTCCAAGACGGCAGCCGCGAAATCGGTCATGGCTGCACGTGCCAAGATCAACCTAGAGGACTTTTGCATGAGAGTTTTGCGCGCGGCCGGCATCGTAATCGCAAGCATGTTGGCGCCGGCGGCGTCGGCGGCCGACATGAATGCCGCGGGGCAAGCGCCGGCACGGGACTGGAGCGGGTTCTATCTTTCGGCCGGCGGCGGGTTCGGATGGTGGAGCGCCGACCAGTACACCATTTTAGGCGGCGGCCCAGTTTTTGAGCCGACCGCGCATACATCGGGAGACGGTGGCTTCGGCACGGTAGGCGGCGGCTTCGACTGGCAATTTGCTCCTTGGTGGCTGGTCGGAGCCTTTACCGATATTCAGTTCGGAGACCTCAGGGGCGAAATTAGATCGCCCTTTTCGGAGTACCAAGGGACAACGCGCGACAAACTGAACTATGCCGCCGGCCTACGTCTTGGCGTGCTTGCGACACCGGACGCGCTGATCTACGTCAATGGCGGCTACAGCCACGCCGATTTCTCGGGATCGAGCTTGAACCTTCCGCTTCCTCCGCCCCTTAGCGTTGCCGGACACCATCACAGCGGCTGGTTCATAGGCGGCGGCATCGAAAACTCGCTTGACTTTACCGGCCTATCTTCGCCGGGCTGGTTCATGAAAACCGAATACCGCTTTGCCGACTACAGTCGCGAGAACGCACAAATCTACGTCGCAACCACTGGCGCCCCAGCCAATGCCATCGCGTTCAAGTCGAAAGTGCAGACGCTTTCGTTCTCGCTCGTCTATAGGTTCAACGAGGCGGGAGGCACGCGGTTCTAAGACCGCGTCAGCGCTTCCAGAAATCGCGGTGCGGTGCGAGCAACTCGTCCGCGATTTCGGGGAACGGACCGAAGACCTCGATCTTCTTCTGGCCGGAAGCGAACACGGTGCGCGAGGCGAGGTTCATCGTCGGATTCTCCTCGTGATCGCCGGTGAGCGCCAGGAGATCGGTCTCCTCGTAGCCGTAGACCAGCCGGCCGATATTGGCCCAATACATGGTGCCGGCGCACATCGCGCAGGGCTCGCCGGTCGTGACCAGCGTGCATTGCCACAGGAACTCCGGCTCATAGGCGGCCGCGGCACGACGGGCGAGCTCGGTCTCGGCATGGCGCACCGTGTCGAGATTGCCCTGTCGCATCAGCACCCGATCGTCCGGCCCGACCAGGACGCAGCCGAACGGATGATGCCCATGCGCCGCCGCCTCGCGCGCGACGGCATCGGCGGAGCGCAGGTGGGCGAGCATCTGATCTCGGGTCATGGGGAAATCCTCTCACGGCGAGATTGCTGCCGAGGGGATGCGGTTGGCAAGAGCCGACCGTCGATCGAGCCGTCTCCGCGGGCTGCGGCTCTCCCCCTTTTTTCCCAAGACCCCTGATGGCCGCCACCAACTGGATGGGCCGGGCTATCGCGCCGGCGCAGACACCGCCGCCGAAGGACGATAAGACGAAAAAGGCCAAATAGCTCTGGTCACGTTTTGGCAGAGACTTCCATTTCGTCGCCAACTTTCCCGAGAGCCTGGAGCATTCTTTTTAGCTGCCCCTTTGCGTCAATTTCTAAGGCGTCCAATGGCCTAGAGTGATCGAAGGCCACGACACGAAGTTTGACGGTTCTGTCAGCAGACAGGATCACCTCGTATTGGAATTCAGCCCCAGACTTCCCCCGTTCATATCGCATCGTCCCATCAGGTTCGATGTAGGATTGGGTTGAGCCATCTGGCCCAAAAAACGAAATACTAATCAAGCCATAGTCGACCGCCATAGGAGCCTCCAATGAAAGAACCTGACATCGTGCGCGCACTTGCAGTTCACGCGCTTCTGACTTCTGTATTGTTCGCAAAAAGCGACGCCGAAACGCGCTCAAACGCCTTCGAATACATCACAGATCGCTATTCGCGTTGCGAGCTAGATGCTAGCGCCGTGACAGTTTTGCTAGAATCTGAGGGACCGCTTGTGTCACATCGGCAAGCGTAACGTATTTCTTTTCTTTAAGAAGCTTCACCTCTTTTTTGAGGTTCGAAACTTCACTGCGAAGTTGAAGAATGGCCGATTCAAGCTATGCAATTTTGCCGTCGTCTGACATTTAACCCCTCCCAAGCCAAGCGCGGATACTATCCATCCGAGCGCCGGCTTTGTCAAAGGACGCCTCATTCATCCGCTGGTTTGGGGCTGGGATGGGCTAGTGCTTCGGCGGTCCCTTGTAGAGATACCGAAGTGGGAAGGCTATAATCACCCCCAAAATTACAATCACCAAGGACCAATAGAGGTATGGGTCTTCAGCCCGATTCAGGGTTGTCAGGCCGCCGCTATGCTTTGGGATGGTGGCCTCACCTGTCCATAACCAAAAGGCGACGAATGCGCCTCCAACAAGCGCTTCAGCGACGAGAATGCCTTTGATGATCGGTGAGTGCTGACTGTCGGCCATGGCTACGCTTTGAATTCGCAATAGGGGGATTGGCTTGGTCTGTCAAATATACAATCGCCCCGCTTAAGCGGGTTCAAACCGTGAACAAAATCTGGCATGGTGTCTTCCATGCCCATCGTTTCCCCGATTCCCCTCAACCCACTGATCGACGGCCGCCAGTCGGAGCGCGCCATGCTGGTGCGGCGCGGCGTGCAGCGGCTGCTCCGCGAAATGGGCGCGCATGTGCTGCCGGAGCTATCGCTCGCCACCGGGCGGCGCGCCGATCTCGTCGCGCTGACCAGGCAGGGCGACATCTGGATCATCGAGATCAAATCCTCGATCGAGGATTTTCGCGTCGACCGCAAATGGCCGGACTACCGGCTGCATTCCGACCGATTCTTCTTCGCCACCCATCCTGGCGTTCCGCAGGATATCTTTCCCGAGGAATGCGGCTTCATGCTCTCCGACGGCTATGGCGCGGAGATCCTGCGCGATGCGCCCGAGCACCGCATGGCGGCTGCGACGCGCAAGGCGCTGATGCTGCGGATCGCGCGGGCGGGCGCCGCGCGGCTGCTGGCAGCCGAGCTTGCCGGCGTCGCGGTGCCGGCGCTGGATGGCGAGAGCGAGTAGAGCCTTCGCGCAAGGATTGACCGCCGGCGTCTTGCCGCTGACGTCCGGCGTCGAGCCGGGGTTCAAACTGACCCCTCGCCTGCGGCCAACGAGAATTTTCGTCTCGCACCGATGATTTCCGCCGATCTCGATTGTCTTCACCTACAGGCGCGTCCGGATGGCCGGCGGCCCGGAAAAGAGGTGATCACATGAAACCGTTGCAAAATCAGAATGTCGTCGTGGTTGGAGGCAGCCGGGGCGTCGGCCGCGCGATCGTGGAAGCCGCGCTTGGCGCGGGAGCGACCGTGCTTGCCGTCGCCCGAGGCGCCGCCGACCTGAAGCAGCTTGCCTGGGAACGGCCGGGCTTGAGGACCCTCAGCATGGACGCGACGGCGGAAGCCGCGCCGCAGGCGGTTTTCAATGCGCTGGCGCCCGACGTGCTGGTGGTCTGCGCGGGGGCGCTCGCCGCTGCCGCGCCGATCCAGGAGCAGAGCTGGGAAGTCTTCTCGGCGAATTGGGAAATGGACGTCAAGGCCTCGTTCCTGTTCTGCCGCGAAGCCCTCAAGGGTCGGCTGAAGCCCGGAGCCCGCGTGCTGCTGATTGCCAGCGGCGCCGCCATCACCGGCGGACCGCCGAATTCAGGCGGCTATGCCGGCGCCAAGCGCATGCAGATATTTCTGGCCGGCCACTGCCAGAAGGAATCGGACAAGCTCGGCCTCGGCCTGCGCTTCATGGCGCTTTCGCCCGCCCGCATCATGCCGGGAACCGGCGTCGGCGATCGCGGCATCGACAGCATCGCCGCCTATATGGGCATCCGCCCGGCCGACTTCCTCGCCAGCTTGAGCGACATGCAGACGCCGGACGATGTCGGACGTGCGGTGGTCGAACTCGCGACGGGCAAGCCGCAGGGCAGTTCCTTTACCGTGAGCGGCAGCGGCCTTGCGGCAGCGGCATGAGGCGAGCAGGATGGCGGCCGAATTCAGCGCGGCGGGCTTCCCATGACTGACGCCTCCGGCCCTATCGAGCCTTTGGGTAGGCAAGGCCAGCCGGCCCTTGACCGGCTGGCCTTCGAACGCCTGAGCGTCGCCCACCGCCGGGCGCTCAAGCTGCATTGCTACCGGATGATGGGCTCGCTCAACGAGGCGGAGGATCTCGTCCAGGAGACGTTCCTCAAGGCATGGCGCGCGCGGTCGCAATTCGACGGGCGCGGCTCGGCGCGGGGCTGGCTCTACGCGATCGCCACCAAGAGCTGCCTCAACGCGATCAAGGCACGGTCGTCGGCGCGGCGCATTCTCGAGCAACCCGGACGGCCGCCCTCCGAAGGAGGCGCGACCGGCGGCCCGATCGCGGAACTCGCCTGGCTGGATCCATATCCGGACGCGGAGCTGCCGGATATTGCCGACCACAGGCCCGGCCCGGAAGCGCGCTACGAGGCTCGCGAGGCGGTACGGCTCGCATTCGTGGCGGCGATCCAGCTGCTGCCGCCCAGGCAGCGCGCGGCCCTCCTGCTTTGCGATGTGCTCGGATGGTCCGCCATCGAGACCGCGCAATTGCTCGGCGGAACCACAGCCTCGATCAACAGCGCCTTGCAGCGGGCCCGCGCGACGCTGGGCGGACACCATACGGAAGGCAGTCCGCCGCAGCGATCAGAGCCCGGTTCGGACGAAGGCCTGCTGCTCGAACGCTATATGGAGGCCTGGCAGGCCGACAATCTCGACGGGCTCGTCGAGTTGCTGCGCGATGACGCCGTCTACCACATGCCGCCATGGCGGGAATGGTACCGCGGACATCAGGCGATCGGCGCTTTCCTGGCAAGCGTCTGGGGCAATTTTGTCCGCTATCGTGCGGTGGCCACCGGGGCCAACGGCCAGCCGGCAGTGGGCGTTTACGCGCTCGGCCGCCGGGATTCCATCTGGCGGCCGCATTCGCTGCATGTCATCGAAGCCGCCGACGGCAAGATCGCCGCGCTGACGATCTATGTCCCGCCGCTCGGCCCTGCCCTGTTCGCGGCCTTTGGCCTGCCGCCGGAACCTTTCGTGCCCTGAGTGATCAGCCCGGATCCTCTTCCGCTCCGCCGGCCGCAGGCGCCGTCAGCAGCACGGCGGCGCCGAGCAGCGCGGCAACCAACGAGCCGGCGAGGATGCCGACCTTCACCGCGTCCTGGAGCGCCGGGTCGCGGGCGAAGGCGAGCAGGCCGATGAACAGGCTCATGGTGAAGCCGATGCCGCACAGCAGCGAAATGCCCAGCATATGCAGCCAGCCGGCATTGACCGGCAGGTCGGCGAGGCCGAAGCGGATGGCGAGCGCCGAGGAGCCGAAAACGCCGACCAGCTTGCCCAGAACCAGGCCGGCGGCGACGCCCAGCGTCAGCGGCTCGACTAGGGCCGCGAAGCTTAAGCCGCCGAGCGAGACGCCGGCATTGGCGAAGCCGAAGATCGGGATGACGACGAAGGGCACGAGCTTATGCAGGCCGTGCTCCAGCCGGTGCAGCGGCGAATGTTCTGTATCGTGGCTGATGCCGGGAGACCGCTCCAGCGGGATGGTGAGCGCCAGCGCGACGCCGGCCAGCGTGGCATGCACGCCCGACTTCAGCACCAGAACCCACAGGACGACGCCGAGCAGGAGATACGGCCAGAGCTTCATCGCCTGCATGTTGTTGAGCACGACCAGCAGAGCGATGACGGCGAAGGCGGCGGCCAGGTAAGCCAGCGACAGGCCGCTGGTGTAGAACAGTGCGATGATGATGACGGCGCCGAGATCGTCGATGATGGCCAGGGCGGTGAGGAACACCTTCAGCGAGGCCGGCACGCGACTGCCGAGCAGCGACAGAACGCCGAGCGCGAAGGCGATGTCGGTGGCGGTGGGGATCGCCCAGCCGGAGAGTGCCGCCTGATTATCGCGGTTGATCAGGACATAGACCAGCGCCGGCACCACCATGCCGCCGGCGGCGGCGATGCCGGGCAGCACGCGGCGCGGCCAGGTCGAGAGCTGCCCGTCCAGCATCTCGCGCTTGATCTCCAGCCCGACCAGCAGGAAGAACACCGCCATCAGCCCGTCATTGATCCAGTGCGAGATGCTGAGCGGCCCGAGATAAGCGTGGAGCACGGCGAAATAGGTTTCGGCCAAAGGCGAGTTGGCAACGATCAGCGCCAGGGCCGCGGCCACCATCAGGATGATGCCGCCGGCGGCTTCGCGGTCGAGGAATTCGCGCAGGATCGATTTCGGCCGTTGGTCAAAAGCCGGCATTTCTCCTCCTCACTTCCCTTTCAGCGGCGCGATGATGCGCAAACTTCAACGACCGGACAAGCATCGAAGGCAATCGTCGCGGCGTATCTGTCATTTCCGAACGCCGGAGCCGCCCCTCATCTGCCTGCCGGCAGAACGGGGAGAAGGGCGCTGTCGCCCACGATTTCGCCAATCTCCGACGTTGCAGAAGAGGCGCCAGCATCACGGCCAGCCCCTTCTCCCAGTCACTATACGGGGAGAAGTGCCCGGCAGGGCGATGAGGGGCAGCGCCGGCTTTGGTGGTTGGCTCCTTCACTACAAGGCGGACCAAGGCCGACCTGTAGCGCATAATGCTGCGCGCCCAGCGATGCCTATCGAGGCGCCCGCTTTGCGAGGATCCGCTGCAGCGTGCGGCGATGCATGTTGAGGCGGCGCGCCGTCTCGGAAACGTTGCGGTCGCACATTTCGTAGACGCGCTGGATGTGCTCCCAGCGCACGCGGTCGGCGGACATGGGGTTTTCCGGCGGCGCGGCACGTTCGCCGGAGGTGCGGGTGAGCGCGGCGAAGACGTCGTCGGCATCGGCGGGCTTGGAGAGATAGTCGATGGCGCCGAGCTTCACTGCCGTCACCGCGGTGGCGATGTTGCCATAACCGGTGAGGATGATGGCGCGGGCGTCGTCGCGCTTTTCGCGAATGGCTGCGACGACATCGAGGCCGTTGCCGTCGCCGAGACGCATGTCGACCACCGCATAGGCCGGCGGATGGGCGCGCGCCTTGGCGACAGCCTCTTCGACGCTTTCCGCCGTCTCGACCACGAAGCCCCTGGTTTCCATGGCCCGGGCGAGCCGGGTGAGAAAGGGCTTGTCGTCCTCGACGATGAGCAGCGAGGTGTCCTCGCCCTCGACCATTGCGCCAGCCGTCTCGTCTCCGCTCATCTTATCGGCACCCTATTGACCAAAAGCGCTACCCGTCGAAACGAATTCCGGCGAAGGCGCTCGAAGTCCATGTTTTTCGGGCATGCCGCTTTTCCAGACACAATTTTGGGCGACATGCTTCACTTTTACGCAGATACAGTCCCGCAAGAGCAATGTCCAATTTTTAGAGCCGGCAACAGAGCTGCCATGCGGTAATTGCAAGGTCTACGCACCATCCAGCCAAGGTTACGCATTGTCGAACATGGTGGCCGAAGCCTGATCCTGGTTGAGGAAGACGCCACGCGGCCAGACGACCTGCACCACCGCGCCTTCGCCGAGCCCGCTCGAATTGCGGAAATCGATGGTGGCGCCGGACCGCTCCAGCAAGGTCTTGGCGATGAACAGCCCGAGCCCCAGGCCGCCGCCCGCCTCCGTGCCCTGGCGCGTCGACATATAGGGCTCGCCGATGCGGTCGATGATCTCGGCCGGGAATCCCGGCCCGTCATCGGTGATGGAGAAGGTGACCGTCTCATTGTCCCAGCTCCAGCTGACGGTGACCGACTTGCGGGCGAAATCGACGGCGTTCTCGACGAGGTTGCCGAGCCCGTAGATGACGCCGGGGTTGCGCTGGCCGACGGGCTCGGGGCCGATGCGCTCGCCGGGCCGCAGCCGGATCGAGATGCCGAAATCGCGGTGCGGCGCCGTCACCTCCTCGATCAGCGAGGTGAGCGGCATGCGCGACAGATGCGCTTCGCCTTCCGAGGACAGGCTGGTCAGCCGCTTCAGGATCTCGCGGCAGCGTTCGCTCTGCGAGCGCAGGAGCTTGACGTCCTCGCCGTATTTCGGGTCCTTGCCGAGCGCCTTTTCCATCTCCTTGGCGACGACGGTGATGGTGGCCAGCGGCGTGCCGAGCTCGTGCGCGGCGGCGGCTGCCAGCCCGTCCAGCGCCGAAAGATGCTGCTCGCGCTGCAGCACCAGCTCGGTGGCGGCAAGCGCATTGGCGAGCAGCCGCGCTTCCGCCGCGACGCGGAAGGCATAGATCGCGGTGAAGGCGATCGAGGCGAACACCGCCATCCACATGCCGGCGACATAGATGAAGGGCATCGGCAACGGCGCGTCTTGGTACCAGGGCAGCGGCAGGTGGAAGAACACCAGCAACGTCGCGGCCACCATGACCAGCGCGCCGAGGATCGCGGTGAACCGCAGCGGCAGCGACGCGGCCGAAATGACAACAGGCACTGAAAGCAGCACCGAGAACGGGTTGGTCAGGCCCCCGGTCATGTAAAGCAAACCGCTGAGCTGCAGGCCGTCGAAGGTCAGGATGGCGAAGGCCGAGAGCGGGGTGAGCCGATGCGCGGCCGGATAGCGGAAGGTGAGCCACAGATTCATCCACGCCGACAAGGCGATGAGCGCGAAGCACATCGAGACCGGCAGCGGGAATTTCAGCCCATAGGCGACGACCAGCACGGTCAGGCTCTGGCCGACGATGGCGAGCCAGCGCAGGCGGACCAGCGTGTTGAGCCGCAACCGCTGGCTTGGCTGGGAATCAGGCGCGCGCAGGATGTTGATCATCGACTTACGATTATAACCGCGGGAGAGTAAGCGCTAGTAGTGCTGTAAGGGTGGCCTGACCCGGTATGCGGCCGGTGTTTCATCATGAGCATTCAAGATTGGCCGAGGCCTCTCGCGACTTCGTCATCCACGGGCGGAGCGACGCGAAGCGGAGCGCAGACCCGAGGATCCATTCCGTTACCTCGACCGTGGAATGCGACGGAGCAGAATTCTGGATCGTCGCGACGCTTGGAAGTCACGGAATGGATCCTCGGGTCTGCGCGCGTCGCTTCGCTCCTTGCTCCGCCCGTGGATGACGACGTGACCGGCGTTTGCGCCAACCGCCAACATAAACCGTCCGGTAACGCGAGGCTCACCAAAGCTTCGGCGGCAAGCCTATGTCCCCCGCGGCTTGGCGCGGCTGGTGGCGGCGGCCAGCAGCGGGTTTTCCGGCCAGACATGCTTTGGGTAGCGGCCGCGCATGTCGGCACGCACATCCGCCCAGGAGCCGCGCCAGAAGCCGGGCAAGTCCCGCGTCGTCTGGATGGGGCGATGCGCCGGCGACAGAAGCTCCAGCGTCAGCGGCACGGTGCCGTTGGCTATGGAAGGATGCCGGTCGAGGCCGAAGAGTTCCTGCACGCGGATCGCCAGCACCGGCCATTCGCCGTCATAGCGGATCGGCACATGGCTGCCGGACGGCGCGTCGAAATGGGTCGGCGCCAGCGCGTCGACCTTGCGCTGCAGGTCGTGCGGGACAAGCGCCATGAGCGCCGACGACAAAGTCGCCGGCTTGATGGCCGCGAAAGAGGCGTCGCCGGAGAGAAACGGCAAGAGCCAGTCGTCGAGGCGCTCGACAAGCGCTTCATCCGAAACGTCGGGCCAGGGCGCGCCGAGGCCGCGATGCAGCCATCCGAGCCGCTGACGGAGCGTCTCCGCCTCCTTGCCCCAGTCGAGCAGCGACAGGCCGTGCTCTCTCAGCGCGTCGAGGATGGCGCGGTCGGCATCGGCGCCGGACGGCGCCGGCAACATGCGCTCGGAGAGCGTGATAGCGCCGAGCCTGGCGGTCTCGCGCATGCGCACGGCGCGGCGCTCGCGGTCGAAGCTCGTCTCGCGCTTCGTCTCGATGCGATCGGCAAGCGCGGCGCGGATATCGGCTTCGCCAACCGGCGCGGCGGCGGTGATGCGGGCGTTCTGCGCCTTGCCCTGCAAGTCGGCGACGACCAGCCAGGTTTCATTCGCCAGCGGATCGGCGGCATCGACCATGGCGCCCGAACCGTTGGCGAGCACGAAGCGGCCGCGCTCCCCGCGCGCCCTTGCAACGCGATCCGGCCAGGCGTGGATGAGGAGGGTACCGGCGTTCTTACCCTCCCCCTCGAGGGGAGGGTCGACGAGCACGCCCTGCGCAGCAATGCGGGGGAGACGGGGTGGGGTCGCCGGCGGCATGCTCGGCGTTGGCGTGCCCGAAGCGACCCCACCCCGATCCGCTTCGCGGATCCACCCTCCCCTCAAGGGGGAGGGTTTGGCCAAACGCTCGGCGAGCTGCCTGGCGGCGTTGGCGCGCGGCGATTTCTCGCCGCGAAACCGGCTCAGGCGCCGCTCGAGATCGGCGCTGTCGCCGCTCAGCCCGCGCTCGGTCAAAAGCACGGCAAGCGTCGCCGCTTCGAGCGCATGACCCGTCTTGGCGGCTTCGGCCACCATATGCGCCAGCCGCACCGGCAGCGCCAGCTTGCGCATGGCGGCGCCTGCTTCCGTAAGCCGTCCTGCCTCATCGATGGCGTGCAGCGCCTTGAGCAGAACCCTTGCCTCGTTGAGCGCCGGGGCCGGCGGCGGATCGAGGAAGGAGAGGCTCGACGGATCGGCGACGCCGAAGGCGGCGCAGTCGAGCAGCAGGCCGGACAGGTCGGCCTCGAGGATTTCCGGCGGCGTGAAGGCGGGAAGCGACGCGGTCTGCTCGGCCCGCCACAGGCGCACCGCCACGCCGGGCTGCGTGCGCCCGGCGCGGCCGGCGCGCTGATCGGCCGAGGCTCTGCTGACGCGCACCGTCTCCAGCCTGGTCAGGCCGCTCGCCGGCTCGTAGCGCGGCAGCCGCGACAGGCCGGAATCGATGACGACGCGGACGCCGTCGATGGTGATCGAGGTCTCGGCGATCGAGGTCGCCAGCACCACCTTGCGGCGACCGGCCGGCGCCGGTTTGATCGCCTGGTCCTGCGCCCGGTTGTCGAGCTGCCCGTAGAGCGGAACGATATCGGTGTCGGCCGCAACGTTGCCCTGAAGCCGCTCGGCGGTGCGCTCGATCTCGCGCTGTCCAGGCAGGAAGGCGAGCACGCTGCCCTGCTCGGTAGCCAATGCGGAGCGCACGGCCTTTGCCATGGCGTCCTCGATCGCCGTGCCGGCCAGCCGTTCGTCATAGCGGATCTCGACCGGATAGGCGCGGCCCTCGCTTTCGATCACCGGCGCCCCCGACAAAAGCTTCGCCACGCGCGCGCCGTCGAGCGTCGCCGACATGACCAGCAGGCGCAGGTCCGGACGCAGCGCGCCCTGCACGTCGAGCGCCAGCGCCAGGCCGAAATCGCCATCCAGCGAACGCTCATGGAATTCGTCGAAGATCACTGCCGAGACACCAGGCAGTTCAGGATCGTCGAGGATCATGCGCGAGAGCACGCCTTCGGTGACGACCAGGATCCTTGTCCGCGCCGAGGTCCGGTTCTCCATGCGCATGGCGTAGCCGACCGTGCCGCCCGGCTCCTCGCCGAGCAATTCGGCCATGCGGCGGGCGGCGGCGCGGGCGGCGAGCCTTCGCGGTTCGAGCAGCACGATCCGCCCCTGCCCGAGCCACGGCGCGTCGAGCAGCGCCAGCGGCACCAGCGTCGTCTTGCCGGCGCCGGGCGGCGCCACCAGCACGGCGCTGTTCCGCTGCGAGAGCGCTTCGCCAAGTGCCGGCAGCACGGCTGTGACCGGAAGCTCCGGCAAGGGTTTCGTCGTCATGTCGCCCGCATATCAGCGGTCGCGGTCGCCATGCAACGTATGCGCTCAGAGCCTCGTGCGCGCAAACGGGTTCCAGCGCACGGTGCCGAGCCTGACCTCTTCGCGCACCATGGTCAGCAGGCCGGATGCGCCGACCACCGCCAGGCCGACCAGCGACAGCCAGTCGGGATATTCCTGGAAGAACAGCGCGCCGAGGATGACCGCCCAGACGATCTGCGAATAATGCGTCGGCGCGATGCGGTTTGCCGGCGCGTATTTGACCGCCAGCAATTGCAGCAGCTGCCCGCCGGCGGTGAAGAGGCCCGCCATCATCAGCCAAACCAGTTGCCCGAGACTGGGGAGTGCGAACGAGGTGGCGGTCGCGCCGACGCCGTTGAAGACAAGGCCGTAGCCGACCAGCGCGCCGAGGATCGTCGTGCGCTTTTCCTGCTGGGCGAGCGAGCGCATCAGGATGACGCTGGTCGCGGCGAGGAAGGCGTTGGCGAAGGCGGCGAGATGGCCGAGATGCAATTCGCGAAAACCCGGCCGCACCACCAGCATCACGCCGGCAAAGCCGGCGACCACGGCGAGCCACCGCCAGGGACCGACCTTCTCCTTGAGGATGACTGTCGACAGGATGGTGACCAGCAACGGCGCAAGGAAGATCAGCGCGTAGACTTCCGCCAGCGGAATGGTGGTGAAGGCAAAGACGCTGAGCACGCCCGAGGCGATGCCGGCCAGAGCACGCGCTTGCACCGCCCATGGCCTTTTGGTGCGCCAGAAATCGCGCCAGCGCTCGTCCCCGGGCTTGGTGAAGAACAGGAAGCAGCCGGCAAACAGGGTCGAGAAGAAGCCGATCTCGAAGACGGTGAACTGCCCGCCCAGGCTCTTGATGACGGCGTCGCTGAACGAATAGCTTGCATAGGCGATCAGGGCGAGCAGAATTCCGTTCGGCATGTCATTTCCGGGAGAGAAGACGTGAAGATACTGGCACTGGGCGCCCATCCCGACGACATCGAGATATTCATGTTCGGTACGCTGGCCGCCTATGCCGCGCAAGGCGCTGAGCTCAATTTTGCGATAGCCACTGATGGTGCCAGGGGCGGTACGGGCGACCCGGCGGCGCTCGCCCGCTTGCGGCGCAAGGAAGCGGCCAAGGCGGCAGGGCTGCTCGGCGTCGAGCCGCGCTTCCTCGATTTCCCCGACGGTGCGCTCGTCGCCGATGGGGCGTTCATTGCGGCGCTGAAGGCGCTGATCGGCGAGGTGAAGCCCGACCTCGCGATCACCCATGCGCCCTATGACTATCACGGCGACCACCGCGCGCTGTCCGACGGCGTGCGCATCGCGGCGTCCTTCGCGGTGCCGGTGCTGCATGCCGACACGCTCGGCGGCACCGGTTTTTCACCAACGCATTATGTCGAGATCTCCCAGTATTGGGAGATCAAGGCAGAAGCGATCCGCGCGCACCAGTCGCAAGGCCCCGAGCATTATGTGCACCGGGCGCGCCTCCAGAACGAGTTCCGCGCCGGCCAGTGCAACGGCGTCTCCGGCGCGCTGGCCGAGGCTTTCCGCTTCGAGCCGACTTTTCCCTTCGCCGACATACGCGCGCTGTTGCCGCCGGCGCCGGCGATCCGGCCAGTGGTGGCAAGCCCCGGCCCTGCCACCGGGGCCAGCTGACCGCGGCGGCCACAGGTCCGACGATCATTTCCCAACGATTTCAAGCACCCGTTTCGCCATGCTGCGACGCAGCAACGAATTCGCTTGCGTTGTTTAGTAAAAAGAGCATCACTAAACAAATTACTAAACATCGGCAGCGCAATCGCGCTTCGTGGCGACGCATAGCGCGCCTGTTTAGGCCCTCGGAGGAGCGAGGGTTGAGGGGCTCTGAAACCGTCATCCGGACGCGTTTCGCAAATGGGAGGTAAGGCATGAAATCGACCTTGAAACTGGCGTTGGGACTGGCCTCGGCGATGTTTGCGTCGACAGCCGTCTCGAACGTCGCGCATGCGGAAGACCTGACGCTGTGCTGGGCGGCCTGGGATCCGGCCAACGCGCTCGTGGAACTGTCCAAGGACTTCACCAAGGAAACCGGCATCGGCATGAAGTTCGAGTTCGTGCCGTGGACGAACTACGCCGACCGTTTCCTCAACGAGCTCAACTCGCACGGCAAGCTCTGCGACCTGATCATCGGCGACAGCCAGTGGATCGGCGGCGCCGCGGAGAACGGCCATTATGTCAAGCTGAACGACTTCTTCGATAAGGAGAAGATCAGCATGGACGACTTCGTGCCCGCAACCGTTGTCGGCTATTCGGAATGGCCGAAGAACACGCCGAACTATTGGGCGCTGCCGGCCATGGGCGACGTCGTCGGCTGGACCTATCGCAAGGACTGGTTCTCCAAGCCCGAGCTGCAGAAGGAATTCAAGGAGAAGTATGGCTGGGACCTCGCCGCGCCGACCACCTTCGACCAGCTGAAGCAGATCGCGGAGTTCTTCCAGAAGCGGCAGATCGACGGCAAGACCGTCTATGGCGCCTCGATCTACACCGAGCGCGGCTCGGAAGGCATCACCATGGGCGCCATGGACGTGCTCTACAGCTACGGCTTCCAGTATGAGAACCCGAAGAAGCCCTATGAGATGGAAGGCTTCGTCAACTCCGAGAAATCGGTGAAGGGGCTGGAATTCTACAAGGCGCTCTATGACTGCTGCACGCCTCCTGGTTCCTCCAATGCCTACATGGGCGAAGGCGTCGACGCCTTCAAATCCGGACAGGTGGCGATGCATATGAACTTCGCCTTCACCTGGCCCGGCCTGCAGAAGGACGAGAATGTCGGCGGCGACAAGATCGGCTATTTCGTCAATCCGAAAGGACCCGACGGCGACCAGTTCGCGCAGCTCGGCGGCCAGGGCATCTCGGTGGTGTCTTATTCCGACAAGCAGGAATCGGCGCTGAAATACATCAAGTGGTTCGCCAACAAGGACGTGCAGGCCAAGTGGTGGTCGCTCGGCGGCTATTCCTGCCTGAACTCCGTGGTGAAGGACCCGAAGTTCCCCTCCAGCCAGCCCTATGCGCAGGCCTTCCTCGACTCGATGGCCATCGTGAAGGACTTCTGGGCGGAGCCGAGCTACGCTCCGCTGCTGCAGGCCTCACAGAAGCGCTTCCATGACTATGTCGTGGCCGGCCAGGGCTCGGCCAAGGACGCACTCGACGGCCTGGTCAAGGACTGGACGCAGGTGTTCCAGGACGACGGCAAGATGTAGTCGGGGCAAGATGTAAGGCTCCTCCCGAGCTTGATCGAAGCGTCCCGTGCTACCCTTGGCACGGGACGCAGTTCAGATAAATTCCATAGCCGAGACTTACCCGTGACCGAAGCAGGACTTACCATGCTCGATCGGACTGCGGACAACGTTGCCCGGGCGACCCCGGAGCCGTTAGCCAAGAAGATCCGGGGCATCAGCGACAAGGGCCTCGCCTGGCTGTTCATCTCGCCGACGATTCTTCTGTTGCTTGCCATCAACATCTTCCCGCTGTTCTGGGCGATCTATCTGTCGTTCACCAACTACCGCGCCAACCGCCCCAACGAGGTGGTGAAGAACCTCGGGCTCGCCAATTACCAGCGCATCCTCGGCGACCATGACATCTGGATCGCCATGCAGACGACGGCGCATTTCGTGTTCTGGACGATCCTGCTGCAGACGGTGATCGGCTTCACGCTCGCCTGGCTGATCGACCGGAAGTTTAGGGGGCATGCCTTCTGGACCACAATCATCCTGGTGCCGATGATGCTGTCGCCGGCGGTGGTCGGCAATTTCTGGCGCTTCCTCTACGAGCCGCAGATCGGGCTGTTCTCCTATGTCATCTCCTTCGTCACCGGCATTCCGCCGACGAATGTGCAGATGCTGTCCAATGTCGAGCTGGCCCCGTGGGCGATCATCATCGTCGACACCTGGATGTGGACGCCTTACGTGATGCTGATCTGCCTCGCCGGCCTGCGCTCCATCCCCGAATACATCTATGAGGCGGCCGAGGTCGACCGCGCCTCCAACTGGCGGCAGTTCTGGTCGATCACGCTGCCGATGGCGCTGCCCTTCATCATGCTGGCGGTGCTGTTCCGCGGCATCGAGAACTTCAAGATGTTCGACATGGTCAACCTCTTGACCGGCGGTGGGCCCGGCTCGACGACCGAGGTCGCCTCGATCACGCTGAAACGGCAGGCCTTCGAAAGCTGGCGCACCGGCTATTCCTCGGCCTTCGCCATCATCCTGTTCGTCGCGGTGTTCGGGCTGGCCAACATCTACGTCAAGGCGCTCAACAAGGTGAAGCAGAGATGAGCCTGACCACCGCCCATTCCGTCGTAGCACCCTCGTCGAACGCGAAGCTGATCGCCGGCACGATCATCATAGCCTATGCGCTGATCTCGATCGTGCCGCTGTTGTGGATCTTCGCCACCAGCTTCAAGACGCCGCCGGACTCGATCGCCTATCCGCCCAAGATCGTCTTCCAGCCGAGCATCGAGGGCTATTGCAATCTCTTCACCACGCGCACAAGGCAGACGCCGGAATATATCAACTCGCTCGGGCCGGCGACGGGCTTCTGCGACGAGACTGTGCGCAAGCGCAACATGGTGATCGCCGGGCCGTCGAACTTCCTGCCGCGCTTCGTCAACTCGCTGATCATTGCCTTCGGCTCGACCTTCTGCGCGGTGTTTTTGGGCACACTCTCGGCCTATGGCTTTTCGCGCTTCAAGGTGCCGCTCGCGGACGACCTTCTGTTCTTCATCCTGTCGACGCGCTTCATGCCGCCGATCGCAGTGGCGATCCCGATCTACCTGATGTACCGCGAGCTCGGCCTGTCCGACACAGCGCTCGGCATGATCCTGCTCTACACCGCGGTGAACGTCTCGCTGGCAGTCTGGCTACTCAAAGGCTTCATCGACGAGATCCCGCGCGAATATGAAGAGGCGGCGATGATCGACGGCTACACGCGGCTGCAGGCCTTCTGGCGCACGGTGCTGCCGCAGGCGACGACCGGCATCGCCGCGACCGCGATCTTCTGCCTGATCTTTGCCTGGAACGAATATGCGTTCGCCGCTCTGCTGACCTCCGGCACCGCGCAGACCGCGCCGCCCTTCATCCCGACCATCATCGGCGAGGGCGGCCAGGACTGGCCGGCGGTCGCCGCCGGCACGACCATCTTCCTGGTGCCGATCCTGGTCTTCACCATCCTGCTGCGCAAGCAATTGCTGCGCGGCATCACCTTCGGCGCGGTGCGCAAATGAGCACGATCCAGACCGCAAAACGCAAATCGCGCTGGCCCCGCTGGGCAAGGCGCGGGCTGATGGAGAACATCGCCACGGCGATCATCGCGATCGGCTTCCTGATGCTGTTCCAGCCCTTCGCGCTGTCGCTCTACACCTATTCCTTCATCACCATGCTCGCCGGCACGGTCATGTTCATCATCGTCTCGAAATTCCCGGAATAGAGATGGCCGAGATCCGTGTTCAGAACCTGAGGAAAGCCTTCGGCGCATTCGTCGCCGTGCAGGATTCCAATTTCGTCGTCGAGGACGGCGAGTTCTTCGTCATGCTCGGACCGTCCGGCTGCGGCAAGACAACGACGCTGCGTATGATCGCCGGCCTCGAGCTGCCCACGGGCGGCAAGATCCTGCTCGGCGGCGAGGACGTGACCATGCGCCGGGCGCGCGAGCGCGACATCGCCTTCGTCTTCCAGCTCTTCGCGCTCTATCCGCATATGAATGTGCGCAAGAATATCGGCTTTCCGCTGCTAGCGCAGGGCATGCCGGCAGCCGAAATCCGCAGCCGCGTCGAGGAGACCGCGAAGCTGTTGCGCATCGATCACCTGCTCGGCAAATCCGTCTCCGGCCTTGCCGGCGGCGACCGCCAGCGCGTCGCGCTCGGCCGCGCCATCGTGCGGCGGCCGAAATGTTTTCTCATGGACGAGCCGCTGGGGACCCTCGATACCGAGTTCCGCGATCTGATGGTGCATGAGCTGCGCGAGCTGCACAACCGCATCCACGCCACCACCGTCTACGTCACGCATGACCAGATGGAAGCGATGTCGATGGCCGACAAGATAGCGGTGATGAACCACGGCGTCATCGAGCAGTTCGGCACGCCGCGCGAGATCTACGACCGGCCGGCGACCATGTTCGTCGCCGATTTCATCGGCTCGCCGCCGATGAATTTCCTGAAATTCGGCGGCGGCCTCGCCAAGGGCGCGAAGGAGATCGTCGTTCAGGGCGCCAAGGTGGCGGTACCGGAAGTGCGCGAGGACGTCGCGCCCGCCGACATGGCGCTCGGCATCCGGCCCGAGCACATCCGCTTCGACGACGGCTCGAAGCTGCGCGGCGCGATCTACGGCACCGAATATCTCGGCACCACGCAGATCGTCGCGGTAGAGACGGCCGACGGCATCATCAAGGCGCGGGTGCCGGCCGGCATCCATCTCAGCCCCGGCGAGCAGGTCGGGCTGACGCTGAGCAGCGCGCGGCTGTCGCTGTTCGAGAAGGGCTCCGGACGCGCGGTCAGGACCGCCATGCATGATCAGGCAGCGGAGGCGCGCCATGGCTGATGTCCGTATCCAGGGCGTGACCAAGAGTTTTGGCGACACCGTCGCGATCGACGATCTCGACCTCGCGATCAAGGACGGCGAGTTCGTCGTGCTGCTTGGGCCGACCGGCGCCGGCAAGACAACGACGCTGAGGCTGATCGCCGGGCTGGAGCGGCCGGACAGCGGCACGATCCATATCGGCGGCCATGACGCGACGACCCTGTCGCCGGCCGAACGCGACACCGCTTTCGTCTTCCAGCAATATTCGCTCTATCCGCATCTGTCGGTGTTCGACAATCTCGCCTTCCCGCTGCGCTCCCCGGCGCGGCGCTTTCCGGAGGAGGCGGTGCGCCGCCGCGTCGAAGAGGTGGCGCGCATGGTGCGCATCGACCACAAGCTCGACAACCGCTCGACGAAGCTGTCGGGCGGCGAGATGCAGCGCGTCGCCATCGGCCGCGCCCTGGTGCGCAAGCCGGCGATCTACCTGATGGACGAGCCGCTGTCCTCGCTCGACGCCAAGCTGCGCGCCGATCTCCGGCTCGAGCTGAAGCGCATCCAATCCGAGCTCGGCGCCACCATGCTCTATGTCACGCATGACCAGATCGAGGCGATGACCATGGCCGACCGCATCGGCATCCTCGCCGACGGCGTCCTGGTGCAGATCGGCACGCCGCGCGCGATCTATTCCGAGCCGGCAAACCTTCATGTCGCGGCCCGCCTCGGTCAGCCGGCGATCAACCTTCTGCCGGCCGGGCTCTTGCCCGACGGCGGCGCGCCGACCGGAACGAAAACGATCGGCGCCCGCACCGAGCATCTCGCGATCGAGAAGGCAACGAACGGCCATGCCGACGGCGTCGTCGACTGGGTCGAGCATCTCGGCGACCAGAACCACCTGCATGTGACGGTGGGGGCGAAGAAGCTGGTGACGCTGACCGATCCCGACACGCCTTTAGCCAAGGGGGACAAGGTGACGATCCGCTACATCGCGCCGCTCTATTTCGGCTCGGACGGGCAAAGACTGATGTAGCCGAGACATCCCAAATATATTCGCATACCGATTGACGGCCGCAGATACGGACTGGACGAAATCCATGAAGCACTTTTTCAACCGCAAGGACACGATCGTCACCGAGGCGCTCGACGGCTTCCTCGCCACGGCGGGATCGGGCGCGCTCGCCCGCCTCGACGGCTATCCCGAGATCAAGGTCGTGCTGCGCGCCGACTGGGACAAGACCAAGGTGGCCGTGGTTTCGGGCGGCGGCGCCGGGCATGAACCCTCGCATGCCGGCTTCGTCGGCGCCGGCATGCTGACGGCGGCCGTCTCCGGCGAGATCTTCGCCTCGCCGAGCGTCGAGGCGGTGCTGGCGACGATCCGCGCCACGACCGGGCCCGCCGGCTGCCTGCTGATCGTGAAGAACTACACCGGCGACCGGCTGAATTTCGGGCTGGCCGCGGAGAAGGCGCGCGCTGAGGGCATGGCGGTCGAGATGGTGATCGTCGCCGACGATATCGCCCTTCCCGACATCGCGCAGCCGCGCGGCGTCGCCGGCACGCTGTTCGTGCACAAGATCGCCGGGCACCTGTCGGAATCCGGCCATGACTTGGCATCGGTTGCCGCGGCGGCGCGCGCGGCGGCCAAGGACATCGTTTCGCTCGGCATCTCGCTTTCCTCCTGCTCGATCCCCGGACAGGCGCATGAGGAGCGTTTCGGCGCTGATGACGGCGAGCTCGGACTCGGCATCCATGGCGAACCCGGCGTCGAGCGCATCGCCCTGGAGGCCGCCAGCAAGCTGGTCGCCATCATGGCGGAGCGCCTCGCGGCGCGGCTCGATCCGCACAGCCGCTACGCCCTGTTGATCAACAATCTCGGCTCGGTGCCGCCGCTCGAAATGGCGCTGATCGCGAATGCCGTGCTGTGTTCGTCGCTGGCAAAGGCGGTGGCGCTGACGATCGGGCCCGGGCACCTGATGACCGCGCTCAACATGAACGGCTTCTCGCTGTCGCTGATCAAGCTGGATGCGGAACGCGAGAAAGCGCTGCTGGCGCCCGTCGGCCCACATGCCTGGCTGCCCGCAAAGCCGGTTCGCGCACCGGTCGTCGTGGCGATGGCCAAGTCTGTCACCGGCACAGCCACGAAGCCCGCCAGCCGCGATGCGGCCGCCGAGCGGCTGATCAAAGCCGTCTGCCAGAAGCTGATCGCGCTCGAAGAGCCGCTCAACGCGCTCGACGCCAAGGCTGGCGACGGCGACACCGGCTCGACCGTGGCAACCGGGGCGCGCAGCATCCTCGAACGCATCGACACAATGCCGCTTGCCGATCGCGCCGCAACCGCCGCCGCGATCGGCGATACGCTGGGCACCTCGATGGGCGGTTCCAGCGGCGTGCTGTTGTCGATCTTCTTCACCGCAGCCTCGCAATCGCTCGGCGCCGGCGCACCGCTCACCAAGGCCTTGCTCGCCGGGCTCGACCGGATGACCTTCTATGGCGGCGCAAGGACCGGCGACCGCACCATGGTCGACGCGCTCGAGCCGGCGCTGAAAGCCCTTGACGCGAGCGGCCTGGAAGCGGCCGCCACGGCGGCCCGGCAGGGCGCCGAGGCGACCGCCGCGATGCAGAAGGCAAAGGCCGGCCGCTCCGCCTATATCGGCAGGCAACTCGACATCGCCGATCCGGGCGCCTTCGCGGTCGCCGAAGTTTTCGCTGCCGTGGCGGCTCTGTTCGCCCCGGCATGAAGGACGGACAATGGCCGCAGCCGATTTCTCCAGACTGATCACGGCGGCGGCCGATACGATCGCGGCGCATGCCGAGGAGTTGACCGCGCTCGACCAGGCGATCGGCGACGGCGACCACGGGCTGAACATGAAGCGCGGCTTCGAGGCGGTGCGCGCCGAGGCGGACGTCTTTTCAGCGAAGCCGCTGCCCGAAGCGCTGAAAGCGGTGGGCACCAAGCTGGTGATGACCGTGGGCGGCGCCTCCGGGCCGCTGTTCGGCACGTTCTTCATGGCGCTCGGCAAGGACCTGCCGGCGGCACCCGATAGAGACGGGCTGACGGCTGCGTTCGGCAGGGCGATCGAGGCGGTGGCCGCGCGCGGCAAATCGCAGCCGGGACAAAAAACCATGCTCGACGTGCTGCAGCCGGTGTATGAGGCGCTGGCGCAGGGCAAGACGGCCGGCGAGATCGCCGACGCAGCCGACAAGGCGGCGGAGGCCACCGTGCCGATGAAGGCCCTGCGCGGGCGCGCTTCCTTCCTGGGAGAGCGCTCGATCGGGCATATGGACGCCGGAGCGCGCTCGACCGCGCTTCTGGTGCGCGCGGTCGCGGAAGCGATAGAGGGCAATTGATGAGCAATGTCGGTATCGTCATCGTGTCGCATTCGCCTTTGGTTGCCGAGGGCACGGCCGACATGGTGCGCCAGATGGTGGGCGACGAAGTGCCGCTTGCATGGTGTGGCGGAAACGGCCATGGCGGGCTCGGCACCAGCGTCGAGGCGATCATGGGCGCGATCGACAAGGCCTGGTCGGAAGCGGGCGTCGCCATACTGGTGGATCTCGGCGGCGCCGAGACCAACTCGGAGATGGCGGTCGAGATGATCGGCGAGCCGCGCTCGCACAAGATCGTGGTCTGCAACGCGCCGATCGTCGAGGGCGCGGTGATGGCCGCGACCGAATCCTCCGGCGGCGCCTCGCTCAAGGAAGTGGTGGCGACGGCGCATGAACTGTCGCCGTCGTGAACGAACGGGAACCGACTGAATGTCCGCATCCGCCGAAGCAACGGTCCTGATCACCCACGCGGTGGGCCTGCATGCGCGCCCTTCGGTGAAGTTCACCAAGCTCGCCAAGACGTTCGCAGCCGAGGTGGAGGTGGCGGTGGCCGCCAACGGCCCCTGGTTCGACGCCAAGAGCATCGTCAAGGTGATGGCGGCGAAGGCGCCCAAGGGGACGCTGCTGCACATCCGCGCCAAGGGCGACGGCGCAAGCAAAGCGGTCGCGGCATTGGTCGACCTGGTGCAGCGCGATTTCGACGAGGATGCGGATCATGCCCGGTCCGCTTGAAAAGGATCCGCATGTCCGTGGGAAACCGGGTCATGCGGATTGAGGGTATCCCCGCCTCTCCCGGTTATGCCGAAGGTCCGCTGTTCGACCTCGACCAGCCTCCGGTCAGCTACAAGGCCAAGGCGAGCGCCGAGGAAGAACAAGCCGCACTGGTGAGCGCAATCGGCAAGGCCGTCGGCCGGCTGGCGGCGCTGGTCGAAACCGCCGATGGGGAGGCCGCCGGCATCCTCGAATTCCACATCGCCATGCTTGAGGACGATGCCTTGAGCGGTCCGGCCCTGGCGGCGATCGGTGCCGGGCAGCCGGCGGACGCCGCCTGGCGCGCGGCGCTCGACCGTGAGATCGCCGGCTACGAAGCGTCGGACCAGGACTATTTCCGCGCTCGCGCCGCCGATCTGCGCGACATCCGCGACCAGGTGCTGCGGGCGCTGAGCGCGGACGGCGAGGCGGCGGCGCCGCCGGGCGCGATCCTCCATGGCGAGGACATCGCGCCGACGCGCTTCCTCGAAACCGATTGGAGCAAGGGCGGCGGCATAGCACTGAGAGCCGGCAGCACGGCCAGCCATGTCGCGATGCTGGCGCGCTCGCGCGGCGTGCCGATGATCGTCGGTCTCGGCGCCTTGGCCGCACCGCCCACGGGCGACGCGCTGCTCGATGCCGAGCACGGCGCGATCATTTTCTCACCGTTGCCGGCCGAGGTCGAAACCTTCCGCCAATCGGCTTCCGCCTTCGCCGACCGCCTGGGCGCGGCGAAGACATTCCTGACGGAGCCGGCGGTGACCAAGGCCGGCACCGCGGTGCGCGTGCAGGTCAACATCGCCTACCCTTCCGATGTCGAAGGCATCGATATCGAGAGCTGCGACGGCGTCGGCCTGATGCGCACGGAATTCCTGTTCGGCAAGACATTGCCGGACGAGGAGACGCAATACCACGCCTACCGCAAGGTGCTGGAATGGGCCGGCGGCAAGCCGGTGACCATCCGCACCGTCGATGCCGGCGGCGACAAGCCGGTGCCGGGTTTCACCGTCGAGGAGACCAATCCGTTTCTCGGCCTGCGTGGCATCAGGCTGTCACTCAAGCGGCTGGATATCTTCCGCGCGCAGATCCGGGCATTGCTGCGCGCCGCCATCCACGGCAATCTGAGGGTGATGTTCCCGATGATCGCCACGCCTGACGAATACAGCCAAGCCGTCGCGCTGTTCGCGCAGGAACAGGCTGGGCTTGCCGCGCAGGGCGTGGCGCACAAGCTGCCGCCGCTCGGCATCATGGTCGAGGTGCCTTCCGTGGCGCTGGCGCCGGAGGATTTCGCCGACGTCGCCTTCTTCTCCATCGGCTCCAACGACCTGACGCAATATGTGATGGCGGCCGCGCGAGACAACGCAGCCGTGGCGCATCTCAATTCCGTCCGTCACTCGGCGGTGCTGCGGCTGATCACCGCGATCACGACCTTCGGACTGGAGAAGGGAATTCCGGTCAGCCTCTGCGGCGATGCCGGTGGCGACCCTGAAACCATCCCGGCGCTGCTCGAGGCCGGTTTGCGCGACCTCTCGGTCGCCCCTGCTCAACTGGCGATGGCCAAAGCGGCCATCGCGGACGTTGCGGTGTAGGCGCATGGCCAGGATGGAAAGAATACCGGAAGCAGGCTCGGAAGAGGCGATCCGCGCCTACAAGACGATCCTGTCGCAGGTCATCGACCAGCGCCCGTCCGGCATGCGCCAGCGCCTGGCCGACGCGCTCGGCAAGCACCGCAGCTTCGTCACGCAGATTTCCAGCCCCGCCTATACGATCCCGATCCCGTCAAAGCATCTGCCTTCCATCTTTTCCGTCTGCCATTTCAGCCAGGCCGAGCGCGACCAGTTCATGGCCGCCTATCACCAGGCGCATCCCGGCAAGGCGCCCGCGGCGTCCGGGCCGCGCAGGACGCGACACGTCTCGCTCATCGTGCCGGATTTCGGCGACGACAAGCAGAACGCCGCGCTCGACCGGGCGATCAACGACTTCATCCAGAAAATAACCAGCATCGCCGGCAAGGGCAGCGGCTGACCTTTGTTGCCGGGCTGTTTGGGAGGACGCCATGAAGAAATTTATGAACACGGTGGACACGGTTCTGACCGAAAGCCTCGACGGCTTCGCAGCCGCCCATGCCGATATCCTCATGCTTGGCGACGACCACAAATTCATCCGCCGCAAGGAGCTGAAACCCGGCAAAGTGGCGCTGATCTCCGGCGGCGGCTCCGGCCATGAGCCGCTGCATGGCGGGCTAGTCGGTCACGGCATGCTGGACGCCGCCTGCCCCGGCCAGGTCTTCACCTCGCCGACGCCGGACCAGATGCTCGCGGCCGTGCAGGCCGTCGACACGGGCGCCGGCTGCCTGTTCATCGTCAAGAATTACGAAGGCGATGTGATGAATTTCGACATGGCGGCCGAGATGGCGGACGGCGTGCTGCAGGTGGTGACCAATGACGACGTCGCGGTCGAGAACTCGTCCTACACGACCGGACGGCGCGGGGTGGCCGGCACGCTGGTGGTGGAAAAGATCGTCGGCGCCGCGGCCGAGCAAGGCATGGCGCTGCCCGCGCTCAAGGCGCTGGGCGACCGTGTCAACGCCGCGACACGCTCGATGGGCGTGGCGTTGACCAGCGGCACGGTGCCCGCGGCCGGCAAGCCGACCTTCGAGATCGGCGACGGCGAGATGGAATTCGGTGTCGGCATTCATGGCGAGCCTGGCCGGCGACGCGACGCGCTGAAGAGCGCCGACGCCATCGCCGAAGAGGTCTGCGCGGCGATCGGCGGCGATTTCGGCGACCGCGCCAAGGGGCCGGCGCTGCTGTTCGTCAACGGCTTCGGCGGCACGCCGTCGATGGAGCTCTATCTGATGTACAACAGCGCCCGCAGGATCTTTGAGAAACGGGGCGTGACGGTGATCCGCTCGCTCGTCGGATCCTATGTGACCTCGCTCGACATGGCAGGGTGCTCGATCACGCTGGCGATGCTTGACGACGATACCGCGGCGTTATGGGACGCGCCGGTGCATACCGCGGCGCTGCGCTGGGGAATGTAGCCGCCGCTGGCTTCACCGGCCCTTTTCTGGCAAGCATGCGCCGAACCTTGCCGCTGTTGCCTGAACGATGCTGCCCGAGCTTTCGCCTGCCCAGGAAAAACTGCTGATCAGCCTTGCCGACCCCGAGGCGCCCGCCGATTGGAACAATGACGTTTCCGCAGGCGACCTGCTGGCGCTGCTCGCCAATGCGGAGTTCCACGGCGTGCTGCCGATCGTGCTGCGCAAGCTCCGGGAACGCGGCGACGCCAAGCTGCCGCAAGACGTGGGTCTGCGGCAAAAGCTTGCCGAATTGCGCGACCAGATGACGATGGCGACCGGGCAGTCGATGCTGCTGCAATATCACGGCGACCGCATCATGAAGGCGCTGGCGGCGAAAGGTGTTCCGGCGCGAATCGTCAAGGGGCCGGTGTTCGCGCGCAGGCTCTACCACCAGCCTGCCGACCGGCCGTTCACCGACATCGACATTCTCGTCGACCCCGCCGGCATCGAGGAAGCCAACAGGACGATCGCCGAATGCGGCTTCAGGCTCGGCAGCGGCGAGGCGGAGTCGCACCAACTGCAGGAGTTCAAATGGCTGGAGAAAGAGAATTCCAGGCTGCTGATCGAATTGCACGGCAATCTGGTGCACGACACCGGCATGCGCCGGCGCCTGTCGCTCGGCTTCCCCGAGCTGCAGGCGATCGACGGCGGCGAAACCGATACGCCGGCCGCACTTCTGACCATCGCCATCGTCCATGCCGCCGGCGGCCACAAATTCCACCGGCTGCAGCTGTGTGTCGACGTACTGCAAGGCGTGCGGGCGCTGAGATCGCCGGAAGACGAAGCGCGCCTGCTGGAGGCGGCCCGCATGACCGGCATAGAGCTTGAGCTGGCGACGGTCCTCAACGTCACCGGACGTCTGTTCGACGCGCCGCGCGCGATCAAGCTTGCGAACCGCATCGAGCCGGACCTCTCGATACGGCTGGCGAAATGGCTGATCACCGGCAACATGCTGCTGCGTGTCAACTCGCGCGAAAAGCTGCGCTCGCGCCTCAGCCGCGACGCCTTCCGCTGGGTGCAGAGGCTGGCGCGAGCACGGCCCTATCCGGCCTGACGCAGCGCGGCGCGGATCAGCTGCGCCGCTTCGGCCGGCCTCGCGCCCACTTCCAGCGTGAAGGTCGGCACCGTCTTGACCAATATTGCGATCGTAGCCATTCGCCTTTTCTGCAGCGGCAAAAGCCCGGTCATGCCGGTCCTCACATTGTCGGCGGCCAAAGCCACCATGGCATCGGTCCTGGCCATGGGCACCAGCCTTGTCTTGCCATCGGCCGAGCGGGCAAGATGAAGAAGAGCCGCGATCGGCCTGGCGCGAACATCCTCGACACGGACGATCTCGGCAAGGCGATCGAGCGACACGGCCTGCTCGCCCTCCGCATCCCATGTCTCGCCAAGGCAGGGCGACACGAAAGGCAGCATCGCTGCGGTGTTGCGATGGATCTTCACTTTACGCGGCATGCCCCAGGCCGTGACGCCGTCCTGTGTCGCCCTGAGGATCATGACGTCGTCGGAACAGAGGCCAAAGCCCTGCGAGGCGAGCGCCAGCGACGTCGTCGACTTGCCGGTGCCGCTCGGCGCATGGATCAGCACGAGCGTATCGCTGCCCGGCAGCGTCAGGCCGGCCGTGTGCAGCATGTGCTGCCCTCCGGCATCGAGCGCGGCATCCAGCACCATCATCAGCAGCGTCCATTTGATCTTGCTGTCCGGGTGAACGCTGATTTCGGCGCAGCTTTCCTTGTCGCGGATCGACAGCGTCTGCTGGCCTGGAAAGACGAGGTGGAAGACGTCCCCGGCGTCGATCATCCGGCAATGGCCATCGAAGGGCACTTCGCCATCGAAAGCCAATTTCCCTTCAGGGTTTTCCTGCAGATCAAGCGTTTCGATGATATCGACACGAAAGCCGGGCCGGGCGGCCTCGCTCACACGCAGCGCGCCGAGCATCAGATCGAAGCTCGGCCAGAGGTCGGCGCGGGCGGCGGTGACGCTTATGACCTGCCCTTTGAGGTCGTAGCAGAAAGTCGTTGTCCGGTCGCTCAAGCAGCGGACGCCTTCACGCTGGGCGGATGGCGGTAGATTTCAACCATGCCGGGCTGACTGTCGCTGACCACCGGCTTGCCGTCGAGGCAGACCCAGCAATGGGCCGAAAGGCGGGGCTCGTGCATCGATTTGGCGTCGACGCCGAAACGCAGCTCCGGGTCGAGGCCGGCCATGCGCAGAAAACGGAAGCCGAGCAGACCCTCGCGAAGACATCTGCGGTCGCGCATGAGCCAGGGCCGCCGCACCGTTCGGTTGACGCGCTGGACGATATAGGTCCAGGGCAAGTCACGATAGGGCGCGGGCGAGCGCAGCGGCGCCAGTTTCAGCACGCTTTCGAAATCGCGCCGGCCGACCAGCACCGGCAGCAGCCTGGCGCTGAGCCACAAATGGGCACGGAACAGGGCGCGCAGGACCGGCCCGTCGGTCATCACAGGCCCGAGTCGGCGAGGATGCCTTCAGCCACCAGCTCGGCGGCCAATTCGGCCATATCCTCGTCGAGCGTTGCCTTGTCGACCTCGAATTCGTCCGACAGCAGGTCGATGATCTGGCCGAGGCTGCGCGTGCCATCGACCTTGTCGAGAAAAGCCTCGGTCGTGTCGTTGCAGGTGTAGAGCTGGCCGCTGCGCGCCAACAGCACGACGGCGCCATCGCCGACATGCTGCACGGACGCATCGTCCGCCATCCGAAGCACCGTTTTGGAACCAATCTCGGCCATGCGCCCACTCCCCTTCGCCCGGGAGCAAATAGCGCGGCACCGCGAGGCTGTCCATCGCCATGGGCGGCGGAGGGAACGACCGGCCGTGCCGGGCGGCCCGCCGTGGGGCGAATATTAGCGAGGTCTTGCCTTCCTGCCCTTGCGTAAGCTATGAGTCCGCCCGGCTTTGGGGGAGTGATCTATATGCGTTACAATTGGGAACGGGCTCCGACGGCGTTCGAACGCCATCGCAAGGCGCTTGCGGCGGCGATCCTGATCGCCGGCGGCGTCGGGCTGATGCTGGCGGCGCTGCCGCTTTAAGCCGGCTTATATCACGGCCAGCAAGAGCGGCGACGCCATGGCGGCGCCGGACAGGGGAGCTTGCCGGGCGATATCGACGAAAGTCAGGAAGACATGGCCTATGAAAGCGACTTAGGCTATTCCCAGACGGCAAAAAAATGTCCTGGGAGGGAATGTCGATGGCCTCACGCTATCACGAAGTCTATGAGGGCTGGAAACGCGACCCCGTAGGGTTCTGGGCCGAAGCGGCGAAGGCGATCGACTGGTACAAGCCGGCCGAGAAGATCTTCGATCCGGCGCAAGGCGTCTATGGCCGCTGGTTCGTCGGCGCTTCCTGCAACACCTGCTACAATGCGATCGACCGCCATGTCGCCGGCGGCCGCGCCGACCAGCTGGCGCTGATCCATGACAGCGCGATCACCGGCACGATCCGGAAATTCACCTATACCGAACTTAAGCGCGAGGTGGTGGCGCTGGCCTCCGTGATGCGGCATCGCGGCGTCGGCAAGGGCGACCGCGTCATCATCTACATGCCGATGGTGGCGGAAGCGGCGATTGCGATGCTGGCCTGCGCGAGGCTAGGTGCCGTGCATTCGGTGGTGTTCGGAGGCTTCGCCTCGCATGAGCTCGCCACCCGTATCGACGACGCCAAGCCTAAGCTGATCGTCAGCGCTTCCTGCGGCCTGGAGCCCGGTCGCATCGTCGCCTACAAGCCGCTGCTCGACAAGGCGATCGAGATGTCGAAGCACAAGCCCGACGCCTGCCTCATCCTGCAGCGCGAGCAACTGCGCTGCGAGATGAAGGACAATTACGATATCGACTATGCCGATGCGGTCGCCCGCGAGCGCGCCGCCGGCGCCAATGTCGACTGCGTGCCGGTGCTGGCCACCGATCCGCTCTACATCATCTACACCTCCGGCACGACCGGCCAGCCGAAGGGCATCGTGCGCGACAATGGCGGCCATATGGTCGCGCTGAAATGGACCATGGACAACGAGTTCGGCGTCAAGCCGGGCGAAGTGTTCTGGGCGGCTTCCGACGTCGGCTGGGTGGTCGGCCATTCCTACATCGTCTACGGGCCGCTTCTGCATGGCTGCACCAGCGTGCTGTTTGAGGGCAAGCCGATCGGCACGCCGGACGCCGGCACCTATTGGCGGGTGATCTCGCAGCATGGCGTCGTGGCGCTGTTCACCGCGCCGACCGCGTTCCGCGCCATCAAGGGGCAGGACCCCAAGGGCGAGTTCGTGCCGAAATACGACCTGTCGAAATTCCGCACTTTGTTCCTTGCCGGCGAGCGCGCCGACCCCGAGACCATCAAATGGGCCGAGCAGAAGCTCGATCGGCCGGTGGTCGACCATTGGTGGCAGACAGAGACCGGCTCGCCGATGACGATCAATCCGGCGGGTCTCGGGCTGTTGCCGGTGAAATACGGCTCGCCCGGCGTGCCGATGCCGGGCTATGACATCCGCATCCTCGACGATGCCGGCCACGAGGTGCCGCGCGGCACACTCGGCAATGTCGTGGTCAAGCTGCCGCTGCCCGCCGGCTGCCTGCCGACGCTGTGGAATGCCGACGGCCGCTTCCGCCAGGCCTATCTCGAGGAGTTCCCCGGCTACTACAAGACGGCTGACGCCGGCATGATGGACGAGGACGGCTATCTCTATGTGATGGCCCGCACCGACGACATCATCAATGTCGCCGGCCACCGTCTCTCGACCGGCGCCATGGAAGAAGTACTGGCCGCGCATCCCGACGTCGCCGAATGCGCCGTCATCGGCATCGCCGATGCCATGAAGGGCCAGGTGCCGCTGGGTTTCGTCGTGCTCAATGCCGGTGTGGCGCGCGACAGCGGCGCGATCGAAAGCGAGGTCGTGGGGCTGGTGCGCGAGCGGATCGGCCCGGTTGCCGCCTTCAAGACCGTGGTGACGATCAAGCGGCTGCCCAAGACCCGTTCCGGCAAGATCCTGCGCGGCACGATGCAGAAGATCGCCGACAAGGAGGAATGGGCGATGCCGGCGACCATCGACGATCCCGCGATCCTCGACGAGATCACGGCGGCGCTGAAGGGCCGCGGCATCGGAGTGTAGCAGCCCGGCAGACGGCCGCGTTAATAATGTATTAGCCAGTTTCCCCCGCGCTGCAATCGCTTGTTGTGCGATGCAGCATCAGACTTTAAAGTTTGCGTGGGGGGCCATACCGAAGGCACGGCATGGCTCAACAAGAGACGACATTCGGCGGCGTCGACATTCCGCGCTTCCTGGCCGGCGTCCCCATGATCGCCGTGAACCGGCCGGTAGAGGCCGACGGCGAGCCGCGCACCCTGCCGCCGCTCGGTCCCACCCTGTTCCGTCATCCGTTGAAGCCTGCCGAGAGGGGGCTACCGTTTCGTGGAAGCGGGAAGCCGCTCGTCTGGCTGCCTGGACCGCCGGTGTGGAATTGTTTGCTTTCGGCATGATATCGAGGCGCAAATCAGTGCAGATATCCGAGCCTCAATCCGTGAGCCTGTTCCAACGATCGAAACGTCCTCGACCCGCGCCGCGCGAGCGCCTTGTGATGGATATGCGCGACACGATCGTCTATGCGATCGGCGACGTGCATGGCTGTCATGACGAGTTGCGCGCGCTGGAACAGAAAATCGAGCTCGACGCACAGCGGTTCCGCGGCCGCAAGATGATCATCATGCTGGGCGACTATGTCGATCGCGGGCCGCATTCGCGGCGCGTGATCGACCATCTGATGGCGCCGCCGCCAAGGGGTTTTCAGCGCGTCTGCCTCGTGGGAAACCATGAAGTCGCGCTGCTCCTCTATCTGGACGGTCATCTCTCACGTGAAACCTGGCTCGGCTATGGCGGCCGCGAGACCCTGTTCTCCTACGGCGTCGACCCCGACCGGCTGATTAGCCTCTACGGTTCGAGCGCCCAGGCGGATGCGCGCATACGCGAGGCTATTCCCGCCAGCCATGTCGACTTCCTGCGCACGCTGCCGGCGATGGTCTGCTCCGACCAATTCGTCTTCGTGCATGCCGGCATCCGGCCTGGCATCTCGCTGGAGGCACAGGACGAGGGCGACCTCCTCAACATCCGTGAGGAGTTCTTCGAGGCGGCGCACCGGCTCGACCGCTGGGTGGTGCACGGGCACACCATCGTCGACGTCCCAAAGCTCGACGGACGCCGGCTCGACATCGACACCGGCGCCTTCCAGACCGGGCGGCTGACCGCGCTCAGGATCGTCGGCAAATACGGCCGGCTGCTGTCCTCACGGGATTAGGCAATTCGCCGTTTCGGGCTGAACCGCCCTGATCCTGTTCCACGTCAGGCAGCCTGCTTGGCGCGCGCTTCCGACTTCTCCAGATAGTAGCTCGAGTAGCGGTCGAAGAACCGTTCCGAGCCGCCGAGCGCGCCGTATTTGGCCAGCTTCTTCAAATCGACCTTGTTGAGCACCGCCCCAATCACCTTGTTGGCAATATAAGGCTCCGATTCCAGCATCGAGCGCACCATGTTGCGCGGCGTGCGGCCCCATTCGGTGACCAGCACGAAGCCGTCGACCAGCGGCGCGAAGGCTTTGGCGTCGACCACAGGTCCGAGCGGCGGCAGGTCGACGATGATGTACTCGAACGTCTCCTTGGCGTTCTCGATGAAGCGCCGCATACCGGCGGAGCCCAGCAGCTCGCTGGTGTGCGAGAACTGGCCACGGAGCACGGCTGGAATGATCGCAAGCTTGGTCTGGCGGTCGACCTTGCCGACCGACTGCCAGGTCTGGCCATTGACCACCGCTTCCATCAGGCCCTGCTCGGCCTCCATGCCAAGGCTGCGGCTCAAGCCAGGATTGCGCAGGTCGCCGTCGACGAGCAAGGTCTTGGCGCCATTTGCGGCAAGCAGGCCGGCTAGGTTCGCGGCCACCGTCGATTTGCCCTCGCCCGGCAGCACCGAAATGACGCCGATGACCCGGCTGCCGCGGTCCTCCATCACGACGTCGAAGGCGATCTTGGCGTTGCGCAGCGTCTCGGCGAACATCGAAGCCGGAGCATCGATGCTGACGCGCATGCGCGCGCGCCTCTCGGCCGAGGAGAGGCTGGCCACCTTGCCGTCGACCGGCAGGTCGTCGGCCTTGGAATCCTTGGCCCTGCCGCCGCCGATCGTCGGCAGATAGCCGAGGAATTTCAGGCCGGCGCGATCACGAATATCCTCGCCCGTCCTGAAGAAGCGCTCGTTGAACTCGTTGAGGCCGCCGAAACCGGCGCCGAGCATCAGGCCGAGCACCAGCGACAGAGCCAGCACACGCATGGTGCGAGGGCCCGAGGCCGCCAGCGGCATCGTCGCGTCGGAAATGATGCGGACCTTGCCGACCGGGAAGGACTGCTGCTGTGAAGCTTCCTCATAGCGGCTGAGGAAGGTCTGGTAGAGCGTGGTCAGCGCCTGCGCCTGCTGGTCGAGTTCCTTCAGCTTCACCTGCGACTGATTGTCGATCGAGCTCTTGCCGGCGGCTGTGGAAATCTTGTCCCGAAGCGCGGTCTCGCGCGCCTGCGCCACTTCGAAGTCGTTGCGGTAGCTTTCGGTGATCTGCTTCAGCTGCCCGAAGATCTGCGCCGAGACATCGGCTTTTTCCTTGGCCAGCGCGACCGCCTGCGGGTGATCCTTGCCGAAATTGGTCTCGACGTCCTGCAGGCGCTTGGCAATGGCCAGATAGCGGGTCTTGAGCCCGATGATGACCGAGCTGCTCGGCTGGTCAGCCGCTATGGCCGAATCGTTGAAGGCGCTTTCCGAGCCGCTGTCGACGATCGCCTTGTACTGCTGGTAGCGGGCGCTGGTGCGAGCCGTATCGGCCTGCGCGACGATGAGCTGGGCGTTAAGGTCGGCGAGTTGCTTGTCGCTCAGCAACTGGCCGTCGCTGTTGGCGGAAAGGCCGTGCTCGGCCCTGAACTTCTCGACCGCCAGCGAAGCGGCCTGCGAGCTTTCGCGCAACTCGGTCAGCCGGCCCTGCAGCCACACGGCCGCGCGCTCGGTGGCGTCGAAGCTGGCGTTGAGCTGGTCGGCGAGATAGGCGTCCGCATAGGCCTTGGTGATGGCCGTGGCGAGTGCAGGATTTGTCGCCTGGTAGCTGATGCTGATGACATTGGAGCGGCTGACGCGATCGGCCGATAATCCTGTCTGCAGCATAAGAACCGCGTAGTCGTGAGTCGCGGTCTTGATCATGGCTTCGCGCGTGGCGGCATCGACATTCTGGATGCCGGGGAGTTGATCGGTGGCATTGCCGCGGAAATAGGCGACGATGCCGCGCAGGAACCCAATGCCCTTGGCCAGAGCCGATTGAGGCGGGCTCATGAAGTCCTGGTTCTGGTCGAGCTTCAACTTGTCGACCACCTCCGACGCCAGCCGCGCCGAATTGAGGATCTCGATCTGGCTGAGGATCGTCGCGTCGGTCTGCCGCGTGGCGCTGGCGGCCGAGATGTCGTCCATGACCTTGTTCATGCCCTCGTCGATCAGGACGCTCGCCACGGACGTATACTGCTTGGGCGTGGTCTGCAGATAGACCACGCCCAGGACCAGACCGATGGCGGCGCAGATCGCCACCACCTTGGCCTGACGGGCGGCCATGCCGAGCAGACGCTCGACATCGATGAACTCTTCACCCTTTTCCTGATCGGCACTGGGCAAGGGCGTCCTCTTGTCGAGAGGGAAGTTGGCATAATTCATGTTCGGTCCAATTCCAGGTTGCAGGCGCTATCGGCCTTGGTAGATCCGCGTCGTGACCAGAAAAGACCGCGCAACGTTGCTGCCAGGATGCGCCAGGCCTGAAGGCCCGGGCGCCTGAGTGGCTGTCGCGCCATCGCGAAACCGCATATGCACCCGAAAGATGGGCATTATGCGGCTACTTCCCGGCGCTCATGCGACCGGACGAATTGCTGCAGCATTTCGAAGACAGGGCCTTTCATGTCGTCGCGAGCCAGGGCGAAGGCGATGGTGGCTTCGATGAAGCCTTCCTTGGAGCCGCAGTCGAACATGCGGCCATCGAAAGGCTGGGCATAGAAGGGCTGGCTCTGGGCGAGGCGCACCATGGCGTCGGTGAGCTGGATCTCGTTGCCGGCGCCGCGCTGCTGATTGCCGAGCAGCGCGAAGATCTCCGGCTGCAGCACGTAGCGGCCATTGATGTAGAAATTCGACGGCGCCTTGGCGGGCGCCGGCTTTTCGACCATCTCAGTGACCTGGAAGCCGGAGCCGACCTCGTCGCCGCGGCCGACAATGCCGTATTTGCTGGTTTCGGCGGGATCGCAGCGCTCGACGGCGATGACGTTGCCGCCGGTCCGCTGATAAAGATCGACGGTCTCGGCGAGGCAGCCGCGCGCGCCGAAGGACACCATGTCGGGAAGCAGCAGCGCGAAGGGCTCGTTGCCGATCACGTCGCGAGCGCACCAGACGGCATGGCCGAGGCCCTGCGGCGACTGCTGGCGGATGAAGGAGGTGGCGCCGGCCACTGGCAGCAGGCTCTCCAGCGATTCGAGCTGCGCCTTCTTGCCGGTCTGTTCCAGCGTGCCGATCAGTTCAGGATGCAGGTCGAAATAGTCCTCGATAACCGCCTTGTTGCGGCCGGTGACGAAGACGATGTGCTCGATGCCGGCTTCGAACGCCTCGTCGACGGCATATTGCACGACGGGCTTGTCGACGACGGGAAGCATTTCCTTCGGCATGGACTTGGTTGCCGGCAGGAACCGCGTTCCGAGCCCCGCCACCGGGATGACTGCCTTCCTGACTTTCTGCATCTGGTCTTCCTTCTGAGAGAAAAAGATTTCTACCTATCGCCGGCTATCAAATCGCCCGCATGCTTCATCTCCCCGCCCCCACGGCGAACCTGCGCCGCAACCCTTCTGAGCCGGACCGCGATCGGCATCGACAAATGCCCGATCGCGGCCGGATCCCTGAGCGCCGCCCCGATTGCCTTGAGCGGCGCGCGCGCCTTAATGTGCTGGACCAGGGACAGGAACGACGCCGCCTTGCGCAGGCTGCGGCCGCGCCGGGCGAAGGCCGCCTTCGCGGTGCTGTCCATGGGATATGCCGTAGCGAAGGCGGCGTCGGCTAGCGTCATTGCCTCGACGTGGTGCAATTCGAGCACCCGTGAGATCGAGCCGGTGCGGATATGGTAGACATAACCGACGGTCGGCTCGACAGCGCAACGGCCACCGCTGGCCAACGCGCTTGCAAGCAGAATGTAGTCCTCGCCGATGCGCAGCTTCTCGTCGTAGCGCAGCTTGTTGTCGTCGAGGAAGCGGCGCTGGAAGACCGGCTTGAGATAGCCGAGATTGAAGCGCGATTCGAAAACCAGATTGCCCTCGATATAATCGGCCAGCGAGATCTCGCTTAAGCCCTCGAGATAGTCGGCCGGGAACATGGTGTCGTCGGGCGTACCGTCCTCGCGCACGACCTGGACATTGTCGACCGCGATTTGGGCGCCGGCCGCTTCCGCCCGCGCGATCATCGCCGCCATACGGCCAGGAAGAACGGCGTCGTCGGAATCCAGCACCGCCACCCAGCGGCCGCGCGCTAAATCGAGGCCGGCATTCCTGGCGCCACCTGGGCCGCGATTCTGCGGCAACGCCACCACCTTGACGATGTCTTCGGGATAGGCGCGCGCCACATCCAGCGTGCCGTCGCGCGACTGGTCGTCAACGACGATGACCTCGACGGTCACGCCGAGTTGCGCGATCGCGCCGGCGATGGCGCGGTCGAGGGTGGCCTCCGCATTGTAGGCGGCGATGACGAAGCTGACGTCAGGCTGCACGCTTGTTCCCTTGTTCTGGCGAAGTGAGGCCGTACTGGCGGATTTCACGGACGCCGACCAAACCGGAGACGACACCAACGTGCATAATGCCGCGCAGCACGCTGCGGTTCCGTCGCACCGGGCTGATCGCGGTCAAAACAGCCATGCCGAAGCAGAAGGCGGCCTTGGCCGAAGCCAGCCCGACCTGGCCGGCGCGGCGGATGCCGCCGGCGCCGTGGCCGATCAAATGGCCATGCGTCTGGCCGAAGCGGAAGCGGCGACGGCGCAGCCAATCGAACGCGGCCCTGGCGCGCGGCACGACCTCGTCGACGAAGGCTTGCGGCGCAAAGGCGATGCGGCCGCCGGCCTTGACCATGGCATCGAAGAACTCGGTATCCTCGCCGCCGGTCTGGCCGCGCGCCAGGCTGAAGCGCCGGCCGCGCAGGCTCGCGTCGGTCGTTCGGAGCAGGACGTTGCAGGTGTAACCGGTGCGGATCTCGCCGCGCACCCAGACCGGCAAGGTGGAATGGAAGTCACCCTTCTGCATCCAGTCCGGCGCGTCCTGGCGATAATGCGCCCGCACCGGCCCAAGCACCGCCGCGGCGCCGGTGGCATCGGCCGTCGCCATCAACTCGACCAGCCAACCGGGCGACGCCGTCTCGTCATCGTCGATGAAGGCGACGAAGTCCGACACGCTGGCGTCGAGGCAGGCATTGCGGGCAATCGATATGTTGCGCGCCGGCGCGTGGCGATAGCGGACCGGCAACTTCAATTCCTCGGCCAGCGCCTTCACCAGCTTTTGGGCGCCTGGTTCATCGTCATTATCGGCAACGACGATGCCAATCTCCAAACCTTCAGGCTTCTCCAGGGCGGCGACGGAGCGCAGCGTGTCGGCCAGCTCAGGCCGGCGGAAAGTGCAGATGCAGATGTCGATCGAGCGGCCGGCCATCACGCCACCTCGCGCTGCGAGCGCGGCATCAAAAGCTGCTGCCAGAAGCCGACGGACCAGCCGAAATGCATGACCATGGCCGAGACGCCGGCCAGCGCGATGCTGGCGTTGCGCTGGCGCACCGCCGTCACCAGGCCGTAGCCGAGGCATACCGCCGCCCACAAAAGGAATGGCACCGCCGCCAGACAGTGGACGACGGAGAACAGGGCCAACAGCACCACGGGCGCCACCAGCAGCGGGACCATCTGCCGGACCTTCGGCACCATGCGGTGCTTGAGCACATTCCTGGCGCGGCCACGGCCATAGCCAAGATATTGGAGATAGAGGCTCTTCAGCGACGAGCGCGGATAGTAGACCATATGCGTCCTGCCGCTCATCCAGATGCGGTAGCCGGCCTGGCGCAGACGGTAGTCGAGCTCGGCGTCCTCGTTGTGGCTGAAGCTCTCGTCATAGCCGCCGGCATGGCTGAAAGCGGCGATGCGCATCAGCGCGTGGTGTCCGTGGTCGACCCATTCGCCCTCGGACATGTGCCGGTGCTTCGAGCCGCCGGTGCCAAGCTTGGAATTCTGCGCCGCCGCGACGGCCTTCTGCACGGCCCCGGTGCCGGCGGTCAGCATCGAAACGACGACCGAATCGGCGCCCGTGGCCAAAGCGTCCTCGACCAGCCGGTCGCAGTAGTCGTCCGGATAGCCGCCATGCGCGTCGATGCGGATGAGATAGTCGGCGCCTTCGCCGAGGGTCGCCACCGCCAGATTGATGGCGGCGCTTTGCAGGCGCTTCGGATTGGCGAGCAGGATGACCCGGGGATCCTTCGCCACGATCTTTTCGACGATGGCCTGCGTGCCGTCGCTGCTGCCGCCGTCCGCGACGACGATGCGGCCGCCGAGCCGTGCCGCCGCAGGCCGCAACCGGTCGAGCAGGCCGCCGATATGGGCAGCCTCGTTGAGGCAGGGAATGACAATCAGGATCGATGGATTTGCCTGCGTCATCGGTCTTTGCGCGTCCTTTGCCATCATGCCGCCGCCGCGAAAGCCGAAGGCATGGCGGTGAGGCCGCGCAGCTTTTCGACGAACGCCGCGCAGTCGCTGCGGTCGTAGCTCCAGGTCCGTGGATTGCGGGCCAACACGCGCGACTTCAGGGCGCGGTATCTGTCCTGATCCATTCGGCCGAGCATCGCCGCGAGACCTTCGGGCGTCGCCTCGGACAGAAGCACGCCGATGTCCTGCCCTTTGAGGAACCGGCCGGTCTCGGTGCCGGCCATCGAGATCGGCACGGCGGCGAAGCGGCAGCCTTCGTAGAGGCGGTTGGGAAGCAGCCATTCGGAATTCTGGCCGGCTTCGAAGAAATCGATCGCCCAGGAGAAGTGCACCTCCCCGTAGATGGCCGCCATGTCCTCCGGATTGCGGTAAGGGCCACCGAACGAAAGCCAGGGCTCGGCCTCGACGAAACCATGAAAATCCGGAAATTCGGACAGCGCCGGACGGCCTCTGAGCACGACCTCGAAACGCCCCGCCTGCCGGCGGGTGAAGTCGGCCAGCAGTTCCAGCGAGCGGCGGCAGCGCAGCGCGCCGAACCAGCCGATCCGCCAGGGCGGCGTCGCCGGGCCGTCGTCCTCGAAAGAATGCGCGGCGACAACGGAGGCCGCCTCGAAATATTTGTTCTCGATCAGCTCGACAGGCGCGCCGATCTGCCCGAAGGGCTTGAAATAATTGGCGATGAAGGCCGGCGAACTGGTCACCAGAAGCTTGACGTCGCGGGCTAGATGACGCTCGGCGCCGCGCAATGTCCTGCCGACAAAATCGTCGCGCAGCACCAGGCGATGGATATCGAGGCATTCATAGACGATGGGCACGTTCGCCCCGAGGGCGGCATTGGCGCGGCGGGCAAGCGCCAGCATTTCGAGATTGCGCGCGATGATGAGATCGGGCCTGGGCATGGCGCCCAGTTTCGCACCGATCGACATGGCCGCCTTGGCGACCGCCCCGAGGCGCTGCGCGAATCGGCCGTCGCGTGTCGCGCCGAGGTCGACAGGCCTGATACCTTCGATCTCGGCGACCGGACTGGTGGTGCGGCGGAAGCCCGCCAGGGTGACCCTGGCGCCGCCTGCCTTGAGCATCTGGACCCTCCGGCGCACTGCCGGGTCGGATACGTCATGCACAAGGTACAAGACATGCAGCATGAAACTCGACCGATGTTCGGCCCACCCATCGGGGATGCTAGTACAGCTTTTGCTGCATCGCAACAATTTTGGTGCGGCGTAGCAAAGCGCATCGCGCTTTTTGTTGCACTGCAAAAGCCCTGAGCTTAAGCTGTCCTCGGCAACAGTTGGCGACCGGTCGGTCGTCGGAAGGGTGGCGGAGAGCCCACAGGCACTGCGGATCGACATACCGGCATTTGGGCGACAAGGGGGCCGCCTTTTTCGGAAACCTGCCCAAGATGAGGAGATGCGATGAAGATCATCGTCGAGAACACGGTCTGCCTGAACACGGGAGACGCAGCGATCCTGCTGGCCATTCGCCACATTCTGAGGACTGTCGCCGGCGACGGCTTGCGCTTTTTCGTCTTCGACAGCCAGCCCGAGGTCGCCGCGAGACTCTATCCAACGAAGGATTACCCCGACCTGGAATTTCACAAGCTCCTGTCGGAAACCCTCTTCCGCTACCCTTCGGGAAGCGGTGTGAAAGATCGGCTCAAGCCGCACTACAACCGGCTGGTCCACAAGGTGCTGCGGAATTTCGGATCTGACAGCCTTGTCGGCCGCGCTTTTTTCAAGGAGAGCGACCGCCGCGGCCTCGATATCTATCAGAACGCCGACCTCGTGGTCACGACTGGCGGCACCTATCTGGTCGAGAACTACAACCTTGAACGGCGACTGAACCAGTTCCGCCTGGATGCGGCCATCGGCAAGGATCCCGTATTCTTCACGCAGTCCCTCGGTCCGTTCAACAAACCTTACAATCGACACGAACTGAGCCCGATTTTCGATCGCAGTCCGCTCATCCTGCTGCGCGACGAGCGCTCCCGCCATCACATAGCGGACATGGTCAAGGAGCCGGGCAAATGTCACGTGGTGGCAGATGCCGTGTTTGCCCTTGCCGACACGGACGGCATCGGGAAGCGGCTCGCCTCGGCTCAGCCGCCTGCGCAGACGGGCCGCGTCGCCATTTCCGTCCGCCACTGGAACTACGTCAATGACGGCCAAGACGGGATGCGCCGCTATATCGATTCGGTACGTGAGATCGCGACCATCCTTGTCCGGGACCATGGCAAGCAGGTGACCTTTGTCTCCACCTGCCAGGGCGTTCCGGAATATGCCCATGACGATTCCAAGACAGCACGCAAGATCGTCGCCGAGCTCGATCCAGAAATTGCGAGGAATGTCAGCGTGGACGCTTCATTCCACACCCCCGAGCAACTGATGGCTCTGGTCAAGGGTTACGACTTCGTCGTCGCGACCCGCATGCACATGATGATCATGTCGCTCTGCGTGGGAACGCCTGTGCTTCCGATCGCCTATGAGTTCAAGACCAAGGAAGTCGCCAAGAGGATCGGTGTTGCCGATCTGCTGCTCGATATCGACACTGTCACCCCGCCAGAGGCGGCCGAAAAGCTCGGCCGGTTCGTCGGCAAGCTTGAAGACTACCGCCGCACCATCCTCCAAGCCGTGCTCGAGGAACATGCTTCGGCGATGTCTGCCGCGGAGTTGCTGAAGCCTCTCATGGCCAAGGCATCAGCGCAAATTGCGCGCGATGTTGGCAAGCGTGGTGAGCAGTATCCTGCGCGACTGGGGGAAGATCGACATAAGGACGAAGGCAAGCCCATAGTCGAGGCATAAAGCCAGGACGACGGCGAGAAGGTCCGACTGGCCGGTAAGGGACGCTGGCAGGCCGAGATAGGCAAGCCAGGCAAGCAGGGACGATAAAATGAAAAGGCCCTGCATGATCAGGAAGTCCCCTGCCGTCACCGGCCCGACGCGGTGGATCATGACCGCGAGCACCGGCACCCGCAGAATGTAGCCGCTGATCGCGTAGGCGGCCGCGACGCCGACGGCGCCCCAATGCAGGCCGACGACAAAAGCGGCCACGGTGGTGAGCGACGAGTAGGCGCCCCACTGGAACATGGCCTTTGTCTTGCCCTGGCAGATGAATATCCAGCCGGTGGTGCTCGATACGGATTGCATCAGGCTGGCGATGCCCAGCCACGCGAAGATTGGCGCTACGGCGGTCCAGCGCGGCCCGAAGAGAAGCGCGACCACCTGCTCGGAAGTCAGTGTCAGCGCCGCGATGCCGGGCATGGTCACGGCCGCCAGCATCCAGTTGGTACGCACGTACAGATCGCGAAACCGCACCTTGTCCTCGTGGATGCGGCTGAGCAACGGCACCATCACGCGGGTCAGCGGCTGGGTGATGTTTTGCAGCGGAAACAGGAGAAGTTTGTAGGCCCGGTCATAGTAGCCAAGCTCGATCGCTCCGGAATATTTTCCGATCAGGATGTTGTCGAGATTGCGTGAAAAGAAATTGACGAGATTGAAGCCGGTCAGATTGGCGCCGAACGACAGGATCTCGCTCTCGACCCTGAAGTCCGGACGCGACGGCGTCCAGCGCACCACCAGCCATGCGGCGCCGAGGGCAACGACCGCCGCCACGGCCGGCCCCAGCACCAACGACCAGTATCCCATTCCCGCCCAGGCCGCGATGGCGGCGGCAACAAGACCGGCGGCCGCCGTTATGACATCGTTGAAGGCCAGCTGGCCGAACTGCAGGTGACGGTTCATCAAGGCGAGCGGGACGGCTGCGATGCTGCCGAGAAGCAACGGCAGCGCGGAGGCGACCGTGATGCCTAACATGCGCTGATCGCCGTAGAAGCCGGCAATGGCCGGGGCCAATGCCGCCACTACCACCGCGCTGCCCAATCCGACCAGCGCGCTGATCCAGAACACCTGATTGAGCTGCCTGTCGCTGATGTCCTTGCGCTGGACAAGAGCCTGCTGCAGCCCGAGATTTTGCAGAAGCCCGACAAAGGCGACGATCGGCCCGACCGACGCCACAAGGCCGAAATCTTCCGGCAGCAGCAGCCGGGCAAGGATGATGACCGAGAGGAACTGGATCACCATCTTGAAACCCTGGGCACCGGCAGTGACCAGCCCGCCGCGCAGGGCGACGCGTCCGAACTGCGGCAGGGGCGGGTTAGCGTTCATCAGTGTGCTCTCGTTCCAGCCAGTTCAGTTGCGATCCGTGCGAACCGCTGGTTCAGAACGTCGGCATTGAAGTCTGTTTCTATCTTGCGCCGCGCGGCGATCGCGATCGGCTCGCACAGGACCGGGTTATCGGCGACCCAGACGAGTTTGGCGGCCAACGCCGCAACGTCCCGTTCCGGCGCGAGGAAGCCGGTTTTCCCGTCCTCGATCAGTTCGGGTATCCCTGAATGGTAGGTGCTGACCACCGTCAACCCGGCAGCCATCGCCTCCATCAGGGCGACCGGGATGCCTTCAAGGTCGCCGTTGTGGGCGCTTACGCTGGGCAGCACGAAGACATGCGCGTCCCGCAAGCGCTGCTTGACCTCCGCATGCGGCCTGGGGCCGAGGAAATCGACGCGCCCGGCGATGCCGAGCTCGGCGGCCAATCGTTTCAATTGCTCCAGCAATTCGCCGGCGCCGATCACCGAATAGTTCCAGTCGTCACGCGGCAGCCTGGCCAGCGCGCGAAGCGCATATTCAACGCCTTTTTTTTCGGTCAGACGACAGACCGAAATGAACGACAGCGTTTCATTCTTCCAGGATCGCCATCGGTATTCTATCTCGCCGGGTCGAACGCCCATATGGTGCACGACGACCTCTTCCGGCGGGGCGCCGACCTCGATAAGGGCATCGCGAAAGAAGGCATTCACCGGCATCTGGAGGACGCCGTTCTGGAACACCGTCCTGTAGCGCGCCAGCGTGTTGTCATGCATCGGGCCGCCGACGTCGTTGCCGTGGAAGACAGTCACCAGCGGCGCGGAAATCCGCCCACGCTTGATGACACGCGCCACCCGCAAGCCGTTCGTGCCGAAATGCGCGACGATGACATCGGCCTTGTGCAATTTGCGCGCGTACAGGAGGTCGATAGCGGTCGAGAGCTTGTCCCAAGACTTGCCTGACCATTTCCTCAGCAAGGGTCGATAACGGCCGAGCCAGCCCCACCAGCACACGACTTTTCCGGGCAGACTCTTCCAGCGCCGATCGTCGACATTGGCGTCCTTGCCGAACGTCGTCTCGTTGCAGACGACCCCGACTTCCATGCCGCGCTCAAGGCAGCCTGCTATCTGGTCAAGGACAAAGGTCTCCGACAGGGAGGGGAACTTGTCGACGACGAAGCATATCCTCATTCTCGGCCCGCGCCCGCGCCGGGATTCATCGGGCAGCCCGCCCACAACCAGGCCTGAACAAGGCAACCGGCCTTGCCCGCGGACTTCGGCGCGGCGTCTTCAGCCGTCAGGAAAAGTCGCACGACAGGGGCAACTGGATGGGAATCGTACTTGAGGCACACGACATGCAGCATTCATTCGACCGCTGTTGGCCCACCCGATGGGGATGGTAATATAGGAATTGCTGCACTGCAACATTTTGATGCAGCGCATTTGACTTTTCGTCCCGCGCCCGCCGGCACGAATTGTTGCATCGCAACATAAACCGTTGCGAAGTGCCGGTTTCGCCTCGTGTCGCGGAAGTCCCGCTCAGGAAGCCTTGCGAAGGGGCTGTCCTTCGACAGCACGATTCAGGACGTCCATGAACGTCGCGAACTGGTTGTCGGGGTTCATCTGCGGCCGCTCCGCAAACTGGCGAGCCGCCGCGGACATCCTGTCGTAATCGGCCTTGTCGGTCCATAGCCGCCGTATAGCAGCCACCCAGTCGGCGAGCGGAGCATCGTAATCCAGTATCACGCCGCCGTTGCCGATCGCTTCCGGGAGACCGCCGCGCCGGGATCCGACAACGGGAATGCCGCTGCAATGCGCCTCGGACGCGACCCTGCCCCAGGCTTCTTCCCATTTGCTGGGAGCAAGCAGGATCTTCGTGCGGCCGTAGACCGTCTTCATGTCGCTGGTGCGGCTCTCGAGGACGGCGTTGCCGAGCGAAGCAAGCGTCCGCTCGATCTCGGCCCGGTGATCGTCGTCGAGCATCCAGCTCTCAACGAACAGGAACGGGATTTCCGCGCATTCGCGGGCAATTTGGACGGCCAGTTCGAAACCCTTCTCGTTGTAAGGATTGATCATCGTCACGAACTCGCCGGTTGTCGGCGTGCTGTAGAAGGCAGGATTGATCGTGGGTGGAATCACCGTGGATTCAATACCGAACTTCTCCTTGTAGGCACGGGCGGTAAATTCCGAATTGGCGATGTAGAGCGCGGACTGCAATTCGCGCGGGTCGCCGGCCAGTTCGTCGAACTCGACGTTGCGCAGGTAAACGACCAGCGGCACGCCGAGGGCCTGCAATTCCTTGCCGATCGGCACGGATTTGTGACACTGGACGACCGCGACGTCGGGCCGCAATCGCTTGGTCGCGAAGCCCGCCGCCTCCCACGGGAACCATGCCCGTACGACGGGATAGCCTGGGAACGTATCGATGACGGCGCGCTGGCGGAGCAGCTTCATCTTGGCGCGCGCCTTGAAGCCGAAAAAGCCGTCGCCGAACAAAGCGGCAAGCACCGAGGCCTCGTGGCCATGCTCGCGCAACTGCTCGACCAGATGATGCGTGCTCGACTGAACGCCACCGCTAAATTGCGGCGTGTAGCCGCTGCCGCCCGCAAACAGAACTTTCATAGCCTAGGCTCCTTGCTGTGCCCGAGCGGGCATCGTCATGCCGCCATCCTGCCGATCGAGAAATACTCGATGCCGTAGCGCGCGATCACCTTGGGATCGTAGAGGTTGCGGCCATCGAAGATGACCGGCGTGGTCAGCGAATCCTTGAGCGCGTCGAAGGACGGCGCTCGGAAGCTCTTCCATTCGGTGCAGATCAAAAGCGCGTCGGCGCCGCGCAGCGCCGCCTCCTTGGTGCCGCAGAGCAGCAGATCCTCGCGCAGGCCGTAGATGGCCTGGCACTCCTGCATCGCCTCGGGATCATAGGCCTGCACCTTGGCGCCGGCCGCCCACAGCGCTTCCATCAGCGTGCGCGACGGCGCCTCGCGCATGTCGTCGGTGTTGGGCTTGAAGGCCAGCCCCCAGACGGCGAACGTCTTGCCCCTGAGCGCGCCCTTGAAATAGTGGTTGACCTTGTCGAACAGCACCGACTTTTGCGCATTGTTGCGCTCCTCGACGGCGCGCAGCAGCTTGGCGTCGAACTTGATGCCCTCGGCGGTCTTGATCAGCGCGCGCACGTCCTTCGGGAAGCACGAGCCGCCATAGCCGAGGCCGGGATAGATGAAGTGGTAGCCGATGCGCGGATCCGAGCCGATGCCCTTGCGGACCTCCTCGATGTCGGCCCCAAGTTGTTCGGCGAGATTGGCCATCTCGTTCATGAAGCTGATCTTGGTCGCCAGCATGCAGTTGGCGGCGTATTTGGTGAATTCGGCGCTGCGCACGTCCATCACGATCATCTTCTCGTGGTTGCGGTTGAACGGCGCGTAGAGCTCGCGCATCACCATCTCGGTATCCTCGCTGGACGTGCCGACGATGATGCGGTCCGGCTTCATGCAATCAGCGACCGCCGAGCCTTCCTTGAGGAATTCGGGGTTCGAGGCGACGTCGAAGGCGAGGTCCTCGCGGCCGCGCTTCTTCAGCGTTTCGGCGATCCTGGCCTTCACCTTTTCGCAAGTGCCGACCGGCACGGTCGACTTGCCGACGACAATCTTGGCGCTGTCCATCTCACGGCCGATGGTCTCGGCGACGGCCAGCACATATTTCAGATCGGCCGAGCCGTCCTCACCGGGCGGCGTGCCGACCGCGATCATCTGGATCTGGCCATGCCTGACCGCCGCTGCCGCATCCGTGGTGAAGCGGATGCGGCCGGCCGCGTGGTTTTCCTTGACGAGGCTTTCGAGGCCCGGTTCGAAAATCGGGATCAGGCCCTGGTTAAGGCGCTCCACCTTCTTCTCGTCAACATCGACGCACACCACCTCGTGGCCGACCTCGGCCAGCACAGCGGCCTGGACGAGACCGACATAGCCAATCCCAAACACCGTCAAATTCATTTGGTTCTATTCCTGTCAAAGGCCGGGCCACAAAGTGGCCCGGCTGGTTCAGATGTCCCCAGGCCCAACGGCCCGGCTGGTTCGGCATGATCCCCAAAAACCGGTTCCGATTATTGGGGATCATGATTGGTTATTTTCGGATGATCTTGTCCCGAAACCGGGTCTCACTTTCGGGGATCATGCTCAGTTGCTGTTACTTATGCTGCATGCCAGCGATTCCGGAAACTGGCATGGCTGGCCCAAAGCGGTGAAAGCGACGCGCTTGACTTGCATGGTGACCTTGCTGCCGGGATCGACGAAGGCGCCCATCCAGTTGGTCAGCTTGTCGCTGCCCCAGAGGCTGAAGAAGATTTTCTGCGAGTGGGTAGGCAGCTCGTCCGGGTTGGTCACCTCATGGACGAGCTTGCCGTTGACGTACCAGCGCAGCCTGTCCTTCTCCCAGACGAAGCCGTAATCGTTGAAGCCCTTGTCGGCGCCGCCCGCGACGTCGACCAGCTTGGCGTTCTTCGGCTTGCCCTGGATGTAGCTGTTGACCTGCACTTTCGAGGGGTCCTTGGTGAGGACCTCGAAGTCGATCTCGTCCCAGGGCTGTTTGTCCTGCGGGCCGATATAGGAGAAGAAGGCCGCGTTGAGGCCGGAGCCGGCGCCGGTCTTCATCCGCGCCTCATAGACGCCGTAGCCGTAGCGCTGCTTGGTCTGGATCTCGGCGCAGGCGAACTCGCGGTCCTTCAGCTTGCGCTTTTCGAAGCTCAGCGACAGCACGCCATCGGAAAGCCGCACGAGATCCTTCGACCAGGTGCAGTTCTGATGGGCGCCATTGGTCCAGCCGTCCGAGACGAACCAGCGGGACTGATTGAAATTGGAGAAATTGTCGACGAAGGACGGCGCGCTTTTCAGCTCTGGTTGGGTCCCTTGCGCATGCGCGGGATGCAGGGTCGCCGCGACTGCAACCAGGAGGCCGGCCGCGCCGAGCCGCAGGCTGGCTAATCCACTCCCCGGCGCATGCGACATCTCGCAAGCCGCCACGGTGGAGGGGTTCTTGGGATCTGCATTCATAACAAACTCACCTTGTGTTGTTCCGCCCCAACCCAAAGTCATTCTTGGCTCGAGCGAGCGAGCCGCCTCTGATCCTGCGCCCTTTTGAACTCCTCTAGTGTCTCGTACCGATGACGGCGCTTGCGGGCGCCGTCAGCCTCTTGCCGCGGACTGCGAAGCAGACCGACCGGCGCCATCCTCGACAATCGCGTCGAGCGAACGGCGCAGTTCCTTCACCAGGCCTTTCTGGCGAGCGAGCTCCGCAATGCGCCGCTCGCAGTTCAGGATCGAGTTGGTCATCACGCTGACATCCGATCCCTTGCTGGCCGATGCCGAACCATTCTCCATCGCCTCGACCAGAAAGGCCGCGTTGGCCGCCGTCGACCTGTAGCGATTCTCCAGTCCCGTTTTCTCCGTCTCGATCTCGGCCGCGATCTGATCGAACAGCTTCGCAAGCCGGTCGAAACGCTGGAGATCGGTCTGCCGGTCGCGAGCCGGATCCCGGGATCTGAAGCCAAAAATCGAAGCCATCTTGCCGGCCTTTCGAAATTGCTGCATTGCAGCATAGACTGCCACCCCCGCAGCGACTAGGCAACATCATAGTTTTGCGAATGCGGATTTTTTGAGGGCCGGCGGCTTCCGGGACGATACGGAATCACTCGTTTGCGGCGCTGCTTGCCGCCATCAGGAAGCGCATCGGCGGCACTTGCTGCCTTGGAGCAATGCCGGTGCGGCGGAACAGCGCGTCGAGCTTGTCGGTGGCGACGCCGCGAACGATCGGGATCAAATTCGACTGGCTGGCGAAGGCGTAAGCCGCGGCCGACGCCAAGCCGCGCTCGGCTTTCACGTCGAGGAAGTTGCGCAGCCGGTATTTGTCGCGGACATGACGCTCGTGGCGCCGCAATGCCGCCTTCGAGCGTTCGGGAAGATTGTCGATCTGAAGCAACGCCAGATCGGCATCGGCAAGGCGCTTCAGATCCTGCGTCTTGTGGCGGCCGCTCAGCGAATCGGCGCGCACGATCGCGCCATAGCCGCAGGACTTGATGATCTTGAACCGCGCCCCGCTGGCGACGGCGCGCGCATAGAGCTCGTAGTCTTCGCCAAGACGCAGGTTTTCATCGTAAGTCAGCCCGTGCCGTTCGAGGAAAGCCCGGCTGATCACCGGCTTGAGGAAGCCGAGCTCGCCGCGCAGGACGCGGCGCCGCGAGATGTTGCCGTCGATGAAGCGCTCGAAATCGAGGAATTCCGGATCGGCGGCGAAAGGCGGCGCGGCGACCCTGGCGAGGTCGGGCGCGGCGTCGTCGCGGATCAGCATGATGTTGTCGGCGGCGAAATCCCAGTCGGAGGCGGCGAAAAGCCGGCGAAAGCGGCCTTCGAGGAAGAAATCGTCGGCGTCGAGGATGCTGATGAAGGGCGATCTGGAGGCCTGGATGGCGACGTTGCGCGCGGAGGAAGGACCGCGATTGACGTCGAGGCGGATGACGGCAAGCCGGCCGCTGCCGTCGTCGGCGGCCAAGGCGACATCGCGGGTATTGTCGGTGGAAGCGTCGTCGACCACAACGACTTCGGCGACTTCCGTCTCGCGGAGCGCCGAGGCGATGGCGACGGGAATCGTCCGGGCCGCGTTGCGCGCGGCAATGATGACGCAAACCGCCGGGCTCGTCACAGGCGTCGTCAGGGGCATGGGTTCACCTTTCGCTTGCATGAGTGGCTGTCCCGCCCGCGATCTTGATCGTGCCGCCCGGCCCCGGCGCGACAGCGGCCGGCCGCTCGAAGATGCGCCGGCTGAGGTCGGCGGAGGCAGCCCAGCCAGCCTCGGCCAGGTAACGGACGGGCTCGTGGCCGCACAGTTCCCAAAGCACATGGCGACGCTGCGGCCAGCGCAGCGAGGCAAGCCACGGCGCGATCACCATGTGGAAGAGGTCGGCATTGCCGATACGCGCCAGGATGCGGGCGGCGCGATCCGATAGCAGCGTGCCGCTGGCGCCCAGCAGCACGTCGGCGGCGCGCAGCCCCAGAAGCAGCGTATCGGCAAGGCCCTGCTCGGCGGCGTGATCGAGCACCGTCTGCTGCTCGGCCTCACTCAGCCGGCTGGCGCTGGCCCGGACATCGCAGACATAGCCGGCGCAAGGCTCGCGGTTGAAAAAGGCCTTGGCGACGCTGATCGACGACAAAAGCAAGGTGTCGGCCGCCGACATGATCGGCACGACCGCGCCGGCCACTTCGACTTCACTCTTGCGGCGCAGGAAGCCGTCTATGTCGCGCGGGCTCGGCGAACCCGGCTGCTGCAGCCGGTGATGGAGGTCGACCGTCGACGCTCTCGCGCCATCCTCGCGGACCATGTGCTGCTCGCCGAGGAAGCGCACCCACCAGACCGAGCGCGACTTGCCGGCAACCTCGTAGCCGATGGTCCGCAACGCCGCGCGCGCCTCGGCGAAGCTCGCCGGCGAAACCAGTATGTCGACATCGCCGGAAGGCTTCATGAAATGCTCGCCATAGAGCCTGTGCTGCTGGAGCGGTCCCTTGAGGAAGACGAAATCGACCCGCCTGTCGCGAAGCACGCGGTCGATGGCCACCGAATCGCCGATGCAGGCGGCGTTCATCGACATGGTGCGCCGCCGATAGCCGTCGAGCCAGCCGGGCAAACCGGGAGGCGCCGCGCCGGCAGGAGCACGCGCGAGCGCCTTGAGCATGAACACGCCGACCTTGTTCAGCCTTGCGATATCGGCGACATGAGCCGCCGAGATTGTCGGCGCGGGCATATCCGCCTGGCCGTCGGCGGCGTCGACGCCGGGTGCGAAAAACAGCCTCAGGCAGGCCTGCACATAGGCGACTTCATCGGCACAGCCGGCGGCACGCAGCCTTTCATAGGAGCCATCCTGCATCGCCATGCCCGATGTCGCTCTCCGCAAAACGCCGCCCGAGCGATCTATACCGCACTTGCGAAGAAAAACACCGGGAAAATTAAAACGACCGTCCGAGAGGCGGCCAAAGCCACTTCAAATTCACAACCTAAGCGTTTAAAATCGCACACATTCAATCACTTTTGAAGACAAGCCTCCGTGACGATGCTGCAAGCCGAAAAACCATGGTTTTTGCAGCAATTTCTTCACATCCGCAGGACGTATTTATCGTCAAAAAAATATAATAAATAAATCAATCACTTACTTAATCGACGAGAACGCGCAGTTGAATTCCTGAGTGGTTGAGGATTACGATGACAATGCTCATGGCTTGATCATCAAGAAAGGCAAGCGCAACCAAGAATTGATTAATGCTTGGTAAATCACGCTTGACTCATGAATGTTGCCATGCAGCAATCGCATTGCAGCATAGCCATATGCTGGCGGCATTCTGCGGCCGCTTCCAGTCCTTAATTGGAGAGTAAAATGGAACAGAATGTTGAGAAGCATGAGTACGAAACCCCCAGCTTGACGGTTCATGGTTCGATTGAAACCATCACGCAGGGTGGTGCTGGTTCGACGGCGCTCGACGTGAGCTTTCCCGCACACACGCCGGTCGGCGAGCTGACTTTCTCGTAAGCTTGCAGGCACCTTGGAGTCTAAGTGGGGCTCCGGATATTACCAATAGGCGAGCCGGGGGGCTTTTGTCCCCCGGCTTACGGCAGAGGATCGCAGGCAACCGATCCCTGGCCAAGGTCCAAGGGCGCGGCGGGCCAGCAACGAGGTTTTAGCATGCACTGGAACCCTTCGGACCATGACCGCGTGGTCGCGACAGGCGAGGCGGTGGCTTGTGAATTCGGCGCCGGATTGGCGCTGCTCCACCTCAAATCCAATGTCTATTACAGCCTGAACAGCGTCGGCGCCTTCATCTGGGAGCAGATCCAGGAGCCGCGATCGGTGCTCGATATCCGCGGCGCCGTGCTTGCGCGCTACAATGTCGATGCCGAGCGCTGCAAGGCCGATGTCGAAAGCTTGCTGAGGGGGCTGACCGAAGCAGGGCTTGCGAGGCTCCACAGTGAGGAACTGGTCTAAAGCATGTCTCCCGAAAGCGGGGACCGGTTTCGGGATAAAGACATGCGTGAAATCAAGGACCTGAAGCGCATGGAGCGAATCCGAAGGATCGCGGCGCGCTTTAGTATCTGCTCGCTGAGCGGCCAGGAGATGCTGTTTCTGGCGCGCTGCCTGGCGGTGGTGAGCGTGGTGCGGCTCGCGCTGACGCTTTCCTCCTACAACCGCGTCCGCGGCCTGATCACGCGGCTTGATGCGAGGCGCGACGCCGGCATCGCCGACCTGCGGCGCGTCGCCTGGGGCGTTGCCGCCGCCGCGCGGCTGGTGCCGGGCGCCAGCTGCCTCACCCAGGCGCTGGCCGGGCAATATCTGCTTGCCCGCCAGGGCAACGCCTCGAAGATCAGCATCGGCATCGAAAGGGGGACGGGCAGCGAACTGAGGGCGCATGCCTGGTTGATGAGCGGCAACCACATCGTGCTCGGCGGCTCGATCAACGGATTTACCCACCTTGTCGACCATGGGTCGTGACCGATGAGCGGCGTGGCCGGCATCCTGCATATCGACAACGGCAGGCCCGCCGCGGCCAGCGACATCCAGCAGATGCTTTCGCGCATGCGCCATCGTGCCCGCGACGGCAGCTCATGGCGGACGGAGGACAGCGTGGCGCTCGGCCACGCCTGGCTCGACACGACCGGCGAGGACGGGCCCGGTCCGCTGGCGATGGCCGGCGGCAAGTTCGCCATCACCGCCGATTGCCGGCTGGACAATCGCGACGAGCTTCTGGCGCGGCTGGGCCTGCGCGACCGGTGGATTGCCGACGCGATGCTCATCATGCGCGCTTACCTGAAATGGGGCGAGGCCTGTCCGACCTACCTGCAAGGCGACTTCGCCTTCGCGATATGGGACCGCGATCGTCAGGCCCTGTTTTGCGCGCGCGACCATTTCGGCGTCAAACCCTTCTACTATCATTCGACCGCAAGGCGCTTTGCTTTCGCCTCGGAGATCGGGCCGATCCTGGCGCTGGACGGCGTCGGCAGGCGCCTCAGTGAGCACCAGATTTCCGGTTTTCTCGCCGGCCTGCCGGACGATCCGCAGGCCACGCCCTACGCCGAAATCTTCCGCTTGCCGGCGCGGCACAGCATGATGGTGGCGGGCCACGGAATTGTGCTGCGGCGCTACTGGCAGATCGAGCCGTCACAGCGGCCGCCGCGCGCTGACGCGGCCGAAGAATTCAGGCATCTCTTCGCGCAATCGGTGGAGAACCGGATGCGTGGCACGTCGGCTGTCGGCGCCATGCTGAGCGGCGGCCTCGATTCATCCTCGATCACATGCCTTGCAAGCCTCAGGGCAGCGGCGACAGGCAACCCGAAGCTCAAGACCTTCTCGCTGGTGTTCGACGAGGGCTCGTCCATGGACGAGAAGCCGTTCATCGATGCGGTGCTCGACGGCAATCCGCTCGACGCCACGCTGATTGCCGTCGGCAACTACGCGCCCTTCGCCGAGTTCGAGCGCATCCTGGAGGAGCAGGAAGGCACGTTCCTGGCGCCAGGCCTGTCCTTGACGCGCGACCTTTACCGGACGGCGGGCGCAAAGGGCGTCAAGGTGCTGCTCGACGGGCATGGCGGCGACGAGGTCGTCTCGCAAGGCCACGGACACCTTCACGAGCTCGCCAATGCCGGAAGGTGGCTGGAGCTGTGGCGCGAGTTGCGCAGCGCAGCCAACACCTATGGCGAGGGCATGCTTCCCCTCTATTTCAAGTTCCTGACCATCTATGGGCCGGCCTGGCGGATCGCCAGGATGAGGGCGGCGGCCAAACGCCTTGTCCGCAAGGTGCGGCGCGGGCCGGCGCAGGCGCCACGCGCCGCCTGGGCGGGTCTGGTCAATCCGGATCTTGCCGGGCGCACCGATCTTGCCGAGCGCTTTCATCGCAGCGGCTACATGCCCGCCGCCGTCAGCGCCAGCGAAGCGCTGACGCATCGCTGGCTTCTGTCGACCGGGCTGGTGCCGCACGCTTTCGAAGTACTCGACAAGGCCGCCGCCAATTTCGGCGTTGAGCCGCGTTATCCGTTCTGGGACAAGCCACTCGTCGAATTCTGCCTGGCGCTGCCCGGCGAGGAAAAGCTCAAGGACGGTTTTGGCCGCCATGTGCTGCGCCGGGCGATGCAAGGCGTTCTGCCGCCGGCGGTGCAATGGCGGCGCGACAAGATCGATTTCACCGCCAATCTGGTCAATGGCATGCTCGGCAATCACCGCGAGCTTCTGGACAGGCTGCTTGTATCGGACAGCGAGCGGATCGCGCCCTATGTGAACCTGCCTGCAGTGGCCGCGGTCTATGACCGGATGCTGAGCCGGCCCGAGCAGGCGACCCTGCCGGACGTCCAGCATGTCTGGCGCGCGGTTTCGCTGTCGCTGTGGCTGCGGCAAGTTGAGGGAAACCCCGCATGAACCTTCCGATCGCTCCCCTTGCGCGGCCCGAGCCGCAAACGGCGGCGGCGAGCGGACGTGTCCGCCGTTTCTACAGGGCCTACGGGCTGGTGATAGGCTCCGAAGTGGCCTTGCCGGAGCTGGAGCCGACGCGCCCGGCGACGCCGGACCTGGAGATCGCGGTGGGGCGAGTCGATCTTCCCGGCCGGGCATCCCGGGACGCCACCGCCTTCCGGTTCGAGCCGACGCGCCAGTATCTTTCCTGGCAGGCGGTTGGCACGTTCTTGATCAGCGGCGCCAACCGCATCGATGTCGATCCGGCGCCAGGGGTCGACGATCCGCTGCTCGCCTTTCCGCTGCTCGGGCCGGTGATGGCGCTCGCCTTGCATCAGCGCGGGCTGCTCGTCCTGCATGCCAGCGCCATTGAAGTCGACGGCAAAAGCGTGATCTTCATGGGCGACAAGGGCGCCGGCAAATCGACCACGGCAGGCGCGATGATCCGCGCCGGCCATCGACTGCTCACCGACGATGTCGTGGCGCTGGATTTGTCCGACCCGGACCGGCCGATGATCCTGCCCGGCTTCCCGCAGCTCAAGCTTGCGGCGGACGCGGCCGGCGCCATTCGCCTCGAGCAGGCGGAGGTGCGCCCGCAGGTGCATCCGCAGATCGACAAGGCGCAGCATCGGCTGCGTGACGGATTTGCGGCCGAAGCGGTGCCGGTGTCGCGCATCTATGTGCTCGAGCGGGGCGTGCGGGCGGCTATCTCCCCGCTGTCCGGGGTCGCAGCGTTGCCCGCGGTCATCAAATTCTCCTATATCACGCGGTTCGGCCGGCAGGCGCTGCCGGGCGATTCCGCCTCGATGCATCTCAGCCAATGCGCACAGGTCGCCGGACGGGTCGGCGTCAGCCGACTGGAAGTGCCGGCCGGACTCGACCGGATCGACGAAGCGGTCGCCGCGATCGAAGCCGACCTGGCGTCCGGGACAAGGTGAGGCGGGACATGGGCTGGTCCTCGAAGTTTCGCCTGTCGTTTTTCCGCGACGTTGCCGGCTTCGGCGGCATGATGGCGCATGTCGGCGGGCGACGCACCGCGACGGCGCTGACCTTCCTGATCCTGGGCAGCCTCACCGAAGGCATCTCGATCCTGCTGCTCGTCCCGCTGCTGCGCCTGATAGGCAGGGCCGAACAGGATTACGCAGTTCGAGTGCCGGAAGCCTTGCATTGGCTGGTGCCCGGCGGAACGCTGTCGCTGGCGACGGTGCTGTGCCTGCTTGTCGCGCTGGTGGCGCTGCAGGCGATTTTCAACCGCTTCAAGTCGGTCTACATGGCGCGGCTGCTCTACGATTTCGTCAACCGCGTGCGCATGAACCTGTTCGAAAGCATCGGCCGGGCGCGCTGGGGTGTTTTCACCCGCATCCGCAGCTCCGATCTCGACCACGCGCTGAACGGCGATGTCGACCGCGTGCAGGTAGCCGCCTTCTCGCTGCTGATGCTCACCCAGGCGACATTGCTTCTCACCGGCTATCTCGTGGTCTCGCTGTTCATCTCGCCGGTGATGACGTCCTTCGCCATCCTCATCGGCCTGGTGCTGCTGGTTGCGCTGCAGCCGTTCCGGGCACGCGCCAGCGCCTATGGCCGCGCGCTGACCGGCAACCGCCAGGACCAGTATCGCACGGTCTCCGAGTTTCTCGGCGGCATCAAGGTCGCCAAGAGCCTCAATGTCGAGGCGAGCTATTTCGTCGAGCTCGGCGCGACGCTGGACAGGATGAAGGCCGACAACATCGCCTTCGTGCGCAACTCTTCGCTCGGCACCGCCCTGTTCCAGATGGCGAGCGTGATCGGACTCAGCCTCTTCATCTACATCGCGCTGGTCCGCTTCCACCTTTCGCTTGCCGAGATCGTCGTGCTGCTCCTGGTCTTCATGCGGGTGGCGCCGCGCTTCATGGACATGCAGCTTCAAACCCAGCAGGTGCTGATCAACCTGCCGGCCTACGCTTCGATGCAAGCCCTTCAGGCCCGCTTCGACGCCGAGCCCGAGCCGACCCAAGGCATGGCCGAACGAGGCGCGAGACTGTCGCTCGAGACCGGCCTCAACATCCGCGAGGTATCGTTCGCCTATGGCGAGGGTGACGCAAGACCGGTGGTCAGCGATATCACCTTCGGCCTGCCCGCCGGCAAGGTGACGGCGCTGATCGGCCCTTCCGGTTCCGGCAAGAGCACGATCGCCGACATGCTGCTCGGCCTGCTCGAACCCACCAGCGGCCGGATCCTGGCCGACGGCGTGGAGATCACCGCGCAAAATCGCAGGGCGTGGCGCGATCAGGTCGCCTATGTACCGCAGGATGTGTTCCTGCTGCATGACACGATCGCCGCCAATCTTCGTCTTGCCGCGCCTGGGGCCAACGACGAGGAGCTATGGGCGGCCCTGCGCAACGCCCATGCGGCCGATTTCGTGGAACAGCTGGCATCGCGGCTGGAGACGGTGGTGGGCGACCGCGGCGTCCGGCTTTCCGGCGGCGAGCGGCAGCGCATCGCCTTGGCGCGGGCGCTGCTGCGCAAGCCATCGCTGCTCATCCTCGACGAGGCGACGAGCGCGCTCGACTGGCAGAACCAGTCGCTGATCGCGCAATCGATCGAGGCTTTGCGCGGCCGGATGACGATTTTGACCATCGCGCACCGGCCGTCGATGATCGCCTTCGCCGACTGGGTCGTGGCCATCGAGAACGGGCGCATCGTCGAGGTCGGACAATATCGGCGGCTGAAGGCAAAAGCCGGCAGCCGGCTGGCCAGGATGCTGTCCGGCGAGCAGCCAGGGCAGGAGACCACGCCATCGGTCGAGATCGCGCAGGACCCTCAGACCGGACGGTCAGTGGAGGCTGCGTCTGGCGCTTAGCTTTTCGCCGTCGGCGACCTTGTTCAGGATTACGCCGCGGTCGGCTTCGCGGATCTTGTCGGTCGAAGTCGGCGTTGCCCTGCCGATCATGGCGAAGACCAGAAGGAAATAGCCTGCCTGGATGATCACGGCGCAAACGATGGCACGCAAGAGGATGGTGCCCGCCGACGCGCCGTCGAAATAAGACCAGCCGATGACGATCGCCAGCGCGAACATCATGCCTATAAAGAATTTTGGCAGAGACATGTTCGCCGGCCTCTCAACCGAGACGAGCATGCAGAAGCTGCGACTTACCCACCCGCGTAACTCCCCGTTGCGCCAAAGAACTCTTTCTGGCTGCCCATCCGGCCGGTTGCTTCCGGCCTTCCTTACCCATGCAGACTATGACAGGAACAATTTGCGACTCTATTAAGGCAGGCTGATCGGAGCAAGGCCCGGCAGGTATGGTTTCCAACGATTTTACGAGATCGACTCTGCCATGCTGCGTCGCACACTGCGGCTTGAGCGGCTATTCAATGCCGCCCCTTTCGCTTCAGTAAAACCCGCGACTTTGAATAGTATTTTATCTGAATAACTTACCGTTGCGAGTGCTTTTGGCGTCATGCAACCGCGTTTCGTCTGCAGCAAAGAACGAACTGTCCAAAAAAGGCCCGAAAGGCGGACTACATTTTCATGGATTTCTATCAGCTTGTCATAAACGCGCCACAAAGGTGAAAATTTGGGCACGGAAGGTTTATTATTTAGTCAATTCATGACGTGAACATTTCAGCGCGATGGGAAATTGTGTGTTGCGCTGCAGCATTTTTTTGATATCTTGCCGTAAACCATCCGTTCAACGTATGGAGCTTCTGCATGAGGGATGTCGCCAAGTCGGCTAATGCGGGTTTTGCGCAGGTCGGCGTTGATTTTCCACCCCCCATCGGCGGTCTGCTCAAACGCAGCTTCGATATCGTCGGTTCCCTGTCAGGGCTGGTTCTGCTCAGCCCGCTTTTCCTGATGGTCGCCTTGCTGGTCAAGCTTTCGGACAACGGTCCGATCTTCTACGGCCACAAGCGAATCGGCCGTGGCGGCAGGATTTTCTCCTGCCTCAAATTCCGCACCATGGTGCCGGACGGCGAGCGCGTGCTTGCCGCCTATCTGGCGGCCAATCCGGAGGCCAACGCCGAATGGATCGCGACGCGCAAGCTGAAGAACGATCCGCGCGTCACCCGCGTCGGCGCGGTGCTTCGCAAGCTCAGCCTCGACGAGCTGCCGCAGATCCTCAACATCCTGCAGGGTGATATGAGCCTTGTCGGCCCGCGCCCGGTCGTGCGCGACGAGCTGGAAATCTATGGCAGCGCCGCCGTCTATTACCTGAAGTCACGTCCGGGTCTCACCGGGCTGTGGCAGGTGAGCGGCCGCAACGACGTATCCTATGACACGAGGGTCGCCTTCGATCGCCATTATGTCGAGAACTGGTCATTGTTCGAGGACATTCGCATCATCTTCAAGACAGTTCCTGCCGTGTGGATGTCGCGCGGCAGCTATTGACCGGAACTATCGACCAACAGGCCTGCCCCGCGGTAACCGGGGCAGGCATCCGGCAGTGATCTCATTCGGGCGGATGGGGCCAAAGCGGATCGGAAACGTTCATTTGACAAAAGACCTCTTCGGACTGTCTTTCGCCTGCAGTCTCATATCTCGGACACCAGCCCGCGTCGCGGGCTTCTTGCTTGCGGCGTCACTGGCCATGCCGCAATTCGCCGCCGCCGGCGACTATCAGCTCGGCCCGCAGGACAAGCTCAACATCCGCGTCGCCGAATGGCAGACGGTCGACGGCACGTTCCGCGACTGGTCGGCCGTCAATGGCGAATATTCGGTCGGTCCGGGCGGGACGCTCTCGGTGCCGTTCGTCGGCGACATTCAGGCCGCCGGCAAGACGACGGCCGAGATCGCCTCGGCGATCGGGCTCGCGCTGCAGCGTAAGCTGGCGCTGCCCGACAAGCCGGAAGCCTCGGTCGAGATGGCGCAGTTCCGGCCGTTCTACATTTCGGGCGAAGTCCAGAATCCCGGCCAGTTTCCCTTCGTGCCCGATCTGACGGTGCTCAAGGCAATCAGCATCGCCGGCGGCATTCGGCGCAATGCCGACAACGGCCCGCAGATCGAAAAGGATCTGATCACCGCCAAGGGCAGCTATGACATCTATGACGACCAGCGCTTACGGCTGATGGTCAGGCGAGCCCGTATCGACGCCGACCTGGCGGGGAAAACGACTTTCGAGGTGCCTCAGGAAATCCAGGGCGATCCGAGATTGCCGACCATCGTCGCCGACGAAACGGCGATCCTGGTTTCCGACCAGAAGTCGCTGAAGCTGAAGCTCGATGCGCTCGACCAGTTGAAGGGTGTTCTGCAGTCGGAAATCGAATCGCTGCAAAAGAAGATCGCCAACCAGCAGAAGCAGGTCGATCTGGCGGAGCAGCAGGCAAACAGCATCGGTCCGCTGGCGCAGAAAGGCCTGATTGCCAATGCGAGATTGCTTTCCTCGCAGCAGACGGTCGCCGACCTGCAAGGCAAGATCCTGGACTACGAGACGGCTATCCTCACCGCCAAGCAGTCGATCAGCAAGGCAGAGCAGGACGCGATCGATGCCCGTAACACGCTGGGTTCGAGCCTCACTGCCGATCGGCAGCAAACGGAGACGAACCTCAACGAGGCGGCCTTGAGGGTCGGCATGCAGAAGGGCCTGATCGCTCAGGCGTCGGATCCAGCAACGACTGCCGCTCTCACCGGCAGTCAAGAACCGCCCCTGCTCTATTCGCTGGTGCGGGTCGCCGACGGCAAGACGAGCGAGATCGAGGCCAAGGAAGACACGCCTGTGCTGCCGGGCGACGTGATCAAGGTGAAGCTGGCGCCGACGACCAGCCAGTAGCGTCGCCGGCCACGGCTTGCACGCAGCGAACCGAGGAACGGAGGCGGGAGGGACACGTCAGGCTCGTCCGCGTCACGGCGGGGGCGGGCGATCTTGTTTGGACCGCTTGAAGGCATAACATGCAGCCCGCAGCCCCGCGTCACGTGTATCTGAATCTCGACGCCATCCGCGGCGTGGCGGCGATCAGCGTCATGCTCTATCACTTCTCGCCGTTCCTGGCCGATGGCAAGGTGCTGCCGTCGAGCTATCTCGCGGTCGACCTTTTCTTTCTGCTGAGCGGCTTCGTCATAGCGCATGCCTATGACCGCACGATCGAGAACGGCATGGGCTTCGGCTCGTTCGTGGCGATCCGCCTGATCCGGCTTTATCCGCTTTATCTCGCCGGCACGCTGCTCGGCTTCTTCTATCTGCTGGTCAAGAACAGGCTGATGCCGGCCGAGTACATGCCGCTGTCCGAGGTCGGCCTGCAGCTGACGACAGGCATGTTCTTCATCCCGCTGGTCAGCGACGCTTATCACACGATCTTCCCGCTCAACCCCGCTTCGTGGTCGCTGTTCTTCGAGCTGATCGTCAACATCGCCTATGTCGCGGTGTTCGTCCTTTTGTCACGGCGGATGCTGACGGGGATCGTCGTCGTTAGCCTGGTCCTGCTCGTCGCTGCCTCTGTTTTCGCCGGCACGCTGGATTTCGGCATGACCGGCAAGACCATCGTCAGCGGGCTGCCGCGCGTCACCTTCTCGTTCTTCCTCGGGGTGCTGCTTTGCCGCTCCATGGCGCGCTGGCAGGGCAGTCTCGGCTTCCTGCGGCGCGGCTTGTGGGTCGAAGGCGCGATCCTGCTCACCCTTGCCGTCTTCGCCATCGCACCGGCCGGCGGCGCGCGCGTTGTCTACGATCTTGCGGCAATCGTCATCGTCTTCCCAATCATGGTGGCGACCGGCGCGGTGGCGCCGACCGCACCGCTTCTGTCAGGCTTCTATGGCTGGCTCGGGCGGATTTCCTACCCGATCTACATCATCCACACGCCGATGCTGATGATCATCGCCGGAGCCGGCAAGGCCTTCTCCATCGATCCTTTCGCGCACCATCCCTGGTTCGGTATCGTCATGGCGGTCTCGGTCGTCGTGATCGCGGACATCGCCACGCGCGTTTATGACGAGCCGGTGCGGCGCTTCCTGCAGCGGCAGATGCAGCGCGCGCGAGCCGTGGCTTAGCGCGGCTCACTCAAGAAGGGCTCAACGGACAAAATCCGGCATGAAGATTCCGAAATCCATTCTGATCGATCCCGATCGCAACGAGACCTACGGCGCCTTCGCGGTCGCGGTTTCCGTGATCGCCTTCGCCTATTCGCCCAATTTCGGCCAGATCCTGATCCTCGCCTACTATGCCGTCTGGCTGCCGCTGCTGTTCGTGGACTACCGGCGCTTCACCTGGAGGCTTTCCGCGGCGTGGCTGCCGATCACGCTTGCGCTCTATGTCTGCCTCTCGGTGTTCTGGTCCCAGGCGGCGGGCATCAGCGCGCGCGCGGCGGTGCAATATACCTCGCACATCGTCTGCGCCTATGTCGCGGCGCGCACCATCAGCGTGCGCACGCTGCTGGCGGGCTCGCTGATCGGTATCTTCGTCGTCCTGCTCTATTCAATGAAAGTCGGCGCTTATGCGCTCGACATCATGGACGGCACCGTCAATTTCGTCGGTGCCTTCGGTTCCAAGAACCAGGTCGGCTTCTTCGCCTCGCTCGGCATCTTCTTTTGCCTTGCGTTCCTGGTCTTCTATCGGCGCAATTGGCTGGGCTTCGCCTGGACCGCGCCAATCATGCTTTTGTCGGTCTACATGCTGGCAATCGCCCATTCGGCGACGTCCGTGGCCTCGTTGCCGGCCGTGATCGGCGTCGTGTCGCTGCTCACCATGAGCAAGGTGCTGTCGCTGCGCTATCGCCGCGTGCTGTTCGTTGTCGGCGCCGGTGCGCTGGTGACGGCTGTCGTGGCAGCGCTCAACCTGGGCCTGCTGGATGTCGTGCTCGGCATCTTCGGCAAGGATTCGACGCTCACCGGCCGCACCTATCTGTGGGAGCAGGGCTGGGAGGCGGCGCAGCAGCATCCGCTGCTCGGCTATGGCTATGCCGCCTACTGGGTACAGGGCTTTGCCGATCCGGAGCGGCTGTGGGCGGAATTCTATATCTCGACCCGCACGGGTTTCCACTTCCACAACACCTATGTCGAGACGCTGGTGGAAATCGGCTTCATCGGCGCCACCCTGCTGGCGCTGGTCATCCTGCGCGCTTTCTATGGCCATGTGTCGAAAGTGGTGTTCGGCGACTGGAGCGCCGATTCGGTGGTGCTTGCCGGCGCGATCGGACTGATGCTGATCCGCTCCTTCTTCGAGGTCGAGATGCTCGGCCCCTACTTCACGGCGTCCTTCATCGTCTATTACGGCCTGTTCAGGCTGACCCCGTTGCCGGCTTTCCGGCGCCGCAGGGTGGCCGTTCCGGCCGAGGACGAGAGGCCTGCCAATGGCCGCGTCCCGGCGCCGGTCTGATCAGAATAGCCAAGCGCAGTTCCGGGCGGAAACCGCTGCGCCGGAGACAACAGTTTCGACCTCAACAGCTTCGTCAGCGTGCGCAAAGAGAAGGGTGGGTTTGTCCACAACCGCTCCCGATGTCAGTCGTGCAGGTCCCGCGAAATCGCCGGCGCGATGGTAAAATCGGAAAACGTCACCTCAAAACCCTCGCGCTGCGGCGAGCAGCACATCATGCCGACATCGACCGACTTCGAGACCGGGAAATAGGCCAGCCGCACCGGCTTCCAATGGCCGTCGGCGGCATCCAGATACTGGATGCGGATCGCCTCGGCGTGGCGGGTCAGGCGGATCCTGACCCCGTCCTTGCCGGCGGCGATGGCGACAAGCGACCAGTCGGAGGTGTCGTTGGTGACGACGACCGAGAAATAGGCCAGGCCGTCGGTGTATTCGATGCCGGCCTTGATCCAATGCGTTTCGCTCAGGCGCAGCATCAGCCCCGCCTGATCGTAGAGCACCTTGTAGTCGCCCTTGACGGTGACCTCGGCACTGAAGTCACCCTCGACGGGACGGTAGAGGAAATGGCCGTTGTCGCGCCAGAAGCCGTAAAAAGTCTCGCGCCAGAAATCCGTATCCTTGCCGGTGCGGACGGTGAGCGTGCCGTCGCCGACCGCGTGGTGCGGCGGCGGGTTGAGCCATGTCATGTCGGCCACGCTCATCGATCCCCTCCCGGTTTGGATCAGCCGGCGAACGTATAGGCGGTCTTCACCGTGGTGTAGAACTCCATGGCGTAGCGGCCCTGCTCGCGCGGACCGTAGCTCGAGCCCTTGCGGCCGCCGAACGGCACGTGGAAGTCGACGCCCGCCGTCGGCAGGTTGACCATGACCATGCCGGCTTCGGAATTGCGCTTGAAATGCGTGGCATGCTTGAGGCTGGTGGTGCAGATGCCCGAGGTGAGGCCGAACGGCGTGTCGTTGGCGACGCTGAGCGCTTCGTCATAATCCTTGACGCGGATGACGTTGGCGACCGGGCCAAAGATCTCTTCGCGCGAGATGCGCATGGCATTGTTGGAGCCAACAAACAGCGCCGGCTGCAGGTAGAAGCCCGGCGTGCCGCGCTCCAGACGATCTCCGCCGAAGGCAAGCTCGGCGCCTTCCTGCCGGCCGATGGCGATGTAATCCTCGTCCTGCTTGAGCTGGGTCTGGTCGACGACCGGGCCGATCTGGGTCTTGGCGTCGAGCGCATCGCCGATGACCAGCTTGTCCAGGCGTTCCTTCACGGCGTCGACGAAACGGTCGTGGATGCCGTCGGTGACGATCAGGCGCGAGGATGCCGTGCAGCGCTGTCCAGTCGAGAAATAGGCGCCGTTGACGGCGCAGTCGACGGCGACCGCGAGGTCGGCATCGTCGAGCACGACCAGCGGGTTCTTGCCGCCCATCTCGAGCTGGAACTTGCGCATATGCTCCACACTTGCCGCGGCGACGCGCTTGCCGGTGCCGACCGAGCCGGTGAAGGAGATGGCGTTGACGTCGGGGCTGTCGAGCATCGCCTGGCCGACCACCGAGCCCTTGCCCATGACGAGGTTGAGCACGCCCTTGGGCAGGCCGGCGCGGTGCAGGATGTCGACGATGGTCCAGGCGCTTTCGGGAACCAGCTCAGCCGGCTTGAAGACGATCGTGTTGCCGTAGGCGAGCGCCGGCGCGATCTTCCAGGCGGGAATGGCGATGGGGAAATTCCACGGCGTGATGATGCCGACGACGCCGACACCCTCGCGGGTCATCTCGACGCCGACGCCCGGCCGCACGCTCGGCACCATCTCGCCCGACAGGCGCAGCGTCTCGCCGGCGAAGAAGTCGAATATCTGCGCGGCGCGGATCGTCTCGCCGACACCCTCGGCCAGCGTCTTGCCTTCTTCACGCGCGAGCGAGCGGCCGATCTCGTCCTTGCGCGCCATGATCTCGTCGGAGGTCTTCTTCAGCACCGCGTGGCGGGCCAGCGGACCCGAGCGCGACCAGGCCGGAAACGCGGCCTTGGCGGCGGCAATGGCCTGCTTTGCCTCCTCCGGGCCGGCCGAAGCGTATTCGCCGACGACGTCGTTGGTGTTCGAGGGGTTGATGTTGCGCGAGCCGGCCTCGCCGAGCCACTCGCCGTCGATCAGGTTCTTGCGGTGCAGGGTCATCTTGTTTTTCCTTGGGTTTTGGTCGCGACGGCCTCTGGCCGGGTCAATTGTCAGACAAATGATATAGTCATTGTCCGGGAGGAGGTCTACCCGCGATCTTAAACCTAGAGCCGGTTCGCGTCAGGTCGAGAACGACCAGGACAGGCAGGCGAGCGTGACCGCGCCGAACACGACGAAGAACAGGCTTCTGAGCAGGACGTTGCGGCGAAGCTCGTTCATGGTGAGGTGTGCCGCCACGATAGCCGCGACGAACAGGAAGCGCCAGTTGAAGAGCGCCCAAAGCACCTCGTGCTGGCCGAAGGCCCATCTGGCGATCAGCGCGCCGACAATGGTCGCGAACAGCATGATCGTCGCCCAGAAGATCGCGTCGGCGGCATGGGTCAGCACGATGCCGGCGGCCCGGATCGGCAGGACCATCATCAGCATGGCGCCGAAGAAATAGACGGCGGCGATGGCCAGGAAGGAGCCGGCGTCGGCGATGCCGTCGAGCCGCTTCACGCCAAACGCGCCGTAGGGATAGCCGTGCCTGGCAACCGCCAAAGAGAGCGCCATCAGCAATGCGCTCAGAACCGTTAGCAGTGCGAATGTGCCGAGGGCCTTGCTCATGCCGTTCCCTGTCGAGACGAATCAACGGGAGTCTAGCAGAGCGCGAGCCTCAGAAGGTCAAATCACCGTTCGCTATTCTCGAAGGCGCCGATACCTTGAGCGATGAGGTTGGTCGCCATGACCAGCGAGACGATCGCGGCTGAGTTGAAGACGACGACCCACCATTTGCCGCCGGTGAGGAAGCCGTAACCTTCGGCGACCGCCAGGCCCCAGTCGGCCGAGGGCGGCTGGATGCCGAGGCCGAGAAAGCTCAGCGTGGCGATCGAGAAGAAAGCGTAGCCGAGCCTGGTGACGAGCTCGATCAGGATCGTCTCCCTGATGTTTGGCAGGATCTCGAGCACCATGATGGCCAAGGCATTCTCGCCGCCGAGGCGGGCCGCGCTGACATATTCGCGCCCCTTTTGCTCGCGCACCGCGGCGCGCACGGTCCTGGCCACCAGCGGCGCATAGGCGATGGCGATCACCAGGATGACGGTCAGGTTCGAGGGCCCGAGCGCAACCAGCGTCATGGTGACCAATACGATGAAGGGGAAGGCCATCAGCGTGTCGAGCAGCCTGGCGCCGACCGCGTCGACCAGCCCATCGAAATAGCCAAGCACCAGGCCGATGATGGTGCCAGCGGTAACGCCGCCCAACGTCGCGAGCGGCGCGACCAGCAGGATGTCGCGCGATCCGACGATGATGCGGGACAGCACGTCGCGACCGAGATGATCGGTGCCGAACCAGTGCGCGGCGTCCGGCGGCGTCAGCGTGGCGAGGAAATCCTCGGCATAGGGGTCGTAGGGAACCAGCCGGTCGCCGAACAGGGCGCAGGCGATCCAGAAGGCGAGGATCAGCGATCCGATGATGACGGAGACGGGAAGGCCGCGAACGGCGCGGCCCAGCCTGCCGGCGACCCGCAGGACATCGGGCGCGTGCGACGGCGCCGGGAACTCCAGGAGATCCATCATAACGACGCCCGCCGCCGCTGCCGCGGGTCGAGCAGCGCCTGGACGAGATCCCCGGCCGCGGCCGACAGGACAAAGATCGTCGCCATGACCAGCACGCCTGCTTCCAGCATCGGGAAATCGCGCGACTTGGCGGCATTGAGCACAAGATTGCCGAGGCCCTGGATGCCGAACAGCGCCTCGATCACCACCAGCCCGCCGAGCATGTAGCCGCTCTGCGTCGCCAGCACCGCGATGGTCGGCGTCAGCGCGTTGGGCAGCACGTGGCGGACAATGACCTGCCGGCGATCAAGCCCTTTCAGGATGGCGGTGCGCGTATAGTCGGCGGCCAGCGCCTCGATGACGCCGGCCCGCGTCATGCGCGCCAGATAGCCGGCGAGGTTGAGCACCAGCGGCAGCGCCGGCAGGATCAGATAGTAACCGCTCGTCCAGAAGCCTACGCCATCGGGCGCGGCACCGGTGATCGGCAGCCAGTCCAGCCACAGGCCGAAGACCAGGAGCAGGAGCAGGCCGGAGACGAAATCCGGGACGATGCCGAAGGAGATGCCGGCGAGCACGATCAGCCGATCGGCGAGCCGACCCTGGTTCAAGCCCGCGACGATGCCCGCGCCGACGCCCAGCGGCACAAGAAACAAAAGGATGATGCCGGCAAGGGCCGCCGAGCGGCCGAGGCTTGCCAGCACGAAGGGTGCGACCGGCGCGCGCATGGACAGCGATGTGCCGAAGTCGCCGCCAAGCGCCGCGCTGAACCAGCGCCAATATTGGACAAGGACGGGCTGGTCGGCGCCGAGCTGTCTGTTCAGCGCCGCGACGGCCTGCGCATCGGCGAAGGGACCGAGCATGACGCGCGCGACATCGCCGGGCAGGACCTGCCCGGCGAGGAAGACCAGCGCGCTGACCAGCCACAAGGTGAGGAGCAGCGAAGCCGCGCGCGCCGACAAGGTGCGGCCGGTCAGCATCCGGCTCCGGCCCTCCGGTTTGGTCGTCATGCCTGGACAAAGGAAACGCGGTCGAGCAGAAGATGCGAGATCGCGGTGAAGCGCACGCCTTCCACTTTAGCGCTGGAGATGCGGCTGTATTGCGAGAAGTAGCTGATGATCTCCGGCGTCTCGTCGAGCAGCAGGGTCTGGATCTTGCCGGCCGCGATGCGCTGCGTCTGCAGGTCGCGGGCCTTGCCGTATTCCACCAGCAACGCGTCATAGTCCGCATTCTTGAAATGCGCCGCGTTCCACGCGCCGTCGCTCTTCAGCGTCGCGTTGAGAAAGATGTCGGGCGTGCCGCGATGGCCGAAATCGGTAATGCCGAGATTGGAATCGAGCCATGGCGAGCTGCCGAAGGTCGCCGATCCATAATAGGCATCCTGCGGCAGGACATTGAGCTTGATGTCGATGCCAGCCTTCTTGGCGAAGTTCTGGATGATCACGGCGTAGTCGGGAATGTCGTAGGCGCGTTCGGTGGTCAGCGTCACCTCGAAGCCGTTGGGCACGCCGGCCTCGGCGAGCAGACGCTTGGCCTCGGCGATGTCCTGCTTGCGCTGCGGCACCGACGGATCGGCCGAGGGGAAGATCGGCGCGAACGGGGTGTCGTTGCCGACGATGGCGCGACCCTTGAGCAGGCCCTTGACGATGGCCTCGCGGTCGAGGGTGAGAGCCAGGGCCCGGCGGATGCGCTTGTCGGTGAACGGCGCCTGGTCGGTCCTCAGATGCACGGCGTCGTGCGAGCTCGCCTGGACGCTGAGCAGCTTGAAATTGGCATTGCCCTCGATCGCGAGTTCCAGGCGCGTGGTGCTCGGGATGACGTCGAGCTGGCCGGCCTGCAGCGCCACGACCTGCGCCTGCTCGTCGTCGAAGAATTTGATCTCGACCCGGTCGGGCAGCGCCTTGTCGCCCCAGTAATCGGGATTGCGCACGAAGCTGGCGCCCTGCTTGGGACGGAAGGATTCGAGCTTGAACGGACCGGTGCCGTTGAAATTCTTCTCGAAGTCGCCGGCATAGTCGGCCGGCAGGATCACGGCGTTGTAGACGTCGGAGGAGACATAGAAGGGGAAATTCGAGTTCGACTGGTCGAGATCGAAGGCGACCGTCTCGTCGTCGACGATCTTGGCGCCGCCCTTGGAGAGGATGCCCTTGTAGGCGGAGAGCGCCGAGGAGCCGCTGTTCGGATCGACCAGACGCTCGAAGCTCGCCACCACGTCCTTGGCGGTGACGGTGCGGCCGTCATGGAATTTCACGCCGGGCCGCAGCTTGAAAGTCCAGCGCTTGGCCGTCTCGTCGGCTTCCCAGGACAAAGCGAGCTTCGGCTGCAGCCCGTCTTTGGGATCGTCGAGGATGAGATATTCGCCGACTTGGCTGAGCACGCCGATGCTGGCCGGATCGGTGACCGTGACCGGATCGATCGCCTTGGTCGGCTGGCCGAGCCCGACGCGAACAGTGCCGCCGGGGGCAGCTGCGCGGGCCCGGGAGAAACCGAGGCCTTGCGAAGCCGCAAAGCCGGTCAGGCCGATGAGCGCGGCGTATTTCAACAGGTCGCGACGCTTGAGATAGCCCTTGGCGTATTCGTCGACGGCGACGTTCCAGATGTCGCCGGAGAGATTGCGAAGGGCGTCGATTTCGTTGCGTTTGGTCATTTTTGCCTCTGTGAAAATCGTGGTTTCTGAAATGAAGCGGAGAAGACGGGGCCGGATCAGACCGGCTGGCCGTCGAGATGGATGCGGTCGACTGCTTGCGGATAGAAGGCGATCAGGCCCTTGATCTTCGGCATCTCGGCGATCGGATCGCGGTAAGCCCAGGCGATGTCCTCGCGCAGCGAACCGTCCTTGAGCACGCCCGACCAGTAGGACGCGATGCCCTTGTAGGGACATCGGGTCCTCGTCAACGAGGCCCTCAACCGGTCGAGCCGGACATCCTCCGGCGGCAGGTAGAAGCGCGTCGGCAGGTGCGTTTCGAAGAGCAGCACGGGACGGCGGCTGTCGGCGATCGGCTCGCCGTCGAACCAGATCTCGACATGGCTGGAGCTCTGCAGCACGTCGATGCGCGCATAGGGATCGCGGGCATGGACGAAGACCTCTTCGTCCTCCTCGAACCACTGGTCCACGAGGTTCCAGGTGAAGGCGACGCGGCCGGCGAGCGGCGCGAGGTTCTCATCCGGCGGCGCCGTGAACGACCAGGCGGCATCGGCGGCGCGCCTGTCGCCGGCTTCGATGTCCCAGTATTTCGTCTCGCCGCCGATCGGATGCTGCTGGCCCTGTTTCGACGGCTTCAGCACCGACTGGTCAACGGCCGCCAGCGGGAAGAAGTAGATCGGCAGGAAATGGTTGGAGCGCAGCACCAGCACGTTGCGGCTGTCGGCGATGACGCGGCCGCCGAACTTGACGCGGATGCGCTTGGGGCTGTGCAGGACGTTGATCAGTTGCGGCGCGGTCGCCTCGCGCGGCTGCAATCTCGGTGCGGCGGTCATGACGGCTCTCCTCAGGACACGGCGCGCTGGTTGGCGCGCTGCTCGGCGAAGCGGTTGGCAGGGCGGGCGAGGCCGAAGCGGTCGCGCAGCGTTCCGGGCGCGTATTCGGTCGGGAAGACGCCGCGGCGCTGCAGCTCCGGCACGACCTGTTCGGCGAAGTTGATCCAGTCTTCCGGCAGCAGCGGGAACATCAGGTTGAAGCCGTCGGCGGCACCTACCTCGAACCAGTCCTGCAGCTGGTCGGCGATCTGCTTCGGCGTGCCGGCGACGGTCGGCACCGAACCGCTGTTGGCGAGTTTTCGCGCGATCTCGCGCAGCGTCAGGTTCTGCGTCGCCCACTGCTTGACGCGGTTGAGCGAGGTGCGGCCGCCGTTGAAGGTGCTTTCGTCGGGAAGCTGCGGCAGAGGGCCGTCCGGCGGATAGGCCGAGAGATCGATGCCGCTCCAGCTCGACAGGAGATCGATGCCGACGCGGTCCGGCAGCAGCGTCTGGAGATAATCCTGCCTGTCGCGGGCCTCGGCCTCGGAAGCGGCGACGATCGGCAATATGCCGGGCAGGATCTTGAAGCTCTCCGGCCGCCGGCCATGACGGGCGAGGCGCTCGTTGATGTCCTCGCGATACCGGATGCCGTCTTCCCTGGTGCTGTAGATGGCGAAATGGGCGTCGGCATGGGCGGTGGCGAAATTCTTGCCGTCTTCCGACGAACCGGCCTGGACGATCAGCGGGTGGCCCTGCGGCGGCCGCGAGACGTTGAGCGGCCCGCGCACCTTGAAATGCGCGCCGCGATGGTCGAGCACATGGACTTTGTCCGGATCGGCGAAGTAGCCGGTCTCCTTGTCGAACAGCAGGGCTTCGTCCTCCCAGCTGTCCCACAGCCCCTTGACGATATCGAGGAATTCGGCGGCGCGCTGATAGCGGAAGGCGTGCTCGATATTGCCGTCGCGGCCGAAATTGCGCGCCTCCTCGTCCATGGCCGAGGTGACGACGTTCCACGACGCCCTGCCGCCACTGATATGGTCGAGCGAGGCGAACAGGCGCGCGACATTATAGGGTTCGCTGTAGGAGCTCGAAGCGGTGGTGATAAGGCCGATATGTTTCGTCACGCCGGCCAGTGCCGACAGAAGCGTCAGCGGCTCGAGGCGGGCATTGGCGTAATGCGCGACGCCGCTCTTGACCGAATCCCAGATGGACACATGGTCGGCGACGAAGATGGTGTCGATCCTGGCGCGTTCGGCGGCCTGGACCAGCTCGCGGTAATAATCGAAGCCAAGCACTTCCCGGCCGGGCGCGCGCGGATGGCGCCACGACATGCGATGGTCGCCCTGCGGGTTGAAGAAGAATGCGCTCAGGATCAACTGATTTCGCGCCATGCCGGCCTCCTTGCAAATCGCTGGGAGAGAGGCGGGCGCCGTTTTGTCCGGCGGCCCGCGATCTCCGATTTACAAAAGGCTAGATTGCGCTTGGGCTTTATTCGAGTAATTTTATAGAGATAATATACTATGCAAGCGGAAGCGATTGCCCTCGATTAGGGCACCGGCAGAAAGCGATTTCGAGGTCTTGATGTCCCCTTCGGTGCTGAATGTGGAAAAACTTTCCATCGCCTATGGCGGGAAAAGAGGATGGCAATCCGCCGTCGACGGCGTGTCGCTCTCGATAGGCCAAGGCGAAGCGTTGGGACTGGTCGGCGAGTCTGGCTCGGGCAAGAGCTCGGTGGCCATGGCGATCCTGCGCTACCTGCCCGGTAATGCGCGCCTGGCGGCCTCGGCGATCGAGTTCCAGGGACGGGAAATCCGCGGCCTCTCCGGCGAGGAGCTGCGCGGCCTGCGCGGCGATCGCATCGCGGCTGTCTACCAACATCCGGGCGCCGCGCTCAGTCCGGCCATGACGATCGGGAGGCAGATCGGCGAGACGATCATGCGCCATCGCCCGGTGCGCCACGAGGAAGCGCGCTGGCGCTCGGCCGAGTTGCTCCGGCGTGTGCGCGTCGCCAATCCGGAGCGGGTGCTCGATCTCTATCCGCATGAGCTCTCCGGCGGCATGCAGCAGCGCGTCAATATCGCCATCGCCATCGCGCTCGACCCGACGCTGCTGGTGCTGGACGAGCCGACCACGGCGCTCGACGCCAGCGTGCAGTCGGAAGTCATCGCCATCCTCGACGATTTGCGCCGCGACCACAAAACCAGCATTCTTCTCATCAGCCACGACATCAACCTGATTCGCCGTTCCTGCGACCGCGTCGCGGTGATGCAGTCGGGCGCGGTGGTCGAGAGCGGCGGCGCCACGGATGTCTTCGAGAACCCGGCCCATGCCTATACCAAGGCGCTGATCGCCTCGATCCCGGCGCTCAATTTCACCAAGCGTGACGGGCGGCTGGCTGAAATCGGCACGAGCGCTCGTGGCCGTACCGGGGCGATCCCCGCTCCTGCCGCTCCAAGAGACAGGCAGATCGCCATCGCCTGCAAGAACATCTGTCATTCCTTCGGCGACCAGGCGGTGCTTCACAATGTCGACCTCAGCATCGGGCAGGGCGAGACCTTTGGCTTGATCGGCGAATCCGGCTCCGGCAAATCGACGCTGGCCAGGATCGTGACCGGGCTGCAGACGCCGAGCCAAGGTTCGGTCGAGCTGTTCGGCAGGACGGTGGCACCGCGCGCCGAAAGGCGGGCGCCGGGCGAACGGCGCGACGTGCAGATGGTCTTCCAGTCGCCGGACCGCACGCTCAATCCGCGCCACCGGATCGGGCGGATCATCAGCCGGCCGCTGCGGCGGCTTGCCGGCCTTGGCCGGACCGATGCGAAGAACCGCGTTGCCGAGCTTCTCCGCTCCGTCCGGCTGACCGACACGACCGCCGAACAGAAGCCACGCTCGCTTTCCGGCGGCCAGCGGCAGAGGGCGGCGATCGCGCGCGCCTTCGCCGGCGCGCCGAAGGTGGTGGTGCTTGACGAGCCGACCTCGGCGCTCGACGTCTCGGTGCAGGCGACGGTGCTCAACCTGCTCAACGATCTGCAGCGCGACAGGAACACGACGTACCTGTTCATCAGCCACGATCTCAGGGTGGTGCGTTACATGGCCGACAGGATCGGCGTGCTCTATCGCGGTCGGCTGGTCGAGACCGGCACATCCGAACAGGTATTTGGCGGGCCCAACCACCCCTACACGAAGCTGCTTTTGGCGGCGTCTTCAGACGAGGCGCCCGCAGCTTCCGCGCAGGCGGAGATCGCGGCCGAGATCACGTCCAAGAGCGGATGCTCATTCGCCGGCCGCTGTCCGTTGGCGCAGCCCGGTTGCCTGAAAGCGGAACCGCCCGCCACCGATGCGGGCGACGGCCATCTGATCGCCTGCTGGCGGCGCGGCGAATTGTCCTGAAGCTTCAGGGCCGCTGCGAAGCCGAGACGAGATCGGCCTTGCGCCGCGCCGTCTCCAGGCCGACCGCGATGAAGCGGCGCGCATGGCGGGCGAGCTCCATATTGTCGGTCCACAGATTGCGCCAGATCGCCGTCTTCCGCGACAGGTTCTCGTCGACGATCTCCGAGGAGAAGGACTCGAAGCTGAGGTCGTCGCTGTAGCCGATCGCCGTCAGCGCATCGAAGATCGCGGCGAAGTCGATGCTGCCGGTGCCGAGGAAGCCGCGATGGCTCTCGCCGATATGGACATAGCCGATCTTCTTCGCGGCGTGGCGGATGGCCAGCCCGACATCGGCCTCCTCGATGTTCATATGGAAAGTGTCGAGATGCAGGAAGATGTTGTCGGAGCCGGTGTCCTCGATGAAGGCCAGTCCTTGCGCGGCGGTGTTGAGCAGGTTGCTCTCGAAGCGGTTGACGATTTCGAGATTGAGCGTGACCCCGGCAGCCTTGGCGGTCTCGGCAACCTTGGCAAGTGTCCCGGCGCTGCGGTTCCACTGGTCGCGCGTCGGTGCTTCGGTCTGCAAACCGTGACTAGTCGAGAGGATGCCGCCGACCTTTTGACCGCCGAGGTCGCGCGTGAGGGCGACAGTGCGGTTCAGGATCTCGACGCCGCGCGCGGCGACCGCCTTGTCGGGGCTGGAGATATCGCCATCGGCCGGCAGGCCGATGCTGATCGCAACGCCAAGGCCGAGATCGGCGATGCTCTTGGCGAGCCTGCCGATATCGACATCGGCCGGATCGAGATAGGAGAACTCGATCAGGTCGAAGCCGGCTTCCTTGGTGTTGGCGAGCGTGCGTTCGAGATCCGCCTGCGCCGAGCTCGCAGACCAGACGAAAGAATGGATTCCAATGCGCGACATGATCATCTCCGTCCGATGAATGAGGCGCGGCCGGACCGATCCGGCCGCGCCAGCCTTGGGAGCAGGCTTTTTAGCGGGCCGCCGTCCAGCCCTTGTAGTCCTTCAGGTTCTCGGCGGTGATCAGCTTCGGATCGAGCAGCACGGTCGGCTCGGCCGGCTTCTTGCCGGCAAGCACATCCGCCGCCATCGTCAGCGACTGGCCGGCCATGACATAGGGATCCTGCGAGGCGGAAGCCTTGATCATCGAGGTGCCGGAGGCGAACTCCTTCTCGATGTCGGGGGCGCCGTCGACCGCGGTGATGATGAATTCCGAGCGATTGAGCTGCTTGGCGGCGAGCTGCGCGCCGATCGCCGTCGGATCGTTGATGGCGAACACCGCGTCGATCTTGTCGAAGCGGGTGAGCAGCGACTGGAACACTTTCAGGCCGCCGTCGCGCGAGCCTTCGGCGTTCTGGTCGTCGGACAGGACCTTGATGTCGGCATGCTGCGCAAGCACGTTCTTGCAGCCCTTGACCCGCTCCAGGATCGACGACGAGGCCGGGCCGTTGAGAATGACGTAGTTGCCTTTGCCGCCGGTGTGGTCGACCAGATACTGGCAGGCTTCCTCGCCGGCCTTGACGTTGTTGGTCATCACGGTGACGTCGGCGCCCGGCGCCGAAACGTCGAAGGCGGCGACGACGATGCCGGCCGCCTGCGCCTTCTTGACCGCGGGCGCGATCGCCTTGGCGTCGACGGCGTTGAGCATGATGACGTCGACGCCGGCGGCGATGAAGGAATCGATCTGCGAGACCTGCTTGTTGAGGTCGTAGTCTGCCGAGACGGACGTTACCTCGACCTTCGGATTGATCTTTTTGGCCGCGTCCTCGATGCCCTTGATGGTGGCGACGAAGAAGGGGTTGCCGAGCAGGCCGACCGAGATGCCGACCTTGTTGAGGTCCTTGGCCGATGCCGGCGCGATGGCGAGGGCCGCGAGAGCCGCGCCGCAGAGAAGTTTGGCGATGGTCTTCATTTAGTTGCTTCCTCCGATTGCTCCGCGCCTCTCACGGTGCGTTACACACAATCCGGCTCATCTTGGCCGGCGACCAAGGTCAATCACGTTCTTGCTCCGGCCTGGAGCCGGTAACGGTCGAGGGCGACCGCCACGATGATGACCAAACCCTTGATGATGTACTGCCAGATGTCCGAGACACCGGCCAAAATGAGCCCGTTGGAAAGCACGGCGATGATCAGCCCGCCGATCAGCGTGCCCCAGATCGAGCCGACGCCGCCAACGAAGCTGGTGCCGCCGAGAATGACGGCGGCGATGGCATCGAGCTCGTAGGACTGGCCGAGCTGCAGGCCATTGGCGGCGTAGAGCCTGGCGGCCGACATGACGCCGCCCAGACCAGCGAGCAGGCCCGACACGCCATAGACGAAGAGCAGCACCAGCGGCACCTTGATGCCGGTGAGGCGCGCCGCCTCGGCATTGCCGCCCACGGCATAGATCCAGGTGCCGAGCACGGTGCGCTTGAGCACCAGCCAGGACAGCACCACCACCGTCAGCGCGATGATGACGAGCCACGGAATGCCGAACAGCGAACCATTGCCGATGAAGTCGAAAGGCAGGTCGGAATTGAACACCGTCGTGTCCTCGCCGAGCAGGCGGGCGACGCCGCGCACGGCGGTGAGCGAGCCCAGCGTCACGATGAAGGGCGGCAGCTTGATATAGGCGACAAGCAGCCCGTTGATGACGCCGAAGCCGAGGCCGAGCAGGATGGCGGCCGGAATGCCGAGCATGCCCCAGTCCGGCACCAGCGACACCAGCACCGCGACCATCGCCGAGGCGGCGAGGATCGAGCCGACGGAGAGGTCGATGCCGCCGGTGAGGATGACGAAAGTCATGCCGGCGGCGAGCACGATATTGATCGACGACTGCTGGCTGACGATGAGCAGGTTGGTGCCGGTAAGGAAGCGCGGGTTGATGAACTGGAAGCCGACGGCAAGCAGCACCAGAACCGGCAGCATGCCGAGCGCGGCGAAGGCCGTGCGCAGCCGCCGGCTCCTGACCACTGCCTGATCCGCCGCTTTCGCCACTGTTGAGCTGTCGGTCATCTTGTCGGTCCTTCCTGGGCCGCTCCCGTCGCAAGTTCCATGATCTCTTCCTGACGCAGCGGCCTGCCCTCCGACGCCGTCACCTCGCCGGCGATGGCGCCGTCGCGCATCACCAGCACGCGGTCGGCCACGCCGATCACTTCGGGCAGCTCGCTGGAGATCATCAGGATGGCGATGCCCCTGCCGGCGAGGCTGTCGATCAGCCGGTAGATCTCCGACTTGGCGCCGACGTCGACGCCGCGCGTCGGCTCGTCGAGGATGACGACCTTGGGCTCGGTCTCCAGCAGGCGGGCAAGCAGCACCTTCTGCTGGTTGCCGCCCGACAGCGAGCCGGCATTGGCCTGCGCCGAGCGCGTGCGGATCGAGAGGTCCGCAATAGCCTTTGCCGCGCGCCTGTCGGCGGCGGTGAAATCGCGAAAACCGCCGGCGCGCGCGTCCTTCGCAAGCACGCCCATATTGATGTTGTCCGCAATCGACATGTCGAGGAACAGGCCGAGCTCCTTGCGGTCCTCGGTGAGGTAGGCAATGCCGGCCTCCAGCGCCTCGCGCGGCGAAGCAATGGCAATCGGCTTGCCGTCGAGTTCCAACTCGCCCGCACTGCGGCGGTCGGCGCCGAAGATCAGCCGGGCGAGCTCGGTGCGGCCGGAACCGACCAGCCCCGCCAGCGCCAGGACTTCGCCGTGGTGAAGATCGAACGAGCAGTCCTTCAGCAATCCGCCGTCCGACATGCCGCGCACCGACAGCGCCACACGGCGCTGGCTGTCCGGCGGCCGGTGATCCTTCTTGTAGAAGGCCGAGAGATCGCGGCCGACCATCATCGAGACCAGGCGCGAGGCGTTGAGGTCGGCGCGCTCGAGGGTGCCGACATAGCCGCTGTCGCGCAATACGCTGACCCGATCGGCGAGCTGATAGACCTCTTCCATGCGATGGCTGATGTAGATGATGGCGATGCCCTGCGCCTTCAGCGTCGCGATCACCTCGAACAGGCGGTCGGTTTCGCGCGAGGTCAGCGAGGTGGTCGGCTCGTCCATGACGATGATGCGGGCGCTGGTCGACAGCGCGCGGGCGATCTCGACCAGCTGGCGCTCGCCGAGCGACAGGCTGGAGACCAGGGCGCGCGCCGAAAAGGAAACGCCGAGGCGCTCGACGATTTCCCTGGCGCGGCGATTGCACTGGTCGCGATCGACGATGCCGAACCTGCGCGGCTCGTTGCCGAGGAAGATGTTCTGCGCCACCGTCAGGTTCGGCGCCAGCGACAGCTCCTGGTAGATGACGGCGATGCCCTGGGCGCGGGCCTTGATCGGATCGCCGGTGGCGACCGGCGTGCCGCCGATCAGGATCTCGCCGCCGGCATCCGGCCGATAGGCGCCGGACAGCACCTTCATCAGCGTCGATTTGCCGGCGCCGTTCTCGCCCATCAGCGCATGCAGCTCACCGGCATTGACGGTGAGCGATACGTCCTGCAGGGCGCGGACGGGACCGAAGGTCTTGGAGATGTGGCGCATCTCCAGCACCGGCCTTTGCGGTGCCTCGACATGGGCGGCGGCGCTCATTGCGCAGCTCCTGCCGCCGCGCGGGCTATGTGGCGTCCGGCAATGAGGCCGCGCCAGTCGTCGCGGTAGCGGTCCAGACCCTTGAAGTCCGCGGCGCGTACCGGCTCCGGAGTCTCGGCGGCGAACTCGCGGCCAACGCTCTCGAAGGCAAGCGCCGCGGCGCCCGTGGCGCTGCCTTCCAGCGTGGCGCCCTGCCTGAAGGGCTGGCCCGGCCGTAACGCGGCCAGCAGGGCGGCGAGCAGACCGCCGGTATTCAGCCCGCCATCGACGATGACGGTGTTGCTTGAACGGATCAGATCGAGCGACAGATCGATCATCAATGCCACATAGAGCAATGCCACGGCTGCGCGCTCCTCGGCATCGGAAACCGGTCCGACGATTTCGCCCGTCCGGCCCGACAGCGGTCCGCCCGGGGCAAAGCTCGGCACGGCCATAGTGCCGGCCTCGATCGCCCGCTGTATTGAGGCGGGCGCGATCACGCCCTGCCAATCGCCGCTGATCACGGCGAATTCACGCCCGCCCATGAAGCGAATGGTCGGCACCGGGCGGCCATCGACATCGACATTGACCAGCATGTCGCGTTCGCGGTCGAGCGCCTCGAGCGGGCAGTCCGGGTTGAGCACGATCACCCAGGTGCCCGTCGACACCACAGTGACTGGTCCGAGATCCTGCCGCCGATAGGCGTGAAGCGCGGCGTTGCTGTCATGGACGCCGTTGTGAATAGCGACCGGCTTGCCGGCCCGGCCAAAGCGCCGCTCGCCGGTCACGGCGCCGGCGCGCGCGAAGGCGGGCATTTGACCACGCCAGCCCTCGGCGTCGACCAGCGAGGAGAAGTCGCGCTTGCGCGGCGCCCACAGATGCGAGTGGCAGCCGAGATAGGAGACCTCCGAAACGGCGCGCCCGCCGAAGCGCCAGCTCCAATATTGCGGATAGCCGAGGATCGCCTTCGCCGCCGAGAAGGCGCCGGGCTCCACTTCCTTCAGCCACAGCATGTGGCGGCCATAGTTGAAGCCGAGCGGCAGGCGCGGCGAGAAGGTCTCGGCGAAATCGGGAATGCGGCGATCGATCCGCGCGGCGATATCGGCCGGCGGCTCCTGCTCATAGTCGAGGATCGGATGCGTCTGCGCCGTATCGTCGACCAGCGCGAAGGTGCAGCCATGGCCGGATACCATCAGACCTTCGATGCCGTGGGCATCGGCGGCTTCGTCGACGGCGTCCAGCGCCCAGTCATGCAGGGCCGCTTCGTCAAGCACACTGAGGCTGCCCTTACGTATCCAGTCAGGTTTCGTGCGCCGTTCGTCGACGATGCGCCCGTCCTGCCCGAAGACGAACAGCTTCGAGTTGGTCTTGCCGAAATCGAGCACCGCCATCTTCACTGGACGGCTCCCGAAGGCGAGGCGATACGCACGGTGACGCCGGCATCTTCCAGCATGCGCGCGTCGGCGTCGGAAAGGCCGTCATCGGTCACCAACGTGCCGATGCGCGACAGCGGCAGCGCGACGTTGCGGGCATGGATCGACAGCTTGCGGCTGTCGGCCAGCACCACGATCTGGTCGGCGCAGAGACTGAGGTCGACGATCGAGCGCACCAGCAGCGGATGCGATTCCAGCACGCCCTCATGGCCCAGCCCCTGCGCGCCGAGAAAGAACTTCGAGGCATAGAAGGGCGTGGCCTGGGTGAGCGAATGGATGATGCCGGGCTCGCGGTGCAGATCGCCGCCGGCGATGGTCAGGCTGCAGTGGCCGTGGTCGCTGAGATAGGCGGCGAGCGGCATGGAATTGGTGAAGAGGCGGATGTTGCGGTCGGCGAGCTTGACGCCGAGATGGAAGCAGGTCGAGCCGCCATGGACGATGACCGCATCGCCGTCGCGCACCATGGTGGCGGCGACAGCGGCAATCTGCCGTTTGGCATCGACCGCCAGATCTCGGTTCTCGTCATAGGGCCTGGCATAGGCGATGCCGGCTTGCGAGGCGCCGTCGAGCGCCGAGATGCCGCCATAGACCTTCCTGGCCTCGCCAGCCTCGTCGATCTTGTCGATGTCGCGCCTGACCGTCGCCGCCGAGACGCCGAGCCGCTCCTGCAGCTCGCGCACCGAGGCGAACGGCCGGTCCCGCAATAGCTCGACGATCTGACGCTGGCGGCCGGAGTCGCTCAATTTTTTCCTCCCGACAATGCCATTTGCACGGCAATTGGTGCAACTTACTCAACATCAGGCGGATTGCAAGCCAGTTTTGATGATAGTAGATCACAGTTGACGTAGATCGCTCGCATCTGCGATATCATCACCCATCACTCTCCCGTGACGGGAGATCGTGCGAGACCGACCGAGCCGTTGGAGGAAGATCGCCATGGCGACCACAGTTGATGCGCAGGAGCTGGCTGCCTTGCGGGCGCTTTCGGCCGCCATCGGCGCCGATCCGCACCTGACCCAGGCAGCCGGCGGCAACACATCGCTGAAGGCAGGCGACACACTGTGGATCAAGGCCTCCGGCACATGGCTGAAGGACGCGCTGACCGACGACATCATGGTGCCGGTGGCGATGGGTCCGCTCATCGAGGCGGTGGAACGACGCGATCCGAGCGCCGACAAGCCGCAGGCCTTCGCCATCGATGCCCTCAATCCGCGCGGCCTGCGGCCATCGATCGAGACCACCGTGCATGCGCTGATGCCGCAACGGGTCGTGCTGCATGTCCACTGCGTCGAGACGATCTCACTTGCCGTCCAGGCCGATTGCGAGGCCGAGGCCGGGCGGCGTCTTCAGGGGATTGCGTGGGCGTATGTCCCCTATCGCCGGCCGGGCCTGCCGCTTGCCCAGGGCATTGCCGAACGCCTCCGGCCGGGGGTCGACGTCCTGATCCTCGGCAATCACGGCCTGGTCGTCGCGGCGGAGACGGTGGCCGAGGCGGAGCGTCTGCTGCATCGGGTAAGATCGCTCCTGGCCCGCCCGGCGCGACAGACAGCAGCCCCGGATATCGCGGCGCTGACGGCGCTTGCCGGCGCCAGCGGCTACCGATTGCCGGCGGATGTCGAGGCGCATGCGGTGGCGCTCGACCCGGACAGCTGCCGCATCGCAGAAGCCGGCAGCCTCTATCCGGACCACGTCATCTTTCTTGGCCGGGGCTCCGTCGTGGCAAGGTCCGGCGAGCAGGTCGCCGACGTCGCCGCTCGGCTGAGCACGAATCCCGTCGCGGTGCTCTTTCCCGGCGCCGGCGTGCTGATGCGCGGCGACGCCAGCTCCGGCGCTGACGCCATGCAGCGCTGCCTCGCCGACGTGACCGCGCGCATCGACATCACGGCGCGATTGAACTATCTCACCGCCGCCGAGAATGACGAGCTGGTCAACTGGGATGCCGAGCAGTATCGCCAGAAACTCAACGCCGCGGGTTAGGTGAATGGTGCCGCTCGCAGTAGGCATCGACATCGGCACGTCCGGGTCGCGTGCCGTTGCGATGCGTCCGGACTTCTCCATCGCCGCGAGCGCCGCCGCGCCGCTCGATCGCTTCGGCGCGAACGGCCGCGATCCTGCCGTCTGGTGGGCCGCGGTCGAGGCGACGCTACGGGAACTCTTCTCACAAATCGACCGCGGAGCGGTGCGGACAATCGCCGTGGACGGCACGTCCGGCACCTTGCTGCCGATCGACAGCGCCGGCCGGCCGCTGGCCGAGCCGCTGATGTACAACGACAAGGTTCCCGATGCGGCCATCCTCGCCGCGATCGGCGGCGCGGCGCCGGAAGCAAGCGCCGCGCATGGGGCGACATCCGGTCTCGCCAAGACGCTCTGGTTCCAGCGCCTGCCAGACATCCATGCCGTGCTGCACCAGGCCGACTGGATCGCCGGACAATTGTCCGGCCGCTTCGACGTCAGCGACGAGAACAACGGCCTGAAGACCGGCTACGACGCCGAGGCGCGCCGCTGGCCGGGATGGATCGCGGCGACCGGCATGCGCATGGAGCTTCTGCCTGCCGTTGTCAGGCCGGGCAGCGTAACCGGCAGGCTTACGGCAGCCGCCGCCGGCCTGTTTGGCCTGCCGCGCGACGTCGCCGTCGTTGCCGGCACCACGGATGGCTGTGCCTCGTTCCTGGCAACGGGCGCGGTGGCCGCCGGCGACGGCGTGACCGCGCTCGGATCGTCGCTGACCATCAAGATCCTGTCCGACCGGCCGATCTTTGCACCGCGCTATGGCATCTATAGCCACCGGCTCGGCGACGCCTGGCTGGCGGGCGGCGCATCGAACACCGGTGGCAAGGTGCTCGCGCAGCATTTTTCGCTTGCCCGCATCATCGAGCTCAGCGCGGCGATCGATCCCGCGACGGAGACCGGCCTCGATTATTATCCGCTCGGCTCGCCCGGCGAGCGCTTTCCCATTGCCGATCCGGCGCTGCAGCCGCGGCTCCTGCCCCGGCCGCGATCCGACGCCGACTATCTGAAGGCGATGCTGGAAGGGATCGCGGCCGTCGAGGCGCTCGGCTACCGGAGGCTTGCCGAACTCGGCGCACCCCGGCTGACATCGGTGCGCAGCGTCGGCGGCGGCGCCGCCAATGCCGCCTGGACCGCGATCCGGCAACGAAAGCTCGGCGTCGAATTCCGGGCCGCTCTGTCCGACGAGGCAGCCGCGGGCACGGCACGGCTGGCGCTCAAGGGCGCAAGCGAAGCGGGGCTGCTGTGATCGAGAAACATGCCGAGCATCTCGACGGGATCGCAGCGCTCGCGGAGCGCTACGACGTGTTCCTGCTCGACCAGTTCGGCGTGCTGCATGACGGGCAGCGGCCTTACCCTGGCGCGGTCGAAGCCCTGTCGGCGCTAAAGCGGGCCGGCAAAACGGTGGCGCTGATCTCGAACTCCGGCAAGCGGGCGGAGCCCAATGAGAGGCGGCTGCTTAAGCTTGGTTTCGAGGCGGGAAGCTGGGACCATTTCGTCTCATCCGGCGAGGTGGCCTGGCGCATTTTCACGGACATGGCGCGCGAAGGCACGCTTCCGGCCGGCACAAGATGCCTGCTGATCAGCCGCGACAGCGACCGCTCGGCGATCGAGGGCCTGCCGCTTGTTTTGACCGAGCGCGGCGACGACGCCGAACTGGTGCTGATCGCGGCCAGCGAAGGCGACCGCTACGACCTCGATCACTACTGCGGGCTTCTCGGCCCGGCAGCGGCGCGGCAGGTGCCGTGCTTCTGCACCAACCCGGATCGGATCATGCTGACCGCGGTCGGACCGCGCTTCGGCGCCGGCGAAATCGCCGACCTTTACGAACGTCTCGGCGGCAGCGTCACCCGTATCGGCAAGCCCTTCCCGGCGATCTACGAAGCGGCGCTGGCGCTGGCAGGAAATCCAGCGCGCGGCGACGTGGTCTGTGTCGGCGACAGTGTCGAGCACGATATCGCCGGCGGACAAGCCGCCGGCGTGGCGACCGCGCTGGTTCTATCCGGGATATTGGCCGACAGCGGCGACCTTGCCGGACTTTTCGACGAGTTGGACGCGCATCCGGATTACATGCTGGACGCGTTCCGGTGGCGCTGACTATTCGATCCTGCTGCCGCTCGCCGGGTCGAAGAGATGCAGCGCCGCGGGATCGGCGGCCAGCCGAATCGTGTCGCCGGGCCTGACATCGCTGCGGCCCATGACGAACACGCAGATCTGCTGGTTGGCCAGCCTGACATAGAACTGTGTCGACAGGCCGAGCGGCTCGACTACTTCGACCTCGGCTTTGAGCGCACCATCGTCGACCAGCTTGATGTGCTCCGGCCGCAGACCGATGGTGAGAGCGTCGCCGTCCTTAAGCGGCAGACCATCCGGCAGCCGAAGCTTCTGGCCGTCGGCGAGCACGGCATCGACCTTGCCGCCCTTGGCAACCTTAGCCGGCAAGAAATTCATGCCGGGCGAGCCGATGAAGCCGGCGACGAAGGTGTTGGCCGGCCGGTCGTAAAGCTCGAGCGGGCGGCCAACCTGCTGGACATAACCGTCATGCATGACGACGATGCGGTCGGCCATGGTCATCGCCTCGACCTGGTCGTGCGTGACATAGACGGACGTGGTCTTGAGCTGCTGGTGCAGCGCCTTGATCTCGGCGCGCATGTGGACGCGCAGCTTGGCGTCGAGGTTCGACAGCGGTTCGTCGAACAGGAAGACTTTCGGGTCGCGCACGATGGCGCGACCCATGGCGACGCGCTGGCGCTGGCCGCCGGACAATTGGCGCGGCAGGCGGCCGAGATAGGCGTCGAGGCCGAGCCGCTTGGCGGCGGCGCCGACGCGGCTGTCGATCGTCGTCTTCTCGGCCTTCTTCAGCATCAGGCTGAAGCCCATGTTGGAGGAGACGTCCATATGCGGGTAGAGCGCGTAGGACTGGAACACCATGGCGATGTCGCGGTCCTTGGGCGCGACATCGTTGACCAGCCGCTCGCCGATATGGATCTCGCCGCCGGTGACCTCCTCGAGGCCGGCGATCATGCGCAAAAGCGTGGACTTGCCGCAGCCGGACGGGCCGACCAGCACGACGAACTCGCCATCGGCGATCTCGAGGTCGACGCCGTGCAGGATGCGCAGCGAGCCGTAATCCTTCTCGACATGTTGCAGCGTTACGGATGCCATCTTTTATCCTTTGACCGCGCCGGCGGTGAGGCCGGTGACGAGATAGCGTTGCAGGAAGGCGAAGAAGACGCAGACCGGGATCAGCGCCAGGATGGAGGCCGCCATCATCTGCCCCCAGTCGACGGCGAACTTGCCGATGAAGGTGAGCAGACCGACGGCGAAGGTCTTCTGCTCGTCGCTGGAGATCAGCATCAGCGCGAACAGCAATTCGCTCCAGGCGGCGGTGAAGACGAAGCCGAGCGTGGCGCCCATGCCGGGCAAGGTCAGCGGCACGATCACCCGGCGCATCGCCTGGGCGCGGGTGCAGCCGTCGATCATCGCCGCTTCCTCGAGGTCCTTCGGGATGCCGTCGAAGAAGGACTGCATCAAGAAGGTGGCGAAGGCCGTGTTGAAGGCCGTGTAGATGATGATCAGGCCGATCAGGCTGTTGGTGAGTCCGAGATCGCCCATGATGCGGTAGATCGGCGGGATGACCATGACCAGCGGGAAGGTCTGGGTGAGCAGCAACAGGATCGCCAAAGTCGCCTTGCCGCGGAAGGTGAAGCGCGACATGGCGTAGCCGGCCAGCGTGGCGATCACCGTGACGAACGCCGCCGTCGACACCGAGACGATGACGCTGTTCAGGAAATAGCGCGGGAAGTCGGAGGCCTCGAGCACGGTGGCGAAGTTCTTGAGCGTGGTCTCAGACGGCCAGAAGGTGATGCCTTCGGAATAGAGCAGGCGCTCGGGCGTCACCGAGATCTTCAGCGTCCAGAAGATGGGGAACAGCGCGAAGATCACGTAAGCCGCGATGGCCGCGTAGAGGCCGATGCCGCCGAAGATGCGCGAGGAGGTGGAGCGACCGGCGATCATCAGACGTGCCTCACCAGCGTGCGGCGGATGGCGATCAGGCCGATGGCGTAGGCGATGAGCAGCACAAGGAGCAGCACCGCGACGGCCGAGGCATAGCCCTTGTCCAGCGACTTGAAGGCGCTGACGTAGATGTAGACCGGCACCGTGCTGGTGGAGCCCGCCGGCCCGCCCTCGGTCATGACGAAGATCAAATCGGCGAAGGTGGCGATCCAGATGGTGCGCAGCATGACAGTGATGACGATGGTGGGCGCCAGGAAGGGCAGCGTCACCTTGGTGAAGCGCTGCCAGGGCGAGGCACCGTCGATGGCCGCGGCCTCATGCAGTTCGGACGGGATCGACTTCAGCGCGGCGAGCAGCGTGATGGCAAAGAAGGGGATGCCGAACCAGATGTTGGCGACGATCGGCCCCCACATGGCGGTGGCGGGGTCGGAGAGCACGTTGGTCGGCTCGGCCTTGAGGCCGAGCGCGAACAGCCAGTGCGGCAGCGGCCCGATGATCGGGTTGAACAGCCACGCCCAGGTGAGGCCCGAGAGAAAAGACGGCACCGCCCAGGGCAGGAAGACGACAGCTTGCACGACCTTGCGGCCGTAGAAGGGCTTGTCGAGCAGCAGCGCCAGGCCCAGCCCAAGGAAGAACTGGAAGAACAGGCTGGCGACGGTCCACCACAGCGTGTTGATCAGCGCCTGGCCGAGCACCTGGTCGGAGAGCATCGCCTGGTACTGGGCAAGGCCGACATATTGCGACTTGAAGGCCGAGAATTTGCGGAAGGAATAGCTGATGCCGATGATCAACGGCACCAACAGCACCAGGACCAGCAGGACAATAGAAGGCGAAAGATAGAGCCATGGCTCGATCGCAGCCTTGCTCAGCCGCCTGTTGCGCGGCCGGGCGGCGGATCGGATTTCGGACACTGCGTAGGTCATGCGTTTTTGGCTCTACGGGGTGATAGGTGGATGCTGGCGTATGCGACAGCGCCCTTCTCCCCGTTCTACGGGGAGAAGATGCCGGCAGGCAGATGAGGGGCGGCGCCAGCTTTTCAGAACTCAGCGCTGCCCCTCATCCGTCACTTCGTGACACCTTCTCCCCGTAGAACGGGGAGAAGGAAAAGAGGCGCGAACCTAGAAATGCTGGCGCTGCCCCTCATCCGGCCCTATCGGGCCACCTTCTCCCCGTTGAACGGGGAGAAGGCGAAGACAGCGTCACTTCTTGTTCTTGGCCAGCCAGTCCTGTTGCTCCTTGGTCAGGAACGCGGCCCATTCATCCGCTACCTGCTTGGCCGGCTTCTGGCCGAGCAGCACTTCCTGGAAGTTCTTGATCGCCACCTGGTCGACGAAGTTGCCGAGGTTTTCCAGATGCGTCGGCGGGGTCACCATTTCATATTTGGAGCTATCGCTGAGTTCGGTGAACCAGCCCTTGAACTGCTCGGTCTTGAAGTGGGCGTCCTGGTCGGCGCCATTGTGGATCGGCACGACGCCGACTTCCTTGGCCCATTCCAGATTGTCCTTCGGCGACAAAAGCGTCGCCATCAGCTTCCAGGCCTCGTCCTTGTGCTGGGAGTTGGCGAACATCGCCCAACCGGCATAACCCAGCGTCGGGTAGGATTTGCCGCTCGGGCCGACCGGCAACGGCGCCACCGCGAAGTCGTCGGCGCTCATCTTGTCGGCGATGCCGAGCAGCGCGTCGGGATCCTGGTTGAGCATGGCGCAGGTGCCGGAATAGAAACCGGTGACCGTCTCGTTGAAGCCCCAGCTCACGGCATCCTTCGGTGCCAGGCCGTTCTTGTACATGTCGGCCAGCATCTGCAGGCCTTTCACCGAACCTTCATCGTTGATGGTCGAGACGCCGTCGTCGGTGAAATAGCCGCCCTTGCCGTCGGCGATGTTCATGAACATGTGCATGCCGTTGAAGGCGCCAGGGCCGCCGCGCAGGCAGTAGCCATATTTGCCGGGAATGGCGGAGATCTTCTTGGAGAAGTCGACGAACTCGTCCAGCGTTGCCGGCGGCCGATCGAGGCCGGCTTCCTTGAACAGCTTCTTGTTCCAGAACAGCGCGTTCACATAATAGCCGTAGGGGATCATGAACTGGGTGTTGTTGACGGTCGAGCCGAACTGCTTGGCGCGGTCGCCGAGCGTCTTGGCGTCGGGCCATTTGGCCATGTAGGGGCCAAGATCCTCGAGCTGGCCGTTATTGGCGTAGAGCCCCATCCAGCGTTCCGGCATCTCGACAACGTCGGGCGTGTCACCGGCCTGCACCATGGTGAGGAATTTTTCGAAGGCCTGGCCCCAGGGCAGCGAGACCACCTCCACCTTGATCCCCGGATTGGCGCTCTCGAACTCGGCGATCTGCTTCTTCAGGAATTCGGTGCGCGGCGGGCTGGTGATGACCTCGACCAGCTTGATGGTGGTGTCGGCCAGCGCGCCGCTGGCGGAAATCGCCAGGCCGGCGACGGCGGCAAGCATGAAGGTCAGTCTTTTCATGTTCAGGACTCCCATTTTGAACACTCGTTATTTTTTTGACTTGTCGAAGGCCTGGGTGATGTCAGCCCAGAGATCCTCGACATTTTCCAATCCGACATTGAAGCGGATGGTTCGGGGGCTGACGCCGAAGCGCGCCATCGAATTGATGCCCGGCGTCTGCTCGAGCGAGGCCTTTGCCGGCACGACCAGGCTTTCATGACCGCCCCAGCTGACGCCGATGCGGAAGAGCTTCAGCGCATCGACGTAGGCCGGGATGTCGACATCCTCCGTGACCTCGAAGGAGAACAGCCCGGCATAGCCGGCTAATGTCTTCTTGCCGGGATGGTTGGAATAGGCCGGATGGTTGACCCGCTCGACCTTGCCATGCGCCTTCAGCCGCTCGGCAAGGGTGAGCCCGCTCTTCATGTGGTGCGGCAGGCGCAGCGGCAGCGTGCGCAGCCCGCGCAGCAAGAGCCAGCCTTCGAAGGGCGACAGCTTGCCGCCAAGCTGCGAATAGGTCTGCTCGTTGATGTGCTTAATGTGGGCGGCCGAGCCCGCCACCACGCCGGCCACCGTGTCGCTGTGGCCGCTCAGATATTTCGAGGCCGAATGCAGCACGAGGTCGACGCCATGAGAGATCGGCTTCTGGAAGACGGGCGTCGCCCAGGAATTGTCTATCGTTGTGACAATGCCCTGCTCCTTCGCCAGCCGCGTCAGATGCTCGAGATCCTGCAGCTCGAACATCATCGAGGTCGGGCTTTCCAGATAGAGCAGCTTGGCGCCGGGAAGCGCGGCCGCAACCGCGTCGGGATCCGAGCCGTCGACATAGTCGACCTTGATATGGAGGCGCGGAAACAGGCGCTCGAACAGCCGGTAGGCGTCGCCATAGCAGTTGCGCACGGCGACCATGCGCTCGCCGGCGCCGACGAAGGCGAGCACGGTGGCGCTGATGGCCGCCATGCCGCTGGAGAAACCGCGCGCGGCTTCGGCGCCTTCGAGCGCCGCCACGCGCGCCTCGAACTCCATCACCGTCGGGTTGTCGCCGCGCGAATAGATCGGCTGTTTCCTCCGGCCTGCAAAGGTATCGGCCATGTCTGCGTAACTGGCGAAGGTGAAGAGCGAGGTCTGGTAGATCGGCGGAACCACGGCGCCGCCGGGGAACGGATCGTCATGCGCAAGCAGCGTCGCCGCCTCGCCGAGATAGTCGCTGGCCAGGGAGGCCGGGTCGAAAGTGTTGGGCTGCTCGTTCATCTGCGGTCCGAAAGTTTGAGGTTGGCGGCGCCGCGCTTCAGATCGTCCTCGACGGTGGCGATGAGCTTCAGCGCCTCGGCGCGGGCGCCTTCGGGGTCGCGCGCGGCGATGCGCTCGAAAATGGTCCGGTGATAGGGAAAGCTGGCATGGCCGAAATCGCGCACGCCGAGTGGATGTTCCCAGAAGCGGTGGAACATCTCGTACATGGCGGCGATGATCTGCTCGAACAGCGGATTGCCGGAGGCACGGAAGACCGCCTGGTGGAACTCCCAGTCCTCGTCCGAGGACATGCCGGCGCGGGTCTGGAAGGCCTCCTCCATGAGGTCGAGCTTGCGCTCGATCTCGGCGAGTTCGGCCTTGCCGGCACGAATGGCGCAAAGGGCGGCCGCCTCCGCCTCCAGCGCGCGGCGGATCTCCAGCGTCGCCATCAGGCCGGCGAAATCATTGCCGCCGGCGAGCGTCAGCGGCATGTGCAGCATGTCGGGCGAGACGGCGGCCTTGAGATAGGTGCCCGAGCCCTGCCGCCGTTCGACGAGGCCCAGCCCTTCCCAGCGCGTCAGCGCCTCGCGTACCGTGTTGCGGCTCACCTTGAGGCGTTCGGCGAGGATGCGCTCGGTCGGCAGTTTTTCACCCGGGCCAAGAGCCTCCTGCCGCACGAACCCCGCCAACGCTTTCAGCACCGCGTCATCGCGGGCCGTCGTCTGGATCGGGGGCAAAAGATCGGTCAAGCAGGCTGCGCCTAAAGTGGTTCAATGGTCCAACCAATTTCTGCACAGACCGGAAGGCGAGTCAACGGTCGAAATGAGCGAGAGCCGCTTGCACCGAGCGCAAGTGCTTGCCGGCCTGCCGACAGGGATTTTGCGAAGACATCATTTGCCATTTTATCCTCCGATCTATGGCTTGTGTCAGGGGTGGTGAAGCACGCTCAGGCCGCCATCCGCGACGAGGCAGGCGGCGTTGATGAAGGGGCATTCGTCGGAGACGAGGAAAACCGTCGCCATGGCGATTTCTTCGGGCATCGCGATGCGCCCGCCTGGATGCAGCGCCAGCGTCTTGGCGCGCGCGGCCTCCGGATCGTCAAAACTGTTCCAGTAGTCGATGACCTTCTGCGTGGCGACATAACCGGGCGCCAGCGCGTTCACGCGAATATTGTTGCCGGCATATTCGATCGCCAGCGATTTGGTCAGGCCGAGCAGCGCATGCTTGGCGACGGGATAGGGAAAGGTGTGCGGAATGATGGTGAAGGCGTGGGTGGAGGCGATGTTGAGGATCACACCGCCACCCTGCCCGATCATCCCCGGCAGCGCCGACTTGGCGCAGTGCCAAGCGCCCTTCACATTGACGTCGAGATTGCGCGTCCAGTCGTGCTCGGTGGCCTCGAGCGGCGTCGAGAAGACATTGACTCCGGCATTGTTGATGACGGCGTTGACCGGACCGATGGCCTTCGTCGCCGCTGCCATTGCGGCCTCGATTGCCTTGGCGTCGGCGATGTCGGCAGCGACATGCGCGACCTTGCCCAGACGGCCGGCGCTTTCGGCAAGCAGCTCCGCGTCGCGGTCGACCAGGAACAGCTCGGCCTTCTCGCGCAGGCAGGCCTCGGCGATGGCATAGCCGATGCCTTGCGCGGCGCCGGTGAGGAAGATGCGTTTTCCGGAGAGCCGTCCCATCAGCGCCGCCCCAATGCGGAGGAGCGCAGATTGTCGAGCAGCACGGCCAGGAGCAGGATCACGCCCCTGACGATATATTGGTAGAAGGCCGGGATGTTGAGCAGGTTCATGGCGTTCTCGGCGATGCCCATGATCAGCACGCCGACGATGACGCCCGACATCGTCGCCCTGCCGCCGGCCAGCGAGACGCCGCCGAGCACGCAGGCCGAGATGACCGAAAGCTCCAGGCCCACCGCGGCGTTGGGCTGGCCGGAGGTGATGCGCGAGGCAAGCAGGATGCCGGCGATGCCGCAGACCACGCCCTGCAGCGTGAAGATCCAGATGCGCGTCCGATCGACATCGACGCCGGCAAGGCGCGAGGCTTCCGGATTGCCGCCGATGGCCAGCGTGTTCTTGCCGAAGACCGTGCTGTTGAGCACGAAGCCGAAAATGGCGAAGAGCACTGCCAGCACCCAGATCGGCGTCGGGATGCCGAGCAGTTTCGACAGGGCAAGCTGGTAGAAATCCGGGCTGTTGATGCCGACGGCGCGGCCATCCGACGAGATCAGGGCGAAGCCGCGCACGATCTGCATGGTGGCCAGAGTGGTGATCAGGGCGTTGATGCGGAACTTAGCGATAACGACGCCGTTGATCCAGCCGACGACGGCGCCGCAGGCGATCGCTGCGAGCAGGCCGAGCAGGATCGAGCCGGTTGCGTTCGAGGCCATCACCGCGACCATGCCGGCAAAGGCGACGATGGAGCCGACCGACAGGTCGAAGTCGCGCGCCGCGAGACAGAACATCATCGTGCAGGCGACGATGCCGACGGTGACCACGGACTGCAGCAGGCCCAGCATGTTGCGGTCGGTGAGGAAGTTCGGCACGAGCAGCGACACCAGCGCGAAAGCGACGATGAAGATGACGACGAGGCCTTGTTCGCCGAGCAGGATCTTCTTCAATCGATCGGTCATTACAAATCCTCAGGATGCGATCGCGTCGGGGGTTTTCTTGTCGGGGAGCGCGGCCGCCAGGATCGCCCTTTCGGCGAACTGGCCGCGCGCGAGCTCGGCGCTGATGCGCCCGCCGCACATCACCAGGATGCGATCGCAGATGCCCATCACCTCCGGCAGCTCGGAGGAGACGACGATGATCGCCATGCCGTCCTCGGCGAGCTGGTAGAGCAGCTCGTAGATTTCCGACTTGGCGCCGACATCGATGCCGCGCGTCGGCTCGTCGACGATCAAAACGCGTATGTCCTGCTCGGACAGCCAGCGGCCGAGGATGACCTTCTGCTGGTTGCCGCCGGAGAGGTTGACGATGTCCTGCTTGCGCGTCGGCGTGCGCACCTTGAGCTTCTTGATGAAGGTTTCGGCGGTCTCGATCTCGCTGGCGCGGCTCAGCACGCCGAAGCGCGTGTTATGGCGCCTGGACGAGATGTTGATGTTCTCCTCGATCGAGCGGCCCTGGATGATGCCGTCATGCTTGCGGTCTTCCGAGCAGAGCACGATGCCGCCCCGGATTGCATCATGCGGGCTGGCAGCGGCAATTGTCTTGCCGTCGACCGTGATCGTGCCGCCCGAGCGCGGGTCGGCGCCGAAGACCAGCCGCATAAGTTCCGAGCGTCCTGCGCCGATCAGGCCGAAGAAACCGACGATCTCGCCGGTGCGGGCTTCGAAGCTTGCCGGCGTGCGCAGCCGGGCGCCGCTCAAGCCATCGACCTTGAGGCGAACCTCGCCGGCCTTGCGCGGGCGAAAACCCCAGATGTCGGAGATCTCGCGGCCGACCATCTCGGCCACGACCTGGTCGCGCGTCACATTTTTGAGCGAAGCGTGATGCGCGGCGAGCTTGCCGTCGCGCAGCACCGTCAAGCTGTCGCAGAGCCGGAACACTTCGTCGAGGCGGTGCGAGACATAGATGATGACCTTGCCCTCGCCGCGCAGCCGGTCGATCAGCTTAAACAGGATCTCGCTTTCGCGCGAGGACAGCGACGAGGTCGGCTCGTCGAGCGCAATCACGCGGGCGTCAAGCATCACCGCCTTGGCGATCTCGATCATCTGGCGTTCGCCGATCGACAGTGTCTTGACCTTGCGGCGCATGTCGATGTCGATGCCGGCCGATTTCAGCTTGGTGCCGACATCGTCGAGCATGCGGCGGCGGGCGATCACGCCTCCGCTCGCCGGAAACCGGCCGAGGCTGAGATTCTCGGCGACGGTCAGCTCGGGCACCAGCTGCAGTTCCTGGTGGATGACGATCACGCCATTGTCGAAGGCGTTTCTGGTCGAAGCATAGGCCTGGACCTTACCGTCGATGCGTACCTCCCCGGCATCGGCATGCTGGTCGCCGGACAGGATCTTGATAAGGGTCGATTTGCCGGCGCCGTTCTCGCCCATCAGCCCGTGCACGGCGCCCTTTTCCACGCCGAACGACACATCCGACAAGGCTCTGACGCCAGGATAGGTCTTGGTGATGTTGGAGAATTCGAGAAAGGACACGGGCCTCGATCCTTCTTGAGCATGCCAAACGGGCGGCGGCATCAAGCCCCCGCCCGTTTGTACAGGGAGGACTATTCGATGCCGAGGTCCTTGCGCACCTTCTGGTAGTCGTCGCGCTTGGCCAGCGCGCCGGCAGTCAGCGTCAGCTTAGCCGGCTCCTTGTTGTTGGCGATCCAGTCATACATGTCGAGCGCCGTCTCGTAGCCGTGGCGCTTGGGCGAGATGATCACCGTGCCGACGAAACCGGTGGCGGCGGGCTTCTTGAACTCGTTGATCGCCGATTCCGCGCCGCCGATGCCGACGCCGATCATGCCGTCGGCCGGAATGCCGACGCTTTCGGACGCGCGCACGGCGCCCAGAACCGCCTCGTCATTGAGGCCGAAGGCGATCCACTTCTTGATGTCGGCATGGGCGTTTAGCACAACCGTCGCGGCGTTGAGCGCGGCTTCGGTATCGGTCTTGGCCTGCGGCGCGTCGAAGATGTTTTCCGCCTTGAAGCCGGCTGCCTTCAGCACTGAGATCGCGCCCTCGACGCGGTCCACGGCGGTCGGCAGTTGGTCGTAGGAAACGCGAATCGCGCCGACCTCGTCCATCTTCCAGCCGCGCGCCTTCATCTCGTCGACGATGGCCTGGCCAACCGCCTCGCCGATCTTGGTGGCGGAGATGCCCATATGCGGCACGTCTTCCAGCGGCTTGCCGTCGGCGCCGACGAGGCGGTCGTCCACCGTCATCAGCTTGAGATTGTTGGCGGCGGCCTTGGCGACGATACCCGGGCCGAGCTTGACGTCCGGCGTGCAGACGACGAAACCCTGCGCTCCTTGAGCTCCCAGATTGTCGATCGCCGACATCAGCTTCTCGCCGTCCTCGGCGCCGATCTTGACGAGGGTGAAACCCTTCTCCTTGGCAGCCTGGTCGGCGAACTTCCATTCGTCCTGGAACCAGGGTTCCTCGGGCTGTTTGACGATGAAGCCGATCTTGGTGTCCTGAGCGTAGGCCGACGCGATCGTGGTGACCGACAAGACGGCAAGAGCACTCGCGACGAGCGCGGTTTTCAAAAGTCGCATGATTACCTCCCAGCAAACGGCCGGGCGCTCAGCCCGGATTGATCGTGTGTAGTCAATTTTATCATACCCGTCAATTGATCTGGTATGATAAATGAGATAGATAGTCCGACAAGTAGTCGCTGGCGCAAATCACTCGCATCCGCTAAGGCCGGACCAATTGCGCGTAAACCGAAGGGTTCGCTGCCTTGGAGGAGGGGCTGAGGTGAACGAAACACCGAAGAAGGCTGACGAGGACAAACAAGAGCGCGAGACGGCGCGTCGCCCGCGCGTCATGCCCGACGTGACCAAGGCGATCGCCGCCGACATCTTCTCCGGCCGCTATCCGGCGGGATCGTCGCTGCCGACCGAGAACGATCTCGGCATCGAATATGGCGTCAGCCGCACCGTGATCCGTGAAGCCCTGAAAGTGCTGGCGGCCAAAGGCCTGGTGCTGTCCCGGCCGCGCATCGGCACGGTGGTCTGCGACCAGGACAACTGGAACATCATCGATCCGCAGGTGCTGGCCTGGCATGCGCCGCATGCGCTGGATGATAAGCTGTTCGACGCGATCCTCGAGACCCGCCGCGCCATCGAGCCGCTGGTCGCGGAACTCGCGGCGACACGCGCGACGCTGCAGGAGATCGCCGACCTCGAAGCGGCCTGGCAAGGCATGGCCGGCGCCGGCGAGGATCTGACGCAATTCTCGCGCTCGGACATCGTCTTCCACCAGATCGTCTATGGCGCCAGCCACAACCCGATCTTTCGCCAGATCGGCAAGCTGATCGACACCGCGCTGCTGTTTTCGCTGGAAGCCACCGCAACGATCTCGCCGGTCAGGCGCAAGGAAGCGGCGGCGGCGCATGGCGAGGTCGTCGAGGCGCTGCGCATGCGCGACGCCGTCGCCGCGCGCAATGCGGCCAACAAGATACTCGATCTCGCCGCACGCGACCTCGTCAGCGCCAAGAAACTGAAGAACAACTGAGACCGGCATGAAGATCACCGCTCTGACCACCTATATCGTTCCGCCGCGCTGGCTGTTCCTCAAGGTGGAGACCGATGCCGGCATCAGCGGCTGGGGCGAGCCTGTGGTCGAAGGCAAGGCGCTAACGGTCGAAGCGGCGGTCAAGGAACTGGCCGACTATCTGATCGGCAAGGACCCGCGTCTGATCGAGGATCATTGGACCGTCATGCATCGCGGCGGCTTTTATCGCGGCGGGCCGATCCTGATGAGCGCCATCGCCGGCATCGACCAGGCGCTGTGGGACATCAAGGGCAAGGCGCTCGGTGTCCCGGTGCACGAGCTGCTCGGCGGCAAGCTGCGCGAGACGATCAAGGTCTATTCCTGGATCGGCGGCGACCGGCCGGCGGAAGTCGCCGCCGGCGCCAGGGACGTGGTGGCGCGCGGCTTCCAGGCGCTCAAGATGAACGGCACCGAGGAACTGCAGATCGTCGACAGCCACGACAGGATCGACGCCGCGGTCGAACGCGTCGCCATGGTGCGCGAGGCCGTCGGCCCCAATATCGGCATCGCGGTCGATTTCCACGGCCGCGTGCACCGGCCGATGGCGCGCATCCTGGTCAAGGAACTGGAGCCGTACCGGCTGATGTTCATCGAGGAACCGGTGCTGAGCGAAAACCGCGAGGCGCTGAAGGAGATCGCCGCGCTCGGCTCGACGCCGATCGCGCTCGGCGAGCGGCTCTACAGCCGCTGGGACTTCAAGCCGGTGTTCGAGGAGGCTGTCGTCGACATCATTCAGCCGGATCTCTCCCATGCCGGCGGCATCACCGAATGCCGCAAGATCGCGGCGATGGCGGAAGCCTATGACGTGGCGGTGGCGCCGCATTGTCCGCTGGGGCCCATCGCGCTGGCCGCCTGCCTGCAGCTCGACGCCGTGAGCTACAATTGCTTCATCCAGGAGCAGAGCCTTGGCATCCACTACAATGCCGGCAACGACCTGCTCGACTATGCCGCCAACAAGGACGTGTTCCGCTACGAAGATGGTTATGTCGCGATCCCCGACGGACCCGGTTTGGGCGTCGAGATCGACGAGGATCATGTGAAGGAGCGTGCCAGGGAAGGGCATCGCTGGCGCAACCCGGTCTGGCGCCACAAGGACGGTTCGTTTGCCGAATGGTAAGCCGGCGAGTTTTTCGCCACGCGATGGTTTATAGGGCCACTGCCGCGGGTGCGATCGCCGCGGGGCCGGCTTCCGTCAGCGCGTAGATGCCGCGCTCGGCGCGGGCGAACCAGCCATAGTAATTGTGCTGCAGGATGCTCGCGGCGCGCGGCGAAAGCGTCTTCAGGTCGCGCGGCCGTTTCGGGCCGTCGGCCATCGCGGCGGCGCAGGCCAGCGCCTCCTGCCGGTAGGCGGTCATGATCGGCTTCTTGCGCGTGCTGCCGCCGACGGACGGATCGCCCTTGCGGCGGTGATGTTCCTCGACCAAGCGCGAGCGCCGGCGCGGGTCGCGTCGCGGCGGCAGGCGGCGGGACTGAGCAGCAGCTCCACCTCGCCCTTCTTCCCGACGCCCAGCAGGCCGAAGCCGAGGCGGCGGCAAAGCGCGCGAAAGCGTCGGTCGTGCTCCCGGCCCTTGCCGCGCGCCGACATCAAGGCGGCGAGCCACACCTCGTCACAGGCCGCCGCGCGGTCGACGGCTTGCAGGACGAGCTCGAGGTTGAATTGCAGCTTGAGCTCGCAGATGACGACGACCGGCGGCTCGCCGGCGCGCACGCCGACCACGTCGCAGCCGCCGACCTCGCCCTTGACGGCGAAATCCATGCTCTCGAGAAACCGCTTCACCGGCTCGTAGAGGGAGGTTTCCTGCATGCCACAGGCATAGCCGATTCGCGGCTGGTCGGCCCAGCGGCACCATCGCGATCACGGGCACCGATGTCAGGCGCGGTGCAGGTAATCCTCGATCGACTTCGCCTTCATCTCGATCGAGAAGCCGGGCGACTGGGGCGGCATATAGGCGGCATCGCGGATCACGCAGGGCTCGATGAAATGCTCGTGCAAATGATCGACATATTCGATGACGCGCCCGTCCTTGCTGCCTGACACGGCGACATAGTCGATCATCGACAGATGCTGGACATATTCGCACAAGCCGACGCCGCCGGCATGCGGCCAGACCGGCAGGCCGAACTTGGCGGCGATCAGCAGCACCGCCAGCACTTCGTTCAGCCCGCCCATGCGGCAGGAATCGATCTGCACCACATCGATCGCGCCGCCGGCGATGAACTGCTTGAACATGATGCGGTTTTGGCACATCTCGCCGGTCGCGACCTTGATCGGCGCGACAGCCTTGCGGATCTTGGCGTGGCCAGCGACATCGTCGGGACTGGTCGGCTCCTCGATGAAGAAGGGCTTGGCGAAGGCAAGGTCCTTCAGCCAATCGATCGCCTGGTCGACCTCCCAGACCTGGTTGGCGTCGATCATCAGATAGCGGTCCGGGCCGATGACTTCGCGGGCGATCCGCAAGCGGCGGATGTCGTCGGCGCGGTCGCGGCCGACCTTCAGCTTGATGTGGTTGAAGCCATCGTCGACCGCTTCCTGGCAGAGACGCCTGAGCTTGTCGTCGGGATAGCCGAGCCAGCCGGCCGAGGTGGTGTAGCAGGCATAGCCCTCGCGCTCGAGCGTGGCGATGCGCTCAGCCTTGCCGGCCTCGGCCTTCCTCAGGATTGCCAGTGCTTCAGCGGGCGTGATGGCGTCGGTGAGATAGCGGAAGTCGACGATGCGCAGGATTTCTTCCGGGCTCATCTCGGCGACGAGCCGCCAGACCGGCTTGCCGGCTTCCTTGGCCCAGAGATCCCACACCGCGTTGACCACCGCGCCGACTGCGAGATGCATGGCGCCCTTGTCCGGCCCGATCCAGCGCAACTGGCTGTCGCCGGTCACGTGATGCCAGAAACGGCCGGGGTCCTCTTTCACCCAGTCAAGATCGAGCCCGACGACGAGATGGCGCAGCGCCTCGATCGCCGCGCAGCAGATCTCGTTGCCGCGGCCGATGGTGAAGGTGAGGCCATGGCCCTTCAGCGACGGGACATCGGTGTCGAGGATGACATAGGCGGCCGAGTAGTCAGGATCCGGGTTCATCGCGTCGGAGCCATCGAGGCTTTGCGACGTCGGGAAGCGCAGGTCGAAGGTTCTGAGGTCCGTGATTTTCGTCATTGCTGCCTCGTGCTCGTCATTGGACCGCCGTAACGGCCTCAGATCGACCAGCCGCCGTCGATGTTGTAGGCCTGTCCCGTCGTATAAGTGGCGCCGGCGAGATAGACGGCTAGGTCGGCGATCTCTTCCGGCGTGCCGATCCTGCCCATCGGCTGGCGGGCGATGAAGGCCGCGCGCGCCGCTTCATAGTCGCCCTGCGCCTGCATGCGGCCCTGAAGCGAGGGGCTTTCGACCGTGCCCGGGCAGATGGCGTTGCAGCGTATGCCCTTGGCGACATAGTCGGCCGCGATCGACTTGGTGAGACCGATGACGGCCGCCTTGGTCACGCCATAGGCAAAACGGTTCGGCACGCCCTTCGGGGCGCCGGCGACCGAGGCCATGTTGATGATCGAGCCGTCGCCGCGCTCCAGCATGCCGGGCAGCACGGCGCGGATCGTGCGGATCATGGCGCGCACATTGAGGTTGAAGGCGAAGTCGAGGTCCTCGTCCTTCATCTCCAGGATCGAGCCGGCATGGACGAAGCCGGCGCAGTTGAACAGCACGTCGACGTGGCCGATCTCGGCAAAGGCGGCTTTCACCGCCTCGTCGTTCAGCACATCGAGCTTGCGCGTCGCAATGCCGGGCGTCTTGGCGAGCTCGGCCAGGGCCGTCTCGTTGATGTCGGTGGCATGGACGATGGCGCCGGCCTTGGCAAATGCCAGCGCGCTTGCCCGCCCGATGCCTTGCGCGGCCGCCGTGACGACCACGACCTTGCCTGTGATGTCAGTCATTCTTTATCTCCGTCCTTCAGCCGGGCCGTCGCTCGACGATGTAGATGTGGTCCGCGGCCAGCACGACCTCGTCGCGCTGGTTCAAAACCTCGACGCGTTCGATGACGCGTCCGGCGTTTGGCCGTTTCGGGTCGTCTTCCTTGGCCGCGATGGTGGTGCGCGTGCGGATCGTGTCGCCGATGAAGACCGGCTTGATGAAGCGCAGCCGGTCGTAGCCGTAGGAGAAGGCGACCGGGTTGATGACGCTCGCCGTCAGGCCGACGCCGACCGAGAAGACCAGCGTGCCATGCGCGATGCGCTGGCCGAAAGGCGTCGTCTTCATGAACTCGGCGTCCATGTGATGCGGGAAGAAATCGCCAGTGTGGCCGGCATGCACGACGAAGTCGGTCTCGGTGATGGTGCGGCCGCTGGTAACGCGCGACGAGCCGATCTCGTAATCCTCGAAATAGGTGGTCTGTTCCATGTCTGGCCTTACGGCTTCGCGGCCAGCGGCGTCGCCGGCGCGGCGCTCGATCTATAGGCTGCCTCGACCAGCGCCATGGTGTGCCAGGCATCCTCGACGGAGCTGACAAGCTCGGCGTCCTCGCCGGACGCGAAGCGCTGGACATTGGCCATGCGGGCGACAAAGGCATCGGGGAACCATTCGCCGGCAAGCGGGACGGTGACCCACTCCGACCCACCCTTGGGATGGATTTCCAGAATATCCGGCTCGCCGCGCGGATAGTCGAGATTGAGGCCGAGCTTGACATAGGCCGCACCCTCGGTGCCGCAGATGCGGAACTCGCAGGCCTGGTAGCGGCGGCCGAATTTGTGGTCGTGGTTGATCGACAGCCCGCAGCGCACCGTGTCGCCATAATCGAGGATGGCGCTGGTGCGGGTCTGCGCGACCTTGTGGTTGGGATGGCCGAGCGTCTTGGCGTGCACGCCCTGCGGATTGCCGAGAAGCTGGCGGATCAGGTCGAGATAGTGGATCGAATGCATGGCGATCTCGACGCGCGGCGCCTTGAGCAGGAATTCCCAGAGCTGCCACGGCGTGTCGAGCGCCAGGAGCGCGTCGAAATCGACGACCTCGCCCAGCCAACCCTTGGCGATCGCGTCCTTCAGCGCCAGCATCATCGGCGCGAAGCGCAGCTGGAAGTTGACGGCGGCCTTCAGCTGCTTGGCGCGGCAGATTTCGAGGATCTCGGTCGCCTCGCCGAGATAGTTGCCCATCGGCTTCTGGATCAGCGCCACGGCGCCGTCCGGCAGAGCCTTCAGCACCTCGGCGTGCCGGCCGGGCGGCGTGGCGAGGTCGAAGACCGCGTCTTTCACCGCCGCGGCCTCCTCGACCGAACGGAACGCCGTCACGCCCCATGTCTCGGCGAGTTTCTGCGCCTTCGCCTGGTCCGGATCGTAAAGACCGGCAACTGGAAACCCGCCCTTGCGGTATGCGGGAAAATGCGCATCGCCGACGATCGAGCCGGCGCCGAAGGTGACGATCGGGCGCGGCTTCGACGGCTTCGGCCAGGACTGCGACAGCGATGCCGGATCGAAGGCCTCAGTCATGATGGAAGACCTCGTCCATCGACGCCCACCACTCGCCTTCCTTTCGGGTTTCGAGCGGCTCCTGGCAGGGCATGCATACCGACCACCATTCCTGCGTCTTCGGGTCGGCCGCCATCTTGGCCATGTCGGCGGCGTAGTCTGTGCCGTGATATTCGAAATAGGAGAAAAGCAGGTTCTCCGGCCGCTTCAGGTAGATCGAATAGTTCTTGATGTTGCAGTCCGAGATCATGGTCAGCACGTCCGGCCAGACGGCGGCGTGAAGGCGGACATATTCCTCGACCTTCTCGGGTTTCAATCCGAGCACCATGCCCATGCGCTGCATATCTGCCTCCCTACTTCACGATCGCCGTGGTGAATTCGCCGATGCTTCTTGCCTTGACCGCGTCCCAGTCCCAGTCGATGCCGATGCCCGGCTCGCTGGGCGCCAGCGCATGGCCATCCTCGATGCGCATCTTGGCGCCCGTCAACTCATCGAGCTGCGGAATATACTCGACATATTTGCCGTTCTGGATGGCGCAGACCAGACTGACATGCAATTCCATCAGGAAATGCGGGCACACCGGCATGTCGAATGCCTCCGCGGCATGGGCGACTTTCAGCCAGGGCGTGATGCCGCCGATGCGGCCGATATCGACCTGAATGATATTGGCGCCGCCTTTCTGCATGTACTCGCGGAAATGCCTGATCGAATAGAGCGACTCGCCGACGGCGATCGGCGTCGCCGTCGAATTCGACAGCCGCACATGGCCGTCTATGTCGTCGGCCGGCAGCGGCTCCTCGATCCAGGCGAGATCGAGGTCACGCAGCCGCTCGGCGCGGCGGATCGCCTCATCGACGGAAAAACCCTGGTTGCAGTCGGTCATGATCTCGTAGCCGTCGCCGACCGCCTTGCGCACCGCCGACAGCCGCGAAAAATCCTCCGAGCCATGCGGCTTGCCGATCTTGACCTTCGAGCCGGTAAAACCCTTGGCCTTCGCTTCCAGCGCGTCGTCGACCAAAGTCTGCGTCTCGATATGCAGCCAGCCGCCTTCCGTGGTGTAGAGCGGGCAGCGGTCCTTGGCGCCGCCGGCGAGCTTCCAGAGCGGCAGGTTCTGTTTTCTCGCGCGCAGATCCCAAAGGGCGGTGTCGATGGCGGCAAGCGCGATCGCGGTGATGGCGCCGATGGTGGTGGCGTGGGTGGTGAATTCGAGATCGTGCCAGATCGCCTCGATCTGGTCGGCGTCGCGGCCGATCAGGCGCGGCGCGAGATGGTCGGCCAGAAGCCGCATCACCGACGAGCCGCCGGTGCCGATCGTGTAGCTGTAGCCGGTGCCGGTCGCGCCGTCGGAATCGGTGATGGTGACGATCGGCGTCTCCTGGCTGACGAAACTCTGGATGGCGTCCGTGCGCTTCACCTTCGGCACGAGGTCGACCATACGCAGTTCGATCTTCTCGATTTTCGCCATGCTCAGCTCCTAAGCGACTTGCCGGTTTCGGCGGAAAACAGATGCGCGCGGCTCAGGTCGAAGCTCATGCCGATCCTGTCGCCGGCTTTCAGCGGCTTGGGATTGAGCATGCGCGAGACCCAGTCGGCGCCGTTGAACTCGGCGAAGACGAGTGTTTCGTTGCCGAGCGGCTCGGTGATGCTGACCGGCAGATCCACGCGGTGGACTTCGGTTTCGCCGCCCGAGCTCAGGCCGTGGCCGGTGGGATAGAAATCGTCCGGGCGGATGCCGAACACTACCTTGTCGCCGGCCGCTGTCTTCGATTTGAACTGTCCGGGCAGCGGCAGGCTGTCGCCGCCGCTGAAGACCAGCCGCCCGTCGCTGACGGTCGCCTCGTGCAAATTCATCGGCGGCGAGCCGATGAAGCCGGCGACGAAACGGGTGGCGGGACGGCTGAACACCTCGTCCGGCGTGCCGACTTGCTCGATATGGCCGGAGCGCATGATGACGATGCGGTCGGCAAGCGTCATCGCCTCGACCTGGTCATGGGTGACGTAAATCACCGTCGACTTCACCTTGGCATGCAGCTTCTTGATCTCGGTGCGCATCTGCGTGCGCAGCTTGGCGTCGAGGTTGGAGAGCGGCTCATCGAACAGGAAGACATCCGGATCGCGCACGATGGCGCGGCCCATGGCGACGCGCTGGCGCTGACCGCCGGAGAGCTGCGAAGGCCTACGGTCAAGCAGTTCGTCCAGGCCGAGGATGGTGGAGGCTTCCGCCACACGGCGGTCCATGTCGTCCTTGGCGGCGCCCGCGATCTTCAGCGAGAAGCCGAGATTCTCGCGCACCGTCATATGCGGGTAGAGTGCGTAGGACTGGAAGACCATCGAGATGTTGCGCGAGCGCGGCGGCAAGTCGTTGACCACGCGGCCGCCGATGTCGATGTTGCCGCCGCTGATGTCCTCGAGGCCTGCGATCATGCGCAAGGTCGTCGATTTGCCACAGCCCGACGGGCCGACCAGCGCGATGAACTCGCGGTCGGCGATGTCGAGATCGATGCCATGCACGATCTCCATGTTGCAGTAACGCTTGGTGAGCTTTTTCAGCGAAACCGTTGCCATGAAGTTCAACCTTTCACCGCGCCGGAGGTGAGGCCGCCGACGAGGTGTTTCTGGACGATGTAGGTGAGGGTCAGCGCCGGGATGATCATCACCACGGCCAGCGCGCACATGCCGCGCCAGTCGATGGTGAACTCGGCCGTGTAGTCGAGCAGCCCGACGGGCAGCGTCTTGGAGTTGACGGAACGGGTCAGCTGCGAGGCCAGCGCGAATTCATTCCAGCAGGTGAGGAAAGCGAAGATGGCGGCCGAGGCGATGCCGGGACGCGCCAGCGGGAATTCGACCTGCCAGAAGGCCTGCCAGCGCGTGCAGCCGTCGATCTGGGCTGCTTCGGCGAGGTCCTTCGGCACCTGGCGGAAAAAACCGTCGATCAGCCAGATGGTGAAGGGGATGTTCAGCGCCACATAAGCGAGGATCATGCCGAAATGCGTGTCGATGATGCCGAGCCGCGCATAGACGAAGAAGAGCGGCAGCGACATGGCGATGCCGGGCACGGTACGGGTCAGCATCAGGCCGAGGAACATGCCCGACTTGCCGCGGAAGCGATAGCGCGCGAAGGCGTAGCCGCCGGCCATGCCGATGGCGACCGCGATCACCGTCGAGGTGACCGAGATGATCAGCGAGTTGCGGAAATAGTCGAGCACCGGAATGCCGCCTTTGCCGATGCCGCTGAACATCGCGACATAGGCATCGAAGGACAGCTCTTGCGGGATCCAGACCGGCGGCTTGGCCATGATCTCGACCGTGGGCCTGAGCGACGACAGCACGATCCAGATGCCCGGCAGGCAGATCAGCAGCATGGCTAGGAAGAGGCCGACGCGATGCGCGACGGTCAGCGCGCGGCGGATCAGGCGGGCGGAGGCGTTCTCGTCCATCGTCACCACTCCGCGCCGATCTGCGCGCGCGCCGCGGCGAGCTTGTTGTAGAAATAGACGGTGAAGGCGATCGACAGCAGGATCGAGAAATAGGCCATGGCGTTGGCCAGCCCCATGCGCGCGTCGCTGTAGGCGGTGCGCCCGACCAGCGTCCACAACAGCTCGGTGCGACCGGCCGGGCCGCCATCGGTCATGATCTTGACGATGTCATAGGCGCGCGCGACATCGAGCGAGCGGATCGTCATGGCGATATAGGCGAAGGGCATGACGAAGGGCCAGGTCACATAGCGGAAGGTCTGCCAGGGCGTGCAGCCGTCGACGCGGGCCGCCTCGATCGGTTCCTTGGGCATGGCGAGCAGACCGGCCAGGATCAGGATGGCGAAGATCGAGGTCGATGACCAGACTTCCGCAATGGTGATGGCGGTGAAGGCGAGGTGGCTTTCGATCAGCCACGGAATGGCGTCCCGGGTGATGCCCAGCGACTGCAGCGCGTTGTTCACCAGGCCGATATTGTCGTTGAACATGAATTTGAACTGGAAGCCGACCAGGATCGGCGAGAACATCATCGGGAACATCATCAGCGTGCGCAGGATGCGCTGGCCGCGCGTCGCCTTCTCGACCAGCATGGCCAGGCCGAGGCCGAGCAGCATTTCGAGGTTGAGCGCGATGGTGAGCAACAGAACGGTGCGGCCGAAGGCCCACCAGAAGTCCGGATTGCTCAGGATCGAGACATAGTTCCTGAAGCCGATCAGCACGAAGAAGGTCTCGGGCCGAGTCAGGCGGAAGGGCGTGAAGCTGGAATAGAGCGACAAAAGCAGCGGCACGAGCACAACGGCCGCCAGCACGACGAAAGCCGGCAGCAGCAGAAGAATCGGCGCGGATGGCTTCAAGCCCTTCATCGGGATCCTGTCAGCGAGGTGATGTGATCCAGCCCCGGCCGAAACCGAGGATGGCCATTTTGCGAGGCTACGCGGCCGCCTCCCCGGTTTGCGGGGAGGCGGCTGCGAGATGCGGCTGCCTAGAGCTTGCCCGCGTCCTGGAGGATTTGCGTTGCCTTGGCGGCAGCGTCGTCGAGCGCCTGCTTCGACGTCTTGTCGCCGAGGATGGCGGCCTGCAGCTCGGGATAGACGGCGTTGGATATCTCGATCCATTCCGGCGTCTGCGGCACCGCGAAAGCGTTCTTGGCGGCTTCCTGGAAAGCCTGCAGCACTTCGGTCTTGTACGGATCGGACTTCGCCTGCTCGAGATCCCATTCCCAAACCTTGGTTCGGGTGGGCAGCGGGCCGGCCGCGGCTTCCAGCTTCTGGCTGTCCTCATTGGTCAGCCACCAGACCAGCGAAGCGGCGGCTTCCTTGTTGGCGCAGTTCTCGGTCACCGAGAAGCCATGCGCGCCGGACCAGCCGGAACGCTTGCCGGACGAGCCCTTGGGCTGGACCTTGACACCGACATTGCCGGCGACCTTGGACGATTTGGGGTCATTGAAGAAACCGGCCCAGCCCGGCCAGTCGAGGTTGATCGCCACGGTGCCCGAAGCAAAACCCTGTCCGAGATCGTCCCACAGATAGTTGGTGGTGCCGGCCGGAACCGCCTTGGCCTTGTAGAGGTTGACGAACCAGTCGAGCGCCTTGACGCCGGCCTCGGAGTTGAACGCCGGCTTGCCGTCCTTGTCGAGATATTCGCCGCCATCGGCGACCACCATCTCGTAGAAGCGGCCGTTGATCGCCTCTTCCTTGCCGGCATATTGCGTGCCGTAGAAGTCAGGCGGGCTGGCGAAGAATTCGGCCTGCTGCGCCATCTCGTCGAACGTGTCCGGCGGAGCAAGCTCCTCGCCGTATTTGTCCTTGTAGGCCTTCTTCTTGGCTTCGTCCTGGTAGAGGCTCTTCTGATAGTAGAGCGCCGAGACGTCGAACTGGGCGCGCGGCAGCATCACCAGCTTGCCGTCCAGCGTGCCAGCGGCGATGTTGGCCGGCACGAAGGCGTCGATCTCTTCCTTCGGCAGCAGCTTGGCGAGATCGGTGTAGATGCCCGGATATTGCGGCGCGAACGAGGTGTGGTTGGAGCCGACGCACCAGGTGATCGAGTTGGAGGCAATGTCCGACTTGATCTCCTTGTCGAGGTCGAAGTGGTTCTTCTTCGACAGGATGTTGACCTTGGCGCCGGTCAGCTTCTCCCATTCGGGAATGCGCTCGTAGAGCTTCTCATATTGCTGGCCGCCAATCAGCTTCGCGTCGATCGTCACGCCCGGAAACTTACCGGGCAGATCGGCTGAAAACGCCGTGCCGCTCAGCAGCAAGCCGGCCAGGCCGGCGGAAACGCCTAGAAGCAGTCTCGTCATGTTCTCTCCTCCCACGAGCTCGCGGCGACGGCCGGCCGGATGCGCAGCCGATCGCTGAAGCTTCATTCATATGCAAATAGCATTTTCATTGCCGGGTCAAGACGAATGTGCTTTCAGCGGAACGAACTTCATGCATATATGCAGATCGAAATTCACTGGAGGGGCAGGTGGCCGACGAAGAAGACGGGGACCGCTACCGCGCGCCGGCGCTGGACAAGGGGCTGGACATCCTCGAGCTGCTGGCGAGCGTGGACGGCGGCCTGACCCAGGCGGAGATCGCCAAGCGGCTCGACCGCAGCCCGAACGAGTTCTACCGCATGCTCGACCGCCTGGTGCGGCGCGGCTATGTCACCAAGATCGACGGCGATCGCTATTCGTTGACGCTCAAGCTTTTCGGGCTGGCGCAATTGCACGCGCCGGTGCGGCGGCTGGTTTCCTACGCGACGCCGATCATGCGCGATTTGGCCGAAACCTCATGGCAGGCCAACCAATTGGTGGTGTTCGACCGCGGCGCCGCCGTGGTTATCGCCCAGCAGGAAGCGCCGCGCTACTGGGGCATCTCGATCCGGGTCGGCTCGCATATCAGCCTGTTCGACACCGGCTCCGGCCATGTGCTGCTTGCCTTCCGCTCGCCGGAAGAGCGCAAGATGATGATCGCCGAGCATCTGCAGAGCACCGAACAACTCAATTTGACACCCGAGTTCTTCGCCCGCCTCGACCAGGTGCGCGACCGCGGCTACGAGATGATGGCATCGCTGCAGACCGCCGGCGTCTACAATCTCTCGACGCCGGTGCTCGGACCCGACGGCAGAGCCATCGCGGCGCTGACCATCCCCTATATCACCCTCGTCAACGCCCCTACGGCGCCGGACATCACGCTGACGATCCGGCATTTGCAGGACGCCGCCGCTAGGCTGTCGCAGCTTGCGGGTTCGGATGTGCCACAATCGTCGTAATTTCTTATTTGAATAATGGATTTTTTGGCGGGATATTGTTCGCACTACGGGAGGAGACGCCGCCATGATCATCGACACGCATCTGCACCTCATCGACCAGGCCGCGCTGCGCTACCCGTGGCTGACCGGCGTGCCGGCGCTGAACCGCGATTTCTCCTATGAGGAATACGCCACCGATGCGTTGCGTTCCGGCATCGAGGGCGTGCTGCATATGGAGGTCGATGTCGACCCCGCCGACATCGCCGCCGAGACCGATTACGTGAAGTCGGTCGCAGGCCGGGCCGGGAGCCTGCTTCGCGGAGCGATCGCCTCCTGCCGGCCCGAGGAGGCCGGTTTCGAAGCCTATCTGGAGACGGTCAAGGCAGACCCGTTCATCAAGGGTTTCCGCCGCGTGCTGCATGTCGTGCCCGACAATGTCTCGGAAGGGGCGCTGTTTCGACAGAACATCAAGCGGCTGGCCGGCACGGGCCTGACCTTCGACCTTGTGGTGCTGCCGCATCAGATCCCGAAGGCGGTGGCACTTGCCGATCTCGCGCCCGACGTCCAGTTCGTCCTCGACCATTGCGGCGTGCCCGACATCAAGGGCAATGCGGAACACCCGTGGCGCGAGCATATGGAAGCGATCGCCAGGCGCCCCAACGTCACGGCCAAGATCTCCGGCGTCGTCGCCTATGCCGATCCGGCGACCTGGACGGTCGATACGCTCCGGCCCTATGTCGAGCACACGATAGGCTCGTTCGGCTGGGACCGGGTGATCTGGGGCAGCGACTGGCCGGTCTGCACGCTGGGCGGCGGGCTGACCACCTGGATCGCCGCCACACACGCGCTGCTGGCCGGCGCGAGCGAGTCGGAGCGGACGCGCCTGCTTTCGGGCAATGCGCGCCGGCTGTGGCGGCTTGGCTAGGCTAGTGCGGTTCGCCGTTTCCCGGAAACGGCGAACCGCACTATTTCCGTTCATTTGCGTGAAATCAGCGCAAACGCCGGGGATTGGTTGAAGCCGCTCCAACCTCGTCATTCTATGGCGGAGCAAGGAGCGAAGCGACGCGGCGCAGACCATAGAATCCATTCCGTGACTTTGACGCGCCGCCACGGTGCAGAATTTTGCTCCGTTGCATGCCTTGGCGAAGGTAACGGCATGGATTCCAGGGTCTTCGCGACGGAGCTTCGCTCCTGCTCCGCCCTGGAATGACGATCGCGATGGGCGTTTCGGCCAATCTCCAACCGGCCAAAATCCCTGTGCAGTGCTATTAGCAGCTGCACCTAGATCGTCGTCCGCACGTGGCGCTCGCGGCCGTAGAACGAGACCAGAAGCAGGATGACCAGGCCAAGCGCGGCCTGCACCGTCGATGGGCGGAAGCCGAGGCCGATCAGCAGCGTGTTGATTTCAGTCAGCACCAGGACGCCGGCAATGGTGCCGAGATAGCTGCCGCGGCCGCCGACAAGTGCTGCGCCGCCGACCACGACTGCGACGATCGTCTGGAACAGATAGGGTTGGCCGACGTCGCCATAGGCTGAGCCGGTGAAGCCGAGCAAAAGCACGCCGGCGACAGCCGCAAAGAAGGCGCTCGCGGCATAGGTGACGATCCACATGCGCAGCGGGTCGATCAGCGCCAGGGGCGCGGCCTCCGGGTTGCTGCCGACCGCATAGAGCCGGCGCCCATAGGCCGTACGGGCGAGCACCAGCACGATCAGCGCCGTCAGCGCCACGAGGCAAGGCACCAGCAAGGGCACAGGCAAGGGCCCGACCGAGCCGCCGATCGAGACGAAGCTGGACACGGCTTCCGGTGCCGAGCCGGAGGGGAAGCCGCCGGTCCACAACAGCACTGCGCCCTGGACAACCATGCCGATGCCTAGCGTGACGATGAGCGGATGAATGTTGAGCCCGCGCGAGATCAGCCCGTTCAGCACGCCGATCGCTATCGCAAGAACACCGACGAGACCGCAGACCAGGGCGAAGTTCCAGCCCTGGCCGTAAAGCTGCGCCGCCACGACATTGGCGAAGCCGATGACGAAGGGGATGGAAAGATCGATGCCGCCCAGGATGACGACCAGCGTCTGGCCGATCGAAGCGACCGCCAGCAGCGAGGCGATGACCAGCAGCGCGCGGATGGCGAAGGGCGCCGAATAGCCGGGAATGAGCAGCGAGCCGACGAACTGCAGCAGCAGCGCCATCGCGAAGGCGCCGACGATGCGGGTGTTGGTGGACTGGAACCAGTTGCTTGTCATCCCGATCAGCCTTTCCGCCTCGACAGCCGTTCCTGCACCGCCGTCAGCACCACGGCGATAACGAGGATCAGGCCATAGGCGATCTGCAGCACATAGGTTGAAACGTTGAAAGTGGTGAGCAGGCTCTGCAGCAGGAAGATATCGATGGCGCCGATCGCGGCGCCGCCGAGCCCGCCGCGCCCGCCGGCAAGGCTGACGCCGCCGAGCGCCACCGCGGCAATCGCGATCAGCGTGTAGGTCGGGCCGATGTTGGGGTCGGCCGAGCCGATCAGCGAGGTGAGCATCAGCCCGGCGGCGGCGGCAAAGAGCCCGGTCAGGACATAGGCGATGAGGCGCACCCTGGTCACCGGCACGCCGGCGGTATAGGCGGCGCGGTCGTCGCTACCAACGGCCATCAGCAGGTCGTAATAGGGCGTGCGACGGATGACCAGCCAGCACAGGGCGATCAGCGCCAACGGCACGATCGAGAGCGGTCCCGCCATGGCCTTCAGCCAGTCCGGCGCCGGACCGATCGGCGCCGGCAGGATGGTGAGCGTGACGCCGGTGAGGATCAGATAGGTGCCGAGCGTCGCCACGATCGGCTGGATGCGAACGATCGTCGCAAGCACGCCGTTCGCGGCGCCAACTGTCGCCCCGACCAACAGCGCTGCCGGAACGACGATCCATGGCGAAGAGATGCCGAGGTTGAGGAACAGGACCTGGATGACCAGGGCGTTGACGAAGCCCATCAGCGGGCCGACGGAGATGTCGATGCCGCCGCGTCCCGCCAGGATGACCGGCGCCGAGGCGACGGCCGCGCCGATCAGGGGAGCGGCCAGCCCGAGCAGCGTGCCCCAGGACGAAGGCTGAAAGCGCGCCGGATTGAGCGCGACGTTGAGGACCAGCAGGACGACGAGCATCACCACCGCAAAGCCGACGCCGCGCAGCTTGCGAAGGACCGGGCTCATGCGGCGCGTCCGAACATGGCAGCGATCACCGCGTCTGTGGTCATCTCCGTACCTGAGAACTCGGCAGAGACGCGCTGCTCGCGGAACACCAGCACGCGGTGGCAGAGCAGCAGTATCTCTTCGATCTCGCTGGACAGGATCACCAAGGCCATGCCCTCGGCGGCAAGGCCGCGGAAGACGTCGTAGAGCACGTGCCGCGTCGCCACGTCGACACCACGCGTTGGGTCGTTGAGCAGAAGGAAGTTCGGCTCCAGCGCAAGGGCGCGGGCGAGAAGCACCTTCTGCTGGTTGCCGCCGGACAGCGTGGTTATGGCCGCATCGGGACGCGACGCCACGATGCCAAGCCTTTGCCTGTACGTCTCGTAGCGACGGAGACGCGCCGCGAAGCTCAAGAGGCCGAAGCGGCGGTCGTTCGACACGGTCGAAATGGCGAAATTGTCGAGCACCGACTGGGTCGGGAAAATGCCGGTCGAGCGGCGATCGCGCGGCAGATAGGCAATGCCGCCGGCGACGGCCTTGCGAAAGCTGGTGATCGAGCCAGCCTTGCCGTCGACGGCGATCTCGCCCGCGATCGGACGCTCGAGCCCAGCCAGCGCGCGCAAGAAACGTTCCTGGCCGTGACCGTCGAGCCCAGCAAGGCCGACGATCTCGCCCGGCGCGATGGTCTGGCTGATCGGATCGACACCGGGCGCGATGACCAGCCCCCGCACGTGAAGCGCCGTTGTCTCAGCCATGCGCCAGCTCCGCTGCCGTTTGCGGCGCCATCGCCGCCAGAAGCTCGGCCGGAGTGGATACGCCGCGCTCCTCGGTCTTCACGACACGGCCGGCGCGCAGGATGGATATGCGGTCGGACAAAGCCATCACCTCGTCCATGCGGTGCGTGATGAACAGGATCAGCGTGCCCGCCCCGGCCATGGCGCGCATCAGCGCGAAGACCGACTCGCGGTCGGCGAAATCGAGCGCCGCCGTCACCTCGTCGAGGATCAGGACACGCGGGTTGCGGATGACCGCCCGGGCGAGCACGACGAGTTGTCGCGCGGCAAGCGGCAGCTCGCCGCATGGCCGGTCGAGATCGATCGGAGTCACCGCGAAGCGGGCAAGCGCGGCCTGCGCCCGGGCTCGACGCTCGCCGCGCGGCACGCCTCGTCGCCACAGGCCGTCGAGGCCGAGAAGGATGTTGTCGGTAACCGAACGTTCAGGCCCGACCAGCACCTCTTGGAACACGGTGGCAAAGCCCGCGGCCTGGAAGGCGGCGGGCTGCGTGCCGGAAAACGCTTTGCCGTCGAGCAGGATCGCGCCGCCATCCGGCTGCACGATGCCGGACAGCAGCTTCACCAGCGTGCTCTTGCCCGAGCCGTTCTCGCCCAGGATCGTATGGATCGTGCCGGGACGGAAGGCGATCGATGCCCCGGCCAGCGCGACGGTTTCGCCATAGCGTTTGGAGACGCCTTGGACTTCGAGCATTTTTCTTTCCGAAATGGAGAAGCCGACCCTCAGTGGGTGTCGGCTTCGCGTGACATCACTTGGCGCAGGCGTCCGGCACCTTGGAATAATCCCAGCCCTTGGTCGGCGCCGGATTGGCGAAATAGGCGTCGAGCACATTTTCGGGCATCGGGTCGGTCGGCGGCACCGGGAAGACCGACACGGCATCCGGCGTCATGCAGTCCTTGTACCATTTGTCGAGCTCGGCGGCGTGCACCGGCGGGATCGGGATCAGCAGCGTGTTGAGCTTCGGCTTCTGGCCGTCGAGCATGCGCTCGCCGACACGGAACAAAGTCTGCGCCGTCCAGCCCGGCAGCACCGCATGGCCCTCGAAGCGGTACTTGTCGGGATTGGCTCTCCAGTAGCCGAGCGCATCGCCGGTGATCGAGCCGGTGATCAGCGGCGCCGGCCGGCCGGCTTCTGCAAAAGCTTCGGCGACGACGCGGCTTTCGCTGCCGGTCGTCCACACCGCGTCGATCGGCGCCGGATTGGTGGCAATCGCCTGCAGCACCACCGTCTTGGTGACGTTGGCCGTCCAGTTGCCGTTGACGGTGCGCGCGACCTTGAGCCCCTTGTTCTCGGACAGCGCCTTGTCGGCGCCCTGCTTCTCCTGGACCACGATCGGATGACCGGCGATGCCTTCGACCACCAGCACGCTGGCGTCGGGCTTCGCCTTGCCGATCGCCGTCATCATGTCGTAGCCCCAGCGGGCATAGTTGGAATCGACATTGAGGGCGTTGGGGCTGGTGATCGAACCCGCCGCCGTGATGAACGGAATGCCCGCCTTGGCCGCGGCATCCACGGCGTCGTCGAGCGCCGTCGCCGAGCCCGGGATCGAGGTGATGATCGAGCATTTCTTGTCGATGAAAGCGCGAATCTGGTTGATCTGCTGGCTTGGGTCGTTGTTCGAATCCGAGACCTCGAAGCTCGACACCGTGCCGGCGGCGATGAGGCCGTCGACCAGCCGCTTCAGCTCCTTGGTGACCGAGACGCGCCACGGATTGCCCTGGTAGCTCTCCGAATGGCACCACTTCCAGGGCTTCGCCGGCGACGTGAAATTATCCCAGGCCGAGGGCAGCACTTTCTGCGGCGCGCCGTCATATTGCGCCTTGAGGTCGGCGGGCAGGCCGTCGATCACCGACTTCACGTCGGCGGCATGGGCGGCGAACGGGATCGAGACTAAGGCGGTTGCGGCGAGCAGGCCGCGTATCAGGCTGGTCATTTTTTCCTCCCTTGGTGCAGTGAAACTAGCCGGCGGCGGCCGGCGCGAAACTCTCCCGGAACAGGCGATTGATGTCGGCGACGACGCGGCGGGCGTCCTGCCTGCCGGCAAGGCCTTCATTGATGCGGTCGGAGGCCTGCGGCTGGAACGCCATGTAGCCATCATGGCGCGGACGCACCCAGGCGCCTTCGAGCGTCGCGCGCGTGTTGCGATAGAAATTGCCGGTCGTGGCGTTGACGGCGTCATCCTCCCAGGCCGCGGCGTGACCTGGCTGGCCGCCGGCGGCGGCATAAGGCCCGCGCTGCACGTCGCCGCTGGCGATCCAGTAGGCGAAGTCGATCGCCGCCTCGCGCGTGGCGGAAAAGGCCGAGACGGCAATACCGGTGCCGCCGAGCGCGGAGCCGACCGGGCCGTTGCCGCCGACGACCGGCATGTCGGCAAAGGCGATGCGATGCGGCCGAAAACCCGCCGCCGCATAGGAAACATAGCCATAGATCAGCGGCGCGCAGGCGATGCGCGAGCTGGGCTCGGCCATTTTCTCGAAAACCGCGATCGGGTCCATCGTCAGGCATGCGGGATCGACAAGCGCCGCGATCTCGCTCAGCATCTCAAAGGCAGTTTCGCCGGTTTCGCCATCGACGAGGTCAAGCGAGCCGTCGATCGTGCAGGGCCGGCCGAGTTCGGCGGCCAAAGTGTAGAAGCACATCAGCGAATGCGGCGGCCTGAGCGGCAAGAGAACGCGGCCCTGCTCGGCAAGCGCCAGCACTTCGGTCCAGATCACGGGTGCTGCCTCGATCAAATCCGGCCGCCAGGCCTGCACCTGGGTGGCGGCATCGATCGGGAAAGCCCATTGCCGGCCCAGCCAGTTGTAGCTCGGGTAGGATTTGCCGACACTTCCCTCGGCGAGCGCTGCACGTTCCGCCTCGCGTCCGGCCACATCGAGCGGCGCCAGGCATTTCTCGGCGGTGATCTGACCGACATGCGGATGGTCGATGACGATCAGATCATAGGCGCGGGCGAGCTCTTCCACCGGAAAGGACTCGAAATCCTGCAGCGAGCGCTTCTCCCATTCGATTGAGACGCCGGTCTTTTCCTGCCACAGCGCCGAGCAAGCCACCATCGGGTCGTAGCCGCGCGGATGGCTCCAGGTCATGCCTTTCAGAAAAACACCGCTCACAGGCCGAACTCCGCGCGGATCTTCTCGCTGTGCTCGCCGATGCGCGGAGCGGCCCGATCCACCTTGGCGCGGGCGCCGTCGACGCGCAGCGGCGAACGCGTGGTGAGGATCGAGACATTGTCCTCCCGCGTCACGGTCTGCAGCATGTCGAGCGCCTTGAAGCCGTCGTTTTCCATCAGCTCCGGCCAGGTCAGCACCTTGGCGCACCAAATGTCGGCGGGCTCGAGAATGGCCAGCCACTCGTCGGTGGTTTTTTCGGCGATGCGCCTGGCGATGATGGCCTTGATCTCGTCGCGGGCGGTGAACCAGCTCGCGGGCTTGTCGCGGAACGGGTCGAGCTCGGGCAAGTCGAGCAGATCGGCAATCTTCCGGATCGGCGTCATGGCGATCGCCAGGTAACCGTCCTTGGCCGGATAGACGCCGTAAGGCGCCGAGAGATAGGCATGGGCGCTGCGAAAGGACGAGCGCTTCGGCAGGCGGCGGCCGTCATTGAGATGCGTGGTCAGCACCTCGAACTGGAAATCGACCAGCGCCTCGAGCAGGCTGGTCTCGACATGGCCGCCCTCCCCGCTGACGCCGCGCCGCACCAGTTTGGCAAGGATGCCTTGCGCGCAGGCCGCGCCCGCCAGCATGTCGGCGATCGCCAGCCCGAACGGCACCGGCCCCTGCTCCTCGTCGCCGTTCAGCCACATCACGCCGGAGCGCGCCTGTGCCAGCAGATCCTGCCCCGGGCGCTTCACCCAGGGGCCGTCCACGCCATAGCCGCTGATCGAGGCGTAGACGAGCCGCGGGTTGATCGTGCTGACATGCTCGTAATCGAGGCCGAGCCGCTCGATGACGCCTGGCCGAAAATTCTGGATCAGCACGTCGGCCTTGGCGATCAGGCCGCGCAGCGCGGCGAGATCGGCCTCGTTCTTGAGGTCGATGGCCAGGCTCTCCTTGCCGCGGTTGATGGCGTGGAAGATGGTGGAATCGCCGCCGATCTCGGTGTCGCTGAGATAGAGCCGGCGCGAGAGATCCCCGCCATCCGGCCGCTCGATCTTGATGACGCGCGCGCCGAGGTCGAGCAGGCGCAGCGAACAATAAGGCCCCGACAGGAACTGGCTCATGTCGACGACCACGAGGCCGGTCAGCGGAAGTTCAGCGTCAGCGGCCACGGTTCACTTCTCGGTCTTGCCGACGAAATCGGCCGGATTCTTGTATTTCACCGTCTGCAGATGCTCGCAGTAGAGCACGAGCTCTCCTTCACCCTTGAAGACTTCATAGCTGGCGCGGATCAGGCCCATGTCTTGATAGCGCGGCTTTTTGTCGAGGTTGGTGCGGATCGAATAGATGGTGTCGCCGATAAAGACCGGCTTGATGAAGCGGAGCTTGTCATAGCCATAGGAAAATGCATTGACGCAGTTGGTGGCGACGAGGCCGAGTCCGGCGGAAAAGACGAAGGCGCCGGCCACCAGGCGCTTGCCGAAAATGCCTTCCCGCTCGGCGAACATCTGGTCCTGCACGTAAGGGTGGATATCCAGCACCAGCGCATTGAACATATGGCTTTCGCCCTCGGCGATGGTGCGTCGGAGCGAGCGGATTTTGTGGCCGGGCTGCCAGTCCTCGTAGAACCAGTTTTCCGAATTCCAGACGGGGATGTCCGCATGCGCCTCAGGCATGTCGGCCGGATGCGTCGAGGCGACGCCGACGGTCGGCGAGAACGCGCTCATGCCGCGCTCCGGGAGCTTTCGGCGCGGCCTGCAAGGCGGTTCCGGGCACGATGCCGGATGGCGAGACGCATGATCGCTTTCCTCCCGTCAATTTTCTTTTGTGAATAATATTTTCACATATGGGATTGCCTTGCAAGCGACGATCGGCGAAATTTTTGCAAAGCCGGCACAGGCGGAGGAGCCGCCGGCATTGTTGTTTCGCAGGTTCTCTTCGCAAAACCGTAAGACACTTTTGCGGAACCTGCTTAGGGAGGAAGATCGATGCAAAGCGCCTGTCTTGTCTTTGTCGGCAGCCTCAACCGCGAGGCGCCCTATTTCCAGGGTGCGCGCGGCGTCGGCCTCGGCGTCTACGCCTTCGACGAGGCAACGCTTGCCGTTCAAAAACTTGCCGAGACCAATGAGGTCGACAATCCGACCTTCCTGTCGGTGACGCCGGACGGGACGCTGATTTATGCCAATTCGGAAGTCTTCGCCTGGCGCGAGGGAACGGTCACGGCCTATCGCTTCGACCGCGCCACCAACTCGCTCGCCTATATCAACAAGCAGCCATCGCTCGGCAGCATCACCGCCCACAACACGATCACCCGCGACGGGAGCAAGCTTCTGGTCGCGAATTACGGCATGGGCAGCGGCGGCCCCGACAAGGCGGTCGCCGTGTTCGGCTTTACGGCCGATGGCGGCCTGACGGCGCCGCTGGCGAGCGTCGCGCATTCCGGCACCGGCCCCAATGCAGAGCGGCAGGAGCGCTCGCACGCGCACAGCGTCACCGAGACCATCCAGGGCGGCATCGCCATCGTCGCCGATCTCGGCATCGACCAATTGGTCTCTTACCGGATCGAGCCAGACGGCGCGCTGGTGAAGCTCGCGTCGTCGGCGCTCGCGCCCGGCGCCGGGCCGCGCCATGTCGCGCTGCATCCGAACGGCCGCTTCGTCTTCGTCATGAACGAGCTGGACTCGACGGTCGTGTCGTTGGCGCTTGAGCCGTCTTCCGGCAAACTCGAACTGATCGACACCAAGCCGGCGGTTCCCGGAGAGGCTCGCGCGCACAATCATTGCGCCGACATCCAGATCTCGCCCGACGGGCGCTTCCTCTACGGCTCCAACCGCGGACATGACAGCGTCGCTATCTTCGCCGCCGACCAGCAGACCGGAAAACTCCAAACGGTGGACTTTACGCCATGCGGCGGCGCGACGCCGCGCAACCTGGCGCTGACGCCATCCGGCAGGCATCTGTTCTCAGCCAACCAGAACGCTGACCGCATCTCGATCTTCGCCCGCGACGAGGCGAGCGGCCGGCTCACCGACACCGGGCATGCCATCGAGATCGGAACGCCGATGTGCGTGCGGATCACGCGTGACACGTCTCGATCCTAGCGGTTGGCGTTGCTTACTGGCCGACTCGCGCGAACGAGCCGGTGTAAGTCTGGCCGGCGAGCGCGTAGGTGACGTTGAGCGTTCCCGGCGACGGCATTGTGGCGGTGATGTCGGCACCGTTGGGCAGGCGCCCGAGCTTCAAGGTACTGCCGACGATCCTGCCGGAGCCGTCGGCGACGCCCGGCTTGTTGTCGGCCAGATCGCCCCATGCGTAGCTGACCGTCACCTGTCCGCCCGAGGACACAGTCAGAACGGCCAGCTTGCCATCATACATGCCGTTCAGCTGCCCCGCCCATATGCCGGAGAAGGCGGCATATCTCGCCGGAACGCCCTTGGCGGGCGGAACGACCGCGACCGTCTGATCCAGCACCGCCGAATTCGGCAAGGCCGGAGCGGGCGCAGCGGCCGGAGCGGGTTGCGGGTCAGCAACAGGTTGCGAACCATCAACGGGCTGTGTGTCTGGAGTCGACTGGCAAGCGGCAAGCGCGGCCACAACCCCCAGCATCGGCAAGAGACTGCTTGATCGCGCAAGCAATCCGGATCGAACCCGTCCCTGTGCCAGTTTCCCACCCAAAACCGGAATTCTCATAGGCATCCCTCTGACAGGAAGCCACTTAGCCTAGTTGCCGCCGCCGGCATAGGGGTTTCCTCGGGCACTTTCCTTTGTACCCGGGCCAAACAATCGGGCGAGCAGGTCATCGCAGGGACGCCTTGGCCCAGCGGAGAATTCATCGCAGGAACGTCAAAGCCAGTTTAAATGTCAAAGCCAGTTCAAATGTCAGGGCCAGTTCAAACGTCAGGACCATTTCAAGCGAACAGGCCCGCGAGACGGACACTCCATCTATTGAGACGGCGCGCCGCCGGGGAGCAGCAGAAAGCCCTGTTCGCCAGTCGAATACCACAATCCCAGATACAGCAACGCCAACAATATCGCGACGATAACCGCAATCCGGACCAGAACGCGCATGACGTTGTTACCTGTTGCGCCGACACCTTCCCGATTCAATATACCGAAAATGTGGCCGGCAAAATCTTCGAGACCTGCGGTTCCGCGTCAACGGCTCTTATGCCGACCTGCCAACTCTTTTGCCGGATACGGCCTGCGTCGCTTCCGTCCGGGCTGGTTTTCCAGAGGCGATAGCTCCACCTGCGAGCATTCATCGAGCGCCGTCAGCGGGGCGTGATGCTGGAACTCCCGCCCGTACGCCGCGTTCCCAAGAAACCAGCAACGATTGCGCTCCACCGATCCGAGCAGAGATCGTTTGTCGATTTCCTTCGAGAAGAACGCGATAAGAGCAGGGAGTTCCAGCATGGCTTTCACGCTTGAGAGTCCAGCCTTTGAAACCGAGCAGACTATTCCCGAGCCCTATGTCCGCAACGGAGGCAACTTGTCTCCCCCCTTGCAATGGAAGAACGCGCCCGCCGGGACCAGAAGCTTCCTGCTTGTCGTCGAGGATCCCGACGCGCCGCGCGGCATGTTTCGCCATTGGGCTGTCTACGACATCCCCGCCGGGCGGGACAGCCTGCCGGAAGGCACTGCCGGGCCGGAGAGTTTCCGCCAAGGCGTGAACGACTTCGGCAACGCCCATTATGACGGTCCCCAGCCGCCAAAAGGGCATGGCGTCCATCACTATCACTTCCGCCTTTCAGCACTCGACCTGGAGACGCTGGAATCCAGCGGAGAAACGGCAATCGCCGACCTTCTGGCCCATGCGGGACCGCACATGATCGCCACCGCCGAGCTTGTCGGCACCTATGAAAGCCGCTGACGCGCGATCCGAAGCGGCCTGTCGGCGTTCGATCGTGCTCCGTTCGAACAAGGAGAAAAACGATGCCGGACAAGAAAACCATCGAAAAGGCGCGCAAGGACAAGCGCGAAGGCAAATCGGCAAGCACGCAGGCCGGTGAATTCGTTCACGCGGAAATCGACAAAGTCCGCCAAGGCAAGCACGGCGCCCGCTCCACCAAGCAGGCGATCGCCATCGGCCTTTCGGAAGCGCGCCGCGCGGGCGTCGACCTGCCGCCGCCCAAAAAAGGCGACGTGAAGGAGACCACGCGCAAGAGCGCCAAATATGCCTACGAGGCAGGCCAGGGCGAACGCAGGCCGAAGCGCCAGCCGAAGGTCTCGAAGGCGGTGTCGAAGGTGCTCGAGGGCGAGCCGAAAAGCACCGCCTCCCACAAGGCTCTGTCGCGGCAGGCCAAGAGCGCCGCATCCGGCCGCACGGCCGCGGAGCGGTCGGCTGCGGCCAGGAAAGCCGCGCAGACCAAAGGCGCCGCCGGACGGTCAGCGGCTGCGCGCAAGGCAGCCAGAACCCGCGCCGAGCGCGGTTAGTCTCGCCACATTGCGTCCAGGCCACCCCTACGGGCTCGGGCGCCGCGGCCAAGCGCGTGCAGCGGTCACGATTTCTGCCGCCAGAAATCTGCTCAGGAAGGACTGTTTGGTGGAGCCAATCGGAATCGAACCGACGACCTCTTGAATGCCATTCAAGCGCTCTCCCAACTGAGCTATGGCCCCACTCCCGGCAGTCACCCGGCGCCGTTTCCGGCGAAGAGATCCGGCGCGGTTGGGAACCGCGCCGTCGTTTAGTGCTGGCGGCTTCTAGCGCCGCCTTCGGTCAAGATCAAGCCTCGAAAGACCGCTTTTTCGTCACAGGCGAAAATCGCCGGCAAACAATCGCGCCGAGGTCTAAAGTCAGACCTCGTCCTCGTCATCGCCGACGCCGATCATGTCGGAGACGTCGTCGTCCTCTTCCTCTTCGTCGGCCAGGAAGGTGTCCTCGTCATCATCGCCGAGATCGACATCGTCCTCGTCATCGCCGAGATCGGGAAGATCGTCGCCGCCGCCCTTGGCCTCGTCATCGGCTTCCTCGAGCGAGACGACTTCGGCGCCTTCCTCCTCGTCGCCGTCCAGTTCCTTGTCGGCGACTTCCTCATCTTCCTCGACGGCGGAAATCTTGCCTTCGTCGAAATAGGAGCGCGGATAGCTCTTGCCGGTATAGGGCGAGACGATCGGGTCCTTGTTCAGATCGTAGAATTTCCGACCCGTTTCGGGGTCGACACGCTTGGTGCCAAGTTCAGCTTTTGCCACGTCAGGCCTCGTCAAAAAAAGAATGGTCCCCTTAACCGCAGTTTTCCGTGCTGTCAAAGCCAAAAGACATGTGCCCGAAACCCGCTTTTCAAAGGCTTGCGCCAAGGGGATGACCATTGCCGCGCGCCGTGATACGAGACCGCCGCATCATGACGAACCGGGCCGGCGAGCCGGCCTTTCATTTGGAAGACAAAATGTCTCATTCCGCCGCCGCTAAACCAGCCACGGCCCGCAAATCCCCTGCCCTTGCAGGCACCGCGCGCGTGCCGGGCGACAAGTCGATCTCGCACCGCTCCTTCATGTTCGGCGGCCTTGCCTCGGGCGAGACGCGCATCACCGGCCTGCTCGAAGGCGAGGACGTGATGCGCACCGGCGCCGCCATGAAGGCGATGGGCGCGCATATCGAGAAGAACGGCGCCGAGTGGGTGATCCGCGGCACCGGCAACGGCGCGCTGCTGCAGCCGGAAGGCCCGCTCGATTTCGGCAATGCCGGCACCGGCTCGCGGCTCACCATGGGCCTCGTCGGCACCTATGACATGGAGACCACCTTCATCGGCGACGCCTCGCTGTCGGGCCGGCCGATGGGCCGCGTGCTCGACCCGCTGCGCCAGATGGGCGTGCAGGTGCTGAAGACGGCGCCCGGCGACCGCATGCCGATCACGCTGCGCGGCCCGAAACATGCCGCGCCGATCACCTATCGCGTGCCGATGGCCTCGGCCCAGGTGAAGTCGGCGGTGCTGCTTGCCGGCCTGAACACGCCCGGCATCACCACGGTGATCGAGCCGGTGATGACGCGCGATCACACCGAAAAGATGCTGAAGGGTTTTGGCGCGAACCTGACCGTGGAGACCGACGAGCGCGGCGTGCGCCACATCTTCATAGAGGGTCAGGGCAAGCTCACCGGGCAGACCATCGCCGTGCCGGGCGACCCGTCCTCGGCCGGCTTCCCGTTGGTTGCGGCGCTCATCGTGCCGGGCTCGGACATTGTCATCGAGAATGTGCTGATGAACCCGACGCGCACCGGCCTGCTTCTCACGTTGCAGGAAATGGGCGGCCGGATCGATATCCTCAACCCGCGCAACGCCGGCGGCGAGGACGTGGCGGATTTGCGGGTGCGCTATTCGGAATTGAAGGGCGTCGTGGTGCCACCAGAGCGCGCACCGTCGATGATCGACGAATATCCGGTGCTGGCCGTCGCGGCCAGCTTCGCCGAAGGCGAGACGCTGATGCAGGGCCTGGAGGAATTGCGCGTCAAGGAATCGGACCGGCTGGCGGCGGTCGCCAGCGGGCTCAAGCTCAACGGTGTCGACTGCACCGAGGGCGAGGCCTCGCTCGCCGTGCGCGGCAGACCGGGCGGCAAGGGACTGGGCGCTCACCCCAATGGACCGGACACGGCGGTGAAGACGCATCTCGACCATCGCATCGCGATGAGCTTCCTGATCATGGGGCTGGCCACCGAGAAGCCGGTGACCATCGACGATGCGAACATGATCGCGACGAGCTTTCCGGAATTCATGGGGCTGATGAAGGGGCTGGGCGCGGAGATCGGGTGATGCTACGGGACTGGCCAGCTATCGTGGGCTGCCTAGGAGCTGCGTTGGTTCCGTATCTGATCGAACGCTTCGCCTTCGAAAAACGTTTCGGTGTCTTTGCCACCCTTTTCTGGCTTTTGGCCCTGCAATTTCTGACCATCTACACGTTTGTCCCTGCTGGTGAGTTCCTGGAAGACAACGGGTGGAACCTCCTGGGAGAACTCTTCAGAGGTACTGGGGCCTTCGCCTTTATGACATTGGGCGTCATACCTTTCATTGCGTTGCCACTATCGATCTTGGCGGCTTTGGTGGTGCTGGCGACGCGTCAGTTCAGGCAAGTCAGATGACCCACACCGTCACCATCGCCATCGACGGCCCCGCCGGTGCCGGCAAGGGCACGCTGGCCCGCCGGCTCGCCGACCACTACCGGCTGAACCTGCTCGACACCGGCCTCACCTATCGCGCTGTCGCGCACAAGCTGCTCGAGCTTGGCCTGCCGCTCGACAATGTCTCTGCGGCGGAAACCGCGGCGCGGCAGGTGGACCTCTCGAACCTCGACCGTACAGTGCTTTCGGCGCATGCGGTGGGCGAAGCGGCCTCCAAGGTCGCGGTCATCCCCGCGGTGCGGCGCATCCTGGTCGAGAAGCAGCGCGCCTTCGCCAAGGCGCCGCCGGGCGCGGTGCTCGACGGCCGCGACATCGGCACGGTGGTGTGCCCGGATGCCGACATCAAGCTCTATGTCACGGCAAGCGCAGAGGTGCGGGCGAAGCGTCGGCTGGCCGAGATCGAAAGCATGGGCGGCAGCGCCGATTTCGCCACCATCCTCGCCGACATCGAGCGCCGCGACGAGCGCGACATGGGCAGAGCCGACTCGCCGTTGAAGCCGGCGGCGGACGCGCACTTGCTTGATACCAGCGAAATGGCTATAGAAGCCGCGTTTCTGGCGGCAATGGCGATCATTGACGAGGCCCTTGCCAAGAGAAACAAGGCCTGATGGGGCTTTTTCGGTTGCCTTGAGCTGCGAAAATACCCATATCGGGCACGAACCAGCCTGCCAGCATTCTTCATGCGCCGGACTTGCCGCTTAGATAGCGGCCAAGGGCTCTTCAGCCCGGAACGCCGGCAGGCTCACGCAACGCTAACCCACGGCGCCCGCTCCACCAGCGCGCGGAGCATTCCAGGAGAAACAATGTCAGTAGCTAATCCGTCTCGCGACGATTTCGCGAGCATGCTCGAAGAATCATTCACCGCCGGCCATTCCGGCGAGGGCCAGGTTGTCCGGGGCACGATCACCGCGATCGAAAAGGACATGGCCATCATCGATGTCGGCCTCAAGGTCGAAGGCCGCGTGCCGCTGAAGGAATTCGGCGCCAAGGGCAAGGACTCCTCCCTCAAGGTCGGCGACACCGTCGAGGTCTATGTCGAGCGCATCGAGAACGCGCTTGGCGAAGCCATGCTGTCGCGCGAGAAGGCTCGCCGCGAGGAGAGCTGGGTGCGCCTCGAGGAGAAGTTCACCAAGGGTGAGCGCGTCGAAGGCGTCATCTTCAACCAGGTCAAGGGCGGCTTCACCGTCGACCTCGACGGCGCCGTGGCGTTCCTGCCGCGCAGCCAGGTCGATATCCGCCCGATCCGCGACGTCACCCCGCTGATGCACAACCCGCAGCCCTTCGAGATCCTCAAGATGGATCGCCGCCGCGGCAACATCGTGGTGTCGCGCCGCACCGTGCTCGAGGAGAGCCGCGCCGAACAGCGTTCGGAAATCGTGCAGAACCTCGAGGAAGGCCAGGTGGTCGAAGGCGTGGTCAAGAACATCACCGACTACGGTGCGTTCGTCGACCTCGGCGGCATCGACGGCCTGCTGCATGTCACTGACATGGCATGGCGCCGCGTCAACCATCCGACCGAGATCCTCAACATCGGCCAGACGGTCAAGGTGCAGATCATCCGCATCAATCAGGAAACCCACCGCATCTCGCTCGGCATGAAGCAGCTCGAGTCGGATCCGTGGTCGGATATCGGCACCAAGTTCCCGATCGGCAAGAAGATCAAGGGCACTGTCACCAACATCACCGACTACGGCGCGTTCGTCGAGCTGGAGCCGGGCATCGAGGGCCTCATCCACGTTTCGGAAATGTCGTGGACGAAGAAGAACGTGCACCCCGGCAAGATCCTGTCGACGACGCAGGAAGTCGACGTGGTGGTGCTGGAGGTCGATCCGGCCAAGCGCCGCATCTCGCTTGGTCTCAAGCAGACGCTTGAGAATCCGTGGGAAGCCTTCGCGCGCAACCATCCGGTCGGCAGCCAGGTCGAGGGCGAGGTCAAGAACAAGACCGAGTTTGGCCTGTTCATCGGCCTGGAAGGCGATGTGGACGGCATGGTGCACCTGTCCGACCTCGACTGGACCCGTCCGGGCGAGCAGGTCATCGAAGAGTACAATCGCGGCGATATGGTCAAGGCGCAGGTGCTCGACGTCGACATCGAGAAGGAACGCATCTCGCTCGGCATCAAGCAGCTGGCCCGCGACACCGTCGGCGAAGCGGCCAATAGCGGCGAGCTGCGCAAGAACGCCGTCGTCACCTGCGAGGTCATCGGCGTGAAGGATGGCGGTCTGGACGTGCGGCTGGTCGACAGCGGCATCGAGACCTTCATCAAGCGCTCAGACCTTTCGCGCGACCGCGACGAGCAGCGCCCCGAGCGCTTCACCGTCGGCCAGAAGGTCGACGCCCGCGTCATCGCCTTCGACAAGAAGACCCGCAAGCTGCAGGTCTCGATCAAGGCGCTGGAAATCGCCGAGGAAAAGGAAGCGGTCGCCCAGTACGGCTCGACCGACTCCGGCGCCTCGCTGGGCGACATCCTGGGCGCGGCGCTGAAGAAGCAGGGCAACTAAGCCCTTCCGCTTCGCGAATAACAAAACCCCGCCGGAGCAATCCGGCGGGGTTTTCTTTTGTCGGGATATCAGAGCAATTCCAGGAAAAGTGTCAGCGGCTCTCCGTCCGGAATTGCGTTAAAAAAGAGATAGAGCTCAGGCCCTGCCGTAGAGCGGGACCAGCGTGCCGCTCATGGCCTGGTTTGCGGGCGAGGCAAGGTAAGCGATCGCTTCCGCAGCTGCTTCAAGGCTGACCCATTTGGCGAAATCGGCGTCTGGCATGGCTTCGCGGTTTGCCTGCGTGTCGAGCGTAGAGGGGGCCACGGCATTGACCAGGATGCCCTTGTGCTTCAACTCCTCGGCCATCGCCACCGTCATTGCAGCGACCGCGGCCTTGCTCGCAGTATAAGCGACCATGCCCGAACCTTTGCGCGGTTCCAGGCCGGCGCGCGCGGTGACGTTGACGATGCGACCGGCCGTGTCGGACGCCAGCATCGAGCGCACCGCGGCGCGGCTGCACAGGAAGGTCGTGCGGGCGTTGGTATCCATCATTTCGGCGAAGGAGGCCGACTCGATCTTTTCGACCGGCGCCATGGTGAAGCCGCCGGCAAGGTGGATCGAGGCCCAGAGCGCGGGCACCTGATGGTAGAAGGCTTCGACCTTGGCCGAATCCGACAGGTCGACATTGTGCGCCAGATGCACGCTGGCGTGGGCTGCGTAAGGAAAATGCGGCGGGGCCGCCGCGTGGGCATTGGGCACGTGGCAGATCGCGCCTTGCTCCAGCAATCTGCCGACAACCGCGCCGCCGAGCGCCCCAGTGCCGCCCGTGATCACGACATGCCTGCCGTTAAGCGTTTCCGTCATACTTTGAGCGCTCCTGTCATTTTTTTATGATTATATCTCGGGTTATGCCGCCCCAGACTGGAACGTCGCGCCTTTCGCGCTGTCACTCAATTGAAATATCGACATGGCTGGCGCAGCGTCTTTGCATGTGTGGTGGTCGTGGCCGGTGACGATAATTGCCGACCCGCCGGCACCGTCCGGGCGACGGCCGCACCAGCCTTTCAGTCGACGGTGATTTCGATGACGCGCGGCTTGCCGGCCGCCCGCGCCCGCTTCAGCGCCCCGGCCAGATCAACGGTTCCGGCCAACCGCTCGGCCGCGATGCTATAGGCCTCGGCGAGCTTGCAGAAATCCGGCGGCGCCGGCGAGACGCCGACCGGCTCGACGCCGACATCGAGCATCGAGGTCTCGATCTCGCGATAGCCGCGATTGTTCCAGACGACGAAGATCACCGGCGTTTCGGCGTCGAGCGCGGCACCGATCTCCGGCAAGGTGAACTGGAAGCCGCCATCGCCGGTGAGGCACACCACGGGCGCTTGCGGAACGGCAAGCGCTGCGCCGATCGCCGCCGGCGGACCATAGCCCAGCGCGCCGAAGCCGGTCGCGGCGTTGAACCAGCCGCCGGGGCGATCATGGTCGTAATAGAGGTTGGCGGCATAGATCGGCTGGGTCGAATCGCCGACGATGATGGCCCCTGGCAGCGCATCACGGATCATCTCCACCGCGCGCGCCTGCGCCAGGTATTCGGGCCGCAACTCGGCCAGCGCTGCCTTCCGCGCGGCGGCGGCGCGGGTTTCGCCGTCGTTGGCCGCAGGATGAGCCGGCCCGATTGCCGCGAGCAAAGCCTCGATCCCTTCGGCGCAATCCGCCTGAATGCCGACCGTCACCGGCCGGCGCGCGATCTGGTCGGCGCCGATATCGATGCGGATCAGATTGTTCGGCAGCACGAAGCCGCCATCGCCATAGCCGTCATAATCGGTCGGGCCGAATTCGGTGCCGGCGGCGATCACCAGATCGGCCTCCGCCACCAGCGCGCGCACGGCCTTGAGGCTGGGGCTGGCCGGCACGCAAAGCGAATGGCCATGCAGCAGGCCGCGCGCATTGGCGGTCTCGACGACCGGAGCGCCGAGCGTCTCGGCGAAGCGCCGCAACGCCGCGTCGGCTCTCCTGGCGCCGCCGCCAGCGAGGATCAGCGGGCGGCTGGCGGCCTTGATCAACGTCGCCGCCTCGGCGACCGCCGCCGCGTCCGGCGCCGGCGGTGCGGCGTTGCTCAGCGCCGCCGCGATGCCGTCGGCGGGTTTCACCATGACGTCGGTGGGAATCTCGATATGCACCGGCCCTGGCCGAGCCGACGAGAACAGCGCGAAGGCGCGGGCAAGCGCGCCCGGCAATTGCCCGGCCTCGGTGATGCGCTCGGAAGACAGCGCGACCTTTTCCATCATGCCGCGCTGGTCCGGCAACTCATGCAGGTAGCCTAGACCCTTGCCCAGCGTATCGGTGGCGTTGACGCCGGAGATAACCAGCATCGGCACGGAATCGGCACGCGCCTGGCCCATGGGGGTGATGGTGTTTGTCAGCCCCGGTCCGGTGATGACGAAGGCGACGCCCGGCCGGCCGCCGGCGCGCGCATAGCCGTCCGCCATGAAGCCGGCGCCCTGCTCGTGACGCGGCGTGACATGGCGGATCTTCGAACGCGCCAGGCCGCGATAGAGCTCGACCGTATGCACGCCTGGAATGCCGAAGACGGTGTCGACGCCATGCGCTTCGAGCAAGGTGATCAGCGCTTCGCCGATGGTGGTCATCAATTTCCTCCCTGTCTCTTCTTTCTTGCGCAATTCCGGACGGAAAACCGATTCTCACTTTTCCTGGAATTGCTTTTCCGGCGCGAGGCCGAGCTCGGCCTCTATGGCTTTGATGCCGATCGCCGCCAATTCGCCAGGCGAGAACATCTCGCCGGCCAGGCAGCCTTCGATCCAGAGTCCGTCGATGATCGCGTTGATGGCGATGGCATGGTGGCGCAGTTCGCTTGCGTCCGGCTTGCGCCGTTCGGCGGCGAGCACTTCGGCCACGACCGCTTCCACCTCGTTGCGAAAGCCGAGATAGCCCTCCCGGTGGGCGCGGGCGAGCGTCGGATCGGCGCCGGCGCGGCCGATGAAGGTCGCCCAGAGCGAAAACACCCGCTGGTCGATGATCGGCGCATTGAGATTGGCGGTGACGAAGGCGGCAAGGCGCCGGCGCGGCGAGGCGTCTTCCATGAGCAATGCCGCTTTCGCCTGCTCGGTCATGCGGCCCATCAATGCCGCATAGGCTTCCCGCAGCAGATCTTCCTTGCCGGGGAAATAGTGGCGGATCAGCCCGGCGGTGACGCCGGCGCGCAAGGCGATGGTGCGCACGGTGGCGCCCTCAAGGCCATGTTCGGCAACGCTGTCCAGGGTCGCGTCGATCAAATCCTGCCGCCGCCGCTCCTCGCCCTCGCGGCGGAACTTGCGGCGGGACGGCGCATTCATTGGCGCAGGATCGGCCGCGTCAGGCATGTCGGTCCACCTTCGCAGGCGATGCAGAGCGCATCCGCCTCGAAGATGTCGACCGTGCAGCCAGCGGCTTCCATCGCGGCTTTGGTCTTGGGAAAGCCGGCCACGGCAATGACCTTCAACGGGCTGGTCGGCAGCACGTTCAGGCTGAGGCCGTTGGACGCGGCGAACTCCTGCGCATCGCCTTCGACCAGGCGGATGCCGCGCGCCTTCAGCATCTGGTAGAACGGGGCCGGCAGAAGCGGCGAATAGACCAGCGCGAGGTCGTCGGCCAGCGGGCTGATCACCGACATCAGATGCAGGCACGCCTCTTCGCCCTGCCACAGCGGCAGGTCGAAGCCGTAGACTGAAATGCCGAGCGGCGTCAGCAGGTTGGCGACCTGCTGGATGCCTTCCTGGTTGGTGCGCACGCCGCGTCCGATCGCCAGCGTGCGGGCATCCACCCATACACAGTCGCCACCCTCGACCTGGCCGGGCGCCTCGACGCGACCGAGGATCGGAATGCCCAGCCTTCTATAGGTTTCCTCATGCAGCGAAGGCTCTTTGGCACGCAACGGTTTGCCCATGGACAGGATCAGCGCGCCGCGATCGGTCATCAGCGACGGGTCATGCGTGAACACCGAATCCGCGAGACCGTCGGCCTTGTCCTCGATCCACTCGATCTCGGCACCCGAAGCCGCCACCAGTTCGGCAAGGACCGCGTGCTGCATTGCCGCTTTCGCCGGGTCGAAACCCGGGCCATAGTGCCAGGCGGCCCTGTCGGCGCTGCGCATGGCGTTGGCCGCCGAACGCATCAGCACGCGCCGCAACGGCGCCGCCATGGACTGTGATCCGAAAGCGCTCATCGATGCCCTTCTAGGATGAAAAAAAGCGAAAAAATTTCATGAAAGGCTATTTATACACTTGCACAACAACGCCGCAAGTGCCGTAATGAGCGGGATTGACGGGCTCGCGCTGTCGGGTCCATGCTGAGGTCTGGAGTGGGCAGTACAGCGTATGTTGATTAGCCGGATGGACGTTCGACGACCTGCCTTCGACCATAGAGAGGTCGCCCGGTGAGCGTGGCGGATGCCGCCCCAGTCCAATCCGGCAAGGCGCAAAGCGCCGCCGCCGAAGCCATCCATGTCGAGAATCTGCACAAGAAATTCGGCCAGCTGCATGTGCTGAAGGGCGTTTCGCTGTCGGCGCGCGACGGCGAGGTGGTCGCCATCATCGGCGGCTCCGGCTCCGGCAAGTCGACGCTGTTGCGCTGCATCAACTGTCTTGAAAACCCGACCAGCGGCATCATCCGGGTCAATGGCGAGGAGATCAAGCTCAAGGCCGACAGCCACGGCCATACCGTTCCGGCCGACCGCCGGCAAATCGAGCGGATCCGCTCGAGGCTCGGCATGGTGTTCCAGAATTTCAACCTGTGGAGCCACATGACGCTGATCGAGAACGTCATCGAGGTTCCGGTGCATGTGCTCGGCGTCAAGCGCGATGAGGCGATCGCCCAGGCGGAGAAGCTGCTCGCCCGCGTCGGGCTGGCGGAGAAGCGCGATGTCTATCCGGCCTTCCTGTCCGGCGGCCAGCAGCAGCGCGCCGCTATCGCCCGGGCGCTGGCGATCAATCCGCGCGTCATGCTGTTCGACGAGCCGACGTCGGCGCTCGATCCGGAACTGGTCGGCGAGGTGCTGAAAGTGATCGGCGACCTGGCGCGCGAGGGGCGCACCATGGTGCTGGTGACGCATGAAATGAAGTTCGCCCGCGAGGTCGCGACGCATGTCGTCTATCTCTACAACGGGCTGGTCGAGGAAGAGGGTCCGCCCGAACAGCTGTTCGGCGCGCCCAAATCCGAAAGGCTCAAACAATTCCTCCGCAATGTCGGCTAGGGGCCGGCATCAAGCGGAGCGAAAAACCGGGAACAACAACAAACTGGGAGTCCTGACATGAAGACTGTTCTCAAGACATTCGCGGCAGCGCTGCTTCTCGGCGTCGCGGCGATGGGCGGCGTGGCCAAGGCCGAGCAGGTCAAGATCGGCGTCGCCGCCGAGCCCTACCCGCCTTTCACCTCGCCCGACGCCAGCGGCAAATGGGTGGGCTGGGAGATCGATTTCGTCGACGCGGTCTGCGCCGAAGAGAAGCTCGACTGCGTGATCACGCCGGTTGCCTGGGACGGTATCATCCCGGCGCTGACCACCAAGAAGATCGACGCCATCGTCTCCTCGATGTCGATCACCGCCGAGCGCGAGAAGACGATCGACTTCTCGGACAAGTACTACAACACCCCGACCGCCATCATCGGGCCGAAGGACCAGAAGTTCGGCGCCACGCCCGACGATCTCAAGGGCAAGGTGATCGGCGTCCAGGTGTCCACGGTGCATGCCGTCTACGCGAAGAAGCACTTCACCGGCGCGCAGGAGATCAAGGAATACCAGACGCAGGATGAAGCTAACAACGATCTGGCCGCCGGCCGCATCGACGCGGTGCAGGCCGACTCGATCGCGCTTGGCGAATTCCTGAAATCCGACCAGGGCAAGGCCTGCTGCGATCTGAAGGGCATGGTGGCCCCGGACGACGAGGTGCTCGGACCTGGCGTCGGCGCCGGCATCCGCAAGGAAGACACCGCGCTCAAGGAAAAGTTCAACGCCGGCATCAAGGCGATCCGCGCCAACGGCAAATATGACGAGATCTCGAAGAAATATTTCGACTTCGACATCTATGGCGGCGCCACGCAGTCGAACTGAACCCTCTCGCAACTGAGTGAGGGCATGGCGTTCGCGCCATGCCCGATCCTTGCCACGCACGCTTGCCGCCGGCCTCGACGTCAGCGGCTTGCCAGCAATACCGGGGGCGAAGCTGATCGACGCCTTTCTTCCGGCCTCGGCGGCCGGCATCATCGAACTCCTGTCACCGGTGGCGCCCGGCTGGGGCGGCACGCTGCTGGTCGGGCTGCTGCATTCGCTCGAGATCGCCATCGGCGCCACCTGCCTCGGCCTGCTGATCGGCACCGCCGGCGCCTTCGGCAAGCTCTATGGCGGGCCGGTGACACGCGACCTTCTGGCCGTCTACACTACGGTTGTCCGCGCGGTGCCGGAACTGGTGCTGATCCTGCTGCTCTATTACGCCGGCACCGACCTCATCAACCAGATGCTGGCGGCAATGGGCTACAGCCGTGTCGACATCAGCGGGCTGGCGGCCGGTATTTTCGTCCTGGGTTTCGTCCAGGGCGCCTATTCGACGGAAGTCATCCGCGGCGCCATCCTCGCCATCCCGCAAGGCCAGATCGAGGCCGCCCGCGCCTACGGCATGCCGCCCGGCCTGATGCTGCGACGCATCACGCTGCCGGCCATGCTGCCCTTCGCCATTCCCGGCCTCGCCAATCTGTGGCTGATCGCCACCAAGGACACGGCGCTGCTCGCCGTGGTCGGCTTCTTCGAGCTGACGCTGGCGACGCGCCAGGCAGCCGGCGTCACCAAGGCCTATCTGCTCTTCTACGTCGCCGCCGGCGTGCTTTACCTGGCGGTGACACTCTTCTCCAACCTGATCATCGGCCGCGTCGAGGCCTGGTCGCGGCGCGGCATGCCCTCCGTCAAGGAGGCGCGCTGATGTCGGCCGAAGCCACCGCGATCAACATGGCGGCGCGCGCCTCGATCTGGCTCAAGCCGCATCGCATCGTGCTTATCCTGATCGCCTTGGCGCTGGTGCTCTGCGCGGCTTTCTTCATGCGCTGGGACTGGCTGCCGCAATATTGGGAAATGGGCCTGATGGGCATCTGGCGGGCGCTGTGGATTCTGGCCGTCACCTGCGCGCTGGGCTTCGCGCTTGCGGTGCCGCTCGGGCTCGCCCAGGCCGGCGGACCGATCTGGTTCTCGGCACCGGCCAAGGTCTTCTGCACCATCATCCGGGGAACGCCGCTGCTCCTGCAGCTCTGGCTGCTCTATTACGGCCTCGGCTCGATCTTCCCGCAATATCCGTGGATCCGCGAATCCTGGCTCTGGCCGTATCTCAGGCAGGCCTGGCCCTATGCCGTGGTGGCGCTGACCTTCTCCTTCGCCGGCTATGAGGGCGAGGTGATGCGCGGCGCCTTTGCCGGCGTGCCGCGCGGACAGCTGGAAGCCGCCCGCGCGTTCGGTATGAGCCGCTGGAAGATCTTCCGCCGCATCTGGCTGCCCCAGGCCTTCTACCGGGCGCTGCCGACCTTGACCGGCGAAACGGTGCTGCAGCTGAAGTCGACACCGCTGGTGGCGACGATCAGCGTCATCGACATCTTCGCCGTCTCCTCCAAGGTGCGGCAGGACACCTACCTGACCTACGAGCCTTTGCTGCTTCTGGCGCTGATCTATATGACGATCACCGGCATCCTGGTCTTCGTGTTCAGCCGGATCGAGGCGAGGATTCCGGTGAAGATCGGATAAGTGAGTAGCGAATAGTGAGTAGTGAATGGTGAATGGCCGCGCGCTCCGCTTCCAATCACACTGACTACTCACTACTGACTACTCACCATTCACCCCTTCACCAAGGCGCCACCATGCAACTCACCCTCGACCAGGCAACAGGCCTATGCCGGATGGCGGCGCTCGGCGCCGGCGCCAACGAGGAGGCGGCGCAGTCGCTGACCGCCTCGATCATCGCCGCGGAGGCAGAAGGCCTGTCGACGGTCGGGCTGTCGCATTTCATCGACTATCTGGAGGCGCTCGAGGCCGGCCGCATCGACGGCAATGCCGATCCGGTGATCACAAGGCCGGCGCTCGCCGTCTATCTTTCCGACGCGCGCGGCGGGCTTGCCCATACCGGCTTCGACCGCACGATCGACGACCTGGTCAAGGCGGCAAAGCTGTTCGGCGTGTCGATCTTCTCGCAGAAGAACGCCTATACATGCGGCGCGCTCGGCTATTTCACCGGGCGGCTGGCCGAGCAGGGACTGGTTTCCTTCGCCGCCACCAACGGGCCGGCCGTGCTGGCCGGCTCGGGCTCGGTCAAGCCGGTCTATTGCACCAACCCGATGTCCTTCGCCTCGCCCGCCGCCGACGGGCCGCCGCTGGTCATCGACCAGTCGTCGAGCGCCACCGCCTTCGTCAACATCCGTAAGGCGGCCGAGGACGGCAAGAAGATCCCCGAAGGCTGGGCGCTGGATGCCAGCGGCAACCCGACCACCGACCCGGCGGCAGCGATGAAGGGCGCGATGCTCGCCTTCGGCGGCCAGCGCGGCGCCAACATCGCCTTGATGGTCGAGGTGCTGGCCGCCGGCATTTCCGGCGCCAACTGGTCGCTCGACGCGCCCTGGTTCACCGGCGGACCGGACAGCCCCGGCACCGGCCTTTTCGTTCTCGCAATAGAGCCCAAGCTGCTCGATCCGGATTTCGAGCAGCGCATGAAGGACCAGCTCGACCGGCTGCGGCGGCGATATGGCGTGCATATTCCCGGACGCTCGCGCGCCGAAGCCGCGGAGAAGGCAAAGGCGCGTGGCATCGCCACGTCCAGGTCGGTCGTGCAGCGCATTTCGGAATTCGCCGAGCGTTACTCGGCCTGATTCCCGGCTGTTGAACCTTTTCCCGACCTGACGCGACACATTCGCGGCACCCCATGCCGCGAGCCGCCCTGGTTGACTTCGTCCGGCTCGCGGTTGGCGGCGCCGCACCGGGCGTTCAGGGCGGGGGCGGGCGTGCTTGCTTCACGCCACCTTGATACCGTCTCAGGTCAGGCTGCCTCGTTGGACCCTGTTTCGGCGCGGAACTGCCCGGAAAACCCCGCTTCGGCGGGGTTTTCTGTCTTCTTCAAACCCTGCAGGAGGGGCGTTCCGGGCAAGTCCAAAAACAAGGCAATGGCGACCTCCGGTCGCTCTTTGCCTTTGGCGAGAAACGGATTAAGAAACGGCTTCAGCCAAGCATTCGCGCGGAGCCAGTCATGACCGAAATCCTGCAGACCCCCAAGCTCGTCGTCGTCTTCGGCGGCTCGGGCTTCGTCGGTCGCCATGTCGTGCGGGCGCTGGCCAAGCGCGGCTACCGCATCCGTGTCGCCTGCCGGCGGCCCGACCTTGCCGGCCATGTGCAGCCGCTCGGCAATGTCGGCCAGATCCAGCCGGTGCAGGCCAATGTGCGCGTGCGCTGGTCGGTCGACCGCGCGGTGCAGGGCGCCGACCATGTCGTCAACCTCGTCGCCATCCTGCATGAGACCGGGCGCCAGAAGTTCGGCGCCGTGCACGATTTCGGCGCGCGCGCCGTCGCCGAGGCCGCACGCTCGGTCGGCGCCGGCCTCACCCACATCTCCGCGCTCGGAGCCGACCCGAATTCCCCGTCCAGCTACGCCCACACCAAGGCGCTCGGCGAAAAGGCGGTGTTCGATACGATTGCGGACGCCGTCATCCTCCGCCCGTCGATCAATTTCGGGCCGGAGGACTCGTTCTTCAACCGCTTCGCCAACATGGCGCGCTACTCTCCGGTGCTGCCGCTGATCGGCGGCGGACAGAACAAGTTCCAGCCGGTCTATGTCGGCGACGTCGCCGAAGCGGTGGCGCGCTCGGTCGACGGCGAGGTCAAGGGCGGCCAGGTCTATGAGCTCGGCGGCCCGCAGGTGCTGACCTTCAAGGAATGCATGGAAGAGCTGCTGACGGTCATCGAACGCCGCCGCCTCCTGGTGCCGGTGCCGTTCTGGGTGGCCAACATCCAGGCATCGATCCTCCAGCTGCTGCCCAATCCGCTCCTGACCAAGGACCAGGTGCTGCAGCTGCGCGAGCACAATGTCGTCTCCGACGACGCCATCAAGGCCGCCAGGACGCTTGCGGGGCTGGGCATCCAGCCGCAGGCGATCGCCACCATCCTGCCCAGCTATCTCTGGCGCTTCCGCGCCGCCGGCCAGTTCCAGCAGCGCCGGCCGATCGCCGACCGGTAACCCGGTCTCTTTGTTTAACGCAATTACGGACGGAAAACCGCTTCACACTTTTCCTGGAATTGCTCTGATCAGCCCCGGCGCGAGACCTGCATTGGCAGGCCGCCCTGCGGCTGCGTGGTCAGCTTCTGCACCGGCCATGGCCGGGTCTCGGGCGTCGCATCGAAGCGGAAGCGCGACAACAGGATCGCTAAAGCGATGATCGCCTCCTGCATGGCGAAACTGGCGCCTATGCACACGCGCGGGCCGGCGCCGAAGGGCAGGTACTGAAAGCGGTCGATCCTGTCGCGGTTTTCCGGATGAAAGCGCTCCGGCATGAAGGCGTTCGGCCTGTCCCAGAGTTTTCTGTGGCGGTGCACGACCCAGGGCATCACCAGCACGGCGGCGTATTTCGGAATATAGAGGCCGTTCCAGGTCTCCGGCTCGATCGGCTCGCGGTTGATCGAAGGCGCCGGCGGATAGAGCCTGAGCGCCTCCTCGAAGGCCGCGCGGGTGAGCGGCATGGCGTCCAGCCACTTGGTTGGATCGGGCTCGCGCGCCAGCACGGCGTCGATCTCCTGCTCGACCTTGTCCCGTTCCCAGGGCGCCTCGGCCAGGCAATAGATCGTCCAGCCCAGCGCCCGCGCCGTCGTCTCGTGGCCGGCGCCGATGAAGGTGATGATGTTGTCCTCGACTTCGGCACGGGTCAGCCCGTCCGGCCCTTCGGCGCGCAGCAGCAAGGTGAGGAAATCCTGCGGCACGCCGCCCGGATCGCGCTTCATCCGTTCTTCGCGCATCTTCACCGTGCCGGCGACGATGTTGCGGAAATAGGCCATGGTCTTGCGGCCGCGGATGCGGGTAAGGCGCGGCAGCCATTCCGGAGCGCGCAGCAGGTCGAGCGGATCGACGCGGCCCATGGTCTCGAACAGGCGGTCGATCTCCTTGGCGAAGCTGCCCGCCTCGCCGGCGATCTCGCCGGAAAACAGCGTCTCGGCCAGGATGTCATAGGTGAGCAGGGTCATGTCATGCGCGACATCGGTCATGCCGCCCGCTTCATAGCGGGTGACGAATTCCAGCGTGCGCTTCAGCATCGGGTCGGCGAAACCGAAGATGTGGCGCGGCGTGAAAACCGGCGCCATCGCCTTGCGCGAACGCTTCCAGACCTCGCCCTCGGCGGTCAGCAGCCCGTCGCGCAGGATCGGCCGCAGGATCAGCTGGCGCACCGTCGCCATCTTGTAGTTTTTGGCGTTGTCGATCAGCACGTGGCGGATGAGGCCGGGATCGTTGGCGACGATCAGGTGTCCGCCGACGCCACTCGCCGAAACCCAGGGTTCGTTGTAGGTGTGCTCGCCCCACAATTCGAGCGGGTTGCGGTAGACGATGCGCATCATCTCCAGCGTCGAGGGCGGCTCGGTGCGCGGCTTGGGCGCCGGCGGTACGAAAGGGGCGGGCTTGGTGTCCATGAAGATGCTCCGCTGTCATCGCCGAATGTAGTGCCCGGCAAGGCCGGCGTCCATGTGACCGGACGGCAGCACACGATCGGCCACATCGCCGGAATGTGACCGGCATCAGCCAATACCTGCTTGTTGCCAGCGGCAGCCTGCGTTAGTCACCATTGGATACCGTCAAGCAAGGAGCCTCCCGTGAAGCATCGTCTGAACATCATCATCGGCAGCACGCGGCCGGGACGCGCCGGTCCAATCTTCGGCGAATGGCTGGAAGGATTCGCGCGCGAGCACGGCAAGTTCGAGCCGGTGCTGACGGACATCGCTGCCTTCAACCTGCCGATGCTCGACGAGCCGCACCATCCGCGCCTGCGCAAATATGAGAACGACCACACCAAGGCGTGGTCGAAGGCGATCGATGCCGCCGACGCCTTCGTGTTCGTGGCGCCGGAGTATAACTACTTCGTGGCGCCAGCGATCGTGAACGCCATCGACTATCTGCTGCATGAATGGCGTTACAAGCCGGCGGCGATCTTCAGCTATGGTGGCGTGTCCGGCGGATTGCGCGCCGCGCAATCGCTGAAGCCGCTGCTCACCTCGGTCGGCGTCATGCCGATCCCGGAGGGGGTGGCGCTTCCGGCCTATGCGAGCCTTCTCGATGAGAAGCGCGCCTATCATCCGAGCGAGCAGGTGCAGGGCGGCGCGAAGACGATGCTGGACGAGCTGTTCCGCTGGAGCGGGGCGCTGAAGACGCTGCGTCCGGCCGAATAGGCCCGAAAGCTTCCCAGGAAGGCAATCATCAGGCTGCGCTGAGGCGCGGCCTTTTGCGTTTCATTGACCCTTTTCGGCTGAACGCCGGGACCGTATCAGCGCGGGCGTGGAAACACCTTGGCGCCAAGCCGGCAAAATGCCCGCAAACCTTGGAAAATCCGCCATTTGCGCCTATATCTAGGACATCAAAACGGCGCGATTCGCGGCCATTTTTCCGCGCCGGACCAGCGACATCAATCAGACAGGTTTTCATGAGCGATCAGACCGAAAGCGCCATTGGCGCGCAAGCCGAGTACGGCGCCGATTCCATCAAGGTTTTGAAGGGGTTGGACGCGGTGCGCAAGCGTCCGGGCATGTATATCGGCGACACCGACGACGGCTCGGGCCTGCATCACATGGTCTATGAGGTGGTGGACAACGCCATCGACGAGGCGTTGGCCGGCCACGCCGACCTCGTTTCGGTGACGCTCAACCCCGACGGTTCCGTCACCGTCATCGACAATGGCCGCGGCATTCCGACCGATATCCACCCCTCGGAGGGTGTTTCGGCGGCCGAAGTGATCATGACGCAGCTGCATGCCGGCGGCAAATTCGACCAGAACTCCTATAAAGTGTCCGGCGGCCTGCATGGCGTCGGCGTCTCGGTGGTCAACGCGCTTTCCGCCTGGCTCAAGCTCAAGATCCGCCGCAACGGCGAAATCTTCGAGATGAGCTTCACGCATGGCAATGCCGACGCGCCGCTGAAGGTGACCGGCAGCTACGTGCAGGACAAGCAGCCCGGCACTTATGAAGGCCGCAGCGGCAGCGAGATCACCTTCTTCCCGTCGGCCGAGACCTTCACCATGGTCGAGTTCGACTACAACACGCTGGAGCACCGGCTGCGCGAGCTCGCCTTCCTCAATTCCGGCGTGCGCATCGTGCTGACCGATGCACGCCATGCCGACCTCGTGCGCCATGAGCTACACTATGACGGCGGGCTGGAAGAGTTCGTCAAATATCTCGACCGGGTGAAGAAGCCGCTGATCGAGGCGCCGATCGCCATCCGCGCCGAGCGCGACGGCATCACCGTCGAAGTCGCGATGTGGTGGAACGACAGCTACCACGAGAATGTGCTGGCCTTCACCAACAACATCCCGCAGCGCGACGGCGGCACGCATCTGGCCGGCTTCCGCGCGGCGCTGACCAGGCAGATCACCGGCTATGGCGAGTCTTCCGGCCAGACCAAGAAGGAAAAGGTCTCGCTGACCGGCGACGACTGCCGCGAAGGCTTGACCGCTGTTCTGTCGGTCAAGGTACCGGACCCGAAATTCTCCTCGCAGACCAAGGACAAGCTGGTCTCCTCCGAGGTTCGCCCGGTGGTGGAGAGCCTGGTCAACGAGGCGCTTGGCACCTGGCTGGAAGAGCATCCGAGCGAAGGCAGGGTCGTGGTCGAGAAGGTGATCCAGGCGGCCGCGGCGCGCGAAGCCGCGCGCAAGGCGCGCGACATCACGCGCAAGAGCACGCTCGGCGTCACCTCGCTGCCCGGCAAGCTCGCCGATTGCCAGGAGCGCGACCCGGCGAAGTCGGAAATCTTCATCGTCGAGGGTGACTCCGCCGGCGGCTCGGCCAAGGGCGGGCGCTCGCGGCAGAACCAGGCGATCCTGCCGCTGCGCGGCAAGATCCTAAATGTCGAGCGGGCGCGCTTCGACCGCATGCTCTCCTCCGACATGATCGGCACGCTGATCACCGCGCTCGGCACCTCGATCGGCAAGGACGAGTTCAACGCCGACAAGCTGCGCTATCACAAGATCATCCTGATGACCGACGCCGACGTCGACGGCGCCCACATCCGCACGCTGCTGCTCACCTTCTTCTTCCGGCAGATGCCGGAGCTGATCGAGCGCGGCCATCTCTACATCGCCCAGCCGCCGCTCTACAAAGTGACGCGGGGCAAGAGCTCGCAATATCTAAAGGACGAGAGCGCCTATGAGGAATATCTGATCGGCTCCGGGCTGGATGAGGCCTCGCTGGTGCTCGCCTCCGGCGAGGTGCGGACCGGGCAGGATCTGCGCAGCTCCGTCGACGACGCCCTGGCGGTGCGGCAGCTGATCAACGGCCTGCACACGCGCTACAACCGCAGCGTCGTCGAGCAGGCGGCGATCGCCGGCGCGCTCAATGTCGACGTGCTTGCCGATCTCGGCCGCGCCAACGCCATGGCCGAGCGCGTCGCGCAGCGGCTGGACATGATCGCGGAGGAGACCGAGCGCGGCTGGACCGGCCGGCTGTCGACCTCCAATGACGGCTCCGGCGGCTATGTCTTCGAACGCACGGTGCGCGGCGTGAAGGATGTGGTGCAGCTCGATGCCGGGCTGATCGCTTCGGCCGATGCGCGCCAGCTCGACCGCTACGCGCCGCGGCTTTCGGAGGTCTATGGCGAGCAGCCGACGCTGCGCCGCAAGGAGACCTCGGAGCTTGTTTCGGGACCACTGGCGCTGCTCAACGCGGTGTTCGCTTCCGGCCGCAAAGGCCTCACCATGCAGCGCTACAAGGGCCTTGGCGAGATGAATGCGGAGCAGCTCTGGGAAACCACGCTGGACCCGAATGTGCGCTCGCTGCTGCAGGTCAAGGTCAACGATGCGACCGACGCGGACTCGCTGTTCTCGCGGCTGATGGGCGACGAGGTGGAGCCGCGGCGCGAGTTCATCCAGGACAACGCGCTGTCGGTGGCCAATCTGGATATCTGAGCGCACCTACATACTCAAAAAGAGAGGCCCGGCATTTGCCGGGCCTTTCTTTTGAAGCCTGCAATCAAGCTCAATGATCCATCGCCTTGACGATTTCCTCGGTCATCTTCTTGGCGTCGCCGAGCAGCATCATGGTGCCGTCCTTGTAGAACAGCGTGTTGTCGATGCCGGCATAGCCTGAGCCGAGCGAGCGCTTGACGAAGAGGCAGGTGCGGGCTTTGTCGACGTCGAGGATCGGCATGCCGTAGATCGGGCTGCTCTTGTCATCCCGCGCGGACGGGTTGGTGACATCGTTGGCGCCGATGACATAGGCGACGTCGGCCTGCGCGAATTCCGAGTTGATGTCCTCGAGCTCGAACACTTCATCGTAAGGGACGTTCGCCTCCGCCAAAAGGACGTTCATGTGGCCGGGCATGCGGCCGGCAACCGGATGGATGGCGTATTTCACCTCGACGCCGTTGGCCTTGAGCTTGTCGGCCATTTCGCGCAGCGCGTGCTGCGCCTGCGCGACCGCCATGCCGTAGCCCGGCACGATGATGACCTTCTGCGCGTTCATCATCAGATAGGCGGCGTCGTCGGCCGAACCCTGCTTGACGGTGCGCTCGATGCCGTCGTCGCTTGCTGCCGCCGTCTCGCCGCCGAAGCCGCCGAGGATGACCGAGATGAAGGAGCGGTTCATGCCCTTGCACATGATGTAGGACAGGATCGCGCCGGACGAGCCGACCAGCGCGCCGGTGATGATCAGCGCAAGGTTGCCGAGCGTGAAGCCAAGCGCTGCCGCCGCCCAGCCCGAATAGGAATTCAGCATCGACACCACGACCGGCATGTCGGCGCCGCCGATCGGGATGATGAGCAGCACGCCGAGCACCAGCGAGGCGGCGACGATCAGCCAGAAGACGAGCTTGGACTCGGTGGTGACCAGAAGCACGATCAGCACCACCAGGGCGACGCCGAGGACGATGTTGATGAGGTGGCGGCCGCCGATCATGATCGGCTTGCCTGACATGCGGCCGTCGAGCTTGAGGAAGGCGATGACCGAGCCGGTGAAGGTGATGGCGCCGATGGCCACACCGAGGCTCATCTCGACCAGCGCCTGGGCGTGGATGTCGCCCGCCGTGCCGATGCCGAAGCTTTCCGGCGCGTAGATCGCGGCAGCGGCCACCATGACGGCGGCGAAGCCGACGAGCGAGTGGAAGGCGGCGACCAGCTGCGGCATCGAGGTCATGGCGATACGGCGCGCGGTGACGGCGCCGATGCCGCCGCCGATGGCGAGACCAAGCACGATCAGGCCGAAGCGGCCGGCAGAGGGGGTCGCCAGCGCCAGCGTGGTGGCGATGGCAATGCCCATGCCGATCATGCCGTAGAGATTGCCCTGGCGGCTGGTGGTCGGATGCGAGAGCCCGCGCAGCGCTAGGATGAACAGGATGCCGGAGACAAGATAGAGGAAGGAAGCGAGATTGACGGTCACGTCACTTTTCCTTCTTCTTGTACATGGCGAGCATGCGCTGGGTGACCAGGAAGCCGCCGAAGATGTTGACCGAGACCAGCACCAGGGCGACGAAGCCGAAGCCTGCGGCGAGGCCGGAAGCGGCGATGCCGACGGCAAGCAGCGCGCCGACGACGATGACGGAAGAGATGGCGTTGGTGACGGCCATCAGCGGCGTGTGCAGCGCCGGCGTCACCGACCAGACGACATAATAGCCGACGAAGATCGCCAGCACGAAGATGGCGAAGCGGAAGACGAAGGGATCGATCGCGCCGCCCGAGAGCGCATGCGCGGCGTTGCCGGCGGCCTCGGCGCCTGCAGGCGCGTTGGCAAGATCCTGCACCGCCAGCCGCACGGCGGCGGTCGCCTGGTCGAGTTGGTCGAGGGCTTTCTGCAAGGCGTCCATCACGCGGTCCCCTTAGGCTTGGCTGCGGCCTTTTTCTTCGCCGCCGGCTTCGCGTCGGCGGCTTCGGCAACCATGGTCGTCGCCGGAATGGCCGCCGGCTCGGTGCGCGGCTCCTCCGCCGCCTTGGCGAAGGCAGGATGCACGACCCGACCGCCGTCGGTCAGCATCGTCGCCTTGACCAGTTCGTCGTCGCGCTTGATGGCGAGCGTCTTGGTCGTCTTGTCGACCATCGTCTCGAGGAAGGCGTAAAGGTTCTTGGCGTAAAGCAGCGAGGCGGACGCTGCGACACGGCCCGGCACGTTGAGGTGGCCGACGATCTTGACGCCGTTCTCGGTCGTCACGACCTTGCCTGGAACCGCGCCCTCGACATTGCCGCCGCGCTCGACCGCGAGATCGACGATCACCGAGCCCGGCTTCATCGAGGCGACCATGGCGGCCGAGACCAGCTTCGGCGCCGGCCGTCCAGGGATCAGCGCGGTGGTGATGACGATGTCCTGCTTGGCGATGTGCTCGGCAGTCAGCGCCGCCTGCTTGGCCTGGTATTCCTTCGACATTTCCTTGGCGTAGCCGCCGGCGGTCTCGGCCGCCTTGAACTCTTCGTCCTCGACCGCCAGGAACTTCGCGCCGAGCGACTGCACCTGCTCCTTCACCGCCGGACGAACATCGGTGGCGGTGACCACGGCGCCGAGGCGGCGCGCCGTGGCGATCGCCTGCAGGCCGGCTACGCCGACGCCCATGATGAAGGTTTTCGCCGCCGGCACGGTGCCAGCCGCGGTCATCATCATCGGCAATGCGCGGTCATATTCGGCCGCGGCGTCGATCACCGCCTGGTAGCCGGCAAGGTTGGCCTGCGAGGACAGCACGTCCATCACCTGCGCGCGGGTGATGCGCGGCATGAATTCCATGGAAAAGGCGGTGATGCCGGCCTTGGCCATGGCGGCCACCGCGGCATCGTTGCCATAGGGGTCCATGATGGCGATGACGGCGGCGCCCGGCTTGTAGCCCTTCAGCTCGGCATCGGTCGGCCGGCGCACTTTCAGCACCACGTCGGCCCGGCCCGCGTCCGACGCCTTGCCGATCACGGCACCCACCGCAGCAAAATCCTGGTCGGGGATGCGGGAGCCGAGACCGGCGCCCTTCTCGACGATCACGTCGAAGCCGAGACCAGCCAGACGTTTGACCGTTTCCGGCGAGGCCGCGACGCGCGGCTCGTTCGGGTCAAGCTCACGAGGGATGAACACTATTTGTCCCACCGGACGATCCTTTCGGCTGGAACCTTGATTACGCAAGGCGTCGGCCGGACGTCCGGCGACGTCGAGGGCGATGGGCTTGGGAAGTCTACCGCAGAATGAGAGTGCCGATGGCCGTGATCAGGATGAACACGATGAGACCCGAGAAGAAGCCGCCGACGAAGAAGCCGAAAGCCATGGCAATGAGGATGGCGGCGCAGACCAGCGAGCCGTATTTGGCGAGGCCGAGGAAGGCCTTGTAGGTGCGGTCGTGCTCGGCATAGTCCATCTGTGCGCCAAGCTCGACCGGACCGGCGGGCGTGTGATCAGCCATGGAAGTACCCCTTCGAAAAAGCCTTTGAGGCACATAGCGAAAAGCCGAACCAAGAGCAATGGCGCTATTGCCGCACAGCCTGCGACAACAGCCTCAAATGAAAGTTGAAATTGAACGGCGCGCCCTCGCCCCCGCACGGCAAGGGGGGACTTCAGCCGGCGAGTTGGGGAAAAAGGCCGAGCAGGCCGACGACGATCAGGTAAAGCGCGACGATGTAGTTGAGGAGCCGCGGCATCACCAGGATCAGCACGCCGGCGATCAGCGAGATCAGCGGCGTCAGCGCGATTGAATGAATGGTCACGTCGCAATCCTCTCATTTGACAGGCGGTCGCCCGTCAGACGGCTGCGAAGCTTGTCGCGATGCAATTCCGGCCGGAAAACCGCTCACACTTTCCTGGAATTGCTTGCTAACGCCGCAGCCGGCAAAAGGTTCATGGCCCGCGTTCAGGCAGCGGCGCGATAGTATTTCGCCGTCGGCACGATCGAGAGGGGCGTCAGCCGGTTAATGGCCGGATTGCCGAACATCAGACGCTGCTCCATCGGCGTCGAATTGAAGAACGGCAATCGTTTGAGTGTCAGGCGCATGTTTTCGCCGGCCGGAATTTCGAACAGTGCGAGCGGGGGAAGAACGCCCGGAAATGCTTTAGCCTCCGTCCTCTGCACGGCCTGAAAGTAACGAACGTAAAAAGAGGAATGCTCCATCTTGACCGGCGTCAGCACCGAGTCCTGACCGAAGTAGCAGGACGCGACCATGGCGATCCTGAGCGTCAGGAAAGGCAGCACCCCCGGCGCCGGCGCGCTGTCGGGGTCGGCTGCGAAGCGGGTTCCGTCAATGAAGGTTTCGCCGCGGGCGAGCCGTGGAAGCAAGACTTCGGGATAGGCATCGACCGAAGGCGAGTACGGCTGCGCACTGGTAATATAATGGAAACGCAGTGTGCTGACCAATTGATCATAGCAATAGACACCGAACCGATAGGCGTTGGGTAGATTATCCCAGCGATCCTCGAACATCCCACTCGCGATCGGACCACACATACCTGAGCGCCGATAGGAATTGTAGCGGAGCCGATAGATCGCCTCCTGATCTTCACCCCCCGTGATGAGGCGATATTCGACATGATCCAGCAGTTCCATCATCGACCGGTTGAGCGCGGAGTCCATCCTCGCGCTGGCGTCGGCCGACGCACTCTTCCTCGCAGCATCCATTGTCCGTCCTCGAATTCCGCCTGCGACTAAGGCTATTCGAGTTGAAATGAGACACAAGCTGAAAATTCGATACTGCTGATTTACCTCTTGTTAACCTTAATGCCTGGCCCCAGTTGCGCTGATCATGCGCGAAAAAAGCAAATCCCGACGCGATCGACCGTCTAATACCGACCGGTTGTAACTGATGAAATCATTTCGAATTCAGAGCTTCGAAAGCGCCGAGGCATGCCCAGCCTACACTTGTCCTGTAGCGGCCAATATATTTGGTGGGCTCTCAATACGGGTCGTAATTCTGCGAAGTGGAAGCCGTTTTGCGCTTTGCCCGGGAAATCCGGTCAGCTGGCCGTTCGTTTGCCGGCGATATGCAGGTCCGCGACAAATGGCCATGTGACGCTCGACATCGTCTCGATGCCCGACGCGCTGAGCGCGGCGCCGAACAGAAAGCCTTGCACGAAGTCCGGCTTGACCAGATGAACCAGCGTCTTCAGCTGCTCGAAGGTCTCGACCCCTTCGATGGTGACCGAAAGGCCCAATGTCCGCGACAGGCTGACGATGCCCTTCAGCAGATCGAGCGACTGCCGGTTCTGGTTCATATCGACCAGGAAAGAGCGGTCGATCTTGATCTTATCGAGCGGCAGCTTGTGGAGATAGCTCAGACTGGAGTAGCCGGTGCCGAAATCGTCAAGCGCGATGCGCACGCCAAGCGCCTTCAAGTCCTCGATCGATTCGCGCGTCAGCGATTTGTCATCGAGCAAGGCGGTCTCGGTGACCTCGATTTCGAGCCGGTGCGCCGCAAGGCCCGACTTTGCCAAGGCGTCCCTGACCTTCTGGACGATGTCGCGGCTGCGGAAATCCTTGGCCGACAGGTTGACCGACACGCTTGTCTGCGCCGGCCATTTGGCACATTCGGCGCAGGCTGCCTCCAGCACGAAGGTGCTGATGTCGGAAACGATGCCCATCTCTTCCGCCAAGGGAATGAAGACGCCGGGCGAGATTGGGCCGAGGTCGGGATGGTCCCAGCGGCAGAGCGCCTCGCAACTGGCGATGCGCATGGTGCTGACGGAGACGATCGGCTGATAGACCACGCGCAAATCCTTGGCCTGCACGGCATTGCGCAGGTCGGCCTTCATCAGCTGGCGATTGCGGAAGGCGGCATCCATGGCCGCCTCGAACAGCCGCCAGCTGTTCTTGCCAAGTTCCTTGGCCTTGTAGAGGGCAAGGTCGGCCTTGACGATCATTGCATCAACCTCGGTGTCCTTGACCTTGGACAGCACCGCGCCGCCGCTGGCCTGGATGCGCAAGCCGTGGCCGGCGACGTCCACCTCGCCCTGCAGGTCCGCGAAGATCCGGTCGAGCAGGGTGCCGAGGTGGCTTTCGTCCTCGACGCGGTCGAAGAAGATCATGAACTCGTCGCCGCCGAAGCGGCTGACCGTGATGCCCGGTCCGGCAATCGCCGCGAGACGCTCGGCCACGGCGTAGATCAGCCCGTCGCCGACCGGATGGCCGAGCGTGTCGTTGACGCTCTTGAAGTCGTCGAGATCGAGCACCGCGAGGCCGCAGAGCCGATCCTGCTCGCCGGAGGCCATGGCCTCACGGACCAGCTCGTGAAAATAAGCGCGGTTCGGCAGGCCCGTCAGATTGTCGTAGCGCGCCATGAAGCGTATCTTTTCCTCCGCCTCGACGCGCACCGTCACGTCCTCGAAGGTGATGACGCCGAGTTCCTGGCTGCCTTCGCGGGCGGAGAATTCGTAATGCTGACCATTGGCCAGCGAAACGAGCACCTTGCGGTCGCGGCCTTCTCGCAGGGCGCGCGTCAGCTGCGCCTCGATGTAGCGGCAGTCTTTCGGCGCCAGCATGCCGCCGGCGACGCCGCGCATCAAAAGGCCGTGGATCGAGCGTCCAAGCAAGGCGTCGCCCGATCTCAGCGACATCAGGCGGGCGGCTTCGGCATTGGCCACCGCGACGCGCCCGTCCGGGCCTAGCATGACCAGGCCGTGCGACATGGTGTTGAGCGCGCGATCGAACCGGCGCGTCAGGTTCCCGGCCTGCTTGTGGCCGATGACGGCGGAGAAGAGCACGTTGCGGACATGGTCGGCGCTGTTGATGGTGACGAACGTCAACGGGAAGATCATCAAGCCGAGGACGACAGAAGCCATATCCATGCGCAGGATGAGCGCAAGAGCCGCGGGCCCGACGAGGGTCAAGGAAAAAATCTGGACCATGCGCATGGAGCCGTAGCTTCGTCCGACAACCGTTACCAGGGTCGTCAACGACAACGACACCGACGCCAGTTCAGCAAATTGATCAGGACGCAGGTAGATCGACACGAAGCAGAATGACCCCAATGCGAGGCCCTGCGCGCTACCTTTGAGAATGTAATTGCGCTCTATCGCTTCTGCCTCTGCGACACTTGCTATGGTGCCGCCCGCTCTATGGAAGCCTCGGATGCTGAAGTACCGCCAGAGGCTGGCCGATAGCATGACGAAAGCCAACGTCAGATAAAGCAGATCCTGCGTACGCAGGTAGACCATGAACCCGAGAATCCAGTAGCATACGCCGCCGATCGCAACCATGCCGGCGTTGTCGAACAATGCCCGCACGAACTGGATATAGACATCCGCCGGGATGTTCTCGGTCTTTGTTCTACCCATGCCGCTGGCCCAACGCTACGCCTTGTCATGCCACACCCGCCTTAAGAAAGGCTTAGAACGGCGTTCAACCCCGGTTGCGGAGGGTTGCAGCAGGCGGGACAGACCAGGGAATCCGGGAGTTCTGGCGCGCCGTCAATGCGCCGGCGCGGTCACTCGGCGGCGCGAAGCGTCGGCTCCGCCGGAGCCTGGGCCAGGCGCTCGATCAAGCGCGAGCGCTCGCCCGCCGCCTTCGCGGCGCTGGCCTGTCGGACATGGCCGTAGCCGCGGATCAATGCCGGCACGGAGGCCAGGGCCGTCGCGGCCTCCACCCTGCCCGGCGCCAGCGCGCCGGCGATGAGGTCGAGATCGGCCTCATACTCGCTCAGCAATTGCCGCTCCATGCGCCGCTCGGCCGTGTAGCCGAAGAGGTCGAAGGCGGTGCCGCGCAGGCCCTTCATCGCCGCCAGGAGCCGAAAGCCCTTCATCATCCACGGGCCGAAGCTCGATTTCCTGGGCTTGCCGTCATTGCCGCGGCGGCCGAGGATCGGCGGCGCGAGATGGAATTCAAGCCTCTCGTAGCTCTGGAACTGCTTGGCGAGGTCGGCGGCGAAAGTGCCGTCGGTATAAAGACGCGCCACCTCATACTCGTCCTTGATCGCCATCAGCTTGAAGAGGTTTTTCGCCGCCGCTTCAGTCACCACCGTCGAGCCTGGAATCGCCTTCGCCTCGGCGGCGCGCAACGCCGCCACGCGGTCGGCGTAGCGCCTAGCGTAAGCGGCGTTCTGGTAGGCGGTGAGGAAGGCGACGCGGCGGGCGATGACATCATCCAGCGTCTCGGCCGGTTTGGACGCAGGCTTGCCGGTCTGGGCGACAAGGCCACGCACGAAATCGGGCTGATGCGCGGCGCGGCGGCCCCAGCGGAAAGCGGCGATATTCATCGCCACCGCTTCGCCGTTCAATTCTATCGCCTTTTCAACGGCTTCAGCCGAAAGCGGCAGGCCGCCATGCTGGAAGGCGAAGCCAAGCATGAACATGTTGGCGCCGAGCGAATTGCCGAACAAAGCGGTCGCGGTACGGGTGGCGTCGAAGAAATGCGCCTTGTCGTCGCCGGCAGCCGCCCGGATCGCCTTCTTCAGCCGCTCTACCGGCAGCGAGAAGTCCGCCGAACGGGTGAATTCGCCGGGCATGATCTCGGCGGTGTTGGCGAGGAAGATCGTGTGGCCCTCGCGCACCGCGCCCAGCACCTTCTTGGCGCCGGAGACGACGAGATCGCAGCCGAGCACGAGGTCGGCCTTGCCGGCCGAAACGCGAATGGCGTGAATGTCCTCAGGCGTCGGGGCGATGCGGACATGGGTGAAGACCGAGCCGCCCTTCTGGGCGAGGCCCGCCATGTCGATCATGCCGCAACCCTTGCCTTCCAGATGCGCGGCCATGCCGAGCACCGCGCCGACGGTGACGACGCCGGTGCCGCCGACGCCGTCGATGATCGCCGCCCAGCCCTGGTTGCCCATGCGGAATTCGGCCGGCGCTGGCACGCCGTCCAGCGGATCGGCCCTGCCGGCAATGCCTTCGGCCTTCCTGATCTTGCCGCCATGCACGGTGACGAAAGACGGGCAGAAACCGTTGAGGCAGGAAAAATCCTTGTTGCAGCTCGACTGGTCGATGCGGCGCTTGCGGCCGAATTCGGTCTCGACCGGCTGGATCGAGACGCAGTTGGACTGCACGCCGCAATCGCCGCAACCTTCGCAGACGAGCTCGTTGATGAAGACGCGTTTGTCCGGATCGGGGAAGGTGCCGCGCTTGCGCCGGCGGCGCTTTTCCGCGGCGCAGGTCTGATCGTAGAGCAGCACCGAAACGCCTTTCACCTCGCGCAATTCTCGCTGGACGAGATCGAGATCGTCGCGGTGGTGGATGGTTATGCCGGCCGGGAAATCGGCCTTGCCGGCATATTTGCCAGGCTCGTCGGTGACGACGGCGATGCGCTCGACGCCCTCGGCGCGCACTTGCCTGGCGATCATGTCGACGGTCAGGCCGCCCTCATGCGGCTGGCCGCCGGTCATGGCGACGGCATCGTTGTAGAGGATCTTGTAGGTGATGTTGGCGTCGGAGGACAGCGCGAAGCGGATCGCCAGCACGCCGGAGTGGTTGTAGGTGCCGTCGCCGAGATTCTGGAAGATGTGGTCGCGCTTGGAGAACGGCGCCTGTCCGACCCATTGCGCGCCCTCGCCTCCCATGGCGGTGAAGCCCACGGTGTTCCGGTCCATCCACAGCGCCATGAAGTGGCAGCCGATACCGGCGGCGGCGAGAGAGCCGTCCGGCACCTTGGTCGAGGAATTATGCGGGCAGCCCGAGCAGAAGAAGGGCGTGCGCGAGCCGATATCGAGCGTGTCGGCGAGCATCGCCTGGAACTGGCGCAGCTTCGCCACCCGCGCCGCGATCTCCTCGGACGGGCCAATGGTGCGCAGGATCCGCTCGCCGAGCGCAATCGCTATTTCGTTCGGATCCAGCGCGCCCTTGGCCGGAAACAGCCAGTCGCCGCGCTCGTCCTTCTTGCCGACGATCACCGGCTGGGTGGCGGTGCCGTAGAGGTTCTCGCGCAGCTGCACCTCGATCAGCGAGCGCTTCTCCTCGACGACGACGATGGTGTCGAGGCCGCGGGCGAAGTCGGCGATGTGCTGGAAATCCAACGGCCACGGACAGCCGACCTTGAACAGGCGGATGCCGATGCGGTTGGCGGCCGCTTCGTCGATGCCGATATCCTCCAGCGCCTGGCGGACGTCGAGATAGCTCTTGCCGATAGTGATGACGCCGAGCTTGGGATTGCGGCCCCCGGAATAGACGATGCGGTTCAGCCCATTGGCCTGGATAAAGGCCGAGGCGGCGGCGCGCTTGTACTCGTGCAGCCGCTCTTCCTGGCCGAGCATGTCGATCTCGTGGCGGATGTTCAAGCCGCCCGGCGGCATGTCGAATTCGGGAATGACGATACCCAGACGCTCGATCGAGGCGTCGACCGAGGCCGTCGATTCGATATTGTCCTTGACGCATTTGATCGCCGCCCAGGTGCCGGCGAAGCGCGACATGGCAAAGCCGTAGAGGCCGTAGTCGATGATCTCCTGGACGCCGGCCGGATTGAGGATCGGCACCATGGTGTCGACAAAGAGGAATTCCGTGGCATGCGCGTTGGTCGAGGATTCGGCCATGTGGTCGTCGCCCATCAGGGCAAGCACGCCGCCATGCTTGGAAGAGCCGGCAAGATTGGCGTGGCGGAAGACGTCGCCGGACCGGTCGACCCCCGGGCCCTTGCCGTACCAGATCGAAAAAACGCCATCATGCGTGCCCTCGCCCAGTAATTCGGTCTGCTGCGAGCCCCAGCAGGCGGTGGCGGCGAGTTCCTCGTTGAGGCCCGGCTGGAAGACGATGTCGGCTTGCGCAAGCTGCTTCTTCGCCCGCCACAGCTGCATGTCGAGGCCGCCTAGCGGCGAGCCGCGATAGCCGGAAACGAAGCCCGCGGTGTTGAGGCCGGCGCGACGGTCGCGCTCGCGCTGCATCAGAAGCATGCGCACGACGGCCTGCGCGCCGGATAGGAAGATGCGCTCCTTGCCAAGGTCGAACTTGTCGTCGAGCGCGACGTCGTGCAGCGTCATCAGGTATTTCCTCTGCGGAGGCGCCTCAAATCAGGCAGCCAACGTCGGAGTGGGACGTCGCAGTCTTTCGTCCCTAGGCGGTGAGGTCAAACAAAATCACAGAGGCCAGATAACACGCAACAAACGGTCTGGCGAGTGGCCGGCGGCGCATGCAAGATCATGCTAAATTAACCGCTTTGTGAGGAACAAAAATTTCGCGGCTCAGGTCGCTTTGGAGCAATCCGGCTTCTGGGCATCGGGCAGCTTGCCGTCGGGATGGCCGGCAAGGTCCGGGTTGAGCTCGTATTTCGGCCCGATCACCAGCGGCCGGTCCGGCAGCATCGTCTGGTCCTCGGACGAGGTCATCGTGGTATCGATGCTCTGCAGCAGCGTGCCGCTCGCATCCTCGATGCGGATCGAGACGGAATAGGGTTTATCTTTGACCACGCAGGTGAGCGGCGGGCTGGTGAGCGTGATGTGCGGCAGCTTCGGCCAGATCTTCTGGTTGACGATGAGAGGGTCGCCGCCGGCGGGATTCTGGAAGCTCACCACCGCGACCTGACCGTCGACCATCGGCCGCAGCGGCTTCAGTGTGATGACATAGGTGGCGATGGCCAGCCGGTAGTTGAACTCGAACAGTTTTCCCGAGATGGCGAAGAGTTGATCCTTGCCGGTGTCGCGGCAGGCGCCGAGCGCGACAGCGGCGACCAGAGCGGCGCCGATCAAAGCCGAACGCGACAGTTTTCTAAGCATTCGGAACCTCCCTCGCCGCCGTGCGGCGGCGGTAATAGCGGTTTGCCTTCTGGCGGTTGCCGCAGACAGCCATGTCGCACCACAAGCGGCTGGCGTTGCGGCTGCGGTCGACGAACAGCCAGCTGCAATTGGGACAGATCCTCAGCCTCGCCACCGTCTCGTCGCGCAGCAGCGACAGCGCCGAGACGGCCAAAGCCGCCTCGAAGGCGATCGGCGTTCGCGGGTCGCCGAAAGGCTGGCCAGGCGTTCCGATCTCGGTCGCGCTGCCGGACAGCCCGCTGGCGCAGGCCGTGAGGAAATCCGGCAGGTGGTTGGTCGCCACCGCGCCATTCGACACGGCATGGCGAAACAGACGATCGGTCGCTTCGCGGATCGAGATGACGGTCGATTTGATCTCGCCCGGCTCCGGCGCCCGCAGCCGCCGGCCGCCGAGCTCGGCGGCGCGGAAGCCGCTGGCCGCCTCGGCGAAGCGGGCGATCTCGGCCGGGTCGTCGAAACGGTCGAAGGACTTTTGCGGATCGTTGCGCAGCACCACGGTGTTCGCCGTATCGAGCGCAAGAATGCCGCCGGTGAAGCGGTGCGGGGTCCAGGAAACCGTCATAAGGGAAATCTAACCGATAAAACGCATTTGACAAGTTAGATTCCGAATGTAACGCTCCATGCAGGGTCGCGTCATGCGGCCCCAAGGACGCCGCATGCTCTATTTCTTCCAGCAGGTGCTGAACGGGCTGCATTCAGGCGCGCTCTACGCGCTGCTCGCCTTCGGCTATGCGCTGACCAACGGCATCCTGCACCGCACCAACCTAGCCTATGGCGCGCTGTTCGCCTTTTGCGGCCAGACGATGATCCTGACCGCCGCCTTCGGCTATCAGGCGCTGTGGCTGACGCTCGCCGCCGCGGTGGCGCTCGGCGTGGCCGCGGCCCTGCTCTACGCCGCGCTGATCAGCCACGTCCTGTCGCGCAGCGTGTTCGAGAGGCTCGCCGACCGCTCGCCCAACGCCATCGTGGTGACGACGCTCGGCATCTTGATCTTCCTGTCGGAGGCGAGCCGCATCGCCGCCGACACGCATGATCTGTGGCTGCCGCCGATGCTCGCCGATCCCGTCATTTTCGCCGAAGGTGAAGAGTTCAAGGTCACGCTCACCGTCATCCAGCTGCTCGACTGCGCGGGGGTCGTCGCGCTGGTGGCGCTGGCGGCCTGGCTGTTTTCGCATTCGCGCTTCGGCCGCGCCTGGCGTGCCGTCTCCGACGATCCGAAGGCAGCGGCTATGTGCGGGGTCGATGTGCGCGCGGTGTTCCGCCGCGCCGTGCTGTTCGGCGGTTTCTGCGCGGCCCTGGCCGGGGTGCTTGCCGGCCTCTACTACGGCAATGTCTCCTTCGGCACCGGGCTGGTCTACGGCCTGAAGATCCTGTTCGTGACGGCGGTCGGCGGCTACCTGTCGCCGCTTCGGGCGGCCCTTGGCGCCGCGGCCTTCGGCATGGCTGAATCGCTCTGGGCCGGCTACTTCCCGCTCGAATGGCGCGACGCCTGGATCTATCTCTTCCTCGTCGCCATGCTGGTGCTGATCGGCGCCGGGCGCGACCAGGCCAAGATCGCCTAAAGCGCGTCGCGATCTTTCAGATTCGCTCCATGAGCTTTAGATTTTTGGTTTTACGCATGTCTTTATCCCGAAACCGGTTCCCACTTTCAGGAGACATGCTTTAAGCATCCCAGACTTTGGTTGAATGACGCATCGTCAGGCGGCGGCATTCCGCCTCTGCGCGGCTTATCGATCTGTTCGGCGCGGCTTTGCCATGTTGACCTGCCGGACCACGCACTGCATACCGTTGGGCCAGGCGACGCGACACCGGAGGGGGAATCGGGCGCGCCGCATTGTCAGGGAGGATATGCATGGCAGGGCTTCTCGCTCTATCCAGGACGATCGACCGCATCAACGAGTTCATCGGCCGCTGGATCTCCTGGCTGATCCTGCTCGCGATCCTCGTGAGCGCCGGCAATGCCGTCATCCGCAAGGTGTTCGACACCTCCTCCAATGCCTGGCTCGAACTGCAATGGTATCTGTTCGGCGCCGCCTTCATGCTGGCCGCGGCCTACACGCTGAAGCAGAACGACCATATCCGCATCGACATCGTCTACGGCATGTTCTCGCGGCGCGTGCAGCACTGGATCGACCTGCTCGGCCACCTGTTCTTCCTGATGCCTTTCGTCGTGCTGATGGTGGTCTATTTCGTGCCTTATGTGTCGCTGTCCTTCCACAGCGGCGAGATGTCGACCAACGCCGGCGGCCTGATCGTCTGGCCGGCCAAGGCCATCCTGCTCGTCGGCTTCTTCCTGCTGGCCCTGCAAAGCGTTTCCGAGATCATCAAGAAGATCGCCATTATGCGCGGCGACATGGACGATCCCAATCCCTTCATATCGGCGCATGAGCAGGCCAGGCTCGAGGCGGAGGCCTTGGCCGAGGAAGCCAAAGCCATTGCCGGCGAGGTCCGCCCATGATCGAGTTCATCGCGCAGAACATGGCGCCGATCATGTTCGCCTCCCTGATCATCTTCCTTTTGATCGGCTACCCCGTCGCCTTCTCGCTCGCCGCCAACGGCCTGCTGTTCTTCTTCATCGGCGTGCTGGTCTCGCCCTATTCCGGCGGGTCGATCAACCTCGCCTGGCCGCTGCTGCATGCGCTGCCGGACAATTTCTACGGCACCAGGGTGATGTCCAACGACACGCTGCTGGCGATACCGTTCTTCACCTTCATGGGCATCGTGCTCGAACGCTCAGGGATGGCCGAAGACCTCCTCGACACGATCGGCCAGCTGTTCGGGCCGATCCGCGGCGGCCTTGCCTATGCGGTCATCTTCGTCGGCGCGCTGTTGGCCGCAACGACCGGCGTGGTGGCGGCCTCGGTCATCGCCATGGGGCTGATCTCGCTGCCGATCATGTTGCGCTACGGCTATGACCGGCGGCTGGCGGCGGGCGTCATCGCGGCCTCCGGCACGCTTGCCCAGATCATCCCGCCCTCGCTGGTGCTGATCGTGCTCGCCGACCAGCTCGGGCGCTCGGTCGGCGACATGTATGCCGGCGCCTTGATCCCGGGTATCGTGCTGACCGGCATCTACATGCTCTACATCCTGATCATGTCGATCGTCCGGCCGAACTCGATGCCGGCGCTGCCGCTCGAGGCCCGCACGCTCGGCCACGGCGTACTGTCGCTGATCGTGGCGCTGCTGATTGCCGGCGCGATCTCCTACGGCGCCTATCGCTATCTTGCACCGACACAGGGCGACAATGCCGACATCCTCGGCTTCGCCGTCGGCGTCATCGTCATCTATGTCGCCGCCATCGTCGACCAGCGGCTGCGCATCAACATGATGTCCAAGCTGGCGCAGCAGGTGGTTATCGTGCTGATCCCGCCGCTGGCGCTGATCTTCCTGGTGCTGGGCACGATCTTCCTCGGCATCGCCACGCCGACCGAGGGCGGCGCCATGGGCTCGGTCGGAGCATTGATCATGGCGGCGGCCAAGGGGCGGCTGACGCTCGACGTCGTCAAACAGGCGCTCGCCTCGACGACCAGGCTTTCCTCCTTCGTGCTGTTCATCCTGATCGGCGCGCGCGTCTTCTCGCTGACCTTCTATGGCGTCAACGGCCACATCTGGGTCGAGCATCTGTTGACCTCGCTGCCCGGCGGCGAGACGGGCTTCCTGATCGGCGTCAACATCCTGGTCTTCGTGCTTGCCTTCTTCCTCGATTTTTTCGAGCTCGCCTTCATCATCGTGCCGCTGCTGGCGCCCGCCGCCGACAAGCTCGGCATCGACCTGATCTGGTTCGGCGTGCTGCTCGGCGTCAACATGCAGACCAGCTTCATGCATCCGCCATTCGGCTTCGCGCTGTTCTACCTGCGCTCGGTCGCGGCCCGCGTGCCTTACCTGGACAGGATCACCGGCAAGCAGATCGCGCCGGTCTCTACCGGGCAGATCTATTGGGGCGCCGTGCCGTTCGTCTGCATTCAGGTGATCATGATCGGGCTCACCATCGCCTTCCCGCAGATGGTCATGCGCTACAAGGGAGTGGCGGTGGAGCCCAGCACGATAGACCTGAAGCTGCCCGACATGCCTTCGCTGTCGCCGCTCGGCACGCCGCCCGCCAATAACGGCGCGGCGCCCGCGAATGGCGGCGCGCCGGCGGCGCCAGGCACGCCCGACCTGTCGCAGCCGCCCAGCTTCGGCGACGCGCCGGCCAAGCCGGCGGCACCGGCGCCCGACCTCTCGCAGCCGCCCAAATTCAACTAGGACATTTCACCGTTTCACAGAAACGCCGAAATGTCCTATCTCTTTGTTTTGACGCAATTTCGGACGGAAAACCGCTTCACACTTTTCCTGAAATTGCTCTGAGGTGGACCATGAGAGCCGTGCGGTTGGAAGCGGTGGGCAAGATCGGGTTGCGCGAGATTCCCAAGCCCGTTCCCGGACCCGAGGATGTTCTCGTGCGCATCGAGGCCTGCGGCGTCTGCGGCACCGACCGGCACCTTTTCCACGGCGAGTTCCCCTGCACGCCGCCGGTGACGCTCGGCCATGAATTCTCCGGCATCGTGGAAGCCGTCGGCGCGGCAGTGTCCGGCATTGCCGTGGGCGACCGCGTCACCGGCGATCCCAACATCGCCTGCGGGCGCTGCGCCCACTGCCATGCCGGCCGCGTCAATCTCTGCAGCAATCTCAGCGCCATCGGCATCCATCGCGACGGCGGCTTTGCCGACTATGTGCTGATGCCGCACAAGGAGGCCTTCCGGCTCCCCGCGGATCTCAAGCCAGCGCATGGCGCCTTCTGCGAGCCGCTGGCCTGCTGCCTGCACGGCGTCGACCTGGCAGCGATCCGGCCGGGCGCGTCGGTCGTGGTGCTCGGCGGCGGCGTCATCGGCCTGCTCGTCGTGCAACTGGCGAAGCTCGCCGGTGCTGCGACCATCATCCTGTCGACCAGGCAGGCCTCGCGCCGCGCGCTTGCCGAGGTGCTCGGCGCGACGGCAACGGTCGATCCAAGCGACGCCGATCCGGTCGCAGCCATCGCCGGGCCGAATGGTTTGACGCCCGGCGGCGTCGACGTGGTGCTGGAATGCGCCGGCGTGCGCGACACGGTCGAACAGTCGATGCGGATTGCCAAGGCCGGCGGCACGGTCGTGATCGTCGGCGTGGTGCCGCAAGGCATGAAGGTGGAGATTGAGCCGTTCGATCTCTTGTTTCGCGAGTTGAAGGTGCTCGGCTCCTTCCTCAACCCGTTCACGCATGCAAGGGCGGCGCAGTTGATTGCCTCGGGCGCGATCGAGATCGACCGGCTGATCTCAAGGCAGGTCAGCCTGGAGGATGCGCCCGACGTCATCGCCAATCCGCCGGCGCCGGGCGAGGTCAAGGTGCTGGTGGTGCCGGGCTGAGGTAGAAGTTCAATCTTGCAATGTCGGCGATTGGCGAAACCCTCGATGACAGCCCCTCTCCCCGTCACTATACGGGGAGAGGATGCCGGCAGGCAGGTGAGGGGCGGCGCAAGCGCCGGATAGGTAAGGCAAAGCCTAGGCTTCGACTCTGCCAATTTGATCCAGGGCGAATTAATTGCGGAAGCCGGCGCTGCCCCTCATCCGCCCTTCGGGCACCTTCTCCCCGTATAGCGACGGGGAGAAGGGGCTAATCGCCTCCTACAGCTTGCCGTTGCGCTGCTGCACCATCATGAAGGTGTCGTAATTGTATTCGGCGACCTGGGCCCAGAGATAGTGCTCCTTGCGGAAGCCCTTGATCGATTCCCAGATCTTCTTGAACGGCGCGTTGTTGGCTTCCATTTCGGCATAGACTTCGTTGGCCTTTTCGAAGCAGGCCGCCAGGATTTCCTGGCTGAAAGGCGCCAGCTTGGCGCCGCCGGCCACCAGCCGCTTCACCGCCGCCGGATTGAGGAAGTCGTATTTCTGCAGCATGTTGGCGTCCGCCGCCTGGGCGGCGGTGTGCACCAGCGACTTGTAGGCCGGCGACAGCTCTTCGTATTTGGCCTTGTTGAAGAGCAGGTGCACGGTCGGGCCGCCTTCCCACCAGCCGGGATAGTAGTAATAGGGCGCGACCTTGTAGAAGCCGAGCTTCTCGTCGTCATAGGGGCCGACCCATTCGGCCGCATCGATCGTGCCCTTTTCCAGCGCCGGGTAGATGTCGCCGCCGGCGATCTGCTGCGGCACGACTCCGAGCTTCTGCACGACCTTGCCGGCAAAACCGCCGATGCGCATCTTCAGGCCGGACAGGTCGGCGACCGTGTTGATCTGCTTGCGGAACCAGCCGCCCATCTGCACGCCGGTGTTGCCGCCCGGCAGGCCGAAAAGGCCCTGCGTGGCCAGGAACTCGTTGAACAGGTCGATGCCGCCGCCATGGTAGTGCCAGGCATTCATGCCGCGCGCATTGAGCGAGAACGGCACGGCCGCACCCAATGCCCAGGTGGGATCCTTGCCCCAGTAATAGTATGCCACCGTATGACAGGCTTCGACCGTGCCGGCTGCGGTGGCGTCCGCCGCCTGCAGACCGGGCACCAGTTCGCCCGAGGCGAAGACCTGGACCTGGAAATTGCCATCGGTCGCTTCCGACAGCATCTTGGAGAAGACCTCGGCGCCGCCATAGATCGTGTCGAGCGACTTGGGGAAGGACGACGCAAGCCGCCAGGTCACTTTCGGATTGGACTGGGCGATGGCCGGCGCGGCGAGCGTCGCGGCCGCTGCCGCGGCGCCCACGCCGGACGCACCGGCCTTGCGGATGAATGAACGACGATCCATTAAGTTTCCTCCCTTGCGGATCAGCTGACCGATGCCGGGACTTGTTCGGTGCCCGGATCGGTTGTCGAGAACCATACACGGGCAAGAAGTCGAGTCCAGCGCCGCGACCCAGCTAGCGGCCATTCGGCCGCCATCTGCAACTATAGTCTAACGCTCACTTCCCTGGTCCATGCGAGGCGGCCAAACTTGCCATGGAAAAGCCGCGACGGATCGCTTATTTTATAGGCAGAACAATTCCTTGGCCTGATGGAAACCAAACTCAAAATGCAGCAACCGCTCGTCGCCGTCTCAACCGACGTCCGCCAGTTCGACAATTACACCTGGCACGCCGCGCCCCAGCAATATCTGGAAGCGGCGGTGGCCGGCGCCGGCGTGTTCCCGCTGCTGGTGCCGTCCTTCGGCGACCGGCTCGACCTCGACGAAATGCTGTCGGCAGTCGACGGCGTCATGCTGACGGGTTCGAAATCCAATGTGCATCCCTCGCTTTATGACGGCGACCCGAGCGAGGCCAACGGTCCCTACGATCAGGCGCGCGATGCCACGACGCTGCCGCTGATCCGCAAGGCGCTCGAGCGCGGCGTGCCGGTGCTTGCGATCTGTCGCGGCATCCAGGAGCTGAACGTGGCGCTGGGCGGCACGCTGGGCACCGAAATCCAGGAGCGCGAAGGCTCGCTCGACCATCGCGCGCCGGTGAGCGACAATCAGGACGAGCGCTTCGCCATCCATCAGACGGTTTCGATCAAGCCGGGCAGCTGCCTTGCCGGGGTGTTCGGCGCCGGCGACATCAAGGTCAACTCCCTGCATCGGCAGGGGATCGACCGGCTCGGCTCGAAACTGCAAATCGAGGCTTTGGCCACCGACGGCACGATCGAAGCGGTTTCCGTCAAGGACGCCCGCGCCTTCGCGGTCGGCGTGCAATGGCACCCTGAATACTGGGTGAAGTCGGACAGCAATTCCGCCAAGATCTTCAAGGCCTTCGGAGATGCCGTGCGGCTGCACGCGGCGGCAAAGGCGGGCGTGCGCGCCGCGGCGGAATAACTATCTCTGGTTTTTGACGCAATTCCGGACGGAAAACCGCTCATCGCAATCGTCATTCTAGGGCGGAGCGGGAAGCGAAGCGTACCGCGTAGACCCTAAAGCGCGTCGCCCTTTAAAGGATTCGGGATTCCCAGAGTGACGGTTTGATGATTCATTGCGGTGGAAGGGAGAACCGTGATGGGCAAGCCGTTACCGATGGCGTTGCGTAAGCGTGTTGCGGCGTTTGTGGATGAGGGCAACAGCAACCGTGAGGTGTCGCGTCATTTTAGGGTTTCGCCGAAGTTCGTGAACGATCTGATGAAGCTGCGCGCCGAGAGAGGTACGCTTGAGCCGCGCCGGCAAGGCCACGGCCCTGGCGGCGGCAAGCTGGCCGCTCATGCCGACTTCGTGCGCCAGCGGATGGCCGAGAATGGCGATCTGACGCTCGATGAACTGTGCGTGGAGCTGGACGGGCGCGGCATCACGGTGCACCGGTCGAACGTGGCCCGTCTGCTTCACCGGCTGGGCCTCAGTCACAAAAAAAGACACTCCGGGCGAGCGAGCACCAGCGTCCCGACATCCGGCAGGCGCGCGAGCATTGGATCGGGCGGCGCAAACCGTTCTTCGACAAGGCCTTGACGCGCCTCGTCTTCATTGACGAGACCTCGACCAACACACGGCTGACCAAGCGAACCGGCTGGGCGCCCAAGAGCCAACGTTATCGAACATCCGCGCCGTTCGGCGGCTGGAAGACGCAGACCTTCATCGCCGGCTTGAGATGCCATGCCATGATCGCGCCTTGGATCATCGATGCGCCGATGAACAAGGCGCGTTTTGAACTCTATGTCGAAACCCAGCTTGCACCCGAACTCAAACCGGGCGACGTCGTCATCCTCGACAATGTCGCCTTCCACAAGAGCGAGCGGGCGGCCGAGCTGGTGCGCCAGCGCGGTGCCTGGCTGCTGCCGCTGCCGGCCTACTCGCCGGACCTCAACCCAATCGAAATGGCCTTCTCGAAACTCAAGGCGCTGCTCAGAAAGAAGGCCGCGCGATCCTTCGACGCCTTATGCAACGCGCTCAAGGACATATGCGACCTGTTCGACCCGCTACAGTGCAGAAACTTCTTCAAAGCTGCCGGATATGAGGCCAATTAAACGCGACGCGCTTTAGAATCCATGCCGTTACCTTCGCCAGGGCGCGCAACCGAGCAAAATCCTGCACCGTGGCGGCGCTTCCAAGTCACGGCATGGATTCTATGGTCTGCGCCGCGTCGCTTCGCTCCTTGCTCCGCCATAGAATGACGAGGTTGGGGTGGCTTCAAGCAATCCCCGGCGTTTGCGCTGATTTCACGGACATGCGTGGAAAACCCTGCACCAGGACAAACGGTGACCTTTAAAGGTACTAGTTGCCGCCGTCGTTGTTCAAAGCCAGAAGCGGCGCGGACAGCGCGTAGGATTCGTAGCCGTCGCCATCGGCAACGCCGAAAGTGACGATCGGATCGATGCCGTTCTCACTGAAGGCAACTGAACCATCCGCCTGCTCGCGCCAGAATTTTGCCCGCTCGATGCCGGGCATCAGCTGGCGGCAATCCGGGGCGATCTTGAGTCGCGACAGGCCGTCCGAGACGGCGGCGCCCCGCTGCACGGCGCAGGCAGCTTCGTCGCCATTGGCGGTCAATCTGTAGGTGCTTGACGCGGCGGGCTCGACGGCCGCGCTTTCGCTATCGCCGCCATCAAGGAACTGCACGCCCCCGAACAACGCAACCGACGCGACCAAACCGGCTAACAGCTTCACCCTGTCTCTCCGCACCGCACGCGCGCCGCGCTTCTTGCCTCTGGTTCCTGCATATTGCCGCCATCCGCAAACCCGAGGCGATATGCATAACCACATATGCAGAATGTTTCCAAAGGGTTAAGCAGGCGTTAACAAATGCGGCAAGCCTGCCTGTCAGGCGCGCGCCTTGACGTTGATCGTCTCCGGCACGGGCGTGAGCGGCCGGCGCTCGGTGAACCAGGCGACGAGATTGTCGACGCAGAGGTCGGCCATGGCGCGGCGGGTGTGGACGGACGCCGAGCCGACATGCGGCAGAAGCGAGGCATTAGCAGCGTCGAGCAGGGCGCGCGGCACGTTCGGTTCGTCGGCAAAGACGTCGAGCCCCGCGGCGGCGATGGTACCGTTCTTCAGGGCGGCGGCCAGCGCGGTCTCGTCCACCGCCGAGCCGCGGCCGATATTGACGAAGACGCCGTTCGAACCCAGCGCCGACAAGATTTCGGCATTGATCGCCTTCTCCGTGGAGGCGCCCCCCGGAGCAATGCAGATCAGCGTGTCGACGGCCTCGGCAAGGCCTTTCAAAGTGGCATGATAGTCGTAAGCCACGCCTTCGACCTTGCGGCGATTGTGGTAGGCGATCGGCAGGCCGAAGGCTTCGATGCGGCGGGCGACGGCGCGGCCGATGCGGCCCATGCCGAAAATGCCGACGCTGCGGCCGCGCAAGGTAAGCCGGCTCAGGGGATAATTGCCCTTCTTCACCCAGTCGCCGTCGCGCAGCCACTTCTCGGCAGCGTAGAGCTCGCGCACGGTGTTGATCAACAGGCCGATGGCGGTGTCGGCAACCTCCTCGGTCAGGACGTCGGGCGTGTTGGTGACCATGACGCCACGCTTGGCCGCGTGATTGGCATCGACCGAATCATAGCCGACGCCGAAACTGGAGATAATCTCAAGGTTGGGCAGCGCGTCGATCATCGCCGCGTTGATGCCCGCGTAGGAGGCGATGCCGCGCACCGTGGCGCGCATCTCTTCCGTGACCAGCGAAGGGTCGGCACGTTCGATGCGAACAAGAATGAACGCCTTGTCTATGCGGCTGATGGCATGATCGTTGAAATCGCCCGGCACCAGGATGGCGACCGGCAATTTTCCTTCTGCAATGGTCATGCACGCTCCACCGGCTTGCCGGTCGACTGCCGCACATGCAGTTCCGGCTTGATCAGTTCCTGCGATGGCCGCACCGCCTGCCCGTTCAATTTGTCGAGCAAGGCGCTCGCGGCGCGGCGGCCGACCTCGCGCTGGCCGTTCCAGACCGTGGTCAGGGCCGGCGTTGCGATTGCCGCCTCCTCGAGATCGTCATAGCCGGTGACCGAGATATCGACGCCCGGCACGAGGCCGGCCCGCGCGATGCCGTTCATCAACCCGATGGCGACCAGATCGTTCCAGCAGCAGGCGGCGGTCGGCTTGTCCTTCAACGCCAGAAACTGCCCCGCGGCTTCGAAGCCGGCTTGCTTGGTGCGGGGGCCGGGAATGCGCCAGGACGGCTTCACCTCCAGGCCGGCCGCCTCCATCGCGTTGAGATAGCCCTGGTAACGGTCGCGGCCGGTCGAGGTCTGGTCGGTGCCGCCGACCATGGCGATGCGCTTATGGCCGAGCGAGATCAGATGATTGGTGGCAAGCGCGGTGCCATAGGCATCGTCGCCGCGGAATACCGGCACGTCGGCGCCGGCGACGCTGCGCGCGATCAGCACCGCCGGCAGGCCGTTTTCCTCGGCCATGATGATGTCCTCGGCCGGCGTGCCGATGGCCGGCGACATGATGACGCCGTCGGCGCCGAGCTGCAGCAGCGTGTCGATGAAGGTGCGCTGCTTTTCGAGCTGGTCGTAGTGATTGGACAGGATGAAGGTCTGGCGGCTGCGGTCGAGCTCGCTTTCGATCGAACGCAGGATCTCGGCGAAGAACGGGTTCATGATGTCGTGCACGACGACGCCGACGATGCCGGAGCGCGAGGTGCGCAGCGAGGCGGCGCGACGATTGTAGATATAGCCGATGGCCCGCGCGTGCTCCTTGATGCGCTCCCGCGTGGCTCCAGCCACCAGCGGGCTGTCGCGCAGCGCCAGCGATACCGTTGCCGTGGAGACGCCGAGCGCATCCGCGATCGTCGAAAGCTTGATCTTCTGTGCCAGTGCCCTTCGCTCCCCAGGGTCTTCGGATCTACGTCTTTAAATTTTTTAAACGGCCTTATGCCACCGGACTCGGAGCAAATCAAAGTTTTTTCGCCAGCGCCTCGGCTTCGGTGTCGAGGGAGGCGGAATTGCGCACGCGCAGCCGATGCTCGCGATGGATGATGTAGAGGCCGCTGGCAACGATGATGGCAGCACCCAATAAGGTCCAGCGGTCCGGGAACTGGTGGAAGATCAGCCAGCCTGAGATGATTATCCACACCATCTGCGAATAAGGGAAAGGCGCCAGTTGCGTCGTGGTCGCCAGGCGATAGGCCCGGACCAGCAGATAGTGGCCGCCGGCGCCGAAGACACCCAGCATCAGGACGACGAACCATTGAAAGCCGCCATGCGGCAGCGCGGGCGCAAAGGCAAGCATCGGAGCCAGCAGCACCGAAGGCGCCAGCGCCGAGAACAATATCAAGCTCTCGGATGTTTCGGTCGCAGACATGCGCCGCGTCATGATAACATAGAAGCTGTTCGACAGCATCGAGCCCAGCGCGAAGAGATGGCCGATGCCGAACACGCCCACGCCGGGCCGGGTGATGATCAGGACACCGACAAAGCCGGTGAGGATCGCCAGCCAGCGCCGCCAGCCGGCCCATTCGCCGAGCAGCGGGCCGGCAAGGGCGGTGATGACCATCGGGCCGAAGAAATAGATCGACGTCGTCTCGGCCAGCTGCAGCGTCTTCAGCGCCAGGATGTTGAACATGGTCGAGCCGAAAAGCATGCAGCCGCGCGATATATGCGCGGGCAGGTTATTGGCGCGAAAGCGCGCCGGCTCGCGCCAGCCGCGCAGGAAGACGCCGACGAGCAAGACATGGACGGTGAAGCGGGCCCAGGCGACGATCAGCGCCGAGACGCCGGCCAGCACCAGATATTTGCTGGAGGTGTCGAGAAAGGTGAAGCAGACATAGACGCAAAGCATCAAAAGCATCGCCGCGGGCGGCGTTGCGCTGTCGTCGTTGTTTTTGGGAATGCTCAAGGTCGTGCCGAAGGGAGGATAGACGTCCCCTTCTGCGGCAATCGCCGCTGGCCGGCAAGCCAAAAGCGACTGGCCCAACAAGCGCTTTGGACAGGCTTAGAGCGCACCGTCCGTTGGCGATTGGCCTGACCGCGCTCGCCGTCGTCATCCACGGGCGGAGCAAGGAGCGAAGCGACGCGGCGCAGACCCGAGGATCCATGCCGTTACATTGACGCTCCGCCAGCTGTGCAGAATTCTGCACCGCTGCACCATTCGATCTACGTCACGGCATGGATCCCTGGGTCTTCGCTCCGCTGCGCGTCGCTACGCCCAAGGATGACGAAGCTGGGAGGCCTGTGGCAAATTTGGAACGCTCGCCTTGTTCCTTAGGGCGACCCGCCAGCATGGGTACAGCAAAGACTCAGGCATGCATGCGGGCGCCCTTGGTGATCTTGTCGACGAGCTTCTTCTCGCCGCGCAGGGCGATGCCGACGACCTTGGCATCGTCCGGCGCGAATTCGGCGAAGACGGCGCGGTTGGCTGCATCGTGGCCGGTCGAAAACATCTCCTCGACATAGGCGGATGTCGTCACGCCGCGCTCCAATGACCGGCGGTGGATCGTGCCCAGCGTCGCCGCATCGGCCGAAAGGACGATGACCGGCTGGATCGACATCGGGTTATAAAGGTTGCCGGCACGGTCGCGATAAGGCTCGCCGATGATCTCGGGAAACTGTGCGGCGATGCCGCTGGTCAGAAAGGCGGTGACGTTGAGTTTCTGCCAGACCGGCAGATCCTCTCTGAGAACAATTGCAATTTTCGTATCGAACACCAAGATTGAGATTCCGGGATGGCCTGTGACGGGCGGAACAGGGCGATGGCGCAGGCTCTAGGCGCGGAAGCGAAGCAAGGTCTTGAACGTTCGTGCGCGGACGCGGCCAATGGCGATCGCATCGTTTCGGCGCCGGGCGGGCTGGGCCTCGAACGCATCGAGGCGCGTTTCCACGGCAATGCCTTCGAGCCGCACCGGCACGACACCTATGCCATCGGCGTGACATTGCACGGCGTGCAGCGCTTTCATTATCGTGGCGCGCTGCAACACAGCCTGCCCGGCCAGGCGATCGTGCTGCATCCGGACGAATTGCATGACGGCGGCGCCGGCACGGAAGACGGACTGCGCTACCGGATCCTCTATCTGGAGCCATCTCTGCTGCTCGACAGCCTTGACGGCGAGGCGCTGCCTTTCGTACGCAACGCCGTGGTCGACGATCCTCACTTGCGGGACACGCTTTTGTCGGCGCTAACGCCGTTGGACGAAGAGCTCGATGACCTGTTCGTGGCGGATTTCGTCGCGCAGCTGGCGCAACAGCTGAGACGCCACGCCGGAAAGCCGGCAAAATCAACAGGCAAGACCGCGTGGCGCGCGGCGGCACTTGCCCGAGACTATCTTGCGGAGAATGCCGAGCGTGCGGTGCGTTCCGACGAGTTGGAGGCCGTTACCGGCCTCGACCGCTATGCGCTGTCACGCCATTTTCGCGCCACCTATTCGACCAGCCCGCATCGCTTCCTATTGATGCGCCGGCTGCAAAGAGCGCGGCGCATGATAGCCGAGGGAGAAGCGCTGGCGGAGATCGCCGCCGGCGCCGGCTTCAGTGACCAAAGCCATTTCAACCGGCATTTCAAGAAGGCGTTCGGCATGACGCCGGGGCGTTGGGCGGCGCTGGTGAAGGGATCGGGTGCGACGGCCTAGCCGCAAGGGCGACGATGCTGCGCATCGCGCTTATAGCACAACTCTAACGTGGGTGCGTGGAGCGACGACGCTGCGCGTCGCGCTTTCACGCCTCATCCATCTCCGCGTCGTCGTCGATCAGGACCAGATCTTCGTTCGACAAATTCGCCTCGATGCGGGCGAGCAGCTTGAACAGCGCCTTCTGGTCCTTCTTGTCGAGGCCCCTCAGCGCCTGTTTCTCGGTCTTCTTGACCGATTTTTCGATGGCGCGAATTGTTTCGCGGCCGGACTCGGTGAGAAAGATATGGGCCTGGCGGGCATCGGCGTTGGAGGCGCGCTTTTCGAGGAAACCCTGGGCCTGCAGCCGGTTGATGGTCTTGGTGATGGTCGGCGGCCGCACGCCGAGCTTGCCGGCGAGGTTGCCGGGGGTCTGGCCGTCCTCGCGGTCGAGCGCCAGCATGATCTGGTCCTGGCCGGCGTAAAAGCCATGCGCCAGAAGCCGCGCCGCCAGCGCCGTGCGCGCCAGCCTCGCCGCCGAATGCAGCCGGCTCATTGTCGCTGTCTTGTCCGCCTTGGCCATGGCCATTCCCTCTTCGGCCCAACCGGCGCGGCCAGCATAGAGGCTGTCCGACGATTGGCAAATGACGATCTCTAAGAAACCAGCTTGCGGAACGCTTTGCCGGCAAGCATTGCGGTGCCCGCGCAGGTGATGCCAGATGTTTATTTCAGTTAGATGACAAACGACTTTTGAGGAGCGGAGATTCACAGCGGCAACGGGGAACGGCCATTGGGAGCGCACGCGGCTCCCCGTTTGGTCGGCCTCGACCGCCACCAAATCCCTCCTCGCCGCCATCCCCGTAGGAGGGTCCGCCTGGCCCATCGGTTTGACGCGTGCAAAAGCGCGACGCCCATCCTATATGAGGCCGACAATCCAGATTTTTCGAGACCAAGACTTCGAGGCAAGCCATGAGCGATGCACAGACGCAAATCCCCGTAACCGTTCTCACCGGCTATCTCGGCGCGGGCAAGACGACGCTGCTCAACCGCATCCTGTCGGAGAACCACGGCAAGCGCTACGCCGTCATCGTCAACGAGTTCGGCGAGATCGGCATCGACAACGACCTGATCGTGGAATCCGACGAGGAAATCTACGAGATGAACAATGGCTGCGTGTGCTGCACCGTGCGCGGCGACCTGATCCGGGTCGTCGAGGGCCTGATGAAACGGCCCGGCCGCTTCGATGCCATCGTCGTCGAGACCACCGGCCTTGCCGACCCGGTGCCGGTGGCGCAGACCTTCTTCATGGATGACGACGTGCGCACCAAGACCAAGCTCGACGCGGTGGTGGCGCTGGTCGACGCCAAGCACCTGCCGCTGCGCTTGAAGGATTCCAAGGAAGCCGAGGACCAGATCGCCTTCGCCGACGTGGTGGTGCTGAACAAGACCGATCTCGTCACGCCGGAAGAGCTGGAAAAGGTCGAAGCAACGATCCGCGCCATCAACCCGGCGGCAAAGATCCATCGTACGCAGAGGTCCGGCGTGGCGCTCGACGAAGTGCTCGACCGCGGCGCCTTCGACCTGTCGCGCGCGCTGGAGAACGATCCGCACTTCCTCGAGGCGCATGACCACGATCACGACCATGAATGCGGCCCGGACTGCGACCACGACCACCATCATCATGACGGCCACGATCACCATCACCACCATGCTTCCGACATCCATGACGTGACGGTGAAGTCGGTGTCGCTGCGCGGCGGCGAGATGGACCCCAAGAAATTCTTCCCCTGGATCGAGAAGGTGACCCAGATGGAAGGGCCGAACATCCTGCGGCTGAAAGGCATCATCGCGCTCAAGGGCGACGAGGACCGCTATGTGCTGCAGGGCGTACACATGATCCTCGAGGGCGACCACCAGCGCGCCTGGAAGGACGGCGAAAAGCACGAGAGCCGGCTGGTCTTCATCGGCCGCGATCTCGACGCCGAGCGGCTCAGGAAGAGTTTTGAAGCCTGCCAGGCGGCTTGATTTTTCGCCGACCTCTCCTTCTCCCCTTGCGGGAGAAGGTGGATCGGCGCGCAGCGCCGAGACGGATGAGGGGTGTTCCAGCGGAGTGAGACGTCGGCTTTCCCTGGAGCACCCCTCATCCGACCTCGCTTCGCGAGGCCACCTTGCATAAGCGATGTTGTATGAAGTGGTCGTCCCGTAAGGGACGCCAACGGCCGGGTGGCCACCCGGCCGTTGGCGCCGATCGTCGGATCGCCAGCCACCCGAACCCGTGGGGTTAAGGAGAAGCAAGATCGCGATCGGCTCTTCATCGTGGCCCGGATGGTTGCTGGAACAACCTGGTTCGTATGCAAGGCAGGGAACGACGAAGATGAATGAGACTAGCACAAGAACCGCCGGAATCGACACCAGCAAGAAGTCGCTTGATGTCGCAACCTATCCGACGAGCGACAGGTTGCGCGTAGCCAATGCCAGAGACGGACATCAAGAGTTGGTTGCTTGGCTGAGCGCGCGTAAGATCAAACGCATCGGCATCGAAGCCTCCGGGGGTTACGAACGAGCCGTCGTGGAATATTTGCGCGAGCAGGGCTTCGAGGTCGCTCTCCTGCAGCCGCGTCAAGTGCATGCCTTTGCCATCTACAAGCTGCGTCGTGCCAAGAACGATCGTATCGACGCCGCCCTCATCGCCGAGTGCGCTGCCAATCTCGGCGACCTGCATGAACCGCCAGACACCAGGCTGGCCGCGTTCGCTGAGCATCTGCTCTTCATCGAGCAACTGGAGTACGATATCGCTCACCTCAAGACGCGGCGCGAGCACTTCACCACCAAGCGGATTCTCAACCAACTCAAGCGTGACGTTCAGCGTCTGCAGCGGCGCCGCGAGGCCGAACTGCTGCTCCTGCAGGTCGTCGTGTGCAAACACGATGATCTCGCTCGGCGGCTCGAGCTGATCGCCAGCGTTGATGGCATCGGCATACGCACCGCGCTCACCCTCGTCATCCTCTTGCCCGAACTCGGCAAGGTCAGTCGTGAGCAAATCTCTGCCTTGGTTGGCGTCGCTCCTTACGACGACGACTCGGGCGAACGTACCGGCGAGCGCCATATCGCCGGCGGTCGCAGTCGTGTCCGCCGAGCGCTCTTCAATGCTGCATTGCCCGCTTCCCAGCGCTGGAACACCGCCCTGGTCGCTCTCTACGGCCGCCTTACGAACAACGGCAAGGCCCACAGGAAAGCCATCATCGCCTGTGTCAGAAAGCTCCTCATCTTCGCCAACGCCGTCGTCGAACGCGGCACTCCGTGGAGCAAAGCTCCACCCGCAAACCACGCCGCCTAAGCTAATGGTTGCGCTTCTCCCACAGGGGGAGAAGGGAGAACCTCAACGCCGGCGCCCCCTCCTTATAGCGATTCCAAGCATGGGTTGAGACCTGCGGCTCGACCCCTTATGGGAATGGCAGCAATCTCGATTGGACCGCCCCTATGCCCACAGTCGCCCCGCTTGATCTTGAAGGCCATTGCGTCGCCGCCGTCTTCCTCAACGACGTGCCGCATTTTGCGCTGGCCGACGGCGCGATCCATCGGTTGGACAATGGGCAGAAGACGGTGCAGGCCAATGACGGCCTGCTTGCCGCCTTTCATGATGCGGCCAACGACCGGCTGATCACCGGCGGCGAGGATGGCAAGGTGTTTGCCGTGAAGGCCGGCGGCGAGGTGAGCGAACTCGCAAGCGCTGGAAAAAAATGGATCACCAGCGTCGCCGCAGGTCCGCAGGGAGCGATCGCCTATGCTTCCGGCAAGACCGCTTTCGTGCGTTTCGCCGACGGCAAGATCAAGGAATTCACCCACCCGCGCTCGGTGGAAGGACTAGCCTTCTCGCCCAAGGGCATGCGTTTTGCCGTCGCCCGTTACAACGGCGCGACGCTGCATTTTCCAGCGGCTGAGGGCAAGCCGGTGGAGCTCGAATGGGCCGGCGCCCATACCGGCATCACCTTTTCACCGGACGGCGCCTTCCTCATCACCACCATGCAGGAAAACGCGCTGCATGGCTGGAAGCTCGCCGACGGCAAGCACATGCGCATGTCAGGCTATCCCGGCAAGGTGAAGAGCCTGTCGTGGAGCGTCAAGGGCAAATGGCTGGCGAGCTCCGGCGCGCCGGCGGCGATCGTCTGGCCGTTTCAAGCCAAGGACGGGCCGATGGGCAAGGCGCCGCTGGAACTCGGCACGCGCGGCAACACGATGGTGACCTGCGTCGCCTGCCATCCGAGCCAGGACGTCGTGGCCATCGGCTATGAGGACGGCATGGTGATCGCGGCGCGCTTCGCCGACGCCAAGGAGGTGCTGCTGCGCCGCCCCGGCAAGGGCGCCATCACGGCGATGATGTGGGACAAGGAAGAGCGCCGCATCGTCTTCGGAAGTGCTGCCGGCGATTGCGGCGTGATCGATATCACAGGATAAGGGAGTAAGGCAGTAGGGCAATATGGGAGTAGGGGAACCAGCGCTTGAGGGCCAACCCCTACTGCCCTACTGCCCTACTGCCCTACTGCCCGAGGGGGACTCATGCATTCAATCGACCGGACTTCCATCGGCGGCATCGAAATCGCCCGCATCGCCGAGATGCGCGAGGCGGAGGCGGCCGCCTTCCGCAAGGCGCGGCCGAAATCCGAGGCGAAGCTCGGCAACGGCATTGCCGGCTTCCTCGGCGGCGTGCCGATGCACTGGATGACCGACTGGCCGACGCCGTTCCCGATCCTGGTCGACGGCGCCAAGGGTGCCACCATCACCGATATCGACGGCAACAGGCTCGACGATTTCTGCCTTGGCGACACCGGCTCGATGCTCGGCCATTCGCCGCCGGCGGTCGCCCGCGCGATCCGCCGGCAGGCAGCCCGGGGCCTAACCTACATGCTGCCCAGCGAGGACGCGCTGGCGATCGGCCCGCTCCTCCAGCAGCGCTTCGGCCTGCCCTACTGGCAGATCGCCACCACCGCCACCGACGCCAACCGCTTCGCGCTGCGCGTCGCCCGCGCCGTGACCGGGCGCGAGAAGATCCTGGTCTTCAACGGCTGCTATCACGGCTCGGTCGATGAGACGATGGTGCGGCTGATCGAAGGCAAGCCGGTGAACCGGCCGGGGTTGGCCGGCGAGTTCCGCGACCTGACGCGGGCGACCAAGATCGTCGAATTCAACGACGTCCCTGCCTTGGAGGCCGCGCTTGCTGACCGCGACGTCGCCTGCGTCATCACCGAGCCGGTGCTGACCAATTCCTGCATGGTGCTGCCGGATGCCGGCTTCCATGACGCGCTGCGGCGGCTGACCCGCGCGGCCGGCACGCTGCTTTTGATCGACGAGACGCACACGATCTCCACCGGCCCGGGCGGCTATACGCGCAAGTACGGGCTGGAGCCGGACCTGTTCGTGCTCGGCAAGCCGGTGGCCGGCGGCGTGCCGGCGAGCATCTGGGGGATGAGCGAGGAGGTCGCTACGCGCTACGGCGCCTATAACCGTACCAAGGAGCCCGGTTATTCCGGCATGGGCACGACGCTGTCGGCCAACCCGCTGCAATTCGCGGCGATGCGCGCGACGCTGGAAGAGGTCATGACGGAGGAGGCCTATGCGCATATGGACCGGCTGGCGCGCCGGCTCGATGCGGGGCTGACCGCCGTCATCCAGCGAAACAAGCTGCCCTGGCATGTCGCGCGGGTCGGCGCGCGCGTCGAATTCATCTGCGCGCCGGGACCGCTTCACAATGGCGGCGAGGCCGAGAAGGCGCATGCGCCGGAGCTCGAAGCCGCCATCCATGTCGCGCTGGTCAATCGCGGCGTGCTGATCGCCCCGTTCCACAACATGATGCTGATCTCGCCGGTGACAACTTCCGCGCAGGTGAGCCGGTTGATAGCCGCCTTCGCCGCGGTTGCGGCCCGGCTTACGGCGTGAGAAAAGCGGCCATGGACAATCCGAACGCCGTAACAACATCGCCTTCCGGCTCGACGCCCGCCGAGGCGAAGGCCTTTCTCGACGCGCATCCCGAGATCGAGGCGTTCGACATCGTGCTCACCGACGCCAACGGCATCGGTCGCGGCAAGATCGTGCGCCGGCATGAGCTGTTGGGCATTTTCGAGAATGGAAGGCACCTGCCGATCTCGATCCTCGGCCTCGACATCACCGGCGAGGATGTGCACGAGACCGGACTGGTGTGGGACACCGGCGACGGCGACCTCAGGGCATGGCCCATCCCGGGGACGCTGGTGCCGCTCTACGGCACCAGCCCGGCCCGCGGCCAGGTGCTGATGTCGATGTACCATCTCGACGGCCAACCGATGACCTCCGACCCGCGCCTGGTGCTGGCAAGGCAGGTCGAATTGCTCGCCGCGCGCGGCCTGCATCCGGCCGGCGCTTTCGAGCTGGAGTTTTTCCTGCTGTCCAACGAGCGCGACGCGGACGGCAAGGTGCAGCCTGCCCGCGCGGTGCTCGACGGCCGCCGTTCGGCGAAGACGGAAGTCTATTCCGTCGACCATCTGCATGGCATGGAGCCACTGTTTTCCGACATCTACGCCGCGGCCAAGGCGCAAGGCATTCCGGCCGAGACGGTCATTTCCGAATACGCGCCCGGCCAGTACGAGCTGACGCTCAACTACCGCAAGGATGTGATGCGAGCAGCCGACGATCTCGTCATGCTGAAGCGGCTTGTCAGGGCGCAGGCGCGGCGGCACGGCGTCACCGCCTGCTTCATGGCCAAGCCCATCGAGGCCTATGCGGGTTCGGGCATGCATTTCCACGTCTCGCTGCAGGACGATGCCGGCCGCAACGTCTTCACCGAGGCCACCGGCGAGAAATGGTCACCGAAGCTGCTCAACGCACTTGGCGGCCTGATCCACACCATGGCGGAATCGATGCTGGTGTTTGCGCCGCACGCCAATTCATGGCGGCGCTTCGTCTCGCAATCCTATGCGCCGGTGGCGCCGACATGGGGCGTCAACAACCGCTCGGTGGCGCTGCGCGTGCCGGCGGGCGACGCCAGGAACCGCCGCATCGAGCACAGGCCGTCGGGCGTCGACGCCAACCCCTATCTGGTGGCGGCGACGGTGCTGGCCGGCATCGTCAAAGGGCTCGACGAAGGGCTGGATCCGGGGCCAGAGACCACCGGGAACGGTTACGAGCAGGCGAGCGAGAGATCGACCATGCCGGCCGACTGGCGCGCCGCGATCGAGGCGGCCAGGGGCTCCGATTTCCTGAAATCGGCTCTGGGCCCAGACCTGCACCGGACCTTCGTGGCGATCAAGCAGGCCGAATATCTGCGCGTCGCGCGCACGGTCAGCGAATTGGACTATCACCTTTATCTGCACGAGGTGTAGGCGGGCCGACACGCGCGCGGCGATCACGTTTTGGCGCGGACAATCAAAAGTTATAGCCAATTGCATTTCTGGAACATATCGTGAACGAATGGCTGTGCTTTCCGTCCGCGAGAAACTGGCGATCCTGTCCGACGCCGCCAAATACGACGCTTCCTGCGCGTCGTCCGGGTCGGCAAAACGCGACTCGCTGAGATCGGGCGGCATCGGCTCGACCGAAGGGTCCGGCATCTGCCATTCCTACGCGCCGGACGGGCGCTGCATCTCGCTCCTGAAAATCCTGCTCACCAATTTCTGCATCTACGACTGCAGCTATTGCATCAACCGCTCGTCCTCGAATGTGCCGCGCGCCCGCTTCAGCGTCGAGGAGGTGGTGAAGCTCACCATGGATTTCTATCGCCGCAACTACATCGAGGGGCTGTTCCTGTCCTCTGGCGTCATTCGCTCGCCGGACGAGACGATGGGGGAGATGGTCGAGGTGGCGCGCAGACTCAGGATCGAGGAAAAGTTCGGCGGCTACATACACCTCAAGACCATCCCCGAAGCGTCTGCCGAACTGATCGAGAAGGCAGGGCTTTATGCCGACCGCCTGTCGATCAATGTCGAGCTGCCGACCGACGAGGGCGTCAAGAAACTGGCGCCGGAAAAGAAGCCAGAGACGATCCGGCTTTCGATGGCCAAGCTGCGCCGCAAGATCGAGGAGAAGGCCGAACCCACTTTGCAGAGCCGCAGGCGCGAGCGTTTCGCGCCGGGTGGCCAGTCGACGCAGATGATCGTCGGCGCCGACAAGACCTCCGACGACGGCATATTGCGCGCCAGCGCCCGGCTCTATGGCAGCTATCACCTGCGCCGCGTCTACTACTCCGCGTTCAGCCCGATCCCGGATTCCTCGTCATCGCTGCCCTTGCAGAAGCCGCTGCTGATGCGCGAGCACCGGCTCTACCAAGCGGACTGGCTGATGCGTTTCTACGGTTTCTCGCAGCCGGAAATCCTGGCCGGCAGCAATGACGGGATGCTCGACCTTGCCATCGATCCCAAGCTCGCCTGGGCGCTGCGCAATCGGGGCCGATTCCCGGTCGACGTCAACCGCGCCGAGCGAGAGGCGCTGCTGCGCGTTCCCGGGCTCGGCACCAAGGTCATCGACCGGATCATCGAGACACGCCGCCATCGCCGGCTGCGGCTCGAGGATATCGGCCGGCTCTGCCATTCGGTCGCCAAGGTGCGGCCCTTCATCGTCGCGGAAGGCTGGTCGCCGGGCGCGCTGACCGACAAGGCCGGCTTGCGCCAGGCGATCACCCGCTCCTGCGAGCAGCTTTCGCTGTTCTGACCATGGCCAAAACTCAACTCGACCTCGCATCACATCTCGTCCGGCTCGAAAGCCAGACCGATTTCGCCGGCTGGCGCGACGCGGCGCGGCGGCTGGCGACGAACGACATTCCGCCGGAAGATGTCGCGTGGCAGGTCGAGCCGGATCGCGAAGATGGCGCCAGCGAATTGCCGGCCGCGCAAGCCGATGCGCGACTGGTCGTACCGCGCGACTTCATCGAGCGCGCCGAGACGGTGATCTGCCATTGCGACCCCGAGCGCTTCGGCTTTCTCTACCGGCTGCTCTGGCGGTTGCGTTCGGAGCCGAAGCTGCTTTCGATCGCGACCGATCCCGACATCCGGCGGCTGGAGGCGATGGAGAAGGCCGTGCACCGCGACATCCACAAGATGCGCGCCTTCGTGCGTTTCCGGAAGATCGGCGAAGGCGCGGACGAGCGCTATGTCGCGTGGTTCGAGCCCGACCATTACATCGTCGAGCGCAATGCCGATTTCTTCGTGCGTCGTTTCACTGGCATGCGCTGGACGATCCTGACCGCGCATGCCTCGGCCGACTGGGACGGCGAGAGGCTGGCGATGGGGCCGGGTGCGGCCAAGCGCGACACGCCGGCGGAAGACGATGCCGAGGCGTTGTGGCGGACCTATTTCGAGAACATCTTCAACCCGGCCCGCCTCAAGGTGAAGGCGATGCAGAAGGAGATGCCGAAGAAATATTGGCGGAACCTTCCCGAGGCCTCGCTCATTCCAGATTTGATAGCAGGAGCGGACAAAGCCGCGTCAGACATGATCGCCCGGATGCCAACCAGCCCAGCACCGCATCATGCCAAGGTGAAGGCCAAGCACTGGCCCACGCCCGAGCCGTCCGATGTGGCGGCGCCTGAGGCCGACGATATTCCGGAGCTGCGCGAGGAGGCGAAAGGCTGCCGCCGCTGCCCGTTGTGGCGCGACGCGACGCAGACCGTCTTTGGCCAAGGGCCACAAAATGCCGACGTGATCTTCGTCGGCGAGCAGCCCGGCGACCAGGAGGATCTGGCCGGCAAGCCGTTCGTCGGGCCGGCGGGCAAGGTTTTCGACAGCATCCTGGACGACGCCGCGATCGATCGCCGCAAGGTCTATGTGACCAATGCGGTGAAACACTTCAAATTCGAGCCGCGCGGCAAAAGGCGCATCCACTCGAAGCCCAATGCCGGTGAGATCCAGGCCTGCCGCTGGTGGCTGGACAAGGAGCTTGACCTGGTCAAGCCCAACCTCGTTGTGGCGCTCGGCGCGACGGCGGCGCAATCGCTGCTCGGCAAGGCGGTGCCGATCACCAAGATGCGCGGCGACGTGGTCGAGCGCGAGGACGGCTTGCGCGTGTTCCTCACCATCCACCCCTCCTTCATCCTGCGCATCCGGGAGCAGGAGGACAAAGAGGCCGAGCGGGAGCGGTTTTTGCAGGATATGCGGAAGGTCAAGCAGCTGATGGACGCTTGATCGATTTAGGGGGAGTTCGCACGCGGATACTGTCGCACGGTCGGGGACCTTTGAGATTAGCCGAAACCTCATCACTTCGTCATCCACGGGCGGAGCAAGGAGCGAAGCGACGCAGCGCAGACCCGAGGATCATGCCATGACTTGAACGCGCCGCAACGGTCCAGAATTCTGCTCCGCTGCACTTTTCGGCCAAGGTCACGGAATGGATTCTAGGGTCTGCGCGCGTCGCTTCGCTCCTTGCTCCGCCCTAGAATGACGACCTCTGTGGAGTTCCGCGCTACCTAACCAGGATCGCCCTCAGATCATTCACATTCGTGCCGGTCGGCCCCGGCACGAAAAGGTCGCCGACTGCATTGAAGGCCGTCCAGGCGTTGTTGCCGGCGAGCATTGCCTTGGCATCGACGCCTGCCGCACGCATGCGCGCCACGGTCGAGCCGTCAGCAAAGGCGCCGGCATTGTTCTCCGAACCATCTATGCCGTCGGTGTCGGCAGCAATGGCATGAATGCCATCGACGCCATCGATGCCGATGGCGAAAGCGAGGAGGAATTCCGAGTTGCGGCCGCCTTTGCCCTTGGCCCGCAGCGTCACGGTCGTCTCGCCGCCGGACAGGATCAGCACGGGCTTGGCGAAAGGCCGGTTGCGGGTGGCTACCTCGCGGGCGATCGCGGCGTGGACGCCGCCGACCTCGCGGGCCTCGCCCTCGATCGCATCCGACAGGATGACGGCCACAATGCCTTGCCGCTTGGCCTCGGCGGCGGCAGCTTCCAGCGAGACCCCAGCCGAGGCGGTCAGATGCACTTCATTGCCGGCAAAGCGCGGATCGTCGGGACGCGGGGCATCGGCGTCGGGCGAATTGATATGCGCCATGACCGAGGCCGGAAGCTTCATGCCATAAGCGGCGATAGAGGCCAGAGCATCCTGACGGCTGCCGGTATCGGGAACCGTCGGTCCAGAGGCAACCAGCGCCGGATTGTCGCCGGGGATGTCGGAGACGACCAGCGACACGACCCGCGCCGGATGCGCGGCTGCGGCCAGGCGTCCGCCCTTGATGGTCGAGACATGCTTGCGGATGGTGTTCATCGCCGCGATCGGCGCGCCGGAGGCAAGCAGCGCCTCGTTGACGGCAATCTCGTCAGCAAGCGTCAGGCCGGGAGCGGGAGACGGCAGCAGGGCCGAGCCGCCGCCGGAGATCAGCGCCACCACCAGGTCGTCCGAAGTCAGGCCCCGCATCTTCTCCAGCAGCCGGCGCGAGGCTTCGAGGCCGGCGGCGTCCGGCACCGGATGCGCCGCCTCGATGATCTCGATGCGCTCGCATCTGGCGCCATAGCCGTAGCGCGTGACGACCAGGCCGTCGACCGGACCGTCCCAGACCTTCTCGAAGGCCGCCGCCATCTGCGCCGAGCCTTTTCCCGCGCCGATGACGATGGTGCGGCCCTTGGCCTTCGCCGGCAAATGATTGCGGATCGTCTTTTCCGGGTCGGCGGCGGCGACGGCGGCGTTGAAGATCGAGGTGAGGAAGGTTTTTGGATCGGTCATTTGTCTTCCGGCGGCAATCTGAGCTTGCTCGCATCGACGCCGAGATGCGCGCAGATCGCATCGACCACGACGCCGTGGTCCTCGCGCTCCGGCAGGCCCGAAACGGCGATGACCCCGATGACGCCGGCGCCCTTCATGGTGACCGGAAAGCCGCCGCCGGCCAGCACATAATCGGCGATGTCGAGCGCTTCGCCGACCTTGAACGTGCGGTCGGGCCGCTGCTGCTCCAGCACAAGGCGATAGGTGCTTCTGAGATACCGCTTCACGACGTTGATCTTGCGCCGCGCCCAGTCCGGATTGGAGGCGTTGGAGCCCGGCATCGCGGCATAGAAGAGCGGCCGGTCGAAGGTCCTGATGTCGACGATGATCGGCAGGTCTTCCTTCAGCGCCCGATCCCTGATGCCGGAACCGATCTTGAAGGCGACGGCCTCGTCGAAGGCCGGGAAGACCAGCGTGGCTTCCTGTTTCTTGATCAGAGCGATGTCGTCGGCGGTGGCCATGTCTCTTTCTCCGAAATCCCACCGTCGTTTGTACGACAAGCTCCGTGTGGTCAAGCACCCATCGCGGACGCCCGCTCATCCGGCCGCTTCGCGGCCACCTTCTCCCGAGGGGAGAAGAGACTGGCGCCAGCGCCGGCTCACTCCTCTCCCCTCGGGGAGAGGTCGGATTGCCCCGAATTGCGCTTCGCAATTCGGTCGGCAATCCGGGTGAGGGGATCACCCTGCGACAATCGCGCTCTTCGCCGGACGGCCCGCCAGATAGACCTCGCGCACAACTCGATCGTCGCCCAGCGTCTGCAGCAGGAAGAGTTCCTCCGCCAGCGTCTCGACCGTCTCCATCCTGAGCCGCATGCCCGGCGTGGCATGGGCATCGAGCACGACGAGGTCGGCGTCGGTGCCTTCCTCCAGCGTGCCGACCTTGTCGGCCACCGACAGCGCCTCGGCGTTGCCGCGCGTCAATTGCCAGAAGGACTGGAACGGGTTCAGCTTCTCGCCGTTCAGTGCGATCACCTTGTAGCCCTCGTCCATGGTGCGCAGCATCGAATAATTGGTGCCGCCGCCGACATCGGTGGCGGCCGCAATCCGAAGCGGCTTCTCGCGCCGACGATAGCGCTGGTAGTCGAACAGGCCGGATCCGAGGAAAAGATTGGAGGTCGGGCAGAATACCGCGACCGAGCCCGAGTGCGACAGCGCATCCGCCTCGCGCTCCGACAAATGGATGCAGTGGCCGAACAGGCTCTTTTTGCCGAGCAGGCCGTAATGCTCATAGACGTCGGTGTAGTCGTGCGACCAGGGGTAAAGCTCCTGGGTGAAGGCGATCTCGGCGTGGTTCTCCGACAGATGCGTCTGCATGTGCAGGTCGGGATGCTCGCGGCAGAGCGCGCCGGCCATCTCCATCTGCTCGGGCGTAGACGTAATGGCGAAGCGCGGCGTGATGGCATAGAGCTGGCGGCCCTTGCCGTGCCATTCGGCAATCAGCGCCTTGCTGTCGTCGTAACCAGTTTGCGGCGTGTCGAGCACGCCATCCGGCGCGTTCCGGTCCATCATCACCTTGCCGGCGATGTTGAGCATGTTGCGCTCATGCGACTCGGCGAAGAAGGCTTCGGCGGAAGATTTGTGCACGGAGCAGTAGGCGGCGACCGTGGTCGTGCCGTGCCGCAGCATCTCGTCGAGGAACAGCCGCGCGATGCGGCGGCCATGCTGGGCGTTCTGGAATTTCGACTCCTCTGGAAAGGTGTATTTGTTCAGCCAGTCGAGCAACTCGGCGCCGTAGGAGGCGATGATCTGCATCTGCGGCACATGCACGTGGGCGTCGAGGAAGCCCGGCAGGATCAGATGCGGACGATGGTCGATCGTCCCGACGCCTGCATCCGCCTTCTTCGAGACATCCGCATAGGCGCCGGCGGCGACGATTCTGCCATTGTCAATCAGCAGGGCGCCATCCTCCTCGTAGCGCCAGGCGGAATGGTCGTCGATCGTTTCGGGCCAGCGCAGGAAGGAGAGCGTGCGGCCGCGCAGAATTTTCGCTGTCATGCTTACTTTCCGGCGCCTTCGAACCAGGCGACCAGAAGGGCCCGTTCCTGGTCGGTGATCTGGGTGACGTTGGCGGGCGGCATGGCATGCGCCCGGCCGGCCTGGATGTAGATCTCGCGCGCATGCTCGGCGATGCGCTCGTCGGTGTCGAGCAGCACGCCCTTCGGCGCATGGTAGATGCCTTCATAGACCGGCTCTTCCGTATGGCACATGGAGCAGCGGCCAAGCACGGTGTCGCGCACGGCCGGGAAATGGGCCGAGGCGATATAGACCTGAGAGGCGGCGGAGGCGGCCGAGGTCTTCGGCTCGCCGGTCAGCACCTTCGGCACGGTCGACAGCCAGATGATGATCATGAACAGCACGGCAGCACCCAGCCATGTCCAGGTGGGGTTGCCTTTGCGCGCATGGACCGTGTTGAAATAGTGCCGGATCAGCACGCCGATGATGAAGACCAGCGAAGCGATGACCCAGTTGAACTGCGTGCCGAAGGCCAGCGGGTAGTGGTTCGACAGCATCAGGAACAGGACCGGCAAGGTCAGGTAGTTGTTGTGCAGCGAGCGTTGCTTGGCGATCTTGCCGTATTTCGGGTCCGGCTTGCGGCCGGCGATCAGATCGGCGACGACGATCTTCTGGTTCGGGATGATGACCATGAAGACGTTGGCCGACATGATCGTGGCGGTGATGGCGCCGAGGTGCAGGAAGGCGGCGCGGCCGGTGAAGAGATGGGTGAGCCCCCAGGCGATGAAGACCAGCACGCAGTAAAGCACCAGCATCAGCCCGGTATCGCTTTTGCCGAGCGGCGAGCGGCAGAGCAGGTCGTAGAGGATCCAGCCGACGCCGATGGTGGCCAGCGACAGAAGAATGCCGACCGGCGCCGAGATGTTGAGCACGTTGGGATCGATCAGGAAGAGATCGGCGCCGGCATAGTAGACCACGCAGAGCATGGCGAAGCCCGACAGCCAGGTGGCGTAGGACTCCCATTTGAACCAGGTGAGGTGTTCCGGCATCTCGGCCGGCGCCACCAGGTATTTCTGGATGTGGTAGAAGCCGCCGCCATGCACCTGCCATTCCTCGCCGAAGGCGCCGGCGGGCAGGCCGGGACGCTGGCGCAGCCCGAGATCGAGGGCGACGAAATAGAAGGATGAGCCGATCCAGGCGATGCCGGTGATGACATGCAGCCAGCGGACGGCGAAGCTCAGCCAGTCCCAGAAAATCGCGAAATCCATCATTGTGTCGCCCCTGGGAAATCGTCCCTGCCGATGAGAGCGACTTTACGGTGTGCAGCGCAAACGAAAAGAGGCGAGGTGCGCGATGACTTTCAAAAAAAAATGGAAAATACTAGGCTTACCCCTCATAGCCGTTTGAGAGCCACGCATGGCCTATCTCGACAACATCGCCGTCTTCGTCCGCGTCGTCGAGCTCGGCAATCTTTCGGCGGCTGGGCGCGACATGCGCATTTCTCCCGCCGTCGCCTCCAACCGCATCAAGGAGCTGGAAAAGCACCTCGGCGTCCGGCTGTTCAACCGCACGACAAGGCAGTTGATGCCGACCGAGCACGGCACGGTGTTCTACACCGGCGCCAAGCAGGTGCTGGACGCCATCACCGAGGCGGAAGCCGCGGTCGCAGCGCTGTCCGGCCAGCCGCGCGGGACGATCAGGGTGACGGCGCCGCTCGGCCTCGGACGGCGGCTGATCGCTTCCGGTATCCCGGATTTCCACGACAAATATCCAGATATCGAGGTGCGGCTCAGGCTCTCCGACCACAATGTCGACATCATGAAGGAAGGCATCGACGTCGCCTTCCGCCTCGGCATCATCGAGGATTCGAGCCTCAGGATGCGCGGCATCATGGAATGCGAGCGCGTGCTGGTGGCGGCGCCGAAATATCTGGAAGCGCGCGGCGAGCCCGCCGAGCCGCAGGAACTGGTCGGCAGGAAGCACGACTGCCTGATGCTGCGCTATGCCGGCGCGCGCGAATATGTCTGGACGCTGCAGACGCCGAGCGGCCAGCAGAAGTTCGAGGTGCACGGCCCTTACGACACAGACGATGGCGACGTGCTGACCGGCTGGGCGCTTTCGGGGCGCGGCATCATCAACAAGCCGCGTTTCGAGGTCGAGCCCTTCATCCGCGACCGCCGGCTGAAGGTGATCCTGCCGCAGACGCCGCCGACGCCGGTGCAGTTTGCCGCCGTCTATCCGCACAAGAAGCTGCAGGACCCGAAGGTGCGGCTGCTGCTCGATTTCATGGCCGAGCGCTGCCAGCGGCTGATCAAGGATATTTTGGCGGGGAAGTAGCGGTGGCTTGTCTAGCGGTTGGCGGAAGCCCGCGAACTTCGTCATCCACGGGCGGAGCGACGCGAAGCGGAGCGCAGACCCGAGGATTCATTCCGTGACCTTCGACGTATGGCGCAGCGGAGCAGAATTCTGCATCGTCGGGCGGCGCTTCGACGTCACGGAATGGCAACTGTGTTCATGCGAAGGCGGTTTTGTCGCGCATGATGGCGTTGAGGACGACCAAGAGCTTCCTTGCGACGGCGATGATGGCCAGTTTCTTGGAGCCTGAGCGGGCGGCAAGTGCGGTGTAGAAGGTCTTGAAGCGTTCACAGGTTCTGACGGCGGTGAGGGCAGCCATATAGAGGGCACGGCGCACGCGTGATCGGCCGCCCTGGATGTGGCTCCTGCGGTTGAGCTTGCCGCTCTTGTTGTCGAACGGGGCAAGGCCGGCGAGCGCGGCGATCGCCTTGGGTGAGCGCTGGCCGAGCTCGGGCAGGAGCGCCAGCAGCGAGAGCGCGCCGACCTTGGAGACACCGGGCACGGAGACCATCAGCGCATGGTCGCGAGCGGTGTCCTGGTTTTGACGAATGACTTCGGCAATCTGGCTCTCGAACGCCTTGATGCGCGTGTCAAGGAAGGAGATCGTCTCTTCCAGATCGGCAATGACGATCTCATCGAAGGCCTCGGCGAGGTGCTTCTTCAGCGCTGCCCGCATCTCGACCAGGTGGTCGCGGTGGCCGGCAAGCGATTGAAGCCGCTCGACTTCTTCGCGCGGCGCCGGCTCGGCTTCAGGGTTATAGCGACGGCCATAGTCGCTCAGCATCCTGGCATCGAGAGGATCGGTCTTGGCGCGCCGGCGCGTCGACTTCGAATAGTGGTGGGTGTGTGCCGGGTTGTGCCGCGAGAACGGCACGCCGGCCTTGGCCAGCGCATGACGCAGCAGCCGGTCATGCACGCCTGTCGCCTCCATGACGACGAAGTCCCGACTGGGATCAAGACCCGCCACATAAGCCGCGATCGCATCGGCCTGGTTGTCGATGCGCCGAAGACGGCCGCTTGTCTCATCAAAAAAGTCGAGCCACTGCTTGGAGATGTCGCAGCCGACATAGTTCTGGGCTATCATGTCCACGCCTCTTCCTGTGGTGCGAGGTCTGCTTGTAACAGCCCCGTGCAACTGTTCAGGTTGATGGTTCACCGGTGGGAAGGGACCGGGCCATGCCACGGCCTGTCCGAAAGGACGACCAGGATCCACTCGGTCTCCTTCCCACTTCGAACCATACACCAGAACCAACACACAGGATTCTATGGTCTGCGCCGCGTCGCTTCGCTCCTCGCTCCGCCATAGAATGACGACCGCGAGGGGCGTTCAGGGGCTAATCGCCGAAACAAGTGGCCGCCAACATGACATTCGGGCCAAGGCCTCTGCCTCGACGCAGAAGAAGGCTGGCCGGCAAGTGACAGGCTGGTGGCCCACTCGATCCCGTTGCCATGCGCGAAGAGGGGCCTAGGTTGGTGGCCAGACGCCTGCCCGATTTCAGGGCAGCCGAAGGGCCGCACTATGCATCTCGCCATTTCGCTCGACATCGCCGCCAACGGACACGACATCCTGGACCTCGGCCAGATCAGCGCGTTCGTCCGCCAGGCGGAAGCGGCGGGCGTTGACATGGTCATCATTTCCGACTCCGCCGATGAGCCCTCGGGCAGCCCGTTCGAAGCGACCACGCTGCTGGCCGCGCTGGCCACAGTGACGGAGAAGATCGGGCTCGTCGCCAGCGCCTCGACGTTGGCGCACCAGCCCTACAATCTGGCGCGCCGTTTTGCTTCGCTCGACATCATCAGCCATGGCCGTATCGGCTGGAACGCGACGCTGAAACAGAACCCGCGTGGGGCGGCAAACTTCAGCCGGCCGGAAGGGTTCTCCGATGACGATTTCCGCCGTCGCGCGGAAGAATATATCGGCGTCGTCCAGGGATTATGGCAGGGCTGGGACGCGGATGCCTTGCTGTTCGACAAGGCGGGCGGCCGGTTCCACGATGCTGACAAGATGCATGTGCTCGACCACAAGGGCGAGTTCTTCGCGGTGCGCGGACCACTCAATGTCGCGCGTTCGCCGCAGGACACGCCAGTGCTGGTCATGTCCGGTCTGAACGAAACCGATCGCGATTTCGCGAGCCGTGGCGCCGACGTCATTCTGATCGCGGAACAGTCGGCCGAGGCCGCCAATGCTGCGACCGCAGACTTGAGACGCCAGGCGCTTGCCGCCGGCCGCAAACCGGAAGGCGTGAAGGTGCTTCTGACGGTCGCCATTGAATCCGAGCCGCTTGTCGACAGGCTTCGAGCCTTGTTGGGTTCCAGCGGCTGTGACGGCTTCAATTTTGTTTTGCCGGCTGAGGTCGCGGCGCTTCAGAATTTTACCGATCGTGTCTTGCCGGAGCTCCAAAGCGACGGCCTCGCCGGCCGGGGCCAGCAGGGCGCGACGTTGCGCGCCCGTCTTGGCCTCGGTACTGGGGGCGCAAAATGAGCGCGCGCCAGATGAAGCTCGGCCTGTTCTTGTGGGCGACCGGACACCACATCGCCGCCTGGCGCCATCCGGACGCGCATGTCACCGCCGGGATCGACATCGACCACTACATACAACTTGCCCGCACGGCTGAAGCGGCGAAGTTCGACATGGTGTTCTGCGAGGATGCCGCCGGCCTGCGCGAGGCCAATGTCAACATTGCCAGCCAGACCTCGCGCTCGATCGGCTTCGAGCCGATCAGCCTGCTTTCGGCGCTGGCTGCGCAGACCGAGCGCGTCGGCCTCGTTTCGACGGCATCGACCAGCTACAACGAACCCTATGGGCTGGCGCGTATGTTCGCCTCGCTCGACAATCTGAGCGGCGGCAGGGCCGGCTGGAATCTCGTCACGTCGGCAAGCCCGATCGAAGCGGCGAATTTCGGCGCGACGGGGCTGCGGCCGCATGCCGACCGGTATGCGCGGGCGCGCGAGTTCGCCAGGGTGATCACCGGGCTCTGGCACCGCAAGCCTGCCGGCCATGACGGCGAAAGCTTCTCGGTGCGCGATCCGCTCGACATACCGCCCTCGCCGCAGGGCGCGCCGGTGATGGTGCAAGCCGGAGCCTCTGACGACGGCAAGGATCTGGCCGCGCGCACCGCCGATGTCGTGTTCTCGGCCGCGCAGACTTTCGAGGAGGCCAAGGCCTTCTATGACGATCTCAAAGGGCGGCTCGCCGCCTATGGCCGCCAGCCGGACGATGTGAAGATCATGCCCGGCGTGGCGCCGATCGTGGCCGCCACGAAAGCCGAGGCGCAGGCGAAATACGATGCACTGCAGCAGTTGATCCCCGACGATGTCGGCGTGGCACTGCTTTCCAGCTATCTCAGCATCTCCGATCTGGGGCGCTACCCGATCGACGGGCCGCTGCCCGAGCTGCCGGAGAGCGAAGGCATGAAGAGCCGGCAGGCGCTGGTCATCGAGCAGGCGCGCCGCGACGGTCTCTCGATCCGCGAGCTGGCGCGATACTTTGCCGGCGCGCGTGGCCATTGGCGGATCGTCGGCACGGCCGGAGAGATCGCCGACGAATTGCAAGCCCGCTTCGAAGGCGGCGCCGCCGACGGATTCAACGTGATGCCGTCCTGGTTCCCGGGCGAGCTCGACGCCTTCGCGACGCTGGTCGTGCCGGAATTGCAGCGGCGCGGCCTGTTCCGCAAGGACTATGAAGGCCGCACGCTGCGCGACCATCTCGGCCTGAAACGGCCGATCTAAGATTCTTGGTTTCGCAATGCCGGACGGAAAACCGCGGCGCACTTTTCCTGGAATTGCTTCAGCTCAGTCCATTAGCCGCGCTGTTCCAGACACCCGGATCGAGCTGCCAGGCGCCGGCGGAATATCGGCATGGAGGCGCGAGCGCATGCCCATATCCTCGCCCTGGACGATGTCGATGGCGCCGCCATGCGGCCAGCCGAGATCGCGCAGATAGCCGGCAAAGCCCGCGGTCGCCGCCCCCGTCGCCGGGTCCTCATAGACGCCACCGGAAGCGAAGGGATTGCGCGTGTGGAAGAGGCGAGGCGTCTCGGCATAGGCGAGCAGGATCGTGACCAGGCCTTCGCGCCGCATGAAGGACTGGCCCTGCTTCAAGTCATAAGCCATCGCGGCCAGCGCCCCGCGCGACTTCAGCGCCAGCACGAGATGATCGGCGCCGCCATGGATGAGCGCCGGTGGAATGGTCGGATCGAGATCGCCCGGCTCATAGCCGAACAAGGCGAGCGCTTCGCCTGCCAGTTCCGACGAAACCGGCCCGCTGCGCGTCGGCGGCGATTGCAGGGCAGCAGCGACGTTGGCGCCGTCGCAAAAACCTTCGACGGTGATGTTCGCCTGATTGAGGATCAGCGCGAAGACCCCGTTGCCAAACTTCCTGACCAGCGCCGCGCCGAGCGCAATGGTGGCATGGCCGCAGAACGGCACTTCCGATTCCGGCGAAAAGTAGCGCACGCGCCAGCTTTCGCCTTCAGGCGCCGCGAAGGCGGTTTCCGAGAAGCCGACCTCGGCGGCGACGCGCTGCATGTCGGCCGCGTCCGGCAAGGCCTCGCCGATCACCACGCCGGCCGGATTGCCCCCGGTGTTGCCGTCCGAAAAGGCTGATATGCGCAAAACGTCCATGTTTCCTGGCCCCGTTGTCTGTGCGGCGCAACAAACACGTTTCGGGCCGCTTTGAGAAATGAAGAAAACGCTGAGCAGCGGTGAGCGCCAGTCACATCTGCAATCGGGGTCGGGCGCTGTGACTAGCGTGACTGATCAGGCCTCGGCTTGATTGCCACGTGGTTCCCCCAATCCGTCGCTGCTTCGCAGCGGCCACCTTTCCCCCCTCCGGAGGGAAAGGAAGGGAGCGCTGCTGGACGAGAGCTGACGGCAAGAGGGCTTGGAGCCTTTCCTCTACCCCGTCGATCGGGGGAGAGGTGGCTCGGCGAAGCCGAGACGGAGTGGGGGTCGACCAGCGCTGCATTGGACACTGCGCGGGCCAGCTGCCGTGTGCGTTATCGCCAAAGACCAGCCTCTTGGAAATGTGAGCATGCCGTAGCCCACTTGTGGGGGCGAGGGACCCAAGCTTGCCCGCCCACATGGCCGGCTGACTTAGCCGGCCATCGTCTTTTCAGGCGTATCCGAGTTAGCCGGCTGGGCGCGGTGCGATACCAGCGCCGTCATGATCTCGGCGGCGGCGAGCGCGGCAATCACCGGTGGGCGCTTGTCCTTCACGGCACTGCCGCCGATCGGCGATACAAGGCGGTCGAACTCGGCTTCGCTGCCCTCGGCCGACTTCAGGAACCAGCTCCTGAAGGTGGCTTTCTTGGTCTTCGAACCGATCATGCCGACATAGGCGGTGTCGTCGCGCTTCAGCGCCTCGGCGACGATCAGGAAATCCAGGGCGTGATCGTGGGTCAGGATGGCGAAGGCCGAGCCGGCCGGTGCCTCGCGCACCATGGCTTCGGGCATCGGCGTCAACCGCGTTTCCGCCGTTTCCGGCATGCCTTCCAGCGCTTCGGACCGGGTCTCGATGACGACGACGTGGATCGGCAGCAGCGCCAGCGACGCGGCCAGCGCCTGGCCGACATGGCCGCCGCCGAAGAGATAGACATGCGGCAGATGCGCCTCTTCCGATTGAGCGTTGGCGATCAGTTGCTGCTCCAGCACCCCGTCGACGAGGCGGATCAGCACCTCGACGCGGCCGCCGCAGCATTGGCCGATCTCCGGCCCGAGCGGGACGTCGAGCGTGGCGCAAACTTCATCGACCTCGATGCGGGTTTCCCTCCCCCTTGAGGGGAGGGTGGCGGCGAAGCCGCCCGGTGGGGTCGCCGCGGCAGTGCTCGACGCCTTGGCGGTGCCTTCTGAGGCGACCCCCTCTGGCCGCTTCGCGGCTGGCCCTTCGCTATGGCTCCGGGCGTTCGTCGCTGAAAAAGCCAAATCATTGGCTTTTTCTCGGCCTTCGGCCGAACGCTTCTCACCCCCCTCACGGGGGGAGAGCATCTGCCGCGCCTTGTCGATCGCCATATATTCGAGCTGGCCGCCGCCAATGGTGCCGAAAATGGCCGATGCCGAGACAAGCATGAAGGCGCCGGCCTCGCGCGGGGTCGAGCCTTTCGTGGCCGCGACCTCGACGAGAGCGACCCGGCCGGTTTGGCCAAGGAACGCCTTCATATCTTGCACTTTCGAGTTCATCGTCTGCATTTCCATCCTGGAAATATAGCGTTTTGCGCCTCGATTTGCACGTTTAGGCGTATTCAGGCCGTCTGCGTGGCCTCCCGCTTCAGCCTCTCGATCGCCATCAGGACACGCTCCGGTGTCGCCGGCGCGTCGAGGCGCGGACAGATCCTGTGATCCGCGACGCTCGCGACCGCGTCGGAAAGCGCGTGCAGGACCGACATGCCGAGCGGGAAAGGCGGCTCGCCAACGGCCTTGGAGCGATGCACGGTCGGCTCGTTCGCCTCGGACCAGTCAGCCAGCGTGACGTTGAAGATCTTCGGCCTGTCGGAGGCGAGCGGGATCTTGTAGGTCGACGGCGCATGGGTGCGCAGGCGGCCTTTGTCGTCCCACCACAATTCCTCGGTGGTCAGCCAGCCCATGCCCTGGATGAAGCCGCCCTCGACCTGGCCGAGGTCGATGGCTCGGTTCAGCGAGCGGCCGGTCTCATGCAGGATATCGGTGCGTTCGACCACATATTCGCCGGTCAGCGTGTCGACCGAGACCTCCGAGCAGGACGCACCATAAGCGAAGTAGTAGAACGGGCGACCTTCGCCCTTGTCGCGGTTCCAGTGGATCTTCGGCGTCTTGTAGAAGCCGGCCGCCGACAGCTGGATGCGGGCCATATAGGCCTGCCTGACCAGATCGCCGAAGGGTATCTCCTGATTGCCGATGCGGACGCGGTTGGGCAGGAACAGCACCTGGTCGCGCGGTACCTGGTATTTTTCCGAGGCGAAGTTGGCCAGCCGGTCCTTGATCTGGCGGGCGGCATTCTGCGCCGCCATGCCGTTGAGGTCGGAACCGGACGAGGCGGCGGTCGCCGAGGTGTTCGGCACCTTGCCGGTGGTCGTCGCGGTGATCTTCACCTGATCGACGTCGATCTGGAACTCCTCGGCCACCACCTGCGCCACCTTGAGGTAGAGGCCCTGCCCCATCTCGGTGCCGCCATGGTTCAGATGCACCGAACCGTCGGTATAGACATGCACCAGCGCGCCGGCCTGGTTGTAATGCGTGGCGGTGAAGGAGATGCCGAACTTGACCGGCGTCAGCGCCAGCCCGCGCTTGATGAAGCGGCTGTTGGCATTGAAGGCGCTGATCTCGCGCCGGCGCCGCGCATAGTTCGAGCTCGCCTCCAGCTCGGCGATAATGCGCTGGATGACATTGTCCTCGACCGTCTGGTGGTAGGGCGTGACGTTACGGTCGCTGGTTCCATAGAAATTCTTCTTGCGGATCTCGAGCGGGTCCTTGCCGAGAGCAAAGGCCACCTCGTCGATGACGCGCTCGGCGCCGATCATGCCTTGTGGGCCGCCGAAGCCGCGAAACGCGGTGTTGGAGACCGTATTGGTATAAAGCGGCGCCGACTGAGCGTGCACCGCCGGCCAGAAATAGGTGTTGTCGCAGTGGAACAGCGCGCGGTCGGTGACCGGGCCGGAGAGGTCCGAGGAGAAGCCGCAGCGCGCGGCGAACATGAAGTCGACGCCGAGGATGTTGCCTTCGTCGTCGAAGCCGACCTCGTAGTCGATCAGGAAATCATGCCGCTTGCCGGTCGCGGTCATGTCGTCGTCGCGGTCGGGCCGGATCTTGACCGCGCGATGGTGGCGCTTGGCGGCAATTGCCGCAAGTGCTGCGAACTGATTGCCCTGCGTTTCCTTGCCGCCGAAGCCGCCGCCCATGCGGCGGATTTCCACCGTGATGGCGTTGCTCGGGATGCCCAGCGCATGGCTCACCATATGCTGGACTTCGCTCGGATGCTGGGTCGAGGAATAGATGGTGACGTCGTGGTCCTCGCCGGGCACGGCCATGGCGATATGACCTTCGAGATAGAAATGTTCCTGGCCGCCGAGACGCATCTTGCCCTTGAGCCTGCGGGGCGCTGTCTCGATCGCCGCCGCCGCGTCGCCGCGCCTCAATGTGAGCGGCGGCGTGACAAGCTTGTCCTTGCGCGGGTCGAGCGCGCCGATGTCGGTGACGAAGGGCAGCTGCTCGTACTCGACCTTGACCAGCCTGGTGGCGCGGCGGGCCTGCTCGCGTGTTTCGGCGATGACGCAGAAGATCGGCTGGCCGTAGAACTCTACCTTGCCATCGGCGAGCACCGGCTCGTCATGACGGCCGGTGGGCGAAATGTCGTTCTCGCCCGGCACGTCCTTCGCCGTCAGCACATCGACGACGCCAGGCGCGGCGCGCACGGCGGAGAGGTCCATCTTCGTGATCGTCGCATGCGTCGCGGTCGACAGGCCAAGGCAGCCATGCAGCGTGCCGGCCGGCTCCGGCATGTCGTCGATATAGACCGCCGTGCCGCTGACATGCTTGTGCGCGGAATCGTGCCGCTGGTCGCTGGCGACGCCGCCCGAGATCTTCTGCGCCTTCAGGTTGGGGACATGCTTGGTCATCAGGCCGCCTCGCTGCGCGAAACCTGTAGCGGCGCCTTGGTGCCGGTCGTCTCGACATAAAAGCGCAGCAGAAGGTTCTTCGCCGCCAGCGCCCGATATTCGGCGCTTGCCCGCATGTCGGTGAGCGGCGTGAAGTCACTGGCGTATTCGGCCATAGCCGCCTCCACGGTCGCTTCGCTCCAGACCTTGCCGATCAATGCCTTCTCAACCGCCGTGGCGCGCTTCGGCGTCGCCGCCATGCCGCCATAGGCGATGCGGATATCGGCCACCGTGCCGTCCTCGGCCAACGTCAGGTAAAAAGCCCCGAGCGTCGCGGTGATGTCCTCGTCACGACGCTTGGTGACCTTGTAGACGGCAAATTTCTCGCCGTTCTCCGGCACCGGAACATGCACTGCTTCGACGAACTCGCCGGGCTGCCGGTCCTGCTTGCCATAGGCGATGAAGAAGGTTTCGAGCGGGATCGTGCGGCGCTTCTTGCCCTTGCGCAGCGTAAGCTGCGCGCCGAGCGCGATCAGGGACGGCGGCGTGTCGCCGATCGGCGAGCCGTTGGCGATGTTGCCGCCGATCGTGCCCATGTTGCGCACCTGCTCACCGCCGATGCGGTCGACCAGCGGTCCCAAGGCCGGGATGCGCTTCGACAGCGTCTCGAAGGCTTCGGTGTAGGTTACGCCCGCGCCGATGGTGATGACGCCGTCCTTCTCCGAGATGGCGCGCAGGCCGTCGAGACCGCCGATGAAGATCGCCGGCGAGATGTCGCGCATATGCTTGGTGACCCAGAGGCCGACATCGGTCGAGCCGGCGACGATGGTGGCGCCCGGCACCTTCTCGAGCACGGCGGCGAAGTCGTCGACGCCGGCCGGCACGATCAACCGCGCCTTGCCCGACCCGATCTCGACCCTGGCGCCATCGCGCAATTCCTTCAGACGCGTGGTGATGTCCTTGCGCTCCACCGCCAGCGGATCCTTGGCCGCCTTGCCATAGCTCGAAATGGCATGCGCGGCGCGCATGATCGCCTCATAGCCGGTGCAGCGGCAAAGATTGCCCTGCAGCGCCTTTTCGATCGCGGCGTTGGAGGGATCGGGCGTTTTCATCCAGAGCCCGTAGAGCGACATGACGAAGCCCGGCGTGCAGAAGCCGCATTGCGAGCCGTGGAAATCGACCATCGCCTGCTGCACGGGGTGCAACTTACCAGGCTCGCCGCGCAGATGCTCGACGGTGACGACATGGGTGCAGTCGAGCGAGCCCATGAAGCGGATGCAGGCATTGACGCTTTCATAGACCAGGCCGTCGCCGGCAAGCTTGCCGACCAGCACCGTGCAGGCGCCGCAGTCGCCCTCGGCGCAGCCTTCCTTGGTGCCGCGCAGCGAGCGGTTGAGCCGCAGCCAGTCGAGCAGCGTCGCATCGGGCGCGATGTCCTTCAGGGCCACGTCGCCGCCATTCAGGATGAACCGTATCTCGTTGCGGATCTTGGTATCGGCCATGTCTCAGCTCCCCCGATAGGTCGAGTAGCCATAGGGCGAAATCAAGAGCGGGACGTGATAGTGCCGCTCTTCCGCCATGCCGAAGCGGATCGGCACGATGTCGAGGAAAGCAGGCTCAGGCAAGCTGATGCCTTGGCCACGCAGATAGTCGCCGGCGGCGAAGACCAGCTCATATTCGCCGGTGCGGAACTCGGCGCCGGCGAGCAGCGGCCCGTCGCAGCGACCATCGTCATTGGTGGTGACGGTCTTGAGAAGGGTGCGGCTCTGGCCCTCGATGCGGAAAAGCTCGATCGACAGGCCCTTTGCCGGCCGTCCGGTCGCTGTGTCCAGCACATGGGTGGTCAGGCGCCCGCCATCGGCTTTCGACGTTTCTGCCACTGGCGGCCTCCCGTCTCGGTACAATCTCAGATCAATTGTGCGCCAATTAAAGGCGATGCATAAGCCCTGGTCGAGCGGAGTGCGGCAAAAAGCACTTTCAAAAATTTTCGGGGGAATGCATGCGCACTCCTTTCGATATCTTCATCGCAACCATCGGGCAGGAGCGACAATGCGTTACGATAGGGACATGCGCGGTTACGGGGCCAATCCGCCGGACCCGAAATGGCCTGGCGGCGCGCATGTCGCGGTGCAGTTCGTCGTCAACTACGAGGAAGGCGGCGAGAACTGCGTGCTGCACGGCGACAAGGCCTCGGAAGCCTTCCTGTCCGAGATCGTCGGCGCAGCGCCGTGGGTCGGCCAGCGCCACTGGAACATGGAGTCGATCTATGAATACGGCGCCCGCGCCGGCTTCTGGCGGCTCTACCGGCTGTTCACCGAAGCGCAGGTGCCGGTGACCTGCTACGGCGTCGCCACCGCGCTCGCACGCTCGCCCGATCAGGTCGTCGCCATGCAGGAGGCCGGCTGGGAAATCGCCTCGCACGGCCTGAAATGGATCGACTATCGCGACCATGCGGCCGAGGATGAGAAGCGCGACCTCAATGAGGCCATTAGGCTGCATTACGAGGTGACGGGCGCGCGGCCGACGGGCTGGTATACCGGCCGCACCTCGGTGAACACGGTGCGGCTCGTCGCAGAGGAAGGCGGCTTCGACTATGTCTCCGACACCTATGACGACGAGCTGCCTTACTGGTTCGACCGCGACGGGCTGGAGACGCCTCAGCTCATCATCCCCTACACGCTCGACGCCAACGACATGCGCTTCGCGACGCCGCAAGGCTTCAACTCCGGCGACCAGTTCTTCGCCTATCTGAAGGATAGTTTCGACACGCTCTATGCCGAGGGCAAGGCGGGCCGCCCGCGCATGATGAATATCGGCCTGCACTGCCGGTTGGTCGGCCGCCCCGGTCGGGTGGCGGCGCTGAAGCGCTTCGTCGACTATGTGAAGTCGCATGACAAGGTCTGGCTGACCCGGCGCATCGACATCGCCAAGCACTGGCGCGAGACGCATCCCTACCAGGCGCCGGCGCTGCGGCCGTCCAGGATGGAGTTCGAGGAATTCGTGCACGCCTTTGGCGGCGTGTTCGAGCATTCGCCCTGGATTGCCGAGCGCGCCTACGAACTGGAGCTTGGGCCCGCGCATGACAGCGCGGGCGGTCTGCACAACGCGCTCTGCCGGGTCTTCCGCGCGGCGAGCGAAGCCGAGCGGCTTTCGGTGCTCAACGCCCATCCGGACCTTGCCGGCAAGCTGGCGGCCGCCAAGCGGCTGACGCCGGAATCGGCCAGGGAGCAAGCCTCCGCCGGGCTCGACGCGCTGACCGACAAGGAGCGCGAGCTGTTCTCGAAACTCAACGCCGCCTATGTCACCACCTTCGGCTTTCCCTTCATCATCGCGGTCAAGGGCAAGACCAAGGACGAAATCCTGGCGGAGTTCGAGGCGCGGATCGGCAACAGCCGCGGCACCGAGTTGGAAACCGCCTGCAAACAGGTCGAACGCATCGCGTTGCTTCGCCTGAAAGACATGCTCCCGCTCTGATGTTTGTTTTTACGCAATTCCGGACGGAAGGCTGCGGCGAAGTCGCCGAACCCAGCCCCTTCACACTGGAATTGCTCTGAGGGTCAGGACCCCATGGATATGATCAAGACTGCCGAGCGAACCTATTACGCGCCGCAGGGCGGCCATCCCGGTCAGAACGAGCTTTTGACCGGCCGCGCCGTCTTCACCGAGGCCTATGCGGTCATTCCCAAAGGCGTGATGCAGGACATCGTCACCAGCCCTCTGCCGTTCTGGGACAAGACCAGGGCCTGGATCATCGCAAGGCCGCTTTCGGGCTTCGCCGAGACTTTCTCGCAGTACATCGTCGAGGTCCTGCCGGGCGGCGGCAGCGAGCGGCCGGAACTCGACGCCGCCGCCGAGGGCGTGCTGTTCGTCGCCGAAGGCGAGATCACCGTTTCGCTTGCCGGCAAAAAACACCTGCTTGCCCCCGGCGGCTTTGCCTTCCTGCCGCCGGCGAGTGGCTGGACGGTGCAAAACGAGAGCGGCGCCGCCGCCCGCTTCCACTGGATCCGCAAGGCCTATGAGGCGGTCGACGGCCTGGACGTGCCGGAAGCCTTCTTCTCGAGCGACCAGAACGTCGCGCCGAGCCCGATGCCGGGCACGGAAGGGCGCTGGGCCACGACCCGCTTCGTCGATCCGGCCGACATGCGCCACGACATGCATGTCACCATCGTGACGCTGAAGCCCGGCGCGGTCATCCCGTTCGCCGAAACCCATGTCATGGAGCATGGGCTCTATGTGCTGGAGGGCAAAGCGGTCTACCGGCTCAACCAGGACTGGGTCGAGGTCGAGGCCGGCGACTTCATGTGGCTGCGCGCCTTCTGCCCGCAGGCCTGCTATGCCGGCGGGCCCGGCAATTTCCGCTATCTGCTCTACAAGGACGTCAACCGACACGCCAAGCTTGGCGGTTACCTTGGGGGCGGCTATCTTGGAGGCAAGGCGCGGTGAGCCGCATCGTCGCCCAGCCGCTGACCCGCGAGACCTTCGCGCCGTTCGGCGACGTCATCGACATGGGCGGCGACAACCGCTACCCGATCAATGGCGGCAAGGCGATGCGCTATCACGACCTGGCCACGGCGGAAGCGGTCGGCCCGAACGCGCGGGTGCTGATCTCGATGGTGCGCGGGACGCCCTACGAGATGCCGCTGAAGCTCACCATGGTCGAACGCCATCCGCTCGGCAGCCAGGCCTTCATCCCGCTGTCGCCGCGGCCCTTTCTGGTTGTCGTCTGCCATGACACCAAGGTCGGGCCCGGTGAGCCGCACGCCTTCCTTGCCGGACCCGGACAGGGCATCAACTACCGCCGCAATCTCTGGCACGGGGTGCTGACGCCGATTGGCCAGGAACAAGATTTCCTGATCGTCGACCGCGCCGGCGACGGCTCCAATCTCGAAGAATTCTATTTCTCGCATCCCTACGAGATCCACCTTCCCTGAAAGCTTTCCATGACCGACATTTCGCTGATCGACCGCCTGCTCGACGTGATCGAGCACGACATCGTGCCGAAGACCGCTGAGGGGGTCGCCCATGGCAACAAACTGTTCGGCGCCGCGATTCTGCGGAAGGACGACCGCTCGCTGGTGCTGGCCGAGACCAACAACGAGATGGAAAACCCGCTCTGGCATGGCGAGGTGCATTGCCTGAAGCGCTTCTACGAGATGCCAAAGGCAGAGCGCGTCGACACCAGGGATGCGCTGTTCGTCGCCACGCACGAACCTTGCTCGCTCTGCCTGTCAGCGATCACCTGGACCGGCTTCGACAATTTCTACTATCTCTTCAGCCATGAAGATTCGCGCGACAGCTTCGCCATTCCGCACGATCTCAAAATCCTGAAAGAGGTCTTCACCCTGGACCCCGGCGCCTACAACGCCGAGAACGCTTATTGGAAAAGCTTCTCGATCCGTCGGCTGGTGCGCGCCCTGCCCGAAGCCGAGCGCAAGCGGCTGGAGGCAAGGATCGGCAGGATTTCGGAGCGCTATGACGAGCTGTCCGACGCCTACCAGGCAAGCAAGGCGGAGAACGACATTCCCTTGAACTGACGCGGATTGACCAGCCGATTTCGCCGGCTGGCCCACGACGGAGCGGCGCGGCCTTCATCATGTGCCCTGCCATGAAAACCGTCACAGAATTCCCCCGCAAAGTCGTTGAATTTCCCGATATGGGCATCGTCATGCCGGATGGCTGCCGGCTGTCGGCGCGCATCTGGATGCCCGAGGATGCGGCCGACAATCCCGTGCCGGCGATCCTCGAGCATCTGCCCTACCGCAAGCGCGACGGCACCATTTTTCGCGACCAGCTCACCCATCCCTATTTCGCCGGGCACGGTTATGCCTCGATCCGCGTCGACATGCGCGGCAATGGCGATTCCGAAGGGCTGATGGACGATGAATATTCCGAGCAGGAACTGCAGGACGCCTGCGACGTCATCGCCTGGGCGGCGGCGCAGCCCTGGTGCAACGGCAATGTCGGCATGATGGGCATCTCCTGGGGCGGCTTCAACTGCCTGCAGGTGGCGGCGAAACAGCCGCCGGCGCTGAAGGCGGTGATCAGCCTGTGCTCGACCGTCGACCGCTATGCCGACGACATCCATTACAAGGGCGGCTGCCTGCTCTTGGAAAATTTCGGCTGGGCCTCGACGATGCTGTCCTATTCGTCCCGGCCGCCGGATCCGGCGATCGCCGGCGGCAACCGCTGGCGCGATTTGTGGCTGAGCCGGCTGGAGAACCAGCCCTTCCTTTTGCCGCTCTGGCTCGGCCACCAGCACCGCGACGCCTATTGGAAGCGCGGCTCGATCTGCGAGGATTTTTCAGCGGTCAAAGCCGCCGTGCTGTCGATCGGCGGCTGGCATGACGGCTACCGCAACACCATCTCCAATCTCGTCACCGGCATCCAGTCGCCGGTCAAGGGCATCGTCGGCCCGTGGATCCACAAATACCCGCACTACGCCGGGCCCAATCCGGCAATCGGCTTCCTGCAGGAAGCGCTGCGCTGGTGGGACCGCTGGTTGAAGGGCGCGGAAACCGGCGTCGAGGCCGATCCGGCCTACCGCGCCTATGTCATGGACAGCGTGCGGCCGGCGCGCTGGCATCCCGAGCGGCCGGGCCGCTGGATCGCGGAGCAGGAATGGCCGTCCTCAAACATCAAGATTGAAGCGATCGAGCTCATTTCGGCAGGCGCCAAGCCCTCGATCGTCACTTCGCCGCAGACCTGCGGCCTTGCCGGCGGCGAGTATTTTCCCTTCACTTTTGGGCCGGAACTGCCCGGCGACCAACGCCCCGACGACGCGCTGTCGGTCTGCTTCGACCAGCCCGAGCTCGGTGAGGCGATCGACATCGTCGGCGCGCCGGAGCTCGCGGTCCGAATTGCCTCCGATCGGCCGCAGGCCAACATCGCCGTGCGCCTCTGCGACGTGCACCCGGACGGAGCCTCGGAGCTGATCTCCTATGGCGTGCTCAATCTGACCCACCGGGACTCGCATGAGTTCCCGCAGGCCCTGGTTCCCGGCGAGACGGTTTCAGCGCGCGTCGTGCTCGACCAATGCGCCTACCGCGTGCCGGCCGGCCACAAATTGCGCGTCGCCGTTTCGACCGCCTACTGGCCGATGATCTGGCCCTCGCCGGAGCCGGTGCGGCTCGATCTGGCGCAGGCGACGCTGAAGCTGCCGCTGCGTCCGCTGGCGAAAGGCAATGAGGTTTCGTTTCCCGAGCCGGAAGGCGCGACGCCCTGGGCTACCGAGACGGTCCGGCCGGCGAGTTCCGAACGCCATGTCGACCGCGACGAGAAGACCGGCCTGGTCACGCTTTCCATCACCGACGATTTCGGCGAGGTGCGCGACCTTGACCACGGGCTGGTCAATGGCAGCATCGTGCGCGAGACATGGGCGATCCATCCCGACGATCCGTTGTCGGCCACCGGAGCCACGCATTGGACCCAGACATTGTCGCGCGATGAATGGTCGGTGCGGACCGAAACCTTCGCCGACATGCGATCGGACGCAGAGAGCTTCATCGTCAGCGCCAGAATCGAAGCCTATGAGGGCGAAAAGCTGGTCTTCGCACGCGATTTCGAGCAGACGATTCCCCGCTCCCTGGTTTGAGGCGAGGCAGATTGGTCCAAACGCGACATGCGATTTACGCCACCGCATGTCGCATTCGGCCTTGCCTGCCGCTTTCCCTTACGGTCATTATCTCCTCCAACAGCAAGAAACGACCATAAGGTCGCATACCCAGAGTGAGGAACCATAATGTCCAACGAACTCGACTATCTCAGCCGGCGAGTCGCGGCCGGGAAACTTAGCCGTCGCGACTTTCTCGGTCGCGCCGCCGCGCTCGGCGTCACAGCCACTTTCGCCAACTCGCTGCTCTCCAGCGCCGTGCGCGCTGCCGGCCCGGTCAAGGGCGGCACGCTGAAGGCCGGCCTGCAGGGCGGTGAATCCACCAACAGCCTCGATCCGGCGACTTTCCTCAGCCAGGTTCCGTTCGCCTTCGGCAAGTGCTGGGGCGAAACGCTGGTCGAGCTCGCGCCGGGCGGCGGCGTCGAATATCTCATCGCCGAGGAGATCGGCAGCTCCAAGGACGCCAAGACCTGGACGATGAAGATCCGCAAGGGCGTCCAGTTCCACAACGGCAAGGAAGTGACGCCCGACGACGTGGTGGCGACGCTGAAGCGCCACAGCGACGAAAAATCCAAGTCGGGCGCGCTGGGTGTCCTGAAGAGCATCGACACCATCAAGGCCGATGGCGGCAATGTCGTGGTCACGTTGAAGGACCCGAACGCCGACCTCCCCTATTTGATGGCGGACTATCACCTGATCATCCAGCCGAATGGCGGCAACGATAAGCCGGATGCCGGCATCGGCACCGGCCCGTACAAGGTCACCGTCAACCAGCCTGGCGTGAAGCATGGCGGCGAACGCTTCGCCAATTACTGGCAGGCCGACAGATACGGCCATGCCGACCAGGTCGAGATCATCGTCGTCAACGACCCGACGGCCCGCATGGCGGCGCTGCAGGGCGGCCAGGTCAACATGATCAACCGCGTCGAACCGAAGATCGTCGACCTGGTCAAGCGGCTGCCCGGCGTCACCATCCGCGCCGCCTCGGGCCGCGGCTTCTATCCGTTCAACATGTTCTGCGACACCGCGCCCTTCGACAACAACGACCTTCGCATGGCGCTGAAGCTTGCCATGGACCGCGAGGAGATGCTGACCAAGATCCTGCGCGGCTACGGCGAGGTCGGCAACGACATGCCGGTCAACAAGGCCTATCCGCTGTTCGCAGACGATTTCGAGCAGCGCAAGTTCGATCCGGAAAAAGCTGCCGCGCTCTACAAGAAGTCCGGCCATAGCGGCTCGATCCTGCTGCGCACCTCCGATGTCGCCTTCCCCGGCGCCGTTGACGCTGCCCAGCTTTACCAGCAGAGCTGCGCCAAGGCCGGCATCAAGATCGAGATCAAGCGCGAGCCGGGCGACGGCTACTGGACGGAAGTCTGGAACAAGCAGCCCTTCTCGCTCTCCTACTGGGGCGGGCGTCCGACCCAAGACCAGATGTATTCGACCGCCTATCTCTCGACCGCCGACTGGAACGACACGCGCTTCAAGCGGCCGGATTTCGACAAGATGGTGCTTGCGGCGCGCGGCGAGCTCGACGAAGCCAAGCGCAAGAAGATCTACCGCGACATGGGCGAGATCATGCGCGACGAAGGCGGCCTGATCGTGCCGTTCTTCAACCAGTTCGTCGACGCGACCGGCAAGGGCGTCGAAGGCTGGGTCGACAACCCGGCGCAGGAACTCAGCAACGGCCACGCGCTGATCGAGTGCTGGCTGCAGGCTTGACGAAGGATAGGAAGGGCCGGCGCGAGCCGGCCCTTCCGGCTTTCATGGCCTGCCTGAAAGGCGGGCACCGTCCCTTCTTCACCATTGCAGGTAGCCGATGTCGTCTCCGATCCTGAGATTGGTCGCTCAGCGTATCTTGCTGGGCCTGGTTCTTCTGTTCGCCGTTTCGGTGCTGATCTTCGCCGGCACGCAGATCCTGCCGGGCGACGTCGCCCAGGCGATCCTCGGCCAGTCGGCAACGCCGGAGGCGCTGGCGAACCTGCGCGAACAGCTCGGGCTCAACGACCCGGCCTGGCTGCGCTACGTGCACTGGCTGTGGGGCATCCTGCATGGCGATTTCGGCACGGCGCAGTCGAGCGGGCTCGATATTGCGAGCTCGATCGGCACCCGGCTGAAGAACACGCTTTTCCTGGCCGCCTGCGCGGCGATCGTCGCGGTGCCGCTGGCGGTCATCCTTGGGCTGATTGCGGTGCGCTACCGCAACGGCTTCGTCGACAAGCTGATCTCTGGCCTGGCCCTGGCCTCGACATCGTTCCCAGAATTCTTCATCGGCTATGTGCTGATCTTCGTGTTTGCGGTGCACTGGCAGATATTCCCGAGCATCTCGACGGTCGACGACTCCACGCCGTTCCTCGAAAGGCTGCAGGCCGTGGTGCTGCCGGCCACGGCGCTGACCCTGGTGGTGCTCGCCCATATGATGCGCATGACGCGCGCGGCGATCCTCAATGTTATGCAGTCGGCCTATATCGAGACGGCCGAGCTCAAGGGGCTGAAACCCTTCGACATCATCCGCAAGCATGCTTTCCCGAACGCGATCGCGCCGGTCGTCAACGTCGTCATGCTCAATCTCGCCTATCTCATCGTCGGCGTCGTCGTGGTGGAGGTGATCTTCGTCTATCCGGGCATGGGACAGTATCTGGTCGACCATGTCGCCAAGCGCGACGTGCCGGTGGTGCAGGCGGTCGGCCTGATCTTCGCCGCGGTCTACATCACGCTCAACATCGTCGCGGATATCGCCGCCATCGTGGCCAATCCGCGGCTTAGACATCCGAAATGATTGGGCATCCGAAGTGACGAGAGCATCCGAAATGACGGGCCGGATGCAGGACGACCAGAGGGGGAACTGAAGCGAATGGCGCTACGACAAATTCCGTTCACCGCCTGGATCGGACTGATCCTGACCGGCTTCTTTGCGTTCTGCGCCATCTTCGCGCCCTGGGTCGCGCCGCACGGTAATGGCGAGATCGTCGGCGACGTGTGGGAGCCGATGTCGGCGGCGCATTGGCTGGGCACCGACAATCTCGGCCGCGACCTCATCTCGCGCATGATCTATGGCGCGCGCATCACCATGGAGATCGCTGTAGCGGCGACGGCGCTGTCCTTCTCGCTGGGCTCGATCCTCGGCTTCACGGCGGCGGTCTTCGGCGGCTGGTTCGACACGCTGCTGTCGCGCTTCGTCGACCTTCTGATGTCGATCCCGACACTGATCTTCGGCCTCGTCGTGCTGTCGGTGCTGCCGACCAACACGCTGACGCTGATCCTGGTCATGGGCATCCTCGATTCCACCCGCGTCTACCGCCTGTCGCGCGCCGTCGCCGTCGACATCAACGTCATGGATTTCGTCGAGGCGGCGAAGCTGCGCGGCGAAGGCAAGGCCTGGATCATCTTCCGCGAGATCCTGCCCAATGCGCTGTCGCCGCTGGTGGCGGAGCTCGGCGTGCGCTTCATCTTCGCGGTGCTCTTCCTGTCGGCGCTGTCCTTCCTCGGCCTCGGCGTGCAGCCGCCGGATTCGGACTGGGGCGGCATGGTCAAGGAGAACAAGGACGGCATCGTCTTCGGCATTCCGGCGGCGCTGATCCCGGCGGCCGCGATCGCAGTGCTGGCGATCTCGGTCAACCTCGTCGCCGACTGGGTGCTCAACCGCACGACGAGCCTGAAGGGAGGGCGCGGCTGATGGCCGACACCAAGGCAAATTCAGGCAAGCTCCTCGATATCCGCAATCTGCGCATCGAGGCGACCGTCTACCCGCCGGGCGAAGCGCCGAAGACGATTACGCTGGTCCACGACGTCTCGCTGACCTTGGAAAAGGGCAAGGTGCTCGGCCTGATCGGCGAATCCGGGGCCGGCAAATCGACCATCGGCCTGTCTTCCATGGCCTATGGCCGCGGCGGCGTGCGCATCACCGGCGGCGAGGTGATCCTCAATGGCCGCGACATCCTGAAAGCCGGCCCCAAAGGCGTGCGGGCGCTGCGCGGACGCGAGGTCTGCTATGTCGCGCAATCGGCGGCGGCCGCCTTCAACCCGGCGCACAAGCTGATCGATCAGGTGGTCGAGGCGGCCCTCCTGCACGGCACCGCGACGCGCGCCGAGGCCGAGAAGCGCGCCGTCGCCCTGTTCAAGAAACTCAGCCTGCCCAATCCTGAAACGATCGGCGAGCGCTACCCGCACCAGGTCTCCGGCGGCCAGCTGCAGCGCGTGATGACGGCGATGGCGCTCTGCTCGGAGCCGGACCTCATCGTCTTCGACGAGCCGACCACGGCGCTCGACGTGACGACGCAGATCGACGTGCTGGCGGCGATCAAGGACGCCATCCGCGACACGCATGTGGCGGCTCTCTACATCACGCATGACCTTGCCGTCGTCGCCCAGGTGTCGGACGAGATCATGGTGCTGCGCCATGGCCGGCTGGTGGAGTGGGGCGGCACGCGGCAGATCATCAAGGAGCCCCGCCAGGAATACACCAACGCGCTGGTCTCGGTGCATGAGATCGAGCACAAGGAACAGCCGCCCGGCACAACGCCCTTCCTGTCGGTGAAGAATGTCACCGCTGCCTATGGCGGCGGCCATGTCAAGGTGCTGAAGAACGTCTCGGTCGACATTTATCCGGGACAGACGCTGGCGGTGGTCGGCGAGAGCGGTTCCGGCAAGTCGACGCTGGCGCGCGCCATCACCGGCCTTCTGCCGCCCGAGGAGGGCACCGTCACCTTCGACGGCAGGCCGCTGGCCAACAGGCTGGCCGACCGGCCGAAGGAGGACCTGCGGCAGCTGCAGATGATCTACCAGATGGCCGACGTGGCGATGAACCCGCGCCAGACGGTGGGCACCATCATCGGCCGGCCGCTGGAGTTCTATTTCGGCATGAAGGGGCGCGAGCGCGACAAGCGCGTCGCCGAGCTGCTCGACGAGATCGAGATGGGCAAGGGTTTCGTCGACCGCTATCCGGCCGAGCTTTCCGGCGGCCAGAAGCAGCGTGTCTGCATCGCGCGCTCGCTCGCCGCCAAGCCGAAGCTGATCATCTGCGACGAGGTGACATCGGCGCTCGACCCGCTGGTCGCCAACGGCATTCTGAAACTGCTGCTCAACCTGCAGCAGCACGAAAAGGTCGCGTATCTCTTCATCACCCATGACCTGGCGACGGTGAAGTCGATCGCCGATTCGATCGCAGTCATGTATCGCGGCGAGGTGGTGCGTTACGGCTCCAAGAGCAAGGTGCTGACGCCGCCTTTCGATGCCTATACGGACCTGCTGCTCTCCTCCGTGCCGGAGATGGAGATCGGCTGGCTGGAGAAGGCGATCAAGGGCCGGCGCATGGAGAGCGCCGGAAATTAGGCCCGGCCCTGTCGTCGCCAATCTGATAGTTTTGAAGCGCCGTGCTGCCCGATGGTCGCACGGCGCCTCTACCTCAACAGCCAGTCCGTATGGAGCTATCGTGGCGCTCAAATCCAAACTGCTGCTCATCATCCTCGACGGGGTGCCCTACCGGAACTGGCGCCGGCTGATGGGCAATCTCGAGGGCTGGGTGCAGTCGGGCGAGGCGCAGGTGTGGAAGATGCGCTCGGTGCTGCCCTCGACCTCGGCCTGCTGCTACGCCTCGATCCACACCGGGGTCACGCCGCAGGTGCATGGCATCCTTTCCAACGAGAACCGCTTTCGCGTCACGCAGCCCGACATCTTCTCGGAGGTCAGCAAGGCCGGCGGCAAGACAGGAGCGGTGACCCATTCCTATTGGTCGGAATTCTTCCGCTCGTATCCGTTCGACCTTGTCGAGGACATGGAGTTCGACGACCCAGGCGGACCGATCACGCATGGCCGCTTCCACACCATGACCGGCTACAATCTCAAGAACCAGATGACGCCGAGCGACGTCGACCTGTTCGCGACGCTGACCATGCTGGCGAAGCGCCACGGCATCGACTACGGCATCCTGCACACCTGCACGCTGGATTCGATGGGACATCGCTTCGGCCATGACTGCATCGAGATGGACCATGCCTGCTACGCCGTGGACGGCATGCTCGCCGCCTTCCTGCCGCAATGGCGCGAAGCCGGCTATGAAGTGATCGTGACGGCCGACCACGGCCAGACCGACCGCGGCCACCATGGCGGCCATGACGACGAGATGCAGGATTTCGCGCTCTATTATTTCGGGCCCGCGAAAGGCCCCGAGGCCGATACGCTGCTCGACCAGCTGCAGCTCGCGCCGACAGTGCTGAGCCGGCTTGGCGTTGAGATACCGGCGACGATGAGGGCGAAGGTGTTTCTGGGATAAGCACGGCCTTCCCTTCTCCCCTTGCGGGAGAAGGTGGATCGGCGCGCAGCGCCGAGACGGATGAGGGGTGTTCCAGCGGAGTGAGACGTTGGCTTTCCCTGGAGCACCCCTAATCCGGCCGCTTCGCGGCCACCTTCCCCCACAAGGGGGGAAGGAAAAGCGCTTCTACTGGCAACGCTCCGTTTCTTCGGTTAGCCTCCGCAAATTCCTCGGCGGAGGGTGAACCTTTTTGGACCGATCAGCGACAGAGCTTCGAGGAGCCAGGCGGCTCGACCGGCCATGAATGCGGCGACGGAAACCGATCGCGCGCTTGTAGACCGGGTCGCGAAGGGCGACCGGGCCGCCGTTCGGCTCCTGTTCATGCGTCACCACGCGCGGATCTACCGCTTCGTGGCGCGCCAGACGGGATCGGAAATGATGGCCGACGATATCGCAAACGAGGTTTTTCTGGAGCTGTGGAAGCAGGCGCCCGGCTTCGAGGGCCGCTCTGAAGTCTCGACCTGGCTGCTCGGCATCGCCCGCTTCAAGGCGCTGTCTTCGCTGCGCAAGAAGAAGGAAGACTGGATCGACGACGATGACGCGGCGCAGGTCCCCGACAGCGCCGACACGCCGGAAGTCGTCACCATGAAAGAAGACAAGGCCGCCGCCTTGCGCCGTTTCATCGATGCCTTGGCCGAGGAACATCGCACGGTGATCGACCTTGCCTATTACCATGGCCAGTCGGTGACCGAGATCGGCGAGGTGCTCGGCATTCCGGTCGCGACCGTCAAGACCAGAATGTTCTACGCCCGCAAGAAACTTGGCGAAGCCCTCAAGGCCGCCGGTTACGACAGGGGGTGGCCATGAGCGCCGCTGAAAAGATGTCGCGCCGCGACGAGATGGAGACGCTTCTGCCGTTCTATCTGAACGGCTCGCTGGAAGGCGCCGAACTGGAGGCCGTCGAGGAATGGCTGGCCACCGATCCGGCGGCGATGGCCGCACTTGGCGAAGCGGAAGCCGAATTCTCCGGCACCGCCGCCGCCAACGAGGCGATCCGCCCGCCAGCCGATGCACTCAGCCGTTTTACCAGGGCGCTCGACGCCGAGGCCGGCCCCGTGCGCGCGCCCGGCCAATCCTGGCTGGCGAAAGTCTTCGGCCGGGTGACGGCGATACCGGTCGGCGTCGCCTGGGCGGCGGCCGCTGCGCTGCTGGCGCTGGTCATCGTGCAGTCCTTCGAACGGCCGGGCGGCAAGGGCAACGACTTCGAGGTGGCCGGCGCCGAGGACGATCTGGCGAAGCTGCCTTTCGCCCTGGTCAAGTTCAAGCCGGATGCCAAGATGGCCGATATCGCCGCCTTCCTCGGCCAGAACGGACTGAAGATCGCCGGCGGCCCGACCGCCGACGGCGTATTCCACCTGACGATCCCAGCCAGCACGGCGGCCGATTACGACAGGCTCGTCGGCCTTGTTGCCGCTCAGCCTTTCGCGGATACTGTGATCCAGGGAAGGAAACCGGCCGATGGCGGCTAACGCAATTCCAGGAAATGTGCGCCCGTCCCGAATTGCGTCGCGACCAAGGATCATTCTTCGTGCGGCGCTCCTTGCGGCGGCGGCGTTTGTCGCCGCGCCTGCGTTTGCGCAGACCAACGATCCGAACCTGACGCAGAAGCAGGTGGACTGCCTGAACCGCACGACAACGGCAGGCGGCGACTGCGACAAGGACGGCGGAGCCAAGAATGGCGAAGGAACGCCAGGCACTGCGGGCGGCGCGGTGTTCCTGCCGGCGCTGATCGTCGATCTCTTTCCGAACCCACCGGCGGGCGCTGCCCCGCAGATGCCAGCGCCCCCCAACGGCACATCGTCATCGAACGGTTCCGGCAACACGCCGCCACCCGCACCGGCGCCGAGCGGCCCGGTCACGGTGCCGCAAGGCCTCAACTTGGCGGAGCCGCCGCGCGCGATCGCCGGCGAATTCGTGCCCGACGAGGTGCTGGTGACGGTCGACGGCGATGCCGGTGTGGTGCAGCAGATCGCCAGTTCCTTCGGCCTGCAGGTGCGCTCGCAGCGCCAGTCGCGGCTGCTCGGCACCACCTTAGTGCGTTTCGGCATCACCGACGGGCGGCCCGTCGGCGTGGTGCTAGCGCAGCTTGCCGCCGACGGCCGCACGCAGCGACGCGAGCCCAACCACATTTACACGCTGCAACAGGCGGCCGGCATCGTGAACTATGCCTTCGACCGCATCGCGCTCGATTCGAAACAGGCGAGCGGCGAGAATGTGCGCATCGCCGTCATCGACACCGGTATCGACGACACCAACCCGGCGCTCGCCGGCGTCGTTGCCGACCAATATGACGCCATGCCCAATGTGCCGATCGAGAAGCGCGACCACGGCACCTCCGTCGACGGGCTGATTGCCGGCGTCGGTCCGCTGGAAGGCATGGCGCCGGGCGCGAAAATCTATCACGCGCGCGCCTTCGAAGGCGGCAAGTCGACCATGGACGTCATCCTGTCGGCGCTCGACTGGGCGGCCGAGCAGAATGTGCGCATCATCAATATGAGCTTCGTCGGCCCGAAGAACGACCTGCTCGGCACCGCCTGCCGCAATGCACGCGCCGAGGGCATGGTGCTGGTGGCGGCCGCCGGCAACAACGGGCCGAAGGCACCCTATGGCTACCCGGCCGCTTTCGACGGCGTGATTGCCGTGACCGCGACCGACGCCAAGGACGGGCTGATGCCGCAGGCCAATCGCGGCGCCTATGTCTTCATCTCGGCGCCGGGCGTCGAGATGGTGGCGCCGAGCGGCGCGGGCTCGGACGTGGTGACCGGCACATCCTTCGCTGCCGCCATCGTGTCCGGCGCCATCGCCAACCTGATCCACGCCGCGCCGGAACGCTCGGCCGACGACATCGAGAAGGCGCTGGCGGCAACGGCGAAGGATCTCGGGCCCAAGGGGCGGGACAATGATTTCGGCTATGGGTTGATCGACACGAAGGCGGCCGGAGCGGCGAAGGAGTAATCCGTGCAGTCGGTCGACTGTAACCGACTGCTCGCGACCAATTCAGAGAGCCGGGCCTAATCGGACAGGGCTGCGATCATAGAAGCGCGGCAGCCGGAAGCGGATGAGGTCGTGGCCGGTGTCGTTTCCCTGGATCATGTCTGAGACGACGCGGCCCATTCCAGGGCCGATGCCGAAGCCGTGGCCGCTCATTCCCGTCGCGACGAAAAGACCGCCGATCGCTTGGACCCGATCCACAACGGGGACGACGTCGGGCATGGCGTCGATCATGCCGCCCCACCCGACCTTCAAACGCGCTTTTTCGAGCTGGGGAAAAAGCTGTTTGAAATTGCGTTCGATCGCGCGCAGCCGGGCCGGTTCGGGGGCCGGGTTGAGCACCCGCATTCTCTCGAAGGGACTCTCTTCATCCGGCGCCCAATCGCGCGGCGTCGACCAGCCGTCCGGGTAGCCTGACGGCGCGAACGGGAAATAGCGCGCCCCGAACGGATCGTTCCTGAGGGCGGGAATATATTTGGTGGCATGCCGGAACGCGTCGGGGCCCAGGTAGAGCAAGTGGCTGCCGCCGCCAGCGAGCGTGTATCCGCCATCCTGCCTGCGCCTGAAGGCGATGTGGTCGTCAGCGGCCGCGCCCGCATAGATTTCGGGCAAGGGCTCCGTCGCGGCCACGGTGACGCGGACGCTGAGCTGGGGGATGGACACGCCGTGCCGCGCCAGGAACAGGGACGACCAGGCGCCGCCCGCGACCAATACGGTGGAGGCCTCGATATATCCCCCCTCGGTCCACACGCCCTTGATTTTGCCGGCCGCGACGTCGAGGGTTCGCGCCGCGCAATTCTCCACGATCCTGGCGCCTTTTCGCGCGGCAAGCCTGGCGAGCGCAGGCACCGCCAGCCATGGTTCCGCGCGCATATCGGAGGGCGTCGTCATCGCACCTTTGAACCTGCGCGACATGCCGGTGATGAGTTTTGCGGTTTCGTCCGCATCCAGGAGACGCGTGTCGAGGTCATGGGCCGCGGCGATCTTCATGAACGCTTCGAAGCCAGCCATGTCCTTGTCGGTGTTGGCCAGATAGGTCACGCCAGTCTGGGTGAGCCCGATGTCCTCGCCGCTTTCCTCGGCCAGCTGCCGCCACAGGCGGATGGCCTCGATGACGATCGGCAATTCGTCCGCGTCCCGTCCCTGCTTTCTGATCCAGCCCCAATTTCGCGACGACTGTTCCGCCGCGACGCGGCCTTTTTCCAACAGCGTCACCGGAATGTTACGGGCCGCCAAGAAAAGCGCCGTCGTTACGCCGATGATGCCGCCACCGACAATCACCACCTCCGAAGTCTTCGGCGGAGGACCAGGGTACTGGATTGGATCCGCTTCGGTGAACGGGAATGTGGGCAAATTGGCGTACCCGGAAAGATCGGTTGACGGTCCAGGCTTACCGCTTGTCGCCGTCCAAGATCAGGAGCAGGCGAAGGCGGACCGTTGTCCCACGACGTCGGCGCGCCTGCCGTATCTGACCGGACCCCGGCGCTTCTGCAACTGACCCTCCGCCACCTGATCGACCGGCCAGACCTCGCCCTCCCCGGCACGCCGGGCTTGGGTCATTCGACAAATAGGCGCGAACATCCTAGTTCTTGCAAAATGAAAGCCGATCTTCCCGAACTTCGGGCCGCTCGCCTCATCCTTCGCAGGCCAATGCCCGTGGACGTGGAAACGCGGCTTTCACTTGGACGGCATCGAGAAATCGTCGAAGCCTACGGTGGGACATTCGACCCAAATGCAAGCTTTACCCGAGCCGATGCCGAGGCAGCCATTCGCTTCATCGAGCAACAGGACCATGCATGGGTGATCGACGCGGGCAGTTTTGTCGGCCATGTGCGCCTTCACGGCATGGACTGCCACGATAAGAGAGCGGCCTTGGCCATCGGGATCGACGATCCGGCATATCTCGGCAAGGGGTATGGTGCCGAAGCGATCAGGCTCGTCCTCGGCTACGCGTTCGGTCGCGGTCTGCACCGCGTGTCCCTGCGCGTGTTGTCGAGCAACTCCCGCGCGATCGCCTGCTATCGCAAATGTGGATTTGTGGAAGAGGGACGCGAGCGCGAAGCCGCGTTGGTCAGCGGAAGCTGGCAGGATGACATCATCATGGGGCTGCTGGACAGAGAATTTGGCCCGCCCTGAAGTATCTCTTGACGTCGACTTCAATCGCTTCTCAGCAGCTGGACTCGATTCACACCGGCGCGCCAGCGACCGACCCACGCACCACCAGATCGACCGGCCAGACCTCGCCGCGGGCCCCCTCTTCCAGTCCTGATATCCGCGCGGCCAGGCGCTCGGCAACGCGGGCGCCGGCGAGACGGATCGAGGAGCGCGTCGTCGACAGCGGCACCGGGAAATTTTCAGGCCGCAGCCAGGGGAAGACGTCGTCATGGGCGATCAGCGACAGGTCGCCCGGTATGGTCAGGCCAAGATCGCGCACGGCGCGCACGACGCCGAGCGCCATGATCAGGCTGGAGCAGACGATCGCCGTCGGCGGCTCGGCTTCCTCGAGCAGGCGGCGGGCGGCGCGATAGCCGTTTTCCTCGGTCATGGTCACGGAGCGGATATGGCGCTCGCTGAGCATCAGGCCGCTCGCGGCAAGCGCCCGGCGCATGCCGCGCTCGCGGTGGATGGCGAAGGTCTCGCGCTCATTGCCGTTGATCAGCGCCAGGCGCTTGTGGCCGAGTTGGAGCAGCAGCCGCGCCGCCTCGTGGAAGGCGCCCTCATTGTCGATGTCGAGATAGGGATAATCGAAATCCAGACCTTCGCTGCGGCCATGGGCGATGAAGGGTATGCCCAGCGTATTGACCAAGGCCAGCCGCCGGTCAGCCGGACGCGGCGAGGAGATGTAGACGGCGTCGACCTGCCGGTTGGCGACGATGCGGCGGTAGGTGGTCTCCTCATCGTCGGCATCGGCTGGCGACAGCACGAGGTCGAGCTCGTGCGACCGGGCATAGTCGCCGAGGCCGGAGAGGAACTCGACGAAATGCGGATCGATGTCGACGGCGGCGCCCGTCGGCAGCACATAGCCGATCATGCCGGACTTGCCGGTGGCGAGGCGGCGCGCGCTGGGGTTCGGCCGGTAGCCATGGCGCTTGGCGGCGTCCATCACCCGGCGCCGGGTTTCCTCGCTGACCTCGGGGTAGCCGTTCAGCGCCCGGCTGACCGTGGTCTGCGAAAGCGACAGCATGTGCGACAGTTGCTTGAGGTTCATCGTAGGCCTCCAGCCTCAAAGCGCTTTCAATTCTGTTCGATCCGTGATGGCTGGCGCAATTGCCAGACGAAGTGAGCTTAGAGGCGCATCGACCGTGTTTGAAGCCAAAATTGCTGCTGCAGCGCCAAAAAAGCTTGCTGCGCTGCACTTTCCTAAAGTATTCGACTCTTTTTAAATCGATTAGCAACATGAGCCTCTTGACTTCACGGCGATTCAATGGCGAGATCAAGTCAGCCAAAGCGCTTTGGAACACTCTTCGAAAGGTTGCGGTTGCCTTCTCGCTGAGTCACAGTTCCGTGGGCGTCGGCGGACGAAATGGAGGTTTCGTCCGAACTGTCTCAACACTGGGAGGACTGCGATGAAGAAAATGCTTCTCTTGGGTGCCGCGTTCGCTGCGCTCACCCTTGGCCTGCCGGCACATGCCGAACTGAAGTTCAAGCCGGGCGAAGATTCGAAATTTCACTGGGCGAATTACGACGATCTCAAGAAGGTCGACCTCAAGGGCGAGACGCTGACGATCTTCGGGCCGTGGCGCGGCGAGGACGAAACGCTTGTGCGTTCGGTTCTCGACTATTTCCAGGAAGCCACTGGCGCCGAGGTGAAATATTCCTCGTCCGAGAATTATGAGCAGCAGATCGTCATCGACACCCAGGCCGGCAGCCCGCCCAACATCGCCGTGCTGCCGCAGCCCGGCCTGATCCAGGACCTTGCTTCCAAGGGCGTGCTGACCCCGCTGGGCGACGACGTCGCCGCCTGGATCAAGGAAAATTATGCCGCCGGCGACTCCTGGGCCAAGCTCGGCACCTATACGGGCAAGGACGGCAAGCCCGGCTTCTACGCGTTCCCCTACAAGATCGACGTGAAGGGTCTGGTCTGGTACTCGCCGGATAATTTCGACGAGGCCGGCTACAAGGTGCCGAAAACCCAGGAAGAGCTCGCCGATCTCGAAAAGAAGATCGTCGCCGACGGGGGCAAGCCATGGTGCATCGGGCTGGGTTCGGGCGGCGCCACGGGCTGGCCGGCGACCGACTGGGTCGAGGACATCATGCTGCGCACGCAGCCGCCGGAAGTCTACGACAAGTGGACGAAGAACGAGATCCCGTTCACCGACCCCGCCGTGGTCAACGCCATCGACATCTTCGGCAAGATCGCCACCGACGACAAGATGGTGGACGGCGGCGCCAAGGCGGTCGCGGCGACGGACTTCCGCGACAGTCCGAAGGGCCTCTTCACCGTGCCGCCCAAATGCTACATGCACCATCAGGCGTCGTTCATTCCTTCCTTCTTCCCGGAGAACGTGAAGCTCGGCCAGGATGCGGACTTCTTCCCCTATCCGCCCTACGCCTCCAAGCCGGAACTGGGCACGCCGCTGGAAGTGGCCGGAACGCTGGTGATGATCACCAAGGACTCCAAGGCCTCGCGCGAGTTCATCAAGTTCCTTCAGATGCCGCTCGCGCATGAATTGTGGATGGCGCAGAAGAGCTTCGTCACCCCGTTCAAGGCGGCCAACAAGGACGCCTATGGCAGCGACGCGCTGAAGAAGCAGGGCGAGATCCTGGTCGGGGCCACCACGGTGCGGTTCGACGGCTCCGACCTGATGCCCGGCAAGGTCGGCGCGGGCTCGTTCTGGACCGGCATGATCGACCTGGTCGGCGGCAAGTCCGCGCAGGACGTCGCCGCCGACATCCAGAAAAGCTGGGATGCCATCAAGTAGCCATCCGGCAAATGGGCCGCCGCGCGCGGCCTGATATTTTCCTCATCCTCCACCAGGATCCGGGCTACGGCCCGGATCCGACCGGCGGTCCACGCCGGAAGCCTTCGCGTTTCGATCGTTCCGAATAACCGAAAGTCGGTGCATCCGACCGCCAGCCCCGGCTGGCCGGTCATGCGCAGGGAGAGGGACCCATGGCGGCTCAGATTTTCTCGGCCATATTCGTCATCATCATCGGCGTCGGCGGCTGTGTCGCCTATTTCTGGGGCGCCAACAAACTGCTCGATCTCGTTTTCCCGTCGCGCGGCGTCTCAGGCACGGCAGCCGTCGACAATCTGCGCCGGCAGGGCCTGGTGCGGCCCTGGCTGTTCGTCGGCCCGGCGATGATCATCCTCACCATCTATCTGATCTATCCGGTCATCGAGACGCTGCGGCTCTCCTTCCTCGATCGCGGCGGCCAAAATTTCGTCGGCCTCGCCAATTACGAATGGGCGTTCGGCGACCATGATTTCCGCAACTCGATCCTCAACAACATCCTGTGGCTGGCGGTGGTGCCGGCGGCCTGCACCTTTCTAGGGCTGATCATCGCCGTGCTCACCGACAAGATCTGGTGGGGCACGATCGCCAAGAGCCTGATCTTCCTGCCGCTGGCCATCTCCTTCGTCGGCGCCAGCGTGATCTGGAAGTTCATCTACGAGTACCGCGGCGAGGGCCAGGTGCAGATCGGCCTGCTCAACGCCATCATCCAGTATTTCGGCGGCCAGCCACAGGTGTGGATATCGCTGCCGTTCTGGAACAATTTCTTCCTCATGGTGATCCTGATCTGGATCCAGACAGGTTTTGCGATGGTCATCCTTTCGTCGGCGCTGCGCGGCATTCCGGAAGAGACGCTCGAGGCTGCGGTCATCGACGGCGCCAACCCGTTCCAGATCTTCTGGAAAATCATGGTGCCGCAGATCTGGGGCACCATCGCTGTGGTGTGGACCACCATCACTATCCTGGTGCTGAAAGTGTTCGACATCGTGCTGACCATGACCAACGGCCAATGGAACAGCCAGGTGCTGGCCAATTTGATGTTCGATTGGATGTTCCGCGGCGGCGGCGATTTCGGCCGCGGCGCGACCATCGCCATCATCATCATGATCGCGGTCATTCCGATCATGGTCTGGAACATCCGGCAGGCCAACAAAGAGACGGGAGGGCATTGAGATGGCCGCGTCCACCGGAAAGTCCTTCGTCAGCCGCTTCGGCGTTCATATCGCCGTGCTGGTCTTCGTCGTTATCTGGACCATCCCTACGCTCGGCATTCTCGTCTCGTCGCTGCGCGACAAGGACCAGATCATCGCATCGGGCTGGTGGAATTCCTTCGCCAGTTCCAGCCAGACCGAGGCCGGGCGGCTGCCGGCCGCCTCGGCGCAGACGCAGAAGGACGGCAAATATGTCATCGAAGGCAACGTCTTCGGCGACGGCGCCAAGCGCGACATCAGCGCCTTTGGCGTCAAGGCGGCGGCGCCGACGCAATACAAGGCCGGCACGGCGGCTGATCTTGGCGACGGCGTCACCTTGCAGGTGAACGCGGATGGCAGCTTCGTGCTCGCCTCGCCGAAGGCATTCGAAGGCGATCGCGGCCAGCGCGTTTATTACGCCTCCTCGGCGCCGCCGAAATTCACCACCGAGAACTACGATGCGGTGCTTTTTTCCGAAGGCATCGGTCGCTCGTTCATGAACTCGCTGACGGTGACCATTCCGGCAACGATCATCCCCATCCTGATCGCGGCCTTCGCGGCCTATGCGCTCGCCTGGATGCGCTTTCCCGGCCGGGCGCTGCTGATCGCCGTCATCATCGGCCTGCTGGTCGTGCCGCTGCAGATGTCGCTCATCCCGCTGCTCAAGCTCTATAACGGCGTCGGCACCTTCTTCGGCGTGCCGTCGAAGACCTATCTCGGCATCTGGCTGGCGCATACCGGCTTCGGCCTGCCTTTCGCCATCTATCTGCTGAGGAGCTACATCGCCGGCCTGCCGCGCGAGATCATGGAATCGGCGCGCATCGACGGCGCCAGCGATTTCGAGATCTTCGTCAAGATCGTGCTGCCGCTGTCGTTCCCGGTGCTTGCCTCCTTCGCCATCTTCCAGTTCCTATGGGTATGGAACGATCTGCTGGTGGCGATGGTTTTCCTCGGCACGGCGCCCGATCAGATCGTGCTGACGGCCAAGCTCAACGCGCTGCTCGGCTCACGCGGCGGCAATTGGGAAATCCTGACGACATCGGCATTCATCACCATCATCGTGCCGCTGATCGTGTTCTTCTCGCTGCAGCGCTATTTCGTCCGCGGGCTGCTTGCCGGCTCGGTGAAAGGAGGTTGAAGACATGCAATCGGCTTTGAAGGCGACTTCGAGACCAGACCCTGCGATCGACCGCGACTGGTGGCGGGGCGCGGTGATCTACCAGATCTATCCGCGCTCCTACCAGGACTCCAACGGTGACGGCATCGGCGACCTGAAAGGCATCGTTCAGCGCCTGCCTTATATCGCCTCGCTCGGCGTCGACGCCATCTGGATCTCGCCCTTCTTCAAATCGCCGATGAAGGATTTCGGCTATGACGTCTCGGATTACTGCGACGTCGACCCTATGTTCGGCACGCTCGCCGATTTCGACGCGCTGGTGGCGGAAGCCCATCGGCTGGGCCTCAAGGTGATGATCGACGAGGTCTTGTCGCACACCGCCGACATCCACCCGTGGTTCAAGGAAAGCCGCTCCAGCCGCAGCAACCCGAAGGCCGACTGGTATGTGTGGGCGGACGCCAAGCCGGACGGCACGCCGCCCAACAACTGGCTGTCGATCTTCGGCGGTTCGGCCTGGCAGTGGGACACCAGCCGCCAGCAATATTACATGCACAATTTCCTGGCCGAGCAGCCCGATCTCAACTTCCACAATGGAGAAGTCCAGAACGCGCTGCTCGACATCACCCGCTTCTGGCTGGAACGCGGGGTCGACGGCTTTCGGCTGGACACGATCAACTTCTATTTCCACAGCCAGGGGCTGGAGGACAACCCCCCGCTGCCGCCGGAACAGCGCAACGACCAGACCGCGCCCGCGGTCAACCCTTACAACTACCAGGACCATATCTACGACAAGAGCCGGCCGGAGAATCTCGGCTTCCTCGAGCGCTTCCGCGCGCTTCTCGACGAATATCCGGCACAGGCCGCCGTCGGCGAGGTCGGTGACTCCCAGCGCGGCCTGGAAGTGGTCGCCGCCTACACCGCCGACGGCAAGCGCGTGCATATGTGCTATTCCTTCGACTTTCTGGCGCCGGAGAAGATCAGCGCGGCGAAAGTGCGCGCGGTGCTGGAGGCCTTCGGCCGGGTCGCCAGCGACGGCTGGTCGTGCTGGGCCTTCTCCAACCATGACGTGATGCGGGTCGCCTCGCGCTGGGCCGCCAACGAGACGGACCCGACCGCCTATCTGAAGGTGATCTCGGCGCTTCTGATGTCGCTGCGCGGCTCGGTCTGCATCTACCAGGGCGAAGAACTCGGCCTTGGCGAAGCGGAGCTGAAGTTCGAGGACCTGCAGGACCCCTACGGCATCCGCTTCTGGCCGGAGTTCAAGGGCCGCGACGGCTGCCGCACGCCGATGGTGTGGGAGGCCGCGGCCAAGAATGGCGGGTTCTCGACCGCCAAGCCCTGGCTGCCGGTGCCAGGCAGGCACCTGTCGCAGGCCGTCAACGTGCAGCAGGGCGACGCAAGCTCGCTGCTCGAGCATTACCGCCGCTTCCTCGCCTTCCGGCGCCAGCATCCGGCGCTGGGCAAGGGCGATATCGAATTCATCGAAAGCTACGGCGACACCGTGGCCTTCACGCGCCGCGAGGGCAATGAGCGGATCGTCTGCGCCTTCAACCTCGGCAGCAAGCCCGCCGAGGTCGATCTCGGCCAAGGCGCGCTGCAGACCTTGCCCGGACATGGCTTTTCGGGACAGAGTGGCAGCGGGCCTGTCCGCCTCGGCGGATACGGCGCGTGGTTCGGGCGCATCGACTGAACTTGCAGACAAAGATCAACGGGAGAGGACAAACATGGCCGATGTCACGCTGAACCAGGTGAAGAAATCATACGGCAACCTTAACATCCTCCACGGCATCGACCTCGACATCAAATCCGGCGAGTTCATCGTCTTCGTCGGACCGTCGGGATGCGGCAAGTCCACCTTGCTGCGGTCGATCGCGGGGCTCGAGGAGATCACCGGGGGCGAACTGAAGATCGACGGCGAGGTGGTGAACGACGTGCCGCCGTCGAAGCGGGGCATCGCCATGGTGTTCCAGTCCTATGCGCTCTATCCGCACATGACCGTCTACGACAACATGGCCTTCTCGATGAAGATCGGCAAGGAAAGCAAGGCCGAGATCGACAAGCGGGTGCGGCAGGCGGCGGAAATCCTGCAGCTCACCAAATATCTCGACCGCCTGCCCAAGGCGATGTCGGGCGGCCAGCGCCAGCGCGTCGCCATCGGCCGCGCCATCGTGCGCAACCCAAAAGTGTTCCTGTTCGACGAGCCGCTGTCGAACCTCGACGCCGCATTGCGCGTCGCCACCCGCATCGAGATCGCCAAGCTCAAGGAATCGATGCCGAACACCACCATGATCTATGTGACGCACGACCAGGTCGAGGCGATGACGCTGGCGGACCGCATCGTGGTGCTGAAGGACGGCCGGGTCGAGCAGGTCGGCACGCCGATGGAACTCTACAAGCGTCCGGGCAATCTGTTCGTCGCCCAGTTCATCGGCTCGCCGGCGATGAACATATTGCCGGCAAAGATCGAGAAGGCCGGCAATCCGACCGTGGTCAGCCATGTCGGCGACCGCAAGGCGACGGTGCCGATCGCGACGCCTGCCTCGGCGAATGGCGCGGCGGTCAGCTTCGGCGTGCGGCCGGAGGATCTCGCGATCGCCACCGGTTCCGATTACCTCTTCGAGGGCAAGGTCGACTATATCGAGCAACTCGGCGAGGTTCAGCTCGTCTATATCGATATCGGCCGCGCAGACCTGCCGCTGGTCGCCAAGCTGCCCGGCAATGTCGAGGTCAAGCGCGGTGAGACACTGCGGCTCAACGCAAGCGCCGGCGATCTGCATATTTTCGACGCCGACGGCCATTCCTTCACGCTGCATCGCGAAGAAGCAAAGGCGGCTTGAGCGCAGAGCCGCTGCGGCAAAGAAAAAGCGGCGGGCCTCGGCCCGCCGCTCCTGTTTTCAAATCACGGTCGGCTGTTAACGATTGCCGAAGTGGTCGCGGTCAGCGCCCTGCGGAGCCGACTTCTGCGCGTCGCGGGACGAGTTCAGCAGCTTGTAGACAGGCGAGTCGGTGCCGATCGACGAGGTGCGGGTCGTATCCACGGCGGGAGCCGGCTGGTTGACGCCGCTGTTGCCGTAATTGTCGCTGCCCGCAAAAGCAGCCGAGGAAACGGCCATGAGAGCCGCGGTGGCAAGAATGATATTTTTCATCTCAGTACTCCTGAATTTCCTGATCCGACCGAGGCGACGGGCAAACCCGTCGCCGTTCGAAGTCGGCTGTTAGTTGTTACCGAAAAGGTTGCGGTCGGCGCCCGTGGCGACAGGCTTCTGTTCAGCCGGTTCGGACTTGCGGACCGAGGCTGTGTAAGAAGAGTCGACCGTGGCGGCCGGCGGGTTGGCAGCCTGCGCGTTGTAATTGTCGCTACCGGCAAAGGCGCTGCCGGAAATTGCCAGAAGGGCTGCGGCAGTGAGAACAATCTTTTTCATTTTTGCTACTCCAGTATTTTTATTCAGTCCGTCTAGCGGCGTGTCTTGGGAATGAAATCGCGTCGTTCGGACAGCGCTGATTTGGGTGAGCCGATCGCCGGATTCCAATCACGATGTTTTTTCGTCTGGACTATGAATCCGCATCTTGAAGTTTTCATAAGCATGCCTATGACTATATTTTTATCGAATCTAATCAATGACTTATGTGAGTTCGGCGGTTGGCTCACCAAGTGTGTCGGAGCGCCAACGTTCACAGCGTCCTGTACGCACCGTCAACAGAAACGAACCGTTCGGTTCGATTTTAGAATCTGCTAATAGTCACTTTTTGATACTGTTAACCATCGGAGCCCTCCTGAAGCTCGTCCCGGGGAGCGTTCTGGAAGCCGGAGGGCATGGCGCAAGGACGAGACTCAGCACCGTCAATATGCCGCCCATTGTCGCGCCGCATGGATGCGATGTCGTTTTCATGCCGACGGGAAACCGGCTGTCGTGGTTAGATCAGGCCATCTCAGGTGCCGCTTCGTCGCGACGAGGCGGAGAATTGGGAAGCCGGTCGAAATCCGGCGCTGCCCCCGCAACGGTGGTGGAGTGAGGTCGCAACGGGAGACCACTGGGCCATGGGCCTGGGAAGGTGTTGCGACCGCCCGCGAGGGCAACTCCAAAGCCCGGAAACCAGCCAGAGACAGTTTGAACTCGACTGATCGCGGTGGGCGGTCAAGAGGCGGACGGCGCGTGCCCGGCCCTGCCGGTGGCGGTCGTTCTTCTCCATCACCACCAGTTCAGTCCTTGATGCGAGGACAGGACATGGATGCGCGCAACGACATGCTGAGGCTCCTGCAGAGCCGCAAGCCGGGCTACTCGCTTGAGCAGCCCTTCTATACCGATCCCGACTATTTCAAGCTCGACATGGAGCTGATGTGGTATCGTGACTGGTTGTTCATCGGCCATGATTGCGAGCTGCCGAAACCAGGCAGCTACATCACCGTCCAGATCGGCGACTATCCAGTGGTGCTGGTCCGCGACCAGAAGGGAAGCATCAACGCTTTCCACAACTCCTGCCGGCATCGCGGCAGCCGCGTGTGCAACACCGACAAGGGCACCGCCGCCAAGCTGGTCTGTCCCTACCATCAGTGGACTTACGAGCTCGACGGGCGGCTGCTGTTCGCGCGCCAGATGGCGGAAGGATTCGACAAGAGCCAGTTCGGCCTGAAGCCGGTCGCCTGCGAGAGCGTCGGCGGCTACATCTTCATTTGCCTGGCAAAAGAGCCGGCCGACTTCGCGCCGATGCGCGCCATGATCGAACCCTATCTCCTGCCGCACCGGCTGAGCGAGGCGAAGGTCGCGTTCGAATCGACGATCGTCGAAAAGGGCAACTGGAAGCTCGTCTGGGAAAACAACCGCGAGTGCTATCATTGCGCCGGCAACCATCCGGAACTGTGCAAGACCTTCCCGGAAGCGCCGACGGTCACCGGTGTGCAAGGCGCCGACAGCGATCCGGAAATGCTTGCGCACTGGGCGAAATGCGAGGCGGCGGGTCTGCCGAGCCGGTTCCGGATCGACCCGGCCGGGCAATACCGCGCGACGCGCGCGCCGCTGCTGCGCGACGCCGTCAGCTACACGATGAGCGGCAAGCGCGCCGTGACGAAAAACCTGTCCGCCAGCGTCGCCGCCGACCGTATCGGCACGTTGATGCACTACCATTACCCGACCACGTGGAACCACATCCTCATCGATCACGCCGTCACCTTCCGTGTGCTGCCGATCAGCGCCACCGAGACCGCGGTGACGACGAAATGGCTGGTCCACAAGGACGCGGTGGAAGGCGTCGACTACGATCTGGCAGAACTCACCCATGTCTGGACCGAGACCAACGATCAGGACCGCCGCATCGTGGAGGAAAATGCGCTCGGCATCCTGTCGCCGGCTTACGAGCCCGGTCCCTATTCCGAGTTGCATGAGGGCGGCGTCATCCAGTTCGTCGAGTGGTACGCCTCCTTCATCGGTCCGCGCCTTGCCGAAGGCGGTCGCCCGGCGTTGCGCAGCGTCGCCTGAAGGCTAAGGAGATGAACGCGATGACGGATCTCGGCCTCTATCGCCATCTCGACGAGATGGCGCCCTGGAACGACAGGCTGCAGGTGCTGGAAGTGATCGGCGTCAGCGACGAGGCGCCGCAGGTGAAGACGTTCACCTTCCGCTCCGACAATCAGACCTGGTTCCGCTACAAACCCGGGCAGTTCGTGACGCTGGAATTGCCGACCGCCGACGGGCCGCTGATGCGGACCTACACGCTGTCGTCCTCGCCGTCGCGGCCGTTCTCGATCGCGGTGACGGTGAAAGCGCAAGCCGACAGCGTCGGCACGCGCTGGATGTTCGACAATCTGAAGCCCGGCGTCCATGTGAAGGCCTACGGGCCGGCCGGCGATTTCTCGCTGCACAGCCATCCGGCGGCCAAATATCTGTTCATTTCGGCCGGATCCGGCGTCACGCCGATGATGTCGATGCTGCGCTGGCTGAACGACTGCGCGCCCTGGACCGATGTCGGCTTCGTCAATTGCGCGCGGCGGCCGGAAGAGATCATCTTCCGCAAGGAGCTCGAACTGCTCGGCAGCCGCATGCCCGGCCTGTCGCTCGGCTTCATGATCGAGGAGCGGTCGAGCCGCGAGGGCTGGTTCGGCCATATGGGCCGCATCGACGCGATCCGGCTGCCGCTTCTGGCACCCGACTTCCGCGAGCGGGAGATCTTCTGCTGCGGGCCGGACCCCTTCATGCGCGCCGTGCGGCAGATGCTGGAGGCAGCCGGCTTCGACATGAGCCGCTACCATCAGGAGAGCTTCGCCGCGCCGGCCGTGGAAGAAGTCCCGGCGCCGTTCGCGATGCCGGCCGGCGACGACGCCAAGCCGCTCGCCGAGGCGGTGACGCCGGTCCGCTTTTCGCTTTCAGACGTCGATGCGGAATGCGTCGCCGGACAGACCGTGCTGCAGACGGCGCGCGCTTCGGGCGTCAGGATCCCGGCGGCCTGCGAGTTCGGTCTCTGCGGGACCTGCAAGGTGAAGAAGGTCTCGGGCGAGGTCTCGATGAGCCACAATGGCGGCATTCTCGATCACGAGATCGATGACGGCTATATCCTGGCCTGCTGTTCGAGGCCGTTGTCGGCGCTGGACATCGAGGCCTGAAGGCTTGTCGGTCGAGGCGAGGACCGTTGCGGGATCATCCTCGTCGGGATCACGCTTCTAAACCCCGTAGCGCTCGGTGCGGATGATCTCCGCCGGAACGCCGGCGCCGATCAAGGCGTCGGCGGCGGCTGACACGAACGCATTCGAGCCGCAGACATAGGCGAGCTTCGGCGCCTTGGGCAGGCGCTCGAGGGACTGCGCCATCATGCGGGCGTCGATGCGCCGGGAATAATCGGAGGGCCGCCTCGCCGGCTCGCGGGTCAGCGTCAAAACGAGATCGAATCCGTCGCGGCGGTCGTCGAGGCCGATCAGTTCGTCGCGGAAAATCACCTCGTCCCAGACCCGCGCCGAGAACACCAGCGCGACGGGCACCGCCTTGTTGCGCTGCGTGCGATGGCGCACCATCGCCATCAGCGGCACGACGCCGGAGCCGCCGCCGACCAGAAGGATCGGCCCGCCGTCGCTCTCCTCCCAGATGAAATGGCCGCCCAGCGGTCCGCGCAGCTCGATCTCGTCGCCGACGGCGGCCACGTCGTGGAAGAAGGGCGAGACCTCGCCGTCGTCGAGCCGCTCGATCGCCAGCTCGACGCCGCCGCTTGCTTCCGGCGCCGAGGCGATGGAATAGGAGCGGCGCGCCTGATAGCCGTCCGGCGCCGTCAGCCTGATGTCGACATGCTGTCCGGCAAGGTGAGCGAAAGGCCGCGACGGCTGGAACCAGAAGCTGGTGACGCGCGGCGTGCGCTTTTCGATGCGGGTGATCGTGGCTGCCTGCCAGGGCGATTGCGGCGACGGCTCGGCGGTCATCGATTGCTGCTCACGAATCGCCCCTCACGGGTCGCTGGAATAGCGCTGCTCGCGCCAGGGGTCGCCATACATGTGATAGCCACGAAGCTCCCAGAAGCCTGGTTCGTCGCGCTCGGTGAACTGCAGCCCGTTCACCCATTTGGCCGATTTCCAGAAATAGAGATGCGGCACCAAGAGCCGCGCCGGCCCGCCATGATCCGGCGTGATCGGCTTGCCTTCATAGAGCAGCGCCACCATCGCCTTGCCGGTAACGAGGTCCTTGGTCGGAACATTGGTGGAATAGCCGTCAAAGGACAGCGCCAGCGTGTAGGCGGTCGGCGGCTCGATGCCGGCGTCGGCGAGGATGTCGTCGATCATGACGCCCTGCCAGGGCGTGTTGAATTTGGTCCAGGCCGTCACGCAATGGATGTCGCGCGTCATCTTGCTCTGCGGCAGCGCGTTGAACTCGGCCCAGTTCCATTTCTTGATCGGCTTCGGCCCCTGCTTGAGCGTGAAGGACCAGTCCTCGGTGCGCACGCGCGGCGTCGGCCCGGCCGAGAGCACGGGAAAACCCTGCTCCAGGTACTGACCGGGCGGAATGCGCGCGTCGGTGTCGGAAGGTGGACGCCTTCCGGAAAAGAACCCGCGCGTGACCATGGAGACGCCTTCCTGCACCGGTGGAACGATGCGGGGAGTGTTCTCGAAGACGCCTTCCGGGGCAACAGAAATCTTGAGAGTGGAGCCCGCCAGCAAGGCAGGCTCCGTAGAGGATTTTCTCAGCCGGCGGCGAAAGGCACGGCGACGAAGATCTGCGCGTCGCCGCGATCGATCAGCAGGAGAACCGACTTCTTGCCGGACTTGCCGGCCTCGGCGATCGCCTGATTGGCCTGCCTGGCCGTCTTCACCGGCGTCTGGTCGACGCCGACGATGACGTCGCCCGGCTGGATGCCGGCGGCCGAAGCCGCCTTGTCCGGATTGACCCGCTCGACCACCGCGCCGCGCTGGTTGCCGGCAAGGTTGAGCTGGTCGCGGATATCGGGCGTGAGGTCGGTCAGGCCGAGGCCGAGCGAGGGAACGCGCAAGCCCTGTTCGGCCGACGGGCTGCGGCCTTCATTGCCGTTCGACGCCGTCTTCTGATCTTCGGCGTTGCGGCTGACATCGGCGGAGATCTGCATCGCCTTGCCCTTGCGCCAGATGTTGACGGTCTCCTTGGCGCCGGGCGACACGTCGGCGACGGCGCGCGACAGATCCTTGGGATCCTTGATCTCCTGGCCGCCGAAGCCGGTGATGACATCGCCGGTTTCAATGCCGGCCTTGGCCGCGGGCGACCCGTCGGTGACCTGGGAAACCAGGGCGCCGCCCGGATGGTCGAGGCCGATGGCGCTGGCGACATCCGGCGTGACCGGCTGGATCTGCACGCCGAGATAGCCGTATTCGATGTCGCCGCCCTTCATCAGCTTGGCGACGACCTTCTCAGCCTGGTCCGACGGGATGGCAAAACCGACGCCGACGCTGCCGCCATTGGGCGAATAGATGGCGGTGTTGATCCCGATGACATTGCCGTTGACGTCGACCAGCGGACCGCCGGAATTGCCGTGGTTGATCGGCGCGTCGATCTGGATGAAATCGTCGAACGGCCCGCTGTGCAGGTCGCGGCCGCGCGCCGAGACGATCCCGGCGGTGACGGTGGTGCCGATGCCGAACGGATTGCCGATCGCCAGCACCTGGTCGCCGGTCATCAGCTTGCTGGAATCGCCCCATTTGACGGTTGGCAGCGGCTTGTCGGCCTTGATCTTAAGCACAGCGAGATCGTTCTTGGCGTCATGGCCGACGAGCTTGGCAGGAAGCTCGGTGCCGTCGTCGAGCGTCACCTTGATGGAGCTCGCGCCATCGATAACGTGATTGTTGGTGACGATGGTGCCGTCGGCGCCAACGATGAAGCCGGAGCCGAGCGCCTCGGCGCGCTGCCCCTGCTGCGGCGGCGTGCGCGGCATCGGCATGCCCTGGTCGCCGAAGAACTGCTGGAAGAACTGGTCGAACGGCACATTGCCGCCGAGGGGCGAACCGTCATCACCCACCTGTGGCTGCGCCTTCATGATCGAGGTGATGGTGACGACCGCCGGCTTGGTAACGGCGATGACCGGGGCGAAAGAGCCGTTCGGGGCCGTGATGCCGGCGACCGGGGTCTGGGTCGTGGCGGCCACTGTGCTGAGGCCTGCATTGTTCTGGGCAAAGGAGACGACGACGGGAGAAATGATCAGCGCGGCGCCCAGCAGGGCGGCGACGCGATGTCTGCGAAGAATGCTTGATGGTGACATGGTCGTTCTGTCCGGGCGAGAGGTTGATCCAGCGCCGCAGGCGCTCTGGAGGAGCGCCCGTCGACGTGTCGGCGACCGGGAATGCCTGCCTCGCCGCACATGGCAGCCGGCCGGATCGACCATCAAGATTTAGGACGCGGAATGGCCCGAATCAGGGCCTTTGGGTGACCTTACAAAGATTTAATTCAGAGGCCGCTTACGAACCGCTCCCGCCTGCGCAGATAAGAGGAAGCGATTTCGTGCATTCTGGCGCGGTCGAAACTCGGGCCGTGGCCGCCATGGCCGATGCCGATCGGAAGGTCGAGCAGGCGCTGCATGGTGCGACAATAGGCCGTGCGGTCGGAATCCGGCAGATCGTCGATCAGCATGCCGTCATAGATGGCGTCGCCGGCAAAGAATAGGCCGTCGGCCTCGTCGAAGAGCGCGATAGAGTCCGGCGAATGCCCGGGCAGATGCAGCACACGGAATTTCCGGTCGCCGAGATCGACGACATCGCCTTCGTCGAGCGCGCGAGTCAGCGGCGCGGAAGGAATGCGATAATCGGCCGCCTTCCAGTCCGGCGCCGGCAGCTTCGACACGGCGCCGTCGAGGTTGTGGAACATGTAAGCGTAGGTGACGGCAGCGTCCATGCTGGGGAACTGCGCCGCGCTGACCTTCGGTCCCATCCTGAGAGGAAATTCGTGCAGCGAGCCGACATGGTCGAGATGGATGTGGGTTGCGACGACGATGAGCGGCTTGCCGGGCGGCGTGTCGATCTCAGGCGCCAGCGGACGGATGCCCATGCCGGTGTCTACCAGGAGGTCGGCGTCGCGGCCCTTCAAATGCCAGATGTTGGCGCGCACGAAATCATGCACGAAGGGCTCGGTCAGCATCGTCGTGCCGGCATCGACTGTCGCCTTGCCGAACCAGTCGCCGACCTCAAGCTCGGGCATCGGACCGCCCATCAGACGAACGGCTTCCCGACCTTGTACTTTTCCGGCACGAGACGCTTCAGATAGGCCATGCCGGCTTCCGAAAGCTGGTTGGCGTCCGGCTGCATGAAATCGTCGGGCATATGGCGCGTCTTGCCGGCCACCGCCTTCAGCGGCACCTTTTTCAGCACGGTCTTCGACCCGTCATATTGGATCGCCACCGAACCGCCGCCTTCCCCTGCGACGGCGACGGCGAAAGCGCCGGCGTCGAAGGCCTCCTGGGCGTCGACGGCGCTGATGGCGCCGACATAGCCGCGCGGCATGTAGCCTAAAGCATCGACGCGTGCGCGCTTGCCGGGCAGGCCTTCGGCCAAGGCCCGTTCCAGCGCCGCCGGCAGGTCGCTGCCCGACAGCTTGACGTTGCCGTGCTGGTCGCGCTCAAGCTTCTCCGGCGGCACCAGGCTTTCGACCAGCGCCTTGCCGTCGGCGGTGCTGACGCCTTCCGAGACGGCGACGATGCAGCGCTTGTGACGATCCAGCTTCTCGCGCACCTCATCGATGAAGCGCTTCGCCGAGAAGGCGCGCTCCGGCACATAGACCAGGTGCGGGCCGCTGTCGGGATCGAGCTGCCAGGCGGCCGCGGCGGCGGTGAGGAAGCCCGCATGCCGGCCCATGACGATGCCGACATAGATGCCGGGCAGCGCGCGGAAATCAAGGTCGACGGAGAGAAAGGCGCCGGCGACGAACTCGGCCGCCGAGATGAAGCCCGGCGTGTGGTCGTTCTCCTCGAGGTCGTTGTCGATGGTCTTGGGCGCATGGACGAAGGCGATCGAGCCGCCGGCGGCGTCGGTCAGGATCTGCTGCGTGCCCGAAGTGTCGTTGCCGCCGATATAGATGAAGGCGTCGGCGCCGACCTTCTTCAGGCCGTTGAGGATGACCTCGCAATAAGCGGCGTCCGGCTTATCGCGGGTCGAGCCAAGGGCGGCGCTCGGCGTGCCGGCGATCAGCCGCAGCCGATCCTCGGGTACGGCGGAGAGATCGACATAGTTGCCGTCGCGGATGCCGCGCACACCATGGATCGAGCCCAGCACCCTGGCGCCGGGATGACGCTTGCGGATTTCCAGCGTGGCGCCGACGACCGTCTGGTTGATGACGGCAGTGGGGCCGCCGCCCTGCGCGATAACGAAGGTTCCAGCCATGCTCGTTCTCTCCCGAAGCGAAGGTTTTCAGGGCACCTTCGCCTGTCTTGCGGCATCGCGCAACGGAAGAAACGGTATCGTGGGGAGGCGGCCGAATGGCCGCCTCGAAAAGATCAGACCACGACGACCGGGTTCTTCTTGGAAACGCGGCTGTAGAGGTCGATAATGTCCTGGTTGATGAGGCGCACGCAGCCCGACGACATCGCCTGGCCGATGCTCCACCATTCGGGCGAGCCGTGGATGCGGTAGCCGGTGTCCTTGCCGTTCTGGTAGATGTAGAGCGCCCGGGCGCCCAGCGGATTGGTGAGGCCGCCGGGCTGGCCGCCCTGCCATTTCACCAGTTCCGGCTTGCGCTGGATCATCTCCGGCGGCGGCGTCCAGACCGGCCATTCGCGGCCGTACTGGATGTTGGCGCGGCCCGACCAGCGGAAACCATCCTTGCCGATACCGACGCCATAGCGGATGGCGTCGCCGCCCGGCTGGACCAGATAGAGCATGCGTTCCTGCAGGTGCACGACGATGGTGCCGGGCGCCTCGCCGGTCTTGTCGACGACGATCTGGCGGCGGAACTGCGGCTTGACCTTCTGCCACGGCACGGCCGGCACCTCGAAACCGCCATCGGTGAGCGAGGCGTACATTACGTCGGGGCCGGTGATGTTCTTGTCGACACTGATCGCCGGGCGCATGGGCGGCACGGAACCGGTGACGGTGTTGTCGAGCTGCATCTGCGGCAGGTCGAGCGTGTCGGTGGTGCTGCAGCCGGCAAGGCCCAGCATCGCCATGGCGCCGGCGCCCGAAAGCAAGGCGCGGCGGGAAAGCTGAATTTCGGTATCGATTGCGCCCTTGGAAGGCAGACTTTGCGGCAACTCGCGCATACACCAAACCCTACGCTGCCGGCGGGAAGCACGGTCCGGCCGGATGACGGCATTTTCGGCACTCATGGTTGAAAAAGGGTGAAAGGCCGCTGGTCCGGCTTAACCCTAACGGATCGTTGCGCCGGCTGATGGGGCTACCGGTCGAGGCGTTGAAGATTTTCGCTGAAGATTTTTCCGGCGGCCCCTTTACATTCCCGACGACCCCAGGATTTATCCTTTTCTTTGCGCTCAAGGAGCAGGGAAATGTCCTTCGAAAACTGGGCTGCCTTCGCCGCCGCCTCTTCCATCCTTCTCGTCATCCCGGGCCCGACGATCCTTTTGGTCGTCTCTTATGCGCTGGGCCAGGGCTGGCGCACCGCGCTGCCGATGGCGGTGGGCGTCGCGCTGGGCGACTTCACCGCGATGACGCTGTCGATGCTGGGCATCGGCGCGCTGCTCGCGGCCTCGGCCACCGTGTTCACCATCTTGAAGGTGATCGGCGCCGGCTACCTCATCTATCTCGGCATAAAACTGTTCCGCGCCGGCGGCGCGCTGAAGGCCGAGCCGCGCACCGACGCGGTTTCGGCGGCAAGGATGATGGCGCATGCCTGGCTGGTGACGGCGCTGAACCCGAAGAGCATCACCTTCTTCGTCGCCTTCCTGCCGCAGTTCCTCGACCGGCACGCCGACTTCTGGACGCAGACGCTGATCTTCGAGACGACCTTCCTGACCTTGGCCTTCGCCAATGCCTTCGGCTACGCACTGGTCGCATCGAGGGCGCGCGCCATCGTGCGCAACCCGAGGGCCATCCGCATCTTCAACCGCACCGGCGGCACGCTGCTGGTCGGCGCCGGCATCGCCACGGTGGCGATGCGGTCGGGGAATTGAGGCCGGTTCTCGAAGCCAAGAACGAGTAGCGTCGGCGCTGCCCCTCATCCGGCTGCCGCCACCTTCTCCCCGTGGAACGGGGAGAAGGAAGCCATCACCATTTAACACTCACGCCCAGATTGCCTTCCAGCACGCGGCGCTTGTCGCCGCCGAGATTGGTGGTGTAGTCGCCGGTGGCGAAGACGCTGACCTTGTCGCTCACCTTTGCGACCACGCCGCCGCCGAACTCGAAGGAGGTGGACCGGCTCTGGGTCGAGATGCCGGTGCCCTCGAAGTCGACGCGGTCGGTGCCGCCGAAATCGTGCCAGAGATTGGCCTTGAGATAGGGCTGCAGCGGCATCCCATCGAGGACCGTCTCGCCCTGCAGCCTCAATCCGATCCTGCCGGTGACGTCATCGTCGGAATCGAACGATACCGAGGAGAACCTGTCCCTGGCGTCGTCGAGCGACAGATGCTGCCAGACCAGTTGCGCCTGCGGCTCCAGGGTCCAGCCTTGCCCGAGCGCGACCGGATAGCCGCCTTCGAGCGAAGCGGTGACACCGGTTCCGCCGACATCGATGCCGATGTCGCGCGAGGATGAGGCCGAGCCGCCGAAGAAGGTCGCCATCAGCACGCCGTCCAGATACCAGCCGGACTTGCCGATACGGGTCCAGTAGCCGCCGACGCTGGTGCCGCTGACGTCGAGGCTGCCGACCGCAAGACCATCCTGACCCAGCGCCTGGCCGCGCAGGTCGCCGTTCATGCTGCCATAGGCAAGGAACAGGCCGGCGCGGTCGACGGAGCCGGAGGCGGTTTCACGGCCGATAAGGTCGAGGCCGGCCTGAAGCCCGAACAAAGTGCCGTCGAAGGAGGGCGAGACCGTTCCCGACCAGCCTAGCTTGGCGTCCTGGCCGAAGATACGGCCCCAGACCGGCTGCAGATCGGTGTCTGACGACAACAGGCTCTGCTCGCCGCGGCGTTCATGGAAAGTGCCGAGCGTCGCCATCGTCAGATGCTGCGCGACCGGCGGCGCGGCCGAATAGACCGGCACCTCGATGCGGTAGAGCAGGATTTCCTGGCCCGCTGCCGGCGTCGGCAGATCGGGCACGGCGGTCGGCACCGGCGGCGGGGGCGGCGGCGGGTCGGCCGGTGGCGCCTCGGGCGGAGCCGGCGGCGCCTCTGGCTCAGGATCACTCGCCTGAACCGGCGGCGTCGGGTCGACCGGCGGATTGTTGGCATCGCCGTCGGTCGGCACCGGCACCGGCGGCAGTTCGGACGGCGGCGGCGGCGGTTCGGTTTCCGGCGCCACGGGCTCCGGCTGCGACGCCGGCTCCAGCGCTCCAGGCGCGGCAGCCGGCGATGTCGGCGTGATCAGCGCCGAGCGCAGGTACCAGTTCTCCGCGCTGCCGGCGCTGACGCCGCCTTTGAACAGATAATATTCGAAGGCGCCGGCCGCGACCGGCGCGTCAAGCGCGAAGGCGTTGGCGCTCGACGTGGCGCCGTTGACGGCCTGCACGACCATGATGCCGTCCGCCGTGGTCTCGGCGCCGGCGCCGCCGACATTGACCACCGCGATGCCGGTCGAGCCGGAGGCCGTGCCGCCGGACAGCACAAGCCGGTCGGAGGCGGAGGAATCGTCGCCAAGCTCGGTCTGGATCAGCAGCAGGCCGCCGAGCCCGGTATAGTTGCCGTTGATCGTCAGCCGGTCGGTGGCGCCCGTATTGCCGTTGGTCAGGTCGATGCGGCCGGCATTGAACACGTTGGCCAACTGGCCGGACGTGAAGGCCTGCATCGAGGCGTTGAAGCCGCCTCCATAAAGCGTGCTCGCCTGGTCGACGTTGAGCGTGCCGGTGCCCGTGCCGGAGTCGCCCAGCACGAGGTTGCCGTCGAGGGTCAGCTGGGTGTCGTTGGTGGCGTTGATCGTCTCCCAGTTCTGCACCCTGGCGATGCCGTCGAGCTTGACGTTGTCGAAGGTGAGCGTGTCGGTGCCGAGGCCGCCATTCAAGGCGTCGGCGCCGCCGAGATTGGCCTTGGTGAGATTGCTGAGCTTGGCGGTATCATTGTCGGCGCCGAGATCGACGCTGCCATAGATGATGCCGCCTCCGTCCCAGACGAAACTGTCGGAGCCGAAGCTCATCAGCACGCCGCCGCCGACCGTGCCGCCGGCGATGGTGACGCTGTCGTTGCCGCCGCTGACGCTGATGTTGCCGCCGATCGTGCCGCCGGAAAGGATGATTGTGTCCTTGTCGAAGCCGGTGACGAGGTTGCGGTCGATGACGCCGCCCGACATGTTGAAGTAGTTCTGGTCGAGCTTCATGTTGACGCGGCCGATGCGGCCGCCGGTCATCACAGCATGGTCGCCATCGTCGAAGAAATCGACGATGCGTCCGCCGCTCATGGTGAAGGTGTCGAGCCCATCGCCCTGGTTGAGCGAGCCGATCTGGCCACCGCTCATGTTGAAATCGTCGATACCCGCGCCTTGCTGGACGTTGCCGGCAACAGTGCCGGCGCCAATGGTGAAGAAGTCGGTGCCGTCGCCCTGGTCGACCGTGCCGGTGATGGTGCCGGATTGCATGTCGATGCGATCCGTGCCGGCGCCGAAGCTGACATTGCCGCTGATCTGGCCGGTGCCGCCGGAAGGGAAGGTCAGCGTGTTGTCGCCGCTGGTGTCGGTGAGGCTGCCGCCGGAGTCGCCGCTGTCGCAGACATAGGCTGTATTGCCGGCCGGCGGGCTCAGCACACAGGCGGCAAAAGCCTGGGAGCCCGGCAGCAATGTAAGTGCTGTCGATGCCAGAAGGCCAAGCATCCAAGGATGTACTGGGCTTTTTATCAGTATATCAGCATTTTCTGATATGACTTTTCCTTCCGAGAACAATCTCGGGAGAGAATTTCCAAAGCGCCGCATCGCGTCCTCGCAATTCGCGATTTAAGCCGCCCCACCCTTGCCGCAATGAAGACATAATTCATCTCAATTTTCAAAGCCTATTCTGCGCCCGATGGTTGATGAACTGCGATCCCAGGCGAATAGACCAGAGTATTGCTTGATCCAGGTGGCCGTTGGCACGCTCCTCGCCGATGCTTTAGGATCGGGCTCCAGACAGCAAATTCGCGATCGCTGAAGGACACAGAATGGCGCTGAAGGACGCATTCGGCCTGACTTACTCCGGCGCGACCGAAGCCGGGTTTTCATCCTACGCCCGCGCCGTGCATGAGCTGCAATGTTTCATCGGCGATCCGGTCGGCTCCGCCGATCGCGCGATCGCCGAGGATCCCGGCTTCGTCATGGCGCATGTGTTCAAGGGCTACCTCTTCGGCCTTGCCACCGAGCGCGAGGCAACGATCGTGGCCAGAGCATGCCACGAGGCGGCCTTGCCGCTCGCCGCCACGGCTCGCGAGCGGGCGCATGTCGCGGCCCTCGGCCATCTTGCCTGGGGGCGCTGGCATGAAGCCTCCCGCATCCTCGAGGATGTCGCCATCGACCATCCGCTCGATCTCGTGGCGCTGTTGACCGGGCATCAGATTGATTTCTTCACCGGCAATGCCCGCATGCTGCGCGACCGCATCGGCCGCGCCCTGCCAGCCTGGCGAAGCGACATGCCCGGCTATCATGCGGTTCTCGGCATGCAGGCCTTCGGGCTCGAGGAGATGGGCGATTATGCCCGCGCCGAAAGGCTTGGCCGCACGGCTGTCGAGCTCGAGCCGCGCGACGGCTGGGCGCAGCACGCCGTCGCCCATGTCATGGAGATGCAGAGCCGGCAAAAAGACGGCATTGCCTGGATGCGCGCCAATCCCGACGCCTGGACCAGGGAAAGCTTCCTCAAGGTGCACAATTGGTGGCATCTGGCGCTGTTCCACTACGACCTCGGCGAGGTCGCCGAGGTGCTGGCGCTCTATGACGGCCCTATCTATGGCGAGGCATCGACGATGGCGCTCAACATGGTCGATGCCTCGGCAATCCTGTGGCGGCTGCGCCTCGGCGGCGTCGATGTCGGCGAGCGCTGGGCGGCTCTGGCCGACAACTGGCACAAGGCCGGCGGCGGCAATTATGCCTTCAACGACGCGCATGCGATGATGGCCTTTGTCGGCGCCGGGCTGGAGGCGCCGGCGAAGACGCTGCTCGAAGCGCAGCGTGAGGCGATGCGCGGAAGTGACGACAACGCCGCCTTCACGCGCGATGTCGGCCATCCGCTGACGCTTGCGATCAAGGCCTTCGGCGAGGGCCGCTACGATGAGGCCGTGCGCCTGATCCGGCCGATCCGATCGATCGCGCATCGTTTCGGCGGCAGTCACGCGCAACGCGACGTGATCGACCTGACGCTGATCGAGGCCGCGTTGCGCGCCGGCGATCAGGCGCTGGCACGGGCGCTGGCCGCCGAGCGTCAGCTCGCGCGGCCCGACAGTCCGCTGTCGGCGTTGTTCCTTCGGCGGGCATCCGATTTGTCTGAGAATTGACCCGAAGCGGATCTTGCCCTAAAAACTGGCCAAGCCAGATTTTTTCGAGATCCGAAAAAATTAATGGCAGTGGGAGGAAATCATGTATCTCGGCCTCGACCTGGGCACTTCGGGCGTCAAGGCGCTGCTGATCGACGACGGCCAGAAAGTCATAGGCGCCGGCCATGGCTCGCTCGACGTCTCGCGGCCGCATCCCGGCTGGTCGGAGCAGGATCCGGCGCATTGGATCGAGGCCAGCGAGACGGCGATTGCCGAACTCAAGGCTTCGCATCCGATAGAGCTGGCGGCGGTCAAGGGAATCGGCCTTTCCGGCCAGATGCATGGCGCCACCCTGCTCGATCAATCGGACAAGGTGCTGCGCCCCTGCATCCTGTGGAACGACACGCGCAGCCATGTCGAGGCGGCGGCGCTCGATGCCGATCCGCGCTTCCGCAAGCTCACCGGCAATATCGTCTTTCCGGGCTTCACCGCGCCGAAGCTTGCCTGGGTGAAGAACAACGAGCCGGCGATCTTTGCCAAGGTGGCGAAGGTGCTTTTGCCCAAGGATTATCTGCGGCTCTGGCTGACCGGCGAACACATCTCGGAAATGTCGGATTCGGCCGGCACCTCATGGCTCGATGTCGGCGAGCGTCGCTGGGCGCCCGAGTTGCTGGCGGCGACATCGCTCGACGAAAAACAGATGCCGTCGCTGGTCGAGGGCACGGCCAAGGCCGGCGCCTTGCGCGCCGAGCTCGCCTCGAAATGGGGCATCGCGGCGGGCATCCCGATTGCCGGCGGCGCCGGCGACAATGCGGCCTCGGCCTGCGGCATGGGCACGGTCGGCGCGGGCCACGCCTTCGTGTCGCTCGGCACATCGGGCGTGCTGTTTGCAGCCAACGCCTCCTACCTGCCCAATCCGGAAAGCGCGGTGCACACCTTCTGCCACGCGCTGCCCAACACCTGGCATCAGATGGGCGTGATCCTGTCGGCCACCGATTCGCTCAACTGGCTTTCGGAAATCACCGGCAAGAGCGCCGGCGACCTGACCGGCGAGCTTGGCGACACGCTCAAGGCGCCGACCGGAGTCACCTTCCTGCCTTACCTCTCCGGCGAGCGGACGCCGCATAATGATTCCGCCATTCGCGGCTCGTTCACGGGGCTTGCGCATCAATCGAGCCGGGCCGTGCTGACGCAGGCGGTGCTGGAAGGCGTCGCCTTCGCCTTCCGCGACAGCCTCGAAGCGCTGAAGACGGCCGGCACGACATTGAGCCGGGTCACCGCGATCGGCGGCGGCTCACGCTCGCGCTACTGGCTGAAGGCGATCGCCACCGCGCTGCAGGTGCCGGTCGACATCCCGGCCGACGGCGATTTCGGCGCTGCGTTTGGCGCGGCAAGGCTGGGGTTGATCGCCGCGACAGGCGCCGATCCGCTGGCGGTATGCACGGCGCCGGCGACGGACGCGACGGTTGAGCCGGATGCGGGGCTTGGCGGGGCTTATGCCGATGCCTATCAGAGGTATCGCGCGCTTTATCCGGCGATAAGGGCTGTAACTGCGTGAGTGGAAGCGAGGCACCTCGTAGTCGCATGAGCAGGCGCGAGGCCCCCCTCTCTGCCCTGCCGGGCATCTCCCCCTCAAGGGGGGAGATTGGCAGTTGGAATGCCCCGCTCCCTCCTGCAACGCTGGAGATTGGCGAAAGCCGAAGCGACAGCCGATCTCCCCCCCTGAGGGGGAGATGGCCGGCAGGCCAGAGAGGGGGGCCTCGCACCCCACCTCCCCAGCTAGCCTTATTGCGCCGGCACTTTGTCCAAAAACCCGGTGACGCTCTTCAACCGCCCATTCTCGATGACGCAGATATCAGTGCCCTCGATCACGGACTCCGTCCCTTCAGGCCCAAGATTCCACGAGAAGCGGATGCGGTCGGCGAAACCGTCGGGCTCTCCCTTCAGCGAAAAGCGGAAGCCGGCGAAGCGCTGCTGGACGCCCTCGATGAGGGCCGCGACGCCATCATGGCCGTCGCCCTGCATGACCGGGTCGCGATAGCTGACGTCGCTGGTGAAGGCAGCTTCGAGCAGCGCCTTGCGGCGGGCCGCATCGCTCTCGTTCCAGGCGGCGATGTAGTTGCGGGCGATCGTGTTGAGGTCGGTCATGGTCATGCTCCTTCGTTGGATCGTTTCGACATGACCTTTTTGGCGCCCCACAGAAGCGAAACCAATTACGCCTGAGGTAATCGGGCGGATGCACCCCGGAGAGGAAGGAAACCATGAGCAGCGGATTTTTCGGCGACATCAAGAAGATCAAATATGAGGGACCGGATTCAACCAATCCGCTGGCCTATCGTTTCTACAACCCGGACGAGGTGGTGGCCGGCAAGCGGCTGGAAGACCATCTGCGCTTCGCCGTCGCCTACTGGCATTCCTTTGCCTGGCCGGGCGGCGACCCGTTCGGCGGCCAGACCTTCGACCGGCCCTGGTTCGCCAAGCCGGGCGGCATCGACACGATGGAGTTGGCCAGGCTCAAGGCCGACGTTGCCTTCGAGATGTTCTCGCTGCTCGGCGCGCCCTATTTCTGCTTCCACGACGCCGATGTGCGCCCGGAGGGCAAGGATTTCTCCGAGAGCGCGGCGCGCCTCGACGAGATCACCGACTATTTCGCCGACAAGATGAAGAAGACCGGCGTCAAGCTGCTCTGGGGCACGGCGAACCTGTTCTCGCACCGCCGCTTCATGTCGGGCGCGGCCACCAACCCCGATCCGGATGTGTTCGCCTATGCGGCGGCGACGGTGAAGAAATGCATCGACGTGACGAAGAAGCTGAAGGGCGAGAACTACGTGCTGTGGGGCGGACGCGAGGGCTATGAGACCTTGCTCAACACCGACCTTGCCCGCGAGCAGGAGCAGGCCGGCCGCTTCCTCAACCTCGTTGTCGATTACAAGCATAAGATTGGTTTCAAGGGCACGATCCTGATCGAGCCGAAGCCGCAGGAGCCCACAAAACACCAGTACGACTACGACGTCGCGACCGTCTACGGCTTCCTCAAGCGCTTCGGGCTGGAGAAGGAGGTCAAGCTCAACATCGAGCAGGGCCACGCGATCCTCGCCGGCCATTCCTTCGAGCACGAACTAGCTCTGGCCAACGCGCTGGGCGTTTTCGGTTCGATCGACATGAACCGCAACGACTACCAATCGGGCTGGGACACCGACCAGTTCCCCAACAATGTGCCGGAAATGGCCTTGGCCTATTACCAGGTGCTGCTAGGCGGCGGCTTCAAGACCGGCGGCACCAATTTCGACGCCAAGCTCCGGCGCCAGTCGCTCGACCCGGACGACCTGCTGATCGGCCATATCGGCGGCATGGATGCCTGCGCGCGCGGCCTGAAGGCGGCGGCGAAGATGATCGAGGACAAGGCGCTGTCCGGCCCGCTCGCCGAACGCTATGCCGGCTGGAACACCGCCGAAGGCAAGGCGATGCTTTCGGGCAAGCGCACGCTGGAGGAAATCGCCGAGCGCGTGGTGAAGAAGAAGATCGAGCCGCAGCCGCGCTCCGGCCGGCAGGAGCTGCTCGAGAACATCGTCAACAGGTATGTCTAAAGAACGGCACGCTGCCTCGCGCCCGAGCGATCGGGACGCGGGGCAGGCCTGAAAATTGCGTTCGCGAGGGCGGAATCACGCGACAAAACTTTGCCCCGCGCTGCCCCTCAATCACCTCGTTCTTGCCTTCAAACAGCCGTCACGGATCTCGTATAAACGTGGCTCCTGTGGCGGGTGAAGAAGAAGGAGGCGAACCGATATGCAGCACGAACGCGAAATCGACGCCCTGCTCTCGTCCGGCGAGACCGGATCGATCATCGATCGGCTGATGGCATTGCCGCGGCGGACCGACGACGTGAAGACCGAATGGGATCGCGCCGTCAGCAACCGCTTTGAAATCCGTCTGGCGCAGCAGATGCGCTCGCAGATGGACAGCGCCGGCGAGCGCAAGAGCGCCGCCTGAGCGGCAGACCGCTGCTTGAGCGAGCGGCAAGCCGCCGCCTTAGCCCTACCCTCGGCGAAGCCGTACCGGCGCCTCGCCGAAAGCTCTTGAAAATGCCCTGGAAAATGCCGCGGCGGACGAGAAGCCGGTACGCCCGGCAATGTCGGCCATGGCAATGCGCGTGTCGACCACCAGGCGGCGGGCGGCGCCGAGGCGCAGCCTCAGATAATAGGCGCCGGGCGTCTCGCCGATCGATTTACGGAAGATGCTTTCCAGCGTCCTTGCCGTGACGCCGGCGCGCTTGGCCACGGCGTCGATGGTGAGCGGCTGGTCGACATGCGCTTCCATCAGCCGGATCGCCTGGGCAAGCCTGGGGTCGTAACCGTCGAGCCGGCCGAGCGAGACCAGCGGCTGCGCGTCGGTCGCGGCACGCGCCTGATCGTAGATGAAGACGCTCGCGACATCGAGCGCAGCGGCCATGCCGAGTCTTGTGCGGACCAGATGCAGCATCAGATCGAAGGTCGGCGAGGCGCCGCCGGAAGTGAACACCGGCCCGTCGATGACATAGCGGTCCGGCCGCACGTCGACGCCCGGGAATGCGGCGGAGAAATCCTCCATGTCCTCCCAATGGGTGGTGGCGCTGCGGCCTTCGAGCAGCCCGGCGCGCGCCACCAGCCAGGTGCCGGCCTCGACGCCGCCGCAGGCGCGCGCGGCGCGTGCCGCGCGGCGCAGGCCCGCAAGCAGCGCCGAGGTGGCGTAGTTCTGCGTGCCGAAACCGGCGACGACGACCAGCATATCGGTCGGCTCGGCGGCATCGAAGCGGCCGCTGACGGCCACGGGGAGGCCGCAAGTTGTGACGGGCGCCTCGCCGGTGACCGAAACCAGCTTGAAATCGAACAGCGTCTCGCCCGAGATGCGGTTTGCCGCGCGCAGCGGGTCGACGGCCGAAGCGACGCACATGATCGACGAGCCGGAGAACACAAGGAACGTCACCTTGAGCGTCTCGCGCTCAGACCGAAAGATGGACGGCTTTTCGCTTTTGATCATGAGAGCTTCGTAAAACGCAAAACAGTTTCCGGCAAGTCGGTCATTCTGTATCCATCCCGTGCACAGCCCAACAGGCTTCCGCTTTGGCGGCACGCATGGCCGATCGACCCTGGGAGGATAGACGATGCCGCTTGCGATGAACCGTGAGGTCTTCATTACGTGTGCCGTGACCGGCTCCGGCGGCACGCAGGACCGCAGCCCGCATGTGCCGCGCTCGCCCAAGCAGATCGCCGAATCGGCGATCGACGCGGCCAAGGCGGGCGCCGCGATCGTGCACTGCCATGTGCGCGATCCCGAGACCGGCAAGCCGAGGCGCGACGTGCATCTCTACCGCGAAGTGACCGAGCGCATCCGCGAAGCAAATGTCGATGTGGTGCTGAACCTCACCGCCGGCATGGGCGGCGACATGGTGTTCGGCTCGCCGGAAGCGCCGTTGCCGCTCAACGAGAAGGGAACCGACATGGGCGGCGCCACCAATCGCATGGAACATGTGCGCCAATGCCTGCCGGAGATCTGCACGCTGGATTGCGGCACGATGAACTTCGCCGAGGCCGACTATGTCATGACCAACACGCCCGGCATGCTGCGCGCCATGGGCGGCATGATGACGGCGCTGGGCGTCAAGCCGGAGATCGAGGCCTTCGACACCGGGCATCTTTGGTTCGCCAAGCAGCTGGTCGAGGAAAAGGTGCTCAACCCGGATGCGCTGGTGCAGCTTTGCATGGGCGTGCCATGGGGCGCGCCGGACGACCTCAACACCTTCATGGCGATGGTCAACAATGTGCCCTCGACCTGGAATTGGTCGGCCTTCTCGATCGGCCGCAACCAGATGGCCTATGCCGCAGCGGCGGTGCTTGCCGGCGGCAATGTCCGCGTCGGCCTGGAGGACAATCTCTGGCTCGACAAGGGCGTTCTGGCGACCAACGCGCAGCTGGTCGAGCGCGCGGCCAGCATCGTCACCAATCTCGGCGCCCGTATCCTCGGGCCAGAGGAAGTGCGCAAGAAGCTCAATCTGACCAAGCGGGCGCCGATCGCGGCCGCGGCGTAAAGCGGGGCGTTGGTGATGGCTGATACCGTCAAATTCACCGCGATGAAGGATGGCGACAAGGAAGACTACGAATTCCTGACCGCCCATGAGATCGATTATGCCGCCAAGACCGGCGACCGGCTGCTCGATGCGCTGGTGCAGCTGGATGAGGGACTTTCCGGCTACAAGATCACCCGGCTCGGCCATTCGCTGCAGGCGGCGACACGCGCCTGGCAGGATGGCGCCGACACCGACTGGATCGTCTCGGCGCTGCTGCATGACATCGGCGACATCTACGCGCCCTACAACCACGACGAATACGCGGCTGCGATCCTAAAACCCTTCGTGCGCGAGCAATGCACCTGGGTGGTGGAAAAGCACGGCGATTTCCAGCGCCTCTATTACGCGCATCATCTGGGCGGCAATCGCCATGCCCGCGACCGCTTCGCCGGCCATGCCTATTTCGACGACTGCGACCAGTTCTGCGAGCGCTGGGACCAGTCGAGCTTCGACCCCGACTATGAGACGCTGCCGATCGAGTTCTTCCGACCCTTCGTGCTCGAAGTGTTTGCCCGCAAGGCCTACGACCCGGCGGTGATCCGCGCCGGCGAGCGTGTGGCCCTTACCGACCCCGATACAGCCAAGACAAGAACCGGAGCCTGACTATGAGCATCATCAACAAGGCGGCCGCCATCGGCGGCGGCGTCATCGGCGCCGGCTGGGTGGCGCGGCTGCTCTTGAACGGCATCGACGTGTCGATCTTCGATCCGGATCCGGAAGCGTCGCGCAAGGTCGGCGAGGTGATGAAGGGCGCGCGCCGCGCCTACAAGCAGATGCTGCCCGACGGCCTGCCCAAGGAAGGCAAGCTCACCTTCGCCAAAACCATCGCCGAAGCGGTGGCCGACGCCGATTTCATCCAGGAGAGCGTGCCCGAGCGCCTCGACCTCAAGCACAAGGTGCTGGCCGAGATCGACGCGCATGCGCCGGCCAATGCCATCGTCGGCTCGTCGACCTCCGGCATCAAGCCGACCGACATGCAGGTGGCGATGAAGAAGCATCCGGAGCGGCTGGTGGTCGGCCATCCGTTCAACCCGGTCTATCTCCTGCCGCTGGTCGAGATCGTCGGCGGCGAGCAGACCTTCCCCGAGGCGATCGAGGTCGCCAAGGAGCTCTACGCCTCGATCGGCATGAAGCCGGTGGTGGTGCGCAAGGAGATCGAGGCGTTTGTCGGCGACCGCCTGCTCGAAGCCGCATGGCGCGAGGCGCTGTGGCTGGTCAAGGACGGCATCTGCACCGTCGAGGAACTCGACGACATCATGCGCTATTCCTTCGGCCTGCGCTGGGCGCAGATGGGCATGTTCCAGGTCTACCGCGTCGCCGGCGGCGAGGCCGGCATGCGCCACTTCATGGCGCAGTTCGGCCCCTGCCTGAAATGGCCCTGGACCAAGCTGATGGACGTGCCGGAATTCAATGACGAGCTGGTCGACCTGATCGCCACCCAGTCGGACGAGCAGGCGCACGGCCTGTCGATCCGCGAGCTGGAGAAGATCCGCGACGACAATCTGGTCGCGATCATGGACGCGCTGTCGAAGCAGAACAAGGGTAAGGGCTGGGGCGCCGGCGCGCTGCACAAGGACTATACCAGGCAGCTCGCCAAGCTTGCGGCGAAGAAGGCTTCCGCCAAGGTCACGGCCAAGGCCGAAGCGGCCAAGCCGGCGAAGAAGGCCGCGAAGCCGGCCAAGGCGGTGAAGGTCGAGAAGCCGAAGAAGAAGAGCGGCAAGAAGAAGGGCTGAGGCGATGCAGTTCGGACTTTCGGAAGAACAGAAGCTCATCGTCGAGACGACGCGCGCCTTCGTCGAGAACGAGCTTTACCCGCATGAGCGCGAGGTGGAGCGCACCGGCGTGCTGCGCCGCGAGCTGATCGACGAATTGAAGGCGAAGGCGATCGAGGCCGGCCTCTATGCCGCCAACATGCCCGCCGATGTCGGCGGCGCCGGGCTCGATACGGTGAGCTGGCTGCTCTACGAGAAGGAACTCGGCCGCGCCAACTACGCCCTGCACTGGACCTGCGTGGCGCGTCCCTCCAACATCCTGCTTGCCGGCACGCCGGAACAGCGCGAAAAATACCTCTTCCCCTGCATCCGCGGCGAGAAGTGGGACTGCCTGGCGATGACCGAACCCGGCGCCGGCTCCGACCTGCGCGGCATGAAGGCGACCGCCGTGCAGGACGGCTCGGACTGGGTGCTCAACGGCACCAAGCATTTTATCAGCCACGCCGACATTGCCGATTTCGCGATTTGTTTCATGGCCTCCGGCGAGGAAGAGACCCCGCGCGGCAAGCGCAAGAAGATCACCGCCTTCTTCGTCGACAAGGGCACCAAGGGTTTCACGGTGCGCGACGGCTACCGCAATGTCTCGCATCGCGGCTATACCAACTCGATCCTGGAATTCGACGACTGCCGGCTGCCGGCTTCCCAGGTGCTCGGCGAAGTGCACAAGGGCTTCGACGTCGCCAACTCCTGGCTCGGCGCCACGCGCCTGCAGGTCGGCGCCACCTGTCTCGGCCGCGCCGAGCGGGCGCTTTCGCATGCCATCGAATATGCCGCGCAGCGCCAGCAGTTCGGCCAGCAGATCGGCAAGTTCCAGGGCGTCTCCTTCAAGCTCGCCGACATGGCGACGGAGCTGAAGGCCGCCGACCTGATGGTGTTCGAAGCCGGCTGGAAGTACGATCAGGGCACCGTCACCGACCAGGACATGGCGATGGCCAAGCTCAAGGCCACCGAGATGCTCGCTTTCGTCGCCGACGAAGCCATCCAGATCCATGGCGGCATGGGGCTCATGGACGACCTGCCGCTGGAGCGCATCTGGCGCGATGCGCGCGTCGAGCGCATCTGGGAAGGCACGTCGGAGATTCAGCGACATATAATTTCGCGGGCGCTGCTGCGTCCGTTCGGAGCTTAGAGCATGATGCGCCAAAGCCGGGATCCGGCTTTCGCGAAGATCGCGCTCAAACGAAAAGATGACCATGCATAAACTCGAACGTCTCCTGCGCCCGAAATCGATCGCCGTGTTCGGCGGGGCGCAGGCCGCCGCCGTCGTGGCGCAGTCGATCAAGATGGGCTTTGCCGGCGAAATCTGGCCGGTGCATCCGACCAAGGACGAGGTCGCCGGCCGCAAGGCCTACCGCTCCGTCGCCGACCTGCCTGGCGCGCCGGACGCCGCCTTTGTCGGCGTCAACCGGCATCTCACCATCGAGGTGATCAAGGCACTGGCCGAGCGCGGCGCCGGCGGCGCCGTCTGCTTTGCCGCCGGCTTCCTGGAGACAGAGGCCTATGACGAGGATGGCGAACGGCTGCAGGCCGAGCTCGTCGCCGCCGCCGGCCAGATGCCGATCATCGGGCCGAACTGCTACGGCCTGATCAACTATGCCGACGGCGCGCTGCTGTGGCCCGACCAGCATGGCGGCATCCGCCTGGCCGAAGGCGGGAAGGGCGTGGCCATCATCACCCAGTCGTCCAACATCGCCATCAACATGACGATGCAGAAGCGCGGCCTGCCGATCGCCTTTCTGATGACGGCCGGCAACCAGGCGCAGACCGGCCTTTCGGAAATGGCGCTCGGCCTCATCGAGGACGAGCGCGTCACCGCGCTCGGCCTGCATATCGAGGCCTTCGATTCGGTCGCCGGCTTCGAGAGGCTGGCGGCGCGGGCGCGCGAATTGAAGAAGCCGATCATCGCCATGAAGGTCGGCCGCTCCGAACAGGCAAGGCAGGCGACCGTGTCGCACACCGCCTCGCTCGCCGGCTCCGACGCCGCCTCCGGCGCTTTCCTGAAGCGTCTGGGCATCGCGCGCGTCGATTCCATTCCGGCCTTCATCGAGGCGCTGAAGCTTTTGCACATCACCGGTCCGCTGCCCGGCTACAAGCTGTCATCGATGAGCTGCTCCGGCGGCGAGGCTTCGGTGATGGCGGACAGCGCCGAGGGGCGCTGGGTGCATTTCCCGGCCCTGACGGCCGAACACCGCGCGCATGTCAAATCGACGCTCGGCCCGCTGGTGGCGGTCGCCAATCCGCTCGACTACCACACTTTCATCTGGAACAACGAGCCGGCGATGACCGCGACCTTCACCGCGATGGTGTCGGGCGGTTTCGACTTGAACATGCTGGTGCTCGACTTCCCGCGCCCGGACCGCTGCTCGGACGTCGACTGGTGGGCGACGCTGCGCGCCTTCGAAGCGGCGCTGAAGACCAACAAGGCGCAGGGCGCGATCGTCTCCTCGCTGCCGGAGAACCTGCCGGAGGAATACACTGCAGGCCTGATGGCGCGGGGCATGGTGCCGTTGTTCGGCATTTCCGAAGCCATGGATGCCGCCCAGGCTGCCGCTTTCATCGGCTGGGCCTGGCGCGAGCCGCAGGCGCAGCCGGTCGACACCACGGCCGCTGGCCTGTCCGACGGCGCGCATGTGACGCCGGACGAGGCCGAAGCCAAGGAAAAGCTGATCAAGGCCGGACTGCCGGTGCCGAAGGGCGAGCGCGCCTCCAATGCGGTCGAGGCGGTGATCTCCTCCATGACGCTGGGTTTCCCGGTCGCTCTCAAGGCACTCGGCGTGACGCACAAATCGGAAGTCGGCGCCGTCAGGCTGAATCTCAAGGATGCCGAATCCGTCAGCGCCGCCGCGCATGATTTGCTGCCGCTCGGCACCGGGCTCTATGCCGAGCGCATGGTGCGCGACGGCGTCGCCGAGCTGATCGTCGGCTTCACCCGCGACCCGATGTTCGGCGTGGTGATGACGCTGGGCACCGGCGGCGTGCTGGTGGAGCTTTTGCGCGACAGCGTGACGCTGATGCTGCCGGCGACGCGCGACGATATCGAGGCGGCATTGCGTGGGCTGAGGCTCTATCCGCTCCTCGAGGGCTATCGCGGCCGGCCGAAAGCCGACGTCAACGCCGCCATCGACGCCATCGCCGGCATTGCCGACTTCGTGCAGAAGAACGAAGGCGAGATCGAGGAACTCGACATCAACCCGCTGATCGTCTGCGCCGAAGGCAAGGGCGCCTGGATCGCGGACGCCCTCTTGGTGCTTGGAGAAAAGAAGAATGGCTGACGTCATCACCACCCGCCGCGAAGGCACGATCCTCGAAGTCACGCTCGACCGGCCGAAGGCCAACGCCATCGACCTCAAGACGTCACGGCTGATGGGCGAGACCTTCAAGGCGTTCCGCGACGATCCGGAGCTGCGGGTGGCCATCGTCAAGACGGCCGGCGACAAGTTCTTCAGCGCCGGCTGGGACCTGAAGGCGGCCGCCGCCGGCGATGCGGTGGACGGCGACTATGGCGTCGGCGGCTTCGCCGGGCTGCAGGAACTGCGCGACCTCAACAAGCCGGTGATCGCCTGCGTCAACGGCATGGCGGTGGGCGGCGGTTTCGAACTGGCGCTGTCCTGCGACCTCATCTACGCCTCGGACCATTCCTCCTTCGCGCTGCCCGAGATCCGCGCCGGCACGCTGGCCGACGCCGCGACCATCAAGCTGCCGAAGCGCATTCCCTACCACATCGCCATGGACCTTTTGTTCACCGGCCGCTGGATGGATGTCGCCGAGGCGCATCGCTGGGGCCTGGTCAACGAGGTCCTGCCCAAGGACAAGCTCGAGGAGCGCGTCTGGGAGATTGCGCGGCTGCTCGCCAGCGGCCCGCCGCTGGTGTTTGCCTCGATCAAGGAAACCGCGCGAGTGGCCGAGGCGCTGACCTTCCAGGACGCCATGAACAAGGTGACGAGGAGGCAGCTGCCGACCGTCGATATCCTCTACGGGTCGGAAGACAATATGGAAGGCTTCCGGGCGTTCGCCGAGAAGCGCGATCCGGTTTGGAAGGGGAAGTGACTCTACGGAGATGACGGAGCCAGGCCCCCCTCTCTGCCCTGCCGGGCATCTCCCCCTCAAGGGGGGAGATTGGCAGTTTCGGGCTCAGCGCTCCTCTTGCGACGCAGGAGATTGGCGAAAGCCTTCGCGACATCTGATCTCCCCCCTTGAGGGGGAGATGTCCGGCAGGACAGAGAGGGGGCCTGGGCGCCATCATCTGAAGTTGGTCATCAATCATGACCGACTACAGAACCCTCATCGACGCGGAAACGTGGGCCTTCATCGAGAAGACCAACTCCTATTATCCGCCTGATACGATCGACTACACGATCGAAGAGCAGCGCGCGATCTACGACCGGATGTGCCGGGAGTTCTTTGCCGGCTATCCGCAAGGCGTGACGGCGGAGACGCTTGCCGTTGCCGCACCAACCAACAGCATCTCGATCCGCATCTACCGCAACGCCGTTCCGAACGGAGCCGCGATGGTGCTCTATATCCATGGCGGCGGCTTCATCCTTGGCGGGCTGGACAGCCATGACGATGTCTGCGCAGAGCTTTGCGCCCGCACCGGCTTCGAGGTGGTCTCGCTCGACTACCGGCTGGCGCCGGAGCATCTGCACCCGGCGGCCTTCGACGACGCCATGGATGCCTTCGAATGGGCCGCCAAGACCTATGACTGCCCGGTCCTGCTCTGCGGCGACAGCGCCGGCGGCAATCTCTGCGCGGCGGTTGCGCATGCGACGCGCGGCCATGCCAAGAAGCCGGCCGGCCAGGTGCTGATCTATCCCGGCCTCGGCGGCGACCACTCGAAGGGCTCTTACGTTACGCATGCCGAGGCGCCGATGCTGACCGTGCGCGACCTCGACTTCTACAGGCATGTCCGCACCGGCGGCGTCGACATGACCGGCGACATCACGCTCTACCCGCTCGCCGACGCCGATTTCACCAACCTGCCGCCGACCGTGTTGATCACCGCGCAATGCGATCCGCTGTCGTCCGACGGCGAAGCCTATCGCGACCGCGTCATCGCGGCCGGCGGACGCGCCACCTGGTTCGAGGAGCCCGGCCTTGTGCACGGATACCTCAGGGCCCGGCACATGGTGGGCCGGGCGCGGACCAGCTTCACCCGCATCGTCGAGGCCGTTTCGGCGCTCGGGCGCGGCGACTGGATCTGGTGACATCCGAGAGCGCTTTCCGCTCCGCTATCCTGACATGAACCTTTCCCCGCCGGCCGGCGACTGACGGCCAGGCGCCGCGATGATGCGGCCCGGAAAGGAAAGCCGCCATGACAAGAAACCCAGAGACTTCGCGGTCTCCGGGAACAGCGGGAGTCCGGCGCGATCACCGCCTTCGGGATGGGGTCGACGCGCTGGGCTTCCGGCTGATTCCGTTGACCCTGCCCAGCAGCCGGCGTATCGTCACAAGGAGGAAAACAGACAATTCGATCGGGGAAGAACGTGCCGCAACGCCGCGCCTTGCCCCGGTTGGCGCGGTAGGGGCGGACGCTTCTCCCAGCGGCTTCGGGGGGAGTTCAATGTCTGGCGTTCGCGGCTCGTTCCTGCGTTCCCGTGGCGGCCGTTTGCGCCGCGCAATCGCGACAGGCAGCGGAATTCTCGCTTTGGCGCTGTCCGCCGGCTTGTGGATCGGCGGCGTGGCGAAGGCGCAGGAGATAATCTATCCCGGATCGATGGCTGTCACCGGTTTTCCGGGCACAATCATTCCCGATTTCGACCCTCCCGATTCCGAAAAGGGGGGTCTGCCGCCCGGCGTCGACCCGGTCGACGAGACCTTCATCGACACGTCTCGCGCATCCTTGCGTATTTTCGACGTTTCGCATCTCGGCGGCCCGGCTTCGGGTCAGCTTGTCTTCACGCCGCCGCCCTTCGAGGTGACGGCTGGGCAGATCGGCGAGGTGTTCGGCCTCACCTATGACGATGGCGTGCGCGACGGCGTGCCGTCGGGCGTTCCCAACCTCTATGCGGCCGCGACATCGCTGCACGGCGTCGAGATCGTCACGCCGGACGCCGACGATGACGGCAGGCCGGAACGGCAGCGCCGCGGCGCCGCGGGTGCGGTCTTCATGGATGGCCAGTTCGGCACCGAAAATGGCGGCGGCCCGGGCACGATCTGGAAGATCGACGGCATCACCGGCGCGGTATCGAAATTCGCCGACATCGACACCAACAGCGGCCCCGGCATCGGCAACCTCGCCTTCGATCCGACCCATCGCGAGTTCTTCGCTTCGGATCTCGACACGGGGCTCATTCACCGCATCGATATCGAGGGCAATCTGATCGACAGCTTCGACCATGGCGTCGCCGGGCGACCGGCGCATGGGCTTGCCCCGGTCGCCGATGACGGCGTCGTGATGGACATCCAGGGCACGGCCTTCGACGCCGAAGACCCCGCGACCTGGGGTTACACGCAGGATGCGCGCCGGGTCTGGGCCGTTTCCTATCATGGCGGCCGGCTCTACTATTCCGTTGGCGAGAAAGCCGAAATCTGGTCGGTCGGCATTGCGGGCGACGGAAGCTTTGCCGGCGATCCGCGCTGGGAGCTGACGGTCAAGGCTAACCAGGACTATGCCGTCACCGACATCGCCTTCGACAACAAGGGCTTCATGTATCTCGCCCAGCGCGGCCTTGTAGAAAACCGCTACGATTACAGCCGTTTCGCCTCCTCCGGCAAAGGCGAGCTGATCCGCTATTGGCGCGAGGATCCGGATGATCCGACGACGGAATCGGCCTGGGTCGAGGTTCCGGAGGAATATGCGGTCGGCTTCCCGCAGGGCAACCGCCAGTCGGCCGGCGGCGTCGACCTGCAATACCGTTACGACGCCGAGGGCAATCTCGACACGTCCGTCTGCACCGACACCGTCGTCAACACCGGCGACAAATTGCGCGACAATCCCGAGCTTGCCGAGCGGCTCGCCGCCGGGGGACCGCTTGCCGTGCATGGCGTGCAGTTGACGCCGAGCCCGCTGGTCAAGCCGGCCAACGTGCCGCCCTTCGGCTCATGGTTCGTCGACTTCGACGGCTATTTCGAGGACCCGGACGTGCAAGGCCATGTCGGCGACGTCAGGGTCTGGCGCCCCTGCGAGGGTCGCGCCGGCTATTACGAGGAAATCCCCGGCGGCTATCTGCCTCCGTTCTATCCGCCCGACTTCCCGCCGCCCGGCAACCTGCCGCCCTGCGTCGATGTCGAGGACGTGCATTACTACTGCACGCCGCGCGGGCTGCGGGCCGAACTCACTCTCCATGACCATGCCGGCTTCGGCGGCGATTCGATCAAGGTGCAGTCCAGGACGCCCGGCGTCGGGGTGACGACCCCCATGTCGCATGTCCCGGGCAAGCCCTACACGGTCGACATCACCGGCCATGATCCGGGCGATACCGTCAATGTCGGGCTCTGCTTCTACCGCAAGTCCGACCAAAACAAGGGTGGCTACTACCCTTGCTGCAAGATGACGCTGCCGCTCAGAACGCCGACCGTCGACTGCGAAGCGCCGAGGAGGGAAAGATGAGCGATCTCGCCCATTCCCGCCTCGCTCCGCGCGAAACGAAAACCGTCATGGAGACGATCATGAAACCCCTGTCATATGCCAGGCGCGGCGCGCGCTGGCTTATGGCGGCCGGTATCGCCGTCGCCATGACGCCGGCTCTGCCGGCGCTCGCCCAGGACCAGGCTCCGGCCGCGACCAGCCAGGCCGCCAATCCGGCACGCGGCATCAACGCGGAACTCGCGCGTATCGTGCCCTTCTTCACCAAGAAGGGCGGCCAGAGAAGCTGCGATAGGGTCGAATATGTCCTGAGCTTCGGCATCCATGGCGACCCGCAGGACTTCGACCGGCCAAGCGTGGCGGCCTTGCTCAAAGCGACAAGGCTCGATTTCAGGGACCAGCTGCCGCACGGCCTGCAGATCGTCAGCGTCGATGTCGCCGGCGACGGCACCAGCGCCTCCGGGGGACCGCTGCCGGCCGCCTCAATCAGCGCGTCGACCGGTCCGAACGACACGGCGGGCGTTTCCAACTTCCGCATCAGCGCTGCCAACCTCGATGGCGTCGGCGCCGCCAACGAACGCATCATCACCTTCCGGATCACCGCCAAGATAGACCACGCGGCCTTTCCCGCGCCGGCGACTGTCGACAACCAGGGAGAGATCAAGGTCTCGCTGCGGGGTGGACCGGCAACGACCATCCCCTCGCAGGATCCGGACAAGCCCGACGACGGCGATTTCCTCACCGGGGTGAAAACCTCGATCAGGATCGACCTGACCAAATGCAACCCGCCGCCTCCGCCTCCCAGCAAGGAATGCTTCAAGGTCGAGCACGGCACGGTCGACTGCGTGCCCGGCGGCGGCGCCTTCATCTACCATATGCCGGTCGGACCCGAGATGGGCGGTAAATGGGTGCAGGTGTCGACGACCACGACCGGCATCACCATCGTTCCCGACATGCAGAAGGTGCCGGTCGGCGGCGGCGTGCTGAACTGGAAGATCATCGGCGCCTCGCCCGGCGAGGCCATCCACCTCATCGTTACCGGCATCGACACCTATGCCGGGCCGAAGGAGGGTTGGGGGCTCTGCTGCACGCAGGTCATCGACATCGTCATCCCGCGTGATCTGAGATGCCCGCCGAAGGACAAGGAGCCGGACCTCAAGGTCGAGAAGCATGCCGACGTGCCGCGCTGCACGATGGCCGGCGGCTGCGACTTCACCATCACCGTCACCAATGTCGGCGACGCGCCCTATAACGGCAAGATCGTGCTCGACGAGGTGACGTTGCCGGCAGGCTCGGTGCTGACCTCCGGGCCGAATGCGCCCTGGGTCTGCGTGCCCGGCACGACGCCGATGACCTGCACCTATCCGGCAACGACGCTCAACCCCGGCGCCTCGGTCAACCTCAAGCTCGGCTTCAAGCCGGCGGGCGGCTGGCAGGGCGGCGCGTTGCGCAACTGCGCCGCCTATGACTACCAGGCGAGCGGCAAGCCGCTGTTCGGCAGCCAGCAGAACGACCGCGGCTGCGCCTCGATCCCGATCTGCCGCCGTGGCGATCGCGATCCGCAGTGCAACCCGCCGGTCGAGAAGAAGGTCGACCTGATCCTGAAGAAGCGCGCCCGCACCCCGGTCTGCACGCCCGACGGCGTCTGCACTTTCGTGATCGACATCATCAACAACGGCACCGGCACCTATAGCGGGCCGCTGACGGTGATCGACACCTATCCGAGCGGCGCGCCGACCTCGTCGATCTTCGGGCCGAGCCCGCCATGGGCTTGCGGACCGAACGGGCCTGGACAGTTCCGCTGCGACAATGCCGGCATCGCGCTGCCTCCGGGCGCCTCGACACCGATCGTTGTCAAGGCGGTGATGCCGGCAAACTACCGGCCGGACACGGTGGAGAACTGCGCCGAGGTGAAAGGCATTCCCGGCGAGGTCGACCTCGCCAACAACAAGGCCTGCGCGACCGAGCGCATCCGCCACCCGAATGGCGGCCAGCCCGGCCTGCGCATCACCAAGACCTGCGGCGGTTCGCTGGCCGGTGCCGCGGCTGTTTCCTGCCGCATCACCGTCAGCAATGCCGGCACCGCGGCGCCGACAGGTCCGGTGCGGGTGAACGACGCCGCCACGCTGGTGTCGGGCGGAGCGCCTGTCCAGATCCAGACCGTCACCCCTGACGGCGCGGAATGGACCTGCGGCCCCGTGCCTGCAAACACGCTGTCGTGCCAGATCCCCGGCGCCGTGATGACGCCCGGAACCAGCCGGCACTTCGACGTGACGGTGAGCGGCAATGGCGCGTTCGAGAACTGCGCGCGCGGCAACTTCGGGCCGGCGCCGGGTGACGACATCGTCTACCCGATCGGCCAGGCCTGCGCGAAGGGCGGCGGCGCTTCCACCATCCGTGTGGAGAAGACCGGCGATGCCGAGTGCCAGCCGGGAGAACTCTGCTCGTTCGAGATCACCATCACGAATGACGGGCCCCACCCCTTCTCCGGTCCGGTCCGCATCGGCGATGCGATCGGCGTGGAGGGTCTCGGCCGGCTGGAAGGCGTTCAGATCACCTCGATCGATCCGCCTTTTGGATGCTCGCCGGAACCGACGACGCTGCCTCTATCCTGCATTGCCAATCTGACGCTGGGCGCCGGCGAAAGCCACAGCCACCACGTCACCGTGATCCTTCCTGAGGATGGGCGTCTCGCCGCTCTGCAGGGTTCGGTCAGCGGACAGAACTGCGTCGGCGTGCTTCCTCCGAACACGCCGGTGCAAGGCGGCGGCGACGTGCTGTCGCGCGACTTGACCAACGTGCAGGGCGATCGCGGCAAGGCTTATGCGTGCCATCCCTTCACCATCCGGCACGAGGTGAAGAACCAGTGCTTGTATGGACTGGTGATGAACTCGGCCGGCCGTTGCGTCTGCCCGGAGGGCACCACCTTCCGCAATGGCCAATGTTCGGGCAGCGGGGGCACGTCCGGTGGAGGCACCAAGCTCCTGCCGCTGCCGCCACCGCCGCGCTGCGTCCTGCTGCAGGGGCAGGTCCGGACGGCGGACGGACGCTGCGTCTGCCCGCGCGGGACCGATCTGGAGAACGGCAAATGCGTGCGGAGCGACATACCGGAAGAGCCGCAGTGCACGCTGCGTCCCGGCCAGTACCGCGACCAGGACGGCAACTGCGTGTGCCGCCGCGGCGAGCTGGTGAACGGCGTTTGCCAGGTCGTCCCGCCGAAATGCGCGATCCGTGGCGCAGTGCCGACATCGAACGGCTGCGCCTGCCCGGACGGGACGCATCTCGACCGCGCCGCCAAGGCTTGCGTACCTGACCGGCAGCCGCCTGCCCAGTGCCGCATCCGCGGCCAGTCCCGCAACGCCGATGGCGATTGCGTCTGCCCGAGCGGCACAGAGGTGCGTGACGGCGCCTGCCGGCCGATCGGGTCGAAGCAGTGCCCGATCCGCGGCCAGCTGCGTGACGCCAACGGCAACTGCGCCTGCCCGGACGGCCTGGAGGTGCGGGGCAAGGCCTGCCAGCGGCCGAAGCCGATCCAGGAGCAGTGCACCATCCGCGGCCAGGTCCACAACAAGCGGGGCGACTGCGTCTGCCCGCGCGGGACCGAAATCCGCGACGGCGCGTGCCGCAAGGCGCAGGTGGAATGCGCGCCGGGTGCGGAGTTCATTGACGGCCAGTGCCAGCCAGTCTTCACCCGGCGGCGCTGCCCGGTCGGCACCACCGGACGGTTCCCTGATTGCACGCCGATCCGCAGGCGGCCGGGTATCGAGATCAACCCCGGCATCCTGCTCAACCCGAACGTGCTGCAGCAGCTGGTGCCGCAACGCCAGCCGCGGCGGATCATTCAGGACCCGAGCGGCGCCAACAACCAGAACTTCAAGCCGTAATCCTGCGGCTGGAGACCAGACCCGCCGGAGCGATCCGGCGGGTTTTCTTTTCCACATCGAAGAAGGGCTCACGGCAGGCGGGCAAACCCGCCTTTGGAAAACGTGCTTCCCCTTGGCCGGATCATGGTCTAGGCAGTCGCCCTGACAGGCGCGACTGACGCGCGCAGCACTGCCAGGAGAGTTTGCGCCATGAGCAAGAAGACCCTGATCGCGCCTTCGGTGCTGGCATCGGATTTTTCGAAGCTGGGCGATGAAGTCGAGGCCGTCGCTGCGGCCGGCGCCGACTGGATTCATCTCGACGTGATGGACGGCCATTTCGTGCCCAACATCACCTTCGGCCCGCCGGTGATCAAGGCGATCCGCAACCGCACCAAGGCCTTTTTCGACTGTCATCTGATGATCGCGCCGGCCGATCCTTACCTGGCGGCTTTCGCCGAGGCCGGCTGCGACGGCATGACGGTGCATGCCGAAGCCGGGCCGCATCTCGACCGCTCGCTGCAGACCATCAGGAGCCTCGGCAAGAAAGCCGGCGTTTCGCTGAACCCGGCGACGCCGGAGACGGCGATCGAATATGTGCTCGACCGGCTCGACCTGATCCTGATCATGACCGTCAATCCGGGGTTCGGCGGGCAGGCCTTCATCCCGGCGATCGTCGACAAGGTGAGGCGGGTGAAGGCGCTGATCGGCAACCGGCCGATCCATATCGAGATCGATGGCGGCGTCTCGGCCCAGACGGCGCCGCTGGTGACCGCGGCCGGCGCCAATGTGCTGGTGGCTGGCGCCGCCGTCTTCAAGGGCGGCAGCGTCGAAGCCTATAGGGCAAACATCGAAGCAATTCGCACCGCTGCCGACAAGGCTGCCAGTTAATATACAACCGGCCAGCCTCTCGCGGAAGTTGCAGAGACAAGGCGCTCATTGAACGACTGTTCAGTATATATGGCGCCATGCAGGAACAGCGGTTTCTTTGTCGAGATTCTACTTCGCACATTCAATAGACCAGCCGCCTTGTCTTAAAGTCGAATATCATCATCTATCGCTTGAGCCCCCCTTGCCCGGCTGTATGATACATGTACGGGAAATTGCTTGACCGAGGGGCCCTGACAAAACTGGGCAAGCAATAGGAGTTCATTTGACACACGGAACTGCCGATCCGGGCGACGGCAAGGGCGTCAAGAGCACGCTGGCCAGTTCAGTGTACCAACAGCTCCGCGATGATCTTTTGCGCGGCGCGCTGGAGGCCGAGAGCAAGCTGCGTGTCGAGTGGGTCGTTTCGCGCTACGGCGCGGGCGCCTCACCGGTGCGCGAGGCCCTCAACCGCCTTGCCGCCGAAGGCCTGCTTGGGCGGCATGACCAGCGCGGCTTCTTCCTCATGCCGGTCAGCGCCGCGGAACTGGAGGAATTGACGCGGACGCGCTGCTGGCTGGAGGAACGGGCGCTGCGCGAATCCATTGCGCACCGTACGGCCGAATGGGAAGAACAGCTGGTGCTGGCCCTCCACCGCCTGGCCCGCGCCGAGCGTCGCCTGCCGGAGGATCCCTCGACCAACGATCCGGAATGGGAGAAGCTGCACCGCGCCTTTCATCGGGCGCTGATCGCGGCTTGCCGCTCGCACTGGCTGATCGGCTTCTGCGAACAGCTTTCCGACCAGGCCTCGCGCTACCGGCTGATCTCGCAAAACGGGCCGGGCATGGGCCGCGACGATCTCGGCGAGCACCGCATCATCGCCGAGCGCGCGCTGGATGGCGACGCCGACGGCGCGGTCGAGGCGCTTTTCAACCACTACCGCCTCACTGCCGCGATGTGCATGGAACGCTTCGCCCAGGGCTATGATCCGAGGGCTGGCGTCGCCAAGGCGCGCCGCAGATAGCGACGGAAAACCGCCACGGTCTTTTTGCTCCGGCGTCCAAATCTGCTATTCGCTCAGGCGAGCGCGACGCATGTGCCATTCGGCGTCCGCTCCTGAGGAACCCTGCATGACCAATCATCTTTTCGACGCGTTCCGTTCCCGGATGCCGGCTCCAGACCGGCTGCTGATGGAGACGGATGACGGCCGCTCGATCAGCTATGGCGACATGCTGGCAAAGTCGGCGCAACTGGCGCATGCGCTGGCGCAAGCCGGCGTCGAGCCGGGCGACCGCGTCGCCGTCCAGGTCGAGAAGAGCCCGGAGGCTGCGCTGCTCTATCTCGCCTGTCTGCGCGCCGGCGCGGTCTTCCTTCCGCTCAACATAGCCTACACCCTGCCCGAGCTCGACTATTTCTTCCGCGACGCCGAGCCGAGGCTGATCGTGTGCGATCCGGACCGTCTTGCCGGCGTCGAGCCGCTTGCCGCGTCGATCGGCGCCACGGTGCTCACGCTCGGCCGCGACGGTCAGGGAACGCTGGCCAGCCAGGCTTCACGGCAGGCGACGGAGTTCAGCGATGTCGCGCGCGGGCCGGACGATCTTGCCGCCATCCTCTACACCTCCGGCACGACCGGCCGCTCCAAGGGCGCGATGCTCAGCCACGAGAATCTTGCGTCCAACGCCCGCGTGCTGGTCGAGCAGTGGCGCTTCGGCGCCGGCGACGTGCTGATCCACGCGCTGCCGATCTTCCACACGCACGGCCTGTTCGTCGCCACCAACGTCGTCCTAATGGCCGGCGCGACAATGTTGTTCGAGCAGAAATTCGATCCGGCGCGCATCCTGTCACTGATGCCGCGCGCGACGACCTTGATGGGCGTTCCGACCTTCTACGTGCGGCTGTTGCAGCAGGAGGGCCTGACGCGCGAGGCGACGAAGACGATCCGGGTCTTCATCTCCGGCTCGGCGCCGCTGCTCGCCGAGACGCACAAGGCCTGGCGTGAGCGGACCGGCCACGCGATCCTCGAACGCTACGGCATGACCGAGACCAACATGAACACATCTAACCCCTATGACGGCGAGCGGCGCGCCGGCACGGTCGGTTTCCCTTTGCCCGGCGTTTCATTGCGCGTCACCGATCCCGAGGACGGCAGGCCGCTCGCCCAGGGCGAGATCGGCATGATCGAGGTCAAGGGACCGAACGTCTTTGCCGGCTATTGGCGCATGCCGGATAAGACAAAAGCCGAGTTCCGGGACGATGGCTTCTTCATCACCGGCGACCTCGGGCTGATCGATGCCGACGGTTATGTCCACATCGTCGGGCGCGGCAAGGACCTGATCATCTCGGGCGGCTACAATGTCTATCCGAAGGAGATCGAGAGCGAGATCGACGCGCTCGACGGCGTGGCCGAAAGCGCGGTGATCGGCGTCGCGCATCCAGATTTCGGCGAAGGCGTCACGGCGGTCGTGGTGCGCAAGCCGGGATCGACGATCAGCGCCGCCGACATTGCCGGCGCCATTGCCGGCCGGCTGGCGAAATACAAGCACCCGAAGCAGGTGGTGTTCGTCGAAGAGCTGCCGCGCAACACGATGGGCAAGGTGCAGAAGAACGTGCTGCGCGAGGCGTATAAGGATATCTATGCCGGCAAAGATGGCTAACAATTATGAGCGGCGAACCTCGGAGATTAGCCGAGACGGCCATCGGGTCGTCATCCTAGGGCGGAGCAAGGAGCGAAGCGACGCGCGCAGACCCTAGGATCCATGCCGTGACGCTACCGCGCTGCTAACATTGCAGAATTCTGCACCGTTGCACTCTACATCACAGGTCACGGCATGGATCCTCGGGTCAAGCCCGAGGATGACGACGCGCGAAGGCGCCGGCCAATCGCGAACGCTTGCGTTGGTTTCCCAATTGACGATGGGATCGAAAGGCCTACGCTCCAAACACCTTCTCGCCGCCGATCCAGACATTCGTCACGTCCAGGTTCTCGGACAGCCCAACAATGTCGGCAGCTGTCCCGTTGGCGAATCGCCCGAGCCTATGCGCCTGGCCGATTGCCTCGGCGGGATAAAGCGAGGCCATGCGCAAGGCCTCATCGAGATCGAGCCCGATGACGCGATGGACGAAGCGGATGGCGGAGATCATGTCGAGGTCGGCGCCGGCCAGCGTGCCGTCGACGAGCCTCAGGCTGCCGTCCTTGCGGTAGATGGTGCGGCCGTTGAGGGTGAACGACGTCATGTCGGTGCCGATCGTCGCCATGGCGTCGGTGACCAGCACGATCTTGCCCGGACCCTGCTTGCCGCGCAGCGCAAGGATCATCGTTGCCGGATGGACATGGATACCGTCGGCGATGATGCCGGCGTATAGGCCGCCGGTGTCGATCGCCGCGCCGGCCAGGCCTGGCTCGCGGTTGCCGATCTGGCTCATGGCATTGAACAGATGCGTGACCACCGTGGCGCCGGCTTCGGCGTAGGCGCTGGCCGACGCGTAATTTGTGTCGGTATGGCCGAGGCTCACAATAACGCCGGCCTTGGCCAGCGCGGTGACACGAGCCGGCTCGACCGATTCCGGCGCGATCGTGGTGAGCAGCACCGGCAGATCCTGGCGCGCGGCGATCAGCGCGGCCTGGTCGGCATCGGTCATCGGCCGGATCAGCGCCGGATCATGCGCGCCCTTGCGGGCCAGGGAAAGATGCGGACCTTCCAGATGCAGGCCGAGGAAACCCGGCACCTTTTCCCGGGCCGCCTCGCCGCCCGCAGCGATGGCGGCGGCGGTGATCGCCGGCGTGTCGGTGATCAGCGTCACCAGCAGCGCCGTGGTGCCGAAAGGCGCGTGCGCCCGGCAGATGGTCTCGATCGAGGCGACGTCGGGATGGTCGTTGAGCATGACGCCGCCGCCGCCATTGACCTGGATGTCGACGAAGCCGGGCACCAGCAGGCCGCCACCGGTCTCGACCGCCGGAACGCCGGACGGAATGGCGCCGGCGGGCAGAATGGCCTCGACGAAATCGCCCTTGACGACAAGGGCGGCGTTGTCATGCCAGTCGGCGCCATCGAAGATGCGAGCGCCGGTGAGTGCGAAACGGTTGCTCATACGGTTTCCGTCACCTTGCGCAAATTGCGCGGCGTATCCGGATCGAGGCCGCGATGGCGCGCGAAGGCCTCGACGAAGCCATAGAAGGACACGATCAACGGCAGCGGATCGGTCAGCGGATGGCCGGTGGCGACATGGGGAAGAAGCCTCGCGGCCTTGGCCTTGTCGGAGGTGATGAAGGCGGCGGCGCCCTTGGCCGTCAGGCCATCGGCCGCCTCGGCGACCGAGGGTTCGGAGGCGTCTCGCGCGGCAAGCGCCAGAACCGGGAAACCCGGCCCGACCAGTGCCAGCGGCCCATGCATGACTTCCGCCGCGCTGTAGGCCTCGGCATGCATGGCGCAGGTTTCCTTGAATTTCAGCGCCGCCTCGCTGGCGATGGCGAAGGATGGGCCACGGCCGAGGATGAAGAGCGACTGCGGATCCTCCAAGGCGCCGGCGAGCGCCATCCAATCGCAGGCGATCGCCTTCTCGAAATGGGCCGGCAGGCCGGCGAGCGCCTTGAGCAGCGCCTGGTCGTCGGTGGCGTGCGCCATCAGCGCGAGGCCGGCGACGGCCGAATTGACGAAGGTCTTGGTGGCCGCGACGGAGCGCTCCGGCCCGGCGAGGATATCGATGGCATAGTCGGAAGCCCGCGCGAGCGGCGAGTCGGCGGTGTTGGTGATGGCGACGGTGAGCGCGCCGCCGGCCCTTGCCGTTTCGGCCATGGCGACAATGTCCGGGCTCTTGCCCGACTGCGAGACCGCCAGGCAGGCGGAGCCGCGCAGCCTGAGCTTTGCGCCGTATATGGAGGCGATCGACGGCCCGACGGAGGCGACCGCAAGGCCGGCTGTCAGCTCGACGGCGTATTTCATGAAGGTCGCGGCATGATCGGACGAGCCGCGCGCCACGGTGACGACAAATTGCGGGTCACGCTCGCGCAGGCCGCGCCCTGCCTCGGCCAAAGCCGAAGCCGAGCCGTCCAGAAGGCGGGCGGCGGCTTCCGGGATCTCGTCGATCTCGCGCCGCATATGGGTGGTGGTGGCGCTCATGGCCGGATCTCCTCTCCCGGCCCGGTCAGCCGGAGTTCCGCGACGAAATCATAGGCGTCGCCCCTGTAGACCGAGCGGGTGAACTCGATCACCTTGCCGCTCGCCAGATAGGAAATGCGCTCGATCTGCAAGCCCGCAACCGCCGGCGGTACTTCCAGGAGGCGCGCGTCGGCATCGCCGAGATTGGTGGCCGAGATGCGCTGCACGGCGCGCACCGGGCGATTGCCGGTTATGCCAAGCGCGGCGTAGAGCGAGGAACCGATCGCTTCGGGATCGGGCAGGACGCTGGCCGAGAGCGCCGCGCGCTCGATCGCCAGCGGCGTGTCGTTGGCGATGCGCAGACGCGCGACGCGCGCCACCAGCTCGGTCGAGGACAGTCCGAGCACCATCATCTCGTCCGGCGACGGCGCATAGAGGCCGCGGTCGAGCCAAACCGAGCGCACGCTCATGCCGCGGCGCGCCATGTCCTCGGTGAAGGAAGTGAGCCGCGACAGGGATTGCTCGACGCGCTCCATGCGCGGCGCGACGAAAGTGCCCGAGCCGTGGCGCTGGACGAGGATGCCGCCCTTGACCAGGTCCTGCACCGCCTTGCGCACGGTGACGCGCGAGATATCCGCCTTGGTGGCGATGTCGCGCTCGGACGGCAACGCGTCGCCCGGACCGATCAGGCCACGATTGACCGCTTCCTCGATGCTCTTTCTCAGCTGCAGATAGAGCGGCGCGCCGCTCTGCGAGGATTCTTTCAGCATCGCGAAGATCTGGTCGGCGGCGCTCATCGCGGCACCTCCGAGCCACCTGCGAACAGGCGCACGGCCATCTGCACGGCGCCGCCGAGCGCATCGTCGAGCGGGGCTTTGAGCAGCGCCTGGTAGCGCTCCGACAGGCGCGGCGCGTAAAGCGGCGCCAGGCCGCCGAGCAGGCAGAGCGGCGCGTCGTCGGCGAGATCGAGCGCGCCGAGCGAAGCCTCGACATCGGCCACCGCCTTGGCGAGGATGAAATTGGCGACAAGATCGCCCTTTTCGGCATGCTCGAAAACCTTCGGCGCGAAGCCGCCGAAATCGCCGGGCTTGGCGTTGGTGGTGAATTCGACCACGTCTTCCGGATTGTTGCGGAAGACGGCAAGCATTGCGTCGGTCAAGGGCGAGCCCGGACGGATGCCGTCATAGGCAAGCAGCGTCTGCTCCAGCAGGTCGCGGCCGATGCGGGCGCCGCTGCCCTGGTCGCCGACCTGGAACCCCCAGCCGCCGATGGCGCGCGATTTTCCGCCCTTGCGCGCCATATAGGCGGTGCCGGTGCCCAGGATGGCCATAGCGCCGTCACCGGAGCCGACCGCGCCCTCGAGCGCAATCTCGGCGTCGGTTTCGACGCGGCTTCGGCTGAACGGCAGGATTGCTTCGAGCTGCTGCCGGTAGGTGCCGACATTGGCGCCGGCAAGGCCGAGAATGGCCGGTGTTTGCGGAATCAAATCCGGGTCCGCGCCAGCCGCGAGGAAAGCCTGCCTGGCCGCTTCGACGATGTTGGCGCGCGCGCCGGTGAGGTCGGTGCGGATGTTGGCGGCGCCGCTCCTGGCGCGGCCGACGACGGCGCCGTCGACGGTCGCAAGGGCCGCCCTGCAGCTGGTGCCGCCGCCATCGATGCCAAGCACGAATTTCACGCGATTTCTCCTCGGGGCCGGATAATACCAATAAAATACCAATAGCCAAGAGTTAATTTCAGTTCAAAAAAGATTAAGCGGTATCTTATTGAAAACCCACGTCAATTCCCCGGCAAGCGCGCTGCGCGTCCTGAAATTCGTTAATGCGTGTGGACAAGTGGTATTTTTTTGGTATTGTTCGACCAGGTCGGAGGAAAATGGATGGCCGAGACGCGCACGGAAGCGCTTCACCAGAATGCCGAGGGGCTGGATGTCCAGGCCCCGGAAGCCATTCTGGCGTTCCTGGCCAACGCCCAGATCGAGGCCGCCAAAGCCGTGCACGGCGCCATTCCGGCGATCGCTGCCGCCGCCGAACTCATCGCGAAGCAGTTGAAGAGCGGCGGCAGGCTCGCCTATGCGGCGGCCGGCAGTTCCGGCCTGATGGCGGTTGCCGACGCGCTGGAATTGCCCGGCACCTTCGGCATCGCCCGCGACCGCATCGCCATCCTGATCGCCGGCGGCGACAATGCCTTTCGCACGCTGGCCGGCGGCCCCGAAGACGACACCGAGGAAGCGTCGGCGGCCGTTGCCGCGGCCGCCATCGGCAAGGGCGACTGCCTGATCGCCATTTCCGCCAGCGGCTCGACCCCCTATGCGGTCCAGGCACTGCAGGACGCGCGCAGCCGCGGCGCGGCAACCGTCGCCCTCGCCAACAACCGGGGCGCCGCGCTGTTCAAGCAGGCCGATGTCGCCATCCTGCTCGAAACGCCGCCGGAGCTGATCGCCGGCTCGACGCGCATGGGCGCCGGCACTGCGCAAAAGATCGCGCTCAACATGCTTTCGACGCTCACCGCCATCCATCTCGGCCATGTCCATGACGGCTATATGGTCAACCTGACCGCCGACAACATCAAGCTGCGCGACCGCGCCGTGCGCATGGTCGCCGCCATCAGCGGCAAGAGCCGCGACGACGCCACCCGCCTGCTCGAGGAGAGCGGCGGCGTGGTCAAGACCGCCATTCTGCTCGCCGCGGGCGCGGCAAACGCCGATGCGGCCGAGAAGATACTGGAAGGAACCGGCCAAAAGCTTCGGCCGGCGCTTTCCGAGATCGAGGGGAGCAAGGGGCGCTGAGCCTCTGTTCTCATCAAAACCGAACCTGAAAAAGGTCAACAGGGAGACTGAAGATGAAGACCAAACTACTGACGGCCCTTCTGCTCGGCACAAGCATTCTCGGCACCACCGGGATGGCCCTGGCCGAGGACGTGACGCTCAACATCGAAAGCTGGCGCGGCGACGACCTGACCATCTGGAAGGACAAGCTGATCCCGGCCTTCGAAGCCAAGAACCCCGGCATCAAGGTGGTGTTCGCGCCTTCGGCTCCGACCGAGTATGACGCAGCGCTCGGCGCCAAGCTCGCCGCCGGCTCGGCCGGCGACCTCATCACCTGCCGCCCCTTCGACAAGTCGCTCGAGCTGTTCAAGAAGGGCAACCTTGCCGACATCTCCTCGCTGCCCGGCATGGAGAACTTCTCGCCCGTCGCCAAGGCCGCCTGGCAGACCGATGACGGCAAGTCGAGCTTCTGCGTGCCGATGGCCTCGGTCATCCACGGCTTCATCTACAACAAGGACGCCTTCGACAAGCTCGGCCTCAAGGTGCCGACCACCAACGAAGAGTTCTACGCCGTACTCGACAAGATCAAGGCCGACGGCACCTACATTCCGATGGCGATGGGCACCAAGGACCTCTGGGAAGCCGCGACCATGGGTTACCAGAATATCGGCCCGAACTACTGGAAGGGGGAGGAAGGCCGCGCTGCCCTGATCAAGGGCGAGCAGAAGCTGACCGATGCCGACTGGGTCGAGCCCTACAAGGAACTGGCCAAGTGGAAGCCGTATCTCGGCGACGGCTTCGAGGCACAGACCTATCCCGACAGCCAGAACCTGTTCACGCTCGGCCGCGCCGCAATCTACCCGGCCGGCTCGTGGGAGATCGGCCTGTTCAACACGCAGGCGCAGTTCAAGATGGGCGCCTTCCCGCCGCCGGTGCAGAAGGCCGGCGACACCTGCTACATCTCCGACCATACCGATATCGGCATGGGCCTGAACGCGGCGTCGAAGCATCCGGAAGAAGCCAAGAAGTTCCTGTCATGGGTCGCTTCGCCGGACTTCGCCACCATCTATGCCAACGCGCTGCCGGGCTTCTTCAGCCTGAACTCGACGCCGGTGAAGATGGAAGACCCGCTGGCGCAGGAATTCGTCTCCTGGCGCGGCAAGTGCAAGTCGACGATCCGCTCGACCTACCAGATCCTGTCGCGCGGCACGCCGAACCTCGAGAACGAAACCTGGGTTGAATCGGCCAATGTGATCAACGGCACCGACACCCCGGAAGCCGCGGCCAAGAAGCTGCAGGACGGCCTCGACAGCTGGTACAAGCCGGCGAAGTAAAGTCGATCGATGGCGATGCCGGCCGGGCGCGCGCCCGGCCGGCATCGAACAGATCCAGATAGCGATTGTCGGCGCAGCCTCCCGGTCTTACCCTCGATCTCGCGGGGAAGACGGAGCCGATCTGTCGCTGGCCTTGTCTAACCCCGGAGGGGACAGCCAGGCCGTGCATCGAGGCATCAGCTAGCATCAACCGAACTGGAACCCAGAGACGGCGGGGAACCGAACTCATGGACACCGAAACCATGGCCGAAGAAACGCGAGCGAAAAGACCGATCCGCTGGCATGTCGGCGTCTTCCTGGCGCCGGCGGTGCTGGTCTACACCGCCTTCATGATCCTGCCTTTGTTCGGCACGCTGCAGCTCTCCTTGTTCCGCAACATCGAGCAGTCCCAGGTGTTCGTCGGCCTCGGCAATTTCCGCACGCTGTTCGGGGACCCGAACTGGTCGGTGAATTTCTGGAATGCGCTGAGGAACAATGTCTGGTTCTTCATCATCCACATGCTGGTGCAGAACCCGATCGGCATCCTTTTGGCGGCGCTGCTTTCCAGCCCGAAACTGCGCTTCACCGCCTTCTACCGCACGGCGATCTTTGTGCCGACGATCCTGTCCTTCGTCATCGTCGGCTTCGCCTGGAAGCTGATCCTGGCGCCGCTATGGAATGTAATCCCAAGCCTTATCGCGGTCTTCAAGTGCGACATTCCCGCCTGGATTGCCGTTCACATTGGCATATTCGACCTTTCATATTGCGCACCAATCCGGATCCCGCCGCTTCTCGGCAAGGAGGAATACGCGCTAACTACCCTTAGCTTAATCTCAGTCTGGCAGTTCGTCGGCATTCCGATGATGCTGATCTATGCGGCACTGCTGTCGATCCCCGACGAGGTTATCGAGGCCGCCGAATGCGACGGCGTCACCGGCCTGGCGCAGTTCTGGAAGATCAAGCTGCCGCTGATCCTGCCCTCGATCGGCATCATCTCGATCCTGACCTTCGTCGGTAATTTCAACGCCTTCGACCTGATCTACACGGCGCAAGGCGCGTTGGCCGGGCCAAACTTTTCGACCGACATCCTCGGCACCTTCCTCTACCGCGCCTTCTTCGGCTTCCAGCTGCAGGTCGGCGATCCCAACATGGGCGCGGCGATCGCCACGATCATGTTCCTCATCATCCTCGCCGGCGTCTGCGTCTACCTGTTCCTCGTGCAGACGCGCCTGCGTCGCTACCAGTTCTGAGGCGCGCCATGAGCACAGCAACCCGCTCCTTGCCCCGCACCCTCGGCGCGCATGCGATCCTCATCACTTACACGGCGATTGCGCTGTTCCCGGTGATCCTGGTGGTGATGAATTCGTTCAAGTCGCGCGCGGGCATCTTCGGCGCGCCACTAACGCCGCCGACACCGAAGACCTTCGACCTGATCGGCTACACCACCGTGTTCGGCCAGGGCGATTTCTTCCACTATTTCCAGAACAGCCTCGTCGTCACCGTCGCCTCGCTGTTCTTCGTCTTGCTGTTCGGCGCGATGGCCGCTTTCGCGCTGTCGGAATACCGCTTCCGCGGCAACACTCTCATGGGGCTTTACCTGGCGCTCGGCATCATGATCCCGATCCGCCTCGGCACGGTCGCCATCCTGCAGCTGATGGTGGCGACGGGCCTGGTCAACACGCTGACGGCGCTGGTCCTGGTCTATACCGCGCAAGGCCTGCCGCTGGCGATCTTCATCCTGTCGGAATTCATGAAGCAGGTGTCCAACGACCTGAAGAACGCGGGCCGCATCGACGGGCTTTCGGAATACACGATCTTCTTCAGGCTGGTGCTGCCGCTGGTGCGCCCGGCGATGGCAACGGTCGCCGTCTTCACCATGATCCCGATCTGGAACGATCTGTGGTTCCCCCTGATCCTGGCGCCGTCGGAAGAGACCAAGACGGTGACGCTCGGCGCGCAGCTCTTCCTCGGCCAGTTCGTCACCAACTGGAACGCGATCCTGGCGGCGCTGTCGCTGGCGATCCTGCCGGTGCTGATCCTCTATGTCATCTTCTCGCGGCAGCTGATCCGCGGCATCACATCGGGAGCCGTCAAGTGAGTGAAGAAAGACCCCTTCGCGTCGTCGTCGCCGGCCTCGGCAATATGGGCCGCAGCCATGCGCTGGCCTATCACACCAATCCAGGCTTCGAGATCGCGGCGCTGATCAACCGTTCCGACGTGCCGCTGTCCAACGGGCTTGAGCGGTACGACATCCGCCGCTCCTTCGAGGATGCGCTGCGCGACGAGAAGCCGGATGTGGCTGCGATCGCCACCTATTCCGACAGCCATGCCGACTATGCGGTGCGGGCGTTCGAGGCGGGTTGCCATGTCTTCGTCGAAAAGCCGTTGGCAACGACGGTAGCCGACGCGCAACGCGTCGTCGATGCCGCCAAGGCCAACGGCAGGAAGCTGGTGATCGGCTATATATTGCGCCACCATCCGTCCTGGATCCGGCTGATCGCCGAGGCGCGCAAGCTCGGCGGCCCGTATGTCTTTCGCATGAACCTCAATCAGCAGTCTTCCGGCCACACCTGGGAGACGCACAAGCAGCTGATGCGGACGACCTCGCCGATCGTCGACTGCGGCGTGCATTATCTCGACGTCATGCTGCAGATCACCGACGCGAAGCCCGTCGAGGTGCGCGGCATGGGGGTGCGGCTCAGCGACGAGGTGGCGCCGTCGATGTACAATTACGGCCACCTGCAGGTGCTGTTCGAGGATGGTTCCGTCGGCTGGTACGAAGCCGGCTGGGGGCCGATGATCTCCGAGACCGCCTTCTTCGTGAAGGACGTGATGTCGCCCAAGGGCTGCGTGTCGATCGTCATGAAGGAGGGCGTGAAGTCCGACGACATCGACACCCACACCAAGACCTCGACCATCCGGCTGCATAGCGCCGCGACCGGACCCGACGGCAGCTTCGCCAAGGAAGACCAGCTGCTGTCGATGGAAGGCGAGCCGGGACACCAGGAGCTCTGCGACCTGGAGCAGGCCTTCCTGCTCAAGGCCATCCGCGAAAATATCGACCTCACCCGCCACATGGACGATGCCGTGAAGTCGCTCGCCGTCTGCCTCGCCGCCGACGAGAGCGTGCGCAGCGGCAACGCCGTCAAACTCTAGAACAGGAACGAAGCCGTGGGCTCGCTGAAGATCGAGAATGTGAAGAAGGCTTTCGGGCCGGTCGAGGTGCTGAAGGGCATCGACCTCGAGGTGACGGACGGCGAGTTCGTCGTCTTCGTCGGCCCGTCCGGCTGCGGGAAGTCGACGCTGCTGCGCGTCATCGCCGGGCTGGAGGATTCGACCTCCGGCCGCGTGCTGATCGACAGCGCCGATGTCTCGGTCACGCCGCCGGCCAAACGCGGCATTGCCATGGTGTTCCAGACCTACGCGCTCTACCCGCATCTGACGGTGAAGAACAACATGGCGCTGGGCTTGAAGCAGGCCGGCACGCCGGCCGCCGAGATCGAGCGCCGCATCAAGATCGCTTCCGCCATGCTGTCGCTCGAGCCCTATCTCGAGCGCCGGCCGGCGGAGCTGTCCGGCGGCCAGCGCCAACGCGTCGCCATCGGCCGCGCCGTGGTGCGCGAGCCGAAACTGTTTCTGTTCGACGAGCCGCTGTCGAATCTCGACGCGGCGTTGCGTGTCAACACAAGGCTTGAGATCGCGCAGCTGCACCGGCGGCTGAAGGCGACAATGATCTATGTCACCCACGACCAGGTCGAGGCGATGACGCTGGCCGACAAGATCGTCGTACTCAACGCCGGCCGCATCGAGCAGATCGGCAGCCCGATGGAGCTCTACAATGCCCCGGCCAACGAATTCGTCGCCGGTTTCATCGGCTCGCCGAAGATGAACTTCATCGACGGGGCGCGGCTGGGCGAAACGGCGAAGACCATCGGCGTGCGGCCGGAGCATCTGACGGTCGACGCCAATTCGGGCGCCTGGAGGGGCACGGTGGTGCATGCCGAGCATCTCGGCGCCGACACCAACCTCTATCTCGACTGCGAGAAGGCCGGGCTGATCACGGTGCGCATCTTCGGCGTCTACAATGCCGAGCCGGGTTCAGTGCTCTACGCGACGCCGGATGCGGCGAAGACGTACCGGTTCGGGGCGGATGGGAAGGTGCTGAGGTAAGCGCCAGCGCTCCCTTCTCCCCTTGTGGGAGAAGGTGGCCGCGAAGCGGCCGGATGAGGGGTGTTGGAAGGATCGCGACGCGGCAGAAGTAAGCGCACCGTTTCCTTCAATCTTCAAGGTCGCACTCCGCTGGAGCACCCCTCATCCGTCTCGGCGCTGCGCGCCGATCCACCTTCTCCCACAAGGGGAGAAGGTAAGTCTGCGCTTACTCGTCCGCCTTAAAAGTCTGCTTCTGCTGGCCGAGCCCTTCGATGCCGAGCTCCACCACGTCGCCGGCCTTCAGGAACACCGGCGGCTTCATGCCCAGCCCGACGCCGGGCGGAGTGCCGGTGGAGATGATGTCGCCGGGATGCAGCGACATGAACTGGCTGAGGTATGACACCAGATACTTCACGCCATAGACCATGGTCTTGGTCGAGCCGTTCTGCATGGTCTTGCCATTGACGGTCAGCCACATCTTGAGATTCTGCGGATCGGCGACCTCGTCCTTGGTGACCAGCCACGGGCCGGTCGGGCCGAAGGTGTCGCAGGATTTGCCCTTGGTCCACTGGCCCTGGCGCTCGGCCTGGAAGGCGCGCTCCGACACATCGTGCGCGACGGCGTAGCCGGCGACACAATCCAGCGCGTCATCCTCCGAGACATATTTCGCCGTCTTGCCGATGATGACGGCGAGCTCGACTTCCCAGTCGGTCTTTTCCGACCCGCGCGGGATCAGCACGTCGTCATCCGGCCCGACGATCGCCGAGCTTGCCTTCATGAAGATGATCGGCTCCGGCGGCACCGTGGCGCCAGTCTCGGCGGCGTGATCGGAATAGTTGAGGCCGATGCAAATGAACTTGCCCGTGCCGGCGACGCAGGCGCCCAGGCGCGGCTTGCCGGAGACCACCGGCAGCGTCTTGGGATCGAGCTTGGAGAGCATCTCCAGCGAGGCCGGATGAAGCGCCGTGCCGGCGATATCAGCGACATATGCGGAAAGGTCGCGGATGTTCCCATCCGCATCGAGCAGGCCGGGCTTCTCGCTGCCAGCTTCGCCATAGCGCAACAACTTCATCTCAACCTTCTCCACCTTGCGGCCAGCGGCCGTTTTCACAAATTCCCGTCAAAGCCAGCGGACCGTAGTCGCCGACCATACCGGCGGCAAGCGAGCCCGCTGCGATGCCGACCAAATCGTCGAGATTTTCAGACGTTTCGATCCGACCGCCTCGCCGACATCCCAGCCTTTCGTCAGATCGACCAGCCGCCGTCGATGTTGTAGGCCTGACCCGACGTGTAGGTGGCGCCGGCCAGATAAACGGCGAGATCGGCGATCTCCTCAGGCGTGCCGAGCCTGCCCATGGGCTGGCGGGCGATGAAGGCCGCTCGCGCTGCCTCATAGTCGCCCTGCGCATGCATGCGGTCCTGCAACGACGGGCTTTCGACCGTGCCCGGGCAGATGGCGTTGCAGCGAATGCCCTTGGCGACATAATCAGCGGCGACCGCTTTGGTCAGGCCGACCACGGCCGCCTTGGTCAGGCCGTAGACGAAGCGGTTCGGCACGCCCTTCTGCGAGCTTGCCAGCGAGGCCATGTTGATGATCGAGCCGTCGCCGCGCTCCAGCATGCCTGGCAGCACCGCGCGGATGGTGCGGATCATCGAACGGACATTGAGGTTGAGCGCGAAGTCGAGATCCTCGTCCTTCATCTCCAGAATGGAGCCGCCATGGACGAAGCCGGCGCAATTGAACAGCACATCGACCCGGCCGATCTCGGCGAAGGCAGAAGCGACGGCCGCGTCGTTCAGCACATCGAGTTTTCGCGTCGTAATGCCGGGGGTTTTGCCCAACTCCGCCAGCAACGGCTCGTTGATATCGGTGGCGTGAACGCTCGCGCCTGCCTTGGCGAAGGCCAGCGCGCTTGCCCGTCCGATGCCTTGCGCCGCGGCAGTGACCACAACAACCTTGCCCGCCAGATCCGCCATGTTCTTCTCCTCGCCTGCCTGGAGCGTCCGCCTCTAATCGATGGCCGGCCCGGCGTCGTGTACCAGACAGCCGGCGTCGTGCGGTCAGCCTCTGCTTCACAGATAAAGATGTTTTTTCTCGTTAAAGAACACGCGGACGAGCGTCAAGCCCGAAGGCGATCACCTTCGCGACAGCGGCTGAACTGGCTCCGTGGCCCGGCGCGCCTCGGCGGGACGCCTCAGTCGCCGTAGGGCACCCAGACGTTCTTGACCTCGATGGCGCGGCGCAGGAAGGGCTCGCCGGCCGCCTCGCTCGACGTCCAATCGAGCATGCGGCCATTGCCGGTCCAGACGCGCTTGAGGTTGCCGATGGAATCGGCCTCCGCCTTGGCGCAGGTGTCGGCATCGGCGAACAGCCAGAGCCCGTCGACATCGTCATGCTTGGCCAGCACACCGGCGAGCTCGGCGCTGCGGCCGGTGACGATGTTGATGGCGCCGGCAGGCAAGTCGGAATATTCGATCACCTGGTAGAGGTCGGTGGCCAAAAGCGGATGCCGCTCCGACGGAACCGCGACCACCGTGTTGCCCATGGCGAGCGCCGGGGCGACCAGCGAGATGAAGTTGAGCAGCGGCTGGTTGTCCGGCGCGACGATGCCGACGACGCCGACCGGCTCATGCAGCGCAAGCGTCACGACGCGGGCCGGCGGCTGATGGACGCGGCCCTCGAACTTGTCGGCGAGGCCGGCATAGAGGAACAGCCGCTCGATCGACTGCTCGACCTCCGCGCGCGCAGCCTTGGCTGTAACGCCGGTCAGCTGAACAAGGCGCGCGGCGAACTCGTCGGCGCGGCCCGAAAGGTTCTCGGCGAAATAGTAGAGCACTTGGCTGCGGTTATAGGCGGTCGCATCCGGCCATGCCTTGCAGGCGCGGGCTGCAGCCACGGCATCGCGGATATCCTTGCGGTTGCCGAGACCGACTTCGCCGGCAAGCTTACCCTTGGCGGTGGCGACGGCCAGGGAATAGTTGCCGTCCGGCCGCACCTGCTTGCCGCCGATGAACAGCTTTGCGGTGCGGTCGATGGCCGTGCCGTCGGCCTGTTCGACCGGCTGGGCGGACCCGGGGGCCGACGGCTTGATGGCCGGGCCAATGGGAAGCTTTGCCGCCAGATATTCGAACATGCCTTCGCGGCCACCTTCACGGCCGAAGCCGCTTTCGCGATAGCCGCCGAAGCCGCAGGCGGCGTCGAACATGTTGGTGCCGTTGACCCACACCACGCCGGCCTTCAACTGCGGCGCGACATGCAGGGCCAGATTGACGTTCTCGCTCCACACGGAAGCGGCAAGGCCGTAGCGCGTGTTGTTGGCAAGCTCGATCGCTTCCTCGGTGTTGCGGAAGGTCATGGTCGCCAGCACCGGGCCGAACACCTCTTCCTGCGCGAGAATGTTAGCCGGCGAAACAGAGGTCGCCAGCGTCGGGAGATGATAGTAGCCGGAGGACGGCAAAGCGGCGTCCGGCTGCCAGCAGACGGCGCCCTGTTTCGCGCCCTCGGCGATCAAGCCCTTGACGCGGTCGAGCTGGGTGCGGTCGACCAGCGGGCCGATATCGGTGTTCTTGTCGAGCGGGCTGCCGACGCGCAGCCGGCTCATCCTGACCTTGACCTTGGCGATGAAGGCCTCGGCGATGCCCTCCTGCACAAGGAGGCGCGAGCCGGCGCAGCAGACCTGGCCCTGATTGAACCAGATGCCGTCGACCAGGCCTTCAACGGCGCTGTCGAGATCGGCATCCTCGAAGACGATGAAGGCCGACTTGCCGCCGAGCTCCAGCGACAGTTTCTTGCCCGACCCGGCAGTCGCCTTGCGGATGATCTTGCCGACTTCGGACGAGCCTGTGAAGGCGATCTTCTGCACGCCGGGATGATTGACGATGGCCGCGCCCGCCTCAGGTCCGCCCTGGACGATGTTGACGACGCCCTTCGGCACGCCGGCACGCTCGCAGATCTCTGCGAACAGGATAGCGGTGAGCGGCGTGAATTCGGCGGGCTTCAACACCACCGTGCATCCGGCAGCCAGCGCCGGCGCGATCTTCCAGGCCAGCATCAGCAGCGGGAAATTCCACGGGATGACCTGGCCGACGACGCCGACCGGCTTGTGGTCGGGAAAATCCTTCTCGAGCGTCTGCGCCCAGCCGGCATGATGGATGAAATGGCGGATTGCCAGCGGCACGTCGATGTCGCGGCTTTCGCGGATCGGCTTGCCATTGTCGATCGATTCCAGAACGGCGAACAGGCGCTGGTGACGCTGCATGGCGCGGCCGATGGCGTAGAGGACTTTTGCGCGGGCGTAGCCCGAACTGGCGCTCCATTTGGGCAGCGCCTTGGCGGCTGCCTGGACCGCGACATCGATGTCGGCGGCGCCGGCATCCGCAACTTTGCCCAGCAGCTTGCCGGAGGATGGCTCGCTGGTCTCAAACGTCCTGCCGCTGGCCGCCGCTTTCCAGGCGCCGTCGATGAACAGCGCCTTGGAGAAATCGCGTCCGGCGAGCCAGGCATCCGCCTCGTTGCGGGCTTCCGGCGCCGGACCGTATTCCATGGCGTGATAGCGTTCGAGGATGTTCATGGGGCGCCTCCTTTACCCTCCCCCTTGTGGGGAGGGTCGATCGGCAAAGCCGATCGGGGTGGGGGTAAACGGTTGATGGTTCGGTTCATTGGATAGGCTATTTTGGTTTTACGACCCCCACCCCGCCGCTGCGCGGCGACCCTCCCCACAAGGGGGAGGGTGGGAGCCTACGCCATCGCGTGGCGATGGTTGGCCGAGTAATGGCCGGTCAAATGATGCTCGAGCTGGCGTTCGATGTCGGTGAGCAGGCTCGACGCGCCGAAGCGGAACAGGTCCGGCTCCAGCCACGGCCGGCCGAGCTCCTCCTTCATCAGCACCAGCCAGTCGAGCGCGACCTTGGCGGTGGAAATGCCGCCGGCCGGCTTGAAGCCGATGAGATAGCCGGTCTCCTCGAAATAGGCGCGGATGGCGCGCACCATGGTGAGGCCGACGGGGAGCGTGGCGTTGACGCTCTCCTTACCGGTGGAGGTCTTGATGAAATCGGCGCCCGCCATCATCGCGACCATGGAGGCAAGCATGACATTGCGCAAAGTGGCGAGATCGCCGGTGCCGAGGATGACTTTCAGATGCGCTTCGCCGCAGGCTGCGCGCATGGCGACGATCTCGTTGAACAGCTCGCGCCATTTGGCGCCGTAGACCAGGCCGCGCGGAATGACGACGTCGATCTCGTCGGCGCCGTCCTTCACCGAGGCCTCGATCTCCTGCAGGCGGGTCGACAGCGGCGCAAGCCCGTGCGGGAAGGCGGTGGAAACCGCGGCGACGTGAATGCCTGTGCCGCGCAGGGCATCGACCGCGGTGGCGACAAAGGGATGATAGACGCAGACCGCCGCCGGACGGATGGTTTCGCCCGAGATGCCGAGACCCTCGACGATGTCGCGGCGCAGCGGATTGATCGCCTTGGCGCAGAGCCGGCGCACGCGCTCGTCCGTGTCATTGGAATTCAGCGTGGTGAGGTCCATGCAGGCGATGGCCCGCAGCAGCCAGGCGGCCTGGTTGTCGGCCTTGATCGAGCGCCGCTTGGTCAGCGTCGCGACGCGACGCTCCAGCGCCGAACGGTTGACGCTGCGCACCGATTCCAGAAAGCCGAGATCGAGCTTCATGCCGGGGTTGCGGGCAATGCCGTGTTCCAGCGGCAGCGGCGTGTTGGCGGCGGCGCGCGCCGGCAGCGGCATCACCTTGGACGCGCCAGCGCCTGCTTCGCGGATCGTGCTCATCTCCTGCCCTTTCATTCAGCTGCTTACGCCGCTTTTCCTGGTGCGTGTCGTTTTCCCAAAACCGCTCAACACTTTTGGGCGACACGCACAAAGATAGCCCGTGAAGCGATGCTTCACGAGTCTTTCAAAGGCTCATAGCGGAAAAAGGCAGCCGAGGCAGTAGATTTTTGACCGTATGGTCAAAGCAAGACGCCGAGTGAACGCTCCCGGCGTTGGAGATTGGCCGAAACGCCCATCCCTTCGTGATACTCGGGCTTGACCCGAGTATCCATTCCGTGACCTCAGCCGCAGAGCGCGATGGCGCAGATTTCTGTAGCCGCCGCGATGCCTTAGCCGACGAAGGCGCGCTCGACGACGAAGCTGGCCGGGTGGCTCAAGGAACCTTCCTGGAAGCCGAGGCTCTCGGCGAGTTCCTTGACGTCCTTCAGCATGTGCATCGAGCCGCAGATCATGATGCGGTCGGTCTGGGGGTTGAGCTTGTCGATGCCGAGATCGGAATAGAATTTTCCGGAGCCGATCAGCGCGGTGATGCGGCCCATGCGCGCCGATTCCTCGCGCGTCGTCGAATTGTAGAGCGTGACGCGGCCGGCGGTCAGCTCGCCGATCAGAGGATCGCTTTCGAGCGCCGCCACCAGTTCCTGGCCATAAGTCAGCTCGGCAATGTCGCGGCAGGTGTGGGTGAGGATCACCTGGTCGAACTTCTCATAGGTGTCGGGATCGCGCAGCAGGCTGGCGAAAGGCGCAATGCCGGTGCCGGTCGAGATCATGAACACGCGCTTGGCGGGCGTCAGCGCGTCGAGCACCAGCGTGCCGGTCGCCTTCTGGCGCATGATGACGGTGTCGCCGACCTGGATCTTCTGCAGCTCGGAGGTAAGCGGGCCGTCCGGGACCTTGATCGAGAAGAATTCCAGCTCGTCGTCCCAGGCGGGGCTGGCGACCGAGTAGGCGCGGAAGATCGGCTTCTCGGCATTGGGCAGGCCGATCATGACGAACTCGCCGGAGCGGAAGCGCAGCGACTGCGGGCGGGTGATGCGGAACGAGAACAGCCGGTCGGTGTAATGCTTCACCGACACCACGGTCTCGGCATAGACATTGGCCGGAATCGGGAACTGCAGCGGCCTTGCGCCGGCGGTGTTCAACGCGGATGTCGTGTTCATCAAACCCAACTTTCCGGCCCAGACAAACGCACTGGGCGCCAAACTTTCTCCTGCGCGTCCGAACGATCAGGTCCCGACGTGCCCGCTGCACATTGCCAAGCGGTAAGCTCTTGTGTCGGAAACTTATTAGTATACAAATGATCTTGAGGTCAAGATGGCGACGTAAAATGCCTTTCCAAACCAAGGCATATCCGTAGTCCTGCTATTTCGGGTTTCGGCAATGATTGAGAAATTTTCGGCGTCCGCGGGAAGCGTCGTAGCAGGGATCGACGTCGGCGGAACCTTCACCGACCTGCTTTTGATCGACGGCAAAGCAGGCGGCAGGGTCCATATCGCCAAGACGCCGACGACCGTCGAAAACCAGGCCTTCGGCGTGGTCGCCGCGCTTGGCGCGACGGGCTTTCCGATCGACGGCATCGACCTGATCGTGCACGGCACGACGACCACGACCAACGCCGTGCTGGAACGCCGGCTGGCGCGGACCGGCATGATCACCACGCGCGGCTTTCGCGACGTGATCGAGCTTGGCCGCCGCACCAGGCCGCAAGCCTATGGCATGACCGGCACTTTTGTCCCCGTCATTCCCCGCGACCTTCGGCTCGAAGTGTCGGAACGGGTCGAGGCTTCGGGCGCGGTGCGTATTCAACTCGACGAAGCCGAGATGCGCGATGCGGTGAAGAAGCTGCTCGACGCCGGCTGCGAATCCCTCGTCATCCACTTCCTGCACTCCTATGCCAACCCGACGCATGAGCGGCGCGCCGCCGAAATCGCGGCGGAGCTTTGGCCGAACGGCCACATCACCACCGGGCATGCGCTGCTTTCGGAAGCGCGCGAGTTCGAGCGCGGCGTGACGGCCGCCGTCAACGCCTCGGTGCAGCCGATCCTAGAGCGTTATGTCGAACGGCTGCGCAAGGAGCTGGCGGCAAAGGGCTATGCCCGCGACTTCCTGATCATGAACGGCAATGGCGGCATGATCTCGGCGCGTTTCGTCACGCTGGAATCGGCCAAGACCGTGATGTCCGGCCCGGCTTCCGGCGTCATCGCCGCCGCCTACACGGGCAAGCGCGGCGGCTTCGGCAATCTCGTCACCTACGACATGGGCGGCACCTCGACCGACGTGGCGCTGATCCGCAATGCCGAGCCGGCTGTCTCCAACGAGATCGAGATCGAATATGCGATGCCGATCCATGTGCCGATGGTGGCGGTGCATACCGTCGGCGCCGGCGGCGGCTCGATCGCGCGCGTCGACGCGGCCGGGCTGATCCAGATCGGCCCGGAAAGCGCCGGCGCCAATCCCGGCCCGATCTGCTACGGGCGCGGCGGCGAGGAGCCGACCATCACCGACGCCAATCTGGTGCTCGGCCGCCTGGCGCCGAAGAAGCTGCTCGCGGTCGACAACCCGGTCACCGTCGAGCGCGTCACCGGCATTTTCGAGGCCAAGATCGGCAAGCGCACCGGGCTCTCCGGCGTAGAAGCCGCGGGCGCCGTTCTGCGGCTCGGCAACATGAAGATGGCCGGCGCGATCCGCATGGTGTCGGTCTCGCGCGGTCACGACCCGCGCGATTTCGCGCTGTTCGCCTTTGGCGGCGCCGGGCCGCTGCATGCGACGGCGCTTGCCCGGGAGCTCGGCCTGCCGCGCGTGCTGGTGCCCGCGCGCCCCGGCATCACCAATGCGCTCGGCTGCGTCGTCGCGGATCTGCGGCACGACTTCGTCAACACGATCAACCAGCCGGTGAAGCTGCTCGACGAGGCTGCACTTCGTGAGGTGTTGGAACGGCACCGTAACGAAGGCGAGGCGCTGATCGCCAAGGAAGCGGTGAAGCCAGACGCGATCCGCGTCACGCATTCCGCCGACATGCAGTTCGTCGGCCAGACGCATATCATCAATGTGCCGCTGCCGTCGTCCTCGGTTTCACGAGAAACGCTGCAGCAATTGTTCGAGAAAGCCTATTTCGCCCGCTTCAAGGTCGAGCTGCCGGAAATCCGCGCCAATCTCGTCAACCTCAACACCTCGGTTACCGGCGTGCGGCCGCAGATCGATTTGTCGCGGCTGATCGACCCCGCGGGCCGCGCGGCGACGCTCGAGGAGGCGCGGCGCGAGATCCGCCCGGTCTGGTATCACGGCACCTGGCACGACACGCCGGTCTATGCCCGCGAAAAGCTGCCGCTCGACGCCGTGATCGAAGGACCGGCGATCCTGGAACAGATGGACGCCACCACGGTGCTCGAACCCGGCGACCAGGCGCGCTCGGACGCGGACGGCAACATCATCATCGACATCGGCGAGGCTTGAGATGGCAAAGCTCGACACGATCACGCTTTCGGTGCTGCAGGCGGCTCTGCAGCAGGTCTGCGACGAGATGGACCTGACCTTCTCCCGCGCCGCCTTCTCGCCAGTCATCGCCGAAGCCAATGACCGCTCGGACGGCATCTATTCGGCGGTCGACGGCTCGCTGATCGCGCAAGGCAGCCAGGGCCTGCCGGTGTTCGTCGGCGTGATGCAATATTCGACAAGAACGGTGATCGAGATGATCGCCGACGGACGCTGCCTGGCGCCGGAGCCGGGCGACATCTACATCGTCAACGACCCTTATCTCGGCGGCACGCATCTGATGGATGTGCGCTTCGTCATGCCTGTCTATCGGAGCGGCAAGATCTTTTGCTGGCTGTCCAACACCGGCCACTGGCCGGACATCGGCGGTTCCGTTCCGGGCGGCTTTTCCGCTTCTGCCACCGCGGTCGAGCAGGAGGGCCTGCGGCTGCCGCCGGTGAAGCTGTTCAAGAAGGGCGTGCTCGATCCGGAGATCTACGCCATCATCTGCTCGAACATCCGCGTTGCCGACCAGCGGATCGGCGACATCCGGGCGCAGGCCGCGGCGCTGCTGATCGGCCAGGACAGGCTCAACGAAATCCTCGATCGTTACGGTGACGAAACCGTCGTCGAGGCGATTGCGGAACTGCAGCGCCGCGCCGCCGAGCAGATGCGCGCCTCGATCGCCGTCATCCCCGACGGTATCTATCGCTCACAGGCTTTTGTCGATTCCGACGGGGTGGTGAACGAGCCGCTGACCATCAATCTCGCCGTCGAGAAGAAAGGCGATACGCTGACCTTCGATTTCGTTGGCTCGTCGAAACCCTGCGCCGGGCCGATGAACAGCGTGCTGGCTACCACCTTGTCGTCGGTCTATCTCGCCATGCGCCATATTTTCCCGGAGGTGCCGATCAGCGCCGGCGCCTTCGAACCGCTGAACGTCAAGCGGCCGGAGGGCACGTTCCTCGACGCCAAATATCCTCGGCCCGTGTCGGGCTGCGCGGCGGAGGTCTCGCAGCGCATCGCGGAAGCCGTCTTCGCCGCGATGGTCCAGGCATTGCCTGAGAAGGTGACGGCGGCGCCCGCCGGCTCCAGCGGCAATTTCGCGCTCGGCGGCAACGATCCGGCGCGTGGCCGTGACTATGTCATGTACCAGATCTCCGGCGGCGGCTATGGCGGCAATGCCGGCCATGACGGCTTGAGCAATGGCTGCTCGACCATCGGCATCTCGAAGTCGCCGCCGGTCGAGATCATGGAGCAGGCTTTTCCGGTGCTTTACCGGCACTATGCGCTGCGCGAAGGCTCGGGCGGCGCCGGCAAACATCGCGGCGGCTTTGGGCTCGCCTACGAGGTCGAGATCCTGCGCGGCGAGGCACGCGCGTCCTTCGTCATGGATCACGGCCGCTTCGGGCCGCAGGGCGCGCTCGGCGGCAAGGACGGCGCGCCGAACAGCGTGACTGTGTTCCGGGGCGGCGAAGCGCATGTGCCGCCGCATCTTTCCAAAGAACAGGACATAGCGCTCAAGGCCGGCGACCGCGTGCGCGTCGGCACGCCGGGCGGCGGCGGCTATGGCGATCCGCGCGAGCGGGACGCGCGGTTGGTCGCCGAGGATGTCAGGCTGGGCTACTATACGGCCGAGCAGGCCAGGGAGATGTTCGGCGTGGATTTGTAGGCGGCGCGCTGGCGATCATGCTTGCGCCGGCTTTCGATATTGGCCGCAACGTGCATCGCGTCGTCATTCTATGGCGTAGCAAGGAGCGAAGCGACGCGCGCAGACCATAGAATCCATGCCGTTGCGAAGAGGCGCCGCCCACGGTGCAGAATTCTGCTCCGCTGCTTCTTCGGCTGAGGTAACGGCATGGATTCCAGGGTCTTCGCGACGGAGCTTCGCTCCTGCTCCGCCCTGGAATGACGAAGTTGGAGGGCTACGCCAGCTTCGCCAGCAGCCGCAAAAACGTCGCCGCCTCTTTGGCCGTCAGCGGCGCCAGCGTTTCCTCTGTGATGGTGCGGGCGAGCGGAATCAGCCGTTCGATCGCCTCGCGGCCTTCCGGCGTCAAATTGACCAGCAGGCGCCTTTTGTCGACTTCATGCTTGGATACCTCGACGAGACCCCGCGCTTTCAGCCGGTCGATGACGCCTTTCACAGTGGCCGCGTCCATGGCGATCAGCGTTCCCAACTGGTTCTGCGAGGTCTCGCCGATGTCGTAGAGCTTGGCCAGAGCGGCGAATTGCGGCGGTGTCAGGTCGCCGATATGCGAGGCGAAGATCGAGACATGGCGCTGATGCGCCTTGCGCAGGATGAAGCCGACCTGGTCCTGCAAATGGTAGTTGTTCTCGTCGCCGTCCTCGGCCTCGACCAGCCGCAGCAGATTGTCCTCGCCGCTCATCTGAGGCCATCCCATGCCTTGATGTCCTCGGCCGCCAGCCCGCCCATGCGATTGTGGACACGCGGGCCGCAGGTCATGGCGAGGCAGAACAGGATCTCGTCGGGACGCGGGCCGTCGCTGATGCCGACCTCCATGGCGTCGAAATGGCTGCGCACATAGGCCGCGTTGATGTGGCCAAGCGGCACGTCGAGCCTCGAGCCGAAGGCGCCGACCTTCTTGGCCGACGGCACGATGGCCTTGGCGTCGCCGAGCCGCTCGCGCATGGCGTAGCCGCCAGGCACGTGCCAAAGCGCGCCGTGTTCCAGCTCTCCGGCGGTGCCGACGATGGCGCCCTTGCCGTAGCCGTCGATCTTCTTCACGTCGCCGCCGAGCGCGGCAATCAGCCTGTCGGAAAGCAGGAGGCCCAGCGGCTTCAAGTCTTCCATCGCGCCCTGCAGCTCTTCCACATAACGGCCGGCGAAAGGGTTCTTGACCACTGCGAGAGCCGCCGCACGAAGGCGGGGCTCTTTCGCCACGGGGCCGCCGTCGTGGAAAATCTCCTCGGTCAGCACCGCGACCTTGCGGATCGGAAACTCAGGCATCGGCAAATTCCTCCTGTGCATGCTTGTTGGGCGCGGCGAGCGCTATCGCGCCGCTGATGCGGGCCTCACCCGCCAGAAACAGCGCCGAGGCCGCGACCAGGCCGCGCCGGCGAAAATCTTCGGCGACGGCGAGGCCCTTGTCCAGCGCCCGGGCAATGTCGCCCGGTGAAAGCGCGCCGACGCTCTGCGTCACCAGTTGCTCTCCGAGATCGCTGTCGGGCGCCAGGTCGCGCGCCGGAACGCGCGCGATGGCAGGGTGACCGGGCAGGTCGACGGCGTTGGCAATCAGCGTCGCCGCCGCATCGGCCTCGGCGCCGGTCGGCGCGAGAACGGTGACGGCATCGGCGATGCCGAACGAAAACGAGCGGCCGCGCCAGCCGCTGGTGGCAACACCGCGCACACCATCCTCGGCGCGGATGCCGACGCGATCGGCCATGCCATTGCCGGTGCCGGCAATCGCCACCGTCATCGACTGATCCCTGCCGAGATAGATGGCGCAATCGCCGCCATTGTTGACATAAGCGCGGTCAAGCCGCCGGCCGGCGAGCATCGCGGCAAGAATTTCGTCGGCTACCGAACCGGCAACGGCGGCCATCGGCGTGATGAAGCATTCCGCCAATGGCATGACGGCTGCTTCCATGCGGCGCGCCGTCGGGCCGGCGAAATCGCGCGGCGCCAGGAAGAAGGCTGGCAGGCGCAACTCGGGCAGCTCCTCGACCAGCTCGATCAGGATCGTCTGGAAGCGCGAGACCGCCTGCTCGTAGGCGGCGCGGCGCTCGTCGTCAGAGCCGAAGGCCTCGACGATGAGGTCGATCGGCCCATGGTTGAGATGGAGCCGCCGGCCGTCGGCAAGCCAATGCGCCTGCGGGCCGTTCATCAGCCGGCACCGTTCGCCGCCGCGCGCCGCAGCTGCGCCAGCGGCGGCCAGGGGTTGTTGACCGGCGCGCCGGTGCCGCGGCGCGGGTTGAGATACTCGCCGCCCTTGGCGAGGATATCCTCGACGCTGCGTATCTCATTCTCATAGCCGCCCAGCCGGACATAATCGTCGCGGCGCATGGTGAACTCGATCGGCGCGACCAGCGCCGGCGTCGGCACATAGCCAAAGGCGCCTTCCGGAACGCGGGTGACGTCGACCATCAGCGTGATGCCGCCGCCCGGCCAGACATAGACCGGCGCGCCGCCCACCGTGACATAGGTCTTCAGGCCTTGTACCGAGCGGGTGAGGTTGACCGGGTTTTCGGTGACGCCGGCGCGCAGCGAGCCGCCGGCGCCGCCGATGAAGAGAACGGTGCAGAGCGCCGGCTCGCAATTGTCCTCGATCAGGCCGACGGACTTCTGCAGCCGCTCCGGAAACGGTTTTTGGACCGGCTTCAACTGCTCGTCGAGCTCATAGTATGCGAACTGCTCGCCGGTGGTCGACACCATCAGCAGTGACAGGCCGGGACGCGCGCCCTTCTTGGCGTTCCAGTCGCCGAGGATCGACAGCGGGTCGGAAATCGTCGTGCCGCCCCAGCCGAGGCCGGGTTCCGAAACCTTGAAATAGCGGCCGGGCGTCGAACGGCGGCCGATGATCTTTATGCCGGTGTCTTCCCAGCCCAGCACCTTGCCGGCCTGATGCTCCGAGACTACGCCGGTGATGTGGTCGTCGACCACCACCACCTCGTCGACCAGCCCGCGCCATTGCGTGGCGAACATGCCGATGGTGGCCGAGCCGCAGCCGACGCGCATGCGGTGCTCGATCTTGCCGTCGATGACCGGCGGTTTGCCGGCTTCGACGATCACCGTGGCGCCGCCGTCGATGGTGAGCTCGACCGGCTTGCGGTTGCAGAGGTTGAGCAGCGCGTCGCAAGTGGCGCGGCCTTCCTGCTTGGAGCCGCCGGTCAAATGATGGACGCCGCCTAGCGACAGCATCTGCGAGCCGTATTCGCCTGTGGTGACATGGCCGATCGCCTCGCCTTGCGAGCGCACGATTGCCGTCTCGTCGCCGATATGGCGGTCGGTATCGATCTTCACCTTGACGCCGCAGTAGGAGAATATCCCTTCGGTGACGACGGTGACGAGATCGACGCCCTCGACCTCCTGGCTGACGATGAAGGGCGCCGGCTTGTAGTCCGGATAGGTGGTTCCGGCGCCGATCGCGGTGACGAAGCGCCTTCCGGTGTTGACCAGCTCGCCGTTCCAGGCCTCGCCCTCGGCAACGAAAGGCACGACCGCGCCGCCCGTCTCGGCGGCATGGTCGAGGATGGTCAGCGGATCCATGCGCACGATGCGGCCGCCGACATTGCCGTAGCGATCGCAGGCGCCGGTGCGACCGTCGGCGATGTAGCACATGACCGGGCAGGCATCGCAGCGGATCTTCTCCGCCACCTGCTTCTCGCCGGGATCGTGAGTTTCGAAACGTTCGGCAAGCTCGCTCATCGGCGCGCCTCCTTCTCGCGGATCGCCGCCAGGATGCGGCTCGGCGTCGCCGGCACCTTGGTGACCAGGACGCCGGTGGCGTGGCGGATGGCGTTGAGGATCGCCGGCGCGGTGGGGATCAGCACATGCTCGCCCAGGCCCTTGGCGCCGAAGGGTCCTTCCGGATCCGGAACCTCGACCAATATGTGCTCGACCGGCGGCACGTCGCCGATCGTCGGGATGAGGTAGTCGTGCAAATTCTCGGTGCGGCCGGGGATGTATTCCTCCATCAGCGCCATGCCGATGCCCTGCGCGATGCCGCCCTCGATCTGGCCTTCGACCAGCACTGGATTGATCGCCTTGCCGACATCATGCGCGGCGGTGATCTTGATCAGCTTTACGGTGCCGAGCTTCAGATCGACTTCGAGCTCGGCAATCTGCGCGCCATAGCCATAGACCGCGTAAGGCTTGCCCTGGCCCTTGGCGTCCAGCGGCAGCGTCGGGGGGTCGTAGGTTTCTTGGGCGACGAACACCATGCCGTCGGCATCGACCTTCAACTCGGACAGATCGATGCACCGCGCGGCATCGCCTTCGCGGATGGAAAGGTTCGCGCCGTCGAGCGCAATCGTCGCCTGTTCCGAGACGTTGGCGAAGCGCAGGATTTTTTCGCGCAAGGCGCGGCCCGCTTTCTCCGCCGCCTTGCCCGTTACAAAAGTCTGGCGCGAGGCGGATGTTTTGCCGGCGTCGGGCGTGATGGCGGTGTCGGCGCTCTTCAGCTTGAACTTGTCCAGCGGCAGCCCGAGCGCGTCGGCGCAGATCTGGGTGATAACGGTGTTGGAGCCCTGGCCGATATCGACCGCGCCCTGATGCAGGATCACCTCGCCGGAGGCCGAGATGCCGACCTTGATGGTCGAGGGATTGGGCAGCGAGGTGTTACCGCAGCCATACCAGCAGGAGGCAACGCCGACGCCGCACTTGCTCGTAGTGTTGGTGGCGTTGAAGGCTTCTGCCTCCGCCAGCGCACGCGCCCAATGCGGCTGAAGCTGCTCCAGGCATTCGCCGATGCCGACGCCGGATTCCAGGCGCTGGCCGGTGACCGTCTCGCAGCCGTCGCGCAGGCAGTTCTTCAGCCGAAAATCCAGACGGTCCATACCGAGCTTGCCGGCGAGCTCGTCATAGAGCGTTTCCTGCATGATGGTGGCCTGCGGCACACCGAAGCCTCGGAACGCGCCGGCGATCGGGCCGTTGGTGTGGATGGCGTAGCCGGTGGCGCGATAGTTCGGCGTGGCATAGGGGCCGGAGGCATGCACCGGAACGCGGTTCGCGACGGTCGGCCCCCAGCTGGCATAAGCGCCGGTGTTGAAATCGCCCTCGAAGACCATGCCGGTGATGCGGCCCTCGGCATCAGCGCCGATGGTCGCCTTCATCTCGGCAGGATGGCGCTTGGTGGTCGACATCATCGATTCATTGCGGGTGTAGGCAAGCGCCGCCGGCCGACCCGTCTTCATCGCGACAAGGCCGATCAGCGGCTGCAGCGAGACATCAAGCTTCGAGCCGAAGCCGCCGCCGGTCGCGGTCGGCACGATGCGGACCTTGTCGACGGCAAGCCCAAGCACCTTGGCGGTGTCGTCGCGGTCCATATAGGGCGCTTGCGTGCAGGCAACGACGACCAGCGTATCGCCATCCATGTAAGCGTAGCCGGCTTCCGGCTCGATATAGGCGTGCTCGACGAAAGAGGTTTCGATGGCGCCGGATGCCGTGACCGTCGCGCCGGCGAGCGCTCGTTCCGGATCGCCGCGTTCGACATAGCCGGAGGTGAGCAGGTTCGCAGGTCGGTGGCTGTGGATCCGCGCAGCACCTTCGGCCTTCGCCTCACGCGGCTGCAGCACATGCGGCAGCTCGGTCCAGGCGATCGGAAAATCCGTCAGGTCGAGATCGAGGATCGCCTCACGCTCGCCCGCCACCAGCGCCACAGCCTCGCCGCGCAGGCGGACAAAGCCTTCGGCCAGCGCCGGCTGGTCGGCAAAGGGACCGATAACGCCGAAGCAGTTCCTGCCGGGAATATCTGCGGCGGTGAAAACACCGGCGATGCCGGGATGCGCTTTGACCCAGGAATCGAGATCGCCGAAGCTGAAGCCGGCATGATAATGCTGCGAGCGGACTACCAGCACAGACAGCGCGTCGGCCGGGAAGGAATCGCCGCCGAACTTCTCGTCGCCGGTGACCTTCGGCACGCCATCGAGCCGGATCGGCGAAGCGCCGACCGCGCGGCCCACGTCCGGCAGGCGAAGGTCTATGCCGTTCATGTGCCGCGAGGCTTGCATCACCGCAGCGACGATCTTCCGGTAGCCGGTGCAGCGGCAGAGCACGCCGCCCAGCGCATCCTGCGTCTCTGCCTCGCTGGGTGTCGGGTTGCGCTCCAAAAGCGCGGTGGCCGCGACCAGCAGGCCGGGCGTGCAGATGCCGCATTGCGCGGCGCCATGTTCGAGGAAGGAGGCCTGCAGCGCCGAAAGCCTGCCATTGGCAAGACCTTCGACAGTGGTCACGGAAGCGCCAGTGACGGACGCCGCCGGTACAAGGCAGGCGCAGACCGGATCGCCATCGACCAGCACCGTGCAGGCGCCGCAATCGCCGGCGTCGCAGCCGACCTTGGTGCCGGTCAGCCGCAACTCGTCGCGCAAAACCTGCGACAGGCGCCGCACCGGCGGCACGGAAACCCGGACGGCGGCGCCGTTGACCTCGAAAGCAATGTCGGCGCGCTCGATGCCGGACTGGGCCATGCCGGACTGGGCCATGCCGTGTCGGACCATGCTCATGCGGCCACCTTGCCCTGGTCGAGGCCAATTGCAGACCGCACGGCACGGGCGACGATCTCCCGCGCCGCTTGCTCCCGATACTCGGCGCTGCCGCGCACATCGGCGATCGGCGACAATTCATCGAATGGCGCCGACAGCACCGCATCGGGAAGCGCCTCGTCGATCGGACGCCCGCGCAGGACCGCCTCGACGCCGGCGAGGCGGCGGGCGACCGCAGAGCAGGAACCGACCGCGATCGCCGCTTCGGCGACGACGCCATTCTCGACCACAAGCCGCGCCGCCGCCATGGCGATCGAGATGACGAGATAGCGACGGGCGCCGAGCTTGACGAAGGCCGAGGTGCCGACCGCGGAACGCTTCGGCACGCGGATGGCGGTGACCATCTCGCCCGGCTGCAGCGCCGTGCGGCGATTGCCGAGGATGAACGCGTCGAGCGGCAGATGACGGGTGGCGTTCGCCGTGCGCAATTCGACATCGGCGTCGAGCGCAAGCAGCGCCGGCACGCCGTCGGCGGCGGGCGAGGCGTTGCAGAGATTGCCGGCAATCGAGGCGACGTTTTGGATCTGGACCGAGCCGACTTCGCGCGCGGCCGATTTCAGCGCGTCGAAGGCGGGCGGGAGCGGCAGGCGCACGATGTCGGTCCACGTCGTTCGGGCGCCGATCCGCCAGTATTCGTCGGTCTCTTCGATGCCGCGCAGTTCGGCGAGACCGTTGATGTCGAGGATGTTGTCGCGGAAGGGTTTTGCGCCCTGCGCCGGATAGAAATCCGTGCCGCCGGCGAGTATCCGCCAGCGGTCCTCGCCAAGCAAAGCGAGCGCCTCGTCGACCGTGGTGGGTTTCGCGTAACGGATCACGCTCTGCCTTCCAGAACCTTCCCAGAAACGAGCCGTCCCCGATTGGCCCGCCCAAAGCGCCTTGCCCTGGGACTTTCCGCCGGTATTCAGACCGGTCAAATTCATTCGTATGCAAATGATATCAGGCCGGTCGGAATTGTCAAAGCCGGAGTTGGCGCGGCAAAGACCTGAACGCGATTGTTATGGTGCCGGAGGTTGACGCCGCCGCCCATCTGGTCAAGGTTCCGTGTCCGGTCGCGTCAGCGGCTTTGGACTGGAGCCTCAACCCGATACGAAGGGGCCCAAACGAGAGGAAGCCGCATGGCCGACGAAGCGCTGATCGTCATCGACCTGCAGAACGATTTTTGTCCAGGCGGCGCGCTGGCGGTGGCCGGCGGCGACGAGATCGTGCCTTTGGTCAACGACCTGATCCGGCGGACCGACCACGTGATCCTGACGCAGGACTGGCACCCGGCCGGTCATTCGAGCTTCGCCTCCAGCCATCCGGGCAAACAGCCCTTCGAAACCATAGACATGCCCTATGGGCCGCAGACCTTGTGGCCGGACCATTGCATCCAGGGCAGCCTCGGTTCCGATTTCCATTCCGGGCTTGCCTGGACCAAGGCCGAGCTGGTGATCCGCAAGGGGTTCCGCACAGCGATCGACTCCTATTCGGCGTTCTTCGAGAACGACCACGCGACGCCAACCGGCCTTGGCGGCTACCTGAAGGAGCGCGGCATCGACACGATCACGCTGGTCGGGCTCGCTACCGATTTCTGCGTTGCCTTTTCCGCACTCGACGCGGTGAAGCAGGGTTTCAAGACGACGGTCCGGCTCGACGCCTGCCGCGGCATCGACCTCAACGGCTCGGTCGAGGCGATGCTGAAGCGCATGCGCGAAGCCGGCGTGACGCTCGAAGACCACTCGGCGGATTGACCGGACCGTGGGGAAGGCCCCCCTCACCCGGATTGCGGGCTCCCCCTTCTCCCCTTATGGGAGAAGGTGTCGCCGAAGGCGACGGATGAGGGGTGCTCCAGGGAACGTCGGCGCCTCACTCCGCTGGAACACCCCTCATCCGTCTCGGCGCTACGCGCCGATCCACCTTCTCCCACAAGGGGAGAAGGGGAAGGCGCGCGGCGGCCGGACGAAGGGGTTTTTCTCATTCGCTTCACTTGCCGTGTTGCTACTATTCCCAGCACAGGCTTACGCCGCCGAAATGCACGAACTGCCCGGCGCAGCGATGTCGCTGTGGTGGGGACTGCCCTTTGCCGGCCTGCTGCTGTCGATCGCGACCGGACCGCTGCTCTTTCATCACCTGTGGGAACATCATTACGGCAAGATCGCCGCCGGCTGGGCGGCGCTGGCAGTGGTCCCGCTGGCCGTCGCTTTCGGCATTCCGACGGCAGGCGAGGCCGTGCTGCACACGCTGCTCACCGAATATCTGTCCTTCATCATCCTGTTGTTCGCGCTCTACACCATCTCGGGCGGCATCCTGCTTGCCGGCAACATCCATGGCACGCCGCTCACCAATGCCGGCCTGCTGCTCATCGGCGCGCTGCTTGCCTCGGTCATCGGCACGACCGGCGCCTCGATGATCCTGATCCGGCCGATGCTGCGCGCCAACGACAACCGGCCGTTCAACGCCCATGTGGTGATTTTCTTCATCTTCCTGGTCTCCAACATCGGCGGCTCGCTGACGCCGCTCGGCGACCCGCCGCTGTTCGTCGGCTTCCTGCGCGGCGTGGATTTCTTTTGGACGACAGTGCACATCCTGCCGGACACGCTTTTTGTCGGCGGGCTGGTGCTGGCGGTGTTCCTGGCGATCGATCTGGTCCTGCATCGCCGCGAGGCCGGCATGCCGAAGATCAAGGACCCGACGCCTGATACAAAGGTGCGCCTGCGCGGGCTCGCCAACCTGCCGCTGCTCGCCGGCGTGATCGGCGCGATCCTGCTTTCGGCGAGCTGGAAGCCGGGCGCCAGCATCCCGATTTTCGGCGTCGGCCTCGAGTTGCAGAACCTGGTGCGCGACGCCGTCATCCTGGTGCTGGCCTTCCTGTCGCTGAAGGTCTCGTACAAGAGCCACCGAGAGGCCAACGGCTTCACCTGGGGGCCGATCGCCGAGGTGGCGAAATTGTTTGCCGGCATCTTCATCTGCATCGTGCCGGTCATCGCCATCCTGCGGGCCGGCCATGACGGCGCGCTGGCGCCGCTGGTGTCGCTTGTCACCTCCGCTGACGGCCAGCCCAACGATCTGGCCTATTTCTGGCTGACCGGGGCGCTGTCTTCCTTCCTCGACAACGCACCGACCTATCTGGTGTTCTTCGAGCTCGCCGGAGGCGATGCGCGGCACCTGATGACGGAGGCCGCCTCGACGCTTGCGGCGATCTCGGCCGGCGCCGTGTTCATGGGCGCCAACACCTATATCGGCAACGCGCCCAACTTCATGGTCTTCGCCATCGCCAGGCATCGCGGCTTCAAGATGCCGGGTTTCTTCGGCTATATGATGTGGTCCGGCCTTGTGCTGATTCCGACCTTTTTGATTGCCGGGTTTTTGTTTTTCTGAAGCGAAGGACACTGGCGCTGTCCTTCATTGTCCTGGGTTCCTCGCCCCCGCAAAGCGGGGGAGAGGTGGCCGCGAAGCGGCCGGAGCGGGGGCTTTCGTAGGGCGCTCCCCTCTCCGTCTCGGCTTCGCCGAGCCACCTCTCCCCACTTACGTGGGGCGAGGAACAACCTGATTGTCGCCACGCCCGCCAATTTCGAGGCTGCGGCAATTTCAGGACCTCAGCCCACCCCAACATATCTTCGCACCGCCGAGGGATCCGCCCGCAGCGCTTCGACGTCCACCGTCTCGCGGTTGCGGCCGTTCTCGATGAAGCAAACGCGGTCGGCGACCGAGAGCACGGCGTCGACGCGCTGCTCGACCAGGATGGTGGAGACGCCGAGCTCGCGCAGCTTGGCCACTGTCTCGCGGATCCGGGCGATCATCGACGGCATCAGGCCCTCGGTCGGCTCGTCCAGCAACAGCACCTGCGGTTCGAGGCAGAGCGCGCGGGCCATGGCCAGCAACTGCTGCTCGCCACCGGAGAGCGTACCGGATCGCTGCTTCAGCCGCTCGCGTAGCAGCGGGAAGAGATCGAGGACGTTCTCGCGCGTCTCTCTGCCCTTGCCGCGCGCCATCAAGCCGATCTCGATGTTTTCCGCAACGCTCATCTCGGCGAACAGGCGCCTGCCCTGCGGCACATAGGCGACGCCTGCCTTGGGCACGTCATGCGCGGCTAGTCCGGTCAGTTCCTTGCCGTCCAGCTTGATCGAGCCGGCGGCCGGCGGGACCAGCCCCATGATGGCCTTCAATGTCGTCGTCTTGCCGGCGCCGTTGCGGCCGAACAGGCACAGCACCTCGCCCTTGTTGAGCACAAGGTCGAGGCCGTAGAGCACCTGCACCTCGCCATAGAAGCAATCGAGGCCGGCAATGGTGAGCAATCCGCCACTGGTTCCAACGGAGTCAGCCATGGGTCGCTCCGAGATAGGCGTCCTGCACCTCGGCATTGGCGCGGATCTCGCCCGGCGTGCCCTCTGCGAGGATCTTGCCCGAATTGAAGACGGTGATGCGGTCGGCGAGTCCCATGACGACCGGCATGTTGTGCTCGATCAGAAGCACCGTCGAGTCCGTCGCGATCCCGCGGACCAGCGTGATGAAATTGTCGATCTCGCTGTCGGCCAGGCCCTGTGTGGGCTCATCGAGGATCAGCAGGCGCGGCTTCAGCGCCAGGCCCATCGCCACTTCGAGCAGACGCTGATGGCCGTAGGAAAGATGCGCGGCCAGCGTGCCGGCGCGGTCGGCAAGTCCGGTGCGCTCGAGCGCCGCCATGACGCCGGTCCTGACTTGTCCCTTCGTGCGACCGTCGGTCAGCGTGCGCTGCACCGGCAGGGCGACATTGTCGAAGACCGTGAGGTTGGCGAAGACGCTGGTGATCTGGAACGTGTAGGCGACGCCGAGCCTGACCCGTTGGTAGGCCGGCATAGCGGTGATGTCGACGCCGTCGAAGACAACGGCACCCGACGATGGCCGGATGCGGCCCGAGAGCAGGCTGACGAAAGTCGTCTTGCCGGCGCCGTTCGGGCCGATGACGGCGCGGATCTCGCCCGGCATCAGCGCGAAGTCGACGCCGTCGACGGCGCGCAGGCCGCCGAACTGGCGCGAAAGGCCCTTGGTGGTGAGCAACGGCATCATGGCAGCCACCCCAGCCAGCGCTCGCGGATGCTGCCCATGATGCCCTTCGGGGCAAACAGGACGAGCAGGATGAGCGCGACGCCGACGATCAGCAGATAGGCGGACGTGAAGCCGCTGGTGATGTCGGTGACATAATACATGAACAGGGTGCCGATAAGCGGTCCGAGCGCGGTCGCGGCGCCGCCGAGCAGCACCCAGAGCAGCGGCAGGATCGAGTACTGGATCGACGCGAAATTCGATCCGACATAGCCGAACAGCAGCGCATAGGCGGCGCCCGACGCCGCGCAGATGGCGCCGGAGGCGACGACAGCGATGAGCTTGTTGGCAACCGTGTCATAGCCAAGCATCTTCGTGCGTTCTTCGTTCTCCCGGATGGCGACCAGCACGCGGCCGAAGCGGGAGCGGACAAGGGCGAGCGTGATGAGAAGCACGACCGAGAACAGCGCCAGCGCGCCCATGTAGCGCACGGTCGGGTCGGTCAGGTCGAGGGATGCGCCGCCGATTGCGACCACCCGGGATGCCTGCTGGATGACCAGTCCCTGGTCGCCGCCGGTCCAGGGGGCGAAATAGAGGATCGTCAGATAGAAGACCTGGGCGAACATCATGGTGACGATCATGAAGGCCACGCCTGAAGTGCGCAGCGCCAGCAGGCCGATGACCAGGGCGAGCAGCGCGCCGCAAGCGACGCCGGCAAGGAAGCCTTCCGACACGCCCCAGCCGAGGTGGTAGACGGTCAAGCCCGCGCCATAGAGGCCGGCCGAGAAGAACATGGCGTGGCCGAGGCTGAGCAGGCCGACATAGCCGAAGAGCAGATTGTAGCCCATGGCAAAGACCGCCAGTGCCATGATGCGGGCAAACAGACCCTGATGGTAATCCGGCAGGACGAAGTTCAGCGCGAACAGAAGCGCGATGACGCCGATATGCAGGGCATACGTCTTTGCCGGCGAAGCATCCCTCATCGCGGCGCGGTTCCGAACAGGCCTTGCGGCCGGAACACCAGCACCATGGCGACCACCAGCGTGGCGATGATCTTGGCGAGCGTCGGCGAGAAGAACATCGAGATGATGCCGTCGGAGAGGCCGATCAGGATGGCGGCGACGACGGTGCCGCGCAGCGATCCCAGGCCACCGATGATGACGACGATGAAGGACAAAAGCAGCGGGTCCTGCCCCATCAGATAATGCGCCTGGCTGATCGGCACGATCAGCACCGCGGCGATCGCCGCCAGCATGGCGCCTACGGCGAAGACGCCGGCATAGACGCGCTCGACCGGAATGCCGAAGGCCTGCGCTGTCTCGCGATCATATTGCGTGGCGCGCATGATCAGACCGATCTTCGTGCGGGTCAGCACCAGCCAGGTGATGACGAGCAAAATGGCCGAAGCGACGACCACAGACAGCTTGTAGCCGGAATAGCCGAACCACGGCAGAAGGATGCGGTAACTGAAGGGCGGCTCAACCGGGCGTGCCTCTGGACCGTAGAAGGTGAGCGCCAGCTGCTGGATGATGTAGAGCATGCCGATGGTGGCGACGATGGTGCTTTCGGGGTTGTAGTTCAGCCGCCGCAGCACCAGCCATTCGGCGAGAAATGCGACCAGCCCGACGAGCAAGGGCGCGATCACGAGTGCTGTGACGAAACCTACCGCGGGATGGCCGGAAATCGCCGTCGAGACCGCCCAGGCGAGCACCGCGCCCAGCATGAAGAACTCGCCATGCGCGACGTTGACGATGCGCATGACGCCGAACACCAGCGACAGGCCGAGCGCCGTCAGCGCCAGCACGGCGGAGGTGACCAGGCCTTCAAGGGCGGCGAGGAGGAGGTGGGGTCCGAAATGCATGGATTATTTGCCGACGGAGGCGCGAGACCCCCCTCTCTGCCCTGCCGGGCATCTCCCCCTCAAGGGGGGAGATTGGCAGTTCCTGCGAAGGCACCCACCTGCCGGCCTGGGCGATTGGCGAAAGCGGAAATAACAGCTGATCTCCCCCCTTGAGGGGGAGATGTCCGGTAGGACAGAGAGGGGGGCCTGGGCGCTCACGCTGGGTGGAATGAACCTACAGCGCCTGCGTCGTGTAATCCCCTTCCGGCTCGTAGAGGCCGTCCTCGATCTTGGTCTTGTGCACGACCTTGAGCTTGCCGCCTTCGACCTTGGAGATGTTCTGGATGCCGAAACACTGGTGGATCTTGCCGTTGAAGGTCTTCGGGCCCTGCGGATGTTCCGGTCCCTCGGCGAATTCCTTCAGCGCCTCGGTCGCCTCGACCAGCTTGGCGCGGTCCTCCGGTCCCTTGTAGCCGGCATCTTCCATCGCCTTCTTGACGACGTAGAGCGTTTCCCAGCAGCCGAACATGTGCGAGGCGGTGGAGATGTCCTTGGGATCGCCGACCGCGGCGCCATTGTCGTCGATGCCGACGGCGGCGCGGTAGGCTTTCTGCGCGGCGGAATCATCGGGCTGCGCGTAGCGCGGCGAGCCTTCCCAGAAATGGCTGCCGTCGAGGAATTCGAGGCCGGGGCTGTTGATGTCGACAGCCTCGAGCGAATCCATGAAGCCGAAAAGCTGCGGCCTCTGCGAACCGTAGAACTCGCCGAGCTCCTTGACGAAGGTGAGCACCGCAGGGCCGACCATGACGTGGTAAATCACCTCGGTCTCGGCCGGGATCTGCGGGAAGTATTTGGTAAAGGACGATTCCGTCGGCGGGATCGCGATCTGCGCGATGACGTCGGCGCCTTGCGCCTTCAGCGCCGGCGGCAGGTAGTCGCGATGATCGTAGCCGAAGGCGAAGTCGGGGAAGATCTGCGTCACCTTCTTGCCGGCGTTCGCCGCGATCCACGGCGCCATGGACTGGATCTGGCTCTTCACGTCGGTGATGCCTGGCTGGAAGACGTAGCGGTTGAGTTTGGTCGAGGCGACGTGATGGCCTTCGCTGACCACGAAATAGGGGATCTTGTTCTCGCCGGCGGCGGGCGCCGAGCCGATCACGACATGCGAGAACAAGGTGCCGAAGACGATGTCGGTCTTGTGCTGCTTGGCGAATTTGTTGACCACCTCGGCGCCGCGCGCCGGATCGGTGCCGTCATCCTCGATCACCAGCTCGACCTTGCGGCCGCTGATGCCGCCGGCGTCGTTGATCGCCTTGACGGCGGCAGCACTTGTCTTCTCGTACCAGCGGCCATAGGCGGCCCCGATGCCGGTGCGGTGCGACTGGAAACCGATCTTGATCGGCGCCGAGCTCTGCGCCTGGCTGTAGCGGACGAAGCCGGGCGCCAGCGCAAGACCGGCGCCGGCGGCGATGCCTTTCAGCGCAGTGCGGCGCGACAGCGTTGTCCTGGAGAGGTCGAAAAATCCGTTCTTGTCAGCCATGTCCGTTCCCCTGTTTTTTCAGTCTTGACCAGCGATAAGGCGGCTAATCCATCCCGTTCCGAAGGATGGAAAAATTGCATGTGTACAAACTAAATCACCAAAGCTTTGGCCTGGCAAGCGAGCTTTACCCGACGGCATCGTTGGCATGCTTTGTGTCATCCGGCGGTCGGCGTGGCAAGCAACCAAAGGCCGAAGATCGTGTAGGCGATCATCAGCAAGGTGAGTGGCAATTGACTGAGCGCTGCGCGCGACGATTTCTGGTGGAGCCGCCAGGCAAGACCATGCGCGACGAGCACCGCCAGCACATGGCCGGCGATGATGACGCCGGCCTGCAGATTCCAGAGCCACCAGGCCGAGTCAGCGCCGGCGACAATGCCCGCCTCGACCATCCTGTCGGCGGTGCCGAAGAGATTCCAGCCGAGCGCGAAAGGATCAGAGAGCGCGACCAGCGCGTACTGGCCGTCGACCAGCAGCACCGCGAGGTAATGCGCGATGTGATAGGCAAGCGCGATCGGCACGATCGACCAGACCAGCAGGCCGGCCGCCTCGCCGAAAGAATGTTCGTCGCCGGCGAGGCGCTGGCCGAGAAAGACGGCCAGGGCGAACACCGCCGCCAGCAAGGCGAAGGTGAGCACCACGCCAAAACTGCCGATGCCGATCAGCGCGGTGCGGCCGGGATATTCCAGCGGATTGACACCGAACAGGCCGAGCCAGAAGAAGGTTTTCGACAGGCCGTCGAAGGACACCGACGACAGCGCCAGCAGGAGGAAAGCCGTGCCACTTAGTGGCAAGGGTTCGGCCGCCAGCAATTTGGCGCCCGGCCAACAAAGGGAGAGGCGGCTGTCATGGCGCTCGACAAGCGCGAAGCGGGCGACCATCGAGAAAAAAACGGTCAGGAACTCGCCGCGCTTGCTCCAGGCGTCGCAGCCGAAGGTGAGCATGGCGATGAAGCTCGCCAGCCAGTAGAGGCCGGCGGCAAAGGCGAGGCGGGCCGGATCGTCGGGGGCGGGATCGATCAGCTCGAACCAGGCGAAGGCTAAGAACAGCACGAATGCCGGCCAGTAGCCGAGCCAGTTGGGCAGGCGCGATCGTTTTGCATCGTCCGCAGGAAAGCCGAAGACGCCAGAGGCGACACGCCACGGCCCGTACCACGGGTTGAGCCATGCCCAGAGATCGCCGAGCACGCCCTGCAGCAGGGTGAAGCCTGCCCACAGCAGCGTCCAGATCACCAGCGGCAGCGGGTTGGAGAGCGGGTCGCGGCTGCCGAGAAAGCCGGCAGCGACGAGAAGTATGAAGCCGGCAAATGAAATCAAGCTGAAGAGGGTGCGCGGAGCATCGCCGAAGGTGAACATGGTCAGGCGCCGGCGCCAGATGCGGTCGAGGGCGGCGGGCGGCAGCAGCGCCAGGACGAGGAAGCTGATGGCCACGGCCAACGCGCCGCCGGCGATGTAGTAGCCGGTCGGGAGAAGCAGGACGTGACCGCGATCGGAGGCGTGGGCGAAGGCGGGGGTGGGGAGGGCAGCGAGGAAAGCGAGAGAGAAGGCTAACCTGCGGCGACGGCGTTCTACGGCCCCCCTCTCTGTCCTGCCGGACATCTCCCCCTCAAGGGGGGAGATTAGCAGTTTCAGCGCCGGTTCTTCCTTCGCAACGTCGAAGGTTGGCGAAAGCGGAGACACAAGCTTAATCTCCCCCCTTGAGGGGGAGATGTCCGGCAGGACAGAGAGGGGGGCGAAGGAACTCGACCTATCCAGCCTCGCAGGACCGCTCGACGATGCCACAGGGAGCCGCCCTCACACCTTCACCAGATGCTCCACCCTTCCCTTCTCGCCAAAGATCCTGAGATAGCGCTTGATCTCCTTCTCATCCCCGGTCGCCTTGGCCGGGTTGTCCGACAGCTTCACCGCCGGCCGCCCATTGGCTTCCGTCACCTTGCAGACCAGCGAGATGGCGTCGAGGCTGTCGGTCTCCGTCGGCGCGCAGCCTTCGAAATCGTTGGTGAGGTTGGTGCCCCAGCCGAAGGACATGCGCACCTTGCCGCGGAAGTGCCTGTAGGTCTCCTCAATGGTCTCGACCTCGAGGCCGTCGGAGAAGATCAGCAGCTTCTGCTTGGGGTCCTTGCCCCTCTTGCGCCACCAGTCGATGATCTTCTCGCCGCCCTCGATCGGCGGCGCGCTGTCGGGGCGGAAGCCGGTCCAGTCGGCGACCCAGTCCGGCGCGTCGCGCAGGAAGGAGTCCGTGCCGAAGGCATCGGGCAGCACGATCAGGAGATTGCCGCCATAATAGCGCTGCCAGTCCTGCAGCACCTTGTAGGGCGACTGCCGCAACTCCTCCTCGGAATTGGCAAGAGCCCCAAACACCATCGGCAGTTCATGGGCGTTGGTGCCCAAAGCCTCGAGGTCGTTGTCCATGGCCAGAAGCACGTTGGAGGTGCCGGTGAAGGCATCGCCGATGCCTTCCTTCAGCGCCTCGACGCACCAGCGCTGCCAGAGGAAAGAGTGACGGCGTCTTGTGCCGAAGTCGGAAATGCGGATGCCGGGCAGCGCCTTCAGCCGCTCGGTCTTGGCCCACATCTTGGCCTTGGCGCGAGCATAGAGCACATCGAGCGCGAAGGGGCCGAAGGAACGCATCGCAGCTCGCGAGCGCAGCTCGTTGATGATGGCCAAAGCCGGGATTTCCCAGAGCGTGGTGTACATCCAGGGGCCGGGGAAGGAGAGCACGTACTGGCCGTCGCGCCTGGACAGCTCGTAGGCGGGCAAGCGGAAATCCTCGAGCCATGCCAGGAATTCCGGTTCGAAGATCTGCTTGCGGCCGTAAAAAGTGTTGCCGCCCAGCCAGATCATCTCCTTTTTCGAAAAGCGAAGCGTGCGGGCATGGTCGAGTTGCTCGCGCAATTCTCCTTCGTCGATCTCGTCGGCCAAGCGCACCGAGGTTGTGCGATTGATCAAGGTGAAGGTGGCGTCGACCTTGGGATACATGCCCCAGATCATCTGCAGCATCAGAAGCTTGTAGAAATCGGTGTCCAGCAGGCTGCGGACGATCGGGTCCAGCTTCCAGGTGTGGTTGTAGACGCGCCGCGCTATATCAGTCTTTGCCATGCTTCCTCACCCCGAAGCACGACGCACTCAAACGCGGGCGCCACGCTTCAAGTCCTTGTTCGAGCAACTCCGGATGGAAGACCGTCGCGCGGTTTTCCTGGAATGCCTCAGCCAACTGCCTCTTAGCATTGTATTTTCGAACGCGCTCCCCGCTTTGCAAGCTGGCCCGACAAAAAGCAGCCATGCAAGTCCAGCCGTCAGGACAGCGCCCTGGCGCATTTTCACCGTTTCACGGAAACGGCGAAATGCTCCAGTTTTTTTGTTTTGACGCAATTCCAGACGGAAAACCGCTTCACACTTTTCCTGGAATTGCTTTGGCGCCGATAACCTTCAGCGCGGGACGTTTCCTGCGGCTCGGCACGCGGCCGGCCACGGGGGCATCGGCGCGGCCCTCGTCCTGCTCCTTCTCCGCGAATAGCCAGTCGATGAACAACTGGACGATCGGCGCCGAGCGCATCTCGTTGCGGCAGACGACGTAGAAATCGTCGACCGCCGGCACCGAGAGCGTGAAAGGCGCGACGAGCATGCCCCTGGCGAGCAAGGCGCGCGCGGTGACGGAATCGCCGAGCGCCACGCCATGGCCGTGCACGGCGGCCTCCGTCGCCATGCGCGCATCGCCCAGACGATGGCGGCGGCCGCGCTCGAGGTCGAGCGCGTCGGCGGCCGCCAGCCAGGTGTGCCATTCGCGGCCGTCGTCGCCATGTAGGAACACATGATCGGCGAGGTCTCGGACGCTGCGGATCGGCCGGTTGTTGATCAGTGTCGGACTAACCACGGGAAACAGCTCCAGCCCGGACCATTTGCGTATCCAGCAGTCGCTCCAGCCGCCGTCGCCATAATGCACGCAGATGTCAATGTCCGCGGCGCGGATGTCCTTGGGATCGTTGGACGGGATCAGCGTCAGCTGGATGTCGGGATATTGCGCCGTGAAGGAGCCGAGTCGTGGCGTCATCCACAACAAGAGCAGCGCCGGCACGCAGGAGACCGACAGCGTGCCGGCGCTCGCCGGCCGCGTCATGCGTTGCGTGGCGGCGGCGATGCCCTCAAAGGCGGCCGAGACCGCCGGCAGGAATTCGGCGCCATGCGGCGTCAGCTTCACGCGTTGGCCGGTGCGCTCGAAGAGTTTCACGCCGAGCGACTGCTCGAGCGCCTTGATCTGGTGGCTGACGGCGCCATGCGTGACATTGAGCTCACCCGCCGCCTTGGTCAGCGAGGCGTGCCGCGCCGTGGCCTCGAAGGCGCGCAGCGGGTTCAGCGGCGGCAGGCGCTTGGCCATGGAAGGGTTCCTGCTTTGTGAGATTTTCTCACAACCAAGACCCTAACAATATCAATTGATTTTTCAATGCCGCTGCCCGACACTTTTGCCCGGAACAGCTTCAAGAGACGTGGAATCCGCGAGGACAGCGAGCAACGATCCAGCCGGACAAGGGGCTGGATTTGTGGCCGGCTTGGCAAATCGTCCGTGCGGGCGGCAAGCACAGGAGGACCGGATATGGGTTACGATCGCGGCAAGCTCGAAGCGTTGCGCCGCAAATATGGCGAGAGCCATGGCGGCGAGATGTTCGACCCGAAATTCCGCAAGGTTGCCGACAAGATCTTCAACAAGTCGGGCACCCGCCTCGCCCCCTATTCCGGCATCCCGACCTTCCTCGCCGCGCCCTATCGCGAGATCGCCGCCGAGAACCCGGACTTCGGCGACCTGCAGGTGGCGATGATCGGCGTGCCGATGGATCTCGGCGTCACCAACCGGCCCGGCTCGCGCTTCGGGCCGCGCGCGCTGCGCGCCATCGAACGCATCGGGCCCTACAATCATGTGCTGGAATGCGCGCCGACGCATGAGCTTCGCGTCGCCGACATCGGCGACACGCCGTTCCGCAGTCGCTACCGGCTGGAGATCAGCCACGAGGACATCGAAAAGCGCACCAACCAGATCGTCGATGCGGGCGTGCTGCCACTCTCGGTCGGCGGCGACCATTCGATCAGCCATCCGATCCTGAAGGCGGTCGGCAAGAAGTCGCCCGTCGGCATGATCCATATCGACGCCCATTGCGACACCAGCGGGCTGTTCGACATGACCAAGTTCCACCATGGCGGCCCTTTCCGCAACGCGGTGCTGGACGGCGTGCTCGATCCGTCGCGAACCATCCAGATCGGCATCCGCGGCTCGGCCGAATATCTGTGGGAGTTCACCTACGAGTCCGGCATGACGGTCGTGCATGCCGAGGAGGTGACCGGCCTCGGCATCCCGGCGATCATCGAAAAGGCGCGCAAGATTGTCGGCGAGGGGCCGACCTACATCTCCTTCGATGTCGACAGCATCGATCCGGCCTTCGCGCCGGGCACCGGCACGCCGGAAGTCGGCGGGCTGACGACGCGCGAGGTGCTCGAACTGCTGCGCGGCCTGAAGGGCCTCAACATCGTCGGCGGCGACGTCGTCGAGGTGGCGCCGCAATACGACTCCACCACCAACACCGCCCATGTCGGCGCGCAGGTGCTTTTCGAGATTCTCAGCCTCATGGTGTTCAGCCCGGCGATCAAGAAAGGCTGAGATTTCTTAATTTCACGCAATTCCGGACGGAAGCTATGGCGAAGTCGCCAAGCCTAAACCGCGTCACACTTTCCTGGAATTGCTTAGCCAATACGGCCGCCGCGCTGGAGCCGGCGGCCGGACGCAACAAACAAGCTTCCAGCAGGGGAACAACAATGACTCTTCGCAACGCACTGAAATCCATAATCACAGCAGCGATGATGCTCGGCACTGCCGGCCTCGCTACTCAGGCGAAAGCCGACGCCGTCGACGACATCGTCAAGGCCGGCGCCATCAATGTCGGCATCTTCTCGGACTTCCCGCCCTTCTCCTCGGCCAGCGCCGATATGAGCATCAAGGGCTATGACATCGACGTCGCGCAGGCGATCGCCGATTCGCTCAAGGTGAAGCTCAACCTGGTCAGCGTCACCGGCCAGAACCGCATCCCGTATCTCACCGACAAGCGCGTCGATATATTGATGAGCGTCGGCTATTCCAAGGAACGCGAGCAGGTCATCGATTTCGCCGCCGCCTACGCGCCCTACTATATCGCCGTAATCGGCCCGAAAGCGCTCGCGGTCAAAGGCAAGGAAGACCTCGCCGACAAGTCGATCGCGGTCAACCGCGGCACGCTGGAGGATACGTCGCTGACCGAAGCGGCGCCGTCGTCCGCCGATATCCGCCGCTTCGACAACTACAATTCCGTCATCCAGGCCTTCATCTCGGGCCAGACGCAGCTGATGGTGGTCGGCAACGATGTCGGCGCGCAGGTGCTGGCCAAGCAGGATGTGCTGCAGCCAGAGCAGAAATTCCAGCTGCTCACCTCGCCTTCGCATATCGGCCTCAACAAGAATGAGGACCGGCTGAAGAAGGCGGTGAACGACGCGGTCGCCAAGATGCTCGCCGACGGCAAGCTGGACGAAAGCTCCAAGGCTTGGCTGAAGACGCCGCTCAATCCAGACAACCTCAAGGATTGATGCCGATCGGTTCGGCTCCGTACGGGGGCCGAACCCGCTCTCCCTCTTTGTTTTCTCGCAATTCCGGACGGAAAACCGCTTCACACTTTTCCTGGAATTGCTCTTGGGTCAGGCGCTTCCAACAAGGTCAATCGCCATGGGCTACAGCCTCGACTTCGGCTGGCTTGCGGGTGCGGCGGGCGTGATCGCGCGCGGCGCGGCGATGACGCTGCTTCTGATCGCCGTCACGACGTTCGCCGGCACCTTCCTCAGCATCCTCGGCGCCGCCGGAAAAAGAAACGGCCCGAAGCCGCTTCGGGCGGCGATCGGCGTCTATGTCGAGGTGATGCGCAACACGCCATTCCTGGTGCAGCTGTTCTTCATCTTCTTCGGGCTGCCCAGCCTTGGCATAAGGCTGGATCCAATCCTGGCGGCGATGCTGGCGATGACGCTCAACATGGCGGCCTACACGATCGAAATCGTCGGGGCGGGGCTCGACGCCGTGCCGCGCGGCCAGACCGAAGCCGCGCTGGCGCTTGGCCTGAGGCCCCGCCAGGTGTTCATCAAGATCGTGCTGCCGCAGGCGCTGAAAGTGATCTACCCGGCGCTGACCAGCCAGATCGTCATCATGATGCTGGAATCGGCCGTTGTCTCGCAGATCGCGGTGCGCGAGCTGACCTACGAGGCCGACATGCTGCAGGCCCGCACCTTTCGCGCCTTCGAGACCTATTTCGTCGTGACGATGGTCTATCTCGGCCTGTCGATGGGGCTGCGCCGGCTGCTGGTCAGCGGCGGCCGCCGAGCGCTCGGAGCCGGCGTGTCATGATCGAGTTCACCTTCTGGGACATCGTGCGCAACCTTCTGCTCGCCGCGCGCTGGACGGTGCTTTTGTCGCTCGCGGCCTTCATCGGCGGCGCGCTGGTCGGGCTGGTGGTGCTGTTCTTCCGCATCGCCCGGAATAAATGGGTGAAGCGGATCGCTTCGGGTTACATCGCGCTGTTCCAGGGCACGCCGCTTTTGATGCAGCTCTTCCTGATGTTCTTCGGCCTGCCGATGCTGGGGCTGCGCATCGAGCCGTGGACGGCGGCGGTGCTCGGCCTTACCTTCTTCGCCAGCGCCTATCTCGCCGAAATCTGGCGCGGCGGCGTCGACGCCCTGCCGCGCGGCCAGTGGGACGCCGGCGCCAGCCTCGGCCTGCACTATCTGCAGGAACTGCGGCTGATCATCCTGCCGCAGGCCTTCGCGATCACCCGCGCCCCCACAGTCGGCTTCCTGGTGCAGTTGATCAAATCGACGGCGCTGACCTCGATCATCGGCTTCGAGGAACTGGTCAGAACCTCCAACGCCATCAACAACGCGACTTTCGAGCCGTTCAAGGTCTACGGGCTGGTGGCGTTGATCTTCTTCGTCATGTGCTTCCCGCTGACGCAATATGCGCGGCGGCTGGAGCGGGCGGCGGTTCGTTGAACCGGCGAAAGGCTGCCGAGCGGACCGGCAGCCTTGTCGATCAATGCCCGAAGGCGAGCGCCGGCGCGATGCGGTCGCGCCTGAGCCAGCGCGCGAGCAGCAGCGCCGCGACCACGGCCAGCCCGGAGGCCAGGCCGATCCAGATGCCGACGCCGTTCAGGCCGAAATGGAATGCGAGCAGCACGCCGAGCGGCAGACCGACGCCCCAATAGCCGATCGCGGCATAGATCATCGGCACCTTGGTGTCGTGCAACCCGCGCAGCATGCCGGCGGCAACCGCCTGGGCGCCGTCGAAGATCTGGAACAGCGCGGCGAACACCAGGAACGACACGGCAAGCGTGATCACCCTGGCATTGGCCGGATCGCCGAGGTCGATGAAGGCGCCGATCAGCGCGTGCGGCCACAGAATCATCACCAGGCCCATCAGCGCCATGAAGGAGACGCCGATGACGAAGGCGGTCCAGCCGGCGCGCGACACGCCTTCCGGATTGCCGGCGCCATGCGCAAGGCCGACCCGGACCGTGGCCGCCTGGTTGAGGCCGAGCGGCACCATGAAGGAGATCGAGGCGATCTGGATGGCGATGGCGTGGGCTGCGAGCGAGTCCGCATCGATCAGGCCCATCAGCAGCGCTGCCGCATTGAAGATCGTCACCTCGAAGGCAAGGATGCCGGCGATCGGCAGGCCTAGCCTGAGCAGGCCGCGGAAGCGCGGCCAGTCGGAGCGCCAAAAGCGGCCGAACAGCCGGTAGCGGCGGAATTTCTTCTCGAGCATCACCACCGCCGCCAGGCCGATGAACATCAGCGTGCTGGACAGAGTGGTGGCGAGACCGGAGCCGGCGATGCCCATCGACTTGACGCCGAGATTGCCGAACATGAACACCCAGTTGAAGAAGGCGTTGCAGGCGACCGCGACGAAGACGATGATCAGCGCCCAGCCCGGCCGCTCCAGCGCCGAGATGAAGGAGCGCAGCACGATATAGCCATAGAAGGGCAGCACCGCCCATTGCAGCCAGTGCAGATAGATGCCGGCCTGATGCGCGAGCTCCGGCTTCTGGCCCATGGCCAGAAGCACCTCTTCGCCATGCGAAAGAAATATCCAGATCGGGAGAGAGATCAGGATCGCCAGCCACAGGCCCTGGCGCACGGTGCGGCGCAGGTCGCGCACCGAATGGCGGCGGCGGCCGAGCTCGGTCGCCATCATCGGCGAAGTGGCCAGCATCAGGCCCAAGCCGAAGATCAGCGGCATGAAATAGAGGTTGGAGCCGAGCGCGCCGGCGGCAAGCGTGTCCGGCCCGAGCCGGCCCATCATCATGACGTCGGTCGCGGTCATCGCGGTCTGGCCGAGATTGGTCAGCACCATCGGCCAGGCGAGCGCTACCGTCGCCCCGATTTCCTGACGCCAAAGGTTTTCCGGCGCGAGGGCGCCGGTTTCGATCGCAGACATTGTTCCGCTCTTTCAGAACACGGCGCGTCGGCAAAAAAGGGCCGGAAGCCGTACACAATGGCGCAAAATGGCGCCATTTGCGTCGCCTTGTGAACGAAACGCGACATGTTGGCAAGGGAGGAGGCCGGCTTAGCGATTGATCCAGGCGGAGCTGCGATTCCCCCCCGCCTCCTTCATTTGCCGGCCGCAGGCTGCTACGGATGCCCCCGGGCATGCGCAGCCGGCGCGCCATGCCGGGAGGAATGGATGCCGTTCAGGCGCAGAAAGAACACGGCCGCGATTCCGCGCACGGCGCCCGCCTTCGAGCACATCGTCACGGAGGCGAGCGAGAGTTTCCTGTGGCGGCTGGACGATTATCCGTGGGAGCGCAATGTCTGGAATTTCCATCCGGAATACGAGATCCATCTTCTGCGGAAATCGTCGGGCGTGGTGCTCGTCGGCGACCATATCGGCGAGTTCGGGCCGGGCTATCTGACCATCGTCGGCGGCGGGCTGCCGCATGACTGGGTGACGGCGGTGCAGCCGGGCGAGCTGATCGAGGGCCGCGATATCGTGCTGCAATTCGATGCCGAACGGCTGCGTGGCTCCTCGGGGCTGCTGCCGGAGCTGCGCGAGCTGGAGCCGTTCCTGGAACGCTCGCTGCGCGGCATGGTCTTCCACGGCCAGACGGCGCTCGACGGCGCCGAGCTTATGGAAAGAATGGGCGAGGTGCACGGGCTGGCAAGGTTCCGCATGTTCCTCGAGCTGCTCGGCCTTCTGGCCACCACCGACGAATACGCACTGTTGTCGTCGCCGGATTTCTCCCCGCTTCTCGATGCGGAGTCGCTCGACATCATCCAGCGATCGCTCACGTATCTGTTTCAGCATTTCGCCGAGGATCTGAAGCTGCCGGACGTGGCCGCCTTGGCCGGCATGAGCGAAAGCAGTTTTTCCCGCTTCTTCCAGAAGAACACCGGCAACTCCTTCAGCGACCATGTCGCCAAGCTGAGGCTCTGGCAGGCCTGCAAGCTGCTCGCCGATACCGAGATCCCGATCACCGACATCTGTTTCCAGGTCGGCTATATGAACATCTCGAACTTCAACCGCGCCTTCCTGCGCAAGCACAAGATGACGCCGTCATCCTACCGCAAGCTGTCGCGGCAGCGGCTGACGCTAAGGGTGTGACACAGCCGATATCCGCCCACTTCCGATTGCACTGATACTCGTGTGACGGGCAGACTCTGCCTGCGCCGTTTTTTGCGCTGCACAATGCATAAAAGTACAGGTCTGCTGCAAGGGGGCTTCTAGTCTCGCCTCTTCCAACTGCTCATTTTGGCGACGGGTGGCAGGTCAGACGGGCGACGGTCAGGGTCGCTTGGCCAAGGATCTGCCGCTTCGCGACTGTTCCTGGAGGAGAAAATCAATGAAATCATATCGGCTCGCTGCCAGCCTCGGCGCAGCGTTCGTGCTTACCGCTTCCGTGTCAACCGCAGCACTTGCCCAGGCGCCGGTCTGCTCGGCCCCGGTCAAGGTGCTGGCGCAGCCGCGCGACGGGCTGACGCTTCTGGAGGACTCGAAGGACGAGTTCAAGAAACTCTCCGGCGCTTCGTTCCAGATCGACTATCTCAACGAGAACGACCGCCGCGCCAAGTCGCGCGCCGATGCTTCCACCGTCGGCAATTACAACGTCTACTATGTCGACGAGGCCAATGTGGCGCTGTTCGCCTCTTCAGGCTGGATCGCGCCGCTGACCGATTATTACCCGGCTGACTACGACTATGCCGATTTCGATCCGGGCCGCCAGAAGGTCGCCACCTATGACGGCAAGGTCTGGTTCGCGCCGCTGACCGGCGGCGGCGACTTGATGGTCTACCGCAAGGACGTGCTGGAGGCCGCCGGCATCCAGCCGCCGAAGACGCTGGACGAACTGATCGCCGACGTCCCTAAGCTGACCAATGCCGACAAGGGCATTTACGGCATCGCGCTGCGCGGCGCGCGCGGCTCGGGCGCCAATGTCTGGCGCTGGATGCCGTTCTTCAAGGCCTATGGCGGCAAGTGGTTCGACGGCGACAAGCCGGCTTTCAATTCGGACGCGGCCGTGAAGGCGACGGAGACCTATCTGAAGCTGTTCAAGGACTCGGCGCCCGGCACGCAGACCGGCAGCTGGGATGAATCGACCGGCGCATTCCTCTCCGGCCAGGTCGCCATCCTCGTCGAATCGACGCCGCTGTCGGGCATGGCGGTCGACCCGAAGACCTCGCAGGTGGTCGGCAAGGTCGGCTTCCTGCCGCCGCCCTCGCCGCTGCCCGGCGGCGGCTACGGCCATGGGCTCGCCATCGGCACCAAGGCCAATGCGGACGACGCGGCGAAGAAATGCGCCGGGCTGTTCATCGCCTGGGCGACGTCGAAGGAGAACGAGAAGCGCCGGCTCGATGCGCATCAGTTCGGCGAGTTGAACCGCACCAGCGTGCTTTCCAGCAAGGAGTTCGCCGACATCTACGGCGCCGATCTCGGCCAGGCGCTGGCCGAAACCGGCAAGGTGACGGCGGTGAACTTCTGGCAGGATCCGCGCTGGCCGGATCTCGGCGACCGCTGGGGCATCATCCTGGAAGAACTGGTCACCGGCACGCGCACCGACATCAAGGGCGGCCTCAACGAGCTCGAGGCCTATGCCAACGACCTGGTGAAGAAGAAGTAATCCTCCCGCCCGCGGCGCGCGGTTCGCGGCATTCGAAGGAATGCCGGGATCCGCGCCGCGGGTTTCATATCAGCGACCACGTTACCTCCCGAGGATAGGCAATGCGCCGACGCTCTTCCCTGCCGGTCACATTTCTGGTTCCCACCCTCGCTATCCTGCTGGTGCTGTCGATGGTGCCGACGCTCTACGCCATCGTGATCGCGCTGCAGAATCGCGAGCTGAGCGCGCCGGGCTATTCCTGGGTGTGGTTCTCGAACTTCGCCGATCTCTTCAGCGACCGCCGTTTCCTCAACGCCGTCTGGGTGTCGGTGAAATGGGAGATCGTCACCGTCGTCGCGACCATGGTGGTGGCGATCGGGCTCGGCGTGCTGATGTTCGAGGTCGCCTCGCCACAGCTGCGCAATTTCTACTGCCTGCTGTTCATCATCCCGGTGCTTTTGCCGCGCGTCTCGGCCGCCTTCGTCTGGAAGTTCGCCTATCACCCGCTCTACGGCATCGCCACCTATCCCTACCGACTGATCACCGGCGGGTTGATCTTCGATCCGCTGTCCAAGCCCGGCTCAGCGCTCTTCGCCGTCGCTTCGGTGGACGTGTGGCAATGGGGGCTGTTCTTCGCCGTCATCGTGCTGAAGCTGCTCGAAACCTTGCCGCCGCAGCCGATCGAGGCGGCCAGGCTCGACCACGCCAAGCGCTGGCAGATCCATGCCTATGTGACGCTACCAATGCTAAAGGCGCCGCTGATCAGCCTGATGTTCGTCAAGATGATCGAATCGCTGCGCTCCTTCGACCTGATCTATGTGATGACGCGCGGCGGACCGGGCGTGGCGACCGAAACGCTCGACATGTATGCGTTCTCGCAGGGCTTCATCGAGTCCGGCAAGGTCTCCTACGCTTCGGCCATGGCGGTGCTGATGATGATCGCGACCGTCATCACCTTCACCATGCTGTGGAAGCGGGTGCAGGCATGAAGCAGTATCGGATGAGACCAGGCCGCCTGATCGCGAAAACCATCCTGGCGCTGGCCGGGTTCCTCGCCGTGTTCCCGCTTCTCTGGACGGCGCTCAATGCGCTGAAGAACAATGTCGACATCATCACGCGCGTGCCGAAGGTGGTCTTCACGCCGACGCTCGCCAATATCAGCTATATCCTTGGCCGTGACAGCGTGCTGACCGGGCTCTACAACTCCGCGGTCGCCTGCGGCGCGGCGGTGCTGATCGGCATCGTGCTCGGACTGCCGGCGGCCTATGCGGTGGCGCGCTATCCCAACCGCTTCGCCGGCGACATCCAGTTCTTCGTGCTTTCGCTGCGCTTCCTGCCGCCGGTGGCCGTCGCCATCCCGCTGATGGTGACCTGGCTGCAGGTCGGCCTCTACGACACGCTTCCCGCGCTGATCGTCACCTACTCGCTGCTCACCATCTCCGTCATCATGTGGCTCGCCATCCCCGCTTTCCAGGGCGTGCCGAAGGAGATCGAGGAGGCGGCCTTCGTCGACGGCTACGGCGCCTATTCGGTGTTCTGGCGGATCGCGCTTCCGGTCGCGGCGCGCTCGCTGATCGGCGCCATCGCCTTCAGCTTCGTGCTGGTCTGGAACGAGTTCCTGATCGCGCTGATGCTGTCGAGCTCCAACGCCAAGACGCTGCCGATCGTGGCTTCGGAGCTCTCCCAGCAAGGCATGAACGTGCCCTGGGGCATCCTCAATGCCTCGGTGGTGCTTCTGTCGCTGCCGCCGCTGCTCTTCCTGGGCGTGCTCAGCGGCTTCCTGAATTCCGTTTTCCGGCAAAAGAAAAGTTGAAGTGAGGATACCCGATGCGGGCACTGGTGCTTGAGAAAAAAGGCGAACTGTCGCTGCGCGAGATCGCGCTGCCGCAAGACGTCGGACCGGACGATGTTCGGATCGCCATCCACACGGTCGGCGTCTGCGGCAGCGACGTGCATTATTACACGCATGGCGCCATCGGCAGCTACATCGTGCGCCAGCCCATGGTGCTCGGCCACGAGGCCTCGGGAACGATCGTCGAGGTCGGCGCCAATGTCACGAGCCTGAAGGTCGGCGACCGCGTCTGCATGGAGCCGGGCGTGCCGAATCTTTCATCGCGCGCGACGAAGCTCGGCATCTACAATGTCGACCCGAACGTCCGCTTCTGGGCGACGCCGCCGGTGCACGGGGTGCTGGCGCCCTACGCCGTCCATCCGGCGGCCTTTACCTACAAACTGCCGGACAATGTCTCCTTCGCCGAGGGCGCGATGGTGGAACCCTTCGCCATCGGCATGCAGGCGGCGGCGCGCGCCCGCATCGTGCCGGGCGACGTCGCCGTCGTCGTCGGCTGCGGCCCGATCGGCATCATGATCGCGCTCGCCGCGCTGGCGGGCGGCTGTTCCAAGGTGCTGATCTCGGACTTCTCCGCGCCGAAGCTGGAGATCGCCGGCCAGTATCCGGGCATCGTGCCGGTCAATGTCGGCGAGCAGTCGCTGGTCGACGCGGTGCGGAGCGCGACCGACAATTGGGGCGCCGATATCGTGTTCGAGGCGAGCGGCAGCCCGAAGGCCTTCGCCAACCTGTTCGACATCGTGCGGCCGGGCGGCGCGGTGGTGCTGGTCGGGCTGCCGGTGGAGACGGTCGAGCTCAACGTGCCGGCGGCGATCTCCAGGGAAGTGCGCATCGAGACCGTGTTCCGCTATGCCAACATCTTCGACCGCGCCTTGCAGTTGATCGCCTCCGGCAAGGTCGACCTCAAGCCGCTGATCACCGGCACCTATGATTTCTCCGAAAGCATCAAGGCGTTCGAGCGCGCCGCGCAAGGCAGGCCGCAGGACGTCAAGCTGCAGATCCTGCTGACCGGCGAGAAGGGATAAGGCATGTCCGCCATCGTTTGCTCCCATGTCGACAAGGCCTATGGCGCCACGACCGTCATCCGCGATCTCAACCTCGCGATCGAGGAGCATGAGTTCGTCGTGTTCCTGGGGCCTTCCGGCTGCGGCAAGTCCACGCTTCTCAGGATGCTGGCGGGGCTGGAAGACATCAGCGGCGGCGAGGTGTCGATCGGCGGCAAGGTGGTCAACGATCTCGAGCCGGGCGACCGCGGCATCGCCATGGTCTTCCAGAATTATGCGCTCTATCCGCATATGACGATCTTCGACAACATCGCCTTCGGGCTGAAGCGCCAGAAGGTGCCGGCGGCCGAGATCAAGAAGCGGGTCGAGGCGGTCTCGAAGACGCTTGGGCTGGAGCCCTATCTCGGCCGAAAGCCGACCGAGCTTTCCGGCGGCCAGCAGCAGCGCGTGGCGATCGCGCGCGCCATGATCAAGACGCCGAAAGTGTTCCTGTTCGACGAGCCGCTCTCCAATCTCGACGCCAAGCTGCGCAACCATATGCGGGTCGAGATCGCGAGATTGCACCAGTCGCTGAAGACCACCACCGTCTATGTCACGCACGACCAACTCGAGGCGATGACGCTTGCCGACCGCATCGTGCTTCTGAAGGACGGCGTGATCGAGCAGATCGGCTCGCCGGCGGAGATCTATCGCCGCCCCGACAATCAGTTCGTGGCCGGCTTCATCGGCACGCCGAACATGAATTTCATCGAGGCGACGGTCGGCCGCAAGGGCGATGGCTGGACGCTGACCGGCGCGGGGACGGTGCTCTCGCTTGAAGGCAGCGCTTTCGACCTGCGGCACGGCGATCGGGTCGTGCTCGGCATTCGGCCTCCGGATCTCAAGACGGCAAACGGAGGCGCAGGCAACATCCTGCAAGGCACCGCCGACCTCCTCGAATTCCATGGCAATGACGCGCTGGTGACGTTCGGCTCGGGCGGCAAAGAGATCAGCGCGCTGGTGCCGGCCCGCGAATGCCCGGAGTTGCGCGCGCCGGTTCGCTACAGCTTCGATGAAGAAAGCATCCATCTGTTCGACGCGGAGACCGGCAAGTCGCTGCGCAGCAAACAGGTTTAGCTGATCGCGTCGAGCATCTGCCGCTGGCGGTGCATTTCGAGGAAGATGCGGTAGTCGCGGTCGAAGCGGGCGCCGGCTTCCTTGTTGGGCGCGCGCGTCTTGCCGCCCTGCTGCATGGCGACGCAAGCCGCGTTGAGGTCGGGGTAGAGCCCGGCGGCGGTCGCCGCCACCATGCCGGTGCCGAGCAGCACCGCCTCGTCGGCCAGCGGCTCGACCACGGTGCAGCCAGTGGCGTCGGCGTAGAGCTCCATCAAGAGCGGGTTCTTGGTGTGACCGCCGGTGACATGCAGCGTGTCGATCAGATAGCCGTTCTCGTTCAGCGCCTCAAGCACATGGCGCACGCCGAGCGCGATGCCGACGGCTGTGCGCCAATAGAGCTTGCACAGGCTGTCGAAGGAAGAATCGAGCGTCAGGCCGCTGATGACGCCGACGGCGTGCGGGTCGGCGAGCGGCGAACGGTTGCCGTGGAAGTCCGGCAGCACATGTAGCCTGGCCGCCAGCGCATCGCCCTCCTCGGCGCGCAATTCGGCGACGCGCCTGGCGATCTTCATGTGCATGGCAGCGTCCGGCTCGCCGCCCGCGCCATGCCAGCGGATGATGTGGTCGAGCAGGGCGCCGGTGGCCGATTGGCCGCCTTCCGACAGCCACAGCGTCGGCAAGGCCGCGCCGAAATAGGGGCCCCAGACGCCAGCGAAAGGCTGCGGGTCATGCGACATCGCCATGACGCAGGACGATGTGCCGGCGATCAGCGCCAGGTGCCGGCTGATGTTCTTCTCGTCGCCGGCAAAGCCGCCCAGGACACCCAGCGCGCCGGCATAGGCATCGATGACGCCGGCGCCGACCCGGCACTGGTCAGTCAGGCCGAGCTCGGCGGCGGCCTTGGCCGTCAGCGGACCGATATCGGAGCCGACCGGGCTCGCCTTTTCGGGCAGATTGCCGTGCTCGAACAGATCGCCGAGACCGACGAGCTCGAAGAAATCGCGCCGCCAGCTTTCTTCCTCATGCGCGAGATAGGTCCATTTGGCCGTCAACGTGCATTGCGAGCGGGCGAGCGAGCCTGATGCCTTCCAGGTCAGGAAATCGGCGAGGTCGAACAGATAGCCGGCTTCATTCCATGTCTTCGGCAGATGGCGCTTCAGCCACATCAGCTTCGGCGTCGCCATCTCCGGCGACATCACGCCACCGATATAATCGAGCACGGCATGGCCGCTTTCCGTGCATTCATCGGCCTCGGCGATGGCGCGGTGATCGAGCCAGACGACTGTGTCCCAGCGCTTCTCGCCGGTGACCGAGACGCTGATCTGGCCGCCTTGCCTGTCGCGCGCGACCAGCGAGCAGGTGGCGTCGAAGGAGATGCCGGCGATATCGCCGGCGGCAACGCCAGACTTTTCGAGGGCAGCCCGCACCGATTTGCACACCGCCGACCAGATGTCCTCCGAATCGTGCTCGGCATGATCGGGCTTGGGCTGGTGCATGGCGATCGGATGATCGGCACGGGCAAGCAGGTTGCCGCGCGCGTCGAGAATGCCCGCGCGAGCGCTCCCGGTGCCGACATCGACCGCGCAAACGAAACTCTTCGTCAAGATGCTTTTACTCTCGCTCCCAGGCCTGCAATCAGATCGGGCAATTGCAGCATGTCAGCGAATATAGAGTCCGGTTCGGTCGACGCAAGCCGGGCTTTCAAGCCGGGATTTCCGGCATGCGAGCCGCCGGTGAAGGCAAGGACGCGCATGCCCGCCGCGCGCGCCGCGGCAACACCTGCCGGACTGTCCTCGACGACCAGGCAATTGCGTGGATGCGCCCGCATGGAGGCAGCGGCGTGGAGGAAAAGGTCGGGCGCCGGCTTGCCGCGCTTGACCATGGTGGCGCTGAAGATATGCGGCTCCAGCAGCGGCAGCAGGCCGGTGACGTCGAGCGCGTAGCGGATGCGTTCCAGCGTGCCGGACGAGGCGACGCAGCAAGGCAGGCCGAGCTTCGGCAGCACCTCCTTGATGCCCGGGATCGGCTTCAATTCCTCGCGGAACTTGCGCATCAGGTCGACGCGCATGGCGGTGAGATGCTGGTCGCTGATCTCCAGCCCGAACTCTTGTCCGAGGATCTCGCGCACGCTTTTCATGCTCTTGCCCAGGAAATGCTCGTAGGCGGCGTCCTCGCTCACCGTGCCGCCGGCGAGCTCGATCATGCCGAGCAGCGCCGACACCGAAAGCGCCTCGCTGTCGACCAGCACGCCGTCACAGTCGAAGATGACCAGCTCAGGCGTCATCGGGCAGGCTTCCGCTGGTTTAGATCAGGATAACGTCTCGTTGAAATCGTCACCCTGATCCAATTCTTTGTTGGAGCGTGATCTTTTCCGAAAACCGGTTCCCACTTTTCGGGATCACGCTCTAGAGCTTGCCGGCGAGATAGCGCGCCAGGGTTTCGCGCGCGCCGTTCGCCCACAGCACCTTCAGGGCATGGGCGAAGGCCTCGGCGAAGACGGGCGAGCGGCCGACATCGCCATAGATGTCCTCCATCGCCAGCCAGGTCTTGGGGTCGTCCTTCGCCGCCTTGGCGGTGGCCTGCATGCGGTCCCAGCTCGGGTCGTTGGGCTCGATGACGGCTCCGCTGTCGGTGGTGCCGAAGCAGTAACGGCACCACAAGGCCGATTCCAGCGCGAGGCCGGCGACACCTTCGCCCGCCTTCAGCCGGTCGGCGATGGTCGGGATGATGAATTTCGGCTGGCGGTTGGAACCGTCGAGGCATAGCCGGCGAATGGTGTCGCCGATCTTGGGATTGGAGAAACGGCGCTCGATGAGCTGGTAATAGTCCTCCAGATCGGTGTCGGGCACCGGCGGCACGGTCGGGATGATCTCGTCATGCTCGAGCTTGGACAGGAAGGCGCGCACCAGCGGCTCCTGCATGCCTTCGTGAACGAAATGGATGTCCATCAGGCCGGCCGGATAGGCTATTGTCGCGTGGCCGCCATTGAGGATGCGAATCTTCATCAGCTCGTAGGGCGAGACATCCTTGACGAACTGCACGCCGACTTTCTCCAGCGCCGGACGGCCGGCGGTGAAATGGTCCTCTAGCACCCATTGCTTGAACGGCTCGCAGAACACCGGCCAATTGTCCTCCAGGCCGAAATCGTCGGCGAGGATCCGGCGCTCGCGGTCGGTCGTGGCCGGCGTGATGCGATCGACCATGCCGTTCGGAAAGGCGACCTTGTCCTCCACCCATGTCGCCAGGTCCTCGTCGATCAGCCGGGCAAGGCCGATGACGCCGTCCGAGGTGACATGGCCGTTATGGGGGATGTTGTCGCAGGACATGACGGTGAAGGGCACGATGCCGTCGGCGCGCCGGCGCAGCAGGCCGGCAAGGATGATGCCGAACACGGTTTTCGGCACGGCGCCTGCTTGAGCGTCCGCAACGATGTCGGGATGGGCCGGGTTGAACTTGCCGGAGGCCGGGTCAATGAAATAGCCGCCTTCGGTGATGGTCAGCGAGACGACCTTGATCGCCGGATCGGCAAGCCGCTCGATAATCGCTGCCGCATCGCCAGGCGTCAGGAAATCGATCATGGCGCCGGTGACGCGGGCGCTCATATGGCCCTGGTCCTGCTCGACGACGGTGGTCAGCCAGTCCTGTTCCTGCAGCTTGGAGCGGCCGATCTTCTCGCCCTCGAACACGCCGGCGCCGATCAGCGCCCAGTCATGGCCCTCGCCGGTGGCGAACAGGTCGTCGAGATAGACCGCCTGGTGCGAGCGGTGGAAATTGCCGACGCCGAAATGGACGATGCCGGCCTTCAGGGCCGAGCGGTCGTATTTCGGACCGGCGACCTTGGCCGGCAGACTGGCGAGGTTCGAGGAGGAGAGTTTCACGGTCATCTCATTTTGCCCTTTGGCCGATCTGCAGCCCGACTGGTTTATGCCTCCTTCGGGAGGAGCGAGGATGAGGGGCAACAGCCGGTATTCCAGCATGCTGCCCCTCACCTGCCCCGCGACGCCTTCTCCGGAGGAAAAGAGAGAAGCGCCTTCCCCCTCAACTCATCCCATCAGCTCATCCATTGGCCGCCGTCGACATTGTAGGTCTGGGCGACGATGTAGTCGGCCTCGTCGCTGGCGAGGAACACGGCCATGCCGGCGAGGTCCTCGGGCTTGCCCATGCGGCCGTAAGGCACGCATTCGCCGACCAGGCGCTTCTTCTCGCCCTTCGGCCGGTTCTCATATTTGGCGAACAGCGCGTCGACCTGGTCCCACATGTCGCTGTCGACGACGCCTGGCGCGATGCCGTTGACGTTGATGCGGTGCTTGATTAGGTCGAGCCCTGCCGATTGGGTGATCGAGATGACGGCGGCCTTGGTGGCGCAATAGACCGCGACCAGCGGCTCGCCGCGCCGGCCTGCCTGGCTTGCCATGTTGATGATCCTGCCGCCCTTGCCACGCGCGATCATCGAGCGGGCGGCGGCCTGCAGCATGAACAGCGTACCGGCGACATTGACCGCGAACAGCTTGTCGTAGCTCGCCCTGGTGATCTCGACGATCGGCGCCAGGTCGAAGATCGCGGCATTGTTGATCAGCACGTCCAGCCCGCCGGTCTTCGCCTCGACCGCCTTCACCGCCGCCTCGATCGAGGACTGGTCGGTGACGTCGAGCCGGATCGCGTAAGCGGCGGAGCCGATCGCTTTCGCCGTCGCTTGCGCCGCGTCGAGGTCGATATCGGCAATCGCCACCGTCGCGCCTTCGCGCGCATAGGCTTCGGCGAAGGCCCTGCCGATGCCGCGCGCCGATCCGGTGATCAGCGCCGATTTGCCTTTCAGCCTCACTGTCCCGTCCTCACGCGGCCAGCGCCTTGCCGTCGGCGCCGAAGCGGTGAAGCTTGGTCTTGTCGGGGGTCAGGTAGACGGTGTCGCCATGCTTGACCGCGACCTCGCCGTCGGCGCGGACGTTGATGGTGCCGATGCCGTCCGCCTGGACATGCAGGAAGGTGTCGGAGCCGAGATGCTCGGCGACGCCGACCGTCGCCTTCCAGTCGCCGGACGAGGTCGAGATGTTGAGATGTTCGGGCCGGATGCCGATGGTCTTGGCGCCGTATTTCTCCGCCGGCGCGCCTTCGATCATGTTCATCTTGGGCGAGCCGATGAAGCCGGCGACGAAGAGGTTCTTCGGCGTCTTGTAGAGCTCCATCGGCGAGCCGACCTGCTCGATGTTGCCGGCGTTGAGCACGACGATCTTGTCGGCCATGGTCATGGCCTCGACCTGGTCGTGGGTGACGTAGATCATCGTTGTCTTCAGCTGCTGATGCAGCTCGCTGATCTCCAGCCGCATGGTGCCGCGAAGCGCGGCGTCGAGGTTGGACAGCGGCTCGTCGAACAGGAAGGCCGAGGGCTGGCGCACGATGGCGCGGCCGATGGCGACGCGCTGGCGCTGGCCGCCGGAGAGCTGACCCGGGCGGCGCTCGAGATAATTGGTGAGGTTCAAGACTCGCGCGGCGTCCTTCACCTTCTTGTCGATCGTCGCCTGGTCCTCGCCGGCCATCTTCAGCGGGAAGGCGATGTTCTTGGCGACCGTCATATGCGGATAGAGCGCGTAGGACTGGAACACCATGGCGAGCTTGCGCTTGGCCGGCGCCTCACGGGTGACGTCGCGGCCATCGATCGAGATCGTGCCGCCACTGGTGTCCTCCAGCCCGGCGATCAGCCTGAGCAGCGTGGACTTGCCGCAACCCGAGGGGCCGACGAACACCACGAACTCGCCGTCCTCGATGTTGAGGTCGATGTTCGGAATGATCGTCGTCGACCCGAAGGACTTGGAGACGTTCTTGAGCGTGATGTTTCCCATGGTTTCCTCCCGGGGATGGTCTTGGTCGTCCGCCGCTTGGGCGTTCTACTTCACGGCGCCAAAGGTCAGGCCGCGCACCAGCTGCTTCTGGCTGAACCAGCCCATGATCAGGATCGGCGCGATCGCCAATGTCGAGGCCGCCGAGAGCTTTGCCCAGAACAACCCTTGAGGACTGGAGAAGGAGCTGATGAAGGCCGTCAGCGGCGCGGCGTTGGTGGTGGTGAGCCGGATGGTCCAGAACGCCTCGTTCCAGGCGAGGATGATGTTCAAGAGCATGGTCGAGGCGATGCCGGGAACGGCCATCGGCGTCAGCACATAGATGATCTCGTTCCACAGCGAGGCGCCGTCCATGCGCGCCGCCTCCAGGATCTCGCCCGGAATCTCGCGGAAATAGGTGTAGAGCATCCAGACCACGATCGGCAGGTTGATCAGCATCAGCATGACGGTGAGGCCGATGCGGCTGTCGAGAAGCCCTGAGTCGCGGAAGATCAGGTAGATCGGGAACAGCACCGCGACGGCCGGCATCATCTTGGTGGACAGCATCCACATCAGGATGTCCTTGGTGCGCTTGGTCGGCGAGAACGCCATCGACCAGGCCGCCGGGATGGCGACGATGAGCGCGAGGATGGTCGAGCCGACCGAGAGCAGCACCGAATTGAAGAAGAACTTGAAGTAGCCGCTCTGCTGCTGAACCTCCGAATAGCTCTCGAAGGTACCGGACGGGATCAGGTTGAAGCCCTGGATCGCCTCCTGCTCCGACTTGAATGAGGTGATGATCGTATAAAGGATCGGAAAGAAGATCAGCAGGGCGACGACCCACGCCGCGGCCGTGGCGATGGTCTTGTGCTGGGTGGTGACTGCGCGGGCCATGTCAGGTCCTCCCTCACTTGTCCAGATTCTTGCCGACGGCGCGCATGGCGAAGAAGGCAACGATGTTGGCGAGAATGACGGCGATCACGCCACCGGCGGATGCCTGGCCGATTTTGAACTCCAGGAGCGCCTTCTGGTAGACGAGGAAGGGCAGGTTGGTGGAGGCGTAGCCCGGGCCGCCATTGGTGGTGACCAGGATCTCGGCGTAGATGGAGAGCAGGAAGATCGTCTGGATCAGGATGACGACGGTGATGGCGCGCGACATGTGCGGCAGCGTCAGATACCAGAAGCGGCTGAGGAAGCCGGCGCCGTCCATCTCGGCCGCCTCCTTCTGCTCGCCGTCGAGCGACTGCAAAGAGGTGAGCAGGATCAGCGTGGCGAAGGGCAGCCACTGCCAGGCGACGATCAGGATGACGGCGGTCAGCGGATGCTGGCCGAACCAGTCGATCGGCTGGGCACCGAAGAAGCGCGCGATATCAGCGAAGACGCCGTATTGCGGGTGCATGATCATGTTCTTCCAGACAAGTGCCGCGACCGGCGGCATGACGAAGAACGGCGAGATGACCAGGATGCGCACGATGCCCTGGCCCCAGATCGGCTGGTCGAGCAGCATCGCCAGAAGGATACCGCCGACCACCGTGATGACCAGCACGCTGACGACGATGGTGAGCGTGTTGAGGATCGAATAGAGGAAGGCCGGGTTGGAGTAGAACAGCGCGTAGTTGGAGAAGCCGACGAAGCCGTCACGCATCGGGTTCAGCGGATTGTATTGCTGAAACGAGAACCAGAGCGTGAACAGCAGCGGCACGATCATCCAGACGAACAGCAGGATCACCGATGGCGCCATCATGAAGCGGGCAAGCGAACGGGTTTGCTGAGTAGCCATGACGGTCACCCTCCCAAAATCAGCCGGATTTTCAGAGTTGCGCCCAGAATCTTCCCGGTTTTGAAGGGTGGCCGCCCGAACTGGGTTTCGGGCGGCCCCTTGCCGGTCATGATGGGCGACCGGCGTTCGGCACCGGGAGGAGCCTTACTTGATGTAGCCGCCTTCGGTCATCGCCGCGGTGGCTGCGTCCTGGGCCTGCTTGAGGGCGTCGTCGACGCTCGACTGGCCAGCAAGGGCGGCCGAGAAGAGCTGGCCGACGGTGGTGCCGAGACCCTGGAATTCAGGAATGGCGACGAACTGCACGCCGACATAGGGCACCGGCTTGACGGTCGGGTGCGTCGGATCGGCGGCGTTGATGGAGTCCAGCGTCATCTTCGCGAAAGGCGCCGCCTTCTGGTACTCCGGATTGGCGTAGAGCGAGGAGCGCGTTCCAGGCGGAACATTGGCCCAGCCTTCCTTCGAGGCGACCAGCTCGGCATAGTGCTTGCTGGTTGCCCAGGAGACGAACTTCTCGGCGGCATCGGCCTTCTGGGTGCCGGCGGGGATTGCCAGCGACCAGGCCCACAGCCAGTTGCCGCGCTTGCCGAGACCATTATCGGGCGCCAGCGCATAGCCGACCTTGTCGGCGACCTGCGAGGCCTTCGGATCGGAGACGAAGGACGCCGCGACGGTGGCGTCGATCCACATGCCGCACTTGCCCTGCTGGAACAGCGCCAGGTTCTCGTTGAAGCCGTTTGACGAAGCGCCTTCCGGACCGTCGGCCTTCATCAGGTCGACATAGAACTGCAGCGTGTTCTTCCACTCGGGCTGATCGAACTGCGGCTTCCAGTTCTCGTCGAACCAGCGGGCGCCGAAGGAGTTCGACATGGCGGTCAGGAAGGCCATGTTCTCGCCCCAGCCGGCCTTGCCGCGCAGGCAGACACCGTTCACGCCATTGGCGCGGTCGGTCATCTTGTCGGCGGCCTGCTTGATGAATTCCCAGGTCGGCGCGTCGGGCATCTTCAGACCCGCCTTCTCCATCAGGTCCTTGCGGTACATAACGAAGGAGCTTTCGCCATAGAAGGGCGCGGCATAGAGCTTGCCGTCGACCGACAGGCCGCCGGCGATGGCCGGGATGATGTCCTTGACGTCATAGTCGTCGCCGAGCTTGTCGAGCGGCAGCAGCCAGCTCTGCTTGGCCCAGATCGGAACCTCGTAGGTGCCGATGGTCATGACGTCGTACTGGCCGCCCTTGGTTGCGATGTCAGTGGTCACGCGCTCGCGCAGCACATTCTCTTCAAGCGTGACCCAGTTGAGCTGGATGTCGGGGTTGGCCTTGGTGAAGTCGTCCGTCAGCTTCTGCATGCGGACCATGTCGCCATTGTTGACGGTGGCGATGGTGATGGATTCGGCATGCGCGGCGAAAGCGAGGGCGCTGGCCGACAACAGGCCCAGGGTGAGCGTGCGAAGTTTCATCAAATTCCTCCCATAAACCAAGATGAGCATTTGCCTTGGCTTTGAGCAATTACTCACTTGGAGTGATTTATGTCAAGGCGGAATCGATGCTGCAGCGCAGCAGAAATGACGCCACATGACCCTGTCCGGCGACGTGGCCGGTGCATGGAGACGAAAGCTGAAGGCAGCCGGCTTACGCGCAGGCGATCTCAGCGAGGATCCAGTCGCGGAAGGCGCGGATCTTCGGCACGTTGCGGCGCGCCGTCGGATAGACCAGCCAGTAGGCGTGTCCGTCATCGCCGACGAGATCGAAAGGCTGGATCAGACGACCGTCGGCGAGCTCGTTCTTGAACAGCGCCCTGGTCAGGATCGCCACGCCATGGCCGGCCATTGCCGCGTTCGCCTCATAGGCCTGCGCGCCCATGCTGGAACCCGGCCGCTTGGCGAGATCATGGCCGGTCACGCCGGCGGCCTCGAACCATTGCGTCCACCAGACGTCGCCAGGGTCGAGGATGGGCAAGCGCAAAAGGTCCGCCGGCTCCTTGACGCCGCCTATGCTCGCCGCGAGCTTGGGGCTCAGCATCGGCGTGAAGTCGGCGTCGAGCAGCTTGTGCGCCTCCAGGCCCGGCCATTTGCCGCCGCCGGAACGGATGGCGAGGTCGACATCCTCGCGCGCGAAATCGGTCAGGCGGCTCGACGTGTCGAGCCGCACGGCCAGGGCCGGATGGGCAATCTGGAATGAGCCCAGATGCTGGGCCAGCCAGTTCGAGGCGAAGGTCAGCACGGTGGTGACGCAAAGCAGCCCGTCGGCGCCGCCGCGCGCCGCGGCATAGGCCTGACCCAGAATGGAAAAGGCTTCGCTGACGGCGGGCGCCAGGCGCTGGCCGGGTCCGGTCAACTCGATCTGCTTCGGCCGGCGCAGGAACAGCGGCGCGCCGATGCGTTCCTCCAGCAGCTTGATCTGGTAGCTCGCGGCCGCCTGGGTCATGCCCAATTCCTGCGCCGCCTTGGTGAAGGACAGGTGCCTTGCCACCGCTTCGAACACCCGGATCGCCTGCAGCGGCGGCAGCGGCGCAAGCTGCGGAGGGGTCAGATCGGGCATAAGGCCTCCTTATGGGTCATGATCGAGGTTTAATTGGAAGCACGAACCAGCCAGACCGATATTTGGGATCAACGATCAATCCAGTTCAAGGCTGACGATCATGGTCACGGTACAGGAAAAACTCGTTTCCACTCCCGCACGCGGCTGGTTTTTCACGCTGGTACGGGAATTTGCAAGGTTTTCGGGCCGCAGGCGCGGCTATATCGATGTCCGGGAACTATCCGAGCATCTGCAGCGCGACATGGGTTTTCTCGACGGCAATGATCCGCGCGGACCCTCGCAATAGCCGGCTTCTTTTATGGCCATCAGCCGGCAAGCAAGGCTTCGGCCGTCCGCTCGTCGGTGATGAGGCCGTTGACCAGCCGGCGATTGACGGCGGCGAGGATGCCCGGCAGCTTGCGCTCGCCCATAGCCAAGGCGATGACCAGCGACTTTTCCCGCGACGGCAGCGCGGCGGACGACACGCGGTCGTTGGTGATGCCCTCGATCATGCGGCCTTCGCGATCGAACACCCAGCCGACGATCTCGGCAATGCCGCCGGCCTTCTGCAGCGCCTTCAACTCGGTCTCCGAGATGAAGCCGTCTTCATAGAGCGGCGCCTTGGGTCCGAGATCGCCGATGCCGACGAAGGTGACGTCGGCTTCCGCGGCCAGCGCCAGCGTCGGCTGGATCATCGGCTGGTTGAGCAGCATCTCGCGCTCTTCTGGCGAGGAGGCGATGACCGGCAGCGGCATCGGGAAGGACCGCGCCTTGACGCGGTCGGCCATGGTGAAGATGACGTTGTAGAAGGCGGCCGAGCCGTCGGGCGAGATGTTGCCGGTCAAGGACACGACCTTGTGCTGCGGGCAGTCCATCGGCGGCAGCTGCTCGATAGCCGCTTTCAGCGTGCGCCCGGTGCCGATCGCCATGACGATGGGGGCTTCCGAGCGCAGCCGGCGCTCGATCTCGGCCGCGGCCGCCTCGGCGATGCCGATCGTCGTCGAGTTCGACGCCGGATCGCTCGGCACCACCTCGACAAGATCGAGCGCGAAACGCGATTTCAGCCGGGCGGCAAGGTCGAGGCAGTTGGCGATCGGGTGATCGACCCGCACCTTGATCAGGCCCTCCGACATGGCCAGCGATACCAGCCGCTGCGCCGTCTGCCTGGAAATGCCGAGCTTGGCGGCGATCTGATCCTGCGTGTTGCCGGCAACATAATAAAGCCAGCCGGCGCGCGCGGCATCGTCCAACCTAGTGCTGCCGGTTTCCTGTCGCAAACTCACGTCCTGCCTCCCCGCCCGCAAGAACGCTGAAACGGGCGCCATAGCTTACAGCGAATACGCCGGCGCGCAATTGTCTATCGAAAGAGCAATTGCTTGGATGCTCCACAGGTCTCCCGAAGATCCGCCGTCACGCCCCGAACCATTTGCCGGCAGGACGGTTTATCTCCGGCGGGAAACCGATTAAGGGGATCGGCGAAGGAGCCGCGCATGACGCCGAAAGCCGTTTTCTGGGATATGGACGGAACGCTGGTCGACAGCGAGCCGTTGCATGAGGCAGCGCTTGTGGCGGCGCTGCGCAGCGTCGGCATCGCCCCGCCGCACGACCTGCACGAGCGCGTGCTGGGCATCGCCGCATGGCCGGTCTACGAGATGCTGCGCGACGAATTCGGCCTATCGCTGCCCTTCGACGACTGGATCGTGCGCAAATACGATCACTATTTGCCGCTGGCGGAAACGCTGAAGCCACGCCCCGGCGCGATCCAGGTTTTCAACGAATTGCGCGCGCTCGGCGTCGAGCAGGCGGTGGTGTCCAATTCCGACCGGCTGATCGTCGATGCCAATCTGCGCGCCGTCGGCCTCACCTATCCGGGCATGATGACGGTCAGCCGCAACGACGTGATCGACGGCAAGCCGCTGCCCGAGCCCTTCCTGCGCGCCGCCTATCTCGCTGGCGTCGACCCGGCGGATGCTTTCGCCGTCGACGACAGCCTGACGGGCGCCATGGCCGGACTGGCGGCCGGCATGAAGACGCTCTTCTGGCCGGAAGCGCCGATGGAGGGTCCGGCCGGGGCGATTGTGATCAACAGCGCCGAGGAATTGCGGGCGCAGTTGGGGCTTTAACCCCGAAGGTCGGTGCTGCCCCTCATCCGGTCCTTCGGACCACCTTCTCCCCGTAAAACGGGGAGAAGGAAAGGCCGCTCAATTCCTATAAACCGGCTCTTCCTCGTCGAGGATCGCTTTCAGCTCGGCCAGATGGCGCTCGGCCTGGCCGGGGTAGTCGTCCATCTCGCGCGCGGTCTTCTCGGCGATCTCGTCGGAGAGCGTGCGCAGCGGCCGGCCGGTCCACAGCGCCTTGATGTAGGTCTCGGCGGCGCGCTCGAAGTAGAACATGCGATTGAAGGTGTCGGCGACGGTGTCGCCGATGACCATCACGCCATGATTGCCCATGACCATCACCTTGACCTTGGGGTCGGTGAGAAGCTGCGAGCAGCGCTCGCCCTCCTCCTCGAAGGCCAGTCCGCCATAATTGGCGTCGACGACATGGCGGTTGAAGAACATGGCCGAGTTCTGGTCGACCGGCGGCAGCGTCGAATCGGCGAGCGAGGCAAGCACCGTGGCGTGGATCGAATGGACATGCATGGCGCAGCGCGCATGCGGGACGTTGCGATGGATGGCGCCATGCAGGCCCCAGGCGGTCGGGTCCGGCGCGTTGGGGCCGGAGAGCGTGTCGGGATCGTTGGCGTCGATCAGGAGCAGGTCGCTCGCCTTGATGCGCGAGAAATGCACCTGGTTCGGGTTCATCAGGAACTTCGTGCCGTCCTCATTGACGGACAGCGAGAAGTGATTGGCCACCGCCTCATGCATGTTGAGCCGCGCGGTCCAGCGGAAGGCGGCAGCAAGGTCGACCCGCTCCTCGTAATAGGGCAGGTTGCTTAGCGGTTCCTTGTGCAGACGGGCAAGGCTCATCGAAAATCCTCCTGTTTGGGCGAGAATGCCGTGCGACGCCGCTGCCAGCAACCGATAATCGGTGGCTCAGCAGATCAAGCCGCCGGGCGCGCCGACTGCAACCCGCCCTGCTCGACGATGAAGTCGATCACGTCCTGCAACCCCTTGCCGCGCGACAGGTCGGTGAAGCCGAAGGGCCTTTTGCCACGCATGCGGCCGGCATCGCTCTCCATGACATCGAGGTTGACGTTCACATAGGGCGCCAGATCGCTCTTGTTGATGATGAGGAAATCCGAGCGGGTGATGGCCGGGCCGCCCTTCCTCGGGATCTCCTCGCCCTGGCAGACCGAGATGACATAAAGCGTCAGATCGGCAAGGTCGGGCGAGAAGGTGGCGGCGAGATTGTCGCCACCGGATTCGATGAAGATGATATCGAGGTCGGGGAATTTCTTGTTCAGTTCGGCGATCGCCCGCAGGTTGATCGAGGCGTCCTCGCGGATGGCCGTGTGCGGACAGCCGCCGGTCTCGACGCCGACGATGCGCTCTTCGGGCAATGCTTGCAGCCGCGCGAGCATCATCGCGTCCTCCTTGGTGTAGATGTCGTTGGTGACGACGGCGATTGAAAAGTCGTCGCGCAACGCCTTGCAGAGCTTTTCGGTGAGCGTCGTCTTGCCCGAGCCGACGGGGCCACCAATGCCAATGCGAAGAGGACCGTTTTTCGACGTCATGCCGGGAACTCCGAGGTAGAGAGAATGACAAAGCCCAGCCCGATCAACAGGCAGAGCGGCGAATAGAGACTTTGGTCGAGCCGCGCGAAAGGTTGCTCCGGCGCCAGCCTGCGCCACCAGGGTGTGAAGCCGACGATGCCGCGACCGAGGAAGACGAGGCCGATCATCAATGCGGTGGCCGCCAGGCCTTCCCGTGGAAAGGGCGTCGCAAAGACACCGGCAAGCGCCAGCGGCCAGAGCGTCGCGAGCGCGAGGCACGCGGCGACAGCGAAACTCGCGAAGGACGACGGCATCTCATCGATGTCGCGGAAGCCGACGACGGCGCGGGCGCATGACGCCTGGTCGGTTCCGGGCCAGATGCCGCCTATGCCCCAATAGACATGCAGCGTGGTGATCAAGAGCAGCACGAAGGAGAGGATGACGGCAAGCACGGTCATGAGCGGAACAGCCTGGAATATTGCGTTTCGTGCCGCATCGCCGCTATGTCGGACATGAAGGCCGCGCCGCCGAGACCATCGAGCGTAGACGCTGCTGCGCGGGCAGCCGTGGTCATAGCCAAGGCTTCAAAGCCGGCTAACAATGCGACCGCGTCGATCTGGCCAACGACGCCGAGCCTGATCGCCGCCTGCGCGAGGTTAGAGAAGAAAGCCTGCAGGAAGGCGGACAGCGCCGGCGAAAGATCGACGCCACCGCTGCCGGCAACGGCGCCGACCGCAACGCAATAGGGGCAATCGGCCGGCAGTCGTTGAAGCACCGGAGACGACCAGGCGGACGCTGCTTTGAGGAAGGCCGCGCCTTGGAGCATTGTCTCCATATGACGCTCCCGCGATCCGGCAAGCGCCTCGGCCAGCGCGGCGACTTCGTTGAGTTCGCCATCATCGCGCGCGCGGCGCCAGGCTTCGGCGAACAGCACGGCGTCGTTCCAGCCCGAGCCGATCTCGACCAGAGTCTCGAGCCAGCCGGCGAGATCGTCGCGATTTGCGATCAGCCCGTCATGCGCGGCGCGCTCGAGCCCGTGGCTGTAGGAGAAGCCGCCGACCGGAAAGGCCGGCGACAGCCAGGCCATCAGCCGCAGCAGCGCGACGCTGGAAAGCTGCTCAGTCATGATGATGGTGGTGGCCGTGATGGTGGTGATGGTCATGATCGTGATGATCGTGGCCATGGTGGTCGTGGTCATGACGATCATGCGAATGGCCATGATCGTGGCCATGCCCGGAATAGGCGCCACGCACCGGACTGAACGGCTGCGAAACCTCGTTCACCGTGGCGCCGAGGCCTTCGAGCATCGCCTTGATGACATGGTCGCGCAGGATGAGGATGCGGTCCGCCTCGATCGCCGCCGAGAGGTGGCGGTTGCCGATGTGCCAGGCGAGCTCGGTGAGATGAACGGCGTCGCGGGCGCGGATGTCGTAGACTTCCTCGGGCGCCGCGACGATCTCGAGCTGGCGGCCGTCTTCCAGCACCAGCCGGTCGCCATTGTTCAGTGCCACCGGCTCGGACAGGTCGACCAGCACCTTGTCGCCGGCCACGGTCTCGATGGCGCGGCGGCGCAGATGCCGCTCGTCATGCGGCAGCACGGCCTTGTCGTAGGGCGTCGTCAATCCGGTCTCGCCTGCCAAGAGCACTGACACGGCGCGTGGAAACTTGGTGAAATCGGTGGTGATGTTGAGCTTCATTTCATGGCTCCGCCATTAGCTTGGGCGCGGGCACGAGCAGGGCGCCCGAGGACACGGTCGAAATAGGCATTCACCCGGTCGGATTCGATCGGGAAGCGGCCGGCACGCGCCCAGCCGCCCATATCGCCGAGCAAGACGTCAACGGCCGAGAAGCGATCGCCCAAGGCATAGGGCTTGTCGCCAAGCCGGCGATCCAGCGCCTTTATTTCGGATGCGAAATCATAGGCCGCGGCCGGGCCGACATCGACCCGAACATCCTTCGGCAGCAGGAAGCGGTGGCGCAGCTTGTTCCAGAGCGGCGCTTCCAACTCACTCTGGGCGAAATGCATCCATGAATCCATCTCGGCGCGCCCGGCAACGCCCGGATTGGCGCCCATGCCTTTGTCGGCATGCTTGTCGGCCAGATAGACGCAGATCGCGGCCGAATCCGTGATTTTCAGGTCGTCGTCGAGCAGGATCGGCACCTTGCCTGAAGGGTTGAGCGCGTAGGCTTCCGGCGAGCGCAGCTTCACCTCGACGAACTCATAGGGCTGTCCGAGTTCCTCGAGCATCCAGAGCACCCGGCTGACGCGGGAGCCGCGCGATCCGACAGCCTTGTACATGGTTGAACCCTTGCCTTTCCAAGAACCCTACCGCATCGCGAGCGCTCAGACGATGGTGTCGAACAGCCGCAGGATGAACGATATCTGATAGATCAGCGCGGCCGCGACGAAGGCGATGTGGAAGCGTTTGTCGCGCACCAGGATCGCAACGATGCAGAGCGCCACGAAGACCGGCGTGCGGAACAGATATTCGTTGCCGAAGCGGGCGAAATGCTCTGGACCCTTGAGCAGCGTGTCGATGACGTCGAGCAGATAGGTCGCGCCAAGCAACCCGAAGAACCAGGCGCGGCGCGAATAGAAATAGTCCTCGTAGCTGGTGTAATCGAGCATCGAATCCGGAAACAGCAGAGCGCAGAGCAGGAACAACGTGATGGCGTAGAAGATGATGAAAAGGTACTTGCCGAAGGTCCAGTTCTCGATGGCGTAGAGGCCGAACTCCCACCACCAGAAATGCACCAGCATCAACAGCACCGAGGCGACCCAGGCGAGATGCACCGCATAGAGCCGGTACTGGCCGGGATGCTGGACGATGCGGGCGGTTCCCGAAAGCAGCCGGGTGACGCCGAGGCCGATCACCATGCCCATGACGATGCGGATATGCGGGAAGATATCGTGCTGGGAGGCGATTTCGGTGGGCATTGGCCTTAAACAAGGAATGCGGAAAGAAGCAGTGGTCAGTCTCGCAGGAAGTCGTCCATCGAAAGCGGCCCACCTGGCCAAAATCGACCGTCGAGCGCCTGCTTGGATGTAAAGGGAGGTTCGCTGGGAAAATATGCCTTCTTCATTCCTGTCTCTCTGACAGCAACAGGCAAAGCTCCCTTATACGCCTCCTCGAAGATTTGCGCGGGATATCGGCGAAGGCTCGGGCTGTCCTTGATGATACCGTCGATCCAGGTGCGCTGCTCGGAGATCGACGCCTGCCAGCTATGGCACCTGTGGCCTGGTTGGAATTCCCACTTCAGGAGGTGTGTGATCAACACTTCCATCCTGCTACGGATCTCCCGCTTGTCCCTCCTTCCCAAGCTCTCGATCTCCTCGGCCAAATTCTCGCGGTCAAGCTCGGAAAGACGTCCCTCGCGCAGCAGCGAGCCTTGCTCGGCACACCACTGGACAAAATCCGCTTCGTAGGGCGTCAACGCCCGGAGGCGATCAATCCTGTTCATAGGCGCATCATGCCCTCAATTTGCGAAAATCGCAAAGAACGCGCCCGCACGTCGCCCGTCAAAACAGAAAATACCGCTGCGCCATCGGCAGCACGGTGGTCGGCTCACAGGTCAAGAGCTCGCCGTCGGCGCGCACCTCGTAGGTTTCCGGATCGACCTCGACATGCGGCGTGGCGTCGTTGAGCACCATCGAGTGCTTGCCGATGCCGCCGCGTGTGTTCTCGACCGCGACCATCGCCTTGTCGACGCCGAGCTTGTCCCGCAGGCCGGCGTCGAGCGCCGCCTTCGAGACGAAGGTCACCGAGGAGTTGGTCAGCGCCTTGCCATAGGCGCCGAACATCGGCCGGTAGTGCATCGGCTGCGGCGTCGGGATCGAGGCGTTCGGATCTCCCATGGGGGCAGCGGCGATCGAGCCGCCGACCAGCACCATCTCCGGCTTGACGCCGAAGAAGGCCGGATTCCACAGCACGAGATCGGCGCGTTTGCCGACGGTTATCGAACCGATCTCCTTCGACAGGCCGTGCGCGATGGCCGGGTTGATCGTGTATTTGGCGATGTAGCGGCGGACGCGGAAATTGTCGTTGTCGCCGGTTTCGTCGGGCAGCGCGCCACGCTGGCGCTTCATCTTGTCGGCGGTCTGCCAGCAGCGGATCGCCACCTCGCCGACGCGGCCCATGGCCTGGCTGTCGGAGGAGATGATCGAAAAGGCGCCTATGTCGTGCAGGATGTCCTCCGCCGCGATCGTCTCCTTGCGGATGCGGCTCTCGGCGAAGGCGATGTCCTCGGGAATCGACGGCGACAGATGGTGGCAGACCATCAGCATGTCGAGATGCTCGGCCAGCGTGTTGACCGTGTAGGGCCTGGTCGGATTGGTCGAGGACGGGATGACGTTGGGCAGGCCGCAGACCTTGATGATATCCGGGGCATGGCCGCCGCCTGCGCCCTCGGTGTGGAAGGCATGGATAGTGCGGCCCTTGATGGCCGCCACCGTGTTCTCGACAAAGCCCGATTCGTTCAGCGTGTCGGTGTGGATCATCACCTGCACGTCGTAGGCGTCGGCGACCGACAGGCAGCAATCGATGGCGGCCGGCGTCGTGCCCCAATCCTCATGCAGCTTCAGCGAGCAGGCGCCGGCCAGCACCATCTCTTCCAGCGCCGCCGGCTTTGACGCATTGCCCTTGCCCGACAGGCCGATATTCATCGGGAAGGCGTCGAAGGACTGGATCATGCGCGCCATATGCCAGGGGCCGGGTGTGCAGGTGGTGGCCAAGGTGCCATGCGCCGGGCCGGTGCCGCCGCCGAGCATGGTGGTTATGCCGCTCATCAGCGCTTCCTCGATCTGCTGCGGGCAGATGAAATGGATATGCGCGTCGAAGCCGCCGGCGGTGAGGATCTTGCCCTCGCCGGCGATGATTTCGGTGCCCGGACCAATGATGATGGTGACGCCATCCTGCGTATCCGGATTACCGGCCTTGCCGATCGCGGCGATACGGCCATCCTTCAGGCCGATATCGGCCTTGACGATGCCGGCAAGCGCATCGACGACCAGCGCATTGGTGATGACGGTGTCGACGGCGCCCTCGGCCCGCGTCACCTGGCTCTGGCCCATGCCGTCGCGGATGACCTTGCCGCCGCCGAATTTCACTTCCTCGCCGTAGACGGTGAGGTCCTTCTCGACCTGGACGAACAGCTCGGTGTCGGCAAGCCGCACCTTATCGCCGACCGTCGGTCCATACATCTGCGCATAGGAGGCGCGGCTTATCCTGGCCATCAGCAATTGCTCCCGAAATTCCAATTGTTTGTGCGCGGGGCACACATTGTCGCCACCCAATGGTCACGCAATGACCCGCTCGCCGACACTTTGAGCGCCCATTTCAGCGTTCCCATCGGGCCGTTGAGGCGGGCGGAATCACTCCCAATCCGATGGAAGGAATATCCATGCGCAACGCGATACTTGTCGCCGCAGCCGCCACCTTGATGATGGCGGGCAGTGCCGGCGCCCAGCAGCAGCCGACGCAACAACCCAGCCCGGCACGGACCGCCCCCGCCGCGCCGAAAGCCCAGTCCGCAGCACCGGCGATCCAGAGCGTCAACGTCGTCGACATCACCGAACTGCCCAAGGACGCGCAGACGCAGGTCAACCAGATCGTGGCGCAGCGCGGCGACGCCGGCCTGCAGACCTTGCGCAAGTCGATCGACGCGACGCCCAAGGTGAAATCCGCGCTCGAAGCCAAGGGCATGAGCTCGGCGCAGGTGATTGCCGCCAGCATGCAGCCCAATGGGGCGCTGACGCTGATCACCAAGAAAGCGAGCTGATCGCGCGCCCCGGCGGACCGTCTTGCGGTCCGCCGCCCATATTTTGAAAAGAATGCGGGCCGCCTTGTGGTCCGCCAACCATATTTTGAAGGGAATGCGGGCCGCCTCGCGGGCCGCCGTCAGGCCTTCGAAGGGAACCTGCGGCCAGGCCGGACCGTTTCGCTGTTTTCGCCCCGCCACGAGGTCAGTCAGGAGCGAGCGATGGCGAATGGCCGGCGTTTTGCAAGATGGAGTCCCGTGGTTGCCGCCTCGCTTTTCGCGGTCGCGGCGGCCGCTGCGCAGCCGTTGGGCAGCGACAAGCCTGCCGCCGGGATTGTCGATTCCGATGTCCGCCAGGAAGAGGCGCTCTCCAGGACGGAGGCCGGAAAAGTCATCACCGCCATCGACCAGACCCGCGACAATATCGGCACGGTGCGCAAGACCACCAAGCTCGACAGGGTCGATATCGTGTTCCTGACCGATGCGGCGCGCAGCGAAGGCGGGCCGCCGCCGGCCATCGAGAACAAAATGAAGCAGCATCAGGACGATGTCGCCGAGCTGCGCCAGGAGATCGAGGCGAACGCCCTGCTCTTCAACGCGATCGATTCCCGGCGCGTGCAGGCCGAGGACGTGCTCGCCGTGGAGTTCGACAATCCGGGGCAGGTCGTCATCTACGCGGCCGCCAAGCCCCCGAAGTGATGGCCTCCGAAGTGATTTGAGCGCGGCGGCGGACCTCACAGCTTGCCCATCACCTTCTGCTGGAAGCCATAGACCTCGCGTTTTCCCCCCAGTGCCACCAGCGTGACGTCGCGTTCCTGGCCCGGCTCGAAGCGCATGGCGGTGCCGGCGGCAATGTCCAGCCGCATGCCGCGCGCGCGCTCGCGGTCGAATTTCAGGCCCTCATTGGTCTCGAAGAAATGATAATGGCTGCCGACCTGGATCGGCCGGTCGCCGCTGTTGGCGACCTTGAGGGTGACGGTCGGCCGGCCCTTGTTGAGGTCGATCTCGCCTTTGGCGCCGATAACTTCACCGGGGATCATCGCGCCCTCACACCATGCCGAAGGAAAGGCCGACGCCGATCGCCGCGCAAGCGGCGCCGGCGGCGCGCGCCAGGCCGCGGAAGCGCCACCCAAGCCGAAGGCCGGCCGCCATGCCGACACCGTGGAGCAGCGCGGTGGCGGCGGCAAAGCTAGCCATATATTCGAGGCCGGCAGCGTTTTCCGGCACCTCGGCGCCATGGGCGTGACCGTGGAAGAGAGCGAACAGGCCGATGATGGCGACCCCGGCCGAGACCGGCAGGTCGATCGCCAGCGCCACCAGCAGGCCGAGCGCCACGACGGAAGCGAGGATGCCCGGCTCGACGAAAGGCACCGGCACATGCAGCATGCCGAGCGCGCCGCCGACCAGCATCACGCCGAGGAAGGCAAGCGGCCAGCCCCAGAGCGCCTTGCCGCCCTTCATCGCCGCCCACAGGCCGACGGCGACCATGGCCGTCATGTGGTCGAGGCCGGACAGCGGATGCGCGAAGCCGGCGGCGAAGGAAGAGGTGGAGCCTGCGCCGACATGGGCGTAAGCGGGCATCGCCGCCGCCAGGAAAAGGATCGCGGCAAGTGCGGTTCGTTTCGTCGAGGCGGGGATCATCTTTCTGCCCTTTCCAATTGACTTGGTTAAGCGGCCTTGCGCGGGCCGCAGCCTTCGGCCTTGAGCACGCGCCTGGTCGATGGCGGATATTTCGTCAGCTTGCCTGCCGGCCGGATTGGCCGCGGCGCGAAATTGCCGCCGCAATTGGGGCAGACGCCGCCCAGCACATTGTCCACGCAGTCGGCGCAGAAGGTGCATTCGAAGGTGCAGATCAGCGCATCCGTCGCCTCCGGCGGCAGATCCTTGTCGCAGCATTCGCAATTTGGCCTAAGCTCCAGCATCGGTCTTCCTCCTCACCGGATCGGCCCTTACCTGATCGGCTCGTGCACGGTCACCAGCTTGGTGCCGTCGGGAAACGTCGCCTCGACCTGGACGTCGTAGATCATCTCGGCGATGCCGTCCATGACCTGGGCGCGGGTGACGACATGGGCGCCGGCCTCCATGAGTTCCGCGACGGGACGGCCGTCGCGGGCGCCTTCGACGACGAAGTCGGTGATCAGGGCGATGGCTTCGGGATGGTTGAGCTTGACGCCACGCTCCAGGCGCTTGCGCGCCACCATCGCCGCCATGGCGATCAGCAGCTTGTCTTTTTCACGCGGCGTAAGATTCATGCAATGTCCCGGTATTTCAGATCAGAGTGACCACAATTTAGGCAGGCCCGCCCGTCCGTTGAGCAGTTCGACGAGCGGAACCAACCGCTTGCGGAGCTGGTAGCCGTCGCCGGCGGTGAGCCTCGCAAGAAGCTTGCCAGATCGGCCGACGCTCCAGAAGCTGACGCCGCCGCCGGCGGCAGAGTCGCCGATAATGGCGCGGGCCGCCTCGAGCAGGCTTTCCGCTTGCGGCGAAACGAGCAGCAGCGTCGCGATGGCAAGCGCGCCGCCGGTCGCCGCCGGCCGCCGCAACGTTGCCGCGATATCCGGACCGATCCGGAAATCCTCCGCATGGACCAGCGTGCCGCCCTGGCGGACCCGCCAGCGGTCGTGGAAGCTGCCTCGAACCGTCCGCTCGCCCATCGCCAGCCGGCCGAACAGCGTGGCTTCGAGCACCAGCGCCTCGGCATCCTCCGCGAGATCGACATCCAGCGTGCGGGCGAAGGCGGCGCGGTCGAAAACGATAGTTTCCTGCGGCAGCCAGGCGAGGCGCCCGCCCGGACCAACCCGCAGGCCGACATTTGTCTCGGCCCTGTCGGCGGCGGCGCGATAGACCTTCTCGCAGGCCTGGGTGGTGATGGAGGCGGAGGCGCCGGCGCCGACCTCGATCGTCCAGCCGAGGCGGTCGCCGCCGGTCATTCCGCCGGCCGTGTTGATGAGCACCGCCTCGAGCGGATCGCCCTGCACCGCCGGCAGGCGGATCTTGGCCGACCCGTCCTGGTAGAGCCGCTGCAGGCGCGTCCGGCCATCGCTCTTGCCGCAGAAAAGCCTGGCTCGCCCGGCAACACGTTGCGCGGCAGGCAAAGGAGCGCCGGCCAAAGGCAAGGCGGGTGTCAGGGCGTTGTCGATCGTGTCCACGTTTCCAGGTTAAGCACTCCGGCGGCTTTGTCGATATATCGCTTGTTGCTTGACATCGTTTTGGTTTCTATAGAGGGAAGCCACCCTGGAGCGGTCGCGCGGTGTCTGGCGAGGTAAGGGCAACGGCGTTGTTGGATCCGGGGACCAAAAAAGGGCGCTGATCAGTTGGCGTCGGGAAACGACAGGGAAGGAACCGAATGGCTGACCAGCTGACGACCGAGATCATCGAAAAGATCAAAGCGCATGCCGACACCGGCGGTGAGGAAATCACCACCAGCACCGATCTCGGAACGCTCGGCATCCATTCGCTGGAATTGACCGAGATCATCTTCGATCTCGAGGAGAAGTACGGCATCGAGATCGAGATGAACACGGTCGATGCCTGGAGCAACCTGAAGAACGTCGGCGACATGGTCGAGGCGGTTCGCGAACTGATCGCGAAAAAAGCCTGACTGCATGCAAAAACGCGTCGTCATCACCGGTATTGGCGGGATTTGCGGGCTCGGCAACGATGCGCCGGCGATGTGGGACGCCATGCGCGCCGGCCGCTCGGCCATCGGCCCGATCGACAATCCGTCGCTGCATGACCTCAAGGTCAAGACCGGCTGCGAAATCAAGGACCTGCCCGAACATGGCATCGACCGCAAGCAGGTCGTGTCGATGGACCGTTTCAGCCTGCTGGCGGTGATCGCCGCGCGCGAGGCCATGCGGCAGTCCGGATTGACGGCACATGCCGACAACACCTACCGGATGGGCGCAATCGTCGGCATCGGCGTCGCGGGCTTCGAGACCATCGAAGAGAATTACCGCGCGATCCTGCTCGAAGGGCGCAATCGCGCTGCCATCTTCACCGTGCCGAAAGTGATGCCGGGCGCGGCCGCCGGCCAGGTGAGCATGGCGCTCGGACTGCGCGGCCCTGTCTTCGGCGCCACCTCGGCCTGCTCGTCGGCCAACCATGCAATTTCCACGGCGGTCGACCAGATCAGGCTCGGCCGCGCCGACGTGATGATTGCCGGCGGCACCGAAGCGCCGCTGGTATGGGGCGTGCTCAAGGGCTGGGAGGCGCTCAGGGTGCTTTCGCCCGACACGTGCCGGCCATTCTCGGCCGACCGCGCGGGGCTTGTGCTTGGCGAAGGCGCCGGCATGGCGGTGCTCGAAAGCTACGATCACGCAATGGCGCGCGGCGCCACCATCCTGGCGGAGATCGCCGGCGTCGGGCTTTCCGCAGATGCCTCCGACATCGTCGCGCCGACCGTCGAGGGACCGGAAGCGGCGATGCGCTTCTGCCTGGCCGATGCCGGGCTCAATCCGGAAGACGTCGACTACCTCAACGCTCATGGCACCGGCACCAAGGCCAATGACCAGATCGAGACCGCCGCGATCAAGCGCGTCTTCGGCAACCACGCCCCGTCGCTCTCAGTGTCCTCGACCAAGTCGATGCATGCGCATTGCCTCGGCGCTTCCGGCGGACTGGAGATGATCGCCTGCGTGATGGCGATCCGCGACGGCATCGTGCCGCCGACCGCCAATTATCGCGAGCCCGACCCGGAATGCGACCTCGACGTGACGCCCAACACGGCGCGCGAGCGCAAGATACGCGCCGCGCTCAGCAACAGTTTCGCCTTTGGCGGCACCAATGCGGTGCTGGCCTTCAAGGCGGTCTGATCACAATCCCGGTTGACTGTATGTGCATCGGCCGCCGGTGGCTGGTGTGTATTGATCCCGGCCGGCCGGGGACCTAATTCTTCCTCACCCCGCCGTATTCTTTGCCACCCATTGTGAGCGCCGCCCGGCGCCAGCCCTATCCGGAGTTTCCGATGACCGACCTGTCCGCCTTTCCGATCGCCAAGCGCTGGCCGGCCAAGCATCCCGAGCGCCTGCAGCTCTATTCGGCCACGACGCCCAATGGCGTGAAGGTCTCGATCGCGCTGGAGGAGATCGGCCTGCCCTATGAGCCGCATTATGTCGATATCGGCAAGAACGAGAGCTGGACGCCGGAGTTCCTGTCGCTGAACCCGAACGGCAAGATACCGGCCATCATCGACCCGGACGGCCCGGGCGGCAAGCCGATCGGCCTGTTCGAGTCCGGCGCCATCCTGCTCTATTTGGCCGACAAGACCGGCAAGCTCATTCCCGCCGATCCGGCACGGCGCTACGAGACGATCCAGTGGGTGTTCTTCCAGATGGCGGCGATCGGCCCGATCTTCGGGCAGGTCGGCTTCTTCCACAAATTCGCCGGGCGCGAGATCGCCGACAAGCGGCCGCTCGAACGCTACCGCGACGAATCGCGGCGGCTGATCGGCGTGCTTGAAACGCGGCTGAAGGGCCGCAAGTGGATCATGGATGACGACTACACGATCGCCGATGTGTCGATGCTGGGCTGGGTGCGCAACCTGATCGGCTTCTACGAAGCGCGCGAGCTGGTCGGTTTCGATGATTTCCCGACCGTCGCAGAATGGCTGGAGCGCGGCCTGGCGCGGCCGGCGGTGAAAAGGGGCCTCGCCATTCCAGCGAAAGGCTGAAGACGGTTCCGGTAAACGCTTGCGGCACAAAAAAGTCCTGCGGGCGCGCCCATGCCGGGCTGGTTTCGACGCTCGGCGCTTTGGCTGAAGGTAGCGGTGGGCTAAGCGGGCGCGGCTAGCGCCCACGTTGGAGATTAGCTGAAACCCCATGACGTCGGCATACTCAGGCTTGACCCGAGTATCCATGCCGTGCCCGCTGCCGTAGAGTGCAACGGTGCAGAATTCTGTAACCGCAGCAACGCTTTAGCGTTACGGCATGGATTCCAGGGTCTGCGCGCGTCGCTTCGCTCCTTGCTCCGCCCTGGAATGACGACCGAGCTGTCTTGACGGCCAACCGCGAAGGTCCCGCTCGGCGACTTCGCCGTCCGGAATCGCGTAAAAAGGGACTATTTCGCCTTGGCCTTTCCACCACCACGGCCAAGCACGGACGCAGCCAGCCTTGCCGTCGCTACCACCGCGCCGGTCGCAACGCTTGCAACGGTGCGGATCGGGCCCGACGTCTTCGTTGCCGACTTGTGCGGCCTATGCGCCTTGGGCCCGACCTTGTGGGCCACGGCTGGCGTTACTTTCTTCGGGGCCGCCTTGCCGAAAGCCGGCTTGGCGTCCTTCGACCGCTCGGCGATCGCCGGGCCGGCGCCCGCCTTGGCCTGCGTCGTCCTGGATTGGGTGGCCTTGGTTTTTTTGGCCACGGGCTTTCTGCTGTTGGTTGCCATCTGACAGTTCCTGCTCGCTTCTTTTCGCAATTCCGGACGGAAAGCGGTTGTGCGCTTCCTGGGATTGCTCCGGCGCCGGACAATTCGGGATAGGCTGATAACGGCGTGAAAACCTTAAAGTTCCCGTCCGAAAATATCGAAAATTGAGCAGGTTAACCAATCACCAAGCGTCATTGATCAAAGACCCGTCATTGACCGATGACCATGTCGGCCGGCCGGCGCCGCGCCAGCACGCGCTCAATATTGGGCATGTCGTTGGAGGCGATCCAGGCGCGGGCGTCGTCATCCGACTTGCCATGCTCGCGCCAGCGCTCCAACAGCCGGCGCTCCAGCTCATTGCGCGGCACGTCGACGAAAATGGTGAAATCGAACAGAGGCGCCAGCCGCGACCACGGCTCCTCGTCGAGCAGCAGGTAGTTGCCCTCGACCAGGATGAACTTGGTGTCGGCGGAAACGATCTCGGCCGCCGCGCGCGACAGTTCGATGCTGCGGTCGAAGACCGGAATGGCGATGTCGGGTTCGCCTGAGCGGATGCGCTTCAGCAACGTCTCGAAGCCGGCGAAGTCGAAGGTTTCCGGCGCGCCCTTGCGCGGACGCAGGCCGCGGCGGTTGAGGATGATGTCGTCATAGTGGAAGCCGTCCATCGGCACGACCTCGGATGTGCCCTCAGGCAAGAGCTCATGGAGGTTCGCCGACAGCGTCGACTTGCCGGAGCCCGGCGGACCGGCAATGGCGACGACGAAGCGCTTGGCCTTGCCGGCGCGCTTGAAGATGGCGGCTGTGATATGGGCGATCTCGGACATCGGCGCCTCTTCGGTAAGGTTGCGGCCGGCATTTTGGCGGGTGTCGGTGGAAATTTCAAACTGGGATCGCTGATGCCGAAGTTTCGATCGCTTACCCACCTTCGAGATTAGCCGAGACGCCCATCTCATCGTCATCCACGGGCGGAGCAAGGAGCGAAGCGACGCGCGCAGACCCGAGGATCCATGCCGTGACGTTGAGGCGTTACAACGGTGCAGAATTCTGCTCCGCTTGTGTCCTTCGGCCAAGGTCACGGCATGGATTCCAGGGTCTGCGCGCGTCGCTTCGCTCCTTGCTTCGCCCTGGAATGATGAATTTCAGAGCTCACGCCGGAAGCGAGCGCCCGATGCGCAGGAAGTCGCCGTCGAACGGCGCCTCCTTCACCGCGCCGTTCGGGGCAAGGACGCGCAAACGATCGGTCACCGCCTCGATCTCGGCAGGCGCATCGGCCTCGGCGAACGGAACCGCGCCGATGACATGGCGAAACGACACCGACCGCCCCTCGGCCAGCGCGAAGGCCGTGGCCACGCCTTCATGCTTCAGCCAATTGTCGCCGAGCGAGGCGGCATGGCCCATCGCGCTGCGGCCGTCCTCGATGCCGAGCACGCCGAGATGGCGGCCGCTCCAGGGCGCGTAGTCGCGGCCGCCGTTCGAGAACCAGAGCATGGTGACGGGCAGTTCGGCCGGGTTCTTCAGCACCAGAACCAGGTCCTGCTCGGCGCGCCGCGCGATCGCCGTCCAGCCCGGGCCGCCATGATCCGCCTCGACCAGGGTGATGAAATCCTCGCGCCTGTCATCCATGCGGTAGTCGGTGAGGTCGGTGGTGCCGCCGGCGGCGAGCGGAAACTGCGTGAGGTCGGCGGCGCGGGCAGGATAGGCCAGCATGAAGCGGCCGCGCGCCGGGTCGGGCTCCAGCGGCGTTGGGGGCGTGACCGCGACGCGCTTGGGCGAGAAGGCGAGCCGGCCGCCGCCTTGCATCACCGTCATCGGATGATGGGCGGCGGAGATGGCGCCGGAGCCGCCGGAGAAGACGTGCTCCTGGTAAAGGAAAGGATGGCCGTCGCGCAGGGTAAAAACCTTGTCGACGGCGGCGCCCATCACCTTGCGGCGCAGCCGGAACACGGCCCGCCAGCCGCCGGCAATGGCGGCGTTCTCGACGACGTCCCATTCGCTGTTGGCCGGCCAGCCATGCAGAGGTGCCGCCTCGACGTCGCTGGCGGAGAAGGGCGCGCAGAGGAAATCGCCCGACAGGCGCACCGTGCCTTCCGGAAGGTTCGCGGGCAATGTCTCGCGCGGTGCGCCGATCCAGGGCGCGCGATGCAGCGGTTTCAGAACGCGGCCGTCGGCCTCGACCTCCATGGCAGCGATATGGCCGACGGCGAGATCGAGCGAGACGGAGATGCCCTTTGCGCCGATCGTGACCGTGTTCATGAATGCCTCCCGCGAATCTTTTCTCGCGGGGAGCAAAGCCCGTCGAATGCCTCCTGTGCAAGCAGCGCGATCGGCATTTTGCATCAGTTCCTCCCCTTGTGGGGAGGGTCGGCGAGCGGTCGGAGCAAAGCGGAGACCGGTCGACGGGGAGGGGTCTGAAAAAAGAGTCTTTTCGACCCCCACCCCGATCCGCTGCGCGGATCGACCCTCCCACAGGGGGGAGGGTGGAGCCCTACTGCCTTTTATACTCCCGCACCGGCGACTTCGTGCCATCCGTATAGGTGACCTGCACCGCCATCGATTTCACGTCGTCCTTGACCTTGAAATAGGGCTGGTAGTCGGAGGGAATGGCGTAGGGGTCCTTGGCGTCGCAGGGCGGCATCTTGATCTCCTTGTCAAGCGCCGTGCCGTTGAGGCTGTAATGCACCGCCTTGATGGCGCAGCGGTAGGAGAGCATCTGGGTGAAATAGACCAGGCCGCGATTGCCGCCGGAATCGAAAGCGATCCACGAGGTCCAGAACTGGTCGAGGATCTGCTTGTTCTCCTGCTGCAGCGCGCCGTCGGGATCGAAGCGGATGTCGAACGGGCCGGTCTCGCGGCCGCGGATGTCGAGATATTTTATCGCGATGGTGGTGGCGGCGGTGCTGTCCGGCAACTCGAAGCTCGGATTGGGCATCGGCTTGCCCGTGCGCTGGTCGTTCATCGCCATCAGGCCAGTGTCGGTGAACGGGCCGGTGTCGCCGAGGCGCCAGGAGATCGCCGTCGCCGGCTCGGGCAGCGAGATCGTCATCGACCAGCCGGCATTGGAGCGCATCGGCGTCAGCGTCGGCACGAAGCGCGACGGGTCGAGCACGTCGCCCAACGCCGTCAGCCGGCTGCGGCTGCGGTCCAGCCAGTCGGCCAGTTGTGTCTGGTCGACGAAATATTTGAGCAGGCCGCCATCCTGCTCGTAGGAGACGAATTTGCTCAGCGCCTGCGCCTCGCTGCGCTTGTCGGCCAGCGTCTGGCTGCCGAGGCGATCCTCGGAAAATTCCTGCGCCAGGAGAAAGTAAGCCGGCGCGTAATCGGGGTTGGCCGCGATGAAGGCGTTGAGCTTGTCGAGCCGCTGCGCGTCGTCGAACTGCAACAGATGCACGAGCTTGATCGACGGCGCCTTGGCCTTTTCCGCCAGCGTGCCGAACACTTCACGGGCGCCGGCCTTGCCGTCCTGGACCCGAAGCAGCGTGGCAAAGCGCGTGTAGGGATCGATCGCGTCGACGTCGAAGCCGGCAAAGGCGAGATAGGAGCGGCGGGCGTTGAGCATGTCGCCGGCGAGTTCGTAAACGCGGGCGTTGTGGTAGAACTCGTCCGGACGCTTCGGATCGGCGATCGCGCCGCCCTGCGCCGCAAGCTGGGCAAAACCCTTGGCGATGGTGTCGATCGAAGCGGCGATCTGCTCGGTCGTCGCCTGCAGCTTTTCTGCCTGCGCCTGCTGCTGTTGCTGGCCGGCGGCCAAGGTGTCGGTCGTCTGCTTGACCGCCTCGACAGTCTTCTGCGTCTCGGCGCCCTGCGCGGTCTGCTGTTGCTGGGTGGAAGCGATCTGCTCGGTCTTCTGCGCCACCGTATCCGTGGTCTGTTTGACCGCCTCCACGGTCTTCTGCGTCTCGGCACCCTGCGCGGTCTGCTGTTGCTGGGTGGAAGCGATCTGCTCGGTGGTCTTGGCGACCGTGTCGGTCGATTTCTTGACCTCCTCGACCGTTTTCTGCGTCTCGGTGACCGTCTGCTCGATCTTCGCCACCTTCTGCGAGACGATGCCCAGCGATTGCTGCAGCTCGGCGACGGCAGGCACAAGGTTGGCGATCACGCCGTTCTGCGAATTCGTTTCCTGCTGGATGCCGTAGACGCCGCCGGCGATCGCCGCCGCACTGGTGGCGAAGATCAGCGCCGGCATCGCCTTGGCGGCCAGCACCAGCCGCAGCACCATGGCGACGGCGATGATGATGGCCGCGACGGCGGCGACCAGGGCAATGTAGGCGGCAAAGGGCCCGAGCGGATTGAGCACATCGCCGACCGCGCCGCTGATGAAAGCAAAGCTCGCCGCCCATTTGCCGGTGCGGCTGAGCGACGCCCTGAGCAACGAGGTCGTACCCGTGGCGATTTCCGACATGCCGATCCCCCAAATCCAAGCCGCGACATATTAGCGGAAAGCTGGGGCGGATGGCAAAGCGGGGCGAGCCGGGCATGGACTGCCCCTCACCCAGCCTCCGCTTCGCTCGGCTGACCTCTCCCCGGCGGGGAGAGGAGACTGTCGGCGTCGGCGCAGCCTCTTCTCCCCCACGGGGAGAAGTGGCCGCGAAGCGGCCGGATGAGGGGGCGGCGCCAACGTCGAAGGACAAGAACCCTTCCTCCACCTTCCGAAACCTGGCAAATGCCTTGTCTCCCTCGTTAACCAGTTGGACGCGGCACATGCGTTACGTTAGCTTCGCCGCATCTCAGCAACAGCTTTAGAACAAGTCTTGCCCCCTACCTTCCCTCTCCTTCAGAAACTTATCGCCCTGTTGGCACTGCTCGCGCTGGTCGCGGGCTGCACGACGGCGGCGCCCCCTGAAAGCGTGCTCACTGTCCCGGCGCAGCCGCAGAAATATGCGGCGATCGTGGTCGACGCCTCGACCGGCAAGACGCTGTTCGAGGTCAATTCGAGGTCGCAGCGCTATCCGGCGTCGCTGACCAAGATGATGACGCTCTACATGCTGTTCGAGGCGCTGGAGAGCGGCCGGGTGACCAAGGAAACGCGGATCCCGGTTTCCGACCACGCCGCCTCGCAGCCGCCGACAAAACTGCGTTTTAGGCGCGGCGAGACGATCGACGTCGATTCCGCCATCCGCGCCATGGTGGTGAAGTCGGCTAACGACGTGGCGGTGGCGGTGGGCGAATATCTGGGCGGCGGCTCGGAGGACCAGTTCGCCGCCATGATGACCGCCAAGGCGCGCTCGCTCGGCATGAGCGGCACCAATTTCCGCAACGCCTGCGGCCTGCCCGACGACGGCCAGGTGACCACGGCGCGCGACATGGCGGTGCTCGGCATGGCGCTGGAAAAGCGCTTCCCGCAGCATTTCCACTATTTCTCCGAAAGCGACTTCATGTTCCGCGGCAGGCTGGTGCGCGGCCACAACGACATGCTGGGCCGCGTGCGCGGCGTCGACGGCATCAAGACCGGCTACATAAGGGCTTCCGGCTACAACATCGTCACCTCCTACAATGCCGACGGGCGGCATCTGATCGTGGTGGTGATGGGCGCCGACAGCGCGCGCCAGCGCAACGACCATGTCGAGGCGCTGATCCAGCGGAGCCTCGGACCGGCGATCGCCGACGCGAGCCAGCCCAGGCTGATGTATTCCGGCCAGCAGCCGGCCTCGCCGCCGCTGCTTCCACCGGCGGACTCGGCGTTGCCAGGGTTGCCGCCGCAGCAGGCGACGCCCGCGTCGGCGGTGCCGGGTTCGTCGGCGTCCGACTTTCCGTCGCCGGATCTGGCGTCGCCCGGCGCGCCGCTGCTGCCGACGCAGTAGGGCGGCGGATCACGAGGAGCACCTGACGCTCTTCCACAAGGACGCCTGAAGGTCGGCGAAGCCATTGCTTCGTCATTCCAGGGCGGAGCAAGGAGCGAAGCGACGCGCGCAGACCCTGGAATCCATGCCGTGACCTGTGAGCGATGCAGCGGCGCAGACCCTGGCATCCAAGCATCAGCGTAGGCAGCCTCTTTCTGCGCCGGTGCATTCCTCGGCCGGCGTAACGGCATGGATTCCAGGGTCTGCGCGACGCTTTGCGTCGCTCCGCCCTGGAATGACGAAACGAAAGTGGCGCGCCCCTATACGTAGACCCTACCGAACCACCAGCACCGGGATCGTCGTCAGCGACACCACTTCCGCCGTCTGGCTGCCCAGCACCAGGCGGCCCAGCCCGCGGCGGCCGTGCGAGGCCATGACGATGATGTCGCTGCCCTCGCTGGCGGCGACTTCGAGGATCGCCTCGGCGGGGGTGCGGTTCTCGATATGCACGGTCTTCGAGCCGACGCCCTTCGCATCCGCCTCGGCCTTGCACTTGTCGAGCAGCTCGCGCGCGTATTTGCGCGCGCGCTCCTCGTAATTGACCAGCTCGTCGGCGGCGACATAGCCGGCCATGGCGCCGCCCCAGGCCAGCGCCGGGAAAGGCTCGGAGACCGTGACGAAGGCGACGCTGGCGCCAAGCCCTTTGGCCAGCTCCAGCCCGTGGGCGACGCCCTTCTGGGCGAGTTCGGAGCCGTCGGTGGCGATGAGGATTTTCTTGTACATGGTGGCGATCCCTCATTTCTCGGGGCGCCGCGCGCGCCCAGGTGGCGGGAGCCTGAACGCTCAGGCCTGGTTTCGATATAGTCAGCCTATCAGGCCCGCCACAGGGGCCAGTTTGATATGCATCAAGGCCAGGCGGCGGAGACGATTGCGCCAGGGGGGGTGAGAATTCGCGGGCGGTGCTCCCCTCTCCGTCTCGGCTTCGCCGAGCCACCTCTCCCCGCTCCGCGGGGCGAGGAACCCAAGCTTGCGAGCGGCGCGCCATCTACGGTTAGCGTTTCCTCGCCCCCGCAAAGCGGGGGAGAGGTGGCTCGGCGCGCAGCGCCGAGACGGAGCGGGGGCTGCGCCAACCTATGCGATCGCGGCGGGAAGGACTGCGAAGAACGCAACGCCCGCCCCCATCACAAGAACTTGTTCCGTCACACACTCTTCACACTCACCATGGATATGCCGCGCCGGCTTGGCGTATCGTAGCCGCAAAGCCTCGAAACAGGAGCACCGACCATGGCAGGCGACCCGAAGGCATCCGCGCAAATCCAGGCTGACAACGAGAACGACGTCGCCGGCGAATATCTCGAGGCGGAAACCGTGCCGGAGGATGCGCAGGCAGCCGCCGACGAGATCCTCGAAGCGCCGGAGGTGCCGGATTCCGAGCCGCAAGCCGAACCGCATGTTCCGGGCACCGCCCGGATCAAGCCCAAGAAAAAACCCTCGGCGATATCGGGGCGGAAATTCCGCAAGCGCGACCTGGTGCGCATCGACGATCTGAGGCCCAGCCTCGCCGACCGCATCCGCTCCGACCATCCCGACCTGCCGCGCGGCGCCCGCATCAGCCGCGAGGAGCTCGGCCGCTACCGCATGCGCTACATGGAGGAATTGCTGCAGCAGGAGCACGGCGAATTCTCCGAGCTCGACCGCCAGGTGGTGGAATCGATCGCCAAGCAGGACACGATCTCGGAGAACTCGGAAGAGGAATATGAGGAGCACCGCTCCTTCCCCGACCGCGTCTCCGACACCATGGCCGAGTTCGGCGGCAGCTGGTGGTTTCTGATCTCCTTCGCGGCGGTGCTTTTGCTGTGGATCGGCATCAACCTGATCGCCGGCACGACCAGCGCCTTCGACCCCTATCCGTTCATCCTGCTCAATCTGCTGCTCTCCTGCATCGCCGCCATCCAGGCGCCGGTGATCATGATGAGCCAGAAGCGCCAGGAAGCCAAAGACCGGCTGCGCTCCTTCAACGACTACCGGGTGAACCTGAAGGCCGAGCTGGAAGTGCGGCACCTGCACGAAAAGCTCGACTACCTCATCTCGCGCCAATGGCAGCGCCTGGCCGAGATGCAGCAGATGCAGCTCGATGCCATGCACGAGCTGACCGCCGCGAAGAAGGTGAAGCGCGCGACACGGGCGGTAAGGCGCAAGACGGCGAAGGTGGGGGCGGAGGGGTGAGGTGCAGTTCCTCGCCCCACGAAGTGGGCTAGGCGATGGGGAGAGGTGGCTCGGCGAAGCCGAGACGGAGAGGGGAGCGCCCTATCCGACGGCGTATCGGTCAGACAATCACCCCACCATGCCTCGCACAATCGCCAATTGCCCGTTGAAGCGTGCTGCGGCTTCCGCTAAGAAGCCGTGGCTGGCCGGCTCACCGGCCGGTTCGTTTTCCGGTTACCCGGGAAGCACCCGTAGCTCAGCTGGATAGAGCGCTGCCCTCCGAAGGCAGAGGTCGCAGGTTCGAATCCTGCCGGGTGCGCCACTTTTATACTGTGAAAACAGGTGGTTAGCAAGGCCTCTTTTCCGCGAGAAGAGGGCTGAAACTCGTCGCGGAAGCGCCACGGAAGCAATCGGACGTGTGTTCGGGCACCCTAAGACCGATCACTGTCGAGTATTGCCCGTTCCCCGCCAACTTACCGGTGGTTGCGGCCGGTTCAGCTTGGGGCTCAAGCGTTTGGCCATGGTGTATCTCGGTGGCCCAACTGTACTCATGCGATTATGGTTTCCTTCACGGTCGATATGTCGAATTTCTGGAGGCGGCCGGAGACCATCTAATGGGTGCCAGCTGAGGCATAGATAAGATTGCTATAGCTCACCGTTTCCGCTATCATGAGTTATAGAAAGGCGCTCTATAGCTCATGGCATGGAATTGGGAGCAGGCCGACTGGCCGCATTTTACCTACGACAAGATGGCATTGGACCCGCTGGAAAGCGAGTTCCTATTGCGATCGGGCGAGTTCTTGGGCGTGTTTCGCCATGTCGGCCGCGATGACCGCGACCAGATCCGCATCGATCTAATCAGCGAAGAGGCCTTGAAGACATCCGCCATCGAAGGGGAGTACCTCAACCGCGAGAGCCTGCAATCGTCCTTGCGGCAGCAGCTTGGGCTCGGAGGCGAGAATGGGCGCATCCCGCCCGCCGAGCGGGGCATCGCTGAAATGATGGCCGACGTGTATCTGCATTTTGCCAACCCGCTCTCGCATCGCGCGCTCTATGCCTGGCACAAAATGGTGATGTCCGGCGAGCGGCGCATCGAGACGATCGGCAACTATCGCCAGCATGCCGATGCCATGCAGATCGTCTCTAGCCGGCTGGACAAGCCCAAAGTGCATTTCGAGGCGCCACCCTCGTCGCGCGTGAAGGCGGAAATGGACGCCTTTGCCATCTGGTTCAACGATACTGCCCCCAAGGGCAAGACTCCGATCCCTGCGCTGACGCGCGCCGGTATCGCACACCTCTATTTTGAGAGCATCCATCCGTTCGAAGACGGCAACGGCCGCATAGGACGCGCGCTTTGCGAAAAGGCGCTGGCGCAAAATCTGGGCGAGCCGAGTCTCATCGCGCTGGCCTATACGATCGAACGTCATCGCAAGGCTTATTACGACCGGCTGGAAGCCAGCAACAAGAGCAACGCGATTACCGACTGGCTGCTATATTTCGCCGACACGATCCTCGAAGCGCAGCGCGTAACGCTTGCTCGTGTCGAATTCTCCGTCGCCAAGGCCAAATTCTACGAGCGCCATCGGGATCAGTTCAACGAGCGCCAGGAAAAAGTCATCGCTCGAATGTTCCGCGAAGGTATCGACGGCTTCAAGGGCGGTCTTAGCGCCGAGAATTACATCGCCATCACCCAGGCGTCACGCGCTACGGCGACGAGGGACCTGCAGGATCTGGTTGCCAAGAGTGCGCTGACAAGAACTGGTGAACTCCGACACACACGTTACACGCTGAATATTTGTGACGATCGTGCGTAAATCCCATCGAAAGAAGAGGCAGGCTGTCAAAGAGCCTGCTTGCCTCAACATCAGTGAATGGCGGGCAGCTACCCGGCAGGAAGTGGTGGAATGGGTTACGCGCGACAGGAAACCTAAGAAGAAGAAAGGCGGCGCCATTCTCGCGGTCAGGTCACGGCTTAGGCCGGTGGACATCTACTGTTATCTGAAAGCTCGCTTTGGCGAACCGAACGGTTTTCAAAACTTCCTGCGCAAGGATGACAGCGATAACTGGATACACTGGGACTACAGCCTCAAGGCCGGCGAGACCGACGTGTATATCTTGGGCATGTCGCGCGAGATTCATATCATGGTCGGCGAGGCGCTCACGCACCAGCAGTGGCGGGACCTGATTGTCGGTATTAGAACGGACTATGCGAGGATCGGTCCGCAGAAATCTGCCGTACTACAGAGCCTAGAAAAATTCGTCGTCTTCCAGAACAAGTTTGTCAGTATCGCGGGCCTGTGCGCCGACTTGCACGCAGCTATTATCGATGCCCCGGCAAAGACGGCTTTTCCAAAAAGATCGCCAGGTGCCAAATCGCGGCTGAAAACTTTAGAAAAAGCCATGCAAGGAGTATCCACACGTGCGAACGACCTCTTCGGGAACTGTCTAAAGCTTCACCTTCTGATGCCGGTTATGGCCGAGGCCTTCATCAATATGGTGATCCTCATGTTCACCCGCGATGAAATCAGGAATGCCCCTGAGGCCTATCAGGCCTTCATCCGGGCCAAGATTCCCGACCGCCTCGCGCTGCTCAGCCAGCATTGCGATGGCTTTGCACGCGATATCGACAAAAGCACCAATGCCTATGCGCATTTCATGCGAGTCATCGATAAGAGAAATTTCGCATTGCACGGTAATGTCGATCCTATCCGCGAGCAGATCGAGGTGGTCTATTTCGACGGCAGACGCCCGCTCTTCAATATGCCAGGAAACCATTTCGAAAGGTTCTTCGAGCATCTCGAAGCGATTCATCGACCCGAAGAGATCGTGTCCGATTACGAAGCCGTCCACGCATTTCTGTGGGAAATTACGGAATGCCTGAAGCCTCGCACGCAGACGTTCTTCAAGCAGGTCATTGGGGATGCATACCCCGGGTTCGAAGTCCATAAGAAGCGAGCTACTCGCATCCTGCCCGACCACGTGATGATGGGTATGTTGCCAAGTATGCTCTACGACGACGACCTCGATGTTAAGTGGTGAGCGAGTCGATTCTTTGGCCCAATAGCTCTAGCCCACATAAGAATTGGCGCGACATGACAAACATTGAATTGGAAAACCCAGGGCGACCAAAGGCGCGTTCTCTCGAAAATATATTCGACGACTTGCGTGTTCTCGCGCAGAGCCCCGGGACATTGCATGATATTTCCGCCATCATGTATCGCGATTGGATCGTTGCTATTGATTTGCGAGAAGGTAAGGTTGCCGACGATCCAGAAAAGCGCTGGTCTACCACCAAGCTAAACAGCAATGAGTTCATGCTCTTGCTCGGGCTAATGGTTCAGTCCGCGTCGGATTGCACTTACTCCATCGTCAATCCTGACAGCGATTTTGCAGACAAAGCTGACAGACTTCTCAGGGAATTCCACGACCGGCTCACATTGGATTCGATGCCGGATTTCAGTGATCCTGGAAAGATCGAAAGGGCTCTGGGCGCCGCGGCTCGGGAAGCCATTTATTACGGTGCTGACAGCTTCTTTCTCCATCAGCTAGAGCGTTTTGCCCGAGACCGATATCGCGATGATTTTGAATGGCTGATCCGCAATGCTGGGCTCTCAGCGCGTCCAATGGTCGAAATTGCTCGGTTCATCATGGAGCATACATCGCGGCAGATGTCAGCGATCAACGCGACGAAGGAGGATGGAACTGTTCCGACCAAGGCAGATTTAACGGACAGCCTCTTGATCGCCAAAGCCGAGTTGATCAAGAAATTCGGTGCCAGCAAGGCGAAGGCCTTCATCGCCAAGTTCGCAACCCCTGCCACAAACGCAAATGCCAACTTCACGTCTGCGTTTGTTGTGAATCAAGCCAATCTTGCGCCGCTGATCGATATTGGGGAGCATCTCTATGCACCAAACGCATACAGGCTGGCTGAGAGCGTCTACGAGAGCCCGATCTATTGGATGATAGCCGACAAGACATATGTCGACATAGCAGCCAAGCATCGAGGTGCCTTTCTGGAGAAAGCAGCTGCTGACCTCTTTCGATCGGTATTCGGCGCGGCGAATGTGTATGAGAACGTCACGATCCAGCCAAGCAAAAAGAAGACAGCCGGCGAAGCCGACGCGCTCATAGTTTACGGCGAGTTCGTGATCGTCGTGCAGGCGAAATCCAAGCGTGTGACGTTAACGGCAAGAGCGGGTGATGAAGAGGCATTAAACAAGGATTTCGAAGGCGCCATTCAAGCCCCATACCGCCAAGCCTACGAGTTTGCCGAGCTAGTCCAGGCCGGAGCGGAATGCAAAACGAAAGACGGCAAGGCACTGACGTTCCCGCCAACGGTGCGGGTGTTCCCTGCCGTCATGCTGAGCGACGCTTTTCCTGCTGCGACGTTTCTCTCAAACATCATGCTGAAGAGAAGCGACAGGATCGCGCCTGTCATTTGGGACCTAGGCGTTCTCGATTGTGTGGCGCGCATGCTGCCAACGCCCATCGAGTTTCTTTACTACCTTAAGTGCCGCTCGGACGTTTTTGATAAGATGCATTCGGATAGTGAATACAATTTTCTCGGCTATCATTTGAAATACAAACTGGCGATGGATCCTGAATATGACTTCATGCATCTTGAGAAGGATTTTGCCGAAATCGTCGAGGATTTTATGATGCCGCAGGATGTCGGGGTGAAGACGGTTCGCCCAGTTAGCATCCTTGAGCGGTTGGACATTCCGGTTATCTCCGAATTGTTCAAGAGCCTGAAGACGGCACCTCCCGAACTGGCATCGGTAGTCATCGACCTCTATGATTTTTCCTATGGCTCTCTGACGGACTTATCTAAGACCGTGCTGGCAATCCGAGAAGAAGTTGCGGCGGGCAAGGAGATGAAATCGTTCTCTATCTTAACAGAAACGGGTGGCGTTACCTATTTGGTTTGCCGGAATCTGAACGACAAAATATGGTTGGCCGCTGAGGCAATCGGGCAAAAACACAAGTACGATTCGAAGCGCGATCGATGGTACGTCATCGTGGACGACATCAGCACATCAGCGCCTGTCGATGCGGCGCTCCCGCTGGTGGAGAAGTGGTATGAGGATGCTGATCTAGCTGAAAACTCCCGCAAGGTAGACGAACTATTCAAGACCAAATGGCAGCGACGTGCCGTTCCGCCTAGACGTTAGGATGGGCCGGGATTGTCATGAATTGACACTCATCTTGGGGATTGAATGACAATTTCCTTTCCGTTTTGAATCGGCGCGCCTTACGCTGAGCCATGGATTTCCTGGATAAGCAGATCGCCCCACCAAAGTCTTGGGATAAGTTTGAAGACCTAACTCGAGCGCTGTTTGCTGCCATATGGAAAGATTCGTTTGCGCAGAAGAACGGCCGAACGGGTCAGCCGCAGAATGGTGTTGATGTCTATGGTACGCCATCTCAGTCTCCTGGAAGCTTCCACGGAGTTCAATGCAAGGGCAAGAGTATTGCCTATAACGTTAAGGCGACGATCGACGAATTCGATATTGAGCTAACGAAAGCCGAAGGCTTTGAGCCTACCCTAGCGCATTGGACGTTTGCAACGACGGCACCTAATGACGCCCCATTGCAAGAGCACGCTCGGAAGATTTGCGAAGATAGGGTCCGCAGTGGGAAGTTTCCTGTTGCCGTCATCGGCTGGGAAACGATCCTGGCCCTCCTGTCTGAGAATCGGCTGGTAGTTCAGGAATTTTATCCGGAACACGCCGGCAATCTGGCTGACGTGCTAGCTGCACTACGCGAGTTTCCGAGTGCCGGAGAATTGGCAGATTTTAAGAAGGCTGCTCTTACGGCCGCGAAAGCTCGGACAGTGAGAGAACAGGATCAGCTGTGGCTGGATGTGACATTTGACACCCCGCGTGATCTCGGCCCTGCTCTTATGGGGCGGCCGCTTGGCCCAGCCGACGTCGAGGCATGCCCTGTCTTGCCTGAAGCGGCAACACTTTTTCACGACCTCCAACGTGCAGGGTCGGCAAGGTTGGCGGGAGTTGCTGGGGCAGGAAAGTCGATCTGCGCTTTGCAAACTGCGAAGATGGCGCATTTGCACGGCTGGCGGGTAGTTCGACTGGCAAATCCCGACGTTCCGATCCTACCACTGATCGAGGATGCGCAACCGATTTTACATTTGGTCGACGACGCACACTTGACACAGCCTGGCTTATTGCTCCGGGCGGAACAGGCAACCACCTCAACTAGATGGGTTCTAAGCACCCACACAATCACAGACCAAAAGACGATGGTACCGGGGACGATCCAGCTCGACAGTAGGCGAGCGGTCAATGTGATTGCCACTGGGCTACGAAAGGAGCGCGACCGGACTTTCCGTGCCGTCCGAAGCGCGGACGATCGAATTGGTGATGGTCCTGGCGACGAACGCCTAGAAGATCGCTTGGCGCAGGCGGAGGAAGCAGAGTTCCCTTGGCAATTCTGCTTTATTCTGGGCGGTGGTTGGCGGCGGGCTGAGGCAATCGCCGGTTCGGCGCGAGCGGCTGGCTCAGACCTCGTACTGGCTGCAGCAGCGATACGGCAGCTAGCCACACGCGACGCACGCTGCAGTCAGGACGAACTTACCACCCTCCTTAAGTCTGTTGGGATTACTGCTGATGTGAATGCCGCCCTCGAATGGCTCGTTACGCAGCGGCTATTGGTTAATTCTGATGATTTACGCTGCCCACATCAGCGTCTAGCAGCTGTTCTACTGGGCCGTATTCTCGAAGGGCAAGACACAACGGGTCGCCATACGATCGGTGCAATGCTTCAAGCTGTTCTTGCCGATGCGACAATGCCTCTTATTGGCGTTAACGTGCTGCTCGACGAACTTTGCCGTACTGGCGAATTTGGCCGATGGACACATCTTATCAAACGGGGTTCGCTTGATCCGTTGCTGGTACGAATCTGGTCTGCGTCGGAAGCCGCGACTATTCGGGCGTCCTGTTGGTTGCTCGACAGCATAGGCCGTTTCGTGGAAGACGATATGGCACTGATAAGTGAGCATCGTTCGATCGTTGTGGGATGGCTTAATGACGCAGCGGAGGGCACAGGCTACGCTCTCGGTCGGCTCATGAACCATGTGCAAAATACCGATCCTGCTTTGGCAGGCGAGATTGTCGAACAAGTCGATCCGGCTCACCTAGCGAACACAATAAATCAGGCCTCACATGGCTATGCTAGTGAGCTCGCCGAGATGATCTCAACGATGGGCGCTACCCAGCACAACGCCTGGAGAGAAAAATATCTAAAAACCATCGATCGTTCGAGCTGCCTACGCCTGGTTGGAACTTGGCCAGCGGAAATTTATATTTCGGCGGCGGCAGATTTCTGCCGCCATTTTACCTACCTTGACACCGAATTCGGACTCGATCTCATCGAAGCTCTGATCCCTGCGATTGCGCATCGTATTTCCGACAATCCGGTTGGATCCTTTCATGAACTCGACGAGATAGTTTGGCATTCGCTGCGGCTTTTCGATCCCCTTGGCATTTATGTCGGAAAGCTAGCTGCGACAGCGCGGATGCGAACTGTCGGACGTCAACTTTGCGCGCGTTGGTCCACGGACAACCTCGCGGCAAAAATCTCCGCCACACCAAAACGCAATTTCCAGTCAGCCGCAGGCCTCTTAAGCTTCGTGCGCAAGGTGACCCCAAGAAGTTTGCTGCGGTCGTTAATAAGATTGATTGGGGGCAGATCAACACGACGATCGGTGATGATTGGGAAACGTCAATCCATGATGCTGAAATGTTGCTTGGCATCGCTTATGGACAAGATTCTGCGCGACCTAAAATCGTTTCGCTAATTGTACAAAATGAGGCCCGCATAATAAATCTATCGCCTAAATTAGCTGCGATGGCACCGGAGGTTGCATATAGGCACGTGCAATCCGAGCGCACCATAGGCCTAACCAGCTATGGACATTCTCACTGGGATTTTGCTTGTGTCATTCTCGCGAATTTCGCCCAGTCGCACCCCGAATTGATCGACACCTTGCTAAAACCTCACGAATTCGCATTTGCCAATTCGCTATCTCAACCTAGCCCAACATTTTTCGATGACGCGTTACCTTTCATACGGGTTCTATGGGAGGTCTCTCCAGCTTCGTTTCAGCGGGTGCTTAGCCATATTGATACCACTAAAGCTGAAGTAGGCTGGGCTAACGCACTAAGGGGTCGGGAAAACAACCGCGAGCCTGGCGCCAAGGCGAACGCCCGCCAAGTTGCAGCCCTGCTCGTCCATCATGCCATCGAGCGAACGGATGGCGTCGGGGCCTTGGCAAGGCGTTTTCGAGAACGCTTTCCTGCACTTTCTATTCCAAGCAAGAAGAGTTTGACGGCGCTGATGGACAACAACGACTCCCCAAGAAAAACTTGACTCTGACCGTGACAGGAATGTCTCCAAGTGGCCAATCGGCGATCCGGTTGAATGGTGCGTCCGGCTTGATGGCTGTTCAACTGCCAATGCGGGAGGGGTGCACGGGGGATCCCAGATGAAGGTTAGTGGCCTGGTTTTCCAGACCGATTAGGTAGGCCGCTCTCGCTTGATACTGCCTGCAGTCCGCCTGAACGACAGATCGCTCAGGCCGTTCAAGCGGCAGGCTCCCGGCGATTTTCTTCAAGTCGTCAAGGACAGAAGAAATATGCGGCCAGGGAAAGTCTGTTGGATCGTCGATGTCGCGATCTGCACCAGCGATGATTTCGAGCTTGGCGACGATGCCAAGAAGTGACCGCGCCTGTATGTGTGGGAGTTTGTCCTGAAGCTTCAAGGCAGCAGTCGTGGCCTCGACCTCCGCTTGGCAGGCGATCGAATAGCCGACCTTCTTATCCATCGCGTCCGGGGACGCAGCGTTGAGAACGCGCCTCTCTAGGCGTTGTTGAAGTCGGCAGAGGACATGCGAAACGTGCTGTGCCCGCGACCAGCCTCGCAGCAGCAAAATTGCTGGGTCTGTATCATCAAAATGTCCGGGCGCATTTGCGGTCTGATGATCGCGGCGGCTGGTCGTGACGGAAGGCAAAGTCGTGCTATTGTCGGAATCAGTCATGATCCGAGCTCCTAACAGCTTGGGGCGTGGCAAGGCTGCTGAAGGTGGTCGTAACACCGTCAGCAGCCGCAGTAAGCGACTCCCATAATCGTATCAGGGTTACGATATCTCAAGTGACGATGCAGATCAACGTAAATCGTATCGATGTTACGAAATGAACATCATCCAGTGCAAAATGGCGAGGGTTGCCCTCGGCTGGGGTACGAGAGACTTGGCCCGGAATGCTGGAGTTTCACCTGACACGGTCGCCCGGTTTGAGCGGGGAGAACAACTAAAGGGCAGCACGGTCGCAGCACTTCGGAGCACATTTGAAGCAGCCGGTATTGAATTCATTCCAGAAAATGGCGGCGGCCCGGGCGTGCGTTTATCGCGCAATCACTGATATCCTGTTCGCCATGCGACGGGATTTTCGATCCACTGATTCACTTCTGATTCCCGCCAGCCGGCCCCGTTTACGCTGATCTTGATCTGAGCCGGAAACGTGCCTTCGGCAATCTTGCGATAGAGGGTTGAGCGGGACAGACCGGTCCGCGCCAGGACTGTCCTAAGGCGAATGATACGATCCGGTTCAGGCATGGCTGCCTCGCCTTTCGCTGAGGACATTTGGCATCTGCTGGAACCAGACAGGACAACCCAAGGCTGGCGTGCAATCGGATTTGGCATCTCATCGACCTGGGGCGTGGAAACGGCGGCAAATCGGAGGGTCAGATGCCCATGCCACGCCCGATGCCAATGCCGTTGCTGAACGCGAGTTCCGCGCCCAGGCGCCGGCCGGATTCGACCTCGATGCCAAGCGCCTTCTTATGATTGGCGAGTAGCGATTCGAGTTGCGGATCGCGCTCGAGGCCCTTGGCCATGTCGGACATGGCCGAGCGTGTTGACCTGTAGCCGGACATATCGCCGGCCTCGTATTGGCGCTGGCTTGTCCTCCTCAGCTTTTGCCAGTCTTCCACGAAACGATCGGCCCGGCGGCTCGGATCGGTGCGGATTTCGGTTTCAAGCTGGAGCGCGCGCACGATGCGGTTGACGCGACCGGCTCCGGCTTCGCGCACCAGCTCGGGGTTCTTGACGTAGGCCGCTTCGGCATCGCGCCAGCCATGCGGCCGAACCTTCTCGAAAGCGTTGCGCGCGTCTCTCAATTCGCGCATCTGTTCAGGCGTTCCCTGCCCATCCGCATTTCGGCTGCCGATAATAGCGTCGAGAGCACGCGCGTGGCGCACAAGCGCCTTCGTGCGAGCGCTGCGCAACGCCGCCTCCGCGTCCACCGGCAAATCCGTTTCGCGCTGCGCACGCCTGGCGGACGCTTCTCTTCCAGGCGAGGCGCCGGCGTCGCCGTTTTGCGCTCGACCGTCTTCGCTTCCCGGCTGTGTCCTACGGTCCTGATCGGGCTCGACGTCTGCCGGCGAGCGCAACCCGTCGAGCAGCCCGCCGATCCTGTCGCGAAGCTTTTCCGGAACAATCCGGCGGACGATCTCGACCACACGCTCGCGGAAGGTGATGCCGCGCCGCGCCGCATAGCTCTGCGCCGGGTCGACATGGTCGTAGTCCGACGCCATGTCCTTGGCGCGGTCGCGCGACAGCGTTCGGACGAGCCGGTCGCGTGTCCCGAAATCGTCGCTGCCGTAGTGCAGCTCCATCCTGTCGCGATGCCGCGACAGGGCAACGTAGCTGCCATGGGCATCCATCCCTGGCGTCGCCAGCACATGGGTGCGGTCGACTGTCATGCCCTGGGCCTTATGGATGGTCGCGGCATAGCCGTGGTCGATGTGTGCGTAGTCTTTCAGGTCGAACCGCACAGACCTGCCGTCGTCGGTTTGAACCGTCATGCTCTGGATGCTGACCTCTTCGATCACGCCGAGCGTGCCGTTCTTGACACCGAGCGACCGCTCGTTGCGCAGGAACATGACGCGATCGCCGTTTGCGAAGTGTCTTGCACCGCGTTCGACATCCACCCGAACTTCTTCGCCGAGATCTCCAGCAGCGCGCATACGCTCGCGCGCTGCCTTGTTCAGCGCGCGCACTTCATCGTTTGTGTGGGTGAGAATGATACGGCTCGCTTCAGGCTCTGCATGCCTGTCCCGATCCCAGCGCTCGACAAGATCGCTGCGTGCCTCATCGCGCGACGCAGCCTGGTGCACCATGCCCTGCGCGTCATAGGCGTCGATTGCAGCGCCGATCCTGCCGGTTGCAAGATCGCGCGTGGCCTCACGCTGCCAGTCCTGGCGCTGCCGGCGCACCTGGCCGATCTCGACGCCGCCGTGACGCTCGTGAATCGAACGGAATGCTGCACCTGCCTCGATCGCCTGCAACTGCTGCGGATCGCCGACCAACACGACCTTCGCGCCAGCATCCGCGGCACGGGAGAGCACGCGCTCCAACTGGCGCGTGCCGACCATGCCCGCCTCGTCGATCACCAGGACATCACGCGCGGTGAGCAGATCGCGACCCTGTCCCCAGCTATGTTCCATGCTGGCGATAGTCCGAGACGGGATACCAGATCCGCCTTCGAGATTTTCGGCTGCGATGCCAGAAAGTGCCGCGCCTCGAACCTCGTAGCCTGCTGCTGCCCAGGCCTGGCGGGCGACACCCAGCATGGCGCTCTTACCGGTGCCGGCAAAACCGATGATTACACCAAGACTGCGGCCATCGGTGATGTGATCCACCGCATCTACCTGCTCGGGTGAGAGGACAAGCCCGCGTTGTTCGGCAGCCGCCAAAGCTGCCATGCGATGTGCGTCACGCACCGCATGCTGACTCTCCCCAGCCATTCGTTCCGCCGCGCGATGCAGGCGCTGTTCGGTCTCGATCAATTGCCTCGTGGTGAAACGATCTTCACCGCGTCCGTCCTTGCCGAGTTCGACCAGATCAGGCGCGTTGCTGATGGCTGCCACCACCTCGTTGAACTGCTCCACTCCATCGCTGTGGCGATGCGCAAGCTTCGCAATGTCCTTTCGGGTAAAGGTCGATTGCTGATGCGTGATGGCATCGAGCGCCAGGGATGGATCGGCAATGATGCGCGCACCATTGTTGCGCGCGATCTCGCGGTGCAGTTCGGCGCGATCAGCTTCGATGTCGCCAGCAGCAAGGCCGCTGTCCTCAATGCGTTGAGCCGGTGCACCAATCTGGGTTTGCGGCTCCAACCCAATGCCCTGCGCTTCCAGACTGCGATGATCGATGCGGGCGTCGATGTCGAGTTCGGCCAGGCGTTCATTGGCAAGCTCCGCCCACCGCTCGCGCCAGCGCTCGACCAACTCCGTGCGGTTCCAGTCTCGAACCTTTGCGGCAAAGCCATTCTCATCCACGGACCGCATGGCGAGCATGACATGGGCATGCGGTTTGAGACTGCCATCCTCCGCCCTGTCCCAATGCACATTGAGATCGGCGACCATGCCCCGACTGACGAACTCGGACTGAACGAAGTCGTGCGCCAGCTCGATGCCTTGCGCCTGGCTTAGTTCACGCGGCAGGGCAAACTCCACCTCGCGGGCAAGCTGCGCGTCCTTGCGCATCTCGAAGGCTTCGACGTCGTTCCAAAGCCGTTCCCGGTCGCTCCAGGCTTCGGGTGCATTGTCCGGCAGCATCACCTCGGAATGGACCACACCGCGCTTGGCCGAGAAGTCATGCGTGCGTTCGATGCGCTCATCGCGCAGCCGCGAGGCTGAGCGGTAGGCAGCAGATGCAACAGCGCTGCTTCCTGCCTTGCGGCCAATGACTTTGACATGAAGGTGATAGATCGCCATCGCGACCAGATCATTTGCACGTCAAAGCGCACGTCGGCACGACGTATAAGCGCGCCCTCCCTCGAAAAAATCTCGGGAGCGACCAGGCCGTCCCGGGCTGTCTCGGCAACCCTAAAGCCTTCCGGAAGGCGCTCCCCTATCATTCTCCAATCGACAGCCGATGGAGACAGCCATGCGCAAACCACGCGACTACGACACGGAACTGAAAGCGCTGGAAGACAAGGCGCGAGAACTCAAAACGCGAAAGGTGCAGCAGCTTGGCGAACTGGTGATCGCCACCGGGGCCGATCAACTCAGCATCGACGAACTCGCCGGGGCACTCGTAGCAATCGCCGACACGAAGGACGCTGCAAAGCGTGAGGCGTGGGCCAAGCGTGGGGCAATGTTTTTCGAAAGCGGGTCCAGACGAACTCCTCCGGCGTCTCAAAGCAACCGGCGTAGCGCTCCATCGCAACAAGGTGGCCCTCAATCGCCGGCAGGCGGCTCTGGCTCGCAATGACATGCGCACGTGGCAGGTCGAACGCCGCAAGCGCACCCGACATCTGATTGAACTCGGCGGCCTCACAGTCAAGGCAGGCATCATCGAGCTGACCAATGACGATCGCGCCACCATCTACGGCGCTCTGCTTTGGGTCGCCGCCAAGCTGCAGAGCCATGAAGGCGAGCACGTGCGGGATCTATGGGCCGCGAAGGGCAAGCAGGCTTTCGATGCGGAGCGGGATCATGGGCAAAAGGGCGAGTGGACGTAGCGAGGTTGGCGGGTTGGCGGGCGGGGCGAAGCCCCGAACAGCGTAGCCCGCCCGCGTCGCGCTAGGGCCGATGCTGCGAGATGACGAATGCCTTGATTGGAGCATCTGCACAAGGTGGCGAATCGGTCGGCATTTTCCTGAAGCTGCCGCTAGAGCCGTCGTGTATCGGAAAACCAACCAAATATAGACAACTCGGACCGTCCTATCCGTTAGGCTTAGGTCGGCATTTTCCGGCAGGAGGACGCCAATGCAGAATTCCGGGGTACTCATACAGCGCACTGAGGTTGTCCGCGTCCACCTCGATACACTCGAGCAACTCCTTAGTGTTGCGAAGCCAGCCGTTGCAGAATCGGTTCGCGCCAGCCTCTCTCTGCGATTTTTATTCGACGGCGCGCTCAGTCAAACCGCTCATCTGCTCGGGCACACCATCGAGATACCCGCACCGGTCTTAGAGGGAATTCCAATTGAGGAGGCGGTGCTCTTTGCGTGTGGCGGCTATCATCTGGGAGCTGCATAGCCCGCACTACACCTACCGGGAGCCAGGACCCAACAGTGGGCACCGTCCGCAATTTGAAAGTCAGGTTGCCAGGTCCCCTAGCACGCACGTGTTCGCAGACATCAAACTGTCGAAGTTCCTGCTACAGCCTTGCTTGGGCCTTGTTGGCCTCACCGTATCACGCAACGCCACGATCCGTTATGTGGCCAACAAGTGTGGCGGCGCACACCACCACGACGACCTCGCTGGATTCAACGAGTTGGATATGCGGCTGACACATGTCGGACACGCGTTGCGCGTGAATGGTGACAATATATCAGCGGTGTTTCTTGAAACACTTGGGACGGCGTCGCTGCTGCTCGCTTCGAACAGCATCATGAACCTACGCAGAGCTCTGGCCGCAGCCAGAACCCACTAAAGCCGCAGCTGTCGATTGTCGCGCGGATGCCCGAAACTTCAGATTCGACCATCAGCGACCATAAACCGAAACGCCTCTGACCTTGTCATAAAAGCGATCGATGAGCCTTTGCTCGTCTATGCGCTCCACGCGCATCGGCCGTCCGAGGCTCGCAAACCCGGCGTTAGGAAAAGCCCATTCAAGTTTTGAGTTACGCCGCAGATTCTTCACGACAAACAAAACTCCGAACGGCCCTCGAATGCCCGAGTCATCTAGGATGAGTTGAATGTCTCGCAAATGCCGGGCGAACTCCGCGTGAAACTCGTTAATGGTCAGCCGTCCCTCCCCGTCCCGAACAGAAAACGGATGGGCAACATAGGAGTGGACGAGCCAATCATCGCCGATAAAGAAGCGCGATACCGAACGGCCCTCCTGGAAAGTTGCGTCCCGAACCTCATCGCCATTATCGCAACCTCTAAAAACGCCACGGCTTTCGCCATGATAGTGACGCATCACTTTCAGAACAGTTCGGCCTGGATCAAAAGACGTCCGCCCCCGTTCGTAATGCTCCTGCGGCACGATCGCTATATGCAGGGTAGCGCCATTGTTCTGCATGATGTCGCGCGCTTCGACGGCTGCGTTCTCACGTTCCATCAGTTGCACGGTATCGGCCTCTAGCTTCTCTAGTGGCGTAAACAGGGCGTGGAGTTGATCGCGGGGGATCGGCGTATTTTGGGCGCCGGTGCGCAGATAAAAGCCGCCCGTGATTTTGTTCTGATAGGGTCTTAACCGATGGTCGGGCAGATCAAGACAAAGAATGAAACCTCCCGTGTCCAATTCGAGGAATTCGGCACGAACGCCCAACGGCTTGGGATCGATGTTGTCCTGAAGGATCGACGTGATGCGGCGTTGCATAGCATCGCGATCGCCATCCATCGCTTCGAAGCGTTCGAACGCGCCCTTCTTTTCATGTACCCCAACGATAAGATATCCAGGCCCTGCATTTAGAAACGCGACCACGTCATCGATGAAGTTTGACTTCCCACGTTGCTCGTCGAGGTTCAGGCGTGCCTTGAATTCATAGTGTTGCCCCTCGACGACAAGGCCAGATCGGATGCTGTCGTGTGTCGGCGCGGCTGGTTGTTTTTTCATTTTTTGTCCTCTCGACTTTTCCGATCAAATGCTGTGGGCAACATTTCATCGCCGGGTATTTAGATCAACGCACGCTTGAGAAATATGCCTTTACATAACAGTGTTCCCAACACCGCTCGACAGACGGAATAATTCTTGAAAATCGCCGATATCGACCTCGACATATTCCTTGACGACGTCTGTTCACTCGACAGACGCCCCCGGGCACCGTCAACGACGCGCCCTTGGACCGGAGAGCAACTTCGGCGCTTTCTCGAAGACCAGTGCGGACTGAAGCGTGGCCTATCGTCTCGCCGGCCCAAGGGGCGGTTTGTCGTCCATCATGACGAAGCATTCCCCATTCTAAACGTGCTCTCTCAAAACGGTGCCGTGCCGCTAACCCTCACCCATATCGACGCTCATTCTGATCTGGGAACCGGGGTCGGGGACCTTTCGTGGAAAGACATTGGAGGGAGGCTGCTTGCCCTGACTCCGAAAGAACGCGCCGCAGCTATCCCGCATCATGGCATGGAGCGCATTTCGGCGGCGAACTATCTCTCATACGCATTGGCCTGCAGGTGGCTTCGGATGCTGACATATGTGCATCACGCACATAGCGGTGACGACCTGATGCCCTTCTTTTTCCGAGACTTCGATCCGGCATGCGGCATTATGGAGTTGCGATATGTGCCGCGTGTTCGGGACGTCTGTTCAAGGGAAGAACTGCTTGCACTGCCACACACCCTTGAGCCACCTATCCCGTTTCAGAAGATCCCGGTTGAAGCTTATCGAGCCGCAGAGTGGTTCGAGTATGTGATCCTTTGTCAATCGCCCGGCTACACCCCAGCTGAGGCCGACGCCTTGATCCCGATCTTTAGAGAGTACGTCGACTTCGGCGACGATGATGCCCAAAGTTTCCCAGGCTCGGGCCTCCTCCCGAGCGGCAAAGGAGAGGCCCGGTGACACTGGACGGCTTCCTGAGTTTTCTCGCGCTTTTCATTGCATTCTACACAATCGTATCGCCGGTAACGCGACTACGCGCGCAGTTGCATCTGGCGGTGCAAATTCCGCTGGCGCTTCTGGCACTCTCGCTTGTTTTCTACTTCGAGTTTTTCCCCCTGCTGAGTCAGCCTTGCCGACTAGCAAGCGCTGAAGCCTGCACTTGGCTGATTTTCCCCAAAGATGGCAGCTTTACGCCGCCCGAAGCCGCCTTCCTAGTCGTGTTCGTGTGGATGATTCTTGCCTGGGGTCTCAACGTTCTGCTGAAGCCTGGGCCGCGCTCAATGGTGGCCGTCGGCAAGATCATGCAGACCCTGCTCTATGAACGTCGCTTTGCGGAACTGCTGGATTTCATACGGCCGCATCTCGGTCTCATACAGGCCGTTGCCGAGCGGCAGCGGCTACGACAGAGGGTGTACGACTGGTTGGCCAATACCAACTGGCTGCGCCGTCAGCAAATCCGAACGTTCAAGCCGGCTATGTCTGAGGAGGACGAGCAGAAACAGCAGAGGGCGGGCTATGGCAAACGGGCCTACGAGACTTTCCGGTGGCGAATTCGATGGGCGAGGCACTTTGTCCCGGCCGGTAGAAAAGCCCAAGCCAGCGCCGAGACCCTTGTGCGTATGCTGTTACGTTCGGAGGAGTTTAGGAAGTTCCTAGTCACAATGCGGCCGGATGCACTCCCGGACCTCATGGCAATCAAGCTGCAACCGCGTTTCGATTTCTCGGACAAGGCCCTGCGTGACTTGATTACCGACAGTGGCAGCAGGCTCTACCAGGAAATCGAGCAGAACCAAAACCTTGCGGACAAAGGTGGCTATGCGATCCCCGGGGAGAATGTCCTACTCCGGTTTCTCTTCGGCGATGCCCAAGTGGCTCACAACCTAGGGGCCTGGAAACCCGTAGGCGATGCCGTCATCAATACCATACGTGCAGGAGCGACCAGTGGCTATGTCGCCCATCTCAACGGCCGTGCCAATGATTTCGAAGATGAACAATGGCGCGACATTACTTTTGTCGGAATTCGGTATTTCGATATCATGGTCAATGAGGCTATGCGCCAGGGTGTTCCCTATCATATGTGGCTATTTTACCTGCCACTCTTCGTTACCGAACTGGAAGAAGTCTACGATACGACCGGCCACAACATCGACACGATGGCTGAATTTCCAACCCGTAATGCCCGCCTGCTGTACGAAGCGTTTGACGTCATGGGCAATTGGGTGCGCAATATCCGGCATCTCGATAGCACATCGCAGCATGCCGTGATTCCGGTGATGAATGAGTTCTCGACAGGCGTCATCCCGGTCGATGCTGCCGTCGCTCTCGGCAATGCCATGGTGACCGTCGCGCTTTCCGACCGCATCGGCGACACCTTTGCAGGCTATCTTCATGACGGCATCCTCCACGACATTGCGTCCCTCTCACATGAGGGGCTTGAAGGACGCATGCGAGCTCTTTTGATCCAAATGATCGTCACCGGGGGTAATAGGGGTCCGGCGGCTCGATATGGGCAGCGCCTCAAGACCTTCCTGGTAATGGCTGACCATGTTTTACGCGGATCGGTCAAAGACTATGTCGCCGCGGTTGAGGCTGCATTCCCGGAATCGCGGAGGGGCGGATGAGAGACTCGGTCCGCGCCATAGCCGCGCGTCCGTCATCCATGGGAAAACTGCTGCGAGATGAACTACGATCCGGTGTCGAAATGCGAGATAGGAAATCCTCCTATTTCGTTCCCGAACAGTGAACCCCTATATAGCCCTCACAGTGTCCAAGGGGTGCATATGGAAGACGAACCGAAAAACCTACCCGTTGCGTTCGCGGATTCTGTCGCCAGCGAAAAGCTTGTCGATGCGGCCGCCACTGCCGCCGACATCGGATTGGACGCAGCCATCTCATCCGGCGCGTTGGATGGAATTCCTTTTTTTGGCGCTCTTACCGGGTTCGCGCGGGCAGGGCTCGCCTACAGGGATTGGCTGTTTCAGAAAAAGGTGGCGACTTTCCTGAGTACCTTTGAGAAAACGCCTTTAGAGGACCGTCGGGCGTTTATCGCGAACTTGGAAAAAAAGGGGAAAAAGGCTGAATTCGGCGAGACTGTGCTGCTGCTTTTAGATCGCGCTGACGATATGAAGAAACCTGAAATCATAGCCCGAGTCATGTCGGCGGCTGCCAACGGCAAGCTCTCTTTGGATAAGGCGATACGCCTGGCCAAGATCGTTGACAGGGCGTTTTCGGAAGACTTGAGGTTCTTGCTTGATTTCAAAGAGGGCGTACAAAAGGACAAGGATGTCGCTTCAGCGCTCTTTTCGGCAGGGCTGCTTGTTGACGTGGGAATTGATGGCGGCCTTATGATGGAGGAAGACAGCGGCGGGACGATGTACGACCTGAACCTGTATGGAAAACTCCTGAGCGAGCACGGCCTAAAAGATCACTGATTGCCGCACCTCACGGCTCCTGATTGTCTCGAGGAGCCGTATGCGCCGTCAAAAATTTCCGCATGGCATCCTTACGAGCGCCGTGATCTAGCGCATAATTTGCATGCTCGAACTTCACGCCATCAAGCAACGCCTGAATGTAGCTAGCGATTGTGTCACCTGCCATTACGAGTGCGGTGTCCACCGTGTGAATGTAGCGGCTCGTAATCGTTCCGCGAGAATGTCCAACCAAGGCTGCTATCGTCGACTCGGTAAAACCGAGATCGTTCGCCACGCTCGCGAAGCTATGACGAAGCACGTGGGGCGTAACGCTTTCAAGCGGTGTGTCTTTGACGAGCTTTTCCCATAGTTTTGGGAAGCCGACTAATGGCTTCCCTTCCTCCGTGCCTGGAAACACGAAATTAGCCTCATCGTTGGACAATAGTGGTTGGAGCAACTCGACCACAGGTAAGCCGATGGCCCGGGTAGATGCGCCTTCCTTGGAGTCTTCAAGCCTGATGCAACTGCGCTCAAGATCGATCTCACCCACTCTCAGATTGATGATCTCGCCTCGTCGACATCCCGTCAAAGCGAGGGTCCGCGCCATTTTGGTAGCCGTTGAAAACTGCGGGTCGAAAGCGGCGCCCGCGAGAATCTTGCCCAGCGCCCGATACTCACGATCGCTCAGACGACGGTCTCGAACGCGATCTTTTGGTTTACGAAAGCCGTGAACCGGGTTCTTTTCGATGATCCCTTCCCGGATGGCATACGTGAAGATGCCGCCGAGGAGACCTACGCCGCGTGAGCCAGTACCAATGCCTCCGCGAACGATCGCTCGCCCACGCTTCTTCGTTTTGATGTCGGCTCGGGTCTTCCCGTTGGCAACGTCGCGCAGAAATTTGGCAATGTCTGCGGAGGTGATCTCGGTCACTCTTCGATTTCCAAGGAGCGGGCGGATGTGACGTTTGATGCGGCTACGGTCGATTTCCATCGTCGATGGCTTCTTAGGGCGACCACCTTTGCCTGGCACCAGTCCAGCTTCACAATCAGCCAAATACCGGGTGCACAGTTCGCTGACCGTGATCGTTTGGGCGTCGAGAAGTTTCATCTCGGCAGGATTGTCGCCTTGCGCGATCCGACCGATCAATATGCGCGCCTCCTTTCGTGCCGCTTCTGGAGCCCAGACCCCATGGGGACCGATCGTAAATCGACGGGTCCGACCTTTAGCTCGATACTGAACGAGATAGCTGCGCTTACCGGACGAAAACACGCGCAGCCCGAAGCCAGGCAACTCGTCATCCCAAAGGAAGTAGTCCGACTTTTCCGGTCCCGCTTGATCCACGGTTCGTTTGTTCAGCTTAGCCATCGCACACCTCAGGGCTCTGTCGAAGTGATTCCGCGGAAGCACCACGGAAGCACCCGGACGGAAACTCCGGCTTGCGGTAGGATACTGGCTTCGGTTTTCGGGTGGACAAAAAGTCAGTCGTCGTAGTAGCTTAGCGAACAATATCGTATAAACGGAAGATATTGAAAAGACTGACTAAATCGGCCTCCGAAGGCAGAGGTCACAAGTTCGAATCTTGTCGGGTGCGCCAGTGGAATCAACTATTTAGAAGCGCGCGGCGCCGATGTCCCACACTGATTTCCCACACTGGACATACTCAGGCTGAATTTAGGTTGGAGGCGAAAGCCACTCCCAACGCTGCCAGCGCCACGATGATGCCTGAGATCAGGCCACCAAGAACCCCCAAAGCCGTTCAATCCATTTCGCTTTGCCAATCGCCCCACGTCTCTGAACGCCGCTGTCGTCGCTAAACTCGCTCTGGATCTTGGACGAGAACTTGTCATAATCGTCACAGAACGCTTTGAACTCTCGAAAACTTCGTCAATCGGCCGCTGATATCGATACGGGAGCTATGAGCGACGCGCAAAACCCACTGTTCCATCGCGCTTAGATATCACCCGACATCAAGGAATTTAGGGTGGCGATCCTGACGATATCCAGGAGCAGCTTTTTAGACGGCGAGCTTCCTGGCAAACACCCAAGCCTGAAAAGCCACAAAATTCAGTGCAGGGATTGCGATACTGATGACCGCGAAGGTTTGCCACCCAGCGAAATATCCTTCGCGCGACAAATTTGTGGTGACCCAGATCAGCAGTAGGTTCAATGCTTGGACGATGCTGAACCTTGCCCATTCGCCCCACACCGCGCCCTTTGAGGCGAATGTCAGCTTTCGGTGCCCGAGAAAGGAAACCGGCACTAAAACCAGATAAGTCGCGTAGGCGGAGATCGTTTCCGTGAGGCCTATAAGTAAATGCAGGCCGTTGGCGATCGCGAAGTACGCGCCTGTGTTGAACAGACCCACGGCACAGAAGGTGATGAACTGCCTTAGGCGATCACCAGAGACCATCAGCGACGACCAAGCACATGATACTGGGCGCCGAGGGGAATTCGGCCGAAGGCATCGTCTATGCGCCTGAGAACACCGTCAATCGCGGGCACGGTGAGAATATAGCGGCCCTCGACCCTGCTCAATCCGGCGCCTCTGAGATAGTGAACGACCTGCCTTTTCGACAGTAGAACTGCGTTCTCATCGAAGGGACACGTCGACACTATCCTTCGAGTCAGAGGGTTGTAGGGATTGTGTTCGAAGATCAGTACCGCGCCGTCAGGTCGGGTGACGCGAGCCATTTCCGATGAGAATTTCGCCCAGTCTGCAGGCGGCACATGATGCATGACGCAGATCGCAAACACCGCATCGAACTCTCCGGCATCAAACGGCAGTTGTGCCCCCGAGGAGACGCGATACAACACACCAGGGTTTTTCTGTCTCGCTTCATCGATGCACTCGGGTGATGGGTCGACACCGGTTAGCTTGCCAACCTTCCCACGGAGTATTGGGTGATAGTTTCCAACTCCACAGCCTACGTCGAGAATGGAAAGGTTGCTGGTAGGCCCGAGTGTGCTCTCTAGCAGGTCGAGCAGCCGTGCTGCTTTGGCGCGCGTGAAGAAATCCACATCCAATCCGGAGAACGAAATAGCTTCGTTCACTGCCTCCGAATAGGAGTGGCGATAGGCGTCAAATTCATTTCCAGTCGCACGCTTGCTCAAACTGCAACTTCTCCGCTAGAAGCACAAACCCCAACTATCATCAGCGTCGACCCAGCGGCAAGCGCACTCTGTTTTATTATAGGTCTCTAATGATAGACGCACGCTTCGCCAGTCGCTGGATGCTAACATTTTCGCTTGCCGCATTGGCTACGCTGGCCATCATTGCAGCATACGTTTACCGGGAACAGCCCGCCTACACCTGGGACTATGGCGCCTATTGGCGCACCTTCCAGGACTATGGGCAATATCTTGCAGCCGATCCGTGGCCTGCGCTCAAGCGGATTTTCGACGGTATCGAATCTCAAGACTACAATCCGGCTGGAGTGCTGCCGCTTTTTCCTTTTTATGTTCTGTTTGGGCCAGGCCGCATAGCGTATGTGAGCGCCGTTGCGCTCATGTATCTGCTTCCGACGGCGGTGATTGCGACGGCAATCTTCCACAGGCTGGCGAAAAATCCCGTTGCAGAGCTGACTTCAATTTTCGTGATGGCTCTGACGTTCGTGCCATTTTGGGCGCCAACCCTTCGGGGAATGCTCGACATTGTCGGTCTCGTTTTCCTCGGTCTCGCGACATTGCTGCTGTTCAAGTCCGAATACCTGAGACATCGGCCTGTCCGTAACGGACTTCTGCTCGGCCTGATGATCTGGCTGCCGTTTTTATTCCGGCGATGGTACGCCTATAGCATAGTCATCTTTTTCTTGGCCGCCTTCCTCGTGGGGACCGCCAAGGCCCTCTATGAGAGAGCCGGGACCCGAGCGATCGCCAATCTTTGCGGCGGTTTGGCAATCGCCGGCATCGTCCTCTGCGGTTTAGCGTTCGCATTGCAACATGGGCTTGTCGTACGGGCGTTCACCACCTCGTATGCCGATCTATATAGCGCGTACCAAGTCCCCTTTCCTCGTCACCTTGAGATGCTTGCCGAACGGTTGAGTCCTTGGATGATAGCGCTCATCGTGATCGGTGCTATTGTGGTCGTTTCGCACAAAAATTTTGAGGGCGGTTTCTGTCTCCTTGCCGCAGTTGGCACGTTCTTCTTCTTCATCAGAACGCAATACCTTGGCCTACATCATTTTCTCCCGATCGCCTTTTGGCTGTTGCCGATTTTCCTTGTCGGTGCAGCGTGGTGCGCAAGCTATCTTCAATTTCTCGCTGCCCGCGTTCGACTTCTCCCTTTCGCAGCTATCTCCTCGGCAATTCTCCTTGTCGCCATCAGCCCGGCGTCCCGCTCCTTGGACTTCCCTGCTCATGCTTTCATTCCTCGTGCCGACACGAGCCCACTTCACCTCGACAACTACGCGGAATATCAGCGCTTGGTCGCTGATCTGGACCATTTGACCAAGGATGGCAGCAAGTTTTTCGTCTACGCATCCAGCAGCAAGATCTCCGACTCCCTCATGGTCGCACTCGACCACCCACTCCAGGGCAGGGTCATTTACGCTCCCCACATTGCGAAGGTCGACCTCTTCAACTTCAATGCGCTACGGGCTGCATATGTGGTCGCAGTGGCGCCACCTCAGGAGCAAATGGCGCCTGGAACACAAGCCAACATAACTGTCCCGGGCCAATGGCTGCTCCAAGGGCGCGGATTTGGGCGAGCCTACGAGAGGGTGGGCACAAGCTATGCCCTTAGCGACGGCATAGAAGCTTATCTTTTCAGGCGCGTCCGGCCGGTCACTCTTGAGGAGGCCAATGAACTCGTCACCGAGCTCGACCGGCACTATCCAGGCTGGGGGAAGATCTTCAGGTCTTCCATGTTGCTTCCGCTTGCAGCGCGAGACGAAACACTCGGCGACCAATGGGGGCAGGTCATCGTGATGGGGCAGAACGCCTTCCTCATCCATCCAGGAACCAACTTGCCGACCTCCGTCTCGGTTCCGTTTAGATCCGACATCAGTCAACACCCGAAGCGCTTGGCGCTCTCCATCTCGAACAAGCTCCTGCAACAATGCCCGACCGCGGATGGCGTAGAAGCGCACGTCACATTCAATGGGAGGAACATCTGGAGCGGAGAGGTTCTACCTGGTGACGACAAAAGGATAGACTTGCCTATGGAAGATGGAACTCTTTCTCTCAGCGTCAGCGACAGGTCTCAACCGAACTGTGACCACGCCGTCGCGACATTTGAATTCTGAGGGAATTCGCCATGAAGCAGAAAAGCGATATGATTTCCCTGTCGGTCGTCGTCCCAGTATACCGCAGCGCGGATGTCCTCCATGAACTTGTCTCCCAAGTGCATGCAGCGCTTGCTGGCAGCACCTACGATGGCCATTTCGAGTTGGTGCTGGTGAACGATTGCAGCCCAGACGAAAGCTGGGAGTTGATCGAACGGCAAGCCAACGAGCATGCCTGGATACGGGGCGTTTCCTTGCGACGCAACTTCGGCCAGCACAACGCCACGATGGCAGGCCTCAAATACGCGCGCGGTAAGATCGTGGTGATCATGGATGACGATCTGCAGCATCCGCCGACCGCCATCCTGCGGTTGGCGGAGATGATCGAGAAGGGCTTCGACGTTTGCTACACCCGATACAAAGAACGCAAACACGCGACATGGAAAAAGCTGGGCAGCCGTTTCAATGACATCGTTGCAGGCTGGGTTCTGAACAAGCCTCGTGGACTCTACCTTTCCTCTTTCAAGGCATTGAGCCGCGGAGCGGCAGACGCCATTCTCGCCTATGACGGCCCATACGCCTATGTGGACGGGCTGATCTTCAAAGTTACGAATTCGATCACCACAATTGATATTGACCACCAAGATCGCTTCGCTGGCCAAGGCAATTACAATCTGAAACGGTCGGTTTCCCTTTGGCTGAAGATGGCCACCGGATCGTCGGTGTATCCGCTTCGGATCGCCACGGTTTTTGGTTTCGCCATGGCCGCCACAAGCCTCGTCCTATTGGCGATCATCGTGGTCGACCGCTTGAGGCACCCCGAGATGCAGCCGGGCTGGGCATCGACTATCGCCACCATTCTCATGATGGGCGGGTTGCAGATGTTCTTCCTGGGGATTCTTGGAGAGTACATCGGCCGCATTTACATTCGGCTCAATAACACACCGCAATATGTCGTTAGAGAAACGACTTTTTCAGACCATTCATCTGCCCATCGTAGCACTGCTATTCAGCATCACCCCGTTTAGAATTGCTGCCAAACACGTCCTAGTTGATCAAACCATGCGTCCGCAGCGCATCCTCAATCGCTTTCACGGGCTGGGCAGCGACGCGAGCCGCATTGTTGGCGGCCTGGGCTTCCGGCTCCATGACAGCGACCCGATCTTACCAAGCCTCACCCCAGCACGTCCCTTATCGCCACCGCCAACCTCTCCACTCCATCCCTCATCTGCGCCGCGTCGCACGCCGCGTAGCCCAGCACCAGCCCTTGCGTCGGCGCCGTGTTCTGGAAATATTTCGACAGCGGCGAGACGTTGATCGCCCGCTTGGCCGCGGCCTGGCTGACCTTGATGTCGTCGATGCCTTCCCTCAGATAACCCACCACCTGGATGCCGGCTTCGGCGGGGGAGAGCGTGATCTCGTCGCGCAGGCGTTCGGTGACGATGTCGCGGAAGAGCTGGCGGCGTTGGGCGTAGATGCGGCGCATGCGCTTCAGGTGCCGGCTCATATGGCCTTCGGTGATGAAATCGGCGAGCGCGGCCTGCAGCAGCAGCGGCGCGAACTGGCCGGTGGTGGAGAGCGCGTTGACGATGCGGCCGGCGAGCTCCGGCGGCAGCACCATGAAGCCCAGGCGCAGCGCCGGGAACAGCAGCTTGGCGAAGGTGCCGACATAGATGACGCGGCCGGAGCGGTCCATGCTCTGGATCGCCGGCACGGGGCGGCCCTGAAAGCGGTATTCGCCGTCGAAATCGTCCTCGATCAGCCATGAATTGGCGGTCTCGGCGACGTCGAGCAGGCGCAGCCGCTCTTCCATGCGCATGGTGATGCCGAGCGGATGCTGGCAGGCCGGCGTCACATAGATGAGGCGGGGCGAGAAGTCCGGCGGGTCGAGATGCCAGCCGCGCTCGTGGTCGACCGGGATGGGCAGGATTTTTGCGCCGGCCACGGTGAAGGCGGCCTTGGCGCCGTAGTAGCCGGGCTCCTCCATCCAGACCGTGTCGCCGGGATCGAGCAGCAGGCGTGCCAGAAGATCGAAGGCGGCCTGCGCGCCGGTGGTGACGACGATCTGCTCCGGACGGCAGCGCACGCCGCGCGCCGAGAACAGGTAGCCGGCGATCGCCTCCTTGAGCGCCGGGTGGCCGGTGACGTCATAGGTGCCGAACAGCGTCTCGCCGCCATGGCTGGCGCGGCGCGCCACCAGCCGGCCCCAGACGCCGAAGGGGAAGCTTCCCGCGTCCGGCATGCCGGGGTGGAAAGCGACATGCCCCGGCCTGCCGTGATGATAGGGCTGGCTGAGCAGAAGCTGGCCGCGCAGCGAGGGTTGGCGCAGCGGCGCGGGCGGCTCCTCGCGCGGCGACTCGCGCGGGCCTTCGGGCAGGTCGACGATCACGGGCCGCGCGCCCTGGCGGTTGGCGAGATAGCCTTCGGTGACGAGCTGGTCGTAGGCGGCGACGATGGTGTTGCGGCCAAGGCCGAGCTCGGCGGCCAGAGCGCGGGTGGAGGGAAGCTCGGAGCCGGGCGGCAGCGCGCGGCTGCGGATGATGGCGACGAGGCCGTGATAGAGCTGGCGCGACAGGTGCTCGGGGCCGGCGCGGTTCACGGTGAGCGTGTCGAGGGGGAAGGGTTGGGGTTTGGGGTGGGGGCGCATGGGTTACGCCTCGCCACAGGAGCAATGGCAACGGCGTGCCGAGACACGGCTTACTTTCGACGTCGAGTTCCTTCGCCCCCCTCTCTGTCCTGCCGGACTGCCCGGCCCTTCGCTGCCGCTCAGGGCTTTCGTCGCTCGGAAAGCCAAGCAATTGGCTTCCCGTCCGCTGCGCGGATCGCTCCTCAACCCCCTCAAGGGGGGAGATTGGCAGTTCGAGCGCCTCGCTTCTCTTTGCAACGTTGGTGATTGGCGAAAGCCGGCGTGACATCCGATCTCCCCCCCTGAGGGGGAGATGCCCGGCAGGGCAGAGAGGGGGGCCTCGCGCCGGCGCTCGATGATTGGTAGATTTCCCATCCCGCCATCCTGTCACATCCACCTCCCGGCACAAACTGGTTCCTTCATTTTCCAGAAAACTGGCCCTCGCGATGGAGACAGAGCGGCGTAGACTTCGCCCTGTGACGTTGGGGTAAGACGTCGACGCAAGACGGGCAACACAAGTCCGGGCAAGGCAACTGGGAGGCTGCCGGCCGGACAGGCAAGGCAGGGCGATGCATCGCCCGCCGCAGGCATGAAGCCATTTCCCTCCCGAAAATGAACACCCCGCAGCCAGCCCGGCCGCGGGGCGGAAAGCGAGCAATGACGACAGTTCGACTTGGCATAAACCCGATCACCTGGACCAATGACGACGTGCCGGAACTGGGCGGCGACACGCCGCTCGAGACCTGCCTCAGCGAGACCGCGGAAGCGGGCTATGCCGGCACCGAGCTTGGCGGCAAGTTCCCGCGCGACAGCCGCGCGCTTCGGCCCATCCTCGACCATTACGGGCTGGCGCTGGTCTCCGGCTGGTATGACGGGCGCATCTGCGAGAAGGAGGTCGACGAGGAATTCGAGGCGATCCGGCCGCACCTGGCGCTGCTGCGCGATCTCGGGGCCCGGCATGTCGTCTATGCCGACACCTCGCGCGGCCGGCATGGCGCGATCCACGATCCGATCTCGCAGCGGCCGACGCTGATGGACGGGGAATGGAAGGCCTATGGCGAAAAGATCACCAGGCTCGCCGAGCGGTTCTCCGATTTCGGCGTCGGCATGGCCTTCCACCATCACATGGGCACGATCGTCGAGACCGACCAGGAGATCGACAGGCTGATGCACAGCACCGGCGAGGCGGTCGCCCTGCTCTACGACACCGGGCACTGCGCCTTTTCGGGCGGCGACCCGGAGCAATTGCTGCGCCGGCATGTGGAGCGCGTCGTGCATGTTCATTGCAAGGACGTGCGCCCGACGATGCTGAAGAAGGCGCGCGAGGCCGACATGAGCTTCATGGGCGCGGTGATGGAAGGCATCTTCACCGTGCCTGGCGACGGCGCGATCGATTATCCGACGCTGCTCAAGATCCTCGCCGACCAGGGCTATTCCGGCTGGCTGGTGGTGGAGGCCGAGCAGGACCCGGCCAAGGCGCACCCCTTGACCTATGCCACGATGGGGTATCGCAATTTGAAGAAGCTGGCCGAAGGCGCGGGCTTCTATGTCCACGAGCGCAAGGGCTGAAGAAAGCATGGGGCGCCGGGGAGGGAGATGAGTTCGGTTCTCTACCAGAAGGTGGTCAAGAGCTTCGGCGCGCTCAACGTGCTGCGGTCGCTCGACCTTGCCGTGCCCGATAACAAATTCCTCGCTTTGCTTGGTCCGTCGGGCTGCGGCAAGACGACGGCGCTGCGCATCCTGGCCGGGCTCGACATGCCGAGCGCGGGCAAGGTGTTCATCGGCGAGCGCGACGTCACGCGGCTGCAGCCGCGCGACCGCGACATCGCCATGGTGTTCCAGAGCTACGCGCTCTATCCGCAGATGACGGTCGCCGAGAACATCGGCTATCCGCTGTGGATACGCGGCACGCCTGATACCGGGCGAAAGGCCAAGATCGGCGAGGTCGCCGCCATCCTCGAGATCGGCCACCTGCTCGACCGCCGTCCGCGCCAGCTCTCGGGCGGACAGCGACAGCGCGTCGCGCTGGCTCGCGCCATCGTGCGCGACCCGGCGGCGTTCCTGATGGACGAGCCGCTCTCCAATCTCGACGCGCGGCTGCGGCTCACCATGCGCGGCGAGATCAAGCGGCTCTGCCAGCGCCTCAGCGCCACCACCATCTACGTCACCCACGACCAGGTCGAGGCCCTGACGATGGCCGACTTCGTCGCCGTCATGCATGGCGGCGAGCTGCAGCAGATGGCGCCGCCCATCGAGATATACGACCGCCCGGCGAACCGTTTCGTCGCCACCTTCGTCGGCAACCCGCCGATGAACATTCTGCCGGCAGCGCTTTCCGAGCGAGGCGTCATCGTGGCCGGCAAGGTCGTCCCGCTGGAAGCCGCGCGGCTTGCCGCCTGCCGCGCCGCCTCAATCGCCGAAATCGGGCTGCGGCCGGAGGATTGCAGCGCCACCGCCATCGACACGCCTGACGCGCTGCCCGGCGAAATCTACGTCGTCGAACCGATGGGCAACGAGACGTTGGTCAATGTCCGTTTGGAAGGCGGCAACGTCTCGGTCCGGGCCGGCCGCGAATTCAGGGGTGCGGTGGGTGAAAGCATCGGCGTCGCCTTCGACCCGGCGAACGCCTGTTTCTTCAATTCGGCCGGCCTGACAGCCGTCCACAGGGTCAACAACAATGGGAGAGTGACATGATGCATTCCAGCAGACTTACTCGCCGTTCCGTCATCAAGGGCGGGCTTGGCCTGGCCCTGGCGACCACCGCGCTGACCACGCTCGGGCTGCCGATGCCGGCCAAGGCGGCCGGCAAGAAGGTGATCATCGGCGCCTTTGCCGACGGCGGCCTGACGCCGTTCAAGGAAAAGATCATCCCGCTGGCCAAGGAACAGGGCTTCGACATCCAGTTCCTAGAGGACGAATACGGCGTGACGCTCGAGAAGTGGTTCGCCGACGCCCAGAGCGGCGCCGGCCAGTACGACCTCTATCTGCTCGACGACCCGTGGGTGCCGCAGTTCGGCGCCGCCAACGTGCTCGAGGACCTTGGCGCCGGCGGCATCGATGGGTCGGACAAGGACTGGATCGGCTCGATGATCGACATGGGCTACTGGCCGCCGCAGAAGGGGCCGCGCGTCAAGGGCTTCGAGAACGCCAAGCCGACGCTGATCTGCGTGCCCTTCGTCGGCGACCTGCAGACGCTGACCTACCGCAACGACGTCTTCACCGGCGGCGCGCCGAAGACCTGGGACGAGGTGATCGCCAAGGGCAAGGAAGGCGTCGCGGCCGGCAAGATCAAATACCCGGTCGTCTTCCGCGGCGTTTCCGGCAACCCGATCGTCACCAGCTGGTATCCAGTCTTCCTGTCTTTCGGCGGTTCCTTCTTCGACGACAAGTGGAACCCGATCTTCAATTCGGCCGAAGGCAAGGCTTCGGCCGATTTCTTCGTCGGCACGATGAAGCAGAACACGGCGAGTGGCGTGGTCGAGTTCGATTCCGACCAGGAGGGCGCGGCGATCCTCGGCGGGGACGCCGGCGCGATCATCCAATACTCGGGCAATGCGCTGAAGGCTGACGACCCCGCCCAGACGAAGGTGGCCGGCAAGCTCGATTTCGGCGTCGTGCCAAAACAGGAAAAGGCGATCGCCCAGATGGGCATCTTCATCGCCGGCGTGCCGAAATCGGCTCCCAACAAGGCGAACTCCATCGAGTTCCTGAAGTGGTATGTCAGCGCCGAAACCCAGGCCAAGCTCTCGGAAGCGGGCTCTATCCCCGTCAAGCGCAGCGCCTTCGGCATCGCCAAGCCCGGCAACCGGCTTATACCGGTCGCGCTCCAGCAGCTCGACGCCGGCGCGCTGCCCAGGCCGCGCACGCCCGACTGGGCGAAGGTCGAGGAACTGCTCGGCATCGAGCTCAACAAGGCCTTGCAGGCCGGCTCCGGCGGCGGCGCCGCTTTGGATACGGCGGCCAAGCAGGTCAAGGACTACCTGACCACGGCCGGGTACTACTGATGCAAACCGGCATGCAGGCACGCAAATATCGCCTGCAGGGGGCGGGGCTCGACCTCGCCCTCCCCTATCTCATGCTGGCGCCCGGCCTGATGGTCGTGCTCGGCGTGCTGGTCTATCCGCTTTGGGATGGGCTGCGCGCCAGCACCAGGGCTTACCGCTACGGTTCGCCTGTCGCAGATGTCGGCTTTCACAACTATGTGCAGCTTTGGAGCGACGCGCAGTTCCTGAATTCGCTGTGGGTCACGGTCAAGTTCGTGGCGCTTTCGGTGTCGATCGAGGCGGTGCTGGGCTTCGCGCTGGCCTTGTTCTGCCTGCACGAATTCCGCGGCATAAGGCTGCTCAGGACGGTGCTGATCATCCCCATGGTGATCACGCCGGTCGTCGTCGCCATCCTGTTCAGGCTGATCTACGCCAGCGATGCCGGCATGCTGACGGCGCTCTCGGAGGCCATGGGCGGCGGCGGCGTCCAGATCCTCGGCAACCCGCTCAATGCCTTCATCGGCCTTGTCGTGCTCGATGTGTGGGAGTGGACGCCGCTGATGTTCCTGATCCTGCTCGCCGGCCTGCAGTCGCTGCCGCACGAGCCGTTCGAGGCGGCGCGCGTCGACGGCGCCGGATCCTGGCGCGTCTTCGCCGATCTCACCTTCCCGATGATGCGCCCGGTGCTTGCGATCGCCATCGTGCTGCGCACCATCGACGCCTTCGGCACGTTCGACCAGGTTTTCGTCTTGACCCGAGGCGGGCCGGGCGAAGCGACGAGGCTGATCTCGATCTATGGCTACGATACCGCGTTCAAGTTCCAGCAGACCGGATATGCGGCGGCGCTGTTCGTGACGATCGGCCTCGTCGTGCTCGCGCTCGCCTTCAGCGCCATCAGGCTGCTGCGCAGGATCGACGCGTCATGAGCACCCGTCTGGCGCGCATCCTCACCACCATCTTCGTGCTGGCAGTCGTGCTGCTGCCGATCTACTGGCTGGTGTCCACCTCGCTCAAGTCCAATCGCGAGATCACCCAGGAAGGCACGCTCTATCCGCATGTGCCGACGCTCGACAATTACGTCAGGCTGTTCACCGAAAAGCAGTTCGGCTCCTATCTGACGAACTCGCTGGTGGTCACCTTCTTCTCGGTCGCGATAGCGCTGGTCTTCGGCGCGATGGGCGCCTACGCGATCGCGAGATTCCGTCTGCCCTTCGCCGCGGAGCGCAAGGTCGGCCTGTTCCTGCTCACGCTGCGCATCATCCCGCCGGTGGTGATCCTGATCCCGGTCTACCTCTTGATGCTGAGCCTCGGGCTGCTCGACAGCTGGCTCGGCCTGATCGCCACCTACACAGCTTTCAACGTCACCTTCTGCGTCTGGATGATGGAGAGCTTCTTCCGCGAAATCCCGGTCGACCTTGAGGAGGCGGCGATGGTCGACGGCGATTCACGCTTCGGCGCCTTCCGCCGTATCACGCTGCCGCTGGCAGCGCCTGGGTTGGCGGCCACCGCCATCTTCGCCGTGCTGGTGACCTTCAACGAATTCCTCTTCGCGCTGGCGCTGACGGCGACGCCACGCGCCATGACCATGCCGCGCGGCACCGCCACGCTCATCGGGCGCATCGATACCGACTGGGCCTCGATGTCGGCGGCCGGCGTCATCGGCGCGCTGCCGATCGTCTTCTTCGCGCTGCTGGTGCAGCGCCACCTGGTTCGCGGCCTGACCATGGGCGCCGTGAAGTGACCGCCGGCGGGGCATGTTGAACTCGCCGTCGCGGACGGCTGCACAGGAAAGTTGAACGCAATGATGGATGTTTGTCTGTTCGGAGTTGGGCTGATCGGAAAGGTGCATGCCGGCAATCTCGCGCGTCACCCGAAGGTGCGGCTGCG